>CBDDCD010000002.1:1072500-2916600 GCA_965226025.1 Candidatus Moanibacter sp. | reverse complement strand
GGCACTACTACCTCTTCGTCTACGAGCCGCCCATGCGATTGCGGGACGCCTGGGCACCGATCGACGAGGTCGCCGGCACCGCCGTTGACACCTTCATCTATGGTGTCGCCCGCGGCGACGGTCTGTTTTACCCATCCGAGAAGGGCCTCCGCTTCGGGGCCGACCTGGATAAGATGACGATGGCCGCCTACTGGCGTGTCTGGGAGAACATGCAGAGCCTGATCGATCGCGGTCTCGATCCTCTGAGGGTGCTCGTGGACCGGGCCCACGAAAAGGGACTGGACTTCTTCTCCAGCCTGCGCATGGGCGACTTTCCCGGTCTGGACCCCAAATTCACCATCGGGGGCGGCGGTCGCGGCTACGTGCACCAGGAGACCCGCGATCACCAGTTCGGGGTTCTGGAGGAGCTGGCAACGCGCTATCCGGTGGAAGGGGTCGAGCTCGATTTCGCAGCCGCGCCCGGGGGCTCCAGCTTCTGGCTCGAGCCGGAAGACGTCGCGGAGCACACGCCGCTGATGACCGATTACCTCAGGCAGATTTCGCACATGGTGCGGCAGCGGCCGGGCGAGCCGGGCCAGCTGGGCGCCCGCGTCTACCCGACCGAAGAGCTCAATCTCAAGACCGGTCTTGACGTTCGCGCCTGGCTCGAAGAGGGCCTCGTCGACTACGTGGTGCCGCTGGTCTATCTCTGTTTTATCCTCGATTCCAACATGCCGTTCGACTGGATCGTCGAGGCGGCGCACGCGAGCGACGTCTCGGTCTACGCCATGCTCCAGCCCTACTACACCGATGAGAGTCGGCGATTTCACAACGTCCGGAACGCCTCGCCGGCGATGGTGCGGGCGGCCGCGGCCAGCAATTTTGCCCGCGGCGTCGACGGGCAGTACGCCTGGTTCCTGGAATGGCCGTTGAGCGAGGCCGAGCGGAACACACTGTCGGAGTTGGGCGATCCGGATCTCCTCGCCGAGGGAGATAAACACTACTTCCTGCGCCGCCAGGCCGAGAACGAGCACGACATCGACGCCTTGCTGCCGCTGCCCCTCACGCAGGAGGACGCCGGCGAGCGCTTCCAGCTGCCGTTCTACATCGCCGACGACCCCGAAAACCGGCAGATCCGGCAGATCCGGCTTCGCCTCGGTATCGGTGATCTGGTTGGTGCCGACGTACTCGACATCCGCCTCAACGGCGCCTCCCTCGAAGAGGAGGCCTGCTCGGTCTCCGGCCGCAACCGCGTCGATCAGTACGTCGCCCAATGGCTCGAATTCGACCTGCAGAAGGTGCGGCCTAGACAGGGGGACAACCTCCTCGAGATCAGCCTGGTGAGCCGCCCTGCCAACATCGCTTCCGACCTGTCGGTCGAGGATGTGGAGGTCGTCATTACCTACGGTACCTTCCCCGACCGGACCGTCCGCTGACTATGGCAGTGGAATACAGACGCTTGGGAAAACACGGCACCTTGGTGAGCAGCCTGTGCCTGGGCTCAGTGAATTTTGGCACATGGGCCAGTGAAAAGGACAGTTTTGCCATCATGGACCGGGCCCTGGAGCACGGCATCAATTTTTTTGATACCGCAGATGTCTATGGATACCAATTTGGCTTTGGCCTGGTGGAGGAGACCATCGGCCGCTGGCTCGCCCAGGGGGAGGGGCGGCGGGACGCGATCATTTTAGCAAGTAAGGTTTATATGGCCTTCGTTAAGGAGGAACTCCGAAATGAACCGAATTTGAAATCAAACGCAATAGGCGCGGTGAAGATCCGCCGACAGGTAGAATCGTCACTACGTCGGCTGCAAACAGAAGTGATCGATCTCTACCAGATGCACCACATCGACCGGGAGTGTCCCTGGGAGGAGACCTGGCAGGCATTCGATGCGCTGGTGAAGCAGGGCAAAATCCACTATGTCGGCTCTTCCAATTTTGCGGGTTGGCACATTGCTACTGCCTGTCAGGAGGCTTCCCGGCGTAACATGATGGCATTGGCGAGCGAGCAGACCCGATACAGCCTCGCTTGCCGTACCCCGGAACTGGAGGTGGTCCCTGCTTGCCAGCATTATGGATTGGGACTGCTGACCTGGGGTCCAGTGTATGGGGGGCTACTCGGGGGCATTCTGAAAAACCCACCGAAAGGCGGACGCCGGGCTGCCCCGGAACGGGGGGCTCAGATCAAAGAATTCCTGGCCAAACACCGCAAGCAGGTCGAACGATATGAAGCCCTTTGCAAGAAGCTGGGAGAGGAGCCGGCCGTAGTGGCTCAGGCCTGGTTGCTGCACAATCCTGCGGTGACCTCTGTCATCATTGGCCCTCGTACCCTAAGACATTTGGAAAGTTCCATCAGAGCCACCGAAATCACCCTCGACGATGAGACCCTGAAGCAGCTCGATGAGATTTGGCCGGGCCCAGGCGGCGAAGCTCCAGAGGCATATGCGTGGTGAGACGGAGGGGACTTCGTCGTTCGCCTTGACCCATCCAGCCCGCTCCAGCTACTGTCTCCACCGTAAACGCGCTTCTTCAGGTCAGCTCAAGCGGGCGATGGTCCGCACCGCCAGAAAAGCGATTTCTTATCAGTTCCAAATGGCCATCCTCGCCACCGACCGTTACGTCAACGAACCCTCCTACGCGAGCCTATATTGATGACGAAGATAACTGCCGATCTGCCTTCGACGTCGCAGCCGAACTGGGCCCTCTGGGAGCGCCAGCTGTTCGATGCCATGAACGAGTCTGTTTTTCCCTTTCTCGAACATTTCACCCGCGAGGACGGCGAGTTCATCTGGGACGACGCGTGGGGCGGCGGCAGTCACGACGACTACTACGAACCGTTCTTCAACTGGCCGACGGTCTACGCGATGGGCGGCGCAGATCACCTGCTGTCGCTCGCCCACCGCCAGTGGAATGCCGTCACCCGGCAGCTGACCCGGCTTGGCACGGTCTACAAGGAATACGGCATGGACGCCGACATCATGCATCAGTCTGAAGCGGACATCGCCTTTTACAACCTCTGCCTCGCCGACCCGCAAAATCCCCAGAGCGTAATGCGCGCTCGACGATTTGCTGGCTTGTATCTCAACGAAGATCCTGAAGCGATCAATTACGATCCCGAACTCAAGATCGTCTTCAACGGCCACCACGGCAGCAAGGGCCCGCACTACCGGCCGATGTCGGAGCGCGAGAACGCCAGCTACAGCCCGCTCGGCGGCAGCATGGAGCGCTACAGTCTGCCGTTTTTCGATATCCCCGGCATCGAGAGCGTTCAGGACCTCGCCGACCCGGGCAAAGCCAAAGCGATGGGCCAGGCGCTGTTTGACCGCTGGTACAAAGGAGATACTCCCACCAACCTGGGGCTCACGTCGCTGATGACCAACGCCTTCCTGCTGACGGGCGACGAGAAGTACCGCGACTGGGTGGTGGAGTACACCGATGTCTGGCACCAGCGCGCCCGCGACAACGGCGGACTGCTGCCAGACCAAGTGGGGCACTCCGGTAAAGTAGGAGAATACCTCGACGGCAAGTGGTACGGCGGCGTCCTCGGCTGGACCTTCCCCCATGGCTTCCTGACCATGCAGTTTGCCGTCCTCGACGCGGTTGCCAATGCGTTGCTGCTCACACGCGACAGCAAGTACCTCGACCTCGCCCGCGCGCAGCAGGAGCGCATTCTCGACCTCGGGGAGATGCGCGAAGTCACACCCGAACAGATGAGCGTCAGCGAGCGCTGGACCGATCAGTTCTCCGCTCTCGAACCGGGTCAGAAGACCCTGCTCGTTCCCTATCGCTATGGGGATGCCGGCTGGTTCGACTGGCAACCGATGAGCTCGGTTTACCCGGTGAGCCTGTGGTACCTGTCAATGGATGACCGAGACTGGCAGAGCATCGAGCGTGTGCGCGAAGGGGACGTCCACGACTGGAACTCGGTCTTCGCATTCCACAACAAGGAAGACTCCGCCCACGAGCAGCCCTGGGTGCGCTACCTGGCCGGCGGAAATCCCAACTTCCCCGAGCGCATGCTGCACGCCACCCACCAGATCGTGAACCGCCGCAACGCCCTGGTTCGCGAAGACCAGGACGTCGGGGGCCAGTTTCACATCCACCAGTGGCAGTGGGGCAACCCGCTGTCGTCAGAGGCGCTCATCCAGTTGACCATGGGCGGTCCGCAGCCGATCTACAACGGCGGCGTGTTGCACACCCGCGTCCGTTATTACGACGTGCAGCGCAAACGCCCCGGACTGCCCGAAGACGTCGGCGCCCTTGTTGAAAAGCTGGAAGCGAACCGCACTGTTGTGAAGCTGGTAAACTTGAATACCAATGAGTCGCGGGAACTGATAGTGCAGGCGGGGGCTTTTGGCGAGCACAGGTTCGGCCAGGCGAAATACAGCTGCCGCGGAAGCGACTGGCCTGGAGAGCTGGGGGGCTATGCAGGAACTTACGCGCCGCCGCCGATTACAACCGAAGAGCGCAGTATCGATGTCAACGGTGCGCACCTGACCGTGAAGCTACCGCCGGGGATGGAGATCTGTCTGGATTTGGAGACGGAGCGGTACGTGAACGAGCCGTCGTATCATAACAGGCCGTTTTGACTTAGACATCAAAGATACGTCGTTAGGAACTTCTCGATCCGTTTAAAGAGTTCAATGCGGTTCTTGGGATCGGAAAATCCATGTCCTTCACCAGAGCGAAAAAACTTCTCGTGCGGAATGCCTTTGCTTTTCAGCTCCTTCACCAATCGTTTCGATTGGCGGACCGAGACATTCCTGTCCGAACCTCCATGGGCGACGAAGACAGGGATCTTTATCTTGTCGACATGATAGATGGGGGAGATGGAATCGAAATGCTCCTTACCCAACTTTGGATCGCCGAGCTCTTTCTTAAGTTTGTGAAATTGATAAGTTCTTTGAGCCCGTTTACGGTGCTTGATCAATCCCTCCCAATCGAAAACACCGGCAAAGGACACGGCACACTTGTAGAGATCCGGTTCAAAACAAGCGGCGCACAATGCGGCCTAACCACCAAAACTGCCGCCCATAATCGCGGTGCGATCTGGATCGATCATTCCCTTGTCCATCAAAGTGCGGGTGGCGTAGGTAACATCCTTATGCATATCTCTAAATGCGTATTGATAGGCTTCCGAATATTTCCTTCCAAAACCCGAGGACCCTCGGTAGTTGACCTGCAATACGGCATAACCTCGATTGGCCAGAAATTGCACTTCGCTATCAAAACCAAACCGGTCGCGCAGATGAGGCCCGCCATGCACAAGAACAACGGCAGGAAAGGGTTTGGTCCCGTTTCTTGGTTGAGTATAATAGGCTTCTAGTCCGAGACCATCCTGTGTTTTGATTCTCAGAATCTGGGTCCTGGCTAATTGTTCCGTTTTAATCCATGGTCTGCTTGGAAAGAGCTGACCAAATGTGTGGTTCTCGACATCAAGAATATAGTAAGTTCCGGGATCTCGTTCGCTATATGATGCAATCAGGAAACGAGTCATCTCCGTATTCCAATCCGCAACGATATTGGCTTTTTTTCCTGGTAACTTCGAGTCGACAAGCTTCTGAATCTCCTTCATCCCTGGTTCAAACCACACCATGGAAGGCCCACTCCTCTCGTAGCGAATACCGAGCAATTGCCCTGTTGGCCCATAAAAAGCCAATCGCGCCGTTGCGCCGAAATCGTAGCGCTCGTCTCGAAAATGGCATTCGCTCAGTTTCTGCTTTTCCAAGTCGAAAAAATACAAACCCTCCGTATCGAATCTCCCGTAGCCGGAAACTATCAGTTCATTGTTGTTTTCGGTAAAAGCCCACACTCTCCATTGCTCCGGGTTCAGCCCAATCGAGCTCCAATCATCATCTTTATTCCACCGGTGCAAATAGACTAAATCGGACTTTCTCGCACACAGAACCAATCGAAGCATATCATTCCAATCAAACCACCAGCGTCCTGTCTCTTTCTCGGGTTCGGGAATCGTCTCGCGTATGCGTTCATAAAATGTCCCACGGGATCCTGTAGAGATCTTCCTCAGTCCCTTTCGCATCTGTTCTGTCGAGTCAAATACCCAAACCGAAGCGTGATCCTTGTCATTCACGAGGGGATTAACGACACGAACTCCCACGCGTCTGTCGGCTAAATACACGGATTTTAGTGTTGCCCGATGCGTTTTCAATAAACCACCGGAGTACTGATTCCATACAGTTATCCCGTATATCACCTCCTCATTGTTTAACCAGGAATAGTTGCCATAATCAGATCCTGGATCCGGATAGGTGACCACCGGATTGGATTTGCCTTCGATTGCGGCAAATCCTAACGAGTTTCGGTCCTCTTCAAAGGGACTGATAAAGGCGAGGTACTTTCCATCGGGTGACAGGCTTACACGTGAGAATCCTGCGGTCTTGAAAAAATCCTCCACCGGGATTCGAGGAACTTCAGCCGGGCATACCTGGAAGGCTCCCCAAAGACTGAGGCAATGGATCACGGACCTTCTCATCGAACACCCCCAAAAAAGGGACCATACAAGTTATCCACGCGGGGCAGGTGCTTATTAATGAAAACCGCAATCATTTGGTCGGCTGATGCAGGGTTCTCCTTAAACCAACGACCTGATCGATGACCTCGTCGTCCAAGAAAAGCTGGCGTCGGTTTCGCTTGATGTGCAGCATCACTTGCTCCAACTATTCTCAACCTATCCGTTTCCCACAGCATGTTCAAGGGTCAACTCTCTGCTGTCACTTCCCATATTTCATCAACGACTATATGCTGTCCAGTTTGGCCCTACGTTGCCTTGGACTTCAATGTAGATGCGGATTTTCGAGCGGAACAGCCACCGTCTCCAATTCGGGTATCGGAGAACGACTGTCACATCCAGATGTGCGGCCGCACATCTGGATGTGACAGTCGTGCAAACAGAAGGAAGTTTCAGCCTCGATTGATCCGGTTCCAAATTGGAACTAGTGGCTGGAGCTGACTAGGAAGATCCGCGTGATTACCCCGTCTACAACATCGTTGGCTTACACGACGCCGGATCGTCTGGTTCGAGATTTTGCCAGTAGAGGGCTTGTAGTCCTGTCTCCGGAAGGTCTCGGCCTCCCGCTCGACATCCACCGGCGGATTTACGAACGGGAAAAGGAGTTCATCAGCGCCGACAAGCAGATTGTGCCCGCCGACTTTCCAGAGGTCCTCGACGTGATCAACTCGCCTGGCGTCGTCAGTGCCTGCAACCAGCTCGTCGGCGAAAACTGGGCCATCGTTCCCTTCACGCACAACGCTCCATTCCCGAGTGGCGGCGGGGATCAGCACTGGCACAAGGACGACAATGGCCCCTACGGTAGCAGGAAACAGCGCCACCACCAGGCCGTGCAGATCGAGATGCTCTATTACCCGCAGGCGGTTCGCGAGGACATGGGTCCAACCGCCGTCATCCCCTACTCACACTACTGGACCTTCAACCACGAAGAGAATCACGACAACTTTGGTGGTGCGGATCATCTCGATTTCGACTACCACATCAGCGGCATGGAGCGCGAGCGGGCCAGCGGCCCCGACAGCAAATACGACGAAGACGATATCGTCCATCGCCGCACGGCGCACGACATCCGCATGAGGGACGCCGTAACGAGCACGAAGTGGCCTCTCGTGCAGCAGATTGAGGTCGCCCCGCTGCGGGCCGGCTCTGTTGTTCTCTATTCCCACAACACCTTTCACAGGCGCAACCATCGGCGCGACGACTGGCGTACCTGGGAAGACAACCCTCGCTTCATGTGGCGTTTCTGGATCTACCGAACCACCGAGTCTGCCTCGAAGAGCAGGAGCTCGCCCGCAGAGATAATTTGGACTTCAGGCGTCGATCTGCTGACCAACATCGTTCTGACTGAAATCGATGCCGACGTCACCTCCGTCTCGCGCTATCACTGTCACTGGATACAGACAGGGCAGCCACCGCCGCCGCGACCGGATACTGCGGACCTCTCGTCAAAGGTGCGGCAAAAAGAGGCGGACCATTTGTACACGCAGCTCCACCTGAAAGGTGAAGAAGCGGAGCCGGCCCGCATCGGGGCTGCCTACAGGCTCGCATCCATCGGCGACACGACGCTGGCTGTCAGTCTTCTGGGTCGAGCCCTTTACACCGAGCGGGAGAGCGTACGGCGGGCCGCTACCTATGGTCTGATTGCCGTTGGACCGGATGCGACAAGGACCTTCCTCGAAGCGACGATCTCGCCCATCAGATGGGTCAGGAAGGCCGGCGTCTACGGTCTTGGTGATGCCAGCCCTCTTAACGACGAGGTATTGCAAGCAGCCGTCACGTGCTTGCGTGAAGATCCCTCCGTATACGTCCGCTCCGTTGCCGCCGGTACTCTCGGTTGTTTGGGCCGTCGCGCTGTTGCCACCGGGATTGGCCAGTCACTCATTCCCGCCTGCCTTGAAGCGCTCGTGGAGTGTCTGGGTCGAGAGGAAAATCGGCTATCCATGGATCGGACCCAGCAACGGTCCCTCAAGTTCGTGCGCCCTACTGATGAGTGCGACGTGTGTGAGGGCGGCGGCGTTGACTTTGACCTCGAACGCTTTGAGCCGGTCCGTTCAGCGGTTCGGGAGAACGCACTCTGGTCTGTCGTTATCCTCTGCTCCCATGGTACCGCGATAACGGGCGCTGCCGGTGACGTCCTATCCTTCCTGTAAAAAGAAAAATGGTGTAACCTCCTGAAAACAAAAATGTAACCAAACCGGGGCCGAAAGGCGGCCCCGAAAAACAGGAGACTACACCATGAAGAAGATAGCACCGAGTGAGAAGATAGAGCAAGAGCTAATGGAAGGAATCGCGAGCAGCACAGATCCACTGGGGGAGGCGGCCCGACGGGGAGCCCAGCTGATGCTGCAAAGAGCCTTGGAGATCGAAGTGAGCGATTTTCTGGGGCGAGAGCGCTATGAGCGCTCGAGTGATGGAGCACTGCGGGGCTACCGCAATGGCTATGAGCCGAAGAAAGTGCATCTTTGCGAAGGGACGATTGAGCTGCAGGTACCGCAGATTCGCGACGGGCTGGAGCCGTTCGAGTCGGCCTGGCTGGAAGCGATCGGACGACGCTCGAAGCGGCTTTTGGAGCTGGTGCCGATGCTCTATGTGAAAGGGATGAGTCAGCGCGATATCGAGACGGCGCTGATCGAGTCTTTGGGGGTAGAGCAGACCGGGCGCAGCGTGGTCAATGAGGTGTGCCAAAGTCTGAGGATGGACTTTGCAAAGTGGCAGGAAAGAGATCTGAGTGGTGAGCGCGTGCTCTATCTGTTTCTGGACGGGATCTATATGAGGCTGCGGCCCGAAGACAAGAGGGCAGTGGCGGTCCTATGCGCCTACGGGATGCTCTGGGACGGACGTAAGGTATTGCTTCATATGGCCGTAGGGGACAAGGAGAGCAGCGCCTGTTGGGAGGCCTTCCTGGAGGACATGAAGAGCCGGGGATTGGCCGATCCAGCACTCAGTGTGATGGACGGTAATTCGGGTCTACGCAAGGCGGTGGGAAGGAAGTTTCCGAACAGCCTGGTGCAGCGCTGCCAGGTGCACAAGATGCGCAACATCGTCAACAAGCTTCCAGAGGTAGCCCGTCCCACCCTCAAAAAGCTCATTCACAAAGCCTTTACGGCGAAGGGATACCGCGAGGCTGTAGAACAGGCTCGCGCCATCATCGAGGAATACAAGGGGAGCTTTCCAGCCGCCATGAAGTGCCTGGAGCGTGACCTGGAGGAATCGCTCACAGCGCTGAAATTTCCCTTCCTGCACCGAAAACAGATCCGCACCACCAATCTGCTGGAGCGACTCTTCGGGGAAGGGCGCCGTCGCACCAAAGTGATTCCCCGATTCCGCTCCGAAACGAGCGGACTGTGCCTGATCTTCGCGGTCCTGGTGGATGCCTCAGAAGGCTGGCGAGGAGTCCGCATGGAACCCTACCTGGTGGAACGACTCAAACAGATCTGGAGCGATCCGGAGAGCACCTGGAAGGATCCGGACCTGATGAAATTCGCTGCCTGAAGGGAAGAAAGTAAAGATAATCTAATAGAGGTTATGCCATTTCGATTTTACAGGAAAAGGCGGACTTGACCCGCTGCCCTGCAACCAACCATAGTTGCTCTGAAAGAGGTGCTTCACAATGACAGAAACGTCTTCTGTGCCGGGTTCGCCATGGACGCGTTGAACCGCCTTGCCAATTTGTTTCCTCAGAATGGGGGGGCAGTAGCGCCTATCAGCGACCTGCAGGAAAATCTTCTGGCAATTCTAGGGGAGTTGCCATTGCGAGGTTGGGAAGCCCTCGTGCGCGGTGGACTCAGCTCAGAGACTGTATCCGATTTTGATAGATGAGTGTGTGGGAAGATACATCCCCAAAATGCTGCGGCCGTAGTTCCGCCATGACCGCGGCCTGCTCAAGGACCTGTGCCGGATCACGCGAACGTGCGCTTCTTCAAGTCAGCGCGGCCACTGGCCGCGCTAGTGCTTGCCACTTGGCAAGCGGAGCACTGTCCGGACAAGCTCACGGTAGACAGGTTCGATGGGCTCACCGCAGGCCGAATCAATCGGGGATTGAAACACTTCCCGTCGGTTCCATGTTTCGGCCATTTGGCTGGAGCCGGGGATGGCCGAATACTCGAGTGGTCGTTCCTCCAGGCCAGGCTTCTCGCTGCTCATTGTAACTTTGTCTTTATGTGAATGAGTGAAGTGAGGTGCGCTCTCCAGCGATTGGTCCACCATTCTTAGTCGAATACACTTAGTCTCCAAACTTAGTCGATTCGTTTTACAGGTACTAATTGGAAATAGTAAGTGTTGCCGACGAAGTGTAGAGACTGAGCGTGACTGACTGAAATCTGAAACGTCGTGTCAACTTTTCACCAGGACTCGACACGCAATGCTGTTCCTTGACTTGGGCGTCAGGCACTTCAGTATCGGCGTTGAGATCGGGATTCTCGACTCCTCGTGACGAAGCAACGGCGATGACATGCGCAAAGTACTCGAAGGAGCGTAGCGAGAGGTGGCTGTGACCATCTACGGTGAGGGCGAATACCGCTACGAGATCGACAACGACTGGGCGGATGTTCCGGATGAGATGGCCTGGCGTGAGGTCGGATCTGTTGCGGTCGACGATCAGGACCGGGTGTATGTGTTCAATCGAGGGCCGCATCCGATGCTAGTGTTCGACCGGATGGGGAACCTCCTGCGTTCGTGGGGTGAGGGAACGTTCACGCGTGCCCACGGCGCCTACCTCGCGCCGGATGAGACGCTCTATCTGACGGATGACGGCGATCACACCGTCCGCAGGTGCACGCTCGACGGGAAGGTGCTGATGACGCTCGGGATTCCGGGCAAGCCATCGCCCTACATGAGTCAGGAGCCGTTCCATCGTTGCACGCACACGGCGTTGTCACCGGAGGGCGACCTGTATGTGTCGGACGGCTACGGGAACGCGCGCATCCACAAGTTTTCGCCGGATGGGAAGCTGCTGCTTTCGTGGGGAGGACCGGGATCGGACCCCGGAGAGTTCAACATTCCGCACAACATCTGTTGTGACGACGATGGTTGGGTCTATGTGGCAGATCGCGAGAGCCATCGAATCCAGGTGTTCGACGGGAAAGGCAGGTACGAAGCGCAATGGAACAACCTGCATCGCCCGAGCGGGATCTACATGCCGCGCGGCAAGTGCCCGGTATGCTACATTGGTGAATGCGGCCCGACCATGCCTGTGAACCGTGCTGTGCCGAATCTGGGGCCACGACTAACGATTGTCGATAACCAGGGCAATCGGCTTGCGCGGATCGGAGATTACAATGGGGCGGGAAACGAGCCTGGACAGTTCATCTCGCCACACGGTCTTGCGGTCGATTCCCGAGGCGACGTTTATGTTGGCGAGGTGTCCGCAACGGCGTGGCCCCAATTGAATCCGGACGATCCTGTGCCCGATCCGCTGAGATCATTACGCAAGCTTGTGAAAGTGTAGGTACGGGTTCCCACTGGAATTCAGATTCCTCTAAGATTCTAAGATTTTTCAAGACACCCATACTTTGAGGCGAAAGAGAGCAAGGAGCCGAGCTATTCACTGAGATTTCCTGGATTCCGGAGAGCTTACCGATAAAGCGCCCCGAGGGAGAGGTCAAACCACCTCTCCATTTCGTGTTCGCGGACCTTCAGCTAGCCCGCTTTTCTTACAAATTTCCGGGGACTCTTTTATGCGATATGAGGCTCCATCTTTTGCGTGGCGGCATACTCGAATCGAAAAGCGGGCTAACCAACAGAAGGACACAGAAGATCTTGAAAGGGTTCACGATTTTGAATCCCCTTCTCGGCGTATAACCATGAAGATGCGATGCAGTACATACTGTCGCGACGAACGGTCGAGATTGCCTTTGAGATTTAGCCATAACACTTTCAATTTCAATATCCTCTGTGTCCTTCTGTTATCAGCCTGGAAATCCTCTGAGATTTCCAGGCTAGTTGGTGGGGCAGCTTGTCGCTTGCGGACGACGCATCTTAGCAGCACCGACTGTTTGCTTCCACCGGAAACTGCGTCCCGAACCGTGCTCAGGCTATCTTCTGCAGATAAATCGGTACGCCCGGGCGCATTCGTTGGAACCAATTCTGTCCGGCCTTGCGGGCCGCGGCGGCAAGGCGCTCGGCCCGTCCGGCAATGCGGTAGAAAAGGCTCCCGTAGCGCAACACGCCATTCACCCAGTGCTCCCGATCCAGTTCCATCCGGGCCAGAATCCCGGCCAACTCCTCCGGAATCGCGCCGGCTTTGTCCTGCTTGATCGCACGCCCCGTCCAGTCCAGTAGCAGCAGGTAAGCTTCCAGAGTCAATCGCTGGCTTTTCTGTTCGGACCTTCCCAGGGTCTTCTCGATCGGACAGAGCCAGCCGTCTCTCTGCGATCTCTCACGAGCTTGCTCGATCGCCCTCTCCTGCATCGGTGTTCCTTCCTCAACCAAAGCCTCTGCCTTTTCCAGTAACGCTCGCCCCTGACTGCCCTGAATGCGGTCAAAGATACCGGTGAATTCGCTTGCCTCGGGAACTTCGGCTAATCCCGCCCGCACCGGATTAAGATCCACGTAAGCCATACACGCCAGGACTGCGCCCTCGTCTTCCAGCCGCTGGCACTTGAAGCGTCCCTCCCAGAAACGGCCACTACACTTGTCCTCCCGGTTGGCCCGCCTGGCGATCGGTTCGTTGAGGCACCGCATGTACCAACTAAGGTTGCCCAAGCGGTTCCGGCACACTTCTACTCGCTGCTCATCCTCCAGGAAACGGCGTACTATCATCGGATCGGGCCTCGCCGGCTGGCCCTTACTGTCCCGCCCCCCGGGGAAGAGACGGAACCATCTCCTCGCCACCTCCTCCTTCGACCACTCCCGTACCGCCAACGGATCGTTCTTCACGACCAAATGGAGGTGGTTGGACATCGCCGCGTAGGCGCACACCTCCACGCCGAAAAGACCGGACAGTTCGCGCACCCGATTGCGTACCCACCTCTTCCGATGTTCGTAATCCTTGCCGCTGTAAGAATCATAACCGCACAAGAAAGCCCGCCGGACGCAGCGGGAAATACAATGGTAGATTCCAGGCTCATTCTCCAGAACGACGGTTCGGCGTGCCATGGTCATGAGCGTACAGTGAATATGTGTTCACTATACGTCAAGCGATTTTTCTCCAAAACATGGGTGTCTCGAAGTTCTTCGAAGTTCCTCCCGGTTGGCCCGACGCCACTGCCGCACCCGCTCCACGTTTTCTTTGTCCCGGAAGTAGTTCCGGTTCTCCGGCCGAGCGAACCAGTCCCGCCAGTTCTGCGCCTGCCTCACCTTCTGGCACTGGGAGGCCGAGCAGTACCTCTGCCGTCCCCGCTGACGGGGATCAGGGGTGAATAACTTGCTGCAATGCGGGCACTTACGCCTCCTTCGCCTCTTCCCAGGTATCGACTTCATCGAGCCATGATCGGCTCCTGGACCCATACCACGAAATCAGAATCACAGGGAACGGCACAGGGAAGAAGACGCAGAAGAAGAAAGAAGATCACCCCGCCAAGAAAATACACATTTTCAAACCGGTCGATTCACCGCATAATCATATCGGTCGTGGCAGGGAGCGTTCTTCACTTTCCCGGCTTCACAGAGATTTAGTTTGCCCAGTTTCCATGAGAGCGTATTCTCATTGGTGAGGGCCTGTGTGCAATAGGTTTATTGGGTCGCAAACCTAAAAGATCAGGTTATGAGAATTCCATCGGGAACTTTTGTCGCAACAGCCGGTGTTCTCTTGCTGGCGATCTGTTCATCTCTCAACGGCAAAGACAAGAAATGGGAGGCCCTGAATCAGCGATTCACGACTATATTCAATCAGGGCGATTACGACAAAGCAGGGGTAGTTGCGAAAAAGGCCCTTGCCCTCGCACAGAGAAAATTCGGCCCAGAACATGTCAATACCGCTACTTCGCTGAACGATCTGGCTGAAGTTTACAGCAAGCAAGCCCGCTACGAAGAGGCCGAGCCGCTCTACAAGAGGTCTCTTGCAATCAAGGAAGAGGCCCTTGGCCCAAACCACATAGCTGTGGCAGAATCGATCAACAATCTGGCTCAGCTTTATCATGCACAAGGCCGTTATGCGGAGGCTGAACCACTGTTCAGGCGCTCGTTGGAGATTGTGGAAAAGACCTTCGGTCCCGACCACCTCAACGTGGCCAAGGTGCTCGCAAACCTTGCCGCTTTGCATCAACAGCCTGGCCCTATCACGGAGGCCGATGAGCTGATGAACCGGGTGGAAGAGATTAAGGAAAGAACGCGGAGGTCAGACCTAGAAAATATGCAAGGCTGGTGGCGATTAGTTTCGTTCAAGCAAAACGGCGTCGAGATCGAGAGACCGCCTTACTTTTACTTGTTTTCGGGAGCGACGGCGTCTGTATTTAAACAGGATCAGCTACAGGCACGCTTCACGTTGAATGTGGAAAGTTCACATAAACCGAAGCGTATGGACATAATCGGTACTCGGCCAGACGGATGTATCGAGAAGAATGAGGTGATATACGAAATTGAACGAGACACCCTTCGTTGGAGCCACATCGCTACTAAACGCCCGTCAAAATTCCCAGATGAAGCAGGTTCAATTGGCACGATTGTGTCGCTTAGAAAAGTTGAGCGCAATTTAGGGCAGGAACCCAACAATCTGGCCCTGTATCAGGAATTCAAGACGCTATATGAGCAAGCCCAGACCGACGAGGCAGTTGTCGTTGGGGAGAAGGCTCTCGCGCTTGCAATAAAAGAGTTAGGTCCAGAACATCCCAATACTGCCTCCGCGCTCGACAACCTCGCTCAGCTCTACTTCACGCAAGGCCGTTATGCCGCCGCTGTACGACTCTACCAGCGCTCGCTTAGGATCAGGGAGAAGGCCTTGGGCCCCGACCACCCGGATGTCGCGCAATCACTCAAAAATCTGGCTGAGCTTCACCGCGTGCTGGGCCGTTACGGGAATCAGCAGGATGAAGCACTAAGAATTATCGATAACCTTAGGAGTCTTGCTGCCGGCGCTCAAACTCTAATGATCGAAACTGGAGTTGCGGAAGCCGGTTATTCGGACATTGTTGGTGAGGGAAAACCCGTCAGTAGAATTGAAGTGGTCGCTGGCGAGAAATACAGTGATGTTCATGTCGAAACGGACTCTACTCGACTCAGCGTTACCACGGAGGATGGACGAAACATAACTTACGACTTTTGAGATGTAATCAACGTCTGGCCCGGTTCCTGACAGCTAAAGAGACGCCTCGAAACCAAGGTCCAGCACCTGCCTGAGTGAGCTATCCCCAGGTCCAACAACCTACGGGAAACAACCGAGATTACGAGACGAACGGCCAGGTTCAACCGATACCACCAGAGGCCAGACCGCCTCTGCCTAGTCAATACCCCATCCTCCGAACCCAGGCCGCTAGCATCTCACTCACCAGCATAGGCTTTCTGCGATTTGGAGGCCAAGCTTCCGCGGGCCGCCCTTCACCTTGTATCCTCCCCGGATGTTCGCCCTGATACGCCTCCTGACCGGCTCCCTCATCGTTCTCTTTAGGTCTCGAGCCTCCCTGGCGGCCGAGATCATGGCACTCCGCCACCAACTCTGCGTCTACCATCGCACGGCACCAACTCGGCCTCATCTCACCCGGTGGGACCGGGTCCTTTGGGCTCTCATCCTCTACCGATGGAGTGGCTGGAGGCGAAGCTTGATCGGCGTTCAACCCGAGACCGTCATCAAGTGGCACCGCCGGGCCTTCCGGCTCTTCTGGCAATGGAAATCCCTGGGTGGCCGGCCCAGCATTCGCTCCAAAATCCGAGGTCTCATCCACGAGATGGCTCGATCGAATCCGACTTAGGGTGTCCTCGCATTCACGCCGAACTCCTGAAGCTCGACTTTGAAGTGTCCGAGCGAACCGTCTCGCGATATCTTGCCCGCATCCGCCCCAAGCCCGCGAGGCCAGGATCTCAGACCTGGGCCTCCTTCCTCCGCAACCACGAATTCAGTCCAAAAAACGCTAAAGCTCTCTACGTGCGTGGACTGACAAATTGGTCTTTGAACGATCTCACCCAGGCAGATTCGGACTTTTCACGTGCTGCCGAATTAGACAGTGAGAACGCCCTCGTCTACATTGATAGAGGGGAAGTTCGTGCGATGAAGTACGAATTTGAGGATGCCATTAAAGACTTCGATACTGCTGAGAGGATGATATCTCAACTGAAGGGGAGATTGGATAGGAATATTGGAGACGCCCAACTCGATATCAGGTCCATACCAGGGGTCGAAAATCTCACCGGGCAGAGACGTGCGGATAAGAGCTTGTATACTGGCGAGCTCCTCCGCATCAGGCGAAGAGCATACCTCGTCCCGGAGCTTGTTCTGCGTTTGCAATCCAGTTGGGACTGATCTAGATTGATATCGTGTCTTGCTCGACGACTACTACTCAGAGTGTTGCTCGAACCAAAAGAGTCGCGCTTCCGTTGTCGACTTTAGTTCTCCTTTTCGGCTGTTCCCTAGAGCCGCCGTCGAGCGATTTAGAGATCCGGGCAATGAATGGCGACGCCATCGCGCAGTTTGACCTTGGTCTGATGTACGATCTTGGTGAGGGAGTCGCTCAAGACTACGCAATAGCCCTGATATGGTATCGTAAGGCCGCGGAACAGGGCGAGCCACGGGCTCAAAACGGTCTTGCAGTAATGTATGCCAATGGCTTGGGGGTCACTCAGGACTATTCCGAGGCGATCAGGTGGTGGCGCAATGCGGCAGAACAGGGAGAAGCCAATGGGGAATTCGGTCTCGGGCAGGCCTACGCCTATGGTCTGGGCGTAGCCCAGGATGACATTGAAGCCAGGAGATGGTTTCGAAGGGCAGCAGAACGGGGTCATTCGGGCGCGAGGGACCTGCTCAAAGAACTCTATTCGGTCGGTGAGGCGAGCATTGGTGGCGAAGCAGGTTCAGAAGAGTTGCCTGCTCCGATCTCCACAGAAGAGGGCACTTATGGACAACGAATCGGTGATTCGGCGGGAGCGCAGACTGTAGAACTCAACATCCTGAAAATAAAAGCGGAGCAGGGCAACGCGGAGGCCCAGTTTTACCTTGGACGATTGTATGATGAGGGTCTGGATGTTTCTCAGGATTACACGCAAGCCTTGATATGGTATCGTAAGGCCGCGGAACAGGGCGAGCCACGGGCTCAGAACGGTCTCGGAATAATGTATGCCAACGGATTAGGGGTCAGTCAGGACTATTCCGAGGCGATCAGGTGGTGGCGCAATGCGGCAGAACAGGGTGAAGCCAATGGGGAATTCGGTCTCGGGCAGGCCTACGCCTATGGTCTGGGCGTAGCCCAGGATGACATTGAAGCCAGGAGATGGTTTCGAAGGGCAGCAGAGCGTGGTCATGGGAGCGCACGGGACATGCTCATTGAACTCTATTCTATCGGTGAGGCGAGCACCGGTGACGAAGCAAATTCTGAAAAGTGGGCTGCAGCGATATCCAAAGAAATCGACTTTGGCACTATCGAGGACTCTGTCTACCGTAATGAATACTTTGGAATGACTGTAAGTTTCCCGCCAGATTGGAGCGTCCAGGACCAACGGGCTCAGAATGATCTTATCGATGCTGGAGCCAAGGCGGTGATAGGTGACGACGAGAATTTAAAAGCGGCATACAAAGTTTCCGAATTGAGAACAGTATATCTATTCATGCTATTTAAGCATCCAATTGGGACGCCTGGTGTGCCTAATGCGGGCATTACGTGTGCTGCAGAACGAATTCGGGATCTTCCAGGAATTGCAAGTGGGAAAGACTACCTCTTTCAAATGAAGAAGGCTTTACAGGCGGGCCAGTTTAAAACCTCTTTCCCGGAAGCAGAATCGACCGAAGAAATTGGAGGTCGGCTTTTCGATCTGATGCACGTTGAAATGCAGATTGGTGGAATGACGATCAGGCAGAAGAACTATGCGACGATCATGAATGGCTATGCACTCACTTTCCTAACCAATTTTTCAGATCCTGACCAGGAATCGGAGCTGGACAGTATCCTAAGTACCGTCGAATTCCACCAGCGCTCGCTTGGGATCAGGAAGAAGGACAATCTGGCTGAGCTTCACCGCGTGCAGGGCCGTTACGGGAATCAGCAGGATGAAGCACTAAGAATCATCGATAACCTTAGGAGTCTTGCTGCCGGCGCTCAAACTCTAATGATCGAAACTGGAGTTGCGGAAGCCGGTTATTCGGACATTGTTGGTGAGGGAAAACCCGTCAGTAGAATTGAAGTGGTCGCTGGCGAGAAATACGATGATATTCATGTCGAAACGGACTCTACTCGACTCAGCGTTACCACGGCGGATGGACGATACATAACTTACGATTTTTGAGATGTAATCAACGTCTGGCCCGGTTTCTGACAGCCAAAGAGTCGTCCGATTCAACCCCTCCCTCAAACGCCGTGAGATCCAAGAGCTGGCCACCGCCAAGTTCGTCGACCAGCCCGCGACATCAGGCCATTAAAGCTACCGCGCTCCGTCTTCGATCTGGTAAGAGATCTAATGGAGGATGTGGCCTTGCTTGGACAGGACAACTTCATGCGTCGCTACCTCAGACCCGATCTGCTCATCATCGATTGACATGGGCATCAAACGCCTTCTCCACAAATCCGTGGAATATCTCTTCGAGATCAGCATGCGAAGATACGAGAGCCCCTCCACCATCATGACCTCCAACTGACCGATCGAGGAGTGGACCAAACTGATCGGGGATGTCCCCAGCGCCACCGCCATCCTCGACCGCTTTTTACACTACGCTCATACCATCAATATCACAGGATAAAGCTATCGACTGAAAAATCACTCTTGCAAAAACCCTAACGGATGAAATCTCTCGGGCTGGCTGGTTTTGATTCGACCGGTGACAAAGATTTGGGAGAATGCCCTTGGTCCCTACCACCCCAACGTGGCAACCTCGTTGGAGAACCTAGCTGATCTATATAGGAAAACCGACCGAACCGATGAAGCTGACGAGCTGACGAAGCGGGTGGAAGAGATTCGGGCGAAGAAGCTGTAGGGCGGAAGGGGTGCTCTTTGCCCTCCGGGTTCGCGGAGATTCCGGTTGCTCAGTCTCAACGTAAACGTATTCTCAACGGTGAAGGTTTGCTTGCAATCGCTTAGTCTTCAATCGATGAGAATCCTGCTTGGAACGCGTATCGCAATAGTCAGCGTTCTCTTGCTGCCATTCAGTCTGTCCATCGGCGAAAGCCAGGAGAGAGCACCGGAACCTTTACAGTTCAGCGCCAGTGCGGTGGGCGAATTGGAACGCCACTGGGACGTGACGGCAAAGAGAGTTCTCTCGGGCGAGAAGCTATCCGATAAGACGATAAAGCAGTGCCGGAATCAGTTTCGCGACTACGTCGAATGGCTCTACGAAAAGAACAACAAGGCCAAGAGCTTCACCGAATATGCAGATGAAGACCGAGCGGCCCACTATGTAAACTCTATCAAAATCGCGGTCATCGATCCGAAACGGCACGGTGGTCGGCCCCACCTTCATGCGGGCAAGAGGCTATCCTATAACACCATCAAAAAGAGATTAGAGAATGAGGGCGATGCGGTTCTGATGGCTGCGATAATAATCCCTGCAATCGAATTTGGAAAGACCCAATTTGCGATTGAAGTGTATAGAGAGCTCTACAGCAAGGATCCGGACTGGGCCAAGTACATTTGGGTCGCTGTTGAGAGGTTTTCCTCGCGAAACACCGCAGCAATAGCTTTTCTTATTGAAGACTCTACTCCTCACGCGCGAGCCGCAGATCAACCCGAAGAGGAACGCCGCGTGATCCCGCCTCATCCGACCCGGATTGCTGCGTACCACCGTTCGGAGGAGTATCCCGTCGTCGCCGTCTTGGGAAAGCGTCCAGTTATGGAGGAGGATGGAACCCGCCGCAAAGTGCCGCCACGATTCCGTTTTCGTCTACTAAAGGCTCCCAATTTTTCGGGAGGACGAATCATGATCGTGGACGAGAGACAAAAGCATAAAATCCGCGAAATAGGAGAACTCGGCGGTATGGCCTACCGACCGAGCTCAATTCCTGGGCAGGCACTGGTTCAACTTGAGACTCGGAGGATGTATTACCAAGTAACCGGGGAATTCCGTGCGGATCTTGTTCCTGACCGAACGTTGAGAAACTGCTATGCCGTTTTGGTGACATTCGAAAGGGACTTTCTCTTGGAATACGAAAGAAAACCCCTATGCGGATTCTCCTTCAAAGAGATCGGTGCGGTCGCCGCTGACGATGAGACACACATCTCAATTCGCATTCCCGTCTTAGAGACTCGGAAACCGACATCTTTTTTTATTATGCTGTTTTCGAACGGTCAGGAGATCAAGACTTCGGACACACCTTTAGCATCTCTCTTTTTCGACAGGTTGGATCGCTGGGAGCATCGAAATGCAGTAGAGCGCCACCTCAAAGAGAATCCTGGAGCCAATAGGATGGCATTGAAGTTCCGCGTTTACCCACCGCTGATTGGCATGCCGCCCGATGCCTTCAAGGCCGGTCTGCAGGTGATCGCAAAGGTGGCAATTGATCGCAGCGGCCTGGTCGATGAGGTCTACATCAAAGGCGATTTCGACGACGCAACAATCTCGACCATTGAAGGCTCCATTAGAGAATGGCTCTTCTTGCCCAAGCTGCGGGATGGCCGGCCAATCGAATGTGTGGTCCGATTTCCGGTGGAAGTCGGCGTTGAGTGACTGATGGCCTGTTCACCACCGATATCGTCAGTCTCCGATCAGGACCGCATAGTCTCAAGGAGCGGTTGGATCTTTCTGAAAGATCCAACCTTCTTCCACTGATTCGTCGGGGGTATGCGCTGGCGAAGCATTCGCGAATGAACACTATCTGATTCGCTCTGTGATCATATGTTACCTGGGGCTTTGCCAAATGATTGGGGTGCCTGGTGTTCGTGCGACATGCACCGGCACTGATAGGCGTAAAGACAGAGACCAAGGCATGGGGTAGGACATTCCCGTAGTCTGACTCAACTGCAAGGAAGCACCCGAGCGACCTTGCCGTTTAAAGGGGGCGGAAACTCGATCCCACAAACTCATACTCTTATCACGGCTTCGTCCAGAACGCCTCCGTCTGCAGGTCGACGAAGCTGCGGGGATTGGAACTCCCAACGAAGTAGAAATTGAAGGTGCCTCGCTTGAAGGAGTAGAAGGTCACCGGCTGAAACGCTGACGTCGTCCACCAGAATTCTTCGCATTCGAGATCGTAGGGGCTGTGAGGTCGATCGCGATCGACCGCTTATTGCGGTTGAGATTGGCAAAGGGAAGTGAAACACCCTTGACGAAGGGGCCCCAGGCTCGGCTCCAATCGCCACCTGCCGGACGTTCGACTTTGATTACGTCGGCCCCAAAATCAGCCAAGAGCTGAGTCCCGACGGGACCCTGGTAGACATGGGAAAAATCAAGGACGCGTAGGCCTTCCAGAGCTTGAGCAGGTTGCTTCATTTCACAAGATTGAAGCTCTTTCGAGGACGCGAAGCTTGTTCTTCACCATCGTTCGACGTTGCCGTGACGGGATGCGGAGCAGAAATCGCTGAGCCTTTCGGAAACTGAAGCTTTCGGATAGATTCAATTCGGGCAAAGCGGCGAAGAGCCTTGTCTTGGTGGAACTCAAGTAAAGAAAATCCAAGAGGGCCTTCTCCGCCGACGCAATCTTCGCACCGCTGTTACCGAGTCTTTGATATCCGCAGAAAAAACGCTCAGAGATGCGGTGTACCGAGAATGTTCCGACAGGTGTGGTATAGACCCGTGACCGTGCCGGCGACACACAGTAAATCACAGCAGGTATCTGCGAAACCAATCCGTGGTGATAGAGTGCCGTCTGAAGCGATAGGTAGGACGGATAGGGAGCGGTCAGATATTCGGCAAGCGGTAGCGGATCTCGCGTCTCGGTGATGACCCACAGCCCCCTTTTGAGTCGCCGGACATGCCCGGACCCTGCCAGGCGAGAGAGGATTTGGCTGGCGTGGTCCTTGTTCACATCCAGGAGCGCGATCGCGTCGGCCGATCGCATGACAATCTGTCCCGTCTCTCGAATCCGAGCCAGTGCCTCGTCGAGCCTCATTGCGCCGCTTCCTCAATAGCCCCGACCACTTTAAGGACCATTCCGTCCCACACATCGTGTGAATCATAGTTTTTCTGGTAATCGGGATGCAGGTAGGAGAGGACTTGCCCTTTGAATACATCAAATGTGATGGACATTGCGTTCGATGCCGCCTCGCCGAGACGCTCGTTCAAATCAAAGTTTTCGAGTCGCAAATCGACGCCCGTAGACAGTAATAGAAAGAGATCAAAAACATCCCGTGCCTGCGTCACTGATCTTGTGATCAACGCTTCCAACTTCTGCCGGTATGCCGCCTGAGACGTATAGTGGTTCGCCAGAAACGGTGTTAGCGAATATGTGCCGACCAGCAGAGGGTCAATAGCCTCAAAGGCGTAATCGTGACTCACTCCCCGCCGCGAAAACTCGACCTTTGTATTCAAGAGGACACCCACGCCCGCTATATTGAGCAGCATCTTCCACCGTTGTGTCGTCTCCGTCTGCTTCGGTGCCGAATATCGCTCGATCGCCATTTCATTGATCTGTAGGATTTGAGTGAACGACCTGGAATTCAAAATGGCGTCAACCGTATCGGCCAGCTTCTGCTTCGAGATGCCCTGGATATCGATGTCCATGTCCTCTGAATACCGAAGACTTTTCATGAAGAACCGCAAATTACATCCGCCCTTAAGGACATAGCGCCTCATGTCCAACTTGCGTCCGAGGAAGTCCAGGAACAGCAGGTGGAAGAGTTCAACATACTGCCTTGCATCGTACATTATAGTCGTTGATCAGGGAGAATATAAGTTACGCATAGTTGACAGATATGTCAACTAATTGTGTTTATTTTGGCTTTTGTCCCGCTTAATTGAGGATGTCTCCTGCTCTGCGTCGAAACCGCAAGGTAAGTTTGTTGCTCATGCTCCGGGTTTCGGCACCCGCAAATCCGCATCCCAGCGGAAGAGATTAGGAGATTTCTAGGACATCCATATTTCGTGGGAAAAGAGCTTGACCTAAAGTGAACATATATTCACTAATCATTCTCGAGTGACCATGGCACGTCGAACTGTGGTTCCGGAGAACGAGGCCGGAATCTATCACTGCATCTCCCGTTGTGTGCGGCGAGCTTTTCTGTGCGGCTTCGATTCTTACAGCGGCAGGGACTACGAGCATCGGAAGGGGGTGGATCCGCAGTCGCGTGCGTGAACTGTCGGCTCTATTCACCGTTGAGGTTTGTGCTTACACGGTGATGTCCAACCACCTTCACGTGGTGCTGAAGAGCGATCCGCTCGCGGTGGGTCGGTGGTCGGCAGAGGAAGTAGCAAGAAGGTGGTTCCGGCTCTTTCCAGGGGGCCGGGACGACAAGGGGCTGGCCCTGAAGCCCCGACCCGGTCGTAGTGCGCCATTTCCTGGCCGATGAGAAGACCTGCCTCATGATGACCCATTGGCAATTCGGTGACATAATAGACTGGTAATCATAAGCTTGCGGCCGACAAGGTTCGCGACAAGGTTACCAGGGGAAACCCAAGTTCCTTCCGCCCTTCGGGCATCTCACTTCCTCCAACCTACCTGTACGAACTCAGCGGAGCAATCCCGCTCAACGGGACCCAAACCTTATCGCGAACCTTGTCGATTGATTGCGGGTTCGCTCCACCAGGCGGTCCGGGGCTGCCCGGACCGCACGGAGGGGACTTCGTCGTTCGCCTTGACGCATCCAGCCCGCTTCAGCTACTGTCTTCACCGTAAACGCGCTTCTTCAGGTCAGCTCCAGCTGCCGGTTGCCACTTCGGAACCGAATCAATCGGGGTTTGAAACTTTCCCCGTCGGTTCCATGTTTCGGCCAATTGGCTGGAGCCGCGGATGGCCGCAAAGTCCGCAACGGCAGTGAAGTTTCAAATCGGTCCCAGCGGGCCGCCAGAAAAGCGATTTCTTATCAGTTACACCAGCGAGGCCCATCGCAGGCAGGATATGTTTGATGTAGTCGGTCTGGGTTGCAGTTGTCTGGATTTCTTCGGGGTTGTGCCTCACATACCGGGGCTTGACGAAGAAATCGAAATGCTCGAATCGACCCAGCAGGGCGGCGGAGAAGTGGCCACGGCGCTGGTGACGCTTGCCAAGCTGGGAGCTACCGTGGCCTACATCGGCAAGATCGGCGACGATCCCGTGGGCTACTTTATCAAACACGAGTTCGATCACTACGGTGTCGATACCAGCCACATGATCGTAGAGCCTGGCGCTAGCTCGCTCGCCAGCATGGTGATGGTGGATCAGGCGACGGGCAAGCGGACGATTGTGGGGGATAAACCTACTGCCTCCGAACTTCAGCCGAGCGAGGTTCAGCCAGGGGTCATCGAGAAAGCCAAATATCTGCATCTTGATGGGACCTTCCGCCAGGCGGTGTTGGACGCGGCACGCCGCGCGCGGAGCGCCGGTGTAACGGTCGTGCTGGACGCTGACGTGATGGCCTATGACCAAGACGTAGATCGACTCATCGAGCTAACCAACATTCTGATTCCATCGAAAGGCTTCGCCGAGCGCTTCACCGGCACGGATGATCCGGAACGGGCCATCGGCACAATGCGCTCCTACGGTCCTGCCGTCGTTGCGCTTACCCTCGGTGAAGAGGGCAGTGTCTGTTACGCCGATGGCCGCCTTTTCCATACGCCGGCGTTTACCGTGGACGTCGTCGACACCACCGGTGCAGGCGATGTGTTTCATGGGGCCTTCATCTTCGGCATGCTGCGGGACTGGCCCTTCGAAAAGGCCGCCACATTCGCATCGGCGGTAGCGGCTATGAAATGTAGAAAGCTCGGCGGCCGTTTGGGCATTCCGACGCTCCCTGAAGCCCTCGCCTTCCTGAAGGACCGAAATGCCGAGTCTTTTGTTTAACCTGAAACTTCATTGTACATGCGGATTTTCGGATGGCCTTTCGGTACTAACAAGTGGCAGAATTGTGGAACCTTCAATTGAAGTTTCAGCCCCGACTGATCCGGCGACGCAATAGCCGCCGGGCCGAGCTGACAGGAATCGCTTAATCGAAAGGAATCTGGTATGCAGATAGACCCATTCGTGGATGTCGGGAAGACCGTTCGGTATAACCGCATCGTCAACCCGGAGACGGGTAAGACGGTCCTGATACCTCTCGACCATGGCATTCTCTTGGGGCCGATTGCCGGTCTCGGAGACCCCAGGGAGACTGTACGCCAGGTCGTCGCCGGTGGCGCAAACGGTGTGATCTTCAACCCTGGTCTGGCGGCCTGTCTCTACAGGGAGTACATGAATCGGTGCGGCGCAATCTTCAACGTTACCAACGCCATAAGCGATGGCAACGACCTGACGCTGATCAGCAGCGTCGAGCATGCCGTGCGCAACGGCGCGGACGCCGTTTCCGTCCAGATCATGGTCGGATCACCTCAGGAACGGGATATGGTGAACAACGCGGGACGGGTGGCTGACGAATGCGCGCGTTGGGGCATGCCGTTGCTCGCGATGCTGTATCCCACCGATGAGGCGCTGGCGGATCAGGGCAACGCCGTCGAGCTACTGGCCGCTCGTGCCGGCGCCGAGCTCGGCGCCGACATCGTCAAGACCTCGTATACCGGCGACCGCGACTCCTTTCAAGCCCTCGTCGACGGCTGTCCAGTGCCTCTGGTGATCGCCGGTGGTCCCCGGAAGGATACAATGCGTGAATTCCTGGAGATGGTGGCAGACGCTATGGCGTGCGGCGCTGCCGGGGTCGCGCTTGGACGCAACGTCTGGCAGAGCGAAGACCCAACCAAGACGACTCAGGCCCTCGTCGATATCGTACATCATGGTAAGCCCGTCCACGAGCTAGCAATCTGACGGACTTTGACGTTTGATTGCTGTGCAAGTAGCGAGGGCCGTCCGACAGACTGCTAGCAAAAGGAATCTGTCGGAATGAACTGACCTGCAATTTAGGCCCTTCACTGCCCGATCTAACGTTCATGTCTGTTGCGAAATTCAAAGTCCGACAGATTCCTAGCCGGGCTTTAGGGGCGTGTTGCCCAAACCAGGATGGCGTTCACTGCTGATTCCCTTCGACATAGGCTCAGGGTTTTCAACGGGTTTTCGGAGGGTGAGTTTCCCTCCTTTCGAGAGCGCAATTTGTAGAAATCGTCCTCCTCCTCGTTCTCGTGCTCGTCCTCGGAGCGCAGCGATCTCTACGAATCGGTCTAACCAAAAAAGGTAACTGTACAATCTTGCCATACGCTCTGACTGAACATTCCCTTTTATTCGGACTTTAGTGCCTTTGCTCCGAACTGCTTCGAGGACGAGGACGAGAACGAGGAGGAGGACGATGTGTAGAATCGATCGCAACTCAGTTTCTAACTCGATTGATCCGGGCTCCGGTGAGCCCGTCGAACCCGTTCCGAAGTGGTAACCGATGGCTGGAGCTGACTTTGAACACCGCCGGCTGATCGACCAGGCCAATGCGAGCGTGGCCGAAGCGGGCGCGCGTGCGGCGCACGATCCCCTGCGACCGTTCTACCATCTGATGAGCGCTTCGCGATGGATCGGCGACCCCAACGGCCCGGTGATGTACAACGGCGAATACCACCTGTTCTTCCAACACAAGCCGTACGATGATTCGGGGGAACGGTGTTCGTGGGGACATGCCAAGAGCAGCGATCTGGCGCACTGGGAACGGCTGCCGATTGCGCTTACCAACGGTCCACAGGACTACGATACGAGGCACGTAGCTTCCGGCTGCTGCGTCGTCCACGACGGTTTGCCCACCATTCTCTATACGGGCATGAGTCCGCTGGACAGCGAGCCGGCAAAGCGGACCGAAGTCCAGTGTATTGCACACAGTCATGATGGGATGGTGAGCTGGACCAAGTATGCGGACAATCCGGTGGTCGCTCGGCCACCCAGGGACGACCTAGTCGGGTTTCGCGACCCGTTTGCATGGCGGGAGGCAGACACGTGGTACATCATAATCGGCTCCGGCATCGCGGGAGACGGCGGCACCGCGCTGCTCTACCGGTCGCAGGATCTCACCCGGTGGGAGTATATGCATCCGCTGTGTGTCGGTTTTGGAGAGATGTGGGAGTGTCCTAACTTCTTCCCCTTGGGCGACAAGCACGTACTTATCGTCTCGCCATACGACTCCGTGCGCTACGCGATCGGCACGTATCGGGATCATCATTTCATTCCGGAGTCCTGGCACGAGCTCGATTTGGGCGGTCTGCGCAACTTCTATGCGCCGAACGGTCTGGAGGATGACCAGGGCCGCCGCATCCTCTGGGGCTGGATCCAGGGCGGCGGCACGGAAGGATATCCGTGGGACGGCGTTCTCACCCTGCCTCGCATCCTCTCGTTGCGACCCGACGGCCGGCTGGGCATGAGGCCCGCACCAGAGCTCGAGACCCTTCGCGGCAGCCGGGTACACATCGACGATGTCGTCATAGCGCCCGAGACGCCGAACCTCCTGCGTGATATCGAAAGCAAGACTCTGGAGATAGTCGTCGAGTTCGAGCCGCTGGACGCCACCTCGTTCGGTCTACTAGTTCGCCGTTCTCCGAATGGAGAGGAAGGTACGCCGGTAGGCTACGATGCCGTTCGCAAGCAGCTCATTGTAGGTGAGAGGTCGGGTGCGTTTGAGCCGTTGGCGGACGAGGACGCGTTGCGCCTGCAGGTATTCGTCGACAATTCGGTCATCGAGATGTATGTCAACGGCCGCATCTGCTTTACCAATCGGATCTATCCTCGGCGTCCGGATAGCTTGGGCGTCAGCCTCTTTGCCCACGGCGGCAGCGTACGAGTCAGGAGCCTCGATTGCTGGGAGATGCAAGCCATATGTTGAACCCAGTGAACCAAAGGGAGAGTGCCGAACGGCCGGCGGGTGCGTAAATGACAATCAAAACTGCCGACGAGCTTCATGGGCTGGTGCGACGCGTGCTATTGGCGGCCGGCGCCGACCATCACAATGCTGAGAGCGTCGCCGCCCACCTCGTGCTTGCTAATCTCAGCGGCGTGGACTCCCACGGGGTGTGGCATCTCCGTGGCTACGTCGAGGCGATTCAAGAGGGTGCCATCCTCCCTGCCGAACGGCCGGAGATCTTGAAAGAAACGTCGAGCAGCGCGCTGATCAGCGGGCACTGGACCTTCGGCCAAACGGCCGGAAACTATGCCATGGACGTGGCCATCGCGAAGGCCCGCGAGCAAGGCATTGCAATCACCTCCGTCGTGCAGAAACACCACCTCGGTCGACTAGGCCACTATGTGGAGATGGCCGCCGGCCAGGGGCTGGTCGGCCTAGCGCTCGCCGGCGGCCAGGGCGAGCTGGCGCCGGCGGCTATGCCGTATGGCGGAGCCCGGAACCTGCTCCACACCAATCCATTGGCCGCGGCCTTTCCCACCGGCGTAGCTGAGCATCCCATGATGTTCGACTTTGCCACGTCGGCTACGTCCGGCGTGAAGGTGGAAAACGCGAGAAACCGCCATCAAAACCTGCCGCGCGGGTACATCGTCGACAAGCATGGCCGCCCCACCGATGACCCAGAGGAGTTCTTTGCCGGCGGTGGGCATGCCCCCTTCGGCGCGCACAAGGGCTACGCCATCATGATGATGGTGGAGTATCTCGGCAGGATCTTCGCCGGCGCCAACGCCTACGCGGACGAGCGGCGCGGTGGCGTTGTGCTACGCAACGAAGGTGGCACCATGATCGTCATCCAGGCCGACCTCTTCCAGTCGTTGGATGACTTCAAGGCGCTGGCCGATTCCATGACAGAGCGGATCAGGAAGGTGCCACCGGCACCCGGATTCGAGGAGGTGCTGGTGCCGGGTGATCCCGAGGCGCGCACGCGCGCCATCCGCCGTCGCGATGGGATCCCGATCGAGGACGATGTGTGGCAGATGATCCTGGATGCCGGCACCATGGTCGGCGTCGAGCTGACCTCGTAGCGAATGGCGCGTCCCGTCTGGGGGCGGCTGGTGATCTAGCGTCCGCCGGTCGTCGACGTAGATCCCGCGGTTGCCGTGGCCGACTTCGCGGGAGCCGGAGAGCACGATCTCGCGGCCGTCGAGGAGGTGCGAATACGGGCATGTTCGCCGAACTGTGGCTGTGAAGATTGCCTTTCTTCAACCATTACTGATGTTCCACGAACGGACCGACCGACGCCCAACGTTACAACGCAGAGACGGCGGCGCAAGCCGGCGTTCTCTGCCGTGCCTGGTTCGCGGCTTCTATTTGAGTCTTTCCCTCCAAGACGTCGGATTCCGTCGCAGATCCATTATCGCCGAAACGAGAACACAGTCGCCCTCTACGGAATAAACGACGCCAAACGGAAATCGGCGCATGAGGCACCGGCGGTGATTCGTGGATATTCTCCTCCAAGCGTTGCGATGAGCGAGTATCCTCCCGATAGTTGCTTCCACTTCGTCCAGAAAATCTGCCCCCAATCCTGTGCTCTGCTCACCATAGTAGGTCAGTGCGTCGGCCAGTTCATCTTCCGCCGTAGAGAGAAACCGGTAAGTCACCGTTTATAGCGTGCCTTCTGTTCCGAGATCACAGCCGGTCCGCTCCGCGAATCGATTTCTCCGGCGCTATGGGCATTCAAGCGGTCCTCCGACTCCTTCGCCCACGCATCTCTGATCGCCTCCGACGCTTCCAGATCGAGACTAGCCAGAAGTGCATCCGCCAGATCCGCTCGCTCTTTCGGAGCCAAAGCCAGTGCTTCCTTCTCAATAGTCAGCTTTTCCATGCCCATCAAACTATCATTCCCGACAAGAGTTACAAGGTTTTCGGACCGATATTGCCCTTCGTTCCAGCGAAACCTGCGCCAACGTATCACTGAGGCATGAGGGCGTCAGCCCGAATTGCCTTCAATGAATGGTTCGAAGTTCCTGGTTTCAATTCTGTGGGGATCTGTTTGCAACTGATTAGACCTTCGGTTCCCCTTCCGTTGTTCACATAACCCGTTGGGCATTTCTCCCCTCTCCCCACATGTCTCGGCGAATCCCGCCGAGCGGGAGAAGACGGATCCGGGGCCGTCCTTTTCCCGGCCTGCCGGGACTGCGACTTTTCTTTTTCCCGGATTCGAAAACCTTACGAACGACATTCCGTAAGGTTTCATTTCTTGCCAGCCATGTTTTTGCCCTCTCTCCGTGGTCTCCGCACAGCGGCGGGATGCCTACCAGAAGCAGCTGGTGGAACAATGGGAGGCGGAGGAGAAACTATAGCGGGGATCCATCATAGATCTGCATCTCCTTGGCCGAGCCATGTGCAGGCACTCCAGCGCTAGCTAGAGGCTGTCCCAAATCCGAGAGGATTTGGGTGGAAGCCTGATACCGATATCAATCTTCGTCACGTTATGTAGACCACGACATGCCTTCCGTCCTCGGTAGCTTACCTTTTATCCGTTATGCACCTTTCCAGCACCCTTCCTCTCGCTTTGAGTCGATAGTTCTCCCAAGGAAGCGCCTCTGACTCGATTCTTGGATCCCTATGCCGCCTGCGTTGCCTCTTTCTCATGTTCTTGCGCAAGTCTCTGCGCGATTTTCCATAGATTGTGGGACAGAACCGACCAGGCCACGCTAAGGTTACGGTTGTCAAAGCCTTTGCTGCGTATCTTGCCCCCGTGCCATCGGTTCTTGAGCACTCCGATCCGGCCTTCGGTGCTCCCTCGTCGTCGCTGCAACCGGACAAAGCGCGGCTCCTCCATCCGCTCCTTGAGCTCTTGTGGATTGCGGGGCGTAAGGGCGTCAAAAATCCCCTCTGCCTGGAGCCGCTTGCTGGCCGCCTTCGAGGCATAGCCCCGATCCCCACTGATCGCTTCGATCTTCTCCTCTAAAGCGAAGCCCTTTTGCCTCTCCAGACTTTCCCAAAGCTGCTTCAATTCGCTCGGGGCCTGCCCCCCATACAGTTTCCAGTCCAACAGATATCCCTCTGCGCTCTCGCATAAATAAAGGGTGTTGCCAAACTCCACCTCCCGATCTGCCTTGCCTCGCACGATGACGTCAATCTCAGGTTCGTAGGCGCTCAGGATCTTCTCCTCATTCTTCACCTGCCGCCCCCCTATGATCCGTTCGTGCGCCTGTTTCATGACCTGCGGTATCTGCTCTAACATACCATCCATTCGCTCGATGATTCGGCTCGCCTTCTTCTCGGTGTAATCGCTTTGCATCCACATAGCTTCCAATAAGTCACGGTGGCGAAGGGCATGGCCCTCAATCTTCTTGAGCAATAGCTTCATCCGCCGCAGGATCCCTTTACGCGCTTTGCCCGCCTCCCGGCGCCGACGCGCATGCGTCATCTCCAGGCACCGTTTGTTCATCTCCCGAGCCAATCCCTTTGCTCCCTGGGGCATGCGCTGTTTCATTCCCGCCTGCCGGATCAGACTGATCGCCTTGAGCAGCGTTGCTCCCACATCCTTGAGCAAGACCCAGTCCACGGGCCAGTGGATGTTCGCTTCCAGGCAAGTGGCGTCGATCAGGCATTCCCTCGTATCGATCGGCTTCTCTAATCCTGCCTCACCACAATGTTCAGCATTGCCCACCACCTCGGTCATCCTTGCATGCAGCTGTCTCAGATACGCTTCGTCGAAGAATTTCGAATCCCGTTCCAGACTGCTCTTCGATATTTTCCGGATCCCGTCTACCTCACGCACCCGGCAAAAATTAGCCAGAAGCTCACTGCGTCCCAACTCCTGCGACAGACAACGAAAGGATATCCCTCCGAGTAAATGACGCACCACCTCCACCCGCAGCGCTTTTATCGCTCTTAGAGCGCGTCGCTCCCGATCCTTCCCTCCCGCTTCATCCCATCCTTCCAAGGCTTTTACGATCGCCTCCCTTTCCAGCGAGGAGTCGATCAAAACCCGGTCAATCCGCTCCATTGTTTCCAGAAACACGGTGTAGTCTTTGCATCGAATGACTGGAGTTAGGGCTGGACGCAGGAAGCTTTGTACGGCAATATTTTTCATGAGAAGGGCGTGCTTTGTATTTGACTAACGCAAGCATAAGCGCCCTTTTTCGCCGGATCGAGCTTTTTGCAGCTCTATCCGGCCTTTTTTTTGCCCATAACTCATTAAAAATCAATTGTTTCCACCACTGGGACGGGCTCTAGCTATCTTCTGAAGTGAATGTGGGTCTATGATGCCGCGAGCGCTCTGGCCGCAGCGAACTGACTCTGATAATGTTTCGTGCCGAACTGAGTAAGATCCTCTTTCAGGTAGAACATACCTCCGCTGCGCAAGCGCTTACCGGTTTTGAGATGGTCCAGAAATGCTCGGCGCAAGGTGGTGTCTCTGGGTGCGGAATCGAAGTCTACTTCCTCACGATCGAAAATGAAATAGAGGCCGTCCTTGCCGCCCGAGGGTAGTGGAAAGAGATAGAGTTCCTTCTGGTATTTCACCAGATTCGAGTTTTCACCGAGCATGTCGGCCAGTTGTGTGTTCAGGATCCACGACGTGCATTCAAAGCCGACGAAGGGATGGTCCGGGTAGTATCGGGGGAAAAACTCCAGGGCCTCGGCCATCGAATCGCGACAGCGGTCCAGGGTCATGGCCTCGCCTTCGGGGATGTGCATGCCGAGAATTCTGTCACCCCCCCCGAGCACACAGTCCCAGGCATCCGCCCGGAGCGCGACGGAGCCTGGAAGGGCCCTGCCTGTGGGGGAGATGGGAAATCCGGTGATCCGATCTCCATCTTCTGTCAGCTTCGACGTCCACGAAGCGACATCAGTAGATTCATTAGATTCATCAGAATGGGCCACGAAGCCTTCTGAGTCAAAAGTGATATCGGGTTCGGACAAAGCCAGCACGTGACCTGTCTGGCGATGGCGGTAGGCTCTGAGCTGTCCCCTGAAAGGCCGAAAGTGGTATTGAAAGCGTCCCAGCTGATGGAGGTCGCCCGATCCTATCAGGCCGCACCAGTTCAACAGTCTTCTTTCGATGCCGGGTTGTCCGCCGGTGCTGCGTCCGTAGCGGGCGAAACCGATGTTGATATCGGATCCGATGGCGTGCGTCATGGCCTCCGAGATACCCCGCGCTCTTTGGGTTTTTCGCAGGCGATCGAAGCCGGCCAGGCCAATCAGCAGGTAAAAAATGCCTCCCGCCCCGTTCAGCGCGTGATCGAGAACCGGCCAATCTTCCCAAGGAGGGTTTTCCCTTGTTTGATGGGCGAGGCGGTAGGTGTGCCACGCCAGCATGCGAAGAGATGGGCGTTGGAGAATGATCTGCGCCGTCTGCTCGAGAAGTGGATCGATCGTTTTCGGGAGTCCGGTCCAAGCCCGGGCTTCGAGGAACACGTTGGGGGTCAGGAAGTCGAAGGATGCGTCCGCACACCTGTCGACCGAGATGTCCCAGTCCTGGCCGAGTCCGTCACCGGCGCGCTCTCCCAGATCATTCAGGACAAAGTCTAACTCCACGAGTGCGTTCTCCGTATGGCCCGGTTCATCAGGTGATCGCCGGACCGTAGCTCCACTCCAGGATACTTTTCAAGTTCCTACTCCTCCTCCCAGATATTTTTCATCCTCCAGGCATCCAGAGAGAGCAACACGGCATCGCTTCCCTGGACGCGCATCCTGACCCGGTCGCTCCTCCCGAACTGATCCATGTCCCGTCCTGCCACTTCCCGTACGAGAAAAATCAAAGCGTTCAAAGCCGGACGTTGTGTCGCGGCCGCTACCTGGTGCCGGGTCGCCAGGTCATCAAGGTACTGTCGAATCATTTCGTCGCTGGCCGATTGGAAGGCCCCTGCTGGAAACACGATCGAAGATGATATCCACCACTGGGTGTAGCCCATTATACTGTTGGCAGATTCAAAACACGCAGAAATTCGCCAAGGAAGATGATGAAGACTATAACTACGAATCACACGAATCTGCGCGAATGAAAAGGAAAGCCAAATTGTTGAAATTGACTGCCCACAAACTGAATCTTGTACACGAAGAACGATGAAAGAATTTCCCATTCGCGACGATTCGTAGTTGAGAAAAACGAACTGCCAACAAGGCGCGGGAGGCAATTCCGATAGAGACCGCCCGTTTCAATCGATTTCCCTTGCCCCGGAATGCCTCCGCTTAATCGTTCGGTGAAGAAAACGAATGCGCATCCATGTCCTCAGTGATCTGCATATCGAGTTCGGCGACTTCGACTTTCCCGAGGTCGACGCCGATGTGGTTATACTAGCTGGCGACACACACACGAAACTCAACGGCCTGAAGTGGGCTAAAGAGACGATTCCCGATATTCCGGTTCTATACCTGCTGGGCAACCACGAATACTACGGCGCCAAGCTTCCAAGGCTGGTCGAGAAGCTTAAGGATGCATCGCAGGGAACGAATATCACGATTCTTGAGAAGGGCTTCGTTGAGCTCGGAGAATACCGGTTTTTCGGCGTAACTCTTTGGACGGACATGGCGCTGCACGGAGACCCGCAAGTAGGATCGGCCGAAGTCCTCCAGATGAATGACTACAAGAGAGTTCGACAGAACCCGACGTATCGGAAGCTTCGCCTCGTCGACACACGCTCACACCACCTCTCCACTCTCAATTCACTGAAGGAGTTCATCTCCTCCGGCGAAGCTGATCGCTCTGCCGTCCTGACCCATCATGCACCATCAGCGAGATCATTGCCGGAGAGGCGGAGATCGGAGTTGATCAGTTGTGCATACGCTTCGCATCTCGATGATCTCGTCGAGCAGCTCGATCCGTTGGTCTGGATTCACGGGCATATCCATCACTCCCAAGACTACATGATCGGGCGGACACGGATCATCGCGAATCCACGGGCTTACGTCGACGATCCGAATCCAAACTTTGATCCAATGCTAGTCATCGACTTGGAACGCGAACACCAAAAACGCACCGAACAAGAGGGTGGAGATCAACCTGCGACCCGCAGCGGAGTTGACGCATGAAGGCAGCTCGGTCGAGACTTCAGCTGGGTGGTCCGCCACCCCCCGATGCCCCCCTAACACCCAGAGCTTACCGTCCCACGCCGCGGTATCGTGATAGGAGCGTGCAGGCCAGGGAGCCTTTCCCTCGGCTAAATGACAGGTTAGCGTAAAAGAGCATGACCACTCATTTCTGTTGAAGGATTAATACCCCATCTCGGAATGGCGCCCACAGCGGCTGCAGCGATCTGTTCGCTTTTGAGTGCTTCGATTCATTCGATTTCGGATAGAAAGCCGTCGGGCCAAATGCTGGGATTCGTCCATCATTGTTCAAGGTAGGTTCGGAGTGTGTGAATGAGGTTGGCTCCAAATGCGCGGGCGCCGTCTGGAGTAAGAGTTTCCACGCCCTGATCGCCATCTTCGACGCCGTCCTTATCCATGGAAGGGATCACGAGCACTTCAGTGTTTTCTCGGAACCATTCACCTGCCTCTGTCTCGGCTAACAGCGCCGCCATCATGCCTTCCACTACATAGCTCGCAGTGGATTCACATGCATGATGGCGACATGTGATCAGCACACGATACGTCGGATCGCCGGCCTGGCAGACCCGTTCCAGGTCGGCTCGGTAAGCGTCCTCGTCAAACATCAAATTCGCATCCCAAGCTACAGGCAATCCGGCCCAAGGCCCGATCATTTCCTTACGGGTCAACATGCTACTCCTCTCTTCACTACCACGATATGTTCAAGGATCGCAATACGGCTAGCCTGGCTTTGGCGCGCCACGATGTGGAACTGATCATCGATATCGCGAAAGTCCGCGCCTCGGGAAGACCTATTCGAAACCGAAGCTTGGGAGCCCTATAGCCCGTCGAACTGATGGGCTCTGAGATAGTCTATCCACCTCTGACGGATGGGGCTTCCTGAGCTGTTCAGGACCCAGTGTTTCGGTCGCCTGAGCAACGGAAAGACTTTCGCGATGCTCACTTCGCTTTCGGCGATGTCTCGGATGATGGCTTCCTCATCGGAACAGGTTGGAACCGCAAAATAGCCCGCGCTGCACATCTTTCGGCCTTGCCTGCCACCCCAACTCGCGTGCCAGACGCGATTGTCGAAAACGATGACGTCCCCTGGTCGTGAGCATGCAACGAATGCGGGGAACTCGTCGACTCCGATGCCTTCCGGATCGCTTGTGCCGATGTTCGAATCCTTCAGGCCGAAATTGCCGATATCCGTGTGGAGAGGCACTTTATGAGAGCCGGGTATAAATCGAAGAGCGCCCGAATCCTGGTCGAGGGGTTGCAGGTAGAACGCGAACTTAATGCCGCGGCGTGAGAGATTATGTGAATCGGGATGCCACTCGGTTCGGTCGCCGTCGAAGAGATTGCCGTTTGCGTAATGGCCGACGACCTCGCTTCCCAGTAGTTGCTTGGCGCTCGAGAGAAATCGCGGGTCCTCGAGAAGGGACCCAAGAAATGTCGAGTCCGGACCCAAGTTGGTCCAGTTGAACTGCTTTCGAGTACCCCGATGCTCGGTTGTAGCTTGGGCATGTTCCATCCCGATGTTGAATTCCTTTGCAGCGACCTCCATTTCCTCGGGCGTCAGCAGTTCACGAAGGGTAAGGAACCCAAAGGTTTCGAAGTGCTTGATCTGATTTCCTGTGAGCATCGAAATTGCTCTCCTCATTTCGCAAGTACCGGAGTAAGGGACCGATTGGCGGAAATCCTTCCATCCCTCCAATCGCGTTAGACTTAAATCGTTGTGGATCCCCCTTCCATCATCCACGCCAGGTTGAAGCGCGCCAGAACCATCTCGTGATGATCGATATCACACCTGAGGTTCGCGCTTTCCCCGGTCTCGAAGAGCAGATATACCATGCCTTGTTCATCGGCAGCCAAGGATGAGTAGGCACTGGGGCCACCGAACACGCACCGCTTTAACGACCATGTGGTGGCACCGTCGAAGCTGGCCCAAACCGACATGCGTACACGGGTGCTCCCCGGATTGTCGGGTGTGCTGAACAGGAGCACATCCTTCCCTCCGGTCGCGGCGTAAGGGATTCGCACGAGCCCGGCATTGCAGCCGTAGCTGGGCTTGGTGCCGTACTTGTAATAGTAGGGTTCGCCGACCTCGCGGAGGGTCTCACACACCTGCCAGTCGACCCAGCGGCGGCCCCCATCGTGACTCCAGGCGATGCGGCGAAGGTGGTCGACGGCGAGGTGGCAACGCGAGTTGTAGTAAATTCGGCCATCGGACAGCTCAGCAAGGGCGCCCTCACCGGTCCCACTCTGAACCGGCTCTCCCACCTGCCATGTCTTGCCCCCGTCGTCGCTGATTATGGAAGTGTTGTAATTGTAGGGCCAGAATTCCTGGGAATTGTCCCCCTTGGGCGGTTGCACCCTTACGGGTACGACGAGACGGCCTCGATGAGCGCCTTGCCGCAGCGCGATCCCTTCCTCCGAGCACGTTCCGTCGGCCGGGGAATTGCCGGCGGCGCCGTGGCCAGCTGCATTTTGCAGGACGGTTACCTCCTCGCGTTGCCAGGATTTGCCATGGTCGCGGCTTCGCCAGAGAGCGGCTTGAGAGGGGTTGATGAGTAGGACGTCTCCGGTGGTCTGATCGACCACGACGTTGCATCCGCTGGCCTCCAGTTCCTGAACCGGGCCCCATGTTGCCCCGGCGTCTTCACTTCGGCGCAGCATACTGCATGATTGCATGAAGGCGAGAACCGATCCGTCCGCCGCCACTGCGATCTTGGGGAGCCTGCTCTTCGGGCTGATCTCGAAGAGTTCTCGAGATTCGAGGAAGGGTTCCTGCGGCATGATCTTATCTGGTCAGGACGTTCCAGACCCGACGTGGCTTATCGTCTCTCAGTGCTTGCCCTGCATCGATGCGGGAATGTGTCTTGGGATCATAATTCTCTGGCAGGATCCCTGGTTGTTTCTTCATTCTGGTTGCAAATCCATACAGTAACTCCGGTTCATGCAAGGAATGCCATGGGTGACACAGACTTCAACACCGAATCCTCCCCTTCTCAACTGAAAATCACGGACCTCCGGGTCGTGAGCCTGACCGGTGCACCCATGCGATCGACGCTCATCCGCATCGATACCAATCAGGATATCTACGGCCTCGGCGAAGTGCGGGATGGAGCTAGCTTCCGTTACGCTCTGATGCTTAAGCGTAAGATCCTGGGCGAGAATCCGTGCAACGTGGACAAGCTCTTCCGCATGATCCGTCAGTTCGGCGGGCATGCCCGACAGGGCGGCGGTGTCTGTGCGGTAGAAATGGCCCTGATGGACCTGGCAGGTAAAGCGTACGGCGTTCCCGCCTACATGCTGGCGGGAGGGAAGTTCCGGGATTCGGTGCGCTGCTATTGCGACACTCCGACAAAACAGGATGCCGACGAGATGGGGCAGGCGCTGAAAGAGCGAATGGATGACGGATACACCTTCCTGAAGATGGATATCGGTGTGCGGCTCCTAGAGGGGACATCCGACACCGTTTCCTACCCCAAGGGAATGGAGGAGACAACACAGGTCATGCATCCGTTTACCGGGATGCAGTTTACGCAGAAGGGAATAGACCTCTTGGTTGAGTACGTGGCTCATGTTCGGGACGTGATTGGGTATGAGGTACCGCTGGCAGCGGATCATTTTGGACACATCAATGTGGAATCCTGTATCCGGCTGGCGCGTGCCCTTGAGCCGTTCAACCTGGCCTGGCTCGAGGACATGATTCCGTGGCAGTTAACGGAACAATGGCTGCGATTGAAGAACGCGACGGCAACACCCGTCTGCACGGGGGAAGACATTTTCCTGCTGGAGAATTTCAAACCCCTAATCGAGCGGCAGGCAGTCTCCATCATACACCCTGACCTGGCCACCTCCGGAGGAATCCTGGAGACCAAGCGGATTGGCGATTACGCTCAGGAGCATGGGATTGCCATGGCCATGCACATGGCGGCGACTCCGATCGCGACGATGGCCAGTGTCCATTGCGCCGCGGCCACCGAGAATTTCCTCGCACTGGAAAATCACGCGGTGGACTACCCACCTTGGAATGACCTCGTGACCGGGCTCCCCAGTCCCATCGTTGATCGCGGTCACATAACCGTCCCGGAAAGTCCCGGCCTGGGCCTGGATCTGAACGAGGAGGAGATCCGTCGACACATCGATCCTGATCTTCCGGGATACTTCCTCCCCACCGAGGAGTGGGACAACCTGAGGGTCAATGATCGGCTCTGGAGCTAGGAATCTGTCGGTCCCAGCTTTGCGTATTCGCGGTGGGTTTGGATAATCTGGCGTATTCGCGGATCGCGGCCGATTCCACCACCGACAGATTCCTGGTGCTCTGCCCGGAGGCAGAGCGGGGTTTTTATCGTATGGAGCGTTTGGGTTCGGGCCACAGGTTTCCTCGGATCGGATCTATGAAATCTTCGCCGCCCAATCCGCTCCCAAGTAGCCCTCGATTCCAGGAAGTCTAACGTCGATTGAAAAGAAGAGAACGTTCCGCCAAGCGGTCAGAGCATCGACGGCGAAACTTCGAGTGCGCCGGCTCGACGGCGCTTTCTCTAGACGGCGGCTTGACGCCGGGCCGTTCGAACCCACTTGGTAGCCGCGACGGCGAGTCAATCTGCCGGTCATAGCCTTGGCGACGTCCGGACCTCGCCAAAGAATAGCGGTGTCAAGCCACCGCACTCGAAATGCCCTACCGCGTTATTCACCAGGATCCATTATTCCCCCCGACCGAGGATTCCCGGATTACTCAACTTCCCAATCCGTTATATCCGCTCAATCTGAGGTCAAAGTCCTCTCCCAGCTTCGCTCCGCGAAGCAACCAGATTCCGCTTCTCAGCGGCATCTACGGTATCGGCACCTTCTCCTTGAGCTCCTCGAACCAGTTGAGGACGACGCGGATCTCGCGAGGGCGACTCTCGCCCTCTTCCGCCTCCATTTCATGTAATAAGATAGGAAAGAGTGCCTGTTCGCTATCGGGACTCACGGCATAACCTATCAATGCATTGGGAAGCTGGTACACAGAAACCGGATCTCGCCAGGCGAGTCTGGGCTCAGTGTCGATCTCCACACTCCATATCTGACCATCGTCCAGATACATCAGTTCCCGTCCTTCGCGACGCCAAATAGGATATTCACCCCCGTCGTAGGTTATCCTCCGCTTGGCCTCTCTATCTGTTGGATAGCGTTGAAGATAGGCTTCCGTCGCGCCGGTTTCATCTGAGTGGAATGCAATCCATTTTCCGTCCGGGGAGAACTGGGCCCATGATTGATTATAATTCTCTTCCTCATCTAGTAGAGGACCCACTTCCACGCCTCCCTCTTCAAGCCGTGTCAGCTGAGCAAGATCCCAGTCTCCCCCCAACAGAGTCTCGGTATGCGAATAACAGAATGCGTCCATCCGGGGACCAGGAACAAGGGGCAGGGTCCCTATACACTTCGGTGCTGGCGATCAGCTTTTGGGCATCACCGCTGAAGTCGGAGGCGATCGTCCAGATCGCATCATCCTTCACAAATGTGATCTGTTTCCCATCCGGGGTCCATACCGGGTTCCCCCGACGCAACCCGCCTTGAAACGTCAGCTGATGCAATCGGCTGCTGGAAAGATCAAATATAAAAATGTTCTGATCATCTCTTAGTCCAATCCCAACGGCGACCCAAGACCCGTCCGGCGAGAAATTCATTTGGAAGTAGAGACGTTCGGGCAAGGCCAAGCTTTCCGTGTTGCCCTCGCGGTCGACCCGGACCATTGTCCTTTCGAGTCGACCAGAGCCAGAGTCGGGCAGGTAGACGAGCGTCCCGTTGTCCGAGAGACTGAAGTCAGCCGCGCCTCGAAATTTCGTGAGGACGCCCTCCTGCACAGGAACGGGGTGCCCAACGACCTCCAAACGGCTAAGATCGAATCGCACTGCCCAAAGAGTCCCCGCCAGGCCATAGAGGAGATGCCCGGTGGGGGAATAGCGCGGATAGAACCCGCCGCGAATGACAACCTTTTGTTCACCAGTGTCCAGCGACAGGACGGCAATCTGCGAGTCTTCGATGGGGTTCGCAGTAATGGTAAAGAGCACAGCCTTACCGCCGGGCAAGATCTCAGGCCAAAAATGGTCGACTGCTCCTTGCCCCGGGGGTGGGGTCGTTAACTGTTCCGGTTCACCCCCTGCGGCGGCGACTCGCCAGAGTCCCGACTCGTTTTTCGATGTGGCAAAGACGATAGTGCCGTTGGCTCCCCAGCTCGCGCCCGCTAATGCCCCATCCGGCCCTTGCGTTTCGCAGATGATCGACGGCTTACCGCCCCGAATAGCCACGCGCTTGAGCAAGGAGGTCTGGGTCTGCCGGCTATGGACACAAAACCCCACCGACTGGCTATCCGGAGAGAAGAAGGGGCTATTCGGAGAGAAGATGAGGCTATTCCGCAGCTTCTCTGCTGCAAGGGTTACCGAACTAAGCTGGCCAAGGGGGCGCACGTGGAGCTCCTGCAATCCAACGCCTTCGGTGAAATAGGCGATGTGTTCGCCATTGGGTGAAATCGCTACATCCTGGAAGTACCAATCGATATGCAACTGCCTCGCTTCATCCGGTGACACCGCAAAGCGCACTAAACGGGACGACTCCGGCCTCTTCACATACCAGACCGCAAGTCCAGCGACAACGGCCCCAATGACAACCCCTGCGATCGCGCCTCTGAGCCACCGGCTCGACCCGCTGCCTGTGACGAGGACAGAGTCCTTCCCATCGGCATCTCCGCCTTCGAGAACCCATTGCAGATTCCGACCCAAATCACTAGCGGTGCCCCAGCGCCGATCAGGCTCCTTCTCCAGACAGACTCCAACCACACGCTCCAGAGAAGCCGGCGACAGCGGCTGCAGCTCCGATATTGCGGGAGGATCACCCTTTAAAATCGCACCGATCAAGCTTGCCTGACTCTGCCCTTCGAATGCCTTTCTTCCGGTAACCATCTCGTAGACCACCGCTCCAAACGCGAATATGTCGGTCCGCGCATCGGCCTCCTTCCCTTCGAGCTGCTCCGGAGCCATGTACTGAAAGGTGCCGAGAATGGTTCCCTCTCCCGTCAAGGGTTCTGGCTGGGTCGCCATTGCCGTGACTGCTGCCTCCATCTCGGTTGCCCTCAGTTTAGCCAGCCCGAAGTCCAAGAGCTTGGCCCCGGACTTGGTCAGCATGATGTTGCCCGGCTTCAGGTCGCGGTGGACGATTCCCTGGCGGTGGGCCGTGTCCAGAGCGTTGGCAATCTCGACAGCAATCTTCAGCGCCTCATCGAGGGGCAATGCACCTCTGGACAACCTCTGGGCCAGGCTTTCGCCCTCCAGGTGCTCCATGACCAGAAAGTCCGTACCATCCTCGCTGCCGATGTCATGGAGGGTGCAGATGTGGGGGTGGTTCAATGCCGCCACGGATCGCGCCTCTCGCTCGAAGCGTTGCCTCAGATCGGGATTCCAGGCGACATCTTCACGCAGCACCTTGACCGCGACGGTGCGGTGCAACCGCGTGTCGTTGGCCCTATAGACCTCGCCCATCCCTCCAGCGCCCAGGAGGGCTTCGATCTCGTAAGGTCCCAGGGTTGTGCCTTTACTGAGGGACATTCAAGTGGTTAGCACGCTGCCGGAGCGATCAATAGAAAACGCAGTTGCTGTGCCGCAAAGCTGTCTAAGCCAGGATTGGAAAGCAAGCATACACCGAACTGCGGATGTGCGAGCTGACCTCGACTGGCTTCCTCCATTCACCAATGCCACATCGCGCTCATGAACCTAACCACCGCAATCTTATCGCTCCGGTTGAAATAGTTGCCGAAGAGTCAGCGTAAGCGAGACGCCCGCGAGATGGGATGAAAAAGAACCCACATCCCGGCCCGCCTCGGGGCAGAATCAGTCCTCAGGTAGCTTCCCTCAACGGTGCCCAGCCACAGAGGCACGTTGCTTGACGAGGAGTGTCGGTGCGGATAGGTTGCTCCCGCCGATTCCATTTCGCATTTTATTCTTCGTCGGTCTTCAAGAACGGTGTATCAATTTTCACGCCTAATAAGACAAGCATCTCATGTCGGCAACGGACGAAAACATAGACGAGTTGAGGGCTACTCTGGACGAGTATGGGTTCGTCGTCGTCGAGGATCTGCTAGATGTTGCAGTCGTGCAACGACTCGCCGCAGCGATCGGCCAGGCATTTGACGCGCGAGTACCCGCTGATAAACCCAATCAGCACATCAGTGGCCTGTTGGAGTGTTTGCCGACAGATGATCTGGCAGCGATCGAGACGGCCTTGTTGCATCCAACATGCCTTGCGTTAGCCGAGCGCGTGCTTGGCGCGGACTATCAGCTCGCCCAGGTGGGATCGCGGCGGTTTCGACCTGGCGCCAGCGGGCTGCCGCTCCATGTCGGTGTGCCGGGGGATCGATTCAATAAGCACGGCCTGCCGGCGCCTGAAAAATGTCTGGTGTTGACGTTCTCTTGGCTCCTGCATGACGTGACTCGCAGCAACGGCTCCCGCGTTTTCATGCCATTCAGCCATCACTCACGTCGCGGTCCTCGGCCGCATGCGAACTACGATCATCTGGCCCACGTCGAAGCGCCCACGGGGTCGGTGATCCTCTTTAACAGCGCCGTCTGGCATGCCGTGGAGAGGAACCTCACTGCGGATGAAGAGCGGATCGAACTCTGCAGCGCCTATGTCGTTCCGTGGATCGATCAGCGGGAAGTTGGCTGGCAAGCAACTTCGCAGTCTGTCCTTCAAGAAATGTCCCCTCGCATGCGTGAACTCCGTCGCGGTGTCATGGAACCATAACCAGAACACCAGGAATCTGTCGGACCGAAAGTCCGAAAGATTCCTAGCTGATCAACACTTCAAGTGCGCCGCCAACTTCCAAGGGCATATCGAGCAGGACAGCTCCTGACGTTACCGGCAGATTAGAGGATTCCTGTAGCCTGAGCGTCCGCCCGTACCGTTTCACTGTCACATCACCTTGAGGGAGTCCATCGAGCCGTGCGAAAAGATGGTTCTGCGCAGAACCGTTCACGATCCAGATTCGCTGCACACCCACATCAGGCACCTCAAGGCGGCCCGGCAAGGTGTTGGTGTAGAGGCCGATCACTGCCCCTGCATCCCGGTGGATCGAGAAAATTGAATGGTGCGGATCGGTACTCAGCACCCGATGCCGACCGAACATCAGAAGGTCGGTGTTCTGGTTGTAGAATTCGAGCCAGGCTTTGACAATTTGTCGGTGCTCCCCTTCTAGAGCGCGCAAGTCGGTGGACAACATGGGTACAGCACTGGTGACGAGGCTGCTCATGAAGCAGGCGACGTTCTCAGCCCGCTCGTGGGGCTGCCACCAGGCAGGATCGGCGTGAACTGCGACGTTGCCCTCTCTTCCCGCCTCCGGGTCCATCATGTAGCTGCGCAACCGGGTACACATGCGTCTGATATGATCGAAGTCCAGCGGCGAATCCTGGGCACGATGGTTCGTCGCATAGCTGCGCGTGATCAGATTGGAGTAGTTCATACGAAACTCGAGCAGCGCATCGCTGCGCACCACCTTGGCAGACGCGTGTAGGGTCCGGAGCAAAGCGTGCATTACCTCACCATAGGTCGCATAGGCATGCTCGTGGCCGGCCTGACAGGGATAGGAAAGGCGATCCTCAAAGGCATCGATAAAATCTATCTTGAGGCCGTCGATGCCGTATTCCTGCATCAGGTGTTCAACCATCCCGGCCACATAGTCGTGCACGGGCTGACATCGTGGGCAGAGAAACAGGTCGTCCTCACCTAGATAATCCGATTTTTGAAGGTACTCGGCGATAAAAGGATGGTCGCGGATTTTATCAAGCCTGTATAGGGGGCCGCACCACAGCAGGAGACGCAGACCCTCTTTCTGCAGGCGCTTCGCCATCCCTTTCATGTCGGAAAATTTCTCGTTGGCCTTGTAATGACCGGTCGCTTCCTCCACGTAGCCGTCGATCCACCAGCCGGCGTCCAAGATTACGCTTCCGAATCCCATTTCTACGAGATGCGGAATGTTCTCCAACACGTAATCGGCTGTGATGTTTTCCTTGATCCCATACCAGGTGCACCAGACCGGCTTCCACGCCGCTGGTGGTGTTTCGCACAATTGGTGCTGATGAATCCGGTCGTAGTTTCGCGTAAAATGTCTGATCTGGTCAAACAAGTGATTGGGGATGCGCGATACGTAGAGTGTCTCCTCCCACAGATTGGTTTCGAGCGGCCCTTCTTCGTATAACCGTTTTAAGCCAATCCTAGCGTCCTCGTCGTAACAACTGTGTGTGGCCTCGGCCAGATTCACGTGATCCATAAAACCCATGGCGAAACGGTTGACGTCCTGGCGGCTGAGCGCGGCGATAAAGGGAAAAGACCAGCTAGCGAAAGTACGCGAAGATATGCCCCACGGTAGGCTGATCAGGTCCGACTTGCCTATCGATTCGTTTAGGACCGGTACCCACATGCGGTGTAGATCGATAGCTGGAACCGAAGCTTCAACCGAGAAACCCCTGACTTTGAAGGGCGCTCCGTCAGTCCTCAGAAGACGCCAGTGAATGAGACGGGTCCTGCGATCCGGGACCTCCGTATCGACAGTCAGTTTGAACCCGGGATCGACAATTGATTCCGGATCCAGCATGTTCACTCCGTCAAAGTCGGCATCGGAGTCGAGAACGATCTTGAACGGGACATCGAGAATCAGTTGTTGCTTGTCTTCCATTGTGAACCCTCAATGTCGGGGGGAGCTATCAGTCCGACCAATAAATAGTGATACTATGATTCTCAATGATGGATCAGAACCGAGACAAGGTTCGAGAGTGAGGTTTGCTCCGCAGAATAGAAAGCGGACGGTTTCAAAAGCTTCCTTGTCCGAAGGGCGAAGAGGACATCGAATACCGAAGGCAACCTTGCATGCCTCGCCAAAGCGGCGCGACGGCGGGTCTCGAACCTCACTCTCGAACCTTGTCTCGTTACACGTAATTCGATGCCTCGTATCACTATTTAGGAGATGAAGCACCGGACGGAAACTGCCTGGGTAGATCGAGGGTTTGAGGCCTTTTCGAAAGGTTTCTACGACAACGGGGGCGACAATCTCTATGTGAACGCCAGTGGAATCATTGAGACGATTCACCGGTTCGATGTGAATAACGACGGTTATGTGGACATCGTCTTTCCCAACTCCCATGGCTACATTGAGCGCGCCCCCACGTGGATATACACTCAGGCAAAGGATGAGGGTAAAGGGTGGCCTAAGCAGGAGCTTCCCAACGACAGTGGGTGGATGAGTCGGGCTGTCGACGTTGACCGTGACGGTTATCTCGACCTGATCGTCGTCAACGGCGAGAACGGAGTCACATCGGAGCTCGACTCCTACATTTACTGGGGTGGACCGAACGGGCTGACAGGAGCCCGAACCGAGCTTCCCACGGCAGGAGCCTACGATGTGACCTCTCTTGATCTTACCGCCAGCGGTCTAGTTGACATCATTTTTCCCTCCGCTTGGGTCGACCACCACAATCCCGGAGAGCGCCGATTGTTGCACGTCTACGAGCAGGTCGCGCCACGCAAGTTCATAGACGCCTCCGAGCGCTACGGTCTAACCGGCGTAGCGGCGCTGTCGGTCGCGTGCGAAGACCTGGACGGCGACGGCCGGCCCGAGCTGGTAGTGGCCAATTACCGAAAGGAGTTCGAGTACGAGACGGACTCTTTTGTCTACCGAGGAACAGAGGGCGGCTTTGATACATCCTCCCCTCTCAAGCTCCCCTCCCATTACGCCATGCAAGTTGTTCTGGGAGACCTCAATGGCGACGGCTGCAAGGAGATCATCTTCACGGGCGGCAACCGGATCTACATTTACTGGAACCGCGACGGCAATTTTGAAGCAGACGACCTCCTGGTTCTCGAAGCTGAAGGCAACAGCACCATGTTCTGCCAGGGCGCCATCCGTGCGCATGTCGCCGATGTTGATGGCGACGGAAGGGGTGAGCTTCTCGTCGCCACCCTGGAAGGAGTGGAAATACGGGCTCAGGACGACTTACACGAAGTGGCGGCCCTTATGCCGATGAGGTACTGCGGCTGGGTTGAGGCCGCCGATCTCGACGGCGACGGCCACCTTGACCTGGTCGCATCGCGTTACCAGAATGGAAGAACCTACGAGGCCGAATCGGCGGTTTTCTGGAACGGTCCCGAGGGACTCAAGCAGGACCGCGTAACCTGGCTTCCTACGACTGGGGCGGTTGGATGCACCGCGGCGGACCTGGACGGTGACGGCAGGCCCGAAGTCATCTTCAACAATACCATGGGAGGCCCTTCTCAGTTCGATCCCGATTTTCCCCTCTATGTCTATCTCGGCAACGAGGCATCCGAGTACAGTCCTTCCCGCAGGTTGGAGCTTCCCACGGGAGGGGGAACCAACACCTACGTTTTGGCCGATCTGGATCTGGACGGCTACGTGGATCTCGCCTTTGTCTCCCCGGAGGGCTTGAGAATTTTCCACGGCGGCGCCGACGGACTCCTTCCCGACCGGTACTCGATCCTGCCCAACCGCGGCGAGTACTTCCACTACGTGTTGGTTGGCGATTTCAATCGTGACGGCTGGTTGGACCTGCTCGCGGTTGCCTACACCTACGACGACAATCCGGAAACTCTGGCCAATTCTTCAGTGATCTTCTACGGCTCGAGTTCCGGCTTTTCACCGGAGCGTTCGAAAGTAGTGCCGACCTTCTGTGGTGGAAACGCCCAGGTCTCCGACCTCAACAAGGACGGCTGGCTCGACATAATCGTCTATGACAAACGGGGATACCTTTCGGTATGGCTGGGTGGTCCCGATGGTTTCTCCGAAGAGCGGATGTGGAAAATTCCTCTCGAGGGCGCCGGTGCCGGTGGCTTGGCAGCCATCACTTGCGCCGACCTCAACGGCAACGGGTGGTTGGATCTGATTGCAGTGGTCATGGGCCATTATACCCGCAAAGGAAGCGGGTTCTACATACTCTACGGGGGTCCTGATGGATACTCCGAAGACCGGATCGAATTTCATGCCACGGAAGCCTCCAGCATCTTGGTATCCGTCGCGGACCTGAACAATGACGGCCACTTGGACTTGCTCGTCCCGGCCTACTCAACGAAATTCACCCGGGAGCTTCCCGCCTACATCTTCTGGGGCAAGGAGAACGGTTTCGATTTCGACAATCCCCAGGTCATTCCTTGCGACTCCTCCTGCGCGTTCGTGGCGGTCGACATAAGCGGTAACGGATACCTCGACCTGCTCACGGTCTGTCACCGCAACGACCTCGGCCACCAGGTGGACTCCCTTCTCTTCTGGAATGGGCCCGAGGGGATCTCATTCGACCGGGTCTCCCGTTTGCCTGGTTTGGGTCCCCATCTTGCCTCCCCGCGCGATTTCGGCAACGCCTACACTCGCGAACCACTTGAGAATTACATCTCGCCCGCCTATGACATGGAGGATCTTAAGCCGGTCCGGTTAAGCTGGAAAGCAGTTACTCCTGCAAAAACGCAGATCAAGTTCCAACTCCGCTGGGCGGAGAGCAAGGAGACAATTGACGCCGCCGCCTGGAAAGGTCCTGCGGGCGAGGACAGTTTTTATGAAATCCGCGGTGATCCGATAGAGGGTGTGGAAAGGACAGCCAGGTGGCTGCAGTACAAGGCCATCTTAGTCTCTCTCAACGGTTGTGGCTCGCCCAAGCTCGAGGAGGTCAGGATCGATTTTGAAGCTACGGGCTAGGAGGCTGTCGGACTTTGACGATCGACTGCTGCGCAAGTGGCTAGGTTCGTCCGACAGCCTCCTAGCCTTTAATCGCTCCGCGATTTTCTTTGTCAAGTTGGTTCTTGCTCTTTAGAAACCGCCACCACGGCAAACGTCGATGGGGACGGAGGGCTCGGAAACCTTATGGTTGTAACAGAACTTTGATGGCGGCATCCGGCCGATCTTGGATAGCAAATGCCTGTGGGGCCTGATCCAGTGAGAAGGCGTGGGAAACGAGTGATTCGCGATTGATCCGATCGTCCTGTACCAGAGAAATGGCCTCACGGTAGTCATCGCCCGTCCACGTCCACGAGCCCTGAACGGTCACATGCTTACGCACCACCTGGTTGAAGTCCAGCTCCGGTTGCTGCTCAAACAGCGCGACCAGCACCATTCGACCATCGGTCTGCTTCAGCATGGCGAGGCCCTGGTCCGGCGAGGCCTTGGCGCCGGCACAATCGATTACGACATCGGCGTTGCCGCCGCGCACCCCGAAGCGTTCTACTGGTCGAGCACCACCGGTCAGTTCAATCACCGCCTCGACCGGATCGGTCTCGGTCAGATCCACCACGGCATCAGCACCCACCTGCTGCGCCATCGCCAGTCGTTTGGCCGAGGCGTCGACCGCGATGATGCGGCAATCGACCTTTGCACTAAGCGCCTGCACGCAGCCCAGACCGATGATGCCGACGCCAAGGACGACGACTGATTCTCCCGAAGCCGGTTGCGCCAATCCGACGGCATGGATCGAGGTCGCGAACGGCTCCATCATCGCCCCGTCCTCGAAGCTGAGAGAATTCGGCAGCGGATAGAGTCGGTCGCTCCTGCTGGTCACCGTCGCGTATTCGGCAAAGCCGCCTAGACCCGCGCCCGTTATTCGATCGCCGACGCGATAGCCTTCAACCAGCGCGCCGACCTCCACAACCTCGCCGCTTAGCTCATGCCCCATGATGCGGCCACGTCCGGTCCCGCACGGTTGCCCCAGCGCATCTTCAAACAGACCCAGACGGTACACGTGCAGATCCGAGCCGCAGATGCCGCAAGCCTTAACCCGCACCAAAACCTCGTCCTCGCTGATCTCAGGTGTGCCCACATCTTCCACGCGGATGTCGCGTGGTCCGTGGTAGACGGCTGCTTTCATCTTTCATCCTCCTGATTGAGTACACTACTCTGCCTGCTGACCTTCACGGAGACGGAGAAGGCTCCTTATCCCATATGATGCGTATGAATCGATGAAATCATCGACGTTTAGGACTTTCGAGCTCATTTTTCTCTTTTCAATTTGCTGTGGCGATCGTTTTGCCTTGGCGTCGATAGATTGGTTCGACAGAGGAAAGTCATGACGAAGAACAAGCCCAATATTATTTATATCCTTGCTGATGACATGGGATATGGAGATATCGGATGCAACAATCCCGACTCCAAAATTCCCACTCCAAATCTCGATTGTCTTGCTCAGCAAGGCATGCGTTTCACTGACGCACATGCCCCCTCGAGCGTATGCTCACCAAGCCGCTACTCCATATTGACCGGACGCTACTGCTGGCGCACGTGGCTCAAGAGGGGGGTCCTCTACACCTGGGATCCTCCGCTCATCGAGCCCAATCGCCTGACCGTTGCCGGGCTGCTCCGAAAACACGGGTATCGGACTGCCTGTATTGGAAAGTGGCACCTTGGATGGGAGTGGGCAACTCACGACGGTGAGCCCGCGAGCAAGGGTACTGAAGGCTTGCCTCGAATGGGCAGTGAAATGAGCAAGCACGACCACGAACGTCGCCACGCGCTGGAGCGAAACATCGACTACAGCAGGCCAATGCGCGGGGGGCCGACGGACTGTGGATTTGACTCCTATTTCGGGGTCGATGTGCCTAATTTCCCTCCATATACTTGGTTCGAGCAGGATCGACTGACCGATACGCCCACCGAGGAAAAGCCCGAAGAAATGTTTGGTCTACCCGGGCTCATGAAGCCCGGTTGGGAATTGGAGGGCATGATCCCCGAATTTGTACGCCGGGCAAAGGACTACATCTCTGAGGCTGACTCTGACCCTTTCTTTCTCTACCTCCCTCTGACCTCCCCCCACACCCCCATTGTTCCCAACTCCGAATTCATTGGCAAAAGTGATGCCGGGCTTTACGGGGACTTTGTTTGCGAAGTGGATTGGCTTGTCGGCGAAATCATGGCGGCTCTGAAACGCAAGGGTATTGCGGATGACACACTACTGATTTTCGCCAGCGACAATGGTCCTGAATGCCATTCCTCTGCGGCCGGCGGCTGCTACCAGTACATCAAGGAGTTCGACCATTACAGCATGGCCCACCTCCGTGGGGTCAAGCGCGACACTTGGGAAGGCGGTCACCGCGTGCCTTTCATCGCACGTTGGCCGAGTGTTACCCCGGATGGTGCGGTGTGCGATCAACTCATAAGCCTCGGCGACCTCATTGCGACCAGTGCCCAGATTACGGATAGTGAGTTGGAAGACGATGAGGGTGAGGACAGCGTCAGCATTCTACCCCTATTGCGGGGCGAGACGGAAGCTGCGGTGCGCGAATTCACAGTGCACCACAGTGCCAGCGGAAGGTTCGCCATCAGAAAGGGAGACTGGGTTTTTATCGATTCGCCGAGTGGAGACGACAATCAAGAGCCCGAGTGGTTCAAGAAAGAACGAGGATACACACTGCACGGTTGTCCTGGGGAACTCTTCAACCTCCGAGATGACATTGCGGAGAGGAGGAATCTCTACCGCGAGCATCCCGAAATTGTGGCGGAACTTTCGCGACTGCTTGATACGATCCGGGGCGCGGACCACGCCAAAGAACAAAACTCCATGAATGTAACCTACGAGTCCGAGTGACGCTGTGAGTGGAATGATTATTTCGAAGTTCATCATATCCTCCCGGGTAACTCAGTCAGACAAGGCCATGTATCGCGGAGCCCACTAGTCTCTTCGCGCAATGGTGAGGTCGTGACCGGCCATCAACCTCCCGCTGCTTATCGGCCAATGAATAGTGATACTTTGATTCTCAACGATGAGGGATTTATGGAACCTAATAGTGTCGAGTGCCCGTAGGCTGGCCCGAGTAATAGTTGACACCGAAATCTATGCCGTCCTGGTGGAATCGGAACCTTGTCTCGTCTCACGTGATTCGATGCAACGTGCCACGAATTGTTTTCCGGAGTACTTACTCACCGAAAAACGGGTAGGGATCGCCTGCTTCCACGAGCCTCTCTACCAGACTCGAATATTTCAACATCTCGGTGAGCCGGGCGCGCCAGTGAGGGGCGTAGAAGTCGACGAATTCCTGGAAGAAGGCTCGCGCATCCTCATTCACACCTTCGAAGTATTTCGGCATCAAAAACCATGGCTGGTCACTGCCGTAATCCAGTCCCCGCCGGCGCATCGTGAACTCTACGGCGGCCCGTTTTTTCACTGAGATCATAAACGTCCGTCTGAGCTTGTCGGTGTGATAGCGGCCGCGATGAATGCAGAGCTGGGTAAACAGAACTGCGTCACCAGGTTCCTGGTGGAGACGAACGGCTCCCGGCATGTCGTTCGAGCGGTTGTGTATCTCACCATCGGCAACGCAAATAGCGTGCTCTTCGGGGGAGTAGTCACGCGAGTGAGACCCCGGCACCAATTCGAGATCGTCGGTAGGGACCAATGCGACTTGCATCTGCAATCCTGCCCCGGTCTCCGGTCTCCGGGATACATCCGCTTCTTCACCGATCTTGTCCTTGTGCCAGAACCCGTCCTGGCTCTCGCCCGTCGGATTGAAGTAGAGACTGGTCATGGCGAAAAGAAACTCTTCATCCAGTGCTGCGCTCAGCGGTTCGACAACTTGGGGCGACCCCGTGGCATTGAGAAGAAAGGCGAGATCGTCAGGGTGATCGCGGTGGTATTCCGGATCGATCAGGTGCCTCATATAATTGGCCTGGGGACCGACCGGTGGATTGTCACAGCGAGGAGCTCGCCGCCACTGTTCCAGCACTCGCTCACAGATCTGGCGCAGCCGCTCCGTCGTCGCCGCGTCGAACAATCGGCGCACCACGGCGTAACTGTGTTCGCGAAGCTGTGCAGGACAGGGCTCAGCAGCAATGCTCATTTCACCGATAATCTATCCGGAAACTTCAACGCTGATGCCTTTCGACAGAGACTCAGGGTTGTCAACGGGTTTCCGGGCGATTGTTTTGGTCCCTACAGCAGCGATAACCACAGGAATCTTGCTCCTCCTCGTTCTCGACCGAAGATCGAAATGCTCACGCATTCCGCTACCTCCCGTCCGATGCTCGTAGCGGAATGCGTGAGCATTTCGTGTTCTTGGACCCCGGAAGTTTCATCATCAATTGATTCGTTCAATGTACCGCGACTCGACTGAGCTCGTCGAAGTCCTGCCAAGTGGCAAGCATTAGCGCTGCCGGCGGCCCCGCTGATAGAAAATGGGTTTTAAGTGGTAGGAACACATGCCCGTTAGGACCGACCTGAAGGAGCGAATTCATGGCAGAGGAAGTACCGGAATCGGGCAGGATGGTCAAGAATGGGTCGCGCATATTTGTTTAGAGACCATTGATGAGCGTTAGATCGGGCTGTCGCTGGACGGTAGCTCCACTCCAAGATACTCTTCACGTTCCTACTCCTCCTCCCAGATGCTCTTCATCCGCCACGCATCCAGCGAGAGCAACACCTCATCCTTACCCTGGGCGCGCATCCTGACTCCGAGGCTGTCCTCACGATAGGGGTGGACGCGAACCGTCATGGTGCGCCGGTTGTTGGCGAAGACTTCGATGATGCTCGTGTCCACGAATATCCGCAGCTCCAGAATTTCGTCATCGTCGAGCTCAAAGCCGGCGCATTCGGGTGGGCGTGCCAGCACATCCGGGTGCAGGGAGGTGCGGCCGGTGTCGATGACGATGACGTCGTACCAGGTGGTGTCCGGCTCCGTCCTCTTTATGGCACCGCCACTGCGGAGATAGCGGATACTGGTCGTTTCCTCGCCGCCGGGCGAGCACAGCACGTCCAGAGAAACTTCGCGGGATTCCTTCGGGTCAATCCGCGCCATGAGTTCCATTGCGTTGCCTGACACACCTTCAATAGCGACGTCAGTGTTGGCCGGGAGAGCGGTCTCGCCGATGTGCTGATGTTCAGCGCGCAGCTTCTCCAACGCCGCCGCGGGTTCATGCAGGACGGTGTTGTCCGCTGCGAGACTGAGGCGGGCCGGCAGCGACATGATGCCGTTCCAGCCCTCCGTTTTCAGACCATGGGTGAGCACGTGGATGACGAGTACCCCACCCTTTCCGTCAGGGATTACCGACGGAGCACAAATGCCGCCGTTATTTTTGGCGCCGAAGCAGAACCGGTCATGGGCGAAGGGCCGGAACACGCCCTCTTCTTCATCCCAGTCGCCGAGCAGGTACTGGGAACCCCGCTGATGGCTGCAGAAGACGAGGATATGCTTGTCGCCAAACGGCCAGAAGTAGGGACAGGCGCAATCCTCGCCGACGGTTGTGAAGATGTCACCCTCCACGAAAAGACCGCGGTAGGTCCAATCACGCAAATCGTCGGAGAAGAACAGGTGCGGAGTCGGGGCCGAGTCGACGTAGCGCACGCCGCGATAGGAGCCGGTCACACAGTAGTAGCCCTTTTCGCCCTTCCACAGACAGGAGCCAGCGAACCGGTAGGGGTCACCGTCACCGGGCGTCGCCTCCTCGTTGTCGGGGATGACCGGGCATCCGGGGATCTTCTCCCAGTTGAGCAGCAGTGGGTCTGAAGACTCGGCGATCATGATGCCGGCTTCGGTGCCCTGGTAGCAGGCGAGGACGCGGTCGTGTTCGGTGAGGGCGGCGCCGCTGTAACACCTGTCTTCGATGCCGGGATAGATGGCGGTGGGCAGATCCTTCCAGTAGACGAGGTCCTCGCTGACGGCGTGGCCCCAGTGCTGCCGCCTGTCCTCGGGGGGGTACTGCTGATAACACAGATGGTAACGTCCCTGCCAGGTGCAGAACCCGTTCGGATCGTTCGTCGGACCTTCCGGGGGGACGTAGTGGTAGACCGGCCGGTAACGGTCTGAGGACAGCTGTTGGCGCGACTCGGCGTAGCGTACCACCAACTCGTCCGTCTCGAGCTCTTTGAGCTGTTCTTCCAGTGTGGTCGCGTAGGATCGCTGGGGCAACTTCGATGGGTAAGCCGCACCGACGACGGCAACGCTGTGCTTCTCTTCAGCCATCGTAGTCACTCCTCTCCTCTATCGGGCCTGGGTGAGGGCCAAGGGTAACACGACTGCAGGAGGCGATGCAACAGAGGAATCCCTCGGACCTAACAATACTGTGTCTTGATGACCAGCAAGTCCTTGTGTATCATCCCGCCGTTCGAAGAAGAGATATGCGAAGGGGCGATTCAGCGGTCACTGACGTCTGAGGTATTGTCATGATCGATCTCCAGCTTTCAAGACGGGTCAAAAGGCTAGAACGGATCGTTGTGATACGAGGGCTCGTTGACATAGCGATTAGTCTCCAGGTCGAGGGTGATCTCCTGACCTGCCGGCAGCTCCACCTCGAGGTGACTCCCGCTGACATCAACAGTGCGCTCTTCAGTTGTCACGGCCGGTGCCGCGTAGGTCCCGGCGTAGCCTCCGAGCTCGCCCGGCCATTCACTCGTGCGGCTATGAAAGGTGGCCCGCCCGAAGCTGTGCTCGCCGAAGGCACCGGCCTGGATGATGAGCTTGCGGTTTTCGACGGGGCTCAAATTGACGAGGCGGACAACGGTGCGGTCAGCGCTGAGCTCCGTCACCAGAGCGCCCACATCCTGCGGCAGGCCCTGGCGCCGGCGTCCGGCATCGTAGTAGCGCAGTCGCGCGTGCAACAGCCCGCCATTGTAGATCGGCTGCGGTGAGCCGAGGGTCAACTGAATGAGTGCCTCCGTGGAGACCGGATTGCCCCACTGCCAGTGATGGATGTGAAACGGGGTGTCCGCGCCCACGTACTCGTCGGTCCGCAGCTGCGCAGACCGACGACTGAGCTGCTGATGGCTGGCGTGCAGGATGCGCTCCGGATAGTCCGGGTTTTTCCCGGTGAGGAACTGGAACCAGGGTTGTTCGTGGGCCGAATCGTGTTTGTCGCGAAAGGGAAAGACGGTGTTCCAGTCGTTGTACTCGGCGTCTCGCAGTTTCTCGATCCGCTGGCGGTCGCTATCCGACATGGAGAGATGCCACAGATAGACCGGGTAAAGGGCCGTCATCGGCTGCCAGTCGAACCAGCCGGCGTCGCCGTAACGGTAGGGCACGAGGAAGGTCTTTTCCCCCTCGGGGATCTCGTCGAGCTGGCTGCGCCAGTTAGCGCCGACGCTCATGTGTTGCTCGCGCGGGTCGCGCATTTCGCCGAATTCGAGAATGCGGTCCATCTGCTCCCTGGGCAGCTCGAGGAAGCTGTCATCGCGGGTCAGCAGATAAGCGTTGGCGCCGGCGTCGATGGTGGCGAAGTGCATGGTCAGGAAGCCGTGGGGGAAAGTCCATCCGTAGCGACCGCCGTACCACTTGCCGTCGACGTATTCGCCCACCTTGCCCGAAGGGCCAATCTGGTCCGGCAGCAGGCCGCCATTCTCGCGGCCGCGCTCGAGCCACGCAGTCGTGTACTCGATTACCCAGTCGCGGTATTTCTCTTCACCCGTCATCATGAAGGCGTTGGTCACCATCGAGGTGATGGCCAGGTTTGCCGGGGCGTCGCCGGCGCGGTAGCGCTCGTGCATCGCTTTGCTCATGGCCTCGGCATTGGCCGGGTCTGCCAGGTCTTTCACCGACGTGATGCCGGGCAGATCAAAAAACGGCAGGCCATACGGCTCCATCGTCGTGCCCAGCGGATTGTATGATCCACCACCCCAGGCGCCGGCGCCGACAATTGCCCCCTTGCTGCCGGTGACTCCCGAGAACACGATCTTGTGCTCGGGGTCGTAGTTGATCGCCTCGGGATCTTCGTTGAGGAAAAAGCCGGCAAAACGACGGGCCCGCTCCAGTTTCTCTGCCGCCTTCGGGTCGGCGAGACAGAGGTGGTAGAAGAACACGTCCGCCTCTGACTGGTGCATCTGGTCCTCGTGGAAGCCGTACTCCTTGTGGTAGGTGCCGAGCCGCATGAGCTGCCCGGTGACCGCCTCGAATTGACGATCCGCCAGGGACATCAGATGCTCGCCGCCTCCCATGAGATAGGTGAGGGGCCAGTTGAAGAACGGCTCGAAGAAATCATCGGGAGAGCCGCCGCCCCACTCATCTTTCCAGATATACTCCCCGTTTTCACGGGTGAAGTGATCGAGGTATGGCTGCACCGACTGGTCGATGGAGTCGAGCATACGGCGCTCCCACACGGCCCAGGAGGGCAGCTCGTCGAGTGGGATGTCAGCAACGATGGGATTCAATGGTCAGCTCCTCCAGGTATGCGTACTACAGCAGGCCCTGACAGGAGGGCCCGGTATAGATAGTCAAGATCGCTTGCGGCTTGGTGTCGAATGGAACTTGAGGCTTTTGTGAATGGCGGGATGGGTATACTGTGGCTTGCCGGGCATGGCGAGGGTGGATGCAGGGTTGGGGCTGGTCTTTCATCGCGGTTTTGCAGACCCGTATGGTCGATTCAGGCGCATCGATCCAGTGGGATCAAGCGGTGCTGGTGTTGAGGACGGTCTTGCCCCAAGGGCATCGGTGCCATGGTAGCAGGCGAGGACGCGGTCGTCTTCGGTGAGGGCGGCGCCGCTGTAGCACTTTTCTTCGATGCCGGGAAAGATGGCGGTGGGTAGATCCTTCCAGTAGACGAGGTCCTCGCTGACGGCGTGGCCCCAGTGCTGCCGCCTGTCCTCGGGAGGGTACTGCTGATAACACAGATGGTAACGTCCCTGCCAGGTGCAGAACCCGTTCGGATCGTTGGTGGGGCCTTCCGGGGGGACGTAGTGGTAGACCGGGCGGTAACGGTCCGATGACAGCTGTTGGCGCGACTCGGCGTAGCGGACCACCAACTCGTCCGTCTCAAGCTCCACAAGCTGTTCTTTGAGTGTGGTCGGGTAGGTTCGCTGGGGTAATTTTGACGGGTACTTTATCAATCTCGTCTCCTCAGCACTTGATGTGTTCTGTGCGATCACTTATTACTGCCCTGCCAGCGTGCTGATGGCGTATTCCAAAGGAGAGAAATATAAGCATGAATGATGATTGCTATTCGAGTGAACATGCATGGTTTGCGGCGGTCCCGGACGGCTATCATTCTCGGCCCGATCATGCCTTCGTTCATCGGGATGAAAAGCTTGCCGACGTGCTTCTGATTGGGGATTCGATATCGATGTCGTACACGGTCGGCGTACGCTCACGCCTCGCCGGTGTTGCGAATGTCTGCCGGGCGCCGGACAACTGTCGTTCGACCCGGCAAATTTTGGACAACATCGAAACCTATCTTGGTGGGGTTGCATGGAAGGTGATCCATTGCAACGCAGGAATTCACGATCTGACCTGGATGGACGCTGATGCGAATGCGGCGGAAATTGGCGTCGGAGACCGGCAGGTCCCATTGGAAAGATACCGTACAAACCTCGAACACATTGTCAAACGGTTGTTACAGACCGGAGCAAAACTCATCTGGGCAACGACGACTCCCATCCAGCGAGGCACGCGGTTTCGTGATCCAGACGATGTGACCGCGTACAACGCCGCCGCTGCCGAGACAATGGCCCGGCAGCCAATAGCGATTAATGATCTATTTGCCCTGGCCAAGCCAAGACTGTCGGATCTTCAACCGCCACAGAACGTGCATTTTACCGAATCCGGTGCCGAGGTGCTCGCCGAGGCGGTGGCTGAGTGCATCCGTACCGCGTTGCCTACTTAGAGGAGAATACAGTGGCAGGATTCAACGGTCTTGGGCTTAATCTGGGAAATCTATAAGTCTCCTCTCATCACAGCAGCTACCCGGCGGCGGTGCGATCCAAGCGCCACACGTCGCCCGGACACCACTCAGATTCAACGCGGTGAGTGAAGTCGTGCTTGCTCAGCTCTACCTGCTCCGCCGAGATGGTTACCGCACATCCCGCTGCGAGGAATAGAGCGTCGTCGTGGACGTGAACAGCACAAGCATGGCGCAGGCTCCAGGGCGTGTTCGGCAGCTCCTCCCAATGTTCGCCGTCCGCAGAATACCACACATCATTGCGATTGCCGTCGGTCGCAACCTCAGCTGCGTGGTCCGCCATCCCCCGGTGCCCTCCTAACACCCAAAGCTTACCATCCCACGCCGCGGTATCGTGATACGAGCGTGCCGGCCAAGGAGCCTTTCCCTCCGCTATATGACAGGTCCATTCGCGACCGTCTGTCGACGACCAGACATCGTTGTGGAAGAGGCGCGTCTTCAGTCTTGGCTGCTGCTCGAGGTCGTATCGCAGTGAACTCAGCGTCGTCCCGCCCGTCCCAACGTATCCGCCGCCCAGGATCCACATTCGACCGTGGAGAACAGGCACGCCACCATTCGCGCCGGTGATCATACCCCTCGGCGCCCATGGTGCCTTGTCCGTCACCAGCTCCCAGCTCAGACCGTCCTTCGTCCGCCAGACGTCGCCCAGCGGTGGAGGCGCCGGCGGAATAGGTTTCCCGGCCTTCAAGTCCGCCACGAAATTGGTCAGGCCGGCTGCGCCGGCCTGACCACCCATGACCCAGATTGAGCCGTCGAAGACGGTAACCATCTGGTTGCCGCGCTCTTGCCAGGGAACGGTCGCCGCAACGAGCTCCCAATTCACGCCATCCTTCGACTTCCACACGTCGTCGGGGGTCCCGTTCTCTGCCCCGATGACCCAGATGTGGCCGTCGTGCACGACCGCCCCGTGCATGTGCCTGCCGCTCCACGGCGCAATGGCCGCCAGGGACCAGCTGCCGCCATCATCCGAGCACCACACCTCCGAGCACACCTCCGACTCGAACGAGCCGGTGCCGGCGCCGGCGAGGTCGGCCCTCTCACCCGCGTACTGGTTCCAGCCACCCAGAAGGAAGAGCTTGCCATGGAAGGAGACGAGCTGCGCCCCGTCGCGAGGCGACCACGCCACCTCCGAACTCACACAGCTCCAATCGTAAGCATTGGTCATTGGCTAGGAGGCTATCGGACTTTGAATTACGCAACATCGCGGAGATTCGGATTTAACGGTAAATGGTGTAAACCCAGACCAAGTCCATACCGACAGATTCCTTTTGCTAGTAGTCTGTCGGACGAACTTGGTCACTTGCGAAGCAATCGAACGTCAAAGTCCGACAGAATACTAGCCTGGATAAACCGGATTGGGCTTGGTGAAGCGGCCAGGGAGGTAGGGGAATTTCTTCTCCAGATCGGGCGCCAGTTCCACTCCGAAACCCGGTTTGTCGTTCAGGTCGAGGAAACTGTCCCTCGCGACCAACGGCTCTTTGAAGATGTCCGTTCTCAGCGGATCGACACTGCCCTCGTAGACTTCCAACAGGAGAAGATTGGGAATCGCCGCGGCTACGTGTGCATTCTGCATTCTCGTTGTGCCGTCCTGCCAGCTGTGGGGACACACAAGCTTCGCATGAAGATGCGCCATGCGAGCGGCCATCCAAGTTTCGTTGATGCCGACGATACTGGCGTCGGGCTGAACGATGTCATAGGCGCCGCGGTCCATCCATTCCTTCATCTCGAATCTGCTCAACATCTTTTCGGCGCCGGAGACCATGACGTTCGGTAGCGCTTCATTGATTCTCACATGCTTCTCGATGGCCTCCTCACGCTCTTCCAAAGGCTGCTCAAACCAGAGGAATTTCAGTTCCTCCATCGCCGGACACAGCTGCTCGATGATCTCTTCCAGTGTCCCACCAAAACCGTTCATGCTCTCCTGTATCAGGGCGAAATCGGGCCCGACCGCCTCGCGCATTTTGCGCATCAAGGGGATATACTGCTTCAAGGTGACATTGTCATGCGCCCAATCGCTACCTCTGCGGAACTTGAAGGCCGTATAGCCGCTCTCCTGGTGACGAAGCGCTTCGTCGATCAGATCTTCCGGTCGATCATACCATCCGTACTGAACACCCCCACTGGCGTACACAGGGATATGCGGATTCGGCACATGGTCCGTGGCCAATAGCTTGTAAACCGGCGTATTCTTCAACTTGCCGATGATGTCCCAAAGGGCAGATTCGATACCTGCCCAGGCGCAGCGTTTGTGGTAGGCGCCGCCGCCACATGTCAAAAGCTCGACGTCGAAGGGATTTCTGCCCAGCACGGACGGCCTCGCGACCTCTTCGATATACTTCTTGATACGCTCGCAATCGCCGCCGTACCTGCTTGCGCCCCCGATGCCGACAATTCCAACATCAGTGAAGACTTCCACGATGATTGCATCGGTCTTCCACCAGATGCCGGTGCCGACGATGAGCTGCTGCTGGCGAGGGAGTTTATACGAGAGCAGGGTAACCGTGACATCTGTGATGCTCACGTGCTCACGGTCAATTCCTTCGAGGGGATGATTTCGCGCGTCATGCACGATTACTGTTTCTCCCATTTGTATTCATCAATCGACCCGCAGGCGCTGCTCAGTGGATAAAAACGCGTTTTCGTCAGTCGGTCAAGCGGTGTTTCTTGCCTGTTCGACGGCGGTGACGGCGGTGCTTACCATATTGAACCGATACTGCATCTTCGCGCTTGATTCGCATTCCCATCCATCCTCCATCGATTTGCGGACATCTAAGGAATGAAGACTCCCCGACGCAAGCGTCGGGGTATCGAACTCCTTCGCCATTCGGACCGTAATTGCCTATGTTGTACTCGACGTTGAAACGGACTTGCCCCGAGGGGCTTACCTGAATAACACGTTGCAGGCTCCCCCGGTCTCGTGCCGGGGTGGCGCCCGGTTTTCAGCTACCATACCCGACTGGATCAGAATACCCCACCCCCGGCCCTTCTCCCCCCAGTCGTTGTCACGACTGGGGGGAGAAGGGCCGGGGGAGGGGTTGGTGGGTGTCACCATTCTGTAGCACCGAATCAGCGCCACCCCGGTACGAGACCGGGGGAGCCTCCGCCAAAAGGACGCTATACACTGTGGGTCCCGATTAACCGTGACAGTTGATTCTATTGAAAATCCCGCTGCCATTGGGCACCCTCATGTTCATGGCTCGCGTCCTCTGCTTTCTGTTTTCGTTGCTCACCTCCACGCTTCGGTCGCGGCTGTCACTGCAGCTGGAGATCGCTGCCCTCCGTCATCAGCTCTCCGCGTATCGATTGAAGGGCCAAAGACCACGCATCGCACCGCCTGATAGACTGCTCTGGTCCCTCCTCGCGAAGTTGTGGTCGCAGTGGCGCGGAGCCCTGTTCTTTGTCCAGCCGCGAACAGTCACGCTCTGGCAGAAAAGGCGATTCCGCGAGTACTGGCGAGCGCTGAGTCAAGCCGGCCGACAAGGTCGGCCGAAGATCGCGCCGGAGTTACGAAATCTCATCAGGCGGATGTGGCAAGCGAATCCCGCCTGGAGCTCACCGAGGATCGTCGCGGAGCTTCACAAGCTCGGGATCGAAGTCGCGAAATCAACGGTGGAGAAGTAGAAACCGCGTGGGGAGGGATTGCCCTCTGCTATTTGGCGGACATTTCTCGATATGCACATGAGGGAGCTCGTCGCTATCGACTTCTTTATCGTGCCGACAGCTACATTTAAGGTGCTGTTCGTTTTCCTCGTGCTGGCACATGATCGACGGCGAATTATCCAATTCAACGTGACAGAACATCCGGCGGGCCAATGGACGGCCCAGCAGCTCGTTGAAGCGTTTCCTTTCGATACCGCTCCGCGTTATCTGTTACGAGATGGCGATGGCGTTTATGGTGACAAGGTTCGGCGAAGGATTGAGTCTCTCGGTATCGACGAGGTCGTCACGGCGACAGGCTCGCCTTGCCAAAACGCTTATGTTGAACGAGTGATCGGTAGCCTTCGCCGAGAGCTCCTAGATCACGTTATCATCCTCAACTCTCGGCACCTGAAGCGACTGCTTTCGTCGTACTTGGACTACTATCATCCTTGGCGAACGCACCGGTCTTTAGACCAGGATGCGCCGGACGGGCGTCCCGTACTGTCAGCCGAGCCGGGTCAGGTCGTCGAATTCCCAGTCGTTGAGGGACTCCATCATTATTACCTTCCAAGGGCGGCATGAGTATTCGGGACGCACAGGCCGCCATTAGCATGTTGACCCGGTACGACGACCACTGGCTTGCCATCGGCCCGCCGTTGATCATCACGGATGACCACGCCGACGAGATCATCGCCATTCTCGATCAGAGTATCCGCGATGTGCTGGCTGATCTATAGCTACGGCGAGGAAACCACCGCGTGCTCAAAAGCACCCAGGTCGGGATCGACGAATGAGCGGTGGTAGTTCTTGCCCTTCAAATACTTGATCTCCATTTCCACATCGCGCAGAACTATGTCGGGCAGGGCTACTTCGTCCCGCTGGTGCAGCGTCACCTCGAACCGGTTTTCTCCCCTTATCGGCCAGTGATCTCGATCCAGCTTGAAGACGAACCAGTAGCCGAATACGCGATAGCGCGGCGCACTCATCAAGTACATGCGATTGACCTTGCGCAATAAGGTTTCGGGCAATTCCACGCCGTTGAGCGCAAAGCCCAGCCGGTCGAGCTCGGTGGTCTGCATGATGCGGGCGCGCAACAGCACCTCGTGCACGCGGCCGACATCCCCCCAGCGCGCTAAATCGTCGCTGACGGTGAATTGCACCACAGCGGGCGCACCTACTTCCAGCGCCACCGGAAGCTGTACAGACGGTTTCCCCTCCCTGCCAGTCTCCGTCGGCACAAAATAGTACTTGTCCTTCGGCGCCATGACCTCGGGGTCGGACACTTCGCGCAGCTTCTCGTAGAACGAGCCTTCGTAGGGCCAGTTGCCGAACCACTGCGCCAGGTAGAGACCATCTATCCCCTGGGCCCGGTAGTTGGTTGCTGCTGCCCTGACCATTTCGATTGGGGCTTCGGACAGACGATCCGAGTCCACATGGCTCTTAATTGCAGCATAGATAGAGGCTGTCCCAAATCCGAGAGGATTTGGGTGGAAGCCTGATACCGATATCAATCTTCGTCACGTTATGTAGACCACGACATGCCTTCCGTCCTCGGTAGCTTACCTTTTATCCGTTATGCACCTTTCCAGCACCCTTCCTCTCGCTTTGAGTCGATAGTTCTCCCAAGGAAGCGCCTCTGACTCGATTCTTGGATCCCTATGCCGCCTGCGTTGCCTCTTTCTCATGTTCTTGCGCAAGTCTCTGCGCGATTTTCCATAGATTGTGGGACAGAACCGACCAGGCCACGCTAAGGTTACGGTTGTCAAAGCCTTTGCTGCGTATCTTGCCCCCGTGCCATCGGTTCTTGAGCACTCCGATCCGGCCTTCGGTGCTCCCTCGTCGTCGCTGCAACCGGACAAAGCGCGGCTCCTCCATCCGCTCCTTGAGCTCTTGTGGATTGCGGGGCGTAAGGGCGTCAAAAATCCCCTCTGCCTGGAGCCGCTTGCTGGCCGCCTTCGAGGCATAGCCCCGATCCCCACTGATCGCTTCGATCTTCTCCTCTAAAGCGAAGCCCTTTTGCCTCTCCAGACTTTCCCAAAGCTGCTTCAATTCGCTCGGGGCCTGCCCCCCATACAGTTTCCAGTCCAACAGATATCCCTCTGCGCTCTCGCATAAATAAAGGGTGTTGCCAAACTCCACCTCCCGATCTGCCTTGCCTCGCACGATGACGTCAATCTCAGGTTCGTAGGCGCTCAGGATCTTCTCCTCATTCTTCACCTGCCGCCCCCCTATGATCCGTTCGTGCGCCTGTTTCATGACCTGCGGTATCTGCTCTAACATACCATCCATTCGCTCGATGATTCGGCTCGCCTTCTTCTCGGTGTAATCGCTTTGCATCCACATAGCTTCCAATAAGTCACGGTGGCGAAGGGCATGGCCCTCAATCTTCTTGAGCAATAGCTTCATCCGCCGCAGGATCCCTTTACGCGCTTTGCCCGCCTCCCGGCGCCGACGCGCATGCGTCATCTCCAGGCACCGTTTGTTCATCTCCCGAGCCAATCCCTTTGCTCCCTGGGGCATGCGCTGTTTCATTCCCGCCTGCCCGATCAGACTGATCGCCTTGAGCAGCGTTGCTCCCACATCCTTGAGCAAGACCCAGTCCACGGGCCAGTGGATGTTCGCTTCCAGGCAAGTGGCGTCGATCAGGCATTCCCTCGTATCGATCGGCTTCTCTAATCCTGCCTCACCACAATGTTCAGCATTGCCCACCACCTCGGTCATCCTTGCATGCAGCTGTCTCAGATACGCTTCGTCGAAGAATTTCGAATCCCGTTCCAGACTGCTCTTCGATATTTTCCGGATCCCGTCTACCTCACGCACCCGGCAAAAATTAGCCAGAAGCTCACTGCGTCCCAACTCCTGCGACAGACAACGAAAGGATATCCCTCCGAGTAAATGACGCACCACCTCCACCCGCAGCGCTTTTATCGCTCTTAGAGCGCGTCGCTCCCGATCCTTCCCTCCCGCTTCATCCCATCCTTCCAAGGCTTTTACGATCGCCTCCCTTTCCAGCGAGGAGTCGATCAAAACCCGGTCAATCCGCTCCATTGTTTCCAGAAACACGGTGTAGTCTTTGCATCGAATGACTGGAGTTAGGGCTGGACGCAGGAAGCTTTGTACGGCAATATTTTTCATGAGAAGGGCGTGCTTTGTATTTGACTAACGCAAGCATAAGCGCCCTTTTTCGCCGGATCGAGCTTTTTGCAGCTCTATCCGGCCTTTTTTTTGCCCATAACTCATTAAAAATCAATTGTTTCCACCACTGGGACGGGCTCTATCTACATCGGCTGCTGCAACTTCGCCGCCTGGCAGATCTGCAAAGGGCTCTGGACCAGCGACCGACTGAACCTCACCCCATTCCTCGGAATTCAGCACTACTACAACCTCTTGGATCGCTCCCTTGAGCGCGAACATCTTGCATTGGCCGAGGCGGAAGGCCTCGGTGTGATGACCTACAGTCCGATCGCGGTCGGCCTCCTCCTTGGTCGTCAGACGGACGGTCGTCCTGTTCCAAAGGAAGTCATCGAAGGTCCGAATTTTTCAGGCGTACTCGCGACCGTGAATCAGATCGCCGAAGAAGCCGGAAAGACTGCAGCTCAAGTTGCAATCGCCTGGGTCCTGTCCCACCGGCAGGTCTCGGCCGCCATGACGGGTCCAGATTCACCGGAACAATTGGAAGAGAATCTGGGCGGCGTGGACTGGGAACTGAGTAGCGATCAGCGGGAGCGTCTCGACCGGGCGTCAGCTTGGGCGCTCGGCGAGGGAGTAAGACGATAGCCCGACAACGCCGTCGAAGCCCTAAGTACTAGGAATCTGTCGGACTTTGGGCTTCGCAACATGGCTGGACCTGAGATGGGAAGTTGAAGGGGCTAATTGGCGACCAGATTGAATCCGACAGATTCCTTTTGCTAGCAGTCTGTCGGACGGGCTTGGCTACTTGCATAGCAATCGAAACTCAAAGTCCGACAGACTGCTAGTATGGCTATCGAAAACGTCCTGTTAACAGGAGCCGCCGGTTACCTTTCCGGCTTTATCATCCCCCAGCTGAGACATGATTACCGGCTGACCCTTTTCGACTACTTGTCGCTAGATTCCGACCTCCCTTTTTTCCAGGGCGACATTCGCGACCTCGAAGCTGTCGTCCAAGCCTGCCGCGGCCAGGGTGCTGTGGTCCACACGGTCGCCCTAGTACGAGGTCGTTCCGAGAGATCAGTATCCGACTTCGCCGATATCATGGTCAAAGGCACTTGGCACGTGTTGGAGGCCTGCGCCAAGCAAGGAGTCAAGCAACTGATCAATATTTCCAGCATCGCCGCCGACGGCTCATTCCCACCCAGCCCGCGTTCGCTGCTCGGAAATCGAGGAGGTCTGTTGAAATGGAACCGACGAGGATGGATATCCCCTGATGGGAGAAAGCTGGTATTCCATCGAAGGATTCGAATTTGCGCCATTTTTGTGATTCTTTTTCGTGGAGATTCCCGACAACTCATCGCCCTCAATCTCATCGAAGTCCCTGATCCTGCCGGTTCCTCTCCCCTATCGTGCCTCTTTAATCGGGATTTCCTGTAGAATCTCTGCCTGTGCATTGAATGTTGCCCGATACAGATCATCCCGTTTGAGTCACTGATCATCTGAAATGAAAAAAACAGTCGATCAGTGGATCAGAACCCAGCGGGAAAAACTCCCTACTGAGCCTATTACCGCTGAAGATCTGGACGGGTTGATGAGCTGTCTGAATGAGCCTCGCCAGCAGGTGCTGTATCTCTATTCGAAATCAACCAATATTCGTTCTCCCGTGGCCGGTTGGACCCGCTACGATCCGACCAAGCCCCGGGAACCGACGTTGCCTTCCCAGGAACCGCCCTATGATTCCGTTATCGAGGCGATGGCAGATGGGTGGCGGGTTGTACAATTTCCAATTTCGAAGCTCTATGATTACCAAGGGATGGAAAACGACTACCTGGGTTTCGAGTTTGTCCTGGAGAAATGGTGCTGACTTTTTTGCACACGTTTTTGTTCAAGGATTCAAATTAGTGATTGATTCTGTAAACAATACAAAGCAAACCACCGAACTCATAGCGCAGCGAAGCCGCAACCAATAGTGCGAAGAAAAAATCCAACCACGAAGGCCATGGAGACACGGAGGATTTTCTGGATGAATTCTCTGCTCAAAATTCCTCTCAAAGTTCGCGAATCAACTGTTTTGACAATAACCCCCCTCATTGATCAGTGCTGTCTTCTTCGTGTCTCCGTGGCCTCCGTGGTTCTCTTCTCTTTGGTTGCGAGTTCGCTGCTCCATGTTCTCAGCGTTTAATTCTGTACATCTTCTAACGAAGTAAGAATATGACCGACATCAGTCCAACGATGGCCGACGACGATGTGATGGACTTCATCGCACTAGGGTATGTCCTGATGGAGGGCGTCATTGGAGACGACTACAACCTCCAATGTTGCAATCTACCAAGAGGAAACGCCGACGCCCTGATCTCCTCCGATGAATTCACCAGCGAAGTTCTTTTGCATCCCAAAGTTGCAGGAGTTGCTCGATCCTTGCTGGGTAAGGATTTCCTGGTACCTCGCGGGGGCCACCATCATTTTTTTGAAGCGGCCCACTTGGGCCAAACCTGGCACTCGGACGGGCTCTCTGGGAGTGGGTACGATGTGACAAACCTCCAGTGCTATTACTATCCCCACGCCGTGGCGATCGAAGACGGACCGACCATGATTCTGCCGGGGTCGCACTGCCGGGCGGTCGATCGAGAGGCGATTGCGCACTATGGCGATGTTCTCGGTCAGCTATCTCTGACAGTGCCGGCGGGGACCGTTGCCATGACTCGTCATGGAATCTGGCATAAAGCAGGGCCCAAAACCAACGATCGAAAACGCAGCATGATAAAATTCTCCTATTTTCGATCCTCATCTCCCTCACGTGACTGGCTGATCGACACAGAGGATATTCCTGAATACAATGACCGCCCTCGATTGCCCTATGTCACGGAAGTTGAATCCTATCGAGATCGAGTACGACGAGTTCGCACTTGGAATTGGCTCTGCGGTTTGGAGCACGAAGAACCAGGCCATCGCCAGCACTCCAAGGCTCGGCCGGTGAGTGAGCTACTCGCGTAGTAGGTAGGGCGAAGCACAGATTGCAGTTCGCACAACCGTTCAATGGTGGGCCGTGACCTCCGGGCGCGGCATAAGTTCCGAAACACTCACCAAACCACTTCCGCGTCCGGTACATCTCGGCGAAGCCTCGGCGGAGACGGAAGGCCGCGGACCACCTTTACTCTATGCGGTTAGGCACCTCTTGCCGGATTCTCTCCGTCATTTTCTTATTGCCAGAAGTATCTCTTGCGAGCTTTGGTACCTACACAGCAATCGAACGCCAAAACCCGACGGACTCTTGGCATATGGGAGCGGACCCGAACAAAATCAGACTCACCGGTGAGAACTCCTTCCTCCGCATTGGCGAGTCCGAGGACGCTGATCCCACCGCCGAAATCAGCCACTGGAGAGTGCACGCTTCGTCCAGAGGAACAGGGCACGTCCTTTTCGCGAAAAGCGTCTTGTCCAACAGTCAGCCTCAAATCTACTCTGACAATTTCGGTCTAGCCCGTTGGCTCCAGGAAGGCATCCAAGCCTCCATGCGAGACACCTATTCCGGTGGCGACATTCCCCTCATCGAAGCCGAATTCTCCAAGAGTGGCGACACCCTGACGACCTGGTACGAGTATATCGAAACTCTGGATGAGCACATTACCCTGGCCTGGTATGATTTTTTGGAACCGATCATCGTCGCCAACCAACCTTTCGAGAATCCAGACCAGCCACACGGAGTCTACAGCGTGTTGATACCAGCCAGGCGAGCCCAAATAACGATCAGTGGAGAAACCGTGCCGGGACTGGTGCTACCCAGAGATCTCTTCGGCAAAGAGGGAACCACATGCTGTCTGGCACTCTCCGAAACGTGGACGATTCCGCCCGACCACGAGTGGGCTGAGGACGCGCTCTAACGAGGTTACATCACAAGGAAGCATCATGCTTGTAAAGCACCGGCTTGTTTTGGCTGGATGCGGCGGGATGGGCCGCCGGCATCTGCGCGGATATCGGACCCTAGAGGACTTTGAGCCCGGCCGATTGGAAGTAGCCGCGGTAGTGGACCCTGAGCTGGACCGGGCTGAATTCGTCGCTGGGGAGACCGAGGTGCTCTTCGGAGTTCGTCCCCAGGCGTTTGGATCTCTGGAAGATGCGGTTGCAGGATGTCCCGAACTGGACGTAGTGGATATCGTAGCGACCGCAGCGGCTCATCACGAAATAGCTGAAGTAGCGGCCGAAGCGGGCCTACACGTACGGACCGAGAAGCCCATGGCCCCGACGGTCGCAGCATGCCGTAAGATGCAAGCCGCCGCCGAAAGACACAACCGGGTATTGTCTGTGGCTGAGAACTACCGCCGGGATCCAATCAGCCGCCTTGCCCGAGCTCTTGTGGATGTGGGTGCAATCGGAGAGGTCAGGACGATGCTGGACCTGACCTCGGGCGGCGGGCGCCTAGCCCATGCCGGCGGATGGCAGTACCTACGTCATCAAGGTGGACCAATTCTGGAGTCCGGCGTGCACAATGCCGATTTGCAGATGTATCTGCTCGGGCCGATTTTGACGGTGACCGGGCAGGTGCGGCTGCAAGAGCACGAGCGGATCTTTAAGGGGATTCGGGTGAAGTCGTTTCACGAGCACTATGCTGACGATTATCCGGATGTTCAGGCAGCGGATGCGCCCGATCTTGTTATGGCCACCTACGTTTATGCCAATGGCGCGTTGGGGCAGTGGCTCTACGATCAGGCTGCGCAAGGGCCGAGATTTAGACGGTTCGCGATTTACGGAAGCGAAGGACAGATCGATCTGCCATCGGTTCGCTCCGGGAGACCGCTCCGGGTGTTCCGTAACGGCTCCGAAGAATCCCTGAGCGACGAGGAGGTGCTCTCTCTTGTGCCGGACTTTGTCCTGGATGAGCGCACCGCCCGGTTTTTTGGGGGTCAACGCCTGGCGCGGTTTGATCAAGTTGGCGGGGGCGTGGGAGGAGATTCAGACCTAAAGCTTATTGCCATCGAGGTGGCCGACCTTTTAGACGCGATCGATAAGGGTAGATCCGTTGAGGTCGGGCCGGAGGAGGGGTTGGCTGCGGTTGCCTTGGTCATGGCCTGCCACGAGTCTTCGGAAGCCGGACGGCCAGTGCGTCTCAACGAGGTGGTAGATGGGTCGCTGAGTGTTTATCAGGATGAGGCGAATCGAGCGTTGGGGATTTAGCCCTGCGATGCCGAACAACGACGACAGAGAAAAAATACTCCCCAGCCACGCATTCCCAGAATCCGACTGAACACCGGTGCCTGGAGCACGCTGGTCGATATGATCGACGTCTTTCCGGGGCATCGCGGAGCCAGTCGAGAGGGTGAGCTCGAGCTTTACGACGCGCCGATCGGAATCCGCTTCGAGATCGAAGAGGCCTTGAAATCCGAACCTCTGCTCGAAGCGGAAGCGGAATGGGAAGGAGGAATCGCGCCACTCTGTATTTGGCAGGACAAGGGGCGCTACCATATGATCTACACAGCCTCTGAGGGTCATTGTTACGCCGCCAGTGACGACGCCTACAACTGGACCCGCCCGGATCTGAACGAAGTCGATTACAACGGTTCGAAAAAGAACAACCTGCTCGCCAGCCTGGCCGAAGGGGCGACCGGCACTTTCGAGGATCCAAGCGCTCCGCCAGAAGAGCGCTTCAAAGCAATGGGTGGCCGAATGTATTGGAGTGATCCGGATACGGGCGAAGAACTGGATGGAGAAGAGGCCGGAAGGCGGGTTAAGGCGGAGCAGGAAGCGGACGAATATTCCGGACCGAGGGCCGAGATTACGGGCCATATGCTCGCCTGGACCTCACCCAACCGCATCCACTGGACACCTCTCGAAGAACCTCTGGCCTATCGTTCAGTCAACGGCGGTATATCGGCCGCCTACGACCCGCACCACGAAAGCTATTTCTGTTACATCCAGCTCATGGGCTATCCGTCCGAAGTCCTCGAAGGGATCGGTGTCAGCAACCTGGAACAGGGAATGCAGATTCGCACCATAGGATTTTCCCGAACGGATGATTTCCTCAATTGGCACGCGCCCAAGCTGATACATCACCCAGATGCCGAAGACCCACCCGACATCTCCTTCTACGGCGCCAACTACTTTCCCTACCCAGGCCGCGATGATCTGCACGGCATGCTCATTCCCGTATACCACCAGATCGCCAGCACCATCGACGGTCAGATCGCCTTCAGCCGCGATGGGCTCTACTGGTCGCGCCCCGAGCGCAGAGCGATACTGCCCCTCGGAGTCGAAGGTGACGGCGACGAGTGCATGGCGCACTACTGGCGGAGCGGTATCGTGGAGCTCCCCGATGGGTACTGGGCCTCTCCCTACACCGGCCACTCCGTGATACACGACCCACCGGCCGACAAGGTCCCCGTCCTCTTTCCAAAAAGGCGACCTAGTCAGATACGATGGGCGCGCTGGCGGCCCCATCGTTTTTGTGGCATTCGAGCCCATTCGGAAGGAAACTTCACCCTGCCCACCTGTTCAGGGCACATGACGAACTGCGCTTGAACTATCGCTGCGAACCCGGTGGCTGGATTCAAGTCGAGCTCCTGGAAAAGATCCCCTCCCTGATGATTCCCGACACGGACCCAGTGCCCGGATTCAGCTTCGAAGACTGCGACCGCCTCACCGGTGATGCGGAGGATCGTGTTGTGACCTGGAAAGGACGAAGCGACATCTCCGCCGTCGGCGAAGCAGTCGGGATCCGCTTCCGTATGTTCGGCGCCAAACTGTTTGCTTATCGTGTATGATTCTCACGAGAAAGCCTTGAAGGCGAAACTGGGCTAGGGGCCCGTCATCCATCTCCCAGGCGGCTTTCCCAGTGCTCCGCCTGGGTGCGGTGGTGGGCGGCGGCCTCGGGGTCGCCCAAGTGGCCGCAAGCGGTGGAGAGCAAGAGGTGGGCATCGCGCTGACCCCAGGCGTAGGAGCAAGAATCAGCGAGGTGCAACGCGGCCTCAGCATCGTCACGGGCTGGTCCCGGTTCGAGCGCCATCGGGTGTAGCCAAATACGTGCGCGCTGCAGGAGCGCGTCGGCATGAACCAAGCGGTAGTTGCGCGGCGCAGCCAGGTGCCGGCCGCGCTCGCAGGCGGTCGAGGCCGCCGAAATGTCGCCCTTTCCTAGCAAGGCGGCTGCCTCGGTCACCAGCGCGCCGGCCGACTCGAAGATCATGTGGCCGCGGAGGAAGATGGCCCGCGCGGCTGACAGATGTCCCAACGCCGCGCCCCAGCGGCCCTCTGCTGTGTCTAACCAGCCGAAAATCCACTCGCAACTGCCAATGTCACCTTGCCAGTTGTTCTCTTGGCAGATCTTGATATTGGCGTCGGTCAGTCGTCGGGCTCGAGCCAGGTCGCCGCTGCGCAGCAGGTGCTCAGCCCAATGGATGCCACGGATACTGTAGAGATCCACTCCTTCGTGATGGATGCGGTTCTGGATGGCATTGGCCTCGGCAAAGTTCGTGTCTGCCCGTGCCCTGTCTCCATGCAGCGACGCAATTAAGCCGACCGACGCCAGCCTCCTACAGATCTCCTTGTCAACTTCGGCCTTGCGGGCCAACTGGAGCGATTCCTCCAAATGTTCCTGGGCCGGAATAACCAGACCGAGCGCAATTTCCGTTGCGCCGAGGTTTTGCAGACCGATTGACAGATTATTCCAGTCTTCGGCCTTACGATCTATCTCTGCTGATTGCGGATAGAACTCCAGCGCGGTCTCCGGTTCGCCGGCGTAGTTCGCAAATAGGGCGACTTCGTTCAAGTAAAAGCTCAAACGCCGTTCACCAAGCTGTTGGTGCACTGCACTGCGCCGTGTTTCATCCCGGACAAACCACCGCGCGACCTCCATGCCCCAGTGTGGAGCGGGAAGGTATAAGAACATACGACCATTGTCTAGCCGCGTCCTGTACAGTTCGTCCGCCGCTTCAAGCTCACCGGCTTCAAGCAGAATCTCAATGGCAGCTACGATCAATTGGACGCCCTCCAACGACCGCGGCTCTTGAGCGTCGGGCTGCTCGGCCAGCAGATTAGCCGCGTTCCGGATCAGGGTCGCCTGTCCGAGCAGCCGTCCGCGGAAATAGTCGCGCAATATCGGATGACAGGCATAGCGCGGCGGCCCGTCCTCGGTGCTGTCGGCGGTCAGCAGGTGCTCGCGGTGCAGGTGGTCCAGGATGCCATGCAGCGATTCCGATCTTCCTGTCCGAAACCGCTGTTTCAGTCGGTCCAGAACACCGCCTGAGCGTTTGGTCTTTGTCTTGCCCTGCTCCCACAGCTCACCCAGGGTCTCTTCGCCGACCGGCGTACGAAACAACGCCAGCAGTCCGAGCACAAGGGAATGCGCCTCGGGCAAGCACTGTTCGTAAAATGCCAAGAGCCTCCGCATCTTGCCCTCCAGTGAATCTCCGTCGGTCGGATGCGGAGCGTCGAAGATCCGCTGCCACAGACGCGTGGGATCCCCGCCCAGGTCGGCGGGCATGGAGCGGGCGAAAACGCGCAGTGCCAACGGGTGCCCCGAGAGCTGCCGCGATACCTCCTCGCGGTTCTCCGGCTCACCGCCAACCTCGAGGGCCGATAACAGATCCGCTCCTTCGCTCGGAGCGAGCGCGGGCAGCGGAAGCAGCCGCAGCGGACCGCCCAGGTGCTGTGTCAGGTCCGGGAAGGGGAAGCGGCTGGTCAGCACGACCAGGCCTTCTCTCACGGCGCGGCTGCTCCGGTGCAGAAGATCGGCTAATTCCGGCGCCAGCAGCTTGCCGTAGGCCACCGTGTCCGGCGTCTCCTGCACCACCTCCAGGCCGTCCAGCGCCAGGACTATCCGGCGCTGCTGTAAGAGCTCCAAAGCCTGGTCGACCTGCGTCTTGTCTGTGACCGCGGCGCTCGGCGCCCAGTTCAGCCGCTCGCGGCCAAAAGCCAGGAGTGCCTTCAGCATAGCGTTGGTCTCGGCGTCGCGGTAGTAGCTCCAGAAAAAAACGCCCTCGGCCCCGCGCGTTACGGCCGGACTTTCGCTTCTGAGCCAGCGGCCCAGCAGCGCCGTCTTGCCCAGGCCTCCTATCGCCGTAATGCCGATGACCCGCACGTCGAGATCGGCGGCCCAGTCGTCCAGCCGTCCCAAGACCTGTAGCCGACCGGTGAATCGCGCGTCTTCGGTCGATTCGTGGACGAATTCGAGGATGGGTTCGGCAGGAGCAGGCGTTGGATCGGCCGAGGGTTCGGGAGCAGTCGGCCGCCGCGAAGTGGTTGGGAGTTCGGTAGCAGTGGGTGAAGGGGATTCTGGCGCCAGCGAATCGAGCAGCACCTGAAGGGCCGCGTGGTCAGGGTGGCCCTCGGCGGTCCGGCACACCGGATAAAAGAGCACCTCGGCGTCGAAGGGCTCCAGAAACTCGTGGCGCATTTCCGGGGTGTATTCCTCTTTTTCGGGCAACCCCAAAACGGCGATGTGGCGCGGCGCCCCGCCCCCCTGCCGTGCAGTCTCCCACAGCACCTCCTCGGCTATCTGTGTCAGCACCAGATCGTTGAAGCTGAAGCCGACGAAGACCAGATGCTCCTGGAGCCACAGATTCTCGAAGAGCCGACGGTAGGGCGTGCTGTGGTAGGCGCGGCGATAGCTGCCCGCATCCAGTACGATGCTCGGCGGGTCCGCGAAATGCCCGTGGGCATAGAGGATCGGACACGGCGCACCGTCAAAGACATCGCCGTTAATCCAGCGGTTGACCTCGAAGTTCTGGTTCCACACAGCGAAGCGGGTATCGCGGATCTCGGGCCGTAGCACGCGGCGAGCCTCGACCAGGCCGCTGTCGTAGTTGGTCGTCAGCAGGGCCTTGAAATTGGCGCGCACGAGCGCCGCGTGGGTCGGAGTGAAGAACTCGCCGTCGGAGCCGCTCCGGTCCTTGAAGGTCTCGTAGAGGAAGGTGAAAGTAAACTTCTCCGTGAGCTTGTCGCGGATCTGCTTGGCTACGTGAAGGGGTCGCCGCTCGGCGTTGCGCAACCAATGATCTCTGGCTGCCTCGTCCGCCAGCCCCCGCCTTTGCGGTTCCCCGGCAAACTCGCCAATCAACTGCCCCCATAGCGGATAGAGCGGGAAGGACGCCCCGGCCCCGACAAAGCCCATCGCCGACCCTGCCGACAGCAGCTCTTTCAGGCGTTCATAGACCGCCCGGTTGCCGTCGATGTCCAGAATTTCGGCCAGGCTATCTGAAGAATGTCCTGCCATGATACCTCCTAAGAAACGGCCTTTCCGCCTTGGATTAAACGTCGGCTTAGTGTGACTTACTCCCGTTGATCCCTATCCGTCCGAGTAAAAAATCCGAGTCGTTTCCTAGATCAAGCAACCTTGCTCCTGCAGCTCACAGTCAGAACTTTCGCGCCGGCTTGCACGCGCAGAACAGATGCTTCCATGCGTAGAGTACGGATGAAGATTCGAGATTTCTGGTCATGACATAGTCGCCGGGCTGCAAGTCTATACTCCGAGCAAGTCAGCCAAATGCGCCCACACGTCGGGATTGAACCGTGCACGGTCTTTGGCTAGGAGGCCGATCCCGTGAAGCGAAACTGAGCCGTTAGATGACATAGCCTCTTTTCTACGCTAGGCGGCATCGTTGTGCAAGCATACGGTGCCCTTTTATAGGTTGGCGACAGCCAAATCATCGAGAAACTGGTCGGTGATTCAAACCTTGCAAACACGACTGCCTCAACCCTTATTGGCACAGGCCGCCTTGCAATTTTCAACATGCCTCATGGTGAAAAGGTAAGGTGAGATTTCTAGATTGATTCATGAATTTTCCAGGACCCAATATCATCATCATTTTGGCCGAAAACCTCGGCTATGGCGAACCCTACATTACAGGGGATCCCGAATCATGACGGCCGACACTCCCGAGCGCATCGGACCACACGACCTGGGCGGCCTTCCGGCGGAAGCCATCGATCACCGCGAACACGATCTTGCCTATTGGGAGCGCCAAGTGGACGCTATGGTGATGATGATACTCAGAAAGGGCATCATCAAGGACTTCGCCCAGCTACGTCGGGGTATCGAGTCGCTTGGGCCCGATGTATACGAAAAGCTCAGCTACTACGAACGCTGGGCGGGCTCTGCCGCCCTCCAGGCTATTGAACACGGGCTCGTAACAGAAGAGGAGCTGGACGCGCGCATGGCCCAGATCCGTTCCAGAGAAGAATCCTGATGGCTGGGAATCTGCCGGACGGGCTTTGATACTTGCACAGCAATCGATTCACAAAATCCGACAGACTCCTAGATTCAAACGAGGTGACCGGGTACGCATCTCTGCCCGCCGTGAACGCCGACACCACCGCGTACCTTCCTACGTCAAGGGACGCTCCGGCGTAGTCGAGCGGGTATGCGCGAAGGCCTTCCCTCAACCCGAAGAGCTCGCCTACGGAAAATCGAAAACACCCCCACAACCCGTCTACCGGGTGCGTCTCAGTCAGCGGGACCTATGGCCCGATTACAAAGGCCCTCCCAATGACACCCTGGAGCTCGAAATCTACGAACACTGGCTTGAACCCGCAGAAGATTGAACCTGCGGCGTCGTAGCCGCAATCCCTCATTATTCGCAATTCAATCCTTCATCACCGGCAGGTAGCACTTGGACGTTGGAAGTTGAATGTTGGGCGTTGGGCGTTCTCTTTGGTTGCCACTTCCTTCTCTAAAGAATTCACTAAGTTTTCGATTTCAACATGACTGAGACCCCTCACCATCCACACACGCATCCGCCCCAACCCGACCATCTGGAGCCGTCGTCCTACCATGAAGTGATGGGGATGGCGCTGAACGAATTGCTCATCGAAAAGGGCGTCTACACACCGAGCGAACTGCGTGAAACGATAGCGAGGATCGAGGCGGTTGAGCCCTCCACCCATGGCGCACGGGTCATCGCTCGTGCCTGGTTGGACGCTGAATTCAAATCGGAGTTGCTGGCGGACGGCAATGCAGCTGTGACCAAGCTGGGATGTGACCCGGGGTACACTATCCTAACCGTCCTCGAGAATACGCCTCGAATCCACAACGTCGTCACCTGCACGCTCTGCTCCTGCTATCCGCGGACTCTACTGGGGCGACCCCCGACCTGGTACAAAAGTGCCGCCTACCGTTCGCGCGTTGTGCGCGAGCCACGAGTCGTCCTGCGCGAGTTCGGCACTATCATTCCCATCGACGTCGAGGTGCGCGTTCACGATTCCAACGCTGAGCTGCGTTACCTCGTCCTCCCGATGCGTCCGGAAGGCACCGACGCCTTCAGCCAAGATCAGCTGGCGGGATTGATCACACGCGACAGCATGATCGGGGTAGCCTTGGCCAGAAACCCATGAAGCTGAGTGTTTTCTTCCTCGTCGTCGTCCTCTTTCTTATCGAATCCGTTGGGCATATTTCTTTCCAAACATCGTTTGCTGGGTAGCTGTGAGATATTCGGATCAGATCTGTAGTTCATCAATAATAGGACAAGGTTCGGGATAAAGTTGCCAGAGGTAGCCAGAGCTTTCATCGCCCTTCGGACAACGGAACGGTTTCAACCGACCTACTCCTGTCCAGCGAAGCAAACCTCGCTCCCGAACCTTATCCCGAACCTTGTCCATTGGTTGCAGTTCCGATGCTCTGCGCCAACCGCCGGCATTGGGCACGAAAACGGTTCGGCATCAGCTTGACCCGCGACCCGAGTAAGCTTTGCTTAGCTTTGAAAAGAACATGCTCGAGCAAAAACAACCATGAGATTAGGCATCGTGGGCATGCTGCCCGGTGACTTCCGCACCTTCCGGAAGGAACAGATGAAAGCGATCCGCGACCTTGGCTTCACAGGATTTGGATTCCATCTCAGCGGCGATGACATCTTCGACATCAAGGCGGAAGATTGCGCCGCTTTTAGAAAATTCCTGGCACCCGAGGATCTCGATCTGGCACAGTTTGCCATCACCTACGACGAGTGCCTCTTTCACCCCGACCGGGCTGTGCGTGACGCCGTGACGGCCAAAATCAACCGGGGCACTGAGATCTCCGCCCAGTTGGAAGCACAGGCTTTTCTCCTCCGTCCAGGCAGCATCAATCCGGAGGGCCCCTGGACCCCTCACCGCGACAATCACCTACCCGAGCAAACCGGCAGGCTGGTCGATACCTTACGGCCGATTGCGCAGAAAGCGGAAAGAGAAGGAGTGATCCTGGCCCTGGAAACGCATGCTGTCTCCATCATGGATCCACCGGAAAAGTGCCGGGACATCGTTGATGCCGTTGGGTCCAAGAATCTCCGGCTGATCCTCGATGCCGTAAACCACTTCCAGTCGCTGCACCAGGTCTACCACAGCAGCGACTGGGTAAACCACATTTTCGATGCGATGGGAGCGATCGCCCCGCTCGCCCACATCAAGGATCTCAAGATGTCCAACGGTCTCGTCCTCCATATCGATCAAGAGGTTCCCGGCGAAGGAGAGCTGGATCTGGCCCTCGTCCTCAAACGCTTCCACCATTTCCACCCGAACGGCTACGGTCTCATCGAACATCTGGGACTCGATAAGATCCCACAAGCGGCGGCCAATGTTCGACGCATCGCAGCTGAGAATGGGGTCAGTATCCATTGATCTGAAGCTTCAATGCTCATGCTCGTTTTCGGGCGGTTCGCAAAGGCCTTATCTGCACAGTAAACGGTGCACTTGGATTGGAGGTTATCTTCCTCTCCTTCTCCCAGGCCGGTAATCGAGCAGGATCTCTATCCCAACCTCCAGTCTCTGGAAATCGAACCTGCGTTGCCGAGACGAAGAGGACGAGCAAGAGGAAGACGAAGATCATGACAGCCACCGCCTCAGTTTCACTCTAGATGATCCATCCCAATTCGTTCCGCGTCCGGTACACCTCGGCGAAGCCTTGGCGAAGAAGGGAGGCCAGGGACCACCTTTTTAATCGCGTCCAGCGCCGCCGGTGGCGTGATTAATCTCCTTCTACTCGGAGCCCCTCTAAGAGATTCCTCCAAGTAACCTCTCAAGTTCTCTTCTCAGAGCCTTCGTGCCACTGTAAATGTGACAAATAAATCGACGGCCGTCGATTTATTTGTCACATTCAGGTAAGTTGAGTCACACCCTCTGGGTGGTCGATTCTCTACTCGGCGTCTGCCGGATTTCGCTACCCAGCTTACACGAGGAGATCGCAGATCGGTTAGGAAGATGTCGGTGATCGAATCCCTGCACTCCGCGAACGCACCCAGAACGCTGATCCGGCTGATCGAAAACGCAAATCAAGAAAGCTAACCGACAGATTCCTAATGGATGTCGATATCGGCTTCGCTGCATATGCGTCGCACGTTTTTGGCGGCCTGAGGATAGCGTTCGCTGGCCAGGTGCTCCAGCAGCATAGTGCCGTCAGGGTAGAGTTCGTGCCAGCGCTTGAGGGCGGTCACCATGTCAAGCTCACCTTCGCCGGGCATCGCCTCGTCGATGTGGACGACAAGCCCCGGTCTCACATGAATGTCCTTGCAGTGGCCGACCGGAGAGATCGGGCCCATGAAATCGTAGATGTGGTTGAGGCGCTCCGTGCTGTTGTAGACCTGCTGCAGAGACTGGAAATGGTTGACGTAGTCCATGACCACGCCCATCCGGTTGGAGCCCACCGCGGCGATGATTTCCTTAATGATTTCAGGTGATCCCATGATGGTGAGAGCATGGGTTTCGATCGCGATGGTGACTTCCTCTTTTTCAGCCTTGGCGGCGATCAGTTTGAGGGTCTCAATCAACCGCTCTTTGGATTCAGGTCGGAAGTTCTCTCTGCACGGAGTATAGGGGCCGTCCGGGTTCAAACTCCCAGTACGGATCAGGCAGGTCTGGGCATTGAGTTCGCGGGCCACCTCAATCCCGCGTTTGATCTTACCCACGACACAGGCACGCACCTCGGCGTCGTGGTCGAAAAGGCACTCCCGGAAGGCAATGCCGAACTGGGGCAGATCCATGCCGGCTTCGGAGTAGGCGGTTCGGACTTTCTCACACTCCACCTCTTGGACATCAAATAGGTCCTCGCCGGGAGCATGGAAAGCTGCACCCGTGAGCCCGAGCGACTTTATCGATTCGAAATGTTCGCACCTAATATCGCGAAAGTCGCCGGGTAGCATGCCAACTACACCAAGTCGCATGTTTGAAAAATCGGAGTAAAATTCACCGCTAAGGAAACCTTGTCTCGAACCTTGTCGAATTTCGCGGTGGGAGCGAGTAAGAAAGGTCCTGACCTAGACGATTCTCTATCCTTTTTGTCCTGAAGAGGTGAATTTTCTCCCCTTTCGTGGGTATTCTCCATTAATAGTCGATCTTCCGAAGACGCTTCAATTCATCGGATGCTAAATCGCGGATTTCGGCGGCGCGTCCGGAGGCCACGCCCTACCGCCTGATAGCTGATCGATTGACGTAAGTTCCTAATCGCGGAGATCCTGTCAGGAGAATCAGACTCAAACCCTATGTTGATCTTGAGAGGGGTAGGGCGTGGCCTCCGGACGCGCCGCTCTTCGAGTCACCAACCAACCTCATTCAATATTCACCACCCTACCTATCCGTTGCCCTCCAGTTCCCGATGGGCGTGCAACGCCCGGCCGAACACAGACTCTCCACAGGCTCTAAGAAGAATCGAATTGTAACTCGAAACTTCCTCTTACTCTCTCCATCCGTTGTTTTCTCAACCCGCTGGGCAATCGTCATCCAATCTCCCCTCACCGCGTCTCCCTTTCTCCCCGTCTACTTCTGCGGCACTTTCCGCTGTTTAAACTCGTGGCCGGGTCCCTTAGTATGGCTGACGCCCAAACCCGTACCCCAATCATAAGGCCCCGGGCCGGCTCGCTCTTCTGCCCAAGCCTTTAAAGGAACGTTGTCCCATTCGTCCGTGAACCAATACTGGGAGTTGGGATTATTTGCCGGGTCTATGCCTAGAGGGCTCCCGAGATTTCCCATCGCCCCCAACAACTGCCGCCGCACCGGTGAACTTCGTGCGATCAGATCCGGATCCTGCTCGATACATCCGCTCGACCGTACCCAGCGCGGTGTGTAGCTGACGTATATCGACTTGCGTACATTCTTCGAGAGATTGGGCGTAACGCCATGCAGCAACGTCGGCCTCCAAAGCATGGCGCTCCCCGCCGGCACCTTTATCTCGACAACGTCGTCGGGATCCAGCCACTCTTCCCAGGTGGCCCGTTGCTCAGGTCCCCACTTGTAACTCCCTGGCACCATCAGGATAGTGCTGTGGCCGGGTTCAGTGTGGTCGGAGATGTACCATCCAACCTTGAAGTCCAAAAGAGGCATCGTGCCATCGACGGTGCAGCCGCCAAACTCCTCTTCGTAATCGAAATGCCAACCGAGCGCCATAAGATCGGGATCCGCCCCTTCCGGTTGGGGCAGAGTCATCACCAAGACGCTGTCCCGATTGTGAATATTCCAGCCATAGGCATCCACCACCAACGCAAGGATATCCGGCTGATCGATCAGATCGAGAATCGCTTCGTGAAAGACGAGCCCATTGCGCAAACCAAAGGTGCGGTCAGGAGCTAGATCTCGCTCCTTGCGAACCCGTTCTACGACCTCGTCAATGGCCTTCGAAATCGTCTCTACTTCCTCCGGACTCAATACATTCTCCACAACGAAAAAGCCCTTCTCATTGAGCTCCTCCTTCTGCTCCTCTGTCATTGCAATTGCCATCAGATTTACCCCCAAGGACCCAGTCGGAATCTCTCCTCAAATTTATGTGCAATAGGTTAATCTCGTCCGACTGGCTCCTAGCACAAGAAATCTGTCGGAGTCAACTTGAACGCTGTTTGGACCCTTCAACCTCCGATCGCCCGTCCAGCCACCTTACGAAGTACATAGTGCGACAGATTCCTAGGAGCAACATCATATGACCACAGACCATGTAATTGTCACCGATATCACCAAGGGTAGTGGCATGAGGACTCCGGAACCTTTTGTTCGGGACGTCAGAGTTCTCCTATCACCTCTCTTGCAGGACTGGCTGGAGGATTTCTCTATAGGTTATACCGAGGTCCCGCCTGGCCAGCAGGGCAGCAAGCACAACCATCCCGACGCCGCCGAGATATGGCTCTTTTTCGAGCGAACGGGACGGGCTATCGTCGGAGAACGCGAAGTAGACACCGGACCGGGCACCGTGGTCTATACGCCGCCCGGTACCGATCATCAGTTCTTCAACACCGGAGAGATGCCCGTTAAACTCTATTTTGCGTACGTTCCATCCGGTGCAGAGAAGGCCGTCATAGATTCCGAGTTTAGGTAGGATTGGATATGCTGCAATCAGACGGATCCTCTCATCGCCCCATGGTTCCCAATGATATTCTCAAGGACGCCCTGCGCTACTGGGAATGCTCATAGCGCTACTCGCGGAGAACTACGGGATCGCCGATGAAATCTATCCCCATGTCCCCTGAATGATCAGGGCTCCAATCGCTTTCTAAGAGTGAAATCCTCAGGATTAGTCGGAGTCATGCTGTCGGAGCGAGAAGGCGAGATATCAGAACTGGAAGCGTGGTCCATCTACGGCCATGAAGTTCGGGCATAGCCCTCTTTGGAATCGATTTGGCCATACGAGGAAACTTACGAATTTATGAAAAGGAAGCAGAACAGGACTATTCTGAAAGCCGACTGAACGACGGCAGCTTGTTACTGACGTTCAAATCTCGGAAAAATCATCTGGAAAACGAAACCCATCTGTAAGAACCTATACTCATGAAGTCGGTATTGCAATTAGACAAGATGAGGAGGCTGGAGAAGCTACAGGCAATGGAAGAACTTTGGCGGAATTTGAGTCGCCCGGATGAAGAGTTCGAATCTCCGAATTGGCACGACGATGTTCTCAGGGAGCGGGAGAAGAACCTGAGAGAGGGAAAGGATAAATTCATCCCCTGTGAGGAAGCAAAAAGAGAACTACGACAACGGCGGGAATGAAGCAAGTAATTCTCCGCCCGGCGCAGCTAATCCTGCAGAGAGGGACATCTGCGTTTTCGGTTCGGGGAGAAGACCTCAAGAGAACGCCGTGGAGAGCAACAATTCCGAGCGCAATTGGATCTCAGCGCTGACGTTCGCCAGAGAACTCCACCATGAACTATATGGATCTAGAATTGGCTTACGAATTTGTAAATTCCGGCGGTGGGATGTTTGATAATCGTGCCTACTACTCCCCGTACAAGGACTTCCTGGCGAATACTGGATTGCTCGAAAAATGGTATACGTTTGAAGAGGCCAGAAAAAAGGAAACGCTACTCAAGTGGTGCAAAGAGAATCAGATCAAGATCGAAGGCGAATCGAACGTCGAAGCCGAAGACTGGTAGCAGAACCTCGAGTCGGCTTACGTAAAGACGGCAAGTAAACCGCAGAGAACGCGAAGTTCGCCGAGACATGGCAGAAACATGGACGGTAGAAAGATCAATCATTTCGAAGGTAGGATTTCGCCTCGTGATGTATGATGAGAGAGAGTTCATCGAGAAGCAGCGGATGGAGGCGAGCGACGATCACGAGGCCTTTCCGATTAAACCTTCTTCGTTGCCAAGACTGAGGTGCAATCCCGGCACGCCGGGAAATAGCAACGGATTGGGGCAAAAAGTGCGCCTACTGGGTTTCTGGAATTCCACCCTATCCGCTGCCGTTCTTTCATCCGTTGCAAACTAGAAATAAATCGACAAGAGTCACAGCTATGAATGCCACAAAAAGAGAAGAGAAACTCCGCAACACCGTCATTGAGATCCTTCCGGAACTCGAGGAGATCAGCGACGAGTCCTTGCGCAGCAAGGTGATCGACGCCTGGGTCTACAGTCTTAGCAAAAGCTCATTCGATTCGATTGATCAGATGCGAGCCAGCGGAAACGCCGATACCCCGGCTCTAAAGTCGGGAACACAAACCGACCATATCCGCGGTGTAACAAGAATCGCTATGGTCATAGGTGACGATATGGTAAAGCAGTTTCCAGCCCTACCCATTAATCGCGATCTACTCATTGCCTGCGCTATCTGCCATGACGTGGGTAAACCCTACGAGTTTGATCCCGATAATCAGAAACGCTGGAGAGAGAATACCGCACGCGCTGGTTGTCCTGCCATCAGGCACCCGCAGTACGGCACCCACACTTGTCTGACGGTTGGTCTACCTGAGGAGGTCTGTCACGCCGCCGGTTGCCACTCCGGAGAAGGAGAACTCGTTCAGAGGTCGCTTCACGTGACCATCGTCCATCACGCCGACTATGTCTGGTGGGCGACAATGCGAGCCGGAGATCAGATGGAGGAAGAGTAGGTTTATCTATTCGTGAAGCCGTTTATGCGTGCGGCTGAGCTGAGACGTCCATATCTCGCGGAGACTTGTTCAGACTCTGTATCATCTGCTACCATGTTCTCCCCGCGAGGTCTTTCTGCTCGCTACACAATCTATTTGCAGCAGTGCTCCTGCAGGGTTTCAGCATGAACCGTTACCTGTCCGCGATGTGGTGAAACTCATTCAGCGTGCTTTGGCCGATCATCGGGAGATTTTTCAATCTGATAAAGATAGCGATTCCGCGTGTCTTTCAGCGCTGTTGCAGGTGTTGGATTTATTCGTCGAAGCTGGTTGGTCAGTAGCGCGCCAACTCACGCACCGTCTGGAAGAGATTTATGCATGACCATAGTTTCGCGCTTTCACCGACCGTTGCCGCGCAACCGTGATCGAACAGAAGCACCTCGACCTCCTGCTTGATCTGAAAACTGGTGAGAACCCGCACAGCGGCCGGGACCTCCTGGACCACTTACGGGGCACCCACGATTACCTCTTGACCTGGGGAAACTGCCAAGCTGTCTGCCTGGGTGGGCTGTTTCACAGTATCTACGGAACGCAGTCGTACAAAACCGCCTCGGCTTCACTTGAAGATCGCCAACGCATTCGAGAGGCCATCGGGGAACGCGCAGAACGTTCTGGCTTTCCTCTTCAGCGTAACCATGCGAGCGGGCTTTTTTGAGGCGCTGGGAAAGGAGAGCGCAACGCTGTGGGATCGAATCCGGAAGGAGAAAACGCCTGTTACACAAGACGAACTGTGCGACCTGATCGAAATGGAGATGGCCAACTACCTTGAATTCATGCCGAGGACGGATTTCACACACGCGGAGCTTGATACCTTCGAGACCAAGGTAGAACGCGGCAAGGATCAGATGACGAACCCAGCTTACGATGCCATTAGAGACGCCATCGCGTCAAAACGCAGGAACCTGGATGACTCGTTGTAGCACGACGTTCTGCACATGCAGCACGATACTCATTCCTATCGGCTTGTTCGAACTTGGGAAGCGGTCGAACATCAGTATTCAGCTGCCCGTCAAACAACTCCAAACTTGAGACTAACTCGATCAAAGAGAACCCATGCTCTACAAACCCTCAACCGGCAGATTTAAGGACAACGTCGTATTCTGGAAGGACGATCGGTTCTACCTCTTCAGCATGTATACCGAAGTGCCGGGCGATACCTATGATTCGCGCTATTACTCAAAGGTTTGGCAGGCGGTTTCGGAAGACGGTGTCCACTGGAACGATGTGGGACCAATTATCACCGCTCCGTTTATTGTCTATGCCATGAATGTCTGGCAGGCGGGAGACAGATTCTACCTGAACCACGGGAGCTTCACCACCCTCTATCCTGACTCGCCGGAACCACGAGGTTCTTCGGACAAGCAAAATGTCCTACGCTTTTGGGAGTCGGCCGACCTCAGGAATTGGAACTACATGGGTGAGGAATTTGATGTTTATCCTGATTCCCGCTACTATGATCCCGACAGCCGGCTCGACTGTATGGATGTGATCTCGCTCGAGGAGGAAGGTCGTACCGCCTTTTACGGTATTGCGTCGGGACCCGGGGGCTGGCTTCGATCCGAAGACGGCATTCGGTGGGAGGGGCTTCCGGCGCCAAAATTCGAATGGGGACGTTTCCGTCCACCAGGCGAAGTCCCGTTCGAGTGGTCGGGATGGCAACAAATCGGAGGAAAGTTCTATGCCTTTGGCGGACATTCGGGATACGCGGGAAACATCGGCTACTGTGTCTTCACAGTTGTCGGCGAGTCGGTCAGGGGTCCATTCCGTCCCGATCTTTTGGCTTACAGGCTCAGCGGGAATTCCGACCGTTCCGTTCACATTTGGGCCAGGCCTTGCCGGGCCGGTGGCGACCTCCTCTTCAGCAGCTATATGTACGATGGATACGGCTACACGGAGGGCAATGCCTGGTTACCGCCCCTGAAGAAGGGAATCGTCGATGATGATGGACACCTGCGGTTGGCCTACTGGGAAGGAAACGAGTCTATCAAAGACCAGGAGATCGAAGTCGACATGGCGAAGTTCGAGCGGGTCCTGGGGAAGAGTGGACCAAGTAACGTTCAAGATAGCTCGGAAGAAGACTTCGAAATCGCTCTGTCCAGCAATCGCCTCGAGGTGAAGTCTCGTCGAGAGATCGCTCGGCTCCTTCACCAGGTGGACGACCCGAACCTGGCTCGTGTTTCACCTTCTTCATGGAGAGTTCCATCCGCAGTCCTGGTTTTGGACCAACCGCTCCCATTCGAATGTGGCCTGGTTTTCGAAGCGACTTTCAGAATCGGGAGCACCGGATCCGAAAGCGGCCCGGGCATCGGTCTCTTTCTGGAGGAAAGCCCGGGGAGTGGGACTTCCATCATGTTAATGACTTACGGGATTACCGAAATCGGTCATCTCGATTTGAATCACGAGCGAAGGTTCAACAGAGAAGATCTGATCGGCGCGGGCTGTGCATCGGTCGCGGGGGTCGAAGTCAATACAGCCCACAGACTTACCCTTCTCATCCGTGGGAACATTTTCGAGCTCTACGTCGATGGCATGTATGCCCAGACTTTCAACACCTCCCACCTACCCGGCTCCATCGGTTCGACGCCCCGCCGCCTCGGAATTATCGTCCAAAACGGCCACGCTGTCATCGAAGACATCAAAGCCTGGGAGATGAATCTGTAGCCTGGAAATCTAACGATTTCCAGGCTGACTAGAATCGCGTATCTTCGAAGCTCTCAAAGGGGGTCGTCACATCGAGCTTGTCCGCTTCTTCCTGTAGATTCCTAACGTGCTCGTCGCTGAGGGGAATTCCTTTTCCCCGATTCTCCCGCTCCCAGTGCCACTCGTTTCCGCCCGCCAGTTCCGCCCTTTCCATACCTGGAAGCGGCTGGGCCCGGCGCGCTTCGGAAATGAATCGGTCCATCTCCTTTTTCAATTCGTCGACCGGCGTGAAGTGAGCCACATTGACGACTACGATAAACGAGCCCTGGTTTGATTCCCACTCCGACTCCACCATTTCTTGGCGGAAGATACCCGCGAAGACCCCGCCCAAGGCACGGATTGCGGCGCTCAACGCCATATTTTTGAAAAAAGCCGTCGGCAATCTGCGGAAAAGCTCCTCCTCGAACCCCAAGAGACTGACACCCATATCCATGACCAATGGCGGCTCGTCTCCAGCGGGAACGGCAATACTGATCGGAGATGAAGCAATGATGCGGGCCACCGAGTCATCCTCACTCACGTACATACGATGCGAGGAAATTGCAATGCCGATGCAATCATGCTCGAGGGCCATGCGGGTGTAATTTCCGGCGGAACCGAAGTGGTGATGGTTGCCGGTACTTAAAACCGCGGCTCCTCCTTCCTTGGCTTTTTCAATGAGTTTTTCGGTTCCCCTCCAGCAAGGGAAATATCCCAGTCCTCCGTCGCCGTCCATCACCAGTGAGGCCGGCGCCTCCTGGACGATGGACACCTTCGGGCGAGGATTGACCTTCCCCTCTCTGATCTCCTCCAGATAGTGGGACACCTGCCCGGTGCCGTGGCTGTAGATACAACGACGATTGTTTCGAGTGAGGATTCCTGCCAACAGATCGGCGTCGGCATTCGGCATGCCGACCTTCTCGAAAATACGGACAAGCAGGCCGTGGTGTTCGTCGGCCGGCACGCGAATGCCGTGTTCCGGCAGATAATTGCGTCGGTCCAGGTTTATCTTCTCCATCTGTCTTAGATGTTACTTGCTGAGGTGGAGATGAGCCGGCCTCAATAGGAATTCCCGGCTGAGGAAAAGGCAATGTTCAAATGTATCATGTTTGGCAATTGCTACCATGACTCAGCCCAACTAATGGTATTGCTGTGACCGTTTCCGATACCACAACTCGCATCAAGGAGGACGGCTGGATGGTTGTGGAAGACATCATCCCAGAAGACGAAGTGGCGGGAATCAGGGATAGCATCCTGGCTACGGTTGAGGATGCTAAGGCTTCCTCCAACCCCGAAGATCTGCGCATCGTTCAGGGCAGCCTCATTAACAGAAACCAATCTCTGGCACCTTATCTGGCAGACCCGCGGATCGTGAATGTGGCTGAAGCTCTGTGGGGCCGGCATGTCAAGATTACCATCACGACTCCGGTTGTGCTGTTCCCCGGAGGAAATCCTCAGGGCTTTCACTCCGACTGGCCATTTAACCAGAAACACGCAGCGGTCATCGAGGCGCCGTACCCGGATACTCCGATGCTCCTCACCGTTATCTTCATGCTCTCCGATTTTACGCTGGAAAACGGCGCTACCCGCCTGGTTCCGGGCAGTCACCGGATTCCCCATAACTGGAGCGAGCAATACGGAGAGGATAATCGCTCGCCCCATCCCAGTGAAGTTCGCGCTACCGGTAGGGCCGGCAGTATCCTCATGTTCGACAGCCGGCTCTGGCACGCCCCGGCTATCAATCACACCGACCAGCCGCGGGCCGGAGTCACGGTGCGCTACGGTCCCTGGTGGTTCAACGTGAATCCACTCAAACCCGGATTTCCGGAGCGCGAGGCAATGCTCGACGCCCAGGGACAAGAGGAATCAAACATCGTCTATCCTCTACCCGCCGCGGTTTTTGCTTCGCTACCAGATGACGTCAAACCCCTCCTGCGCTATTACCTGAGATAGGTGGAATGCCGTCGCTTGTCGCCCGAGTTCCAGCCGCACTGAGGCTCGCGGTGTCAATCCAGTTTGGAACTTGGTTCCAGTGTACAGGTTTGTCACATCCATATGTGCGGCCGCACATATGGATGTGACGATTGCTCAAGTATACCTGAGGCGAACCCTGCGGTTGATCCGCACGGAAATCCGCACCAATATTCAACTTTCTGATCACCGATAAACCTGGATGCCAGAGGAGGGCATTATGACAAACACAGCTCCAAGAGTGGGAACCGAAGACCTACGCCTGCCGGATGAACTCCGAGAGCCGCTCAAAGCACACCTGCGCGAGCTGCGCCAACGCTATTTGAGAAACGGCTGGGGACACCCGGTGGGATTCGGCGAACATCCGGCGCTACTGGTCATCGATCTCGCTCTTGGCTGGACGACTCAACAGGGGATGATGGGAACGAACCTCGATCCGGTGGTGGAAGCGACGTGCCGGCTGCTCGAAGCCGCGAGGGCAGCAGAGTTACCGATCTTCTTCTCCTCGGGTTCTATCGACCCGGCCGATCCACCGCGGCCGGGCAACAAGAAGATCCCGAGCTTGGTTCATTCAGAAGCGCCGGCGGCGCTTATGGAGCTCGATCCCAGGCTGCAGCGAAAAAAATCGGAGAAGCTCATTCTCAAACACTACGCATCCGCATTCCAGGCAACGAACTTTCACAACATGCTGACCAACGTCGGTGCCGACACGCTGATCGTCACGGGCTGCAGCACCAGCCACTGTGTCTACGCGACATGCAGAGATGCACGAGACCGATTCAACGTGATCGTACCGCGGGAGGCCGTCGGCGAGCGCTGCGAATTGATGCACGAAGTATTCCTTCTGGATATTGCCATCGATTTAGGCGATGTGCTCCCTACTGACGATGTCGTGAATTACTTGCAGGGGATTAATTCGAGCAGATGAACCCGCGTAAATCTTCCTCTTCCTCGTTCTCTTCCTCATCCTGTATCTAATCGACACTTCGGATCAACCGCGATCGACACAATGACCCCCGAAATCACCGCAATACCCAAGCTCAATAATCTCGAGAGTCGCTGCATATCGCCGGAGAACCCGACCGGCGGAAAGGGACGCGGGGCGCAAGCTGGAGGCGGCTGGAAGGGATCTCCTTTCGTGCGCCCGTTCAACAGAGACACACTCGTGACCATGGCCGACATCGAAGGTCCTGGAATGATCCGTCACGTCTGGCTCGCGCTGGGATCGGAGAAGGGCGAAAAGGATGATTACGAGCTCTGCCGCAACCTTATACTCAGGTGCCACTGGGACGGACAGAGTCATCCCTCCGTAGAGTGCCCAGTCGGAGACTTCTTTGGAATTGCACACGGGCGCAAGAGGCCGTTCTCCTCCGCGCTCTTCACCAATACCGACGGGTGTGCGATGAATAGCTACCTGCCGATGCCCTTCGGCAGCCACGCTCTCCTGACGATTGAAAACAACACGGGATATCAGACGGATCTGGCCTTTTTTATCGACTACACCGCTGGGGACGCCGTCGATGATCTGGGACGACTGCACGCCCTCTTTAGACGAGAGAACCCGGTCATTCTGGGCAGGGACTACGCCATTTTGCCGAAGGTGGAGGGACACGGCGTCTATCTGGGTTGCGTGCTCGGAGTTCGTACATTGGATCACGACGATCGCACCGACGTGTGGTGGGGTGAGGGAGAGGTCAAGTTCTACCTGGACGGTGACAATCAGTTTCCCACCATCGTGGGATCCGGCCTGGAAGACTATTTCTGCGCCTCATCGGGAATATTCCAGCACCACACGCCGTATTCGGGAGCACCCTATTGCTTTGGAAATCTTGCCAGCTGCTATCGTTGGCACGTTGCAGACCCGGTCTACTTCCACCAGGACCTGCGTGTCGAAGTGCAGCATATGGGCAACGACCTGAACCTGATTCACGACCCCCACAAGCGCTATATCGAACGGAGCGACGACTACAGCTCGGTCGCGTTTTGGTACCAGGAGCTGCCTTCCCAGCCGCTACCCGACCTCATCCCTCGAGCGGAGCGCACGGCGGAGCTCCAGCTACAGGAGGGCGAGGTGGCGACCCTACGCATTCCAAAAGGCAATGTCGCGTGGAACACTGATACCGACGACTGAGTGCTCGAGTCTTAACCTGAAACTTCAACCTACATGCGGGTTTCACGATGATGCTTTTGCCCGTTTTCGACACGGTGAATATCTCTCAGGTGGCAGAACAGTACCGCACCCAAAGGGTTATCGAAGAGGCAATTTCCGATCAGATTCTGCACTCATTCTTCGAGCCTTAAGTGGAGGCTGTCCCAAATCCGAGAGGATTTGGGTGGAAGCCTGATACCGATATCAATCTTCGTCACGTTATGTAGACCACGACATGCCTTCCGTCCTCGGTAGCTTACCTTTTATCCGTTATGCACCTTTCCAGCACCCTTCCTCTCGCTTTGAGTCGATAGTTCTCCCAAGGAAGCGCCTCTGACTCGATTCTTGGATCCCTATGCCGCCTGCGTTGCCTCTTTCTCATGTTCTTGCGCAAGTCTCTGCGCGATTTTCCATAGATTGTGGGACAGAACCGACCAGGCCACGCTAAGGTTACGGTTGTCAAAGCCTTTGCTGCGTATCTTGCCCCCGTGCCATCGGTTCTTGAGCACTCCGATCCGGCCTTCGGTGCTCCCTCGTCGTCGCTGCAACCGGACAAAGCGCGGCTCCTCCATCCGCTCCTTGAGCTCTTGTGGATTGCGGGGCGTAAGGGCGTCAAAAATCCCCTCTGCCTGGAGCCGCTTGCTGGCCGCCTTCGAGGCATAGCCCCGATCCCCACTGATCGCTTCGATCTTCTCCTCTAAAGCGAAGCCCTTTTGCCTCTCCAGACTTTCCCAAAGCTGCTTCAATTCGCTCGGGGCCTGCCCCCCATACAGTTTCCAGTCCAACAGATATCCCTCTGCGCTCTCGCATAAATAAAGGGTGTTGCCAAACTCCACCTCCCGATCTGCCTTGCCTCGCACGATGACGTCAATCTCAGGTTCGTAGGCGCTCAGGATCTTCTCCTCATTCTTCACCTGCCGCCCCCCTATGATCCGTTCGTGCGCCTGTTTCATGACCTGCGGTATCTGCTCTAACATACCATCCATTCGCTCGATGATTCGGCTCGCCTTCTTCTCGGTGTAATCGCTTTGCATCCACATAGCTTCCAATAAGTCACGGTGGCGAAGGGCATGGCCCTCAATCTTCTTGAGCAATAGCTTCATCCGCCGCAGGATCCCTTTACGCGCTTTGCCCGCCTCCCGGCGCCGACGCGCATGCGTCATCTCCAGGCACCGTTTGTTCATCTCCCGAGCCAATCCCTTTGCTCCCTGGGGCATGCGCTGTTTCATTCCCGCCTGCCCGATCAGACTGATCGCCTTGAGCAGCGTTGCTCCCACATCCTTGAGCAAGACCCAGTCCACGGGCCAGTGGATGTTCGCTTCCAGGCAAGTGGCGTCGATCAGGCATTCCCTCGTATCGATCGGCTTCTCTAATCCTGCCTCACCACAATGTTCAGCATTGCCCACCACCTCGGTCATCCTTGCATGCAGCTGTCTCAGATACGCTTCGTCGAAGAATTTCGAATCCCGTTCCAGACTGCTCTTCGATATTTTCCGGATCCCGTCTACCTCACGCACCCGGCAAAAATTAGCCAGAAGCTCACTGCGTCCCAACTCCTGCGACAGACAACGAAAGGATATCCCTCCGAGTAAATGACGCACCACCTCCACCCGTAGCGCTTTTATCGCTCTTAGAGCGCGTCGCTCCCGATCCTTCCCTCCCGCTTCATCCCATCCTTCCAAGGCTTTTACGATCGCCTCCCTTTCCAGCGAGGAGTCGATCAAAACCCGGTCAATCCGCTCCATTGTTTCCAGAAACACGGTGTAGTCTTTGCATCGAATGACTGGAGTTAGGGCTGGACGCAGGAAGCTTTGTACGGCAATATTTTTCATGAGAAGGGCGTGCTTTGTATTTGACTAACGCAAGCATAAGCGCCCTTTTTCGCCGGATCGAGCTTTTTGCAGCTCTATCCGGCCTTTTTTTTGCCCATAACTCATTAAAAATCCATTGTTTCCACCACTGGGACGAGCTCTAAGTGGGAGTGAGACCATGCCGTCAGGCTGAGGGACTGCCCTGCCACTTGAGGGTACACTCTCTGTTCTCATGTCCAACGGATCAATTGACATAGGTCTACTTAACGGCAAGCATCCGAAAGGAGCCTAGGGTTGGATGAGAGCGGTCACTATACGCAACAAGCAACTCGTCGTCGAGGAAGTCCCGGAACCCGAACCCTTGGAGGGCCAGATCCTTGTTAAGACCCGGGCCTGCGGCATCTGCGGCACCGATCTGCACGCCCGTCTCTACGGTGAGAAGCTTCGCGAATGTGCTTCCAGGACCAATGGATTCGGGGCGAATTTCTGCGACGGGGTCGTCCTGGGCCACGAGTTTTGCGGCGAGGTTGTCGACCATGGCCCGCGGACTTCGAAAAAGCTTAAGCCGGGAACCCTCGTCTGCGCCCTTCCTCGACTGGTGGAAAATAACCGCAGATTCGGCATCGGCTGGTCTCTTCAAGGCTCCGGGGGATATGGCGAATACATGCGGCTCACCGAAGGCTTCAGTTTTCCGGTTCCCGAAGGTCTGTCAGCTGATCACGCCGCTCTCACCGAGCCCATGGCGATCGGATATCATGCGGTTGAGAAAGCCCGGCTCGATAAAGGTGACGTTCCTCTGGTCATTGGGTGCGGTCCTGTCGGACTCGCTGTTATAACGGCCCTTCGTCTTAAGGAGGCACGGCCGATTGTCGCCGCCGATTTCTCCCCGCGTCGCCGCAAGTTCGCCGAGAGCCTTGGGGCCGACGTGGTGGTGGACCCCGCCGAAACTTCACCTTACGAACGGTGGGCCGACGTCGCGGCTGTCGAACCTCCCGATGAACCTCCCAATCCGCAGGAGTGGTTTCAGCCCCCGACCCACCGCCCCGCCGTCGCCTTCGAATGTGTCGGTGTGCCCGGTGTTCTCAATCAAGTCATATCCGCCGTCCCCAGGGCTACACGAATCGTCGTGGTTGGATACTGCATGGAAACCGACCATCTCGACTCAATCTTCGCCCTCGATAAGGAGCTCAACCTGCAGTACGTCCTGGGCTACAAACCCGACGAATTTAACGCCACCCTCCACAATATCGCCGACGGCCGCATTCCGGTCGAAACACTAATCACAGGAAAAGTCGGGTTCGAGGGTGTCGCTCAGGCCTTTGAGGATCTCGCCTCGCCGGAGACCCACGGGAAGATCATCATAAACCCCGATGGCTAACCGCGTTGTGTTTGCCCATTTTTTGGAAGAGTCGAAATAGGATTCTTGGCTGCCCCGGTCTTGTGCCGGGGTGACGCGCAATTTATGGCTACACCACGGAAATGGCACAACACCCCCCCCACCCGTCCCATCTCGCCTCAGACCCAGCGCCGCCGGATCTGAGGCGAGATGGGACGGGTGGGGGTCGGTAGAGACAAACGTTGTTTAGCAAGGAACGTGCGCCACCCCGGCACAAGACCGGGCAGCTAAGAACTGAAAGCCTGATTCTGGACACTTACGGATTTCTCCTTCTACCCATATAGCGCTATCCAGTGTTCAGGGAATCCCTCTGGCTTCTAAGAGCGAAGGACCGCGCATCAACGGCCCTGGAAACGGCGAGGATGCCGTCGAGGTGATCGTACTCATGCTGGAGTAATTCCGAGAGATCGTCTTCAGCCGCGATTTCATTCTCTTTCCATTCCAGATCCCAAAACCGTATGTAGCAGGACCTGTGACGCTTCACCCGGACCAGCAGATCGGGGAAAGACATGCAATCATCCCACAATTCGATCATGTCCCGACTCATATCCGTCAGCTCCGGATTAACGAATACAGTCGAGACGTCGTCGATGCACATGTAGAAGAGGCGTTTCATGACCCCGATCTGCGGAGCCGCGATGGCTCTGCCGGTGCCGTACCGAATCCGGAAACCCATCAACGTGTCGTGGAGGTCGGATACGACCTGACGCAAATCTTCGCATTCTTCTGGTCCTACAATGGCGCAGGTCTCATACAGCTTCGGGTTTCCCAACAACAGAATCTCTCTCGCCGCCATGATCTTTTCTGATAGACGTCAGCAATCCCTCATTAGTGTAGCAACAATCCCAACATTAGGGCAAACCAGCTTCATAAGGGTTGGTCTGTTCGCGATTATCGTCGCTCGATCTGGGCCGCTGGAAGCGCCAACGAACGTGCCCGAGTAGCCACCATATTGGAGGGGCGAGGGCCCTGGAAAGAATTGAGAATCGACGCTCTGATCAAATTGATCGACGTAGCCTGGGCTCGAGGGCCCTCCATCGCCCTCCATGCCGGAGCTTCCAATAGCATACTCCCCGCAGAACGCCGGGACGTCTCTACTCTTCCACCGCTTCAAATCCCGAAGGCTGGAGCACAACGATGGTCGGCTTTTCGTTTTCTGACTGCGGCAATGGAAACGTAACGGTATGATGACGTGCGCTGTAAACCGGATCCTGTCCTCGGTGTTTCAGAAACTTCTCGATGCTGCTCATTGCGAATTTAACGGGAGGAATCCCGTAGTGCATCGGGACAATCCATTTCGGCTTCAGAAAATCGAACATCGGGTCGAGGTCCTCATGTGACGGCGTCAGGTTTTCGCCCGTCAGCGCCATTAACACATCGCAGTGGTTGGCAAAGGGGGCGAGATCCTCATCACTCAGCCGGTACCCCAAATCGCCCATGTGCATGAACCACAGATCTTCGAGCTTGAAGGCATAGAGGGCATTGTCCTGGGCACCCCGTGGATGGTCGGGATCTTCCGCCGCACCCAACGTGATCAGTCGCTCACCGTTGATCCTCGCCTCCTCCTTCCCTTGGGCGATATCCAGGGCATTGATGACACGGGGATTCCCCTTGACCAAACCCAGATTTGAGTGCGCCGCGTCCGTAAGTGAACTGGCGATGATAGTATCTGCCTCGAGTTGGGCTCCCCTGTCAGGGAGGCCCAGCTGATCCGGCCCGTAGGGATCGGTGACAATGATCGGACGGCCATTCTGCCAGATCCGAAAACAGGCATGGCACACGAACTCGAGTTGTATGGACATAATTCTCTTTCCTCCCTTTTGCTAATTGATCCGTGAAATTCGGCGGCTCAAAAAAAACTAAACTTCATTATTATACTCCCACCAGAGCCGACCCGTAGGACGCTCGATCACCATTGGCTTGATAAACGCCGCCGCTTTCAGCAATCCTTCCTCTATCTCCATGTATTCGCTCTCCATCTCCAGCGATAGTATGCCATCATAGCCGACGAATCGAAGCGCGGTAATGAGCTCGCGCCAGGTCTGCTCATCATGCCCCCAACCGGGCAGCGTAAAGGTCCACGACCGATCCTTGTACTCTTCTGGACTGGTGGGATCGAATCGTCCCCGAATGTCTAAATTGGGCCCATGATAAAGTGTGTCCTTGAGATGGACATTCTCAATCATGTCCCCGAGGCAATGTATAGCCTTGAATGGATCGATCTCCTGAACCCACATATGGGAGACATCGTAGTTGCAGGCCACCACCGGTCCGATCTCATCCCGCAATCGTCGGAGTTGAAGCGGGGTATGGATCATCTGAAGGATCTGCATTTCGAAGCAGAGGGTGACGCCGTGATCGGTCGCGATCTTCGCGTGCTCCCTCCAATAGGGTAACAGTCGTTTCTCCCATTGCCATTCAAGGGCTTCTTGAAGGATATCCGCGTCGGTGGTGACGATCCATGCCGGGAGGCTGTCTCCCTCCGCGCCCTCCGGCAAACCTGATACGACAATCATCCGTGAAGAGCCGATCTTTTCCATCAATTCACACGTCTTCCGAAACAAGAGATCATATTTCTCGGCTGCCTCTTGGTCCGGTGTCAACGGTTGGCCGTGAGCGCTGAAAGAATAGATCTCCATGCCGTAACTCGAGTAGACATCGAGCCAACGATCGAGCTCACTCTGATCCGATAGCAGGGTGTCCAGGTCGCAGTATTTCTTGGCCGCCGGACTCGTAGTGCCGACCTCAACCGCCGTCACCCCGATATCCTGAGAAAACTTGAGTCCCTCTTCGAACTCGAATTTCATGATGAATCCAGTATTGATTCCGAGCTTCATTAGGATTTCCTCCGATCAGAAAGGGGAGGATATTATCTCTTCCTTGTAAAGGCTGCTGGATCATACTCGAGGAATTGCTGCGAACGGAAGCCGAAAACCCATGCACCTGCTTATCATTGGTTGTGAGTACGCCGGGAAGACGACCGTGGCCACAGAGATTTCCAAATGGATGATCAAGGCGATGGGACTGCGCCTTGTTCGATGGCACAATCATTTCGTCGTTCCAGCGCTCGATGGCCACCTCATGGTACACGCCGAGGGGGATCAATCGACCGTGGGCAAAACGGAGACCGATCTCAACACGGTCGCAGACCAGGAACAGATCCTCTCCTTGCGACCGGCGGTGCTCGAAGACTACCTTCGGCACTTGATCTGGCATCATTTGAACGCCGACATGTTCCGCGAAGACGACGCCCTCTTCGTCAACCACTACTATGCCGACGCCGTTTACGCCCCACTCTACTACGGCTATGGAGAACCCGGTTCGTTCTCCGACCGTCGAGCGCGGGCCCGCGCCTGGGATGCCGAACTCCTCCTGCACGCACCCAATATGGTGCTCGTTCTGGTGCACGCTGCAGCCGAGATGATCAAGGAACGGATGCACCGGAATCCACGGGCCAGGGGCATCCTCAAAGAAGCCGATGTCGAAACGGTGTTGCAACGCTTCCAAGAGGAGTACGACAGCTCGCTCATTATCCGAAAGTTCACCGTCGATTCAACGAGCGCCACGATCGAGGAATTGCTGGAAGGATTTCTCCGAGACATGCAGCCCCAATTCTCCATGACCGACAGGCTCAGACTGGCTACGCGAATCTGATGGTCTGCTATTTCCCTGGGAGGCCAGTTCCGCTCGGCCTGAGCAGGTCACTAGGCATTGGGGGGCGAGGGCTCTCGAGCCCCTGATCGAAATGCAAACCGACTGCATGAACAAACTGACCATTCCGCTGGGGCTCGAGGGCCCTCGTCTCCAGATTCCTCATCGTTCTTAACCGCTAACTTTTTGATGAATCCGATGATGCGCTACACCCGCTGCACGTCTAGGATCTGCTACATGACCCCACTATTCTGCCCTTCGAGCAGTTCGGGTGAAGCGTCGCGGACGATTTCCTCAGGCCACTCGGGGACGGACCCAACGGGCTGAGCCCAGCCGGGACGGTAGGAGTCCAAGACCGCATGCCGAGGCTCGGCGGTCGGCAGAATGCCGCCCGCATGGATCGTAAAACAATGAAACAGAATCCCGTCCGCGGTGAGCCTGTCGTACTGTTGGGCAATCCTCCTCTGCCTCCCGCGTCTCCCTGGCTCCGTTTCCCTCAAACTCCCTCTCTTCATTCGTGGCATTTTCCCCAAACGCCTCCTATTCAGCAAAAGTTCCCACTTCGGGCTGTTCCGCGTCGAGGTAGTCCACATAGCGCATGTTCACCGATATCGTGTGGTCCCCGGCGTTGAAATTGATCGTCGTGTTCTGGCTGAGCTTCTCGTCGCAATAAGTGGGCAACCCGAAGACGCTGCCAAAAGGCGGAATGGAGCCGGGTGTCAACCCAGTCAACGTAAGCACTTCTTCCCGATTCGCAAACCGTAGTTTCCGCCAACCAAACAACCGCCGGACCAGCTTGCTGGCCAACTTGCAGTCGGCCGGAATGACAAACATCACGAACCGATCGTCTCCTTTGCAGATCAGCGCTTTAGCACCACTGGACAATGGGACGCCCCGAACCGCGGCCGCTTCCTCGCTCGTATAGACAGGCTTGTGCCGTGATACACCAAACTCGATGTCCCGCGAAGTAAGCAGTTGCTCCACTCGTTTAAATGCGGAATCGGACATGGCTCTCAAGTTCTGGATGTCGCTCGATTAGGTCACGCACACGATCGACATCCCCCGCTCCTACTGCGTCAATCCACTGTTCGAATGTTGTCATGGTGATTCTCATTCATCAACCAGGAGTCGCAGACTTCATCTTTCCTCCCTTCAGTAAGGCTGTCAAATATCCTAGGATTTCCCGGCTAAACTTTTCCGCATCAGCTCGATCGACGCTGTTGAGTTTGGTTTCTAGATACATCGAACGCCAGCATTAGCCGAGGCCTTCAAGGCGTCGGCTGGATGACGTTGTCCTGTGCTCGGTCATTCAAACCCGGTGCCAAGTCGAGGGCAAGCTCTCTGAAATTCCGCACCCGATGTAGCGTGATCAGGTTCGTATCGTGCTGGTTTCTGCCCCCCTGCGAGGTGCGCGCCAGAACCAGCAGATCATCTTCGACAATCAGTTGGGAGGCGTAGCTGAATGAATTGCAGGGATGCCGGTCCATCGCCACACAGCCGGCCTGGAACCAATTCAGCGCATCGATGCTATACATGAGAATCAGGAGGCGTCGCTCATTGCCGGGAGGTCCTTGAAACCCGATGGCGCGTAACGGTTCCCGATCCTGCCAGGTGTTGGTGGGAATCGTCACGGTGGTCCAGAAAAGGTCGCTGGCCGGGTCTTGCACGATGTGGAATTTGCACTGCGCACCGGGCATCGGATAGAATTGCAGGAAGCGGAAGTGCATTTCACTTCCATCATCCTGCAGCCCGCACACCGCGGCCAAACCGGCCGTAGAGTGCCCATCGATAATAGTCCGCAATAGCACACACATTTCGCCGCCTACTTCGATGACGTTCCCTTCCAGCCAGCTGTCGTGGGGAACCTTCTCCTCATCGCTTGCCGGGTACTTTCTCTGCGTCAGTCCGTCGGGCACTCCGGGAAAAGTGAGCTGATTCGACATGCGCCAGGACGAGGGGTCCAGCAGATCGCGAGTGAGATCCCCCGCCACAACCAGCGACTTCCAATCCGGCCGCGGACCGACGCAGGTCTCGAAGGCACGGTAGACAAAGTCTCGGCGGAGTAGAACGTGGGTTGGAGCGCAATGGAAGCGTCCCTCGAACAGCGTCACGATATGCGACCAGCTTTCTCCGCCGTCAGAGGAACCGGCGATGCAGATTTCGCGGCTTTTCCGCCGATTGCCGATCATGTAGAGGGCATCACCGACCGCGAGGAGGGATGCCCAAATGAAGTCTACGGCAGCGACTTTTCGCCAGATTGCGCCGTTGTCATCGCTCACCAGAATCTCGGTCTGATCGGGAACTTCCTCCTTCAGCGGTTTCTGACGGAACCACTCGTAGCTTGCCACCAGGCGCCCACCGGGCAACCTCGCCAGGGAAGGCGAGCCGGTATACACATTCTCAGAATCGGGAGATTGAGCCAGAATAAGGTATTCTCCAGCCAATATCATGTTAAAGACTCGGCTCAGCAAGGAACGTTAATCCGTGGAAATGACGAAAGATAAACCTTTCCAGTACTCTTTTGTCGTGATCTCAATCGTTATCTCCTGTCGATCCCCTTCTGGGAGGGGTTAGGGGTGGGTTGCCACAACTTCAAAGACGAGCCCGGTCTTCTGCCTTCTCAATCCCTGCGACTCTTCTAATACATTCAGCCACGCACTTCCCAAGTAGGGCGTTACCCTCGGGTCTGAAGTGGACCCCGTCCTCAAGGAGAATCCTGTCGGGACCGGCGGACATAACCACCGAATAAAGGTCGTTCACCTCGACACCCACTTCCCGGCAAATCTCCGAAGCGGCCGCATTGTAGGCGACAACATCCGTTTCGAATCGGTCGAAGCCCTTGTTCTTGTGGTGCCACTTCTGATTGACAGGTGTCGTCAAGGCCCACACCACGGTGGCCTTGGTCTCCGCATTCAGGCGCGTCAAGATAGAACGGACATTCTCGGTGTAGGAACTCAAAGGCACGGCGGCAGCGTCCTGATTGAACTCCTTCTTAAGGTCGTGTAACCCGCAATTGATGTGCACAGCATCGGCACTTCGGGAAATCACCCATTCGTCGAGGTGGGCGAGAACATTCCCACTCGTTCCACCATTCTCTCCCGGACTCCACACATCAGCCCAGCCAGCCAATCGTCTGCGCACTTCTTCCTGATACCCCATCCGGATGGAGTCACCGATGAGTATGATTTTCTTCATTTCTCAAACATACTGATCGGCCCCCTCGCAAACATTCGTCCAAGGCGTACGACAAAGCTCACGACAAGGTGCCCAAGGAGGGTTGTTGCGGTACTATTGGAATCGAGGTTCATCGATGAAGCTTACGACAAAGAAAGAAATTCTTTCATTCAATCGCAACTCGTAACCCGAAACTCGCAACTCTCCTGCCCATCCGATGCTGTTCTTTCATCCGCTGCAACCTCTCCCTCTCTCCCACTCACCGTTCACCCGCCTCTATCGGACCTCCTCTCGCCGAATCACGGCAGCGACAAAGCTCACCGCGATGACACAGGGTGATGCTTGGATCTGATTCGATCACTGGAACGAGCGATTTGACCAGCGAAGCAGCAGGATAGCTGACGGAACTGCAATTCCCAATTGTTGTCCAACTCGCCAGATTTTCCAGGTGCGGTTCGAGTTTAATGAACCCTTCGCTGCATCCGTACTCACGAGCCCGTCGCACGACTCCGTCGACATGGAGTACCCAGCGGATGAACGACCGTCGTCCTGCATGCTCCTCGGCCAGATGAATGGCGGTGCATCTGTTGAGACCCACACCCAAGAGAAGAATCGAGCCCTCTTGATCGACAAGCCTTTTCAACGGGAGGTTGGGGTCATTCGAGGCGTGGTCCGAGACGTACCACTGGGACCTTGGTCCGTTGGCTGCCCATGACATGGACGGATGCTTGCTCCGAACCGTCCCGGAGAACCGCAAGAAATCGGCCGCGATACGGCCCATTTCTGTGACGTTGATCTCGGACATTTCATCGAACAAGCTCCCGTCGAAAGGCGTCGTAGAGGACATGTCGAAAGAGTATGAGTCGTAGTCCCAGCCATTCTGGGAAGGCCGATCATCGGGAGGCGGATTCGTTCTGCCGATCTCGCAGAAACTGGGCATGAGCACCGTTCGACAGACTCGCAGTAGGGCTCGGATGACCGTTCCAGGCCCCCCAATTACATTCCCGAATGAACTGAGCGAGGAATGCACTGCGACGTCGCAGCCGACAAGATCGAGCTTACGCAGGCCCATCTCGATGGTCGATTGCTCCACATTCATGGCGACGATCCCTAACAAACACGATATCCGTGGCGGTCGAATTGACGGCACAATATAACAGCCGCAGGAAAGATGCGCATGCCAGCCACAGCAGGCCTAGGTCGGGGCGGCTGCCATACGCCCGTATTAATCCGAACACGAACCGGGCTGCCGCAAAAGTAATTGCGGCAAAGTAGAACCGACCGTCTCGCTGTGTAGGTTTCTTCATAGAACTCTTCTTGCCTGGCCAACGTCATGCGTGACTCGCGGCGGCGTCAGCCGGCGTTGAGTCGACCCTTTATTGTTATGCGGTTTCGTTGTGCTTGGAGTCTGAGCTCCCCGGTCTTTTCTACCACCTCGTGCCACGGTTGACCGTATTTCTGGTTTTCGCCAGCTTGAGCGTGATCCAAGCCACGCTGACAGATTACTCGGGCAAGCCGACAAATTGATTCAGCTCAAATCCGTTCCCGTCCGGATCCTTAACTTCGGCCAGGCGAACCGGCATGTTGCCACCGGCTTCTCGGACCGCGAGAATCGAGGCACCGGCTGCTTTCAGCTCTTCCACGGCAGCGTCCAAATCATCGACCTGGAGATTCAACCCAGCATGAGGGAGCGGATGTTCCTCTCCTTCGCCCAGTATATGTAGCGCGACGAGGAGATCTCCACACCTCAAAGTGCTCCATCCTTCAGAGCGAGTATCGGGCGTTAAACCCAATGTCTCGTTGTAGAAGGCATAGGCCCGATCCATGTCGTTAACGTAGTGGATGATCATTGGATTATAGGTCTTCATCTATTTCTCCTTTCGCATAACGCTAAGAGGAGGTATGTCGATGAAGCGTAGCGGAATCGACATTACCTCCCTCGTTTGGTTGGACATTAGTGTCGCGGATGATTCTGTCTTTCACGGCTTACCTAGCTATCTCGGCCTCCGGTCACCCGTAGCACTTGCCCGGTTATCCAGGATGCTTGATGTGAGCACAGGAAGACAGCAGTGTCAGCGATGTCCTCCGGTCTGCCCACTCGCCCCAAGGGAATCCGATCCCGCTCTGTTTGCTCGACGGCAGCGGTAATATATCCGGTTTGCGTGGGACCAGGCGCAATAGCGTTAACGGTGATACCTTCAGGCCCCAATTCATGCGCAATACTGCGCGTGAGGGACTCCAGAGCGGCTTTGCTCGCTCCGTACGAGATCTGCCCTTTGAAACATTGCGCTGGTCCAGTAGACAAGTTCACAACTCTCCCCCAACCTTGGGCACTTGCACGACACCGTTGAGCGAACTCGCGAGTCAGAAGAAGGGACGCCCGGACATTCACGTTGAACGTATCATCAATGATTGATTTGCTGATCTCTAGAATGGTATCGCCAGCCTGATCGTAGTGTGCTGCATTGTTTATCAGAATTTCGACGCGGCCAAACCTATCTTCAACTGAATCAAAGAGAGTCGGGATGCAGCCTGTGTCTGTGAGATCCATCTCCTCGCCCGCCGCAGTTCCGTCGGATTCGTTGATCTCCTTTATCACGCGACTAGCGTCCTGCATTCTCATCTCGTGATAAAGAGGGAGGTCAGGCTCCAGTGCGATATTACCTCCTGACTTGGAAACGATCGACGGCTCAGGTTGCGTCCGCAAATAGGTCAGAAACACCTTTGCCCCTTCCCGCGATAATGCACGCGCAGTAGCGGCGCCGATTCCGAGTGGATTGTTTGCGCCGGTGACAAGTGCGACTTTTCCCTCAAGTCCCGTGTCGATCATTTCTTGACGTCCAACGTCTCACTGAGGCATGAGGGCGCCGGCCCGAATTGCCTTCGGTGAATGGTTCGAAGTTTCTGCTCTCATTACGCCAGATGTTAGCAGTCCCACTAAGCGGGAAAAGCACGGCAACGGATAAGGATCAAGGACTCCCTTCCTATCTTTTTGCCATCTCTTCGCGTTCTCCTCGACCTCTGCGGTTGAATCTGTTGCTCTTCGCACAATCCGAACATGGTTTCCTGCGTTGCTGGGAGATATTCGGTTCAAACCTCAAGTGCGGAGGGCGGCGTTAGCCGACATTCTCTGCCACGCCTTGTTCTGCCTTAATCCGGTCAGACAGCCACATTTTCATGATAGACTGACGGGTAACGCCGATTCGCTTCGCTTCCAGGTCAAGTGTGTCAATCATCCAAGTGGGCAGATCAACGTTGACTCGCCTCTGCTCCAACCTCGGGCGCCTCGCTCGGCTCCAATCCAAATATCTGCTGATATCTTCGCCACGATCAAACCGTCGGTCAAATTCATCAGCCGTGATGGTATCCTTCTTTTTCTTCACCTCTTGCCTTCCGTGCCGAAATAATCCTCAGATTCGAGCCTCGCATCGTGAAAATGCAGGTCCACAGACTGCCGTTGTAGGCAGCGATAAGCGCGTATCGATCCTCCGTGCTCGATCGTGCCGGGACGATAATATACTTTGGGTCGTCCCATAGCTGTTGGGCTTCGACAAAGTCTATACCGTGTTTTTCGCGATTCGATTCAGACTTTTCCAAGTCATACTCGAAATCCATTACGGTATAAAAATGGTTTAATTACGGGAGTCAACCCATTTTCTCGGCAGAACGACTAAGCCGAGCCATTCCGGGTCAAGGGGAATCGAATGAAACGAGCGGCATACACCGGAATCGCCTCCCGCGCCTTGTTGGCAATTCGTCTTTCTGAACTATCCCGCTCAGCGGGACCAATCGCCGCGAATGGGATATTCTCTCATCGTTCTTCGTGTCCAGGATTAAGTCTGTGGACGATTGCCTTCAGCGATTCGGCTTTCCTCTCTATTCGCGCAGATTCGCGAGATTCGTAGTTCAAAAGTCTTCGTGCCTCCGTGGTCTACTCGGTCAATTTCCGTAATCCTTGATTCTGCCAACAATATTATTAATGGAACTGTCGTGATATCAGGAGCCCGATATCACTGATCGTGCGTCTAACTGCTGGAAGGCTAGAGACTTACGCAAGCCGCGTCAAAGTACGTGCTCCTGATATCACGACAGTCGGTAGGAATGGAATATGCGACCGTCCTCCGAACTGGAGAAAAGCGACGGAATTGGCCTACGAACAGGACAAAAACGACATCTATGACGGCGAATAGGGAAAAAGGGACACTGAACCCAAGACGTATCCACTACCATGGTCTACACTCACGTTTTGAATCGCGGCCGGTGCGGCGTGCAGAGCCCTCTTGATGCGCTAGGATTCTGACGGACTTTAGAGTGACAGAATGCAAACCGGAGTTCTGATAGTCTGAGGCAGGTGTCTTGAATCGGTGTTTGCTGTTCTGGGAATAGTGAGAAAGTGTCCATCAAATGGAAGTTCGAGGAACAGGGAATCCCCGACTCCACGTCGTCGAACTGCGAGGTGACAGCCGCGAACGCGGAATCCAACACGGGCAACAGCTGCTTGCTTCGATTCAGTCGGCGGTTGATTTCTATCACCGCTTCTTTGCCCGGCATCTCGGGATCGACGCGGCCGAGATGCGACGGCGCGCCGCCTGCTTCATCGAACCGACGGCGGCGCTCGATTCGAATCTGATGGCTGAGTACGAAGGAATCGCTGCCGGTTCGGAGCAGAAGTTGGAAGATATCTTCGCCCTCAGCGCCCGATACGAGATCACTTTCGAGGAGGTGATGCTGGGGGACTGCTCCAACATCTTCGTCGGATCGGGCAAATCGGCTAACGGCCACGTCCTGCTCGGCCAAAACTGGGACTGGCGTCCGGAAGTGATGGACTTTCGCGCCGTCATCACCTCACGCTGTGACGACCAGCCCGACCACATCATGGTGACGGAGTGCGGCCAGCCTGGAAAATACGGATTCAACGCGAACGGTATCGGCGTCGTGTCGGCCGGCCTCAATTGCAGGGAGAAAGTGGCTTCGGGAGATCAGCTTTTCACCGTCCTGGCGCGTCAGGTCATGGCCCGTGATACATTCGAGGAGGCGGCCGGCATTATCGAGCAGACACCGCCCATGGCCACGGTCAACATGCTCCTCGCCGATGACGACGACCATGCCACGAACTTCGAATTCACCCCCACCGGCGTATTCCAACGCGATCTATCCGGCGACCCCTGCTACTGGCACACCAATCACTGCCGGATCGCGGACGAGCCGTCCGATTTCGAAAACAGTCTGGTGCGCGGCGACCGCTGGGCGGAGCTGACCAAGACGGAAGAATCGATTACCTCGGAATTCGTCCAGCAATGGCTGGCCGATCGCGCTCCTGGAAGACACTCCATCTGTCAGCTGCCGGATCCAGCCATGGCCCACACCACGACCTACCTGCAGACAATCTGCTCCGTCGTCATGGATCTGAACGACCGGATCCTTTGGGTCAGCGACGGGCCCTCGTGCCATAATCCTTATCAGCGGTTTCGATTGTGAGGGAAGCCACGAAGAGAACGCTGACCTGAAACTTCACTGCCCATGCGGGTTACCGGGTGGCTTCTCAATACTTCCAAGAGGTCGGAAGATGAAGCCCTCGGTGAAGTTTCAGCCCCGATTGATCCGGCCTCGAAATGGCAGCCGGCGGCCGAACTGACCTGAAGATTCAATGCTGATTCGGATTTCTGGACGGTTCGCCGACGCTTTGTAGAACCGTGCAAACGGATGCGGGCTGATCTTCCTCTTCGTCATCCTCTTTCTCTCGGTGGGCCGTGACCTCCGGGCGCGGCAGATTCCTGGATGAACCATCCTAACTCGTTCCGCGTCCGGAGGCTACGGACCACCGGTTTTACCCGCGTCCGGCGCAGCCACCGGCCTGACTTTGGATTCGATACTCACTTCGGTTCCGTTGCGTTTGAGAATGCTATTTGGTTCAACATCCTTCTTTTTTAATGCCATTCCGAGTTAATCTATGAAACCATGGAACCAATGACCAAGGAATCAGCAATGGAAACCCGTCGTCATCCGGCCAACGGCAAGCCGATCGAGGGAGTCGTGACCCTCCTCTTTACCCCCTTCAGCGAGGACACGACGACGCTCGATTTGGAGAGCCTGCGCCGCGAGGTCGATTTTGTTTTGGATGCGGGAGTCTCCGCGGTTGTGGCCTGTGGCAAAGCGGGCGAGTTCGAAGGAATGACACTGGACGAGAGCGAACAGGTTCTGAATTGTGTCCTGGAACACGTGGACGGACGGGTGCCGGTCGGCATGGGGATCATCAGCGTCGATCTTGACAAAGGGAAGGCGGCAGCCGAAGTCGCAGCTCACTGCGGCGCCGACTTCGCGATGGTCAAAAAATTCACCAAAAAAGATCTGCGGGAATTCTTCGGGGAAGTCGCCGACCGGATCCCAGTGATGCTCTACGACCAGACCAACGAGGGTGACCTCGATGTCGAATCTCAGCTCCTGCCTCTGGTCAAAGAGTTCGAACGAATCGTAGCCGTAAAGGTGAGCTGCAATGTCTATTCTTTCGGGCACATCAATGAGGAAGTTCCCGACACCCCGCTGATTTGTGGCTGGGACGTTTTCTCACTGATGGCTTACCTCTCCGGCGCCGATGGCGTGGTTGCAGGGAGTGCCGCCTTCATGCCCGACCGCGAAGTGGAATTGCACCAGTTAGCGCAGGCCGGACGCTGGGAGGAGGCTCGCGAGCTTTTCTACGAGCGGATGCTGCCATTCATCGTATTCGCAACTCCTGACCCCTATGCGTTTTCCGTCAGTAAGTCGGTGCTCCACTGGAAGGGCATTTTCGATTCACCTCTGACCCGTCCTCCCTACGCGAATGTCCCGGACTGGATGCAGGAGGAACTGCGGACACTGGCCAAACGAATGGGACTCACCGATGCTTAAGTACTTGATCGGCGAAGTCGCAACCAAATGGACAAGGTTCGAGACGAGGTTCGAGACAAGGTTACTACGTGAATACGAGCCACCTTCTATATTCGATCAGATATGTCCTCACCGTAAACCCGCCCAAAATTCAGCGGAGCAAACCTCGTCTCGAACCTTGTCTACTGCACGACATTGATTACCACCCTGTTACACTTCAAAAAGTGTTCAAGTAACGAAGGTTGAATTGTAACAATTAGCATGTGGGACACGAGCAACACCTCAGCCGAAATCGAAGCATCCGATGTGGACACGGCGATCCTGCCGGTCGGGGCCATCGAGCAGCATGGGCCCCACCTGCCAGTCTGGGTGGACTGGAAGCAGGCCGATGCCCTGGGTCGTGGGGTCGCGGAATGTCTCAATGCATTTTTGCTGCCGGCGCTCCCATTCGGAAACTCAGAGGCACACGCCGGCTTTCGCGGTTCGATTACGATTCGGCCGGAAACGTTGCAAGCGACGGTCACCGATATCGTTCTGTCGCTCTTTGACCAGGCATTCCGGAACGTGGTGGTCCTCAACACCCATGGCGGAAACCTGGTGCTGAAACTGGCGGTTAGAGCCTTGAACATGAGCCAACCTTCCGGCCGCGTCTTGCTCGTCTTTCCACCCCAGCTGGCGGCAGAGCGGCTGTCGGAAGTATTCCCGCAGTTTCGTGAAGAAATGCATGCGGGTGACTTGGAAACTTCACTGATGATGCACCTGACACCCGACGAGGTCCGGCCGGGCGGCGTTGATCACGTCCCAGATCTGTCTCCGGAGTTCTTTGATTACGCTACAATGAAAAAATACTGTCCCGACGGCGTCTGGGGCCGAGCGGCGCAGGCGACCACGGAAAAAGGAAGGCAGGCCCTGGAAATCATGGTGGACGAGACGGTCAAGCATATCGAAGCCACGTTGGGAAAGCTTGAGCAGTTAAGTGAGGAGGATTAGACCGCTGATTACTCAGATTCTGAATCTGAGTAATCTGTCCTTCCCTCATTGCTTGGATTCTGTATTCGGTCAGAACACAGTCAGGTGGTAGGGCGTGGCCGCCGGACGCGCCGCAGATTGACCTTCGGAATCGGACCTACTCAACTCAACGTGTTGATCGCAATTTCTTAGATTCCAGTTTACGATTTCATCTGCAGCTAGAAAAACAAGACATGATGACAGTCACCTAACGGGTACTCACGCGTTAGCGCCATGAGCAACCAACCCCTCACAATTCTCGACGAAGTCGTCATCGCCGCCGGGCGTCAGCCGCGGTCGCGCGTATTTGCCGGTGTCCATCTCCTGCAGAAGGGAGAGTTGCTGGTCGGCTACCGGGAAGGGACCGACCACCTTGTGACCGACGATGGGGCGATCATGATGACTCGGTCGGCCGACAATGGCCGGACCTGGAGCGACCCAATCGCGGTCTTTGCCCTCCCTGGATGGGACTGCGCCGGCGCCAACCGCATCCTGCAACTCGAGGATGGCCTGCTGCTCATGTTTGTCTTCCAAGCTCGCTGGCACAGGAGCGGGGACAATGGCTCACCCCAACGCGAAACTCACGTCTTTGCCACTCGTTCGTCGGACGGAGGCCGAACATGGTCTGAGTTCGGTCCCGAAGTCCAGCTCTTTGACGGTTGGACCGAGCCCTACGCCCATGGCGAACTGTTACTTGCAGATGACGGCAACTGGCTCTTGCCGGTGCACGGGGCCGACTGCGTGGGCGACACCACCTATTCGACCCTAGCCGCCTCCACAGACGAAGGTCAGACATGGAGTCGCCGCGCCGTGATCGCCGCCGCCGAAGGCACCAACTTCTACGAAACCGACCTGATACGCCTGGAAGATGGTCGGCTCCTGGGCGTGATACGGACGGATGACTCACCCTTCGAAACCTTTCAAGCCTACTCCAGCGACGACGGGCATAGTTGGACGGATCCACAGTCGACCGGCTTCCGCGGACCAACGCCGCGTCTTTTCCGACTCCGGAGTGGCGCCCTACTCTGTACCTACCGAGACCGGGATCCGGAACGTCCGGGCGTCAGCTACAGCATGAGCGAAAACGGAAGCCAGGAATGGCGATTCGCCGGCCGGCTCTACGAATCGATCGATTGGAATTGCGGTTATCCGGACATGGTGCGCCTGCCAAGCGACGAGATCTTTTGCGTATTCTACACCGCCTACCGCGACGGTGACTCGGAGATCCATGGACTGTGGTTGCGAGATGAAACATGACTCCATCTCACCTTGAACTTCATAGACAGCGCCGACTCCGGCGCGGTGAGCAGAATACAAATCTGCTCCACGAAAGACTCCGTAAATCGGAGGGGGCGAAGCACGTAGGGCAGATTTTCAATCTGCCTTCTTCTATCGAGTCGGATGGCTCGGTCAATCGAGTTGGAAACTATCGGCACCCTAAAAGACGAAAAGCTCACACCTCGCCGGGCGCTCCAAATTGAATCGAACACTACTCTTCCGGAGCGAACCCACCTCAGTAGAGGAATCCGTGAGGATTTTTACGAATCGACCGTTGCAGCCAAGATTGAGAAATGCTCACGCATTCCTCTACAAAATAGGTACTCTTAACAAAAATCCGAGTTTCCGATTGTAAATAGATGCCAGCTACTGAATCGATCGCAGTCTCGCTGACCCAGGAGATGGTTCGGACGCCTACCGTCAATCCGCCCGGAAATGAGCGTCCCCTGGCTGAGCGACTCCAGCAGTTGATGGATGAGGCTGGGCTGACCACGACACTATTTTCCCTCTCACCCGAAAGGGCCAGCGTGGTAGGTCGGCTACCCGGCAACGGAGGCCGACCCGCCTTTGCCATGGTCGGTCATATCGATACCGTTCCAACGGGCGAGCTGTCTTGGAGCTTCGATCCATTTTCCGGTGACATCACCGAGGGAAAACTGCATGGTCGGGGCGCGTCGGACATGAAGAGTGGAACCGCCGCCATGATCGCGGCCGCGATTGCAGTGGCGCACTCAAAAGTCAAACTGCAGGGCGACTTGATCGTCGCCTGCACGGCCGGAGAGGAGGTCGACTGTGTCGGAGCCATCGATCTGCTGAGGCAAGGAGTCTTTCGCAATCTGTCGGCCATGTTGATCCCCGAACCGACCGACCTGGCGGTATGGCACGCAGAGAAAGGAGCGCTCTGGTTGAACATTGTCACTTATGGAAAAACGGCCCATGGATCCATGGCCCACGAGGGCCACAATGCCGTCGACCAAATGATGGCGCTGCTCCAGAAGATTCAAAGATTCCCTTTCCAGGAGTCCCTCCACTCCTTGCTCGGATCGCCGACGGTAAACATCGGCACCATTGCCGGGGGGATGAAAGTCAACGTTGTGCCCGACCGCTGCGAGGCAGCGGTCGACCTGCGGACTTTGCCCGATGAGGACCACGCCGGCATTGTCCGCCAGATCCAACGACTCGCCGAAGATGCCACCCCGGAGGAGGTGCCGTCGACCGAGGTTACGGTGCTGGCGGATCGACCGGCGGTAGAGACGGACCGCGATGACCCCTTCGTCGATTCCGTTGCCGAAGCGGTTAGCGAAGTTACAGGTCAAAAGGCTGAAGTCGGAACCGCTCCGTACTTTTCCGACGCCGCCGTGCTTATCCCGGAACTGAAAATCCCCATGATACTCTGTGGCCCAGGCCGACCCGAACTGGCACACCAACCCGATGAGTTCGTGGAAGTGGGACGTGTGATTCAGGCGGAAAAGGCCTTTGAGGTGCTTGTAACGAAGTTGCTGGTTTGATCTCATTGAACCATCGTCAGCTGGAATTTAATGCTCGATTTCTACTAAATCATAATCCGGTCGTCGTTCATTCTACGGCGCGTCCGGAGGCCACGCCCTACCACCCTGCGGTTGAGCCAGATACGGTTTACCCAGAATGCTTGGGTTGATCGATGTCGTTGATTCACCTTCAGGCGGTAGGGCGTGGCCTCCGGACGCGCCGCAGAAACCACTAGCGGACATCTTACGCAATTAATCTTCGTGACTTTACCACAGTCTGCCCTATACCAACCCTATCATTTCACGGAAAAAAATAAAGTGAACAAATTAGCCAAACTCTGATGCGTAGGCACTACGGAAACAGGAGCCACGAACCATGAAGATCACCGAAATCAAATCCCACAGATTCACCGCCACATCACGGCGTTACACAGGAAAGTACGGGTACTCCGCTTACCCCTTAGAGATGCTGCAGAGCGAACCTCACGAAGTCACCGTTGAGATCCAGGAGCTGGTCACCGACACCGGGACCAGCGGTTACTACATGGGTCCCCCTCTAGCGCCATGGATCGAGCAGCTGGCGATCGGGGAGGATCCCCTTAACCGCGAATGGCTGTGGATTCATTCCAGGGGAGAAACCATGCTCGACATGCTGCTCTGGGACTTCGCCGGCCGCCACTTTGAAACACCGGTGCATAGACTTCTCGGTGGATACCGGGACAAGCTCAAGTGTTACGCCAGCTCCTATCCAAACATGGGTTCGCCGGAGGTGTTTGCCGACCACGCTGAGGAATGCGTCAAGAAAGGTTACCTCGCCTACAAGATTCATGCCTACATGTATTGGGATCCCTTCAAAATGGAGCAGGCTCCACGCAGTCCGGCCTTCCCGAAAATGGATGTGGCGGTTTGCGAGGCGGTTCGGGATCGGGTCGGCGACGACATTGTCCTGATGCTCGACCAGGCCTGCGTCTACAACTACGAGGAGGCACTTTACGTGGGCAGGGAGCTCGAGAGGCTGAACTTTTTCTGGTATGAGAGCGCCATGCCGGAGAACAATATCGAGCCGTATATTCATCTGGTTGAGAACGTGAATGTACCGATCTGTGCTCCTGAAGGAGTCGCCAACTTGCCCTACAGCCGCACCGAATGGATCGTCAGAAAAGCCTGCGACATGGGACGCGCCCAGGTGAGCTACAACGGTATAACCGGCTGCATGAAAACGGTGGCCCTTTACGAGTCGTTCGGCATGCGGTGCACCATTCACGGAGGCAGTTGGGGAAACATGTCAGTCTACGGAGCTACCAACCACAACACGATCGAGTATTACGAGCGCGGCCTTTTCGCCCCCGGTCACGACGAAGCCTACGAAATTCCCCCACCCTATCTCAAGGAGATCGCCGATCCCTTCGACGGAAAGGGCAACGTCCTGATCCCCCAGAAACCCGGGCTCGGCTTCGAGATCGACTGGGATTATGTGGAGAATAATCGGGTGTGATGTTTGGACCGACCTATTCGGGTTCCGAATTTACTTCGTCGCGAGCCTTGACGCGAGCTTCGGCGACCTAAGTTCGTGATTTCCAATCAGGAGAATCTGGAGGTTTTCCAGCGATGCGAGAGCTACAGATTAGCCAGTTCGCCTCACGATGGAGAATCGCCAAAGCTCGCGTCAAGGCTCGCGACGAAGACAGAATAGGTGAGGCACTGAAAGTAAGAACTAGAAGTTTCCCCGTACTTCAGTGGCCAACGAATTGGACAAGGTTCGGGATGAGGTTACTACGCGGACTAGAGCCACCTTCTCGACTCGAACAACTGTGTCCTCACGGTGAAAAGGCTCAGAGTTCAGCGAAGCAAACCTTATCCCGAACCTTGTCCCATCTACGACCCTGTCTGACTGAAGCACATAGAGCCTTAAAGGCCCATGTTAGAATCCAGATAAATAACAATTCATGAAAATAAACGAAATAAAGACCCACGAATTCAAAACCACCACCATGCAATATGGTGACTTTAAGTACGGCTATTGGATCTATCCGATCGAAATGCTTCAAAGAGGGCCGCGCGAGACCACCACCTCCCTGCTGGAGCTGGTCACCGACACCGGCACCAGCGGCTATTGGATGGGCTCCGAACTTACACCATGGATCGCGCAGTTGGCGATCGGGGAAGACCCGATGAATCGGGAGCGCCTATGGCAGCTGAGCCGCGGCAACATGGAGCTGGACATGCTCCTCTGGGATTTCGCGGGACGCTACTACGAGACGCCCGTGCACAGGCTTCTCGGCGCCTACCGGGACAAAGTGAAGTGCTACGCGAGTTCCTACCCTAACATGGGTTCGCCGGAGGTTTTTGCCGACCACGCGGAGGAGTGCGTCAAGAAAGGATACCTGGCCTACAAAATTCACGCCTATATGTACTACGATCCGCTCAAGATGGAACCGGCTCCTCGGAGCCCGGCCTTTCCCAAGCAGGACGTCGAAGTTTGCCGGGCGGTGCGGGAGCGTGTCGGAGACGATATTGTCCTGATGCTCGATCAGGCCTGCGTTTACAACTACGAAGAAGCACTCTACGTCGGCAAAGAGATAGAAGAGCTGAACTTTTTCTGGTTCGAGAGTCCGATGCCGGAAAACAACATCGAGCCCTACATCCGACTCGTGGAAAACATCAACGTGCCGGTTTGCGCGCCGGAAGGAGTTCAGGACCTGCCCTACAGCCGGACCTCCTGGATCGTGAGAAAGGCCTGCGATATGGGCCGCACCGAATTCAAATACAATGGAATCACGGGATGCATGAAAACGGTGGCTCTCTACGAATCATTCGGTATCAGGGCCACGATGCACGGAGGTGGCTGGGGCAATATGCCGATTTACGGATCAACCAACCACAACACGATTGAATACTACGAACGCGGCCTCTTCGCTCCCGGCCACGACGAAGCTTACGAGGTACCCCCACCCTACCTCAAGGAGATCGCCGATCCCTTCGACGGTGAAGGCAATGTGTCGGTGCCCCAGAAACCCGGGCTCGGGTTCGAGATCGATTGGGATTACATTGAAGACAACCGAGTGTGACGACTGGCCTGCAAATCTTATAAGACTGTGCATGTTTAGCATGTCTGAGGCTCCCCCGGCCTTGCGCCGGGGTGGCGCTGATTCCGGGCTACAGAAAGCTCGTCCTCCACTAGCCCTTCACTAAGTCCTTCCTCCAGACGCGATCGCGTCTGGAGGAAGGACTTAGGAACGTTCAATTTGTCAAGTTGACGAGCAAATCTTGTAAGTCCATTGTAATTCCATAGTGAAAACTCGACTGGTACGCATTGGAAACTCGCGCGGCGTTCGTCTTCCTAAGCCACTGATCCAACAGGCCGGCCTCACCGAAGAAGTTGAGCTTGAACTCCGTGGAAACACGATCGTAATCTCAGGACGACCGGCACCTAGAGCTGGATGGGCGGAGGCCGCTGAGCGGATGCAGGCGGAGGGCCAGGACAAACTTCTAGATCCCCCGGCACCAACGCATTTCGACGAGACCGAGTGGAAATGGTAGCCGAGGGGTCACCCGAACGCGGAAAAGTGTTTCTCGTTTCTCTGGGCCCAACCCGCGGCAGCGAGATTCGCAAGACCCGTCCCTGCGTGGTGGTGTCCCCGGATGAGCTCAACAGTTATCTTCGCACGGTGATCGTGGCTCCTCTAACGACCGGTGGACGTAGAAATCCATTTCGTGTCCCGTGTCGCTTCGCCCGCAGTCGGGGCCAAGTGGTCATCGACCAGTTGCGGACCGTGGACTGCGAACGTCTTGTTCGGCGTCTTGGGCGCCTTTCTCGATCGACGTTTGAACAGGTCCTTGGCACCCTTCAGGAGATGTTTGCACCCTAGCCCGCTTTTCTCACAAATTTTCGAGCATCCAATTGCGGCAGAGTGCTCCTCCCGCCGGGGTGCCGCATGCCGACCACAAAAAGCGGGCTATTCAACAAGAGGGCACAGAAGAGCCGTGTTGTTTGAAAAGAACGGAATGTGGCCAGGAATCTTCCTATCAGCGAAAAACAAAAGCACGCAACCTATTCTGAATCAGTTTCCTCTGTGCCCTCTTGTTGTTTAGCCTGGAAATCCTCTGAGATTTCCAGGCTAGAGGCTTACCTCACAAACTTTGCTCAATACTTCAAGTGTGGATTGAATGTAGCACCCGGCAATCAAGTGACCTGCCAAAAAGCCTTCCATAAATCAGAATACGCCGAACGGGTTGCTCGTGTTAGCCCGTCTTTCTCAACTGGGGCCTGATTTCGACGTAAGTCGTTGATAGTGGGCCAAAGGTCTACACTACAGGAGGGGTTATTTGGATTCGATTTGGGGGGGTGGTTGGGGAGGAAGTTCGAGGTGTAACCGGTTCAGTAGTAGCTTTTGGTCCTCACCGGGCTCGGTGTAACGGGTAAGCACAACGGTGCGTCCGTCGGTGGTGGGCAGTTTCACATCGAGCATTTGGATGGCCGCCATTTTGGAGAGCACCTCGGCTGGGGTCAGTCCCGGAGCCATCGGGTAGAGTCGACGTTTCAGGGTGACCCACAGAGAGTAAGCAAGGAAGCTGATAAAGATGTGCGCCTCGATGCGATCATCTCTCTGATGATGGATGGGGCGGATGGAAAGGTCGTTCTTGATTTCCTTGAAGACTTGCTCGATCTCAGTGAGCTGCAGGTAAAGGCGCCAGAGTTGCTCGGGGTTCTCGGCACTGAGGGTGCTGCGCAACAGATAGCGGCCTTCGCGGCGATAGGCTTGGCGGTATTTTTTTAAGTTCAACCGGAAGCTCAAAGGCGGCTTTTCAGTGGGGGCGCCCTTGGGGGCGATCTCGATGTCGAGTAATCCAAAGATCCGGGGACCGGCCTCCTTTTTGGCTTCGCCCAGTTTGATCAGGATGGTATCGCGTTGGTAGCGCCGTTTGCTCTCACGCAGCTTCTTGAGCGCCTCGATAAGACGGCGTAAACGACGCAGGCGCATGTTTTTTTCTTTGCGCACCCGATCGTCGCTTTTAGCCAGAACGTAGGTTTCACCTCCCTCGCTGAGGAGTTTCACCTCGATACCGGGACGCAACTGCTTCCAATCCTTCTGCAGCAACGACTGCTCGAAGCGACCCAGCCAGGAGCGCGGGGTACCCACCAGATAGTGGATCCTGGGTTCGCTTTGGCGCATCTGTTGCAAGACTTCCTCGGTCGGAATGCCCCGATCCATCACCCACACCCGGTTCGCCTTACCGTAGTTCTCTTCCACCCGAGAAAGAAAATCTTTTAAGGTGGTTTTATCCTGCGTGTTACCCGGAAGTACCTCATAGGCAATCGGCAAGCCCTCACAAGTCACCACCAGGGCGATCACCACTTGCACGCAGTCAGGTCGCTTATCGCGGCTGTAGCCGAACTTGCGCAGTCGGCTCGAGGCCGCCGGCTCCTGGTTCGGATCGCACTCAAAATAGGTGCTCGTCAGATCGTATAGCAAAATCTCGTAACGGGCATTGAACAGATCGCTCCACCTCTCGGTCAGGTGCCTGAACAGGGCCTTCTTGTGCCTGAGCAATCGATCGTGGCAGCGATAGAGCGTGTTCTTCTCGGCGATCCCAAAGTCTTCCCCCATCAGATCGCCCATCGCGCTTCGCTCATACCATTCCCGATGCAGCCGCCACTCGCTTCCCGGTGCCATCAGCCGGTAAACCACCAGGGTCTGCAGCACATGGGCCCAGCGGGTACCCTGACGGGAGGGTCTGAGACGCTCCCGCCAGAATTCTCCCAGTCCCAACTGCTCATATAGAACGCACCCAAGCCAGCACCCTCCCCATTGCCGCGGCTTCTCGATCCTGAGATCTTTGAGCCGTATTCTAACAATACTTTCGTCGCCCACAGGCGGGGCACGATCTTCCGGAAACAGCGCCACCTGTTCGGGTCTTTCCCTGCCCTCTTCGAAAATCTCGATGCTCTTGCGCCACGCTTCGTGTTGGCTATCGTTGATCTCTCCAAGGTAGAGGACCTGTCTTTGGACCACCCGCCCCCCGCTGACACGCTTGTTCTCAACGATATTCCAATAGTAGTGCTCTTTGCCATCTTTGCGCCGACGATTACACCTCAAAAACATGATGGCCCACCATTATACGAAAAAATCCCGCCCTGGGAAGAGCGTAGGTCTACACTACAGGCGGTTTTGCCAACCCACCTCTACTGTTGATGCGCCTCCTGAGCCCTACTACCCCCGAAAAAAACCGTTTCGGAAGTTGAGTTGGTCAAGTAGGGTTAGGTCCCGCATGCAGCAGGCGGAATTCGATCTGATTATCTGCCAGGATCCGGCCAACATGTGTTTTCACTTTCAGGCCGGCGTGTGGCTGGAAAATTTGGTGCGGCGATTTCAGAGCCGTTCGTTGTCACCGACAGCGGTGGCGACCGGCTATGCGATGTTCACCGTGGGCTGATCGTTGTTGCGGGAGGGAGGCGGCAGACTGCATGTCTGTCCCACTGGCAGCGCCCCTCCGATTCACCGAGTCTTTCGTGGGGCAGAATTGTATTCTGCCAACGCGGCTTAAGGGGAGTCCCGTAGAGGAACGCGTAAGCGTTTCTGAAAATCGGTCGAAACGGCGAAATCGTAGAAATCCTTACGGATTCCTCTACGAAGGGAGAGTACGGCGGAAAAGGGAGAATAGAATTCCATCGATTTGCTCGTGTGAGAGCGGCGGCCAACCTGAATTCGCGAGCTACCTCTTCAGCTCGTCCCGATCGTGATGGTCCTCCGAATCTCATCCGTTTTGAAACCCAGCGCCGCGGGCCGCATCACACCGGGCAAAGCGACGACATCGTAAAGTTCCTTCACAATTCCCTTAAAGTTCAGCGAATGGACCGAATCACCGGATCGAAGATCCACAACTTGCAGAGCGCAGCGCGCCTCAACTCCTTTCTCCTTCAGGGAAGCGCTTAGTGGAAGGCCCGCAAAAGTCTTATTGTCGCGGATCTTGGAAAGGCCGATGAGCGCAAAATCACCTGAGATTGTCAGTCCTCTCGCATAGCCCGGACAGAACGCAATCGGTTCAAATTTCCCGGAACTGAGGTCAACCGTTCCGAATTCTCCCTTACCCGAATTGAGCAGGTAGAGAGTTCCGTTTTGGAGACGGGGAGAATGCGGCATGGAGAGGCCGTCAGCGACGATGTCGTCGCTCTCTAAATCGATCACCACTCCCTCATCCTTGCGATGCTCCCGCCAGCCCTCATTGACATCGGTCGTGGACACGGCCGTAACGTAGCGGGGATGGCCGTCCTCCATCGCCAACCCGTTCAAGTGGCACCGATCTTCAGCAGCCAATTTGCTGATGAATTTCGGTTTCCAGATCGGCACAAATCTGTGCGTCTCGCTCGGTCTCGCCAGACAGGAGAATAGAGAATTGACGAAGAGAGGGGCGCCCTTGGCGTCAACAGCAATATCATGCACATCGAGATCTCACGTCGTGTATCCCAATTGGGGCAGGTAAAGTCGGTCATATCCGTTGGCGGACTGTCCTGAAGGAACGGCATTTTCAAATCTCCAGAGCTGGTAGAGACTGCTCATGTAGAGCGTGTTGGAATCCGCTGCGCAGAGCCCCATGCAGCGGGAAAAGGTCCGCTCACTGATGCTCAGCCGACCGTCCGGCTTGAGGCCGACGAAGAACAGCTTTCCCGTCTGGTAGGTTGTGAAAGCAAGGCTCAGCTTATGTTCAAACAGCCACGAAGTGAATTGGCGGGACGCGACGGCCTCGAACCGATTCTCCTCAGCTCCGGGAAGGTTCTCTTCCTGATCATGCATCTTCTAGAAACGCCGGCGTGGTAGTATGGATGTAGGGAGCGGAGCGACGAACAGACATTATCACCCACGTTTGGTTGTGTGCAATCCCCCCTAAAATAGATCGCTGTGGCTGCCGGTCCGCTCCAATCTGAGTTCTTCCGGCGTCAACTGGTAAATGAGAATCCAATTAGGCTCAAGATGGCAATCCCGCCTTCCTTTCCACTTCCCACGAAGGGGATGGTCCCGGTATTTCGGCGCTAACGGTTGCCCTGCAAGCAGTCGCTGCACAGCCTCGGTCACTCTGTTGGAGTCTTTTCCTCTCTTGATCTGCCGCTTGATGTCTCTTTTGAACTCCGCCGTCTGAGAGAGCTTCATTTCCTTTCCCAGCTCGCCTCGAGTTCTTCAACCGTTTCGAAGTATTCGACTTCCTCGTTCCTATCGCTCTTATCGAGGGTCTCAGCCGTAAGTTTGTTAGGGACCTTCAGTTCGAGCGGGAATTCTCTACGCATCGCGATCTGCCGGTAAAACAATCGAACCGCTTCAGTTGGAGTCATCCCTATTTCCCGCAGAACGGCCTCCGATGCCTCCTTAGTCTCCCTGTCGATTCGTGCGTGTATAGTCGAACTCTGTTTCATCCATTTAACGTAGCACGTTTGCTACACATTTCAAGCCTATTGGTGATCAAATCTCTCGAGAATGCGCCGCAGATGGGAGGGGCGAGGGCTCTCGAGCCCCTTACCGTATTCAAGTGATGGATCTCCAACCGGCTCGTAAGAAAGGCATCCTGCTAGACAGAGATCGGAATCCGAAGTCCCGGTTGGTTCGTGGGCTCGAGAGCCCTCGCCATCTCCGAGGTCGTTCTTCAACTCTTAATCCGGAATCGTATTCCCGAGAACCCGTTGAAAATCCTGAGCCTCAGGGCCCTGAACAAATAGGATTAACTAGAGGCTGTCCCAAATCCGAGAGGATTTGGGTGGAAGCCTGATACCGATATCAATCTTCGTCACGTTATGTAGACCACGACATGCCTTCCGTCCTCGGTAGCTTACCTTTTATCCGTTATGCACCTTTCCAGCACCCTTCCTCTCGCTTTGAGTCGATAGTTCTCCCAAGGAAGCGCCTCTGACTCGATTCTCGGATCCCTATGCCGCCTGCGTTGCCTCTTTCTCATGTTCTTGCGCAAGTCTCTGCGCGATTTTCCATAGATTGTGGGACAGAACCGACCAGGCCACGCTAAGGTTACGGTTGTCAAAGCCTTTGCTGCGTATCTTGCCCCCGTGCCATCGGTTCTTGAGCACTCCGATCCGGCCTTCGGTGCTCCCTCGTCGTCGCTGCAACCGGACAAAGCGCGGCTCCTCCATCCGCTCCTTGAGCTCTTGTGGATTGCGGGGCGTAAGGGCGTCAAAAATCCCCTCTGCCTGGAGCCGCTTGCTGGCCGCCTTCGAGGCATAGCCCCGATCCCCACTGATCGCTTCGATCTTCTCCTCTAAAGCGAAGCCCTTTTGCCTCTCCAGACTTTCCCAAAGCTGCTTCAATTCGCTCGGGGCCTGCCCCCCATACAGTTTCCAGTCCAACAGATATCCCTCTGCGCTCTCGCATAAATAAAGGGTGTTGCCAAACTCCACCTCCCGATCTGCCTTGCCTCGCACGATGACGTCAATCTCAGGTTCGTAGGCGCTCAGGATCTTCTCCTCATTCTTCACCTGCCGCCCCCCTATGATCCGTTCGTGCGCCTGTTTCATGACCTGCGGTATCTGCTCTAACATACCATCCATTCGCTCGATGATTCGGCTCGCCTTCTTCTCGGTGTAATCGCTTTGCATCCACATAGCTTCCAATAAGTCACGGTGGCGAAGGGCATGGCCCTCAATCTTCTTGAGCAATAGCTTCATCCGCCGCAGGATCCCTTTACGCGCTTTGCCCGCCTCCCGGCGCCGACGCGCATGCGTCATCTCCAGGCACCGTTTGTTCATCTCCCGAGCCAATCCCTTTGCTCCCTGGGGCATGCGCTGTTTCATTCCCGCCTGCCCGATCAGACTGATCGCCTTGAGCAGCGTTGCTCCCACATCCTTGAGCAAGACCCAGTCCACGGGCCAGTGGATGTTCGCTTCCAGGCAAGTGGCGTCGATCAGGCATTCCCTCGTATCGATCGGCTTCTCTAATCCTGCCTCACCACAATGTTCAGCATTGCCCACCACCTCGGTCATCCTTGCATGCAGCTGTCTCAGATACGCTTCGTCGAAGAATTTCGAATCCCGTTCCAGACTGCTCTTCGATATTTTCCGGATCCCGTCTACCTCACGCACCCGGCAAAAATTAGCCAGAAGCTCACTGCGTCCCAACTCCTGCGACAGACAACGAAAGGATATCCCTCCGAGTAAATGACGCACCACCTCCACCCGCAGCGCTTTTATCGCTCTTAGAGCGCGTCGCTCCCGATCCTTCCCTCCCGCTTCATCCCATCCTTCCAAGGCTTTTACGATCGCCTCCCTTTCCAGCGAGGAGTCGATCAAAACCCGGTCAATCCGCTCCATTGTTTCCAGAAACACGGTGTAGTCTTTGCATCGAATGACTGGAGTTAGGGCTGGACGCAGGAAGCTTTGTACGGCAATATTTTTCATGAGAAGGGCGTGCTTTGTATTTGACTAACGCAAGCATAAGCGCCCTTTTTCGCCGGATCGAGCTTTTTGCAGCTCTATCCGGCCTTTTTTTTGCCCATAACTCATTAAAAATCAATTGTTTCCACCACTGGGACGGGCTCTAAATAGGAAGTAACAATCTTCAGCAACCGCTTCGCGTTTTCTCCAAGGATCCCATCGATCTGCTCCTGTGAAAGGGTCGGCCAACCGGAGTCTTTGAGCTGCCGGTTCAGACCGTGCTTGATCCATGAGGTCTCCCTTTTGACCTTCGCGGCGTAGTGCGAGAAATCCCAGTCGTCATGCCAGTATAAATCGACGTCTGAACCCCACACGATCCGGTCGAGGACTCCGTATTCGTTCGCCGTTGTCAGGTACCACGCCAGCATGGTCGGACGGTAAAAGAGCTCGGAGACATCGGCATAGACATTCTTAGCCCGCCTCATGAGAGCGAAGGTCTCTTCGGTCCACGGATACGCCATATGCTCGATGTTTATCCGCAAATCGGGAAAGTCGATGACGACATCGTCAAGGAGGATTGGACGGGCGTATTTCATCGGAGCTGAGGCCGGACGTCCGCCCCCTCCTCCTATACCACCGCCGTGGTGAAAGTAGACGACGGCGTCGTACTCCACCGCTGCTTCGTAGAAGGGGTAAGCACTTTTGTCATTGGCATAGTAATGGCCGTAGGGAGGGCCAAACCACAGCCCTCGAATACCGTGGTCCTTCGCCGCCGATCGAAATTCGAGCAACCTCTGTCGATTGAATACGTTTCGCTCGTCCATGGGCTCGGCTCCGAAGATCCCGATAAACCGGTCCGGGTACTTCTCCTGCAGATCGACGATCAGGTCATTCGTGCCCGTCCACTTCTTCCAAATCCGCCGGGTTTCCTGAACCACCGAAACGAAGCGTTCGATGCCGAGCTCGTCCATCCTTTCGAACAGTTTCGGGATGTCGATTTCGGTGAGGTCTTCGGCGCGACGTCGCTTCGTGCCCGTTTCGTCGCCATCCATCAACATGTGACTGTGCGCGTCGATCATGGGAAAAGATAAGAAGCGTGTTGCTGGACCATCCTCTTCAATTCCTGTGCCTCAAGTCCATCTTCGAATTTCTCCCTGAACCAGTCGTGCTGCAATCGGGCGCGAGCACCCTTCCGTCCGGAATCCTTGACAGTGGTTGCATCGGCTACAATCGAGACGTTTGAGACTGGTGGTCCGTGGCCTCCGGACGCGGAACGAGATTGGATGGAACATCGAGGTATCTGCCGAGCCCGGAGGTCTCGGCCCACCCACGCTTGAATTCTCTAGACGACCGAATCGATCGGGGATGAAACAGACCGCAACGCAATCCACCACGCTTGTCGCGGGTAATCTTCGGATTCCCGGCTACCCCAATTCTCAGTTCCCTTCCTGGTCGGTCGTCTCAGAGTCCGTGATATCGAGCTTGGCGGCCACTTCGAGACTGATGTTTACCACGCTCCGGCTGTCCACATAGAGAATCGCAGATCTCTTTACCACGATATCCAGGCCCTTTTCCTGGGCCACTTCTTCGATCGCTTCCTGAACCATTTTGCGAACGGGTTTCAGTGTCTCAACCCGTGTTTGCTCCAGTCTGGTCTCGACCTGCTGAATCAGGTCCTGAAGTTCCTGTTGACCCTGCCTAAGCTCGCGCTCCCGGTCGGCCCGGGCCTCTTCCGAGAGCATCGGACGCATCTCCTCGTAACTATCCAACCGGGCCTGGAATTCCACCCGGCGCTCCTCCACAATCTTAAGATCCGAGTCATACTTCCCCTGAATTTCCTGAAGATAGGCTTCGTACTGCGGCAGCAGACTCATGATAATATCCGCATCGGTAAAACCGATTCGGGGCGGATTCTCCGAATCACGTCGTGTGGGAGTCGGGATGACATCGTTGCCGCTGTCTTCGTTCAGCGAATCCGCAATCAAAGGAATCTCCGAATCCTTGAACCCGGCGGTGGTGGAAACGGATCCATTCTGACTCTGGGCGTCTACCACCAAGGTCTGGGAGACCAGTATCGACGCTGCGATTGCGATCAGGCGATTCTGAACATGATTGTGCATAGGCAATTGGATACTACGCCGCAAAGGAAGTTCCAATCCCCTAACCCGCTTTTCCCACAAATTTTCGAGGATCCGTTTGCGATTTGATGTCTCATCCTTTCTCTTGCGCTACGTTGAGGTCAAAAAGCGGGCTAACCAACGGAATGACACAGAAGATCTTGAGGAGTTTCACCATCGGACATTCCTTTCGGCGTCGAACCATTAGAGTGGACTACACTACAAACTGTCTCAGCGAAGCGCCCAATACTCATTCGAGACCAATCCATAAGACATTCAAATTCAAGATCTTCTGTGTCATTCAGTTAAAAGCCTGGAAATCGTCTCAGATTTCCAGGCTAATTGGTACTTCCGGATATCTATGTTGTTCCAGCAATAGCAGCCAGAATATCATCCTATGAGCAGTACTTCGCCAGGAGTCCCTTAGCAAAGGCGACGCTCTTCTCCAGCATCTCGACTTCTTCACGCAGGCTCTCTTCAAGATCCTCCAGCGGCGGATGACCCGATTCAATGACAAAACGCGCATCCGGACAGTTCGCCTACGGTGTTTTGATTCTCGGGACATTAGGTGATGATATTGATGGCCTTGTGTAGGTTGAAGGTGAAATGATCACAGAGGGCAGGGGTGGATTCGAAGCCCATGGTAGATTTGAGGCTAAGAACCAGTTGCCTGCAAGCAGCCAGGATTCTGGCTGCGTTATGGTTACGGATCATACATCGATCTTCATCGAAGAAGCGATCTCTGGGGTAGTGGTTTTTGTTTTCGATGGCCCAGTGGTTGCGGATTTTCGATAGGAACTGAGGAGGGCTCAAGTCGGTGGGATCGCGGCTGCTGACATAGTAGGAGCGTTCCGAGGAAGGTTTCGCTTTGTTAGGATAATGGAAGGTGCGTTGGACAGAGGCGAACTGACGAGCATGAGGCAAGCCAAGGGAGGGAGCGCTTAGAGGATGGGTTGCTATTTGACGAATCTCCAGGCGGCCATGGTCCTTATCTACGGTTTGGTGGACAAAAAGGGGGAGGGGCCGAAAAGATTCTTTGCGTCTTGATGCATGGTGGGTTGGTTGTCTTTGATCTGGATGATATAGTCAGCACCGAGTTCTTCGACCACGATGTGGGCCGTTTCTTTTTGGTTATGCATGGCGTCGAAGGTGAAGGTGGATCCGTCCATGGCCGGCATCTTGCGCAGGAGAGTTTGGGCGGCGGTGATCTCGTTGGATTTGTCGGCGGTAGCGACTTGGGCAATCGTTTGAGCGCTTTGATGATCGACCGCGGCCACCAGGTGCAAGGCCTTGGCCGGTTCTTTGTCAGTGCCTTTGAGAGTCTTACCGTCAACCGCAATATCGCGGGGCAAACGGCCCTCGGGCGAGGCTATGAATTGGGTGAGGATTTGATCGAAAAGCTCGGCCTCGACGTTTTGCAACACCCGGTAGAAGACATCATAGCAGGGGGCCTGAAAACGGCTTGTTTTGGGGTTTTTCCAGGAGCGTAAGGCGCGCAGTTGGGCTTGATTGAGGTGATGGGCCAGGCGCACGATCTCCTTGAGGTTGTGTTTGCCGCAGAGGGTGCCGAGCACAATCATACTCAAGACCGTGGCGAGTCGATAGCGACGGCCCGCTTTTCGACGGAAGTCTTCGATCTGGTGGAAGCGTTCCCAGAGGCTTGTCATCTGTTCCACTTTGAGGCAGACCGCATGGGAGTTGTCGTTGGCATTGAGGGCCTCACGGTGTGCCTTGGGCAAGGGCCCTGGCGAGCGCAGCAGTTGCAGAGCATCAGCCCGCAGGGGTTTGACCCAGATCTGCTTGGGGCGCTCATGGCGTTCATAGAAATCTTCCCGCTGTCGACCATATCCCGCGCTCAAGCCCAAAGGAGTCCACCCGCTCGCCTTGTAGCAAGTGCCTCGGTGGATCTGTGGGTCCACGAAAGTTTCCGCTACCAAGGGGCGATAGGCAAAGGCCTGCTCCCAGTGATCGGCCAAGACTCTCAGGCACATCGCCAACGTCTTGGAGGCCAGATTGGCCAGCTTGAGCCCGGGCAGAATGAGAAAACGCCGGTTCTGCACCACCAGTTTCAAGCGCGCATGCCGTCGCGCCCCATCCCAGCCGATCCAGCCGTCTCGATCCTTCAGCCGGTAGCTAGCCGCTCCCCACAGCAAAAGACACACCCATTGCCCGTCGATCAAAGCCACATAGCGCAGGGTCTCTCCCGCGCTCCCCGCACTGTGCAAATAATGATGTTGGATCAAAAGATCATTGAATCGCTCCTGCTCTTCGGGCAAGATCAGACGCAGAGTTAGACGATCTATCGAAGGAGTCAGATGGTAAGATTTTTTGTCTTTCATACCATCTTGGTATGACTGATTCCCTCGGGTTTGTCTAGCTCTTTTTTTATCTTTTTGCCTATCAGCCACTTCCTCCCCAGAAAACTTTCACCCTGACAGTTCGCCTGAAGCTGCTGCATGGCATGGTCAAAGTCGACGATGCCTTCGCCAAGTGGGACCCCCAAATGACAGAAGTCGACAAAGTGGCGAGAACCTATCTCGATGTCCTTGACGTGCAGCGCAACCGTATAGGGCGATAAAATTTCAATCGTGTAGCGGGGATCCTCAAAGACCACCACTGAATTGCAGAGATCCAGGACAACACGAACCCGTTCAGAGTTCACCTTGTCGATCAGTTCGATCAGCTCCGGGCTTTTTACATCGGCGTGGTTCTCAACCCCAAGCATCAGCCCCAGTTCATCGAGCAATGGAGCCACCGCCCTCAACCCTTTGACCGCCGATTCAAGCGTCTGCTTCTGTTTCGCGGCGTTCTTGTAATCGTAACGGCCGCTTACCAAAGTACGCAGAAATGACGCTCCGAGATGATGAGCGCGACGGATAGCGTCGGAAAGTTCCTCGGGGTCCGTACCTCCCACGCGAAATTCCAGTTCGATCCCTACCTCGTCTGCAACCAGTCGAAGCTCCTGTCCCTCGCTTTCCGTAGGTAGTCCGATGGAGACGGTTTCAGCACCCAAATCGGCCGCCTTCCTGACGAACTCCACCTTGTTCAAACGACCCGCCCGGAGGTGCTCATACATGCAAATGTCGGCAATTCCTAATACCATTGGAAATGTCGTTCTTAGTTCTGGTGGGTAGTCCCTATCTCGTTGGAATAGCAACGACTATCGGTAAGAAGAGCTACCGACAAGCTACTTGTGGAGGAGCTGGACGCTGAGACGGAATGTCAGATATTCACTTATCGATCAATTTGCGGCGCGTCCGGCGGCCACGCCCTACCCCACAACGATCGATTAAGGGCTAAGCTGAACGCAAGAAAAGACAATGAAACAGATATCGGACAGCCGTAAGGCGGTAGGGCGTGGCCGCCGGACGCGCCGTTCTCCGATTCACCGAACAATTCTTCAAAAAAGAGTAGCCATCCCCATCCGTTGTCTTCCCTGGCTCGGCGAAGCCCAAATTATCTCGGCGAAGCACACAGTGCGAAGACGGGCGGGCGGAGACGGCTCGAATCCGTTGGGTATCCCTCTTCACTTAATCCGCTGTTTACTCTTCAGCACGCCACCGCGTGCGCTTCCGCGGTCAATAAATCTGAATTCGTGTTCATTCGTGGTTATCCTCTTCTTCTCGGTTCTGGCTACGCTGTTCCGGATTCGTGGTCGAAATAGAGACAGGTTATTCTTGATCACCCATAGTTCGCTGATGAAGATTCGATGTAACGCATGAGCATCACACTCGCCCAGAAACAGGATTTCTATCGCGACGGATTCGTCGTGCTGCCGGGCGCAGTGCCGGAAGAGAAAGTGCAGGAGGCACGCCGGCTCCTCCATATGCATCTCGGCAAGCTCCAGGATGTGGCCACGACGGTAATGCCGAATAAGGATGTGGAAGAGAGGGCGTTGTCGGATCGCTTGCTCGAAGTCGTGACACCCACAGTTCGAGCTGGTTCCAATCCGCTGTTTCTCGACCTCTTTAACGAGACGAACGTCAAACCTCTGGTCGAATCATTGATGGGTGGACCCATCCATCCCATTAAGAGCGCCCAGATCGCGACGCGTTTCCCGAGCGAGCCGAGCGAAGACATAAACGAAGCGGGATACCCTGATTCCGAAACTCCCTTCTATGGTTGGATCGGCCATCTGGACGGGCTGTGGAACGGTGCCGGTCCCATTCACCAACGGATCGGTGAACCGATGACAGCCGACGAAGAGGCGCGGTGGTACCGCGACCCGGCCAAAAACGGTGCTATGCGCCAGTTCGATTCCGGCGCGAACATCTCCAATTTCGCAGGACTCGTCGGCATCGCACTATCGGATCAAACGACCGATGGCTGCGGCAACCTGGGTCTGTTGAAAGGGGCCCATCACGAGATCGAGCGCTTTTTCCAATCGCAACGCGATGCCGGCGGCCCGCTGGGACCCGACGGTCCGGGTTGGCCGCGCGAGCACACCGAAGCGCCCAACGGCCACGGCCTTCGACATTATCCTGACGCTGTGCGGGATGCTTTTCGCGAAGATGCCGCCACATCGCCCGACGGACATCTCTGGCCGCAGCCTACACTGGTCAAACTGGCACCGGGCGATGCGGTCATCGCCCTGTACGCAGTCCCACACGGCGCCACCCGTGTAACGGGCTCCGAGCCGCGATACATGGTGTATTATCGAGTGACTCCGGCAATACGCCCGGAAGAAAACCGGCGCACCCGCCACGAAGGGCTGTGCGATATCTGGATGGAGTGGGAAGGGATGCGCGATGTGGTTGCACAGCCAATTAAAACGTAGTCTTTAGAATGCTGCCTTTTCCGCTGAACTCCTCCTTCGTAGAGGAATCCGGAAGGATTTCTACAAGTCGGATATTGCAGTCGAGCAATAGAAACGCTCACGCGTTCCTCTACGGAAAAGGCCTTTTCAAATCTTTCGAAGGAGCTGTTTATAAATGGAAAACAGATTCAAAATTGACGCGTATGCCCCAAGCTGGGGCCGAACCTTGTCCATTCGTTGCTCTTTCGAGAACCTCAGGTCCCAGATCCTTCCGGCCCCAGCGTACCATAGCGAAGACAGGCCACTGGGCAGTTTCGCTCCTTTAGGCTATCCAACCGCAAAAACGTCCAAACCCACAATGACACCTGAACAACGTTACTTTTTCGACCTGACCGGGTATCTCCATCTCAAACACATCCTACAAGGCGATGAGCTCACCCGAGTGCAGGAGGCGGTCGACCGATTTTTAAAAACGCCACCTGAAGAACGGCTTGGTGATTACAGGATCGGGGAGAAGACCTACTATCACGTTATCGGCTTCGACCCGGCCATGGATGCCCTCGCCGTTCACCCGGAGACGTGGCCGATCATCAGGGAGTTCACGAACGGCAGACCTCAGATGTCGGGTAGCGAAGTGATCTGCAACAAGCAAGGAGACGACGGGCTGCGTCTGCACTGCGCGAGGGAGAGCTACGGCTTCGAGGTCACCAGGTATGAAGCAAAAGACGGACGCATCTTCTGCAACGACTGCGTCGTCTTTTTCTACCTCACGGAGGTACGGCCCGGCGACGGCGGTTTGGTCATCCTCTCAGGATCGCACAAGGCTTCTTTCGACCGCCCGGAGCAGTTGTACTATGGCGGAGTTATCGGTGACGATATCCCTCCCGGGGTTGTCAACATCACGCCGGAACCCGGCGATGTCGTCATCTTCTCGGAGTTGACCACCCACGGGGTCATTCCCTGGCGGCCGACAGACCGCGAACGGCGCATGGTGAATTACCGCTACAAGACCCAGCACAGCGGTTGGGAACACAAGTTTTCGGAGAAACTGAAGTCTCAGCTTCCACCGGCCCTGGTCGAACTCGTCAGCGACGAGGACCGTATGCACAGCAAGGAAATCGGCAAGACCGACTTTGTAGAACTTGAGTGAACCCCAATCAATACAGAGGTAGTAAGCTGCACTAACCGTGTACATCCGTGGTTCTCTTTTCTTTGGTTAAGGCGATGCTGCTTTAAGGCCTCCGTGGTTTGCTTCGTATCGTGTACAGATTCAGCCACAGATTCCCCAGATTCAGAATCTGAGTAATCCGCTAAATCTGCGGTTGAAATCTTGCTCCGTAGACAAGACAGTGAGCAACTCCGGGATCCGTATCATAGGCTGTATTAGATCTCACCTTGTTCTCGCTTTCTCGGGGCAGTTCGGGCATCGTATCGATATGAGTAACGATGAAAATGCAGTTTCAGGTTCGACTTACCCGGCGCGGAGGAGGCAAACATGACAGAAGCTGAATTCGAAACTCATGTGAAGAGCATCAAGGAGGACGGCTATACCGTTCTGCCGGGTATGCTGACGAACGACGAATGTGACGCCGGGACCGAGGAATTGGAACGGCTGGTGAAGGAAAAGGAGAGGGGCGGGATGGAGTGTGTGTTCAACAAGGCCCGCGTGTTCGAGCGGATCTACCAGCTTCCGGAACATTTGCGGCTGCTCCGTCATTTTCTAGGTCCTGATGCGCGGCTGGGAGGGGCGCACGGCCGCATTACGAAGCCAGGGGAGGGAGACGGTGGGCTGCATGCCGATGGTGCGGTCACCGGTCAATTACGGGCGCGGTCGCAGGCGCCGTTTGATGAGGGCCGGCGCATCATAAGTCACGTGTTGGGGCTCAACAATATCTTCTGCATCAGCGAGTTTACGAGCACGAACGGCGCCACCCGGGTCGTGCCGGGCAGCCATCGCATCGAGTCGAACGAGATTTCGGATTCGGCGGTCGATGAGGCTCGCATCATCGAAGCGGAACGGGGATCGGTCATCGTCTTTGTTTCCATTATCTGGCATGGGACCTCGAAGAACACGACAGCGGGCAAACGCTATGCGGTGGTGACGCCGTGGGGACGCAGCTGGTCGAGAGGGGCCTACGATCTCTCCCGCATCGTTAAACCGGATGTGCTGGAAAGAGCCGGTGATGAGGGACAGTTTATTTTTGGGCTAAAATCGCGTGCGGCCTATCTCGAGCACTGGCAGTGGGATCGGGAAACGGGGGAGCCGAAGCCGGAGTTTGCGGAGCTTAAGCAGAACTGATCCGGATCCGGGTATACATTTTGCTCATCTACGGTGCCGAGTCAGTCGATCTTCAAACTATCGGCGTGCAAGAAGACGAAATGCTCACGCATTCCGCTACCAGCCGTGACGTAAGTCGTAGCGGAATGCGTGAGCATTTCGACGAACGCACCGTTGATTTCATCCTTTCGAAACTATCCTAAGACACGGATCGGCATCGATATTTCAGCTCAATCACAGCTGCCACCGATGTGGCCGAGCTCGACTGAAATTCAAGTCTCCTCGATCCCGTCGCTAGCGCAGTGCCTCCCCCCAAGCCCAACTTTCGTAGAAGGTTGGGCTAGATAAGAGCCTCACCCGGCACATTATTCAAAGGGATGAGTTCGGTCTCGCCTTCGCGCACGGGAACTAACGGCCCAGTGATTGATCGAGTCTGTTCCGTCCAAGCGGCCCACTCCGGCTTATCCGTAATGTGATCCGCGATCAGCCCTCGGACTTCCTCGGGTAAGCACTCGTAGGCCGGCCAATACCAGATCGTGAGCACCGTTCGACGCTCGTCGGACTGATTGGCATGGGCGGAATGCAACAAACGCGAGTCGCCGATGACCACATCACCGGCATTGACGGCAACTTCGATTTCCCCTTCGGCCCGCTGTAAAGCGGGATGGTTCAAATCTGTCCCTCGCCTGACCTCGTCGGCGGCATGCGCCTGCCGCCGTCCCAGCAAATCATGCAGCGGGTGTCGCTTGAGGTGAGAGCCGGGGATCACACGCAAACATCCGTTGCTCCGATTTGTGTCGATCAGGTAGTACATCAGGAAATACTGCTGCGGCGTATCCGTGTAGCTGATGGGATGGTCCCACAGGACGCCATCCTGATGCCAGTAGAGAGGTGGGCTATGCGGCGGTTTGCTGATGACAAAGCCGCTCCAGACTTTGGGGTGGTCGAATCCCAGTTCGGCAAGAACCGACATTGCACGTGGATAGGCAATGAGCTCGGTGAATGCCGGATGGGGATAGTTCCAATACGGAATGATACAGCCCTGGGCTCTGTGCTCTTCAAAGTGAGCCGGTTCCACCTGTGCGATGGTCCATTCGCTCATTGCATTCAGCTTCGCCACCATCTCCGGCTTCAACACGTTCTCGAAGACGCAAAAGCCCTCAGAAATGAGCTGCTCCCGTTTTTCTCTTGCGGCAATGGCCATAGATGTTCCTCGCTTCGCTGCTAATTCGATTGAAGGAACCGCGCAGACATCACCCTCTGTGCAACAATCCAAACATCTCTCTTTATTACAAGATCTTCTGTAAGGATACACACAAAGGAATGCTCGGTATTAGGATTGGAATAGAACCAAGGAGTGCGCAGAGCAACGAAACCGCACCCAAAAGTGCGCGAGGAGGATGACGAACCACGGAGGGCACGGAGGCGCGGAGGAAACGCCAGAGCAATTTTTCTTCCACTTCTCCGTGTCTCCGTGCCCTCCGTGGTTATTCTTTGCGCACTCCTGGATGCGACTTCGCCGAGCCGATTCCTTTCTGATTCTCCGTTCTTCAAAATGAGATCGCTATGTCAAAGCAAGTAATTTTCCCTTTTCCGCACACTCTGAATGATCAAACGTGAGTAGAACAAAAATCGGCATCATCGGCTGCGGTGGAATGGCGCAGACCCACGCCTCCCGAATCAGCGACCTGCTTGACCGAATCGAAGTGACCGCGGTCGTCGATATTGAGCGAGAGAAGGCAGAGGCTGTCGCCGAACTTCTCCCGAATGATCCGGTCGTCGAGACTGACTACCGCCAAATCTACGACCACATCGACGCGGCGCTCGTTGTCGTCCCTCATCATCTTCACCATTCTGTTTCAATCGACAGCCTTCGGGCCGGCAAGCACGTGATGGTTGAAAAGCCGATGGCACTGAACGAAGCGGACTGCGTCGAAATGATCGAGGAAGCAAGAAGACAGGACCGCATTCTCATGATTGCCTACTGCATGCGCTTCCACCCGCTGGTCGTTCGGATGAAGGAACTGATCGACAGCAAGGCCTACGGCGACCTGTTTCAGCTGTCGATCTGGACCGAGCAGCTGACGCATCGACCGAAGGGCCATTGGTCGCGCAGCGCAACGACCCTGGGCGGCGGCCAATTCTTCAGCCACGGCTGTCACTACGTCGATCTCATGCTGTGGATGGCAGGTCGCCCGATCCGCGGAAGTCACTACGGCACTAACCGTGGCACGCCCTGGATGGAGAAAGAGGGAACGAGCAACGTCACCATCGAGTTCGAGAACGGCATCCTCGGTTATCACTTCGGAACCTGGGGCGCGCGAGGTACCCGGCTCAAGTATTCATTCCACGCCCACTGCGAGAACGGCATGCTTGAGATCGCCCTTCAAAAGGGACAGCTGATCGCGCATACAAGGGAGGAAGAACACGATTCCGGAAAACTAATTGCTTCCGAGCAGGAGGTAGTACTCCTCCAGGCCGAGAACGCCAAACCGACTGAGTTCGAGATGGCGCACTTTATCGACTGTATCGAAACCGGAACCAAGCCCCTCACTGATCCTGTCGGCAGCCTGGAAGGCCTTCAGGTCATCTGGAAGCTTTACGAAGCCGAAGAAAAAAACGAAATCGCAGACCTAAGGGGACTTGGCTTGGGGACGTGGGAAACAGGGGATGGGGTCCCTGAATCGAAGAGCGGCGCGTCCGGCAGTCACGCCCTACCGCCTGTCGGTGGATCAACGGCCTGTACGAACTCTGGCGATTAGGGCGAAACGGACTCTGTTCAACCGCAAAGTGGTAGGGCGTGGCCGCCGGACGCGCCGCAGTGCGACCTGCCCAGGACTACGATACGAAACTACTCAGGTGGATGGCGGAGCTCGAACAAGAGCTGCACCCCTCGATCGAGAAGCCGAGCCCAGGCGTGAAACGACCAGGCTAGGAATCTGTCGGACTTTGCACTTCGCAACAGACTTGAACTTCGGATCGTAGGTTGACGGTTGTAGATTGCGACCAACTTTATACCGACAGATTCCTTTCAAGAAAATGAAACTGAGATTTGAGACGGATTGTCACTGCTTCGCGTGGCATTCTGAAAATCTGACGTTGCAAGACTGAGGCTCTTCACACATCCGTGACAGATTGGCATAGCACCGTCCACCGGAGGAGTTAGGGGTGCCATTCTCCACAAATCTCAGTTTCATTTTCTTATTGCTAGGAGTCTGTCGGACGAACCTGGTCACTTGCGAAGCAATCGAACGTCAAAGTCCGACAGACTCCTAGCGCCTCAACATCGGCAACAGCCACAGCACTTGATTAGGTGCGTGGTTATCGTCACCGGGGACACCCTGAGCATGGACGATCGCCGTGCCTTCCAACCGGCCGTGATTGCCGTGCCCAGAACGGTCCAACAGAGGTTTCGAGTCCATCGGCCACCAACCGACCAATCCCTGTTCGTTACCTCTGAGACCCTTGCGCATCGACCGCTTGATCTGCTTCTGTGTGCGCGCAACATTCCAGATCTGCACGTCGTCGATGAGACCCGGCGTGCGAACCATATACCCGCTCGCGCCGATCCATACGGGATTCTTTGTCGATTTAATGCGCTTCCCCGCGACAGCATCTTCTGCAACGAGTTCGCCGTTCACGTAGACCTTCATACTACTGCCGTCGTAGGTGGCTGCGTAGTGCGCCCACTCCAAAAAGGGAATGGTATAGCCGAATAGGTTGGTTTGACTGTCGTCCTCCCAATGCAGATGGAATCCACCTCGACGTCCGCCTGCAAACAGGAGGTATGACCAAGAGTCGACTTGAAACCACTTTCCGATGACCGTACCGCCCAAATCAAGCCGGTAGACCCAGGCGGCTAGGGTGATTTGATCGCGGATATCGAGAGAGGTTGACGGCTCCAAGTGCATGTACCCGGGCGATGTCGATTTCCTTGGGCTCTGCGCAAGCACCTCATGCACGCTGTGGTCCGATCCCGCCTCTTGGAAGAGGGCCTCCAGATTCTGGCTTAAAACTCCACCGGCAGCTCGCACCAGTTCTTCAATCTCGGCGTGCCCATGCTTCACGGCGAGATCGAGCAGCGTCCAGCCGCTATGATCTCTTGTGTGTGTTGCCTGAGGGTTGTTCTCGAGCATGGCCTTCACGCGCACGAAATCACCTTCGATCACCGGCGCCACGAGATCGGTCTCCGCGCCTCGATCGAGCAAGAGCCTGATAACCTCGCTACAGTCGCTGTGCCTGACGGCTCGCTGGAGAGCGGTCTTCCCCGTGTTGTCGACGGCATTCAGATCGGCGCCCAGATCAAGCAACATGGTAACGATGTCGGCCGAGCAGCTATCGGCAGCCTCATGCAACGGAGTGCCCACATCGCCCGAATCATGCTGAAGGCTAATCCGTTGGTTGATCTTGGCCGGTTCCTCTTCAAGTTCCGCCTTAAGTCTTTCAGTGTGATTGAGCGCAATCAAGTGACCCACGTGATAACGACCACCCACGCGGACCATCGCTTCGAAACAAGGGATATACGTCGGTGAACCCCCAGCATGAGATCCCTCGTGCACCGTAGCATCAACCGGAGTGCCGCCCGTCGAGCTGACGCGGTTCGGGTCGGCGCCGTGAGCGAGATACAGCTCGGCCAGTCGAAGATCCCCGAAAAAGCCGGCGTACCCAAGCGCGGATTCTCCCGCACCCGCACCACGGGCCTGGCCGCCCTCCGCATGAACGTCAGCGCCATGTTCGATCAAAAGCTTGGCGATTTCGAATTTCTCATCGCTGGCCGAGGTATAGACGCTGACTACTCGATGCAAGAGTGTGCTTCCCTCGGCATGCGCATCAGGGGACAGAATTCTCGCAGTAGCCAGTTCCGGACTGTCGGCCAGCAGGTCTTCTACGGCGGAAACGTCCTGCCGGTTTACGGCCATCACGAGGGCAAGCAGGCCCGCCACGTCCTCCGCACGGCGCCGCGAGTACTGATCCCCTCCGTCGAACATGAAGTCCTCCATGAATACATCCCTCAACACCATTTTCCGCAGTACCGTCGGCTCTCCCCGACGCGGGTGGTAGCGTATGAAGGGCCGAATCGCCAACCAGAAATGGGCTTCGCCGGTCACAACAGTCTTATCCTGGCCGGCGCCTCTAAGGGTCACCCCGCTGATCAGTTCTACACGTTCATCATAGGTGCCGGGCGCGAGTCGTACCGTATCGCCGTAACTCGTCGCATCCAAACCTTCTTGGATCGTGCGGAACGGACGCTCCTTGGAGCCATTACCGCCCGCCTCCGCATCGTCGTCGACAAAGAACTCAGTGCCATGATCCACATACTGAAGGTCGACGACGGTGTTTTCTGCGCCCGCGAGTTCCACCTCCGGGGGTTCTACCCTGGCTCCACGCCCAGAACCCAATTCGTAGGTTCCCTCTGGAAGGTCGAATTTGTAACCACCCGTGGCGTCGATCCGCGTCATGGCCTTCAATCTTCCGTTCTGGGAAATCGTAAGGTCAACATCGGCGGCGCGCTCATCATTGGTGTGCACTACGCCGCTCAAACTTCGGAGAGGCTTTTCGTCCCTATCGACAAGGGAATCGAGGTGGCTCACGTCTGCGATGGCGATATCACCCGATCGGGTGCAGACGATTCGGCTACTATCGGGTGACCAGCGTGGACTTATGTGCACAGCGGGAGTATTGGTCAGTCGTATAAGCGGGCCTCCTGAAAACCGCGCTGCCCAAAGTTGGTAGCCTTCCCGAGTCTGCGAACAGAAGGCAATCCAACGTCCATTGGGAGACCAGCTTGCGTTGAAGCTATTCTGTGCCAGGTTCGTCAGAAGCCGCACCGCACCGCCAGATGCCGGAACCACCCATACCTCGCTCCATCCTTCATGAGGCGAATTGAATGCGATCCACTTTCCGTCGGGCGACCAGGCTGGATCAGAGCCGTAAGATCGATTCGGGAGAAGCTTTCGCTTCTTACCTCCGCTCAAAGGCATGATCCAGAGCTCGCGAGTACCTCGATCAGCACAGAAAACGATTTCCTTTCCGTCGGGCGACCAGCCGGACGGGAGCGCTCGTCCCAAAAGTGCATCCTCGTCCGAGGTTATTTGCTCGAAATTCTTCTCCGCATTGAATGGCTCAACCGTCCACAGGTTCCACTGCCCGCTGCGGTTGGAGGCAAAAAGCAGTTTCTGTCCATCAGGAGACCATCTCGGAACACGTTCCCACCCTGGTTCGGTGGTGATGTGTATTGGGTCGTTGCCATCGAAAACAGTCTTTATCCAGATGTCGAAATTGTCGTCGTGCCTGGCGGCGTAAGCGATCCACTTCCCGTCAGGCGACCAGTCGGCTTCTATTTCTACCGCGGGATGCGAGGCGAAATCGGTTACGGTGACGTGGGAAGAGATATCGATAAAGTCCGGAAGGCCATTAGCAGGGCCCCGCGCCATAGATGTAGCCATGAGCCCGGCATGTCCGCCCAGGGCCAACCAGACGAATGCGCCGGCTGTTCTGACCGATCGCGACGAAACTTTGAGGGCGATTGTCAATCAGGAAGAAATGGTGGGCCGTGACCTCCGGGCGCGGCAATCGAGCTTTTTTGCAATTTCGACTTCTTTCCGCGTCCTTCACGTTGCATATTCAGGCGAAACTCACTGGAATGTCGACCGATTTTGGGCTAGTTCGGCATTCCTTGTCTACAGTACGACTTTGAATATCGACTTCCTACATTCCAAATCGTAATGAGAAAACATAGGTTTGGATGAATTGTACTAAAGAAACATGACCCTCACCACCGAACAGAATACTTTCTTCCAAGACAACGGCTACCTCCCCTACTCCAGGGTCTTGATGGATGAGGAGGTGGAGGCCTTACGCCGTCGCTCTGAAGAGATTGTCCACGGGCGAATGAACCATGTGCCGGCGGAATATATTCAGTTAGAGGTCGCCTTTCGAGAATCAGACGACACCCGCACCGACCGTCTCGACCAAGTCCGCAAAATGGCTACGATGACCTACGAGAGTGTCGCCCGCAAGTCCAAGATCGTAGACATCATCGAGGATCTCCTCGAAACATCAAGCTGTATTGCGATCAACTCACCGAGCTACAACGGAACCGTTACCGACTGAACCATGTGCCGGCGGAATATATTCAGTTAGAGGTCGCCTTTCGAGAATCAGACGACACCCGCACCGACCGTCTCGACCAAGTCCGCAAAATGACTCAACTATGTTACTACGATGACCTATTCGAGAGTGTCGCCCGCAAGTCCAAGATCGTAGACATCATCGAGGATCTCCTCGGTCCAAACATCAAGCTGTATTGCGATCAACTCATGATGAAGCCGAGCTACAACGGAACCGTTACCGACTGGCATCAGGATGCAGTGGCATGGCCTCAGTTTGCGCCCCAGAACCACGTCAGTTGTTGGGTCGCACTTGACGATGCTACGGTCGACAACGGCTGCATGACGGTTATACCCGGCAGTCACAAGTGGGGACCCATTGACCGAGACAAACGAGACCTCTTTCTCAACAACGCTCTCCTGGCCGAACCGACCCTTATCGAACTGAAGGCAGGTTCGTGCATGTTTCATCACGCCCTGAACTTCCACCGCACCGGCGCCAACACGACAGCCAACCGGCGTCGCGGCCTAGCCTTGCACTACATGCATTCGGAGACCATGTACCTCGGCTACGAAGATGAGGAACAGCGACTCAAAATCGAGTGTGGAAAACCCGAAGGCGAGTTTCGCTTCATGTTGATCAGGGGGAAAGAGTTTCCCGGGAGGGTATGAAGTCGGTTTTTGATCGCAGATTCAGCAGATTACTCAGGTAATGAATCTGTCAAATCTGCGGTTAATCTTCTGCAGACCCAACCACGTCCTCTCCGTCCCCGCAGTCTAGTCCTTCCTAATAATATCCTTGTTCTGCGCCCACAGAGGGTAGATATCGTGGATCTCAACATCGGGAAGAGGTTTGCCCAACGGCTGGGGCGGTACCTTAAAGGGCAGCGGTCTTCCCGATAGATCGGACAAGACGTATCGCAGGCCCATCGATCGCAACAAGCGAACGGAGGGGATATTCCACTGTGCCGAGCACGCCAGGATCAGTCCTTCCCGATCGAGAATCCACCTGCAAGCGGCGCTCATCACCGCACGGCCCAACCCGCGCAGACCGGAGCCCGGCGCAACGTCGACCCCGATCTCGTAGACGGGGCCTTCGCGCGGCCACACCGTTGTCAGAGCCACCACTCGGTCGCCTTCATGGACCCCGAAGTTAGCTGACGCCTTCTCCCAATCGCAGTGCCAGAAGATCTTGGCATCGATCGCCTGGTCGACTTCCTCCTTTGTAAGCGGCACCGCGATCTCGCGGTCGCAGGGCTGAAAGGATTCGGCGTCGCCAAAATAGTAGAGGCTCGGACCAAAGATGCTTACCTCGTGCCCGAGGGTCACCCGGGAAATTTCGAAGGCGCCAAAGATTGAGAACAGCTCGTCCTCCGAGAGCCGATTGACAACACCTTTTACCCGGTCGGCTAAGCTCTCCACCACCCGCATCATCGACAGTTCACCTATGCGATGGGCGAGAAGAGGCTCGGGATGGGCATCCTCCGGTGTTTCGAACACACCAGACTCGAGTTTGCGTCCCATCCTCGTAACCAGCCACTCTTCCAGGCCGTCAAATCTTGATATTTGCTCTCTCATGCTCTCATCCTCGGCAAATCCTGCCTCCTCTGCTCCAACCCAATGTGACAATTAAATCGACGGCCGTCGATTTATTTGGGTTCTTCCGGATTCCGTTTGGGAATTCAGGTTTTTCTGGAGGCGTCTCAGATTAAGCTTCGTTGTCGCGACAAAGGGCCTCATAGACGCTACCACACTGGAGTTTCCTTCAAAGGTACGATCGAGTCTCGATTGTCACTTTGCCGTTGTAGATCAGAACCGTTCGAAGAGCTGCAATGGATAAAATGAGATATTCGTCACAGCGCCTTTGTCGGGCAGCACCCTATATTTCCTCTTCGATCAGTCGAAAATCCTCCTCCAGTCTCTTTCTCCCATCTCGGTCGAAATAGAGATAACGCCGGCTTTGATCATCGTATGCGGCCGCCCCTTGCCAGGCATCAAACGGGGTCATTTTTTTTCTGATAATCGAGTGGAAGAAATGAGCAATGAAGAGCGGGTGTTCAATGGCGAGCGGATTCGGATCCGTTCCGATATACGACTTAGCCCCACCCGCAAGGAATGCCCTCGCCATGTCCATTGACCCACCGTCACAGGTGAGATTCACGATTACAGCTCCCGAGAGTTTCACATCCTCAGCGATGCAGTCGGCCGGCATATCCCCATCGACCAGCCTCGATGTTTCAATCGACTCATCGTAATCCCCGAATCTGATCCCGCGGTCACCACCGTGTCCGGCGATAACCAAATAGGGAGGCGCCGTCTCTTCCTGCGCGATAACCGAAAGGAAATCCCCTGGACAACCTATATCGTAATAGTGCGTTACTGCCCAGAGACCTTCGACGAGAACGCGAATCAAACGCGCATTGGCGGGATCGTGGACACATACAATCCCGACCGGCGTCTTTGGACCATGGAACTGAGTATCGATCGGAGTCCACATCAATTAATCGTAGGCATTCCGGATCACGGGGAATCGATTGGACCGAGAGGGAAATACCGGTATTGCCTCACGCGGCTCTTCGTCAGATTCGATGTCTATTTTGCGCTCCGGCCCCTTCACTCGTTCAGGTCCGCCTCCAGTTCATCTTCAGTGGCAAAAACATCGTTGGCAAAAATATAAGGTCGATTCCCGCCTTATTTTTCTGCCCTACATTTTTCTGCCATATCTTCGTCTGCTCTGATCAGAAAATCACCCTCTCATTCAATTAACCGACACCGAACTCACGTCCACATCAAATTCCCACCCGAACTCCCGCCACGTCTCCGCCGAAATATACGCCGTCGCCGCCTCGAAGGTGCCTTCAACTTCCTCTCTACTCGCCTGACCGGGCAACACAATGCTCTGAACCGGAGCCGCCAAACAATACTGGATCGCCAGGTGGCGGATGTCGACGTCACGACCGGCACACCACCTCAGCATTCTTGCGACCTTGGGCTCGACCGTACCTCTGATCTTGCGCCGCTCTTCATCAGGTTCGACCTCGCGACCGGTCAGCAGTCCCATCCCAAGTGGACTGGCCAGGATGACACCGATGTCGTTCTTTCGACAGACCGGAAACAGTTCCGTTGCCGCCGCCTGCGTGAGCAAATTGTACTCGAGGTAGGTAAGGATCAATTCGATCTCTCCGGTCTCGATCGCCCTCATGTGCACCGCCGCCGCTCGGGCCCCGATGCCGATGTGCCGGATCGACCCTTCCTCCCTCATTTTGACGAGCTCCTCCAAGGCGTTTCCGGGTGCCAACGGATCGACCTGCTCGCGTGATGGATCGCTGACGTCGGACAGATGGTCGTAACCGTGAATGAGCACCGAATCCAGATAGTCCGTCCTAAACGATCGCAGACTGTTTTGCACGCTGCGCCGGGTCGACGGAGCGGTGTGGTCCGATCTCATCTCATTCTGAACGTGGCTGCTCACCTTCGCCTGCAGGTAGACCCTTTCCCGACGACCGGCCGAAAGCGCTTTGCCCCAGCATTCCTCTTTCTGTCCCGGATAGGTGTCGAGGAAGTTCATTCCAAGGTCCAACGCCCGCTCGATCGCCGAAATGGTCTCCGCCTCCGTTTGTGCATGCAACCATGCCGCCCCGAGTCCGACGGATCCCGGCGTCATCTCTGTTCGACCCAGGCGGCGTGTTCCCAGTTCTGACATTTCTGAAACTTCAAATCCAGTACGGGCTTTCGGGCGAGGCTTTTCGATCCTTTCTACGGCGGAAATTGCAGAATTCGTTCTCGTTCTCGTTCTCGTGCTCGAAACAGGCCGGATCAAATTCACCAGAATCCGACGACCAAGTGGCTGCTCGATCGAAGCAATATCAATGGTCGTCTGAGTACTTTGACGGAAAGTACGCTGCGCTCCGAGGACAAGAACGAGAACGAGGACGAGGAGGATCTAAAGAAGAGCTCGGAATCCAGTTTAAGCCCCGACTGAACGAGGAAATGGATCGCTCGAGGGCCGACAGTCAAAACCTTATTCGCCGATAGGTTACACTTGGGCGTTGGATGTTGAGTGTTGGGCGTTGATGCGGCTTCGCACTTGTGTCCCGACCTAATCACAGTAGTTTTCTGCGATGTGCTCACATTACCTGAATTGGAATTCCTGGACAAATGTCTGTCCGGGCGTGTGTAGCGGTAGAAAACGTATGAAACTTAAAGCGTTGTCTTTCAGAATCTCAGAGGGAGAGGAAGACGAAGAGGAAGATGCCAGTACCCTCCTGACTCTCTAGTTTCCCCGATCCCATGACCCTCACACCCGGCACCACCCTCGGCCCTTACGAGATCCAAGCCCTCCTCGGCGCTGGAGGCATGGGAGAGGTCTACAAGGCCAACGACAACCGCCTGCACCGCAGCGTCGCAATCAAGGTCCTGCGCGAGATTGTGGCATCGCACTCCGAACTCAGACAGCGATTCGAGCGCGAGGCCCGCGCCGTGGCAGCGTTGAGCCACCCCCATATCTGCACCCTCCATGACATCGGCAGCGAGGATGGCATAGACTTTCTGGTCATGGAGTACCTGGAGGGCGAGACCCTGGCCCAGCGGCTTGCCAAGGGAGCGCTGCCGCTCGATCAGGCGCTGAAGATTGCAGTCGAAATCGCCGCTGCACTGGACAAGGCACACAGGCAGGGGATCGTCCACCGCGATCTGAAGCCCGGCAACATCATGCTGACCAAGGCCGGGGCCAAGCTCCTGGACTTCGGGTTGGCCAAGCTGAAGGCGGTGGAGCAAGCGGTAAAACTAACTGCGTTACCCACACAGGCCGTGCCGTTGACAAGTGAAGGAGCCATTCTTGGCACCTTCCAGTACATGGCCCCGGAGCAGCTCGAAGGGAAGGAGGCGGATACTCGAACCGACATATTTACGTTCGGCGCCGTGGTCTACGAGATCGTCACCGGCAAGAAGGCGTTCGAAGGAGAAAGTCGGGCCAGCTTGATGGGTGCCATCATGAGTAGCGATCCACCGTCGCTGGCGTCACTCCAGCCGCTAACACCCGCAGTGCTGGAGAACGTGGTTAATGTTTGTTTGGCGAAGGATCCCGACCAGCGATGGCAGGACGTGAGCGATGTAGGTCGGCAGTTGCAATGGATTGCCGAAGACGGATCCGACGACGGGACAGACTCTGCCCTCGTCACAAGCACTACGGAACCTTCCGCCAAAACGACACGCTGGACCATCACGTTGCCGGAATCGTATCAGGTTCCGCATAGGGGCGGCAGAGTAGCCGTGTCGTCAGATGGTCAGACAGTCGTCTATAGCGCTGATGCTGGTGAAGATGCCGATGCGCAGCTTTTTCGACGTCCAATCGACCAGTTCGGGGCCATTCCCATGATGCACACAGAGGGCGCTCGGGACCCCTTCTTCTCGCCGGATGGGCAATGGGTGGGCTTTTTCGCCCATGGAGCGTTGCGGAAAGTGGCGCTGGCGGGGGGAGCGGGCCCAGAAGCTGACCGAGTTGCCTCAAATTCGCCATTCTGGCCTTCGTGGCGCCATCTGGGGCACCGACGACATGATCTTGATGGGAATCCTCGGAGGAGCCCGCTGTCTGGTGCAAATCCCGGCAGCAGGCGGCGAACCTGGCGTCATCGTGAAACCGGAAGGTGACGAAATGCCTTGGTACCCGCAAGTGCTACCGAGGACCGGCGCGATCCTCTTCACCCTCTCAGAGATGGGCCCAGACGCCGGCGAACTGCAGGTCCTGCTGACTGAGACGGGCGAGCGTCGGTCGGTGCTACCCAACGCGGTCGCGGGTCGGGTCCTCGAAACCGGGCACCTGGTCTTCGTCCGGAGCGGCGCCCTGTGGGCGGCGCCGATCGACCAGGAGCGCCTTGAAATCGTGGGCAACCCCGTCCCGGTCGTGGACGGGGTGAGCGTTGGCCCCGGGGGCGAGGTTCAGTATGCTGTCGCCGACACCGGCACGCTCGTCTACGTTCCGGGCGCCGTCGCAGAACCCTGGCTGCATGAGAGGACGACACTGGCGCTGGTGGACCGGCAAGGATCCGTGGAGAACCTACCCGTTCCTTTGAATGAATACGCAGTCCCGAGGTTTTCGCCGGATGGGACTCGGATCGCTGCTCAAATCAGTTCTGGCGACGGCTCAAACATCTTTATTTTTGAGCGTTCCAACAACCGATTACGCCAGCTCACCTTTGATGGGGGAGAGAGACCCATCTGGACGCCTGATGGTGCGCAAATCACCTTCCTGGCGAAGAATGCGCTGTGGAATATTACCTCCGATTTCAGCGAAGAGCCCCAACTGTTGAGCACTGACGACGAAGAATTCCGGATTGTTGCTCCATTGTCCTGGTCCCCGGACGGACGTGTTCTGTTGTTGGCAGTGTGGCCTGACGCTGGAATGGTCTGGGGGTCGCTCAGCTCGCACGACTCGAAGACGGCGGGGTGGAATATGGTCCGGTCCTGGTTGAGCAGAAGTATCACCAAGGATGGGCCAATTTCTCCGCGGACGGCCGCTGGTTCGCATTTGCAACATTCGAAACCGGTGTTCCGGAAGTCTACATCAAACCCTGGCCACCAGGCGCCGGTGCCAAGCGGAGGATTACTCACGGAGGGGGCAATTATCCTGTGTGGTCCCGGAACGGGCGGGAGCTGTTCTATGTACACGATGGAAAACTTTGGGCCATGGGAATCGAGACGGAACCAACGCTCGATTGGCAAGATCCGGTGGCTCTGTTCGAGGTGCCCGGGGTGTGGCCGTGGGTCACGCGTATTAATTACGATGTCACTTCCGATGGCCAAAAGTTCGTCTTTCTCATGCCCGAGAAAGAGGAAAGCTACGATCGGCAACGCCAGATCAACGTCGTCCTCAACTGGTTCGAGGAGCTGAAACGCCTTGTCCCAACCGAAAACTGACATGATCGGCAGGAAACCTCATGAGAGAGCCTTCTCCACCAGCGCCTCCGTATCATCCACCATCTCTTTCCACGCATCGTCGCTGTAAGTTCCGTTCGGGCCTGCGGCAAAGGGAGGGGTCTCGATACACATGCAACCGGAGTATCCGATCTCTGCCGCTCGTTGGAACACCTTGTCCCAATCGACCAGTCCATGGCCCGGCGCAAGGTGGGAATCCCTGTCGCCCGCGTTATCGGCCAGGTGATAGGCCACCATATGGGGCGCCATAACTCGATGAAATTCATCGGCGCCTTCGGGTCCTCCCGCCATCAAGGCGTGACCGGTATCGAGAATGAATCCCAAATTCGGATGGCGAAAGGCTTCGATGAATCGCTCAAAATGTTCCGGCCGGGAACTCATTCTGGGACCATTTTCACCTTGGGGCAGATTCTCCAATGCGATGGTATAGTTCAATTGTTCGGCAATAGGTAGAGCCCGTCCCAGTGGTGGAAATAATTGATTTTTAATGAGTTATGGGCAAAAAAAAGGCCGGATAGAGCTGCAAAAAGCTCGATCCGGCGAAAAAGGGCGCTTATGCTTGCGTTAGTCAAATACAAAGCACGCCCTTCTCATGAAAAATATTGCCGTACAAAGCTTCCTGCGTCCAGCCCTAACTCCAGTCATTCGATGCAAAGACTACACCGTGTTTCTGGAAACAATGGAGCGGATTGACCGGGTTTTGATCGACTCCTCGCTGGAAAGGGAGGCGATCGTAAAAGCCTTGGAAGGATGGGATGAAGCGGGAGGGAAGGATCGGGAGCGACGCGCTCTAAGAGCGATAAAAGCGCTGCGGGTGGAGGTGGTGCGTCATTTACTCGGAGGGATATCCTTTCGTTGTCTGTCGCAGGAGTTGGGACGCAGTGAGCTTCTGGCTAATTTTTGCCGGGTGCGTGAGGTAGACGGGATCCGGAAAATATCGAAGAGCAGTCTGGAACGGGATTCGAAATTCTTCGACGAAGCGTATCTGAGACAGCTGCATGCAAGGATGACCGAGGTGGTGGGCAATGCTGAACATTGTGGTGAGGCAGGATTAGAGAAGCCGATCGATACGAGGGAATGCCTGATCGACGCCACTTGCCTGGAAGCGAACATCCACTGGCCCGTGGACTGGGTCTTGCTCAAGGATGTGGGAGCAACACTGCTCAAGGCGATCAGTCTGATCCGGCAGGCGGGAATGAAACAGCGCATGCCCCAGGGAGCAAAGGGATTGGCTCGGGAGATGAACAAACGGTGCCTGGAGATGACGCATGCGCGTCGGCGCCGGGAGGCGGGCAAAGCGCGTAAAGGGATCCTGCGGCGGATGAAGCTATTGCTCAAGAAGATTGAGGGCCATGCCCTTCGCCACCGTGACTTATTGGAAGCTATGTGGATGCAAAGCGATTACACCGAGAAGAAGGCGAGCCGAATCATCGAGCGAATGGAGGGTATGTTAGAGCAGATACCGCAGGTCATGAAACAGGCGCACGAACGGATCATAGGGGGGCGGCAGGTGAAGAATGAGGAGAAGATCCTGAGCGCCTACGAACCTGAGATTGACGTCATCGTGCGAGGCAAGGCAGATCGGGAGGTGGAGTTTGGCAACACCCTTTATTTATGCGAGAGCGCAGAGGGATATCTGTTGGACTGGAAACTGTATGGGGGGCAGGCCCCGAGCGAATTGAAGCAGCTTTGGGAAAGTCTGGAGAGGCAAAAGGGCTTCGCTTTAGAGGAGAAGATCGAAGCGATCAGTGGGGATCGGGGCTATGCCTCGAAGGCGGCCAGCAAGCGGCTCCAGGCAGAGGGGATTTTTGACGCCCTTACGCCCCGCAATCCACAAGAGCTCAAGGAGCGGATGGAGGAGCCGCGCTTTGTCCGGTTGCAGCGACGACGAGGGAGCACCGAAGGCCGGATCGGAGTGCTCAAGAACCGATGGCACGGGGGCAAGATACGCAGCAAAGGCTTTGACAACCGTAACCTTAGCGTGGCCTGGTCGGTTCTGTCCCACAATCTATGGAAAATCGCGCAGAGACTTGCGCAAGAACATGAGAAAGAGGCAACGCAGGCGGCATAGGGATCCAAGAATCGAGTCAGAGGCGCTTCCTTGGGAGAACTATCGACTCAAAGCGAGAGGAAGGGTGCTGGAAAGGTGCATAACGGATAAAAGGTAAGCTACCGAGGACGGAAGGCATGTCGTGGTCTACATAACGTGACGAAGATTGATATCGGTATCAGGCTTCCACCCAAATCCTCTCGGATTTGGGACAGCCTCTAGGTAGTAATTCCTGCAGGCTCTTATCGAGTTGCCGCATAGTGTTGTCCACTCCTTCAATATCGACATTCAGGCGGTTGGTGCCCGGATGCTGAATACCTATGGTCGAGCCGAGAAGGGCACTCCGTTCCATCCAAATCCTGGAGGTCTCAACGGCGCGCCGTCGCAGAGTCTCATAGAATGAGGCGATATCATTCTCCACCGCGAGGGGCAGGTGAAAGGTTTCGATCTTGATACCGGCATCCCGGTATTTCGCTCCTACTGCTTCCAATTCCGATTCGCGTAATCCCTCGAACAAGGGAACAGCGCCTTCAATTCCCGCCAATCCGGCTACGCCGCAAAGTTCGATTATTTCGTCATGTGACTTCTCCGTCAGGCCATGTCCCGTCGTCGACCAAGTCCAGGTTTTCTGCATTTCGAATCTCCTCCCCTTTTAGTGCTCTTGTTTGCAACTGCAGTGATCCCTCTCACGGGAACTAAGGCGATCCCTCGAACCAACCGCAGGCAAGGCAGATTCCTATCAGCTAATCCCCCGCCTTGTCCAGCCGCGCCCGAAAAAGTCTGCCTTGTGCGACTACCAACCACAGGTGGGCCGGGTCCCCCGGCCCGTCCTCCAAAGCCTTGGCGTAAGCGGGACGACGCGAACCACCTCTGGTTGGAAGGTTCGGGCCCTCTTCTCGACAAGGTCCGTCTAAACCGTGCCTTTCAGTAGTGGGGAACCTTCATCCACTCCCCGTCTTTGAGCGCAGACTCATGTGCCACAATACCCGGAACCGTCATGTTCAACGACCATGCGATATCGATCAGAGGGTCGCGATCTTCAAGGATAGCCGTTACAAACTCGTCGGTCAGATAACCATGAGACCCACCATGGCCGCCCGCTTCCATTCCATCAGGCAATTGCAGCTTAGCGAATTGGCCGGGGTCCCTGATCTTTTCCTTCGGGCAGAACTCGGTACCAACCACCGCACCCAGTTCACCATGGACCTCACCATGAATCCCGTGGGATCCGGCCGCGCCAAAAGTGACGTTCATCCGCGAGCTTCCCCCTTGGTCGGTTTTGAATAGGGCCGTTTCACAGTCGAAGAGATTGTTGTATCGATTGGAGCCGGCCTGGTCGTGGCCAATGTTACCCTTGAAACCAAGGCATGAAACATCGGTCTAGTGGCCGCCGGTAACCGCAATGTAATAGGCCGTTGAATGGGTCGGGTACCACATCGGAAGTAGGCCGGTACGCCATTTCTCGTGCGAACCCAACGCTTCCCAAAAGTATTGATAGTACTCGCCTTCGGAATAGATGAAGGGACGCGAGTGACAAGGTTGCTGGCGTCCAAGATTTACGACATAAAGTAGTTGCGCTCTGTGCGTATCTGGCCGATATTGGCTGTGGTAGAATTCTCAGACACTTCGAAACTCGAACTTCGAAATCGAGGGGCTGACCACTAGCACCCAACAACAACACGGAAAGGACGGCCTTTTTAATCCCATAGCGGAGTTGTGGGTGTACTGTCTCTAGACGAGAAGACGACTACAGGACTCAGCAATGAAGCCAAGAGGTGACGAAATTGAACCTGCCGTTCTGAATGCAATCATGCTTTCGGATCACGTGATCCGCGAGGCGGGAACAGGAAAGGTAAGCCTTATTGGGTGCTTCAATGTTTTCCATACTGTCGCCTTTCCGTTTCCTGCACCGAAATTCTTTGTGACTCCATTTCTTACCAACTTTAGTGGACGACAGGAGGCATTCAATTTGGCGGTTCGAATCGAGGACCCACATTCGGGACACGTCTATTCGAGCGTCGAAGGAAGCGCGGAAGTAAATACGGACAAGGAGGATTTCACCTTTGATCGCGACCAGGTCATGGACTTTCCAGTTCCACCTTTCGAAGGAGTTACATTCAGAGAGGCTGGAACGAAGAAAGTGGTTGTCCTGATCAACGGAGGCATAATCGGAGAACGCCAGTTTAACGTTGTAAAGTTGGAAGCACCCGGAATCTCAATGGGCGAGGGAAATCAGGGAAGCTAAAGGAACGAGCTATGAACGAAATAACCGTAAGATTGCGACCTAGTAAAAAGGGAGTGACCGCGAAAGGATCGAACGACATGCTGTTTCGACCCCAAACGAAAGGTGAATCTGCGGCATTTGCAGAGGCATCGTTTCGCACGAGCGGAGGTGAAAAACAGAAAGAGGAAGACGCAATACCTCAGTCATTTTATGAAGGTCTGATGGATGCAGATTCCGGGCGAGGAGTGGATCTGGATACCGCCCTCAATGAACCTTTCGAGGAAGACTAAGTATAGGTGTAAAGCGACCAAGACGTTTTGGCGCAAGTTTGACGGCGATCTGTCTCTATCGCAACAGGCTGCGGCGCACGAAAAGTTCAAGAAATTCAAGGTCAACCCCTGGGATCCAAGTTAAGGAACCCACAAGGTCGAAAAACTTTCGGCCAAAGCGGGAAGGACCGTGTTTTCCGTAGTCATTGAAAAGGATCTTCGATCGCTTTTCTTTGTGGCGAAGGACGGCGTGGTGTGGTCATTCGATATTGGCACCCATAGGGTGTACCAATAGTACAACGTCCAAAGAATCGCTTTTCGCGATGTCGTTACCCTGGCACGGGAATAGTCCGACGAAATCCTAGGAATAATGAGGAACCTTCATCCATTCCCCATCTTTGAGCGCAGACTCGTGGGCCACGATACCCGGCACCGTCATATTCAACGACCAAGCGATATCGATGAGAGGGTCGCGATCTTCCAGAATGGAGGTTACAAATTCATTCGTCAAATAACCATGTGATCCACCATGTCCGCCGGCTTCCATCCCCGTCGGCAATTGCGGCTTAGCGAGTAGGCCGGGATCCGTGATCATTTCCTTCGGGCAGAATTCGGTACCAACCACCGCACCCAGTTCACCATGAACTTCACCATGGATCCCGTGGGACCCGGCCGCGCCGAAAGTGACATTCATCCGCGAACTGCCCCCTTGGTCGGTTTTGAATAAGGCCGTTTCGCAGTCGATGAGATTACCATATCGATTGGCGCTCGTTTGGTAGTGACCTATGTTCCCCTCAAACCCGAGGCACGAAACATCGGTGTAGTGGCCACCCGTTACCGCGATGTAATAGGCGGTTGAATGGGTCGGATACCACATCGGCGGCAGGCCCGTTCGCCATTTCTCATGTGAGCCCAGCGCTTCCCCAAAATAGTGATAGTACTCGCCTTGGGAATAGATGATGCGGCCGAGTAACCCGGCACGATAGGCCTGTCGCATGAGGTAGAGATCTTCCTGATAAGCCGAAGTTTCGAACATCATGTATTTTAACCCGCTGGTCTTTACCGCTTGGTAAAGCGAATCGGCCTCTTCCAAGGAACCGAACGCGGCCGGAACCGCGCAGCCGACATGTTTTCCGTGCTCCAAGGCCAGGATACTTAATCGCGCGTGACTCGGAGCATCCGTGGCAACGAATACCGCTTCGATCCGATCATCGCCGATCATCTCTTCGAAGCGGGGATAGGTGGTTTCGCAGCGAGTTTCCTCGGCAAGTTTTTGGCACATTTCGGAATCGAGATCGGTCACGGCCACCACTTCCACATTGGGGTGATCTTGAAAACCAAAATTCGCGCCGAAGCGGCAGATCCCGTAGCCCGCGATACCTACACGAATCTTTCTGTCCGATACAGGTTCCCAGGGCTTCTCCTTCAGGTGTCCCGGATCCGTTTCATCGAATCCCAGGATTTTCTCTGTTTCGTCCGACATCAAATTTTCAGATGCAAGGCCGAATAACCCTTGGGATTTTCGGCCTACTGTGGTCGCGCTTCTTCAGGTAGCGGGGTGACATACTTTTTCCCGTTCTTAGCCTGTTCGAATTCCTTCCGGGCTTCCTCAAGTAGATCGGGTTTCCTAAAGAGGTCAAGTCCAGCCAGAGCCATCGCTTTGGATGCTAACAGCATGCCTTTTCTGCCGATGCTCGAACCTGAAGAAGCCACTGTCTGCCAGCTGTGGCCGGGAGTCCCCAAGGGCCAACAACAGGTCTTGAGCTGCCCGGTGGGGGTAATCCAGCTGACATCGCCGACTTCAGTCGAGCCGCCAATCAACGGGGGCGTATCAGAGTGCGGCAGGACTCTTTCCCAAAGGGGATCTTTGATGTCATCTGGTGCGATTTCTCCGCTGGTCGACTTTTTTATCCCCTCGAAAGCGCGTTCAACCGACCCATCAGGGAAAGTCGCTTGAAGCGAACTGGCAAAATCGCGTTCCTGATCGGTGAATCTGATCTCATCCACCTCCTGCATCTTCTCCAGCAGCAAACGCGAGAGCGTGCCGTTCGGCAACAGGTCGTAACATCCGGTGACAAACTCGATATCATGAGTCGTACCGCTCATCAGCGCAGCACCCTTGGCGATGTCCAGGATTCGGGCATAGATCTCTTCAACCTGATCGCGGTTTGGAGCACGTACAAAATACCAGACCTGAGCATAGGCCGGCACAACGTTCGGAGCCTGACCCCCGCTGGTGACGACGCTGTGAATCCTGGCTTCCTGCATCACGTGCTCACGCAGATAGTTCACGCCCACATCCATCAGCATGACTCCATCAAGGGCACTGCGGCCCAAATGAGGCGCCCCACCAGCGTGAGAAGCGACACCGTGGAAATTGACCTTGAAAGAGTTCAGGGCCAGCGAAGAGCCGTTCCAGACAATATTGGTGCTCCCAGGATGCCAACTTATCGCGGCATCGAGGTCATCAAATACTCCGGCCCGTGCCATGAACGTCTTGCCCACCAAAGTCTCCTCTGCCGGACAGCCATAAAAACGAACCGTGCCTTCGATATTTTCATTCTCCATCGCCGCTTTGAGTGCCAGAGCGGCACCCATGCAAGCAGTTCCGAACAGATTATGTCCGCATCCATGACCCGGACCCCCGTCTTCGATCGGATCCCGATCAGATGACCTTTTCTGAGAGAGTCCGGGCAAGGCGTCGTACTCTCCCAAAATGCCGATTATGGGATCCCCTTGCCCCCAAATGGCCACGAAGGCAGTCGACATCTGTCCTGCACCCCACTCGATTCTGAACCTCGCTCGCTCCAGCTCTTCCGCAAGCAACTTGGAGGCAAAGGTCTCTTGCAAGGCGACCTGCGGATGATCCCAAATCTTGTTGGCGATCTCCGAGAGTCTCTCCTCCTGACCCTCAATCTCATTCAGTATCGTGTCGCACAAACTCATAATCCTCTTCCCTACCACTTCGGCACGCCACCGAGCAACAGCTTCTGTTCCGGAGTTCCGTTCTTCTTCAATCCTTTCACTATGGGCCCATCGAAGGGTTCTCTCGATTTCATCCAAGCATTTTGATAACACATCAGACAGGCACGCCGCCTTTCCTGCGAACGATTGGAGGCTCCCCGATGATAGAGCCAACCATCGAAAAATACGGCTTGGCCCGGTTTTGAATAGACCCGTTTCTCATCCGGAAACTCCGGATGCCCTTTGGGAGGTCCGAAGGGAGCACGCTGGCTCCCGGGTAGAATGACGATGGGCCCATTCTCATCCGTAGTCTCGTCCAAGAAATAGCCGCAATTGATCTGACCAGGCAAGCTGCCATAGGGAGTGCCCTCAGGATCCATCGGTCACGGTCCATCGCGGTGCCAATCCTGGTCTTTCTCACCCGGTTCCGTCACTCGAGCGGTCGCGCTGTGGAGCTGGATGCAATTGCCCAGAATGGCCTTCATCCGTTCAAGAACCGGGGGATTGTCCAAAAGGAAGATGAAGGCATCATCCTCCTCGAGCAGCTCGTGAATGAACATCTCTTCCTTCCTTTGGTAGGCATGGTCAAGCGCCACCTTCAAGGCCTCGATCTGGTCCATCGAAACTGCGTCGTTCACTATCAGATATCCCCACTTGGTAAAGAACGATACCTCTCGCGACAACTCTGGGGTACGGTGTTTTGATTCTCGGGACATTAGGTGATGATATTGATGGCCTTGTGTAGGTTGAAGGTGAAATGATCACAGAGGGCAGGGGTGGATTCGAAGCCCATGGTAGATTTGAGGCTAAGAACCAGTTGCCTGCAAGCAGCCAGGATTCTGGCTGCGTTATGGTTACGGATCATACATCGATCTTCATCGAAGAAGCGATCTCTGGGGTAGTGGTTTTTGTTTTCGATGGCCCAGTGGTTGCGGATTTTCGATAGGAACTGAGGAGGGCTCAAGTCGGTGGGATCGCGGCTGCTGACATAGTAGGAGCGTTCCGAGGAAGGTTTCGCTTTGTTAGGATAATGGAAGGTGCGTTGGACAGAGGCGAACTGACGAGCATGAGGCAAGCCAAGGGAGGGAGCGCTTAGAGGATGGGTTGCTATTTGACGAATCTCCAGGCGGCCATGGTCCTTATCTACGGTTTGGTGGACAAAAAGGGGGAGGGGCCGAAGAGATTCTGAGCGTATTGATGCATGGTGGGTTGGTTGTCTTTGATTTGGATGACATAGTCAGCGCTGAGTTCTTCGACCACGATGTGGGCCGTTTCTTTTTGGTTATGCATGGCGTCGAAGGTGAAGGTGGATCCGTCCATGACCGGCATCTTGCGCAGGAGAGTTTGGGCGGCGGTGATCTCGTTGGATTTGTCGGCGGTAGCGACTTGGGCGATCGTTTGCGCGCTTTGATGATCGACCGCGGCCACCAGGTGCAAGGCCTTGGCCGCTTCTTTGTCGGTGCCTTTGAGAGTCTTACCGTCAACGGCTATATCGCGGGGCAACCGGCCCTCGGGCGAGGCCATGAATTGGGTGAGGATTTGATCGAAAAGCTCGGCCTCGACGTTTTGCAACACCCGGTAGAAGACATCATAGCAGGGGGCCTGAAAACGGCTTGTTTTGGGGTTTTTCCAGGAGCGTAAGGCGCGCAGTTGGGCTTGATTGAGGTGATGGGCCAGGCGCACGATCTCCTTGAGGTTGTGTTTGCCGCAGAGGGTGCCGAGCACAATCATACTCAAGACCGTGGCGAGTCGATAGCGACGGCCCGCTTTTCGACGGAAGTCTTCGATCTGGTGGAAGCGTTCCCAGAGGCTTGTCATCTGTTCCACTTTGAGGCAGACCGCATGGGGGAGTTGTCGTTGGCATTGAGGGCCTCACGGTGTGCCTTGGGCAAGGGCCCTGGCGAGCGCAGCAGTTGCAGAGCATCAGCCCGCAGGGGTTTGACCCAGATCTGCTTGGGGCGCTCATGGCGTTCATAGAAATCTTCCCGCTGTCGACCATATCCCGCGCTCAAGCCCAAAGGAGTCCACCCGCTCGCCTTGTAGCAAGTGCCTCGGTGGATCTGTGGGTCCACGAAAGTTTCCGCTACCAAGGGGCGATAGGCAAAGGCCTGCTCCCAGTGATCGGCCAAGACTCTCAGGCACATCGCCAACGTCTTGGAGGCCAGATTGGCCAGCTTGAGCCCGGGCAGAATGAGAAAACGCCGGTTCTGCACCACCAGTTTCAAGCGCGCATGCCGTCGCGCCCCATCCCAGCCGATCCAGCCGTCTCGATCCTTCAGCCGGTAGCTAGCCGCTCCCCACAGCAAAAGACACACCCATTGCCCGTCGATCAAAGCCACATAGCGCAGGGTCTCTCCCGCGCTCCCCGCACTGTGCAAATAATGATGTTGGATCAAAAGATCATTGAATCGCTCCTGCTCTTCGGGCAAGATCAGACGCAGAGTTAGACGATCTATCGAAGGAGTCAGATGGTAAGATCTTTTGTCTTTCATACCATCTTGGCATGACTGATTCCCTCGGGTTTGTCTAGCTCTTTTTTTATCTTTTTGCCTATCAGCCACTTCCTCCCCAGAAAACTTTCACCCTGAACTCTGGGGTCAGGTCAGGATTCATCGATCTTGGGACTATTCCGCGGTCGAAGTCGCTTGCCATTTGCTATTTCTCTTCGAATTGACTGCGAATATTGGTTCGCGCCGAAGCGGATAATCATCCGATTTCCTGTATCACTCTACCGATGCCTCGTCAAAGATTCGCTTAAAATCCTCAAAAGGAACCCGGAGGTCAATATTCTGACATTCAAGCGCCAATCGAGAGGAGCTGCTGTCGGTATAGGCCCAGCGGATGGGCCACTCGAAATGCCATCGACGCAGTGAACGATAGTGCTGCGACAGTAGAGAGTCGGTCCGTTCGTTACGGGAACCACTCGGGTATGCGAAGTGCTCCGGCACGAATCCGAGACGAGTCTTGAATACGTCATTCGAGGTCTGCGCTTCCTCGAACACGCCTCTATCGCCCTCCGCGGCATGTTTTTCCGCTAACTTGCAGTGGGTTGCCGTATGCGCCCCGATTTCCCAGCCGGCACTCACAAGTTCCTGAACGTGATCCCAGCTCATGAAAGGTTTTTCTGTGACGCCTTCGGTCAGAGTCCGCACCTCGATCGATCTGTTCTCCGACGCCGCTTCGATCCCATCCGTGATTGGATAGCATGTAGCCTTCATTTCAAATTCGCGGAGAATCGGCAGGGCTGTCGTCGCCGTGTCGAGCCATCCATTGTCAAAGTGCAAAACTACAGCCCTCTCCGGTATCAATCCGCCTTTCCCGATCGAATCGACAACCTGCGTTGTAGAAAACACGGACCATTCTTCATCGATAATATGGTGCATCTGTCTTCGAAATTCGTCCCCGCCGATGATGCCGGCCCCCGTGTCGAATGAAGCATGTTTCAATTCGGTGCTGCCTTCACTGTAGACATGATGGTAGACGAGGATCGGAATGCGTTGGATTTTCACTGAGACACAGAGCTGGAACTCGAAATGACGAAGCAGGACTCCTATGGGATTTTTAGGCTGTACAGTGCGCTCTTTGCTCCCATCTTCACCACCTTGGAGTAGTGCTGGGTGACGGCCGATTGCCCCTCCTTCACCCTGGTCGGCACGCGGATAGAAAACTCCGCCCTATCCAGCTGATTGTACATCACATAGGCCAACTGCAATCGTTGCACTGGGCGCTCTTCTTCTGATTCGAAATCGGGAAATAAAATCGGCCCAACATCAACCTGAAATCTACTCTCAGGCGGATGGACATTCATGTAAACAATGGGGTATTCGAGGACGGCGCTCCGATCCCGCGCCTGATCGATCAATTCGGTTCGGCCGACCATCGGTTCCCCCTCCAACGTTGATTCGATGATCTCATCGCTGGTCTTAAGAGGGCGGGCTTCGGCCTCTGTGAGCTTGAACTGAAGGTCAGTCCAGTATGCAGAGGGACCCGCGAAAGTCTTGCGGGGGACACTCATTTCGCCGGCTTGAATGATATCATCCTCATGGTTGACGAACTTCTTCAGTAACGATGAGTCTCCCTTGCTGAATATAATGCAAACCTCCGACGTCGGCTCCTGGGCGATACCAGCGTCATCGTAAGTGTATTCACCAATGCATTCTTTACCGAGGAAGAACTCCTCCTCCCTCCCCGATGGGTTGTCATCGAGCGTGCACTTGGCCAACAACTGGGTTCGACACGTGTTCTTCTCCACTCCGTCTATAGCCGAAGTGTTGATGGCAAAGCAGTTTCTGAAGTCGAGGATTTTCATTTTGGAGTATCCATACAGGTCAGTCGGGCCGATATCCTCCAGGAACATTCTGAATCAATCGAGATAGAAACTGACGGATTCGGCTCTCGCTTGGGTGAAGGAAACGCCCAATGATTGCAAAGCAATCCAACGGGTGACAGCAAGTTTGCGTACCTCCGAAAATGCCCGATCGACCGCCGGTTTGGAGGCTCGAGGGCCCTCGAGCCCCATGCCGTATGGACCCGAATGATTCGCTGCCGGCCTGCGAGTTTCCCATCCTACCTAAAAGAGATGGGTATCGGACAGTAGAGCTTGATCGGGGCTCGAGGGCCCTCGCCCCTGCATTTCCGAGAATTCTGTTTGCGCCACCTCTCGAAATATCCTTGCCCATAAACTCGCCTCCACATTAAAGTTTCACACCACTCTGTCTCATACTTCGCCTCAGAATCTAACATCCAGGTCTATTATGAACACAATCCGCGCCACCGTACCCTTGACCCAGCCGCCCTCTTGGGCCGTCCAGCAGCGTCATCTCCTCCATGCCATGGAGCAGAGTGTCTACCCTTTTATCGATCGCTACGTGCGTCCCGATGGCGAATTCATCTGGGACGATGCCTGGGGCGGCGGCAGCCCCGACGACTACTATGAGCCCTATTTCAACTGGCCCCTGCTCTACCTGATGGGCGGCGGCGAACACCTGATGGAATTGGCTCACCGCGGCTGGGAAGGTATCACAAGGCAACTCACCCGGTGCGGTACGGTGTTCAATGAATACCATCGCGCCGAAGACATCTTCCACAATTCCGAGAGCGACGTCTTTTTCTACCACCTCTGCCTGGCTGATCCCAACAATGGCGATCTCCATCGGCGGGCGCGCAAATTCGCCGGTTTCTACAACGGCGACGATCCCGAGGTCAGAAATTACGATCCGAAGCACAAGATCATCCTTGCTCCGCACAACGGATCCGGCGGACCCTGCTATCCGCCCGAATCACAGAGGGACTCGCCCTCCCGCGGCAGCGAGCGCTATGGACTGCCTTTCTACGATGTGCCAGGCGTCAAAACCTGGAAGGATACCGAGGATCCAGAAAAGGCCCTGGAGATGGGACGGCGTGTCTACGAGCGTTGGAGCAAAGGCGACGTCATCGCGAACCTTGCCCAATCCAGTCTCGTGACCAACGCCTTTCTGCTGACCGGCGAGGAAAAGTATCGGGACTGGGTCGTTGAATACACTGACGCCTGGATCGAGCGGGCCAAAGCCAATGACTGGATGATCCCCGATTCCGTCGGACACTCCGGAAAAGTCGGCGAGTACGTCGATGGTAAGTGGTACGGCGGCCTCTACGGATGGACCGCCTTTCACGGTTGGTACAATATTCAAATGACGGCCCTCGATGCCGCCGCCAACGCCTATCTCATTACTCGAGACAGCGATTACCTCGAGCTTCCCCGCAAACAGCAGGACCGTATATTCGAAATGGGCGAGCAACGAGACATCCGCAACCAGCACATGAGTCTCACGGAGCACTGGTACGGCCAATTTACTGCCATGGGCGACCGCACCGAAACGTTTCTCGTACCCTACCGTTATGGAGACGCCGGCTGGTTCGACTGGCAACCTATGACCCCGACATTTCCAGCGGCGCTTTGGAACCTGTCGATGGCCGAGGAAGACTTGCAGCGGATCGAGAATCTGCGCCAGAAAGAAGCCTATGATTGGCGAGAGATCGTCTGCTTTCATAACAAAGAGGACGCCTGCCACGACCAGCCCTGGCTTCGTTTCCTGGCCGGCGACAACCCCGAATATCCGGAGCGCATGCTGCAGGCCAGCCACCAGGAAATGTCACGGCGCCTGGCCCTCATTGACGCCGAACAAGAGGTCGGCACCTACCACAATATCCACCTCTGGCAGGCAGTGAACCCCGTAAGCTCGGAAGCCCTCATCCAGCAAACCCTCGGCGCTCCACAACCCATTTATAACGGCGGGCTCCTCCACGCCCGCCTGCGCTACTACGACGCCGATGCCCGGCGCGCCGGCCTGCCCCCCGACATCGCCGCCCTGGTCGAGAAACTGGAAGCGAAACGGACGGTCGTGAAACTCGTAAACCTGAATGCGGTTGAAGATCGCTCCCTCGTCATCCAGGCCGGTGCCTTCGGCGAGCACGCGTTTACCGGTGCAAAGTTCAACACCCTCAGCAGTGAGTTCCCAGGACCCTCTTTCGGGTATGCTGCCCCCACCGTCACGGAATCCTCAGAGCAAGCCGAGGCCACCGGAGTCCATCTCAAAGTAGATCTCCCAGCCGGAACCGAGATCACCCTCGACCTCGCCATGGACCGCTACGTCAACGAACCGTCATACTCGAGTTTGTACTGACGATCAACGCACTTAGCCTGGAAATCCTCTGAGATTTCCAGGTTAGTCTCCACCCTCTCTCCTGAAACTTCGGCACCCCTATTTTGTAGAGGACCGTTCGTCTTGTCGTAGTTCATCGTCGAGATGTGAAATCGACATCAGTGTACGATTCAGTGCACGTCAGCGACTACCCTTCCGACATCCCTTACCATTGTCCACTTAATCGTGCACTGCGGTCGATCCCCTCCTGGGAGGGGCTTGGGGTGGGTTGCTCCGATATCAAGGATGGGCACGCCGTTCTCCACGGACTCTCTCAATAGTAAGTTTCGTCCTGTTAAAAGGGCCACCCGCGGCCCGGACATTGCTTAGTCGCAACGCTTAATCAATCAGACCTGCCGAAAGGAACCGAAAGTAGGAGTAAGGGTATGGGACGAAATGCTCAGGCCAATGTGGGTCCAGCCTGTGGCATCCCGCCTACACTTCGCGACCCATCCGCGGCCAACGATCAAAAGGCCAAGGCTTCTTCTCCGAGTGGTAGGTCAGAAAGTCCACTATCTGAGCAACGTAATTACCCAGTTCCCAACCGAAAACCTGAACATTCCATCTGGGTCGTTGTAAGACGAGAGTGCAGACAAACTGAAAAACGGCGACGATGCCGACCAACATAGCCGCAAAGCGGCCAATCAGGAAGAAAAGCAGCATGAACAGTCCACGCAGCAGCTGACCTGAGAGACTTCTTTGAACTGGGATATCCTCCATCATCGCATGTAATCCTCCTCTATTTTGCTGTATTCTTTTCGCTAATTTCGACTCAAAAAGGACTATCTATATGACACTGATTACTCTGTCGACTTACTTTTCTTTCTAAAGATCCTCAGAGTGGGTCCGGCCGCCCGTAAGCTCTCTGTCAAAGCTTGGGCGGAGCAACTCCGTTAAGACATCCGGCAGTTCGCCGCGCTGCGCCTTCATCCCCCACACCGGCGGGACGGAATGCGGGGGTTGGACGTGACCAGTCGCGTCATCGGCTTTCTTGTAACAGTAGAGCGAGCACCCTCGGGTCTCTCTACCTGGGACCTTCGGCGCTACCGCGTGCGCCGCGTGCGAAAGGCAGCAGACGACCGAACCTGGCGCCAGGGAGAAGCGCTCGATCCGTAACGGTTCGGAAGTGACGGGATGGACCCGCCCCTGCATCCAACCCTGTTGCATCTCTTCGTCTGAGTCTGCCAGGCATCCCATAGGATCCCGAAAGAGATGGCTGCCCTTTATGATCTTCAGTCCACCGTCGTCCTCTGCCGAGAAGCCATCGGGATAGCAAAGCGTAAGATTGAAATTCGATTGCAATTGGTACTCCGTCGGGTGGGCGACAATTCCGCAATCCTTGCCGGCGCCGATCCGGTGACTATGCCATCGATGGCCGCTATAGCCTCCCGGTCTCGTCAACAATTGGTTGTGATCGAAATAGACGTTCTCGCATCCAAGGCACATTCGTTGCAGTTGAAGCATCTGCGGGTGGGTCAGCACATTCATCAGGAAGGGGATATGCCCGGCTGGGAAGTACTCCGCCAAAACACTGTGTTGCCGTAACGTTTTCACACCGGATTCGTCGGTCGATTGGGGCACCATCTGGCTCCCTCCGAGCGCATTCTCGATCTCATCTGAGGTCAGAGACTTTGTCGGGGGCGTCCGACCCAGGCCATGCCAGTCGATCTGTTTCCAATCTGCGGTCAACAGCATGTCATTCAGCACCTGACCACGTTTCAGGGCGGTCCTCCACTCGTCGATAGCCTTTGACCTCATGATCCCATTGAGGACAGCGTAGCCGTCAGTCACGAAACGCTCGTGGTCGAATTGTGCCGCAACCGCCGACATATCGAACAGTTCCTCTCGATTCGCTTCAATTCGATCCCAATCGTCGCGATCCCACCGCACCGGAGAATCCTCGTTCTCGAGGAAATGCGGGCGGGTCGCCCGCGCGAGTTCGCCGGGCGGACGCAGGTAGAGCTCCGGTAGGGTCGTGCTTTCAGGTGCGAGAAGCGGATTCTGTAGCATTGGCGAGTTTCGGTTTGCCCTTTTTCTTGTCTGCGGCTTCGCTTGGCAAGGAGTATTCAAAGGCTAAGAATCAATGACGGCACTATGTGAAGAGATAGACTTCGATCTGAAGATCGACGAGTTCAGAATTAACGGATACGCAGTTCTCGAGGACGTGCTGTCCGTCGAAACGGTGGACCGCATTCGCGAGGCGTTCCTGCCCCTTCTGGAGCACGTAAAGGAGCGTGAAGACAAAATTGCCCCCAAGGAGTGGGGCGATTTGCGCACCGGTTTCGGCCGCCGGCAGAATGTCAACCGCTATACCCTGACCATTCCATGGGTGCCGCCCTTCGCGGACCCTGAGGTCTACGAGAATCCCGTTATTCTCGAGTTTCTCAAACGCTACTGGGGACGAGATGACTTCTACATCAGGTGTTTTCACTCCAACAATCCGTATCCGGGCAGCGAATATCAACATTGGCACCGCGACACTCGCTTGGCTAGAGATATTCCTTACGTCGGCCTGGATACCTGTCCGATACTAGGTATCAAGTTCCCGCTCGTGGATACTTCAGAGGAGAACGGCAGCATCGAGGTCCTGCCGTCGACCCAGTACGTGGCCAATCCCGACCTCGAGACCCGCTACGACGAAGTCCTGACGAGGGGCCAATTTCCGTCGGCCCATCGACTCAACATGAAAAAGGGCACGATGTGGGTTCAGGACGTCCGGACGCTGCATCGCGGCACGCCAAACACCTCCAATGGGCCACGGCCCGAAATCGTCGTTTGCTACGGTCTGTCGTGGATGAGTATCGCGCAATCGGTTAAAGTGCCGCCCAAGGTCTACGAAGGATTTTCCGATCGGGCGAAGAAGCTCTTCGAATTCTGCGAGTTCGTCGATTACTAAAGGATGTCGTTGACACAGATGCAGGAATCAGCCCCTATCCGGTGGGGCATTAGAGCAGAAAGCGGAAAGAGAAAAGCAATTGAAGATCTACATTGATGCGGACATGGAAGCCATTGCCGGGGTGAGCTTTTTTGAACCCCATGCTAAGACCGGATCTACGGAGATGTATCATTTCTGGGAGCGGATGCGGCAACTCATGACGGGCGAGGTTAAGGCCGCCGTGCAGGGAGCGCTGGAGGCTGGAGCCGATACCATTTACATCAACGACAACCACCATTCGGGGTGCAACCTGCCGATCGAAGAATTCGAACCCCCGGTCGAGCTACTACAGGGGCGAGGCAAGCGTCGGCCGACCTTTCTTCCCTGCCTGGACGACAGTTTTGAGGCCGTCCTCGGCGTCGGCTGTGGTTACGGTATGCTAGGCTCGGATATGAGTCCGATGGGTCACGCGGTGTGGGAAATTAATGATGGCGCGCTTCGCCTCGGCAGGACGGGAGTGCTCGCCGTCGAAGCAGGATGTAAAGGGGTGCCCCTTATCTTTATGAGCGGCGACCAGATCGGAACCGAACAGATCAAGGAGCTGATCCCGAATATCGAAGTCGCAGTCGTGAAGGAGGGGTTGGGAAAGTGGTTCGCTCGCCATCTTACGCCAAAAGGCGCCCAAGAGCTGATCAGGGAAGGCGTCCGCCGCGCTATCGAACGGCGTCACGAATTCGAACCGTTCCGGCCGAATTTCCCTGGTCCTTACAAGATAGGGATCGCCGCCTACGACGAATCTGAGCTGCAAGAGCGAGTTGTCGAGGATGACGATCTCGAGATGGCCATGTGGAAGGGTCAGAATGCCCTTTGGGCCGAGTTTGGCCGCAACGAAATCGACTCCTACACCTACCCCATCGAAACCGGCGGCGGAGTGAGTGTGACGACCGGGGCGGGCCTCAGCGAGAAGGAGAGCTAGGAATCTGTCGGGCTTTGTGCTTCGATTGCTATGCAAGCACCAAAGTTCGTCCGACAGCCTCCTAGCAATAAGAAAATCAAACGTCAAAGTCCGACAGACTCCTAGCCGTGGAAACCATCCTATTCTTCGACGATTGGCCGCTCCAGAGGTGCGACAACTGCGTGAGGCGCCTGGGCAGGCCCGAGTGGCGTCCCGAGGCAACACTCGAGGACGACATTACCGAAGGAACGTGGAATTTCCCGACCGTTTGGTACGATGAAGAGAATGGAATGTGGAAAGCGATTTACTGCGGCGCAGCCGAGTACCCCTTTCCCCGCGAGCGTTACGCAGAAGCGCTACGTCGCAACGTGACGCCCAAGACACAAGTTCTACTCTACGCCGAGAGCGACGATGGGTTCACGTGGCACAGGCCGGACTTAAGCGACCGCGTGGATTTGCAAGTCCGCCATCGGAATAACCAGGTCTTTGAAAGTGGCTTTCACATCAACGGCGCACCGGTGTTCTATGATCCCGTCGAACCCGATCCGGAGAAAAGGTTGAAATACCTCTGCACCTATGGCGCTTGGGAGGAATCGGAGCAGCGCATCGTTACCTCCGGAGACGGCATCCAGTGGCGACTAGAGGAGCAGGGATGGGGCAAACGTGTCCACTTGGATACTCCAATATGCGTCTTTTACAACCAGCAGAAAGAGACCTACGGCATCGCCAACCGCCTCCGAGTCGGCGAGCGGAGGGTTGCCCTGATCGAGACAAAGGATTTCACCGAATTCTCGGACCCTCGGCTGATCGTCTTTCCGGATGCGGAAGATCCACCCATGGTCCAGTTCTATGGAATGCCGATCTTCCCCTACGAGGGAATGTTCGTCGGGCTCCTCTGGTACCTCCATACCGATCCAACCGAAATCGGACATATCAAATGGTTCGGTCCGATCGACTGCGCCCTGACTTACAGCTATACCGGTGACGGATTCAATCGAGCCTTTCACCAGCCTTTCATCGAGCGAAATGACCGCGGTGAGCATGGGGGCGGCTGTGTCTATGTCAGCTCCATGGTCGTCGATCAGGACCATACGATCAGATTCTATTCCGGAGGTTCCAAGGCCGAGCACTTTCGCAATCAAAAGCTGAACGACGCGGCATTGATGCTTCACACTCTGCGCCTCGACGGTTTCGTCTACCTGGAATCCTACTCGACCCGAGGCCGGGTTACGGTCAGAGGGGTGACCGTCAAAGGGCCGGAATTGAAGATCAATCTGCAAGTGCCCTACGGATCGGCACGGGTTCAAATCCTGGATGAGACGGGTGCGCCGGTACCAGGACTGAGTTTCGATGAGGCGGTTCCGTTTACCGGCGATGAGCTTTTTTACGAGCCGCAGTGGTCCTCAGGCAAGGACCTCCGCGAAGTGGTGGGGCAACAGATCTTTATCGACGTCGAACTCACGGAAGGGAAACTCTACGCCATTAGAGGCGACTTCGAGAGGAGCAGATTCTGGTAGCCTGATTTTTTCAAAATCAGGCTTCTTCTGCTAAGATCTCATCCAGCGATCGGACCGTCGGAAGGGGATCCTTTTTCTCCGTTATGTGATCTGCGCCCGGTGCTCTCTCCGCATTAATGGCGATCCATTTCTGGTGCAATTCCGGAACTTCCGACTCCTCAAAGATCGCTTCAACAGGACACTCCGGAACACAGGCCGCACAATCGATGCAATGGTCCGGATGGATATAAAGCATTTCGCCATCTTCATAAAAGCAATCGACTGGGCAGACTTCCACACAGTCGGTGTGTTTGCACCGATGACAACGTCCTGTTACAACAAAGGCCATTTCGGACAAAATTCTATCAGTTCAATCGGTTGTTCGACTTCAAGATTCTCGTTAATCCGTTAATGTTGTGCGTCTTCATCTGGATTGCCGGCTCCCCCGGCCTTGCGCCGGGGTGGCGCCCGGTTGCCCAGCTACAAAGCACGCCGGATAAACAGACCTCACCCCCGTCCCTCTCCCCCAGCCGCCGGAACGGCTGGGGGAGAGGGACGGGGGTGAGGTGGTTGGGCACCTATTTTGTAGCTCAGAATCCAACGCCACCCCGGCGCAAGGCCGGGGGAGCCTTACACACGCGAACCCAATACTGCAGCTTTCTGACGGGTGACGTCCTATCCTTCCTGTAAAAAGAAAAATGGTGTAACCTCCTGAAAACAAAAATGTAACCAAACCGGGGCCGAAAGGCGGCCCCGAAAAACAGGAGACTACACCATGAAGAAGATAGCACCGAGTGAGAAGATAGAGCAAGAGCTAATGGAAGGAATCGCGAGCAGCACAGATCCACTGGGGGAGGCGGCCCGACGGGGAGCCCAGCTGATGCTGCAAAGAGCCTTGGAGATCGAAGTGAGCGATTTTCTGGGGCGAGAGCGCTATGAGCGCTCGAGTGATGGAGCACTGCGGGGCTACCGCAATGGCTATGAGCCGAAGAAAGTGCATCTTTGCGAAGGGACGATTGAGCTGCAGGTACCGCAGATTCGCGACGGGCTGGAGCCGTTCGAGTCGGCCTGGCTGGAAGCGATCGGACGACGCTCGAAGCGGCTTTTGGAGCTGGTGCCGATGCTCTATGTGAAAGGGATGAGTCAGCGCGATATCGAGACGGCGCTGATCGAGTCTTTGGGGGTAGAGCAGACCGGGCGCAGCGTGGTCAATGAGGTGTGCCAAAGTCTGAGGATGGACTTTGCAAAGTGGCAGGAAAGAGATCTGAGTGGTGAGCGCGTGCTCTATCTGTTTCTGGACGGGATCTATATGAGGCTGCGGCCCGAAGACAAGAGGGCAGTGGCGGTCCTATGCGCCTACGGGATGCTCTGGGACGGACGTAAGGTATTGCTTCATATGGCCGTAGGGGACAAGGAGAGCAGCGCCTGTTGGGAGGCCTTCCTGGAGGACATGAAGAGCCGGGGATTGGCCGATCCAGTACTCAGTGTGATGGACGGTAATTCGGGTCTACGCAAGGCGGTGGGAAGGAAGTTTCCGAACAGCCTGGTGCAGCGCTGCCAGGTGCACAAGATGCGCAACATCGTCAACAAGCTTCCAGAGGTAGCCCGTCCCACCCTCAAAAAGCTCATTCACAAAGCCTTTACGGCGAAGGGATACCGCGAGGCTGTAGAACAGGCTCGCGCCATCATCGAGGAATACAAGGGGAGCTTTCCAGCCGCCATGAAGTGCCTGGAGCGTGACCTGGAGGAATCGCTCACAGCGCTGAAATTTCCCTTCCTGCACCGAAAACAGATCCGCACCACCAATCTGCTGGAGCGACTCTTCGGGGAAGGGCGCCGTCGCACCAAAGTGATTCCCCGATTCCGCTCCGAAACGAGCGGACTGTGCCTGATCTTCGCGGTCCTGGTGGATGCCTCAGAAGGCTGGCGAGGAGTCCGCATGGAACCCTACCTGGTGGAACGACTCAAACAGATCTGGAGCGATCCGGAGAGCACCTGGAAGGATCCGGACCTGATGAAATTCGCTGCCTGAAGGGAAGAAAGTAAAGATAATCTAATAGAGGTTATGCCATTTCGATTTTACAGGAAAAGGCGGACTTGACCTTCTGACGAGAGTTTCATTAATAGCCGAAAAGAAGTTGCCGCTTTAGTTTTCTCAAGCATCCTAGGATATGATTATAGAAGAGTCATGCCAATAGTCGACCGCAGAGAGTTTGGGGGAAGGTTCACCGTTCGAGAGACCTCGCGAAGGTTGCGCTGCTATCGATACGCCGAAATTCAGATCATGGAGATGCTCGGCGGCTGGTGCCATACCACGCCGTCTCTCGTCGTCCGGGCTGCATTTGGTTCTCATCTCTGGGAGGATGCGCAACACGCCGATCAGGTCGGCACAAGAATCGCCCACCTCCGATCGTCTTCGGACCGCCAGGAGCCACCCAATGACGACTTCGCCCGTCTTTGCGAGAAGATCTGGCAGGCGCCCTCAACACTCGAACGGCTGATTGGCGTATACAAGGTGCTCAAACCCCATCTCGTCAGCGCCTACAGCTACCACACGGATACCACTGATCCCCTTACGGACGAGCCGACCTGCAAGCTTCTGACGCAGATGGCGGCGTCCGAGCAGGCGCACGTCCTGTGGGGGCAGGCGGTTATCGACTCTTTTGCCACAGCGGCTGAAGATAGATCTCGTGCCATCGCTTGGCAGGGTGAACTGGAGCAAGGCCTTCTTGAATGCGGCGGGGTTACCGGATCGGGCGTGGAGGCCCACTGGCTTCCCTATGCAGAACCCTCCGAGAGTTTCCTCTCCGACAAGGTTATCGACGCCGAACTCCGCCAACAGAAGAACGGCGGTACGCCGCGAAAAACGAAGCCAGGTAAGGGTACTTATAAGTATGCTAAGACATCCGAGCCGGTGGACTATCCCATCGTCGAAGAGCCCTTTTGGTACTCGGAGGATGAAGAGGTCTTTCGGTCCACCGCCCCGGTCTGCGAGCTCGGGTCTCGCGAATTTTTCGCCTATCGACTCCATACCCTCATTTACGGCGAGATTGACACGGTCGACCGGCTCGGAAAGCTGCTGGCGGAATTCCCTGACCTCCCATGGCTGATGAGAATGGACATCGCCCATCAGATATGGGACGAAGCGCGCCACATTCAGATCGTGGCCAAAGCGGCTCAGGACCAAGGCGCTTCCTTTGGCCAGTACCCGTGGACAGGGATTATTTGGAAGTTGACCCAATATGAAGACGATCCCCTGAGGCGTATCGCGGTAAACAACTGCTGGGGCGAATCCCTCCTCTGTGGAACCTTGAATGTATGGATCAAGCTGGCGCTGGAGGCGAAAGATCACAAGCTGGCCGAACTCCTGGACTTCGTTCTGGCGGATGAGTTGGTTCACGTCGAGTGGGCAACGCGTTGGATTCGCGATCTCACCGAAGATGATCTGCCTCGCAGGCAGGAGATGGCCGATTGGGCGCGAAAGACCGCATTTGAAATTCAGCAGTTCCGCTATCGCACCAACCGAGTGGCGGCACAGGATGATCCGGTCAAGATCAGGGCGCTCACTGCCATCCCACCCTACGAGACTCCGGATGATGTACCGTTGACATTTGCGTGAGGGTCTGGGTTGGCCTTTCGCTGAACTACCTACGATCCGGAGCAGCTACGAAATTGGAGGGGCGAGGGCTCCCGAGCCCATTGCCATATGCACACCAATAAGATCGGTTTTCGACCTGTGGGTACGTCATCCTGCCTAAGAGAAATACTGAACTGAAAAGAGAGATCGATCAGGGCTCGAGGGCCCTCGCCCCTCCAATTTTTCGGTCACGTTCAACGGAAACCTCAAGAATCTACGGCTGGGAAACCCGCAACGCAAATTGATGTATCTTTTCGAATCCGCTCATCCATCCTCCAACTCGATTCAATTGAGAAGAACGCGCTTTGGAGCCATCCACCGCAGTTCATGACACCCTGACGATCGCAGCCGCCCGTAGCTACCTCCTGCGCGTGCCCGTCCCGCCATTGCAGGTGGATGCTCAGAGCGTCCTCGAAGCCTGGGACGTGCTCGTGGTGGAGCTCGAGACCGCATCCGGTCTCTTGGGCTGGGGCTATCAGTGCGGTTTTGGAGCGGCCATGTCGGCCCTCAAGCATTTTTTAGATGGGGCGATCCTACCCGGCCTGGTCGGTCGCGACGCAGGTCGGCATCGCGAATGGTGGCCGGAACTCTATTTGCTCCGCCATCACACCGGGCTGAACGGCCCGGCGATCCAGGGTGTGAGTGCGCCCGAGGTCGCCGCTTGGGACCTGATGGCGAGGGCGGCTGAAGTGCCCCTGTGGATGCTGTTGGGCGGACGCTGCCGCGAACGTGTCCTCTGTTACGATACCAACAGTGGATGGCTCGGTTACACGCTGGACGAGTTGGTTGAAAACATGAAGCGGTCGGTTGATGAAGGATTCCGAGGCGTCAAGGTAAAGATCGGTTCCGACTCTTTCGACGACGACTTGCGCCGGTTGGAGGCGGTCCGCGGAGCGCTTGGAGACAACATCATGATCGCCACCGATGCGAACAACCGCTGGGATCTCCAGACTGCCCTGCAATGTGCACCGGCCCTGGCCGATCTTGATGTGGCATGGTTGGAGGAACCTCTCTATCCATTCGATGTGCCGGGCCATGCCGAACTCGCAGCCAGCATTGAAACCCCATTGCTGCATGGCGAAAACCTCTACGATCCACTGATGATCAGGGACATGCTGGAGGCTGGAGCCCTCGGTATTGTGCAACCTTCCGAGATGAAACTGGGGGGCCTGTCTTGCTGGTTGGAGGTCGCGGCCCTGGCCCAGGCCGCGGGTAAGCGGGTCGTGCCCGCCGGCTGGACGATGCTGCAGATCGATCAGCATCTGGCGGCCGCCACACCCCACTGCTGGATGATTGAGTCGATCCCCTGGATTCGCGACATTTTCGAGCAGCCGGCCCGCTTCGAGGATGGGCATATAGTCATCTCAGACGAGCCTGGCGCTTCGACCAGGATACGGCGTCAAGCCCTCGAGGAATTTGCAGTCAAACCTTGAGTTCCGGCGAGATTTCCAGGCTAAACAACCGAAAGGCAGGACCAACGGAGCCGCAACCAAATGGACAAGATTCGAGACGAGGTTTGCTCCGCTGAATCGTAAACGGGTTTACATCGAGGACATATCTGATCGAACTGTGAAGATGGCTTCGATCTATTTTTGTAACCTCGTCTCGAACCTCGCTCTCGAACCTTGTCTACAGCACGAACTTGAGTTCCAACATTTAAGACTCCAGACCGTGTCGAACAGATCAACTTCTCACAGTTCGCACTACAGAAGATACTGATTCAGAAACTCCCATGCGCATTACCTGGTCAAAGAACCTGTATACAGAGAGGGCTTCATGAACCCCTTCGCACCGCGCCCCCTGGGACGTACAAGCCTGAGGCCTACAGCGCTTGGCTTTGGAGGCAGCCGGATCGCAGGGCTCCATCGCGTTACTTCCGAGGATCAGGCCCAGCAGACGATTGGAGCAGCGTTCGACGCTGGAATTCGCTACTTCGACACCGCCCCTCACTATGGCTACGGGTTGAGCGAGCATAGGCTGGGCCACTATCTTCGGCAACAGCCGCGCGACTCGTTTGCAATCTCTACTAAAGTTGGTAAGATCCTCTCAAGTCCCGGCGGCGAAGCGCCGCCGGCCGACATTGGAAGCTGGGTCGGAGGACTTCCCTTTTCCATCAAAGTGGATTTCTCCTACGACGGCATCATGCGGTCCTACGAAGACAGTTTGCAACGGCTCGGGCTGAACCGAGTCGATCTGCTTCTGGTCCACGATATGGATCCGTGGGTGCTGGGGAGTCATGAGGCGGTGGAACATCACATGGAACGACTGGACAAAGGTAGAGGGTGGAAGGCTCTGGAGGGATTGCGCAGCTCAGGGGAGATCAAAGGCATCGGCGCCGGAATCAATGTTGCCGGGATGATCGGCAAACTGATCGATCGGTTCGATGTCGACGTTTTTCTCATAGCGCGACCCTATACGCTGATTGATCAGACAGTCATCGAATCCGGCGAGATCGCGCGGTGCATTGAACGTGGTATTGGCATCATAAAGGGCGCTCCCTATGCCTCCGGGGTACTTGCTCTGGGAAAGAAGGCTCATACTCGAGCGAGTCCCGTAGAGCTGGAAAAGGCCCGTCTAATGGAACGGGTATGCCGCCGCCATAAGGTTGACCTGCGAGCCGCTGCCCTGCAGTTCGCTTATGGCATCGAACAGACGGCGGCAGTGATTCCTGGAATGCTTTCGCCAACCGAGGTCGCCGACAACATCTCACTCATGAAGGTTGATATACCAGATCTCCTCTGGGACGAACTCAAGAGACAAGGGCTCATTCACGGCGATGCTCCCACACCGCGTAGCGGAATGCGTGAGCATTTCGATCTTCATCTACCCCAGAACACCGATCTGCACCAATAGTGCGGACACCAGGCAGGTCGAGATCACAGCCACGGAGCCGAGCAGAAGGACCATCGTCCATCGGCTCATTCGCAGTCGGCGATCGGTCTGGAAGGCCAGCCAGCAGATACCGATCATGGCCAAGGGGGTGCCGAATACCGCGATCAAGTAGCCGCTCAGGACGACCAGCTTTTCCGGGGCCTTCCCTAGCCATAGGAACAGCAACAGCGCGATTCCCAGATAAACGCTCTGAACGACGCGGTGTGATCGGTTTACGGAACTCTGCCGATTCCGGTTAACCAGCCCCAGGCTGCAGAGCAAGTCGGTGAATGCCCGGCCGTTCGCCGCCGTGCCGGCCATTACGGTTGACAAGAGGGTACAGAATGCCCCGACGAGGAAAACGCCGTGTGACCAGTTCCCGTAAGTGTCCGTGAAGATCAGCGACATCTGCTCGACTACTCCCATTCCTTCGGGCATTTGCCCCTGGCGGAAAAGGATGGCACAGCCCAACAGGAAGTAGGCAACGGTCACCGTGGTTGTCAGCAGGGTGGCCAAGCCGGCATCCACCTGCAGCGTGCGAATCCAGCCGCGCGCCCGCTCCGACCAGCCGTCCATGGTGGGCGGTCCCACATTCCTGGCGTAGCCCTTCTCCAGGACCCAATATGAATAGACGAAGAGTTCCGTCGCGGCAACTCCTAGAACGCCCATCAGAGTGATCACCGCGTAGGCGGCTAAACGGGGCGATTGGTCTCCCAACGAGAACCTGAGCCCGGAGGAGATTTCACCAGCAGTAAGCGCGAAATCCGTGCCCAACATGATCAGAGCAACCAGCACCGACAGGCTGAAAACGACTCAGAGCAACCAGCACCGACAGGCTGAAAACGACTACCAATGTGACCATGGCCCTTTCAAAATGGCGATACAACCCCTTCCACAACACGGCTTGAATAAGCAATACCACTAGCAACGACCAGAGGGGTTCGGACCAGCCGGCCTTCAGTGGCGCCAGGCCGGTCAGAAGTCCTGTCAGCATTCCCACCATGCCTACGGCTCCAATCTGCGCCGGTGTCCAGGCCAGCATGAAAAGCAGCACGATCCATGATGTGCCCCGAAACTTTGGCCCGGGGAGGGCGTTGAGTGACTCGAAGATGGTGCGCCGATGGACGATGCAGTGCCGTCCCACTTCTACCTGTAGGAAATACTTGATCAGACAGGAAATGATGACTGCCCAAAGGAGTACGAATCCGAACTTTGCAGCCTGGAGCGGGGTGATGATCAATTCGCCGGAGCCGATCACCCCTCCCGTAAGGACGATCCCAGGTCCAAGGGTGAGCATCATCGGGAATATCCCCCGGGGTGGGGTCCGAACTTCGTTATTCATAGGCTAGGAGTCTGTCGGAACGAAACTGAATGGACAAGGTTCGAGATGAGGTTTGCTTCGTTGAACAGGAGCAGGTCGGTTGTAATAGCTCCCTTGCCCAGAGGGCGAATGAAACTCCGACGTCCCTTGGCAACCTTATCCCGAATCTTGTCCTCTTTTGCGCCTATCTCAGATCCAGCATCGAGTTTTTCACCGCTGCATTGAGAACCGAATTCAAATTGTTCTGAAACGGAATTCGACTGGGTTATGGACAAGGTTCGGGATGGGGTTTGCTTCGCTGAGATCTACGCTGAAAACTGGTAAGGACTTTTCTTGATCGATTTACAAAGGAATCTCGGAACACCTTGGTAACCTTGTCTCGAACCTTGTCGACTAAAGGTCGATCAATATCAGCATATTATGCTGCGAAGCATTTCTAAACTGCTGAGTCCCAGTGGATGGTAGAATAGCGATACTAATAAAGAGAGCTTAATCGCCGCCCGCACCCCTGCCCTTGACTCTCCGACTTGAATCCTGGTAGGCTACTCACCATTCAAGAGTCAGGATAAAAGGGACGGATCGCGATCGCACTTCCCCTCGTGGGGCGGGTCATATATAGAGAAGATTACCATGCTGACAGAAAAACAGATCGAAGCTTATCACCGAGATGGATTCCTCAGAGTGGAGGGACTGTTCACGGACGAGGAGACGGAGCAGCTAGGATCCGATATGGTCCGCATCATCGAACAGTGGGGACAGGAGACCATTGGGTGGCAGGGTCCGTGGCGCGATCGATATCTGCCTGAGGAAGAGCAGCTAAACACCAAAGCTGTGTTCATGCACAATCCACATTTCTATTCCGCAGCGTGGGGTCGGGTTCTCTTTCATCCGAAACTCATTAGGTGTGTCGAGGACCTGGTCGGCGGTTCCATCCAGTGGCATCACACCGTGCTTCATGGCAAGCCCCCCGAGCTCGGCACGCCTTTTCCCATGCACCAGGACTACCCGTTCTATCCCCACGATGGCCCCGGATTCGTCGATTGCCTCCTGCACTTGGACGACACGCCCAAAGAAAGCGGATGCCTACGAGTGGTAGCAGGAAGCCACAAACTCGGCCCGCTCGAGCACATCATGGGACCGGATACGGCACCCCATCTCCCACCAGAAGAATACCATCCTGACAAACTTGATTCCGTGGAGATTCCGGCAAACGCCGGTGACGTGATTTTCTTCAGCTATCAGGCGATTCACTGGTCCAACTGCAATCGGACGGATTCGTGGCGCAAGTCCGTCAGATTCGGCTTCCACGATACGAAGCTGAGACCGATCGGAAGAGCCGAAGACGATCCCCACAGGATCGATATGGAGAATATTCTGGAACGCAAAGACAGCACCATCGTCAGCGGATTCCGTGAAACTGACGGAGCAGAAAGCTCTGCTCATACTGTGACCTCATCGGCAGTGAAGCCGGCCTAGGAAATCGTTGATTGAGCTCACGGGATCTTGGCCAACTCTCACTGAGACTTCTGCATTTATGAAGTGCCTTCGGGTGCCAGCCCGAGTGGCAAATGAAGGTATGGCATTCTTGGTGCCCGGAAGTCCACTCAGTTGGAGGGGCGAGGGCCCTCGAGCCCTCCTGGTCGGGCAGTCCGTCTGTTAGGAGTGATATTTCTCAATTCGATCTGGGTCTCGAGAGCCCTCGCCCCTCCAATTTTGATTATCACCGCCGCAACAGAATCTAGGTTCTGCGTGCTTCTTCCGCAATCTACGCCAATGCCACGGCTTCGATCTCCACCTTGATGTCGATCGCCAGCTTACTCACCTCCACCGTGGACCTGGCCGGTGGATCCCGGGGGAAGAAACCGCTGTAGACTTCGTTCATCCCCGAGAACTCACTGATGTCGGTTAGGAAAACAGTGCACTTGACTACGTTGTCAAGAGACGAACCAGCCGCATCAAGAACTGCTTTTATGTTCTCAATGGTCTGACGAGTCTGCTCTCCGATTCCCCCTTCCACGATTTCGCCTGTCTCCGGATCTACCGGAACCTGGCCCGAAACGTAAACAAACCCACCTGCCTTGATTCCCGGCGATAGGGGTGCGGTGAATTTGGCACCGGTTCCGGGATGAATTGCTTCTTTGCTCATGAACTACCTCCGTTTAAATTTGAAACACAAAGCGGTTGGTTTACCATAGATCGGCCGGGCAAACAACCCTCAAGGAGGTCCGCTTTTTATCTGACTAATAAAGTAAATGCAGTTGTCCTTCAAGAGGCTCACAGTAGACTTCCTCCAAAGTGGTAGATTTCTCAGAGGCGGCAGTGGTTTTCTGGAGACAAGGGGCGAGGGCCCTCGAGCCCTTGATCGAATCAAAGAACAAGGATCCTATCAGACCAATCGACGCGGCTGTGGCTCGAGGGCCCTCGCCCCTCCAACCTGGCGGCTTATTGCCGTCACCCCTTGACAGGAATTAGACTCCGAATAAAACCAAATCCTGCCATCTGCGCCGAAGTGACTCGCCTTACGCACGAAGGCCAAAATAGGCACTTACTCATTAGTTCCAGCCTAACAATGAACCGCAAATCGAAAGTTCCGCAGAAGACCTATGGGATAACCCTCGACGAGCAACTCGAGCAGCTGAAGAGCGATGAGCTTCTGCAGCGATTTCAGGTCTCGCGGGCGAAGCTGGCCGCCGATCCGCATCGACCTATCTACCACTACGTCAATCCAGAGGGAAACCTAAACGACCCCAACGGCTTCTGCCTCTGGCAGGGGCGATACCATTTGTTTTACCAGGCCTACCCTCCCGAAGACACGCGCCAGCATTGGGGACACGCTTACAGCGAAGACCTGGTTCACTGGCACGATTTGCCCCTGGCAATCTACCCCGACCCCGAAGATAAGTGTTTCAGTGGTAGCACCTTGGTCGAAAATGACCGGGTCGTCGCGATGTATCATGGCATCGATGAGGGCCAAATGGTTGCGATCAGTTCCGACCCCCTTCTGCTCAACTGGGAGAAGGTTACGGGTAAAGCAGTCATACCCGATATAAAGACCGACGAACCGGGCCGGCCCTACCGCGTGGGAGATCCGTGTATCTGGCGCGAAGAGGACGGCTACTACTCCCTATCCGGAGGCTACCGAGACGGACAAATCTTCGACGACTGCCGGATGACGGAGTTTCTCTTTCATTCCCAGGACCTCGAGCGCTGGATTTTTCTGGGAAGTTTCGTAGAGAATGACATCTTCACGCGGCCTGGTGAAGACGGAGCCGTCCCCTACTTCTGGCCTATCAGCGATAAACATATCCTGATCTTCGCCAGCCACCAGCGCGGGTCGCAATACCTCCTCGGCGACTATGACAAGGTCAATCACCGTTTCCGGGCCACCAGTCACGGCCGATTCAACTTCGGACCGCTGCGCAACGGAGGGGTGCACGCTCCGTCGGCTTTCCCTGACGGCGAAGGCGGTATTCTCGTGATCCACAATGTCAACCAAGGCAAGAATACGGAAGGTTGGAACCACGTCATGTCCCTGGTTCGCCGGCTCACGCTCAACGACGACGGCATGATGCGCATTGAGCCCGTATCGACCATCGAGGGGCAGCGTTCCAACCATTGGCATTCTGGCGAGATAGCTCTTCCCGCGAATGAGGAAATCCTGCTCTCCGGAATCGAGGGAAATGCGATGGAGCTATCGGCGAAAGTCGACTGCGGAGACGCCCGCGAAATACGAATCGATCTTCTGCGCTCTCCCGGCCGGGAGGAATACACCTCGATCAGCTTCCTCAAGGAAGGAGGAATCGCCACCAACCCCGGCGACTACCGCTGGAAGGACGACGCTCTTGTCATCGATCACTCCAATGGATCCCTCTCATCCGAGTTGCTGGCGCGACCGCCCGAGACCGCGCCGTTTCAGCTGGAAGAGGGTGAGCCCCTCAACCTCCGCATCTTCATCGACAAAAGCATCGTCGAGGTCTTTGCCAACGGCCGCCAGGCAATGGGGATCCGCGTCTACCCGGAACGGGAGGATAGTGTGGGGATATCCGTGCGGGCGCTCGGCGGAGGTGGGATCCTGAAGTCGCTCGATGCCTGGCAGATGAAGTGTATATATGCGTGATCGAAGAGCGGCGCGTCCGGCGGCCACGCCCTACCCCATTTCAGGACATCGAATTTGCAAAGACGCACTATTCTAGCAGTTACAATGCCTTCAGGAAAATCCAGGATTTCCTCAGCCGCCAGGCGGTAGGGCGTGGCCGCCGGACGCGCCGCGGAAATTGGAGATTCAGCATCTTGGAAAGGATCCACGAATCGTGAAGTTGGCCATTTTCGGTGTCGGCGCGATCGGGGGAGTTATTGGAGGATACCTCTGTCGAGCCGGTAGAGACGTAACTCTGATCGATTCGTGGGAGGACAACATTGATCGAATCAGATCGAGAGGGCTGACCGTAACAGCCCTCGAGGAAGAGTTCACGGTGCAACCAAGCGTTCTGCACCTGAACGAGATCTCTGCGATCGGCCATGCGATTGACGCTGCCATCTTGGCCGTCAAGTCCTACAATACTGCAAGCTGGTCTCGAGCGATCGAACCTCACCTTGCGCCCGATGGGTTCATTATTTCGGCGCAGAACGGAATCAACGAAGACGAGATCGCCGCGGCAGTCGGCTGGCCTCGGGTGGTGGGCTGCATCGTCTTGCTGGCGGCCGGGATGTATGAGCCAGCTCGCGTCACTAGGACCTCGGCAGCAAGTAATCCCACCTTCTTGTTGGGAGAGCCGGGAGGGGATATTACGCCACGGATTGATAAGATGGTCGAAACCATGAGTGCCGCTGGGCCGACAGAGGTGACAACTGACCTGATGGACGAGCGATGGGCCAAGCTGGGTACCAACTGTATGAGCAACGCGATGGCCGCATTCACCGGGCTCAGCTCCGTTGAATTGCGGGCAAACCCAATCACCCGGAACTTGGCCATGCGAATCGGTTCCGAGCTGATACTAGTCGCCAATTCGCTCGGATTCAGCCCAAGGTCGGTATGGAGCATTCCTTCAGATCTGCTGATCAAGGCTCTCGAGGATGATCGGACAAGGACGGAGGTTGAAAATCGTATGATCGAGGCGGGAAAGACAGTCGGATCAGGCCGTCCATCGCTAGCCCAGGATATGATGAAGGGGCGAAAAACCGAGGTTGACCACCTTAACGGCTACGTGGTCAAGAAAGGCAAGGAAGCGGGTATCCCCACGCCCATAAACGAAGCCATCGTGGCGCTCACTAAGCGGGTGCAGTCAGGAGAGCTCGAGCCGGCTTTGTCTAACCTGAATTATTTCGCCAGCTAGAGCCCGTCCCAGTGGTGGAAACAATTGATTTTTAATGAGTATGGGCAAAAAAAAGGCCGGATAGAGCTGCAAAAAGCTCGATCCGGCGAAAAAGGGCGCTTATGCTTGCGTTAGTCAAATACAAAGCACGCCCTTCTCATGAAAAATATTGCCGTACAAAGCTTCCTGCGTCCAGCCCTAACTCCAGTCATTCGATGCAAAGACTACACCGTGTTTCTGGAAACAATGGAGCGGATTGACCGGGTTTTGATCGACTCCTCGCTGGAAAGGGAGGCGATCGTAAAAGCCTTGGAAGGATGGGATGAAGCGGGAGGGAAGGATCGGGAGCGACGCGCTCTAAGAGCGATAAAAGCGCTGCGGGTGGAGGTGGTGCGTCATTTACTCGGAGGGATATCCTTTCGTTGTCTGTCGCAGGAGTTGGGACGCAGTGAGCTTCTGGCTAATTTTTGCCGGGTGCGTGAGGTAGACGGGATCCGGAAAATATCGAAGAGCAGTCTGGAACGGGATTCGAAATTCTTCGACGAAGCGTATCTGAGACAGCTGCATGCAAGGATGACCGAGGTGGTGGGCAATGCTGAACATTGTGGTGAGGCAGGATTAGAGAAGCCGATCGATACGAGGGAATGCCTGATCGACGCCACTTGCCTGGAAGCGAACATCCACTGGCCCGTGGACTGGGTCTTGCTCAAGGATGTGGGAGCAACGCTGCTCAAGGCGATCAGTCTGATCCGGCAGGCGGGAATGAAACAGCGCATGCCCCAGGGAGCAAAGGGATTGGCTCGGGAGATGAACAAACGGTGCCTGGAGATGACGCATGCGCGTCGGCGCCGGGAGGCGGGCAAAGCGCGTAAAGGGATCCTGCGGCGGATGAAGCTATTGCTCAAGAAGATTGAGGGCCATGCCCTTCGCCACCGTGACTTATTGGAAGCTATGTGGATGCAAAGCGATTACACCGAGAAGAAGGCGAGCCGAATCATCGAGCGAATGGATGGTATGTTAGAGCAGATACCGCAGGTCATGAAACAGGCGCACGGACGGATCATAGGGGGGCGGCAGGTGAAGAATGAGGAGAAGATCCTGAGCGCCTACGAACCTGAGATTGACGTCATCGTGCGAGGCAAGGCAGATCGGGAGGTGGAGTTTGGCAACACCCTTTATTTATGCGAGAGCGCAGAGGGATATCTGTTGGACTGGAAACTGTATGGGGGGCAGGCCCCGAGCGAATTGAAGCAGCTTTGGGAAAGTCTGGAGAGGCAAAAGGGCTTCGCTTTAGAGGAGAAGATCGAAGCGATCAGTGGGGATCGGGGCTATGCCTCGAAGGCGGCCAGCAAGCGGCTCCAGGCAGAGGGGATTTTTGACGCCCTTACGCCCCGCAATCCACAAGAGCTCAAGGAGCGGATGGAGGAGCCGCGCTTTGTCCGGTTGCAGCGACGACGAGGGAGCACCGAAGGCCGGATCGGAGTGCTCAAGAACCGATGGCACGGGGGCAAGATACGCAGCAAAGGCTTTGACAACCGTAACCTTAGCGTGGCCTGGTCGGTTCTGTCCCACAATCTATGGAAAATCGCGCAGAGACTTGCGCAAGAACATGAGAAAGAGGCAACGCAGGCGGCATAGGGATCCAAGAATCGAGTCAGAGGCGCTTCCTTGGGAGAACTATCGACTCAAAGCGAGAGGAAGGGTGCTGGAAAGGTGCATAACGGATAAAAGGTAAGCTACCGAGGACGGAAGGCATGTCGTGGTCTACATAACGTGACGAAGATTGATATCGGTATCAGGCTTCCACCCAAATCCTCTCGGATTTGGGACAGCCTCCAGCTAAGAACAGAATGGCAGATTGAAAATCTGCCTCACGGGCTTCCACCCTCCGTAGCAGGGCTACTGCGGAGGACGGGGCGCCCCTCCGATTCACGCTGTCTCTGGTGGAACCCAGTTCCCCTTAGCGGAATCCGGAATTCCAGCTGTCCTACAAGGAGCTCACTGATACCGTGGCCTTGGGACCAATTGGCGACATCTGTACTGACGGCCGTCAGTACAGATGTCGCCATCCTAACCTGAAACGGAAGACGACGATCATGACAGACACAGTCTTAGAATGTCTCTTGATTAATGGGGCCGGATTCATCCCAGCCAATTGAGGGACTGAACCGTAAATGGACCTCTTATAGGAGTAATCCGATGATCCACCCTATCGATCGAAGAAGAATCCCTCCGCCGTTCCCCCAAGAATCAACTCCCTGTCCGATGGGTTCAGGAACTCGGCTTCTCTGAAAAGTTCCACCGCGGCCCTGAAGTCTCGCTCAGGATGTTCCATTTCGATAGGGCCGCCGCAGTCGCTTTCCCACATGCACCGGTCGGGACCAAATGCGTCGACCATTCGTTGGATCAAAGGCAGGACATCCTCGAACGGGGCCTTGCCATTTCCAAGGGCGTGGATCGGGCCCACCTTCAGCATCACCCGGGGATGACGTGCCAGTCGGCATAAGGTCTCCAACTGTTCCTCTGGAAGGGCTCCTTCGCGGACCCGCACTCCACCCACGTGGTCAATAATGACGGGCGTCTCTGGAAACCGCTCGCACATCCGGTCAATTTCGGGTAAGTCATCGGGACTTGCCAGAAAGCTGATTGCGAGATTCTCTTCGGCGCCGGCGGAAAACATCCTCTCGTATCCTTCCTGCTGGAGCCAGTCCTTCCTCTGTCCCCACTTCGGCTGTGCGCTCCGACCCCTGACTCGAAAGGCGTAGATCCCGTGTCTTGCCAGTTCCTTCATCGCTCGATCGGGGCTCGGCAACGAGACATCGCTCAGCGCGGGCACAATTCCGGTTCCCACAAATGTGTTAGGATCCGACGCGATCAGGTCGATGATGTAGCAGTGGTCCAACCCGTACCACGTCATCTGCACCAGATTGCATCGCACCCGTCCGAATTGTCTGGAGTATCCGGAATGATCATCCGGCGTGAAGGAAGGCCGCCAAAGATCCTCAGGCGTGAATCCCGGAGCAAGCGGATACTTCTGAAAGTCAGGACTCCAGACGTGGATGTGAGCGTCGACGATCCCGGTCATCTATTTTGGTTTATTCAGAGTTTTGCGTGGTTTCTTCTAGTGAGGTCCGAAGTCTGAGGTGCTTTGGCGCGAGCTTTGGCGAATCAACTCCAGTACATTGAGTCAAGACAATCTAAAGATCTGCCCGGCAACCTTTCACCCTAAATCGAGAATGCCAGGATATCAGAATTCGACAAGGCTCGCGACAAAGAAGCCTACTGAGACACCTCTCGTGAAATTTGAAATCCGACACGATATCCGGAAAAGTCCTTTTTATTTTCCCAGAGCGGGAATCCGACGGCTGTATTCCTCACTCGCTGCGTCCAATTTTTCGCGTATTTCTGATGGAAGTTTCAGTTCCATACCGGCCAGCATCTCATCCACGTGATCCGGACTCTCTGGACCGGCCAATACCGAAGTGATCTCGGGGTGATCCAAGACCCATGAGACGCAGACCTGGGCCCGCGTGGCGTTTAGCTCGCCCGCTACCTCATCCAAAGTGGCGTGCATCCCGGCAAGCGGGGATCCCGGCTCTACCTCGTAGCCCGACACCAGTCGGCCCGCATCCATCGGACTGAAGGCAATGACTCCGAGTCCACAGTTATGCGCAACGGGAAACATTTCCCGCTCGAGCTTCCGCGCCCGCGAACTCCCATTCGGGGTATTCGAGGAACCCGCCACCGTGTAATAGTCCTCAATCACCGCAGGCGGGCTCGTGCCGGCCGCCTGGGCCGCCTTCCAGCATTCCATCACAGCTGATGCGTCGTGGTTGGACAGACCCCAAACTCTCACTTTTCCTGATCGGACCAGCCGATCCATCGACTGGCAGATCTTCTCTTCTGAAGTTCTTCCGTCCGGCTGATGGAGAAGATACACATCAACGTAGTCGGTGCGCAGCCGCTTCAGAGCAGCCTCCAGCTGCACCATTAGATACTCCTCCGTGAACTGCACAGAGGCGCCCGGTACTCCCTCTCTTTCCGGAGGACACGATGCCGGCACTTTGGTGCATACCACCGCCTGGCTGCGCCTGCCGACAAGGACTTTGCCGAGTAATTCCTCAGCCCCTCCCCAACCGTAGGCGTGCGCCGAGTCGAAGAAGTTCACTCCCACATCCAGGCAGTGCCGCAATACTTTTTCGGCCTCAGGGTCCGCGGCATGCCGCTCTAAGTGGCGAAAGGCAGTACCCTGGCAGTATCGCGTGACTTCCAGATCCGTCTGACCCAATCGCACGGTGCTTGGAGAGGTTGGCACAATGGTGAGAGCTTGTTCGAAAGGGATCAGGTTTCAATATTCTCTTTTGCCATTCCGAACTTTGTCGTGAGCTTTGTCGATCAACTTTAAGTTCCGTATACCTTGACCAAGCTTACGACGAAGGGAAGCTGCACGGAAGCTCTTTGCTGCCTGTCTGAGTAGCATGGTTGCACCCAAGGAATCGACAAGGCTCGCGATCCCGCTCAGCGGGACTTACGACAAAGAATCCCTCACGGGGGAGAGGCCCAGCCAGGCCGAAGAAACCGGGAACTGATAGCATGAACCCAAATGCCAATATCTAATCGAGGTGTCGATTGAGTGCAACTAAAGGAAGTGACGAGCCCCCGCTGGGTTACGCCCAACTCATTCGAGAGAACCGCAATTTTCGTTCTCTATGGTTCGGCCAGATCATCAGTCTTTTAGGCGATTGGTTCACCCTGATCGCCTCGGCTTCTTTGGTCGCTCTCCTGACCCGATCAGGCTTTGCCATAGGGGGACTGTTTGTCGTTCGGATGCTGGCTCCATTTCTGCTCAGCCCGATTGCCGGTGTCGTCGCTGACCGCTACAACCGTAAGCATATCCTCATGGTCACCGATCTCATTCGTGCGAGGGCGCGTCTTTGCCACCGAGTTTGCTCTCTTCTCACTGATGAGCGCGGTTGGCTCCGTCAGCGCCGGTGCGGGGATCGACCTGCTGGGGATCTCCGGCTTGATCTGGTGGATGGCTGCCTTATCCTTGATTCCGGCCGTCCTGTGGACATCTTGGATGGTTAGAGACTCGCGACAAAAATTCGGATGACTTCCCTGAGGCGAGGAATAGGAGAGTCGATTACGCTTACGATTGCGCTGATCGATTGAAGGAGGATAGTGTCCCCGCAAATCGAAAATCGCATTCGTAAGCGCAATCGACGCTCGAACGAGCCTCCATCTTGACATGAAACTAACCGTCAATCGCCTATCTCAAGTTCTGGGGGCTGAAATCGCCGGTCTGGATGTGGCTCGGCCGATCATCGAGGATCAATTCGCCCAGATCCGCGAAGCCCTGTGTGACCACGACGGCGTGCTGGTACTGCGCGACCAGCATCTGACTCCCGACCAACATATCGCATTCAGTCGTCGGTTCGGAGAGCTTTTCGGCGACCGGGAGCAGCTGCAGGATACAGTCACCAAGTACCTGCTGCCCGGTCATCCACAGATCTTCCGGGTCTCCAACAAGATCGTTCACGGGGAACCGCAGGGCCGGTCGCGGGCGGGCAACTACTGGCATTCGGATGTGTCATTCAGATCACACCCAGCGATGGTTTCGCTGCTCTACGCCATCGAGCTTCCACGACTCGGCGGCGACACCCTTTTCTGCAACATGCATGCAGCCTACAAAACACTCTCCGAAGCGCTGCAGCGGTTCCTTTGCGCTCTCTCTGCCCGGCACGACTTTGCGGTGAATACTTCAGTCGGGTTTACCCAGGAGACGATCAATGAAAAGGACCTGGCCGGTCAGAACGCGGCCGTGCATCCGGTCGTTCGCACCCATCCGGAATCCGGCCGCAAATGTCTTTTCATCAATCCGGGCAACACTTCCCACCTGATCGGTCTCCATCCGGACGAGAGCAAGCACTTGCTCGACTTTCTCTACCAGCATTGCACGCGGCCAGAGTTCATTTTTAGACACCATTGGGAAGAGCACGATCTCGTTATCTGGGATAACCGCTGCACCATGCACTACGCGATCGTGGATTACGACGAGGACCGGTACCTGCACCGAACGACTGTGATCGGTGAAAAACCAGTTTGAATTAGTTTGCGCGGCCGGAGGCCGCGCAAACTACACAGCAAACTTTCGCAACATTTCCTCATCAATCTCCACACCCAGCCCAGGACGATCCGGTATCGCCATCACTCCGTCTTTCGGTTCGAACGGTGTCACGGCGAGGTCAGTCCGGAGTCCGTTCTCCATCACGTCCAATTCCAAGTAGGTCGGAAACGGGTCGAGCGCGGTGGGATCAAACGGGAGGGTGGCCAGCCACTGGAGAGTAGCGGCCAGGCGAACCACCCCTCCGAACATATGTGGAATCACCTGAACTTCATTGACAGCCGCCAGATCACAGATTCGCCGGCCCTCCGTGAAGCCGCCCGCCCGCCCGATGTCGGGCTGGAGTAGATCGACTGCCCCTCGCTGGACGATCTCCATGAATGATTGTAGACCGATTAGGCTCTCCCCTCCCGCAATCCGTATGGGGAGCGCCTGCTTGATCTCGCAGTATCCATCCACATCCTTCCCGTCGATCGGCTCTTCGAACCACAGGAGGTCGTAAGGGTCGAGGCGGCGCCCCACCTCGATCGCGGTTGATACATCGTAGCCCGTATTCGCATCGACCGCGAGTTTCACTTCGGCTCCGATCGCCTCCCGTACCGCCGCCACGATTTGTTCATCCTGATCGGGCCCGAATCCTATTCGCAGTTTGATCGCTTGGAAACTCGCATCGCGGAATCGGCCTGCCTCCTCGGCGACGTCCGCGACGTGGTCCGCATCCGCCCGCTTGAAAAATCCGCTCGCATAGACCGGCACTTGAGTCCGCCTGGCGCCGCCGAGCAACTGGTAAACGGGCACTTCTTGCGCTTTGCCCATCAGGTCCCATAGGGCGATCTCGATACCGCTGGCTGACCTCGCATTGCGCCCGTTATCGGTAAGACGGTCATAAATCACTTCATAGTCGAAGGGGCTCCGGCCGACTACGCATGTCTCGATCTCATCCGGTGAGGGCACGCCGTCACCTTCGCCCCACCCCGCTAGCCCGTTGTCCGTCCGGACTTCGAACACGGTCGTCGCTCGTGACCGAATCCAATCCGAACAGCAGTTGCGGTAGGGGCGTTCGACGGGCGCGACGAGATTGTGGACGATGACATTGGAAATTTTCATCTTTCGGGCTGGCGGATCAGACAGGAGGAAAACCAGGGATCTGATAGTCGGTCCATGGAGAGAAGGAATCTTTACCTCTAGTGCTGATCGAATAGCGGGCAGATTGGAGGGGCTAGGGCCCTCGAGCCCTTCGACGAATTGAAGATGAACTCTCCTATTACAGACCTTAGTGCGGTTGGGGCTCGAGGGCCCTCGCCCCTCCAACTCTCACTTCCTCCACGGTAAAGCCGGTCCCCTCCAGCTCCTCCTACATCGAACAATTCAAGTCGCCATGTGTTGACGACCGGCAGTCTTGAGATGCTGAACGCCATAGACATTTTCCGGTTTACGCGTAAACCTTTCTCATGAGAGGATTCAAATGATCCAGCCACGCACTAGTTTGATAGGATTCTACAAGTGACCCTTCTAGTAGGCTAGACGTAGGAGGGAAACAACAAACGGATTTTTGGAATTGTACAGCGGCCATGAAGATCTACTGGAAAATTACTCTCCATCTCATCCTCCTGATTCCGGTCGCACCCGAACTACTGGGCCAAGAGGAGCGCTCTCTGATACCGATCGAGAGTTTCTTTCGCCCGGCCAAGATCTCAAGTCCATCCCTTTCACCAGACGGACAATACGTCGCCGGCCTTGCTCCAATGAATGGGGGGGATGAAATTGGGCTCGTGATGATCAATCTGGCAACGATGAAACCCGATGCATACAAATGGTCTTCCGGATACGACATCTACGACTACGATTGGGTAAACGAAACTGATGTCATTTTTAATGTTGATAAATGGCCCGGGTATATCGAAGGGCTCTTTCGTATAAATCGGAAGAAAGGAAAGATAGTGACTGTTATGGGCAACGATGTCGCTGCCCTAATTGTCGACCCGATGACCGATGATCCTCTATATAGTTGGATCTGGTGTAGTAGAGGACGGAGTGACACTCTTGCAAAGGTAAGCAAAAAAGGAAGCGCCCAGCGCAGCGGCGTCGGAGTTTCTGCCGTCGAGGTAGATAGTAGCAGCCTGGTTCACTCGAACATTATTCCCCCCTTTGGTCAAATCTGGGACTGGATCGTCGATTGGGCAGGCGAACCTAGAATCGTCTTACGGTATCACAAAAAGAAGCTCCAATACATGCATCGGAATTCGCAAGATGGGGATTGGGAAGCCATGCCGATCGATCCGGAGGATTGGGATATCATCAGTTTCTTCAAGGATAACAGGCTTCTTTTTGTGACCGGCTACAACGGGGAACAGACCCGCGGCCTTTACCTTTACGATATGGGAAATGACTCCATTGAAGAGCTGGTCTTCCGCGACGACGAATATGACTACTCGCACACAGCGGGATACAGCTTCTATGAGGACATCTTGATTGGCATATCCTATAACAGAGATATGCCGACTTCCGTTTGGTTTCTTCCCCAAATGAAATCTCTCCAAACGTTGGTCAACAAGGCGATTCCCAACCGGATAAATATCATTTCCGATTGGAGTGAAGATTTTAAGAGATTTCTCATCAGTTCATACTCTGACACCGCGCCGGTGCGATACTTACTCTTCGACTTGGAAAAAAAGAGCCTTAGTCTGATTGAAGCCTCCGCTCCGTGGATCGATGATTCAAAACTCGCCAGGACCAGCGTCTTACATTTCAAGACCTCGGACGGGTTGAAACTTGAGGGTTATTTGGTAACCCCCAACGGCTCGGAACCGCCTTACCCTATGGTTTGTCTCGTCCACGGCGGTCCCTGGGATAGAGATACGGGAGGCTACGACGCCGAAGCGCAGTTCCTGGCTAGCCGCGGCTACGCCGTATTGAAGGTCAACTATCGCGGATCATCGGGCTACAGGAAGGCAATCTCAGAAGATCCTGAATTTGACTTTCGAAAGATGCATGAAGATATCACCGAGGCTGTTCATCTGGCGGTGAAGCAAGGGATCGCAGATAGAAACCATCTGGCTATCATGGGGGCAAGCTTCGGTGGCTATGCTGCCTTGTGCGGCGCCGCTTTCGAAGCCGACCTATACAAATGTGCGGTGACAGTCGCCGGTGTATTCGATTGGAAGATGATGGTCAAGGCGCGCAAGCGCCAGCAGAACTACTATTCCCACAGAAGGCTCGTCAAAGCATTAGGAGATCCAAAGTTTGGGAGCGAGCAGTTCGAAGAGATTTCGCCTATTCATCATGTAGACAAGATAAGAATCCCGATCTTTATCGCCCACGGCAAAGCTGATGGAAATGTCGACGTGAGACAGTCGAAGATGCTACAAAATCAGCTGAAAATGCGCAATATCCCTCACGAGACGTTCTATCGCCAATGGGAAGGACACGGATTTTTTGAGCAGAAAAATCGCATTGAATTGGCCAGGCGAATCGAAGTGTTCCTAGCCGAGCACCTCTAGGAATCTGTCTGACTTTGCACTTCGCAAAAGACCTGAACTTCAGATCGGAGGTTGGCGGTAGCAAATTACGACCAACTTCATACCGACAGATTCCTTCCAAGAAAATGAAACTGAGATTTGAGACGAATTGACCTTTGTCTTGGTGGCTATATGAGAAACGAAATGTGAGAGTTTGTCACACTTGCGCTTGTCGTGACAGACTGGCGCTACAAAATCTATCAGCGGAGTAGAAAGTCCTCTCTCTCAATTCTCAGTTTCATTTTCTTGTTTCTACTAGCAAGGTTCTATTTTCACATGAAAATCACAGACATTGAAGTCATCTCGTTTCGCTTGACCTCAACGGGTCACCGAACCAAGTGGGGATACGGCGTCGTGGGCGAAGAGCACGACGTCACCCAGCGCATATTGAAAATCGTCACCGATGACGGCGCCGAAGGATACCAATCGGGGGGCGCTCACGGTTACTCTTCCTGCGCATCCAAGGCCGAAGTAGAGAACCTGGTCAAACCCCTACTCCTGGGAGACAATCCTCTGGATCGGGAGAGGCTCTGGCAGTGGATGATGAAGCACCGAGGTTTTTCCGAGGGACTGGTGGGAAGCGTAGACGGCGCTTTGTGGGACCTACTCGGCCGGATGGCGGGTGTGCCCGTGGCCAAGCTGCTGGGAGGGGCAAGAGAAAAGGTCAAAGCATATGCCAGCACCGTGCCTAATATGGGATCGCCTGAGGTCTATGCAAACTACGCCCTGGAGTGCAAGCAGCGTGGCTACCAAGCCTACAAGATTCACGCTTATATCTATTGGAATCCACTCACCCAGGAGCCTGCACCCGGGTTGCCGGCCTTCCCCAAGGAGGATGTAGCCGTATGCAAGGCCGTCCGGGAGGCGGTGGGCGATGATATGACGCTCATGCTCGACCCGTGGGGCGTCTACACCTACGAGGAATCGCTCTACGTGGGGCGTGAGTTAGAGAAGCTCGACTTCTATTTCCTGGAGCACCCTATGGATGAACGGAGGTTAGAGCCCTACCGTAGGTTGTGCCGGGAGCTGGACATCAACATCTGCGGCCCGGAATTGGCAACCGGAAGCTACTACAGCAGGGCCGAGTGGGCCCTGCAAGGGGCGACCGACATCGGCAGAATTGACTGCAACTTCGGCGGCATCACGGGCTGCAAAAAGGCAGTGGCGATGTACGAAGCCTTCGGTATCCCTTGCGAGATTCACGTCGGCGGATTCAGCAATTCACAGATTCTAGGGACTACTACCGACGAACTCTGCGAGTTCTTCGAGCGCGGCCTACTCACTCCCGGTGTCGATTACGACGAGACACCACCCTACCTGCTCCATCCCTGCGACCCCATGGACGACGAGGGATATGTCCACCTGCCACAAGCAGCCGGGCTGGGAATGGAGTTCAACTGGGAATATATTAACGATAATCTGGTGGAGGAGTGAGGAGTTTTCTTTTTAAAAGCAGCTTGCAACGGTTCCCGTTCCGACAGCACGCCAGCGTTGGAATTTAGCAGCCCTACTCCTTTCTTTGTCGCTTCCTGAGTATATTAAGAATTCCTGTCTTGCAATAGTTGGGATTTCCAATGCGCTCGATGGAGGCAACAAGGAAATGCTCTTCGAGACTTCAACCCGGTAACATCCCGCGGGAGCGCCGTCCTACATCGATTTTTAGTCTTCTCATCGATACATCGGCTTCGCTTGTCGATGGCCTCTTTTCTTCGCGAATAGGGATGCTTACGTAGAGGCTGTCCCAAATCCGAGAGGATTTGGGTGGAAGCCTGATACCGATATCAATCTTCGTCACGTTATGTAGACCACGACATGCCTTCCGTCCTCGGTAGCTTACCTTTTATCCGTTATGCACCTTTCCAGCACCCTTCCTCTCGCTTTGAGTCGATAGTTCTCCCAAGGAAGCGCCTCTGACTCGATTCTTGGATCCCTATGCCGCCTGCGTTGCCTCTTTCTCATGTTCTTGCGCAAGTCTCTGCGCGATTTTCCATAGATTGTGGGACAGAACCGACCAGGCCACGCTAAGGTTACGGTTGTCAAAGCCTTTGCTGCGTATCTTGCCCCCGTGCCATCGGTTCTTGAGCACTCCGATCCGGCCTTCGGTGCTCCCTCGTCGTCGCTGCAACCGGACAAAGCGCGGCTCCTCCATCCGCTCCTTGAGCTCTTGTGGATTGCGGGGCGTAAGGGCGTCAAAAATCCCCTCTGCCTGGAGCCGCTTGCTGGCCGCCTTCGAGGCATAGCCCCGATCCCCACTGATCGCTTCGATCTTCTCCTCTAAAGCGAAGCCCTTTTGCCTCTCCAGACTTTCCCAAAGCTGCTTCAATTCGCTCGGGGCCTGCCCCCCATACAGTTTCCAGTCCAACAGATATCCCTCTGCGCTCTCGCATAAATAAAGGGTGTTGCCAAACTCCACCTCCCGATCTGCCTTGCCTCGCACGATGACGTCAATCTCAGGTTCGTAGGCGCTCAGGATCTTCTCCTCATTCTTCACCTGCCGCCCCCCTATGATCCGTTCGTGCGCCTGTTTCATGACCTGCGGTATCTGCTCTAACATACCATCCATTCGCTCGATGATTCGGCTCGCCTTCTTCTCGGTGTAATCGCTTTGCATCCACATAGCTTCCAATAAGTCACGGTGGCGAAGGGCATGGCCCTCAATCTTCTTGAGCAATAGCTTCATCCGCCGCAGGATCCCTTTACGCGCTTTGCCCGCCTCCCGGCGCCGACGCGCATGCGTCATCTCCAGGCACCGTTTGTTCATCTCCCGAGCCAATCCCTTTGCTCCCTGGGGCATGCGCTGTTTCATTCCCGCCTGCCGGATCAGACTGATCGCCTTGAGCAGCGTTGCTCCCACATCCTTGAGCAAGACCCAGTCCACGGGCCAGTGGATGTTCGCTTCCAGGCAAGTGGCGTCGATCAGGCATTCCCTCGTATCGATCGGCTTCTCTAATCCTGCCTCACCACAATGTTCAGCATTGCCCACCACCTCGGTCATCCTTGCATGCAGCTGTCTCAGATACGCTTCGTCGAAGAATTTCGAATCCCGTTCCAGACTGCTCTTCGATATTTTCCGGATCCCGTCTACCTCACGCACCCGGCAAAAATTAGCCAGAAGCTCACTGCGTCCCAACTCCTGCGACAGACAACGAAAGGATATCCCTCCGAGTAAATGACGCACCACCTCCACCCGCAGCGCTTTTATCGCTCTTAGAGCGCGTCGCTCCCGATCCTTCCCTCCCGCTTCATCCCATCCTTCCAAGGCTTTTACGATCGCCTCCCTTTCCAGCGAGGAGTCGATCAAAACCCGGTCAATCCGCTCCATTGTTTCCAGAAACACGGTGTAGTCTTTGCATCGAATGACTGGAGTTAGGGCTGGACGCAGGAAGCTTTGTACGGCAATATTTTTCATGAGAAGGGCGTGCTTTGTATTTGACTAACGCAAGCATAAGCGCCCTTTTTCGCCGGATCGAGCTTTTTGCAGCTCTATCCGGCCTTTTTTTTGCCCATAACTCATTAAAAATCAATTGTTTCCACCACTGGGACGGGCTCTACGTAGGCTCGACAAAGCTCGCGCCAAGGCTCGCGACAAATGTTTCCTGACGGAGAAAGAGGTCTCTCCCAACCTCTAGTCGCGGACAAAAATCCCCGCACGCGCCGAAACTTCCATCGCTTCATGGGCGTCCACAACCCATGGTCCGTTAGGACTGAGTCGGACATGGGCAGTGGAACCGGGACGCAGTTCGATCTCGCGCTCGCCGTCCAGAGCCAGCACACAGGGTCGTTTATCGTTGACGGTGACGACATCGCCTGGCTGCAGCGGCCGGCACTCGGCGAGGCCCACGCTCTGGATGAGGCCGGGGGCGATCGGCGCTAGGACCTGCTTTCCGCCGGAATCTAATCGAAGGTACAAACCCTGCCCTTGCCCCGAACCGGGAAGCTTGGAATTGTTGCTCGCTCCATTTCCCCTTGGGACATGAGCGCCAATGGCCGAGAGTCCAATGTTTCCCGGTACGGCGCGGGTCAAAAAGAGTTCGATTATCTTGGACACATCCCAGACAGCCCGAGAGGCGACAAACCGTTCGTCGTAGACGGCCGCATCCACCAACGCGATATCGTCCGGCGGATCGGACTTAAACGAGGCAATATCACGGCTGTCATCGGAGTCCTTTAAATGAAAGATCTCCAACCGCGGCATACGGTGCACTGCGCTATCGACGAGCCTGCGGGCGGCAAGACCGGCGGCCATTCCGGCAATGGTTCCCTCGATCATGGTCGGGAAGACATTGTTGGTTCCGGTAGAGATAGGCATGAGAGGAACCTTGCCGCTCGCTTTGGCCACGGCCCGGTTAGTGCCGTCGCCACCTATGGTAACGATACAACCGGCTCCGTCCGTCGCCATGACCCTAGCGGCACGGGTCGAGTCGACCTTGGTGAATGTCAATGGAATGGGAAGCAACGAGGCTTCGAGCTCAATTGAAAGGTCGTCGAGGGCCCGCCGGCCGATGCCGAATGAATCCGGCATGATCAAGACACGCTCAACGCCTACCGCCTCGAGCCCCAGCAGCACCCGGCGGACGATGTTTGTCTTCTCGGCATTATCGTAATTTGAACCGTATGCGACCAGTCGCCGAATATCCGTGCCCGATGCCGGATTAGCAACGATACCGACGGTGATCATGGAGCCGGCAGATATTCCTGAAGAAAAGCGATGGTGAGCCCGACCACCCGCTCGAATCCAGCGCTCCCCGCCATCACCCAGTCGAAATGTCCCATGTCGGGAAGGAGCGCCAATTGGCGAGGCTCGCCGGCGCGCTCGTAGAGTTCGCGCGATTCATCAGAGGAGACCTGGAGGTCGTCTGCACCGTGGATCAAGAGCAGAGGACGAGGCGCGATTCGTGCGACGTAACTCTCTGGCCGGTACTCGGTCAACGCCTCCGCCGTTTCGAGAGGCAGGTCGCACTTCATCTGGGGATACTCTTCATAGACACTCTTGAGAAAGTTGCGAGAGTCGGGATCCGGCACCACGATCTCGAGTGGATCCACCCGAGCGGACTTCCCCGTTCGCACCCGTTGCGATCGATCCTTGGCCAGAAGCTCTTGGAACTCGCGCCACTCCCAGTGGCGACGCAGACTGCACAACCAGCGCCCTCCGTCGCCCATGGCCTCAATGGCGACGACAGTGTTTACGCGCTGATCGAGCGCCCCTACGACAATCGCATTCGATCCACCCAAGCTTATCCCAAGCACGGCGAGGCGTTCCGCATCGACTTGCGGCTGATCCGCGACAAAGGTCAGCGCTGCCCTGACATCGTTCACCTGCTCGTCAGGGATGAGTCGCCAACGCGGCCCCTCGCTCTCGCCGAATCCCCGGTAATCGAAGGTCAACACGACGTAGCCCTCTGCGTTAAGGGCTTTGGCGATATCCGGCAGGACGAGGCTCTTGAGGTAGGTAAAGCCCGCGCAGAGCACAATCGCTGGTCGCTTCTCATCCCGATCAAGATCCGTAGGCGTGTAAAGCAGACCGTCGAGTCGGTGGCCATCGCTGAAAAAGGAAGCCTTCTGAATCGGTTGGACGGCCGGGGTCAGGGCTCGCTCGACATCGCCCTGGGTAATTGCTCCTCTCGGCCCAGTGCCCTCGATTCCTGCCAGGTTCAGGCCGCGCTCTTTCGCCAGTCGCCGAGCTGCGGGCATGGCGCGGATGGTGCCTGAAGGCGCCGGGATAGGCTCTGGGGCGGGCCTGGACACAGAGGCATTCCTCTCCTCCTCAGGAGCCGATGGAGGGGGCGCGCTGACCTCCGGAACCGCCTCGCCGGGGTCCGTGATCAAGGCGATTACCTCGCTAATCGCAACAGTGCTTCCTTCGGGGTGGAGAACGCGAGCCAGAATCCCGCTCGCGGGCGCTTCAACGACCGAAACCATCTTCTCGGTTTCCACTTCGAGCAGCGGCTCATCCTTCTCGACGGGCTCGCCTTCCTGCTTGAGCCATTGGGTGATGCGCCCCTCCTGCATGCTCAAGCCCCATTTGGGCATTACGACTTCAGAGGCCATGGTTCAGTTCCGAATGGTGTAGACAAGGTTCGAGACGAGGTTTCCTCCGGTGAGTACTGATGTGGCCTTTTCTAAGGACGAATCTGATCGAACTTGGTAGGTGGCTCTGTCTAACGTAGTAACCTTGTCTCGAACCTTGTCTCGAACCTCGTCTCGAACCTTGTCTATTCGGTTGCGACTACTCCTGGTTTGGGTTCTAGGCGGTTCTCCCAAGGCGGTTCCTCTGACTTCTCTAAATCATCGTCTCCTTTACCGCAGCAACGATTCTCGCCGGAGAAGGGATATAGGTATCCTCCAAACTCGGACTGAACGGCACCGGTGTGTGCGGCGCTGTAACCAACTTGACCGGGGCGCTCAGGTATTCGATAGCTTCTGTTGCGGCAAGGGTAGCGATATCAGTGGCCGCACTGCAGCGCGGGTTGTCCTCGTCCACGATCACCAATCGTCCCGTCTTACGGATCGAGTTGAGGATCGTCTCGGTATCGAGCGGGACGAGAGTGCGGGGATCGACCACTTCCGCACTAATGCCCTCAGCAGCCAACGCATCGGCTGCCTGAAGGGAAAAGTCGACCATTCGTGAGATTGCGACGATAGTCGCATCCGCTCCCTCCCGCTTCACATCGGCCTGGCCCAATGGAATTACATAATCACCCTCGGGCACGGGACCCTGTAGATCGTAGAGGACCTTGTGTTCACAGAAGATGACCGGATCGTCATCGCGAATGGAAGCGATCAGCAGACCCTTGACATCGCCGGGCGTTGACGGAACCACGACTTTCAACCCGGGGAAGTGAACGAAGGTCGAGTACATCGAGTCCGAGTGTTGGGCGGCGGCTCGAAGTCCGGCCCCAATCATGGTGCGAATGACCAGTGGAATCGTGGCCTTGCCGCCGAACATATAACGCATCTTTGCAGCCTGATTCGTAATCTGGTCGAGACACACACCCATGAAACCGATGAACATGAGTTCGACGACGGGTCGAAGTCCGGTGACAGCCGCGCCCACCCCGGCCCCAACAAAGGCCGATTCCGTGATTGGGGTATCGCGCACCCGCTCGCGGCCGAATTCGTGAACCAGACCCTTCGTCACTCCCATCACGCCTCCCCACGCGTCGAGGTGCTCCGGATCATCGCTCTGAGGCGCTCCGGAAACATCCTCCCCCATGACCACTACCGTGGAATCGCGCCCCATCTCGAGACGCAATGCCTCATTAATCGCCTCGCGATAACTTAACAACCGCTCCGCCATCTCATTGTCTCCTGTTCGGATTACCTCGCCCTAACGTTTCAAATTCTGGAAAAGACCTCTTGGCTAATTCTCCACCGGTGTCGTCTGGAACGGCCACAACCCTGATTCGGGGAATCCGGCATAGACGTCGGTCAGGGTATCGGTGGGATTCGGGAGCGGGCTTTCCTCGGCAAAACGAGAAGCCTCTTCGATGGTCTCCTTCGCCCTTTCGTCGACAGCATTCAGCTCGGCCTCAGTGAGCAGGCCCTGATCGACAACGGTCTTTCGAAATTGATCAATGCAATCCTTCGATCTATGCCGCTCTAGCTCTTCATCCGTCCGATAGGTGATGGCGTCACCCTCGAAATGACCATAGTATCGATAGGTCTGGGCCTCGATGAAGGAGGGTCCTTGGCCGCGCCGCGCGCGGTTCAGGGCTTCACTCGCAGCTTCGTAAATGGCGAACACATCCTGTCCATCGACGGCTGCACTGGGCATACCGAAACCGCTTGCTCGGGCGGCGATGTCGCTGCCTGAGACAGAGTACTCGGCCGCCGTGGTTTCCGCGTACCGGTTGTTTTCGCATACGAATAGAATCGGAAGCTTCCACACGCCGGCCAGGTTGATGCCCTCTAACGTAGTCCCCTGGTTGGATGCCCCGTCTCCAAAGAAACAAACGGTGACCGCGTCGATGCCTTTCACCTTCGCCATCAGACCGGCGCCGCAGGCCAAGGGCGGTCCTCCGCCGACGATGCCGTTAGCGCCGAGCATGCCTTTCGACATGTCGGCGATGTGCATGGAACCTCCCTTGCCCTTGCAAGCCCCCCCACTCTTGCCGTGAATCTCGGCCATCATCGGCCCGATATCAACGCCTTTCGCAATACAGTGTCCATGGCCACGATGGGTACTGGTGATGAAATCCTCATCCGCCAGGTTGGCACACACCCCAACCGCAACCGCCTCTTCTCCTGCGTAAAGATGGACGAAGCCGGGGATCTTCCCGGCCGCGAAATCCTCATGCACTTGCTCCTCGAACGCTCGAATTAACCGCATCCGTTCGTAGATCCACAATAGCTTTTCGTTGCTGAGTTCCATCTCCGATCCCTCCCTGCTTTCTTCGCTACATGCCCCGGTGCCAAACTTTTGATCGGCCTACCATCGAGGATGGCACAAAGGGACCGTGTCCGTCCAGTCCGATTGGAGGGTTTTGTGGAGGCGGTTCGACAATAGCGGTATACACTTGATTTCTATCTTCCTCTTCGTCTTCCTCATCCTCTTTGATCCTATCTTCGACCTTGCAGCACAGGTTCGATTTCCAATGGCTGAAGTCTAGTAAAGAGATTTTGCTTGGCTACCGGCTGGGCGAGAAAGAGGCAGATGAAGATGACCTCCAATCGATTTGCACCGCTTATTGTCTAAATGAACCACATAACCACCTGGGCGGACTATCATCCCGAAGTCTCCGAGATCTTCATCAGACCGTCGATCGATTGGCCCTGCGAACTCATCGAGACCGACTGGACCCCGGTCTTTCAACCCTGCATCGTCAAGGGGCCCGATGAGGAACTTTTCACTGCGGGAGCGGAAGGACAGGTTATGCACAGCCGGGATTTGGGTAGAACCTGGTCGCTCCTCGGTAGCTCTCCTCCCTTCGGTCCGGAGGTGCCTGAAGGGCTCACCTTTACAGAATGCACCACCACCGGAATCGGCGTCACTGAACAAGGTACAATTCTGTTGGTCTGGGTCATGAGTTTCAGCCACCCCGTGGAGCACGAAGAAGGCCGGCGCGAGGATGAGAGCTTTCAGAGAACGACCTGGATGACCCGAACTGAAGATCGGGGCCGGACCTGGGCGCCAACCGAACCGCTCGATCCTTCACCTTTCGAGGTTATTGGAGACCAGGCGACACTCCTTCAGCTGACCGACGGCCGGCTTATAGCCCCCTTCTGCGTGCAAGCATGGGCTCGTCCCGGAAGACCGGTCGCCGGGAGTGAAGACATATTCAGATCCTACATTTTCAGCTCTACGGACGACGGCCGAACCTGGTCGCGATTTTCAAATTTCACCAACCATTCTCCCGAGCCCGACTTGCTCGAACTTCCGACCGGCGAACTTTTAGCATCGATCCGATACCAGCGGGACAAAGTACCGGAGGATCCTCCCGAATTAGCCGCTGATGCGCGACTGTATTCCCCACCCGGAGCGCCCACCGATGTGGGCAAACAGTTGTTTCAGCACACTGCATTCAGCTCCAGCAAGGATGGGGGAAAGACTTGGGCGACGCCGAGGCTGGTGACGGCATCGGCACAGCAGTCAGGCTCGATTATGAAACTCTCCGATGACACGTTGGTTCTGACGTTTGGACGCTACGGCCAACGGTTCATGCTTAGTTACGACACGGGCGTCACTTGGAGTCGCTCCATCTATCAGCTGAATCCGTGTGGTCAGTATGCTCGCTCCATTGTCCTGGATGACGACACTATCATCACCGTTCACGACAATCGCGAGACTTGGAATTTCCGAGGCCGGAGGCTGAGGTGTTACGACAATTCCGTTGTTCCCAGAGGCGAAGAGGTGGAGCAATGGGGCAGCGGCCGTCTGGGCATTCTGCGCTGGAAGGTGCCGAGTAGGCAACGAGTCGAACGGGAGGGGGTTTTTACACCGCGTGAGGTGGAAAGCGGGTCAAAATAGTCTATGTGCAGGAATGCAATCACAGTGCACGATGATAACCGCATCGACAGATTTCAACTCAGCTCGAACGACGAGCAGAGTTGACGCACCGATTGAAGGTGGTCCGTGGCCTCCGGACGCGGAGCAAGTTCGGATCAGTCCTACATACATCTGCCGCGCCGGGACGGCACGGCCCACCATTGCCGCCCATTCTCAAGGCTCAAATCCCAGCTCACACAACCGCGACACCATCCTGCGAAGCCTAGGTCGATCGCTGTTGATGTAGGATTTGGGTGGCCTGAACGCGGTGTTTCCGGGACGGTTGTAGAGGCTCTTGACGAACTCGATCTGTTTCTCGGTGACTGGATTGGCAGCGAAGTTGATGGCTAACTGAGCGCGGCCTGCCTTCCCGTGAAAGGTTGCGTGGAAGAGTTCTTCGGGGAATACGAGGATATCCCCTGGCTGCGTTTCGATGACGTGGCCTGACAGCTCCGGCCCGCTCAATCCAAAGGGGCGGAAGCTTTGATCGAAGAACTGTTTCTTGAGCGGCTTGAGCGAATCGACGTAGGGTGGCACATGGGATCCCGGCATCACTCGCAAACAGCCACTGTCCGCCTTGAGAGATTCGAGATAGAAGGCAATCTTGATGTTTCGAAGGACGCAGAAACGATCATCTCCGCCGTGCCATTGAGTATCTTCGGCGAAGACGTTTCCTTCCGTGCTGTCGAGTATGTAGTCCGAGCCCAGGAGATCGCACGCGATGCCGTGAATACGGTCGTCGTCTACAACACGGTCCAAGAAAGGGCGCAAAGGGAACATGCTGTCGACTTTCTGACGCTCAGTTCCGGCAAACGGTCGGCCATTCCTCTCCTCGAGGAAAATCTCTTGCGCCTCCTGAGTTATGATCGCCATCTCTTTCTCGCTGAAGAGACCACGCAATGCGAGAAAACCGAAGACTTCGAAGTGCTTTTTCTGTTCAGAAGTGAGCATGGTATGTGGCAGGTCCGTCTGCTGGCTACCCATTCGCAGGGATTAAGGGTGGCCGATCAACCGCCAGGTTGGGAGGGGCGAGGGCCCTCGAGCCCCATGCCGTAGACACCCAGAAAGAAGCGTCCTTGGTGCGCCCGAATGACATTACGCAAAAGAGAGATCGGTACCGAACAGCAAAGTTCGCCCAAGGGCTCGAGAGCCCTCGCCCCTCCAGTCCTGAATTCGTTTTGCGCTCAATTTCTCGAGAATTCATGACCTGAAGATAATCGGTACGGACATCTAAGATTCAGATTAGCAATTCGCACTCTAGACTCCCATCTCAACCCTCATCCGAGATGCGATACGAGAACAGTTGTGCATTTTTTATATAGAAACAGATCCTCGTGTATCCCGGAACCATGTTAATGTCGTGTCCTCCCTTCCATGCAAACACATGGTTTACGTCGTCTCCGGAGAAGGGAACGCAATCCTCTCCTTCGAATCCCTCCCACGGCTCCTCGAAGATGTCCACGATCGCCGCCGCGATGGTGCCACCCGGATTACACCTGCCATTGATCACGAGCTTAGCGCCGGTCGAAAAGAACGGTTTCGTGCAGATTTTACCCTCTCTGAGGCCGGCGTCGAGGGAGACAAATCCGTCGGCCCTGACCGTTGCGAGCCCAAGGCCGTGGCGAACGCAGTATCCGGGCTGTGCTTCCTCGGTATCGAGACCCTGGCCCTCGCTGAAGGCCCACCAGTCGTGATGTGACGCGGACCCACCGTAATAAATGTGGAGTTTATCTCCGACGCGGATCGGGGGCACCGCGGTGGTGATCATGAATTCATCCCAACTCCCCTGGCCGCCTCTGTCGATCAAGGGACCTGAGAGCGGGAGATGGGCCCACTCGATGCCGTCCCTGCTGTAGACAAGCTCCGAATCAACCGTATTATCCACACCGTGCAAGACAGGGAGCAGGCCGCAGTAGTCGCTCCCCAGGCGAAAGGTCGGCAGACCGTAGAATTGATCATCGAGATTGTGCGAATTCCCCGGTGCGAGCACACGTTTCGGATCCGACCAGTGAATGAGATCTTCGCTCTCGATCCGATACACCGCGCGCTTTGGGACCCAACCGGAAGGCTGACTTGGGTAGTACTTAGAGAACCACTGGTCGCCTTTGGGATTGCCACTCTCGGCCGCGTAATGACATCGCCCGTATATGACGTAGCGTCCTCGGTCCTGATCATACGACAGCATCTGGACGTCGCTGCCCCAGACGAGCTCGACGGGGTTACCCGGGTAAGAGGTCCAGTTGACCCCGTCTCCCGAATGGGCCCAGGCCAAACCCATCTCGTCCGGATTAGCGACCGTCGAACGCTTTGGAATGTTGGCGTTTAGCTTGACCGGCAAATAGGTCATCTTCAGCCGTCTGGACGGATCCGTTTCCGTAGGATCCCTTATCACTGGATAGGCCACCCCAACATCCATGTCCTCGTTCCAGCGCACCACGTTGGTGTCCTCACCGTCGATTTCTACCTGGCCGAGCGCGGGCTTCTCAAAGTGGACTCCGTCTTCGGAGAAGGCGTAGCAAAGCCGCGACGACCAGGCCGGAGGGCTGTAGATGGGAAGCGGTCGCTCACAGGGTGGCGATACCACAAAGTCAGAGTACCATACCTTGAACAAACCGTCGTCATCCTGAATAACTGAATAGCAGGTCGTGAAGTAGGGCATCTCCTCCCAAGACCGGTCCTTTACGATCAACGGATTCGCCTCGTGGGGCTCCGCTTTGTGGAAGGTGCGTTTCACGTTCTGCACCCATGTGATCATATCGTCATTGAGAAAAACCTGCGTGGTATCCCCAATACGATCGAAGTGTCTGTCCTGATCGTAATCGATCATCAGCGTTTTTTCAAAAGCTCTTCAAATACTCTCCCGTCGTGATTCTTAGTCGTGCTCTTCGGTCGACGGTCCCACCTTTCGTCTATAGTACACGATTAAGAGGCACGACCATAGATTGAGCAAGTTCCCCTCTCGCGTCGTGGATCTTAATCGTGCTCTCCAGTCGATCCCCTCCTGGGAGGGGTTTGGGGTGGGTTGAACGATGTCAGCGCCAAGGAAAATGGCAAAAAGATGGCGGGCAAAAATATGAAACCTTACGAAACTATAGTACGTAATGTTTCAATCCGTGCCCATATCTTCTAAGTTCCTATATCCGCCAGGTAGTCGCCTACTCGCTTCGTCTCGCCATCCACACAAGCCTCTAGGGCAGCGATCGTCATAGCGAAACTCCTGATATTGTCTTCTATGCGCGTCTCCGACGGTGGTCCACCATCGAGCCAGTCCAGGAATTCGGCGAACAGATACTCGTGGCCCTCAAGGGCCATGTCGGGTGCGTCGTAGACTTCCGCTTCTCTGCCGTTGCGATGAATCGCTATCTTTGTCCCACCGGACACTTCAACTGTCCCCTCTTCGAACTCGGCCCGGTAATGCTCCCGATGCCAGCAGTTGGTCAAACCGGCCGCGGTGTTGTTGCCCTCGTAACAAGCGTGGACGCCATTGTCCATTCGGAGAATGAAAAGGCCACTGGAAACATCCGGGAAACTCGACCAATCGGGATTCCACCCAAATCCACTCAAAATTTCGCAATCACCTCCGGCGAGAAACCGCAACATATCGAAATGGTGCACCGCTCCCTCGAAAAAAAGGCCGAGGTTCCTGTCATGACGCCACTCTTCCTCCTTTCGATAGTCGCAGGCATAGCGTCCCACTATGTGCTGCAACCGGCCTAATCTCCCCTCTTCGCGGATTCGAACCAGCTCCTGTATGTCGGGCGCGTAACGATAGTTCTGAATGATGACGCACGGTGCGCTGGATGCTCTCGCGGCGCGGAACATTGCCTTCGCTTCGTCCACTGTACTCGCAATCGGTTTCTCACAGATGACAGGAAGCCCCTTCTCCAAGGCTTTTACGGCCGCCAAGGAGTGAAATTCCGGCGGCGTGGCAATGCCCACGAAATCGCAGTCGACTGAGTCGATCGCCACGTCCGCATCCGTAAACAACCGACCTTTGTCGAGCCCCAGGGAGTTTCCCCGATATCGCAGCACCTCTGGATTGACCTCCACGAGCCCTTCAATCCTGACACGATCTCCAAACTGCTCGGTCCACCACCCGATCCAGCTTTCGGCCATACCGCCCGCCCCGATCATCAGACATGTCTTTCTTCTATCTTTCATCGTGGAGCTTCGATCACAGAGCACGATTGGGTGCACGACAAGAGAAAGGTCCTCGTAGCGAAACAAGAATCGTGTACTTGTCCGTGCACTGTGATGTATGAGTCGTAGTCCCTTTGAGTATGGTGTGATCCCTGGTCACAGCCCAAGTCAGACCGGCCTCCCGGGGGCACCTGCTTTCCGGGCATGTCACGGTGCCCGGTCTACCTCATTAGCTCTGCTCTCGAGGGTGGATGCACTAGCACGGAGCCGAATCAGTCGAGTCTGAAACTATCGGGGTCCAAGAGGACGAAATGCTCACGTCCCATTCGGTGCTCGTAGTCCTGCCGAGCGCTAATGCGTCAACCTTGTTTCCTTCAATTACTATAGCCCAGAATCGGCCCTCTCAGACCCTGGTCGCCGATCGCCCTTAGGTGGACGCCAAGCGATTCGCAAAACCACTGGAGCAGTCTGAAGCCGAGATCCGACTGAGTGGTTGCCACTTCTCAGTCGAATTCCCTCAGAGGTTTTGCCCAACCACAGGACCTCAAACAGACCAGTTTTGTCCGAATTCCGAGCCTAACTGCAACTAAAAATGATCCGATCGGATCATTTTTAGTTGCAGTGACGGGTAGGTTTCGCTGAAGAGTTTGGAAAGTAGAAGAGCGATGATTCGGAGAGTTCGGTCTGTTGCTTCCATTGTCTTTGATCGAGGAAGCATCAATGAAAGGGAAGACGTGATCTCAGTGCTCTAACAAATGCCCTTACGAGACGGCTGTGAAACAACAACCCGATTCAATCTTTACGTCGAATTCTGTTCGTTAGGTTGACGCCAATGCGCTCAGCGGGACGTGAGCATTTCGACGAACTTGCCGTTGATTTCGTCGCCTCAGAATGGCCCGAAAACCCATTGAAAAACCCTGAGCCCGTCGAAGGGCATGAACATTGAGGATTCTAATCACGGAACCGTGACGATGAGTCGGTAGAATTCTTTGTCGCCGAGAGACGGGATGGAAAACATGATTGTGTTGCCGTTGCCGCCGACCTTGTCAATCGTGGCCCAGTTTCCCAGCTCCAGGTTGCTGGCCCTCTGAAGCGTATAGATCCGGCCCACCTCGGATTTGAACGAGAGCTTGGTGGTGACGAGATTGGGACGATGGATAGCGTCGAACAATTGGTCGATATTGTGCACATTGGGATCGGTACCATATGTGTATTCTTGAGCGTTCGTGCGGAGGTCCCCGTCCGGATCACCGTCGGGGTCGACCGGCTCCACAAGATTATTCAATTGAGCCCAGTAGTCGGGAATTCCGTTGCCGTCGCTGTCGACCGGCGCGCTGACCACGACCGGGACGAAGGCCTGGTTGTTGTTGAGATCGGGATCGACTCCAGTCATGTTTATGACCGTCGCTTGGTTCATCAGGACACCGTCTTTGATGGGCACCACTTCCAGGGTAATGGGGATCCGCTCCTTTACGCCCAGGCGCTCGATATCGATGAAAATGATCTGGTCGATCGGAACCGAAACCGGAATCGAGTCCTCGGTCTCCTCCTGCAGGATGTCCGCGGCGTTGCCCACGTTTAGTAGATGCGGCCCTCTGTTCTCAACGAAGATGTCGTAGATGATAGTTTGCTCCCCGAGCTCGACATCGGGGGTGAGGGTCATCTTCGTGATCGACAGATCGGACACCTCAGGTCCCGCCCCGCCGCTCAAGGCGAAATCGAGGTCTATCCCCGACCCGGGTGTCACCGGCTCCACGTTGGCGGGCGGAATGTCGCCGTCAAAATCGACGTCGCCCGACCACTTGTCAGTGAAGGTATCAGTACTGAGCTGTATAACTACTTCCTTGTCGGGATCCAGGCCGTCGAGGTACCAATTCCCGTCAATATCGGAGAAGGTTTGCTTCAGGGTCTCCTCGAATGATGGAGCAACCCAAGCACGGACCTGCACACTCCGGATCGGCTTCTGGTCACGGTCGGAGATGACTTGGCCGCTGACACTACCGCCCGGCTTTGTCAGGATCTTGATTCCTTCGACCACTTCGCCGGCGCCGGAGATCACATATCTATTGGCTTCCGTCGGGAAAGTCGGCCTGAAGGATTCGACCGGGAGGGAGTTGGTCCTGGTTTCATCGACCGCGAAAGAATCAACGCATTTTTCTTCGGGTTCGGGATCGTCGTTGCGGTTCTCCATTACTACTACGAAATTTCTGTCCACAGGGATCCCGTCGACCTCGAACGCACCGATGCCATCCGTGTTGCCGCCCAGCCCGAAGTCCTCGCCGGTGTCGGCATCCTTGGCCACCACTCTCACGCCCTCGGCCGGGTCGCCGGTGGATTCGTAGGTGACGGTTCCTTTGGCGGTTCCCCCGAACTCGAAGCAGAATTCGAGGTTGGTGGTCATGTCCTCCATAACTTCGAAGATCTTGTCCGGCATCACTTCCGGAGTAGGGGAGATTCCTGATCCTGCCCCGAAGGCAAAGGCGTTCACCTCATACATACCCGGCGCCAGGCCATCCTCCTGGAAGTTGCCCTCATTATCAACCATGGGTTGGCCGATGAACTGTTGCGCAATTTCGCCCACAATGGGGATCAACGAAATGTGGAGCTGGGTAAACGGCTTGTTTTCCCCCCCACAGTCACTTCTGACCGTTCCCATCACGCTGCCTCCTTGAGGAAGCTCAAACTCCCATACATCCTGATTATCTTCTTCTATGAAAATGGCGCTTTCCTTTTTCGGAGCGAACATGCTCCCTTCCGGTGGATCGGCGATGGCCTCGTGCTCGCCGGGAATGAGCCCTTCCCCCGTCGTCATGCCGTTCGAGTCGGTCATCGCGTTTGAGACTTCGTCGCCAAACAGGTCCTCGAACGAGATTTCCACGTCTTCCTGATCCACGTTGACGACGGTTTTCGAGCCCGGAAATTCCTCCTCTTCAAGGGGTTTGGACGCGATTCCATCTTCGGCCCCCTCGACCGATTGCGCCGCGACCGCGGGACCCGCCTCTTCGACGGTAAAGACGTGAACCGTTGCGGTCGCACCCTCTGCTAGGGTCATAGTGATGTCGATGGTGTCTCCCGGATTGGGCAAATAGATAGGGGTGCACTGATAGGGACATGATCATTGTCGTAGGTCTCTATCCCATCATACCAGCCTGGGCGGATGTTGGAGGGCGTGGCTGACCCGAAGAGCTGCCGGGTGACGTTGATGTAATTAACCCCTAGGAAGGCATCGAGCACGAGCTGGTTGTTGTCCGCCGGAGTGATGAACTTTCGCTCCGTCTCCTCGCCGCGGTCGGTCAACACCTTTACCGTCAGATCGTCGAAAATCGTCGCATTTGCGTCCGTCAGGGTGAGGTTGATCCGCGGTTTCCGATCGAGGTTGATGGTCAAAATTTCCGTTACGCCGATTTGTAGCGGGATGGAATCGGCATTGAACACGGGTGGGGAAAAACTTCCGGTGACCCAAGCGTCGTCGGTCCCGTCATCCTCAACCGAATAGTACTCGGTCAGGTTTCCGCTGGCGCCCTCGCGGGCCACGAAGAATACCTCTTCGGGAGGCAGCTTGAAGGGGCGAGCCACGCCATTGAAGTCGGTCGTGTCACTTTTTCCCAGCCGCCCGCCGGACTTACTGCGCGCTTCGACGAACTCGGAAGCCACCGGTTGCCCCTGGTTGTCCAGAAGGGCGACTTCGGCCATAATGCCTTCCTTGATCGTCATCACGATGGAGGCGGTCGAACCAAAGGTCAGGGGAATGGATGTCGCCTCGGCGGGTGGCGGCGATTCACTTCCGAAATAATCGATACCGTCAAAGTATTGGTCGATAGTGTTGGTACTCCCGTTGGCCACCCTAACCAGGTAACTATCGGGCCAGAGATCGTCGATCACGGCGATTCCGGAAGAGTTCGTAGAGACGAAGGGACCGGATCTGAATCTGCCGTCCTCTGAATACCATACCTTGACGCTGAATCCGTTCAGGGGCGCGGCGGTCGTATCCTGGACGGTGACCGTGATGGAAGCCGCATTGCCCAGGTCAATGTCGATATCGGTCAGGGTGGTGTTATCCGGAAGGATCAGCTCCTCGGCCTCCTCCGGGGGTACCGGCGTACTGAATGTCGATTTATTGAATATCTCGTCCCCGGTGCTGTTGTACCACTCCTCCGCGTATCCGTTCTTTCCCGCCACGATCCAACTCGCATTCTCTGCAATGTTGCTGAATGAATATTCGCCGGAAGCGTTGGTGGTGGTCGATTCGCTTTCAAAAGAGAATGCGCCCTCGTAGACCCGTTTCACGGTAATGCCCGAAAGGGGCACGCCGCCGGTATCGGTAATGGTGCCCTGGATCACGCTGTTCGTCCCGTGGGCCAACGACGGGATGTTCAAGCCGAGTAACAAACCGACGAGCAGAGCGCCCCCGAAACCCATGCGGACAAATCCGTGCCTGCCAGTGGATTGTCTCTCTCCAAATTTGATGTCCCCCTCCCTGTCGCAGAATCGCCGCATGATACGGTGTCGAACATATCAGCTGCAGGATTCGCGTCAATTCGTACCTTGGAAACGTGGCACCAAACAGTCTATCCGATGGATCTGCCAGATGATATTGGACTGTGACAGATAACGTTCCTCGGACTATTGTGTGGGATTTTCTATTGAGCTTCCGTCCCTGAATTCTGCGAGAGCCTCTTTGTCGCGAGCTTTGGCTTAAACTTGGTCGATTCTACTTTCCACCATGTGTATCTTGTGCCGGCAGATAGAACCTCATCTCTGACATAGAGAGAGAGAGAGAGAGAGAGAGAGAAGTCGACTAAGCTCGCGACCAAGCTTACGACGAAGTTTCCCTCACGGGATAAAGAGCCTCCTCGCAAACTTGGTCGTAAGACCCGCTGAGCGGGATCGAAAGCTTTCTCGTGGGATCGAAACCAAGAATGGCGACAAAGCTCACGACAAAGATTAGAGAGCTGCGACACCGGCCATGGCGGACGGAATCCCACACCAAACCCGGAAGAACCATAAATGTCATCTAGAGCAGCGAAGCCGCAACCAACCCGTGTTAGGAAACCAATTACGAATCACGCAAATCTACGCTAATTGAAGAGATTATGAGCAACGAATGGGGAGGAGAGGCATGCCCAACGGATTGAGAAAACAACGGAAAGCGAAGGTCGACTTTTCGTTGAAAGTAGACTTAGCATCCGTCGAAGGAGGAGATGGCGATGAACGGGGACCAGGTTATAGCTAAGATTCTCAAGGCGGAAGGGGTCGAATGGGTGGGGGCATTTCCGGCCCAGCCGCTGATTGACGAGGCGGCCCGTGAGGGAATCAGGCCAATATTGAGCCGCACCGAGCGCACCGGCGTGAACATGGCGGACGGGTTCAGCCGGGTCCGGAACGGCAGGAACATCGGCTTTTTATCATGCAAACAGGACCCGGGGCGGAGAACGCCTTCGGAGGGGTGGCGCAGGCCTATGCTGATTCCATTCCCATCCTGCTGCTTCCCGGTGGACAACCGCGAAATCGCACCCAAGTACATCCTAATTTTGAGGCGGTTCGGAATTACGGGGGAGTGACCAAGTGGTCGGCCGAGATCAACCTGGTAGACCGCATTCCCGAGCTGATGCGGAGGGCTTTCAGTCAACTCAAACATGGGCGGCCCGGTCCCGTCCTGATAGAGATTCCCCGTGATGTAGGGACGGAGGAATTCACGGAGGAAGCTTTTCATTACGAGCCGGTTAGACCCTACCGATCGGGAGCAGATCCGGACGATGTGCAAGAACTAGTGGGCGCGCTCCTCAAGGCTTCCTGTCCGGTAGTCAATGTGGGACAGGGGGTCCTCTGGGCAGAGGCTACGGATGAGTTGCTGGAACTGGCCGAACTCATCCAAGTCCCCGTCATGACGACGCTGGCGGGCAAGAGCGCATTCCCGGAGAATCACCGACTGGCGCTGGGCACCGGCAGTCACACCGGCACGTTGATGGTCGACCATTTCCTCAAAAAAACCGATTTCGTCCTTGGGATTGGAACCAGCTTCACGATCACTACTTTCAACGCACCTATGCCTGTGGAGATCCCCCTGGCGCAGATCACGAACTGTTCCGATGACGTTAACAAGGATCATCGGATCAGCTACGGAGCAATAGGCGATGCCCGCATTGTGCTGAGACAGGTTATCGATGAGATCAAGCGAGAATTGGGTGAACAGGGGCGGGAGGACGTCCATGGTGTCGCCGACGAGATAATCAAAATCAAAGCGGAGTTCATGAAAGAGTGGAGTCCCAGGCTCAACTCGGATGAAGTACCGATTAGCCCCTACCGGGTATTCACGGAACTGGCCAGAGCGGTCAATGTAGCCAACACCATCATCACGCACGATTCCGGATATCCCCGGGACCAGCTCGTCCCTTTCTGGGAATCACAGAAGCCTAGAGGATATATCGGATGGGGGAAGTCGACCCAGCTAGGTTACGGCCTGGGGCTGGCCATGGGAGCAAAGCTGGCGGATCCTGATAAGCAGGTTATCAATATTATGGGTGATGCTGCCTTTGGCATGGCGGGCATGGACGTGGAAACTGCGGTCAGATCGGAGATTCCTATCCTGACGGTGGTCCTCAACAACGGAGTGATGACTCATTACGACCAACATATGCCCTTTGCCAGCGAGCACTGGGGCAGCAACAAGCTAGGAGGCCACTACACCAAAGTCGGGGAGGGACTTGGCGCCTACGCCGAAAGGGTTGAGGCACCTGACCAAATAGGGGCGGCCCTTCGCCGAGGTCTCGAAGCCAATAGGGCCGGGAGGCCCGCGGTCCTCGAGATGATGACCAAGGTCGAGGAGGAAGTTCCGAGGTATTGGTAGTGGCTAGCACCGAAGCTATGTGGTAAACCTCGTCGTTAACCTGGTCGTCCTACTTCAGGACAAGGTTCGGGAGCGAGGTTCGGGATAAGGTTTCCAGGGTGGTCGGAGTTCCTTTCGCCCTCCGGGCAAAGCACTTCCTGCAACCTAACTGTTCGGATTCAGCGGAGCAAACCTCGTCCCGAACCTTATCTCGAACCTTGTCCTCGACTGCTCTGAATCATACAGGGCAAGGATTCCTGTGCAATAGGAGAAGAACTGATCTTGGATCTCTGAACTTTTTGGTTTTCGAATCATTGGACAAGGTTCGAGACGAGGTTTCCAGGGTAATCGGAGTTCCTTTCGCCCTCTGGGCACCGGACCTAATTCGACCTACCTGTTCGGAATCAGCGAAGCAAACCTCGTCTCGAACCTTGTCCCGAACTTTGTGGATTCGTTGCGGCTTCGTAGCTCCATATTACATTAGCGTGCGGAGTATGGATCCGAAGCATCCCGCAGCCCGTCGCCGACAAAGTTGAAGGCGAGAACCGCCACGACGACGAAGTAGATCGGAATCAGAAGCCACGGGTAATTGGCCACGACCTGAAGATCGAGGCAGTCTTGCAGCATCACCCCCCAACTGACAACGGGAGGACGCAGACCCAGTCCGAGAAAACTGAGCGAGGTCTCGGCCAGAATCATGACCGGTACGCTCAGAGTAAGAGCAACGATGATGTGGCTGGTAAATCCTGGAATCAGATGCCGGAAAAGAATGCGAACATCGTTCGCTCCAAGAAGGCGTGCCGCGATCGCATAGTCCTCCTCGCGCAGCGATAAGATCTTTCCCCGGACAATGCGTGCCAGTCCGGTCCAGTTGAGAAGGCTGACTATGAGAGTGATGCAGAAATAGACCTTGAGGGAACTCCACTCGGCCGGCAGAATGGCGCCAAGGGCCAACCACAGGGGCAGATGAGGAAACGAATTGAGGACTTCAATGAGCCTCTGAATCAAGATATCAACTTTGCCTCCGAAGTAGCCGGAGACTCCTCCGATTGAGACCCCGAGGACGAAAGTGAAGAATATAGAGAGAAGTCCGATCGAGAGGCTGATGCGTGATCCGAAAATGATACGGCTGAGAATGTCGCGCCCAAATTGATCGGCGCCAAAAAAGTGAAAATCGGGAGTTTCCCTTTCCGGATATTTTCTCCCGAACGACTCCTGCTTAACGCCAAAGAGTCGACGCTGGGCCCCAAATATGCCCCAAATTCGGTAGGGTTCTCCCTTTACTAGAAATCCGAGTGGTATGCGAACTTCACGGTTTACCTCGTAGTATCGTGCAAGGGTCACCTCATCCGTCTTCTGTACCTGGTCGTAGACATAGAAACCGTCGCCAAAACTGAACCCGGGGATCTGCGGCGGAGCGTATGAGTACTGAACGTTTTTTCGAGATTTGGAATAGGGGGAGACAATTTCCGCAACGGCCGCCAGAACGTAAAGGGCCGTTAGGATATAGAGAAACCATACCGCCAATCGGTGACGTCGAAACCGCATTCCGATAAGCCGCCACTGCCCGGCCGCTTCGCGGGCGGGAGTTGCGAGTTCCAAGTCACGGCTTTCGAGTGACGGGTTAGCGTTCAAGATTGTATTTTTTTTACCAATTTCGAAGAACATGACACGAAACTCGAAACTCGATACTTCGGTTCACGCTAGCGCCGCTGCGGGGCGCTAGCGCGAACCGGCCTCCTCCATCCGAATCCTGGGATCGAGAACTAGGAGCAACAGGTCACTCACCAGCGTGCCCACCACGGACATCAAACTGAGGATGAGGAGCATCGAACCAGCAAGAAACATATCCTCCCGCAGGAGCCCCTCCAGCAACAACGGCCCCACCGTGGGAAGGCTGAGCACCAGAGCGACGATCGTACCCCCCGAGATCAGCTGTGGGAAAAGCGTTCCGAGGCCGGAGACAAAGGGATTGAGGGCGAGTCGCACGGGATATTTCAATATCAGCTTGAAGGGACGAACTCCCTTGGCGCGGGCCGTCATGACATAGGCTTTTTTCATTTCATCGAGAAGGTTAGCACGCATGATGCGGATCATCTGCCCGGTCCCCCCGATACCGACCACGAGAACCGGGAGCCACAGGTGCTGAAGCAGGTCTCTGACCTTGGCCGGCGACCATTCCGGTTGGCCGGCGAATTCGGCCGAGAAGAGTCCCGTGACTTGGACTCCCAGGAATTTTGTTCCGGCGTACATGAGAAGGAGAGCGAGGAGAAAGTTGGGCATCGACATTCCGAAGAAAACGATCAGAGAAGCGAGATAGTCACCAGCCGAATACTGCTTCACGGCTGAGTAGATCCCGATTGGGAGTGCCGTCAACCAGGTGAAGAGCACGGTGCTCACGCCGATACAGAGGGTGAGGATAAGACGATCGCCAACGAGGTCGTTGACGGAGGAAAAGTTGTACATTGAACGCCCCAGGTTTCCCTGTAAGAGACCGCGATCGTTCTCGTCAAAGGTCAGGAACCAACGCAACCCAAGCCAATGCAGGTAACGGTAGGATGAGGGCTGATCGAGGAGGAACATTTTCTTGATATCCTCAAGCTCTCTTTCTCCGGTAGCCCGGCCCGATTCCTCGACTTCAGCAATATAGGTATCGAGAAGATCTCCCGGTGGGAGTTCGATAACGACGAAGATCAACACAGATACAGCAAGTAACGTGGGAACCATCAGGGCGAGTCGCCGGACGACGAAGGGGTGCCGAAGGCAGATCATGAATAAGAAGCCGAACAAAATCGCGATGAGGAGATATTTGATCGCGACGGCAATGATGCGCCCGCTATCAATACCTGCACCTTCGGCTTCCGCCGGGCGATCCCCCTCCCGACCGTAGATCGGAGTAGGCTCGAGAATTTCCTGCTGCATCTGCTTGATCGCACCGGCCGAATCGGCCGGATGGCCGAAAAAGAAAGTTTCCACTCCCGCGTTGGAAGGTGAAAGAAACTCCCATGAGAAACGCATTCGGCGTGGGACATTGTGCATGTCCCTACTGACCACACCAATTACCGGCGCGGGAGTCGAAACATTGATCGACCAGAGGTTTTCCGCCGCGATCTGCAAAACTCCACGGAATACCTCAACTTGCTCGGGCAGCCCGCTCGCCTGCAGAGCCCGATCATAGAGTTCCATTGCCCGTCTTACAGGATGTCCCTCAGGGGGTTCTTCCGCGCCCGGCAGCAAGGCTTCAGGACTTCCGTATAGTCCGCCTCTCGCCATCCATTTCCCGTAGGTTGGAGCAAATGCGGAGGTCAGCACGGGAACGTACAACTCGGGATTGATCAGGGGCAGGAAATCGATCGGCCCTCCCCGTAGAATCATGTCTCCGAGAGAGGAATAGGAAGTGAGCGTGTACAAGCGCTGGGCTCGCTGGCGCGAAGTAACACGGACCCCTACTTCGGCCCAATCTTCCGCGATGAATTCCGGCAGTCCTCGAGGAAAGGCGTGATGGTCAGCGGAATCGAGAAAGAAGTGCATGGCCGATCCATCCGGAAATGTCCGAAGTCCATCTACGTCCCGGTTATTCAACCCGATTTCATCGAGCAGACGTTTGGACTCGTCCGGGTCATAGGCAATATAAGCGTTGTTGAGAGAAGGCTCGAAGAAGGGTGAGTCAGGAGGTGGCGCCGACTGAGACGGTCTCGTGATCCCGGCATAGAGGGAGTGGATGATGGCTTCCCGGTTAATCGCCAGAGAAAGGGCTCTTCGAAAAATCTTATTGTTTAAGTACTCTCTCTTCAGCGGTGACACCGGCTTGGAATCTTCAACCCTATGGTTCAGGTTGAAGCATATGGCAAAGTCCCCTCCGTTTGTCGGCTGCCACTGGCGGACTTCGTAGTTGCCAAGATCCCGATCCGACATGAGCAGTGTAAATTGGCCGAAACCGATATTCGCCGACTGAAACGAAAACTCACCATGTGCGGCCGCCACTCCGATCAGATCCTTCTGTTTTTGATCGAAGAAGAGACGGTCGATATAGGGAAGCTGGTTTCCCTTTGTATCGACTGCGAAATAGTAAGGGTTGCGCACGAATGAAAGAGGCGGATTGGCCTTGTAGCCTCGAAAGATCCACGGCCAGAGCCTCGGGTGCTCGGTATTCTGCGGGTCCTTGAGGAACATATAGAGCGCTCGCCGGCTCGGCATGCTGTAGGCTTTCATGGCGGCCTCGATCACCTCCGGATCGCCGTCCACGGGATGGAATTGAGTCAGGTAGTGGGCCGGAGTATTGCACCACGGGAGCCCCCGCCAAGTCGCCAGGCGTTCCATGAAAACACCGTTGGGAGCCTCGAACCGGACCCGCACGGTGTAGTCGTCCAGCTTTTCAACGGTGGCTTTACCTCCACGATAGAGGAGTAGATTTTGAGCAGGTGGAGCACCTACTTCCGGTTCGTAGGCCTCTCTTTCAGCAAAATAGAGGATATCGTCGGCGGTATAAGGATGGCCGTCCGACCATCGCATTCCCTTCCGCATGTGAATAACGAACTGCCGGTTTTCATCGCTGGCCTCAATGGCCTTGGCAATATGTGGAACCAGCGGATAACCCATGGGCGACCACCGCACGAGATTGGGACCGCACATAACGTCTTCCAGCATTCCTGTTATGCGTCTGAAACTCGTGTTGGCGGTATACCAGGTTCCACCGTATCTCCCGATACCGTCGACCCCTTCCAGCACCACCGGCTCCTCCCCGACCCGCTCGTAAACTGGGGGAAGTTGGCCCCGCGCCACCAACTCGGCGAGAATGGGCGACTCGTTCTTAGGATACCAATCGACAATCGAACCGAGGGAGTAGTCCACCTCCTGCCAGATCACGGGCGCGTAGGCATCGGTATCTTGCTCGGCAACCGGCTGCTCCCCCTCAACGATGGACCTATCCCGAGAGGACAGATTTGCTTCGTGTCCTCCCAAACTGAAAAGGGCTGCCAGCAGAACCCAGGATGAGAAAAATGCGAGCAATACCAGCCCTGCTTCGAGGGCTGACTTGAGGGTTCTGCTATTCGTTAGCCCGAACATTTCACAAATCTTCTACTTTGAAGTGTGTGAATTGTCCGTGCTAGGAATCTATCAGACTTCACTCTTTGGAAACATAGATACTATAAAGCAGAATACCACTGCTTAACGTTCGAATTCCCGACTTGAAATTTCTATCCCCCCTACGGATTTCCGGAAGGTTCAGAGAGGCCTAAATCACCGGCAAGATCGTCGAAATGCTCACGCATTCCGCTACGGACCGTGTCGCAGACTGTAGCGGAATACGTGAGCATTTCGTCTTAGTGGATTCAGAAAGCTTCACCCACGACTGATCCCAAAACGGTCAATGCGCCGGGGGGCTTCGCCGAGGCTTGCGATATCGAGACTAATCAATTGACTATTAAAACGATGTCCAAATCACAAGATGGGCTCTATCCGGAACCGCCCGAATTGTTGTCCAACCTCAGCTTTCGGCATGGTTTGAAATATGTTGGGCCTGGCCTGATCGTGGCCTCGGTGACGATTGGAAGCGGCGAACTGGTGATGGCCTCCCGTAGCGGCGCCATATTCGGCTACACCATGATGTGGTGCTTCCTCTATGCCGGGATTTTCAAAGCGGCTCAGGTATATAGCGCACTGCGGCATTATACTCTCACGGGCGAACATCCTATGGTGAGTTGGGGTGCGATACCCGGGCCGCCGCTCTGGTTTCCCATCCTTCTGACCATCCCAACGATCTGTGTCATGCCGATTGCCTTTTCGGCCCTGCCCGAGATTCTCGGCACCTTCATTCACCGACTCTTGAAGATGCCGCTGGAAGGTCCCTCCGTGGCCGCCTGGGGTCATGAGGAATTCTGGTACAACTTGTGGGCGACGACGACGCTTGTTGGCTGCCTCGCCTTGGCCCTATGGTCTTCTTACGATTGGGTGGAACGGGTATCCAGTGTTGTTCTGGGCGCGTTGCTCCTCTGCGTTATTGTTTCCGCGGCTGTGTTCGGCCCCAACCTGGTGGAGATTCTACAAGGCATGCTCATACCCCAGGTTCATGGGTACGATCCGTGGATCGTTGAGAATGCGGCGTATCAAGGGTTGGTCGAACGCAGCCAATGGCTCGAGATTGCACTTTATCTGGGCGCGGTCGGAGGAGGAACCTTTGACTACATAGGCTATGTGGGAATCATCCGTGAGAAAGGTTGGGGCCTGGCTGGGAGAAAAAGCGCTTCGAAGGATGAATTGGAGGCGGCGATAGCGAATAAAGTCGAATTGAGTAAAGCCAAAATCTGGATCCGGGCACCTCTGCTGGATACCAGCATATCGTTTTTCTTAGTCATTCTGGTCACCCTTCTTTTCGCCATCCTCGGCACGCAGGTTCTCCATCCTCGCCAACTCATACCAGACGGAGGCGAGTTTCTGACCGTGCAGGAGAATTACCTCACCCTACTACATCCGAAACTGGCGATTCTCTATCGTATGGGCGTGTTTCTCGCCTTCATCGGCACTTTGTATGGGGCATTTCTTATTTATCGCCACACCGTGGCCGAGTGCCTGGTGAGCATCTTCAAAAAGAAAGTCCCCGGTCAATCATCGCCGCGTTGGCGTCGGTGGGTTTACGCCTACTGCTTTGTCGGCGGTTTGACCCTGGTTTGGCTTCCCCAGTCGATCGCCGGAAATATCATCGACCGGTTAACATTCTCGACGATTATCGGTGGCTCCACGACCTGTGGTCTCTGGTGTTTCGCTATGCTCTGGGTCGATAGAGTTCGTCTACCGAAGGCTCTTCGTATGGGCCTCGGCCTAAAAGGTATCGTTCTGATTTCGGGATTGGCCCTCTTTGGCCTCGGGCTCAAGACGATCATCACTTATTTCGGCTGACGATTGAATGGCCGCTAACTTCCAGCGTCGGATTCTCAGAAAGCCGAAAAACGATATGACACTCCGTCTCAAATCTCAGTTTCATTTTCTTGGAAGGAATCTGTCGGGATGAACTCTGCTGCAATTTACGACCGTCAAGCTCTAATCGGAAGTTCAAGTGTGTGGCGAAGTGCAAAGTCCGACAGATTCCTAATTCGCCGAATACGGATCCGCTGCATCACGCAGACCATCGCCCAGGAAGTTAAAGCTGAGCACCGTTACGACGGTCATTATAACCGGCATGAGGAGCCAAGGGTAGTTGTTGAGCACCTGAAGGTTGAGGCAATCCTGCATCATCACTCCCCAGCTGACCACCGGAGGGCGCAATCCCAATCCAAGAAAACTGAGGGCGGTTTCGCCCAAAATCATCGCTGGTATGCTCAAGGTCAGAACAACGATAATATGGCTAGTAAATCCTGGGACCAGGTGCCGGAAAAGGATGCGCGTATGATCAGCCCCAATGAGGCGCGCGGCAGTCACATAATCTTCCTCCCGAAGTGATAGAATCTTGCCGCGCACGACGCGGGCCAGACCGGTCCAGTTGAGGAAACTGAGGACGAGGGTGATGGAAAAATAGATCCTAAGGGGTGACCATTCCGAAGGGAGGATGGCGCCAATCGCCAACCACAGCGGAATGTGGGGGAACGAGTTCATGATCTCAATAAGGCGCTGGATCAGGATGTCCGTTTTGCCTCCAAAGTAACCGGACACCCCGCCCATGATGATGCCGAATACAAAAGTGATGGCGATGGCCACCAGCCCAATCGAGAGACTGATGCGGGCGCCGGAAATAAGCCGGCTGAGAATATCCCTTCCGTAGCGGTCTCCCCCGAGGAACATGAAGACCGGAGCCGAACCGTCGTTCTCGTGGGTGGCGCCGTACTCCTCCAGATCGACTCCGAAAAAATGCCTCTGCATCGGAACCAGGCCCCACAGCTTGTAGGGCTCACCTATGACAAAGAATCCGAGCGGCACTGGGTCCGCTTCTTCGCGAATGTAATACTTGCTCAGTGTGACCGGGTGCAATTGGAGGCGCAATTTGGGCACGTGAATCCCGTGCTCGAGGTTCACACCAGGCACCTGAGGAGGGTGATAGATTGCATCCGTGTCATTCCAGTCCCTCGAATACGGTGCAAAAAACTCCGCGAATAGGGCAACGAAATAGAGGACCAAAATAAGGTATAGCGAAACCACTGCCGCCTTGTGCTTCGTGAAGCGCAGGCGGATGAGCTGCCACTGGGAAAGCGATCCTTGATCGCTTTCCCAGAGTTTCGAGTTGCGCGTTTCGAGTTGCGTGTCTCGAGTTGCGGCTGGCGCGTTACCGTTGGGACTGTCCATTTGGTGATTCTCTCAGAATCGACGTAATACCTCCATTAGGAATCAAACTACAGACCATCATTGATCCTTCATCCGATTGATAACCTTCGTCAAGATACCGATGATCTCATCACACCGGTTGACTCTATCTTCGATTAGGGAGGACTCGAGCCAATGTTTCATTCGGCGATAGCGTCCTCTGGTCTCTCGAGCTGAACCTCGCGAGATTACAAGGTAGTGGCGGTCCTCCTTCGTTGACTCTCGGCCATAGCCTTCCTCGATGTTAGCGGGGATGGAGTCGGCACTTGCGATCTGTTGAGAAATCAAACGCCGACACATCGGAATTTGCTCCAAGCGTCTCATATCTTCTACGGCGAGATCGAAGAGTTCGTTCGCCTTCCGGTATGCTCCAAAATTCTCCAGGCTATCCTGTGCCATGAGTAAGTAAGTCCTTTTGAATTGTATCTTTACTTAGGAGTTAGACAGAAAAGGCCGCGCAACTCGCAACCCGGAACTCGAAACTCGGGTTCGCGCTAGCGCCGCGCTGCGGCGCTAGCGCGAACCCGCCGCCTCCATCCGGATGCGAGGATCAAGGAGAAGCAGGAGCAGATCGCTGACCAAGGTGCCGACAATCCCCAGCAGGCTCAGGAGCATGAGCATGGACCCGGCCAGGTACATGTCTTCCATCTGTAGCGCTTTCAGTAGCAAGGGCCCGACCGTGGGCAGGCTGAGGATGAGGGCGACAATGGCACCACCGGAGACTAACTGGGGGAAGAGGGTTCCCAGCCCGGAGACGAAAGGATTAAGGGCCAGGCGGACCGGATACTTGAAGAGGAGCTTAACGGGTCGCACCCCTTTGGCACGGGCGGTGGTGACATAGGGCTTGTTCAACTCGTCGAGCAGGTTACCCCGCATGATACGGATCATCGCCGCCGTTCCTTGGAAACCGACAACTACGACCGGCACCCAGATGTGCTTGAGCAAATCACCTACCTTGGCCCCATCCCAGTAGGGCTGGGCCACGAACTCGGCCGAAAATAGTCCCGTGATGGGAATTCCAAAATAGCGATTGCTGAAGTACATGAGGATAAGGGCGAGGAGGAAGTTGGGCACGGACATGCCGACGAAACCGATGAAGGTGGCAAAGTAGTCGCCTGGTGAGTACTGCCTGACTGCGGAATACACGCCGATCGGCAGTGCCACTGACCAGGTAAAAAGAACCGCGAACAGACTGATGCTAAGGGTGAGAATGAGCCGATCACCCACAATGTCGTTGACGGGGTTCTGAGACTCCATGGCCAGACCCATGTCTCCTTGGAGCAATCCGCGGTCCTCCTCCTTGAAGGTGGTGAACCAGATCAGCCCTGCCCATTTCAAGTAACGAAAGACCACCGGCTTATCCAACTCGAACATGGACCGCAGATCCTCAATCTGTTCCTGGTCTACTTCGTCTCCTCCAAGCTCCAGAAGGGCCATGTAAGAAGTGAGGAAATCCCCCGGAGGTAATTCGATGATAGTGAATGCACACATGGAAACCACTGCCAGAGTCGGCACCATGATGATCAGCCTCCGGCCAACAAAGGGATGCCTTATAGCGAACAGGAGTAACCCCAACCCGGCGATCGTCCACAGGGAGAGTCGGATAAACCTTGCCAGCAGACTGTCCCCGCCGGCCCCGCTTTCATCCTGGGCGGAACCCGGCTTGGGAGTAATCTTTCTAAGAGCGGATTTGATATTCTCCCCTACTTGGGGGTCGTGGGTGACCTTCTCCCAATGAAAAGTCTCGATGCCGGCGCTGGACGGGGCCTGGAAATCGTGATTCAAGACGCCCACGCGGGGCACGTTCTTGAGGCCGTTTTTCACGATGACCAAAATTGGCGGAGCGAAACCGGTACTGATCACCCAGAGATGCTCCGCGCTGATATCGAGGGCCTCGCGCATGATCGCCTTTTGTTTCTCCAGGCTCGGCGCGCTGGCCGCCTGGCTGTGCAGATGCATCATTTTGCGATAGATGGAGCCTTCAGGCGGCTCGATCGCCCCTCTACCAGTGGCATGGGGATTGTCGAACAGTGAACCTTGGGAATACCAGTTTCCGTAGCCGCGAGCCCAGTGAGCCTCTTTCGTCGCAATGTAGTTCTTAGACTCTACAAAGAGATTGATTTTTCCGCTCATGCCCCCAGCCGAGAGTTCGAGCTCGAGGGCATCGAGGGCCGTATACCAGATGCGCGGGGCCCGGTAGCGTGCGATCACGCGCAAGCCTACCTCCTTCCATTGTGCAGCTACCACCTGCGCCAGATCCCGCTTGTTATACGAGAGAAAATCGAAGTATATCAGCAACCGAGAACCGTCGGAAAAGGTGCGGAATCCTTCTTCGTCGCGACCGACCAGACCAATGCTGTCAAGCAGTTCACCGGAACGAACAGGATCATGCTCGATGTGCGAATTCATGAGTCCTTCGTGATAGAAATTGGACTCAGGAGCGGGCGCCAATTGCGCCGGCTGGAGCAGACCGCTGTATTCCACGGTGCTGATAAACTCCCGATCCATGGCCAGGGAGAGGGCCTGGCGAAAGGTCTTGTTCTGGATCAGCTCCCGTTTCTTGATGACTTCGGGATCGTCGGAGAGAGGCTTGAGATTCTGGTTTGGAAAAACCAGAAATTCCGTTCCGTTCAGTCTCGCCCAGTGATACACTTCGTAATCTCCCGTCTCCCGCTGGGCCATCGCCAGACTGTATTGACTGAAAACGAAACCGGCGTGGAAACTCAGTTCGCCATTGATCGCGGCGACCTCCGCCATGTCGCCTTGGCGCTCCTCCATGACGTAGCGGTCAATGTAGGGTAACTGATTGCCCTGGGGATCGACCGCGAAATAATAGGGATTGCGGACAAATATATACGGTGGATTGGGCTTGTAGGTGCGGAAGACCCAGGGCCAGAGTCGTGGGTGATTCGTGTTGTTCCAGCGCCTGACATAGGAGTAGAGCATTTGCGGGCTGGGCATCCCGGATCTTGCCATCTCCTCGGCAATGAATCCGGGGTCGCCGCTGACCGGATGGTATCTCTTTAGGTAATGAGCAGGTGAGCGAAGCAAGTGCTGCCCGTGCGACGTAGCCAGACGGTCGAGAAAGTCGCGATACGGATCTTCAAAACGGATCCGGAGGGTATATTCATCGATAGGGGTGAAAGCGGGTAGTTTCCCCATATGCCAGAATATATGAGTGGGACGCTGACTGATGGCAGGCTCATTGGCCTCGTGGTCCCAGTAGTACATAATGTCCTCGGTGGTGAGAGGGTGCCCATCGGACCAGCGGACGCCTCTTCGGAGGTGAAAGGTGTACTCGCGAAACTCATCACGGATTTCCCAACTCTTGGCAAAATGAGGGACGATGGGATACCCGTAGGGAGACCAGCGCACCAACGAACAACCGCTGTAAGAGCCCGACATGTGCACCGCTTCCCCGGACGTTGCCGTCTCCACTTTGATCAGGGCGCCCCCATAGCGGCCTATCCCATCAGGACCCTCGAGGACCACCGGCTCAGGGCCGACACGCTCCTCCACCGGGGGCAATACTCCTTCGGAGACTAGGTCGGTCAGAACGGGCGATTCGCCCTTGGGCCACCAGGAGCCGCTCTCTCCTTGCGAATAATCCGCCTCCCGCCAGATTACAACGGGATTTTCGGGATCGATTCGCGCACCCCTCATTCTATCCGCTTCAGCTGCCTCTTTCGCATCCACGACGAGCTGCTCGTCTCGCACTTCAGGTTTAAAACCGAGCGCCCAAATGCCGAGAAAAACCAACAGTCCGGCGAACGCGACGAGGAACTGGAGGACCGGACGAAGGAAGGTCCCCATCCTGATCAACCTTGTTCGGGGAAATGCCTGAAGGTTGGTCGAATTCATCTTAAGGGGACGAAGGACAGAATCTCACACTCCCATCCGACTGGCCAGCGCATTATCGATGTCTACCTAAACTTCAGTGCCCATGCGAGTTCCTGGGCCATAGATTTTCGGCAATCGATATGGAAACGACCTTAAAAAAGGGGCGAGGGCCCTCGAGCCCTGTGCGGTATAAGACCAACGTCTCCGCTCCCGCTTTGCCAGCGGATCATCCTAGCAAAGCGATATCAGGAGACCGAAAACGACGGTGAATCGGGGGCTCGAGAGCCCTCGCCCCTGCTCCAGCTTGGCGGCTCATTGAACAACCTCAATGCCATTCAATGCTTCTTCCATACCCGAGCCATTTTCTCTCCTAAGCACCCAAGAGATTAGTCGATTTCTCCATCGATTTATCCGTCTACACGCAAGCGTTCCCCCGAGAAAGTCCGTCAAGGGCGAAGCCGGCGCACCGACAGATTCCTACTGTCCATCGAGTTCGGCGAAGAATCGGTCCAGTGTATCCCGTCGATCGCGAGAATACGTTCCCGCATTGAGCCACCGGTTCAGATCTTCAACGTTCGCATCCACTATCTCTGGCGAGTTTTCGTATAAGGCAAGGGCGGCGTCAACTCCGTGAACAACAGACTCGCCATCCGGAACTTCAATCAAACCTTCCCGAGGAAAAGGAACCAGAAATTCGTAATGGCTGAGATCGTTGGAGACGACAATACACCTTGCGTAAATTGCCTCGTAGTGGCGATAGGTCCAGGGCGCATAGCCGGCCGGAGCGAGAGTAACTTTTGATCCACGAAGACCGGCGAAGTACTGGAGGAAATCCATCCTTCGACCGCTTAGCCAGCACGTATCCAGAGTTGCCGAATCAAATGCCGGCTCGAGCGAGTGCCGCCAATTTCTGCCCCCTACCAGACCGCCCCAGAGTTTCAGATTCGGGCGGTGACTCTTCAATTCGACAAGCCACTTCAGGCGTTGATTCTCTGACTTACCGCCCGAGGGGCGCCCAACAAACCCAACGTCGTATCTCTTTTCGGGTAAGCATCCCAATCGATCTTTGGCCGACGCGATTCGAACGGCGTAGTGCAACATATTGTTCAGAGGCGGTCTCTTAATTGGAAGCAGGCCGATCGAAAAATCGTAATTCCATCTCCGGTCTCGCCAATTCTTGAGGCAGAGGTCCGTTTCCGAGAGCAGGAAAGCCTTCTCCGAGTAGCCGAAATTAACGCCGTTGAAATCGCTGGAATCGTAAAGGGCGATTCGGCGGTATTCAATCTGCTCGAGGTGCTCCTTGTTCAAGGAGGTTGGTAAGCCGACGAATAGCCAATCGGTCTTGTACTTGGACGAGCTCACAAGCAGCTCGGACGGGCGAATGAGGTTTACAGAGGAGCGGCCGAAATACTCGCAGAGAAACCAGTAGAGCCCCAGCTCGGCGTAGGCGCCGATTCGACCGGCCAGCCACCAAAATGCGCGCGTTCCTCGAATACCGGAATCATGGTTACCGGTATCGCTGATTACGATTGTGTATGACGTCTTGAAATCCTCCGGAAGATTTGCACCCGATCAAAGCACGGCAACGGATAGAGATCTTTTCTGAATGATCAAGTAGTACGATTTCCGTTCCAAACTCATTGCTGTTTATTTATCCGCAGCGATCAAGACGATTCCCAACCGATTCGGAAAAAGAACGCACTGGGACCATTGGAGCAATCCGCTCTTTTGCGAACTCCGGTTGCCGAGATTGCCGATTCTTTTTCTCTTTCCCGGCTAACTTGCACCGCATGAATCTCCTACTTCGCAATCCAAACCTGACGAACACTAATAGGTGGGGTTCTAGTCAGCTCCAGCCGCCGGTTGCCACTTCGGAACGGGATCAATCGAGGCTGAAACTTCAATGGAAGGTTTCATACATCCTGCTCTTACAGGAAGCGAACTGTCGCCCGAGTACCCGCATGTACAATGAAGTTTCAGGTTAGTTACGTGTTTTTTTCTAGCTCATAGAAAGATTCCCGGTGACATTCCGTTTTGTTCAAATAACACGACTCTTCTGTGCCCTCTTGTTGAACAGCCCGCTTCTGTGGCCGGATTGCAGCACCAAGTCGGGAGGAGCACTCTGCCGCAATTGGATCCTCGAAAATTCGTAAGAGAAGCGGGCTAGAGTTAGGTAAGAATATGAAAATCACCGGATTACGGACCCAACCCTTCGAGATAAGGATGATTCGGCCGATCGGGGACGCCAACGTGATGCGGCCCACCGCCTTGTGGCTCGACACCGACGAAGGCATCTCCGGAATAGCCATGGAAGGCGGCGATTTGGTCGAGTCGATGGTCGACGAACTCCTCGTGGGCAAAGATCCGCGGGGTGTGCTTGGTCATTGGAACACCATGGTTGATCGTGTCTTTAAAGGAGGTAATCGCGGTGGTGCGAGCGCCGCCATCGGCACCATCGACGTAGCGCTCTGGGATCTGAAGGCGCGCATCAATGGCGAGCCTTTGTGGAAAACGCTGGGGGCTTCGTCCAATCGGTTGAGAGCCTACGCCAGCGGAATCGACTACCCGCTCTCTGACGAAGAAGTGCGCGCTTTTTACGAGGGAATGGCGGCAAAGGGCGTCCAAGGCGGCAAACTCAAGATTGGATTGGACCTGGATGTCGACATGCGGCGAATCGGGATCATGCGGGACGCCCTCGCCACTTCAGGAAAGAAGCCCGAGCTTATGATCGATGTGAATGAATACTGGTCACCCAAGCAGGCCATTCGTTACATGCACGAAATCGAAAGGGAATACGACATTACCTGGCTCGAGGAACCGGCCCGGCGTTGGGATGTGAACGGTCTGCGTAAGGTCTCCGACAACATTCGAGCTGCCGTTGCTTCGGGCGAGAATCTCGACTCCCTCGATGACTATGTTCCCCTCCTCCACGAACACGCGGTCGACGTCCTCAACGTTGGCGTGGGGACAACCGGTATCACCGGCGCCTTGAAAGTTGCCGACCTTGCCTACGCCTACGAAACACCCGTAACGATGATGAATTGCCCCGGCAGCTTCATGGCACACCTGGCAGCGGTCCTACCCAACCATATTACGATGGAGGTACTCAACAACGGTCGTGATGCCGTCTTCACGCATACTCATGAGATAGAAGATGGCTGGATTATGTTGAACGATGAACCCGGATTGGGATTCACTTTCGATCAAGAGAAACTGGACGCCCACCCGGTCACAGATGGCGAAGAGGGCGCCTCGTGGGGGCGCCGGCAGGGGGCTGGGCTGTGTATGTTGCGGGTTTGGGGACCAGCCGAATCGGAGGGAGTATGAGTAGAGAGTTGCTGCATTCTGGAGCCGCCTTCTGCTGGAGGGGCGAGGGCCCTCGAGCCCCCTCAGTCGATTGTACCAAAAACGGAGATCGGATTCCAATGGCCGACCACCAAGGAAAATCATTAAGGGAAAACTACGACCTTTGGGGCTCGAGAGCCCTCGACCCTCCAGCGCCGGCCACGATTTCCTAATCCCTATTCGCGATCGCAGATTGCACCGACCTCGAACATTCGTAACTCTTCATTACAGATGTCCGACGATCCCGTTACCCCACCGAGAAGAAAACGGCCCCCTCATTGGCCAGTCGTCGAATCCCACAATCGCTCAAACATCGTATATCTAACCGTTCTGCGCAAAAGATCGACAACCCATCCTAGCCTCCCACGAAGCAATGGAACAGATCACACAGGCATGGCGGGAGAGTCATGGCTGGGTCGTTGGTCGATTTGTAATTATGCCCGACCACATCCATCTGTTCTGCGCTCCCGGGACTTTGCCGGTACGTTCCATGAGGTCATGGGTCAGTTTCTGGCGCAGTCAGGTGTCCCGCCGCTGGCACAGGCCGAAAAACAAACAATTGTGGCAAAGAGACTACTGGGACCGGCAACTGCGCTCGGGTGAGTCTTATACGGATAAGTGGAACTATGTTAGGAACAATCCGGTTAGACATGGCTTGGTTGAGGCGGTAAATAAATGGCCTTACAAGGGGGAAATTGGGACGCTGGATTGGCACGATTGAGACTTTCTTGGGAACACTCAGATTTATTCTGGAGGGGCGAGGGCTCTCGAGCCCAGAGGCTTGGACACTCGGCAAAACCACGTGGTTGACAAGATCGAGTTCACTCTCCGTACTAAGAAAGGCTCCTTCGATGAATAACGATGAAATCAGGGCTCGAGAGCCCTCGCCCCTCCACTTGAACGTACCGTTATTGCCGAATAGCACAGGCGAGCGGCTCCCGCATTTTATTCTCGGGACGGGAAAACACGCAGGCCTTTCCCCTTCAGCACCAGAGGTCTTCTACGAATGTGAAGTGCATTTTCGGTTACTGCGAATAAGAAAGCCTAAACCACAAAGGAACAATCACCCATGAGATTCTGCTGCAACGATACCAGTATCAATCTGACTGAAGACATGGCCGCGAATGAGGCGAACTTGAAACGCCTCAGTCAAATCGGCTTCGAAGTGATCGGTGTACATGGGATCGCAGAGGCCACAGATGACGCCGTGCTTCGATTCCGCGACCTGGCGGAGGAACACGGCATCACGGCGGCTATGTCGCCGTGCGGATCCCAACCCGCGCACCCCGATACCACCAAGCGCCAGACCGAACACGACCGCCTCAAAGACATCCTGCACAAGATGAAATTGCTCAGAGGTGATCTGATTCACATCACCGGTGGCAGCTACGACGGTTCGGGTTGGTGGTACCACCCAAAGAATTTTACCGATGAAGCGCTCGACGACGTGGTCAACGAGGTGAAAAAGCTGGCTCCGTATGCGGAGGATGCGGGTGTCTGCATCTGCCCGGAGACCACCCAATGGTGTATCATTCACTCGCCTGAGAGAATGAAGGAGTTTGTCGACCGAGTGGGGTCAGATTATGTCCAGATCACCTTCGATCCGGTGAACCACATGCGCCCCGGCCGGGTCCATGAGTCCGGGCGATGGATGCGAGAGACAATGGCCTATCTCGGCGACCGAATCGGCCAGCTGCACGTCAAGGATGTTCGGGTCGCACCTGATCTTGTCATGCAGATTTACGAAGCGCCCATGGGCACCGGGCTCTTGAATCACGAAGCAGTCATTGAAGCATCCGACAAACTCGAACCCTGGAAACTGTTCTCTCTCGAGCACTTTAACGACCCAGCCGTTGATAGGATGGTTCAACGCGAACGGGCCTACCGGTATATTCAGAAAGTGGCTGAAGGCATCGGACACAAGTGGTCGGAGCGGGGATTGACGCGGGAACGGTGGTTGAAGGGGCGGGGATGAGGTGGGAGCGGCGGGTCGCTTCGGCCGTCAACGGCACGGCACAGTTTCGAGCTGCGATTACGCTTGAGATTACGGATTTCGATTGGCAGTGCCTGATATCCATCTTCCCTCAATCGACCACCGTAATCGTAAGCGTAATCGACTGCTGGTCTATTGAAGGTTGGAGCAGAGCCGAGGAGGGCAAATAACGCCTGCCCTCGAACCGTGAACCACTTCACTCTCGACACACTATGCCTGAAACCCGACACCATCAATTCGACAAAGCTCACGCCAAGGCCTGCGAACGAGTTTTTCTAGGTTGCAGTAGAACCAGAAAAAGAAGCGGGCTGGGCATCCCGGTCCTTTCCATTTCCTTCTTGATGAATTCCGGGTCGCCACTGATCGGATGGTATCTTCTGAGGTAATGTGCGGGGGAACGTAGAAGCTGCTGTCCGTGCGAGGTCGCATCTGCTCAAGTCCCGGCGACTCGCAATCAATTTGCTACCGCCGGGACAGCGGACCGAGGCATTAGAAAGGCGCCTTCAGAGCTACCGGCTGGAAGGTGAGGCAAGGGGGCAGTAATACGGAAGGTGCAATGGGAGAGACGTAACCTTTCGCTACTCCAGGAGCATGGCTGGTCTGGGGTTCCAGCTATGTCTGAGAATCTCATCTGCAAATGCTTCAGCTACCATGCGATTTCCCCTGCGACTTAAATGGACCCAGCTGATCATGACGTCACGATCTTGATCCAATCTGGCAATTACATCCACAAAGGGCACCCGGTTCGCCTTTGCCCATGTCGCAAGATCCCTCATCAGAACAGCATGCGTGAGGAGCTTCAGTCCGGTTGACTTGATCTGTTCCGACTCAAGGCCTTTGGCCCGGATCCTCCGCACCTCCTCTTCGTAACTGAGTCCCTTCAGTTTTCCTCTATCCATCGTCTGTGAATTCTTCTGCTGGTTGGCGACTACGAACAGAATACCTCTCTCTTTGCATTCCTGATGAATCCTGGAGATGATATCGATAAAACGGTTGCTGATAGCCGAAGCATGTTGTTGAAATTCGTCAGGTGAATATTGGGACCTCGAGGGCACATCAAGGATGCTGTTGATTAAGCCGACCAAGATTGAGTACCTCCCTGCTCTGCTGAAGCAACTGGCAAAGAACCCAATATCCCGACGCAAAGGCCTAGCGGCATCATTATTACCCTCACAAAAGGTCACGATGTCGGGATTGAGTTGGATCCCCTCAGCAAGAAAGAGCGCATAGATATTCTCAGCTGTGAGATGGGGAATTCCCATATTGATAACTTCGAAGTGCAACTCGCCCGAGTATCTATCATTGAGTATCTGTTCGAGATATACTGGATACGTCTCTTCGTCCCTATTGAAATAGCCGAATGTCGATGAGGCTCCTAAGGTAACAATTCTGATCACGCCTGGTTTCTTCCGGTCAGTAAACTCTCGTCCTCTGAAGCCTCTGCTATTTATCATGACATCAAAGCCCTCTCTCGTCTCTATATCAAAATCGATCCTCTCCTGGTTTGGAAAGTATTTTGAATAGCCGCTGAGCTCGTTTGAATGGGTGATGACGGTTCGTCTTTTACGCCATTCATTCTTGCTCATCCTCGAGCGATAGTTTTTCGCTTCGGGTTTTGTCTTAGGGTGCCGAATATAAGACTCGGAAGCCGGCTGAATCTGTCTACGAGCGAAGGAAGTCCCATATAGCAGCACACTAGGCCCGACTTTGAAGGCGAAATAGGCACGAGCACCGATTTCAAGAATCAGGCACAGCGCCAGTAAGGTGACCACGGAAAATAGGACTTTTTTCTTGCGACCTAGTCTCAGCATCACTTTTGGCCCCATCTTAGTGGCCCCGGCCGGCCTTTCCGATACTGTCGAACTCGAACCCGTAAATGACAACTCGATATCCAAGGACCAGATTAACAACAGCAATGGTAGAGGCATCGACTTTTACGCGGGGACGAACAATCGACGCGAGGTAGCCGAATCGGCCGTATGAGTGAGGACTCACCGAACACGCGAGCGGCATTTTCGCTGGAGGGGCGAGGGCTCTCGAGCCCCGATCCGAGACCTCCCGGAACTCCCTAACGATTCGAGTCTATCTGCTGCCATTACGCTCTGAAGGCGAACAAAGGCTTTCGGGGGCTCGAGAGCCCTCGCCTCTCCACAACCTTTGATTCCACCAGTAAATTCGCGCAACGCATTCAAGAGGGATCAAACGGCGAAGTCCTAACCCTAAGCGCAAACGACTTTCAACCTCCACGTGCTTCGATTAGGTGATTGTCACCACACTTGCGGTATTACCTTCCGACCTTGAACCGTGAACCACTCTTGCTCTTCCAGCTGACACCCAAAACCTACATCTCCAATTCGACAACCCGTCCTCCGCAGTCCCGCTTGGCCCATAGGCGTCCACCTTACCTTTGTAACCTCCTGACAATGCATTAATTACCTTCGTTCTTCCGGTTGCCTGTCGAGGAATTTCGAGTGCGGTGGCTCGACACCGCTTTCGTTGGCAGGCAGCTTGATGCCTGCCGGATCGTAATTCGCTTGTTAATGGGGCGGACGAGTCAAGCCTCGCCCGGGTAAGCGGTGTCAAGCCACCGCACTCGATAGAGTTACGCACGCGAAATCACTGCTTACTCCGGAAACAGGCACTCTTTAAGTTGACGCGTATGCGCTCAGCGGGACGGAGGGTGGAAGCTTGCGACCTTTCTTCTCCCGCTGAGAGGGAAACGCCGAGGCAGGCCAAAGCTCACGTGGAAGATTGGGAAAGGATGTCGTGGGCCAAAAAAAGCAAACGGGCTGGAACCACCGGTCCAGCCCGTTTTGGAAACTCAACTAACTCTAAAAGTTATACTATGCAGAATTAGAACTCAAATGCAGCCGAGACAATAAAGGTGGTGGGCTGCACGATCCGATACATGGCAACTTCCGTGACGGACCTGTAGTCCGGTTGGCCAATCGCCGCAACTGCCGCATCGCCTCGAACGGCGTTACGGACGTTGAGCCGGAAAGTCCAGTCCATGTCGAAGATCTTTCTCCGATAGTTGAACCAGACGTCCGCCTGGGTTTGGGCCTTATCAATGACCGGGTCATTCAGGTTGGCCGTCAGGAGTGTTTGCCCCGTATCATCGACGAAGATTTCAGAATGGTAGTCGAGAGCGACGGTGTCCTGCCAGCGGACCGCACCACCGATGCCGAATCCCTTGAGCAAGCCGTCGCCCTGGAAAGCGTAATTGCCGAAGGCGTTGAAACGCCATTCCCGGACTTCCAGGCTGACCTGTCCATCGGTCCGTTTGACCTGCTCGACCCTGCTCGACAGGCTGTTAATCTGAGTTTGGAAACCCTGTTTCTGGACCGGCATGGGTTCGCCGGAGCCGTTATTGATTCTGAACATAATCTCTTCAATCCTTTGATACTCACCCGACCCTGGCAGTCCGAATTCAGCGGAATTATACACGAATCCGTTTTGCGAGGAGATGGTAAGCGCTTCAAGTTCCGCACGCTCGCGCTCGAAAAGGGCGATGAATCGGCGAGCGATGTTTGTCTGTACCACCTTCTGCTGGGAGAGATTGAGGCCGACGTTCAGACCGCGGATGGGCGAGCCCATCAGCTCAACTTCGAGCCCTTCGCTGACCGTGTCCGCGATTTGCACCGTATTTGCCGGGTCGCCCTCAGTAGCGGTGAATCGGCTCGGGCGGGACCAGCTCCATGCCGTTTGATGGGTCGGGGAAGACGTGGCGATGACTCTCGCAGCCATATCCTCCATCGTTGTGACGATGCCGTAGGGATCTCCTTCATTGAACTGGTTTCCGGCACCGCTGATCCAGCCGATGGCGTGGCCGAAGATCAACGAGCTGCCGAAGTTTTCGTTATGGCCGATGGCGGTGGCCACCGCGTTATTGGCCACGGCGCTCTCGTACCAATTCATTTTCAACGTCACCCTGCTGCCCAGGTCTACACTGAAGCCGTACTCCTTGGTGGTTCCACCCGGAGGATCCTGGGGCATACCCTCGGCGTCGGTCCGGCCCGCGGCGGGCAGGAAGTTCTGCGATTTGCTGTAGTGACCTCTCAGACCCCATCCGTCCGGCAAGATACCGTCCGGCACGTGGCCCACGAGTCCCCAGGAGAAAATGGTCGTCTTGGCATCTCCGGCCATGCTCGTGTTGAGCCACGAAAGCGGTCTGTGGAGAGCCTGATTGTCCCGGTCTCCGGGGAAATTTTCGAGAAACACCTCATCCTGCCGCCAACCGAGGGTGCTGACCAGATTCCCGTTGAACCAGTGAGCATGATCGATGAATACGATGGATTCCGCGTTCTCCAGGGAGACATTCACCTTCCTGTGACGCGCGCCTGAAACCACACCATCTAATTCCACAAATTGCTGACCATAGAAAGTGTCATTCGGCGAATTACGGTCCCAGGCGGTAAATGAAAAGTCCTCGTTTATTATGGGAAGGGCGGACGCCGGGCAGGTATCGTTGATTACGACCTGGTTGCGCGCAGTGCCTGGAGCAATGGGAGGACCCACATAGCATATATAGCCGTGTTCCGCTCCCAGTTCGAAGGAATTTCCCCCAACCGAGCCGAACCAGGCATCGCGTTCGTCATCGTTCCGGGGCGCCGGACTCGTCCTCGTGAATCCTTCCCCGTGAAACGCGTAGTTGTACTGATCGTTGAACAGACTCGTGATGGAGTGCCGTCCCAGGTGTTTCAAAATGCCCTCATGATTGGTGAGATCGATTTCGAAGTTAACGGTTACCCGCCTGGACTCACGCTCGAAATTATCGTGCTGATTCTCCGGACGGAAATTCGCCACAGCGGGGCGCATGAAGTTGGGATTGGTCCTGCCGTCAAAAAGGATGGGATTGACATCCACAAATATCCCGCTGGTGAGGCCGTCCCACTGTCCATCCCAGAAATTGGCATTATAGTCCTCAAGGTGCCATAGGAAATCAACTGCGAGGCTCATTCCCTCCCTGTCGGTCAGTAACAGCTGCTGGATATTGATATCGATAGAGGTGAAGTCCTCCTCACCCAGCTCCGGGGACATAAACTTAAACTTGTCATATTGGACCCAGCTGATGTCATCCAGGTTGAAACTCTCCTCTTGACTGCGGGAATGACAGAGGGGCCCGCCCGTAACCGGGTCCGACGCGACGCAAAAATTCGCCGCCGGATCGTTGCTCTCTCTTCCACCGCCGATATTCTGCGGGTGAAAGCCTCCCGATGTCATGAACTGTATCGGCCCGAGGGGATCAACGATGGGAATGAAAAGTCCTGCACTGTTCGTTGCTTTGGTGCCGTCTGTGTTCAACTCATAACAGCTTGTTCCTTTCGTGCCGAAATCAACGAGACCCGGGAGGGTTCCGTCAGCGTTCGGATTGGCTTGGTTTGCCCTATTGGTCCAACATTCGATTTGACTCAGGTTTCGCCTCTGCATTAAACCGACGCCTCCATACTGCCCATTGGGCACGTCCGATGAGTTGGCATAGACTTCATAGGGTGCAGTAATGTGTCCCCAGAAAGGACCGGTGGCGAAGGGGTGGCCTATCTGCTGGTCGGCCTCATAATCCTCAAGCGTGGCGGCGGGCATGCCGGCATCGAACCAATTTTGGCTCATGAGATTCATTGGCGCCATAATATCGGGACGGTTGGAGGTGATCTCGCCTGCCTCGAAACTGGCCTTGATGGTGGTGTACTTGTAGGGTTTGAAGGTGAAAGTTGTGAAGATGCGGCGGTCCTCCTCGAAAGTCGGCTCCTGCACATACTCCTGGTCCTCGTAAAGGGCCGCAACGCGAACCGCCAGCTTATCTTCCCAGATAATCTTGTTTACGTCCATGGTGGCACGAAAGCTCCCGTAATTATCGGTCCGTATCATGCCTCTGAACCGGTCCCGATCCATTCGAGCCGTGAGTACCTGGCTGTTGATAAGTCCAGCAGGGCTGCCCAGGCCGAAGAGCATGGCATTGGCGCCCCTCTGAATCGCCACACGGTCGACAATGTATCCGTCCAAGGGGATATCCGTCAGACTGTAGTCCCGAGTCAGGTCGGCCGCATCCAGCCCGCGAACCCGGGTCTGGGTGTGGGGGTGCTGGCGCAGGAACGTCGTCGGTCGATTCTGCCCGAAGAAGTTGGTGTTACCCTCCCCGGAAAAGTTTCCGAAGATGCCGCCGACTTCCGTCTGGCCGACATAGGGCAGGATCTCCATCAGGTCGTTGGCCGCGATGTCATTCATGAACTCCTCGGTCAGCAGCGTGATGGAGGCCCCCAGATCCGCTACATTGGCTTTTACTCGGGTACCGGCCAGGGTTTCTTTTCCAACATAACCCTCGTCCGTATCTTCCACAATGGAGAATGGAGAGAGCACGATGATTTCGCCGCCTTCGTCCTCTTCCGAGGCTTCACCCTGCCCGTAGGCCGGGGCGAAGGCAATCGTCAGTAGTGGTATCATGAACCACGACAGACGACGTTTCAGGATTTCGCTTAGTTGCTTATTCATAATCTCTTTTGGTGTTTGGGTTTTCTTCAGTTTTGGTTTGGTAAGCATTAAGTCGATCGTTTGAGTCGATCGCGCAATGGGTTTTATTAACAGTTAGGAAATTCGTAAGAGTACGGAACGAAGCCATAAAAGCGTAGGCTCCTTTTCTTGCAATCAAGTCAACGTTTTCGGGGCACGTTAGCTCAGGTTGGGTATTTTGAGGTTAGATAATTTAAGGATAGAGCCAAAAAGAAAACTCCAAATCCCATTAAGCGCAAGTTCGAATCCAACAGAAATTAATGTTACCGTAAACCCGATTTCGCGGCAATTCGTTTGGGATTTCAGATTTTACCGAAGATGTCCCAGATTAAGCTTCTTTGTCGCGAGCCTTGGCGATTTCAGAAGGCGAGACAGTATTCCTGATCATGGCCGATGTCATTGCCGACAGTCTCTATAGGAGCTTCTTCTCTCGGCAGTAGGCTCTGGACGACGCAGAGATCCAATGCATGCTGTCCCAGTCCACCGATCCATACGCTGACTCTCGTATTGAGGGCTAATGCTCGCTGATGAACCTCAACGTTTTCGTGACTAAAGCTCATGATGAATAATCGACAAGGCTCGCGCCAAAGCTCGCGACAAAGGGCCACGTAGACGGGACCTCACTAGGAAATCCCACACTGAAAACTGTTGAATCGAACGACTCACACCCTCCGGATGCTTGAACCCGGTTTCCAGGTGGAGGGGATGAGCATCTTCTTTGGAAAAGGAGGGATACCGGATTCATTATAAGTGAGCTGTCGGGCGATCAGGTCGATGGTGGCGGCTCCAACCTGCTCCGAGTTCTGATCGACTCCGGCTACCTCTGGAAAATTCGGATGCCATGAGACGGTGGCGATTCCCAACTCCTTCGGGACTTTGATTCCTTCAATTCGGACCAGCTCGAGTACCTTAGCAGCCGGCAAGTGTGAGATAATTGCGTCCGGGCGATAACTTCTGATCCACCGCATGAGAGGCTTCGGCCTTGGCAACGGGTCGGTCTTGATGCTGCCTTTATGGAATGCATCGAGTTTCGAGAGGCGATAGGAAAAGGACGCCTTCCACTGGTCCGCGGCCCAGTCTTTGACGCTGTCGAGGTGGTAAAAACCGATTCGCCGATATCCCATTTTCCTGAGCTTTTCCAACACCTCCGACATGCCTTGGAAATGGTCAGGAATAGCGTGATTGAAAACCGTCAACGTCTCGTCCGAGGTGGCGATAGCAATCTCGGAGTACAACTCACCCATACCCTTGGGTACGGAACCGGTGATTCGGAGGACGGCACCCCGAATACCTCGAGACCTGAGAATGCCTACCAGTCGCTTGACCGACAAATTGGACGGCACCCAGGGAAACTCATCGATTTGGAATCCCAACTCCCCTGCCCGCGAGCAACAGCCGTCGAAGATGCGCCGCTCGTTGAGCAGGGAGTCCCCCATCGGCTCTTCCGGCAATAAGTGTAAGTAGGCAATGGTCTCCGTTGAACGCCGCCCCTTGGTCCTTCGAAGATGGCTCATCAGTTCGGACAGACGGGGATCCGGTTGGTAGCCGGCCTTCGCGCATGCTCTGCGAACACGTTCCTTAGTCCTTTCCGATATCTTAGGGTCGTTTCGCAAGGCCCTGGAGACGGTCATCCGCGATACTCCAATATCCTCCGCGATCTCCTGCATCGATATGCGATCATTGGCCATGGATTACAGTAACACCGAATACTCTCCTGATGACAAGAGTAAAAGGAAGTCGCCAACCTGAAACTTCAACCTACATGCGGGTATCCGGACCCGGCCGAGACAACGAAATCAATGGCAAGTTCGTCGAAATGCTCAAGCATTCCGCTACGAGCACCGAATGGGAGGTAGCGGAATGCGTGAGCATTTCGTTTTCTGGAACGCCGATCGTTTCCAACTCGATTATTCAAGAAAGCCCGTGCTTCCGGAGGCCGGAGATGACTGGAATCCCACTCCCAGAAAGGCCGATTCGGAACTGATGCTACTCGAATTATCGACAAAGCCCTTCGGCTCGCTTCGGGATCCGAGCAACGTCGAGGGGTTGACGACGAGGCCTCCAACAAAGTTTCCCAACCGTGAACTGTGAACCGTGAACCCTAAACCCTATTCTTCGCAGACACAGGAAACCTTTATCTCGACGAAGCTCACGACAAGGCTTACGAGAAGGCTTACGAGAAGAGTTTTCAGAGAGATGATTGGCTGGCACGACAGAAGAAGACGGCAATGAACGTCTCCATCGCCCGTATCCTCGTCTACTCGCTGCTGATGCTTGTCCTTACGGCGGTATTCATCGAGTTGGCCGGCGTGCTCATGGGGACGGTTTCGGAGACGGGCCGGGAACTCGGTTCCAGCGCCCTGTCGGTGCCGGTATTTTGGGCCTTTCTTCTGCTTCTTTTTTTCACCGTTCTCCTAAAAACTCTGGCGCGCTACGAGTTGCTCTCGAGGGCGGAACTGCTCTGTATCTTGTTCGCCGGGCTCATGGCGTCGCCCATCATGACTGTGGGCTTCTGGCGCTACCTGGTTCCAAATGTGGCAACGTTTCCAAGGTCGGAGAATTTCGAGTTCCTCGATGCGATTAACCCTAATCTGTGGCCCCACGGACCTAATCTGACTGAAGGTATTCTCACCCAGCCAACTGTATCCGGTATTGAAACGGAGGGCAGCATTCGATGGGAATCCCTCTCCCTTTCCGATGGGCGCATCGAGCAGGCGCCCGTAATCGAACAAGCCGGCGAATCGGATAATTCACGCCTACTCGTGCGCCTCCCAGCTGGTCAAGGCAGGAAGGGCGCCGTAATCCTCCGCCAACCCTATCTTCTCAGTGTGCTCGCAAGAGCGGAGGGACTCGGCCTCGAATCCTACTATTATTGTCGAGTCACCTACGATACTGAGAGGCACTTCCTGCAGGAAGCATTCACCTCCGCGGAGGAGGCGGAAAGGACCTACGCGCGCCCGGATGGATTTCGTCGCGCCGGCGCTTACGGTGTCGTCCTACCCAAAACCGTGAAGGAATTTGTCACTCTGGAACTCGGTCTGAAAGGGCCCGGCCATGTTGTCTTTCGCGACTTGCAATTCATGAATGTCGAGGCGATCGAGAGTTCTTTTCGGGGCCGGATGGTCATTCATGAGGAGGATTTCGCCCAACTGCCGGAAGAGGAGCGAGCCGGGCTCCTAGTCGAACCGGACCGCCTCCTCAGTATTGCCGGACTGCGCTATCTGCTCACGGCTTATATTCCTTGGAAGGATTGGCTCCGGCCCATGACGAGCTGGGGTACCTTCCTTGTCCTCATCCTCATGGCATCGTTTTCCATCGCCGTCATTATGCGCCGGGAATGGGTGGACAACCAACGCCTTCCTCTTTCCTTTGCCCAGATTCCTCTTTTTTTCCTTGGGAGTAAGAGAAGGGAAACCACGGACGAGCGGTTCCTGCCCGAGGGATGGCGAAACCGTTATATGTGGGCGGGTTTTGCCACCACCTTCATCTGGTGCGCCCTCCGGGGCTTCCACGACATAAACTCCGCTATACCCAATCTCGACATCAACCTACGCATCAATGCCTATATCGAAAACCCCTATTTCTCGCGCATGTTGGCGGGACTCAATCTCGAGGTCATCGCATTATACCTGGGACTGGCCATGTTCCTCGAAGTCAATGTCCTTTTCAGCGTGATCGTGGGCTTCTTTCTCTTCCGAGCGCAGTACCTGGTGGGAGAATTCTACGGTCTGACCTACCAGGCAGGCTATCCCCACGTTGTTGAACAGCGATTGTCCGGCTATGTGGTCTATTCCGTCCTGATTGTATTCTTCTCCCGGAAATATCTCTATCGCATTCTTCGCTCCGCCCTCCGCGGTGAGGATCGGGGGGAGGAAGTATTCTCCAGCCGGGGAGCGATTCTTCTCTTCATTGCTGCAATTTCTGGTGTGGTGCTGTGGGCGCGAGCGATCGGCATGCCCCTGGGCGGTGCGTTCGTAGTATATCTAGCACTCCTGAGCTTTGGCCTTGTGGCCATGAAGCTGCGAGCGGATTGCGGCGTCCCTTCATGCGTGATGTTTCCCCATCTCATGGTCATCGTTGCGTTCACCGGCGGCATGCCGGTTTCCGGCACCCAGGGTATGATGTTCGCCACCTTTATTTCGGTTATCATCGCCTACCATGGATTCCTCCTTATTCCCGGTATGCAACTGGAGTTTCTGGAGCTCGGTCGGCGCTTCCGCCTCAAGCGCAGCGCCATACTGACAGTCAACGTCGTGGCCATCGTCGGCGGCTTTCTCGTTGGCGGCTGGATCGTACTCTCCGGTGTCTATGCCAAAGGGATGGATAGTTTCCCCGACTCGGCGGACTATGCTGGTGTCAATGCATGGACGTCCCAGTACGGTATCTATCACGCAACCGCCACCTTGGATGCCACCCTGCCGCCCGAAGAGAAGGGGCAAGGCGCCATCTCACCGGGTGTATGGGCCTTCGCCTACACGGGAGGGCTCACCTTTATTGTTACCCTGCTTCGTCACACCTTTACCGGGTTCTGGTTCCATCCCGGCGGTATTATCCTCGGATCGACATGGGTAATGTACCACATCTGGGCCAGCCTCTTTGTCGCCTGCGTGGCTCGGTTTACAGTCCTTAAATTGGGAGGGGCGGCTACCGTTCGGGAAAAATTGCTGCCTTTCTCCGCCGGGATCTTCCTCGCCGCCGTGGCCGCCCAGGGTCTCTTCTTTGTCATCGACCTCTTTCTCTTCTATGTGGCTGACTCCACCCAGTTGCAGTTCGGGTTGTTGTAAATGGGTTCCCTTCTCCCATCGTGCCTCTCAATCGTGCTCTGAAGTCGAATTCCGATAGAACGCAAGTTTCGATTACGCTTAGGATTGCGAATTTCGATTAGAAGCCCCGATCTCCATCTTCCTACAATCGACTCTCGTGATCGTAGGTGTAGTCGACGATCGCGGTGAGAACATTGAACATTGAACATCGAACGTTCAACATCCAACGTCGAAGTGAAGACCTAACAGTTAAACTCGCTCAATGGGTCTGATTTAGAAACGTTAGCCAATCGCCCTGCACCGTGAAAAAACAGATTCATCAATCAGAGGATGCGAAGAACGAATAATCGAGTCTGCATTCTAGGCGCGGGAATGACAGGACTTGCCGCCGGTCTTGCTTCCGGTCTTCCGGTTTATGAGGCGGAGAAATCAGGGGGTGGCATCTGCTCCTCATATTACATGCGCCCAGGAGAGAAGAAACGCCTCCGTGTTGCTCCCAAAGATGAATCCGCTTATCGCTTTGAGATCGGCGGGGGCCACTGGATCTTCGGAGCCCATCCGCTGGTGCTGCGGTTCATCCTTTCAATCGCGCCCGTCAGATCTTACGAACGTAGATCCTCCGTCTATTTGCCCGATAAGGAGCTTCTGCTACCCTACCCTCTTCAGAATCATCTTCGCTTTCTGGGCCCGGAACTGGCGGCCCAATCGCTTCGGGAGATGGAGCAGGCTTCAACAACAAATGACAAGACCGTGGTCACTATGGCTGATTGGTTGCTCCAGAACTTTGGGCCTACCCTTTGTCAGCTCTTTTTTGATCCCTTCCACGAGCTCTATACCGCCGGACTCTGGAATGCCATCGCCCCTCAGGACGCCTACAAGTCTCCTGTGAACCTGCCGCTTGTCCATCAAGGTGCTGTTGATGAGGCCCCTCCCGTCGGCTATAATGCGACCTACATCTACCCCACAGAAGGCCTCAGCACCTTGGCCCAGCGGATGGCCGCAACGGGAGACATCCGTTACGGCAAGCGAGTCACGAGCATTGATGTGGAACATAGAGAAGTGCATTTTGCCGACGCCAGCGCCGTGCCCTATGATAGCTTACTTTCAACCCTCCCTCTCAACCGGATGCTCGAATTGACCAACCTAAAGACCGAGAACAAGCCCGACCCATCTCCATCTGTTCTCGTCATCAATGTAGGTGCAACCAAGGGCCCCCGGACTCCGCTGGATCATTGGGTCTACATCCCAAAGAGCAGAGCCTCTTTTCACAGAGTTGGATTTTACAGCAATGTGGATGCCTCCTTTCTTCCGGCTCCATTTCGCGAAACCCAGGATCGTGTCGGCATCTATGTCGAGAAGGCGTTTCGGGAGGGTCACAAGCCGAAGGAAACTGAGATCGACAATCTGTGCAGCGCAGTCGTTTCTGAACTGCAAGATTGGGAATGGATCAACGATGTAGAAGTGCTCGATCCTACTTGGATCGACGTCGCCTACACCTGGTCCTGGCCCGAATCACAATGGAAAGATCAAGCCCTGAAGGCTCTCGACCAACATGACATCGTTCAAGTCGGTCGCTATGCTCGCTGGGTATTTCAGGGAATTGCTGAATCCATCAGAGATGGTCTAACGGCCGGGGCTGCCTTTCGAAACAGAGTGTGATATATCCACACCTTTCTGTGATACGTTGAGACAGAATTTGGTCTCTTGAACACGTTTGGGAGTCTGACATGTTGGTATTCAATGTCGTGCAATAGACAAGGTTCGAGACAAGGTTACCAGGGTGTTCCGAAATTCGTTTCTAACTCGTTCAGGATACTCCGCTACCAGTTGCCAGCTTCGATGTCAGCGGAGAAAACCTCGTCTCGAACCTTGTCTCGAAACTCCTCCGCTGAATGCAGTACTGCTGCATTAAGGCAATTCGAGGACCTAATCCGACGAGTCCTCAGCAGGTGTAAAGGATAGAAATGGAACCGAATCAGCTTCGCATCGCCGCCGTTGTCGTAACCTACAATCGAAAGGATCTTCTACGAGAGTGCCTCAACGCCTTACGCGCCCAGACCAGACCCCTTGATGAAATCATCGTCGTCGACAATGCGAGCACAGACGGCACGGGCGATGTCATCTCAGCGGAGTTTTCAACTGTTAGGCATCTGCCACTGCCGGAAAACATCGGGGGCGCCGGTGGCTTTCACGAGGGCATGAAATTGGCCTACGAATTGGGACACGATTGGATCTGGATCATGGATGACGATGCAATACCTGATGCGGACGCCCTGGATCGGCTTCTTCATCACGATCTGTTAAAGGATAAAAGTGTCTATGCCATAACCACCGCCGTATTGAATCCCGATCGGAGTATCAGCCTCATCGATAGGCGCCTCCTTCACCCGCCGATGCAGAATCCACGGCCGGTCGCCAGGAACCTCTACACGGAAAAGGAATATTTCGAGATTGATCTTGCTACTTTTGTGGGTGTCCTTGTAGGTCGCCACGCCATCGCCAAAGTTGGTCTGCCTTTGAAAGGCTTCTTCATCTATAGCGATGACTTTGAATATTCACTTCGAATACGCAGCAGTGGGGGCAGAATTGTGAATGTCCCGAAAAGCCGGATCGTACACGACAGCGGCCAAGCGCGGGACAAGGGCCCATTCAATGCCCCTCTCTCCTGGAGATCCTACTACATGCGCCGGAACCTGATCTTCACCTATAAGAAGTACGGGTATTTTGGCTTAACTTCCTATGTCTGTCTGGTCCTGAAAACAGTTCGAACTCAAATCGGTATCTTGCTGTGGCGCCGGCGGAAGGTGGAAAGCACGAAGCTTCTTTGGTCAGCAATCGTTCACGGTCTGACGGGAAGATTGGGGAAAACCGTTGCGCCGTAGGTATCTGTCGGATTTTGGACTTGGTCTAGATTTGCACCCTTCACCGTCGAATCCGAACCTCCGCGATGTTGCGATATTCAAAGTCCGACAGATTCCTAGCCCACCCAACCCGACAGATCCGCTTGTTGACCCTCACAGCGCAATCCTGTTAGCCATGTCCCTCTAGAAAACGAAATCCAAGTACGGCTCTTATCCAGATAGAACCACTCGCGAACTCAGTGACAATGTTAGGTCGACTATATCGTCGTACCCGGAATGAGTCCCTCGAGTCTCATGATTCCAATTCATCCTATCATCGGTTTCGTAAGAGCGAGCACATATTCATCTTTGGTGTCTTGGGCAGATGTTCGACAACCGCCCTTCAACGAATCCTCAATTCCAGCGGCGAAATCACAATCTCCGGGGAGAGCAAGGGAATCGTCGCGCAGCTGCTCCATACCTTGAAAGCGTTAGACCTCTTCCATGAAGAATTTCACGATAACTATGACAGATTTGAAAAATGCTTCGCCAAGAAAAAACACAATCGAGTCTACTCCATGGCATTGAACACTTCCGAGTGTTCGGGCCTAATTAGAAATTCCGTAGTCGCATTGCTGAAACCCTTACATGGGGGATTACGATTCGGATTCAAGGACATTGAAGCCGACTCAGTCGATGATCTCGAATCTCTCCTGGAATTGTTCCCCAAAAGCAAATTCGTCTTCCTGTTTCGGGATCCGGTTTCGCAATTCCAATCGGTCCAGGCTCAGGATTATTGGGATTATTCCAAATCCGTTGATTCGTTCATCGAAAACTATGCCTCACTCTCCGATCTATACATCGAGTTCGCCAAGAAAAATAAGACGGGAATCTTTGTCGAGAATACGAACTTGCATGATCGTAATAAGGTACAATCCCTGTTGGAAAAGCTCTCCATCTCAAATCACGACAAGGCCTTGATTGGAGACGCCGTATTTTCCGCTAAGAATAAAAGCGAAGATAGTCAGAGAGATTTCGAGATCAGGGACTCTAAAGCGTGTGAGGCATACCTGAAAATTCGAGAACTCGCTAGCCGGGACATTTCACACACTTCGTAGCGAGATCCCGGCACGCCGGGAATCGCTGCCTTTCAATGCCTTTCCGTAGCCCTATCGCGCGATTCGATTGAGTCCCCTCTCTGCCTCTCGGGAGAGCGAGTAGGAAGATGTCGGTGGAGGAATCGGCCGCGAACCATGAAGGCACCCAGATGATCCGAGCGCGTTGCAAAATCGCAGAGCGAAGTCCGACAGATTCCTAGCCCGTCTTTCTCAACTGGGGCCTGATTTCGACGTAAGTCGTTGATAGTGGGCCAAAGGTCTACACTACAGGAGGGGTTATTTGGATTCGATTTGGGGGGGTGGTTGGGGAGGAAGTTCGAGGTGTAACCGGTTCAGTAGTAGCTTTTGGTCCTCACCGGGCTCGGTGTAACGGGTAAGCACAACGGTGCGTCCGTCGGTGGTGGGCAGTTTCACATCGAGCATTTGGATGGCCGCCATTTTGGAGAGCACCTCGGCTGGGGTCAGTCCCGGAGCCATCGGGTAGAGTCGACGTTTCAGGGTGACCCACAGAGAGTAAGCAAGGAAGCTGATAAAGATGTGCGCCTCGATGCGATCATCTCTCTGATGATGGATGGGGCGGATGGAAAGGTCGTTCTTGATTTCCTTGAAGACTTGCTCGATCTCAGTGAGCTGCAGGTAAAGGCGCCAGAGTTGCTCGGGGTTCTCGGCACTGAGGGTGCTGCGCAACAGATAGCGGCCTTCGCGGCGATAGGCTTGGCGGTATTTTTTTAAGTTCAACCGGAAGCTCAAAGGCGGCTTTTCAGTGGGGGCGCCCTTGGGGGCGATCTCGATGTCGAGTAATCCAAAGATCCGGGGACCGGCCTCCTTTTTGGCTTCGCCCAGTTTGATCAGGATGGTATCGCGTTGGTAGCGCCGTTTGCTCTCACGCAGCTTCTTGAGCGCCTCGATAAGACGGCGTAAACGACGCAGGCGCATGTTTTTTTCTTTGCGCACCCGATCGTCGCTTTTAGCCAGAACGTAGGTTTCACCTCCCTCGCTGAGGAGTTTCACCTCGATACCGGGACGCAACTGCTTCCAATCCTTCTGCAGCAACGACTGCTCGAAGCGACCCAGCCAGGAGCGCGGGGTACCCACCAGATAGTGGATCCTGGGTTCGCTTTGGCGCATCTGTTGCAAGACTTCCTCGGTCGGAATGCCCCGATCCATCACCCACACCCGGTTCGCCTTACCGTAGTTCTCTTCCACCCGAGAAAGAAAATCTTTTAAGGTGGTTTTATCCTGCGTGTTACCCGGAAGTACCTCATAGGCAATCGGCAAGCCCTCACAAGTCACCACCAGGGCGATCACCACTTGCACGCAGTCAGGTCGCTTATCGCGGCTGTAGCCGAACTTGCGCAGTCGGCTCGAGGCCGCCGGCTCCTGGTTCGGATCGCACTCAAAATAGGTGCTCGTCAGATCGTATAGCAAAATCTCGTAACGGGCATTGAACAGATCGCTCCACCTCTCGGTCAGGTGCCTGAACAGGGCCTTCTTGTGCCTGAGCAATCGATCGTGGCAGCGATAGAGCGTGTTCTTCTCGGCGATCCCAAAGTCTTCCCCCATCAGATCGCCCATCGCGCTTCGCTCATACCATTCCCGATGCAGCCGCCACTCGCTTCCCGGTGCCATCAGCCGGTAAACCACCAGGGTCTGCAGCACATGGGCCCAGCGGGTACCCTGACGGGAGGGTCTGAGACGCTCCCGCCAGAATTCTCCCAGTCCCAACTGCTCATATAGAACGCACCCAAGCCAGCACCCTCCCCATTGCCGCGGCTTCTCGATCCTGAGATCTTTGAGCCGTATTCTAACAATACTTTCGTCGCCCACAGGCGGGGCACGATCTTCCGGAAACAGCGCCACCTGTTCGGGTCTTTCCCTGCCCTCTTCGAAAATCTCGATGCTCTTGCGCCACGCTTCGTGTTGGCTATCGTTGATCTCTCCAAGGTAGAGGACCTGTCTTTGGACCACCCGCCCCCCGCTGACACGCTTGTTCTCAACGATATTCCAATAGTAGTGCTCTTTGCCATCTTTGCGCCGACGATTACACCTCAGAAACATGATGGCCCACCATTATACGAAAAAATCCCGCCCTGGGAAGAGCGTAGGTCTACACTACAGGCGGTTTCGCCAACCCACCTCTACTGTTGATGCGCCTCCTGAGCCCTACTACCCCCGAAAAAAACCGTTTCGGAAGTTGAGTTGGTCAAGTAGGGCTAGCCGAACACCTGCTTTCGCAGGTCGCGTATCACCGTCAATCCTTCCCAGTCGCTGCCCTTCATCCTCCTGGCTCCACTTCGACGTCTCCTCCCGAATTGTTCTCGATATTGGGAGAAGATACTCTCCACATACTCCTTCGATCCAAGGACCGCGCCGTCCGTGAAATAGCGCACTCGACACCTCAGAGCCGCCGCCACCGGCAGCTTGCCTCCCTCTTCCATCACTTTGATCCATGCTTCAGTCGGTATTCTTCCCCGAAGCGATTCCTGAGGAACGCCCAAAGACCCCGTGCAATAGAGCAGCTGTCGATATTCCCGTGATGCCTTCCTCCACTTCAGAGGCGTGCCATACGAGTCTCCAACCGCTTCAGCGATTCCTTTTCTCGCTTCAAGATTCCCTCCCACAGCCTCTCCGTACCCGCTCCAGCGGTAGTCCTTCGGATCTTCTACTATCCCGGCTCGTACCGGATTCAGATCGATATAGGCCGCCGTAACTCGCAGGGCCGCTTCCTTCCCTTCCACTACAGTGCTCTTGAACCGCTCCGCCCACAATGTCCCATACCGTGCGTGGGTCTGGTTATACCAGATGGTGTAGCGCTGCTTCAAAGTCTTCATGAACTCGGAGACATCATGCATCCGCGCCAGGAGTCGTCTCCTCAACAGCTTCGCCTCCTCGCCTCCCCGCTTCAATGCCCCGGCCAGATACTTCACCGTCATCGGCTCATAGGGACTCGGTTCCGGGTAGAGCACCGCGTAACGGCGCACCAGCTCCCGGTCCGATACAACCACCGCTTCCCTGTTCGGCACCTTGATCAGAACATGAAAATGATTACTCATCAGACCGTAAGTCAGCACCTCCACCCCGGAAAAGTCCGCCACTTGCCACAGCTGCCGGCGCAACCGCTCCTTGGCCAACCTATCGAACAGAAACTCCCCGTTTACGCTACGGCTGATACAGTGGTATACCGCGCTCGCTCCCCATATCTTCAATCGCCTTAGCCGCATCCTAATCTCCTTCTAGATTCGAGACTCGACCCAGTCAACTATTTTCTTCCTGACCCTATTTTTATTTCCCTTATTTCATATTGTCGACAGAGTTGCGGCTATACCTTGAATGGGGATTGTAATTTCCTGACGGCGAAGCAACCTGTTTACATGGCGACAGTTGGGCAGAAGCCTAGGTGTTTCGGTCGAACCAGCGGCAAAAAAGAGGGATCGCTACGGTCGGGGAGCCGCGTATTGCGTGGACTGGCGGTGGCCGGACTGCCGGTTCTTTTCTTAGTCGGCCAGGTCACATCTGCCCAAGATCCATCGCCGGCTCGCCAGCCCGACGAGCCTTCGCGGCGGGTGCCCGAGACGGACGATCCGGCAGCGGATGGATGGGATTCGGAAGTATTCGCCGGCCTCGCAAGCGACCAGCTAAAGCGCATCGGCGAACTACTGTTTGAACCATCGAAAATAAGTCGGGCGAATTTGGAGACTCTGACAGCGCCGGAGTTCTCCTGCACCTACCTGCTCCCCCGAAATCTGGGCAAAGTGTTTGAAGACCGCGCCATCACCGTCAAGCGGTGGCCGGGCCCCGGGGAAGCGATTCAAGACGGCGAAAGTCATCACGGCGCGGATGGCCTGGCAAAGGCCCTCACGGATCTCGCGGCACCGTTCGAAGGGGCTAACAACGTCCGCTTCGAGGCGAAAATATTCCGCGTCCGCAAGGGCGAGGCCGGCGAGACGACCACCGAGCAATACTTTACGGTCAGCGGGCTTCACGGAACAGGTTCCCTCGAACAACACGCGACCTGGAAGTGCCGCTGGACGGATGGTAGCGAATCGCAACCACCGCTCCTTAAATCCATCACCCTAACCGAGTATGAGCAGACGCAAGTCAGGTCCGACACCCAGGTGTTATTTTCGGATTGTACCGAGGCTGTGGTGGGCCACAACGACGACTTTACCTCCCAAGTGTCGCGCGGTACTTTCGACTGGGGGGCTCGAATCGAATCCACGATGGATATCGACCTACCTGCTTATCAGGGACTCGCCGTGAGTGATGTTAACGGCGATGGCTTGGAAGATGTCTTCATCTGCCAGAATGGCGGACTGCCTAATCGGCTGTTGCTGCAGAATGCGGACGGTACAGCCAGCGATCGCTCGGAATGGGCCCGGGTCGATTGGTTGGACCTGACTCGTTGCGCCCTCCTTGTCGACCTGGACAACGATGGCGACGAAGACCTCGTCCTGGGGATGCGTTCCGGTCTGATGTTTTTGTCCAATGACGGAAGCGGGCGATTCGAGCGGAGTAAAGTGGTCCCGGCAGCGGCGCAAGCTTTCGGTTTGGCCGCGGCCGACTACGATCTGGACGGGGATCTCGACATTTATGTCAGCCGCTACATGCGATCGGGACTGACCTTTGATGTGCCCAATCCCGTCCCCTACCACGACGCAAACAATGGTCCGGAGAATCTGTTGTTGCGGAACGACGGCGATTGGAGATTCACGAATGTCACATCGGAATCCGGGATGGATGTCGACAATCGCAGATGGACCTTCGCCGCCAGTTGGGAAGACTATGATCAAGACGGAGATCCCGACCTCTACGTGGCCAACGACTTCGGCCGCAACTGTCTCTATCGCAATGACGGCGCGCGGTTTGTAAATGTGGCGGTCGAGGCCGGAATCGAGGACATGGCTTCCGGCATGTCGACCAGTTGGGGAGATTTCAACCGCGACGGGTGGATGGATCTTTACGTCGGAAACATGTGGTCTTCCGCCGGCGGGCGGATCACCTTTCACCCGCAATTTCAGCCAAAATCCGATCGGTCGACCAAAGTGATGCTCCAGCGGCTGGCCCGCGGCAACAGCCTTTTTGCCAACAACGGTGACGGCACTTTTTCCGACGTCAGCGTGGATTGCGGAGTCACCATGGGCCGTTGGGCTTGGAGTTCCGTATTTTCAGATCTGAACAACGACGGATGGGAAGACCTCGTAGTGGCCAACGGTTTTGTCAGTGCTCCGGACACAGGAGACTTGTGAAGTTTCTTTTGGCGGCAGGTCGTGTCGCGATCACCATCGAAAGAAGTCGGAATGGATTCGGCAGGGGACTATGTAGAGGCATTCCAAACTCTCTACCGAATGTTGGCAGAGGGACGCTCCTTCAGCGGTTACGAGCGAAACTGCGTTTTCCTCAACACCGGTGGACGGAAGTTCGCAAACATCTCGGCAACCAGCGGGCTGGACTTTATCGACGACGGGCGAGGCGTGGCGACCGTAGATTGGGACGGCGACGGCGACCTGGATCTGTGGATCTCCAATCGCACTGCTCCGCAAGTGCGTTTCGCGCGCAACGAAACGCCGTCGAGTAATCACTATCTGGCCCTCCGTCTGGTGGGCACAACAGCCAATCGCGACGCGATCGGAGCGCGCGTCGAGATTCAGATGGGCGGCAGGCAGAAAGCAACCGCGAGGTTCGTTAGGACCGTTTCCGCCGGTAGCGGATTTGTCGCCCAGTCCAGCAAATGGCTGCATTTCGGGTTGGGCTCCAGGTCGGATATCGACCGTCTCGTGGTCCGCTGGCCGGGCGGCCCAGAGGAAACCTTCACCGGCTTAAAAGCCAATCGCCGCTACCGGATTGTGGAGGGAAGCGGCCTGGTACAACCGTTACCGGCGCCCGCCAGAAAGGTAAACCTGCGCGCCTCTAGCCTCGACCCCGTACCGTCCAGTAGCACGGGCCGCATCTTCCTCCCGACGGGGCCAGACTTGCCGGCGCTCTCCTACCGCGACTGGCAAGGCAACGACATCTTGCTCAATGAAAATCTTGACGGCCCTGTTCTCGTCAACCTCTGGGCGAGCTGGTGTGTGCCCTGCCACGCGGAGCTCAGGGATCTGATGCAAAATGAAAATCGGCTGTGGGAGGTAGGAGTCGAAATACTTGCTTTGAGTGTGGACGGTTTGGATGAGAACAAAGCAACAGAACCCTCGGACGCCCGAAAACATCTACAGCAACTCGGTTTTCCGTTTCCCAGCGGCCTAGCCACGCCACGCATGCTCAACAAGCTTCAAATCCTTCTCGACACGATTTTCTATCGAGTCGTCCCATTGGCCGTTCCCACGAGTGTCCTCGTTGACGGCGAGGGCCGAATCCGGGCCCTCTACCGCGGCCCCGTTGATATCGCATCTCTGCTGGCGGATGTTGCCCATCTAGGGGCGGCCGCAGATGTGCAGCTGGCCCGGGCCGCTCCGTTTCGCGGACGTTGGGAGGAAAAACCGCGCCCTATCGCCGCGATCTGGTTGGCGCGGCAGTTCGAAAAGGGCGAGTTTGACCACGACGTTGTTAAGTACCTTCGGAAGGCGGTTCTCGAAATACCGGACGATGCGTATATTGAATTGTTTTTGGGGCACAGCCTGGAGCGCATCGGCGCCCTTGATGAAGCGATCGCGCACTATCGCCGGACGCTGGAACTGGATCCGCACCAACCCAAGGCGAGAAACAATCTTGGCATCGCCCTCCAAGCGGCGGGAAAGACTGCCGAAGCCATGGACCAGTTCAGACAGGTCCTCGAGTATGAATCGAATCACACCGACGCGCACTTTAACCTGGGTCTGGCCCTCAACGGCGAGCAGCTCTTCGACGATGCGATAGGCCACTTTCGAGAAGTCCTAAAACTCGATCCCGAACGGGCCGAAGCCTATCTTCACCTCGGTCAAGCTCTGCAAAGCCAAGGCCTGCTCGAAGAAGCGGCAGCACACTACCGTCAGGCCCTCTCCGTAAATCCCGAATCGGCTCAAGCCCATCTCTTCTTGGGCCGCCTGCTGCAACAGCAGGGCAGGTTGGTCGAAGCCATTGGCCAATATCGCCGAGCGGTGCGCGCCCAGCCCGATTTCGCTGTCGCCCACTACAATCTCGGAGTCGCTTTGGTGGCTGCCGAGCTGCAGTCTGAGGCCTTGCAAGCCTTACGGGAAGCGGGACGCCTAAATCCCGATTGGGCAGCGCCCTTGGGCGTTGCCGCATGGATCCTGGCCACAACCAGCGACGCCGACCTGCGAGCTCCTGAAGAGGCGATAGATCTCGCCGAGCGGGCTGCTCAGCTTAACCGCGAACCGGATCCCGTCATATTCGATACTTTGGCAATGGCGCACGCCGCAGCGGGACAGTTCAACAAGGCCGAGGAATCTCTTCAACGCGCGATCAATTTGCTACCGCCAGAACAGCAGACCGAGGCATTAAAAAAGCGGCTTCAGAGCTATCGGCGCGAAGGTGAGGCAAGGGGACAATAAAACGGAGGTGGCGCTGGATACGAGCTGCGAAAGGGGGAGATTTTTGTCTCGCCCAGAACCTACGTAGTTTCTACCGACAGATTCCTCCTAGGAGACCAAGATGTTCGTATCACCTGTGGACAAATTCAAGAATCCCGGCAAGAAGGCCTGGGAGAACTTCACAATCTTTGACAACGACAGATTTTACGCATTTTTCGGCACCGGACATCTGACTCAATCAAACCCGAGTGGGCGAGCAATCGGCATCGATATCGCAGTTTCCCACGACGGGGTGCACTGGCGCTTCATCGGGCGGGATCTTGTTCCCATCCCCGGTGCCCACGCAGGGTTTGGGGTCATCCGAATCGCCAATAAGCACAACTACTACCCCACTTGCTCCACCGAGGAGAAGGGCGTTCACTTCAAGATCTATCAATCGGAGGACCTGCTGCATTGGAAACACCTTGGCGATCGGTATGATGTGGTGCCGGACTGTAAATTCTACCGTGAACGGTGGGACGAGATTTACATCATCAAGGAACAGGAAGGTGGGCGAGGCGTCTATCTCGGCTACATCTCCTCCGAAGTTCGAGACGATGTCGGAGCTCCGAGTACCGGAATGTTGAAGAGCTTCGACGGCATCAACTGGGAAGTCCTGCCGCCTCCGGTGATTGAGTGGGGAGAACTTCCCTCCCAGCACATGGAGCTCAACTTCTGTGAACGAATCGGGACACGTTTTCCTGCGATGAGAAGAGGATTCTACTCTCAGCCGGACGCGATGGATCGATCGTGATGACCGATCGCCTTTTTGACAGAACTGGAGGATTCGTGATCGAAGGGCATGTCACGGTCCGGGAGCGCAGGGGAAGGATCGAGTCACACCAACACGCGGCTGCCGCGGGTTTCTATCTGGAAGAGTATCCAGGCCGGGGCTGCGCAATCATACCCGACTCTCTCGGAACTACACGAACGGGCAGCATGGCCTACGCAGACCATAGGATCACCGATTGCGATATTTACGCAGACACAGGCAAGGGACTGGTTGTGGACAGGTCAGGGAAGCTGCAGGGCATCTGCAGCTTTGCTTGCGAAGATACAGTCGGTCCCTTAGGGCACGCCTCCTATTGCGGCGTTCGGCACGGGGAAAGACATTCTTTCCGCCTCATCGCGCGCGGCGACTTCTTCGAGTTCTACATTGATGATTACTACGTGCAGACCTATCGCATGCCAGACCCGTTCTCCGGGAGGATCGGATTCGTGGCCTTCGATGGGACATGCTTGTTTGAGGATATCCACGGGTGGGATCTGAATCTGTAAGCGGCGTGTTTTGCGCTAGGAGTCTGTCGGACTTTGTGATTCGATTGCTGTGCAATTAGAAGAGCTCGTCCGACAGAAAACTGAGGTGGTCCGTCAAGGGATTTTTTAAAATAGTACTCATTTTCTGTTTAGAGGGCGTGGCCGTTTAGTTGCTGGAGTCTATGCCATACCGGTGAACCGCGCCTTTGGAGTGATTCGAGGTATCTGTGCTCGTCGTAATTCTGGTTATTTTGCCAGCAGCGAAAGAGAATGCGGGTCCACTTCAGAGCGAGCGCTCGAAGGATGGTTTGGCGGGATTTGCCCTGTTCTTTTTTAATTTGATAGTAGGTGTTGGCCCAGTCGCAGTTTCGGATCGAATGGGCGGCAAATTCAACAAAGCTCTGGCGGACAAAGGTGGGCGCGGACCACCGCCAGGTGACCAGTCGTTTTGCCTGGCTGCTCTTTTTGTGCTGACCGCTGCTGATGGTGACTGGAGCCGAACCATTCCACTGGGTCATGTTCCGGGCCGTTTCGAAACGCGATCGATCGGTCCCAAAGGCGCACAGCAGCCGAGGGCTGAGGGCCTCGCCGGCTCCGGGAAGGCCGCTGAACACAGGGGCATCGGGATGGGTGTGAAAAAGTTCCTTGATACGCTCCTCGTAGGCCTCGATCTGCGGTTGCAGGGCCAAAAGCTGTTTGGCCAGAGTCTGCGCTTTGCGACTGAACGCCTCCAGAGTCGCGGGATCCTCGGTCAAGGCCTCTTCCCGGCCGATCAACTCCAGGCGCTCCTGGATTTTCGCGGCGCTGCGACTGTTATGCTTATAAAAGAACTTTCGCAACCCTTGCGCCGATGCGCTCTTGACCTTCTTAAGCGTCGGCCAGCGTAGAACAAAGCGCAGACACATAGCACTGCCCAAGTCATCGAACAGTTTCAACACCAATGGGTTATACTGCTTCAGACAACTGCACAATTGCTGCTCGAAGCGAGTCGCCTGATCGACGAATCCACGCCGGTCCTCACACAACAGGTTGAGCTCGCGCGTCTCCACACTGTCCGGTCTCAGACACTTCTCAAAGTGCTCGGGATGTTTGAGGAAAAATTCCGCGTGCAATTGCGCATCGACCGGATCGCTCTTGGCCCTGGAAGGATACAATGCCTGTCGATAATCCTTCGCACTGGCCGCATGCACCGGATAGATATCGACAAACTCCAATCCGATCAGAAAATTGATCAACCCGCCACGCTTCTGATCCACCACGATGGCGACGCGCTTTCCCTCACGCCCATACCTTTCTCTCATCTCCACGGCAAAACCATGCAACGCTATCGCATCCTGAGCCACCTGCCGGTGACTCCCTCCTGCCGTTTCCCTCTCGATCATCCAAAGATCATTTTTCTGATCCGCCCAATCGATCCCTATAACCACACTGTATGGATTAGTTTTTTCGCTTTTCTGCATCCCTTTGATCAATTACCTTCCCTTCTGTTTTATTCGTTTTGTGGTTTTCAAAGGCGCTGGATGTCCAGGCGAAGTTCTTATAGTGGATCCTGCTATGAGGATACAAACTGAGGGTTCGTTATCGGTCATCCAGGCAAGCCGTCTACTCGAAATTCTGTCGGAAGTCGTCTCACGACTGCCTCCTAAGTTCGTAGTGGACGGCCGCCTTTGAAAATTAACTCCTCTAGAGAAACAAACTCCTTGCCTCATAGCCAACCCAGCTTCTGCCAAGTTACTCACAATGGGGCCTCGCCGAGTTACTCCTACGGCTCCACTCGGCCCCACTGATGAATAACTTGGAGCTACTATAAGACTCCTAGCAATAAGAAAATGAATGTATACCTCCAGAATTTCGGAAGACCTTGGAAAGTAATGACAAATCGTCTCAATTCTCAGTTTCATTTTCTTGAAAGGAAACTGTCGGTATGAGATGGGTCCACATTTACAACCTTAACCCGTCGATCTGAAGCTGAACGGTGTTACAAAGCTTAAAGGCCGACAGACTCCTAGTCCGGAAATTCCATGCCTCGCCGTAGCTCTACTGGGGGTAGTCGGGTGTAAGTTTTTCGTGCTAAGGAGATCCCAATTACCGTGAATCCGTGGTGGCTAAGGCTCCGCCACACCCCAGTCAAGTTCGGACTTCACGCGGTCGATTACTGGGAGCGGACTCGTTTCTCCCTGCGCCGCGGTGCTCCGCCAGTCGGGGAGCGGCCCCGGCTGGCGCTGGTGGGTTGCGGCTGGTTCGCCCGGGTGGCGCACTTCGCGGCTCTGCAAAGGTTGGAGAACCAGGGCCTGCTCGAGTTCGCGGCTCTCTGCAGCCGCTCGGAGGACTCTCTCGCCCGAGCGGCCCGGCAACTCGGCAGACCGAGGATCCAGCGGTCCACAGATCTGGCGGAGCTCTTCTGCGACAAAGAGATTGATGTCGTCGACCTGGTCCTTCCCATACCTGCCATGCCCGACGCCATCGAAGCAGCGCTAGGTGCGGGAAAGCACGTTTTCAGCGAGAAACCCTGTGCTCCAAGCGTGGAAGAAGGACTCAGGCTTCTCAATATCCACCGGAATCTCTCCCGCCCTCGGATCTGGGCTGTGGGCGAAAACTGGCGCTTCAAGAAGAGCGTTCGCCGGCTAGAGGAGATCGTGCGGGGAGGTGAGATTGGCGAGCCGCAGCTCATCCGGTTCCGTCGACTCTTCTTCTTCCCGCCCAACCGAGACCAGGGCTGGAGGGGTCAGCCGAGCTACCAAGGCGGCCACCTGCTCGATGTCGGGGTACACTTCGTAGCCCTGCTGCGCAAGGTTGTTGGCGAGGTCGAACAGGTGAACGCCCAGACCAGCCAGCGCCTGACCCACCTACCGCCGGCAGATTCACTCCACGCCCACCTCCGCTTCGAAAGCGGGGTCGAGGGCAGCTTTGATCTCTCTTTCGCTGCCCGGAAACAGGACAACGATCAGCTGGAGCTAAGTGTGGTGGGCTCCCGAGGCGCCGTTCACGCTCACTTCAAGTCCGGCTATCTGCAAGTGCACTGCCGCACCGGAAACAGGACCTACCATTTCCCCGAGGATCCGTGGAACAAAGGGGGCGTTTACGAGACGCTGAAGGGCTTCTTTGAGTCGCTGGGTTCGGACGAACCGATCCAGAGCCCAAGCACACCTGAAGAGGGACTGCGTGACGTCGCCGTCATCGAGGCCATGCTTGAATCCGCACGCGACGGCGCCGCGGCCCGGCCGTGTCGCATTCCGTCACCCTAATGCATCATCCCTTGTTTTTTCACGGGTTAAACGAATTTGCCCATCCCGGCCGTCACCGGCCGAGCTACGGATGGCGGGATCGTAGCTCTGGCCGTGAGGCCAGGGATAATCCAAGATCGAAACGCGTTTGCCCGGCATTTCATGTGGGTTGATGCGCTAGCAGCCTATCGGACTTTAAGTCCGACAGATTCATAGCCCCAGAATAAGCGAACCAAAGCGGGACTTTCGCCTATACCTGCAGTTTGAAGGTGGTCCGTGTCCTCCGGACGCGGAACAACAGTGAAACGGAAATTTTGAGCTTTTGCCGTGTCGGGACGACCCGGCCCACCTGAGTGAGCCGCTAGCGGGCTCGCTGGATCTGGGCCTAGCTGGAACTCAAAATTTGAACTTCGCCCGTCCGCGCAGACACATCGAGTCGGCTAGCCACCTGTAAATCGTAGAACGCCTGCTCTGGAGTTACGAACAGTGGCGCCTCCGAAACGATCGTGTCGACGAAGTTCGATACGATACGATCAAACGGAAGCTGGCCCCCGAACAAAAGGCTCTTCCGTCTCAGCACATCACATGCGCCCGCCAGGGCTCCCTTTAGGCGGGAAAGCACGGTTGCGGATCGGCCGGCACTTTCAACCGTCAGCTGATGGGTTTCGAAATTGACCCTGGCACTCCCCTTCGACCCAACGACCTCCAGGAAATGCTCGATCCGTGGACTACAGAACGAAACTTGCAGCGTTGAATTGACTCCGCTTGCGTGCTCGAGAACCGAGGTGACGACGTCCGCTCTCCCCTCCGCGGACCATCTGGGCTCTGCCTGGACCTTCCGAACTTCCCCCAGAAGGGAGATACACAGATCGATATCGTGTATCCCCGTCTCAAAGAGAATCCCGGTCGGGTATTCCGGTTTGAATTGGTCGTGGTGGTCCGGTTTCTTCCATCCGAACTGAGCCCGCAGAGATTCGATATCTCCCAGGGCGCCTTCGGAGAGTAGCTGCCTCAGAGCAGTCATCTGGGGCGTGAAACGGTAGTTGAAGACGACTGTGTATTTATTCGACGCCGACCGAACCACGTCGAAGAGCTCTCTGCCGGACTCGTAAGTCATTGCCATCGGCTTTTCCGAAATGACATGCGTTTCCCGATCCAGGCAGATCTTCGCCACCGAGGCATGGCTGCCGGAGCGCGTGCAGATGTCACAGATGTCGAGATTCTCCTTCTCGAGCATGTCCTTGTAGTTCTGGTAGACCCGGGGGACGCCGATGCGTGCACCCAATCTCTCGGCTCGTTCCAAATCCAAATCGGAAACCGCCACAAGACGCGCTCTATTCTCCCTCCTCCAAGCGGGAAGGTGGCGGCGCATCGCCATACTCCCAGCCCCGATCAGCCCAACTCTGAGGGTCTTCTGTATCATTCGTCGGCTGCCTCCTCTATGGCCGATACGACCTTCGCGCTGCTCCGAAAATTGCCGGACCAATGAGAAGTTGAAAGTTACGATTACGATTGTGAGCAGGAATAGAAGATTGCCCGCGGATGGCGGAAGGATGGTATTCTAGCTAGAGGCTGTCCCAAATCCGAGAGGATTTGGGTGGAAGCCTGATACCGATATCAATCTTCGTCACGTTATGTAGACCACGACATGCCTTCCGTCCTCGGTAGCTTACCTTTTATCCGTTATGCACCTTTCCAGCACCCTTCCTCTCGCTTTGAGTCGATAGTTCTCCCAAGGAAGCGCCTCTGACTCGATTCTTGGATCCCTATGCCGCCTGCGTTGCCTCTTTCTCATGTTCTTGCGCAAGTCTCTGCGCGATTTTCCATAGATTGTGGGACAGAACCGACCAGGCCACGCTAAGGTTACGGTTGTCAAAGCCTTTGCTGCGTATCTTGCCCCCGTGCCATCGGTTCTTGAGCACTCCGATCCGGCCTTCGGTGCTCCCTCGTCGTCGCTGCAACCGGACAAAGCGCGGCTCCTCCATCCGCTCCTTGAGCTCTTGTGGATTGCGGGGCGTAAGGGCGTCAAAAATCCCCTCTGCCTGGAGCCGCTTGCTGGCCGCCTTCGAGGCATAGCCCCGATCCCCACTGATCGCTTCGATCTTCTCCTCTAAAGCGAAGCCCTTTTGCCTCTCCAGACTTTCCCAAAGCTGCTTCAATTCGCTCGGGGCCTGCCCCCCATACAGTTTCCAGTCCAACAGATATCCCTCTGCGCTCTCGCATAAATAAAGGGTGTTGCCAAACTCCACCTCCCGATCTGCCTTGCCTCGCACGATGACGTCAATCTCAGGTTCGTAGGCGCTCAGGATCTTCTCCTCATTCTTCACCTGCCGCCCCCCTATGATCCGTTCGTGCGCCTGTTTCATGACCTGCGGTATCTGCTCTAACATACCATCCATTCGCTCGATGATTCGGCTCGCCTTCTTCTCGGTGTAATCGCTTTGCATCCACATAGCTTCCAATAAGTCACGGTGGCGAAGGGCATGGCCCTCAATCTTCTTGAGCAATAGCTTCATCCGCCGCAGGATCCCTTTACGCGCTTTGCCCGCCTCCCGGCGCCGACGCGCATGCGTCATCTCCAGGCACCGTTTGTTCATCTCCCGAGCCAATCCCTTTGCTCCCTGGGGCATGCGCTGTTTCATTCCCGCCTGCCGGATCAGACTGATCGCCTTGAGCAGCGTTGCTCCCACATCCTTGAGCAAGACCCAGTCCACGGGCCAGTGGATGTTCGCTTCCAGGCAAGTGGCGTCGATCAGGCATTCCCTCGTATCGATCGGCTTCTCTAATCCTGCCTCACCACAATGTTCAGCATTGCCCACCACCTCGGTCATCCTTGCATGCAGCTGTCTCAGATACGCTTCGTCGAAGAATTTCGAATCCCGTTCCAGACTGCTCTTCGATATTTTCCGGATCCCGTCTACCTCACGCACCCGGCAAAAATTAGCCAGAAGCTCACTGCGTCCCAACTCCTGCGACAGACAACGAAAGGATATCCCTCCGAGTAAATGACGCACCACCTCCACCCGCAGCGCTTTTATCGCTCTTAGAGCGCGTCGCTCCCGATCCTTCCCTCCCGCTTCATCCCATCCTTCCAAGGCTTTTACGATCGCCTCCCTTTCCAGCGAGGAGTCGATCAAAACCCGGTCAATCCGCTCCATTGTTTCCAGAAACACGGTGTAGTCTTTGCATCGAATGACTGGAGTTAGGGCTGGACGCAGGAAGCTTTGTACGGCAATATTTTTCATGAGAAGGGCGTGCTTTGTATTTGACTAACGCAAGCATAAGCGCCCTTTTTCGCCGGATCGAGCTTTTCGCAGCTCTATCCGGCCTTTTTTTTGCCCATAACTCATTAAAAATCAATTGTTTCCACCACTGGGACGGGCTCTACCTAAGGGGTCCAGTTTGCCACCCAGCTGGAGGCTCGAGGGCCCTCGAGCCCCTGAACAAACGGAGAACCGACACTCTGACCAAATTGGCCAATCCGCCAGGGCTCGAGGGCCCTCGCCCCTCCATTTGTCAGAATGTCTTCCGTGGAAAATCCTGAGAATTCATCGCCTTCGAACCCGCATCGGCATTGGAGTTTCATATCAGCAGCACCGTGTCTGCGGGCTGTCCACAACGCAAGAACAAGGTTGAAACCTCGCTACGGTTGAGATTGCGATTTTCGAACCCTGAAATCCATCTTCCCACAATCGATCATCGCAATCGTAACCGTAATCGACCGCCGATCTTTCGAGCTTCGATTACGCTTGAGATTATTATCTTCGATTGGCGGTACCCGACACCTTTAACTCGACGAAGATTGCGACAAGGCATACGACAGGGCCTAAAGAGATGAATGTCTCCATCGTCCGCGTCTTTGTCTACTCGCTTCTCATGCTTCTTCTTACGGCGGTCTTCATTCAGTTGGGTGGCGTGCTCATGGGAACGGTATCGGAAACCGGCCGGGAACTCGGTTCCAGCGCCCTGTCAGTCCCCGTATTCTGGGCTTTTTTAGCCCTTCTTTTTTTCACCGTTTGCTTGAGAACACTGGCGCGCTACGAGCTGCTGACACGAGCGGAGTTGCTCTGTGTTCTGTTCGCTGGTCTCATGGCGTCGCCCATCATGACGGTGGGATTCTGGCGCTTCATCGTTCCCGCCGTGGCAACTTTCCCTAGGGGCGAAGATTTCGAAAGCCTGGGAGCGGTGAACCTGAATCTCTGGCCTCACGGACCGAACCTGACTGAAGGTATATTGGCTCAACCGGTCGCCTCCGGAGTGGAAACGGAAGGCAACGTTCAGTGGGAGACTCTCTCTCTCTCTGACGGAGGAGTCGAGCCAGTGCCGGTAATCGAACATACCGGCGATTCCGCGGATTCACACCTACGTATTCGCCTTCCTGCCGGGAGAAGCCGGGAGGGCGCGGTCATCCTCGGGCAACCCTATCTTCTCAGTGTTCAGGCAAGAGCCGAAGACCTGGGCCTCGAAGCCAACTATTACTGTCGAATCTACCACAGTGCCGACGCTGTTCTACTTCTGGAAGCATTCAGCTCCGCGGAGGAGGCGGAGAGAACCTACGCTCAGCCCGAAGGCTTCCGGCGGGTGGGATCCTATGGTGTGGTGCTGCCAACAACGGCGAAAGACCCAGTCATTCTGGAACTGGGCCTGAAAGGGGCCGGGCGGGTTGCTTTCCGCGGCCTGCAATTCATGAACGTTGATGCGCTTGAAAGTGCTTTCAGGGGCCGCACGGTCATTCATGAGGAGGAATTCGCCAAGTTGCCCGAAGAGGAGAGGACGGGACTTCTAGTGGAGCCGAAACGGCTCCTCAGCTTTGCCGGCCTGCGCTATCTGCTCACCGCCTACATTCCTTGGCGGGATTGGATCCGGCCATTATCGACCTGGGGAGCTTTTCTCCTCCTCATCCTCGCTGCGACCTTTTCATTCGCCGTTATCATGCGTCGAGAATGGATCGACAACCAGCGGCTTCCCCTGCCCTTTGCTCAAATTCCCATGTTCTTCCTCGGAAGCAAGAGGAGGGAGTCCCCCCTAGAGCGTTTCCTACCAGAGGGTTGGCAGAACCGATTCATGTGGGCTGGATTCGCAGTCACCTTCATATGGTGCCTCCTCCGTGGCTTCCACGATATAAATTCGGCCATACCCAATCTCGACGTCAACCTCCGCGTCAACGCCTATATCGAGAATCCCTATTTCCAACGTATGCTTGCCGGCATCAATCTCGAGATCCTGGCGCTCTACCTGGGCATGGCCATGTTTCTGGAAATCAACGTCCTCATGAGTCTGCTCCTTGCTTTCTTCCTTTTCCGAGCGCAATACCTCGTCGGCGAGATTTACGGGCTAACCTACCAGCCTGGGTTCAGCTACCATCTCGAACAGCGATTGTCCGGATACACCGTCTACGCTGTCCTCATTCTATTTTTCTCGCGGAAATACATCTATCGTATTTTTCGTGCCGCTCTTCGCGGCGCCGATCGCGGGGAAGACGTCCTATCGAGCAGGGCGACGGTTCTTCTCCTCCTGGCCTCCTTTATCGGAGTGGCACTGTGGGCGCAGACGATCGAGATGCACATGGGCGGCGCCCTCCTCGTATTCCTGACCCTCTTGAGCTGGGGCCTGGTGAGCATGAGACTCCGAGCTGATTGCGGCGTGCCATCCTGCGTTATGTTCCCCCACTTGATTTACATTGTCGGGTTCGCCGGGGGGATGTCGGCTTTTGGCCCCCAGGGCGTCATGTTTGCCGGTTTCATCTCGATCGTGATTGCCTATCACGGTTTCTTGCTGATTCCCGGAATACAGCTCGAGTTCCTCGAGCTCGGCCGGCGCTTTCGCCTCAAACGCAGCGTCATACTGTTGGTAAACGTTGTCGCCATTGTCGGCGGCTTCGTCATCGGCGGCTGGATCCTTCTCTCGGGCGTCTACGCCAAGGGGATCGACAGCTTCCCCGATTCCCTAGACTACGCCGGTATCAGCGGATGGGCGACCTATTACGGAATCTACAATACCGAAGAGACAATGAAGGCGAATCAGGATCAGGAGGAAGCGACGCAGTCGCCCGAGGAGGCGAGCAGTGGCGGGATATCCCCTGGTGAATGGGCCGCAATCTACACAGCCGTCCTTACCTTTGTCGTTACCCTGCTGCGCCACACGTTCACAGGGTTCTGGCTTCATCCCGGCGCTATCGTTCTCAGCGCGACATGGGTTATGTACCATGTTTGGGCGAGCCTCTTCGTCGCTTGTGTGGTTCGCTTTGTCGTGCTCAAATTAGGAGGCGCCGCCACCGTAAGAGAAAAGCTCCTCCCGTTTTCAGCGGGAATCTTTCTTGCCGCCGTCGCCGCCCAGGGATTCTTCTTTGTGGTCGACCTTTTTCTCTTTTATGTGATGGACAGCACCCAGTTGCAGTTCGGGTTGTTGTAGTTTCAATCTGACTCTTCGTCTTCCTCATCCTCGTCGACCATGCAGCCCAGGATCGAATTCCAATGCCAGCTCACTGAAGAAGCATTTTTGCTGTACTCCGAGGAAGAGGCAGAGGATGAGTAAGATTGGAAAGTTGTGCATCGCCCACTGTTCTTTGATTGCGGCGACGCCGCTATAGAATATAACCGGACCTGTACCCTCGTATTATCGAGAGATGCCGGAGAGCAATTCACAACCTCGCGATATAATCCCGCCGCGTCGGATCGGCGCGGCCGGACTAGGACTGGCGATTTTTTTCATACTTGTCCTCGTCTACTTTCGCCTCGCTTCGCCGGAGCAGTTTTTCGAACGCTTCGATCCCTTCGAAGCCTATCCTACCGCCCCAATGCAGGAGGCAATGGAAGTCGAGCGCGTGGAAAAGGAACATGGCGCCATCCTCGAACTCGGATCACGCTTTGCCGGTCAGCCCGGATACTATCGAACCGCCGCCTACATCCGTGCCGCCTTTGAGCGGGCGGGTCTAGAAATCCATACTCAGGAATTTCAAACCGTCGCTCCTCAGACGTCTTACCGAGAGATCAGTCGCGTCCACAGCGGCACAAGCCGGCAGGAGCCGCGGTTGGAACCGATCGACGACGTTTCGATATATCCGTTCATGCCGAATTTCCTCCAGCCGGTGGTGACGCCGCCGGAAGGGATAACGGGGGAACTCGTTCTCATCGACGAAGAGACTCTCAATACCAGGAGAAGCTTTGACGGATGCATCGGGCTCATTGACAGCCTCCAAGAGAAGGTGCCCAGAGGCTACGGCTTCGACTGGACCCGTTATGCCAATCTTGGGATGGTAGCCCTCCTCATTTCCCATTCAGAAGGACTCGAAGAAGCCCCCTGGATGAAATTCTCACCCAGTCATGAAAAGTGGGCGATGGTATCCAGCGTTCCGATTAACTACGTTCGATTGGCTGCCACCAAGGAGATATTCGACTACATCGGCCAGCAAATTCGTCTTCGCGTTCGGGTTGACTACCGGCGAGTCGACAATGTCAACCTGTTTGGCGTCCTCAGAGCTCCCGAGCCGTCAAGCGAAGCCATTCTCTTCACCGTCCCCTACGACACTCCATCCATTCTCCCCGACCGGGCGCTTGGTGTCCTGCCCGCTCTCTCTCCTACAATCCAACTTCGTCTTCTTGAAGGCCTTCTTTCGTATCCGGAGACAAGGCGTCGCGACATCATCTTCGCGAGCTTGGGATCAAGCGCTCTGGGAGATGCGGGACACAACAACCTGATACGCGTCATTGGGAAGAGAAATCGAGACTTCAAACCGGAACGATCGCTCCTGTTGGGTGAATACGATCCGAAACGCGATCAATTGGCAGGAATCGAGATGGACCCAGGCGATCTTCGCCAGGTCCATCTGGCGGAGAAATGGGAGAAGAATGAACGCGATAGTTACCGCGTTGGAAGGGTGCTCGAACTGTTCGAGATCGATGGCTTCGCTTCGGATCCGGAAGCGACCAGGGAGATCCTCGGTAGTCTGGACAGACCGGTTCGCACTCTGGCAGAAGAGCAATTCAGCTACGTTGTGAAGACGAGGGCCTTCGAGTTGAGCGAGCCTCTCATGGCCGCCAAAGTAGCGGTCGAGCGAGAGAGTAATTCAGACGTTACGGAGAGTGAAGCCTTTAAAGGCTACCTCCGTACCCGGCGCGAGTTCGATGAAGCCTATACCGCCAGCGGATATCGTATGCCTAATCTGCTCAGGAGTAGGCCGGAGACGGTGGAGAAATTCTCCCTCCTGACTCGGTTCAAGCAACGAATCGAGGAACTCAAACTCCATCACGAGCGACGACGACGAGAGCTGAAACAGGACGCCACCCTTCTAAAACTCTTTGACCAATATGATCGCATAGGACTCTTCTCAATACGGCTAGCGCCGGCACCGCCGGACAGCAATGGTGAGACCGAAGTCGAAGTGGTGGCCAGCGGCTCGGGCGTTGGTACCGTCCAGTCGACCATGCACAGGATTATTCTACGGTTGATGAATCGTGCCCACCGACGACTCGCGGTTGGGGAAGCCCTGGAGATACCGGAACCGGGAGAGAGGCAGGATCAGACCGTTGGCAAGCACCTTGGCCACTTCGTCTCTCGCCTGGCCCCACAGATGTGGGGAAACCTCGGATTCCCGACCTTCTTCGTCTATAATTTCGAGAGAAACAAAAGCTACACCCACTACGCCTCACCCGTCGACCTTCCCTTCATGCGGGATCTCAGCACGCTCTCGGGTACTTTTAAAATCGTTGGGGAGTCGTTTCTTTCAATGGCCCACGGGAATGGCAGTCTCGAGCCCCACCATATCGGGATCGATCATCGGAAGCGGGAATTCGGCGGCCGAGTTCTGGCTGCCGAGATCGGCCAATCGCTGGTGCCGAACTATCCGGTGAAAGACGCCCTAGTGGCCTGCCGCTCTCGCACCGATCAGAATCTATGGGCCTATCCCGGACACCATCGCCATCCCATCTTGATGAGCGACGTCTACGGACGCTACGAGGCGTCGCGAATCTACAATGTCTTCCCGGTTTACTCGAGTGTGGGCAGAGATTCCGGCTTAATCGCTCCGCTCGCCGTTAAGATCGGAAAAAATGGATTCATATCCCATATCAAGGACGAGGGAAATGTTACGCAACGGTCCTTCAAGTCCACCAAAGTCCCTTGGTGGCGAGCTCAAGATCTGACCCTCATCCTTTTCTCAGCCTCGCCCATATCCGTTCTCGACATGATCAACCCGCAGACCCTCAGGGAGTATGCCGGGGTCCAGATGATACGCAGCAAAGGGCTGACAATTCCCGATCGGTTTTGTTTTTTCGAAAACCGGGGGCTGGTGGCCACTTTTCTTGAGCCGGACCAACGTTGCTTTGTTGAGTTGCAGTCAGGGGCTCAAGAGCACGAACGCGCCAAGGTCACCCGCGCCTTCATGACCAACGTCGATGAGATGCCGATAGAGAGTCGCCAACGGGAAATCGACGGCGACGGTTACCTGGTCAGTGATCATCCTTTTGTGCGTAACCTCCCCACCGAAGTGGCCCACTCCATGGCTTACGTCAACGGACGACGGCTCGCCATCCAAAATGACTACGGGATGGCCGATGCGCGAACCAACGAATATCATCAGAAGGTCATCACCCACCTCGACCAAAGCCAGGAGAACTCACTGAGTAAGAAGGCATCGATCCGGGAAGCGCGCCAAGCGGTGACCTACGCCACTCTCAATCATCCCGTGCTGCGGGAGTCGATCATGGAGGCTGTGGTGGGCATCCTCTGGTATCTGGCCCTCCTCGTTCCCTTCATCTTTTTCTTCGAAAAACTCCTCTTCTGTTTCTCCGATGTCCGCCAGCAGATCATTGCCCAGACCATCATATTCATCATTGTTTTCGCTCTCCTGCGGATCCTCCATCCGGCCTTCGCCATGGTTCGGTCTGCCCTCATGATCCTGCTGGGATTCATCATCATTCTCATCTCCGTCGGGATAACCATTCTCTTTTCAGGCAAGTATAAGGAGAGTTTCCGCGAGATGATGAAGAAGCGCGGGAGAGTTGATGCGGCCGAGGTCAACAAACTGGGCGTCATCGCCTCCGCATTCATGCTCGGCCTCAATAATATGAATCGACGCAAAGCGCGAACCGGACTTACCTGCGCCACCCTTACGATGATCACTTTCGTCATCATCTGCTTCGCCTCCATTCAGGACGACCTCGTTGAGGACAATTTCGCCTCAGGCAAGGCGCATTACCAGGGCCTTCTCCTCAAGCACCGGCAGATGGCGCCGTTCCGTCCCAGCGAGATCCAGGCCATTGAGGAAAAATACGGAGACCGATACGACGTCTGCCCCCGCTTCATGCGGATCGGCCACGAAGACTACCGAAGCCGGCGCAGAAACGCCGATCTCCTGATCCGCTACAAGGGTGAGGGTGGTTTGCGCAAGGTGGAATTCGATTCCGTCATCCGCTTTACACACGATGACCCCATAAGGAATCAGATTCGCTTCTTAACCGACAACGAGTGGTTCACGGAGAAGGACGAGATCGAATCCGAGACTCTCCCTCCTGTCTTCATTCCTGATGCCATGGCCGAGCGGCTCAACGTCTCCGTAAGTCAAGTGAATAGAGAGGCCGTGAAGGTCTGGATTAATGGTGAGGAATGTGTCGTGCGAGGTATCTTCGACTCCAGTGCCTACAATTCCATGACCGACCTGGACGGCTATCGCCTTCTGCCGTTCGACGTTACGGCAATCGAAGTGTTGACCAAGAAGGGCCCGGGAACTGGGGTTGTAGCCAGTGAAGACGAACCGAAAATCCCGCCCGATAGGATCATCCTCGCACCCTACAGCGATCACCGCTTCGTCGTCAACGAAGGACACGGTCGGCTCATTTCGGTGGTCATCTCAATGCCCGAAGCCGGGCGCAAGGAAGTCAGAACAGTCGTTGAAGGTTATCTGGAACAGACCGCCAAGCCGCTTTCCTACGGCCTCGATGGCGTAGCCTATTGGGCTCGTCGCACCCGAGAGGCAAAAGTAGGAGACTTTGTCGATCTGGTGATCCCTCTGTTCATTGCCGCTTTCACCGTCCTCAACACGATGCGCGGATCGGTCTATGAACGGCGCGACGAGATCTACGTCTACAACTCTGTCGGTATCGCGCCCCGCAATGTCTTTTTCATGTTCCTGACCGAAGCCTTCGTCTATGCCGTAATCGGTTCGGTGTTGGGATACATCCTGAGCCAAGGCACCGGCCGTATTCTCACCGCCCTCGACCTTACCGGCGGCCTCAACATGACCTTCACCTCGCTCACCACCGTCTACGCTTCATTGGTTCTTTTCGGCGCCGTCCTTATATCGACCTACTTCCCTGCCCGATCGGCCATGGAGATCGCCGCACCGGCAGAGGATGCAGGTTGGTCCCTTCCCGATCCGGAAGGTGATTTTCTGCGTTTCCACCTGCCCTTTACTTTCAACTTTCAGGGACGAATTGGAATCCTCGCATTCTTCGATCGAAAACTCCTCGACCATGGCGAGGGCGGCGCCGGCCGATTTTTCTCCGACGAGCCGAAACTCTCCGTCCACCATGAGCCCCATCCACAGCGAGATTCAATCTACGTTCCTGCTATCGCTGCTACCATTTGGCTCAAACCTTTCGATCTCGGAGTCTGCCAGAGGCTCACCATCGCCATGCCGCTCGATGAGGAGGAGCGCGAATACAAGGTCCGCATCGAAATCGAACGCATCTCCGGCACTCGCGATTCCTGGCTCCGGCTAAACTATGACTTTATCTCGCAAGTCCGGCAACACTTTCTCCATTGGCGCGCCCTCAGCGCTGAGGATCGAGAGGAACTCTTCACGGAAGCAAAAGAACGGCTCACCGGATCGCTTTCCGAAGATAGCGATACGATCTCGGATCCAACTTCCACCGTTCTCTCGTCGTGACTCCTAATCCATTCGACGGGCTTCCTGGCCGGACGCGATCTCCGGTCGATCCCCTCCTGGGAGGGGTTTAGGGTGGGTTGCCCGATATCGAGGACAGACTCTCTTCGAACCTATTACTCCGCCTATTAGATAGTAGCATCGCGGATCATCCTGAACGCCTACCTCGGCAGACCTGGGGTGAATTTCACTCCGTGGCCGTCGAATCCATGTGGTCCGATTCTTGCGAATCTTTCAAGGTGAATATCTCTTCAACCGACACCTTAAAAAAAAGAGCGAGTTTTAAGGCGATAACTGTGCTGGGATTGAATTTCCCTACTTCGATCGTGCTTATAGTTTTGCGAGAGACTCCAATAGCCTCAGCCAAGTCACTTTGACTTAATTTGTGTTCAGCACGAAAAACACGTATACGATTGTTGAGTTCACCACTCATTCAATTTCCACAGGCTCCTCGATTTTTGCTTTACGAAGCAGCAGAATGAATGAACCTCCAGCGCTGAAAAGCATCACGGCCGCAATGAAAGGGATATAAAAATCGGCAGGTAGTGGTGAAAAGATCTGTAGAACCCACAATGGGCCAATTGTAGTTATCGTAATCAACCAAGAAACAAACAAGGCTCTATCAGTGGCATATTGCGTATAAGTGTCATCGAAAGATGACCAGTTCCTACCGAATAAGAATATGCTTAGAGTCGGGTGATTTAATTTCCTGAACTTCAACGCGATCCATACAGAAAACACAATCACGCCTGGAACCAGCGCCATCATCGTTACATCGAAAAAAGCAAAATATGGACTATCATCGGAAAACAAAGTCCGAAAGGCCGCTGAGCCACATAATACCGAGACAATAAGCCCTTGAATTGCGCCCAGCAGATGAAGTTCCTCCAGCAATTCGGCATCGGTTAATTCGTTAGATCTACTCACTACTAACCTCCATCATTATCGAAGTTATAGAGATGTTCAGGTTTCAATATAATATCTATGCTTATCATTTTGATACCTTAAGTTATCACAATTAACAGCGAGGTCAAGTCTTATTCTTAATCGTATCTGCTTTGCCTCTGTGCCCGTCCCCTCCTTTCGAATCGAGCCGAAAAACTACCTCTTCCTGATTCATTGCTGCTGAGATATCCTTATCAGTCATCTACGCTCTTGCCCACCGCGTCGAACAATTCTGCCGCAGTTCTTTCATCCGTTGCCATGAAATCGTCGGGCATTCCTCTCCCATTCGTTGCCGCGATTCTCTGCCCAATCGGAGCTGAGGTATTCGAACCATTCACCGGAGGCAATTCGGGCTGGCTCCCTCCTGCCTCAGTGATACGTTCCGAAATTCGACCGACTGGAAAGATGCGTTGGAGACCACTTCGGGTATCGATTCCCCACAGAGGAGAGTAAAGGGGTATTAACCTTCCTCAAACATGTCAGGAAGCTGCCGCTGGACGCACAGAGCATATACTCAGGACATGCAGTGGAGGATGACGAAGGAAGCCAGCCAGCTACAAGATGAATTCAACACTATACTGGTTGCGATTCTTAGTCTGGGATCGTTGTGGAGACTACTTGCTAGATAGACGCAGGACGATCACGGAGGCAGAGGGTCTTAAGGAATTGGACCCAATAGGCGACACGTCTATACGGAAGACTATGGAGGCGTGAGGTTGGTTGCCTCGCGCTGCTCAGAACGGGCGCGAATCCCGAGGACCTGTGGGAGGCCGAAGTGCTGCACGACCAGATGGTCGACGCGCACTCGCTGCAGGTAGCCGATTTCGATGGCGACGGACGCCCGGATATCTTTGTGGGAGAAATGGGGCTGACAGATTGGGTCCAGCACCCACCTGTCCAACGGATCTTTCTGAGCCGCGGAGATCGGATGGAGGAGCAAATCATCGACTCCGGCGTTGGAACGCACGAAGCACAAGTCATCGAACTGGACGGACGCTTCGGAATCGTTAGTAAGCCCTACCGGTCACTCCAAGACAGTGCTCCGCGACCCGAGGGGGTTGACTCCCTCTACCTGTATCTGCCAGAGTGAGGTTAGGATTCTGGAGGACGAGAGTCTTATAACCTGCCCGGTGGGCTTGGAACGCTCATTGGCGCTTCTCAGGCACGGGAGAATCACGATGTCTACCTTTCAACTGACGTCTCATCAACGCGATTTCATGGCTACCTTCGGTTACCTCTATTTCCCTGGGCTCCTCAAGGATAAGATCGACGCAATCGACCAGGCCTTCGAGGCCCTGATGGGGGAACATGGCGGAGCGAACCATGACGGCAAGCAGCGTTTCAGCATGGCCCCCTGCATCAATCACAGCGCCTACCTCTGCACCCTGCTGGACGATGATCGCATAACCGGCATCGCATCGGGGCTGCTCGGGGAGGCGTACCAATATTGGAACAGCGATGGCAACTACTATGTCGGCGACACCGGATGGCATTCGGATACCGTATGGCCGGCCCTGATTCCCTTTTACAAGATGGCCATCTATTTGGACCGGATGACGCGGGATAGCGGCGCGCTACGGGTGATTCCAGGCAGCCATCGATGCGGCGAAGGATTTGCGGACCAGATTCACGACCAGCTCTTTCGCCTCAAGGAATCGTGGGGTGGGCTCGACGGCAGCGAGATTCCAGCGGTTGCTCTTGAGACACAGCCTGGCGACCTGGTCGTCTTCGATCATGCCACCAAACACAGCGCCTGGGGCGGTAACTCGAAACGGCGGATGTTCACCCTCGTGTTCACCGAAGAGCATATGGGTAAGGCCCTGCCGCATTTCCAGGAGGTAGTCCGTGGGCATGGCTATACCAAACGGGAGGTGTTCGGCGAGCAACGCGGTGCCCCCTTGCTCACCACTGCGCCGCCTGGGCGTCTGCGCCAGCTGACACAGCTCCTGGAATACATCCCGGATGAGACGAGATCTAGCAGTTGACGAAAATTTACCCGAGATCTCTTCCAACAGCACACTAGGAATCTGTCGGAATGAACCTGGTTGGGAATTACCGCCGTCGCCGGTCGATTTGAACCTCAGTGATGATCCGAAGCGCAAAGCTCGACAGATTCCTAGCTCACCGACCGTGGGAAAGCAGTTCCATCCTCAGGCTCGTATCCGATATCGGCCTCGGTGGATTCAATATCCAACCAGCACTTCCGATGCTTCGATGCTCCATGGACGATGGCGCAGCTAACTGAGTCATCGGCATCGATACACTTTCCAAAGAGTTGAGCCGTGTCCCTTGGACTGATCCTCCATTGCCACTCCTCCGGATCCCAATCCTCGTCCTGTTGAAAGGAGGGAGAGGTCAGCCGGACGCTGATACACGATAGATCGTGCTCGTGGGCATAGACACGAGCGAGCGCTTCACCCCAGCATTTGGTAGCGCCGTAGACGTTGATTGGATACACCGGCATATCGGGCCTACACATTTCTTTGGACTCATTGTATCCAAGAACCGCGTTAACACTGCTGGCGAATACGATGCGCCGACAACCCGCGATCCGAGCCGCCTCATAGGCGTTGTAAGCGCCGATGATGTTGAGGGATAGAAGGGTTTCATAGAAATCCGCCGAAGGGCTTCGGTCGGCCGCCAGGTGCACGACCGTATCAATACCTCGGCAGGCTTCCACGAACGGATCCAAATCCGTAATATCGAGTCGGACGAATTCCTCGAAGTTCTTAGTATCCTCGACCGGGTTCAGGTCCGCCAGCCGCAACCGGTAGCGATCGCCCCAGTGCGATCGAAGAATCCCGCCGACCAGCCCCGCCGCGCCTGTTATCAGAACATGCTTTTTACCTGTTGTCATCGTCAAGTTCGGATCAGAAGTTGATACGATCTATGGGTTTCGGGTGTCAGGTTTCAGTGTTCAGGAGATTCACACTTCGTCCCCACACTTCGTCCGCAACACTTAGTTTTTCCACTTAGTCCCTGCATATTGATTCAATTAGGTGTTGCGACCAAGTGTATTCGACTTAGTGCCGGGACTAAGTGTAACCGACTAAGGGTGGGGACCAAGTGTGCCTGGCGGCGAAAACCCTCCCCCTTCCTCATCCGTTGTTCCGTAGCTCTATTCTCGTTGGCTGCGGCTATGCTGCACCACGCTACTCGAGATCCTCCGCCCAATAATACTGACCATACAAATGGATCAGGTTTCTCGGGTTATCTTCCAAAAGTTCTCCGAAGGTAATAGCCTCTACCTTCCGCCTTGGCCCCGGAGCGTTTTCGCGGTAAGCAGACTCCTGGGCCTCAGCCTCGCTGGGGAAAGCGATCCACTGCTCCAGGTCATCTCGAAAGGCGTGGAGTTGCCCTCCCCTGGGCGTATGGACATCCACTTCAGCGTCAACAAAGGGCCGAATCCGCGATTTGGAGGCGCCATGCTCCCCAAGGAAGTTCAGCCACGCTTTCCGCATCGTGGCTGCCACTTCACGATTCTCACCGAGTAGGTTCTTCTGTTGATCCGGATCCGCTTCCAAATCATAGAGCTCCGATTCCAACCCTTCGGGTGCGGCGAGGTAGGCCCATTCGCGGCTCGTCACTGTACTCGGTTCAACGTTACGATCTGAACCCACCCACCCGTCGAAGGCTGTTCCTCCCACAGGGGAGCCGGCAGCAGGCGGAAAGCGGCTGGAAAAGGCATACTCCTGGTCCGTCGTCCCATCCGAAACCAGGGGCCAGAACGAATTGCCCTCGATCCGTTCAGGTATGGGATGCCCCACGAATTCGAGAACGGACGGCAGCAAGTCCGGAGGCTGAACGAATCCCTCGATACGCTTGCCGGCTCCGAGTCCATCGGGATGACGAACCAGGAGTGGGATGCGAACGGTTGTTTCGTAGAGTCTCCCCAGCTCGGCTCCGGGTTTGCCCTGAAGGTCATGATCGCCGAACAGATGTCCATGGTCCGAGGCCCAAATGATCAAGGTGTTCTTGAAGAGCCCGAGACGTTCCACCAAATCCAGGATTCTCCCAATCCACCGATCGGTCAAGGTGACGTTGCCGGCATAGAGCGCCCGAAGGTGCTTGCGCTCTTCGTCGGTCATGTAGGTGGACCGGCCGTATTCGGGATACAAGAGTCTGTCTCCCTTGTAGTGGGAGTCCGCATAAAGTTCGTAATCGTACCACGGGCAGTCGAATGGTTCGTGCGGGTCCCACATATCCACCCAGAGAAAGAAAGACTTTTGTCGGTGATTGGTCTCCAGCCAATCCATCGCCGTGGAAACAGTCCTCCCAACACAATACTGGCGATCATACTGACGACCGTAATGATTCCGCAGATAGTTCTCCAGACTCGCTATGTTGCGAATCTTATGTGGCTGGGCCATCAGATCGATATTCATCGATGGGTCGGTAATCCAAGGATCGCCCTTTTGACCGTGCACGAAGTGGATCCCTGAAAATCCCCGCGTATAGTTGTAGTCGTGCATCCCCAGCATGGGGGTATCCCAGATCATCTGCGTGTGCACTCCGCGATTGGAAAGGAGCTGGCCCCAGCTTTCGTCTTCAGGGTTGAGCGGCTGCCATCCCAAATGCGGAAATCCGAACCGGCCGGTCGAAAGATCCCAGCGATTCGGCACGGTTGGATAGGAGGCCGCATAATACCTATCGAAGATCGCCGCCCCCTCCGCGAACCGATCCAGATTAGGCGTCTGAATCCACTGGTTTCCGTAGCACCCCAGGTGCTCCCGCCGAAACGTGTCGTTGATCAGGACAATTACGTTCATGGGATTCGCCGCATCTAGGAGGTTGAATTTCGTACCTGCTTAGAGTGTTTGAAGCGGCCCCGGTCTTGTGCCGGGGTGGTGCACGGTATAAGGCTACAAATTTCGATCGGCGCCGCACACCCCTCCAGCCGTCTCTCCTCGCCCCAGTCCCGCGGCCGCGGGACTGGGGCGAGGAGAGACGGCTGGAGGGGAGACCATATGGGCACCCGTTGTGTAGCAAGGAACGCGCGCCACCCCGGCACAAGACCGGGGCAGCCAGCAATCGAAAGCATGGCGCTAATCACTAACCGAATCTACGAGGCTCTGTCTTGGCAGCTGATTGTCAAACATTGACTTGTCACGATCATGGATTAGCGAAGAATCATCGCTCCAACAATAGAGTAACGAATGTAATGGTCCGCAAACGGGCATTGTCGGATCGCCAATCCGTTCCTCCGAATTCTTCACATCATCTTCAGTCATCATGATCCAAATCGCAGAAATCCTTTCACCACCCGAATCGAGGGTATGGCAGCTCGCCAAACAGTGCGGCGTCAACCACGCCGTTGGAGGACCAGGACGGCAGGCCGCAACATCCGGCGAGGCCGGGCCCCCTTGGTGGCACTGGGAGCCGATGGTGGAGCTCAAAAAAGCCTACGACGACGCCGGATTCGAGCTGGCCGTGATCGAGGCCCGGCCACCGCTACCCAAGACCAAGCTTGGCCTGCCCGGCCGCGACGAAGAAATCGCCGAAACCTGCATACTGCTCCGCAACATGGGGAAACTGGGCATTCCTGTCTGGTGTTCGGAATGGATGGTCCTGAGCTGGATGCGGACATCGACCACTACCGTGGGCCGGGGAGGCGCCTTGGTCACCAGCTTTGATTACGACTCGATCAAAGACGAACCGTTGACGGAACTCGGAGAGATCTCGGAGGAGAGTCTTTGGGAGAATCTGAAATACTTTCTCGAACGAGTCGTCCCGGTGGCGGAGGAAGCCGGTGTCAAACTGGCCATGCATCCGGACGATCCACCTCTTTCGCCAATTCGTGGGGTCGGGCGCATAATGAGCAGCGTGGATGATTTTCAGAGACTCATCGATCTAGTCCCGAGCCCGGTCAACGGGATCACCATGTGCCAGGGGAATTTCACCCTCATGACCGATGACTTGCCGGGAGCCATCCGGCATTTCGGCAATCAGGAGAAGATCTTCTTCGTCCATTTCCGCGACGTTGCGGGCACGCCGGAAAAATACTGTGAGACCTTTCACGATGAAGGGCCCACCGACATGCTGGCCTGCATGGAGGCCTACAAGGAAATCGGATTCGAAGGTGTCCTCCGCCCCGACCATGTGCCGACCATGGCGGGCGAATCCAACGAAAATGCCGGTTACGAGGTATTGGGCCGCCTCTTCGCCATCGGCTACATTCGAGGGCTCCAGGAATCAGCCTACAGGAAATAAGGAGTTACTTCGCATTGGATCCCGACATGCACTGCAATCAGTCAGAATTTGTTTTTCTGAACACGTCTGGGACTCTGGCAGGTGGGTAGCGAGTGTAGCGCAGCAGACAAGGTTCGAGACAAGGTTACCAGGGAGTTATGGGAATCCTTCCTAATTCGGTGAATGAAAGTCCCTACCATCTACCAGCTTAGACCTCAGCGAAGCAAACCTCGTCTCGAACCTCGTCCCGAACCTTGTCTTGATCTCGCTGACCGTCCCAATATCGAATACCAACTGTTCAATTCTCAAGATACCTCGGAAAAGCGCCACCTTTTCACTTGAACAATCATTCTTGAGCCTTCGAGATTGGATATTCTCCATCCCTTGTATTCTCGAATCCGTTGGGAACCCCTCTTCAGACAATCCGCGGTTTTCTCGAATCCACAGTACATTGCTTTTCCAGCCTCCATGTCTCCGTGGCCTCCGTGGTTGATCTTCCTCTTCATGCACTTTAAGGTCCCTCATCCGTGCCCATCAGTGTCATCCGTGGTTTCCCCGGTTTCAGCAAACTCGATAGGTTGCCGTTTTGCTGCTCTGTTCATTCGTGGTTATCCCCTTCTCCAGAGCGGCACTACGGCACTGCTCCTCTAGAATAACACTATGAAACTTATAAATCCCGATACAATTAGAGAACTCACATCCTCCAACCCATTCGACCGCTTCCCTGACGGCCGTCCCAAAGTGCCGGACGATCTCCTGCGGCGCATGGAGAAGGTAACCACCGAAGAGGCCTGGGGAGTGATTGGAGGGCACGGTTATAAACATCAGTTTGAAGGCGACTGGATCAATCTCCGACCAGACCGTATACTTGTCGGTCGCGCCGTAACCGGAAGGTACATTCCCACTCGTCCGGACCTGAACGAGGTCATTCAGAAGGAGGGAGAAGAGAACAACCGGATCGGCGGACAGAACTCCTGGGTGATCGACACCCTCGTCGAGGGCGACGTCATTGTCATCGAACTATTCGGAAAGATCGTACGCGGAACCTTTGTCGGAGACAATCTCTCGACCGCGGTTGCAGCCAACACCGGCGGGCGTGGGATGGTCATCGACGGTGGTATTCGGGATTATCAGCGGATCGCCGAGATCGAGAATCTCACTGGATTTGTGAAAGGGTTGCACCCCACCGCGATCGGCGAGGTCACATTGACGGAGATCAATGGCCCGGTGCGAATCGGTGAGGCCACGGCCCTTCCCGGCGATATCGTTCTGGGAACACCCACGGGTGTCCTCTTTATCCCACCCCACCTCGTAGAGGAAGTCTTGGAACGTTCCGAGGATATCCGTTTTCGCGACTACTGGGGCAAGTCTCAGATCGCGGAAGGGAAATACACCCCCGGCGAAATTGACCGGAAATGGGAAGATCACATCGAAGCCGCCTTTACCGAGTGGAGCAATACCCATAGCCTCGATGACATCGATGTGTGAAAAGTGTAATCGAATTGCTTACGTATTCCGCTACAGAATTCGATTGGGTTCGTAGCGGAATGCGTGAGCATTTCGATCTTCGCAGGATGTTGAGAACGAAATTCCCCAGGTAGGAGACAAGGGGCGAGGCTTGCCGGTCATAGCCTTGGCGACGTCTGGGTCCTCCCGTCCCAGTGCGAATCGGCGACCGGCGCCTATTTCAAATTGAACGAGACGTCAGGGCTCGAGAGCCCTCGCCCCTCCAGTCTTGAGACAAAGACTAAGACGAAGTTTTCACTTTCTTAGTCTTTATCTTCGTCTTAATCTTCTTCTCCCTCGCGGTGTCAACCTAACGGTTGTGGATACACCCGATTCCACCCCCCCTGACCATCCCCAAACGCCGGATCAAACGGGTCGGTGTCGTGATTTTTTTCCGCGTGGGCCCGATCGATCGAAATAAGTAACTGCGCGGCCAGCTCCCGATCGAGTCGTTCGCGGACTGACTGACAATCCGGATCCTCGATTCGATTGTACTGTTCGGCGGGATCCTCCTCGACGTCGAAGAGTGCACCCCATCCATTGGAGCAACGAACCAGCTTCCAACGTCCGTCGTAGTTCATTGAGGCGTCGGAGACGAAACCGAAGACTCGCTCTCGAGCTGTGGCGCCCGCGATGCCAAGATCGGCGAGAGGCCTCGAATCCATGTAACCGGGAATCTCGCAACCGCCGAAATGCAGGAGGGTCGCGGTGATGTCCTCGATGCTCGCAGGACTTTCGTGGACCTGGCCGTTCTCCATGCCCGGAAGTCGGACAATGAGCGGTACCTTCGTGCTGGATTCGAAAAAGGATCCTTTCCCGATGAGTCCGTGGTCCCCGAGGTAGTCTCCGTGATCGCTGCAGAAGATAATGATGGTTTTTTCGTAGCGGCCGGTTTCCTTGAGGATGGCGATGATCTCTCCCACTTTGTCGTCGATCTGTTTCACTAAGGCGGCGTAATGAGCACGGATCTTCAGTTTGTGATCCCTTGTGAACTCCGTATAATCGACTCCGTTCCAAGAACTGATGTTACCTTGGATGTTTGCATCGACGAATTCATCGGGTTGATCCGGGGCGATTGGATAAGGCTCCGGCATGTCAGCGGGTGAAAAGAGATCGGCATACTCGGGTGAAGGATCGTAGGGGCAATGGGGGCCGGGAAATCCCACCATGATCGCAAAGGGCGAATCCTCGGAATAGTCGCGAAGGTAGCGAACGGTCTCGTTGCCTACAAAGCCGTCCCACGAGTCTTCATAGTTGTGTTGGTGGACAATGGCGCCGCGATTCTCCTGATATCCTTTGTGCTCGTTACCATGGAGTTTGCGAAGTCCCTTGGCCTTGAGGTATTTCTGGTAGTCATCGTCCACAATAAGCCAGCGCTTGTCCTCGCAGACAATGCGACGATCAAATCCCATCACAGCCTCCCATGGGTAAAAGTGCATCTTGCCAATAGAGCAAGTGTGATAGCCCGCCCCGCGAAGCATGGCGGGCCAGATCCCGATTCCGCAGGTCTCCAAGTCAGGGCGGAGATATTGGTGGTTGCTCAGCACTCCAGTTCGGATCGCATTGAGCCCCGTCAGCAGCGTGGACCTCATAGGCACACAGAGCGGCGACGGCGAATAGGCTCTGGCATAGCGCACGCCACTCTCACATAGACTATCGATGTGGGGAGTTTCGATAAAGCCGGCGCCATAGCAGCTCAAAAAGTCGGCCCGCAGCTGGTCCGGCATGATGAAGAGAAGATTCGGCTTTGCGTCAGGAATGACTAGTCTCCTTGTTGCTTCGAATTTACACTGACTTTGGTGAATACACTTCGGGGTATTAGAGACTGGACTTCTAGATATCGCGGCGCGTCCGGCGGCCACGCCCTACCGCCTGACGGCGAATCGGTGACCTGACAGAACCCAAGCGATGAAAGCGAAATAGGTTCTGTTCAACCGCAAGGTGGTAGGGCGTGGCCGCCGGACGCGCCGCTTTTTCGTTCTCCATCCAATGTTCGATTATACGCAGAACACGAAAATACAATCGGCATCTTCCTTCTAGGTCCAGTAGCAATCATAAGATCCCTCGCTTGATGCTTGCCTCACTCTTTAGGCACATGGTGAACTGTAATCAACACCTTTGGAAAAGGAAGTATGCAACATCGAAAGCTTGGAAAAAACGGCCCCAATGTCTCCGTCATCGGATACGGCGCATGGCCTTTGGGTGGGGGAATGGGTGGCGTGGATGAAACAACCGCGATCAAGACGATCCACTGCGCCATCGATAACGGCATTACCCTGATCGATACCGCGCAGGCCTACCGGTCCAGCGAAAGTGTCATCGGGCGAGCGCTCAAAGACGGCTATCGAGACCGTTGCTTTTTGGCCACCAAAGTGAGTAGCGGCAACTACTCACCGGCAGCCATGCGCACCGCGATGGAGCAAAGCCTGCGGGCGCTCCAGACTGACCATGTCGATCTCTACCAGATCCATGGCTGGCGCGGTGATATCCCAATCGAGGAGCAAATGGGAGCCCTGGCTGAGCTTCAAAAAGAGGGGAAAACGCGCTACACGGGCGTGTCCAACTACAGCAAAGAGCAGCTTGTGTCGGCCCTAGATCTGCACACCTATCACTCCCTGCAACCCTGCTACAATATGTTCGATCGAGATGCTGAATCCGCGATCCTCCCCTTCTGCCGGGAAAACGGCATCGGCGTTCTGGCCCATTCCACCTTGGCCAAGGGGCTGCTCACGGGTCGCTATCGCCCGGGGCATAAATTCCCCGATGATGATGAGCGATCCGGGTCGGATCGGTTTCGCGGCGAGGCCTTTGCGCGCTCCATCGAAACCGCCGATAAGCTGAATGAGCTGGCAGGCGAGAAAGGATTGAGCCTCGTGCAACTCGCCGTGGCCTGGGTTCTGCGCGATCCCGTGGTCACCTGCGCCTTAGTCGGAGCCAAGTCCCCCGACCAAATCCTCGACCACCTTCCAGCCGCCGATGCGCAGCTGTCGTCCGAAGATTTGGAACGAATCGAGGGTATCCTAAGGGCAGGTTGAGTCCGCCAAGTGCGCCGCTGGGCAGAATGCAATTCTGCCCCACCAAAGACTCCGTGATTCGGAGGGGCGCAGCCCGTGGGGCAGATTTTCAATCTGCCAATCCCCTCCTTGGAGGGGTGCCCGTCACGTCTCGGCGCAGCGAAGCGAAGAAGGAAGCGCGGGGTGGGTTCACCGGACCATCAGTTTCACTCCGTAATCCCCTGCTTCAGCAAAAATCGATTCTTCGACTTACCTTGGAATCCAGAAATTATGTCCATAAATTCTGTCTGGACATAAGTTGTGTCCACTTTTACGCTCCCATACAGAATGAAGAAAATTGGAGCAGCCAAATTCAAGGAGCAATGCCTATCCATCTTGGATCATCTGGACGCCGAGGGACTGGTCGTCACAAAACACGGCCGTCCCGTGGCACGGGTGTTACCCTACCCGGAATCGCCGGGAGAAAAAATCGGTATACTCAAAGACAAGATCCGAATCAAAGGTGAGATCTTCTCGACGGGTCTGAAATGGGATGCTGAATCTTGACACGCACATGCTGATATTCGCCCTGTCGGGCCGCCTCCGAAAGAGAGAGATCAGCCTGCTCCACGACAATTCTTGGAGCATCTCAGCCATCGTCCTATGGGAATTGGCAAGACTGGCTCAGTCCGGCAGAATCGAGATTGACTTGGACGACATGGAAGTTCGGCAAGCAATTTCCACCATCCACCTCTGGCCTATCAACCTCGAGATCTGCCGAGAGATTCGTCATCTTGATTTTCGTGGCGATCTGGCGGACGAAATTATCGCGGCAAGCTCCATCGTACATGGCGTGCCGTTGCTCACTCGGGATAGGGCAATCCGCGGATCACGACGCACGCCGATGGCTTGATTACCTCCAACCAAGAAAAAAGACCTGAATGTCGCGCAAACGAGTCGAGAGTAATTACGTCTGTATGAGCCGGCCAGTGCGGAAAAATACAATAAAGGGACAGTCCCTATTTTATCCTTGACGCACCTGGAAGCGGGCGAGATGCTGGGTGAGATTTCAGATATGCGTAGCCAGGAAACAGAGAGGAGTTGAATAGAGATGCGAAGGAGGAGATTGAAGATCAGAGGAGACAGTGCGGTCTATCACTGTGTAAGCCGGACGGTGAACCGGGAGCGGTTGATGGACGGGATGGAATATTGGATTCGCTGCGACGCGGAGAAGAGGAGTTAAACTGGAAGCGGGGGTCGAGCCAGTACCGGATGTTGCTCTTCTGCAAGGGTGCGGGACCGGCAGCAGGAAAGGGCGGCAAGGGGGCAATAATAGTCCATGAGAAGTGGAAGAGAGAAATGGAACGAGGAGGAGAATTGCCAGTTGCAACGGCGTTGCGATGTCGAGTTCGCTATTTTGCGGACGGCGGGGTGTTGGGTAGCAAGAGTTTCGTCGATGGGATTATTGGTGAATATCGGGAACAGTTGGGCCAGCGGCGGCGAGGCAGGGCGAGGAAGATGAAAGGGAGTGATTGGGCGGGACTTACGGTGGCTCGTGAGCTGAGGGGGAAAGTTTTCGGATAGCCTCTAGCCCGCTTTTATCACAGAATTCCGAGCCTTAGAATACGGCAGGTTGTTCCTCCCATCGTGATGTCGCATATCGGCCACAAAAAGCGGGCTATTCCAGTGGCCTCGATCATGTTTTGATGAGGGCAAAGGGTCGCCACGAAGCTACCGCTGGCCTCTGCAAGGTGGACTACAACCAATCCCGGTGAGTAGGACGACCCCACCCCTAACCCCTCCGAGGAGGGGTACGTGTTTAGCGCCTTTCGGTCGCCGGCTCCCCCGGCCTCGTGCCGGGGTGGGGTGGGGTTCCGTGCTACAAAATAGGCACCCCCACCGACCCCTCCCCCGGCCCTTCTCCCCTCAGTCCCGGCGACGCCGGGACTGAGGGGAGAAGGGCCGGGGGAGGGGTATTCTGACCCAGTCGGTATGGTAGCTGGAAACCGAGCACCACCCCGGCACGAGACCGGGGGAGCCTCAAACACGCTAATCAGGTACGAGGAGGGGATGTAAAGGTGCCCTTGTGGAGCCGACGCCCCAAGCACTAAACACTTCAAAAAACAGTAACCGGAGTGCGGGAATGTGATCTTGAAAAAAGAGATCAATTATCCTCCGTTGAATCCGTTGCAACAAACTTCCCAATCTCCTCGATAACTGTGGCGGTGTCTTCCGTCGCTCTGACTTCGGTGTTCCGGTAAAGGATTTCTCGGTTCTTCCCGATGACATAGGTCCATCTCGCGGTGGTGAGTCCTCTGGCAAGGATGTATGGCTTTCCATCGATCTCCCTTTCAATGGATCCTCCGGCTCGAGTGGGTACCCCGAAAAGACGGGCAATGCCTCCATCGATATCCGAGAGAAGCGTGAAGTTGAGTTGATTCGCCTCCTTGAAGAGCCGCAGATTGTTAACCGAGTCCCCGCTAACTCCGACCACAATGGCGTCGAGTTTTTCGAGATCCGCGGAGCTATCACGATACGCGCATGCCTGTTTGGTGCACCCGCCGGTCATAGCCGCGGGATAGAAATAGACGACGATGTTCTTCTTGACCGATTGCTCCGTAAGACTCCACAGGTTTCCGGTGTCGTCATTGGCCACGAAGCCAGGGACCCGGTCGCCGACGTGCAAACCGGGTAGTCCTCCGGCCAGTAACGGCGAAGCGGAATATGCAACAAGGAGAGAGGCAAGAGTTGTCCCGGAGCAGCGAAGCCGCAACCAACAGACAAGGTTCGAGATCCGTCGTCGCTGTGCTTTGCCGAGACAGGCGAGGTTTGCTACGCTGAATTCTGAGCGGATCTGCAGTGAACCCGCTGAGTGGGATGTACTTGCTAACAGTAAGGACATTTTAATTGCAACAGACTTGACGATCAGTTCGGAGGATTAAAAGCATGCCTCTCAACTAAGTTGATTCTGAAGAATCTCATCCAAGAGAATGAGGCTTCTTAGCCTCATTCTCTTTTTGCTTTGAGTCTGTCGGAAGAGTTCTCCCATCTTGAAGAGATCAAATAACCCAAGCCGACAGACGCAAAGCATCACACTTCTGTCGTTATCTCGATTTCATGACCATCCGGATCGGAGAAGTAGATCGAGTGCCGGGGAGGAGTCTGCCCTGAGTGATTGGCGAAGCGAAAGGGAATCTCCCGCTCATTGAGCTTCTCCTGAGTGCTCTCGAAACTGGGGACATCGACACAAAAGGCGCAATGCCGGACGATCAGATTCTCGTTCTGTTCCGGCTTCCGTGCAGGATCATCGTTGCGCGCTTTGAAGAGCGCCAGGATCACCGGACCGTTGGCGATGAAGCAGGGGTTTCTGAGTTCCGCATCGGGGTAGATCCGATCGAGGCCGAGAATCTCGTTGTACCAGGCGAGCGACTGATCGAAGTCGGATATGGTGAGCGCAATGTGATGGATGTTCTTGTAGTTGAGCATGGAAATTCTGAGTCCTGTAAGTGAAAGCTATCAGTACCGTATCCGACTGATACTAGGCTGCCTCCAAGCCGATGATCAAGGACAAGAATGCGAATTAGACCGGAATTTCAACTCAATCCGGGCCCCGTCCGGATTACACCGAGCGGTTGCTAGCCCGCTTTTCTCACAAATTTTCGAGCATCCAATTGCGGCAGAGTGCTCCTTGCGCCGGGGTGGCGTTGGGTTTGAAGCTACACATGGCCCCCTCATTATTCATGCCCCTCACCCGGCCCCACCTGACGCGGTCTGCGTCAGGTGGGGCCGGGTGAGGGGCTGGTGGAGGGCGAGCATTTTGTAGCCCAGAATCAGCATCACCCCGGCACAAGGCCGGGGGAGCCCATGTCCGGACGGACGGTAATCTTATTCGTCGCTCGGTCGCATCGAAAAGCGAGCTAACCTCGAGTCCGTCTCATTGCTTCGGATTCGAATCGTTCGCCGTCTTCCCACGACTTACGCGACACTAGGGTGCCATTATCCATCTCGACTTCCGCTTTCAGGTAACCGCTGGGAAACCAAGCCCGGGAAATGCCGTTCGGCTCGCCCTCGAACAATTGTACTTCGCTCTGTAGTGTGCCGTCAACATACCACTGGCGATACCTGCCGTGATTCACCCCATCTATTATCATACGTTCGGACTTTTTGGTTCCGCTTTCGTACCGTTCGATCCTTTTACCGTGGGAAATACCCTTGTGGTAGGATTCCCGAATCTGAACCTGGCCATCCGGAAAGTAGGCGACTGACTTGCCATGGGGTTTACCATCGGCCAAGTGGGTTTGGGATTTCACCTGCCCGTCCTCATAGTGCTCAAGGACAAGACCCGTAAACGGGATCCCACTTTCCCTGAACACCAGGCGGCCCTCGACTCTCTCAAGCTCGGATAGCGTGCATTCCGCTATCGGAACGGTCGTGATCGAACCCGTTCCAGATCCTTCAGGCATTGGCGTCGTCCCGGCTGGGATCTCCGGCCTTCGGGAGAGCCAAAACATGCCGGCAACAAGCAAAAGGACCGCGACGGAAAATGAAACCACTCCGTAACGTATGGGCTTACACCTCAGCAGGTCTCTTCCCGGTTCCAGCATTATCTGACAACCAATCGGAAAAAGCGGGAGTCTTCGCCTAGCTTTCGCTCGATCCTTACCCTTACGATCTCTACCGATGAAGCAGCGTAAGAATCCAGAGCTTGCGGTTCCGAAGAACCATCGTCCACTGTGAATTCGGTCGTCTCCCAATTGGAATCCTGCAAAAGAGAAGACTCGATGTTGTAGGAACGCCCGCGGATGGCGAGGAACATGAGCAGGTATCGCTCCTCATTCACATCGGCAATTTCGAGGCTAAAGACGTCCGTGGGATCGAAGGCATACGTACCGGCGATGTACTCGGCAAAATTCGAGAGGCCGTCACCGTCTGAATCATCATCCGCTCCCACATCTTCGATGGTCGCGCTGGGACCATATACACCGGACTGGATAAGCACCTCTTCCCATGCATCCGGAATCCCGTCTCCGTCGGCATCCACGCCCAGCGTTAGATTGATAACCGTGAGTCCACCAGGTTCACCCAGCGATTCCAGATTGCCCATCATTTCGATAGGCAGGTAAACGGTGGCGCCGATAACGACCATTAAGGTGAAGGGCGCCTGTGGGTTGAGGGCATTCCGGTTGTAGGAGTCCGGCGTGAGACCCGCGTCCATCGGGACTTCGAATCGGTAGTTCACACCCGGCTGCAGCCCGAATTGGACTGGAGTCGTTAAGGTCGCCCCGGATACTGCTTCCAATATCGCGGTTGCCCCCTCCCCCGTTAACGGGTTGCCGAATTGATCGCGAACCGCCCCCTTGATGGTGTGCGCGGGGGCCGGCGGAAAGGCAACGAGGGGGCTAGCGAGAATCAGGATACCCAGCCCGGTAACTGCCTTTCGAATAAAGTCCTCAGTATGATCTGTTTTCATGATGACATCACCCTTGAAAGCTGGATCAGTTACCCGCATAGGAGTAAGTCTCGAGGTGGATTTGGATATCCTTCACCGTCCGGATGAACCGTTCAAGGCCTTCATCCGGGTCGTTCAGCAAGACGCGTCCGGGAATGACGACCTTCCACTGGCTATTCCAGACCGAGCGGCCAATCAAACGGCTGTTAGTGAAGGTCGAAGGCAGGAGCCTACCATTATCTCCCGCGAAAACGAGCGGGTTCGAAACGGGGCGGAAAGCCTGGTGTTTCCGGATGTCAAAGATCGGTTCGGTCAAAGATTCGGAAGACTGGTAGGGCAGCCTTGTGGAGAAAGCAGAATCACCGATATTGAAGGGCATTGGGATGGTGACATCCTGGATCTGCCAGGTTCGAATCACGCTCTCATCTCCGAGGGGTGGAGTCCTCATGGAATCGACTCCAACCGGGAAGAAATAGATATAAGGCGTTGCCGCGAGGGCGTCATCATCGAGGAATGTAAGGTCCGGAGGATCCACCGGAGCTTGCCCGACGACCCCACTATTCAGAGCAGGATCGGCCATTCCCAGATAACCCTTGAGAACAACACCGACCGAGAAGACCTTGGTGGCGAACGAGGTCGGGCTGAAGTTGCTGTCACCGGCGGCAAGCGCATTGCCAAAGTAGTTCAGCCGGTTGGCAATGGTGGTGCCAAAGGTTAGGATGATTCCAGGAACCGGGAGGCCGTCCCCCTCGTCGATCTGCAAGCAGAAGCGGCGGACATCCGCATCATCTAAAATGTTCGCGACTCGCGCTCCCTCAAGGATATTCCTCCATTCGTCGTCACCATCAGCGCCGGGGAGGATCCGGAAGTTTTCGGAGCGTAAAGAAAAGGTGGTGCCGTAGACATCCGGGTTGTTGAAACCGAGCCGCCCCTTAAGCACCTCCCAATCGGCCTCCATCTCAGCCAGGATGCTGGAAAGCCCCGGATCTCCCTGATTACTTCCGGCGAACTGTGGTTCGCCGTCCACAACAACCCCGAGGGCACGCGATCGGATGACACGCTCGATAAAATCGCGGCCTTCGTCCGTGTGGAGGAGCCCGGTCTCGTAATCGTAGGCCTGGGTCGCGAGGAACGCGAAACGGGCCGCGAGATCGAAGAGCGTCTTGTAGCGTTCGAGCTTCTCGTTCCGGAAGAGACGGAACGCGGCATCTCTGGTGCGAGAGCCCTGGACGACGACGGCAGCCCGTTGCCGGAAGATTTCGCGCTCCTGCTGAAGGCGCAACCCCTTGGATTCGAGGGCGCGGAACTCCATCAGGGCGTTCTCCATTTCAACCAGAGCACGATTGACCGAGAAGTTATGCCGGTTGAGCTCCTTCAGCGCCAGGTCGACGGCGTAGACAAGCTCCCGTTGCGTCTGCTTGATCTCGGCCGGAACGATCTCGTCAAAATGCAGATCTGTAGCTTGTCTCTCAAGAAGCCCTGCCGAGACCTGAACCAAACCGAAAGCAGCGTAACGTGCCAATTCGGCGACAGTAGAGGCGGTCGCGTAAGTCCCCTCGATCGCGGCTTTTGCTGCCGTAAGCAAGTCACCACCGCTAGCAATCCCGAGAATCGTGTTATCAGGGATGGTCGAAAGGGCAACCTCCTTGAGCTGTTCTAATTTATCTAAGCCTGCCTTGGCCGCCGCCTCCGCCACATCACCCCCAATTCGGATACCCTTGACAATCCTGTTCAGTTCAAGGATCTCTTCATTGGTCATCTGCACCGTTTCCAAGGTTTCGAACTTGGCGAGCATGACCTCGAGCAGGCGGTCGAAACGGTATTTTAAACCATCGTGCCGCTCCATCTCCTCATAGGCCCGGTTTCGAGCATTGATGATACGCATAACGGCGACCTGTAACTCGCCGGGGGAGGCACGGCGGCTCAGCCAGGTTTCCGGTTTCTCTAAGAACCCATGGGGATCGAGGGAGAATTCGATGTAGTCCACGTTCCTATCGTAGCTGGTATCCTCGAGATCATCGTCGGGATCCCGGATCTCAAGCGCCGTGGCGGGAAAAAAGAAGGTATGCCCGTCCACGGGGTCCCAGTCACTCGGGTGGGTTTGCGTATCCAACCGGAAGGTGATCGCATCTTCCTTAACCACTTTCCCATTGAAATCCAACTCGACATCGTCGACGTAACGATAGTGGAACAAATCGGGCCCGGTATAGCCCGTCGAGTAGGTTCTCCCAGGTCCGATGTCGTCGGGATAGGGCGTCCCGTAGATCTCGATCAGCTCATTGGTGAAGGCGAATTCCTGTTGATCGACCTTTGTCTTAAACTCATTGAGTGAATCCTGATCGGAGCGCATCAACCGCGTCACATCCTTGGCGTCGTCGAACGCAATGACGGCGTTATTCAGGGCGCGTTTAGCGCGCCCGAGGACCTGTCCGAAATGGGAGGACTGCCCGAGCGCAAAACCGGATCCGATAGTGCCATCACCGTGGGGGTTAATATCAAAGGCGACGCTATCCTGGTGGAGCCCGAGCGGGTTCAGTCCGCCCTCGGCGTTATCGAAGGCCTGGCGCAGCTCCTCGCCCAGGAAGGTCAGCTCCTTCAGCTCCAATACGGTGGACCGGTCGATGACCTGGATGCCTTCATGTGACGGGTCCGGATCGGCTTCAGGAACCATCGCGTTGCCCACTACCCAATTCAGGTAGGCGCTTTGCTGGGTGCGCGATACCCAGTGGTCGACCCCCCAATAGCGTGTGCTCGGCAGCGTGCGGGTCGTGTTGTTGGAACGGGTCTCTTCGAAATGGGACCAACCGTTCTCACCTATATCCTGGTAGTCTCTTCGCCAACTCAACTCCATGACCTGTTGCCCAGCTTCGGCCGCGGCCAGGGCCGCGGTGGCGAATTTGCGTTCGTCCTGGTAATCGACCGAGACAGGAACGCCAAGCACGTTAACTGCCTCGATCCGCGGGACCCAGGTGAAATTCTCATTAGTAAAAAGCCCGTAGTAGCCCTTGAGCGCCGTCAGGAAGTGGCCGTAGGCGTCGCCGTGGCCTTGGGGGAACAACTCGGCCGCATCCGCGGCATCGATCACCCCATCGAGTTCGCCGGTCGGATCCTCTTGGATGTTATAGTTCAGCGCATAGATGACCTCGCCGGAATCAATGCCTCGGGTGTAATTCCAGACCAGGCGGTTGAAGACCGGAGAGACTTCAACCCCCGGCTGGAAGAAATCGTCCCGTCCCCGCCACAACGCCAGTTCCTCTGCGAGGAGCGTGCTCACCTGCCCCTCGAACGAGAACATCGAAGTAGCGATGTCGCCGTAGGTGTTGTCCGCCGTACCGATACCGATGGTCGGGTTCAGCGCATCGGCTTTGGCCTCATTACCGACCAGCAGATAGAGGTCGTTCAAGTAGCCGACGACCAGGAGCAAAGCATCGTTGGCCGGACCGAAGTTGATCCCGGCATCGATGCTCAGCATGCGCCCCCGATTGAGGACCGTCTCATAGATTTCGATGAGACCGAAATCATTAATGGTTTGAAGGTTCAGTGCGATATCACCTTCCCATCGTGGACCGGCCGCTTGCAGGATACTGGCATCGGTATCGATGGTGTTGGAGAACAGGTCCGTCACCCGTTGATTGAAGGGGTTGATGCCCGCAAGAACGCGCTTGATCCAGCCTTCAGCGAGCGCCGGAGTCGTCCAATCCGACCACCCGTCAGCATCGTCGACAGGCCGGTAACGCATGATCACGTAGTTGTCGGAGAGGGCCCGCACATCCGCCGTCTCGCCAATGATCGTGCGCACCCCATCGGGAAATTTGTCGGAGCTCAACGCCAGCCAATTGGGGCCCGTCAGGTCAATCCTTTCAAAGGCCTCCACCTTCAGGTTAAACGATTGGGTCGTACCCGCATCGACTTCCGAGAAAAGCTCAACCGCTACCGTATGGGTCAAGGTGCCAGCCGTGTTCGAACCAAGCTCAAGAAAATCCGGACCGATCTGGTAAACCCGGCTCAAGGGCAGGAAGTCCGCCGGCGCCCCAGCGGTCGGCGTGTTGGCAAAACCACCGGAAATTGCCATGTTGGCGTTAATGATGTGTTCGCCGTTCAAGAAGACCCGTGCCCCGATGTCCGAGTCCAGGTCAAGGCTGATATAGAGCGTCGAATAATCCGTCGTGACCAAGGTATCAAACTGGCGGTAAACGATGCTGACAGGCTCTCCACTGACTGAAGTCTCCTCCAATGCTTCCGGGGCGAAGGCGAAGGTCGCGGCGTTGATGAGCCGGACCGATGCGGTGGTCGAGTCCGAGTTATCGGTCAAGATTCCGTCAACCCGCGCGCCTTGAGACTCGGGCACCAGCGCATCTCCCGTGCTCGTGATCGTCACCCGGTGTTGCGGGGCAAGTAAATCCGCCCAGGTCGGCATCCTGCGAAAGATCAAGGGTAAACTCCCATTCGCCCCCGTTATCCGCCACGGCGGTAAAGGGAATGGCTTCAACCGCCGTCAAGCTGCCAACCGCGGTTATCCCAAAACGGGCGGCGTCCACATCGAGGATCGAAGCGCCGCTGCTGAACCGGGTCGGGAATCGCAAATGGGTCCAGCTGTTTTCACCCATCAGAAGCTGGCGCTGATTCAAGGTCACGACGGGCGGGGATCCGTCTACGGGAGAGGCGATCAGCCACTCGAACGCAAACTGATCCGTCTTCGCCGCCAGGTCCGTGACTTGCTGCATCGTCACCATCTCGCTCAGCGGGTTATCCGATAGGATGGGCTTTACCTCGCCGGTAAAGAGCGAACTGCTGATTCTGATCACCGACATACTGACCGGATCGCCAACCGGGGTGAAGGCCTCGCCGTTTCCGAACAAGAAGGTCACATAACCTTCACCCGGACCGGTTGCGCTCAAAGCATAGGAATCGACTGCTGCGTCGTCATCGGTAACCTCCGCCAGTTCGTCGAAACCGATAATCGTACTTCGCCCGACGTTGGGGAAGAAGGTACCGGGAGCAGAAATATCCTCTTCAAAGATCTCCACCGTCGTTTCTAATCCAACGATGGCGGCATCCCAGGCCGCCTTGTCCTCATCGTCAACGATCACCAGAGCCTTGAGCTTACCTGCGTCGTTGGTGCTGAGGACGTTGAGCAGCAGGTAGTCGTCGCCCGAGACCTCATCGACAAACTCACCCTTGAAGACCAGCGCCCCGTCGCTTCCTCGATTCGGATCAAAAAAGAAGCGCTCTACGAGGTGGGGCGGCAGACCCGTGAAAAAGGTTTTTCCGAGAAAACTCTGGGTAGCCGCGGAACCGGGGATCTTCGGGAGCCCATCGCTGCTGAGGAAGGTTTCCTTTTCTCGCGTGGGGTCGTGGAAGACGGCGGAATCCGACGGCGTACCCTGGTTCTCCGATTGTTCGTAGAAGATCTCAGCGCTGGACTGGCCGCGCACCGCAGGCAGGCCGCGCTTGGGCAACGTCAGGCTCTCACCCGTAAAAAGTATCGGAGAATCGGGCCAAAATGGCCTGTAGGTAACGACGTTCGCCTGGTCGTCCGCCCCGAATGGATCGCCCGAGTAGGATCCGTCGCCGTTCAGCGAGCGCAAGTAAGGCGCCAGGGTGCCAATCGGAGGCTGCGCCGCTTGCCCGGGAAAGTAGAAGCCTTCAAGGGTCTTGTAGTAGAACTTCATGTCGAAGGCGTACGAGTCCGCCGGGCCTCCCTCAGTGTGGGGTCCTCGGTAGACCCACAGGTTGCCCTTGCGGTCTTCGAAGGTGTATTTCGACTCGTAGTCCAGAGTGACGTCGATCGTGGTTAACGACTCCCTTGAAATGTAGGAGCCGTCGAGATCGCCATCCACTAGATCCGTTCGCGGCAGAAGCAGGATCAGGTCGTTGAGTAGAAAAGAATCGAAAGTATACCGTTGGCTCGTGCGGTCTTCTAATACGAAAATAGTGGAAACCTGAATAGTAACTGTATAGTCGTGAGTGAATTCGCTGCGCATGGAGGCGGGAATGTCGATACCGATCACGGTTTTGGAATCCTCGTCCGAAACCGAAGCAACGGTGAGGGCAACAAACGTGTCGTGTGAGTCAGAGAAGAGGGTAACAGCATCACCCTGGCTAACGGTTTCATCTCCCGACGATACCTCAAAGTAAGCAATCGAATCTTGATCGTCCTCTTCGCCGTAATTGTAACCGGAAACCTCCCCGTCGGAAGCGCTTGAAGAGGACAGCCCCAACTCACCCTCTTTGATCACGCCGCTCAGGGTGTTATCATCATAGGAGGCTTCGATAACGAATAAAGTCTGGTTGGTGGACAGGTCCTGGCTCTGCAGGTTGTACTCCGAGAACTGAGTCAGCTGCGGACGTTCGATCGTATCCAGGCTCCAGAAAATACCATCACTGTCGACGTCTGACGCTGCGATCTGGGAGAAGGAAACCTCGGTATTGACATTGAATGCGTCACTCTCCGCCGCCTCGCGGAGCGGGAGCTCGAGCAGCGGCAACGGCATCGGAGCCTGGATAACCGTCGCCGCTTCGATATCGTAAGTGAAAGTAATTCCTTCGAATGGTTTTTCGCGCAGCACCGCAAAGGGTTCCATCGAAATTCGGCCGTCGGAATCGATGTATTCGATCAAGACGAAGGGGTCGGAGGAGTACTCGCCCCCAATGTTGGTCGTGATGTTCAGGTCGTCCCGAAGAGCGAAGCCCTGTCCGCCCTGCATGAGTGCGTGTTCCTCGTTCGGGTTGTAGCCGATCTGCGTAGGATCGTTCTCGAAGTAGATCGATCCCGTCGCGAGAAGGCTGGGCAAGGGTCCGGTTCCATCATTGCTAGCGAGGATGATCTCAGCGGGATCAATCGGCCACTCGATGGTGTAGCGGCCGAGGACGGCCGGCCAGTAGTGGGTGGCGAAGGAATCCGTGGTGTCTTCGTCATTGGGGCGGAACCACAACACTTCCAGCTGATTGTCTCCTGGGATCGCGTTGACCGGTATGATCGCGCCGAAGTTCGCCTCCGTGAACCCGAACAAAAACGGATCGATATAAGCGTTCGGGTTGTGGGAATCCCCGATCTCGATGTTCAAGTATCCCGCCCAGAAAGTCTCGCCTTCCCTTCGACCAAGCTCACCGTCCGGAGCAGCGATTCGGTTCCCGACGTCAACCGTTTCTTCGACCACCCTGGGAACTGCCGATTCGTCCGGCCAGAAAAATAGATCGCGAACCGGGTCGTAGGACGCCAGATCGGTGGCGACGCTGTTGCCACTGGACCCGAGGTCACCGGCGACCAGGCGGTCCCCAAACATAGCGTTGGTGTCAAGGACCGAAATCGTATTACTCCCCTGCCCGGGCACATAGAGGTAATTGCGGTCGTCGACTGCGAAAACATCGATGAAGTCAAAACCGACGGCCCCCAGATCCGCCTTTTTCACCTCGGTTATGAACCGCGGATCCGAAGGGACCCCGACATCGAAAAATAAAAGCGAATCATCCCCGTTCAGGGTGCTCACCACCAGAAGGTCGTTGAAAAGAACCACCTTCGAGGGTGTATCCATCACCGGAACACCATCCAGTCCGCCGACGATAACGGTGATCAATTCAGGAGACAACGGGTTGCTGATATCGATGATGGTGACGTCACCAGAAAAGAGCGCCGGGACATACGCCACATCTCCATCAACCACGAAATGGCGCGGTATAGCCAAATTAGCGAAATCGCCGGATCCGTGTTCTGCGATGCCCTGGAAAGTTAGTAGCCATCCCCACCGATCGAATAGATGGCGAAGCTGCTCCCCAGAAAAGCAGTGACATAGAGAAAACCGTCGACCGCGCCTACCTGCCAAACCTGATCCAGACCCGGTGTGGCCGGCGACTCGGTGATCTCAGTGACGTAAGACGGCGATGACGGATCACTGATATCGGCTACCGTTATAGTATTTTGGGCGCCGATGAACAGGTAGTTGCCATGGACAGCTACGGTCCTCGCTTGACTAATGTTCGTGAAATCGGTGCCGGTGCTTTGATCCGAAATCTCCGCTACAAACAATGGCGAAGCCGGGTCCGATACATCGACGATCGTGACATTACTCGAAGTTTGCGAAGCCACATAGAGGGTGTCACCATCGATCGCCATCTGATAGGCATTACTCAGAGCCCAGGTGCCCGCCATGTTATGCGGGTCCCCATGGCGGATCACGGAGAGCTGCTGTGGGGCGGCCGGGTCCGAGATATCGATTATATGGACGGCGCCCGGGAAAAGATTGGACACGTAAAGGACCTCCCCGGAGACGAGACAGGCCCTCGGTCCATCAATATTCGAGAAACCATCGACACCGTTGACGGCCTCGTAGAGGAGGGTCGGCTGCAGCATCCCGGGAACGGGGAAGGTAATTACGTCCCTCTCTTTGAGCGCTTCGTCCAACCAGGAAAAAACGCGCTCGAATCTAATCTCGTTGCCGGCGAGGAATCGCAAGAGGGAGCGGTGGGAGGGAAACTCGGGTGTAAGGTAGGTATAAAAGCGGAAATCCCCGGTGATGAAAGCGCGCGGCTGGTCCAGGGGGTCCTGGTATTCGACGACCGGCGCCTCCTCACCATTTAACACCACGGCAGTCTCTTTTGCCTCTTCTTCATTCGCCACCCGCGGGCGGATGTATTGGCTGTATCTCGAGATGTCGACCGGCCAATCAAAATCATAGCGTATATAACTGCGGGGCCAGAGGATCCCCTCGATGCCCTCTTGCAGCCACCACATCACAAGGTCGTTGAGGTTTCGCGTCTGCTTGCGGGCAAAGAACCGGATCCCATCGGGCCCGCCGACATCCTGCCCGCCAACCTGCCTGACATGGCGGAAGACAAATTCCTCCCCACCGGGCTGGTTGGCAACACGGCCTTCGAGAATCTCGCCCTCGTCAGTGAAACGTTCCGGTATTCGCTCGCCGATATCGACCTGCTGGTCGCCCGGGATAGGTTGCTCAATCACATCGACGATTTCGAAGCCGAGGTGTGCCGGGATATTCGTTGCGGGGTCCGGAGCACCCAAAAACTCCACGAAGAGCCGTCCCTGCCGGTTCAGCGCCCTTAAGGCTTTTTCGCTCGGGGAATACCATAGCGTGGAGGTGATGGACGAGGATACGCCCGTCCCCTCCCTGCCAATCCCCGAGCCCGGGAGCAGCGGGAAACCCTCCGACACCGGGACTTCTTCCGGCATGTCGCTGTTGTAGACGATCCTGATATCCGAGACCCGGGCATCGGGGATATCGACCGGGATACCGGGGAAACCCTGGTAGGTCCAATAGATCGTCCGAGGTGTCTTGACCGGGCTGCCCGAAACAATGTAGGTCTGCGGGTAGAGTCGGAAGAAGAGGCCACCAATTTCAAAGAACTGGTCTTCCTCCCCTTCTTCGGGGATTGTGTTCTGTTTTCGCTTCCAGATGATCGTTACCGGGCCCGGCTGGGTGGCAAAAACCACGCCAGCTCCTTCGCTAAAATGGTAGCGTTCCGTGTCCCGAAAAATGGGCGGCTGATCAAGCCAATACCCATCGCTCACCGGCGTGGTTCCGTCTTCAGCGACATCAGGCGGGTTAATGGTGATCCCGGCGTCCGCGGTGTGACTGTGGGTGTAGAGCACGTAGTAGAGCCCTGATTCCAGCAGATAGTTCTCCGGGTTGGCATCAAAGTCCGCCGGTTTCTCGTTCTCCGGGTCGTTCTTCCGCCAGGTGATGTCGTAGTTGCCGGCGACCGTGGCAACGACGGTTCCCGTGTTCACGGACCAGCGGTAGCCAAGACGGTCGATTTCTTCGAAGGGACGCGGCTCCCAGTAGTCGCTGGCGTTACCCGCCAAGTCATCCCCGTTTTCATCGGTGTCCGGCCGTGGGATGATCTCGCCAAATTGAAAACTCGATGCGCGTCCGAAGAGCGTGGCGCCCACTCGGACATAGGACAATTGGAAACTGCCTACCCCCGGGGCCGGAAGGTGCGCTCTCAGGGTCGTCGCCCGTCTTCGGGCTGACCGAGGAAAAGGAAAAAAACGCGCTGAATTGGCCCGGCGTCGCCCCGACCCCGGAGAGACCTGCGCCTTCCTGAAGCCGATTAAAGATCCGCGTGCGCTGGTCGAGCTCCAGAAGCGATACCTGCGCCGTCATGGCGGTGGGGAGAAGTCCCGCCAGGATCATCAGGGTATAGCGAATTATACGGGAATGCTTCATCTTGGATCCGCTGGGCCAATCGTTCGAAAGGGTTTACGGGGAACGCTCGACCCGGCAGGCTGCTCGGGACCCGCGGCGATCGGTGGGGGTTGCCGGAGGCTGCTCATATATAAGCCAGGCTGGATTCGGAAAAGAACCATCATCGCGGGCCGCTTATTTAAATGTGCTGTTGAGGTCGTTCACCAGGCGGGATGGAATCCACAGGATGTGCGCAATGCCGTTGACATCACTTGAGAATGGCAATGGCGTCTGCCAATTTAATCTCCACACTCCGGAGGTTCCGAGCGAGGACCAAAATAAACCAATAGAAACGGTGCCAGTAGTGTTTATTTCTCCACTTTGAAGTTTCCATCCCGTGAGGATCGGCCACCATTCGACGACATCACGCACGGGCCCATCGAATCTATAACTGCCGCTATTTGTTCCACTACTAAAAGCTAACACCTCAAACTCAAACAAACCTTCAAGAAGCTTACTCTCGCCCACCGAATTGTCCGCGATGTCAGAACCGGTGATCGTGCTGTCCTGGATGTCTGTACCAGTGATAGTGCCGTCAACAATATCGGATGACGTAATCGTTTCGCTCTGGATGTTCGCACCGGTGATGGTGTTATCAGCAACGTCCGAGCCAGTGATGGTGTCGTCCGCAATATCCACCGACTGAATCGTGTTGTCCAGGATATCACCGCTGGCGACTGAACCGTCGACAATGGCGTCTGAATCGACCGAGCCTGAATCCATCTTGGTCAGCGTAACCGCACCATCCGTGATCGCGCCCGTATCGACGCCGCCGCCGCTGACCAAGGCGGCTTCGTTTGCGTAAGCCGCCAGAAAGGCATAGGCCGCGGGCAAGAGGCGCAGTCGCGGGGCCAGAGGCTGGGCGTCGACCACGATCTCGAGATACCGATCCGAGGCATCGCTACCCTGGAACACGGTGGAGAGATCCTGGTTGAAACTTCCGATCTGGCTGCCCTCCCCGAGGACAACGCTGAAGTGGCCGTCATCCACCGTCACGATCTGCGTCTCGGCGAACTCAATCTCACCACCGGAATCCGCGTTAAAGATGTAAAATTCCATCGTCTTGTTTTCCGGGGAACCCGTGCCCACGGGCGTGCCGGTATCGTCTGTTAAGAAGCTCTGGATGGTCATTCGGTTTGGTGGCGATTCCGCCGCCTGAGCACTCGAGAGAAAAAGGAGCGCGACGCCGAATGTGGCCAGCGCCAGGCCGAAGACGGCCGTTCGATTGGCCATTGGATGGAGAGTACGGTTCGTATTGAAGCGATGTTTCATGGTTCTGGATCCTTTCATTAAATGAACAAAGAGTGTGAGATTGGAAGGAATCTGCCGGTATAAAGTTGGTCGCATTTCACCACCATCAACCTACGATCCTGTGTTCAGCTATTTTTCGAAGTTCAAAGTCCGACAGATTCCTAGTTGGTTGGAGTAGTGAGGTTGTCGACGGTGGAGAGCCGGGTGAGGCTGAAGGTACCCTGGACCGCGTATTCCTTCTGGTTATTCCCGGACCCGGAAATCGTGATGGTTTCCTCATATGTCCCAGCCATGACCCGGCCGATCAGAGTCAGAGCGGAGAAAGTCTCATCCAGAGCTTCAAAAGCTAGGATGATGTCCCGGTCGATCTGGTAGGATTCTTTTCCCGGAGCCAGGGTGGCATCGAAGGTGGCGTTCCGATTGTCGTGATCGGGATGGTAGGTGTGGAGGAAGGGGTTAGTTCGTTGGTCGCTGTGACCTACGGTAACCGTCGTACTAATGGTTTGGCCCAAATTGAAGGTCCCACCCGTCAGGGGCAGAGGTGGATTTCCATCCTCCCATGGCAAGTGAGGGGCGCTGATGCGCCGTGAGATCGGTAGGTAGTCAGGGCTGAGTAGATTTTCTTGGGTCGCCAGAAGCTCATCGATGTTGTCATCGAAACCATAGTAAACCCGCTGCAGAAGCTCGGCATTTCCGGCCGAATCAACATGCAAGATGAGACGCAGGGTGTAGGGCCGCGCCACCCCGCCAAAGGTGACATCGGTTCCGGTCAGAACCGGCTCTTCGCCGCTACGGTCATAGAAGCTCAGATCGTGGCGGACCCGGGTGACGGTCGCCTCACCAACCCATAGTCCGGCCACCGACCCTTGTTCCGCCGAGACCGGCACGTCGACCCTGAGGTGACCGAGGGAGTCGGTAAAGCGGAGGACTCCAGCGAAAAGATCACCCACCAGGCCGGCCATCGCCGAGCGGTCGAGGCCGATCGTCACGTGGATTTCCGAACCCTCCTCCCCGGCCGGGGTAAGGTCCCACTGGTAAGGGCCCTCGCTGAGCCGGGAGAACGGGCGGGTCAAGGTCTCCAAGTCGAGTTCCCCTTCGACCAGGATCTCCGGATCACCTGCGATGGCCGTCTCCCCCGCGGGAGGGGCTTCTGACGCAACCATCTCGAGAGTGACCGTCAGGGGATCCGGTGTCATATTGGTGAGCCTGAAGCTCGAGGTCGAAATCTGATCTCCGAAGTCAACCCCATTGTGGTCCTGCAACTGGAGATCAAAGGGCCCAAAAAAGCGGTTGAACAAGATCTCATCACGAATCCAGAAAGCCTTGCCTCGGGTGACATCGGTGTCGCGAAAGGCGAACACCCGGATCGGGTTGCTGGAGATGTCGCCCCCTATGTATTGATAGATCTCGCCATTTGTCAGCAGCGAGGGCGCGGGAGTGAAGAAGGCTTCGAGATCGGGGGCATTCGTATCTAGAGCCCGTCCCAGTGGTGGAAACAATTGATTTTTAATGAGTTATGGGCAAAAAAAAGGCCGGATAGAGCTGCAAAAAGCTCGATCCGGCGAAAAAGGGCGCTTATGCTTGCGTTAGTCAAATACAAAGCACGCCCTTCTCATGAAAAATATTGCCGTACAAAGCTTCCTGCGTCCAGCCCTAACTCCAGTCATTCGATGCAAAGACTACACCGTGTTTCTGGAAACAATGGAGCGGATTGACCGGGTTTTGATCGACTCCTCGCTGGAAAGGGAGGCGATCGTAAAAGCCTTGGAAGGATGGGATGAAGCGGGAGGGAAGGATCGGGAGCGACGCGCTCTAAGAGCGATAAAAGCGCTGCGGGTGGAGGTGGTGCGTCATTTACTCGGAGGGATATCCTTTCGTTGTCTGTCGCAGGAGTTGGGACGCAGTGAGCTTCTGACTAATTTTTGCCGGGTGCGTGAGGTAGACGGGATCCGGAAAATATCGAAGAGCAGTCTGGAACGGGATTCGAAATTCTTCGACGAAGCGTATCTGAGACAGCTGCATGCAAGGATGACCGAGGTGGTGGGCAATGCTGAACATTGTGGTGAGGCAGGATTAGAGAAGCCGATCGATACGAGGGAATGCCTGATCGACGCCACTTGCCTGGAAGCGAACATCCACTGGCCCGTGGACTGGGTCTTGCTCAAGGATGTGGGAGCAACGCTGCTCAAGGCGATCAGTCTGATCCGGCAGGCGGGAATGAAACAGCGCATGCCCCAGGGAGCAAAGGGATTGGCTCGGGAGATGAACAAACGGTGCCTGGAGATGACGCATGCGCGTCGGCGCCGGGAGGCGGGCAAAGCGCGTAAAGGGATCCTGCGGCGGATGAAGCTATTGCTCAAGAAGATTGAGGGCCATGCCCTTCGCCACCGTGACTTATTGGAAGCTATGTGGATGCAAAGCGATTACACCGAGAAGAAGGCGAGCCGAATCATCGAGCGAATGGATGGTATGTTAGAGCAGATACCGCAGGTCATGAAACAGGCGCACGAACGGATCATAGGGGGGCGGCAGGTGAAGAATGAGGAGAAGATCCTGAGCGCCTACGAACCTGAGATTGACGTCATCGTGCGAGGCAAGGCAGATCGGGAGGTGGAGTTTGGCAACACCCTTTATTTATGCGAGAGCGCAGAGGGATATCTGTTGGACTGGAAACTGTATGGGGGGCAGGCCCCGAGCGAATTGAAGCAGCTTTGGGAAAGTCTGGAGAGGCAAAAGGGCTTCGCTTTAGAGGAGAAGATCGAAGCGATCAGTGGGGATCGGGGCTATGCCTCGAAGGCGGCCAGCAAGCGGCTCCAGGCAGAGGGGATTTTTGACGCCCTTACGCCCCGCAATCCACAAGAGCTCAAGGAGCGGATGGAGGAGCCGCGCTTTGTCCGGTTGCAGCGACGACGAGGGAGCACCGAAGGCCGGATCGGAGTGCTCAAGAACCGATGGCACGGGGGCAAGATACGCAGCAAAGGCTTTGACAACCGTAACCTTAGCGTGGCCTGGTCGGTTCTGTCCCACAATCTATGGAAAATCGCGCAGAGACTTGCGCAAGAACATGAGAAAGAGGCAACGCAGGCGGCATAGGGATCCAAGAATCGAGTCAGAGGCGCTTCCTTGGGAGAACTATCGACTCAAAGCGAGAGGAAGGGTGCTGGAAAGGTGCATAACGGATAAAAGGTAAGCTACCGAGGACGGAAGGCATGTCGTGGTCTACATAACGTGACGAAGATTGATATCGGTATCAGGCTTCCACCCAAATCCTCTCGGATTTGGGACAGCCTCTAGCTACCGTTGAAAAACCAAGGAGGTTGACCCCCTCGGAACTCCACTGGTAAATTGGCGGGGTCGGCTTGCCCTTGATGGCCAAGGAATAACTCGAAGCGTTTCCAGGAAGGGGGTCATCCAGGCGGACGAGGTAAGCCGCGTTGCCCAGGAATGTGTTAAGGGTGGCGTCGATCGGGACTTCGCGTTTCCAGGACAGCCAGCGGGTATCCACATCCAGAGGCTCGGCGGGCGAGGTCACAAACTGCAATGTGCTGAGATCCGGCATCCAGAGCCAGACCTCGCTCACAGGCGTGCCCGCGAGCAAGTTGTCGAAGGTGTCATGAGGAGTCCCCACATGGAGGTAGACCCCGTTCCAGCCGGGCAGGAGCTCGACTGTTTGCGTCTGCCACTGCGCCCTCGCAACCGTAACCGCTAGAAGCGGCGTAAGGAGGAGCAATATTGCGAAAGAGGGACGACTTAAGGGCATTCAGAATCAGATAATTGAGATAGTAAACTTCCTTCTATACAGAACGACAAATTTAATTGCGCATACGAGAGATGGTGTTATGTCCTTTCTTTGTTATGCGTGCATTAACTATCACAGATTCCGAGGAAATGATCTTGGTTTTACAAGATGAAATTCGTCGTCGCGAGCAATCTCGTTACGACCATCGCCTCCATGGCGTCTTATTGGTGGCCCAAGGGTTGAGCGCCCATCAGGTGGCCGGTTATCTTGGCGACAGTCCGCGCACGGTGCAGTATTGGGTGCAACGTCTTAATCAGGACGGGCTGAGCGGTCTGGCCGAAAGCCCAGGGCGGGGCCGACCCTCGCGTCTGAGTGAAAGGGAACTGAAGCAGTTGGATGGGATTCTTCGGGAGAGTCCCCGCGAACACGGTATGGCGGTTAACCTGTGGGACGGCAAGACGCTGTCTCGGTGGCTTAAAGAGAACTGGCAGATTGAGCTGAGCGTACGGCAATGTCAGCGCCTCTTCCGACAGTTGGACTTTCGCCAGCGCAAACCTCGTCCGGTCCTTGCGCGGGCCGATCCGGTGGCACAACAGGCGCATAAAAAAACTCCGTCGACTAGCAAAGGACCCTGAGATTGATCTTTGGTCTTTAGATGAAGTGCATTTCCAACAGTACGGTTCGCGTTGCCGCATGTGGGTGCCTCCAGAGGTGAAGGAGCCGATCTTAATGCATGCGCCCACGCGCGAGAAAGTCGGTTACTTCGGCGCGGTCCGTTTGCGCGACGGCAAGTTTATCTATGCCAGAGAAGAGGACCGCTTTAATGCTGACAGTTTCTGGGGATTCTTGAAGCTTTTGAGACAACGGACAAGCCGTTCACCCGGGAAAACGGTACTCATCTCAGACAATGCGCGCTACCATCATGGGCTTCTGCATAAAAGCTGGCGCGAGGAATGCGCTGATGTATTCGAGCAGGACTTTCTGCCTCCTTACAGTCCGGAACTCAACCCCATTGAACGGATCTGGAAACTGACCCGTCGACTCTGCATTCACAACCAGTACTTCGCCTGTATCGATGAAGTCTCCGACCGGGTGGAAAGCAAGTTTCAGGAATGGGCAACGGGGAACGAAACCCTCCGAAAACTCTGCGGTATCATCTAAGCCGTTATGCGCAATTATTTATGGCACCGAGTATAGCTCACTCTAATCCGACAGGGCGTTGGTCGGAGCTGAAGCTGTTGGAAACCTGGACAAGACATGAAGACTAATCCACTCGGTGATGTTCGGGCAGAATATGACCACGAAATGCTTAACACCGTCTTCTACGAGACACCGGAGTACCGGTCTCTAATTGAAGAACACACGCGACGCGTTGTCGTAGGCCGACGCGGCACTGGAAAGAGCGCTGTATTCTACAAACTTGAACGTCATTGGAAGTCCGACTCGAAGACGTCGGTTGTTGTGATTTCCCCCTCGGAGACGGATATGATTGGCTTGCGTCCATTCGTTAGCCTATTTGGCAGCAAACCTTCCTATCTCCGTGCGGTCTGTAGCATTGCCTGCCAGTTCGGTGTTTTGCAGGAAGTACTCCTTCAGCTTGGTGAACATTACAAAGTGCGCAGCGACGCGAACTTGCAAGAGTTGTCAAGCTTGGCACGCAGGTGCAGAAGGCGCGGAACAAGCCTCTCATCACGCCTATTCAATGCTCTGGAAGAAAAGGTCGATAAGGCTGTGTCTGTTGAGAAACGCGTGGCCACCCTGGCACGAACGCTAGGAATCAATAAATTGCAAGATGCAGCAACCGCACTGTGGAGATCTCCAAGCATACTCTTCACATTACTGCCGACAAGATTGACGAGGGCTACGAGCCTGATCCCATTGGCGTATCAATTCTCACAGGTCTTGTGTATGCGTTTGACAAACTCGCGGCGTCACTTCCCAAGACACCAACGACTGTGTTTCTCCGGGACAATATATTTCGTGCAATACAGATTCATGACCCGGACTACTCGCGGAATATCGAAAGTAATGTTTTGAGGCTCCATTGGGACGAATTCCATCTATTCAATATGATATGCAATCGCATCAGGGAGGCCTTCGGCATTGACCTGGAAAAAAATCTGCGCGCATGGGACCGTGTAACCTCAAGAGACCTGAGTGGTATGGATGGCTTTCGGCGGTGCCTGAGACTAACTCTCTACCGACCACGCGATCTAATGGTTCTTCTCAATTCCGCATTCAACCATGCGAATTCACACAATAGGGACACGATTGTAAACGAAGACATCGAGGCCACCTCTCGTGATGTGTCCATCTCGAGGCTTGACGATCTCAAGAAAGAATACGGAGAAATCATTCCAGGGATTTCGCAGATGCTAGACCTATTTGCCGGTTGCACATCAACACTGACGTTGACGGACATCCACGGACTAATGCCACAACTAATGTCGAACGAAATTCTGACCCCTGCGGAGGGCCAGACGTTCGCCTTGATTCGTTCTCCGGAGCAACTGGTGCATAACCTGTACAGCGTTGGCTTTTTCGGTATCTGGCAACCTACTTCATCCAGCTATATATTCTGTCACGACGGGAAAGCGCCTGACTTCTCCGTTCACGCCAACTCCAAAATACTGATTCACCCCTGTTACTGGATTGCATTGCACCTTAGCGGCCATGAACTCCAAGTCAGTGAAATTGAAGAAATCCATGACGAATATGATATCGAAGTACGCTCAGAAACTCCCGAGATTCGAAAAAGGAAGCTTGGCCAAATCATTGCCCAACTCGACACCATTCCCGACGGGGACACCGGAGCAGGCAAGTTCGAGGAGTGGTGCCTCCAGGCCGTTCAAATCGTGTTTGCAACCGGAATTGTTAACGCCGAGCTGCATCCTAACCGAAACCTGACTCAAAGGAGGGATATAATAGGTAGGAACACGGGCAATACTGAGGCTTGGAAACGCATTTTGGATGACCACAAGTCTCGACAGATGATTTTCGAGGTTAAGAACTACTCTTCCGACCTTGGTCCTTCTGAATACAGACAAATGCTCTCGTATCTATCTGGAGAGCATGGCAAGTTGGGCTTTATCATCAACCGCAGCAAGCAGGCGAACATTGAAAAAGACAGAGAATTAAGGTGGGTTCGAGAGATCTACCTTGAACATGAACGTAGGCTTATTGTGAAGTTGCCTGTTCACCTAATCGCATCATGGCTGTCGAAACTGCGCAGCCCGCAGAAACACGACGCTCCGGACACAGGCTTGGGTTCCCTTGGTGACGTCCTATCCTTCCTGTAAAAAGAAAAATGGTGTAACCTCCTGAAAACAAAAATGTAACCAAACCGGGGCCGAAAGGCGGCCCCGAAAAACAGGAGACTACACCATGAAGAAGATAGCACCGAGTGAGAAGATAGAGCAAGAGCTAATGGAAGGAATCGCGAGCAGCACAGATCCACTGGGGGAGGCGGCCCGACGGGGAGCCCAGCTGATGCTGCAAAGAGCCTTGGAGATCGAAGTGAGCGATTTTCTGGGGCGAGAGCGCTATGAGCGCTCGAGTGATGGAGCACTGCGGGGCTACCGCAATGGCTATGAGCCGAAGAAAGTGCATCTTTGCGAAGGGACGATTGAGCTGCAGGTACCGCAGATTCGCGACGGGCTGGAGCCGTTCGAGTCGGCCTGGCTGGAAGCGATCGGACGACGCTCGAAGCGGCTTTTGGAGCTGGTGCCGATGCTCTATGTGAAAGGGATGAGTCAGCGCGATATCGAGACGGCGCTGATCGAGTCTTTGGGGGTAGAGCAGACCGGGCGCAGCGTGGTCAATGAGGTGTGCCAAAGTCTGAGGATGGACTTTGCAAAGTGGCAGGAAAGAGATCTGAGTGGTGAGCGCGTGCTCTATCTGTTTCTGGACGGGATCTATATGAGGCTGCGGCCCGAAGACAAGAGGGCAGTGGCGGTCCTATGCGCCTACGGGATGCTCTGGGACGGACGTAAGGTATTGCTTCATATGGCCGTAGGGGACAAGGAGAGCAGCGCCTGTTGGGAGGCCTTCCTGGAGGACATGAAGAGCCGGGGATTGGCCGATCCAGTACTCAGTGTGATGGACGGTAATTCGGGTCTACGCAAGGCGGTGGGAAGGAAGTTTCCGAACAGCCTGGTGCAGCGCTGCCAGGTGCACAAGATGCGCAACATCGTCAACAAGCTTCCAGAGGTAGCCCGTCCCACCCTCAAAAAGCTCATTCACAAAGCCTTTACGGCGAAGGGATACCGCGAGGCTGTAGAACAGGCTCGCGCCATCATCGAGGAATACAAGGGGAGCTTTCCAGCCGCCATGAAGTGCCTGGAGCGTGACCTGGAGGAATCGCTCACAGCGCTGAAATTTCCCTTCCTGCACCGAAAACAGATCCGCACCACCAATCTGCTGGAGCGACTCTTCGGGGAAGGGCGCCGTCGCACCAAAGTGATTCCCCGATTCCGCTCCGAAACGAGCGGACTGTGCCTGATCTTCGCGGTCCTGGTGGATGCCTCAGAAGGCTGGCGAGGAGTCCGCATGGAACCCTACCTGGTGGAACGACTCAAACAGATCTGGAGCGATCCGGAGAGCACCTGGGAGGATCCGGACCTGATGAAATTCGCTGCCTGAAGGGAAGAAAGTAAAGATAATCTAATAGAGGTTATGCCATTTCGATTTTACAGGAAAAGGCGGACTTGACCGTTCCCTTCTCGACAGTTACGAGAGGATGTACGTGCGACTAGGGGGAGCCGCTCCCAAACGGCGGAAGAAACGTAAGCACAAATGATGAAGACGCGCTCCGTCTGTAACGGTCGGCGGCACTGCAAACCAAACTCTTCTGAGTCGTCCGCAACGAACCGACCTATAAACCCACTCCCAAAGTCTGCCGCCCAATTCAACTGATCCCGTTTCGTCGGGAGTACGTGCGATCCTGCGTTATGCGGCTGGCGCTACCTTCATGCTACCGATGATGCTCCCCACTTCCTGACGGCTAGCTCCCAACACCAACAAGGACCGAACCAGCAACTCCATCGAAACCGTTACATCCGCCGCTTCCATTTTCGCAACTCGCGATTGACTCGATCCCAACTCCTTGGCCAGTTCGTCCTGCGTCAATTCATGCGCCATCCGGCGTTCCTTCAGGCTTCGCGCCAGCGCAAGTTTCATTTCAATCAATGCTGCTTCTTCATCGGTCAACCCAAGAAACTCCTTGGCTGTTCCGACTTTCCATCCTGCTTTCTTCAGCAGTTCGATCTTCGACTTCTTCATCTCTCGTTCTTCAAACAATTTCATCGTATGCCTTTAATCGGGCATCGCACTTGCTGATGACATTCTTCGGTGTAGCTCCGGTCTTCTTCGCAAAGACCTCAACGACGACGATGGCATCAGAATCAATACGATAGATAATTCGCCAATTCCGGTTCTCGTCCCGGACGCGTAACTCATTGCAGTGCCGTCCGATCGACGGCATCGGCCGAGAATGCGGCAACCCAATGTTTTCGCCCTGCTGCAATCTGCGCAACAATGTCCCTGCTTCGATACGAGCTTCAGTCGAGAAGGGCGGTGTTTTGACCTCGCCTTCTAACCACACGATCGGTTTGTCTCTGCCATTCAACTACTAAGGTATATGTCATATATGACATTGTGTCAAGCCCCGTCGAATTAGGTTTCAGCGACACAGTAATCGTTGAGATATCAACAGGGTGGTTCCTGCGACCAGACATCCCGATCAAAACTATGCACCTTCTCTTCGATCTCGACGGCACCCTGACTGATCCATTCGTGGGGATCACCAACTGCATTCAGTATGCCCTGAGAACACTTTGAAGAGAAGCCCCTCCTTCTGAGGAACTTCACTGGTGCATCGGCCCGCCCCTGCTCGAAACCTTCTCCACCCTGCTGGGCACGACTGACCCCCAGCTTTCCAAAAAGGCACTTGGAATGTATCGGGAGCGCTTCATCACGGTTGGACTAAGAATGGCTCTATCGACTCCTTCGATCCGCTTTTGGCAGGTAATGATAACCCATCAAGAACTAGCTAACGCGTTCCTCTGCCAATGCTGCACGAGCCCTCTGTGCCATGAACTTGGGCGACTCGCCGGTGCTCGGCATGAGTAAGCGTTTGGCTGGAGACCTTCAAACATGAACCACTACGAACACACTCAAACCGGAACCCTAATGTGGTCAATCCTCGAATGCGGGGCTGCGATCTTCGGAGGCATCGGTTTCCTGAAAATGCTCAACGATCCGGCAGCTGGACTGATCCCTTTTGCCGTAGCACTGATATTCCTGGTTTGTGCAGTTATCTTCCATTCTCTAACCGTCACAGTATCGCAGGACCAGATCACCATCAAGTTTGGCGTCGGCCTGATCAGGAAGGGATTCGCAGTTGTCGATATTCACGAAGCTGTCATCGTACGGAATCGGTGGTACTACGGCTGGGCCATTAAGTGGATACCGCACGGCTGGCTCTTCAACGTCTCGGGATTCGATGCGGTTGAGATTCAACTCAAGAAGGATCGCCGATACAGAATCGGGACCGATGAACCAACCGAGTTGCTATCGGCCATCAATTCCGTGATCGCTCCGACCACCTAACAGGGCGTCGCGGGCAACTACGGTGAGCGAAGATCGAAATGCTTACGCATTCCGCTACGGGCACCACCTAGTTGCGTAGCGGAATGCGTGAGCATTTCGTCTTCTCGGTCACCAATAAACTGGCCCCGAATTAGACAAGTGTCGTTGCAACGGATGCCGGTGCTGCTCCCTGAGGTTTTCCGGGAATATACTCCGCCGGCGATGCTCTACTATCTTTCTTATACGAGCGATCGAGCTCATACCTTTCGCAAACTTGAACGCATCAATCTCCCCACGAAACTGGAAGACATTTCAAAGGAGGCAGTGCCGCCGGCCGTCGATCTGCCTCTCCTCGCCGTCATGCAGAAACGATTCATCAGATTCATCACCCAACGACGGGATGAGGATTCTGGCTCCAAAGAGGGGATCTTTTCTGCTGCCTATGAACAGAGGCATCGAGCCGACCTGAGCGAGTTTGAAGAAGAGTACCTATCCGGGCTTTTGCTGTGGTTCCAGGAGCATCTAGTCGTTCCATATGTGCTAAAAGAGCCGAAAAGCAGGAGGGCCATTTGCTGGTTTCGGGAAGATGCCGACCGGATGATCCGCGAAATCTGGCATCTATACTCGGTGCCATAAATAATTGCGCATAACGGCTTAGATGATACCGCAGAGTTTTCGGAGGGTTTCGTTCCCCGTTGCCCATTCCTGAAACTTGCTTTCCACCCGGTCGGAGACTTCATCGATACAGGCGAAGTACTGGTTGTGAATGCAGAGTCGACGGGTCAGTTTCCAGATCCGTTCAATGGGGTTGAGTTCCGGACTGTAAGGAGGCAGAAAGTCCTGCTCGAATACATCAGCGCATTCCTCGCGCCAGCTTTTATGCAGAAGCCCATGATGGTAGCGCGCATTGTCTGAGAGGAGTACCGTTTTCCCGGGTGAACGGCTTGTCCGTTGTCTCAAAAGCTTCAAGAATCCCCAGAAACTGTCAGCATTAAAGCGGTCCTCTTCTCTGGCATAGATAAACTTGCCGTCGCGCAAACGGACCGCGCCGAAGTAACCGACTTTCTCGCGCGTGGGCGCATGCATTAAGATCGGCTCCTTCACCTCTGGAGGCACCCACATGCGGCAACGCGAACCGTACTGTTGGAAATGCACTTCATCTAAAGACCAAAGATCTATCTCAGGGTCCTTTGCTAGTCGACGGAGTTTTTTTTATGCGCCTGTTGTGCCACCGGATCGGCCCGCGCAAGGACCGGACGAGGTTTGCGCTGGCGAAAGTCCAACTGTCGGAAGAGGCGCTGACATTGCCGTACGCTCAGCTCAATCTGCCAGTTCTCTTTAAGCCACCGAGACAGCGTCTTGCCGTCCCACAGGTTAACCGCCATACCGTGTTCGCGGGGACTCTCCCGAAGAATCCCATCCAACTGCTTCAGTTCCCTTTCACTCAGACGCGAGGGTCGGCCCCGCCCTGGGCTTTCGGCCAGACCGCTCAGCCCGTCCTGATTAAGACGTTGCACCCAATACTGCACCGTGCGCGGACTGTCGCCAAGATAACCGGCCACCTGATGGGCGCTCAACCCTTGGGCCACCAATAAGACGCCATGGAGGCGATGGTCGTAACGAGATTGCTCGCTGCGACGAATTTCATCTTGTAAAACCAAGATCATTTCCTCGGAATCTGTGATAGTTAATGCACGCATAACAAAGAAAGGACATAACACCATCTCTCGTATGCGCAATTAAATTTGTCGTTATGTATAGTCCACCTTCTCGAGGAGCACAGCCAATTTGTAGAGTTGATACGCACCGAAAAACCAGGAAAAGTCATCTACGAAGACGAATATCAAGTCGCGGCAAAGCCCTTCAGGGAAAATCGAAAGTACTTCAAGGAAGCGATCACGAGCGTACGATATGAAAGCTGAAGGGTGTAGCGAAATCCTTGAACCCCATCCGTTGCCGTGCTTTCATCCGTTGCCAATTCTACAACTGAACGGCCAAGAACGAAGCATCGACTCATGTGGCGCTACAATCCCAAGAGAAACCCAGATCCAAACAAGTGGCTTGCCCTCGAAGAAGCCGACCGGATTCTCATGGTCGGGCGCTTCCATCGAAAGAGAGGCGAATACGGCGAATCCCTTAAAATGCACGCAGCGTTTCACGCTGTCGTCGAGTCGCAGCTACCCTTCCCAAAGCCCGGAACCGAACGAGGAGTAGTTTAGAGAACTATCAACCCTGACTAAGGAGTCCTGGTATGCCGAGATGAGCAGTCAAGAAGAGGAATAAACGCGGCAGTGCTATAATCCACCACAGCATGCTCTTGACGAACCTGCATCATCTACTCACCCACACATGAACGTCACCGATCTCTTCCAAATTGTCGCTAATGTTGCGGTTGCCGGTTCCCTTGTTTTTCTCGGCTTGCAGATCCTCCAATCCCGAAAGGAGAGACGGCATGATATCTACGAAAGAGTAAACACCGAGTGGATCCAGCATATGTCCCGTATTCTGGCTGATCCAGATCTGGAGAAGATATGGGATAAATTCGACGAGTCACGAGTTGCAGAGTTTCGGGAGGCAGAGCTTGAGAAAGAGAAGGCGGAGGGCGGCGCTACGGGAGGGGCCTGGTCAGTGATGGATGTTACCGAAAAGAAGTGCTACCGCTATCTCCGTGTCGCACTGGAGATCTTCGAACTTGCCTTCCAGAGTCGCCGGAGTGGCGTCAAGATACCCAAAGAACTGGCGGCGAAGTGGGACAATCAAATTCGTGTATTTCTCAACAGTCCTTACTTCGGCTACGTTTTCGAGGACACGAGAGAACGACTGGACGACCGCTTTGAGAACCATATCGAATCCCTCAAGGGCGAACCAGTTAATCCCAAGAACCGCTTTGGGTAGGAGCGCATAATCGCATTCGAACGCACTTTCGAGAGATCTGCTGCTTCCTCCATTCGCTGCCAGGAGAATCCGCCGTCATGTCCATGATCACCAACCTCTCTGCCATCGCCCTCGGAGCAACCATCGGAGCGACTCTGCGATGGACCCTGGCATTATCCCTCAATCACGTTTGGACGAAGATCCCCATCGGCACTCTGGCGGCAAATCTCGTCGGTGGCCTTCTGATTGGATTGGCCTACTCCTACTTCGATCAACATCCGCATGTCTCGCAAGAGTACAAGATCTTCGTTCTCACCGGTTTTCTTGGGTCGCTCACCACGTATTCGGCCTTCTCATTAGAAATGCACCAGATGTTGTCTTCCGGTAAGCATGTGTGGATGGCGTTAAGTGTATTCCTTCATGTGGGCGGATCGATTGCTCTCACCGGACTCGGTTTTATCCTCTTTCGCATGGCATTCGGGAAGTGACTCAACCGCCTTGTTTCAATGATTCGTGAAGTGATGAAAAGCACCAAAAGTGTAGGGGGGCTTCTTAAGGTGAAGCCCACGCTTTTCCGCCTCGTGGGAGAGGACGACTATCAAGCCCAGGTAACCGATTGGATTGCGGAGAATGTCGGATCTTGGGGAATTGTCGCGACGAAAAAACCAAACGATAAGTGCTCCAAAATCCGCGCCGTCATAGCGAAGATCGTACCGCGACGTGATGTTCCAGATAGGCAGATACGACTCGACATGACCTTGCGAAATGCCCTCCAGGTGAAGAAAGGACAGGAAGTCTATCTCTTCGGCATTACAGAGGGGCCCCTGCATCGACGTATATTGGATCGCCTTTTTCGACCAAAGAAGATCTGGGCTTATGCTTATCGGTCGATACCAACGCTCATGGAGAAAGGTCTCTGTGGAATAGGTGAGACAACAGGAAGAATCCTTGGGGTCCAGTCGAGGGATCGCCTCTTGGTCGAAGCGGTCTACATCGACCCTTGGGAAAAGCGATTCAAAGTCGGAGAAACCTCCCTACCGCTACTTCAGCTCTCCATGGACGAGCTCGAACACAAACCCACGGACGAGGGAGATCGTCCCGATGATGGTTTCTCTGGCCTGCCCATCATCCGGCTTGACAAAGATGCTCGAATCGCATTGGCGAACGAAGGCCGCGGAACTTCCCAAAACTCAGAGCAGACTCAAGAAATTCCGCCTCTCACCCCCGTAAGATTGTCGGTCTCGTTGCCTTTCTTTCTTGAAACCCGCGCTACATTCTACGCCGCAGGCGTCTTTTTGGTGCTTCTCGTTGCGATTCTCGGGATTGTCTCCCAAAAAAGCATGCCAGCTGCAATTATTGGTGGCCTCGTGGCAGTGATAGTTGTGCCAACGGCCGTTTTATTCTTCGACATCCGAAGAATACGGAAACGGGTAGGTTGACCGGATTGCGATTCGAGTCTTCGGAAATGGTCCAGCTTCACATCCAGAACATCTTTGACGCATTGAACCCGACGGGCCAAGGCGTCGACGGCACCCTCAAGCTCAGGTGTCTCAATCTGCAGAATCGTGTAGTTGGCCTGGCGAATTCGGGAGACATCGTAGCCGTGACTGACGACTGTCCGACGACTTTTGTCGATTACATGCTCGGCCTCACCGGGATGGACGAAGTCCTGTCTCTCCACCAGACGGTTAGCCCCGATTTGAATGAAAAGTTGAACTCGCGGTCGATCTTCGCCGGTCTCGCTCAACACTTTTCTTGGGGAGAAGCCCTCGAACGAGCCCCGCTCCTTAATCCCTATATCAGGTCACCCTCTTTTTACGTGGCGACCCAGGACTCGGGACTGATCATTCCTGAGGAGGAGTCCAGAACTTGGATCACCCTGCGCCTTGCCGAGCAGATGAACGACAAGCGTGAGTTCTACAGGGAATGCACCGAACGTGATATCCCAATCCCACGATACTGGAGCGCAACCGAAAAGGACTTGAGCCGTGTCACTTTAGAGGCACTTGATCGGAGTGGTGGGAGTTTGTATATACGCCCAACCAGGAGCGGAGGAACGGTTGGTAATCTGACCATCGAGAAGATCAACAGTGAATACCAAATTCGTGGAAGCAAAGTTGGTCTGATTGACCGAGAGGAGCTGGCCCACGCCCTCCAAAATCATGTCAAAGGAGGATATTGGTCCGAATATGTGATCTCGGAGCTTGTCAACGCAACCGCATCTCCGGGTACCCTTTTTTTGCAGACGATCAACACGTTACCATCATATCGCATACCCTTCAAATTCTCGATCGAAATCGAGTCTTTCTAGGATTCAAATATCCAATCGAAGATGAGTCGATTCGGCAGCATTTCGAATTGGTTGAATCGTTCGTGCAAAGTCTCGTTGAACCTTGGCGGAAACGAGGATTTCGCGGCTACGGAAATTTGGACTGGATGGTCACATCGGAAGCGGAAAACGTTCTGGTAGCCGAACGAAATGCCAGACAAACCGCCGTTGTCGCGCCGCTGACGATAGTAAATCAAGCGATGGATTCGTGTGCACAGCGCTCGGTCCTAAGCGCCCCTCCGGGGTGCCTATTCACTAGAGACGACCTCGAAATGCGGAGTCCGGCCCGTTTCGATGAAGTCTACTCAACCCTCAAATCTCATGGGCTCCTCATAGAAGAATTAAACCAGTCTGAAGGTGTGGTTATCACGATGCCCCCGCTGCCGCTATTCGGAAACAGAAGCGTTGGTATCATGGCAATTGCAATGGACACCGGCTCCGCCCAAACAATCTACAAGCAGGCAATTGGCCTGTTGGCGGACGGGGATGCCGCGTTGCTACCAGAAGAATCTGCGTCCTTTCCGGCCACCGCGGTAACAAAATGCATTCCCGATGTGAAGCCGGGTCTTTCCGTGAAAAGTGCCTTCACCATCTGGTACTTCGCCTTTGGGTCGAATATGGACCCTGGGCAAATGAGAGAAAGGGGGGTGGATTTCAAAGCGTCGAAGAAAGGTATCTTGCGAGACTTCGGACTCACCTTTAACTTCGACTCCTCAAGATGGAATGGAAGTGCGGCCGACATAATTCCTTCTTGCGGCGAAACCGTCGAGGGAGTCCTGTATTTGATCGGACAAGAGGGACTCCAGCGGCTTGACAGTTACGAAGGAGTTCATCTTGCAGACTACTGCCGGAAGCGCATACCAACAGAGGATGCAAGTGGAAAGACTGTAGACGCGATATGCTACCAAGTCGTCCGCAAATCCTCGAAACCTATTGCGCCAAGTAAAGCCTACCTAGAAAGGATGCTCAAAGGAGCTCTGGCCAATGTTCTTAGCCCTGCCTACGTGGAGATGCTGAGGAGCTTTCTACGATAGTCCTCAAAAGGAGCGCAGCCGTGGCTCAATTCTCACGCTTGTCTCCCAGATCAGATTTACCGACAGTTAGCGGATGCGACCTTTCTTCGGAATTCTCATAGGCCTCGCAATCGGCATCGCCGGGACCTCCCTCTTTATACAAAGCCTCCCTCCGGAAGAGGGATCGGCCGTCGAGCGGGCAGAGATAGCAGAATCCGCCCTCAAGAAGGCCAGAGTTCGGATCGCCGAATTCCAAGACGGGACCGGTACCCAAAGGGCACCCCCGGGCCGGATTTTTTCCGACCAGGCCCGCTCCATCGGCGAAGATATCCTCGATGGCAATCCGGTCGACGTCGACCGCGTTTTCCAAGCGGCCAAACCATGGCTGAGAGACATTGGGCCAATCTTCGATCGCATTCGCCTTCGTGACCAGAAGCGTCTCTTCGACACCATGGCGGGCCAGCTCACCCGGAAGTATAAACTCACCGAACTACAGGAGAGAAACCTCAAGTATTGGCTCGAGAATAAGGCCGAGGAGAACTCGAGAGAATTCACCAAGGTGGTGAACAGTGACACCACAGGGCTCGAAGACATGATCCGAGCTTCCCGGGATCTGAGCCGTGTAGACGGGCTCGACGAATTTATGGAGAGGACCCTGAGCGGCCAGGCCCTCGAACAATTCCGCGAGGACCGGATGCTGGAGCGCGCCGAACGGGTGCAACGTGAAGCCGACCGCAAAGTGACCCGCCTCGACAATATTGTCGAACTCGACGAAGCGCAGAAGGATGAGATCTTCGTTATCATGGCACGGGGTGCGGACGACTTTGATCCCTCCATGCAATTCGAAGGACTCACCGGTGAGGTCGACCCACTGGTGCCCTCCCAAAGTCGGGAGGTTGCCATCCAATCGGTCCTTCGCCCCGACCAATTGGCCGCCTACGAGCAGCACCGCCAGGACCGCATCGACAATGCCCAACGTGAACTGAATGAAATCGGCCTGGCCCTCCCCAAAAATTGGGATCTCTTCGATGAAAGAGATTTCTGATCAGGAAACGTGTGGCGCGCCGCAAACAAATGGCGATGCCCCAGCGATCGAGATTCGCGACTTGCGGGTCGACTACGGCGACTTCGTAGCCGTCGATGACATCCAGCTCCGAGTGAATCAGGGTGAGGTCTGCGGCCTCGTTGGACCTAACGGCGCGGGGAAGACCAGCACCTTGCGCGTTCTCGCCACCCTTATGGAACCCACTTACGGCGAAATCAGTCTCTGCGGCGTCGACGTTCTCGAAGATCCCGAAGCCGCCCGCCGCATCCTCGGATACATGCCCGACCTGGCACCCGCACCACGCGATCTGAAAGCGTGGGAATTCCTCGATTTTCACGCCGACATCCACACCCTCGGCAACCGATCCAAGCGACGGGAACGCATCGACGAATGTCTTGAAATCGTCTCCCTAACGCACAAACGCTCCGCCTGGTGCCGTACCCTTTCTAGAGGCGAAACCCAGCGCCTCGTCCTCGCTAAAACCCTCCTCCACCGTCCTCGGGTCCTCGTACTCGACGAGCCCGCCAGTGGTCTCGACGCCCTTTCCCGGCGCCGGCTCCGCCACACTCTGCAGAACCTGGCGAAGAACGGAGCCACCATCTTTATCAGTTCGCACATCCTCGGCGAGCTCGCCGAAATGTGTACGTCGCTCGCGGTAATGCACGAAGGCCGTCTTCTCGTCTCGGGCTCAACCGAAGATATCCGCAGTGAGCTGGGCCAATCAGAACGCACCCTCCGTATCACCCTCCTCGACCGTCGCGATGAGGCCGTTTCATGGCTCGAGTCGCAACCAGGCGTCCGCCACCTGAGCAGTTCAGGCAACGACCTTATCCTCAGCTTCAGCGGAAGTGATGAAGATCAGGCCGCCCTTCTCACGGGTCTCATTGGTCTCGATGTTCCCGTAAAAATCTTCGATGAAAAATCCTGTCATTCGAGGAGATTCTCATCGAGATCGCATCTGGTAGTCACGGCTCATGACGCCCAATTCCTCTCCAACTACTCCGACCGGAACCCGAGCAAAGACTGTGCCGGCATGGAGAATTTGGGCCAATCCTATCTTTCGCCGCTACTGCCGCTCGCGACTGCGGCCAAGGGGCCTCGGCCTCTGGCTCCTTATCATCCTTATCTCATCAAGCTTTCTCTTCTTCCTCTTCCGCTCTATTGCCACCTTCCGAGGCGACATGATCCTAAGCGACGCCGAGCGCGCGCCACTCATTCCTCTCCTCGTCCTCCAAAGTCTGATCCTTTTCTTCCTCGGAACAGGCCAGGTCGCTGGCGGTATAACCGCGGAAGCGGACGAAGGCGTTCTCGAATATCAGCGTTTGGCGCCTATGTCGCCTCTGGCCAAGGTCCTGGGTTACCTTTTCGGTCTTCCGGTACGTGAGTACATCCTCTTCCTGGCAACAATTCCTTTCACCTTCTGGGGCTTCTGGAATGGCGGTGTCCAATGGACCGTTGCCGCCCAGCTATATGGTGTCCTGTTGAGCTCGACCATTCTCTACCACCTCACCGGTCTTGTCGCCGGTACGGTGGTCAAGAATCGCCGCTGGGCCTTTCTCATCTCCATCGCCGTCATCTTCATCCTATACACCGCGGTCCCTCAGATGGCACGATTCGGCCTGGTCTATTTCAAATACCTCACGATCTGGCCGGTGCTCGAAGAGTCTCTACCATATCTCCTACCCAGAGATGCGGGTGCGGCGATGCTTGTGGTCCAGACCCTGCTGGGACAGGCGCGATTCTTCGGTCTCGATTTTCCCGAAGCCCTCTTCACTATCTTCTCGCAGAGCGCTTTCATTCTCACCGGAATCTTCATGCTCTGGAGGCGGTGGCGGCGTCACGAATCCCATCTCTTGAGCAAACCATGGGCTGTTGGATTTTTCGCCTGGATCCAAGTGCTCCTACTCGGCAACGCTTTACCGCTGATCGAGCCGGGCACCCTCTTTCCCACCCGAGAGTTTAGCCGGATAGCCGGTCGCCTCGGCCAAGGGGCCGATTGGCGGCCGGAAGCGTCGGAAGCGGTCGCCATGGTCGGACTCTACGGCTCCTTCAGCCTTGCTATGATCTGGGTGCTGACTCTAACGATCACTCCGAGCGCCGAGACCCAGCTCCGGGGTTGGCGTCGAGCGCGAAAACTGAATCGTAACGCCCTCGCCACCGGAACCGATCCCGCCTCCGCCTTCGGCTGGGTTGCATTGATGGCTCTCACGGGGGCGATAAGCTGGTTTCTATTCGCACGCCAGATGTTCGACTCGCGCTGGTTCCCCGGTCGCGAAGTGTCACTGCTGGCACTATCCGCTTTCACTCTGGTTCTCGTCACCGGTGGACTCGGTTTTCACGCCCTCCTCGAATGCCGTGGCGGTCGCGCCGTCGGTATCGCGACAATCATCGGCGGGGTCGTCCCACTGATGGCGGGCTCGGTTCTCGTTACCATCAGCAACCGTTTTTTGGCGGGAGCAATCTGGCTCATTGGTATCTCGCCCGCCAGCGCGCCGGCCTACGCCTCCGCCACTGTGCTCCCCTTTCCCGAGCTCCCCCTCGACCTGGCTCGCTCCCTCCCTAAAGCCTTCTGGTTCTTTCAATCCCTCGCACTCCTCGTGGCCATCCGCCTCATCGCCGATCTCCGTCGCACTCGCTACGCCGTCGCCGCCAAAACACGCGGCTCCTGACATACATCCCGGTTGGAAAATGAAGTGGAACGAAATTCAATCCGAATCTGCTTAAGTCATCAGTTGCAATTTCCCAATCAAAACCCAAAACTAACGCAATGATGCCATAGGGCTGATAGATTGTGGCACAATTTGAACTATACACTGAAAGCAACTGTGAAGGATTACTCACTGACCAATTTCATCAAACGAACGAAAAACCAAGACAGAGGTGAAGGTTTATTCGAACTCGAAACAGACCGGATGCTGGAGGTAAATCTGGATGGATCCATTTGGACTAAAATGGGCTCAATGGTTGCCTATAATGGCAAGATAAAGTTCACCCGAGAAGGGATCCTAAGCCAAGGCGTCGGGAATCTTTTCAAGAAGGCTGTCAGCGGCGAAGGAGCAAGACTTACTAAGGCTGAAGGTACAGGAGTTCTCTATTTGGCGGATTCAGGCAAAAAGGTAACCCTCCTGAAGCTAGAGAGTCAGGCGATTTTTGTAAATGGTAACGACATTCTCGCTTTTGAAGATGGTATCAAAAACGAAATCAAAATGATGAGGAGAGTAGCAGCGATGCTCTCCGGCGGTCTCTTTAATATCCGCTTAGAGGGAACGGGCCTTGTTGCCATCACAACACAATACGATCCAATCACACTGGAAGTCCGGCCCGACAATCCCATCACTACAGATCCCAATGCGACTGTTGCGTGGTCTCAAAATCTGGAACCGGCATTTAAGAAGGATGTTTCGTTCAAAACTTTTTTTGGTCGCGGTAGCGGGGAAAGTATCCAGATGGAGTTTTCCGGAGAAGGATTTGTGGTGATTCAGCCATATGAGGAGGTCTACTTTCAAGCTCAACAATAACCTGAAACTTCAATGTACAAGCGGGTTTTCGGGTCGCCTTATGGTACTACCGAGAAGCAGAAATATGAAACCTTCATTTGAAGTTTCAACCTCGATTGAACCGGTTCCGGAGTGGCAATCGTGGGCTGGAACTAAGAAGGTCCACCAGTAAAAAGGCTCCATTGGAATACCGAAAACTAGGCAATACGGACATTGATGTCTCAGTGATGGCTCTGGGCTGCTGGCCCTTCGCAGGCGGAACGGTTTGGGGCGATCAGGATGACAACACTTCAATCGCAACGGTACACGCTTCCCTGGATTCGGGGATCAACTTTTTCGATACCGCGGAGGGCTACGAGTCGGGACACTCCGAACGCGTCCTCGGACAGGGCCTCGAGGGCCGGCGCGAAAAAGCTGTAGTTGCTACCAAGGTAGGCGCGACCCATCTGACTCCCGAGGGAATCGTTTCCGCATGCGAAGAGAGCCTCAGGAATCTGGGAACAGACTATATCGACCTCTACCAGATCCACTGGCCAAATCACAAGATTCCGATCGAGTCCACCTGGCCCACGCTTCAAGAGCTCGTGACGAAAGGGAAAGTCCGCGCCTTGGGTGTTTCGAATTTCGCCATCGGTGACCTTTCCGATCTTATTGAAATCAGCCGGCCGGTTGCGAATCAGCTGCCCTACAGCCTACTCTGGCGCGCGATCGAATTCGAAATCCTGCCGCTCTGCCGCCAACATGCAATTGGGCTCATCTGCTACAGTCCACTCGCGCAAGGATTGTTGGCGGGACGGTACAAGACGGCTGTTGAAGTGCCGGAGGGTCTCGCGCGAACACGATTGTACTCGAACTCCCGACCACTTTCTAAACACGACGAGCCCGGCTGCGAAGAAGCCGTCTTTCGCGCTATTGCGGGTATCCGGGAAGTCTGCGCCCAAGTCGGCGCTTCAATGGCGAGTGTGGCACTCGCTTGGGTCAAACAGCAGGCGGGGCTGACTTCGTTTCTCGTCGGTGCCAGAAATCCCAAAGAGCTTGAGCGCAATCTCCCGTCACTCTCCCTGAAGCTGGACACAGCCACGACTACGCAACTCGAGCAGTTGACCCAACCGGTCAAAGACACAATCGGCCCCAACCCCGACATGTGGATGTCAAATTCCCGAATGCGCTGAACCAGTTATTTGGAGTCTTCCGCAAGTATCTACCCAAACACCTCCCTCCTCAGATCCCGAAGCACAGTCAATCCTTCCCAATCGCTTCCTCTCATTACCCTCGCGCCACTTTGCCTTCGTCTCCCAAACTCAGAACTCGCTATTATGCGGGTTGTCGGGGTGGGTAGAATCGCAAGTAGAATTCCCGACTTTTAACGAGAGAAAGAAAACGGTAGGCTTCTCCTTCGAAGAACTAATTCGAAGAAAATGGAGAAACCTACCGAGCAAGAAGAGTCCTGCCTACAATGCCTCCTTGGGGTAGACAAGCGTAATCCCTGCCTGACGGTCTATCGGGACCTGAGCAAAGGCCAATTGCAGGTCTATTACGGCCATGAGCTATTGGAAGTGGTGGGGGACGATCGCGAGCAGGTTGGATTCAAGATTCTGGTGGGACGGCTCTATAATGCGGGGTTGAAGATAGGGTGCTTACAGAGACAATTTGAGGTTGACCCCAAGACGATGAAGCGGTGGGGCGAGGCCCTGCAAAGTGGCGATGCCGAAACCCTGGGCCGGGTGTTGGCGGGGCGCCGGTGGCATCGCAAATTGACCCGGGAAATACGGAGTTTTGTGCGGGTGCGCTTTTTTGAGATCTATGAGCAGAGCCGGTACGCTTACAGCAAGAAGATACGCGGTGAGATCGAGGAGGTGTTCGCAGTCAGCCTCAGTGGGGAAACCCTGCGCCCTTTGTTTAAGGAGCTCAAAGAGGCCTTGGCCAAGGAGGCCGAGCAGAGGAGGGGGCAAAATCGGGAGACTGCCTGGGATTCTCCCAAGGGTTCACCCTTGCAGGCAGAGCAGGAGCAAGCAGAAAACAAGGCCGAAGGCGAAGAGGAGAATCGCAAGGAGTCTCCCGATTTTACCACGGGCAGTTCCGAATCGGTGCAGTGGTGTCGACATTTAGGGGTGCTGGTATTCAGTGAAGGGCTCGGGCAAGTGGCTCAGATAGATGGCGAAGAGGGCTGGCTTTTGAAGCAATGGCTGGCCTGCGCGCTGTTGGCCGCGGTGAATATCGAGCAGAGCAAACTGCTCGATCTGGAAGACCTGCAAAAGCTCATCGGGCGAGTCCTCTATACGCCCCATCTGCAACGCCAAAGGCTCAGCGCCCTGGCCCATGAAGCGCTTTTAAGAGCGATCCTCAGGGTGAACGCGAGGAACCTGAATGCTTCTTGTGAGCAGAGCTTTTATTATGATCCGCACACCAAACATTACACCGGCATGAGCAAGCTCCTGGCGGGCTGGTGTCCCACCATCCGTTTGGCCGACAAAGCGCTTCACAGCGATTTTATTCATACCCTGAAGGGCTCTCCGGTCTATTTTGCCAGCACCGACAACTACGAGGATATAAGGAAACGGTTTATCCCCAACTGCGAAGCGATGCTCGAATTGGTAGAGGTGCCTGCGGATAAGAAGGTGAGCATTTACGTGGACCGGGCGATCGCCGCGGACTGGTTTTACGAAGCCATCCTGGAGCATCCTCAACTCGAAATCATCACCTGGGAAAAAGGTTTCAAGGCCAGCCCCTGCAACGGATCGACGGACAACTGCGCCTGCTGCGCCCCAGAAACCATGCCGAAGATCTCCAGGAGTATTATCTTTGCTATCAGCGGGGCCCGTGGAAAAAGAATCCTCATCTTACCCAATGGGTGGTGGAAGCGACCAATCCCAGAAATCAAACCATTACGGTGAGCATCTTAGGGACCGACCCAAAAGCCCCCGATGAAGCAGTCCTCAAAGGGATGTTCAGTCGCTGGATTCAGGAGAATGATTTCAAATACCTCGATAAGCACTTTGGGATTAATCAGATCACCTCTTATCGCACCATCCACTACCAGCGCTTAGCCCAACACCTTGAGGATAGGCAGGAGAAAAGCGGTGCCGCTAAAGCACTCCTGAAGCAGAAAACCCAATCCACCGAAGCATTGAAAAGACTGCTCCTGGCCGAACATGCCCATCCGGGCCAAAGCGCCTCAAGGAGCGCCATGATCGCTCGCCTCGATCACAAGCTCAATGCCCTCCAACTCGAAGGGGAGCAAATCGAGACCGAATGCTCGCGCCTGGAGCGACTCATTGAGCAGAACTATGTCCGCCTGGACACCTCCAACAAATCCATCATGGATGCCTTGAAAATCCTCGCCCGCAATAGTTTCTACAAGCAGTTTGAACCCTTTAAAGAAGGCTACGACAACTATCGTGACGACCACGATCTGTTTCGCAATCTGACTCACTGCGACGGCGCCCTCATAGAGAGGGGCGCAACCGTCGAAGCGCATCTATTCCCAACCGCAAACTATTCCCCTCATTTGCAGCAAGTCGTGATTGAGTACCTCCAGACTCTCAACCAGAACCCGCTCCTGATGCCCGACCGCTCGGGCCGAACCATTACCTTCCAACTCGGCTATAAATCGAGATTTAAACTTGCGATTGCATAGCTCCTTTAAAGGGGCAAGATAGTGAGGTCTGAAGTTGGCTGCGATACATTCCGAATATATCTTCCACAAAGTCCTTCGAACCAAGAACCGCGCCGTCCGTCAAATAGCGCACTCGACACCGCAGCGCCTCCGCCACCGGTAGCCTGCCGTCCTCCTCCAATACTTTCACCCAAGCCTCCCTGGAGATTTTTCCCAAGGTAGCATCTGCGGGCGCTTCAAGGGCCCCTTGGCAATAGAGTATCTGCCGATACTCCTTCGACGCCTCCCTCCACTTCAACGGCCTCCCGCTGGCGTCCCGCACCACTTCCAAAATCCCTTCACGCGCTTCTAGATTCCCTCCCACCGCCTCTCCATAACCGCTCCAACGATAGTCTTTCGGATCCTCCACCAACCCGGCCCTTACCGGATTCAAGTCGATGTACGCCGCCGTGATCCGCAACGCGGCCTCCCTGTCTTCCACCAGCAAGCTCTTGAACCTCTCCGTCCACAACGTCCCATACCGATCGTGGTTCTTGTTATACCAGATCGAATAACGCTGCTTCAGCGTCTTCATGAATTCCGAGACGTCGTGCATCCGCGCCAGGAGACGCCTCCGCCACATCACCGCCTCCCTTCCCCCTCGCTTCAATACGGTCTCCAGATACCTGATCGTCATCGTCTGATACTCGGTCCTCTCCGGATAGAGTACGGCATAACGCCGCACCAGCTCCTCGTCAGATAGCACAACCTTCTCCCGTCCGGTACCCTTACTAAAACGTGGAAATGGTTGCTCATCAAACAGTAGGTCAACACTTCCACCCCCGAAAAGTCCGCCACCTGCCAAAGCTGCTGGCGCAACCGCTCCTTCGATACCGCGTCAAACAGAAAAGCCCCGTTTACCGACCGGCTGATGCAATGATAGACTGCGCTACATCCAACCAATTTAAGACGTCTCGTCCTCATTTTGTTCCCAATCTTGAAAGTACCCGGTCAGATGTCAAAAATAAATTTCCAGTCCCTTATTTATTATTTTCCTTATTTCTTATTTTTTGGCCTCGTGCGAAGACGGGTGCCGGGGGAGCTTTACATACGGCTAAACGAGGACCCTCTTTGTCACAATACCTTCGCAGAAGGGCCAATTCAACTTGACTGTGCTAGGCTCCTCTTCAGTTTGACCTCAGTATCCAATTTCGAGAACACGGCGACAATGAAAGGTAAGAACTGATGGAGTCATTACGCGTAGCAGTGATCGGATGCGGCAACCGGGGCCGGGGTCATATAAGGATACTGAAATCGTTCGAAGATGTCGATCTGGTGGCCGTTTGCGATCCGATTGAACCGGCCCGGGAAGGGATGCGTCAGGAGCATCAAATAGAAAAGGGATATGCGGGTGTTGAGGACATGCTATCCAAAGAGGATTTGAACGCGATCATTGTGGCGACACCTCCGCACCTCAACGCACCGGTTGCACAGGTGTGTTTGGAGGCAGGAATCGATACCCTTCTGGAGAAACCACCCGGGTTGAGCGTCGCCGAGTGCACGACCCTCAGGGACACGGCTGCACGCACCGGAGCAAAAGGTATGGTGGGTTGGAATCGAAGATTCCATCCGCTTATCGTAGAGGCGAAGTCGATGGTCGATGAACGGGGCCCGACCACCCAATTGGTGGGGGAATTCCACAAGAGCGTGCGGCAGATCAAGGATTCTGAAGTCTTCACGGAGTTCCTGATGGATAACCTCCTATTGGAGACGCCCATCCATGCGATTGACACGATGTGCTTCTTGGCCGGTTCGAAGGTAGCGGAAGTGCACAGCTACGTGCGAAGGGTCACCTCCGAATACAAGGATGTCCACGCCGCCCTGGTCGTATACGAAAACGGCTGCGTCGCGTCGATTATTGCCAACTACACAACCGATGCACGCCTCGAACGATACGAAATTCACGGACGCCAGATATCCGCCTATCTTGAAGGGGTAAATCAAGGTGTCATCTTCTGCGACGGGGAACGAAAAGAGCTCGATGGATCGAAAAGCCGTGAGAGCACGGATGATCAAAACCGATTCTTCCTCGATTGCGTCAAGTCCAACCGCCCGATCGAATCCCCGGCGGCGAATCTTGATACGGCGGTGCAAACCATGGATCTCTGCGGGAAGATCCTGCAAGGGCTACGCGAGTAAAATGAGCAGAGAGAAGATACGAATTGCCCAGATTGGGACGAAGCACGCCCACGCCAAAGGTAAGTACGAGACGATGTTGAAGTTCCCCGACCAGTTCGAGGTCGTCGGCGTCGTCGAACCGGATACCGAACAGCGGACTGAGATGGAAGCAGGCGCCTACTCCGGAACGAACTGGTTGACCGAGGAACAATTGTTCAACACCGAAGGCATCCAAGCGGTCGCCGTGGAAACAGACGTGCCCGAGCTGGTGCCGACGGCCCAGCGCTGCGTCGATGCGGGATTACATGTCCACCTCGACAAGCCGGCGGGCCCGTCCATGTGCGCCTGTCGGCAGCTCCACACGACTGCGGATCAAGCCGGCCTGACCATTCAGATGGGATACATGTTTCGCTACAATCCGGCCTTTGAGTTTCTCTTTGACGCAGTTGACAAGGGTTGGCTCGGTAACATTACCGAAATCAACGCCATGATCGGAAAGAACGCGCCCGATTCCGTGCGCCTGGGAATGGCCCGGTTCTCAGGCGGTGGGATGTTCGAGCTCGGTTGCCACATCATCGATCAGATGCTTACGGTTCTAGGCTCTCCCCAAGGGGTCGAGACTTTCAACTATCGCTCCCGGCCGGAGACGGACGACCTCGCCGACAATCAACTCGCCGTTTTTCGGTATCCGGCTGCCGCCGCTACCATCCGGAGCAACCACATCGATCCTCACAAGCGCCGGAGGTTTGAGGTTATCGGCGAAAAGGGCGCCGTTGTAATCAATCCCCTAGAACCGCCGAGCCTCCAGTTTTCCCTCAACGAACCCATCGACGATTTCAGCAAGGGCTACCAGACAGTCGATCTGAATCCGAGGGACGGTCGTTACGATGGCGACTTTATCGATCTGGCTAAAGTTATCCGCGGGGAAAAGAAACTCCGCTGGAATTCTGCCCACGACCTTTCAGTCCACGAAGCGATTCTTAGGGCGAGCGAGATGGAGGTAGATTGATCGGAAACTGAACTCGCATGAGTATTCTGGCGGGCGGAAGGACGTCGATAGTCGAGGAGTATGGCCGAATCGCATATGGCACCCCCACTCACTCGCTACAGCCCAGTGGCAGCCAGGCAGAATCGCGATTCAGTCATCGAAAAGCCCACGCTTTCCGCTACCATGGATCCAGAGACTCGTAGCGGAATGCGTGAGCATTTCGACGTTCGCGTGGACAATTTGAGCTGCTCTGAGCCGCACTTCATTGCAATGCAACATTGATACCTCAAGTCTGTCGTCAACGGCGGAGGGTCTCAGGCGAAAGTCTCACCAGCATGTCCGGGCCATTGAGGACGACATAGATCGCCCCATCGGGGCCGACCGCCACATCGCGCACCCGTCCGAGATTCTTGAGGATCACTTCCCGGTGCATCACACGGTTGTGCTCGATAGTCAGTAGTTGAACCTCTTCGTATTTGAGTGCGCCCGCGAGCAACTTCCCCTGCCATTTGGGAAACAGAATGCCCCGATAGAAATCGAGCCCGCACACAGCGATGGACGGTTTCCAATAGAGGATCGGCTGCTCCAATCCCAGCCTGGAAGTGAATTCCGTTATTGTAGAGCCATCGTAATTCCTCCCGAAGGAAATAACCGGCCAGCCATAGTTACGTCCGGCGGCAACGAGATTCAATTCATCACCGCCCAGTGGACCGTGTTCCGTAATCCAGATATCTCCCGTGACGCTATTAACCGCCACCCCCTGAGGGTTGCGGTGACCGAGAGAGAAGATCGTGGGTAGGGCATAGTCCAAGTGGACGAATGGGTTGTCTAAAGGCACGCTGCCGTCCCCATGGATCCGGTGAATTTTACCGTTGGGCCGCGACAGGTCCTGGGCGTGGTCGGATTCACCTCGGTCGCCTATGGAGAAAAACAGAAATCCAACCGGATCGAAGACAATACGACAGCCGTAATGATGGCGGGTCGTGAGGTAGGTGTCGTGAGGAGCCTCGTAGATCACCTGCTGGTCCTGCCACTCGTTTCCTTTCAACCTGCCTCGCACGATCCGAGTCATCGACTGCGGCCTTTCTTCTTCCTTCTCGAGGTTTCCCAATCGGTGACTGTAGGAAAGGTAGATCCAGCCGTTGTCTTCGTAATCGGGAACGACCGCGACATCCATCAATCCCCCTTGACCCCGGTGAAGAACTTCGGGTGTTCCGGTTACAGGATTCCGGGCTAATATTCCATTTTTGACAATCCTGAGGCCACCCGGGCGTTCCGTAATCAGAAAGGTCTCATGATCGAGAAAATCGACACTCCAGGGAATATCCAGATCGTCCGCCAGGACCTCCACGCGCAAGGTGTAATCCTGAGTGTAGAGCACCGAAGGCGGTTCCGGTCGCTGCGCCCCAGCGGCTTCCTCCCTTTCCCTGACAAATTTGACAACCGCCCTAATTTCCTCTCCCGAAAGGACATTCTCAAAGGGCGGCATGCCCAGATCGGTGATTCCGAATTTGATATTGCGGCGGGCGTAGCTCGACTTGGCCCCAAACTGCCAAATCCCGTCGACGAGGCTCTTCGCAATGCCACCGCCGAGGTCTTCGCCGTGGCACCGGGCGCAGTGAGTCGCATATATAAGCTCGCCGCTCAGCGGAATCTCCTGCGCCGCAAGAGGGATCGCCGATATCGTACAAAGTATGATTAACCTGAAGAACTCGCGTAACCATCTAATGTATTCAAGGCTCCCCCAGCCTTGCGCTGGGGTGATGCCCGGTTTGCAGCTACAACACGGGTCTGGAACAGCATACCCCTCCGCCGGCCATCCACCTCCCGCCGCTGGGCGGCGGGGGGTGGATGGCCGGCGGAGGGGTGGTGGGTGCACACGTTCGGTAGCACGGAACCAGCGCCACCCCAGCGCAAGGCTGGGGGAGCCGAAAACCGAGGAGGCGCTAAAAAGGATCGACCTCACAGATCTTCCGACCAGAGAAAGCGAAACCGCAGCGTAAGCATCGGAATGCGACTCCCTAAGACTTCCACGCTATTCGACAAACTCGTCTGCCGGATCGAAGGTGGGAATCGGAATGTTAATGATCTTCATCTCTCCGACCGCCCGGTGGCGGCATCCGGGTTTGATCAACACCGTGCTCAACGGCTTTATAGGATAGAGCTTGCCATCCAATTCCATGTGCCCTTCGCCCTCGAGAACCAGGTAAATCTCGGTCATTTTCTTGTGATAGTGACACTCGGCATCCTTTTTGATTTCGACCAGGTGAATCGACGCCACGGGGTTGTCCGGTTCAACAAAGGCTCTCCGGGCCGTACCACAAGGACACTCGATCGGGTCCATCTCGGAGAGATGCGATAGTTTGAACCGTTTCATGGAACCGATCTTGACCGAATCCGAGCCGGCGACAAGCTATTGTGCGATAGTCCGTTAAAGAAGGGAACCCATGGATACTGTGCGTTGGGGAATTATCGGTTGTGGCGATGTTACGGAGGTAAAGAGCGGGCCCGGACTCTACAAAGCCGATCACTCCCGCTTGACGGCGGTGATGCGCCGTGACGGAGCGGCAGCCAAAGACTACGCCGAACGACACGGTGTCCCAAAGTGGTACGATGGCGGCCAGGCGCTGATTGAGGACGATGACGTCGATGTCGTCTACGTGGCCACACCGCCTTCTACCCATCTTGAATACGCCCTCGCTTCAGCAGAAGCAGGAAAACCCTGTCTGGTCGAAAAACCGATGGCGATGAATGCCGATGAAGGTGAACGGATGGTGAACGTTTTTAGGGAAAAGGGCCTGCTCCTCTGGGTTGCTTTCTACCGAAGGGCATTGCCACGCTACCTCAAACTACGCGAACTCCTGAACGAAGGGACGATCGGAAAGCTGACATCGGTTGACTTCGAGGAATACTCCGACCTCGCGGTCGGAGAAGAGGCGACAAGGTGGCGCTACGATCCGGCAATCGCGGGAGCCGGTAAGATGGTCGATCTGGGTTCGCACGGTTTCGATATCCTCGATTTCCTGGTTGGCCCGATAAGCGAGGTGGTAGGCTACTCGGTTAACTCCGGAGGAGCCTACGCCTCTGAGGATGTGACCGTCTCTTGCTTTCGCTTCGAGAACAATGTCGTCGGAACCGGCACCTTCAATTTCAACTCCGGCCGAAGAGACGACCGCATCACATTTACGGGTTCCCTTGGAAAGATCGGGATCCAGCTCTACAAGGATACGGTCATCGAGATAACAATGGCGAACGGAGACAGGAAGTCGGTTCCCGCACCCTACCCAGAGCACGTCTGTCAACCGCTTCAGCAATCCATCGTCAATGAACTTCGTCGCCAGGGTAGGTGCGATTCAACCGGTGAAAGCGGCCTCCGCACGCAGCGGGTCCTGGATGCCTGCGTGAAGAATTACTACAGAGAACGCGAGGACCTTAGCCTCTAGAATACATTCCTTGGAGATCTTTTCTTCGGCAAGTCTTGACTGCAGATTTCGCAGATTAATCAGATTCTGAATCTGGGTAATCCGGGTAATCTGTGGTTCATCTCAACTTCATTCTCCCAATTTGGTTGCAGCTAAGCTGCTCCTGAGGGTCTTCGGGTTATGGCCGCAAACGACAGAATGTGGCAGTTGCGTTGTAGGTGACCGAGTGGTAGCGTAAAACAATGGACATAAAAGACTAGTTGATCGTGAAGCCCAAGGACTTATCAAGGCAGGCAAAATCAAGGCCAAGAAAAGTGCCTGATATGCTGAAGGCGCCCGTCTAGGATGATCCCTCGCAATTCTCGACACTTTGGTCGCAGAACGGACCAGATCTACAAGGTGGTCCGAATTTGCAACCACCTCGAATTGTTCAAGCGCCGGTAGGCCTCGGTTTTGGTGTTCAAGATGACACCAGATCGCGCTTCTGGTCCGAAAGAGGGATTAACCAAAGAATCTCTCGCCCCTTAGGCGAAACTAGCCTAGGAGGACTCACCGAAAAGCACCACTCCACTCGAGCGAAAGCGAAGACCCTCCGAAGCCTCGGCGTAGGAGGGCAGCACCATGTCAGATCGATTCGGATTCGACGCGCCCAAAGACCTCCCCATCGAGGAATCCATTGTCTGGGGAGCGGCCAACGGGTTTCGTTACCTGGACTTCAATGCCGACAACCGGCCCAATGCCCTCGCCTCTTTCGATGATGTTCGGGCGACGAACGTCCGGAATCTGCTCGAGGAAAACGGCATGCAGATGGGAGTGCATCCCGTATCCGCCATCAACAATGCGGAGTACGTCCCCATTATGTCCGAAGCGGTCGATGCCTATTTGCAAGCGAACGTCCAGCTCGCAGAAAAGATCGGGTGCGGCTGGATCGTCGGGCACGGCGGCTACCATTTCGGGGACACCGTCCCCCGGCGTCAGGCCGCAGTCGACCGCATCAAGCGCTTGGCAGAGATGGCGGATCGCGCCGGAATCATGGTCTACTTCGAGAACCACAACAAGGAGCCGGACCTGGCGGAGATCCATTACATTCCCCACAATGTGGAAGAGACGCGCTGGTTTCTTGAGGAAATAGATGCTCCTCATTTCAAATGGGCCTACAACGTCGCTCACGGGCATCTGGTACCCGAAGGCTGGATAGGATTTTTGGACGCCTTCGGGACCGACAATATCGGCCAGGTTCGAGTGAACGATAATACGGGCGAGTACGAGGTTCATCTCGTCCCTGGAGAGGGAACGATCGATTTCGAAGCCCTCTTTTCGGAACTCAAAAGGCGCGGATACAAAGGATGGTTCAACCTCGGTTTCGGCAACCAAGCGGATAAGATCAGGATCCGGGAGAGGTTTGAGCGATATCTCTGATGTGACGCTCTATCAGCGTTAGAGCTCGGTCGCGATCGACAAGGCTGTAGAGGTTCCCCGACGTTGAGAGGCTCTGGAGCGTGGAGGAACTCGAGCTTGAACAATCAGCCGCCAGTCGGTTTTCTCATTGATAGACAAAACTTCGGAAGGATCGGGAGAGGCCTCGGATTGTTCCCTTCCGGGGAGCAGCGAATGACCAAGAGTAGAGAAGTAAGCTGATGAAAAGGATATCCATCGGAACCTGGGCCTATTCAATCGGGCCCTACGAAAATAAACCAGTGCCGTGGGACGAGGTGCTCTCGGAACTGAAGCGTATGGATTTTGATGGGGTCGAGCTGGGAGGTTTCTCAATTCACCCGAATCCGGATAACATGCCGGAAAAAGAACAGCGCCAGGAGTGCAAGAAGAAGCTGGCCGATCACGGTCTGGCCTGGTCGGGTCTGGCAGCGAATCTCTGGGAAGAGCAATTGATCAATACCGCGGACACCAGTGTCTATCTCGACTGCTTTCGCAGGAACCTTCAGTTCTGCGTGGACCTGGGAATTCCCGCGATCCGTGTGGATACGGTGCAGCCGCCAACGATATTTTCGGAAGTCGACGAAGAGACGGCGCGGGAGCGGGTGGTATCGACCTGGAAGCAGTGCTCGCGCGATGCCGCGGAGGCCGGAATCTACGTCACCTGGGAATTTGAGCCAGGCTTCGCCTTTAATAAGCCGTCAGACGTCGTTCGCATCTGCGGGGAGATTGACGACGACAACTTTGGGGTTCAGTTCGACACCTGTCATGCCCACATGGTCGCCTCGGTGGGAGCGCGGCAACCGGGCGAAGTCGAAACTCTTCCCGGCGGCGCGCTGGAGCTCGCGCAGAAACTTCGAGGAAAAATAAACCACATTCACATCATCGATTCAGACGGCACCCTGCACGACGATGAGACCAGTACCCACGCACCCATAGGTGAAGGCCATCTCGATTTTGACGCCTTGCTCCCGGAGCTGAACGATCAACCTAGCGTCAAGCACGACTGGTGGACCATCGATCTATGTTTCTGGCCCGATGCCTGGGAAGTGACCGAACGTTGTAAAAATGCAATCGATCAATTGAATTCGAAATATGGGAATTAATTAGCCGTGGCCACAAGAACACTCAACATCGGGCTCATCGGTTATGGCTTCATGGGGAGAGCCCATTCCAACGCCTACTGCAAAGTTAACCACTTTTTCGATCTGCAGGCCCGTCCCGTATTGAAGGCGGCCTGCGCCAGAAAACCTGAGCAACTGGCTGAGTTCGCGACCCGCTGGGGTTGGGAGTCCACCGAGAATGATTGGCGTATGCTGATCGAGCGCGACGACATCGACGTCATCGACATTTGTTCGCCTAATAACACCCACCGCGAAATCGTCCTGGCCGCCGCGGAAGCGGGCAAAATGATCCTGTGCGAAAAACCCCTCGCGATGAACGCCGATGAGGGCGCAGAGATGACCGCGGCCGTGCAAAAAGCAGGCGTCGCCAACATGGTTTGGTTCAATTACCGGCGCGTACCTGCCATTGCCTTAGCCAAGCAACTTGTGGATGAAGGCCGTATCGGCCGCCCCTTCCACTACCGAGCCAAGTATCTGCAGGACTGGACCATCGATCCCGACCTGCCCCAAGGAGGTGCTACCTTGTGGCGTCTCGATGCGGCCGCGGCCGGCTCGGGAGTGACCGCTGACCTGCTCTCCCACTCCATCGATACAGCGACTTGGCTGAATGGGCCAATTGAGTCCGTCAGCGCCACCACCGAAACCTTCATCAAAGAGCGCTCTCTCCAGGACGAACCCGACAGAACGGAGCCGGTCACCATCGATGACGCCTGCCTCTTTCTGGCGCGCTTCGCCAACGGTTCGCTGGCCACTTTCGAGTCCACGCGCTACGCCCGCGGCCGCAAAAACCAGAACACCCTCGAGTTGAACGGTGACAAGGGCTCGCTCTTTTTCGACCTCGAGGACGCCCACCAGTTGCAATACTACGACCACACCCGGGATGGCCACGTCAACGGTTGGCGCACCATCCTCGTCACCGACTTCGACCATCCCTACATGGACAAGTGGTGGGTGCCCGGCTGCGTCCTCGGCTATGAGCACACTTTCATCAACGCTTTGGCCGATTTCCTCACCGGCCTCGAAACCGGCGTCCCCGCCCAACCCGACATCGCCGCAGCTCAGTCGACTCAGGAGGTCTGTGATGCCGTCCTGAAATCCGCCGAGAAGGGGGTGTGGGAGAGGGTGTGAGGAGGGCCAGCGGTCAGCAATCATGAAAACCGGAATGAACCTACTACTCTGGACCCCCACGGCCACGGAACGGCATTTGGGCCTAATCGAAAACATCAAGGAGTGGGGCTTCGACGGGGTAGAGTTTCCCATCTTCGATACCGAAGGCTCGCCATGGGCGAAGCTGGCTGAAGCATTGGACGGATTGGGCCTGCGCCGCACTGCTTGCACGATTATGCCGGAAGGAGGCAACCTGATCGGGGAAAGCCCAGAAGTGCGCGCGACAGGATTGAATCACTTGAAGCGCTGCATCGATTCGGTAGCGACGCTGGGCGGTGAGATCCTGTTGGGCCCATTGCACAGTCCGTGCGGTCGCCTGGTAGGCCGTGGCTCCAACGGCGACGAGTGGAAATGGTGCGTGGAGGGCCTGCGCGCCGCGGGAGAACATGCTCAGGGCGCCGGCATCGTTCTGGCCTTGGAAGGGCTCAATCGCTTCGAGACCTACATGATCAATTGCCAGTTCGACCTCTCACGTATGACCGACGATATCGGATTGGCTAACGTCGGACAATTGTATGACACCTTCCACGCCAACATCGAAGAAAAGGACATCGCCGACGCCATCCGAACCGGCGGTTCGCGTATCCGATCGGTTCACATTTCGGCCAATGATCGCGCCACTCCCGGCGACGACCACATAGATTGGGAGAAAACCTTCACGACCCTCAAAGAGATCGGATACGATGGTTGGCTCACCATCGAGTCCTTCGGTAAAGCCCTTCCTGAGGTGGCCGCCGCAACCTGCATCTGGCGTTCCATGGCCCCAAGCGAAGAATACGTCTGCCGCGAAGGATTGAAGATGATTCGGACGCTGTGGAGTGAGTGAGATTCAGAGGTCCGAGGTCAGAGACTCTTGACGCTCAGTGTCATTCAATATTCCGTCCCATCTCCAAACCTTACGAACTATAGTTCGTAAGGTTTTCATTCCTGTGTAGCCGTGTCCGCCAAGGACGCGGAGCAGAGGAGTATCGCTCGATCCAGCTTTTCCGCGTCCTTGGCGGGCGCGACGACGGAAGGGGTGCTCAACGGCTCCAACTCATCCTCGCGCGTCAGCGCAACTAGGAATCTGTCGGTGATCGGATCCGCCGCAATCTAACAAACCATCGAGATGGCTGATCTTATCCACAGCTTCCGAAAAATCAGTAAGACAGATTCCTCGGCATGAAGAATTCGCGCTCTTCCGAATCCGGATATCCTTCCATATCAACCGGAACGACCCCGGGACTCTCCAAAGCCGCCTTCACGATACTCTTGTTGAAGGCATGCACGAATTCCGACCCGAGATACTCCGAAACCGGCATCCAGAGGCATTCTTCAATCTCCTCATGTTGCATGGTAATATTTTGATTCTTGGCTTTCAACCGGCAGACAAAGTAGATGTCGGACTTAGAGAACCGGTAGCCGTGCCAGTGCCGGAAACAAATCAGGGCATCGAAAATGGTTTCTATGCCGGTCTCCTCCCGAACCTCGCGAACGACACAGTCTTCCAAGTGCTCACCTGCCTGTAACGCGCCTCCCGGAAGCTTGTATGACGGCTTGTCGCTTCGCCGATGGCGTTCGCACACGACGAGCAGTTCCTTCTTGTCGTTGATCACAACGCCTCCCGCTCCGATGTAATGGGTGGCGTAGGCGGGAATGAAAGCGTCCTCAACCAGACGGCAAGTCATCATCAGGTATTTTCCACCGGTGTGGTGAAACTCGAAACCGGCCTTCACACTCACCGGCACCAGATCGGAAAGTTCAATGGGCAACTCCAGCCACACAGCCAGCAATCCATCGGTTTTCCAAACCTTCAGGGAGTGCACCAATTGCTTTTGGAAATTCGTCGGATCTGCAAGCAGATCCTCCGTCTCGATGATCACGCCTTTGAAGGGATTGGTTGAGTGAGCGAGAACGTTCATTGCACGATGTCCGAAACTTCTGCCAGATAAATCTGTCGGGTGTCGCCATGAACAGAATCGAAGCTTACCGCCAGACCGTCTCTCGACCACCTGGGGTGGAGATCACAACGAATGTCTTTAGTATACTTCGGATCATGGTGAAACTCTCCCAGAGGAACCTTGCGCTCTTCTTCGATATTGTAGAGCATCAGGGTGGCGAGACGTTCCTTGCCTTTTGGGTATGAGTCGCAGACGACCCACTGCCGATCGGGAGAAAACGCGTTGTGCCCGTCTTGGGGAAAAGCATCTCCTCCGAATGGCCTAAAATCGCGTATTCGATCGGAGAACTCGACAAAGCGCATCGTTCCCAAAACGTCCGTCGAGATCATGATGCGCCGCTCATCCCGCCAGGCGAAATGCGAAGTACGGTGCCCGTAGGGAATCTGCATTTCCAGCTCTCTTCCGTCTCGATTTACCGTCCAAATAGAGGTGTGCCATTTTTCCTCCGTCCTCAACCGGCAAACGAACAGGACCCGAGTTCCGTCGGTATTGAAGTAGACGTGGTTGAACCACGCGTGACCGCTTTGAGTCTCCTCACAAGGATTCGCCGCGATGACCTCCGAGATGGAGAGGAGCAATCGCGACGACCCGTCCCGGAAGTCGAGCAGAAACAGTCCATCGTCCTCTGGCTTGAGTGCCCAAGTCTCTGGATTGGTTTTGTTCGCATACCCCACAACTGCTCGGCAATGAGCCATGCGGGCAAAATTCAGGCCGAGACCAATCGGTTCAACCGGTGAAATGGCGGCGACGGCCCCATCAATCGTGCGCCTTTCCCCGGTTTCCGGATTGACTGCACGAGAAGCGAGTTTCCCATCCTCCCAGTCATTGAAGGTGAATTCCGCACCGAATCCTGCATCGATCCAATGCATCATGCTTCCCTGCTGCAGGTTGAAAGCGGAAGTTTCGGCAAGGGCAGAGAACGCCCCAGAATCCCGGTCGATCAAACCAACTTTTGCCACCTCCCCCGGTTCGGGGCGGTGGTCGTCAAAGTCAGTCTCGAGAGCGAGATGCCTCTGCAGGGGCCGATCCCAGGCATCAACTCCATAGTAGCCAAAGAAGTGATGCTTCGGTCCCTTTGAGAGCATTCTAATCATTCGCACCCAATCCTGCTCCACTTCCAAGCACCCCTTCAAGCAGGAAATAGATTGAGTTTTCGGCATACCTCTTCTTATTCATCCCGCCACGCAACCCGCCGAAAACTCAATCTCATGGGTCTGAATATCGATTACACAGTCTTCACCAAACCCTGGAGGGAGAAATCACTGCCCGAGTTAGGACAACACGTTAGAGATCTCGGTTTTAGCGGAGTTGAATTGCCGGTCCGGCCCGGATTTCAGGTTGCGCCCGAAAACGTGGGGAAGGATCTCCCGGAAGCGGCGCGGATCCTTCGCGAGGAAGGGGTCAAAATCGGCACCCTGGCAGGCCCCACTGATGAGAAAACAATCGCGGCCTGCGCCGATGCGGGAGTGCCAATCATTCGAATCTGCGTGAAACTCGATGCGGTGGCGGGATACATCAACGAAGAGGCGCGAGTGCAAACGGAATTCGACGCCATCGTGCCGATCCTTGATAGACACGGAGTCGCAATCGGGGTGCAAAACCACTGTGGTTTTCAGGTGAACAACGCGATGGGTATCCTCCACATGATCGAGAATTACGATCCTCGCCATTTCTGTGCCGTTCTCGATCAGGCGCACTGTGGACTCAACGGCGAGCCGCCCGAATACGCCATCGATATCGTCTGGAAGTATCTGAGGGTAATGAATCTAAAAAGCGCCTACTGGCAGCGAACCAACGGACCCGACGCCGAATCGGCCACTTGGAAGAACTACTGGACAACCGGCCGGCATGGATTGGCCTATTGGCCAAGAGTCGCGGACGAGCTGAAGAGGCGCAAATTCTCAGGGGACATCTGCCTTACCGCCGAGTACTCGGATCGCGATTCCGTAAACCGACTCATCGCCGAGGATATCGCCTTCGCAAGATCACTTTTTGATTAGTACGATGAAGCTGTCCATGTCAGTCCGTGTTGCCGAGAAATTCAGCAACAAACGCGAGGTCTCGATCCCGATTGGGGATCTCGCGGACATCGCCAAAAAATCCGGCTATCAAGCTCTTTGTATGCGGGCTTCTGTCGTAGGCGTAGAAGACCCGCCCGAGCGAGTTCGGGAGGTGCGAGGAATTGTCGATCGCCACGACCTCGAGATGTCTATGATCACTGGGGATTTCCCGGTCCCCGAGAATACCGAGGAGGGACCGGGTTGTCTCAGGAACATCACACCCTACCTCGATCTGGCCCAGGACCTCGGCGCGGACTTGATCCGGATATGCATGAAATCCGAGGAGGACATCCCCTTCGCCGCCTCCGCCGCGGATGAGGCGGCCGAGCGCAAAATCAGACTCGCCCACCAATCACACATGCAGAGCATTTTTGAAACCGTGGAGGGATCTCTGGACGTGCTTCGCAGAGTCGACCGGCCCAACTTCGGAATAATCTACGAGCCCTCTAACCTCGCTCTCTGCGGAGAAGATTACGGTCCCGAGACTTTGAAAGCATTTTCCTCTTATCTCTTCAATGTCTACCTTCAGAATCACATCCCAGAAGAGGATGGTCCTTCTCCGATGACCACCTGGGCACGTGGCATCGTTCCTTCCCGGTCTTACCCGCTCGACTCCGGCCAGGGGATCCGATTCGACGATGTATTCGACGGGCTGAGAGCGGTGAACTACGACAGTTGGATCACCCTTCATCATGCCTTCGACGGTGGCATACCGCCCGGCGAAGCAGCCAAATGTTCGGCCGATTTTTTGCGGAGTTTTGGTTGAACCGATTCGGCGAGAGACTCAAAGCTCGGCGGTAATTTCCACCTTCTTAGAAATGCTCACCCTTCTTCGCACGAGGCTTCGCCGAGGCAAAGCACGTTCTTTTACTACGCCCAACCCACCCTTATCCCTTCCGAGGTCTTCTCTAATCGGGCAACCCACCTCCTATCCCCTCTGTAGAGCGGAACTAACAGTCCGAATTCTGGAACATCCCTTCCTGGGAGGGGTTTGGGGTGGGTCTTCCTTACTCGGTGAATTGGTTAGTCATCTTCCTAACCGAACACCTCCCTCCGAAGATCCCTTATCACCTTCAATCCCTCCCACTCACTGCCCTTCATCTTCCTGGCCCCACTCTTTCGCCGCCTCCCGAACTGATCTCGATATTCGGAGAAGATGCTCTCCACATACTCTTTGGATCCAAGCACCGCACCGTCCGTAAAGTAGCGCACCCGACACCTCAGCGCCACCGCCACCGGCAATTTGCCTCCCTCTTCCATCGCTTTGATCCATGCTTCGGTCGCTATCTTCCCACGAAGCGATTCCTGGGGCGCTCCCAAAGAACCCTTGCAATAGAGCAACTGCCGATACTCCGGCGATGCCTCCCGCCATTTCAGAACTCGCCCATACGAGCCACTGACTGCTTCAGCGATGCCATCCCGCGCTTCAAGACTGCCGCCTACCGCCTCTCCATAGCCGCTCCACCGATAGTTTTTGGGATCCTCCACGATCCCAGCTCGCACCGGATTCAGGTCGATATACGCCGCTGTAACCCGCAGCGCCGCTTCCCTGCCTTCCACGATCGTGCTCTTGAATCGCTCCGCCCACAAGGTCCCATACCGATCGTGGGTCTGATTATACCAGATCGTGTAGCGCTGCTTCAGCGTCTTCATGAATTCGGAAATATCATGCATCCGCGCCAGGAGGCGTCCTCTCAGCATCTTCGCCTCCCCCCCTCCTCCCTTCAGAGCCGCCGCCAGATACTTCACCGTCATCGCCTGATACGGCCTGGGCTCAGGGTAGAGCACCGCATAGCGCCGCACGAGCTCCCGGTCCGACACCACTACCTCTTCTCTATCCGGCACTCTGATCAGAACGTGGAAATGGTTGCTCATCAGACAGTAGGTCAGCACCTCCACTCCCGAAAAGTCCGCCACCTGCCACATCTGCCGCCGCAACCGCTCCTTCGCAACTGCATCAAACAGAAACTCCCCGTTTACGATGCGGCTGATACAGTGATAAACCGCGCACGCTCCGGTAATCTTCAGACGCCTCATCCGCATAGTGGCTCTCTTCTAGACTTTCGATATCTGAAAGTCAAGCAATTTTCTACCTGACCCTATTTTAGCTCCCAAGGTAGGCGCTTTTGGCCGGCTCGATAATGAAGATACCCCGCCGCAAGCGTCGGGGTATCGAACTCCTTCGCCATTCGGACCGTAATTGCCTATGTTGTACTCGACGTTGAAACGGACTTGCCCCGAGGGGCTTACCTGAATAACACGTTGCAGGCTCCCCCGGTCTCGTGCCGGGGTGGCGCCCGGTTTTCAGCTACCATACCCGACTGGATCAGAATACCCCTCCCCCGGCCCTTCTCCCCCCAGTCGTTGTCACGACTGGGGGGAGAAGGGCCGGGGGAGGGGTTGGTGGGTGTCACCATTCTGTAGCACCGAATCAGCGCCACCCCGGTACGAGACCGGGGGAGCCTCCGCCAAAAGGACGCTATACACCCACCGAGGGCCATCCTACCACGAACATCCTTCCTACGGCTGGATCGGGCGTTCCACGCACGATCATGCCTCAGAAAGTCAGCGACCCCGCAGCAAGCTACGGGGAATTACCAAGTTAACGTCGGCTACGATTGAGATGTTCAGATTGGGAATTCTTTCCGCTTGAGTGACGATGGCGGTAGCGTAATCCCCAGCTCCAATCACACCGGCTTGGACTACTCGCGCTTTTGTCTTTGCTTCGGATATTGCGTTCATTTCCGTGTCGACCCAACCGGGCGAGAGATCCCGCCGGCCGCAATGATAGAGTTCAGCGGTCGGGGTTCAGGGTTCGAGCTTCGAGGGGAGGTGCGCTTCCTCGGCGCACAGAGGCTCTCGGGATCCGCGAGCTCATCATTGGACTGTCCAGTCGAGGGCGAACTTGCAGCATCCAAGAAGATCAAAAGAGCAGATTGGAGAAATCGGGTGGCCCGTTTCGTTTAACACCCCGCTCTGCCGCCCGGCAGAGCGACTAGGAAGATGTCGGTCGGGGAATCGGCGGCGATCTACGAATGCACTCAAAAAGTTCGGGAGGGCCGCAATATCGCATAGCAGAGTCCGACAGATTCCTAAGGCAAGCTAACGACCCCTTTGACGTAGCTCTCATCCCCATCTACGATTTTCTTCATTAGAGCGGGGTACTCCTGAAGCGGGGAAGTATGGGTGACGAGGGGCTGCAATTTGATGATGCCTTGATGGATCAGGCGAATTGCGGGGCCGAAAGTCTCGCGCACTTTGGAGGCGGGAGCTGAATTGACGACCGTGAGACCGCCCATATGCCATTTTGTGGGGTCGAAGGTTGCTGATTGACCCTTGATCCAGCCAAACAGGTTGATTCTTCCCCCTCGCTTGACAATGTCCGTGGCAAGGTCGAGACCATTTTGCTTACCGGACGCGTCGACAACGACGTCGAGCTCTTTGGCCTTTAGGTCCCCGGGATCCACGGCGGCCGCTTCATACACCTCGGAAACGCCGGTTTCCTGCGCGAGATCAAGACGACTTTTCACCACGTCGATGGCAATCAAAGTCTCGAGAGGACTGTGTAGCAAACCCTGGATAATGAGCTGGCCCCTGAATCCGCAGCCGATGACGGCGACGCGGTCTCCTGGCTTGATCCGGCAGTGATCGATACCGGTGACAGCGCAAGAGACGGGCTCGACGATCCAGTATTCGTCGGGGAGATCTGACTCGGGGATCTTGTGAGTGCGATTCGCGGATAGGTTGCGTGTCGTGGCAAAGCCACCTCCCGCCACTCGATCCCCCTCCTTGAGTCCGATTACCTCGGCCCCCACTTTTGCAATATAACCGACCCCTTCGTGCCCTGGAGGCGCCGTCGGCTTCATCTCGCTGCCGTACTTCGCGGTGGCGACATCCCAGGAACAGATACCGCAGGCACCACCCTGAACCTGGACCTCGCCGGGGCCCGGATCAGGGACCTCCTTCTCAACGAGTTCAATGCTTCCGTCGTCACAATAGCGTATCGTATCAGCCATCTCTTATCTTCCGATCGTTAGAACATTTGCTTTTTACTCAATAAAGTCTCGATTCAACTACGAATCACGCAAATTGTCGCGAATCCATTCGCGCAGATTCGCGCGATTCGTAGTTTGCAATCAAAATCATTCTCTCATTTCCAGCCGTCGAAAGGATTTTCGTCGCTATTCAAAGGAATTGGGACTCGAGCGCCGGCCATGTGAGAGGCATGGGCGGCCATCGCCCACTCGGTATGGCGACGGGCCTCTCTTCCCTCCAGTAAAGCGAATTCCGCCTCACGTCCCTCGATCCGGTCGATCATCGATTTCGCCATTCGATGGTGGGCATTGACCCACTTCCGATCGTCCGGCGGCGGATCCGAGGGAATGACTTCCCACTTTTCGTCACCGAAGGGCATGGGAGCGAAGTGGGGATGAATGTTAATGTCCGGCTGATCGTCCATCGGACCTGGGAGCGATAGGGTCCCTTCGGTGCCATGAATGTCAATTCGGTAAGGGAGCGGGTGCTTGTGATCCCCTTCGTAGGCTTCGAAGTCGGCGGCGAAGCCTCCTTCGAACTGATAATAGGCACGGATTCCGTTTCCCGCCACCAGCCCCATCCCTTCGGCGCCAGGTTTGAGGTCGGCCGGTGTGGCATCGCGTCCGTCAACCGAGACATGGGCATGACACCATAAGGGCTGGCCCCAAACCTGATCGAGAAAGTCGAAGAAGTGCGGATAGAGATCGAGAAACATCTGGTTTCCGCCGTGGGGCCCATTGCGTCCGTAGATTCGTGCCAGCCGCGGCTCGCCGATTTTACCTTCCTTAATCAGCGGGATGGCGACGCGTTGAATAGGCGGATGTCCGCGCCACGGGCAAGCAACGATCAGGAGCTTATCGTTTGTGTCACAGGCTGCCACCATTCGGTCGACCTCAGAGGGAGTGGCCGCGAGCGGCTTTTCAATGTAGATGTGAGTTCCGATCTCTTGCGCCGCCATCACAAGGTCGAAGTGGTCGCCGATTTCACGAGTTGCGACTACTGTAACGTCGGGCCGTTCCTGTTCCAACATCTCGCGGAAATCGGCATAGCCGGTTTTGGCGCCGGTCCCCTCAAGGGCAGAGGCACGGCCTTCATCGTGAGGGTCAGCCAAGGCCACAATCTCCGCCCCTTCCACTCCAACGAATGCCTGGTCCAGGCCATGTCCGTATTTCCCTCGACCGGTGTTTCCTATGATGGCTACTCTCTGCATTGTCAGTCTCCGCGTTCTCCGCGATCTCTGCGGTTATTCCAGATTAGAAAAGCAGTGCATTATCCGTGTCTACGCCCCTATCACTTCCGTTTCATCCACTAATCGAGCGTAACCGCCTGGTGTGTTTTCATCGATTCGTAGACGGCGTCGATAACCCGCATCTGAGCGATACTGTTTTCAGGAGGAATACGGTGTGCGGCGGTTCCATCCAAAACATCACACATGTGTTCGAGCTGCAGCGTGAACTGATAGACCGGCCCGAAGTGCCTCCGTTCAGTCATCTCCTTCAGATTTCGGTCGAGCCAGACCGGTAGGTTTTCGTTGTTCCACGCCCGATCGGTTTTCAAGCTCCCGGAGGTGCAGTGGATCTCGACTTCCTGACTCCTCCAGGAGTCGAAACCGACGGTGATCTGAGCGACTCCGCCCTCTGCGAAATTGAGCTGAATATTCGCTCCGTTGTCGACCTCGATACCCGGCCGCTCCCGTGCGAAGACTTCAACAGGTTCGGCCCCAAAGATCCAGCGAGCATGATGGATATTGTAGCATGCGAGGTCGAAGATGCTTCCACCACCCTTGGCTTTGTTTAACTTCCAGGTGGTTTCAGGTGTACGACTTCCTGCTGGTGCCCCTGACGAAGTGCAGAACGTGCTCCGGACCGTCAAAGGTTTGCCGATGCCTCCGTCATCGATGAGCTCCTTGAGTTTCAGGTGCAGTGGGTGATGTCGAAACTTGAAGGCCTCGGCGATCAGAACACCGTTTTTCCTAACCGCTTCGACCAGCCGTATCGCCTCGCTTTCGGTCTGTGTAAAAGGCTTCTCACAAAGGATCGCTTTAACGCTGCGGGACTCGGCAATCGTCTGTCCGACTTTGGCGTGCTGCACTCCCCAGGTGGCGATAACCGCAATGTCGATGTCTTCCTTGGCCAGCATTCGGTCCAGCTCAAGATAGCTCGCATCGACCGGGAAACGCTCAAAGAAACGATTGAGGGCTTCTTGCGAAACGTCACAAACGGCGGCTAGTTCCGCGCGATCAGTGAGCGAACATGCTGTAGCATGGGAGCGCGAAATGCCCCCGGTACCAACGATGGCGACGCGGTAGGGCGAGTTAGCCATGTTCAACTGGACCAATAGCAACGTTACTGAGACGATTATTACGGACCTGATACTTCGATTCCCATGTCGGTTTCCAGACCGTCGATATTAGACTTTGATTCGAGCAAATTGTGTAGTTCGAGGCGGCGACAGAGCACCGCCCTCCAATGTGAGCTTACCACCTGTGGTTGGAGGGCGGTGCTCCGTCGCTGTTGCGGTTGGTCTGACCTCACAATCACGCCCCGTGCTCCTCGTATCAAAATCCCTCTCACTCCGTCTTCTCGTTGCCCCATGGGTAGGACTGTACTTGAAGAGCTCGATCCACCTCGGACAGGGCCACCTTCGCTCCATCCCGGGCCGAAGAATGGTGAATGGCGAAACCGATCTGTGTCGCTCTTCGTGCCTGATCAATGTCGCATGCAGTCCGTCGGTCGCATGCAGTCCGTCGGCCGCCTTGGACAGCCGTCGCAAGGTCCCGCACCGCTTCGGGGCCCTCAGGCCAACGCCCCTCGACTGAAGGAATTTCGAGCGGCTCCATGTGTCCGCCGTCCCCATCCCCAAAGTAGGCCTCCCGCCCATCAGTGCGAATAGAGAGCCTTCCCTTTTCTCCTACAACTTCGAAGCTATGACCCTTTCCCCCATCGGTTGTGATGTAGGCGATCAATTCGTTATCGAATCCGACTTGGGCCCTGGATGGCGGGTCCATCTTACGGCGTGGATTCTCCGAGTCTGAATCCTCAATAAGCCCGCTCACCCAAACCGGTTCCGGATCCCCGATTAGACCGAGCATGGCATCATAAAGGTGGCAGCCGTGGTTGATTGTGTTGGGCAATCCATAAGCTACGATACTCAAAATAGGCCCGATTCGATCGCTCATGACTTCGCGAAGATAGAGATACGGTTTCGACCATCTTCGATCGAGGCCAAAGGCGAGCGGAACGTCGGCGCAGGCCGCCAGAATGCGATCCATCTCGGCCAGGGAAGTGGCGAGCGGTTTGTCGCAGAGAATTCCGCGAACTCCGGCTGCGACGCCCGCCTCGATCTGTTCGGCATGCATGGTCTGGCGGGTGGCGATGCAAACCAGATCCGGCTTCACGACTTCGAGCATGCGTTCATACTCGCCGAAGGTCGGAATGTCGCCCCATACATCTTGCCAGCAAGTGACGAAATCGGACCGGGTTTCCTCTCCGTAATCGAAGACCCCAACGATCTCAGTTTCGGGCACGGCATTAAAGGCGGCGGCGAAATTGTGATGGGTGAGATCACGCAGCAGCATTCGATGGCAGCCGGCTACGGCGACCCTGAGCGACTCCTCATTAACCATCTATCTTCCTAAACCGCGGCCGTTGATTTGGCGGCCTCGCGCATCCTCTCGCGTTCCTCGATGAGAAGCGCCATCCACTGCTTCATGTAGAAATGGTGGTGGTGCCATCCCTGCGCGCTGAACAGGTTGCCATCGATTACAAAGGGCTCATCGACATAGATTCCTCCACAGACTTCAAGGTCAAACTGACACTTTGGTACGCAAGTCATCCGACGGCCCCTAACACAATCCGCCCGGGCCGGGATTTCAACACCGTGGCAGACGCTGGCGATCGGCTTGTTATGTTCGAAAAAATACCGCGTTGCCCGGATCAGGTCCGGATCGTCACGAATATACTCGGGCGCCCTTCCTCCAGAGAAGAAGACTCCCGCGTATTCCTCCGGGTTGATATCGCTAAACGCGATGTCCGCTTGGATGCTGTATCCCTTCCACTCCTCAGTGATGTGCCAGCCGGGCTGCACTTCGTGCATCACCATCTGATACTTTCGGACTTCGGGGGCCGCTACCACCAGCTCGAAGCCGTCTTCCCGAACCCGCAAATACGGGTAGAGCGTATCGACTGTTTCAGTGGCATCTCCAACCGGCATAAGAATTTTATCCATTGATCTTCTCCGTTCACTTTGCCTCGGAAGCATGATTCGTACGCCGGATTGCGAAGGCAAGAAAGATTCAGACAACTGTCAGGCGGCAGGGAGTGGCCACCCGTTTCTGTGCAAGGTAATCACTTGAGCGATCGCCCATCCCAAAGCCTGACATGCGCAGCTGATGACCTCCAATGCAATTTCATTTCCATCGGCGGCCGCCTGGGCAACCATCTGAGCAGTCAGTTCGTCCACTCGATTTCCACAACGCTCATGCAGATCGTCGATGAATCTCCGGTCAACATTTTGTTCATCCGAGCTATCAATATTGCCGGCCATCCGGACCCGAGCCAAGGAAGCGATTCCCCAACCGCTGGCCATCGACTCGACGGTCTCGTCGGGCCGCTCGGCATCCAACCCGGGACGCAAGTGTCCAATCTCGGCGATGGCCGGTCGATCGGACCCGTCGAGGCGGCCATCGACAACGAACCCGCCGCCGACTCCGGTCCCAACGGTTGCGAAAAACACCCGCGACTTTCTCTTCCCGGCGCCGAATCTCGCTTCTGCCAAGGAGGCCACGTCACAATCGTTGCCGATGACTGCAGGCCGCTTGAGAACTTCCTCTGCCCATTCAGCCAACGCCAAATCCTTCCAGCCTTCAATCTGATGACTGAGGATCGTCCTTCCTTTGCGTGCATCGACGGGCCCACCAAAACCGAAGCCGATCCGAACGACCTCATGGCGAAGGATCAATTCCGGCGCGACCCGCTCAATCTGTTGGAGGATTCCCTTCGCCCCGCGCGTTGCGTCCACGTCGCGGCGTATCAATTCAATCAATTCGGAACCATCACCATTGCCCACCCCAAGTTGGAGTTTGGTCCCGCCGATCTCGATTCCAAGAAGCATCTATCGCTCAACCGTGGAATCGAGGGGAATACCGGTCTGCGCTCCAACGATTTATCTTTAGGAAGTTTCGTTCCAATTTTGAGCGCCATGAACCACCGTAAGCACGAAGATTTGATCATCCTCGATGTCGTATATGATTCGGTAATTTCCTTCGATTAATTCTCTCCGATTCCGATAGGTTGATTCTGGGACGCGTCTTCCCGAATCTGGAAACGCTATAGCCTGTTTACATCGATTAATAATTCTTTGAACGGTTCGCTTGGCATAGATCGAAGAATCTGCCGAAATAAATTCGTAAATCGAATCAAGATCCCTCAGAGCAGTCTTCGACCAAACTAGCTCTTTCACTTCTGATCGAAATGTTCCTCAACTTGAGCTGTCGTAAAGACATCCCCTGATTCCTTATCCTTTTCACCGTTATCTATTTTCTGACGGACATAGATCCTATACATTAGATCGTCCCAGGACGCATCTTCTGGAAGATCCTGGATGAGAATATCCGTTGCCTTTCTTAACCTGTCTCTATTCATAGACCATTTTTCCCAAAAAGCCGACGCTTTCTACGGCAATTGTGCAAAGCGAAACTTCGATTAAGTGCACCGTCCTGTTTCCTCCCTACCATATCGTCCCTCCCGGTTGATGCGAGCGTAAACATCATTCAGAACCCAGTGGAAGAGGCAGAGGTGGATACTCTCAACCATTCCCATGTCATCCAATTCGATGTGCAACCCTTGCTGTTGCACAGCCTTCAATTTTCCACCGGTGTAGCCGGACAGACCGAAGGTCGTCAGGCCGTGGCGGTTGGCCCAATCGACCGCTTTCAATACGTTCGGGCTGTTGCCGGATCCACTGATCGCGATTACGAGGTCGCCCTCCGATCCGTAGTTCATCAACTGTTGAATAAATATCTGATCGTAGGAGAGGTCATTGCCGACTGCCATGATCCAACCAGCGTTATCGGTCAGGCTAAGCACCTTCAATCGTCGCTTCGATTCATCACCCAAGTCGTCGTTCCGCAGTGTGCTCTTCCCCAGGTCCTCGCTCATATGGCTGGCGGTGGTTCCAGATCCGCCATTGCCCATGATGAAAACGAAGCGCTCCTGCTCCCAAGCCTGGTAGACCAGATCGGCCCAGTTTTCTAAGTCGGATTGATCGACTCTCCGAAGCTCCTCCTCCAGACGCTCCAGGTACTGATTCGATTTGAGTGTCGCGCCAAGCATTTCTTCCTCCTCTCCCTTCCTCGACCTGTGATCTACGTCACTGCCGGCCAAAAATCAATTCAAGACAGGACCAGGGAGCGAGCGACCACTGCCAAGGTGAATAGTCGACAAAGCTCGCGACAAAGATAAGAGCGCTACGAAATTCCCCGTAGCGTTCCTTATCCCAAACCAGACCCAGAAGCGGCACAGATGTCACCGGTTTATAGCGGCGCCACCCCTGTCACCTCTTCTACGAGGTCCCGAAGATAGACGAAAGCCTCGGCACAGTATCGAGGGAGATTCTCCCAATCCACTACCTCCAATTCCAAGGCGAGAGGGCCTTCGTAGCCGATGGCATGGAGGGCTTCGATATATCCCTTCAAATCAACCGTGCCGGCGCCGATGGCAACCGATTGGGTCCCGATGTGATCCTTAACGTGGAAATTGTAGATCCGATCCGAGTAGCGGTCGATGAGTCGCCGCCAATCGACCCCGGCGGCGTGGAAGTGGCCCGAATCCAGGGTGATGCCGACCTGGGGAGATTGAACACGTCGGAAAATGGCATCGTAGTCTTCGAGGTACTGAATCTGTGACCTGTAGTGGGGCTCGAGCGCGATTTTAACCGATCGTTCTTCGATCATAGGGAGCAGCGCCTCCAGCCCGGCGATGGTGGCCTCAATCCCGCCCTGGACGCGCTTGTTACCTGAGATGACGACCAACCGGCTCTTCAGAGTCTCGGCCACATCGAACAAGACCGCGATATCCTTTGCGGCCCGCTCGGATTCGGCGATCGAGGTCGTTGGAAAGGTGGGGCTGTAGACTTCGGTGCAGTGGCTGAGGCCGGCTTCCTTGGCCCGACGATGGACCCGCTCAAAGTCCACCCACTTGGCCACTCCCAGCCTCGATACCAACGGACCCGCGATTCCCCAGGCTTGAAAACCAATCTTCGGCGCGATTGCGAAGCACTCCGAGACCTCGTCCCTGTTGGGCATGCGCGTCGCACAGGTGGTGCAGGAGAGAGTGAACTGACTCACTTCTTATCCTCCATTTTACCCCAATCAATATCAAGCCTCATAAAGATCCGACAAGCTGTGCCATCTCACCTGGTCGATCTTGGCTCGTTGGGACACTGTGATCCTTCTGACAAAAATCCGACGTCCTATGGACGCGTTTCTCCGGTTCGGGTAGGCGCCTACCTTTCGATCCAACTCCTCTTCAATAGCCCGAACGGAGCGGATCCTACCCCATCTGCACTCTCCAATATCTGTCCACGAATCCTCCCGCAGCCCCACTACGTCGATCTGCAGGTCGCGGTCCCAATACTCCCCGATCTGGAAGCCCGAAGTGACACCCTCCGCTTCGTAGAGCCAGGGAAGCGCTTCTCGGCACATCTCTTCGAAACAGCTCCCAAAGTAGGAATTTAGATCCGGCCGGATCCGATTCCGGAGCGTCGCCGTAGCCCCCATCTGCAGCATGAAACTCGAGTTCGGCATCACGAATCGAAACCAAAACTTCAAGAGCGGATCCTTGATTCCGTAGCGCAATGTCTGGAAATGAGGCCTCCGATCGCTCAGAGGATATCGGCGCTGAAGATAACCGAGATCGCAAAGCTGCTGAACGTAGTAGTGCAAAGCACGATTGTCGATCGTGGCCTTCTGGGCCAGCTTGCTGTGTGTCGCATGGCCAGAGGCGACGGCAAAGAGAACTGCATGATAGTTCCGCAAGTCGCGCAACTCTTCCCTGAGCAGAAAATCCGGCTCCCCATAGAGCGGCGCATGTTCGTCCATCAGCGTTGCGACAATGTTCATTTCGACGGAACGATGGACGTCGAATTGTTCAAGATACCAAGGAATTCCTCCGCAGATAAAGAATGTCTTGGCCCGGTCTTCCAGCGAGTAGGAACGATGAAATTCCCCCGCCTCGCGGTAACCGAATGGCTGCAGAAGAATCTGGGCCGTGCGCCGTCCAAACAGCGGGCTCTTCTCTCCCAATATCTCCCGTTCCATGAACCCGATGTAGGATCCGCACAATATCAGCATCATCCTGTCCGTCCGCTTCCATTCCCGGTCCCAGAGCGATTGGAGGACGCTCGGAAGCTCCGGACTGGCACCCACCGTCCACTGGAATTCGTCAAAAACAAGCACTAGCTTCCTATCCTCTCGCCATTCGTCCACTACCGTCGTGAGCGCTCTCTCCCAATCATCGACCGCCAGCTCTGCCAACAGGGGCCGGGAGAGAACCGCCGCGGCGTGGTGCAGAAAGTCTCCAATCTGCATCGCCGCTCTCGTCTGCTTGCCCAGAAAGTAAACGCCCTGCCTACCCCGTAGAAAACGTAGGATCAACTCGCTCTTACCGACACGCCTCCGACCGTAGATCGGAATCAACGCACTCTTCTTTGAGGCGAAGGCAGATTCAAGCGTCTCAAGTTCCTTCCTGCGGCCGACGAACATCCTCCCTCCAGCATCAGCCTAGATTCGCCTTTGTCAAGTCATGACTTGTCAAGTCATAACTTGTCAAGTCGTGACTTAACAAATTCCACATGGGTTTCGGCGAACACTCAGCAATCTCGTCCCTGTGGGGCATGCGCGTCGCGCACGTGGTGCAGGAAAGCAAAAACTGTGTCATTTCCAAGGATCGAGCACGATCTTGCCGCTCTCGCCTTTGGCCAGGATTTCGAAACCATCCTGTATCCGGCTCATGGGCAATTCATGGCTGATGAGCAAGTCGATCAGGGGCGATTCTTGAATCACCTTCATCACTTTTGGGTAATCGGCCCGGTTGTAGAGCCAGTTACCGACCACGGTCAGGCCCTTGCGAATCATATCCCGGCTCACCCGAATAGTCAGCTCATCGCCGCACTCTCCCACGAAGGCAACCCGACCCCGACGCCGAGTCGCATCGATGCAAAGTCGTTCAGAGGAGACTCTCCCTGAGCAGTCGACAGCGCAATCGACCCCTCTTCCGTCGGTCAGCGCCAGAACCTGATCGAGAACATCCGGATCGCGGGGATCGAGAACCTCCACGGCGCCCATTTCACGTCCCCTCTCGGCTCGCCACGGGGCGGGCTCAACGCCGATGGCGCGGGCATTGCGAAAGCGAGCGTTGGCGATAGCTCCTAAACCGACGGGACCGAGTCCAGTGATGAGCACCGTATCCTGCGAGTTGACATTGATCGCCTGCATACCGCCGAAAGAAGCCCCGATCCCATCGATTGCCATAGTCGCCTCGGCGTAGGACACATCATCCGGGATCTTGGGTAGGAGCCATCCAGGTTTGAGGGTGTAATGGGCAAACGTCCCGCTGCCGCTAAGCGAGCCATGGACGTCCTCAAAGCTGAGGCTGTCCTCGCAGTAGATGTAATCACCCGCCAGACAGAGGGCACATTTTCCGCAGGGATACTGCGGCAATATCACGACCCTGTCTCCCACCTCGACCGGACCCGACTGGGCCACCGCCGCAACCTCCCCCACTCCTTCGTGCCCAATGAAGCGGTTGCGTTTCCCCTTTCCAGTGAGGTAGGTCTTATACTCCGTGCACATGGCGGAGGCGTGTACCTTCACGAGAGTCCAATCCGCCTTGGGCTGCGGATCCGGCACTTCGAAAAAGTCGACCTGTCGTTCTCCCGTAATGGATGCTTGGATCATTGTGCTTCCTCTTTAACAGGTTGCGAATAGCTCGGATAAGCCGTGATTTGGGCTCTAAGCGCTCAACGAAATCCAAAGCAAGGATCAGGCGCCGTCAAGAACACGACGATCGAAAACGCGATCGGTCCCGACTACTCTAGGTTGATCTGGTCCAACTCGGCCGTCGTGGACGCACTCGTTGCTGTCCTTCATCCAGTTCGGCCGCCGGCTGCCAATTTGGGGCCGGATCAATCGGGGCTGAAACTTCACCGTCCTGTTCCATGTCGCGGCCTCTCGGCTGGATCTGAAAGGCGGCCGGAAACTCGCTTCGGCTGTGAAGTTTCAGGTCAGCAAGTCTCGTTCCCCGTTGACCATCTCCCAGAGAAGCACACAATTGAGTCATGGCCAGTGAACGATTATGAAGCAAGACGAAGAGCACCTCAGGATACTCTCGATCTTTCACTATGTGGTTGGAGGTCTTGCCGGTCTCTTTGCACTGTTCCCCCTCTTTCATCTGATCTTTGGGCTCGTTTTCATTCTTGCCCCTGAAAAGTTCGAATCCGAAGGAGAACAAGCGCCTGCTTTCATAGGTTGGTTCTTTGTCATCATCGCAGCTACGATCATCACAATGGGATGGGTCTTCGCTGGCTGTGTGCTCGCAGCCGGTAGGTGCCTTGCTCGTCGAAACCGCTACATCTACTGCCTGGTAATGGCGGGCGTTGAATGCATCTTCATGCCCTTTGGAACAGTCTTGGGAGTATTCACAATCATCGTCCTACTCAGAGAGTCGGTGAAAGCAAAGTTTCAACCTGCCAATACATCTACCGCGCAGTGAAAACGCCGGCGCGCTTCCATTGCCCGTCATGTGAGTCGTTCCGCCGCTCAATTCGTTCGCATTCTTGTCCGCCGGCGCAATGTGACGATCTTTCGATCCTCCACGTGCTCAGGCAGAACTTATATCTTGACATTGTGTCGAGAAACGGCTTGCGCTAGGGGCGCAATACTATTACCCTATGATCTGTCAATCCCTCCCCAACCAGTCGCCACAGCGCTCGCGTCGAACCTGCCTGTTCTGCGCAAAGATTCAGGAGCTTCGAGCGTCACTTGGCCTGCTGCAAAGCGCCGAATAGTGCAAATAATAGGGTAAGCTCATCTCAAAATTGAGGAGATTAATGAAGATCAATAGATGCAAATTTAAGTCCGCAATCCAAGGCTTGGTCGTTGGCATTACCGCCTCAGCCATGCTGTCGAGCATCGGCTATGCACAAGACGATGGCGATGGCATCGTTGAGACGGACGATCCCCAAACCTTGAACGATATTACCGTCGATGGGTTATTTACTGGTGTTTCGCTATTAGATTTTGACGTTTTTGATCGCAGCGATGAGTGGGGTGGCGTAGAATTCCTGGGCTTCATAGTGCCCGTCGACAATACGGGGACGCTTTTTCGGACGCCACCGGGAGATCCCAATGTCTTGACCTTCGCCTCCATTGCTCCTGGCACCTCTACTTTGCCTGATGCCGAGGACCTCTACTTGATGTACGCCTTCCGAGACAGAACGGATACCTCCATTGATGAAGGAGAAACGGTCGCCGATATCCGTTTCCCCGTTGAACGCTCTGGTGAAGTAGGTACAGAGACAATCAATATCGAGGTACAGATCAGAGGGTCGAATGACGTAGACGGTCACCTAATTGGAATCGACACTGATGGAGATGGAGAATTCGATCCGGTTTCGAGTGGTGTTGATAGCTTCTTTGATGTCTTCGTTTTTGCCGACCTCGATGCAAACCCAGACTTTGAAACGATGCTCGACCCCGATGAATTCGGGATCGAAGCCGCCGTCGGTTTTGGCTTTTCGCCGCTTGGTACCGACGATCCCCACATGCTCGTGAAACTGGAGGTCGCCTTGTCCGATCCCGGCGATGGTGAAGACGGTTTGTTCTTCGACGACGGAATTGGACCAGGGACCCCTGGCGGCAGTGGCTATTCCCCTTCCCCGGCTTTCTGGGGCGCTAGTTTCAATCCACCTTTCAGCGTGGGTATCATAACCATTGATCCAACCGGGACCACCACATTCAATGCCAGTTTCGTATCGCCCGGCGCCGGAGAGATTCCGGAACCTTCTTCCATCCTCCTTCTGATCTGCGGTTTCAGCGGTCTGGCCGTTTATAGCCGCAGGCGGATGCGGAAGTCCAGCTAACCACTAAGCAATGTCCGGGGCGCGCTGCGCTCCTTTCAACAGGACGAAACCCGTTTCCGGTCGAGGTCTGTAGGACCGCGCTCGCGCGGGATTGACCCAGTTCGAAGATCGGTCTCGTTTCTTCCCGCGCGAGCGCGGTCCTACAGACTCAGTTTCAGGAGAGCATCCCCAGGACAGCCAGCTTCCGCTCGGAGGGCTATCGCGTGCCAAGAGCGCGGGGGATTGCATGCTGGTCAGTTTCAATCTCGCTTGATCCGTCTCCGCGCAAGCGCGGCGCCGTGAAACGTCCGGCAATCCCGCTGAGCGGGAGCGGCCGGCTACCGCGCTGACTCCGAATATCGAATTGACTTTACAGTCGATGAGCCGGAACGGATTCTCTGCTAAAGGGATCTCGCAATCGGGATGCGCAGAAGAAACGGAGGGAGAGACATGGCCAAGATATTCGTAAGTTCTGTAATCACCGCGCCGATCGACAATGTATGGGCAAAAGTCAGGGATTTTAATGCCTTGCCCGACTGGCACCCGGGAGTTGCAGAGAGCCACATTGAAGAGGGCGAACCCAGCGACAAGATGGGTTGCATAAGAAACTTTACCCTCCAGGATGGGGGAAACATCCGGGAACGGCTCTTGACCATGAGCGATGTCCAACATCTCTGCACCTACTCAATTTTGGAATCCCCCATGGCAGTCGAAGACTATGTCGCTACTATGCGATTTCTGCCGATTACCGATGGCAACCGGACCTATGCCGAATGGACGGCCGAGTTAAACTGTCCAGCCGAAGAGGAAGAGGGCCTGATTGAGTTGATCGGAGGCGCTGTCTTTCAAGGTGGATTTGATTCCCTCAAAGGAATGCTTGGAGGTTGAGGTTGGGACTGGCGCGCATAGTCTCAGTTACGCTTGCCAAAAACGGCCCAGGGAAAGTCTAGAGCAGCGTAGTCACAGCCAATGGACAAGGTTTGGGTCCCGCTCAGCGGGATTGCTCCTCTGATTTCAGAGCGGATTTTGCAGTGAGGACATACTTGATCGAATTCGAAAGTTGGCCCAGATCTACGTAGTAACCTTGTCCCGAACCTTGTCTACCGCACTACTTTCAATTCCGGCATGTTACACTTCGAAACGTGTCAAGAATACGAGCTCTTGCCGGATTGCTGGACGGAAAGGATTCAATGGCCCACGAATACAGCCCTAACCCGTTTGTCCTGAACAAGGATCTGGGACGCCCTCAGGTGCCTCCCGAAGAGGCCTACTGTCGCACCAATGCCGACGGCCTGCCGGTCGTTGAGCTCACTGCGGAACAGAGATACTCGTTTGATTTGCGCGGCTGGCTGATTGTTCCAGGGGTGCTCTCTGAGGAAGAGATGGAGCCTCCGCGAAAACACATCATAAAGCTTCACGCCGACCCGGACTCAATCCCGGAGAAAGACCGCTCCTCACTTGGGGGTCCCTGTGAGAAACTAATCGATCACCCAGTGGTCGTGGGATTCATGAACGAGTTCGTCTACAACCCATTTACGGACGGCACGAAGACCCCGGCTCTGGGAAACCAGAATTGCTACGGCTTCCGCATGGAGATGAGCTTCTCGCAATATAGAAAAGAAGGCGAAGGGGCGTTCTTGCCCCACAACGGAGGAGGAATGATGCGCGTGCCCGGCGATCACCATACTTACCACGCTTTCCCAGGCCATGCTAAGTCCGTTTTGACGCGAGCCCTATGGGAGTTGAATCCAGTGAGAGAAGGAATGGGTGGCACCCTTTTTATCAGCGGGAGCCACAAAGCCGCTTTTCCTGCGCCCGAGGAATCCATTCGAAAGATGGATTCACTCTTCTGGGATACCTACAGCTGCCCTGCCGGATCCGTTCTCTTTTTCACCGAAGCGGTCACCCACAGCTCCTCTGTCTGGTCGGACGCCGAGACACCGCGGCTGGCCATCTTCAACTCCTACAACATGATCGGGTGCAAGTGGCACAATTGGGACCCGAATCCCGATTTGCTGGCCCAAATGCCGCCGCAACGGAAGACTCTCTTTCGTCAAGTCTATGTGAACCGTAATGTGGTTGGGTAGGTCCCACCCGGACTGATTGCATTTGTCAACGCCGTCGCCCAAATTCCGTCGATCACCCGCAGCCAGGAACCTTTCATTCAAGGTCGCTCTGTTGTTCCTGATCTTCGCGGTTTGCTTCTCACTCGCGGAGGTGGCCTTGAGAATCCTCCACAGCAGAAGTAAACTTCGCATGACTGCCAAACTCGATGAAGTTGGGCAGTGCACGACACAATCGACCATCCCTGGACTCCTCTATACCTACGTCCCAAATCACTGTGGCGCCAATTCGCACGGCTACTTTGACTACGAATACAGTTATGCGAAAGCTTCAGGGATCTATAGGATCGTAATAATCGGAGACTCGGTGGCAAAAGGGCAGGGAGTTGATCTGGAGGATTCCTTCGGCAAGGTACTGGAGACGATACTGAACAACGATGCGGGTCCTGAAGGATTTGAAGTTGAAATAATAACTCTTGCTCGAACCGGCTACTCAACTTCCCAGGAGCTGATCTTACTGGAGCAAGAAGCTCTCGAGTATTCGCCCAATCTGATAATCTGGAGTTATGTGCTGAATGACCCCGCTCATCCCGTCTTTCACAATGCCAACGGGGAACTCGGTCGCTATTACTTCCAACCGAAACTTCACTCGATCCACTTCATTCAAAAGCGGCTCTTCTTGACACGGGAGAGAATCAAGAGACTGATGTGTGAAAAGGATTATCATCAAAGGCTTCACTGCGTGTATAAGCGCGAAATTGAGACGGATATCGGTAGAATAGGTGATATCTCAGAGATTCACGGTATTCCCGTGATTTTTCTCATTCACCCTGTATTTGATAAGAGTATAGACTTCAATAGATATGAACTGGACTCAGTTCATTTGAGATTGAATCACCTTGCTACCATGGCCGGGATGAACGTTTTGGATATCTTAGACTCATTCAGGCCCTATCGGATTAATCAGCTGCGACAGATTTCCGCCGACCCATTCGATCCGTGGCATCCAAATGCCAAGGGCCACATGATCATCGCCCAGAGTATTCATAGTAGACTTGAAGAAGGGAGATTTATCGAGGAGTGGCGCCTCGAAACAGGATCGAATGCTGATTAGTCTGAAAATCACTTGTGATTTTCAGACTGGGCCCGCATAGGGCGCGTTCTCGTAGCGGCAGGGTGATTCCATAACCCGCGGATCGTCCTGCTCACGGAGCAGATCCATCAGTTGATCCTCCAAACGATTCAGGACATCCTGATACTCCGGCTCACCGGCCACATTGTTCATGTAGTCCGGGTCCTTGCGGAGATCATAGAGCTCACGTTCCGGCCGCAGCCCGAAGCCGAGTTCAAATGGTAAGAGGACATCCTCCTCGCCACGGTGATGAATCATCCAGGCTTTGGTCGGGCTGGCATCAAAATCTGCGTAGCAATTGTGGGTGTCATTCGTCAACTCCTCGTAGGGAGGAGGTTCGACATTCGGGTCATCCAGACCCATCGGATCGCCGGCCGGCCAACGGTCGGGAGCAAAGTTATGGATGTAGAGAAAGTCGGCCGTGCGAATAGCCCGCTGTGGATAGGGCAGTCGGCCTTCCCTCGCCTCAGCACAGTGGCGCTCCCTTCCCGTGACGACAAATGTTCGGTTTTCCTCGACCTGCCCGCTCCGGTCGCTCTTCAGGATCGGCAGAATACTCTTGCCCGTCATGCTCTTGGGAATGGGTGCGCCGCCGGCTTCGAGAAAAGTCGGAGCAAGATCCATCAGATTGACAAAATCATCCACGACGCGCCCCGGCGCAATGTGCCCCGGCCATCGAGCGGCCAGTGCAACTTCACAGCCTATGTCGTAAAGATTGCACTTAGCCCGGGGAAAGCCCGGAATACCGTGATCGCCGCTGACGATGATTAGAGTATTATCAAGCTCGCCGATCTCTTCCAGGACCTCCAGAAGAACACCCAGTCCTGCATCCACCGCCAGGCACTCACCGAGATAGTCGCAAACGTCTTCACGGATCTCATGGACATCCGGAAGAAACTCAGGCAAGCGCCCCTTGAGGTCATCCGGGTCCAGATTCCAAAGTGCTTTGCTGGAGCCCCGTTCCCATTGTCGATGCGTATTCGTCGGCCCCCACCAATAACAGAAAGGGCTTTCCGCCGGCCTCGCCTCAAGGAAAGATTCGAAGTTGCTTCGGGTCTCGTCGAGAAGAAGCTGTTTCGCCCCTTCCACTCCGACTTCCTTGGCCTTTTCCGTCGCGTTTTGGGAAAACTGAGAATACCTCGTCCCGGCTGATTCGTAGCGCGTCCGGTCCGCGCCGTAGGGAGCATTGCGCGCCCGGCCCGGCGACCACACTTTGTAGGTGTAGCCGATGTGATAGCCCGACTTCTCCAATTCCAGCGGATAGGTCGGTATGCTCTCGTCCCAGACGGCGCCCTGCAGGATCGCACCCAGACCAGTCTGCCAGAAATACTGCCCGGACAGAATGGAACTCCGACACGGCGTGCAACTCGGCGCCGGGACAAAAGCGTTCTTAAAGATCACGCCTTCTCGCGCCACCCTGTCGAAGTTCGGAGTTTCAATCAGGGCGTTGAGGGAATTCTCCCCTTCAAACTGGCTGTAGGCGCTTGCATACCGCCCCCAGTCGTCGGCGAAGGCGAAAACTATATTCGGCTGGTGCGAATGCGAATTCATAGATTAGGAGTCTATGGGACTTTGTAATGCAATCTATTCAAACTTGGTTCTTTTAACACGTTTTAGTCCGAGTTCTAGGAAACGGCACTCGCGATTCGGGCCAGATCCGCCTTAGAAATCAGCGGGCGCCTACAGGCCTTGATGTTCTTGGAGATTTCGGAGGGTTTCATAATTCCTGCTACCACGCAGGAAACACCTTCCTGAACCAAGGTGAATTTGACGGCGGCTTCAGCCAGGGTTCGACCCTTGCGAACGAGGAAGCGATAGGGATTGACGGCGCTCTTTTTTCCTTTTCCAAAGATACGGCCGCCCGCGAAAGGTGACCTCGCAAGGACGCCGACCCCTTTTATCTTGGCCAGCGGGAAAGCATTTTGGGCCGCTTCCTGATGCAACAGATTAAAAGGCGTCATGATAACCTCCGCGCCCTGATTGATGCACTCCACCGCCCCTTCCGGACTCACGGATGCCCCAAAGTAACGGATTTTGCCCTCCTTCTTCAGCTTTCGGAGGGCATTCCAGGTCGCATCTTTTCGAATCACATCCGTCGGCGGATCGTGCAACAGGTAGACGTCGATGGTGTCCGTTTCCAGTCGCCAAAGGCTCATTTCACAGGCTTGGCGAAGATACCTTGGGTCGTGTCGCTGGGGTTCCTTTTGATAGAGACGCTGAGCGCCATCTCCTCCGGGAATGTATCCCACTTTCGATATGAGTGTGACTTGACTGCGACGGTCGTTGAAGGACCGCCCGATGATGCACTCGCTGCGCCCTCCCCCGTAGGCTTCGGCCGTGTCGTAGGTCGTGATCCCAGCATCGAAGGCTTTATGCAGCAGTCGTCGCGCAGCGAAGGCGTCGATCGGTCCATAGTATTGGCCCCCGATCTCCCAACAGCCCATAGTGAGTTCGGAGACTTTAATTTGTGTTCTACCAAGTGGGCGAGTTCTCATAGATATGCTCCCTCGAGTTTAAGCGTGAGGTTTTGAGACAAGAACAATGGATGTCGAGCGTTGATTGATTCGCAGCGAATGGGGAGAGTGAATCCTGCGATAAAGACAAAGACCCGCGACAAAGATTAAGACAAATAGAATCAACCGTCAGGACATGCCGACTACCCGCAGCATCCATAACCCCATCATCCATCCCGGCTCCGATCCCAGCATCCTTGGCAATATCAACGGGCCCTCCCTGATCCGGGTGCCGGACTGGGTGGGGGATCCTTTGGGCCAGAACTACCTCTACTTCGCCCACCATCAGGGCGAATTCATTCGTATGGCCTATGCCGATGAAGTGATGGGGCCCTACAGGGTCTACAGTCCAGGCGTTCTCCAGAAGACGGAGACTCTATTCCAGCGCCATATCGCATCACCCGACATCCATGTCGATCATGACAATCGAGTCATCCGCATGTTCTACCATGGGGCCGGTTTCACGGGTCCCAAACACGAAAACTTCAGCCAGAACTCGTGCCACGCCCAATCATCCGACGGGCTCTCCTTCATCTGCGATAAGGTATGTCTTGGCCCTCCCTACCTGCGCCTCTGGAAGTACGACGAAATGTTCTATGGATTCGCCGGAGGAGGATCTCGCGACTTCTGGCGAACGGAGGTTTTCTGCACCCCTTTTGAAAGAGGACCGGCCCTGCCCATCGAAGGCGAACCCTACTCGGATAATCCACCAACCGTGGAGGTCGGACAGAATCCCGATTCACTGCCCCATCGAATGCGACATACCGGATTAGATCTTCGCGGCCATGAACTCGACATCTACTACAGCAACGTGGGGGACCATCCGGAACGAATCCGGCGCACGACCATCAGTCTTTCCAGGGAGTGGACATGGTGGCGCGGCTCTCCGCCTGTCGAAGTCCTGCGGACCGAGACCGACTATGAAGGAGCCAACGAGCCGTGCCTGCCGTCCATGGGCGGGGCCTCCCACGAACCCGTCCATCAACTGCGCGATCCCTTTATCTTCAACAAAGATGGGGGGAAATATCTCGTCTACTCCGTTGCCGGTGAGATGGGCCTAGGAATCACGGAATTAAACCAGTGTGGTTGATCAGTGTCGTTATCGCCCTCGTCTTCGTTATCGATCACAAGACAGGATAGAAACACGATGGCCCAACAAAAAAGGAGGATTCTACAAATGTCCGAACTGCTTGTGCCACAAGAGGGCACCAATGATCCGGGCGCGCTGATCCGCGCAATGCTGAACACGTTGCGGCGATACTGGACTGATGCGGAGGGCTACCAGCGATTCGCCTATATTGTTGGGGTCTTGTTGATCCTCAGCGCGTTGTTTCATACGGGCGTGCTCGTCGTTACGGGTGGCTCTCTCGAAGGGGATGTTTCGTGGCGCAAGCCAATCCTTTTCGGTGAAGCATTTGGGTTGACGGTCTTGTCTGTTGCTTGGGTCATGAACTTTCTGCCGAGGAAGCGCGTCAAGGGGTGGCTACTGCTGGGCACTCTCGGCGTTTCCAATTTTACGGAAGTGAGTTGGGTTTCCCTACAGCAATGGCGTGGTGTGCCTTCACATTTCAATTTCGGTACGCCCTTTGATGCCGCACTTTTCAACGCGAACGGTGTTGTTATTGCTCTTACCGCAACTGTTATCACGATTGTAGCCATCTGGAGCTTTCTCTCGCTACAGGCGCCACCCAGTCTCGCCCGGGCCATCCGGATCAGCATGGTGCTGCTGGTCGTCGCCCAGATTTTCGGCATCCTGATCATTCTTAACGGCATACCAAAGGTGCTCGACCTCCAGACTGGAGAAATCATCAGCGAGGGCGCCAGGACTGCCTACATTTTCGGTGAGGCGGGAGACATGAAGGTGCCCCATGCACTAACCCTGCACGCCGTGCAAGTGCTGCCAGTGTTGGCTTGGCTGCTGCTTTTTACGAACTGGAGCGAAAACCGTCGCTCCCGGGCCGTCATTATTGGGGCCGTAGGTTACACCACGCTGGTTGCGGTCAGCGCCTTTCAGACGTTCAGCGGGTTGGCGCCGTTTGATCTGAGCCTGTTTGCTGCACTCGGGCTTGGAACCGGTGTTTTCATCCTGGGGGCTGCCTACGTTATGGCGGTGATCGCGCTTTAACAGACTCATCCCATCCTGAAAAGCATCTCTTTCTTCACCTGAAAAAGCTGCTCCTCGCCCGCGAAATAACGTCGCAACTCCTCCGCGGCCATTTCACCGACACGGTAGGTTTGGTTACCGGCGATGTGGGGAGTGAGAAGGACATTGGGCAGGGTGCGCAGAGGGCTGTCCAAGGCGCAAGGCTCGGGATCGGTGACGTCGATGCAGGCGGAGATGCGGCCAGTCTGCAACTCGGCGATGAGGGCCGCCTCATCAATATTGGCCCCACGCGAGTCGTTGATAAATATGGCGCCGTCCGGCATCAGCCGAAAGTGAGTGCCGTTCCACATATGGCGAGTGGCTTCCAATTTAGGGGCGTGGCAGGAGACGACCTCGGACTCCCTCGCCATGGTCTCGAGATCAACGAGCTCCGCGCCGTACTCATCACGCGCTTGGTCCGCAGTCACGAACGGGTCGTAGAGGAGAATGCGCACCCGGTAAGGACGGAGGAGTCGCATCACTCGGATACCAACCTGGCTAGCGCCGATAATACCCACGGTACGGCGGTAAAGGGAGCGGACCTCACTCTTGGGAGGGCGAGGTTCCCCTTCTGCCATAAGGCGCGAGAGCGGGAGGACCTTTCTCAAACTGAAACCGATCATGGCAATGGTGAATTCGGCCACATCATCGGCGATACCGGGAGCGGCGCTGGTGATGACGATGCCCTTCTCCCAAGCTTCCTCACAGACCCGATCCTTGCCTTTCAGGGAACCCGCGGCATGGCTCCAGATCTTGAGATCAGGCGCGGCTTCAAGAATGGCTGGAGAGAGCCCTACCACACCCCAGCTCCCCATCACGCCGTTGGTTCCCCGCAGGAATTCCACCGCTTCGTCCTCGGAGAGATTTCGGTCTTCCTCGTTGATACTCAAATCAGCGAAGCTCTTAAGATTGTCCAGCGAATCCTGAGGAACAATTGCTTCCCGGACAGGTTTCGTCAGGAGGAGACTGACTCTTGGTTTCGGCATTTTTTGCAGCTACATCTGGATGGTCAGTGCCGGGGGCGTCAATATGAATTCGGTGTTCCTTGTTGTCTCTTGGTTCGACGAATGTTATTGAAAGCTACAAATATAATCTGACCCGCTGGGTCTTCGGGATCCGCGGGACTCTGTAGGCGAAGTTTCAATTGTATCTTCCCAGAAGCGCCCACGGTTGAATCGTGGGCGCATTCTTTTATACCGGTCTCCCATCGTGATTCTTATTCATGATTTCCTGTCGATCTTCTTCTCTTCATCTTTGTTCATCCGTTCTACAAATAATCACAATCTGATTATTTACATTCGTTTTAGAGTACAATAAGCTGGTATTCAAAGTCTTGCGTTCGAAGAATCCCCAATCCGTTTGCATTCCTGAATCCGTTCAGATGACACGACTGTAACGGACTGTAGTACGGAAAACACAGGAAGAAAGATCTCCAGCATGCCGCAATGGACAAATTGGGAAAAACTGACTCCCCCCATCCGTTTCACTCCTGCCTCCCTTGCCGAGACCCTCGATGGCGGCCAGGCCTTTCGATGGAACCAAACGAGGCCGGGCGAATGGACCGGCCTGTGGGAACAGAATGTGGCCAAGGTCCGCCTTGACAACTCTGCTCACCTCGAGTGGTCCTGTCCGATTTCGCTCTCGGCGAAAGTTTCGCATGAGATTCCTCAGTACCTTGCCTCGGACACAAACTTCGAGGGTCTCATCGACCAACTATCGGAACGACCAGACCCGACGCTCAGCAGCGCAATCAAGGTCTGGAGGGGCCTCAGAGTCATACGGCAGCCAATCGGCGAGACCCTCCTCACCTTTCTCTGCTCTTCAACAAAGCAGATCGTTCAGATCAAGCAGATCTGCGAACTCCTCGCCCAGAGTCTCGGTTCTCGAATTGTCGGGGATTTCTATGCCCTGCCTACTTGGGAATCGCTCGCAGCAACTGCAGAGACCAAACTTCGGGATTGCAAGACCGGCTACCGCGCCCGGTTCATCCGTCACACAGCGATTTTTCTTCAGGACAATCCGGGATTCCTCAGCCATATCGAAGACCTGCCTTACGAAGAGGGACGGGAGCGGCTTCTCCAGCTTCCAGGCGTCGGAGAAAAGATCGCCGACTGCGTTCTCCTCTTCGGCGCCCGGAAATTTGAGTCCTTCCCCGTCGATACCTGGATTCTCAAAGCCATGACCACCCTTTATAAGCCTGATTTACGCACTCCTCAAGAGGCAGCGCTCTTCGGCCGCCAACACTTCGGCGACTATGCCGGCCTCGCCCAACAGTTTCTTTTTGCCAGTCAGCGCGGCCCTCGGCCGCGCTGACTGGCAAAAAGAAACTGAGTGATAAAGATTGAAGCCATCAATCAAAAATGTAGTCTTTAGCATTGCAAAAAAACTTCCGGATCGTGACCCGAAGGCGGCGAAGAGCAATGCTCTTGGGGATGACAAAAGTAGAGAAACAGGTACACTCTCCGAACCCTCCTTGAAAGCCTCAATCTGCTCCCGAAGAACCCTCAGCAGCTTCATCACCCTCCTGTCCATTGGCCGTTCCCATACAAGCTTCCCGATCATGTTGTAATGCGTGGAGAACTGCTCGTGGTGGGCTAGATACTGGGACCGCTCGAGGCAATCGTACCCTCCGAGTTTGCAGATATACCGTAACCGTGTGATCTCGCGCCGAATTGTCCATCGGCTCTTAGGCTGGAATCAATGGATGGGTGATTTTTGCCCACCTGGGAACGATTGCGATGTCTGTTGCATGGGTAGCGCGGATCGAGTAAGTGCGCTCTCGGGTCAGACGCGAGGAAGCAATGTCGGCGTATGCCAAAGAGAGGACTCGGTAGGGCCGTCCGAATGGCTCGTAGGTCACCGTCGTCGATAGACTGAAAAGAGAACCAAAACTCCCACGAGACTGAGGGCGAGCGTCGATGGCTCCGGGATGGGATCAAAGACGATGGCGGGGAAGAGCTGTGGCGGTGCACCTAACTCCCCCAGAGTGGTCGTTTCACCGGAGCCGGTATCAATATTGATGAGAAAGTTTTCCCCCTGCTCTCCTTTGGTTAATCCTAGCGCGGAGCCGAAGAGTCGGTTTTCCTCGTCAAACGCGAGACTAACGATGAAAAAAATAGAGGCGATATCGCCCATAAGAAACAACTCGTCTAACACAGAACCAGTAGTTGGATCGACGGTATGAAGGACGTGTGTTAAACTTGCTCCTTCACCTTCAGGGACGCCGAAACCCGAAAGATAGAGTGTTCCGGACGAATCGAACTCAAGCCCAAAGCCGATGCTGAAGATGGATTCTTCGCCTACGGTAGGGGTAGGGAGACCCGATTCTCCGACTCTGGTCGCCAGACCGGTATTGATGTCAATCTGAAAGATGTCATTATCTTGCGGTATAGTCCACCCAAAGAGTCTGCCCATAGGATCAAATGTGAGATCCGTAATGATCTGAGGTCCAAGGCCGAGGCTGCCGAGTTCGAGCGATTCAGAGAATCCAAAACTACCGACAATTGTTCCCGCGCCGGTTTCCCTGTCGATTGTAATCAGGTGCCCTGGAGCAGTCGGATCAACCGACAAAACGGAACCGAACATGACTCCAGTCTGTGGATGGATCGCCAACCCGCTCACGGCGAACCCGATATTTCCCACAATGGATTGGCTGGATCCATCCGATTTATCCAGGATGTGGAGATTGGAGGAATTCCCTTCCGAAAAGTCGGCGCCGTAGAGGGCAAACTGGCCTCGGAGTGAAGTATGCGAGAGTAGAAATGCCAGAATCGTAACGAATATGGAGTCGATAAATGCCTTCATAATTCCAACCTCAAATAATCCTCGTCTAATTGAACGGCGCGTTCGCATCGCTTTTTTTTCCAGACCGGAAGAGGGATGTAAAGTCTAGAATCCGTTCTCTCAGAATATTCCCATGGCTTTTCATTTCGGGCGAACAATTGCTTGAATGGAGTAGTACGGCTTTCGTCGACACTTTTGTCGGGATGCTTCGATGGGCGGCGAACGAATAATCAGGCACCTCCCACCCTAAATCAGGCATCGTCTCTAACCTTGGTCAACACGGGTCGTTGTGTCAGGGGATTACAGGTGGGGCATTGCACGAAGGATGCGGGAGGTTATTCACCGTACCAAAATGCGGAGAGACGGGGACGCGAGGGACCGGTTCACGGCAACACCGGTTGCGAGGTGGGGAACCCGGATGTCGATCTATCCTGGAGGCCTTTTCTGCACCCCTCCCGGAAGGGTAGGAGATTCATTCGATTCTCAGGGTGTGGATTTTCGGTCGACCCCCTCCCCCCTAAAAGCGTCTCTGACGCCGAACACACAACGACCGAAGATCCGCTCATCCCACGAAGCGACAGACCAGCCTGAAAGCGCAAGGATAAGGGAAAATCAAGTCCTGAGGTCTTCAAAACGGCCAAGAAGTGGCTAAGCACAAAAATCTCTCATTTCGTTCCGTTCTCTAAGTCGTTGGTTTAAAGAGGTTGCGAGACCCAGAAGCGAACTGGGGACACAAGGATTTTCAGTCTTCCGTTCTACCGACTGAGCTATCTCGCCGTTTCTTCTTCAAAGGTCTCTGTCGCATTCTGAATGGGACAGATTCATTTCCTCTTGCGAAGAATTGCTTTTTCGCGCCGACCTCTTGTCTTTTCTCAATACCGCATACTCAATCGATCAATCCTGATCTTAGGATTCCATGCCGATAATCCCTAGGAAAGGCCTACTCATCATCAGACCTTCCATACACGGTAGATCGCACTCTGATCCTGAATGAGCTAGATCAGAATGTCCCTCTTTATCTGTCCAAACCTCCCAAGAGCATTCGATTCTACCCAGCCTTTCTCTGATCTCCTCGTTATCCTCCTTTATGGCTTGTGCCGACTCTGCAATCCCATTAGCAAGATTGAAAGACACAGGATCGTCCTCGGCAGTGATTTCATTCTCAATTGCCCCCGAAACATTCAAACAAACAAGGCTCATTTGGGTGTAACTAATTCAATCAAGGCTAGGAACGCCTAACGCTCCACATCGTACGATCTTGAATATCAAGGTAATGCCCGGGGCGGGACTCGAACCCGCACGCCTTTCGGCACTAGATCCTAAATCTAGCGTGTCTGCCAATTCCACCACCCAGGCGTGAACTGCTGAGCCCGAATCTACACCACAATTGCCCAATTTCCGCAAGTTCGACCTTCGATTCGCAACGTGGAAGACAATTTTTCAGCTTCTCGCGCCTTGAGCAAGCTGTGTCCAACGCCCAACATCCAGTTGCTGCCGGGCTCTACTCGCTTCTCAATTCTGACTCTTTGGTTGCGGATTCGCTGCTCCAGGCCCTCCGTGGTTCCCCGTGCGCCTTCGTTGCGCTCCAGATTCGGAAACGACGATGCCACTCGACGCTGATTCTTCGGTGGCTAAAGGGTGGCTAAAGTGTTCTTGAGCAAAATCGGGAAGCCGTCCCAATCGGGGTCTCGGCGCCAACCTGCTTCAGCTACTAAGGGCGCGGAATCCGTACAGAGTGACGCCGCGGATTTTACTCCGCGGCGTACCCCTACATCCCTAAACACATTCTAGAATGATCTGTGAATACAACTAACCAAACTCCCTTGGATTAGCTCTTATATAATTCGACCAATGGATGAAGAAATCGTTCAATAAACGACAAAATCGCACCCAGATCAGCCTGGATATCGCGCGCAATTTCCAGGCTAGGAGTCTGTCGGACTTAGACGTTCGATTGCTTCGCAAGTGACCAGGTTCGTCCGACAGACTCCTAGGTGCTCGAATTCAAAAAAACAGGGAACGGATCCATCGTTGACGTGAGACGATCTAACGTTTTAGCCTAGAATCTGTCGGGGTAGTGTCTCCTGCGGCAACCCGACTTTGAGAACGAAGGGTCGCCGCCGCGCAATCCGCAGGCAGTCGAGACCTTTAGACTCTTGCCGTTTGGACAAACACCAGTCTAATAATGCCCGCTTACGAGAAAACCCACCGAAGTCCGGCTTATCCGCTCTTTCTCCTTCTCTTCGCCTCCGGGATCTTTCTCTCTGCCGTAGTGGCGCTCCAGTTCGCGTCGATTACGGACACGACCAGCCTGGTCTGGCTCCCCTCAGGACTCGCTTTTGCCGTATTATTCCGATTCGGGCTCTCCTTGTGGCCCGGAATATTCATCGGAATAGCAGCATGGAATTACATGGTCTACGGTAATCCCACTTTTACTATTTTGGGTGCCGCCTGGACCACCCTCGAGGCCACTTCGGCTGCTTGGCTCCTGAAAGCGATCTTCAAGATCAATCGCAAGTTGGACCGGGTACGAGACGTCGTCCTCTTTTTCGTCGTAGCGGTACTCTTCTCAACGTTGATTCCAGCCCTCGCAATGATCGCCCTCCCTCCTCTGGAGAATGTCATTCCCTATGAGTATTCTTTTCAGGGATTCGTTGCCCTCTGGACCGGAGATGCCATTGGAATATTGCTTGTCTCCCCTCTCCTCCTTTCGACCGACGATTCCTACTTCAAAGGATGGAATGCAATACGCCTCGCCGAAGGGGGGCTGCTCCTGGCGTTGCTCTATTTCGGAGTCACGGCAATGGTCCAGAACATCTCCCAATCAGGAATCTACCACTACCCGCTGGCCCTGCTTCCCTTCCCGCTGATCGTGTGGGCGTCCCTCCGCTTTGGGCAACCCGGCGCTTCAATAGCGGTTATTCTCCTATCAACCGTGATGCTGGTCGGGCTCGTTCTCCAGTTTGAGCTCAAGGAATCCTTCACCATCAGCGATAGGCTCATCAACATCTGGGCCTTCATGGGCCTGGTCGCGGGAACCGCCCATCTCCTTGCCGCGCTCAAGACGGAAGGGGAGACCACCCATTCCATGCTCCTCGTACAGGAACGGCTTCTGCGCGATGTAATCGACAACACCGATGTCCAGATCGGTGTCAAAGATCACAACGGGAGGTACCTTCTCACCAATGCCGCCTTCGCTGAATACCGGGGACATACCGTTGAATCCATTGTCGGGACGCATGACTTTCAATTGGACCCCCTCTCGTGGAAGGAGCATGAAGGTCTCTCGGGAAGGGAAAGCCGCGAGAACTTCCGAAGACTCCTGGAAAAATGGCGAGCCGAGGAGAGGGAGCTGATCGAGAATCCGGGAAACCTGATCCAGTACGCAACCAATTATCAAGGACCCGATGGAGAGATCCGATCCAAGACAGTCCGCTTGAAAGCGATCTACCTTCCCGGTTTCAAGGATTGTGTGATACTCTCCGTGATCGTCCAACATGACAAACTCCACCGTGTTGAGACCCGCCTGCAGTCGGCCCTGGAGGGCGCCCACCTGGTAATTTGGGAGTGGGACGTGACCAACAAAAAATTCCATCGCGACGACAATTGGTACGAAATGATGGGATACCGGAAAGAGGACTTTCTGGAGGAGGATCCTTGGGTAACGGTCACAACCGAGGAGGAGCGCAGCCGGGTCAACGACTTGATGCAGAAGCATGTAGCAGGGGATACTCCCTACTTTTCATGCGAGTACCCTGCCCGAAAGAAGAACGGTGATCCAATCTGGATACTCGCGCGGGGTAGAACGGTGGCAAGAAACAGCACGGGCGAACCCTTAAGGGTAATGGGGACCCTACTCGATATCACCGACCGGAAGAACGCCGAAATCACGCTTGAGATGGCCAAGGAGACGGCGGAAAATGCCAACGTTGCGAAGAGTCAGTTCCTCGCCAACATGAGTCACGAAATTCGCACCCCCATGAACGTCGTCATCGGAATGACGAGCGTCCTCATCGACCAGCCGCTGGACGACGATTTGAGGGAAGGACTGGATACGATCCGCAATGCGGGCAATTCCCTCCTCAATCTGATAAACGACATTCTCGACATGTCCAAAATCGAGTCGGGCAAACTACGATTTGAGTATTCCGAATTCTCCCTGCCTCAAATTCTCAATGAAGTATTCGAACTCTTCCGAAACAAGGCAGAACAGAAGCGCCTCCAGTTGAAATCTGAAATCGCGAAGGCGGTTCCAACATATATCCTCGGCGATAATGCCAGACTGCGTCAGATCCTGTTGAATCTCACCGACAACGCGATAAAGTTTACCGATAAGGGCAGCATTTCCTTCAAGGTGGATCTGGACCAGAGACCTGCACCGGAACCCGGATCGAGCCCTTCGCGGGACTCTTACGTACACACAGAAGATCAACTCCAGCTTCACTTCCGCATTATTGATTCCGGAATCGGAATTCCCACAAGTGTACGCGGTTCGATTTTCGAACCTTTCAGCCAGGGAGACTCCTCGACGACACGGCGCTACGGAGGATCCGGTTTGGGTTTGGCCATAAGCAAGCGTTTGGCGGAAGCAATGGGGGGTGATATGTGGGCGGAGAGCGCCGGTGAGAGCGGATCTGTCTTTCACTTTTCGATTCGAGTGGGCATCGGGGGAACCAATGAAGACGCGAGCGCTCCAGGGCTAATTGAAGACACCAGGCCAAAATTCGTAGATCTATCCGAGGATCATCCTTGTCGTATTCTCCTGGCAGAGGATAACGAGGCGAATCAATGCCTCGCCACCCAGATGCTCAGGAAATTTGGCTACGCCATCGAAACAGTTTACAATGGCCAAGAAGCAGTCGAGGCGATCACGTCGACCAACTACGACCTGATATTCATGGATGTGGAGATGCCGGAGATGGATGGGTTACAGGCCACCGCCAGGATCCGAAGCGAGATCCCTTTCCATCGCCAGCCTTACATCATCGCGATGACTGCATACGCCCTGCAGAGCGATCGCAAAAGATGTATAGAAGCGGGAATGGACGACTTTCTTGGTAAGCCGATTACCCCATCGTCGATGAAAGAAATTCTCCTCAGCTATTTTTCCAAGAAAGTGAGCGTCAAGACCTAAACTCTTCTTTCAGAAGAGGGTAGAGCTTCCGGTATCGCGGATAAACCTCCGAATATACTGAGCGATCCGCACCGGGGGTCGTCTCTTCCGTCTCTTTGATCGCCGCAGAGCAGGCTTCCTCCACGGAAGGGAAGATTCCACAGCCGACACCGGCGAGGAGGGCGGCGCCGTAGGCCGCACCCTCGGTTGCATTAACCAACACGATCCTGCCGTCAAACACATCAGCCAGCATCTGCTTCCAAAGCGCGCTCTTGGCGCCGCCGCCAGAGGCCACGATTTTGTCGATGCCCGTACCCAACCCACGCATGAGCTCAAGGGAGTCCTTCAATCCGAAAGTAACCCCTTCCAGCACGGCGCGAGTCATATGCGCCTTCGTATGCCTCAGAGTCAGACCGAAGAAAACACCCTTCGCATTAGGATCCGGATGGGGAGTCCTCTCTCCCGACAGATAGGGCAGAAATATCAACCCCTCGGATCCGGCCTCGATCTTGGCTGCCCCCGCCGTCAACAGATCGTAGGCGTCCTCGCCGGTCTCTCTCTCCCTCGCCATTTCCTCGCCTCCCAGCGTATTCCGATACCACTGAAAGCTGCCTGCGGCAGACAACATAACCCCCATCAGATGCCACTTGTCCGGAACCGCGTGGCAAAAAGCATGGAGGCGACCTTCGGGCTCGACTCGATACTCATCCGAATGCGCAAAAACCACACCCGAAGTTCCCAGGGTAACCGAAATCACTCCCTCTCGGACGATTCCGCAACCGACAGCCTGGGCTGCCTGGTCTCCGGCCCCTGCCACGATCGGCAGGCCTTCAGACAATCCCGTAATTCCTGCCGCTTCACCGTTGACCTTGGTCGAGGCAACGGGGGATTCGGTCACTTCAGGCAACCAATCACGCGGCACGTTTGCGGCCGATAACATCTCCTCGGACCAGCACCGCCCGGCGACATCGAGAAATGAGGTACCCGATGCGTCCGACACGTCGCTGTAGAACTCGCCGGAGAGTCGATACCGGATGTAGTCTTTGGGCAGAATCACCTTCGCCGTCTTCGCGTAGGTTTCAGGTTCGTTCTCCTCAACCCAGAGCACCTTGGGAGCAGTAAACCCAGGCAAGACTGGATTTCCCGTCAATTCGATGACTTTGGATTGGCCGACCTTCTCCGTCAGGGAGGCACACTGTTCACCCGTCCGTTGGTCGTTCCACATTATACACGGCCTCAGAACCTCTCCCGCTCGATCGAGCATTACGAGACCGTGCATCTGCCCGGTCAGGCCCAGACCGGAAACCTCTTCCGCCGCTACTCCGGATTCCTCAAGAATGCTCCGAATCGACGCTACAGTTGCCGACCACCAATCCTCCGGATTGCTCTCTGCCCAAAGTGGTTTGGGGGTAACGAATTCATACTCCGGCGCCTCGGTGGCGAGCACGTTGCCCGATTCGTCGATTAGAATCGCCTTGGCCGACGAAGTGCCAACATCAATGCCAATTAGGTATGCCATGGGAACAATTCCTCGGAGAATTTAAGCAACTATCCTGATGTCCAGTTCGTATTCCAACCAAACAAGAAACCAACGGTTCCGGCCTCGTTCGGAAATCGCCAGATTTCCGAACTAAATGAACTCATTAATCAGATTCTCCAGCATCTCCTGGCGCCCGGACACATTAACGGGCTCGCCTTTGGCGAGAGCATAGGTCTCCAGTTCCGCAATACCCACTTCCCCCCTCTCGATGCGCTCTCCAATACCGCTGTCCCATGAACCGTAACGATCCCTGACGAACTCGGCCAGCCGCCCATCCGCGCGAATGGCAGAGGCAATTTTTAGGCCTCGAGCGAAGGCATCCATGCCTCCGATATGGGCATGGAATAGATCGACGGGTTCAAAGGATTCCCTTCGGCGTTTCGCGTCAAAGTTCAATCCCCCGGTGCTGAATCCTCCGATTTTCAATACGATCAGCATGATTCGGGTTGTCAGATAAATGTCGCTAGGAAATTGATCCGTATCCCAACCGAGGAGGGTATCCCCGGTGTTCGCGTCTATGGATCCGAGCGCTTCGGCCGCGGCGCAGACCTCCAGATCGTGCTCCATGGTATGGCCCGCCAGGGTGGCGTGGTTGGTCTCGATGTTCAGCTTAAGATGATCCACGAGATCGTGTTCCCGAAGGAAATTCAAGCAGGCGGCGGCATCGGAATCGTACTGGTGCTTGGTCGGTTCCCGAGGTTTCGGCTCAATGTAAAACTGCCCTTCAAACCCGATCTCTCTCTTGAACTCCACCGCCATGTGGAGGAATCGGCCCAAGTGCTCCAGCTCCCGCTTCAGATCCGTGTTCAGGAGTGTGCTATAACCCTCTCGCCCGCCCCAGAAGACGTAGCCATCACCCTTCAGACGATGGGTCACTTCGATCGCCTTCTTTACTTGTGCAGCCGCATAGGCGAACACATCGGCGTTGCAACTCGTGGCCGCGCCGTGGACATACCGGGGATGAGTGAAGAGACTCGCCGTGCCCCAGAGCAGTCTTTTTCCCGTTCGCTCCTGCTCCTCCTCGATCACCTCAACAACGGCGTCCAAATTGTCGTTCGTCTCCTTCAAAGACTCTCCCTCCGGAGCGATATCTCGATCGTGAAAACAGAAGAAATCCGCCCCCAGTTTTTCCAGAAATTCGAAAAAGGCACGCATTCGATTCTGTGCGTTTTCGACCGACTCGGATCCATCATCCCAGGGCATCTGGGCCGTTCCAGCCCCAAAAGGATCGGTCAACGGATTGCGCATCGTGTGCCAGTAGGCAACTGCAAATCGTAGGTGCTCCGCCATCGACTTACCGTCCACCTCCTCGGCGCAGTCGTAGTGTTTGAAGGCCAGCGGATTCTTCGAATCCGGGCCCTCGTATTGAATCTCAGATACCTCTGGGAATGCTGCGTTCATTTCAGATCGAATCTTGGAATCATCATTACTTAGCTACTTCCTTCTTCCTCTCACCAGTCGATCGTCTCACGAGTCTACCTCGTCCTCAACAATGGTCCCAAACCATCTTACTACAGATCCATCGCTCATGATCTTTGCGATAAAGGGACCGGGGTATCGATCAACCAGTTCGTACATCCTTTCAAGAGCCAAATTGAAAATCTCTCCAAGTTTCGCTCCTGACAGGTTCTTCCTAGAAGTGACAAAGAACGCTTTGATCCTGTGCTCCTGGATAAGGGCCTTCTCGCGAGGATTCCAACGGATCCGCTTGTTTCGGCTCAACAGAATCCAGTTTCTTCGCCCAATTTCAGGTAACCAGATCTCATCCGCCGTACTCGGAGGAAAGTGTTCCTTTAAAGCTTCTACGGCTGCCCCCGATTTCGCAATGTCGTGATGACATGGCGAGATGACGTATCAGCGTCGAGGAAGAATACAGTGTCACTAGGCCGCTTCTCTCTCCGCTTTCTCGAACCAGATGGCTTCTTCGATTTTTTCTGCGGGGAGCCCATAATCGTGTGCCAATTCGGAGATGTTTTCGCCAGCGTTCCAGCGCTCAGCAATGATGGCTGTAGAGACCCCTGAATCAGCGATTACGGGGCGTCCAAATGAGACGTATGAGTCGATAACCACGAATCTCGATTCCGACTCGCTATCCATTGCAAATGGATAGATCCGGAGAGCCAATCCATGCGGATCACGCTCAATACGTCTGAGGCTCTTTTCCATCAAAGTACGCATTGCAAGCTGCCCACCTTCAGAAACATCAATGAGTTTGCCATACACTTCAAAGAAGAGATTTATCCCGTCACTTAGAAAATCCTGGAGCGCAAGCGGATGAGAATGTCCCAATTTCTCGGCAACGTAATTCAAGGACCGGCGAACGACATCCATCCGAATCCGATGTCTGAATCGCATCGAAGAAAGCACGTAGGCTTCCACCAGATTAATGAAAGACAGATCGTTTTCTTCAACGCAAGGTAGCGAAATGAGCGGTTCAGAGAATGAAGATCCAGCGTCGGGTGGATAGTGTCTCCCCTTCACCCATGTTCGCAGGGTTTGTACGTTCATGCCTATATAGTGCGCCGCATGAGAAATTGCATAATACGCATCAAAACGTACGTCCTCCTTAATTCTGCTCATCCGGTTGGTATGATTGAAAATAAGGTCTTACCTGTCAAACATCGAGAGACCTTCTATGAACAACCTACTTCAAATTTTCCTCGGTGTACATTGACAGTTCGATCATCCGTTCCAGAAGCTTGTCAGAAGGCAATCCGGGGAAGTTACTCAGGACGAGCTCCTTGCTGAAGAGTCGACAAATGTAGCGCAATTTGCTGCGACGATTTCTCGAAGCATGGACAAAGTCGCGATGACCGTTGTTGATAACGATCAAATTCTTATCGGAATCATACTCCGAACGCCAGTCCTCTCCCGCCGCCCGCTTGAAGGTGTATGCAGGCAGCCCCTTGTTTCGTCCTTCCTGATCATTCGAGTCCGGTAGAATCGAAGCGGTCACCGTGATGAGGGCTTCTCCCGAACAGGAAACGTCACCCTGCACGACGTGGACCCTCAGAGTCGTCAATCCGGGTTCCGTGGGCGCGTGGTATTCAACAATCTCTCCCTCCACGTTTTCGAGGCGACCTCCACCTTCGACGATTTCCCATCCAAACTTGAGTCCCTCTTCTACCTGACGCCGGCTGCGGTCCCGACAGATCGCCCGCAATGTCCGGTCATTCTCAACTTGGACTACGCTCGACTTCGGGGAGATCAAGACGCTGTAAAGAGGCCCGGCAAAATGGAAGAATTCTCTTTGCGTGGATCCTTCCGCGTCCTACTCCTCAGTGTCCCTTCCATCCATCAGCGGATTTTCCTGTTCACTGTGCGTATTGACAACCAAGGGACGTCCCGGCCCCTTCTTGGCTGTCCCGCTGCTGCCGGCATGAACGTCGAACCAGTCGTACTCCTCCCTCGGAAGGGCCAGGATGGCTTCTCTCAGTGCTCTTTGCACACTTCTTAGAATCTGGCGGCTGGCCCTTTCCTCTTCCGCCCTACGCTGCTCTTCGATGATTTCCAGAAGCTGCTCGCCAACGGGTCTCAAGGACTCCCGAAACTCGTCAAAGGCCGCATCGTGCACGATTCCACTTCGCGTGCCCGGAGTCAGATTGAGCATCGGGGCGTCGATGGCTCCCTGCAGCAAGCCCGAGGTCCATGGTTCCGACTGAAAAGAATCCAGCTCAGTAATCCTTTTCAGAACCCGAGTCCCGCCCCGATACAAACCGACTTCGCTGTCTGGCTTCGCTTCGCTCAAGTAGAGTTCAAGGTATATTTCCCCCCTCGTCGTAGGTGGGATTTCCAATCCGTGCAGAAGACGACCCGAGAACTGTCTCGGTTCTACCCTGTACTCCGCTCTTCCCGTTCGATCGATAACTCTGATTTCCACTTTCGATGACTTGATGCGATCGCGAAGCTCGGCCGCCAGGTATCGTTGGATCTTTTCACCGTTCAGCTGCCGGAGGCCGGGAAGGAGCGGATGGACCGTGAGCTCGGTGCCCTTTATCGGTACCAAGAGCCGTCGCTGCGCCACGGAGTAGCTGGGAGATCCTTTCGCCATTGCCATCTCATAGTTCCTCCCGTCTCTGCCCGCGCACATCAGCTGCAAGCGTTCGCCGAGCGTCCAGAAACTCAAGAGACCGATTCCGTATTCGCCTTGGATCCCAACCTGTCCTTCTGTCTTGAACTGGCGCTTGATTGAATCGCAGATGTGAGTGGCAACGTGCCGGAAATCGGGTTTCCCCTCCTCATTCAGAGGAATCCCTTCGCCGTCATCACAGACTCGAAGGTAGTATTCTCCCCCCTTTTTACCCCGGACGATGGTCACCTCCCTAGCCCTCGCATCGATGCTGTTCTCAACGAACTCCGCAACCGCCTTCAACGGATTCGACTGTGACAGCGCAATGATCGTGATCGCATTCCAGTGATCCCCGATTCGCAGCCTACCCGAGTCCGCTCTCTCCTTTTTCTTTGCCACCCGTTTTATCCCTTTCCTCCCCAATTTCTGCCAAACCACAAGTTATAGGTCGCACCCATCGAGACTCTTGTGACATCGGCCCCCGGTATCAATAAATTACAAGGTACTGCAGCGAATTAATCTTGCTCGAGTATCGAACCAGATTCGAGTTTCCAGGACTGGACTCAGGCCCTGTTCCTCGCCCTATCCGCCATCTCCTGTGCCCGCAGGCTCAACTCCGCCGCCTTGAAGGCGTGTTCCTGGGTCATCAATGTCTCAGTTCGGTTAAGCACGTCGAGGATGAGCATCCCAAAAGCCGGAAAACCGACCTGACCGGAACAATTGATCTCCTTTTCAGAGTCACCGTCCGTCAGGAAAACGATATCACCGACCGTATCTCTCGCCACATCGAGATACTTTCGAATTTCGATCATTCCCTCCGTCCCGAGAACAAAGGTCCGACCGTCTCCCCAAGCGCTCTGGCCGTCCGGGGTGAACCAATCGACCCTGCAATAGCAGGAAGCGCCGGTATTTACGATTAATGAAGCCTCGCCGAAGTCCTCCAACTCCGGATACTCGGGATTCGCGAAATTTTCCACTCTCGCGTACTTCACTTCGGCGTCGGTGGCTCCGGTGTAGTCGAGGAACTGCTCGAACTGATGGGACCCGATATCGACCAGAATGCCCCCATACTTCTCCCTCTCAAAAAACCAGTCGGGCCGGGTGGGGGCAGCCAACCTATGCGGAGCGATGTTAATCACCTGTAGGACCCTACCGACCGCACCCTCCTTAATCAGTTCACTCGTTCTCCAGGCGCTCTCATTGTGCAGGCGCTCACCGTAGTAGACAAGGTACTTGCAACCTGTTTCGCTGACTTTGAGGCGAGCCGATTCCAGTTGGCCCATGGTCGTAAAAGGCGCCTTATCAGTAAAATAGTCCTTGCCGGCGTCCATCACCTCAAGACCGATTGGACCGCGTTCGTTCGTGATAGCCGCGGCCGCCACGAGCTGAACCGATTCATCCTCAAGAATCTTCTCAAAGGAGTCGACCACCTTGGCCTGAGGAAAGTCCTTCGAGAAATCCGCCGCCCTCTCAGGGTCGCGGTCGTAGATAAGTTTCAACGTCCCACCCGCATCGACCAGCCCCTTGGTCTGGCCCTTGATATGCCCGTGATCAAAGTAGGCGGATGCGAATACGAACTCTCCGTCCTCCACTACGCGTTCCGCCGTCCCTTCAGGGACATAGTGCATTCCATCGCTTTTTTGCATTTTTCTCTAATTCGACGTTCTCTATTGAAAGTGCTGCGTTCGATCTTCGATTGCGATTACGATTACGGAATCCGAATACCACTAGGAAGGGAGGTCAGTCACTGGCAATCGAAGATCGCAATCTTAAGCGTAATCGAAACTCGAAGTTTGTAGCCTTGTGGCGACATCTGATGCAGGCTGAACAAACTGAAAACCATCGCTCTCTCTGCTGAAGCTTCAGGATCTCAACCCTCAAACTTCCCCGCTTCCATCCCAAAGTACTGCTCCGCGTTGTTGTAGGATATATTCTCGACCAACTTTCCCAGTAGACCCAGGTCATTGGGGAGTTCCCCATTCTCCACGTCTTTCCCGATCAGGTTGCAGAGGACACGACGAAAATACTCGTGCCGCGGATAGGACATGAAGCTGCGCGAATCGGTCAACATACCGACAAACCGGCTGAACAATCCCACATTACTCAACGCATTCATCTGCCATTCCATGGCCTCCTTTTGATCGAGGTACCACCATCCGCTTCCGAATTGCAGCTTACCCGGAACTCCTCCCTTCTGGAAGTTGCCGATCATGGTGGCGAAGATGTAATTGTCGTTCGGGTTGTTGTTGTAGATAATGAGCTTCGGTAGCGAACCCTCCGAATCGAGTTCACCCAGATATTTTCCCAGCGCTTCCGCCTGCCGGAAATCCCCTATCGAATCACCTCCAACATCCGGCCCGCTGCTACTAAGGAGGCGGGAGTTCACATTCCGATAGGCCCCCAGATGCAATTGCTTTGTCCAACCCTTCTCCGCATCGAGTCTGCCGAAGAAGAGCATCAACCACGTGGCAAATCGATGATGTTGCTCCTCCGTGACCTCCTTTCCCAGCCGCGCCTGATCGTAAATCCCGCTCGCCTCACTTTCCGAACAGAAATTTGCGAAGCATCGCTCAAGTCCGTGGTCGGAGAGCCTTCCTCCCATCTCATGGAAGGTATCATGGCGCTGATTGAGGGCCTCCTGAAAGGCCGAGAAAGAGGCACAGTTAATGCCGCTGGCCTCTTCCAACTTTCCCACCCATGAATTCTAACTCTCCGAATCGTTTACACCCAGCGCTGCGTCCGGCCGAAAAGCTGGATACACCCGAGTCTCCAGGTCCGATTCCGCAATCCTCCGGTGATGCTCCAAATCATCCGTCGGATCATCGGTCGTACACACAACCACCACCTTGAACTTCCTCAGAATACCGTGAACCCTGAGATCGGGGGACTTCAGCCTCTCGTTCACTTCCTTCCAGATCTGCTCAGCCGTCGCTTCGCTCACCAGCGTGTCGATATCAAAGTACCGTTGCACCTCGAGGTGGCTCCATTGATAGAGTGGATTTCGCAAGGTATCGGGCACGGTTCGCGCCCAGGCTAAGAATTTTTCATAGGGATCGGCATCCCCGGTGCAGAGTCGCTCCTCAACCCCGTTAGTCCGCATCGCTCGCCACTTGTAATGATCGCCTTCGAGCCAGATCTCAAAGAGATCGTTGAACTGCCTGTTTTCCGCGATGTCACCGGGCGGAATATGACAATGATAATCGAAAATCGGCTGCCCCTTGGCGTGCTCGTGATACAGGCGGCGCGCGACCTCATTGCTCAGAAGGAAGTCTTCGTTGATGTATTTCATAACTTCAGACCTCACTATCTTGCCCCTTTAAAGGAGCTATGCAATCGCAAGTTTAAATCTCGATTTATAGCCGAGTTGGAAGGTAATGGTTCGGCCCGAGCGGTCGGGCATCAGGAGCGGGTTCTGGTTGAGAGTCTGGAGGTACTCAATCACGACTTGCTGCAAATGAGGGGAATAGTTTGCGGTTGGGAATAGATGCGCTTCGACGGTTGCGCCCCTCTCTATGAGGGCGCCGTCGCAGTGAGTCAGATTGCGAAACAGATCGTGGTCGTCACGATAGTTGTCGTAGCCTTCTTTAAAGGGTTCAAACTGCTTGTAGAAACTATTGCGGGCGAGGATTTTCAAGGCATCCATGATGGATTTGTTGGAGGTGTCCAGGCGGACATAGTTCTGCTCAATGAGTCGCTCCAGGCGCGAGCATTCGGTCTCGATTTGCTCCCCTTCGAGTTGGAGGGCATTGAGCTTGTGATCGAGGCGAGCGATCATGGCGCTCCTTGAGGCGCTTTGGCCCGGATGGGCATGTTCGGCCAGGAGCAGTCTTTTCAATGCTTCGGTGGATTGGGTTTTCTGCTTCAGGAGTGCTTTAGCGGCACCGCTTTTCTCCTGCCTATCCTCAAGGTGTTGGGCTAAGCGCTGGTAGTGGATGGTGCGATAAGAGGTGATCTGATTAATCCCAAAGTGCTTATCGAGGTATTTGAAATCATTCTCCTGAATCCAGCGACTGAACATCCCTTTGAGGACTGCTTCATCGGGGGCTTTTGGGTCGGTCCCTAAGATGCTCACCGTAATGGTTTGATTTCTGGGATTGGTCGCTTCCACCACCCATTGGGTAAGATGAGGATTCTTTTTCCACGGGCCCCGCTGATAGCAAAGATAATACTCCTGGATATCTTCGGCATGGTTTCTGGGGCGCAGCAGGCGCAGTTGTCCGTCGATCCGTTGCAGGGGCTGGCCTTGAAACCTTTTTCCCAGGTGATGATTTCGAGTTGAGGATGCTCCAGGATGGCTTCGTAAAACCAGTCCGCGGCGATCGCCCGGTCCACGTAAATGCTCACCTTCTTATCCGCAGGCACCTCTACCAATTCGAGCATCGCTTCGCAGTTGGGGATAAACCGTTTCCTTATATCCTCGTAGTTGTCGGTGCTGGCAAAATAGACCGGAGAGCCCTTCAGGGTATGAATAAAATCGCTGTGAAGCGCTTTGTCGGCCAAACGGATGGTGGGACACCAGCCCGCCAGGAGCTTGCTCATGCCGGTGTAATGTTTGGTGTGCGGATCATAATAAAAGCTCTGCTCACAAGAAGCATTCAGGTTCCTCGCGTTCACCCTGAGGATCGCTCTTAAAAGCGCTTCATGGGCCAGGGCGCTGAGCCTTTGGCGTTGCAGATGGGGCGTATAGAGGACTCGCCCGATGAGCTTTTGCAGGTCTTCCAGATCGAGCAGTTTGCTCTGCTCGATATTCACCGCGGCCAACAGCGCGCAGGCCAGCCATTGCTTCAAAAGCCAGCCCTCTTCGCCATCTATCTGAGCCACTTGCCCGAGCCCTTCACTGAATACCAGCACCCCTAAATGTCGACACCACTGCACCGATTCGGAACTGCCCGTGGTAAAATCGGGAGACTCCTTGCGATTCTCCTCTTCGCCTTCGGCCTTGTTTTCTGCTTGCTCCTGCTCTGCCTGCAAGGGTGAACCCTTGGGAGAATCCCAGGCAGTCTCCCGATTTTGCCCCCTCCTCTGCTCGGCCTCCTTGGCCAAGGCCTCTTTGAGCTCCTTAAACAAAGGGCGCAGGGTTTCCCCACTGAGGCTGACTGCGAACACCTCCTCGATCTCACCGCGTATCTTCTTGCTGTAAGCGTACCGGCTCTGCTCATAGATCTCAAAAAAGCGCACCCGCACAAAACTCCGTATTTCCCGGGTCAATTTGCGATGCCACCGGCGCCCCGCCAACACCCGGCCCAGGGTTTCGGCATCGCCACTTTGCAGGGCCTCGCCCCACCGCTTCATCGTCTTGGGGTCAACCTCAAATTGTCTCTGTAAGCACCCTATCTTCAACCCCGCATTATAGAGCCGTCCCACCAGAATCTTGAATCCAACCTGCTCGCGATCGTCCCCCACCACTTCCAATAGCTCATGGCCGTAATAGACCTGCAATTGGCCTTTGCTCAGGTCCCGATAGACCGTCAGGCAGGGATTACGCTTGTCTACCCCAAGGAGGCATTGTTGGCAGGACTCTTCTTGCTCGGTAGGTTTCTCCATTTTCTTCGAATTAGTTCTTCGAAGGAGAAGCCTACCGTTTTCTTTCTCTCGTTAAAAGTCGGGAATTCTACTTGCGATTCTACCCACCCCGACAACCCGCATAATAGCGAGTTCTGAACTTGGCAGAAGCGATTAAGAATTGCCGTCGTATTGGAGAGGGCCACAGAGTTCCTAGCGCAGCGGAGCCGCAACCAAAGAGAAGAGAACCACAGAGGACACTGAGACACGGAGGACGACCACGGATTTTCACGGATGGGAAATGTGAATTGAGAGTGATGGGCGACGATCTTCTGTATCCGTGACCATCCAGCGCGCAGCTGCGCGCAGATATGATCCGTGGTCTCTTATTTATCGATTTCAGTATCAATACCTTATGAAGATCCGTGGAGAAAAACGTGTTCAAAAAACTAAGTTTTGACGGATTGTAGTACAGAGAAGCACAGAGCGCACAGAGTTTTGTCGCTCAGTTCAATGATATTTTGAGAGTCCGGGATAGAGAAAAAGATCGCATCAAGGTCCCTCCCCAATCCAGCGCCCAAGCCTCTGGGATTTCCTTACTCCTCAGTGCCCTCCGTGGCCCTCTTCGCGCTTCTCCCCATTCAGCGCCCAAGCCTCTGCGATCGCTGTGCTTCTCCGCGCTCTAAGTGGCCTTCTCCTCTTGTGCCCCTCTCCCCTTCAGCGCTCCACTCGCGCGCCTCAGCGCACCACTCGTGCGCCACCTCCGCCGACCAATTTCTCCACTTCAGCAAGCGTGGCCATCGAGGTGTCCCCTGGGGTCGTCATTGCCAGCGCCCCGTGTGCCGCACCATAATTCACTGCCTCCTGGGGACTGCGTCCGGATAAGAATCCGTAAATCAAACCAGAGGCAAAACTATCGCCTCCACCAACCCGGTCCATGATCTCCAGTCCCTCCCGCTCGGTCGCGTCAAAGAACTCGCCATCGGCCCAGCAGATTGCACCCCAATCATTCACGGTCGCGCTCCTCACCGTCCGCAATGTCGTCGCCGTCACCTTGAAGTTGGGAAACTCCGCAACCGCCTTTTGGATCATGTTCTTGAAGCTCTCCACCTCGATCGAAGAGATATTCTCATCCAGCCCCTCCACCTCGAATCCGAGACAGGCGGTAAAATCCTCTTCGTTGCCCAGCATAACATCGACATGCCGAGCGATCCGGCGGTTCACCTCCTGCGCCTTTTCGTGGCCTCCCACGTCCTTCCATAGGGACGGGCGGTAATTCAGATCGTAGGAGACAACAGTGCCATGTCTCTGAGCCGCCGTCACCGCCTCTTCCAGGACCTCCGGAGTCGTATCCGAAAGAGCAGCGAATATTCCACCCGTGTGCAACCAACGGACACCCTCGTTCCCGAAGATCTCATCCCAGTCAAAATCGCCCGGTTTCAGCTGCGCGGTGGCCGTGTGCCCGCGATCGGACACTCCAACCGCTCCTCGAATCCCGAAACCCCGTTCCGTAAAGTTTAGTCCGTTCCGAACCTGCCTGCCCACGCCATCATGGGGTACCCAATTGATATGGGCGGTATCAACGCCGCCTTGCATGATGAAATCCTCCACCAGCCGCCCAACCTCATTCTCCGCGAATGCGGTCACGACTCCGGTTCGCAGACCAAAGCAGCGTCTCAGTCCTCGTGCCACATTGTACTCGCCTCCACCTTCCCAAACATTGAAGGAACGAGTCGTTCTCACTCTACCCTCACCCGGATCGAGGCGTAACATCACCTCACCCAAAGCGAGCAAATCATACCGACAGCTCTCAGCCGGCTTAATTTCCAATTTCGCCATCTTTTATCCTCCCTGAATCCAGTCTATAATTTCGCTTATCATGCTTTGCAGTCATGCTGCGGCCTCAGCACGTGAATCCAAGAGAATCTGATCTTTCGAGCACGTTTTCAAGTGGATCATGACGGTATCCGAAATCGTACAGAAGACAAGGTTCGGGACAAGGTTACTACGGGAACTGGAGCCAGTTTTCCAATTTGATCAACTATGCCCCAACTGTTAACCCGCCCTGATTTCAGCGAAGCAAACCTCGTCTCGAACCTCGTCTCAAACCTTGTCCATTGACTGCGCTTTCGCTGCGCTGTGCCCCGTGGTTGTATCCTCCGACGAAAGCGCCCGAATTCGATCTTTCCAACGACGCGATTCTCCCCTCACGCGAATCTCATACCACACAGTTCTAATTGACCTGGGCTAAAGGCTTCTCCCCGTTGAGCGCGAGAACGAGGTTGCGGGTTGCCATCATGGCCTGGCGTTCGACGCTCTCGAAGGTCCTCGAACCAATATGGGGCGTGACTATACAGTTTTTCGCTTTGAGAAGAGGATGGTCAGCCGGGGGCGGTTCCTGATCGAGCACGTCGGTTCCGTATCCCCCGATCTTGCCAATCTCCAGGCCCGCTACGACGGCTTCCGTTTCCACCAATTCGCCTCTCGCGCAATTGAGGATCAGGACCCCGTCCTTCATTGTTGCGATACGATCCGCGTTGATCATTCCACGCGTCGCATCCGTCAGTTTCGTGTGCAAAGTGATCACGTTAGCCTCCACCATTACTTCTTCCATTGCCCCCGCTCTTTTTACTCCATTCGCCCGAGCGAATTCCTCATCCCAATAGATGCCGTAGCCGATCACGCTCATTCCGAAGACCTTGGCCCGCAACGCCACTTCCTTCCCAATTCTTCCCAGGCCGACAATTCCCATCGTCTTCCCCCTGATCTCGTGCCCCGTGATCCGCTTCCATTCGCCCGCTCGAGTATAGTTTGCTTCCTCGATCAGGTGTTTTTCCAGAGCCAGGAGCAGCATGAAAGTGTGCTCTGCCACCGTGGTATGGTTGACCCCGGGGGTGAATAGCACAGGGAGACCCAGATCGGTCGCTGCTTCGACATCGATTTTGTCAACCCCAATACCGTATTTGCTGATCACGGTCAATTTCGGCAATGCCTTCTCCATCACCGCCCTCGTAATCGCGTCGTCCCCGCAGATCATTCCGTCGACTTCGCCGACCAACTCGAGCATGGCATCCTCATTCAACGGCCCCCGCGCCCGATCCAACTCAAAACCTGCCTCCTTCAGCAGATCATGGTGGGGCCCAGGCGTATCCTGATAAGAAGTCGTCGTGACCAATATCCGTTTTTCACTCATCCCTCGTTGAAATCCAACTGTGGGTTTCCGGGCTCAATTCTTCAAGAGCAAACATGCTCTTACGGTACTGCTAGCCCGGACATTTCACACGCTTCGTAGCGAGGTGCTTTCCGACAGATTCCTTGCCTTTCCAAAGACAATCCGTTGTCTTCTCTTCAGCACGCCTATGCGCGCCGCTGCGCGCTGAAGCGTGCGCTTCCGTTGGGAAAACTCTCTCCTTCATCCTCCAACGACATTCGCTATGCCAACTCCACCACCATCCGTCCTCGGCCTCAATAAATCCTTCGGCTACGGCGATCGCCTGGGTCTCGCCGGACCCGGTCACATCGCCACCAGCGAGAAATTCGACTTCGCCTCGATCTTTGCCCAGCAGTCGATCCGCGAACTTGACCGGACAAACCGCACTCCCGAGGAAGTCATGCAGGCGGCCCAGAAGGCCCTCACGGAAGTGGATTACTCCAAGCCTTGGGGGGCCGATGCCGACCATCTAAAGACCCGTGATGATGTTTTCCTCACCGCCTCCGCAGGCTACACCTTCTTCACCATCGACCCCTCAACCTATGTCAACAATAGAGCCGACCAAATGCCCGAATCGGACCTCAGGGAGGAAGTCGCCGCTCAAGAATTCGACGGGGTATACGGCGGCGAGAAAGTTGACTCGCTCTACCTCGGAAAGACAGTAGCGGTCGAGGGAATCGGACCTCTGTCTTTTGATCCCGAATCCCTTTACCGGGCGGTCGTGAAGTATGGACGGGCGATTGCCGATTCTGAGTCCATGGCCGGTCACATTGCCGAGGCGATGGACGGCAAGGATTACGAAATCGAGATTTCGGTGGACGAGACGGAATCGCCCACTTCGGCCCTCGAGCATCTCTTTATCGCCCTCGAGCTCAAGCGGAGGAGCATACAGATCATCAGCCTCGCGCCACGCTTCACCGGAGACTTTGAGAAAGGTATCGATTTTCGAGGAGATTTGGAACTGTTCGAAGCCACCCTCGCCGAGCACGTCGCGATCGCAAGATCATTCGGTCCCTACAAACTAAGCGTTCACAGTGGCTCCGATAAGCTGACTATCTATCCAATCGTCGGACGGGTATGTGGGGATCTTCTTCACGTCAAAACGGCGGGCACCAGCTATCTCGAAGCCCTGCGAGTCGTATGTCGAAAGAATCAGGACCTCTTTATGGAGATCGCCTGCTTTTCTGCCGGCCGGTTCTCTACCGATATCGCCAGCTACCACATTTCCACCACCCAAGAGGATATCGGAAAACTCGGACACGAGCAGGTTTCAGACATCGAGGATGTCTACCTCAATCAGGACGTGGGCCGCCAGATGCTGCACGTCACCTTCGGCTCCGTCCTCACCATGGGTGAGTCCATGAGCGGCCGTCCCTTTAAAGACTCCATCCTCGAGGTCCTTCACGAAAACACGGATCTCCACCTCGAGGTCCTGGAATCCCACTTCAAAAAACATCTCAGCTGCCTCTGCCAGGGCTGAGGGGAAGAGGTGCGAGTTTCGAGTTGCGGGTGTTGGGAGGAGAAGGCTTCGGGTTTCAGGTGTCTGGTCTCACTATACACCGACCCGTCCTCCTTAGTAAGGAGCGGAGCGGGAACGAAGGAGGAAGGTCCTCCCTTGGGCGTTGGATGTTGGACAGTCGCCACTCTTAGTCGATTACCCTTAGTCTCTGCACTTAGTCGATTCGTTTTGTAAGGACTAAGTGGAAAGACTAAGTGTTCCCGACGAAGTGTAGGGACTAAGTGTGACTGATTGAACACTGAAAGCGACACCTGTAACCTATGCATCTGTGTCAACTTTTCATTAGGACTGGACACTGACACCCTGAAACCCCTGCCCCCGCATCCCGTATCCCCCATCCCGCATCCCGTATCTCGCATCTCGCATCCCGCAACTCGCATCTCTAATCCCCCCGAATTGGATCCTGGATCAAGAACTGACGATTGTAGAGCCTCGCGTAGAGACCGTCCTGAGCAAGCATCTCAAAATGGCTTCCCTCCTCTACAACGCGCCCCCGACGCATTACAAGGATACGGTCAGCCGAGAGAACCGTCGACAGGCGATGAGCGATAACCAACGACGTGCAACGCTTGAGAAGAGGCTCCAAAGCCTCCTGAATCGCCGCTTCTGATTCGGAATCCAGTGAACTGGTTGCCTCGTCCAGAATTAAGATTCGAGGATTCTTTAGAATCACGCGAGCGATCGCTATCCGCTGCCTTTCGCCTCCAGACAATCGGAATCCACGCTCCCCCACGACGGTCTCATAATTAGCCGGCATAGGAAAAAGACACACTCTCAAGTACTATTTCCCCTTCGATATCCGATAGTGTGATCCCATCGGAGCGGTCCGCTACCTCTGGTTCAATATCGAGATACTCGAATATCCTCGCAAACACGGCCAGCGCCCCACGAACCCCGACATAGACATTGGCCAATTGTGAGAGCGGTCGGTAGAGGTTGGCGAGATAGGCGACAAACGCGATCACGATGCCAACCTTCAGCTCCTGGTTGATGGCCTGAAAGCCGCCATACCAGTAAATCCTCGTTCCATGTTCTATGATCGACCTTGCTAGTGTCTTCGTCGTAAACTTTGTCTTTTCAACCTCCAATCGAAATTCTACCACTAGGATACCCTTCAAACCCTCTTTGTCGCGAGCTCTCCTGAAATTCTTTCGTGACGCTCAATCGTACTCTCCCGCTTCTCTGGTCAAAGCGCGTCTCTCGGGCTAAAAGCCTTCGACAATCTTAACGACTAAGCTTATGACGGCGGTTCAGGAGACCGAATGGATAAGTTTCGACAAAGCTGACGACGAAGAGATTCTCATTCCTCAAACGTGAAATTCCTCCACACAAGCCTCATCCTCAACGGCGAAGAACGAGGGGTTACTTACTGTGGCAATCTCGACATGTTAGACTCCTACAAGCTGGCATTTATCTGTTCCCGAAAATGCCCGGGCGAAACTATAACCCGGGTTTATGACTTCGCCTATCGCCTTCGAGCGCAGAACCGTACCCTCATCGGGGGATTTCATACTCCCATGGAAAAGGAATGCCTCAGGGTCTTTCTGAGAAGTTCCCAGCAACTGATATTCTGCCCGGCGCGGGGACTCGCCAAATACCGTCTGCCAACGGAATGGAAAAATGCCTTCGACTCGGAACGGCTGCTAATCCTTTCGCTCTTCTCGCCCGGAATCAGCCGCTCCACTTCTCTACTCGCGGAAAGGCGCAACCACTTCGTAGCTGATCTCGCGGATGAAATCTGCATCGCCCACGCCGGCCAGGACAGCAAGACAGAATCGTTCCTCGCCCTGCTCAAAGCTCAAGGGAGAAAAGTTTCAACTTTGGATGCAGAATCCAGTCTCTGAGACTGGATTGAACTTGAACACCTCCAGTCTTCAGTCGGATTTACGAACACCAGCACTTAGTGTGGAAAAATCCGACTACCGGACTACAACTCCACCACTCGCCCGGCAGCAGCCGATTCTCGAATCGCCTCCATCACCCGAATCGTGCCCAGGGCATTCTGTGCGGTGGAAATGGGCTCAACCCCATCGAGTATGCAGTCATGAAAATGATCGATCGCGGGAACGAAGGACTGGAGCCCAGTTTCGAATGAAACCGTTTCCTCCTGATTCCCTCGAACGATTCTGATGCTGCTCCCTTCCGGTGGGTGGAAGGGCTGCTCAATTTCGATCGACCCCTCACTTCCCCGTAGTGTGACCTTCGCGCCGCCCATAGTGTCGAAACTCGCCTCGATGATGGCGAGTCGGTCGCCGCCCATTCGGAGAATCGCACCAACCTGGGTATCGACTCCGTAGACTTCGTCAGTCTGGAGTTGGGCCTGAATCGAAGTCGGTTCCGACCGAAAAATGCACCGAGCAAAGGCAATCGAGTAACTCCCCACATCCATCAACGAGCCCCCTCCAAATTCTCTCTTCAGGCGAATGTTGTTGGAAGGGCGTTCCAAGCGATAGCAGAAACAACTGTGGAGGTTGAGGAGCGTTCCGATCGCTCCCTGCTCCAGCAGTTTCAACAATCCAAGGGTCTGGGGATGGTAAAGAAAAACGAATGCCTCAAAGCAGAGAACATTCGCCACCCTGCAGGCGCTCAGCATTCTTTCCGCCTCTTCCTGGTTCATAGCAAGCGGCTTTTCACAGAAGACGTGTTTGCCGTTCTGGGCCGCCGCAACGGTCCATTCACAGTGCATCGAATTCGGCAGCGGAATGTATGCGGCATCGATTGCATCGCTCCTTAGGAGACTCTCGTAGTCATGGAAAACTCGAGGAATCGCATTTTCCCTGGCGAACGCCTCGGCCTTCTCGCGGTTCCGACTGGCGATCGCTACCGGTTCTCCCCGACTCGACTGCCGAAGACCCGGGAGGAAACGAGTCCGTCCAATCCTGGCCGTACCCAAGATACCCCATCTCACCATTTGCTTAGACTTCGCAACAAAATCCACTGCATGTTAGATTTTTCAACACGTTCTTAAGTGTAACATGACGGCATTCAAAGATGTGGAGTCAACAAGGTTCCCGGGGAATCAAGCGTCACCATTTCAATTCTCAGTTTCATTTTCTTGGAAGGAATCTGTCGGAATCAACTTGGTCGCCAATTGGAATCTTCAACCTCCGATCTCACGTCCAGCAATGTTGCAAAGTGCAAAGTCCGACAGATTCCTAGCCCGCTCAGAACTCAGCGCAGCAAACCTCGCCTGCCTCGGCAGAGCGGAGCGAAGACGGGTCCCGAACCTTGTCCCAATCCCGCTGAGCGAGACTATTGGCCGCGGCATTGCTGCTTCGCGGAGCTCTCCGCACTCACGTGTCGAACTCAGCCAGACCATTGATCCGAATCATCGACTGAATCTCCTCGACATAAGCCTGACCTCTTGAGGAGTAGCGGACCAATCCCGAGGCGAGTCGGTACCCGGATGGTAGATTGCCGCTTCTTCTCTCTCTCGCCCTGATCGAACGAAGCTCCATGTAGGCCCGGTTTTTGTTCAGATTGCGCAGATAGTCCTCCACGCATCCGGAGATATCCTTGTACTTCTTCACCTCGTGGGTGGCGCCCGACGCCCGCCTCCTGGGGACGATTCCACAACCGGGAGTGTAACACCAGATACCAAAGAGGTTATTTCCTTTGACCGCGAAACGCGAGGTTCCCCATCCCGATTCGTTCGCCGCCTGGGCGAGAGCCAAAGAGGCCGGGATGATGTCCACTCGGGTCAGAAGTTGCGTAAAAAACTCCTCAGAAAGTGAATCCTGCTCCGGGAGGTCGTATTGTTCAGCGAGCCGATTGAGCCACTTTTTCTTCCCCCTAGAAATCCTCTTTCCATCCAAGAAACGCCCAGTGAATTCCTCAAGTTTTTTCCGACTCGAAAGAATCCTCCCATTCTCGCGCTCGACAATCGGTAGCAGAAAATTAAAGAACGCCTCCTTTTTCTCACCCACGTTTTCAAAACTCGTAAAGTCGGGCAGATTGGTTGCGGGAGGGCCTGTCCTGATGATCACAATAACCAGGAGCGCCGCAACCAGTCCACAGCCGACGCCTAAAACAGCGCCCATCAAAATGCTTCGATGACGCACCTGCTCTATGATCATCTTCGGGTCGATTCTAACCTTCATCCCTTAGTGCTCGTATTCGGATACCAGTATTGACTCCCTGTATCGAGAATTCAAGGAGTCCCGAATTCGCGGAGACTTTGATGGGTCATCCATCTCTCAAAACCAGCTTAGAATTCGATCCCACCATCCCAACCTCGGAACATCTTCGATCGCGACCAAATGTGTCTCAAAGATTTGTCTTTCGCCAATGTAAACCGAAAGACTGCCGATTGCTTCGCCTTTGCCAACAGGAGCCATCAGATTCTCCCGGTATTCGATGCGACGCCGGATACGAGATTCATCGCCACGCCGCAACACGGCAACGTAACCATCCTCCACCGTAGCCTGAATGTGCGTTTGCTTGCCTTCTTTGAGCTCGACGATGCCGGCATCCTGACCGTATCGGACGATCGTCACCTTGACATGGTCTAGAAATCCATGATTGAGCAGCTTTTTCGTCTCGATGTATCGAGTTTCCTCATCCGGCGCCCCCAGGACGACCGAAATCAAACTCATATCCTTTCGCTCAGCGGTGCCGACAAGACAGAAACCGGCACGGTCTGTGTAGCCCGTTTTGAGACCATGCAAGCCCTCGTATCGGCCTATCAGTCTGTTAGTATTGTAGAGGGTGAACCGCCCGCCTCGAAAGGGCTTTTGTCTCGCTGCCGTCCATTCGACCACCTGCCGGTGACGCAGAAGATTTCTCGAAATAACAGCGAGATCGTAAGCAGTCGTCAGATTTCGGTGATCGAGCGGAGTGTCATCGAGGCCATGCACATTCACGCAGAAGGTATTGAAGAGACTCAACTCGTTCGCTTTGCGATTCATCAAATCCACAAAAGCCTCCGCCGACCCGGCGATGTACTCCCCTACCGCTACACAGGCATCATTCGCCGATGGTATCGCAATCGCCTCCATCAACTCGCCCAGTCGAAACACCTCGCCTTCCTTCAGGAAGACTTGGGAACCTCCGATTCGGCTTGCATTCCCGGATACAGTAATCGGTTCGTCAAGGTTGAATCTCCTATCTTCTACCGCTTCCATCACCACAAGCATGAAGAGAAGCTTCAATGTACTTGCCGGTGATCTCGGAAGATAGGAATTGTGCTCAAAAAGTACGCTTCCCGTCTCGGACTCCATCAGGATGGCGGCTGCGTAGGGCGGCGATTCCGTCGCCGCTACCCCTATCGGGAGAACACCTCCAAACACCGCCAGAACGAAACCTAGGAATCGAGACTGGAGGTGGCTCGGCCATTTCACACTCTTCCTAGCGAGATCCCGGCAAGCCGGGAGTCGCTGCGTGTCAATGCCTTTCCGATGCACAACGCTGTTGCGAAACTCAAGCTACTTCAGACTCCTAGGGTCAGATGTCGGTCCGCATGAGATGGAGAAAGAGCTCGCCCCCCATCCAGTACTCCACGTACTTCGACTCCACCTGAATCCAGTCGGTCCACCCGTCGGGAGGCCTTCCGGCCTCCGCCGGGGAAACAAGCTCGAGACCCCCATAGTCCCATTCTCGGTAGCCTGACTTATTGGAATTTGATATTTTGACGCGGATCTCGTTCTTCCGATATTTCGGATTCAGTTTGAGATAGGTGTTCAGCTTATCGTCGACCCTTACGTCTCTGACAATCTCTCGATTCATCACCAACGCGCGGCAGGGACCGAAATGCCGCATTCCTTTCTCGAGCGGAACCTCCGCTGCGGTTCCCTTTTCCATCGGAGTCTCCACCGCGATTCGCTTTTCCACCGCGCGAGGCTCGACCGACGATGGCCTCTTTTCCGGTTTCAAGCCCGCCAAAACGCCTTTCTTACCCGTCGGACGGGTGGGCCGGGTGGGAACTTCCCTCACTCGCATGAGATGCAGTATGAGTCTGCCTTCCATCCAGTACTCGATGAAGGGCGCCTTGGTTTCGATCCAGTTCGCGTCCTTAACAGGCGCCCCCGAGCCTCTGCCCGCGGCGATGATTCGCTCTTCCCTACCGTCCGGCCACCGCCGGTATTGCGAGCTCTTCGCATCCGATATCTTGATGCGCAACTCTCTTCCTCGAAATTCATCTTTCAAGAGCATGTAAAGGCGACCCTGACTCGCGAATACCTCTTCCACTATCTTTGGGTTGCGCGTGAGCGGTCGGTAAGGGCCGACCAGTTCTGCGCCGGCCGCTTCATGATTTTCCAGGAGGAAAAAGGCCGCAGCAAGGGCACCAAGACCAAGTACTCGAATTATCATATTCTTCTCCGATTCGACGCTTCAAAAACAGCAGTTTGATGGGTTTGGGTCCAAAGCAGCGAGTTCACTCCTCCAGAATTCTCAAGCATCCAGCCGTGGTTTAAGAATGACCTTCATCAAATCTCGTTCGCCCCCGTACAATCGCCGGAACCACTCCCCGCCTTCCTCCAAGGAGGCGACCTGACTGATCAATGGCTCAACTTTGATTTTCTCACTCTCAATCAATCTCAGAGCTTCTGGATATTCGCCGGCGGAACCACAACTACCGAATAAAGAGAGTTGGCGCGTAACCACCGCTTGTAGCGGAAAATCGGTCTCCGCCGAAATGTTCCCAATCAAACTCACCGCTCCGCCTTTACGCACAGAATGAATCGCAATCTTCACTGTAGGAGACAATCCAACAGCTTCTACGGATATATCTGCTCCTCGACCTCCCGTCAATTCAAGAACCTCGTCTACCGCATCGCCGACGTCGGAACGGATTCCACGGTCCGCGCCCAGCTCGCAAGCCAAGTCGAGCTTTGCGGGATCGATATCGACCGCAAATATTGTCTCGCAGCCCTCGTATCGTAAGACCTGGACGACGAGCAGTCCGATCATCCCGACACCCACCACGACCCCGACGCTTCCAGGGTTCAATTCCAACCTCTTCGATCCGTGTAGGGCGATGGAGACGGGCTCGACCATCGCAGCATGCTCGAATGAAATTTGATCCGGAAGTCGATAAAGGACTCGGGCCGGTATCGCCAGATACTCGGCAAAGGCGCCGTGTTCGCGGTAATCGGCGCAGGAGACACCCACAACTCGCCGCGAATCGCAAAGATTCACGTAGCCGCTTAGACAGAAATTGCACCGGCCGCAATGGACTGTGGAGTCGAAAGTCACCCGGTCTCCGGTCCGCCAGTCCTCGACCTCGGAGCCGACTCTGTCGACCACCCCCGAGGCCTCGTGGCCCATGATCACTGGCGGAATTCTTCTCCCCGAACTCCCATCAAACCCATGAATATCACTACCACAGATTCCACATGCCTCAACCTTGAGCAGTATACCGTCATCGGCGACCTCCGGTATCGGAACCTCCTCGTATTCCAATTCGCTGTAGGCTTTCAGGACCAGCGCCTTCATGCCCTACATTCTACTACCGTTATCCAAAATTCAATCAATTGAAAAGGGTGGTGAGAATAGAGCAATTCGGCCGATTCGCGGCGGCGACTAAGCACCGCCCTCCAGATTGCATCTGCATCCTTTTGGTGGAGGGCGGTGCTCTGTCGCCGCTGCTGCAAGGTTCACCCCCTATTGATCCGGCCGCGCTGACCTGAAACTCCAATGCTGATGCGGGTTTGCGGGTGGCTTATCAATACTTCCAAGATGCAGAAGATGGAATCGTTCGGTGAAGTTTCAGCCCCGATTGATCCGGTTCCGAAGTGACAACCGGCGGCTCGAGCTGACCTCAAACCCCGAATGGAGACGAAAAATTGCTTTATCCGGCCTCTAGATCGTGGAATAACCGGCCAATGAGAATGAAAAAGAAAATTGCCCTCGTAACCGGAGGCGGTTCCGGAATTGGGAGAGCCTCTGCCCTCAGATTGGCCGAAGAGGGCGCCGGCGTCGCAGTGGCCGATATCGACGAAGGAAAAGCTCAAGAAACCGCACAAGAAATAGGGAAGCTGCCCAACGGACAGGCGATTGCAGTACAATTTGACGCCCTCAAAGAGGACCATGTGGCAGAAGTCTTCAACGAAACTCTAACCCGGTTCGGGCGTCTCGATGCACTTCTCTGCTCAGCCGGAATCGCCGTCCGACAGAAAGCGGCCGATGCCGACTCCGATTCTTGGAACCGGGTCAACGAGGTGAATCTCAGGGGACTGTGGCTCTGCGCCAAGTACGCTCTAAGAACCATGGTCGATCAGGGCAGCGGTTCCATCATCTTTGTCTCTTCCTCAAGCGGGCGGGTTGGCGTACCCGACCGGGCCGCCTATTGCGCGAGCAAAGCGGGGGTAATCGGACTCATGCGCAGTATCGTATTCGACTATGCCAAATTTAACGTCCGTTGTAATTGCCTCTGCCCCGGAGTTACCCGCACTCCCATCAACGCGGATTATCTGAAGTCCTTGGAAGAAAGTGATCCGGACGGTTGGTCCGCTCCCATGTATCACCCGCCCATGGTCCGGTTGGGCACTCCCTCAGATATGGCCAACGCTGTCCTTTATCTGGCCGGCGACGAATCCAGCTATGTCAACGGTATCGAACTACCGGTCGACGGTGGCGCTACTTGCCTCTAAGGAATCTGTCTTTTCTCGAATCCGCCTCACCCAAAATCAGCATCGAGGTGGAGAGTCATTTCACGGTGACGAGTAAGCCAATCGCGACAGATTCCTAGAACCAGGCCTTCTTATTCTGAACATAGGTTCGAGAGAAATCCTCGTCGCTCTTGGTCAGATATTAATATGCCCTCGATCAAGCCGATGATTCCCATGACTATGGGACCCAAGATTATAATCGAACCAACAATCGTAACCACCAGCATGATAACTCCAGCGGTGGTGTATCCAAGAATGAACTTGTGGATACCCAAAGCCCCAAGCAGGATCCCACAGATCCCGGCGGCGATCTTTTTCTCTGCACCTACAGGACTATCTCCCGATCCAGTCGAAGATTCCGTCGACTCGCTCGCTGCTTCCGTTGATTCACTTGCGGTCTCTGCGGCGGAGTCTTCAGCGGATGTGGTTTCTTCTTTGTCACTCATTAGTTACCTTCCTTAGCTAGACTATTCGGGATTCAATGCGATGGGTTATATATCTCCCTGTCAACTACTTTTGTAATCATTTAGAACCGTTTCGAGACCGGTCGCGAAAGGAGTCCGGGGCTTCCACCCTACCGCCTGTAGTCGCTTGATCGAAGCCATCGAATCCCGCACATCCCCCAATCGTCCTTCACCGTGAACCACTTCAGAGGATGAACCAGCGAGCCGGATTATTTCTGCGGCCAGTGAATTGATAGAAACGGACTCTCCGCTCCCCACTCAACTTTGTCAGCGCATAGGGACTGCGTGGTTCCGGCAGCATCGTCTCCTCCTTCGGCGATTTTGGGTTATCCCCGTAAACCGCGGCAGAACTCGTAAAGACCAGCTGAGCCCTCAGGGTCGTGCATAATAATCGTGATTTAGAATCGAAAAAGGAGGAGATCAATTCAAGCCATGAGTCTCACTCGCGCACCTACTCGCCAGATCTCTACCATCGCTCCACACATCGGGTCATCTCTCCAATCTTCGCCTCGATCGATTCGACGAGCTTGTGCTGGTTCCGACATCGCCAGAGATTCTGATCCGGGAAGGCGATCTTGAAGTAGACATCGCCGAGTAGATAATCGGTCAGGAACCTCGCCCCGTTTTCGAGAGAAATGAGCTTACCCGAAAATGGTAGGAGTTCGATCTCCAACCGAGTCAAGGTATCGCCGGCGCCGGCGCAATATCCCTGCGTCAGTGCCTCAAAAATACCCATTTGGAGATTCACTTTGGACAGGTCCCTTTCATCTTCCGCCGTATCGCTGCCCATCGACCGCACCAGGTCGCCAAAGTCATACAGGATCGATCCCGGCATCACCGTGTCGAGATCCACCACACAGATCCCCTCGCCAGTGGATTCATCGATCATCACGTTGTTGAGTTTGGTATCGTTGTGCGTGACCCGTTCAGGGAGTTCACCGGACGCCAGTAGCGAGACGACACGATCGGCCTCTTCCCTTCGATTTTCGATAAAAGCGATCTCAGGTTTGGATTCTTCTACTCTTCCGAGAGGATCCTCTTCAATCGCTTCCCCCAGTTGCTTCAATCGATCTGGAGTGTGGTGAAATCTCGGTATCGTCTCATGCAGGCGGGGACTCGGAAGATCCGAAAGCAGGCCTTGAAAGCGTGCGAATGCCCTGGCTGCCTGATACGCCTGTTCGCCGCTTTCCGGTACGTCGTAGCTCTTTGCTCCATCAATGTATCGATAGGCGCGCCAGGCACCTCCTTCCCCATCTTCGATCCAACTCTTCCCGTCCCGGGTCGGAACCAGACAGAGCATCCGGCGATAGGGTTCATCGATTCCTGTTTCCTTCAATCGCAGGATGCCGTGTCGGCACACCCTTTCAACGTTTTCCATCACCTTCACTGGATCGGGAAATACGTTCGCATTGATTCGTTGGATAATGAAACAATTCCGCCAACCTCCGTACTCGACCGTCGTCCGATAGGTGTCATTGATGAGTCCGTTGCCGTGACGGGCGATCTCGAGAATTTTCCCCTCCAGCCGGAACTCACTCACAATGGATCGAAGATCGGGCATCAGAACTTGGTTTCTTGAACACGCCTTAAAAGTGACGATCCTTGCAGTGTGAGACGTGCTCTCGACCCATCGTCGCTGCTCTATTCGAGCGAGAGGAGGCAGACAGGGTTCGAGACAAGGTTACCAGGGAATAAGGAGCTACCCTTTTCAGTTCGATCAGTAATGTATTCATTATTAAACTTCTGAAATTCAGATTCAGCGGAGCAAACCTCGCCTGCCCCGGCAAAGCACCGCGACGACGGGTCCCGAACCTTGTCCCGAACCTTGTCCATTCATTGCGGCTTCGCTCTTCCCGTTCTGATCATCACCCATCCCAAAGCCTCTTCGAATACACCCCCCGCGCAACCAGCTCCTGGAGATGCTCTCGCACCTGGTTCCGATCGTCGCGGTAGGTTATTCCCATCCAGGTTTCCGATGTCTCGAGGATCTTTACTTTTGCAATACCTTTGTCCACCGCCCTTCCCACGCACTCAGGCAAATAATACTCGGCTTCGCTATCCATCCCTCGCAAATTGAGGAATTCCTCAAATCCGCTTCGAAGGTGCCCAAAAATCGAAGGAGTGAATCCCCACATGTTAAGGGAAACAGTCTCGAAACCCGAGAACTTCCGCCCCTTTCCAGCCTCGGTGTTCACTATCCCTTCATCGGTCGATTCGATCCCCTTCAGCTCTTCGATTTTCTCAAGATATCCTCTGTTGTCCTGTTGACACACCCCGCGCGCCACGGATCCGTGAGAAGAAAGCGTGTTTTTCAAACTGAAGCCGACCATCGCGTACTCTTCCAAGTTTTCGCAGCCCGGTTCAGAATCCAACAGCGCTAGAAAGTCATGTAGGATGCGAAAACTCGACCTGCCGTAGAAATCGTCCGCGTTGATAACGGCAAAGGGACCATCCACGAGGGCTGCCACACTCAGGACGGCGTGCCCGGTGCCCCACGGCTTCTTCCGACCATCCGGTATTTGAAAACTGTCAGGAAATCCGTCAGCCTCCTGAATGGCACACGAAACTTCGATTCGACCTTCGAAACGACTGCCAATTCTCTCTCGAAATTCCTCTTCAATCTCACTCCGGACAATAAACACGATGCTCTTGAAACCTCCTTCAACCGCGTCAAATACGGAGTAGTCCAGAATCGTCTCTCCGGCAGGTCCGACTCCCTCCAACTGCTTCAGCCCCCCATATCGAGTCCCCATTCCGGCTGCTAGAACGACCAACGTCGTCTCGTCTTGCTTCATCTCCAACGATGCCCAAGTACCTCAATGTTTCGAGAGGCAGTTTGATATGATCGAGATTATACACCACATTGTTTCAGAAATTCGTGAAGCCGTTTGAAATGACGGGGAACAGTATTGCCTGATCGCAAAAAGTAATCACTATCCGTTCCCCTATGAGTGTAACCGTCAATAGTATTCGCCAGCGCGTTCTCAACGGGGATCTGCTCACCGGTACCTTTCTCAATCTCGGCTCCAGCGTCACTGTCGAGATGTCGGGCGACAGCGGCCTCGACTGGCTCCTCATTGATCTCGAACACGGACCGTCGGATCAAGACAGTCTTCTCCACTTGCTTCAAGCCGCTTCCGCCACCCCGGCCTCTCCCATCGTCCGCATAGCCTTCAACGAAACCGTGCGTTTCAAGAAGACGCTCGATCTCGGGGCGGCGGGAGTGATGGTCCCTTGGATTCGAAACGCGGAGGAGGCAAAAGAAGCCGTCTCGGCCATGCGCTATCCTCCTCGCGGCATCCGCGGCGTCGCCAAGTCGCCTCGCGGGACCGGATTCGGCTACAACTTTGACGACTATTTCGCCCGCAATCACGAATTGCTCCTCACCGTCATCCAGATTGAGCGCGTGGAAGCGTTGGAAGAGATCGATGAGATCGCCTCAATCGACGGTGTTGACGTCCTTTTTATCGGTCCAATGGATCTCAGTGTAAGCCTTGGTCACCCGGGGGATTTCCAGCACCCCGAACAGCAGGAGGCCTACCGAAAGGTGATTGCAGCCGCCAAAAACAACGGCAAGTCAGCGGGCATTCTGCTTCAAACGATCGACCAGATCGAACCGACCGTCGAACTCGGGTTCAAATTCATCGCTATCGGTTCGGACAGCGCCCTCGTCGGAAGTGGGATGCGCGAATTCGCCTCCGCCCTCGGCCGATTCAAAAGCTAACCTGGAACTGAGTGAATGTCCGTCTGCAGTACGGGGACTTGAGCTCGAGCTCGACGGTCTCAATGCCACTGTAATTGAACCGAATTTCGTCGAGGGCCTCGAAGACGAGGCTAGCGCCTTTCAGGAGGCCGTCCGCAATCCAATCTCCTCAGCCCCCTCCGCGACCTCATTTCAACTGACGAGCAGGTCGCGGTCGTGATCGCGGATATTACTCGTGCCCTGCCGAGTGAACGCCTCCTTCCCTGGCTCTTTTCCGAACTCTCGGAAGTGAGGAAAGAACAGTTCAAGATCATTGTGGGGACCGGGTCACACCGAACCAATACCCGCGACGAACTCCGGAGAATAGTCGGCGACACCATCGTCGACCAATACCAAATTATCAATCACGACAGTCATGATCCCTCAACCCTCGCCCTTGCCGGAGACTCGCCTTTCGGGTATCCCGTCTACCTGAACCGGGAATATGTGGAAGCTGATCGACGCATCATCCTTGGATTTATCGAGCCCCACTTCATGGCTGGGTTCTCCGGTGGTTATAAGGCGGTCTTCCCGGGAGTGGCGGGAATAGACGCAATCATGAACTACCACGGGTTCGATAACATCGCCCATCCCAACAGCAACTGGGGAGTGCTTGAGGAGAACCCCACTCAAGAAACGATCCGCGCCAACGGCTCCCTCCTTCCTGTCGACTTTTGCATCAACGTAGCCCTCAACAGAAAGCAGGGAATCACTCGCTTCTTCTGCGGCGACACCCTCGCCGCCCACCTCGAGGGTTGCCGTTACGTCAAGGAGACGGCGATGGTAGAATGCAAGAGATCCTACCCGGTAGTTATTACGACCAACAGCGGGGCGCCCCTCGACCTGAACCTCTACCAATCCGTCAAAGGCATGTCGGCAGGCGCCGAGATCCTCGAACCGGGAGGGCTTGTTCTGGTCGCCGCCCGATGCAACGACGGCATTCCCGAACATGGGAACTTCAAGAAGCTCCTCTTCGAGCACAATTCTCCCAGAGAGATCATGGAAAAACTCCGCACCCCCGGATTTCACATCTACGACCAATGGCAAATCCAAATGCTCGCCCAGATCCTGGAAAAGGGCCGAGTCGGCGTCTACAGCGAGTTGCCTCCAGAGGATATTTGCAGTGCCTTCATGATTCCTGTCCCCGATCTCAAAGCAGCCCTCGATGAGGAACTCGACAAAATCGGTCGCGACGCCCCCATCGCCATCCTCCCCGAAGGCCCCCAAACCATCCCCTACCTGAATTGATCAACTGCAATCTCCCTCTTCCTCGTCCTCTTTGCCTTCAACAAGAACAGTTGCCTTTCGGGATCGCCCTCGATTTCCCTGAGGCCGTCATCGGCACGCCCCCACTCATTCGTTGCGGTCCTCCCTCTCCCCTATCCGTTGCAGTCCTGTAATCCGCTGCGAACTCTCTTTCAATCTCTTCTCCGATTCAAAAACCGTACGAACTATAATTCGTAAGGTTACATTTTTTTGCCCGCCCTATTCTTGCCATCTTTCCCTCCGAGCCCTGAAAAATGAAAGTCCCAAATTCCGAATCCTCTCGTTGTTCCTTCCGGCATCCCAACGGATTCGACAAAGTTGACGACCAAGCTCAGCGGGACTCGCGACAAAGATTTCAGAAAGGATCATGGTCCTAGAATTTCGATTCGAGGTTCCCCGACGACGCTTACGACAAAGGGAACGATCCTGTCGTGAAGCTTGACGCCACTCCAACTCGCATCCCGCCACTCGAAACTCGCAACTTTTCTCTCCCCCATCCGCTGCCGTCCCGCCATCCGTTGCGCCCTAACGTCTGCCGCGATTCTGGTAGGAGCACCGCAATCCAGTAGCTGAGGACTTTTTGAGTTGCCCCCAATTTTCGGCTCTCGCAGATTAACCCGGCTCAATGCACTATCATTCAGAATCGCTCATCTTGGACCTCACTCGGAAGGCTCAGTCGTTTCGCATTCAGGTCCTCAAGATGGTGTATCCTGTTCAAACTGGGCACATTGGGGGAGCCTTCTCAATCGCCGAGGTCCTCACCTCCCTTTACTTCCACCACTTGAAGATCGACCCCGATCGTCCGGACTGGCCGGATCGGGACCGCCTCCTCTTCTCCAAAGGCCACGCCTGTGCTATGCTTTACACTGTGCTCGCTCATCGAGGCTTCTTTCCTGTCGAAGAGTTATCAACTTTCCGTAAGATCGACAGCCGCCTGCAAGGGCATCCGGATCGAGTGAAACTTCCCGGCGTCGAAATCTCCGCCGGCCCCCTCGGCCACGGTGTCGCCATCGGCGTCGGATCGGCCCTCGCTTTAAAGATGGGAGTGGACAAGCCATCCGCCTCGACCGCGCCATCCGCTCGAGCCACCTCGGCGCGCGTCTATGCCATCCTGGGGGACGGCGAGATCAACGCCGGCCTGATCTGGGAAGGAGCTCTGGCCGCGAGTAAGTATCGCCTTGGCAATCTCACCGCCATTCTCGACTACAATGGGATACAACAGACCGGTGCCACCGCCGATGTCCTACCGACGGAGCCGATCGCCGATAAGTGGCAGTCCTTCGGCTGGCACGTGCAGGAAATACACGGCAACAACGTCGCCGAAATTCTGGGCGCCCTCGATCGAGCCGACGAAGTGCATGCCATGCCCAGTATCATAATCGCGCGCAGCACCAAAGGCAAAGGGGTCGGCCTCTTCGAATACGACCATAACTGGCACGGGAGCCCGCCCAGCGAAGAACAGTTCAACGAGGCGGTCGCGGAACTCGAGAAAAGCCTGTCGGACTTTCACGTCTGAGTGCTCTGCTAGGAGTCTGTCGGACTTTGACATTCGATTGCTTCGCAAGTGACCAGGTTCGTCCGAAAGACTCCTAGCAAAAAGAAAATGAAACTGAGATTTGTAGAGAACGGCACTTCTAACTCCTCCGGAGGTAGAAACTGTGCAAATCTGTCACGAGTGTATTGAGAGCCTCAGACTTCTAGCGTCAGATTTTCAGTATGCCAGAAGAAGGTATGACAAACCGTCACAAATCTCAGTATCATTTTCTTGGAAGGAATCTGTCGGTATGGAATTGGTCGCGATTTACACACGACACCTTTCGATCTGAACCTGCAGGTTGCTACGAAGCGCAAAGTCCGACAGATTCCTAACACCAGTGATGTTGAGAGAGCACAAGTCCGACAGATTCCTATGACCGAGCAGTATTCCATGCGCCTCGCCTACGGGGAATCCCTCATTGAGCTGGGAAAGACGAACCCCGATGTCGTCGTCCTCAGCGCCGATGTTTCCAATTCCGACCACAGCTTCATGTTCGAAGAGGTCTTTCCGGATCGCTTCTTCAATGTGGGAATCGCGGAACAATCACTCGTCGACGTGGCGGTGGGTTTCGCCTATGCAGGCAAGATTCCCTTTGCCAATACCTTCGCCTTTCTCTTCGCCACCCGGGCCCTGGAAATGATCCGAACCCATCTCTGCTACGGTGAGGCCAACGTCAAACTCATGGCCGCCTACAGTGGACTTTCCGACTCTTTCGACGGACCCACCCACCATTCCATCACCGACCTTTCAATTATGCGTACCCTTCCCGGAATGACGGTCGTCGCTCCGGGTGACCCAGTGGCACTCCGCAAGCTTCTACCCCAGGTTGCGGCCTGGCCGGGGCCCGTCTACTTCCGCCTCAATCGCAACGAAGTGCCGATACTATTCGACGACAATTACCGACCCGAAATCGGCAAGGCAGTGACCCTCCAAGAGGGAGGCGATGTCACCCTCATCGGCAGCGGAATCATGGTCGCTCGCTGCCTCGACGCGGCCGAGCAACTCGCCAGAGAGGGCATCGAATGCCGCGTCCTCGACCTACACACCATCAAGCCGCTCGATACCGACTGCATTCTGCTCGCCGCCCGTGAGACAAGAGCCCTCGTCACTGCGGAAGAACACAGCACAGTCGGTGGACTCGGGTCCGCCGTAGCCGAAGTCGTCACCGAATCCTGCCCAGTTCCCGTTAAAAGAGTAGGAATCGACGACCGCTTCGCAGAAACCGGACCCTACCTCGAGCTACTCGACAAATACGGAATGTCCGTCGCCCACATCGTCAATGCCGCCAAAGAGGCCCTCGCCGCGAAGAGAGAAAATCAGCTCGCCTGATTCCTTCCAAATTAGAGAGAAAAGACAAATCATGAACGAACCAATGCGAAGCTATATGGATGTCGGCCTGATTCACTTCATGGCTTTTCCCGAGACCATGAGCGGGGATGGACCCATTCTGGAAACCCTCAAAAAGATCGCTGTCGACCCCTATTTCGACGCCGTGGCGGTAAGCTGGATTAAGGACCCCGAAATTCGAAAACAGGCTCGCCGGATGCTCGAATTGGCGCAGATGCGCGTCGTCTATGGCGCCCACCCCTCGCTTCTCTCTCAAGATCTCAATCCAAACGATCTCGACGAGGAGCGGCGCACAAGTGCGGTCGACGAATTGAAGAGAGGCATCGATGAGGCCTACGAAATCGGCGCCGAGAGCTTTGTATTTCTCAGCCGAGAATACACTTCCGACGAGATCGACGAGTCGCTCCAGCAGCTAGTCGATTCGACTAGAGAACTCTGTCAGTACGCTGAGTCGAAAGGAGATTTGAAAATTCTCCTCGAAGTCTTCGACCACGAAATCGATAAGAAGTCACTCATCGGCCCGGCAGATCTGGCTCGACGGTACGCCGAGGAAGTAGGACGGGATTGTCAGAATTTCGGCTTGGTCGTCGACCTGAGCCACATACCAATTATCGGAGAGACGCCCGAGGAGGCAATCCTCCCCGTACGCAACCACCTCGCAGCCGCCGACATCGGAAACTGCCTCCTCTCCGATAAGTCCTCCCCCCGCTACGGCGATAACCATCCCTGGTTCGCCTACCCGGGCGGAGAAAACGGAGTCGAGCAACTCACAGCCTTTCTTACCCTCTTGCTCGACATCGGATTCCTCAAAAAAGAGCAACCCCCCATCGTCTCTTTCGAGGTTAGGCCGATGGAAGACGATGACCCGGATGTTGTGATCGCGAACGCCAAAAGAACCCTCGATCGGGCATGGCTAGGAATACGTCGGGATTAGGATTCCGAGTATGCGGGAAGTATAAGCCGACCGCACGATTGGAGAATCTGGAAAATTCGACCACCGACATATTCCTAAATGCTCTGCCGGGCGCAGAGCTTGTATTTAAAACTCACCGCAGCGAGCTGCGGTGAGTTTTAAATTCTGACCCCCCCCAATGAACGCCAGAGGCAAATACTCCTGGGCCACAAAGGGCGATATCAACGCCTTCTTCGCCCTCTTTCTCGATAATATCGTCAATCTCTTTATTCTGACCTGAAACTTCAATCTACATACGGGTTTTCGGGCAACATTTCGGTACCGCCAAGAAGTGGAAATATGGAACCTTCAGTTGAAGTTTCAGCCCCGTTTGATCCGGCTCCGAAGTGGCATCCGGCGGCCGAACTGACCTCGATCCTCACCGTATACGGCATGCCCAAAGAGTTCGTCTACACACGAATTCTTCCCGGTACCGCGGCGGGAGTTATTCGAGTCCTCAAACGAATTGAACTCAGGCACTTCTTTGATCATCTTAGGCTCTAACAATAATCTCAAAGTGAAACTTCAGTTCTCTCTACCCGACGGCGCGTTCAACCTGGGAAGAAGGAGCCAAATTCATGAAACCGAAAATCGTCAGCATTGGTCCGATCGATGAGGCCGCCGTAAAGATCCTTGAGCCTTTCGGTGAATATGTCCTCTCACCGATAACCGAGGAACAGACCCTCGTTTCAAGGGTGGGTAACGCAGTCGCCCTCATCGTGCGGGGCGATGGGGCCATCACCCGGCCCATTATCGAAGCCGCTCTTTCGCTCAAGGTAATCGGGCGAACCGGCGTAGGCTACGACAACATCGATATCGAAGCCGCCACTGAGCGGAAGGTGCCCGTCGTCTTCACCCCCGGAGCAAACGCGAGAGTCGTCGCCGAGGCCTCAATGGCCCTGGTCCTCACCCTCTGCAAACGGATCGTCTACTGGGATCGCCAACTCAAATCGGGCAACTGGGCGTGTCGTAACAATTTCTCTACCCGCGACATGGAAGGGGCAACACTCGGAATCGTAGGGTTCGGGCAAATCGGACAGATTGTGGCCGAGCTCGCCGCACCCTTCAATATGAAGATACTTGCACACGATCCTTACGTTTCAAAAGAGACTGCCGATTCCCTCAAAGTGGAACTCACCGGCCTGGAGGAACTCCTCTCCGCAGCGGATTTCATTTGCTTGCATGCCGTTCTCACCGAAGAGACGAAGGGCCTCATCAATCGCGACAATCTCAAGCTCGTCAAAGAGGGTTCGTTTCTCATCAACCTCGCCCGCGGTCCCCTCGTCGAGAGCCTCGACGTTCTTGAGGAAGCGTTGGCAGAAGAGCGATTGGCCGGAGTCGGGCTCGACGTGTTCTCTCCAGAACCCCCCGATACCAGTCACCCAATATTTAAGAGAGAAAACTGCCTCACCGCCCCGCATTCCCTCGCCATGACGAAACGGGCTATGCTCAAAGTTTTCATCCAGATGGCCGAAGACATGGCCGCAGTATTGGGCGGTGGCCGACCCCGACACTCCGTCAATCCTCGGGTGTTCGATTGATTACATCTATCTTCCTCATCCTCTTTCTCTCGCTCTTCCTTGGCATGTTTCACTTCAGGACGCTTTAGAAAAACCAAGCGGGCTGATATGGAGCAGGCGCGAGGGCCCTCGAGCCCCACTTGTGGTGACACGATTGAAATGATAGTATTTCTCCAGTTCGATCGGGGGCTCGAGGGCCCTCGCCCCTCCAAAACGGGTGAAGGAACCAGCTTTTGACACAAGGTATTTCGAGTATTGCAATGAGAATCGACACAAAGCTCAAAGCAGAAGATCTTCAACCGAAACTTGATCGGCTTTGGAGCCACTCCGGACAAAAGATTCACCTTCTCGAGGAGCGCTACGACCCGGCTAAAGGGTCGCCGGTCTACACAGAGAGAGGCGAGTACACCACCCGCGGTTGGACGGAATGGACGCAAGGCTTTCAATACGGATCCGCAATTCTGCAATTCGATGCCACCGGCGAGTCGGAGTTTCTGGAGCTGGGTCGGCGCCACACAGTCGAAAAGATGGCGCCGCACCTGAGTCACATCGGAGTCCATGACCACGGTTTCAACAACGTTAGCACCTACGGAAATCTGCTGCGCCTCCTAAAAGAGGGTAAGACACCAAACAACGAATGGGAGCAGAATTTCTGCGTGTTGGCTCTAAAAGTCTCAGGGGCCGTTCAGGCGTCGCGCTGGACCTCAATACCCGGAGGGGGATTCATCCACTCCTTCAATGGGGCTCACTCGCTCTTCGTTGATACCATCCGCTCCTGTCGCGCCCTCGCCGTGAGTCACGCCCTTGGTCACGTTCTGATGACCGAGAATGATCAAGCGGTGAACCTCCTCGAAAGAGCCCTTCTCCATGCTCGAGCCACCGCCCAATACTCGATTTACTACGGTGAAGGCCGAGACCAATACGACGAACGCGGGCGCACCGCCCACGAAAGCATTTTTAATACTAAGGATGGAAACTATCGGTGCCCGAACGCCCAACAGGGATACTCCGGTTTTACCACCTGGACGCGCGGTCTCGCCTGGGCTATGTGCGGATTTCCCGAGCAACTCGAATTCCTCCAAACCGTCAGCGATTCCGAACTCGAGGAGTTGGGCGGGCGCGACGAGATTGAATCGTTTATGCTCAAAGCAGCCGAAGCGACCTGCGACTGGTACATCGCTCATACGCCGGCCTGTGGAATTCCCTTCTGGGATGGTGGAGCCCCCAATCTGAAAAACTTGGGTGATTACCTGGACCGCCCTGCCGATCCCTGCAACGATTCAGAGCCGGTTGATAGTTCCGCCGCTGCGATCGGTTCTCAGGGACTTCTGCGCCTAGGACGATTCCTTCAACAAAAAGGTCGCGAGGAAGACGGATCACGCTATTGGCAAGCCGGTCTGACAATCCTGAAGACTCTTTTTGATGAACCCTACCTGAGCACCTCTCCCGACCACCAGGGACTCATTCTTCACTCCATTTATCATCGCCCGAATGGGTGGGATCACATCCCTGATGGAAGCAAGATTCCCAACGGAGAATCCAGTATGTGGGGAGACTATCACGCCCGCGAAGTCGCCCTCTACCTTCAACGGATCATCTGCGATGAGCCCTATTATGCCTTTTTTGGAGGAGTCCAACGTGAATCCTGACACTTTCACTCCCCTCGCGCGATATTCTCCAAAAACTACCACTATTAATTCGTGTCCAATTCGACTTGCCGACTGAACGACGAAAGAGAGAGGCTGGCATCTTTGGCAGAGGGGCAGAGAGACATGATCGAACTGAGAGAAATTCGAAGATTCGCTGAGAGAGTCGCGGATCAGTTCCGACCCGAACGCATTATACTTTTTGGTTCCTACGCTCGCGGCGACGCAACCGACGATTCCGATGCGGATCTGTTGGTGATCATGCCCCTTGAATGCAAGGGTACAACGAAGGCTATCGAAATCCGGACCAAGATCCGAGCCGGTTTTCCTATGGATCTCATTGTGCGAACTCCGGAATTCGTACAAGAGAGGCTTCGATGGCACGATCCATTTACCAAGGAGATTCTTGAAACGGGAAAGATCCTCTATGAATCCCCTCGTTGAGGAATGGGTGACCAAAGCGGAAGGGGATTTCGCCACTGCAAACAGGGAGATGCGCGCCCGAAAGGCGCCTAACTATGACTCTGCGTGCTTTCATGCTCAGCAATGCGCTGAAAAATATCTTAAGGCTTGCTTGATCAGCGAACAGAAAGATTTCCCCAAGACACATGATCTGATTTCTCTACTGGAATTGCTGGACGTTTTCGGCCCGGGGGGATCTCTCGATGCGGAGCTTGAAGAGTTGACCGTCTATGCGGTCCAATACCGCTATCCGGGTGAATCCGCTGGCCGAGAAGAATCGCGTCGAGCGATTCACATTGCTACCGAGTTACGTAGCCGAGCCAGAGGGAGACTTAAGCTGGATCCGCCGTAGGCAATCCAAGGGATTCAGGCCCCCTTACAATTCGACATGAATACACAGAATATCGGGATTATCATGAACGGAGTCACCGGCCGCATGGGGACGAATCAGCATCTCATGCGGTCGATTGTTGCGATCCGGAAGCAAGGTGGTGTGCCGGTTGGGCCCGACGAAGTCATATTTCCGGACCCAATTCTGGTTGGCCGAAATCCTGCAAAACTCGAGCACCTCAGGGAACTCTCGGGGATCGACAAACTTACTACCAATCTCGATGAAGCACTCTCTGATTCAGACTATCAGATCTACTTTGATGCCCAAACCACCAGTCGCCGCGCTGAGGCGGTTAGAAAGGCGGTGGCGGCGGGAAAGCATGTTTACTGCGAAAAACCAAGCACGACCGACACTGCGTCCGCCCTCGAGATCTACCAGCTCTGTCAGAACGCAGGGCTGAAGAACGGGGTCGTTCAGGACAAGCTCTGGCTCCCGGGTCTCCTCAAACTGAAACGGCTGATGGAGATCGGATTCTTCGGCAGAATCTTTGCCGTCCGTGGCGAGTTCGGATACTGGGTCTTTGAGGGTCACACCATACCCGCCCAGAGACCCTCCTGGAACTATCGCAAGGAGGACGCCGGAGGCATCATCTTCGATATGCTCTGCCACTGGCGCTACGTGCTGGACAATCTATTCGGCAAAGTGAAGTCCGTCAGTTGTAGAGGCGCCACCCACATCCCGGAAAGAATAGACGAGGATGGAAAGGCCTACCAGTGTACCGCCGACGATGCTGCCTATGCCACATTCGAGCTTGAGGGTGACATCATCGCCCAGTTCAATTCCTCCTGGAACACCCGGGTCCGTCGAGACGACCTGCTCACCATACACGTCGACGGAACCCGCGGTTCGGCCGTTGCCGGTCTTCGGGAGTGTAGAATCCAGCACTACGGGGACACGCCTAAGCCGGTTTGGAACCCCGATATCGAACAGCCGATCGATTTCTTCAATACCTGGTCATTGGTCCCCGAGCAGGAATCCTACGACAATGCTTTCAAGGTTCAGTGGGAACTCTTCCTCAAGCACGTCGTAAAGAACGATCCCTTCCCATGGAACCTGCGGGAAGGCGCCAAGGGCGTCCAACTCGCCGAAAAAGGAATCGAGAGCTGGGAGCAACGAAAGTGGATCGATATCGAGGAATTGTAAGTCCCGATCCGACCTCAGATGCATTCGCGCTCTTCAAAGATAGGACGTTGTGCAAACAAAATAGCCCTGTCTTCGTCTTCCTCTTTTAGCAGAACCATGAATAGCAGAATCATTCGCAGAGAGCGAAAGCAAAGGATGCCGATTGACAAGACCATCACCCTGAAACACTCAAGAAATGATTCTGCTTTAGGGGCCGCTCTTAGGGTGAGAATCAGGACCCCACGAATTCCCAGTTCGGATTGGGAGCATCCTGGATTGACGCAACTCGCTGATTTCCGGCAGTAGTGTGTACCGGGTTGGATTTTGCCACAAATCGGGAAAAGTCTCCATCTCTGACTATTCACCAATGACCCATAACCACCCGACCCGACCCACCGCCCTCATCACAGGCGGCACCCGCGGCATCGGCTTCGCCTGTGCCGAGTACCTGGCCAAAGCGGGATACGATCTCGCCCTCAATGGAGTCCGAATCGAAGACCAGGTAACTCAACCGATTGATCGTTTGAAGGAACTCGGAGTCGACGTTATCTACTGTCGTGGCGACGTCGGCTCAACGGCAGACAGGACGCGCATATTAGAGGATGTGAAGTCCCACTACAGCCGGCTCAATGTCCTGGTCAACAACGCGGGAGTTGCGCCCAAGGAGCGTCGGGACCTTCTCGAGATGAGCGAGGAGAGCTTTGATTACGTCATCGGAACAAACCTCAAAGGAGCTCTCTTCCTCGCCCAATCCGTCGCCAATTGGATGGTCAAGCAGAAGACCAACGATGGCGACTATTCGGGCTGCATCATCAACGTCTCCTCCATTTCAGCAACGCTTGCCTCCGTAAACCGGGGGGAATACTGCATAGCCAAAGCAGGATTGAGTATGGTCACCCAACTCTTCGCCACCCGCCTCGGCCAATACGGCATTCCCGTCTTCGACGTGCGGCCGGGAGTGATGAAAACCGACATGTCTTCCGCTCCCGCCGTGACCTCGAAGTACGACAGACTTATCGAGGAGGGACTCTTTATCCAACCCCGTTGGGGCCAACCCGAGGACGTCGGCAAAGCGGTCGCGGCCCTCGCCCGGGGCGACTTCCCTTACTCCAGCGGCCAGACCTTCATGATCGATGGCGGACTTACTGTTCCGCGACTTTAGGAAGCTTCGGAGTGCAGGATTCGCTACCGTTAACCCGGACATCTCACACACTTCGTCGCGAGACGGCGTAGATCGCTGCGTGCCAATGCTTTTCAAAAGCACAGCGGACGACAGTGTGTTGAGACCCTCTGAGGTCGCTGGGCTAGGGAAAGCTTTGGCACGTGGTGAGATCCGTTGTCGTAGCAGAAGATTTGTGAGATGTTCGGGTTAAGCCCAGATTGAGCCGATACTCTTCGAGCAAAGTCGGATTCATGCAGACAAAGGTGGTCCGTGTCCTCCGGACGCGGAAAGGTTGCATTTCTGCAGATCGACCGGATTCAATCCTGAAGATCCCAACCAATGGCGAAAGCTAATCCCGTCCACCCCGTAAAGCTCATCCTCGCTCTCCTATGGGCGGATGAGGAGGCGCGCGAAAAAGCACTTGCGAGTCTCGAGGAAGCCTTCGGTTCGATCGACTATGTTGGGGAGGATCATCCTTTCGATCATACCGAATACTACGAAGAAGAAATGGGGCCGAACCTGAAGAGGCGCATGATCTCGTTTCTTGAGCTCGCTCCACCTGAATCAATCGTTGAAGCGAAAATCACCTGCAACTCGATCGAAGAGGAGATCGCCTTACCGGCCCGCCGAGTCAACCTCGATATCGGCTACCTCGATTCGGGCAAAGTCGTCCTCGCCAGCTTCAAATCCGCGGGACACAAAATCCTTCTCGGGAGGGGCGTCTACGCCGACCTCATCGCCCGTTACCACCATCGCCATTATCAACCGCTCGACTGGACCTTCCCCGACTTCCGAAATCATACCTACGACTCCAACCTGGTCGAGATTCGTAGGACCTTCCTGAAGCAGATTCGTCAGACTCCGTCATCCGAATCCTGATTCCAGGAGACTGGGATACCAAAAAATCCCCTCTTCCTCTTTCCGATTTTGGCGATCTTTCGCGTATTTCGCGGGCAATACATCCCCACTCGCAGCCCGATCTGTCTCCCCCTGGGAGATTACTCACTGTTCACTTCTCCCGTCTTCCCTCTACCCGTTTCTTTCTTCTCCACGCAATTTCGGGAACTCCTGCCGCCTGATTAGCGAAGAGCGCCAAGGTGAAGAGCAGATCCGACAGTCGATTAAGATAGGAGAGAACGGATTCTTCCACTTTATATTTGCCGCTCAGCTGGACGATGATCCTTTCCACTCGTCTTGCCATGGTCCTGGAAACATGCAATCGCGCCGCGAGCTCGCAGCCACCTGGAAGCACAAAATTCCTCAGCGCCGGCACCTCGGCACCGAAGGCGTCAATCTGCTCTTCCAGCCACTTCACATTCGATGGAGAGAAGCCTTCCACTTCTTTCTCGGATCCTTCCCTTGCAAACATCTGAACGCCAATCTCGAAAAGGCACTCTTGCACCCTCTCGATGACGTCCGAGATAGATTCGGATTCCGAAATCGATCGAGTCATCCCTAACGAAGCATTCAATTCGTCAAGGACGCCTATGGCACCGATGAGATCCGCATCCTTGCGCACCCGGCTTCCATCCAATTTGGAAGTCATCTTCCGATCGCCCTTACGTGTGTAGAGTCGACTCATCGCGGTCCGTTTTTCTCAAAGATCTCTGACCAATCTCAGGGGCCATTGCCTGAAACTTTTACAGAGCACTCTAAGAAAAGTCAGCAGATTCCATTTTGACAAAGAAATTCGCTTTGAGATTTCCAGGCTAGGAGTCTGTCGGACGAACCGGGTCACTTGCGAAGCAATCGAACCTCAAAGTCCGACAGACTCCTAGCCCGGGAGCAGCATCTCAACCGTTGCGATGGTATCGACCTCACTCGGCTTCTTGTCTCTTCGCCATCGGGACATACGGGGAAACCGCAGGGCAATTCCCGATTTGTGTCGGTTCGATCTCTGAATAGCGTCGAATGCGAGCTCGAAAACCAGTTCCGGCTTGACGACGCGCACAGGTCCAAATCGTTCCAGAGTATTCCGGCGCACGAACTGATCGACCTGACGTATCTCTTCGTCGGTCAGGCCCGAGTAAGCTTTGGCGATCGGGGCAAGTTCATCATTTTTCCAGACCGCGAAGGTGTAGTCGGTGAAGAGGCCGGCTCTCCTTCCGTGTCCACTTTGGGCATAGATGAGGACCGCATCGATCGTAAAGGGATCCACTTTCCATTTCCACCAATCACCTTTGACCCGACCGACGCCATATGGAGAAGAAACACGTTTCATCATGAATCCTTCCACTCCTCTCTCCCGGGATTCTGTGCGAATCTTCTTCAGTTCATTCCAGGAACTTCCCACCACGGTCGAAGAAATCCTGAGAGGAAATTCCGCCGATCGATGTTCGAGAAGTGATTCCAGGTATTTTCGCCGATAGCGCAGCGTCTCGGACCGAACGTCCCTGCCCCCATTTCCGAGGCAATCGTAGGCGATAAAGATCGCCGGAATCTCATCCAGTAACTTTCGTGTCACGTTCTTTCGCCCAATTCGTTTTTGGAGGGAACCGAATGGCAACGGTTTTTCGCCCCACCAGGCCAGAACTTCGCCGTCCAATACAGTGCCGTCAGGGAGGGATGCGCCCGCCGTAACAATTTCGGGAAATCGATCAGTGATCAGCTCGTCACCTCGAGACCAGAGGAGCACCTCGCCCATTCGCTTTATCAATTGGGCGCGTATACCATCCCACTTCCACTCAACCGTCCAGTCCTCGGGAGAACCCGGCCACTCTTCCGGATCACGCTCGATCGGATAAGCGAGGTAAAACGGATAGGGACGGGCCACGTCATCACCCGTCAGATCCTCCTGGAGCAGAGCCTCGAACTGTTGAGGACCCGGCTGCCATTTTCCCGAGAGCCGATAGGCAATTGCGGCCGGCTCCAATCTTGCCACATTGGCCAGCGCCCTTGCCACCAGCGTCTTCTGAACTCCAACCCGAAATCCTCCCGTGATCAGTTTGTTGAAAACCAGCCTTTCCCGTGAGTCCAACTCGCGCCAGCATTCGGTGAGGCAATCGAGGCGCTCGGTTTCGTCCCAGTCCTTCATTGGCTCGATCCGTTCTTCGACGACCTGATGAAGAGCCATATCTGTGCCTCGACCGGGCTCAGGGAGAAGCAGGGCAAGCGTTTCCGCAAGATCCCCCACCTCGTCATAGCACTCTTCAACCAGCCAGAGGGGATGTCCGCTGACTTCGCAGATAAGCCGTTGCAGAAGATTCGGGCTCACCGCCCGCCGGGGCCGGTTTCCACTTAGAAAGTGCACCGCCCAAGCCGCATCGGCGGAATCCGCTTCTCGAAAGTAACTCTCAAGCGCCGCGACTTTCAGACGAGTTCGATTCGTCTCATCCAATTCCGCAAATAGCTGGGAAAAACGTCGCATATCAGCGATCTTCGCCCTCTTCTCTGTCACTATCTCCAATTTCGAAAGCATTCCAGCCCTTTTCTTTCAGCCAACGAGTAAGAGCCGAGCGATTACCGTGGGTGATTCCGATATTTTCAGCGCCGGTAGCCTTGATCGTATCAATCAGACCGTCCCAATCCGCGTGGTCGCTAACGACGAAACCCCGATCGAGTGCCCGACGACGTCGCTGCCCACGGATGCACATCCAACCGGAGGCGAAGGCGGTCGAAGAGGGGGCGAATCTTCTAAGCCAGAACGAGCCCTGCGTCGAACCGGGAGCTATCACCAGACAGCGTCCTCTTGTCGCCGAAATCGCGTCCCCATTCGCCACCTCGGCCGGTTTCAGGTTAAATCCCTGGTTCCGATAGTGGGGAACATATCCGTTTACGCTTTCATGAATGAGGATCGGTCCGACGGAGGGATCCAGAGATGCCAAGATCCTCTGAGCCTTGCCCAAAGCATAAGCGAATATGACACTCGTCAGGCCCGCTTCCTGGTTTCGCCGCCACCAATCCGCGATCTCGCCGAATACACTCGTGGCATCCGGCCATCGATAGACCGGGAGCCCGAATGTTGATTCGGTGATGAAGGTGTCGCACTTCACGAGCTCGAATTCTTCACACGAGGGATCACACTGCCGTTTATAGTCTCCACTGACCACCCACACTTCTCCACCAAATTCGATCCTAATCTGAGACGATCCAAGGATGTGGCCGGCGGGATGGAGCGAGACCGTCGTTCCGTTCATTCGCATTCTCTCTCCGAAAGCCAGACTCTCGATCTCAGCGTCCTTACCCAATCGCTCCTGCAACAACCCTTTACCCGGGTCGGCGCAGAGATAGGCGGCGGACCCGCGGCGTGCGTGATCGCTGTGCGCATGCGTGACCACCGCCCTTTCAACCGCTCTCCGCGGGTCGATGAAGAATCCTCCAGCTTCACAGTAGATTCCACTCGGAGTGTCTCTTACCAACTGCATTGAAGAATTCCCGGCTTTCATTTACTTCTACCTTAGAAAACTCAGATTCCAACGTTGTAGGCGAACCTGAAAACCACTATCCAAACTTAGAAATGGATGACTGGTTTCTGATTTCGATTCCCTTTTTTACCGCCCTCATCGGTTGGCTGACTAACAAAGTGGCCATCAAGATGCTCTTTCGTCCCAAAGGAGCAATTCGAGTCTTCGGCTGGAAGTGGCAGGGTCTCATACCGAAACGCCAAACCGAGATCGCGGCCCGAACCGGTGAAATCGTGGAGAATGAAATTCTGGGAAAGCATCTCCTCCGCGATAACATCGAGCAAATCGACCTGACTCCCTACCTTCGGGACCTGGCTGCCCGTTTGATCGACGAGGGTGTCAAAAGTTTCGTCGAAAAAATCCCTCTCCTGGGAAGTCTCATCGACGACTCCAAACTCGAGGCCCTACGGGATGTGGTCTCCAACGAAGCCGCCAAGGTGGCGCCCTCCCTCCGATCTAAACTCGCCGAGGAAGCGGAAAACAAGCTCAACATCGGTTCCTACGTCGAAACCCAAATCAATAACTTTGACCTCGACCAACTCGAAAGGGTCGTTCACCAGGTCGCGAGCAAGGAGTTCCGCACCATCGAACTCCTCGGCGGCGTCCTCGGCTTCCTGGTCGGCCTACTCCAACTCCTCCTTCTCCTCCTCACCGGGAATCTCGCGCTTTGACCACCGAATGGATTGTAGGAGCCATATTGGTCGTGATATTTCGAATCGAGGTAGATACGAAGAAGCAATGTCCGGGCCGCGGGTCGGCCTTTTTAACAGAGCGAAACTTGCTGTGATGAGAGTCTGACTAAGGATTCGACTGCCGTGCCCGATTGGGTGAACGACGGGAGGATACCGGCTGATTCCTCTACCTTCGTGCGCCGAGTCGTGCACTACCACAAACAGAGAGGGAACTGGCGAAATCTGATGTCGTGAATCTCAATCGTGATCTAAGGTCGAAAAAAGAGATGCACGATTAAGAGTCACGATGGGAGAGGGAACGGGCACGATCTTATGTCGTGGATCTTAATCGTGATCTAAAGTCGAAAGATGAGAGGATCGACCGGAGAGCACGATTGAGCGTCACGGAAGAGTTTCAGGAGAGCTTACGAGTCCTGACACCTGGCACCCGAAACCCATTTTGCAGACCACCCATTAGATCGCATAAAAAGTTGCAATATCTCCCATCTGCAGCTACTCTTATCTTGTGATGAAATTCCTACAACTACTCTGCGCGACTACCTTACTTGCCGTTGGCCCACTGCTTGCTACCGAGGAGACAGATACCGTTCAAGCGGGCGACTCGATGCAGAAAGTGATCGACATCCTCGGCCGTCCCCAGGGCGTCGCAGAGATGGGTTCGAAACAGGTGATGTTCTTTGACCGGGGAGAAGTCGTTCTGGAAGACGGAAAAGTGGCGAAAGTCGATATTCTCACCGCCGAAGCCCATTCAGATTATTTGGATCGAAGAGAGGAGACGCGGAGAGTCTTCCAGGAGCAGGCGGAAGTCCGAAGACAGCAGAGAATCGAAAGGGGAGAAGCGCAGAAAGCATCGAAGCTCAGCGATCCTGTATTCCTTTCTGCCACCGCCGATGTGCGATTGCGCTACTGGAGCAAATTCCGCCGATCCTATCCCGAAGTAGATATTTCACAGCAGCTCGACCAGGCCTTAGACGAATTTGAAGCCGATACGAAACGCCAGGAACAGGAGAGACGCATCCTCGAGTTGGAGGCAAGAGTCCGAATGGCCGAAGCCAAAGCCGAGAGATCCGAACGGCGTCGATACTATTCCTTTCCTCCATACTACGGAGGGGGGATTTACATCAATCGCGGCCACCAAACCAGGCGCCACTATCGCCACGGCCTCCCCTCACACAGCCGGGTCCACTACATCCGGCACGGCGACCGCTTTCATCACCAACGCCCTCAGCTACCCAGACAGTGCGCCACCCCCACCGCGACCCCACCGAACCCCGCCCCGACTTTTTTCGCGGCGGATCTGAAGCGGTAGGTTTCAGGCGTTTTAGCGGAAAAACCCGAAACCTCCCCAGGACAAGCCTGGGGGATCCTTCGAATAAGGAGTCGGTGGCATGTGTAGCCCGGAAACCTTAGGGACCACGGGGCAAGCCCGTGGGATACGAGACTACCTGATTATGGCATAAAAGACGGAAGCTTCTCGTTGAACCGATCCCCCACGCTTGTCGTGGGGTCATTTTAGGTTTTCAAGCTACATAGAGGCTGTCCCAAATCCGAGAGGATTTGGGTGGAAGCCTGATACCGATATCAATCTTCGTCACGTTATGTAGACCACGACATGCCTTCCGTCCTCGGTAGCTTACCTTTTATCCGTTATGCACCTTTCCAGCACCCTTCCTCTCGCTTTGAGTCGATAGTTCTCCCAAGGAAGCGCCTCTGACTCGATTCTTGGATCCCTATGCCGCCTGCGTTGCCTCTTTCTCATGTTCTTGCGCAAGTCTCTGCGCGATTTTCCATAGATTGTGGGACAGAACCGACCAGGCCACGCTAAGGTTACGGTTGTCAAAGCCTTTGCTGCGTATCTTGCCCCCGTGCCATCGGTTCTTGAGCACTCCGATCCGGCCTTCGGTGCTCCCTCGTCGTCGCTGCAACCGGACAAAGCGCGGCTCCTCCATCCGCTCCTTGAGCTCTTGTGGATTGCGGGGCGTAAGGGCGTCAAAAATCCCCTCTGCCTGGAGCCGCTTGCTGGCCGCCTTCGAGGCATAGCCCCGATCCCCACTGATCGCTTCGATCTTCTCCTCTAAAGCGAAGCCCTTTTGCCTCTCCAGACTTTCCCAAAGCTGCTTCAATTCGCTCGGGGCCTGCCCCCCATACAGTTTCCAGTCCAACAGATATCCCTCTGCGCTCTCGCATAAATAAAGGGTGTTGCCAAACTCCACCTCCCGATCTGCCTTGCCTCGCACGATGACGTCAATCTCAGGTTCGTAGGCGCTCAGGATCTTCTCCTCATTCTTCACCTGCCGCCCCCCTATGATCCGTTCGTGCGCCTGTTTCATGACCTGCGGTATCTGCTCTAACATACCATCCATTCGCTCGATGATTCGGCTCGCCTTCTTCTCGGTGTAATCGCTTTGCATCCACATAGCTTCCAATAAGTCACGGTGGCGAAGGGCATGGCCCTCAATCTTCTTGAGCAATAGCTTCATCCGCCGCAGGATCCCTTTACGCGCTTTGCCCGCCTCCCGGCGCCGACGCGCATGCGTCATCTCCAGGCACCGTTTGTTCATCTCCCGAGCCAATCCCTTTGCTCCCTGGGGCATGCGCTGTTTCATTCCCGCCTGCCCGATCAGACTGATCGCCTTGAGCAGCGTTGCTCCCACATCCTTGAGCAAGACCCAGTCCACGGGCCAGTGGATGTTCGCTTCCAGGCAAGTGGCGTCGATCAGGCATTCCCTCGTATCGATCGGCTTCTCTAATCCTGCCTCACCACAATGTTCAGCATTGCCCACCACCTCGGTCATCCTTGCATGCAGCTGTCTCAGATACGCTTCGTCGAAGAATTTCGAATCCCGTTCCAGACTGCTCTTCGATATTTTCCGGATCCCGTCTACCTCACGCACCCGGCAAAAATTAGCCAGAAGCTCACTGCGTCCCAACTCCTGCGACAGACAACGAAAGGATATCCCTCCGAGTAAATGACGCACCACCTCCACCCGCAGCGCTTTTATCGCTCTTAGAGCGCGTCGCTCCCGATCCTTCCCTCCCGCTTCATCCCATCCTTCCAAGGCTTTTACGATCGCCTCCCTTTCCAGCGAGGAGTCGATCAAAACCCGGTCAATCCGCTCCATTGTTTCCAGAAACACGGTGTAGTCTTTGCATCGAATGACTGGAGTTAGGGCTGGACGCAGGAAGCTTTGTACGGCAATATTTTTCATGAGAAGGGCGTGCTTTGTATTTGACTAACGCAAGCATAAGCGCCCTTTTTCGCCGGATCGAGCTTTTTGCAGCTCTATCCGGCCTTTTTTTTGCCCATAACTCATTAAAAATCAATTGTTTCCACCACTGGGACGGGCTCTACATAAGTCGCATCCAGCAGAATAATCCCCCAGGCTTGTCCTGGGGATATTTGGTGTCTCACTTATGAAATCCCATCATGTTTGCACAACATCGTTGGTTCCGGCTACGCCGGCTTGGGTTTCTACACTACGATCAAGGTAAAGACAAAGACTCGAGACGAAGATTCCACCCTTCTTAGCCTTTATCATTGTCTCAATCTTCGTCCCGCTGAGCGAGATTTCTCGTCGGTAAGCCCCACCGTAATCAGCGCAGGGACGGACCGACCCCATCCTTCGGCTCCGGAACAGGCTGCGGCGGCGGTGGATTATGAACACCCTTCCGCTCCAAAAGCATCTCGACCTGGTCGACCAGGAGGAGGAATTCCGAGCGATACCCTCCGCGATTGTTTCCCTGGGCCCCTTCGGCGATCGCGCGCACCATATCGATCGAACTCTCTCCCTTGTGCGGAGACTCACGAAGAATCATCCCGAAGGCCGCCACCGCTGAGGCGAACCGGTAGTCCTCGCTTGGATTCTCGAACTCGCCTCCCTTGTCGATCAATGGATATTCGAGCAATTGACTCTTGGTCGCGTCCGGCTCCTTGTAGCGAAGCTTCACCGTGAGCAGATCATCGCTTCGAGACCGTTTCACATTTTCGACCGGCTTCTGATACTTCAGGGAATCGATCGGAGGGATATCGAGCTCAACACCTTCCGGTACAACTTCATAAAGCGCCGTCACCGTATGGCCGGCTCCGATTTCTCCGGCATCCGTAGTGTCATCATTGAAATCGCGCGCCGCCAACTTTCGATTCTCGTAGCCGATCAGGCGGTAGGCCGATACATGGGCCGGATTGAATTCCACCTGGATCTTCACATCCTTAGCGATGGTTACGAGAGTGCCAGACGCTTGTTCGACAAAAACCTTGCGAGCCTCCCGTTGGCTGTCGATGTAACCATATTTTCCGTTACCCTTATTGGAGAGCTCTTCCAGGGTGGCATCTTTCAGATTGCCCATCCCGAATCCGAGGATGGATAGGAAGATGCCCTTCTTGGCATGCTTTTCGACAATTCGAACCAATTCACCGCGATTCGTTACTCCGACGTTAAAGTCACCATCCGTGCAGAGCACGACACGGTTGTTTCCCTCTTTTAGGAAGTGCTTTTCGGCAATCTCATAGGCCTCCTCGATGCCGGCGCTGGCGTGGGTGGATCCGCCCGCCCCCAAGCCCCGAATTGAATGCAGAATAGTCTCAGTGTTGTTGGCGGTGGTTGAGGGCAAGGCGATGCTCGAACTACCGGCATAGGTTACAATCGCCACCCGATCCCGTTCCCCAAATCGCCTGACCAGCATTTCCAAGCTCTTTTTGACCAGCGGCAGCTTGTTCGGTGGCCGCATCGAGCCGGAGACATCGACCAAAAAAACAACATTGCTCGGCGGCCGCTCCTCCCAAGCGATCTCCTTTCCCTTGAGACCTACGCGAACCAATCGGTGATCGGTCTTCCATGGCGCATTCGCCACTTCAAGGTGCACAGAAAAAGGATGTGAGCTCTCCACGGGAGGCGCGTAATCGTAAGGGAAATAGTTAATCATCTCCTCGATTCGCACCGAGTCCTTCGGCGGCAGCTCATCATCGTTCAAGAAGCGTCGTACATTCGCGTAACTCGCCGTGTCCACATCGATCGAGAAAGTCGAGAGAGCATTCTGTCCCTCCGTCCGTATGAACGGATTGTCGACGATCGAATCATACGTCTCAGTGTTAAAATCCTCGTTCCAGACCAGCGGAACTGGAATCGGACGCGGCATCGGGGGAATCGGAGGTTCAGGCCATGGATGGGGGTGGGAGAGCATCTGTGACTCCCTCTTATTCCTTCCGCGTCTCCAGAAAGTGCGCGTCTTAGAAATCGAAGCCACTCGAGTACCGGCAAGCGTTTGGGTGGCAGTGTAAGATTCATCTGCCTGCTCCATCATAACTTCCATCGGGGGCAAGGGCTCTAGAAAACTGAGACCCTCCTCAGCTTCTTTGGCTTTCCTCCCCTCCAATTGAAGATCGGGCAATACGACAGCAGCAGGCGCTATTGGATCAGGCCGATCGGTGCTCCTAAACTCCGAGACCTCCGAAACCGATTTCTCATCCGCAAGGGAAGGTGGACTTTCGATCAGGCTCCCGTCGTGCACTTCCTCGTCTTCCGGTTCCAAATGCGCCTGTGCCACTTCCACCGGCCCCTTCTCGCTCTTTCGATCGAAGCTCAAAATGCCGATCTGCGCGACGAGCAAAATCGCCGCCGCAGCGGAGAGTACCGGTATCCAGGGAAATCGAACGACTTTCCCATCTTCATCCGGATTCGGCAGGCCGCTCTCGATTCTCGCCCCGAGCCCACTCTTCTGCTCTTCGGTCAGGTCCGCCTTCGCTTCCTCGCCGTAAGCCGTGCTGACCAGTCCAGAGACCGTTTTAATCTCCTCCAGTTCCCGACGCAGCTCTTCGCCTTCGTTGATTGCCTCTTTAATTTCCGCGATCTCGCTTTCGCTGAGTTGATCGAGTTCGCCCAAGGCATAAGTGGTAAACTTTGGATCGTCTGCCTTCATATTTTGATCCCTCCTTCGGTTAAAGAAAACTGCCGGTCCAAACCTGGCTGGGACAAAAATCCTTTACCATGGCTTCTTGTTTTCATGAGTGCTTCGAACATCTAGGGCCGGCAGCTTCCTAGAAGATCAGTCTCCTCTCTCAACCGTTCTCGAAGATTCTTTATCGCTGTATGAATGAGGAAGCCGACATTGGAAACGGAGAGCTCCATTACTTCCGCGATCTCCTTATAGCTGAATCCGTTTTGAAATTTGAGTCGCACCACCTCGCGCTGCTTGGCCGGAAGATCCTCGAGAGTTTTCATCACGAGCTCCGATGCTTCTCCGCGTTCCGCTTCCTCCGAGGGCGAACGGTCGGCGGCGACCTCTTCGGCAATATGACTATTCTGGAGGGGCGTCATCCGGCCCTCCTTCCGATTGTGATCGAGGGCGAGGTTTCGACAGACCCGAAAGAGCCAAGGCACGACATGACCTGAGATTTTCTCTGCATCCGCCCGCACCAGCCGAAGAAAAGTGTCTTGGACCGCATCTCTGGCGCTATCGATTTCCCCTGTAATACTGGAGGCATATCGGGTAAGGGAGGCGGAATGGCTCTCTACTATGGATCGCACCCATTCCTGATGGCTGGTTCTTCCTTTATCGCTCATCGCGGCTGAATCGGTTTCCGACTCGTTCTCGGCCTTCATTGAGTTAACGCGCCACCGGAGTGTTTATTAGAACATTTCTCCTTAAGACCTTATCTGATTGGAAAATCCAATCTACATTCGAGATTCCGAGCGATCTAACGACGATGCCGTCGGCCGCGATCAATCACCAATTGTCACATCCGCGATGACGGTCGTCACTTCAGATGTGACGGTTACGTGGGATTGGACCGCTTGATCTCGCATTGTAGAGTGAAGTTCCACCAGCCACCAACATTCCAACACTCCCCCACTCCAATACTCCAATCATTCTCCCCCCAGCAACCCATCCAACCGAGTAAAGGTATCCTCAGGAAAGCCCATCGCTCGTTTCAGCATGGCATCCCGCTGGATGACATTGGGTTCGCTCCGTCCCTGCCGAAAGTAACACCATCGCAATCGACCGCGCATCCAAGGCCCGAGGCCAGATACCGGGATCGGATAGTCACTCCCGTGAATAATGCGTTCGACGACGCCGGGGCGGAGGACCTTCTTTATGGTCCGGCTCCGAATAGGGCTACATAGGGCGCTGTTATCTCCATAGAGATTCGGGAACTTCCCCAGCATCGCGATGAACGAGTCCGTATAGTCGGGATCGTGAAGACAGCTTCTCCCCGAACAATGGGCTGCGATCACAGTGACGCCGCATTCGAGTGGAAAACCCAATGTCTTCGGGTCGGCATAACCGGAATTTATCACCGGTAGAGTCATTTCACCCCCGGTATGTGCCAGCAGCACCATTTTCGCCTCCGCCATTCGCTCCCAGAAGGGCTCGTACCTCTTGTCTCCGCAATCGATATTCTGACAATTCGGAAGGCACTTCATCACTCTCGCACCCCCAGCAATACACTTCTCCAATTCATCGAGGGCATCTCTTCGCGCCGGATGCACTGAGACCGCGGGTACAAACTCAGGATGACGATCACAGAGCTCCAGAATATAATCATTCGGCACGTAAAAGGCCCCTTTCCCTTTGATGATCGAACCATCGTGGTACCTCGGCGCCTCCTGCGCCAGAATGAGAATCGCATCCAGCGATGATTCCCGAACCTGGGTGAGGAGCCGATCCACATAGAGCTCGTCAAGACCACCGCCAATCACCGATTCAGGAAGCCTCAGCTCTCGAATCATCGTCCCCACCAGGAAGCGCATCCAGACGCCGGTCAAGGTCAGCCAACAACCGCTCCCACTGCTGCCGTCCCCAACGATGTGGACATGCCCGTCAATCGTGCGTGGGTTCATCCCCATGGTCTCAAAACCCGAAAATTGCTGGGAGTATGCCCGACTTTGCCGTTCGATTGCTTAGCAAGTGACAAAGTTCGTCCGTCAGTCTCCTAGCAATTCTCGGCCGCGATCTTCTCAATTGTTCCAAGGTCCAGCTTCCCTGATGCCAAACAAGGGATTTCGGCTACCTTTTTTATTTTCTTAGGGATCCAGAGATTCGGAAGACCCGCCAAGGTCAGTTTCTCGCGAACCGCACGGATTGTCATCTCCTCGGTAGTAAGGAGGACGAGAGCCTCTCCCTTTCGCTCGTCTGTAATCCCGGTAACCGCAACGACCGGGCGCTCATTCTCTGCAAAGCCGAATGACTGTGAAATGTACTCCTCGATAGTTCCATGGGGGACGGTCTCACCGCCGATCTTCGAAAATCGACGTGTTCTCCCTTCGATGAAAATAAACCCATCGGAATCGAACCGCGCCAGATCCCCTGTTGAAAGCCACCCCTCCCGAAGAGCGTGATCCGTCCTTTCCGCATCCTCGAGATAGCCTTGAAAGATATTGGGGCCTCGCAACTCGAGAATCCCTACCTCGTTATCCGGCTTTTCCTCCTCGCTCTCGGGATCAACAATCCGGGCCGCCATTCCCGGAAAGAGGCGCCCCACCGATCCGGTGCGGTTTACCGGCCCTCCCCCTGGTAAGTAGGACGGGACCAAGTCCTCGGGCAAGTTCGTACTCGCGACTGGTGAAGTTTCAGTTAGGCCGTAACCTTCAAGATAGGTGGAATTGAACTGCTTCTCCCACCTCTCCTTGAATCCGGCCGGAGTCTTCTCGGCGCCCGCAATTACGATCCTCAGGCTCCGTAAGTCTTCCGGCTTCGCCTGCCTGAAAAAGGGACGGAGAAAGGTGGGAGCCCCAACTATTATTCCCACATCCTCTTCTTTGATAACCTGGACGATGCGCCTGGTCTCAAGCGGCGAGGGCGAAGTCGCCACTTTGAAGTCATGAAGGATGGGATACCAAAGGGTGACCGTAAATCCGAAGCTGTGAAAGATCGGCAGGCAGGCCATCACGGTCTCACCTGTTCCCAATAGTCCGCAGTCTGCAATCTGCCGACAGTTGCCGATGATGTTGCGGTGGGTTAGTATGACTCCCTTGGGTTCTCCCGTGCTGCCGCTGCTGAAAAGAAGGGCCGCCTCTTCGCGATCCCCCTCTGAGGGAATAGAGAGCAATTTCAACAGGAAATCCCCCGGAAGGATCCGGAGAGCGATGAGCCATCCGAGAATCGCCCACTTCCTCAGATGACCAATCTCATCAGGAAGGTCCCGCGTATCCTCCGTCCAAGGGAAATCTCGCACCTTTTCTCTCATCGCCTCCGCCGTTATGATTGTTTCGATTCCAGCCTTTCTAATACTGGACTCAATCGCGGAACGACCGGCCGTGAAATTCAGATTGACCGGTACTTTGCCGCCCAGGACCACGGCGAGATTGCTGATGAACCCGCCGATCCCGGGGGGAAGGACAATCCCCACCCTCTTGCCCGAAATCGTTCGTCTCCAAAGTCGCGACATTTCCACCGAAACGGCCAGCAACTTACCCGCTGTCAGAACGCGCCGCTCTGCAGTCCGGTCGATCACTATTTCGCGGCCCGGTTGGCGGGCGAGCGCACGGAAGCTCCTCTCGGCGAGATTGCCTTTGAGAAACGGCTGATTTTGATACTCTGCCTCTCCGTGGTCGATCATGCTGCGGGAACCTGACTCGTCCCTTGGATATTGCCCTTCAACGGTTCACGAGACTTTCATACCCAGTCCCCAAGATCCATCAAAAGCCTGAAAAGCGGTCACATTCGGTAAAACGGATTCTCGCCCACAACACTGGCAGATGGCAACGCGATTTCCCAGCGTCGCTCGATCCACACCCATATTATAGAGGCTGTCCCAAATCCGAGAGGATTTGGGTGGAAGCCTGATACCGATATCAATCTTCGTCACGTTATGTAGACCACGACATGCCTTCCGTCCTCGGTAGCTTACCTTTTATCCGTTATGCACCTTTCCAGCACCCTTCCTCTCGCTTTGAGTCGATAGTTCTCCCAAGGAAGCGCCTCTGACTCGATTCTTGGATCCCTATGCCGCCTGCGTTGCCTCTTTCTCATGTTCTTGCGCAAGTCTCTGCGCGATTTTCCATAGATTGTGGGACAGAACCGACCAGGCCACGCTAAGGTTACGGTTGTCAAAGCCTTTGCTGCGTATCTTGCCCCCGTGCCATCGGTTCTTGAGCACTCCGATCCGGCCTTCGGTGCTCCCTCGTCGTCGCTGCAACCGGACAAAGCGCGGCTCCTCCATCCGCTCCTTGAGCTCTTGTGGATTGCGGGGCGTAAGGGCGTCAAAAATCCCCTCTGCCTGGAGCCGCTTGCTGGCCGCCTTCGAGGCATAGCCCCGATCCCCACTGATCGCTTCGATCTTCTCCTCTAAAGCGAAGCCCTTTTGCCTCTCCAGACTTTCCCAAAGCTGCTTCAATTCGCTCGGGGCCTGCCCCCCATACAGTTTCCAGTCCAACAGATATCCCTCTGCGCTCTCGCATAAATAAAGGGTGTTGCCAAACTCCACCTCCCGATCTGCCTTGCCTCGCACGATGACGTCAATCTCAGGTTCGTAGGCGCTCAGGATCTTCTCCTCATTCTTCACCTGCCGCCCCCCTATGATCCGTTCGTGCGCCTGTTTCATGACCTGCGGTATCTGCTCTAACATACCATCCATTCGCTCGATGATTCGGCTCGCCTTCTTCTCGGTGTAATCGCTTTGCATCCACATAGCTTCCAATAAGTCACGGTGGCGAAGGGCATGGCCCTCAATCTTCTTGAGCAATAGCTTCATCCGCCGCAGGATCCCTTTACGCGCTTTGCCCGCCTCCCGGCGCCGACGCGCATGCGTCATCTCCAGGCACCGTTTGTTCATCTCCCGAGCCAATCCCTTTGCTCCCTGGGGCATGCGCTGTTTCATTCCCGCCTGCCGGATCAGACTGATCGCCTTGAGCAGCGTTGCTCCCACATCCTTGAGCAAGACCCAGTCCACGGGCCAGTGGATGTTCGCTCCCAGGCAAGTGGCGTCGATCAGGCATTCCCTCGTATCGATCGGCTTCTCTAATCCTGCCTCACCACAATGTTCAGCATTGCCCACCACCTCGGTCATCCTTGCATGCAGCTGTCTCAGATACGCTTCGTCGAAGAATTTCGAATCCCGTTCCAGACTGCTCTTCGATATTTTCCGGATCCCGTCTACCTCACGCACCCGGCAAAAATTAGCCAGAAGCTCACTGCGTCCCAACTCCTGCGACAGACAACGAAAGGATATCCCTCCGAGTAAATGACGCACCACCTCCACCCGCAGCGCTTTTATCGCTCTTAGAGCGCGTCGCTCCCGATCCTTCCCTCCCGCTTCATCCCATCCTTCCAAGGCTTTTACGATCGCCTCCCTTTCCAGCGAGGAGTCGATCAAAACCCGGTCAATCCGCTCCATTGTTTCCAGAAACACGGTGTAGTCTTTGCATCGAATGACTGGAGTTAGGGCTGGACGCAGGAAGCTTTGCACGGCAATATTTTTCATGAGAAGGGCGTGCTTTGTATTTGACTAACGCAAGCATAAGCGCCCTTTTTCGCCGGATCGAGCTTTTTGCAGCTCTATCCGGCCTTTTTTTTGCCCATAACTCATTAAAAATCAATTGTTTCCACCACTGGGACGGGCTCTATTATACCCTCATTGCTCCCGCCCACGCAGAGCCAGATCTACACCAAAAGCTGCAACTAAAAGTGATCCGATCGGATCACTTTTAGTTGCAGCTTGTCTAACAGAATCCGGACTTTACTTCCTTCAAGGACTATACACTGCCTGGGCCTCAGCGAGAACAGACCCCAGCGATGTGCAGGTTGTGTTACCGGGATTGGGAAGAATCCACGAGACTTGAAAGAGGAGCGAATTGGCTTTCTAAAGCTTCCCCAACAGATCTTTGTCGACGTATTTCTTGACGGTGCGGCGGTCCATTTTCAAGCGACGGGCCGCGGCTTCGTAGTTATGGGATTGCGCGTAGACTCGCGTGACGTAGATCCGCAGCAGCTCGTCCGCCGACAGATTCCCCGAATCGATACCGACGGATTACCCGCTTTCCTTGCGAACCGCGGGTTGCGGCTGATATTCTCCGTGAACTAGAATGTTGCGAACGCACTGCTCCAATTCCCTGAAATTCCCTGGCCAACTGTAGCCGGATCCAAGTCGATTCTCGATCCAATCACAGACCTCTTTGGTCAGCTCGCTCGCTTCCTCGAGGCCGGCGACCTTTTCCGCGATATATCGGACCAGATACCGGCATTCCTCCTTGTCCTCCGACAGGATCTCGCGCAGGGCGGGGGTCTCAACGCGGTCGGCGCATAGTCGGTAGTAGAAGTCCTCACGAAAGCTTCCGTCTTCGATACTCTTGATGAGATCCCGATTGGTCGCCGCCATGATCTTTCCCATGAAACGCCTCGATTCCGTATCTCCCAAGCGTTGAAAACTACGCGTTTGCAGGGTGCGCAAGAGCTTCACCTGAATCACCGAATCGACATCCCCTATTTCGTCGAGAAAAACAGTCCCACAGGGACCACAAACTTCCAAATACCCTTCTCGATCCTCGACCGCTCCGGTAAATGCGCCTTTGCGATGGCCGAAGAGTTCGGATTCAATCAGGGTCGGCGAGAGCGCCGTCAAATTCAGGGGATAGTAGGCGCTGACGAAGTCTTCGGCAAACTCCAGCTTTTCTTCATCGAAAGGGATGAACCGAGAAAGCGCGATCGCCTGCGCGACCAGCTCTTTCCCAGAACCGGATGGGCCCGTTATGAGAGTAATTATATCACCCATTCGATTCGAAAGCGAACGCAGGTAGCGGGCCATGTCGTGGGTGAATATCGACTGCCAAACTCGCGATCGGAGACGACGAGCCGCTTGCGACGTCCCAATGATGTAATGAAAAATATGGTGAAATGCGCGGCGAACTTGGAAAGCGTAGGAAAATAGGTGAGAGTAGGAGATGCTCGGCTCCAGGACCTTGGGACCGGGACGCAGAAAGTAACTCAACTCCTCTCTGAATCGCTCGTAAAAGCGATATCGCCCCCGCCTTTTTCCGTTACCGTGAGTCTTCTCGACAATTTCGTTAAAGTCCTCGCGGAACCGGTAGTAGACTAGAAACAGAATCAAATCCTGGTAGAGGCCGAACTGTTGGGCCGAAGTGGTCCCGGTCTCGGCGAGTCTCTCCCGGCACTCTTCAGCGGTCGTTTCGACGCGCTCGATCAGTTTCCGAACATTCGGATCATTAGGATACTCCGTCGGATTCAGGTTCCAAGGTTCCTCCCGCTCCTGAAAATCCGCCCCCAGCGCCGCCTTCTCCAATTCAATCCGCTGATCGAGAAATGGATTGCAGTAGGTCAGCTTCGCAACCGCTTCAACGAATGGTAGCTTCGACGGCTCGATTATCCGTTGCCCTGACATCTCACAAATTCTCGGTCGAGAATGTGCACTTTTGCAATGCCTGCCGAATCAATTACATCCGTGCTCTGCTTCTCGGCAGAGCCGTTAGTAAGATGTCGGTGCTGAAACTCGCGGCATTCTACACACTTTCGCAGAGTGTCGTCTCTTCCACGAAACTCGGATAGTAAAATTGACAGTCTCCTCTATCCTGGAAATCTCCGAAGATTTCGAGGATGAAAACAAAAGGGCACAGAAGATCTTGATTCCGAAAATGTTGTCGCATGATGATGCTCGAAAGTTTGTGAGAAAAGCGGGCTAGGAATCTGTCGGGCTTTCCGTCGCCGCTTCGCTGTGCCGTGACAAGTGCACTTCGCAACAGACCTGAACTTCGGATCGCAGGTTGACGGTCGTAAACGGCGACCAAATTCATACCGACAGATTTCTTATTGCTAGGAGTCTGTCGGACGAACCTGGTCACTTGCGAAGCAATCGAACATCTAAGTCCGACTCCTAGGTGATCCAACATGCCTCGAAGGGTTCCAGTTTGTAAGCGCGCGCGCCTTCAAGCGAGACGCTCCGCGAGGAGAGTAATTCTGTCAATGTCTCGGATTCAGAAAGAGCTGGGAAGGCCCCAATCAAGTCCACCTCCTTCTCCGACCTTGTGAAGTTGTACACGCAACATACCGTCTCAGTGCCATCCGCCGATCTACGCGTAAGACCGAAGAACTCGGCGCCGAGATCCACGAAAACCTGACCCCCCATCAGGATGAAATGCCCGGTGGGCCCTGCGCCCCCGAAGGATCTCGGAGTAGCGACGAAAAATCGTGGCCTCGACCGTCTCTGGATCGTCCAGATTCGCCTCCAGATTTTCTGCATTCCACTTTCTCCGGTTGATCGTCCTGGGCTGACTCGTCAATTCAACTCCCTCGTGAAAATTCGAATCACCAACCAAACTGTTAAAATAGACTCCTGGAATTCCCTTCATCGAAGCAGCCAGAGCTTGAGAACAGAGAAAGCGCTCTACCCCCAACTCCTCGTCATCGGGGTCGCCCAATGCGCTCCGGTAGGTAATATTCAATTCGTACGGGCTCTCCGATCCATCAGGGTTGCGTTTCGTCGAAATGAGACCCCCCCTTTCCCGGACCTTTTGGCAGAGCCAGAGGATTTCCTCTTCAGGCAACACGCCTTGCAGAGGCTTCACGCCGATACCGTCATGCGAGGCGGTGAAGTTGAAAAACGTGCATCCCTTGGGAGGATCCTTCAAGCTCTTGGCCCAGGCCGTTAGGTAGGAACTGTTCTCCGCCAGAAGAGCGTGTAGAAGCAAGGGCGGAAGAGAGAATTGATAAACCATGTGGGCCTCGTCTCTCTTTCCAAAATAGCTCACGTTCTGGTCGTGCGGAACATTGGTCTCGGTGAGAAGGATCAATTCCGGCGCCACCATATCCGCGAAGTCGTGCAGCAGTTTCACCACCTCGTGCGTCTGAGGGAGATGGAGGCAATCGGTCCCGATCTCCTTCCACAGAAAGGCCACTGCGTCCAGCCGGATGAAACGAACACCCTGGTGGAGGTAAAACATCAGAATGTTCATGAATTCGAACAGCACTTCCGGATTCTGCCAGTTCAAATCAACCTGATCCGAACTAAAGGTGGTCCAGACGCTCACCTCCCCATCCCGGGTCTGCGTCGTTGTCAGCAGAGGGCTCGTCCTCGGTCTCACCACCGCCGACAGATCCGTCTTGGGATCAATAGGGAGAAAGAAGTGGCGTGCCGGTTCAATTCCGCTCACGAAATCCTTAAACCATGAGCTCTCTCTCGAGCAGTGATTGAGGACCAGATCGAACATCAGGTCAAATTTGCTACCCAATGCCTCTACGTCCTCCCAATCACCGTATTCGATTGCAACTTCGTAGTAATTGACCACCGAGAACCCATCATCCGAGGACCATGGATAGAAAGGGAGAAGGTGAATTGTGCTGAAGGATTCCGCCAGCCGATGACTGGCAAATTCATCCAGTGTAGACAGAGGCGAGCAGCCTTCTCTCGTCACCATGTCGGCGTAGGTGATCAGTACTGTATCTTTCTCACTCCAGCGTTCTCGGACCAGCGAATTGCTGGTCCCCACCCCATACCGACCGATCATCATGCAGAGGCGCTCCTTCAGTCGGTTCGCATCCTCTTTTCCAAAGAGAGTGCGGAGCCGCCGGCCGACGTTCTGCAGGTGTTTCCTCCTTACCAACCTCATGTGTCCAATCCGGTTAATCCGGCGAGGAGGGCACGCAGTCCATGTCGAAGCACGGCATAGCTGAAGTAGTGCCGGGCCACCTCGTAGTTGTGATCAACGATTTCCTTCCGGTGGGCCGAATTCTCGAGGACGCGGTGAACTTCGCGTACCGTCTCCTGCGAAATAAAGCCGTCCATCACGGTGAGACGAAAGCCTTTCGGTTCGATGTCTTTGACGAATATTGCGTAGCGGTTAACCACCACCGGGACCTTGAAATAGATCGCCTCGAGTAAAGCATTACCAAAGCCCTCGTAGGTACTGGGATAGGTAACCAAATCTGCGTGGGGGTAAAGGTCCCACAGAGTATAGATCTTTTTCCCGGAAGCATCGTACTGCCGAACATCCCCGATTCGCGTCGAAATGAAACGAAGATCGACTCTCTCTTCGCGGGCAATCTCCTCGATGCGGCGGCGATACTCCACACCCTCATCCCCCGCTTCATGTGAAATGACCAGCTTGTAAAGCTCCGGGTCTCCCAGCATCCCTACCAGCTTGATAGCATGTTCAATGCCCTTCCGCGGCACAATTCGCGTGGGCTGTAGGATGAAAATGTCGTCAGGCCCAAGCCCGAGTTCGCTCCTTACATCGCGGGAATACTCATCAGTCTCCGGGGGTGACTGTTCGAAATCGAATACGTTCGGTATCAATAACGAGCTCACTCCCTTGCGATGGCAGAGCTGCTCCTGCGCCACCTGGTTGATCACGGTGTGCCGAATACTCGGCAGATCGGGAGGGAAGGACATATCGAGATACTCCTGAACCGCACCCACCGCAAATCGCGTTCGCTCCCAGTAGAAATCATGATGATGCGCGATGGTAGGCATCTGCGTCTCTGCCAGGAATTCGGTCACAGCGAGCCCAAGCGGTAGGTGCATGGGAATGGCCAGGGCGTTCTCCGCAATCAAAACATCGATGTCGTATCTGCTCACGAAATCGTAGATTGTATTCTTCAGGTAGGCGGCCATCTCCCAAATCCGCTCCGTTACCAAACGCTCCCTCTGGGTGCGCCCCCACACCTTCTGGTTGATCCAGATATTCTCGGGATGCCCGAAGTAGGCTTCGGGAACACAGTGACAGATATCGGGATTCCGGTCGCTTCGGCCGCTGTACCAAAAACTGACATGCCGGTCATGCCAGAAAACCTCCGCCCACTTCGCGCTCTCCAATGAAACCCCGTCGGTTCCGGCGAATCGAGTCGAGACGAATCCAATATTCTCAGGCATACGGAACTAGGAATCTGTCGGATTTTGAATTTCGCAACATCGCGGAGGTTCGGATTCGACGGTGAAGGGTGCAAACCTGGACCAAGTCCATACCGACAGATTCCTTGCCCGCTTTCTCACAATTTTCCGAGGACAGTCTTGCGCTATGAGGCGGCCTCTATCCAGTAGCAGCATACCCAACACGAAAAGCGGGCTAGTCAACGAAATTTCAGAATTCGGGTTCACCCTTGCGTTGTCCCGCTTTAGAGGGGAGCATAGCGGAGGATGGAATTTTCGCCGGCGTTTCCTTTCCACGCCTTGATGGGAGTGAACCAATGTCAAAGGATTCGAGCCTCAATGCAATAATCGGAGACCTTCCCCAGATTCTTAATACCCTTCGAGAGTATCGCGAAATTGTGATCGCGAATGCCATCCTCTTAGGCGAGATACCTGCCCCTACCTTCCAAGAAGAGCAACGCATCCGTTTTATCATCGATCGATTTACGGAAATGGGGCTCCAGCACATTTCCACGGATGAGATGGGCAACGGCATGGCCATTCTCCCTGGTCACGCCAAGAGCAATCGAAATATCCTCCTCGTATCTCACGCCGACACCCTTTTTTCCAATTCCGTCGATCACTCCGTCTCGGTCGCCGAAAATGAACTACGAGGACCGGGTATCGCCGACAACAGCCTCGGACTGGCTGTCATATCGGCGTTGCCCGTCCTCCTCGAGAAGCTGGGAATGCAACTTCAAAGCAATCTCATCCTCCTCGGAGCCAGTCGCAGTCTGGGCCACGGCGATCTCACCGGTCTGCGTTATTTTCTGGACCACCTGCGAATGCCGGTCACGGCCGGCATCTGCGTTGCCGGAGTCAATCTTGGTAGGCTGAGCTATTCCTGTCCTGGAATGCTCCGGGCCGAAATCGTCTGTCGGGTCCCCTTAGAGACCGACTGGGAGCGGTCCAATTCCAGTGGAGCAATCGTCAATTTGAATAAGATCCTCACCGCAATCCTCAATCTACCGGAGGCCAAGACCCCTCGCACTTCCATCATTCTTGGCTCAATAGCGGCCGGAAACGCGTTTAACCGAGTACCAACGAATTCTCAACTGCGTTTCGAGGTTCGCAGCGAGAAGCCCGGACTTGTGGACGAGATTAGAGGCAAAATCGAGGAGATCATTCTCCAGACCACTGCCGATACGGTCGCCGAGGCTCAACTCGAGATAGTGGCCCGGCGGCGGTCAGGAGGCATCCCGGAGGATCACCCTCTGGTCGACGCATGTCGCGGTGTCATGACCAGTCTCGGAATCCAACCGAGAGTCGCCCCCAGTGTGGGTGACCTCGCCGCTCTTTTGCACAAGGAGATCCCGAGCCTAACCCTTGGTCTTACGGAGGGGGATCATCTTCATGACTTCGGTGAATCCGTAAAGATCGAGCCGATCTTTGTCGGTCTCACTCAACTGATCGGATTGATCAGAGCTATCGACGTAGGGTTGTGTGATGGAAATTGAAACCTGGCTGGAGAAGAACACCTTTCATCACGGTGAATTCTGGGATCTGCTTCCTCTAATTGAGGAAAAAGAAAAGAAGGGCCTGACAATCTCACTTTGTATTCCGACTCTCAACGAAGAGAAGACTATCGGTAAGGAGATTGTTCTCATTCGATCCGAACTGATGGAACGCTATCCCCTTATAGACGAATTCGCCATCATTGACTCCGGGTCCTCGGACCGAACTCGCGAAATCGCAGCTTCATTCGGCGCTGACGTATACCTCGCCTCCAAAATACTCCCGGAACTCGGGGAGAAGCGGGGCAAGGGGGAGAACCTGTGGAAAGCAATTTACCAGTTGAAAGGTGACATAATCTGCTACATGGATGCGGATATTAAGAATATCCATCCCCGCTTCGCCTACGGGCTTGTCGCGCCTCTCATCTATCGGGAGGAGGTCAAGTATGTTAAAGCGTTCTACGACCGCCCTCTCGTTTTCTCGCAGGGTATGAAGGCATCGGGTGGCGGCAGAGTTACGGAAATCCTCGTTCGACCCCTCTTCTCTCTTTTCTTTCCAGAGTTGACTGCGATCATTGAACCCCTCTCCGGTGAATACGCTGTTCGCCGGGAAGTGCTCGAAAGCATACCCTTTCCCATTGGCTACGGGGTCGAAACTTCCCACCTCCTCGACGTCTATAAACAGTGGGGCCTCTCCGCATTCGCCCAAACAGACCTCGAGCAACGGGTCCATCGCAATCAGCCGACGGAAGCGTTGGGAAGAATGGCCTTTGGGATTCTTCAATCTTTCTTAAAACGTGTTGATGGGTTCACCTATACCGACGAGTTCAAACAGATGAGCAATCTCTATCGAGCCTACCAGACTCGAGAGGGAGGCTATTCCCATGTCGTCTCTGAAATCGTCGAGCAAGAGCGCCCTCCCATGGAATCACTTCCAGTCTACCGCGAGAAATTCGGGAGTCGGGAACCAAAATAGGAATCTGTCCGACGAACCTGGTCACTTGCGAAGCAATCGAACGTCAAAGACCGACAGTCTCCTAGCTGGGATATGCGGATTGCTATCGTCCATTATCACTTGCGATCCGGAGGAGTAACGCGAGTCATTGAGAATGCAGTCGCCGCCCTTGAACGCAAAGGGATTGAACCGGTCGTGCTGTCCGGTGAACCCTACAAGGGCTCTTCCCTGAACAGAAGCATCACCGTCGAAGGATTAAATTACACCGACAGTTTCGCAGACTCGGATACCACAAGCCTCACCGACCATCTCTTGATGAAAGCGAGCGAAGGACTCGGTGGCCCGCCTGATGTCTGGCATTTTCACAATCATTCACTAGGGAAAAACCCCAATCTTCCTGAAGCCGTCTTCAGACTTGCATCCCGGAATCAACGCATCCTTCTCCAGATCCATGACTTTCCCGAAGACGGAAGGCCAACCAATTTCAGCAATCTCGCGGCCGCCTTCCGAGGGCGAAAAAACACCCTTGAGGAGGTCCTTTATCCGATCGCCCCGCAAGTCCACTATGCGGTCCTCAATCGGCGCGACGAATCCTTCCTCCTTCAATCCGGCCTTCCTCGCGAACTCCTTCACTACCTGCCGAATCCCGTTTTCGTTCCCAATTCAGAGCGATCTCCGGGGGACAGGAAAACTAAAACCAAGGCGGATCGACTAATCCTCTACCCAACCCGCGGCATTCGGCGCAAAAACATTGGGGAACTCGTTCTCTGGGCAACGATGGCCGAGCGAGGGGAGTCATTCGCCACTACCCTGGCTCCGGATAATCCCAAGTGGCTGCCCTTCCATGATCGTTGGCACCGGGTCGCTCAATCCTTAAAGTTGCCCCTCGAACTTGGGGTAATCCCCTCCTCCGTTCGCAGCTTCGAAGATTGGATAGCCGAGGCCGACGCTCTCATCACAACCAGTGTTGTGGAAGGTTTCGGGCTCGCCTTTCTGGAAGCCGGTCTCTTCCGGAAGCCCCTGCTAGGTCGAAATCTCCCTGAGATCACCGAGGACTTCAGGTGCTTCGGAATCAACCTCCCATCTCTCTACGATCAACTGCTGGTCCCGATCGACCTCGTCGGCGAACGTTCCCTTCGCCGGCGCCTCAACGCCGCGCTGGAAAACGCCTATACCGCCTATCAGATCAAACTTCCACCTGACGCCGTCGATAGCGCGCTCCAGGCCAACACTTCCGACCAACACATCGACTTTGGCTTTCTCGACGAACCCCTTCAGGAAAAGGTGATCCTCAAGCTCGCGGTTTCGGAATCCCTGCGAAAATCCGTCCGTCCCAATCGTCTTGCCGTAGAGAATGGCCAAGAAGTCATTAAACGATATCGAGACCAAGTGCTCAAGCACTTCAGCCTCAATCAGTACGGAGGGAACCTTGAGAAACATATACGCACGTGTCGCGGACAGCGAATCTGCACCACTCGACTCCCTACCATCCCACCGGCTGCTCTCGTGTTTCCTCGATCCGAAACGATTTCGCCTCCTCCAATGCTAGGATTCTGTCGGTATGAAGTTGGTCGCAGTTTACAACCGTCAATCTCCGATCCGAAGTTTAGGTCCCTTGAGATAGCCCGATCACCTGGTAAGAATTCTGATGACCGCGAGAAAGGAAATTCTCATCTCGATAATCCGCGGCCTCGCCGGCCCGCTCGAACCTATTCCAGCCGACTGTCCTCCACGTCTCGTAAGGCTTCCCAATATCCGAGCGATCGCCCTCGATGTTTACGGAACTCTTTTCATTTCCGCATCCGGAGATATCGGAACTGCCGAGCAAGGGGGGCATGAAAAGGCCTTGAGGGAAGCCCTTCAGGAAGGCGGGTTTCAGACAATAGATTCCACCTTGAGATTCTCCGATCTCTTGGTTGAAGCGATTCGCTCCTCCCACCAAAAGCGCAGAGACATGGGCATTGCTTTTCCGGAGGTCGAGATTCGGAAGGTTTGGCAGAACCTCCTGGAGCGCCTCATACGAGAGCGCCGCATCGAGGGCGAAGCCAACTCCAACACGATTCAGACCGTTGCCGTAACCTTCGAATGCCTGACCAACCCCGTCTGGCCCATGCCCGGACTGGATAGGACGATTGAGGCTTTGAAAGCGAGCGATATCCTCCTTGGAATCGTCTCCAACGCTCAATTTTACACCCCACTCCTCTTCCCAGCCTTACTCCGAAAAAGTCTCTCCGATCTTGATATTCAGGAGAAGCACTGCGTTTGGTCCTATCAATTCGCCGAGGCCAAGCCTTCCTCCCGCCTCTTTCAGCTGCTGAGAAACACCCTTCAAGAATCAGGCATCTTACCCTCTCAGACTCTCTTCCTCGGAAACGACATCCGAAACGACATCCTACCCGCTCAACGAGCTGGATTTCGCACCGCCCTTTTTGCCGGCGACCTCCGCTCTCTCAAGCTGCGGAAAGACGACCTCGATTGCCTTAACATCGAACCCGACCTGGTGCTAACCGAGCTGCCTCAGCTGCTACAATGCGTATAAATCGCGTCTCGCGAATTATTAGAGATCCCGAGCACACCGGAATCCGCAGTTCCCGGTCGAGCTGTCAGGGGTATTGGAGGTACGCGCCGCTACGCGGTATCGGTTGCAGTAGCTGTGGTGGCAGAGATAGGAGCCTCCCTTCATGACCTTTCGATCGCCCAAGTCCGGTCCCCGGGGATCTTCCCTCGTTCCCCTCAAATGCCAATGGGGGCTGAACCAATCGGAACACCACTCCCAAACGTTACCAGACATGTTGTAGAACCCGTACCCGTTGGCCCGAAATGACCCAGCCGGTGCGGTCCCCCTGAACCCGTCGACGCCAGTATTCTCTTCCGGAAATTGACCTTGCCAGATATTGCATCGGTGTTTCCCTCGAGGAGTGAGCTCATCACCCCAAGGATAGCGCTTTCCCCCTAAACCGCCTCGGGCGGCGAATTCCCACTCTGCCTCGGACGGTAGTCGCTTACCCGCCCAACGGCAGTAAGCATTAGCATCATTCCACGAGACGTGGATAACGGGATGGTCCATCCTCCGTTTTAGATTCGAACCCGAACCTTCCGGTTTCTTCCAAGTGCATTCCTCAATCGCATACCACCACTGCAAACCCATTACCGTCTGAGAGCTCTTCAACTTTCGCTGCTTGGATCTTGGGAGCTGGGTCTTAAAGACATAAGACCAACCAAAGCATTCCGCCTCTGTTCGGTAACCGGTATCATCGATAAAGTCGGAGAATTGGTCATTCGTTACCGCCCTCTTGTCCAAGTAAAATCCAGTCAACGAGACTTCACGTATGGGGCCCTCGCCATCTTCAATCCAGGCGTCATCCTCCTCCGTTCCCATCATGAAAAATTCACCTTCAAGTCTGACCATCTCTTCGGTCGATCCGGAGTCTGCGTAGGCGATCGTTTCCTCTAATTCCTTGCCGCAAAACCCACCCCCAAGATCGGTCGAACCGCATCCAATGCCCGAATCGATGCCGGCCGGGCTCTCCGCGCTCGAGGGAGCGCAACAGCTACTACCGTTTCCTTTATTACTCATCAGACCCACGAATGACGAAATGGGGAGTCATCGACCGTGCCGATCCTCCGCCCGATTAGAGGGGCGAGGCCTGCCGGCCTCAGCCTTGGAGATGTCTGGGCCCTCGAGCCCTTCGACAAATCAATTGACGATGAGACCGTCGGCGTCCCGGGAGACGAAATGCTCACGCATTCCGCTACGAACTTCGATTCGGCAGGTAGCGGAATGCGTGAGCATTTCGACGACTTAACTGTTGATTTCGTCCTCTCGGAATCGGCCGAGGACCCGTTGAAATCGCTCAGCCTGTCGATGGGCCTGTACATCGAATTGTCCAATTAGGCACCCCCCGTAGCCTTCCCAAATGAGTATTCAAACAGCAACTCCCACTCGATCATCTGAATCGCACGGCACAGCCCGTCGCCTCCACCATCGTTGACCACCACGTCCTCGCACAAATCTACGAATCCGGCCGCATCCCACTGCTTCTGCCTGCAAAGAAATGAAAGCCGGGAGTCACTCTGCTCTTGTTCTGCTAACCCCCTCGCGGCCTCAGTCAAATCGGGATGAATGGAATGCCTCCCAACCTTGCGAAACCAATACTTGGAATTGCCAAAGTCTCCTTCCCTCCGATGCATGATTCCGTGCCAATAGCTGCCTGTCGTAGTCTCAACCGACTGACTGATTCGGTGAGACACATCCAATTCTCCATGGAGGAGCTGAATTCCGGACAGACAGCAACGGGCCATTTCCTCATCTTTGACCGCAATTCCCTCGAAGATTCCGCCCTCATCCAGCTCGGAGAGTTCCGCCTTGGAAACCCCCAGCGACTCCCCTCCTCCCAACGGTGGAAGTTCCGAGACCTCCAGAAATTTCCTCAATTTCGACCCATACTTTGATCGATCCAGTGCCATAGTCCCCATTCTGCCCGATCGCATCTCGCATGCAAATAAAAAGCTGTAGATCCACTCGTCGTTTGCTCCGTGGGAGCTCTCCTGCATTTTCGCTGCCGCCATACTACCGACGACCGGTCCTTCTGTCGTGGTTCATAGTCGTGATCTACTATCGCCCACCAAGTTCGACATTCTCCTCACTCCTCCCCAAAGAGATCGAATATCGACTTCAGTATCACCTCCCCCGCCGTCGGCTCCTGCTCCTCCTCCTGCAAATTCGAAGACGGCGCCTCCTCTTCCCTTTGACGGGCCTCTCCAGTCTCTTCGTCCTCTGACTCCAGCGCGATCGGGTCCCTCCCAAATCCAACGACGCCAAGAGCAGCTTGTCTCAGTAGCCGCGAGAGATCGGAAGTGTCCGGCTCGCGGAGAGATCCCTTCATGGCGAAGGCAGGGCCCGCGTAATAATCATCAGCGTTCCTAAGATCTCTGAGCTGGCCAATCTCGTTGAGCAAATGAGCCGCGCGCTCCTTGGCGCCGATCTGCCCCTTAACCAGGAGAGGTTGATCGAGTATCGATATCCCCTCACGATAGGATACCACTCCGTTTCCATAAACCAGGACCTCCGGCCCTTGAACCACGAAAACGGGCATGACCAAATCGAGGTCCGGTTCTCTCGTCATCGTCACCGTCAAGGTATCGTAAGGAATCTTTCTCAGATAGGAAGTAATCCGACTCAATCGATCCAGCTCACTCACTCGATCGCCGAAAACCGCCCCTGCAAGGCCAAAGATCGCCGCCCCCGCCTCCGCTCTACCCCCTCCCGCGGTGAGCGCTCTGAATACGCCGCCTCGAGTACTGGTAAGATTGAAATCACCTCGAACCGTTTCCAAGAGCCGGTCGAAGTTCTCGGCTTCTCCATGGGCCGCACCAGTTAGATTGAATACCCCCTCAATCACTGGAAGAGTCCGTGGGTTCGCCCGTCGAAGGAATTCTCCGACATCGAGTTCCAGCAGGCTCAGTTCGGCCGCCAGAGTGTAGGGCCAGGCACGTCCTGACTCGAAACCTAGATCGCCGCTCACCCGCAGCGGACTCCCATTGAGCACACTCTCGAATTCCTCAAATCGGAGGCGTTCGGACTCGATCCTCAATCCGGTCGAAAGGGACCTGAAGACGCCGTATCTGGAGTGTGTGAGCTCCGCCAGATCGACACCCACCGTACCTCGATACCCGGCCCAAAAGGGCACCGTGTCCCTCACTTGCTCCCTGCTCTCCGCCTCAGAGGCCGTCACCGCAACAGCCCCTGAATCGGATTCCTGGCGCGTCGAGTATGCCTGGATCAAACCGAGCAGATCCTCCATCACTACTCGGCCGCCTTTCAAGGAAACCGAGACCTCCCTCGCTCCATCAGTCGTCTCCATTTCCGACTCGATTTCGAAATCCGAAGCTCCTCCCTTACTCTTGAGTTTGACAGTCGCAGATGCTGTTACCTTTCCAATCGATTGATTCCAATCCAGTTCGAACTCGACATTGGCCTCCTCGATTGTTCTGCCCTCGGCGTTCGCGACCCGCAAATCCCGAATTGCCGTCCCGCCACTTAGAGAGAGACCCTGGGTAAGATCCAGATTGGCCTGGACCGCCATCAAACCGGCCTCAATGTTTCCGTAGGGTGAGATGAGAGGCTGCTCGAGCAGTCTTGGGAGATTAATCTGAAAGGAAGCGGTCACCCTCTTCATCGCTGGATCCATCTCGAAATCCAGCTCGGCCGAACCTTCACTGGTTAGAGCGACGCGACCATCGCTAAAAAGCGTCAGGTCCTTCCACTCGAGCTCAGCGCCATCTCTACGGAGAGCGATCTTGGGTGAAGCGGTCAGGGACGCATGCTGCAACAATTCGCGGTCTTCCCAGCCGGCGGAAAGATCCTCAATGGAGAGCTTCTCTCCTATTCTGCACTCGAATTCCTCTTCCACTACGAAGATAGCTGATTCCCCGGTGATCGAGCCGCCCGCTATGCGAATGCCGGGCATGAATCGCTCAATCCATTCAGCGGGAAACGCACTCAGGTTGATGCTCAGCAACTGTCCCGAAATCTCAGCCAGATCAGCCTCCATTTCAGTCAGGCTGCAGCCCAACGGCTGCAACAAATCGACCGAAAGGACCCTTCCGCCCTCTCTCTTTTCGACAGTGAGGCGAGTGGAGGACAACATGAGTCGTTCCTCTTCAATCTTGAATTCGAAATTCGCTACGATAGAAATCTCGCCGTGTGGAAGGAATTCTCTGAAATCCGTGGCGAACGGCTGCCTACTGAGCCCGCCAAGATGGGCCCAAAGCTCCCCCCTCGCTTGCAAAACCGAATCCCCGCGTCGTGAGATAGGTGTAGTCACAACGAGGTCGCCGGAAAGCAACTCTACTCCGCCTGAGGAAATTGCCGTACTCCCGAGCTCAATTCTCAAACTACCCTCTCCGTACTCTACCACAGGGAGAAAGGAACCGCTGAGATCTCTGACCAGAGGACTTCCCTCTCGACCAATCGACACACCCTCAAACTGGACCGGAAGATCCGCTCTCATCTGAAGGCCTCCTTCGCCACTCGCCAATCGGAGTCGTGCCGAAAGCGAGTCACCTTGAAACTCCAACCCTGAATCGGCGAAAACCGGAGCCAGGAGCGAAAGGGGGAAACCTGAGAACTCCACCAGGGCGAGCTCGCCTCTACTGTCGACGACCGTGAATCCGCCTTCGGAGTAATCAACCTCTACCGGCCCGAGCATTTCAAGGGTCATGAGAGTCTGTTCATTCCCATCGGTGATGCACCCGTTCAATCTCCTCAGTGAAGCAACGTCCTCTTTAACGGAGATGGCAAATTGCGAATTGAGTTTCAGAAAACCGAGACCGGATAGTCGCCGGTCGAGTAGATCGAGGCGACTCGCCTCTAACTCGAGTCCGGACTCGAACTCCCCTTCCATTCGATCCAAACTGAAATCGATGCTCCCTTCCCCGGAGGCGACAAACTCAGGCAGCTTGTAGCCGACCGCGAAAGGGGCAAGCTCATCGGTACCCAGCCTTAGAAGATAGTCACCCCTGACGTTTCCGCTCGATCGCTCGTAATCCATCTCTAAAAAAACGAGCCTTTCCTCAACCTTTCCCAATGAATCGATTCCGCTGACTTCCAGTTTGTAGCCCTCTCCCGATTCGGTCTTGGCGATCTGCAAATCCAGGCGAAGGGAAGGTGGGCTCTCAATCCCCGGATATTTCGAATTCAGGACAGTGGAGAATCTGACTTCACGAGGTTCAGATGCACTATCTAATCTCAATTGCAATTCCCCTGAGAAATCTACTCGCGGGGAGCTCACTTTCTCATCTTCAATCCTTCCCGATATCTTCAAGCTACCGAGTTCGTCAGGTCGGATTCCCCCTCCTTCAACCATTAGTGAAACCCGCCGATTTCCTCTTAGAAGAATCTCCGCCGAAATGTCCAAGGCATCAATCCATACTTCGTATCCAATACCCTCCAATGGCAACAGCCCGCGGAAACTCTCCTCTTTTTCAGAAGTTGAGAGATTCCCCGTTTTAGTCATCGAAGAAAATCTATCGGGCGCCCCCTCGCTGAGATCAAGCACCAGTCCCGATGCACGCACTTTCGCGATGTGGATGCGCTTCCTGAGAAGCAAATCGAGAATCGAGAAGTCAGCCACGACTTTCTCCGCCGAGACTCGGATTCCGTCCTTCGCTAATCTGAAATCCTCGACTTCGAACCGGTTCGTCCCGACCTGAACTCGACCAACCTCAAAACTCCCATCCAGACTCCCCGCCGCACTCTTCTCAAGAGCGTACTTCTGAATCCTGGGATTCAGAAGTATCAACAGGACAGCGACGATCAACACCGCCAACAGTCCAATTCCGAATAGTGCGATTCTGCGCTTCACCTCAGCCCGAATTAGCGGCTACACTCCAATCCTCCACGCTCTGGGCCCGCCAGAGCCCGGGGGTGACGGCGGCTGCCGTGGGGTCCTGTCAGGCTTCCAAGCTACAAAGATCGCCTGATACTCGCAACTCGTAACTTACCAGTCCGCCAGAATCCTCGTCAGCTTCTCCCCTCAACAGCCCGCTTCTCGTCGACCTTGACCGCCTGTCTGCCAATCCGCTGCCGAATATAGAACATCCGCGCTCTCTTGACCACGCTCTCCCGATCGACCTCAATTCTGACGATGTTTGGGGAATGGGTGGGAAAAATACGTTCGACACCTTCTCCATGACTGATGCGGCGTACCGTGAAGGTCGATTGAATTCCGGATCCTCTGCGGCAGATGACTATTCCGGAAAATATCTGGATCCTCTCTTTACCCGCTTCGCGAACCTTGGTGTGGACTCGCACCCCGTCACCCACTTTGAAATTGTCACGGTCCGGCTGCAGTTGATCCTCTGTTACTTCTCTGATGATGGGATTCATGGCTGAAAGTTTTTATTCGATCCATTCTCTCCGATTTGGATAGGTTCACCCATTGTTCGGGAGTAAATCCGGGCGGCGCTCGCGCGTCTTTTTCTCCCTTTCACGGCTACGCCAAGCCGCGATTGCTTCGTGGTCTCCCGAAAGAAGAACCTCAGGAACCTTCAGGCCTCGAAAATCGGCCGGGCGCGTATACTGAGGAAAAGAGAGCAAGTGTTCGGCAAAGCTATCTTGGGTCAAGGACTTTCCCTCTCCCAGGAAACCCGGGACATAACGGGAAACACAGTCAATCAGAACTGCCGCCGCGAGGGTGCCGTTAGTCAATACATAATCACCTATGCTGATCTCTCGATCGACCAAACGGTCTCTCACCCTTTGATCAATCCCTTCATAGTGACCGCTCACAATGACGAGATGAGAAAACGCAGCCAGCGTCATGGCCAGTCTCGGAGACAAACGCTCCCCGTCCGGCGCCATATAAATTACAGTGCACTGGGGAGTCGAGATCTGCTCGATTGAGGCAAAAAGCGGTTCCGGTTTCAGAACCATACCGGCCCCACCACCAAAGGGCCGATCATCCGTTTCCTTGTGCCTATCGGGAGCCCACTCTCGGAGATTCCGGACACGAAGATCGAGAAGACCCTTGTCCACCGCCCGACCCACCATGCTCTCGCCCAGAAAACCTGAAACCATGCCCGGAAAGAGCGTAAGAAGGTCTATGGTCAGCTTCGCGTCCATCCTTCTTCAAAACCATGAGTTTTAGTTTCCCTTGATTCGCGAACTAGGAAGCGGGCTTCTCCAAATCTTCCTCTTCCTCTTCGTCTTTTTCTTCCTCTTCGGAAGCTCCACCTTCAACAGATTCGGCGCCTGTCTCTTCCGCTGTGTCGGCACTCACGATCTCCTCCTTCTCGGCCTCAGCTACCTGCGGTGAGCCTGCCGAATCCGCGGGCGCTTCTTCAGCGACTGCTTCCTCCTGAATTGCTTCCTCCTGAACCGCCGAGGCTTCCTCCGAAACACCATCCTCCCGAGATGCACTCTCGGTCGGCGTTTCCTCCGCACTTGCCTCTTCGGCCTGTGGCGCCGTTTCCGAAACGGCTGCCTCCCCTACCGAAGAAGTGGAAACCACTTCCTCCGCCTCGTGTACAGCCTCTTTCACGGACTCGGCCGCCGAATCCGCCTGCCGTGAGCCTGTCGAATCCGCCTGCTCTGCGTCTGTCGAGGGGATCGGCCCCCTCCTGGCTCGCTTGATCATCGACCGGACCGAATCGGAAGGGAGCGCTCCGACCCTCAACCAGTGATCGATCCGTTCCAAGTTCAGACGTAACTCATCCTGCGGCTCCTTGCTCCTCGGGTTGTAGACCCCTAAGAGTTCGACATACCGCCCGTCTCGAGGTGACCGGGTATCAGCCGCCACGATTCGATAATAAGAGGCATGCCGCGCGCCCCTGCGCTGCATACGTAACTTAACCGACATCACCCTGTATCAATATACTCAAATGCTCTTGGGCCTTCGCCAACCCGATTTGATCAAAGAGGCCAGAGAAAAGAGCTTGCTCCCGGTGATGTCAAGTCGCATTGCCGACCCTATTCTCAGTGCCTGACGTTTTCTCCATTCGACAAGGATAATACTGTCTAACCCTGAATCAGGACCATCCCCTCCTGGGAAGGGGCAGGGGTGGATCGTCCTACGCACCAAGATCAGATCGATGTCTGTTCCGCGCTTTTCCGTTTCCCCGACCGCGGTGTCCCCCACTCCGAAATGGGGCAGCAAGTTCCTGTCATTCAATACATCCCCAACTTCGTCCCACGCCACTCATCGACCGGCGTGAACTGCCGGAGATCGAGATCGAAGGCACAGCCAAAAGGAGCGCTCACCACAGAACCGATATCAATCCATCCCGATTTGATCCGAAGCGTGGGCCAGCCCAACTCACTTTCTCGAAAAAGGTCAAAATGTCCCCTGAGCGCATCCAGTTGAACCTCTTCCGAAAACATCGACAGCCCAGCGAAATAATGGTGCCCATTGCGCTCCACGTGTTCGACGCCCAAAGTTGCCATCACTGCCAAATCCTGCAGCAGCGCGACCGGCCCGATGTTGGCGAGGTCCTCTCCGCTCATAAGATACCTGCCTGAGGGATCCCGCCGGTTGCGTTGTTCGATAAGGCAGGCGTTGGCGATACCCTTGAAGACCCCTTTGCAGTTCTTATGACTAGTGCCGGAGTAGCCGCACCTCAATGCGGTCGGCAGACTCTCGGTTAGCGAATCCGCTTCATCAATGATCATCGGTGGACGCGTTTTCCACGCCAACAGGTCCCCTCGAACCGCTTCGGTCAGGGAGATGTCACGACGCAGAGGTTGCTCGACGAAGAGAATCCGATCGAGGAATTCACGGAGCGAATCATCCTTTTCCAAGGACTCCCACAGCTCTCGAAAGGAACCGATGTCCTCGTACTGTTCATTGGCGTCGAGAGTGAACCGAGATTCAGGACCCGCCTCGTCACCTATGATTCTAGCCAGGCGTCTGAGGCGTTCGATGTCGGCGGCAGCCTCGCCCGAAATCTTGATTTTGAAGTGGGTCAGTCCATAGGAGCGGATGCAGGTCTCTATACATAACGACAAATTTAATTGCGCATACGAGAGATGGTGTTATGTCCTTTCTTTGTTATGCGTGCATTAACTATCACAGATTCCGAGGAAATGATCTTGGTTTTACAAGATGAAATTCGTCGCAGCGAGCAATCTCGTTACGACCATCGCCTCCATGGCGTCTTATTGGTGGCCCAAGGGTTGAGCGCCCATCAGGTGGCCGGTTATCTTGGCGACAGTCCGCGCACGGTGCAGTATTGGGTGCGCAACGTCTTAATCAGGACGGGCTGAGCGGTCTGGCCGAAAGCCCAGGGCGGGGCCGACCCTCCCGTTTGAGTGAAAGGGAACTGAAGCAGTTGGATGGGATTCTTCGGGAGAGTCCCCGCGAACACGGTATGGCGGTTAACCTGTGGGACGGCAAGACGCTGTCTCGGTGGCTTAAAGAGAACTGGCAGATTGAGCTGAGCGTACGGCAATGTCAGCGCCTCTTCCGACAGTTGGACTTTCGCCAGCGCAAACCTCGTCCGGTCCTTGCGCGGGCCGATCCGGTGGCACAACAGGCGCATAAAAAAAACTCCGTCGACTAGCAAAGGACCCTGAGATAGATCTTTGGTCTTTAGATGAAGTGCATTTCCAACAGTACGGTTCGCGTTGCCGCATGTGGGTGCCTCCAGAGGTGAAGGAGCCGATCTTAATGCATGCGCCCACGCGCGAGAAAGTCGGTTACTTCGGCGCGGTCCGTTTGCGCGACGGCAAGTTTATCTATGCCAGAGAAGAGGACCGCTTTAATGCTGACAGTTTCTGGGGATTCTTGAAGCTTTTGAGACAACGGACAAGCCGTTCACCCGGGAAAACGGTACTCATCTCAGACAATGCGCGCTACCATCATGGGCTTCTGCATAAAAGCTGGCGCGAGGAATGCGCTGATGTATTCGAGCAGGACTTTCTGCCTCCTTACAGTCCGGAACTCAACCCCATTGAACGGATCTGGAAACTGACCCGTCGACTCTGCATTCACAACCAGTACTTCGCCTGTATCGATGAAGTCTCCGACCGGGTGGAAAGCAAGTTTCAGGAATGGGCAACGGGGAACGAAACCCTCCGAAAACTCTGCGGTATCATCTAAGCCGTTATGCGCAATTATTTATGGCACCGAGTATAGCGCCTGCGGCAGTCCATCATCCACCCGCTCTCCGGGCTCGATCTCGTCCACCGTGAGAGGGTCCGCCAAACCCACCGTATGACGGGCAATCGTCGACCCGAGGGGCTCTCCTGGAAGCAGTTCTTTGGGTCTGGACCCTACCAGTTCCGGATGGACTACTGCGAGGTCAATCCCAAGAGTATTCAACCGAACCGCATTAGAAAAGGGCGTCTCCGTACTTCGACAGAATGCATCGACTACGGCGCGCTCAACCAGACTGACGCCGAACCCCCAGAGCAGAGCAGGGAACTTCCTCCCCTCCCCCCATCTCAACTGCTCCTTCCAAAGCTGCCGCCAGAGCGCGAACACCGACTCGGCTTCCCCGATCGCTCGAACATGAATACACGCTGCCTCGATGACTTCGAGCATATCCTCGACGTCCTCGCGAAACAGGGATTCAGGATCCTTTGTAAACCACTTTGGCGGCAGGTCGTCCGCGGCGATTCCGTAGCATCGGCCTTCGTCAAACACAACCTCCACCCGCAAGAAAATGTGCGGCAAGTGGGTCATGGTCACAATCCCATAGCGAAACGGTATCCGCGTCTCGAGATCGATGAGAAAGAGTCCGGTGCTGAGAACTCTAATCCTCATTGCTCAGTTATCTTTTCCTACAAAGAGAGCCTCCACACCAACCTTGATTCGCGTCTCGCCGTTTTCACAAGAACCCTTTTCAATTGGGACCGGCAAGTGATGATAGTTGCTCTTTTATGTCAGTGCTTCGTTCAGGACTCTTTGCGCCCCCGCACCTCGCATCCCACATCCCACAACTCGCAACTCTTCGCTCCTACACTCCCGCCCGGATCAGCGCCACCCCAAGGAAGGCCGCAACAAGCGCCCATGACCGCAGGAATCCGTCAGACCGTCCCATCCACCAGCGGACAATACGCTCGATCCGTTCCATTCCGGTAAACGGTATGGAGGCACCCGCAACAATTAAAAGGACGCCCATGACAAAGATGAAAACCGGGAATCTCGTATCACCGGATACGATTAGAAAGAGAACTCCGACCACGATCCTGAAAACGGCTGCACAACCAAGCAACGTCTTATTCACCATACCACTGAACAGCCTACGCATGAGCCCAGGAGAGACGACCACAAATAGGCTCTTCCCGAGAATCAGAACACCCACAATCGGTACGATCAGCGACATTTCTTCTGCTCTATGGGAATATTCCAATCCAGGTTTCCAAAGGAATGAACCTCTTCATCTTATGCCTCGTCGTCAGCTTTGTCGATATCAATCATTTCAGCCGATCCTCTCCTTAATCTGTCGAGATTCAACGCCATGAACACCGTCAAACAACTCGTCCAAGCCGCCTCGAAAAGCGACCTAAAGACACTCAATCATATCCTCAAAGCCGAACCCGACCTGGCCCAAGATTGGAAGCCGCTCATGGATGCCTGTTACAGTGGACGGGCCGAGGTAGTGGATGTCCTTCTTAAGCACGGCGCGGACCCGAATATCAAGTCTAAGTCGGCCCACAACTACCGCCCCCTCCACCGAACCGTCGAATTCAAGAAGACCGCACCGAAAACCGAGGGACATCTCAAGACGGTCGAACTGCTATTGAAGCACGGAGCCGATCCAATGATGCCGGGAGCCTGGTACAAAGTCTCCGCCATCGCGGTGGCCGCATTCGGGGGGACAAAGCAATTCCTTCCGCCGATGCTTAAGAGAGCGCCGCGCCAACTCGACCTCTACACGGCCACCGCTCTCGGGAGAGTGGCTCGGATCAAGGCGATCCTCGGAAAGAATCCCTCGCTCGCCAGAGCCCCGGATAGGGAGCCGAGTGAAAAGGACAAAGGATTGACCGCCTTACACTACTGCGCCTCCTCGAGTCTCGGACAAAAGGATGCCAAAGTGGCGGCAGCCCTTGCTGAGGTCGCCGAACTGCTCATCGAGAATGGCGCTTGATCCCCAAGGCTGCGTCGACCGAGCCTGTTGGAGTAGCAACACCGCGGTCCTGAAGGCCCTTTTGGAAAACGGTGGACGGGTTCAAGATGACGACACGCTCAACCACGCCGCCTGTGACGGATTGACGGAACCGCTCGACCTGCTCGCCGAATACGGCATCCCACTCGACGGAACCAACGGTACCGGCCATCACGGCGGATACACGCCTCTCGGTTGCGCCGTGAGTTGCCGAAGCCTCCGTGGTGCGAAGTGGTTCATCGACAAGGGGCAGGATCCCAACCGCATTAAGAGCAAGATCGGGGAGACTTCCCTTCACGTCGCGGTCAACTGGAAAGCGAGCGACAAGATGCTCGAGCTCCTGCTCGAATCCGGCACCAAGCTCAACGCCAAAGACGAAAACGGCCGAACCGCCCTCGCCCTCGCTCGAGAAAAGGGCCATCAAAAAGCCATCGCTTTCCTCGAGAAGGCCGGAGCCAATGGATAGATTGAACTCTATGGGAAACCAACCTAAAGCGATTTCGGGAAGAAAAGGTGGTCCGTGCCCTTAAGGGCAGAACTACAATAGGGTCGGGCTCAGCCCAAAACTCCCACGGTTTCCGGACTGATCACTCACCACCCAGCCCCATCTCCACGTCAAGTTCCTCCTGGTAGGCCCTGACCTCACCCGAGAGAATCTCTCCCAGACTCACGGACCGGCTCAGGGCGGCGGACTCGAAGACACCTAAAATGCCGGCGGCGGCGGACATACCGGTAGCGCCGTCGACTTCGGGAGACTGACTCTTGATGATCGCCTCGCCGAAGTCGTGAAACTCGATGGCGAGCATTTTGGCATCCGTTGCGGAGAATGGAAGGTCATACTCGACGGAGCCTTTTCCAAAGAGTCTCTCCGTGATCTCATTCAGTCGAAAATCGGGAAGCAATGAGAGGATTTCCCGTCCGTGCTTCTCTTCACCTCCCCTTCGGAGAACGACCTGCCCGCCATTTCGGTCTCCGGGAAGAGTGAGAGAACCCAGGGGACCGTGGATGGTTCTTTCGAATCCGCCCGATCCCTTTCCGCCCGAGATCATGGAAAACTGAACCATCGCACCCGAACTCATTCGGTAGAGAGCTACGATCGAGTCCTCGCCGGTCGCCTCAATCGATTCCGGCTGCGTCTTGTGTCGTTCCCGGTAAGATTCCAGTTCGTGACTGAATTTTTCCGGTCGGTGGCGGGTGGCTTCCACGATCAGGCCGGTTCCGAATATCTGATCGTAATCACCCAGAAAATACTGAAACAGGTCGGCAAAATGAACCCCGGCATCGAATGCGATCGTCCCTTGATTTTTCAGATGCCTCCAGGGCGTGATGGCATAGTTGGCCCCGCCTCCCACATTCTTTTGAATCATCAAGTGTGGGTCGCCGATCAGACCTTCCTCGAGAATCCCGCGCACCAGCCGATTCACCGGATCGCGTCGATAGTTCTCCTCCGTGGAGAGGACCCGCCCACTCTTCTCCGCCGCTTCGATGATCGCTCTACTCGAGCGAATGGTCAGTCCCAACGGTTTCTCCACTTGGGCATGCTTCCCCGCCCGTAACGCCGGTACCGCGATGGTATGGTGGTAGGAGGGCTCCGTAACGACATCCACCGCGTCGATATCGGGGTGTGAGTAGACTTTCTCCGGGTCCGTAAAGATGAGAGGCTTTCGACCGAAAAGGCGCTCAACTTCACGGGCACAGAGGTTGGCACTCTCCTCCCTGAGATCACAGACCCCTACCAGTTCGATGTTGCCCAATCCGCTCTCATCGAGTTCCTTATAGCCGAAAACATGCCGGTGGCCCATGCCCCCGCAACCGATCAAACATAGGGGGATCTTTTCCACGTTAAGTTGGATATCAATTTCGAATCTTAGTCGTCAACTCTGTCGAATACCTCTAAGCAAGAGCGAAGCTCTTTCCAGCGGTCGGGGATGCGGAAAATAGACCGAGAATCGACAAAGCTTATGACGAGGCTTCCGAGGGAAAGCGGGTGGTATCTCGGTGGCAGTAGATCTCCGACCAAAGACTGTTCGACAAGGCTCGCGACAAAGATGCTGACACCTGAACCCTGCGCCCCCGCATCCCGCATCTCGCCCCCCGACACTCGCAACTCGCAACTCCCTTCCCATCACACCCCAGCTTCCCTCCGCGCATCATCAAGTGCCCTGTAGCAGTCCTCCGCCGTCTTCCAAGGATCGTAATCGGGCCGACTCCAGATCATCCCGCTTACTTCAACCGTGATCGGAACCCCAATCCCGGCAGCGCTGACCGCGGCCATGTATTCTGTGAGGTCCAGTTCGCCCTCTCCCGGAAGAAGATAGCGGATCTTTCCATTCTCCACCACTCCGTCCTTAATGTGAGTATGTACTGCATAGGGCGCGCAGAGACCGACGCAATGGTTCAGATCGAAGCCCTGGGGTGTAAAGTGACTGATGTCGAAGTTAAGCTTCAGACATTCATGCTGGGTCGCCTCCATCATCCAAACCGACTTCTCCGGAGTGTCTAGTTCATTCCCGTAGTGAGGCTCCAGAGCCAGGATGACCCGATACTTTTCCGCCACATCCGCGAGCCGCAAGAGACTTTCCTTAACCTCATCGCGCACGCCCTCCCATGGCGAAGGACACCCACCCAAGGTGCTGGTCACCACCGCGGGCCGATCGCCAAAGTTCAGATCACGGGCAAGGATGCAGCTGGATTCAAAGCGGCTCACGGTCTCCTCCCAGCGTTCGTCCTGCACACAAGTCGCCAACTCGCCCATCAGAGGCGGAGGCGGAAATCCGCATGACTGAAGCACCTCGACAAGCCCGCGGCGAGACCTGCTGTCAAGTTTTTCCGCTGAAGTCTGCCAACCCGTCCGAATTGCGATCTCCATAGCCTCGTAGCCGATTTCCTTCAGTCGCGGGAGGGCTTCGAAAATATCGAGTGCCTTCATCGCGTAGTTGCTGTACCCGAGTTGCACGCTTCCTACTAAATATCCGATGAGGCGCCGGTCAACGCTAAGCAGTATCCGGTATCGGTGGAATGAGGGCGTGAGCGCATACTTTCTGACCGGGAACTTCTGCATGCCAGTTTCGGGGGTGCCGCCACTGGAGCGACCAAGATCGCAGGACCATTGACAGCAGAATCATTTGCGCTGCGATATCTTCGAACGACTGATCCGACGATTTCTTTGTAACTCTCTTCCGTTCAACTAACTTGCGTGTCCGGAGACCGATGGAATCTATTCCGAGGAGGAGGAGGTCGAGGACGATCGTGTCAATGGGCTGAGAACCTAGTCTCACTCTCGACTCACCCGTCAAACACGCACAGTCGACGGCAGGGGAGCCAGCTTAAGGCCTACGACCCGTAACCCTCGGGATGATCGCGATGCCACTTCCAAGCCGTCTCGACGATAGAATCCAGGGATTCGAATCGCACTTTCCAGCCAAGCTCCTCTTTCGCCTTGGTCGCGTCCGCGCAGAGGACCGGCGGATCCCCCGGACGCCTCGCTCCCTCTCGCACCGGAACGGACTCACCCGACACCCGGCCCACCGTCTCGATCACCTCCCGCACTGAGTACGGCTTCCCCGTGCCCAAATTGTAGTGAAGCAAAGTTCCTCGATTCTCTAGAAGCTCAAGTGCGGTGATGTGAGCGCGCGCCAGATCATCGACATGGACGTAATCCCTCAAACAGGTTCCATCAGGCGTGTCGTAATCCGTTCCGTAGATCTCGAGCGCTTCACGCGTCCCTAGCACCGCCTGCATAGCGAGAGGAATAAGGTGGGTTTCAGGATCGTGATCTTCTCCAATTGTTCCCTCCTCCGAAGCTCCTGATGCATTGAAATAGCGAAACGAAGCCGAGCTCAGGCCTTCCGCAGGGGCGAGAGCTCTCAGTGCGTTTTCGACATCCAGCTTCGTTTGGCCGTAGGGATTGACTGGCCGCTGCGGGGTATCTTCCGAGATCGGAACCTTCTCAGCGTTTCCGTAGGTGGCGCAGGTTGAAGAAAAGACGAACCTCCGCACCTCATGATCCAGCATAGCCTTGAGCAGCAGAAGCGTGTTGGAGACGTTGTTGAGGTAGTACTTCATCGGTTCATTGACCGATTCTCCCACGTAGGCAAAAGCCGCAAAATGCATAACCGCTTCAACTGCCTCCCTCTCCAGAATCTCTCCCGTCGCTTCCGGGTCTCCCAGATCGCATTCATAGAAAGGGACCTTCTCAGCCACCGCCTCCCGGTGACCGAAAACGAGATTATCCAGCACAACCGGCTCGTGCCCACTCAGTTCGAGTTGCCGCACGCAGTGACTGCCGATGTAACCGGCTCCTCCCGCCACCAGGACTTTCATAGGATTCTGTCGGGTTGAAAGCTGTCCACTGAAACCTCAAGAATCAGAACCCTACTCCCTCCACTTCCGCCGCCGCTTTTTTCTGCCTTTCTCCTCCGGAATCACCCTCTCACCGGTTCCCTTTCGATACCAGGCGCCCTCTTCCTCCTGGAGCCACACCCCATCTATGGATCGGACCGCAATCTGCGAGGCCCGATGCATTCCCACGATCTCTACCTTGAGTTCCGCCTTGATTCCAATGATGAAATAGATCTTCTTGCGATCTTCATTCTCATCCGCGATGAGACTTTTCTGAACCTCGCTGAGAGGAGCTCGGGCCTGCAAGAACCCTCGATTGTCCTCCCCTAACTTGCCCGCCAATTTCAGGTCTTCGATCTCCGGCATGCGATCTCGCATGCGCCGCCGGATGAAATCTCCCTCATTTCCGACCAAACTGGTTGAGAAAAGACCCAGCAGTACCAATACAATCCCTTTGCAAAACACTCGGTTCATTTGATTATCAACATACTCTTCTGTCCGTACCGCATCGTCCTCGCTTCTTTGTCCAACTCCCCGAAGAACAGATCGAGTTCAGTCTCCATCCGAACCACGGGATCGATATACAGGTCCGATCTCTCTTTTTTGAACGAGATACAGCCGGCCAGAACTAAGGCTAGAGCGCACCCAGTAAGTATAAGAGCAAAGCGCATGACTTCACGAGACGGTGGTCCCGTTTTCTGCCTCGTACAATATCCAACCGCCTTGCGCAAGAACGAATCCGTTCGGCATTCCACTTTCGCACCGGAGTCACGAGCCTCCCCCATTCGTTGCCATCTCTCCCCTCCCCATCCGTTGCCTTGCCTTGCCTTGCTCACGATTGCCCCAATAATCTCACTTCGGAAAAATGGCCAATACCTTCGGAAAACTCTTTCAGATCTCGACGTGGGGAGAGAGCCACGGCGGCGGCATCGGTGTCGTCGTCGATGGCTGCCCACCCGGTCTCTCAGTCACCGCCGAGGACATACAAGAGGAACTGGATCGCCGGCGCCCCGGGCAAAGCGAAATCACAACCGCGCGAAAGGAGTCGGATGCCGTCAGAATCGTTTCCGGTCTATTTGAAGGCAGAACTCTGGGCACGCCCATCGCTATGTACATCCCTACTTCCGATGCGAGACCGGAAGCCTATGAAGAGATGAAGACCAAGTATCGTCCCTCTCATGCCGATTTCACCTACCAAGAGAAATTCGGAATCCGGAATCACGAGGGCGGAGGGAGATCGTCGGCCCGTGAGACAGCCGGTCGGGTCGCGGCCGGGGCGATTGCGAAGAAAGTCCTGAAAGAGGCGGGCAACGTCGACATCATCGCCTATGTTGAAAAGATCCATACTATCGTGGCCCCCGCCGCGGATCACTTTCCCACCATCGAAGAGGTCGATCGGACCCCGGTTCGCTGCCCCCATTCGGAGACTGCCGAGAAGATGATCGAGCGCATCAAATCGATTCGCAAGAAAGGCAATTCCGTAGGAGGGGTAATTCTCTGTCGCGCTCAAAACCTTCCAACGGGTCTCGGCGAGCCTGTTTTCGACCGCTTGGAGGCCGACCTCGCTAAGGCAATGCTCTCTCTCCCCGCGACCAAAGGATTCGAAGTCGGCAGCGGTTTCGCCGGTACTGACATGACGGGCGCCGACCACAACGACATCTTTGTCAACCGGGAGGGGACCATTCGAACCCAAACCAACAATTCCGGTGGCGTCCAGGGAGGTATTTCGAACGGCGAGGAGCTCTATTTCAGGGTCGCCTTCAAGCCGACCGCTACCATCCTCCAGAAACAGAAGACGGTTACAGTCGAGGGAGAGGAGACCCAACTCATCGGCCGGGGCCGCCACGATCCCTGCGTCCTCCCCCGAGCCGTACCCATCGTCGAAGCCATGACCGCTCTCGTCCTGGTTGACCACTGGATGCGCCACCACGCCCAGAATAGGACTTTCGAGTTCTGAGGGTTCCCTGGTTCACGGTTCAGAGTCAGAAAACAACGTCGAAGCGACAAAGCTAACGAGAGCCCGTCCCAGTGGTGGAAACAATTGATTTTTAATGAGTTATGGGCAAAAAAAAGGCCGGATAGAGCTGCAAAAAGCTCGATCCGGCGAAAAAGGGCGCTTATGCTTGCGTTAGTCAAATACAAAGCACGCCCTTCTCATGAAAAATATTGCCGTACAAAGCTTCCTGCGTCCAGCCCTAACTCCAGTCATTCGATGCAAAGACTACACCGTGTTTCTGGAAACAATGGAGCGGATTGACCGGGTTTTGATCGACTCCTCGCTGGAAAGGGAGGCGATCGTAAAAGCCTTGGAAGGATGGGATGAAGCGGGAGGGAAGGATCGGGAGCGACGCGCTCTAAGAGCGATAAAAGCGCTGCGGGTGGAGGTGGTGCGTCATTTACTCGGAGGGATATCCTTTCGTTGTCTGTCGCAGGAGTTGGGACGCAGTGAGCTTCTGGCTAATTTTTGCCGGGTGCGTGAGGTAGACGGGATCCGGAAAATATCGAAGAGCAGTCTGGAACGGGATTCGAAATTCTTCGACGAAGCGTATCTGAGACAGCTGCATGCAAGGATGACCGAGGTGGTGGGCAATGCTGAACATTGTGGTGAGGCAGGATTAGAGAAGCCGATCGATACGAGGGAATGCCTGATCGACGCCACTTGCCTGGAAGCGAACATCCACTGGCCCGTGGACTGGGTCTTGCTCAAGGATGTGGGAGCAACGCTGCTCAAGGCGATCAGTCTGATCCGGCAGGCGGGAATGAAACAGCGCATGCCCCAGGGAGCAAAGGGATTGGCTCGGGAGATGAACAAACGGTGCCTGGAGATGACGCATGCGCGTCGGCGCCGGGAGGCGGGCAAAGCGCGTAAAGGGATCCTGCGGCGGATGAAGCTATTGCTCAAGAAGATTGAGGGCCATGCCCTTCGCCACCGTGACTTATTGGAAGCTATGTGGATGCAAAGCGATTACACCGAGAAGAAGGCGAGCCGAATCATCGAGCGAATGGATGGTATGTTAGAGCAGATACCGCAGGTCATGAAACAGGCGCACGAACGGATCATAGGGGGGCGGCAGGTGAAGAATGAGGAGAAGATCCTGAGCGCCTACGAACCTGAGATTGACGTCATCGTGCGAGGCAAGGCAGATCGGGAGGTGGAGTTTGGCAACACCCTTTATTTATGCGAGAGCGCAGAGGGATATCTGTTGGACTGGAAACTGTATGGGGGGCAGGCCCCGAGCGAATTGAAGCAGCTTTGGGAAAGTCTGGAGAGGCAAAAGGGCTTCGCTTTAGAGGAGAAGATCGAAGCGATCAGTGGGGATCGGGGCTATGCCTCGAAGGCGGCCAGCAAGCGGCTCCAGGCAGAGGGGATTTTTGACGCCCTTACGCCCCGCAATCCACAAGAGCTCAAGGAGCGGATGGAGGAGCCGCGCTTTGTCCGGTTGCAGCGACGACGAGGGAGCACCGAAGGCCGGATCGGAGTGCTCAAGAACCGATGGCACGGGGGCAAGATACGCAGCAAAGGCTTTGACAACCGTAACCTTAGCGTGGCCTGGTCGGTTCTGTCCCACAATCTATGGAAAATCGCGCAGAGACTTGCGCAAGAACATGAGAAAGAGGCAACGCAGGCGGCATAGGGATCCAAGAATCGAGTCAGAGGCGCTTCCTTGGGAGAACTATCGACTCAAAGCGAGAGGAAGGGTGCTGGAAAGGTGCATAACGGATAAAAGGTAAGCTACCGAGGACGGAAGGCATGTCGTGGTCTACATAACGTGACGAAGATTGATATCGGTATCAGGCTTCCACCCAAATCCTCTCGGATTTGGGACAGCCTCTAACTACGAAGAGCGGTTGGTTGCTCCGTGAAAGAAGATCGCTGACCAACGACTGTTCGACAAAGCTTACGATAAAGACCTGAACCCTGAACCGTGAACCACCCTCTCTACTCGCATCCCGCATCCCGCATCTCCCTTCTCGAAACCCGCCACTCGCAACCCTCTCCCCCCATGCCTTCCCTCTACATCATTCTCGGCGGCGCCGGCTCCGGCAGACGTGAAATCCTGATTAATCTCGCTGAATCACCCGAAGAAGAGGAGCCGGCTGAGAGGGTGTTCTACGTCCGCAGCTCCGAACTACCCTCCTCCTTCGACGACGGATTGACGAATCCTCAGAATCGTCGGCGACTCAACTGGGAATTCACGAACGACTTGGACATAGTCTCCCAACCGCCTCCTCCATCGACCTCCGAGATCTTCTTCCTTACCGAGGGCCAGACTAATCCGGTCGACCAAATCGAAGCCCTCAAACCGTGGATTATTGAGAACAAACTCACCCTCGCCCGAATCATCACCGTGGTCGACTGTCAACTCTGTTACACTCACCCGGGAGCAAAGGCCTGGTTCCAATGCTGCATTCATTTCTCCGACATCGTCCTACTTAACAGACGCACCGAAGTACCCAATCAATGGATCAAGGAATTCCAGGATTCCTACGAACGGGACCGCTATCCATGCCTCTTCCAGTACGTCAAAAAAGGGAAAGTCACCCGACCGGAAATGGTTCTCTTTCCCGAGGCCCGTAGACTCTCCCTTTTCTTCGACGATCTCGAGGAACCTGAACTCCCCTCCGACATCGAAATTGAAGGCGCCCTCCCTCTTGAAGACGAGGAAGAGGTGTTAATGCTTGATTCCGATCCCTACCTCGCCCGATTCCCTAACGGCCAACGAAAGAAAAGAATTCCCGATATAAGCAAATTCCTCCAGCCTGCTCCCTGAATATCTCGCCGAACTAGAGGCTGAATCTCTTCACAAGACGGTTTGGTCAACAGAAGGACACGAAGAAGACACCATGCCAACTATTCTTCGCGCACTTTGCGATCTTCTGTTTGACATAGTTCGAGCATATGCTTGGTCGTAATCCTCGTCGTGAACTCGGTCGTGAGCTTTGTCGATGCATCAGACGAATACGACCAAGCTTATGACGAAGTTAGCCAACTGCCGAACCCACCGACATTTTCTCCGCTTCTCCCCCCTCCTCTTCTCGCTGCCGTGCCGTCAGATCACCTCCATCAACATCTTCCTTGCCCCCGAAAGCCGCAAAACCTAGGATAACCCAAAGGCTATACTTGGGCGTTGGACGAATTCGAAACTTGATCCTTCCCAGTCCGAAGTTAATCTTCCCCTCCCAAGCCCAGGTGGTGGAATTGGTAGACACGCATGATTCAGGTTCATGTGCCGCAAGGTGTGGGGGTTCGAGTCCCCCTCTGGGCATAAATTTCATAACCAGTTGGTATTGAAAATCTTCCGAAATTATCGGAATTGGGGTATTCAGATAATAAGAACCTGATTAATAACAAATCAGTGACGTTCTATATCGTCAGTCGTGTTCATTCAGGTCCGTGGAAACGTCTCTCGGGTCTCCTCCCGATCACTGGTTTCTGCCAGTATTGACCGTTCGGGGGGGAGGGGGTCGACCGAAAACCCGCACCCTCGAAACTCGAATTAATCTGCTACCCTTCCGGAAGAGGTGCAAAAAAGGGCGCATCTTGCCTGGTGTCTTGACCCTGGCGGCAAATCTCCACGAGTATCCTGGTCTCGGGGGAATGATTCTATCGGGACTGGAGAACTTTATGAGAAACTGGAAGCTATCGATTCTGGTGCTGGGGTGTCTGATTTTTGCTATCCCGGTGAGTGTCAACGCCGTGGTCACTATCTAAGAAGTGGCACCGGGTAATCTGTCGAAACCGAATGCCAGGCAGGTGGCCTTGCTCACAAGTGATGAGGGGGGCAATCAGAGCATCGTGGCGAGGCATGTGTTCGATAAAGACACGGTGGGGAAAGACCGTGTTTTTCTGGCCGGGGAGACGTTTGGAAATGAAGTCGTCACCGATGGAACCGGGATCTGGGAGGTGGACGGGCAGACGGTCGATGTCATGGTCTCGGCGGTGACGAAGCAGGACAGTCTACTCGTGTTGCTCGATTTGGGACACATTGTCGAGATGCGGGGTATCTGGGGGACGAACGGAACGGCTATGCTGCCCAGCGAAGTCATCACACACGCCCCTGGGGGGGTATGGACCGGGTCGGAGCAGCCACCAGTTTTGTCGAGGGGATCCGGGACGTGGACGACGGTACCTTCGAGTACCAGGATCCCTTCATTGCAATCGGGACGGATATGGGGAACGTAGGGATCGTGGGAGTTCCTGATATCGACGACTGGCAGGTCAACCCGGATACCTTCGAGAACGGAGCCTTGGTCTCGCTGGGGGACCCGCTGATCAATGTCGGGGTCGGTCCGGTCAAGGACCTGGCCCTGCATCCAATTGCGAACGATTGGTTTCCCCAGATCGACGATTGGTACCCGCAACCCGAGGATTGGGCGGACGGGCTGGCCGAGTGGGTGGGGCCGACTGACGACTGGGTTCCCGATGTCGACGAATGGTTTCCGGCCGATCAGGACTTTTTCCCGGATATCGACGAATGGTTTGAAATCGCCGCCCTGGTGGACGGGGAAGTGAGCGTCTTTTTTCCTGGTGTGAGGAACACCGGGGCGCAGGGAGGCGCGGTGCCGCTGCTTCCGAGTTTTGTCCTCGACACTTCGGCGATTGCGCCCGACCTCCTGGGTATCGCCGGGATCCGGCTTTCAACGCAGCTAGACCTACCCATCATCGATATACCCGCGGACCTCGACCTGACTCCCCCTGCTCGGGGTCAATGGAGGAGAGAACCTGCAAATCGGTGCCCTCGGTCCGCTTCTCGGAAAGTTTGATCCGATTAATATCCTTTCAACCCCGTCGGTTGGACTGTCGGTCTCCGGCATCGAGGCGGGTTCGGTGTGGTTGCTCTCAGATGACGGGCAGACCGTGATCTACCTCTCCGAATTCGATTTCGAGAATGGAGACCTGGGTCCGATTAGGACGCTCTCCCTGAACGGGGAGGTACCCGAGCCGAGTGAGATGCTTCTCCTCGTGACCGCTCTTGCTCTGCTCGGGATCCGGTGGGTCAGGAAGGTATAGGGAGAAGATTCCTGAAGCCCTTCACCGAGGGCGACGGCATATCGGAGATCCGGCACGAGCTCTCACGCTCCGAGTATATCTGCAAGCTGGGCCGGCATCACTACTCCAGTTGCCACGGCACCAGGCCAATCAAGAGCAACTGCCGATGCACCTCGACTTGATCCATAAGTTAATGTGGGAGCGGCCATTGGACAGGCGGGTGATTAAGCTCTTGCGGGTTCTTCGGGAGCGTATTGAGTCACTGGTGGTCGACGATGAACGGCAGAAGGCAGATGCGGGGTGACCGAAAGGATCGATTTTGGCTCGTGTGAAACGGGGCATTTCGTGGCGATTGATGCCAAAATGGTATCTACCCACACGGAAAAGATGAAAAGGCCCAGAATCTCTTGATTTTGAGATGATGGATATGAACGAAGCGATTGTCATCATTGCCCTTTTCGTCGCCGCGGCCCTCTGCGGAATCACCTTCGTCGAAATGTCCGCCCAGAGAGCCCTTGGATATCGGGCCTGGGTATTCGATCGCCTCCCTCGTTGGGCACGGGAATTCATCCATGCCGACTTCGGACTCGCATTTCTGTTCCTGCTAATGCTGTTGAGCGGTTATGTGCCAATGCCGCCGATTGTCTTGTATCTGGGAATCCTCTTCGGGATTGTTTGTTTGGCCAAATTCGTCTTGGCGGCGGCGATGTTGATGGTGATGGAGGTTGTCAGAATTCGGGAAATCAGACAATCTTTAGGAACTAATCCCTTATCGACAGAAATTCTTCCTCAATAGTATCCCAATGGCAACGATGTCCTATAAAGATAGGCACTGGCGTGGCGAACTCTCGCTGGCGAAATCCTTCTGGATAAACGTAGTTCTCATCAGTGCCGTTATTCGAGGAGTTTTGTGGTGGCTGAAAGACGTTTCACCGATTGAAGACCCTATTCTGGGTTTTAAGGTTTTTATTATCATCGTCTCTGTAAAGACATTTGTTATCTACCCGTGGCAGATCGCAGGAGTATGGAGATCGGCAACAAGACATGAGGAGGAGAGGGGAGCGAGCATTTGGATTAATGTGGTCCGAGTTTTGGTTGTGTTGGGATTAATTCTCACACCTGTTCATTTGCTAAATGATTGGCCCATATACAAAGCCGCTAATCAGCTTGGGTTTGGTAAGGACCCATTTGGCATTCCTCGACTTGAGCTCTTAGATGATGGATCTATTGTGCATTTGGAAGGAAGGCTTGGGTTTGGTAGTTCCAGGAAAGTGCGTCGGATTCTTGCTCAGAATTCTGCCGTCAAGGGAATCATCCTCGATAGCCCCGGAGGGCGAATCCAAGAAAGTAGGCAACTCTTTGGTCTCATAGAGGACGGCGGCTTGGACACATACACATTAAAAGGCTGTTACTCAGCGTGCGGTCTTGTCTTTATTGCTGGCCGCAGACGGTACCTAGGACAAGGTGCCAACCTAGGATTCCACGGAATCCGCTCTTGGAATGAGGGTCTTAAACGATTCGATGATTCCGAAGCTTCACAGGATCTCAATCGGACTAAGTGGCGCAAACGAGGCATTAATGAGGACTTCATTGACAGGATCTATAAACCTACTCCCGACGATGTATGGTACCCGACAGTCGAAGAAATGTTCAGTTCTGGAGTAATCCATGGGATCGTAAATCAGTCAGATCTGACTCCTGTTGACTATGGTTCATTCGCATCAAACGATTTAGAAGAGATCATTGGCAGTATACCCGCCTTTAAGACAATAAAGAGACATGAACCGGAGACTTATGGGCAGATGGTTGCTGAGATTGAGCTTCTAATGAGAAAAGGAGCAAGCGAGATTGAGGCTCACGAAGAAGCCACCATGCGTTCTGAATCCCTGGTTTACAGGCTGCTACCCTCATCAAGTGATAGAGCATTGATAGGCTACGTTAGTGGGCTCATTGAACTCTTGAGAGACTTTAACAAGAAGGATCCGATTCTATGCATGAAGGTTATCTTCCCAAAGGAATATGGTAGTTTGGAATACACTAAGCATATGTCCACTGAACAAAGAGATTCGATAATAACGGCGATGGGCCTCTTGGTGACGGACAGCCATGAGTTAAAAGTTCCGGATTTGGATTCGGAAGCGGCTGAGGAATTCTTCGCCGAGATCCTAACGAGACCTGGTGACGATGCTCGATATTTGCATTTGCAGCCGAAAGAAATGGTGGGCAGGCAGGATTATTCTAGGTCATGCGAGGCTTTCTTGAAGTTCTATGAGTTGATTTTGGCGAAGGACAGCGAAGCAGCGGGAAATGGGTTACGCTATGCATTAAGCCGCTAAGGGCCATCAATGGGTCAGCCGGCAAAACAGTTTTCGCTACTCCGAATTTGCCGCAAGGTATGCTTTTGCGAATTGCTCGGCTTGGGCCTCAACAGCCTCTGAGAGGTCCTCTTCAGCAGAGCTGGGTGGCAACATACCGAAAAAGCTACTCCTGTGCCTCGTCAAAACCCCATCGGTCGAACCCAGGCAGCTAGCATCTCACTCACCAGCATAGGCTTTCTGCGATTTGGAGGGCAAGCTTCCGCGGGCCGCCCTTCACCCTGTATCCTCCCCGGATGTTCGCCCTGATACGCCTCCTGACCGGCTCCCTCATCGTACTCTTCAGGTCTCGAGCCTCCCTGGCGGCCGAGATCATGGCACTCCGCCACCAACTCGGAGTCTACCATCGCACGGCACCTGCTCGGCCTCATCTCACCCGGTGGGACCGGGTCCTATGGGCTCTCATCCTCTACCGATGGAGCGGCTGGAGGCGAAGCCTGATCGTCGTTCAACCCGAGACCGTCATCAAGGGGCACCATCGGGCCTTTCGGCTCTTCTGGCGATGGAAATCCCGAGGTGGCCGGCCGAGCATTCGCTCCGAAATCCGACGTCTCATCCGCGAGATGGCTCGCTCGAATCCGACTTGGGGTGCCCCTCGCATTCACGCCGAACTCCGGAAGCTCGGCTTCGAAGTCTCCGAGCGTACCGTCTCGCGATATCTTGCCAGCATCCGCCCCAAGGCCGCGAGGCCAGGATCTCAGACCTGGGCCTCCTTCCTCCGCAACCAGGCCAAAGGTATCGTCGCCGTTGACCTGTTCACCGTTCCGACGATTCGGTGCCAAGTCCTGTATATCTTCGTGATCCTGAGCCTCGAGAGACGCCGGCTCGTTTTCGCGAACGTGACCGCGAATGCGACGGCCCAGTGGCTCGGTCAGCAGGTGGTCAACGCTTTCCCGTGGAATACCGCTCCGAAGTTTCTGCTCCGCGATCGCGATGGAGCCTACGGATTCGAATTCTCGAGGCCGAACCAAGGGCCTGGGCATCCGCGAGGTCAAGACAGCCGTTGAGGCACCTCTGATGAACGCCTATTGCGAACGGCTGATCGGCACCCTGCGCAGAGAGTGTTTCGACCACCTCATCGTGCTGAACGAACGGCATGCCCATCGCCTCCTTGCTGAGTTCTCCGCCTGGTACAACCAGGATCGATGCCATTTGTCCTTGGCCAAGGATGCCCCTGAACACCGATCCGTCGAGCCGCCCGTCATGGGGAAGGTCGTAGCCCTTCCCCGGCTGGGAGGCCTGCATCACCGCTACACCCGCCGCGCCGCCTGAGTGGAGAGCCCGGCGAAATCCGAATTCTGCACCCAGCCAAGGGCAATGGTCTATCCTCGGACCCGCTTTGCGATGCCGATGCCGGCTTCCACAGCAGAGATCGCCAAAGGGCACTTGGAAACGGACTATCGCGCATCTCCGCCTTCATCCAGCATCTCGCCTACGGCGAACTTCCGTCGGTGTCGCGGTTTTGGCGAACCACAGTTGCCGACGAAGCTCTATATCTGACCGGTCGTCAACATGGTATGATGTGGGTCTGACATAAATTGTACAGAACCTCATTCGGATTCTGCGTCGCGGTTTTGCTCCAAATTCCTAAGTGACTTGCGTAGCGACACTTGAGAGTAGCGCTGTGGACTTGGCACGCCAATTGCGATATGCCATTGCGATGGTTAACCACGATATTCCCCGTGTGGCGCGGCTCAGTCCACGTCTCTCAAGCGCAATTGCCCATGCCAAGGTAGATGGACGTCTCGTGAGCGGAGCGGCGCTTGCAACGGCCGGTTCGGGATGCCATGATTTCATGGCGGATATTCCGCCCTGGGGTCTGGGAATTTACAAGCAGATTGCCAGCAGATTGGAAGATCCACATTTCCCTTGCCTGTTCGCGCGTCAGGCCCATCAGCGCAGGTCATTGTGGTATCTGTTTGCCGACTCGTTCGACGAACAGGATCTTTATCTTGTACATAAGGGATTGACGGCGTACCTGGTGTTAAATCGTCGCGCCGATGATGCGCAGTCCACCTGGATGGCGTTGGTCGTCTGCTTCGCACCCCAGAGCGAATCGTTGAGTTTGAAGTGGTACCACGAGCGGGCCTGGACGGTTCTTCAATTCCTACATGAGCATGATCCGGCGCCGTGGCCGACTGATACGCCCGCGAATCCGGCCGATCCGTTGTGGTCCTTCTGTTTCGGCGGCGAGCAGATGTTTGTCAATATCAGCGCGCCGGCACATCGCAGGAGACGAAGTCGATGTCTGGGAGATTCGCTGACGCTGGTGATTCAGCCGCGACGGAATTTTGATCGCGTCGCTGGCGATAGTCCACGGGGTCATCGAATTCGCGAGCAGATTCGCCGACGAATGAGTTCATACGACGAACTCGATGCGCCGGAAGACCTGGGAACTTATGGCCGCGCGGAAAATCGCGAATGGTTGCAGTACGGATTGGACGATGGCGATCCGCCGATTGCGGCGGTATGTCCGATGCAAGTTTGGCGAGAACCGGGTTCACTATGAAAATCATTGGTTGAGGAATCGAGCAATGGCATCCCTAGCTGAGACGTCGGCGACTCAGATATTACCCTTGGATCTGGATCGGGATTATGCGGGCGTTGACCTGCTGTTGACGCTTGAGCAGTGGCCGTTCATCCGCGCCGACCTGGAGGTCTCACACAGCCAGCCGCGTGCCACGGCAATGGTGGCCAGACGAGATGATCAGTTGCTCGGATTCTTCGCCACGCACCATTTTGGTGATGTGGGTTATCTCGACATGATGATTGTTCATCCCAGTGCTCGGCGAACAGATTTGGCGATGGGATTGGCCCATGCGACGTACCGCACCTGTCAAATGAAAGGCATTCAGGCGTTTGTGGCGCACTCTACGAACGACTCGTTTGGCCTATTTCGATGTTTCCAATTCGCTGCCGGTGTGAATTTTACACTTCTTCGCCGCGAACCATTGGTGCGGATGAGTAACGATTCTTCGCTCGAGGATCTGACGCTCGAGAAGAGGGATCTACTTCCGCTTGTGGCACTGGACGCGCGTGTATTCGGGGTTGCCCGGCGAACATGGATCGAGGCGTTGATGCGACAGCGTACAACGCAATTCGTCGGTCGGCGCAGAGCAGGTCATCTGATCGCTTCAATCTGCCTACGGGAGCGGCGGGAGAACGCCGTTTGCCTGGATGCCGCCAATGCGCTGGATGAAGGTTATTTGATTCCGTTAGTGGACAGAGCGGTGGATGGGTTGCCACATCGGCGCCTGGAGTGCTTCGCGCGAACGGGATCGCGCCTGCATCGCCATCTATTCAATCGTGGCTTCGAAGTGCCTGAGTTCTTTCAACGAATCGGGCCGCTGGTGGAGTGGCGGAAAGGACCGGTTGGGGATATCGGTGCTTCGGCGTTGAATCAAACCTTGTCTTGGATCTGATGGGATCCGGATGTTTCGTTGCCAAGTAGAATCACGCCTAGGCGCCGAATTTCATCCTGTAGTGCGGTGAGGTCTTGCGCCGTCGTCAGCGGATTCATGATGGTGACGCGAAGTGCGCTGTGGCCCTGGTCCTTGCTCGGCACGATATAGAACCGCCCCGATTGAATGACCATTTGCCGGAGTTGGAGTTGGAATTCGCCGATTCGTTCCGGTGTTGCCGTTCGCAACGGGTCCGGCATATATCGGAAAACGACGATATTGCATTGCGGCTCATGGAGCGGTTCAAAATCAGGCGCCTTTTCGAGCATATGGTAAAAACGCTGCCCCATTTCGAATGTGGTGTCCACCATGTCCGCGAAAAGCTGCTTGCCGAACATCGCCCACGCGCCCCAGAGACCGAACGCCGCGGCGCGTTTCGTGCATTCGACCGTCCGAAGCGCACTGTCGTAATCGGCCAGTCCCGGATTCGACTCGTCAAACAGGTAAGGCGCATCCTGTTGAAAGGCGGCAAAACGATGTGCGGGGTTCTTATAGAAAACATATGCGCAAAGAGCCGGCATAAACAGCATCTTGTGCGCATCCCAGACGACGCTGTCAGCCCGATGCAGGCCCTTTACGACGTGTCGATGTCGATCGCTGAGGCAGGCGGCTCCCCCGTGTGCCGCGTCCACGTGAAGCCATGTCTTATGCCGCTCGCAAACGTTGGCAATCTGATCGAGCGGATCAAACGCCCCGGTGTGGGTCGCGCATGCGGCGGCACATACAGCAATGACCTTCCGATCGTTCTTGCGCAACGTGGCCAGCAGGGTATCAAGCTCCGTCGGCGACATACGGCCCTTGTCGTCAAGTGCGGCACGAATCACTCGATTGGTACCGATTCCCATGATGCCCGCGGTGCGCACCACCGAGTAATGCGCCTCGGCGTGAACCACGATAACTGGCGATTGCTCTCCGACTCGAACGCCCTGTTGCCAGGCGTCGGCGAGTATTACATTGCGGGCGGTTAGCAGGGAGGTCAGATTGGCCAGCGAACCGCCGGATGTCACGGCCCCGGCGAATGAACCGGCAGGAAACCCAATCTGTCGGCCCAGAATGTCAATCATCGCCTGCTCGGCCGCCGTGGCCCAGGGGCCCATTTCGTAAATCGCCATACCTTGATTCGTCATCGAGGCGATCGCGTCGAATAGACCCGCCAGTGGAAGCGAAGCGGAGACCTGGTGCCCGATATATCGTGGATGATGAAGGTTCTGCCCGTGAGCCAGCGTCTGCCGCACCAACCCCGCGAATCGATCAAGCAGGCGCGAAGCCTGATCTCGCTGTTCGTTGGCTTCAGTGAACTCTTGATCGTTGTTGACCTCGGTCGAGGCGGCGCGAACGGCCTCGACCGGATCCGACCAATTCAAAACTGGGCCTTCACGCATTTGCAGGCGTGCGAAATGCTGCGCCAGCAGATCGATCAACTTATGGCCGGCGATTCGTAACAGCGCCGGATCATACGCCGCCTCAATGCGCCGACGAGCTTGCGAAAATGATGAACTGTCATCTCTCATAGCGGATCAGGTAGAGGCGGTGCCAAAAGCGTCGATTTTGGGGATTTCGGCTGTGTACGATCTTACCCGGTCTGTCGCGCTCGGCCTGTGGGTCCTGAAAATCCCGCACGTTGATAGCGTTGCACTTATGAAAATGAACGATACGCTCCTTGGCTATGGGATTCTGGTTGAACATGGTGGCAAATTTCATGATTTGCTGGTTCCGAGGCAGACGGGATTTGGCTCCCGTCGGGGTGTGCCTCGTCAAAACCCCATCGGTCGAACCCAGGCCGCTAGCATCTCACTCACCAGCATAGGCTTTCTGCGATTTGGAGGGCAAGCTTCCGCGGGCCGCCCTTCACCCTGTATCCTCCCCGGATGTTCGCCCTGATACGCCTCCTGACCGGCTCCCTCATCGTACTCTTCAGGTCTCGAGCCTCCCTGGCGGCCGAGATCATAGCACTCCGCCACCAACTCGGCGTCTACCATCGCACGGCACCTGCTCGGCCTCATCTCACCCGGTGGGACCGGGTCCTTTGGGCTCTCATCCTCTACCGATGGAGCGGCTGGAGTCGAAGCTTGATCGTCGTTCAACCCGAGACCGTCATCAAGTGGCACCATCGGGCCTTTCGGCTCTTCTGGCGATGGAAATCCCGAGATGGCCGGCCGAGCATTCGCTCCGAAATCCGACGTCTCATCCGCGAGATGGCTCGCTCGAATCCGACTTGGGGTGCCCCTCGCATTCACGCCGAACTCCGGTAGCTCGACTTCGAAGTGTCTGAGCGAACCGTCTCGCGATATCTTGCCAGCATCCGCCCCAAGGCCGCGAGGCCAGGATCTCAGACCTGGGCCTCCTTCCTCCGCAACCAGGATCGGTGCCATTTGTCCTTGGCCAAGGATGCCCCTGAACACCGATCCGTCGAGCCGCCCGTCATGGGGAAGGTCGTAGCCCTTCCCCGGCTGGGAGGCCTGCATCACCGCTACACCCGCCGCGCTGCCTGAGTGGAGAGCCCGGCGAAATCCGAATTCTGCACCCAGCCAAGGGCAATGGTCTATCCTCGGACCCGCCTCGCGATGCCGATGCCGGCTTCCACAGCAGAGATCGCCAAAGGGCACTTGGACACGGACTATCGCACATCTCCGCCTTCATCCAGCATCCCGCCTACGGCGAACTTCCGTCGGTGTCGCGGTTTTGGCGAACCACAGGCGTTGTCCGGATTCACTCCCTGGGTACTGCGTACTTGTATGGGGAAATAAGGTAGTTTGTTCGACGGAGAGAACCGAACGATCTACTCCCATGCCGGCCCGAACGGATTGACCGTGGGAGCGAAGACCTCAGGGGGTTCACCGCGGTCGGTGCCAAAACGTGAATTCAGGCATGTCGAAGACGCCCGCCAGCATGTTTCCCTCACCGTGATAATAGCCGGCGTGGATCCAGTGGTTCGGCTCTCCCGACGTTCCGGGATTGAACTGGCGATGCAGGCTGTTCAACGGATGGAATACCGCTGTGCCTTCGTCGACAACGCATTCCGTTACGGACATGTTGCGCTCATCGGCTACGGCGACCCCCCCGGGCCCCTCGACGAGGTACATCGCTTCGACGAAGTCTTGTTTGAGCAGATGATTGTGGGTGTCAGGTCCGTGCCGGTGAATCTCATTGCCGATCCCGGGCTTGTGGGAGAAAGAATGGGCGTGGCAGGGACGCTTGACGTGGCACTGGAAAACGACGCCGAACAGCGGCTCCGCACTCGTGCATTGTATGGTTCGGGGAATATCGAAGCGAACGTAATACTCGCTACCGGGCCTGATGGGCACGACAATCGGCTCGTTCTGCGGCACGTTGGGCGGCCAAGCCTTGAAAACCCCCTCGCCGCTCAGGCAGTGAAAGGCCTCGTCCCCGGAGTCGGGTCCGCGTAGACCACCCGGTTTGTAGGTTATGTCTCCGAATGTGAAATCTCGGTCCGCAGTGGTCTCTTCGCAGAGCAGCTTGTTCAGTTCTCCCCAAACGTGCTGCTCGCGAATGCCCTCGTCGTTTCCAACGATCAGTTTTCCCGAATAGTGCATCTTTTTACTCTCACAATCGCAACTGATAAGAAATCGCTTTTCTGGCGGCGCGGACACGCGCCCGCTGGGACCGACCTGAAGAAGCGCGTTTACGGTTAAGACAGTAGCTGAAGGGGGCTGGATGCGTCAAGGCGAACGACGAATTCCCCTCCGTGCGGTCCGGGGGCTGCCCCGGACCGCACGGAGGGGACTCGTTTGAGGCCGAACGGCCGGCGCGAGACAGGCCGTTCCTGTCGCGATGGTCTCAACCGTTCGCGTATGCCATAACCGGTTCAATGTCGTAGTCAGGGATATGCTGCGTTATGGCGGCGATGAAGCCGCAGGGGGTGAAGACCTCGAAGTTGCGCTGAATCTTCGGGTTGAAGCCGGAGCGGTAGATGACCGACCCGTCAGGATTGGCCCGGCTGGGGGCGCTGACCTGCATCTTCTCGACGGCGAACGGGTTGCGGACGTGTCGCGGCGCAGCCCGAAGGGCGAAGACGGATGATGTACTGGGCCAGACGCTCCAAGTCTTGGCGCTCATCCGGCAAGACGCGGCGGCTGCGGTGCACGTTGAATCCGGAATGGTCCCAGCCACGCAGCATGTTCGCGCGCTCCGGCGGCAGGAGGCCCTTGTCCACGAGAAACGTGATGACCCGCGCCCGGAACAACTCTTCCAGCGGCTTGAGGCTAACCTCAGAACTCGCTATTATGCGGGTTGTCGGGGTGGGTAGAATCGCAAGTAGAATTCCCGACTTTTAACGAGAGAAAGAAAACGGTAGGCTTCTCCTTCGAAGAACTAATTCGAAGAAAATGGAGAAACCTACCGAGCAAGAAGAGTCCTGCCAACAATGCCTCCTTGGGGTAGACAAGCGTAATCCCTGCCTGACGGTCTATCGGGACCTGAGCAAAGGCCAATTGCAGGTCTATTACGGCCATGAGCTATTGGAAGTGGTGGGGGACGATCGCGAGCAGGTTGGATTCAAGATTCTGGTGGGACGGCTCTATAATGCGGGGTTGAAGATAGGGTGCTTACAGAGACAATTTGAGGTTGACCCCAAGACGATGAAGCGGTGGGGCGAGGCCCTGCAAAGTGGCGATGCCGAAACCCTGGGCCGGGTGTTGGCGGGGCGCCGGTGGCATCGCAAATTGACCCGGGAAATACGGAGTTTTGTGCGGGTGCGCTTTTTTGAGATCTATGAGCAGAGCCGGTACGCTTACAGCAAGAAGATACGCGGTGAGATCGAGGAGGTGTTCGCAGTCAGCCTCAGTGGGGAAACCCTGCGCCCTTTGTTTAAGGAGCTCAAAGAGGCCTTGGCCAAGGAGGCCGAGCAGAGGAGGGGGCAAAATCGGGAGACTGCCTGGGATTCTCCCAAGGGTTCACCCTTGCAGGCAGAGCAGGAGCAAGCAGAAAACAAGGCCGAAGGCGAAGAGGAGAATCGCAAGGAGTCTCCCGATTTTACCACGGGCAGTTCCGAATCGGTGCAGTGGTGTCGACATTTAGGGGTGCTGGTATTCAGTGAAGGGCTCGGGCAAGTGGCTCAGATAGATGGCGAAAAGGGCTGGCTTTTGAAGCAATGGCTGGCCTGCGCGCTGTTGGCCGCGGTGAATATCGAGCAGAGCAAACTGCTCGATCTGGAAGACCTGCAAAAGCTCATCGGGCGAGTCCTCTATACGCCCCATCTGCAACGCCAAAGGCTCAGCGCCCTGGCCCATGAAGCGCTTTTAAGAGCGATCCTCAGGGTGAACGCGAGGAACCTGAATGCTTCTTGTGAGCAGAGCTTTTATTATGATCCGCACACCAAACATTACACCGGCATGAGCAAGCTCCTGGCGGGCTGGTGTCCCACCATCCGTTTGGCCGACAAAGCGCTTCACAGCGATTTTATTCATACCCTGAAGGGCTCTCCGGTCTATTTTGCCAGCACCGACAACTACGAGGATATAAGGAAACGGTTTATCCCCAACTGCGAAGCGATGCTCGAATTGGTAGAGGTGCCTGCGGATAAGAAGGTGAGCATTTACGTGGACCGGGCGATCGCCGCGGACTGGTTTTACGAAGCCATCCTGGAGCATCCTCAACTCGAAATCATCACCTGGGAAAAAGGTTTCAAGGCCAGCCCCTGCAACGGATCGACGGACAACTGCGCCTGCTGCGCCCCAGAAACCATGCCGAAGATCTCCAGGAGTATTATCTTTGCTATCAGCGGGGCCCGTGGAAAAAGAATCCTCATCTTACCCAATGGGTGGTGGAAGCGACCAATCCCAGAAATCAAACCATTACGGTGAGCATCTTAGGGACCGACCCAAAAGCCCCCGATGAAGCAGTCCTCAAAGGGATGTTCAGTCGCTGGATTCAGGAGAATGATTTCAAATACCTCGATAAGTACTTTGGGATTAATCAGATCACCTCTTATCGCACCATCCACTACCAGCGCTTAGCCCAACACCTTGAGGATAGGCAGGAGAAAAGCGGTGCCGCTAAAGCACTCCTGAAGCAGAAAACCCAATCCACCGAAGCATTGAAAAGACTGCTCCTGGCCGAACATGCCCATCCGGGCCAAAGCACCTCAAGGAGCGCCATGATCGCTCGCCTCGATCACAAGCTCAATGCCCTCCAACTCGAAGGGGAGCAAATCGAGACCGAATGCTCGCGCCTGGAGCGACTCATTGAGCAGAACTATGTCCGCCTGGACACCTCCAACAAATCCATCATGGATGCCTTGAAAATCCTCGCCCGCAATAGTTTCTACAAGCAGTTTGAACCCTTTAAAGAAGGCTACGACAACTATCGTGACGACCACGATCTGTTTCGCAATCTGACTCACTGCGACGGCGCCCTCATAGAGAGGGGCGCAACCGTCGAAGCGCATCTATTCCCAACCGCAAACTATTCCCCTCATTTGCAGCAAGTCGTGATTGAGTACCTCCAGACTCTCAACCAGAACCCGCTCCTGATGCCCGACCGCTCGGGCCGAACCATTACCTTCCAACTCGGCTATAAATCGAGATTTAAACTTGCGATTGCATAGCTCCTTTAAAGGGGCAAGATAGTGAGGTCTGAACCTTGGGCAGCACGTAGAACAGGCCCGAGCGCACGAACAGACCGTCGGCCACCAAAGCGTGCAGATGGGGGTGCCAATCGAGGTATTCGCCATAGGAGTGAATCGTCATGACGATGCCGGGAATGCCCTCGGGCAGGTGCAGTGTGGTGCGCAGGTATTCAAGGAGACTCTTGTGCGCGATCCGGCACAGGTCCTTGAGCAGGTCGCGGTCATAGCGCAAGTACGGCCGCAGCATCTTCGGGATGCCAAAGGTAAAGTGGCGATGTGGGACGGGGTACAAGATCGTTTCGGCGAGCAGCACACCGAAGAGCTGGACCTTCTTCTGGTGGCATGAGGGGCAGAACCAACGGCCCTTGCAGGAGAACGCCAGCAAGTACTCGTGCTTGCAGTGATCGCAGCGCACACGGGCGAACCCGCGTTCCAGGTCGCCGCAGTCCAGGTACTTGTTGACGACTTGCGGGATGATCGGGCGAAGGAAACCGTAGCGAGGCTGGTAGCGCTCCTCGTAGGCATCCAGGAACGTGTCGAAATGCCGCGACAGGCACTGCCACAACGGCGATTCCCTGGGGCGGCGCAGACGATAAACTTGCTCCACCATGCCGCCCAGTGTAAGTAAGAGGGTATGTCATCTAACGGCATACCCCAGAAGAAAGTTCGAGAAAAATGAAACCCAGTTCCCGCCCCCAACATTACCGTATCCGGCGCATGATCCAGATGGTGCGCGAGGGCGCGGAGACCGGCTACCTGCCAAACAGCAGCGACTTGATGAAGGAATTCGAGGTGTCGCGCCGCACCGTGGCTCGCGACCTGGATTTCCTGCGCGACGAGGAACGCGCTCCGCTGGCATACGACGATGCCCGGCACGGGTTTCGCCTGACGGATGAGACCTACACGCTGCCCCCGGTACGGATCAGCCGCAAGGAGGCCTTCAGCTTCGGCCTCGCCCGGAAGCTGGTGGTCCACTACGAAGGCACGCCGTTGCACCTGGATATGCGCTCGGTCCTGGACAAGATCGGCGAGTCGCTGGAGGGCGACATCGCCATCGAGCCCGACTGGCTGAGTGAGCACGTCGGCGTGATGCCCGAAAACTTCGTACGGATCGACCCGGAGGTCTGGGCGCAACTGGCGGGATTCGTGGAGCGCCGCGAGGCAGTCCAGGCCATGTACCAGACCTTTGACGGGCGCGTGTCCGAGTACGAGCTACATCCCTACCACCTGCTCGCCTATTAAGGATTTCATATCAATCTCCAATCACCTCAAACCGCTGGCTGCCATTCGGATTCGGTATTGATCGAATTTGAAACTGATCCATTCGATGTTCGTTCTGAAAAAACAGATACCCGCGAAAGGCACGAGGCGAAACCGCGGATGGAAATGGACTGTCCTATTGCTAGGGTGCAGGTTGAGCCGGCAGGTTGGAGGGGCGAGGGCCCTCGAGCCCTCTGCTGTTTGCACCTAGAGCACTCCGGACTTGGGACAATGAAATCATGTTAAAGAGAGATGGGCAATGAAGACCCACTTTGGATCGGGGGCTCGAGAGCCCTCGCCCCTCCATTTTTAAGGTTGCTCTTCACGAAAACTCCCGAGAATCCTTGACCCCTGAACCCGTACCAGCATTGCAGTTTCAAAATATCTCCAGCTCTTGGTCCACCCACATTCTTCACCGAAATTGCGAACTTGAACACCTAAGTTCCAGCTTTTCCTATCCTCGGAGTCAGCGCACCTATTCCAAAAATCACCGGAAAACTTAAAAAGGAACTCGGGTGACATTCTGCGATCTGTAGAGGTGTCAAGACTCACCCACGCAGAAGAGGTCACCCGATGCAACACAGTATACAGCCGATGCCTCGTCCAATTCGCCGTCGCTTGAAACGAACCGTGCAACGCAGCAAGGACCGAAATCTGGTGCGTCGCGCGATGGCACTGCTTCATTTGGCGGCAGGATACAACCTCAGCGAGACGGCCAAGCTGATGTGTGCGGCTCGCTCGACCGTTCAGCGCTGGCGTGGTCTGTACCTGGTGTTCCTTCAAGCCGTGCAACCATTCCCCGGAAACCACCACGCGATGGCCCGTGTAGCGGATTTCCGATCAGCTGGCTAGTCGCGGACTGGCCGGAAAGTCAAGCGTGCGCGTTGGGACTGGCAGTGTAGGCTGAAGACTCGTAGGCTGAAAAACTGTTCCCCGAGAAAGCGAACAACCAAGCGTACCTCGATAGTATCGGGCACTCGCTCAATCTAGGCGTTAACGAGCGTGGGCACGCATCAAAGCCGCATTCGAGTAACCCCTATGACCCGAATCACCTTGCTTGAGAATCTGCGCGCGGTCTTCTACGCCCCCTTCTACGTGGCCGTCGATCGCGGCTACTTCGCCGAAGCGGGTGTCGATGTCCGCCTCGTCGAATCGACAGATCCGGGCGATACCTTCCCCCGCTTGGTTTCGGGCGAAGTCGATGTCTGCTGGGGTGGACCGCTGCGTGTTCTGCGAGCCCATGATCAGAATCCCGATTGCGGTCTGATCTGCTTCGGCGAGGTGGTTGGACGCGATCCATTTTTCCTCGTCGGTCGCCGCTTCGACTCGGCCTTCTCGCTCGCTGACCTAGTCGGCAAGCGGTTGGGGGTGGTGAGCGAAGTGCCAACGCCCTGGATTTGCCTCCGGCAGGACTTGGCCGACGCTGGCGTGGACCAAACGGGTATCCGGATCGTGACCGGTCAGAGCATCGCGCAGAACGAGGCGGCCCTGGCCGCCGGCCACCTCGACGCCTTCCAAGCCTTCCAGCCGTTTGCTGAACGTGCGGCCCGGGTCGCGGGTGTGGAGATGATCCATGCCGCTGCGGAGCGCGGACCGACCGCCTATACCAGCTTCTACACCACGAACGAGGTCATGGCGCGTCGATGTGACGACTTCCGTGCAATGGCGGCAGCATGCAAGCGCGCGGTAGCGACAGTCTATGAGGAGGGCGGCGCCGGTGTCGCACCAACGCTGCAGCGCTTTTTCCCCGCTGAGTCGGCCCCGTTGCTGACCGAAGCGGTGAACCGCTACATCGTCCACCGGCTCTACAACCCCACCGGAGCATTGTCAGAGCAGGGGTTTGAGCGGTTGAGGTTTTCCATGATCTCGGCCGGCTTTATCCAACATGGCGCCGCGTTCGCGAACTGCGTCGATAACAGTTTGGTAGTGCGCTAGCTCGGAAAGCTTACCGGTGAGATAGAAAATTGAGATCGCCGCCGCTGAGTCCCGACAACGTCCCTCCAGTGACACCGTGCCCGTGCACACGGGCGACGGGTGCAGGTCAGGCACCGGCTACGACCGCAAATGGCCGGAACTTCGCATAACCGTCTGAATCTGAGGGGTCCGCTTCCGAGAAATTCGATTAAATGGCGAAAGCTGCCGTAATTCTCCACTTCGCTAATGCTAACTTCCGACCCGGAGGAGTCATTAGAGATAAGGAGTTTTGGACGTCCGCTTACGACGCAAAGGTTGTGTGCGTCACCTGGGACTGGAAATGAAAAATAGTTTGCTCTCGCACCCGGTTTTTCGCTTCTGTCGTCGCGTCAGCTATTCGCACACGAAAATCAATTCGCTTGAGAAAGAGGATGTGGTGAGGTAACTGTCTCTGTCGAATTGGTCGCAGTGTCTATTTGCAACCCCGTAGACCGTTTGCATCGACAGGCCAGATTGGCGGCGTAATGTGATACCACTTTCAGACGCTGTTAGAATTTCAATTCCGTGTAACGCCGTCTTGAAGTCTTCGTGATCAAGCTTTGTTTTTTGATCCCCCGCGTAATCAGCGTCGGGGACACTCCACCCTTTCACCCCTACGCTGTTCACGAATGCTTCGATGACGTCGTCTCCAAGAGAATTGCCTGGTCCAGCGCAATACCAACCGTCAACGAGTATGTTTCCTCGGGAGGTACCACCACTCCCTATTATGGGAACGCCGGTGTCGGGGGCAGGATATTGCCGCACATAAACACACTCAGTCACACCATACAAAGTGAATCGCTGCGTCTTTAAAACTCCCATGTGATTTGTTGCCTCTGCCGCCATACCGACAGTGACATCATTGTCAGAAAAAACATCTTTAATGGTTTCGGGCAAAGGTGCGGCACTCTTGTCGGTAAATATTACTCGTGAGCCTGGGCGAATTTCTTCTAATACCAAAAGGGCTCGTGGCCATTCTTGGCCCTGTGCTTGCCAGTATCCTCGCTCGACCGTGTGGCTGAACGTTACCTTCCATCTCTCAAAAGAGGGCTGAGCTCGTTCCAACCCGGGTGCGTATAGGACAAGTTTCGCGTCTTGGGCAGAGATCTCCTTCCAGTTCCCCTCTCCCAAGGAGGTACTAGGTACAAGCAGGATTACCAAAAGAGAAACAAAGCCAGATTTCAGGGATAACTGCATAACACACCCCCGAGCTGCGGGTTGGTCCTCCAGGATACTATCCCGCGAGCAGGTGGGTGACGAGGGAATGGCGGCAGTTGTGAGACTAGAGCGGACCGAATGATCACTCTCTTTTGGTCACTTGCAATGACTGCAGTTGGCTAACTTTTGCCCATTCCGTTGTGCTCAAATCCGTTCGGTTGGTGGCTCGGCGTAAACGATTCACTGGGAAATCGTTGGGGTCGGTTTTGCCGATGGCATTCCCCATGATCGTGTCCGGTATCGGGAGAATCGAAGAAAACGATATAGCGGACCCGAAAAGGCGTTCTGGAATGGGTAGTTTCGGCTATACCCCATCCAAACGACCTTCGCTTCTGCCCATCGCTTGAGCCCCAACAAAGGACATAGCCCCGTTAATGGCAGCTTTTTTCACCGCGCGCAGTATTGCCACCACGACTAGGGGCGGCAAAAAGTAGCCACGAACGGACGCCGAATCTCGTTCCCAAACGGGTGAGATCGGTCCATTTTCAGACATTCGACGTACCGGAACGACGAACGACGGACCGGAATCCGAGTTCTGAACCTTCGGAATTGAATCTACTATCCGCAGGGTGTGGTGGAGCCTGCCCTGGGGGCGAGTTTTGTTGTGGGATTTCAGCAAAAAAACAGCCCAAGGGATGGATTGTGGGCTATTGAAAAAGCAAGCTCGGCGGTTTTCTTGGAGGGTTGTTATGCTTTGCTTCTCCCCGCTTGGCAAGTAGTTGCGGCGATGGGTATCCTGGGCCTACGCCGGAATGGATGGTGCCGTATTGGATTGGGCCCGCCTCAGAGGCGGGACTAACGCCGCTTCTCTCTGGCTCGTTTCCGCTTGGCAAGCCCACCCATAACCAGACCCGATAGCAATAGGACTGACGTGGCCGGCTCGGAGACCGACTCCAGTGTTGGATCCCCGTGGTGCGCCGTAATCTGCACGTTGTAAAAAAGCTGAGGGCACAGAGTGGGAATACCACACGAAGCGAGCGAATCATCCGCCGTATAAAGATTTGACCCCTCATGAAAAGGCTCCGGGGAAGAAAAATCCTCCCCGCAAGGCTCGCCCCCTGCAGCCACGGGATCGAAGCAGATCAAGAAGTTGCTCGTCTCTAAAAATATCTCCGCTGCTGGGAACAACAGCGTTGTCATATCCTGATCGAAAACAGGGAGAGGTCCAAAGAATCCATCGCCTAACGAAGTGATGGGAATGTCAATACTGAATGGGCCCACCTCTTCAGAATGCTCGAACTCGAACCAAAATGAAGTGATGGGGTCCGCCCGTAACCCTGACGGGCTTAGTGCGACCAGGAATAGATATAGGCAAAACGTCCATCTAGTCCGGGTTACCATAGGGGGCCTCCTACTGTGAGCTTTATGACTACGATTGATAAGAAATCGCTTTACGGGCGGTACGGACACGCACCTGTTGCGGCCAGCCTGAAAAAGCGTTTTATCGTCATTTTTTTCCAAAATGCTTTCCTTTCTCTCTTTAGTCATGGTCAGAAGGATGCCTCGGCGGGGATGAGAAGGCAAGGGTGAAGAGTCAGCCGGCCGGTGGGGGCTCCGGGGCAACTGCACAACCCCAAGGGCGGCTTTATCGAGCCGGAAACCGAGAGCCGGAAGCGTAACTCACCTACTGCGAGCGTTCAGCCGTTCGCGTACGCCATCCTCCTACGCCGAGGCTTCGGGGGACAAATAGACCGGTTCGGTGTCATAGTCCCGTCTTCGCTTCGCTACGCCGTGGCAGGCAGGGGAACGGGTCGTCGTAGCAGGGCTCGATAACCCAATCCCCCGGTTCCGGAGGTGCTCTTGCCGGCGAGACGCGCACGCCTGTTTCCCACAGACCGAGGTGACGCAGGATGCGTTCGATCACCTCGCGCTCGTCAATGAGCGCAACGATGCGCATTTCACGGGAACACTTCGGGCACAAGAGTGGGTCGGCTTCCCATACCTTTTTGATGAGCTCGCGCCATTTGGGCGACGGGATACGGCGGGGCTGGTGCTCGGCCACGTCGATAACCTCGACGGCGTTGCCGGCGGCTTTAGCCTCTTTGGCGGCGCGTTTGTCGCGCTGCCCGCGCATCTTGTTACTATACCAACCATAGTAGCGCACAAGCTGGAAGCTCTTGTCAGGGATGTGTTGGGTGATCGCGGCGATGAAGTCGCAGGGGGTGAAGACCTCGAAGTTGCGCTGAATCTTCGGGTTGAGGCCGGAGCGGTAGATGACCGAGCTGCTGGGATTGGCCCGGTTGGGGGCGATAACCTGCATTTTCTCGACGGCGAACGGGTTGCGGATGATGTACTGGGCCAGACGCTCCAAGTCTTGGCGCTCATCCGGCAAGACGCGGCGGCTGCGGTGCACGTTGAATCCGGAATGGTCCCAGCCACGCAGCATGTTCGCGCGCTCCGGCGGCAGGAGGCCCTTATCCACGAGAAACGTGATGACCCGCGCCCGGAACAGCTCTTCCAGCGGGTTGAGGCTAACGTTGGGCAGCACGTAGAACAGGCCCGAGCGCACGAACAGACCGTCGGCCACCAAAGCGTGCAGATGGGGGTGCCAATCGAGGTATTCGCCATAGGAGTGAATCGTCATGACGATGCCGGGAATGCCCTCGGGCAGGTGCAGTGTGTTGCGCAGGTATTCAAGGAGACACTCGTGCGCGATCCGGCACAGGTCCTTGAGCAGGTCGCGGTCATAGCGGAAGTACGGCCGCAGCATCTTCGGGATGCCAAAGGTAAAGTGACGATGTGGGACGGGGTACAGGATCGTTTCGGCGAGCAGCACACCGAAGAGCTGGACCTTCTTCTGGTGGCATGAGGGGCAGAACCAACGGCCCTTGCAGGAGAACGCCAGCAAGTACTCGTGCTTGCAGTGATCGCAGCGCACACGGGCGAACCCGCGTTCCAGGTCGCCACAGTCCAGGTACTTGTTGACGACTTGCGGGATGATCGGGCGAAGGAAACCGTAGCGAGGCTGGTAGCGCTCCTCGTAGACATCCAGGAACGCATCGAAATACCGCGACAGGCACTGCCACAGTGGCGATGCCTTGGGCTTCCGGGCACGATAGACTTGCTCCACCATGCCGCCCAGTGTAGAAAAGAGGGTGTGTCATCTAACGGCATACCCCTGAAGAAAGTTTGAGAAAAATGAAACCCAGTTCCCGCCCCCAACATTACCGTATCCGGCGCATGGTCCAGATGGTGCGCGAAGGCGCGGAGACCGGCTACCTGCCAAACAGCAGCGACTTCATGAAGGAATTCGAGGTGTCGCGCCGCACCGTGGCTCGCGACCTGGATTTCCTGCGCGACGAGGAACGCGCTCCGCTGGCATACGACGATGCCCGGCACGGGTTTCGCCTGACGGATGAGACCTACACGCTGCCCCCGGTACGGATCAGCCGCAAGGAGGCCTTCAGCTTCGGCCTCGCCCGCAAGCTCTTAGCCCATTACGAGGGCACGCCGCTGCACCTGGACATGCGATCAGTCCTGGACAAGATCGCGGAGTCGCTGGAGGGCGACATCACGATCATGCCGGATTGGCTGAGCGAGCAGGTGGGCGTCATGCCGGAAGACCGAGTGCGAATCGATCCCCAGATGTGGGCTCAACTGGCGGGCATCGTCGAGCGCCGCGAGGCGATCCGGGCCACCTACCAGACCTTCGAGGGGCGCGTCCGCGAATATGAACTAACCCTACTTGACCAACTCAACTTCTGAAACGGTTTTTTTCGGGGGTAGTAGGGCTCAGGAGGCGCATCAACAGTAGAGGTGGGTTGGCAAAACCGCCTGTAGTGTAGACCTACGCTCTTCCCAGGGCGGGATTTTTTCGTATAATGGTGGGCCATCATGTTTCTGAGGTGTAATCGTCGGCGCAAAGATGGCAAAGAGCACTACTATTGGAATATCGTTGAGAACAAGCGTGTCAGCGGGGGGCGGGTGGTCCAAAGACAGGTCCTCTACCTTGGAGAGATCAACGATAGCCAACACGAAGCGTGGCGCAAGAGCATCGAGATTTTCGAAGAGGGCAGGGAAAGACCCGAACAGGTGGCGCTGTTTCCGGAAGATCGTGCCCCGCCTGTGGGCGACGAAAGTATTGTTAGAATACGGCTCAAAGATCTCAGGATCGAGAAGCCGCGGCAATGGGGAGGGTGCTGGCTTGGGTGCGTTCTATATGAGCAGTTGGGACTGGGAGAATTCTGGCGGGAGCGTCTCAGACCCTCCCGTCAGGGTACCCGCTGGGCCCATGTGCTGCAGACCCTGGTGGTTTACCGGCTGATGGCACCGGGAAGCGAGTGGCGGCTGCATCGGGAATGGTATGAGCGAAGCGCGATGGGCGATCTGATGGGGGAAGACTTTGGGATCGCCGAGAAGAACACGCTCTATCGCTGCCACGATCGATTGCTCAGGCACAAGAAGGCCCTGTTCAGGCACCTGACCGAGAGGTGGAGCGATCTGTTCAATGCCCGTTACGAGATTTTGCTATACGATCTGACGAGCACCTATTTTGAGTGCGATCCGAACCAGGAGCCGGCGGCCTCGAGCCGACTGCGCAAGTTCGGCTACAGCCGCGATAAGCGACCTGACTGCGTGCAAGTGGTGATCGCCCTGGTGGTGACTTGTGAGGGCTTGCCGATTGCCTATGAGGTACTTCCGGGTAACACGCAGGATAAAACCACCTTAAAAGATTTTCTTTCTCGGGTGGAAGAGAACTACGGTAAGGCGAACCGGGTGTGGGTGATGGATCGGGGCATTCCGACCGAGGAAGTCTTGCAACAGATGCGCCAAAGCGAACCCAGGATCCACTATCTGGTGGGTACCCCGCGCTCCTGGCTGGGTCGCTTCGAGCAGTCGTTGCTGCAGAAGGATTGGAAGCAGTTGCGTCCCGGTATCGAGGTGAAACTCCTCAGCGAGGGAGGTGAAACCTACGTTCTGGCTAAAAGCGACGATCGGGTGCGCAAAGAAAAAAACATGCGCCTGCGTCGTTTACGCCGTCTTATCGAGGCGCTCAAGAAGCTGCGTGAGAGCAAACGGCGCTACCAACGCGATACCATCCTGATCAAACTGGGCGAAGCCAAAAAGGAGGCCGGTCCCCGGATCTTTGGATTACTCGACATCGAGATCGCCCCCAAGGGCGCCCCCACTGAAAAGCCGCCTTTGAGCTTCCGGTTGAACTTAAAAAAATACCGCCAAGCCTATCGCCGCGAAGGCCGCTATCTGTTGCGCAGCACCCTCAGTGCCGAGAACCCCGAGCAACTCTGGCGCCTTTACCTGCAGCTCACTGAGATCGAGCAAGTCTTCAAGGAAATCAAGAACGACCTTTCCATCCGCCCCATCCATCATCAGAGAGATGATCGCATCGAGGCGCACATCTTTATCAGCTTCCTTGCTTACTCTCTGTGGGTCACCCTGAAACGTCGACTCTACCCGATGGCTCCGGGACTGACCCCAGCCGAGGTGCTCTCCAAAATGGCGGCCATCCAAATGCTCGATGTGAAACTGCCCACCACCGACGGACGCACCGTTGTGCTTACCCGTTACACCGAGCCCGGTGAGGACCAAAAGCTACTACTGAACCGGTTACACCTCGAACTTCCTCCCCAACCACCCCCCCAAATCAAATCCAAATAACCCCTCCTGTAGTGTAGACCTTTGGCCCACTATCAACGACTTACGTCGAAATCAGGCCCCAGTTGAGAAAGACGGGCTAAACCCCTACCACCTGCTCGCCTACCACGGGAACTGGTGCGGTGGATCCTGTCGTGGATGCCGGACGTGAAGGTGCTGGCCCCGAAGAGTCTTCGCGACCGCATCGCGGAGAAGCTTCGAGATGGACTCCGGGCACAGCAATGAGACAGAATGGCCCAACAACACGCTGCTCACCTACACCTTGCCCGCGGACTGGCAAAGTGAGGAAGAGCGTGGACGTGCCTGCGGATCCGCTTCGCTCCTCCGCAGGAATTCGGCGCTCACTTCGTTCCGTGTCCTGTTTCCGCGTCGCGCTGCGCGCCCCGCGGAACCATGCCACTACACCGGATAAAGCTGGCTCTCAGATCTTCTGTAGTGATCGTTAAATAGCTACTGGGAATTGTCCGCCGCCGGAGACTTCGGCGGTCTATTCCGCATCTGCCAGCTCTTCATCGAAGACATGGTGCGCCAAGGGCGAGGCTCGATCATCAACATAGCGAGCATCTACGGCGTCGTCGGCAACGATCCGAACCTCTACATCGGCACGGACATGGACACCGCTCCGACGTACAACTTCGTGAAGGCCGGCATGATCAACTTTTCCCGCACGCTCGCGTGTTTCTACGGCAAGAAGGGGGTGCGCATAAACTGCGTCAGCCCGGGCGGATACTTCGACGACCAGCCTAAAGCGTTTCTCGAGCGCTACAACGCTCGTGTCCCCGTCGGTCGCATGCTCGATAACGAAGATATCAAGGGGGCCGTCGTCTTCCTTGCATCGGATGCATCGAGCTACGTGACGGGTGAAAACTTGATGGTCGATGGCGGTTGGACCGCTCTATGAACGTACTCATTGTAGGAGGAGGATCGATTGGCGAACGCCACTTGCGCTGCTTCGACCAGACCCCTCCCAGTCGAGTAGCGCTCTGCGAGGTCAATGCAGAGAAACGTGAAGAGATACGCTCGCGCTATAAAGTCGAGCGAGCGTACGAATCGGTGGAGCAGGCCACGTCCCACGAGTGGGATGCGGCCGTTATCTGCACGCCAGCACACCTGCACGTAGAGCATGCCGTGACGCTCGCACCCGTCGCAAAGGCGTTCCTCATCGAGAAGCCGCTGTCGACGCGCCTTAAGGAAATCCCCCGGCTGCGTGCCGCGACCGAGGACAAAGTCGTCGGTATCGCGTTCGTACGGCGAGAGAGTCCGGTCGTACACGCAGTGAAGAACTTGATCAACAGCGGAGAGCTGGGCGAGTTACTCGAGGTCACCGGGGTTTCAGGGCAGCACTTCCCGACGTACCGTCCCGCGTATCGAGAGATCTATTACGCCCGACACGAAACGGGTGGCGGCGCCATCCAGGACGCGGTGACATACTCCGTCAATCTCGTCCACTGGGTCGCCGGGCCGTTCGACTCGGTTTTCTGCAACTACGCCCACCAGGCCCTCGAAGGTGTCGACGTCGAAGATACGGTGCATCTCGTCGCCCGCGCTTCGCAGGGCAGAGTGCTCGTGAGCATCACGCTCAACCAGTTCCAGGCGCCCAATGAGCTGCTGTTCGATTTTTATTGCAAGCACGGCAGCGTGCGATTCGTGGCCCCGGATGAGCGCTACGGCGTTTTACGCCACGGCGAGGAGGACTGGACCTGGCAGGAGGTGCCAAAGTTAGAAATAGACGACTTCTTCCGACGCCAGGCGCGGCGTTTTCTCGACGTGTGCGCGGGAAAAGCGTCGGTCCGCTGCACAATCGACGATGCGGAGCATACGCTGAAAATCTGCCTCGCCGCCCTCGAAGCAAACGGCGAGCGGAAGATCGTCATCGAGTAGCGCGGACCGACAAATTGACCGCTGGCCGGTGAGCGAGGCATATCGGACCATGCCGATACCCCGGGTGGGCAACCTGGCTGTGCGGACCAGGGTTTAATTAAAAAGGATGAATTCTGTATAGAGTCAGAAGCAAGGGTAATATTCGGGCACCAGGCTGCCAGCCCTTTCACCCAGTTGGACGAGGCCGTCGACCATATCCCGAATACGCGGGCTGTCGCTTTCGACAAACGACCCGTGCGGCTCGAAGGCATAGGAGGAGTAGTGATACAGGGAGGCCAGATGGGCGTCGGTGGTCGGGCGCGCGGCATATTTCAGCGCGATGTAGCGCCGATTGGGCACCTTGCCGTAGACACCGTGGAAGAGACTCTGGCTGAACACGGCGGCGTCTCCTGGCTGCGTCTCCAGGGCGTAACAGGGCACTTCGGACCCGGGCAGGCCGAAGAAGGTCGGGTTCTCCTGGCCGTGCACGGCCTGAAACGGGTGCAGTTCGGTATGCAGCGGGTTGCGGTGGGAGCCGGGGATGACCCGCAGCGCCCCCTCTTCCTTCTTCATAGGCGACAGGTAGAGCATGATCTTGATGCGAAGGTAATCCAGCTCTCTGGCAGTGGGACGGTCGGCATGCCAGTCGTGCGCCGGAGCGGAACTGAGGCCATTGTTGCCCTCCGATCCGGACCAGACGAAGCCGCTGCCCAGAAGTTGATCCATGGCAGTATAGAGGCGGTCATCCTCTGCCAGCCAGGCCAGCGAGGGACGGAGCTCGATGAAGGGGGCTATGCCTAGATCGGTGGCACCGGGGTCGCGCCGCAGCTCCTCGGCCCAGAGCTCGTCGGCCGCACCGACGATTTGCCGAATTTCCTCCGGGCTGAAGGCCTGCCGAAGGATCAGAAAGCCGAAGGTTTCGAAATGATTCACTTGATCCTGGGTCAACACGTTGAGTCTCCTGGTTCACGAATCCGGATATATCGGGGCCGCTAGCTCCTGAACTTGGTCGTCCGCCCGCTCCTCATCACACCTCCATATCGTCGCGTTTGGCCAGCCTCTCTCCGGTCTCGATATCGTAGTCGCCGCCGCGCCAGCGGTAGGGACGCGGATACAGTGTGAGGGAGCGGTCTTCGAGAGGGAGTTTGATCGGAATGCTGCCCCGTTTGGCCGATTCGTGGGAGGCGATCGCCACCTCCAGGGCCTGGCGCAGATCGTGGCCGGAAATCCACAGTTCGCTGCCGGTCTCTACCGTCCGCAACAGAGAGTGAATGGCTCCCCACAGGTGTTCCGTGTCCGGATATCCGTGTTTGGTGAATTCTACTTCCTGCTTGATACGGTGACCCCGCGCATCGACGCCCTGATAAATCTCAGGGGTCTTCCAGCCGGTCTTGATGCGGGCGTCGGCGGTCAATATTTCCACCAGGGCCGCCTCTTCGGTGGCTTTGTCGAACACTGGACAATACAAGCCATTGCTCAATTCGAAGTAGGCGTTAAAAGCCACCTGCCAGTCGCAGTCGGACTCAAGCTGGTCGACCGGTTCGGCCCAGGCGGTGACCTCCTCGACCTCGGCACCCGTCATCAGCCGCAGGACAGATACGGTGTGGCAGCCGGAGCCAGAGATCTCCCCACTCCAGCCGTGCACGCTGACCCCGGTAACTTCACCGTAGCGGCCCTCGTGCACCCAGCCGGCCACCTCCTGGGTCTCGGGGTAGGCCCGAATCAGGGCGCCGCCGGAAAGGATGGCGCCCCGCTCAGCGCAGACTTCCACCATGCGGTCGGCAACGGACAACGTGGCGGCAATCGGTTTGTCCGTGGAGATGCCTTTGACGCCGGCCTCGGCGCAGGCAATCACCGGCTCTGCGTAATGTTTAGTCGGCGTGATCACGGCGGCGATGTCGGGAACTATCTCGCGTAACAGGGCCTCCGTATCAGGAAAAAGCGCCGTAACCCTGTATTTCTCGCCCACCCATTTGAGCCGCTCCGGGTGGGTCTCAACGAAGGCAACTATTTCGACATTGGGCAGCGCGGCGTAAATGTTGGCGTATTCCTGGCCCATGCGACCGAGGCCAATGATAGCGACGCGGTGTTTGTCAGCGCCCATGGATCGTCTCCTCGTGGTCGGAATTTATGCCTTCGTGGCAGCCGCTCGCCAAGTGCCAAGCGAACCCCGGATTGCCTGGAATATAGACGACCGGCGACGGCGTGTCAAGCACCATGACGATCCCGGAGCGCATCCTCAGGGTGAAAGTTTTCTGGGGAGGAAGTGGCTGATAGGCAAAAAGATAAAAAAAGAGCTAGACAAACCCGAGGGAATCAGTCATGCCAAGATGGTATGAAAGACAAAAAATCTTACCATCTGACTCCTTCGATAGATCGTCTAACTCTGCGTCTGATCTTGCCCGAAGAGCAGGAGCGATTCAATGATCTTTTGATCCAACATCATTATTTGCACAGTGCGGGGAGCGCGGGAGAGACCCTGCGCTATGTGGCTTTGATCGACGGGCAATGGGTGTGTCTTTTGCTGTGGGGAGCGGCTAGCTAGAGGCTGTCCCAAATCCGAGAGGATTTGGGTGGAAGCCTGATACCGATATCAATCTTCGTCACGTTATGTAGACCACGACATGCCTTCCGTCCTCGGTAGCTTACCTTTTATCCGTTATGCACCTTTCCAGCACCCTTCCTCTCGCTTTGAGTCGATAGTTCTCCCAAGGAAGCGCCTCTGACTCGATTCTTGGATCCCTATGCCGCCTGCGTTGCCTCTTTCTCATGTTCTTGCGCAAGTCTCTGCGCGATTTTCCATAGATTGTGGGACAGAACCGACCAGGCCACGCTAAGGTTACGGTTGTCAAAGCCTTTGCTGCGTATCTTGCCCCCGTGCCATCGGTTCTTGAGCACTCCGATCCGGCCTTCGGTGCTCCCTCGTCGTCGCTGCAACCGGACAAAGCGCGGCTCCTCCATCCGCTCCTTGAGCTCTTGTGGATTGCGGGGCGTAAGGGCGTCAAAAATCCCCTCTGCCTGGAGCCGCTTGCTGGCCGCCTTCGAGGCATAGCCCCGATCCCCACTGATCGCTTCGATCTTCTCCTCTAAAGCGAAGCCCTTTTGCCTCTCCAGACTTTCCCAAAGCTGCTTCAATTCGCTCGGGGCCTGCCCCCCATACAGTTTCCAGTCCAACAGATATCCCTCTGCGCTCTCGCATAAATAAAGGGTGTTGCCAAACTCCACCTCCCGATCTGCCTTGCCTCGCACGATGACGTCAATCTCAGGTTCGTAGGCGCTCAGGATCTTCTCCTCATTCTTCACCTGCCGCCCCCCTATGATCCGTTCGTGCGCCTGTTTCATGACCTGCGGTATCTGCTCTAACATACCATCCATTCGCTCGATGATTCGGCTCGCCTTCTTCTCGGTGTAATCGCTTTGCATCCACATAGCTTCCAATAAGTCACGGTGGCGAAGGGCATGGCCCTCAATCTTCTTGAGCAATAGCTTCATCCGCCGCAGGATCCCTTTACGCGCTTTGCCCGCCTCCCGGCGCCGACGCGCATGCGTCATCTCCAGGCACCGTTTGTTCATCTCCCGAGCCAATCCCTTTGCTCCCTGGGGCATGCGCTGTTTCATTCCCGCCTGCCGGATCAGACTGATCGCCTTGAGCAGCGTTGCTCCCACATCCTTGAGCAAGACCCAGTCCACGGGCCAGTGGATGTTCGCTTCCAGGCAAGTGGCGTCGATCAGGCATTCCCTCGTATCGATCGGCTTCTCTAATCCTGCCTCACCACAATGTTCAGCATTGCCCACCACCTCGGTCATCCTTGCATGCAGCTGTCTCAGATACGCTTCGTCGAAGAATTTCGAATCCCGTTCCAGACTGCTCTTCGATATTTTCCGGATCCCGTCTACCTCACGCACCCGGCAAAAATTAGCCAGAAGCTCACTGCGTCCCAACTCCTGCGACAGACAACGAAAGGATATCCCTCCGAGTAAATGACGCACCACCTCCACCCGCAGCGCTTTTATCGCTCTTAGAGCGCGTCGCTCCCGATCCTTCCCTCCCGCTTCATCCCATCCTTCCAAGGCTTTTACGATCGCCTCCCTTTCCAGCGAGGAGTCGATCAAAACCCGGTCAATCCGCTCCATTGTTTCCAGAAACACGGTGTAGTCTTTGCATCGAATGACTGGAGTTAGGGCTGGACGCAGGAAGCTTTGTACGGCAATATTTTTCATGAGAAGGGCGTGCTTTGTATTTGACTAACGCAAGCATAAGCGCCCTTTTTCGCCGGATCGAGCTTTTTGCAGCTCTATCCGGCCTTTTTTTTGCCCATAACTCATTAAAAATCAATTGTTTCCACCACTGGGACGGGCTCTACCTTAATGATGAATCCGATAGTCGGGATGATCCGCGCGCGTGGAGGCGCAAGAATAGGCAGCACACCATTGAATCCAAGCGCTTTGACGTCCATAGCGCGAGCAACAGACTACTCTCTCTGCGAGCAGTCGAGCTCCTCGGCGCCAGGGGAGCGGCGACACCCCATGTCCAGGGGGCGGGTCCGGAGCATGGCGTCACCATCCAGGTACGATTTGCTCATGGAGATCGATACGCTTTTGACATCCCCCGGCAGCAGCGTGAACATCTCGCGAATGGTCGCCCTCCAGTCGTACAGGCGGCCCAGCGTCTGGCGGCCCAGCGTCTGGCGGCCCCGGGCGAGTTGGCGCACGAGGCGCCTGAAGGCGCGCTCTTCGGCAGGCCCGATGTCGCTCTCTCCGGACCAGTCGACTTTAACGTCGAGTACGCGGACGCGGCTCTTCGGAGCCGTATACATCGCGAAACCGAAGAACCGCCACTGATCCATGTCCCAGGTCCTCACCATCGCGTGGTGGGCGAACGGCCAGCACGACAACGTCACCAGGAACAGAAAGGTGGTCCGCTTCTTGAGCCCAACCGAAAAGCTTGGCACGCGGCTTCGAGATGCTCTCCGTGAAGTCTTCGACGCCATCCCAATCACCTCCAGCGGATCAGCGGTAGCCACTCGAGCCGCGTGCCCAACATGACCAGCATGATCGCGAGATAGACGGGCAACAGCTTGCGGTTGAGGTCGCCGGGGGTGAACAAGCAGAGCAGTGCGGCCATGAGCATGCCGAAGACGAATTCACGTGCGACGAATACGATTCCGATCATCATGAGCATCCCGATCAGGATGCCAAGTCGCCGCGTGCGCGGCATCAGGAGCAACGCAGCCACCAGCAGCTCGGAGAACCAGGCGAGATTGGACGAAACCAGGAAGAACGTGGATTCGACCAGGAACGGACCCGGCGTCTCCACGGCTCTGAAGCTCAGCAGTCGGTCCATCTCCTGCCTCGAGAGCAGCAGCTCGAACGCGGTCCGGGAAGATGGGTCAAACCCGGCCATGTACGCCAGCATGCGACCGTCGATGTAGTTGCCGTACCAGAGCTTCTGAAAGCCGGCGTGAAAGAAAGTGAGGACGGTGAGCCAGCGATAGGACTGGAGGAGAAGAGCCCGCCCCTCGTCCTTCGATGTATCCATCCAGCAGGCGAGAGCGAGCACGGTGAACTCTAGATAGGAGTGGTTGGAGATTTCGGGGAAGGTTCTGACGTGACGTACGATCAGCCATCCAAGTGCGACCACGAGCGCGGCTCGCCGGTACCGTGGCAGAATAGCGATTAGAGCGCAGAGGAGGAGGAATCCAGCCCCGATCCAACGCGCAGAGTTCACTTGATGAATGGCCGTGATTAGGAGAACGAGAACCTGAACCGTGGCGAGTTTTGCGCCGCGGTGCTCCCCGTCGTCGATGCTAAAAAACGAGAGGCAGCGGTCGGCAATGCCGTCCTGAACCGTTTTATTTATGGTGAGCAAACCCACCGCGCCAGTCTTCTTCCTCTCAAAGACTTTCTAAGGACGTCCTCAATTCACTGACCGATAAGAAATCGCTTTTCTGGAGGTGCGGGCAGATGCCCGTTGAGACCGGTATAAAGAAGCGATGTCATGATGTGTAGGATATGTGACGGGGCTGGATTGGTCAAGCAGAAGAGCTCGCTGGCAGGGAAATTCACCGTTGGGCGGGATCGCTCCTGCAGCGAGGGTTCAGCCGTTCGCGTACGCCATCACCGGTTCGTTGTCGTAGTTGGGGGATGGGTCATCGTAGCAGGGCTCGATGACCTATTCGTCCGGCTCCAGTGGCGTGGGTGCCGGGAAGGCGCGCACGCCCTTTTTTCGGAATCCTATCCGGCGCAGGTTGTGCTCGATGACACCCTGGTCGTTGATCAGCCAGAAACGGCCGAACCAAGCGGTGCAGGTAGGGTTTGACGGCGAATCTGGCCTTTAGAGTTGGAAAAGGGAAAACACTTACAGCATGGGTCGGGACCCTATGAGCGGAGAAAATTCGTCTTCTGCTCAGTCCCTCCGAAGTCAAAGAACAAACCCTCAAGATACTTCGACCACCCACCCAGCCACGCTTCTTGACGGGGAGTGGCGGTGGGGATAGGTTGCGGCATAGACGTCTCAAAATTTCCGGGGCAAGCGCGGTCTACCACTGTATCAGCCGAACGGTGGACGGAACCTTTCTGTTCGATGCGATTGCGAAGGAGCGGCTGAGGAGGCAGCTGTGGCAAGTGGCGGACTTTTCCGGGGTGGAAGTGCTGACCTACTGTTTGATGAGCAACCACTTCCACTTTCTGATCAGAGTGCCGGATCGAGAAGAGTTGGTCCTAACGGACTGGGAGCTCTTAAGGCGCTACGCTGTGCTCTATCCGGAACCGACCCCGTATCAGGCGATGACGGTGAAGTATCTGGCAGCGGCACTAAAGCGAGGAGGCAAAGAGGCGGCGATGTGGAGAAGGCGTCTGCTGGCGCGAATGCATGATGTCTCCGAATTCATGAAGACGCTAAAGCAGCGCTACACGATCTGGTTCAATCACACCCACGATCGGTATGGGACGCTCTGGGCGGAGCGATTCAAGAGTACGATTGTGGAAGGCAGGGAGGCGGCCTTGCGAGTGACGGCGGCCTATATCGATCTGAATCCGGTGAGAGCGGGGATCGTGGAAGACCCGAAAGACTATCGGTGGAGCGGTTATGGCGAGGCGGTGGGAGGAGGCGTAGAAGCGCGGGAAGGCATCGCCGAATTAGTCAGCGGCTCGTATGGACGAGTTCTCAAATGGCGGGAGGCCTCGCGGGAGTATCGGCAATTGCTCTACTGCACAGGGTCATTGGGCGCGCCCCAGGAATCGCTTCGAGGGAGGATACCGACCGAAACATGGATCAGAGTGATGGAAGAGGGAGGAAAGCTGCCTGTGGCAGAGGCGTTGCGGTGTCGTGTGCGCTATTTCACGGACGGTGCCGTGCTTGGATCTAAGGAGTACGTCGAGAGCATCTTTTCTGAATATCGAGATCGATTCGGAAAGAGACGACGAAGTGGGGCGAGGAAGATGAAGGGCAGCGACTGGGAGGGTTTGACGGTCATACGGGACCTGCGAAGAGAGGTCTTTAGCTAGCAAGCTGGAAATGTAAGGGGAATTTCTGAGCAGAGTCGAAGGCAAGACCGGAAACCTTTCCACCCGATGGTTCAGAACGCGTTCGGTCTTCCCTGGGCGCCGTCTACGGGGATCGATGCGCCGTTGATCCAGTTAGCTCGCTCGGAGGACAGAAAGACAATCACGTCCGCCACTTCGAAGTCGGTACCGAGGCGACCGGCAGGGAGTTCCCGACTCTCGAATGCGGCAAAAGCATTCGGATTCTCATTCTTGAAACGCTCCCAACCGCCGCCAGGGAAAAAGAGTGAACCGGGACATACCGTATTGACGCGAATATTGTGTGGCGCCAACTCGAGAGCCAGGCCGCTCGCAAGATACATCTCAGCTGCTTTGGCGCAGCCGTACTGGGCTCCTTGTGGAGCCGGCTTCCATCCGGAAATGGAGGAGACCGTTACGATACTGCCCCCTCCTCTTCTCTGCATGTAGGGTAGTACGGTCCGGACCGCGCGCACAGCGTGGAAGAGGTTGAGGTCGAAAGTCCGGCGCCAGTCCTCATTGGTGGAGTCGGACAGATCTTTTGAACCAACACTACCTCCCACATTGTTGATCAGAATGTCGACTCCGCCGAAAGCACCAGCGGCGCCCTTGATGAAGCGTTCGGTCTCTCCATTTTCTGATACATCCGCAGCCACCCCAAAGACTTCACTACCGAAAGGCCGCAGCTCTTCGAGCGCCCGATCGACCCCTTCCCGGCCCCGGGCGCAGATTCCAACTTTGCATCCCTCCTCAGCGAATCGAAGCGCTGTCGCACGGCCGATCCCGCGGCTGCCACCGGTTATAAGAGCGATCCTATTCTCCAGCTTCAGGTCCACTAGAATTCTTCACCCTATTTAGGAATAGCATTCGTATACGATTTCCCCGAGTTGGGCAACGACCGTATGTAGAGGCTGTCCCAAATCCGAGAGGATTTGGGTGGAAGCCTGATACCGATATCAATCTTCGTCACGTTATGTAGACCACGACATGCCTTCCGTCCTCGGTAGCTTACCTTTTATCCGTTATGCACCTTTCCAGCACCCTTCCTCTCGCTTTGAGTCGATAGTTCTCCCAAGGAAGCGCCTCTGACTCGATTCTTGGATCCCTATGCCGCCTGCGTTGCCTCTTTCTCATGTTCTTGCGCAAGTCTCTGCGCGATTTTCCATAGATTGTGGGACAGAACCGACCAGGCCACGCTAAGGTTACGGTTGTCAAAGCCTTTGCTGCGTATCTTGCCCCCGTGCCATCGGTTCTTGAGCACTCCGATCCGGCCTTCGGTGCTCCCTCGTCGTCGCTGCAACCGGACAAAGCGCGGCTCCTCCATCCGCTCCTTGAGCTCTTGTGGATTGCGGGGCGTAAGGGCGTCAAAAATCCCCTCTGCCTGGAGCCGCTTGCTGGCCGCCTTCGAGGCATAGCCCCGATCCCCACTGATCGCTTCGATCTTCTCCTCTAAAGCGAAGCCCTTTTGCCTCTCCAGACTTTCCCAAAGCTGCTTCAATTCGCTCGGGGCCTGCCCCCCATACAGTTTCCAGTCCAACAGATATCCCTCTGCGCTCTCGCATAAATAAAGGGTGTTGCCAAACTCCACCTCCCGATCTGCCTTGCCTCGCACGATGACGTCAATCTCAGGTTCGTAGGCGCTCAGGATCTTCTCCTCATTCTTCACCTGCCGCCCCCCTATGATCCGTTCGTGCGCCTGTTTCATGACCTGCGGTATCTGCTCTAACATACCATCCATTCGCTCGATGATTCGGCTCGCCTTCTTCTCGGTGTAATCGCTTTGCATCCACATAGCTTCCAATAAGTCACGGTGGCGAAGGGCATGGCCCTCAATCTTCTTGAGCAATAGCTTCATCCGCCGCAGGATCCCTTTACGCGCTTTGCCCGCCTCCCGGCGCCGACGCGCATGCGTCATCTCCAGGCACCGTTTGTTCATCTCCCGAGCCAATCCCTTTGCTCCCTGGGGCATGCGCTGTTTCATTCCCGCCTGCCGGATCAGACTGATCGCCTTGAGCAGCGTTGCTCCCACATCCTTGAGCAAGACCCAGTCCACGGGCCAGTGGATGTTCGCTTCCAGGCAAGTGGCGTCGATCAGGCATTCCCTCGTATCGATCGGCTTCTCTAATCCTGCCTCACCACAATGTTCAGCATTGCCCACCACCTCGGTCATCCTTGCATGCAGCTGTCTCAGATACGCTTCGTCGAAGAATTTCGAATCCCGTTCCAGACTGCTCTTCGATATTTTCCGGATCCCGTCTGCCTCACGCACCCGGCAAAAATTAGCCAGAAGCTCACTGCGTCTCAACTCCTGCGACAGACAACGAAAGGATATCCCTCCGAGTAAATGACGCACCACCTCCACCCGCAGCGCTTTTATCGCTCTTAGAGCGCGTCGCTCCCGATCCTTCCCTCCCGCTTCATCCCATCCTTCCAAGGCTTTTACGATCGCCTCCCTTTCCAGCGAGGAGTCGATCAAAACCCGGTCAATCCGCTCCATTGTTTCCAGAAACACGGTGTAGTCTTTGCATCGAATGACTGGAGTTAGGGCTGGACGCAGGAAGCTTTGTACGGCAATATTTTTCATGAGAAGGGCGTGCTTTGTATTTGACTAACGCAAGCATAAGCGCCCTTTTTCGCCGGATCGAGCTTTTTGCAGCTCTATCCGGCCTTTTTTTTGCCCATAACTCATTAAAAATCAATTGTTTCCACCACTGGGACGGGCTCTATGTAATTCAGTTTCCCGGTTTTACCTAAGAACTTGCCAGTACAAAATTCCCCCGTTAAGGGCGACAAAAAGAAGCGAGGCCAGTAGCCAAATCTGGGCCGCCTGTCTCTACCGGGCCTTGAAACGGTTCAACATTTTTAGGCTACGATATACAAAGAGATACGTCTGAAAAAATCTCTAGTCAGTTCGATCTTTCAGTCACCGGAAGGGGTTCCGCGACTCAAAAATTGGAATTCCTTGAGGCAGTTAGTGTCTACCCCTACGCGAAGCAGATCTTGCTTTGGTAAGGCCTCACGGAATCGAATCTCCACTTCCGGAAAGGACTCCAGGAGTGCGAGATCCAACTGTGGCAGGAGATATTCCAAAGTCTTCCCGGGGGCAGCGCCTGAGAGTATCGTCCTGATCCACTCGTCCTCGATTCTTTGCGCCAGATCGGACGGCTTGACGGCTCTACACAGTAGAGCGTGCCGAATAATATCTTCTCCCGAGTTTCCTAGGGAACATTCGCCAAGAATATCGAAGCAGGCGAAATTCATCATACGGTGCAAAGCCGTAGCTGAAGGCAACCAGATGGTAGTGTGGTCGGGATATAAATCGCCCTGATTCAATCTGAGGATCGGCGAAGATTCACTCGAAAGACAGGCGCTCTCGAATACTACCAACCCTCCATTCTTGACCGCTCTTCTGACGCCCAGGATCGTATCGAAAGGACTGTATACATGATGGAGGAGTCCAGCGAAGAGACAGAAGTCGAAGTGTCCTTCGGTTCGAATCAACGAATCCAGATCCCGCTCATGCACGTTCGGCTTGTACACGACGGTGGAGCTGAAAGCTTCGATTAATTCGGCAATGGTATCGCGTCTCAGCAAGTCCACCGCAAGAACACTCCCGTTGCCTTCACGGGCCCTCGAGAATTTCTCCAAAAGAAACGACATCTTCCCGTCCATCGTCCCCAGATCCAAACATTTGAGACCATCGAATTCTATTGCTCTCATCAGGCGGGCCACAGGAAGCAGATTCTCGCCATAGTGTCCCGGAGTCCGAACGCCATGTCCCAACTCCATCGTGTGGTACCACCAGTCGTGGCGGGCGACGATTTCTTTTAACACAGCTATGGATGGGTTCCGATTGGACATGACGATTCGTGAAGATTCTCAGACTGCTTTGTGATTCATTTCAACAGGTTTGCAAAGGTATCTGAAGCATTGGGGTCGGTTCCCTGACCAAATTGGGGCGATCAACAGAGGCGCAGGGCTCTTCTGACTCGGCGAATTATGATGCGAGAACTGGAGCGACCAATTTCCCCGCATGGAGCCTTCAACCGGCTTCATCCCGCGCAAGCGCGGTCCTACACTCCCCAAAGCGCTCCATGAATCTCTCCGTCTTATGAGCGCGAAGGAGCTTCCTCCAGCGCCCTGTGAATAACTTCAATAAGTAAGACTGGATAGCGGAACCTGGATTTCAGAACCTCTGCGGTCGTCAATCGGTGGCCACCGACCGGCTGCTACAAAGGAATTCCAGTACCGTATCTCTTGCCCTGCAATCTGTGCCAAACCGATTCTACGCCGATCTCCACATTCACTCAAAGTACTCCCGGGCCACGAGTCGGGATCTCGACCTTGAGCATCTCGCCCTATGGGGGCGAAAGAAGGGGTTGCACCTCCTGGCGACGGGCGATTTCACCCACCCGGCCTGGATGGCCGAAATCAAAGAGAAGCTGATCCCGGCCGAACCTGGGCTCTTCAAACTGCGTCCTGAAATCGAGAGCTCATTGGTGAAGGAATGGGGATCGTCGCCCCAGGAATTTCCACGCTTCATTCTGGAGGTTGAGATTTCCACGATCTACAAGAAAAACGACAAGGTCAGGAAAGTCCATCACCTGATCTATGCTCCCGATCTGGAAAAGGCCGACCGCATTATTGAAGCGTTCTCCCGCATCGGCAATCTCAAGTCCGATGGGCGTCCTATTCTCGGTCTCGATTCCCGTCATCTTCTCGAAATTACTTTGGAAGCAGGAGAGGGCTGCTTTCTCATTCCGGCGCACATCTGGACGCCCTGGTTCTCGGTCTTCGGTTCTAAATCCGGATTCGATGCTCTGGGCGAATGCTATGGCGATCTCGCCTCGGAGATCTTCGCCCTCGAAACCGGCCTCTCTTCGGATCCCCCGATGAACTGGCTTCTCTCCGCTCTCGATGGATTCACCCTAGTTTCCAATTCCGACGCCCACTCACCTCCAAAACTCGGACGCGAAGCATGCCTTTTCGAAACCGAACTCAGTTACTTCTCCCTGAAAAAATCTCTCGAGACCGGGAGCGGCTACGGCGGCACTGTCGAGTTCTTTCCTGAGGAGGGGAAGTATCATCTCGACGGGCATCGCAAATGCGGCGTTCGGCTCATGCCGGAAGACACCCGTCGCCTGGGTGGCCTCTGCCCGGCCTGCAATAAACCCCTCACGATCGGTGTCATGCACCGCGTCATGGAACTGGCCGACCGAAGGATTGAGGGACCACCCTCGGATGCGGCAGCGACATTCAGTTCCTACATTCCCCTCACCGAAATGATCTCAGAGATTGAAGGTGTGGGGCCCCAGAGCAAAAGGGTCCGCTCAAAATACGAATCGCTCCTCGGCAAAGTGGGCCCCGAGCTCTACATCCTCGATCAGGCGCCGGCTGACGAGCTGAAGAAAAATGGTTCAACCCTTCTGGCCGAAGCTGTCGAAAGGATGCGTCGGGGAAGCGTCATTCGTGAGGCTGGATACGACGGTGAGTACGGAACTATCCGGCTCTTTACCAGGGATGAGCTGCACCGGGGGACATCGGTGGGACTCCTCTTCGAACTCCCCGACGATTCCGATCAACCGGAAAAGAGAGTGTCTGAATCTCCGGCGCCGGGGTTCTACTCCGAAGAGAACGACGCTCCTTCGGGTCAGTTTCTCCTTCCCCTCGACTACAGCCTTCCCTCTTCCAATCGATCGATCACCGATCGCCTCGATACCGAACAGATGGGAGCCGCATCCATTGCCCTCGGCCCTCTCCTCATCGTCGCGGGACCAGGCACCGGGAAGACCCGAACCCTGACCCACCGAATCGCCCATTTGGTCACGAACTGTGGCGCCGCACCCGAAGAGTGCCTTGCCATCACCTTCACCAAACGAGCTGCCGAGGAGATGCGCGACAGACTCGCAGCCTTGCTACCGCAATCCTCCGGATCCGTTCCGGTGATGACGTTCCACTCACTCGGTCTCTCGATTCTCCGTGAACAGGCTGAACTCCTCGATCTACCCAAAGATTTTCGCATCGCATCCGAGGGCGAGCGGCTGGCAATCATCAGGCGGATCTCTGCGCATTCCCGAAAGAAGGCACGAAACCGGCTCTCCCGTATATCCCGACTTAAACGCAACCGCGAGCAATCTTCGGCGGAAGAGGGAGAGATCGTACGGTGTTTTGATTCTCGGGACATTAGGTGATGATATTGATGGCCTTGTGTAGGTTGAAGGTGAAATGATCACAGAGGGCAGGGGTGGATTCGAAGCCCATGGTAGATTTGAGGCTAAGAACCAGTTGCCTGCAAGCAGCCAGGATTCTGGCTGCGTTATGGTTACGGATCATACATCGATCTTCATCGAAGAAGCGATCTCTGGGGTAGTGGTTTTTGTTTTCGATGGCCCAGTGGTTGCGGATTTTCGATAGGAACTGAGGAGGGCTCAAGTCGGTGGGATCGCGGCTGCTGACATAGTAGGAGCGTTCCGAGGAAGGTTTCGCTTTGTTAGGATAATGGAAGGTGCGTTGGACAGAGGCGAACTGACGAGCATGAGGCAAGCCAAGGGAGGGAGCGCTTAGAGGATGGGTTGCTATTTGACGAATCTCCAGGCGGCCATGGTCCTTATCTACGGTTTGGTGGACAAAAAGGGGGAGGGGCCGAAAAGATTCTTTGCGTCTTGATGCATGGTGGGTTGGTTGTCTTTGATCTGGATGATATAGTCAGCACCGAGTTCTTCGACCACGATGTGGGCCGTTTCTTTTTGGTTATGCATGGCGTCGAAGGTGAAGGTGGATCCGTCCATGGCCGGCATCTTGCGCAGGAGAGTTTGGGCGGCGGTGATCTCGTTGGATTTGTCGGCGGTAGCGACTTGGGCAATCGTTTGAGCGCTTTGATGATCGACCGCGGCCACCAGGTGCAAGGCCTTGGCCGGTTCTTTGTCAGTGCCTTTGAGAGTCTTACCGTCAACCGCAATATCGCGGGGCAAACGGCCCTCGGGCGAGGCTATGAATTGGGTGAGGATTTGATCGAAAAGCTCGGCCTCGACGTTTTGCAACACCCGGTAGAAGACATCATAGCAGGGGGCCTGAAAACGGCTTGTTTTGGGGTTTTTCCAGGAGCGTAAGGCGCGCAGTTGGGCTTGATTGAGGTGATGGGCCAGGCGCACGATCTCCTTGAGGTTGTGTTTGCCGCAGAGGGTGCCGAGCACAATCATACTCAAGACCGTGGCGAGTCGATAGCGACGGCCCGCTTTTCGACGGAAGTCTTCGATCTGGTGGAAGCGTTCCCGGAGGCTTGTCATCTGTTCCACTTTGAGGCAGACCGCATGGGAGTTGTCGTTGGCATTGAGGGCCTCACGGTGTGCCTTGGGCAAGGGCCCTGGCGAGCGCAGCAGTTGCAGAGCATCAGCCCGCAGGGGTTTGACCCAGATCTGCTTGGGGCGCTCATGGCGTTCATAGAAATCTTCCCGCTGTCGACCATATCCCGCGCTCAAGCCCAAAGGAGTCCACCCGCTCGCCTTGTAGCAAGTGCCTCGGTGGATCTGTGGGTCCACGAAAGTTTCCGCTACCAAGGGGCGATAGGCAAAGGCCTGCTCCCAGTGATCGGCCAAGACTCTCAGGCACATCGCCAACGTCTTGGAGGCCAGATTGGCCAGCTTGAGCCCGGGCAGAATGAGAAAACGCCGGTTCTGCACCACCAGTTTCAAGCGCGCATGCCGTCGCGCCCCATCCCAGCCGATCCAGCCGTCTCGATCCTTCAGCCGGTAGCTAGCCGCTCCCCACAGCAAAAGACACACCCATTGCCCGTCGATCAAAGCCACATAGCGCAGGGTCTCTCCCGCGCTCCCCGCACTGTGCAAATAATGATGTTGGATCAAAAGATCATTGAATCGCTCCTGCTCTTCGGGCAAGATCAGACGCAGAGTTAGACGATCTATCGAAGGAGTCAGATGGTAAGATTTTTTGTCTTTCATACCATCTTGGCATGACTGATTCCCTCGGGTTTGTCTAGCTCTTTTTTTATCTTTTTGCCTATCAGCCACTTCCTCCCCAGAAAACTTTCACCCTGGGAGAGATCGAGGCACTCTCGTCCTATGATCGCGCTCTACGCGAAGGCGGCCTCATCGATTTCGACGACCTCCTCAAACTCCCAACCCACCTCCTCCAAGAGAACAAGAAAATAGCCAACGAATATCGTCGCCGCTACCGTTGGCTTTCGGTGGATGAATTTCAGGATGTCGACGAAATTCAATATCGCCTCGTTGGACTGATTGCCTCAGATAAGGCGAACATCTGCGTCATCGGCGATCCCGATCAGTCGATCTACCGTTTTCGCGGCGCCGATGTCCATTTCTTCGGCCAGTTCCAGAAAGACTACCCTGAAGCGCCTCTCGTGCAGCTGAGACGAAATTATCGATCGACTCGCACCATCGTTGAGGCGGCGACTCAAATGATCGCGCCCGCCAGCCTTGTCGAAAATCGAATGCTTCACGCTCTCGTCGACGACCTCTCCCGTATCGAAATCAATGAGTGCGCCTCGGAGCAGGTTGAAGCGAATTTCGTGGTGCAAACCGTGGAAAGGCTAATTGGGGGCTCAAGCTTCTTCGAAATTGACAGTGGACGAGTCCAAGGAGAGGCGGAGCAAGCACTCTCCTTTTCGGATTTTGCCGTCCTCTACCGGGCGGATTTTCAGACTACTGCGCTCGTAGCGGCCTTCGAACGATCCGGCATCCCCTATCAGAAGCGCTCTCACAACCAGCTTCACGAACAACCGTTTGTCCAGGACCTGGTAAATCAGATGCTTCGAAGTCCACCGGAAACTCCAATCTCAGATCGGCTCGAATTGGCCATCGGCAAACAGAACCGTAAGCCGAACGCCGCACCAACCGAAGACAGATTGGACTCGCCGGTGGAGGCCGCAATCGTCGAACGCCTCCGCAAGATGGCGATTGAATACGGAGGTCGATTCGAAGCCTTTGTTTCCGAACTCTATACCGGAGTTGAGATCGACCTCTGGGACCCGAGGGCGGAACGGGTTTCTCTCCTCACCCTGCACGCTTCTAAGGGCCTTGAGTTTCCCGTCGTCTTTATCGTCGGTTGTGAAGACGGGCTCCTCCCCCTCAAATGGAGTAGCCCGACCCAAGAGGAAATCGCCGAAGAGCGACGCCTCTTATTCGTTGGCATGACTCGGGCCAGAAACCGCCTTTTTCTTTCCTACGCCGGTAGAAGGAACATCCGAGGCCAAATCCGACAGCGAATACCCTCTCCTTTCCTCAAGTCGATCCAGGAAAAACTGCTCGAACGGAAAACGAGAAAGGGGACTCGCTCCCAATCTGGAGAGGGTCCCCATCAGATGAGCCTGTTTCGCTAGGAATCTGTCGGACTTTGCGCTTCGCAATATGGCTGGACATACTATCGCAGGTTGAAGGGCATATTTAGCGACCAAGTTGATTCCGACAGACTCCTAGGGCGGTGAATTCCCAGGCCTCTCGCTGACATCGATTTGTGACAATCAAATCGACGGCCGTCGATTTAATTGTCACATTCGGATCGCCCGATAAAGGATGCAATTTCGGGCCAGACTCGCAGCCGCAGATGCCGAACCAGCATCTGTCACAAGCTTCCATCCAGCCTGTCGCGACACACTCTACTTGTGTCCTCGCAGTCTCGCGACGACGTGTGCGAGATGTCCAGACTGGGCGCAATCTAGAGCGGATATATGCCGTATGAGTAAACTGGATATGGCTCGAATCGACTGAACCTTGGAAAAATCCGAATCCTGTTGACATGTATTCGATGATTCCCCCCTTGTTGCGACTGAGATTCAGTCTCAAAAACTGCAGCGCGAACAATACCAATCAGAGGAAAGAAACAGTCGAAATTGAGACCCCTGAGGGGCGTTCTTTCTATCCTTGTTGCACTCCAAGCAGGAGCAGCAGCTGGGGAAGGTCAGAAAGAGGTGGCGCTCGAAATATTGGACGAATTCGAAGTGATCGGTTCGGAAGAGTCGGTATACACAATGCCGGGTTCCGGCACCTATCTCGGTAAGGACAAGATTCAGGATCTCCAGCTCGACGATATCAATCGCATCCTGCGGCCCGTTGCGGGAGTCTACGCACGCGAGGAAGACGGATATGGCCTTTTTCCCAACCTCAGTTTGAGAGGAGTCGACACAACCCGGAATGCCAAGATCACGGTTATGGAGGACGGGGTTCCGACAGCTCCGGCAACCTATTCGGCCCCGTCGGCCTACTATTCTCCGACCGCCGGCAGAATGGCTGGGATCGAAGTCCTCAAGGGATCAAGCCAGATTAAGTGGGGACCTCACACCACAGGCGGAGCGATCAATTACATCTCGACACGAATTCCGAGAGATGGAAACAGTGTCATGCTGCGCGCCTCCTATGGAAGCGACAGTGAGGTTCGAGCCACAGCGTGGGCCGGGCAGACGATTGAGAAAGAAGGGGGAAGTATCGGATACCTCATGGAAGTCTTTCACCGACAGGCCGGAGGATTTAAGTCAATCGAAGGCGCAGGCGAATTCGCGGGATCGGAAAACACTGGATTCGAGCGCACGGACTACATGATAAAGACGAGCTGGGAGCCGAATTCGGAGCGCTATCAATATCTCGAATTCAAAGTTGGCTACTCGGACCTTCATGCCGACGAAACCTACCTCGGTTTGACCTCCGAGGATTTCGAGGAACAGCCCTACCGTCGCTACGCCGCTTCCAGGAACGACCGCATCGACACCCATCACACACGGTTTAACCTGCGCCACCTGATCGAACTCGGCGACAGAGGTAAGCTGACCACAATAGGCTACTACCACAAGTTCCATCGGAACTGGAACAAGCTTCATGACATTCGTGATATCGACACCGATGGAAACGACATCCCCCAAGGGGACGAACCGGATGGGAGTCAGGTCGGTGAGGACCTTTCTCGCGCTCTTGCTGGGGGAAAAAACGGGATGGCGCTGGAAGTGCTCCAGGGCAGTCGCGCCGGAAAACTTCGAGTGCGGGCAAACAATCGCGACTACTCTATGGCTGGTGTCCAAACAAACCTCAATTACATCCTTGGCTCCGGCGATATTACACACCACATCGATGCCGGATTTCGCTATCACAAGGACCGCATCCGGCGGTTCCAATGGCACAATCTCTTCATTCAGGACAGTGGCGGGAACTGGATTGATTCGATCCGCAGCGCCAACGGATCGGACGGGAACCGCAGACAGGAGACGCAGGCAATCTCGGCCTACGTGAGCGCCGAGATTGATGGCCAATCCTGGACGGTGACTCCCGGCATTCGCTTTGAGAGCCTCGATTTCGAATACTCGGACTACACGACGGACGGCACAAACGTTCCCTTTCGAAGCGATTCGAGCGACCTCAACCTGGTCACCCCCGGTATTGCGGGCACGTATCAACCAAGGGAAGAAATCATCCTGTTTGCCGGCTACCACCGGGGAATATCGACACCTTCTCCCCGCAATCACACGAGGAGCGGCATCCGGGAAGAGACATCAGACGCTTTCGAAGTTGGCGCCCGATTCGATGACCATTTGGGCTTTTACGGTGAAGCCATCTTCTTCCACACCGGATTCGACCACCTCATCGTGGTGGACAATATCGGAGGAGCCGGAACGGGCGATTCAGAGAATGTGGGTTCGGTGAATTCCACCGGCGTCGAGCTTCTTCTCGGTTATGATCCCAGCGTTAGAAATGACTGGCACTTCAAGATCCCCTGCTTGCTCTCCGTGACCTACACCGACGCAACCTTGGTGGGAGACGCAAATTCGGAGGACGAGGAATCGATCTTCGCGGGAGGAAGGGACGGAAATTCCGTTCCCTATATCCCGGAATGGCAGATAAATGTCTCCGCCGGTGTCGAATTTCAGAAGTGGCGAGCCTACTTCAACGCCTCCTTTGTCGGCTCCACTTTCACTTCCGCATCCAATTCAGCGGCGGAAATCAATCCCAATACAGGTCGAGGCGACGCCCGTTTCGGGAAAGTCGACAGCCGATTCGTCGTCGACCTGAGCGCCTATTATCAGATCGCTGAGAACTTAGAGATATTCGGCACCATCACGAATCTGTTCGACGAGAGATACATCGCCTCGCGACACCCCCACGGTCCCCGTCCCGGTGCACCCAGGTTGGCCAGTCTTGGGGTGCAGTATGAGTTTTAACGGGCTGAATAGACTTTTCTGGTTAACGTGAATTAGGCTCCCTCGGTCTTGTGCCGGGGAGGCGCTGATTCGCTCCTACACAACGCTTTCTCTTTCTCCGGCCCTTCCTCCGGTTTTCTCTCCCGTGCCGCCGACGGAAGCCGCGCTGACTTTAGTTTTGATTTCCTCTTCCGATTACCTACAATTTGTAATCATAAAGGAGCAGTATCCCCTTCGATTCAGGGTGTTTCTCTTTTCACGACGCATCTTGGATCGGTTCATTGTCATGATTCGGTCGTTCCATATGGGGTTTTGGCTAGGGGTCTTTGACAAGGAGTCGATTCAGATGATCACTCGTCACTATTACGACAACCAGGAGAAATACCTGGACGAGGACTACAATCGGAGCGGACTCTTCGAGTGGGAAAAACGGGCAATAAATGATCAATTCGGCGAGTGTCGCAGACTCCTGGTGGCAGGAGCCGGAGGAGGGAGGGAGGTCTTGGCTCTGAAAAAACTGGGCTACGAGGTCGATGGATTCGAGTGCAATTCCAAGCTAGTCGACCTTGCCAATGCTCTCTTGAATGAAGAGAAACTCCCGGGTCAAGTAGAGCTCGCCCCGATGGATCGTTGCCCGGATATAGAAGGAAAGTATGATGGCCTCATTGTCGGGTGGGGAGCATACGGCCACATTCAGGACAGTGATCAGCGAGTCGCATTTCTTCGCCAGCTACGAGATCTCGCCTCGGCCGGTTCTCCCCTCCTCCTCTCCTTCTTTGTCCGCAAGGATAAGGGACCGCGGAGGTTCCTCGTCACCGCGTTGGTGGGAAATCTCATCCGATCCATTACCCTGAGAAAACGACTGGAAATGGGCGATACGGTGACGTCGAGTTTCGTCCATTTTTTCACCGAGGAAGAGATAGATTCAGAGCTGGAGAGGGCAGACTACCAATCCGTGTTCTTTGACACATGGCAGTATGGTCATGCCGTAGCATTGGCGAATTGAGATGTTCGGACTAGAGACTCCTTAGTATTGCCTCTTTCGATGGATTCTTGTCAACTGTCCCGGTTGCATCAGTTTAACAACGGAACGCGCAAAAATGCCGATTGATTTAGCGGTGGTGCCTGTGGCGGGCCAGGGGACTCGTCTGCTCCCTCTAACCAAGAGCCAGCCAAAGGAAATGCTACCGGTCGGTCGAAAGCCGGTCGTCCAATATGTGGTCGAGGAGCTGACCCACTCGGGAATCAGCAAGGTCTGCCTGGTGACCGGTTCAGGCAAGTACTCGATTGAGAATCACTTCGACGTCGATGGTGAGTTGATCCGGATTCTGCGGGAAAACGGCCGAGAGGAATTGCTCGGCGAACTCGATTTTGAAAGGGAGGAGGTCGAATATTTCTATACCCGCCAGCGCCGACAGCTTGGTTTGGGCCATGCCATCCTGAGCGCTCGTTCGCTGGTCGGTGATCAGTCTTTCGTCGTTGCGTTAGGCGATTCAATAATTGGGCTGCACGCGAAATCTCGAATCGTCGAACGCTTAATCGAGCAGTTTGAAGAGAAGAATGCGGACGCTGCCATTGCATTCGAGGAGGTCCCGCCAGAAGATGCCGTCCAGTACGGTATCGCCGAACCACGCGATGGAATGGCAGACATTTTTGAACTCGAAGGTATCGTTGAAAAACCCTCGAAGGAGGAAGCGGCAAGCAATCTGGCGGTAGCGGCCCGCTACGTATTCAGCCCAAAGATATTCGATCTTCTGGCGGAAACGAAACCCGGAAAAAGCGGCGAGATCCAGCTGACCGATGCAATTCAGGCTCTCATTCTAAAAGGCGGGAAGGTCATCGGTCTGAGACTCGGGGAAGGAGAAGAACGTTTCGACATTGGAAATCCTCTCAGTTACTTCCGCGCCTTTATCGACTTCGCCCTGGCAGACCCGGAACACGGTGAGAATCTCTCAAACCGGATGAAGAAACGTTTCGAGAGTTCGTGAGAAAAGCAGGCTAGGAGTCTGTCGGACGGGCTCTAACATTTCTACGGCAATCGATTCAGAAAGTCCGACAGACTCCTCGATGGATATCATCCGAAAGAAGGCCTACGCCAGAGCGGGACTGGTGGGTAATCCATCGGACGGCTATAACGGAAAGACAATCTCCCTCATTGTCCGAAACTTCAGCGCCACCCTCCTGCTTTATGCATGGGAGGATTTAGAAATCGTGCCCAGCGCCGAAGACCAGTCACGTTTCGGTTCAATCGCAGAACTCGCGCGCGACGTCGAACTGCATGGGTACTACGGCGGGGCACGATTGGTTAAAGCGACCATAAAGAGATTCTTTGAATACTGCCGGCAAAAGGGAGTCTCACTGCACCAGAGGAACTTTTCTATACGCTATGAATCCGACATCCCGCGGCAGGTTGGTCTCGCCGGATCAAGCGCAATTATCGTCGGCACTCTGCGATGTCTGATGGAATTCTACGAGGTCACGATTCCCCTGCATCTGCAACCCTCGCTCGTCCTTGCCGTCGAAACCGAAGAGCTCAAGATCGCAGCTGGATTGCAGGATCGAGTCATTCAGATATACGAGGGTGTCATGTATATGGATTTCTCCAATGACACAATGGGGAGGGAGGACGGCCTCGATTTTGGCCGATACAGCCGAATTGAAGAGGAGCTGCCACTTTTGTACATCGCCTTCAGCACGGACCTGAGCGAGCCCACCGAAATTGTCCACGGCAATCTCCGCGAACGCTACGATCAAGGGGAACCGGAGGTGGTGGAGGCGATGGAGAAATTCGCTGACCTCGCCGCAAGATCACGCAAAGCGCTGACCGCCGGGGACCCTGTGACTCTTGCCTCGCTCCTCGATGCGAATTTCGATCTTCGCCGATCCATCACTGATTTGCCGATCGGCCACGTTCAAATGGTGGAAGCGGCCCGCCGAGTTGGCGCCAGCGCCAAGTTCGCAGGTTCCGGAGGCGCCATTATCGGTACCTGCGGAAATGAGGAGATGTTTCAGCTGCTCTCCGCCTCACTGGCCGAGATCGACTGTCGCGTTTTCAAACCGGAAATCCACGAAGAGACCTGAAATCTGGGAGACCTTTTCTCCCTCTCAACGGGAACTTCCAGGCTCATTCAATCCCCCACACTTGCCTTTCGTGCATGGGTCAGCAACATCCCCCTCTCTCGTGCAAAGACCGCCGCAGCTGTGCCCCCTAAGAGCATCCTTAATCGCATTCCTGTGAGTGAAGGCTGGATGGTGGCATTCTGAAAATCTGACCCTGGAAGCCTGAGGCTCTTCGGACATCCGAGAGAAATTGGCACATCACCATCCACCGAATGAGTCAGAGGTGCCATTCTCCACAAATCTCAGTTTCATTTTCTTATTGCTAGGAGTCTGTCGGTCGAACCTAGTCACTTGCGAAGCAATCGAACGTCAAATTCCGACAGACGCCTAGCTATGCTCCCCATTGAAGTTCCTTCTTCCTTTCGCATCATCGCCCATCGAGGAGCGTCCGCCTATGCTCCGGAAAACACCATTCCTGCTTTTGAATTGGCCGAGAAAATGGGAGTATCGGAAGTGGAATTGGACACCCAGCTCTCTTCCGATGGGAAGGTCGTACTTTGCCATGACCGCACTTTGGAACGATTCGGCCACGGGCCCAAAGTCGTCGAGGAGATGAGATCGAAGGATCTGATCTCCCTCGATATGGGATCCTGGTTCTCCCCTCACCTTTTCCGCCGGGTGCCGATGATTACTCTCAACGAGCTGTTTCAGAAGTTTGGCGGGCGGTTCACCTACCATGTGGAGCTCAAAGGAAAGGCACAGCGTCTGCCCCACAAAGTCAACCAGGTGATTCGTGAACATGGCCTGCTGGATGCATGCATTGCGACCTCGTTCTCCTTCGAGCACCTGAAACGCACGCGAGAAACCGACCCGGGTATCCGGCTCGCCTGGCTCCCTAGAGATCTTGATTCCGAAGCTCTCGCCCGCTGCCAGGACCTGGACCTCTTTCAAATCGGTCTCAATGCCAATCAGGTTACTCGCGAGCTGGTGAATCTAGGTCGCTCGGTCACACCGGAAGTGCGGGCCTGGGGACTGAACGGTTCCTCCATCGAGGTCGTTCAACTGATAGAAAATGTCGTTCAGTCAGGCTGCGACGGCACCACAATAAACTGGCCGGACTGGTTGGTCAGAGCCTAATTCCCTCTTACCTGCCCAGCGTGCTCTGGGCTCCCCCGGCATCACACTAAACCGAGATCATTCTCAGATTGAGACCTCAACCTGATCCTCCGAATACCTTCTTCAGCAACTCCGTCGTCCTTGCAGCAGGATCCGAACGGATCTTTTTCTCCTCCTCGCCAATGGCGAAAAAGAGGCCGTCTGTGACTCCGCCCGTCACATAAGCGTCGAGATCGAGGCCGTCGAAATCGACCAGTTTCCCAACCATCTTGAGGCGAATGGTAATCGCTTTGTATTGCGAAGTCACTCCGACCTTGTCCGTGTGTTCCTTGACGAGGGGCAGGATTTTTTCGTTCAAAGCGCCAGAGGTAGTGCGCTTGAAGTACTGAGTTGCTTCGTCACTCTTCCCCTTAAGGATGGTCTGGGCATCAGCGATGCTCATCTCCTGGATGGCGCTGGCAATGATCGATGCGACCTCCGGAATGGCCGCTTCAGCCGCACGATTCAACGTCAGCTCGAAAGTGTCGATGTCCTTTTCACGACCCAAAACCCGCATCGCTTTGCGAGCGAATTCGAGGTCTTTGGGTAAAGGGATCTTGACGTTCGGATTGTCGAAAAAACCGTCTTCGCGACCGAGTAGATCGATTGCCTTCTTCGTCCCCACGGCCAGCGCCTCCTTCAACCCTCCAATCACGGTGTCCTGATTCAAGAGAGACGAGAGGCCTTGACCACTCCCCTCTCCATCAGATTCAGACTGAAGGCCCACCGCCAGTCTTTTGATTGAATCAAAGGCATTGCCGATTCCGGCATTCTCTTCAGTTTCCGACTCCGTTGGCGCTCCCGGTCGAAGGGCATCCGCTTCCGGTTCCAATTCCTCAGACACGTCCTCGGATGTAGCGGAATCGAGAGCTCCCTTAATCCAATCCTTCGCGGCACCCAACTTCAAATCCGCCTCCGCTTCGATCTCCTTGGTATCGAGCAATTCTCCGGACTCGGCCGATTCCTTGGAATCCGCCAGCTCCTCGACCGACCCACCATCCGGGGCGACGGACTTCACGGCATCACCAAGCCAGCTCTTCGCCTTGCTCACCTGCTCTTTCGCAGTTTTTCCCAACTCAGCGGTCTCAGGCAACTTGCCCGAGTCCAGTGCCTTTTCAGGATCCAGATCTTCGACAGTTTGAGTTATGGAAGCCTCGTGCACTTCGGGAGCCGGAGCCTTCTCAACATCCGGTACTTCAGTCTCCTGCCGGGTTTCGGATCTATCACATTGGCTGCAACTGCTGACGCAGAGCATGGTCAGGAGTAGGAGGATGAGTAAATTTTTGTTGTGTATTCTTTTCACTGCTACGAAACGAGTTAAACTTCATGCCCAAGGCTAACCACGCGTAAGGATTACCTCCGCCCCGCGATCAACAAGCGAATTCAGCTTTCCAAAGGGCACGATCTGTCCGCAAAACTCCAAATTTGAGTCCGACAGATTCCTAGACCGTAACAGCCTCTCCCTTTCTGGCCGACTCGTAGATTCTCTCAAGCAGCGCCACGGTCCGCCTTCCCTCGCGCCCGTCAACTCGCAACTCAGTGCCTTTCTCCAAAGCGGAGATGACGTCCTCCACCACATTCTTCACCGGATTTTCAATTGTTTGGAGCTTTTCTTCCAACCCATCTCCGAATACGCGCATGCTTCCATCGAGCGCCGCGTCAACCAGGATACCTCCTTCGGATCCGTGCACTTCGGCGCTGAAGTAGACGCTTTGCGGAAAGGTCGTCGTGCCGAGAATGGTTCCTTTGGCCCCGTTCTCAAAGTTGAGGATGGCGAGGCCGATATCTTCCGTTTCGATTGCGTGATTCATGATTGCCGTCTCACCGTAAACTCGAACCGCATCTCCCATAAACCACGACAGCAGATCGATCAGATGCGCTCCTTGGTTGGCCAACGATCCGCCGCCATCCATCGCCCAAGTCCCACGCCAACCGTTACCGTGTTCAAAGTATTCCTGCGAGCGAAACCATTTGAATCGAACTTCGCCCAGGATCGGCTTGCCTAACCAACCTTGCCGGAGCGCCTCCGCCACCCGGAGGTTGTTGTCAACGTAGCGACTCTGATAGTCCACTCCGAGAAGCACCCCGGCCTCATCGGCGGCGGCGATCAACTCATCGCAAGCGGTGGTAGAGACGTCCATCGGTTTGGTTGTAATCACGTTTTTGCCGGCACGAGCAACCTCGACGCCGACTTCCGCGTGCAGACCGCTGGGTGTCATTACCAGAACCACGTCGACATCGTCCCGTCTCAACGCCTCGTTCAGATCTGCGGTCCAATCGCAGCCCATATCGGTTGCGACCTGTTGAGCCAATTCAGCGTTAAGATCAACCACCACAACCAGTTTGGCGCCTTCGGTTTCGATCACTTGGCGCGCCCGGGATTTGCCCATCCCCAAACCGACAATAGCAAATCCTACCATCTTTGTATCCTTCCTTATTCAAACTATGCAGACTGCATCCTCCAGCTCGCCGTCTCCTCGGCCCACCGGCCCCACTCGAACCTGTTCAGCATCTTCTCCTGACTTGCCGGCTCCCCCCCGGCACCGGCACAAGACCGAGGGAGCCTCACGGACGCTCAAGAGGTGCGATTCAGGAATCTCAAATTCACCCGACTGCCGCCTCTTCCCAAGGCTGGGGGTCGAGGCCGACTTTGCGAGCCACCTCGCAGATCTGCTCCCACGTCTTGTCGTCAATCGGAATGCCATCCTCCCCTCGCTCAGCAGCACTGCGAAATTCCATATCCCCAGGGATCAATATTTCATTAAATCCCGTCTGGAGTCGGCTGGACTTCACATGTGAGACCAGGTCCCGCATCTCCCGGTCATAGGTCTCTTGATCCGTGAAGCAAAGGGGGTCGTAAACGGTAAACAGAACTCCATTGCTGGTAAAAATCCGGGTCCCGTCGGCGCACCCTTCTCCACTCAAGATTCCGCCCATGATCTCCATCTGCAATCCCATGGCATAGCCTTTGTGCCCGGACGGTCCTCCAAGGGGAAGAATGGCGCCGATACTTTCGCCGTACATGACCTCGGGATCCGTCGAGGGACGCCCCTCCTGATCGATTATCCAACCATCGGGAAGGCGCTGACCTCGATTGCGCGCCAGCCGAATCTTTCCCTCGGCCGTGATCGAGGTAGTAATGTCCATCAGAAAGGGTTCCGAATTCGGACGAGGCGCCGCGAAGGCGAGTGGGTTGGTGCTGATTCTGCCGTCAATACCGCCAAAAGGAGCGATCTGGTAGCCCAGGCGCCCGCCATTCACGCAGGCGAGACCAAGCAGGCCTTCTCTAGCGGCTTTCAAAGGATAAGCCCCAATCCTTCCGATATGGCTCGTATTTTTCAGCGACACGGCGCCCACTCCATGCTCGCGCGCCTTGGCAATAGCGAGGTCGATAGCGAAATTGGCGCCCACCTGCCCCAAAGCGCCACCCCCGTCTACAACCGCAGTCGAACTTCGCTCTCTCAGAATACTGGGCCGGCCCTCTGGATTGAAGTGACCGTCGAGTATCTTATTAATGTACTCGTAGAATCGAATTGTGCCGTGGCTGTCGTGTCCGAATAGGCTCGATTCGACAAGATGATCGATGACCGTGGAGGCGTCCGCAGGAGACAAGCCCGCAGCCTCAAACAGAGTACAGCCAATACGATGAAGCGGATCGGGTTTGAAGTGACGCATGATCAACCGAACATAGATCCGTGGTCACATCGAGCAAGCACTAAGAATCTGTCGGTATGAAGTTGGTCGCAATTTACCAAGGTCAACCTCCGATCCGAAGTTCAGGCCTCGCCGGAACTTGCGAAGGCAAGTGTGAAATCTCCGGGCTCACTACATCCAAGGCGAAAGATCGACCCGGCTCCCCTTTTCGGCCGCCAGATATGCGCCGTAGCAAACTACCAGAATATCTCGAGCCAGTTCGATTGTGCTCTTGGGTTCCCGGTCGCAGGCAATCGCCTCGCAGAAATCCTGGAGCTCGTGCGGGAACCCGTTCATCCAATCTTCATCCGGATTAGTCAGCTGCCATCCGGCCCGGGTTTCGACCTTTTCTCGAATGTATTCGTCTCCCATCAATTCGTCCCGAGGCGTATAGGTCAGCATTCCGGTATTGGGGTTCATATTGCACTGCACCACCGTCTTGGTCGAGTAGACCGTCAACACATTATGAATACCTCCCAGCACCATGTCCGAGGCCGTGACTTGGGCAACCGTGCCATCTTCGAAAGTCACCACCATCGTCGACCAGTCCTCGCAATCCTGCCAGCCGGTCTTGATGAATTTCTCTTCCTCCTTTACGAAACTCTCCACCTCGGTGAGATGAGCTACCTCCGCCGAGACGCTCCTCGGTTTGATCGGCTTTCCAAACTTCCGCCTCCCCTCGTTGTATTTCAAATAGAGGACCGCCCCGAGCGGATGACAGCCCTTGTTGATGAGACTCCCACCTCCGCTGGTACGCCAGACCTTGGCATACTCAGAATGAGTCCCACTGTGCGACTCCTCCCCAACAAATCGCAGAATGGTGTTGTCACTCTGGGAGAGGATGTGGTCCGCCTTCTGCACGTTAGGCGCGTAAACCCAGTTCTCCCCATAGCAGAAGCGAACACCACTCTTCTTGACTTTTTCAACCATCTCGTCGGCCGAAGCGAGCGCCCCTTCGAACATCTTCTGGCGCGGTGTCTCTTTCCCCACCAGCCCCTCCCCTCCTTCGCCGAAGTATCCCGACAACGGCTTCTCCAATATGATGTTCTTTCCCGCCTCCGCGACCTGTATAGTCAAGGGATGGTGAAGGTAGTTCGGAACGCAAATGTCGACCAAGTTGACCTCCGGATCGCCCAACAGCTCCTCTACTGAATCGTAGACCTTTTCGAGGTCGTGCTTCTTGGCGAAAGCCGTTGCGCTTCCTCTGCTCTTCGATGTCACACCCTTGATGCGAACGTCCAGTCCGTGAACCAGACGGTAGTTTTCCAGGTGGAAAGAGGCCGCGAAGCGACATCCCACCATGCCGATGACAATAGGTTTTGTTATCATAATTTCCGATAAATCGGTCCCCGACGCCTAACTTTTTCAAGATTAGAGAAATTACCCGCTTCCAAAGGGTAACCCTGCGGCTGCGGCGGTCTGGAGTCCCTTCCCAGCCGAGATGTCACCTGCGGGTGTGTGTAGTAGCCATTGTAGGTCTGCCTGACGAGAACATCGAAGAATTCAGGTTCCGCTGTCTCCACCGTCTCCAGCACCGCCGTCCTCTCATCATCGGAGAGTTCCGTGAACCCCCTCTTGAAACGTTCAGATGCACAGCGCTCGACAGATTTCAGGCCGCGCCCAAAAAGCGCCCTCAAGTCTTGCGAATTACTGACAAAACGATCGATGTAAGGGGCAAGATTCACCTCCCCGGCTCCCGGCATTTCGCCTTGCGGCGGGATGATCCGGTCCAGAATACCGTTGACCAGCGAAATCTGCTCCTCGATCAGGAAGGAAACATCTGTTCCTCTACTATCCATTGGGCTCGATTTTTTTGAACAGATTCTGGACTAAAAGGGTCTGGCATTCGCTGCCTTGAATTCCATATCGTGCCTTTGGATTCGAGGCAGAACATCTGACTTCGAAGGTCTTGACTTCGGCCTTGGATGTTGGACGTTCGGCGTTGAATGTTCATGGTCGTTCTTTCTCAACCAATGATACTCCTCGCATTGATCTTAATACCATCCGCAATCGACAGGGCCAAGGCCTGAATCGTCGAAGTCGGGTTTACTGCTCCGCATGTGACGAAAATACTCCCGTCTATAATGTATAGATTCTTAACGTCATGGCATCGCCCCGAAGCGTTCACCACCGAGTTTTCCGGATCAATCCCCATTCGAGCAGTTCCCATTAGGTGCCAGCCCGCCGGCCGGCTCAGCGGATCGACCTGAATTTCCACCGCTCCCGCCGCCTTAAGCGCTTCACCCGACCTGGCGATACCATGCTTCAACATTTCCTTGCTGTTTTCGCTCACTGTATAGGACACTTTCGGCGCAGGGATGCCGTCCCCATCAGTCAGCTCCGGATCCAGTGTGACGCAATTGTGCATCTCGGGAAGATCCTCTCCCATAACCACGCACGTTGCTGTCTTCGCAAAATGATCGGCAAAGTCCCGATGATGGTCCTTTCCCCAAGATAGGCGACGCCCCGGAATCCCCCCCAGCGCCGTATGAACGGGACCCATGCTGCGCGCCACTTGAATCTGGTATCCTCTGACAAAATCTCGTCGCGTGTCGGTCTCATAGAATTCGTGACACAGGATGGCACATCCTATGGGTCCCCGATTCCCGTTCAATTGCTCTGTGAATACACCTGTTACCATCGCAACGGGGTGAAACATCAGATTTTTTCCCACCAAGCCGCTGGAATTGGCCAGTCCATTCGGAAACAGTTTGGAAGTGGAATTTAAAAGTAGCCGCGGCGTCCCAATACCGTTGCAGGCCATGACCAGGACTTTCGCCTTCTGCTTCCTAACCGCACCCTCCGAATCATGGTAAACCACACCGTCGACAAGGCCGTTTCCACTGACGGTGATTTCTCTCACCCTCGCATGTGTCTTCAGCTTCGCGCCCAGCTTGAGTGCTTTAGGCCAGTATGTCACGTCTGCGCTTGCCTTCGCTTGACGAGTGCAGCCGATATCGCACGGACCACAGTTATTGCACGCTTGGCGACCCTCATAAGGTATCGTCAGGATAGTGCTGTCCGCGGGCCACCAATGCCACCCGAGCTTGTCGAAACCTGAGGCCACGGTGTCTCCCAGCTTGCCCAGAGGAACAGGCGGAAACTGGCGCTGCGGCTTTGCCGGGTAGGCGGGATCACCGCCAAGTCCTGCCACTCCCATCATTCGATCGTTGAAGTCGAAAAAGGGCTCCAACTCTTCATAGGTAAGGGGCCAGTCATCTGCGATCCCATCCAGGCTCTTTACCCTGAAATCGGAAGGATGCATACGCGGGAAGTGAGCGCTCCAGTGAATCGTACTGCCACCCACCGCATTGTACATCAGGGGCGCGATGGGGCTCTCTGAAGCGTTTACCGGATAGTCTTGATCGAGCTTCCGTTGGTTGGGATCGGCATTAAAATCCGTCTGGCGGCGAACCTCCCAGTCCTTCTCGGTGGTTGGATACTGCGACGGTTCAACCCATCCCCCCTGGTCGAGGCAGAGCACATCAAATCCGGCCTCGGCTAAACTCCACACGAGAGCCCCTCCCGAAGCTCCCGCCCCGATCACCAAAACGTCGACCGTGTCATTCTCAGAGGTCAACCGGCCCGGAATACCCGTGTTTGTTGCCGATCAGTCTCCGAACCACGATTCCATTCTGAGAAACCGTGGCGCATCAGCCGGCGATTTCCTGGGGCATGTTTTCCAATCTCGTCAGCCAGTAGGACACATCGAATTTCTCGTCCCCAATAAGAAACCGCCAAAGCTTGATCCGATTGACGATTTCGAGGCGACCGTCGGCCAGTTCGAACCACGGTTCCTGTTCGTTTAGGATTTTCTTAACCTCTTCATTCGCTTCCTCTCCCGCTTCTCCGGGTTGATCGATATCGCCCGTATCCCAAAGACGCAACTGTCGAACCCGAGGATTGAGCCGCAGTTTGAACATGTAACGAGTTTGCTCGGTCGTGTTCCGTCGACCGCAGTGCCAGATGCCGTGATGAAGGGCGATCACCGTTCCCGCCTTGGCCACCATCGGGATCTGGCCCCGAATGTTCTGGTAGCGGGCGATGTCCGCCTCGTTGATGCGTCGAAAATGGCTCCCGGGGACGACTAGGGTTCCGCCCATCTCGGAGGGGACGTCGTGGGGGAAATACATGAGCTGGATGTCGAAATGGATCCGCGTATCGATGATGGCATCTCCGTGTATATGCTGGGCCGAATCCTGCTTGGGGGTGCGAATGTGGGCGGCATGGTGATCGTAAATTGGATCAGGGCCGACCAGACTCTCTATGATTCCCTGCACTTCAGGGAAGCGAACTACATCCCCTATTGCCGATGGACTTGGGAAGCATTCCGAAAGCGGACAACCGGCCGGAGGGCGCTCAATTTTCGTCGACTCCATCTCCTCGTGGGCCGCCCGGTTCAATTCATCAGGAATAAGCTCGTCGAATCGCAGCATACCCTTCGCAACAAAACGAGCCATCTGTTTCGAATCGAGTAATCGCTCTGTATCCGTCATTTCAGTTCCTCCAGTTTTTCGAACACATATTCAAATCGCATAAACGAAGTCGAGTATTCAGTCCCTGGCGCCGGCGGAATCAGCTGCGGAATCTGGATCACGCGCCATCCATCCTGCAGCGCCTCCAGCCCGGTCTCGTAGGGTGGTGATTCGCTGTCACCCGTGATCGCTTTCTCTCTCCCCGTGCCGTCATAGAGGGTCCACGCTTTTACCTGCGATTCCAACGACGAACTCGCCAGGCAAAGAATCAACAGGTTCTGCCTCACTTCCGCCATCGCTCCTAGGAATCTGTCGTCATGGACTTGGTCTAGATTTGCACCCTTCACCGTTGAATCCGAACCTCCGCGATGTTGCAATATTCAAAGTCCGACAGATTCCTAGCCCGGACATTTCACACACTTCGTAGCGAGGCGGCGTAGATTGAGTCGTTGTCCGAGCCCTGTTCTCTTGGGACCAAACTAGCCAATTTCCGCGCTCTCGCTCGAGCATTTCGCGTTAGCGAAATGACCAGAATTGAAATCCCCCCCCCGGGATTTCAATTCTAATGGGCCTCCAGCCAATTATCTCCGATCCCAAAGTCGACAACAATCGGAACATCGATTTCGAGGGCGTTCTTCATCCCGTCCTCGACCAGCGGAAGGACGATAGCCTCCTCCGCCGCAAAGAGCTCGAAGACCAGCTCGTCGTGGACCTGGAGAAGGAGCTTCGTCTTCAATTTCTTCTCATTGAGTCCCTTGTGAATCCTCACCATTGCAATCTTGATCATGTCGGCCGAGCTCCCCTGAATGGGCATGTTGATGGCGTTTCGTTCCGCGCTCCCTCGCGTTGTCGCGTTGGCGGAGTTTATGTCGCGCAGATAACGCCGCCGCCCCGTAATCGTTTCCGCAAAGCCGTTCTCTCGACAAAATTCAATGGTTCGGTCGATGTAATCGCGAACTCTCGGAAATTGTGCGAAATACTGTTCTATCAAATCGCGCCCTTCGGCTCGGGAGATGCCAAGTCGCTGAGATAACCCGAAGGCGGAGATACCATACGGAATGCCGAAGTTGACCATCTTAGCTTTGCTCCGCATTTCCGTCGTCACCGTCTCAGGATCCACTCCGTAGATGCGCGAGGCGGTGGCGCTGTGGATGTCCATGTTTTTCTCGAAAGCCTCCCTGAGCCCCGGATCTGCACTTAATGCCGCGATGATTCGCAGTTCGATCTGTGAGTAATCGGCCGACAGCATCCGATAGTCCCCCGATCGCGGAACGAACGACTTTCGTATCTCTCGACCCAACTCCGTGCGAATGGGAATGTTCTGTAAATTCGGACTGTCCGATTGAATGCGTCCCGTAGCCGCGTGCAGCTGGCCGTAGTTGGTATGCACCCGCTGGGTCGGAGCAAAGATCGCGTGCGGGAGCATGTCGACGTAGGTGCTCTTCAGTTTCACGGCCGATCTGAAGTCAAGTATGCGCCTAACGATTTCATGCTGAGCAGCGAGCCCATTGAGAACCTGCTCATTCGTTGCGTACTGTCCCGTGCGCGTCTTCCTCGGCTTCTCAACAAGCTTGAGTTCCTCGAAGAGGACAACCCCAAGCTGCTTTGGGGAGTTGAGATTGAAAGAATGGCCCACCTCATCGACGATCTCTCTTTGTTTGGCGTAGATAATCTGGCTCAGTTCAACCGAAAATGTCTCCAGCACTTCGATATCGAGCGCGATCCCTTCGTGCTCCATGTCAACAAGAACCCGAATCAGGGGCATCTCGACGTCAAAAAACACTCTCTCCTGCCCCTTCTCCTTCAAAAGCGGGAGCATTTTTTCGCGCAATTGCCAGGTGATGTCGGCGTCTTCCACAGCGTACTCCTTCACCAATTCCGGATCGACTTCATCCATGCCGATCTGCTCCTCCTTTTCGGTTCCGATCAACTGCGAAATCGGGATCGGCGAGTACTCCAGATAGATCTCGGACATTAGGTCCATTTTGTGGCGCATCTCCGGTTCTACCAGGGCGTGAGCAAGCATCGTATCGAAGATGGGCCCTTCAACTTCGATCCCGTAGCGTTTCAGAACTGCGACATCATACTTGATATTGTGTCCCACTTTTTCGATTCGCTCGTCTCCGAGAATCGGAATGAGTTCACTCAGCTCCTCAACCGCCACCTTTTTCTCGCGGGAGACCGGAAGGAAGTAGCCGTTCTGTTCCTTCCAGGAAAATGCAATGCCGATGATTTCGGCTTTCTTCGCATCGAGGCTGGTCGTCTCGAGATCGAAACAGAAAGCGGGGACTTCCTTCAGAAGAGAGCAAAGCTTGGAGCGCTCCTCTGCCGTCTTCGCCGCGAGATACTCGTGCGCTACATCGGCGATCGTCTTGTACTGTCCTTGAAGAAGGGTCTCCTCTTCTACCGCACTCTCCGACTCGGACCCTTTCGCTCCTCCCTCTCCAGGTGCTCCGGACTTCGATCCGGGCACTTCGCCGTCACCCAAGAGCCGCTTTTTCAGGGTTCGAAACTCCAACTCGGAAAAGAGCGCCCCCAATCGATCCCGATCCGGTGCTTCGATTTTAAGTCTATCAAAATCCACCTCGATCGGCACTTCGCAATTGATCGTAGCCAATCTCTTGGAAAGGCGGGCCTGATCCGCAAACTCGATCAACCGTTCACCCTGCTTACCCTTTACCTCGTCCGCATGTTCGAGAAGATTCTCCAGCGATCCGAAGGTCGCGATCAGCTTTTGTGCCGTTTTCGGCCCGACCTTCGGAACTCCGGGGATATTGTCCGAACTGTCACCGCACAGTCCCAACATATCAATGACCTGCTCCGGCCGCTCGATTCCCCATCTTTCCTTAATCTCGTCCATCCCTTGTATTTCCGCCCCATCTCCACGATAGGACGGACGGTAGATAAACACCCGATCGCCCACCAGCTGGCCGTAGTCTTTGTCTGGGGTTACCATGTAAGTAGTCAACCCCGCCTTCGAAGCTCGCCGAGCGACCGTGCCGATGATGTCATCCGCTTCGAACCCGTCGAGCACATGAACCTGTATTCGAAATCCTTCCACAATCTCTCGGACGTAAGGGAGCGCGGCGCTCAGATCCTCGGGCATTTCGTCCCGATTCGCTTTGTATTCGCTGTAGAGATCGTGCCGTTCAGTCGGCGCGGAGGTATCAAAGGCGACCGCGATGTGGGTCGGCTCCTGATTCTGAATCAGATCGACAAGGGTGTTCGTAAACCCGAGCAAGGCGGAGGTATTCATGCCTTTGGAGTTGTATATCGGCCGGCGAATGAAAGCGAAGTGGGCCCGATACACCAGCGCCATCCCATCGAGAAGAAAGAGTTTGCCTTCCATGCTCATTGGCCAACTCGCTACCTGCGACAGGCACGGATTTTATGAGATGCCCATAATCGTGCGACACTGTCCAAAGCGAAATCGCTCATTGCAGGTACGGCTGTTGCTCCCCATCTCCGGTATCCTCGAATCCGCGGGGAATCCCCCTCCCCTCTCCATTCGTGTCCATTGGTGTTAATTCGTGGTTTTCCTCTCACCCGCTCTCGAACCCGCGCTTGAGCGGCAAGAAAAGCAACTCTAACTGTACCGACTGCGCAAATTCCATATCTCTCGAACGTCATTTATGATTTCTCCCAACTTTTCAGGGGTTACGCTTTGGGCGGGATCGTCACCCAGCCCACGAGCAGGATCCAGGTGAGTCTCGATTATGAGCCCATCGGCTCCGTATGCCATCGCCGCCAAACAACAAGGGGGCACGAAATGCGATCGACCCACCGAATGAGAGGGATCCACGATTACCGGGGCCCAAGTTTTCTCCTTCAACAATGGGACAATCGACTCATCGGGATGATTTCTGTATCCATCCAAACCCGGAATCGTCCCGCGAGGACAAAAGAAGAGATTCGGATTTCCGCCCGAGACGATGTATTCACCGGCCGCGATGAATTCGTCGATCGGTCCCATGTGGCGCCCCCGCTTTAGAAGTACTGCAATCCGACTCCCAGCTGTTTCCTTACCGACTCTTTTCAGTAGCGAGTAGTTCAGCGCATTGCGCGTACCGATCTGGAGGACGTCTACACCCGCATCGACCGTCGCATGCAATTGCTCCTCGTCCATCACTTCCGTAACCACAGGCAGTCCCGTATTCCTCTTCGCCTCGAGCAGGATTTCAAGAGACTTGCTGTCGCCCTGAAACGAATGCGGCGTCGTTCTCGGCTTCCAGACCCCTCCCCGAAGGGCACAGGCGCCCGCCTCCTTCACTGCCGCCGCGGTCTCCTGGAAGAGCTGTCCATTCTGCGGGTCGATGGTGCAGTGACCGGCGATTATGATCGGCTCCTCACCCGACACCACCCCTCCCAACTCGACTCGCTGGCTTGCTAGTTCAGATCGGACATCCATCAGCTTGTAGATGGATTCCATGCGGTCGACACGATCGATATAACTCAGCCCGACAAGGCGGTTGACCAGGAGCTCGCTCCGTTCGTCACCGATGATTGCATAGATGTTTCGATGGGCGCCGTAGATGACTTGGATTTTGCACCCGAAGTCGCCCACGATCGACTCCACCTCCTTGAGCTGCTCCTCGCTCAGTTTATCAACTTTCGGGATGATCATTTTCGACTGGGCTGATTCGGTCCCTTCCGCCCTCCTCCAGACTTAGACCGTTTGCTCGCCATACCGCATCAGTTCCTCAAAGTCGGAAGGGGTCTCCAAGTAAGCATCAATCTTCACCGGCTTTCCCTTCCAGTTGAATTCGAATTAGCGCAAAAGGCCCGCCCGCGGTCCCCAACTCCCGAACCGAGCAGACGGCCGTCTGTCCTCCACCCGTTTTCATCCGTAAACTCCCATTCCCACGAATCTTTCTCAGGCGATCACGCCATACTCCCTGCTTACCAATACCTTCGCTGAAGACAATCGCTTCATACCTTTTCTCGACTCGGAGGTCCGCAATCTGTCTCCTCACGACTTTGGCTGACTCTTCTTAGAATACTCCCAGAATGACACCCGAGGTCGGAGCGTCCAGCCGATTGATGAGGAAAAATCTTGAGGAGTCACCCTCCCTACCCGGCAGAGAGTAAGATTCACTCTCAGGGTTATACTCGCATGTTAGGAGAGCGCGGGGATCCGGTTCGGCGGTATTCGGGTGCGCTCGCACACCCACCGGTTTGTCCAAGACCATGAGCCCCGATTTGTGGCGAAGGACGATCCTGACATCCTTCCTGAATGGCAGACCCTCAAGCATCCGGACTTCGTTGCCGCGGTTCATCGATACAAAAACGTAATCCGAATCGTTTGTTCCTCACCCAGTGTTTCAATCATCTCTTGGGTCCAGGGCCCGTAGGGAGAGGGCGACTGAATAGCGTCCTCACAAATTAGCGTAGCCGCCGATTCGGCCGAGGTGTAGACAACGATGACATCTTTCACCTCCCCTCCCGACGTGATTTTGTACTCCACGATGACTCGAGAGGAGATCTCAGCCAATGCTGCCTCCATATAGCCCGCCAAAAGGACGAATTGGAATCCAATGGCGTCAAACATCCGGTTCAGGTATTCGCCAAATTCTGTGAATCTCGCATCATAAGACAGGCTTCCCAATGCCGGCGCCCGGCCATTTGATCGCATTAATGGACCTGGTGGGACGCGGGCTGAAAGTCGCGGTCGTGGCCGCGGCAGTTGAGTAACCGTTTCGGATTCAGTTTCGGTCGACTCGTTTTGCACCGCCCGTGTGGCGAGCAACGCGTCCAGACTCAGGGGAATCTCTTCGACCTCCCCCTTCTCCTCGACTTCCTCTTTGCCGATATCGGGAACTTCGAGCATGCTTGCAATCCCCTCCTCTTCGGGACGCTTATCTTGCTGCAAAAAATCGGGGACTTTAGCCAACCTGCGAGGCAGGCTCTCGACTTCGGCCCTCGACAGTGGAATAGGCTGAGCTTCTTGCTGGGAAGGCGGCACCGGCGGAATCGGTTCCTCCATCACACTTCCCTCCACGATCTTCACCGATTCTTCTTCTTCCCCATCGAGGAAAGGAATATTGTCGAAATCTTCCGTTGTCTCCTCGACCTGCCCAGCCTGCTGGTCTCGCGATGCGATATTTGTCGTTTCATCCGGCTCGTTGCTCGGCACATCCGGATTCGTCTCCACATATCGCATTTCATCAGGTTCTGGGGGTTCGTCGGTAAAGACGTATTCAATCTCCGTGTTCGACTCAGAGATCGGTGAGATCCCAGCCACCAGTCTCCATGGAACGATCCAGATAAGAAGGAGGTGAAAAATCAAGGAAGCGAGGATTCCCCAAACAACCGAATGCCGACCCCAACCGGAAGGACGGTAGATCGGACCCATACCACCAGGCTCCCTCCCGAGATCTTTGGATACGAAACCCGCCCTAAATTGGGAAATAAAACGTGACATCCTCTTCCTCACCGACAAAGGCCTACTCAGATTCAGAACACTGCAAAATAGAGCATAAATGGAGCGTTGAAAAACAGAAAGTGCACCCATCTGGCCTCGCTCACGCGCCGATCGGGCCGCCGAATATTTAGACACTTCCTCCCCAATATCGGTTTCGTTTTCTTCAAAGGGGTCCACCGGAGACAACCTGGTCAACCTGAAAAACCGTTACACTCCAATTTGACCGTGGGGATTCTCGCGAAGTACGGATCCCGACAGTCCTCCAACCGAAAGAAGCCACCGCTCTGCCCCGGGCAAAGCACAAGGAAGATGTAGGCCCCTCAATTTCCAGAGTTTCGAGAACGCGCTCATCTGGCTCACGCCGCCAATCGGCACCGGGAACTCAGCATATTGGGGCCGACAGATTCCTCCTAGTCTTCGAGCAGAAAACGCACATCTCCGCGAACCCGAGCCAGGCTGAGACGTCCGACATTAAAGAGAAAAATGGATCCGAGCAACTCATCATTGGAGCCCGCCAGCTCAGCTTGGGCATCGATTACGTCTCTATTGTCAGCGACGCCCTCCCTGAACCGGGTCTGGGCCAGCTCCAGTTCCAGTTTGCTCAAGGAGACTTTCTTCTCGGAAATCGCTATCTGCTCGAAACGCGATTCCACATCTTGAACCGCGAGCTTGTAAGAAGACGCAACCTGGTTTTCCAAATCACGCAAGGCGTACTCCTGGGCGCGCAATCTCGCACCGGCACGGAGACTGTTCGACCGAATTCGGAAGCCTTCGAAGAGCGGGATTCGAAACGCGACTCCCGCCAGCCACGAATTCTCCTCGCCGCCATCGAGGATTTCAGAACTCGCCCATCCCCACTCACCAAAGAGCTGTACCCTCGGCAGGATTTCCTTCTTCGCCAGCTTCAGGGCAATGCGATCCCTCTCCAGCTCCAGGGAGGCCCTGCGAAAATCCGGCCTCGCATCCAGTATTCGATCGATCTCAATGCCGAGTGCATGCCTGGACTGTTCCTTGAGCGGATCCGTTGATCGAAGAACGACTTTGGAATCGAGATCGATGTTCAGCAGCCGCTTAATCCTCAACTCGCTTTCAAGCACGACCGTATCCTGTTGCAATCGATCCTTCTGGTCTGAAGCCAGCTGGACTTCTGCCCGGGTCACATCGATCTGAGTCGCAACTCCAGCCCGAAACTTATTCTTGGCCAGATCCGGCAGTCGAATATCACGTTCGATGTTGGCATCGAGTAACCTTACCCGAAAGAGATTCCGCTGATGGGTGAAAAAGGCAATCCCCGTATCAGATAGCACAAACTGCACCGCGTCTTCATAGTTTATTTCAGAAATCTCATGGTCGAACTTTGCCAGTCGCCAACCGCTCAACAGGCTAACATCGAAGAGCGGTACACTCCCGGTGATCTTGGCGTCAAAACGATTCCTCGGCGGCGGATTCGGAGATTCAAATCCACGGCCCACGTTCACGTGCTGGGTTCGTAGTTGCGCTGCCTGCAGATCGAGACTCGGCAACAGAGCCGAGCGGGAGGCTAGGGCCGTCTGAAATGCCTCGGCTACAACCTCTCTCTCTAACAGCACTCGGAGATTCTCTGCTTCAATCAGTCGAAACGCTTCTCCCAGAGTAAGTTCCACCTCACTCCCATCGCCCACCGCAAACGAGAAGCAGAATAGGAAACACAACCGGAAACCTCTCCTAACGCCTCTCATGCAGTTTCGGTATCGCAGACATCTAATAGCTCTTACATTCATGAGTATCCGTGTATCGGGATTCAGCATTCGACTAGGAATCTGTCGGACTTTGAACTTCGCAACAGACTTGGACTTCGGATCGTAGGTTGATGTGAGTAAAGCGCGACCAACTTCATACCGACAGATTCCTTCTAACATGAGAAGCCTAGGACGAAGCTTTTCGGCCGCCTCAATCTCCGCTTTGCCGTTCCACAGAGCGCCAAGGAAGATGTCGGTGGTGCAACGCGCCGCAATACACGAATGAGCCAAAATGACCGATCGCTTCCGTGAGTTCAGAAAGCTAAGCCCGACAGCTTCCTCGAGTGAAGACTTGCTTCCTCAAATCCCGCACTACCGTCAACCCCTCCCAAGCGCTCCCTTTCATTACTCGGGCCCCGCTTCGTCGCTTCGTAGCGAACTGCTCTCGATACTCCAGAAATATCCCTTCTACGTAATCCCTCGAGCCTAGCACCGCCCCGTCAGTAAAATATCTTACACGACATCGCAACGCCACCGCTACCGGCACCTTCCCTCCCTCCTCCATCACTTTCCTCCACTCTTCAATTGGCAGATCGGCGCTGCCCCCCTTCCCCAACTCGCTCTCGGATCCCTTGCAGTACAACAGCTTGCGGTAATCTCGAGCCGCACTTCTCCAGGATCGCTCCTTCTCAAACATGGGTCCGATCGCTTCCACAATGCCATTGCGAGCGTGCTCGTGGCCTCCCATCGCTTCCCCATATCCGCACCAGCGATAGTCCTTTGGATCCTCCACCATTCCTGCTCGCACCGGATTCAGGTCGATATATGCCGCCGTTACCCTCATCGCCGCATCCCGCCCTTCTATCAAGACGCTCTTGTACCGCTCCGACCACAGTGTCCCCACCCGCCCGCGGGTGCGATTATACCATAGCGTGTAGCGCTGCTTCAGACTCTTCATGAATTCCGAAACATCATGCATCCTCGCCAAAAGCTGCCTTCTAATCGCTTCCCCTTCCTTCCCTCCCCTTCTCAGTCTCTCTTCCAACATCTTGGGTTCAGCCGGCGCATGCTCCGTCCTCCTCGGATACAACACCCGGTAACGGCGTATCAGTTCCCGGTCGGATACCTTCACGCTCTCCCTGTCCGGAACCCGGATTAGAATATGGAAGTGGTTGCCCATCAAACAGTAAGTTATCACCTCCACTCCCGAGAAATCCGAGATCTGCCAGAGCTGCTTCCTCAGCACCTCCTTGGCCCCGCTGTCCATCAGCATCTCCTTGTTTACCGTCCGCGTGAAACAGTGATACACCGCACTGCCGCCTCTTATCTTCAGTCGCGCTCTCCTCATGACCCCAGTTCGACAGCTTTTATATCTAATCGCAAGAATATAAATTCTGTCCCTATTCCTATTAACCTATTAAGTTCCCACGATTGAGTCATTGACTGAATTACTCTGGTTGACATATAGGCGGGGACGGGCCCCGATCCAAGAAGATGAAGTGATGAGAATCGGCATTGGACAGATTAACACGACGGTCGGTGACCTTTCGGGAAACCGGAAGAAGGTAATCGAGAGTTACCGGAAGCTGTGTGAAGAGGGGGCAGAACTGGTAATTTTCCCTGAGCTCGTGATCAGCGGTTACCCGCCTCGAGACCTGATCTTTAAATCGCGATTTGTCTCGGACAATGAAGAATCGGTCAAGAGGGTGGCACAAGAGGTCGGGGAAGTTCCGCTTGTGGCAGGATTTGTAGCCAGGAACGAACTTTCGAACGGGCGAGGTTACTACAACGCCTCGGCCTGGTGCGAGCAGGGCAAGGTCCAACGGGTGGCGCACAAGTGCCTTCTTCCGACCTACGACGTTTTCGACGAGGACCGCTATTTTCAGCCCGCCAAAGAGCCTCTGGTGGTGCAGTACCATAGCTTCCGAATTGGCGTTACAATCTGTGAGGACATTTGGACGGCGCCATCGGTTGAGACTCGGAAGCGCTACGAGAAAGATCCTCTCGATCTGCTCGAGACTGAGCGACTCGACCTCCTACTGAACCTCTCCGCCAGTCCCTGGCACTACGGCAAGGATTCGTTTCGAGAGGAGATTGTCCTGAATGCGGCGGCCCGATGCCAGTGCACGGTTGTATACTGCAACGCGGTAGGAGGGAACGACGAGCTCGTGTTTGACGGGCACAGTCTGGTCGCCGATCAAGAGGGAAGAGTTCTGGGTGGCCTGGACGGGTTTGCCGAAGAGCTGGCCGTGATCGACACGGACTCGGAGGAGGCAAAGATCTCCCCGAATTTTCGGCAGGCGGAGATGGAGGAGATTCACGCTGCCCTCGTGCTCGGGCTCCGGGACTACGCTCACAAGAGTGGATTCGGAAAAGCACTGCTCGGGCTGAGCGGCGGAATCGACTCCTCAGTGACAGCGGAAATTGCGGTAGAGGCGATGGGCAAAGAGAACGTGATTGGTATCAGCCTTCCCTCGTCGATATCGAGTCAACACAGTCGAGATGATGCCGCTGCGCTGGCCCGGAGTCTTGGAATTGAGTTTCAATCGGTGTCTATCGCACACATTGTCGGCTCCGCTGAGGAGACTCTCCGGCCACTTTTTGAGGGTCTTCCGCAGGATGTAACAGAAGAGAATCTGCAGGCGCGAAGCAGGGGCCTTCTGCTGATGGCAATATCGAACAAACTGGGTGCCCTGCTGCTGACAACCGGGAATAAAAGCGAACTCGCGGTCGGTTACTGTACTCTCTATGGAGACATGTGCGGAGGGTTGGCCGTAATATCCGATCTACCCAAGGTCAAAGTCTACGAGCTTGCCAGGTGGATTAACCGTAACGAGGAACTCATTCCCGCGAATTCGATAGAGAAACCTCCCTCGGCGGAACTTCGTCCCGATCAGAAAGATGAAGACTCGCTGCCGCCCTATGAGCAGCTCGACGTGATTTTGCAAAGGTACGTTGAGGAGGGAGAATCGGCAGAGGAGATCGTCGCAGCCGGTTTTGAGGAGGCGATCGTCCGTGACATCATCCGCAAAGTGGATCTGAATGAATACAAGCGAAAGCAGGCCGCCCCCGGCCTGAAGATCACGCCGCTCGCCTTCGGAGTGGGACGTCGCATTCCGATTGTCCAAAGATACGTAAGCTAGTATGAAAAAATCCTGCGAGCTTTTCAGGAGGGCGCTTGACGTCATTCCGGGTGGAGTGAATTCGCCGGTCCGGGCCTTTCGGTCGGTCGGGGGATCTCCTTTTTTTACGAAAAGGGCGGAGGGAGCGACCTTGACCACCGTGGATGGACAGGTGCTGGTCGATTTCGTATCTTCCTGGGGACCGGCGATACACGGTCACAACCATCCCCGCATCAAGACAGCCATCAGTGAGGCCCTCGAAAACGGCACCGGCTTTGGGACGCCAAACCCCTACGAAGTGGAGATGGCAGAGTTGATAGTCGAAATGGTTCCCTCGGTGGAAAAAGTACGAATGTGCAACAGCGGAACCGAAGCGACCATGGCCTGTATTCGGCTGGCGCGCGGATTCACAGGGCGAGACAAGATCATCAAGTTCGCAGGTTGCTACCACGGTCACGTCGACTCTCTTCTGGTAAAGGCCGGATCAGGAGCCCTCACTTTCGGTAACCCGGACAGCGCCGGCGTCCCCCGCTCAACGGCGGAGGAAACGATCATCTGCACGTTTAACGACACCGAGGCTCTGGAGACTACTTTCAAGGAGTTTGGGCAACAGATTGCCGCAGCTATCATTGAACCCTATCCGGCCAATAATTGCCTCATTCTGCCCGAGGGTGGGTTCCTCCGGTACCTCCGCGACCTCTGCACGAAACATGGGAGCATTTTGATCTTTGACGAAGTGATGACTGGATTTCGGATCGCTCCAGGAGGAGTCCAGGAGAAAGTGGGAGTCATTCCCGAACTCACCGCATTGGGCAAGATTATCGGAGGCGGCCTCCCGGTCGGCGCATTCGGAGGAAAGGCGGAGATCATCGACCACTTGGCTCCGGAGGGTCCCGTCTACCAGGCGGGAACCCTGAGCGGGAACCCGCTGGCGATGGCTGCCGGGATCGCAGCATTGAACCTCCTCAAAGAAGAGAACCCGTATGAAAGAATGGAGAAAATGGGGGAACGCCTCAGAGGATCGGTCCTTGAAGAGGCGAGGAAGAATGGAGTTCCACTGCAAGTCCCGCAAGCGGGTTCAATGTTCGCTTTGATCTTCGCGGAGCAGCCGGTGCGCAATTTTGCGGACGCAGACAGGATCGACACGGATCGTTTTAATCGCCTCTTCCACCACGCCTTGGAAAACGGAGTCTACCTTCCACCCTCCGCATTCGAAACCTGCTTCATCAGCACCGCCCATACGGACGATCTACTCACCAAGGCAGCCGATGTGATCTCCGATGGAATCCGTGCGCTTTAGCTCAAGTATCTTCGAATACCGGGCTAAGCAGGTACTGGCTCTCTGGCTTTGTTAAGCAGATTGAGGGCCGCAACCCGGTAGGCCTCTCCGAGTGTGGGAAAATTCATAACGTTATCGAGAAAGAAGGATACCGGGTTCCGGTTGAGCAGCGCCATTTCCCCGATATGAATGAGATCGGTCGCTCCATCTGCTACGATCTGGACACCCAGGAGCTCTTCTCCCCTCGCATCCGAAACCAATTTAAGGAGGCCATCTTGAATACCGGCAATCTGTCCTCGCGCGATTTCATCGAAGTTGGCGCGCCCTACCAGGACCTCACCGTGTTTTTCGCGCGCCTGTTCTTCAGAGAGACCGACGCTAGCCAGCTCTGGAACCGCATAGATACCCATCGGCACGGTTTCATAGGCATGGCCGAGTTCGATTCCGAAGGCATGGCAGACCGCCCTGCGCCCCTGCTCCATTGAACACGATGCCAGAGCGGGTGGTCCGATCACATCCCCAACTGCGTAGATGCCCGAACGAGAAGTCTCGAAGTACTCATCCACCACAATCTGACCGCGTCGATCCTGCTCGATATTCAACACGGCAAGTCCGAGCCCTTCGACATTGGCCAGCCGACCTTGGGCGACGAGCATTTTTTCGGATCTTATGATTTCGCCGCTTTCTAGTTCGGTGATCACCTCCGAAACTCCATCAAACCGAACCGACCCGACCGTCTCTTCACCGAGATAACGTCCCCCGTTACGCGAGAAACTCGAGACAAACCGATCCGTAATCTCGTAGTCGAGAAAAGTCAGAGGCCTCAAAGTTCGGTCAATCATCGTGACTTTGACACCAAGCAAGGAAAAAATGGAAGCGTATTCACAAGCAATCACCCCTCCACCGAGAACAGTGAGCGACCGCGGCAGATAGATCATGCCAGCTAGAGCCCGTCCCAGTGGTGGAAACAATTGATTTTTAATGAGTTATGGGCAAAAAAAAGGCCGGATAGAGCTGCAAAAAGCTCGATCCGGCGAAAAAGGGCGCTTATGCTTGCGTTAGTCAAATACAAAGCACGCCCTTCTCATGAAAAATATTGCCGTACAAAGCTTCCTGCGTCCAGCCCTAACTCCAGTCATTCGATGCAAAGACTACACCGTGTTTCTGGAAACAATGGAGCGGATTGACCGGGTTTTGATCGACTCCTCGCTGGAAAGGGAGGCGATCGTAAAAGCCTTGGAAGGATGGGATGAAGCGGGAGGGAAGGATCGGGAGCGACGCGCTCTAAGAGCGATAAAAGCGCTACGGGTGGAGGTGGTGCGTCATTTACTCGGAGGGATATCCTTTCGTTGTCTGTCGCAGGAGTTGGGACGCAGTGAGCTTCTGGCTAATTTTTGCCGGGTGCGTGAGGTAGACGGGATCCGGAAAATATCGAAGAGCAGTCTGGAACGGGATTCGAAATTCTTCGACGAAGCGTATCTGAGACAGCTGCATGCAAGGATGACCGAGGTGGTGGGCAATGCTGAACATTGTGGTGAGGCAGGATTAGAGAAGCCGATCGATACGAGGGAATGCCTGATCGACGCCACTTGCCTGGAAGCGAACATCCACTGGCCCGTGGACTGGGTCTTGCTCAAGGATGTGGGAGCAACGCTGCTCAAGGCGATCAGTCTGATCCGGCAGGCGGGAATGAAACAGCGCATGCCCCAGGGAGCAAAGGGATTGGCTCGGGAGATGAACAAACGGTGCCTGGAGATGACGCATGCGCGTCGGCGCCGGGAGGCGGGCAAAGCGCGTAAAGGGATCCTGCGGCGGATGAAGCTATTGCTCAAGAAGATTGAGGGCCATGCCCTTCGCCACCGTGACTTATTGGAAGCTATGTGGATGCAAAGCGATTACACCGAGAAGAAGGCGAGCCGAATCATCGAGCGAATGGATGGTATGTTAGAGCAGATACCGCAGGTCATGAAACAGGCGCACGAACGGATCATAGGGGGGCGGCAGGTGAAGAATGAGGAGAAGATCCTGAGCGCCTACGAACCTGAGATTGACGTCATCGTGCGAGGCAAGGCAGATCGGGAGGTGGAGTTTGGCAACACCCTTTATTTATGCGAGAGCGCAGAGGGATATCTGTTGGACTGGAAACTGTATGGGGGGCAGGCCCCGAGCGAATTGAAGCAGCTTTGGGAAAGTCTGGAGAGGCAAAAGGGCTTCGCTTTAGAGGAGAAGATCGAAGCGATCAGTGGGGATCGGGGCTATGCCTCGAAGGCGGCCAGCAAGCGGCTCCAGGCAGAGGGGATTTTTGACGCCCTTACGCCCCGCAATCCACAAGAGCTCAAGGAGCGGATGGAGGAGCCGCGCTTTGTCCGGTTGCAGCGACGACGAGGGAGCACCGAAGGCCGGATCGGAGTGCTCAAGAACCGATGGCACGGGGGCAAGATACGCAGCAAAGGCTTTGACAACCGTAACCTTAGCGTGGCCTGGTCGGTTCTGTCCCACAATCTATGGAAAATCGCGCAGAGACTTGCGCAAGAACATGAGAAAGAGGCAACGCAGGCGGCATAGGGATCCAAGAATCGAGTCAGAGGCGCTTCCTTGGGAGAACTATCGACTCAAAGCGAGAGGAAGGGTGCTGGAAAGGTGCATAACGGATAAAAGGTAAGCTACCGAGGACGGAAGGCATGTCGTGGTCTACATAACGTGACGAAGATTGATATCGGTATCAGGCTTCCACCCAAATCCTCTCGGATTTGGGACAGCCTCTAAGTATGGAATCGCTATCGAGAATGTTCTCGTGATCGGTGGGGATACCCGGCGGCGTTCGAGGTCGCGAACCCGAAGCGATGACGATCTTTTCGGCCTCAAAGGTCGTTTCCGAACCATCGATGCCCATCACCGCGATCTCGTTCTCCCCTGAAAGTCGCGCCCTTCCGTGGATACGCTCAATTCCGTTATCCTTCAGGTGACGATCGATGAAACTGTTATGAGCTTCGAGGACCCGGTCGAGGCGTTCCATCAGGCTCGCCACCTCAAGGTCCTCCCTGAATTCGAATTGGAAGACACCGGCGCTCCGTTTCAAACCGGCGATGGCGAGGGCGGCTTCCCGAAGCGTCTTGCTCGGAATAGTGCCTTGGTAGACACAAGCGCCTCCGACTCTGTTATCGCGCTCAATCAGCGCCACTTGAAGACCTGCCTTGGCGCCTTGAACAGCAGCCTTCTGTCCTCCTGGCCCGCTCCCAATTACTATGAGGTCGTATCGATCGTGGTAACTCATATCTGCATTGAAGAAACAAGCTCGAGAACCTCCCCGCGTTTATCCAGTATTTCCTGGACATCATCGGGATATAGGTTGAGTTCCTCAAAGACCGGTTCCTCGAGTACGGGTCCTTCACCATCCTCTTCTCGTTCCTCTTCGGTCAGGAGCGCCCACGTGGCGAGCCGGCTGGAGAGGGTGGTCACAACGATCTCCTTCCGGAACTTGTCGGCCGCTCGATAGTCCTCATATCCCGCAATGGCCGCCCTTACTTGATCGGGTAGATTCCACTCCTCCGCAACGATAGCGCCGAGACTGGAGTGATATTCCTCCATGAGCTGAAATGCTTCATCGGCGGCAATATCTAAGCTCAGGTCGGAGTTGATATCAGTGACCGCTTTCAAAACTACCGGTTTTCCAATGGAGTGGAGAAGCCCACAGAGGAATTGTCCCTCTACGTTGCTTCGGATGGCGCGCGCAATCTCCCTCCCGAATACTCCCGAGGCAAGGGCATGGCGCCAGAGATTGGATACCTCCTTCTCGTAGCCTGGAACCTTTAGACTCCCTCCCTGCAGTGAAACCGCGACCGCGATATCTCCGAGCAATCGCATCCCTAATCGGGCAATCGCCTGCCTCAGGGAAACGATTCTCTCGCTGCCGCCATAGGCCGCCGAATTGCTGATTCGAAGAACCTGTCCGGCCAAGGTCTGATCCTTGTGAATCAGATCTGAAACCTGCTCAAGGTCCGCATTGGGATCCCCGGAGAGTGCCAGCACCTGACCCGCGACTTCGGGAAGGACCGGCATTTCGATCTTCTTCTTCTCCACTCGCCGCAGGAGTTCACGACGACAGAGGTCGAGCGCGTTTCCCGTAGCCGGTGAAGCGACTTGCAAAGACATCGGTATGTTTTGGAAAATCCGAATGGGAGACCCACTCTACACATCGCAGGTCCCGAGGCTCTATTTATCGTCCTAACGATGCGGGGACTTAATTGCTTTTGTTCAACGGCGGTTGTCTAATTCGTACCCCTCTAAGAATGACCGCAGACCGGATAACTGTAGAACCCCCCCCGTCTGAGCGTCCCTTGATGATTTACGATGGCGACTGTTCCTTTTGCCGGCGGTGGATCGAGCGCTGGAGACTGGTCACACGGGACCGGATAGACTACAGAACCTCCCAGGAAGTCGGCCGCTTTTATCCGGAGATTCCCTCGGAGCAGTTCACCTCGGCAGTTCAGCTGGTTGACACTTCGGGGGAAGTCTCTTCCGGAGCTGAAGCCGTTTTTGCGGCCCTCTCCTCCAGACCCCAAGGTGGATTTTGGATTCGTCTCTACGGCAAGTCGAAAGTCTTCGCTCTGTTGACCGAGCGAACCTACGCCTTGGTGGCTCGAAATCGAGGCCTCTTTTCTCTCATCACCCGGGCTCTTTGGGGGAAGCCGGTCGAACCGCCGACCTATGTTTTCTCGAGCTGGCTCTTTCTCCGTATGCTGGGGGCGGTGGCTCTAATCGCTTTCTTGTCCTACTGGACTCAGGCCGAAGGTCTGGTTGGAGGGGACGGGATTCTTCCCTTTTCCGTCGATCTGCAAAACGTCGATCGTCACTGGCAAGAGAACGAAATGGGATTTTCCAAGTACTGGTACAGGCCGTCCCTGCTCTGGCTCAATCCTTCAGACTCCGCTATCCACACACTTTTTCTGGCCGGGATCGCTGCCTCGCTCCTCCTCTGTCTTGGGGTAGCGCCTGCGTTGTCGACCTTCGCCGTCTGGGCAATTTACCTCTCTCTTATGTCGGTCGGAGGCGAATTTCTCACTTTCCAATGGGATATTCTGCTGATCGAAACGGCGTTTCTGGGTATCTTCCTGGCCCCTGCTGTGTGGCTGGACCGTCTTCAGGTCCGGCCTCTTCCGTCACACCTCGCGAGGTGGCTAATCTGGCTCCTCCTCTTCAAGCTCATGTTTGAATCCGGAGTCGTCAAACTGACCTACTTCGGAGCAAACGATGAAAACACATGGCGAGACCTGACGGCCTTGGACTTCCACTACTGGAGCCAGCCGATTCCGGCCTGGACAAGCTGGTATATTCACCATCTTCCGGGCTGGATGGACCGGATCTCCCTCTGGTTCATGTTCGTGGTCGAGCTCATCCTTCCGTTCACCATCTTTTCCCCTCGAAGAGTCAAAGTCATAGGATTTCTCGGCCTGGTTCTGTTCCAAGTCCTCATTATTGTCTCCGGCAACTACGGATTCTTCAACATCCTCACAATCTTACTCTGTGTATCCTTAGTCGATGACCAGTCGCTGCCTTCTTTTCTCCAGAAGAATACTGCAGAAACTGATCTGCGGAAACCGACCCCGTGGATCGTACGAATTCCACGACTCGTGGTCCTGCTCCCTTTCACCGCCCTGGTTCTCTATCTTGGCAGCTACTACCTGCGCCGGGATCTTCAAGGGAATCGACCCGATGCGGAAAAGCCGTTGCGAGAGCCCTCGGAGACGGTGATGAAGCTCGTCCGGCGTATCCAACCTCTACACGTCGTCAATTCCTACGGACTCTTCCGAGTAATGACAACGACCCGGCCAGAGATCATCATCGAAGGCACCGCAGACGGAGTAAACTGGTTGCCCTACATCTTCAAGTGGAAGCCGGTCGACCCCTCGGAACGGCCCAAGTTCGTGACACCACACATGCCCAGACTCGATTGGCAGATGTGGTTTGCCGGACTTCAGGTCGAAAGAGGAGGAACCTTTCGGGCCTCCCGACCGTGGTTCTCCAGATTCTTACAGGAAATTGCAAAGAATAACCCTACGGTGCTCTCTCTGATTCGAGAGAATCCATTTCCCGATGAGCCTCCCCGCCTGATAAGACTACGCCTCTTCCACTACACCTTCACCGATCCAAAGACCCGGAAGGATACCGGTGCTTGGTGGAACCGAACGTTGTTGGACCAGTTCACCTTCCAACTGAAGGTGAACTAGCCCCATTTTCTTCGAATGCATTTGGTCTACCTTGAGGCTTCGGCTCCCCGGCCTTGTGACGGTGTGGCGCTGGGTTCCGAGCTACACAACTCATCCTCCTCCGACCCCAGTCCCGCCCCTTCTTCCCCCAGCCATTAGATCGGGGAAGAAGGGCGGGACTGGGTTAATGTGTTCTCAAAATGGCGTGAGAAGCGACAAAGCCTGGCGCCACCCCGGCACAAGGCCGGGGGAGCCTCTCTCAAACCGAACGGACACCTTTCTACGATAATCAGTCTATTCTGGCTGAGCGACGACGGTAACCCTCTCAATAAGCCATTCTCTTTCAATCTCGACCCAATCGATGAGAAACTGCTGATCGGCCTTCTCCTTGGTGTCCGCGAATTCCACCCTAGCCGTGGCCCAAAGTTCCATAGTCGCTGATCTCTCATCGGAAGCGAGGCTTAGGTCCTGCTTCCGAATATTAACTGAGATCTCACGTGCGTAAGTTCGCAGACTTGCCACTAATCCTGTGACTCCTTCCCGCCCAGAAACATCCGACGATCCGTAGGGGTGTTGCACTCGGCAATACTCCGTGAAGAACAAAGAGGCCTTACGAGCCGCCGCGAGACCGGCTAGCTTTCCCTCTTGATCCGATTTCTCGATCGTCCCCACCAACTCATCAAGTCTGCGTTGGATCCGCTTTTCGGCGCCTCCTAGTCCGAAATAGAACGCCAGGAACGCAAGGGCAAGGGCTGTGGCGACGAATCCGATCTTGAGAGAGGAGGGCAATGGATCAGGCGGCTTCGCACTCCGATTCTCAATCTCCCTTGAGCAAAGAGTCCCCTACTCCTTCTGCCCTGGAATATACCAATTATCGGAATAGGTATCGACTTTCCAAGCCGACTTCGGCTGAACCAGCCCCGCGGTGATGTTGTTGACGATCTTCTCGGCTCCCCAAAGGCTGTCCCTTCCAGGCGGATTGAGCCGGATAATCTGCAGCATCGAGATTTTGGTAGCTTTCCCATCTCGACTGCGGCTCACTGCCTTTATTTTGTAATAGGTAAAGCGGATATCGCCTTGCAACGCCTCCAGTCGTTTCTTCCGTTTCTTGAAGGGATCCATTCGCTTCTCATCGAGACTGAGCTGGCGTGCGATGTGCATATCGCCCTTGATCAAGGCCTTCGCGTACTGCTTGAGTGTGAGAACCTCCTGCTTGGTATGGTCTTTGACTACATCGTAGACATAATAACCTAGAAGGATAGCAATGAAGAGATAGACTATTCTCCTGACCGGTTTCGGAATCATAGGACAAGACCTTTAGCTGGGTATCTTCCTGCGAAAATTTTCCGGAGTTTCGACATCGCACATGATACCCGAGCCGGCGTAGCCGGAACCAACAATGTTGCGCAAACATGATGGGATTTCATAAGTGAGGTACTAAATGCGCCGTTTCGCCCAATTCAATCAAATTCAACGGATGCGGATCAACTCTTTTCCCACAAGCAACCAATAGGGAGAACTAATTACGAACACCAGCACCAAGATGCCCTCCCGAAATCAGATCAAGTTTGTCCTCATAACAATGTATGAACTGTCAGGCGAGGATCGGCCCGGAGAATTTCAGTATTTCTGCGAAGCCGAAGGCTTGCGGCCAAAATATCCTCTTCCCGCCGGGGCTTTTGACGTATGGGCTAATGACAAAGGAGTAGTCGGGCTCGTTGTTGGTGTGGGAGCGGCCAAGTCGGCCGCCTCCACCATGGCTCTCGGCCTCGATCCGCGATTCGACCTCTCCCAGGCCTATATCATGATCGCCGGAATTTCTGGGGTAAATCCCCGCTATGCCTCCCTCGGAAGCGTCGTCTGGGCGGACTACTGCGTGGATGGGGATTTGGCGCATGAGTTTGACTCTCGAGAGATCCCAGGAGATTGGGAAACCGGGATCATTCCCCTTGGAACCTCCTCTCCGTTTGAATCTTGCCAGCGAGGCGAAGATGGACTCTTCCTTCCCGATGAATTGTACTCGCTTAATGCGAATTTAAGCAACTGGGCCTACGAACTGACGAAAGACCTCGAACTGAGCGATCTCGATACGCCTCAAATGGAGGCCTACCGGAAGCGCTATGCGGGTTCGCCGGAGGCTCAGAGACCCCCCTTAGTGCTTAAGGGTGACAATCTGGGAACGACACGCTACTGGCACGGCAAACTCGCTACAGAATGGGCCGAAAAATGGGTAGTCTACTGGACAGAAGGCCGAGGCCGCCTAGTGACATCAACCATGGAAGACAATGGCACTCTGAGAGCACTGAAGAATCTCGATCGAGCCGGGAAAATCGATTGGAGCCGGGTACTGTTGCTCCGCACGGGCAGCAATTACACCATGCAGGCGCCGGATGGGCAGACCGCCCTCCAGAGTTTCACGGGAGAAGGCGGAGGTGGCGAAAGGATGTTTCCGGGTTACATTGCGAGCCTCAGGTCACTGCAACGCGCCGGAAGCCTGGTTATCAGCGAGATCGTTTCGCGCTGGGAGAAATACGCATCTTCTCCTCCTTCTGGTGCTTGAAAGGATTCGCCGTCTTGAGTCCTTATCTACTTAGCCCTCTTGCCAGGCAATTGGGCTCACCCACCCTATTCAGAAACCTGCTCTGGGTAATAGAGAAGATGAATGGCGCTCGGGTCGGGTTTTGCGCGACCGGTAAACTTTGCATCCACAACGGCAGTGATGCTTTCGTGAAGTTCCTCAAGACTTGCCCCTTTGGCGTCCCTGAGATGGTAGTTTAGGCACGTAGCAGTGTACCCTCCCGTCTCCTGATCAAGTACTTCGAATATCAGCTCCATATTGAGAATCTAAACCGAAGTCTATCGTTGTGATGCGACATTTCCAGAAAAATCGTAGAATTTCTCTAATCGACGTCCTGAGAACAACCGTCATTTCAAGTCTCCCGAAGGGGAAATTTCCTACCTGTCTGAGCAAAATGGATTGAGAACTCCGGGAAAATTGCTAGATATTATGGAGAGGGTTCGAGTTTGGAATGTAGGAATCTAACTTGAGCGGGTATCGATGTATCGACCCCAAAATATCGGAAGAGGCAACCGTGTGGAACTCGTAATCGCCGCGATTACGCTCGCTTCAGTTGTTTTTCTCCTCATCGCACTGATTCAGCTTTATTCCCGTCACCGCGCACTGCGAACCGTAAATCTGCGGGTGAAGGACTTTTCTGTTCTGGTCCCGGGAAGCTCCACCATGACATCGGATATCAATCCGCGAGACAAAGGAAATTTCGACCTACAGGTCATACGAGAGCCGCCCGGCCCTATCGTGACTGGCCCAACCGCCCCTGAAGAGAAATCCCATTCCAAAATACCGACACTGGATACGGAGCCAAACCGAACCAGGTATTCCTCTCGTCCGGCTGAAATTGTCTACGAAGAGGAAAGCCTCGACACCCCGATCGTTCCCTTGGTTCGAATAACGCCTCGATACCCACCTGAGCTTAAAGAGCAGATGATCGAGGGATCCGTCGTCGCTTTGATCTCAGTCGATGAAGAGGGCCATGTATATTCAGTTAAGATCGAAAAATCCGAGCATCAAGCGTTTGCCGATAGTGTAGCGACGGCGCTTCTACGTTGGCGATTCCTCCCGGGTCGTGTAAACGGCCGATTCGTCAAATTCAAGGCCCGGCAACCAATGCGATTCAGGCTCGTCCGGGCCGGTGGGAGAGGAAAGGAATACGCGAATAGCCCATCGATTGTGCAATGAGTCACCCTAACGCCGCCAGCAGCTTCTCCAGTTCGGCTCGCTTCTCCAGATTCTTGGCCAACTGATCGCGGGCGCCCTGAACCACATTTTTTGGAGCCTTGGAGAGGAAGGATTCATTCTTGAGACGACCCCCAAGTCCGGAAATCACACCATCCAGATTGAGTAGCTCCTTGCCCAACCGATCCTTTTCCGCATCCACATCGACGGCCTGGGCGAGATCGAGGTAAAGAGTTGCGATTCCGCAGGCGGCGGCAGGCGCCCCTTCCAGCCCGGATTCGGTTCGCTCAAGAGTGGCTGCGCCGATCAGCTGTTTCACAGCGTTGAGTTCCGGCTCAACGAGATCCTCTCGATCGGCTGTGTAGAAGAAGGTGGAGTCGCGGCGATTGGCCAGTTTGTACTCAGCTTTCAAAGCCCGGGCGGCAGTTACAAATTCCTTGATACCTTCGATCTGTTCCGAGGCGCTGGGATCGATTTGCAGAAGATCTACAAGGTCATCCGCATTCTCGATCGTGGTCTCTTCAACAAAACGATTATCCCCGTTATAACCGAGATTGTTCCAGAGCTCCTCAGTAATATGGGGAATCATTGGATGCATCAGGAGGAGCAACTGTCGAATGACCAGATCCTGGACAGCAAGAGCGTTAGGCGCCGTATCCTCGTCCTTCAGCTTTTCTTTGGACGCTTCCAAATACCAATCACAGATGTCTCCCCAGAAGAAGTTGATAAAGGTATGGGTCATCTGCTGCACTTCGAATCGGGCGAACTGGACTTCGACGTCCTTCATTGCCTTTACCGTCTGGTGAAGGATCCAGTGGTCAAATCGGTCGCACCGCTGCCAATCAATCCGCGCCAGGATCAATTCGAGCGAACCATTGTCCTTCATCGCTCCGGACATCTGGCGAAATCGACATGCATTCCAGAGCTTGTTGCAGATGTTGCGCCCTATCTCCAACCGTTCTTCGGAAAAGAGGATATCTTGACCCGAAGGAGCAATGTTCAGAATCCCGAATCGAGTGCCGTCAGCCCCGAACTTTTCAAATAGGTCCAGCGGGTCTGGGGAATTGCCTAACGATTTCTGGAATTTCCTTCTCTGTCTATCTCGCACAAGGCCATGGATGTAGACATGACGGAACGGTCGGCGTTCCTGAATCTCTTCGTCTGACAGCTTGTCTCTTCGCTCACCATAGAGTTCGAGTCCGGACATGATCATTCTCGCCACCCAGAAGAAGATAATATCAAAACCAGTAACAAGAACGTCCGTCGGATAAAATGCAGACAATTCCTCCCGCTGCTTTTCATTCGGATGGGGCCATCCAAGAGTCGCGAAAGGCCAGAGGTTGGATGAGGCCCATGTATCCAAAACGTCTTCTTCCTGTTCCCAGTTCTCGGCATCGTCTGGGCCATCGACCGAAACATGCCAGTTGGCCGGGTCGTTGCGATCGCCTCCCTTCCGGTACCAGACCGGGATGCGCTGGCCCCACCAGAGCTGGCGGCTGATGCACCAGCCACGAAGGTTGCCCAACCAGTGCAGGTAGACTTTCTTCCAGCGATCCGGGTGAAATTGAATATATCCTTTCTCGACCGCTCTTCGGGCCTCTTCAACCTTTGGGAATCTCAGCCACCACTGATCGGTTAAGCGCGGTTCAATCGGGACTCCTCCCCGCTCCGAAATCCCCACGTTGTGCTCATAGAGTTCTTCTGCGACGAGGAGACCCATTTTTTGAAGCTTTTTGGCGGCCAAGGCACGCGCCTCAAATCGATCTATCCCGACAAAGGGTTCACCCGCCAATTCATTGAGGGTTCCATCCGGATTCATGATGTCGAGAGTGGGGAGATCATGGCGCTGACCAATCTCGTAGTCGGTGGGATCATGTGCCGGTGTCACCTTGAGGACGCCGGTTCCGAATTCCCGGTCCACCGCCTCATCCGCGATGATCGGTATCTGGGCACGGGGAAAGGGCCGCCAAACATGCCCGCCGAGCAGATGTTGATAGCGGGAATCCTTGGGATGAACTGCCACTCCTGTATCCCCCATCAGGGTCTCCGGCCTGGTCGTTGAAATCTCTACGAAGGTACCCGGGGACTCCACAATCTCGTAACGCATCTTGTAGAGTGCGTCTCTCTGGGGAGTCATGATCACTTCTTCGTTGCTCAGCGCGGTCTGGCTGACCGGACACCAATTGGTCATGTACTTTCCCCGATAGATATATCCGCGACGGTAAAACTCGACGAATGAGTGTAGAACCGCACGTTCGTAACCTTCATCCATCGTAAACAGGGTGCGGTCCCAATCGCATGAGCATCCCAACTGGCGCAGTTGCTCCAGGATAATACCTCCATGCTTGTTACTCCATTCCCAACACCGCTTTACAAAGGCCTCACGCCCCATTTCACGCCTCGATTTGCCCTCCTTTCTCAGAGCCTCCTCAACTCTCGCGTGGGTGGCGATGCTGGCATGGTCCATTCCAGGCATCCAGAGCACTTTCCTGCCCTCGAGCCGTGCCCGTCGGATAAAGAGGTCCTGGAGGGTGTTGACCAGAACGTGACCGATGTGAAGCACACCCGTGACATTGGGAGGCGGGATCATGATGCAAAAGTGATTCTCGGGATTCTTCGGGTCCGCATCAGCCTTAAAAGCGCCCGCCTCCAACCAAGCCCGATACCACTTGAGTTCGACCTGCTTGGGTTCGTATGTCTTGCTGATTGCAGTCATTAGCTAGGAGTCTGTCGGACTCTTTGACTCGATTACTTTGGAAGAAACAAAGCTCGTCCGACAGACTCCTGGCTGTCAAAGTAAAAGACCGTTCCCCCCTCCCAAGCCGGACTGCAAAGGAGGGCGGCACTAGAGATCTACTTGGGGGAGCGAGTTTCTCGAGAACCGATCGATGGAAGAACCTTTATATCGTCGCATTCGACGCCATGCCGAAAGCAGGTTGAGTTTCGACCTGAACAGCAGTCCGGACCAGGTCCTCCAGGATTGCAGGGAATACCTTCGCCTGGAGGACCAGATGACCTATCGCTACCACCGCAACGGGGACAACGGAACTCGAGTTGCTCAGGCCCGTTCTTGTGTCATCGACGTACTCATTGAAAACCTGTTTGGTCACGCAATAGCGGCCTACAAGAAGCGGTTCGGGCCTCTCCCCTGCCCGGCAAGTGTTGTGGCACTGGGCGGGTACGGCAGAGCCGAACTGAGTCCCTTCAGCGATATTGACGTTATGTTCCTCCTTCCCGATCAAGTATCGAAACGGAATTTTCGTCGGATGCAGGAGACGTTCTCCGAGAATCTCCTGCTCATACTCTGGGACCTGAAGCTTAGGGTCGGCCCCTCCACTCGCACCGTCTCGCATACCTTTGAGGATGCGAAGAAAGACATTGAGACAAAAACGGCGATGCTCGAAGCCCGTTTCATTACAGGCCAGAAGACTCTCTTCGCCGGTTTCATTCAGCGGTACAAAAGGTTCTATCGAAGGGATCACCCGGAGGCCTACATCCAGGCCCGGCTCGACGATCAATCCTCCCGGCGCCGGAAGCATCAGAACACGGTCTTTCTCCAGGAACCCGACATTAAGAGTGGAGTGGGCGGCCTGCGAGAGTATCAGAATATTCTTTGGATGGCGGAGATCAAACTGGGCATGGATTCCATGGCGAAACTCCACCACCGCAACTATCTCAGCAGATCCGAGTTTCGCGCCTATACCCAGGGCTACGAATTTCTCTTGCGCGTCCGCAATGAACTCCATTTTCAAAGCAGTCGACCGACCGACCTGCTGAATCTGGAAAAGCAACCAAACATCGCCAGAAAGCTGGGCTATCGACAGAAGAATATCTTCAAGCGCGTCGAAGCCTTTATGCGGGACTATTACACTCACGCCAAAGAGATCTACCGAGTCACCCAAATCCTTGAGCGCCGGCTCTTTCCCGAGAGATACGCAACCTCCAATCGGAATCGGGTATCAAATACTCGGGAGGCACAGAGAAGAAAAGTGGTGGACGGATTCATCCTAAGACGCAATACCCTAACCCATCTCAATTCCTCCATCTTCGAAGAAGAGCCGGAGCGGCTCATCCGCGTTTTTCGTCACTGTCAACAGCTGGACGCCGTGCCCGACTTCGCTCTCGGCTGCATGATCACCGAGTCGCTTCCCCTTCTCACCAAATCGGTGGTCCATTCACCGACCGCCAATCGAAGCTTTCGGGGCATCCTCCAGACTGTGGGAGACGTCTACCCTACCCTGTCAAAGATGCACGAACTCGGAGTCCTGGGACGTTTTCTGCCCGAATTTTCGGCACTCACTTGTCTAGTGCAACATGAGTATTACCATCGCTACACAGCCGACGAGCACACTCTCAATACTATTCAGGAACTCGATAGGATCTTCAGTGGAGAATCCCAGTACTCCACAGTCTACGGTCGTGAGATCCACAATACCAAGAGCCCAAGTCTGCTCTATCTAGTCCTGCTCCTTCATGATATCGGGAAGGGGAAGATGATATCAGGACATGCCGAGATAGGTGCCGAGATGGCACGAACCATCCTCGCTCGCATGCAGATCTCACGGGACCAGATCGAGAGAATCATCTTTCTTATCAAGAACCATCTGGAAATGTGGCGGTTCTGGCAGCGCTACGACGTCGAGGATCCTGAGACGGGAGAGGTATTCGCCGAATTTGTTAAGGATGAGGAGACCCTCCGCCTCCTCTTCGTCCACACATACTGCGACTCGCGCGGCACTCACTCGGATCTTTGGAACAGCTACAAGGACGGGCTCCACCGGAGGCTGTTCCATACCACTCTCGAGCACCTCCACGGGAAAATTTCCAAAGGTGTCGACGAAAGACGAAAAGCCATCATCTCTCGCACTCGGATCAAGAAAGCGGTCCCTCATGTATCCGGTGATGAGATCACGGCGCATTTCCACCAACTGCCGGAGAGCTACTTTGCCGACAATGGGGTCGATCAGATCTCCTACCATCTCGACATCATTCATCGCCTTCTCCGGCGTGTGAACGAAATGGAGTCTTTTGATACTCTGGTTCCGATCGTAGACTGGCGAGACGACCTCAACCTCAGCATGACGGTGGTCAACATCGCCACCTGGGATCGGCCCGGATTGTTCTACAAACTGGCCGGCGCCTTCAGTGTCGCGGGGCTGAATATCCTTAGCAGCAGAGCCATGTCACGAATGGATTCCATCACCATCGATTCGTTCTACGTGTGCGAGCCCGGCGGAGGATTCGTGCAAGACCAGAAAGCTCGAGACCGCTTCCAGGCCAGCCTCGAGAGTGCGCTCAAGCACAATGAGGACCTTCTGCCCGTAATCGTAGCCCAAGCCAAGAAGGACGAGCGCCCCTCATTTCTGAGGTTCGACGAACGCCTCGACGCGCCCATACCCCACAAAGTCGACATCCACCGGGATCAGCGTCTAAACCGAATCATCGTTGAAGTCCAGGCCACCGATCAGATCGGATTGCTCTATCGAATCGCCAAGGCGATCTACGACCGCAGTTTCAACATTGATTTCGCTCGCATCTCCACCGAGCTGGACGTCGCCGTCGACACCTTTCACATCACCGACATCGATACCGTCAAAGAAGACAATTCGGAGGACCTGCAAAAACTCGAGGCGAGTCTCATCTCCCTTGTTTCCTGACCAACGACCACTCCTGAGGATCCGAATCCCGCAGATCGCAAAGGGAACGACAAGAGAGCACGATTGAGAACCATGATGGGAGAGGGGGCCCACCCCACCTCCCTTCGATTACGATGTTCGATTACTGGATCCATTCGACTTCCGTAATCTTGAGCGTAATCGCTCTACTGGGAGAGAGGTGTCAGCACATGAAAGCACTGCAACGGATGGGGAGAGAGATTCGGGGAAGCCCCCGATGCGCTAGCAGAAGACCTTTCGCTTCAGATCCCACACCATCACCCAGAAATCGGTCAAGGAACCAAGGTTCCGAATCTGGATCTCAAAATACCTTCGCATACAGCCAACCCACCCCTCCCCTGCGGATCTAACTTTCCGGCCCTGACTTCTGGACCATCCCCTCCTCGGAGGGGCCAGGGATGGGTTGTCCTACAATCCAGGATTGGTTGTAGTCTTCCCTGCACATTCCATCGATATTTTGCCTACCGGCGAACGTAGGCACTGCCTCGGCCGTAGTACGCTACCCGTCTGCTTAGGTTCTCGATAGGTCTCATCATCGGATTCTCCAGGCACCAGTTTCTCCGTTCTCTGATGCGATCGGGAGCCTCGAGAAAGACCCCTACAGTGAATTCGGACGCAGTTTACCTGTCCGTCCTATAAGCGGGCTACTCCTCAACATCCAAAATCGATCTTCGACTGCCTACTAGCCGAAGACCTCTCTTCGCAGATCCCTTATCACCGTCAACCCCTCCCAGTCGCTGCCCTTCATCTTCCGGGCTCCACTCCCTCGCCGCCTCCCGAACTGGTCTCGATATTGGGTAAAAATACTCTCCACGTACTCTCTGGACCCGAGCACTGCTCCGTCCGTGAAATAGCGCACCCGACACCTCAGCGCCGCCGCCACCGGCAGTTGGCCTCCCTCTTCCATCACTTTGATCCATGCTTCCGTACGTATCCTCCCCAGGACCGATTCCCGGGGTCCATCCAACGTCCCTGTGCAGTAGAGCAGCTGCCGATACTCCCTCGATGCCTCCCGCCATTTAAGAAGTCGACCATACGAGGCGCTGACTGCTTCAGCGATCCCTTCCCGCGCTTCAATCCTGCCTCCCACCGCCTCTCCATAGCCGCTCCACCGATAGTCTTTGGGATCCTCCACAATCCCCGCTCTGACCGGATTCAGATCGATATAGGCCGCCGTCACTCGCAGGGCTGCTTCTCTGCCTTCCACTATCGTGCTCTTGAATCGCTCCGCCCACAATGTCCCATACCGTTCGTGGCTCTGGTTATACCAGATCGTGTAGCGCTGCTTCAGTGTCTTCATGAATTCGGATACGTCGTGCATCCGCGCCAAGAGGCGTCTCCTCCACATCTTCGCCTCCTCCCCTCCTCGCTGCAGAACCGCGGCCAGATATTTCACTGTCATCGTCTGATAGGGCCTAGGCTCCGGATAGAGCACCGCGTAGCGGCGCAGCAGCTCCCGATCCGACAGGACCACCTCTTCCCTGTCCGGCACCCTGATCAGAAGGTGAAAATGGTTGCTCATCAGACAGTAGGTCAGCACCTCCACTCCGGAAAAGTCCGCCACCTGCCACAGCTGCCTGCGCAACCGCTCCTTCGCAACCGCGTCGAACAGAAACGCCCCGGCCACGGTTCGGCTGATACAATGATAGACCGCACTCGCTCCAGAAATCTTGAGACGTCTAATTCGCATATTGGCTCACTTCTAAGCCTTCCATTCTTGGCAGTCAAGCGATTTTCTTCCTGACCCTATTTATATATTTTCTCTTTTCGTCTTGGGATCATGATTATCACGAACGCGGTCAGAGCGGCAGGAAAGTCAGAGAATCAGCTATACGACGGTGAGCCGCTCACGAAGTGGGCCCAGGACTCATCTATGCCGGCTCCGAGGACGAAATTGATGAAGGGGCGGAAGCGGGGGCGGAAGGGCTTTCGATGGAGCCGCATATCGGCCTCGTGAGGCAGGCGATTACCCTTTTTCGAGTTACAGCCGATACATGAGGCGACAACATTTTCCCAGGTAGTCCTTCCGCCACGGTCCCGCGGTATGACATGGTCCAGATTCAGCCCTCGATGGGCGGACACCTGGCCGCAGTATTGGCAGGTATAGCGATCTCTTTCGAAGAGATTTTGGCGAGTAAACTTGACCTCCTTCATGGGCAGGCGATCGTAATGATTCAAGAGGAGGATTTTGGGCACACGAACCGTCAACCTGACGGTGCGAACGCTCTTGAATCCATTGGTTTCGGGAAGGGCCGATGAGAAGTCGACCCACTCCTCGGCGTCCAGCAGCTGGAAGTCGCCGTTGGCGGAATGGATGACCCTTCCATGATCCTGAAAAAGGATGGAAAAGGCCCTCCGCGCACTGACGATGTTGACCGCCTGCCACAGGCGGTTAAGCACCAGTACGCGCTCTGATAGAAAATCCTCCATTTCGTTGTTAGAATGGCTGTCGCTACGGCCCAGTCAATCCCATCATTTCAGAGGCGTTGCAGTCGGACAGTTTGTTAATCGAGCATCTAAGGTGTTAGAACCCGTCCGACCATAATGCTCACAGACGGCCCCGCCCTCGAGCCGTGCTGGACGCAGTTAAAAGGGGTGGGCCGCGGCCTCCCGTCTTCGTCCCACCAAGCGGGACTTCGCCGAGGTGTACCGGACGCGGAGCGAGCTAGGATGGAGCATCGAGACTTATGCCGCTTTCGGAGGTCACGGCCCACCCTCGCTTGCATTCCATGAAATCTTCCGATTAGGTAGGATCCCGGGCAAGCCGGGACTTGTCGCTAACCATGCTCGAAGCCCCGTCAAAACCGCGTCTGTGTCAATCGAGCCGGTTGACCTACGTTGCTCTGTACAGCCTGTTGTTTCATCCTCGACGGATCCGGCCTTTGGTGAGCCAGTTGAACCCACAAGCTTCGGCGCAGGCCTAACGGATGTCTAATCTGAATCGGAAAGTACCGACAGATTCCCTAGAGTAATGTCTCTTTCCCACAAGAAGCTCTCGGGCTGGTACCTTCAAATTTCCCAGAGTCTCGACGCCGGGCTTCCCCTGACCGAAGCTCTCGATTTGGCGAAAGGACCGCCGGCCCAGGATGTCGCCCGCATAGTATCCGAGCTCAAGGCAGGGAAGTCGGTCGACGATGTCCTCGCTCAGGCCCCAAAATGGCTCGGTAAAGCGGACCGCTTCCTTCTTTCCGCTGCACAAACGAGCGGCCGCATGCCGGAAGCGCTGCGCAACTTGAGTGAGCGGCATAAAGAGAGCGGAGAGAATATCGCCAAGGCAATTATTGCCACCCTCTATCCATTGGGAATTCTCCATTTGGGGATTTTTCTTTCCCCGATTCTCAATCTCGTAGAGTTTACGGAGAACGCAGGCATGCAGTTCCATTTTGAGAAATACGCGAGCAGCGTGCTCATCTTCCTCGTTCCACTCTGGTGCGTCATCGGCGTCCTGGGCGTCCTTTCAGCAAAGCAGAGTCCTATCATTCGAGGACTCATGATGATCCTGCCCGGTCTACGCGGATATCGAAAATCGAAAGCCTTGGCCGACTTTGCATTTGCCCTCGAATCTTTTCTAAGAGCGGGCGCGCCCATGGACGAATCCTGGTTCGCGGCCGGATCGGTGGCGGGAGATCCGAAATTGGAAAAAGCCGCCCTCTCCATGACGGAGACTATCAAATTGGGCAAAGCGCCCGGCGACCATCTTGTCGCCCACGGGGTATTCCCCAGTGATTTCATTGCCCTCTACAAGACCGGTGAGCAGACCGGGCAACTCGACGCCAACCTCGCTCATCTTCACCGCCAGTATCGCGGTAAAGCGACAAAGAGCCTCGCCCTCTCAAGTTTCTGGTACCCGAAGCTTCTTTTTCTTATCCTCGCCTTCTACGCCGCCTATAAGGCCATCGAATTCTACAGCAACTATCTTGGTGGAATACTGGAAATGCTGGAGTAGGACAAATTTCCGATTCTAACGACAGTCAGGAATCCGGATCCAGCGGATATTTCGTCTGCCCAAACTGTGGAACGGAGGTGCGGATCGGCGCCGCTGCCTGTCCCGAATGCGGATCCGACGAGAAAACCGGCTGGAGCGAGGAGGCGGAGGAGTGGACTCCGGATCTTGAGGGCGGATACGATGGGGACGACTCTTTTGATTACGACGGGTACGTGCGTCGCGAATTCGGCGAGGGAGCTGCTCCTCCTCAGGGAATCGACCTAAAGCGAGTTTGCTATGTTCTGCTTGTCATTCTGGTTCTTGTATCCTTGCTGGCCTACTTTTTCTAAATCGCGGGATTGGCAGCGGCGGCGCCGGGGCACCGCCTTCCAGATCGGTGGAATGGTAGCTGTCCTGGAGGGTCCCGGCGTGCCGGGATGAGGAGCATTTCGACGATCGCGCTGTTGAGTACCCCCAATCCAGAACGCCGGAAGTCCTGCATGTAGATTCTCGCGGAAATCAGATTCGCGAACGCAATTGTCTTTGCACAATCCTCCTGGATATTCCATTGTCTTATCTCTCCAACCAAGAAGGCGCTATCGAATAGAGGAATCCCAAAAACCACCACGCCATGCTCACTACCCTACTGATCGTCAGCTGCATCCTGTTCTACCTCGCCTACAGATTTTACGGCAACTTTCTGGTCAAGCGATGCGGGCTGGACGACAAGATTGAAACACCGGCCTGCCGATTGAAGGACGGCGTCGACTATGTGCCGACGCGCACCTCGGTTCTCTTCGGGCACCACTTTTCATCGATTGCCGGAGCCGGACCTATCGTGGGACCGATCCTGGCCGGCATTTACTTCGGCTGGGGCCCCACCTGGTTATGGATTATGCTTGGAGCCATCTTCGTAGGAGGCATTCATGATTTCGGAAGCTCTTTCATGTCCGTGAGGAGCCGCGGTCGTTCGATTGCGGAGACGATGCGCAACAACATCGGGGAGGGAACGGGGCGGCTCTTCATGATATTCGTCATCCTCGCCCTGATCTACGTCATCATCGTCTTTCTCGATCTTACCGCGGTGACATTCTCGAGTAAATCGGAGGTCGCAACCGCATCCGGCTGGTTTATTATCGCGGCCCTCGTCTTTGGCGTGGTGATAGCCCGTACGCGTCTTTCCCTACGATCATCAATACTGATCTTCGTGCCCATTACCTTTCTCGGACTCTGGGTGGGGCACATCTTCCCGGCGCCCGGAATGGGCAAGGAATATTGGATCGGGCTGATACTCATCTACTGCTACATAGCTGCCGTTCTGCCGGTCCAAGTCCTCCTCCAACCGAGAGATTTCCTCAGTTCCACCTTCCTCTATGCAATGCTTGCTCTGGGCATTGTCGGTTTGCTGTTGTCCAATGCCCCGATCAATCTTGAGTTTTACAAGGGATGGAACAGCGAGAGAGCGGGAATGCTGATTCCCTTTCTCTTCATCACCGTAGCCTGTGGCGCCTGCAGTGGATTCCACAGTATCGTGGCAAGCGGCACAACCTCGAAACAGATTCGAGTAGAGACCGACATCAGGCGGGTGTGTTTCGGGGCTATGCTGGTCGAGGGGGTGCTGGCCACGTTCGCCCTCGCATGCGTCGCCGTCCTCTCCTCCACTCAAATCACCGAGACAGCCTCCCCCACCGCTCAATTCGCAAAAGGGGCCGGTTTCCTGATCGGATCGTTAGGAATTCCCGCCAGTCTGGGTGAGGAATTCAGCCTCCTCGCCGTTAGCACATTTCTTCTCACGACCCTCGACACCTGCACTCGGCTAACCCGGTTCCTCATCGAGGAACTCCTGAATTGGCGAAACGCCGCCAGCCGCTATCTCGGGACCCTCGCCGTTCTCGTCCTTCCCGCAGTTCTCGTTTTCAAGTCGTTTGACGGGGTCCCGGCGTGGAAGGCGATCTGGCCTCTATTCGGATCCACCAATCAACTCCTAGCGGCGCTCGCCCTCGTTACATTCATCGTATTCCTTAAGGCGCGAAGGATAAAATTCGGCTTCGTCCTCATTCCCGCGGTCTTCATGGTATTGATGCCGCTCGTAGCTCTGTTCATGATGTTCATCAATGAGGGCCTCGACATCTTTCTCCGAGTGATCGCGCTGCTCATGTTTCTCCTCGGCCTCTTCGTCGTCGCCATGTCGGCAAAATTCGTGGCCAAGACCCCAGAGAGCGATCTCGCGGAGTCCGTGCGATCTCAGGCTTAATCGGTTACTACGACCTACCTGCCAGTTCCCGGGGCGGTCCGGAGAGTCCGAAATAAACGGTGAGATCTTCTTGAACGCCGACAGGTTCAATTTCGACTGGTCTAGCTTCCTCCCGTTGGGCGGAGGGTCCCAACCCGCCGTGATCGCCGCCCCAGCAGTTTGATTGACTTCCCCTACTTCAGGACCCTCTGCAGGGTCCTCACTACCCGGCTATCCTTCGAGTTTGCAATCCGGTCCATCAGAACGCCCGACAACCCGACAAAATCCGCTAGAGAATCGACGGCGGAATGAAAGGCTTTTGCTTCCGTTCCTTTCAATTTCCGGGTCCTCTCCTCGCATTCCTGCAGAACCTGCAAGGCCGGTTCGATCTCTCGTCGTTTGCGCTCTTTCGCCACCGTGCAAAAGATCTTCCAGACTTCCTTCTCCGCCTCGAAATATTCCTTCCGCTCCCCTTTTCGAAAGGTATTCCGGATAAGCCCCCAACCCACCAAGTCACGTAAGTTGGTGTTTGCATTACCCCGGCTGATGCGAAGCTGCTCCATCACTTCATCCGTAGTCAGGGCTCCCTCCGCAGTCAAGAGGAGGGCATGAATCTGCGCCATTGTCCGGTTGATCCCCCAGGCCGATCCAAGCGCTCCCCAACTATCAATAAACCGCTCTCGAACGGCACGCAACTCCTCCTTCTCGTCTTTCCTGTTCATCTCTTTCTGATTTCTTATATTTCAATAGTTCTCGAAAAATAAGGATTTACAAGGTCTTTCTCAGGATTCCGGAATGGTTGGGCGTGACATGTCCAGTTGTGTTCATTCGTTGAATCGAGTTCCCAGGTTTCGATCTTCGATTACTGCAACGGATGCAAGATTCGAGGTGATCGGCAAAGCTGTTCCTGGTTCCACGGAGACCTCGTCCTTAACAACGCTCCCGATCCTTATCGACAAAGCTTACTACGAGGCTTACGAGGAAAGATTCGGAGGAGCCTTTTCTCACCGGAACTCTGAACCTTTAAGAACCCCTGGCAATCATGGCAAAGAAGGTGAACACGATTGTCGTCGGACAGGGGCTGGCCGGTTCCTTGCTTGCCTGGAACTTAATGCGAAGGGGCGAACGGGTACTTGTTATAGACAAACAGCGCGAGGATTCGGCCTCGATGGTGGCGGCGGGGATCATCAATCCGGTTACGGGACCCCGTCTAGTTCAATCCTGGAGGCTGGAGGAACTCCTCTCGGCGGCACGAAGCACCTATCGTTCCTTGGAGAAGGAACTGAAGGACCGTTTCTACACTGAGATCGAGCTGGTTCGCCTCTTCCGGAGCGAAGAGGAGCGCCGAGTTTGGATGTCGAAGAAGAGCCAGTCCGGCACCAACCGATATCTAGGATCGATGCGATCGGCGGGCTGGAAGCCGGCCCTGGTTGACGATCCCTATGGGAGTTTTTGTCCTGGCGGCAGCGGTCACCTGGCAGTTCCAAAGCTGCTTAACGGCATGCGGAAGTTCCTTCTCGCAGAGGGGAGTATTCTGGATTCGCACTTCACCTACAGCGATCTGAAACCGAGCTCGGATGGCGTCCAATGGGGAGATTGGGAGGCGGAAAGAATCGTTTTCTGCGAAGGGCATCAAGCGTCGGAAAACCCCTTCTTTCGAAATCTGCCGTTCAAATCGTCAAAGGGAGAAATCCTGGAGGTCGAGGCCGAAGAAGGGTCTCTCCCCCGCGCCATCATCAACCGGGGGAAATGGATCCTTCCGCTAGGAGGAGACCGCTACCGCGCCGGTTCCACTTTTTCCTGGAATCGGCTCGACACCAAGCCAACCGTGAAAGGGAAATCCGAGATTCTCAATGCCTTGGGCGAATTCATCAAAGCGCCTCTCGATCCACGCGACCATCGTGCAGGTATTCGACCTACCATGAAAGATCTCCGCCCGGTGATGGGTGCTCATTCGACGTATCCGCAGATCTCAATCTTCAACGGTCTCGCCTCCAAAGGAGTGCTCAACGCCCCCCACTTCGCGGACCACTTCGCTTCCTACTTAATGAAGACGGAAAAACTCGATCCCGATGTCGATCTCCGGCGTTTTCTGTAGGTAATTTCCCGATGCCTTTCCATACCATCGCAAATTGTCTAGAAATCTGTCGGAGTTTGGAGTCTCCCGGCCTCTGAATATCGATTGCTGTGCAAGTAAGAGAACCTATACGACAGACTCCGAACTCCGGCAGATTCCTTTCAAGGAGCGGCGAGGGCATCCGACTTAGATCCCCAAAAGGATCAAACCCTTGCAACGTCCGTCGCCACATGAAGCCAAGCGAAGCAGAAGACTTCACCCCAGAAACGGAAGCGCTCCTCACCACTGAAGATGTCGCTTTCATTCGCTGCGTCTTTGGCGATGACATTCTGACAGAGACGGATCTCAATACGATCCTGCGAGACGAAGGCATGAAGGGCACTCTGCTCGAAAGCCGTCATCTCTTCGAGGCTCTAACCCAAGAATCCAATGAGCTCGAAGTTTCCGAATACCTGTTCTACAACGTTCTCTCCCGACAGGCGGCTCTCCAGGCTGGTCTGTGCGATCGAGCCTTCGCGGAGAATGTTTCCCTCTCTCTTTTGGAGATGGCTAGACTTCACCACGCCGACTGCGGTCGCCAACACTGCCCAAGTGAACCGAAATATGTACCCGTAAAACTGTCGATTCTGGTACGTGAAATGCCTGGCTGGAAGAAAGTTCTGGTGCGCGCCCAACTGGGTCAGCTAAAGCTCGTTTTCGACGGCCACCTGCAAGAAGACTCGGGGAATTTCGGCGTGGTCGATCCACCCTACTTTCCGGAGGAGTATTAGCCCCGATAATTCAAACCCTTCCTAGCGAGGTCCCAGTAGCCGGACCTCGCTAGGAAGGGTTTGAATTATCGGGGCTAATGCTTTACAACGATCCTACCACTTGCCAACCTCCGCTTCCGATGGCCTTCGAGCAACGCTCAAGGCCGTAATCCACCCGCAGAGGGGATCTGTTATCCTTTATCTGCAGCTCTCGTATTGCCGCAGAATTCTTATTAGACTATGAATATCAAAGCCTCTGTTGCCGAACTCGTCGGCGCATTCACACTCAGTTTCATCGGGGCCGGCTCCATAATCATTGACAACCACACAGGTGGCGGAGTCGGGTTGCTCGGTATCGCTCTGGCACACGGCCTGGCTCTCTCGGTTGCGGTTTCCGCCACCATGAATATATCGGGCGGACAAATCAACCCGGCCATCACGATCGGCCTTATTGTCATCGGCAAAGAGAAGGTCCCACAGGGCGTCGCCAATATTGTCGCTCAGCTCGTAGGAGCGCTTATCGCCGGCATACTATTGAAGTGCTTTTTTCCAGCCGCAGCTGCCGCAGCCGTAAAACTGGGAACTCCTGCCCTCGGTGAAGGGGTTACGGCGGGAAGCGGAGTCGCCCTCGAAGCGATCGCCACCTTTCTCTTGGCAATGGCGGTTTACGGTACCGCGGTGGGCAGCAAAGCTCCCCAGGGAATGGCAGGTTTCGGCATCGGTTTGACGATCACTTTTCTCATTCTCGCGATCGGTCCTTTAACTGGTGGGGCGATGAATCCATCCCGCCATTTCGGAACCGCGATCATGGCCGGGTATCTCGACAATATATGGGTCTATTGGGTTGGGCCCGTCGTCGGGGCGGTGATCGCATTTCTCGTCTTTTCCAGAGTCTTCGAAAAAGAAGATTAGAATCCGACGCAGTCGGATTCTAGACGAGCTCCACCGGATCGACGTCGATCACGTCGATGACGTCTTTATCCATCTTGAAATCTTTCCGCAGAGCGATGAGAGAAGGGACGAATTTTAGAGCGCTCCTGGCAAAGTACCAGATCTGGTACCTATAGAAATCCTTCACTTTCAATCGTGCAGCGGGAGCGGGTCCTCGAATCTCTATCCCCTCTCCATAGCTAGCTCGGACATGGCGAGCCCAATGTTCAGCGTAGAAGGCGATCTTTTCCTCATTTCGACCTCGAAACTGATGCTGAATGAGATGCCGAAAGGGAGGATAGCGGTATTCACGCCTATGGGCTAACTCCTCCTCCGCAAATTCGTTGGAATCTCCCCGGCGAGCATACTGAATCGGTTCGCTATGGGGAAGGTAGGTCTGCACCACGACCTCGCCCGATCGATCTCCCCGTCCCGCCCGGCCGGCCACCTGGACGATCAACTGAAAGCATCTCTCCGCGGATCGAAAGTCCGGTATCTGGAGCGGCAGATCCGCATCCACCAACCCCACCAGAGTGACATTGGGAAAATCCAGGCCCTTGGCGATCATCTGGGTGCCCACAAGGACGTCGATCTTTCCGGTCCTGAAATCGGCTAGAATTCGCCGAAAGGTGTTCTTTCGTTTCATGGCGTCGGCATCCATCCTTACGATCCTGGCCCTCGGCAGTATCTTTTGGGCCAGCTCTTCGACCCGCTGAGTTCCGTGACCCTGAAATCGGATCGAGCTTGATCCGCATCCAGGGCATGCAGATGGAACTGACTTCATGACTCCACAAACATGGCACCGGAGCGTCTCATCAAATCGATGATATGTCAGGGTCACACTACAGTGGTCGCACTCGCCAACGTAGCCGCACTCAGGGCAGAGCATGGAACGGGAATATCCCCTCCGATTGATAAATAGGATCGTCTGCTCCTTCTTCTCAAAACGCTCCTGCATCTTGTCGGTAAGCAGATTAGAGAAAGGAACACTCCCTCTCCTGTTAATCACCTCTCTCTTCATGTCTACCACGTGAACCAGAGGCAATTCCCGGTCGTCGACCCGGCGCCTGAGCGTATTCAGGCGATACTTTCCGTTCCGCGTGTTGTAAACGGACTCCAGAGCCGGTGTTGCCGAACCGAGGACGCAGAGGGCTCCGCAGATTTTTGACCGATAAACAGCGACATCGCGACCATGATACCGAGGAGTTTCAGCCTGCTTATAGGCCGGCTCGTGTTCCTCGTCGACGATGATCAACCGCAAGTCTGAAATCGGCGCAAAGACCGCGGAACGTGCCCCCACCACCACTCGCGCCTCCCGGCTCACCAGCGAGCTCCAGGCATCCCTTCTCTCTCCCTCCGACAAGTGACTGTGCCAGACCGCAGTCGTGTAGCCGCTGAGCTCTTCCAATCGGCCCCGCAGTCGCGCCAGCGTCTGCGGGGTGAGCGCAACTTCGGGCACCAAATAGATTACCCCACCCCCCTTCGCCAGCGTTTCCTGCAATACCTGGATATAGACTTCCGTCTTTCCCGATCCGGTCACTCCGTGGAGAAGATGGACACGGAATTCGTTCGCCTCGAGACTTCGAATCAGATCCTCGCTCGCGACTCTCTGCTCGTCGTTCAATTCGACCGCACCCAGGTGCGCTTCCTCGATTTGCCCGAATTCGTCATCATACGCCACCCGACTCATCTCTTCCTGAGCCTCTGCGACCAACCCCTTCTCGACTAACGCTCGGCAGCTCGATGCAGGCACCTTGACACGCTTCAGAACCTCTCCTCGAGGAACGCCCCGGACCTGCTCCTTGAGAAATTTATAGAGCGCTGCCTGCCTCGGCGCTCTACGTCGCAGCTCCTTCAGCCCCTCATCGTCGAGCACCTTCCCGATCCGCAAAAAGGTTCTCCACTTCGAGCCCATTCCGCGCCGCACCGAAACCGGGATCATGGCCTCCAGAATCGCGTCCTTTCCACAGCCGTAATACCGTTCCATCCACTTCGCAAGCTCAAGCAAGTCAGGCGTCAGCACAGGGCAATCATGAATCACCTCCAGTATGTTCCTCAATCGGCCCTCCCTTATCTCCCCTGTGCTCGAAAGATTCTCCACAACCCCCAGCTCGCTCCGTCTTCTTATGGGTATCCGAACCAGCGAACCCACCAATACCCGGCCTTCCATCCACCCCGGCACGCGATAGCTCAATGACCTCTTCACACCCGATAGAGGAACCACCGTGACCGCCTTGGGATTGCCCCCACACATTACTCTTGCCTTCCGTTCAAGTCGGGTCCTTATTGTCAATTTAGTCTCATTACAAATAAGGGATGCCTCTCGAAACCATCAAATCCGAGCATCGAGAAAAGTCGAGCGAGACGTTTCGCGAGTATCTCTCCCGGAAGGGATTGCGCCTGACCAACCAACGGAGGGCGATCTTTGATGCGGCTTTCAATCATCTGGAGCACTTTACGGCGGAAGAGCTCCTCGACTACTCACGCGAGATCGACACTTCCGTATCCAGGGCGACAGTCTACCGCACCTTGCCGATCCTGACACAGAGCGGATTGCTAAGGGAAATCGATGTCGGGCGCGACTATAAGTTCTACCAAACCAGTCAGGGTGAAAAGACGGAACGCGCCCAGGTCGTCTGTCTCGATTGCGAAAAGATCTTCGAAATTGAAGCTCCCTTCATGGAGTGGTATGCCCGATCCGTATCGCAGAAAGTGGGCCTGGAACCGGTCCACCAGCGACTACAGGTTCACGCCCGGTGTTCGGTCTTCAAGGCGGAAGGGCTTTGCGGTAATCACCGCTAGGATTCTGTCGGAAATTGTATCCTATACAATCCCGCGGTAGAAAACTCGCAGTGAAAAATCCACATTCCAATCCAGTTGCGACAGAATCCTGAAGAGTATCAATTCGAAATCGGATTTTTCGAGAGTGTCTTACGAAGGGATCCCAAGGATCCATCCGTGGTTGAGTTACTCGCTCATCTCTATACCAAAACCGGACGCATCGACGATGGATTGAAGATGGATCGAAAGATGGTTCGTCTGAAACCTGATAGTCCGGTAGCCCACTACAACCTTGCCTGCAGTCTCGCCCTCAAGAATCGAAAATCCGAAGCAGTAAAGGCATTGCGAGCCGCAATCGAGAGAGAGTATAAAGACTGGGATTGGCTCAAGCGAGACCCGGATTTGGAGAATCTGCACGACTATCCTCGATTCCGGCAGCTACTCGAGGAATTTGGAAGCGACTAGGAATCTGTCTACGGCCGGATCCTCCCCTCTCGACGGACGTAATTCGAAGGTGCTGACTACACAGAGGCTTCCAAAACTCACTCCGTCAGATTCTCTCCAAACAGGATCTCGATGATCCGCATCGCTTCGGGTCCGATTGCGGAATGGTCGCTGCGATGGCGGATGACCTCACGGCATCCACATTTTTCAAGAGCGTCCCCATCGACACCCACCAGCTCGAAGCTCTTCTCGGTTCCTGCCGTAGACTGCCGGCTACGAGAGATCGGTCTCCACCGTTTGGGAACACCGAACCCAGTAAAATCGATCTCCCAAGCCGAAACTTTATCATCCTTGGGTGGGCGTGCCGCCAAAATGGGATAGCGTCGAATGAAGTCCGGTATTACTGAGGTGTTGACTCTGACCGTGAACGCAGTCGGCAATCGACCAATATGGTCGGCCGGTTGGTGCACTGCGCCTTTACGGAAATCCTGGAAAAATTCCAAAGGGTCGAAACCCACCATATTAAGCCCGTTCCAGGGACCGTGCCGGTTTGGTTCATCGTAGTTCTTCGAATCGTACCATCTCTGGAACCGGTCTGAAAGCATCAGGCCGATTTCGAAATGAAGATGCGCTCGCCGCCGCGGAATCACGTAGCCGCCGGAGGAGCGCCCCATCCGCCCGATCAGGGTCCCTGCTTCAATCGCCATCCCAGTCCGAAGGCTCGTACTCACCTCGCTCAGGTGGGCATAGAGGGTGTAAACCGCAGGATTCAAATTGGTATGCTCGACAACAACGTAGCGACCGTATCGGCTGTTGCCCGGTACATCGTTCAAGTAGACGATATCGCCATCCATAACCGCAAAGATCCGATCCAATGCCTCGCCGCTATTATCCCTCGACACGGGCTTCAGATCGATCCCTTCGTGGAAGCGAGTACCAGAGTTGCGAAAGCAGCCGAAGAGTCCGGATTCGACAGTCCCCGACTCGGCCGGTTGCACAAAACTCTCCCTCGACCCGAATTCTACATAAGCGCGGTTGGGAGTCGGCCACACCAACCTCGGCCTCGCGCCGACACAGTACCACGCCGAACCGAGAAGGAGAAGAGCGGCAGCAGACAAAAGGGATCTTGAGACTCTCAGGCTCCTGGCGCGTTCCATCAATTCCAATAGTATGTGCGAGCGCCATAGGGGGCATCGTAGAGCGTAGAGACGGACCGAATATTGCTCATGGATTCCTCCGCCGCTCTCGCAAAGTAGACATCTTACAACTACTAGGAATTGGATGACCAGATGTCGAAGGCAGAACAGGCTTCCCCGAAGGAACCGAGGGACCTCGAAATGTTGCGGAAGTTCTCGATGCCCTGCGACTCCCATACGCTCTTTTGGTCCAATGGCTAAGTCTTGGCGCCGGAATTCCTGTAGAAGAAAGTATTCGCGCTGAGCTAATTTCCGAAGAAAACCGCGGAGGCTTCCTCGAAGTATTTGTCGACCGTCTTGTGAAGGAGGAGGAAGTAAATGAGCCCCGCAGCGGCCAGCATTGGACCGAAAGGAACATGGCGACCAATCAGTTCGGTGGACTCTTCGCCGTCCTCCTCGTCTTCCGGTCCTCCAGGTTCTCCTTCCGAGGAGTCTTCCTCCCCCGAATCGGACCCTTCCACGGAGGCTCTGTTCCGCAGGATGTGAAAAGGAGAATAGAGAAGGATGCCGACGCTACCGATCACGGCTCCTCCGAAGAGGGCGAAGACGGCGCCCTGCCAACCGCAAAAGGCTCCAATAGCGCCCATCAGTTTAACGTCCCCGAATCCCATTGCTTCTTTCTTTAGCACCAGTTCGGCCAGAAGGGCCGTCCACAGAACAAGCGCCGAACCGATAAAGGCGCCTTCGATCGCCGTAATGAGCGAACGAAGACTGTCCGCCACAAAGAGGTCTCCGCTGAAGCCATGAAGCGAGGGAAAGGCAAGCGAAATGACCATCCCGGTAATGAAACCGCCGGTAGAGAAACGATCTGGGATGATCATATGATCGATATCTATAAAGGCGGCCGCGATCATCATGGAGGCAAAAATCATCCCGCCGAAAGCGGCGATTGGATCCAGCGAGCGCCAGCAGAGGAGAAAGAGAATAGCAGTAAGGGCCTCGATGGCGGGATAGCGGATACTGAACCGGCTCCCGCAGCATCGTGCCCGCCCTCTCAAGATGAACCAGCTGAAGATTGGTATGTTGTCGTACCAGGATATCGGCTTTCCGCAAGAACAGTGGGAACCCGGCGAAACGACCGATTGCTCCGCCGGAATACGGTAGATGCAAACGTTGAGAAAACTACCCACACATGCGCCCACCACGAAAACGAGAGTGGGAATGAACCAAGGTGCATCCTGTCCCACCAACTCGAGCTGCCGCAGCAAATTTGACACCGGAAAGGCCCCTCCTATTGTGGCGAATTTAGGGAAAGTCAATGAGCATCAAAGGGAGTCCTCTCTACAACCCGGATCTGGCGCCGATCACGACGGAGCGAAGAACCTGGTCGAAGAGGAACATCGCCGCTCTCTGGGTCGCGATGTCCGTGGCCATTCCCACTTACACATTGGCAAGTGGATTGATCACCCAAGGGATGAACTGCATCAAGTGGCTCGAGAATCTAAGCGCTCCTTTTCTCCTCGCCATGGGGCTCGGTCTCCCCCTAACCATGGCCCTATACTCCGGGATCGGAATCGTGGTCACGAGCGCAACCATCGTTATCTGTGGTAGCCCAATCTGGGATCCCGTCCAATTGATCGCCCGCTTCGACAGCCCGTCACTAATCCTGTTTGCCCTACTCTCTCTTTCCGTGGCTACCCTCTCCACTAATATCGTCGCCAACGTGGTCTCGCCGGCCAATGATTCCTGGCCCAAATTGACGTGCTATCGCCAAAAGATGTTCCCAGCATCCTCCTTAGCCTCTACAACTTCGCCTGGTTCGTCGGTTTTTTCATCGCCTTCCTCGCCTACATCATAGGCCGAAGGCTATTCGGTGACATCTAAATCGACGGCCGTCGATTTAGATGTCACATTCGATGGGGGAAAAGCAAAGCCCGCGACTGGAACAATCTACCCTATTAGCTTGTGTGAGGCTCCCCGGCCTTGCGCCCGGGGAACCAACGCTAACGGTATTTCGGATACGAAGTGTGTAGGAGCGGAGAGTGACAGAGAAGCTGAACTACGATGTGAACCAACAACCGCTATGCGTCTCCTCTTCGGGCCGCTGGCGCCCTCCCAAGTGCTGCCGCTTCCAAGTAAGGCGGCCGTTCTCGATGCTTGGTGCCCGCTTCCGCTGACCTGGACCAATCAGGATGGAATCTAGCCGAAGACCTCTCTGCGCAGATCGCGCACTACCGTCATTCCCCTTTTTCTCCCCATCCTTGGTAACGCCCTGTCAAATACGTTGACCTGCCAGGAGATAGTCGGTCAATTCCTCACCAGAATTCAGACGGATTCTCTAGGAAAAGTATCTTCGGCCAAGCATCCTGGCCATAGGCAGAGTAGGGTCGAAATCTTGCAGCCAAGATGTGGGGAAAGTTAAAGTTGCTGCCCGGCTTCGTGAGGGCCTTGGTGGGAGTGCGCGCCAATCTCCTTGTGGCATGGCCGCCCTCATACTTCGAGAAGACGATGATCGTAATTCCCTTTCTCCATCGGAAGATGTTCATCGTCAATGACCCTGAGGGGGTGCAGCAGGTGATGGTAACCAACGCCCGGAAATATGAGAAGAGCGGAGTTAACCGTGCCGCTCTACAACCGCTTCTCGGTGACGGGGTTTTCGTCAGCTCCGGCGACCTGTGGGCGAGGCAACGAAAGATCATGCAACCGGCCTTTCATCAAAGACGGATTCGCTCCTACGCGGCGGTCATGGTCGAGACCGGCCTCGAGTGGGTCGATCGATGGAGAAAACTGGGCGACGGAGCTGAAATCGAAATCACTGAAGAAATGACTAACCTCACTGCGGAGGTCATAACGCGCACCATGTTCGGCGACCGGCTCGGAGAGCGAACGAAGTCTGTCTTCGATGCCTTCAAAAAATACCAGGAAACTCTCGGGCGGGTTCACGTTTCGGACCTGTTCGGTCTCCCGCACTGGATTCCCAGAGGAGGCTTGTCCGCCGGACGGAAGGCCGTCCGAGAACTCGATTCCGTATTCAACGATTTGATCGAGAAACATCGCGACGACGACAACGGCAAAGAGGATCTTCTTTCGTTGCTTCTGACCGCCACAATCGAGCCGAACGATGAACCCATCCCTCCCAAACTGATACGCGATGAAGTGGCCTCCATCTTTCTCGCTGGTCACGAAACGACTGCGATTACTCTCTCCTGGGCATTCTACCTGCTGGAGCGCCATCCCGATAAGGCGGAACTCCTCAGTGCGGAACTCGAAGAAGTGCTTTCCAGCGGGAAGCCGACCTATGAAGACTACCCCCGCCTGCGGTACACCCGTGCGGTTATCGAAGAAACCCTGCGTCTCTATCCTCCGGTTCACGCATTCTCGAGAATCGCCCTCGAGGACGATGAGATCTGCGGAGAAAACATTCCTCGAAATTCCCTCATCACTATCGCCGCCTGGCTTCTGCATCGTCACCGAAAGTATTGGCAAGAGCCAGATAGCTTCATCCCCGAGAGGTTCCTGCCGGAGAATTCGCACAAGATCGAAAAGTTCAGCTACATACCGTTCGGCGCTGGTCCCCGAACCTGCCCGGGAATGCATTTCGGTCTCATGGAATCGGTTCTCATGCTTGCCCTTCTCTCCCGTCACTTTCGGCTACAGCTCAGGACCGGACATCCCGTGACACCCATCGGCCGCCTGACCCTAAGGCCCAGCAACGGTCTGCCGATGACGATCGAATTGCGCTAGGGATCTGTCGAGGCAGATTCCTTGAGGCAATCAAGGAAGCGGTAAAAGAGGTTCCCAGCTTGCTCTTCAGAGAGCACTCTCGAATCGTAATGCAGGGTAAGGCCCAGCCTACCGGCGTAGAAGGAAGCGGCCACGCTTACGCAGTTCTTAGGGCGCAGGGGGGATACAATCTCAATCCGCTCCAAGGTGAGATTGCCACTGATGAGGCGACCCTCGCTCTTGGGCAGAGGTGAGCGCGCAAACAACCTTCCCAGGTTGGCAAAAAAGACTGAGCTGAGGAGTCCCTCCGAACGGGCGATCCAGGACAACCCGCCAGGGGTGTACCGGAATAGCTTCAGGAGGAGAACAAATGTGTAGCCCAAGCGGAAGCGCTTAACCATCTCCATGTCCTTGTGTATCAGTTTCAAAAGTCTGTCCCTGTTTCGCAGGGAGCGTCCACGACGGTCGATCAAGATGGTGCTGACCATATTTGTTGCCGGGACATCTCGATCTGACCTGCTCCGCAGGCTCACGGGCGTCATCAAACGCTGCCAGTCATCGTCGTCTGCGTTCCATAGATGCTCTCTCCTAAAATCACCGATCGCATTCAGGAGATCCCGCATGATCAGCTCATTCACCTCAACACCGGATCTGCGTGCAACCGACCTCAAGGCGAATGTCTCTTCGAGTCCAAAACCGTGGTGAATCGTGCAGGGATGACGATCCTGGGGTGGATCAATCCGCGAAATTGGCCGGTGGGGAATGATCGGATGCACTTTCCGATTCAAGATACAGAGCAAAGCTAGAATGCCGGGTATCTGCCGAAGAATCGTTTGAAACCGCTTCATCCCGGTGAGGCCTGATTTGCCACGATGAAGAAGCTTCTCCGTATTCAAGTCTGGAAGCTGCATCTTTTCCGATTGCGCTCCCATGGACTGTGCGTAGGCCACCAATAGTTCGTTGAAGAAAACAGCCGCCGCGAGGGCGTCGCAGGCGACATGATGAAACTGAAGGATGAGGTCGGACTCCCGCCCATCTGTGATAACCTGAAGCCTCAAACCGATTTCCTTTCGGATATCAAGATAGGGAACTTGGGGAAAGTTTGAGGGGAGGGGGCCCTCTTCCCACTGGATCGCAGGCTGGGCGCCCTGCATCGACTCCCAATGAAATCCACGCCTCCCGCTTCTACCCACACGAGCGGTCAATAAGGGATGTCGAGGAAGAACAACCTGGATCGCTGCTTCGAGGGCCGAGCGTCGAATTCGGCCGGAGAAATGCATGCGGGTAAGCATGCTGAAGGGAAAGGAAGGGCAATCCTCGAGCAGAAGATACTCCTCAAAGGCGGTCAGAGGCAGAGGGAATTCCATTAGCCCGCTTATCGAAGTGACAGCGCATCGGCGCGGTGAGGGGTAGATTCTGCCACGAGCGGATGGTGCGGAAGTCTATGAGAAAAGCGGGCTAGGAATCTGTCGGCATGGACTTGGTCTAGATTGCACCCTTCACCGTTGAATCCGAACCTCCGCGATGTTGCGATATTCAGAGTCCTACAGATTCCTAGGTCCAACCCTGTTCAAACGGTCCGATGCTCTTTTCAAGCCCTTTCATTGAATCACGAATTTGATCGATCTTCTTCGGAGTGTAGACAGGTCCACCGACGCGGACACCAGGGCAGATCTCACCGGCCGCCTTCCAGGATTCGGCAGAGTGCAGTGAGGCGGGCCAAAAGGGCCAGGATACACACTGTCGAGGTTTCGACTCATGAACTGTGCATACCGCCCTTCCCGGAATACTCTTCCGATCGAGAAAAATGCAATCCTCACTTTTTTTCACACCGGGAGTCGGCTTCATTTTCAGCACTATTCCACCTCCATCCTGAGCGACCTCGGTATAAGACTCCTTGAACTCGTTCCTGGAAAGTCCCAGCGATTTCGCAAGCCGGCGGCATTCTCCGGGACTGACGCGAATTTCGCCTCCCGGTCCGCTGCAGCAATTCCCGCACATGGTACACCGAAATTGAAGGCCATTGGCGTACCAGGGTTGTTTCTTCCGGGTCTTGAGCATCGGGCTAGAACAAAGTATCAGCTATTTCGCAAGATCGGGAAAGCGAATCTCCTCCAAGGTGCCCGAATGGCGATCAGGTTTTCACTAGTGCCGCAAGTAAAATGATCGTCCTTATTGCCATTGAGCATTCTCAGTCGTCGGTCAAGGACATTAGAAAAGTAAGACCTAAAAATGGGTCGGCTCTCTCTCGATGAACCGACCACTCCCGGCCTCCCCTACGAATTCACCATCCTCTATCATGATTTGACCTCGAACCGTTACAATATCGGGGCGACCCTCGACGTCGAATCCTTCGAATCCGCTGTAATCCACATTCATATGGTGGGTCCGAGCGGAGATCTTACCACGGTAATCTTCGTCGTAGATTACCAAATCGGCATCGCTTCCAATTTGAATGGTTCCCTTCCTGGGAAAGAGGCCGAAGATTTTCGCCGCCTGCGTACTGGCGACATCGACGAACTGATGGAGATCGAGACGGCCGCGCCGGACGCCGTAGGTATAGAGCAGTTTTACCCTTTCCTCCAAGGATGGAATCCCATTGGGAATCTTCGTGAAGTCTTCACGCCCCATTGGTTTCTGGCCATCAATGTCGAAGGGAGCGTGGTCAGTGCCGACCGTGCTGATGAGTCCGCTGGCAATAGCGCTCCAGAGAAAATCCTGGTGCTTCTTTTCCCTCAGCGGAGGTGACATCACGTACTTTGCTCCTTCAAAGTCGGGCAGCTCAGCGTGGGAGCTGTCCAACATCAAATAGGGGATCACGGTCTCAACCCAGATCCTACCGCCTCGATACTTAAAGGATTCGGCGACACGCAGGGCGGGGTCGCAGCTCGTATGCACGATATAGATGTGTGCCTTATGGAGTTCGGCGAAAGTGCATAAGTGATGGACTCCGTGTGCTTCCACTCCAACCGGCCGACTCCGTTCATGCCACTCGGTTCCGGTTTTTCCCTCCGACATGAACTCCTTCTGCCGCTCTTCGACTGCGGTTGGATTCTCGCAGTGGGCAGTCGTGATCACACCATGTTTCTTGGCAAACTTGAGAGTCTGGTAGAGTTCGTCATCGGTGATTCCGAACGTGTCTTTATAGGCGAGGAAGATCTTAATGGAAGCGATCCCTTTGCCAATTGCTTCTTCCAGCTGCTTTTCGATCGATTCGTCCCAACGCGTAACACCGAGGTGGTAGCTCCAGTCACATGAGCAGACGCCGTTGGCTTTTTCGTTCCAAGTGGCCAACGCTTCGAGAGGCTCCTCAGTCCTGGCCGGAACACACATTTCGATAAACGTTGTGGTTCCACCGAAAAGAGCGGCCTGACTTCCGGTAGCATGGGTGTCTTTGGCGAAGGTTCCCATGAATGGGAGGTAGATAGAGCCCGTCCCAGTGGTGGAAACAATTGATTTTTAATGAGTTATGGGCAAAAAAAAGGCCGGATAGAGCTGCAAAAAGCTCGATCCGGCGAAAAAGGGCGCTTATGCTTGCGTTAGTCAAATACAAAGCACGCCCTTCTCATGAAAAATATTGCCGTACAAAGCTTCCTGCGTCCAGCCCTAACTCCAGTCATTCGATGCAAAGACTACACCGTGTTTCTGGAAACAATGGAGCGGATTGACCGGGTTTTGATCGACTCCTCGCTGGAAAGGGAGGCGATCGTAAAAGCCTTGGAAGGATGGGATGAAGCGGGAGGGAAGGATCGGGAGCGACGCGCTCTAAGAGCGATAAAAGCGCTGCGGGTGGAGGTGGTGCGTCATTTACTCGGAGGGATATCCTTTCGTTGTCTGTCGCAGGAGTTGGGACGCAGTGAGCTTCTGGCTAATTTTTGCCGGGTGCGTGAGGTAGACGGGATCCGGAAAATATCGAAGAGCAGTCTGGAACGGGATTCGAAATTCTTCGACGAAGCGTATCTGAGACAGCTGCATGCAAGGATGACCGAGGTGGTGGGCAATGCTGAACATTGTGGTGAGGCAGGATTAGAGAAGCCGATCGATACGAGGGAATGCCTGATCGACGCCACTTGCCTGGAAGCGAACATCCACTGGCCCGTGGACTGGGTCTTGCTCAAGGATGTGGGAGCAACGCTGCTCAAGGCGATCAGTCTGATCCGGCAGGCGGGAATGAAACAGCGCATGCCCCAGGGAGCAAAGGGATTGGCTCGGGAGATGAACAAACGGTGCCTGGAGATGACGCATGCGCGTCGGCGCCGGGAGGCGGGCAAAGCGCGTAAAGGGATCCTGCGGCGGATGAAGCTATTGCTCAAGAAGATTGAGGGCCATGCCCTTCGCCACCGTGACTTATTGGAAGCTATGTGGATGCAAAGCGATTACACCGAGAAGAAGGCGAGCCGAATCATCGAGCGAATGGATGGTATGTTAGAGCAGATACCGCAGGTCATGAAACAGGCGCACGAACGGATCATAGGGGGGCGGCAGGTGAAGAATGAGGAGAAGATCCTGAGCGCCTACGAACCTGAGATTGACGTCATCGTGCGAGGCAAGGCAGATCGGGAGGTGGAGTTTGGCAACACCCTTTATTTATGCGAGAGCGCAGAGGGATATCTGTTGGACTGGAAACTGTATGGGGGGCAGGCCCCGAGCGAATTGAAGCAGCTTTGGGAAAGTCTGGAGAGGCAAAAGGGCTTCGCTTTAGAGGAGAAGATCGAAGCGATCAGTGGGGATCGGGGCTATGCCTCGAAGGCGGCCAGCAAGCGGCTCCAGGCAGAGGGGATTTTTGACGCCCTTACGCCCCGCAATCCACAAGAGCTCAAGGAGCGGATGGAGGAGCCGCGCTTTGTCCGGTTGCAGCGACGACGAGGGAGCACCGAAGGCCGGATCGGAGTGCTCAAGAACCGATGGCACGGGGGCAAGATACGCAGCAAAGGCTTTGACAACCGTAACCTTAGCGTGGCCTGGTCGGTTCTGTCCCACAATCTATGGAAAATCGCGCAGAGACTTGCGCAAGAACATGAGAAAGAGGCAACGCAGGCGGCATAGGGATCCAAGAATCGAGTCAGAGGCGCTTCCTTGGGAGAACTATCGACTCAAAGCGAGAGGAAGGGTGCTGGAAAGGTGCATAACGGATAAAAGGTAAGCTACCGAGGACGGAAGGCATGTCGTGGTCTACATAACGTGACGAAGATTGATATCGGTATCAGGCTTCCACCCAAATCCTCTCGGATTTGGGACAGCCTCTAGATATGGACGTGCGGATCGATAAACCCAGGGAAGACCTTGCGGCCACCTGCATCAATAACCCGGGCATCGGGAGGCGCCTCAAGTCCGGTTCCAATGCGTTCGATCTTACCGCCATCGCAGTAGAGGTCCGCTACATACCGCTCACTCGCGGTGATGATCTCTCCGTTGCGAATCAGAAGCGGCATCCGGGTGTCATGTAGGACAAGATCCAGTGTCGTGAATCGTTACCTCCACAGCACTGGAACCGGGCCTCCTACTTCCTCCAAACGTCTCCCTCCCCTTCCGCGAACCAGCGGGAGGTAATCACTTTCTGCTGGGTATAGAAAGCCACTCCCTCTTTACCCTGAACATGCAGGTCCCCGAAAAAAGAAGCATTCCATCCCGCGAAGGGAAACATCGCCATAGAAGCAGGAACCGCCACGTTGATACCAACCATTCCCGTCTTCACCCGGTGCTTGAACTCCCTGGCTACTTTTCCGGATTCTGTGTAGATCGCGGTACCGTTGCCAAATGGAGATTGATTGGCTATCTCTAAGGCTGCTTCGAGGTTATCCGCCCGCATCACATTCAGGACCGGCCCGAACACTTCTTCGCGGTTGAGCGCCATCCCCGGATCAACCTGGTCGATCAAGGTCGCTCCCACGTAAAATCCGTTGGGCGCCTCCGGCACTTTGACCGTGCGACCGTCGCTCAGGATTTTAGCGCCTTCCGCTTCACCGCTGGAAATGAGACCGTTTACTCGGTCCCGGTGTTCGCTTGTTATGACGGGTCCTAATTCGGGTTGCGGCATTCGATCGGTCGGTCCGATTTTCACGCTCTCCGTCGCTTCAGCCAACGTCGGTATCAACCGAATCGCCGCTGCGCCCACCGAAACCGCGGTGGAACTGGCCATGCAACGTTCACCGGCACACCCGAAAGCGCCGCCGGTGATTCCCTCCACCGATTTTTCGATATCGGCGTCGGGCATAACAATGATGTAGTTCTTGGCGCCTCCATTTGCTTGAACCCGCTTTCCGTGTCGGGTCCCGGTCTGGTAGATATACTTGGCTACCGGAGTCGATCCAACAAATGATACCGCCTTGATCCCCGGATGTTCGAGAATGGCATCGACCGTTTCGGCGGCGCCATGAACAAGATTCAGGACGCCCTTGGGAAGTCCGGCCTCCACCAGCAGTTCGATAATCCTAACGGCCGAGAGGGGAACCCTCTCGCTCGGTTTGAGAACGAATGTATTCCCGCAGGCAAGGGCGAGGGGAAACATCCACATCGGTACCATGGCAGGGAAGTTAAACGGCGTTATGCCGGCGCACACTCCTAGAGGTTCGAAGAAAGTCTCGCAGTCGATGCCGGCGGCGAGATTTTCGATTGTGTCCCCCATCATCAACGTAGGTATCCCGCAAGCATACTCGACATTTTCGACGCCTCGGTAGAGACCCCCTCTCGACTCCCCTAACGTCTTTCCATTTTCCTGCGTAATGAGTTCGGCGATAGAGTCGAAATTCTCTTCCAGAAGACTACGGTATCTATAGAAGAGGCGTGCCCGATCCACTGGAGGGGTTTGACTCCACGGTGGAAAGGCTTCCTTGGCGGCCTCCACCGCCGCATCAATCTCCGCCCTCCCACCCAACGGAACCTCGGAGATGACTTCGCCTGTCGATGGATTGTAAACCGGCGCTCTGTCGATCTCCTTCGAATCAACCCACTCTCCATTGATCAACATGGGGCAGGGCAAAAGCTCCGCAGCTACAGCATTCATGGTCGTGACACTTGCAATTTTATTGCGATCTCCGAGACGGCCGGTTCAAATCTAAAACTCCAGCCGAGGTTACGTGCCAAGACCTATTAGCAGGGCGGTGCATTTGCAAGAGAAAGCGGGGAGAGGAACCCAATGCCACGTATCATAAGAGGAGGCCTTATCCAGATGTCGTCGACTCACGAAGGGTCGGCCCCGATCGAGGAGATCAAACGGGCCATGATCGGAAAAAGCCTCGAGTATCTCGAAGCAGCCAAAGAGCAGGGTTGTCAAGTTGCCTGCCTCCAGGAGCTCTTCTACGGGCCCTACTTCTGCTGCGAACAGGAAACGAAGTGGTACGCCGCCACGGAGAGAATCCCTGAAGGGCCCACTACCCAGCTCATGATCGAGACGGCCAAGCGACTCGGGATGGTACTCATCGTCCCGATTTACGAAGAGGAGCAAACCGGAGTCTACTTCAATACCGCCTCTGTCATCGATGCCGACGGTGCTTATTTGGGTAAATATCGAAAGAATCACATTCCTCATGTGGCGCCGGGTTTCTGGGAGAAGTTCTACTTCAAGCCAGGGAATCTAGGTTACCCAGTATTTGAAACGGCGGTCGGAAAGATCGGTGTCTATATTTGCTACGACCGCCATTTTCCGGACGGTGCCCGCTGCCTCGGTCTCAACGGTGACGAAATCGTCTTCAACCCCTCCGCCACGGTTGCCGGGCTCAGCGAACACCTTTGGAAGCTCGAACAACCCGCTCACGCTTGCGCCAATGGTTACTTTGTGGGCGCAATCAACCGGGTCGGTTACGAAAAACCGTGGGAGATGGGTGAGTTTTACGGACAGTCCTATTTCTGCGATCCACGCGGTCAAATCGTTGCCCAAGGCAGCCGCGACAGAGACGAACTCATCACCGCCGATCTCGATCTTGACCTCATTCGTGAGGTGCGCAACACCTGGCAGTTCTACCGCGATCGCCGTCCGGAGACTTACGGGGCTATTACCGCACCGTAACTCGAATGAGGAATCGCCGGCATGTCACGATTGACGTGCTTACGGTGATCTATTGAATCGGTCGGCATGAGTGAGTTCGAAAAGAAAGTGGTGATCGTTACCGGTGGCGCTCAAGGCGTGGGGCGTGGAATCTGCGAGGCATTTGCAAGCGAAGGGGCTCGCGTCCTCTGTGCCGACGTCAACGAGGAGACCGGAGCTGCCCTGGCGGGGGACAAAGAGGCCGCCGGCGCAGGTGAAATCGCCTTCGAAAAAGCCGACGTTTCGATCAACGATGGCTGTCAGGCCGTCGTCGAGCGAGCCGTCACGGACTGGGGCGGGGTCGACGTTCTTTGCAACAACGTAGGGATCCAACCACACGACTCTTACCTTCCCGCACATGAGTTACCGGTTGAGGCTTGGGACCGCATCATCGATGTGAACCTCAAGAGCTTCTTCCTCATGACGCGTCTGTGTATTCCCGAAATGAAGAAGCGCGGCGGCGGAGTCATCGTCAACACCGCCAGCGTGCAGGGTCTTCAGTCAATGAAAGGGGTCTCGGCCTATGCGGCAAGCAAGGGCGGAATCCTCTCGCTGACGCGGCAGCTCGCACTCGAATACGCCGAGGACCACATACGCGTCCTGGCCATCAATCCCGGTACCATCGAAACGCCCCTTGTTCAAGAGGCCGCCGAAGGGACGGGTAAGAGTCTGGAAGAGATGAAAAGCATCTGGGGCAAAGCCCACCCGCTGAACCGCATCGGCCAACCCATCGAAATCGGCAATGTCGCCGTATTCCTGGCCAGCGAAAAAGCCTCATTTATGACCGGTGAATACATCTGCGTCGATGGCGGTATGATGGCGCTGGGTGCTTGGGCCTAGTTCGAAAATCTGCGATTTTCGAACTAATACCAACAAAATTGTTGGTAAAGCTTGACAACGCCGAAAGGCGACGTAATTTACACCAACAATTTTGTTGGCAACAGATTTGTTGGCGAATTCAAAGCGGCCAATTTTGTGATGAAGAAGCTAAAACAGGCTCATGGAAACTGGGTGGAAGGCGATCAATTCTGGGACCGGGTGGAGGATCTGGCGCTCCTGACGGAACGGATAAAGGATGGGGCCAACATCCTGCTGGTGGCCCAGCGCCGGATGGGAAAAACCAGTCTTATGAGGGAACTAAAACGCAGGCTGGTAGAAGAAAACGAAAACATCTGCATCTTCGTGGATCTCGAGAAGGCGTTTGATGCCGCGGATGCGATCGTAGAGCTGAGTGTAGCAACCCGGGAATTCGACCCGGTGTGGAAGAAGACCACCAACGTATTTTCGAACACGATTAAGACGTTTGGAAGCCGCATTGAGAAAGTAAGTGTAGGAGAGCTCGGCGTTACCCTTAGAGCCGGCATGACGGCCGCTGACTGGTCCATTAAAGGTGATCAGCTTATGGAGGTACTGGCGGGATTCGAAAAGCCGGTGCCGATCCTCATCAATCGGCTACTTAGAGCCCGTCCCAGTGGTGGAAACAATTGATTTTTAATGAGTTATGGGCAAAAAAAAGGCCGGATAGAGCTGCAAAAAGCTCGATCCGGCGAAAAAGGGCGCTTATGCTTGCGTTAGTCAAATACAAAGCACGCCCTTCTCATGAAAAATATTGCCGTACAAAGCTTCCTGCGTCCAGCCCTAACTCCAGTCATTCGATGCAAAGACTACACCGTGTTTCTGGAAACAATGGAGCGGATTGACCGGGTTTTGATCGACTCCTCGCTGGAAAGGGAGGCGATCGTAAAAGCCTTGGAAGGATGGGATGAAGCGGGAGGGAAGGATCGGGAGCGACGCGCTCTAAGAGCGATAAAAGCGCTGCGGGTGGAGGTGGTGCGTCATTTACTCGGAGGGATATCCTTTCGTTGTCTGTCGCAGGAGTTGGGACGCAGTGAGCTTCTGGCTAATTTTTGCCGGGTGCGTGAGGTAGACGGGATCCGGAAAATATCGAAGAGCAGTCTGGAACGGGATTCGAAATTCTTCGACGAAGCGTATCTGAGACAGCTGCATGCAAGGATGACCGAGGTGGTGGGCAATGCTGAACATTGTGGTGAGGCAGGATTAGAGAAGCCGATCGATACGAGGGAATGCCTGATCGACGCCACTTGCCTGGAAGCGAACATCCACTGGCCCGTGGACTGGGTCTTGCTCAAGGATGTGGGAGCAACGCTGCTCAAGGCGATCAGTCTGATCCGGCAGGCGGGAATGAAACAGCGCATGCCCCAGGGAGCAAAGGGATTGGCTCGGGAGATGAACAAACGGTGCCTGGAGATGACGCATGCGCGTCGGCGCCGGGAGGCGGGCAAAGCGCGTAAAGGGATCCTGCGGCGGATGAAGCTATTGCTCAAGAAGATTGAGGGCCATGCCCTTCGCCACCGTGACTTATTGGAAGCTATGTGGATGCAAAGCGATTACACCGAGAAGAAGGCGAGCCGAATCATCGAGCGAATGGATGGTATGTTAGAGCAGATACCGCAGGTCATGAAACAGGCGCACGAACGGATCATAGGGGGGCGGCAGGTGAAGAATGAGGAGAAGATCCTGAGCGCCTACGAACCTGAGATTGACGTCATCGTGCGAGGCAAGGCAGATCGGGAGGTGGAGTTTGGCAACACCCTTTATTTATGCGAGAGCGCAGAGGGATATCTGTTGGACTGGAAACTGTATGGGGGGCAGGCCCCGAGCGAATTGAAGCAGCTTTGGGAAAGTCTGGAGAGGCAAAAGGGCTTCGCTTTAGAGGAGAAGATCGAAGCGATCAGTGGGGATCGGGGCTATGCCTCGAAGGCGGCCAGCAAGCGGCTCCAGGCAGAGGGGATTTTTGACGCCCTTACGCCCCGCAATCCACAAGAGCTCAAGGAGCGGATGGAGGAGCCGCGCTTTGTCCGGTTGCAGCGACGACGAGGGAGCACCGAAGGCCGGATCGGAGTGCTCAAGAACCGATGGCACGGGGGCAAGATACGCAGCAAAGGCTTTGACAACCGTAACCTTAGCGTGGCCTGGTCGGTTCTGTCCCACAATCTATGGAAAATCGCGCAGAGACTTGCGCAAGAACATGAGAAAGAGGCAACGCAGGCGGCATAGGGATCCAAGAATCGAGTCAGAGGCGCTTCCTTGGGAGAACTATCGACTCAAAGCGAGAGGAAGGGTGCTGGAAAGGTGCATAACGGATAAAAGGTAAGCTACCGAGGACGGAAGGCATGTCGTGGTCTACATAACGTGACGAAGATTGATATCGGTATCAGGCTTCCACCCAAATCCTCTCGGATTTGGGACAGCCTCTACTTAAGGGGACAGACGGCAAACTCACCCATGAAGGAAGAGACAAAGCCGATTCCTTCATGTCATGGCTGCGGGAAAGTTGCCAGAAGTATCAACGATCGGTGCAGATTCTCCTGGCGGGAAGTATAGGTCTGGAACCCATCCTTCGTCAGGCGAATCTCAGTGCGACTCTCAACAGCTTTTCCGCCTTCGAGCTTAAGCCCTGGAGTGATGAGGTCGCGGAAAAGTGCCTGACTGCGCTAGCTGTCGAGTACGAAGTGAAACTGAATGAAGGCGTCACGCGCGAGATTATGAGACACCTTGGATGCAACATTCCCCATCATGTTCAAATGTTCTTCGATAGGATCTATACCCAGTGTAAGAGACGGGGGAACATGGTTTTCAAAAAAGAGGAGGTTAAGCCAATCTACGAAAGGGAAATGCTGAGCACGCACGGTCATGCCGAACTGATGCATTACGAAGAACGGTTGAAGACCGTCCTCGGCGATGAAGCATTCACTTTTGCAGTCGAGATGCTGACGGAGGCGGCAATTGCGGGTAGACTCGAGCGAGAGACAATGATCGAGCTGCGACGCTATCAGGAACTACCCGAAAGAGACATTGAGGAAGTCCAGGGGGAAATTCTTTGGGTACTCGAGCACGACGGCTACTTACAGCCGACGGCAGACGGCTACAAGTTCGTCTCGAATCTTGTCCGCGACTGGTGGAAGAGACGCCATGCGCTCCTCTACACTCCGGTAGCGGAAAGGGAGGGCTAGGATTCTGTCGGACCTCGTGATTCGAATGCTCTGCAAGTGATAAGGCTCATCCGACAGACTCCTATCAATAATGAACGTCCCCGACGCAAGCGTCGGGGTATCGGGGAAGTAGATATCGTCTACCACAATGTTAATTGGCGCAAATCTTCCTTCGGCTTACCCTGCTCCAAGACATATTTCTCCACCATCGCCCAATTCCCTCTTTCTCCAACCGTTCCCACGTAGTACCCCGAACTCCAGAAACTCCCTCCCCATAATTCCTCCTTCAGCCACCGCTCCCTCTTAAACAACTCCCGCGCTGTGATGCTCTTGAATTTCATCACTATACTTCCTGGCGCTATTTTTGGATGCGCCCCGCATAATAAATACACATGGTCTTTATCCATCCCTAGTGCCTCTATTTCTATCTCATATCGTTCCCCTATCCCTCTGGCCGTTTCTATCATCACCCGCTCAACTCGTTCATCTATCAGGGCCTTGCGATACTTTACCGGCATCACCACATGATAATCTATCTGCCAGGCGCAATGGCTCGCCTTGTTGACCTTTTCTTTTTCCACCCATCCTCTTTCTCAGTCTCCTATCCCCGACGCAAGCGTCGGGGAATATGCAAGTTCAAAGCCCGACAGATTCCTAACCGATGAAAAGCCGCCTGTTGAAATACAACCCCGCCTTTCTATCCGAGCAGGAACTGATCGAATCCTTTGTCGTTCGGAAAGCGGATCTTGAGATGATCATGCGCATCGTCCGCGATAACGAAGGTTCCTCGAACCAGCACATCATGGTGATTGGACAACGCGGAATGGGCAAGACGACCCTGGTTCTTCGGGCCGTCGCGGAACTCAAGCGAGATGAGACACTCAATGGAAAGTGGTATCCCCTGGTCTTTGGAGAGGAGAGTTACGAAGTCGCATCACCAGGCGAATTCTGGCTGGAGGCACTGTTTCATCTCGGTGAACAGTCGGACGACGCACGTCTGAAACAGACCTACGAGGAACTTAAACTGGAACGGAGTGAGGAACGCCTGAGGGAGCGAGCCTTGGGACAGCTGTTGGATTTCGCGGATTCGCAATCGAAACGGATAATGCTAGTCGTCGAGAATTTCGACAGTCTGCTCGGAAGACAACTGACCGCCGACGAGGCATGGGTACTTCGACATGCCTTAGTCAACGAGCCTCGAATCATGCTCCTGGCAACGGCCTTATCGAACTGGGGAGCTTCCAAAGACGGCTTTGATGAAATCCAGAGCGCCGACAAGGCGATGTATGAACTGTTCAAGCCGATCATTTTGCCGCGTCTCAAGGAGAAGGAATGTGTTCTAATCTGGGATTCTATTACGGGTCGGCCTCCCCCGGATCGCCGCGCCCGTCCAATACAGATACTAACCGGCGGCAATCCACGGCTTATCGCCATCATTTCTTCGTTCGGCGCTAAGCTGTCGTTTAAGGGTCTAATGGACGATCTCATGCAGCTCGTCGACGACAATACGGAGTACTTCCGAAGCCATCTGGAAAACATCGCGGCGACGGAAAGGAAGGTCTATCTTGCTTTGGCCGAAGCATGGGACCCTAGAACCGCGCGGGATGTGGCCAACGCGGCGCGACTGGACGTCAACAAGGCCAGTTCACTCTTAAATCGTCTCGTAAATCGTGGCGCGGTGGTGGTAGCGCACTCAGAGGGTCGGTCAAAATGGTATCAGGTTGCCGAGAGGATGTACAATGTGTACTATATTATGCGGCGACGGGGAGTCCCTTCCGCGAGGGTCAAGGCAGTTGTCACCTTCATTGTCAATTTCTACAGAACTGGAAAAGTCTTCGATATCTCTAGAGTGATTGCCAAAGAAGCTGCTACTCTCGAATCGACATTCAACGAGGAACACTATCTCGCGCTGGGATCCATATATGAATCCCTTAAATCTTCGAGCCTTCGGGAGCAACTGCTCTCTTCCCTGCCCGGGGAGTTTCTTCGAGAAAGAGACGTTTCAGTTTCCTTTACAATCCGCTATGTCCTCGGCGAAGACCGCGATTGGGACACCAAGAGGTCAGGGCAAACGGCAAATCAAGTAAGAGAGTCTCCTAGCAGACAAGGGAACGAAACCTGGGCTGATATCACAAAAGAGAATCGGGAACTCATTCGATTGATACAAATGGCAGACCGTTTGAGCAAGAATCCCAATACAGCGGAAGAAGCTAAGGATGCATTCGAACAGGCAATTCTGCTCAACCCGAAAAACGAAGTTCTTTATCTCAAATTCGGAATGCTCCTTCACGACAGGCTAAAACGCTTCGGGGACGCGGAGATTGCTTACAAACGTGCTACCGAAATCAATCCAAATCTGGCTGGGGCATGGGTGCTTTTAGCTCTTCTCTACGATAGGGATATGAAGAAGTATGAAGAAGCTGAGGTAGCATATAGAAAAGCACTGACTCTCGATTGTGCTAATCCATGTCTATGGACTCACTTAGGGCGGCTTCTGCATCATCACTCAGACCGACACTCAGAAGCTGAAGAGGCGTACCGAACTGCGATCAGATGCGATTCGAAAAACGCAAATGCCTGGTTTATGCTGGGTGAACTGTTGCACGATGAATTGGAACGATACGAGGAGGCAGAAAAGGCCTATCATGTGGCAACAAAACTAGAGCCGAGCTCTCCTGCACCGTGGGGATCACTCGGTAACCTGCTCTATGGGAAACTCAATCGCTTTGTCGAAGCAGAAGAAGCATATCGCAAAGCTGTAAAGTTGGATCCCACTCAAGCGTGGATTTGGAATCAACTTGGCCGACTACTGTACAGAAAGTTGGAAAAATTCGATGAAGCCGAAGAAGCACTGTGGGAAGCAACTCGCCTTGAGCCAGATACCGCGGCATTTTGGTGTGATCTTGCGAGCATACTGAGAGATCCACTTGAGCAATTTCAAAAGTCTGAAGACATTTACAGGAAAGCCCTTGAGCTCGATCCGAACGACGAGGGAGCACTATTTGGTCTCGCTATACTTTTTCACCTAAACCTCCAACGCTATAAGGATTCAGAGTCGATCTACCGCAGGTTAGTCGAACTAAAACCGGAAACTTCGGGGTACTGGGCTTTCTTCGGGCTTTTAATGAATGACAATCTCGACAAGCATGAGGAAGCTAGCAAAGCGTTCCTTAAAGCGGTCAATCTCGCTCCGAACCACCGCAAGATCTGGAGCATCGTCTTGTCCTCCGCTCCCTTTGGCACAAGTTCATTCGAAAGACTACTTGAATTCGTCAGAAATTATCGGAAAGACCACGATTGGAATACTTCAATAGGCAATGACATTGCATACACTTTGTATCTGCGGAAAGACCCCTCAAATCTAGGCGATGCCGAGGAATGGGCTCGAGAAGCGTTGGCGGCCGATACTGAGGATCCGTCGTATCAACATACGCTAGCTTCGATTCTCGCCGCGCAAGGAAAGTCAGCTGAGGCACTGGACCTAGCGGAAAAGTGTCTTCGTGATCCCAAGGCTGTGAACGATTGGACCGATGAAGCGATTGACCTGTTTGTCACTTTAGGTGCAATCAGTTGTAGGAGAGAAGCCGTGAAAATTCTTGATAATTCCGCGAGCAGAGAAATCCTGGAACCTCTTCTGGTGGGATTGAAACTGTACCTAGGAGAAGCGGTGATCACGGCGGCGGAAATTCTTGAAATTGGGGAGGATGTGAGGCAAAGGATTGTGGAGCGGGGTGAGGAATTGAGACCCATTTCGCAATCGAGAAATTGATGAGTCTCCCAAGTTCTGCCGGCCTACGATTTCGGAAGGCACTGGAGGAAGAGTGTCCGCTTCAGGTAGCTGGAACGGTGAATGCCTATTGTGCTTTGCTGGCGGAGAGGGCCGGATTTCGGGCAATCTATCTCTCGGGCGCCGGGGTGGCCAATGCTTCACACGGAATTGCCGATCTCGGTCTCACCTCACTGAACGATGTTCTGGAAGATGTCAGGCGGATCACGGCGGTGACGGAATTGCCCCTCCTGGTTGACGCGGACACAGGATGGGGAGGGGCCCTGATGATTAGCAGGACGGTGCGCGAAATGATTCGGGCCGGCGCTGCCGGTCTGCACCTCGAGGACCAGGTTCAAGAGAAGCGATGTGGTCACCGCCCTGGTAAACAGCTGGTGGAAGCGGACGAGATGGTCGATCGGGTGAAGGCGGCGGTTGACGCCCGTACCGATTCGCATTTTATCATCATGGCGCGAACCGACGCGTATGCCGTTGAGGGACTTGATGCCGCGATTGAGCGGTCACAGAAGAACATCGATGCAGGCGCCGACATGATTTTCGCGGAAGCGCTGGAGAGTCTCGAAGCGTTTGGACAGTTTACATCGGCAGTCTCCGTACCGGTTTTGGCAAATCTGACGGAATTCGGAAAGACGCCGACCTACAATCTCGAGGAGCTGAAGGCCACCGGTGTCAGGATGGCGCTCTACCCACTTTCGGCCTTTCGGGCGATGAGCGCCGCGGCGAAGACGGTATACGAGAGTATTCGGGAAGAGGGGACGCAAAAGGCGGTGCTCAATCTCATGCAGACTCGAGAGGAACTCTACGAGGTCTTAAACTACCATGCCCACGAAAGAAGGTTGGACAAAGCATTTGGAGAGGAAAGGATACACAAATGAGCGCGAAAAAGATGGTACAACTATCCGGGATCAACGCTGGTTCGACGGAAATCGCCACCGTGGGCAGGGAGGGTAAAGGTCTGACCTACCGGGGCTACAATATTGAAGATCTGGCCGAGCACTCGACCTTCGAGGAAGTCGCCTACTTGCTCCTGAAGAATTCTCTGCCTGATAAGGAGAGCCTCGAACGATTCAGGGCTGAGCTGAGGGATAACAGGGCCCTGCCGGAGGGACTGAAAAAGATCCTCGAGGAACTCCCCGCCCATAGCCACCCCATGGATGTCCTCCGAACCGGCTGTTCAGCGCTCGGCTGTCTCGAGCCGGAATCAGCGGAGAATGACGCAATCAAAATCGCCACCCGACTGCTGGCATCCTTTCCTTCGATGCTCCTCTACTGGCACCACTTCAGTTCCGGCGGGAAAAGGATCGAAGTGGAGAGCGATGATCGGTCGATCGGCTCACATTTTTTAAGACTGCTCCTCGGCACGGAGCCGTCAGCCTCCGCCGGCGGAGCGATGGACGTCTCCCTGATTCTCTATGCCGAACACGAATTCAACGCCTCCACTTTCGCGTCGAGAATCACGGCAGCCACTCAGTCGGACCTTTACTCGGCCATCGCCAGCGGTATCGGAACTCTACGCGGTCCTCTCCATGGGGGCGCAAACGAGGCTGCTATGGAAGTCATCGAACGATTCGCCGACCCCGAAGATGCGGAGAAGGGAATCGTAGAGGGACTTGCCAGAAAAGAGAAATTCATGGGTTTTGGCCACCCTGTCTACACGGAGCGCGATCCCAGATCGGATATTATCAAGTCGTTGGCAAGAAAGCTTGGAAAGGAGGCCGGAGACACCCACATCTTCGCCATTGCGGAACGAATTGACGAAGTTATGCGGCGGGAAAAGACGATGTTTCCCAACGTCGACTTCTTCAGCGCCCCCGCCTACCATTTTCTCGGTATTCCAACCGCGATGTTTACGCCGATTTTCGTCTTGTCCCGCACCTCCGGATGGGCGGCACACATTATCGAACAACGAGCCACGGGAAAGATCATCCGGCCCGCCGCGGAGTATATCGGACCTCAACCGAAACCGTATGTGCCGATTGAGGAACGATAAGAGGAATCTGTCGGATTCAGCTTTCGCAAAATGCGGTGAGATTCTGCTCCCCGGATCGATTCGTGGACTACGGACGATTCCAGCACCGACATCTTCCTAGACCCGGCGAGCCGGGTTTAAGAGAGGTAGACTAGATCCTTAGAAGGCCGTAGAGATGAGTCAGGAGAAGCGGAGAGAGATGCCCCTACCCGATTCGCTTCTGTCCGAAATTGCCGACTACGTCGTCAACAGCAAGATCGAAAGCAACCTGGCCCACGAAACGGCTCGTCTCTGCCTGATGGACAGCCTGGGTTGTGCCCTTCTGGCGCTGCAATATCCGGCCTGCGTCCGGCTGCTAGGCCCAACAGTACCGGGAGGGGAGATGGAAAACGGCACACCGATTCCGGGGACTACCCACCGGCTGGACCCGGTCCAGGCCGCTTTCAATATCGGAAGCATGATTCGGTGGCTAGACTATAACGACACCTGGCTGGCTGCCGAATGGGGCCACCCTTCCGACAACTTTGGGGGTATTCTTGCCGTGGCCGACTATCAATGTCGCCACCAATCCGTGAGCGCCCAACTCTACCGAATGGTCGATGTTCTCACGGCCGCAATCAAGGCCTACGAAATTCAAGGAATTCTAGCCTTGCAGAATTCCTTCAACCGAGCAGGCCTGGATCATGTTCTTCTAGTGCGGGTCGCTACGACCGCGGTCGGGACTTATCTTCTTGGAGGTGGACAGGAAGAGGTCGTCGATGCTCTCTCCCAAGCCTGGATCGATGGCGGCGCTTTGCGGACCTACCGCCAAGCCCCGAACACCGGCTCCAGAAAATCCTGGGCGGCCGGTGATGCCACGAGTCGAGGGGTCCGGCTCGCGCTCCTCACTCTTCGCGGTGAGATGGGTTATCCCACGGCGCTAAGCACTCCTGTTTGGGGATTCCAGGATGTCCTTTTCTCGGGTAAGCCGCTGACGCGACCAAGGCCTTTTGGAAGTTACGTCATGGAGAATATCCTCTTCAAGGTCTCCTATCCGGCCGAATTCCACGCCCAAACTGCGGTGGAAGCAGCGATTAAGCTTCATCCCGAGGTTGCCCCGCGCCTGGACCAAATTGCACGGATCACGATTGAAACACAAGAGGCTGCGGTCCGTATCATAGACAAAAAGGGGCCCCTCAGCAATCCTGCCGACCGCGATCACTGCCTCCAGTATATGACGGCAATCGGACTCATCTTCGGAGACCTCACTGCTGAATATTACGAAGATGAGAAAGCCGCCGATCCGCGCATCGACTCATTGCGAGACAAAATGCAGGTGGTCGAAAACAAGAGATTCAGCGCCGACTACCTGAATCCGGATAAGCGCTCGATCGCCAATTTCGTCCAAGTGTTCTTCAACGACGGCAGCAAGACGGCAAGAGTCGAAGTCGAGTATCCTATCGGTCACCCGCGTCGACGGGATGAAGCCCTTCCCCTTCTCATGGAAAAGTTTGAGGCCAGTCTAAATACCTGTTTCACCGGCGAACGGTCCGACGCTATCCTCGAAGCATTCTCAGATAAGATAAGGCTCGAGGAGATGAGAGTGGACGAGTTTACGGATCTGTTTGCGGTGTGACGTGAACTTCAATGAACAGACTTTTCTGCAGGGCAGGAACGTTGGCCTGGAGGACGATGATTTTCGCGGTGGAGGTAGCGAAGTCTCCCAAACTAGCAGCTAATCAGGCACTTACCACGGACTACCCTCTTTCTCTCACCCGCGGGATCGCTCTGCAATCCGCGGGTATTTCACACTTTGGACCACCTCTCGACTCAATTATTTCGCGAGAATCTTTTGTTCCTTCTTCGCTTCAATGGAGTCTATCTTTCCACGATATACCGAATCGAAGTCGATATCCTTGTGAATCTCCATTAGAACGCGCTCCGGAGTCATTGGGGCGTGGTAGGACAATTCGGTCTTCGGAGCAAATGCCTTCATGGCATTGCGGATGGCGAAGAAGACTCCGATCCCGTACATGAGTGGAGGTTCGCCTACTGCCTTGGTCCCCAAGGGACCGAATTCGTTATCGACGTCCTCTAGAAATCTCACCTCCATGTCGTCGGGCATGAAGTAAACATCAGGCGCCTTATAGGTCGAGAGGGCATGAGAGGTGCAGCGGCCATTTTCGTCCCACTGCAGATCCTCCATCGTCATCCAACCCATACCTTGAGCCAGTCCCCCCTCGACCTGGCCGAGGTCAACGTCCGGATTGATGGCACGCCCGAGATCGTGGACGATTTTCGCCTGGTCGACGATGTAGGTGCCCCGCAGGCAGTCGACCGTGACCTCGAATATCGCGGTCCCGTAGACATGGTAGGCAAAAGGATGCCCCTTTTCAGTCTTTCTATCAAAGTGCAACCCGGGCGTAGAATAGAACCCGTGAGCCGAAAGACGTTTCCTTGCCATGTAGGTCTTCAACACGACGTCTTCCCAAGTCAGCCTGGTCTCCGCACCACGGTGGAGAACGATTTCGTCTCTTATCGAGATCTCTCCCGCATCCGGCGCCCCGATCTCCTCTGCCGCGGCCTCTTTCATACCCTTCAGAATCTGCTCAACAGCGGCAATCGTCGCGTTTCCGTTGAGGTCGGTGGTGGCGCTGGCGGCGCTCGGCGACATGTTGGCGATTCGAGTCGTGTTCGTACTCTCGACCCTGACTCGTGATTCTCCGATGCCGAAAGTGCGGGCAGCAATGGCAGCCATATTGGTGCTGATTCCCTGCCCCATTTCGATCCCGCCGGTCGTTACTCCGACACTCCCGTCGCGATATACATGAACTAGTGAATTTCCCTGGTTGAGATGGGTTTTGGTGAATGAGATCCCGAAGCAGACCGGCATCAGGGCACATCCTTTTTTGAACTCGAAGTGATTCCGGTTGAACACTTCCACTCGATCTCTGAGCTGTGAAAGCCCGAATTCCTCCACCGCCTCTTTCCAGGTGGGCTCCATTCGGCACTCCTGGACCCGCTGTCCGTAGTAGAAAGTGTCTCCATCCTTAAGAAGATTTCTCGACTGGATCTCCTCAGTGGGTTATACTAAGGGCTTCCGCGGCCTTGTCGATGGCCGCCTCCATGACAAACATACCTTGCGGACCCCCGAATCCGCGAAACGCGGTGTGGGGCTGGAGGTTAGTTCGACAGGGTGCCGCCGTCACTCGGACATTCGGAATCGAATAGCCATTCGTACTGTGCAGGAGCGTCCGTTCCAGGACGGGGGGCGAAAGATCGGCAAAGGCGCCCGAATTCTGGTAATGCCATGCTTCAAAGGCCAGGATCGATCCCTCGCGAGTGAGTCCGATTTTGAAATCGGAAGAATAGGGATGACGCTTCCCCGTCATTTGAATGTCTTCCAGTCGATTGAGCACCAGCTCGACCGGCTTCTGCAGGAGGAGGGCAGCCAGCGACGCCATAGCGGCCCAGTGCGCTCCCTGGTCCTCTTTACCGCCAAATCCCCCGCCGAGCCGCTTCACGTCAATTTCGATCTTGTGCATGGGCAATCCCAGGATAACGGACAGGGCTCTCTGGACCGAAGCCGGGCTTTGGGTCGAGGAAAACACCTGAATCGAACCGTCTTCCCTTGGGATGGCGCGGCTCCGGTTAGTCTCGAGGTAAAGGTGTTCCTGCCCACCGATCTCGCACCGGCCCTCGACGACAGCGTTGCACTTCGCCCAGGCGGAATCGACATCACCCATCTCCACGGTCCGTGGAGGGTGAATCAGGTCACCTTTATCGTAGGCCACCCTCGGATCCGTGATCACAGGGAGATCGGAAATCCCAACTTCTATCTTGTCTCGAGCGCGGCGCGCCGATTCGGCGCTCTTCGCCACGACAACGGCAATAGGCTGACCGATGTAAGAGACCTCCTCTTCCGCCAAAAGCTGTTCATCCTGGATTACGGGACCGAGGCGATTTGCGCCTGGAATCGATTCAGCCCTGTATACTGCGACCACCCCTTTCGATCGACCCACCCTTCCCAAATCCAGATCGACAATGTTCCCATGCGCTTTGGGAGAACCGAATACGGCTGCATGAAGCAGACCGGCAGGGGGAGGGACATCGTCCAAATACTGCGACTCCCCTCGCACATGAAGATGGGAGTCAATGTGCTTCATAGTAGTCTCTCACTTTGAAGCGCTCCGGATAGAGCTTCGTGAAGTGTGCGATGAGGAGCTGGCGCGCAAGGAGCCGTTTGTAGTCGGCTGAGCCACGTACATCGGTGATGGGAGAGATCTCCTCTTGAGAGATCCGAATCGACTCCAAGGTCACTTCAAGATCGAGCGGTTTACCTTCGAGGTAGCGGCAGGTCTCATGAAGGAAAAGGGGAACGGGCGCAACTCCACCGAGTGCGATCTGCGGATTGTTGACGATACCATCGTCACAGTGGATCTTGCAGGCGCTGTTGACCGATGCGATGTCGAGACAGGTTCGCTTGGACACCTTCTCAAAGTTAATCTTCGTTCCCTCAGGCGGAACCGGAAATTGAACCTCGGTCAAAATCTCCCCTTTCTCTCGATCCATCTGCTTGTAGCCCGAGTAAAATTGCTTCATCCGTACCTTTCGCTCCGACTGACCATTTTTCAGAACAAGCTCGGTCTCGAGGGCCAGCAGTAGGGCGGTGTAGTCCCCGATCGGAGAAGCATTGATAATGTTTCCGGCGAGAGTGGCTCGATTGCGTATCTGCCAGGAGGCGATTAGAAAATTGAACTCGGCAATGTTCGGAATGAACTCTCGTATCGTCGCATCTTCGCCAAACTCCTCAAAAGTGGTGAGGGCACCGACTCGAACACAACCGTTTTCCCGCCGAATCCCCTTCAAGTCACTGTATCGATTGAGCACCTCGATTCGGGCATCCGGTATGGACTCGCCAACCTGGACATAGAGATCGGTCCCACCGGCAACGAGAATCTCGACATCCCCTCTTCCATCACCCGAGAGTGATGGAAGAAACGGAAAGGCTTCCCTCCGAAAGCGCCTCAGCCTCTCCGGTACTTTCGAAAAATAACGTGGAATCGCCTCCGCTTCGACAAGTGCGGCAATCCGATCTTCGGAATGCAAGATTGCCCCCAACTCCTTTTTCAAATCCGTTGAGCAGTTTTTTAAGGAACGATAGCCAGTACATCGGCACAAATGCCCGCTCAGGGCGTACTTCATGTCCTCCAGATCGAGTCCCTTCCGGTCGTCCATCAAAAGGCCATGCATCGACACCGCGATTCCGGGCGTGCAAAACCCGCATTGAGTTGCACCTTCTTCGACAATCGCCCTCTGCACCGGGGTCAGAGAGTTCATCTTGAAGCCTTCGATCGTAACCAGGTGCTTACCCTCGATCTCCCCCATGGGAAGGAGACAGGAGGTCAATGGTTGATAGCAGACTGAAGTTTCCCTTCAATTCACCTACCAGAACCGCGCAAGCCCCACAGTCGCCTTCCTTGCAGCCTTCCTTGGTCCCGATCAGGCCCAAACGCTTCCGTAGAAAGTCCAATACGAGCAGACCGGGAGAACACTCCGTTTCCACCTCCTCGTCGTTGAGCAGAAATCGAATGGGCCCAAGCATCGCTCAATCCAACTCAGGTCCGGCGCACACCTCGCCTTGGGAATGGGTCTTCCCCACCATGATTAACCTTAACGGTCTGGCGTGGCGACGGTCAACGATTTAACCGCGAGCACGCGGGGGTCGCCGAGAGATGGAAAAACATGCTGGGCAGACCTCTTTCGCAATGAGAGGAAGAGAGGTACCCAACGGATTATGTGAACAACGGATGGGGGACCGTGAGGCGTATCCGCTGTCATCCGCCCGTTTAGCGCGTTGAGCGGCGGCGGAGCACTTCATGGCGTAGGTCAACCGTCTCGGTTGACCCTCATTGTGGTTCGGAACGGTCCCTACGGAGGAAAACTAGAATGGATGCCCCTCAAAGGTCGGAGAAGAGACGGAGATCCGATTAAGAATACTGGCAACGTGCGACCTTCTTGCTTGCAGCTGTGACAAGCGAGACGCTTGTCCTACAATTGCCTCGAATTAGCGAACGCCGCTAGACTGAACCCAACATTTCGCAGAAAATCCGCCAATCGGCGCTTTTTTTATTGCGAAGCAAGATAAATAGTGAACAAATTACTATGTGTGAACATAAAAGCACTAAAACAACAGAGTATGAACAAAGAGAAAGTATGTACCATGAACGCAACACACATCACAGGATACCTAACGGCTGACATCGAGACAATCCCGCTCAACGACAAGTCCTTGAGCAAATTCACGATAGCATCGAGCCAGGGAGATCGGACTGTCTTTCTCCCCGTCGAGGTGTGGAATCAGGACCACCTTCCGAAATACCTGAGGAAGGGTTCGAAAGTCCTGGTTTCGGGTTCTCTGAAACAGGAGAGCTGGCTAAACAAGGAGGGGGAGAGACGCAGTCGAATTGTCCTGGTTGGGCAATATGTTGAATTCCTCGATCCGAAACCGCAAGACGCAGGGGAGCGCCCGAGGGCGGTGGAGGAGCCCAGGGTAACGGCTGCCGCGTAGTTTTCGAAACTCGATCCATTACTAACGATTACGAGCCCGGAAATCGATGAGGTTTCCGGGCTCGATCGTTATTAGAGGGAAACTCCAAGGCTGGGAAAAAGATCCAAGACGAAGATTAAGACGAAGGTCGACCCGATCCTGCCGCTCTCCATCTTTGTCTTGATCTTTGTCAGGACCACAATTGCCTACTGATGTCGGCCACAAGCATCCGGTTGAGGTTCAGGAGGACTAGAAACCGGTTGAATGGCGTCCTTCGAGTACTACTCTCTGTAATACAATCCGTCAAAAGTTGGTTTTTTAATACGTTTTGGAGTGTAATATATTGGTATTCAAAGTAATGCGCAGGACGCGGTTCGGGACAAGGTTACTACGTAATTCGGAACCTCCTTCTTAATTCGATCAAATATGTCCTCACTGTAAACCCGCTCAGAATTCAGCGGAGCAAACCTCGTCTCGAACCTTGTCCATTTGGCTGCGACTTGGCTGTTCTAGGAGTTCCCTTCTCGGTTAGATGTGAGACTCCAGGCATCGAAATAGCATGGCCCACCTTCTCAAACTCGACCAGAAGATCTCACCCGGAACGGCGGCGATCTGTGGCTTTCAGCACGTGCTGGCGATGTTCGTGGGAATCATCACACCGCCGTTGATTGTCTGTGGGGCGCTCCATCTACCTCCGGAGGAGTCCGCTTACTTTGTCAGTATGGCCCTGTTTACTTCCGGAATAACGACCTTCATCCAGGTTCGCCGTCTCGGTCCGGTCGGTTCCGGTCTACTCAGTGTCCAAGGCACGAGCTTTACATTTGTCAGTGTGGCGATGGAAACGGGTAAGGCGGGCGGATTTCCCCTCATTCTCGGGATGGCTGTATTTTGTTCTCCGGTCGCGGCGATCCTTATCCTTTTCGGGCTTTTTCCCAAGTTTGCAGCGTTCATCAGTATTATGCCGAAGCCCGTTCTCGGGGGCGCCACCATCGTCTTGTTTGCCATCGTAGCAGTGGCGGGGTTCAGGCTAGTCGCTTCGGACAGCCTCAATCCGCGCAACGAGTTCATCCTTGCCATCACTCTTGCCCTCGGACTCGGAGTCACTCTGGTGCCGGAAGCCTTCGAAGGTATCGACGATTACATCACGGGAAGCGGCCTCGTGAGCGTACTCTTAGGATCCCTGAAAACGGTCCTTCAATCGGGTCTTGCAGTGGCCGGTATCACAGCGACGGTCCTCAATCTTCTCCTACCTCGCACTGAGACGGATGAGGAGACTGATTGAGGAGCGGGCTGGCCTCAAATCCCGCTCATCGTAACCAGTGATTCCAGACGGACGGCCGTCAATCCGGATGTGACGTTCTCGTCATGATCCCTTTTTTCTTGAATGGATGAGCGCAATTCGATTTCTGTTTGTCGAACACAGCCTTCAAAACGGCTCGGAATTGAAAGTCTGCAGACAGACTGCGGCAAACCCCGACTTAGCGGCGAACGGCAGATTCCGTTAAAGAAAGTGATAGCGCTATGAGCACACATTCCCCCTTTTCGGCTATTCAGAACTCTGACGAGGAATTTGAACAGGAGCGACTCGAAGATATCGGTTTCATGACCTGCATGACTCTCGTCCTCCTTGGCAACTATGCGCAGACAGGACACTTCGGAGGACCCCTCGCCTACACTCCCTACAATGTCGCGCTGCATTTGGTAGGCCCGAAGCTTGGAGGCCTTCGCTACGACTACCGCCGACCCAAGCATCCCTATTGTGATAGGTTCATGCTGGCGGGTGGTCACAACATTCCCACTGCCTACGCGCTTTGGATAATCATGGGCGAAGCGATGGCGAGGCGTCATGCCGCAACCGGCGACGCCCGTTATCAGGTCTCCCCCGAAATTGCCATGCTCCCAATTGATGCACTCGGTTTTCGGAGAGGCGCCGGAGCTCTGAAAACGCTCCTCAAGGAACACGATCTTGATGACCATCCCTTGTTTGCCCAAGCAAAACTGAGGGGGATTCGTTCCCTCGCCGGTCACGCCGAGACTACCGACCTGACCAACGATGTCAACGGCGGCCCCTCGGGCATCGGGGTTGCGACAGCGGCCGGGAAAGCCGCATTTTGGGACATAATCGGCGCAGATTCATCGCTTAAGATCGTGGCCTTGGAAGGCGAGTTCGCCATGACCGAGGGGCACGCCCAAGAGTTGAAGACTCAAGGGCTCGCTCTCGAGGTGGGTAAGCGGCTCCGCATCCTCCTTTCCTACAACAATGCCGGAATCGACGATGAACTCTTAGGGGGAGTGATCCAAAGCAAATACTCGAGATACAACATCGCCGATCAATGGACTTCCTATGGCTGGAATGTAATCCACTTGGAGAATGGGAACGACTACAGTCAGATTGTCTCGGCCCTCAGCAAGATGGAGGATTGGGACCCGAGCGACCGCCGGCCGATGATCGTAATCGGGAACACGACAAAGGGGTACTGGCCCACTGCTGAAGATGAAAAGATTCCAGGTTACGGCGATCAGCTGGTAAGCTTTGCCAGCCACCCCTACGCCTTGAAGATGAACTCGGAGTATTTCGTCGCTCTTGCGGAGTCCTTTGAGAAGCGATTCGGAGTCGAATTCGAAAGCATTCGGCAGGGTCCGATCACGGATACGCGAGAACGACTGATTCAATTCGTAACCAACATAGACGTCGTCATGTCATTACTTGACCGAAACGACCTCGGCGAGTGGTTGGCCGACAGGCTCGTCGAAATTGCCGGAAAGGTGCCGGACGATTATCCGTTGCGAATCGACGTCGACAATGATCCATTTCTGGATGAGCGCCTCCGCGTCAACAATCTGCCCTTCGAGCCCCAGTCGGTCTCTGCTGAGAATCCAGTGTCGGGTGAGACGAAAGAGGTGAACATCGCGCTATTCCAGGAAGCCGGCGAGAACGCGGGAACCCGCCGCGCAATTTCCGAAATCATCAAGTGGATGAATTACGTGACGGGCAACCGTTTCATAACTGTCGCAGCCGACCTCTCCGATTCCATTAATGTGGAGAAGGGATCACTATGGGGTCACTATAGCCCTGTTGAAAATCCGGCCGGCACTCGCTTGAAAGCGCCCATCGAAGAGGCCGGAAATGCCTCCACCGCAATCGGGTTGGTCGGACAGAGCGCCTCCCTTGACCCCAATGCTTTCGCCGGCGTGTGGGCCCTCAGCGGAACCTACGGAGCCTTCACTCCGCTCATGTACCTGCCCGCCAGAGTCTGGAGTCAGCAGAACCAGGACAGCCGTTTTCGTATGGGAGTGCTTCATATCCTCGCAGGACATTCCGGCCCGGAAACGGCGGCGGACGCGCGCACTCATTTCGGAATCTTCGCGCCCCAGGTCTGGAAGCTTTTTCCCCGAGGACAGGCCATCCATCTGAGTTTCTGGGATTACAACGATGTCGCTCCCGGATATTTTGCGGCAGCGGAAGTTGCGGCACGAGACCCGAAAGTCGGAATAATCACCATCGAAGTGGCGCGGCCCGATTTTCCCGTCGCAGATCGCTCAAACTTCGCCGATTCTGACCTCAGGGCGGCGGCGAAAGGGTTATACCTGATCCGGGACTACGAAGAGGGAAAGCCGCGACACGGCAACGTCATCGTGCAAGGTTCAAACTCCACCTTCAATTTGGTAAGCATACTGCCCAGGTTGGAGGAGGCGGGGATCAATGTCCGAGTGATCGCCGCAATCAGCCAGGAGCTTTTCGACCTGCAGACTGCGGAGTATCGCAATTCGATCCTTCCACCAGAAGCTGCTTACGATCTCATGGTCGTCTCAACCGGCACACGTCGAGTTTGGCCCACTGCGAACCTGGGTCCCCTTACGGATGAGTACTCTCTCACATCCGACTGGGACAATCAGTGGCTCACCGGCGGGACGGAACCGGACGTCATTGCGGAAGCACACCTCGATAGTGAATCAATTTTTCAGGGGATCAGCCGATTTTCTGAGGAGAGAGGAGCGAGACTCTCCCGGCAAAAAGAGATTCTAGAGAATCTGAGCTAGGAATCTGTCGGACTTCGCTTTGCGGTTTCGCGGCGGGGTTGGATTATTTGGCGTATTCGTGGATCGTGGCCAATTCCACCTCCGACAGCTTCCTGGTGCTCTGCCGGGAGGCAGAGCCGGGATTCTATCGTAGAGCCCGTCCCAGTGGTGGAAACAATTGATTTTTAATGAGTTATGGGCAAAAAAAAGGCCGGATAGAGCTGCAAAAAGCTCGATCCGGCGAAAAAGGGCGCTTATGCTTGCGTTAGTCAAATACAAAGCACGCCCTTCTCATGAAAAATATTGCCGTACAAAGCTTCCTGCGTCCAGCCCTAACTCCAGTCATTCGATGCAAAGACTACACCGTGTTTCTGGAAACAATGGAGCGGATTGACCGGGTTTTGATCGACTCCTCGCTGGAAAGGGAGGCGATCGTAAAAGCCTTGGAAGGATGGGATGAAGCGGGAGGGAAGGATCGGGAGCGACGCGCTCTAAGAGCGATAAAAGCGCTGCGGGTGGAGGTGGTGCGTCATTTACTCGGAGGGATATCCTTTCGTTGTCTGTCGCAGGAGTTGGGACGCAGTGAGCTTCTGGCTAATTTTTGCCGGGTGCGTGAGGTAGACGGGATCCGGAAAATATCGAAGAGCAGTCTGGAACGGGATTCGAAATTCTTCGACGAAGCGTATCTGAGACAGCTGCATGCAAGGATGACCGAGGTGGTGGGCAATGCTGAACATTGTGGTGAGGCAGGATTAGAGAAGCCGATCGATACGAGGGAATGCCTGATCGACGCCACTTGCCTGGAAGCGAACATCCACTGGCCCGTGGACTGGGTCTTGCTCAAGGATGTGGGAGCAACGCTGCTCAAGGCGATCAGTCTGATCGGGCAGGCGGGAATGAAACAGCGCATGCCCCAGGGAGCAAAGGGATTGGCTCGGGAGATGAACAACCGGTGCCTGGAGATGACGCATGCGCGTCGGCGCCGGGAGGCGGGCAAAGCGCGTAAAGGGATCCTGCGGCGGATGAAGCTATTGCTCAAGAAGATTGAGGGCCATGCCCTTCGCCACCGTGACTTATTGGAAGCTATGTGGATGCAAAGCGATTACACCGAGAAGAAGGCGAGCCGAATCATCGAGCGAATGGATGGTATGTTAGAGCAGATACCGCAGGTCATGAAACAGGCGCACGAACGGATCATAGGGGGGCGGCAGGTGAAGAATGAGGAGAAGATCCTGAGCGCCTACGAACCTGAGATTGACGTCATCGTGCGAGGCAAGGCAGATCGGGAGGTGGAGTTTGGCAACACCCTTTATTTATGCGAGAGCGCAGAGGGATATCTGTTGGACTGGAAACTGTATGGGGGGCAGGCCCCGAGCGAATTGAAGCAGCTTTGGGAAAGTCTGGAGAGGCAAAAGGGCTTCGCTTTAGAGGAGAAGATCGAAGCGATCAGTGGGGATCGGGGCTATGCCTCGAAGGCGGCCAGCAAGCGGCTCCAGGCAGAGGGGATTTTTGACGCCCTTACGCCCCGCAATCCACAAGAGCTCAAGGAGCGGATGGAGGAGCCGCGCTTTGTCCGGTTGCAGCGACGACGAGGGAGCACCGAAGGCCGGATCGGAGTGCTCAAGAACCGATGGCACGGGGGCAAGATACGCAGCAAAGGCTTTGACAACCGTAACCTTAGCGTGGCCTGGTCGGTTCTGTCCCACAATCTATGGAAAATCGCGCAGAGACTTGCGCAAGAACATGAGAAAGAGGCAACGCAGGCGGCATAGGGATCCAAGAATCGAGTCAGAGGCGCTTCCTTGGGAGAACTATCGACTCAAAGCGAGAGGAAGGGTGCTGGAAAGGTGCATAACGGATAAAAGGTAAGCTACCGAGGACGGAAGGCATGTCGTGGTCTACATAACGTGACGAAGATTGATATCGGTATCAGGCTTCCACCCAAATCCTCTCGGATTTGGGACAGCCTCTATCGTATGGGGCGCCACGTATCGGGCGATAGGTTTCCTGGCGTCTACTTTATGCCATTTTCGTGCCATCCACACTCACCGTGCCGACCTGCAATACCCCAATCTCTTTGGCCATCGCCAAGACCTTGACAAAGCAAATCGCTCCGCGATTGCTGACTAGGAGGCGGAGGACGGAGTCCAACAGAAAACTGAGGTGGTCCGTCAAGGGATTTTTTAAAATAGTACTCATTTTCTGTTTAGAGGGCGTGGCCGTTTAGTTGCTGGAGTCTATGCCATACCGGTGAACCGCGCCTTTGGAGTGATTCGAGGTATCTGTGCTCGTCGTAATTCTGGTTATTTTGCCAGCAGCGAAAGAGAATGCGGGTCCACTTCAGAGCGAGCGCTCGAAGGATGGTTTGGCGGGATTTGCCCTGTTCTTTTTTAATTTGATAGTAGGTGTTGGCCCAGTCGCAGTTTCGGATCGAATGGGCGGCAAATTCAACAAAGCTCTGGCGGACAAAGGTGGGCGCGGACCACCGCCAGGTGACCAGTCGTTTTGCCTGGCTGCTCTTTTTGTGCTGACCGCTGCTGATGGTGACTGGAGCCGAACCATTCCACTGGGTCATGTTCCGGGCCGTTTCGAAACGCGATCGATCGGTCCCAAAGGCGCACAGCAGCCGAGGGCTGAGGGCCTCGCCGGCTCCGGGAAGGCCGCTGAACACAGGGGCATCGGGATGGGTGTGAAAAAGTTCCTTGATACGCTCCTCGTAGGCCTCGATCTGCGGTTGCAGGGCCAAAAGCTGTTTGGCCAGAGTCTGCGCTTTGCGACTGAACGCCTCCAGAGTCGCGGGATCCTCGGTCAAGGCCTCTTCCCGGCCGATCAACTCCAGGCGCTCCTGGATTTTCGCGGCGCTGCGACTGTTATGCTTATAAAAGAACTTTCGCAACCCTTGCGCCGATGCGCTCTTGACCTTCTTAAGCGTCGGCCAGCGTAGAACAAAGCGCAGACACATAGCACTGCCCAAGTCATCGAACAGTTTCAACACCAATGGGTTATACTGCTTCAGACAACTGCACAATTGCTGCTCGAAGCGAGTCGCCTGATCGACGAATCCACGCCGGTCCTCACACAACAGGTTGAGCTCGCGCGTCTCCACACTGTCCGGTCTCAGACACTTCTCAAAGTGCTCGGGATGTTTGAGGAAAAATTCCGCGTGCAATTGCGCATCGACCGGATCGCTCTTGGCCCTGGAAGGATACAATGCCTGTCGATAATCCTTCGCACTGGCCGCATGCACCGGATAGATATCGACAAACTCCAATCCGATCAGAAAATTGATCAACCCGCCACGCTTCTGATCCACCACGATGGCGACGCGCTTTCCCTCACGCCCATACCTTTCTCTCATCTCCACGGCAAAACCATGCAACGCTATCGCATCCTGAGCCACCTGCCGGTGACTCCCTCCTGCCGTTTCCCTCTCGATCATCCAAAGATCATTTTTCTGATCCGCCCAATCGATCCCTATAACCACACTGTATGGATTAGTTTTTTCGCTTTTCTGCATCCCTTTGATCAATTACCTTCCCTTCTGTTTTATTCGTTTTGTGGTTTTCAAAGGCGCTGGATGTCCAGGCGAAGTTCTTATAGTGGATCCTGCTATGAGGATACAAACTGAGGGTTCGTTATCGGTCATCCAGGCAAGCCGTCTACTCGAAATTCTGTCGGAAGTCGTCTCACGACTGCCTCCTAAGTTCGTAGTGGACGGCCGCCTTTGAAAATTAACTCCTCTAGAGAAACAAACTCCTTGCCTCATAGCCAACCCAGCTTCTGCCAAGTTACTCACAATGGGGCCTCGCCGAGTTACTCCTACGGCTCCACTCGGCCCCACTGATGAATAACTTGGAGCTACTATAAGACTCCTAGCCTTCAACGCGAGCGTTGAAGGATTTTATCAGATCGTCGATTTTGACGATCTGATTCTGGATCTCGGGCCAGTAGGTGTCGTAATCGTACCACTGACTGTTCAGCTCCTCCAGATCGCGTCCCTGCTGCTCGATCCACGTAAAGTACTTGAGATTGTGGACTCTCTTACGCTCGGGATAAGAGAGTTCGAGGACGTAGTCCGTGCTCAATCCTAGAAGATGACGATGATGATCTTTCATCGCCACTTCGCGGGTGTAGTCGCCCAGTTCCTCTCGAAGCTCACCGATGCGGCTCCCATACAGCTCCATCGAATCGGTGAAGACGGTGAAGACGATGTCCTTCTCTGTAAGTTCGAAATAGCGGCAGAATTTGATGGCCGCGACCAGATTGCTCATTCCCGATATTCCGACGAGGGGAAGGGACTCGATGAGCGAATCCCGGAGTCCTAGACTTAGGAGATAGTCCTGCCCTTCCGGCTCATTGCACAGCCGGATCGCGTTCATGCAGTGGCTGTCATCAACGGCAATGACCATGTCCGTGTTCCTGACATTATGAATCCACGGGACATGCTTGTCACCGATGCCTTCGATGCGGTGACTGCCGAAGCCATTCATGAGCAGGGTCGGGCACTGCAGCGCCTCCACCGCCACGACTTTGCTACCGGGAAAACGATCCTTGAGGTAATCACCGGAGGCGATGGTGCCCGCGGAGCCGGTCGAGCTGATGAGGCCGGCGAAGCGCTCGCCGTCTCCCAATTCAGCATCCAACGCCTCTTCGATGGCCCGACCGGTGACGTGGAAGTGCCACAGGTAATTGCCGAACTCTTCAAACTGATTGAAGATGGCGATATCGTCACGCTCCTCCCGCAATTCTCTGCATTTATCATAGATCTCTTTAACATTGGATTCACTCCCGGGTGTTGCGATCACTTCACCTGCGATTTTGCCGAGCCATTCAAAACGCTCGCGGCTCATCTCTTCCGGCAGGATGGCGATGGAATCGCATCCCAAAAGAGCTGAGTTGAACGCTCCTCCGCGACAGAAGTTACCGGTCGAAGGCCAAACCGCTTTCTGGGCAGTCGGATCAAACTGCCCCGTCACGAGTCGAGGAACAAGGCAGCCAAAGGCAGCCCCTACTTTGTGAGCGCCGGTCGGAAACCACTTGCCCGTAAGAGCGAGGATCCGCGATTTCACGCCGGTGATTTCCGAAGGTATCTCAAGGTAGTTGACGTGGCCGAATCCCCCACCCTTGGGAACAGGCTCATTCTTCCAAGTCGCCCGATACAGGTTGAGAGGATCCAGGTCCCAGAGGTTGACCTGCCTCAGACTCCTGGCAATTGACTCGGGGACGCTCCCAGGATCAACGAGTTGAGAGAAAGTGGGTATGCTGATTCCACGTAGGCGGGCTCGCTCCACCGCATTCGCCAGACAATCTTCATTGACGGTAAGATCGATCTTCATATTTCAAGGCTAGGAGTCTGTCGGACTCTGTGATCCGGTCGCGGTGCAAGTGCCGAAGCTCGCCCGACAGATTCCTACGTAGAGTAGGACAAGAAAGCATGACAAGGGAATTCTCGCACCGCCTTGCTGACCTAGGTACCGAAACTGCATTTTCTGTTTCTCTCGACGCCTCGGCGCAGTCCAAGAAAGGGAATCAGGTTTACTCCTTTCATCTCGGCGATCTGGATATGCGGACGCCGGATAACATCATTGAAGCGGGGCATCGGGCCATGCTGGAAGGAAAGACCGGATACGATCCCGCCGCCGGCATCCAGCCTCTGCGTGAAGCCCTGGCAACTAATGTTGGCGGCGATCGCAGCCTCGCATACGGTCCGGAAAACGTGGCCGTACAACCAGGCGGCAAACCCGTTATTTCGAAGTTCCTCGAAGTCCTGATGAATCCCGGCGAAGGAATCCTCTATCCGAATCCCGGCTTTCCCATCTATGAGTCTCAGATCGACTACCTGGGAGGGAAATCCCTTCCCTACGGATACACTTACACGGGTGCGGGATTCGAGATCAATCGTGAGCAGATCGAATCCCAGATCGATAGTGATACTTGCGCCATAATCTACAACAACTACCAGAATCCCATTGCGGCGGAGTCGAGCGATGAAGAGATGGAGTGGCTGGCGGAACTGGCCAACAGGCACGACCTATGGGTCCTGGCCGACGAAGCCTACTTCAAGATTCTCTATTCAGGTGAAGGCAAGAGTATTGTATCATTGCCGGGAATGCAGGAACGCTCCGTCATCCTCTACACATTTTCGAAGACTTACGCCATGACCGGCTGGCGCTTAGGCGCGGCGATCGGTCCCGAGGCGATCATATCCCTGATTGCAAAAATCAACGTCAACATTGAGTCCTGCACCAATCACTTTATTCAGTATGCCGGCATCGAGGCGATCACGGGCGACCAGAGTGGGGCTCTGAATATTCTGAAAACGCTTCAGGCTCGTCGGGACACTTTGCTCGAGGAATTGGAAAAGATAGACGGAGTCGACGCATTCCAACCCAATTCTTCTTTCTATCTCTTCCCCGATGTCACTCAGGTCTACGATAGACTCGGATCGGAGTCCCTGGAGGCCTTCAGAATCCGGACCCTGGAGGAGACGGGCGTATCCTTCTGCACACGGGAGCACTTCGGCGGCCCCTTGCCCGGCGAATCGCGAAAGTTCATTCGGTTTGCGTTTTCAGGGATCAGCTGCGAAATGATCAGGGAAGGACTGGCAAAACTGCAGAGCTTTTGGAACAGCGAATTGTGAATCGGAGCCCTCGAATTATGCATCCCCCAACCAGCGAAAGATTCAACGGCGGACTAAGTTCTCCAGTACTAATTTCCAGAACCCTAACACTTCTGGTCTGTCTACTTTCAATACCGGAGGATCTCTCGGCGGGGAGTATTACGCAGAAGCTGTGGCAAGAGAATGAAGACATCTACTCAGAAATCCTTGAACATCCCTTTCTTCTCCAGTTGCAAGACGGCACTCTCAATAGAGATGTGTTCGCCTTCTATATTGTCCAGGATCTTTTCTATCTAAGGGAATTCGCCAAAGCCCTCAAGGCAATCGCCGCGAAGGCGCCCAACGAGGAATGGAAGAATACTCTGATCGAACATGCGGAGGGGACTCTCAGCGAAGAGAAAAAACTCCACGAGAGTATATTCGAAGAGTACGGGATCACTCCTGAAGCTGAACAGGGAATGACTCCCGCTCCAGAGGCCTTTGCCTACACCACCTACCTCTTGGCCACAGCTCACGAAGGCTCATTTTCTGAGGGTGTCGCAATCCTACTCCCCTGCTATTGGATCTACTGGGAAGTGGGCAAGAGGCTGAGCAAGAATGGGTCCAAAGAACCAACCTTCCAGAAGTGGATCGATACCTACGCTTCCGAGGATTACGGAGCGGTGGTATTGGAGATGATCAAAATCACAGAAACAGTCGCGAAAGCCGCCGGTAAAGAGGAACTTCGGAAAATGAAGGAGCACTACCGTCGCGGATGTCGCTACGAGTGGATGTTTTGGGATTCGGCTTTTCACATGCGAACCTGGCCGCCTGTGGAATAGACCGGATCCGATGCCTATCCGGTCTTTGCAATCACATCGAATACGGTTTGCAAGATCCTTTCGACAGATTCATTATGTCCTTCCATCCGTTGTCGGCTGCCTCGGCCTTGCGCCGGGGTGGCGTTGGTTTCCCGCTACAGAACCGGAGCCTCTACCGACCCCTGTTGCGTCCTTTTTCTCCCCAGTCGCGGATGCGACTGGGGAGAAAAAGGACGCAACAGGGGTATAGTGTCACCATGGTGTATTGTAGCCAGATAACCTGCGCCACCCCGGCGCAAGGCCGGGGGAGCCTCAATAACACCGCACGGCCGCGAACCTGCCCGGCCGACTTCGGCCAGACCGACCACCGGAATTTCGTCTGATGAGGGTCGACTACTATTTTCGCTCCGTCAAAACGGGAAAGCGCTACCAGGCGGACGAAGTCGAATATCTTTGTCCCGATTGCGAAAGAGAGCAAAAACCGGGCCGAGCACTGCAAGGCGTCCTGGAGATTCTCTATGACTACGACCTCCTGAAAACCAAGTTCAATCTCGACTACCTGAAGAGATGCTCTTTGCGCGGCACTCGACGCTATCTTCCCCTGCTTCCTCTGGCGAGCGAGCAGCACCTCTCTCCCCTGCTTGTTGGCGATACTCCTCTCTACCAAGGACACCGGATCGGTAAACCTCTGGGTCTGAAGAATCTATTTTTAAAGGACGAGACCCGCAATCCGTCCGGTTCTTACAAGGATCGTGCCTCGATCTTGGTGGTGGCCAAGGCGAAAGAGAAGGGCATCGAGACAGTCTGCACGGCTTCCACCGGCAACGCGGCCACGGCCCTAGCCTGCCTTTGCGCCTCGCAGTGTCTCAAGTGCAAGGTCCTCGTTCCGGAGTCAGCCCCACCAGCCAAGCTGGCGCAGATGCTGGCATACGGAGCAAAAGTATTTCCAATTCGGGGAAGCTATGATGACGCCTTCGACCTATCGACGGAGGCCTGCCGACACTTTGGTTGGTACAACCGGAACACTGCCTACAATCCCTTTACGATCGATGGGAAACGACTGGCCGCCTTTGAAATTTGGGAGCAATTGGGGTACCGAACTCCCGCTTCGGTCTGGATTCTGGTCGGCGACGGAGTGATCCTTTCGGGGATCGCCAAGGGTTTTAACGACCTCCTTCGGCTAGGATTGGTTGATCGTTATCCGCGGCTAATCGCCGTGCAGGCTGAAGGAAGTCCCGCCCTGGTCTCGGCCCTCGAGAAGGGTCTCAACGAACCCGAACCGGTACCCGGTGCGGCATCGATCGCAGATTCGATTGTAGTCGAAGCCCCCAGAAACGGGATCATGGCGCTCAGGGATATTCGAGAATCGGGAGGTCGGGGAGTGCTTGTTTCGGATCAGGAGATTCTGTCCGCAATCGCTCTCCTGGGACGCACCACGGGCCTCTTTGTCGAGCCCTCCAGCGCGTCAGTCGTAGCAGGATTGATCAAGGAAAGGGAGGCCGGCCGCGTGGAGGACGAGGAATGCGCCGTTCTGTTGCTTACCGGAACCGGGCTCAAGGATGTCGATTCAGCGAGAAAAGCGATCGACTTTCCTCGGTCCATCGAGCCCAGTCTGGAAGCCCTGACGGAGGTTGCCGGAGGCTAGGAGTCTGTCGGACTTTGACGTTCGACCGCTGCGAAAGTGGCAGAGCTCGTCCGACAGACTCCTAGCCTGGAATCGCGGAGCGATTTTCTTTGTCAAGATGAGATCTGACTACTAGGCTTGTACAATGGCGGTATTCGACGACACGATTGCATCGAATAAGACAGCAGCCGATGCGCTTCTGGAGCGAATTCAAAAGCGCGTTTTGTGGCTATCTGTAATGATTGTCCATCACGCGAATAACATTCGCGCGAATCGAGATGGTACCAAAGTGGGCGGTCATCAAGCATCGAGCGCCTCGGTAGTCACCATCCTCACCTCCCTCTATTTTGAGTACATGAGAGCTGGGGATAAAATCTCGATTAAGCCTCACGCCTCCCCTGTCTTTCATGCAATTCAGTATCTGCTCGGCAACCTTGATAGGCGTTTCCTGACCACCCATCGCGCTTTTCACGGACTCCAGGCCTACCCAAGCCGAACCAAAGATCCGGACCACGTCGATTTTTCTTCCGGATCGGTCGGTCTCGGCGCCGTGGCGACCAATTTCGCGGCAATGGTCGACACCTACAATCAGACTCACGGCTATGCCGACCCTGCCGAATCCGGAAGATTCATCAGTCTGGTGGGCGATGCCGAATTGGATGAAGGCTCGGTCTGGGAGGCGATTGCTGAGCCCGTCATGTCCGATCTCAAGAATGTCCTCTGGATTGTTGACCTGAACAGACAGAGCCTTGATCGAATAATACCCGGTATCCGAGTGCGCTGTTGGCGAGAGATGTTCGCCGCCAACGGATGGCAGATTATCGACGCCAAATACGGCAGAAAGCTCACGGAAGCATTTGAGCAGCCGAACGGCGAATTGCTGCGCAACTGTATCGACGGGTTGTCCAACGAAACCTACCAGCGTCTCTTGCGGCTATCGTCGCAGGATCTCCGAGAATGGTTACCGCGAAAGAGTCAATTCCCTGCCGATTTGAGAAGGCTGATTGACCGATGGAACGACAATGAGCTCCATGAACTCTTCTGGAATTTGGGGGGGCATGATTTCGAGGAATTGCGCGCCTCCTATTCCAAGGTTCAGTCGTACGCCGGTCCATCCATCATCTTTGCCTATACGCTCAAGGGCTGGTCGCTTCCCTCGGTGGGCCATCCGTTCAATCACTCCGTTCTCTTGACGGCCGAACAGATGGAAGAGCTTCGATTGAACCTGGAAATCTCCGATGAAGAGATCTGGGATGGATTCGAAACCGAAGGACCAGAAGGGCAGTTCTTGAGGAAGGTAAAAGCCCGGCTAAACCAGACCAAAAGACACGATTCAAGCCCACTATCGATATCGATCCCCCATCAGCTCGGACTTGCTCATCGAGGATCTCGCAACACCCAACAGACCTTTGGGCTGATTCTCACCGCCCTGTCTCGTGAGGTGCCCGATGTCTCGGATCGTACCGTAACGCTCAGTCCAGACGTCGCCAGTTCGACCAACCTAGGTGGATGGATAAACAAGAAGGAAGTGTGGCGGCGGCGGGAAAGGGAGGCCTTGCCGGAGGAAAAGGAAGACCAAATTCTGCATTGGAGAGAATCGTCCCACGGCCAACACATCGAGCTCGGAATCTCAGAAAACAACCTCTTTATGGCACTCGGTCAGTTTGGATTGTCCCACGAGAACTTTGGAGAAACTCTCTTCCCCATAGGCACACTCTACGATCCATTCCTTAGGCGAGGGCTTGATGCTCTCTTCTACAGCATATCCTCGGGCGCGAGGTTCATTACGATCGGCACCCCTTCAGGTGTCACGCTCTCTTCGGAAGGGGGGAGTCACCAGTCTCTTCTCACTTCATCGATCGGGGTCGAATTGCCGGAGATTGCATTTTATGAGCCTTGCTTCGGCCAGGAACTTGAATGGATCATGCTCGACGCACTCGAGCAGATTCGTCTGCGCACCCGATCGACCTATCTACGGCTTACGACAAAGACGGTCGATCAGGGTTTGTTTAGAACACCCGATAGTGAAGAGGCAGCTGAGACTTTGCGCGGTCAAGTCTTGAAGGGAGCCTACCGACTGGTGGACCGAAGCGAGCGCTCCGGATATCAACCGGAGAAAAATGTGGTAAACCTCTTCTCATGTGGCGCCATGATTCCCGAGGCCATCGAGACCGGCGACCTTCTGGAAAACGATGGTTTGTATTTGAACATCATCAACGTGACGGGTCCGGGGCCTCTCTTTGAACAATTTCAGGCTCTCGTAAATGGTACCTTTAGTGGTGAAGCGAATACTGAGACTTTCCTCGATGACGTTCTCTCGAAAGAGGAAAAGAAAGCGCCCATTGTCGCGGTTGTTGATGGGCACCCTCACAGCCTGGCCTGGCTGGGAAGTGCTCTCCAAACGCGTATCCTCACTCTGGGAATAACTGACTTCGGCCAGTCAGGCGATCGCTCCGACATATATCGAGAACACCGGATCGATGTTGACAGTATTGCGAGCGCCTGCCGGAGAGCGGTAGGAATCTGTCGGGCGTAACTTGGAACTCTTTTTTGGATTCCCAGACTACGCCCGACAGATTCCTACCGCTCTTCTGCCCAGATTCTTAGCCCTGCATGTTTGAAAGGATAGGACTTTGAAATATTGAGCCGGATGAGAATGGCGGTCATGGCCTCGACAGCACGCGCGCTTTCCGCCAGTCCGGCGTTGAAGACACGCACCTCAAGTCTCTCAATTAGCGCAATGACTCGATCCTTGGCTGCTCTATTGTCTCCACAAACGAGAACGTCACAATTTATGGGCCTATCAAGGTCGGCCAGAATCGCGGCGGAGACATTATGGAGCGCTCCTACCACCGAAACCGTCTCGCCCAATAGAACCTGTGCCTCCTCTGTGGCCGAGCCCTCCTTCGGCATCTCCACTTTTTTGGCATTCTTCTCGGCCAAGGGCACGACGAGATCGAGAAGGATCTTGCCGCCTAGCCGGGACTTCAGGGAGGTTATGGTTCGAGAGTGGGCCGAATAGGGCACCGCCAGGACCACAATTTCATCGGATCCCTCAACTGCTTCTTCGTTGCCCATGCCTGCGATCGTGCCGGTTACGTCTCCGGCGCTTTCCTTCAGTTCGTTGCCAATCTCTTTACCACGTTTCGGATCCCTTGATCCCACCAGCACTTCAATCCCCGCTCTCGCCCATCGCAGAGCGAGCCCGCATCCCTGTGGGCCGGTGCCCCCAACGATTGCAATTTTCATCGGAATAGATCCTTGTCCTCGGGTCTGATCAAACTCCTACCTGAACAGTCTCCAGCAGGGAGGCGCAAGCCCTTTATCAGGACAGCCGGGCATCTTTCAATTTTGCCCATAACAAGACCGGAGGCTGCGGCAATCTCGTCCGCAATCGCCAGCGTGCTCGATCTCAGGATTCGACCTCCCGAGTCCTTCTGACCTCGATAGTCGACAATCGAGGGGACACCGGCGAGACCGATAGCCACATTGACAATGCCGAGCCGCCAAGGGCGCCCAAACGAATCCGTAATCACCACTCCGATCTCTACGCTTAGGCATGATCGAACCGTATCTCGGAGCTTCCTCGCGCTTGAATCGGGATCCTCCGGAAGCAGAATGACGGCACCACTCTGGCTAACGTTCGACTCGTCTACCCCTGCATTCGCGGAGACGAAACCGAGGCGGTGCTCACAGATCAGAACTCCTTCTTTACCACCCTCGTGGCGATGAGCGCGAACCACCCTGCTGCTTTCGCGGAGGATGACTTCCACTTTTCTCGGGTCCTTGTTGAGTTCTCCGCCAAGACGTTGAGCCTCATCCGAGGGTTCAACATCACCAAGGTGCACAATTCTTCCTTCAGCTTTCGATACAACCTTATGGGCAAGAACAAGAATATCACCATCGGCAATGCTCAGCGGTCCGGATTCGATGGCACTCATGAGAATCGAAGCCAGGTCGTCACCCGAACCCACTTCGGGAAATCCTGCAACCGCGAACAACTGAAATTCACTCGATCGCTCGATCACGGGTCGATACTCCAACCTCTCAGCAGATCTTTAGCAGGACAGTTAGTCGACCTTCTCATAAGGGTTCTAAGATCGTCCGGCGTGTCGAGATCAAGAATAAAGCTCTCCAGACGAAAAACCCGGCATGGGATATCTCGTTCCTTCGCCCTCTCGCGAAACTCCTCGAACGATTTCGCCCCGAAACGGTAGGGCACCGCATCAGGGGGCGTCGCCAAAATCGCATTAGTTCCGTCATCGCCCGTCGCCGGACAGAGCAGCAGCGATGGATTCAATCTGGGCTCGTTAAGAAGAATTCCAAGATTAGAGGGAGTTAGGTTCACCAAATCGCCGGGGATCACAAGCTGCGACCGGAATCCTTCTTGCAACGACCATCGGGTAGCCCTTTCCACGGCTTCCGTCTCACCGCAGGCCTTCTCCTCTTTCAAGACCGACGCTCCGTAATTCCGAGCCAACTCCTCAATTCGACCGGAATCAGTGACCACCAGGATATGAGGAGCATGGGGTAAAGAATTCAGAGTGGCCAATACTCCTTTGTTCAAAACCAGGGACAGGGCCTGCCTCCGAGTTTTGGTGAGAATCCCGGCAAGGCGTTGCTTGGAATTTTCGGGATCCTTGATTGGCAAGACTACATTCAGGTCCGTCGTGGAACCGACGGGAGTCGGATTAGAAAGGTGGTAAACCAGCGCATTTTTCTCTCGGTTCAACGGGAGAGATCTCCGCGGATTTCAGAGTGATCCGGCGAATCGGAAAGTGAGGAGTTCCCCGATGAGACGGGAGAATCACGGAGTGAATGGAGGGGCGAGGGCCCTCGAGCCCTGGTCGGGACGATCAATACTTTGATAGCGCTACCTGCAAGTTCGGTAAAGGGCTCGAGGGCCCTCGCCCCTCCAGATCTGAAGGTAGTCGGAACGTATCCGTCCGACTTGCGGGCCCCAGCTTTCTTCAATTTCGACATTCTTAGCTTCAACGATTTCAATCGTTCTCTATAAACTCTAAAATCTCTCGGGCCAATCTGCATTTATCGTCCAAGTCGCTCATTATCGTGTCCGTAACCAACACAACCCAACCCTCCCTTCGAATCGATTCTGAGAGTTCGGAATCCTGAGTGTCGATCACGATAGAGTCTACGATCGTACCGTAATGACGAGCAACACCAAGCGGGCTCACTTCAAGGTTTCGCATTTCAAGCATTTTGCCGGAAGGGCCCTTGAGGGAACGGCCTCCGACAATGGGCGAAACCGCAAGTCTTCTTGCCGACGAACTTTCCAAGGCTTCCTTTATCCCGTCGATTGCGAGAATAGGCCCGATGCTGGCAATGGGATTGCTCGGCGCGATCACAACTAATCTTGCGTTCTGAATTGAGTCCAGCACCTCGTCGGTTGGTCGCGCAGAATCGGCTGCTTTGTAGCGAACATCTCGAACTTCGGGTGAGCAACGCTCCCTTACGAAATACTCCTGAAACCCAAGCCAGCCCTCATCCGTGAGAATCTCGGTCTGAAGAGGATCATCAGTTGGAGGAAGGATGGGTGTGGAAACACCCAGGTGTTTCGCTATCTTCTCTGCAATCTCTGTAGGACGGATCCCTTTTTTTCGAAGATCAGTGCGATAGATATGGGTCGCGAGGTCGAGATCTCCGAGCCGGAACCATGTCTTCTCGCCCAACCTCTCAAGGGCTTGGAGAACCCTGAACGACTCTTCGGCGAATCCCCATCCTTTCTTCCGATCCACTAAACCGGCCAGGGAATAGGTGAGGATATCCATATCCGGCGAAATCCACAGACCATGCCTCTCCAGATCGTCCCCCACATTCCCTATGACCGTGAGTCGATCCGGGCCGCACACTCCAGCGAATCCCTCGGCCATCTTCGACCCGCCCACACCGCCGGCTAATAAGACAACATTCCCTTTTCCCTTTTTTTGCACAATCCAACACCATCTCGGCACGAGGCCCGTGAGCCCCATGCATCCAATACAAACAAAACCGTCATCGACTTTCCAAGATGATTCATCCCGCGCAAGCGCGGTCCTACAATCGGATCGATTGCGTAAAGGAAGCGATCCATCGCATTTTCGTCCTCTTGCATCGTAGATGCGATTGTCTCCGACTGACCACGTCGCGGACGGAGTCCGCGACGTGGTCAGTCGGAGACAGCGAATGCATCTATCATCGCGTGCACATCATCCGCCATTGGATAGAGGATCGGGCAGGTGCAACCGTGGTCGATGTATTCTTTCACCTTTGCTCGAGCCTGATCTGGAGTTCCGCTGGCGGTGATGCGGTCCACCAAGTCATCCGGAACGTGGACCATGGCACTTTCAATCTGCTCCCGAGTAGCGGGCCATCCCAAGATGGACTGGATTCTGTCGACAATCTCCCTCGGCGTGTTACTCGCCTCTGCGATATGAGGCTGCTGGCCAAGGTATTGGGTGAGAAGCCACTTGGCGGAATAGCGGGCCCGGTCCTCGTCTTCATCCACTGAGCAGACAACCAGCTGAGGCCGATCGACCTCGTCGAGTGTTCTCCCCGCCTCCTTCGCCCCCTCTTCGATGAGTTCGAGAGCGCGATCGTTGTATTCCGGAGCAACACAATAGTTCAGGACCACTCCGTCAGCGATCTTGCCGGAAAGTTTCAGCATCATAGGACCGGTTGCGCCGATCATCAGGGGAACGTTTCTGGGATTGGTATTCCCATGAACAACATCGAGTTTGATACCTTTGACCTTGTGAAATTCGCCATCAAAGGTGACCGTCTCCATGGCCAGCAGACGGCGCAAGACCTCGATCGTCTCACGCATCGCCCGGAGCATCTTGTGCCGCTTGATTCCGACATTGGCGGCTAAGGGATCCCACCAAGCGCCGATACCGCAAATCACCCGATCAGGGGCGAGGTCGTCCATGGTCAGCAGGGTCGAGGCAAGAAGACCGATGTTACGCGTCCAGTTGTTGATTACCCCTGAGCCCACTTTCAGCTTTTGGGTAGTGGCGGCAAATGCTGCCATAGGTACGATGGCATCACGCACGAGGCGAGATTCGGCCTGCCAGACGGCTTCGAAACCCTTCTGCTCGGCATATTGGCAATACTTGATTCCGTCCTGGAGGGAATGCATGTCCTGCAGGTACAATGCGACTCTGGAGAATTCTGCGCTCACGACTTCAATGTATCCTCAAGCACTCCTATCAGTAAAATTCCTTGAACAGCGTAGCGGCAACCCATTGGACAAGGTTCGGGACGAGGTTTGCTCCGCTGGGTTCTAAGAGTGAATGCCGTGACTTCGTCGAACCGGATTGCAGTACCGAAATTCGGGCTAGCGGGATAGTGGGCTAGGCCTCCAATTGTCCTTCCTTCTGCGAACCAGCGTTCCCTCACTTGGCGGATCGTGATCTTCGAAAACCTCAACAGTTTCGTAGAGTGTATTGCGCTGCACCGGAATTCTTCCGGCCTCTCGAATCATCTTTACCATCTCGAAAGGGGTGACCTCCTGGCCGTGTCGAGCGCCCGCTGCTCTCGAGATGCTTTCGTTCATCAGAGTGCCTCCAAGATCATTGACACCATATTGGAGCATCTGTTGTGCGAAATCCGGCCCCAGTTTCACCCATGAGACCTGAATATTCTCGATCCACCGGTTGAGCATCAGACGCGACACCGCGTGCATCTTGAGGCTCTCCTCGCGGGTCGGACCAGGCCTCGCTTCTCCATCCCGAAAAATGGGAGCATCATAGTGAACGAAGCCGAGCGGGACGAATTCCGTGAATCCTCCGGTCTCCTCTTGAATCTCTCGAACCCGGGCGATGTGGGCCGCCCAATGGGAGGGTTCGTCGATGTGCCCATACATGATCGTGGCGGTGGATCGAATTCCAAGGCGATGGGCGGTCTTGATGATCGAGATCCACTCCTCACTGGAAAGCTTGTTTCGTGTCAGGCGGGAGCGAATATCGGTGTCCAAGATTTCCGCCGCGGTTCCCGGAATTGTATCCAGACCGTGACTCTTCAAGTCCAGCAGAAATTCCTCGCGACTCATCCGGGACAACCGTGAACCGTATTGAATCTCAAAAGGTGAGAAGGCATGAAGGTGAATTTCGGGCGCTTCCTCCTTGATCGCCTTCACGATTTCCCGATAGTAGGTTCCCTTCATGTTGGGATGCAGTCCACCCTGAACGCAAATCTCCGTGGCTCCACGATCTCTCGCCTCCCGAGTCCGCCTCTTGATCTCTTCCAGCGACAGAAACTCAGCGTCGGGATCGTCTTTCTTTTTTCCGAAGGCACAGAAGCGGCATCCGGTGTAACAGATGTTTGTGAAGTTGATGTTCCGAACGATCGCAAAAGTCACACGGTCGCCGCATGATCGTCTCCGCAGATAATCGGCTGCCAAGAGAACGGCCTGGAAGGCTTTGTTCCGCGTGCCGAATAGTTCAGTCCCCTCGGATACGGATATCTCACCGCCAGTCAGCGCCTTTTCCAGGATGGCGGTTACTCCGGGCTCGATCCCACGAAAGATCGACTCGAAGTCGCTCTCTTTTTCAGGCCAATCTCTCGGTTTTACCGGATACAAAATTTCAGACAATTCGATCATTTTTTCTACAGACGCGACTCTCAAAGAGTCAGTTTAATATTCACTTGGCGTTCGCGCATATGTTCGTTGTTGCGCCTCCGGGCGCCACTCCGGCGCAAGGCCGGGGGAGCCGGGAATAGTCTAATCATGCACATAGATGGTAACTCCTCAAATTCAACAATGAAGAAACGCGTTTGAGAAGAAGAACACTCCTAGTCTAAAAATTGGGTTGCCGCGAGTCCGTCATCTCCTGCCATCGCGAGGACCTTCTTCCCTACTTTCGAATCAATGCTTCGCCCGGCCTCTCTCAGATAGCGGGGATAAACGGTGAGCCGCTCCCTGAGGGTGAAACCGGCCTCCTCCGTCTTTCGCGAAAGTCCCTCGATCTGTGGCCAGGCCCGTTCGGGATTGATGTAGTCGATCGTCAGTGGAGAGATTCCTCCCCAATCATTCAATCCTGCTCCAATGTATTCGATGTATCGACTACCAAGATTGGGAGGCGCTTGGATGCTGATCGAAGGATCGAGCAGCAGTCGAGCCACTGCGATTGTCCGCATCAAATCCACGTGCTCCGGTTCCGGATGGCCGGCCATCGCAATCCCCGGCTTCGCCCTGAAGTTTTGTATGATCACCTCTTGAATGTGTCCGAATTTCTCATTCACACGCCCAATCGCAATCAGCGCGTCGACGCGTTCTTCCCAAGTCTCACCGATCCCAACTAGGATTCCGGTGGTGAACGGAACATCATTCCTGCCCGCGGTCTCGATAGTGGCGAGGCGCCTCGAGGGTACTTTGTCGGGACAACGGAAGTGCGCTTCTCCTCTTCCAAGCAATCGATCGCTGGCGCTCTCCAGCATCATACCCATGCTGCCCGTTACCGGTTTCAACAGTCGTAACTCATATTCATTCATGGTACCTGGGTTCGCATGCGGTATGAGACCGGTCCGGGAGACGACGAGTTTACACATTTCATGTAGGTACTCGATCGTGCTGTCATAGCCCAATCGATTCAGGTCCCTACGGGCCCTAGCGTATCGAAGTTCAGGTCTTTCCCCCAGGCTGAAGAGGATTTCCTTGCAACCCAGTTGTTCTCCTTTTCTCGCGGTTTCGAGAACTTCATCCGGCTCGATGTATCGGGCGTGCTTGGATTCGGGCCCCTGAACAAAGACACAATACCCGCAACTGTCCCGACACATGTTGGTCAATGGAATGAATACCTTTCGCGAATAGGTAATCACCTGACCCCAGTGCGTGTTTCGTTTTTCGTAGGCCATCTTTAGGAGTCGACTGAAGTCGACTCCTAAAGCCCTTTCGAAGGAGAGGGCTTCTTCACGTGATATACTCTCATTCATTGTCGATTATCCCGCTTCTATTTCAGGTCGCTCGCGCCCTATGCGAGCCTTTTCTTGCTGAATCAGTCGAAGTTGCAACCATAGACACCCAAGAAGACGAAATGCTTACGCCTTCCGCTACAGGCCTCGATATGAAATGTAGCGGAATGCGTGAGCATTTCGACGAGCGCTCAGTTGACTTACACATCTCCGAATCGCTCGACCTCCCGCATGTGGTTTCAGATATCACGTCTCAGCGATTTCAACCGTTAATCGCTGGCATCACTTCCCTACTGTAGGCGTCCACGATTTCCTCTTCTTCGCCGCACATCAGATAGATTACAAACTGGTTGACGCCGACTGCTTCCAATTCCCGTAGTTTGGCGATCTGCAGTTCAACCGGATCAAGGACGGAGAAGCTGTCGATGACATCTCCGGTGACCCAGTGGAGGTGCTCTGAGTCCTTGTCCGCATGCTGCCTGTAGTCATACCCCTTCCGCCCTTCGATCGCATCTAAGAGATTGTCCGGCACCCCGATTGAATTGTTCTTAATCAGGTCAGCGATGTGATTCCCAACCATAGCCGGAAACCAACGACACCTTTCCCGACATTGTTCTAAGTCCTCGGAAACATAGACGGGAGCCGCTACAAGATATCCAATTTCGGAAGGGTCCCGCCCCGCCGACTCCGCTCCTTTGCGCACCTGTTCAATGAACCAGACAATGAGTGACGGCTCGGCTATCTGCAACACGACACCGTCGGCCACTTTTCCGGATTCGAACAGCACTCTGGGCCCATAGCCCGCCAACCACATCGGGATCGGCTGCCCCTCATCGGCCCACGGTATCCTTACCTTGTGCCTATCGAGCTCAATCTCGGCTCCGGTTCCCAGAGCTCTTATCTGCCTCACTGACTCCATCAAGTAAGCAACCGTAGTCGGTGATTTTCCCACCACTCTTCGGGAGCTGTCTCCACGCCCGATTCCACAGACCGCCCGGCCTCCCGAGATCGAGTTCAAGGTAGCGAATAGACTAGCCGTGACATCGACCGACCGGACCCTCGGATTGGTCACTAACGGACCTACTCTAACGGTCCGAGTACTTTCCGCTATCAGGGCCAGCATAGTGAATGCCTCTCTCCACAGAACATGAGAGTCGAACGTCCAAACGTGTGTAACCCCCCCCTCCTCCGCTTGCTGGGCCAACCGGATTGTCCTCCGGATATCAAGGTCGCCCTTAAAGCAGATTCCAAAGTCCATTGATTCCTCCGTGCTACGAGTCTGTCGGAAATTGTCGTTCGTGTGCTTTGTCGATTCGAACTCGAATGACTACCGCCAGGATTCCGGCTTGCCGGGCATGACTCAAGCACTTTAGAATGATCTAGAGATTCAGCTCCTTTTCCAATCTAAACTACCCTGATCCGCATGACTCCTGTAGGCCATTGCATAGCGGGCGCCACCCTAGGTCTACTCGCAGCTCCCCGTGAAGCATCCCGACTCCGCGTTACCCTAACCGTCGCCGGCTGTGCCCTGATCGCTGACATCCCGGATATAGAAATCCCGCTCTGGGGTCATTCGAAATATTACTTCAGTCACAGCCTCTTTTCAAACCTGATGATGATCTGTGTAGTCGCTTTAATGCTTGTCCTTTCGAAACGGCTGCGAGAGTGGGTGGGAAGTCATACCGTCGTTCTGGGAGGGCTGGCGGCCTGGCTTAGCCATTTCGTCTTGGATTCGTTCTACAATACCGGTTACGGTGTGGCGATCTATTGGCCATTCAGTTCGGCGAAACTAGCACTCCCCCTTCCCTGGTTTTCTACCCTAGGTACCCCCTTTCCAAATTTGAGCTGGCACAACCTGAAGGTGATGGGAATCGAGTTTCTATTCTACGGTACTCTTTTCGCCGGGGCAGCGCTTTTGCGAATTGTCCGGTCTGGATCGAAAAGTGACACGAGGTCGTAGATATCTGGTTTCGATTACGCTTAAGATTGCGAATTTCGATTGGATGCCCCTACCGTAATCGATCATCGTAATCGTAAGCGCAATCGACGATCGATCATCGAATCCTAATACCCAATACACTTTCCCAACCGTGAACCGTGAACCTCCAAACTCTGAACCGACACCCAACCAATTTTCCTTTACAACCGGCCTGGGTAAAGCTACTTTACCTGACACCATTTATACCGAAATCATTAGGGCAAATCTGGGTTCCTAAGGGTGGAAGAGCTGATCGCGGAGACCATAAAGCATCCCGATCATCTAAGCTGGTAAGGAGTGGAAAACAGCCGGGCACCGTTTGGCCGCAATTCCACTGAGTCAAGGCCATTGATGAAGGGGGTCCTCGAATTCATCCCGACCTCTGGCACGGCTTCTTAAGGTCTTTCGGACGAAATATAGGAGATCTAAGGCGGATCATGGAATTTTTCCTGAACGGCAAGAGAAGGGAGTATCAAGGGGATCCCGAGCGCTCTCTCCTCGAATATCTGCGTGTCGATGAGGGTATCATCACGGCGAAGAAGGGGTGCAGTGACGAGGCCGCCTGCGGCTGCTGTTCGGTTCAGGTAGACGACGAAGGTCTCCTTTCTTGCGTGACCAAGATGGGGCGGCTGGAGAGCAAGTCGATCACGACGGTGGAAGGTATGGAAGATCGGTTACAGAAGGCGTTTGCGGACGCCTTTGTCGAGAAAGGAGGGATCCAGTGCGGGTTCTGTATTCCCGGATTTGTCATGCAGGCGAAGGTCCTCCTGGAAAAGAATCAAGATCCAAGCCGCGAGGAGGTGGTCAAGTCGATCAACAAGAACCTCTGCCGCTGTACCGGATACACGAAGATCGTCGACTCCATCCTAGAGGCGGCGCGGGCGATTCGAGAAAGAAATGAGGTTCCGCGGCAGGACGTCACCGGAAGAGTCGGTCAACCCTATCGCAAATTTGAGTGCGCCACTGCTGCTCTAGGCCTTCGTCCCTTCGTGGACGATATGAAAGTGCCCGGAATGCTTCACGGAGCCCTGAAACTGAGCGATTATCCCAGGGCCAAAGTTCTCTCCATCGACGCTTCTGAGGCCCAGGGACTCGAGGGTGTGACCCGAGTCTTCACGGCGGAGGACGTTCCGGGCGACCGCAGCATTGGACTCATCGTTCAAGATTGGCCCATAATGATCGCGGTAGGAGAGGAAACACGCTTCATCGGCGACGTCCTCGCGGGCGTGGTTGCGGAAACCGAAGCGATCGCTCGAAAGGCAGCAAGTCTTATCCAAATTGAATACGAGGTACTTGAGCCTGTGACGGATGTATTTGATGCCCTCAAGCCCAATGCTCCCAAGATCCATGAAACCGGAAACATTCTTTGGGAAGACGGAATCAATCGCGGTCAATCCGAAGAAGCTCTATGGAAAGCCGCCTTCCAAACCAAAGGTCGATACACGACCCAACGGGTTGAACACGCATTCATGGAACCCGAATCCTGTCTCGTGGAAACGACCGTAGAAGATGGAGCTACCGGTGTCCGCGTCTATTCTCAGGGACAAGGGGTTTTCGACGATCGCATCCAGATTGCAAAGGTGCTCGGCATACCAACGGAGAGGGTTTCGGTGGTTCAGGTACAGTGCGGAGGCGCTTTCGGTGGCAAGGAGGATCTTCTCATTCAAGGTCACGTTGCGGTCTTCGCCTACCTGCTCGGAGCTCCGGTGAAACTCACATTGGAGCGAGAGGAATCGCTCATGATGCACCCCAAACGCCATCCTTTCATAATGGACTATGAACTGGGATGCGACACCAATGGAATGCTCACAGTCCTGAAGGCACAGATCATCTGCGACACCGGCGCCTACGCTTCGGTGGGTATGAAAGTTGCGCAACGAGGGTTGGGACATGCAACCGGCGCCTACAGCATCCCTAACGTTTCCATAGCGAGCAAGGCCGTCTATACGAACAACGTTCCGTGCGGAGCCTTCCGCGGATTCGGAGTCAATCAGGTGGCATTCGCGATCGAAAGGTGTATCGACGACCTCTGCCGGCAAGGAGGATTCGACCGCTGGCAGATCCGCTACGACAATGTCATCAAAGACGGTTCCTACACGACCACGGGCCAGAGAATCACGGGGGGATGCGGTTTGCAAGAGACCCTCCTGGCCGTGAAGGACAGGTTCTACGCTGCCAAATACGCCGGAATCGCATGCGGCATCAAAAACACAGGGATCGGGAACGGGATGCCCGATAGCGGGGAATGTAAAATCGAAATCGTATCTGATGATCGGGTCATCATCCACCACGGCTGGACCGAAATGGGGCAGGGCGCACACAACATGGCTATCCAGACTTTCTGTGAGGAGACGGGTTTCGATCCGACTATCGTCGACGTCCGCGTCGATACCAGAGAAGAGACGGTCTGCGGAATGACCACGGCATCCCGCGCTACCTCGCTGATTGGAAACTCAGTCATCGAGGCCTGCAGAAAATTGAAGGAGGACCTCAAGTCCCACCCCCTAAGCGAACTTTCCGGAAGGGAATATAGAGGCAAATGGGTCTGCGACTGGACGACCAAGCCGGGTCAGCCCAATGCCAACGGAGAGGAAGTAACCCACTACTCCTTCGGATACGCCACTCAAGTCGTGACTCTCGACGAAAAGGGAAAGATCGAAACCGTTTACGCCGCTCATGATGCGGGTCGAGTTATGAACCCGATCCTATTCGAGGGCCAGATTGAAGGGGCTGTACATATGGGACTGGGCTACGCCCTCACCGAGGACCTCCCAATGGAGGGCGGCTATCTTAAGTCCAAAAGATTGGTCGACTGTGGAGTTCTCAAACCAAGATTTACGCCGAGAATCGAAGTCATGGCAGTGGAGTGCCCCGACCCACACGGTCCTTACGGGGCAAAGGGAGTCGGAGAGATCGGCTTGGTTCCGACGGCGGGCGCCGTTGCCAACGCTCTCTGCCAATTCGACGGGAAGCCTAGAAACAGTCTCCCGTTGAACGAGAAGCAGGTGCTGGGCGCTTCGTTGGTTTAGACCCAAGCCGCTGGGAAGAGTCGCACTCCTGCTCATGGGGAATCGATGAAGTTGACGATGAAGCTTACGACAAGGTTTTGGAGACCTTCTACCACCGAGTAAGCACTGGCGCTTCGTCGTAAGCCTCGTCCTAAGCTTGGTCGATTCTTCGGCTACCACCACGTGCTTCTCGGGCCACTGGGAAGAGCCGCGTTCCTGCTCATGGGGAATGCGACGAAGTTGACGCCGAGGCTTGCGACAAAGTTTCGGAGACCTTCTACCACCGAGTATGCACTCGCTCTTCGTCGTAAGCCTCGTCCTAAGCTTGATCGATTTTTCGCCGCGACTACGTGCTTCTCGGGCCGCTGGAAAGAGCTTCACTCCTGTTTATGGGGAATCGACGAAGCTGACGAATGGGATCTCGGGCTTCTTATGCTCGCCACCACACAATACTCTGTTCTGATCTCCAGGAAACTTGAGAGCTACCTTCAATCACGAGAAACTCCATGTCTATCAGAAGACGTTGGCATTTTATGCAGTAGCAGACGCCTTGGTACAAGGATGGGATTCCAGACATGCGATCACCGATCATCTCCCAAGAGCTGCGACAAGCAATGTTGAGAACCTTGCGAATGCAAGCGCTGCAATCTCTAAAGGATCTAAGCTGAAGTCGCTCGACTATAGCCTGGGGTCCACGCTTGAATGCGCAGCCTGCCTTGACATCGCCAAAGTGAAGCAGCTTCTCGATGAAGAATCTGCAGCTCAGCACAAAGAGAAACTCGCAGAGATTTTCCGAATGACAATGGCCCTTCAAGACACCTGGTCCCAGGGAATAGTACGGGAAGATGGAGTCGCCTACGGCGCAGATACAAACTCACCTTCGGAACGCTCGGGATTTCACCACGAGTACCTCGACGTCTACAAAGTTGCTCTTGAGGTGATTCGATGGTTTTGCGAATTCGAGTTTTCGTCGAATCTACCGGTACGGCTATTTCGAAAATTGGATGCGTTCGCTACGAGCATTGTACTCAACATCGCGGAAGGTAACGGCCGATACACAGAAAAAGATCAAGGAAGTTTTCTCCAGATTGCTCACCAGTCAACGATCAAGCTGGCGACTCAGTTGGATCTTTGTGTCCTTAAGGGTGTCCTTCGTTCGAAGGATGCCCACGTGGGGAAAAACCTGCTTTTCAGAGTTGCTATACAGAACGACAAATTTAATTGCGCATACGAGAGATGGTGTTATGTCCTTTCTTTGTTATGCGTGCATTAACTATCACAGATTCCGAGGAAATGATCTTGGTTTTACAAGATGAAATTCGTCGCAGCGAGCAATCTCGTTACGACCATCGCCTCCATGGCGTCTTATTGGTGGCCCAAGGGTTGAGCGCCCATCAGGTGGCCGGTTATCTTGGCGACAGTCCGCGCACGGTGCAGTATTGGGTGCAACGTCTTAATCAGGACGGGCTGAGCGGTCTGGCCGAAAGCCCAGGGCGGGGCCGACCCTCCCGTTTGAGTGAAAGGGAACTGAAGCAGTTGGATGGGATTCTTCGGGAGAGTCCCCGCGAACACGGTATGGCGGTTAACCTGTGGGACGGCAAGACGCTGTCTCGGTGGCTTAAAGAGAACTGGCAGATTGAGCTGAGCGTACGGCAATGTCAGCGCCTCTTCCGACAGTTGGACTTTCGCCAGCGCAAACCTCGTCCGGTCCTTGCGCGGGCCGATCCGGTGGCACAACAGGCGCATAAAAAAAACTCCGTCGACTAGCAAAGGACCCTGAGATAGATCTTTGGTCTTTAGATGAAGTGCATTTCCAACAGTACGGTTCGCGTTGCCGCATGTGGGTGCCTCCAGAGGTGAAGGAGCCGATCTTAATGCATGCGCCCACGCGCGAGAAAGTCGGTTACTTCGGCGCGGTCCGTTTGCGCGACGGCAAGTTTATCTATGCCAGAGAAGAGGACCGCTTTAATGCTGACAGTTTCTGGGGATTCTTGAAGCTTTTGAGACAACGGACAAGCCGTTCACCCGGGAAAACGGTACTCATCTCAGACAATGCGCGCTACCATCATGGGCTTCTGCATAAAAGCTGGCGCGAGGAATGCGCTGATGTATTCGAGCAGGACTTTCTGCCTCCTTACAGTCCGGAACTCAACCCCATTGAACGGATCTGGAAACTGACCCGTCGACTCTGCATTCACAACCAGTACTTCGCCTGTATCGATGAAGTCTCCGACCGGGTGGAAAGCAAGTTTCAGGAATGGGCAACGGGGAACGAAACCCTCCGAAAACTCTGCGGTATCATCTAAGCCGTTATGCGCAATTATTTATGGCACCGAGTATAGCATGACAGCAGCAATGATCAGGGGTAAACGAACTTAGAGGAGAACTAACAGGGTTTGTTCCGAGGAAATGAACTCCCGTCCACCAAGATGCCCTCCCAAAAGGGTCGAAAATGTTGTCATAAGCCTGGTCGTATGCTTTATCGAATTTCCCTTGAACACGAGTGAGGCTCCTTCGAGGCGATCTGGTGGAGGGCGAGCAAACGACAGAGCCTACGTCGAGGCTTACGACGAAGGGAAGGTGCTTGCTCGGCTGTGCCAGATCTCCCAATCTTTGTCGCGAGCTTTGACGTCAACATTGGCGGGATTGCTCGTACAGGATTGAAGTGATATTCAGTCGGTCTGGAGGCAAGGAGCATGCCGGAGATTCGACGCGGCTTACGTCGAGGCTTACGATGAAGGGAAGGTGCCTCAGGTGACGTCCTATCCTTCCTGTAAAAAGAAAAATGGTGTAACCTCCTGAAAACAAAAATGTAACCAAACCGGGGCCGAAAGGCGGCCCCGAAAAACAGGAGACTACACCATGAAGAAGATAGCACCGAGTGAGAAGATAGAGCAAGAGCTAATGGAAGGAATCGCGAGCAGCACAGATCCACTGGGGGAGGCGGCCCGACGGGGAGCCCAGCTGATGCTGCAAAGAGCCTTGGAGATCGAAGTGAGCGATTTTCTGGGGCGAGAGCGCTATGAGCGCTCGAGTGATGGAGCACTGCGGGGCTACCGCAATGGCTATGAGCCGAAGAAAGTGCATCTTTGCGAAGGGACGATTGAGCTGCAGGTACCGCAGATTCGCGACGGGCTGGAGCCGTTCGAGTCGGCCTGGCTGGAAGCGATCGGACGACGCTCGAAGCGGCTTTTGGAGCTGGTGCCGATGCTCTATGTGAAAGGGATGAGTCAGCGCGATATCGAGACGGCGCTGATCGAGTCTTTGGGGGTAGAGCAGACCGGGCGCAGCGTGGTCAATGAGGTGTGCCAAAGTCTGAGGATGGACTTTGCAAAGTGGCAGGAAAGAGATCTGAGTGGTGAGCGCGTGCTCTATCTGTTTCTGGACGGGATCTATATGAGGCTGCGGCCCGAAGACAAGAGGGCAGTGGCGGTCCTATGCGCCTACGGGATGCTCTGGGACGGACGTAAGGTATTGCTTCATATGGCCGTAGGGGACAAGGAGAGCAGCGCCTGTTGGGAGGCCTTCCTGGAGGACATGAAGAGCCGGGGATTGGCCGATCCAGCACTCAGTGTGATGGACGGTAATTCGGGTCTACGCAAGGCGGTGGGAAGGAAGTTTCCGAACAGCCTGGTGCAGCGCTGCCAGGTGCACAAGATGCGCAACATCGTCAACAAGCTTCCAGAGGTAGCCCGTCCCACCCTCAAAAAGCTCATTCACAAAGCCTTTACGGCGAAGGGATACCGCGAGGCTGTAGAACAGGCTCGCGCCATCATCGAGGAATACAAGGGGAGCTTTCCAGCCGCCATGAAGTGCCTGGAGCGTGACCTGGAGGAATCGCTCACAGCGCTGAAATTTCCCTTCCTGCACCGAAAACAGATCCGCACCACCAATCTGCTGGAGCGACTCTTCGGGGAAGGGCGCCGTCGCACCAAAGTGATTCCCCGATTCCGCTCCGAAACGAGCGGACTGTGCCTGATCTTCGCGGTCCTGGTGGATGCCTCAGAAGGCTGGCGAGGAGTCCGCATGGAACCCTACCTGGTGGAACGACTCAAACAGATCTGGAGCGATCCGGAGAGCACCTGGAAGGATCCGGACCTGATGAAATTCGCTGCCTGAAGGGAAGAAAGTAAAGATAATCTAATAGAGGTTATGCCATTTCGATTTTACAGGAAAAGGCGGACTTGACCATTTCGTACTGAAGGATGGTCATGGTGGAAAGGATTGGCGGGGAATCATAAGCGACATTGAACGGGAGTATTCCAATGTCAAACTTGCTAAAGAACACGATGCCGTACCCTATTTAGTTGCCAGCGATTTGCTTGTCAGTGATGCGAGCGGAATCGCCTATGAATTCCTCTTACTAAATAAGCCGTTGGTTTTTTTTGATGTGCCGCTACTGTTCTCCAAGTACGGCAAAGATGGAATTCATTATTGGGGTCGAGATTGCGGCGATATAGTCAAGGATGTCAAAGAGTTGAAAGAAATCGTCATTGGAAATCTAAACGAACCGAATCGAAAGAAGTCGGACCGAGACGCCTTGATTTCTCGGTTGCTCTTCACGCGAGGTGATGCCACTCAAAAAGCGGGCGAAGCAATCCTGTCACTAGCAGAATGTCCGCGAACGGCGGCCAATGCGAGTTAGATTGTTGCCGGTGACCTATCAAGAGAATACCCATGCTTCTGGAAGCATTCGAAGTAGAGTGAGTACAATTGAAAGAACTCTCAATTCTGCTGAAGAATCTACAAATCGGTCTATACCACCTAGACTGAGAGGAATCACAAGAGATCGCCCTCCCGCTTCACATCGCAGTCAGAACCCTCTTCTGAGGGTACCCGAAACTCATCGATTATTGATCCGGAAATGGCCAGCTTCCAGCGATGCAGCTATGTCTTCCAATCGAGGAAGCGCCTCCGGTTTCGGACTATTACTGCTTGTTTCGTATGCAGAGGTGAGAGAACGCATTGGTGCATGGGTAAAGTATGCGTTGGGAACCTCGAGTTTGAATACATTTCATTGGTTGAATTCGAAAAAGTAATGATTGAAGGAAGTTGATCATTAATCAGTAAACCCCGTGCGTTTTACAGTCATCGTCCCTGCCCATAATCGGGCGAAAAAACTCAATAAAACCCTGGAGACGCTTGTCGATCAGGACTACGCCTCGAGTGACTTGGAAATTATCGTTGCCGACAATTGTTCGACCGATAGTACTCGAGAGGTGGTTGAGAGTTGGCGCGACAAATCCGCCGCCTCAGTCATCTACCACTTTGAAAAGCGGCCTGGGGTTCACTACGCACGCAATTCTGCGGCGCTGTTAAGCAAAGCTGATATTCTCTATTTCACAGACGACGATATGGAAGCGGAGCCCAATGTGTTGACAGAATTCGACCTCGTATTGCGGAATTTTCCTGAGGTGAGCGTTGTCATGGGCCGTGTTCTTCCGAAGTGGGAAGTTTCGCCTCCCGATTGGGTGCTGCAGTTTTGCGACAACGCAAACCTCAGTTTACAGTATCGCAATGAAGACCTCATCGTCTCAGCGGCAGATGTAGGGGTTTACAGTTGTCATGAGGCCATTCGCAAAGATGTCTTGTTGAAATGTGGCGGCTTTCGACCCGAAAACACGGCCGGCGAGTGGGTCGGTGATGGCGAGACTGGACTTCATCTCAAGATGATCGACCTCGGATTCAAATTCGGATTTACTAATCGAGCGTTAACATATCACGTCATACCCCCTGAACGGCTAACTCAAGCTTATTTCAACAAGCGACTTGCAAATCAGGGAGCGGCAGATAGCTTTACTCGGTTCAACCGTAGAGAAGTTGCTGTCGATGATCTTCGTGCCGATTGTAGAAAATATCGACTGAGAATTATGAGGGAACGGCTTCGCTCCCTACGTGCCCGGCTTAATTCGAAAGAGCACTGGCGCTTTCACCGAGCGCAACAGGAATACTGGCGGTCGCGTTACAAGTACGACCAGCGGCTGATTGAGGATTCTGCATGGAGGAAATACAATTTATCAACCGACTGGTTTTCTCATAACGAAAAGTCTGACTTTCAACCAACGGGTTACGCAAATATACCTAACGGTTGAAATTTCCTGAGGACTGCGGTTTCGCCGTCACTTCAGCGAATGCTCTTTTCACCGCACCAGCAGAATCGCCAACCAAGAGCCGCTTTCTGTTTATCTGCACTGAAATGAACGAACAGAGGCGGGATGTGTTGCAACTGGATCTATTCGAACGCCGGGAACGGGGATACAGCATTAAGATATTGATGACGAACAAGCGATGCGGAGCCAGGAAGCTAGTGAGCTTTCATGAAGGATGTGGGGCCCAGGAGGGTATCTTCCGACAATTCAACAATCAGGAAAAGACAAATTACATTCCGGCCCGAGGATGGAACGCCAATAAAGTCTATATGTTAGCCAATTTGCTGGCGCACAACCTGACACACGAACTGCAAATCCGACGAAGTGAAACCCGCCGAAGCAAAACGGAAAATCGTCGCACTTTATGGCTGTTTAAAACCTGCCCCAGCTTGCGCCGCAACTTGAGACACAAAGCTGCTCGAGTGAACCGTCCGAATCGCAAATGGACCCAAACGTTCAATAGAAACGCTGCCGTCGAGCGGTTGCTCCCAAGCCTCATGCCCCCCGGACGTAGATTTGTGAAACAATTGCATCTACTTTAAAGGCGCCCACATGTCAACGCTGCTTATATTATTCCTTGGATTTCTATTTTCAATATTCTCACTCAAATATATCTCTAATCCCTACATTTTTGCCTCACTATTTTGGCTATCATTACTTATCATTCTGATATTGAGGAGCAAGACCGTAACTAAAAAGGCTATTTGGTCCAATTTAGCCTTTACAGTTCTCTTATTGGGTTCATTAGAAACTCAATCTTATCATTCTCTCAGCACTCAAGAGAACGAAACGGGCTACAGGTATGAGGGAGAATATAGAAAAGGCTTCTCTTCTCCCCACCCGATTCTTGGGTATGGACCCACAAAACATACAACAATAACATCGACAAAATATCTTCGGGATCAACTAATTTACGATGTGACTTACACAATTGGAAATGACGGCCGCCGTATAACTCCAACAGTCAAAATACCCGATCAGGAATGTATAGTATGTTTTGGAGGATCTTTCACTTTTGGCGAAGGAGTGAACGATCCCGATTCCATGCCCTATATTGTAGGCGATTTGCAGAGTTTAAAAGTTCACAATTATGGATTTCATGGCTATGGGCCACATCAAATGCTATCCGCTATTGAAAGTGACTTGATAGATTGCAAACCAAAGTTAGTTATTTATCAGGCCATTGTTGCGCACGTCGCAAGATCGGCTGGTTATTCGTCCTGGGATAAACATGGACCAAAGTATCTTTTGAGAAATGGAAGAATTACATTCGATGGGCACTTCGATGATCAGAACACAACTGATTCTTGGTATAAGAGGAAGGCAATCGCTCAAATGAAAAAATCCCACATCTATAGAAGGTTCTTTTTGGGAAGGAATAGATTCAATATTGCAGATTGCGATATCCAATTATTCCTTAAGATTGTAGATGCTTCTCGCACAAAATTGAGCCAAAGCTTTCCTGAAGGTGAGTTCCATGTCATTCTTTGGGATAAAGAACCGGATGACGCAACTTATTTGAAGGTAAGAAATGGATTGAAATCGTTGTCCATTGAGTTTCATTTAGTTTCGGAAATATTGCCAAATTTTTCTGAAGATGCTGGAAGATATGAAATAGGCCCGCATGACACACACCCTAATTCGGTTGCGCATCGAGCGATCGCAGAGTATGTTGTTGATAACCTTTTAGGTTATAAGAGGCAAAGCAATATAGTTGACTGATCGAAGGAACGCAAAGCTACAAGGTGAGGATTGGAAGCCGAGCGGAAGATTCGGTTCTAATCCCTGGCTCATGATGCCGCGTGTAAGGGAGGAAGTGGGGGTCGCTTTCGCGTCTTTATTCACGAGTATGGTTGATACCTTCGACCCCTGTAGCCGATCAGATCAGTAATAGAACGTGACGTTGCGGGATAGAGTTGGTGACGTTGCGGTTCAGTCTTGGTCACAGCGTGGGTCAGGAATGGTGACGGAACGGGGAACTTTCAGGAGTCGGCCGGTTTCCAGCTACCGGAGCAGAGACTGTCGATGTTGTCCTGAATTGCTCATACCCGGTAAACGCGACAGCTCATCTCTTAGATACGAAACGAATCCGCACCGTAATTCGAAACAACCGATCTGTTCCCTCAAATACAGAATTGACATTGCGTTTTGGGGAGTTTCGAGCGAAATCGAGACCCTGCCAGCAGCTAAGTTTGTTGTGCTTTCGGAACGCGTCATCGACGGAACTGGATTGCTACCTAATCCTGGATACCAGGGTCATGTTCTTCTTGATGCCAATTGGTGCATCGATGTCGTTGAATCAACCCCCGAAATCATCCGTATAGAGTATGAAAAGAATGATCGTGAAAAGAATCATCAGTAGGCTCAAACGTCCGCTCGCGCCAGAGCCACCTAGTCTACTGTTTGGAGAACTTGATCGATACACAGATTTGATTAGCGACGAGTACGTTGAACATTTGCGAAGTGTCATAGGTGGTTGGGCTGTGGAAGGAAATATCCGCGCGTTCGAATGTTGTATTCGAAATATGCCCTCTAATGGTGCCATAGTTGAAATCGGGTCATTTCTTGGTCTATCGACCAATATTATCGCGTACGCGGCTTGGAAGTATAAACGCCAAAACACCTTCTTTACCTGCGATCCTTGGAGATTTGCAGGATCCGACAAGCCCAAGGCAGGATATTTCAGTACTGGATCCAATGATTACCGTGAATGGGTAATGTCGATATTTCGGATGAATTTGTCACTGTTTAGTCCAACATTTGCAACTCATACAATTGAAGCATTCTCCGATGAATTCTTTGAGATGTGGGAGTCGAACGACATCGTTACGGATTTCCTTGGAAATGATGCTGCACTTGGCGGTCCCATTAGTTTTGCTTACGTGGATGGAAACCACAGTTATGAAGGTGGTAAACGAGATTTCTTGAACGTCGATCGCTTTTTGGTCGAAGGCGGATATTTGTTGCTGGATGATTCATCCGACGACTCGTCTTACAAAGGACTTGTCCAGTTGGTTTCCGAGATTTCGAAAAAGCAAAGTACGAACTCGTCTTGAAGGCACCAAATTATTGCTTCCGTAAAACGACTCCTCCGCAAGACAATTTGTTGAGTGAAAACGTCTAATGAAAGGCCGTACAGCGGGTTCTTACAGCAGATTCAAACCTGCCACTGTTAGTCTTCGGGGCACTTTTGAGTCTCGAGGGAACTCTCTACGATATTTGCGCGCCCCCGACGGGCGAAGCCTCGGCGTAATCCCTTTAGTGAGGTCCACTCTCATTCTACAAACTCTTCTCGCTCTCCACGATCTCGGGTTGAAACGAGGCGAGGAAATCTTTCAAGCCGTTATTCTCTTTCGGCGCGGTTACGCGATAGAGAAACCAGTCGGTTCTAATTCCTCCAAGGCGGCGCTTTAGATCCTCCTGAAACATCTGGTCGTAGGTCGACATTTCAATCTCGCCGTCGCTGAACCAATAGAAAAACTCCTGCTCAATTTCCGGTTTACTGAAGATAAACCGGCTCGCCGGGACCTCTTCCCCACCCACATTGATCGTCTGAATAATACGGCTGCTGGCCTTGTACCCGGAACCGGTCATACAGGCTTCGGGCCGGTGGGCCCGGCGCCGATCGGCCCCCGTATTGGTGATAATCACATCGACGTATTGGGCCCCTTTGATATAGCGCCTCTTAACGATTCGATCCCGACCGATTACATCGATGGCAAGGTCCGATATGAATGAATTCGTTCCCACCCAATCCCCGACCAAGTAGCTCAAGTCTAGCTCATACTTACGATCAAAAGATGCCGCCCGACTATTGAAAAAGGACTGAAAGAGGAGCGCTAAAGCGGCGGCAAAAATCATCAGGTTGAGAGGAAGATGAATACTTCGACCGCTCTCCGAGGATTGGAGCAAGGTTCCTTTCCGCAGCGCGAGCCAGGTTATGGCCATAAGGAGGGCCGCGCTCAACACCCTCAGTTCGAATCCGGAGGAGAAGGCTCCGCCGCCGAAGATACCGGGGGCAATCCCTCTGAAAAACGGGCCCACCAGGGGAAATCCGAGCAGAGCGGTCAAGATCAGGGGGACGGCGACAAACGCGAAGCGAAAGCCCTTAACCAGCAAGATGAAAGAGGAGAGGCTCAGAATAAGGGTAGCTCCGAGAAGGGGTTTCAGGTCGACATGGAGGCCAACGGCAAGAAGAAACATGGCTCCGATAAAGAGTAGGAGGGGAAAGAACCCGTTGGGGACATTACGGGGATGCCGAAGCCAGAGAACGATAAGCGGCGCCAGGCCGAGCACAACGAAGGCGATTCCCCATCGCTGTCCGGGAAAGTCCGACCAGTAAACATAAAACCAGACCCATACCGGTATATAGAGCAGAAGAAGGAAAAGCCCCAGAACCATCCCTTTCGTCGAGTCCGTCACTTCTCTCTTTTCCACCTCGGTCGATAGGCTCTCGGTCAAGAGGAAAACGGTTGCCATAGCTAGAACAAAGGCGAGGACCCCGATCATTATATGAGGGAATCCTTCCACCGGTTTCATTAGGATGTCTCCGAGTCCCACCAGCAGCGTGATCCTGAGCCCGTTGGCAACTAGGGCGATGGGAACAGCCAGGAGAATACAGATTAGTTTGCGCATGAGAGTAAGGCGCGGGTGAATTCCACACCAGACGACACAAACAGTTAAGAGAACTCGAAGCGTCGTTGAGCCGCTGCAAGCAGGAACCACATCGAAGGTGAAGTTCTCGGTGGCAAGGATCGTCCCGGTCAAAGTGACGGGCATACTTAGCAAATTGAGCAGAAAATGAGCCACAATCGAGGAGATTTCCCTGAGGGGTGTCGCGATGGCTGCATCCAATTGATCCAGGACGAAAAAAATGCCAATCGCAATGGCCCCGTAAATGAAAAGATTCCACTTACCCTCGTCTCGAGGCTCCACCATCTCTTTTTTTTCCGTCATCTTACTCTATCCAGAGGCATCAATTCTTCTTTCCCTGTAATTGCTCAATTTGCGCTAAGAGTTTCTCCTTGCCGACACGAAATTCCCATTTCTGCCGATCTCTCAGAAGGAACTCACATTGGCGATAGGCGATTAGAGCTTTCTCCGGTTCACCTAAATTCCGATAAGTCTCAGCAAGATTGTAAAGGAGCTCGGGAGTCTTCAGGGTTAAGGCCATATTATCGGTCAGAATCCTGCGACATTCAGCAAAACGATCACCCCGCAGCAAAGCCACCGAGTGGGTATCGATCACCTCCAAATTTCCCTGCAGAGTCTCGTAGGCGCGCTTAGTCGCCTCCAGAATCGCTTCCAAATCGGAACCGGGGTTCTGTAGCGCACTCCACGCCCAATTATTCAGCAGCTCGGGATTTTCAGGTGCACCTTCAAGGACACGGCGATAACCGTAGGCGGCAACCCGGTGTCGGTTCTTTTTCGCCGCCACCACTGCCAGATTGGTCCACAGAATGGGATTGAATTCAAGGGGCTCAAGAGACTCAATCAATGCCTCTTCAGAGACTAACTCTAAATGGAGGATGGCTGATTGCAAGGCGACATCCTCATTATCGAGATGGGGTTCGATCAACTTCCGAGCTGTAACGAGATCACCTCGAAGTTGGTGAATCCACGACTTAAACTAGGCGTAACGAAATTCGGGCAACTCGGATTCAACTCGATCGATGAGGTTCGATGCTTCATCGAGGCGACCGTTTCGGCCCAGAATGTCAAATTTCAGGAGCACATATGCGAGGTATCCAGGCTCCACTTCGAGGACCGAATCGACTATTTCCATGGCTCCCTCATCATCACCCAGTCGAATCAAGGCTTTGATCAGCCCGTCTCGTGCGAATTCATTGGAAGGATCCTGCGATCGTACGAATCTGAAGTCTTTCACAGCCGCTTCATTCCTTCCAAGGACGGAATTGCAACGAGCCCTAAGAGACCTAATCGGAACCGAGTTGGGAGCTGATACCAGACCTCTTCCGCAAAACTGAATCGCTTCCTCAGTATTACCCATTTGAAACTCGCCCATAGCCAACAGAAAGTAATCCTCGGTACCCAATTGTGATGGAAAAGTCAGCATCACCTCCTGATGAATCCTGAATTCGTCCCAATCATTCCCTGCAAAAGCAACGCGCGCCAGCCCATTACGGGCTTCAACCGTATCCGGACTCAATTCTAAGGCCTCCGCGTATTGTTTCTCAGCTTCCTCCACTCTGTCTCGGGATAAAAGGAAATTCCCGTATTCCACATGGGCAAAGACTGTGGGATTTTCCAAAAGGGATGTTTTGAAATCCAACTCCGCAGCATCCCACTGTTGTAGGCGGGCATGAGCGATAGCGGTTAAGGGAGCGAGCAGAAGAGGCGAAACGCTTCCCTCCTGGGCGGCACTCAGTGCCTCTTCATAATTCCGATCCATCAGCATCACACGAAGGCGGTTCCACTGATATTGGGCCTCTTCAGGATAATCCGTGCTCAAGTCCCGAAAGACGGTTTCCGCTTTCCCTAGAGCGCCTCGCTCGATCGCATCGAGCCCACTAAACATCCTCACATCCGGGTCACGCGGAAAATTCTCCTCGAGCAACTCCTGCGAGGCCCGTCCGACCTGGGCCAAACCCTCGCGATTTGCGGCGTCCCTAAAGATCTGAATAGTTTCCTTGGAAGCGAATCCTCGTTCATGAAGCTGATTCAGCACTCTCAGCGCCTCAAAATTCTGACCGTCATTGAAAAGGGCCGATGCAAGGACCATGTTTAAAGGTGGCCACATTTTCGCCACACCGGATACAGCCTGCAACGCCTCAATGGCTTCCCTATACCGGCCGTAGCCCGAAGCGACCCGAGCGTAAACCAATGCAATCGACTCATGGTCGTCAATCAGGCGGCGGGCACGTTCGAGCTCGGCCAAAACGGTTTCATCCATTCTCTCCAAAATGGCCAACAAAACCGAATAAAAATCAGTTCGCCTTCGCGTTCCGGGCTCTGGGGAAGCATGGCCGCCACGGTCTTCAACTTTTTAATGGAAAGAGGTTCCTCCTGGGTCAGATAGAAATAGCCCAAGAAGATGCGCGCTCGTTGTCGAAAGCGGTCGCCTTCCTTATCACCGCCGGGCTCCACCAATGATTCTAAAAGAACCTGCGCTTCTTCATCGCGTAGTCTGATAAGATGGACAATTGCCCTCTGCAGTACCAGGACGTCGCTCGAGTTACCCATCTCTCCGGCTTTGCCAAAGACGGAATCGGCCCTTTCGAATTCACCCTGCAATGCATACATTCCGGCAAGGAGACTGTAACCCTGATTATTGAGATGCCTCGATTCAAGATAGCTTTCCAATAACGCCTGGGCCTTCTCCGGCTGCCGGTTTCTGAGATAGGCAAGGCTGAATCTTGCGATCAAATCCGGATCCGGATCGTTCCTGAGCGAACGTTTCCAATCCCTGAATGCTTCTTCTATTCGTAAAAACCGGTAATAAATATCGCCTCGAAGACTGAGGTAGTCATCATCTTGGGGCAGTTCGCCTAGTAGCTTCAGCGCTTCTTGCAGCCCACTTTCGTTTTCCTCCTGGGGATAGAAGCCGACAATCATCTTGAGCACTTCCTCCCTTTTCATCCCCAATACCCAGGCCTTCCGGGCATACTCCTGTGCCACCCCTATTCGATTAAGCGAACGCGCGGTTTGCGCTGCCACCAAATGCAATTCGGCGTTCTCCGGATTCAGCCCGATGGCTCGTGTGAACAACTCCAGGGCCCTCGCATATTCCAGCCTATCGAGGTGTCCCATTCCCGACCGAGCCAATCTTTCGGGGCTGACCGAGGCATCCTTTCGAATGAATAGGAAGAGCGAAAACCCCAAACCGAGGATCAATAGCGCCCCGATCAGGGCCGCCATCAAAAGGAATCTTCGCTTCCTCAACCGCGAATCAGTTGATTTTTTCTTTGCCCTCATTACGGGCGCCCAATGGCACCTTCCAGATTCTCTTTAGAGATTCTTTAGAGATATCGAACGATTCGATCGTTTCTATTAAAGCGAGTTTTTTCAAAAACTAAAGGAGATATTTTGCAACCAGGTATCCTTCCCAGGGTGAAAGTTTTCTGGGGAGGAAGTGGCTGATAGGCAAAAAGATAAAAAAAGAGCTAGACAAACCCGAGGGAATCAGTCATGCCTAGATGGTATGAAAGACAAAAAATCTTACCATCTGACTCCTTCGATAGATCGTCTAACTCTGCGTCTGATCTTGCCCGAAGAGCAGGAGCGATTCAATGATCTTTTGATCCAACATCATTATTTGCACAGTGCGGGGAGCGCGGGAGAGACCCTGCGCTATGTGGCTTTGATCGACGGGCAATGGGTGTGTCTTTTGCTGTGGGGAGCGGCTAGCTACCGGCTGAAGGATCGAGACGGCTGGATCGGCTGGGATGGGGCGCGACGGCATGCGCGCTTGAAACTGGTGGTGCAGAACCGGCGTTTTCTCATTCTGCCCGGGCTCAAGCTGGCCAATCTGGCCTCCAAGACGTTGGCGATGTGCCTGAGAGTCTTGGCCGATCACTGGGAGCAGGCCTTTGCCTATCGCCCCTTGGTAGCGGAAACTTTCGTGGACCCACAGATCCACCGAGGCACTTGCTACAAGGCGAGCGGGTGGACTCCTTTGGGCTTGAGCGCGGGATATGGTCGACAGCGGGAAGATTTCTATGAACGCCATGAGCGCCCCAAGCAGATCTGGGTCAAACCCCTGCGGGCTGATGCTCTGCAACTGCTGCGCTCGCCAGGGCCCTTGCCCAAGGCACACCGTGAGGCCCTCAATGCCAACGACAACTCCCATGCGGTCTGCCTCAAAGTGGAACAGATGACAAGCCTCTGGGAACGCTTCCACCAGATCGAAGACTTCCGTCGAAAAGCGGGCCGTCGCTATCGACTCGCCACGGTCTTGAGTATGATTGTGCTCGGCACCCTCTGCGGCAAACACAACCTCAAGGAGATCGTGCGCCTGGCCCATCACCTCAATCAAGCCCAACTGCGCGCCTTACGCTCCTGGAAAAACCCCAAAACAAGCCGTTTTCAGGCCCCCTGCTATGATGTCTTCTACCGGGTGTTGCAAAACGTCGAGGCCGAGCTTTTCGATCAAATCCTCACCCAATTCATAGCCTCGCCCGAGGGCCGTTTGCCCCGCGATATTGCGGTTGACGGTAAGACTCTCAAAGGCACTGACAAAGAACCGGCCAAGGCCTTGCACCTGGTGGCCGCGGTCGATCATCAAAGCGCTCAAACGATTGCCCAAGTCGCTACCGCCGACAAATCCAACGAGATCACCGCCGCCCAAACTCTCCTGCGCAAGATGCCGGCCATGGACGGATCCACCTTCACCTTCGACGCCATGCATAACCAAAAAGAAACGGCCCACATCGTGGTCGAAGAACTCGGTGCTGACTATATCATCCAGATCAAAGACAACCAACCCACCATGCATCAAGACGCAAAGAATCTTTTCGGCCCCTCCCCCTTTTTGTCCACCAAACCGTAGATAAGGACCATGGCCGCCTGGAGATTCGTCAAATAGCAACCCATCCTCTAAGCGCTCCCTCCCTTGGCTTGCCTCATGCTCGTCAGTTCGCCTCTGTCCAACGCACCTTCCATTATCCTAACAAAGCGAAACCTTCCTCGGAACGCTCCTACTATGTCAGCAGCCGCGATCCCACCGACTTGAGCCCTCCTCAGTTCCTATCGAAAATCCGCAACCACTGGGCCATCGAAAACAAAAACCACTACCCCAGAGATCGCTTCTTCGATGAAGATCGATGTATGATCCGTAACCATAACGCAGCCAGAATCCTGGCTGCTTGCAGGCAACTGGTTCTTAGCCTCAAATCTACCATGGGCTTCGAATCCACCCCTGCCCTCTGTGATCATTTCACCTTCAACCTACACAAGGCCATCAATATCATCACCTAATGTCCCGAGAATCAAAACACCGTAGTATCCTTCCCCCTCTCTTGTCAGAGACGGTATCAGTCCGACCATCTTACCTGGGGTAAACACCCTATGTGTCAGATCTTTCGCAAGAAGAATTCCAGGCACCATATGAAACCGCGCAGCATCCCCGGAAACTCTCCAAACGTGAACTCCGGATTTCCTAAGAATTGTATGCAATACAGCTAATTCATGCGGTTTCAAGGAATTATCTCGGGAGTCACAAACGCCTTTGGTTTCCACCTTTGGACCTTTCCCAAATACCAAAGACTCGAAAAAAAGGCTTGCAAAGGTAACTCGAATTCTCTTTTATAGGGTGTTTCACCTATTCGAAGCAAATGGTGTGGAATTTTCGTTTTGAGAAAATCGGGCTCTTTGAAACCGAATTCTTGGCAAAGTATCCACATTAATCTTGCTCCCCGGAATGTCGATTTGATAGGATGATGGGTTTTCTCCGGACCTCTACTGCAGTATGGTTCAACCCGCTGAATCATTAGTCATGAGTCACCGAAAATGAACCTTCTTCCTAAGAGAATGGGCGGAATTGGGATTGCTTTTTGTGCGTGGGCTACGTTCGTCGCCGTGCCCCTGTATTCTCAGAGGGAAAACGTGAAGCTGAGACGTCTCGAGTTGGACCTCTCGGGAGACGCCTCTATCGAGTACGATGACAATCTGAACACAATTGGTCAATCCACCATAGGCGATATTATAATCACCACAGGGCTGAACCTAGGAGCCCACTGGAAGATCTCCGAGATTAACAGTCTTCGGTTAAACCTCGATCTCAGCTACAAGAAATATCTGGAGAATCCCGAGTTTGACTCGATCCACAACTTCATTCAAATTTCACCGGATTCCGAATTCGCCTTTAATATTCGGGCGAGCAACCTGACAGTCAAATTTTTCGACTTTCTCAGCTTTTCCTCAAACAGCTCCGATTCGGTCGGATATGATCCTCAGGCTGATGAGGTAATTCTGGACCGTCCAATTTACGCTCGATTTCAAAACACGGCCGGAGTGGAAGCAAAGCTCGGGGTCAAACAGGGCGAATTCGAGTTCAAATATGAACGTTTCAATCTTATGCCATTGGACGAAGAATATGCCCATTCTGATCGCACTCAGAACTCTTTTACGGCGTTCGGAATGGTGAGTCTGTCGGCGCGGACCGCGGCGGGGATCCAAGGATCCTACTTCACGAATGCATACGAGGAGAGTTTTCGAAGTAAGAGTGAAGGGACCTCAATCGGATCACTCTTCCGTTGGAATCCGTCCGACTTCACGTCATTCAATTTTAACTTCAAATGGACCCAAATCGAATTCAATAATAGAACCATCGTTCGAGACATCTCAAAGGTCTCAACCCCTGAATATAGTTTCTCGTTCAACCACACGCCAAGAGACAACTTCGAACATTCGGTCAATTTTAGCCGAATTATTCAATACGGGTCGCTGTCCAATTCCACAATCTATACAGGTTTGGGATACAGTTTTCGATTGGATATTCTAAAGGAGACGATGTTAAGAGGAGGGCTGAATTACCGAAAAGGGAAGGATTCCGGGGGCCTATTTAGTGAGGATTTCCACAGCTATCGTCTCAACCTGGAGGTCAATCGAAGGCTTGGACCTCACCTGAGTTGGAGTGCTTCCTACAGCCATGAGAATCGCTCTTCTAACGAATTTCTCCTCACCTACAAGAGGAATATCACCAGTTTCCGATTGAACTATGATTTTTAACCGAATCCATGGGCGAATGCCTCTTTGTCTTATACGCTGCAGTTTTCTGCTGTTGATGACGCTGACCTCTGCCGGTTTGGTTCGCGGGGAGGAAGCGGCGCCATTCGGGGAAATGAGCCTTTTGGATGAGTCGACCCCTCTCCAGGTAGGTGATCGTATTCTCTACCGGGTTTACGAGGATCGCGATCCGCCTATTGCTCTCTACGTAAATGATCGGGGCGAAATCGATGCGCCGGTTCTCGGCTGGACCGAGGCGTCAGGGCTTACCTGCAAGGAACTGGCCTTTGCCATCAAGGAGAAATTGGAAGTCGACTTCTACAAGAGAGCGACCGTCATTATTAAGCACAATCCGGCAGATACGGTTCGCGGCCGGGTCACCTTGGTGGGCGAAGTAGCCCGGCCAGGAGTATTCACCGTTTCCCATGATGAAGTTCTGACGGTGAGCGAAGCCATCCTGCGCGGTGGTGGTTTTCTCCGGAGCGCCGATCGGACGCGGGTCCTCCTTATTCGAGATGATCCCGATAGTTCTGAAGGAGAGATCGAGATCGAGGTCAATGTAGAAGAGATCTTCGAGCAGGGACGTTCGGAAAACGACCGAATCGTCCAATCGGACGACATGATTTTGGTGCGACCAAGAAAAGATGGAGGAGGCCAGATCTCGATCGTAGGCTCGGTTCGGGCTCCCGGTCTCTACGAGCTACCCCAGAATCAGGATCTAACGCTTAGTATGGCAATCATGCGTGCCGGTGGATTCACCCGATTTGCCAATCAGAGAAACGTGAAGGTAATCCGCTCGGATACGGACCTTGGTGAGGAGGAAAAGATCCTCAGTGTCAACGTCTCCGATGTGCTGGAAAAAGGTAACCGATCGATCGATCCCATTCTTAATCCGGGGGATATTATTCGTGTGGAAGAGCGCTGGATAGCATTATAGATTCTAAAATGGCAACACCCACTTCCAGCTCTTCGCCGCGGCCTTCCGATCGGGTCGAAAACTTCCGGACCCAGATCTTCCGGATTCGTCTCATACTAGGTAGTTACTGGTGGATTCTGATCCTGACTTTGGCCCTCAGTTACGGCTACCAGTTCTATAGCTTCAAGACTGAAAGACCTGTCTACACTTCGAGTGCAAGTCTGATTGTGAGTGGCCGTTTCTCCATCCAAGAAGGCGCCGTCTACAGCGAGGAGCGAGCGAATTTTTACGGAACCCAGATCGCCCTCATCGAAAGCAATACGGTGCGCCAAGGCGCAACGAGCCGTTTGGCGGCCCTCGATCCGGATCTTGAGCCGGTAGAGGTGAGTATCGATGCAGGTCAACGACGCGATACTTCGATGTTCATCGTGACGGCCAAAGGAACCGAGCCGAAATACACCCAGGCCTATCTCGATGCATGCCTGCAGGAATACAGAAGTCTTCGGAGATCCATGCGTTCGGAAACCTCCGAGGAAACCCTCATGGCCATCACTAACGAACTGCAGCGTTTGGAGAACGAGATTAAACTGGCCCGGAACAACCTCCTAGAGTTTCAGAAGGAAAACAATCTGGTCTTCATTCGAGAGCAGGGAAATTCCTCAGGCTCCTATCTCGCACAACTGAAAACTCAGAGAGCCAATCTGCAGACACAGCTCAAAATGCTTTCCACCCTCAGTATCGATAGGCACCTGGAAAAGTTATCCAGCCTCGATCCGACGGAAAGCAATTTAGAGAAAACCTATTCGGTTGAGGATGCAAGCGAATCGGAGGAGGTGACGAATTACTCCTTCCTCACTTATAAGATGCTGAACACGAGCATCGACTACGGTCTCGCCCTTAAGAACCTAAGACAACTCAAGACGCAGCGGAGCGACTACCTGATATTTCTAAAGGAGAAACACCCAAAGATCCTTAGACTTGACCAGGAGGCTGAAAGGGCCGAGCAGTTGGTGAATATTTACCGCAAAAAGGGTCTCGAGGACCTGATGGGTCTGAGGAATAGACTCGAATCCGAAATCCAGAGTCTCGACAGCGTCATAGCGGACTGGGAAGAGACGGCGTTGGGATTGAGTCAGCGGCTGGCCGAGTATGATCAGCTTCGGTCGGGAATAGAGAGGCCCAGGAAGCTCTACGATAGTCTTCTTACCGCCATACAGTCGATCGACCTCAATATGAGCGTCGATCAGGAGAGAGTTTCGGTCCATGAGAGGGCCTCAATTGCGACGCCGTTTCTTCCAAGTATTCCCAAACGGGTAGCCTACGGCGGATTTTTCGGTCTTGGTCTCGGCGCGGCGATCCTTTTTCTCATCGGTTCACTGCAAAATGGAATCCTCTCGGCGGACGACCTTTCGGAAAGGTTTGCCAAGCCGGTACTGGCCGTGATTCCCGCTCACGAGAAGCGCAAGAAGGATCCACTCATGTTCCAGCCTGGAAGGAACGGCACCGCGAATTCTCTCTTCACGGAGGCCTGCAGAAACATCCGATCCTACCTCATGTTCACAGAAAGGGCGGGGACGAGTCCGCGCACGATTCTCGTGACAAGCTCCCTTCCCAAAGAAGGCAAGTCAACCTTGGCTGCCAACATCGCTTCCACCTTGGCTTCAGCCGGACTGAAGACACTCCTGGTTGATGCCGATCTTCGAAGAGGGGATCTCCACACCCTTCTAGGATTGAGAAAGGCCTTGGGTTTGAGCGAGATCATTTCAAAGAATATTGAGTTGCAAGACGCCCTCCAAAGTACGGAAACCGCGAACCTTCACTTCATCTCTTGCGGTGAGAATACTAAACGGCCAGGAGAATTACTATTAAGCGAGAGGATGAATCAGCTATTCCAGGAGTCGCGGGAACGCTTCGAATACGTGATCTTTGATTCGGCGCCTGTCCTCGCAATCGATGATACTACCAGCTTCGCTGCCCGGGCGGATGCCATTCTCTTCACCGTTCGGTCGGCTGATATTTCACCTCTTCAAATCAAAGGCGCTCTCGATCGCCTCAATGAAAGGGGCGGTCAGGTCTACGGTTTCATCCTCAATTTCGTCAGCATCAGAAATCCGATGCTCTACTATTATGGGAAGTACTCTGAATACTATAAGGAGAGTCGTCGAATGGTAGATTGGCTGTCGACACAGGCTGATAGGAAGTTGATCGAAAGTAGCTCGATCGCGGGTCCCGTGAGGACAGGTCGACCATTAGGCTCTCTTAAGCAAGGGAGGTAGGCGAACGAAGAAATCCGTTCGCGGTCTCCTCGACCTTACCGGATTCCAAGGTCTGCCATTTGGCGTCAAATCAAAATCAAATCCTGCTGAAGCTCTTCGATTCGAACAGGCAACCGTTCATCAACGGAACTCCAACCGAGGGGTCTTTCCATCTCCCAGGGATAACGACCAGTGGCGGTAGCATACCTAGATTCACGGAACGACGGAGCTGCATAGCTGCCGACACCGGATCCGTAGATCGAAAACTCTGCAGCTCCGTCGTTTCGTGAATCTAATGAACACTCTTTTGGTAACCGGATCTTCCGGCCTCATCGGCTCCGAGGTGGTCGACTTTTTCAGCAGACTGGGCTGGAGGGTGCACGGCATCGATAATAACATGCGGGCTGATTTCTTTGGTCCAGGCGGAGATACGCGATGGAATCAGCATCGTCTTATCGAAACCCACGCGAACTTTCGGCATCACGAACTGGATATCCGCAAGAGGCCGCATGTCCTCGAGTTGCTTGAGGAAAATCGCTTCGATTTGATTGTCCACGCCGCGGCCCAACCGAGCCACGATCTCGCAGCGACTCGATGTTTTGACGATTTTGACGTCAACGCGGGCGGAACTTTCAATCTCCTTGAGGCGACGAGAAGGCACAACCGCGAAGCCGTATTCGTCCACCTGAGTACAAACAAGGTCTATGGCGATCGCCCCAATGAGATCCAAATGAAGGAGCTGGACTCGCGTTGGGACTACGATGATCCGGAATTCGCGAATGGCATCGGTGAGGAGTTTCCAATTGACCAAAGCAAACACAGCCTCTTCGGAGCCTCCAAAGCGGCAGCCGACATCGTCGTCCAGGAGTACGGTCGCTACTTTGGCATGAAAACGTGTTGCCTGCGAGGTGGCTGCCTGACCGGCCCCAATCATAGCGGCGTGGAGCTGCACGGTTTTCTCAGCTATCTCGTAAAGTGCAACCTGGAAGGGAAGCTCTACAGAATATTCGGATACAAGGGTAAGCAAGTCCGCGATAATATCCACTCTTTCGACGTAGCACGCTTCATCCATGCCTTTTGGGAGAAACCGCGAATCGGCGAAGTTTACAATATCGGCGGAGGGCGGGCCAACTCCTGCTCAATTCTGGAAGCATTTGAACGGGCCGAGGCTTTGCGCGGAAAGAAGATGGTTTCGGAATACATTGATGACAACCGCACGGGCGACCACATCTGTTACATCAGCGATCTGTCCAAAATGCAGCGACACTACCCGGAATGGTCGATCAGCAAAGGGCTCGATTCGATTTTCGAAGAAATCGGCTCGGCCTTTTCCGACCGTCTCGCCGAAGCACTCTGAGGGAAGTCTGTGCCAACCAATTCGCAGAAGGTAGACGGGCACCCGGGCGCGCTATGCCTTGTGGGTGCAACGGGCTCACCCCCAGGCCAAACCCATCGCCCTGCAGGCCACATGAACATTGAAGTTTCAAGTCGGGGTTCACCGAATCAAACGATCATTTTCGGCAACCTCGTAAAAGTTGATTCAGAGGGCGATCCTTTATTGGGGGCGAACCGACAGTCGATCCCTCGACATTCAGGTTCAAGCCGATAGAACCGTTTTGCATGTAAAGTATCCTCTCCGACTTCTCATGAGTCCGGAATTCCGGATTTTTGTAGTACTAGAAAACTGGTTGAAGTAAGCATTGCAGTCTAAATAGCATCCCTGAAGTTTCGAGAAAGCACAGATCGGCCTGAATACTAGATTACAAGGGAATGATAGAAAAGATATCGCACAAAAATCAGCTGCTCGCCGTAATCGTAGGTCGTGAATACAACGACCCGGGCATTCACTTTTTCACCCCGGGCGAGCTCTCCCAGCAACTGGCCTATATGAGCTACTCAGCGGGCAAAGTGATTGAACCGCACGTACATAGAGGCTGTCCCAAATCCGAGAGGATTTGGGTGGAAGCCTGATACCGATATCAATCTTCGTCACGTTATGTAGACCACGACATGCCTTCCGTCCTCGGTAGCTTACCTTTTATCCGTTATGCACCTTTCCAGCACCCTTCCTCTCGCTTTGAGTCGATAGTTCTCCCAAGGAAGCGCCTCTGACTCGATTCTTGGATCCCTATGCCGCCTGCGTTGCCTCTTTCTCATGTTCTTGCGCAAGTCTCTGCGCGATTTTCCATAGATTGTGGGACAGAACCGACCAGGCCACGCTAAGGTTACGGTTGTCAAAGCCTTTGCTGCGTATCTTGCCCCCGTGCCATCGGTTCTTGAGCACTCCGATCCGGCCTTCGGTGCTCCCTCGTCGTCGCTGCAACCGGACAAAGCGCGGCTCCTCCATCCGCTCCTTGAGCTCTTGTGGATTGCGGGGCGTAAGGGCGTCAAAAATCCCCTCTGCCTGGAGCCGCTTGCTGGCCGCCTTCGAGGCATAGCCCCGATCCCCACTGATCGCTTCGATCTTCTCCTCTAAAGCGAAGCCCTTTTGCCTCTCCAGACTTTCCCAAAGCTGCTTCAATTCGCTCGGGGCCTGCCCCCCATACAGTTTCCAGTCCAACAGATATCCCTCTGCGCTCTCGCATAAATAAAGGGTGTTGCCAAACTCCACCTCCCGATCTGCCTTGCCTCGCACGATGACGTCAATCTCAGGTTCGTAGGCGCTCAGGATCTTCTCCTCATTCTTCACCTGCCGCCCCCCTATGATCCGTTCGTGCGCCTGTTTCATGACCTGCGGTATCTGCTCTAACATACCATCCATTCGCTCGATGATTCGGCTCGCCTTCTTCTCGGTGTAATCGCTTTGCATCCACATAGCTTCCAATAAGTCACGGTGGCGAAGGGCATGGCCCTCAATCTTCTTGAGCAATAGCTTCATCCGCCGCAGGATCCCTTTACGCGCTTTGCCCGCCTCCCGGCGCCGACGCGCATGCGTCATCTCCAGGCACCGTTTGTTCATCTCCCGAGCCAATCCCTTTGCTCCCTGGGGCATGCGCTGTTTCATTCCCGCCTGCCGGATCAGACTGATCGCCTTGAGCAGCGTTGCTCCCACATCCTTGAGCAAGACCCAGTCCACGGGCCAGTGGATGTTCGCTTCCAGGCAAGTGGCGTCGATCAGGCATTCCCTCGTATCGATCGGCTTCTCTAATCCTGCCTCACCACAATGTTCAGCATTGCCCACCACCTCGGTCATCCTTGCATGCAGCTGTCTCAGATACGCTTCGTCGAAGAATTTCGAATCCCGTTCCAGACTGCTCTTCGATATTTTCCGGATCCCGTCTACCTCACGCACCCGGCAAAAATTAGCCAGAAGCTCACTGCGTCCCAACTCCTGCGACAGACAACGAAAGGATATCCCTCCGAGTAAATGACGCACCACCTCCACCCGTAGCGCTTTTATCGCTCTTAGAGCGCGTCGCTCCCGATCCTTCCCTCCCGCTTCATCCCATCCTTCCAAGGCTTTTACGATCGCCTCCCTTTCCAGCGAGGAGTCGATCAAAACCCGGTCAATCCGCTCCATTGTTTCCAGAAACACGGTGTAGTCTTTGCATCGAATGACTGGAGTTAGGGCTGGACGCAGGAAGCTTTGTACGGCAATATTTTTCATGAGAAGGGCGTGCTTTGTATTTGACTAACGCAAGCATAAGCGCCCTTTTTCGCCGGATCGAGCTTTTTGCAGCTCTATCCGGCCTTTTTTTTGCCCATAACTCATTAAAAATCAATTGTTTCCACCACTGGGACGGGCTCTACATAACCCGGTACGCAGGGAAGTTCAGTACACTCAGGAAACACTCTTCATCCGGCGGGGTCAGTTGCGGGTGGACTTTTACAGCGAAGACAGGGACTACCTCGAAAGCCGGGTCCTGCAGAGTGGCGATGTGATTCTGTTGATTAGAGGAGGGCACGGGTTTCAAGTGCTCGAGGAATTGGAAATGATCGAGGTGAAGCAGGGCCCCTATGCGGGTGATCAAGATAAGACCCGTTTCGACGGTGTCGCTGTTGAACAAATCAAGATCAAAGGGCCGGCCAATTCGGAGCCTGTCGAGTAGGCATCGAACGCCGACCTGTCCTCCATAGTTGCGAGCGCAGCGAGAACGAAGGAGGAAGGTCTTTACTTCGACGTTGGAAGTTCGATGTTCAATGTTTTCTACCCGAGCTTCAGCATTCTGGAGTGAGCCCGCCGAACCCGTTGGGCGCTCCCTCCTCAATGAATCTGCGGTTTCCTCGAATCCGCGGGAAATACCTCTCCTATTAGCGATGATTAGTGCCGATCAGCGGTTTCTCTTCTTCACGGCTTAGTTTGTCATGCAATTTGTGCCTGTTAACGAACCACTCCTTGAGGGCAACGAGAGGAAATACCTGAATGAATGCATCGATACCAGTTGGATCTCTTCCGAGGGTTCGTTTGTGACGCGACTGGAAGAAGGAATGGCGGATCGAATGGACCGGAAATTCGGGATCGCAGTCAGTAATGGAACCGCGGCTCTCGAAGCAGCGGTTGCGGCCCTCGATTTGGGACCGGGCGATGAGGTGATCCTTCCCGCTTTCACGATCATCTCGTGTGCTTCGGCGATCGTGCGGGCAGGAGCTACCCCCGTGTTGGTAGACTGCGATCCAAAGACCTGGAACCTCGACTGTGAGCAGATCGAATGCCGACTTTCCGAAAGGACCAAAGCTATCATGGCGGTCCATATATACGGGCTTCCCGTGGATATGGACTCGGTCCGGGGGATCGCTCGAAAAAAAGGACTGAGGGTTATTGAGGATGCAGCGGAAGCGCACGGCCAGACCTACCGCGGAAAATCGTGCGGAAGTTTCGGAGACATAAGCACCTTAAGTTTCTATCCAAACAAGCACGTGACAACGGGAGAGGGCGGCATGATCCTGACCGATGATGCGGCGCTCGCAGAAAGGTGCCGAGATCTGAGAAACCTTTGCTTCGGTAAGGTGGATCGTTTTATCCACGAAGAACTGGGCTGGAACTTTCGAATGAGCAATCTCCAAGCCGCGGTCGGCGTGGCCCAACTCGAGCGTTTAGATGAATTCGTCCGAAAAAAAAGAACCATGGGCCGCCGATACTCTGAGGCGTTGAGCTCTCTCGAAGGATTGCAACTACCCCTTCCGAATACGGATTATGCGGAAAACATCTACTGGGTCTACGGTGTCGTCCTCAGAGACGAAGTCGCCTTTGATGCCAGGGAAGCGATGCTTCGATTGTCAAAAGTCGGAGTGGGCACGCGTCCCTTTTTCTGGCCCATGCACGAACAACCGGTGTTCTGCAAGCGTGGTCTTTTCAACGAAATATCCTGTCCCATATCGGAAAGGATCGCGCGGCGGGGATTCTATATTCCGAGCGGACTGGCCCTTACGGAATCGCAAATGGATCGAGTCATTGAGGAGATGACGCAGTTCCTCTCCTGATCCAAACAGGCTGAAAGAAAACAGATGGCGGTATTCAACCACTAAGCGCGTTACTACGATCTTCTCTATGCTGACAAAGATTACAGCAGCGAAGCAAAGTTTGTCCATGAACTCATTCAAAAGTACGCCCCGGACACAAAGACGATCCTTGATCTTGGCTGCGGCACCGGAACCCACGCCATTGAACTGGCGAAAATAGGATACGCAGTAACAGGGGTTGACCGAAGCGAAGAGATGCTGGAACGGGCTTCCGAACGCCTATCCGAGTTTCCAAAAGACATCGCCACCCGCCTCGCCTTTTTTCAGGGCGATATCCGAACCACACGACAAAAAGGGAGATTTGATGCGGTCGTTTCCCTCTTTCACCTCTTCAGCTACCTCCCCAGAAACGGTGATCTGCGAGAGGCCTTGGCAACGGCAAAAGCTCACCTGCATCCGAACGGCATTTTCATTTTCGACTACTGGTATGGAACGGCTGTTCTCTCGGATCCGCCTTCGTGCGGGTCAAGCGCCTCGAGGATGACGTCATCCGCGTCGTCCGTATTGCCGAACCGCAGATGAAATTGAATCAGAATCAAGTGTCGGTCCGTTACGAGCTCTTCATCCAGGATAAGGAGGAGGGAAGAATCGAAGAACTGGAAGAGACCCATCTTATGCGATACTGGTTCGAGCCCGAACTTGAAGACATGCTTCACAGCTTCGAATTTACCACCCTGGAGAACAAGGAATGGATGACGGGGCGCCATGCAGACCAGTCATCCTGGAGTGTTTAAACGTGCGCGAAAAAATAATCCCAGAAGGCGCAAAGCATGAGAAGTCGTGCACTATTCTCTTTTTCGAAGGATACATCAGTATCGCTCCCACTCTGATCAACCTCATTAGGGCTCTGGTAAGAGAAGGCTTTCAGGTAAATCTGCACACATTGGCATCCGATTATATTCCCTTCACCGCATTACCGAAAGGGTGCAGCCTATTTACAATTTCGAGCGGATATGAACGCGTTCTCACCAAACACTTCTATAGGTTTCTCCAAACCCTCAGACTCACATCACTCGTCCCAGTATTAGAGCTCTTCATTTTTGCTATTCAAAGCCTTAAGCTCGATAGGAGCGACGAAAATAGGATCGGCGAACAAAAGCCCCTCACGGTCGGGATAGATTCCCGGGGCTCGGCAGCCGCTCAGATACGGTCGTGGTTTCGCAGAGACAAAACAGTCTACCTCTCCCTGGAATTGGTTCCTTCCGGCGCCTTCCGCAGGTTCGCAAGAATCATCCCCTGGCTCGAGCGACGAGCCCTCAAGCGTTCTGCCGCTATCATCATACAAGATGAAGAGCGGTATTCCACCCTTTCTACTTATCATTCAACGGCGCGACATCCTCGGGTCTTTCTTCTCCCGAATGCGCCCTACGGCGAAACAACGGACGAGATACGGGAACCGACTCGGGACTTTTTCCGCGAAAAGTTTAAACTAGATGCCAAAGAGTTCCCCTATATCGTTCTCCAGGCCGGATTTATTGATGACCAGGTCTATTCGAAGGAATTGGCCCAGTCATTTTCGACCATGGATGGCAAATATGCCTTTGTTTTTCACGAACGCGAGACCCGAGCCCCAGACGACCCTTATATCCAATCGCTCCGGGAATTAAACTCGACCAACCTGTTTCTCTCCCTTGATCCGCTTCCGTTTGAAGAGATCGACAGGGTTTATTCCTCGGCTACGATCGGCTTGGCCTTCTACCGCGACACCAATCCCAATATCGGACAGATCGCCAAGGCTTCAGGCAAGCTTGCATTCTATCTGAAACACGGCTTACCCGTACTGGTCAATAACCTGCCCTCATTGGAAAGACTGATCCGGAAATTCAAGTTTGGCGAAGTCATCACGGACCCTACGGATCCGGAGGAAATCTCCAGTGCCCTCGATCGAATTATAGACAACTACGATCTCTTCAGCGAAAACGCGAAGGAGTGCTTTAGTAAGGAATTCGATTTCGAAAAACACGTGGAACCCTTAGTGGCGTTTATGGACTCAATCTAGGAATCTGATCGGGGAGAGAAATTGAGTGAACCTCGAACTATCACCTCGTTACTACCGGCTGAAAAGGTTGTTGCGGGCAATTTTGCCGAACCCCTTACCACCGTTTATGGCCCGTGGGAAACTGCTCCGCCTTTGGCAAAGGGCCTTCACCTGGGAGTTCCCTTCGAGCGCTAATTACTCCAGCCAGAACGGCCAGGACATCTTCGTGCATGGCAGTTTCCAAGAGCGTGATTCTCTGGGCTATTTTCTCGATATTGGAGCGCACGATGGAATCTCTTTCAGCAACTCCTACTTCCTCGAAAAACATCTGAAATGGAATGGGATTTGCATCGAAGCAACGCCCACTACTTTTGAGCTACTACAAGAAAATCGCCGATGTGAGTGCATCCACGGTTGCGCGGCAACCTTCGACGGTGAAGTATCCTTTTCCCTGCTGGAAGGAGAGACGAACATGGGAAACCACGTTCCTCTGTCATCGGAGTCTGATAACGATTCCAAGGGAGATCAAATTGTAGTGACGGCACTAGACGTTCGCCGACTCCTGGAAGAGCGAATCAAGCGCGTCGACTATCTGAGCATCGACATCGAGGGCGGCGAACTCGATCTATTCAAGCATATTGCTGGAGGATCCTACACGATTGACCTGGTCTCTCTCGAAGAGAACGCCGATCCCTTGCGAGTAGATTCGGAAATGAAGCGGCTGGGATTTCGTTACCTTGCCAAAGTAGGGCCGGATCGAATCTATCGATTCCGTCGTTAGCCCACGGCTGCGGCTCCGCTGCTCCAGGATATCCTCGGGTCTATCGCGCTGAGCTGCTGCTTCCGTCTCAATGTCGAAATCCTTACAGATTTCGCTACGATCACCATCAAGGAATATAAGTCGTCTGACGGAAATGTCGAATTCGGGAAGAAAACGCCTCCTGTATATCGCGGATGTGTTACCGGAAGCCACCTTCGGTGGCGCTATTCTAATGCACCGGCATTTGTGCCGCCTGGGCGAAGAGGGATGGGAGACCGATCTCATCAAATCGAGCGCCTGGAGGACGAATTTCCAACTGGAAATCCCCGGCCGGATACTGCATTTCGCACGCCGCCGAATCTGGTGGCCGCCCTCCCTACCGGGTACGGGAATGATTCCCCGAATGATTGCCTGGCTCAGGACCCGTCACCTACTGAATGAGATGCGGGTACGGCACTATAGAGCTGTTTTGACCGTCGTTGACGGACCCTCCGCATTCCTCGCTTCATGGGTGGCCGAGCAACTGGATCTACCTTTGAATGCATTTCTCCACGATAGCTACCTTCGAATCGGGAAAGAGAGTCTGCGACAGAAATACTTTCAGATCTACCTTCATGTGCTAAACAAGGCGGCGAGAGTCTGGTCGGTGTCACCTGAGATTGCCCTTGAACTGGGATTGCATTCGGGCTCCAAGCGCTCCGTCCTCTACCCGATTCCATCCAAACACAAGAGCCGCCACCATTGGAGCTCGATTTCGCCAGAGGGTCCTCCGGTCCTTCTTCACAGCGGCACTCTCGGTAGGGCAAACTCCAGCACTCTAGCGATTGTCTGTGAAGCGCTCAAGGAAATCGGCGGACGAATTGCAGTAACGGCGGAAAAAGAGAATCGACACTATCACGATCTCGCGCGCAGATTTGACTGCGTAGAGCGGCACGACCCCATTTTCGATGAAAATCGATTGATGAAATGGATTCGATCGAACTTCACCGGGATCTGTGTCGTCTTTCCCTTTGACGAGCCTCTCCGGAGCCAGTGGCGCGCCAGTTTCCCGAGCCGATTCTGCCAATTCACTCAATTGGCAATTCCTATGATTGTAATTGCACCGCCCGACAGCGCGATCGGAAAGTGGCTCAGAGCCCGTGACTGGATCGGTTACGTGGACTCGGTCGATCGGGACAGAGTTGATGAAGCTCTTTCCAAGCTCGGGTCTGATTCCGTGTGGAAAGCGATGAGCCTGCAAGCCGTCGAGGCTTCGCAAAAGGAGCTGGACCCGGAAAGGATCCAGAGACAGTTCGTCGAAGAGCTGGTCCTGAAGCCGTGAAGGAGTGCTCGATTATCGTCGTCTCTCAATATCGGCCCCAGCCAGTGGGACATGGGGGAAATCACCGAACCTATCAAACAGTTGAAGACTCCAAGCTCAGCATGGGGGAGGATCGAGTTCATATCTTCCAATCGCACCACCAACACGATTCGAAGCTCAAAAAGAAAGCGGGAAGTCTCTCCAATCGCCTGCTCCGACTCCCTGCCGGTATCGCGCGCAGGTTCAATTACTATAGCCAGAATCCGTACCGTCTGCTCTCAAAAACTCGCCTTGTGACCGGAAATATTCCCAAGAAGGTGGTCAACGACTATCGGAACCTGGTTGATTCAATAAGAGGGCCCATTATCGCCCTGGTCGAGCATGTGCTTTTCGCCCAAATCATCGACCTGAACCGAGAGAAGGGCATCCCCACTATCGCCTGTCCCGTTAACATAGAGGCATTTCGGGAAAGTAACGATCTATTGGATCGACATTTCGATAAACTGCGAGAAGGTCATGAAAATCGAAAGACGAGGTCTTTCTTTGCTGCTATTGGCACCGATTTTGGCAACGAAGTCCGCATCCTTGGCTCTTGCGAAAAGGTGCTCTGTATTTCGAAGCTGGAGACGGATATTTTACGCTCTCTCGGACTTCCGGCCACCTACTATCCCTATCTGCCTGTGGGACGTCTGGACCAGGAATTGAGCCGTGTTAGAAAATCAAGGTCGGAAAAGATCCCCGTCCGTGGGCGATTCTTAATGATGGGAAGCGCCGACCGGCAAACTGAGAGTTCATTTGAATGGTTTCTTAGTCAGGCATCGAAGGAAGGTCTGCCTGAAGGGATCGAGCTCATCCTGGCGGGTCGCAACACGGAACGATTTGCCACCTACGAAAGGAAGATCAAGGGGCTGTCAGTCAAAGGTTGGCTTGAGCAGAAGGAACTCCAAGACTTGATGGAAAATGTCACAGGAGCAATCCTACCTCATAGCCATGGATTCGGGACGCTGACCCGAATCGCCGAGTATGCCTGTGCGGGAGTGCCCGTTCTGGCAAGCGAGAACGTTCTCTTCGCCGTTGATCCGCCGCCGCCGGGCGTTGTTGGAGTTCCGTGGGAGTGGCAGGCGTGGAATAGTCACCTGTCGAATGACAGGATGAGAGGGTCTGATTCAAGCTCGCACAGCTATGCCGACTGGGCAAGGGAGCAGAGCAATCCATTGGCTGATACGATTCGAGCTTTGATCTGAGAATACCGAACGCCGAACTCGAAACCTTCGGAGATCGAAGATCCAGAATCAGAGAACTAGGAGTCTGTCGTACTTTCTCGTTCGATTGCTCAATGATGTTGTGACACTCAAAGTCCGGCGGATTCCTTGTCCGAAAGTATGAAAGCCTTATTTGTCTGCCATGACACTCTCTGGTACCCGGAGGAGGAGGGCAGCAGATCTGTACTCGGGAGTACAGGGATGTACTCAAGGCGGCAGATTTCGATCTCGAGATCCTTACCTACGGAACGGACAGAAGTCTGGCCACCCGACTGCGCCGAAGATTTCGACCGACACCCTACGCTGATCTCTTTGCGGACGATCTCTATGACCGCATTGTCTCCTCGGTTGCTCGGCTTGAGGCAGGTTTCGTCTTTCTCAATCTCTACAACCTTGTTCCGGCCGGCTCTGAGCTGCGCCGCCGCTTGGGAGGTCAAGCCCGTCTTGTCCTCATGTCTCACGGGCTCAATACTGTCGATGAGTTACATGCCCTACGGATCGATGAACAGCTTCACTCTTCCTCAGGTTCGGGCGACGACTGGAGACCTATCAGCCATATGCTTCGTGTGGAATCAGCCAATCTTCCTCTTTTCGATCATATCTTCTGCCTGGCTCCATTCGAGGTGGAGATCTGCCGCTGGTTGGGCGCCCAGTCGGTCTCATGGTGGCCGCGAACAATCCCGCGGGAGGCTCTCGACTGGCGACCCGCGGGCGATCGTCTAGGTTGTATTGGAACCATGGATCATCCGCCCAATGAGGAGGGTCTATTCGAAATTCTGAATGCGCTCGAACCAATAGCGCTCAAGAGTCTTCGCTTCCGGCTGGTAAGCCGATCGACTCGAATTTGCCAGGAGGCCGCAGAGAGATTTGCTTTTGTTGACTTTCTCGGACCTCTCGAGAATCCCGACGCAGTCAGGGAAGAAGCCTCGACATGGAATGCCTTTATCCACCCGATCTTCTGCTACGCCATGGGTTGCAGCACCAAAATGGCCACCGGACTGGGTTGGAGGATTCCAGTTCTCTCCTCCAGGGCCGGTTTCAGGGGATATTCCTGGAGTGAAGGCGAAATACCCATGCCGTCGAATCCGAATGAAATGGCCCGGGAGGCGATTGCCCTGCTGGATGAGCCCTATGCGCGGAATGCTCAGACTGAGGTCGTCAAGGCAGCCCAGTCCGCGCCCACCTACCAAGAGATCGGACAGATGTTCCGAAAAGCGTTGGGAATTTAGGGAGGTGTTGGGGAGGGTGTCAGGGAGGAATTCAGGGTTCAGGGTCAGAGGAAAGGGTGTCAGGTTTCGGATGTCAGGACTGGACAGTCTTTTTGTCTCAGCCCTCGGTGCTACTATCCACCAGGATTTGGTTTCTTGAACACGTTTATTCCCTTTCTGCAATGTAAAATGCAGGTATTCAAAAGGTTGCGCTCGAAAGTCCCAACATCGAATACTCAATATTCAATTCTCAAGGACCTTGGGGAACGCGCCAGCTCTTCACTTGATCATTCGGACTTGAGCCTTCGAAATTGGATATTCTCAATCCGTTGAATTCGCAATCCTTCGTCAAACCCTCTCACATTAGCGGTGATTAGTGTCGATCAGCGGGTTTTCTATTCTTTTTGACTGCAGCGATTATGCGCCCATCCACTTCGAAGCACCAATCTCCATCATTGACCACGTCCCAACTTTTCCAGTGGCGTATTGAAGATCTCCCGCCAGCGCTCAATCATTGGCCCTCGGTCCGGAGGCTTATTTCCATGACACCAAGACTCCCGCAACATTCTTTCATAGAGCTCATCGTTCTGATCAATCTCGATGACCCTATCGATCAGTTTCCGAAAACCTCGAATTCTCCACATTCTCATATTCACAGACTCGGTCAACCTATTGATTCTTTTTAGGACCCGGTTTCCGAGAGACCATCGCCCGGAATCGCTGTCCGGGTTCCTGAAAAGATAGTGAATAGAGGGAATCCTGAATCGAGGGGATCCTTCAAAGTCGTAGTAACTAATAAAGCTCTTCGAGTTGTATGCTTCACCCACCATTGGATTTCCCCAGTAGATCGGAATACTATTAACCAGCATCGGCTGCCAGAGTTTCTCGGTCGTATATCCCGGTTGGGAAGTGTTTTCGAAGGCGATGGTAAACTTGCACGATCTCAAGAATTCGATTTTGCAATCCATCCAACTCTTGCTCCCGTCGCTATCGATTGAAGGCATATTGTTGAGAGAACCTCCCGGACAATCCACCTTCTTGTATCGGGAAAGCCGGCGGCAGAATTCTTCACGGAATCCGACCCGATTGGTATAGAGGAAACTGCAGAAACGCGTTTTTTGCTCCTTTATTGTTTCGAACTTGAGATCACCCTTGATGAGCCGGGAATCACTATCCCAGATCGCATGCATGTGGCGGGGATGGCGCACCGCATCTTCGGAGAAATAAGAAAACGCCCAATCGCACGTCCGCATGTCCGGACGGACATACTCTGAACCGAAGAATATCCTCACGTAGCGTCCCGGCGGCATGGGTCCAGGATACGGCATGAATATGACGTAATCCGGATCGTCGCTCTGCACGAATTCAAAGTCCTGCTCCAACCCATCGAGATAATGATCGATGAAGGCCTCCCGGTTGAAGGCTGACCAGCACCGGGCGAAACCCAACTTGATCACCCTACGCATACTGAATCAGATTCGTCACGAATCTGAGTTTTCTGAGCTGCTTCAATGACAGGAGATGCACGGTTCGGACGGCGTCAGGACAATCTATCGAGACGAGGCTGATTGGAGGACACCGAGGGTTCTCTTGAGAGACATTACCCAACGGTTTCGACACACCCGCCGCAAGCGGATTCGAGAAAAGGATCACGAGGATCGCGTTCAGCAGGAAGAACGATTTGAAGGAGAGTCCCATTCAGCTCCGCTCCCAGTTTCACCCACCTATTATCGAGCAGGCAACTAGGAAGATGTCGGTTGCGGAATCCCCACAATCTACAGATGCACCCAACGGCCGCTCTGTTCCGTAATGTCGCAAGGCGAGGTCCGACAGATTCCTAGGATGAGACGCGTCCTTATTGTGACCAGCTCCTTCCCTCCCGCGATGGCGGCGGATATGCACCGCGCGCGAATGCTCTCTTACGATCTGCCTGCTCTGGGGTGGGAAGTCGATCTGCTGACCCCGGGCCTTGAATTTCAACGCCCTGACGCAATCGATCCGGATGGGGCAACTCTTTCTCCGGAAAATGTAAACGTTCACCAAGTGGCGCCCCGTTTCGATTGGATTTTCCGACTCCTAAACATGCGCTCGATGGCCTGGCGCAGTCTGATACCACTTTTCAAGAAGGGGTCTCAGCTCCTTCAACGCAATCGTTACGAACTCGTCTACATAACCACCACCCAGTTCAATTCCTTTTGCTTGGGTCGAATCTGGAGAGCTAAATTCGGCGTTCCCTATGTTCTGGATATTCACGATCCTTGGTACCAACCGAATCCGAAATATGTCACGACAAAAAAGGGCCTGAAGACCAAGATAAGTTCTGCGTTGTCCAAACACATGGAAGGTTACGCCTTATCTAGAGCGGTCGGACTGGTCTCCGTTTCACCACTGTATATCGAGGATCTCCGGTCGCGCTACGAGCGACATCCCCTCCCCTGTCTCAGAGAAGGAGGATGCTCAGTCATTCCTTTTGGCGCTACCCGAAGGGACTTTGAGGTTCTCGCCGATTGCAAACCAGGGGAGAGGGCTGAGAGAAAAGAAGCAAATCTCGAGACGTTATGTCGGAGCAGGAGGTTCGATCATGGAACAATCCCTCCGCCGGCTATTCCGTGTCGTCAACCGATTGCAAGCATCGGACCGAAGTCAGATAGCGCCGATTCATTTTCACTTCCACGGTACGGACAGCGGTTGGAAAGAAGGCGAGCCAAGATTCATTGAGAAGATCGCTCGCGAAGAAGGCGTCAGCGAGTGGATCAGTGAATCACCTTCAAGAATACCCTACCTCCGCTCGATCCAACTTATATCCTCGGCCGACGGCGTTCTCGTGCTCGGAGTGGACGATCCGGCCTACATGCCTTCAAAGTTGTTCACCTACGCTCTCTCGGGCAAACCGCTCCTCGCCTCCCTTCACCGAGATTCGGTTGCCAATCGCTACTTCGACGAAGTCCCAGATCTGGGACACTTGATTCTCTTCCATCCCGAGGGAGGTGAAGATGACCTTGATAATCATTGTTCCGTCGTCGCCACCTACTTCAAAGAAATCCAAAGCCGCAGGACAATTGATCGAAATGGACAGCTCGAGCCCCATCTAGCGCCTGCGATGGCGAGAAAACACGCCGAACTTTTCCAGGAGATCCTCGAGCACGGCAGCGGTCCTTCTTAGTATTCCGGAATGCGCTCTTTGGCCTCGCCTTACCAGCTCACATATTCTCCTTGCAATGCCGCGTCGCTCTGCCGCTCGGTAGCCTTTAAATCTCACCAGATTTCAAGGCTAAATAGCCCGCTTTTTATGGCCGGCAAGCAGCCAAGCGCCGTGAGGGAGATTCTGCCACAATCGCGAGATTGGAGATCAATGAAAAAAGCGGGCTAATGGGAATTCTCTTCGGCCATCCAACCGGCAATCCAAATTCTCATCAAGCGGCGCTGGCCCACTTTGAAACCGATCGACTGGCCGCCTTTTGCGTGCCGTGGATGCCGAGACCATTCGAAATGGGCCTTCTCCGAGCGGTTCCCGGTCTGCGCAATCAGGTCAGCCGTCTCGAACGTAGGGCATTTTCGGACCTTTATCCCGCGCCTCGCATCGAAGGTCGGTGGGGCGAATGGATGAGAATGGCGAAAAGGCTCCTTCCCGATGGAAAACTGTCGGGCGACCGCCTCTCCTACGAAGCCAACGATTGGCTCATGCGGACCATGAAACGGAATTGCCGACAACAGAAGGTGACAGCCGTTCACTCTTATGAGGATTGTTCTCTTTGGCAATTCGAGGAAGCAAGGAAGTCAGGAAAAGTCTGCATCTACGACATGCCGATCGGGTACTATCCGGCTTGGGAAGACACCCCAAAAAGCCTCATCAATCAGTTCGAGGACTGGCTGCCTGAGGGGGGATTGCCTACCAGCAAACACGTCAGACCCGATCAAAAGATACGCGAGATGGAACTGGCGGATCTGGTTCTCGTACCCAGCACTTTTGTCAAAAGATCCATAACGCAGTTCATTGACAAGAAAGTGGCCCTGGCCCCCTACGGGGTAGATTCAGAACTATGGAAACCATCTCCTCCAAGGAAGGAGGACGGTCGTCTCCGTTTCCTCTATGCCGGACAGATCTCTCTTCGAAAGGGTATTCCCCTACTCATTCAGGCGTGGGAGAAAGCTCAACTCAAGGATGCCCGCCTTGAACTTGTCGGAATCTGGCAGCTCGCAATGAGAAAACAGAAGGAGCTCCCTGAAGGGGTTACTTATTCCGGGCCCTGTTCCCGAAGCCGTTTGCGAGAGTTCTACCAGAACTCCGATGTCTTTGTATTTCCCTCCTACTTCGAGGGATACGGGCTCGTTATAACCGAGGCACTCGCCTGCGGCGTTCCAGTCCTTGCCAGTAACGCCACCGCGGCCCCCGATGTCCTTGATGAATCCTGTGGTTGCGTCTTCGAATCGGGCAATCTCGACCAACTGGTCGACTTGCTGAGGCACTACTCCTCCGTTCGGGACCGAGTTTCCCTGATGAGAGAACCAGCTCGCAAGAAAGCAGAAGGAATCACCTGGGAGAACTATCGGCGCTCTGTCTCCGATGCGGTTGTATCATATGATTGAAGGAGATCGGCAGTGTCGAGGATCGACCATGAAGTCGGAAAATGGAACTGCCAGGGAGAACCCATCTCCCAAGCAGCGTGAGCCTGTTTTGAGCAATATTCGCGTCCTCGTGATCTTTGGGGGGATCCCCCTCCTCGGACAGGAAAAGGGAAACCTGCAGGTCTTTCGCGCCTTACAACCCCTAGGACTTCAGTGCCGGTTTATTACCCATCGATACTGGGGACATCAAGCGGTCCAGCCCGAGCTCGATCGCCTCGGACTCGATTGGACGACGGCCGCATTCGGACCGCGTATCGGAAAGAGGATGCATTTTCGGGAAATAGTCAGAGCCCTCTGGGGAATTGTTCACACAAACACTATCCTCGCACGCGAACTGATACGGTACCGTCCCACCCACATCCATGTGATGAACACCCTCTACATCCTCTACGCAAGTCCCCTCCTGTTTCTTGTTCGAACCCCACTTGTCTATCGGGTCGGAGAACACATGAAATTTGCGAATCCCATCTACCGCCCGTTCTTCTGGATTCTCTCGAGACGAGTCTCAAAAGTGATCGGCATATCCGACTTTGTCCTCCGCAGTCTGGAGACTATGGGAATCCCAAAGAGGAAGCTGAAACGAATCTACAATTGTGCCCCATCCGGTGCGGTTGACTTGAACAGAACTGATAGTCAAACTCTACATATCCAGCACAATTTTGACGGTTATCACGAACACGATAGCATCGAGATCGAGCGAAACCAGAGCCTTCTGACTGCCGTCTATTGCGGCCAAATTGGCACCATCAAAGGGGTTCACCTGATCGTCCAAGCGGCCCTCGAACTCTTGAGTGAAGGACGAAAGCTGCGTATCCTTTTAGCGGGAAATTACTCCTATAGAAATGCCTTTGCCCAAGATCTAATCGAGCGAGTATCGGATGCCTCCCAAGAGGATTCGATCCAATTTATCGGATACGTCCGAAATCCATCCGCATTGTTTTCAATCGCGGACATCCACCTCTGTCCATCCCTGTGCGAAGAGGGGCTCGGAAACACCATCCTTGAAGCAAAAGAGTCGGGGATCCCTTCGGTGATCTTTCGACGAGGCGGTATGCCTGAACTCGTCCAACACAAAATCGATGGATGGGTTTGTCAGTCTGCCGATACGAATGGTATTAAGGAGGCGCTCGCCTATTTTATCGACAATCCGACAGACTGTCGAATCCAAGGCGAGGCCGCAAGAAAAAGTGCCCGGGATCGATTCGGCGAAGAGCAATTTCGCAGGAGTTGGGCTGGAGTATTCGACTCCCACGCTGAGTCCTTTCTTGATTGTGAGTCCAATCAGGGAGGAAGCTCAAACACCTAGATCGGAATAAAATCCTCCCATTGAATACCTCCCGCAATTCAGAACACCCATCTCCTTTCCCAGGGAGTTCTCAGGAGATCGTGAGAACGTCCGATATCGAGAAGAGTCTAGGGCCCGATTCCGGCGATCTGATGCTTCTCTCCATCAGTGATCGTCGGTCCCTCACTCTCATCATAGCTTCAACCCTTCTTTCCCCCTTTCTCTGGAGCTACCGTTATGAACTGACACAGGACTTGCTGCTTCCTCTGGTTGCCATGTCCATCCTAACTTGCATTCCGTTCGCCCAACTTCTGCTCTCAAATCGTGGGCTATTGATCAATCCTGCAACCGTCTTCGCAGCTTCTTTCTATGTAAATTACGGGTTCAGCGCGGTTGACAATCTCGATCGAACTTACGCAGGGCTCTATTTGAACCCATACCTTGCCGATGGAGCTTACTGGGCCGCACTTTCGCTCGCTGCATTCATGCTTGGATACTACCTTCCGATCGGAAGACCTCTTGCCTCATTTGCTCCCCTAATATCGACCTCTCGCGGCACAAAACAGGCCCAACGACTCTTCCTGGTTTCAGCGTTTTAAACGGCTATCTACTATCTCCTTTCCGTCTTCGGAGGAGCCTTCTTCTATCGATTCTTGGGAGGATTCGACAACCTCGCTCTGGCTCTAATTGCCCTCATAGCCTTTGACCCCAACAGAAAACCCGATACCGGAATCGGCTCACGAATCTGGCACCCTTTTGCCTTTTCCCTGCTTACTCTAATCCCGGCTTTAAATTCGGGCATGAGAGGGGTCTTTCTGATTCCTTGGGTAATGCTGATCATATGTTGGTATTTAGCGCGACGGCATTTTCCCTGGTTCTCCTTTTTCGCATTTACCCTGCTGGGAATCTACCTGATCCTTCCGGTTTTGGGATTTTACAAATTTGCCAGACGGGGGGGATCGTCCGTGCAGGAGAGCCTAAACTACACCATTGAGATGGTTGAAGAAGTCGACTTCATGGAGTACTCAAAAGAGACCTCTGATGCTGTGGTGAATCGGGTCGGGACCATGCCCGTATTTATTGTCATCATAGAGCGGACAGGTAGGGAGGTTGAATTCCTCAAGGGCCTAACTTACAAGAGCTTCTTTATTGCCTTTATACCCCGTTTTATCTGGAGGGGGAAACCACAGATGAACAATTTCTCGAATTGGTTGACCCGGGAGTACGGGATCATCGGAAAGGGCGATCGAATTACGAGTGTGGGACTCGGCTTAGTGGGGGAAGCCTGGGCCAACTTCGGGTCGACCGGTATGTTCATCGTCATGGCTTTTTACGGTATGTTTTTCCGCCTGGTCTACGAATGGCTCATGGGGCGACAGAGTATGAACCTGATTTCTCTCGCCGTCTTTGTCGCAATTTCGCTTCAGCTCGGCCAACAGGAGAATGTCTTCATCAACAACGTAACTTCTGTCATCAAGTTAATCGGCCTCAGTTGGCTCATTCTCAAGTTCCTGCCACAAAAGGAAGTCGAATCAGAGCTACAGAGCGGCTGAGCTTCGGAACGGCAGAATTTCCGACGAACCTAGCTGTCCGAATCTTAACCTTGAGCAACTCCGACTTCCACTGGATCCGTAGCTCTGTCGTTCCGTCGGTCCGCAGCTCAAGATTTCCTCTTGGATCGTCCACCGATGAGTAAAACGAAGAAGCGGCTGGCAATCATCACAACCCATCCGATTCAGTACTACGCCCCCTGGCTGCGTCACCTGGCGGAGCGAAAGGAACTGAAGATCAAGGTATTTTACCTATGGGACTTCGGGGTCAGGGAAACCATGGATCCGGAGTTCAAGAGAGAGCTCAAATGGGACATTCCCCTCCTTGAAGGTTATGACCACGTTTTTCTTCCTAACCTGGCAAGAGACCCGGGCACTCACCATTTTACCGGGCTGCGCAATCCAAATCTCACGTCGGTGGTCCGGGAATTCGATCCCCAAGCCGTCCTTCTAATTGGCTATAATTACTTAAGCCTCGTTCAGTTCGTTCTCAAATGGGGACGAAATAACGTGCCCCTTTTCTTGAGAGGCGACTCTCATCGACTGGCGGAGGATTCGGAACGACAGAGCGACAGAGCGGCGGAGCGGCGGAAGGCAGAGTCGTTGGCGATAACTCTCAAGTTGCTGATCAAGAAAAAGTTGATCACCATCTTATTCCGACGATTCACGGCTTTCCTCTATGTAGGAAAAGCCAATAAGGAGTACTTTCGTATACATGGCGTCAGAGAGGAGCAACTCTTCTTTACTCCCCATGCGGTCGACAATGATCGATTTGCAAGTAAGGTTAGGTCGAGTCGGGAGGAAGCAATCGATTGGAAGGAGGAGATGGGCATACCCTGCGGCCATCGAGTGATCTTGTTCGCAGGGAAGTTCGAAGAGAAAAAACGGCCCGGTGATCTTTTGGAAGCTTTCGAATCGGCGAACCTCCCGAATGCAACCCTTCTCATGGTAGGTGGAGGGATCCTGGAAGAGGACCTTCGATTGCGAGCCAACGGTATATCCGAAAATGTAGTTTTCGCTCCTTTTCAGAATCAGAGCAAGATGCCGCGAATCTACGCCGCGGCCGATCTCTTCGTCCTACCCAGCTATGGCCAGTATGAAACTTGGGGCCTGGCCGTGAATGAGGCCGGCTGCCTGGGTATACCGGCGATCGTGAGCTCCCATGTCGGCTGTGGGTCCGATCTCATTCTCCCAGGAAAGACCGGTTGGATCTTCCCGGCGGGTGACGTGAAGGCCTTGTCGCAGAGTCTCACCTTGGCAATGGAAAGCGATCAGCAGCGCCAGGAAATGGGCAGAAAGGCTCGAACTCTGATTCTGGAAAAATTCAACTATCCCCGCGCAACCAAAGGCCTTCTGAGGGCCTTGGATGCCGTTACCAGGAATTGACCCCATCAACTAGAGATCCACTTATCGCCAGGTTCAAAGACATCCTGAAAGCGATTTTGAAAAGGACCTTCCTGAGACCGGGAAGACCGATTAGGGTAATTTCCGGTAGGCTGAAAGGCATCCGCTACGAATCGAATGATCGTACAGGATTGTCGCCCCTCATTGGCATCGAGCCGGTTGCCCAGGACATTTTCTCCGCTGCAATCTCCCGTGGAGACACGGTCTACGATATTGGAGCAGCGGACGGAATGTACTCCGTACTATTTTCAATCCTTGCATCTCCCAAAGGAAATGTCGTGAGTTTTGAACCGGTTCCCGAAAACGTTTTGGATATCGAGAATCTGGTCCGCTTTAATCCCTCGATCAATATCGAGATAGTCCGCCAGGCAATCTCGGACGTCAGCGGCACGGTGACGTTTGATCTCGGCTCCAATAGTAAAGTGGGTCGCATCTGGGAGGGGCCGCTGGGAAACGATAAGATCAACAAGCTGGAAGTTCCGGTCAATTCGCTCGATCGGCTAATTGAGGACGGTATGCCGAGCCCGAATTTTGTGAAAATCGATGTCGAAGGCTTCGCAGAAAAGGTTTTGAAAGGATTTCGGTATAAATTCGACGACTCGCGGCCGTTTTTTTTATCGCTCTTCACCATCCTCGCGAAGACTCAGCCGTGGGCCAGTTCTTCAAAGATCGAAACTATGAACTGCATCGAGTTCAGATTAAACGCAATCGACCAAGAATGCCACTGAAGAAGCGAACCGACGTGATTCGTAATCTCGATGCAGCCTGGCCGGATCCGGACGGCGTCTGGGGAGATATTCTCGCCATTCCTCGTGAAAGTCCCAGGGTGAAAGTTTTCTGGGGAGGAAGTGGCTGATAGGCAAAAAGATAAAAAAAGAGCTAGACAAACCCGAGGGAATCAGTCATGCCAAGATGGTATGAAAGACAAAAAATCTTACCATCTGACTCCTTCGATAGATCGTCTAACTCTGCGTCTGATCTTGCCCGAAGAGCAGGAGCGATTCAATGATCTTTTGATCCAACATCATTATTTGCACAGTGCGGGGAGCGCGGGAGAGACCCTGCGCTATGTGGCTTTGATCGACGGGCAATGGGTGTGTCTTTTGCTGTGGGGAGCGGCTAGCTACCGGCTGAAGGATCGAGACGGCTGGATCGGCTGGGATGGGGCGCGACGGCATGCGCGCTTGAAACTGGTGGTGCAGAACCGGCGTTTTCTCATTCTGCCCGGGCTCAAGCTGGCCAATCTGGCCTCCAAGACGTTGGCGATGTGCCTGAGAGTCTTGGCCGATCACTGGGAGCAGGCCTTTGCCTATCGCCCCTTGGTAGCGGAAACTTTCGTGGACCCACAGATCCACCGAGGCACTTGCTACAAGGCGAGCGGGTGGACTCCTTTGGGCTTGAGCGCGGGATATGGTCGACAGCGGGAAGATTTCTATGAACGCCATGAGCGCCCCAAGCAGATCTGGGTCAAACCCCTGCGGGCTGATGCTCTGCAACTGCTGCGCTCGCCAGGGCCCTTGCCCAAGGCACACCGTGAGGCCCTCAATGCCAACGACAACTCCCATGCGGTCTGCCTCAAAGTGGAACAGATGACAAGCCTCTGGGAACGCTTCCACCAGATCGAAGACTTCCGTCGAAAAGCGGGCCGTCGCTATCGACTCGCCACGGTCTTGAGTATGATTGTGCTCGGCACCCTCTGCGGCAAACACAACCTCAAGGAGATCGTGCGCCTGGCCCATCACCTCAATCAAGCCCAACTGCGCGCCTTACGCTCCTGGAAAAACCCCAAAACAAGCCGTTTTCAGGCCCCCTGCTATGATGTCTTCTACCGGGTGTTGCAAAACGTCGAGGCCGAGCTTTTCGATCAAATCCTCACCCAATTCATAGCCTCGCCCGAGGGCCGTTTGCCCCGCGATATTGCGGTTGACGGTAAGACTCTCAAAGGCACTGACAAAGAACCGGCCAAGGCCTTGCACCTGGTGGCCGCGGTCGATCATCAAAGCGCTCAAACGATTGCCCAAGTCGCTACCGCCGACAAATCCAACGAGATCACCGCCGCCCAAACTCTCCTGCGCAAGATGCCGGCCATGGACGGATCCACCTTCACCTTCGACGCCATGCATAACCAAAAAGAAACGGCCCACATCGTGGTCGAAGAACTCGGTGCTGACTATATCATCCAGATCAAAGACAACCAACCCACCATGCATCAAGACGCAAAGAATCTTTTCGGCCCCTCCCCCTTTTTGTCCACCAAACCGTAGATAAGGACCATGGCCGCCTGGAGATTCGTCAAATAGCAACCCATCCTCTAAGCGCTCCCTCCCTTGGCTTGCCTCATGCTCGTCAGTTCGCCTCTGTCCAACGCACCTTCCATTATCCTAACAAAGCGAAACCTTCCTCGGAACGCTCCTACTATGTCAGCAGCCGCGATCCCACCGACTTGAGCCCTCCTCAGTTCCTATCGAAAATCCGCAACCACTGGGCCATCGAAAACAAAAACCACTACCCCAGAGATCGCTTCTTCGATGAAGATCGATGTATGATCCGTAACCATAACGCAGCCAGAATCCTGGCTGCTTGCAGGCAACTGGTTCTTAGCCTCAAATCTACCATGGGCTTCGAATCCACCCCTGCCCTCTGTGATCATTTTACCTTCAACCTACACAAGGCCATCAATATCATCACCTAATGTCCCGAGAATCAAAACACCGTATGAAAGTCCGAAGTTGGAGCTTTTTCAATAGCCATTTTGGCACCGGAAACGCATCTTGAAGATTCATCTCTGGACACCTGGAGTGATCCCCGAATCCGGAGGCATCCAGGCCTATTCCTACTTTCTGCTTGATGGACTGGCCCAGATCGGGACGAGACTTTCTTCTTTCTCGAGGAATGACTCACCCGGATCACTACGCAGGATTCAACATAAAAAGAGTTCTGCCCATGCCATCGGGTCTCCGTTTTCCGCTCTACGTTCCCCTCTATTTGCAGGACTCACGGTTGCCCACGCCCTCTTCCACCGCCCCCATCTCATTGTCACAACCCATCTCAATTTCGGCCCTCTCGCCTTCCACCTTAGGCGACGGCTGAATATCCCCTATATTGTCTCGCTCCATGGTATCGAAGCCTGGGGTTTGGGCCATAGCAAACGCCGGCGCGCCCTCCGTGAAGCGGATCTCCTCCTCCCGGTCAGCCGTCACACTCGCGACCGTGTGATGGAAGAGCAGCAGATTCCCTCCGATCGATTCGCCATTCTGTCTGATACTTTCGACGAGACCCGATTCGAAATCGGTCCCAAGCCCAATACACTCCTAACCCGCCACCGGCTCGCACCCGACCAGCCAATCATTCTTACTCTGGGCCGACTCGATTCTCAAGAGGCTTACAAAGGGCACGACCGAATTATTCAGTCGCTCCCTGCAGTGATCGAGAAAATACCCGATGTGCACTACATCATCGCTGGCGACGGCGATGACCGCTCTCGCCTGGAGAGACTGGCGGAGGAACTCAGGGTGCAAGAAAACGTCACTTTTGCCGGTCGCGTTCCTGAAGCTGAATTGGTTGGGTACTTTCAACTATGCGATCTATTCGCGATGCCAAGCACGGGCGAGGGTTTCGGAATTGTGTTCCTCGAGGCCCTGGCCTGCGGAAAGCCGGTCTTGGCAGGAAACTGTGACGGTTCGACTGATCCACTGGCGGACGGTGAACTCGGCCTCCTGGTTGACCCCACCGACACAGACGCCATTTCAAAAGCGATCGTTGGAGCCCTTCGAAAAGATATCGTTCATCCCATTCTCTTTAAGCCCCATGAGCTACGCGAAGAAGTGATTCGGCGTTTTGGACGGGTGGCTTTTCGAAAAAGGCTCGAGGAAGTCCTGAGACCACTGCTGAAGCAATTCGGCGACTCAAGAATCAGCAACGAATGAAAGCACGGCAACGAATGGGAAGCCGGTGTATAGTCCGTTGTTTTCTCAATCTGTTGGGTATCACTTTTTCTTCTGTGATGAAGAGGATCACCCAACGGATTAGGAACACAACGGATGGGGACCGAGGGTTTTATCCATTGCCGTGCTTTCATCCGTTGCTATAGACTCGTCGGAAATCATGACCGCAATACTTGGAATATCCGCATTTTACCATGACTCGGCAGCTGCGGTTGTCATTGACGGCGAAATCGTCGCCGCCGCCCAGGAGGAGCGGTTCACGCGCAAAAAACATGACTTTGAGTTTCCAATTAATGCCATCGACTATTGCCTCGAAGAGGTCAACTTGCGTCCCGACCAACTCAATTACGTCACCTTTTACGACAAACCCTTTCTCAAATTCGAGCGCCTCCTTGAGACGTATCTCGCCTTTGCCCCCTCGGGTTTTCGATCTTTTCTCATGGCGATGCCCCTCTGGTTTCACCAGAAGTTGCATTTGCCCCGAGAAATGAGCCGTGGACTCAACAACAAATATGGGAAGCGATACATCTTTACCGAACACCATGAATCCCACGCCGCCAGTGCCTTCTTTCCCTCTCCCTTTGAGGAAGCCGCTATTCTGACCCTCGATGGTGTGGGCGAATGGGCGACGGCGAGTTTTGGATGGGGTAAGGATAACCGAATTGATCTCACTCATGAATTGCATTTTCCCCATTCCCTAGGACTTCTCTATTCGGCCTTTACCTACTTCTGTGGGTTCAAGGTGAACAGCGGCGAATACAAACTGATGGGACTGGCGCCCTACGGTGAATCGAAATATACTGATCTGATCGAGGAGAACCTAATAGATATCAAAGAGGACGGTTCCTTCCGCATGGACATGTCCTATTTCAACTACTGTCAGGGCTTGACTATGACGGGGCCCAAATTTGACCGACTCTTCGGCGGGCCACCCCGTCAACCAGAGTCACCTCTTACTCAGCGGGAGATGGATCTTGCCGCCTCGGTGCAGGCGGTGACAGAGGAGATAATGCTCCGCATCAGCCGTCATCTTCATAAAGAAACGGGTTCGAAGAACCTATGTCTCGCCGGAGGGGTGGCTCTGAACTGTGTTGGAAACGGAAGGATTCTGAGGGAATCGCCATTTGAGAATGTGTGGATCCAACCGGCCTCAGGCGACGCCGGAGGGGCCTTGGGGGCTGCATTGTTCGTCTGGCACCAGCTGCTTGGCCACGAACGAACCACCCGCTCGCCCGACAGCCAGACCGCTTCGCTCCTCGGTCCCCGATTCTCCGCCGAGGAAATCAGAGAATTCCTGGAAATGCATGGATCAAAATTCCGCTACATCGAGGATGAGGATGAACTGTGCGATTCAATCGCCGAACTAATCGCAAGCGAGAAGGTCATCGGTCTACTGCAAGGTCGGATGGAGTTCGGACCACGGGCTCTGGGCAGCCGAAGTATTATCGGCGACGCTCGGAGCCGGAAGATGCACTCGATTATGAATCTGAAGATCAAGTTCCGAGAGTCCTTCCGCCCTTCCGCACCCATCGTATTGCGGGATCGCGTGAGCGAGTACTTCGACATGCGGGACAACGAGGACAGTCCCTATATGCTGCTGGTGGCGCCAGTCGCTGAGGGAAAGCGTCTGCCAATCAATGGAGTACCCCAAAAAGGGCTGGACAAGCTAAAGGAGATTCGCTCCGAAGTGCCCGCCATCACCCATGTCGATTACTCCGCTCGCGTCCAGACGGTCGACGAGGAGCGGCACGGTCGACTGTATAAACTGATGAAGGCATTCGAACAAAAAACCGGATGCCCGGTTCTCATCAATACCAGCTTCAATGTCCGGGGAGAACCGATAGTCTGCTCACCCGAACACGCCTACCGCTGTTTTATGGCCACGAATATGGACGTGCTGGTCCTGGAAAATTTCGTCCTTTTTAAGGAAGACCAGCCGGGTGCCACGAAGCACGAAGTGGATGAATACCTTGCTCAGTTCTCCCTCGATTGATGAGCCCGCGAAGGAGGCGAAGAGAAAATAGGAAATGCCCGAGAAGAGCGCCGGAAAAGACGGCAGAGGAGCCCGTGAAACACGCTAAAAGACGCGAAAGGGAGATGGATAAAGTGAAGGAAAATGAAGCTATTTCGACATTACGATCCTCTCCCACTCGAGTTTTGGGTGGTGACCAAAATTCACCAAAACACCAAGTCTGCTTTTCGTTGCATGGAGATAGTTCAATACCTGAGCGCGATGTTCGTCAGCCAGTTCAGAAACAGCCTTGATTTCGAGAATAATCGCGTTGTAGAGAAGAAAATCCGGTACGTATTTCTTCTTTAGAGTGATACCACGGTACTGGAGCTCAACCTCAGGCTGAGCGACCGCCGGGAGCTCAAGATGCCCAAACTCAATCTCCAAGCATTCCTGATAAACCGGTTCAAGAAAGCCGCAGCCCTTGTCCTTGTAAACATTGAAGCATCCTCCGATAATCTCATAGCACTCGTTCTTAAAGATGAGTTCCTCATTCATATTACCTTTCCTCCCGTTTTCGGTCCTCGTTTCGCGCCATTTAGCGTGTTTCGCGGGCCAAACTCTCTTCAACTCAACCCTTGTTGCAATCACAGTCGCACTTTGCGGAAAAGAGCATGTCACTGATCCGAATAAACAAGAATCCCTCCCGTAAGGACCTCACAGTCTTCAGCCTCATCTGGCTTGTCTTCTTCGCCGCCCTGGGAACCCTTTCCTTTTTTAGATGGCAAGCTCCTGAAGCCGCCACCGCGCTCTGGATTCTAGCCGTTGTCATACCGACGCTAGGAAGGTTTCTCCCTACTTTCGTGCGGCTCGTTTATATCGCCATGGCCTACGCCGCATTTCCCATCGGCTTCGTCCTTTCGCACGTCATTTTGGCTCTTGTCTACTATCTCGTATTGACTCCCATCGGCCTCGCCATGCGACTGCTTAAATACGACCCAATGAGGCGGAAGTTCGAGCCTGAGGCCGAGAGTTACTGGATCAAACGCGAACCCCATACCGACACAAAACGATATTTCCGGCAGTTTTGAAACCGTGAGAAACGGAAACCGCTAATCTGCACTAATCGACGCTAATGGGAGGGACTCACGCAAAGGCGCGAAGGCGCAAAGAAGAAGAGGAGATTCAGAGAGCGCCTTTCGGCTCCTTACGAATCATTCCTCTAGACGATTCACAATTCTTTTGATCCCGTCCTTGATGAGTTCCTCACCGAAGTTGATCAAAAGTCCGAGACGCATATCGGCGAGACTTATATAGGTCAGTAGTTGCTTTTTGTGGACAGGAATCATCTTTTCAACAGACTTCAACTCCACGATCACCTTGTCCTCAACGATAATGTCCGCTCTATAACCTTCTTCCAACTCAACCTCCTCATACTCAATAGGTACAGGCACCTGGCGTTTTACTTCCAAACCCCGCTTCTTCATCTCATATTCAAGAGTCGCCTCATAGGCGCTTTCCAAGAGTCCGGGACCGAGCTTAACGTGTATCTTGTAGGCGGCATCCACAACTTCCTTAGCAATTTCGTTTTCCGTCATTTTCATTTCCTTTCCTGATTCTACAGTTATCATCTTCAAACGAACGCCCCACCCTCCCTTGCGTGAGGCATTCCTCGATTCACTCCAATCCAGATTTCACTTGTCAAATCCACTCCCCACGCACTCTTCGCGTCTTTGCGCCTTGGCGAGAGACTCTTCTAACGAATTCCATTAAAGACAGATCAAAACCATGAACGAAGATCAACCAGACGAAAAATCCTTCGAAGAACACGCCACTGAAAAGCAGGTCGGAATCGTCGCCGAGTTCATCGACTTCCTCCTCCACAACAAGAAGTGGTGGCTCGCCCCTATTATCATCGTTCTTCTCCTAGTCAGCCTGCTTGTCATTCTCGGTGGCTCAGGAGCAGCGCCGTTTATCTACACTCTTTTCTAAGATGCATCCTGCTGGTCTGAAAAGGCGCAGAGAAGTAGCATTAGAAAGAGCGCGGGTGAGAAAGAAACTGGTCTACACTTCCATTTGTATTTCGGCAACCCTCACCTGCATCGTTGTTGTTCTTGAAGCTGCCATACGACTTCTGGTTATTCCGAGGAATTTCTCGGTTTATCATGTCACAAGAGGGCAATTCCCCTTTTATCGGTTGGTCGAATCATACGAGTCTAGAACGACAACAATAAAAAAAGGTCGACGGGAACGCGCTCTACGTGGAGATCGATCATTACGAATTGCCGTTGTCGGGGACTCCGTGGCCTACGGAGGTGGAGTTTCGGACGAAGATTCCCTCTGTGAACTGCTGCAGAACCGACAGCAGGTATTTGATGTATATAACTATGGCGTTCCTGGGTACGGCCTACTCGAAGTCAAGTCGGTGATAAGTGAGTTGCTGGTGGAGCATTGGGATGCGGTTGTCTATATCTACAATTTCAATGATCTCCATCCAGCGATGGCAGGCTGGCTCTCTCTCCTCAAGAATTCGAAGAACCGACTTACTTCGATCTATCACTACGATCCTGAACCCTACGGCAGACTCAAGGGCTTTATAGCAGATCACTTCAAGTCTGCTCTTGTCCTGAAACCTGAAATCGAGAACATCCTAACACGAGCACTGACCAGAGAGACAGATACGACAAATCTGGATGCCGGTAACGGGATTCTCGTCCAGCAGCCCCAAAAGAGCTATGCCGACATTAAAAGATTAGCTAAGCGAAGAAGTTTTCAACGGAGTTTCACAATTTGGAAGAGAATATATGCCGATGAGCAAATGTTGGAAAAAGTATCGCGGCTCGGGCCCAGACGAAACTGTATGTGGCTGTAAATTTCGATTTTCTAATTTTGGAACAGGACCTAAATCAACTACCTATCGCAATTTCCTCAGTTTTTAATCGCGCTGAAATCTGCTCGATTCAGACCTATCCAATCTATAAATCCAATTTCAAAGAAACTGGATTCTACTATGATCCTGGACATCCCGGGAGACTGGGTCACAGAATTCTTGGCAACTACCTTCTATCAATCCTAATGGACGAACTCGTGGTCTCCGAAGACGCTATTGGCAATGAGACTATTCCCAGCGTGAGGGCTCGTACCATGAACTGAAGTTGAGGCCGTTTCCCCAATATAGTTCGGAAGAAATACAAAGTGCCAGAAGCCTGACTCTCATCCAAGATTCGTCTGACTCTTATTCTGGCGACACACGAAGACATCGACTATGTGTGGGTCTGACGTTCGAATAACTCGGCCTCGCTTTCGTACTCGGGTCTTTCGTTCGATGGGTAGGAAGTTCCCGCTTTTATGCTCCCCTCATCTCACCGAATCGATTGGGACCCCCAACAGAAAAGCACTCAAACGCTTCAACACGCAGTTCTATTCCTGCAATGTGCGGTATAGCTGGAATAATGGGTTGGAGCGGCTCCAAGAGGGATCTTGAGCGCCGCATCCTTGCCATGCGCAAGGCTCTCAGACACCGAGGACCAGATGACGAAGGAATCTGGATGTCGGAGGACGCGAAGGGGGCCCTTGGGCACACTCGGTTAAGCATCCTCGACCTTTCCGTGGCGGGACGCCAGCCAATGGGAGGTAACGGCACCAAAACAAGAATCGTATTCAATGGAGAAATCTACAACTTTCGCAACTTGAGAAGGAAACTCGAGGCTGCGGGCCGATCACTCGAAACTCAGTCAGACACTGAAGTCATCCTCAATCTGTATGAGGGAAAAGGTATCGATTGTGTTCAGCTTCTTCGAGGCATGTATGCCTTCGCCATCTACGATTCAATCAATAACTCCTGCTTCCTTGCACGAGACCCCTTTGGAATCAAGCCGCTCTACTACACACAAGTTCGGGGTACCCTCCTCTTTGCCTCGGAAGTGCGCTCCCTGATTGCATCCAATCTCTTCCAACCCGCTCTATCGGAGGTGGGTCTGCGCGGATATCTTCGCACCGGTTCAGTGCCGGAACCGTGGACCCTCCTGCAAGACGTCTTCGTCCTACCCGCAGGCCATAGGGCATTCTGGAGAGCAGGACAGGGGCTAAGAATTGAAGAGTACTGGAAAATGCAGTTTCCCGGTCAAACCTCCGCCGAGGAAAATTCCGTGGAGCGCACCCGTCAAGCTCTCCTCGACACGATCGAGGCTCACTTCGTGAGCGACGTACCGGTTGGAATCTTCCTCAGCGGGGGCATCGATTCCGCCTCTATCCTCTCCCTCTCCCGGAGACAGTTTGGTTCAGGAATCCGAACTTTTTCGATCGCGTTCAGCGAATCGGAATGGGATGAGGGACCTCTTGCTCACCGTGTGGCCGATCACTTCGGGGCCGAACACTCCGAGCATCTTCTCCAACCCCGCGAGGGAAGAGAGATCTTCCACGAGTACCTCGAATCTCTCGATCAACCCTCGATCGACGGGTTCAACACCTACTGTGTGTCGCGTCTGGCCCGTTCCCATGACATGAAGGTCGTTCTTTCGGGATTGGGAGGAGACGAGCTCTTCGGAGGCTACCAGTCCTTTTCGCGACTGAGCCGGATAACCGCGACAGGGAAGAGAGTTCAATTCTCCGGAGTCTCTCTGCTGGGAAGAGCGGTTGAAAAATGGAGCCCAACTTCGAAGCTGAAGCGTCTCGGAGACTTCCTGCAGCAACCGCCAACTATGACTTCGGCCTACGAACTACTCAGATGCGTGTTTACGAGGAGCGAAACCGGGGCCATAGCCGAAGAGTTCGGCATCGGAGGGGAAGAATATCCTGAGGGTGGCGAGGCTCCCTTCACACCTCCCGGTACGGTTCATAAAAGGTCGGATCCGGAGGAATTCCCAACTGCCGGAGATTTCGTCAGTTACCTGGAATTCACCCGCTATATGCGCAACCAGCTCCTACGGGACAGCGATGTCATGAGCATGGGGCAGGGCCTCGAGCTGAGAGTCCCTTTTGTCGATCGTGAGCTTTTCGAGGTCGTCGCTTCCATTCCCGCAGGTGAGCGCCATCGATCCGGCAAGTCCCTTCTCGTCGACGCCGTGGGCGACCTTCCCGACTTGATTCTTAACAGGCCAAAAAGAGGCTTCCTTTTTCCCCTTGAGTCCTGGATGCGGAACGAGTGGAGAGACCTTTTCGAGGATGTGGCCGCCCCCCGAGGAATCCCTCTCCAGCCGTGGTACCGCCGCTGGGCACTCAAGGTGTTGACGCATTGGATAGAAAGGAATGGCGTCAGTATGTGAAGCCATGCCTTTCTAATGGAATAAAGAAATTGTTAACAGTCTCTCTATTAAATACTTTTGATTGCTAACGAAGAGGATAGAGTGTACTATCCAGTCCGAAAAATCACCCTTTATATGACCTTGAACTACTACCGAAAAATCTTTTGGGGGATTCTGCTCATGGCGTTCACCGAAGCGCCAGGACAGTCCGATGTCTTCCTTTGCAGTGGAGGAGCCCCGGTGCCCCTGGTCGATCAGACCTTCTCGGTGGATCCAGAGGATTTCGCCAACAGCGGAGATCTGGCCACAGCCTTGGATGCAAACTGGGACCACGGTTCTATCAATCTCTTCAGCAACTCGAGTTTTACCGACAACCCGGCCGCCTATTTCAACGCCGGTTTCAACAACGAGTTTGTCATCGAATCCAAGTCCTGCTCAAGAGACGTGGAAGTCGATACCTACATGAACCGAGGGATCGTCTTTTTGCGCATGACAGACGCGCGCAAGGCCATCTACTTCTCTCACTCAGCGGGCAACCCTGGAATAATCGAATTCGGGATCGTCGAAGATGCGGAGGACACCGGATTCAGGGTCGGCAACTATTTCGATCTATATCAAAACGGCAATCCCCCGGGCAGCATTCCTGGTTATCCGAGTCCAGGTGAGGGGACGGACGGAGATTTCTTCACCTTCGGCGTATCCGGGATGGAAATCTACCTGAAATATAATGGGGTCGAAATTGTCCGAAGAAAGAGCTTCCTTCATTTGGAGTCTGGAGCCGTATTCTTTCAGCCCAGTTTTACATTCGGGATCCGGCGTACCGAGGTGCGGCATTTTGACAACACTCCCTTCCTCAGCGACTTCACCGACTACGATAGAGCCCGTCCCAGTGGTGGAAACAATTGATTTTTAATGAGTTATGGGCAAAAAAAAGGCCGGATAGAGCTGCAAAAAGCTCGATCCGGCGAAAAAGGGCGCTTATGCTTGCGTTAGTCAAATACAAAGCACGCCCTTCTCATGAAAAATATTGCCGTACAAAGCTTCCTGCGTCCAGCCCTAACTCCAGTCATTCGATGCAAAGACTACACCGTGTTTCTGGAAACAATGGAGCGGATTGACCGGGTTTTGATCGACTCCTCGCTGGAAAGGGAGGCGATCGTAAAAGCCTTGGAAGGATGGGATGAAGCGGGAGGGAAGGATCGGGAGCGACGCGCTCTAAGAGCGATAAAAGCGCTGCGGGTGGAGGTGGTGCGTCATTTACTCGGAGGGATATCCTTTCGTTGTCTGTCGCAGGAGTTGGGACGCAGTGAGCTTCTGGCTAATTTTTGCCGGGTGCGTGAGGTAGACGGGATCCGGAAAATATCGAAGAGCAGTCTGGAACGGGATTCGAAATTCTTCGACGAAGCGTATCTGAGACAGCTGCATGCAAGGATGACCGAGGTGGTGGGCAATGCTGAACATTGTGGTGAGGCAGGATTAGAGAAGCCGATCGATACGAGGGAATGCCTGATCGACGCCACTTGCCTGGAAGCGAACATCCACTGGCCCGTGGACTGGGTCTTGCTCAAGGATGTGGGAGCAACGCTGCTCAAGGCGATCAGTCTGATCCGGCAGGCGGGAATGAAACAGCGCATGCCCCAGGGAGCAAAGGGATTGGCTCGGGAGATGAACAAACGGTGCCTGGAGATGACGCATGCGCGTCGGCGCCGGGAGGCGGGCAAAGCGCGTAAAGGGATCCTGCGGCGGATGAAGCTATTGCTCAAGAAGATTGAGGGCCATGCCCTTCGCCACCGTGACTTATTGGAAGCTATGTGGATGCAAAGCGATTACACCGAGAAGAAGGCGAGCCGAATCATCGAGCGAATGGATGGTATGTTAGAGCAGATACCGCAGGTCATGAAACAGGCGCACGAACGGATCATAGGGGGGCGGCAGGTGAAGAATGAGGAGAAGATCCTGAGCGCCTACGAACCTGAGATTGACGTCATCGTGCGAGGCAAGGCAGATCGGGAGGTGGAGTTTGGCAACACCCTTTATTTATGCGAGAGCGCAGAGGGATATCTGTTGGACTGGAAACTGTATGGGGGGCAGGCCCCGAGCGAATTGAAGCAGCTTTGGGAAAGTCTGGAGAGGCAAAAGGGCTTCGCTTTAGAGGAGAAGATCGAAGCGATCAGTGGGGATCGGGGCTATGCCTCGAAGGCGGCCAGCAAGCGGCTCCAGGCAGAGGGGATTTTTGACGCCCTTACGCCCCGCAATCCACAAGAGCTCAAGGAGCGGATGGAGGAGCCGCGCTTTGTCCGGTTGCAGCGACGACGAGGGAGCACCGAAGGCCGGATCGGAGTGCTCAAGAACCGATGGCACGGGGGCAAGATACGCAGCAAAGGCTTTGACAACCGTAACCTTAGCGTGGCCTGGTCGGTTCTGTCCCACAATCTATGGAAAATCGCGCAGAGACTTGCGCAAGAACATGAGAAAGAGGCAACGCAGGCGGCATAGGGATCCAAGAATCGAGTCAGAGGCGCTTCCTTGGGAGAACTATCGACTCAAAGCGAGAGGAAGGGTGCTGGAAAGGTGCATAACGGATAAAAGGTAAGCTACCGAGGACGGAAGGCATGTCGTGGTCTACATAACGTGACGAAGATTGATATCGGTATCAGGCTTCCACCCAAATCCTCTCGGATTTGGGACAGCCTCTACGATAACGCCATTATCGATCCCCGCGACTTCGGACTCCGGTCAATTCAGGCAACCGGCTCCATTCTCGCCAACAGCGATCAGCTCATCCTCAATGCCGTTCCCGACCCGCAATTCGAAGTGGGTGACGAAATCATCGTCGAGATCGGGAACGAAGTTCTGCCTCCCGGAGAGACCCCGGGTGAAAGGGGAACTGAGGGAGTGGGTGGGACCTTTCCTGTGACGAGGTACGCCGACGCCGCTGAACGGGACATGGATCTGAGCCCTCCGCTATTCAGAATCGCATGGCTGCGGAGTGACAGAGTCGTCTACTTTATTAATCCCTCCGAAGGGGGAAACGAGTGGCTACCGATCCCCTTCAAAGATTACTACCGCGCCGTGGTGGCCCCGATATCTCTCGAGGCCACAGTCCTCGATGTTTCCGGCGGAGGACTGACCCTGACACTCGATAAAACTGCCGTGATCGAGGCCCAGAATGCGCAGGTCTATTTGAACAACGTCTCGGTCTTTAATATCCTTGGGAAGCGGCCCTCGGTCTTAACCAAACATCTGTTCCCCGACTCGGCTACGATACTGGTACCGGCGGGCGACATTGCAATCAGCGGAGAGATTTTTATCCACGACCATCCAGACTGGACCCTGGCCGGCGCGGGCAAGAACGAGACCAAGATCTTCACCCCGGAGGGCGTGCCCTCCGCCACCCTCGTTATCTACGACTGTGTCGGTTGCGAGATACGTGATTTTCACCTCATGGGAAACGCCAGGGATCACGGTTTCGGCCTCAATCCCAATCATCAGCTCTCCGGCAATTTCTTTCCCTTTGGGATCTTGTTCTACTTCAGCCACAACGCCAGAGCCGAGAATCTCATCGTTACCGACGTGTTTCAAAAGACGGTCGGGACGTCCGGGGCCAACAATGTCTGGGCTGAGAATATCGACGGATTTATGACCGACGGTTTGCGCGCCTACGTGCAATGGCGCTACCAGTGGGCCGATTCCGATGGTGGAGGCTGCATATTAACTGCAATATGACGAGCAAGACGCTTCTAGGAGGTTACGAGGCTTTCAAGTGCACGGGAACCAGCTTTATCGGAGGCACAGCCGTGAATGCGGTCGCCGCGATGAACAATTCCGGTGGATTTCTCTTCAAGGATATGACCTTTATCATTGAGGAAAACAGCGGCAACCCTGATCCCTACAACTATTTCGGAAGTCCCATAATGGATATCAGTTCGAACGTTGCCGGCGGTTTCGCGGGAGCGGGAGGCATGATAGAGAACATCACCATGACCCACGAAGGCGCAGTGGACGCGGATGGGCTCGTTCTTACAGGGATTGTCGTTCGCCAGAACAATCCGGATATCACGATAATGGGCGGCAGGTATGAAATTCCGGAAGAACTCGAATTCACGCTTTCGAGCCCTTCCAGCGGTGCAGTTGGATTCATCGGAGGAGATGAGAATATCCTCGTCGACGGCTACCAGGTGATCGGGAACACGGTGTTTGGTTCAGGAGGGATCATTGTGGGATCCAGTCCAAATTCGGTTCTCGGCGGCGTCGTTCGCAACTGTATCGTCAACAATATTATCTCGTTTACACCCACCCTCCTGCAGAACAACCAGACCAATTCGAAAACGATCACCACGGCGCCTAATCAAGTCGGATTTGGAAGTGTCCAATTCGAACCGGTGCAAACCAAATATAGTTTCGGCAAGACCGTCACCCTTACGCCCAACCCGTCCCCTGGATTCTTCTTCTCCAATTGGAGCGGAGCCATCGTATCCACCGATAATCCACTGCAGTTCGTAGTGCCGGGAGACGCGCATCTGATCGCGAATTTCGAATCCGCTCCGGTGGGAATGGACGACAGCTACACCGTACCTGAAGGCGGCATGCTTTTCGCTCTCGATGCCGTAGGCGGCGGCGATCCCAACAACGATTCCGTTCTGGTCAACGACACCGACACCGAGGGCGATCTTACAACCGCGGTCAAACTGACCGAACCTTCCCACCAGGAAGGCGGCATTATTACTCTCAACTCGGACGGGACTTTCATCTATACGCACGACGGCAGTGAAACCATCGCCGACAGTTTCACCTACCGTCCCGATGACTCCGATCCCGGGACACCGGCGACGGTCAACATCTCCATTACACCTGTCAACGACCCGCCCGAGGGACAAAATGACAGCTATACGGTCCCGGAAGGGGGCATCCTTTCGGTCACCGACATCGACGGTACCGCAACCCCGGGCAACGCTAACGATGATGGTCTCCTGGTGAACGATTCCGATGACGAAGGAGATTCCTTTACCGCCGCAGTGGTGAGCGGTTTCAACAACGCCGCATCATTCAATGTCAACCCGGATGGATCCTTCTCCTATACCCACGACGGTAGTGAAACAACCAACGATCTGTTCATCTACCAGGTGAGCGATGCGGACCCAGGGAACACGCCCTCCGCATTTATCACAATTACCCCGGTAAACGACGCCCCGGATGGGGTCGATGACACCTACCGGGTCGCCTTCGGCGGCACCCTGACGGTCAACGACGCGGACGGAACCGTCACGGGAGGAGACAGCAGCGATGACGGCGTCCTGGTGAACGAAGATGATCCGGAGAATGATCCTCTTACGGCTACGCTCGAGACTGGGCCAACCAAAGCTGCGTCGTTCAACCTGATGTCTGACGGGACTTTCACCTACCAACACGACGGAATCGGCGCGACCCCTCTGGTCGACAGTTTTACCTACCGAGCCAACGACGGCTTGGAAGACAGCGCCATCACCACTGCCACAATCATCATTAACAATCCTCCCACTGGGGTGGCCGACAATTTCGTCGTGGCTGAAGGAGGGACCCTCGAGGTCGACGATGTCGACGGGACCACGACAGGGGGAGACCCAAGCGACGACAGCATAATCCTAAACGACCTCGATAACGAAGGGGACGCTCTCTCGGCGGAGCTGGTGAGCGGCCCGAGCAATGCCGCCTCCTTCAATCTCAATGCCGATGGGACCTTTTCCTATACCCACGATGGAAGTGAAACCAACCTGGATAGCTTCACCTACCGACCCAACGACGGTTCACCCGGCAGCGAGGCCACGGTCACGATTACCGTCACTTCGGTCAACGATCCACCGGAATCAGTAGTGGATGACTATGCTCTCGCCGAAGGCGGCATCCTAAATGCTAACGATGCCAATGGCTCGGTCGGAGACGATTCCGATGACAGCGTCCTGGTGAACGACACGGATGCGGAAGACGACAGCCTCACCGCCATTCTCGACAATGGCCCGAGCAACAGCGTCGCATTCCAACTCTTCCCGAATGGGACCTTCAATTACCAACACGACGATTCCGAGAATCTGACCGATTCCTTCACTTACCACACCAACGACGGGCAGGAAAACGGAAACTCTACCACCGCCAACCTCACAATGATTCCGGTCAATGACTCTCCTCAGATCACCCAGAATCTGGGCATCACAGTCGATGAGGGTTCGGCCGCCAACATCATTGGCGGGGGCCTTCTGGCCGCGGCAGATCCGGATGACAACGATCCCGGTCTCGTCTTTACCATAGATGTCTCCCCGACCAACGGCACTCTTTTCTCGGGCGGCTCCCCTTTGGGAGTCGATGACACTTTTCTTCAAAGCCAGATTACGGGAAACCAGATTTCATACGCTCACAACGGTAGTGAAACCACCGCCGACACTTTCGATTTTACGACGAGGGACGATGAGGTTCCCACACCCGGCGAAACAGATCAGACGTCATTCAACATTTTGGTCACGCCGGTCAACGATCCTCCGCAGGGATTTGGGGATATCTACAACATCCCAGAAGGTGGAAATCTCTTGGTTGATGATCCGGACGGCGCCGCCAGTCCGGGAGACTCGACCGACAACAGTGTCATATTAAATGACTTCGACAGTGAGGGAGACCCATTGGCCGCGGAATTAGTGAGCCCGCCGGCTAACGCCGATTCCTTCAATCTATTCGGGGACGGCACCTTCGACTATCAAAACAACGGAGCCGAAGCTACTCTGGACAGCTTTGTTTACAGGCCAACAGACCCCGCCATGGGCAGCGCCGCCACCGTGACGATTATTATCTCACCCGTTAACGACCCGCCTGTCGGGTCTCCTGACACTTATGAAGTCCCCGTTGGGGGAACCCTGACGGTAGATGACATCGATGGAACGGCGTCCGTGGGGGACCCCAGTGACGACGGCGTTCTAATTAACGATCTTGATTCTGAATTGGACAGTCTTACCGCCCTTCTCGTGAGCCCACCTCTGGAGCACACCGGCGGCCCATTCACGCTCAATTCCGACGGCTCTTTCACCTACGTTCACGATGGCAGCGAGCCCGGCACCGACTCCTTCACCTATCGACCGAGGGACAGCGAAGACGGGACCATCGCAATTGTCACCATAGCGATCAACAACCCGCCCTCAGGTGTCGACGATGCTTTCTCCATCAGCGAGGGCGGTAATCTAGTGGTTGATGATCCGGACGGCGACGCCACTTCGGGGGATCTGACTGACGATTCGATTCTTCTCAACGACATTGATACCGAAGACGATCTAATTACCGCGGTGCTGGAAACGGGGCCCGTTAACGGAATATTGGCGATTTTGAATCCCAATGGAACTTTCACTTACACGCACGATGGAGGAGAATCTACTTTTGACAGCTTTGTCTACCATCCCGACGACGGTGTAGCGGGCTCAAGCGCCACCGTTGCCATTACCATAGTCGCAGTCAACGACCCGCCCACGGGCGTCGAAGACACTTATACAGTTCCGGAGGGGGGCATCCTTGACGTCAATGATGCAAACGGCTCCTTCGGCGATTCCAACAACGACGGAGTCCTTTTCAACGATACCGATATCGAGGACGACATCCTGACCGCTACGCTACTGACCCAACCGACCAATGCGGGCGCGGCTGTTCTCTTAGATCCATCTGGAACTTTCGTCTACAACCATGATGGAAGCGAGACCAGCATGGACAGTTTTACCTATCAACCGGAAGACGCGGATCCAGGAACGATCGCTACAATTTCCATCACCATAACTTCCGTCAACGACGATCCGAATATACCTGTTAATACCGGACTAACGGTTATCGAAGGCACCTCGAATAACGTCATCCAGAATTCAAAACTCTCCGCTACCGATCCCGACAGCGACGACTCCAGTCTCCTCTATACTCTGACAGAACCCCCACTAAACGGTACTTTATTCAGAGATGCCTTCGCCCTGGGAATGAACGATACCTTTACCCAAAATGACATCGACAACCTCAACACGCTCAGCTACAGCCACAACGGCAGCGAGACGACATCGGACAGTTTCGAGTTTACGGTGCAAGATGACAACCTGCCGGTGGCAGGAGTTTCAAACTCCACCATTTTCAATATCACGGTCCTCTCCGACAACGATCCTCCAATAGGAGTGAATGACGCCGCCACTTTGGATGAAGGCGCATCCTTCAACTCGACGGTCGATCTGCTCGACACCGAACCGGGCGCCGACAGCGTCTTGGACAATGATACAGACACTGAAGGAGATTCCCTTTCCGCAGTCCTTTCTTTGGCCCCAACCAACTCTTCCTTTTTCAACCTCAATGCAAACGGTACCTTCGAATACACCCACGATGGAAGCGAAACGACGGACGACACCTTCAGCTACGTCCCGAATGATAGCGACCCCGGAACTCTCGCGACCGTCAATCTGACCATCATCCCTCAGAACGACGCTCCAAATGCTCAGATCGACAATTATGCCGTAGAGGAAGGTGAAACCCTCTCCGCAACCGACCCTGACGGTTCCACCGGCGGACCGGAGGATGACGGAGTGCTGGCGAACGATTCCGATGGTGAGGGAACGCACATCACCGCGATCCTGGACTCAGGACCCATCCACGCCGACACCTTCAACTTGAACAGTGACGGGACTTTCTCCTACGAACACGACGGGGGCGAGGACACTTTCGACAGCTTTACCTATCTCGCAAACGACGGATTGGCCGACAGCAACAACGCCACTGTCAATATCACGATTCAACCGGCAAACGACCCGCCCGATTCGGTCAACGACAATTTCACCGTGGGAGAAGGTGCAAACTTGGAGGCCGATGATCTCGACGGATCCGACGGAGACCCAAATAACGACGGCCTTCTGGCAAACGATTCCGACATGGAGGGCAATGCTCTGACCGCGGTACTGGTATCCAACGGAATCGTCAATGAAGGTGGCGGGGAAGGGACTTCAGGCGGCGAGGAAGGTGAAGGAGAGGGCGGATTGCCGCCTCCCCCATTTATATCTGAGTTTGAGAGTGGACCAAGCTTCGCCTCAAGCTTCACCTTCAATGGGGACGGATCTTTCTCCTACACTCATGATGGAAGTGAGAACCTGGTCGATTTTTTCGCTTATCGTGCGGAGGACACTGAACCAGGTAACGTTGCTCTCGTCACCATTACGGTTACTCCGGTCAATGACCCACCCTTGGGAGTGAATGACAGTTACACGATATTCGAGGGCGCCACCCTGACGGCAGATGATGCCGACGGCTCGGTAGGCGATCCCAACAACGACTCCGTGAAAGTCAATGACCTCGATCCTGAAGGAGATACCATCACTACGACTTTGCTGACCGGCCCCAACAGCGCCAATTCTTTCAATTTCAATGCAGACGGTACCTTCACCTACACACACGACGGCTCCGAAGGGCTTTCCGACACCTTTATTTACGTGCCGGACGATGGCGAAACAGGTCCACCTGCAACCGTCACCATCACTCTCCAGCCTGTCAACGACCCACCGGAAGTTTCCCTAAACGAGGAGTATGTTTTTGACGAAGGATCGTTCGGAAATATCATCTCAAGCTCGAATTTGGCGGCCACCGACGTCGACGATGTCGATAGCGGGCTCGTTTTCGCCGTGCAGCAGGTTCCGGCCGAAGGGACCCTCCGTCGCGACGGACTCCTCCTTGGAGCAGGCGCCACCTTTACTCAGTTGCAACTCGCAGGCAACTCGGTAACCTACAATCACGGCGGCAGCGACTCCCCAACAGATAGCTTCCAACTCACGGTTCGCGACGACGGGCTCCCAATTCCAGGCGAATCACAACCTTTCCTCGTCTCCATTTCCGTCAACCCCGTCAATGACGCCCCTATGGGAGTCAATGACGCCGCCACCGTAACGGAAGGAAGTTCCTATGACTCATCCATCGATCTGCTCGATACTCCTTTGAATGCGACCACGATTTTGGATAACGATACGGATTCGGAAGGTAATCCTCTTACCGCCGACCTCATAAATGCTCCCGGCAACGCCTCTTCATTTACTCTCAATCTCGACGGATCATTCACCTACACCCACAACGGAACCGAGACTCTGGCAGACAATTTCACTTATCGACCGAAGGACGCAGACAACGGGTCCCTGGCTACGGTCAACCTGACCATCACTCCGGCCAATGATCCTCCCAATGCCGTGAACGACGGCGGTCCCGGCTTCCTTACGGATGAAGACACTCCCATAACCACCGGAAATGTCCTCACCAATGACTCCGATCCTGACGCCGGTGACACCGTTTCTCTCCTGAGCATCGATACATCGAATACTGCTGGTTTAGTGATCGACAACGGCAACGGAACCTTCAACTACGATCCCAACCAGGCGCTGAATTTCCTCCAGGTGGGTGACCTCGGTTCAGATACTTTCACCTATACCGCCGAAGACCTTGCCGGAGAGACAAATGCGGCGACCGTTTCCATTACCATTCTCGGAGCCAATGACCCCCCAGTTCTCGGAAACACGAATCTTTCCATCGCTCGGGGTGGCGCCGTTTTACTCACCAGTGCCTTTCTCAGTGCGACCGACCCCGATCACCTCGACGCTACTCTAAACTTCGTTGTTACGAGCGTTACTGGAGGGCAGTTCGATTCTGCTAGTGCATTCGGAGTTCCAATCACCCAATTCACTCTGCAGGAAATCTCTGCCAACTCGGTCCGCTTCGTGGACGATGGAGACGCATTCCCTCCCTCCTTTGACGTTTCTGTCTTCGACCCCGCTGGTTTGTCAGATGGACCGATTTCTGCCTTCATAACCTTCGACGCCCTCAACGACCCTCCCAACGCAGTGGACGACCTAGACTTCGGTCCCGCATTTTCCACGGATGAGGCGACCCCATTCATCACCGGTAACGTTCTCGATAACGACAGTGACCCCAATGCGGAAGACATACTCTCGATTCAGAGCATCGACCTTCAATTCACCGTCGGTGAAGTCTTCAATGTCGGTGACGGGACTTTCATTTACGACCCAAATGGGAAATACAATGCCTTGCAAGCCGGGCAACTGGACACCGATATCTTCACCTATATCGTTCAGGACCAAAAGGGAGCGATCGATACCGCAACCGTCACCATCTTTATTTCGGGACTGAATCCACCGCCGCCTCCGGATCTTACCCTTACACGGAGTCTTCCCGGCAACTACCTTCCAGAAGTGGGTAACCCAGTCTCAATTACTATTACTCCATCTCTCGGAGTGACGGATTATACAGTCGAAGACACTATTCCGGAGGGTTGGACAGCAGAAGGAGTTAGCGATAACGGCTCCTTCGATCCCCCTTCCGGCGTGGTCAGCTTTTCCCTTATCGGTGATCAAGTCAGGACGCTGACTTACTCCGTCGTCCCTCCCCCGGGTGAATCCGGATCAAGACTTTTTTCCGGGTTTGGCTCGGTTGCCGCGCTCACCGCTCCCATAACAGGTGATTTCATCATCAGTTCACCCTCCGAAGAGGGAATTCAGCCCTTAAGCAACTTTCTCGATCCCGGTGATGACAATTCAGGACCGGAAGACGACTTCAGCCAAGACGGTCTGTCCAATCTCGAGGCCTACTTCATGGGCCTCGATCCAACCGATAACAACAGCGGGGCCGGACCCACCACAGGGATCGTGAGCGATGACGGAAGCATCTTTCTGATCATGACCTTCCGTCGGGGAAAGTTCGTTGAAAACGTCAGTTTCAGAATACAACAATCGACCGACCTTGTGACCTATGTCGACCTCGTCGCTCCTATTATAGCAATCGTCGGTGAGGATGCCAATTCTTGGACCATCCAAGCTAAGATACCGGTTGCCGACGTGATCGGATTTCTACGACTTCTAGTGGAACAAACGCCGTAGGGTACGGAGCTGCCGAGAGACGGAACTGCAGAGCCACGGAACAACCAAGCTGCCGACCAGCAACGGGCTTGATCCTTGGAGAGGTTGGGTGGATTGGATGGAAAGAAGGAGCCACCACAATGCGCCGAGACGTGAGTAGGTAGAGCCCGTCCCAGTGGTGGAAACAATTGATTTTTAATGAGTTATGGGCAAAAAAAAGGCCGGATAGAGCTGCAAAAAGCTCGATCCGGCGAAAAAGGGCGCTTATGCTTGCGTTAGTCAAATACAAAGCACGCCCTTCTCATGAAAAATATTGCCGTACAAAGCTTCCTGCGTCCAGCCCTAACTCCAGTCATTCGATGCAAAGACTACACCGTGTTTCTGGAAACAATGGAGCGGATTGACCGGGTTTTGATCGACTCCTCGCTGGAAAGGGAGGCGATCGTAAAAGCCTTGGAAGGATGGGATGAAGCGGGAGGGAAGGATCGGGAGCGACGCGCTCTAAGAGCGATAAAAGCGCTGCGGGTGGAGGTGGTGCGTCATTTACTCGGAGGGATATCCTTTCGTTGTCTGTCGCAGGAGTTGGGACGCAGTGAGCTTCTGGCTAATTTTTGCCGGGTGCGTGAGGTAGACGGGATCCGGAAAATATCGAAGAGCAGTCTGGAACGGGATTCGAAATTCTTCGACGAAGCGTATCTGAGACAGCTGCATGCAAGGATGACCGAGGTGGTGGGCAATGCTGAACATTGTGGTGAGGCAGGATTAGAGAAGCCGATCGATACGAGGGAATGCCTGATCGACGCCACTTGCCTGGAAGCGAACATCCACTGGCCCGTGGACTGGGTCTTGCTCAAGGATGTGGGAGCAACGCTGCTCAAGGCGATCAGTCTGATCCGGCAGGCGGGAATGAAACAGCGCATGCCCCAGGGAGCAAAGGGATTGGCTCGGGAGATGAACAAACGGTGCCTGGAGATGACGCATGCGCGTCGGCGCCGGGAGGCGGGCAAAGCGCGTAAAGGGATCCTGCGGCGGATGAAGCTATTGCTCAAGAAGATTGAGGGCCATGCCCTTCGCCACCGTGACTTATTGGAAGCTATGTGGATGCAAAGCGATTACACCGAGAAGAAGGCGAGCCGAATCATCGAGCGAATGGATGGTATGTTAGAGCAGATACCGCAGGTCATGAAACAGGCGCACGAACGGATCATAGGGGGGCGGCAGGTGAAGAATGAGGAGAAGATCCTGAGCGCCTACGAACCTGAGATTGACGTCATCGTGCGAGGCAAGGCAGATCGGGAGGTGGAGTTTGGCAACACCCTTTATTTATGCGAGAGCGCAGAGGGATATCTGTTGGACTGGAAACTGTATGGGGGGCAGGCCCCGAGCGAATTGAAGCAGCTTTGGGAAAGTCTGGAGAGGCAAAAGGGCTTCGCTTTAGAGGAGAAGATCGAAGCGATCAGTGGGGATCGGGGCTATGCCTCGAAGGCGGCCAGCAAGCGGCTCCAGGCAGAGGGGATTTTTGACGCCCTTACGCCCCGCAATCCACAAGAGCTCAAGGAGCGGATGGAGGAGCCGCGCTTTGTCCGGTTGCAGCGACGACGAGGGAGCACCGAAGGCCGGATCGGAGTGCTCAAGAACCGATGGCACGGGGGCAAGATACGCAGCAAAGGCTTTGACAACCGTAACCTTAGCGTGGCCTGGTCGGTTCTGTCCCACAATCTATGGAAAATCGCGCAGAGACTTGCGCAAGAACATGAGAAAGAGGCAACGCAGGCGGCATAGGGATCCAAGAATCGAGTCAGAGGCGCTTCCTTGGGAGAACTATCGACTCAAAGCGAGAGGAAGGGTGCTGGAAAGGTGCATAACGGATAAAAGGTAAGCTACCGAGGACGGAAGGCATGTCGTGGTCTACATAACGTGACGAAGATTGATATCGGTATCAGGCTTCCACCCAAATCCTCTCGGATTTGGGACAGCCTCTAGGTAGCTTCGCGAATAGGCCCACGGGTATGTCGAAAGGAGGTTGTGAGGACCATAAGCCCGGTCGCTCAGTAGTTTCGTCGCTCAGTAGCTCTGACACCCATGTCGGCCACGTCGTCGCCAGTATCAACGCAATGACAGGTGGACCCGCGGTGTCGGTGACACAGCTGTGCCGGCATCTTCAAAGCAAGAGCGTTGCCACAAAGATATTCTCCCTCGACTACGAAGCACTCGGAAGTCAACTCATACCCGAGGGTGTTGTTGTCGATTGTCCCAAAGCCTCTCTCCTGACACGGCGCTTTCGAGGCTTCAACCGGGAGCTCCGCAAACTCCTCTCCGCCCAAGCCGCCACTCAACTCTCTCTCATACATAATCACGGCCTGTGGATGTTTCCCAACTGGTACGCTAGGCAGGCAGCGGAAAAAGCGAACATCCCGTTGGTCATCTCCCCGAGAGGCATGCTGGAACCATGGGCTCAGGAAAGAAGCCGCTGGCGAAAGCTCTTGGCGTGGCATATTTTCGAAAAACGAAACCTCCGCTATGCCCGCCTTTTTCATGCAACCTCCGAAGCCGAAGCGCAATCCATACGCAGAAAGGGGTTCAGACAACCAATCGCCCTTATTCCGAATGGGGTTGAGATTCCAGATCGCGACCTCAAGCCGGCGAGGGAACATTTGGAGCGGCATTTCCCACGCCTTCGAGGAAAGCGATATCTCCTCTTCATGTCCCGACTGCATCCCAAGAAAGGTCTCGACCTTCTCACTTCCTCGTGGGCTTCGCTGCACGCTTCTTTTCCTCAATGGCATCTGCTGATTGCCGGTGGCGATTGGGAGAGCTATCGAGAGCGCCTCACCAAGGTTGTGCTACGCAAGGGAATCGATGCTTCGGTCTCCCTCTCGGGTCCGCTCGACGGAAGAGTGAAGGAAGCAGCTCTGTTACACGCCGATCTATTCGTCCTTCCCAGCTTCTCTGAGAATTTTGGTATAGTGGTGGCAGAGTCACTTGTGCACGGCGTTCCCGTGATAACAACCAAAGGAACTCCTTGGAAGGAAGTGATCACTCACCAATGCGGGTGGTGGATTGAAGCCTCCGAAGATTCGCTCAAATCCACCCTTACTGAGGCTATGAACCTCAGCAGTGAGCTAAGAGAAGAGATGGGAGAACGGGGTCGAAGCTTGGTTTCGGAAAAATACACCTGGCCTCGTGTTGCCGAGCAAATGGCTGGAGTCTATCGATGGGTCCTCGGCAGCGGGGATAAGCCGGACTGCGTTCTGGAATCGAAGAACGTGAGGCACCCGCCACCAATCCAAATCTGAATTCTAATATTCCTCGGATGCGCATAACCATCGCCACGGGTCCAAACTACCCTGTGCCCCCCTTGCAGGGCGGCGCCGTGCAGCGCGTCTGGGAGGGACTCGGGGAGGAGTTCTCCAAGCGAGGCCACAAGGTCACAATCGTGGCCCGCGCTTATGAGGAGCAACCCGAGTTGGAAACTCGAAACAATGTGAGATACATTCGCTGGGGTGGGTATTCACAGAGTTTATCGATTTGGAAGGATCTCGTTCGTAATCTATTCTACAGCCTGGGAGCCCTCCGCCGACTGCCCGAGGCCGATATTCTAGTGACTAACGATTTCTGGCTTCCCCCTCTGGCGGGACTCAAGGGAAGGAAGGTAGGCCGGATTGTGGTAAACGCGAATCGATTTCCTAAGGGTCAATACTTCCTCTATCGAAAGGCAGCGTGCATTGTCGCTGCCTCTTCGGAAATCGCCCGCAACATCGTGGCCCAGACGCCCTCTTGTGCAGCTAGGACAACCATGGTTCACAATCCAATAAACACGTTCCAGTTCATTCCCGAGAGTACGGAATTGATAGAGGATACCATGAAGAGGATCCTTTATGTTGGCCGCATCCATCCCGAGAAAGGCATTCACCTTCTTGTCGGAGCGTTCAACCATCTCGCGAATCAATTCCCAGGCCTCAAGCTCACCATAGTCGGCCCCTCTAAACAAAGCCAGGGAGGCGGAGGCGGGGCCTTTCTGGATTCTCTAAAGATGCAAGCGAAGAGTCCGAACATCGAGTTCTGTGAACCTGTCTTCAATATTGACGGGCTTGTCGCTCACTACCGCAGCGCAGGGATTTTCGCTATCCTTCGCTTGCCGAAAAAGGTGAAGCCTGTCCCGTCGCACCCCTCGAAGCCATGGCCACAGGAGTTCCACCGGTGGTGTCATCACTAAACTGTTTCTCCGACTACGTTGACGCAGGAGTGAATGGCCTCGTATTCGATCATAGACTGCCAGATCCCGTCCGAAGTCTGACAATATTACTTGAAAATGCTCTCAATAACGCACCGGCTACTGCCCGCATGGGAAGGCGAGCTCATGAAAAAGCCCAGGCCTTCAGTTACGAAGCCATCGCCGGACGCCACCTGGGTATTTTCGAGCAACTGCTGTCGAACGACGCATTTCTCACAGATTTCCAGGCTGAAATTCCTAATCTCCTCTCTCAGCGGCCTCCTAAAGGAAGAGCCTCGGATTCAGAGGGAACCGCCAGGGTGTTGTAGGCCGGTGCATCAATCTCCCTGACCCCCTGGATACCCGAATCAAATTCGAAGATCCGATATTCTCGCTCCCTGAAATACTGAGCGACAAAATCAGAGTTTCGAGAGTACACCTCGGTAAGGATTACAGGACGTTTTTCCTCAATCATGGTCTTCGCCCCCCCGAGGACTTTGGATTCCCCTCCATCGACATCGATCTTCAATACGTTTGGTTGAGATGAACGCATTTCCGCCAACCAATCAAGGGATACGGTCATTACCAATTGCTGCTCTCTCACATCCCCGGTGATTTCTCTTCCCGCACCACCAGCGTTTTCAAGGTGCGCAGCAGCCCTGCCTCGCTCCGGAATATTCAAGGTTTCAACGCCCAGACGATCAGAGATCGCAACCTGCAAAATCTCGATGGACGACATCCTTCCTCCATTTGTCCTTGCCGATCTTCTCAGCATTTGAACTGACCAGGCGTCCGCCTCCAAACAGAGAACCATTCCCTCGGGTCCTGCTCGAGAGGCCGCCGCAAAGGAAAACACGCCCATATTTGTTCCGACATCCCAAACCACATCTCCGGGCATTACGAAGTGCTCGGCGAAATCAAACAGATCAGTCCATCGGGAACCGCGCAAGGGACCGTAGTATGAAAGCGCCGCCCCCGGCGAAACATAGAGAAAGAGAGACCCGAACCGTTCCGGTAGTCTCCTTCGCAGCACGAGATTTCGACTCACGCGCTCCATCCAACGTCTCAAAAGAACCATAGCGTATTGATCCAGTGCACCTAGCGAAGATATTTGCAACTCCCAGCGATCCCCGAGTGGCGGAACTCGAAAGAAAGCTTTGGAGCTACTACGAGACGCCGCATGGCTATGTTGCTTTTGAAGAGGCCTCTTTTCAATTGGCTTCAGGGGCTCCCATTATTGCTCGGATTCGTCAAGTGATTGACCAGAAAGGCCACTGCCACGTCCTTGAAATTGGGGCGGGAAAATCCGGATTTGCTTCTGCCATTGAGGATATTCGATCCCAGGTAACTTGGACGGCACAAGACGTCACAAGGTTCAACATTGACCACCTCGAAGCCGTTGCCGACAGAGTCTTTATCGGAGATATGGATGAGCTTCAAACGAAATTTGACATCATTTTTTCCTTCTACGTTTTTGAACACCTGACGCGCCCCGAGCAAAACCTGATTAAGCTACTGGACTGCCTCCATCCCCAAGGTAGACTTTTTCTCTACTGCCCACGGTATGACATGCCCTTCTACCTGTCCCATTCTTGCGATCATTACGGGCCTTCCCTCAAATTCAAGATCGGGCTCTTTCTGTTCTACCTGCGAATCAAAACTCTCCTCCTTCGGAAACCGGTCTACCTCATCCATCTTGATCCCGCCCTATTTAGGCTCCCATTCAGTATCGATCGGGACGCGGTGCATTGGGTATCACAGTTCAGCCTTATTCTGACAGCCAAGAAATTCGGCTCCGTAAGAAGACTCAGGTACAAGACTTCAGGCCTCTCCGAGTGGATCGGCAAGCACTTTCTGAAGGTCGCGATTGAGATTTCCAAACTCTGACTGGATACCGGTGGATCTCGATCGAATCACCCCATTAGTCATTACCTATAACGAGGAAGCCAATATAGAGCGCTGCCTCCAGCACCTGACTTGGGCCCAGAGAATCGTGATCGTTGACAGCGGGAGCGAAGACCGGACGGTAGAACTCATCAGGGAGTTTCCTAATGCGGAATGCTACACGCGGGAATTCGACAACTTTGCCAATCAGTGCAATTTCGGTTTGACTGCCATCGATTCCGAATGGGTCCTGTCCCTTGACGCTGACTATCTCGTGAGCGAGCGATTAATGGAGGAGATTCAACTGAGTTCGATTGACGCCGATGGCTTCAAGGCGGCCTTTATTTACTGCATCTTAGGTCGTCCTCTACGGGGTACTCTTCTTCCTCCCCGAACTATTCTCTATCGTCGAGATCGAGCGCGCTACGAAAATGAAGGACACGGTCACAGAGTGGAGATCGATGGTAAGATCGCCCCCCTCAAAGAACATCTCTATCACGATGACCGCAAGCCGCTCAGCCGTTGGATTCAATCCCAGGAGCGCTACGCTGAAATCGAGGCTGAGACGCTTCTCTCAGTTTCGAGTGCGCAATTGAACGGAAGGGACAAAATTCGGAAGATGCTCATCATCGCCCCTATCCTGGTACCCCTCTACTGCCTCCTGGCCAAAGGTCTCATCCTTGACGGCAAGGCTGGGCTCCACTATGTTATGCAACGAACCTACGCGGAGATTCTTCTCTCCCTCCGGCTTCTGGACAAGAAGCTCGCCGGTGAGTCGCGAATCCCCACCTTGTGAGTTTTCCTTGTTAGCAGATGGAATACCAGAAAAGTCGAAAACCAGGCCGACTCTTCACATTCTCCCTCCTTCTCCTTGATGTCGTCGCCATTACCTCCCTCTATTGTCTGCTGGTCTTGATGCGGCATTCCCAACAGTTTACCGAGTTCTTCTATCCCAGCGCTCTCGTCGTCACCATCGTCACCGCGCTCGCTACCCTGGCCCTGGTCGGCGGATACGACCGCAACACCGATATGCTCGGGATTCGCTTCATGAGCGAGCATCTCATCGCTTCCGGAATCGCATTTTTTATATCCGCAGTCATCATCTACGCAATGACCGCTTACGGCGCGGACCTCCATCCGCCCCGCGCAAGTCTGGCCATTATCTTTCTCATCTTTCCCGTTCTCTCGTTGTTCTATCGAGAATTGCTTGCCACAAGGCTCTACGAGGACCTCGGAAAACGATCCCTCTTCGTCCTGGGGACTGGTGAGCAAGCTCGACAGTTTTACACTCAACTCAGGGCCCTACAGTGGCCCCAGCGGGTTTCTTTTTTCGCGACCGAGGAGACCGAGGAAGAGAAGAAAGGGACCCGACTAATTTCGGACGACCCTGACTCACCTCCCATACAGCACGATATCCTCCAGACGTTGCAACAGGAAAAAGGTGCGGCTGAGAGCATCGTCATCGCGGAAGACCCAAATCGAATACCAAGAAGACTTCTGGAACGGCTCGTTGCGATCAACTTCCAGGAAACCGAAGTCCAGACTCTCCACACTTTCTTCTCTCGTAACTGGAGAATTGTTCCAGTCTCAGAGCTTCCCCCACTCTGGGGCTTCGACGAGGCTTTTCGCCTTAATCAGAGCCTGACCTACGCCAGGACAAAAAGGTTTTTCGACCTTGTATTTGCGCTCGCCATGCTGCTTCTGGTTTGGCCCCTTCTCGGCATCGTAGCCTTCGTCGTCCTCTTCGAATCCGAAGGGCCTGCCATCTTCAGGCAGACGAGGGTGGGCCGCGATCGGCGTCTTTTCACTCTCTACAAATTCCGAACCATGTACCAAGGTTCGGAAGAAGGAGATGTCTATACCCGGGAGGACGACGAGCGCGTCACCAAAGTCGGCCGTTTTCTACGCAAGTTCCGCCTCGATGAACTGCCTCAACTCTGGAATGTGATGCAGGGCAACATGTCGGTGATCGGCCCTCGTTCAGAGTGGATCAAATTGGTGGAGAAATATGAAGAGAGCATTCCCCACTATCACTTCCGCCATCTCGTCAAACCGGGGATCACGGGCTGGGCCCAGGTGAACTATTCCTACGGGGCGAGCGAAAAGGACACTATAGAAAAGCTTAAGTATGATCTTTACTACGTCCGCCACTTCTCCTTCCCTCTCGATCTGTCGATTACTTTGAAAACGCTCTACATCCTCCTTGGAGCGAAAGGGCAGTAGGCCGGAAGGACGGAGAGACGGGACTACCGAGCTACAGAGCGACGGAGCTACAGAACGACAGAGGTAGGTAGCCGGGGCCAGAGCCACTGAGCTGCAAGAAAAATAGTGGGAGCGAGCCTCACGCAAAGACGCAAAGGGATAGAGCGACGGAGAGGGACGTTTAGATTCAGCTCAGATGCCTTCTGGCCAATATTCCGCCACTCCAATCCTGAGCTTTCCCAAACACGCGAAAGTCCGATAGAAGGCGTAATGTCCTAAGTCAGAACTCATGTACATTCTAGGAATAAACGCCTATCACGGCGATTCGGCTGCCGCTTTGGTTAAGGACGGCGAGCTCATCGCCGCGGTTGAAGAGGAACGCTTTAACCGAATCAAGCACTGGGCAGGGTTTCCCGCCGAGTCGGTCCGCTCGTGTCTTGAGATCGCCGAGATCGGCCCGGATTCGATCGATCATGTAGCCGTATCATTTGATCCTAGGGCGAATTTGGGGCGCAAAGCGCTTTTCACCCTAGCCAAACGGCCGTCCTTGCGCTCCATCGTGGATCGTCTTCAGCGACAAGGAAAGAGCCTGAGCATCCGGGACCACCTTGCCGAAACCTTTCAGACCTCCCCAAAGCAGATCACCGCGGAAATCCACAATGTCGAGCATCATGACGCTCACCTCGCAGGAGGATTTTTCGTCTCACCCTACGAGGAAGCCGCTATCGTATCGATCGATGGCATGGGCGACTTTGTCAGCACCGTCCTGGCAGCAGGTAAGGGGCGGGAATATGAAAAACTCTCCCAAGTCTACTATCCGCATTCCCTGGGATTTCTCTACAATGCTGTCACCCTGTATCTCGGTTTTCCCGCCTACGGAGATGAGTACAAGGTCATGGGGCTTGCTCCCTATGGCAGTCCCACCTTGGTAGAGGAATTTCGCGAAGTTGTGGCCCTCACACAGGATGGATTCGAACTCAATCTAGACTATTTCAATCATCACAGGACAGGAATTTCGATGAGTTGGGATGATGGAGCCCCTCTAGTCGAACCCTTTCACAGTGCGCTCTTCGAAGAGACCTTCGGCCCGTCTCGAAAGCCCAGCTCAGAGATGGATAAGCGACACGAAAATATTGCTGCTTCCCTCCTAGTGGTGGTCGAGGAAATCCTCTTCCACCTTCTCAATCGGCTCCACCAGCGCTGTCCTTCCGACAACCTCGTCATGGTTGGCGGAGTAGCGATGAATTCCGTCGCCAACGGGAAAGTCACCCAACAGACTCCATTCCGAAACGTCTTCATACCCGCCGGGGCGGCGGATAACGGAACCTCATTCGGAGCAGCCTTTCACATTTGGAACGCCCATCTGAATAAGCCTCGCACCTTTCAACTCGAACACGCCTTCTGGGGTCCGGAATTTTCCAATCGAGAGTGCAAAGTCGCGGCCGAGTCGCATCCGATAGAGGCACGAGAACTGTCTCCCGACGAGCTCCTGGAGGCCGTCATCAAAGCAATATGCGAAGGGAAAGTGGTGGGTTGGTTCCAAGGGCGAATGGAGTTTGCCGCACGAGCGTTGGGAAACCGGTCTCTCATCGCCGACCCGAGAAGGGCCGACATGCGCGATATCATCAATCTGAAGATTAAGTTCCGCGAAAAGTTCCGACCGTTTGCTCCCAGCATACTCGAAGAGAGGGTCAAGGACTACTTCGAGATTGAGGCGCCATCGCCTTTCATGGAGAAGGTCTACACAATCCGGCCCGAGAAACGATCCGAGATTCCGGCCGTAACTCACGTCGACGGCAGTGGTCGACTTCAATCCGTCAGCCGTACGGTCAATCCCGTCTACTGGAAACTGATTAAGAGATTCGAAGAGGAAACAGGCGTTCCGATCCTTCTCAACACCTCACTGAACGAGAATGAGCCTATCGTGCACACGCCGGAGGAAGCGATCCTTTGCTTCCTCAGAACCGACATGGACCTCCTCGTGACGGGTGATCTCCTGCTTGAACGCGCCAACTAGGAATCTGTCGGACATTGCAAGAATCTAAGCCCGACAAATTCCTTGTATTCATCAATCGATACTACTGGCCGGATGAATCCGCTACGGCCCAGCTTCTGAAAGATCTGGCCGAATTTCTTGCCGCAAGTGGATTCGAAATCTCTGTTGTCACCTCAAGGCAGCTATACACGGATCCGAAAGCATCCCTTCCCAGACGAGCGAATCAAAACGGGGTGGCCATCAGAAGAGTGTGGTCAACCTGCTTCGGCCGCCGGAACTTGATAGGACGACTCCTCGACTACCTCACTTTCGTTGCTTCGGTCTTACCAGTCCTACTCTTTCATCGCGGAAAAATCGCCGCGTTCATCGCAAAGACGGATCCTCCCCTTCTCGGGATTCCGATCTCCCTCCTAGGCCGCCTTCGGCAAGTACCCGTCATCCACTGGTTCCAGGATCTTTTCCCGGAAATCGTGTGGGCAAACGCACAGCCGAATCGAGAACCGGTTATCTTTCGAATTCTTGGAAAAATTCGCGACTTCAGCATTTACCGAAGCCATCACGCCGTGGTTCCAAGTAAAGACATGAAAGCGTATCTGAAGGAAAGAATGACAGCCCGTAGACCAGTCCATGTCTTTCCCAATTGGGCCCGAGGTGAAGAGATCCGTCCTATTCCATCGGAGGAGAATCCCCTCCGAAATGAATGGGGACTGGAGGGCAAATTCGTCATCGGATATTCCGGTAACCTCGGTCGCGTTCACGAATACTCAACCTTTCTTCAGGCAACTGAGATCCTGGGCGTCATTCCACAAACCCGCTTTCTCTTTATCGGGAAAGGTGCGCTCTTGGAACGCATGCAGCGATCGATCCGCCCGGAATGCTGGTCCTCCTTCGTTTTTCGGGACTATCAGCCTCGTAGCGAACTGTGCAACAGCCTCTCCCTCCCCGACCTCCACTGGATTTCACTCGATCCAAGATTTCGCTTCTCCGTCTTCCCAAGCAAATTCTACGGCATTCTCGCCGCCGGGCGTCCCATCCTCTTTGTGGGGGATCCGGATTCAGAACTGGCCGGACAGATTGTCGAAAACGAATGCGGATACGTGGTTGCACCGGGTGACCACGAGACCTTTACCGAAAGGGTAAAGCATCTTATTGAACAACGCGAGGTTGGGCGCGAAATGGGACGCCGAGGACGGGCACTCTTTGAAGCCAACTGGGATTTTCCCATCATCGCCGCAAAATGGCTGGAGCTCTTCAAAGAGATTGGAAACCGCTAATCTGCACTAATCAACGCTAATAGAAGAGAGTTTCCCAACGGATGGGGAACCAAAGGTCTTATCCGTTGCTAAATTTGGGTCGCTTCGAGCTCATCAATGCGATCGATCAATTCCTCACGGTCCTCGCGCAGGACGGCGTTGCCTTCTCTCTTGAGAAGGTTGAGACACTGCCTGTAGGCCGTCAATGCCTTGTCCGGTTCGCCGATCTTTTCATAGACGAATCCCAAGTGATAGAGCAACTGAGGAGTACGGAGGGTTAGCCCCATATTTTCGGTTAAAACCTTTCGGCACTCCGGGAATCGCTCTCCTCGCAGAAGGGCGACTGAGTAGGTGTCGAGAACGTCGGGATTGTCCGGTAGAATCCCAAAGGCCTTCTTGGCGGCTTTAACTACCTTTCCTTGATCGAAATTGGACGAATGCATCGAATGCCAAGCCCAGTTGTTCAATACCACCGGATTATCAGGATCGACTTTTACCGCCTCCGAGTAACAATAAAGCAACGCGGACTTGAGTCCTTTCTGCTCCGCCAGTGCCGCCAACGTGATCCATTGTTGAGTGTTCAGGGTATGCTTCGCCAAGGCCTCCAAGGCGGGGGTCTCTCTGCCTTGCTCGAACTGCAGTCGGGCCCATTGAATAGTTGCCTCCCGATTCTCAAGGTAAGGCTCAACTAGAGCCTCCGCCTCCTCGATGTTTCCCTGCACTTGCGCTAGCCAAGAAGCGTAAATCGAATAGCGTTCCGGTTCCACCATCGACTCAATTTCGCCCAAATGATCCGAAGCTACATCGTATTTTCCGGCCAGAACCGTGAATTCAAACCGTAGTTGGTGGATTCTGATATTCCCCGGATTCGCCTCAATGATCTCCTCGGCGAGAGACAGGGCCTCTTCGAAATTCCCTTTTCGCCCCACCACGAAGGCGAGTTGCTCTTTGACACTGTCTGATTCGGGTTCCAGCTCCAGGATTTCCCTGAACTTCGCCTCAGCCTCATCAATTTGTCCCAAAGACAGATAGTTTCTCCCCTCGAAAAATCTGGCCCGGAGGGACTCGGGGTTCTTCTCAACCGCCAGCTTGGAATACTCGAGAGCCTGCTGGAAATTCCCAAAGAGCATTTCCGCTGATACGAGGAGTAAAAGATGACGCTCTTCGAGTTTCTCTGTCGATCGTTTCAGGATTCGCGCACGCTCCCGATACTCCTCCCAGTCCTGGTTGGCGAAGGCGATCAGCCCGAGCCCGAAATTGGCCTCGAGATTCGTTTGATCGCGCTCCATCGCACTCAGAAACTGGGCGCCGGCCTCCTCCGGTTTGTTGAGCTGGAGTAGCAGCTTCCCGTATTCAATATGGACCGCGACCGGCTGGTTAACAGAGATGGCGCGCTCAAAGGCGGCCTCTGCTTCCGCCCACTGCCCCAAATTGACATGGGCGACGGCAGCGAGAGGAGCCAGAGTTTCGTAAGGCGCAATACTCTTTTCGATGAGTTCGATCGCCTCCTCGAACTTTTCGCCCGCTATGAGCACCTGCGCTCGCCCAATCTGAAAACGGGTCTCCTCCGGATAGGCTTCTGCCAGCTCTTCGAAAATGGCTCCTGCCTTCTCAAAGGAACCCTGCTGAAAGGCATAGACACCGCTATACATCTTAACCCCTGGATCGTCAGGAAAGTACTGCTCCAGAGCTCCCTGCGAAGCCTGTCCAATGTCACTCAAGTTCAACTCGAAGGCCACATCGCGATAGAGTTTCAGGGATTCTCTGGAGATGAGCTTCTCGCGATGCATTTGCGCAAGGATCTGAATGGCCTCATTGTTTTCCCGATTTCTATGCAAGGCGAATGCCAGATCGTATCGGGTAACCGGCCATCTCGCGACAATACCTCTGATTCCCCTAAATACCTCGATCGCCTCCTCATACTCACCTGCTCGGGCCGATTCACGTGCATAGAGCGCCTCAATGATCGCCTGCCCCCGAATCAGACTTCGCGTTTTCCCCAAGCTCACCCGGGCCTCCGGACTTCCTTCCTTAAGAAACCTGAGGGCCTTGTAAAAGTGAAGTTCGCCCTCCTTCTCGGGGGTGTCACGTGTTCCCGAGGCAATCGATTCCATCTCTTCGATTTCCGAGAGATTGTCAGCCCCAAGAGACAAATAGCCTACGATGATCCTCGCATGTCGCCGCAACAAGTTGGACTGTTCGTCCTCAACCTCGACTATGATTGCGCCAAGTACTTCCCTGGCTTCGTCAACCTTTTGGGCAAGCACGTTGAAGAGCGCCTTCTGAATTCGGATCCCCTCACCGTCATGCCCTTTTTGAGCAGCCTCGGCGAATGTCTCCGTCGCCTCTTCAAACTCATTCCTGAAGATTTCCATGAAGGCCAGAAGACTATACCCGGATTCATCAAGATTGTTCTCGCTCCGTTGCCCTTCGAGCACTGTTTTCGCCTCTTCAACTCTATCCGCCCGTAGGAGAGCTTGACACAGTTTTACGATCAGCTCCCCTTCCGGTTCTACCTTGACGAGCTCCTGCCAAATGCTGATGGCCTCTTCCTGCTCCCCGAAGTTATAGTAGATGTCACCCCGTAGTTCACGATGCTCATCATCCGCCGGTAATTGGTCGAGTAGCTTCAGGGCTTCCTCAAGACCGCTACTCTCTCCCGCGGATCGGTAGCCGGTAACAATCATCCGAAGGATCTCGGCGTCCTTCAGTCCCCTGTTCCAAGCCTTCTGTGCCAATCCCTGGGCCTCGGTTCGCCTACCCAACGCATAGGCTGCCTTAGCCGCCTCTTTCGAGAAATTGGGGTTATCCGGTTGAAGGTCGGAAGCTTTAAGAAACTGTTCCAGCGCTCGCTCAAACTGACGCTGTTCCAAGTGCCCTGCCCCGGCATAGAAATACTCGGCGGCGTTCTTGGGAATCTGACGCTTGTAAAGTATCACACCCCCGATCCCGGCGAAAACCATGAGGACGAAGAGAAACAGACCGGTGATGAGCACGAGTCTGCGTCTATTCTTCCAAAGATCCGTAATGAACTTCATGGCATCCGACCTTAGGACTTTGCTACGGGAATACAAGCGGGTTCGCCGCTGCCAAATTCGCTGTTCAGTGGTTCAAGGTTCACGGTTGGGGAAGGTGTCAGCCGCCTTCGCTCAAGTGCTATTGCGAGCCAACGGTTTCAGTATTCACCAAGAGCATCAACTTCCGAAGGTCCCAGCCTCCAAAACTCCATCCGAATCTGTTAAGCCTGGGCCAAACTATCCGAGCATAGTAATGTCACGTTCACACACCGATATCCGAAATAACTTGGTCTCCCCGATTCTCCTACCTAAGCAGGACGACAGCAAGAATGACTCTATTTCGATCCATCTCGCGTTTCAGGACGGCGAAACGGCACCGACTGCCGACAAAGGGTGTTCAGAGCAGTTCCCCGAGCCCGACGCAATTCGCGAACGACTTGCGGCAACGATTCGGACTCAGGCGAGCCCTGAATATCGCCCGAAAGCGAATGGGTGTCTATCCCTCCCCCTGGAATTTTGACTTTCAGGTCTACCAAATCCTGGAGGAAAGAGCGGCAGAGCAACATAGAGCCAAGCCTCCGGAAATTCGAGAATCGTACCCTCGAAAAAGCCTCACACAAAGGCGCGAAGGCGCAAAGTAAGACCTAAAATCGCCCGCGATTTTAGGTCTAGCTGAGAGGAAAAATGGGGTGTTTCAGGCGCCTCGAACTGATCCGTTCAAAGTAGAGGGCAATCGCATAATCCTCCCCAAGAAATCGGAGGAATTCGTTCCGGTAGATCGAAATGCAGCGGGTCTCTTTTTTGGCCACGACGTCTGCCACCGACACGCTGTTCTGCATAATGCTGATCTCACCGAAGAAGTCTCCGATTCCCAGACGTGCGAGACGTTTTCCCTCCCGATCGACATCCAGTAGACCGTCGTAGACAATATAGAAGAACTGGTTGAACATACCGGCGGGAAGTACCGTATCTCCGATAGGGTAATTATTGAGGACGGAGAACTGCGCGAATCGCGTGATGGCGTCATCCGACCACTCACGGCACAGCGGGATTCGATGAAGAAAGGCCCTTTTCTGAATGATCTCCTCGACTTTTTGTGACGGCATATGTTCCAGCAACACTCGGTCAAAAATCTCCTGCGATACGGTCAGCAGGATGGAAGTCCTTGCCGCCCTCACGGAACGGTTTCGGGGTATCTGATGGATCAACGCAACTTCGCCAAATACTTCCCCAGGCCCCAAAAGGGAGACCCTCTCCGGTCGACCTGTCTTGGTGTCGCGCAATACCTCAACTCGTCCTGAAAACACGATGAAAAGGGTGTTACCCTCATCGCCTTCGTTCATGACATAACCGCGCGCCTTGACCACCCGGTGTTTGACGCTCTTCGCGATCTCCTCCACAACTTCCAACTTCAGTTCGCGAAAAAGAAGACTACTCGAAAGCAGGTCGACGATCCTCTGATGGGGAATGACCATATCCGGCCCGGGCTTGATCGCGGGTTCCTTGGACTGAAACCGTTCCCTAGTTTCCTTAAACAAATCAACCGCCGGTTTCCAACAATGGTAAACAAGAAATCCGACAACCAAGGCGCAGAGAGCCGCCGAAGTTGCGAACAAGACCCCTTTCCGAAACATGAATTCACCGACGGCACCCGAGACCGCGATCGCTTCGAGGTTGAAGGTGTGGATGGCCCAAGTCGAGATTGAGACGAGCCATGCCAAGGTATAGAAGAGCGAGATCACGGTATAGGTGGAATTGGATGTTTGCAGAGGCGTGTTCAATCTCTCTCTGATCAGCCGGTATTCCTGGAAGAGAAAATTGCTGCCCGTCGAAAGGTGCATCTCATCGAAAAGAGCTTTCAATATCCGCCGTGCCGGCGCCTCGCCAAAGGGCGAAATCACCCAAAAGATCCCCAGCACCAACACAAAATCAAAACGCGGAATCCCAAATGCGCACATTCCCGTGACGAAGAAGAGCGGCGCCATCCGCGACAGCTCAACCCCTACTCGGCAGAGCCTCCCTCCCATCACCTCATCATCGAGATCAAAATGAAGATGGGGAAGCAACGTCTTCCAATGGAGGTAGGGGTTATAGACCTCACAGTCGCAGTCACTCAAAAGACAGGCTCCAAGGACCTGCCCGATACTCAGGGCGATAAGCGCAAGAAGATAGCCTCCAACCAGGTCAAACACATTCGCCGGAACCTCCATCGGACCCCGGTAGGACAGGCCTGCGACTCCAAATAGAAAACAGAAACATCCGATCCAGGTCGCCCCCACCCAAGTCAATTTGTAGTTCCACTCGATCGCTCGGACTCTCTCCTTGCCCCCTTCTCCTTCTGTGAGAATCTCCTCCTGGACCGCCTTGAGGATCAACTCATACAATTCCTTCAATGGAGGACAGGCTCGTTCCGTAATAAGGAGGGGAAGAATTGAAGCAACCGTCGATCCGCCCCGAAAACGCTGGGGAATCCTCCACTGTTCCCGAGTCACGGTCAAGTAGGTGCGGGTCGGTTCATTCTTCAGAATCAGAAAATCTCCCTCAGTCGGCCCTCCTTTGATATCCGGAGAGAGTTCCAATCTCGCCTTGCAAAGTATGTGTCTCTGATCCATCGGGCCCGGATTCTTCACACTTGCCGAATGTGGGAAATCTTTCAAGTCAAACGATTCCGCCAGAAACCGGATGACGAGGGCCCGCTAAACACGCTAAAAGGCGCGAAATAAGAGGCCTAGGTTTTTGCGAACTTTAGCGTATTTCGCGGGCAGACACTTTCTTTCTAGAAAGCGTAGATCCGTTGGATTCCGTTCACATACTTTGAGCTGCGACTCAGGCGAAAAGGAAGTCCTTCCGCAATTTCGCTCGCATCCTCTTCATCATCGATTCCATATTTGAGCTCCACGATCAATGATTCGCGGTCCCGTTCCATCTTAAGAAAGCGGTTCGTCGCCGGATTCACTCCGATATACATCAGTCCGGAATCAATCGTGATTCGGAATCGCCCACACGATGAGAGATAGTATCGTCTGTCGTATCGAGTCAGCAAAGTGGGGATCAAGCGCCTGAGGTCAAATCGCACTCTGTCAGGCAACTCTGTCAATTTGAGGGCCTCATCAATGGTCCCCCGTGTGAACCCACGGTCAAATTGGAAAGGCCCGAATTCGTGTCGCTCTTTGCCCATCGCGTAACCACTCTTGCTCTTCAGTTCCAGAGCGGACTTCTCAATCGGTCCCATCATGGCCCCGTACCACCGGACTCGCGCCTTGACCCGGTAGGCATCACCTTCCCGATTCTCCATGAAATGATGGAAGTCGACGCTGTCGAAGTAGAGACTGTTGATAAAACGGGGAGGAAAGTGCACCCTGAACAGCGCCGGATGCAGCTTCAGGAGTACCTCCACATGCTGGGTGGACATCAATGAAGTCACGTACTTCCGCTCGATTCGGTATTCGGCTTCAGGACTTGAAGACTGGTTCATTGTCAATGCCTCACGGAAAGGCGCAAAGGTCGAGGAAAAGGTAATCGTCGAGTTAAAGTCTGTTGAAAAGATGGCACCCGTCCACAAAAAGCAACTGCTCACCTACATACGTCTCGCCGATATGCGTCTTGGACTTCTGATTAACTTCGGTGAAGAACTGATAAAATACGGGATCAAAAGAATCGTGAATCGTCTCGAGGAGTGACCTGTGAGATCCCGAAGGACATCTCCTCTCAATCTCCTCATTCTCTTTCTTAGCGCCTTAGCGTGAGGCCTCTTTATGCTTGTCCGTAGCTCCGTCGTTTCGTCACTCACTCGCTCGGCCGTATACCTGTCCGTAAACCATATCACCGACTCTCCGTTCGGTTCCGGGTACGATTTTCCCATCGATGGAGAGGAAAGAGTCCTCTTCAACGAGATACGGACGGATCGTGTTCTGCAGTGTAAGGCCCACTATTTCCGCGCGCCCGGGACCAAATTCGGGCTTTTTCTGGAAGATGGCGAACCCGACCCGACTATTTTCGATCGAAACCTCCTCTGCACTGATCGTGGAACTATCCTTACTGGAGAGCGCGACTTCCGCTTCCCTGATCGTTATACGTCTGCCTTCGAAACGGCTTCCTTCTCCAACGCTTATCCCCTTGTCCCCGGCTCCTTCAATAACCACATCCTCCACCGTGACCTTGCTTCCCGATGTGTCAATGGCATCGTTATTCGCTCCCACAAAGCTTGTTCCAGAAATCCTTCCCGAGCAGAAGTCGAGATCCAGCGCATCCGCAAATATATCTCGAAAAGACGAGTCCTTGATTAAGAAATCGGAGCGAATCAGATTGAGGAAATCATCTCCTCCCCGGTTCTCCCTAAAAAGACATTGTTCGATGGTGACGTCAGATTCGTAGAGTGTAATTGAAGCCGTAAGTCCTGCTTTCGAGGTTTGAGGTACGGACAATCCGTCGAAAATGACGTGCCTGAAATGTGATCGCTCGCTCGCCTTGACCACCAAGATGCCGTGTCCCGTTGTGTCATCAGCCTGGATCAAGATCGGCTGCATCTCCGAACCAATCAGCCGAAGTGGAGAATAGCTGACGAGAGTCGCTGATTCCGAGAGTCGGAGAGTAACCCCTCTTCCGGCATATACAACATAGCCGGCCGGAATCACGAGACTCTTTGAAACGGTCCAGTTACCGGGCGCAATCACAACCTCTCTTTTCAGTTCATTGACCGTCAGAAACTCAAACTCGCCCATGTTGGGGCCCTGCAATCGGGGATCATTTTCAATCAGTTCCTCACGGAAGTACCGCCATCGGTAAACCGGCAATTCACTAGATTCATCCAGGCCCCAAATTCGATACTTCAAGAGGAGTCCATCAGTCAGTTCCTCTCGGCAATTGGAATCCAAAGAGAGTGAGAAATCGACTCGTTCATAGCTCACGATATCTCCCTGCCGTCCCGCAATCACTGTCTCTTTCGCGGCAGGGAGCTCACACACTCCTTCCTTGTACACCCCAATTATTTCAATCGGAAGACGCTGCAAATTACCGAATCTAAGCCGAAGCCTGTTCTCTTCTATGGAGTCGAAATAGGCGTGCCCTCCCTTATGCGGCCGAAGGGCTGCTCGCACTTTCTCCTGATTTTCGTGGAAATACTCTTCCGTAAATACGAAATTCGGATGCTCCCAAAGTCCCCAATAGAGCATTCCCAGATTAGTTTCCAACTCCTCCTTAACATCATTCAAAAAGGAAGAGACATACGATGATTCAGCCATTCGCTCGAGATTCAAGATATATTCCAGGTAGAAATCCTTATCTTTGAAGAGAAGATGGATTAGAAGATTATGGTAGTGGGCATCGGGGTCATTGAGCCACCAATCGTAAGCAAGCCCCTTTGGAATAACCTCCTGGTCGATAGGCTGAAGTTTCGAAGTCACCGGATTCAAGTAGAATTTGAAGTTTCTCCAGTCAAAAGCAACGGAACCGAAAAGAACTCTCAAGGCCATGAAAGAAGCCATTTGCTCGACATCAAAGATCTGTGCAGCGCTACGATCCCCTCTGCGAAACGACTCCAAAAGCGCACAGGCTTTCTCAAACAGTTGAAACTCCTCCGTGTCGGTCTCCAACTGATCTGTTTGCGATCCATCGATTGGACTATCTCGGAAATCGTTTCTCTCAACCCATGCATCCCAAGGACCAAGACCATTACGCAATGCATCCATGGACAAGAGCGTGGAAAGGTCTTTATTGAAGCCGACGATCGGTCCCTCTCGCAACCTATTGTTCTCAATCAAGAGGCGGTCATAGTGCTCCTCGAGCGCATAGATTCCATGATTATCACCGTTTATGAATACCTCCACAAATGCGAGGCGAGAGGCGATAAGACCCTCCTTTCTGAGCGCCTTCATATACAACCACTCGAAGATGAAGTCCCGCGCAGCGGGATCCTGAATGGTAAATCTCTCCATCCCCTTATAGGTGTTGCCTCCCCGCAGCCTTATCGCATATGACCATTTTCTGTTATCTTCCCAATGATCAGAAAGGGTTCCTTTAAGCCGGATCCTGATTGGAAGAGATAGTTCGTTGACCCGAATCCGTGCCTCTACCCAATCTCCTGACTCAAAGATGTGCACCCCGTTCGCAAGCGCCCTTTCACGCTGGTAGGCCAGTTTCTGGATATTCGTCTGATTGATATCCAATACAAGCTGATCAGGTGAAGAGTGAGAACGATACTTGATCCATCCCAAAAATCGAGTCGTCTGAATCAGCCGATTTTTCGCGTAACGGATCTTACCGTTCCTTTGCGCAAAAACCCCTCCAAAGAATACCGCCGCCAGCACGAGGATGATCGCGAAAAAGAGGATCCCTTGCTTCGAAAGGATCCACTTCGCGAGACTATGCCACGGGACGATCTTCCTTTTGATTTTCATCGATCCCAGGACCCACTCTGGTTCACAAAGCGTGGAGCGGAGACGTTCAAACCAGTCCCCTGTTGTCGAGATAGGTTATGCGAATGGAGTCATCCATATCAAAGAGGGCCCTTCGACTGGATTCCAGTCCATCGTAGTTGTTGAACTCGACTTGAAAGGTCGCCTCAACCAGATTTTCGCTCTCGTCCAGTCTCTTGAGATCTACGGAAGAACAGTGCGCCTTCAGGAGATCAACGACCTTTTCCATCGCGACTTTCTTTTTACCTTCGCTCGTTATGGTTAGTAGCAGGTTCTTCTCTTCCGTGTCCCTGCGAAATTTATGTCGTAGGAAGATGAGCAAAGCGACAACAAGGAAGCCGACGATCGTCGCCTGCCACTGTCCGGCCCCCATCCCCAGTCCAATGGCGATGTTCAGAAAGAGAAAGGTCAATTCCTCAGGTTCTTTGATGGCCGCTCTGAATCGAACGATGGAAAGGGCTCCCACCAGTCCCAGCGATAGGGCTAAAGATGACTTCACCACGCTAATTACGATCATCGTCGTGATAGCGAGCAATACGAAGTTACCAGAAAAGCGCCTTCGATTGGAAATCGAGCGACCGCACACAATATAGATCCACTCCAGTGAGAAAGAAAGAATCGCTGTCAAGAACAAGAGGATCACATATTCAAAGATCGGAATACTGGCCGAAAGAGTGGTCAGGTACTCTTCGAAAGTCTGGGGAAAATTCCTCATTTGCACTACCTCTTTCGAGTGATTCGAAGCACGTTTTGTTGATGATTTCGGCCAGAGTCTGCGGATCGATCAGTACTCAAGACTTACTCATACATTGACGTAATGGATATTACTAACCTCAGATTCACGATATGAAAGATAATACTCACGTTTCTCAGGTAGATCGGGGGATTTCGAGTCTTTCTTTTTGATGATAGTGTATGAAAGGATTGATAAAGCCTGATACTCTCTCTATTTTATCCTCGAAGGCACTTGCTGCTATACTACTTTGTCGAAAAGGCCTGACCAAATGACGAGATGCTCGTCTCCTGAAGTGGAAGTCTACCAATTCTTGATTTCGGCTCTTCGGAAGCTGGAAATCAATTGCACCACATCGTGTCGTTTCCTCTTCGACTTAACTCTTCGAAGCCCGATTGGAACAGACATTTACGCCTAACCGATCGAGGTCAAATCAACCGGGGAAGAATGCCTCTGTCATTGCCCAGCGACCGTCATCGCGGCACTCATATACCGATCCAATCGGAGTACGAGTCCCAGGCGCTTCCCAGTGATCTAACTAGAGCCCGTCCCAGTGGTGGAAACAATTGATTTTTAATGAGTTATGGGCAAAAAAGGCCGGATAGAGCTGCAAAAAGCTCGATCCGGCGAAAAAGGGCGCTTATGCTTGCGTTAGTCAAATACAAAGCACGCCCTTCTCATGAAAAATATTGCCGTACAAAGCTTCCTGCGTCCAGCCCTAACTCCAGTCATTCGATGCAAAGACTACACCGTGTTTCTGGAAACAATGGAGCGGATTGACCGGGTTTTGATCGACTCCTCGCTGGAAAGGGAGGCGATCGTAAAAGCCTTGGAAGGATGGGATGAAGCGGGAGGGAAGGATCGGGAGCGACGCGCTCTAAGAGCGATAAAAGCGCTGCGGGTGGAGGTGGTGCGTCATTTACTCGGAGGGATATCCTTTCGTTGTCTGTCGCAGGAGTTGGGACGCATCCGCTCCTTGAGCTCTTGTGGAGTGAGCTTCTGGCTAATTTTTGCCGGGTGCGTGAGGTAGACGGGATCCGGAAAATATCGAAGAGCAGTCTGGAACGGGATTCGAAATTCTTCGACGAAGCGTATCTGAGACAGCTGCATGCAAGGATGACCGAGGTGGTGGGCAATGCTGAACATTGTGGTGAGGCAGGATTAGAGAAGCCGATCGATACGAGGGAATGCCTGATCGACGCCACTTGCCTGGAAGCGAACATCCACTGGCCCGTGGACTGGGTCTTGCTCAAGGATGTGGGAGCAACGCTGCTCAAGGCGATCAGTCTGATCCGGCAGGCGGGAATGAAACAGCGCATGCCCCAGGGAGCAAAGGGATTGGCTCGGGAGATGAACAAACGGTGCCTGGAGATGACGCATGCGCGTCGGCGCCGGGAGGCGGGCAAAGCGCGTAAAGGGATCCTGCGGCGGATGAAGCTATTGCTCAAGAAGATTGAGGGCCATGCCCTTCGCCACCGTGACTTATTGGAAGCTATGTGGATGCAAAGCGATTACACCGAGAAGAAGGCGAGCCGAATCATCGAGCGAATGGATGGTATGTTAGAGCAGATACCGCAGGTCATGAAACAGGCGCACGAACGGATCATAGGGGGGCGGCAGGTGAAGAATGAGGAGAAGATCCTGAGCGCCTACGAACCTGAGATTGACGTCATCGTGCGAGGCAAGGCAGATCGGGAGGTGGAGTTTGGCAACACCCTTTATTTATGCGAGAGCGCAGAGGGATATCTGTTGGACTGGAAACTGTATGGGGGGCAGGCCCCGAGCGAATTGAAGCAGCTTTGGGAAAGTCTGGAGAGGCAAAAGGGCTTCGCTTTAGAGGAGAAGATCGAAGCGATCAGTGGGGATCGGGGCTATGCCTCGAAGGCGGCCAGCAAGCGGCTCCAGGCAGAGGGGATTTTTGACGCCCTTACGCCCCGCAATCCACAAGAGCTCAAGGAGCGGATGGAGGAGCCGCGCTTTGTCCGGTTGCAGCGACGACGAGGGAGCACCGAAGGCTGGATCGGAGTGCTCAAGAACCGATGGCACGGGGGCAAGATACGCAGCAAAGGCTTTGACAACCGTAACCTTAGCGTGGCCTGGTCGGTTCTGTCCCACAATCTATGGAAAATCGCGCAGAGACTTGCGCAAGAACATGAGAAAGAGGCAACGCAGGCGGCATAGGGATCCAAGAATCGAGTCAGAGGCGCTTCCTTGGGAGAACTATCGACTCAAAGCGAGAGGAAGGGTGCTGGAAAGGTGCATAACGGATAAAAGGTAAGCTACCGAGGACGGAAGGCATGTCGTGGTCTACATAACGTGACGAAGATTGATATCGGTATCAGGCTTCCACCCAAATCCTCTCGGATTTGGGACAGCCTCTACTCTAGCGAGACAGACTGCATCTCTGCCGGTCGACTTTAATCGAGGCGCTAACCCTACTTGACCAACTCAACTTCTGAAACGGTTTTTTTCGGGGGTAGTAGGGCTCAGGAGGCGCATCAACAGTAGAGGTGGGTTGGCAAAACCGCCTGTAGTGTAGACCTACGCTCTTCCCAGGGCGGGATTTTTTCGTATAATGGTGGGCCATCATGTTTCTGAGGTGTAATCGTCGGCGCAAAGATGGCAAAGAGCACTACTATTGGAATATCGTTGAGAACAAGCGTGTCAGCGGGGGGCGGGTGGTCCAAAGACAGGTCCTCTACCTTGGAGAGATCAACGATAGCCAACACGAAGCGTGGCGCAAGAGCATCGAGATTTTCGAAGAGGGCAGGGAAAGACCCGAACAGGTGGCGCTGTTTCCGGAAGATCGTGCCCCGCCTGTGGGCGACGAAAGTATTGTTAGAATACGGCTCAAAGATCTCAGGATCGAGAAGCCGCGGCAATGGGGAGGGTGCTGGCTTGGGTGCGTTCTATATGAGCAGTTGGGACTGGGAGAATTCTGGCGGGAGCGTCTCAGACCCTCCCGTCAGGGTACCCGCTGGGCCCATGTGCTGCAGACCCTGGTGGTTTACCGGCTGATGGCACCGGGAAGCGAGTGGCGGCTGCATCGGGAATGGTATGAGCGAAGCGCGATGGGCGATCTGATGGGGGAAGACTTTGGGATCGCCGAGAAGAACACGCTCTATCGCTGCCACGATCGATTGCTCAGGCACAAGAAGGCCCTGTTCAGGCACCTGACCGAGAGGTGGAGCGATCTGTTCAATGCCCGTTACGAGATTTTGCTATACGATCTGACGAGCACCTATTTTGAGTGCGATCCGAACCAGGAGCCGGCGGCCTCGAGCCGACTGCGCAAGTTCGGCTACAGCCGCGATAAGCGACCTGACTGCGTGCAAGTGGTGATCGCCCTGGTGGTGACTTGTGAGGGCTTGCCGATTGCCTATGAGGTACTTCCGGGTAACACGCAGGATAAAACCACCTTAAAAGATTTTCTTTCTCGGGTGGAAGAGAACTACGGTAAGGCGAACCGGGTGTGGGTGATGGATCGGGGCATTCCGACCGAGGAAGTCTTGCAACAGATGCGCCAAAGCGAACCCAGGATCCACTATCTGGTGGGTACCCCGCGCTCCTGGCTGGGTCGCTTCGAGCAGTCGTTGCTGCAGAAGGATTGGAAGCAGTTGCGTCCCGGTATCGAGGTGAAACTCCTCAGCGAGGGAGGTGAAACCTACGTTCTGGCTAAAAGCGACGATCGGGTGCGCAAAGAAAAAAACATGCGCCTGCGTCGTTTACGCCGTCTTATCGAGGCGCTCAAGAAGCTGCGTGAGAGCAAACGGCGCTACCAACGCGATACCATCCTGATCAAACTGGGCGAAGCCAAAAAGGAGGCCGGTCCCCGGATCTTTGGATTACTCGACATCGAGATCGCCCCCAAGGGCGCCCCCACTGAAAAGCCGCCTTTGAGCTTCCGGTTGAACTTAAAAAAATACCGCCAAGCCTATCGCCGCGAAGGCCGCTATCTGTTGCGCAGCACCCTCAGTGCCGAGAACCCCGAGCAACTCTGGCGCCTTTACCTGCAGCTCACTGAGATCGAGCAAGTCTTCAAGGAAATCAAGAACGACCTTTCCATCCGCCCCATCCATCATCAGAGAGATGATCGCATCGAGGCGCACATCTTTATCAGCTTCCTTGCTTACTCTCTGTGGGTCACCCTGAAACGTCGACTCTACCCGATGGCTCCGGGACTGACCCCAGCCGAGGTGCTCTCCAAAATGGCGGCCATCCAAATGCTCGATGTGAAACTGCCCACCACCGACGGACGCACCGTTGTGCTTACCCGTTACACCGAGCCCGGTGAGGACCAAAAGCTACTACTGAACCGGTTACACCTCGAACTTCCTCCCCAACCACCCCCCCAAATCAAATCCAAATAACCCCTCCTGTAGTGTAGACCTTTGGCCCACTATCAACGACTTACGTCGAAATCAGGCCCCAGTTGAGAAAGACGGGCTAACCTGGAGTCTGCGACACGGAACGTTAGGGTATCGCTCAGTGAGGAAGAAACAACTGCCCTGCTGCAGGAGGTTCCAAAAGCCTATAACACCGAAATTAACGATGTCCTGTTGACGGCGCTACTGTTGGCCTTTTCAAAATGGACCGGAGAGCGGCTGCTGAGGATTGACCTTGAGGGACACGGCCGAGAAGACGTCGCGGGAAAAAATCTCGACCTCTCACGAACCATCGGTTGGTTCACAACTATTTTCCCTGTCCTTCTGGAGTTGGGAGAATCGAGCCATCCGGCAGACCCATTAAATGCGGTCAAGGAACAGCTGCGCCGCATCCCAAAGAAGGGCATCGGTTTCGGAGTGCTACGCTATCTCAACCATGATGCCGATATCAGGCGTGAACTGGAGAAGGCGCCCCAGGCTGAGGTCAGTTTCAACTATCTGGGCCAGTTCGACCATATGCTGCCGAGATCTTCTTACTTTGAATGGGCCGATGAGAAAATGGGACCGACCTTTGGTCCACAAGGAGATCGGGACTATATCCTGACGATCGACGGTGGAATCAGGCGTGGCCGACTTTACCTGATTTGGAACTATAGTCAGAACCACCATCGAGAGAGGACGATTGTCCGACTGAGCGAGAGATTTATTGAGGCTTTACAAGGAATCATCTCCCACTGTCTGACTCCGGAGGCAGGGGGCTACACTCCCTCCGACTTTCCGAGGGCGAAACTCAAAAAGGAGGACTTTGACAGACTCATGAGCAGAATTGGCTAAACTGCTTTGAGATCCTTTTTATGAAAGAGAAAGACCTCGAGGACATCTACGAGCTGTCGCCCATGCAGCAAGGGATTCTCTACGAGACGCTATCGGCTCCGGAATCGAGGCTGTATCTCGAGCAGTGCGTTTACACGCTCTCGGGACAGCTGGACGTCTCCGCATTTAAACAGGCCTGGCAGAGCGAAGTTAACCGACACCCGATTCTCCGAACCGGATTCTTCTGGGAGGAAATCGAAAAACCCGTTCAGGTCGTCTATCGGTCCGTACAGTTACCTCACCAACATCAGGACTGGAAGGAATTTACCCCTGCTGAGCAGCAAGCGCGTCTCGAGAATTTCCTCCAGGAAGACAGAGAACTCGGTTTCAATCTGTCCGAGCCACCACCGATGAGAATCGCTCTCTATCAGATTGCTGAGGACACTTACGAATTCATCTGGAGTTTTCACCACTTGGTGTTGGATAGATGGTCGGTCGCCGTGGTCCTTGAGGAAGTCTATTCACTGTATCACGCCTTGTGCAGAGGCGAGCCTCAACCCTTGGCCGAGACGCCCCCCTTTGGCAGATACATTGCATATTTGCAGGACCGCGATTCGTCGCAAAATGAGGCCTATTGGCGCCCCTATCTGGCAGGCTTTTCAGCCCCAACTCCTCTCGGGCCGGATCGAAATTCAGGTAGCCTAAATTGGCGTGGAGTCGTCCACGAACAGCGACAGACCTTTTTATCTAGAGGCTGTCCCAAATCCGAGAGGATTTGGGACAGCCTCGAACTACACTCACAATGGCTCACCAGGAACCAGCGTTACATTCAATTATCGGGTCGACGATTCCGGTCCCGGAGGCACTGCCGGCGTCACCATAATCATCAACCCGGTGAACGATCTGCCGGTCGGAAACAATGAATCCTACGCAATCTCGGTTGGTGAAAACTTCACCGCCGGCGACGCCGACGGCACCGCAACTCCGGCCGATAGCAACGACGACGGCGTCCTCCTCAACGACACCGATGAGGAGAACGACCCATTGACTGCGGTCCTCGTCACCGGACCGACCGATGCCGCCTTTTTCGATCTCGATCCATCCGGCAGCTTCATCTATGACCATAACGGGCTCGGCCCGGGCGACGACTCTTTCACATATATACCAAGAGATTCCCAGGATGGATCCCTCGCCACCGTGACCATAACCGTCAACGACCCGCCTGTTGGGACCGACGACGTCTATACCGTCGACGAGAACGGCACTCTCACGGTCGACGATGCTGACGGCACGGTAACCGGAGGCGATCCATCGGACGACGGCGTTCTGGTCAATGATTCCGACACGGAAGGGGACCCTTTTACCGCCATTCTCTTTTCCAGTTCATCGAACGCCGCTCCGGGAAGCTCCTTCGCCGCCGACGGCACCTTGGTCTACATCCACGATGGCAGCGAAGACCCCAGCGACTCCTTCACCTACCGTCCCTTCGACGGCTCCTTCGGCAATGTGACCACCATCACGATCGATATTAATCCAATCAACGATGCTCCCGTTGCCGCTCCCGATAACTATGCCATCCCGGAAGGGGGCACCCTCAACGCCAACGATGCCAACGGCTCAGTCGGAGATGCGAGCGACGATGGTGTCCTTGCCAATGACAACGATGCCGAAAACGACACCCTCACCGCCATGCTCGACACGCTCCCGAGCCATGCCGCCTCCTTTGCCCTCAACGGCGACGGAACCTTCTCCTACACGCATGATGGGGGCGAGGATCTGAGCGACGGCTTTACCTATCACGCCAACGATACCGCCGAGAACAGTGCAGTGGTCGCGGTCACCATTTCGATTACCCCGCTCAATGACACTCCTCAGGTAGTCATAAACACTGGGAAAACGGTCAATGAAGGTTCATCCGGCAGTATTATCACATCCGGAGAGCTGGGCTCCACCGATTCCGATGACACCGACTCGAACCTCATTTACACCGTGAAAATTCCTCCCGCCAACGGCACCCTTTTCAGTGATGGCACTTCCTTGGGCGTCGACGACACCTACCTGCAGGGTGACATCGATGCGAACCTAATCAATTACACCCACAACGGCAGCGAGACCCTTGCCGACAGCTTCGAATTCACAGTGAGCGATGACGAGCTGCCCATAGCGGGAGAATTTCCACAAACCGCCTTCGATTTTACGATCACCGCCGTCAACGACCTTCCTGTTGCCGTCGATGACGCCGCTACCCTTCCGGAGGGTGGGTCCTTCGACTCGACCGTAAACCTTCTCGACACCGCGCCCGGCGCCACCAGCGTGCTCGCCAACGACACCGACGGTGAAGATCATCCACTCACCGCCGGCCTGATCGATGGGCCCGACCACGCCTCTTCATTTACGCTCAATCCCAATGGGTCATTCACCTACACCCTCAACGACAGCGAGACCACCTTGGACTTCTTCAGCTACAGGGTATCGGATGCCGAACCCGGGACCGTGGCCAACGTATTTATCACCATCACCCCGACAAACGATCCACCCGATGCTGCGCCAGACGTGTACACAGTCGGCGAGGGCGGCACTCTCATCACAACCGATGTGCTGGGGATCGGTGGCACCAATGATGACAGCGTCCTCGTCAATGATCCGGATCTCGAAGAGGACATCCTCACCGCGGTCCTGGATTCGGGTCCGAGCAATGCATCCAGTTTTAGCCTCAATTCCAACGGTACATTTACCTACCAACACAATGGTTCCGAAACCACCGTCGACAGTTTCGACTACCACGCCAACGACGGCGAATTCGACAGCCCCACCGTCACCGCGACAATAAATATCGTACCCTCTAATGATCCGCCCATCGGGGTCGATGACAACTACTCCGTTTTGGAGGGAGGAACCCTGAATGCAGACGACGCCGATGGATCCGTCGGTGATGCGACCGATGATGGTGTTCTCGCAAACGACATTGATCTCGAAGGAAATACCCTCACTGCCGCTCTCGTAAGCGGGTCATCGAATGGTGCACCGGGCACTTCCCTCGCACCCGACGGCACTTTCGTATACGTCCACGACGGAAGCGAAACGACATTCGATACCTTCACCTACCGACCGTCGGACATTGCTCCAGGATCGGAGGCAACAGTCAACATCACGGTCATTCCGGTCAATGACCCTCCCGTCGGAATGGCCGACACTTACACCCTGCCGGAAGGAGGGACGCTTACGGCTGACGATTCCATTGGTTCCGTCGGCGATTCCAACAACGATGGTGCGCTGGCCAACGATTCCGATGTCGAAGGGAATCCCTTTACCGCCGTTTCATTCACTGCGGCAAGCAATGCTGGACCGGCAACCACCTTCAATTCTGACGGAACCTTTGTCTACCAACACGATGGGAGCGAAACCAACAGTGACAGCCTCACCTACCGCCCGCAAGATACCGATCCCGGAATTCCAACGGCCATCAACTTCATTATTACTCCTGTAAATGACGCACCCACGGTTGCCGTCAATAACGGTTTAACGGTCGCCGAAGGCTCTCTCGGCAACCTGATCTCGAGCCTCCAATTGTCCGCCACTGATTCGGATGACAATGATCCCGACCTTGTCTACACGATCACGGGGCCTCCCTCCGAAGGCACTCTCTTTAACAACGGTACTGCGTTGACCATTACCGACAATTTCACCCAAGACGACATCAACGCAAACCGCCTCACCTACTCTCACAACGACGGAGAGAACCCCACCGACAGTTTTGCCTTCATTGTCATTGATGACGAGACGCCGACTCCCGCGGAATCCTCTCAGAAGTTTTTCCCCATCACCATCTCTCCAGACAACGATCCGCCGCTGGGCCTGCCGGATGCCGCCACTCTCCTTGAGGGAGGGACCTTCAACTCCGCCCTCAACCCCCTCGATGTGCCTGCGGGAGGGAACAGTATCCTCGACAACGACATCGACCCTGAAGGCGATCCTCTCTCCGCCCTTCTGATCAGTGGGCCGGCCAACGACAGCGCCTTCGCCCTCGCCGCCAACGGCACCTTTACCTACTCTCACAACGGTAGCGGAACGACATTCGATTCCTTCACCTACCAACCGAATGACGTCATTCCCGGTTCCGTCACCTCCGTATCCCTCACCATTGTCCCCCAAAACGATCCTCCCGCCGCCATCGATGACGGCGGCGCCGGCTTCATCACTAACGAAGACCTTCTCTTCGCAACCGGAGATGTGCTCAATAATGACTCCGATTCTGACATTGGCGACACCATCACCGTTCTCAGCTTTGACACCTCCGACACCATGGGAGTGGTCTCCGAAAACGGAGACGGCACATTCTTCTTCGATCCCGATGCTCAGTTCGATTTTCTCCTTCCCGGTGATATCACCACCTCAACATTCACCTACACCGTCGAAGACACCGCCGAAGATACCGATACCGCAACGGTTACCATTACGGTCACCGGAATCAACGACCAGCCCGCCCTGAATACCGCCCAGCTCTCGTTGGGCGAGGGAAACACCGTCGTGCTGAACACCAACAATCTCAGCGCCTCCGATGCGGACCATGACGATTCCACTCTCATTTTCGAGGCCAGTGGAGTGGTCGGTGGACAGTTCGAATTCACCGCCGCGCCCGGCACCCCGATTTCCACCTTCACTCAGCTGCAAATTTCGACTGGCGCCGTCCATTTCGTCGATGATGGGAACGAAATCGCCCCGACCTTCGATATCCTCGTCCGAGACGCCCTCAACGCCACCTTCGGACCCGTTCCGGTCGCTATCAATTTCAACTTTGGCAACGATCCGCCCACCGCGTTCGACGACAGCAGTTCCTCCTTCACGACCAATTCAGACTTCCCATTCACAACCGGAAACGTCCTCGCCAACGATACCGATCCGGATCCTTCCGACATCCTCTCCGTTCAATCCTTCAATTCCGGCGCCACCACCGGATTGGTGTCCGACAACGGCGATGGCACGTTTAATTATGACCCCAATGGCCAATTCGACTTCCTTCTCCCCGGGCAGTCAGACTCGGATACCTTCGCCTATACGGCTCAGGATCCCATTGGTGAGACGGACGATGCCACGGTCACCATCACCATCAACGGCGTCAATGATCCCCCTGTTTCTGTCGCCGACAATCACACTCTGCCCGAGGGAGGCTCCCTGGTCGCGGCCGACCTCAACGGGTCCGTTGGAGATTCCAACGATGACGGAGTCCTGGCCAACGACTCCGACCCGGAGGGTGATGCGATGTCCGCCCTTCTCGACTCCTCACCGACTCACGCCGCATCATTTACTCTCAATCCGAATGGTTCGTTCGATTACTCGCATGACGGGGGCGAAGACTTCTCCGACAGTTTCACCTACCACGCCACCGATGGAAGCGAGAACGGAGACGTTGTCATTGTGAGCTTGGCAATTCAGGCAGTTAACGACCCGCCAGAGGTCGTTAACAACGCGGGTCTGACCGTGGAAATGGGCACCTCCGAAAACGGTATCGACAACACCGACCTCGCCGCCACCGACGTGGACGACAACGACTCGGCCCTGATCTACACGGTAGTCTCAGCTCCGCCCAACGGGTTCATCATCGTGAACGGAATACTCGTATTCAACGGCGGCACCTTTACCCAGGGAGACATCGATTCGGGCTTAGTCACCTACACTCACAACGGCACGCCCACCTCTTCCGACAGTTTCGATTTTACGGTCAAGGACGACGAGTTGCCGATACCAGGAGAGTCCGCTCAATTCACCTTCGACATTGCGGTCACCGAGCCCAACGCACCTCCCACCGCGAACGACGATGGGGGATCCGGTTTCAGCACGGACGAGGCCTCTCCCATCCTTACAGGAAATGTCCTCAGCAATGACACCGATCCCAACGCCGGAGATTCCCCCACGGTGGTGGGGATCGATACCACTTTCACCATCGGATCCATATTCGATAACGGTGACGGCACCTTTACCTACGATCCCAACACCAAGTTTGACTCCCTCCAGACCGGACAGTTCGACATCGATTTCTTCTCCTACACGATTCGAGACCAGTTTGGTGAAACCGACACCGCTACGGTCACGATCGTTGTAAACGGCCTCACTCTGGTTACCGAACTGAGCCTCCTCCGCGAACTTCCTGAAAACTACCTACCCGAACTGTCCATTCTCGTATCCCTCCTCGCCTCACCCTCCACCGGGGTGAGCGGATACACCGTTGCCGATACCGTCCCCACCGGGTGGAGCGTCACTAACATCTCCGATGACGGCACCTTTGACGTCCCCAGTCGGACCGTCTCTTTCAGTATTTCAGGTGACGATACTCGCACTCTGACCTATACCGCCACCCCGCCCGCAGGCGCTGCCGGCCTCCAGATTTTTACCGGGTTTGGATCCCTTGAGGGCGATCCCGTGCCCGTCACCGGCGACTCATTGATTGACCCAATTCCCCCTCAACTTATTGAGACTTTCACCGAATCGGTACCAACCGGGCAAGCCAACACAGATCCCGAAGACGACTTCAGCCAGGATGGTTTGACCAATCTCGAGGCCTATTTCCTCGGCCTCGACCCAACCGGAAATAACAGTGGAAACCTGCCCGCCACTTCCATCGAAGCAGAAGAAGGCGATCTTTTCATTGTTTTGAATTTCACACGAGGGAAATTCATTGAAGGCGTAACTTTCAGGATTCAGGAATCGACCGATCTGATCACCTTCACCGATGTGCTCGACGCAATCGTCCAAGTCATCGGAGAGCAAGGCGCCCTTTGGTTCATCGAAGCCCGAATCCCGGCCGACGGGGTCAACGGATTTGTCAGGCTGCTGGTTGAACTGGATGATTGAGACTTTTTCAACACAATAGGATCTGGCTCTATGGTTGTGTTCCTGGCCCTGCCGGCCTTATGGACGTTGTTTCTCGGATTAAGCTTTCTAAACATTGGAGTTACCCAATAGTCTAGTTCGCGAACCGAAATCAGGTTCCTTTTAACCCACCTGTTCTGATCGAGATTCCTAGAATAAGTGCCGAACACCCCTTGCTCAACCAGACCTCCAAATTCGATCCCGTGATGCTCTAGAATCTGCGCATTGGCCTCATCATTGATACCGGAGTAGATGATAACAAAACGGGGTTGATCCTCCGTATGTGATGATTCTCAATGCGCCTTTCGGCTTCGGATCCAGAGCATTCTCAAGATTTCTGAACCCTAAATCGTTAGTTTGCGCCGAAAGGTTGTATGCATTCTCGCGATGCTGAGCCCCTAATTCATTGTCGCTTCTCCACAGCCCGTACGTCTTTCCGGGTATTCAGAAGTGTTCGGAATATGTGCTGCTGAGGTTTACACACCTACCTTCGCTGTCGCTTGATCTTTACATCGCAATCCAATCTTTTAGACTGAATCCTACTTCACTTCACGACACGATCTCCCAACGTAGCGCAACGTAGTATAGCTACTGTCTACGTCGATTCTAGAAAACTTGGTCTCGCCTGCCCATCAAAGTCGTCGGCTTATATCGTCGATATGTCAATTAATTACTTACAGATGATTTCGCTGTTTCAGCCATAGTCTTACAGTAAGCAATCGCATGAACAAAGCAGCATCCCGTTGTCCCCAATCCCTATAGCTCAAGGTCCACGGATCGAATCCGAGGAGGTCGAGAAAGAATTCGCGCTCTTGTTGTTTTGGCCCGGACCACAGCTCTCTGATACCAGCACTATCGACAATGTATTTGCTCCAATTAGGCCACGCCCCAACCGGCTTGCTGTGGCTGGTGACAATTTTGGATCGAACCGCCCCGAACTTGCGTTTTATCGAGTTAAACACAAAGGTTACGTTCCGTCGAAACTCAGAGGCATCGACGGGAGCACCATAATTCTGGTTGGGGATATGGCGCCCGTCGGCCCCCACCACTCGAGCGACAGCTTTGCCGAATACCTGGGCGTTGATTCGCTGACTCACGGAGAGCCTCCCGTACAATTTTACGATCGAGTTGTCGGCGATAAAAGGATCCCAAGGTAGAGTTCTCCACAATACGAGTCGGCCAGATTCGCTGGCCAGGCTAGCAAAGGGCCTGAGGCGGATATCTTCAATGGGAAACGGATTCTTGTCATAGTTGTCCACCAGTTCTTGTGGAAATCGTTCCCGAAAACGATCCACCAACCGTGCCTGCCAATGATCCCTCAGCATAGCGTGAGGGTAATAGAACTGATACTGAAACGTGGCCCGTTTATAAACCGGCAGATAGCGCCCGAACAACCTACGGTAGGCTCGATTCAAGCTAAGGCCCTTGAGAAAATAATCCGCATAGCATGCCGTTATCATCGTACCGTAGTTCTCAACATCGACGAGCTCGGGCACCGAGAGAAAATGTGCATCTGCGATACTCCAGACCCCACCGGATACTCGTACCGCTTCTTCTGCATAGATCGCATAGTAGTCTTCGTCTCGCTGCAATGGAACGTGTCGGGCCTGAGCCGCAACCGCAAGCTGGCGGGCCATCTCCAATTCGACCGTAGGCTCCTGATAGAGGGTAAAGCATGTGATCTCCGACGGACGTTCAGCTCCAAACAAGGCGGTTCTAGAGTCCGCTCCCGCACTGAGGAATACGGCGGAGTCTCCCAGCAACGCATGTGTCCTCAGACAGACGGATCTCTTAAGGCCTTCAGACAATTCCTCTGCAAGGTCCTCAGTCTTTTCTGGTCGAGAGTCTCCTTCCCCTCTCGGTTTCCAATAGACTCTCTTCTCGAGCTGAATTTTCTGTTTTCTTCGGCGCCAGCGGTACACGGTGGCGGGATCAAGTTGAATAATGTGTTTCTAGTATGTGTTGGGATGGCCAGCACATGCCGTGCTTAGACTTTCGGCTACCGATAGCACATCGATTTCGCTGCTAAGCCCAGTTCTCGAAGTTTCCGTAGCCAAGACATCGGGATGCGAGGCTACCAGAAGTCCACGGTACCGAGTATCAACGAAGCAAGGGTAAATCCCCAACCGATCCGAAATCAAGGTAACCTCCCATTTCTTTGGGCTGATAATCACCGCGCAGAATGCACCATTCAGTTCCTCAATGAATCCTTCACCTTTCTCTAACCAACCTTCGACTAACAGTCGACAGGCAAGTCCCCCATCAATCGGCAGGTCAGCTGCGCGTTTCCATTCATTCTCTTCGAAGGCCAATCTACCACCAATGAAGGCATAGGTCCCGGATTTAGGGTCGTTAGCGGGTCCCCAAAGTGACACTCTATCCACCCGGGTAACGACCACTCTCAATCCTGCAACATCAGCCGTGACACCCTTGGAGTAAGTGGAGAAAGATAAAGATTTCAGCACCCGTTTCTTCAGAGTCGGGTCATTAATGTCACTTACCAAGAAACCGCTCATCGCCGTGTCTTCCCTTGACTCCTGCCTCTCGAAGCCTTCATCGCGAAGTATGTGGATATACGGTTTCGGATGGCCAAGAGGATAAGGACAACTTCAAAATACCTAGCAATTTTCCCCAGCCCGAACTTGTAGAGGATCCTGCTTTCTAAAGGCTGGGAGCTCGTCCAATCATAAGCGCATTTTCACTATGGACTACGGTCCCACACGAATGGACGGTACAATTGCCCTTTGGGGAGATAAGGATCTACATTCAAGTATCTGTCAAGTAACCAATGAAGAAGCCCAAGGAAACCATGTAGCTAACCGCAATTCTGCGCCCCTACTTCCTCCGGAGTCTGACTCTAGGCACATAGTCAATAATTAATCGAAAAGGTCTGATGAAAAAGTAGAGCACATTAAGGGATGCCGGCACCCGAACGAATCGTTTGTCTCTCTCCGTAATCCTGGTGTAGGCCGTGGCTATCCGCCTTAGCTGAAAAAAAGCATTTGAAGACGATTCGACATGAGACTGTTCGCTCGAAGGTAGAACATGAAGCTGTCGATCGGGAACTGATCATTACCTGGCCGATTGAAGCCCAGCAGCATTCTCTCCTTACACTTCTGGAGCAGCTTTAAAACCGATGAGCTTGTTCGAATTCGCTCCTGAACTGGCTCCGGCAGAGGACAGCCGAACAGGTCATGGATCAGTCCCAATCCCAGTAAGACTGTTCTTTCATTTCCCCTCTTTCGGGATTGTCCCACGATATTAACCAGGTCCATCTGTGGCTTTTCGCGGAGGACCAAGGCCAAATCGCACACCCACTTTAGCCTAGACCACAAGTGGCGAGTTCCATGTAGGCAGAGAATCTGAATCAGATCCTCATCATTAAGAGTACGAACCTTGCGCCCAGCGATCGTTTCCAAGCGGGTACGCCTCCAAAGCCTACAAAGATCGACCGAAGGGAAATATTCCGTGACCGTTACGATGTCCGAGTGTAGCTCGACTGGCAGACTCCATTCCGGATGGAGGAATGCGATCTCGACCGCCGACCGCAGCACTTTTTCTTCGGAACTATGAGGAAGCTCGTAGGTGAGTCGATATCCCAGCGATGTGAGCAATTCCCTGGACCGGCTCATGTCTTTGCCACGTACCAGCAGGTCAAGGTCGCTGAAAGGTCTGAGGGCGAGATTTTTGTAAAAAGAATGCGCCAGAATCGCGCCTTTTAGGGGAACGACCTGGATCCCGCTCTTATCGAATGCGGCGAGAAGTCTATGGAGTTCTCCGACGAGAAACTGATTCCATGCCGCCTGAGCCTCGACGTATCTCCTAACACGGGCGCACACCGCCTCTGGAATCGTTCCAACCCGATGAAGTCGTAATTGCTCATTACAAATGGCCAGAACACCATGCCACCGTCGCTGGAAGAGAAAGTATGGGGGCATGGACCTGAAGGAAGGGCGCCGTTTGCGCGAATTGGAGAAGGAGCACACCGAGCTCAAGAAGCTGCTGGCGGATCAGCTGCTCAAGACCAAAGCCCTGGAGATCGCTCTGGGAAAAAACATATAAGCCCGGAGCGGCAGCGGGAGAGGGCCGCTCTCGTGCGGACCAGGCTGTCGTGTTCCGGGCGATCGGTCTGCCGGTGGCTCGGCTTCAATCGTTCCACCATGCGTTACCGACCCAAGCCATTGCCAAGAAAGAAGCGATTGCTTGAGGCACAGATCGTGAAGGTATCCAAAAACCACCCGACGCTGGGCTACAAGAAAGTGACCGGGCTGATGGGCTCTATCGGCTATTGTGTGAACAAGAAGCTGGTGCAGCGGGTGCGCCGCGAGGAAGGGGGACTTTCCCAGGGGGGTTTTTTGGGGGTGTGTCCCACCGTCGAGGTCGCGTCAGCGCCGTCAGGGGCTCTCCACGGGCCTTGTGCAAGAGGCGGCACATCGCAATCACGTCTGGTGCTGGGACTTCATAGCTGACTGCACCCAGAGAGGTGGGAAGCTGCGTGTGTTCAACCTGATTGACGAGTACACCCGCGAGTGCCACTGCATCCATGCGGACCGTTGCATCAAGGCGGCCGACGTGCTCAGGCTGCTAAAGGAAGCGATCGCTTCGAATGGACCGCCCGAATACATTCGAAGCGACAACGGCCCGGAGTTCATCGCTCGAGCGATTCAGGACTGGCTTGGGTGAAAACAAGATCAAGACGATCTACATCGATCCGGGCTGCCCCTGGTCCCGCAGTGGCGGGAGGTATGCCGAGAGCTTCAACAGCCGTTTCCGGTTCGAGTGCCTTGACCGCGAACTGCGCTACACTCTAAGCGAATCCCGCGTCGTCTTTGCGGACTGGCGCGACTACTACAACAATATTCGCCCTCACCGTTCCCTGGGCTTGCAGAGACCATCCGAGTTTGCCAGAAACCTATCAACCCAAGGCTTTGGATCCGGTCGCCCTACGGGCTCCCTCGGACCATAGCCGCCAACAAAGCAACATCAACACTCGGAAACTATCTCATAGCATCCGGGCCAAAAGTTGGGGTCCAACCACTACTATGACCTGTCAAAGTGCATCAGCACCGAAGACCAAGGCGAAAATTGCGAAAATAAGAAAGCCCCGGACCGCATCGATCCGGGGCTTTGTGATTGCAAAAGTTTTATTTCGATTCGCAGCTCGATTTATACCGCTCTCCTCCGCCTCCACATCCCTATCATTCCTAACAATGCGACAGAGAGAAGGACCATTTCGCCCGGCTCCGGAACTTCGCCATTGCCATGTTCGACACGGAATTCCACGTGTAGATCAGAGGCTTTGTTAAACCCAAATGGTCCAAAGGCTTCGAAATTCTCCCCAGCCAATACGAAACTAAGATCCAGCGGAACCGCTTCAGTCCCGTCACCGTCGATAAAAACGGAATTTTCGAGTAGCAAAAAGTCTATGAGTATGTCAGGGGCGTCCGGAAAGGTTACTATCACTTTGAGGTCTTCCACCGTCACGGAGTCGGTAAAGGTACTCCCCCAATCCAGATCAAGTAGAGTTAAGAAAACCGTGTCAGAGTCAATGGTACCTTCGTATAGATCTCCTCCGTCCTCGGCCTCTATCCAGAATTTGAGAATATCAACATCCAACTCTTCCTCTATGAGCAATTCTTTCCCAGGATGAGGACCAAGACCAGGACCAATGGCCGGAAGAGGTTCAGGGTTTGGGAGGCCAAAGATAGCGGACGCCGCATGTTTCTCCAAGGGGCCATCAACTACGAAGTCCAGAAATACGATGTAATCATCCCCAATCGGGTCGGCCGATGCGTTCGGAGTGAACGTAACAGACAACAACCCAAGGCTAAATATTGCCGAGCATAAGACTGCAGGTAACTTCGAACATGCGAAGTTGCGAAATGAATAAGATATGTCCCCTTTTCGAACTAGTGCCATCATGGCAAATCCCCCTTTTTTTACTGATGCTTAAAGAATGGTCGTGTAGTTAAGGAAGGTTTAATGACACAAAGCTGTAGTGTATTCAACCTTTTTCTGTAAAAATCTGATAAAAATCCAGTCTTGACGGTAGAAGTTGCCCCTCGAATCTTGGATTCGAATTCGTAACTCGCTGCAGCTCCGTCTCTTAGGTTCGGCCCAACATAGACTCAAACGCCTAGCAGCCTTTCGGACTTTGGTCCGACAGGCTGCCAAGAAAGATCTCACGCGATTTCCAGGCTTAAATCGATCGAGCGTCTCGGCCCAAACCCCTGCAGTCAACTGGTGGAAGGTGGAGCTCGATCACAGCCAGCCTAATCACTCGAATTCTATACAGGAGTTCGTCGGAGTACCAGAATGAGACCACCTCAGGATCCATTAGGCCTTGACCCAGAGAGCAAGACGTCAGAACCAGAGATAGTGATAAATTTCGTGATTGGTAATCGTGATTCTCTTCGTATCCGAGAAAACGAATGTCCGAGATCCTAGTCACAGGTGCGGCTGGCTTTATCGGCTCTAGGACAGCCGAACTGCTCCTTGAGAAAGGATACGCCGTCACCGGGATCGACAATCTGAACGACTCCTATGATGCAAAGTTGAAGGAGTTTCGGCTCGGGGCGCTAGAGGCGCAGTCTGACTTCCGTTTCCAACGAATGGACATCGAGGATCGAGATTCGCTCGATGTCCTGTTTGCCGAGAATTCGTTCCAGGCTGTGATCAATTTGGCCGCGCGCGCCGGGGTTCGCGAAAGTGTTGAAGATCCGTTCGGGTATATTTCGACAAACGTCACCGGCACTGTAAATCTGCTGGACCGTATGAAAAAACACGGTGTGGAGAAACTCGTCCTCGCCTCTTCTTCATCTCTCTACGCCGGTCAACCGACTCCCTTTGCTGAGAATCTGCCTCTTGCAGGACCGATTTCTCCCTACGCGGCTTCGAAAAAAGCGGCGGAAGATTTCGCCTACACCTACCATCATCTCCACCGAATCGATGTTTCGATTCTCCGCTACTTCACCGTCTTCGGTCCAGCCGGCCGTCCCAATATGATGCCATTTCGCCTCATCCAGTGGATTCGGCAAGAGAAGCCTGTCATTCTCCTGGGAGATGGTACTCAGACGCGTGATTTCACTTACATTGACGATATTGCGGAGGGCACCGTAATGGCTCTCAAGCGGCTCGGTCACGAAATTGTCAACTTAGGTGGAGGGCGGAAGCCGCTTCCCCTCAACGCCGTAGTCAGCCTGGTTGAGAATCTTCTCGGCAAGAAAGCAATCATCGATCGAAGACCCCCTGACCCTTCTGACATGATAGAGACCGGGGCGGAAATTGAAAAAGCCCGAAAGATTCTAAATTGGACCCCGAAAGTAACCGTTGAGGAGGGTTTTCGACGAACCGTCGAATGGCACGAGAGGAACGCGGAGTGGCTTCGGAATCTGCAAGGCTAATTCCAGGAAGCCGATTTATCGAGAACTACACTTTCGTTATTGAACACCTGCCTCAGAAAGCCTAATTCCTGAATCGCTCAGTGGGACTAAAGGGTTCTCCGGTATTTAGCCCTCCAGGTCCGACTGTCGTCCGACGAAGTGTAATTGAAGACGCAAGAATGAAAATAGCAGTCATTGGTCTAGGTTACGGCGGTTTACCTCTCTCGGTACAATTCGCCTCCAATGGCGTGGATGTCTTGGGCCTAGATGTCGACCTTTCAAAAGTGGCTGCGCTCCAACAGGGCGAGAGCTACATTCGCCGCGTTTCGAGCGAGTCCATCGCGAAGCTCACGAAAGACGGCTTTTTCGAAGCGTCGAGCGAGTTTGAGCGGATTGCCGAAGTATCAGCTGTGCTGATCTGCGTACCGACGCCCCTAGGCAAATACAGGGAACCTGATCTTTCCTTTGTCCACGGTACCGCGACCACAGTGGCTCAAAACATGGCGAAGGGTACCCTTGTGATACTTGAGTCGACCACCTATCCGGGCACAACAGAAGGTGAACTACGCCAAATTCTGGAGGACGAATCGGGAATGCGGGCCGGTATCGACTTCCACATCGCCTTTTCCCCCGAACGAGAGGATCCCGGAAACCCCGAAAGCGAGGTCGGCAAGATACCGAAGATTGTGGGAGGCTTGACACCGGCGTGCCTTGAACGAGCCAAGGAACTCTACTCAGTTGCGATTCAAAATCTCGTTCCCGTCTCTTCCTGCCGCGCCGCGGAAGCCTCAAAGCTCCTCGAGAATATATTCCGCGCTGTGAACATTGCCTTGGTCAACGAACTCAAAATGATCTATCACGAGATGGATATCGACATCTGGGAGGTGATCGAAGCCGCCAAAACAAAGCCCTATGGATTTATGCCCTTTTATCCCGGACCGGGGCTGGGCGGACACTGTATACCAGTCGATCCCTTCTATCTTACCTGGAAGGCCCGAGAGTTTGGGCAGCACACCCGTTTCATTGAACTTGCCGGAGAGATCAATTCGTCGATTCCGAAATATGTCGTCAATCGAGTCAGAGAAGTGTTGAACGAATCCAACAAGCCGTTGAAAGCTTCTAAGGTTCTCTTAATCGGGCTGGCCTACAAGCCGAACGTCAACGATATGAGAGAGTCGCCCGCCTTTGAACTTATGAATCTGATGCAAGCGAGCGGGGCTCTGATCGACTATTTCGATCCCCATATACTCGAGATTCCACCTTCGAGAGACAACCCTTCTTGGAAAGGCAAAAAGTCAATTGATTGGGACGAATCAAATATCCGTTCCTATGATGTGGTTCTTATCAGTACCGCACACGATTGCATCGACTATGCTCAACTCGGAGCCTGGGCAACTGTTATCGTAGATACTCGCAATATTATGAGTACCGTTTCATCGCCCAAAGCGGACATTTATAAGGCCTAGGATTCTGTCGGAAGAATCCTGGCACTTACATGGTAGTCCAACGACAACGTCCGACAGGAAAATAGCTCATTCCCGCGTATCTCACAAATTCTAGAAGCGATGCGAGGCAAGGCAGAACAAGATCCGCACAGGGAGCGTGCTGATGCACGTGACCAAACGGATCGCAGTGATAACACCGCATCGCGCGCTTGTAGTTTTGAGGTTTCTGCTGAACATTCGGAACGAACAATCCTGATTTCAGCCGATTTTCGTGATTATCCCATAATCAATACCTTATCCCCGTTCAGCAGAAAACGGTGAGATATGCGGCCTTCTATTGCAGTCCTAGGCTGTGGATATTGGGGTAAGAACCTGGCCCGAAATTTCGCCGAACTGGGTGCCCTTCGCCTGGTCTTCGATCCTCTCGAAGCGGCCCGAAACCTAGCGAGAGAATGGGTGCCGATGGCGGGCACGAGTGGGCGATTTGAAGAAGCCTTCGAGCGCGAAGATATCAAAGGCGTAGCTATCGCGACCCCTGCGGAGACACATTATCAACTGACCCTTCAGGCTCTTCGATCCGGAAAGGACGTTTTCGTTGAAAAGCCCATGGCTCTGACTGCCTGCGAGGGTGAGGAGCTGAGACGAGAATCGGAGAGCGCAGAAAGGATCCTCATGGTCGGCCATTTACTGGAGTATCATCCCGCCGTCGGTCAACTGCGTTCCTTTCTGGAGAACGAAGAGCTCGGGAATGTCAATTATCTCTACTCGAACCGATTAAACTTCGGCAAGATCCGTACCGAGGAGAACGCGCTCTGGAGCTTCGCCCCTCACGATGTCGCGGTGATACTCCGACTGCTCAATGAAATACCCATTGAGGTACGCTGTGTGGGAGGGAACTACGTCAGCCCGGAGAGGGCGGATGTCACCGTTTCTACATTTCGATTCGAGTCGGGACGAAGAGCTCACATCTTCGTCAGCTGGCTCAATCCCTTTAAAGAGCAGAAGTTGGTCGTCGTCGGTGAACAGAAAATGGCCGTCTTCAACGATGTCTCCAAGAATAACAAACTCGTGCTTTACGATCAACGGGCCGAAATCGCTGACGGACTACCAATGCTGATGAAAGGCAAAGCGAGAGCCATTCCAATCTCGGATGAGGAACCTCTGCGCGTCGAGTGTGAACACTTCCTCAAATGCATCGAAACTCGCGACCAACCCTTGACCGACGCGCAAAGCGGCATTCGGGTCCTACAGGTACTCGAGGCCTGCCAGCAGTCGATGGGAAAAGCAGGGATGCCGGTCCAGTTGGACAAAAAAGGCGTGAGAGAATTCCGGCTTTGGCAGACTGGCTTGTATCGCTACCGAAGTCGACTCCACTTGCGTTTAGTGTCCTTCGGACCATCTCATTCGTCCCCCAAAGTGCTATTTCCATCTCCTCAATTCAAGATTCAAGTATTTACTTAGACTACGATTGTGTTCGTCATACAGTTCCCTCAAGAATGCCCGATCTTCGGGAAGCATCGGTGGAATCCTCGCGTAGATCAACTTGCTCGCCGAAGAACGAAGTCTCTTGGTCCATTGCCAAACAGGCTTCAATGGGGACTCCATAAAGAGCTTCTCGATTCGTAGATATTTAGGAAATACGAAGCTCCAGACTTTGGCGGATCGAATACGCTTCGATACTAAGAAATCCTTAGCTTCTTCCACCTGGATCGCAGGATCAACCCCTAGAAACTCGAATACTTTCCTCAGCGTGTTATAGCGATCGGCCTTCAAGTCCTCAGTCAGAACTACAAGAGTATTTTCTGTCTTAAAGTAGCGATGAAAATTCTCGATCTGGTACCGATAAAATCCGCACCAAATTATCCACCTGTCGTCTAACCCATCCGTCAGATCAGGGGGGAATTTTCGCCAATCCCGACTGATGTTTCCGCTGCGGATAACTTCCGAAAATGTCTTCTTCGGAGGAGTCTTTGACATCAAATACATATTATAGTTTGAGAAGGCGCGGTCTATCGGGTTTCTAAGTAGGAAAATGACCTTGGCGTTGGGTATTACTTGTGCGACTCTTTCTGGAAGATGCGGCCAGCGCATTGACCAGGGAGAGATCTCGCCAATAGCCTTTTCTGACCTGTGACCAACGAAGTGACTTGCGTAGAATTCTACCCCCCGATCATAAAATTCATCGAAAAATGACGGTTCCTTGACCTCGGACATATAAACATCCGGGTGCTCTCTAAGTAAATGGTAGAAGCTGGTTGAAGCACTCTTAGGTGCTCCAGGAACCACAAAATTTGGTAGTGTCAGCTTCCCCACAAATAGAACATGATGGTCGCCAGGAACAACTCAAACTGATAGATGTATTTTTCACCTTCAGGCCAATTGGCGGCGAGAGTATTTGAATAGATAGTGCGATTTAAACGGAATAAAACGAAGAATGCAAGCATAGGGCGAATTGCGACTTAGGACGTGAACGCAGACGACAATTAATGCTGCAAAAAATGCTCCGGCGGTATAGAAGCCTGAAATTGGTCTTTCCTCTCACCGCTGTGCAATTCACCTTTTCGAGATACCCATGAAAGATTCAGCGTCGCTCATGCACTCAAAAGGTATAGCGAAATCCAACGAGAGCCATTTCGAATAATCAATCCACCAGGTTTCTGACTATTCTAGCCAACTGTCCCCGCCTCGGCTTAGGGGTCGTACCCTGGACATTTAAAACTCGTTCACCATCGCAGCTAGAGTACACCTAGTATTCTCTCCGGCGGCCGACCAATGGCCGCCTGATCTCCCTTTACCACGATGGGGCGTTCCATCAGAATCGGATTCTGACATAGGATTCCTATCCATTCCTCGCGCGTTCGATCGTCCCTTCTAGAGATACCCAATTCCGAGCACCTCGACTCCTTGAATCGAACGATCTCAACTGGATCCATTTCCAACTGTCGGCAGATGCTATTGAGTTCGGTCCGCGATGGAGGATTCTTGAGGTATTCGATCACCTCGAACTCCTCATCCCGCTCCCGCAGAAGTGCCTGAGTAGCACGGCTCTTACTGCAGGCCTGATTGTGGTATATGATGCACTTCTTCATTTCGTGAACTATAACAGCCGGGTATACAACAGATTGTCCAGTCCTGATGAAAAACTGACACCTAATCATAGATTTCCGGTGTCGGGATTCAGTGCTCAGGAAATCTTCGAAGGTGCCTCACACTTAATTCCTACACTTGGTCGGGAACGCTTAGTCCTTCCACTTCTTCCCTCCACCAAAGACAATCGACTAAGACGGTATTCTCAATCCGCCTGCTGTGAGACTTTCCTGCCGAATCGGTTGGGATCCTCACTTCAATATGTCCTTAATGTTAACTGCTTCGCCGGCTCAACGCAGTCCCGCTCAGAACTTAGCGGAGCAAACCTCGCCTGCCTCGGCAGAGCAGAGCGACGACGGGTCTCGAACCTTGTCGATTGATTCCCGTTCGGGAGCCCCGAGGCCCTGTGTCTGTCGCGGGGTGGCTACGCTGCGCTAGAGGCATTCGTGGTTTTATTCCTCTTTCGCTGCTCTCGGTCAATCTGAGTGTCCAGGTGACCGGCAGGTAAGATCTCTGAATTTCCCGTCTACTCTCAATATTGGTTTGTCATTTTCTCAGTTTTCGTCCCCTTTGAAAACTGAGAAAATGACCACAATAGTAGATATTCGAGCAAGAGAAATCCTCGATTCGCGGGGAAACCCCACTGTCGAAGTCGATGTCGAATTGGACTGCGGAGTGGTCGGTCGCGCCGCGGTTCCCTCCGGAGCCAGCACCGGGGTGAACGAGGCCCTGGAGCTGAGAGACGGAGAGCTCGGTTCTAAAGACGCCCCCAGAGGAGTCGAAGCGAAGACTCGCTATCTGGGAAAGGGAGTCCTCAAGGCGGTTGAAAACGTGCACCGAGTCATCACTCCCTCCCTCATCGGCCTCGACGCCGTCGATCAGATCGAAGTCGACCGGACTCTGCTGCGCAAGGACGGTACCGAGAACAAGAGAAAACTCGGCGCCAACGCCATTCTGGGAGTGTCCCTGGCCACCGCAAAAGCCGCCGCCGCAGCTCTCGATCTCCCTCTTTACCGCTATCTTGGAGGACCCAACGCCAAAGTCCTGCCGGTCCCGATGATGAATATACTCAACGGTGGGGCCCACTCCGATGCGCCGATCGACATTCAGGAATTCATGATCATGCCTAAAGGGGCGGAGAGTTTTAGGGAGGCGTTACGAATGGGGGCAGAGATATTTCATGCCCTCAAGTCTGTCTTGAAGAGCAAGAGACTCTCAACCGCCGTTGGAGACGAGGGAGGATTTGCACCCAATCTGGAGAGTAACGAAGCCGCTCTCAGAGTGATAGCCACGGCGGTCCGCAAAGCCGGCTACAAGCTTGGGAAGGATATCTTCTTCGCTCTCGATGTCGCTTCTTCAGAATTCTATGACAAGAAAACGAGGAAGTATTTCTTCAAGAAATCCGATCGATCTAGACGTTCTGCGGAAGAGATGATCGAACTCTACAAGAGTCTCAAGAGGAAGTACCCGATCATCTCAATCGAGGACGGCTGCGACGAAAACGACTGGGAAGGCTGGAAGGCCCTCACCCTCAAACTGGGAGACAAGACCCAACTGGTGGGCGATGATCTATTCGTTACCAACGTCAAATTCCTCCAAAAGGGAATCGATCTCGGCGTGGCAAACTCCATCCTCGTCAAAGTCAATCAAATCGGAAGTCTGACCGAGACCCTCGACACCATCGAGCTCGCGAAAGCAGCAGGATACACGTCGGTCATCTCTCACCGTAGCGGAGAAACCGAAGACACTACCATTGCCGACATTGCGGTGGCCACAAACGCCGGACAGATCAAAACCGGCTCTCTCAGCCGTTCGGACCGGGTGGCGAAATACAACCAGCTCCTTCGAATCGAGGAGGAGTTGGGAGACCAGGCGGTCTACGGGGGGAAGTTGCCCTTTTAGGAGTCGAAGGACCAAGCTAGGAGTCTTCATACTCGCCCTGGCAACTTCCCTGAACGATGCGATTCGCCTCCCGGATCACTCGATTCGTCGGTCTATTCGCCGGAGTCGCCCTCCTCCTATTCATTCTCTTTGAGATTCAGCGGCAGCGTGAGGTCTTCGAGCAGATTGAGATTTCGAGTTATCTCGTTGGCCTCAGCGTGATCGGAGTGCTAGTTTGGACGATCGGCAACGTCCTCTTGGGATTCAGTTGGTATTGTCTCCTGAGTTGGTCGCAGGTCGACTGCACACTCTCATCCGCGGTCAGTCTGACCATGCGCACCCAGGTGGCAAGATACCTACCGGACTCGGTATTCGAGAGTCCGTCTTCACCTATCTCCTGGCCGGCCACCTCACAACCGGCCAAGCCGCCCTCCTCGCAGTTTATCTTCGAATCCTCTTCATGCTCGGAGATGTGCTCACATTTTCCTTCTCCTTTCTGATCCGCACGGGTTCCTTGCCCCAACCGAGTCGGTCGTGATCCAATGTCGCCCCCTACCCTCTCCCTCTGCCGGAATTATAGTGCGATCGTAGCTCATTTAAGCAACATACATAAAATGCATAGTGCCATACTTAAAACGCAGACCACCATGCTTGTCTGGCTGCTTTCAATCCCACTCCAATAGTCTCTAAGCGTATGGACTTGAACAACGTAGAAATACCGTTAAGGATTAGCCACGGGCGGGTCAAGTCCGCCTTTTCCTGTAAAATCGAAATGGCATAACCTCTATTAGATTATCTTTACTTTCTTCCCTTCAGGCAGCGAATTTCATCAGGTCCGGATCCTTCCAGGTGCTCTCCGGATCGCTCCAGATCTGTTTGAGTCGTTCCACCAGGTAGGGTTCCATGCGGACTCCTCGCCAGCCTTCTGAGGCATCCACCAGGACCGCGAAGATCAGGCACAGTCCGCTCGTTTCGGAGCGGAATCGGGGAATCACTTTGGTGCGACGGCGCCCTTCCCCGAAGAGTCGCTCCAGCAGATTGGTGGTGCGGATCTGTTTTCGGTGCAGGAAGGGAAATTTCAGCGCTGTGAGCGATTCCTCCAGGTCACGCTCCAGGCACTTCATGGCGGCTGGAAAGCTCCCCTTGTATTCCTCGATGATGGCGCGAGCCTGTTCTACAGCCTCGCGGTATCCCTTCGCCGTAAAGGCTTTGTGAATGAGCTTTTTGAGGGTGGGACGGGCTACCTCTGGAAGCTTGTTGACGATGTTGCGCATCTTGTGCACCTGGCAGCGCTGCACCAGGCTGTTCGGAAACTTCCTTCCCACCGCCTTGCGTAGACCCGAATTACCGTCCATCACACTGAGTACTGGATCGGCCAATCCCCGGCTCTTCATGTCCTCCAGGAAGGCCTCCCAACAGGCGCTGCTCTCCTTGTCCCCTACGGCCATATGAAGCAATACCTTACGTCCGTCCCAGAGCATCCCGTAGGCGCATAGGACCGCCACTGCCCTCTTGTCTTCGGGCCGCAGCCTCATATAGATCCCGTCCAGAAACAGATAGAGCACGCGCTCACCACTCAGATCTCTTTCCTGCCACTTTGCAAAGTCCATCCTCAGACTTTGGCACACCTCATTGACCACGCTGCGCCCGGTCTGCTCTACCCCCAAAGACTCGATCAGCGCCGTCTCGATATCGCGCTGACTCATCCCTTTCACATAGAGCATCGGCACCAGCTCCAAAAGCCGCTTCGAGCGTCGTCCGATCGCTTCCAGCCAGGCCGACTCGAACGGCTCCAGCCCGTCGCGAATCTGCGGTACCTGCAGCTCAATCGTCCCTTCGCAAAGATGCACTTTCTTCGGCTCATAGCCATTGCGGTAGCCCCGCAGTGCTCCATCACTCGAGCGCTCATAGCGCTCTCGCCCCAGAAAATCGCTCACTTCGATCTCCAAGGCTCTTTGCAGCATCAGCTGGGCTCCCCGTCGGGCCGCCTCCCCCAGTGGATCTGTGCTGCTCGCGATTCCTTCCATTAGCTCTTGCTCTATCTTCTCACTCGGTGCTATCTTCTTCATGGTGTAGTCTCCTGTTTTTCGGGGCCGCCTTTCGGCCCCGGTTTGGTTACATTTTTGTTTTCAGGAGGTTACACCATTTTTCTTTTTACAGGAAGGATAGGACGTCACCCACGGGCGCTGCTATGCCGCCTATGTGGGAAATCTTTAATTTCGCTAGCCTGGAAATCTCACAAGATCTCCTGGCTAAAAACTGACGAAAGCGCAAATGAGTGAGGGCTTCTTCATTTTATTGTTCACCGTGGCGATCGCCGTTATTCCCATCGTGATCCTGATCCTGGTTTCGGGCATCAAGCGTCGTCAGGCTGAGTTTCAAGGAGAAACGCTCGGTCTCCAGGAGACGATGCGAAAGGAAATCGTGGAATTGCGAAAACAGTTCGGGGAGTTGGCCACGACATTCGAGGGCCAAAGTGAGCCTGGCCTACAACCAGGAATGGAACCTCCAACCGATGCCCTTCCTTCTGCGCCAAAGATCGAGCCTCCTCCTCCTCCCCCTAGATCACTTTCCCCACCCATTCCCCCCATTTCTCCTGTTCCCTCGGGAGTGTCTACTCCCATGGAAACTTGGGAGAATCGAGAATCAAGCCGGTTTGAGACCAGCGCCAGAGAGATCCTCGGGAAGATCTGGAATTGGATTATCGTAGGTGAAGAACATCGCCCCACCGGAGTTTCAATGGAGTTTGCCATTGCCAGCAATTGGCTCCTTCGAATCGGTGTTGTAATCCTAGTCTTCGGTGTAGGTTTCTTCCTCAAATACTCCTTCGAGCACGAGATTATCGGGCCCATCGGCCGCGTATCTATAAGCATTCTCGTCGGCGTCTTCATGCTCTTCGGAGGAGTGCAGCTTCTCGGTCGAAAGTACAACCTCATGGGCCAGGGCCTGATGGGAGCCGGTCTCGCCACCCTCTACTTCAGCGTCTTTGCCGCGACGAATTTCTACCAACTGTTGCAACTCTACCCCGCTTTCGGTCTCATGGCACTGGTTACCTTCGGCGCCGGTGCGATGGCGGTGCGTTTCAATTCGATTCTGATCGCTATCCTCGGTATCGTAGGCGGCTTTGCTACCCCATTGATGCTCACGTCGGCGGAAGTCAATTTCGTTGGACTCTTCGGCTATATCCTGTTGCTCGGTGCAGGCGTACTTGGTGTCTCACTCTTCCGGAACTGGCACCTGCTCAATTACCTAAGCCTCGTCTTCACCTACGGACTTTTTATCTCCACGGTGGAAAAGTTCTACTCGGAAGAGCACTTCTTCGTCGTGGTCCCGTTCCTCGTCGCCTACTTCGTTCTCTTTTCCACGATGGTCTTCATTCACCACCTGGTGAATCGATCGAAATCGAATCTGCTCGATGTCCTGGGTCTGCTCATCAACGCCGCCCTCTTTTTCATCCTCAGCTACGATCTGATCACCGAATCCTATCCAATCGAATGGATGGCAGCGGTAACTCTGGGCCTCACACTCTTCTATTCCGCCCATGTCCAGGTTTCTCTAAGAAGAGGTCTGCTGAACCGGGAGCTGATCCTCTCTTTCATCGGATTAGCAGCCCTCTTTCTAGCCGTGACCATGCCGATCATCCTTTCACGGGAATGGATCACCGTGAGTTGGGCTCTTCAGGCACTCGCCATGCTCTGGATCGCCGGGAAGGTAAGGAGCGCTTTCCTTAGGCAGGTCGCCTACCTGCTCTACGCCATCGTGCTCTTTCGCTTTTCTTTCTTTGATCTTGAGGGGCAATTTCTCTCTAACCCTCTACCGCCAGGCTCTTCCTTCGCTCAATACCTGCCGTTTCTCTTCGAGCGGCTCCTCCTCTTCGGCATTCCGGTCGCTTCCTTCGCCGGAGCCGCCTACCTCCTTCGACATCCCATAAAATCCGGATCAATATCCGTCGGACAAGCCAACGATATCAAAGACCGATTCGGCCTCGACAAGACGATCGCCACCCTCGCAGTTCTCTGCTTCCTCATGGTCTTCGTATACCTACACCTCGAACTGAATCAGATGTTCGGTCTTTTCTACGAACCCCTACGGCTACCGGTTCTCTCCATACTGTGGGTCGCGATGGGCGCCGTCATCCTATTCGCCTACATTGCGGCGCCCGGGAAAGCACTCCTCATCGCTCTTACCGCACTCATCATGGGGATTCTCATAAAGCTATTCTCATTCGATCTCTTAAGCTGGCGAATCACGGACGACCTGATTTATCGAGGCGACACTCTCATCTTGGATGCGGGTTTGCGGCTGCTCGACTTCGGAGTCGTAATCGCCTTCCTCATCATTGGAGCAATCTTCTTGAACAGGCGTGAAGAGGCGCGGCCGGCGGGAATACTCTTCGGCGCCATAAGCCTCGCCCTGCTCTTCATCTACAGTTCGCTGGAAACGAACACAGCCCTGGGCCATTACATTCCGGGCCTCCAAGCGGGAGGGATCTCGATTCTTTGGGCTCTCTTCGCACTCGCTTTCATCCTCCGGGGAATCGTGAGAAATCTTGTTCCCCTCCGCTACGCCGGCCTCGCCCTTTTTGCCCTTGTCGCAGTCAAGGTATTCTTTGTCGATTTCGCCGAACTTGAGCAACTTTACCGAATAGTCGCCTTTCTCTTTTTGGGCCTTCTCATCCTCACCGGCTCGTTTGTCTACTTGAAGTATAATAGGGTCTTCGCGGTCAGTTCGGAGTCCAACACAGGGGAGGAATCGAAATGAATCCGTCGCGCCAAAGTCTGCTCTTCACCTTTTTCGCTTTTGTCCAGTCTCTGACCGCGGGAGACAATCCAGCTTCCTTTCGTTATTACAAGGATGTTGAATCCACTGTGGCAACCAGCGATGAGATCGTTTCCTTCTACCTTGACGCCGAGATTTACGCCTCAACCCGACATCGGTATCCCGATCTGAGAGTCCTCCACGACAACAACACTGAGATCCCCTATCTCCTCGAAAAAGTCACTCAGTCCCGAGTCCAGCAAGCCGATACGGTCTGTGCCAGTGAAGTGCTTTCTCTTCAGGAGAAACCGGACAACCGAATTGAAATCCTTCTGAAGTTGAATGATGATTCTCCAAGCGCGGAAGGGCTCACTGTCATCACCCCATTCAAGAATTACGAACACCGCACTTCGATCTACGGAAGTGGCGACGGAATCGAATGGTCGCCCCTCGTAGTGGGCACTCTCATTTTCGATTACGCCCGTTTCATCGATCTGGAAAATAACCGAATCGTACTCCCTGAAAACTCCTATCGTTACTTCAGGGTGGGGATCGATCAGGTAACCGAGAACTTCGAATCTCCGCTAAAACGAATTGTCGGAGTCTACCAAGAGCAGACCGAGAGAGAGCGATTCGAGGGCATTTCGTTGAGACGCCGTCCTTTTCGAATTGACCGGATTGAACTGTGGCACCGAACCGAAAAGAGCCGTTTTCAGGGGAATACAGTGAGTGAGTATCCCGTCCTGTCTTTCGATGTATCGGAGAAAAATAGCGAAAAGGTAACGGTCATAGATATCGAGACGCAATTCGAACCGTTGACCGCCTTTACCCTCCTCACTCCTGACCGGAACTTCAGCCGCAAGGTCGTCGTCCAAGTGAAGAGGAAGGAAAGTGGCCTCGAGCGATGGGTCGAAATCGGCCGAACCACCATCTCAGCCATTCGTCTTCAGGACCTCCTACGCGAAAATCTCCAAGTTACCTTCTCCGAACACCGAGAGAGGCGGTTCCGACTACTGATATTCAACCTGGACAACCCTCCCTTGAAAATCTCGGGTCTGTTGACCACAGGCAACACCTACCGCGTAACTTTTCTCGCTCAGCCAAACACGCCCTACAACGTCGTCTTCAGTTCTGAGAACGCCGCCCGGCCGGTCTACGACACGCCCCAGGTGCTCGCCTCTCTCGATCGAATTCGAGGCCGGACTCCTGCCTCCCTCGGTCCCCGGCAACCCAATCCCAAATTTGACCGCTCCGCCGACCAATATTCGAAAAGCATTTTCGACAGTAGGCCCTTCCTCTTCGGCGCCATCGGTCTCATGGTGGTTGTTCTGGGTTGGATTCTATTTCGGTCCTCTCGAAAGTTAGAAGGGTTGACCGACTCCTGATTCGGCCAATAAATCAATTCGGGCCCGAGGAGTGACAAGGATTCTCCCTTGCGTTTCGGCCTCGTTGGTTTTGCAGCCGCATTTAGAGTCCGATCGCGCTCTTGAAGTTGCAGCTATCAAAGACTGAACCCATCCTCCTCTGGCCGGCGCAACGTCCCGAAAGGCGACCTTGACCTCGGATTCCTGGCCGGACCCTCCAGCAGGAAGCAGGAGCTCCAGCACCTCTTGACCGGGTCGCGGGGAAATCGAGGGCTAGCCCGCTTTCTCACAAACTTTCGAGCATCTAATTGCGGCAAAGTGCTCCTCCCGCCGGGGTGCCGCATGCCAGCCAGAAAAAGCGGGCTATTCAACAAGAGGGCACAGAAGAGCTGTGTTGTTTGAAAAGAACGGAATGTCGCAAGGAATCTTCCTATCATCGAAAGACAAAAGCACGCAACCTATTCTCAAACAGTTTCATCTGTGCCCTCTTGTTGTTTAGCCTGGAAATCCTGTGAGATTTCCAGGCTAGGAGGCTTTGTGCTTCGATTGCTCTGCAAGTACGAAAGCTCGTCCGACAGCCTCCTAGCAAAGGAATCTGTCGTCGTGGACTTGGTCTAGATTTGCACCCTTCACGGTCGAATCCGAACCTCCGCGATGTTGCGATATTCAAAGTCCGACAGATTCCTAACCTCCTTCCAGCAGCAGCGCGTTGAGATTGGGGACAATCTGTATGAACTGCAGCAGGATAAACACGAAGAAGTACGAAAACCGCAGGAAACGCAGGTCGGATGGGGTCTGCGCGAATCCTAGAATCGTCAGTATGATTGCGAATCCGTAAATGGGGGCAGCGAAGTAAGTCGTCACAAGGAAGACGATCAAGCTGATATTGCGAAGGTGGATCCAGTATTTCCCTTTGCCGACAAGGAAGACAACCGCCACAAGACCCTCGATGATCAACGTCCAGTAGGAGATTATAAGGGCAGTGTGCCCAACGCAATGCCGGAATTGAAAAGCCCGCTTGCTCCTTCGCCTGGAAAAAGCTTGAGGTGCTGCAATATCTCCGTGTTCTCGTTCAATGCGTCCCGGCTTAAGCCACCGCAGACCGCAGCCAGCGTCTTGAATCGCGAATCCGTGAGAAAGGCGGCATGAAAGAATGAACCGTTAAGATACTCTCCGCCGAGAATTTTCTGAACTGTCGCGAAGGCGAACGCTAAGCCGATCAATCGTTGCGCGCTCCATCGCATCACCGCTGCTGGCTCGGAAGTGTTGAGAGCCAGGCCACAGGATAGCATCCAGTAAGCGATGAGATACTTGTGATTGTCGAGTCGATACCATTGCTGAGAGATGACGACTCCCATCAAGATGAAAAGGCTGTACCAGAATAGGCTGGTCGTCATAAGCCTTCTACTAAACAGCATCAGCAGAGCGAGTATCACGATGACGACGTTGATGTATGCCGCATTGCCATAACCGTATCGGGGGTAAAGCAACAGAAAGAGACAATTCATCTTGAGCACTGTCGTCATCGGTTGCGCAACGAACTCTCTCGTTACCGCTGTTAGGTAGCTTCTCACGGCCAATTCCCCGTCTCGAAGCCACCCCCTACCGGCTTCCACGATAGCGCGATTCGGCTCTCATCAAAGTGAATCCTCCATGGCGAGACGCGCAGGGCTTTTAATTGGATGACATCCTCCGGCTTAGTATGTCGATCCGCCAGCGTTTTGAGCCGGTAGAATTGACCCAACCTCTCTTGACTCAGCGATAGAAGCAGCCCGCCGTCTTTACCCGCTTCGCGGACAATTTCGGCGACCTTTTTGTCGTAGTCGGCGGAAACAAATTCGGCATCGAGGAGGGCGTCAGAGATCCTCTCGAAATCCGCAGCGTTTGGCTTCGCACGGAAGCGGTCGACAATCTTGTGGCTCATGATTTCACCCCAATCTCGATCGACGATCTGGTAGATCTGACCGTCCCTGCCCAGCCCCTCGCACGCTAGGCTGCGTCCTCGGCGGTCAATGGTCGCAAACATACCGAAGCCGCCACCCTTCCAGACCGTCAGCTGAGCCGTTTCAGAGGCGATGATCTGCACAATGGCGACCGAAACGAGAAGAAGACACGGAATCCATTTTGCCAAGAACACCGGAAGTCGGGCCGGGCCGGGCGTAGTTGTCGTCGTCTGCGCGTTCATCAAGGAGCGGGTAAGGAATGAGGAACTAGGACCGAGATATTACAATGCGGGATCGAAGAGCTTCACCAAAGACCGGTTTTCCAGGCTCCTTAGCTTGATAGGAAAAGACGATCTCATCCGGGCCCACTTTAATTCGATTGTGGCTCAAAGTTTCGGCATCCTCTCGTATCATACACACGGACCAGGCGCCTCGTTCGGGAGAGTGCGACAGGTGGTATTCCGACAAAAGCTCGGGATGAAGTCTTCCTCTTTTCTCCAACAGTCTTTGAAACTGCCTCACTCTTTCTCGCTTTACCTCCCGACTGGAATAAGAGGAGGTAGTCACAGGCATTTCCAAAGTCGCATCACCGCAGTCGCTCAGCTCCTGGCCATCCCATGTCCATTTTCTAGCATCTTCTCCGAGACTGAGAGCAACGACATGAAAAGGTCGATATCGCTCTAATCTCTCAGCCTTCAACCGGCGGCAGAGCTCATCGATCTCCGAACAATCTGTCAGATTCAGCATCAAACTACCCCGACTTTGGAGGCTCCTCCCTGAATCCAGTGCGGTATTCGGGTACCGATTTAGAAGACAGGCCACCAGTCCGTGAGCGTTAACAAAGATCCATGTGCCACCCGAATCGCCGTCAATCGGGGCCAGATACTCGATTCCGCCTCTTGTTGCGAGGTGCGGACCTGAAGCGGTCTTACGCGTCTTCAGTTCGTCCCGATTAAAGAATAGCTCGTAGCGATCGGGGCCCCTCCACCAGGTCACGGTGCACATTGCGACTTCAGGAACTTAAGGGTCGATGGAGCGAAACCAAATCAGTTTCCCTTTTTCGGACTCGATTCGCCGCCATCGATTAGGCGGAGCCAATGCCGGCGAGCTTTAACAACGTACCCTTTGGGATCTTTGCGCCAAATCTCCAAGAGATCGCGGTTCTTCATAACGTAGAGTTTCCCCTCCTCGATTAAGAAGGCTTTCGGATTGCAGCTCACCGCCACCCCCTGGCCAATCCCATAGGAGCAGTAGCCTCCGAACTCAGGCGCAAACTGCTCGGGATCCTCTTCGAAAAGGTGCATGTTCGAGCGGCTTGAAAACTGCCAAACCGCGCCCCTCCACTCGATGCTGTAAAAGGGGCTCCCCTTAACCGCCTTTCCCTCCCTGAAATAGGCCACCGTATCGAATCCCCGTAACGCCACGTTCTTCTTCGTTACACTGATGGGACGAAAAGCATAGAGCTCACCCAATCCCAGGCCAACCGCCAAACACAGAGCCAGAATTCCCTTTAGGGGAAAATGGAGCAAAAATGAACTTCTGATCATACCGCTTCCTTCGCGATTCTTATCCGCCTGGGAGATTATCCTAGGGCTAGCCTCGAACTGCCATCAAGGCAACACATTGTTCCTCGTTTCTGCACCAGATGGGACTCTTTTTCGCTCCCTTTCCCGTATCCAACATCTCGACTCGCTATTCGTTGCGGGCACTAGGCTGCTTTTCGATATTCACCGGCTCTCTAACCTCGGCTCGATCTCTCCTACGCTCAAAAGACTTCGAACATCCGGCCAGAAAAGCAGCCTGAATGTGCTCGACAAGCAATTCCTATTCCACTTAATCGGGGCTCAAACGATGAGCGATCCCGCAAAAGGGTTATTTTCCAAAAAGGGACTCACCATTGATCTGATCTTGGCGGCCATCTGGTTCGCATTTTTCGCTGTTACTCTGAGAGAGAATGTACCCTCATACACGGAGCCATACGTCACTTTTTTCGCGGTTTCCACAGCCGGCTGTCTGACCGGCATCTTCTGGCTCTGTCTCTCGATGTTCCGTGTGGTTCGGACCGATCAGAGACTCAGAGAGAAAGAATAATCGCCCAGAATATTCGTTACGAATTCCGCGCTTCGTTCTGTCTCTCGATTGAGAACGCGAAGTTGTGTATTTGAGGACCAGTGCCGTGGCGGACCTGACCTGGAATCTGTCGGACCTTGCACATCGCAACCGACCTGACCTTCAGATCGGAGGTTGACGGTTGTAAATTCCGAACAAGCTTATACCGACAGATTCCTTTACTAGGAGCCTGTCGGACGAGATTTACCTTTTGCTCAGCAATCCGACGAAGAAGCCCGACAGGCTCCTAGCCCAGCCACTTGGGGAAATCATGTCTAAAGCAACCGTAAATCGCTTTTATGACATTCCGGACCTGGACTTCCGGGACTTTCGGGACATCTGCAACCATTTCCAAAGAGTCCGGCCCGATTACCAACATATCGCCTACACGATTGAAGGGACAGATAACAGTATTGTCCGCGACGAGAGTGATGTCGGAATTATCCTCAGTCGACTCAACGAAACGGAAGAGAATGTCCTCCGCTACTCAGCGCGTTTCTCACCCAACAATACTCCCAACTCGTCGGAATGTTCCTCCTCCGAATTGGTCTACTGTCCCACCTCGCATGACGGTCGCGATGCCGGGCTCTCCTTTATCGGCCAGGCGATGACGAAGCTGTCGCTCTTTAGATTCGAGGATCAGATTTATTCCAACTACGTAGCAGCCGAACGCCAGGACATCAAAATCGAATTCGGGCGACCTTGCGAGGTGCTATCCGCCGTCATCGACATGAGGGGTTTTTCCGCCTTCTGCGAGCAGCCGAATATTGAATCCCCATATACCTGCGGACTAATGAGCTCGTTCTACCATATGGTGAGTAGCTCCGTCTCCAAATTCCAACCGGAGATCATCAAGTTTCAAGGAGATGGAGTCATCGCGATCTGGGAAACGAGCGTTGAGGATCGCCAGGTCGCGATCGATGTCTGTGTCGAGGGCATGATGTCTCTTAACAGAAAATGGCAGATCATTCGCCGCAATCCCCATTTCAGCCATGGCGCCCCGGAAGACATCGGTGTCGGCATATCCTTCGGGCTGGCCAGCAAATTGACTATCGGTATCGACTATATCGGTCGCCCCATCAACATAGCCAGCCGGCTTTGCGGCGTCTGCCCGGGCGGTCGCATCTACATTGACAAGTCGGTCCCAAGCTTGAGTGGAGAATACAATAAGCGAGAATCCCGCCTTCGCATTCGATCTTTCGGTGAATACAACGTCTGGACGATCTTCTGCGACTGAAGATCTGTCGGCTAGGAGTCTGTCGGACTTTGACGTTCGATTGCTTCGCAAGTGACACAGCCCGTCCGACAGACTCCTAGCAATAAGAAAATGAAACTGAGATTTGTGAGAATTAGCAATTCTGACTCCTCCGGTGGATAGTCGAGTGCCAATCTGTCTCGGATGTCTGAAGAGCCTCGGACTTCCAGCGTCAGATATTGAGAATGCCACGCCAAGCTATGACAAACCGTCTCAAATCTCAGTTTCATTTTCTTGGAAGGAATCTGTCGGTATGAAGTTGGTCGCAATTTACAACCGTCACCCTACGATCCGAAATTTGAGTCTGTTACGAAGTGCAAAGCCCGACAGATTCCTAGGTTTTTCGTAGCACCCGTGAAATTTCTTATTCAACGTGGCGAGTTCGCGTTCTGCCAAAATTGACACCGCCAGATCTAGCAGCCGCCTGACGGCGACGACTCGGATACGCGCACCTCGAATGAGTTTCGGAGAGCTACATACGGTGTTTTGATTCTCGGGACATTAGGTGATGATATTGATGGCCTTGTGTAGGTTGAAGGTGAAATGATCACAGAGGGCAGGGGTGGATTCGAAGCCCATGGTAGATTTGAGGCTAAGAACCAGTTGCCTGCAAGCAGCCAGGATTCTGGCTGCGTTATGGTTACGGATCATACATCGATCTTCATCGAAGGTTTCGCTTTGTTAGGATAATGGAAGGTGCGTTGGACAGAGGCGAACTGACGAGCATGAGGCAAGCCAAGGGAGGGAGCGCTTAGAGGATGGGTTGCTATTTGACGAATCTCCAGGCGGCCATGGTCTAGAGCCCGTCCCAGATCTTATGGGCAAAAAAAAGGCCGGATAGAGCTGCAAAAAGGGGTAGTGGTTTTTGTTTTCGATGGCCCAGTGGTTGCGGATTTTCGATAGGAACTGAGGAGGGCTCAAGTCGGTGGGATCGCGGCTGCTGACATAGTAGGAGCGTTCCGAGGAAGGTTTCGGAGCGCTTTTCGAAATTCTTCGTTAGGATAATGGAAGGTGCGTTGGACAGAGGCGAACTGACGAGCATGAGGCAAGCCAAGGGAGGGAGCGCTTAGAGGATGGGTTGCTCGGGAGATTTGACGAATCTCCAGGCGGCCATGGTCCTTATCTACGAGCCGAATCATCGAGCGAATATGGTATGTTAGAGCAGATACCGCAGGTCACAAATAAGGGAAGAATGAGGAGGCCTGAGCGCCTACGAACCTGAGATTGACGTCATCGTGCGAGGCAAGGCAGATCGGGAGGTGGAGTTTGCAACACCCTTTATTTATGCGAGAGCGCTTATCTGACTGGAAACTGTATGGGGGGCATGGTGGGTCTGGAGAGGCAAAAGGGCTTCGTCTTTCGAAGCGATCAGTGGGGATCGGATGCCTCGAAGGCGGCCAGCAAGCGGCTCCAGGCAGAGGGGATTTTTGAGCCCTCACGCCCCGCAATCCACAAGAGCTCAAGGAGCGGATTCCGCGCTTTGCAGCGACGAGGGAGCACCGAAGGCCGGATCGGAGTGCTCAAGAACCGATGGCACGGGGGCATCCCATACGCAGCAAAGGCTTTGACAACCGTAACCTTAGCGTGGCCTGGTCGGTTCTGTCCCACAATCTATGGAAAATCGCGCAGAGACTTGCGCAAGAACATGAGAAAGAGGCAACGCAGGCGGCATAGGGATCCAAGAATTAGAGGCGCTTCCTTGGGATGACTCAAAGCGAGAGGAAGGGTGCTATCGAAGGTAAGCTGAGGACGGAAGGCATGTCGTGGTCCATAACGTGGCGGCCACCCAAATCCTGGGATTTGGGACTCTATCTACGGTTTGGTGGACAAAAAGGGGGAGGGGCCGAAAAGATTCTTTGCGTCTTGATGCATGGTGGGTTGGTTGTCTTTGATCTGGATGATATAGTCAGCACCGAGTTCTTCGACCACGATGTGGGCCGTTTCTTTTTGGTTATGCATGGCGTCGAAGGTGAAGGTGGATCCGTCCATGGCCGGCATCTTGCGCAGGAGAGTCTGGGCGGCGGTGATCTCGTTGGATTTGTCGGCGGTAGCGACTTGGGCAATCGTTTGAGCGCTTTGATGATCGACCGCGGCCACCAGGTGCAAGGCCTTGGCCGGTTCTTTGTCAGTGCCTTTGAGAGTCTTACCGTCAACCGCAATATCGCGGGGCAAACGGCCCTCGGGCGAGGCTATGAATTGGGTGAGGATTTGATCGAAAAGCTCGGCCTCGACGTTTTGCAACACCCGGTAGAAGACATCATAGCAGGGGGCCTGAAAACGGCTTGTTTTGGGGTTTTTCCAGGAGCGTAAGGCGCGCAGTTGGGCTTGATTGAGGTGATGGGCCAGGCGCACGATCTCCTTGAGGTTGTGTTTGCCGCAGAGGGTGCCGAGCACAATCATACTCAAGACCGTGGCGAGTCGATAGCGACGGCCCGCTTTTCGACGGAAGTCTTCGATCTGGTGGAAGCGTTCCCAGAGGCTTGTCATCTGTTCCACTTTGAGGCAGACCGCATGGGAGTTGTCGTTGGCATTGAGGGCCTCACGGTGTGCCTTGGGCAAGGGCCCTGGCGAGCGCAGCAGTTGCAGAGCATCAGCCCGCAGGGGTTTGACCCAGATCTGCTTGGGGCGCTCATGGCGTTCATAGAAATCTTCCCGCTGTCGACCATATCCCGCGCTCAAGCCCAAAGGAGTCCACCCGCTCGCCTTGTAGCAAGTGCCTCGGTGGATCTGTGGGTCCACGAAAGTTTCCGCTACCAAGGGGCGATAGGCAAAGGCCTGCTCCCAGTGATCGGCCAAGACTCTCAGGCACATCGCCAACGTCTTGGAGGCCAGATTGGCCAGCTTGAGCCCGGGCAGAATGAGAAAACGCCGGTTCTGCACCACCAGTTTCAAGCGCGCATGCCGTCGCGCCCCATCCCAGCCGATCCAGCCGTCTCGATCCTTCAGCCGGTAGCTAGAGCCCGTCCCAGTGGTGGAAACAATTGATTTTTAATGAGTTATGGGCAAAAAAAAGGCCGGATAGAGCTGCAAAAAGCTCGATCCGGCGAAAAAGGGCGCTTATGCTTGCGTTAGTCAAATACAAAGCACGCCCTTCTCATGAAAAATATTGCCGTACAAAGCTTCCTGCGTCCAGCCCTAACTCCAGTCATTCGATGCAAAGACTACACCGTGTTTCTGGAAACAATGGAGCGGATTGACCGGGTTTTGATCGACTCCTCGCTGGAAAGGGAGGCGATCGTAAAAGCCTTGGAAGGATGGGATGAAGCGGGAGGGAAGGATCGGGAGCGACGCGCTCTAAGAGCGATAAAAGCGCTGCGGGTGGAGGTGGTGCGTCATTTACTCGGAGGGATATCCTTTCGTTGTCTGTCGCAGGAGTTGGGACGCAGTGAGCTTCTGGCTAATTTTTGCCGGGTGCGTGAGGTAGACGGGATCCGGAAAATATCGAAGAGCAGTCTGGAACGGGATTCGAAATTCTTCGACGAAGCGTATCTGAGACAGCTGCATGCAAGGATGACCGAGGTGGTGGGCAATGCTGAACATTGTGGTGAGGCAGGATTAGAGAAGCCGATCGATACGAGGGAATGCCTGATCGACGCCACTTGCCTGGAAGCGAACATCCACTGGCCCGTGGACTGGGTCTTGCTCAAGGATGTGGGAGCAACGCTGCTCAAGGCGATCAGTCTGATCCGGCAGGCGGGAATGAAACAGCGCATGCCCCAGGGAGCAAAGGGATTGGCTCGGGAGATGAACAAACGGTGCCTGGAGATGACGTATGCGCGTCGGCGCCGGGAGGCGGGCAAAGCGCGTAAAGGGATCCTGCGGCGGATGAAGCTATTGCTCAAGAAGATTGAGGGCCATGCCCTTCGCCACCGTGACTTATTGGAAGCTATGTGGATGCAAAGCGATTACACCGAGAAGAAGGCGAGCCGAATCATCGAGCGAATGGATGGTATGTTAGAGCAGATACCGCAGGTCATGAAACAGGCGCACGAACGGATCATAGGGGGGCGGCAGGTGAAGAATGAGGAGAAGATCCTGAGCGCCTACGAACCTGAGATTGACGTCATCGTGCGAGGCAAGGCAGATCGGGAGGTGGAGTTTGGCAACACCCTTTATTTATGCGAGAGCGCAGAGGGATATCTGTTGGACTGGAAACTGTATGGGGGGCAGGCCCCGAGCGAATTGAAGCAGCTTTGGGAAAGTCTGGAGAGGCAAAAGGGCTTCGCTTTAGAGGAGAAGATCGAAGCGATCAGTGGGGATCGGGGCTATGCCTCGAAGGCGGCCAGCAAGCGGCTCCAGGCAGAGGGGATTTTTGACGCCCTTACGCCCCGCAATCCACAAGAGCTCAAGGAGCGGATGGAGGAGCCGCGCTTTGTCCGGTTGCAGCGACGACGAGGGAGCACCGAAGGCTGGATCGGAGTGCTCAAGAACCGATGGCACGGGGGCAAGATACGCAGCAAAGGCTTTGACAACCGTAACCTTAGCGTGGCCTGGTCGGTTCTGTCCCACAATCTATGGAAAATCGCGCAGAGACTTGCGCAAGAACATGAGAAAGAGGCAACGCAGGCGGCATAGGGATCCAAGAATCGAGTCAGAGGCGCTTCCTTGGGAGAACTATCGACTCAAAGCGAGAGGAAGGGTGCTGGAAAGGTGCATAACGGATAAAAGGTAAGCTACCGAGGACGGAAGGCATGTCGTGGTCTACATAACGTGACGAAGATTGATATCGGTATCAGGCTTCCACCCAAATCCTCTCGGATTTGGGACAGCCTCTAGCTAGCCGCTCCCCACAGCAAAAGACACACCCATTGACCGTCGATCAAAGCCACATAGCGCAGGGTCTCTCCCGCGCTCCCCGCACTGTGCAAATAGTGATGTTGGATCAAAAGATCATTGAATCGCTCCTGCTCTTCGGGCAAGATCAGACGCAGAGTTAGACGATCTATCGAAGGAGTCAGATGGTAAGATTTTTTGTCTTTCATACCATCTTGGCATGACTGATTCCCTCGGGTTTGTCTAGCTCTTTTTTTATCTTTTTGCCTATCAGCCACTTCCTCCCCAGAAAACTTTCACCCTGGAGAGCTACATCTCTCGTCGTAATCCTAATCGTAATCTAATTTCGATCCTGTTAGGATGCACCGGAAGGCTTAGACCTCTCGACACGTTTTGAGATCATAATCGATATCTCATAGAGCAGACTCATTGGAACGGCGAGCAACAGAAAGGTGATCGGGTCCGTTGTCGGAGTAATGATGGCTGCGACTCCCAGGAAAACCACTACGCTGTAAGGGCGAAAACGCCTCAACTGCTCGATATTCACGATGCCGAGGTAGACTAAGAAGACGAGAATGAGCGGAAACTCGAAACTAAGTCCGATCCCGACCGTCATCCAGACGAGGAGCCCATAGTAGCGGTCGGCGGACCAAAGCACCTGAAATCCGAAGAGCTCGTTAAAAAAGATTGATGCCCTGAGCGAGGCCGGGATCAAGATGGTGAAACTGAAGGCCGAGCCGAAGAGAAACAGAAAAAAAGCGATAGCGCACCCCGGTTTGAGAACGACGAGCTCGCGCTCGGTCAGTCCCGGAGCGACGAACTTCCCGACAAAATAGAGAATGAAGGGCAGCGAGAGCGCCAGCCCACCCAGGAAGCTCACCTGGAGAATGACCGAGAAGACTCCCATCGGAGTGGTCGTGATAAGCCCGAAGCGGCGCCGCTCCCCCCCGATTCTTTCTACCTCGTTCGAGCGAGGGTCGGACAGCCCGGCATTCTGCTGTCCACCCGCATCGAACCTAACCACCTCGACGTCCTGACCCAACGCTACTTGCAAAGGCCAATTGAGAAAACCCGCGAATAGTTTGATCGAGACCATCACCAATCCGCATCCCACTACCAAGGCAACCATGCATTTGACCAGGGTCCAGCGCAGTTCCTCGAGATGCTCGAGGAAGTTCATCTCCCTCTTTCCGTCCGGGTCCGCCCCTTCCTCGGCTTCAAGGGTCGGATTGTCTAGATCCTCTTTCATGGTTGGCGCTTCAACGTTCGATGTTGAATGCTTGATGTTGGATGTTCAACCGAGGATTTCGACATCTGATCACGTCTGAGATTCACGATAAGGGTGCCCTACGAAATCTTCCGTCGTGAATCGTTTGTTCGACGTTAGATCACGATTCAGAGTCACAACACTAAATTGGTAGAGTTTCCTCTCTCCCGTCGTGATTCCTAATCGTGCTCTATCGTCGATCCCCTCCTGGGAGGGGTTTGGGGTGGGTTGCCGAGAGATTTTCCTTGCCCCAGCTCGCTTAAAGCGCACAACCAATTTTCTGAAGGAAGAAGCCTGTCAGACTTGCTGATACGATTGCTAGGTAACCAGTAAACCTCATCAGACAGACTACTGGCAATTACTGATTCCAAGATAGATTCCTCAATGCCGAAAAGAAAAGACTCTAAACCCTCTCAGAAACGAGCCCGCCGTAGCCGAGCCGCCGCCGCGCCCAGATACATTTACGCCTTTGGCAGAAAATGTGATGGCGACGCCTCCATGCGTGCCCTCCTGGGTGGTAAGGGCGCCAACCTCGCGGAGATGGCCCGAATCGGCCTACCCGTCCCTCCCGGGTTCACTATCACGACTGAAGTCTGCACCTTCTACTACGAAAACGTTCAGTCCTACCCCGATTCCCTAGCTCAGGGCTTGCGCATGGAGGTCGCCTCAGTCGAAAAACAGATGGGCCGCAAGTTCGGCGACCCTAATGACCCCCTCCTTTTTTCCGTTCGTTCCGGCGCCCGTGACTCTATGCCGGGGATGATGGATACAATTCTGAATCTCGGCCTTAATGACAGGACGGTGGAAGGGCTGGCCGAAAGGACCGGGAACCGGCGCTTCGCCTTCGATTGTTATCGGCGTTTCATTCAAATGTACGGCGACGTTGTTATGGGAGTTCAGCCTCGCGACGAAAATGAGCATGAGCCCTTCGACGCCATCATGAGCACCTTAAAGAAGGAACGGGGAGCGGTGTTGGACACCGACCTCTCGGCCGAGGATCTTGAGGAGTTGGTAATACGCTACCAAAAGCTGATCTGGGAAAGAACCAAGAATCGCTTTCCCCAAGACGTCTATGCCCAGATGTGGGGCTCGATCGGAGCCGTCTTTGGATCGTGGCACAACGAACGCGCTATCGTCTATCGCCAGAAGTACAATATACCCTCGGAATGGGGTACGGCTGTCAATGTGCAGACAATGGTTTATGGCAATATGGGCGACAATTGCGCCACCGGAGTCGCCTTTACCAGAGATCCGGCCAATGGAGAGAAGGTGTTCTACGGAGAATATCTCATCAATGCCCAAGGTGAGGACGTCGTAGCGGGCGTCAGGACGCCTGAGCCGATCGCTAACCTCGCCAACGAGATGCCGAAAGCCCATTCCGAACTCGAAAGAGTCCGCCGCATCCTTGAAAGGCATTTTAAGGACATGCAGGACTTCGAATTCACGGTCCAAGAAGGGACCCTCTACATGCTCCAGACTCGGAACGGCAAACGTACCGGTCTGGCCGCTGTTCGAATCGCGGTGGAGATGGTTAGAGAACGACTGATGAACGTGAAGACCGCATTGACGAAAATCCCGGCTGACTCTATCTCAAGCCTTCTCGTGCCGATTTTCGACGAGAGCAGCAGGAAGAATGCGAAATTAATCGCCTCCGGATTACCAGCGGGACCCGGCGCCGCCTCGGGGAAAATCGTATTCTCGGCCAGTGAGGCCGACCGCCTCGCCCATCACGGAGAGCATGTCATTCTCTGCCGCACCGAAACCTCGCCTGATGACCTTCGCGGCATGATCGCTTCACAGGGTATCCTCACTTCGCGAGGAGGGGTCAGCTCTCACGCCGCCCTGGTCGCACGGCAGATGGGAAAGGTCTGCGTATGCGGAGCGCAGGGGATCGAGATGGACTATATCGACCGCAAACTGCGAGCGGGTCGCTTCACCCTGAGTGAAGGTGATCACCTCTCCATCGACGGAACCACCGGCGAAGTGTTTGCCGGATTCGTCGAAACCGCTCCATCGGAAGTGAATCAAGTCCTGGATAAGAAACTGAAATCGGATAGGAGCTACACCTTTCAACTCTTTGAGCAGGTAATGAAGTGGGCCGACCGTCACCGAAAGCTCAAGATCCGCACCAACGCCGATACTCCCGCTCAGACAAGGCATGCGGTCGCCCTGGGAGCAGAGGGAATCGGTCTCTGTCGCACCGAGCACATGTTCTTCGAGAGCGATAGGATAAATCATATGCGCCAGATGATCCTGGCAACAGATGAAGATGAGCGTCGCAGCGCTCTGAAAAAGCTACTCCCTTTCCAGAGGAAGGATTTCGTCGGCATCTTCCGCGCCATGGGTAACCGCCCCGTCACCATCCGCCTCTTGGATCCCCCTCTGCACGAATTTCTTCCCCAGGACCAATCCGCTCGCAATGCCCTCTCCGAACTTATCGACGTCTCGCCCGATGTGATCTCCGACCGCGTGAATACGCTGCATGAGCAGAATCCAATGTTAGGCCATCGGGGGTGCCGGCTGGGCATCACCTATCCGGAAATAACCGAAATGCAGGCCCAGGCGATTTTTGAGGCAGCCGCTCAAGTGGCTAAGGGACGAAACCCGATTCGAGTGCAACCCGAAGTTATGGTTCCGCTGGTGGGATTCTCCGGAGAGCTGCGCAACCAGGTTGAGATCATTCATCGAATCGCGAACCAAGTGATGTCGAGGAAGGGTGTTCGTATTAAGTATCTCGTCGGAACCATGATCGAAGTTCCGAGGGCGGCACTGCGCGCCGAAGAGATCGCCGGGATCGCGGATTTCTTCAGCTTTGGCACCAACGACCTGACCCAGACTACTCTCGGGATGAGCCGTGATGACTCGGGAAGCTTCCTCGGTGATTACCAGGATCTGGAGATATTCAGCCAGAACCCGTTTGCTTCCATCGATCAGAAGGGAGTCGGTTTTCTGGTCGAGTATGCCGTAGAAAAAGGTCGTGCCGAACGCCCCAATCTCAAATTGGGAATCTGCGGGGAGCACGGGGGAGATCCGGACTCCGTCGAATTCTTTCACCGAGCCGGTCTCGATTACGTGAGTTGCTCGCCTCCACGAGTTCCCGTGGCACGACTGGCCGCAGCCCAAGCCGCTTTGCAAAACTGAACACATTCAATTCTCGATAATCTGAAGCAATAGGGTGAATTTCGCACGTCGGTTCGATCAAGAAGCTGCTCGATTCAAATTTCGGGAATCTGTGAGAAAAGCGGACTCGATCCTCCTTCCGCAATAGCTCGATGATCGAAGCCGGGACGGTTCAGCGAGCGGTCGACCGGGCTTATGTCCTCGGGGTCCGATACCCGGGAGACAACGCCGGTCATTCGGCGAGCCTTCTGGACGAGCTCTGCGGTCTGGTCAAGGCCTTGGGAATCTCCGTCCAACGGAAGGAGATGGTCTCCTTAAAAAAACCCTCGTCGCGCTTTCTTCTCGGTATCGGAAAATTCGAAAGGATCGTCGAAATGGCGAAGTCCGAGGATTGCGGCTGCATCGTGCTGGATGCCGCCCTCAGTCCGGGCCAGCAACGCAACTGGGAGGCCGAAGGCGACATTTGCGTCATCGATCGCCAGGAAGTAATCCTCGAGATATTTGGTCAGAGGGCGAAAACGAAGGAAGCGGTTCTCCAAGTCGAACTCGCGCGCATGGAGTATTCCCTACCTCGCCTGAAACGCGCCTGGACCCACCTAAATCGCCAACGAGGTGGCGGAGTCACCCAGCGAGGCGAAGGAGAGGCGCAGATCGAGATCGATCAACGACTCGTTCGTAATCGGATCACGCACCTGAAAAAAGACCTGGCGCGAGTCGTCAAACAACGAACAATCCAGCGAAAGCGCCGCCTGCGAGTGCCGGTTCCAACAGCGGCTGTAGTTGGTTACACAAACGCGGGTAAGACCTCCCTGTTGAACCGGCTGGCTCGGTCGGACCTTCACGTGGAAGACAAACTCTTCGCCACTCTCGATCCCACAACCAGGAGAATAACCCTTCCTTCAGGACGAGACCTCCTCCTCACCGACACGGTGGGATTCATTCGTAACCTGCCCTATCAGCTCGTCGAAGCTTTCAAAGCAACGCTCGAAGAAGCCGTCGTTTCCGACCTACTCATCCACGTCCTCGATGTAACCAGTCCCGACTTGGAATTGCATCGCGAGACAACCCTTCAAATACTCAGGGAGCTGGGGGCCGAAGCAAAACCAATGCTCACCGTCTACAACAAGACGGATCTGTTTGATGAAGTGCAGATGTCGGAACGAGGATCTCTCGAAACCCGGGGAGGAGTGCGCTTCAGCGCGGAGACAGGAGAAGGTGAGGACGCCCTTCTTCTCAAACTCGACCATGCACTGAAAGATGAGACTCAATCCATTGAGCTGCTCTTACCACATAGCCGCTATGATCTCGTCAATCGACTCTACGTCGTGGGAACGATCGAGAAATCAAAGGCAGAGAATGATGGTGTCCACATCCGAGCCACCATTCCCTCCCGGCTCTATCCCCAATTTGCGAAATACTCTGCCCGGCAAGGGTTCGAACCTTGACTGGCTGGACCAAAACCAGCTGTGCTACCATTACACCACCGGGCAATCAGAAGGGCGTATTATTAGCCTATTTCTTATCTCCGTCAAGATTGGTCTGCCTGTTTAGGGTAGGATCCAGTCCATCGGTATAGCCTACTGTGTTGGAGTCTGCTGGGATTCTTTACTGCAATGTTTTGGGACATTCTGTCTGCATCCCGCCGGCCAGCCAGACCCGATTGTAGGCTGTATCAGGCTCCCCCGGCCTGATAGCTTAAGGCGCAAGGCGCTGTTGACCTATCAAGGTATATCACTCTATACTCGGTGCCATAAATAATTGCGCATAACGGCTTAGATGATACCGCAGAGTTTTCGGAGGGTTTCGTTCCCCGTTGCCCATTCCTGAAACTTGCTTTCCACCCGGTCGGAGACTTCATCGATACAGGCGAAGTACTGGTTGTGAATGCAGAGTCGACGGGTCAGTTTCCAGATCCGTTCAATGGGGTTGAGTTCCGGACTGTAAGGAGGCAGAAAGTCCTGCTCGAATACATCAGCGCATTCCTCGCGCCAGCTTTTATGCAGAAGCCCATGATGGTAGCGCGCATTGTCTGAGATGAGTACCGTTTTCCCGGGTGAACGGCTTGTCCGTTGTCTCAAAAGCTTCAAGAATCCCCAGAAACTGTCAGCATTAAAGCGGTCCTCTTCTCTGGCATAGATAAACTTGCCGTCGCGCAAACGGACCGCGCCGAAGTAACCGACTTTCTCGCGCGTGGGCGCATGCATTAAGATCGGCTCCTTCACCTCTGGAGGCACCCACATGCGGCAACGCGAACCGTACTGTTGGAAATGCACTTCATCTAAAGACCAAAGATCTATCTCAGGGTCCTTTGCTAGTCGACGGAGTTTTTTTATGCGCCTGTTGTGCCACCGGATCGGCCCGCGCAAGGACCGGACGAGGTTTGCGCTGGCGAAAGTCCAACTGTCGGAAGAGGCGCTGACATTGCCGTACGCTCAGCTCAATCTGCCAGTTCTCTTTAAGCCACCGAGACAGCATCTTGCCGTCCCACAGGTTAACCGCCATACCGTGTTCGCGGGGACTCTCCCGAAGAATCCCATCCAACTGCTTCAGTTCCCTTTCACTCAGACGCGAGGGTCGGCCCCGCCCTGGGCTTTCGGCCAGACCGCTCAGCCCGTCCTGATTAAGACGTTGCACCCAATACTGCACCGTGCGCGGACTGTCGCCAAGATAACCGGCCACCTGATGGGCGCTCAACCCTTGGGCCACCAATAAGACGCCATGGAGGCGATGGTCGTAACGAGATTGCTCGCTGCGACGAATTTCATCTTGTAAAACCAAGATCATTTCCTCGGAATCTGTGATAGTTAATGCACGCATAACAAAGAAAGGACATAACACCATCTCTCGTATGCGCAATTAAATTTGTCGTTCTGTATAGAAGGTCGCCCTATGGTCAGGAACTCGAGTGGTGGAGGAAAGCCGAAGTACAAACGCATCATTCTGAAACTGAGCGGAGAAGCGTTGCGAAACCCAGAGGACGGAACTCCCATCAGCGGCCGTATCCTGCGAAAAATCTGCGCCGAACTGAAAGAAGTTCACGACCTCGGTGTGGAGATCGGATTAGTCATCGGAGGCGGCAATATATTCCGCGGTCTCTCCGGTCAGAAAAAAGGAGTCGATCGGCCCACGGGCGATTACATGGGGATGCTCTCAACCGTGATAAACGGCTTGGCCTTCATGGACTTCCTCGAAAAGATCGATGTCGAAGTCAGGGTGCAAACAGCCATTCCCATGGAAGAAGTGGGCGAGCCCTTTATCCTCCAACGGGCGCTCCGGCATTTGGGAAAAGGTCGAGTTGTGATCTTCGTAGCTGGGACCGGGCATCCCTATTTCTCCACCGATACGGCCGCCGCTCTGCGAGCAAGTGAGATTGGCGCCGATCTTTTCCTCAAAGCGACCGACGTGGACGGCGTTTATGATCGGGATCCAAAAGAACATCCCGAAGCCAAGAGGTACGGTGTTTTGATTCTCGGGACATTAGGTGATGATATTGATGGCCTTGTGTAGGTTGAAGGTGAAATGATCACAGAGGGCAGGGGTGGATTCGAAGCCCATGGTAGATTTGAGGCTAAGAACCAGTTGCCTGCAAGCAGCCAGGATTCTGGCTGCGTTATGGTTACGGATCATACATCGATCTTCATCGAAGAAGCGATCTCTGGGGTAGTGGTTTTTGTTTTCGATGGCCCAGTGGTTGCGGATTTTCGATAGGAACTGAGGAGGGCTCAAGTCGGTGGGATCGCGGCTGCTGACATAGTAGGAGCGTTCCGAGGAAGGTTTCGCTTTGTTAGGATAATGGAAGGTGCGTTGGACAGAGGCGAACTGACGAGCATGAGGCAAGCCAAGGGAGGGAGCGCTTAGAGGATGGGTTGCTATTTGACGAATCTCCAGGCGGCCATGGTCCTTATCTAGAGCCCGTCCCAGTGGTGGAAACAATTGATTTTTAATGAGTTATGGGCAAAAAAAAGGCCGGATAGAGCTGCAAAAAGCTCGATCCGGCGAAAAAGGGCGCTTATGCTTGCGTTAGTCAAATACAAAGCACGCCCTTCTCATGAAAAATATTGCCGTACAAAGCTTCCTGCGTCCAGCCCTAACTCCAGTCATTCGATGCAAAGACTACACCGTGTTTCTGGAAACAATGGAGCGGATTGACCGGGTTTTGATCGACTCCTCGCTGGAAAGGGAGGCGATCGTAAAAGCCTTGGAAGGATGGGATGAAGCGGGAGGGAAGGATCGGGAGCGACGCGCTCTAAGAGCGATAAAAGCGCTGCGGGTGGAGGTGGTGCGTCATTTACTCGGAGGGATATCCTTTCGTTGTCTGTCGCAGGAGTTGGGACGCAGTGAGCTTCTGGCTAATTTTTGCCGGGTGCGTGAGGTAGACGGGATCCGGAAAATATCGAAGAGCAGTCTGGAACGGGATTCGAAATTCTTCGACGAAGCGTATCTGAGACAGCTGCATGCAAGGATGACCGAGGTGGTGGGCAATGCTGAACATTGTGGTGAGGCAGGATTAGAGAAGCCGATCGATACGAGGGAATGCCTGATCGACGCCACTTGCCTGGAAGCGAACATCCACTGGCCCGTGGACTGGGTCTTGCTCAAGGATGTGGGAGCAACGCTGCTCAAGGCGATCAGTCTGATCCGGCAGGCGGGAATGAAACAGCGCATGCCCCAGGGAGCAAAGGGATTGGCTCGGGAGATGAACAAACGGTGCCTGGAGATGACGCATGCGCGTCGGCGCCGGGAGGCGGGCAAAGCGCGTAAAGGGATCCTGCGGCGGATGAAGCTATTGCTCAAGAAGATTGAGGGCCATGCCCTTCGCCACCGTGACTTATTGGAAGCTATGTGGATGCAAAGCGATTACACCGAGAAGAAGGCGAGCCGAATCATCGAGCGAATGGATGGTATGTTAGAGCAGATACCGCAGGTCATGAAACAGGCGCACGAACGGATCATAGGGGGGCGGCAGGTGAAGAATGAGGAGAAGATCCTGAGCGCCTACGAACCTGAGATTGACGTCATCGTGCGAGGCAAGGCAGATCGGGAGGTGGAGTTTGGCAACACCCTTTATTTATGCGAGAGCGCAGAGGGATATCTGTTGGACTGGAAACTGTATGGGGGGCAGGCCCCGAGCGAATTGAAGCAGCTTTGGGAAAGTCTGGAGAGGCAAAAGGGCTTCGCTTTAGAGGAGAAGATCGAAGCGATCAGTGGGGATCGGGGCTATGCCTCGAAGGCGGCCAGCAAGCGGCTCCAGGCAGAGGGGATTTTTGACGCCCTTACGCCCCGCAATCCACAAGAGCTCAAGGAGCGGATGGAGGAGCCGCGCTTTGTCCGGTTGCAGCGACGACGAGGGAGCACCGAAGGCCGGATCGGAGTGCTCAAGAACCGATGGCACGGGGGCAAGATACGCAGCAAAGGCTTTGACAACCGTAACCTTAGCGTGGCCTGGTCGGTTCTGTCCCACAATCTATGGAAAATCGCGCAGAGACTTGCGCAAGAACATGAGAAAGAGGCAACGCAGGCGGCATAGGGATCCAAGAATCGAGTCAGAGGCGCTTCCTTGGGAGAACTATCGACTCAAAGCGAGAGGAAGGGTGCTGGAAAGGTGCATAACGGATAAAAGGTAAGCTACCGAGGACGGAAGGCATGTCGTGGTCTACATAACGTGACGAAGATTGATATCGGTATCAGGCTTCCACCCAAATCCTCTCGGATTTGGGACAGCCTCTATCTACGGTTTGGTGGACAAAAAGGGGGAGGGGCCGAAAAGATTCTTTGCGTCTTGATGCATGGTGGGTTGGTTGTCTTTGATCTGGATGATATAGTCAGCACCGAGTTCTTCGACCACGATGTGGGCCGTTTCTTTTTGGTTATGCATGGCGTCGAAGGTGAAGGTGGATCCGTCCATGGCCGGCATCTTGCGCAGGAGAGTTTGGGCGGCGGTGATCTCGTTGGATTTGTCGGCGGTAGCGACTTGGGCAATCGTTTGAGCGCTTTGATGATCGACCGCGGCCACCAGGTGCAAGGCCTTGGCCGGTTCTTTGTCAGTGCCTTTGAGAGTCTTACCGTCAACCGCAATATCGCGGGGCAAACGGCCCTCGGGCGAGGCTATAAATTGGGTGAGGATTTGATCGAAAAGCTCGGCCTCGACGTTTTGCAACACCCGGTAGAAGACATCATAGCAGGGGGCCTGAAAACGGCTTGTTTTGGGGTTTTTCCAGGAGCGTAAGGCGCGCAGTTGGGCTTGATTGAGGTGATGGGCCAGGCGCACGATCTCCTTGAGGTTGTGTTTGCCGCAGAGGGTGCCGAGCACAATCATACTCAAGACCGTGGCGAGTCGATAGCGACGGCCCGCTTTTCGACGGAAGTCTTCGATCTGGTGGAAGCGTTCCCAGAGGCTTGTCATCTGTTCCACTTTGAGGCAGACCGCATGGGAGTTGTCGTTGGCATTGAGGGCCTCACGGTGTGCCTTGGGCAAGGGCCCTGGCGAGCGCAGCAGTTGCAGAGCATCAGCCCGCAGGGGTTTGACCCAGATCTGCTTGGGGCGCTCATGGCGTTCATAGAAATCTTCCCGCTGTCGACCATATCCCGCGCTCAAGCCCAAAGGAGTCCACCCGCTCGCCTTGTAGCAAGTGCCTCGGTGGGATCTGTGGGTCCACGAAAGTTTCCGCTACCAAGGGGCGATAGGCAAAGGCCTGCTCCCAGTGATCGGCCAAGACTCTCAGGCACATCGCCAACGTCTTGGAGGCCAGATTGGCCAGCTTGAGCCCGGGCAGAATGAGAAAACGCCGGTTCTGCACCACCAGTTTCAAGCGCGCATGCCGTCGCGCCCCATCTCAGCCGATCCAGCCGTCTCGATCCTTCAGCCGGTAGCTAGCCGCTCCCCACAGCAAAAGACACACCCATTGCCCGTCGATCAAAGCCACATAGCGCAGGGTCTCTCCCGCGCTCCCCGCACTGTGCAAATAATGATGTTGGATCAAAAGATCATTGAATCGCTCCTGCTCTTCGGGCAAGATCAGACGCAGAGTTAGACGATCTATCGAAGGAGTCAGATGGTAAGATTTTTTGTCTTTCATACCATCTTGGTATGACTGATTCCCTCGGGTTTGTCTAGCTCTTTTTTTATCTTTTTGCCTATCAGCCACTTCCTCCCCAGAAAACTTTCACCCTGAGCCAAGAGGTTTGAGAGGATCTCTTATATTGACGTGCTTCAGAAGCGACTTAGAGTAATGGACGCCACAGCGTTCTCCCTCTGTCTCGACAATAATATGCCTATCCTAGTTCTCAATATGAATAGGGCGGGAAACATAAAGAGGGCGCTTCTTGGAGAGAAGATCGGAACGCTCGTCGTGTAAGGGAATCGAACTATGGGAATGGGATCTCCTTTGAATGGGTCTGGAGAATGAATATTACGACGGTAATTTCGGAGGCGCGCGACAATATGGCCAACGCGCTCGAGCACACTTTACGCGAATTCAACAGCCTTCATACCGGGAAGGCCTCTCCCGGATTGGTCGAGAATCTGCAGGTGCAGGTGGAATCCTACGGCACCAGTATGCACCTCAGAGATATCTCAGCCATCACCACCCCCGATGCCCGTACCATCCAAATTCAACCCTGGGATAAGAACGTGGTCAAAGATATTGAAAAAGCTATCCAGACCGCGAAGCTCGGCTTCAATCCGGCCGTGGCCGGAACCGTCATCCGTATTCCCATTCCGGAATTGAGCGGGGAACGCCGACAGCAGTTGAAAAAGGTAGCCCACCAAATGGCCGAGGAAGGCCGAATCAGCGTGCGCCATGTCCGGCGAGAGGCCATCGATGCCTTGAAGGATCTACAGAAGAGCGGCGAGATTTCGGAAGATGAATTGCGCCGGCACGAAAAGGAAGTGCAATCCAAGACGGACAGATACGTCGAGGAGATCGCGAGACATCTCTCCGACAAAGAAGAGGAGCTGATGACGGTATGATATGCACTCCCTCTTCGAAAATGCGAATCGTGCGGTCATTAAACTGGGATCCCAGTTGCTGACCAACGACTCCGGCGGCAACAGCTCCCAATGTATCGCCGCCATATGTCGCCAGATTCACCTCCTTCATGAAAGGGGTCTCCAAGTTATCATCGTCAGTTCCGGAGCCATCGGACTGGGGATGAGAAAACTTGGTTACGACAGGCGGCCCCGGAATTTGTCTTCGCTCCAAGCCTGTGCCGCGGTTGGACAGAGCATTCTCACCGATACCTGGCAGGCGGGTTTCGACCCATTTTCCATCATCGTCGCTCAAGTCCTCTTAACACGAGAAGATGTCCGGTCGCGCAAACGCCATTTGGCAGTCAAGGATCTCTTTGAACGGCTCATTGCCGACCGCATCGTCCCCATCGTAAATGAAAACGATTCGGTCGGCATAGAAGAGATCAAGTTCGGTGACAATGATGTCCTCTCCGCCCTCGTTTCCAGTCTTACCAAAGCCGACATCCTGATCATCCTTTCTGATATTCCCGGCCTCATCGACAGGGAAGGCGGCGGCTCGACGATCCCGGTGGTGGAGGAATTCACCCCCTACATCGAGAGTATCGCCGGCGATACCGACAGCCCAACCTCTGTGGGCGGTATGCGGAGCAAGATCGAAGCAGCTAAGATCGCTGTAAAGTCGGGCTGCGCCGTTTACATCGGGGACGGAAACGATCCGGATATCATCCAAAATCTCTTTGCAGGGAAGGCTGAAAGCACATTCTTTATACCCAACAAGATTCCTCTCGCATCGAAGAAACGGTGGATTGCATTCTTCGAGCATTCGCAAGGGAGCGTCACCATCGACCGAGGCGCCTATGAAGCCCTAGCCAACGGAGGGGGCAGCCTCCTCGCCCGGGGAGTAACCGGACACCGCGGAGATTTCGAGGCAGGTGACGTCATAACAATCGAGAAATCGGAGAGAATATCGGTCGCTCGGGGTATCTGCCGGTACTCCAGCGCCGAGCTCGCCGTTGTCTCCGGACAGAGTTCCGAGGAGATTCGGGGAACTTATCCCGATCGAGGACGGCTCGAGGTCGTTCATCGCGATTCACTCGTCATGCTATGACGGATTCCTTTGTGACTCAATCAGGATCCGCATCCTTTCGACCCCTAGGAGTCTGTCGGACATTGATGTTCGACTCCTTTTGGGGTGACTCGAATTGTCCGACAGACTCCTAGCAGTAAGAAAATGAAACTGAGATTTGTGGAGAACAGTATTTCTGACTCCTCCGTTGGACGGTGTTGTGTCGATCTGTCATTAATGTTTGAAGAGCCTCAAACTTCCACCGTCGGATTCTTTGAATAGCCTGAACAGATTTGACTATTCGTCTCAAATCTCAGTTTCATTTTCTTGGAAGGAATCTGTCGGATCGAACTTGGTCGAGATTTCGGACCGGCAAACTCCGATCGAAGGTTCAGCGATGTTACGAAGTGCAAAGTCAGACAGATTCCTAGCGGACTTTTCCCCAATTGATTTTCGGGCCGAACTCAACCAAGAGCAGTTTGAAGCGGTTACCGCGCCGCCCGGCCCGGCCCTGGTTCTCGCCGGAGCCGGTTCGGGGAAGACAAGGACTCTGACCTACCGGGTAGCCTGGCTGCTCACCCAAGGGATCGACCCCGGGAATATCCTTCTTCTCACATTTACCAATAAGGCGGCCCGGGAGATGCTCCGGAGAGTCGAGGAGCTGACCGGGGTGCCCTCCTACCGTTTCTGGGGCGGCACATTCCACCATATCGGCCACAAGACGGTGCGGACCCATTCTCGGACCGTCGGTCTCGATCCCTCCTTTACGATTCTCGACGCTAAGGATTCCGATTCCTTTCTGAAAGATACGATTCTCAAGATCGATCCGAAATTCCTCAAAGAGAAGAGCAATCCAAAAGTCGGAGTCGTTGCCAACATCATCAGCTTCGCCCGCAACACTCGCTCCTCGATCGAGCAGGTCATCTACGACCGCTATTACTTTTTTGATTTTTTGATCGATCGGATCCGGGCATTCTTTGATCAGTACCAGTTACGAAAACTAGAACATCAAGTCGCCGATTTCGACGACCTTCTCGTTTTCTGGCTCGAGGTCCTCCGAAAAGACCCGGGTGCCACACGCTACTATCGGAATCGATTCGAGCACATTCTGGTGGACGAATATCAGGATACAAATCAGCTCCAGGCGGACATCGTGGACACTCTCGGAGAACATCGAAACGTCATGGCGGTGGGCGATGATGCTCAATGCATCTATACCTGGAGGGGAGCGAGCTACGAGAACATCATGACCTTCACCGAACGCTATCCGGAGACTACCATCTACAAGATCGAGACGAACTATCGCAGCACTCCCCAGATACTCAACCTGGCCAATAGCGTCCTAGCAACTCAGCCGGCCGGTTCCGGATATCGAAAGGAAATGCGCCCTACCCGGGATCCGAATTTCCTGCCTTTCGTCGTCCCCAGCATGGACGGCAAGTTGGAGGCTGAGTTTATTATTAAACGAACTCAGGGACTGCTCGACGAAGGATATCGATTATCCGATATCGCCGTTCTCTACCGCGCTCATTACCAGGCCCTCGACATTCAAGTCGAACTCTCTCGAATCGGAATACCCTTTATCATTACCAGTGGCGTCCGCTTCTTCGAGCAAGCCCATGTTCGAGATCTGGTGGCCCAGCTTCGATTCACCATAAATCCAATGGATCAAGCCGCCTTCGTCAGGTTCGCAACCCTCCTTCCCAGAATCGGTGAGCGAACCGCCCTTCGCATTTTCAGTGCCCTCAACCGAAGCTCTCTCAAAGAAGACATCTCCCGATTGCAGGCGATGTCCTCCCAGGAGATTCAGCGGATCATCCCAAATATTTGTCTGGAAGAGTGGATCGACCTTGCTCACTCCCTAAAAGATATCGATGAGGCGGCCAAAAATCAGACACCGGCTGACGCCGTCCGCATCGCGATTGAGGGCTGGTACAACGAATACATCCGCAAAGCCTATCCCAACTGGGAGAGTCGGCTGGAAGATCTCGAGAGTCTGATCGGTTTCGCCGGCCGTTTCGACAGCATGACCGAGTTGCTCGCCCAGCTCACTCTGCTGAATTCCGAAACCAGTGATAGATCGGTCGACAACAACGGTGATTTTCTCAGACTGACAACCGTCCATCAGGCCAAAGGCCTCGAGTTCCCGGTTGTCTTCGTGATCGCTCTGGCCGACGGCCTCTTCCCAATACGGCGCGCCGTCGAGGAAGGAAATATCGACGAGGAACGTCGTCTCTTTTACGTCGCGGTCACCCGGGCCAAAGACGAACTGTATCTCTGTTATCCCCTCATCAATCCACAAGGCGGCCCACCCCTCCGTCCCCGAGCCAGCCGATTCATTGAAGCCCTGCCCTCCGATCGCTTCGAGCTCCTCCGTCCGCACCAGCAAAGGGCCTACTGAGAGTTGACCCTTCTCTTTCAACCATGTCCTTGATAAGCCGTCTGAGATGTTGGGGATGAGTATAAAGGTCCCGGTCATCGCCTTCGTGCTTTTCGCTGTCACCGTCCCTCTCTACCCATCAGTTGAGATCAAGATGGTCCAACCGAGGTACCTCGAAGAGAAGGACTTCGAACGCATTCAGGAGTACCTGACGGGCAAGGAAGTCCACGGCCGAAGGTTAATCATGCGCACCCAACCGGCCCGGAGGGCGGGACTCTACTTTATCCTCACTCTAAGTCGAAGCGCATCGACCCTTCCGAGCGACGCCAAAATCCGAATCGAGCTTGTCCCAGAAGGGGAGCCCAATCCAAAGTCATTCACTCTCGAATTTCCCGAAAACCGACGCCACGCCCGCGAATTATTCGTCGGCCTCACCGGTTCACACTGGCCCGATCCCGATACCACGCCGCTCGCCTGGAAAGTATCATTAGTCGGTCCCACCAACGAGATCATCCACCAGAAAGAGAGCTTTCTCTGGCGCTAGAAATCTATCGCTAAAGTTCCTTCGTTTCAGCTCTGAGAGGTATGCCCAACGGATTATGTGAACAACGGATGGGGAACCGAAGGTCTTATCCGTTGGGCAAACTTCCCCTCCCCATTCGTTGCAGTCCTTTTCCCGGCTTGCCGGGATTGCCTTCTCTTTTCCTTGGTTGCGGCTACGCGGATCTAGGCAATCCGTGGTTTCTTTTCAACCGTCAACGCCCCCCATCCGATGATTCCAACACCAATAGTCATTAGTTAGACGCTGTCCCAAATCCTCCGGGATTTGGGACAGCGTCTAGATAGCGTTTCGGCGAGCGGCGCGTCCGTCGGCCACGCCGTAAGATCGGAAGCAGAATCAGGACGGAGGCAAAGGAGATACATGAAAGTCATAGTCACGGGGGTTTCCGGGCGTATCGGACGATACGTCTATCGCGAATTGGTCGATCACGACCACGACGTGCTCGGCGTCGACATCCTGTCGCCACCCCCCAAGGTCCGCAACCGGCTGCTCGTCGACTTGACCGACGCGGGCCAAGTCTACGGCATGCTCGGCGGATTCAGTCCTGATGCCGTGATTCATCTAGGGGCATGGTCGAATGCCGGCTTGGTCCCGGATGCGAAAACTTACGGGGACAACACCAGCGGTACCTTCAACATTTTCCAGGCCTGCACCGATCTCGGTATCAGACGCGTAATATCGGCCTCGAGCGCCCAGGTCTACGGTTTCCGTAAGCATGCGCCGCCTTATCTCCGCGCCGACGAGAGCTGTCCCCGGAGGCCCCTCAATTGCTACGCCGCATCAAAAGTTGCCGGCGAGAACGCGGCCGGCTATTTCAGCAGCAACTACGGAATCACGATTCTTTCTTTTCGTTTTATGGGCATCCGCACACCAGCGCAGATCGATGAGGAGATCGAGAGTATGCGAGAGGGCCCCATAAAAAGAGACCATAAATTCTGGGTCCTCACCGATGCGAGGGATGCGGCCATGGGTTGTCGAAAGGCTATCGAAGTCGACGAAGTCGAACCTGGACCATACAACATCACAGGCGCAAGGACCGTGCTGGAGACACCGCTACCTCAGCTGATTCGGAAGCATTTCGGCGATCAGGTCGAGATTCGTAGCGACCAGGACGATACCATCGCACCATTGAGCTGCGAAAAGGCCAAAGCCGCTTTTGGCTACGAACCAGAGTACTGCTGGACCGAATCGCAGCGGTTCCCGGAGGAGAAGTAGCCCAGCGGAGCGACAATCAAAGAGAAGAGTCGACAACCACGAATCCACGACATTCCTAACCAGCATGGTCCACTCCAAAACAAATGCAGGATGAACAGGATGTTAGGCCTGGAGGGTGTGGACTCAATGTTGACAGTAAGAGATGATCAGAGCGAAGGCCTTAACACGATTCAAGGATTCCATCGTGCCCCTATCGGATCCGAGGAAAGAGCGGTTTCCCCGCTTCGATCCTCTCCGCGGTAAGGACCTTGAGGATCTCGCTGCTCGCGTCCGGCAAGAACGGTTGGAGCCAATAGCCAACCCTACGAAGTATGTCTAACCAACTACCCAGTTTCTCGTTCAGAGATTCGTTCTCTCTCTTTTTCAGCAATTCCCAAGGTTTGGTGGACTCGATATCCTTGTTGACCCCGGTGATCGATTCCCACAGCACCGACAGCGCAGTATCAAACCGATACTCCTTCAAAGCCCGATGATAGGCCCCGGGGGCCGACGGAGTCTCCTTTTGAGAGTAGCGTCCAAAATCGGACTTTTCGCAAAGACTCGTGAGACGACTCACGAGATTCCCGAGACCGTTGGCCAAGTCGGCGTGATAGAGCCGGTTGAGGCGCTCGGTCGAGAAGTCGCCATCCTCGAACGGCTGCAAGGCCCGCAGGAGATAGTAGCGGACCGCATCAGCACCGTAGTGCCGGATGTAGAGGAACGGATCAATGGCATTACCCAGTGACTTGCTTATCTTTTCGCCGTTCACGGTTAGGAAACCGTGGACGAGGACTCGATCGGGAAGAGGCAGACCCGCGGACATCAGTATGGCGGGCCAGTAGACCGCGTGGAACTTCCATACATCCTTGCCAAGCACATGTATCTTCAATGCGTCCTCGGTCCAGTACTCCTTATGCTCTTCTTCGGTCCCGTAGCCGAGGCCGGAAAGGTAGTTGATCAGCGCATCAAACCAAACATAGATGACCTGAGAATCGTCCCCCGGGACTCCGATACCCCAACCGTGGGCCCGAGCAGCGTCGCGTGTGATGCTAAAGTCACGCAAGCCCGAACCAACGAAACTGAGGATTTCGTTTCGGCGCGTATCCGGCCAGACGTCGAGGCGTCTTCTCTCCAGGACCTCCTCAATCCGCTGCTGGTAGTTCGAAAGCAGAAGGAAACGGTTCTCCTCTGCGACTTCAGTTGCGGGCCGGTGGTGCACAGGGCACAGACCATTCAAAAGCTCATTCTCCAGATAGAAATCCTCGCAGCCCGTGCAGTAGAGTCCTCTGTATTTCCGTCGAACCACATCATCGGGGCGCAGCCGCCGCCAGAGCCAGTGAACACCAGCCCGATGTTGCGGATCGGTGGTCCGAATAAACCGGTCATACTTAACATTCAGGGCGAAGGCCAGCTCCTGGAATGCTGCTGAATTTCGAGCAACGAGTTCAGGAGGCGCGATCCCCTCCTCCTTGGCAGCGAGTACATTCTTGAAAGCATTTTCGTCTGTCCCGGTCTGTAAGCGCGTAGGCTTCCCGAGCAAACGGTAGTAGCGCGCAAGAGTATCCGCCTGAACCAGCTCCAGAGCGAATCCCAAATGGGGCCTAGAGTTCACGTAGGGAATGGTCGTTGTAATGTATACTCTCTTTTTCATCTCTGTCTCCTTCTTCATGCGGTGTTTCGAGAAAGTACAAAAAAAGGGCCCGGGAGCATAAGCTCTCGGGCCCTATCCAAAGTGGATTGTCGCAGATCTAGGTTCGCTCAACTACCAAACCAGCGACAATAAGGGCCCTGGGCGACATCATTCGATGCGCCTTCTCTAGACCTCTGAATTGGTGCTGGTTGGACCTGATCATTTCGTCGCCTTTAGAAGATACGTTTGCAGAATTAGGTTGTATTGTCAAATGGGCAGGACAGATATTCAGTTTCAAGGGGATACATGCAGGCCTCGAACATGGAGGCTGATTTCGGATCTTTGGGTCTTCCATGACACCTAATTTGGAGTCTTCCGTGGGGCAGATTTGTAATCTGCCAAATGCGGCCCAAAGGAGACGGCAGATTGCAAATCTGCCCCACGGGCTGCGCCCCTCCGAATCAGGTGGTCGGACCACATCAATCTATCGGCCGCTTTTCGGAGGATGGGCTCGGATTGCTTCCTCGTCCAGCTCCGTGCCCCAGCCGGGACCTGATGGCAACTTCAACTGGTCGTTTTCGATTTCGGGAACATTGGTCACCATGTCATCCTTCCAGGGCACGTCGTCGATATCAATTTCCATGATCCGGAAATTCGGCACGGCGGCACAGAAATGCGCGCCCATGTAGGTACTGAGATGGCCGTAGAAATTGTGCGGGGCCACGTTGACTTCGAAGGCCTCGGCCATGGCGGCGATCTTGAGCGATTGCCAGATTCCATTCCATGGCACATCAATGATTGCCACGTCCATGGCGTAGTGCTCGAAGTAAGGCTTGAAGCCGCGCAGCCCATAGAGTGACTCGCAAGATGCTAGAGGTGTGCGAATCGCATCCCGAATCATTCTCAGGGAAGCTGGGTCAAAAAGATCAATTTCGAACCAGGCGAGGCCGAGGTCATCGAGCGCCCGGACAACCTGCAAGAAGCCCTCCGTCTTGAAGTTGAAATTCAAATCGAGGTGAATCCCAACATCCGGTCCCGTGCCTTCCCTCAAAGACTCGAGCTGGGCCCGCAGCGATTCGATCAGCCCCTTATTCACATTGAGTTCCGGCCAGCCTCGAGTTCGGGCGAATCCCGGCATGCGTAATTCGGGTTCGTCTTCGAATACCAGGATATTCGTCTTCAGTGCATTGAATCCTCGCTCTCTCACCTCTTGGCCAAGCATCCCAAGTTCATCCAAGTTCCGAATCCATGGCCGCTCCATGACGGCGGCCATTTCTTCTCTGACGCGGTAGGTTCCGCAGTGAGACCAGTAGAGAGGCAGCTGATCCCGCACCGCACCCCCAAGCAGCTCGTAAACCGGGACGTCGAGCGATCGAGCCTTGATATCCAAGAGAGCGTTCTCGATCGCCGCGATCGCCTGCCGGGTCATGCCGCCGGGAGCCTGCCGAGTCATCGCGTAAAGCTGTTGGCTCAAACGCTCATGGGCGCAGGGATCGCTCCCGACGATGCGCTCGCACAGGCGTTCGATGACTCCGGAAAGCCCGGGACTACCGTAACATTCATTGTACTCGGCGATTCCGGTCAGACCCTCGTCTGTGGTCAATTTCAAGAAGGAAAAGACCCGCCATCCAGCATCGCAATGTAAGGTTTCGTATCCTGTGAGCTTCATTCTAATTGTCGCAAAAGAGGTTACCGAAAATCCTGCGTTTCAAAGAGTACAAGTAGATAAGCAGAGAAGCCGCAACCCTCCAACCACTCTCCTGCCCCTATTCACCCAGCCGCTCGGAGCGGCTGGGTGAATAGGGGCAGGAGAGTGGAATCTTGATGCCACCGCGTCTTGTAGCCAGGAAACCTGGCACACCACCCCGGCGCGAGGCCGGGGGAGCCGACAGCTGCCGCAAGGCTAAACATGCACAAAGAGCAAAATCCAAAAAAGATCGACATGACTCCTTCGCCACCACACGAATCGCACTATGAAGCTTCGACTGATCACGATCCGATCCGCGTTTTACTCACCGGTCATCGTGGTGGCAAAAAGGTTCCTTGAACCCGAAGGCCTTGAGGGCGATCTCTTCTTTCGAGACCAAGAAGAATCCAACCTGCCCGCGCCCGGCGACACGGTGGTCATCGAGCAGAAGGCGCCCTCCGCGAGCATGACCCCACTGGCTCAAGGAAAAACTGAGGTTCCAATCCATATTGCGGCCATCAACACTCGCGACGGATTCTACATAGTGGCGCGTGAACCGAAGGAATCTTTCGCATTGAAGGATCTTGAGGGCGGCACCCTGGTCCCGGCCAGCTTTGCCGTTCAGCCGGAAGCCTGCCTGCGTTTCTGTCTGCACGAACATGGGGTCGATGCATCAAAGATCTCATTCGTCCATGGTCTGGATGGAATGGATCGAGCCCAACAGGCATTCCGCGATGGCCAAGGCGATTATGTCCATTTGCAGGATCCATTAGCTGAAGAACTGGTGCAGGAAAGATGCGGCCACAAGGTCGCTTCTGTCGGTCGCCTTCTGGGTCCGATCTCATTCAGCACGCTGCAGGTGCAGCCTCAAGTGATTTCCGATCATGTCGAGCTTCTCGTAACATTCCTGCGTGCCTACGGCAATGCCCTTGTGTGGATGTCCGAACAAGACCCTTCCGCGATTGCATCCTGCGTAGCCGAGCATTTTCCAAATACCAGCGAAGATGTCGTCGAAACTGCGATTAGAGACTACAAAGGCATCGAAACTTGGCCGCGCTCCCCGATGATCGACAGGCACCACTACCAACGAGCGGCGGAGATGTTTACCCAGCAATCGGACCTGACCGGCGTAACCGAATCATACCCCTACGAGACCTGCTGCAACGACGAGCTGGCCAAGCGGGCCTCTTAGCCCTTAACCCGGACATCTCACACTGTCCAGTCCTAATGAAAAGTTGACACAGATGCATAGGTTATAGGTGTCGCTTTCAGTGTTCCGAAGGCGTTGTTATTCGCTGAGAAGAAAAGATAGTGAGCAACGAATTAAAGGACAGCAACGAACGGGAGGGAGGATTGCCTAACGGATTGTGAAATATCCGACGGCAACACTTTGAATACTAGACCTTTATGCACCAAAGTGTGTCAAGAAAACCAAATTCTGACGCATAGTGGTATAGAGGAGCGAGCGATATGAGTCTAAGAGTCGGAATTGTCGGGTGCGGCGGAATCAGTCGAAGCCACGCGGAGGCCTATTGCCACCTGGCCGACGTGGACCTCGTGGCGTTGTGCGATATTAATTCGGAGGCACTTGAAAAGCGCGCCGACATGTTTGGCGTTGCCGGCCGCTACACCGACTACAACGAGATGTTCACGGCCGAGAACTTGGATCTCGTCAGCATCTGCACTCACGCTCCCCTACACGCGCCGGTCACGATTGCCGCTTCCGAAGCAGGTATCAACGTGCTCTCCGAAAAGCCACTTTCCATCGATCTGCAAAGCGCTGACCAGATGCTCGCAGCCTGTCGAAAGGCCGGAGTGCGATTAGCCGTCAGCCATCAGTACCGGTTCAGTCCTGCCATCCGGCGCGCCAAGGAGTTGATCGAATCCGGGAAAATCGGTCAGCTCCGATCGGTTCGAGAGGTCGGCAAGGGCCGCGAGGCTGGTTTCGAATTGATGGAGATGGGGGTCCACTACTTCGATGAGATGGACTTCCTCATGGGCGGCATCTATTGGATCCACGCCCAGATCTCTTACCAGGGGCATGAGGTCACGGCCGCGGACATCATGCACAGCAGCGAGTTATGCATGACCGATCGGCGTGACAACGGAATGGTGGCCGGCGACACTATGATGATCCACCTGGGCGGTCCTGGCGGCGTTTATGGTATGATAGAACTCTACCGCCGCGAGTCCCGACACGGGTGGCTCTGGGGACCTCACCTTTTGGGCGACAGGGGGCAGATCATGGTCAAACCAAATCCCGATTCCGACGTCGATGAAATGTGGTTTTGCCCCTTCGACGTCTCATTCCCAGCCCACACACCGCCATGGGAACAGGTGGAGATTGCCAAGGAGGACTACGTCATCGAGGGCAGACCCTGGCCCGCCAAAGACTCAATCTGGAGCGTTCGGAATATGGTGGACTCGATTCGCAGCAACTCCGAACCTGAGCTCGGCGCATCCAGAGCCTCGACGTCCCTCGAATGCGTCAGCGCCGTCTACGAATCCCATTTTACCGGCGCCAGGGCCAAACTCCCGTTACCGGACCGACGCCACCCGCTTGTCAAGCGGCTAGACCGCGCATCTCACACCCATCGTAGCGAGACTGCGTAAGCTTGCCCACGTTCTGCGAACCCGTTTCTCAGGTCCAGGTTTCTCCTATTTCCGTGATCTTTCGGGATTTTACCGATCTCGCAATTTCCAAGGTGTCAAAAAGTAACGTGAATATGCTTATTATTTTTATTTAGGAGTATCTATTCTCTCATCTGCTAGCGTTTGATGGAGAAGTGCCCGAATTCTCTACTAATTCCGCGAAAGCGTGTTGCCGATCTCCCTAAAACTGTCTAACACAGAAAGTCTAATAAGTCAGGAGGGGCACAATGAAAACACCGCTACATATTACCTGTTCGATTGTCCTCGCGTTATCGTTTGCGGGAACCGGACATGCTGTCACATTCAATGAAGAATACTCGGCACAAGATCCAACCTTCCAACTCGTCAGTTCAGGTCAGACTTTCCACTTCGGGTTTGATTTTCACTTCGCCAATAACGTCCGCCTGGCACTGCAAACTAACTCCAATCTATCGTTAACTCAGGATGCCGTAGGAGCCTTCGGGGACTACGCCTCAGCCACTTTAACGGTTGAGGCTCTGTCTGGAGATCCCGAAGAGGAAGAGGTACAGATCCAATTGTTTCTGTTGCATAGTTTGGATCCTAGTTTTGTCATTGCCAACCTCGGTACCTTTACCTTTAACCCGCCACCATCGGATCTTTTTTTTCAGTATTGTCCACCAATTCACGCCTGCTGAACTGAATGTTTTTGAAAACTTCGGTATGAACTTCACTCGAATTGCAGCTACCAATGTTGGCGGCAACGATTTTGGTATCACGCGGGTGGCGATCGAAGTGGATACCGTGGATCTCGTTATCCCAAAACCTGGCACCACTACGCTCCTGGGTTTTGGATTTGGTGCTCTGGTATTGACAGTATTTCTGCGTCGTACAACGGACTGAGTTCGAAAAGGACACTAAGTTCGAGACCGAGCCACAAGAGCCCTCCTCCGCTCTCCTCTCAGTGCCCCAAGCCTATCCGAATGTGACAAACAAATCGACGGCCGTCGATTTGTTTGTCACATTCGGTTCACCGTGGACACATCGTTGGAGTGGTTTGGCGCGGATTGGGAGCATGTCTGGTGCTCAATTCCCGGCAATCCACCGATGCGCTCAAAATAGGGCGAATGTCCTCGAATTGGGAGTGCGCGGTGGGACGGACTTTTCCCGGACTATTCCAACGATGGATGTGAACGTAGGAATTCCAAGCTCCGCTGCATCCATTCATCGTGCGCGGAACTGTCCGGGGGTAAACGCAACTTGATTGACATGGTCGTTCTCTCCGGATTGGGGAGCTGTTCGGACAGCATCGGCAGGATCGACTGAAAGTCGACCGAGCCCTCACCAATGGGGGTGCCCCATATCGTTACATCGTTGGATCGATTGGGATAGATACGCACGTCCTTCAAAGCCACCGCCACAGCGTGAGGGAGAACAGCACGGGCAGCGTCAACCGGTTCTTCGCAGACGGGAAATGGATTCGCCGTGTCGAAGGCCATCTTCAGCGCCGGATGGCCCACTTTCTCCACTACCGCGACCATCTCGGCGGCACGGTAATCCAAGTGGGGAAGAAGGCCAAGCTGAAGGGAGCGATCGGCCGCCTCCTCCGCTATGCCGGGGAGATTGTCCGCCATGCCTACCATTTGCTCGGCCAATGGAGGTTCCCGTGTGAAACGGCTGTGGGTCCCGCATCGGCCGAAGATCACCAATGTGCCGACACCGCCCAATCCGGCGACATCGAAGGCTTTCCGAGCGCGTTCCAGCAAACCTTCACTACCTCCCTTCGGCGTGACGAAATCATCGCTCCAGTAGCCGATCCAGGTGATGCCTAAGTCGGCCGCTTTTATTCGGACGATTTTGGGATCGACGGAACCATTCAACGGAAGCGAGGCTTCGAGCGCTTTCAGATTGTAATCTGCGCAACGGTCCAAGAGCCAGAGGAGAGGTTGATCATCCGGCTGAACCCCGCTGTAGGTCGGTGAAGAGAGTCCAAGAATCATGTTTGACCATCGTTTGTTTCGATTATTCGAAAAAATACGGGATTCAACCTTTGGTTGTCGGCGCGCCAAAGGCGAGATTCGGGTCGGCGGCTCGAATCTCTGCTTCAGGAAATCCAAGCTCCTTCCGGATGATATTTGTGCCCTGCACCAAGGCGACGCACTTATAAAAAGCAATGCGGCGTGAAAGGCCCTCGCGCCCAAAGCCGCAGTCGGAGGTAACGATCAATCGTTCTGGAGGAAGGTAGCGCAACGCTTTGCGGATTAGGTCGGCAACAACCTCGGGTGGTTCGACCACCGTATTGGTGTGGCTGACGGCCCCGATCGCAACTTTCTTGTCTTCGGGAACGTCCGCGAATAGGGCCAGGTCTTTTCTCCCGGTGCTGGCGCACTCAAAGGTGATCACATCCGCATTGAGTTCGAAGAGGTAGGGCAGGGCTGAACGATAGCTGGGCCGCTCCCAGTACAAGGCTTGCTGGTTTGGATTGCCCCAGCAGGTGTGCACCCAGATCTCTGTTTCCACACCCTCGACTTCCCGGTTGAAGGCTTCATTGAAGAACTTCATGTCCCCCTTCGACGTGTCTGGATTGAGGGAGCGAAAGTGGTGCTGGGGTTCCTCAACTTGGATCACGGGACAGCCCGCGGCTGCGACGGCGCGCAACTCCTGGTTGACGATGGAGGCCAGATCAATGATCAACTCTTGCTCGTCTTCGTAAGCCTCGTTCCACAGCATGCTGGGAATCGTTTGGGCGCTCACGCTGCCAAACTTGACCGGGCTCTTCGACATACGCTGGGCGAGCTGCCAAATTGCGGCATATTCGAGAGGCCCCTCGCCGAGCTTCTCTACTGCCGAAGGAGACTGATACGACTCTTGGACTTCCCAGAGAATCTGCCCGGGACGAAGATCAAGCCGCTGAGACCAACCCGGTGAGGTATCGCTGTGCCCGCTCACGCCCTTGAGGCGCTCAATGGGATAGAGAAACCAAGACCTTCCGCCCACGTCCTGGTCAAATCGCGCGTCCCCGTCCATTAGGATATCGAGACCGGCACGAGCCTGGTCGTTTAGCATACACGCAACCGCATCCGAGTACTGTTCTCGGAAAATCGCATCGGCCAAGGCAACTTTGAAGGAGCGGCCTCGCAGATTCGCCGTGTACCAATGAGGACGCGGATAGGAGCCTACCACAGAGGTTGCGAGCGGAATGTCATTTGTCGCTTTAAACATGATCGATCCTACGGAGAGGCAGTAAACGAGGCAGCTGATACCCGGGCGAGCAAAATTCGTCTTTACGACAACACCCGGCCATCTCACTTTAACACCAATGTGTGAACTTCATATTCTTTTAAGTCGGAAACCATGATCATCGACAGCCATCTTCACATCTGGTCGGACGAAACCGAACAGTATCCACGGAAGCAAACACCCTATCCTGGCTCAGTGGAGCTACTCCTCGAATATATGGACGAAGGCGGAGTCGATCGTGCTGTGATTGTGCTGCCAATGCATTATCGCTATGACAACCGAATCCTCGCAGATACGCTGAGGGAGTATGAGGGAAAGTTTGCCGGCGTCGGAGTAGTCGATCCTCGAGGGCGGTCCGCTGCCGACGCACTGTCACGTCTGGTCGAAGAAGAAGGTATCCGCGGGGTGAGGCTTCGTGGCCCGATCGAGCCGGAGTGTTTCTGCAGTCCCGAAACCGAGCCCCTCTGGAAGCGCGCGGCTGAGCTCTCCGCGAATATCTGTATCCTTGCCACACCAGATCAAGTGCCGGCCATAAAGCAGATGGTCGAGCGTTTTCCGGAAACCACCGTAGTGATTGACCATTTCGCGCAAATCCCTGCCTCCGACGGAGTCGACTGCGAATCATTCCAAACCTTTCTCGGCCTCTCGGAGTTTTCCAAGGTCCACATCAAGCTCTCCGGTCTGCACTATTGGGGTGACCGTCCCTACCCTTACCAACGAGCCCAAGCTAACCTCCGGGCTGCTTTCGACGCCTTCGGACCGGACCGCATCCTCTGGGGATCGGATTGGCCGCACATCCTGTTTGCGGGCGGCTACATCCGGTGCCTCAATCTCGTCCGTCGTGAGTTGACCTGGCTGACCGACGAGGCAAAAGCCGAGATACTCGGGGGAACACCGCATCGGCTCTGGTGGGCTTAAGGCTGGTTTCGTCGCCAGTATCGTTATCACTGAACTCGATCAATCTAGGAGGCGACGAAACTTACCATGCCCACACCACACCGAATCGCCTTAGTCGGCTGACCAAGGCGCTTCTCGAGGCGGGGGCCATCGGAGAGATCCGCACCGTGCTGGGGCAGTGGCTGCTTCCGCGGTGAGCGGATGGCATGCTACGAACAGGAAAAATGGTACGGGGCAAGAGAAGCCGACCTGAAGATTCTCGCCATGGAGGTAAACGAACTTCTCGACGCCATCGAGAACCGAAGGTCCCTACTTCGGCGTTGGATGTTGGGCGTTCGTTGTTGGATATTCACAACGAGGCATGTAGGAGCGGGTTTACCCCCCGATCATATCGGAAAGACTCGAATCGCCCGATTCGCGGCAATCGGGGGATAAACCCCCTCCAACAGCAACGCCCAAGATGTTCTGTGAACCGAGAAGGCGATTTAACAATTGCATACGACAGTGTTGCCTCGTCGAATCAAACCACCAACCTTCAGCATAGGAAAGTATCTCATGCCCGACGAACAAACAGTCTTTGAAGATGACTTCGACGGCAGCGTGGCCGACAGCTGGACTTGGCTGCGGGAACACCCCGGCTTCTGGCGCTTCGCCGAAGGCGGCCTCGAGATCCGCGTCGAACCCGGCCTGAAGGACACCGTCCGGAATGCTCTGTTGCGACCCGCACCCGATCGCTCGACAGGAACATTCGCCATCGAGGTCGACATCAGGAACAACACTCACCCCACTCAGCAATACGAGCAAGCAGGAATCACCTGGTACAACGACGGCGAGCCTGTCTTTAAAGAGGTCAAGGAGTTCATAGACGGCGACCTCTACATCATTCCCGGTAAGAAACCCATGCCCGCGCAAAGCGTGCGTCTTCGCCTCATCGTATCCGCCAATTCCTGGGAGGCACAATTCCGGCCCGCGGGTGCGAGCGTATTCCACACCGCGCAAAGCGGTGAACTACCCCCGCCTACTGACGATCAGGTCAGCATCCAATGCCACAACGGACCCGAGGAGGGCGAGCACTGGATTCGCTTTCGCAACTTCCAAATCAAAAAACTCGCATAGAAATGCTTCGAGGTTTTTCACGAGGACCGAAGATACATCTCCCTCCGGTCTCCGATCCGTTCCGTCATTACTTCCATAGCTTCCTCGTACATTTCTTCGCGCTCCTCGGAGGAGACGGCCCGCCAGTGGAGAAAGTGCCGTCGCAAAAGGGCGACGAAACCGTGATTGAGTCGCAGCCAGGCCTCCCTCGTTCCCGATCGTCGGTCGATCGTAATTCGCGCTTTGAAAAGACCTGTTTCCTCATCGGTCGGGAGGATGACGGTCAGCTCCTGGGAAACACCAAGGTCAAAGGGCCGCAACCAAATCATCCCTGATAACATGGGGATCACAGCCCTCTCGGGATCCGTTTCTTCCCGGTCTATGTCCATCTCAGGAACTCCAGCGAAAAAGCGACCTGAACTGCCCTCACCATGATCGAGTAGGTATCGATTGACGAAGTTGAGGACGGCCAATCGCTCACGAGAGCGAAAATTGAACGGCAGGTCGAAAGATAACTGATCGCCCTCAGGCTCCGGAAGAGTCCAGCCGGATGTCTCTGCCGGGGCGGCGATGTCCATAGCAGTTCTTGCTGGGAACCAAGTTGAGATAATCACTGCTCCGGAAACCGCGAGGGAAGCATAAATAGTGGAGAGAGAAGTGAAAGTCATGTTGATGCCTCCCGTAAGATCGAATTCGGTCAACACACGGCCGGTACCCTGGCTGAGCACATAACCAAGTATGGAGCCGACGACAACGTAGACAAACGCCTCCGTGAGAAAGATGAAAAACACCAGCCGCGGGGCAATGCCGACGGCGTTGTAAACCATGATTTCGTCGCGACGCTCGTAAACCGATCCCTTAATCGTATTGAGTACCGTAAATCCCGCCAGCAACAGAGGTACGAGGAGGTCGATAAGATCGGCGAGCGATCTTTCTCGAGTTCTACGGCCCCAGTAAGCGACGTCCCCAATGCCGTAGTAGAGACCCTGTTCCCGTTGCTCAAGAAAGCTCGTGATTTCCTCTCGGGCTTCGCGATACAGCAGCTGGGGTATGGCAACAGCGATAGAAGCGGTCCGGTTCTCCACATTGGCGACTTCGAGGTAAAGCTCCCGGTCGGGAGCCAGAACGATACGCTGCGTCGATATACGGGGGTCTTCCTCACCAGCCCCAATTTCGGGGCTGAGACGGGAGGTTCGAACAATCGTCTCCATACTTTGAATGTCGAAGGGAAGCAGATCGCGTCCGTCGAGGGCGCGCAGGTTAGCCAGAGATAAGACATCGAAGATACCCGATACACGGCACCGGCGACCACCTATGTCTACGACTACCTCATCCCCGTTATCGATCGTAACCTCGGATATCCCTAGGATCGAAGCCATTCCGTCAGGTATAAAGATCGGCAAAAGTTCGGAGTCGCCGAATTCGTCGTCTCGTGTAAACCAGCTGTTCTTGGTGAGGAAGCGGATCTGGTACCGAAGGGGCTCGCGATGGGTAAACTGCATGATGGAATCAAAATCCGCCCGGCGAATTCGACCTTTCACTTCGTAATTCATCTTTAGTTGGGGATTAAGTCGCATTTTTGCAGGGCCGAATTCCTTACCTACAAGAAAACGGCGCGGACAAACGTCAAATCGGTCACCGAAGTAATCTCTGACGGCGAACTCCTCGGTCTCGGAAATGGCGCCCTTCAGAGGACGGTTGAGGAGGATTCCGGTGTAGGCTGATTTGCCTATGGATATTTCGGTGTCCACGATATTATCCTCCACACCCGTAAAACAGATGAGGGCAAAGGTGAGGAGAGAGAGAGTCCCGCAGGTAAGCCAGGTGCGGAGACTCCGCCGATGCATATTGTTTAGACCCAGGAGAAAGGCTGAACCGATTACTCCCAAAGTATCCACCTCAGCACCCTTGAGCTTTCCACGTGCCTTCCTGAGATCTGCCAGATTATCCTGATACTTGCTCGCAAAGAGAATGGAGATCCCGGCCGAAACCAGAATAATGATAAAACCCAAGAGGATCATGACGGACGACCGAACCATGGCAAAGGCCGGATGGAGGAGACGTAGCAAGCTGAAGACGACGAGAAAAATAGCACCTTGAGCGATCAACTGCCGCCGAACGTCGGTGTAGCAAAAGAGGAGCTTTTCAAAAAAGAATACAAAGGGCACGAGGAGAGCGAGGTACCAGAGTACCCCGACGATGGCTTCGAATATGGACCGGCGCAGAACGGGATGATTAAGGGTGGCAAATATGATCGCCTCACGTGCCGCCCGGATGACATCGTAGTGGGACTTTTGGGTCTCTTCTGTCGCACCGATATTCGTTTCCGTCCTCTCATGCAATCGAACCATGTGCTCATCGGCCATGTCGTAGCGGCGCTGCAGTTCAAGACGACGCCGGTTCACCCACGCCATGGAATGAGCGGTCTCGGTCGGAGCATCGAGCAGAAACGTCCTATCGGCCACCAGGTATCCACCCCCGTCTATTTCCCGTTCTGACTCTTCCGGCAAAGATTGAGGAGGCCCGAGCATGAAAGCCCGAGTCTGCCGGATGAATTCGTTTCCCGGTGCGCCCGCCTGTAACTGGACGAAGACCCGCCGATCCGGCTCAAGGTAACTTAGATCAACGTCCGCGTCGCGGAACCGGCAGAATTTCTCCATCGCCGCAAGCCCTTCAGAAGAGACCATCTCTACCGCCGCGTAGTCCTTCAGAGTTTGGGGGTTTATCAAATCCAGAGCTGCCACCGGCGATGCACGAAAAGTTACGATGGTTACGTTCTCTCGCGATTGCGGCTCCAGTTTGTCGAGTAAGATAGACTTGAATAACCTTTGTGCCGTATCGCCCTCGTCCTTCATGAAGGCAATGGTCCCGTTTCTCCCGAAACTCACCGCAACCGGACTGAACCCCCTGTCATCAAAGACAAAGAATTCCGGGCTCAGGTGAGGTATGTGGAACTGTCCGTAGGGATCCGCCATGAAAATCAGATGGCGATAAAACCCGGGGTAACTGAAAGACTGTTGGTTGGTTCGAGACCGACATGCGACGACGGCATATTTGATGGGGTAGTCAGGCACGATCGAAGTCGCGATGCCGGTAGCCAGCACTCGGCCGCCGAAGCTCAAGGGTCCATCGTCAAAAGGAGTGACCGGTTCCACGGTGCCGTTGCCATGGGCAAAGGAGAGAATGGTTTCTCCCAGGGTAGCGAGCGAGTATTCGATGGTCTCCAGCCGACGCATGAAGGGGAGCTCCACCGGATCCGCGTAATGATCGTAGGACGCGCGCCGTTGATAGTTTAAGAAGGTGTATTTTGCGTACCCGTAATCGATCCACATTCTACCGGACTGAAGACGCACCGTCCCGATGTTATTTTCCACTTGCAGGCTCTGGTTTCTCGAAGGGACGGGGATCTCGACATCCCGGCTCAATCCAAGACGATCTCGGGAGGCAACAATAAGACGGAAGACGATCTTGGATTCGGGTTCGGGGTTATTGGATCCCGTGTCAATCACCATGACCTCCTTTCTGTCTGTAGTGCCTTTGGCCGGGAATAATCGCGGCTCCAGAATAGCCATGTCTTCGTAGCGAGAAAACAGGCTTGCGAGGCGAAGTTCCTGGGCAACCCTGCGAACTTCCCCCAGATGGTAGGTCTGCAATTCCTCAAAGCGCTCAGCAGCCCGTCGGCGAAGCTCATATCTGCCGGCAAATTCGGGTTTGCTCCGGATCAGGCGGTCAATCTGGAATCCGCTGGCGGACTCTGCCTCGTGATAACGACGCCTCACCCGCTGATAGTTCGCAAAAGCTTCGCTTTCAATATCCTCGCCTTCGCGAAGGAAGCGAATCCGCGCCGCCAAAAGGGATTCCGATCGTTCCAGGACAATCGTATCGAGGAGATATCTCATCTCCTGGAGGAAGAATCTTCGCGTAGGGGAGGCAAATCGGTCCATCATAGACGAGGTGATGTCGGGATTCACGAGGAAGTCGTTTTCCACCATTGCCCCTGAGATGTCTCGGAGCCAACCTAGGTTTTTCTCATTTTTTTCCCGTCTATCAAGGAGCGGCTTGCTCCTTCGCTGCTCCCTCAGCTTTATCCCAGCCTCGATTGCGCCTGAGGCCTCTCCCAAGTTACCCTTTGTGCGATTGATCTGGAGAATTCGAATGAGATTGCTGCTGCCCTCTTCGGCCATGAAGCGGGCACCTGTGCTGATAAAAATAACGTCCCGTTTGAGAGAACTGCGGTAAGATCGCAATCCCTTCAAAACCTGAAGTTGAACGGCGGGCGAGATAGCCTGAAGAGTGCCCGGAGCGCTATCCGGAAGTATGGAAGAAGCTCCGTAAGAGGAAAAAATGACCACCGCTTCCCGGGCCGGTTGGTCGGCTTTGAGGACGCCCACCAGGGTTCGGTTCGGCGTGTTCTCATATTCAACCCGCAAACGGAGGCGGACATGCTTGCCCAAATAGTTGAAGATTGTCGGCGAGGCGGCGGCGCGGACATAGTTGATGGGTACGCTGGAGACCATGCCACTGTTCGTTCCGGCGACCTCGGTCCATCGGATCTTATCCAGACCATCCGAGTGGGAAACGATGAGCGCTTTGACCCCCAGGCTGGCATAGCGGGCCCAATGGTATCCGTAGTTCCTGTCAACCTGTCCTTCCCGGGCGTCGATCAACCCTATGCAGTCGTCAAACCGCAGCCTTTTTTTGAGGACATCCGAAGTGAGCAGGACGAGTTTCCCTACAATGCCTGATTCCGGAGTTACAGATGGCTGGAGATAATTGGGAAGAAAAGGGAATAGGGCGACGTCATCAAGCTGCTTTCCATACCCAGAGCTCCCCGGCTCGACCAGTTAAAGCTCCCGGTAGCGGGTACGTGGCGTAAGGATTGATATCTCCTGTTCGAAAATTTCCAATCCGGCATCCTCAAAGGACTTCTTCAAATAATCCTCTGTGGCATAGAATCCAGGATGACCGGGAAATCGACTGCCGAGGTCGAGAATCCGTTCCTGTTGTCGACCGACCTCATCAGGCCCAATCGCCCGTTGCATGGGTGCAGTCGAATAGCCGTCGAAAGGCGGACTGAAGGAAGGCTGCGGGGGAAGAGCGAAGGTGTCCATGTAAAGGATGTAGCATCCGACCGCCGCCACCATCGTAAGGACAAAAATAGCGAAGGACGCCGGGACGTTCCCTCGGACACTGTCAAAGGATCTCCCGGATCCCTCCGCCTGCCCGGTTCCTGAGTTCCTGGTGCGCATCCCGTCTCCCAACCTACCAGAGCCGGGAGTACGGTCAACTTTCCTGGTAACGAGACAGGCTTCAAGATCATGACTCCCCGCAGTTTCGAATACGGACAACCCACCCCTATCCCCTCCCAGGAGGGGTACCCGATTAGCGTGTTTGAGGCTCCCCCGGTCTCGTGCCGGGGTGGTGCCCGGTTTCCAGCTACCATACCCGACTGGGTCAGAATACCCCTCCCCCGGCCCTTCTCCCCCCAGTCCCGGCGGCGCCGGGACTGGGGGGAGAAGGGCCGGAGGAGGGGTCGGTGGGGGTGCCCATTTTGTAGCACGGAACCCAACGCCACCCCGGCACGAGGCCGGGGGAGCCGGCAACCGAAAGGCGCTAAACATGTACCAGGAGGGGATGATTCAGAATCGGGGCCGGTATGTTAGATCCCCTCCTGGGAGGGGATAGGGGTGGGTCGTTCTACACACTAGGATTGGTTAGTAATCCTCCTTGTTGGATCCCGGAGTAAGTTCCCTGGTCACCAACACCTACCCTCAAACGGACGCGGCTTCCCCGCCAATACCGGAGGGAGATGTCACCCTGCTGCATGAACTTTCTCATTTCAATATTCTGGAGCCAAGTCTGCGCGCTTGAGCCCGACAAGCGTATGGAATTTGTTGAGAAGCCGTTTGAAACGATCGGAAGAACATAGTGTGGTAAAGGATTCCTCCTTAATCGAAAAAATGGCCCCACACCGCAAAGTGAATAACAGATCGGGGCAGAGTTCTCCAGAGACCGAGCCTGAGGCAGCATCCTTCCACCGGGCGGTTACTTTCCGTTCCCTCGGAATCAGCCTGTTGGCCATGGTGGTGATGTTCTGCGTCATGGTATTCACCGTAGCCATCGCGGGGGTGACCACAGGAGGCCGCTCCACAGAATTAGGTGAGGAGGTAATAGCGTTTACGGCGATCTGGACGATCGTTGCTCTTACAGTCGCGGGAGCGGTTCTCTACGCCGCCACACGACTCAGGCTCCTTTCCCGGGCCGAACTTTTTTTCGTCTTCTTTACCGTGTTCATCGGCAGCCCGTTGATGGCTCACGGGTTCTGGAATTTCATGCTCTCCCGTGTCATCGGTATCCCTTGGTCATCCGACTTTGAGAAACTTGAAGCATTCCCGGACAAAATGTGGCCCCATGGTCCCAACCTCACGGCAGGACTTCTAGAGTTCGAAGGCAACGAGCAGCTTGCGGGCAAGGGCGGTTTTTCCTGGACGGAGGCTGAAATCGACGCCGGGGTGTGGGAGCGAGTTCCCACTCTTGGTAACGCCCGAGAAAAGGAAGTTTCCCAATTTCGGGTTCCTGTCGCCATCACTCCTTCGGACCGCGCGCCGTTGATCCTGGGCCAACCACACATGCTCAGTGTCCTGGTGCGGGCGCGAGATCTTGGTTCCGATGCCTTCTACTACTGCCACCTGCATTTCGACGAGGAAGCCGAAAAGGGCGAGTCCTTATTCAGCGGTCGGGGTTCCACTAAGAAGACAGTCATTCACAGAACAGGATTCAAGCGCGTGGGTCTCGATGGATTGACTTTTTACGGCAGCCCGAACCGAAATTTCGTCCTCGAGTTTGGACTCGACGGTCCCGGCGTGGTCGAATTTCGCGATCTCAAGTTGATCAACGTTAGCGCCATGAGGGAGGCTTACGAGGGACGAAAGGTACTTACAGAAGCAGACTTCAACGCTCTTGCAGAAGACCAACGTGGTGGTCAAATAGCACGACCCGATTCACTCTTCAGCTTGCGTGGACTGATCTTCCTTCTGGCTGCTTATCTGCCCTTGGGAGACTGGGGAGACACCATTTTAGCATGGTCCAGTCTTGCCCTGCTCATTCTGGCCGCCAGCTTCGCTCTTTCCGTAATCATGCGCCGCCAGTGGGTAGACCATGAGCGTTTTCTCCTCCCCATGACCCGCATCCCAAGGTTCTTACTGGGGATGGAGGATGAGGAAAAGGATCGGGCGGTTCCCTCCTTTTGGGGAAACAAGATCATGTGGGCGGGGATGGCGATCACCTTCACCTGGTGCCTCTTGCGCGCCTGGTCCTTTTCCCAGCCCGCTGTTCCCAGCCTCAGCATCGATTTGAACCTGGCTTCCTATTTCAGCCATCCTCGCTTCGGTAGCATGTTTCAAGGCGTTGCCCTGACGGTCTCGGCCATGGTTGTTGGACTCGCTCTCTTTATGGAACTGAGCGTGCTCGCGAGCCTGGTTATCGGCTTTTGGATATTCCGATCCGAATTCTGGATTGGCGAAGCCTCCGGTCTCACCACGGTACCCGGCTACCCTTTCGGATGGCCCCAAGTTACGGGTTCCTTTATCGCCTACTTCATTCTTATCCTGTTCTTTTCGCGACGATACCTCCAGGGAATATTCAAAGAGGCCTGGCACGGATCAAACCAGTCCGGGGGAAGTATTTTCTCCCCGTACCTCTCTTCTCGTTTTATTTTTCTGCGCTGTCGGGATCCTCATTTGGGGCGAATGGCTGGAAATCCCAAAGATCGGTTCGATCATAATTTTTGCTGTCTTCGTCTCCTTTTCCTTTGTGGCAGTAAAGTTGCGAGCGGAATGCGGAACCCCGGGGATTGGTTACTATCCCTACCGATACTCCTTTCTCATTCCATTTGTGGGAGGAATAGGCGTCCTCGGTCCGAACGGTGCCATGTCGCTCTTAATGGCCCTCTTAATCTTCAAGTTGGTCTTTTTCGCCATACCGGGCATTGGTCTGGAAATGCTGCAAATCGGGCGGGAACTACGCATCCATCGACGTCATATCGTAGCCACCGCCGTGGTTGGAGTTTTTGGGGGAATCTTCATTGGCGGTATCATTCACCTTACCACCCTCTACGGGAGTGGAGTGGACAACTTTGAGAACATCGGATCCTACGATCCAAGAACGAACTGGAGCCAGTTTGATCCTTGGCATGAAGCCACCACGGATCGGTACATCAAAGGAAAGTCGCTCGTCTCCTCCAAGGATTTCATTAATCCAACTGGCGCCGGCATGGCCTTCGCGGCCGGCGGAACCGCGGTCATCACCGTTCTGCGACAATTCTTCGCCGGCTTCTGGTTCCATCCCATCGGTTTTATGCTGGGGCCGTCCGAAATGATGAGATTTCTCTGGGGTAGTATTCTGGCCGCTTTTGTTATCCGTTTCGCAGTCCTCAAGATCGGCGGCGCCAGAACGGTTCGAAATCAACTGTACCCATTCGCATTGGGGATGGTACTGGGAAGCGCCTTCGCCAATGCGTTGTTTGTTCTGTTGAATTTCTGGATCTTTAAGGTGCGCCCAGAATCACCTTCGATCCTTGGTATAAACTAGAGTTCATCGGACGAATGGACGAAGGCAGCAAGGTGATTCGAAAGGCGGCGCGGAGAGTTACAGAAGCAGAACTTGAGGCGACACCGCTCCATCGGGCAGTTACTTTCCGTTCTGTCGGCATCAGCCTGTTCGCAATACTGGATTGGCGAGTCATTCGGTCTCACCGCAATTCCTGGTTATCCCCAAAGGGGTCCTCGAACCAGAAACACTGAAAGGACGGGATTAAGAATTAGGAGTATTCTGCAAGTGAAGACTCAGGTCTGTCTGTGATTCGTCTTGTATCTGTATATCAAAGACTTACAATCGAATTACGAGAAGCCCGATCGAACATCGAACATCGAACATCGAACATCGAACATCGAACATCGAACATCGAACATCGGAGAATGAAGAATGGAAAAGAGCAAAGGAGATAGAGATGTACCTAAGTATGACCTAGAGGAAAGGCTGCTTGATTATTCCGCAGCGATCATTCGCTTAACGGAGAAGATGATGAAGACTCGAGCTGGCAATCACATTGGCGGACAGATACTAAGGGCCGGCACATCTCCACTGTTCAATCATGGAGAAGCTCAGGCGGCGGAGTCACCCAAAGATTTTATCCATAAGCTCCGAGTCTGTTTGAAGGAGCTACGTGAAACTCAACGAGGCTTACGCCTGATCACCAGAGTTCCTCTAATCGAAGAACATACGGATATCGAACCTCTGCTAACTGAAACCGACGAGCTGATCAGGATATTCGTTTCTTCCATCCGTACCGCCGAGTCTAACCAGGTGCGTGAGGATCCTAGCGAGGGTTATGGTACGTGATACCTTCTCTTATTTCGACGTTGGACGTTCGATGTTCAATGTTCGATGTTTTCACCTAATTCTTAACAGACTGGCGTACAACGGTATGAGAGATCGCCACACTCCCCCTACTCATCACGTCCAGCCCATGCCTCCCGAAGCCGCTCCGACCATCTGCGGACCGTGTCGCGGGGCTGTCCTTCGCGCAGAGGACGCCGGTGCAGGGTGGCCTCGAAATCGAAAAGATGCCCGCGACATGCCGCGATCTTGTCGGCGTACCGGGGATCGCCGGCAAGATTCTTTGTCTCCAAAGGGTCGCCTTCGAGATCAAAAAGCTGCTCTAACCCGAGAGAGTCAGGATCGGGTCCGGGTGGGACGAAATCCTCCTCCAATTTGGGGCGATACTCGGTCACATATTTAAACTGCCGGGTAACGATCGCCCTCGCCCAGTAGTTGCTCTCGACGTAGGCGAATTCGCGCCACGGGACATCCCGCAATCTCACGAGGGATTTCAAACTCAATCCCTTGACACCGTCTGGAATCTCCACGCCGGCATAGTCGAGGACGGTCGTAACAAGGTCCACTCCCGAGACCAAGTGTTCGTAATCGGAGACATTTTTCGGCACTTCAAGACAATCACCTAAGGTGGCGATGACAAAGGGCACGCGGATGCTTTCCTCGTAGAGTGCAAACTTCTGAAACGTCTGGTGGCAGCCGCTTGCCTCACCATGATCAATGGAGAAAATGATCAGGGTGTTATCGCGAAATCGGCTCTTCTCCAAGGCGTTTAGGATGAGGCCGATCTGCTGGTCGGCGGCCTCGATGAACCGATAGTGGTTCCAAGACAAAAATCTCCACTGATCCTCCGACCAGTCGCGGATACCGTTGTTGATGGGCGCGTGAATCAGGGCCCGGTGGCCACGCCGGAAAACCTGTTGCACAATGGTCTCGTGTTCGTCGTAACGAAAATTTCCGGGCAGCGGCGGGAGGTTCTCTGCCGACAGCAGACCCTGTTCCAGCGGTCCCGGTATATTCTTATGCTCATGGTTGTGCTGGTATTCACAGATGTCGTGGGGATTCACCAGGGCGACTTGCAGGTAGTACGGTTTAGTCGGGTTGTGCCGGTCCAGAAAGTCGATCGCCGCGTGCGTGGAAACGCGGTCATAGTACTCGCCGCCACAGGCGCCGATATCGCGCTTACCGGTGTAGAGGTTGTGAAAGCTGTCGCGCATGGCGCGCCCATCTACATGCCATTTGCCGCAATGGACGGCATCATACCCGTGGCCCCTTAGAATCTGCCCGAGGTCCGGGATGTCTTCGTGCATGAGTCCGCCGTTGAACGCGACGCCGTTTTCCGATGTGTAAAGTCCAGTCATCCAACTCGCCCGCGCCGGTGCACAGACTGGATCCGCACAATAACTCCGCATAAAGGAGATCCCGTTAGCCGCCAACCGGTCGATGTTGGGTGTGCGAACGTGCCGGTTGCCGTAGGCGGAGACGTGGTTCCACGTCTGCTGATCGGTGTTGATGAAGAGGATGTTGGGTTTAGCGGGCATACGAACCAACTCGGGAGGGCCAAGAGCATCCAAGCCGAAATGAATGGACAAGGTTCGAGATAAGGTTCGGGACCCGTCGTCGCTCTGCTCTGCCGAGGCAGGCGAGGTTTGTTCCGCTGAGTTCTGAGCAGACCGGCGGTGAGCCAAATCCGCGGTCAACTTTCTCCTCGCCTTTCTGTAAGAACATAAGTCGCCAGCATGGTGGAAAAGGCTGCGACCTCCCCGCCCTCGGTCAGCCACCAGTAGGAAGGAGGGAACCCCGTGCCAAAGACGGAGAATCCGGTCAGTCTGTGCCGGTCCTCACCGTCCTCGAAAACCCACTCCTCAAGTCGGCGAATACAAGAGTCACTCTTGATCACCTCAAGGTCTTCGAGGATCGCCAGGTTTCTCGAATCGCCTGCCTGATACGCTGGGAGAACGTCGATCAACGCCCAGTTGCAGGTAACTGCGACGCCAGAAGGCACAGCTCCAGCGGAAACGGGGAGGCCCCTCTCGGTGGTCAGTGTCACACTGCGGGAACCTTCGCCTTTCTCCTCCAATGACCCCCTCCACGAGATTGAGGAGTAGGAGCCGTCAGCGCTGTTTTGCGCACCAATCTTCCAGCCATCCTGCAAGGGCCGATCGGGCCTACTACCGCAAGCGAAATCGAGCCTCAGTTCTTCGCCACTACACGAATTCACATGCTCGACGCAGTATTGCCACAACCCTTGATCGTCGACGAACCGATCGACGCAGACTCCGCCAATCTCCATACTTGGGTCATCTGGAGCTTCGCCTTTAAAGCCTCCCCAGAAGTTGGGCAGCAAAGTGTAGCGGTGCGTCTTCTTCGCAGCATCGGGATCGACGGACGATGAAGCCAAGGCCTTCGAAAGAATCCGCGAAAACTCGCCCTGAAATTCCCTTTCAGTCCTCTGATATGAGTAATCCAGGCTCCAGTGTAGTTTGCTCATGGTCTCCGCGCCTCTTGCTGTCGTCGCACTTATTCGGTCAAAGCATTGAACACCGAACATTAAACACCGAAGATCCCTACTTCGATGTTGGACGTTCCCTCAATCATCTTCCATGGTCAGTTCGTTCTGTGGCGTAGATATTCTCCATCTTCCACGCAACTAGCGATCGAAGTTCCACATCCGCACCTTGCGAACGCAGCGACACACCGATGCTGTCCTCGCGACTCGGATAAACCCGCACAGCAACGCACTGCTTCTCGTTCACGAAGACCTCAACCACGCTCCGATCGACGAACACTCGCAAGCGCAGATTCTCTCCCTCTTCAACGAGCACCGGTGCCGTCTCCGGCGCGCGGCACTGAACATCAAGGAGTAGCGAAGAACGCGACGAATCGATACTGATCAGACTGTATTGCCGAGCCGGCGGATAGAAACGCTCACTGTGGTGAAGGCCGCGCTTCGCATAAAATGCAATTCGTGTCGATTCCTCGTTACCGGGAGATCGGAGGACGCACATCTCGATCACCTGAGCCCCGCCAGGTTCGATCTCCAAAGCACTGCCCTCGATGCCTTCGAGAACGACTTCGCGATTGGCTGGCAGCGCCTGTGCGGCCGCCGAATTGCTTTCCCCGCGCAGCGACTCGACGTCTCCAGCAGGAGCAACACGCAAATCTTCCCTACCTTCAAGCGTCAGCCGTCGTGGAAGAGTCATGATCTGGTTCCAGCCCTCCGTCGGTCTGCCGGGGTTCATGTTAAAAAGGACGACCACTCCACCCTCCCCATCCGGAGTCGCGCTGGGAGCGCGGACCCCGGCCGGACCGGCCGGACCGAAATTGAACTTTCCGTGCGCCGTGGCGATGAGTTTATCGCGTTCCGTATCGTAATCTCCCAGCAGATACTGACCGCCACTCATGTGGCTGAAGAAAAGCAAGATGTGACGGTCGCCCAGCGGCCAGAAATAGGGACAGGCACCGTCGTCTCCGAGAAGGGTGAAGCGATCCCCTTCGACAAATGGATGGAGGTATTCCCATTTCGCCAAGTCCGGCGAACGAAAGAGAAAGTTAGCTCGAAACTGCTTGCTCCCGGTGCCCGGCAAGGTGCCGTTGGACAGTGAGTAGTATTGTCCCTCCTTGCGCCAGATGCATGGATCGTGCACGCGGTAAGGAAGGAATTCTCCATCCGGTCCCGTTCTCCGTGCCTCCTCCGTGTCCGACGGAGCCATTCGGATGACCGCTCCCCCCGTGACCTTCTTCCAGTTCAAGAGCAATGGGTCACTAGAGACCGCCACCATATTTCCGGACCGAGTTCCGTGGTACATGGCAATCCCACGATCCTCCTCTACGAGCGTCGAGCCGGAATAACAGCAATGTACCGGTCCGGGCGCGATGGCATAAGGCAGGTCGCGCCAATGAATGAGATCGTTGCTCACCGTATGCCCCCAATGTTGCCGTCCTTTTCCCGCTCAGCGGGATTGCTTTCTCGAATCGATTGGGAACTCCCTCCTCCATTGGCATAGATTCGTCCCGCTCAGCGGGATAGTTCCCTTGACGGAGTATCGCTGGGCGACCAGACTGCAATCCGGCAGAAAGAAAGTGCCAAACAATCACCGATTCGATCTGTGAACATCATCCTCGTCATTATCGACACGCTACGCTACGACTTCGTTAGCGCGAACGGCAACGACGCCATCGACACGCCCAATCTCGATCACCTTGCCTCCGAATCCGTCGCCTTCGACCGCGCCTTCGCGGCGAGCTACCCGACTATTCCCTTTCGCACCGACGTAATAACCGGGCGGACAGGGAGCCCCTTCCACATTTGGAAACCGCTCCCCCACAGCGACTGGACTTTCGTCGAATCGCTCAAGGAAGCGGGCTATGCTACGCAGCTGATTCACGACACACCCCATCTTGTCAACGGCGGGCATAACTTTGACTGGCCCTTTCACACCTGGACTTTCATCCGGGGCGCGGAGGTTGACCGGGCCTGGATCGATGACGAGGTCACTTGGCTCCCAAACTGGAAGCGCAGTCCGTTGTTCGACTGCCTTAACGGAGATTCGAGCCCCAACTTTGGCAGCTACGCGCGAACCAATCGGGGCCGACGGCGAGACGGAGACTGGAACTGCGCCAAACTCTTCGAGGAGGCCGCCCGGTTCCTGTCCGACAATCAGCGGCGAACGAACTTCTTCCTCTGGATCGACTGCTTTGACCCACACGAGCCATGGGACGCCCCGGCTCGGTTTGTCCGACGGTACGATCCGCGCCCCAATGCTGATGGAACGACCGACCCTCGGCAATTCTTCTGCGACCGCAACGATCCGGAACTATCAGAGGAAGCACGAAATGTGATCGCTTGTCAGTATTCCGCCAAGGTTAGCTGGATGGATCACTGCTTCGGCCAGTTCCTTGATGCCTTTTACGACACCGGGTTGGCGGAGAACACGACCCTGATCGTGGTTGGAGATCACGGCACGAATGTGGGTGAATACGGCCGATTCGGTAAGAGTGCTCCCGTCCGCGACTTGGAAGCGCATATTCCCCTCTTCATCCGCCAACCAGGGGAGTCCGTGTCCCGGTCATCGGACTTCGTCCAACCGCAGGACCTGACCGCGACCATCTTGTCGATCGCAGACGCCGAGATCTCGGAGCAGGTCACGGGACGAAACATTCTCTCCGACACAGACAAGCGCCGATGCGCAGTTGCCGGATTAACAGCCAGCAACTGGGGCAACCATTTTTTCAGCGTCTTCGATCAGGATTACTGGATGGAGTGGCACCCCGATCCCGATCAATCCATCCTGCGCCCTTACCGGTCCGAGAACGATATCTCCGAATCCAACTCGGATCGGGTCAAGGAGCTGCACGCCCTGGGACAGGCTGAGATCGAAAGTCGAGACGCTCACCCGAACCTCCTCTCGTGGCTCGACCAAGGCGCAGAGTGTGACCCGCCTGCAGACACACCACTCTATCAAGGCTGGCCCGGTCTTGACGGTTTCGACCACTACTTCAAGCGAACTTATGCGGGCGATTAATGCGCGAATCGGCGGCCGGATGCCGAGCTTCAATGCTCATCCCCTTCGGCTCAGGGTAGACTGATTGTTCGGGCGACCATTCTCACCGTTTTCGGCACCATCGGATACCGGAATGGCTGCACCTTATATGTCACATTGACGAAAGGGTCTGAAGTCTTTGAGAGGAGCTCGAGATTCAAAAAAGACTGAGCAATCCTTCAGCACCGGGTATCCGTCTCTTTTCATAGTCCTCGGAGATCCATCGGGCTCCTGAGGGCGAGCCGGGATTGCGATAGGCATAGACGACGCACCAGCGGGTTTCGCTACCAGGTCGGCGGGGATTCACCCCGTGGGCGGCATAGGTCCACATCGCGATCACGGTTCCCGGAGACGCGGACAGGGACTCTATGGTGAGCGACTCTCCTGTCTTGGGATGCAATCTCCCTTTGACCCATTTCTCCTGCAACGCCTTATCAGAGTTCACGCTCTCCATTCGCTCGCGAAAGAGATGACTGCCCGGCACCGCCTTCAGACCACCGTCATCGGGCTCAAATCCATTGACGTAGAAAAAGATGCGCACAAACCCCAGATCGGGGTTTTCCTCTGCATACTCGTGGGTGTGCCATGGAGAGCCGGGATGGCCTCCGGCGCGATTTAAGGTAACGCAGTGGTCGTATCGGATTTCCTCCCCCAAAATTCCTCGCACCAAGGTCAGCATCTGCGGATGGCCGATCAGGCTCTCCAGATACCTGTCAAACTCAGCCGCAAATCGATTGGGTTCATGGCCTTCTTTTCCCTCCGGTTTGATCGATTCGATATGGGAGAGCGACTCCGTTAGCATCTCCCGCGCGTCATCGGTCAGCAGACCGGGAAAAACAATGTGCCCATCCCGGTCCATCACCTCGCGTTCCGGCTCGCCAAAGGAAAAGTCGCAAAAAATGGGTGTTCCTGTCATATTCTTAGCCGCTTTGAACTCTTTGATCATCCGGTCGAGGTTTTCCGGCTCGGCACGCACCACGGCGCGGACTGGTAGAACTCGGTGCACCGGTTACCACTCTTCGCGAGCACATCCGCATTCGGCGTGGCAAGCACCGTGTTGCCGTAAAAACCGAGATCACTGTAACCCAGTTCATCGCTTAAGATCACTACGAAATTCGGCCTTCGCATGGTTGAACCTGTTTTAGGGAAGGCAAATTCCTTCACTTGCGGACGTCAAACGTCTTCACGGAGCGATAGCCCAGGATCCGTTCATCCGCTGTAGCCAACGTTAAACTGTGTTCACGCGACGTGGCAACGAGAATGCGGTCAGCCGGGTCCTTATGAAAACTCCCAGGTAACCGATAGGCTCCGATGGCTACTTCGTTCGACATCTCCAGCACACTGCATTGAATTGCCTCGAGAGAGTCCTTGATCCACTGATCGAGCGCACCGTCAAGCTCAAGCAGTCGCAGGCGGATTAAGCGGGCAATCTCCAACGACGATATCGTCGCGACGTACAATCTCTCGTCCGCCCTCTCCATGCGACCCCGTGCCCGCCTGCCGATCCGCTCGGGCTCTTCTTGCGACCAGATCCAGACGTGAGTGTCCAGAAGGAGACTCATTCCGAAGGTTCCCACTCCCTATCGAAGTCGCTCTTGACAATGTCTCCCTTGATCCGCATGCGCCCTCTGAGGGCGCCAAATTCGCGTGGTGGCGGATCGTCATAAACCGGTTCAATTCGTGCCAGCGGATGCCCCCAACGCGTCACTAACACCGGCTCGTGGGTCCGCTGCGCTTCTTTCAGAACCGCGATGCATTTCGCCTTAAACTCCGAGATTATCATTGTCTTCATCGAACAAATGATACCAGGTCATCTGATTTGGTCAAGTTGATAGGAACAGTGCCATTCACAAGCGACATCGTATTTGCCCGAAGACGCCTCAAAGAGGCCCGATAGTCAGTCCATGAGCCGGGCGTTATACTGACGCGGACCCGGCTCAAATCTCGCTGGGGCGCTCCCTCCATTGTCCTCATGCGTGTAGTTGGCCCCCTCGCTTCGGCATGACCGAAAACGTGACGGAGCGGCCTCCATTTTCACCGCGCCGGTGGCGCCATCGCGAATCTGGATAACAACGTTAGCCATGCTCGTCACGTCTGCCTCGATTGCTTGATCGAGAAAGAAGCAGATGACCTCCGTCCGTCCATCGCCGTCCAGATCATGGATCGCCAACGGGCCGGGCCGCGACGGTTGCGTTCCTCCCTCCCCGTCACTCCAAAGCGGTTTCCCCTCGGCGCCAAAGGCGCCCAGGAAACACGGCTTCATTCCCCCCTCGTCGTGGGTGTTATCCAACGATCGATAGACCAGAAAGTCGGCCTGTCCGCGGTTGCGTAAATCGCCGATCCGAATTTCTCCGCCGTACCCGACGGTGCCCGCGCCCTTTCCTTCCGTAATGCAGAACGAATCCGGAACCTCGATCTCGCGCCATAGCAACGGGGGAGTCATGGGAGGAGTACTGTTCAAATCGATATCAATTCGGAAGCAGAGCAAGTGCGAGCCGAAACGAAAGTCAAACAACCAGGAAAACTAAAGAGGCATAGCGAATCGTCGAAACAACGGTCGATTAACCGCAGATTACTCGGATTTTGAATCTGAGTAATCTGTGGTAGGTTTCCCCTCTCTTCCCCGAAATCAGATTAGGTGGCAGAGTCTCTTACTTTTCTGAAAAATGTCACCTCGCGTTTAGCTCCTGCAATCGGTCCCCCTTCAGGATCCTCGAATTCACAGTGCACGGACATCGGACCGTCGAATCCAATCCGTTTCAAATCCGAGAAAACCGTCGTCCAATCGACCATCCCCTGACCCGCTTCCACCCAGGAAACCTGAACCGCGCCGTGACCACCCTTCTCCATCCGCGTCTTCAGGACATCCTTCAACCCAACGATCTGTAGATACTCCCTCATAATCGCCAGGCCCAAAGCAAACTCCTCACCTTCCACCACCATGTGGCCGGGATCGAGATAGGCGCCGAAATACTGCGGATCAAAGTCCCGCAATAGATGGGCCATCATGGAGGCATTCAGCCCCATGCATCTATTGGAGTGGGTATGGTAACAGATCCGCACATTGTATTTCTCCGCCAATTTCTGCCACCCTTCAAAGGCCTTTTGAATCCGGTCCACTTCCGCCCAATAGTCCTGTGTAATCGGATCGATCTTGAAGTACCCCAACTTAATCAACCGCACGTTTGCCGTATCCATCGCAGAAAGGGTGGGCTCAGCCGACGGATGATCCGGCAACAAGAGATCAAACGCACCCGTGACCATGGGAATCGAGAGGCCATTCTCCTCAAAAGTCCGCACCGCCCCCACCAGTTCCGTCCCCGCATTCTCCGGACTCACCGGATATCCTGGCCGGACACACAAGTCCCAACCCTCCACCCCGAATTCATGCCCCAATTCCACCAAATCGGGGACGCTTTTCTCCGGAAGCATCTTGGTGAACATGACTATTTTCATCTTCTAGGACTTCCGAAAGAATTATGCATCGAATCTATCGATCTCTCAAGGTCAAGCTACGTGCCATTGCTTTGAACTCGGGTAGATACTCTCCAAGTAATTCGGAGCCCACGAGGCCTTGCATTAGAATGTACGACCCACCGTCGTACAATATAACTTGATAGACGCTGAGGGGAGTACCAGAGTCCGCATCCTCTCCTGAAGCAACCATCTCGTAACCAACAAGCCCATCAATCGTGATTTCGCTGTTGAATCGGACGGAGCTTATTCTTGTCTGCCCGGTCTGGAGTAGTCGCTGCATGGCGAACTGTCGTTGGTCGTCAATCTCAATCTTCGACAGTGATGGAGCTGCAATAAAGAGAGGATCACCTGGTGAACCCTTGGAAATCGCACCGTCCCTAGTATACATCAGCATCTTACCAATCCCTTTGGTGAGTTTGAGCCTTGAGGACGCAACAATTTCGAACCCTACATCAGAACCAGATGGAGGCGGAGGACTTTCATCCGCTCTTGCGCTTAGCACGACGGCTTTCAGTTCGTCGGAGAGTCTGCGTTTCTTTGATGAAGACAGCGGTTACCAACCGCGTTTTCTTGTCGTCCCCAAAAGCGACAATCCATTTTGTATATTTCGTTCCGTATGCAGTCTGTGAGACACCGACCAGCATCCCAGAGTATCCGTCAATCTTGATGCTTTCCTTACTAAGCAGGGTCATGCCCCTGGTTTTCAGCTGTTCGTCTGTAAATCCGCGTGTGACTTCCAAGAAAGGACCTGGAATCATCATTGCCATCACGGAAGACTGCGTGCTTTGTTGCTGGAAACCGTGAAAATTCTCAGCGTCCTCGAAGCCACGCGGTCGGACCAACTTGACTCCAGTCGTCGGAAAACCGACGTACTGTCGTGTATCGTCGTTAGCATCAGCATTGGAGACGCAATACGTGACGATCGTTAGAATCACGTGAAGGAGCTGTCGTTCCATCATCTTCCTCGCTTCAACGTCAAAAGCGGTATAGCAAAAATCTCTTAGCCCCAAGAATAATTCTTAAAGTTTCATTTTTCTGCCATCTCTCTGGGGTTTCGACATCCTCTACCGTTAAGCTTCCGACTCCTCCAATAAATCTCCTCCAATAAATCTGTCGATGGTCGTAAGCGCCACTTCTTCACTTGAGCATCCGTACTTGAGCCTTCGATTCTGCGCCTTCCCAATTCGTTAAAGACTCGAATTCCCGGTATGCCGGGATGAGCCCGCCGAACCGTTGGGAATCCCCTTCAATCATTCCGCGGTTTTCTCTTCAGCACGCCATCGCGTGCGCTTCCGCGGTCAACCTCTCTTCCATTGTCGGCGAAGACAGCCCAAATCGGCAAAAGCATCCCCCCGATCCGCAGAATCAATCCGATCCGGCAGTTCAAACTCAATACCGCGTGGTGCATTCTTGACTAGCCATTTCGCAAACGGCACCAATTCCCGCGCATCATCGTCCCGATTTTTCATTTCTACTCTCATTCTCTCCAGACTATCCCGCTTCAACTCCTTGAGCTCAACTACGAAGCAGCGGGCTCCTGAGCGATATGCCACAAGATACCTGACGGATCGATCAAATGAATCTCTCTTAGCCCCCAAGGATACTTCGATGCTCTCCACCGATCTCTACCCATCGTGCTAACGGAGATTCGTGACATCACGGGGATCGAAGATATCCTCCTGTGAGGTAATGCGTCCATCGGCATCCAAATCCTACATTCGTCTTTCGTTCGAGGTTGATTCGTTCGGTGAGGATCGGAACCAGACATCGCCTTCCGACCTTGCCCAGGTCCAGGCAATTACTGCAGCCGCGAAAAGAGTCAACCGAGACGATTGACCTACCTGACTTCGCCTGTGCTATCACTCGCTACCCTCCGAATCTAGTCGGGTCTGCGCCGAGCGACAGACCACCCAAAGGTGCCAAATCCGACTTTGACCCCCGACTGGCTATACCCCAACCTCCACTCATGATCGAGTCCAGTCCAATTATCTCCGGCGAACCGTTTAGCGAAGAGAAGACGAAGCAGATTATCGATGCATTCCATCGCGACGGTTATGCCTTCGTCCCAGGCGTGTTGCAGCCCGAGGAGATCGAGGCCCTGCGCCAGAAAACAGATGCCCTGCTTGACGATCCAGTTCTGGCGGCACGTGAGAATTTGGACCTAAGCGACCGACGATACGTTCAGATCAGTCGCCACTCTGAAACGGGCGAGGAACTTCCGTTTATCCTGCGCAATACGATTGAGCTTGATCCCATCTTCCGGGACATGCTCATCCGCGAACCGATCCTGAGTCTGGCCGAAGCGATCGTGGGACCGGACTGCAAGTTCTGCGGCCAGAATGTGCTGCGAAATCTGCCCGGTGTGTCCATCGAGCGCTGGCATGTCGACGGAGCTGTGCATTTCCCAGTACCCGAAGATGTCCCTCGCCACGATCCGCGGATCCGCCCGCCGGGTCCTATGGCTAACGATTCAGATGGCCCTCAGCGATATCGAGACCATCGACCACGGCCCCACCCAATATGTCCCCGGCAGCCACTTTTCCGGACGCAAACCCAAAAGCCAGGAAGACCCTGAATTCGAAGGAAAGGGACCCGTGTCGATCTTCTGCAAGGCGGGCGACATCTACCTGCAAGACCCCCAGTGCTGGCATCGAGGGGCGCCTAATACCTCGGATCGCACCCGCTATCTAATGCAATCTCAGTACGCCGTCGACTGGGCCTACCGTCGTTTCGGCTGGATGAATCGCGTCCCCGTGCCGGACAAAGATCTGCAAACAGCGGATGAGCGGCTGCTCCAGGTGCTTGGGCGACGACGACCTTAGCCTGGAAATCTCACAGGATTTCCAGGCTAAACAACAAGAGGGCACAGATGAAACTGTTTGAGAATAGGTTGCGTGCTTTTGTCTTTCGATGATAGGAAGATTCCTTGCGACATTCCGTTCTTTTCAAACAACACAGCTCTTCTGTGCCCTCTTGTTGAATAGCCCGCTTTTTCTGGCTGGCATGCGGCACCCCGGCGGGAGGAGCACTCTGCCGCAATTGGATGCTCGAAAGTTTGTGAGAAAAGCGGGCTAGGGCTCAGACTGGTAGGTTCCAGTTAGAGACTTCCATGTTGCTCGAAATCCCAAAAGTCTTGCAATACGAATTTTAAATATTCATATTGTATAACATGGCTTTTATTCCGCGCCATTTGGAAACACAGCTAAGGAGGGCGGTTCGGAATTACCCGGTCGTCACGATCACTGGACCGCGTCAGTCAGGGAAAACGACCCTGGCAAAGAAGGTCCTGCAGGAAAACGCCTACGTCACACTTGAACTCATGGAGCAGCGAGAGTTTGCCCAAACGGATCCAAGGGGTTTTCTGGGCCAGTTCACGGGCCCGGTTACGATCGATGAAGCGCAACGGGCTCCCGACCTGTTTTCGTATATTCAGGTCGAAGTAGATGAAGAACAGACTTCTGGGCGGTTCGTTCTGACAGGCTCACAGAATTTCCTCCTCCTGGATAAAATCAGTCAATCACTGGCCGGCCGTTGTGCCATTCTGCATCTCCTTCCCTTCTCAGAGGCAGAGCTCAAGAGCCGCAAACTGGAGGCGGTTCCAAATATCGGCGTGGAGATTCGAACTCAGAGAGCAAATTCCGGCGATGATCTTTTTCAAGCGCTCTTTACCGGAAGCTACCCCAGGATTCACGATCGGCATATCGATCCACAGGATTGGCTCCGCAACTACTATCAAACCTATGTCGAACGCGACGTCCGGGAAATCGTCAACGTGGGTGATCTCGACGCATTTCGCCGTTTCGTCGGTCTATGTGCGGGCAGGACAGGTCAACTTCTGAATCTCTCTTCTTTGGCAAACGACTGTGGCATCACTCATACAAGCGCGCGTCGGTGGCTAAGCGTCCTTGAAACCAGCTTCATTGTACGCCTATTGCAACCGCATCATCGAAACTTCAACAAGCGCATGGTGAAATCCCCCAAGCTCTATTTCCTCGACACCGGCTTGCTCTGTTATCTCCTCCGGATTCGATCTGCGGATGATCTTCGACTGCACGGATATCGCGGGGCTATCTTCGAATCGTGGGTTATTTCGGAGACAGTGAAAAACTTCATGCATCGCGGACTCGAGCCAGACGTGTACTTTTGGAGAGACTCAGTAGGGCACGAAATCGATCTCGTCATCGAAGAAGGCGAAACCCTGGCCGCCGTGGAGATCAAATCTGCTCAAACCTTCTCGCCGGATTTCCTCGCCAGCCTGAAGTACTGGCGTAATCTTGTGGGCAAAGAAGAGATACTTTCAACACTTGTGTATGGCGGTGACGAAACCTACACAAGAGAGAGAATCCACATTACTTCCTGGCGCTACTGGGGTTAACCGCACTCGACTGCCGGAGACTAGAGGTAACCTACAGCAGCCCCTTGCTTGAAATCGGGAATATTGGCAAGAGAATGGTCTTGGTCCCGCGGCTATCACCAATGCATCCTTTCCCTCCGAAATCCGAGCTAACGATCTGTTTCGCGCACGTTGCCTACCAGATGGCATCGACTTTTCAGAGTCTCGATATGGGTCTGCGGCACTTCCAGACTTGGGACGCCAAGGAGACGGAGAAACGAATCGGTGAAGCCGATGTTTTCGTGGTTTCGGGACTCTGGAGCGACGACCTGCTGGAGAGCGCCGCCAAGCTTCGTTTCATCCAGTCTATCGGTGCCGGCTATGACCAGTTCCCGCTCGAAGTGTTGAGGGAGAAGGAAATTCGCCTGGCGAGTGCACGCGGGGTGAACCGAAATGCCGTCAGCGAGCATGCTTTCGCTCTCATCCTAGGCCTATCCCGGAAAATTCATGACGCATGCGCCAACCAGCAGAAGCACTTCTGGCGGCCCATGATTCAGGATATCCCGAAGCGCGAGGACGAACTGGAGGGGAAGACGCTCGGCATCGTCGGTTTGGGTCATATCGGGTCGCGGGTAGCCCGGCTGGGAAAGGCTTTCGGAATGCGTGTGATTGCGACCAAACCCAGGATAGAGGAGCATGACGGTACAGCCGACCACGTGCTCCCACCCGATGAAGTCCCCGCCCTCCTCGAGCAGTCGGACTTCGTCATCCTCACCTGTCCCCTGACCGCCGATACTCAGAGTTTGATCGGTCGTGCCGCTCTGGAAAAAATGAAACCCTCTGCTTTTCTGATCAACGTGGCACGAGGGGCTTGTGTGGACGAAGAAGCTCTCCTTGAGGCGCTTCGGTCCGGTAGCATTGCGGGAGCGGGGTTGGACCACTTCATTGACGATCCGCTGCCTGAATCCAGTCCCTTCTGGGATACGGAAAACGTGATTGTGACGCCCCACACGGCAGGAGAAACCCAGCTTTATGAGCGGAACGTGATCGACATACTGATCGAAAATATCGACCGGCTCAGCCGCGGGGAATCTCATCTGAAAAATGAGATTGTGTGATGCGCGCCGTGCGGACAAATCTTGCTCGAAAAGTAAAACTGCTCTGATTAGGTGTAAAAGATGACCCAACCCGAAGCAAGTTCCGCCGAATACACGACCATTTCGCCGGAACAGAAGGAGTTTTTCGAAAACAACGGCTACCTGCAGGTCGAAAATGCACTGCCTCCGGAAGCGGTTGCCGAACTCGATGCCGCGATCGATGAGATCTATACCGAAGAAGAAAAAAAGGGGTGTTTACAGGAAGGAGGAAAACTAAACATCCGAAACTGCCTCACTAGGCACGATGCCTTCTTCCAATTGCTCGATTGGCCGGCTACAGTGCCACTAGCCTGGGGCATTCTCAACTGGAATATCCAGCTGAATACTTCGAATCTGATCGTCGTCCCTACCCAAGAAGGGCCGGCTCCGGAATTCGCATCGCGTGGACTGCATCGGGATGGCGGCACCTCCCACCAGGAGATGCAGGAACCGCATCCCAGAATACTCTTAAAAATCGCCGACGCCATCAGTGAACAATCGAATCCGGACTCAGGGGCCACCATCCTGATACCGGGCAGCAATCGTCTTTTTGGGAAACTACCCGTCGACCCTGAGACCGGAACGGCGATCGGGGCCATCCCGATGAACGTGAACACCGGAGACGCCTTCATTTTCGAGCAGCGCACCTGGCACGGAATCGGTCATAATTCACTAGAATACCCCAGAAAAACGATCTTCATGGGTTACGCCTATCGATGGATCAAACCGATGGACTATATCACCATGCCGGAAGAGCTCATTGAGAAGTGTAACCCCATCCAAAAGCAGCTCCTCGGCGTCGTCGGCGATCCCCTTGGCTACTATCTTCCCAAGGATGAGGATGTGCCGCTGAGAGCGTTGGTGGAAGAGGCGACGTGATAGCTCGATCGTCGATTACGCCTATGATTGCGATAATCGATTTGAGGTTGGATACCATTCCCTGAAATCGGAAGACGTAATCTGATACGTAATCGAAACTCGAAAAGTCGAAATTCGACTGCGCAGATATTCGAATCGACGAAGGATTCCGATCAACACCAATCGACATCCGCAATCTCAGGCGTAATCGACCTCCGTTACAGATTATTTGGATCCGGCCTGCACACTATTTCCACACTTCCCTCTCCCCATGACCGAACACCGATAAGAGAAAGACATCCAGGCCTTCGAAGCTCAGGACATGGTCGATCCGCCTCCGCCCAACGCCGTCCTGTTCATAGGCAGTTCCTCCTTCAAGAGATGGATCAACATCCAGGAGTACTTTCCAGGGCTGAAGGTCATCAACCAAGGATTCGGGGGCGCGTTCTTCCCCGACCTGATTGAATTCGCCGATCGGATTGTCCTCCCCTATTCTCCCAGGACGATCGTCGTCTACGCCGGCAGCCGCGACCTTCATAATCGCGGCAAGAGCCCGCCGAGATATTGAAGTTTCTACCATGCCCAACCAACCCAACATCCTCTTCATCATGTCCGATGACCATGCTTCTCATGCCATGAGTTGCTATGGGAGTCGGATCAACACCACGCCCAATCTCGATCAAATCGCGACGGCTGGGATGCGTTTCGACAACTGCTTTTGCACCAATTCGATCTGCACCCCAAGCCGCGCCGTCATTCTTACGGGCACCTACAATCACGTAAACGGGGTAACCACGCTAACCACGCCGATGGATAACCGTCTGCAGACTTTTCCCAAGTTGCTCCGTGAGGCCGGGTACGAAACAGCGATCTTTGGGAAATGGCATCTTGGAGAGGGCCCGGAACATTGCCCGGAGGGATTCGACGATTGGACGGTGCTCCCGGGACAGGGACTCTATCATAATCCCGAAATGATCTTCAAGGGGCCCGATGGTGGATACCGCAAGACCGTCAAAGGATATGTCACAGATATCATTACGGACCAATCCCTGGATTGGCTCAGTGGCCGTGATCGGGATCGGCCTTTCTGCCTCTTCTGCCACCATAAGGCGCCTCACCGGCCGTGGGAACCGGACGAGAATCACGCTCACCTTTACCTGAACGAAGATATCTCGGAACCCGACACCCTCTATGACGACTATGCCAACCGTGCGTCCGCCGCCCAGGCCGCGGAAATGCGAGTTGGCGTCCACATGCGGTTTGTGGACTTGAAGCACCAGATCAACCACGCTTTGCCGGAAGACGAGCTACGAAAATGGGCCTATCAACTCTATATCAAGGACTACCTCCGGGTCGTCGCGAGCGTCGATGACAACGTCGGCCGCATTCTCGATTATCTCGATGAAGCGGGACTCGCCGAAGATACCATCGTCATCTACACTTCCGACCAGGGATTCTTCCTCGGAGATCATGGGTGGTACGATAAACGCTTCATGTATGAAGAGTCTCTCCGGATGCCATTCATCGTCCGCTATCCGAAGAGGATTGCAGCAGGAAGCAACAGCAAGGACATCATCCTCAACGTTGACTTCCCACCCACCCTGCTGGAGTTGGCCGGACTCGAACCGACCGGCGAAATGCAGGGCCATAGCTTTCTCTCAATTCTCGATGGCAAAAAACCCACCTACCGACAGACTTCCTTCTACTACCGCTACTGGATGCATAAGGCCCATCACAATGTCTACGCGCACTACGGAATACGTACCGAAAGGTATAAGCTCATCTACTACTACGCCGATCCTCTCGACCAGCTCGGTTCAATCGGCGAGCCCGAAAAACCGGAGTGGGAGCTCTTCGATCTAAAGGACGATCCCTGTGAACTGAATAACGTCTACAACCAACCTGCCTACTCGGACCTAGTCGATCAACTGAAGACGGAATTGGATAAACTGCAGAAGGCCGTCGGCGATGTTCCTTACGAGGCCGACAGCTTGGAAATCTCGTAAGATCTTCAAGCTTTGACATGCTCGCAAAGAACGGCCTGCTTGTTCCGCTCCTCATTGACCGGTAGCGATCAGGCTTCTCCCTTGAACCTTATTGGGACAGTGTGCTGAGACACCCTGAGATCGCTTTCTGCTTCTCCCCGTCGCCCTACCGGAAGTGTACCTATTTATATACATTTATGCCTATTTATACTTGATTCCAGATATAATTCAGTAGATTTTGGTATAAGCAATGGATCCCATACGTAACCCCTTTTCGCCAGGAGCGGGTTCACCGCCACCTGAACTGGTTGGCCGTGAGTCGGTCCTCGAGCAAGGGCGTATCCTCTCGGCGCGCAAAGCTCATCCATAAAGGAATGATCTACAGCCCTACCCATGGAGACCTGGATTTTACGGTGCCACTTTTTGATGACTTCATGCGCCGAGTCATGCCCGACTTGAACTGATCGAGCCGCAAAAGTTCCGATTACCCTCGCTCAAGACCGGTAAGATCGAAGGGATTGGACCAGGCTTTGGATCCGTCCGGTGCGATCACTTCAAAGCGGACCCAGCGGGCATTGGGGCGGAGGGAAAATCTCGCCTTCTCGAAGGTCTTTCCCGGCTCTCGGTATTCGGTCCCATATGCATCATGAACCGCCGCGATTCGCTGTGCTTCAGAGCAGCGCACGGTCGCTTCGACCATTCGATCTTCGTCTCCGGGTTGGTCCGTGCGCCGCAGCCGGATGTCGTGGATCTCGGGCCCGGTGCTGCCGTAGCTGGCACCGATTTTTAACGCCTCGCTAACCGCTTTGGCGGTGCGTTCTTTTGCCCGCACCATAGTCCACCCTTGGTAAGTGTCCTTCTCCTCGTAATCGTTGGAGTGTGCATCGTCGTCGGCCAACGCCGGGTAGAGCCGATTCTCCAATTCCATCCAATCATCCCATATCACGGAAGACTCCCCGCGCCCGTGGGTTCGGCAGATTGTATTGAAGACTTCGATTCCGGCGAACCCACTCAACGGCAGGGTGTCCCGAATGATTTTGACTGAACTCCAATGAGGATGAGCCAGCCAGACCGAACCGCCCTGTTCGTTGACTCGATCGATTACGTGCTGGGGCGGCATATTGGTCGAATCAATATCCTCGTGAATGTTCAGACAGACGAAGTGATGGGTCTGGCCCCCAAAAGGATTCTCCGGATGCAACTCGGCGCCTTGAACCAGCACAAACTCATTCGGTGCTTTGACCGCTTCGATGCGGGTGATGGTGTAGTGATCGGAAAGGCAAAGGAAATCATACCCGTGCTCGACATAGCCGTCCAACCGCTCCTGCGGCGTCGGTTTGCCATCGGAATTGGTGGTATGAGAATGTAGATTGCCCTTGAGCCAAACATAGCCGTCGTTGGACTCCAAATCAAATGGGCTCGTTAGATTGCTTGCCGGACTTATCATTTCGAATTTCTTCCTCTCCTACGGTTAAAGAAAGTGAGGCCAGAGCGTAAAGCCCATCCTTTTTCGTTGTCAACCAAGCCCCAATCGCCTGATTCGATTCAGCTCCCGCTCTGCCCCTCAGCTGAGCGACTAGGAAGATGCCGGTGGTGGAATCTGCAGCGATCCATGAATGCACCCAGTTAATACCAGCCCGCAACAAAATTGCAAAGATGAGTCCGACAGATTCCTAGCCTGGCTTCGCTCTTCCAGAAATCGCCCGTCCGATCTTCGCGCCCTCTTCGCCGCCACCCGAAATGATCCGAACGCCCCAGTCCATCAGGAATCGAACCCGCGCTTCGGTATCCAACGAGGGATCGTTCCAGGAACTGAGAAAGGCAACACCGCCCCTGTCGCAAGCGCCCTTGACTATCTCCCGTGCCCGATCAATTTCCGGTGGGTAGGGCGGGTCGTGGGCGTCAGAATGGCCAAAGGACATACCCATGTCGCCGGGTCCCCATTCGGCGAATGCGACTCCAGGTACCTTGGCGATGGTTTCCGCGTTCGCCGCGCCTTCCCGGTCTTCAATCTTAAGGCCCAGCATCAGCTCGCCGTCCGGATTGAGCGGCCACGGGTCGGCCAGCCTGGTGTACTCCTGAGGTGTGACTCCCCAGATCCCGGCGGCATAGCCCTGACCTCCGGCTCCGCGTTGGCCCTGGCCCAGGCCACCACCGAGACCGACTTCCTGGAAGGGGTAGCGACATTCCTCGACAAAGGTCCTGACGGCATCGGCCTGCCGGGCGTGGGTGTGCAGAATTCCGAGACAGCCGGCGGCGAGGACCTGACGAACCTGCCATGCGTTGGCACGGACCTCATCCGCCGTCTTGGCGTTTGAGGGCAGCGTGGCAAGGACGGGGGGCATGCGGTGGCCGGAATCGGTCGGTCCGCCATCGACCAATCCTTGCATAAAGGACCGCAGTCCCATTATGTCGAAAGGGCTGTGTTCGAAATCGATGAGCAGGAAATCTGCCCAGGTCTTCGCCTGCTCCTTTCCGTTCTCATAGCTCAGTTCACCAAGGCCCGTGTAGTAAAGATATTCGCCCTGTTCCAGCGGTCAATGCATCGGTTGATTCGCTTCTTCGACATACCTTTCTTTCCGCCTTAGGAACGGATCACTCGCACTCGCAGCACAATCGTGAGCCGTTCAAACCATCCGATCATCTGCGACTGTTCTGAACTGGTTTCGTATAACACAAATCCTATCCCACCTATGTTGTAGAATAAATGTCTTCCGCCAAAGATTGATTACCGATCCGAGGTTTACCACTCTCAATTTTTCGGATTTGCAGGATCAATAAAGTGTTTTGAATCTGATTGAACTCAAAATGGGTCGGGTCTCCCCCTTAGGCGAGTCCTTTCGACTTGCCTGTTTTTCATTTTGCAAAGCAATCAAACCACAAAGTCTGACAGATTCCTTTCATTATCAATTGCTAGGAGCCTCTCGGACGAGATTTACCACTTCAATATGAATTCGAAGACAAAGTCCGGCGGGCTCCTAGCTATGATCTCAGTTTCCTCGAAGCGTCAGCTTTTTGTCGATGATCTCTTCTTCGCCTGAAAAGAGAACATCGATCTTGTTATGCACCCTCCAACGCCTCGGGAAGTCGCCCTTGAAAGCGACCGGCCTTGGGAATCCGGAGGCGTTCACTACTCCAGCGTAATACAAGATGGTGACCGTTACCGAATGTGGTATCGCGCGGACACCAGCACTCCCAGAGACTCGCTGGATGCCTCTTCCTGGATCTGCTATGCCGAACTGCTTCGTTGCGATGACAGTCGTTTTCGTCGATGCACTCTGCGAACCGATGGCTTTGTCTCCGTTCGAGGGCCCTACGAGGGAGGCGAATTCGTGACCCCTCCATTGTCCATTGAGGGTTCAAACCTCCTGATCAACTACGCCACTACTGGCGGTGGATCCATCCGCCTCGAACTATGGGTCTTTTCTGTAGAGGAACGCGTGAGCCTTTCTACGAACGGGTCACAACCGACATATTGTCGAAATCCTCATCCCTCTGAGCGGGAGTACCAGTCTGCGTTTTTCCGGTCGACGATTTCTGAAAGCTCGCATTAAGGACTAACTCCTGCATATTTCCTTGAATCATGAAAACGCGTACCGCCGCTCTCGTCGGCTGCAGCCGGATGGGTGCTTTCATCGACAACGAAGTGCCGGAAGAAAAGGGCGCCTATTCCCACGCCGCCGGCTACGAGGCCTGCGACCGGACCGAGATGGTGGCCTGTTCCGATATTAGGCCCGAGGTGATGGAACAGGTCGGCCTCCGCTATGGAGTGCCTAAGGAGAAACAATACGTCGACTACAAAGAGATGATCGACCGGGAGCAGCCCGAGATCGTCAGCGTAGCCACCCAACCCGAACACAGAGGTAAGATCGTAGTCTACGCAGCGGAGCACGGAGCCAAGGCGATCTATGCAGAGAAGGCCTTGGCTGCGTCACTGGAAGACGCCGACGCCATGGTCGAGGCGGTGGAACGAAACGGAGTGTTCCTAAACATGGGGACGAACAGACGCTGGGATCCCGGCTACGACACCATGAAGGAAGTTATCGACAGCGGTCGCATCGGCAGTCTGATGACGTTGATCATTCACTCTACGAGCCACCTCTTTAACGGAGCCAGCCATAGTTTCGACCTCCTCCAGCGTCTCAACTCGGACTGCCCGGTATCGTGGGTTCAGGCCCATCTACCTAACGGCGACGAGGTTATAGACGGAGATCGGCTGACCGAAGATCCGATAGGCCACGGCATCCTGCAGTTTGAGAATGGAGTGACGGCCTACGCACTCAATTCGGGCCGGGGACTGGAAATGGAAGCCCACGGTGACCGCGGGGCCGTAACCTCCCGAGGCAACGAAAAGGAATGGCTGGTTCGCGAACCGGGAGGTCACGACTACCGTGGCCGCGACATTCTGGTGGAGGGGGAGTTCCCAGCGTTCGAGCCTGACAGTTCGACCCGGCGTCTCATTGAAGATCTCGTCCATTCCATCGACACCGGCGAGGCGCCGCGAGGCGGGGTGCGCCTGGCACGTGCCAATACCGAGTTGATTTTCGCCTTTATCGAATCGCATCTGCGAGGCGGGGCTCGGGTGGAACTCCCCCTGGTGGGAAGCAAACATCGGCTCCTCCGAGACCGAGAACCGCGGCAGCCGAAATATAATCGTTAGCCTGAAAATCGCCTGAGATTTTCAGGCTTTCCGGTATCTCCTTGAAAGTCGATAGGCGTCCTGCCTAGTCTCGTGCCTCGCAGAATCCGACGGAATCAGGAAGAGGAAGAGAAATATGGACAAATTGAAAGCAGCCTTTATCGGTGCCGGTTCCAGAGCTTCAAAGGCGCACTACCCCACGGTTGTTCGACTGAGCGAAGAGGTTGAATTAGCAGCCGTCTGTGAGCTGAACGAGGAACTCATGGGCAAAGTGGTAGAGGATTTCGGTATCAAGCAGACCTTCACGGATCATCGCAAAATGCTGGATGAGGTCGAACCGGACCTCGTTTATTGCGTGATGAACGAAAAATGGCTCATACAGCCTGCACTCGACTGCCTCAATGCCGGCAAACATCTCTTCATTGAAAAACCCCCGGGGATGAACAGCGGCGAAACCCAGCAAATTCTGGACGCCGCGGTGGCAAATGACGTCTACTGCATGGTTGGCTTCCAGCGGCGATTTGCCGCCATCACCCGCGAAGCCATGAGGCTCGTAAGCAAAAATGGGCCTGTTTCCCTGATTACCACCACCTTTAACAAACGGATGCTTGGAAACAACCTCTCAGAGGATGTCACCACCACCCTTTGGAATGACGTTATCCATATCGTGGACTTGACCCGTTACATGGCAGGCGGAGAACCGATCGATGTCACCGCCTACCAGGACAAATTCGATTCCGAAAACTATAATCACTATACGGCCCTGGTTCGGTTCGAAAATGACGTCACGGGTGCCATCTTCGGAAACCGAGCTTCAGGAGGTCGCGTACTTCGAGCGGAACTTCACGGCGTTGGGGTCGGATGCTACATGGACCTACCCAGGGAATTGGAGATTCTCGAAGACAACAAGAGTCGAACTGTGAAAGGTTGGGAAATCGATGGCGTGGACGAGAAAGACTTCCTCAACTACGACGGCGTATTGCCCATGCACCAGCATCTTCTCGACTGCATACGCACCAGGAAAGTTCCCAACGCCGATATCCGAGACGTGATCCACACCGTCCACCTGGTCGACAAAATTGAGGCGGCGGACTAGATTTAGCAGATATTAAGGGAAACTAACATCGAGCGATGTCCGGAAGAAAAGGTGGGCCGTGACCTCCGGACCCGGCATCGATTCTTTTTGCAATTTCGCTCTCGTTCCGTGTCCGGTAGACCTTGGCGAAGACGGGAGGCCACGGACCACCTCTACCACTTCCCCACGGCCGAACTTTCTGTAGCCGGCTTCGCAAGAAGGCGGAGATTAGGCTAGCCCGTCTTTCTCAACTGGGGCCTGATTTCGACGTAAGTCGTTGATAGTGGGCCAAAGGTCTACACTACAGGAGGGGTTATTTGGATTCGATTTGGGGGGGTGGTTGGGGAGGAAGTTCGAGGTGTAACCGGTTCAGTAGTAGCTTTTGGTCCTCACCGGGCTCGGTGTAACGGGTAAGCACAACGGTGCGTCCGTCGGTGGTGGGCAGTTTCACATCGAGCATTTGGATGGCCGCCATTTTGGAGAGCACCTCGGCTGGGGTCAGTCCCGGAGCCATCGGGTAGAGTCGACGTTTCAGGGTGACCCACAGAGAGTAAGCAAGGAAGCTGATAAAGATGTGCGCCTCGATGCGATCATCTCTCTGATGATGGATGGGGCGGATGGAAAGGTCGTTCTTGATTTCCTTGAAGACTTGCTCGATCTCAGTGAGCTGCAGGTAAAGGCGCCAGAGTTGCTCGGGGTTCTCGGCACTGAGGGTGCTGCGCAACAGATAGCGGCCTTCGCGGCGATAGGCTTGGCGGTATTTTTTTAAGTTCAACCGGAAGCTCAAAGGCGGCTTTTCAGTGGGGGCGCCCTTGGGGGCGATCTCGATGTCGAGTAATCCAAAGATCCGGGGACCGGCCTCCTTTTTGGCTTCGCCCAGTTTGATCAGGATGGTATCGCGTTGGTAGCGCCGTTTGCTCTCACGCAGCTTCTTGAGCGCCTCGATAAGACGGCGTAAACGACGCAGGCGCATGTTTTTTTCTTTGCGCACCCGATCGTCGCTTTTAGCCAGAACGTAGGTTTCACCTCCCTCGCTGAGGAGTTTCACCTCGATACCGGGACGCAACTGCTTCCAATCCTTCTGCAGCAACGACTGCTCGAAGCGACCCAGCCAGGAGCGCGGGGTACCCACCAGATAGTGGATCCTGGGTTCGCTTTGGCGCATCTGTTGCAAGACTTCCTCGGTCGGAATGCCCCGATCCATCACCCACACCCGGTTCGCCTTACCGTAGTTCTCTTCCACCCGAGAAAGAAAATCTTTTAAGGTGGTTTTATCCTGCGTGTTACCCGGAAGTACCTCATAGGCAATCGGCAAGCCCTCACAAGTCACCACCAGGGCGATCACCACTTGCACGCAGTCAGGTCGCTTATCGCGGCTGTAGCCGAACTTGCGCAGTCGGCTCGAGGCCGCCGGCTCCTGGTTCGGATCGCACTCAAAATAGGTGCTCGTCAGATCGTATAGCAAAATCTCGTAACGGGCATTGAACAGATCGCTCCACCTCTCGGTCAGGTGCCTGAACAGGGCCTTCTTGTGCCTGAGCAATCGATCGTGGCAGCGATAGAGCGTGTTCTTCTCGGCGATCCCAAAGTCTTCCCCCATCAGATCGCCCATCGCGCTTCGCTCATACCATTCCCGATGCAGCCGCCACTCGCTTCCCGGTGCCATCAGCCGGTAAACCACCAGGGTCTGCAGCACATGGGCCCAGCGGGTACCCTGACGGGAGGGTCTGAGACGCTCCCGCCAGAATTCTCCCAGTCCCAACTGCTCATATAGAACGCACCCAAGCCAGCACCCTCCCCATTGCCGCGGCTTCTCGATCCTGAGATCTTTGAGCCGTATTCTAACAATACTTTCGTCGCCCACAGGCGGGGCACGATCTTCCGGAAACAGCGCCACCTGTTCGGGTCTTTCCCTGCCCTCTTCGAAAATCTCGATGCTCTTGCGCCACGCTTCGTGTTGGCTATCGTTGATCTCTCCAAGGTAGAGGACCTGTCTTTGGACCACCCGCCCCCCGCTGACACGCTTGTTCTCAACGATATTCCAATAGTAGTGCTCTTTGCCATCTTTGCGCCGACGATTACACCTCAGAAACATGATGGCCCACCATTATACGAAAAAATCCCGCCCTGGGAAGAGCGTAGGTCTACACTAGAGGCGGTTTTGCCAACCCACCTCTACTGTTGATGCGCCTCCTGAGCCCTACTACCCCCGAAAAAAACCGTTTCGGAAGTTGAGTTGGTCAAGTAGGGCTAGGAAGGTGTCGATGGTTGAATCACCCGCAGTCCACGAAAGCATCAGCAATGCAGATTCATTCCGCGAGTTCCACAACTTACACGCGACAACTTGCTAGCCTCGACGGAATCATAGCCTTCCTACCCTCGCCGTATCGAAGTAAATCGCTCCGTTTGCTCTTTGATCGCACGCTCCGTAGGCAGGCGTTCCATTGAGCTGGCGCCGTAGAATCCGTCGATCTTGGCGCACTGGTCGATGATGAATGAGGCATCATCCGGTTCGGCGATAGGGCCGCCGTGGCAGAGCACGATGACATCTTCACGGATCGCTTTGGCGGTGTCGATGATGGCGTTGATCGGTTCAACACACTCTTCGAGCGTCAATGCCGTCTTGGCCCCGATCGAGCCGGAAGTCGTCAGTCCCATATGGGCAACGAGGATATCGGCCCCAGCTTCGGTCATGGTTCGGGACTCGTCCGTATTGAACACATAGGGAGTGGTCAGGAGGTCCAAGTCGTGAGCGACCCGGATCATCTCGACCTCCTTGTCGTAACCCATGTTGGTCTCTTCGAGATTCGCCCGAAAGGTCCCGTCGATGAGGCCGACGGTGGGAAAGTTCTGTACCCCAGCGAATCCGATCGCTTTGACCTCGGCGAGAAAGCGGTCCATCATCCGCATAGGGTCGGTGCCACAAACACCCGCCAAGACCGGCGTCTTCCGCGTCACCGGAAGCACCTCACTCGCCATTTCCATCACGATGGCATTGGCATCGCCATAGGGCATCACCCCGGCCAATGACCCGTGGCCGGCCATCCGAAAGCGCCCGGAGTTGTAGATCACAATCAGGTCTATCCCTCCGGCCTCCTCCCATTTAGCGGAGATCCCAGTGCCGGCGCCACCACCAATAATCGGCAGCCCCTTTTCGATTTTCTCACGGAATCGTGATAGTATCTCAGAACGCGTCTCAGCCATGATGTCCAAAACGATTGTTCAAATGTAACTGACGTGAAAATTCGATGCCTATGTTGGTTCCCGATCGGTCCGGAGAGGTCGGGATCAACGGAGGGTTAGTCGAAATGCTCACGCATTTCGCTACCAACCGTGGGGAAAATCGTAGCGGAATGCGTAAGCATTTCGTCTTCTTGGACCCCGGAAGTCTCATTCGATATTTGCCAGTAACTCCTCCGCGCATCGGGCCGAGAATGACGGATCGTTGATCTCGCAGTCCATCTCGACGACCTTGATGTCGTCACGTAACTTCGACTTCAATGTCTCACAAAAGGCAGCATTAGCTTCAGGAAGATAGAAATCCTTCCCTTCCAGGTCGATCATGCTGAACCCTTTAAGCGGCAACAGCACAGTGATTGCGGCGGTGCTCTGATTGAGTTTTTCAGCCATGATCTCGCCCAACTGGCCACACTCTTCAACGGTTGTCCGCATCAGGGTGATGTTTGGATTGTGCTGATAAAAAGTACGATCCTTGTATTTTTCGGGAACCGTGTCGGGCGCCCACCAGTTCACCATATCCAGGCAACCAGGTGTCACAATAGCGGGTACGCCGCGTTTCGCCGCGGCTTCCAGCCGAGTCGGTCCCGCCGAAAACACTCCGCCCGCTATTTCATCCGCCCACTCCGTCGTGGTCATATCCAGGACGCCTACGATTTGTCTGGCTTCGATCAAGCTCTCCATCGTCCGCCCACCCGTGCCTGTGCAATGAAACACCAGCACTTCGTAGCCGGCCTTTTCGAGTATCTCGCGAGCATGGTTGACCGCTTGGGTCGTGTTGCCGAACATAGTGGCGACGATCAAGGGCTTGTCGTCCGCCTCCGGCACTTCGGTTTCCACCATTCCACAGACTGCACCGGCTGCGCGTGCGAATACCTCGCGACTGATCTTATTAATCCCGGCCACGTCGACGATGCTGGGTATCATGACGATGTCTTTCACGCCGACGTAGGCCGATACATCCGTACCGGCCGCCGTTGATACCATGACCTTCGGGATACCCAACGGCAGTGCCCGCATCGCGCCGCAGGCAACCGAGGTCCCTCCTGTGCCGCCCATAGCCATAACCGCATCGAACTTTCCTTCGGAATATAGCTTTGGCAGCAGCGCGGCCGCACCTTCACTCATCGCCGTCACCGCTCTTCCCCGATCCTGCTCTTTCACCATCGTCTCCAGATCGGCGCCCGCCGCTTGCGCCACCGACTGACGGGTCACATCCGGCTCGATTACTGGCGGCTCCAGCACGCCGACATCGATCAGCAATACATCATGTCCACGAGCCTTGATGGCGTCCCTAACAAAACCGTATTCCGCCCCTTTCGTGTCGAGAGCGCCGAGCAGGGCAATGGTCTTTGCTGCCATACTGAATTACGTTTTGTTCGAATGTCCCAATTGCGAAATCGGACCTCATTAAACTTTCAACCAAACATTCAGGGCAAGACCATTCCGGCAATCATCGCGCGTATCCGACGATTCTTGGTCTGCTCGAATCGAAAAGAGATTTCTTCAGACACTTTTCCATATCTGTAGCAATGGCGTGGTTCGGGGAAGATTCGACTCGTTCTTGGGGAAGAGTTCCAGAGAGAGAGAGAAAAACCTGATTGAACTGCTTGAATCTCATCCCCAAGACTATCACAGAAACTCGAATCAAGAGGTAGTATGATCTGGCAAAAGAGAAGGGCCTGGTGCTCAATCTTGCCTACATGTGGCGCTGATGGGCGAGCCGAACAATGTATGCCCGTTTCTTCGCAAGCATTACGGGGCTCGCGAAGAGGTGGATAATGCTGTCGTCGTGCACGAGTTTGAAGGTGGCCCGGGAGCGAGATAGCGACCAAAATTGGGAAGAGGTAAATTTCTAAGATGCGACCCAGTAGAGGCTATCGCGACTCGTGCAGTTTTCAGACTGCGACGATCATCTACGATGCGACCTACTGGTTCTGCGAAAAGTATGTCGATCGCCGTTCTCGCACCAACGACCAGATGGTACAGGGCGCGCGCTCGGGCCGGCAGAACATCGCCGAGGGCTGCCGTGCCGCCGCTACCTCCTCCCAGACCGAATTGCTCCTTCTGAACGTGGCCCGATCAAGCCTTGAAGAGCTGCTGCTCGACTACGAGGACTTCCTGCGCCACCGGCGCTTTCCGCAATGGGATCCTGAGTCGCCGGACGCCCTCGCAGTTAGGCAGGTGCCTCGGAATTTTAAACAGGATCAGTCGGATCAAATTCCAATCTGCCCCGTTTGCGGCAGCCTCATGGTGCTGCGCACCGCCAGAAGCGGAAGGAGCGCCGGGAAACAGTTCTGGGGCTGCTCCACCTACCCCGATTGTCGTGGAGTAATAAACCTCTGATCAATGAAATGAGAAGGAAAGTAAGATCTGTAATCTGCGTACACGAAAGCTACGAGGCGCACTGGCCTTTCACAGCCGACCACTGGCACGAACGCTGGCAGGAGGAATCTGGTTCCGAACTCTACCGGACGGAGGACCCAAACGCTCACGCGCCGGAGCTAGTCCCGGACTCCGGCACGGTCAATCGACTGGTTCTCCTCGGACTCCCCGCTGAGAGCGAAGACCTCGAGCCGTTTACAGCATTGGAGGAATGCTACGCATCGGCGAGCTATTCTGAGAGTTCCGGAAAAGGTATCGAGGAGGCAAAAACCAGGGGCGTAACCTTCTATTACCCACGAGGAGACGTCCAGTGGGGCCAGACCGTGGCAGAGTATGCCCTCGGCCTCACCATCAGTGCACTGCGTCGCATCCCTCACACCTACACTGCTATGATGCAGGGTCACGAAACCTGGAATTACATCCCGAAGATCGGCAAACCGGGACAGCGTGGCGCGCAGTTTGGTGACGACGCAAACTTTGTCAGCGGAACTATCGATGGGAAACGCGTTCGCATCGTTGGGATCGGCAATATAGGAGGACGATACGCGAAGTGGTGCGCCACGATGGGGGCAGACGTGGCCGTATGGGATCCATTCGCGCCGGACGCCTCCTTCGACATCGCGGGGGTCCGGCGGTGTTTTCACCTTTCCGAGTTGGTCAAGGACTCGCAGATTTTCGCGCCCATTGTTCCACTCACAGACAGCACTCGGGGACTGGTCACGGCGGAACACATCAGCGCCCTACCCGTCAAGAGTCTGGTCGTCCAGGTGACAAGGGCCCGGGTCTGCGACACCGAGGCCCTCTACCGTCGAGTCCTCAATGACGAATTGTTTCTCGCCGCCGATGTTTTCGACAAGGAACCGGTACCTCTCGACTCACCGCTGCTCGGTCGCCACAACGTCGTTCATACTCCCCACAATGCGGGTCGAACCATCGACGCCAACCAGGCCCGCGCCGAGGATGCCATCGCGCGGTTCAGGCCAAGGTAACCCAAACTTTTGCCAATTTTAGGCAAGCCCGTACATTGCACACACTTCGTAGCAGAAGATGTGTGATAGGTTCGGGTTAAAGCCTGAGCAGCTTCTTCGCGTTCTCTCCCAAAATCAGCCTCTTGGCATCATCGTCGATCGCTGCGGTGATAATCTTTCCCATCTGTGCACGAGGATCCATCAATGGCGTATCGGAACCGAAGAGAACCCGATCTGCCCCAACACCAGCCACCAGTTCCTCGATCACACCTGGACTGCGATAGGTGGAGCAGGTTTCCAGATAGACATTGTCGCACACCTGCGCCGCCTTGATGGCCTGGCTGCGGTAGGGCTCGAAGTTGCCCGCGTGACCTGCTATAAATTTTGCCTTGGGAAAGCGAGGCGCGGCCTCCAACAGATGTCCAGGTTCGGCGGTCTTCTCGGGACCGGTATGCAAGATAACAGCCAACTCTCGCTCATTGGCGAAACCATAAATCGGATCCCAGATAGGGTCGCAGAGCGGGAAAGGAGTATAGGGCGGATAGAGCTTAATAGCCGGAAAGCCCAGCTCATCGATCGCCCTTTCCAGCTCAGGGACCATCAGATCCGGAAGGAGCGGAGAGACATAGGCGAAACCTATGAATCGATCCGGATGACGGGCCACAAAAGCCGCGGTCTCATCGTTGCCGGTGGTACCCTCGGGATGGAAGATGTTGAAGACGCAGCTCCGGTCGATACCGACCGCATCCATCGCCCGAAGCATGGTGGCCGGGTCGTCGACAATTCCCAGATCATCCCATCGGCCGACATGTCCGTGGAAATCGATGACCTCGTTTCCTTCGATCACGATCCGCCCCCCAATATGCGTTCCAGATTGCCCGCACAGATGGCTGCCAGATCGGATTCGTCGACATCCGAATGGTGCAGATAGAAAAGCATAGGACCCATCGCATAGCGCGGGAAATAGGACCCGTAGAGCAGGCGTTTGGCGCCAAATTCGTCGATCAGCGTCTCGATCCCGGCCAGGTTTTCGAATCGGCTCAACTCAAGGTAAGCCTTCGGCAGCTTGCGTAGCATCGGACCAACCATCGTCGAATGAGAGTAGTGGGCGCCCACCAGCACCACTGTCAGATCCGGAAACAGGCGCAATGTATTCATGATCTCCCCCGGCGAGCTGTCGGCCAGAGACACCCAGAGTGGAATCTTCTCGGCCGAAAGCCATTCCAGAAGAGGACCGTAGAGCCAATCTACAAAGGGAACCCTGTCCTTTTCTGGACTGTGCAGTCGCACACTCTCAACTCTATCGGTGGAATGGAATTCTCCCAGTTGGCGCAGAATGTCGTCTCCCGTACCAGCTACCCATTGTAATCTGAACGCATCACCGGCCCAGCCGAGTAAGGCTTCGTTCGCCCAAATGGCGCTGATTGCCTCACCCTGAACGTGATAGATCAACGCCCTCTCCACCCCGTGCCGCTGCATTTCTTCGACAAGCTCGCTGGCTTTCGAAAATGGCGACGGCCGATCGTGACGATGCCCCACCCCCACATTGGCATCAAAAACCGGCACCCAAGATTGGAAATTCAAAGGAGGCATTTCCTTAGCTGCTCCGCACAACTGACTGGAATCTTCGTCTTAATCTTTGTCCCTACCCTGGACCTAGCATAGAACCCTGAGTTTCCCCAAGACAAGCCTGGAGGACTGGTATCTTGGCTAGAGTTCGAGCAAAAAGACAAGAGGACATCCCTACTTCCGCAGAGCCGTCAGCGGCCAATCCGGATCTTTCAGCGCTTCGTAGACGACCCCACCCTCCACCTGCTTGGGCATGGGAGCGCCGAGCAAGTAACACACGGTCGGCGCCACGTCCACCACCCGCACCTGCCGCTGAAGCTTTCCAACCGATCGTACCCCTGCCCCGGCAATCACAAACGTCGAATGCTGCCCGGCCATCCCGAAGCCCAACGCCGGCAACTGCTTTCCGTGTGCTCCGTCGAATTCTGGCCGCAGCGCATACACCACATCGCCCACAAGATCACCCGACAGATTCAACATCTCCGCATTCTCTCTTGTCAGCGCCAATGCGAACGGATGTCGCCCCGTCTCTGGATCTCTGTATTCCGTTAGTGCTGCGATGACTTCGCGTTGGACTTTTTCATAGTCTCGCTTCGATACGATTCCGCCAGGCTCCCTTCCTTTAAGATTGATAAAAACATGCACGAGCCCGACATCCGCTGCTCGAGTCCGGCTCCAATCGATCTGCCGCTTCTTGCCCCGCCTCGTGTATTTGATGAACCCGGTCTCCGCCAGTACCTTCTCAATATCCACCGGCCGATGCTGCACCGAGGTCCCTCCATGGTCCGCCACCAGTACAATGGCCGTATCTTCATCCGCCAACTTCCGCACTCGCCCAATCATCCGGTCAATCGACGCATAGGTCCGGATGACTCCGTCTCGGGAGCGCTTGTAGACCGCCGGCTCGGCCCCGCTGCTCGAGTCCGCCTGACTTAGAAAGAAATGGCTGGTGTAATCGGAGGCGTGGGTCTCGATCATTAAAAGATCCCACGGCCTCGATCCGGTCAGGTATTCCGCCACATCTGCTAGCCGTTGGTGGTGGAACTCCAGAAGCTCAAAATAGGTATCGTCGTCCACCGTCCCCAACGCATCCCGGCCCGGATTCTGAAGAAAGTTACCGACATGCCTGTCGATCTCGCGGGCGATACTCAGCGGCTTGGTATACCCATCCGGCGGCCAGATCTGCGGCACGAACAGTTCAAACATATCCGCCGACTTCGTCAGCGCAATCAGCTTCATCCGCACATATCCCCGCACTCCTTTGCCATCGATCTGGAACCGGTCCAGCCACCACTCGCTCCACTCGCCCACTCCCAGATCGCAGACCGCCTTGCTCCCGTCCCGACTCCTACACACTCGAACCCGGTCGTATCCCCGACTAGCCGACGCGTAAATCAGACCGTAAAATGGTTTCGGCGTCCCTTTCTTTCCCCGGTTCATATCTTCCCGGCCCCGCGCCAGCGGCTGGATAACCATCTCCACCTCTTTCGCCGCCCTCTTGGAGTCCGGCAGATTACGCCATCCCTTGGCCTCATCGATAGACACCGGGTCGAACTCACTCACCGTCTGTAACGCGCTCGGGTCCAGGGTCTCGGGATCGCGCTGTTTCAAGAGCGGCCGAGGCGACCAACGCCCGCCCACAAACAAGTGGTACCCCGCCACCTGGTGGTGATTCGAAACTCCCGGTCCGGTCCCCTCTACCTGAATGCCCGACTTCACCGTCGGAGGCCACGACATCTCCCACTTCACCAGAATCGGCTTCTTCCCCGCCCGCTCCATCGTATTCCAGATGTATTCCGACTTCGACAGGCCCGTATTGATCCCCCACACCGTCTCGTCCAACCGTTTCCCCAGCGCCCGGATGTTAAAATCCATCACCCCGTGGTTGCCCGGCCACGAACCCGTCGACAGCGCCGTCCATCCCGGCGGCGTCAGTGTCGGAAAAACTCCCAACATCGGACGCCAGCACCCCTGCTTCATCAGCGCCACAGCATTCGGCATGTGTCCCCAATCCGCCATATTCTTCACCAATTCCATGCTCGCACCGTCCATGCCGATGATAATTGCACGTTTCGCCGGACTACTCATACATACCTCTTAAATTGTGATACACCACACTAGTCCCTCTCGGCCTTGCACCGGATTCGTACCGCCTGGCAAGACCGCGGATTGATTCAACCCTCAACATTAGCCTTGTCTACCGTATGGAGAAGATCAATTAAATCCTCGAATTTCAACCAGTACATTTCACAGGCGGTGGGCACATTCCCCTCACACTTCCGGGTGGAACTTGAGGACTAAGTACTCGAATTCGAATACTAAGGGAGGGAACTGTCGGCGAACCTGCCAATGGCGCTTGCCTGTAAGCGTAGAAGGCTCTTACTCTGCACCATCCCGTATCTACTGAGTGTAGATGATGCTCGGTTGAACCTACGATTGCAACCAACCCTGACCGACCACAAAAAGCGGGCTATGCTCTGAACATCGAAGTCCAACAGATTCCTAGTCATGTGCCGTAGCTATGCAAAGCTCTATGCACGGTCGCTTGACGACCCGGTGGGCTTCTGGGCTGAAGCGGCTGAAGATGTCCACTGGTATAAGAAATGGGATAAGGTCTTCGATGATTCACGAGAGCCCTTCTATCAGTGGTTCAAGGGCGGCTTGGTCAACAGTTGCTACAATGCCCTCGATCTCCATGTAGCCAACGGCCGAGCTGATCAACCGGCACTCATCTATGATAGCCCCGTCACCGACACGATCAAGACCTTCCCCTATCGTGAGCTTCTGGATCAAGTAGCTCTCTTTGCCGGGGTGCTCGCCAGGCAAGGGGCCGAGAAAGGTGACCGGGTGGTGATCTATATGCCGATGGTGCCCGAAGCAGTCGTGGCCATGCTGGCCTGTGCTCGGATTGGCGCCGTCCACTCGGTGGTATTCGGGGGTTTCGCCGCCAACGAGTTGGCCACCCGAATTGATGATGCCAGACCGAAATTGATCGTTTCCGCCTCCTGCGGCATCGAAGTGGATCGAGTGATACCTTACAAGCCTCTGCTCGATCAGGCGATTGAGATCGCCACGGTAAAGCCGAAGCGAAATATCATCCTCCAGCGCCCCCAGTCCGAGGCGTCCATGGTTGCCGGACGCGATCTGGACTGGTCAGAGCTGATGGCGGGCGCGGAACCGGTTGATTGCGTACCAATGGCTGCCACCGATCCCCTTTACATCCTCTATACTTCCGGCACGACCGGCATTCCCAAAGGTGTCGTACGAGATAACGGGGGTCATCTAGTTGCTCTGAAATGGAGCATGAAGAGCATCTACGGTGTCGATGCGGGCGAGATCTTTTGGGCAGCCTCGGATGTGGGTTGGGTCGTGGGCCACTCCTATATCGTCTATGCGCCTCTGTTCAACGGCTCTACCAGCGTTCTCTACGAAGGCAAACCTGTTGGCACCCCCGACCCCGGCGCTTTCTGGCGGGTCATCTCTGATCATGGAGTAAATGTCCTCTTCACGGCGCCGACCGCTTTCCGAGCTATCAAGCGAGAAGATCCCAACGGCGACCATATCGGCAAGTACGACCTGAGCCCCTTGCGCAACCTATTTCTGGCCGGTGAACGATGTGATCCAGATACTCTCCTTTGGGCACAGAGACATCTCAAAGTGCCGGTTATCGACCATTGGTGGCAGACCGAAACCGGATGGCCGATCGGGGCGAACTGCGTCGGCCTGGGGATGTTCCCCGTCAAGCCGGGCTCCTCTACGAAGCCGGTTCCAGGTTATGACGTGCGCATATTGGATGAGGCGGCTTACGAGTTAGGGGCCGATCAAATCGGGAATATTGTCATCAAGCTGCCCTTGCCGCCCGGGTGCCTGCCCACCCTGTGGAATAACGATGCGGGCTACGAAGAAGCCTACCTGAGATCTTTTCCCGGTTACTATTCGACAGCGGATGCCGGTTACAAAGATGAGGACGGCTACCTCTGGATCATGAGCCGGACCGACGACATCATCAATGTGGCCGGACATCGGTTGTCTACTGGGGCGATGGAGGAAGTGCTCGCCTCCCATCCGGATGTGGCTGAATGCGCCGTCCTGGGTGTAGCAGATGAGATCAAGGGGGAAGTTCCGCTCGGCACAATCGTACTCAATGCGGGTGTCGAGCGAAACCACAGCGAGATTGTAGAAGAGCTCATTCAGATGGTGCGGGAGAAGATCGGTCCGGTCGCCTCCTTCAAGAGGGTCGCCGTCGTAAAACGGCTACCGAAAACGCGTTCGGGCAAGATCTTGCGAGGGACCATCAAGAAGATCGCCGATGGGGTCGAATATCGAATGCCGGCGACCATCGATGACCCGGCTATCTTGGACGAAATCGCAGGAACCTTTGCGGTCTTGGGTTATCCAAATTAGCGGAAACGAAAGTGAGTCATCAAGCGTTCAAGGTGCCGAACCAAACCAGCACCTAACGTGTTGTCCCGTAAATACCCAGTCTATTATGATCCATCCAATTCAACCTCTTTTGTCCTCCGCAAACGGAAAGGTGCCGTCATACCCCAACGCCTCCAGGGTAATCTGCGGACGGCTGACGAAACGGATACCGGGATACATTGGATTTTGCTGAAAATGGAGGCCGATATTGCCTCTGATCAAATCCTCCTCATCCGGCCCTGTTTTTGCCCCCTGATGCGGTATATGGCTCAAGAAGACGACCGCGTCGCCGCTCATCGGGTGCAGGTCGACGTGGGGTTGCTCATCGCACCAAACCTGAAACGGATTGCTCCGGTCATCCGTGTAACCCACGTGTTTCCTCATCTCCTCTGGAATCGGCTTATGGCAGAAAGCTTCGATGAAGGTCAAGCGGGCTCGATCCGGAGTATTGTCGGTGAGGTAGAAAGTGGTGTTCATACATAGACCCAGAACGGTGCTCTTGCCCCCGTTTTTTTCATCCTGGTACCAATAGTCGCAGAAATCCATATGCCACTCCTGGGTGTATTGACCCGGATTGAGATGGGCCCTTAGACTGCGCAGTTGGCATTGTTTGCCTAAGATTGCCTTCAGGTAGGGGGCGACACTGGGATGCCCGACCAAAGGTCGGCAAAGGTCCGGCTCTTCGAGCAAAAGCTTCTCGAAAGCCATGTTTCCGACACTGTTATTGATTTCGTACTCCCCCAGCTCACGCTTCCGGTAGAGACAATCTCTCCATTTGCCAACCGCATCCGGGTCGAGGGCGTTAGGAATAAGAACGAATCCGTCACGCTCGAGATGCTCCAGGTTTTTCTCAATCGATATATCAATCATTGCTACAGCTCACTCGTGATTCTGCTCGTCACCAAAGCTCCGTTGAAATTTGCCTCGATACGGTAGCATGATGCATATACCAATCGTGATTATGGCCGCGGCGATCCATCCCACAAGCTTTGGATCCGACTGTCCGACCAGCAGATAGGCAACAAAGGGTGCCAGAGCCCCGCGCACTCCAGTAAAAAAGGTATGGATTCCCGTGTAGGTAGACAACTGGTCCGGCGGGGCCAGCTGGACCACCCAGAGCATCCAGAGAATACGTCCGCCGCTCACTGAAATTCCGTACAAGCCCATTCCGAGGGCGATCATCCAGAGGGAGGAAGTAAAAAACACGGTGAATATGGAAACCATCGCAATCACGTTCATGATTACCCGGAGGACGATGAAGTTCCAGCGATCAAAACAATAACCCCAGAACTTGGTCGACAACAGATAGGTGAGGAAGGGAACCACACCGATTATCAGGGCGATCTGTTCGTTCGTGGCATTGATACCGTAGCGCTCATTGGCCAAGTACTCCACACGAATAGGCATCGTCATGACCTGTCCGAACCCTTGAAACATCCAACCCACCAGGATCATACAAAACACCCTGTTCCGGATCGCCTTCTTGAAATCGCTGACCGGGTTCTTTGACTGCTCAGGATGAATCGCAACCGCGGGCATCCTATTGAAGGCAAGAATATTGACAAACAATGCAAAGGCAGGGACCAGAAAAACAAACCGATAGAATTCGATATCGAGATCGAGCAGCAACCCACCACCATAGGAAAAGCCCGCCGCAATCACCGCTGAGAACAGCACCGAAGTTGAGTATCTTGAACCGCGCTCGCGTTCCGCGTAATTGGAGGCATAAATCTTGGTCAGGAGCGGGACCGTCTGCGCCAGAAAGACCGCGACCAGGACGATGAATACGAGGAACGCCGGTAGCGCCCGAACGGAAACCGCACCGATCATCGATAGTCCCCCCAGAAGGCTGTAGAGAGCGCACGTCCTCCCCGCTGTCCATCCCCAGCGCGAAGCGATAATGATCGTCAGCGGTGAGATTAAAAGCCCCCCGGAATAGGATCCCGGGAGGATCGCCTTCAGCATATCGGGAGCGTCGAAGACACGAATCGCGACGAGAAGGCCGAACGTGACCATACAGGCCTCAACAAACCCCTGCATACTTCCGCGCAGCAAATCCCAGCGATACGTCTCACCTGCCACATCACTGGTTTCCCCTGGAAGTCCCTCTTCGGCCTCCCCTTCGTTTTCATCGGGTTGCCCAGTCACGCAAAGTCAATCTGTAGTTCAGACGCAGTTCCTAAATGCTTCGCTTCTCACACAGTTAGCAAGAACAATTCCCCTCTCCTATCGTGCCTCCTAAATCGTGATCTCACGTTGAAAAGCTACCCACACTGCCGTGCTTTTTCCACCTGGCGGGACTGCCCTGTAGCTCTGTCATTCCGTCGCTCCGTTCTCCCGCCATCCGTTGCCCTATCAAATCCAATGGGAATTCCCCTCCTTGGAGGGGTGCCCGCCTTGTCTCGGCGTAGCGAAGCGAAGACGGAAGGGCGGGGTGGGTTGGCCTTCCACCGTAGGCATTGGACAAGGTTACCAGGGAATTTGGAGGTGATTTCTTAGATCCGAACCGAATGTCCTCACACTAAACCCGATCCGTTTTCGGCAGAGCAAACCTCTTCCCAAACCTTCTCCAAATGACTGCTGCAATTTTAATCCCTCGGCCTTGCTTTCTCATTCCTAGATCGCTCAACTGTATCGTTCGAACCGTTCGGATTCTTACCTGCATATACATAGACGAATGATTACAAAAAAAGCAGACGATCTACATACCCTGGTGAGTCAAATCTTCACCAAGGCCGGAAGCGATGAACGAAACGCCGAGGATTTGGCCGACCATCTCGTACGAGCCAATTTGAGCGGCGTCGATACTCACGGTATCTGGCACGTCCTGCGCTATCTCAATTCCATCCAAGACGGGGAAATCTTACCCGCGGCCCGCCCCGAAATCGTGAAGGAATCCCCCACCAGCGCATTGATTAAAGGAAACTGGTGCTTTGGCCAGGTATCGGCCAAGTACGCCATGCAAGTCGCGATAGAAAAGGCGAAACAAGCCAACGTTGCCGTCGTGGGTCTCGTCAAATCTCATCATGTTGGTCGCTTGGGTCACTACGTTGAAATGGCCGCGGCCGAAGAAATTATCGGTATGGTCTGGGCTGGAGGATTCGCCGAAGAGGAACCGATGACGGCACCCCATGGTGGACGCGAACGGGTTCTGCACACCAACCCGATTTCGATCGGGTTCCCTACCGGCGAGGATGTCCCTATGATGTTCGATTGGGCTACGACCGCGTTGTCGGGTGTCAAAGTGATCAATGCCGAGCGAAGAGGCGAACCTCTGCCCCCGAACTGCATCGTCGACAAAGAAGGCAATCCGACAATCGACGCAAAGGGCTTTTCTGAAGGCGGGAGCTATCTGCCCTTTGGTGCCCACAAGGGCTATTGCCTGATGATGGCCGTCGAGTACCTCGGGCGCATCTTCACGGGATCCGATGACTACGCCGAGCCTCAAAGGGGCGGCCCCATCTTTCGGCACCAGGGCGTCACCATGATTGTGATGAAAGCGGACCTCTTTAGAACCCTTTCAGACTACTCCGAATCCGCCGAAGAGATGCGTGGAAGGGTCAGGGCGGTTTCTCCCGCGCCCGGCTTCGAGGAAGTTCTCGCCCCGGGCGACATGGAATCACGGACTCGCGAAATTCGCGGGCGTGATGGCATTCCAATCGCCGATGATGTCTGGCAGTCGGTCTGTGAGGCAGCTGAAAAAATGGGGGTGAATGTACCCTAGGATTCCTTTCCCCCGCCTGCCGGGATCGGCAGTATTAGGCCAAGCGTAACGAGTACAGTCGTAGCGGAATGCGTAAGCATTTCGAAGCGGTACACGAGAAATCGGTTCTCGGTCTCTCCGCAGCTCTGTCGTTCCGTCGCTCCGTTCTCTTCAATCCGTCGTCTTCTCGAATCCGCGGATAGTCCCTATCCCATTAGCGAAAATCAGCGCTAATCAGCGGTTGCACTACCCTTCAGCTACCGCCGCGCCGATCTACGCCGATTATCGGTTGACAGCCTGAAGCCGCTGAAGTTGCTTCATTCCACTTATGGCAGAACGACCCAACATCCTCTGGTACTGCAGCGACCAGCAGCGCTTCGACACCATTGCGGGGCTAGGTAATCTCCACATCCATACCCCGCGATTCGACCAATTCATGGAACGGTCGATCGCTTTTACACATGCCTTTTGCCAGACGCCCATCTGCACTCCCAGTCGGGCCAGTTTTCTCACCGGGATGTACCCGAGCGCCATTGGTGTGAATGGAAATGGTAATGAGTTCTTTCCTCGCTACTACCAGGACCGGTTGATCACACACCAACTCGACCGGGCCGGCTACGATTGCGGATTGGTGGGCAAGCTCCACCTGGCCGGCGCGGCCAAGGGACGGGAGAACCGCGTCCAGGATGGTTACAGATACTTTCAATACAGCCACTCCCACAAAGGACCCGACGCAGTCGGTCACGATTACGCCCAATGGCTGCGCGACCAAGGGACCGACCCCCATCGTCTGATGGAGCCACAAAGTCCAGAAACCTATGCCGCCGGCGCCAAGGTGAAGAGTTTTGGAGGTCTCTTCGAGCCAACCCCAGAGCGCGACAATGTCCCACCTCACCTTCACCAGACCTTCTGGTGCACCGAAAAAGCAATCGAGTTCATCGGACAGGATCGACCCACTGAGCAACCGTGGCTCCTCAGTATCAACCCGTTTGATCCCCATCCTCCCTTCGATGCTCCGTACGAATATTACCGCCGCTACGATCCTGACCTCCTGCCCGACGCCCATTTTGAGGAAAGCGATCTCGAGCACCAATCGATGCTGATAGACGCCGGGGTGGATTTTCAGTCCGAACCCCATCCGCCGGAGCATTGGGACCACAAGAAAGTGCAAGCCTCATACTACGGCATGGTCGAACAGATCGACCATGAGTTCGGCCGCCTGCTCGACTATCTCGACGCCTCCGGCCAGCGGGAAAATACACTCGTAATCTTCACCAGCGACCATGGCGAGGCGCTCTGCGACCACGGACTGGTCCTGAAGGGTTACCGCTTCTTCGAAGGCATGGTCCGGGTGCCCTTGATGATTTCATGGCCCGGCCATTTCCAGGAGGGCGTTGTCACCGATGCCCTTGTCGAGCTCACCGATCTGGCGCCCACCCTCTACGATTCGGCCGAAATGACGGTCCCGGAATTCGTTCAAGGCAAGTCGCTATACGGATTGCTTCGAGGCGATTCCCGGGATCATCACCGTGATTTCGTCCGCTGCGAGTATTTCGGCGCCATCGATCGTCCCGACCAGACCCACGCCACCATGTACCGGGACCACAAATGGAAACTGAACTGCTACCACGGCAAAAATATCTGCGAACTCTACGATCTTGAAAACGATCCCTGGGAACACCATGACCTGGCAAATCATCCCGATTGCCAGGATCTAAAATTCCACCTCCTCAACCGAAGCCTCGACGCCACCATCTTCGCCCTCCCCCCAAACCCACCTCGGGCCATGCCATTCTAGGAGTCTGTCGGACTTTGACGTTCGATTGCTTCGCAAGTGACTAGGTTCGTCCGACAGATTCCTAGCCCGGAAATCTCTCAAGATCTCCAAGCTAAATAGCAACCCGGCTCCGAATTCTGAAACATCCCCTCCAGGAAGGGGGCCAGGGGTGGGTAACCCTCTAGCCCAAACTGCGTACTGAAGGGCGGAAAGCACTGAACTTAGAGACGTTATTATTCGTAAGTCATTGATGAGCAATGAAGGTTTGTCCTGTATTGATCGTGTAGGGACTATAAGTTTCAGTAGTTCTTGACTCTCCCTATCTGCCCGCCCAGACTGGCGGGATATGTTTTTCCGTCTGAAGCATTCCAAGAGCGGCCAGGTCCTCCAACTGCTTGAATCTTACCGCAACAGCGAAGGTAAACCGCGACAGCGAGTGGTGGTCTCCCTGGGCGATGGGGCCATCAGTCGACCGGACTTTGGACCCATTGCCAAGGCGGTGCAAAAGCAGCTCTACGGGATCGAGGAACTTCTGGCCCCTGAGTATACGCGTCGACAGCAGAACTGGATTGAACTGATCCTGCGGCGGATTGATGGGGAGGGGCGGTGGCGAGGACTGCGCCAAAAGGCCGAGGCTTTTGCAGAGCAGCAGAACGCAATTGATGGGGTCTTGGCCGATAAAGTGGAGCATAGCGCCGCGGGAGTTTTATTGGGACCGATTCTGCTGGGGCTTAAGGGGTGGGAAAAGCTGAGGATGGATGAAGCCTTGCAGGAGGTGGGCTTGAACCGGGCGCAAAGGGATGCGGCTAAGGTATCGGTGATCAACCGGCTGGTGGATCCAGTGCCTGAGAACGCCTTGCCCCAGTGGGCCAGGCAGAGTGCCCTGGGAGATCTTCTGGGAGTGGCGGCGGTGAAGTCGGATCGGCATCGCTACTACCGGGTGAGCGATCGGTTGGTGGAGAACCGCGAAAGGATCGAAGAGCATATGCGCGAGCGCCAGGGGGAACTGTTCAGTTTGGATCGGACGGTACTACTGTATGATCTTACCAATACGCACTTCGAAGGGGTGGGTGCGAGCAACGGCAAAGCGAAACGGGGAAAGAACAAACAGAAACGCCACGATTGTGTTCAGATTGTGGTGGGGATGGTGTTCGATACCGAAGGCTTTGAGTTGGGACATCGGATATTTGCGGGCAACCGCCATGACGCGACGACCCTGTTGGAGATGATCGCTGAATTGGAGAAAGCGGTGGGGGCCCAGGGCGAGCGTGAGAAGACCCTCATCATCATGGATGGAGGGATCGCGAGCCGGGAGAATGTGCAACTGTTGCGCGAGGAGGGATTCGGCTACCTGGTCAACCAGAGCCGCCGGGGGCGTAAGGCTTATCTTGCAGAGTTCCAGGAGGCTTCCGGTTTCGAAAAGGTAGAGGGGAGGGATTGGGACCGGGAAGTGAAGGTGAAGTGGATAAAAGAGCAGGTGGGAGAAGAAAATGAGAGTGAAGGGGACCAGGAGACAACGCAGGAGGAGTCGAGGCAAGCAGGCGAGGAGTATGTGCTGTTGTGTCAGAGCGTGCGCAGGCGGGCCAAGGAAGAGGCGATTTATTCAGGGGCCGAAGAGCGCTTTATGAAGGCGCTCGAGGGGCTTCAGAAAAGGGTCGATCAAGGCCATTTAAAGGAGCCCGCAAAAATCCATACCGCGATCGGGCGCTTACAGGGGCAACATTCCCGAGTGCAGCGCTTCTATTCTATTGAACTGGTCGAAGCCGCCAAGGGCTCTAAAGAGAAAAAGTGCGGCCTTTGCTGGACTCGAAGGGACCAGGCCTGTGATGAGAATGCTCAACTGTTGGGCTGCTCTGTGCTGCGCACCAATCGGCACAACTTCAGCGGGGCCCAGCTGTGGCGCCTCTACATGACTTTGACCCGGGCCGAAGACGGCTTCAAAGCGCTCAAGAGCGACTTGGGCCTCAGACCCAACCACCACCAGATTGAACCGCGCGTTGAGGGCCACGTCTTTATCACCATTTTGGCCTACCAGCTTTTGCGCTTTATCGAATACACCTTGGAGCGGCACGGGGACACCCGCTCCTGGCAGACCATCAAGCGGGTCCTCCAAACCCATACCTAGAGGCTGTCCCAAATCCGAGAGGATTTGGGTGGAAGCCTGATACCGATATCAATCTTCGTCACGTTATGTAGACCACGACATGCCTTCCGTCCTCGGTAGCTTACCTTTTATCCGTTATGCACCTTTCCAGCACCCTTCCTCTCGCTTTGAGTCGATAGTTCTCCCAAGGAAGCGCCTCTGACTCGATTCTTGGATCCCTATGCCGCCTGCGTTGCCTCTTTCTCATGTTCTTGCGCAAGTCTCTGCGCGATTTTCCATAGATTGTGGGACAGAACCGACCAGGCCACGCTAAGGTTACGGTTGTCAAAGCCTTTGCTGCGTATCTTGCCCCCGTGCCATCGGTTCTTGAGCACTCCGATCCGGCCTTCGGTGCTCCCTCGTCGTCGCTGCAACCGGACAAAGCGCGGCTCCTCCATCCGCTCCTTGAGCTCTTGTGGATTGCGGGGCGTAAGGGCGTCAAAAATCCCCTCTGCCTGGAGCCGCTTGCTGGCCGCCTTCGAGGCATAGCCCCGATCCCCACTGATCGCTTCGATCTTCTCCTCTAAAGCGAAGCCCTTTTGCCTCTCCAGACTTTCCCAAAGCTGCTTCAATTCGCTCGGGGCCTGCCCCCCATACAGTTTCCAGTCCAACAGATATCCCTCTGCGCTCTCGCATAAATAAAGGGTGTTGCCAAACTCCACCTCCCGATCTGCCTTGCCTCGCACGATGACGTCAATCTCAGGTTCGTAGGCGCTCAGGATCTTCTCCTCATTCTTCACCTGCCGCCCCCCTATGATCCGTTCGTGCGCCTGTTTCATGACCTGCGGTATCTGCTCTAACATACCATCCATTCGCTCGATGATTCGGCTCGCCTTCTTCTCGGTGTAATCGCTTTGCATCCACATAGCTTCCAATAAGTCACGGTGGCGAAGGGCATGGCCCTCAATCTTCTTGAGCAATAGCTTCATCCGCCGCAGGATCCCTTTACGCGCTTTGCCCGCCTCCCGGCGCCGACGCGCATGCGTCATCTCCAGGCACCGTTTGTTCATCTCCCGAGCCAATCCCTTTGCTCCCTGGGGCATGCGCTGTTTCATTCCCGCCTGCCGGATCAGACTGATCGCCTTGAGCAGCGTTGCTCCCACATCCTTGAGCAAGACCCAGTCCACGGGCCAGTGGATGTTCGCTTCCAGGCAAGTGGCGTCGATCAGGCATTCCCTCGTATCGATCGGCTTCTCTAATCCTGCCTCACCACAATGTTCAGCATTGCCCACCACCTCGGTCATCCTTGCATGCAGCTGTCTCAGATACGCTTCGTCGAAGAATTTCGAATCCCGTTCCAGACTGCTCTTCGATATTTTCCGGATCCCGTCTACCTCACGCACCCGGCAAAAATTAGCCAGAAGCTCACTGCGTCCCAACTCCTGCGACAGACAACGAAAGGATATCCCTCCGAGTAAATGACGCACCACCTCCACCCGTAGCGCTTTTATCGCTCTTAGAGCGCGTCGCTCCCGATCCTTCCCTCCCGCTTCATCCCATCCTTCCAAGGCTTTTACGATCGCCTCCCTTTCCAGCGAGGAGTCGATCAAAACCCGGTCAATCCGCTCCATTGTTTCCAGAAACACGGTGTAGTCTTTGCATCGAATGACTGGAGTTAGGGCTGGACGCAGGAAGCTTTGTACGGCAATATTTTTCATGAGAAGGGCGTGCTTTGTATTTGACTAACGCAAGCATAAGCGCCCTTTTTCGCCGGATCGAGCTTTTTGCAGCTCTATCCGGCCTTTTTTTTGCCCATAACTCATTAAAAATCAATTGTTTCCACCACTGGGACGGGCTCTACCTAGAGGCTGTCCCAAATCCGAGAGGATTTGGGTGGAAGCCTGATACCGATATCAATCTTCGTCACGTTATGTAGACCACGACATGCCTTCCGTCCTCGGTAGCTTACCTTTTATCCGTTATGCACCTTTCCAGCACCCTTCCTCTCGCTTTGAGTCGATAGTTCTCCCAAGGAAGCGCCTCTGACTCGATTCTTGGATCCCTATGCCGCCTGCGTTGCCTCTTTCTCATGTTCTTGCGCAAGTCTCTGCGCGATTTTCCATAGATTGTGGGACAGAACCCACCAGGCCACGCTAAGGTTCAGACCTCACTATCTTGCCCCTTTAAAGGAGCTATGCAATCGCAAGTTTAAATCTCGATTTATAGCCGAGTTGGAAGGTAATGGTTCGGCCCGAGCGGTCGGGCATCAGGAGCGGGTTCTGGTTGAGAGTCTGGAGGTACTCAATCACGACTTGCTGCAAATGAGGGGAATAGTTTGCGGTTGGGAATAGATGCGCTTCGACGGTTGCGCCCCTCTCTATGAGGGCGCCGTCGCAGTGAGTCAGATTGCGAAACAGATCGTGGTCGTCACGATAGTTGTCGTAGCCTTCTTTAAAGGGTTCAAACTGCTTGTAGAAACTATTGCGGGCGAGGATTTTCAAGGCATCCATGATGGATTTGTTGGAGGTGTCCAGGCGGACATAGTTCTGCTCAATGAGTCGCTCCAGGCGCGAGCATTCGGTCTCGATTTGCTCCCCTTCGAGTTGGAGGGCATTGAGCTTGTGATCGAGGCGAGCGATCATGGCGCTCCTTGAGGCGCTTTGGCCCGGATGGGCATGTTCGGCCAGGAGCAGTCTTTTCAATGCTTCGGTGGATTGGGTTTTCTGCTTCAGGAGTGCTTTAGCGGCACCGCTTTTCTCCTGCCTATCCTCAAGGTGTTGGGCTAAGCGCTGGTAGTGGATGGTGCGATAAGAGGTGATCTGATTAATCCCAAAGTACTTATCGAGGTATTTGAAATCATTCTCCTGAATCCAGCGACTGAACATCCCTTTGAGGACTGCTTCATCGGGGGCTTTTGGGTCGGTCCCTAAGATGCTCACCGTAATGGTTTGATTTCTGGGATTGGTCGCTTCCACCACCCATTGGGTAAGATGAGGATTCTTTTTCCACGGGCCCCGCTGATAGCAAAGATAATACTCCTGGAGATCTTCGGCATGGTTTCTGGGGCGCAGCAGGCGCAGTTGTCCGTCGATCCGTTGCAGGGGCTGGCCTTGAAACCTTTTTCCCAGGTGATGATTTCGAGTTGAGGATGCTCCAGGATGGCTTCGTAAAACCAGTCCGCGGCGATCGCCCGGTCCACGTAAATGCTCACCTTCTTATCCGCAGGCACCTCTACCAATTCGAGCATCGCTTCGCAGTTGGGGATAAACCGTTTCCTTATATCCTCGTAGTTGTCGGTGCTGGCAAAATAGACCGGAGAGCCCTTCAGGGTATGAATAAAATCGCTGTGAAGCGCTTTGTCGGCCAAACGGATGGTGGGACACCAGCCCGCCAGGAGCTTGCTCATGCCGGTGTAATGTTTGGTGTGCGGATCATAATAAAAGCTCTGCTCACAAGAAGCATTCAGGTTCCTCGCGTTCACCCTGAGGATCGCTCTTAAAAGCGCTTCATGGGCCAGGGCGCTGAGCCTTTGGCGTTGCAGATGGGGCGTATAGAGGACTCGCCCGATGAGCTTTTGCAGGTCTTCCAGATCGAGCAGTTTGCTCTGCTCGATATTCACCGCGGCCAACAGCGCGCAGGCCAGCCATTGCTTCAAAAGCCAGCCCTTTCGCCATCTATCTGAGCCACTTGCCCGAGCCCTTCACTGAATACCAGCACCCCTAAATGTCGACACCACTGCACCGATTCGGAACTGCCCGTGGTAAAATCGGGAGACTCCTTGCGATTCTCCTCTTCGCCTTCGGCCTTGTTTTCTGCTTGCTCCTGCTCTGCCTGCAAGGGTGAACCCTTGGGAGAATCCCAGGCAGTCTCCCGATTTTGCCCCCTCCTCTGCTCGGCCTCCTTGGCCAAGGCCTCTTTGAGCTCCTTAAACAAAGGGCGCAGGGTTTCCCCACTGAGGCTGACTGCGAACACCTCCTCGATCTCACCGCGTATCTTCTTGCTGTAAGCGTACCGGCTCTGCTCATAGATCTCAAAAAAGCGCACCCGCACAAAACTCCGTATTTCCCGGGTCAATTTGCGATGCCACCGGCGCCCCGCCAACACCCGGCCCAGGGTTTCGGCATCGCCACTTTGCAGGGCCTCGCCCCACCGCTTCATCGTCTTGGGGTCAACCTCAAATTGTCTCTGTAAGCACCCTATCTTCAACCCCGCATTATAGAGCCGTCCCACCAGAATCTTGAATCCAACCTGCTCGCGATCGTCCCCCACCACTTCCAATAGCTCATGGCCGTAATAGACCTGCAATTGGCCTTTGCTCAGGTCCCGATAGACCGTCAGGCAGGGATTACGCTTGTCTACCCCAAGGAGGCATTGTTGGCAGGACTCTTCTTGCTCGGTAGGTTTCTCCATTTTCTTCGAATTAGTTCTTCGAAGGAGAAGCCTACCGTTTTCTTTCTCTCGTTAAAAGTCGGGAATTCTACTTGCGATTCTACCCACCCCGACAACCCGCATAATAGCGAGTTCTGAAGGTTACGGTTGTCAAAGCCTTTGCTGCGTATCTTGCCCCCGTGCCATCGGTTCTTGAGCACTCCGATCCGGCCTTCGGTGCTCCCTCGTCGTCGCTGCAACCGGACAAAGCGCGGCTCCTCCATCCGCTCCTTGAGCTCTTGTGGATTGCGGGGCGTAAGGGCGTCAAAAATCCCCTCTGCCTGGAGCCGCTTGCTGGCCGCCTTCGAGGCATAGCCCCGATCCCCACTGATCGCTTCGATCTTCTCCTCTAAAGCGAAGCCCTTTTGCCTCTCCAGACTTTCCCAAAGCTGCTTCAATTCGCTCGGGGCCTGCCCCCCATACAGTTTCCAGTCCAACAGATATCCCTCTGCGCTCTCGCATAAATAAAGGGTGTTGCCAAACTCCACCTCCCGATCTGCCTTGCCTCGCACGATGACGTCAATCTCAGGTTCGTAGGCGCTCAGGATCTTCTCCTCATTCTTCACCTGCCGCCCCCCTATGATCCGTTCGTGCGCCTGTTTCATGACCTGCGGTATCTGCTCTAACATACCATCCATTCGCTCGATGATTCGGCTCGCCTTCTTCTCGGTGTAATCGCTTTGCATCCACATAGCTTCCAATAAGTCACGGTGGCGAAGGGCATGGCCCTCAATCTTCTTGAGCAATAGCTTCATCCGCCGCAGGATCCCTTTACGCGCTTTGCCCGCCTCCCGGCGCCGACGCGCATGCGTCATCTCCAGGCACCGTTTGTTCATCTCCCGAGCCAATCCCTTTGCTCCCTGGGGCATGCGCTGTTTCATTCCCGCCTGCCGGATCAGACTGATCGCCTTGAGCAGCGTTGCTCCCACATCCTTGAGCAAGACCCAGTCCACGGGCCAGTGGATGTTCGCTTCCAGGCAAGTGGCGTCGATCAGGCATTCCCTCGTATCGATCGGCTTCTCTAATCCTGCCTCACCACAATGTTCAGCATTGCCCACCACCTCGGTCATCCTTGCATGCAGCTGTCTCAGATACGCTTCGTCGAAGAATTTCGAATCCCGTTCCAGACTGCTCTTCGATATTTTCCGGATCCCGTCTACCTCACGCACCCGGCAAAAATTAGCCAGAAGCTCACTGCGTCCCAACTCCTGCGACAGACAACGAAAGGATATCCCTCCGAGTAAATGACGCACCACCTCCACCCGCAGCGCTTTTATCGCTCTTAGAGCGCGTCGCTCCCGATCCTTCCCTCCCGCTTCATCCCATCCTTCCAAGGCTTTTACGATCGCCTCCCTTTCCAGCGAGGAGTCGATCAAAACCCGGTCAATCCGCTCCATTGTTTCCAGAAACACGGTGTAGTCTTTGCATCGAATGACTGGAGTTAGGGCTGGACGCAGGAAGCTTTGTACGGCAATATTTTTCATGAGAAGGGCGTGCTTTGTATTTGACTAACGCAAGCATAAGCGCCCTTTTTCGCCGGATCGAGCTTTTTGCAGCTCTATCCGGCCTTTTTTTTGCCCATAACTCATTAAAAATCAATTGTTTCCACCACTGGGACGGGCTCTACATTACGAGAGGTTTCTCGCCGAGTTCCTTCCACGGACTGCTCGGAGTGTCGAAGGCTTTGGAACTTCCCATTCTTGCTCTCCGCGACTTTGCGAAAAGTCCTATCTAAGCCTCTTTTCTGCTGGTGAGCCCGAAAGATCAAGCCTCACCCCTGCTTCAGCCCGGTGGCCGTAGGTCCTATAAGCGGGCTATTCATCAACATACAAGATCGATCTTCGACTGCTTCCTAGCCGAAGACTTCTCTTCGCAGATCCCTTATCACCGTCAACCCCTCCCAGTCGCTGCCCTTCATCTTCCGGGCCCCACAGCGTCGCTTACTCCCGAACTGGTCTCGATATTGCGAGAAGATGTCTTCCACGTACTCTTTGGACCCGAGCACCGCTCCATCGGCAAAATAGCGCACCCGACACCGCAGCGCCGCCGCCACCGGCAGTTGGCCTCCTTCTTCCATCACCTTGATCCATGCCTCGGTCGGTATTCTCCCCAGGAGCGATTCCTGCGGCGTTCCCAATGACCCAGTGCAATAGAGCAACTGCCGATACTCCCTCGATGCCTCCCGCCATTTAAGAAGTCGACCATACGAGGCGCTGACTGCTTCAGCGATTCCTTCCCGCGCTTCAATCCTGCCTCCCACCGCCTCTCCATAGCCGCTCCAGCGATAGTCCTTGGGATCCTCCACGATCCCCGCTCTGACCGGATTCAGATCGATATAGGCCGCCGTCACTCGCAGGGCCGCTTCCTTGCCTTCCACTATCGTGCTCTTGAATCGCTCCGCCCACAATGTCCCATACCGTTCGTGGCTCTGATTATACCAGATTGTGTAGCGCTGCTTCAGTGTCTTCATGAATTCGGATACGTCGTGCATCCGCGCCAGGAGGCGTCTCCTCCACATCTTCGCCTCCTCCCCTCCTCGCTGCAGAACCGCGGCCAGATATTTCACTGTCATCGTCTGATAGGGCCTAGGCTCCGGATAGAGCACCGCGTAGCGGCGCAGCAGCTCCCTATCCGATAGGACCACCTCTTCCCTGTCCGGCACTCTGATCAGAAGGTGAAAATGGTTGCTCATCAGACAGTAGGTCAGCACCTCCACTCCGGAAAAGTCCGCCACCTGCCACAGCTGCCTGCGCAACCGCTCCTTCGCAACCGCGTCGAACAGAAACTCACCGTTAACGGTCCGATTGATACAATGATAGACCGCGCTCGCTCCAGAAATCTTGAGACGTCTAATTCGCATTCTGGCTCTCTTCTAAGCCTTCCTTACTTGACGGTCAAGCAACTTAATTCCTGACCCTATTTAAGCTCTTCAGACACCTCCAGCTATATGACGGGAAATATCATGGCTATCGATGGAGGCTAAACCTGCATGTGATCTATTACAAATTCAACCATGGCCCCTCTTGATCACGCCTCACCTTCTCAAAGAAGCCAATCGGGTGCCTTCGAGACGACGCATTGGAGCGTGGTATTGGAGGTAAGGAATGGGACAGGAAAAGAAAGGGAGAGAGCCTTATGCTGGATCCGCGATGGGAGGCTCCAACGGGCCATTCAAGATTCCAGACGCTCGTGGAAAAGTACAGGTGGAAGGGCGAGGGAGTCCTATACACGTTTGCCTCGCTGGGTTATTGAGTATCGTCAACTCCACGGGTTCGGCGAATTTCCTCCAATGATCGAACCAGACTTCCTGAAACTCCATGCCGGACTTCTCCATGACGCTGATTGAAGCCTTGTTCTCCGTCATCGCCGACGCCGCGATCACCTTCAATTCAGGATGGTGTCCAAAGGCCCATTCGATCACCGCCCGTACCGCTTCCGTCATATAGCCGCGGTTCCATTGCGGCACGGCCAGACCATAGTCGACCGTGCCCACATCGTCCCTCAGTCCGAATTCGATGATACCGTCCACTTTCGGGCTCCCCTCCACCAGAATCGCCCAGGCGTAGGCATCTTCCGGTTTCTTGAGAAGAGAATCCACAAATTGCTTCGTATCCTCGATCGATTTGGGAGTCACTCCGGTTGTAAAACGCAACATCTGGGGATGGGAGGCATGTTCGAAAACGTCGGCGGCATCGCTACGCCGAATCTGCCGCAAGGTCAGACGCTTCGTGACGATCGTTGGTGCGTCGCTCATCGGGTCAGCCTCTTCGCCATACTATCGAATCTGTAAGTGCCCGGAGATCACGATCGAGAGCAAGACGACAGACGACTGAAAAGGTGCATCTCCCGTCGTGACTTTTTTTATCTTGAACCATAGTCGTTCTCCGGCGCGTCCGGCAGCCACGCCCTACCGCCTGACGGCTATTTTCACCAGCAACCAGGTAATGAACGGGATTCTCTACCGGAACAGGTCGCTGTGAGTCCCCGTCCTCTCCAAAATCAGGTTTTCTTCGTCTTGCCTGTAGATGAGAATCCAGTCCGGTTCAATGTGGCAGTCTCTCGACCCACTCCATGTTCCCATCAAGAGATGATCCCTGTGCCTCTCTTCTAATAACTGACCTTCGGCCAACAGCGCCACGACCGCTCGCAGCTTACGGATATCCTTTCCTCGCTTCTCTTGCCGCTTGACGTCCCTCCTAAACTGACTCGTTTGGAAAATCGTATTCACGATTCCCAACTCTTGAACAAATCATCAAGGCTTTTGAACGATTCGAGATTCCTCCCTTCTCTCGACTCGCGCAGGGTTCGCTCCGTCCGCTCATTCGGAATCCTGGCTGGAAACGGCAAGCCGTCGTTGAGAGTGATGAGAGTGTAAAACATTCGAATCGCTTCGGTTGGCGTCATTCCCAGCCGACGCAAAATTCGCTCCGCCTTCTCCTTAATCTCGGGTTCAATCCGACTGTGAATAACAGCTGATTTCATTACATCAATGTATCACATCTGCAACACGGGTCAACCCCAACTATTTGCTTCCTACAATAAGAATTGGGGTCCGGATTCACCGGTCCCGATCGATCTTGTCGACGTCGAATGCGCTCTTGAAAGGATGCAAGCGCCACTCCCGAAATCAAGATTCCCCACCAACGTGCGTCGTGACCCACCAGACGTTTCCCGCGCAATCCTTGACCCCGCCATACCGATCGCCGTGCGGATAGTCGGCCGGCTCCAGGACTGAGGTGGCCCCTGCTGCCAAGGCTTTCAGGTAGGATGCGTCGCAGTCGTCGACATAGAGATAAAGCGTAGCGGGCATCTGCTCCATGTCATCCATAGGCTCGCCCATCATCACGACGGAATCACCGATCTTCACCTCAGCGTGCTTCACGCTTCCATCGTCTCGAATATGCGGGTTGCCGCCCCGTACTTCGGCATCCGAATACCTCCTCGAGAAATCGAATGAGATCTGAAACGCCTTCCACGATCAGATACGGGGTGATCGTGTGGAGCCCGAATGGATTTCGATCATCAGCCATTTTAGTTACTCTTTGGATTTCGAACTTCCAACCATCGATCTTGTAGGTTGCAGAGTGGGATTAGCAACGAATTAAAGCACGGCAACGAATGAAGAATGTCGAAATCGACGACGCGGTCGTCGAAATGCTCACGCATTCCGCTACAGCCTTCGGTAGGTAACGGCGCAAGCCGCCGCATCCGGCTCCAGGAACTTCAGGAGGGCGAGTCCCTCCTGGAGCACCGTATCCGATTTCTTCGCCGCCAATTCGATCCGCATCGCCACCTTCTTTTTGCCTCTCTTCAGTGACCACCTGCCCGCCACGAATCCGTAGATCAATATGGGCCCACGAAAACGATCCGGTGCCGGGCGGGCGAGTTCCTCCTGTCCGGCCGGAACGATGCGGGTCCGATCGGCATAACCGAGCAAGGCGTTATCCAACGAGGGAAGAAAGCGCGGACCAACCTGTGTGTCCGGCGCCGGGATCCGTCGACCCGGTACATCGAACATCACTTCTCCAGCCGGACCGCGATACCTCCGAAGGTCCACCATGCTCTCAAAGAGTCGCTTCGCGCCGGTGAGTCCGGACCAGGCGGCAAAATCGGCACTCGTCGTGGGTCCAAACGCACTGAGGTAACGGCGGGCCAGATTTTCCGCATCGGGTTCTCTCATAGTCCCCCCAATCCATTGCTCTGATATCACGTAACGAGCCGGACCGTAGTTCCGGAATTTCCCTCTGGGCGGAATCTGCACCAAAGGCAGATACGCTCGCGCGGCGAAAGCAAGAAACCGCGGTTCCACCTTGGGTTCGAAAGGAGCGAGCACTTGGCATAACTGGGCACGGTCGACGGACGCTTCCGCGGCCAACTCGGCTGCTTTTCGCAAAGCCGGTTGGAGATTACTCTTTGCGGAGTCAGTCTGAAAGTAGCGGCTAGCGCTTCGGACAGACACATCACGCAGCGTCTCTGCCCAAGACAGATAGTCTTCGCTTGTAACTGCATGGATCGTGCCCCGCATGAGCAACGCCCGGACCACCTCCCGCGATTCGAGAGCGCGGTCCAGCTTCGACGGGCGAAACGAGGCGATCCGAGCGTGCAGGCCAATGTAGGGCGAAACGGGATCCTCCGCTTGGATTCCGACTATGCGTTGGAGCGCCTTGGGGACTGAGTGGCGACCACGCCGAAGCAGAAGTTGCCGATCCAAGGTCGCTCGATTCAACTGTTTGAGAGTGAGCTCACGCTCCATCGCCTCCAGCATCAGAAATCGTAATCAATTGTCTGGCCGCTTTTCGTTGTTATGGAAATTCGCGTCGTTTCCTTTCCAATGTAAACGTCGTGCAATTCCTCAGAGGCTATTCCTTGTAGAATGGAGAGAACACCGTTCAGCTCCAGATTTTCAGAGAGCACCACGAGGCTCCACCCAGTCTCACGCATGTGCCCGCTGGCAACGGACTCAATGTGATCAAGCAACGAATAGACCAATTCCTCGCGCAAGGAATCGGATTCGGTCGAATTGATATAGTCGGATGCTGCTTCATTGAGATCTCCCCACCTCCACATCACCGAATCGAGGGCTTCTTTTCTTAAACCGGCATCCAGAGTCATCGCCCAATCAGCAGCTTCGAGGGGAGCGTGGCGGGCCCATCCCCCGGCGAGAAACCTAGTCGCCAGCTTCCTTTCCTCCTTCCTATCCAGCTTCTCGATCCAAGTCGCGCCCGATTCCGGATCGAAAGTGCCAAACTTTCGCGATAGGTTCCGAATCACATTGCTCTTCATGTTTCCGGACGGCAGGTCGAGGACCCTGTCAGACAGCTTCACTACCTGATCCGCGCTCTGCAGTGCGCCTGCGATACCGATAAGGGCCCTCATCTGAAGCTCATTGGGCAGACGAAGAGCAACCTCGAATGCAGTTTCCGGGGCTGTCCGAGCCATCGAAGAGAGAACGCCGCCATTGATCGAAAGAGCACGATCCAAGATGACTGGATCATTCTGTTCTTCGACCCACATCCACGCCGCAAATGGGTCGAGACTCGACCAACCGTCGAGGACATTGCCAAGATGGAGGTTCAAAGTCTGTATTGAGGCCCCATCGAAATAGTCAACCGCCCTCTCTGGATCGACCATTCCCCAATACCGGAATACGATGAAAAACAGCTGATCTCGCGGATCGCCTGCAGGGCTGGCCTTTAGTAGGTGAACAATCCCCGGAATAGCACTCTTATCAGTACTTCTGAGCATCTGCTCGAATAGAAAAATGCGATCGTATTTGTTGCCGTTCGCAAGCATTTCGTTGATGACGCACAATTCTCCGGCTTCATCATGACCGCTCTCATCAACACCTGATTCTTCCTCAGTCTCCAGCCTTCGAAGCGCCACTCCGGATCCGGTATGTCTGCCTTTCTCGATTTCCGACATCGGTCCCTTCGATATGTCCCGAATCAGAAGTATCCCTCCCATCAGGAATGCAATTCCCATGCTAAGAAGGTAGAAAACCCACTGTCCCTTCGAGAATTTATTCATCATCCAAGTCCAAAATCGGTCGTCGTGAATCAGACATTTCGGTCCGTGCTTTTCGGACGTTACAGGATCGAAACTGATTGGCTTTGAAGGTCCATTCAAAAGGCACCGTGCCTAACCCGGCCGTTTATCAGTCTTGCTACTGTGGAGCTGGTCAGGCTCGAGTCGCTTTCCCATGCTGACTACATCGTCCACCGTGAATCCCAGGCTCCGGTAAAACTCAATCACGCTCTGATTACCCGTCCTAATCTGCAGGTTGATCTTGGGGCAACCTGCGTCCTTCAAAAACCGTTCGGCCCGCTCCATGATCTGCCTACCATATCCCCTCCTCTGCGTTGAAGGAGATACGGCTAGATAGTTAATCCATCTCCGGTGACCTTCGTATCCGGCCATACATGAAGCCACGATCCTCCCATCGACCTCGCCCACCAGAAACCACTCCGGGTTCACCTCCATTTTTCTTTCGATGTCACGAATCGGATTGTTGTGCGGAACCACCAGTCCACATTCGATCCAAAGTCGAACAAATCCTTCCTGATCACCTGGCTTGTAGGGACGAATTTCCATACTATCCGTGCATCGACCTTATCGGCGCGCCGAATCGATTTGCCTGGTAAGACCGGTTCGCTACCAATTCGATTTTTCGAACTAAATCATCAATTTCCAGAGCATCGAGATCGGTCGTGTCCCAAACCAGAAATTCGTCGGAGATACCCAAAGGCTCCGGATTCCTTTCCGATAGGACATTATCGAACTCATTCAGATTTCCGGCGTCGCAGTGTCCGGGATGCCGCTCGCCGCTTTTCGCTCTGGCTTGGAAACGCTCCTTCAATACCTCCGGTTCCGTCACGCATTGAATCTCGAGACACCGATAGCCATATCTTGCTACCAGCGCTTCAAGCTGCTCTGCATCCCACTCTCTCCGGAAGTTGCTCTCGACGATGCACGACCGATCTGCTGCAAGCTGACCATCGAGCAGCAGATACAGAAGCCGAATCGAAGCCACCCCTAGCTTCTTGGACCATTCTCGGTCGCTCCAACCCAGGCTCTCAAATAGGGACTCCTTAATCATGTCCTTGTAGAACAAGGGAAGCCGCAAATATTGGGAAAGTCTCTGGGCCAGCCAGGTCTTTCCGGTGGCTGGTGGGCCATACACAACAATTGCAATCCTATCCATCGCTAGACAGAATAGATCTAGTTAGAGATTCAATGTTCACGCGACTTTCCGTACGATTCAAAAAAGACACTGTCAGCTTATACTGTTAACCCAATGTCACATCCGAATGTGCGGTCGCACATTCGGATGTGACAATCTCGCCACTGAGAGAAGATCTACGCGGTCAGAGACCGCGTCTACAAATCTCGAAATTCCGGAGGCTGTAGGCGGTCTCGTTGAGGCCGCATGAATCAGGCTCAATTAGGGAAAAGCATATATTATTCGGACCTAAAGAATCCTCCGAAAGCAAGTCGCAGTCTCCTTGTAACCTACCGAATGGTAGAATGCAGCCGCTCGTCGGGTGGCAAGGGCGACCAACTTGCAATTTTCGCTAAAGCCCAGGCCTCGAATTCCTGCATGAGGGCCCGCCCGATTTTCTGTCGCCGATAGGGTTCACTGCTCATCAGCTCCTCCACCCAGGCGACGGGACCGTTGGCATAAAAAGTCCGATACTCAAAGCCCAGTAGGTAGCCGACGATCTGCCGGGCGGACTCGGCGACCAAATGGTTGGCCTGTGGTGAAGCCAAGAGCTGCGAGAATGACTCTCGAAATGCTTGTTCTTCGACAACGAACGACGTGGCGAATGACTTCGCCATAGCCAGGACGGCGTCGGCATCTCGGTACTCGGCAGGACGAATGCTTATCGACATGGAGAACTCTGGTGGGCACCGCGACGCAAACAATTCGAGCTTCAAAACTGTGCGACGTGGTGCAACGACATGCGGAGAATCAACTTTGCCTGCAGGTTCTTCAAGACCAAGTTCACTTGAAAGCACCAAATGTTGGGAGTTCAAAGCAACTTTTCGGCCAACGATTCTTGAGCTGACTCAGAATGCGGCGGGCGCAGGTACCAAGGGCCTCCATATCGTTGGTCTCTTCCGAGATTTCGGCGAAGCCTGAGAGCCAGGCGACGACTTGTTGGCGCAAGGTAGAGGGTCCTCGCTGATGATCCTTTTCCAGTGCTTTCGGTAGCCTCACAATCACGTGGAAGATGTGCCAGTGGGCGGAAGCTACGACCTTTGCCCTTGCGAATTCCACGTCGCTCCTCAGCGCCGGGCATCCTTCGATGAACTGTTCCCGGTAGGCTCGTCCCATCGCTTCTTGGATCGACCGAGGCACTCGTTTCATCCCGCCCCATGTTGTGCGGGCTGGGATACCCTCACGTAAGGCATGTCGAAACCCACCACAATCGAAATCGAACATTCGAAGCCGTTCGTTCTTTCGCAGAATTCCTCCGACTCCGTTCTGGTCGCCTTGAGAGAAGACCAGAAGGTCGTTGCAAGGATCTTCGACCGCTTCTGTCGTTCGAATGATTTCGTCCTGGAATCCACTTGGACGTGCGACAGACAGCCGCTCACAGATCTCCTTGTCTCTACCTATTACCGGATCGATCTCACGAGCTTCGATCGTCTGACGTCTCGCGTCACTCCACGGATCAGTATATAAGGTCGGGGCCGCGCCGAGCGACCCGAGGCTTTCGAGTATCGAATAATACTCATCAGCTTTACCGGCAGAATGAGCGTGCACTCGCCCTAACAACTGAGCGTACTCCAGGAGCACGCTCTCGGCGCCGTCTCGATCGCCATTTTCCAAGACGTCCTCAATGGCGTCGCCGTCGCCGAGATCCTCGATCACCGAAATGCACTGTTTTCGATCTACACCGTAGAATTCTGCCGAGAATCCTTCATCGTGGAGCGATTCGCTTAGGAATCGGTAGGACGAGCAGTCCTTCAGAAAACCGATTGCGCCTCTCTTGGAGTCGGTCCCAATGCGCTTTACGACCACAGTCTGGAGAAGGTCGCTGTCCCGATTCTTCACGCGGCAACGGATCACTACGCTCTTCTTTACCCGGCCTGTTGGAAATTGCCTGACATACTGCAGTTGAACTGCCCGCTCGAAGGTCCTCGAAAGGATCACCTCGGCCGCGGCAACGATCGACCTCAATTCAAGATTACCCCTCACGAGTACCGTGGGTCTTCCATGGAAGATCGCGAAGCTGCCACCTTCCGCTACAGGCCTCGATCCGGTAGGTAGCGGAATGCGTGATCAGGCTTTCCTCGAACGCCACATATTGAAATCCCAACTCTTTCGCGATGCTCGTATGATCCCTCAATAGATGGACATAATTCCGGATCGCGACCAGGTTTCCCTCAGGATCCGGAAATGAAGTGCCTTTCCCGCACAGAAGCATATGCGGATGATAGTCAATAAGCAGGAATGTCGCCTTCTCCTTGAGCAGCCGAGATCCAGAATATCCATGTCCGGACATGAAAGATGCGGCCGGAACCGCTCGAGAATCGGGCCGTCCAGATTGTCTGTCACCATTTCGTCATAGTTCCGGGACCAGACGGCGTAACCATCGATCACCCCTTTCGGATCGATGTCCGAAGTGTCGAACGAGGAGAACGGAAAACTTATGGTTCGGACTGTCTAATCCGCGCCATGCTGATAGTATCAACATACTCTCCATCGCGGAAGGCGTACTTCTCATGAGTGCCCTCCTTCTTGAATCCGGATTTCTCATAGAGCTTTACGGCGGGCTCGTTATCGGTGAAGACGGTCAATTCCAGCCGAGAAACATTGAGCCACTTCTCGGCCAGTTCAATCGCCGCCTCAACCAGAGCAGTGCCAATACCTCGACCGTGCCATTCATCGTGAACCGCCATGCCGATTCCCGCGGCATGCCTTCGCCTTGGAGAACGTGAAACAGAGGTAAGTCCAAGCGAACCGACGATCTTACCATCGACGCAGGCGACTAGGACGTAATGGTTCTCCGGTTTCTCAGCCAGGCGCTTCTTCCACAACTCGGCTGACGGAAACGGAATCTGCAGTGTACCTTCAATGGCCTTGGGCTGAGTGTACAACTGCTGAATGGCCCTATAGTCATCGGGCTCGGCATGCCGGATTTCGACTTTCATGGAGACACGCCTTCCTCACTCAAACTCTTTTTCATCATAATCAGCATTCTATGTTTTCCGATTTCCGTAAAACCCAGCCTTCGGTAGAATCGGTCTGCCGGATTATCCGGAAATACCGCTAGTGACAAGGAGTTGCACCCGCTGTCAAGTGCCACTCTCTCCAGCTCCTTCATGACTCGAGTGCCGAATCCCTGTCCCTGCTTCCCCTTCACGATCTGAATGTTTCGCAGAAAAAGGCTCTGGTTTTCCAACTTATAGCTCAGGAATCCTATCTTCACGTCATCAGCGAAGACGATACGATCCTCATGTCGTCCAAAGTCCTGGCGAAGGATTTCGCTGTTCCAACCTCCGTAGTGTTTTTCCACGAGCGCTTCCATATTCGCCTTGCTGATGTCATGGGCAAACTCGAAGTCTTCGTCTTCAACAACCTGGAACTCAATCTGCCTCTGTTAGCCTGGAAATCTTCTCAGATTTCCAGGCTATTCGATCGTGATCAAGTACCTTCCCCGATGCTCCCGGCTCGGTTCAGGTTGCAGTTTCATTTTTCTGAATCCGCTGGCAAACGAACGCCAGAAACGAACCGCGGGTAGATTGTCCTCGCAGAATCCGATGCACCATATTCCCGGAAACAGAGCCAATGCAGATCGTGCCGCCCTTTGCCCAATTCCCTGTCTTCGGAATCGCCTGAAGACAAAGAATTCCGCGATCTGGTAATCGAAATCCTCGGCAGTCCCTCCTTCTCGCACTAACACGAACCCCGCAAGCTGCCCCTCGAATAGCATGAAGAACGGATGCCGTTCAGACTCGCGGAAGTAAGCATCAAGCCATTGAAAAGGATGAATGCCACGACGTAAAGATAGGGAGTTCTGATCGTTTTTAACCAGTCCATTCGATTCGGGTTCATCTGTGCCCATTTAGGCTGAAAGAAGAGAGCCGCTGTTGCAACAGTTTCTCCAATCTACCACCGATACGTTAGAAATGAAGACACCTGCCGTCGAACCGCCGGTGTGGCGGGGATTTCCTCGAAATCGCTATCGAAAAGGTTATCCACCGTTAAGCCCAGCCCTAGGCCCTCAATCTGGGGAGATATCCAATTCAAGCCTAGGGAGGAGATTGCGGCATTGTCTGCGCTATGCCGCAGTGGATTCTCTTCTTGAGAACGGAACTCATTATCCATGCGCAGTTCGAACTGATCCAGAAAGCGATAGGTGAGAGCCGCGGTGAAACGATGCCGGGGATAGTTCAATGCGTAGAAACTGGCGTCAACTTCCGCGCTCCCATAATCCTCGTTCTTGCTGAGGAAAGTGTAACCGAGGATCAAATTAAGATCTTCCCAGCTGGTTAGAAAAATAAACTCGCCGCCAAAAGTATCGATATCCACAGGGTTGGCGGAGCGCGCGGAGGTGCGGTCAAAACTGAAAGTCCAATCCAGTAGGTCACGATCGATCCGGTAGAAGATGGCGACATGGCTTCGCCACCTCGGGCGACCAAACTCAGCTCCGACTTCAATATTTCTGCTTCGCTCGCGCGCGGCGTCGGGTTTACCGCGAAAAAGACCCGCATTGGGATTGGCGCCAATGACAGTGTATCCCGGGACCTGGCTGCTCTCCGCAACCTCGAAATACAAACGCTGACCGCTGCCGTTGCCGTCATTCCTGGAAAGGGCGAGTGACGCCATAGGAGACACTTTCGAACCATCCCGATTGCTGTCATCGAAACTCGCACCGGCTCGCACAATCAGTTCCGTCCCTTTTTCGTAGACACGTCGCCACTCCGGGACGATGGAGAATTTATAGTAGCTTCTGGAGCGGAAAGGCCCGAACACCAGGTTGCTCGAAGTAATCTCATCAGCCACGAACTGACCGCTGTAGTTGAAGGCGAGATCCCGCAACGACTGCCTCCCTTCGAATCCGGCGGACCAAACGAACGTTTCGTGCTGAAAGGGATTAAACTGACCGGGCACGAAACGGTTGAATTCGTAATCATCTCTATGCCGCCGGTAGTAACCGGTGAATTCGAAAATACTCCCTTCTGCGGAGTTTTGTCGGTGGTTGATCAGGTAAAGAGTCGACTGCAAGTTCTCAGACTCGTTGACATTGAAAGGCGTATACATGTTGGGCCACCCGAAGAATTTCGATTGGTAGCCGGCAACGAAGTCGGTCTGTGATCGCTCGCCGCGTATCTGAACTCTTCCCGCGTATCGATTGAAGTCGTGGTCGCCATTGGGACGCGTCCCATCGGACTCCGATCGGGCGAATGAAAAATCTAACCCCACCGTTTTCTCCCTATCAAGGTATTCAATCAGCTCACCGACATATATCCTCTGGAGATTGAAACTATTGTCTCCCAGGCCGATCCCAGCTTCACCACCCTTACCAATAGTGTCCCAAGCGTAATTCACCGTTCCAACCGTCGAGTTGAACCCGGCATGAGCATTTTCAATCCCGGTAATCACTCCCGGGGCAGAGAGCATGGCCGGATCGATCGGGATCTCGGGAAAATAATGTCCCGTCTGCGGGTCGAACAGCGTGGCCGCCCCTACTCTGAATCCGGTGTTTTCAAAGATACCTCCTCGAACCGTCACATCACCCTGGGCCTCCGCAATATTCCGAGACTGGAGATCGATCAGAGGCTCGTAGCGCAGCCCGGTTACGGTTGTAGCAAAGCTCCCGGCCGGTTCTGAATTGGCGACTCTCGCTTCGGTTACAGTCAGTTCAGGTAGAGTCAAAAATATCTTCGCATCCTGGGCGAAGCTCTGTGTAGAAGGTACCAGGAGCAAAGACATGGGCAGGGAGATAAATGCTTTCCCATACCAAAATTGATCCAGTTTCGTGAATATAGGCATCCTTCCGCCTTGAAATCGCACTCCATGATCAATTTCTCAAGAGAAACCGATCAGCACCTTCCTGTCTGATATCCACCTCGATTACGGCCCATACCCAATCGATCATCACGGGCTAGGAATCTGTCGGACTTTTCACTTCGCAATGGACCTAAACTTCGGACCGGAGATTGAAGGTCGTTAAATGCGCCCAACTTCATACAGACAGAAAACTGAGGTGGTCCGTCAAGGGATTTTTTGAAATAGTACTCATTTTCTGTTTAGAGGGCGTGGCCGTTTAGTTGCTGGAGTCTATGCCATACCGGTGAATCGCGCCTTTGGAGTGATTCGAGGTATCTGTGCTCGTCGTAATTCTGGTTATTTTGCCAGCAGCGAAAGAGAATGCGGGTCCATTTCAGAGCGAGCGCTCGAAGGATGGTTTGGCGGGATTTGCCCTGTTCTTTTTTAATTTGATAGTAGGCGTTGGCCCAGTCGCAGTTTCGGATCGAATGGGCGGCAAATTCAACAAAGCTCTGGCGGACAAAGGTGGGCGCGGACCACCGCCAGGTGACCAGTCGTTTTGCCTGGCTGCTGTTTTTGTGCTGACCGCTGCTGATGGTGACTGGAGCTGAACCATTCCACTGGGTCATGTTCCGGGCCGTTTCGAAACGCGAACGATCGGTCCCAAAGGCGCACAGCAGCCGAGGGCTGAGGGCCTCGCCGGCTCCGGGAAGGCCGCTGAACATAGGGGCCATCGGGATGGGTGCGAAAAAGTTCCTTGATACGCTCCTCGTAGGCCTCGATCTGCGGTTGCAGGGCCAAAAGCTGTTTGGCCAGAGTCTGCGCTTTGCGACTGTACGCCTCCAGAGTCGCAGGATCCTCGGTCAAGGCCTCTTCCTGGTCGATCAACTCCAGGCGCTCCTGGATTTTCGCGGCGCTGCGGCTGTTATGCTTATAAAAGAACTTTCGCAACCCTTGCGCCGATGCGCTCTTGACCTTCTTAAGCGTCGGCCAGCGTAGAACAAAGCGCAGACACATAGCACTGCCCAAGTCATTGAACAGTTTCAACACCAATGGGTTATACTGCTTCAGACAACTGCACAATTGCTGCTCGAAGCGAGTCGCCTGATCGACGAATCCACGCCGGTCCTCACACAACAGGTTGAGCTCGCGCGTCTCCACACTGTCCGGTCTCAGACACTTCTCAAAGTGCTCGGGATGTTTGAGGAAAAATTCCGCGTGCAATTGCGCATCGACCGGATCGCTCTTGGCCCTGGAAGGATACAATGCCTGTCGATAATCCTTCGCACTGGCCGCATGCACCGGATAGATATCGACAAACTCCAATCCGATCAGAAAATTGATCAACCCGCCACGCTTCTGATCCACCACGATGGCGACGCGCTTTCCCTCACGCCCATACCTTTCTCTCATCTCCACGGCAAAACCATGCAACGCTATCGCATCCTGAGCCACCTGCCGGTGACTCCCTCCTGCCGTTTCCCTCTCGATCATCCAAAGATCATTTTTCTGATCCGCCCAATCGATCCCTATAACCACACTGTATGGATTAGTTTTTTCGCTTTTCTGCATCCCTTTGATCAATTACCTTCCCTTCTGTTTTATTCGTTTTGTGGTTTTCAAAGGCGCTGGATGTCCAGGCGAAGTTCTTATAGTGGATCCTGCTATGAGGATACAAACTGAGGGTTCGTTATCGGTCATCCAGGCAAGCCGTCTACTCGAAATTCTGTCGGAAGTCGTCTCACGACTGCCTCCTAAGTTCGTAGTGGACGGCCGCCTTTGAAAATTAACTCCTCCAGAGAAACAAACTCCTTGCCCCATAGCCAACCCAGCTTCTGCCAAGCTACTCACAATGGGACCTCGCCGAGTTACTCCTTCGGCTCCACTCGGCCCCACTGATGAATAACTTGGAGCTACTATAAGACTCCTAGCGAAGGTAATCCATGAGGCTGCGGTGCAGATTCCACTCAAACGGAATTGAGCGGGCCATTGCACGGTTTGATTCGCAACGGATGAAAGCACGGCAACGGACAGGAATCAAGGATTCCACGGCCGGAGTTTCACTTTCGATTGATCCGTCTCCACGCGAGCGCTCCGCCGAGACGAGTCCGAGATGCGGGCGCTACTCGGTGGGAAGTCCAGCCGCCTTCCACCCCTGCCAGTGGCCGCTCAGATCGCGGACATTGGAGTAATCGTTGTCGCGCAATGTTGCTCTCGCCTTCTGGGCTCGCCGACCACTCTGGCAGTGCACGACGATCTCTTCGGACTTCGAAATTGAGAGCTCCGCCAAGCGTCCTGCCAGCTCGTCGTGGGGGATGTTAATTGCGCCCGGAATGTGACCCTGTCCAAACTCCTCGCCGGACCGGACGTCCAAGATCACCGGAGGCCAGCCCGCCCTAATTCGCTCCGCAAGCTGAACCGACGAAATAGGGGTCCCTGCTGACTCCTCGAGGTTCGACCCACAGGCAGCGAAGAGGAGACATGCCGCGATTGGGAAGAGGAATGCAAACTTTTCTTTGAGACGTTTGGCGCCAAACATTAGATTTGCCGATAGAACTTTCAGGAAGTCTCCGCTGTCGCGGGGAAAAGGCAACGGATTAATCCTATGGTTCCCATCCGTTGTCCTCTCGAATCTCCTGCCTGCCGAGCTGAATTGAACGAACCCTGTCGGTCCTGATGAGAAGTCGACACGAAGTTATTGTTTTCGGGTTTGGATCACGCAACCGCAGAGCACGGAAGACACAGAGGCATACGGCAAAATCCATGGAGGGCGTATCGGGCTATCGGGATCGTTGGTCCGCAGAATTAGACAAGCGAGACGCTTGTCCTACGAGTGCCGCCAGGCGTAGGTCAACCGTCTCGGTTGACAATCGGGCGCTGTGGGTATCGAAGGGGCTCTTTTCGACAAGGTTGACGACGAAGCTTAGGCCGAAGATTCATACTCCGATGGCCCTATTGTCACCTGACACCGGAACTTTTAAGATCGAATATTGAAACAAGAATCTCGCATGCACGATCTTCGAACTCGACGACCAATCACCTGACATGAACCACGAACAGACATTTCGGATTATCCTAATGCTCGGCTTTGCCTTCATTATTCCCATTGGTGCCTGGCACCGAATCAAATCCCAGGCAACCGGCGAAAAGCTGGATCGCCGCCAGGAAGGGCTCTTCATCCTCCTTGCCTTGCGGCCTATCGCCGCTACCGGGTTGATTGGCATGCTCCTCTACCTTGACAATCGGTCGGGGAAGGCCAGTATCATGCAAGTTGGCGGTTGCCGAACTTGGGAAGGTGACCGCGGAATCATCTTGGCCGCGCGAGCGGAGACGAGGTTGCGAGGAAGAACCGATGGGCAATTTGACTGAACAGGCCGTGAATAGGTCGATCGCAAACGAAGATACATGCCGTCTCAAAGTTAGACACGCTCGAAGCATGAGAAATGGCCGGTGGGGAATGAGTTTCGTTGTTTCACTCACGCTTTTTGTCGCTGCTATGTGGATTCTTACAGCACACTCAGCGCGGGCCGGTTCGGGACTCTATCTAAGCAGCGAGCTTGGCGCCAACTTCAGCCCCGTCCTGGATATCCTCGGCATGTCCAACGACCGGGCCAGCGTCTGTGACGAGTTCATCAATCCCATGTTCGCGGCGGTCACAGAAACGGCAAGGTACAAGAACTACAACTGTACGGGTCCTAATCGCGGTGCGACTGGAGACTGGGAGAACGCATTCGACGGCGCCGAGGGCATTCTGGCCGGGATGGCGGTGGGGTATAGCTTGGGGGAGAAATACCCGGACCACTTTCTGGGCCGGTTCCGTCTTGAGGTGGAGTACTTCTACCGCGACACCGAATACTACCAGACGTCCGACGTCCCCAGAGCCGCGGGCGAGACCGCCGACAAGTTGGCCCAGGAAATTCGAACGGCGACCGACCGCATAGACAGCGTCAGCTCGCACAATCTGTTCGGAAACCTGTATGTCGACTTCCGGACCAGCAGCCGGCTCACGCCCTACGTGGGGTTTGGCGTTGGGGTGGGGTTTACCGATATAGGCTATGGGGGGGTGTGGGCGCGGAATCCCGACCCCACCGCGATTAGCACGGGCGCAGGGTTGCCCAACGCCGCCGAGATCCGCCGCAACTTGGCCGGAACGACCAGCGTTGCACAAAGCGAACTGAGTGACAGGCTCTTTAGTTATCAGGTGTTGTTCGGGGTCGATTACGCGCTCACAGAGTCGCTCTCTGTGGGGCTGAAGGGCCGCTGGGTGAACTTTGAATCCTTCAGTGATGGCACCGTCTGGGATCCGCTGCGCAGTCACGTGCCCAATCTACGGAAGGATGGAAGCGAACCGGTATCGGGCTGGATCAACAGCAACGATATCGAAATGTTCGGGGTCAGCGTGAACTTGAAGTACCGTTTCTAGTGTTCTGCTTTATGACGAAGGGGCCTGATCTCACGTGGTCGAGCCCTCTCGACTTCCGTAGCGGCCGCATCTTTAGTCACGCCAGCTTTCCTTCATTTTTTTGTCTGTAACTGTGCATGATCTCAATGATCGCGGCTGAAATCATTGCAAGTAGGGTCTGAACTGCTGCTTGGCGGGCGGACGGATAGCAATTCCATGTCCCTGGCCGAGTTATTAGCCGGGGAGGGAATCGAAGTCCGGTTTAAGGCGGTCGTAGGCGATCATTGAACTGCTGGAACAGTCAGACCATGGCTTGGCGCTCCGGGAGATCCGTTCCCAACTGGGGCCGCAGACGAACGAGCGGCGGCTGAGGGAAGATATGGCCGTTCTGAAAACCAGGGGACTGGCCGAACTTTCGGGCCGCGGACGCGGTGCGCGTTGGAAGTCCGTATAGAACAAGAGGGTTGGCTCATTCTGGCTTATTTCCGGCTTATTCGAAGACACGTTCTGCAACCGAGGCGGTCCTGGCGGGCATGATCGAATCGAGCCGGAGGATGCGGAGAGCACCCCATTCAGATGCGAATGTCCGATACCGCGACTAATAACACGATCTGGGCAGTGCGGCACTGTCACGCCTGATACATGCCCGCGATCGGCAGTCTTTCGCAATTTTCTCACCGGGCCGCGAAAACAAAGATGCCTGTAGACAAGGTGCAGCCTCCACTAAAGCGACGCTCTTATAGCTGTAAAATCTATATCAACCACTTACGTGCAAAACAGGCCTCAGTTGAGGAAGTCGGGTTAGCTTTGCACCCATGGGCTTTGAGAACACCACTCAAGCGGGAGAACGCCTTATAGGTGGAGGGTCGTCAAAGCAAGTGTGCCTACCACGACTAGGATTCGGTTATCGCCATGTTCCGCTCCACCGCACTGTCTGCCCTCAGAACTGCCAGCGAAAGGTCACACCGAAGGTCCGCGGCTCGGCCAGGAACGCGTTGAAGGTCTGGGTTGAACCTAAGCCGGTCCCTTGGCCCTGCAGAGGTGCGTCAAAAGCGGTCTGGATGTAGTCTTTATCGAACAGGTTTTTGGCCCACAGTTCCAGGCGCCAAGCCCCATCGATGTCGCCAATACCGATGCGTCCGTTTACCATAACAAAGCTATCCTGGAGCTTCTCAATGTCCAAGTCCGAGCCGGTATTGTAGCTGCTCATGTAACGCAGATCGAGGTGCAGGAAGCCAAGCAGGAGCTCAGTGAGGTTTTGCTCATAGGTAGCGACCCCGGTGACGGTCCACTCCGGCGCGTTTGTGAGCTGTCTCCCAGCCAAGGTCGCGTTGAAAATGTTCTTGCCGTATTTTGTATCGGCATAGGTCAGCCCGGCCTGCACGGTCAAGCCTTCCGATAGCAGGGCCGTGGTTTCCAGTTCAAAACCCTGGGATTTCACCTTCTCCAAGTTGTCGACCACAAAACTGATGCCGTTGAAGGTAAGGAGCTGGAAGTCCTTGAAGTCCATGTAAAACAAGGCTCCATTGAAGGCCGCGCGCTGATCAAAAAGCCCGAACTTGCCGCCGACCTCGAAGGAGTCCACAAGTTCTGGCTCTAATTCCAGATCCGTGGTCGACGGAATGCCGCCCAAGAGTGGATTGGCGAGACCTCCACGGTCGAGATTAAAGCCGCCGCCCTTATAGCCACGAGTGTAACTGGCGTAGACCAGACTATCATCACTGAAGGTATAAGCTAGCTTGCCGGTGCCCGACCATTCCGTCTCCTTTCGGCTGCCGGCGTATACACCATCGTGTAAAGGATTAAAGAACGGCGAACACGCAAGTCCGATTATGGTAGGAACCGAGGCCGCCGGAACGAGACCCATAGTCGCCCCACCTTGCACGTTGGCGGCAAAGGATGAAGTGCAAGCGCGGTTATTGGACAGGAAGGTCGCGTCCAAATCCTTGGTTTCTTCGGTGTATCGCACCCCCACGGTGAGCTCGAAGTTGCCTGCGAAGACGAAGGTGTTGTGGGTAAAAACCGCCCAGCTTTCAGATTTTTGAAGGAAATCGTCCCGGGCGGAGCCTTCATCATCCAAAAACACGTTTCCCGGCGCCAACCCCGTAAACTGTGAATAGAGGCCGCTATATGGATTGCCGGAAACAAGACCATTAATGTAATTCTCGTAGTCAGAGCCCGTGCGGATAGCGTCCGATAGGGTAAGATCTTCGTTGATGTAGAAGAATCCGGCCAACCAGTCGAACGCCCCTATTTGGCCCTGGGCACGCAGCTCCTTGGTAAAGGTCTCAAAGCCCTGGACAAAGCCGTCTTTGTCCCGAAACAGGATGTCGGCATTGGTAAAGTCGATATCCATGCTGCGGGCGACTCTCCAATCCCGATAGGAGGTGATCGAGGTGATAGTGCCGAATTCGGCGTCCCAGTTGACTTCGGCTGACAGCCCCCACTCTTCCACATCCTGCTGATAGCCTATGTCAGTATCAGCGGCGGCTTTGCGATCAAACGGATCGCCTAGCAGTGTGCCGCCCAGGGTCTGGATCAGGGCCTGCGTCGGTCCAGGTACGAGAGTAACGGCAGCGCAACATTGTTCACTGCGCTCAGAGTAGTCGCCAATCATGCGGACGCTAACAAAATCTTCCGGTTCCCAAAGTAGCTGGCCGCGGACCAGCACACGGTCCCGCGTGTTGTAATCCCGCCCTGAGACGATGTCCTTGAGAAATCCGTTTCGTTCGCTGAACACGGCGTCAATGCGTGCCGCCAAGAGGTTCTTAAACCCGCCGCCGACACCGCCTGCCACACGAATATCGCTATAATCACCGTAACCGATTTCCGCGTAGCCAGTAGGTTCGTAATCCGGCCCCTTGGTTATGACATTGATCAAGCCCGCTGAGGTGTTGCGGCCGAAAAGGGTGCCTTGCGGCCCACGCAACACTTCGATGCGCTCGATCTCGCCGAGTTCGGTCAGGCCGATATTGGTGCGGTTACGGTACACGCCGTCGACAAATACGCCCACCGCTGATTCTAACCCAGTATTGTCGCCGGTTGTCCCAATGCCGCGAATGCGTACTGTAGCGCCAGCGCTTTCTGATTGAGAGCTGGATAAGAATAGGCTTGGCGCAATGCCCATGAGTTCCCGGATGTCCCGAACGCCGGCACGCTTAAGCTGCGTCTCCGAATAGGCCGATGCGGCGATGGGGACGTCCTGAAGGGAACGTTCCCGTTTAGTTGCGGTGACGACAATTTCCTCCAACTCCAACACCAGATCAATCGGTTGTCCCGTCTGCGCGACGGCCTCCCAAAAGGACAAGGCGAAGGTCGCTATTAAGAAAAGGCAGGCCGCTACTCGTCTGGCATAATCGTGAAACATCATCTCCAATCCCCTTGCCGTGCTGTTGTTAGACCTAGTGGGTCTGTGCGGTCCCCGAAACGGATCAGAGTTGGAATTCCGAGAGATCTAGCCCGGAGTGTCAAGAACCATGATTTTTGGGTACCCCTACCTGGAACCGGCGTGGACGCCAAGCCCGTGGTCAAGTCTGACCTGCACCCGATGTTTAGGCCAAGGCGAGGGTAGTGTATCAGTTTGAAATTCGTTTCTTATAAGGACCGCGCTTCTTGGGCTTTGGCCGTTCCGCTTCGATCAGGTCGATGATATCGAAAACATCCCACAGCCGATCTGTCAAGCCCGCCTCCATTGCAGGCGAAACGCGCAAGCTCTTATGAATACGGCAAAAGTTGTAAAAGACGGCATAGAGTGAGCAAGCGTAGACGTGGTTCTCGATCTTCTTTGAGAAGGCGTTCGTGAGTCTGGTAAACCGTCTCATGCTCATTCTCATGGTGAGATTGTGGCGTTCCACATGCGAAGTACTGATTGATCGCTTGTCCGGCTTCCCGTTGATCTTGCTCTTGAGCGAACCGTTGAATGTCGCAGGGCTGTATCGCTTGGTCCTGTGGTAGTCTTCGCCGTAGAGCTTCACCAACTGGGCGTAGTCGACATCGCCGCCAAACGCATCCTCAACGGCATTGAGGTAGGCTCTTAGGCCATCGGTTGTCAACTGCACCCGATTAGCTAGACGATCTTTCAAGTCATGCATAAACTCAGATGCGGTCGAGATCGTTCTATCTCCTATTGTATATGAAATCAAAAGCTTGGTGTCACTGTCTATCGCTGTCCATGTCCAAGCGTCACCAGCTCCCTGTGGGGCTGCTTTTGCTCTAGCTACGTTTTTTTCTTTGGCGTAGCAGAAAGCCCATATTTCGTCACACTGAACCCGCTCCGCCGTTACGTCTCGAACTGCCTTGTCGTGAAACTTGGCGCATGCCTCCCCAGCATCAACGAGAATCCTTCTGACGGTATTGATCGAAACATCAGCCGTCCGAGTGATCGCTCTATGGGACATCCCTTCCATGAGAAGGGTAAGGATGAGTGCTTGTTTTTCCCTGGGTAGCGTGTTCATGCTACCAACTTGACGGGTTTGCTTGTCTTAGTCAAGCATTTTGTATCACTTTGTATATTTTATTTCAATCAATCTTGAAGAGGCCAGAGAGATGTTGCGTTATCTATATAAATCATCGTTGCGGGTTCTTCAATCGGTGACGTATCCAGAACCGCATGGGATGCGGGCAAACGCTACTAAGCTTTGAAGTGCACTAACTCTTTCTTAGATTGCCCGGCAGATGCCTCTGAATCCTTCGAAGACTCGATGGTCCGGATTTTATTCTCAAATCTATCCAAAATTACCTCGATAGGCGAATTACTCTTCAAAAGGGATGTTCCTACGAGAGCAGCATGATAAGGCCAACGATTTAGAATGGGTTGTATGTTTTCTGCGGAGATTCCGCTTTCAGCGATTTTTAGACAGTCGTCCGGCAATTGATCGTATAGGTCAAATGACTTAAAATCAATTGTTGCATCGACTCTTACGTGTTGTGTTACATGCCGCGAAAGTTTGAATTTTCCCTCTTTGATTTTGCGAGAGTTTACTCCGATAATTTTTGCCGAATCAGGTAAGACTTCCAATTCTCTTTCGGAATGCACTTCGCAAATGGCCTGCAAACCAATCGATTCCGCCAGATCGTGGAAATCTGCAAACTGCTTCGGGTCGTCTATAACATTCGCCATTAAGAGGATAACGTCCGCACCTAAGACGCGAGACTGGTAAATCTGATATTCGTCGATGATGAAGTCTTTTCTCAGAAGTGGCTTTCTCGTTCTGCTTCGTATCTCCTTCAACATTTTCAGGCTTCCACCGAAGTAGTGCTCCTCCGTCAAAATTGAGATAGCCCGAACGATTGAATGCTTGTTGTACTCTTTATAGGCTGTTAGCACCTTTTTCGGCTGCAGAGGGGCCATGCTGCCCATACTCGGGGACTTCATTTTTATCTCGGCAAGCAATCCGAAGCCATCCCGTTTCAAAGTATTAGTGAAACTAAGCGGAGCAGACAAATTCTTGAGCCTCTTCTTAAGGCTCTTGAGTGAGGTCCTTGATTTTTGATACTCTACAGTACCCTTAACCTTGCTCACAATCTCAGTACATAAATCCGCCATATCTAGCTACTCAAAGTATAGGTTTCCGATATCTTCTCCGGAAACAGGGCATTTCCATCATCATCAAATTTTGCGATTACCCGTGTTTCTGTTTGATAAGCAACGAGATCTTTCTCCAATAATCTAGAAATCTCCTCTTCCGTCAAATCCTGGTAGAACAGCGTGATCTCCGAAAGTGGAACGCCTTGCTCCATTGCCGCGTTTTTGACCACAGCAATGTCAACCTGGTTTGATTCGCTCAATTTGGAAGGTGGTTGGAAGTTAACGGCATCTTGGACTACTTAGATCCGTTTGTCACTCTATCCCTGAAGTAGGTGAAGATTCCACTACACTACGGGCTTGATGGAGCAAGGTGAGTGTTTGATTATTTCCCCCAACGCGCCGCCGCCGCCTTCTGTGCAATCTCCTTGCGCCGCTCCTTAGTCAAAGCCTTGGAACGTGCCGCACCGCCCTTAATCCCGCCGTTGTGCTTGCCTTGATTAACGTGCGGATCTTCGATTTCACCGGTGGCGATCTTCATTGTCATCATCGCACAGGCAACCGTCCCCGCTGGTCGCTTCTGTCCTTGTGGGCCTATTGGCATAGGTTTCCCTTTCTTTGAGTTGTTTTGTGAGTTTTGAGCTACGCATGAAAAGCTCCAATTGTAGCACAAATTTGTGCTATAATTGGAGGCTCAAACGAAGTAATCAAGCAATTTATGGATTCCTTGCAAAATCTTTTTAGACCCTTTTTGTGGTTGCGGCACAACCATCCAACCGGCGCAGAACCTCAACCGTCAATGGATCGGGATTGAAATATTATTCCTCTTTCGCGTCTCCAATTTCAAACTGATACACTACCAAGGCGAGAGTTAGCTTGCGGCGGTTGGATCGAGTGGTTATGGTTTTGGATACGCCCAGCAAGCCATGTGCAAACCGATAACCCACCGTCCAACCCGCAAATCCTAACACTGGGCCTGATCTAGTAAATAGGAGCAGGTCAACGTCTACCAAAGCTAACTCTTCGGGTGGACCAGTTTGGGTAGTCCAACTAAAGAAACCTCATGAAAGCACTAGTCGCAAAGGGTATCTGTTCCTGAGGCTGAGGGCCAATTGCCGGATAATAGGCCCGTCTGATAAGCATACGTTTCTAGCTCGGTCGTCGCCGTAGATAGACCAGGATATCGGGTTGTTGGTCGAGAGCGTTAAGGATAGGTGGCTGTGTTGGGAGATTCGGGCAAGAGAAAAGCAGTTAAGCAACTATATTGACGTTGCGGAAAAATCGACGGAGTCTTTTCGCTTCACCGTGTGGCGTCAACCTGATCTTCATGCTAGCCTTTGGAAGTGGGACGGAATTAGAGTACGTCCACTGAAGAATCCTGATACGGAATGAGGAAGGTGTGCGGCGAGACACCCGAGCACCTACACACCTACACGCCCATGTTCTTCAGACGATCGACGCTGGCGAGACCGCCAATCTGCAGATCCATATTCCGATGCAGATCCGGCGCATGCGGGGACGGAAGATGATCTTCGTCCCTCAGGCGCTGGATGGTGATGTGCCGGACAGCCCATCGGAAGTACAGACAGCCATGGTTCGGGCCCTGGACCGCGCTTTCTCCTGGGCCGACGCGATTGAAAGCGGCCAGTTTCGCTCCGTTGTGGATCTGGCGAGGAACCTGGGTGTGGACAACTCCTACATGATGCGCATCCTGAAGTTGACCACCCTGGCCCGCGACATCATCGAAGCGATCCTCAACGGCGAGGAACCGTCCGGCCTGTCGCTACCCGACTGATCCGGACCTTCCCCATGGACCGGGCGCAACAGCGAGCCCAATTCGGGTTCACCTCGAGCTGAGCGGCCCCCTGTCGCGGGCGGCCGGTCTTCATCTTCCATGTACGAGACGGCGAAGGCATAGACGACGTCGCCTTCCAGGATGTCAGGTCGGGTCATGCAGGTCCCTATCGGTTGCGGATATCGGGCGGGCGCGGCCCAGGCGGCCTTTGCCGCCGCCGCCCGCCTTCACATCACCCACGCTCCTCTTCCCCAGGACGTACAAGCCTGTCGCCCGAGGCCTTGGTCGTCGTGCAGGGCGCCTCGAGACCCATGCCCGCGGCCGACCTCTTCCCATGGACCACGCACGTCACCAGGCTGTGCTCGCCCGCAGCAAACGGACCGCCGCTACTCTCGAGAACGGTGTTGGTCCCCTCCAGGGAGCCGCCGATGATCGTCCCTCCGGCATGATCGAATCTGACCTAGTCGCGGACAAAACTTCCGATTGCGCTGAAGCTGCCGCTCTCGTCGGCAACGGCGGTCCGGGCCGCGCATAGAACGCCTGCCGCGGTGGCCAGCGCCGCGGCGATCCTCCTGCCAGAAGACATGCCGTTACCCTCGCTTCCCCAATGGTCCATGACCGGATAGTAGGGGCGGAAAACTCGGTGCCGCAACCGAACGGCGGTTAGATTGAAGACGGTTATCGGCCTGCTTCCCCCTCCCGTGCCACAGCTCCTGCTCGGCGGCATTGCCTTCGGAGCTAACCCTACTTGACCAACTCAACTTCCGAAACGGTTTTTTTCGGGGGTAGTAGGGCTCAGGAGGCGCATCAACAGTAGAGGTGGGTTGGCAAAACCGCCTGTAGTGTAGACCTACGCTCTTCCCAGGGCGGGATTTTTTCGTATAATGGTGGGCCATCATGTTTCTGAGGTGTAATCGTCGGCGCAAAGATGGCAAAGAGCACTACTATTGGAATATCGTTGAGAACAAGCGTGTCAGCGGGGGGCGGGTGGTCCAAAGACAGGTCCTCTACCTTGGAGAGATCAACGATAGCCAACACGAAGCGTGGCGCAAGAGCATCGAGATTTTCGAAGAGGGCAGGGAAAGACCCGAACAGGTGGCGCTGTTTCCGGAAGATCGTGCCCCGCCTGTGGGCGACGAAAGTATTGTTAGAATACGGCTCAAAGATCTCAGGATCGAGAAGCCGCGGCAATGGGGAGGGTGCTGGCTTGGGTGCGTTCTATATGAGCAGTTGGGACTGGGAGAATTCTGGCGGGAGCGTCTCAGACCCTCCCGTCAGGGTACCCGCTGGGCCCATGTGCTGCAGACCCTGGTGGTTTACCGGCTGATGGCACCGGGAAGCGAGTGGCGGCTGCATCGGGAATGGTATGAGCGAAGCGCGATGGGCGATCTGATGGGGGAAGACTTTGGGATCGCCGAGAAGAACACGCTCTATCGCTGCCACGATCGATTGCTCAGGCACAAGAAGGCCCTGTTCAGGCACCTGACCGAGAGGTGGAGCGATCTGTTCAATGCCCGTTACGAGATTTTGCTATACGATCTGACGAGCACCTATTTTGAGTGCGATCCGAACCAGGAGCCGGCGGCCTCGAGCCGACTGCGCAAGTTCGGCTACAGCCGCGATAAGCGACCTGACTGCGTGCAAGTGGTGATCGCCCTGGTGGTGACTTGTGAGGGCTTGCCGATTGCCTATGAGGTACTTCCGGGTAACACGCAGGATAAAACCACCTTAAAAGATTTTCTTTCTCGGGTGGAAGAGAACTACGGTAAGGCGAACCGGGTGTGGGTGATGGATCGGGGCATTCCGACCGAGGAAGTCTTGCAACAGATGCGCCAAAGCGAACCCAGGATCCACTATCTGGTGGGTACCCCGCGCTCCTGGCTGGGTCGCTTCGAGCAGTCGTTGCTGCAGAAGGATTGGAAGCAGTTGCGTCCCGGTATCGAGGTGAAACTCCTCAGCGAGGGAGGTGAAACCTACGTTCTGGCTAAAAGCGACGATCGGGTGCGCAAAGAAAAAAACATGCGCCTGCGTCGTTTACGCCGTCTTATCGAGGCGCTCAAGAAGCTGCGTGAGAGCAAACGGCGCTACCAACGCGATACCATCCTGATCAAACTGGGCGAAGCCAAAAAGGAGGCCGGTCCCCGGATCTTTGGATTACTCGACATCGAGATCGCCCCCAAGGGCGCCCCCACTGAAAAGCCGCCTTTGAGCTTCCGGTTGAACTTAAAAAAATACCGCCAAGCCTATCGCCGCGAAGGCCGCTATCTGTTGCGCAGCACCCTCAGTGCCGAGAACCCCGAGCAACTCTGGCGCCTTTACCTGCAGCTCACTGAAATCGAGCAAGTCTTCAAGGAAATCAAGAACGACCTTTCCATCCGCCCCATCCATCATCAGAGAGATGATCGCATCGAGGCGCACATCTTTATCAGCTTCCTTGCTTACTCTCTGTGGGTCACCCTGAAACGTCGACTCTACCCGATGGCTCCGGGACTGACCCCAGCCGAGGTGCTCTCCAAAATGGCGGCCATCCAAATGCTCGATGTGAAACTGCCCACCACCGACGGACGCACCGTTGTGCTTACCCGTTACACCGAGCCCGGTGAGGACCAAAAGCTACTACTGAACCGGTTACACCTCGAACTTCCTCCCCAACCACCCCCCCAAATCGAATCCAAATAACCCCTCCTGTAGTGTAGACCTTTGGCCCACTATCAACGACTTACGTCGAAATCAGGCCCCAGTTGAGAAAGACGGGCTAACCGGCCCGGCCTCGCGTCACCACGACATTTTGGCGGTCAGGAAGATGGTGCGTCCCCGGACCGAATCCAGCGTCTCGACCGCGCCGGACGAGCCCGGATTCGTGGGATCTGTGGACGGGCCGCGATCACCGACATTGAGAACGCCGCCCGTGAGGTCCATGCCGCTCAGGCCGAACGCGTCGCGCCAGCGCAGCGTGATATCGTGGCCCATCCACGCCTTGTAGCGGGCGGTTTCCCGCACATTCCAGTAGCCCGAAACCGAGTGGACGCTCCAGCTCGCGGTGATGCCACCCCGGCTCGCGCGAAGCGATGCATAAACGCGGTTGCGCGGATAGTCGCCCGGCTGCACCTCGTCGGCCACACGGTCCTCGTACCGGGTCACGCGCGACCAGCGGGCGTCGAGGACCAGGTCCGCCCAATCGGCCTTCCAGCCGGACCGCGCCCGCACATCGATCCCCGAGACATCGGTCTCCCCGCTGTTGACCAGCGGGCTCTCGATCCGTGTGATGAGGTCTCCCTCGCGTATCACCGCCGCGCCGGGCGGCAACCGCCCCTCCGCGTCCAGGTCGATGATCGACTGCGCGGACAGCTGGGCCGGGACCGCGGAAAGCCCGATCCGGAACCAGTCCGCGCTCAAGGATAGGGGACCGAGGCTGGTCAGAGCGCCGAGGCTGAAGCTCTCGGCTTCATCCGGCTTCAGGTTCGGGTTGCCGCCGCTCGCCCGCTCGACCTGAAATTCGTCGCAATCTTCCGGGTCGCCGGTGAGATTTCTCGTGTCGCAGACGGATGGATAGCCGAGTGCCTCGCGGGCATGCAGAGCATACAGGCTCGGCGCCTTCGAGCCCCCGCTCCAGGACCCTCGGAGTGTCAGGGCTTCGTGCAACCCGTACCGGCTCGCGACTTGGTGGGAATACGTCGCGCCGACATCGTCGTGATCGTCGCGCCGTCCGGCGAACACGACATCCCAATCGCTATAAAAGGGCAGGAAAATCTCGGTGAACCCCGACCAGCGCCGACGCTCGCCTGCGGCCGAGTTGCCGGCGGACCCGAGCACATCGCCCGCTTCGTAGGAGCGGCCGGCGATATCCCGATAATCGTACACATTCCGCCAGTCCTCGTAGGCGACCTCAGCGCCCACCGCGCATCGCCGCCGCCGAGCGCGAATGCCGTTCCGTCGAAGGACGCCCGGGCCGTCTTGTGGTCCGTGACTTGATCTCGGGTCAGCCGGAGTCCGGTCTCGCGAATGGCCGCCAAATGCTCCGAGGCCGTCGATAACGGGTTTGCCAGATCGTAACGCCCCTCGTCGATGGCCCTCTGGATCGCACTCTCGCTCACGAAGGTTGCGCCATCCACGACGGCGTCGTGACGATAGTACCGGAGGTGTGCGTCATAGCCGATGCCGCCCGAGAAGCGGCGGCCCCGGACGCCGAGCGTGAAATCGTATTCCTCAAGGTCCGTGCGCCAGTCGCGATTGCCGTGGCCGACGAACCGATGGGCCACGCTGAGCCTGTCCGGGAGCGTGCCGATCCCGGGGTCTTGCAGCAATTGCCGCCTGAGCGCCTCCGACGGCGTGAAGGAGAAGGTGCCGACCGAAGGCGCGTAGCGAGGAGACGCGATGTTGTCCCGCGCTACCCGGACGTCGACATACACGTCCGCGTCCGCCTCCTCGGCAAGCGGGTGATCGAGGTCGAGAAATAGGCTCTTCCGCTCACGGCGCTCCCAGCTCCACGCGATCTCGGCCCAGGCGAAGCCGCAGCCCGTCCCGGAGATCCCGAATGGCTCGGTGAGCACGCCTGTGAAGGCGCTGCCCCGGCAGTCGCCGAGGGGACGCGCTACCGAGCCGCCGTCGATGGGAATGAAGACGGTGTTGCCGCCCACCGAAACGCCGGACGCGTCGGCGAAGGGGCCGCCGCCCGGCGTCCACGAGGCGCGGCTGTAGTCCCGGTCCGCGTAGCCGATCTCCTGTCTCCGGAAGACCTCCGCGCCGACCGTCACATGGCCTCTTCCGAGCGCCCCTCCCCACAAGACGCTCCCGTGCCCGGTATCGCCGCCCGCCCCGGTTGGAAGGTCGCCGCTTGCCTGAACCTCTACACCCTCAAAATCGCGCCTGAGAACGATGTTGACCGCGCCGGCGATGGCGTGTCCGCCGTGCAAGGCGGCGGCGCTGTCGCTCAGGATCTCTACGCGATCGACGGCCGATAGCGGCAGGGCATCGAAATCGATGGTCGAATCGGAAACCCGGCGCCCATTGACGAGGATCGCGGCGCGGCTCGTCCCGAGCACAAACGGCCGGTGGAGGCCGAAGCTGTTGTAGCCCACCCGGCTCCGCAGCAGGTCCCAGACATTCTTCATCCCCGATAGCTCGATATCGGTCCGGTCGATCACGGCAAGGGGACGCGCCGCGACCGCCGCCGCAGCGGGAATGTGGCTGGTCACCCGGCGGTCCTCCTTCGCCTCCGCCTCGACTTGCGGCGCGACCACCGACATCGCCGCCAGGATCGTCAGCGCGGCAACCGGCCGGAGAATCGCATGGGCGCGGCGGTCGCGGATCCGCAGGCGCGGAAGAGGGACTCGTGCTGCCAGGTTCATTCGAAACCCATCTCGGTTGCCTACACGGACGCAGATGTCAACTCGGAAGTGCTCCTGACCGGTATTCCTTTCCCCGCGTTGTGGCACAATTCCGGTCGGGTCACGGACCGATCCGAGTCTTGTTTGAAAGCTATCGAATTCGCACTGACTCAGGCAGGCCCCGACTTGCCATACGATTCAGCACCTCACATTTGATGATGCCCTCGACCCGTTGATTGTCGAATCGTCGGGCCGACAGCTTAGGCCCAAACAACCTCTTGAACCTCGACATTGCATTCTCTGCGAGGCTTTGCCGGGTGCAACCACACCAGATGCCCCATTCATATCGACCGAGTCTGCTTATTGCTCCTAGATGGGCATCGCGCATGGCGCCCCAGTCGGACCGGTCCACACTTTCACTCGGCCTTGCATTGCGCCGAGGCGGGATCGTAGCGACAGAGTCCCGGTCCCGTATCGACTGCTAGCAGGCCCGCGTGTCATAGGCCCCGCCGCCCCAGACTTGAACGATTCGAGCAGGGTCGGCAACCGTCGAGAGTCGTGCACTTGGCTCGGTGTGACCGCCACAATCTCTTTTGTCGTCTCATCGACACCCAGATGCAGCTTCCGCCAAGCTCTGCGCCGACCATGCCGATGCTTTCGGACATGCCACTGACCCGATCCGTAGTCTCGAAGGCCCGCGCCGTCGACAACCACCTGCTCAGGTCGGCTGGCCGGGCCAACACAGTCAAGACCGTCGCCAGGGAACTCTGTCGTCTACTCAGAGTGCTGTAGTCCGCTTCCGGCAGATCGAGTCTGAGCAACTCCAGGAGCCAAGAAACAAAGCCCTGCGTCCCTCGCAGACTGAGATGAAACACTGACTTCAATACCAATGCCCACTCAATCGCCGTGTCGGTGTAAACCTTCGGAGCGCCGGGTCCCTTGGGTGGGTCGGCGTTCCGCCAAGCGGCGACGGTGTCCTCATCGAATCAACAGGTCAGTTCCCCCTGCCGATCAGCGCCCGATCGTAGTCTGAGCAGTTGCACACTCGGTAACCGAACGTGTATTGATTCGGCGTCATTCCTCATGCTGGCGCCCTGGCCCATCGGAGACAAGCCGATACCCCCGAAACGACTTATGCAACAGCGGCCTTCAGAGGCTCCAAATGATCATTCTCCCATTACGATTTACGATAGATGCGTGCAGTGAGCCGGGAGTGGGGAAAAGTGTCATTTGATATGGCTTGCCCGGGGTTTTCCTCGTTGTCGTCCATGTTGCTTTCGCTCTTCAAAATCCGTAGCCGACCTTTCCGTACCAGAAGGCGCCATCGAACCCAAAGGGGCAGAACTGGCCGTATTTGTTGCCAGTACTCGCGGCGGCGGTCGGATTTTCGTCAGGGTAATTGTCGAAGACGTTTTGAGCGCCAGCCGTTAAGGTTATTCGATCCGTAAGGGAGTAGCTGACTTCGAAATCAACGATGAATTCGTTACCGTAGGTTTGACTGTCCTCGGAATCGTACCAGGAACTATAGTAACTGCCGCGCCCCAGTAGATTCCAGCGATCCAGCATGGGCTGCGTCAGGGTTATGGTCGCCCGATGCCTGGGAAGACCTTCCTGCAATTCCTGGATGCGGACGTCGTCAATCGTCGCTGGGCTGAATTGGGTGACCTCCGAATCCGTGTAGTTATAACCGAGGCTCAGCTCACCTTCCCGCACTCCAGTCGATAGAACGACGTCGACGCCGCGAGTTTCCGTTTCAAAGTCATTGACGAAAAAGACGTACTCCACCAGATTGGAGGCGCTGGTGATGCCCGCAGCGATCAATTGCTGGCGCTCCGTATCCGTCAACACGAAGTCCTGTGAGAGCGACATGCGGCCCTTCACGTCGATTCCGAAATAATCGACCGTGACTACCGTATTACCCATATCGGCAACAAAGCCGATGCTGAAGTTGGTCGATTTTTCAGGCGTGAGCGGCGCGCCGCCCCTCAGCACCGCAGCGGGATTGGTGGAAGGAATCACGCCCCTGGTGATCAGATCCATTCGGTCCGCTTGGAATTCAGTGGTTACGTTGAATGCGTTTTGCTGACCGGGAGTGGGGGCGCGGAAACCGGTGTTGAAGCTCCCGCGCACCTTCAGGTTGTCGTTGATGCCGTAGGCGGTCGCCAGCTTGTAGTTGGTGGTGCCCCCGAAATCATTGAAGTCTTCATAGCGCAAAGCGGCGGTGATCAACCAGTCGTCGGTCAGGTTGTACTCCGCGTCCACATAGACGGCATAGTTGGAGCGGTCCCATTTACCCGCGGCAATATCACCGAAACCCGAAAAACCGTTGGAAGCGCCGGTGAATCCCTGCTGTGCCAGAGGCTGGCCAATCGCATATGACTCGGGTTGCCCCTTCACGATTTCAAACTCCTCGACACGATATTCGAAGCCACTGGCGAGGAACAACTGCTCGCTTATCGGATAAGTCACGCCAAAGTTGAGATTGGTATCGGTCTGGATATAATCACCGGGATCGAACGAAGTCGGAGTATCGGGACCGAGAGAGGCGTTGACGGTATTGAAGATAAAGAAATCGGCGTGATGACGCCCGTAAGCAGCGCTGAAATCCCAGCCGAGTTTCGATCCGGTTGTTCTCACCCCGGCGAGAACGGCCTGATCCTTCGCGTTCGCGCCGAAGCGGGGCGTGAAACCGCCAGGGAAGAGTTCCTGAAAGGTGAACAGATTGGGATCGTCGAACACCTGTTTCAAGGCGACGGGGTCCGGCACATGGTCAGTTATCGTTACCACGGGCACCTTATCTTCATCGCCATCCAAAGCGCCTACCAGCAAGGTCTCGCCAGCGTCCTGACTGAATACGCCGCGTCGCGTATTGGGATTGCGGAAATAGAACCCTCCCTCCACTTCCTTGCTCGCGTAGTTAGCATGACCGTAGAACTCGAGGTGCTCGCCGATGGCGGCGGCGTAGTTGGCAAACAATTTGAGATCGTCCCGAATGATGGGTTGACCCCAGATTTGGGCGGGATTCGCCACCTCGCTGTTTCCCACCCCGATCAGAGCGGCGGCGTCATCTCGCTGCACGGAGCGGATGGTCTCACCTGAGTTGCCATACTCCCCGGTGAGATTGATCCAGGCCTTTTCGCTGCCCAGGCCGATATTGCCGGCGATTGAAAATGCTTCGCCGTCACCGGCCTGGAAAATCCCCGTCCGGACAACGAGAGACCCTCCTTCGTAACTGTCGTTGAGCTCGAAGTTCACCACCCCCGCAATGGCATCGGAACCGTACTGCGCCGAAGCTCCATCGCGCAGTACTTCCAACCGTTTCAGAGCAAGCGCGGGGATGGCGGATACATCGGGTCCCTGCGCGCCATCGGCGACGCCGTTGCCCAACCAGTGAATCACGGACGCCCGGTGGCGGCGTTTGTTGTTGATGAGCACCAGCGTATGGTCCGGCGGCAGCCCGCGTATATTGAGCGGTCGAACGACCGTCGAGGAGTCACTGATCGGGTGGGTATTGACGTTGTAAGAGGGTATGAGGTTCCTTAAAAGATCCTGTAAATCAGTGCCGCCATGCATGGTGAGGACTTCGGCGCCAAAAACATCGACGGGCACCGCTGAATCCGTTACCGTACGCGGGTCCGCGCGCGAACCGATGACGGCCAGCTCTTCGAGGACCTCCAGATACTCGGAGCCGTCCCGGGGCTCGGACGGGGCTGGGGTCGAGTCAATGCTTTCGGGCTGCTGCACTTCCTGCGCCAAAACATTTAAGGGCAGCAACGTAAGGATGGTAAGAGCAAATATAGAAACTTTCATCGATATCCAAATACAACCATTTTACCTAGATTACCTTCTCCGAAGATGTCGATCATCAACTGAAAAGGTATGTTGATCCGATAACGCTTTGTCCCGGATTTCTTGGGTCGGGGCGTTACGAAGGTTGCCAGGAATGCTCAAAATGTAATTGAGGTCAAGTCCGGAATTTCCTGTAAAAGTGAAAATGGTGTAATCTCCTGTGTTGGGGGTCCTCTTTGACCCCGTTATTCTTTCTCAGGAGGTTACTCAGGAGGTTACACCATTTTTCTTTTTACAGGAAGAATAAGACATCACCATTTCATTGCGGAACATCTTTCGCCCAAACACGGCATCCATCAATTCCTTAAGGTAGTGGCTTGCAGTTGGGTCGCAGTGCAGGTAGATCGAGCCCGTAGGCTTCAGGACGCGACGCATTTCTAGCAGCCGCACTCCCATGAAGCAGAGGAACGCCCCCATGTCATCGCCGTAGCTGGAGCGCGATCCCTGAATCACGTTCATGACGTTAGGGAAATCGTCTGTGATTTGATCCACCCACGCTTGGTTAACGTCGCGCTCCCATGACCAGCGATCTTGAAACTTGGCGCCGGCGGCCAAACTGTGCGGCGTGGCGTGAAAATCGCGTCCTTTGTTGAATGGCGGGTCAGTGGCAATCAGGTCCACGGATTCACTGTTCATCGCACGAAGGAACTTGAAGTTGTCTCCGTGGAACAGGGTTCGGTTCTCCCAGTTCGGAACAGTGTTGCACTGGCGCGGTTCTTGCTGCTGTCCAGTCATCCCACCAAATCCTTGTACCGGAGTTTCCTGCCACCAATGCGCCGGATCAGCGACTCCATCCAGTCCAAGCAATCACCATAGTAGAGGGTATTTAGTGCGAGGGCCATAAGGTTAAGCAGAGAATAGCCCACCGTAAACCGCCGCCAACCGTTCAAGATGCGGCCGCCTTGGGAATTTGAGACAAAAATCATCTTTAGGCTTACTTTCGAATGTCTAACTCCGTCTCCTCATAAAATTCAGGTTCATCGATTAACTCCTCATACGTCAGCCGTTTTCCACACATACCCCTGACCATGGCTGACAGTTGGTCAATGGTATCCTTGGGCCGCTCGTTATGCCGGCCAGAAAATTCCTGCACATAGCGGTGCAGGTGCTTGGGGCTCATCCGATGGTAGACCCCGTAAAACCCGCGCTTGAGCATCGCCCAGAAAGATTCCATCCCATTGGTATGGGCTTGGCCTTTGACATACTCGCCTACACTGTGGCGCACCGCTTCACGATTCAAGCCCTCATAGGCGCGGCTTTCGTCGGTGTAAATCTTCGCGTTGGGAGCGACGTTTCTCTTCACAAATCCCTGCAAGGTAATTGCATCGGTTGACGGTGCGACACCCGCAACAATCTTGCGCGTCGGGCGGTCCTTGATGCCCACAACGGCAGTCTTACCCACAGGCCCGCGCCCCGCATTGAGCTTCTTGGAAGCGTGCTTGTTCTTCTCCAGACCCCCGAAATAGGACTCATCAACTTCTACCGGCCCTGCCAGCTTCACCGTTTTCTGCTCCCCCCATGCTGCCCGCAATCTGTGGGCCAGGTGCCACGCACTCTTTTGCGTTATGGCAAGATCGCGGTGAAGCTTCATGGTTGAAACACCCTTGAGGTTTGTGGTGAGAAGGTAAATCGCAATCGCCCACTTCTGATAACCCAATTTTGAACCTTCCATGACCGAGCCGGTTTTCAGTGAGAACATCTTGCGATCTTCGCAATCCCTGCAACGGTGAGTCATGGATCGATGTTTGATCCCTGCTTGGACATTGGCCGATCCGCAATGAGGACACTCCGGTCCGTTCGGCCACCGAACGCCCTCAAACCACTTTCGAGAAATTTCATCATTCGGGAACATCTCCATTAACTCAATGACTTAGATTCCCTTGCGTTCCGCTTTACCTGGTGCTTTCATTGTGACTAATGTACAATGGATTAAGGGGTGAAGCCAAGGAAATTTGAAAGAAAACTGTGACTTTTGTATATAATTCCCTTATCGATCCCTCCAAGATGGCCTGGTCTTCCCTTCCCTTGCCGCTCTGGTTGCGTTGGGCGGGTGTCGGGATCGGGATCCCGACCGGCTTGCTCCTGATCGTGACTTTTCGAACTCTCGGCAGGAACCTGACGGACACAGTCGTAACAAGATCAGAACATAGCCTGGTGACGTCCGGTCCGTATCGGTGGGTACGCCACCCGTTCTATCTCGCCACTATTCTGGCAGTAACAGCAAACTCCCTGGTGACCGCGAACTGGTTTATCGCACTCACCGGTGCCTGCGCCTTCGGTCTGCTCCTATTACGAACCCGAATCGAAGAAGAGAAACTGATCGAGCGATTTGGACAGGACTACCTCAATTACATGGAACGAACCGGGCGATTTTTCCCCAGGAGGATGCGCGAGTAGTGGAAGGCGAACGGGTTTCTTGCGAAGCCGGGTTCACTTTTTTCGGACACGAATCGAATGTAGCCGGGATCGCAAGAATCCTGACAATATACCGGCCATCACTCTGGAGCGTGACCATCACGTTCCGCAAGATATCTTCTTAGAAAAACGAGATCGGCGACGTCCTTTTCTCGGTGTGTAACCTTTTTCATACGCCAGAGTAGACGAGGTGACGCAAAAGGGATGGGCACACCCTTGACGTCATGGATCACGCTATCACTCGTGGCCTCGTTGTAGTCGATCCCCCCGGCGCTTTTCATGAGATCAACTACCACTTCGTCCGCGACACGAACGACTCCATACTTTTCGATTTCTCCCGTCTTCAGTTCCTTGACGGCTTGATCCGGAAGAATCTCAAGGGCCTGAAAGACACGGGCTTCATTTTCAGGATCTGTCGCCACCAGGAGGTCGATATCGACGGTTGCTCGAGGGAACCCCGCCAGAATGACCGCGAACCCCCCAATCACCATATAATTGGCTCCGAGCTCGTTGAGGCGCCGACACAGGAGCACGAGGTCGTCCTCACGCGGAGCACGCGACTCCAGTTCGCTTCCCGTACCCTCTACCGAATCCTTGCCAGCATCTCCCACATCCATCGATCGGCTTCCTCATGAGAGTTGAATCGGAAAACGCCCTTCGGCACTAAGCCCTTACCCTGGGATTGGCCCAGCGCCACGACGGTATCTTGCAGAGCCATCCCCGCACGGAAAGAATCATGTGGCGGCTTTCGCTTCCCTACGACTTTCGTAGCGGAGTCTTGTAGATTGATGATGGGATCCATTTCTGTCTTACCCATCGTCCTATCCGCTTTAGGGTGCCGCAAGGCTAAAGTGCCTGCGATGATACGAGTTTCGGAATCAGTTTTATCGTTTCTCCGTTCCGGCCGACTATGGAGAGAGAGAGAGAGAACATCCGGGCTTGTGCAAAAGCGCCTTTGGGGTAGTCTGACATCAACGGATAAAGTAGCTTTCGAAGATCAACAGACTGTCGGAATTCCACAGCAGTTTGAAGCTTGATGGGAAAATTCACAGGAACACATCACACCTGCTACACGGTCAGCGACATGGAATGCTCGTTGGCCTTTTACCGTGATCTGCTGGGATTCGAAGTTTACAGTGAACGGCCTGCGGTTACAAACACCTACTTCCGTACCATTGTCGGATTCCCCGATGCCGTTGTTTATGCCGTCCTGCTTAAGATTCCCGGTTCGGAACATGCGCTCGAGTTGCTCCAATACAAACACCCCAAAGGAGTCAAACAGGACATGACGCCGAATAATCCGGGAAGCGGTCACGTCGCCTACATGGTCGATGACCTGAAATCGATTTACGAGCGCCTTCAGGAAGCGGGGATCGAATTCATCACACCACCGGTCTACTTGGACGAAGGACCGAGCAGAGGTGGATGGGCCCTTTATATGAAAGACCCCGACGGTATCATCGTCGAATTGTGTCAGGTGTCAGAGTGACAGGGTTCAGAGGTTCACGGTTCTGGGTACGCGGTCGTCCGCCTTGTATCTTGCTGAGTTTTGATTTCCTCGTACCGCTCAATAACCGTCTTCGCTCTTCCCAACCGGTGAACCGTGAACCTCTGAACTCTGAACTCTTGATCGGATATTTCCATGGGAGAACTTGAAGGTCGAATCACAATCGTGACCGGCGGGGGCCGCGGCATCGGCTTTGGAATCGCGGAAAGACTGAGTCGAGCCGGCGCTGAGGTCATCATCGCCGAAATCGATCCAGAAACCGGGCAAGATTCTGTCCAGCGGCTGACAGAAGCGGGGCTGAAAGCGGCTTTCCATGAGACCGATGTTCGCGACCCCCAAAGCGTCAACTCGCTTGTGGAAGACGTCCTGGCTCGTCATGGGCGCATCGAAATCCTCATCAACAATGCCGGATTGGCGGAAATTGGACCCACTGAGACCTTTCCTCTGGACGATTGGTATAAACAGTCGGATGTGATGTACAACGGAGTCTTCTTATGCATGCGAGCGGTTGGGCGAGTGATGCTGGAACAGAAGAATGGCGTCATTCTGAACGTATGCTCAATCGGCGGTCTGGGAGGCTGGCCCCTGCGAGCAGCCTACAACAGCGCCAAAGCCGCGGTCATCAGTCTGACGGAAAACATCGGCACGGAGTGGGCACGGCGCGGTGTTCGGGTGGTCGGTATCGCTCCCGGCGTGACGCGAACTGCCATGTTGCAGCAGGTGGTCGACGAAGGAATTGCCTCGCTCGATAATTACAATAGTCGGATACCCATGGGAAGGGTCGGCGAAGTGGAGGAAATCGCGGCTGTGGTTCAATTTCTGGTCAGCGACCGCGCAAGCTATATCACTGCCACCACTGTGACCGTAGACGGCGGATGGGTTGCCTGGGGTAATCTACCACTTTGAGTACGTCTTTAGAGCAAAGCGGAAAAACAGCAACTTCTCAAGGGCATGACCCGAAGTTCGAAAAAACTTGCAAGAACTTTAAGACCATTAGCAATCACACTAAACACCTACTCAAAGTGTAAGGAGAGTAGCAGGATCAAATTTCAGGATAAAGTCGCTTGCATTACGGGAGCTGGGCGCGGCATCGGTTACGCCCTGGCAGAAGCTTTTGCAAGAGAAGGCGCAAAGGTCATCATTGCGGAGATAGATCCTGAAACCGGAGCCGGCGCAGCCGAAAAGCTGAACGCGGCATTCGAGCAACTCGATGTTCGTGACCCCCTCGCCGTAAAGAGGGTTGTGCAGTCGATAAGAGACCGCTTCGGGCTCATCGATATTTGGATCAACAACGCAGGGGTTGCTCATAAAGGCACCGCCGTTGAGCTGACTCCGGAAGACTGGGATGCGGATATAAATGTGATGCTGAGTGGCGCCTTTTACTGCGCAAATCAAGTCGGAAGGATCATGCTGGAACAGGGTAGCGGAAACATGGTCAACATCGCCTCCGTCAATGGGCTTCTTGCGCAAAAAGCTCGGGCGCCCTATTGCTCTGCAAAGGCCGGCCTGATTATGCTCACGAAAGTCCTGGCCGCGGAATGGGCAGAGCATGGCGTGCGCGTAAATGCAGTCGCGCCAGGTGTCGTCATGACCGACCTCGTTCAGGAAGGCATCGACCAAGGCATTGTAACCGAAGAGGCCTATCTTGGACGCATCCCAATGGGGCGCCTGGGAACCCTCGATGAAGTCGTCGAATCCGTCCTCTTTCTTGCCAACGATGAAGAATCATCCTATATGACAGGCGAGATCCTCCGAGTTGACGGCGGTTGGACAGCCTACCATCTCTTCTATCCATTTGAAGATGCATTTTAGTGGGCTTTCCCGAGAGACCTTTTCGATCTTGTTCCAAGAGGGTTCAGGTAAAGATAATAGCATTAACGAAAAGGAAGGTCCAACGGGTTCGATAATCTCACCCGGCAAGCCGGGGATTCGAGAAAACAACGGATGTTTGGCATTGTCCAATCCGGATCAGAAGTTGACACAAACTGCTGGGTTTCGGGTGTCGCATTAGAGAATTCGAAGAGGAGAACTTTCGTCGCAAGCCTCATCGTAAGCTTTGTCGATTTCCTGAACCTTTGTCGTAAACTTTTTCGATGAATCGTGGAGAAGACGATTTCTGTGGCAAAAAAATGGCGGGCAAAAATATATGGAGTTATCGTGGCCGCGATGAATTTTCGACGATTGAATCGAGCCCTTGACCCGACCGAAAAGACATCGATCTCCTCTGGATATTTTTGCTCGCCATTTTTTTGCCATAACCTGAAGCGCAGAGCCCCGGTAGTAGTATTTCGATTCGAGGTTGAAGCGACGACGGGTCGAACCCGCCTGCGGTGAGGTCTCTGCCTCTTCGAACGTCAGACCTTCTACTGCAGCAATACCGGCAACGATTTCAGAACCAGCCGAGTGATATTCGCTACCGGTTCAGGCTGTTCAGCCAGTCGGATCCGAGGGAAGCGGGCAAGGATTGTATTCAGGGCAATCAGCGACTCGAGGCGGGCGAGCGGCGAGCCGATGGAAATCTGGAACAAATTCGGCACACCGGCGCAGCCGCCTGCCGATGTTTTGGGCTTTCCCGATACCTAGAGCCCGTCCCAGTGGTGGAAACAATTGATTTTTAATGAGTTATGGGCAAAAAAAAGGCCGGATAGAGCTGCAAAAAGCTCGATCCGGCGAAAAAGGGCGCTTATGCTTGCGTTAGTCAAATACAAAGCACGCCCTTCTCATGAAAAATATTGCCGTACAAAGCTTCCTGCGTCCAGCCCTAACTCCAGTCATTCGATGCAAAGACTACACCGTGTTTCTGGAAACAATGGAGCGGATTGACCGGGTTTTGATCGACTCCTCGCTGGAAAGGGAGGCGATCGTAAAAGCCTTGGAAGGATGGGATGAAGCGGGAGGGAAGGATCGGGAGCGACGCGCTCTAAGAGCGATAAAAGCGCTACGGGTGGAGGTGGTGCGTCATTTACTCGGAGGGATATCCTTTCGTTGTCTGTCGCAGGAGTTGGGACGCAGTGAGCTTCTGGCTAATTTTTGCCGGGTGCGTGAGGTAGACGGGATCCGGAAAATATCGAAGAGCAGTCTGGAACGGGATTCGAAATTCTTCGACGAAGCGTATCTGAGACAGCTGCATGCAAGGATGACCGAGGTGGTGGGCAATGCTGAACATTGTGGTGAGGCAGGATTAGAGAAGCCGATCGATACGAGGGAATGCCTGATCGACGCCACTTGCCTGGAAGCGAACATCCACTGGCCCGTGGACTGGGTCTTGCTCAAGGATGTGGGAGCAACGCTGCTCAAGGCGATCAGTCTGATCCGGCAGGCGGGAATGAAACAGCGCATGCCCCAGGGAGCAAAGGGATTGGCTCGGGAGATGAACAAACGGTGCCTGGAGATGACGCATGCGCGTCGGCGCCGGGAGGCGGGCAAAGCGCGTAAAGGGATCCTGCGGCGGATGAAGCTATTGCTCAAGAAGATTGAGGGCCATGCCCTTCGCCACCGTGACTTATTGGAAGCTATGTGGATGCAAAGCGATTACACCGAGAAGAAGGCGAGCCGAATCATCGAGCGAATGGATGGTATGTTAGAGCAGATACCGCAGGTCATGAAACAGGCGCACGAACGGATCATAGGGGGGCGGCAGGTGAAGAATGAGGAGAAGATCCTGAGCGCCTACGAACCTGAGATTGACGTCATCGTGCGAGGCAAGGCAGATCGGGAGGTGGAGTTTGGCAACACCCTTTATTTATGCGAGAGCGCAGAGGGATATCTGTTGGACTGGAAACTGTATGGGGGGCAGGCCCCGAGCGAATTGAAGCAGCTTTGGGAAAGTCTGGAGAGGCAAAAGGGCTTCGCTTTAGAGGAGAAGATCGAAGCGATCAGTGGGGATCGGGGCTATGCCTCGAAGGCGGCCAGCAAGCGGCTCCAGGCAGAGGGGATTTTTGACGCCCTTACGCCCCGCAATCCACAAGAGCTCAAGGAGCGGATGGAGGAGCCGCGCTTTGTCCGGTTGCAGCGACGACGAGGGAGCACCGAAGGCCGGATCGGAGTGCTCAAGAACCGATGGCACGGGGGCAAGATACGCAGCAAAGGCTTTGACAACCGTAACCTTAGCGTGGCCTGGTCGGTTCTGTCCCACAATCTATGGAAAATCGCGCAGAGACTTGCGCAAGAACATGAGAAAGAGGCAACGCAGGCGGCATAGGGATCCAAGAATCGAGTCAGAGGCGCTTCCTTGGGAGAACTATCGACTCAAAGCGAGAGGAAGGGTGCTGGAAAGGTGCATAACGGATAAAAGGTAAGCTACCGAGGACGGAAGGCATGTCGTGGTCTACATAACGTGACGAAGATTGATATCGGTATCAGGCTTCCACCCAAATCCTCTCGGATTTGGGACAGCCTCTACCTAGTGTTCCGGCCGTTGACCCGATCGGCCTTTTCGCGCTAGATTGCCTTGAAATGTAAAATCCATTCTAAGGTGAGTCTATGGAAGCAATAAAGGCAGTGGGCTATGGGGTGAGATTTTGGCGCGGCTTTAGCGCGGTGGTTGCCGTTGCCTATTTGGCCGTGGTGCTGGGGTGCGGTGGCCAATCGGGAGATTCGGTCCCACCGAAAAAAGAGGTTGCTCCCACCGCGGACTCAGCGACCGAAGCTCTGGCCGAAGCCCCGGGCTTTGCCATGGAGTTTGTCGATGGGATTTACCGGGGCCACGCCATCGCCATGCACGGCGACATCAAGTATGGGACGGAGTACACCCACTTCAACTTTGTCAATCCAGCCGCGCCTAAAGGGGGCAAAATCCGCTTGGGCCGGAACGGTTCCTTTGACAGCCTCAACAACCTCATTCTCAAAGGGACGCCGGCTTCCAGCATCAGCTTGATCTACAACAATCTGATGGCGAGATCGGTCGATGAGCCTCTTACCATGTACGGGGAGTTGGTCGAATTCGTCGAGATGCCCGAGGACCGCTCCTGGGTGCGCTTCGCCCTGCGGCCCGAGGCGCGCTGGCACGACGGCAAACCGGTCACCGTAGAGGATGTCATCTTCAGTTTGGAGACTATCAAGGCCAAAGGACATCCTTTCTACCGCAGCTATTGGGCCGATGTGGAGAGCGCCGAAAAGGTAGGCGATCGTACGGTGCAGTTCACTTTCGGCGGCGAGACCAACCTCGAATTACCTCTGATCATCGGCTAGATGACGATTTTGCCCAAGCATTATTGGGAAGGCCGGGATTTCTCTGAGACTACTCTCGAGCCGCCCTTGGGAAGCGGTCCTTACCGCATTGGCGCGGTCGATGCAGGCCGCTCGATTACCTACGAGCGGGTCGCCGAATACTGGGGCCGGGATATGCCCTTCAACCGGGGCCAGTACAATTTTGATACGGTCCACTTCGATTATTACCGCGACGGCACCGTTGCGGTCGAAGCCCTCAAAGGAGGGGCATTCGACTATCGGGCCGAAAACAGTTCCAAGGATTGGGCCACGGCCTACGATGTGCCCGCCCGCCAAGAGGGCAAGCTGGTCCAGGAGCTGATCGCCCACCAAAACGGCACCGGGATGCAGGGCTTCGTCTTCAACACCAGGCGGGCAAAGTTTGCTGACCCCCAGGTGCGTCAGGCCCTGGGCTATGCCTTTGATTTTGAATGGACCAACACTTATCTATTTTACGGTCAGTACACCCGGACCAAGAGTTATTTTTCCAATACCGAATTGGCCTCTTCAGGCACCCCCGAGGGGCGCGAACTGGAGATCCTGGAGCAGTTTCGCGGCCGAATCCCCGACCAGGTCTTCGGCCCGGCCTATCAACCTCCGACCACCGACGGCTCGGGAAATTCCCGGCAAAACTTGCGCGCCGCCCGCCAGCTATTAGTCGCGGCCGGCTGGGAGGTAGCCGATGGCAAATTGACCCACAGGACGAGCGGCGAAGTTATGGCCATCGAATTTCTGTTATTAGCCCCCTCCTTTGAGCGGATTGTCGCCCCCTATGTCAAAAACCTGGAAAAGCTGGGGGTAGAGGGTAAGATCCGCATAGTCGATACGGCCCAATATCAAAACCGGCTGCAGGAATTCGATTTTGACGCCACTGTCACGACATGGGGCCAATCCCAGAGTCCGGGCAACGAGCAGCGCGATATGTGGACGACGAAGGCGGCCGAGACGCCAGGGAGTCGCAACTATGCCGGAATTAAGGATAAGGCCATCAATGAAATGGTCGAAATCTTCATTGCCGCTCCCGACCGCCAAAGCCTGGTGGCCAGTTGCCGGGCCTTGGATCGGGTATTGTCCTGGGGGTATTACGCCGTGCCCCATTGGCATATTACCAGTCACCGGATGTTCTATTGGGATCGGTTTGGCAAACCGGCCATCTCGCCAAAGTACGCCGGAGCCGGCGGACTTTTTACCTATTGGTGGGAGGACGCCGACAAGGTGGCCCAGCTGGGGAGTATGGGCCACTAGGAATCTGTCGGGCTTTGCTCTTCGCAACATCACTGAGGTTCAGATCCACGGGTGAATGATGTACATTTGGACCAAGTTCATGCCGACAGATTCCTTATGCTAGAGGCTGTCCCAAATCCGAGAGGATTTGGGTGGAAGCCTGATACCGATATCAATCTTCGTCACGTTATGTAGACCACGACATGCCTTCCGTCCTCGGTAGCTTACCTTTTATCCGTTATGCACCTTTCCAGCACCCTTCCTCTCGCTTTGAGTCGATAGTTCTCCCAAGGAAGCGCCTCTGACTCGATTCTTGGATCCCTATGCCGCCTGCGTTGCCTCTTTCTCATGTTCTTGCGCAAGTCTCTGCGCGATTTTCCATAGATTGTGGGACAGAACCGACCAGGCCACGCTAAGGTTACGGTTGTCAAAGCCTTTGCTGCGTATCTTGCCCCCGTGCCATCGGTTCTTGAGCACTCCGATCCGGCCTTCGGTGCTCCCTCGTCGTCGCTGCAACCGGACAAAGCGCGGCTCCTCCATCCGCTCCTTGAGCTCTTGTGGATTGCGGGGCGTAAGGGCGTCAAAAATCCCCTCTGCCTGGAGCCGCTTGCTGGCCGCCTTCGAGGCATAGCCCCGATCCCCACTGATCGCTTCGATCTTCTCCTCTAAAGCGAAGCCCTTTTGCCTCTCCAGACTTTCCCAAAGCTGCTTCAATTCGCTCGGGGCCTGCCCCCCATACAGTTTCCAGTCCAACAGATATCCCTCTGCGCTCTCGCATAAATAAAGGGTGTTGCCAAACTCCACCTCCCGATCTGCCTTGCCTCGCACGATGACGTCAATCTCAGGTTCGTAGGCGCTCAGGATCTTCTCCTCATTCTTCACCTGCCGCCCCCCTATGATCCGTTCGTGCGCCTGTTTCATGACCTGCGGTATCTGCTCTAACATACCATCCATTCGCTCGATGATTCGGCTCGCCTTCTTCTCGGTGTAATCGCTTTGCATCCACATAGCTTCCAATAAGTCACGGTGGCGAAGGGCATGGCCCTCAATCTTCTTGAGCAATAGCTTCATCCGCCGCAGGATCCCTTTACGCGCTTTGCCCGCCTCCCGGCGCCGACGCGCATGCGTCATCTCCAGGCACCGTTTGTTCATCTCCCGAGCCAATCCCTTTGCTCCCTGGGGCATGCGCTGTTTCATTCCCGCCTGCCGGATCAGACTGATCGCCTTGAGCAGCGTTGCTCCCACATCCTTGAGCAAGACCCAGTCCACGGGCCAGTGGATGTTCGCTTCCAGGCAAGTGGCGTCGATCAGGCATTCCCTCGTATCGATCGGCTTCTCTAATCCTGCCTCACCACAATGTTCAGCATTGCCCACCACCTCGGTCATCCTTGCATGCAGCTGTCTCAGATACGCTTCGTCGAAGAATTTCGAATCCCGTTCCAGACTGCTCTTCGATATTTTCCGGATCCCGTCTACCTCACGCACCCGGCAAAAATTAGCCAGAAGCTCACTGCGTCCCAACTCCTGCGACAGACAACGAAAGGATATCCCTCCGAGTAAATGACGCACCACCTCCACCCGCAGCGCTTTTATCGCTCTTAGAGCGCGTCGCTCCCGATCCTTCCCTCCCGCTTCATCCCATCCTTCCAAGGCTTTTACGATCGCCTCCCTTTCCAGCGAGGAGTCGATCAAAACCCGGTCAATCCGCTCCATTGTTTCCAGAAACACGGTGTAGTCTTTGCATCGAATGACTGGAGTTAGGGCTGGACGCAGGAAGCTTTGTACGGCAATATTTTTCATGAGAAGGGCGTGCTTTGTATTTGACTAACGCAAGCATAAGCGCCCTTTTTCGCCGGATCGAGCTTTTTGCAGCTCTATCCGGCCTTTTTTTTGCCCATAACTCATTAAAAATCAATTGTTTCCACCACTGGGACGGGCTCTATGCTAGCCTATATAGCACGCCGGCTGTTGTTGATAGTGCCGACCGTCTTCGGCATCATGGTGATCAATTTTATCGTCATTCAGGCGGCCCCTGGCGGCCCGGTGGAACAGGTTATCGCCCAACTGCAAGGGCACGCCACCGACGCCACGGCCCGCTTTAGCGGTACGGACAATCGGGAGGCGCTACAGTTATCGGGTTCGGGGATTGCCGAAGGGGTCTCGAGCAAATACCGCGGCGCCCAAGGCCTCGACCCCGAGCTGATTGTGGAATTAGAGCGGCTCTACGGCTTCGACAAGCCGCCGGTGGAGCGGTTCTTCTTGATGATCGGCCAGTACCTGCGCTTTGATTTTGGCGAGAGCTTTTACCGCGACTCCAATGTGGTCGATCTTGTGCTCGAAAAGATGCCGGTCTCGATCTCTTTGGGGCTGTGGAGCACCCTGCTCATCTACTGCCTCTCGATCCCTCTGGGTATCGCCAAAGCCGTGCGGGACGGTTCCCGCTTTGACGTGTGGACCTCGGGAGTGATTGTGGTCGGCAACGCCGTGCCCAGTTTCCTCTTTGCCATCCTCCTCATCGTGGTCTTTGCCGGCGGTCACTACGTCAACTGGTTCCCTCTGCGCGGGCTGACTTCGGCCAATTGGGAGCAATTGAGCCTCTTGGGCAAGCTTGTCGACTATTTCTGGCATCTGGTCCTGCCGGTCTTCGCCCTGGTCATCGGCGGCTTTGCCGGACTGACCTTGTTGACTAAGAATTCCTTTTTGGACGAGATCAACAAACAGTACGTCACAACCGCCTACGCCAAGGGACTGAGCCTGCGGGGCGTGCTTTACCGGCATGTTTTCCGCAATGCCATGCTCATTGTCATCGCCGGCTTTCCCAGTGCTTTCGTCAGTATATTCTTTACCGGATCGCTGCTGATCGAAATCATCTTCTCCCTCGACGGCCTGGGGCTTTTGGGCTACAAGGCGGCGATTGGGCGGGACTACCCGGTGATGTTCGGCACCCTCTACTTTTTTACCCTGCTGGGACTGGTCATGCAGCTGGTGGGGGATCTGACCTATACCTTGGTCGATCGCCGCATCGATTTTGCCAGCAGCGAGGTTTGAGATGGCCGCCGAGCGAGTCTTGCCCCCACCCCCACCCCAAACCCGGGTCTTCGGCGTTGGCTTGTCCGAAATCAACCGGCGTCGCTTGGACAATTTTAAGCGCAACCGCCGCGGCTATTGGAGTCTGTGGATCTTCCTGGGCTTGTTCCTCCTAAGCCTGCCCGCCGAGTTTATCGCCAACGACAAACCGCTGCTGCTGCGCTTTAACGGTCAGTTACATTTTCCCATCTTCGCCGCCTATCCCGAGACTAGATTTGGCGGCGACTTTGAGACCGAGGCCGACTATCGCGATCCTTATATCCTCGAGCTGATCGAAGCACAGGGGTGGATGGTGTGGCCGCCGATCCGCTACAACTACACTACGATCAATTATAATCTAGAACAACCGGCTCCGGCGCCGCCCTCGGCCCAGAATTGGCTGGGCACCGACGACCAGGCGCGGGATGTGGTGGCCCGGCTCCTCTACGGCTTTCGCATCTCGGTGCTCTTCGGGCTGGTCCTGACCTTCTTCAGTTCGCTGGTGGGGATCGCCGCCGGCGCGGTGCAAGGGTATTTCGGCGGCTGGGTCGACTTGATCTTCCAGCGCTTTATCGAAATCTGGTCCGGCCTGCCCACTTTGTACCTATTGATCATTTTGGCCAGTGTGGTCGAACCCAATTTTTGGTGGTTGTTGGGCCTAATGCTGCTCTTTCAGTGGATGGGGCTGGTCGGGGTGGTGCGGGCCGAGTTTTTGCGGGCGCGCAATTTTGATTTTGTCCGCGCCGCTCGCGCCCTGGGTCTCGGCGACGGAGCGATTATGTTTCGCCATGTCCTGCCCAATGCCATGGTCTCGACCCTGACCTTTTTGCCCTTTGTCCTCACCGGCTCAGTTACGGTGCTGACCTCCCTCGACTTTTTGGGGTTCGGCCTGCCGCCCGGGTCGCCCTCTTTGGGGGAGTTGCTCAACCAGGGCAAGCGCAATTTACATGCGCCTTGGTTGGGTTTTTCCAGCTTTGTTGTCTTGGGGTTGATGCTCTCGCTTTTGGTTTTTATCGGCGAGGCGGTGCGCGACGCTTTTGATCCCAGGAAAAACTTCGCCCAGGAGGAGGTTTGAGCCTGCTCGAGATCGAGAATCTGGCGGTGCATTTCGGCGCCGGCAGCCAGCTGGTCAAGGCGGTGCGCCGCGTCGATCTAAGGGTTGAAAAAGGCCAGACCGTAGCCCTGGTGGGAGAATCGGGCTCGGGCAAGTCGGTCACTGACCTTTCCGTTTTGCAGCTTTTGCCCTATCCCAAGGCCCTCCACCCCCACGGCAACATCCGCTTTGAGGGCGAAGAGCTGCTGGGCGCCTCCCAAGAGAAACTCCGCTCCATCCGCGGCAACCGCATCGCGATGATCTTCCAGGAGCCGATGACCTCGCTCAACCCGCTCCACACCATTGAAAAGCAGATCGGCGAAGTGTTAAAGCTGCACCGCGGACTCGACCGCAAAGCGACGCGCCGGCGGACCCTCGAATTGTTGCAGTTGGTGCAATTGCCCAATGTGGAGGAGCGGCTGGACGCCTGGCCGCACCAGCTTTCGGGCGGGCAGCGCCAGCGGGTGATGATCGCCATGGCCCTGGCCAACCAACCGGATCTGCTCATTGCCGACGAGCCGACGACGGCTTTAGATGTGACCATTCAGGCCCAGATTCTGCAATTGCTCAAGGGATTGCAAGGGCAACTAGGCATGGCTGTTTTGCTGATTACCCACGATTTGAGCATTGTGCGCCACATGGCCGATCAGGTAGCGGTGATGACCGGGGGAGAATTAGTTGAAGTGGGAGCGACCGAGGAGATTTTTACTCGGCCCCAACACCCCTATACCCGCAAATTGTTGGCCGCCGAGCCCAGGGGCAAACCCCCAGCGTCCGACAAAGGGGCTCCAGCGGTTATGGAAGCGGAGGATCTGAAAGTATGGTTTCCGATCAAGCGGGGGATCTTGCGACGCACCGTCGGCTACGTCAAAGCGGTGGACGGGATCAGCTTGACCGTGCGCCAGGGCCAGACTGTGGGCGTGGTGGGGGAGTCGGGCTCGGGGAAGACCACTTTGGGCCAAGCGCTGTTGCGACTGATTGCCAGTGGGGGCGGGATTCGTTTTGAAGGGCGGGACATCCAGGATTGGCGCAATAGAGAACTGCAGCCCTTACGCCGACAGATGCAGATTGTCTTTCAGGACCCTTTCAGCTCCCTCAGTCCGCGCCTGTCCGTATTTCAGATTATCGAGGAGGGCTTAAAGATCCACCGTTTGGGCGGCGACTACAGTGGGCGGCGGCAAATGGTGGCCGAGGCCATGGCCGAAGTCGAGTTGGACCCGCTGAGCATGGATCGCTTTCCCCACGAATTTTCCGGCGGCCAGCGCCAGCGTATCGCTATCGCCCGGGCGATGGTGCTCAAACCTCGCTTTTTGGTCTTGGACGAGCCGACCAGCTCCCTGGATATGACAATCCAAGCCCAGATCGTCGATTTGTTGCGCCAGCTTCAGGACCGGCACAAATTGGCCTATCTGTTCATCAGCCACGATTTGCGAGTGGTTCGGGTTATGGCCGACGAAATCGCGGTGATGCGGGACGGCGCTGTTGTCGAACAAGGGCGGGTCAGCCAGGTCTTTGAGGCGCCGAAAACCGACTATACCCGCGCCCTCATTGCCGCGGCATTTAACATCGAGACCTTAAACCCGGACGTCTCACACACATCGTAGCGATCAGCCGAAGGCGTAGCCGCGGCTACAACTGGCTGTCTCGAAGTTCCCGATCTCGGGATTCGATTACGGCTTTCGATTGGATGCGAAGGACATCAGCTCCATTAATCGATCATCGCAATCGTAAGCGCAATCGACGTTCGAGGTCGTACTTCGCCCGGACTTCCTTCACATCCCGGGTCCGACCAGCCTTGCTGTCTGACATGCCTTTCTCAATTGCCTCACGCACGTAAATCTCGTGCATTAGGTCGTCCCAAGTGGCTTTTGGGGGCATCCGATCGATTATCCTGTGAGCTTTTTATTTCCTCATCACGTTCGGCATCGGTTGGTCTCGCATTCATGGGATTGTTCCTAGCCCTCTATCTGAGATACCTTAGGACTCTTCTCCGATTGTTCTTGATAGTGATTTTTATCGGGAAGTGTCCAAATCTCTCATCGCTTCTGGATTGCTCTTCCCTGCGCTCATTTAGGGATCTGGCGATCGAAATCGCGAGCGATTCGCTTTTAATGAGGGAAGCCTGGCCGAGGTCCATTCCGTAGCAGTTGCTCTCGATAATGTAGTAGAAATGCTTCTTCGGAAGAATGGACGTGGCGACGACGTATCGTACCGAACTATCCATTTCCCTTATCCTCGTTCGCTAACCGAGAGGTAGCTGCAAGATAACAGCAAACAAGCAAAATTGTCCGGTTTCTGGCGAAACCGGCTACAGCCGTCATCCGATTGTAGGACCGCGCGAGCGCGGTCCTACAGACTGAACATCCCCCCGGTGACATATTTATCGGACCTCAGGATCTCCCCGGAGCTGACTCCCAAAACAATCGTTGCGGAACACCTGATGCTGGTGTAGTCTGTTACATAAATGAACCCGTCACGAAGAATTGCCGAAGTCAGCGCTAAGATTGTTGGACACCGCAAAAAATCGAGCAACCTGCTTTCGCCTGAGCACGACTCCACCGCTTCGGCAAAAGCATGGCGAAAAGCGATGCCAACCCCTTTTATCCCGCGTGGTGTCTACCGCTTTAGAACTCACGAAAAGGCAGATGAATGGTTCACGAGAATGATAACACGTCCTCGCCCGACAACGAAGAGCTAGAGTGCTCTGGAGAACCAAAGCGAAAACGCATCGGGAAAAGGATCAGGGCGACCTTGCTTTTCTGCGCCGTTACCTATCGGAGCGAGGGGAAGACCTCCCTGAAGATTAAAACGCCTCTTGACCCAGACCTTTCACACACCGCCCTCAGATCGGCTGGAGTCGATGAGACCTTCTGCGATCCGGCAGCTCCATGACTACTGGCAGGCGCTCAAACTCGAGGATCCAAAGAGATCGTGGATCCCCTTGCATTTCGGCGAGTCGGATGTAGGCACACCGCCGTTCATCGTCGAGGCAGGATGTGAAGCCCTGCGAAACGGGGCTGTCTTTTACGAGAACAACAGCGGCCGTTCCGATCTAAAGGCGCAATTGGCGCAACACTACAAGCAACAGTATGGCGTCGAGTTGGAACCGGACAACTTTCTCATTACTTGCGGCGGAACACAGGCGATCATCTTGACAATGCTGGCTCTTCTCAGGCCGGGCGATGAAGTGATTATCGTGACGCCGCTGTGGCCGAACTTCGTGGAAGCCGCCCGCATCGCCGGCGCTACGGTCCATGAGCTGGCCCTGAAGTTTGATGAGCCCCGGAGCAGGTTCGAACTTGATTTTGACGCACTCTATGACCTGATCGGCCGTTGCCGGCAGCCGCGCCTCGTCGTCGTCAATTCCCCTTCCAATCCCACCGGCTGGGTCATCTCGGATCAGCAGCAAGAGCAACTCGCCTCGTTCTGTGAGTGCCACAACCTGATTCTGTTGGCGGATGAGATCTACGACCGGATCGTATTCACCGAGCCGCGACCCCCATCGTTTCTTCACCATCGGCAAAGTCTGGACCGCCTGTTGGTAATCAACGGCTTCTCCAAGACATACTGTATGACGGGCTGGCGTGTCGGATATCTGGTCCTTGATGCGACCCTGGCCGCCAAGATGGCGCGCATGCAGGAGTTCATCACATCACACGCACCGAGCGCCGCGCAGGTGGCGGGCATCACGGCGCTACGTGATGGGGAAGCTTTTATCCAGAAGAATTTGGTGCGCTACCGGAAACTGCGAGATGGTGTAGTGTGCCGTCTCCAAGCGCTGCCTGGAGCATCCGTAGCGCGACCAGATGGAAGCTTCTACGTCTTCTTCCGCTTGCCCGGTGCCCGAGACAGCATGCGGTTCTGCCGGCGTTTACTCACCGAGACGGCTGTTGTCTTGGCCCCGGGTCAGGCATTCGGCGCCGGTGGCGAAGGTTGGGTCCGGCTCTGTTTCTCGATCGAGGAAGGTCGTTTGCACGAAGCAATTGATCGTCTTAGCGAGTTTGTCGCTCCGACTACAACTGGCCGGAAGACGCCGTCCCACACGACCCTGCCAACCCCTTGACCCCGTCGCCGCGTCTCCATCCCTTCCTCGGAGCGCTTCGGCCGAGATTGTGCCCCCATTCGCCCTTATGCGAAAATACTCGGACTTAAATACGAAGCCTGACTAGAAACATCCTATTTCATGCTCTCTAGCAAGGCCTTTGCCGCCTCCTGGCCATTGAAGGGGCGACCGATTTGAAGCGAAAGACGGAGAAAATGGAGGGCTTCCGGACGATTACCAAGTTTCGGATGAATCGCCCCAGCATGGTAAGCAATCTCCGGAACTTGCTCTGCGTAAGGAAGGCCTGGTTGGAGTGCATCAAGAGCCGCCGTGTAATTGCCCTTTCGATACTCAATCCACGCTCCCGTATCGGAGAGATATGGGTTTTGAGGATGGTGTTGGCGTGCCACTTCATACCAATGACGCGCTTGATCGAGATCGACGCCAGAATCAGCGAGCGCCCAGGCTAACTGCGCAGCGAGGTCTGGATTGTAGGGCGGTCGTTTCAGTCCCCCTGTCAACACCGGGACAGCATCGGCATTGCGCCCCACCGTTTCCAACCAACGCGCATATTCGAGGCGTGTTTCATCCGGATCCGGTTGCGCAGCTATCGCGTTACGGAAATGGCTCTCCACATCTTTCGGGGCGGCCCCCACCGCGATCGCGTGATGCGCCTCAATCAAGGACAACTCAGCAATCTCATCCGGTTCGCTCGAAGAAATGCTACCACGGGCAATGGCGAGGACTTCCTCCGTTTTTTCGGGCTGTCCCAACTCCTGGTACAGTGATACGAGTTCTTTGACAGCATCAAGACTGTCGGGCGCGCGATCCAAAACCAAACGGAAATGATGGACCGCCTGGTGCGGATTGCCTAATTTGCGGTATGCCAAGCCGAGGAATCCATGCGCCATGTCGGAAGGCGCGCCGAGTGCCAGAGATCTCTTTAAGTCTTCTACAGCAGTGGTCAGGAGCGCCTCATCCCCAGAACGATACATGACCAGAAACCGACCTCGCTGGAAATAGCCGCCGGGTTTCGTCGGTGCCACTTGGACGGCTCGATCATAGGCGCGTAAGGCATCGGAGAGCTTGGACTGTACAGCCAATACAATGCCTTTAAGCCAGTATCCAACCTGAAACCTGGGATTGATTTTGATGCACCGATCCGTAGCTGCCAGAGCCTCGGTCAGTTGATTCTGCCCGTAATGCGCCACCGCGAGCAGGTACCAGACATTCATCTCATTGGGATATTGGTCAGTCAGGGACTTCAACGCTACGATTGCCTGGTCGTAGCGCTGCAAGCGTATGTTTGAAGTGACCGCGCTGAGGGCAGAGGCTAGCCCTAGTTTCGCACTTTATAAGTTAAGTCCTTGATAATCAACACGCGTTTTTGAAAGGCACTACAAAATCGGTTCGATTTTTATTTTGCTCATACTCTTCTTAACGGGCAATTTCTTCCATTGGATCTGGAAGAGATTGTAAATCTGCTTGTGGCTCTGTTCGGGAATGCCCGCTTTGCGCAGACGATAGACTTCTCCCTGTCGAGTGGGCAATATGACAGTGGCATAGGTATGGGTTTGGAGGACCCGCTTGATGGTCTGCCAGGAGCGGGTGTCCCCGTGCCGCTCCAAGGTGTATTCGATAAAGCGCAAAAGCTGGTAGGCCAAAATGGTGATAAAGACGTGGCCCTCAACGCGCGGTTCAATCTGGTGGTGGTTGGGTCTGAGGCCCAAGTCGCTCTTGAGCGCTTTGAAGCCGTCTTCGGCCCGGGTCAAAGTCATGTAGAGGCGCCACAGCTGGGCCCCGCTGAAGTTGTGCCGATTGGTGCGCAGCACAGAGCAGCCCAACAGTTGAGCATTCTCATCACAGGCCTGGTCCCTTCGAGTCCAGCAAAGGCCGCACTTTTTCTCTTTAGAGCCCTTGGCGGCTTCGACCAGTTCAATAGAATAGAAGCGCTGCACTCGGGAATGTTGCCCCTGTAAGCGCCCGATCGCGGTATGGATTTTTGCGGGCTCCTTTAAATGGCCTTGATCGACCCTTTTCTGAAGCCCCTCGAGCGCCTTCATAAAGCGCTCTTCGGCCCCTGAATAAATCGCCTCTTCCTTGGCCCGCCTGCGCACGCTCTGACACAACAGCACATACTCCTCGCCTGCTTGCCTCGACTCCTCCTGCGTTGTCTCCTGGTCCCCTTCACTCTCATTTTCTTCTCCCACCTGCTCTTTTATCCACTTCACCTTCACTTCCCGGTCCCAATCCCTCCCCTCTACCTTTTCGAAACCGGAAGCCTCCTGGAACTCTGCAAGATAAGCCTTACGCCCCCGGCGGCTCTGGTTGACCAGGTAGCCGAATCCCTCCTCGCGCAACAGTTGCACATTCTCCCGGCTCGCGATCCCTCCATCCATGATGATGAGGGTCTTCTCACGCTCGCCCTGGGCCCCCACCGCTTTCTCCAATTCAGCGATCATCTCCAACAGGGTCGTCGCGTCATGGCGGTTGCCCGCAAATATCCGATGTCCCAACTCAAAGCCTTCGGTATCGAACACCATCCCCACCACAATCTGAACACAATCGTGGCGTTTCTGTTTGTTCTTTCCCCGTTTCGCTTTGCCGTTGCTCGCACCCACCCCTTCGAAGTGCGTATTGGTAAGATCATACAGTAGTACCGTCCGATCCAAACTGAACAGTTCCCCCTGGCGCTCGCGCATATGCTCTTCGATCCTTTCGCGGTTCTCCACCAACCGATCGCTCACCCGGTAGTAGCGATGCCGATCCGACTTCACCGCCGCCACTCCCAGAAGATCTCCCAGGGCACTCTGCCTGGCCCACTGGGGCAAGGCGTTCTCAGGCACTGGATCCACCAGCCGGTTGATCACCGATACCTTAGCCGCATCCCTTTGCGCCCGGTTCAAGCCCACCTCCTGCAAGGCTTCATCCATCCTCAGCTTTTCCCACCCCTTAAGCCCCAGCAGAATCGGTCCCAATAAAACTCCCGCGGCGCTATGCTCCACTTTATCGGCCAAGACCCCATCAATTGCGTTCTGCTGCTCTGCAAAAGCCTCGGCCTTTTGGCGCAGTCCTCGCCACCGCCCCTCCCCATCAATCCGCCGCAGGATCAGTTCAATCCAGTTCTGCTGTCGACGCGTATACTCAGGGGCCAGAAGTTCCTCGATCCCGTAGAGCTGCTTTTGCACCGCCTTGGCAATGGGTCCAAAGTCCGGTCGACTGATGGCCCCATCGCCCAGGGAGACCACCACTCGCTGTCGCGGTTTACCTTCGCTGTTGCGGTAAGATTCAAGCAGTTGGAGGACCTGGCCGCTCTTGGAATGCTTCAGACGGAAAAACATATCCCGCCAGTCTGGGCGGGCAGATAGGGAGAGTCAAGAACTACTGAAACTTATAGTCCCTACACGATCAATACAGGACAAACCTTCATTGCTCATCAACGACTTACGAATAATAACGTCTCTAAGTTCAGTGCTTTCCGCCCTTCAGTACGCAGTTTGGGTTAGGGGAGATTCGGCATCTCCCACGCCGGTGATCAAGTCCTGCACTAATTGCTCAGGTGTCGTCAGCAAAGCAGACAGCGCAGGAAATGGAGAAGCCATCAAGCCAAGCGTGATGACCCAGACTGCGAGTTTAAGGAAAACTCGCCTGTTCGAGGAAATGTAGGCGTTGACTTGCCATGAATGAGTCCTCTCTGCGTGTGGGGAGCGGAAATTGAAACCTTCCCAAGGTTCGCAGACCAAATCATGACCGGTGTTGAAGCGAGAAGTCACTCCAATGGCGATCGGTTGAACTGTATCAACCTTCCGAAGGTTGATACTTCCAAAAAAATGCCTTATTCCCCACAGCCCTTCAGGACGTTGTGAAAAATACGGCACGTTTTCATGTTAGGTTGGGAGAATCAGAACCTCCGTTGTAAAAATGCAGCGGTAAGACCTTTCCTCCCAAGGTGAGGTTACGGTTTCAGCAACGTTCCTACCCCTTGCGCCAGCGTGAATGAACCTTCCTGCCGATGAGCAGGCTCCCTAACGCCACGCCTAAGAGCAACAGGCTGGAAGGCTCAGGAATTATGTGTTCTTTGCCGTTACCAAGAATGGGATCGAGAGCCGTCCCATACGTGATAGGGTGTTGCGAGTCGTTAAGAACACCCCCCGCGAAATTGACCTGATTCTCAAGGAGAAGCGATAGCTCAGCCGGATCGACCTCAACCTGGAACCACATCTTGAAGACCTCGTCGGGGTCTAACGAAGGCGGTTGAAATGGCTCGATCTGGCCACTAAACCCAAACCAGGTTTGAGACGACGAAGGATCCCCAGCCGCCAGGCCACCATCCTCACCCGACGCACGTGCCAGAGGTCAGAGAGCAATTTCCTACCATTCATTGGTGAGAGCCGGCCTTGCCGGCGAGACGGCGCTTGCGCGCCGCATAATCTTCCTCGGCTTGCTCGATCATGAGCTCCGGCGCCGGCAAGCGAGCCAACAGGTCCGGATGCTCGCGAACGAATCCCTCTCCATAACCCGTTCGCAGTCGCCTGCCCATCTGGCCGATATCGACCATCAAGCGACTGCGAGCCCCCTCGCTGTCATGGCCCTGTGATTCGTAAATCGCCTCTGCCTGCACGCGCTTTTCGAACCATTCTTCTGACAGCTCGACGACGAAATCCAGATCGGCCCGGTCAAACGCATCACCCGGCCAATAGGTAACCGCGATATTGTGAGGCGATCGCGCTATCCCGACCCGTGGGTGTGCCGCCCTCATTTTGGCTTCTATGGCTGCTCTTCCGACTTCGGTGTGGTCGGCGCGATGACTTATGGGTCTCAAGTCGTCGGTGAAGGGGGACTCTGCGATCAAGATGTGAGGACGCACTTCCCGAATGAGATCTGCAATCTGGTCGATCGCTTCCGGATAATCTTGGAGGAGAAATGGTTTGTCTGGAAAGTTGAGCATGCGGACATCGCTGATACCGAACAAAGCGGCGGCCTTACGCATCTCCTCGGCCTTCTGTTCGACGTAACTTTCGGCCGACTCGTTGACTATGGCCGGATCGCGTTCCCCTTCCGGCTTCCTCAGTTCGTCCAGATAGAGTTCTCGATGGGTCGTGCCCCCATGAGTCACGATGCACACGGTCACTTGATCTCCGATTTCCGCGTGGATTCCCAAAGTCCCGGCAAACCACGTCCAGTCATGAGGGTGGGCAGATACGGTTAGGATGCGCAGCGTTTGTCCGTTCAATTTTGTCCTCCTTGTCGTCTCCAACGTTCTCGTACTAAGCCCCAATCTAAAATCCCCACCACAGCGGCTTCGCCGCGAAAAAGCAATTTCCCTTCATTCATTGCACCTCCCGCAAATACGGCAACCCCTCCTTAACCGTGGAGAGAAACCGATCGACGTGCTCCTCCTTCATGGCAAGGGACACATTCCCGTGTTCAGCCCAGTGAATCCCGTGGTTGAGGAGCCAGAAGAAGAGCCATCTTTGCATAGCCTTGTTCCCTGCAGCCGCCTCGCGGTAGTTTGATGGCAGAGAAGACAGAAAGTGGACCCGGAAGAGCGAGCCCACCACCACCACCCTGGCCTCTACCCCGGCCTCTGCAAACGCGGCATTCAGTTCCGCCCCGATTCGCTGCGTCGACGCCCCTAGCTTCTCGTAAACCTCCGGCGTCAGCTGCCGCAGCGTGACCAGCCCGGCAACCATGGCGATGGGCCATGCATTATAGGTCCCCGAGTGCGGAATCTTAGCCGCTCCCGAGGTGGGATCGTACAACTCCATAATATCGGCCCTGCCCCCCACCACACTGCCGGCCGTCCCTCCCGCCACCACCTTGCCCAGGCTGGTGAGATCGGGCCGCACCCCAAAGAGCTCCTGCGCTCCACCGCGCGCCGCCCTAAAGCTGATAATCTCGTCGAAAATCAGCAGCACACCAGCGCCTTTGGTGATCTCTCTAAGCCGGGTGAGAAAGCCATCCACGGGCAGGGCCATCCCCGCACCTGTAGATAGCGGATCCACTATCACAGCCGCCAGCTCGTCGGCCTGCGCCGCGATAATCTGGGCGCACGCCTCGGCGTCGTTAAAGGGCAGCACCACCACTTCCTCTGCAATGTCTGGCGGCAATCCCGCTGAGGAAGGCACCGGTTGCGGACGTTCAGACGACCCCAAATCCGGCCCCAGCGGCGGCACATGGCTGACCATAGCATGTGCATCCATGCCGTGGTAGGCCCCTTCGAATTTGGCGATCTTTCCCTTGCCCGTAAAAGCCCGGGCCGCCCTGAACGCATTCAACACAGCCTCAGACCCCGAACTACAAAAACGAATGCGCTCCAGGGAGGGCATGCGCTCTCTCAGCAGCTCGGCCATCTCCACCTCAAGCGGCGTGGGTCGAGAGAAGGCCGTCCCCCTGGCTATCTGCTCCTGCAATGCCTCGACTACAGCAGGGTGGGCATGCCCCAGAATCAGAGCCGTATTGTTGTTGACAAAGTCGACCAGACTATGCCCGTCCAGATCGATCAAATAAGGTCCCTCGCCGCGCTCGATATAGATGGGAAAGGGATCTACGTAGACCCCGGTTCGGGTATTGCCGCCCGGCAACGACTTCTTAGCCCGCTCAAACATCTCCCGCGAGCGCGGATTCCCCTCCACAAACTCAGCCACCAGATCCTCCACCGACACCCTCAACGCTTCTTTCAACATATTTACCTCTTTTCCGTAGGAACCACCCGATTCACCAAAGGGCCGTAGGGACCGGGTGGCCCACAGCTAATTCATCTGAAGTTGCTTTGCCGAATTTGGCGCTCACCAACTTACGGCTGGAATGTAGCAAGCTCTTGACCTCCAAAGCAAGCGATGCTTGCGACGGAGGTTGCTTGCGAAGGGGAAGGCGGAATGTTGGTGCAGCGACCTGGTTCCGTGGGGCGCAGAGAGGCGGCCATCATTCGCAGCAACCACGTGAGGATGTTCAATTACCCTGAAGATGCTCCCTCCTGCCACCTCCACTGGATCGCCGAGGCGGAAGGGAATCCGATCCGGTCGCGCTGATTTGGAACTTCAATGCCCATGCCCTTCGGCGGGCTTAGTGCTGCTGTTCACAATTACGGTGACGTTTGCCTAGGCGATTTTGACCTTGAGCAAGGCGGCTTTGAGTGGGCTGGGTTTAAGACCCTGACACTCAAAGCGAACGCCGCTCAAGGCCAAAAGCGCCAGGCCGCAAAGCGGTGGGGCGGCATTGGGGGTATTGCGGCGTTGCCCAAACGCGGAGGGGGTTCCCGACCCATCCGCGTTCGGGTGCCTTGCACTACCCCCAATGGCGCTCCCACAAACGTCACCGTAATTGTGAACAGCAGCACTTAGGACAGGCTAGATAAGGCAAGGGGCTCGAGGGCCCTCGCCCCTCCAACCACGCGGCAGAACGCGTTGCTTTTCATCCGCTGGATCACGGTGCCCCCGCTGGACGAGACGGGTCTATCAGTTTGAAAGCTCTGCCTCTACGGCTCGGATAACTCATTGGGCCCTTTTCTTGTATCGAAGTGAGGAAGTAAATCACCATTCGGAAGATCCATCAGGGAATGCATCTGCATCGGTCCAATCGGGAGAACATCTCGAATGACATCCTCCGGGTCGCGCTTACCAGGCTCCGGTTTGAAATCCGGAAAATCCTCTTCCAGCTCTTTAGTAGAGTATATGACTCTTGATTCAGCTAACTTGATCTCTAGGTCAGACATGAAGTCGATTCCAAGATTTGTTACGAATTTCGTCAATACAGAGGTCAGCGGAGCCGCCTTCCGCGCCGGACGCGGTCAAAAAGGTGGTCCGTGGCCTCCGGACGCGGAACGAGTTAGGATGGATCATCGAGGTTACTGCCGCGCCCGGAGGTCACGGCCCACCGCTGCTCGAGTTGTCTAGCATGCCGGACATGTCACGGCGGAGCGCTCGCGCGGAGACGGATCAATCGACGTCAAAACTGAGTTCCGGAGTGTCCCGCTCGTCACCGAGCGAGCTACAGCTGGTCTGCATCAGTTTTTTCCTCAAACGGCTCTTCCACCACTTGGGAGCCCACCGGGCGTCAAACTGGCATAGAGCAGACCGCACGGGACCTCTCGCCTGATTCGATTGAGACTCACTCTGCCTCCCGGCAAACTGGCTGGCCCGCTTTCGTGTTTAGTGTAGAGCCCGTCCCAGTGGTGGAAACAATTGATTTTTAATGAGTTATGGGCAAAAAAAAGGCCGGATAGAGCTGCAAAAAGCTCGATCCGGCGAAAAAGGGCGCTTATGCTTGCGTTAGTCAAATACAAAGCACGCCCTTCTCATGAAAAATATTGCCGTACAAAGCTTCCTGCGTCCAGCCCTAACTCCAGTCATTCGATGCAAAGACTACACCGTGTTTCTGGAAACAATGGAGCGGATTGACCGGGTTTTGATCGACTCCTCGCTGGAAAGGGAGGCGATCGTAAAAGCCTTGGAAGGATGGGATGAAGCGGGAGGGAAGGATCGGGAGCGACGCGCTCTAAGAGCGATAAAAGCGCTGCGGGTGGAGGTGGTGCGTCATTTACTCGGAGGGATATCCTTTCGTTGTCTGTCGCAGGAGTTGGGACGCAGTGAGCTTCTGGCTAATTTTTGCCGGGTGCGTGAGGTAGACGGGATCCGGAAAATATCGAAGAGCAGTCTGGAACGGGATTCGAAATTCTTCGACGAAGCGTATCTGAGACAGCTGCATGCAAGGATGACCGAGGTGGTGGGCAATGCTGAACATTGTGGTGAGGCAGGATTAGAGAAGCCGATCGATACGAGGGAATGCCTGATCGACGCCACTTGCCTGGAAGCGAACATCCACTGGCCCGTGGACTGGGTCTTGCTCAAGGATGTGGGAGCAACGCTGCTCAAGGCGATCAGTCTGATCCGGCAGGCGGGAATGAAACAGCGCATGCCCCAGGGAGCAAAGGGATTGGCTCGGGAGATGAACAAACGGTGCCTGGAGATGACGCATGCGCGTCGGCGCCGGGAGGCGGGCAAAGCGCGTAAAGGGATCCTGCGGCGGATGAAGCTATTGCTCAAGAAGATTGAGGGCCATGCCCTTCGCCACCGTGACTTATTGGAAGCTATGTGGATGCAAAGCGATTACACCGAGAAGAAGGCGAGCCGAATCATCGAGCGAATGGATGGTATGTTAGAGCAGATACCGCAGGTCATGAAACAGGCGCACGAACGGATCATAGGGGGGCGGCAGGTGAAGAATGAGGAGAAGATCCTGAGCGCCTACGAACCTGAGATTGACGTCATCGTGCGAGGCAAGGCAGATCGGGAGGTGGAGTTTGGCAACACCCTTTATTTATGCGAGAGCGCAGAGGGATATCTGTTGGACTGGAAACTGTATGGGGGGCAGGCCCCGAGCGAATTGAAGCAGCTTTGGGAAAGTCTGGAGAGGCAAAAGGGCTTCGCTTTAGAGGAGAAGATCGAAGCGATCAGTGGGGATCGGGGCTATGCCTCGAAGGCGGCCAGCAAGCGGCTCCAGGCAGAGGGGATTTTTGACGCCCTTACGCCCCGCAATCCACAAGAGCTCAAGGAGCGGATGGAGGAGCCGCGCTTTGTCCGGTTGCAGCGACGACGAGGGAGCACCGAAGGCCGGATCGGAGTGCTCAAGAACCGATGGCACGGGGGCAAGATACGCAGCAAAGGCTTTGACAACCGTAACCTTAGCGTGGCCTGGTCGGTTCTGTCCCACAATCTATGGAAAATCGCGCAGAGACTTGCGCAAGAACATGAGAAAGAGGCAACGCAGGCGGCATAGGGATCCAAGAATCGAGTCAGAGGCGCTTCCTTGGGAGAACTATCGACTCAAAGCGAGAGGAAGGGTGCTGGAAAGGTGCATAACGGATAAAAGGTAAGCTACCGAGGACGGAAGGCATGTCGTGGTCTACATAACGTGACGAAGATTGATATCGGTATCAGGCTTCCACCCAAATCCTCTCGGATTTGGGACAGCCTCTAGTGTACCGCCACGCAAAAGATGGTGCATCCTATTACAAAAATCGCAAGACCCTGTCCTGAGCCCGCCGAAGGGCGCAATCCGACAGATTCCCTACCAGCCGATTCTGGCTTCCGGAATCTCGCCATACTCCCTGTGGCGGGCGATCGCAGTGGGCATGGTTTTCACGAAGTCGCCTCGAACCGCGTAGAGGCGTGCGCTGTTGAGCTCAACCTCCACGCGAAGGAACTGACCGCCTAGCGTCGCCATCTTATTCTCGTCCTTCCACACCGGAGTCCACTCTGTGTCGTCACCGGAAAAGGGCTGACAGTCCTGGAAAGTAAATCCCTCCAGGGGAGTGCCGACCTGATCAGTAACCTGCGCCCGGACCGAGCCGCCCGGGCTCGAAACGTTCAGTTCTACCTCGCCGCGACGCCAGTAGACCGGTCGTATTCCAACCAGACCAGCGCCGTCGCTACTTTCGAGAAAGCAGAAGCCGTCGCGACGTAGGCGGTAGACGACTATGGAACCAGAACCCTCTGGTGGAATCCCGTGCTCATGGGTGCAGGCCGACGCATAGATGCGGAGAGAGCCGTCCTCCTGGACTACTAGGGATCCAGGGTATACGCATCCCGAATCAGGTTCGCCCGGGGCGCCGTTGGGAATGAAGGGATCGCGTAGCCCGCGGTGCCAATGCCAGCCGTTGAGGCTGTAGGCGAGCTGACAGTCGATGTGCCCTCCCCGAAATCGGCGAATGGCAGGGTCCCAAGGTATCGTATGAAAGAGCCAGAGAAGGCCGATGTAATAGTCTTCGTAGGGAAACACCGCCATGCCGTAGGGTTCAGTGAGCGGAGCGTCGAGGCCGTCCGGATGAACAACGAGCTCCGGCTCCGTGTAATGGACCCAATCCGTCGTCTCCACGGCGGTTATCCGTCGATCCAAGATCTCATGGCGCGTCAGAACAATATAGCTCTGGCGTACTTCGTTCCAGAAGGCGAAGATACCTGGATCTGCTCCAGGATTAAGCCAAGCTCCGTTCTTCTTGTGCTTCCACCGGACCCCGTCAGCTGAAACCAGCAGCACCGCTCGACCGCCCCCGGCGATTCCCTCCGGAAAAGAGACCTGAAAGGCCTTGATGCGCTCCTCGGGAACAGCCCGCTGATCGACAAAGCATGAGCCCCACTCTTTCTGCTCCTCAATCGACACGATCTGGTGCGGCAGCAGCCGGTCAGGCAGGTCGATCTCTCCAGTCGTGTCTCGTGGCCGCCAGTCGAGGCCGTCTTCGCTCTCAGCCAGGACCTGGGCTAAGTTCAAGTCCCCAGCGCGAAAAGCAGTCTGATACACCATCCGCCAGGTTCCGCTCTCTTCACTTCGAAAGACGGAAGGATAGCCGAATGAGGTATTTCCGTGTGGGTCGTGGTAGGTCGCATCATCAAGCCGCTCGGGTCGTCCGAGTTTCCGCACCACGTTGTCGAGCCGGTTAAGCCTGTGGTCGTCAAAAAGCAGTGTCGTCGTCATTCAAGATCGGATTCTGTACCGCTGATAGGGTGGAATGCAACCGTGCTCCACAGATCGGTCCTAAGCCGGTGATCTCTCGGAAATCTGACCGATGAACAAGCCTCGGATTCTGGTCAACTATTGACTAAAATATCTTGTATCTTAGTCAATTATTAGCCAAAACACGTGAATGGATCTTAACGAGTTACAGAAGCTGAACCAATCAGCCCGGGAAGAAGGGGCGAGTTACCAACACAAACGATGGCTCTACAGCATCCTTGAGAGTCATACTGGAAGGGCCTTTCTTGGGATTGTTGGTACTTATGATTCCACCCTATCGGCTTCTCTACCAGGACTATGATCAGGCAATCGGAGGATTAAGGGAAGACTTTGTCATTGAGATGCTCCAAACGACGGGTCAGACACCTTTCTACCTCAAGAACGAAGTGGGGAAAAAATGTCCGGATTTTCTCCTGGACGGTTTCAAAGAGAAAATTGTGATTGAAGTCGGAGGCGCCGGCAAAGGAACAGATCAGTTCAAAGGGATTTCAGGTTCCTTTCAAAAGATAATCTTTCAACCCAGACCAGGCACACAGGAGTCGAGCAGACCCCTATCATCACTTGGATTCCTCTACTAGCAGGCTATCCCTTTGCCCCCGAGAAATCCGGTCCGCCGGCGGGGGGCGGCTCGAGGAGTTCAATGCTGATGCCATCCGGGTCCCGCAGGTAGCAGGCTTTGCCACCCTGATACGGCCCGATCGGGATGTCGACGGGAGTCTCGGAACGAAATGCGACGCCCTGAGGAACGAGCCGATCGTACTCAGCTTCCAAATCGCCCACGATCAGGCAGAGGTGAGCATTGCCGACATTGTAGGTTTCCATATCGACACGAGCGTTGGGTGGCAGACGGTACTCGAGCAGCTCCAGGATCACACCGCTTTCCCCGATCTCAAAAAATGCTGCGTCCAAGTCGATTTCGTCGTAGCCGACCACGCGCGCCACGTACTGTTCGGGGTAGCGCCGGCGCATCACCGGCTCCTGCTCGAGTAGGAGGGTGTAAAAAGCAATCGAGCGGTCGAGATCCGACACGCTGAAACCGACGTGATCGAGGCCAGTCGTTCCGGTAACCATGACTGGACATTGACATTTCGATCGACCATTTGTCCAGGTTTCAGTGTTCAGGGTTCAGGTTCATGACAGGCCGAGATCGTTCTTTGGTTACGGCTTCGCTGTTCCAGGTCTAATTGGGAAGACTTGCTCGGTTTCATTCCGACCATAAAATTCCTAGCAATAACAAATGAACATTAGCTTCAACAGATTCGGACCGTTGCGGACGGCGCTCTTTGTTCCGGGGGATCGGCCCGATCGAGTGGACAAGGCCGTGGCAACGGCCGCAGATGCGGTCATCATTGATCTGGAAGACGCGGTTTCTCCAGCAAAGAAGAAGGAGACGCGCGGCGTGGTTCGGGACAAGCTATTGGAGTTACGAGGGCGTGAAAGAAATCTTATCGTGCGAGTAAACTCCTTGGAGTCGGGTCTTCTGGAGGGAGACCTGCAAGAGGTGATGTTGGAAAATCTCACCTGCATCCTCCTCCCAAAAGTGGAGAGCCCCGACCAGGTCCGGAAGATCGAATCGCTCCTCCTCGACGCGGAAAAAGAACAGGGAATCGGTGCGGGAAGCATCGACCTGATGCTTCTCATCGAATCCGCTACCGGGGTGCAGAACGTATTCGAGATCATCTCGAAAAAGACAGATCCAAACAGGCTTTTGGCCGTGGCTTTCGGAGCGGCTGACTACTGTCTCGATATCGGTATTGAAATCACGAGGGACGGAAACGAACTGCTCTATCCCCGCTCGCGCATCCCTGTCGCCTGCCGAGCCGCGGGTATAGCACCACCGCTCGACACACCCTTCATGATCGACTTGAAAGACTGCGATGCACTCCGCACCGATGCCATCCGAGCCAAACAGCTCGGCTTTCAGGGCAAATTCTGCGTCCATCCCGATCAAATCGGAACCTGCAACGAAGTCTTTTCTCCAACCGAAGAGGAAACCCTTCATGCCGATAAGGTCGTTCAAGCCTTCGAGGAGGCGGAAGCCCAGGGAGTGGCGGCGATTCAGTTCGAAGGAAAGTTAGTCGATGCTCCCGTGGTGGAGCGCGCGAGGCGAATACTAAAACTGGCAGCTTCAATCAAGTCTCTTGATTGAAGCTTATGTCATTTCCACGGCCGTCCATTTCTCGATGGTTTCGGCGCGAAGGTCGAAACCGAAGCCTGGTTTATCGGGGACAAGCATGTAACCGTCGCGTATCTCCGGTTGTTCCACGGGAAGGTCGACCCACATGGGATCGCGGGTGTAATCGGGAAAAATCTCCACGCAGAGGCCGTGGGCCACGCCAGTGAGGAGGTGAAGAGCCACCTGAGGCTCCTCATGATGTGCCATGCTAACGCCGAATGAGTGAGCCATACCGGCCACCCTGCGCCATTCCGTAACGCCGGCGGCGATGGTGGCATCTACGTTGATAATATCAACCGCTCCTCGGGTTATCAGTTCCCTGCAGCCGTGTCGGGATATCTCACCCTGCCCAGCGTTCACGGGAATGCCGACAGTACGCACCCGAGCATTGCCCTCAATCTGATCGTACCAGCGGACCGGTTCCTCCAACCAGGCGAGATTGAGGTCGCGCACGCCTCTAGCGAATATCATCGCCTCCCCTACGGTCCAGGCCTGGTTGGAATCGGTGCAGAGGTGAAAGTCCGGGCCACCGGCCTTGCGGGCGAGGCGGGCTCGCTCGATATCTTCTTCGACCGAGAGTTTGCCCACCTTCATCTTGATTCCGAGTATCTGCTCCTCTTTGTAGCGTCCGATCTCCGTTTCCAGATCGACGAAGGAGTCGCCTTCTCTCAAGTAACCGCCAATCGCGATTACCGGGATGCGGTCGCGGAATCCGCCGAGAAGCTTATAAACCGGTTGCCCCAATGATTTGCCCAGAGCGTCCCAGAGGGCGATGTCGACAGCGGCGATGGCCTGGGTGAGGACGCAATGCTTGGCCAGATCGAGACTGTGGATTCCGCGATTATTCAAATCCACCCGCGTCGCCCACATTCGCTCCCAGTGTTTCTCCACGTCCCTGGCATCCTGGCCCACGATGAGGGGGCGATAGACGGAATTCACCACCCGGCAGACATCGAGTTGATACTGGTCCTCGTCACCGCCGAAAGTCTCCCCGACCACACCGTTTTCCAATTCCACGCGGGTGACAATGGTGTTACGGCTTGTGATCTTGTAAGTGCCTCCCTGAAAGACTTCCTCCAACTCCCGGACCAGGGGAATTGCTTCGATGTGCTTAATCTTCATTAGGAATCTGTCGGATCTAGCTTACGAGCCATCTCTGAACTATGCGTTTCCGGTTAAAAACTTAGATCCCTATCAAGATCAGACCGACAGATTTCTTGTTAGCAGCCTATCGAATAAGGGTAAAGGTCGTGAGAGAAAGTTCAAGTTCGATAGGCTGCTAGGGGAGATCTCCGAATCTGAATGCCTGGTCGAGTTGGTGAACGATAGGATCTCCTTTCTCATCGGTTTCCAGAACTTCCGCCATAAAAGCATTCCAGCGAGGCGTCACCGGATGTCTCTCGACACGCGCCCAAGCCTCTTGGGAAGGGGCCGTTCCGTAGACGAAAAGGGTGTCCCCGAAGCGGTAAATCACCATGTTGATTCCGTTTTCCCGCATGACCTCCGCCAACTCGGGCCACAATTCATCATGCCGCCGCTTGTATTCTTCATAGCAACCGGGCCGCAACTTCAGCGCTTCACCGACGGGAATCATTCTTTTCATGGGACACAACGAATCAATGCACGGCAACGAATAGGGATCAAGCTTTCCATTCAGCTCCGAAATCTGCGGTTTATCATATCTCTATTTTCACTTTCTCGATTGCGGCTCTGATGCACCGATTTCCCCTTCTCTCTCTGCGCCCTCCGCGTGCTCTGCGGTTGCGTTTTCGCCTTTTCGAACATCCCTTTCACGAGACAAAAGGTAACACCGCATCCCGCATCTTGATCGTCTCCGTCATGACATCGCACTTATCCATATCCCAGAATTCTTCATGCTCGTACTCCAGCGTGACGTAGCCCTCGTAACCGATCTTCTTGAGCAACTGCATGCCGGCCACGAAATCGATCTCGCCCTCCGCCCATCGCGCTTGGATCTTCCCCGACGCAGCCTGCCTCAAGTGGACGTGGCCGGCATAGGGTGCCAGGGCGTCGATCTCGACCTGCGTATGACCGAGGGAAACACAATGGGCATAGTCGAGCACGAGCTTGATCTCCGGTACCTCTTTCACAAAATCGAGAATCTCCTGAGGGCTTTCCAGGATCGATTCGACATGCGGTTCATAGGCCAGGAGGACCCCGGCTTCTTTTGCCAGCACGTTCATTGTCCGCAGTTCGGCAGCGCTGATTTCGAGAGCCTCATCCCGGCTAATATCTTTCTGGAGCACGCCAGGAAGGACCATAATTGAATAGACACGTGCGGCGGCACAGAACTCCAGCAAGCCCTTGTATGTCGCAAGGTTCATTTCCCTCACCCCGGAGTCCGTCGAATTGAGCGCCCTGTCTTCAAAGCCTGCACCGAATATTGTAATGAGATTCACGAGCTCGACATCCAGCTTACGCGCCCGATCAGCATGACCGAGCGGGTCGCGGGCAATCTCATCGGCTTCCAGGGCCGCGCCCGGCATGGCGATCAGGTCCAACGCTTTCACTCCCAGCGCCCGATAGATTCGGGCCGCCTCCTCCAAGGTGGCGCCGACCCATGTCCAAGCTGCTCCCGATAGTTTGATGTTGCTCATGCGGATCTCCTTTTCGATCTGCTTTCTCCGTCCAGTCCTGATCCGAAGTTGAAATGTAGTTATCGAATTCCCGTTACACTCGGTCGTCAAAGTTTGGGAGGGAGCTTTTCTCCCGGTGTGGGAAACTCTGTCGTAACCTTCCTGCCCGAGGGATTTCGACAAGGCTCGCGACAAAGCTCGCGACAAAGAACTGGATTTCCCAGACACCTGAAACCTGACACCTTTCCATAGGTCCATTTATCCAGAAAACCCCAAACCTTCACTCCTCCCCGCTTCCCGGTATCGACGCGGTGCTAAGCATCCCTCCGTCGACATCCAGAACCTGCCCGGTGAGGAAGGATGAACTGTCGGCGAGAAAGAACATGACGGCGTTGACGACGTCGGCCTCGGTCGAGTTCCGCTTCAGAGGAACGGCCGCCGCAGTGGCCTTATGAACTTCGCTCTCCGACCTGTTCATGGCATCCACCTTCCATCGCAGGCACTTCTGCCCCATCCCGGTCGATGCGGTAGCAATGGGGCAGACGCAATTGACCGTAACCTGGTGCTCCGCTAATTCCCCGGCGAGGGATTTTGTCAGGCCGACGACACCAAATTTTGCGGCAACGTAGTGAGAAATCAAGGGCCAGCCCATCCTGGATGCATCGGATCCAATGTTAACGATGCGTCCGTGCCCGCTCTCGCAGAGAAAGGGTGCTGCCGCCTGGCAAGCCAGGAAGGTCCCCTTGAGATCGACGTCGATGATCCTGTCCCACTCTTCTTCCCTGATTTCCAGAAAGGGAGTAATCTCGATGACACCGGCCGAGTTCACTAGCGCGTCCAGCCCGCCGAACCGGGTCTGGCAAGCATCTACCGCGGCTCGAACAGAGGCAGGCGAAGTGACGTCCAAATCCAGAGGCATGAGGTCATCGCAGCCGACAGTCCTAACTGCTTCCTGAAGCGATTCAGAATCGATATCGCCGATCGCGACTCGAGCGCCCTGGGCGAGCAACGCATTGGCGATAGCGAGCCCGAAACCGCTCGCCCCTCCCGTAATGAGAGCTCGGCGGGTCTGATCTTGTATCGGTTTGTTGGCCATTTCGATGCCTATTGTTGAGATCCGATTAGAAACTTCAATGCTGATGAGGGAGCAGGCGCCAGGGAAACTCGGGAGTTTCCCTGAAAAATAACCTCAAGATTGGAGGCCCTCGCCCCTCCAGCCAGGCGTACGATTGGGCACCTTTAATCCGGTGCAACATCCGTCTAATATCGATCATGGGCTATTCGTGCTATTGATGATTGACCGGATAAACTTTCGTGGATCTTCTGAACCAACAGGTCAGATCATGAACGAGAACAAAGCCAGAATAGCGGTTATAGGTACAGGCTGGTGGTCGACCTTCGCCCATATCCCAACCCTGATAGCGCATCCGGACGCCGAACTCGTGGCGCTGGCGGACATTCGCCCGGAGGTCTTGGCCAAGGCAGCTGAACACTATCAGGTCGATAAGACCTACAGTGACTTCCGCGAAATGCTGGCCAAAGAAAAACTGGACGGCGTTGTCGTCGCGGTCTGGCACACCGCTCATTACGAAGTCGCCCGTGCCTGCCTGGAGAGTGACCTTCACATGGTGATCGAAAAGCCGATGGTTCTGACCGCGATCCACGCACGCGACCTGGTAGAAGAAGCAGGCCGCCACGGACGCGAGATCATCATGGGTTATCCTTGGCAATTCCTACCCCAATCGGTTCGCGCGCGGGAAGCGTTGCAGTCGGGAGAATTAAACGACATTCACTACATTTCCAACACTTTCACTTCATCCCCAATCAATCTCTATCGTGGCGATGACGAGTCCGATCAGCCCGGGATGGAAATTCACTACCCGGTCGTCGGACCAGGCGATGTCTACAGCGATCCGGAACGCTCCGGCGGCGGACAGGGACATCTTCAAGTCACTCACTCCGCCGCCATGATGTTTTTCCTCACTGATCTAAAGCCCGTTTCGGTGATAGCGCTGATGGATAAGCTCGACGTTCATGTCGATGTGGTCGACGCAATGATCGTCCGCATGGACAACGGATCTTTGGCCACAATCGGCAGTACCGGTGCGGTCAAAGGAGGCGAAGGAAAACTCGATATCCAGATCTACTGCGGCGATGGTTGGGTCGATCTGGATTACATCGCAGGGACCGGCACGATCTGCTACGACGACGGCACTGAAGAAGACTTGACTCCGTCGCCGGATACGATCGAGACCGACCACCCGGGAAGTGATTCGGTGGGCTCTGGCGCCGCCTATCCCGCCCACCTGCCGGCCACCAACCTGGTTGAAATCATTCACGGCAAAGCGGGAAATCGATCGCCCGCCGAATACGGTTGGCGCACGGTTGAACTCCTCGACGCGGCCTACCGCTCCGCCGAGATGAACGGGCGGGAGGTGACGGTGGACTCACTCTATGAATGACTAGAATCTTCAATCTTGGTGCGGATTTCCAGGCCATGAATTCTGGGAATCCAGATGGAACACGACCCCAGAAAGGGAGGCTCGAGGGCCCTCGAGCCCAAGCCGCGTAGTTGAAATCGATAACAACGTTCTTTTTCGTTTCGTTAAGGGGCTCGAGGGCCCTCACCCCTCCAACCTGACGGCTCATCGGCAACCGTCAATGGTATGGCATACTTCCCCCATCCGTAGGATCGCAGTTCCATTCGCGGACCTTCAACCGGCCCAGAAACCTCGAGGTCTTCGGCAATTATTCGGGCCATTCAACAACAATGTTGTCGGCTACTATCGGTGACCGATGTCACATCCGTGATGACGGCCGTCATCATGGATAGGACTCTCCCGCTGCCGAAGGAGTTCTACGCGGTCAGCGACCGCGTTTACAGCTCTTGGTTTTCCGATTATTTAATCGCGTCTCTCACTCCCAGGTTTCGCGCTCTTGCTCGTGTAACTACCTTCGTACTTCTCACCGTCCCATACGGGATCATAGGAATTATCCAAGGTTGGCACACGCGCCACGCAGGCGATAGATTGGCGGGCTCTCGCCGGCATGAGTCTTGACCGTGAAGGAGCCCTCTTCTTCGACAAGGCCCTTTCCAAATGAGGCCGGGTGCCCGAAGGTCGTTCCTCCAACCACCGCGATCGTGACCTTCTCTTCGGCCATGCTTGGGGTCGTCTGGAGCAAGAGCAAAAGGATGGCCAACACCACGCCGAATTTGCCTATTGATTGATGTTCGATGCTCGTTTCGATCAATTCAAAAAGAATCAGATCGCTCAAGACACCGGGAGTCAGTCAGTCACTCCCTGTTCTCCCAATCCTGTGAAGCCTTTCAAAGTCGTTGCTATAAGAGTCTACATGGGTACTCTCCATGGTCCGCTGAGGAGAGAACACCATGATTGATCTGTTAGAAGCCACCGAGCGAGTAAAGGAGGCGGCCGTGGACTGGCTTCCCCGGCTTGCGGGCGGTATCGGGCTGCTCATATTGGGATGGCTCTGCGCCATCATTGTTCGCTTTCTGATGCGTCGCCTCCTCAGAGGACTGCAGAGCATTGTCCCGAAGCGATTCGCGGCCTTCGAGGCGAGCACCCTGCGCACCTTCTCGCGCGCCGAAACTGTTTTTCCGGTCGTCCTCTATTGGTTCATCCTGCTTTTCTTCGCGGCAGCGGCGGCCGAGACTATGGGTCTTCCGATCCTCACGGCCTGGATCGCCCAGGTCATCAGCTACCTTCCCAAGATCTTCATGGCGCTGGTCATCGTATTCGGGGGATTCTGGGGAGGGAGCGCGGCCGGCAACCTTACTACGCGAGCATTGGGGCGGTTGCCTCACGCCTCCATGTTCGGAAGGCTCACTCAGATCTCCCTGGTTATTCTCTCGGCGGTCCTGGCCATCAACCAGCTAGGAATCGATCTGACATTTCTCACTACCCTGACCGGGATCGTGCTGGCCGGCCTTCTCCTCGCCGCCGCCCTCGCCTTCGGCCTCGGCGCACGCGATCTGGTAGGTAATATCCTGGCCTCGCACTACGTTCAGAAGATTTACGGCGTCGGGCAGGAAATTGATATTGAAGGGGTGAGCGGTACTATCGTCGAGATCACCGACACGTTCGTGATGATGGATACTCCCCAAGGGCGCGTAACCGTCCCAGCGAAACTGTTCGCCCAGTCCAAGTCGACCCGACTAAGTAAGCCATCCTAGGAATCTGTCGGGCTATGGAAGTCATCGAAAAACTCTGCCGAGGATATAACGACAGCCACCCAGATTCTGTCGCCATGGTGCTGGAATCAGTGAGCTCCGCGGAGCGCGCCGAATACCTAAGAGGCGTTTCTCCCGGATCAGCTGCCTGGATTCTTGAATTGATGTCACCAGAGGCAAGCCGCGGAGGACTGGAACATCTCTCAAACGAAGAGATTGCACCTATTCTGGACGAAATGACGCTTTCCGGTGGGGCGGCCCTCCTGCGACGCCTGCCCAATGAGTCGCGGACACATCTCCTAGAATCGATCGAAGAAGAGAGGCGCACGGATCTTGCGAGGATGTTACATTTCCCCGAGCGCACTTGTGGAGCCGTGATGGACCCAAACTATCCCGCGCTTCCCGTCGATCACAAAATCGACGATTTGGTGTCGCTCTTTCGCCGAATCAAAGGGACTGCCTACGACTGTGTTTTCATCCTCAATCGAGGGCACCTACCGGTTGGCGCCGCTCGAGCCCGCGATGCACTCCAAAGCGACTCGGATACGACCCTCGCATCCGTCATGCTACCCTGCCTGTTCCGCATTCCCGCCCGGGCCGACGCCCTTTCGATCGCCGATAATGCTGATCTGAAACGCTTCCAGGCTCTTCCCGTGGTAGACGATGGAAATCGCTATATCGGCGCCGTTTGTCAACCCGTTGTCGAACGAATGAGCCGACAATCGGTAACGACGGATGATTCACAGAGAGTCAAGCGTACCGGTATGGCATTGGCTGAGATCTACCGACTCGGCCTCTCTGGGCTGATGGACAGTTTGGATGTTTCAAGGAGCGGAGTGCTGGGAGATGAGAGGAGAACGGAAGTAGAACGGTGACGCGCGAAGAATCGCAAGAATCGGGCATCGGACCGCTTGTTGCCTCCGAATACCTTAGGCTGTATCCCGACGAGTCGGCCAAAGTTCTGGAAGGGGAGGATCCTAGCCAGGCGGCAATGTTTCTCTCTTCTATCCAGCCCAACCTGGCGGCGGTGACTCTCAATCGAGTTATTCCACCCTCGCGAGCTCGACTCCTCGACCGTCTCGACCCAGAGTCGGCGGGAAAGATCCTCGAAGCCATGGATCCTTCCAAGATCGTGATTGCCTTCGTGCAATTGCCGCACGACACCGTCGATGCTTTGCTCAGCAAGGTATCAAAGAGGCTTGCTTCGGATCTTCGGGAAATGATGACCTATCCCCCTACCGCAGCGTGGCACCTGATGGAGGGGAACGTGCTCAGTTTCCGGGCAACGACCCAGGCCGCGGATGCATTACACCAGATTCAGGACTCCGGAATCCGAAATGCGTCCCGGTTCCATCTGGTCGACGATGAGGGACTGTTGGTCGGTACGGTTCGGCTCCAGGACATGGCGCTTGCCCCAGCAGGACAACCCCTCAACGCCATCTCCGGACCCCGCCCCACCGCCGTACAAGCGATTGAACCGACTATGGAAGTGATGCGTCTGTTCGAAGAACACAAGACTTCCAGCATCCCAGTGGTGGATTTTGAAGGCAAACTTCTCGGAGTCATCCGCTATGAAGGTCTGGTCAATGCTGCCCAACAGGAGGCCCTCGAAGGAATCCAATCAATGGTCGGCGCGAGCCCGGACGAAGGCGCCCTCTCCTCACCTTTGATTTCCGTACGCAAGCGATTGCCCTGGCTCCAGATCAACCTGATCACAGCCTTCATGGCGGCCGCGGTAGTCGGCCTCTTCGAAAATCTGATCGCCCAATTCACCGCTCTGGCCGTCCTCCTGCCGGTCGTCGCCGGCCAGTCAGGCAATACTGGAGCTCAAGCTTTAGCGGTCTCAGTGCGCGGCCTCACTTTGAAAGAGATCCGAGTCACTCAGTGGTTCCTTCTGATCCGGAAGGAACTCCTGGCCGGATTCCTAAATGGTTGTGCGGTCGCCGTCGTGACCGGCGCGGGAGTCTGGATCTGGAGCCGGTCGACCGGGCTGGTTGCGGTGATCGTTATTTCCATGGTTGTGGCAATGATGATCGCCAGCTGCTCGGGAGCCGCTATCCCACTGATCCTAAAGGCTCTGAAACAGGACCCGGCTCAATCATCCTCAATCATCCTCACCACCGTTACCGATGTGTTCGGATTTCTCAGCTTTCTCGGCCTCGCCTTTCTCCTCTCCGGATTCCTACCCCAAGGCTAGGAGGCTGTTGGAACTTGACTTTCGATTGCTTTGCATGTGACAGAGTTCGTCCGACAGCCTCCTAGCCAAACAGCTTCCTAATGGCCCAAAACGTACTGGGATCCGAACTCATCCATTGCTGCACCGATCCGGTGACGGGATTCTTCCGCAACGGCAAGTGCGATACTTCAGGTGAAGATGTCGGTATGCACACTGTATGCGCGGAGATGACGGAAGAGTTTCTTTCCTTTTCAAAATCCCAAGGCAACGATCTCTCAACGCCACATCCCGAATTCGGATTTCCAGGTCTCAACCCCGGCGACCACTGGTGCATATGCATGGAAAGGTGGATCGAGGCCTACCAGAGCGGTCTCGCGCCCAAGATCAATCTGAACGCCACCCACATTTCAGTCGTTGAGTACGTCGATCTCGAAGTCTTGAGGAAGTATTCCTTTCCTCAGGACTAATTGCGCTCGATCCTGAGGCGAACAAACAGCGGGATCCCTGCTTCCGGATGGGAGACGGCCTTCATTGTTACCTCCTCAAACTCAGTGTCGATGGGAACGATGGATGTAACGATAAGGAAGCCGGGGCCTGAGTTCCAGAGGAAGAGGTCCTCCGAGATTTCCAATGTATAGATCAGACTTCCATCGTCTCGACGCCGCATGAAGGTGAGAAAGAAATACCCCTCTTCATCTTCGCCAAATTCCTCAAAGATATTTTGACCGCCATTCTCAGCATCCGTGGGGCCCGAACCCAGACCGTATTCAAGGAGATTGCTCCGACCGTCCTTATCCGGATCGGCGCCGTCTCCCCATAGCGTATCCTCGAGGCCTGGATCACCGAGTTCAGCCGGGGAGAAGAATCCTGATAACCAGCTGCTGAAGACCTCTCCCGAGCTCCCGCTTTCAACCTGACTTACGGTGATGACGAACACATCGGAGGCACTCTCTCCATCCTCATCCGTCCCCGTAAATTCGATCGCCCAGTCTCCCAGATCGGCGGCTTGGGGAGTGCCGCTGAGGCTTAGCAGCACGGGATCAAAACTCAACCAACCAGGCAATGGCGTTCCCGAGCCGAGATCGGCGGAAAAGACAAGCGAATCACCGACGTCCGGATCGGTTATGGATCCCGAAGGAATCGTGAATTCGAAGGACTTATCGACGGTCGCTATCTGATCGGGAACAGGATTCGCGACTTGAGGTGGATTGTTGAATTTTATCCGGAAGACAAATGCATTACCCACATCTTGGTCTCCACCAGACTCGTCTGCAAAAGGCATTCCCACGGCCAAAGTATTGTCAACCAAAGCGAGGGAGAATCCGAACTGATCGTCGGCCTCAAGAACGGGGGCGTTGAGTCTTTCGATCAAACCCCATTGGCCAACCCCGCCCTGATCCCGGCCGAAGACATAGGCGGAGCCGAAGTCGGACGGGCCCGGATCTTCTGCCGACACTCGGTCATCGTCATTGGGCATGCCCGCAACGACTCTGTCCTCTTCGATCGCTACGGCGAATCCAAAGAGGCCGTCGTCCTCGCCTGCGGTGGGTAGGATCTTCGTAACCTCGCCCCATTGGTCTGCTCCGCCCTCGTCCCGCTCGAAAACATACGCAGAGCCCGTTAAAAGTAGGTTCACTTCATCCAAAGGTGAGCCGGCGACAATCGAGTCGCCGCTGATGCCAACCGAGAATCCAAAGCGATCGTTCCTCTCGATGTCCGAGGGTATGAGCCGCACCCGTTCACCCCATTCGCCGCTACCACCCAGGTCACGCTCAAACACATAGATCGCACCGGAATTCTCAACCGCCTCGGATTTCGCAACCGGACCACTCGGCTCTCCCGGCTTACCGTCCGCTCCTGGAGCGCCCACTACAAGGGTGTTCCCCTCAACCGCGACCGAGTAGCCAAAATCATCCCCAGACCCTCCTAGCGAACCCACAACCTTCTTTTCCAGGAGCCATTGCGAAGGAAGCCCGGGGGTCCCAGTGTAGACGTAGACGGAACCGGATCCGCTGTCGCCACCGATAACCAAACTACTGATCTCACTACCGGTATCATCATGACGGGCGCCGACCGCCAGGATGTTTCCATCGATGGAGAGCGAAGATCCGAACATGTCACCTTGGGCAGCGTCGAAAGAGACCAGTTTAGCGACCTCCACCCACGGATCCCCTGCCCCCAAATTGCGGGCAAAGATGTAAACGAATCCGGTTGCCGTCCCATCCGGAAAATCGGACGGTGCACCGACCGCAATGAAGTCGCCGCTGACGGCAACGGACTGGCCGAAATTCGCTCCCACCGTTCCATCGAGGGGAAGCAATTTCATGACCAGACCCCATTGATCGGATCCACCTTCGTCTCGAGCAAATACATAGGCGGAACCGGAATCGTTTCCATTGTCATCGTCAAAGGGAACCCCCGCCACGAGGGTGTCGCCGCTTGTCGCCACCGAGTAACCGAAGAGATCGTCGGATTGGGGACCGGTACCTAAAATGCTGATTGAGCCACCCGCCGAGAGTTCTGCGACAAGACCATGCATGGCGATGACAGACGTCGATGCATCGACAACCGGGGTAGCAAATCCATCATCGACCGTGATGGTGAATTGGGTCGTCTCCGGTGAACCCGGAGTGACCCGACCATCCGTCGTGGGGGTGAAGAGTAGCCCTCTTAGAGAAATGGTCGCAGCGGCTGTGGTGACGTTGTCAGAATGGTAGAGACCTCCTCCTTGGTCCACAAATCCATCCAGGTTTGACAACCCTCCTTTGATCGGATCGTCGATCTGCACGGTCACTTCCAGCGGTTGGACCAAACTATCATCAATATCGGTGATCGTTACACCGGAAAATGCGAATATCGATCCTTCGTGGTAGACTGCTTGGTCCGATTGAGTGCCGTCAATTTGTGGCGGATCGTTGACCGCAATGACTGCTACGGTGATGCCGCTGTCCGGACCGGTGACAGCGCCATGCGTGTCCGTGACGGTGATCGCAAGAGTCGTCAATTCCGAAATTGGAGGATCGCCGACAAGGATCCGATTCATCGTCGGAGCGAAAACCAAGAGGCGAATGGTGTCCGTGAGATCCTGCGGAACACCGGTGAAAGAATAGACTCCACCGCCTTCATCGGCGAAACCGTTAAGGTTCATAAGGATGCCCTTAACCGGGTCATCCAAGCTCACTATCGCGTTCACCACTTCAGGCAGCCCCGTACTTGGATCGATGTCCACATCTCCAATCGTCACGCCGGTAAACGGCGCCGCCGCTTCCTTATCCGCGATCGAACCCGGGAAAGGAACGGCGCCGGCAATCGAGGGATGATCGTTGACGCCGGTAACGGTAACCGTCTTGGTCGCTGAATCCCGGTCTGATCCCTCTTCAATAATCATCACGGCCACATTTCCGCTCACCAGATTCCCCGTATCGTCAGTCACTTCGTAAGTGAAGAAATCCATTCCCAGGGTCCCTCCGAGAGGCGTGTAAAAAACTGAGTTTCCGGGCCCAATCCCGTTTACGCTGACGGATCCTCCCCCTTGAGTTTGTCCGTCACCTGAGCCCGCGACTCCCGCACTTACAATGGTGAATGTCTCAGCCGTCTCCGGAAGCACATTGTCGTTCGCCAATACATCGAGATCATTGTCTAGGCTGTCAGAGAGCACGGCGAAAAGATCATCATTGGTCGGCAGGTCACCAACCTGGACCGCGACCGTCGCCAGTCCCGTCCCTCCCTGCTCGTCCATCGCCTGGTAGACGAACGAGTCGTCACCAACGAAAGCGGCATCAGGTCCGAAAACGATACCGTCTCCGGCCCCGTTGACTTCAACAGTGGCTCCGGCGGGAGTCACGTAGGAGGCGCCAAGAGAAGCGCCGTCCGCCCCTACTCCACTGACCGACACGAACGGAGCGCCCAGGGGTAAATAGCCGTCATTCGCCAGCACATTCAGGGTCTGATCTCCACTGCCTTGGGCAAGGTTGAATTGGTCGTCGTTGGTCGACTCCTCCAGCGCTCCCGCCAGGTCCACCACTTCCACAGTCACGGTTCCTTGGGCGCGATCCAGAGTTCCATGAGAGATCTCGTAGGTAAAGGTCTCGGTTCCGACGAAATCAGTGGCGGGAGAATAAATCAACTGATCGAGCCCACCGTTAATGGACACGGTACCTCCCATGTCCGGAGCATCATCTCCAATTCCAATGAATGTGATCGTCAAAGTCTCTCCAGCACTCGGCAACAGGTTGTCGTTTCGCAAGACTTCCAGGGTGATGTCTTGGCTGTTCTTGATCATCGTGTAATGGTCGTCATCGGCATTGAATCCACTGCTTTGGACCGTCACCGAAGCCATCCCGACGGCCGTGCTACCGGCGCCGTCCGAGACCTCGTAGAAAAAGATCTCGTCGCCCGTGAATGACAAGGCAGGCGTAAAGAGAACAGAGCTGCCTGTAACATCGATCTCCACGGTCGAAGCATTCCCAGTCGCAAAGCTATCGGAACTCAGAGATCCCGCATCGGGACCAATGCGGCTGACCATTCGAGTCACTCCCGGATCCGGCAGAGTGAAGTCGTTACCCAGAACGTCGATAGTGTTGGCGCCGCTTTCTTCGAGAACGGTGAAATGGTCATCATTGACATTGAGAATCCCTGAACGATCGACCACCTCCACCGTCACCTGCGCGCTCGCTTCGGCACTGCCTCCACCAGTGACGGTATAATTGAGGACTCGCGTTCCCTCGAAGAGCGGATCAGGCGTATAGCTGAGACTGGCGCCACCCGGGTTGATATCGAGCAGATCATTCGGATCGACCGGACCGGTTTCCGTTATCGTCAGGCTGTCACCGGTCTCGGGCAGGATGTTGTCGTTCACCAGGACTTCAAGAGTGGCGGTAGTTCCCTTGGCCATCGAGAAGATGTCATCGTTGGCATTGAGGTTTCCATTCAAGGCATCGACAAGGACCTTGACCAGAATAGTGGCGCTATGAACACCACCCTGACCGTCGCCCACCGAATAATCAAACGACTCTACTCCGACGAAAGTAGCTGCCGGCGAATAGGTCAGGCTGCCGCCGGTAGCGCTGATCGCGACCGTCCCACCCTGGTCGGGGTCGAGGACCTCCGTGATTACGACATCGGGCCTCCAACTCCCTTTGATGGAGTCATTATCGACATAGGGAACGTCGATCGTGAAATGATCGTCGTCAAGGACCGTGACGGTATGGATCCCGTCGTAGAGACCCGGACCTCCATAGCCGGAGATTGTTACGACGGCACCGTCAGAGAGTTTGTGTTCCGTGCATTCCACGTTGACGATCGGACTTCCTTCACCTTCGGGGGAGTAGTCAAGGACCGGCGCAGCTGAAGCGGAGAGAACAATATCGTTGGCGCGCACATCGAGAGTCACGTCGACGCTATCTGTCGCGACGCTGAAGATATCGTCTTTCGCAAACGTCAGGCTGTTATCCAGGACCGTGTAGCTGAATTCGTCGTTGGCAATTTCCCCTTCCCAGAGAGGATCAAAGAACGTCCGGGGATCAAAGGTGTAACTGCCGTCTCGATCGACCGAGAACGGTGCGCCCAACTGACTGGTACCGCTCCGGACTGGGAGAACTCTGAGTTCATCGTCCGGTTCTGAACCATCGACATCGAAGTCGAGGTCGTTGTCGAGCAAGCCGGGACCGGACACCGCGATCGGAGTATCCTCATCCGTGGCGTTCCCATTATCGACCGCCATCGGTCTGTCGTTGATCCCCGTAACCATCATGGTCACCGTGGCCGAGCTGAATCCTCCCTGCCCGTCGGAGATCGTATAATCGAACGTGTCGAAAGCGATTTCATCGCGCGCCAGAGCGTTCAGAGTCGCTGATCCGGTCGGATCGAAAAGAAGATCACCACCCGGCGCCCCCTGCGAAATCGCCGCTCCGAGGAGGCTCGTTGCGTCAAAGTCCGAAATGGTCAGGCTGTCGCCGCTTCCGGCCAGACCCAGACTTCCATCCGCATCGGTATCGTTGCTCAGGAAGTCCGCTTCAGGAATGGCCAGGGCCGTGTCTTCATCCGTTTCGAAAGAATCATCGTTGGCGGTCGGACCGTCGTTCACCCCGGTTACGATCACCTTCACCGTGGCCATTCCAACGCCCCCGTGGCGGTCGACCACCGAATAGTTGAAACTGTCCTCCAGACTCTCCCCGAAGGCTACGGTATTGAGAGCCGGTGAGTTTCTCGGATCATACAGGATATGGGTTTCCGCCCGGTCGAACCGGACTTCCAGCATGACCTCAGCTCCAAATTCGCTGACCGCTACAAAACTGGTAAGGTCGTCACTGCCCGGAGCGGCGTCTATGGCGCTGACCGCGCTGACGAGCAAGGTGCTCTTGTCATCATCCGTGTCCGGGTCTGAATCGTTGTCGAGCAGACTGACGTTCCCCTCGATGATGGGAATGGACGGGTCATCGCCGAAATTGAACCCGGTCCCGACCAGGGCATCGTCTCCCAGGATCCGCAGGACCTGATCTTCGGGACTTGTGTAATTGTCATCAACCGGCTCCGGGAAGTCGTTCACGCCCGTCACCGTCAACGTCACGGCCGCCGTCGCCTGTTCGATATGCTGGACTCGAAGAGTATCGTCGTCTCCTCGAGATTTCTGGATTCCGGCAGCGCTGAAGTCTGCCAGGGTGTAAGCGAATATATCCACATGTATCGCATCCTGAGGCAGCGCCCGGAGGGTCGGTGATACGGTCGGATCGTAAACTATACGCGGACCTTCCGGGAGGTCGTTGTCGAATGTGCGACCGACATCAGTGAGGCTTGTATTGGGATCATCGGCTGGTCCTCGAATGGCAAACAATCCCGCCCCCGGAGTGATCGCTTCGGCCTCTAGACTGGTCACCTCTCCGTTGTTCGCCTCCATGATTTCAGTGAACTTGAGGACGTCCAAGAGGTCGAGTTCGACGTCATTGTCGAGAGCATCGATGACGAGGACCGTGTCCTCATCCGTACTCAAACTGAGGTCGTCAAATGCGGTCGGAGGGGCGTTTTCGCCCGGAACCACGGATACTGTCGTGGTGCTGTCCGGCCCGGCGGTGCCGCCATGAGGATCGACCACCGTTATAGTGAATGTCGCAACCTCAGGATTGGGTGGATCCGCGTGCGGGATGCGATTGTCGGTGGGATCAAAGATCAAGGCCCTGATCGTCGTAGTGGCGTCAGCGGGACTCCCGATGAAGGAATAGACCCCGCCTCCGTCGTTGTTGAAAACTCCAAGGAGAATACCCTTGTCACCGTCATCGAGGGTGATTGTCACCGTAAGATTCTCAGGAGTGCCCGGGGGACTCTCGTCAGGATCTGTTATGGATACGTTGGAGAAGGGATCCGCGGTCTCACGATCCGTAATAATACTGGGGAACGGCGCTGTACCCGCCAAAACGGGCACGTCATTGATACCATCGACCGTAATGGAAACGGTGCCGGTATCGCGATCGGATCCGACCTCAGCCACAGTTACAGCTACTTCGCCGCTGAACCGATTTCCGGAGTCATCCGCGATTTCATAGGTGAACCCGTCGTTACCGACGAAACCTGCTGGAGGAGTGTAAAGGACCGTGTTTCCTGTTCCTGTCCCGTTTACAGTTACGGTTCCACCCGCATCCGTCTGATTGTCACCGGATCCATTGGTTCCCGCGACTCCGATGGTAAAGCTCAAGCCCAAATCGGGCCGGATATTATCGTTCACCAGCACATCGAGCTCATTATCGACGCTGTCCGATAGGACCGAGAACAGGTCTTCACAGATCGGAAAATGGCCAACCAGGACCGACACCGAGGCAGTTCCGGTCCCGCCTTGACCATCCGCAATGTCGTAGCTGAAGGAATCGACCCCGATAAAATCGATCTGAGGCGTATAGAGGATCACCGGGCCGCTGATAGAAACGATGCCATTGAAGGCCGGGGTCGAGACATTCGTAATCTCCCAGTTCAGCGCCGATCCAGGTTTTGCTTCATCATTGAGCAAGACCGGCAGCAGATTGTTGAGGCTGTTGCTATCGACGGAGAATACATCGTCATTCGTGACTGTTTCGCGTTCACCCGTGCGCTCCTGAACCTCGATGACGACAACTCCACCCTGACGATCTTCGCTTCCGTCCGTTAGGTCGTAGCTAAACCGTTCAACGTAGGGGAAAGGTCCATCCTCATCACGAGGAGTGTAAACGATTCCGGTGCCGTCGGAATTGATCGCCACATCGCCCGGCACATCCGGAGGATTGGGCGGGATCGTGTCGTCCACATCGACTTCCGCTACCGAGAGCAATTGCCCGAGGTCGGGGAAGACGGCATCGTTCAGAACAAGCGGCAGATCGAAAGACATCGGTTCTCCACCATTGACGATATCGAAGAACACGGTGTAGGCATCGTCACTGGAGGCCAATTCCCCGTCCCCGACCCGCACAATGACCGTAGCCGTCGATGTGACCAGAGTATCGGTCATGGTGTAGAGGAAAGTCTCCTCCCCGACAAACCCCTCAGCAGGGGTACACAGGATCCCGTCGCTGTTTGCGTTCACGACCGCGCTACCTCCTTGATTCGGACCATCCAAGCCGACGCCAATGCTGACAAGCGAGAAGTCCCTCTCATCATCGGACACCGCCAAATCATTGTTCAGCACCATCAGATCATTTCCGAGGCTATCGACAAGGACGGCAAAGGTATCGGGTTGAGCGTGCAATCCGTCACCCACCATGATCACCTTCACGGTCGACTCGACCGTCCGTGCAGGATTCCCTCCGTCGACCGTAGTAACGGTGAAGTCCTCTTCCCCAAAGGTGTTGTTCGAGGTGAGAATCAGGCCAGAGTTGTCTCCATTCACTGCCATGCCTCCAATTCCTGAAACACCGTCAGTCACGATCACACTCTGGACGGAAATCGTTCCCAGCGTATCGGGGAGGACGCGATCATTCTCCAAAACAGAGAGATCGGTATCCGAGCCTGGATCGACGCGCGCCCCCACTACATCATCCAGGGGGAACGGCATGCCCACCGCAACCTCGACCATACCGGTTCCAGTTCCGCCTCGTCCATCTGAAGCCTCGTAGGTGAGAGTATCGATACCCACGAATCCAGGATCCGGAGAATACCGCAAAACGCTTTGGCCTTCCGAGTCGTCGATTGTAGCCACACCGAATTGAGGGGTCGCGAACAATGGATCGCGGATGCTGAGGGCTCCGTTAACATCCGGAAAGATGGGATCATTGAAAAGGACGTCCAAACGGTTATCGGTGCTGTCTCTCCCTACCGAGAAGGAGTCATCGTTGACGTTCAAGGTTCCTTCGCGATTGATCACGTGGACCTGGACTCGGGCAATGGTCAAGACGGTTCCTCCGCCTGAAACTTCATACTCGAACGTGGTATCGTAGGGAAATGAACCGTCGAAACTTTGGACGTAGGTGATTTGGTTGTCCGCAAGTTCCACCGAGTCTTGGTCTGGTGGTGTCACGATCCGAGTGATCGTCAAGTCACTTCCCAAGGCCGGGATCACGTTATCATTGGATAGGACATTGAGAACGGGCGACTCCCCTTTTGCCACCGTAAAGTCGTCATCATTTGCCTGCAAGTTTCCGTTGATCTGCTCAACCACCACTCGGACCACCAGGATCCCCTGATCGGTGTGGCCCTCCCCATCGGTAACTTCGTAAGGTAGAGCCCGTCCCAGTGGTGGAAACAATTGATTTTTAATGAGTTATGGGCAAAAAAAAGGCCGGATAGAGCTGCAAAAAGCTCGATCCGGCGAAAAAGGGCGCTTATGCTTGCGTTAGTCAAATACAAAGCACGCCCTTCTCATGAAAAATATTGCCGTACAAAGCTTCCTGCGTCCAGCCCTAACTCCAGTCATTCGATGCAAAGACTACACCGTGTTTCTGGAAACAATGGAGCGGATTGACCGGGTTTTGATCGACTCCTCGCTGGAAAGGGAGGCGATCGTAAAAGCCTTGGAAGGATGGGATGAAGCGGGAGGGAAGGATCGGGAGCGACGCGCTCTAAGAGCGATAAAAGCGCTGCGGGTGGAGGTGGTGCGTCATTTACTCGGAGGGATATCCTTTCGTTGTCTGTCGCAGGAGTTGGGACGCAGTGAGCTTCTGGCTAATTTTTGCCGGGTGCGTGAGGTAGACGGGATCCGGAAAATATCGAAGAGCAGTCTGGAACGGGATTCGAAATTCTTCGACGAAGCGTATCTGAGACAGCTGCATGCAAGGATGACCGAGGTGGTGGGCAATGCTGAACATTGTGGTGAGGCAGGATTAGAGAAGCCGATCGATACGAGGGAATGCCTGATCGACGCCACTTGCCTGGAAGCGAACATCCACTGGCCCGTGGACTGGGTCTTGCTCAAGGATGTGGGAGCAACGCTGCTCAAGGCGATCAGTCTGATCCGGCAGGCGGGAATGAAACAGCGCATGCCCCAGGGAGCAAAGGGATTGGCTCGGGAGATGAACAAACGGTGCCTGGAGATGACGCATGCGCGTCGGCGCCGGGAGGCGGGCAAAGCGCGTAAAGGGATCCTGCGGCGGATGAAGCTATTGCTCAAGAAGATTGAGGGCCATGCCCTTCGCCACCGTGACTTATTGGAAGCTATGTGGATGCAAAGCGATTACACCGAGAAGAAGGCGAGCCGAATCATCGAGCGAATGGATGGTATGTTAGAGCAGATACCGCAGGTCATGAAACAGGCGCACGAACGGATCATAGGGGGGCGGCAGGTGAAGAATGAGGAGAAGATCCTGAGCGCCTACGAACCTGAGATTGACGTCATCGTGCGAGGCAAGGCAGATCGGGAGGTGGAGTTTGGCAACACCCTTTATTTATGCGAGAGCGCAGAGGGATATCTGTTGGACTGGAAACTGTATGGGGGGCAGGCCCCGAGCGAATTGAAGCAGCTTTGGGAAAGTCTGGAGAGGCAAAAGGGCTTCGCTTTAGAGGAGAAGATCGAAGCGATCAGTGGGGATCGGGGCTATGCCTCGAAGGCGGCCAGCAAGCGGCTCCCAGGCAGAGGGGATTTTTGACGCCCTTACGCCCCGCAATCCACAAGAGCTCAAGGAGCGGATGGAGGAGCCGCGCTTTGTCCGGTTGCAGCGACGACGAGGGAGCACCGAAGGCCGGATCGGAGTGCTCAAGAACCGATGGCACGGGGGCAAGATACGCAGCAAAGGCTTTGACAACCGTAACCTTAGCGTGGCCTGGTCGGTTCTGTCCCACAATCTATGGAAAATCGCGCAGAGACTTGCGCAAGAACATGAGAAAGAGGCAACGCAGGCGGCATAGGGATCCAAGAATCGAGTCAGAGGCGCTTCCTTGGGAGAACTATCGACTCAAAGCGAGAGGAAGGGTGCTGGAAAGGTGCATAACGGATAAAAGGTAAGCTACCGAGGACGGAAGGCATGTCGTGGTCTACATAACGTGACGAAGATTGATATCGGTATCAGGCTTCCACCCAAATCCTCTCGGATTTGGGACAGCCTCTAAGGTATGTTCTCGTCTCCGATAAAATTCACTTCCGGGGTGTACAAAACTGCGGTATCGGCGTTAATCGCCTCCGCCGTGCCGCCGCTATCCGGTAAGCCCACTTCACTGATGGTTAATCCGCCTCCAAGGCCGCTGAGATTGCGGTCGTTAGCCAGTACATCCAACACAAAGCCGGCCCCGTCCGCAGCCACCTTGAAGAGATCGTTGTTGGCGAAGACAAAACTGTTGTCCGTCACCACGTAATCGAAAGTATCGACGAAGAAGCCTCCCACCGGCAACGAATCAAGCTGACTAGAAACAGTCGGATCGTAGGTCACAGTGGGTCCACTGATGGAAAATCGGGCGGCCGCCGCGGTGGGAGCATCCGTCACCTCGATCAATTGCAACTCATCGTCCGGAGCGGTTCCGTCGATGTCGACATCGGTATCGGGAGTGAGACCGCCGGGACCTGGTATGGGGTCGAAAGTGATAATAGTGTGCTCGTCCGTTGTGGTCGAATCGTCAACCGCCACCGGGGAGTCATTCAACCCAGTCACCAGTACTACCACTTCGGCCGTGAAATTCCCGATTGGCCCTCCGTCATTAATCGTCACCGTAAAGAGATCGATCACGGGCTGGTTTCGCACCAACGCATCGAGAGTCGAAGAACCAGTCGGATCGTAGGTGATCGTGCTTTGGTCCACACTGAGAGTCACGGTCGCCCCCAATGTGCTCGGACTCGATACCGACTCAACGAAGAGGACGTCTGATGTGTCTACGTCTGAATCATTGGCCAACAGCTCGCTGGACAGGATTGGGAGAGGGGTCTCTTCATCGGTGGTGAAGAGGTCGCGAATGTAGAACGGGTCCACCTCCGGATCATCGAGCACCGTCACCCTCACATCCGCCTGACCGGACGGGTCCGTCATGGAGGGAAGATGGAGGAGAATATCGAGCTGAGGGATGAGATCGGAAATCATCTCCCCTGTTTCCAGAAACGGATCTAAGACATCCAGTGTCCCTGGATCGTCAACCGCTACCGGATCGTCGTTCACCCCATCCACGGTCACATCGACCCGGGCAAAAGTCACAGCTCCGTGGCTGTCCTCCGCGGCATAGTAGAATTGGTCGACGCTCGACTCGGAGGTAGCGAGCGCATTCAGGGCTTCCGAGGAAAGAGGATTGTAGACAATGTTAGTTTCGGTTCTGTCTGCGAAGATCTCGAGAGAGACCTCAGCTCCCAGTCCGGTAACCGCCTCCAATCGATTGTCATCGTTTAGAATGGCCCAGTCGCCCTTGGTCGCGTCGTTGTCGACGAAGATCACGGGAATGGAAAAGGTGTCTGTGTCGATCAAAGTGATGTTGTGAAATCCGTTGTAACTCGGATGGCCTCCGTATCCCGAAATGAGGATTTCGGTACCGTCATCGAGCCCGTGTGCCGGAGATGTGACGATGACCCTTTCTGTGGGCGGCTCGGCCGGAGCACTGAAGTCACCAATACCGGTCACCTCTCCGACGACACCTGTAATCCTCAGGGAACTGGAGTCATCGTCGGTGTCGACGTCACCGTCGTTCGGGAGAAGGGCAAAGGGAAATATCTGCGGAACATGGGGAAAATCGACATCCGAATTGAACGCCGTAGTCGTCTCGACGGGATCGCCATCGCCCATAATCCGGATGATCGTACCCTCATCGGTCCCGACCGCGTCATCTATCGGCGCAGGTGGATCATTCACACCGAGGACAGTGACCTGCACCTCGGCCTCCTTGCGCTCATCGGGCATCGCCGGGTCAACCCGTGGATCAACCGTCATCCAGGAACCTCGAGGCGGCGAATCTGTGAAAAAGGGCGCAACAATGCTGAAGGCATCATCATCAATACGTGTAATCGCGAACTGTCCGTCGTAGTCCCCGTTCAAGGAACCCGAGATGTCGATAAAATCACCCGTCTCCAGGCGATGACTCAGCGAATCGATACTCACATTGGGCGAGAGGTCCGTGTACATATCAATCGCACCGGTGCCGAAATCCACGGCCGTGTACCAGAATGAATCGACTTCCTGAGCGCCCTCGGGAAGAGCCTGAAGCGTTGCTGACAACCTTGGATCGTAATCCACGGTCAATCCGGGAACGGCCGGGATAATGGTCACAGTTGCTCCCATTCCCGTCACGAGGCTGGCATCGCCGAGGCTGTCGCTTTCGGTCAGGCCGAGGTCGACGATTTGGAGCACATCGGTTCCATCCGCATCCACGTCGTTGCCTAAAACGTCGGCGTTGACAACGTCGTCCTCCCGAGTGAGGACGAAATCTTCCGACACTACTGGAAAAGCGTTGTCCAGCCCGAATGGAGTATCGCTCGAATCCTTACCAGGGGAGTTGGGAGCAGCGGGCGGGTCAGCCTTGTCCGCCCCGCCGAACGGCGGCGCCTCAACAATCGTATGGGGCAGGAAGGCGGCTCCTCTGAACTGCGGAGCCAAGGTCATCGAGTTTAAGTCGTAGTCGATTTCCGATGTGATATCGTCTAGATTCACATAAACATCGATGAAAGGCACCCTAACGATGGCATCATCGTTCGGGTCCTTCAATTCCACCAGTCCACGCTCTTCAAGTGTGAGAGGAGGATTGCTTAACACCGAAACTACAGGCGTTCCCGAGGCCGCGATGATGATTCCGAAACCCGGCTGGACCGTCGTTCCGCCAACGATGACATGGCGCTGTACCCCGCCGACGAAGAGTTGGTAGCCACTCAAATCGAGGGGCGAGGAATTTCGCGGCACATAGATTTCCACGAAATTGTTGTCGGGTACCCCTTTCGCCTGAATTTCATTGATCACGACGCGGGAGGTCGTCTCGAATTCGAGCGAACCGGAATCCTGCCCCGATCCCCTGATCACCCCGCGTTGATCGAGAGCATCGAACGGGCTCACCGACAAACCGATCGCCGGGCTTCCGGATGACGGCGGATAGCCGGGCGTGGGAATCAGGCCCGAATCCAACAGCTGCAACAGAGGATCCGTCTCCCTCCGGTCAACCGATTGATCGAGAATGAAAACCTCTTGCGGTCCGCCTTCTTGGCTCACCAAGACCCGAGTACTGTCGTCCGAGATATTGCCGTTCCCGGAAATGATCATTGCCGCCCCTGACAACTGCAGATTTCGGCTCTGACCATCGGCGAATATCGAGTTTCGCAGAGTCACCATGGTACCGGATACGTTGGCGTGGATCGACGATCCATTATCGGAGGCATCAAGATTTTCCGCAAAAGTGCAATGAGCAACCGTAACCGGGAGATCGGTGCCGGGTGAGAAATTCTCCACGTAGAGTGCGCCGCCCCCGAATCCTCCTTCCGCCAGCTGCTGATTTTGGGCAAAAGTCGTGTTTAAAAAGCTGCAAGCCTGATCGGTGTAGAGAGAGACACCGCCTCCTCCGAGCCCCGGCCCGGCATCGGTTTGATTATTCAGAACTGAACATTGCTCGAGGCTCAGCGCGCCGCCGGAAACATCGATGCCGCCGCCCCATTGATCGGCGATCGAATCGCGTACCGCGCAGTAACGCAGGGTGAGATTGCCAAGAGGCCCCACGTAAATCGCTCCGCCCGTCTGGGCGCGGCCGAAAGCCAACGTCAGTCCCTCCATATCCACTGACGCATCGACACGGAAGAGCTGCACATCCGGCTCCAGATTTCCGTCCGTGTCACCGCTGATGGTCAGGAGGTCGGAGCCCGGACCACGCAAGACCAGATTCCGACCGAGCGCCAGAGGTCCCAAGGCGGAATTGAGCCGAATGATCGCCGGATAGCGCGGCAGGGCGAAGGTGATCATGTCGTTCGTACCCGCGTTCTCCACCGCGAATCGCAGGGATCCAGAAAACGGGGTACCGGTCGAGGGATCCAGATCGTCGTCTGCTCGCGTAACACACCAGTTCCGCGGCTCATTATGCACGATAATCTCCAATGATTCGATCGTCGTATTACCAACGAAATCCACCGCCTTGATTTGAAAAGTGGTTCCACCGGGCGCGTCAGGTGGAAACGAAAACGTGTCGCTGACCTCAAACTCGAGCAATTGCAAGTCGGCCGTGACGGTGACCTTGTCGTCGGTCATCGAATAAATCCCGGGCGAAGAAAGAGAAAAGCCTCCCAGATTCGTCAGAGTGCCTTTGGCCGAGTTGTCGAATGTGACCGTGACTGCCACATCGTTGAGATCGTCATTTTCTATGACAATGCCGTCGAAAGGCTTGAGCTCGACCGGATCCGGCTGAATCAACAGAGGCTGATCCGCAGGCAATGGAATGTTTTGAATATCCGGCGCTCCGTTCACGCTCGTAATAGCGATGCGAGTGCGATCATCGGAACGAACCTCCAACTGGGAATCGGTCACTCTAATATCGAGATTCACTGAGACCGTCTGTCCAATCGGCACCTCCGTACCATCAGGCACGAAGACGAGACTCCGGATAAAGGTGGTGGCGTCCGTCGGAGTCATCGGGGCGGTGGGGAAGACGACTGGAACGCCAACGGGCATCTCCAAGCTTCCCAGCAAAGGGTCGCTGAGGATAATATCGAGTGTCACCAGTTGCGCCCCCCCTTCATCCGTGTCGACAATTTGGACCGTGGTGAAGGGCTGGACCGTCTCGTCGTCGTCGATGCGAATGGTTTCAAGTTCGACGCCGAGTATGTCGGGAGGGTTGTTCTCCTCCACCAAGGTGAATTGGGCAGGAAATGAGAAGGGGCCGCCTGGATGGTCAAGGTCGGTCCCATCGTCGATCTGGAAATCGAACAATAGATCTTGGCTTCCCGAAACGCTCCCTTGGTTGGGGAAGAATTGCAGATTGGCAATCGCTGTGGCGATCGTGTCCGCATCTCCGCTGAAGCTCAAGGGGTCTTCCGAGAAGGTCCCAAAGGTAAAACCGGGATCGGTCAAAGGAACGATGTCGAGGGTGAAAGTTTCACCGACATCCGGATCGTCCACCGTCACCGAAAATGGCTTCGCCGAGAGAACGTCGTCGGAAATCTGGGGCGCGATTACAACTATGTTGAGAGAAGGAAGGTCGTTTATCGACTCAATCGTGAAGCTGAAGGTGCCGTTATCGGCAGAATTGGCCGGGAAATCGTCCTTGACCGCAAAAGTCACATCCGCCTGCTCGGTCAGTCCTACCTGCAGCCGGTTCGCGACCGGCGAGAATTGAACAAGCCGAAGACTCGTCGTCACCGTTCCAGGAGCACCGAGAAATGTCACCACCTGACCCTCTCCTCCAAGCGCACCAAGACTGCTGTCATCCAGCGTTACCGTGACATCGAGGGTTTCTCCGCCCACATCCGTCGCAACGTCGACATCTCCTATCGTAGAGGCTGTCCCAAATCCGAGAGGATTTGGGTGGAAGCCTGATACCGATATCAATCTTCGTCACGTTATGTAGACCACGACATGCCTTCCGTCCTCGGTAGCTTACCTTTTATCCGTTATGCACCTTTCCAGCACCCTTCCTCTCGCTTTGAGTCGATAGTTCTCCCAAGGAAGCGCCTCTGACTCGATTCTTGGATCCCTATGCCGCCTGCGTTGCCTCTTTCTCATGTTCTTGCGCAAGTCTCTGCGCGATTTTCCATAGATTGTGGGACAGAACCGACCAGGCCACGCTAAGGTTACGGTTGTCAAAGCCTTTGCTGCGTATCTTGCCCCCGTGCCATCGGTTCTTGAGCACTCCGATCCGGCCTTCGGTGCTCCCTCGTCGTCGCTGCAACCGGACAAAGCGCGGCTCCTCCATCCGCTCCTTGAGCTCTTGTGGATTGCGGGGCGTAAGGGCGTCAAAAATCCCCTCTGCCTGGAGCCGCTTGCTGGCCGCCTTCGAGGCATAGCCCCGATCCCCACTGATCGCTTCGATCTTCTCCTCTAAAGCGAAGCCCTTTTGCCTCTCCAGACTTTCCCAAAGCTGCTTCAATTCGCTCGGGGCCTGCCCCCCATACAGTTTCCAGTCCAACAGATATCCCTCTGCGCTCTCGCATAAATAAAGGGTGTTGCCAAACTCCACCTCCCGATCTGCCTTGCCTCGCACGATGACGTCAATCTCAGGTTCGTAGGCGCTCAGGATCTTCTCCTCATTCTTCACCTGCCGCCCCCCTATGATCCGTTCGTGCGCCTGTTTCATGACCTGCGGTATCTGCTCTAACATACCATCCATTCGCTCGATGATTCGGCTCGCCTTCTTCTCGGTGTAATCGCTTTGCATCCACATAGCTTCCAATAAGTCACGGTGGCGAAGGGCATGGCCCTCAATCTTCTTGAGCAATAGCTTCATCCGCCGCAGGATCCCTTTACGCGCTTTGCCCGCCTCCCGGCGCCGACGCGCATGCGTCATCTCCAGGCACCGTTTGTTCATCTCCCGAGCCAATCCCTTTGCTCCCTGGGGCATGCGCTGTTTCATTCCCGCCTGCCGGATCAGACTGATCGCCTTGAGCAGCGTTGCTCCCACATCCTTGAGCAAGACCCAGTCCACGGGCCAGTGGATGTTCGCTTCCAGGCAAGTGGCGTCGATCAGGCATTCCCTCGTATCGATCGGCTTCTCTAATCCTGCCTCACCACAATGTTCAGCATTGCCCACCACCTCGGTCATCCTTGCATGCAGCTGTCTCAGATACGCTTCGTCGAAGAATTTCGAATCCCGTTCCAGACTGCTCTTCGATATTTTCCGGATCCCGTCTACCTCACGCACCCGGCAAAAATTAGCCAGAAGCTCACTGCGTCCCAACTCCTGCGACAGACAACGAAAGGATATCCCTCCGAGTAAATGACGCACCACCTCCACCCGTAGCGCTTTTATCGCTCTTAGAGCGCGTCGCTCCCGATCCTTCCCTCCCGCTTCATCCCATCCTTCCAAGGCTTTTACGATCGCCTCCCTTTCCAGCGAGGAGTCGATCAAAACCCGGTCAATCCGCTCCATTGTTTCCAGAAACACGGTGTAGTCTTTGCATCGAATGACTGGAGTTAGGGCTGGACGCAGGAAGCTTTGTACGGCAATATTTTTCATGAGAAGGGCGTGCTTTGTATTTGACTAACGCAAGCATAAGCGCCCTTTTTCGCCGGATCGAGCTTTTTGCAGCTCTATCCGGCCTTTTTTTTGCCCATAACTCATTAAAAATCAATTGTTTCCACCACTGGGACGGGCTCTATCGTAGTGGCGGAGAAGATCAGAGAATTGACATCGTCCCCTACCGGACTCAACAACGATGGGGTGATGGTTGGGGCGTCGTTCACCGGATTAACTGTGAAGAGGAATTGGTCCGAGTCGGTTTGGTTTTCATCGTCCTCCACGGTCACGGTAATGGTGGCAGACCCGTGTTGATTCTGAATAGGCGTCAGGGTTAACTGCGTATTGGACGCGATCGTGGTGATGTTTCCATTCGGAATCAGCGCCGTATTCGTCGAAGTCGCGGTGACAGTGAGGGATGAGGTAGCAGTTTCAGTATCGCTGACCACAAAAGTCGGACTGAAAAGGGTGAGAGGCGTATCTTCGTTAGTTGACTGGTTTCCGATGTTGTTGATCGTTGGAGGATCATCGATCGTTACCACGAATACCTCGGTGTCCGTATCACCTGCCATGGCCGGATCCTCCGAGGTGATGGTTATGGTCGTCTGGCCCGACACACCAGCTACCGGTGTAATAGTCAGCTGAGCGTTCGCCCCTCCGCCAACATAGGTGAACATGAGATCTACGTTTGCTACGAGGCTCGTGTTCGATGAGACCGCGGAGTTTGTCAGGGCACTGGCATTTTGGGTATGGGATATTGTGAAACCCACAACCACGTCAGTGTTTCGGGGACCGATTCGATCCGTGATGGTGGAGATCGTAGGATCTTCCGCTATCGCTCCACTTGCGAAGATCGACAGCATTGCCACCGAGCAAAGGCTCTTGTACCACCCTGCCCAGCGCCTTGTTCGGGCGCCCGACTTCCTCCTGCGTTTCACTGAGTACTCTTCGCTCATCGGCTGCTGGACGTATTCGAGGGTACTGATGGAAACGACGGAGGGGTCGATACCGCCTGGGTGATTTCGACCGCACTATCCGGCAGCTCAATAGCGGCTAGTTCCTCCAATCTGAGCTCCGATCCCGCCCGGCGAACGGATTCCTCACGGAATCGGTCTTCCACTTCGGCCCGTTTACGAGCGAGAAGAGTTCGTTTTAGAGAAGACCTAACCTTCTCCATCGGTGTGACCGTTCCCTCCACGAAATCGGTCTTCTTGATCAAATAGAAATCGCCCTTTATCTCTAATACGTCGCTGACTTCACCACGCTCCAAAGAGTAGCCCGTCTCCAGCACTTCTTGGGGCCAACGGTACTCGTAATTGCCTGCAATCAGCCAACCGATGTCTCCCCCGCGGTAACGGCTCGCCTGATCATCCGAATAGTCAACAGCCATAGAACCGAATCCCTGTGCCGAGGGCCCGTGGCCTCCGGTCATCGGATTCTCGATGGCTTTGCCCCTGGCTCTCTCCATCGTGGTTCGCAACTCCCAATGCTTCTCCTCGCTCATCTGCTTCGATCCCTTCAGGACCAAAACCGCCAGCCGGTCTTTCGCCAGTTTGCGGTACCTCGCGATATTGTCCTGGTACTCCCCACTTATCTCCTCATCGCTCACCTCAACCGAAGCGAGGCGTTCCTTTAAGACTCGGTCCCGCAGTTTCGCGATCAACAGGTTGCCAACCTCCCGCTGAGTCGACCTCTCTTCGTCAATTCCTTCCTTCCGGGCACGCTGGAGCAAGGCCTCATGCGTAATCAACTCTCTCAGCAACGCTTCCTTATCTCGAACCGGACGCCCGCTACGTTGTAGCCTCTCCACCTCCCACTCAAAATCTTCTTTCGTGATCGCCCGATCCCCTACTTTAGCTAACACAACCGGTGTATCTTCCTCCGGGGTCTTCACCGTTTCCTGCGGCGAGCAGGAAACTAGAGCCACGATTGCCCACGGAATCGTCAGCGCAAGTGGTCCACCCCTCATCCGAGCGGAACGGACTCGTCCAGAAATCGTGGCTCTCGTGGCTCTCATATTACCTGAATAGTGTCTGTGAGGCTCCCCCGGCCTTGCGCCGGGGTGGCGCTGGATATGCTACACCTTGTGGCGGATAGCGCATGCCCCTCACACGGCACTCTCTTCCCTGCCGCGGGCGGCAGGGAAGAGAGTGCCGTGTGAGGGGCCGGTACAGGGCAAGCGTTTTGTAGCCAAGCATCAGCGCCACCCCGGCGCAAGGCCGGGGGAGCCGACTGCCTATACGAAGTTGAGTAAGTACTCCTCATGGGCTGTAGCGGACTTTTAACCGCATGTAGCCGGCCGACTTTTCTCCTTCCATGGGGAACGCTTCAAAGGTGACCACTCTGGGATCGCCGTCATGTTCGGGTGGGAAGATTCGGCGCACCATGGTCGTTCCACTTTCCCATCCCCTGAGATCTTCCGAGACTTCGACCGAAACTTCGATGTCGGTCGCTTCGGGACGCAGCCAACAGTCCATCGTGAGATGCCCGTCGCGAATCTTGATCGCCGGTGGACGTGTCCGATTCGGGTTATCGGGATCGGGTTCTAAGGCATACTGCAGAATGGCGGGAACTCCACCACCACTCGGATCAGAGTCAGCCAAACTTTCAAGACTCCCTGAGTAGGTCGGAAACACCCGGCTCTGGAAGGTCTGGAAGGTCTCCTCTTCATCCAGCAAGAGCACGCGGGCGGTATTTCGTATCCCCACCTTGTAGCTTCCATCCTCGAGCACCTGGAGGTCGACCGTCTCGGCACCGTCTTCAAGGGTAGCGCCGGACTTCGGTGTAACCTGAATCAGCGCCGTGGCCTGACCCGGAAGCATGTTCAAGAATCCAAGTATCGAATCGTAGTCGGAACCCGGCGTGGCGGATCCGCCTACCGAGAGCCGCACCAGGACACTGGTCCCAAGGACATGCTCGCGACTTACCAAGAACACACCCGGCTGCAAGGACACAGTATTCGCAACCCCTGCCAGCGCCTCCACCGAAACCACGCTTTTGAGATCGGCAATCTGCAACTGGGCCCGGTCGCCGGAACCGGTTTCGTATCCTTCGGCCGGTAATATCGTGAGCTCGACCGTCTCCGCCGGCTCCGATTCACTGTCCGCGAAGGGATTGATCGCTACACTCACGGAGTCCTCGCCTGGGGCGAATGTAACCGAGTCCCCAATCGACGAGTAGTCGATTCCATTCAGAGCGGATCCACTGAGGGCGATCCCTACGGTGAGGGCTCCAGAAGCATCTCCTCCTCGATTGATCAGGAAATTCCCGGATGTGGGCCCGTTTTCACTCGCCGAGTTAGAGCCAACGACCACCTCGACAACTGGAAGCTGAACCAGACCGCCGACCAATAAATTCCCACTTTCAATCCATTCCCGGAGATCGACATCGGCAGGGGCGATACCGGCGAGTACGATTAAAAGGTCTGATCCACTGCCGTCACCCCCTACGTCTATCGAAAGGACCGCCGATCCGTCGAATGAGGATACTTGAAAATGGTCCGCGGCTAGCTTTGCGGAACCGTTGAAAAGTCCCGAGAGATCGATCACATCCTCTTCCGCCACTGTAAAGTCGGCAATCGTGTCCTGACCAACATTTGCTTCGGGATACTCGAAGCGATCGCTTCCCCGATTGCCCGTCAGCACGTCGTCCCCGTCACTTCCAACAAATATGTCGCTCTCCATGCCTCCGGTGAGACGGTCGGGTTCGGCGCCACCCACCATGAGCTGGCCTCGATCGGGTCCAAAGTCCGATACAAAGGCGTCGTAGGCGCTCTCGCTGAGACCGGCGCTGGGAGCGGCTACTGTTAGTCCGTCGCGCGCTCCGGACCCGTCCCAGATTACCAGACCTTCTCGACCGAGACGGTAGTTCCTGACCCTCTGGAACGCCCTCTCACCATCCACCAGGCTGGATTCCAGGAGGGTATCGGACGGCCGGTAGAAGTAGACCCATACGATTCCCGATGACGCTGCATGAAGGGGATCGCCATCGCTCAGGCTCACTTCGAAGGAGGTCGGTTCCAATGAATTCTCATGATGATCGATTAGGATCATTCCGCCCAAAAATTCCTGCTGCGTGAAGGTATCGCCCTCCTGGAGCGCTACGTCCGGGGAAGCGACATCCGCTTGCCCATTGCGCCGAATCAGAGTGCCACGCTCCGGCGATCGGATGAGCGTATAGGTCAGGTCCTCGGCGCTGCTGTCAGAGTCGAGGGCATTGAGCAGCACCCCGGTCGAGGCATCGGCGTAGGCGTTGATCTCGTCCGTCGCCAACAATGGGCCGCGGCTGTCGCGGTTGGGATCGAATCCTCCAAGGAACTCATCGAGATTGGTCAGTCCGTCCCCGTCCCCATCCAGGTTGGCGTCACCGGAGTCCTGCTTATCCAGACCGTGCTCATCCTCCCACCAGTCGGGCATCCCGTCGCCGTCCGTATCGGCAACCGCCAGTGGCACCTCCAAATCAAGCCGATAGGTCGACGTCCTCAGGACCTGCGTGCCGACAAAATCGGCCCCGTTGGGACCCACAATACGCGCTTGCCGGCCCTCCACCAAGACTCGCAAAATGGAGTGAATCTCTTCGGCCGCCGCGAGCGGAACACGTACTGGAATATCCAGCAAACCCAACGCCAAAGCGCTGTGGGGTACATCGAGACGATAGGAGAACTCACCTTCATTCAACGGGAATAATTGACTGTGCAGCTGGACTTCATTCCCATCCGATCGTTGAATGGTCCATTCCATTGCTCCTTCCGTCATGAGGAAGGACTGGGCCAGCCCGATTCCCCAAACTTTACCGTAAAAGACCGTTGCGGGCTCGGTGAATGTGCCGACCCCAGCTTCGGTACGACCGGCTAGTCCCATCGCGACAACCGCCGCGATGGCGAGAGAACTGCTCCATATCACTAAATTCCTCACTTCAACATGCACTGTAGAGGTAGTCCGCGGCCTTCCGTCTTCGCCAAGGCTTCGCCGGATGTACCGGACGCGGAACAAAGGTGAAGTAGAAACTTGGGCTTCTGCCGTGCCGGGACGGCCCGGCCCACCCGTTCTTCCTGATAGCACTCAATGGTTGTATCCCGTAAAGATCGCTGAATCTCGGGCTGAAAACTAGGAATCTGTCGATCCTATCCCCCTTCAGGTCCCTTCTACCTTTCTGAAATTCTATCCTCATTACTCGTTAGAAAATGCAACTGACAGATTCCTTCTAGCCTCCCGAGTAGCCATATGTCTGGAGAATCAGCCTGATATCTGTCACCTGCTGGATGAAACGCAGCAATCCTTCATCTGCATCGGCATTCAAAGTGAGGCCCGGTATGATCAAAACCCACTGGGTGTTCCAGATCGAACGCCCAACCAGACGACTATCAAAGATCAGTTCATCCTCGTTCACAGCGTCACTCCCGTCGTGATAGGCGCGAAAACTCGAGAACCGGCGCAGCTCGCCGAGCTGTCCATTGAGGCTGTCGAGCAAGGGAATAAACCGTGCGTCCTCCAGATCTGCATCAAGAGCGGGCAAAGGCACCGGGAGCCGTTGGTCAACCACCTTCCACATACGAACTTCCTCGGGGTTGCCGCTGGTGGGAATCGGCATAACGTCGACCCCTACCGGCACGAGGTAGATCCTTGGCGCTTGCGGCAAATCGTTGAGCAGATCGCCAGACTGGTAATTGGAAAACCAGACGCCCACCGAACGCAATTTGGTGGCAAAATTGCTCGGGTCATAAGAATGATCCGAACCACTCAATGGCCGGCCAAAGAAATTGTTGCCCGGCCTGATCTCGGTGCTGAAACGGAGGACAATCCCCGGCTGGGGCACATGAGTAACACCGTCGCTCTCCGCCGCGAAAGGTCGACAGAATATGCGAAACTCAGGCACTTCCCAAAGATCATCGACCATGGCGTCGGTCAGCGTCTGTTGCCAGAGACTGTCCGAATCCGTGCCCGGTTCGGGAAACTGTGGATCAATCGGCTGGATTCCGCCGACCGGCAAGATTCGATAATGCTCGGTGCGCAACGACATCTTTCCCGTCTCGCTCTGGGGATTGTTGAAACCGAGCTGACCCTGCAGGGCGTCGTAGTTGATTTTTAGCCGTGCCAGCGCCTCGGAAATCCCGCCTTTTCCCAGCCGAGGTTGGCCGCCGGAGAAGTGCCCCAGGCCGCGAGCGCGAATAATATCTGTCAGGATTCTATCCGCCGCACCGGGATCCGTGGAGTCAAAGTTGGTTTCGTACTGATAGGCCTTGGCCGCCAGATAGGCGTAGCGGGCCGCTATTTCTAAGGCCCCGTGATAGTTCTCGAGGGCATGATTGCGGGAGACCCTGAAGGTCATATCCTGATAGCGGTTGCGCTGGGTCTGTGCCGCCACCCGCTTGTTGAAGGCGATGCGCTCGTCGAGCAGTCGATTCCCTTCATTGAGTAGAGTGACATATCGATCCGACATCTCGCGGAGAATCTCGATCTCCCGAAAAATCCGAACGCGCAGGACCGGTTCATCCCCCACCAGATCCTCCAGAGACTTGAGCCGCTCCCGCTTACCTTGGGCCGAAGCGGTCGCGTTGTTTTCAAGGGTGACGACAAAATCCCCAATAGCGGAAGCCGCTTCCTCCGCAATCTTCGCTCCTCGCAAAACTATATCGATCGTGTCATGGACTGACTTCGAGACAGTTTCTCCAACTTTAAGCCCACCCCTAAGCGGACCCAAGGCATCCCCTGGCGAAACTGAAAATCCGCCGGTGGGTAAGTTAGTGGGAACGGTGCCCGCTGCGGCTTCGATGATCACTTCGGTCGTTGTCTTAACCGCGTCGTTTATTAGGGCGCCCACTTCCAGTCCGAGTGTGATTGCCCTGAAAACGCCCTTCGCGATCAGGAGGGCTTCATTCCGATTCCGTATTATCGTACCGGTTCTGTTCTGAGAATTTACGAGCCGAAACTGCCGTCCGATTTCACCCGTCAGCGCATCCCAGTTTCCAATCGCACTGGCGATCTGGGCCTCCTGCTGGATCATCTTGCTGATCAGAGTCTGGAGTTCTCCGGTCGCCAACCTCTGCCCCCACACATTGGGAGCCTGAAACGTATATCCGGCCGCCGTCACCGGCATGAGTTGGGTGAAATCGTCCAGAGGGACCTTGGGGTTAACCAGATCGGTGTACCTTACATCGTACCAGCCGTCGCGAACTTGGAACGGCGCTGAATTGTCAATCTCGTCTCCATCGCTGTCCTCATCGAGGGCAAAAGTCGGCGAAAAGAACTGACGCTGGTCATTGCCGATGGTAGAAATGCTGGTGCCACCCTCTCCCTGATCAAAGGCCCTGAAGATCTCGCCAGCGGTTAAGGTGTTACCATCATTGTCATCCCCAAACTGCGCAAAAGAAGACGTCGGTCCAGGGACGGTATTCTGATTGATCTCCCTGACCTTGACGTACATAAAGAGAGCGAGGTCGGGTCCGTTGTAGCCGGCAGGATAAAGGTTACCGGGCCCGATCGTTCCCTCGTAAGGGCGGCCGAAGATCTTGATCAGGCGATTGCGGAAGGTGAGGTCCTCCTGGAAGGTCTTGTTGCGGAACTCGGCTTCGCTGTTGGCGATTTTCCGAAGCAGGTTTCGGGTCTGGTTCGCATTGTCCCAGACCGCGACCGCATTGGCGACGGCCTCTACCGCCCGCTCGTAGATCTGCTCGAAATGGGTCGCGGTCTTGGAACGGCCCCGCACCACCCGTTCCGGATCGATGTCGAATGGCACCACGCCCCGAGCCAACCCCAAGGGGTTCTTACCTTTGTTGGCCTCGTCAAAAGTGTGCTGGACCCGGTTGAGGTTGGCCGAGATTACGGCGATATCCGAATTGGTCCCGCGATCCACCTTTTGTATCCCTTCCAAGGTCTCGTTCGGGTGTTCCGAAGGCAGCAGAACGTTCGCCATGACCCAATTGAAATAGGCGCCCTGCCCGGCGCGGCGAGCCCAGCCCTGGACGCCCCAGGACCGGTCCTTGTTGCTGTCCGTGTAACCCTGCCATTGAGCCGTCGGGTCCTCGAGATATTTGTCGCGGTAGGTCAGGTCGACGATCTCGGAGTCGGCTTTGGCCAAATCCGCCGCCGCCTGGGCGAACTTCCGCTCATCGAGGAAGTCCACTTTGATGACGATATCCTGAAGATTGTAGAATTCGGAACGTGAGACCCAATTGAAGAAACGGTGGTTGAGCAGCTCATACTGGTTTCGCAGCGCTGTGAGGTAGTGCCCACGGGCATCGCCGTGGCCTTGCGGATAGAGGATCATGGCATCGTCCTCGTCGATGAATCCATCCTTATTGACATCGGAGATGTTGTAGTTCAACGCGTAGGCCGCTTCCCCTTCTCCCTTGATGAAATTCCAGAAGAGACGGTTGTAAACAGGACGGGCAAAGAAGTCATCCACCCCACGTAGAAGACCGAGTTCCTCTTCCAATACCGAAGACATCTGATTTTGAAAGGTATGCACCGCCGGCGCCAAGCTGCCGTACTCGACACTATTGCTTCCGAATCCAATCGTCGGATCGACTGCGTCCGTATAGGCTTCGTGTCCGAGGAGGACATAGAAGTCTGAAATGCGGGTGGAGGCCAGCTGTAGGGCATTGGCAATGGCGGGCGTCGAGACCGGACGCGAAAGATCGATACTCAGATCCCGTCCCCGCTTGAGGACGGTCTCGTAGAGTTCGATAAGACCGACGTTTCCGATTACGTTTTTCGCTGGATTCAGTGCGACTGGTCCCTCAAACCGAGGACCAAGCTGCGCGATCAGACTTGAACGGGTCGATGGGTTATCGTTCTCAAAGTCTCGTATTCGAGCTTCGTAGGGATTCACCGCATCGAGGACACGCTTGATCCAGCCGAAGGCTAACTGAGCCCGGAAATCCGGAAATCCGTCAAAATCAAAATCGTTAAACGGATCGGAATTCCCTGCCCCGGCCCAAGTGAAGTTGACACTATCCTCCAAATCCGGCTGAGGGACATTCCAATCGGTTCCATCGACCGCGTCGTTCAAGTGCCGGTAGCGCACGAACCAAAAGGTGTCAGCCAGTAAAACTTCCGGGGCGTTGGGATTCCCCATCAAGAGGATCTCGAAGTTTCCTCGGCCCCCCGCCCCGCTGGTATCCGGGAAAAGCTTCCACGGATTGGTCTGGGAAGCAGGCACCAGATCCGGCGGTGGGACATTGAGGCTGCCGTCGTCGACCCGATACCACCACTCAAAGAAGAGATCTTGCGCGTTGGCCCCGAAATCGCCGGTATGCCTCAAAGTCATGTTTTCATCAAACACGTTGTCCGATAAAATCGTCTTGATCGCCCCACGGTAGCGTTCGCCTCGATCGACCTTGATCACATGAGGCGTAATCGGAGACCCACCGAGGCTCGGGTCGTTATTCTCAACCACCGTGATCCAGCTGATTTCGGGAAAGGGGTCGCCGGTGCTTCCGATGGTACCAGTCGGGTCGAGAAAATTCCCGTTGGGAATCACGGCCAACCCGGGTCCGAAGCCCCGGAAGGGAGCGGCCCGAGTATTACTGCGCTGGATCCGCAAAAGTTCGGTACCGGGAATCGGTTCCATGACTGGCATCTCTGTATTCGGATCGCGGACAATTTCCCGTTCCAGACCAACGAGATACTGGTTTTGAATCACTCCGTTTGAGTCCTCGATGTTATCCGGATTGCTCGTGAGTTGAAACAAAGCGCTGAGGGCAATATCCCAATCGCTGCCTGCCGTATTGTCGAGAGACTGCAAGACAGCAAGATCACTCTGAACCATGATGTTCGGTTCGAGCACGAAGACCGCCGGAGGAGCCGCCGTCAGGGTGGGTTCTTCGATGCCCTTATCGTTGACCAATCCTTTCAAAACCAATTGCTCAAAAATGGGATCGTAGCGAAAGCGCTTCTGTAAAGAGGCAGGTAGCTCATTAAAAACGTATTGTCCCTGACTCACTCGGGTGCGACCGGTGGCGGGCGACAGTTCCGACGGGAAACTGCCGATCAACAACTCCGCTTTGCGTTGATCGAGGACCTGCGCCACGCGGACCGTCCACGAAGTTTTCCACTGTTCACTGTTGGCCGAAGGATTGAGGGAGTCGAATACCACCTCGGCCGAGGCAAAAGCCAGTACCCCGGGAAGGCCGGGTGTCTCCACCGTTTCGATTTCACCGTCATCGCCTGCCACCAGCATGGTGGGGTGATCGGCCCGAAACTCACCCCCGGGAAAGGTCAGAGTTTCCCCCGCCTTCAGCACCGGAGCGATCCTGGGCCACTCGCTCTTGTAGAGTATCCTGATGGGCTCGTTTTCCGTTAGCACTGTCGGTAGGACAGGGTTGTTCGGCCCCAATCCAATCAGGCTCCTGACGTCGTCGGGGAGGAATGCCACGCAATCTCCCGTCCCCACCAGAACCCCAAACTCTCCTCCCACCGGGCCGCTAATCGCTCCGGGACCTCCATCCGGCCACCAGAAATCGGGCTGAAGGGGATAATGAAAGGCTGTCGTAAGCCAGGCATTTTCGCCGCCTGATATAGCCCAGTTTGAACCTTTATGATCTTCCCAATAGGTCTCCTGCCCCTTGATGTTCTGGCCGAATGTCTCGGCACAGGGTACCGCCCCAATCACCGGACCGAGGGGATAAAATGGAATCACCGGCTCACCCGCTTCCATGGTCACGTGCGGTTCCGTCAATAACGTCGTGGGAGAGGTGCTCACGACCCCGGATCCTCCCGGAGTCACACGCAGCTGATTGGGAAAACTGAAACCCGCTGTGCGGGGATCTTCCCTGACCACACTGTAGACACGCATTTTGAACTCGCTGTCCGCGGTATCGAAAAACTGAACCAGGACGAAGGGATGAGAGGTATAGTTGGAAGGCTGGTTGTCTTCATCGGGTGAATTCCGGTTGAAAAAGTTGAGGTCGTTCTCCCTCAGCGCGTAAATCGCCGGCGGGCGGGGAGACACCTCGGCGAAGCGCAGGGACGGAGCGATCAAGGCGTGCTCTTCATTGGGATTGTAACCAGTCCCGTTGGGATCTCGCTGGTTGTAAATCTGAACCTGCTGGAGGCGGGCCGGATTGTAGGTCGTCTCGGCCGGCGCGTTTCCGATTGTCGGGACCACTTCCTGATCGAAACTTTCGCTCCCGAATTGACTGGCGATCACGATGCCTCCAAGACCTTCGGACGCATTCGGCCAGCGAGGTTCATAGAGGCTGGATGCATGAGGCCACATCAGTCCCTCGTTTTCCAACGGGTCGTCGTACCACACCACCACCAACTCCTCTTCCGGCATTGCACCGGGAAACAGATTCACCGGAATGATAGGTCCAGGAAGGTTCTCCGGCCGATCGACGATTTTCAACCCCGCCGTGGTATTGAAGGCCACCATATCGTAGACGTCTTCCGCCGCCAGACCGTCCAGTTTTTCTGCATCGTAGACGTTGCCGTTGTATCGGGCCCCATCGAACATCACGAAACCGGTCCCAAGTTCCGCCAAGTCGAGGGCCGGATCGGTGATCTTCGTGCCGATAATCGCCTGCCCGCCAGGTGAGAAAACTTGGTCATCGTCCCACTCTCGGGTATCCACGACGCGCACACTGAGGAACTCCCGCGGAGGCCCGCGACCGCCGGTCTGCAGCTCGCCGAAAAGAAGAACTGTCTTACCCAGTGTGCTTGCGGTAAATTCGTTGTCAGGGTTGATCGCAGCCTGGTTTTCGGTGTACTTGATCTCCTTGAAGATCCTATCGTCGGACGGATCCGGATCGAGCGCCACGAATGGCGTGTCCGCAATATGTGGATAATGCGCCGGGGTCGGATATTCGACGATGACAATCACTCTGGCATCACCAAGCTGGACCCCGTTGGCACCTAGACCCGGGCTCCAAAACGCCTCGAATCTTCCCGGAACAACCGGGAACAGGCGCGAGGCCTCAGCATCCCACACCGCCATATCCGGACCCGGATTTGGATTCGCACCCGAGACCGAGATCCGCTGGATGGAGGAAGGCTCGGTCTTGAACTGGTTCGAATACTGAGCGTTGCCTTGAAAGACGTACTTGCCGATCGGCACCGTTACACTGATGACTTGCAGGTCGTAGGACCAGAGAACCCGGGCCGGCCGTCGGAGTTGCTGAATTTCCAGGCCTCGGAATTTTCGCAGGTCTACGACTGCGAGGGACGGATCCACATCGAAATCTCTGTCGGGTTCCCAGACCGCCACCGGACTTCCTCCGACCGTAATCGGACCGCCCTGCAAGAGATCGCCGGTTACCGAGTCAATGGCTCCGTTGCCGCTGAAATAGTAAGAGTCTCCGTTAAACCACCCGCCCAGGGCCTTGCTGGTCGTTTCGTTCGCCGCCGAGGCAACAAGAATATGGACACCTGGATCAAACCAGAAGGTGCCTTCCAGATTTCCGACCACCGTCAGACTGTTCAATGAATCCACGCTGAAGATCTTGGGAAGGGCCACCCGGCCCAAGTCGTCGACGTTCACCCTGACCCCATACTGGATCTGCCATTCGTATTCGATCCCTCCGGGCTCGTCCATGGTGAATCCATCCACCTGCTGGCGCGGCGCTTCTAGATTCAGAAATATCTGTTCTCCAAAGCCATTCCCGTCGGCCGCGCCGGTTAGTACCGCCCTCTTGGGAACGTACCGAATGTCCGACCCCGGACGCGAAAAATCAAGGACCTGACCGTCAATTTGGGTAATGACGGTTTCGCCGCGCCTGATCCAGTGTTTTTTCGCCGAGGGAATGGGATTACCCGACGCATCCGAACTGAGGGGCCCGGCCCAGTACACTCTGTTTGTATGAGGCGGCGTCGGATCGTCAATTTCGATCTCTGCACTATTTGTATTGTCGAAGTTATGTACCACCCGCAGGGCAAAATCATGCTGCCACTTCAACCCGCAGGGCAAAATCATGCTGCCACTTCACTTTTATGCTTGTGTCGCCCGCCATTTCGAAACGGTAGAGGGTGGGATCACCCGTCTGCGGTACGTCGTTTACGGAAATTCCTATCGGCGTGAAACGCTCCTCCGCGAAATCGAGGATTTTCTTGGCATCGTTCACCTCACTGTCGGTGAGCTTAACCTTATTTACGTCTAGATAGACGGCCTGAGGCGCTCGTATCTCCACCTGAACGCCGTCGCTGACCGAGATGGTCGTCACAGTCCCGATGTTTAATCTGCTCTGGGTTCCGAAGGTAACATCGACGGCCGTAATCGGGAGCGCAGGCGAGCCTTCGGATACCGACTCCACCGTAAGGTCGAATTGAGGCCGTGGGATGCTGAAAGTATGCGTAGAAGCGGCAGCCTGATCCGTCAGAATCAGTGTATCCCCAATTCCGTCTGCATCTTCCACGAAGATGATAGAATTAAGGGCGCCGCCATTATTGAACATCACAAACCGGTAATCCTCGACCGTATCGACAGGTGCTGCATCCTGGTCCACATCCGCTCTGAAGGTGATCGTTTCACCGGGACCAAACCCGTTTAGGCTCAAATCCACGATATCTGACCGACCATTTCCCTGGGGAATATTCACATTTCCTGGGATACTCGAAAAATAGCTGTTGTTACCTTGGAAGTGCTTAGCCGTGTTTCCAATGGTCATTACCAAACGCACAATGTTTGCCCTGCTATTGTTGGTCACTTTGAAGGTCGGAACATTTGTGCTGCCCGAGATCTTGACCGTGATTGGGACCGACTGCGCCTCAGCTGGAATGGCCGGAATCGACACCATCAGAACGGCCCCAAGCGAGGCCAACCAGACCCGTCGCAGACTCGTCATTCCAACTGCCAGTGTCATTCTCTTCACAGTGCGTTCAGGGCGTCGATCAGGCTGATCCTGTTGAGTTCGAACCGGCCTTCCACTTTCAAGCCGATAGGTGCATTGTTCGGGTCCGGCCCGAGCGGTTTGTGGAGACCGTGGATCTCCTCCCGATACACGCCGGTGATCCGATCGACGCCGAAACCGGCACGCGCCAGAGGATCCGATGGGACGCCATCGAAATCCAGCCGGATACGGCGTGTGATTGAAAATCCGGTAGTATGGTCCGGATGGCGACGGTGGCGGAAAGGATTAGTGGGGTGGTTTGCAGGGAGGATCAGTTCACAGAAAAGACCGGCCGCTCCCAGGGACGTGTCACTGACGCCGATTTCAGCCTCGGCGCGAGTATCGCCGGATCCAGGTGCAAACGAACCGTCCATAGGCAATTCCGTCCGCTGCGCCCGCGCTGCAGCGGCATAGGCATTCCGCAGAGCGTTGGCTGCCCCCACCCGGGCCGCTCCTCTCAGGGAATCGAGCGTGTGCAATGCGTTGTTCCGCTTTTCCGAGATAGCTTCCACCGCCGCTCCCAGTGCAGCAACCGCTGCGCTCTCTTGGAAGTCATCGGATTGGATGAAGTCGTTGTAATCGGGCGTCGGCGCATCCGGAGGGATGGGGTAGCGCATCACTATATCGCGAAGCGCGACCCGCCCCGCCTGCTCGGCGGCCGATTGCACATCCGCCTCGTGAGTAGTGCCCGGCGGAAGCGCCGCGGCCGCAGCGATTATAGCATCCAAGACGACCTCGACCGCATCCGTCGGCCGATTCTCGTCAAACTGGGCCACCTCGACCAGTGGGGCGGCATCTCTTGCATCTTGCGTGGCTTGATCGAAATCCACCGCCTCCCTGATGCTCGTCGGTGTAGCCAGGGGCGTTTCAATTATGGCCGCAGCCGCCGCCGTAGCAGCAGCCCCTACAATCATATCACCGAACTGCTTGCCGGCGATGAATCGCTGATATCGATTGTCAACGTCCGCGAACGAGGCCGCCGCATTGCGGGCCGCCTGCTGCTCTTCTCCTACCGCCGCCCCGCTGACCGCCGCCAATATTCCATTGACCATATCCACGGCGCGTTCGTCCCCGTAAAAGGACCCGTCGTGCGAGGGCGTCCCATCACGCAGATCTTCGGCCGCGTCAAGGGCGTCCGTGCCGGGGTCGTTTCCCGCCGCGATTTCGTCGACCAAACCTGAAGTCAATACTGTTCGCACGAAATTGTCGAAATCCACCGCCACGTCGGCGCCCGCCACAATCGGAGCCGCGTCGCCCTCGGCCAGAGCGCTGGCCGAATCCCTCAGGGCCACTCGTGCTGCCGGATCGTCGAGATCACCGGTATCGTTATTCACCGAAGTGGCCACGGAATCGACCACCGCATCGACCACCGCATCCAACCCATCGGTTGCCCGGCTGTCGCCGAAATCGAAGACCGCTCTGGCGATCCGGATCGCGGCCTGGGGTGGAACTGTGCCGTACAAACTTTCATCGGTCACCAAAGCGAGATCGCTCTCTCCAGCAGGCAAGAGACTCTGCGCACCGACCACATTGGGGTCGGTGATGCTGTCCGACCGATTCAGTATCGCCACATCTTTCAACAGACTCGTCTGGCCGGCGCCATTGACATGGAAAATCAATCTCAGGTAGGCCGCATCCCGGGTCGAGGTCGGTTTATTCGGATCAGGCGCGATCGCATTGTTGTTCTCGTCCAGAGGAATCGTCACCTCGTTGACCGCGTTCAGGGTCGCCTGTCCCACCCACAATCCCCGATGCGGATCAACTTGGCCGAGCCCGACATGGGTCGCCAAACAAATAAAGAATGCACCCGTCCAAGCCGGAATCGCTCTCCGTCGTTCGTGCTCGATCTGTTTCAAGATCGTCATCTTTCCAGAATCCGAAGATCCCTACTTCGATGTTGAACGTTCGATGTTCGATGTTCACAATCCGTTGTTTTTCTACTCCGTTCGGTTCTTTCTTCCTGTCTCCGTCCCCTCCTTGGTGGGTGTTCTTTTATCCCGATCAATTTGCTTGCCGCTACTCTGCGTTAGAAACTCACTCTTCCATCAATTTTGATTCGAAATTAGGTCATCCCGAAGCGCGATCATCTGCACATAGGTCTCCGTCCCCATATCCGTGGTAATCTTCAAAAGTGAGCTATGGAGAACAGAATTCATTTCCTCCAATCGCGCCTCCAGGGGCACGCCAATCGCTCGCCCCGCACTCAGTGGAGGCAGAGGAAGCCTCCAGGCGTCAGTCGGCTGAGGGGCAGCGACACGCCTAATTGGATCGGATGGATCTCCTACCAAATCGATCACAATCGAAAGCGGGATCGGTTCTGCTTTCGTATGAACGTGCTCGATGGTCGGGGTTATAGGATGGTCCACTTCGTTCTTTAAGACAAGAGTCGCTACGCTTTCTTTGAAAACCATGCCCGAGCCGGAGCTCGCCTCGATTCTCAACGGGCCCTGGTATCTTGAAGCCCCGTCACAATAAATCCAAAACGCCTCCCCCGATCGCATGGTCACCGCATCCGGGTCCACGATCTGCCGCCACTCCCCTTCCACGAGGCGGTAGATTTGATCATGCCCGAGCGCCGCTGATCCGGAAAAGAATTGCTCGAAGGTAGGCGCTGCGACCTTGTCGACCCCGAAGCCGACGAAATTGTAGGCATTGGGTCGCCAGCGGAATTCTTGATGCAAAACAACCCCCTCGATCTTCCAGCTGACCTCTTCCTCGGCGTGAACCAGTAGTGCCACGGGGCCATTGATCGCGAACAGGGTAGCGAGGAACGAGTCAGGTCTTCGCGGCGCATACCAAACGTTCCACCCGGCGTCCCTCAGCATATCGATGCTCGGATCATCCATAAACTGTGCCGGTGAGGTGGGAGCGAAATAAACTGCCACGACATCAACCGGGAGATCCGCAAAGATCACCCCTGGATCGGAATCGATCGGGTTAACCTCGAGATGGACCGCGTTCCATCCACTCCCCAGATCGATCAATTGGGTGCGTACGTTGCCCTACAATGTTATGGGCAACCCCAGCAGTGCCAGAACGGCTGTCGCCGAAGCAATTCGAAACCACATTCCCCTCGAAGCTCTCATTCTCGAGCTCCGCGCTTCGGGTGACGAGTTTCGTCTTCCGGATCTATTGGAAGAATACGATCAGGGGCCATCATGAAGGGTAGTTTCGGAGTCGGCCGAATAGAGGGTAGTTTGAACCGAGCACAACCCCGGAGTTAGCTTATTTATTAGTCGTTAGGTTTGCATGTGAGTAAAAATTCTCAGTCTATCAATCACGGTTATACGCCCACGCTTGGAGAAGGTGCCAAACAACAGCACCCCAAGCCACACATCGCCCAATTTAGCCCGCGCGACAGTCGGGTCAAGCCGTTTTGGCCGGTAGGTGAATTTCGGAGCTCACTAGCCCGGACATCTCACACACTTCGCAGCGAGACGGCGTAGATTGCTGCGTGCCAATGCCTTTCCGAGGCACGGCGGGCGACAGTGTGTTGAGACCCTCTGAGGTCGCTGGGCAACGGAAGGCCTTGGCACGCAGTGAGATGCGTCGTCGTAGCAGAAGATTTGATGAGATGTTCGGGCTAGGGACTCTCTAGCCTGGAAATCTCAAGAGATTTCCAGGCTAGTTGAGAGTCCACTATCGATCCGTGGGCTGCAGTGGTCAGAGAGAGGGGAATCGAAGCAGACCCCTTCGGTAGCCCGGCAACGCCGCCCCTCCGAGGAGGGGATAGCGAACCAATCCTGGAGTATCGAGCAACCCACCCCTCCAAGGAGGGGATTGTCCCGATATTCGACCAACAAGGAATCGACTCACCCCTGCCCCACCAGGAGGGGAACTCACAATCAGCATCTATTCTGGAACCTCCCCTCCTCGGGGGGGCTAGGGGTGGGTCGTCCGAGGCACCAGGATTGGCTCGGAAACCCCATCGCGAAGCGGGGTGGGTTGCCCTATCCACCAGGATTGGTTCATAAACACCTTCGTATGGCACGTTGGGTCACCCCAATCCACCAATCACAACTTCCCGATTCCCGATTCCCGATTCCCGATTCCCGATTCCCGATTCCCGATTCCCGTATTCCCTTGTAACTCTTTCACCTACCCACATGAAACATCGAGTAATCTCCTACCATCCGAAGCTCAAAGAACGAGCCGTCTACTTGCGAAGGCACATGACGTTAGCCGAGGTCCTGTTGTGGAAAACGCTGAAGGGTCGGCAGATCCAAGGGTATCAATTCAGCCGACAGAGACCGATCGACGAGTACATTGTCGACTTCTACTGCAAGGAGCTACGACTCGCGATAGAAGTGGATGGCGCAACCCACAATTTTAAGTGGGAATGTGATGCCGTTCGACAGAGACGATTAGAGAGTCTTGGAGTGAGATTTCTCAGGTTCTGGGATATCGAGGTTAAGGACGAAATCGGCTCCGTCGTCGAGCGAATCGTGAACTGGATTAAGCGAGAAACTGGGGAATTGACCGAGCCCCCTCCGGTAATCGGGCAACCCACCCCGGCTACGCCGCCCCTCCCGGAGGGGATTGACCCGGCATAGGGCCAACAAGGATGTATCCCACCTCTGAGCCCTCCCAAGAGAGACCCACTCGAAGAGCCGCAATTCAGGAACATCCCCGCACGGGAGGGGAACTCACAATCAGCATCTATTCTGGAACTTCCCCTCCCTCGGAGGGGCCAGAGGTGGGTCGTCCGAGGCACCAGGATTGGCTCGGAAACTCCATTGCGAAGCGGGGTGAGTTGCCCGAGGCACCAGGATTGGCTCGAAAACCCCATCGCGAAGCGGGTGGGTTGCCCTTCACACCAGGATTGGTTCGCAATCCCCCTACCATGGCAAGGTGGGTCCGCCTAGCCCGGACATTTCACACACTTCGTAGCGAGGCCGCGTAGATTGCTGCCCACCAATACCTTTCCGCAGATCGGCGGGCGATCCCGGCGCGCCGGGATTGGGACCCTCTGAGGTCGCCGGGCAAGGGAAGGCTTTGATGGGCGGTGAGATCCGCGGTCGCAGCAGAAGCTTTGTGAAATGTTCGGGCTAGTAAACTAGGATTCTCGCAACGCCATCGAGACGAACTTGGTCTCCAAGTAGGCATCCAATCCCTCAATCGCATTCTCGCGCCCGACCCCTGACTCCTTGAGGCCACCAAAAGGCCCTTGAGGAGTCGCCGGCACCGTATCGTTGATCCCGATGGTCCCGAACTCCAATCCATCGGCGCACTTCATCGCCGCCGTCAGATCGTTCGTCAGGACATAAGCGGCGAGTCCGAAATTGGTATCGTTGGCCTTGGCAATCGCCTCGTCGATTTCGTCGAAACTGAGAATGGGCATGACCGGAGCAAAGGGCTCGTCAGTCATGATTTTCATATCGTTCCGCATTCCGGTGAGCACGGTCGGCTCGAAGAAATAACCCTTGTCAAAACGATCCGATCGGCCGCCCCCCAAGAGGCAGTTGGCGCCCTTCCCCACGGCATCCTCGATCAGGGCCTCAGTCTTATCGAGCGCCCGGGCCTCGAACATGGGCCCGACGTCGACACCTTCCTCCAGACCATTGCCCAACTTCACCTTTTTTGTCTCCTCGATGCACGCCTCGAGAAAGTCCTGCTCGATCGACTTCTCAGCATAGAAACGGGTCGGGCAGATGCAGACCTGGCCATTGTTGCGGAACTTGCCGATCACGGAAACCTTTGCGGCCGCCTCAATGTCGACATCGGGAAAGACCAAGACCGGAGCATGTCCTCCCAACTCCAGGCTCAATCTCTTGACCTGTTCACTGGACCGTTTGAGAAGTTCCTTACCCACTTCGGTCGAACCCGTGAAGGAGATCTTGCGGCAGATCCGGTTGCTCATGAACTCCTCCATGATTTCCGCCGGAGGGCCCATCACGAGATTGATCACGCCGGGCGGCAGGTCACCCACATCCTCCATCAGTTCGAAGAGCCGGATCAGGGAGAGCGGCGTCTGACTGGAGGGACGCGATACCGTGGTGCAACCGACCGCCATAGCCGGCGCGATCTTGCGTGCCTGCAGAAGAATGGGAAAATTCCAAGGCGACACGGAAGCACACACCCCGACCGGGTGGCGCACCGTGAAAAGCCTTTTATGCGTGAAACTCGCCGGTATTGTCCTCCCGTAGGCCCGCTTTGCTTCTTCCGCAAACCACTCAAAAGTTCCGGCAGAACCCATGAGCTCGCCCCGCGACTCCACCAGCGGCTTCCCCTGCTCCATGGTCAGCGCCACGGCAAGGTATTCTATGTTATCCCGAATCGCCTCGGCGATCTTCTTCAGCCTGACCGAGCGGTCATAGACCGTCATTCCCCGCCAAACCGGAAGCGCCGCCTGGGCCGCTTCCAGCGCCCGCCTGGCATCCCCCGCGGTCCCGTAAGAGACATCGACGATCGTCTCCTCCGTCGCCGGATTAACCACCCCGAGGGTCCCTCCCCCTTCACCGTCAACCCACTCCCCATTGATATAGAGCTGGGTCTTCTTCATCTCCAATGTCTTATCCGCCGTCGCGATCATGATATCGGTCCTTTCTGGTTAAAAAATGTGTTCTTACTTTCTACGCAATTCTGGTTGTTACGACTGATACGAGTTTCCCAATCCCGGGTCAAGTCCGAGCGATACCCAGTGCCGAGTATATCCAGCATCGACAACCGAAGGTCCCCACTTGGACGTTGGATGTTGGGCGTTCGATGTTGGATGTTCATGGAAGCGACAAAGATCGTGCGATATGGCCAGCACTGGTCACTGTTTACTGACCGCTGCTGAGCGCAGCGAAGTCCCGGCTTGCCGGGGTTCACTCTTCTCTACGTAGCCGCAACACCGGCTCCAACACAGGCATCGCTCCCTGCTCCACCGCCACCTCGCGCAAGTTTGCCAAACCGCGAGGGACATGCCTCAGAAACGCACTATTCATTTTAACCAGACCGAGAAACCCATAGGCTCCCAGCGCCTGCATCAACCGTTGCACCGCGCAGCCCAGCAGCTGTCCTCGAAAGTCCGGAGTCGGGCTTCTTGATTCGGCGAACCGGATCAGCTCCTCGCGCTGCTCGGTGCTTATCGCAACATACGGATCATAGAGCAACGAGGCAACATCGTATTCGGCCAGACCAAAACGCATCCCCTGGTAGTCGATCAGCGCCGGTTGTCCATCCTTAACCAGGATATTCCGGCTCTGAAAATCGCGGTGCACCAGGCAGCGGGGCCGGGCCGCAAGTTCCACCCTGAGCCGCTTCAGTTCCGCGGAGTTGCGAACTCGCCTTATGTCGTCTTCCGAGGCGCCGCTCAAACGTCCCACAAAATTCTCCACAAAATAGTCGAACTCCCAGCGATACAGTTTCTCGTCCAACCGTGGGTTGAGAATCGGCGGTTCAATGAATTCCACTTCCGTTAGGGAATGCAGTTTCGCAACCTCAACCAAGGATGCTTCATAAAGCGGTCGCCTCACCGACTCCCAATCGCTCTCGCGAAAGGACCACAGATCATCATCCCCGAGATCCTCCATCCAGAGCCTGCGATTCTGCGAATCGCAGGCTAGAGTTCGCGGAACTCGGACACCGAGTCCTGTAAGGAAAACCGAGTGCTCCGCGAACAAGGAGTTCTCCGCCCTTTCGGTTCCATACTGAGAAAAGATTAGGGAAATCGAGTCGCCTTTTAGCCGATAATAACGCCGATCGGATCCCCCTCCATGTAATTCAGCCACTTTCAATCCACCCGGTGCTATATCGGGCAACTGTTCAAGAGTCAGCTCAATGATAGTCTCCTTGTCCATCTCAAGTCTTTAGCATGCTTTCGATCCCAAGCTGCCCCGGTCTTGCACCGGGGTGGTGCGCGTTTCTTTGCTACCTAGCCTGGAAATCTCACAAGATTTCCAGGCTAAAAAACAAAAGGGCACAGAAGATCTTGATGTGGAAAATGTTGCCGTATGAATTCGAAGGCGGATTCGGTCATTCCTTGCGACAGTCTGCTCCGTCTCCCACCTCGTTGGTTCTCCTTCGAAAGAGGAAATCAGATCTTTGAACACCTTCAAGATCTTCTGTGCCCTTTTGTTAAATAGCCCGCTTTTTATGGCCGGCAAGCGGCAACACGGCGGGAGGAACATTCAGCCGCAATAGCATGCTCGAAAATTTGTGAGAAAAGCGGGCTAGAACCTGCCTCCGTAGCCCCCAGCCGTCTCTCCTCGCCCCAGTCCCGGTGTCGCCGGGACTGGGGCGAGGAGAGACGGCTGGGGGGGTGGGGACAATCCCATATTGTAGCTGTATACCGTGCACCACCCCGGCGCAAGACCGGGGCAGCCTCTAACATTCTAGCCGTGTACCGCCAGTCGGTCGTCAGAGATCGGCGCCCTCGTGACGGCCCGAAATCTTCCGGCCGGCCCCCAAGGTGACCCCCACCGCGATACAGCCATGAAGCTCGGTCCCCTCACTGATCTCGATCCCCTCCCAGACGACCGACTCCTGAATACACGCTCCGGGTCCAACAACGCAATGGGCGCCCAAGACCGAATACTCGTCCACCTTTGCGGTGGGATCGATCCTCGCCGTTGGATGAACCCGGATCGGTTCCGGCGCAAGGGTCGTATAACTCGGGAACTTCGTGGAGGGGAAAACTCGAGTGACCTCGAGGTAAGTATTGCGGTCCCCGAGGTCCCACCAGTGCCCCTCGTCCACTAGGACTCCTCCAAGCGCGTTCCTTTCTTCTATCAGTCGAATCCATGCCGGTACAATCGACTCCTTAATGGGGCGGACAAACTTTAGAAACTCCCGCCTAATAAAGTAGATTCCAGTGAACTGTGTCGCCTGCCCACCGCTCGCCCCCAGGAGGTCCCGGACATCGCACACTTTTCCCCTCTTGCTATCGAATCTGACATTGCAATTCGACCCCTCCGAACGCAATACCAGCGTCACCAGATTTCCCGAACCGCGATGGGCCGCCACCGCCCTTTCCAAAGGCAGATCAGTCAGAACATCGCCATTGTAGACAATGAGGTGTTCCTCATTGACCAGCTCCGCAACGTTGGCCAGCCCTCCGCCGGTGTCCAGGACCTCAGGGGACTCGTGGACAATAGTAGTCGACCAATCGCCGTACTCCGCCTCGCGAAAAAATCGATCGTAACACTCCGGCAGGTGATGCGTGTTTACGATGAACTCGTTCACCCCGAAGTTCAACAGATGGTCGAAGGCATAGGTGATCAGCGGTTTGTTCCAGACCGGGATCAAGGGTTTGGGCAACAGCTCCGTCAAGGGCCGCAGGCGAGTCCCCTTGCCCGCCCCAAGAACGAACCCTTTCATCAGTCAGTAAATTCTGCGAATTTTCTGACTATCGCCAAGACTTCAATCACGACTCTTCGTCGGTTCCAAAGAGAAAACCTACATTGATTACAATATCGGCGAATCTGCCGACCGTCAACTTGGCCCCCGGGAGAAACTGTTGGGTATTGCGATAACTCGATTCCGTCGGATTCGAATAGACTTCGACGAAATCTTCGCTCAAATCGATCAGCCAGACTTCCCGAACTCCGTACTTGGCGTATAGCGGTATCTTGACCTCCTTGTCAGCGTCGACCGAAGTGTCCGCAACTTCAATAAGGAGGAGAACATCGTCCGGCTCCGGAATCCGGTCAGCGTAATCTGATGGGTGCGGCTTGAGAATCATCAGATCCGGTTCCGGCTCACCATCTTCTCCTAGCGCCAACGGATTCTGCGCGTCCACCAAAGCGCGGCCGGCTAATCGGCTAGCAAGCAAATTGATCAAGCGCCTTACCACAAAAGCGTGCTTCTTTCCGATTGGTGACATCACGAATATCTTTCCTTCCAATAGCTCAACCCGATCGTCCTCGTGCAAAATCCCGGACCGCGCCATTTCATGATACTGTTCGCGGGTGAAGCGATAATCGATCGCCAATTGACGCTCTCCTACTTCAAGCATGATAGAATAGCTAATATGAAGCAGGCGATTTGGTCAAGGGATGTCCGGGCTAGGAGTCTGTCGGTATGAAGTTGGTCGCGATTTACGAATATCAACCCTCGTTCGGATGTTCAGGACTGTTGCGAAGTGCACTTGTCACGGCATAGCGAAGCGGCGACGGAAAGCCCAACAGATTCCTAGCCGGTCCAACCTCTGCCACCCCCGCCAAGGGGTGGGTGCACCCACCCCTCTCTCGTAGACGAAGACTGGAGCCTTCTTATAGTCTCCAGCCTACTGCTGCTTGTCTAGAAGATCGGCTAACTTCCGCAGGGCCGCGGCAAACGCCGCAACACTTTCCGGATCACAACAACAACAGCATTCACATGCCTTCTGTTTTTCTTCCTCAGACATCCTTCTCACCTCCTTTCTCTTTCCTCTATGCTTCACAAGATTCAAGGGCCCTATCTAATCAATCCGCGGTCAATTGTGGAATGTTCGGTCTCCAACTCCATCTTCAGCACTCACACCCCGACTCAATGCAGTCCGCCAGCGCCCGTAACACACCCGCCAAACTCTGCCGATTGATCTCGTAGATTACCTTCCTCCCCTCCTTCTCCGAGCGGACCAGGCCCGCACTACGCAGAATCGACAGGTGTCTCGACACCACCGACAGATCAACCGAGCAGCACTCCGCCACCTCCCCCATCGCACACCCCTCCCCGCTCTCCGCCAAACAGGACAATAGACGCACTCGATTGGGATCACTCAGAGCACGAAAAATATCACAGTCACAAACCTTTTCCACTTTAAATTGCATATTTGCACAATAATGCAAGTTTATCGGTTGTCAAGGGGTAGCTGTGAATTTCTACACTTCGTCCCTCCTCTTAGTCCACAACACTTAGTCGCGTACCCTTAGTCCCTCAACTTAGTCCCTTCCAGGCACCAACCGACTAAGTGGCTCGACTAAGCGTATCCAACTAAGGGTGCTGAGCGGCGACCATTGAAAGTGATGCAAGCATTGCTGCAATTCGCCGCAGCATCTGATATCCCTCCTCAATTTTTCCAGCGTCAGAAGAGCTTTGAACGGCGGCCACATCCACAAGGGACGCTGACTGAACTGTGGCCTCGTGCGCGATACCTAGAAACTTACTCTGATCCGTTCCGCTGAATCGACCGTTTCCTTCAGCTATGTTGAGCACGATAGAGGTAGTGGACTTGTCGAGCTTCGATCTTAAGTCTGTACTACATGAGAATTCCAACAACATGCTCTCCAGCCAGCCCACAACCTGAAGCGCAGTCTGGTATACTTCCAGATCTTCGTGACTGAACAATGTCTTTTCCTCCGCGGATTGGTATCTATCACGATCTTCCTCGACTCTGTTAAACGCAATTTTCTTCATCGTAATGAGCATGCTGACGATCTCTGCCAACAGTCTCTTGGCTGGATAGATATCGCGTGTGGTCAAAACTTCCTTTGCAACGAACACGTCAAGGCACGCGGCGCATTCGAGTGCCGATCCATTGGCGGACCCCAAGTAGACGATTCGCTTCTTCGGTGACCAGGAACTACTGGCGTGAGCGATATTCAACAAGATACTCTCGGCACCACGATCGATATGGTCGCGCGCCGCAACTCGTCGAGGCACTCTGGTCAACAGCCGTTTACGCAACGAGATGAAGTCCTTCCCTTTCTGATAGACTTTGAGTTTCTCATGTCCGAATACTTCCGCCATTTCCTTCGCTCCTCTGCCCGTCACACACGCTTGCCACCCAAAGTCGATTACTCCATCATTTACGGCAACTCAATAATCGCTGATGATCTACGATCACCCGCTTCCACACTTAGTCCCTCCTCTTAGTCCCCACCCTTCGTTGGATACCCGTAGTCCCTCAACTTAGTCTCGTATCCTCGCTTCATCCGACTAAGACCTCCGACTAAGCGTAGCCGACTAAGGGTGGGGACTAAGAGCGCAGGGCGCAGAACCCACGGCCCGCCTCGGAATGCTTGACCCCTGGGCTCAACCGGAAAGGATCTTGAAGACAGAGATACGACTCGACGCCTATTGGAAGAGCCTATTCCGCACCCACAACGGACTTTACCGACCAAGAAAATGCCATTCGAACTGATCCTCAAGGGCGGTCACCTGATCGATCCGAAGAACAATATCGACGGACCGTTCGACATCGGGATCTCAGGCGGCCGAGTGAGTGCGGTGGAACCGGAGCTTCCGCCCGAAGACACCGCCCAGGTCATCGACGTAAGCGGGCTCTATGTGACCCCAGGGTTGGTCGACATCCACATGCACGCCTATGCCACACCGGGGCACCGAGACGCCTGGGCGGGAGATAATTCGATCCTGCCGGACGGCTTCAGCTTCCGCAGCGGGGTGACCACCATGGTCGATACGGGGAGCGCGGGCTGGCGCAACTTTGAAGACTTCCGCTACCGGGTGATCGACCGTTTTCAGACGCGGCTCTTCGCCCTGGTCAACATCGCCGGGGCCGGAATGATCTCAAACGATTTCGAACAGAATCCTCACGATATGGATACCGACAAAGCCTCGGCTACGGCGCGCGAGCACAACGATGTCGTGGTCGGAATCAAGACGGCTCACTACCAGGGACCCGAATGGATTTCGGTGGACCGGTGCCTGGAGGCGGCGGAGAAAGCCTCGCTTCCCGTAATGATCGACTTTGGTTTCTTCAAGAAGGAGCGGCCCTACTACAAACTCCTCACCGAAAAGCTGCGCCCGGGCGATATCAGTACCCACGTTTTTCGTGGGCCGACGCCTTGGTTCGATAAGGAGGGAAAGGTGCTCCCCTACCTGCACCAGGCGCGCCAACGAGGCATTATTCTCGATGTCGGTCACGGGGCGGGTAGTCTCTGCTTTCGCAACGCCGTGCCTGCTATCGCGCAAGGCTTTTATCCTGACTCGATTTCGACCGATCTTCACACCAAGTGTATGAACGACGGCATGCTCGACATGACAACGACGATGTCGAAGTTCCTCGTCATGGGTATGCCGCTCGTCGAAGTGGTGCGGGCTTCGACCATCAATCCGGCCCGGGAGATCGGCCATCCCGAACTGGGCCACCTTGCGGTGGGCGCGTTGGCCGACGTGGCGGTGCTCAAATTAATGGAGGGCCGCTTCGGCTATGCCGACTCTTTCGGCGGCAGGCTCTACGGCGAGGAGCGGCTCTTTTGCGAACTTACCCTCAAGGACGGCGAGGTCGCTTGGGATTGGAATGGCCGAGCCGGCACCGATTACCGCGAGATGGATCAGACCTACGGGATCCGCGAGGGCGAGCACCTGATTCTGCCCGACGATGCATAAGCTAGGAGCCGGACATTATCGTTGGAATCTCGTGCAAATGGTTCGACCGGCTCCTAGCTACTGGAATCTGTCGGTATAGATTTCACCGGAATCTACAGCGGGCTTATCGAGCTCTGATTCTCAGAAATGTCACGAAAGCAAAATACCGACAGATTCCCAGGGCGGCATTTTCTTCAAATCCCCGGCCCGACCAATATCCCTGACTCCGTGCTGCGGGCCTTGGCCCGTCCCACGATCGACCATCGCGGTCCCGAATTCGCAGAATTATCGCAGCGCATCCAGGAACGATTGCGCACGGTCTTTCAGACAGCGCATCCCGTCTTGATCTTTCCATCGTCAGGAACAGGTGCTTGGGAAGCGGCCCTGGTCAATACGCTCTCCCCGGGCGATCGCGTTTTGATGTTTGAGACGGGTTACTTCGCACAGCTTTGGAAGGAGATGGCGGAGCGTCTGGGACTGGTCGTCGAATGGGTGCCCGGTAACTGGCGCACGGGCGTGGATCCGAACGAAGTTGAGGATCGCCTTCGAGAGGATAGGGAGCGACGCATCAAAGCGGTCGCAGTGGTGCACAACGAAACCTCGACCGGCGTGACCAGTCCAATTCCGGAGATCCGCGATGCCATCGACGGATGCGATCATCACGCTCTCATTCTGGTGGATACCATCTCTTCTTTAGCTTCGATCGACTACCGGCACGACGCATGGAAAGTCGATGTGACCGTCGGAGCGTCTCAAAAGGGACTTATGCTGCCTCCAGGGTTGGGATTTAATGCGGTCAGCGAACGTGCTTTGGAGGCCTCGAAGAAGGCGGGTCTGAATCGATCCTACTGGGATTGGGGGCCGTATCTGGCCGCGGCTTCGAGCGGATTTTTTCCCTACACGCCGGCGACGAATCTTCTCTACGGTCTCGATGTGGCCCTTGACCTCCTCCTCAAGGAAACTCTGGAAACCGTCTTTGCTCGACACCGGCGATTGGCCGAAGCAACACGAATAGCGATTCGCGGTTGGGAGCTTGAGATCGTATGCCGGAATCCCGACCAGTATTCCGATTCCGTAACCGGCGTTCTAATGCCCAACGGCCACGATTCCGACAGCTTTCGCCAATATGTCCTCGATCGGTTCGACATCTCCCTCGGGACCGGCCTGGGCAAGCTAAAGGGCCGGATTTTTCGGATCGGCCACCTCGGCGATTACAATGACCTGATGCTGACCGGAACGCTCTCCGGTATCGAGATGGGCCTGATCGCCCAGAAAACACCCTTCAGGCCCGGCGGAGTGCAAGCGGCCTTGGAATTCCTCGCCGTCTCTTCGTAGTCCCGAACTTGCCGAAGACGAAATGCTTACGCATTCCGCTACAGATCACGTCGCGTCTCGTAGCGGAATGCGTGAGCATTTCGAGAATTGCGACAGGCATCGAAGAATACCAATACAACCAATCTGTCGGTTTGAGTCTTCTCGGAAATCACGTCGGCATCTCGCGATCTAAAACTTACGGATGATGCGACTAGCAGAGGCAGAAAGATCTCTCGAACAGGCACTCAAGGACCGGATCGAAGGAGAAGTCCGCTTCGATAAGGTGAGTCGGGCCATCTACTCGACCGACGCCGGCGTCTATGAGATGATCCCCGCCGGGGTCGTCATCCCCCAAAGCCGTGAAGACGTAATCAACACGGTGGCTGCCTGCTCCGAACACGAAATATCCATTACCGCCCGAGGTGGCGGAACCAGCCAAGCGGGGCAAGCGATCGGGAAGGGAATACAACTCGATTACTCCAAATACCTCAACCGGATCATCAAACTCGATATTGAGAACCGAACCGTTGAGGTGGAGCCCGGCATCGTCCTCGACGAACTCAACTTCCAGCTCGCTCCCCACGGGCTGCATCTGCCGCTCGATATCTCGACATCAAACTGCGCCACCATTGGGGGGATGATAAACAATAACTCCGCCGGAACGCGCTCGATCCTCTACGGAATCACGATCGATTACGTGCTTGAGCTAACGGTCGTTCTTTCGGACTGCAGGGTCGTCCGGCTCGAACCGTTCGACCAGACGACCCTCGATTCCAAGTGCGAACAGAATGATACCGAAGGCCGATCCTATCGGGTGGTCCGGGATCTGGCAAAGTTGCATCGTGAAGAGATCCTGGATCGCTACCCCAAGATCCAGCGTCGTGTGGGCGGGTATAATCTCGACTCCTTCACGCAGAGCGAGGGCAGCGGAGAATTCAACCTCTGCAAGATGATCGTCGGATCGGAAGGGACCCTGGCTCAGGTTCTCGCCGCGAAACTGAGACTGGTTGAGTTGCCGAAGAGACGCGCGGTGGTCTCGGTTCAGTTTCGGGACCTCCTCCAGGCCATGGCGGCAACTCCTCTTATCCTGAAACACAAACCATCCGCGGTCGAGCTCGTCGATGATCTCATTCTGGGCATGACTCGGGGGAAGCCGAAATTCGAACCCCTGCGCAGCTTTATCGAGGGAGATCCCAAGGCCGTCCTGATTGTCGAGTTTACTGAGGAGGGTTCCATCGAACTTCCGGATCGCGTTGAGCATCTGATCACAGAATTGAGAGAGTCCGGATATGGTTATCACTTCCATCGCGCCTTCGATAAGAGTGCGCAGGGACGCATCTGGAATCTGCGAAAAGCGGGATTGGGTCTCTGCATGGCTCAGCGTGGCGATGCCAAGTCGATTTCGTTCGTGGAGGATACAGCGGTCGATCCCGATAACCTGCACGATTACATTCGAGACTTCGTGGAGGTGCTCAAGGACCATGATACGGAAGCCGGTTTCTACGCCCACGCCTCAGTTGGTCTGCTTCACATTCGCCCGGTGGTTAACATGAAGAGCGAAGATGGCGTGGCCAAGTTCGCCTCCATTGCTCAAAAAATCTCGGACCTGGTGCTGAAATACAGTGGGGCTCTTTCCGGAGAACACGGCGACGGACTCGTTCGAGCGCCCTTCCAGGAGAAGATGTACGGGTCGACGCTCTACCGGGCATTCCAGGAGATTAAGCAGACTTTCGACCCGAAGGGACTGTTTAACCCCGGCAAGATCGTCGACGCGCCGGAGTTGACAGCGAATCTGCGGTTTGGTCCGGCATACCGAACACCCGATCTAACGACCGCCTTCGACTTCTCCGACTTCGGAGGACTGGCGCGTGCGGCAGAACAATGCGGCGGCGTGGGAAACTGCAGAAAGAGCCTAGAGGGGACGATGTGTCCCTCCTACATGGCCACACGAGAGGAGAGGGACTCGACTCGCGGGAGGGCCAACGCTCTCCGCATGGCCTTGAACGGCAGAATGGGACGGGAGGGACTCACCGATCCAGCGCTCTACCCGGTTTTTGATCTCTGTCTCGAGTGTAAGGCGTGCAAGACAGAATGCCCTACCGGTGTCGATATGGCCCGGATGAAAAGTGAATTTCTTCATCAGTACGCAAAACAGAATGGTCGGAACTTGCGCTCTCGACTGATGGGGCAAACCAGGCGATTGGCCGAGTGGGGAAGCCGTTTGGCACCTCTTTCGAATTGGCTATGCCAGTCTCCGATCACTCGGAGACTAATCAATCCCCTACTCGGGATCGCCGCCCGTCGTTCTCCTCCTCAGTTCTCAAGCAAGACCTTTGTCAGCTGGTGCAGAAAGAATGAGATTGGTTCTGATAGAGGCGTCCGTGATGGTGAGAGGATTGCTCTCTTTCCCGACACCTTTACAAACTTCTTCGAGCCCGAGATTGCGCAGTCTGCGTATCGAGTAGCCCAACATCTGGGAACAGATGTTACCGTCGTGGAACCCGTCTGTTGCGGACGCCCCATGATTTCGAAGGGTCTCCTTAATGAGGCATCTCGGCTGGCTACAAAGCTGCTCAGCGCCCTTGATCCTGTGGTAGAAGATAACATCCCCATCGTCTTTTGTGAACCAAGCTGCTACTCCGCCGTTACCGATGACTTCCTTCACTTGACAAAAGGTGCCGATCGAGCACGCGCCGAGCGGGTTGCCCAAGCCGCGGTCCTTTTCGATGACTGGGCCCTACATCGAATTGGAGAGCTGCAGGCAACTCAAGTTGACGTTGCTTCCCATCATCCTCACAGCAATGGTTCAAAGCTCCTCAAGTCGGGGCCCTCGCAGGTGATCATCCATAACCACTGCCACCAGAAAGCTCTGCTCGGAAACGATGTCACCGAGCTTCTCCTGAAAAATATTCCAGACTGCGAAATAACCACCCTGAACACGACCTGCTGCGGAATGGCGGGCTCATTTGGATACGAGAAGGAGCACTACGCGATCTCGAGAGCTGTCGGTGAGCAACGGCTCTTCCCCGCGATTCGTAACGCTTCCCAAGATACCGTTGTCATAGCAAACGGATTCTCCTGCCGACACCAGATCTCTCACTTTACCGGCGTCCAACCAATGGCAGCCGTGACTCTGCTGGAAACATTGCTCAGAGGAGAAGATGATTAGAAACCAAGGAAAAACCTTACGAACGTTAGTTCGTAAGGTTTCAACAAGAATCCTCTATTCCAGATGACAGACCCGAACGCCCCTTCCTACACCGACGCCAAAGGTCGCCTACGCTGGCGGCGCAACGACGAGATCGCAGAGAAGCTGAAGCAGCTCTACGATATACTGGTCATCGGGGGATACGATGAATCACATGCCAAACGGTATCCACAGTTGGCCCATACCCTTTCCCGGCATCCGGAATCGGTCGACGAACTGCACCGGGAAGGTCGCCTCACGGAGATTCCAGGTATCGGCGGAATCGTCGCGGGAATCATTGGGGAATTCCTCGAGACGGGAACCTGCACCAAGCTCGAGGGGTTCACCAAGAAAATGCCTCGCTCCGTGCTCGAACTAACAGGAATACCCAAACTCGGGGCAAAGACCGCGCGAATGCTTTACGCCGACCTTGGCATCGACGGTCTGGCATCTTTGGAGCGGGCCATCGATGACGGTCGATTAGATGGAGTAAAGGGCATCGGGAAAAAGACCCTCGAGACGATGCGCGAGCATATCCGACGGCAGGGATAGGACTGATCATTCCCAAAATTCCGATGTGGATCCCTGAATCCCATATTCAGGTAGAAGGGTTGGTTCCCAATACCTCGAAGAAACACCCGAGCGCGGTTCGCCATACCCTCCGGCAATTGGACTCCAGTCGTCGGCGATCAAAAGGAGAACGTTGTGATGAGTGGTCATTCGGAAGTCTAGTAATTTTCAAGAACTGGAGAATACTACTCTGATTTTCAAGCGAGTTTGATAGACAAGGTTCGGGACGAGGTTCGAGACAAGGTTACCAGGGTATTCCGAGTAACTTTCTAAATTCGAGCTCTAATGTCCTCCTGGTTTACCCAATCAGAATTCAGCGGAGCAAACCTCGTCCCGAACCTTGTCTCGAACCTTGGCCATTTCGTTGCGGCTTCGCCGCTCTGCCTTCATCAGTGGTTATCCTCTTCTTCCTGCTCAACGGGTCATCTGCCTCTTACGGTGTTTTGATTCTCGGGACATTAGGTGATGATATTGATGGCCTTGTGTAGGTTGAAGGTGAAATGATCACAGAGGGCAGGGGTGGATTCGAAGCCCATGGTAGATTTGAGGCTAAGAACCAGTTGCCTGCAAGCAGCCAGGATTCTGGCTGCGTTATGGTTACGGATCATACATCGATCTTCATCGAAGAAGCGATCTCTGGGGTAGTGGTTTTTGTTTTCGATGGCCCAGTGGTTGCGGATTTTCGATAGGAACTGAGGAGGGCTCAAGTCGGTGGGATCGCGGCTGCTGACATAGTAGGAGCGTTCCGAGGAAGGTTTCGCTTTGTTAGGATAATGGAAGGTGCGTTGGACAGAGGCGAACTGACGAGCATGAGGCAAGCCAAGGGAGGGAGCGCTTAGAGGATGGGTTGCTATTTGACGAATCTCCAGGCGGCCATGGTCCTTATCTACGGTTTGGTGGACAAAAAGGGGGAGGGGCCGAAAAGATTCTTTGCGTCTTGATGCATGGTGGGTTGGTTGTCTTTGATCTGGATGATATAGTCAGCACCGAGTTCTTCGACCACGATGTGGGCCGTTTCTTTTTGGTTATGCATGGCGTCGAAGGTGAAGGTGGATCCGTCCATGGCCGGCATCTTGCGCAGGAGAGTTTGGGCGGCGGTGATCTCGTTGGATTTGTCGGCGGTAGCGACTTGGGCAATCGTTTGAGCGCTTTGATGATCGACCGCGGCCACCAGGTGCAAGGCCTTGGCCGGTTCTTTGTCAGTGCCTTTGAGAGTCTTACCGTCAACCGCAATATCGCGGGGCAAACGGCCCTCGGGCGAGGCTATGAATTGGGTGAGGATTTGATCGAAAAGCTCGGCCTCGACGTTTTGCAACACCCGGTAGAAGACATCATAGCAGGGGGCCTGAAAACGGCTTGTTTTGGGGTTTTTCCAGGAGCGTAAGGCGCGCAGTTGGGCTTGATTGAGGTGATGGGCCAGGCGCACGATCTCCTTGAGGTTGTGTTTGCCGCAGAGGGTGCCGAGCACAATCATACTCAAGACCGTGGCGAGTCGATAGCGACGGCCCGCTTTTCGACGGAAGTCTTCGATCTGGTGGAAGCGTTCCCAGAGGCTTGTCATCTGTTCCACTTTGAGGCAGACCGCATGGGAGTTGTCGTTGGCATTGAGGGCCTCACGGTGTGCCTTGGGCAAGGGCCCTGGCGAGCGCAGCAGTTGCAGAGCATCAGCCCGCAGGGGTTTGACCCAGATCTGCTTGGGGCGCTCATGGCGTTCATAGAAATCTTCCCGCTGTCGACCATATCCCGCGCTCAAGCCCAAAGGAGTCCACCCGCTCGCCTTGTAGCAAGTGCCTCGGTGGATCTGTGGGTCCACGAAAGTTTCCGCTACCAAGGGGCGATAGGCAAAGGCCTGCTCCCAGTGATCGGCCAAGACTCTCAGGCACATCGCCAACGTCTTGGAGGCCAGATTGGCCAGCTTGAGCCCGGGCAGAATGAGAAAACGCCGGTTCTGCACCACCAGTTTCAAGCGCGCATGCCGTCGCGCCCCATCCCAGCCGATCCAGCCGTCTCGATCCTTCAGCCGGTAGCTAGCCGCTCCCCACAGCAAAAGACACACCCATTGCCCGTCGATCAAAGCCACATAGCGCAGGGTCTCTCCCGCGCTCCCCGCACTGTGCAAATAATGATGTTGGATCAAAAGATCATTGAATCGCTCCTGCTCTTCGGGCAAGATCAGACGCAGAGTTAGACGATCTATCGAAGGAGTCAGATGGTAAGATTTTTTGTCTTTCATACCATCTTGGCATGACTGATTCCCTCGGGTTTGTCTAGCTCTTTTTTTATCTTTTTGCCTATCAGCCACTTCCTCCCCAGAAAACTTTCACCCTGCGGAAGGGGCGGAAAAAGCAGGACGCACGCCTGATCGATCTGAGTGGCGCATCGCCCGAAACATCTTTGTGGCCGAAACGACTGAGGAAGCCCGAAAGCAAGCCATCAACGGATCCCTTGGTCGCGATTTTAGGGACTACTTCCTGCATCTGTTGCCGAAATGCAAGATGCTCGACCTGATGAAAGCCGACCCTGATATGCCGGATTCCGACGTGACGTTGGAGTACCTGGCCGACGAGGTATGGGTCGTTGGGAGCCCGGACCATGTGACGGAAAAGCTGCAAAAGCTCTACGACGACGTGGGCGGTTTCGGCGTGCTCCTGGCTCTCGGGCACGAGTGGGAACCCAAGGAAGCGTGGTTTAACTCGATGAAGCTGCTCAAGGAGGAAGTCCTGCCCAGACTCGGTAACTGAGACACTCCTCGAGGAAACCGGGACCAATGCCCCGAATGACCGGCTACCGGTTCTTTGCCGAAACCCTCAAGGGTTACGGTGTCACTTCCGTATTTTGGATGCCGGCTATTCTCAAGGCCGGTCTCATGGAAATCGAGCGCGTGGGCGGAATCAAACGGGTACTGTGCCACTCGGAGAAAGGCGCAGCCTACATGGCGGACGGTTACGCGCGGGCGTCCCGGCGGCCCGGCATCGCAATGTGCCAGTCTGTCGGTGCCGCCAACCTGGCGGCAGGACTTCAGGACGCCTACCTCGCCCATTCGCCCGTTATCGCGATCACCGGACGGCAACGAACATCCTTTCGCTACCGCCACGCCTACCAAGAAATCGATCACTGGCCACTATTCGAGCCGGTCACGAAGTATAACGTTCAGGCGGATACTCTTAAGCAGTTTTCCTACGAACTGCGTCAGGCCTTCCGCGAATCGACCACAGGCACGCCAGGTCCGGTTCATCTGGAATTGCCCGGCATCCAAGGGGAGGAAGTTGGAGGCGCAGAGGAAGATTTGGAGATCCTCGTAGAGGACGCATTCCGGGAATACCCGGCCTTCCGACCGGAGCCGGACCATGAAGGCGTGCTCGAGGCCGCCCGATTGCTCACGCAATGCCAACGTCCTGTTATCGTTGCAGGTGGGGGTAGCGTAGCCTCCCAAGCCGGACCCTCCATTGTAGAGTTGGCTGAGAAACTCTCAGCACCTGTCGCCGTCACGCTGAACGGTAAAGGTTCGATCCCCGATAATCATCCCCTCGCGGTTGGCGTCGTGGGAACTTATTCGAGATGGTGTGCAAACAAGGTTGTAAGTGAGGCGGACTTGGTGGTTTACGTGGGGAGCCAAGTAGGAGACCAGGTTACAGACATTTGGACCGTTCCTCCACCTGGAACCGATGTTATTCAGATAGACCTGAACCCTTCCGAACTTGGACGCAATCTCTTCGTGAAGGTCGCGTTGGCGGGCGACGCCAAGGTGACAGTTAGTCGGCTCTTTGAAGCGCTCGAGTCGACAGTTACGGCTCCGCAGTGGGCACAGCGTGCGCGTCATTTGGTGAACCAGTGGCGCAAACAGTATGGGCCGCTCTTGGACTCCGACGCCTCACCCATCCGCCCTGAACGGCTGTGCCGCGAGCTAACGAGGTTTCTACCATCCGATGCTCTGCTAGTCGCCGACACGGGCCACTCAGGTAGTTGGACGGGTACCATGGTCGAACTGAGCGAACCGACGCAGGGCTACATGCGTTGTGCCGGTTCCCTCGGCTGGGCCTTTCCGGCTGCCCTCGGCGCTAAATGCGCTCATCCCGATCGTCCCGTCGTCTGCTTCACCGGGGACGGAGGGTTCTGGTATCACATGGCAGAACTGGAGACCGCGGCGCGCTGTGGGATAAATACAGTGACGGTCATCAACAACAACCGTTCACTCAACCAGGACAGGCCAGGCGTCGACGTCGCCTACAGGGAATTCCCTGAGGGAAATCCGAAGGAGATGTGGGTCTACAATGATGTGGATTTCGCTCGATTCGCGTCAGATATGGGCTGCTTCGGAATCAGGGTGGACAAGGCGAGCGATATCGTGGGCGCGCTGGAGCAAGCCCTTGCTTCAGGAAGGCCGGCTATCGTGGACGTAGTGACAGACATCGATGCCTTCGCTCCCTGGACGCGGACACCGTCGTAGGACAAGAATAAGCCAGCGGAAGCAGAATTTTCGCTACTATCTCATATTAGGAGGTGGTCCGTGGCCTCCGGACGCGGAAAAACGGTGATTCAGAGATCTGTGCTTCTGCCGTGCCGGGACGGGACGGCCTAAGTCGGTCGAGCAAGGGTACCGACATGCTTGTGCGGTGGCAGGTTGACCCTCTGCAGCTTTCCTTTGTAGGCCGGGAGGGGAAACATATCGACCTTCTGTCCGCCTTTGAGCAACCAATGTGGGTCCTGCCAATGCCATGGATGACGGCGAACAATATCAGGAGTGGTGATGACGCCGGCGACGCCAATGCGTCCCGCAAGACTCAGATTCGGAGGGCTGTAGTGCATCATGCTGGAATGCCGAATCACCAGGTCGCCCGTACCCAATTCGGCGTGGTCAACACCGAATCTGTCGATCAACCCCGGAACCTCTTCGCGCGGCAATTCCGGGTGAACGGAATCATCGTAGCGAACATGATCAATCACTACTCCAAGGTGAGAACCGGGTAGGAATTGGATGCAGCCGTTTGCCTTACTTGCCGGATCAATGGCCGTCCAGAAGTTGAAGGATTTCCTGTCTCCGTCCCGCCATAGACCGTTATCCTGGTGCCAAGGGGTGGCCGCACCGGTCTTTGCCGGCTTGAGGAAAATGGCGGCAAACTTCAGAAGGAGATCACCGCCAAGGAAAGAGGTCGCGAGGGAGAGCACCTGATCACTGCAGTGAACATTTTCCAGTATAACGGGCGACTGAATGCAGAAGTTAGGCAACTTGCGATACCGTGCCGCCCGCGCTGCCGGTGAGTCTCCCATCGGATCCATCGGGTCCTGATCAGCCGGCGCATCCGGCTCAGGCTTAAGAATACAGTCCCGTATAACGCCACGAACTTCCACTGCAGCATCATGGGAAATGACATTCCGCACTTTGACGTAGCCGTGGGTTTCGTAGTGCTCGCGGTCCTCCGAAGTCAGTCCAAATCTATTCGTAATCGGAGCGAGTCTCATTCAGGAGGTATAATCAAGGACTTTAGGATGTGACAAATAAATCGACGGCCGTCGATTTATTTGTCACATTGATGACGGAAAAGAGCTGGGGAAAGAGGGCTCGAAAAGGCTCTTGTCGAAAAACTGTTGATGAGGTAAACGGTTAGGCTGCGATTGGCAGGGAGGGGGCATTGACCTCCTGGGAGTGGGCAAAAATTGATCGTTACGAATCGATCGAATACTCTTCCACCGCTTCCTCGACTAGCTCAACACCCAGTCCAGGTCCGTCAGGAACGATTGCGAAACCGTTTTCGACATGCACCGGCGTTTTCACCAACTCGGTCATCATCGGGCTGGGCTGGTCCTGCCCGGCATCACCCCAATCCCGTCGGGTGATCGGGTACTCGCACAGAAAGCCCTGAGGCATTGAGGCGACAAGGTGGATGCTGGCGGCAAAGTTGATAGCCGTCCCCCAGTTATGCGGCACCACCGGAACGTTTGCCAACCGAGCCATTTCCGCGATGCGGCGCCCTTCAGTCAGGCCGCCCACCCACGAAAGATCCGGCTGGAGCAAATCGACGACGCGTCGCTCGATCAGGTCTCGGAAGGCGAACGCGGTCAGATCCGATTCACCGGCGGCGATGCGGAGATCGGTTCGAGCCGTGAGCTGGGCCATATTGGATGCATCGTCTACGCTCGAGAGCGGCTCCTCCCACCAGAAGATCTCGGCGTCGGAGCATTCAATCATGCGAGCAACCTTGATCGCCTCCGCCAGATTCGGGGGGCGCCCGAGGTCAAGCATCAGGTCAGTGCCCTCTCCGGCTCTTGTGCGCAGCTCATTCAGAATCGCAACATCCCTTCTGGGTTGTTTGCCGAAGTCCTCCCAGCCATACAACTTGAGAGCTCGGTAGCCCTGCCCCACGTACGACTCGACGTCGGAGTAGGCCAGAGAGGGATCCTCACCGTCCACCCAAATACTGCTAACGTAGACCTTGACTCGGTCGCGAAAACGGCCTCCGAGAAGATTGTAGAGCGGAACATCCAAGGTACGCGCGGCCGCATCGTGAACCGCCATGTCGATTCCGCTCACGGCGTGAATCATCATCCCACGCCGGTCATAGAGGCGCCCGCAGGTTTCGTACATACGTTCCCATATAACCTGTGTCGCCAGCACATCCTGTCCCACTACTTCCTGCGCCAGTCTGCGGTCAATTAGCGCTTTTGCGGCGAAGACGCCGCTGCCGAAGCGATCGGATACGAAGCACTCTCCTACCCCTTCGATCCCTTCCTCGGTGCGCACCCGCACCAGAACCCAGCCGCCGTTGGGATACTCGTAGGACTTCAGAACCTGGGCGGTTAATTCGGTGATCTTTGGCATGTTCAATCCACAGCTGAAAGGTTGATCTATTGATCGCGGATTCGATGCTCAAGGCGACTCAATTACCCGATACCGTTGGGCCCCAGAGCAGAATACAATTCTGATCCACGAAAGACTCCGTGATACGGAGGGGCGGCCCGTCCTCCGCAGTAGCCCTGCTAGGGAGGGTGGAAGCCTGTGGGGGCCTTCGACCGAGCTCAGGATTTTCAACAGGTTTGTAATCTGGCAGTCGACTAGCACTCGTCCAGCAGTTTCCGCAGATATGCAACGGCCAGTTCGATACCCACCAAATCGCTGCACCGGTTTCCTCTGCCTTCGTAGACGATCGACATGTTCCCGTTGAATTCGACTTTTCGGAGAATGGACATCACCCGCTCGTAGTCGATCCATTCCTCTCTACCGCTGTCGATCTTGTAGATTTTCGCGCGCACGTAGGTCGCATAGGGTGCGGTTTCCTCCATGAATTCGTAGAATTCAACCCCTTGGTCGACAACACCTTCGGCGGAAGCACCCGGCGATCCCCACCATTGACCGGTGTCGAGGATGAAAGTAATGTTCTCGCGATCCGCGTCTTGCAAAAGACGAATGATGTCTTCACCAACCGGGGCTAAAGCGGGCGGATGGTTATGGAGTCCGATGAAAATGCCTTTGTCGGCGGCGTAGTCGGCTACTTGCTGGAAACAGGAAACAACCTCTGCCCAAAGACGATCGGCATGTTCTGAATGCTCCGGAATGCCTCCTGCGAAGATCCGAATCAAGGGTGCGCTCATGAAAGCGGCCAGATCGACTGCGCGCTTAGCTTCCTCCACCCTTCGGCGGCGCTCAACCTCGGTAAGGGATATTCCAATCGTTTCCCTATCAGGTCGTGTTTCCGCACCCACGAACCCACCCCCGACGCCGAGGAATCCGATCGGCAAGCCGAGTTTCAGGCATTTCCTTTTGATCCCACCGAGATAGTCCAAGTCGCGAGAGCGGAAACCGCGATCGAGCTGAAGATCAGTGAAATCCAGCCGCATCTTGGCGATGGCATCAATCAAGGTCTCGATGTCCATCCAGTTGAGCGGGTTCTCTTTGCCGTCGATCCTTTGGTCCTCAGGGACCCGCAGCATTGCGTTGCAGCCGAGTTTGATCATCCCTCAACGGACTAGAGACCTCAATGCTGATAGGCGTAGTCGGGTGGCAAATTTTCGGAAATCTGGTTGGTAAATAAGTGGTGAGGTGAATAGGCGCAGACCCTCGAGCCCCAGCACCATCGCCGATTCGGTCAGGGCTTGGACTCTGAATCTGATAACGGGCTCGAGGGACCTCGCCCCTCCAATCTCTCGGATCATATACACCTTTATAATCATCGGCTCCTTATGCCATCCGTAGGCCCTTCTCCCGTCCATCCTTCTGCTGAGAAAGTTTCCAACTCGACGATTCGGTGGATGGTCAGACGTGTTGGGCGTAGAAAAACCGTCACATCCCTACCCTACCGACCCCGCCGTCGGCGTCCGCCCCTGAAAGGAAGGCGCGGATGTCGGCCGCATACTTGACTTCCGAATCGTCTTCAGGCGCATAGCCTAAAACTTCGCGAGCGCTTGTAAGAGACCAGAAAGCCCTCGTGTTATCGCTGATGCCGTAGACGATCTGCCACGGCACTCCATGTTCGTTTTCGATGTTCTCCGTCTCGATCGACCTGACGAAGAGCTGGGTCAGGTCCCGCCGGCTGATGTAGGCGCCGAGATCGCGCTTGTAGTTTCGCGGCTCGCCTTCGTATCTGCTGAGGTCGAGCTCCCGGGGAGCGCCGATTCTCACCATTACGACTCCCATCTGTCGGTCTGCGGAAACTCCACCGTAGTGTTTGGTCACGGAACCTGTCTTGTCCTTCCATCCGCTGAGACCACAGGCAAAAAGGAATCCGAGATGTTCATAGGTTGCCTTGGCCCAGCCATAAAAGTTGTCCGAGAGAGGCAGCTCGTAGGGGTCGAGGCTCTCCATCTTCCGATTGTGAATCAGGCTGTGTTCATACCAATCGGCGGCATGGTTCGAACTGGCCATAACGACCCGTCCTACGTTTGCTTCGTAGGCCGAGCGTAACACATTGTAGGCCATCTCGACGTTTTCCTTTTCGGTAAAAAAGTGGTCTAAGGTTTCACCGCTACGAAGTTTGTGTCCGAGGTGAACGACAGCATCCATACCCTCGAACGAATGGGAGTATTTTCCGCGATCAGGGTCGATGAGATCCGCTGTGACCACGCCTTCCACTTTCTCACCCTCTCTGTTTTCTTCCCGGGAATCCAACAACGTGAGATCATACCGTTCTCGGAAATCCGGGAGCAACTGCCCAGCGATGTAGCCGCTGGCACCGGTTACTAATACCCTCAATTTCTCCATGGTTCGGACCTTCTCGAATTCAATTCTCAACCGTGAGGATGTAGGACTTCAGGATCACCTTGGCAACGGATAGGTATTAAAGAGCAGCTTTTGGGTTTCGTCGTAGCGAGCACGAGTTCGTTCAAGAATATAGGGTTCGCTATCCATCGTGGCGATGTTCTGAGATTTGAGCCAGAAAGGGCCGTAACCGACATGCAACGTCTTGCGCACTTGGCTCGAATAGTTGGTTACACCCCCGTGGCGGAGATTCTCCGTAAAGAGTATCCCGCCGCCGGCCTTCGCGGGGATTGCCAGCATTCCGGGCTCATCTTCTGGCGCCAGGCGATCCGCGATATACGGCGGCGGCAGGTTTGACTTGTGGGATCCAGGGACTACGCAGAAAGCACCCTGCTCGTCGGAGACATCGTGGACAAAATAAACCATGCGGACCATCATGCAGTCCACCCTGTTGTCGATGAAGCGAAAACGGTGCTTCGAGGAACCCGGGCCACCCATGTGGGCGCCGGTGGCGTTACCCGGGTAACGAACGCGCAGTTCCGAATTGTTGATTGCAGGCCGCTCCCTGATGATGGGGCCGATATATTCCATGGTTCTCGGATGGTTCACCAGGCAGTCGAAAGCCGGATCGACGTTAAAAAAATCCTCGATCAAGAGGCTTCCGCCCGTTCCGAGACTGCCGGTAGCATGGTAGCCCAATTCTTTGTTGCAATGGTACTCTCCGCCACGGGGAGCCGTCACGCGAGGAGGTGAATCTAGGTTCTCCTCCGCATCGGCCGTGAGTGCATCGACGGCTTCGCGGAGACAGGAAACCTCGTCAGCCGTAAGGAGCTCAGGCATCTCGAGACATCCCGTGCGGTCGAATTCGAAGAGTTCGAGGTCGGTCATATTCGTTCAATGATTGCAGGATGAGGAACCAATGCCACTTAGCAGAATGGCTGGCGGATTTTCAATGGCCCTATCGACCCCCCACTTCCAGGACTTTTTTTCTTGGTAACTCGTCAGAATTCTCACAACACCGCCACCCCAGGTATCCGCAGATGCACCTTGTAGATCCCCGTGCTGGCGGTGATGAAGAGCCACTGTCCATCGTCATCTCCCCAGGCGCAATTCGCCGGAACCTCGGGGACTTCTATCACGCCTTTGAAATCTCCGTCCGGAGTGAACACCCAAATTCCACGTGCGTTGGCTACATAGATATTCCCTTCCTGGTCCACTTTCATTCCGTCCGGGACGCCATCTTCAGGATCGCTTAGATCTGCGAAGATGCTGCCGTTAGCAAGAGAACCGTCTTCGTCGACATCGAACGCCCGAAGGTGTTGGCGCTTCGAGTCATCGATGTAGAGCACGGACCCGTCCGGTGAAAAAGCTATGCCGTTGGGCGCCTCGAAGTCGTCGACCAGCAAACGGACATCGCCATCCGGATCAATACGGTAGACGCCGTTGCAGGGCTGTTCCTTCTCTTCGGGTTGGACTCCATACTCTGGGTCGGTGAAGTAGACCGCCCCTTTCGAGTCCACCACGAGATCGTTGGGGCTGTTGAGGCGCCTCACCTGAAACGTCTCCGCGAGTGCGGAGATGGAGCCTCCCCGCCCAGTGCGCGACACCCTCCGGTTGCCGTGTTCGCAGGCGACCAGCCGCCCATGTCGATCGAAAGTTAGACCGTTGCTGTTTCCGCTCGGGTCACGAAAGACCTCCGGTTTTCGACGACCGTCCGGTTCGACGCTGTAAATCCGGTTTGCCGGTATATCGCTGAAGAGCAGATATCCGTCCGGATGCCAAACCGGACCCTCAGTGAATTTCAAGCCATGCGCGACTTGCTTCACCGGGCCGAGCATTAATCCTGTATCGTCCCTTGGAGGTTTCATATCTCCAATTTACTTGCCATAGGCTCTCCTCGAAGCAAAGCTTAAGCTTTGCGCTGGGGATCTCCTAAGGGATTGAACTATGTCAGAAAAGTCTACCCATGGATAAAGCCTGTTTGGATCACCTACTGACGGAATCAGAGCGTCTAGAGTTTCAGAAAAACGGATACCTGATCCTCCGGGGCGTGCTCTCCGAGGAACAGATCGACCGCCTGACCGAGGCGGTTGACCGGATCGATGCGAAAGAGAGGAAGATGCAAGGTCTCGATCAATTCGGTAAGCTGCCGGTCCGAGATTTCATCGGCAAGGATGAGTCCTTTGTTGACTTGATTGATTATCCCCGGACGTTTCCCAAAGTCTTTGGGATTCTCGGCTGGAACATACAGATATACCACTCCCATCTGAACGTTACTTTTCCCGAGGCGCCGGATGGCGATAAGGGTCTGGGACTGAGCTGGCACCAGGATACAGCCCGCGTGAATCAGGAAATGGAAACCAGCCCAAGGCCTCGGCTATCGGTGAAACTCGCCTTTTTTCTAACTGATACCAGCGAACCGGGCCGAGGAAACTTTCATGTCATCCCCGGCAGCCAGCTGAAAGACAAAAGGGAATGGCCGGAAGGAGATCGCACACGTCTGGTGGAAGGCAGCATTCCCGTCCTTGCGCCTCGGGGATCGGCGGTGATTTTCGACCGGCGCTTGTGGCATACGGCCAGCGCCAACCACTCAGATGGGCCGCGGAAAGTAATCTTTTACGGTTACAGCTATCGGTGGCTCCGGCCCCGGGATGAGTGCACCGTGACAAAATTCTGGGACCGTATGGATCCAATCCAAAAGCAGTTGTTCCACAATGCTCCTACGGGGGCTTACGGCTTTACTTCGCCTCAAGAGGAAGACGTGCCGCTCAGAACATGGATGGAGGAGCACTTGGGTAAAGAAGCGGTCTCGGCGTGAGGGCAAGCAGATGACAGGCCGCCCTGGATCAAGGCTCGGTAAATCGGAAGGGCGACCCGTCCTCCTCAGTCCCGTTTGGCGCAAATGCGTCAACTTAAGGGGCGAATATCAGGCCATACTCTTGTAGCGGAATCCGTGAGGATTTCGACGAATCGGAGTTCGAGGCCCAACAGCAGAAACGCTCACGCGTTCCTCTACAAAGACAGCTCCACTATTTCTACCCAAGTTACTGATCATAAATCGGTAGCAGAAGATAGGTTGACGAAAATGCGCTGAGGATTTGTAATCTGGCTCCTTCTTTGCGATGCGTTGGGCAGACTGCAAGGCTACCCCACAAAAGACTCCGTGATTCCGTTGTGCGCGTAACGATGAAAGAGGCTCACCACTAATGCTAAAGTTCGTCTTCCTGCCCACCGCGAGGCACATGCAACCCGACTGGCTACCCAGGATGCGGGAGGCCCTGCCGCAATACGATGTCACCCTGGCTGAAACGGAGGCCGAGGCTCGACGCGAGATTGTCGATGCCGATGCAGCCTACGGTTGGGTTTCCCCCGATCTGCTGCCGCTGGCCAGTAAACTTCGGTGGCTACAGAATCCGGATTCAGGACCCTTTACGGGCTACTTCTACCAGGAACTCATTGATCATCCCGTCATCGTCTGCAATCCGCGTGGCATCTACTCTGACCACATTACGCAGCATATCATGATGTTCGTGCTGGGCCTCTCCCGCGGTCTGCCCTATTTCTCGGAGGCACAGAGGCGCCGAGATTGGGACCCGGACACAGGCAAGAACGCCCATATCGACCTGGCAAACGCAACCGCGCTCATCAACGGGGTGGGTGGTGTCGGCCACGAGGCGGCAAAAGCATGCTCCGCCTTTGGAATGAGGGTTATCGGCGTCGATCCCCGTTGGGAATTTGAAGAGGAAGTCCCCTTTGTGGAAAAGCACCAACCAGAGGATCTCGATGATCTACTCCCTCGAGCAGACTTCGTAATCACGACAACGCCACATACACCCAATACCGAGGGAATGTGGAATAGAAAGCGTTTCCGTCTCATGAAGAAAACGGCCTATTTCATTAACACCGGCCGAGGAATGACCACGAAACTCGACGATTTGACCACGGCCATTGAGGATGGGGAAATTGCCGGATGCGGACTCGACGTCTACGAGATCGAGCCCCTGCCTCCGGACCACAAGCTTTGGCAACTCCCCAACGTTATCCTGACTCCCCATGTTGCGGTCATGAATGCCGATAATGTTCTGGAACGACGCTTCCAGATCATTCTGGATAATGCTCGACGCTTTGCCGCAAGCGAACCCCTGCGCAACGTAGTGGATAAGGCGGCTTGGTATTAGTGAATCTGACCCACTCTAAGCACGACTGATTCCACACGGATTCAAAGCTATTCCGATTTCAGTGTAGGGATATCGAGAATCCGTTTCACATTCGATCTTGCAAGACTCTCGGGTAGGTTGACGAACGCTCCGCATCAGCGGTCAACAGACGGCGTAGCCGTCTGTTGGTCCGTCTGCATGCGCTTGTGTTTTATAGCCTGTTATCATTTATCTATTTCAATTTATTATTCACTAAGTCCAATCGCTTGTTTTAATTCCGTTTCTATGCTTGGTGACGAATCAATTGCAATTGAAGCAAGACGGCCATCCGATAGCTTGGCTACGAGGATTTTATAAGTGTGACGGTAATCATCAAGCGTACTGGGAGACATAAGTTTGCGCCATGATAGTGCCTCAATTTCATCGAGACTTTCTGCGTCGATGAGGGGATATCGAAAACCAAAATCGATAGAAATGTAGTTCTCGTGAAGCCCGATCAAGCACTGATTGTCCTCGTATTAGCGATAAAAATCCAAGATATATGGCTACGACAAAGAACAACATACCAATCAGTCCCAGAATAAGCTTTGCCGCAAATGAAGACTGCAGCGCGAAGGGGTCGTGTTGGGCTGCGATCCAGAGTCCGAATCCAATTGCTACTGCGATGGCAGCCATTAAAAGGTTTATCCAAAGTGGGGGTTTCCACTTGGAGCGTACTACGCCTCGCGTTACACACGTGAGGTTATGATAAGCATAGGGAAGATCGAAATCCGTAACTCTGCGTAGCTTGCCCTTTTCTTTTCTATGGTTATATAGAATAGGAATCATCTCGAAATTGGCGCGCTCGAATTTCTATCAAAGATAACGTCGAGCGCAGGTGGGAGGGTAGCGAGTTACCTGCCGCGAATGGTTATCCCTTGGCCACCAGTTCGGGAACACTTGCCTCTATTTCTCTTCCGTGTTCACGCTCGGCGACTTCGAGATCATACTGCGCTTGTAAACGCATCCAGATTCCGGCTGATGTACCAAAATAGCGTGCCAGGCGCATCGCCGTGTTCGCCGTAACCGCTCGTTTGCCCCGCACAATCTCACTGATTCTTAGCGGTGCAACGCCAATGTCCTGCGCCACCCGATACTGACTCAGTCCAAGCGGTTTCATAAAATCCTCCAGCAGCACTTCTCCTGGATGAACCGGGTTTAGCATCCCTGCCTTATTCGCTCTCATTTGTTTAGTGATAGTCAACAATCTCGACTTCCTTCGCGCTGCCATCATCCCATTGAAAACAGATCCTCCATTGCCGGTTTATTCTTATGCTGCACTGGCCGATCCGATCTCCTTTCAGTGTTTCGAGACGATTACCCGGAGGCGAACGCAAGTCTTCTAGATCCTGTGCTTCGTTCAAGTATACGAGTTTTCGTCTGGCCGTCTGTTGAATCGTACTCGGCAGTTTCTTCGACCTGCGGCCATGGAAAATTAGCTTAGTTTCTGCACAGGCAAACGACTCAATCACACCATATAATGTCGTGACGCAGTATTATCGTCAAGCGATATTACGGATTCTATTCTTGGGCCAACGTTTGAGATCACATATCGGGGTCGAGCGCACGGCGCGTAACACCGATTGTGTGGATCGATTTGTTATGTCTCGGTGGTTCCGTAGAGAATCGCGCTTCCTTGCTACATGCCGAGCGTCTCCACGGCAGATTGGGCGGTTTCGATGGTCGCGTCGATATCCGTTTCACTGTGACATGTCGAGATGTAACAAAACCCTGGTGATGGTGTGTGGACACCGTGGCGGAGGAGTTCGGCGGCGAGGGCCATAAAGGCGGAGCGGTCCGTGCCTTGAAGGTCGCGGATGGAGCAGATCTCACCCTCCGGCTCGGATACGGCAAGGTTTTGCATGGGGCCGACGCCGCGGATACACAAGGTGTCAGAGACTTCCCTGAGACCGTACGCCAAGCGTTGGCCGAGAGCAAATATCCGGGGGTAGATGGTCGCGTGGTTGTCCCGCAAATACGACATGGTGGCGACGCCTGCGGCGCAGGCCAAGGGATTCGCGTTGAAGGTCCCGGCGTGGATCGCGCGGTGACTGGCTGCCGGTTCCATTGCCTCACGTGGTCCGGTCACTGCGCTGAGGGCCGTGGTTCCGCCCATCGACTTACCGAAGGTAGCCAAGTCTGCCTCGACGCCGAAGTATTCCTGACCACCTCCCAAGGCCAGGCGGAATCCGGTGATGACCTCATCGAAAACGAGCAGGCAACCCGCCTTTTTGGTTGCGCGGCGAAGGCCTTCGAGGTAACCGGACACCGGGAGGATAAAGCCCGGCACGGCTTGGACCGGCTCGACCAGGACGGCAGCAATTTCGTCACCGCGGTCAGCCAGCAGGGCCTCAACCGCCTCCAGATCATTGTATGGCGCCACGAGCGCGTCACCAACCGCCCCGGGTGACATGCCCTCCGATTCAGGCTGAATATTCGGCGTTTGAGTCTGGCCGGCCGCCTCCGGGTCGTAGCCGACATTGACATAGACACCGTCGTGGGCGCCGTGATAGCTACCTTCCATCTTGATAATCTTCGACCGTCCCGTTTGAGCGCGGGCAATGCGCAGTGCGGTGAGCACGGCATCTGTACCGGTGGAAGCCAAGAGGCACTGCTCGGCGTTTGGGACAATGGATACGAGCAGTTCGGCGGCCTCGACCTCCAGTCGGTGTCCGGCCCCGAAGTTGAGGCCGCGGTCGAGCTGCGCTCGAACTGCGGTGCGCACGTGTTCAGAAGCGTGGCCGATCAGGGCCGTGCCGAAGGCAAGCGAATAATCTATGTAGCGATTGCCTTCGACATCCCACAGGTATGCACCTGCTCCTCGTTCGAAGTAGATCGGGTGATCCAGCGCTGAGGTGCGCCGCCGCGCCGAGGTGACCCCACCGGCGATGACAGCAATAGCCCGGTCGTAGAGAGCCGCGGATTCGGTCAGATCTATTTCTCTGTGGCCCTTTGGTTTCATAGGCTCTGTCTCATTCGTATTTCAAACTTGAGATTGAGGTAGACCTAAAAGGCCCATTCTGTCTTCGGCTACAAAGCCAGGTAAGCGGGTGGATTCGTAACGGACTCCTCGCGAAACGACACGCGAAGACCCAAATCCCGGTGATACGAGTCTTTCGGCCCAGGAACGGTCACGATCTTCAAGCGGTCGAATCTTCATGCGACTCGCAACCATCGACATAACGGCTCAGCCTAGCGATGGTGAGCTCGCTCGCCGTTCGCTACGGCGATTGGTTGGACTCTTGTCAAAGCTCGCTTTCATTAATCTCCGCAATTTTCATCAATGCTTTGAGGAGACCAAACTTCAGGGGTTTCTTTCCATGAACCGGGACTGAGATCCGCTCGGTCCGCCCTTCCTTGGTGTGAATGTGATGGCTGCCCTTCGTACGGACACAGCGCCATCCCTTCCTTTTCAGAATTCGGCAGAACTCCTTTCCGGAGACCTGCTTCACACCGCGACCTCAATCACTTCGGATACGTCATCTCCTGGCTCGCCGTCAAACTCCACGGAGAGGCAGCCTTCGATCGCCTCAAGAATATTCTCTTTCAGCTCTTTCATCGAGTCACCCTGAGACATGCAGCCAGGGATGGCCGGGACCTCTGCCCAAAACCCTCCTTCCTCCGCCTTGTGGACTACGACCTTCAGTTTCATGCTATAATACTAGGACATTCTGTCCCTCTTTCCTTTCAATCCTTTAGGTCCAACGTCAAAGCTCTCAGACGAGGGCGGTAGCCAGAGTTCTGAGGAGCGTCTTTTTGAACTAAGCCGCTGACGCGGCACTTTTCAGATTGCACCGTTCCACGAATTGGATAAATTGTCGTTCAATTCCCGTTGTGCCGTGAAATCGGAAAAAGTCCCTAAAGACCCTTCACTTTCTCTAATGCAATTCACGTTAGTATACTCGCTTGTCAAGTGAATTTATTTCGCTTTATACCAACGAGTTAGAATACTTTTCCCTATAGCGCGATTTCGAGCCCTTCGCGGCTTGTTCAACCAGGGGTGCATTTTAACCACGGTTAAATGCACCCTGTATTGTTATGCCCTAGTTGATTCAATTCGAATGCCTCTTCATCTCAAGTTCCAGTTATACGAGTGAGCGGCGTCAGGATAGTCCCCTCCACGAACTTCATCCGCAAATGTCGTCGCAGCCTCGGTAATGATCGTTCTGAGTTGCGCGTATCTCTTCGCAAATCTCGGAGAGTCTCCTTCGAACAGGCCCAACATTTCACTCGAAACCAGAACCTGTCCATCGCAGTGAGGGCCCGCTCCGATTCCAATGGTAGGGATACTCAGCCTGGATGTCACCCGCTGCGCGGCCCTGCTCGGAATCGCTTCAAGAACCAAGGCAAAGATGCCGGCTTGCTCCAGCGCCAATGCATCCTCGACCAGTTTCTCGACTGCGTCTTCAGTTCGGGCCTGAACTTTGTTGCCCCCCATCTGAAAGTAGGACTGCGGCATCAAACCCAGGTGGCCCATCACGGGTATACCGATCACCGTTAGGCGCTCTACTAAATCGCCCTCTACACCTTCGAGCTTTACGGCACTAACACCGCCTTCTTTTATCAATCTGCCGGCACTGCGAATTCCCTCCTCGATCGTGCCATAAGTGCCGAATGGGAGGTCTCCAACAACAAGCGCCCGACGCACTGCCCGCGAGACTATTTCACAGTGATATACCATCGCGTCCAGCGTCACCGGAATCGTGGTCTGATGACCCTGAACAAATATTCCGAGGGTGTCGCCCACGAGGAGGACCGGAATTCCTGCACTGTCGAACGCAGCCGCTGTCGGCTCATCATACGCCGTCAGCATCACGAAACGCTCACCTCGCCTCTTGAAAGCCCCTACGTCCAGGATCGAGATTCGGCTTCCCATATGCTCATGTAGTCGGGTCGTTGGCATAACGGTCAAACTGAGGCAGGAGGGCGATAGCCCGAATTGCCTCCAGTGTCTGCTTGGGATCTATGCTGCGGTCAATATCTCTGGTTCACTATCAGTCACCAACACAGTGTGCTCAAACTGTGCGGTGAGATTTCCTCGGGGAGTGACCAATGTCCAACCATCTCCCGAATCGAATACATGCCTCGGGCCCGTAGACAGGAAAGGTTCGATTGTCAAAACAGTGCCTTTCTTGAAAACCCGCCGATCCCACCGATTTCGAAAATACGGAACGTTCGATGGCTCTTCGTGGATATGCCGCCCAATACCATGGCCGGTGAGATTTTCGATCACTGAGAAGGATCGTCTCTTTGCAACGTTCCGAATCGCAAGCTCCACGGTAGATATGCGTTCCCCGGATTTGACGAATCTGAGGGCTTCAGATAAAGCCTCTTTGCACGCGGAACACAAGCCAAAGGCTACAGGGGCCGCTTCACCGACTGGCATAGTGTAACCAGTGTCGGCGAAATACTCGTTCAATTCGGCTGAAACATCGATATTCACCATGTCGCCATCACAGATCGTTCGTTCACCCGGTATGGCATGTGCCACTTCTTCGTTGATACTGATCATCGTGCTGCCGGGAAAGCCGTAACAAAGCTTCGGCGCTGGCGTCGCACCAAAATCCCCGAGAATCATTTCTCCAATACGATCGAGTTCTCTCGTCGTCATCCCGATGCGGATCGCCCGAAACATCTCCTTCGTCGTAATGGAGACGATTCGCCCAATCTTCCTAACGCCCTCAATATCTTCTTTCGACTCAACTGACATATCGCTTCATCCCAACGTATCGATCAGGTACTGAAAACGCGCCATCGTTTTTCAGTTATCCTGAATCGAATTGTTAGGTAATTTGTTATTTCTTTCCAGATATCTTCGAGCGACACCCATATTAATCTCAGTCTCATTAAAGCTATGAGATTGAATAGACGATCCATGTTTATCAAGCCACACGTCCTCGTCCATGTCGCTAAGTATTAAACAAATCTCAAATACAGCTTGTGCATTACCTTGTCCTAAAAAGTAAACAAGCTTATCAACAAAATAGTCTTTGTTTTGATACTTATTCAATTCCGCCTTGATTCGAAAGGCAGACACAATAAAAGGTGAACATCCGCATCTCCCAATCAGTCTGTCTATACTCTTCTCAACCTTAGATAAAACTTCGTCTGATGGTTCTATTTCAGAGAAGGATGAAACAGAATCGAATAGCTCAGATCTGTAGCCTCTATGATGGCTTTCGGATATTGCTCGAAGAAAAATGATACATTGATTCATAAAATCATAACGTTCTGCTTCAGAGTCAATCCACTCAAGAGTTCTTTCTAAATCACAATTCATTTTCCTAACAGTATAATGGGCTCCACTCAGTGTAGGATATTAGGGACAGAGGGAATCAGAAAGACTGGGAAAGTGTTGAGCACATGGAACAATAATCTAGTTGGAAAGCATGGGGTTTTAGGCGGTTTTCGAATCCTGATTTGCGGAGAATGCCCAGAGTTTCGATTGGGCGCGACCATCAGTTGAGAGCCCGCAAACATACACTGAATTTCCCCGAGAGCGCTGTCCCTTCCGTTCTGGAGTCAAAGGACTACACCGAGTGGTGCATAACACTTTATATAGTCATTTCGGATTTCGCCGGGAGACTCCTAGCCAGGCGATTCCCCGGGCGAGGAAACTCCGAAAACCCGGATTGACGAAAGTCTCGTTGTCGTGTCCGGACTGGAAACAGAGAATGCGTGCCTGCTTGAACCGTCGTATCCAGGCCACGGTCTTCATGCTCTTCGGGTGATCCACCGTTAGCAGCACATGATTGCCGTCTGCAGTTTCCGCATCTCTCATGGTATAGGTCTCGTCGACCATATTCCACGGGCTGAGACCACCGGTAATTGGATGGTCCGCATCGGCAATTTCGACATGCAAATCAAGTCCATGATGATACCCGAAGCTACGGTCTTTCATTCCCACCAGTTTGGACCAATGCTCCCAATCGGGATAAGCCAAGATCGCGTGATGCAAGATAAGGATGCCTTGGTCGGTCTCTCCAAGTTGCTCCAAGGCTGTAAGGACCGTCTGTTCCTCCCGACTTCCATCCGCCAATGGGGTGGAACGGTGCATATTGTAGAAAACCAGCACGTCATAGCGATCCCGGTTTTGCCCATCAGAGGAAAACTCCTCCAGATTTTGGATATAAGGATCGATACCCGGAAGTTCCCGGAACATCGTGTGGAAACCGATAACATCGAAGCCATGGCTTCCCACGACGACTGCGGTTTTGATCAGATGATTTGCTGCCATGTCCTAGTATACTTCCCGTTCCGATGAGTTAGTTTTGGCCGCAAAGAGGCGCAAGAGGCGCAAGAGGCGCAAATACTTGCCGACAGGCATTCGCGCCTCTTGCGCTTTTTCGCGGCTATCCCTCTCCATCTCTCAGCGTCCTCTGCGCTTAAATCTCCGCTTCCTCGAACTTAGATTGTCCTTTGACACCGAAATCCAATCCGCTGGCCATCCTTGCGTTTGGTTTCGTAAACGAACCGGGAACATAAGGAAACCGTTTCTCGACATCGTCAATCAGCTCGACTCCGAACCCGGGTTTGTTGGGCAAGGTCATGATGCCTCGCTCCACGGTCAACGGCTCTTTGAAGATCTCCTCCTTGAGTGGATTATACGTTTGATTCAGCTCACAGTATTCGCGGTTGGGAATGGCTGCAACGAAGTGGGCGTTGGCCATCGTCGTGCCCCCACCATGCCAGTTGTGGGGAATACTTGTAATACCCCGCAAGTGGGCCATGCGCGCGATGCACTAATTCTCCAAAACACCTGTAACATTGCAGTCCGATTGCACGATGTCGAGCGCTCCTCGGTCGAGCCACACCTGGGATTCAAATCGACTTTGGAAGCGTTCTCCCCCGGATACTTTGACCGTGGGCATGGCCTCTTTCAGCCTCACGAAAAGATCGATATGTTCGAGGTCGGTTCCACCAAATGCCTCCTCAAACCAGTAAAAGCCCAGATCCTCCAGCACGGGCGCGAATTCGCCGATGATTGTCTCAAGCGATCCCAGGCTCATTCCGAGAGCTTCGTGCATGAGTCGAAATTCCGGACCGACGGCTTCGCGCAGACGTTGCAGAATCGGGACATACCTGCCGAGCGTCATTTCGACATGAGCCCAGTCGGTTCCCGGCCGGAATTTGAAGGCGTCGTATCCTGCTTCCTTGTAACGCAGTGCTTCTTCGATTAGAAATTCTGCACCGTCGGCATACCTCTCGTGCTCGACACCGGCACTGGCGTAGATCTTGATCTCGCGCTGAGGCTCCCCTTCCGTACAAAGCAGCTCGTAGACCGGCTTGCCCGTCGCCTTGCCGATCAGGTCCCAGCAGGCCGCTTCGACGCCGGCCCACGGAGCACGCGCGTGTCGTGACTCCTGGCCGCGGTTGGCCAGAAATTCCACATCAAAAGGATTCTTACCAATGAGGTGCGGATGTTTTTTTCGAATCGTCTCTTCCGTATACTGTTTGATGTCCGCCGGATTCGAGTAGGGGGTGCCTTCCCCAATGCCGACGAGTCCCTCCTCGGTGAAGATCTGCGTGATGGCGCCGTCCGTCTTCCACACCTGATAGCTCCCCGTGCGCCATAGGTTCCCCGTAGGATCCACATAGGAAAGCCGGAGCACGTTGATGTCGCGAATGGTCAACTTCTGTCGCTCAATGCCGTCGAGAGGGTGGTTGCGCATGGAGAAATCTCGTACTCGGTCGTGCAGAGAAGTGCAACGATGAATCGGGCTAACTCCTAATCACGGAGGGGCGTAGCCCGTGGGGCAGATTTGTAATCTGCCTTTCTCTGAGGCCGCAGAAACCTGGGAGCACGTTTCCTAGCCAAAGTCACCGAAAACACAGAGCTCGATGGGAAAGCAACGCTCGATGAATTCAATCCGGAACCGCGAACCTTTCCGGCGAAACAAACACACGACTCGCCTTGAGAAACCGAATCCCTTCAAAGGCATCCCTTTTGTGAAGGAGCTGAGCATTATCGTAGATGAGCATATCGCCCATTCTCCAATGATGCGAATGGATGTGTTCGGGCCGTAAGAGATAGCGCAACACTTCCGCTTTGAGGGCTTCGCTTTCGTCATCTTCAAGTCCCTCAAAACCTCGCATGTTCGGCGAAACGTAGAGCGTCTTCCTCCCATTGGCTGGATTCTCGAGAACCGCAGGATGGGTCGTTTCGACCTTGGCGACTTCGTGCAAGTTAGCCGGAGCGTATCGCCCTCTCAATTTCGCTAGCCGATGCTTCAGACTTTCAGGCACGGCCTCATATCCCAATCGAGTACTGCAGAAGCTCGTGCTACCACCCACCTCCGGTGCAATCACACAGAATAACGTCGATAGGGTCGCGGGATGGGAACGAAACGCCTGATCCGAGTGCCACCCTCCGTCTGTATTTTCGATCGGACTGCCGATGAGAGACCCGTCCAGACTGTTGATGTTGCCAATGTAGTTTATCTCCTTGAACCGGGGACTGTGATTCACCTTTGCGGCCGGTTCTTCCACAGAACCCAATGCGGAACTGAGTCGATAGATGTCCTCATCGTGGAGGGACTGGCGACGGAAAAGGAGCAAGGCATGCTCAGCAGCAGCGGAAAGGATCGCGTCCGCCGTGGCACCAACAATCTCAGTCAGAACGACATTCTGAATCTCAACTCCGAAATCAGGGGACAGCTCTCTTGTTTCAAGCACCGGGATCGCCGAGCAGCCACTTCACTGCGTTCTGCTGAATCTTCACGTATTCCGGGTTCCATAGAACCGGAATGAGATGGCCCGGCGCCAGGTAGCACACCCGGCCCTTCCCGTAGTCGAAAGCCCAACCGGCTTCACAGGTTGTACCCAAGTGCCGGAAGGTGTGGCCGTCTTCGTTGACGCTTCGCATGAGGATGAAATCCGGATCCTTGTCGAAAGTCATGAAGTGTTGCTCATCGGTAACCATAAAATCATTAACGCCGCGAGTAATGGGATGATCCCTGTCGGTGATTTCGACCTTGAACCGTCGAACCGGCGGGTGCCCCTCGGTGGCCGCTCCCAGTACCTCTCGGAACGGTTGATTACCCGAGGCGATGTAGGTGACATTGTGGTAAAGAAGTGCTACCCCGCCGCGCTGGACAAATGCTCGGACAGCCTCTCCCTGCTCATCTGTCATCCAAGCTTCCCCTTCGATTTCGGATTCAGGTATCGGCGGCTCGCTCTCAATCGGAACCGGTTCGCCCCCCCGCCCGTAAAAAGCGGTCTCCCCATATCCCTCCGGCCAAAGATTCGCATCCCGGAAGATGATCAGCATTCGATAGCCCGATGACAGGGTCTCCGTATTGAGCAACTTCACTTCATCGGTAAAGTCGATGCTCAGGCCAACCCCTTCTACAAGAGTCCTATTCAAAGCAGTACGGATATAGTCCGAGTTATGATGCCTATCCCACGGTGTTTTGATTCTCGGGACATTAGGTGATGATATTGATGGCCTTGTGTAGGTTGAAGGTGAAATGATCACAGAGGGCAGGGGTGGATTCGAAGCCCATGGTAGATTTGAGGCTAAGAACCAGTTGCCTGCAAGCAGCCAGGATTCTGGCTGCGTTATGGTTACGGATCATACATCGATCTTCATCGAAGAAGCGATCTCTGGGGTAGTGGTTTTTGTTTTCGATGGCCCAGTGGTTGCGGATTTTCGATAGGAACTGAGGAGGGCTCAAGTCGGTGGGATCGCGGCTGCTGACATAGTAGGAGCGTTCCGAGGAAGGTTTCGCTTTGTTAGGATAATGGAAGGTGCGTTGGACAGAGGCGAACTGACGAGCATGAGGCAAGCCAAGGGAGGGAGCGCTTAGAGGATGGGTTGCTATTTGACGAATCTCCAGGCGGCCATGGTCCTTATCTACGGTTTGGTGGACAAAAAGGGGGAGGGGCCGAAAAGATTCTGAGCGTCTTGATGCATGGTGGGTGGGTTGTCTTTGATTTGGATGACATAGTCAGCGCTGAGTTCTTCGACCACGATGTGGGCCGTTTCATTTTGGTTATGCATGGCGTCGAAGGTGAAGGTGGATCCGTCCATGACCGGCATCTTGCGCAGGAGAGTTTGGGCGGCGGTGATCTCGTTGGATTTGTCGGCGGTAGCGACTTGGGCGATCGTTTGCGCGCTTTGATGATCGACCGCGGCCACCAGGTGCAAGGCCTTTGCCGCTTCTTTGTCGGTGCCTTTGAGAGTCTTACCGTCAACGGCTATATCGCGGGGCAACCGGCCCTCGGGCGAGGCCATGAATTCGGTGAGAATTTGATCGAAAAGCTCGGCCTCGACGTTTTGCAACACCCGGTAGAAGACATCATAGCAAGGGGCCTGAAAACGGCTTGTTTTAGGGTTTTTCCAGGAGCGTAAGGCGCGCAATTGGGCTTGATTGAGGTGATGGGCCAGGCGCACGATGTCCTTGAGGTTTTGTTTGCCGCAGAGGGTGCCGAGCACGAGCATGCTCAAGACCGTGGCGAGCCGATAGCGGCGGCCTGCTTTTCTACGGAAGTCTTCGATCTGGTGGAAGCGTTCCCACAGGCTTGTCATCTGCTCCACTTTGAGGCAGACCGCATGGGAGTTATCGGTTCCATTGAGAGCCTGACTCTGTGCCGCGGGCAAGGGCCTTGGGGAGCGCAGCAGCTCCAGAGCATTAGCCTGTAGGGTTTTGACCCAGATCTGCTTGGGGCGCTCATGGCGTTCATAGAAATCTTCCCGCTGTCGACCATATCCCGCGCTCAAGCCCAATGGGGTCCACCCGCTCGCTTTGTAGCAAGTGCCTCGGTGGATCTGTGGGTCCACGAAAGTTTCCGCTACCAAGGGGCGATAGGCAAAGGCCTGCTCCCAGTGATCGGCCAAGACTCTCAGGCACATCGCCAACGTCTTGGAGGCCAGATTGGCCAGCTTGAGCCCGGGCAGAATGAGAAAACGCCGGTTCTGCACCACCAGCTTCAAGCGCGCATGCCGTTGCGCCCCATCCCAGCCGATCCAGCCGTCTCGATCCTTCAGCCGGTAGCTAGCCGCTCCCCACAGCAAAAGACACACCCATTGCCCGTCGATCAAAGCCACATAGCGCAGGGTCTCTCCCGCGCTCCCCGCGCTGTGCAAATAATGATGTTGGATCAAAAGATCATTGAATCGCTCCTGCTCTTCGGGCAAGATCAGACGCAGGGTTAGACGATCTATCGAAGGAGTCAGATGGTAAGATTTTTTGTCTTTCATACCATCTTGGTATGACTGATTCCCTCGGGTTTGTCTAGCTCTTTTTTTATCTTATTGCCTATCAGGCACTTCCTCCCCAGAAAACTTTCACCCTGATGCCTATCCCCAATCAAGGCGAATGTGGTCGCTCTTTCCGTCATAAGATTACCGACTATCAGGTTGCACCGCACTTTCCAAGCGGAGAGTTTCTGGAAGTCCGACCGACCGAATCGTGAAGTACTGGCTACCTAAAAGAGCGGCGCGTCCGGCGGCCACGCCCTACCACCTATCAGGTCATCGAATACCTAAGGACGAGTAGACCAGACAGACCCACTTCAATGAAGAATTACAAAACTCGATCAGCCGTGAGGCGGTAGGGCGTGGCCGCCGGACGCGCCGCTCAATCTCGAGATCCAGCCTCTGGTACAAGAAGGTGTGCAGCGAAAAGACGTACATCCTCCGAAGCCAGGCATGCGTAGGAGGAGCAGCATTTCGATCTTCCTAGAAAGAGGATGACGAATAGGAAGAGGAAGACAGACTCACATCAAATTACATTGCCAGTCCTATTCGTTCCCAACAGGCTCGCCATAGGATGAAATACAGAACCTTGGGAAAGACAGACTGGGAAGTAAGCGCCGTATCCATGGGTTGCTGGGGCATCGGCGGGCAGTGGGGACCGGTTGATGACGGGCAGGCGACGGAGACTATCGACGCAGCACGTGACGCCGGGGTGAATCTCTTCGACACGGCCGACTCCTACGGTATGGGGCGAAGCGAGGAATTGGTCAGCAAGGCCTTCGGAAGGCGCAAGCCGGAAGATGCCTATATAGCGACAAAAGTGGGAAACTGGGCCCACCGTGAGGGCGATCGGCCCGGAGTCAAATCGATCCACAGCATCATCAACGGCTGCCATGCCAGTCTCTACCGATTGGGATTCGAACCGATCGATCTCTACCAGTGCCACCAAGGCACGCCGGAGAATCCTGAGTTATTCGTGGAAGCCTTTGAACTGCTCAAGACTCAGGGAAAGATCCGCGAGTACGCGATCTCCACAAACCATCTTCCGTCGCTTCAGGCAATCAATGCCAAGGGCCAATGTGCCAGCTGCCAGATCAGCTACTCAATCCTCGACCGTTCCGCTGAAGAAGACATCCTACCCTACTGCCTGGACAACAACATCGGCGTTCTTCTCCGCGGCCCCCTTCGTAAGGGGCTTTTGACGGGAAAATTCAACCCCGAGACGAAATTCGACGAAGTTGCCCGAGAGCCTTGGAATCAGGGACCCGGTAGGGAGGAATTTCTGAGTGAACTGGAAACCGTTGACCGGTTGAAGACCCTCGCTTCCGCGAACCGAAGCATGGTCGATATCGCTCTCCAATTCACCCTCGCAAACCCAGCCGTGACCTGCCCCATACCTGGCATGAAGACCCCGGACCAAGCCCGGGCCAATGCTGCTGCCGCCGATGGCGAACTGAGTAAGGAGGACCTCGCCTTCATTAATACCTTAAAACTTTAGGGCGGAAATCTCCTGAGATTTCTCCCTAAAGTTTCAGTCGGATTCCGGTCTCAATTTTCCACGAACCGTACTCATTGTCGGCCAGGCGGCCGGGGTCGCCTTCGAAACCCCGTTCCGGTCGGTCGTTAAGATTGGAAAATTTCGCATAGACTTGAAGGGCTTTGGAGAGACGCAGATTGAAAGTCAGATTCATGGTGATCGCCTCAGACATGAATTCGTCCATCCCAAGTTCGGCGCCGATTTCGTCCAGGAATAGACCCTGGTAGGTGAGCGAGAAGGTGGACTCCAACGGCCCGATGTGATGGGTGGCGCCGAAAGCCGCGAAATGTTTCGAACGTTCGGGCAACAAGAGGTCCTCGCCGGGGCGGCTACCCACTTCCGCAGCCGCAAAGGAAAGGGTATAGAATGCTTTCAAAGTCAGATCACCCAGGACGGGTCGGAGAAATACGGCTTTTCGCTTCCAGCCGAACTCGACGCCCCAGACCGATGCATCGTTTCCATTCTCCCCTCGTCGGCGAGTCCATCCATCGAAACGCCCACCCTCAAGGATCTCATTGGATTCGTAGAAGAATGCCTCCAGTTTCTTGTAGTAGCCGGCGACGCTGAGATCTCCTACGGATTCGCTTCTGAAGTGTGCCGATAGGACGAAATTGTCGAATTTGGTAGGCTGAAGATCCGGATTTCCCTCCCGAATGAACTGAAAGTTGGTAAAGAGGCTGCGGAACGGAACGAGGTCAAAATAGTCAGGTCGGGCCAGGGTCTGGAACCAAGCCGCCTTCAACGTAGTCGCGTCGTCGAGTGTATACTCCAGCTCAACTGACGGCAACCATTGGGTATAGGTGACCGATCCCGTGACCGGCTCAGTAGCGACGTACTCTCCTTCGGCATCCGTTAGGACCGTGTTGCCGACAGTCTCGAGTTCGGTGCGTTCGAAACGAATGCCCCCGCTCAGTTTCCAATGTTCGCTTTCCAAAGTCGGCAGGAAATAGGCTCCAACGGCACTCTCAGAGGCTTTATAATTGCCTGTATCCGACTCGATGCGGGTCTTCCCCGGATTGAAAAGGAATCGATCTTCTTCGGTCTCAGCGAACTGGCGGAAAGCAGTTGGATTCATGCCGGTACCCATTTCATAGAAGTCTCGCACAACTCTTCCCAATTCCTCTCCGGCCACCACGCTGAGCGGAAATACTCCGTCGAATCCGTCCACCACGACCTGAGCGTGTTCGTTTGTCCGCTCCTTCGTGCGATAAACGGCGCCTTAATGGAGAATGACGGAAAGAGCTCCGAGTTTAATACGCTTCTCGTAATTGGCCTGAATAGCGTAATCTTTATCCACCGTTAGGACATCCCGGAGCGTGTATTCTTCAAAAAAGAAGGCGGAGAGGTCGTTGAGATCCCTACCATTGAGCACCGACCCGGTCGGGAAGGCAGGGTTGGCAAGGGAGTATTCGTAATCGACCCCTTCCATCCGGAAGAACGGATTCAGGTTGCCGAATTCCTGTAGTTCCCAGCGTGAGGAATAGAAACTGTAGTCGAAGTAGGAAGAATCCCCTTCATACTCGCCTCCAGCGAGGAACCGAAAAACTCTCCGTTCCTCGCGAAAATCGCGAATCGATCGCTCCGATGCCGCATCGCGAACCACTCCCGAGATTGCATCCAGATGAACCAGCTCTCCCCTTCCAATCGCCATTCTCAAGCGCTGGTCCGACTCCGTATCTTCTCGATACTCGAGATGCGACCTAATATAGACGTGGTGCCGCTCTCCAGGCCGATGATCCAGCGAAAACACCGCTTTGTTGCGGGTTGTCTCGATCGTTTTGCGGGTTGTGCGCAGACGATCGAGTAAGAAGAACGACTGGCCTTCAAAGTCACGCAAACGCCAGCGCGTACCGGATCTTTCAAAAGCGTGATCGACTCCCGTCCGCTCTCCCTTGATCGAAACCGCCCACCGCCCTCTCTCGCCCAAGACTTGCCGATAGTCCCCCTTGCCCTGCAAGAAACCACCACCTGATAATTCACTGTAGTTGTAAGAGATCTCGCCGGATAGAGCTTGCTCCGGACCATCAAACGGATCTTCAACTGGGAATCGGGCACGACTGTCGATCCCCTCCGAGTCAATGTCCGAGAGCATCACTCTCCCAATATCCCCTATTGACTGGTACTCGGTGGCGAGTGGATTCCGTTTGTCCAGGACTCTTCGGCGCTGTCGGGGATTCTCATCCGCGTCACCGTCCTGGTTATCGACCTGCCGATGCTTTGGGGGCCTGGATTCAGTCGGAGCCGCAACGGGAGAGCTCTCCGTCCCGTAGGGCTGCCCCGAAACGACCCCAATTCCAAGCAGCACGAGTCTGAAACAGGCGGGGGCAAAAGATTTCAAATGCAGGGGCATTGGGAGATAGAGATTCGCCTAACTACCGATTAAGGCTACTCCAAAAAACCCTGCCATCACCCGATTCTGATGAATACGGCCGGTTTGCCAACACTAGTCTCGAAATGCTACAGGATTTCGAGACTTAAAACTTGAATCGAAGCCCCATATCGATCTTCCAGGAGCTATACTCGTTATCGGTTATGCGCGATGGATCGCCCTCATAGGTGCGTTCGGGCCAATCGATGAAATTGGAGAACTTCACAAAAGTGCGGAGGCGTTCCGTCAGTTTCAGATTGAAGGCCAGATTCATTTTCACCGCGTCTTCCATGAATTCGTCGAGTCCGAATTCAGCGCCGATCTCTTCTAGGTAGAGGCTTTGGTAGGTGACGGAGAAGGTTGATTCGAAAAGACCGAGACTGTGTTTAGCTGTTACGGAGGCGAAGTGATTGGATCGTTCAGGTAGAAGGAGGACCTCGCCGGGTCGACTATCTGTTTCCGCGGTGGTTTCGGAAAATGTGTAGAAAGCGATAAAGGTCAAGTCGCCCACGAGAGGGCGCAGAAAATCCGCCTGCCTCTTCCAACCTAGTTCGAAGCCCCAAACCGATGCCCCGTTGCCGTTTTCCTTAAGACGGCGTTTGAACCCATCGAACGGTCCACCGGAAATAAACTCTTGGGAATCGAAGAAGAATGAATCCAATTTCTTATAGTAGCCTGCGATGTTCAGGTTACCGACGGTTTCATTCTCCAAGTGCGCCGAGAAGACCAGGTTGTCGAATCTCGTTGGCTGCAGGTTCGGGTTGCCCTCGGAAATGAACTGGAAATTCGTGGTTATCCGGCGGTATGGAACCAGATCAAAGTAGTCCGGGCGGGCAAGCGTTTGAAACCAAGCCGCTTTCAATCTTGTACTGTCGTTAAGAATGTACTCCAATTCAACAGCTCCCAGCCACCTCGTGTACTCATTTCCTCCTTTGAGGGTTTCGGTTGATACGTAATCACCCTCCTCGTCCGTCTCAACGATGTTGCCGGTTGTCTCCAACTGTGTTTTCTCGAACCGAATTCCCCCCCTGAGCGACCAGCGTTCGCTCTTCAAGGTTTGGAGTAAGTAGGCGCCCGTGACCTTCTCGGATGCCTGATAGTTGTTCGTATCCGACTCAATGCGAGTCCTTCCCGGATTGACCGTAAAGCGATCGCTCTCTGCTTCGGTAAGATCCCTGAAAGCGGCAATGTCGAGGCTGGGACCGAACGGATAGGTGTCACGAATGACCAATCCTTGATCTTCCCCGACCACCTGGTCCAATGATAAGTCGCCATCGAACTCGTCCACTACGATCTGCTCGTAGGTGTTCGTTCTTTCTTTCGATCGATACACCGCTCCGGTTCGAAGAATACCGGAAAGAGCGCCTAGATCCATGCGCTTCTCATAGTTAACCTGTATGGCCTTATCATTGTCCACCGTCTCGTAATTTCGTTCCGCATACTCCTTGAAGCCCAATCTGGCAGGGTCCCTCAGGTCCCCTCCGTTAAGCACCGAAACAGCGGGGAAAGCCGGGTTTGAGAGCGAATACTCGAAGTCAATTCCTTCCGTTCGGAAAACGGGATTAATGTTGTCGGGACGCTGTCGTTCCCAGCGGGAGGAATAGACGCTGTAGTCGAAGCGGGAGCTATCTCCCCAAACATCACCGCCGGCAATAATTCGGAATAGCTTCCGCTTTCCACTGAGGTCGTAATGCAATAGCTCCGAAGAAGCATCGTGGACGACTGCTGAATCCGGGGCCAATGATACAACATCCCCCTGTCCAAACCAAAATCTCTTTATCAGGTATCTCTCCTCGTCGGTTCGGTCCTGGATAACCGATTTTAGGTAGACTTCGTGCCGCTTCCCTAATCGGTGATCGAGCGAGAATTTGGCCTGGTTTCGAATCGTCTTCGCGGAATTCAGACTCAGGCGCATACGATCGATAAAAAAAAGACTTTGACCTTCGAACTCGCGTTCACGCCAACGAAGACCGACCTTTTCGAATAACTGGTCGGAGCCGGTCCTCTCTCCCTTGACCGTAATGGCCCACTTTCTTCCCTCACCCAGGATTTGGTGATAGGTACCCTTTGCTTGAAGGAACCCACCACCGGAAAGATCATTGTATTTGTAGGAGATCTCGCCCGAACCGGTGCGTTCGGGGCCATCGAACGGATTGCCGAAGGGAAAACGGGCTCGATCGTTGACCCCTTCAGAATCTGAATCCGACAACATCACACTCCCTATGTCGCCGATGGATTGATACTCCGTGGCCAGCGGATTCCGTTTGTCGAGGACCCGTCGGCGCTGGCGCGGATTCTCATCCACACTTCCGTCTGTATTGTCCACCGTCCGGTGTTTGCTTGTATTTGCGGTAGACAGCGCTAATTGCGAGTTTTCGCCCGAATAACTCTGCCCCCAAGATATTCCAATGCCTGGCAGCAAGAGTACGCTGCAGGCGAAGGCAAAGGATCGTGACAGCGGGGTCATGGTCTACAGGTTGAACTTCGGTTGCCGGAAGATCCGACTTAAGAGATTCTCCGACAGTAATAGACTACGCTAATTTCCCATTCTTGCCAATGATAAAGCGAGATTTTCGGCTGGCGGGGTGATAGGCAGCCGGAAAAACGGGAGGAGTAGCCTACGATAATGGGAGAAAGGGATGCTCCGCGTCACTCACCTCTTCTCCGTCTCGTAGTGGTCCAAGACCATGCTTCGGCTTCGGGCCGCAATCTTCTCGATTCCGTCCACCATACCCTGGATGCGGGACTCGTCGCTGTTCAGCAGGGCCTCGTCCGGCTCGAAGGCATAGGAAGACCAATACTGCAGCGAGGCGAAGTCGGCATCGCAGGTGGGACGGGCGGCGAACTTTAGGGCAATGTAGCGCCGGCGGCTCTGTTTCCCATAGACGCCGTGAAAGAGGCTGTGGTTGAAAATCACCATGTCTCCAGGTTCTGTCTCGAGAGCAAAACACGGCACGTCGGCACCGGACATCCCGTAAAAGGAGGGATCCTTCTCGCTATGGTGGCGTTGAAAAGCCATCAGATCCCTATGCAATTGCGATCGATGCGAGCCGGGAATCACCCGGAGGGCCCCCTCCGTTTTTCGCATCGGCTCCATATAGAGCATGATCTTGATACGGGTGTAGCCTAGCTCCTGTTCGCCTGCCCGGTCCGCATGCCAGTGGTGTGAGGTATTGTCGGGGGGACAACCACGGTTGCCTTCCGAGCCCGACCAAATGAAGCCCTCGCCCAGTAACTGGTGGACCGGCCCGTAAATGCGGTCGTCGTGGATGAGCCTCAGGAGCCTTGGATCACTTTCCAGAAAATAGTCGCTATGGATATTCTCATCGTGGATGAGCCTCAGGAGCCTTGGATCACTTTCCAGAAAATAGTCGCTATGGATATTCTCATCCAAACTCGGCCGGTGTCCGATTTTTCTCGTCCACACCTCATCCGCGGTCTCCATGATACATTCAATTTCCTCTTTTGGAAAACATCCGCGAAAGTGCAGAAAACCGAATGTTTCGAAGTGGGCGATCTGGTCAGGGGTCAACATAATGTGTCTCCTTTGAGGGTTTTGTTGCGGCCGATGTTCTCCCTATTAGTATTTCGCAAGGCTTCAATTGCTGGCTGCCCCGGTCTTGTGCCGGGGTGGAGCGCGTTCTTTGCTAAATATCCGGTGCCTCTACCGACCCTACCGCCCGTCCTCTCTCGCCCAGTCCCGCGCCGGGACTCGGTGAGAGAGGACAGGCGGTGGTGTATGCAGTCCGAATTGCATACTGTAGCTCTGGACCGCGCACCACCCCGGCACAAGACCGGGGCAGCCTCAGACACGTCACCTAGGAGTTTCCTGACTATTAACACCACCACTAGGATATCACAGAGCGAATTCATTCCTCAGCGCGTGCTCTTCCAACCAATCCTCCCGCGGGTCGTAACCGAGGCCGGGCTTGCCGTTCAGAATCAGGTATCCGTCTTCATACAACATGGGTTCGGTCAGCATCTCCTGATAGGTTGGGATGGCGGCGAAACCGCTTTCAAGTCTGTAGAAATTAGGTACCGTCGAGCAGACGTGGGCCGCGGCGATTATCTCGTGCGGGCCAAGCGGCACGCAGTGTGGTGAAATTGGGATATTGTAGAGTTCGGCCAGTTGGGCAATTTTCCGTACTTCGCTGATTCCCCCCGTCCAGAGCGTATCCGGCATGATGTAGTCGGCCAGGTTGTTCTGCAAAATGGGGATGAAGTCCCATCGGGTGCGTAGTCTCTCGCCGACGCAAAGGGACGGCGCAGTCTGATCCCGCACATTCTTGAGCGCGTCATAGGATTCAGGCGGAACCGGTTCTTCAAACCAGGTGATGTTCGATTGCTCATGTAGGTTGTTGGCCAGGCGCACCGCGGTGGGCACGTTGTAGTGGCCATGGGCGTCGATCAATATTTGGTGCTTCGGCCCGACGGCCTCGCGCACCGCCGCAATGATGTCGTAGCCCTCCTGCTCACCCGCCTCGGAGATTTGCCCGCTTTGGTACATTCGATGAAAAGGACGCATCTCCAGGAAAGGATCGACTTTGGAGGCGGTGTAGCCCTGCTCTATCACATTACGCTTGGCACAGCCCGCGAACTCTTCCGGCGTTTTCGCTCCCAGAAACCAGGTGTTGTTGTAGAGCAGGATGCGGTCTCGAAAGCGACCCCCGAGAAGCTCATAGACCGGTTTCCCTACCTCCTTTCCCTTGATGTCCCAGAGGGCCAGATCGACCGCAGAGGCGACCGCGGTGCCGAATCCTTTAGAGCTGAAATAGGTAAAGCTTCGATAGACCTTGTGCCAGATGCGCTCCACGTCCGCCGGGTCTTCGCCAATCAGCAAGGGTCGCAACTGTTCCAGCCCGGTACGGCAGATGAGCGCCGTACTCTCAAATGTTGCGCCCGCTTCACCCCACCCAACGAGGCCGGTGTCGGTCTCGAGACGCAGGTAGGTCCAGGTGACCGCTTCGCGACCGGCAGCTTCCGCTCGAACAACGTAGGTCTTGAGGTCTCGGATCTTCATCAGGTTCCGATAGAAAAGCAGTCAGTGGCAGTGGATTCAAGGCTATCTTGCTCAGGAGCCTCGAGTTGGCACCGAAAAGATCCTCCCTCAGTGCCGACTGAAATGGATTAAACTCCAATCCAGTCTTGACTATTTTAGACTTAGATCCATTCTGGCCGCATCAAAGAACGGCCCTACTACGAAGCAATCTGGAAGGAGTTTGCGGCGGAGAAGCCGCTGGTGATTCTGACGGGGCCCCGTCAGACGGGCAAGACATTCCTAGTCAAGGCGATCGCCACCGGCCAAAAGTCGTCCGTCTACTTGAACTACGACATTCCGGAGGACAAGAGACGAATCATCGAGAACCCAACATTCTTTGAAGACGTCGACCGATACCCGGACGATCACCCACTCGTCGTCTTGGACGAGCTCCACAAGTACAAGGACTGGAAAAACTATCTAAAGGGCATCTATGACGGTTTCGCGGACACTTTCCGTTTCCTTGTCACGGGCAGCGGGCGACTCGACCTCTACCAGCGCCGCGGTGATGCGCTTGCGGCCCGTTTCCGTCAGTTCCACCTCTTTCCTTTTACACTAGGCGAACTGTTTGGTGGAAGAATCCGTGAATCGGCGCCCGGGAGGGAACTGTTCGAACCTGTAGGCTCGGGAGAGGCCACTGAGAAAGTCCTGGCGGACTTGCTCAGGTGCAGTGGCTTTCCCGAACCCTTTCTCAGTGGACGGGAACGGACCTACCGGCGATGGGCCAACGCATACCATCGCCAGATTGTCAGAGACGACATTCGGGATGCGCTAGCGGTTCGGGACATTGATACAATGGAACTCCTCTACGCCCTCCTCGCCCCTCGCACAGGAAGCCGTCTGTCTATTGCATCGCTCGCCGGCATTCTGAAAGTGTCACACAAGACGATCTCATCATGGATCACGGTCTTCGAGCGCCTTGGGCTCGTTTTTAGGATCTCACCCTACAGCCGGCGGGTGAGCCGCAGCATTCTCAAAGCGAAGAAACTCTATTTCTACGATTACGGCCGTGTTGAGGAAGAGGCTAAGCGATTTGAAAATCTCGTGGCGGTCGAGCTATTCCGCGCTGTAAAGAACTGGACCGATTACGGCCTGGGAGACTTCCGACTCCACTATCTAGGAAATAAGGAACAAGAAGAGGTGGACTTCCTCGTGACACGCGCATCCGATCCTTTCTTCATGGTGGAAGTGAAATCCGGAGCCCTATCGATTAACCGAGCCATACTCAAGTTCCAGTCGCTGATCAACGTACCGGCCGTGCAGCTCGTCCGACGGGGTGGAGTCAGCCGCCCTCATGGAAAGGGCTCAGATCGCATCCTTGTTGCCAGCGCCGGTGATTGGTTGGCCCGGCTGCGATAGTAATTCTGTGGCTAGGCGAATCGATTAGGCGAACAGGGCTCAATTGAGAGTTCCGTTTCACCGACCGTAACCAGATCGGCGATAGCTTTGCCCATTCCAGTACTGAGCAGGATACCCTTCCTACCCGCGCCCGTCGTCAGGAAGACGTTGTCCCAACCGGGTGGGCGGCCGATCACGGGCATCGCATCCGTCGTCATTGGGCGGAGACAGGCCGTGTGTTTCACCAGCTCGGCCTGGGCGAGTGCGGGCATCATTATCAAGGCGCCCCGCATGATCGACACCCTGGCCGATTCGCTCGGTTCACGGTCGAAACCTCTCAATTCTTCCGTGGTACCGCACCACACCAGACCATCAGGCTTGGCGTAGATCGCCGAGCCGCCACTACTGAAGTCACACGGCAAGGGCGGGCCGGGCAACTCCAGTCGCAGCATCTCCCCTTTTAGAGGATCCACGGGAAGGTTGACGTTTAACTCCTCACCTAATTCGCGTGACCACGGACCCACCGCCAGCACAACCTGCTCGCATGCTATCTCTCCATCCTCAACTGAGACTGCTCTCACCCTGTTACCATCTTTGCGGAAGCCTTGGACACTCCCTTTACGAATGACTGCCCCACGCTTTTCCGCGGCATCCGCCAATGCCCCAGTATATTTCAAACTGTCGAGCGCTCGATTACCGTAAAGGGACACACCGCAGATAACCTCCCTGGATAACCGCGGCTCTAATTCTCGGAGATCGGGGGCTTCCAACCAACGGGCTGAGAAACCGTCAGAGAGCGCGTTCCGGAAGCGTTCAAATGAGACCCGTAGATCCGGAATCTCGGCCTCCGAGAATGCAAGTTTCACCATTTCCGTGATTCTCCCCTGGAATTCGATACCCGTTTCGGCTTCCAAATTCTCCCACAGCTCCCCGTGCAATCGGTAGGATTCGATTGCAAGGGGCGCCAGCAGTCCGGGTATGTGAGCGCCCTCGAGGGGATTGAGGCCGCCGGCGGAAAACCCCGATGCCTGGCTCGCGATTCCCTCTCGTTCCACCACCGTTGATTTGACACCCGCACAAGCGAGGTAGTAAGCGGTCGAGCACCCAGCTACTCCTCCACCGACAATGACTACCTGACTAGATTCGGCCATGGAACATATCAGAACCGATTCCTCGAAGTGAGGATTCTCAACGGTTCGAAGGAGCTTCTCCTGTGCCTGTCGAGGCGCCCAAAGCAGCCCGGATTCAGATAAACAACTGAACGGCAGAGCCCTGAGTTCTTTGAAGGTCTGGTTGGTGAATAGAAGAGCGGCGCGTCCGGCGGCCACGCCCTACCATCTTGCGGTCTGCCGAAATCTCTTTCACCATAATCGCTCGAATCCTCATATACAGTTGGGCCACCGACAGGCGGTAGGGCGTGGCCGCCGGACGCGCCGGAGTACGATAATCTCTTTAACTGTTTGAGCTTTATCAATTGGATGCCAAAGGTGTCAGGGTATTAAGTGCTGCATTCAGGAGCTTCAAATCACAATGGGAAACAGAATGCCATGGGCAAGTTAGACGGAAAAGTTGCTTTGGTAACCGGCGCCGCACGAGGGCTTGGCAGAGCCTACGCGCTCCATCTGGCGAAACTCGGAGCCGATGTCGCGGTCAATGACATTAACATGCGGGCATACGAGGAGTATGACGAGGAAATTACTGCGGAGAGTGTGCCCAAAGAGATCGAGACATTCGGCGTCAGGGGCCTCGGTGTGGAGTGCGATGTGACGGACCGCGGGGAGGTGGAGGCGATGGTCAATCAGGTCGAAGAAACGTTGGGACGGTTAGACATTCTGGTAAACAACGCCGGAGGCGCCCTCTTTGGCCCAAAGGAGTTCAAACCGATGCACGATCTAAATTTCCACGGGACCGTGCACTGTTGCGAAGCGTCCGCTGAGATCATGAAGCGCCAGGGGTCAGGCAAAATCGTAAACGTGGCCAGCCAGGCGGGCATCATCGGGAGCCACGGTCAGTCCTACGCGACTTCCAAAGCGGCGGTGATTCACTACACTCGATGTCTCGCCGCTGAACTGGGTCCGGTTGGCGTCAACGTTAACTGTATCGCCCCAGGGTTCATTCTCAGTTCCCGTGCCATCGCTGGAGGGCGCGGCGAAGGTGAGACGCGGCGAGACCTCGAGTCGAAGATCGCCCTCGGCCGACTCGGGATGCCGGAGGACTGCGCCAAGGTGGTTGAATTCCTCGTGACTGATCTTTCGGACTACATTAGAGGCTGTCCCAAATCCGAGAGGATTTGGGTGGAAGCCTGATACCGATATCAATCTTCGTCACGTTATGTAGACCACGACATGCCTTCCGTCCTCGGTAGCTTACCTTTTATCCGTTATGCACCTTTCCAGCACCCTTCCTCTCGCTTTGAGTCGATAGTTCTCCCAAGGAAGCGCCTCTGACTCGATTCTTGGATCCCTATGCCGCCTGCGTTGCCTCTTTCTCATGTTCTTGCGCAAGTCTCTGCGCGATTTTCCATAGATTGTGGGACAGAACCGACCAGGCCACGCTAAGGTTACGGTTGTCAAAGCCTTTGCTGCGTATCTTGCCCCCGTGCCATCGGTTCTTGAGCACTCCGATCCGGCCTTCGGTGCTCCCTCGTCGTCGCTGCAACCGGACAAAGCGCGGCTCCTCCATCCGCTCCTTGAGCTCTTGTGGATTGCGGGGCGTAAGGGCGTCAAAAATCCCCTCTGCCTGGAGCCGCTTGCTGGCCGCCTTCGAGGCATAGCCCCGATCCCCACTGATCGCTTCGATCTTCTCCTCTAAAGCGAAGCCCTTTTGCCTCTCCAGACTTTCCCAAAGCTGCTTCAATTCGCTCGGGGCCTGCCCCCCATACAGTTTCCAGTCCAACAGATATCCCTCTGCGCTCTCGCATAAATAAAGGGTGTTGCCAAACTCCACCTCCCGATCTGCCTTGCCTCGCACGATGACGTCAATCTCAGGTTCGTAGGCGCTCAGGATCTTCTCCTCATTCTTCACCTGCCGCCCCCCTATGATCCGTTCGTGCGCCTGTTTCATGACCTGCGGTATCTGCTCTAACATACCATCCATTCGCTCGATGATTCGGCTCGCCTTCTTCTCGGTGTAATCGCTTTGCATCCACATAGCTTCCAATAAGTCACGGTGGCGAAGGGCATGGCCCTCAATCTTCTTGAGCAATAGCTTCATCCGCCGCAGGATCCCTTTACGCGCTTTGCCCGCCTCCCGGCGCCGACGCGCATGCGTCATCTCCAGGCACCGTTTGTTCATCTCCCGAGCCAATCCCTTTGCTCCCTGGGGCATGCGCTGTTTCATTCCCGCCTGCCGAATCAGACTGATCGCCTTGAGCAGCGTTGCTCCCACATCCTTGAGCAAGACCCAGTCCACGGGCCAGTGGATGTTCGCTTCCAGGCAAGTGGCGTCGATCAGGCATTCCCTCGTATCGATCGGCTTCTCTAATCCTGCCTCACCACAATGTTCAGCATTGCCCACCACCTCGGTCATCCTTGCATGCAGCTGTCTCAGATACGCTTCGTCGAAGAATTTCGAATCCCGTTCCAGACTGCTCTTCGATATTTTCCGGATCCCGTCTACCTCACGCACCCGGCAAAAATTAGCCAGAAGCTCACTGCGTCCCAACTCCTGCGACAGACAACGAAAGGATATCCCTCCGAGTAAATGACGCACCACCTCCACCCGCAGCGCTTTTATCGCTCTTAGAGCGCGTCGCTCCCGATCCTTCCCTCCCGCTTCATCCCATCCTTCCAAGGCTTTTACGATCGCCTCCCTTTCCAGCGAGGAGTCGATCAAAACCCGGTCAATCCGCTCCATTGTTTCCAGAAACACGGTGTAGTCTTTGCATCGAATGACTGGAGTTAGGGCTGGACGCAGGAAGCTTTGTACGGCAATATTTTTCATGAGAAGGGCGTGCTTTGTATTTGACTAACGCAAGCATAAGCGCCCTTTTTCGCCGGATCGAGCTTTTTGCAGCTCTATCCGGCCTTTTTTTTGCCCATAACTCATTAAAAATCAATTGTTTCCACCACTGGGACGGGCTCTACATTACGGGTCAGACGATTCGCATCTGCGGTGGGTATGTCCTGTGCTGACTAGAAACTTCAATCTACATGCGGGTTTCCGGGCGGTTCGCAAACGCCTTTTTGGTAGGAGAACCGTGCCGATCGATGCGAGTTTATCTTCCTCTTCCTCTTCGTCATTCTCTTTCTCCTGAGGCTCCCCCGGCCTGGCGTTGGGTTTCAAGCTACACTTGGCGACTCGAGTTTCATGTCCCCCACCCGGGCCTTCCCCAGACGCGGTCGCGTCTGGGGAAGGCCCGGGTGGGGGACGATAGTGGGCGAGCTGTTTCTAGCCCAGAACCCGCGCCACCCCGGCGCAAGGCCGGGGGAGCCGAAACCCAGCAGGTCGGCACACAAGAAAGAGGGATTTTCTGACTAGTGTGCCACCGATCCATCGGCATGAAAGTTGCCGGAAATGGGACGCGGCCGGTAGGGCAATGAATCGAGCGCATCCTCATCGATCTCTACGCCGATTCCCGGTCGATCCTCGACCCGTCGATAGCCCTTCTCAATCACGAAAGGTTGGTCGACGATGGAGCGTTGGTCTTCAGAATGAGGATTGGCTTCCATCAGGTAGTAGTTCGGAATCGCGGCGGCGAGGTGGGTAAAGGCGGCGTTGTTCACCGGGCTTCCCATCAGGTGCGGAAAGATCTGGACGAAGTCGGCCTCGGCAATGGCCGCTATTTTCTTGACCTGGGTAAAGCCACCCGCGAGCGAGAGATCAGGACGGATGAAAGCGGCAATCTTCTTTTCGATCAATTCCTTGAACTGAAATAGATCATAACTGCGTTCGCCCACCGCCATGGGAATGTCGATGTGGCGGGCAATGTATTCGAGGGCTCCAACGCTTTCAGGCGGCAACGGATCCTCGTAGAATTTCAGTCTGAACGACGCCAGTTCCGTCGCGAGCGTAATAGCCTGATCGGGCTGCAAATTGCGGTGGATCTCGAGCCCCAGGTCAATCTCCGGGCCGATCGCCTCCCGCACCGCCGCTACGACTTCCACGGCGTCGGAAATGACCTTGGACGATTCCTGCTTTTCGAAGTCCACGGTAAAGGGCGTCAGTCTCAGGGTTGTATACCCTTGCTTCACCGACTGGCGGGCAGATTCCCTACGTGCCTCGAGGGAGTCACCACCGACGTTGGCAAAAACGCGGACCCGATCGCGGCATTTCCCTCCCAGCAACTGATAGACCGGCAGGCCGACGGACTTACCGAGGATGTCCCAAAGAGCGATATCGATGGCGCTGTATGCGGCGCTTAAAGCGGCGCCCATGAAGTGCGTGTTTCGCGTCACGACTTGAGCGTTGTGTTCGATCTGCCGCGGGTCCTTTCCAATATAGTATTCCGCCATCTCATCGACAGCCGTCTGCACCGTTCGGTGGTAAGCCCAGAGTCCGGCTTCACCACCGCCGATGATGTCTGCGTCGGTGTAGACCCTGACCAAAAGATAGCGGTCTACCAGGAAGGTTTTGATTTTGGTGATTTTCATGAATTCTCGCTAAAATGCTGGTTCGGCGGAAAGAGTCTCCTAATGCAGAGAAGCCGCAACAAATCGACAAGGTTCGAGACGACCGCACTACTTTGAGTACCAGCATTTTCACTCCAGAATGTCTTTCAAAATCCAAGTTCCGATCGAAGGTAGTACGGATAGAAATACGAATCTGAACACTACACCCCCACCCCGAATTGAGCCTTAAACTCCCGCCACACTTCTCTAGGCAGCGGCGTGGTCGCCGCCTCAAACACCTCCTGCACTTCCTGCTTATTAGCCGGTCCTGCGAGCACCATACCGTTTCCGTTCAGAGGCGCGTTCAAGCAGAATTCCAGGGCTAGCTGCCGAATATTCACTTCATGTTCCTGACACCACCGCCAAATTGCGTGGGCCGGTCGGTTCTCTTCAGGATGACGCCTCTCTTCAACTTCAGGATCCGGCTCCGGCCCCGCCAGAAGCCCCATTCCTTGCACACTCGCCAGGATCACACCAACATCATGTTCAAGAGCCAGAGGGATGGTCGTCTTCGCCGCGGACTGATCGATCAAGGTATAGTCCAGAAACGTAATCAGGACCTCGCAGTGTCCTGATTCAATAGCCTTGCGATGCCATTCGTGCGACCGAACCCCGATTCCCACATGCCCAATCACCCCTTCCCCTTTCAGTTCCAACAATGCATCTAACGCCGCACCGGGCGCAAAGGGATCGTCCTCATCTCTTGGGTCATGAATCAATAAGGAATCGATATAATCCGTCCGCAGCTGCTTCAGACTATTCTCCACACTCCAGCGAGTGCCGTCGGCCGAATAGTCATTACGGCGCTGGGGATGGGTTCCTGCCTTGGTCTGTAGATAGACCTTCTCACGATAACCTTCTTCCAGCGCCAACCCCACGCGCCGTTCGCTTTCGCCGCCGCCGTAGGCGGCTGAAGTGTCGACGAAATTTATCCCCAAATCAATGGCGTGGCGAACCGCCTCGATCGCCCCTTCCTCGCTGACCCGTTGCGGGGTGCCAAGAAATGCACAACCCAGTCCCAATGCTTTGGGTCTCATCTCCGTTCGTCCCAGCCGCCGCGTCTCCAACCCTGCCATGATAAGATATCCGGTCCCCAAGGAAAGGGCGTCGATTCCGAAATGCAAGTGATTCGTAGTTCCCTTCTACTCTCCAGTTGCGGCTCCGCTTTTCAACGCAACCTTGACTTTGTCCGCCCGGACATTTTCACCATAGCACCATGATATCAGGCGGAATCGAGACTCCCGACATCACACGCCCACCCCAGGAACTGGTCGATCGGCTTCAAGGAATCGGGAGCGCAACCGCCAGCGGCGAATTGGTCAAACTCGGGATTCGCGACCCTTGCATCCTCGGCCCGCTTCCACGTCTGGAAGGAGCAAGCATCGTCGGGCCCGCCATCACCCTCCAGTTTCTCCCTAAACGTGAGGACCTGCACCGAGCCGGGGAATACGTGGACCCCGAGAAGCAACTCCATCGCCACGCCCTCTACCACACCCAACCTGGCGACATCGTCGTGGTGGATGCCCGCGGAAACATGAGCAGCGGGGTTTTCGGAGACATGATGCTGACCTTTTTTAAAGGACGCGGCGGAGCCGGAGTCGTTGTTGACGGATGTATACGTGACTACCCGAATGTGAAGCAGCTCGGACTCCCGCTCTGGACACGTGGATTCACTCCAAATTTTCATGTCCAAACCAATATATGGCCGGTCGCTGTAAATGTATCAATCGCGTGCGGTGGCTCGCTCGTCATGCCCGGCGACATCATCATCGCGGATGATGATGGGGCGGTGGTCGTCCCAATCGACCTTGCTCCCGAACTCGCGAAAATGGCCGGAGAACACGCCGAATGGGAAGTCTTCAGTCGCGAACGTCTTCTCGCTGGCGGCGACCTGCGCAAGTATTATCCGCTCTCCGAGGAGGCCCGGGCCGAGTACGCAGAGTGGAAAAAGGAGCGCGGGATCAAACAATGATCCCGATTGTAGGACCGCGTCTGTCGCAGACCCTACTCTCGCGAAGCGGGAGGAAGGGCTCGGGATTTACCAATTCGTTCGGGCAACAGATCCAGCGAGCTTTACGGAATCCTTTACGCGAGCGAATAGGCGAGAGACAGGTGGGCCGGGTCCTCCGGACACGGCAGAAATCCTACCGGCATCTACCAAAGGACGACAATTTCAGCACCGTTCGCAAATTTTCGAAATAGACAGAAATCTCATGCCCATTCCCGATAACTTCCCAACCTACGAGTCCATCGGGGTAAAACCCTTAATCAATTGCAGAGGGACTCTCACCATCCTCGGCGGCTCGGTTATGCTGCCCGAGGTGATCCAAGCGATGAACGAGGCGTCCAAACGCTACGTTAACCTCGATGAATTGATGGAGGCTGTGGGCACCCGCCTCGCCACCTTGATGCAATGTGAATGGGGCCTCATCACGAACGGCTGTGCCGCCGCTCTCTGTCAGGTTACGGCTGCCTGCGTGGCCGGCGCCGATCCCGAAAAAATCACCCGCCTGCCTGACACGACAGGCATGAAGAATGAAGTGATCGTGCAACCATCCCACCGCCATGGCTACGAACACGCCGTCAGAATGACCGGAGTGCGGATGATCGAGGTAAAGAACCGGGCAGAGCTGGAAACGGCTATCGGAGAACGCACAGCGATGTTGCTTCTCTTCGGTGACGCAGCCGAACGCGGCGAAATCTCTGTAGGCGATACAGTCCGAATCGGACGTGAAAATGGCGTGCCCACTTTTGTGGATGCGGCCGCCGAGCGTCCCGATGTGCCCAATTGGTATCTGGCCGAAGGCGCCGACGTAGTCGCCTACAGTGGAGGCAAATGCCTGCGCGGCCCACAGGCGTCGGGTCTGGTTCTGGGGCGAAAGGATCTTCTCCAGGCCGCCTTTCTCAACGGATCGCCCCACCAATCTTTGGGGCGTCCCATGAAGGCCGGAAAGGAAGAAACCATGGGTCTGCTCGCAGCCGTCGAGCGGTGGGTCGCTCGAGACCACAAGGCGGAGTGGAAGGAGTGGGAGCGCCGGCTGCAGACCATCGCTGATGCGGCCACTCGGTTTGAATCCGTGACCACGACTCTAATACAACCCGGTCGTTCGAATGTGGCTCCCGTGCTCTCGATTGCCTGGAAAGTGGAACCCTTGGGCATCACTCCCGAAGAGGTGTCCCGCCAACTATCGGAGGGCCGACCTCGCATCGAAGCAAATGCCCATGACGATGGTATTTCCATTATGCCCTACATGATGGAGGACGGGGAATCTGAGATCGTGGCTGATCGACTAACGCAGATCTTTGGTGAGGCTAAGAAATGACAACATCTGACGGAGCGGATCTCTTACTGAAAGGGGGTCGGGTTATCGATACGGCCAATAACCGGAACGGTATTTTCGACCTGGCGATCAAGGACGGTAGGATCTCTCGAGTTGAGAAGGAGATTCCATCCAACGAGGCTGAGAAGTGCATCGATCTATCGGGGCTGCTGGTCACTCCGGGCCTGATTGATATGCATCTCCACGCCTACTCCACAAGGCAACCAGGTCCCGGTTACTTCATGGCCAGCTTGAATCCCGATGCCCATTTCCCGGCATCCGGAGTCACCACCTGCGTCGACACCGGCACCGCCGGCGCCGATGAGATCGGGCATTTCCGCGAGACCGTTATAGATCAATCCCAAACCCGGGTGCTGGCCTACCTGAATATCTCAAAACCTGGAATGGGGGCGCCGGAGCAGGATACCTTGAATTTCGATGTCGAGGCGGCGGCCGAGGCGGCGGAGATGCACTCCGACGTGGTGGTCGGGATCAAGACGGCGCACTATTGGACAAATCAACCATTTGATGACGACCACCCGCCTTGGGAGTCGGTGGATAAAGCAGTCCAGGCCGGCCGGCAGTGCAATCTGCCGGCGATGATCGATTTCCATCCTCGACTCCCAGAGCGTCCCTATTCGGAGCTACTTCTTAAGAAACTCAGGCCCGGTGACATTCACACCCATGTCTACGCAAGGCATATCCCAACCATCGATGAAGACGGGAACGTTGAGCACTACATGTTGGAGGCCCGGGAAAGAGGTATCTGGTTCGATCTGGGTCACGGTGCAGCCAGTTTCTGGTTCCGCAACGCCGCCAGGGCGATCACCCAGGGGTTTGCCCCCGATTCCATCAGCACCGACCTGCACATGTCGAATATCTGCGGGCCCGTTTTCAGCATGGCCGATACGATGTCCAAGTGCCTGGTTATGGGAATGTCCCTGGAGGACGTCATCTACCGTTCCACCGTGACCCCGGCGCAAGCCATCCAGCGCCCGGAACTGGGAACCCTCAGCGTCGGAGCGGAAGCCGACATAGCCGTCTTGGAACACCAGACAGGGAAGTTCGCCTATCCAGACTGTGGCCGTAATCGAATCGATGGCGAGGATCGTCTGGTCTGCAAACTGACCCTTCGAAAAGGGGATGTGATCTATGACCCGGATGCCATGACGGCAGTACCATGGGAGGACGCCCCGGAGGATGATTGAAAAGCAACTTCACGCTGATGCAGATTTCCAGAGAATGAATTCACAGAACTTACTGTTGGAAACAACCTCAGAGGATCTAAACGCATGAAAGACTACATTGGCCGCCCCAAAGAAGACTTGGACACCCCCGTTGTCCTGGTCGACCTCGATGTAATGGAGAGAAACATCGACCAGATGGTCCAGATAATCGTCAAAGACGCCGGGGTTCGTTGGCGGCCCCACACCAAGGCGATGAAGTCGCCCGAGCTAGCCAAGAAACTACTGGAAGCGGGTGCGTCAGGGATAACCTGCGCAAAGCTCGGCGAAGCAGAGGTCATGGCCGCCGCCGGTATCAGTGACATCCTTGTCGCCAATCAGATCGTCGGTCCCTTGAAGATCGGGCGCCTGGTCAAGCTGCGTCACGATGCAGATGTCATCGTCCTGGTCGACAACGAGGAGAATATCGAGGCGTTGGATCGCTCCGCATGCGCCGAGGGCGTCACCGTCCCGGTGCTGGTGGAAGTGAACGTGGGGATGGATCGTGCAGGAGTTGAACCCGGGGAACCGGTTCTGCAGTTGGCACAGAAAATCGCGAACTGCAAAGGCCTCGAATTTGCCGGGCTGCAGACTTGGGAGGCCCACGCTCTCGAAATTACGCCTCTGACAGAAAAGGAGCGGATCGTAGCAGATGCTGTGGAAAAGTTCGTCGCTTCGGCGGAGTTGTGCCGTAGCAGAGGAATTCCCGTTGACATCCTGAGCTGTGGCGGAACCGGAACCTACTGGATCAGCGCGGTCCAGCCGGGGATCACAGAGATCGAGGCGGGCGGCGGCATTTTCTGTGACATCCGATACCGTACCAATTTCGGTGTCGAGCATGACTATGCGCTCACCGTTTTCTCGACCGTCACGAGCCGGCCAACCGCTACCCGCCTCATCTGCGACGCGGGGAGAAAGACGATGAGCGCCGATGCCGGCACTCCCACGCCGATCGATGTCCCCGGCGTTGAGTCCGTCGGCCTATCGGCCGAACACGGAACCGTCCAGTTCTCCGAACCCACTCCACAACCCGCCGTGGGCGACCGCATCGAGTTCGTCGTCGGCTACTCCGACACAACCATCTTCATGCACGACTTCCTCTACGGAATTCGCGACGGTGTCGTCGAAACCGTCTGGCCCCTCCTGGGCCGAGGCAAGTTGCAGTAAAATCGCCAGGCATGGCGATGACGAAATGCTTACGCATTCCGCTACATATGGTGGACCGAAGGGTAGCGGAATGTGTGAGCATTTCGACGACTGCCGGCAGATCTCCGCTTCCCCATTCCGCGCGAGATCCTGCAACTGATTTGAAGTATCACATCAGAATGAGTACCCCAGCTTAATCGAATATTCCGGGTCCTCAGACATCTTCATATAAGCCGCCAGGATCTCATCAACCGGCACCGGTTCTGATACGATCCCGACACCCGTAATCTGGCCAGTGACGATCAGCCGGTGGCAAGTCTCGAATATCCGAGAGTCATTCCAGCGCGGATGGTCACGAGATGGGTCGCTGCAGGCGCGTGAAAACTTGATAGTCGGCCGGTTCATGTGAGCTTCCGATCCAAGATCGAGGCCCGCATCGTAAGGGGCGGGAAAGGCCCCGCAGACCACCATTCCGCCAAAAGCAACTCCCCGCAGAGCATCCTGCAGGGCGCGGCGGTTTCCGCTGTATTCGATGATCACATCGGCCCCGCGATTGCCACATATTTTCTTAATCTCCTTGCCCGCATCCACGTTCGCCGGATCCAGTGCGTGGGTGGCGCCCAGCTTATCGGCTACCCGACGGCGCGCATCGATGGGATCGACCGCGATGATTGGATGCGCTCCCGCCAGCCGAGCATGTTGAATTCCCATAAGTGAGATCGCACCCATACCGAAGAATGCAACGGCATCACCGATCCGAACATTCCCATCGCGAACCGCGCCCAATGCGAAATCGGCTGGATCCAAACAGACGGCGGACTGCCAAGGCACTCCTTCCGGCAACCCCCAGACTCTGGCTTCAGAAACCGTGTGAACCGGTTTTATCCCTCCATAGGCGAGAACACGGTTGCCGGCCTGGAACCTCGCCGCTTCGACCCCAACCTCGGTCACGCGGCCGACAACCATGTTTCCGATCCTCCTGGGACTGTTCTCCGTTTCTCCCTCAGGCTCAAACAACTGGAACTCGGAATCGTAGCGTCCCCGGGACACCGTGATTCCCTTGAATCCAGAGAGCTCGGTACCCTGTTTCGCAGCGCCGAACTCTGCCTCAATGCGCACCTCATCCGGCAAAAGTTCAGGGATCTCGTACTCGCGCCACTCAATCTTATGGGGCGCCGTGCAAAGTGCTTCCTTAGGCATGGGTGGAATCAAACATTTCTTTGATAGTCATGCGAGAAACATCTGATGTGTCTCTTCGGCTGCACGGATGTTCCCAAGTGAATTCTTCAGGAAAAATTCTCATCCCGCTCACCTTGCGCACGCCAATCGCTCTGATGCAAAGTGCCCGTTTAGCCACCAGGTTGGAGACAAGGGGCGAGGTCCCTCGAGCCCGTAACCGAATTCAAAACCAACGTTGTTACCAAATTGAACGAGGCAACCAGAGCTCGATAGTTCTAATCTCTCAATCGAAAGGCACCATCTTGAAACCGATCAATGTTCGGCGTCCGTATCCACGGATTACCGGTACACCCAAGGTCGTCCTTCCGGGAATCACATTCGGTCTCTTCAAGTCTTCCACCTAATACATTACTCAATGTCTAATTCTCAAGGAACCTCGGAAACGCGCCAGCTCTTCACTTGATCATTCGAACCTGAGCCTTCGACATTGGATATTCCCTATCCGTTGTCTTCTCGAATCCGTTGGGAACTCCTTCCTCAATTCGCGTAGATTCGTCACGCTCAACCGGATTGTAGCCTCCCTTCTACACATTGGTTACAGCTTTCCGGCTCTACGCAATCCAGTCGTTGTTTCTACGGATCGATTCCAAAGGCCTTTCCCTTCAGGACATGAAAATTCAAGGGGACTTCGACAAATTCCTAACCGAAAACATCCCTTCTCAGATCCCGTGCCACCATGATTCCTTCCCATTCGCTGCCTTTCATTCTCCTGGCCCCACTCCGCCTTCGTCTCCCGAACTGGTCTCGGTGCTCCGAAAAGATCGTTTCGACAAACTCTCTCGACCCTAGCACCAGACCGTCGGCAAAGTAGCGCACTCGACACCGCAATGCCTCCGCTACCGGCAGCCTGCCTCCCTCTTCCATGACCCTCAACCATGCTTCCGTTGGGATCCTTCCGACCGGCGCCAGTCCCGGCCCTGCCGAGGCCCCCTTACAGTAGAGCAGTCGCCGATACTCTCGCGACGCCCTTCTCCAATTCAGAGGGCCGTCGTACGAGCCTCTCGCCGCCTCGGCGATCCCTTCACGTGCTTCAAATCCGCCTCCCACCGCCTCTCCATACCCGCTCCAGCGATAGTCCTTCGGATCTTCCACGATACCAGCTCGTACGGGATTCAGGTCGATATAGGCTGCTGTGATTCGCAACGCCGCCTCCGTTCCTTCCACTAGCGTGCTCTTGAACCGCTCCGACCACAACGTCCCATACCGATCGTGGGTACCGTTATACCATATCGTAAAGCGCTGTTTCAGAGTCTTCATGAATTCCGATACATCATGCATCCGAGCCAGAAGACGTTTTCGCGAAATCGTCGCTTCCCTGCCTCCCTTCTTCAAGACTGCCTCCAAATTCTTGACTGTCATCGATTGATATTCAGTCGGCTCCGGATAAAGCACCCCATAGCGCCTCAGTAGCTCCCTGTCCGATAAGGCTATCTCCTCCTTGTCCGGCACCCTTATAAGAAGGTGGAAGTGATTGCTCAGTAGACAGTAGGTCAACACCTCCACTCCAGAAAAATCCGCTATCCGCCACAGCTGCTTGCGCAACCGTTCCCGCGACCCTTCACCAAATAAGAACTCCCCGTTAACCGTCCGGGTAGTGCAGTGGTAGATAGCGCTCCGCCCCTCAACCTTTAGTCGCCTTCTTCTCATTCTCTCAGCTTCTAGCCAGTCGAATTAAGGATGTCCAGTATTTGTTACCTGACCCTTTTATTTTCTTTTAATCAGAATCTTATCTGGTCGCGGAAGTTGACATCGCTCGATGCGAGTTCTGTCTTCATTGCGATAATCGATCAAGTGTTGCACTGAAGGATCAAGGTGAAGAAACGGAGCGGAAAAAATCGAAAGGCAATTCGGGTGGGCGTGGTTGGCGTTGGGCGCGGAATGAGCATGAGTGCCTCTGCTGGTACGGGGCTGAAGCTTGTCGCGTTGTGTGATCTGTGGGAGGAACGGCTTTTGGCGGCGGGCGAACGTCTGGGAATTGAGACTTACACGGACTACGATCGATTCCTGGAACACGATTTCGATGCCGTTATACTGGCGAACTATTTCCATCAGCACGCGCCCTTCGCAATCAAGGCACTGGCAGCGGGAAAGCACGTGATGAGTGAAACAGCGGCGTGCCACACCTTGGCCGAAGGAGTGGCGCTGGCACGCGCGGTTGAGAAGAGCGACCGTATCTATATGTTCGCGGAGAACTATCCCTACTCCGCCTACAACCAGGAGATGCGCCGGCTCTACCAAAAGGGAGCGATCGGCGAATTTAAGTATGGTGAAGGCGAGTATGTTCACCCCGATCCTGCCGAGGCAAAACTGGCGCGAAGCTGTGGCATCAATCACTGGCGAAATTGGATTCCCGCTACCTATTACTGCACGCATTCCATTGCACCGGTGATGGTGATCACCGACACCCGGCCCATAAAGGTCAACGGCTTCTGCGTCCCTTTCGATTTCGATGATCCCACCCAAAACCTGACAGTTAATAGAAGCGATACTTGTGCCGTCATCATCTGCAGGATGGATAATGGCGCCGTAATGAAGTCGCTCCACGGCTCTCTTAGAGGTCACGGCAACTACGTGCGCATCCATGGAAATAAAGGACTGATGGAGAATGCACGCCACGGAGATAAGCTCCGGCTCCGGGTATGGCGGGAGCCATGGGAGAAACGAAAGAGCGAACCGACAGAGACTGTCTACACGCCGGACTTCCCGGTCCACCATCACCGGGCCACAAAGGCAGGTCACAGTGGCGGCGACTTTTTCACCGCCTATCACTTTGCGGGAGCGATCAGGACGGGGAAACAGCCCTATCAGGATGTCTACCGAGGCATCGATATGAGTATCGCCGGTATTCAGGCGTGGCGGTCCGTTCTCAATAATTCCGCTCCCGTTGAGGTTCCGGACTTTCGCGAAGAGTCGGTCCGCAAGCACTATGAAAAGGACAACTGGTCGCCCGATCCGGACCGCGCGAAACGAGGGCAGCCGCCCAGCAGCATACTGGGAGAGATAAAGCCGTCGCCGGAAGCCAAGGCGCTTTCAAAGAAGGTCTGGGCCAGGCGGGGATACCACGGAACCTGAAGCTGGTATACTGCTCGAATAAATCGATAAGGAGAGTGACTACTTTTCCCGCCGATACTGGTTGGCATACACAGTTTCACACGTGGACCGAAGATCCGCTTCGCGCAAATAGTCACTGCCGAAACGGTCTGCGTTCAAATCCTGGACAGGTAACCCACTGTCTTTACCGGAAACAACATCGGCGACAGCACGCCCAATAACAGGTGAGTGAAAGATTCCGCCGACCATGCAAGCCGATGCAATCAACAGACCCTCGATCTGACAGGTTCCCGAAGCTACGAAATTCCCATCCGGAGCGATCGTCGGCAGTCCACGCCTCTCCTGCACGGTGAGCGAATACTTTAGTATCGGGAAATATTCCGCTGCCACCTCACTCAACTGGTGATAATATACCTGATCGGCCTCAAGAGAGGGTATCTCGAAATTCCCTGGAAACTCGTTCATGTCGAAACTGAGCGGCCGGTATCCATATCCGCCGACCAGCAGACCACGGTCATACGGTCTGATATAGATCTGATATAGATCTGATCCTCGACAAAACGGACGACCGGTTCCCCTCCAGACACACCCATGATCGGCGCCGTGACAAAGGCTTGGTGGCGAACCGGCACGATTCTTAGGTCGAGACCCAGAGTCTGCGCAAATTGTCGGGTCCACGCGCCGGCTGCCAACACGACCCATTGGGTTTCAATGCAACCCTCCGTTGTCCTTACGCGACAGACCCGGCCGTCTGATATATCGAGCCCGGTTACGGCGGTTCGGGTATGGATGGAAACACCTCTGTCCGAAGCAGCCGAAGCATAGGCAACAGCAACCGACTTGGGTTCTACAAATCCATCACGCGGAATGAAAAGAACGGCAGCGCTTTTTGGCAGTTTGATCGTGGGGACAAGCTCCTTCACTCTTTTGTGTGGTATTAGTTCTGCTTCATTGTCCGTATCTCTCGCCACCTCGATCCGTGCCTCCAAGCCGTTCTTGAATCGATCGGTCAGGGCAATACGCAAGCTTCCGTTCTGGTGAAATGAGATGGGGTAACCGGTTCTCTCTCTGAAATTCTCGAAAAATTCGATGCATTACTGATTCAGCTCAAGCGATTCCCGATTTGCGGTCAAAAAACCGGTCTGTCCCGCCGCAAACGGCGTCGTGCCTTGCGCAATTGGACCCTTATCCAGGAGCACAACATTTTCGATACCGTCGTCGGCAAGTTGAAATGCAACCGATGTTCCCAGGGCACCGCCACCAATCACTACCACATTTGCCTTGGAAGGAAGCATCCGCATATCAGCCACTTCCTCCGGATATCCGCAACTCGATCCCTGGATCCACGGGAGCGGAACTCAAAAATCCTGTTTCGCGATCGATGACGCGACGCATCCACACCCATGCCCAGCCTCCCACCACGATGCTGGTGAAAGTAGTGGCAAATAGGATACCAATATACCCCCATATCCAATTGCCCAGCATGGCGAGAGGTAGATAGATGAGAGCGATTCCAGCCATCGACAAAATCATAGAGGGCAAGGGTTTCCCGAGCGCATTGAAAGTCGAACTAGCGGCATTCTGCAGCCCCATGAAGGCGATCGATACAGGCACGATACGCAAATAGAGGGTCGCGGTTGAAACGACCACCGGATCCTGGTTGATCAGCATGGCGATATCCCCGGCGAACACGAACATGAGGACACAGCAGAATCCGCCCCAGCCGAGACAGAGTCGTTTCACGGTTCTAAGAGCCAGTCTGACCCGATCAAGCTGACCCGCGCTCCAGTTCATTCCAATGAATGGCCCGACCGATGAGCCGGTGGCCATCAGAATCATCATTACGAACGAGTCCGCCTTCATCCCAACGCTGAATCCCGCTACCACTGCCGGTCCATAACCGGCTAGCAGACGAGTGACAATGGCGGAGGCGAAGGGGCCAACGCAGCTCGTGGCCATGGAGGGCAAGCCGACGTGGAGGATAGCACGCCAGGATTCGAGCATCCCACTCAAACTCGCAGTCAAGAGCCGTTCTCGAAAGATAATCACGTATAATCCGAATACCATCGCAATAAGACGTCCCAGAATATAGGCAAGGGCCGCGCCCTTGATGCCGAGGGCAGGAATTCCCAGCCAACCAAAGATGAGAAACGGTCCCAGCAGAATCTGCATGAATGGGCCGAGAGCCATCAGGAGTCCCGGTACGACTGCGCTTCCGGTGGCCCGCAAGAGACTCGACGCCAGAAGCGCGGGAGCGAAAAAGGGAACCCCCAGGAACCAAATTGAAATGTACTCGTCGATGAAAACAAGGATCTCAGGGGTGGCGCCCAGCAATTCGAAAATACGGTGGGCGGAGTGAAAACCTACCAGGCCCAAAATGCTGATTACGGCCCAACCGAGCAACATCGAGTGCGTGCACAGCTGTAGCACGGCGCCGCGATCGCCTCGACCCATACTGCGCGCGATGACGGATGATGCCCCGATACCGAGACCATAGGTCATGCTCATCACCACCATGGTGACCGGCATTGTGAAGGCCACGGCGGCGAGCTGCTCGGTGCCCAGCATACCAAGGTAGAATGCCTCCAAGAGTGAAGCCACCACCCAACACGAGTAACCGAGCGACAACGATCCGCCCAGTTTGAAGACATGCAGAAGGACCGATCCCTCGGTGAAGGATCCGCTTGCGGTGACATCGGGACCGGTAGGTTCTATTTGTTCTGAGCTCAATGCTAGGAGTCTGTCGGACTTTCAAGTCTGATTGCTTCGCAAATGAACAACTCCATCCGACAGACTCCTAGCAATAAGAAAATCAATCGTTCATTCCTGCAGTCGCTGAAGCCATTCGCTGATTCGAAACTGCAAAAAAACCCGTGCGCGACTTGACCAGAGGAAATCGAGGGTCAGCCCTTGAAAGATCGGCATGTCACTCATCTCCAAACGTAGTTCCTCGGTGAACTCCTCCAGCGAGGCTGCACCCGGGCCTTTCTGGATCCTTTTCAGAATGGCCGCCGAATCGGCCAAGTGCCGAATCAAGGAGTGGTCTCGTGCGAGTTTGGAAAGAACCTCACAAGCACTCCCAAGGTCCTTCTCCTTCCGATCCCTCCACCATTGGTCCAACAACTCAATCGCCGAAGCGAAACGAGCCGGTTGGGCCGTGTATTCCTCCTCTCGCCGTTCGTTGCAGGTGAGCTCCCCGAGACGAAGTAAGACCGATTCTCTGGATTCCTCGGGCTGCAATTGCCTACGTAGGAAGTAGAAATCTCCAGGAAACTCGGTGTAGGGAGTCAACCGGTAGGCCAGGGACGCGTTCCGCTTCCTCTCCCGGCTGCTCTCGATCCAGCTGTCGATCTTCTCGAACTTCGGTTCCGGCAGGACATTCTTGGATTCGAAGCCACCCTCCGGATCGAGGAAGAAAGCGAGAGGAAGAGGCCTCCCACCCTCTTCTTGCACGATGTCGAGTGTCTCTTCTTCACTACTGTTTACGATCACGCGACAGTTCCGGGGGAGTTCCTTCATAATGCGCCGTCGAAGGCGTGGGTGGGGAGCAAACCCCAAGCGGCCGGCCTCCATTGCCTCGACGCACAAGGGGCACGGGATCAATTCTGCTCCATTGCGGGTTTTCCCTTTCAACACCTCGAGGCTGTCCATCATAACGGCGAGGTAGTCTCGGCACTGGGAGCAGATACAAGCGCCCGGGTCGGCGAACCAGAGCGCGAATCCGTCCGCCACATCCGTGAACCTTTCAATCAGGTACTCTTGAAAGGGCAAAATCCGATCGCGCCCTCGCCGCCAGCAGAGGGTCGTGCCGGTATACCAGATCTCTTCGGCACGCAATTCGGGGAAGCGAAGCCAGGTCGATGGAGGAACCGTGGCGGAGGAGAATCCAACAAGGGTTTCCATGCCCAAAGTATGGGCATACTCGAGCGCCGAGTGCCAGACGTCGTAGCGCCAAGCATTGCCGGCCAGAGCAGGCTCATCGGGGTGAAAATAGTGGGATGACCAGATATAGATTTTCAGCAGGTTGCAGCCGGCGGCGTTGAGCAGCTCAAGGTACCATTTCCAATCCTTGAAGGTCCAATTATCGGTCGTAAGAGGCGCAATATTCCAGGGAATCGTTGAGGCGTAAACTCCACGGGTTACAAAGGGTGACTCATCGTCGGCAAATGAGCGAAGCATCCGAAACTGGTCACCCCTTCCGTTCTTCCCCACCAAACGGTAACCGTATTTGGAATAGACCCGAAGACCTCTGTGGTTCTCAAGCAAACAGGTCAGCTGAATGCCGGGTACCCCTCTTTCACGCGCCTCGTCCTGGATTCTTTGCATGAGCTGCTGGCCGATACCCGCGTTTTGCAGCGAGTCGACGACGGCGATACCCAGGACGGGGTAGTCAGTCTGCCCCACCGGGATATACCAGACGTGACCCACCATTCGGTCCCAGCCATCACTCCGCCGAAAAGCGCCGAGATGGGCACAGTTTTCCCGGTCTAATTCGCCCTCGATCCGCGAGACCGCATCTCCATTGAATTTGTAGGGATGGTAAAAGTAGCGACTGTTCTCGCTCAAACCTTCGAAAAAATCCGGGATCTTAGGCACATCTTCTCGTACCAAAGGACGGATTTCGACTGCCCGTAGGCCCGAGGTCTTCATCCTCGACTCCTTCCGGGGCAATTCTGCATTCCGGTCAGCGCTCTAACAGGAAAACGGTAGATTGAAAATCTGTTGCCAACCCTGGGCCTTTCGGCTTTGAGCTTCGTCCTCCCTGCTACTGTCGAAGGGCCCCACTGGCTGCGCCCTTTGAAAACGGAGTCTTTGGTGGGGCAGATTTGTAATCTGCCTCCCTCGATCTCTTTCGAACACCATAACAGGAGCCCGAGATCGTGATGATCTAATGCTCGAAATCTAGCACCATGGCCCCCGGTATCGTGTTCTCTGAACAACATAGAAACAACCGGGAGGACAGACGAAGGAACTCCAAGCCGCCTGTCAACTTTGATCAGAATCCGCAGCGTTCGATGCGGATTCTATTCACAGAGCTGGCGTTTGACTACCTCTTCGTTGAGTTCGACACCTAATCCCGGTCCCGTGGGCGGGATTTCCGGGTTCACCACCCAATGGCGTATCCATCTCTTCGCGGGTCGGCTCCGCCCATGAAGGAGCCGCTCTCCGGATCGATCATGATCCCTTGACCGCCACCCACACCATAAGACCAGTCGCCCAATCGGACGATTTTATGGCCTCTACTTTCGAGCTGGGAGAAAACCTCGTCACCGATTCGGTCCTCGGCTGAAATCTGAAAGCCTCTTTCGGTCTTGGCGCGGGGCGCTTCGATGGCCGCCTGAACATTCATGTTGTGATCGAGCACGTTCATAATCATCTGGGGGGTGGTCTGAAGAATTCCATAGCTTCCCGGGGTGCCGATCAGCAGCCGAAGACCCTGGCGATCCCAGATCTGGACCGGTGAGACGCACATTTCAATCTTCTTGGAAGGGCCGATGGCGTTTGGGCTGGTCGGTTCCCGGTCGAACCAACGCATGAAATTGTTCAGGGCGATTCCCGTTTCGGGAACGACGACGGCTGATCCGAAGCCGCTTCCTAGACTCTGGGTGCAAGCCACGGCGTTTCCATCGGAATCAATTGTGTCGAAGTGAGTCGTGCACTCCGTCTTCATGAACGCATAGGGATCCCCAGCCAACACTTCATCAGGCATCTTGGTCGCCGTAAAAAGGTCGCCCCCGCTCGGCTGGGCCCGGTCTCCGATCCGAGATCTCCGCTCCGCCGCGAAGTCCTTGGAAAGAAGGCCCGCGGTGGGCGGTTGCTCGATAGCAGTGAACTCCGCCCGGTCGGCGATCGAGAGCTTGGCCGCCTCGAAAAAGCGATGGAGAGTATCGGCCGAGTTGTGGCCCATCTTCCCGACCTCGAATCCCTCCATGATATTGAGGGTCTCGAGGAACTGAACCGCCTGGCAGGGAGGCGGCGGAGCACACACCCGGTATCCTCGGTAATCAACGGATACAGGATCCTGCCAAACCGGGCTGAATCCGGCAAGGTCGTCGGCCGTGATCAATCCTCCGATCGATTTCAGGTGCCCTACTATCCGTTCGGCGATGGAACCGTGGTAGAAGATCTCCGGGCCTGATTCCGCTACGGATCGAAAGGTTTCTGCTAATTCCGGCTGCTTCACAATCTCGCCCGGTTTTGGAACCCGCCCGTCGATCAGATATCGGGCGCTTGATGGAGAATACTTTCTGAGGGACTCCACTGCCGGTTCAAAGAAGGCGCTGTTCTTGACGGTTAGAGGATAGCCCTGCTCGGCAAATTCGATGGCGGGTGCGAAGACGGTCCGCGCATCCATGGTGCCGTATTGCGCCAAAGCCTCGAGCCAACCGGCGCAGGCGCCGGGCACGATCGGCGCCAGCGGTCCCCGGTCTTGATCCGATTCCTCCGGGTAAAGGGAGAGTTCCGCGGCCGCAGGAGTCAGGCCGATATAATCCAGAATCTTCTGCTCCTCTTTGCCGGCGCTGTAAATGTGCATATAGCCCACGCCGCCAATCCCGGACATGTAGGGTTCCACCACATTGAGCGCCGCGGCGGTGGCTATGGCGCCGTCAATCGCGTTGCCCCCCTGCATGAGAATACGAACCCCGGCGAGGGAAGCCAGCGGATGGGCCGAGGCCACCATCCCCCGGCAACTCGACACCGTCGACCGGTGCACCGTTCCTATCGATGAGAAGGCCATCACTCCATTCAAAGCCAAGACGCCCCGAACATCAAGTTCTCAGAAGCAATAGTTACAAACTCGATTGATCCGGCCTGCAGTGATCCCACTGGGCGGGACATACAACACCGTATTATCGAACTCGATTACTTTGGTGGGCCGTGCCGTCCCGGCGCGGCAGTGGTTCGAATACTTCCTTCAGCTCGGGTCCGCGTCCGGAGGACACGGACCACCTCTAAAATAAAGGTCCCAGCCACGGCCCCCAAAGATTCCCTAAAGGTGTATCTAGTGATGAGGCTCCAGGCAGCGCCGAAAGCATGTTGAAATGAAAGTTATGCAAGAGAGTCCTTGGTACTAAGGTTTTTAGATTGTTTTCAGAGCAACGGATGGAAGAAAACGTGGGGTTGGGGATGAAGAGACTTCTCGCTCACATGAAGACATTCGTGTTTGATTCGACGAAAATTGATGAGGCTTACGTCAGAATGCATTATCAATGAGATAGGAATCTTCGTAGCCGCGTTCGCAAGAACGCGGACAGTTTTTCATCGGAATCAGATATGAAAGCTGACCCGATCGCGAAGGTATCGATAGACACAGGAGGTCGGCTGATCGTGAAGCCATATTCGGCGTCGTATCCAATGATCTATAGAGAGGCAGCTGAAGTTCACTGGGACTCCGAAGGTCGCTTTCTCTATTCACCGAAGCCGAGGGAATGGAGCTACTTTGATTGGTTCTTCCACATACTCCAGACGGCGGATCCGGAAGGCGAAAGATTAGTCCTCACGGAGAATACTGTCTGGAGGAACTTTCCCGATTCCTTACGATCGGAAATCGAGAATTGGATGGAAAAGAGGAGACCCTAGGAAGTACAATCCATGAAACGTAATTGGCCGATTATCGCCGTCTCTGATGTTCCAAGAAGCGCCGCATGGTATATGCAGCTACTGGAGGCACCTCAAACGCACCCCGACGGCACGGTCTTCGATCAGATTGTCGACCCGGACGAAACAGTTCTGTTATGTCTGCATCACTGGGGGCCATCAGGCCCGCGAGGTGACCACAACTGGCCGACATTATCGAATCCGGCGAAAGGTGTTGGGAACGGCCTTCTGCTTTGGTTTGTGGTTGACGATTTTGATGCAGCGTGGAAACGGGCGCAAACGATCGGAACGCCGGTCGAGGAGGAACCTAATACCGACAACGGCACCGGTATGCGTACCTTCGTGATTCAGGATCTTGATGGTTATCACGTTGCCGTAAACGAAGCACGGCGTTAAGGAGTGGCAAAGCAAGCCTCCCCGGTTGAACTGACCGAGTTGTTCTTCAGCCGCATCGACAAGCTGGACCCGGAACTGAATTCGTTTCTTCTCTTCAAATCGTTGGGAGAAAAGGCGATGAAGAAACGATCCCGGCTGCTGTCGTAGAATCGGGAAGCGTAATCATGCTCCTCTAGTGAGAAGCCACCTGCAAGTACTGATGAGCAGTCACCGCTCTGCGCCCGTGATTTCTCTTCCAGAAATACAAACCCTCAGTACCGAAGAACTGAGGGTTTGTAGGGCGCTGGTAATGGTCTATCTCTAAAGCTTGGCAGTCTTTGTCCTCCGCCAGTAGGCCACTCCCATAACAGCGATCGCAACACCAAGAAGGCCGTATTCGGAGGGTTCAGGGACAATCATTCCGATCGCATCTACTTCGGTGTCAGTGCTTGCGAAAGAATATGTTCCCTGGGCGAGGCCTGCAGTGCCGGATATTAATGACACGGGACTTGGGAATCTCCACAATTGCGCTGTGTCGTCATCGGGTGAAGCCGCACTGGCTCCCAATGCGTAAAGCGTGGTAATTGTTCCTACCGTCCATGTCGCGCCTCCATCGCTTGATCCGTATAACGTCGTCTCAAGGCTCTCTTCGACGACGGGGCCGTGGTCGATAGAGGGATAGAGAATGAAGTCGGTACCGGAAGCGCCGCCAAATGTCCACATGGTTCCAAGCGCGGGCGCAACGAAGGCTCCACTCGACTCATGGATCCAGTGGAAGTCGATAAGGTTTCCCGCGGCTGCTCCCATTGGGCTTGGGACTGTAAAATCGTAGAGTGGGGCGACAAATGGTGTTGTCTGGAAGCCCGTGGTTTCGAAGCCGCCGGTGACAGTGCCCAATATCGAGGCAATGGGGGCGGTACCTGGATCAATGGCTGCACCGAGTGCAGCCGCGACCAGTCCGATTGGGGTCGAATGCACCTGCGCGGAGGAGGCTACGAAAACCAGAGCCGTAAGTACGACTATCCTGCGTGACGAAGACGTTTTCTTCATCTCGCCTCGTGAGAGGGGTGTCCATTGGGGTTGAATTGCTTTTTTCATATTCATCATATTTGCCTTTTCTCTGCTATATTTCCTGTACTCAACGTTATACCGACAGGTCACTGCGCCGCCCTCAGGGGCGGAGGTCCGGAATTTAGGCAGGAAGCGAAGATTTCCTCGGCGCTAGAGTTTTCTGTCCCCTACGGCGACAGAATTAATACTCGGCCAATCCGTCGACGAAATGACTTCCCTGCAGCTAATCCCCTTGGTAGTAAGTATTTGCGTAACCAGACAGCTTTAATCAGACTATTTAGTAGATAGTGCCCCTACCTTGAACTACCAAGAATTTGCTCGTTCGGACCAAGGTAGTCAATAAAAAATCTGTAAAAATCGCATTTTTTCTAGTGTCCCTCAGTCCGGGAGAACTCCCCACCAGAAAACCAAACTGATTTCTCTTCAGTCAACAGGGTTGGCAGATAACACTGAGGCCGGTGAAGATCTTACCCTCTCGGTAGATGGTTGCGGCTTCGCTGCTCTAGGAAATCATCCGTGAGTCCGTCAGCTCTCCGGAATCGTGTCGGCACGATTCCACAAGTAGGGGGCCTCGAGGATTCGCCGTTCTTCAGGGCTCCAGTCATCTTCGTCGCCCGCTGAGGGCCGAGGGTAACCTCCATCGGCTTCCTCACATTTGTCCTCCCGATAGCGCCCCACAAAAGCCATGTGGCCAGGGGTGTAGCGGCAAAAAAGAGCCCGGCGTTCATGATCTGCGGTCCACGGCAACGTACCATGGGTCAATGCTTCGGTGAAAATGACGGCCGCACCCGCTTTCTGGGGCACATGCTGGAGCCATGATCCGGTTTTCTCAAGGGATGCTAAACTCGACGGACACGCGAAATGGCTTTTGTGGCTACCCGGCACCACGCAGAGGCCCCCATCTCCCTCACCCACATCACTCAAAGCATACTCGACGACCAGAAGCTCGCAGTGTATCTGGCCGTCGGCCGCCTCATAGCGGATCCCGGGCTGCCATGGCACTGCACCACCGTGTAGGCTCAAAGGCCCTCCGCCTTTTCTCATGAGCATGGCGTGTCCGTGGTCGTAGCGAAACTTGCTACCGAGAAGACCAGCGAGGTACGGGACAATGCAAGGATGGCCGACCAGTTGCCGGAATGGCTTGGCAAAACGGTGTAGAGGACCAGCCGAAATCTGGAGATTTTTGTTCTGCCAGAGGTCGAAAAAAGGATCGTGACCTGATATGTTGTTCCAGAGGTCGTACTCATCGAGCGAGTGGTTGAGATTGCACAACTCGTCGGGCTGAAGTACATCGTCGATCAACAGGTAGCCTTGCAGATCGAAGAGATATCGCTCTTCATCCGTCATTTTCCAGGAGAATTACAAAGCTCGATTTTGGATTTTCTGTCAACTCGGCGGAATCCGACCAGACGAACGAAATACATCATACCGAACGAATTCAGATGATCCACAACACTAAGAACTTTCCCCAGTTGATTTACAACTCCGACGGAGACAGCACGACGCTGCTGGCCTTCGACTCGCCGATTACACCGGAGCAGGCCTGCCGGGACATTGAAGAGATAGCGGGCACCCGGGTCGAGGTATTCTCGAATTCCATGGGCCGGGGGGACGACACTTTTTCTCATCCCACCGAATTCGGCGATATCTACGGTGAGGAGGTTACGGAATGGCCGGAAGGAGAAGACGTCAAATGGGTGCGGACGATGGCGGAGAACACCAGGGCTCTTCTCGATGCCGGGATCAACATCATCGAGCTTCTGGCCGAAAGGGCCCACCAGAGAGGACTTCAGTTTTGGCCCGCCTTAAGGATGAACGATGTCCACGAAGACGACAGCAGTCGATTCGCCGCCTTCCGGAGCACCTTCAAGAATAAGCACCCGGAGCTGCTTCTCGGTTCTCCCTATCCGACCAAACGCGGATACGGTTATCCCCAAGACAATTTCACCTGGGCTTTCGACTTCGCCAAAGAAGAGGTTCGCGAGAGAAAACTGGGACTCATCCTCGAAACATGTGAGAAGTACGACGTCGACGGGTTCGAATTGGATTTTCAGCGGGGCGCTTGGTACTTCAAGGAGGGCACAGAGCACGAAGGGATGCCGCTTCTGACCGATTTCATGCGCAAGGTGCGCACGGGGACGCGGAAGATCGCCGAGAGAAAGGGGCGCCCTTTTATACTCATGGCCCGGATTCCTCCTACCTTGGAATGGTGCTCAACCATCGGCCTCGATGCGGCAACCTGGATCAAAGAGGATCTGGCCGATCTATTCGTCCCCATGCATGGGGCCTACCTGGACATGGGGGCCGACGTCAGGGGCTTCGTCGAGTTGGCCCGGGGCACGCACTGCCGCATCGGAGGCGGCCTGGAGCACCTGGCTAAGGGCTACCGGCATGCGGGTCCCGACATGCTCTACGCCGCCGCCCTAAGCTTCTGGAACCAAGGGGCCAGCTGCATCTACCTGTTTAACTACGACTGTCACAGGCAGCTCGGAGGGGACTTCCCCTACACTCCACAAGAGAGCAAGATTTTTAGTGAGATCCACGATCCCGGGAATCTGGCGCGGAAGGACAAGCGGTATTGCGTGTGCGTGGACATGAGATCCCTCACACCTGAGGAAGGAGGTCTCAAGCCGCTTCCTGAAGAAATCAGAACGGTGGGTGACCGAAAGACGTTCACTATCTGGGTTGGGGATGACGTCAAAAGTGCGCAGCTCGAGGGTGTACCGGTAGAAATGTGGCTTCGCTTCACCTTCGCCAAAGGAGTCGACGAAAAGCAGCAGATCGTCGTCGAGCTCAATGGGAAGAAACTCAGCGAGGGCCATCGCATCGATGCGCCGGCCTGCACCACATGGCGCTTCCTTGTCGATCAGGTCAAACAGGGTGATAACGAGATTGGCGTCTCTTTCGACCAAATGGCCGGGAGTGACGTCTTGCGTATCGAGGGCATCGAGCTCGTTATTACCTACGGACATTAGGATCGCCCAGTTCCTGTTCAGCGCATTTGCTTCAATCGCATTTTGGCGATAAACTCTTATTCGGTTACTCGACCGCAGTGAAAGAGTACAATCTATTGTAGAGGAACGCGTGAGCGTTTCTTGAATTCGGCTGCGACGGCCGAATCGTAGAAATCCTCACGGATTCCTCTACGAGGCGGGAACTCGCCGGAAGATGCAGTATTCGATTTGATCTGAGGCAGAGAGCTATCAATTGTAATCAACCGATTTTCAGTAGATTCTGTGATAGATTGGCGCAGATATGCTTAGTGGGATCAAGGAAACCGAAAACACCGGGACCTAAATGCAGCAGCTCAACGTCTATCCCCCCACCACCTGTATGGAAATATGGCTGAATGAGCCGCGAAGAGCGGAACACAGTCAGGCCCCAGCCAACGTTCTGAGGTTGTGGTTTCCCGAATCCATCATGGCCTTCGATTCCAGTGACAACCTGCTTTGGCAGTCGACCTATGAAAATCTCGGGGCTCCATGGCACTACGAAAACCTGGCGATCGGAGACATGAAGAGCGGGCGGAAGATACGCAAAGCTTTGGTGCGCACACAGAACGTCGATGACCTGGCGCTGGTGAAATGCTTCGTCCGATGGGAAGGCACAGAGGCCCATCTCGCCTTGGCCATAAACAACATCGGCCCCGTTTCGTGGGACCGTTTAACCACCAGTATCTGTCTTCAGCGTCCGGCCTCTCCTGAATACATCGACGAGGATAACAGCAGGACTTTTCTCGTAAGCGACAGTGGTCTCGTGGCCAGCCGGGAACTGATCTTTCCGCCGGATAGGGAGATGATCTACGGGATCGTGGGGGATCAGCTTCCCATGCAGGACGGATCGAAGCACAGGCTGACCGAGGAGGCCCTGTTTGTCGTGTCGAAGGACGAACGCTACGTCCTGTGTTATGCCTGGCACAATGCCCACCGTCTCTTTCTCAATCGATCGCTTTGCGTGCGGTGCCTCCACTCCGACTTGGAGATTCTCAACATCGAACCGAAGACGGTAACCCAGCGCCGGGGCATTCTCTTTCTCAAAGAAGGAACCCTGGAGGAAGCCCTTGAGCGCTATCGATCCTGGAAGGAAACCAGCGGGCAGGCCCTATCGGTAAACGAGCTTTAGGAGTCCGTGGAGGCTATGCAAACTCTTGTATCAGGTCTTTTCCGGAACTGGCGGAGAGAATAGCCGCCCATGATCCCGAAGCCTACCGATCTCGATCTCGACGCGCTCAAGCACGACTTGCACGAACGCGGCTACGTCATCATCCGCAATCTGATGCCGTGCGACCAGGCCTCACGCATGGCCGAGCGGCTCATGGAGATTATGTCCGCCCAACCGGATCACGACAATGCCGACGGTGAGCACATTATGGACCGGTTGTTCGACCGGATCGATCCGGTCGATGATGATCTGCTGTTGCCGCTGGTCACACATCCGGTGCATCTGGAACTGGTCGGCTCGCTCCTGGGGCCTGGCTTTCAGCAACTGGGCCCGGGTATCCTGTGGCGGATGCCGGGTTGCATGAAGCGCGGTCTGCACGCTGACGTCCCAGTACCGTGGTTCGCTCAGAACGACCTGCCGACGCCGCGCGATGTGTGCTTCATGGTCAATGCGATTTGGATGCTGACCGAATTTTCGCGCGACAACGGCGCCACGCTCCTGTTGCCCTACAGCCATCGCTTCGGCCACGTCTGCAACAAATGGCCGGACCCGGCCAGCGGCGAGCTGCGCTACGAAAACGAAAGCGTCCGTCGCTACCGAGCCGAGCTCGAGTCGGATGGCGACACACGTCTCGTAGCGGCCGAAGGTCCGCCCGGCTCCCTTGTAGTCTTCCACGGCTCCACCTGGCACAGTCCCGGTCCCAACATCACGGCCGACTCGAACCGGCTCGGTGCCTCAGCCGGCTTTATCCCCGCCTGGCTCGACCCTGTCTACACCGCCTGGGGCAAGCATTCATTGATGTCACGCGATACGCGAGATCGATTGCCCGGAGATGTGCAGATGCGGAATCGCCGCGTCCGTGAAAACTACCCGAATGAAGAGGAATCACGTGAGTGACAGTGGCTCAAAAAAACGAAAAGGGCGGAGAGACCCAATTAGGGAAAAGAATTCTTAACTACGAATCTTCGCGAATAAAGGAGGGACCAGCAACACTGGTGAAGCTTAGCGATTGTTCGAATTCGGTACGAGAAAGAAGCCATTCGAGTCGATTTGCGTGATTCGTAGTTTCCCAAAAACGAAGTGCCAAAATTTGGCTCCACGCAATGCGGCGGGGCGGCTAGCTGGTGTCCTTCACTAGGATACGCTTCAGTGCCTTTTTCATCGTGCCTACGTACTGATGAGTCTCCCATCCGCATTCTTTGGTAAGAAGTTCCCAGCTTCGCAGCGATAGCATACTCCAAAGTAAGTCGACGGCTTCCTCCCCCGTCCACTCGCGCGACAACATCCCTTCCCGTTCCAGGGCCGCAACCGTATCAGCGCACTTATTCCGCACTGCCGTCATGCGGTCGTTCCAGGCAGCGTCGGCCGCCTTATCCGATTCGCGGACTGCCAGCAGGGCCTTGCCCACCCCGTAGATCTCCGGAATGTAGTTCCCCCACATTTCCACCCACTCTTCCAGCCGCTCTACACCTGTAGTCGCGTCCTCCCAGCGCCGGATGCGACCGTCGACGTCGCGCACCTCGTCCACATAATGGGTCGTCGCTACTAACAGCTCGGCTCGCGATTTGAAATGGAGGTAGACAGCTTGGCGTGATATGCCTGCCGCCTGGGCGATGTCCTCCATCCGGACTTCCTGGCCACTCCCTTCCTCCATCAGTTTCCAAGTCGCCTCGAGGATCCGGGTTCGAGTGTCAGGCTCTCGAGCTGATTGACTTGACATGGTGTCAAATAGACCAAGCACTGCCGTGTCTGGCAATCAGAATCTCTGGTCTATGCCCTGGAAAACGAGACCTCTGTCAGTCGAGGCACCGAGCTCCACAGGACTGTCGAATGAGCCGTAGCGAACCCTGCCAAGTAGGAGGAGTGCAGTCGGTCGGATCTGAAACTTAAATGTTGGCCGTCATGACTATTGTCTTCGTGTTGCTTTGCTGGTGAGAAATACAACCTAGTTGGCGACATCTGTACTGACGGCCGTCATTACAGATGTCGCCAGTCGAGTTGTGATTTCCGGGATTGGGGATGCCCAAAAGAGAAGAAACACCAGGACGATTCTTGCTCCTTTTGGATCTTATGGGACAGAATCGACTGCCCGAAAATCCGCACCAACATTGGGATTTCGTATCAATCTCGGGCTCCCCGGCAACTTTTGTTGAAATGTCACATGACACTGTGTCAATTCCGTCTACTTTACACAATGTAAATTGACATGGCGTCAAGCTGATAGCGCCACATTCAGAACCAAGAAAAGGGAGAATAGAAAATGAAGGTACTCACATTCGGAGCAACGGGAAGCATAGGCAGGGAGTTGGTTGGGCAGGCCCTGGAAGAGGGACATAAGGTTACGGCATTCGTGCGGGACCAGGCGAAGCTGGAAATCGTTCACCCTCAACTGAGGGTTTATCAGGGGGATGTGCTCGACGCCGCCTCGGTCCAAGAGGCCATGGAAGATCAGGAGGCGGTATTCTGCGCGCTTGGGGCAGGCTGAAAGGGAAATGTCCGCTCCGGAGGGACGCGAAACATTATAAGGGCGATGGAAAAAACGGGCATCAAACGGCTGATCTGCCAGACCAGTCTCGGGGTGGGCGACAGCCGGGGAAACCTGACTTTCTTTTGGAAGCACATTATGTTCGGAATCCTGCTGCGTCCGGCCTACGAGGACCACGTTATCCAGGAAGACCATATCGTAAGGAGCCGTCTCGACTGGACCATTGTTCGCCCGGCCGCATTCACCGACGGGGACCGCACCGGCAAATACCGGCATGGATTTCTGGGCACTGACAGGACGACAGCCCTCAAGATCTCGCGAGCCGACGTCGCGGACTTCATGCTGCGGGAGTTGAAGGACAGTCGCTACTGCCACCAAACACCTGGGCTGTCCTACTGAGAGACAGAAAGTTGATCATTAATCAGCGCGGCCTCACCAAGACCGCCTACAGCCTATGGGGATCCGAAGGTTGTAGACGCGGTCGGTGACCGCGTAGAGGATCCCTGAATTTCTCAACAAGGAGAAAAATTGAGTATCTCTGACGATCTGTTGTTAATTGTAACGCTATCCGCTGCCCTTGGTTGCGGCCGGGTGGTCGGGCTGGCCAACAGCCCTATCCGCCTGGAGATGGCCAAGAATCTCACCGTTTGCTACGGGGAATATTCCCCTCAGGTGGCAGAGCAATCCCGCACCCAAAGGGTGATCGGAACAGGGTGGTCGGGGGAAATTCCTGGAAAACCTGATCGTGCCGTCAGGCTGATGGATTGCTCTGCTACCTGAGGGTACTCTCTCTTTCTCCCATTCGTGGGATCGCCTTTAATTGCATTTAAGGCAAAAGTTTGCATTCTGATCAATGCGATTGGGGTGACGGGCGTTGTTGGGTTGAGGGATGGAAGGGATTCGCGTATGAGTGCAGGAGATTTTCAGTTTGAAGTGGTCGAGGGATGGGGCCTGGGGCCGAAAGGACGCGCCATGGGTGGCGTGGTTCCCGGAGTAGCCGTCGACTCCGGCGGTCGGGTATTCATTGGCCGGAGGGACCCCCCCTCGTCGATAATGATTTACAGCAGGGAGGGGGAGTACTTGGAGACCTGGGGGGAAGGTGTTGTCGCTGACCCACACCTGCTGTGGTGCGATGAGGATGACAACCTTTACTGTGCGAGTACCCGCAACCACACGGTGCGCATCTTTGCTCCTGATGGCGCGCTTCGCCAGACCTTGGGCACGCCTGGGCGAGCCGGCCAACCCGGTATGCCCTTCAATCTGCCCACGCGCGTCATGCGGGCTCCGTCCGGCGACCTCTACGTCTCCGACGGATACGGGCAATTTCGTATTCAGCGTCTCGACTCAGAAGGCAATCTGATCGGTGGATGGGGTGAAGAAGGCACCGGACCAGGTCAGTTCGCCCTGCCTCACAGTCTCTGGGTGGACCGGGATAACAGGGTCTGGGTGATGGATCGGGAAAACGATCGAATTCAGATCTTTAATGCCGACGGCGGGTTCCTCGACCAGTGGACCGATGTGAAACGACCGATGGATCTATTTATCGACTCTAACGGTATCGTTTACCTCGCCGAAGCGATTCGCCGGATCAGCATTTTCTCCCTCGCCGGTGAGCTTCTTGCGCGTTGCGGCGAGCCGGGTGACGCGCCGGGTCAATTCGCCACTGCTCCGCATGGAATCTGGGTCGACGACCAAGGGGATATGTATGTGACCGAAGTGGCCACCATGGCCGACCGCATCCAGAAATTCCGACGCCTCCGTTCCTGACCGTTCATGATGGTGCGGACTTCGAGTAATTCAGGACAGGTACGGTGATGGGAGCACCGCACGTGAAGACTGCTAAGCGACCAAACATCCTCTGGATCTGTACGGACCAGCAACGCTTCGACACCCTGGCGTGTTACGGCAATCCGTTCGTGCGCACGCCCCACCTCGACCGTCTGGCCGAGAATGGCGTACTATTCAACCACTTCTACACCCAGAGTCCGCTCTGCGGACCGAGTCGCGCCAGCTTTTTGACCGGTCGCTATCCACGCACGACGCGGATGCGCCAGAACGGCCAGAACCTCCCAACCGATGAGGTGCTGGTGACGCGGTTACTGGCCGATGCGGGCTACGTCTGCGGGCTGGTAGGCAAGCTCCACGTCACGGCTGGTGACGGGGATCCCCTCCTGGCCGGGATGCGGGTTGACGACGGCTACGTCTATTACCACTGGTCTCCGAAACCGTTTCCCGACTGGCGTGACGAAAATGACTACACGCCAACCAATGCCTATGCCCACTGGTTGATTGAGAAGGGTGTGCCCTACCCCTATCGTGCCGAGCCCTTCAACGGATCGCCCTACGTGGAAGTCGGAGTGGCAGCAGAGCACCATCAGACAACCTGGTGTGCCGAGAAATCGATCAACTTTATTGAGTCCAACGCTTCCTCGGAGAGGCCATGGCTGCTATCGGTAAACCCTTTTGACCCACATCATCCGTTTGACCCCCCACCCGATTACCTGGAGCGCTACCTGGATCGAATCGATACCATCCCACTGCCCAACTTCCGGAAGGGCGAGCTAAAGAACAAGCCTATCTTTCAGCGCCTGTTTCACGAAGTGGGCGCCTACAACGTTCCGGATAGATTCCGCTTCGTCGACATGATGGAGGAGGACCATCGGCTCATCCGGGCAGCCTATTGGGCGATGGGGGATCTAATCGATGATCAAGTCGGGCGCATCATGGCGGCTCTGGAGCGCACCGGCCAGAGGGAGAACACGCTGGTGATCTTCACCTCCGACCATGGAGAGATGCTAGGTGACCACGGGATCTATCTGAAGGGGCCATTCTTCTACGAGCCGGCGGTGCGAGTGCCGTTCATCGTCTCTTGGCCACGGGGTGTGGTTGCCGGTAGGCGGAGCGAGGCCCTGGTCGAAGCCGTGGATATCGCTCCGACATTGCTGGATGTTGCCGGTCTCCCGCGTGCACCGGGCATGCAGGGCCGCTCGCTCTGGCCGCTCTTGGACGGCCAAGCAGACCTTAACCGGCACCGCGACGACATCTACAGCGAGTACTACAACGCGAGTGTGATGTTCAAGGAACCGGATCCGCGGGCCTACCTGACGATGGTACGGACGGAGTCCCACAAGCTGGTGGTCGTGCACGGGCTGGATGGCGGTGAGCTCTACGATCTGGAGCGGGATCCCGGGGAGTCCGACAACCTGTGGGACGACCCGAAATACCAAGACGAAAAAGTACCGCTCCTGAAGCGGTTGTGCGATCGCGTCGCCTGGACGATGGATCCGCTGCCGCCGCGGTAGGAATCTCTCCGTGGGAACACAACTTACGAGCATTCGAGAAAACCATGACCCATCATCCTACTATCCTCCCAATTTCCCAGCCGCCGGGAATCCACTGGTTCAGCTATTACGACAAGTTCCAATTCGATCCGACCGACCGATACCTGCTCGGAATGCGCGCTGAATTTGATGATCGTCCGCCGACCGAAGACGATGCGATCGCCATCGGGATGTTTGATCTGGCGGACGACAACAAGTGGATCGAACTCGGTGAATCGCGCGCCTGGTGCTGGCAGCAGGGATGCATGCTGCAATGGCGTCCGGGTTCGGATCACGAGGTGGTCTGGAACGATCGTGAAGACGACCGCTACGTGAGCCGCGTGTTGGACGTAGAAACCGGGGCGTTGCGAACGCTACCGAGGGCCGTCGGCAATATCAGCTTCGACGGCAAACTCGCGGTTTGCGAAGACTTCAGCCGAATCTGGAACTATCGTCAAAGCTACGGGTACGCCGGCATTCCGGATCCCTACAAGGACGATCCGGCTCCCGCCGAGATCGGAGTCTGGCGGATGGATATGGACACCGGCGAATCCCGCCAGCTCGTTTCGCTCGAGGAACTGGTGAACATTCCCTATCCGGAGCAGACACCGGAGGATAGCCACTACGTCAATCATCTTTCATGGGATCCCTCCGGCAAACGTTTTCTGATGTTCGACCGGTGGTTCGGGGCCAAGCCGGATACCCGGGTATTCACGCTGGGCAAGGACGCCGATGATCTGCGTCTGCTCTCCTCCCACGGCGCCTCCCACTGGACTTGGCGCGATCCCGAGCACGTCCTCATCTGGGGAGATCCCGGAGGCAAAGGCGCCTACCGTCTCTACATGGACGACAACTCCGGCGAACCTAAAGAGACGCTGTTTGCCTACGCAAATGGTCACCAAAGCTATCTACCCGGCAGAAACAGCGAGTGGCTGCTCACCGATACCTATCCCAAGGACGAGGAAAGAAATCAGGAACTCTACCTCTACCACATCCCCAGCCGGAAAAGGGTCGACCTCGGGAATTTCTCCGCGCCTCCGCGATATACCAGTGGATTGCGCTGCGATCTACACCCACGATCGAGCCGCAGTGGCACGAAAGTCGTAATCGATTCCACTCACGAGGGCGACGGTCGCCAGATCTACCTGATCGACATCGAAGACATATTGGAGGGAGCTGTCGAATAACTGCGCGCCGAGGCGGTTGAACGACAACTACGGAAAGGAGATAGGTGAAATGGATCAGGAGTGGATTCTTGCCCTCGAGCAGCAGAGCGACCTGACGATCTCTCGCGGTGACGAGTCAGCATTGGCTGCGGAGGTTCGTCGAGGCGCCGATCTCAGGCTCTACCTGACCACGGATCAGTATGAGGAAACACTCTATTTTCAGCAAACCTATGCGGGAGAGGCCGATGCATTTGCCGGGCTCATGAGTCACCACCACAGTTACATGCACCGCGGACAAAACATTGAGCAACCCTTCATCAGCATATTCAGATATGACGTATCCGGTACCTTCGCCCAGGTGAAGTGGATGTGGGACGATTTGCGCATCGATGAGAGCCAGGCTTATCCCTACGGCGTGTATCGCTGGTTTATCTACGACCGGTGGCGTATGGTTTACGAACATGATGCCGAAGGGAATCAGGTGCAGGGCGATTTGGAGGAACTGAAGGACTCCGTCAGGCGGGGCCGCTCGATACAAGTGGGAGTCCGACACTTGTTCGGATTGGCGGAGGATAGCATCGACGGGCCATCACACATCTCCTTTGTCACGACGATGCAGCCTCTCATCCGCGATGGTCATGTCCAATCAAACTGTGACCTCGTTGTGGTGGGCGCTCCAGAGTGGCCCTGCACCTGGCGGGACGGCCTCCATCTGGCAGTGATGTTGCCCTCGACCTCCGGCGAGATCCTCTGCTTTCTAGCCGAACCGGGGAAACTCCCTTTCAAACGCGTCGTGCGTCGCCGTGCTATGCAATGGATGGTGGCCGAAGTGGCGTGATTATATTGTCTAAAGTCCCCTGCATTTTAAAGGTGGTCCGTGTCCTCCGGACGCGGAATGTGCCGGATAAGAAACTAGCAGCGAATGCCGTGTCCGGAGGACCCGGCCCACCCAAGTCTGCCATCGGATTGTTGGACGACTCCTTGGGAAGGCTCGCTGGATCTGCCGCCAGACAACCATATGATCTCAGGAAATCTGCCGTACCGGTCCAGCATATGCCCAATCCATCAGCCTAAAAGTAAACGCCTTCGACAGGAGGCTTGCCCTAAAGAGCCCTCCAAGTCAGGATGTATCTCGAATTCCACCAGCGAGCTCGTTTGACCCAGTCAGCCATGTCACTTGAAAAGCACGTTGATCAAATGATCAAGGAGGCGATGGCGAAGGGAGATTTCGACAATCTGCCCGGCCCTGGAAAGCCTATCGATCTCGATGCCTATTTCGCCACGCCGGAGCACCTGCGAATGGGCTATTCGGCGCTCAAGAGCGCCGATGTCGTTCCGGAAGAAATGCAGCTTCTTAAGGAGATTGAAGAATTGAAGGCATTGCTGGATTCGTCTTCAGGTGAGGGAAAGGAAAACGTCCAGAGGAAGCTTTCCCAGATGACGACGAAGTTTAACATCATGATGGAGAAGTACAGGTAGCTCTGGGAGTTCTCATCCTGTCGGTGCTATCAAGTAAAGCGGCTGGTTTTCGAAAGAAAGTGTTAGCATGGATTCGGACAACTTGACGCGACACCGGAAGGGCAAAAGGCAGAAAACTCCATATCGCCCGCAAGTGATGGAACATGAGTTAGAAAACTGCTCTTTCCCAATCCGCTCAAAGTTGACTTCCTGATCTCCCGGTAGAAACATCGAGACCTCTCCAATCACTTGTTCCGTCGGACTGCGCTTCGCTTGTCCGCAGGAATTCGGCGCTCACTTCGTTCGGCGGCCTGTTCCGGCGCCGCGCTCCGCACGCCGCCGAACCAGGCCGCTTCACCAACATTCCCGCTTTCCCTTCGCAAGCTAGCTTGCTACAGTCCAGCGCGAATTTGGTGAGCGCCGAATTATAAGCCATTGCAGTTTAGGGTCTATTCTGAAAAGCATAAGGGGGGAGAAAAACACATCCCTATCCCATCTTAAGGTGCAGAATCAATTATGATTTCCACAGGGCCAGTAAAAAGGACTACCGTTCAGAGTAGGACACTGTCCTATTTGACATTTGACACAAAAGGTTCACTCAAGGGATCCTTTTAAGGAGATACTATGGATGATTTAGAAAGATTGCAATATATCTTTGATATTCAGGGTTATCTGGTCATTCCAAATATTTTGACTTCTGATGAACTGGCTGAGCTCAATAGATTGATGGATGCGCAGAATTTACCCGGCCCTGAGAAGCGCGTTCGTTTTGGAGAGGCTGCGGGTGGTGCGCGTGAATCTGGTCCAGGTTTTCTTGCTTATGGCAAGCCGTTTTGTGATCTGCTGGATCACGAGCGCATTATGCCAATTTTGCGGATGATGCTGGGGGATTATTTTCGGCTGGATCGAATTTATGGGATGTACATGGACGATGGGATGAAGGCCGGGCGGTTACACGGGGGCAATACACCGTATTCGCCGGGGAATATTATCGTGTGCGCGATGGAAAGATTGTCAATGGTTTTACGGTGGTGTCGTGGAATCTGACAGATACAGGGCCTGATTACGGTGGATTTCGTTGTATTCCCGGCAGCCATAAGGGAAATTTTAGGCTGCCAACACAGATTCACGGGGCACAGGATAACGATCCCTGTGTCATTATTCCCGAAGCACCTGCCGGTTCGGTGATTATGTTTACTGAAGCGTTGACCCATGGAACCGCATCATGGCGCGGTAAACATCAGCGGCGTACGTTGCTGTATAAATACTGTCAGTCGCAAGTGGCGTGGAGCAATACACGTGTGAAAATCCCTGAAGGGATTGAGTTGAGTGAGCGGCACAAGATTTTATTTCGAGAACCGGCTGAACCAAGGATATTTTTCGATTCCCTATTTGAGGAAAAACTGGCAACCGCTTGAGTTGAGTAGCAAGCCTTGCGATGAGATGTTGCCGACGTTGCGCGATACCTGATTACCTCCTTGGCATGTGTGGTTCGAGGCAGAAACAACACAACGATGAAAAGCAGGAGTACGTCATCGACTATTTTGGCGTATACAGGAAAGGCCAATAAGACGAGCAGAACAAGGTAGATCCAGGCGATGGAATTCCCCCGGAAATACGGACAGCTCGAGCGGGTTGATTAGTTGAGATATTGTTGGTGCTTGTGGAAGTAAAGATCCAAGAATCTTAGTGGTGATAAATAACCGATGGCGCTGTGGAGGCGACGGCGGTTGTAGAAGGTTTCGAGATAGTCGAAGACCGCGGTGCGAGCGCTCTGATGAGATCTGAAAACGCCGCTGTCGGGGAGCGCTTCGGCTTTGATGGTGGCGAAGCAACTCTCGGCGAAGGCGTTGTCATAGCAATAGCCCCGAGCACTCATGCTTTGCTGCAAGGCGGGGCCGGCGAGGACCTCGCGAACGGCCTGGCTGGTGTATTGGCAACCGCGATCAGAATGGACGATCGCCTCGGGGCGAACATACCCGCTTTGGAGGGCCCTTTTCAGAGCGCGTCTGACCCCCTCTGCCTCGAGCGAAGCGGAAAGGTCCCAACTGAGAATGGCACGGGAATACAGACACTGCATGATCTTTGCACGTCCCGCGCAAAATCATGAGTTCAGACGTTCTTCCGAGAACGCAATCTGATCTCGGCGGACTTTGCTGAGACGCTTCTCCGCTGGCGATACTCCGGCTTCTCAATCGATAATTCGGCCAGAATAGCTGCCAGCGACGAGCAGGCCCGTCAGAATCTTGCCCAGTACATCGCCCGTCCACCCCTGTCGCTGAAGAAGGTGGTCCTCGATGCCTTCGGCGCCAAAGTGCTCCTGAAAACCACCTACAACCCGTATCTGAAGGAGAACCTGAAGCTGCTCAGCGCCACCGATTTTATCGCCGAGCTCACTCTGCACCTCCCGCCCAAAGGTGCCCGCTACATCCGTTATTACGGGCTCTACTCCTCTCGAGCCCGGGGCAAGTGGCAGCAGTGGCACCACGTGACTGCCCATGCTCCCAACAGCTGGAATCAAACGGCAACCGCCGCCGCTCAGAGTGCGTCTGCGCAGCATCAACCCGATGAGAGGATCTCAGCGCTCCGAGCCTCCGCCACCTGGTGAAAACCGGTAGAGCACCGCCCCACCTCAAGGCTTCCTCGCTGAACTGACTCCCAATCTCCTTCTGCTCATCGATCCTCTGCTGCCGCGGTATGCCTCCTGGTATCTGACGACTCGGTTATCACGGTCCCTTTCAGTCCTTGACACCCCCATTTCGTGTGTCACCTGCCGTTCCGAGTCTATCAATATCATTCGTGGGCTCCTGAGCCAAGCTGATCCCTTGCGCACTCTCACTTTCCCCACACCGGCAGCTCCCGGCTTGATCTTCGGGCACGTACGATTATAGTCTCTCCTATCATTAACGGGGGAGGAGCGCGATGAATGAGCTCGAATGACTTTTATGACGAAACCCTTCGCCCCCAGTTTCACTTCACCCCCAAGACCAACTGGATGAATGATCCGAATAAAGTGGGGCCCGAGCTATTGGGGCCATGCCGTCAGTTCTGACCTGGTTCACTGGCAGCATCTCGACCTCGCCATCGAGCCCGACGAGATTGGGTGGATCTGGACCGGTTCGGCCGCCGTGGACTGGGAAAATACCAGCGGGTTCCAGGACAATGATGAGAAACCCTTGGTAGCGTTTTATACCCAGGGAGCCCACCAACCCTACATCGAAAAGCCTTGTGTGCAGTCCATAGCCTATAGCAATGACCGCGGCAGGTCCTGGACCAAGTACGAAGGCAATCCCGTGGCTGGCCACATCCGGGCACAAAATCGCGATCCCAAAGTCATGTGGCACGCCCCTTCAGGAAAGTGGGTGATGGCTCTGTTTCTCGACGGCAACGACTACGCGCTGCTGGGCTCGGAAAACCTCAAACAGTGGACGCGCCTCAGTGACGTGCACATGCCCGGCACCGGCGAGTGCCCGGACCTCTTCGAACTGCCTGTCGACGGCGATCCAAGCGACAAGAAGTGGGTCTTTTGGGGTGGGGCGGGCGTCTACCGCATCGGGACATTTGACGGAACGACGTTTACACCGCAAACCCATCCGTTGTGGTCCGAACTGGGACTAAACGGCTACGCTGCCCAGACGTGGAGTGACATTCCAGCAGAAGACGGCCGGCGGATCCAAATCTCCTGGATGAAAGGGGGCAAGTACCCGGCGATGCCCTTCAACCAGCAGATGTCGTTTCCCGTCGAACTAACCCTAGGACGCTTTGGCGAGGGCATCAGGTTGTGCCGCAAGCCCGTGGAGGAAATCGAACGGCTCCATACCCACGCGCACACGTGGGAGAATCGTACGCTGAAGGGAGCGGAGAATCTGATCCCGGACACCGCTTGCGAGTTATTCGACGTCCGCGCGCAGATCGAACTGGGCAGCGCCTCAGCCTTCGGCGTCAGCGTTCACGGCACAGACTTGACGTACGACGCAGCGGAAGGGAAGCTGCGCTATCTGGACAAAGAGATATCGCTGCCGCCCACCGACGGCCGTCTGGACTTTCAACTGCTCGTCGATCGCACGTCACTGGAGATCTTCGGCAACGGCGGCAAAGTGTCAGCCTCCTTCTGCTTCCTGCCCGAGGCATCCGAACACCACTTGGCGTTTTACGCCCTTGACGGCAGTGTTGGGTTTACCTCTCTCGTCGTGCATGAACTGCGATCTGGTTGATAGCCCGAGCAACTGCATTTTCTTCGACAGCGGCGTAGCCACGGAAATTGACGAAGACGCTGCCGAAGTCGCGCGCTACTTCGGCAGCCGGAACCGAATTGGGACCGTTCACTTTCGTAATGTGCGGGTGGAGACTCCCAAGTATAAATACGCGGAGACTTTTCACGATAACGGCGACTGCGACATGTACGCCTGTATGCGGTCGTTTGCCGAAGTGGGCTACGATGGGATCATCAAGCCGGACCACACGCCCTACCTGCAGGACGATAGCGAAGATACGAGAATTGGATGGGCCTTTGCCATCGGGCAGATTTTGGCGCTGAGGAACGCAGTCGAATCCGGCGATCCGTAGAATCGGGGAACTGGTTGCGATTCAAGTCAGTCCAGGCCCCCGGCTGTGCTGGGCTGGCCAGATCAACCGGGGGGTGGAACTTTCGGCGACGTTCTCCCGCCCCGGTAGATCTTCTCGTCCTCGTCCTGGTTCTCGGTTTCCCACCTGATCAGCCGACTTATTCGTCACTGACAGTAGTGGCTTGATGATGGGATTACCACTCGGCGCCTTGATAATGAATCCGGTCTCCCGAAGCTGTCGCACCGCCTCCACCCACTGGCTATAGACCTCGCAATATATACTGCGATCCAGGCGGCACAGCAGCCCCATTTCGAGCAGTTCAGGGGAAATTCGCCGCCACTCTCTTTTTGCGGCGGGGCTTAAAGTCTCTGGACGACCCGGATGGCAACAAGAGAGCCGAAGAGGCGTTCAAGAAAGCAGCTGTCGCGATCGCCGAACTAGGTGCATGGTGCAACATCATCCCGGCCGACTCCGACAAGCATGAAAAGGCCATTGCGTTCGCAAGCCAGCAGTTGACACGAGCGTGAAGTTCTTGACGCGACAGCGAACCACGCCATGCACTTGACGGTCTAGGCCTGCTGCCTTGTCCGCCGGAATTCGGCGCTAGAGGAAGGAGCAAAGGTGCAGAATCCAAACATCATCCTCATTCTGGCCGATGATTTGGGATATGGTGACGTCGCCTGTTACAATCCCGAGTCCAAAGTGCCAACACCCAATCTGGACCGACTCAGCCGAGAAGGACTGACCTTCACCGATGCTCATGCTCCATCCACCGTATGCACGCCCAGCCGCTACAGCGTGCTCACCGGACGCATGGCTTTTCGCACCGGCATCACCGGCGTATTCACAGGTGCCGGCGGCCCGTGCATGATAGAAGAAGGACGCCTGACGCTCCCCGACATGCTGCGTGACAAGTGTTACACGACTGCCTGCTTCGGCAAATGGCATGTCGGCCTCTCGTTCCTCGATAAAGACGGAACTCCGATCAATCAAAACGGATTTGAGCCGGTCACACGCATCGACTATTCGCGCGCCATCCCCGATGCCCCCATCCATCGCGGCTTCGACCACTTCTTTGGCACCGCGTGCTGTTCTGGAACCGACTTCCTATACGCCTTCATTGATGGTGACCGCATTCCCGTGCCGCCCTCCGGCGAACTGGACAAAACACCGCTCCCCAAACACCCATACGCCAATGACAACCGGCGCGGCATGATCGCACCAGGTTTCGACATTCAGGAACTTGACCACGTCTTCCTTGGTAAGAGCATCGCGTTCATTGAGGAACACGTCAAAAGCAACCCCGACAAGCCCTTCTTCCTGTACCACCCATCCAACGCGGTCCACCTGCCTTCGTTTGCGTCCAGCACGTGCCGGGGAAAAACGGATGCCGGACCACATGGCGATTTCATCTTCGAGTTCGATCATGTGGTAGGCGAATTGCTCAACACTCTGGACCGGCTGGGAATTGCCGATAATACCCTTGTCATGGTCTCAAGCGATAACGGACCGGAGGTGACCAGTGTCGTGCACATGCGCAAAGACCACCAACACGACGGGGCACGTCCCTGGCGCGGCATGAAACGGGACCAGTGGGAAGGCGGACATCGGATCCCGTTCATTGCCCGTTGGCAGAAAAGGATCGCGCCAAAAACACAGACAGACCAGACCGTCTGCCTCTGCGACATCATGGCCACCTGCGCGGCCCTTGTCGGAGCCGATCTTCCACATGGATCCGCGGAAGACAGCTACGACATCCTGCCGGTCCTCTTGGGAGAACAGGCCGAAGACCTGCCCATTCGCGAGCACACACTGCACCAGACCATTAGCCTGGCACTCAGCATCCGAGAGCGTTCCTGGAAGTATCTGGACCACCAGGGATCAGGCGGAAACGACTACGAGAACAACGAAACGCTGCACCCCTATGTGCTCCCGGAGAAAGCACCGGATGCTCCAGGTCAACTCTACAATCTCAACGAGGACCCGGGTGAGACGACAAACCTGTATTTCGAGCACCCGGAGACCGTCGAAAAACTGCGGACACAACTACACGCATACCGCGACAGGGGACGCAGTCGGCCGTGAGGACGCACGTTCATCGAGGATTTGAAGCCGATGACGGCACAACATATAACTACCATAACTGCAGCAACGAGATATTTGTGCCAACTGAGTTAACACCGAACAATAAAGGCGCGGGAGACGATTCCCGTTGATGCCGCTCGTATCAATCAATTCTCCCTGACCCGGAATGCCTCCGCTAAATCGTTCGGCAAAGGAACTATGAAGAGAGCTATCGTCCTTTTTCCAGACCTGGCAGAAATGACTGACATAGAATCCATTCGGAGGTCCTATGATCCGCTTGCAGGGAAGATTCGGCCCCATGTTACTTTGGTCTTCCCATTCGAAAGCGAGCTAAGTTCAGACGAAATAAGAGCGCATGTTGCTGCGGTTACCCAATCGACAAGGCCTTTCGTGTTGACGCTTGGTAAGCCGGAGTCAACGGACGATAACTATGTTTGGTTTCCAGTGGCAGAGGGACGCACACAGGTTTTAGGAATTCATAACTCTCTTCACAAGGGTCTCTTGCGCGAATTCAAGAGTACAACTCATGCGTTCAATCCACATGTGACAGTCGCGCATGTTCACGAGTCGAAAGTGCCAGAAGCTTTACGCGCTGCCCGTAAGCTGAAAACTGCTGGCAGGGCACAAGTAGATCGTGTCGTAATTGAATCAATTTCGCAGGATGATTGTTCGGATATCGAGGATACAGTCATTTTAACCGAGGATTAGCCGAACAACAAGGCGCTGCTCATAACTCCGGCTAGCGCCTCCTTATGAGAGCTCTTTCGTTCGCATGAGGAAAAGAAAGCCATGATATCGGTATCACCACTCCCGATTCCCGTTCAGTAAGCTTCCATGCATGCTCCGCTCTTCGTCTTTGCGATCCGCCCAGTGTTGCCTTCCCCATATCTCAAGAGGATCGGCCCTCCATACGTTGCCCGACTTTCGCGGCTCAATCACGCAGCCTGCATCTTCCCCTGTCAACGCTTGCACCATACCCTCTCAGGTAGGACGCCATGACTCGGGGCCAGTACGGTTGACTAGACCTTTACTGTATGACTCTTTCATTCACTACTTACTGCCGGTCTTAATCGGCGCTATCTGAGAAAAGCGGGCTAGTGGCAGGGCAAATGCCACCTATTCAATCTCTTCAGCACCCCGAAGATAAATTGGCTCGTTTCAAAGCCGGCTGACATTGACTTCCTGATCCCTAGGAAGGAACATCGAGACCTTTAGAATCACTGGAGGCAATTTGGGCTGGCGCCCTCATGCCTCAGTGGGGCATTGGATGTCGAAAGAGGAATGAAAGCGGCCCAAAGTGAATGGCAAAGCAAGGCTTTGTCGAAAGCCTTCATCGAGGGAGTTCGCGGAGCCATTCCCGGTGCAGACCTTCAATTTGCGGTGATTGCCAAAATTGCCCGGCTCTGGTGTTGCAACCCGAATTCAATTCTCGATCTTGGATGTGGTGACGGTATCCTCGGACGCCTTCTACTCACCCTCTTTCCGTCCGCTCATACCCATTTCATTGATTTCTCGGAGCCGATGCTGGAGGCTGCGCGCAAGAATCTAAGATCGGTCCCCAACACAACAATCTCTCAAGCTGATTTTTCAACGCCGCAGTGGCTCGATTGTGTCTCGGAATCGCAGCCGTTCGACATTGTGATTTCAGGATATGCGATCCATCACCAAACCGATGAACGGAAGCGAGCGATTTACGCGGAGATATTTGATCTGCTTGCCGCCGATGGGGTGTTCCTGAATCTGGAGCATGTTTCCTCGGGAACCGAAGCGGGAAAGGGATTGTTCGATGACTTTTTCTTAGACCACCTCTACGAATTCCACGAGGGATCTGACTCCTCGATGAAGAGGGAAGACATCGCAAAGACCTACTACAACCGCCCAGACAAGAAGGAAAATATCCTTGCGCCAGTCGACAAACAATGCCGATGGCTTGACAAGATAGGATTCATTGACGTCGACTGCTTTTTCAAGGTCTTTGAAATCGCCCTATTCGGAGGAAGAAAAGCACCCAGGTATGGCAGTGCGATCCACAAGTAACTGAAGCAGGGAGATCCGACCCAATGAAAATCGTCAAGGCCGAGCATCTGACTCTCGACATCCCGTTTTATGCCGATCACGTCGAGCGGCATATGCACCGCGCCCAGACGCACGATGAGCGGGTCAACGTCTACCGACTGGAGACCGACAACGGCCTGGTCGGCTATGGCGACAACGTGGGCGCTGCCAGCCCGGTGGACCACCTCGTCGGACGGGATCCATGGCGCATTTTCCGGGACGACACCATCGGGATGGGGCCGCAGATCGCTGCCCTCGACCTGGCCGGCCAGGATGCCGGCGTGCCCATCCACTGCCTGATCGGGGCCAAGGTGCGAGACCGCTGTCCAATCTCGTGGTGGGATATCGACATGCCGCCGGAAGACTGGGCCAAGGAGGCGCAGGAGTCTCTCAAACGGGGTTACACCTGCTTCAAGATGAAGGCCAGGCCCTGGCGCGACATCCACGAGCAGATCGACACGGTCGGCAAGGTCGTGCCGCAGGACTATCGCTTCGACATCGACTTCAACGGCTTCCTGTTGACCCCCGGCAATGCTGAGATCCACCTGCAGAAGCTCGACGAGCACCTCAAAGTTGGAATGTATGAATCGCCCTTCTACCTGGGTCAGGATCTCGAAGGGGCGCAGATCCTGCGCCAACGGGTCCGAAAGTTCGTCGTCGAGCACTTCAGCGAGCCGGTCCTCCATGCTCGCGCCAGCGACGGCTTCGTTGTCGGGGGGACCCTGCAGGAGACGCTTCGTCAGGCGACGCTGGCCAGTGAGTTCCGCACCCCTTTCTGGCTGCAGCTCGTTGGCACAGGCATCACGACGGCCTATGCCGCGCATCTCGGCGCGGTGCTGCTCCATGCTCAACTTCCCTCTATCACCTGCCACGAGCTGTTCCAGTCCGACCTGCTGACGGAGCGTATCCCGGTCGTCGACGGTTATATGCCCGTGCCCGAAGCGCCCGGGCTCGGCGTGCAGGTGGATGAGAAAGCGTTTGAGGCGTTTCGAGTGGATCCCGAGTCTCCTTCCCCCAGGCAGACCTACCGATCGCAGAAGCGGATCCTGACCGTGACCTGGCCAGGTGATGGCGATGGGCAGCGGCGATGGAGCTTCACCGACGAAACGGCCTATCAGTTCGCCTTTTATAAGGGAAATCTCCCCGGCTTTCAGACCGGCGTGCATCTCGAGGTCGAAGATGACGACGGCAGCGCCGCCTTCGGGCAGCGGCACGCCCGCCTCCTGGAGCAGGAGGGGGCGATCGTCCGCGACAACCTACGCTGACTTGAAATCCCGCTGAGCCAGACCGATACGGTTTTTGGGCGATTCACGGACACTTTTTTCGTGATGGATACCCGCGTGGATCGATGCGAGCTGATCTTCCTCTTCCTCTTCCTCTTCGTCTCTACTTCCCCCGAATTGCTGGACTCGAAAAATCCAGTATAAGGGGAAGTAAACCCAGAAAATCTCAAAGAGGATGAGGAAGACAAAGAGGAAGATCATGAAAGCCACCGCTACAGTTTCAACCCCGATTGATCGGTCTACGCCCATGCGGGCAGCGACCAGACAGGTCTGGTTTCGAAGTGGCAACGGGTGGCTGGAGCTGACCTGTAAGAGAAACGTAAAAAGGAGGGAAGCATGTTGACCCACAAGGAAATGACCGGGCCTTGGGCCGGGTTGCCGGTAGCTTGGGATGAGAATTTGATGTTCGACGAAGACGCCTACCGAGCCGACCTGGAACGGACCTGCCAGGCCGGTGTTCCGGGGGTGTATACGGGGGGCACCACCGGCGAGTTCTACGCCATGGAGTTCGACGAATGGAAGGCCGTGACCAAGGCGACAGTGGAGGAGTGTAGGAAGCACCGGACCCCGGTGATGATCGGAGTGACCTCTACCTACACGCTGGGGGTAGAGCGGCGGGCGGCCTATGCGGCCGAAGTAGGGGCGGATGCGGTGCAGGTCGCGCTGCCGTTTTGGATGGAGCTCGACGACCGTCACATCGTCCCTTTCTTCAAGGCCGTCACCGACGCGTGCCCGGGGCTCGCCCTGACTATCTACGAAACACTACGGGCAAAGAAAGCCCTCACGGTGGAACAGCATCGCGCCGTCTACGAGGCCACCGGCCGCTATCTGGCGCTGAAGGCAAATGCCGACACGACTGCCCGAACCCCGACTGGGTGCGAACAGCTCAGCGAATTCATCAATGTGTGGGTGGGAGAGAACGAGTGGAACCGGCTCGGTCCCCACGGAGCCATCGGCTGCGCCAGTGCGCTGGTCTACATGAACCCGCGCGTGCTGCTTCACATGTTCGAGCTCGTTGTGGAAAAGAAATGGGATGAGCTCCAGCCGTGGACAGACCTGGTGGATCGGCTTATCAATGAAGGACTGACGCCCTTCACGGCAAAGGGGTTCACAGACACTGCCTACGACCGATTGATGGGCGTTACCACGGATTTCCTGTCCATGAGCGTCCGTTCCCGCCCGCCCTACACGAGCGCCACCGATGAGGATGTCAGTGAGCTCCGGGCATGGATGGAAACCAACACCCCGGAACTGCTAAAGCTTTGATATCAGGAGTTTTCCACCGGAATCCGATAATAAGTGCTGCTGTTCACAATTACGGTGACGTTTGTGGGAGCGCCTAGGCAAACGTCACCGTAATTGTGAACAGCAGCACTAAGCCTGACCTTTTTTCCGAGTCCTATCAATCCCAGTAGGGCTCGCCATCTTTGAGTTCGGCGTGCAGCACTTCGGGTACGAGCTCGATGCCCAACCCGGGGCCGTCCGGAACCGCGATCTTGCCGTCAACGAAGTCGAAGCCGTCGAGCCCACCCATGTCGGCGATGTAGGTCTGCGAGTAAAGCCGGGTCTCGCTCATACTGAAGTTGCGCACCATGGCGCCGAAGTGAATGTTGGCCATGTTGTGCACGAGGCTGCCGCAATTGTGGAGCGCTACCGGTAGGCCGAAGTGGTCGGCCAGCTCGGCGATTTTGCGGCCCCCGCTGATGCCGCCGCACCAGCAGAGATCGGGGTGCAACACGTCAATGGCTCCCTCGACGATAAAGGGAAAGAAGTCGCGGAAACCTTCGATTTTCTCGCCGGTGCAGATGGGCACGCGGGAAGCGGCCCTGAGCTGTCGGTACCCGTCTGAAAACCAGACTTGTAGAGGGTCTTCGATCCAGATCGGCCGCACCTCTTCCACGGCCTGCGAAATGCCGATCGCGGTCGGCACGTCCCACTCGTTGTGACAGTGGACGATGAAGTCGATGTCCCAACCCAGGGCGTCGCGCATCGTAGCGAAACCGTCCCGAATCAGTTTGAGGTCACTCCCCTTCATCGTTTGACCCGGTTCAGCCACTCGATACGGCCTTGAAAGACGGTCGCTGTCGAGCAGTTGATCGAAGCCGAACTTCAGGGTGCGGTAGCCGTGAGGGTGGGCACGGAATTCGGCCACCCATTCATCGACGGCGGTGCGATCGTTCCAGTCGGATGGCGCCCCGCCGTAGTAGATTTCGACGCGGTCGCGGAAGCGGCCTGTGAGCAGTTCGCTGGAGGGAAGGTCGAGGATCTTGCCGGCCAGGTCCCAAAGGGCGATGTCGACGCCGCTGATGGTCGGCACATGGGCCTGGAAGGTATGCTGGAGTCCCATCATTTGGTGATAGAGCTTGTCGATGTTCAGCGGATCAGCGCCGATCAGCACGCGCTCGAGCCACTGCAGATTAGCGCGGGTCGCGGGGCCGGAGGCCCCCGCTTCGCCGATTCCGTAGAGACCGGCGTCCGTCTCTACGCGGACCAGACTCTGGCCCGCTGCGTTCTTGAGCTCCATCGCCTTGAGCCCGGTGATGCGCACGCGACCGCGTTCGTTTTCTGTGCGTTCGTGGATAGCTGGCATGTTTGCCTCCCCTCAGTTGTCTGTCCCGATTTGAGCGACGTTCTCAATGAAGCAACGCGGCAAAGAAAACAACAGGATAATCACCGATCACCCTATACTCGCTTCGCGGCCATCAGCAAGCTCACTCCACTTGCGGCATGAGGATCGCCAGACAGCCCCGGAATGCGAAAGCGTGCACATTTGCCGTTAACCCTTCGCGAAGCTTCGAGTACCGGGTTCATGGAAAAAGACGAAAGTCAATTTATTCTGCTTTTGTTAGGAAACATACCTTAAAAATCGTTCCTCATTGCGCAGCCCAAGCCTTGACCAACTAAGAGATCTGAAGAAACATGGAGACCAATCCAAGAACTTGCCGGGTGCGGAATAAGAGAAAAGGAAACGGAACCACAGAGGACACGGAGACACGGAGGTGGAAAGGGGATTTTGAAACTGCGAATCACACGAATCAGCGCGAAAAGAGATGGCATCTAAAAGGCGACGAATCTGACCGACAAAGACTCCATTCGCGTCGATCCGCGTGATTCGTAGTTAACAAAATAGCACGAGCCAACAAGGAGCAGCGGGAAGTCCATCGTCCTGACTGGTAGGACTGTTCACACCATCGGCGCAGACGGAATCACTCCATCTCGTTTCCTCGGGTACACATTCACGAATGGAAATACGACTTACTTCGTTTCTGAGGATGGTGATCTTTGAGTTACTCAGGGCCCGAAAGTGCTTGTTCAGGAGAGAGGAGTGTGGAAGTGGTAGCAGCGAACAAATCGTGGGAGGCAACGCCGGTTGATCGGGTTTCGGAATCCATTTAATCCAGTGGAGAGCCATTGTATCAGGGGGGGGATAGCATGTCATCTATAGAGTTGGCTTCGGGGTGTGGTATGCCGCCGGTGGGCTTGGGCACCTGGAATTTGAGGGGTGCCGAGTGCACAGAAGTGGTGAAACAAGCACTGGAGATGGGCTACAGGCATATCGATACCGCCCATATGTACCGAAATCAGGATGCTGTCGGTAGGGGACTCGAGAAGAGCGGCATCGATCGAGAGGAGGTATTTGTCACTACCAAAATATGGAATGATGCCCTCCGCTACCATCAGGTGATAGAACAGTTCCAAAACTGTCTGGACGAGCTGAAGACCGAATACGTAGACCTGTTGCTCATTCACTGGCCCAACGAGGCGGTGCCGTTAGAGGAGACTCGAGTATCGGGTCGGACCCGCCATATAGGCGTGAGTAATTTTTCTAACGAACAGGTGGACCAGGCAATCCAACTGGCTCAGGCGCCTATCTGCACTAACCAGATTGAGTGCCACGTCGGCCGTTTCAAGGATTCCGTTTGGCGGCACTGCACCGAAAACGGGGTTGTAGTCACCGCTCACCGGCCGCTGGCAGTAGGCGCCGCAGCGAACGACACCACATTGGCCGAAATCGGAGCGGTACGTAACAAATCCGCTGCGCAGGTGGCTTTGCGGTGGCTGGTACAGCGGCAGATTGTGGCCATTCCCAAAGCCAGCTCTGAAGGCCATCTACGGGAGAACATGGATATCTTCTCGTGGACGCTGGAGGATGAGGAAATGCAGCAAATTGACCGATTATAAATACGGTGAACCTCTACCTATCCTCAATTCTCCTCGGTTGCGATGTTTCAGAATTGCGGAGCATGGCAGGAAACGACAGCCATTTCACACTAGTGCCAAATGCTCTTGACGGCGTAGAGGATCCCGAAACAAGGGAGGCAATCGTTGAGAGAGGGATAAAAGATCTCACGGATTCCGGGTTGGAGGTGACCGTGTTGGACCTCCGGGATTACTTTGGTTCCCCTTTGGCTCTCAGTGAGGACTTGGAACAATGCAACAGGATGTTTGTAACCGGTGGAAACGTCTTTGTCTTGCGTCGAGCCATGGCGTATTCCGCACTTGATGAATATATCAGGAAACGCAGGGACGATACCGGATTCCTCTATGCCGGCTACAGTGCAGGTTCGTGTATTTGCGCGCCGACTCTGACTGGGCTACATCTCGTTGATGACCCCAAATTGGTCCCGCCCGGATATAGGCCGGATGTTGACTATTCAGGTCTATCCTTGATCACATTTTCCTATATCCCACACTTCGAATCAAGGCACCCTGAATCAGAAGCAATTGTCAGGGTGGTGGATTTTTGCAGAAGAGAAAAGATTCCGTTCCGAACCTTCAGGGACGGCGAAGTCCTAATCCAGAAGGCCTAATCGCGCTCCCGATCAGGTTGCAGGCTATCTTAGTAAATTGACTCTCCAAACGGCGGAGTGACACTGGGACTATCCCCGGATAGGTAGTTTTCGAACGGAGTGTAGTATTTAGAAAATGATCTTAACATCGGACCGTTATCAAATCCGTTCGCGGAACTCAAACCTGATTTATTTGGAACAAGAGGTCTACCCATCCTGGACGGCACTGAACGCCCTCCGCCACTATCCGGACGGGGCGACCGGCACCGGTGTCGAACCGCATTACCATGACAATGATGAGCTCTGGCTCTTTACCGATGGTCAGGGAGAGGTGTGGCTCGACGGCCGGCGCTACGATATCACTCCCAACACCATGGTCTATACCCCAATGGGTTGCGTGCACCGCTTCCAGATGTTCACCCCATATGTCAACAATGCCATTGTCACCCGCTTGGAACGCAGGCAGCGTCCGATTCACATCACGGTCGAAGAATATGGGCCGCCGGAACCGACCGTTCAGGGATTCGTCCTGTCAGGCCCAGACAACAACGGCCCAATCGCGGATCCGGGTCGGCGCTGCCCCCTTGTCGAATGGCGGGCGTTGGCTTTAGGGGATGGGGAGACAGTTGCCCAGGCGGTGCTTCAGAACAACGAACACTGGCTGGTCATGTCAGGAGCGATCGATCTGGAACTCGATGGACCGACGATCGAGTTGGCGCCCCAAGATGTCGCGCTTTTGGGCGCCGGCACCCCCAGGCGCCTGACTGCCCGCGGTGCCACCCGAGTAATCGTGGCCCGGGAGCGGGAAGATGGGTCTTGAGGCATATCGCCACCATCAGACCGGTCGATCCACCAGACCCTATTCCGTTCTCACCCAGAATTCTTGATCTCAGCTAGAGCCCGTCCCAGTGGTGGAAACAATTGATTTTTAATGAGTTATGGGCAAAAAAAAGGCCGGATAGAGCTGCAAAAGCTCGATCCGGCGAAAAAGGGCGCTTATGCTTGCGTTAGTCAAATACAAAGCACGCCCTTCTCATGAAAAATATTGCCGTACAAAGCTTCCTGCGTCCAGCCCTAACTCCAGTCATTCGATGCAAAGACTACACCGTGTTTCTGGAAACAATGGAGCGGATTGACCGGGTTTTGATCGACTCCTCGCTGGAAAGGGAGGCGATCGTAAAAGCCTTGGAAGGATGGGATGAAGCGGGAGGGAAGGATCGGGAGCGACGCGCTCTAAGAGCGATAAAAGCGCTGCGGGTGGAGGTGGTGCGTCATTTACTCGGAGGGATATCCTTTCGTTGTCTGTCGCAGGAGTTGGGACGCAGTGAGCTTCTGGCTAATTTTTGCCGGGTGCGTGAGGTAGACGGGATCCGGAAAATATCGAAGAGCAGTCTGGAACGGGATTCGAAATTCTTCGACGAAGCGTATCTGAGACAGCTGCATGCAAGGATGACCGAGGTGGTGGGCAATGCTGAACATTGTGGTGAGGCAGGATTAGAGAAGCCGATCGATACGAGGGAATGCCTGATCGACGCCACTTGCCTGGAAGCGAACATCCACTGGCCCGTGGACTGGGTCTTGCTCAAGGATGTGGGAGCAACGCTGCTCAAGGCGATCAGTCTGATCCGGCAGGCGGGAATGAAACAGCGCATGCCCCAGGGAGCAAAGGGATTGGCTCGGGAGATGAACAAACGGTGCCTGGAGATGACGCATGCGCGTCGGCGCCGGGAGGCGGGCAAAGCGCGTAAAGGGATCCTGCGGCGGATGAAGCTATTGCTCAAGAAGATTGAGGGCCATGCCCTTCGCCACCGTGACTTATTGGAAGCTATGTGGATGCAAAGCGATTACACCGAGAAGAAGGCGAGCCGAATCATCGAGCGAATGGATGGTATGTTAGAGCAGATACCGCAGGTCATGAAACAGGCGCACGAACGGATCATAGGGGGGCGGCAGGTGAAGAATGAGGAGAAGATCCTGAGCGCCTACGAACCTGAGATTGACGTCATCGTGCGAGGCAAGGCAGATCGGGAGGTGGAGTTTGGCAACACCCTTTATTTATGCGAGAGCGCAGAGGGATATCTGTTGGACTGGAAACTGTATGGGGGGCAGGCCCCGAGCGAATTGAAGCAGCTTTGGGAAAGTCTGGAGAGGCAAAAGGGCTTCGCTTTAGAGGAGAAGATCGAAGCGATCAGTGGGGATCGGGGCTATGCCTCGAAGGCGGCCAGCAAGCGGCTCCAGGCAGAGGGGATTTTTGACGCCCTTACGCCCCGCAATCCACAAGAGCTCAAGGAGCGGATGGAGGAGCCGCGCTTTGTCCGGTTGCAGCGACGACGAGGGAGCACCGAAGGCCGGATCGGAGTGCTCAAGAACCGATGGCACGGGGGCAAGATACGCAGCAAAGGCTTTGACAACCGTAACCTTAGCGTGGCCTGGTCGGTTCTGTCCCACAATCTATGGAAAATCGCGCAGAGACTTGCGCAAGAACATGAGAAAGAGGCAACGCAGGCGGCATAGGGATCCAAGAATCGAGTCAGAGGCGCTTCCTTGGGAGAACTATCGACTCAAAGCGAGAGGAAGGGTGCTGGAAAGGTGCATAACGGATAAAAGGTAAGCTACCGAGGACGGAAGGCATGTCGTGGTCTACATAACGTGACGAAGATTGATATCGGTATCAGGCTTCCACCCAAATCCTCTCGGATTTGGGACAGCCTCCAGCTAGGCCGCGATAACCGTTGCTGCGCTTGGGTCGTCGGGAGTGGTGTGAAGGGAGCAGCAGGGCCGCCTGTTGGGGTGCCGTGAGCTCGTCCCAATACTCGGGAAGCAGGCCGCGCAGGGCCCCTCCGCCCCAAGCCATGTGACCGGTGTTGTACTCGGTCTTCAGAATGTGCCAATCGAGAAAGAGGACTGCGTTCCAGGCCTGACTCTCCCACCTAAAATCCGACCTGGCACTCGTAGAGCTGGGCGTGGCCGCTCTGATCCGACGTAAATACCACGTATCGCCCATCCGGCGAGAAATTGGGGTGCGGATGGGTGTGTTGCGGTGCGTAGACATCCACCGGCCCGTCGTCGTAGGGACAATAGTCGGTGTCCCAGTGCGCACCCTCATTGCTCGAATGCGACAGGCAAAGCAACCGCGGCTCCCCGACGCCGTCATTCGGATCAAAAACCTGCAGGCCTATATCGGGAAAAGTCGTATCCGCAACCATCTTGGCGCCGTCGCAACTGATCATCGGATGCCAGGCGTTAAACGAGCACAATTCGCGTTTCGCCCCCGTATCGATATCGACGCCGATCACCCCATGCGGCCAGCGTGTGGTCAACAGCTCGCGCTTATGCGGATTCCAGGTCTCGTGCACGATCCACTCGTTGCCCTCCCGCACATAGGCCAACCGATTATCGCTCCCATCCCTGTTCACCACCCACATTCGCTCGCAATACAGCCCGGCATAGCGCAAGAGCGAAGCATCCGCTGGATGAAACTCCGGGTGCCCGATCGAATCCCGTTCCACGATCACCTCGTGGTCGCCGCTCGCCGTATCAATCACCACCAAACGCGCCACCTCGCCAATCTTCACCGGCACCGCCCACCAGGCGTCGTCATAGCTCAGCGCCGTCGTCCCCATCGCCACCCCGGCCCTCCCCTTCTCGCCCAGATCGGCGGTATCGAACGTCACCAACTGCTCCTCAGAGAAGGTCTCGGTATCCACCCGCCAAGCCCCGCTGCCGTCGGAAAAGTAGACATAACGGCCGTCGTGCGACGGCGTAATCGAAAACTCGGCCAGGCCGTCGTGCTCGGTCAGCTGCAACAATCGCCCCGATTCGCGCAATTCCAGGAAAATCTCTGGCCGACCCGTGCGATGGGACACAAAGGTGAGGTGCCGCATCGCATCGTCGTAGGCGGGGATGTAGTAAAAGGGATGGTGGTGAATCGACCCGTGGGCCGTGATCTGGCGAATCTCGGAGCCGGTCTTTTCGTCCCGGAAGGTCCGCGACTCGGCCGGATGTAATGCGCAGCGTCCCACGTTAGCTCCGGGCACTGGTTGACCGTTTTGGCCGCGTGGAGGTGGCCCGCGGCCTCCGGACGCGGAACAAGCGCGGATCAATGTTTGAAACTTCCGGTGTCGAAGAAGACGAAATTCTTACGCATTCCGCTACGAGGACCGAATCGGATGTAGTCCCGCTGAGCGGGATAAGAATTTCGACGAACTCGCCGTTGAGTAGGTCGTCTCTATTTGGTCCGAAGACTCGCATCTAGGTTGAAGTTTCAAACTAGGGCTGGGCGTAGTTGACCGACAACATGCCCTCGACGTCCATCGGATCGATGCCGTACTGTTTTGTGAGGTTCTGCTTCGTCGGAGCGTCGGCCGCATCCTCGTCCGCCAGCGGCAATTTTATCCGCCGTCCCTCTTCGCTTGCAGACAGATCGCAAGCATGCTCCATCACCAGAGACATGAGCGCGTCTTCCTCGTCGAATTCGCTCTGCTTTACCCCGCGTACTGCAAGCGCGAAGTCAGCGATATGGCTCATCAGCGAAGCGCCGTAGTCCTTGCGGGTATTGGTATTAGCGCCGCTACGGAAGGGATTGACGTATTCGATCCGCCCTTGGCTGGTGTCCGCGTAGGTCCGGGTCCAGTTGGGGCCGTCGTCTTCGTCGATCACGTCCACAATCTCGTCTGCGATCGAGCGGATCAACTCCACCCCGTGCTCCTCGTCAGTACCGGCGTCCGAGCAACGGCGCAACTGCATCTTGCGGAAAGTAAAACCGTCCTTGCCCCGAACTGGATCCGGTGTGTGGCAGAGCAGCGTCCCACGTTCACCCTGCCATTCGGTGTAGCCCGGCCGGGGGTGCCGCCCCAGCCAACCCTTGGGATTGGCCAGCTGGTCCGCCACCATTTCGCCGCCCGGAAAGCCGAAGAAATGAGCCCTGAAATTTTCGCCGGAATGGAAGCGGTGGGGCATCGAGCGGAACGACGGGGTCTCTATTTTGTGCTCGAGCGCCTGCACCCAGTAGGGATGTCCAAAGAAACGCACCCAGCGCGAATTGTTGTGATAGCCCGTGTGGTCGGCATAGCTGAAGATCCGGCCGATGCGCCCGATAAAACCGCTTTCTTTGACCTTCTGTGCAAAACGGTCGCAGCCAAAGCGGAAGAAATTCTCCGCCACCCGCACCACCACGTCGTTTTCTTTCGCTACCCGGATCATCTCGCGCGCCTGCGCCAGCAAGCTGCACCAGGTCGTCTCGCACTGGTTGTGGATGCCATGGCTCGACAAGTAGGTTGAATAGCCGTAGTGCGACGGCACCGGCGTCACCACCAGCGCGGCCTCGGCGATCTGATCCTTGACCATCTCGTGCACGTCGTAATAGGCGCGGGCGCCAAGTTTTTCAGCGGCTTTGTCACAATGCTCTTGGACCGGATCGACGCAAGCCACCACCTCGATCCAATCGGCCAGCGCCGGCAGTAGCGGCTGGTAAATCATCTTCGAGCGATTGCCGGTGCCGATCAGCGCGACCTGTACCGGGCTATTGGGTTTGGGTAAATCCATTGCTGTTCCGGTTCATTATTTCTGTGCGCACTTGTAGCCCAGCTCCTCCAACCGAGTCCGAATCCCCGCGATCTCATCCGCGCCCAAATCGCGCAGCGGCCGTCGCATCTTGGGCGACGGAAACTTGCCCAGCAGCCAACGTGCACACTTCATGCGCTGGTGCGCGCTCGACGACGGCTCGACGAAAGAATAGACGATCAAATTGAGCGGCTCGACCTTCTTCTGCGTCTCCTTGGCCCCGGCGTAATCCCCATCCAACGCACGGTGCACCAACTCAACGATCAATTCGGGCACAAAGCCCGCAAAACCCACCAGTGCCCCGTCCGCCGACTCCAGCAGGGTCGGCAGCAAAAACTCGTCGTGGCAGGTTATGATCGGCACTTCCTCGTTGACCTTTTTCAACTCCTGATAGTCAAAGAGGCAGCGGCTCATCTCGCGCGTGCCCATCTTGATGCACTTGACCTCGGGGATCTGCACCATCGCCTTCATCTCGTCGAGCGAATACCCGGCCTTGGTCCACGCCGGATACTGGTGCACCACGATATCCACCCCCGCGGACGCCACGTCCTCGAAAAAACCCACCGCTGTCTGCGCCGAACGCCCGAAGCGCAACCAGTGGTGCGGCGGCATCAGCAATATCGCATCGGCCCCGGCTTCTTTCGCTGCCAGCGCGTGATCGATCCCCTCCAGACTGCCCTCCGCCGACACGCCGGTAATCGTCTTTATGTCGCGCCCTGACGCCTTGACCGTCTCGGCCACGATCTGCGTCACGCGATTGCGCTCGTCGAAGCGCAGCGACATAATCTCGCCGGTATGGCCGTTGCAGGTCAGGCCCTTGACCCCATCCACGGCGGCCAGTTCGGCGATATAGGTCCGTAAGCCCTCTTCGTCGATCGACTCGTCGGCGTTGAAGGGGCACAGAGTCGCGGGAAAGACACCCGCCCAGGGGTGCTCCCGCCAATTGGCGATAGGCATGGATATTCCTTTACCAGTCTGTCTCACTCAGAATTCTTGATCTCAGCGAGGCCGCTATAACCGTTGCTTGGCTTGGGCCGTCGGGAGTGGTGTGAAGGGAGCAGCAGGGCCGCCTGTTGGGGTGCCGTGAGTTCGTCCCAGTACTCGGGAAGCGGGCCGCGCAGGCCCCCTCCGCCCCAAGCCATGTGACCGGTGTTGTACTTATAGAGGATGGCCCGGCGTTGGTTATCCGCCGTCCAGGGAAGTGTCCCATGGGTGCACGCCTCGCTGAAAATGAGCGCATCCCCGGCCTTAGCATGGATCTCCGTCACATATTCCTGGTAGCGCTCCCACCTGAGCATCTCGTCCGGGCACGCCAGGTTGGCCTTGTGGCTCCCCGGGACAACGCATACCCCGCCGTCACCAGGACCTTCATCTGCAAGCAGGTATTCGATCACACAGAGGCCGGTGAAGATCTTACCCTCTCGGTAGAAATAGGGAGCGTTGTCGAAATTGCCGTGCAGCTTTCCGCCGGAGCATCCCTTATCCATGGCAATCAGCCCGGGCCCGTGGTCCAGTCGCCAGCCTTCCCCGAGGATGGTGTTCAAGTGGGGAACGGTTTTTGGGTGCGCCAGCATCTCCCTGAACGGATCGCAGAACGGCTTGGGCAATTCTATCAGGTTCGCGTTTGCGCCCAGCCGGGTCGATCTGTTTTCGCCCTTTAAGGCCGTTGAGTCCCGGAAATATTCCGGGCTTGCCGTGAGTTCCAAAGAATCGATGGCGGCGTTGGCCACCTCAAGCTGTTCGGGACTCAGCACCTCCCGCACGATCAAAAATCCGAGCAGGTCGAAGAGGTATTTCTCATCGGTGGACATCTCCACCGTTTCCTCAGTGATCGAGCACGAAGTGTTGGGGCGTGATTCATTCATAGCTGGTTCTCTCCCTGGGAATGATGTCTCTGCTTAGTAACCACCATCCAACAAGCGCTCTGCACATGCAAGCCCTCCACTCCGAAAAATCACGATGCGGTTTCGCGTGCTAGGTACTTCATTCGTGAGAATCCCTCCAAACTCAATCCCCGTTTTTCTCCACGGATCTTCATAAGGTATTGATGCTGAAATCGATAAATAAGAGACCACGGATCATATCTGCGCGCTGGATGGTCACGGATACAGAAGATCGTCGCCCATCAATCTCAATTCACATTCCCATTTCCCATCCGTGAAAATCCGTGGTCGTCCTCCGTGTCTCAGTGTCCTCTGTGGTTCTCTTCTCTTTGGTTGCGGCTTTGCTGCTCAACGAGATTACCTTGTTAGGCACTATGGCGCAGCACTTTTCCGGGCAGGGCCCCAGTTGGGGTGCCGTTCTGGATCACCCACTGGCCGTTGACCATGACGCCGTCCACCCCGGCGGCGCTCTGAATAGGGTCCTGGAAGGTCGAGCGAGCGGCTACCGTATCGGGATCGAAAACGACCAGATCGGCGGATAGGCCGATGGCAATGCGGCCCCGGTCTGACAGGCCAAAGCGCTGGGCTGGGAAGCCGCTCATTTTGTAGACGGCCTCCTGCAGGGAGAGCAGTTTCAACTCGCGGACGTAGCGGCCGAGGACCTGTACGAAACAACCACTGCCCCGCGGATGGGGGTGCTGGACGTTGTAGACTCCATCGCTGGCGATCATGACGCGCGGGTGAGGAGCCGTGCGCCGTAGGGTCGCTTCGTTTTCTTCCATCGGGGTCTGCCAAGGAAAGATGAAGGCTTCGACGCCGTCTTCCTCAAGTACCAGGTCGTAGGCGAATTCTTCCCAGGATTTACCTGTGCTAGCAGCGGCCTCGGCCAGGGTCATGCCGGTGTAGCGACCCGAGCGGGTGTGGCCGACAATCTGGTTGCCCCGGGTGCCGAGATTTTTGCGCAAGTGGGGCAGGCTGATTGCGCGGGTGCCAGGCTTTTGCATGCGTTCCAGTACTTCCTGTGGACTGCCGACCTGGATATCCATGGGCAGCATCATGACGACGTGGGTCATGCCGGCCGGGTAAAGATAAGATTCCAGGGTCAGGTCGATGCCTTCGCGGTCGGCCCGTTCGAGCAGGGGACCGGTTTCCTCGTCCACTCTCTCGTGGGAGACGTGGACCGGGATGTCGGCCTGTTGGGAGATTTCCATGATCTCCTCCCAGGCGGCGGTGCGGCCCAGGAGCTGGTAGCGCAAATGGGCGGCGTATATTCCGCCGTAAGAAGCGGCTACTTTGGACAGTGCCACCAGCTCACGCAGGTCGGCGTTGGCGCTGGGCTGGTAATCGAGCCCCAAGCACAGGGCTCCGGCCCCGGCTTCCATCCACTCGCGGGTTTTTTCTTCCATGACCTGGAGTTCCGCGTCAGTAGCAATACGGGGCTCCCAGCCCATGGCGTGCAGGCGCACCGCGCAATGGGGGACCTGGGAGTAGACGTTCGCGGGAATGCGGTCTTTAAAAATGTCCAGATAGGATTCGGCCGTGGGCCAATCAAAGGACAGATCCATGGCGGCGTAGGCAAAGTGGGCGTAGTCCCAGAACTCCCGCGCTCGCTCTGGACTGAGAGGGGCCCAGCCAAAGCCGTCCGGGGCGAGCAACTGGGTGGGTCACGCCCTGGCGCAGCGTAGCCAGTTGGTCACGGCCTCCCAGGAGAGCGAATTCCGAATGGACGTGGACGTCTATAAAACCGGGGCAGACGATCTTCCCTTGGGCGTCGATGACGCTCTCTGCCGGCACAGTGTCGAGGTCGCCGATAGCGGCGATCTTTCCTGCCACGATACCGATAGCCGCCGCAAAGGGCTCGCTGGCGCCAGTGCCGTCAGCGATTTTTCCGCCGCGAATGATGCAGTCGAATTGCATGGATGATCCTTTCTTAACCCGAAAATTTCACATTCTTCGTAGCAGAAGGTTAGTGGAATGTCCGGGTTCAATAAGAAAAAGTCAGTCGAAATATGGGTCCTTGATGCGACGATATAAGTAGCTATATGTGAGTATTACCGATGGCCATACTCGATATCGGATCCAACAAGCAGCTTTTCTTCGATGATTACCTCATCGAGAGCTTGACCAATGCAAAGCAGGGCTTGAACCCCGCTCTCAAGGCGGACGACAACCCCATCCTCCGGCCGGAGCGGCCCTGGGAAGGGAACTTCATGCGGCCCGCTAAGGTGATTTTCGACGAGCAGGACCAGATGTTTAAGATGTGGTACTCTGCATCGACCAGCACCGTCCACCTTGAGAAGGGCAAGCCGGTTCCCGGTGGCGCAGCGGGCCTCATCACAGACACCCGAGGGGAGGTGACATGTCTGGCCACCTCGCAGGATGGCTTCGTTTGGGAGAGACCTTCGCTCGGGCTCGTGGAGTTCAATGGATCAACAGACAATAACATCCTTCCCCAGAGCGAGAATCTGCCCACCGTGCCGGCCTTCCAGGACCTGCACGAGAAAGACCCCACCAAGCTATACAAGGCGCTGCGCATGATCGGCAACACGCAGACCCGAGGCATGCAATACCAACTGTTCTATTCCCCCGATGGGTTGGACTGGACGCCCTACGAGGGCAATCCCGTCATCGATACCGGGCGTGAGTTGGGACGTTGGGCCGGTCGTTTCCAAGGCTGGGATCCGATTCGCGAGACTTACTACGTGACCATGGAGGCCAGTCACCACTGGCGGGGTCCCTATGGTAAGCGTCTGATCGGCAGGGCCGAGAGCCCTGACATGATCCACTGGAGCGAGCCCGAGATCATCTTGGTACCGGACGAGAACGACTTTCCCGACACCGAGTTTTACAGCATGCCGGTCATCGCCTACGAGGGGGTCTACGTGGGGCTGCTTTGGATCTTTCGCACGACCAACGTGACCCATCATCCGGAGGTTGTCTTCAGCCGGGATGGGTTTCACTTCGAGCGCAACTACCGCGAGCCGTTCATTCCCCGGGGAGGCGCCAGGGCCGACTTCGATTCTGCCAGCGTCTATGCTCAGGACATCATTGTCCACGGGGACCGAATCTTCACCTACTATATTGGTACCAATAGCCGTTCACCGGAAATCGCCCTGAAGCTCGGCGATAAGTCCACCGAGGGCATTGGCCTGGCAGTCTCGCGTCTCGACGGATTCGTCTCCCTGGACAGCGGAAAGGGCTGGGTCGTAAAGGACAGATCCGAGGACGAACTTGCGCACATCTATGCCGAGCGGCAAGTCTTCAAGGAACCTGAATCCTTCAGCCAGATGGTGACTCTCCCGTTCGGATTCTCGGGCTCGCGCTTGCATCTCAACCTGAGCATGGCGCCGATTGCAGCAGGGCCCGGTCCCGGCGAAGTTCGTGTTGAGATCTTGAGGGCCAATCACAAGAAGCTGCATGGGTTCACGTTCACTGACGCCGACCCGATCACGAAGTCGAGCCCAGCCCATGTCGTGTCGTGGAAGGGCAGTTCCGACGTGAGGCCGCTGGCCGGCAAGCCGATAAAACTTCGCTTCTACTTCAAGAACGCCAAGCTCTACTCGTTCCAGTTCAGGTAGCGTAAGGAACGTCATCGAATCCTACCCCGGTACGGTTCTCGATCCCGGGCCTGACGCGCAAACTGTGGGAACAGCTCGTCGTGCATGTCACGAGCCTGGAAGAGGTGTGCCATTCGCGCTTCGTCCGCCGTATCGAGCATGGTGGGGAAATACATTCCGGCGCCGGTGTCGATGTTATTTCCGCCGGGGGAGTGGACGCGCACATACTCTCGGAGCAGTTCCGTGTCCTCCGGCCTTCTGGCGTGTCGGGTGCAGTTCATCGTGAACATCCGTCGTCGATTGCTACCGCCGAAGGATGCGTGATACAGGTCGTGGTTGAAGATCACGACGTCACCAGGCCGGGTCTCGAGCGGAAGACTGCCTGGGAATTCTTTAGGTGGGACACCATACATCTCCATCGAGTCTCGTGGTTGGATCCCATCCCTGCGAATGAATTGGTCAGGACGGTGGCTTCCGGGTATCACTCTCAGACAACCGCTGTCCGCTCGGACCTCATCCAGGTAAAAGGCAGTTTTCGTTGCCCACAACTGGCCCCAGTTTCCGTCAGGATGCCACCTCGTGTCGCCCGTGTAATAGTTCCCGTCACCACCGCAGTAGTTAAAGTCCTCTCCGGTCACACTGCCAATCAGTCCGAGAATTTTCGGATGATCCATCAGGGCGCAGAGCTCAGGTGTGTGCTCGATCGGACCACCGAACATAGTCCGCTTGCTACCGTCGTGCTCAGCGCCCCCACCCCAGTTCTGGATCGACCATTCGAAAGCCTCGATCACGCGGCCGGTCTCCTCATGCGTGAGGAGCCCGCGAACGACGAGATACCCGAAGGTTTCAAAGAAAGCGACCTGCGGTTCCGTCAGTTTCATCCTTCGAGGTCTAGAGCCTCTTCGCTATATCCCTGCCGGCTCAATCCGGGCGGGGCCGGTTCCGCTGGTTCTGACCGTGGTATCGGAATCCGGGAACATTGTCTGCACAGTGTATACCCCGAAAGAGCGTCTGCCGTGCCGGGACGGCCCGGCCCACCTTCTCGTGTTTGGGATCGGCGGAGATGGATCATTCTCGTTGGTCCCTGCCCAGCTGGAATTTCCTTAGCTCGATCGTCTCGAATTCATCGGCTCCCTCGACGATCCGCAGAAGTCGATCCACGGGAACATCCTCAAAGGTCTGGGTGAGGCCGGTGGCGGGCCAGTCGATCTCCAGCCGCCGGATCCGCGCGGCCCGGCCGAGTCCGACCGTCTGGCGCAGGGGGTTGGAACCGAAGCTGCCGCCACTGTTGACGTGCCGGTAGATGGAACGGCTGCTGCCGTCCTGCTCCACGATCGCTCGGATTCGAGCTCCGATGGCGGAGCGGTTGGAGCGGACGCCGACCAGCCGAACCGCGATCCAATGGTTGCCGAAACCGGGATTCTCGAAGAGGGCGTCGCTGTAGCGGTCGCCGGGCAGGATGCCGCCCATTTGCTCGAAGACATCTTGGTCGCCGTCGTTGTCGAGGTCGGCGAAGGCGATCGCGTGCCCCTTCTGGAGGTGGCCCATCCCGGCCGCCGCCGTGACGTCCGCAAAATACCTCCCCTCGACATTTCGATACATCACGTTCGGCATCAGCGCTTCGTAGTCCGGGTAGCCGGTGCCGAGGTAGAAGTCCAGGTATCCGTCGTTGTCCAGGTCACCGAAATTGGCGCCCATGGGCAGGAGGAACTTCGTGAGGTTACGCTCGGCGGCGACCTCCTCGAACCCGCCCCTCCCGTTGCCGCGGTAGAGGCGGGGCATGTCGAGGCTCACGCCGAGACCGAGATAGGTCGCGGCTACGGCGCCGACGGCGTCCTTCGTGCCTTGGTAGCTCGGCACGTAGAGATCGAGCGCGCCGTCGTTATCGAAATCCCAGAACCAGACCGGGAAGGAAGCCGCTGGTTCGGTGACGCCCAGACGGGGGGCGACGTCGGTGAAGGTGAAGTCGCCGTTGTTGCGGTAGAGGCGATTCGGCCCTCCCAGCACGGAGGTGTAGAGATCCGGCCAGCGATCGCCGTCATAGTCGCCCCAGACGACGCCCTTGACGAACCGGAAGTTCTCGACGCCAGCCTCAGCGGCCACGTCGGTGAAGGTGCCGTCGCCGTTGTTCCGGAAGAGCTGGCAGGGCGCCTCGATCCGCCGGCTTCCCCCGGTGCCGCTGTAGAGCTCCGTGGAGAATCCCATGCTGTGCTCGTTGCCTACGTAGAGGTCCACGTCGCCGTCGTTGTCGTAGTCCGCCCACGCGGCCGTCTGGGTCGGGTAATGAATCTCTCCAAGGCCTGCGTCGAAGGTGACATCGGTGAAGGTGCCGTCGCCATTGTTGCGGATCAGGGAGTTGGGATGGCGCCCGCCGTCGGCCATCCAGGCGCCGCGCAGCACGTAGAGATCGACGTCACCATCGTTGTCGTAGTCGGCCTGGACGGTGTTGATGCCGCCGTAGAGACCGGCGAGCCCCGCCTCCACGGTGCGGTCGGTAAAAGTGCCGTCCCGTTCGTTCCGGAAAAGGTGGATCCGGTCATCGGGATCGAAGGTCGTCGTAAAGACGTCGAGATAACCGTCGCCGTCGAAATCGTCGATCACGGCGCTGCCGTAGAGGTTGAAGGAGTCCAGACCCACTCGAGTCGCAACGTTCTCGAACCGTGGGAATGGTTGGTCGGACTCAAATACTTCCGGTGGGATCCGGTGGGCGTCCGGCACGTCGTCGGGATACCCGCCGATCGTCATGTAGGCAATGTTGAGCAGCCACTGGGTCTTGTGTTGCATTCTAATGTCGATGCCGGGACGGGCGAGCAGCTCGGTAAATAGCTCGATGGCCTTTCTCGATCCGGTCTTATCGGTGTGGAGGCCGCCGCCCCGGATCGGCAGAATGCAGCTCTCCGGGTTGTGGCGCAGGCAGCAGTTCTGCGTTTCCCCCATCCTCAGGTAGGCCACCCCGAGCTCGAAAAGGGTGTGATCGTCCCAACCCTCGGGCAGCCGTTGGCCGACTCTGCCAAGTAGCTTGTAAGACTTCGTTAGGTGTTCGATGGCCACGGCTTCGTTGCCCAGACGGAGCTCCAGCGTACCGACCTCGAAGTGCCCGCGCCACCGGCTCTCGGGCGAAGCAAAAGGCCCCAGCTTCTGAAGCCGGCGCCGCTTGATCCTAACTTCGCGATCACCGAGCCAGATGTTCTCGTCATGGCTTCGAGCCGCGATGCGCGAGAGCAGGGAGACCATTTTCCGGTGGCCCTTCTGCTGGTCCGGTGGAGCGGCGCCTGTCAGGAGAATCCCCAGCACCACGGCGAGTAGGATGGATCCTAGGCGGGTCAGCGATGCTACAATCTTCCTCTTCGTCTTCCTCATCCTCTTTAATCCTATCGTCGACCCTTCAGCACGGGCTCGAGTTCCGCCGATCAAGATAAAGACAAAGACCCGAGACAAAGAGTAAGACTAAGAATCCACCACATCTTAGTCTTCATCTTTGTCTTACTCTTCGTCTCTCCACGGCGACCCGCACCAGTGTCGCCGGGCGGCATCTGCAAGAAGATACTGGGATGTCCGGCCTAGGAGTCTGTGGGACAGATCAAGTCCCTTGCAAAGCAATCAAACGTCAAACTCCGACAGCTTCCTAGCGCATAAGGTCTCGTACTACTTCAGCATGCCCCTCCGTGTAGTCCATCTCCACATAGTGCGCTCCGTGGTACTCTATGGGTGCGAAGTCCGACGGCGGCGCAGAAACCGTCATCCGACGGATCGAAACAGGCCGGCAACACCCGGCCGATCGCTACGATATCCGCCCTGAAGTAGACGTACTGGAACACGGTGCTGCGGTAGCGCGCCGGGGGAGGAGGATAGTACGACGAAATGGCCGGCATGCCGGATATGCTGTCCAAGGTTATCGTCATCGAGTCACTCCAGGGAGGGATGATAGGCTGCTCTTGGGCTTAGAGTGAAGATCGGAGATTCAGGATGCAAGGTACAGGGCTCAAGCTGCAGGTTAGCGCAGGCCTCCGGCTGCGCTGAAGCTTTCGGGTTCGACGGGCCGGATCAATCGAGTTTGAAACTCTATCGAAAGTTGGATGGGACGGAGAAATTCCCGCGGATGGCATGGCAATCCCACGGATGATGAGCAACCCGATCAGCCGCCAGATCGGAGGGGCGAGGGCCCTCGAGCCCTTGATCGAATTGAAGACTGACGACGTTCTTATCAGACTGATTGTCCCTGCAGGGCTCGAGGGCCCTCGCCCCTCCAATCCTTGGGTTGTTTTCCAGGTATATTGCTGAAAATCGATGGCCCGAAAAACCCGCATCAGCAGTGAAGTTTCAGGCCAGATCAGTTGGCGATTCCTTTTAGGGTCGCTTGCGCAGCGCGGGCGGTCAAGACCAGCTGGAGACGAACTCGTCGAGGCCGACGCCGGCCGGCATCTCATCGTAGTAGTAGCGATTCGGCTGCCCCTGAAAACCTGGAATGGACTGCTCTTCCTTCCCTTGGAGCAGAGCATCGAGGGGCGCGAACCGCTCCCACAAGGTTGCCAGCTCATCGTCGCTAAGATGCCGGCTCACGTCCTCGCAGCGCATCAGGTCGAAGCCGAAGTTCTCTTCCTGGAGGCAGATCTTCTTCGCCAGCTTCGACAGCAGCACCAGGCACACGACCCGCGAATTTTCGCCCGGGTGGACCGCAACCAGTTGCTCATGAAAGCCGATCTCGTCCCCGGCAATCACGGCCCTGAAGAAAGCGACGATCCGTTGAACTTCCTCCTGGAACAAGGTTTCGAATCGAGCAAAAGCCTGGCGAACCGGGGGTGACAGGTCGCGGCCGAAGCCGGCCTTCCAATAAAATTGTGGCACGTACGGATACGTCGGGCCGCCGAAGCCGCGGTAGCCGAAATGAATCGTGCGCCGCAACTTCGCGCTGTAGTTGCTGCCCCAGTGCAGCATGATGTTGCTGTAGACGACCCCGTCGCCGGCCTTCAGCTCCACCGGGATGCTCTCGGGCAGGGGCACGCGAGGATCGGCGTCGAGCTGCTCGTTTTCGGCCGCCGTGTTGACCCGACAGTGGCTGCCCGGTACGACCCAGAGCACGTCGTCGTCGTAGAGCGGCACGTTCCACTGCACCAGCGCCGGCGCGTTTTCCATCATATCCGCCTGAAGCCCCCGCACCGGGGCCTGATCGAACGGATGCAGGTCCCGGTGCCAACGCGCCGGCCCGTGATCCCGCCGCGGACTGCACATTAGGAACAACGCCAGCACCGCCGCGTCGGGCGCATCCAACAGCTGCCGGCTCACTCCCTGCGTATTCTCGTGCAACAGGAACTCCACCGTATTCGCGGTCGCTGCATCCACCACCTCGTCGTAGTAAAGCCGTAGTTGCGGCCGCGTCTCCCAGGCGCCACCTGGAGGATCATCCGGACCCCGCTCCCGTGCCCAGATCGTCCGCTGCCGGTCCACCAGGACCTCGAAGCTGGACCGCAGAGATTCCAGCTGCTCCGGCGGAATACACTCGCGAATAATCAGATACCCGTTCCGAAGAAACTGCTCCCTATCGACTCTCACGCACTAATCTCTCCGTTGTAACAGGTTCAAGAATTGATAAGAAATCGCTCTTTCGGTTGTATGGGCACGCGTCCAGAGAGACCGACCTGAAAAGGCTCTATCATGGAGAGGAGGATGGATCGAAGTTGAGGTTGGGTCAAATTTGAATCTGGATTCTTGGTACTCGAATGTTTGAGCAGGAAACGGCATAGCTCCAGCTGGCCGTCACGCGCTGCCCAACCCAGTGGCGTGCTGTGGAGCTGCGACTCGTAGGCGTCGATCTCGGCGCCTCCGTCTACGAGGATGCGGGCGAATTCGACTGACTGGAGACTACCTTTGAGATTCACGACGGGAGACCGTAACACCGATCAGTCTCGCATCGTGGCTCTCAATCGTAATCTCGGACGGTGGTTGACACCTATTCCCAACACTTCGTCCGTACCGAAAAACCCTTCGACTAAGCGTACCCAACAAAGGGTGGCGACTAAGTGTGCCTGGCGGCGGCACCTTACTTTCCCATCCGCCGCCCCATGCGTTGCAGACTCTCTCTCTCCGATACCAAGACCTTACGAATTATGATACCGTAATGTATCATCTTTTTGCCTTCTTCCTGCGCTCTCTGGATCGTCCGGGAACGAGGAAACATCTGATGTGTATGCGACGTGCTCACCGGCGCCAACGATGCCGACACGATAGGTCCGATCGGTCATGGACTGCTCCTGCATGTGGGTACGCGACGACTTATACGGCCGGTCATTTCGTGACATGCTTCTACTGGGTTTCGTGTGGGACCTTTTCTTCTAGTGAGATCCGGTCCCTGAACCTCTTTGTTGCGAGCTTTGGCGAGTCAATTCCATTTTATCCAGTTAGGAGAATTTGGAAATTTGCCCGACAGCCTTTGACCCTGAATCGAGAGTATCGGCAACGAGATCGGGCGTGATCTACAAAATAGGATCCTAGTCAGAAATCGACGAAACTCGCGCCAAAGCTCGCAACAAAGAAATCCAATCTGAGCCACTATGAGCGCTCTCTTTCACCCAACCGCCTCTTTGAACCGTCGCAGGGCTTCGATGTGCGCCTGCACCGAAGTGACTCCTACCGAAGTAACCCCTGCCGCCGCCGTGTTTGCCGATAGATGAGTCGCGCTGAGTTCCTTCCAAGTCGATGCCTGCCGGGCCCAGTCTTCGGCGGTCGAATCGGCTAGCGAGACCGAACCCTCTATCCGAATTTCGGAGATTTCCCGACTCTCCTTCCGTATGTAGTCGTGGAGGACTGGGATCGCCTGGGGAAGGACTTTCATTTGAATCTGGCTCATTGGTACTCGATTTATTGGACAAGGTTCGAGATAATGTAGTTCGTAACGTTTCCGAGAAGCCGGGAAGAGAGGAGTTGCAACGGATGGAGAGAGAATCGACATGAGCATCGCCGATTTTCCGCGCCGCTACGACCACCCGACCGACTTTTCCCGCCTCGTCGAATATCACCGTAGCGCCTGGGCAGCAAGCGGACTGACGGGCAACTGGCAGGTGGGCGATCTCAACTACATCACCTGGGAAAACACCACTTTCGCCTCGCGCGAAAACCACCCGTTTTTCGTCTGGCAGGATGCGGACGGATCGATCATTGCCTTTGCGCTGGTCAGCCACTTTTTGGGGGCGTTTCAGCCACGTTGCCACCCGCGCCTGCGGACGAAGCATACCGTCAGCCCCTCGCTCTCTCAGCTCGTTGCGTGGTGTGAACGAGAGCTGCTCGAGAGAGAGTCGGCGAAAGCGACCATAAAGGTCCATGGAGTGGATAGCAATGACGGTCCCTATATCGAACTCCTGCAAGCGCGGGGATATCATGGCGAAGCCGAAGCCGGCTGCGGCTACATCCTGGAACACCCCCTTGGCGCCCTGGCGCCCGCGCTCGTTCCTGCCGGATATTTAATCAGGCGCATCGACGAGGAGGACATCGACCGCAGGGCGGCACTCGCGCGTGAGGTATGGGATGGATGGGGCATGTGGGTACGGTGTTTTGATTCTCGGGACATTAGGTGATGATATTGATGGCCTTGTGTAGGTTGAAGGTGAAATGATCACAGAGGGCAGGGGTGGATTCGAAGCCCATGGTAGATTTGAGGCTAAGAACCAGTTGCCTGCAAGCAGCCAGGATTCTGGCTGCGTTATGGTTACGGATCATACATCGATCTTCATCGAAGAAGCGATCTCTGGGGTAGTGGTTTTTGTTTTCGATGGCCCAGTGGTTGCGGATTTTCGATAGGAACTGAGGAGGGCTCAAGTCGGTGGGATCGCGGCTGCTGACATAGTAGGAGCGTTCCGAGGAAGGTTTCGCTTTGTTAGGATAATGGAAGGTGCGTTGGACAGAGGCGAACTGACGAGCATGAGGCAAGCCAAGGGAGGGAGCGCTTAGAGGATGGGTTGCTATTTGACGAATCTCCAGGCGGCCATGGTCCTTATCTACGGTTTGGTGGACAAAAAGGGGGAGGGGCCGAAAAGATTCTTTGCGTCTTGATGCATGGTGGGTTGGTTGTCTTTGATCTGGATGATATAGTCAGCACCGAGTTCTTCGACCACGATGTGGGCCGTTTCTTTTTGGTTATGCATGGCGTCGAAGGTGAAGGTGGATCCGTCCATGGCCGGCATCTTGCGCAGGAGAGTTTGGGCGGCGGTGATCTCGTTGGATTTGTCGGCGGTAGCGACTTGGGCAATCGTTTGAGCGCTTTGATGATCGACCGCGGCCACCAGGTGCAAGGCCTTGGCCGGTTCTTTGTCAGTGCCTTTGAGAGTCTTACCGTCAACCGCAATATCGCGGGGCAAACGGCCCTCGGGCGAGGCTATGAATTGGGTGAGGATTTGATCGAAAAGCTCGGCCTCGACGTTTTGCAACACCCGGTAGAAGACATCATAGCAGGGGGCCTGAAAACGGCTTGTTTTGGGGTTTTTCCAGGAGCGTAAGGCGCGCAGTTGGGCTTGATTGAGGTGATGGGCCAGGCGCACGATCTCCTTGAGGTTGTGTTTGCCGCAGAGGGTGCCGAGCACAATCATACTCAAGACCGTGGCGAGTCGATAGCGACGGCCCGCTTTTCGACGGAAGTCTTCGATCTGGTGGAAGCGTTCCCAGAGGCTTGTCATCTGTTCCACTTTGAGGCAGACCGCATGGGAGTTGTCGTTGGCATTGAGGGCCTCACGGTGTGCCTTGGGCAAGGGCCCTGGCGAGCGCAGCAGTTGCAGAGCATCAGCCCGCAGGGGTTTGACCCAGATCTGCTTGGGGCGCTCATGGCGTTCATAGAAATCTTCCCGCTGTCGACCATATCCCGCGCTCAAGCCCAAAGGAGTCCACCCGCTCGCCTTGTAGCAAGTGCCTCGGTGGATCTGTGGGTCCACGAAAGTTTCCGCTACCAAGGGGCGATAGGCAAAGGCCTGCTCCCAGTGATCGGCCAAGACTCTCAGGCACATCGCCAACGTCTTGGAGGCCAGATTGGCCAGCTTGAGCCCGGGCAGAATGAGAAAACGCCGGTTCTGCACCACCAGTTTCAAGCGCGCATGCCGTCGCGCCCCATCCCAGCCGATCCAGCCGTCTCGATCCTTCAGCCGGTAGCTAGCCGCTCCCCACAGCAAAAGACACACCCATTGCCCGTCGATCAAAGCCACATAGCGCAGGGTCTCTCCCGCGCTCCCCGCACTGTGCAAATAATGATGTTGGATCAAAAGATCATTGAATCGCTCCTGCTCTTCGGGCAAGATCAGACGCAGAGTTAGACGATCTATCGAAGGAGTCAGATGGTAAGATTTTTTGTCTTTCATACCATCTTGGCATGACTGATTCCCTCGGGTTTGTCTAGCTCTTTTTTTATCTTTTTGCCTATCAGCCACTTCCTCCCCAGAAAACTTTCACCCTGGGCATGTGGGGCGACGCCAAGGTCACTGCTTTACAATACAAGGACTTTACGCTAACAGGCTTCTACAGCGCCGGTCTCGACCTGGTCGCCGTGTCGTCCGTAGACCGGTTTGCGGCAGCGGTTACGTGCGGCGTTGACCGCGAAGGTCACGCAGGCACCGTCATGGACCTCGGGACCGCTCCGGACCACCAACGCCGGGGCTAGGAGTCTGTCGGACTTTGACGTTCGATTGCTTCGCAAGTGACTAGGTTCGTCCGACAGATTCCTAGCAATAAGAAAATGAAACTGAGATTTGAGGAGAGTCGCACTTTTAACTCCTCCGATGGATGGCGTAGCACCCATTTGTCACGGATGTCTGAAGGGCCCAGACTTCCAGCGCCAGATTTTCGGATTGCCCCCAGAAGCAATGACAATTCGTCTCAAATCTCAGTTTCATTTTCTTGAGAGGAATCTGTCGGTAGGAAGTTGATGGCCACTTAAAATCGCAAACGTCCGATCCGAAGCTCAAGTCAGTTGCGATGTTCAATGTCCGACAGATTCCTGGCGCGTGCCCTGCTCCAGACGGCACTGGCTGGAATGCGAGATGCCGGTCTCGAACGCGGGTTCATCTCAACCGGCAACGAGGTGGCGCGAAAGCTCTACGAGTCAGTTGGGTTTATCATCGTGCAGAAATCGCAGGAGTACTCCATCAAGGCAGTAGATCTGGCGAAAACAGGGAAGTCGTAGGCTATGGCAATGTGAGACTAATAGGTAATGCTCTCAATCCGATGTTAGTCTTCCGTGTCCCTGAAAAACCCCCGATAATTGCTCTGGGATGGGCACCAAACCGGACAAGGTTCGGGATTGAGGTTCGGGACAAGGTTACTAGCGGGATTTCAAATCATCCTCGACTTCCGGGCAATGATCCAATCTGAACCAAGTCGCCCCAATTCAGCAGAGCAAACCTCGCCTGCCTCGGCACAGCGAAGCGACGACGGGTCGCGAACCTTGTCCCGAACCTTGTCGATCTATTACTGCCCTGCTTCACCGAACCACTTCTATGAACTGACGTAGGGCGTAGATGTGCTCCTCTACCGAAGTAAATCCGGGCGGCTCGAAGGGTTAGCCCCCAGCACATGTTCACCCATGCGGATATGATCATAGCCCCGGACCACGACCGCCTGGGTGAACTCTGCTATCGCGCCAATATCAGCGTCAAAGCCACGCGCTCCTTGGGGAAGTAAAGCTCCGATTCGCATGGATGGTTGTTAAGTCCGTATCGAAGTTGATGCGCGTTGCGAGGTTTCGGGTGTCAAGTTTCAGTGTTCAGGAGATTCACACTTCGTCCGCAACATGTAATCGTTCCACTTAGTCCGCCAACTGACGAATTCAACTTCCATCGTCAAATCCCTCTCCGCGCATACGCTTCAACCTAAGGAGAGAGAAAGTGGTCCTCCATTGTAGAGGAATCCGTGAGGATTTCTACGATTTCATCGTATCAGGCGGGATTCAGAAACGCTTACGCGTTCCTCTACAGAAGGCATTCCTTAGAAATGGGATCAATCGAAGTGAGCCAAAGCGTTCCCAACTTCAGCTTCCTTCAACAGCAACGACATCGTCCCGCTGCCCTACAGATGGTGGCGCCATGAGGCGTTGCTGTTGCTCCGTCGCGGTTGGATAGTCCGCAGGATCGTAATAGCTTTGCGACCAAGCGGAATGACCGGGACTGTACTTGTAGAGCAGCGCGCGGCGCTCGTGATCGGCGGTCCAGGGCATGGTGCCGTGCATGAGCGCTTCCGTAAAGATGATGACGTCACCGGCCTTGGCCGGTGGTTGGTGAACGTAATGCGGAATGCGTTCGTACTGGCGGACGTCGTCGGGAAGACTATTGGTGAAGTTGGATTTGTGTGAACCGGGAATGCAGGAGAAGCCGCCGTCTTCTGGTCCCGCATCAGTGAGCAGGTAGGTGAAAACGGTCAGGCCATTGCGCATGATGCCATCGTGGTATTGATACCAATGATCCGCGGCTGCGATCTGCGGTGTGTGACCTCCGTGGAGGCCGCCGGAGCGGCCGCCCTTGCGCATGAACATGGAGTAGTCGTGATCGATCCGGACCTTGGGCCCAAGCAATTCGACGAGGTAGGGGAGAATTCCGGGATGGTCGATGAGTGCCTGTGTCGCCTGTCCCCATTGGGAGGCCTTGCTCACCCTGCGCAAGTCCGTCTCGTCGTATTCCCCCGGCCACACGGAATCAGCAAGGGCGTTGATCTCGTCGATCTCTGCCGTGGTCAATACCTCCTTGAGGACGAGGTAGCCCTCGAGGTCAAAGGTGAATTTCTCTTCTGGTGTCATGCTGCTACACTCCGCGGGACAGATTGATATGTGATCGCTTTTCTGGCCATATCGGCACGCGCCCGAAGAGACCGACCGAAAGAAGCGTTTTCAGGGTGGAGAGGATGGATGGACGGCGGGGTTGGGTCAAGTTCTCCGGGGAAGGTGCGCGTTTTCCCGGAGTTTTCTGTGGGGATTTCTGGTGAGGTTCAGACGCTGAGTCTCTTTGTCGCGAGCTTTGGCGACTCAACTCTTTAATATTGAATCGCGAGAATTCGAGGATCTGCCCGAGAATCCTTGATCCTTAATCGAGAGTGTCACAATATCAGATTTCGACAAGGCTCGCGCCAAAGGTTCCCTCACGGGGATTGATAAGCAATCGCTTTCTGGCTGTATGGCCATCTCAAATGTACCCGGGAGAGCTGAGAATGTCGAGCTGGTCGCTGAGGCGCTCGAGTACGTGGTCGGGATAGATGGACATACGCTGATCCGGAAGATTGTTGCGCACGAGTCCCGGCATGTAGTTGAAATACACCGATCGCCGGGTCGAGTCGTCGGTCACCGGAAAGGCATCATGAGTCATGCCTTCGGAAAAGATGATGACATCCCCTGGTGCCGCGAACACCGGAACGGCCATCGGGTTGTTGCGCGCATCACTCATGTCGAAGGGGCAGGCGAAATTCGCCTTGTGGCTACCTGGAATCGCGGCGAATGGCCCCTGTTCGATGTGGGTCATGTCCGTGAGGATGATGACACTCTTCGTGCTCTTACAGGCGAAACGTGTGTTGGTGTGATCGTAGCCGTAGAAGATATCCGGGTCGACCGGATAGCCGCCGTTGTGCAGGCCGCCTGCCGCCATCGACCCGGCCCTTTCGATGTAATAGGTGGCGGAAATGAAGATGGGGCCGCCGGCCAGCGTTGTGTGGATCGCCCTGAGTGTCGGGTCGCGAACGATGCGGTCGAATCTGTCGGTGCCGCACAGAGCGTGTTCCACTTTCCACACCCCCCCGGTTCTTGGATTGATGCGGCCCGCCTCGTGCTCTCCGTGCCATCCCGGGTGTTGTGGATCTCTCATAGCCGGAGCCAGCAGGTAGTGTCCCACGCCCAGCTTGCGGTAGGTCTCGTGGTCGATGGGAATGGCCTGGAGTTCGTCAATGCCGGCGTGAAATTCGCCGATCTCGTCCTCATCGTAGTGCTGCCTGAGAACGAAATAGCCCCTGAGGTCGAGCTCGTACTTCTGCTCGTCAGTCAGCTCGAGAGCCGGTGCCGAAGTGGTGGCTGGTGTGCTCATTCGTCGGATCCTCAAGCCATATATCACATCTCTTCGTCAGTGCGCAAGGAAGCGATCGGTCATCAGTCATCTCGAGCCTGGAAATCTCACCAGATTTCCAGGCTACATGGACCGGTTCTCCAACGAGTAGTGTCGATTTTCGCCCTGGGCCCAAACACCTCGAAAGAGGGATCTCCGCTTAGGTGGCATCGCCATGATGATTTCGTGGTCAAGGTCGAGGCGATGCCACTGGGACAAAAGGGAGTTGTAGCAGTTGAAGACCGCGACGCGAGGATTGTCGGGGTTTGTCCAATCGTTGGTTGCGTGAAGCAGGCTTTCGGTGAAGATGACCACCGAGCCGGGCGGGCAGCTGTAATCCTCCATCATGTCTCGTATTTCCTGTTCCAAGGGGGAACCGGAAGTGATGCCGGCATACGGATCGAGGCCGCCGAAGCCGAACGCCGCTTTATGGGATCCAGTCAGAAACAGCGTGCCTCCCTGGCCCGTTTTCACCTCCTCCAATTCCCATACCACCCGCGTCAGACCTGAGAAGATCCGATTCAGTTTAACCTGGTACTGCGCGAGACTACCACCACCGTGCGGTATGCCCTTGTTGTACGCATCCACCGAGCGGTAGTCCGAATGCCGGATGGTAGTAAAGGAGTTTTCACAGCGAAAGGCATAGCACTCGTCCGAGGCAGAAGAGTCCTCCTGTGCGAGAATCTCGGACAGAATGCCAACGATCGCAGGGGGATCCAGCAATTTCTGAAGGAGACCCTCATATCCAGTTCCCCTTTTATCATTCGATCCCTTGTGCGGCTTCGCGCCCGCATAGACTTCGGCCTTCATTTCATCGACCTCATCGGGAGAGAGTACGGAAGGCAGGAGAATCCACCCTCTGAGATCGAAGAAGAACTTCTGCTCCGGAGTCATCGGGATGGGATCCTGCGAGTAATCTTTCTCAGCTGAAAGTGCTTGTTTCGAAGGTGCCATCAATTCTTGCTAGTCGTTGATATGAAATCGCTTTTCTGCCGGTACGGGCACGTGCCCAGAGAGACCCACCCGACGAAGCTTTTCAAGAAGGGATGGTGGTTGAACGGTGGGGTTGGGTCAAGAAGTGAAGCGAAAACGCCCACGTGTGCATACAATGCTGTCTATCTTCCCGCCGCGATAAGATATCTTCCATTTCGCTTCATCAACGATATCCCAAAACTTGACCAGGGCCCCCGTTCCCGAGCATCCATAGACATAGATTTCATCATTCGCGCCGACGCTGATTCCCTGGATGTACCCCTTGATGTCGAGTTTCTCAAAGCCGGGTCTGGCCGAAAGGGTGGAGATGACCGTATCGGTTTCGGTGTCTACCACGCTGATGGAATCGTCGCGGTCGTTGGAGGCGACGACATATTGCTCGTCGTTGGTCATGGTCAGTCCACAGGTCCCAATGCCGGTCTCGATCGTCCCGAATATGCATCTCTTTTCGATATCGATTACGGCAGTAGAGACCATCGTCACAGGCGATGAACAGGTACCTGCCGTCGCCTGAAGTGGCTTGACAGTCCGGCAGCGGGCCGACCGGGATTTCCCTGACGAAATCCATGGATTCTATGTCATAGACGCAGACGGATCCCACGCCATGCGCGAATTCGTACCGGTCAGGCACCCTAACGGCCCGATTCGGTCTGAGTGGATCACATCGTCCACTTTGTAGCTGCCACGTGGGTTACACTGTCTCCGAGGGTGAAGTAGTAGACCGTGAACAGCGAGCCGTCCGCAAGCTCGACCGTCCTCGGATAGCCCAGATCGGCGGGAGTGCCCTTCCCGGCTACGATCCCGTGTGTCGTAAGTCCATCTGCGCGCAGCACGATCTCATTGTCGATTTCCCAAGTCTCACAGCCGTCGCGAGACAGACAGGCGCGAACGCCGAAAGGCGGCCGCCGGTGACCGTAGCTGCACAGCACATCACCGTTCCGGAGTAACAGCAGATGGGGTGGATACCCCCACATCGCCGTCTTTCGGACCGTACTCCAGGTTTTGCCGCCGTCGTCTGAATGCGTCTGCCACAGGTATTTCTCCTCCTCGGGGATGCCCTTGCTGCTGCTCGATGTCCGCACCATGGCGACGATACGACCGTCCGGCAGGCGCAGCAGACTGGACTCGTTGAACGGATGCACTCCGCCGTCGTAGGCCATCGTCACCATCTCCCACGTATCACCCGCGTCCTCAGAGCGCAGCACCCACGCCCGAAAGGGATCTCCGGCGGATGCGCTCCCGTACACCTGATGCACGATCGTATCGTCTGGAAGCACGCAGCTGCTCAGGTCGGTCCCGTTGCGGATGAGGGCGAAGAACGGCAGCTCCTCGCCGCTCCTCAGTTCGTGGCTCTCCCAGTGATTCGCGCCCGTCCGCTTTCGATGCATCTCCAGCCGATGCTCCACCCGAAACCGTCCCCCAGGCAGGTCATGTATTGCGAACCCGCGTTTTGCGAACTCGTCCTTGCGCTCTTCTGGAAAGGCGTCAGCTGGACGGGATATTCTGATCTCGGTGCCGTCGCTCAACACTGTGCTTTTGAGCGCCTCGGGGCAATCCCGGTATGATTCATCTTTCCCCTCCTCAAACCAGCTCTTACCGCCGTTCGGAGAGAAGAGTTCAACATGACCGCTCTTCCCTCCGACCAGTGCACCTTCATGGGAGTCGGCGGCCCCTTTTGGGCCGCGGGCGAGCGGGGCGTGCGAGTTCCAGTCGAAGCCGACCCACAGCTCATCGCTGTCGCCCTTCACTACATTGGGAAAACTGGAATATCGAGCTTCGTCCCAATACAGTACGGAGTGTTTCATAGTCCGGAAATCTTACAAATACTCGTTCGGATGCGATCGTGGATTCTATCCCGCATGACTCACAAATTTGTGAGTACCTGTTTAGCTTGATTAAGGCTCCCCTGGCCTCGTGCCGGGGTGACGCCCACGCGTTCTGTAGCCCGGAAGCCAACGCCACCCCGGCGCGAGGCCGGGGGAGCCGGAAGCCGACAGGCGATAGACACGCATATTTGTGAGCCATGCGGAATACGCTTCTTGTTCGATCTTGTATACATTCAACGGAGGCGGAATGATAGATCAATCCGAGACTGAGAAAAACCGAGGCGTGCCATGAATCCAATAGAGGTGGGATCGAGTAAGCAACTTTTCGTTGATGATATGTTCGTCGAGACCAGCTCTGGCGTGGAACTGGTGATGAACCGCCCGTATCAGTCCACGGACCCTGTGCTGACGGCGGATGAACCCTGGGAAGTCGAATCCGAAACGAGCCTCGGAATCTATAGTAGCGTACTGAAAGAGGATGACGGCAGGATCCGGATCTGGTATCACGCCTGTAAGAATGCCGGCAATGGCCTCGACCAGGCCTATGTCGGCTACGCAGAGTCGAAGGACGGCATCCACTTCACCAAGCCTAGGCTGAATCTGATCGAAGAGGACGGATCGACAGCGAACAATATCGTCATCCCGGGCAAACTCGGGGGCAGCTCGGTGTGGATCGACCCGAATGCACCGCCTGAAGAGCGCTACAAGAGCCAGTCAAAGGTCTACAATCCGGATGTGTCGATGCAGTTCCACATGCACAGCTCTCCGGACGGATTCGATTGGAGGTTTCTACGAAGAATAGAGCTTGAGAAGCGCGGCGGCTGGGACACCCAGAGCATCATTTTCTGGGACCACGGGATCGGACGGTATGTGCTCTACACGCGCCACTGGTTCGCGAAACGACACACTACTGCCGAGGGGAACGAGAACTACCGAACGGTACGGCGGCTCGTGTCGGACGATCTGATAAAGTGGGAGAACCAGTGTATCGTGATGTGGCCCGACGACGTGGACCTGACAACCTACGAGACCGACCCGCCGTTGAGTTCCGAAGCACCGGAAAAACCGCACGCTACAGCGCCGGTCGACTACTACGGCGCCACCGTCTTCAAGTATCCCGATGCCAACGGTGCCTACTTCATGCTGGCCCATGCAAACTGGGACTGGTACGACCGTGACAAGGTCGTGACGACGGTCCGTGACGATCTGGATGCCGTCAGGGAGGAGACCCAGAGTATCTACGGACCCAGCCGCTTCGACGCACGACTGTCAGTGAGTCGGGACGGGGTGAATTTCCAGCGCTGTGGCGGGCGCAGACCATTCATGAGCCCTGGGCCGGAGGGCAGTTTCCCGTCGCGAATGATATGGGCGATGCCGAACCCGATCCGCATAGGCGACGAACTGTGGATCTACTACAGCGGCATGAACCGAGACCACAATGGCATCGTCGATCCCGCTGCAGGTGGATATCTGACGGGAATTGGACGCGCCATCCTGCGCCTGGACGGGTTCGTGTCGGCAGATGCGGACTACAAAGGCGGCGAAATCGTCACTCCGATTATCCGGTTCGAAGGCAGTCGGCTCGAGCTCAATGTAGACACAGGTGGGGGAGGCTCGGTGCGGGTGGAACTCCAGGATGCCCACCGCAATCCGTTAGAAGGATACACCGAGAACGATGCTTCCTTCGTATGCGGCAATTCGGTCAGGATGCCGGTGTGCTGGGGGAATAGTCGTGACGTGAGCGAGCTGGCGGGAAAGCCGATACGAATCCGCTTCGTCCTGCGCGACTGCAAACTGTACGCGTTTCAGTTCACCTCCGTTTGAGGCGATGGACTACTGCGGACGCCTTGAATCTGCCACAATATGCTGCCACTAGAGTGGATGTCTTAGCAATCTCTCGGACTTTGCACTCCGCATTTGAGCTGATCACAGATTCGAAGGTTGACGGTCGTAAAATCCGACTTCGAGGAGATGAATCCCACAACACGGTTTCGTAAGCACGTTCAGTGAATTTCCTCATTTACAGAAATCCTATCAATGAGAATTAGAAGAGGTTTCAAATTTGAAACGGCATTTGGCTCCTATGAAGTCGTCAAGCAAATTGGAGAGGGAGGATCTGGACGAGTTTTCAGCGTTTTGGATGAGAATAACCGCTGCTGGGCTATAAAGTGTATCGACTCGAACAAGGCCGACAGAAAGAAGACCGCGAGATTTAAGAACGAACTCCATTTCTGTGAGTCGGTAGAGCATGAAAACATCATCCACGTACGGGATCGCGGATATGTTCAAGCGGGGAAATCTAAACTACCATTCTACTCGATGCGCTTATACGACGAGACGCTAAGAAGCCTCATTCATAAACGTATGCAACCAAAACAGATCCTGGATATTTTCTCGCAAATACTGAATGCAATTAGGTTCGCCCACGGCAGAAATGTCATTCATCGAGACATGAAACCGGAGAATGTATTGTATGATACCAATGAAGGAAGAGCTGTGGTCGCCGATTTCGGAGTAGCAAGGTTTTCTGAGGCATATCTAATAGCAAATTTGAAAACCGTTCCCCAGGAGCGCCTTGCAAATTTCGAATACGCAGCCCCTGAGCAGAGGAAGAAAGGTGCTATTGTTGATCGACGTGCTGATATCTATGCGCTCGGACTGATTTTTAACGAGATGTTTACGAATACCTGCCCTCTGGGAACTGATTACAGGGAAATCGGCGAAGTCCAGCCAGATTTCGGTTTTCTGGATCCAATCGTAGCAAGGATGCTCAGTCAGGACCCGGGAAAGAGAGTCCCAGACGTTGATGCAATTCGACGTGAGATCGCAGTTCGATCCGCTCAAAGCGACTCAGATCGAGAGCTTGAGGAATTGCGCAATATTGAGATTGAAGAGTCAGATATCAAAGACCCTCTAGTCGCTGATCCGGTAAAGGTTAAGAGCGCCGACTATCAAGACGGTGACCTCATCTTCTCACTAAACCACGACGTTACAAATGAATGGATTCAAGTTTTCAGGCATATCAGGATCGAATATAGTCTGAGAAATCATGACCCCGGCACGTTCAAATTTTTGCGCCATAGAGTAGTCGCAAATGCTAGCGACGGTGACGGACAGTCAGTCGCAGACTACCTCAAGAAGTGTATCGAACAAGCGAATACTGAATACCGTGCATTTCGAGAATCCGAGATACGTAAGGAAGAGGAGCAGAGGCGAGCGGAACTCAATGAGAAAATCGCAAAAGAAGAGGAGCGAAATCGAGTTCTGAAGCAGATCAAAATCTGAGAGCGATTGAATCTAACTCTTCTTACCTGAAAGCAAGTATTCGACCGTTGGGATGAGTTATTGATAATTCGCAACCAATTGCCAAAAAGTCCTCTCGCAAGTCGGAAAAGGGGCATTGGATATGAGTACCCTCAATGACTACTACTCCAGGCGAAAACGCTCCCGGCCCTATTCGAACACGACTTCCTCTTCCTCCAAACGCCGCATCATCGCCGCAAAATCCTCCGACCCATCATCATCCCAATACTCCGTCGACAGGGGTGCATCATAACTCATCGGCGGCAACCGCCTTTTCCTCACCGGAAGCACCATGAATAGCGAATCGTCGCCGCGCATCCGGTTGTACATCGTCGCCCCATTCGCATAGGTCGTTTTCACGATCCAGGCCGGCGGCATCTGCAGGTTCAACGCTTCCAATCGAGCCAGCGCCTCCCGGTCCAGCGACACCCCCAAACCCGGCTCCTCCGGCACCCGCACAAACCCGTTGATCGGCTTCAACCGCTCGACTGTGACGTCGTCGACGACGATCTCCGCACAGTCGATGAAGTGAAAATTAGCTGACGGCATCGCCGCCATCATGTGCGTGGTCATGGCCCGCGTAATCGTGCCCCCCGTGCTCTGGATCATGAACGGCATGTTGCCCGCAGCAAAAAGTCCGCTCCTGCTGATCGCGTCGCCCAGTTTGGGATGACCGAGCATGTAAGCGTCCGCGGCACTCATGAGCACGTCGTGGGTGAACTGTATCTCGCTGTGGTGCAGCACGACCGGCAGTCGCGTGCGCTTGCGCAGGTCGATATAGCCCTCGATGTCCCGCCCCGGCAGCGGATCCTCGAAGCAACCGGCCACCTCGTACTGATCGAGCTTATGCAGCAGCTCCGGCATGTGGTCGTCGGTACCGTGCATGGTGAAGTCGTAGTGGATCTTGAAGCCGGGCGGCGCCACCTTCTGAATCGCCTCGGTCTGATCGATCACGTTTTCGAAGGGCGACAGGTGGAACTTCATCCAAGTGTGTCCCAGCTCGGCGTGCCGCTGCACCGTGGTCGCCATCCGGTCCGGATGCCCGGCTGCGGTCCAGCTGCCGACCGGCACCCATGACCGATGCTTCTGCCCAATCAGCTTGTAGACCGGTACGCCGGCCTCCTGCCCCATCAGATCGTACATCGCCGTGCCGAGCGCGATCGAGGTTTCGTCGCCGATCCAGTCGAAGGGATTGGTGCCGATGTAGCCGTCGATCACCTCCTGCGGCTCACGGCCGTGGCCCTCGCCCAGCCCGATCTTGCCATCGTCGGTGTGTACGACATAGACGACGCGACTGTTGAATCCGTAGTAGTGGCTGAGTATGTACTCCTGCCACTCCTGGTAGTGGATCGTGATGGGGTGTTCTTCGATCTCGGTGACTTTCATCGGAACATCTACGGGACTAAGTGGAGAGACTAAGTGTTGTGGACGAAGTGTGACGACGAAGTGTGAACCTTCTGAACATTGAACACTGAGACCCAAGCCGGCGTAGCCGGAACCAACAATGTTGCGCAAACATGATGGGATTTCATAAGTGAGGTACTAAGCATCCCCAGGACAACCTCCTTCCCGATGCCGGGGTTGATTACCGGCAGTACGGTATTTTGGAGTATATCTTGTCACAACGCGGGAAAAGCCCCGGCCTCTAGGTTGCAGCGTTCGCCCATGTGTGGTCGCCTGCAATCGGTGTGCCGGAGAAAGTTCAGCAGAATCATGGACAGCAGAATCATTCAGAAAGAGCGAAAGTAAAGGATGGCGGCTGAATGCAGTCTCGAGCTCGAGCCCATTGCTCAGGAGGGTTTTCATGCCTTGGGCAAGGTGGCGGGGCACGAGGTTCTCTCCCTTGTGCCTCATCTCGGAAAAAATGATTCTGCTATCCATGATTCTGCTCAATAGGTCCCCCTCCGTTGTTTTGTTAATCCGTTGGGAATTCCCCTTCGCCACTAGAGCGCAAAGAAACATAAATGCTGCGCAGACATGATGGGATTTTATAAGTGAGGTATTAAAATCTCGTGTCAACTTTCATTCGGACGGGACACCTATTGCTCCTCGACGATGAGTGAGTTGAAACGCTTCTCGTCCCACTCGGCGCCCCAGCCGAGACGGTTGGCCGGGACAACGTGTCCGTCCTCGAAGAGATCGATTGTCGATTGCGCTTACGGTTACGATGGTCGATTACTGGAGATTAGAGATCGATCACGCCTAGTCGACAACCACAATCTCAGACGTAGTCGAATCCCGAAACAGGATCCTCGATTGCGCCTACGATTACCACATTCGATCAATCGAAGCTCGTAATCATAAGCGTAATCGACATTCGAGATAGGAAATCACCTGTCCAAACCATAGAACCAATCAATGGGCAGAATGCACCTCTTAACGCCCTTCGTGCGCCGGTCCATCTTCCACGCACCGTGTTGGTCCCGCTCGTCGGTGGCGAAGGGTTCCACGCGATAGACGTACTCAAGAAATGTCTCCCCGTGGGCGAAGTTGAGGTTCGCGTAGCTGAACATTCCCCAGTCGTGCGGCAGGTCACCGACTTCGTCGAAGGACCAAACAAATTCAGGCTCGATCGGTGGGCGGACCCAACCGACGTCCCTGTCCACGCCGCGGGCTTCGATGGTCTTGAAGTGCTTCCACGATTGAAACAGCACGCCGAGGGTCGTACGCATGAACATGAGCAGACGGCCGTCTCTCGTCGGAGCGATGCTCGGTTCATCGCACGGGAACATTCCACCGAAGCCGTCTTTCCACCAGATGTAGATTTTGCCCTCGCTCTGGGTCCACGTCTCTCCTTCGTCGTCCGAGTCCATGATGAATCCGATGTCCATTTCAGGCGGCATAAGCTGAAGTTCCGGCCACCGAGGATCTGTTCCTCGCCATCCAGCAACGGACCACCCTCCCAAGTGTCTCCGCTGTCACTGGAGAAAAAGGTTTCGAGGCCGTCGGTCAGGCGCATCAGACGCCCGTCTTCCAGGCCGAGGACACAGGAGCTTCCTTCATTGGAGAGTGTCTCCGTGTTGGTTGTGCCGGCTACTTGGGTCATTTTTTGCCCTGATAAGAGATTGCTTTTCTGGCCGTTTAGGATTCTTCGTCGCGAGCTTTGGCGCGAGCCTCGTCGAATACTCATATCGTGGTACTCTCGATCTAGGGTCCAGGACTGTCGGGCAGATCTTCAGATACTCCTGACAGAATCTCTTGGAGTTCAATCGACAAGGCTCGCGCCAAAGCTCGCGACAAAGAAAACTAATCCGAGATACTTCTCATTGTATTCGAATTCCCACAGAGAATCCATAAGAACATAGTCACATCACTACCATATTGATAGTGACCATATAGGTGGGTTCGAGCAGGGCTCTGGCCGACACGGCAGGCAGAGCCTGCTCCCACAAACCGAGGTGGCGCAGGATGCACTCGATCACATCGCAATCGTCAATGAGGGCGAACGTGCACATTTCCCGGGAGCATTTGGGGCTCGGCAGCGGGGCGGCTCCCGGGCACGGCATCAACTACCTTTGACGGACGGGGATCCGAGTGCGAACTGCATCTGTGCTACAATCCATCAGAATTCAAAAATCACTTCGCACCGGCCTCTTTCAGCTCCTTGCGCGGGAAAAGAAGGGCGGCGCCGGACCTAACGGCACGACGAATATCGTCCAGTATAATGTAGCAGACCGGTACAAGTATGAGGGTAATTCCCGTGGCGAAGAGGACCCCGAAGCCGAGGGATGTGGCCATGGGAATCAAAAATTGTGCCTGAAGGCTGGATTCCAATAGAATCGGAACCAGTCCGACGAAGGTCGTCACCGAAGTTAAGAGGATGGGACGAAATCGTGCCACGCCTCCCTCCCAGACGGCTTCCCTGGCTTCGGCGCCATTTCGCCGCAGGCGGTTGATGTAGTCGACCAGCACCAGAGAGTCGTTTACCACGACACCGGTCAGAGCGACGACACCGAGAAAGGAAAGCATGCTGAAATCCTGAAGGGTGATAAAGTGCCCGAAGATGGCGGCTATTCCAAAAGGAATTACAGCGATGACGATCAGCGGCTGCACATAGCTCCTGAAGGGAATCGCCAGGAGCATGTAAATGACCACCGTGACAATTACGATTCCTCCCCTGAGTACGGGCAGGGTTTCCTCTATATCCTTGGCCTCTCCCGACTTCAATGGCACGATCTGGGGGAATTGTTCCAGGATCTGCGCCAAGGGACCGTCGTCGGCGTAGAGCTCGTTGTTGATGGCGGTCACATCGGCTACCGCTTTGTCGGCGTCGGCTTGAATGTTGATCACCCGCTGGCCATCAATTCGAGTGATGGAGGAGTAGCCCTCACCTACCTCGATATCCGCCACTTCAGAGATGGGAATCTCAGCGCCATTGGGAGATCGGATCCACATCGACTCGAGATGGCCCAAGGAGATACGTTTCTGCTCCGGGTAGCGGACCATTATCCTGATGTCCTCCCGGTTCCGCTGCACTCGCTGTACTTCCTCCCCGAAAAAGCCCTGGCGGACCTGGCGGCCCAGGTCTGCGGAACTCAACCCCAGGGAACGGGCCTGTTCTTTGAGCCGGATCTTGATCTCCTTCTTGCTTTCTGTGAACGTATCGCGGATGTCGTGAAGGCCTTTATATTCGGCCAATCGCCTGCGAATCTGCTTGGCGGCATTGGTGAGGTCCCCAAAGTCCGGGCCCGTGAGGCGGATGTCGACGGGAAGCCCGGTGGGTCCGGCGGCGTTGGCCTGGAAAGTTAGCTTTCTCGCCCCCGGGACGGCCCCGATCGCCTCGCGCCAACGTCTGGATATCTCAAAGGCATTGGAGTCCCTGACTTCGCTTTTGGATAGTTCGACAAACATCGATCCGATGTTGCTGGCGGAAACGGTGGCACCTGAGGTCTGAATATCGGAGCTGACTGGGGAGTAGCCCAGGAAGACTCCCTTGTGCTTTATCGGATCCGATTTTCCAGACCTAATCTCCTCCTGAGAGATATTGTGGAGAGCTTCGTCGATGCGGTTCAGGGCGCGCTCGGTCTCTGCCAGCGGGATTCCTTCGGCCATCTTCAATTCGACCATGATATAGTCGGAAGGGACGTTGGGGAAGAATACGAAGCGCACCCAACCTCCAAGGATGAAAGCCACTGAGATGATCAACAGGGCCACGAAAATCGCTACCGTTACATAACGATGATCCATCGCCCTGTTCAGTACCCTGCGGTAGCGGGTATTAATGAAGTTCTCCAGACCGTCCGAAAACCGGCGCTGCAACCTGAGCAGCGGATTCATCCTTCCGCGACTGACCCGATCGCCGACCCGGCATAGGGAGAGATGGTAGGGGAGCACCAGTTTGCTCTGAACCAGAGAGAATATCAGCGTGGGGATGACCACTAGGGGCACCGCGACGAGAAACTTTCCAAGGAGCCCCGGCAACACAAAGATTGGCGTAAAAGCGACGATGGTAGTGATGACCGCGAAGGTGACGGGCGTACTCACGGCGTGCGTTCCCCTGATGGCGCTCTCGGTACCCGGGCCGTTTCTCTGGTACTCGGTGAATACGCTTTCGCCGACTACGATGGCGTCGTCCACCACGATTCCGAGGACGAGGATAAAGGCAAAGAGGGATATGAGGTTGACGGTGAGTCCAATCGCAGGGGCAATCATGAGCGTGCCCAGAAAGCTGACGGGGATGCCGATGGCTACGAAGAAGGCGAGGGTCGGGCGCAAGAAGAGGGCGAGAGAGAGCATGACCAGCAGAAAGCCGTAGAATCCATTCTTGAGGAGCATGTTCAGACGCGCCTGGAGATAGAATGAGAAATCGCCCCAGGCGACCAGTTCGACGCCGTCCGGCAACCAGGTTCCTTTGGCCTCCTCTACGTAGGAATAAATCTTCTGAGCGATATCCAGCGGATCCTCACGGCCGACTTCATCGATCTTTACGAGAGTCGCCGGATGCCCGTTGAAGCGGGTAAATAGATCCTGATCCTCGAATGCGTCGCGGACATCCGCCACATCACTCAGGTAGATCCGGGTTCCATCCGGATGGGTGATGAGAACGATCTTCTCAAAATCGGTACCCGTGCAGGCTTGCTCCTTGGTCCGCAACTGAATCTCCCCGCCCGATGCCTTGATCGTGCCCCCGGGCACGTCCAGCGAGCCGCGGCGGATCGCCTGCACGACGGCATCGAAGCTGATCCCGTACTTGCGCATCTGCTCCTCTGAAACCTCGATCGATATCTCGTAGTTTCTCGCGCCCTGGACGCCGGCTTGAGAGATCCCTGGGATTCTGACGATATCGTCCCGAATCTTCTCTGCCAGCACCTTGAGATTCTTTTCATCCGCTTCCCCATAGACGGCGATCCATATGATATTGCGATCGATCAGCAGCTCCTCCACAATAGGCCGCTCCGTCTCCGCCGGAAACGAGGGAATGGCATCCACCCGTGCCTTGATCTCATCTTTAATGGAGGTGACGTCGTAACCCTTCTGTACGGTGGCGGACACGGTCCCGAAGCCTTCCTGGGCAACGGCCATTACTTCCTTTATTCCGTCAATCCCTTCAATCGCTTCTTCGATGCGAATAATAACCGCCTCCTCGATTTCCGAAGGTGAGGCGCCCCGGTAGGGCATTCGCACGACCACTGTGTCGAGGGAGAATAGGGGAAACATCTCCCGCTTAATGGAGAACACCGAATAGCCACCGCCCACGACCAAGAGCAGCATCAACAGATTAGCCGCGACTCCGTTACGGGTGAACCAGGAAATCATGGCAGGTCTTTCGCGTAGCGGGAGGAAGCATCATCATAGGTTTTCTCTACGATGACTTCCATGCCCTGGACCGCGAATTCCAACGGAGTGAGACAGAGCAAGTCGCCCCCGTTCAACCCTCTGTCGATGACCACCGTCTCGATTCCCTTGCGCACGACCCCAACCGGGCGTATTTGCAGCCGGTCCCGGTCATCAATCACGTAGACCGATTCATCATGCAATGCGCCCCGCGGAATGATCGTTGCGTCTTCGATAAGATGGCCCAGGATGCGTGCGCGGACGAACTGTCCCGGTTTCAGAGGTGGCTCAACCGAGCCGCCGGCCCGAGCAAACGGCTTCAACACCTGCGCCACAACGACGATTCGCCGCGTAGAAACGTCGATCGCGCCCTCAACCCGATCGATGAATCCGAGCCGCGAAATTCGTCGTCCGGCATAGTCGAATTCGAGGATGACCTCGGGTCTCTCCCATGCCTCGATGTCATCCTGGTACTGCTCCGGAAGCTGCACGAATGCCGCCTCCCGCGCGGAGATCGGTAGGCGCACTTCGGCCACGTCCACCGAATAGATGCGCGCCAAAGGGGTAATTCGCGCGGCGACCACCTGACCGAGGTCGACGGACTTCTCCCTCACGCGTCCGGCATACGGAGCGCGGATCGTTGTCAAGCGAAGATTGCGTTCCGCCACCTCGAGGGCCGCTTGAGCAGCTTCCACCTCCGTCTGGGCCCTGAAGAGGTGAGGCTTTCTCAGAACCAGGTCCCCGCCCTTCCCTGAACCGAGATCGTCCCAATCCTCGCGGGCTTGCTCCGCCAAGGCGCTTTCCTGATCGAATACAAGCCTGGCTTGGGCGAGGCGGCTTCTCCCTTCTGCACGTAGGGCTCGATATTCGGTGGCGTCGATCTGTAGAAGCAACTCGTCTGCATGAAAGAACTTACCGGGAAAGAAATTGGGAGAGACCTCGACAATCACACCCGACACTTCACTGGTCAGGCTCGTTTCCGTCCGGGGTTGTACGGTGCCGTGGGTCACCACTTCCAGCTGATGGGGACCGCGATGTACTCTGAAGACCTCCACCCGCGGGAGGATCTGAGAATCTTCCTTCCCCTCCGGCTTGGAACGCAGCTTGAGCATGGAAAAGGCAAAAAGGACGGCGACACCGACGATGACCACGGAGAGGATAAGCGACCGGAGGGCGCCTCCGAATAGCTCACTCATTTTCATGGCAAGCAGCTTGTCGGTTCCCGGGGGTGTTTTCGCTGTCAATTTCTGATTCACTTGAGAGTCTTCAGCAGGGCCGGGGTTCCGATTCTCAAAAAGAGAATCGCGGTCCAAGTCGTAATCGTTCCACGTGAAGCGACAATCCTAAATCTAGGTTGCTGGTCCGCGAGTCGATGCCGCTCTAGGGTTATGATCGATCAAGTGCAAGGAGGGGGAGAATCCGTCGGTCCAGTTGATGGCGCGAAAGCCGTAGTCCGGAAATCTCAACCGAATTCCTGACTCACTCACTACCGGCACTCCCTTCGTGCCTCGGAGAAGAGGTGGGCCGGGCTAGGAGTCTGTCGGACTTAGACGTTCGATTGCTTGGCAAGTGACCAGGTTCGTCCGACAGACTCCTAGAAATAAGAAAATGAAACTGAGATTTGTGGAGAAGGGCACTTCTAACTCGTCCGGTGGATGGCGCTGTGCCAATCTGTCTCGGATGTCTGAAGAGCCTCAGACTTCCAGCGTCAGGTTCTCAGAATGCCACCATTAGCTATGACAGACCGTCTCAAATCTCAGTTTCATTTTCTTGAGAGGAATCTGTCGGTATGAATTTGGTCGCCGTTTACAACCGTCAACCTGCGATCCGAAGTTCAGGTCTGTTGCGAAGTGCAAAGCCCGACAGATTCCTAGCTCGGCTCGCCGAAGCCTCGGGCGGAGGCGGCTCCCTGGCACGGCATGAAGGGGCCACTTTAAGGAATACTTCTTGTAGAGGAACGCGTGAGCGTTTCTGATACTCGGCTGCAATGGGGAGATCGCAGAAATCCTCACGGATTCCTCTACAAGGAAGTGGAATCTGTCGGATCGAAGCTGGTTGAGATTTCCGACCTTTAGAGTCCCAACCAAAGTTCAGCAATGTTGCAAAGTGGAAAGTCCGACAGATTCCCAGCGGAGAGATCGATGTTCACAAAGTACAACCCGGATAAACATTTCGAAATCATCGGCGACCAGCGGCAATACTTTCTCGACGACACCATCATCGAGTGGGTGAAGAATATTAAGCGCACTCACCACGTGGCGGAGAAGTATGACGGCAACCCCGTGATCCGTCGCGACCAGCCTTGGGAGGCCTGGCCGCATTTCAACACCACGGTGACTCTGCTGCGGGACGAAGACGGCCGCTTCCGCTGCTGGTACACCGACCTGACGAACCTCAGTTTCGAAGGGGGTGGAGCCGATGCTCTGTACAAACCGCAACTGAGCTACGCCGAGTCGACCGACGGTATCCATTGGGAAAAACCGGCTCTTGGAATGGTGGAGGTAGACGGTAGGGACACCAATCGCATCGGCTGGGAGGATGCACCAGGACAACCGGTGGCGCTTTCCGTGATTCGCGACCCAGCCGATCCCGACCCGCAGCGGCGCTACAAGATGGCCTACCTGCCGGAGGCCCACAACGTCAACCTGCCGAAGAAGAACGTAATGGCTCATTCCCATTCGCTGGGACTGTGCATCGCCTATTCTGCAGACGGTCTGGTATGGCGGCACGAGGATCGGAACCCGGTGCTCAACGTCTGGGGGAGCGACGTGTTGACATTGACCTACGATGCGGAGCGTGAGCGCTACATCATATACGGCCGTTGCCACTACATGGCGGAATCCGGCAACCCGGCCGCCGACCAGTGGTTCACGAGGTACTACCCGGCGCAGCCGAACGGCTGGATCTCCAAGCGGGCCATCTACCGGATCGAAAGCGCCGATCTCATCCACTGGTCGGAACCGAAACGGGTGCTCGCACCGGGTGCGTTGCACAACCTCGACGACCAGTTCTACTCGATGGCCTACTTCCGGCTCGGACGCTACCACTGCGCCCTGATGCCGGTGTTTCACGCCGTCGACAATACCAAAGATGTCGAGCTGGTATACAGCCACGACGGCATCGAATGGCACCACTTCGCTAAGGGGCCGTGGAGGATTCAGCGGGGAGGCGAGGGAGCGTGGGACGAGTTCCAGGTCGATACCGTGATCCCGCCCGTGCGGGTCGGGGATCGCCACTACGTCTTCTACGGCGGCGCCGACTTTCATCACGATTGGGCGATGGTCGGAAAGGCCCAAGGCCTCGACACACCGGAAGCAGACTATTCGCTGGAGCAGCTGAACGAGTGCCTGGGCCTGGCGACGTTCCGCGCCGACGGCTTCGTATCACTGGACGCCGGGCTGCGCGAGGGGATCGTCAACACTACTCCTTTCTTTTCCACCGGAGAACAGCTAATCATTAATGCCCGCTGTGAGAGCAACGGCTACGTCGAGGTGGAGATTGCCGATATCATGGACGAGGTGTGGGAGGGATTCTCGCGCTCCGACTGTGAGCGCTTAACCGGCAACGACACCGAGCATGTGGTGCGCTGGAAAGGGCAGTCGGGGGTCAACATGGCGCCCGGGTACACGCGGGCGCGGTTCTACATGAAAAACGCGGAGCTGTTTTCGTTTCGGATGGGTGACCCGTAGTCGTTCGTTCAAACGCCCGTGTGAATCGAGACATGAAGCTTAGACTGGCCGCTGGCCGCGCTTGTCGCGTCGATTGGAGGTGGTCCGTGTCCTTCCGACTTCGTCAAGGCTACGCCGAGATCTACCGGACGCGGAACAAGCCTGGATCTGTGTTAGAGGTTTCTACGGTTTCCCGAGGACACGGACCAACTTTAGCGGTCATTGCTATGATGTCGGAATCAAGCCGGGTTTGAAACTCCCTTCCAATCTTCAAAATGGTCACATCCAGATGTGCGGCCGCACATCTGGATGTGACCATTTTATTCGACACCTGAGGCTGCGGCGGCACGGCATGAAAGTCGTATAGGCACTGAAGTTTCCAGCCAGGGTGAGGGTGAAATGAGTTTTCTCCCTGACGAGGCTCAGGGTGCAGTGGCAGATGAACAACCAAAGATGGTGGGCACTTTCGTAGTCTGGAAAGCTCTCCGCAGTGTAGAAACTCCCCGCCGGTTACTCTGGACCTTCCCGCACCGTGTGACTCACCGGCCAGGATGCCCGCTCCGCTGACTTGTAGAGGCCGATCCTGTCTGTCGGAATCGGCTCGAATCCGAGGGCAAACGCGGGGGAACCCTCGAGCAGGCGAAAGTCTTCCGGCGGGGTGCCGACAAAGTGTGGGTTGATATCGATCAAGTTACTGTCGAACTCGACGAACGGCCGCGCTTCGTCGCGCACGCCGTCCCAGTTGCCCAGGTAAAAGACGTTGCGCGCCACGACATTCCCCTTGGGAGCGGCCGGCTCGTCCTCCCACAGAGTCAGCAGCTTCGGATACCGTTCCGCCCACGGGGCGCTCCGATACGGCATTGCATCCAGGCGCTCCTTCATCGTTGTGTCGACATGATACCCCGCCCAGCCCATGGCGCGGGCGTCGATGTGCAGGGCCGGGTCGCAGTCGACGAACAGGTTGTTGACGACGGTGCAGTCGCGTCCGCCACCGATCATTGCCGCCCGCGTTACCCGGTAGAACAAATTGCCGACGATGTCCGTCTCGCAGAACATGTCGTCAAGGTAGACCCCCATGCAGCCGCGCCCTTCGAAGCCGCTGATATCGTGCAGGTAGTTGTGGCGGATTGCGGTGCCGCGCATTGTCCAGTCACGACCGGTGTAGATGGCGCCGGCGTCGTTCGATTCGTAACAGACGCTGTGGATCTCGTTGAACTCGATGAGGTGATCGTTACCGCCGAATCCGATCGCCATGTGCGGCGCATCGTGGATGAGATTGTGTGTAGCACGGACGCCGACGCCGTTCATCGAGATGGCAGGCTGGTAGACCCGCTTCCAGCGGCTGTAGTGGTGGATGTGGTTGTTGTCGGCGAAGTGGCCGCACGGTGTCAGGGTGTACCTATCGCCCCCGGTCAGGTGAATGCCGCCCTCGGCCGTCAAGGTGATGTCGCACCCGGCGACGCCGTTGTTTTCACCGTCGGAAATTCTCACCGCCCAGGCGCCCGTGTTGCGCAGGGTGCAGCCGACGATGCGGTTGTGGCGCCCACCTTCCATTTCGACAGCCGTCTGCCTACAGGCCTCGAAAGTCAGGCCGTGAAACTCCACATGCTCGACATCACGCAAGCAGAGCAGTGTATCGATAACGGAAACGTAGGCCACGCCCTCTTCGACAGGTGACGGCGGCCAGAAATAGAGGATACCACTGTCGCGATCGATGTACCATTCACCGGGCTGGTCGAGCTCGGACAGCAGGTTGAAAGCGTAGAACCACTGGCCGAGTCGGTAGCCGTAGCCGTGGTAGGGTGGCTCCACCGAGATGATGCGCTCTTTCGTGTCGATCGATTCCACCCGATGACGTTCTTCCGCCCAATCCCAGAACCAGTACCCGTGCAACCATGGGTCGGTCTCATCTTGCCAGCGGGCCGGGCGATCTCCCTCGTAGACGAATTTGCCGATGCGATCGCCCTGTGCGTGGTGCACCACGAACGGATCGCCGCCGGCAAGACCGGCGATACGCACGAATCCTTCATTCGGCCAGCGTGCTACCGTCATCGGCACGTCGTCGAAGAACAGCTCCAAGCCGCCACCGCTGGGTCGACCAAAATCGGTGATGCCGTGGGCCCGGAGGTCGGCCTGCACGACGTGATTACGTGCAATGGGATCGAGCCGCTCCCGAATGTCGACATCTTCCACAGGCTCCCAGCTGAGGCGCCGTCCTCCCGCAATGCGAACCTCGGCCCCCTCGGCAGCGCGGTACCGGATGGGAGCATCACCTGTTCCCGAATCTTCCGCCTTGAGCTCGAACGGAGCTTGGCGCTCGTAGACCCCACCTGCGATCCGCACCTCAGCGCCGGCAGCCGGCCGGCGTTCGCGAACGGCGTCGCGGGCGCGTTCGAGCGTCGCAAAAGGCCCATCCGTGCCCTCCGGGTTGGGAGAGGGAAGCAGCCCCGTCCACGAATCGTTGCCGTCGTTCGCCACGTGGAAGACTGAAGCTGGTACGCTCACGGATTTATTCTCGATAGCCGATTTGAAACTTCAATGCTGATGTGGGTTTGGGGACCTAGAATTCTCTTGAACCTCGATAGAAAACAGTTTCAGAAATGGAGGGCGAGGGCCCTCGAGCCCCCGATCGAACTGGAAACCAACGGCCTGAATAAACTAGAGATTCCACCAGGGCTCGAGGGCCCTCGCCCCTTGTCCAACCTATCGGCCAATTGGACCCCTTCGATACAATATCACCCTTCTCCCATCCACGGGCAAGTCTCTCTCAGAGATTACAATCGATATCTTCAGTTTCAAACTCGACTGATCCGTCCTGCGGTGAGCTTGCCGAATCCGTTCTGATGTGGCAACCGGGGGCTGTAGCTGACAAGAACCTCTACCCCCTCGACACACAACGCGCCGACCGCCACCGCATCCCGGTCTTTCAAAACGATTTTTAGCTCGTTGTCCCCCTCTCTGGCCGGGGCATCGTCACAAACCAGCTGCTTATCCATCGGCTGCAGAGCTGATCGTGGGTGATCGGCGGTTCGAAAGCATACAGCGCCCCGCTGCCGCCATCACTGTTGAACATAAGCCTGGGCATTTTCACTCTCCGGTGGGTGGCTCGGAGTTTTGCGTGAGAATTTCTAGTGAGGTCGGGTCGCTGAGTCCCTTTGTCGCGAGCCTTGTCGATTTCTGATATCGTGACACTCTCGATTTTGGGTAAAGGGTCCTCAGGAAGATCCTCGAATTCTCCAGACTCAACGTCAAAGTATTGAGTCGACAAGGCTCACGACAAAGCTCGCGACAAAGAAATCTAATCCGAGACTGGTTATGGCTTCGCGCCATAGTCAAGTACGGCGATTCCATCAGTGCTTTTTCAATGTAATCGTTGTACTACAACAAGGATCTTTATGCATACTGAAAAGCACGACTGAGCGCAAGGACATGACAGACGACCATCTCAGACTAGGCATCTGGCTCGACGAATTGGTCATGCCCTTTGACGAGGGCCTTGCAGTGGTCAAGGAACTGGGCGTCGACTACGTCTGGTTCGCCGAGCTCAAAGACGAGACCCCCATCGGCACCATGAGCGACGCCGAGGCCGACGCCATGGCGGCCCGCCTCGATCGCCACGGGCTAAAGCTGTATCAGATCTGCGCCAACCATCCCTTGCACTATATCGATCTAATCGAACTCGCCCCGGGGAAGGCCTTCGAGCATCCCGGGCTCCACCACGACTTCGAAGCCCTCGTTCGCTCGATGCAAATCGCCGCCCGCATGGGTGTCGGCGCCGTGCTCGCCTATGGCCTATCATGGCCCGGCGAGTGGCACCCCCGCAATGAAAGCTGGTCTAAATCGCCGACCTGGGCGATGCGCTGGGCAACTCAGGGCGGCATCATCTGCGACAGCGACCTCGACGGCCTGGTCGAAGTCTTTGCACCCATCGTCGAACAAGCGGAAAAGTACCAGGTCGACCTGGTCCTTGGCATGCGACCCTTCCATTTTCTCAATACCTCGGCCCACTTCTGCCGCTTGGCCCAACGCCTGGATTCGAAGCGGCTGCGGGCCATGTGGGCCCCGGCTGACTGTGTCCTATCCGGCGAGGAGGATGTGGCCGGGGCGGGATATGATCACATGGCCCCCTACCTGCACGGGCTGCACCTGAAGGACGTCGCGGTTCTTGACGGTCCCAAAGGAGAGTACGATTGGCGACCCTTGGGCGAGGGCCGAGTCGACTATCTGGCTATCATGCGACGCCTGTTAAAACACGACAGCGACCTCTACCTCGGCGTCGCCACCCACTTCCATCTGCCCAGTGGTTCGCGAGTCGAGACAATGCGGATCAATTTAGCCAAGATCCGCTCGTTGATTGAACAAGCCCGCTAGGAATCTGTCGGACTTTGACGTTCGATTGCTTCGCAAGTGACCAGGTTCGTCCGACAGACTCCTAGCAAAAAGAAAATGAAACTGAGAATTGAAAAGTATAGCATTACTAACTCCTTCGGCATATTGGGTTGTGCCAATGTGTCACGAATGTCTGAAGAGTCGCAAACTTCCAACGCCAAATATTCGGAACACCACGAAAAGTTATGACAATTAGTCTCAATTCTCAGTTTCATTTTCTTGGAAGGAATCTGTCGGAATCAACTTGGTCGCCAATTGGAACCTTCAACCTCCGATCTCACGTCCAGCAATGTTGCGAAGTGCAAAGTCCGACAGATTCCTAAGCTCTGACTCCCAGTACGAGCCTCACACTCCCGGGTGCTACCTCGATCTCGAACCCGCCTTCCGTCACCTGCAGATCGCGTCCCTCGCGAAGATCCCGAGCCGATTGCAACGGATGCTCTGGCTGAATTGCGGCGCGGCCGGCCGTGCGCCCGAGGTTGAGCAGGAACATCAGGTCGTCACCTGATTTCGATCTGCGCTGCAAAGCGATCAACCTGTCACCCTGAATCGAGAAGGGGGGGCGGCAACCGCTCGATGCGAGCAACGGCATCATGAGTTCGCGCGGACACGTCCCACCGAAGGCCCCGCAAGGGACAATCCGAACCAAGTGAACTTGCGGTCAGCGGTCTGCACCCCGACCGCGTGGTCACCCAGAGTGGCAATCACCCGCGACCCGGCCTTCGGTTCCAGGATGGCAAAGGCACATTCATGCGATATTGGGAACTCCCCGTGCTCAGTCTTCAGGATGTTGCGGCCCTCGCGCATATCCCTGTCTGTGATCATATCGTGATCCGCGACGCCGATATCGACGAGATCCGTCAATCCCTCCGGCGGTTGGTAGCTCCAGTGTCCCTTGCCCGAGAAGGTGCCGAAGTAGCCGTCGGCAATCAGATTTGGACCAGTCCCGTCTTCGAGCACTCCACGGATCCGAGTGACGGCCGTGTCATCCAACACGGCGCAGTGCGGCAGGTAAACCACCTTGTACGGTGACCAGTCCATGGCGGGCGAAACGATCTCACACGGGATGTTTTCTGCCCACAACGCGCGGTGAACTCCCCGCAGATCGGCGAGAAATGTTTCGTCGTTGTAGTTACACCAGAACAGATCGTTGCTCGGCGCGCTGTAGGCGATCGCGACCTCGGCTCGAGGGATCTCGAGTGGCAGGTGCTCCACGATGGTATTGATCTCGCCGATTGTCTGCTCGACTGCATGCCACCGTGGCAGCGGTGCGCCGTCGAGGCTGACTAGATTTAGCCCGGGCGCCTCAAAGCTCATATACTCCGGGCGGTATTGCCAGAAGAGGGCGCCGGCTGCGCCTTCGATGAGGCTCAGCCATAAGAACAGGGTGAGCTCTTCAGGGGTGGACTGTTTCGTGCGGCCGCGAAAGGCGCTGGTCGAGCCGGAGTAGATCTCCTCATTCCACCAGCGCCCGTTGCGGCCCACCGAGCGGCACCACCGGAAACCCATCATGTGATCAGCGACTCGGTAAGGATCGCCGACGGTCAACTGTCCCGCAGACGGCATCGACAGCCCCCAGCTGTCGATGCATTGGCTGGCAATTTCATCCTGCTGACGCGGATAATGCGCTCCGTGCGAGCGCTGTTCGTGTTTGCCGTCGATTCGATCGATCAGATCCGCCATCCAGCCCAGATGGTTGGCCATGTTCTCGTAGTGAAACCGGCGATAAAGCAGCGTTTCGACGAGCGCCTCCTTGCTCCGTGGCGCATCCACATCCTCCCATTTCGTATACCGCCGCAGCAGCTGCTCGTTCAGCTCGTCGAGGGTGAACCGCTCTTTGAGCCAATCCCGGTACTTTTCGATCGTGTAGTCGTTGTAGGGCGGATACCCCTCCCCACCGATCCAGGCGGCCGAAAAGTTGATGCCGTCCCAGGTGCCCCAGATGTGTAAGCTCGGATGATCTTTGTAGCGGCTGACCACCGCCCGTACGTATTGCTCTGTGTGTTCGCGCCACTTGGGGTGATCAAAGTTGTGGATCATCAGACCTTGAGGTGCGGCGTTGCCGGCGCCCTGTTCCTGTACGCTGCCATCCTGCCGTACGACCCGCATGTCCGGATAGAGACGGATGAGCCACTCGGGACAGGCGCCATGGGTTCCCGCCGGCGTGTCGAACCAGACTTTCAGATCGTGTCTGTGGGCCAGCTCGAAGAAGTGATCGAAGTCGTCGAAGCGGAACTCACCCGGAGACGGCTCAATCCAGTTCCAGTACGGGAAAGTGCGGACAATTGTCATGCCCGCGGCCCGAATGCGGGCAAAATCCTCGTCCCAGAATTCCTGCGGCGGCACCGGCGGCCGGTAGTATTCGACACCCACGGGAAAGGGGTTGTCTGGATCCGCCACGAGCTCCTTCTGATGGCTCACGTGCTGCGGTTTGAAGGACGCCAGATGATGTGCCGTCGATCGAGTCATGGTTTTACTCCCGTTCCTGAGGACGACGGGGGGCGCATCGCCTGAAGCAGATTACTGTTTTCATTCTTGGTGGTGTCCGGCCCAATCGAAGATGACGCCTACCATCTGTTTATTCCCATCCGCCAGCGCCGCGAGGGCATCACCAATTTCCTGAGGCGGAAAGGTATGGGTGATTAGCTTTGCCAGGGGCAAGCGACCGCGTCCCGCCTGTTCGAGCACGTAGGCGTAGTTGCGCCGCCGGGTGGCGAGACGAGGGTTGGGGTAGACGACCTCATCAGGATCGCTGCCGCACCCGATGATCTGCAAGCGCTGATAATGGAACTTGCTGGGAAAGGTATACAGCATTTGATGGAGATCAAGCCCGAGGTCAGGTGGCGGCGGCTGCCGGTAGATGCCCATGATGGCCAGACGGGTGTAATCGCGGGCCAGTTCGACCGCTTGACGAAAGCCATGCCAGGACCCCGAGGCTTCGAGGATTAGATCAGGCCCAGTCTCTCCCAGATACTGGGCAATCTCTTCAGAGTCGCCCTGATGGCCTCCAGGCGTGCCCACTTGCGCAACCGCGCCCAGCCCCAACGTCTTCGAGAAAGCAACCCGATCCGCGTCACTATCGAGCGCCAGCACACGTGCGCCCATCAATTCGGCGACTAAGGCGGCCGAAGCGCCCACCAATCCCTGGCCGATAACGGCGACCGTTTCAGCGGCGGTGTACTGCCCCAGATGGAGCGCACTCACCGACCAACTGCACAGGTAAGAGACGCTCGCATCGCGCAAACTGAGCGTGCCGGAAAGGCGGTGCACCGAATCTTCGGCCACACATACGTAGCCCTGATGGCCACATTTGAGAACGGCCACCGCATCGCCAGATGCAACGCGAATGACGCCCTCGCCCACCTGCCGAACGACACCACTCCCCATATAGAGCAGCTCGCCCGGCCCCTGCCGCGTTCGGCTGAGGTAGCCGCCGACATTACTGCCCGGGCTGAGGGCGGTGTAGGCGATTTCTACCACAACCTCGCCTGGGCCGGGTGTGGGAATGGGCTCGTCAGCAACTTCAATCTGTCGGTAACCGGTGAGATAGTAATGTTCCATGGTCTTAACCTACTCTGCTCAATATTCTGATCCATGGACACGCCATCGAAACAGATCATTTCAGCTCCACGCGCCGCCCGCTACGTGAAGACTCATAGCTGGCATCGATGATCCGAAGGACCTGATAAGCGTCGTCGATGTTGACCGGCGGCCGGCTCCCTTCTCGAATGGCGCGAATGAAGGCGGCGGCGAACTCATAGCCCCATTGGTCGGCATACACCGGGCGCGGAGTCAGCGTCATGCGTAAGGTGCGAGTCGGCGCGGCCGCCCAATCCGGCGTAGCGCTGACGACGGTGATTTCCCCCTCGCCGCTCGAGGGCCAGGTGACCGTACCGAGCGTTCCTCGCAGGCCAAAATAGGTATCGTTTCGCGGACCCACCCCGGGCAGCAAGTAGCCCATGTGCAAGCAAGCGTGGACACCGTTCTCAAATTCCAGGGCTACCGTGGCCACTTCTTCCAGATCATCCCGAATGGCACCGATCACGGGCTTACAGAGTGCCGTGACCGATTTCACCTCGGCCCCGGAGAAAAGGCGAAAGAGGGTCAACCAGTGGCCCCCCTCCATGTGCAAGATGCCGCCGCCTTCATGTGTGCCTCGGTACATCCAGTGGTCAGGTTCGCGCATTCCGGGACCAACCTGAAGCGTGACCAGCCGGGCTTCGATGTCGACCAGCCGGCCCAGAACGCCCGCATCAATCAGCCGCTTAATTTCCCTCGGCACGGGATGGCAAGGCCAGGGATAGTCTACCTGAACCACGACCCGCTGTCTCGCCACCGCCTCCTGTAGGGGAAGAAGCTCTTCAGCCGTTCGGGCGGCCTGTTTTTCGATGAAGAGGTGTACCCCCGCCTCAGCCAGCCGCAGCGCCGTTGGGGTCGCTTCATCGGGCGACAGCATGATGACGGCCAGGTCTATATCCTCGTGGGTCAACAGGTCATCCAGCTGATCGTAGACGCGGGCTTCAGGATCGAGGCGGCGAATGTCATCCAGCGCGCCGGCCTGATCAGGTGCCCATTCACAATAGGCAACGACGTCGACATCCGGCAAAGCCTTAAATGACTTGATCAAGCCGTGACTGCCGCCGGGATCCAGATCACCTGCGTGGATACGCAGTCCAATCATGGCTGCTCTGAGGGTCGATTTTGTATTCATCTTAGCCATCCTCGTCAGTCACGGAGGAGGTGACAAACCGCAACACTGGACTGCTATTCAGTTAGGCGTACCGCCGATGGAGTTTCAAGGGTATAAGGGTCGTGACCGGAATGAGCACAGCGGACAGGGAACTCACTTCGTGCTTTGAATCTCGTCCGCCCCAAACAGTTTATCGTTGACAGAGTGCACCGGGCCTTGCTGCACCCTCCGGTGCAGGTCGGCCCAGCCCGCGCTCCCGTCGTCCGGGACGGTCTCCAAGCGCACACCCCGCTCGCCGATGGGCTGGTTTCCCGCCTTGAAGTCTTCCCAATACGGGTTAGGCTGCATGGGCACCGGCGCAGGGTACCAAGTCTGTGTCCCGTCCGGCTTCACCAGGACGTAGAGGGCGCGTGGAACCGGCTTGGTGGGGTCGTCGGTGCGGAATCCCTCAATGGCTTCCGTATCCAGCTCGACACCTAGCCCCGGCCCCTCGGGCACTCGGCTGTAGCCGCCAACCACCCGGATTGGCTCCCGGATCAGCTGGTGCGTATACATGTTGAAGCAGCTGACCGCCGGCCAGCTCGCGTGAGTCGCAACCGCGCCAAGGTGGAGCGCGAGGCTGGCGGTAATCCCGGTGCCCACGATCTGGAGGAAAAACTGCTTGTTGAAAGCGGACAGGACGGCGGCCTGCCGCAGTACCGACGACACGCCTCCACCGACCACGAAGCCGTCGCAGATGTTCTGCTGGATTGCCGTGGCCAGGGGCGGCACTCCCACGTGAAGAGCGATGGGGACGCGGGTCTGGGAGCGCACCCGAAGGTTGCCGTCCACGTCCACCTGGGGGACGGGCGACTCATACATCGCGACGTTGGGAAACGTGTCCAGCTCCTTCAGTAGCGGCACGGCTGATCCTGCGTTCAGGAGCAGTTCGTTGAAGTCCAGCTCGATCCGAAAGTGGTTCGGAACGACCTTGGAGACCGCCTCAACCTGCTCGATGACGTCGAAGTAGGGCCGCGCTTTCTGCTTGTGCGCCGTGTAGCCCATCTCGACCGCGCGGCTCGACTCGGCCGCCATGTCCTCGGGCGGCATGTCCACGGACCACCAGGCAACCGGGCACCAGTCGCGCACTTTGTTGCCCAGGAGCCGGTAGACCGGGACCCCTGTCGCCTTGCCCGCCACATCGAATAGCGCGATCTGCAAACCGGCGCCCAGCGTGTCGTCCCACATGAGTTCGAAGGGATTCCCGCCCATCGCCCGATCCACCGTTGCCTCGGTGACCGGCGCCCAGCTGTAGTTCACCAAAGTCTCGCCGATGCCCACCAGTCCGGCGTCGGTGGTCACCTTGCAGATCTCTGAGATGCTCCACTCCGGCTGCGTTCGCGCCATGTTCCGCTCCGCTACGGCCTCGAATGGGACGTCCACCAAGAACCGGTCCACCGCCGTGATCTTCAGTTCCACGATTTGATAGGAAATCGCTTTTTTAGTGCTGCTGCATGGGCACGTGCTCAGAGAAACCAACTTGAGGAGGCTTTTTCATGAAGAGGAGGATCGTTGAACGGTGGAGTTGCGTCAAGAAGCAGGGAAGGTGTCACGGTTCTCGGGAGTTGTGTGTGGGAATTTCTAGCGAGGTCTGGTCGCTGAGTCCCTTTGTCGCGAGCCCGCTGAACGCATGCGCGTCAACTTATCTAGAAATAATCAGGTCTTCTTTCTGTAGAGGAATCCGAGGTGATTTCTGCGACTCCGCCGCTTCAGACGAGATTCAGAAACGCTCACGCGTTCCTCTACGAAGGGGGCCGGGCCTTCCCCGGCACGGCATGAACTGCCCGCTTCGCTTTGTGTGATTCAGGGACCGGATCGTGGATAAGCTTGGGGATGGACCTGCGTGGCGAAGCGAGAAAGAATGGGTTCCTTTCGGATCCGATTCCCCGCATGGGTACGGGGCTAACGAATTCCGATTGGCTGGACGACACGAAACTCACCGATGTCCCCAACACGCAGCAAGGCAGACATTCAGTTCTTTCGCATTCGAGACTTGTGGCCGCTCTGTCTGCTGGTTCTCGTCTATACCGTCGACTTTCACTTGGATATCCGCCAGAGAGACACCTTCTCGTGGATGGATCCTTGGCAGTACTATCTCTATGGCCTGAGCACCTTCAGGGGCGACATCGATGCGACAGGCTTAACGCTGCCGTCGGTATTCCCATTCTTGTTTGCTCCCTTCTTCCAGATGAGCCAATCGATCCCGACGGCCCTCTGGGCGAATGGCGTAAGCGCAATTCTCCTGGTGCTGATTGTTCACGTCCTGGCAAAACAGCTGGGTTTAAATTCGCCGACTGTCCTGATCGCGGCGGTCGTCCTGTCTTGCCCACTGCTGTTAGGATTGTCGCGCGAGCTCTATTCTGAGTTCACGTTGACGGCAGTCGTCGCGGGACAGTTCGCAATCTGGCTGGGGCTTTACGAGTTCAACCGCCGAATGTGGATCGTTCCCATGATGCTGCTGTTCACTTTTGGCGTGCTGTTGAAGACGACGTATCCGTTGTTCTTCCTGGCTCCCTTCTTGCTAGAGGCGGCGAGACGAGTCTCTGAGGGTAAATTCGCTTCGCTGGTAGGGCTTGGGGCGACCTTCGTCGTACCTGTGGTTGTCGCGCTGCTCATCGTCAAGGTGGCGTTTCCACAGGCGTTTGAGTATTACGCTTCACTGGGAAACACCGCCTTTCCCATCATGCCCTTGATTGGCCCGCGCGAAGCCTTTTCGTTCGAGTCCGCGGTGTTTTACTTCGGACACGTTGGAATCACGATGCTGGTTTGTCTGACGCCATTTCTCCTCTTTCCGATTTGGAGAGCGTTTCGTAGAGCTGATTCAGGTACCGCGCTGCTGGCCGACGCCCAATGGCGACGCGACGCCCTGTTATGGCTGTGGTTTCTGGGACCGCTGCTGATTCTGATTTTGCAGCCCGTCAAGGAGCCGCGGCACGTTGCTCCCTGTGTAGTCCCGGCGGTTTTATTGATTTTTCGAGGAATCGAGCACGTGCAGCATCGGCAGCTGCGCTTCGGGTTGGTAGGCGCACTGATCATGGTGGCTTCGTTGCAGTATGCCGCAATTGCAACGCGTCTTGTTTACTGTCCGTATTTCATGGACAAGCCAGTCCGTGCTGCTGAAATCGATCGAGCGATCGTTGGCTCTGTATCCACCGCAGCCGACGCCAAACGGCTGAACGAGCAAGGGAAGTTCCTTTTTAACTTCGCCGTGGCAGGATTTGGGAGAAACGAAGCGCTGTCGCTTGTCTGGCAATTCCATCCGGGAGTCGTATACAACCTTGATTTGTTCGAGCACGACCTGCGTGCGCTAGACACGCCGTTAAGAGAATTTGAAGATCTCTACACCTACGAAAGCTTCAACACATATAACTGGCGATGTCGTTAGCCCGTCCGGTATGAATCGCTCGAGCGACAGACCGTGGTTGATCAGGCGGATTTTCTGATCGTCAAAGGAGCCGATTTCGACCGTTTGGCTGAGGACTATCCGCTCCACCGTCTGGTGGAACGAGTCAGCGCAGCCGACGGCGACATCGCCATCCTCTCCCAACCGTTTCGCGACTCCGAGCACTATCGCGTGCACTACGGTCGCCGGTTCTTGCAACAGAATCAGAATCTGAACGAGCTGGAGCTCAATACGGTTTACTTCGATATGGCGATGGCTGATTTCTATCGAATACCATTCAGGCCAAAGGCGTTACTCCAAGCTTTTCCTTCGGATTACTCGCCGGGCCAGGAGGCCCGCCCGATTCACTACTACTCGACCTACAACGTGCTCTTGCCCAGTTTCGAAAAAGCCTACCGCGAGTTTCTGAAACGGCAGAAGCGATAGCCCGCTTTCCTATACGCACTTCGATTTGGTGGGACGGCAGCTTCCGGATCTCCGATTATCTACGAGGATCCCGCGGATCGGAAAAAGAGAGAGCACCCTCAGGTGGCAGAGCAGTACCTCACCCAACGGGTGGTCTTTCTGATAGGTGAATATCGAACGCATCTGAAGCTAGCGAAGATCAGCGGATTGACGCGAGGCGATCTGCAGCTTCTTGCAAGCGGTATCTTGTCACCTGCTTTTTCCCTTCTTAGATAGGACCGATTTCGGTTCGCTCATCGGCACACTCGGTAGTAGAATTAACGGATGGAGTACCTATACAGAGAAGAGTCGGCCTTGATCCGAAAGTGCATGTATGAGGTTCAGAATGAAGTAGGTCTTGGAAAGCAGGAACGGGCCTATCACCGTGCCTGCGAGCTCTGGTTGAGGGACAATCAAATATCCCATATGAGCAAGAAGCTTCACAGCGTCGAACTCAACGGCGAGATCGCTCACACCCTTATTCCGGACTTGGTACTCTGGGATTGCATACGAACCAGTCGCTAGTGAGGTAAGAGAAGAATTCGGTCATTGGGAGGGAGGGACGAGAACTGAAGATTACGAAGTAGGCGAAAAAGTGAGACAGGCGCTCTGTCGAATCTCTGATGAACACGTTACAGGATACGGTGAGGAAGTGACCCGAGATCTCGTACTGACCTCTCTACGTGATGAGAATCTCAACTGTGTCCATGGGCCCATCGTAAATGTATTTTACAGAGGAAACAAAGTTGATGAGTCGCCAATTGATTGCGTGGTTGTCGAGGGCAAGATTGTGTTAACACTCTCGGCATTGTTGGAAGAAAACGGGTTAAATATCAGGCGGGGGCTTTCATACCTGAAGGACTTGAATCTCCACTATGGGATAGCCGTGAATTTTGGAAAGAGACGCCTTCAGATGAATGGCATCATTAGAAATTGATCGTCGCCAACCGTTGTACATTCTTGAGGTCAGGCTTTCGCATGTGTCTTTGAGTCTGCTCCCATGTGGCAGAGCCATTCGGCTGCGACTCGACTCCCTCGGCGAGCTCGGGACAAGATAGTTCGCCGAAGTCCTGACGGCAAAGCCACATTTCAACTCAAAGCTCGATCAGACACTGAACGACGTCTCTCCAAGCTTTCTACTTCGACCACCCTTTGGGTGCGGTACTGTTCTGCCACATGAAGGTGCAATTCCCCGTCGACAACGGTGAAACTCGAACCCCGAATCCCGAATCGACAGTGAAGTTCGAGTTCAGTGTCACTTTACCGCACATCGCGGGCGAATTCGCTCTTCATTCGTGCCTTGATTGACAGCCCTCAACCCCGTGGCTAGCTTCGAGTTTGACCCGGCGAAAGGCTTTGCGCCTGTGAAGCCGCCCAACAAATATTGCGACCCATGTCCATCACGGTTCGAAAGCCGCACGATGGTTTGATGTGGGACAACAGAGGAGCCATTCACGTGGTGGATCCGTTCGACCACGGCGCAGAGCGGCGGGTGACGCACAGGACGACGATCGCCGGGACGGAGCCGGTGCTGGGGGTGGATGATTGATAGGATACAACAACGAGGGAACTCAGACCCAATCGAGGAAGGCGACGGTTGGAAGCGGTGCCTTCGCTTAGAGATAGGCAAGTAGCTTTCACTCTGTGCCTGGCTTTAGGACCAACAAGAGATAGCGGATTGCACGTGAGAGTATCAGAGCGCGTTAGCGTCAATGTTGACTCCTCGCGCGACCTTCACGGTCCGTGTGTCGTACGCGCGATCAATGGCGATCTTTTGCTGTGCCACCAGGACTCCGACCAACACAGTGGAGGTGATGGTTTCACTCACCAGTGGAGGAGCCGGGACAACGGATTCACCTGGCAGGACGAGGGGCCGGTAGCAGATTGGCGTGCACGGAACATTGACGCACTCTTCGGGGAATATGGCCTCGCGCCAAACGGCCTGTTGGTGATGATCGTCCAGCGACGGGAAGTTCTAAATGGCGATGTCGGGATCCTGGCCGCATGGTTGCAAGTCAGCGAGGATAGCGGCAAGACCTGGCGGGAGATCGGACCCTTCGACGACACCCACCAATACGCTGCTATGCACGGCCGAGGTGTGGTCACTCGCGGCGACACCATGTACGTCGGCATTTGGTCTCGTTTAGGCCACTCCCTCTATGTCAGCACCGATCAGGGTCTATCCTGGGAGAAGCGGAGCGAGATCTTCTCACGCGACGATTTCTCCCAAATCGAGAGCGCGGGACCGCCCTACTACCCTCATGTTGTGTTCTGTCCTGATGGTTCGTTGCTGGCGATGACTTACCACACGCCGCCGGAGAACCGATGTTATTCGCGTCGGAGCACCGACAACGGACGCACATGGGGACCGCTCAAAGAACTTGTGGACCTCAAGCTGTGGGCGCCTCGAATGAAGCCCTTTGCCGGGGAGACCCTGATCGCAACCGGGCGAGACATCGAGGAGCATGCCACCGTGGCGTGGTTCTCCACCGACAACGGGGAGACTTGGCGCAACAAGCTGATCGTGGATCGACCGGAGCATTCCGGGAAGAGCTTTGCCTACAGCGATGTAATCAGTGCGGCCGAGGGCAAGTTCTGGGTCTTCACCAGCAGCCCGAGATCAGAGGGGAAGGGTGACATTGTTGGTGTTTTGCTAGACTCAAAATAGGCGAACCTAGGCGGGACTGCTGCTCGAACCTGCAGAATAGAGGTGGTCCGTTTCCTCCCGTCTTCGCCAAGGCTACGCCGAGGAGTACCGGACACGGCAGGAGCCTCCAACATTGAATCGAGCTTTCTCCGCGTCGGGATCCCGGCCTGCTGGGAGACCACCTGCTACACGCCGTTTGATACTGGTGGGCCGGGTCAGCTTGGCTCGCCGTAGCATCGGGCGAAGGCGGCTCCCAAAACGGCATCTGATCTGAATCACCGGCCCGGTTCGATCCGTGTCCGTAGTGGTCGATAAACGGGTCAGTCGGTATATTTGAGTGTCCTCAGATAGGGGCAATCGGACGAAGAATGTCGAACCGCATCGTCCTTCGCAATGCTTCAGATATCTCTCTCGTGGAGAAATACGAAAATCAACATATTCTGCGCCCTTGAAGAAACACAAGTTAGGAAACCCGCCCGATCGTACCGCCCTAATCTTGACAGAATAAGTGATCCGAAGAAACATCGAAATCTATCCAATAGCTTGTTGGCAGAGCGTCAAATCAGAATGAAACTGAACCACGGAGGACACGGAGACACGGAGGAAGAAAGAGGAATATTGAAACTACGAATCTCACGAATCGGCGCGAATAGAGAAAGCATCTCAAAAGCGTGGAATTCGAGCGCAGAAAAATCCCATTCGCGTCGATTGGCGTGATTCGTAGTTCAGAACAACAGACTGCCAACAATACCGCGAGAGGCAATGCCGATTTATTCGGGCCGTTTCAATCGATCCCGTTTGGCCCGGTATGCCTCCACTCTGCTGTTGGGGGAGAGAAATGTGATCAAATTCGAATCGACTCTCACCTCCAGGAAGCTAGATTATGAGCCATGAAGATTGAGATCGAACGGGAAGAAAATGGCCGGTGGATAGCAGAAGTGCCTGACCTTCCTGGAGTGATGGTCTATGGCGAAAGCCGGGACGAAGCAATCGCCAAGGTAGAAGCGCTGGCACTGCGCGTCATCGCGGACCGGTCTTACTCCCGATGATTTGCGCTGAAAATCGACCCCCAACAAATCGCCGTAGCTAACGGCGTGCAAGCACACCGTAGCTAGGCTCGGACGTTGGAAAGGCTGTGTCGGGATTCAGAGTGATCGACTGGAGGATGGTAAATCGTGACTAGAGTATCAAAGGCGCTCTCACAGGGGGATCTTCTATGGAGCGGTGAGCACTGGATCGCTTACTTGCGGCCCCAGGGGACAGAGCGCGAAAGCGGGATGGTGAGCCTCTACCACGCCTACACCAGTCCGGCGGGTAGAGGAACGGCAGCTTTTGTGCAGATTCCGGGAGAGGACGGCTTCACCGCACTGTGCACGGACAACGAAGCCTTCGCCCGGTTCGTGAATGAGACCCAGGTCACTTCTTCCTCACCTTACGATGTGGGAATGCCGGTTGTGGAGGCGACATTCCGCAAAGGCGGAAACATACTCGAGCGCCCAACGTGGACAATTCGCGCCCAGGATCGGGAGGTCGTGACATCATGGTGGGATCTGCAGGCGCCTCTGGTAGGGCCGCCGACGGCGCATCCGAGGATCCTGTTCACGATTCTTGTCTTCTCGGAGAAAGGTGCGATCGAACTCGATGGCATGCCAGTGGAGGGTGCGCCTTATCCACGGGATATCTGGGCAAAGAGCCTCGGTAGGCCGATGAGCTCATGCGTCTTTGCGTTGGCGGAGACGATGATTCGAGAATAGAGCCATGCGGCCCAGCCAATCACCGCAGATAACGACTAACGTCTCAACTCGGTATCCACATACGGCGGTACAATAGTAAATGGCGGACGGAGTCAGACTGATCGGTGCGGCGTTTCCAAGAACCGGCACAATGTCTGTTAAGCGTGCCCTCGAGTCTCTTGGTTTTGGGCATTGTTATCACATGCAGGAAGTCTTTTTGCACCCTGATCATTTCCCGCTCTGGGAGGCCCTTTGTGATGGTGAGTTGCCAGAGTGGCGCAATATCTTCGCAGGATACAAAGCCACGCTTGACGCGCCCGCTTGCCTTTACTGGAAAGAACTAGCTGTCACCTACCCAGAAGCAAAGATTCTCCTGCTCCGTAGAGATCCGGAGATGTGGTATGAGAGCGTTCGCGCGATAATCTATCCGGTACTCATCGGGTCCCAGGGAAAAGCCGACCCGGCGTTCCGAATGATCCGTCGTCTCTTTCTTGAAAACCTCATGACCGGCCGGTTTGAGGATTGGGCCTTCGCCATATCCACCTATCACCTATACTGTGAGGAAGTGGTAGAGGAACTCCCGAAAAGCCGGTTGCTTGTCTATGAGGTATCACAGGGGTGGGCGCCGCTGTGCAGCTTCCTCGGATATGATGTTCCGCAAGACCCTTTCCCAATCATAAACACCCGATCCGAATTCCAGGCCAGGAATCAACTAGCTTGAAACCGAGACCGCCTAGTCAGAGATCGCGTCGAGTGCGAGGCGGGAGAGCGCGCGGACGTATCGGTTCTCGTCGTCCAGTGCATCCGTCAGCTCTCTGCGAGAACCGGCAGCAGGCGGGCCGATCTTGACGAGTGATAGGGCCGCGTTGTGACGGACGCGATCGCTTTCATCGCTTAGCGATTTCCCGAGGTCGTTTACGGCTTCCTCCGCATTCAGGTTTCCAAGCGCCTCGGTCGCATTTCGTCGCACCCATTCCGATTCATCTTCCAGTGCGTCTGCCAACCGACGCGTCGCCGAGGCGGCTGAGCGTCCGATGTCTCCGAGGGCGTCGGCTGCCGCGGCACGCATCCACCAATCCGAATGCGACAAAGCGTCGGTCAAGGCAGGGACGGCTGCCTCATCGGCAGCCGTGAGCCCGTAGATCGCGTCGACCTGACACGCGTTCGTGTGACGCCTCTCGAGATTGCCATCCAGCCGCGCCCCAATATCGCTCGCGAGTAGCTCGAGGAGCGTCTCCGTTCTTCCAGTTTCGCCCAGACGATAGGCCGCATCGAGTCGCTCCGGCTCCAATCCGCGTCGGTACCGGTCGACCAGCGTTGTCACGAGATCCTGTCCGCCCGTAACCGGCGGGCGTTTACCCGCATGCCACCGCCAGAGATGCTCACATAGACGTCGGTGCCGTCTGAAGTTCGGCGGGTCGTCGGCGTGATTCCACGACGCCGAAGCCGGCTCACCTCTCCGACAGAAGAGAAACTTCATCATGTACCGATTCTGATCTGTCAGATTCTCGGAGGCACGGTGCCAGAGATCGTAGTGGACAATCGTGACTGTGCCGGCGGGACCGCAAAGCTTCTTCTCTTCAAGTGATCCGAGGCTTTGGCCCTGTGTGTAGTATTGCGAACCGGGCGTCACAACGGTTGGACCGTAAGCTTCGTCCACGTCCCTGGGATAGTAGAACGCCATCGCCCAGCGGCTTCGGTGATGACGAACATTTTCGTCATCCTCGTAGCTATCTTTGTGATTACTCTGTGCGCCCTTGCCTGGCGGTGTCTGGTGACAATGCCGGTGCGGGTGCATGATGTAGTCCGGACCCAGGATGGCGGTCAGCGCGTCGTGGACTCGAGGGTGGCGAAAGACATTACCGAGTTCGGGGATTCGAGGGTAGATGTCATTGCCGGGGTTGCCGTCGGATTCGAAAATCTCTTCGGCGCGATCATAGATGGACCGGTGGAAGGTCTCGTGGAAGTCCGTCTGGACCGTAATGTTGCCCTCGGTGAGGTAACGCTGCATCGCGGTGTTATCCAGTGGGATCATTTCACGGCCAGGCCGGGAACGGCGGAAATGCGATCGAGACGTTCCCTGATCTCATCGGGCAACCGCCATCCAACGGCCCCGATTACGTCCTCCAATTGGTCGATGTTGTCCGCTCCGCTGATGGCGCACGAGATCTCGGGATGGGACAGAATCCACGCGATCGCGACCTGGGCGGGTGATTTTCCAAGCTCAAGGGCGGCAGCCACGGTGGCCTCCACGATCTCTCCGGCGGGACCGTCCATGACCTCCCCATATCTTTCGGTGAAACGGGTTGCCCATAAAGTGCCTCCCGGCGGGGGATGGCCCTTACGGTAGACTCCGGTGAGCAGTCCGACAGCGAGGGGGCTGTAGGCCATGGCGCCCAGGCCGCGATCGCGGATGAGGGAGAACGTCTCAGCCTCGATCTCGCGATTGAGAAGGCTGTAGCAGTGCTGGACACCGACAAAGGGATGAGCGCACATGCGGTCCGCCACCCAGAGAGCGCGACAGACCTGCCAGGCAGCTAAATTGCAGCAACCCACGTAGCGCGCCTTGCCGCTGCGAACGACGTCGTCCAAGGCGCCCACGGTTTCTTCCAAGGGCGTGTCCTCATCGTATGAATGGACGAGATACAGGTCGAGGTGATCGGTATTGAGGCGGCGAAGTGAGTTCTCGATTTCCCGCAGGATGTGGTAACGTGAGAGCCCGCTGTCGTTGGGGCCGGATCCGACCTCTCCTCGAACCTTGGAAGTGATGACAACATCATCGCGCTTTCCCTTGATGGCCTGACCCAGAATCTCTTCCGACTGGCCGAAATTTGCTCGGACGTCCATAGTGCCATAGACATTGGCACAGTCCAGGAAGTTAATCCCTCGGTCGATGGCGGCTTCGATCATGCGCCGGGCCTGCACCGGGTCGGCCTGACCACGCAATCCCAGACCGAGGGCGATGCGACTGACTTTGACGCCGAATTTTCCAAAGTTTACGTAATCCATGCTATTTCGCTTCGTTGGAATCTCCCTTTCAGGCAAATTCGACTCCCTTTCCAGATGGCCCCGGTCTCGCCTGTTGAGCACGACAGCTTCGTTCACTCCGCTCCTATCCGCAAGATTGAAAAGTTGCCTAATCAAATCCAACCATCCCGCGATCTGCTCCATGGGCGCCCAAGTAGACGAAATGCTCACGCATTCCGCTACAGATCGCGTCGCGGTTAGTAGCGGAATGCGTGAGCATTTCGACGAACATGCCGTTGACTTCGACATCTCGGCATGGTCCGTAAACCCTGACCAGCATCGAAGTTCCAATCAGCAGAAGACGACACGATGAATATCGAAGTAGCGAAAACAACCTTTTGTGGCCCCATGGTCTCAGTGGCCACGCCCTTTACTGAAACCTTCGAACTCGACCTTGACGCCCTGCGCATCAACATCCGGCGCATGATCGACCGAGGCGTCCGGCGAGGTCAGGGCGTGCTGCTTGTCGCAGCCGGCGGCGGCGAGTTTCCCATGATGACGATGGAGGAGCGCAAGGAAGTGACGCGCGTCAGCGTCGAAGCAGCCAACGGCGATGTGCCCATTGCCACCAGCATCCAGTTCAACGGTTCCCGCGAGGTCGTCGAACTCGCTCGCTATGCGCACGAAGTCGGGGCTGAACTCGGCCAGCTCTCCGCTCCGTATTATTACGGCTCCCCCGACGACGACATCTACGACCACTTCAGGGCCGCCGCCGAGGGCAGCAACCTTTCGATTATGATCTACAACAACTGGTGGAATACCTTGAGCATGAACGCGGAGACAGTCGAACGATTGTCGGAGCTTCCTAACGTCGTGGCGCTGAAGTGGAGTTCTCCGGACATGCGGACCTACACCGAAGGCCTTCACCAGTTCGCCGACAGGCTGGGGATCATCGACAACCACGGTCAGCATGTCTGGTCCAACATGATGGGGGCGGTCGGTTTCATCACTCACATCGGCAACTTCTGGCCGGAGTACCCGCTGGGGATCTGGGATCTCCTTCAGAAAAAGGCCTACGAGGAAGTCATTCCTGTACTGGCCCGTTTCAAGTGGCACTGGTCCAAGTGGACGGCAAAGGTCGTCGCCGAGACCGAGGGCGAAGGTCCCTTCATCAAGGCGGCCATGGAGGAGGTAGGAATGATAGCCGGTCCACCGCGGCCCCCGGCGCGCCGCCCCAGCTCCGCTCGGCTGGAGGAATTGCAGCGGCTCTTCGAGGAGGTTGGTGTCCCTCGGTTAGATTGATATGATGGCGTCTTGTCAGATCAATCGATGTTGAAATTGGATTCCGAAGACCCGTCGTAGACCCTGAGCGTGCAGAAGGGCATAAGCATCGAAGTTTCAAGTAGTGCGTCTCGAGCGAAGCGCCGTAGGTCAACCGCAGCGCCACGGCGCAGTCCGACATCGGAGGACGGAGACGGGCCTCGGTTGACACGGAATCCAACTGGGTAGAAAAGGAACTCGGTTTAAGACGAACAGACTGGAATTGAACAAAGACAACCATGTCCATGACCGATGAAGAGCGCTTCCGCTTTGATCTGGCGGGCTTCCTGGTGCGGCCGGCCATTCTCGATCCCGATGAGGTGGCGGCCATCGTCGACCAGATCGACCGCATCAAACACGACCCCGAATCCCTGCCCCCCGAGCACCGCGATGTGCCAGGGGGCCCGGCCAGTGTGCTCATCGACCATCCCGAGGTGATCGATGTCCTGCACGAAGTCATCGGTTCCGAAATTCGACTCGAGAGCTGCAATTGCGTGTGGCGCCGCAGAGGCGAAGAGCACGGACCCCTTCACAGCGGTGGACCCAAGCAGGCCGATCCTATTTTCGGCTACCGGGTTAAGAACGGACGCATCCACGCCGGTATGGTGCGGGTGATCTTCGAACTGACCGACATCGCCATGGAAGACCAGAGTACCCACTTTCTTATCGGCAGCCACAAATCCGAATTCGACATTCACCCCGACCACCTCTCGCTCGATAACGGCAAGCGCAGTCCCTTTTTAACCACATATTCCTGCCCGGCCGGGAGCGCGGTCTTTTTCACCGAAAACCTATGCCACTCCGGACCCGTCTGGCAACGGGATACCCCCAGGATCACCGTGCTCCATGCCTATTCGCACCTAGCGACCCACTGGCACCGGCTTAAGATTTCCCCTGTGGTCATGCAATCCCTGCCCCGCGGAAAGCAGGCTTATTTCCGCGAGCCTTGGATAGCTGATTTCCGCACCCGACCCGCCACCCACAACACCGTGGATCGCTTCATCTCCAACGCCGAGCTCCCCGTCAATACCGATCACCAGCCCTGATCCGAATTAGGAGCATCCTGCCGCGAAGTCCGTAGGCAGCTACTAATTCGGAAAGAAAGTGAAGACGAGATGGATGGGTAGTGGGAGCCCGTGACGGATCGGAGTGCGTGGCGACCGGAAGACCTGGAGAAGGATTGCTCGTGGCAGTTCAATGTAACTCAGGAACAGGTGGTGAAATTGGACTGCCCCTCTCTTTCGGTGGGGAACCAGATGAGCTTCTCGCAGGGAAGAACCGCAAGCCGCACAGGTGAAGGGCCGATGGGGTTCCGGTGATTTAGGAGAGGGAGGAGAACGGAGTTCGGTCATTCCAAATCGAAATTCGCAATCTCGAGCGCAATCGAATCTCGAAAGACCGACTATCGATTGCGCTTACGATTACGATGGTAGATTGCTGGAGAACCGGTCGGACAAACCAGCACTAAGTCAAGACCTCGCAGCCGGTCTCGGTAATCAGGATGGTCTCGCTGGCGCCTGCGCCATAGACGCCCAGCACGCGCAGGGTGAATGGCAAGTGAAAGGTCATGCCGGCCTGCAGAGGGGTGTGGTTATTCAGTTGGATGAAGAAATAGATGGGTTCCAACCAATCCGGTGGAAAGCCAATGCCGACAGAATAGCCAAAATTGTAGTGAAACTGAACACGAGCAGCGCATCGATCTCTCGGGACGCCATTTTGGATCGCACCGCGGTCAGCCGACGTTGGAACTCCTCAGCTGTGAACCCGTTTTCCTTCGGAATAACCATCGGCCGTCTCCTTTTCAGTGGTCTGCCAGTAGGACGCCTCGTCCGTAGACAGGCGCGTTCACCCCGGCAAGACGGAGTGCCGCCCAGATGCTCACCGCCGGTGCGCTTACAACAGGTTTTTCGATGTCACGCTCCAGCGGTTCGATAATGGCGGCCGTGCGGATGCCGCTACAGGCGAGCAGAACGCACTCAGCGTGTGGCGAATCTACCTCGCGTGCCAGATTATACCAAACCGAGGGTGGTGCGTTTCCAATTTGCCATTCGGTTTCCATACCAGCGCTCTGGCTTCCCGTTACCTCGAAGCCGTGCCCTTCGAGGAATTGCACCAGAAGCTGTGTCACCTCGGTGGGATAGGGGCCGGAAACGGCTACCCGGTTCACGCCGAGCGTCCGCAGCGCTTGGACCTGGGCAGTGCTGATGGTCGTGGCCGGAATGTTCACGGCATCATCGGGGGAGACGAGACCCAGACGAGCCCGCCAGCCGCCCACTCCGCCACCCAACGGTGAGCTTGCTTGCCTCGGTAAAGCGAAGCGGCGACGGGTCGAACCGCTGACACTCTCATCGATTTTTATTCTGTGCTTTTGCTCCACAGTAATGAAACTAAGTGCTGCCCGGTCCGATTGGAGATTCTCGTATGTCAGACTACCAACCCAACTACAACGTTTACTTCGATCGCGATGACATCGACGGCGCGCTCAGCTGTCTTGACGAATACGGCTACTGCGTCATCCGAGAGATGATCGATCTCGATTTTGTCGGAGAGTTGAAGGCTTCCGTCGATGAACTACTCGACCCGGATCGCGATCTGCCCCCAGCCTCAAACCGGTACCACATGACGCTGGCCGAGGAGAGCCGGCCGCTTTGGAAGCTTGCAGAGCATCCGCCTTACCTCAAATACCTGCACAAGGTTCTCGGGACTGAGGATCTCTGTCTGCACCGTTCAGCCGCGATCCTCAGAACGCCCGGAGAAGGGATGGGGCGATGGTATACGGATCACAAAAGCCATATTGCTGAACCGCGGGTGGCAAACGAGGTTTTGAATCGGTACCCCTTGCCGAGCGGCAGCTGGTTCTACTTGAACGGCAGCCATCCCGACCGCAGCGGGATCGCGGTCATCGAGGATTCCCATCATCCGGGATGGGACGCGCCGGAAGGGTTCCAACTTACGCCTGATCGGAACAGCTTTCACCGTTTGGGCGAGCCCCATGACGCTGGTCGGCGAGAAGAGAAAGGTAAGAGAGGGGATGTTTGTCCACCTCCCGCCATGGTGCGAACACGGAATCGAGAACACCGGTGACGTGACCCTGGAGATTCTCATTTTCACGGCTCCGCCCAATCCGTAGACCCGGCTATTGACCTGGAAGCAGGACGGTGGAGATCGCGGAAGGGTTTGAGGAGCAATCCTGGTGAGTCCGGCAACTCACCCCACGCCCCTCCTAGCCCGCTTTTCTCACAAACTTTCGAGCATCGTGTTGCGGCTGAATGTTCCTCCCGTCGTGTTGCCGCCTGCGGGCCACAAAAAGCGGGCTACTTAACAAAAGGGCACAGAAGACCTTGAAGGCGTTTAATGGTCTGAATTCCTTTTTCGAAGAAGAACCAACGAGGTCGGAGACAGAGCAGACTGTCCCAGGCTATGAGGGGATGGTCCTAAAGTCGTGTTGAGTCGGTTCACGGGTCAGGCCCTGCATGTAAGCATCCTCGAACAGGAGCAGGTGAACGAAGATTTTCGAATGGAATTCGACCAGGGAGAATGTCGAATGGAATTCGACGGGGTTATGCACAAGGTTCAGGAGAAGGTTTGCTCCGCTCAGTAGGTGCAAGAAAGTTGCAAACCGGTCTCTTGCCTGGAGGGCGAAGATAGCTCCGACTTCCCCTGGTAACCTTGCTCTCGAACCTCAATCTCGAACCTTGTCTGTTCTTATCGGGACTTTCAATCCTCACATCAGATTCTCGTCGGTAGCGTGGAGAGATGGCAGAAAGATGTGGGGCAAAAATATAAGGTAGGAATCGACCTTATGTTTCTGCCAGCCATGTTTTTGCCCTTAAGTACGGATCAGGAGAGCAGCCGGGGTATGGACAAGGTTCGGGAACGAAGTTTGCTTCGCTGAATAGGAGCAGGTTGGTTGTAGCAGCTCCGTTGCCCGCAGGGTGAATGTAACTTTGATCGCGACGACATTCGAGACAAAAGATATCGACTGTGAGTTGCATCCGTGCGGCGTGGATTAGGTGTTCAGGAAATATTCGGAGAGGAAGAAAACGTGGACTTTGGACGATCCACTCGATTACAAAGCTGCTTGGATGGTAACCAATGGATAGAAACGAACTGCTGACATCAGTGCACTTCCACGAGAGGGATCCGGGCACCGACTTTGTGAAGGATCCTCGGATCGCAATCGACTTGGACAGCCCGCTGGACTCGGAGCGGATCTTGACGCCGAATGTGATCCATCTTCCGTCGGGCGGTTACCGAATGTACTACACCGGTTTAGGCCCGGCGCGGCGGGATCCGGATGCACTGGGTTACATCCTGAGCGCGTCTTCGAAGGACGCCGTGACTTGGCGTAAGGAACCCGGGGTGCGGGTAGACCTGTTCCAACCCCATGCCTCCGCCAGGACGTTGTGTCCGGATGTCATCCCCCTTGAAGACGGTCGCTATCGGATGTACTTCGAGGCTCGCTCAGGCTTGCCGGCCCCCGAGCAGCGCTTTGGAGCTTCTCCGCAACCGACCGTGATTCTGAGCGCCTTGTCGGAAGATAGTTTGGTGTGGCATCCGGAGGCGGGGTTGCGCTTCGGGGATGGCAGATGGTCCTACGGTACGCCGCGTGTGATCTATATCGAGAAGGACGGGACGATCGCCTACCGAATGTATTTTCACCGTTACACCTACCCACTTAAGGCAGGGCTGGAGGCAGGCAACCAGATCATCAGCGCCGTCTCCTCCGATGGGTTGAGATTCATTGAAGAGCCCGGTGTCCGGATCGCGCAGGAGACGGACCGCGAAACCTACTCGGTCTATGCCCCTGAAGTGATCCGTCTGGGCGATGGCTCCTATCGTATTTACTACTCAGGATGGAGCGAGACAGTCCAGGGAGGCGTGTTTGCGGCAACGTCAGCTGACGGTCTAAACTGGCAGAAGGAAGCCGAACCGGTCATCGACCTGGAAGCAGGACGGTGGGACAGCAGCATGGTTTCCGAGCCGTCCGTAATTGATCTGGATGACGGCGGGGCACGGTTGTTCTACGAGTGCTGTGACGATGATGACAATTATCGAATCGTCTCGGCTACAGCCCAACTTTCGTAAAAGTTGGGCTATTCGGGGAACCGATCTTTACGTTCTGCTTTTGCAGTCTCAGATGCACGATCCCGAAGCATCCCCTCTTGGGAGCTTATCCTGTTCCGTAAGTCAGCTGGCTACTATCAAGGTTCAGTTCGCCTGAAGTGATCATCCTGTAAAAGCTGGCGATGTCTTGGAGTCGCTGCAACCCACGCCAAAGTGTCTTGGGCCCTGGCTCTCCATCGCATTTTCGCGCTAAGAATCCGCCCAGTTGGGCCACCATCCTTACTGCCTGCCTGAGAGGAGGCGCTTTGATGGGTAGTTGCTCGGTGCGATTGACGAAGCAGTAGAGCGCCTTCCATTCATGCTCTTCGAAGTTAATGCTACAGGGTTGCTGGGGCTGGTGGCGGCTTTGATGAGTCAGATAGAAGATACGCCATGCCACGACCATGTCGATGGCCAGGCAAGCTTCCAGTTGTTGGCGGCTTTTGAGTTGACGATCTTCAATTCTACATCCGCTTTTGAGCACCTTGTGATAGACTTCGATCTGCCAGCGTATGGTATACCAGCGCACTCTTTGCACGGCTTCTGTTAAACAGTTTACCGGCACCGTCGTCAGGAGCATCCAGGAGAGTGCCCTGCTCCCTTTGGGGGGATCGTTTTCATGGGCATAGACGGCCCCACCCTCTGATTTTCTCCTTATCTTTCGATGGCTTTTTTAAAAGGACCTCTTTATGGCGGATTTGGAGGTTGGCCAGGCGCTTTTTCTCTCCTGGTTTTCGAGGTACTTGCACCTGCAGGATGCCCGCCACTTTCTCCTCCTTGAGGCTCTCCCAGAGCTTCTTTTGCTCTTCTTTGAGGATGCGGTTATGGGTCGCGCGCACTAACAGCTTCGGTCCCTTTTCTCCCTCTTCTTCGGCGTGGGCAAAGAGTTCATAAATATCGGCTTCTCGATCGCCCACGCTGACCCACAGCTTCCCCGGATCCTGCTTTTGCGCTTGCACCAAGGCATCGTAACTTTTGATCCATTTGTAACTCTCCTTCTCTTCCATAGGTTTGTTCTTTCTTTGCTCTTTTTGGGGCTTCTTGAGGTCTCTCACCCAGGTTTGCACATCCAATAGCCCCAGGGCCAATCCATCAGTGTCAAAGGCCATCGTGTCGTGTACGATCAATCCTTTGGTCTTGCCCGCCTGGGTCCCGATCTCCCCCAGATCAACCGCTTGTTGGTGCCCGCTGTAGTTTGTCAGCATGGTGTCCTGCACCCCCAATATGACCTCTTTTTCCCGACAACGCTCAATCGTCTTTTCGCTATGCGCTCCTACTATCCTGACCATCCTTACCCTTTCGTGAGCAAAGAAGCGATAGGCCCCTTTGCTCGCTGCTACGCTGCCGCAGGCTTGCGGAATGTTCGCCTCGGGCCGAGCGTAAAAGTCCAAACTGAGCCGATGCAAGCGTTTGTGAAGCCGCTCATCGCCCAGCTCAATGCCCTCAAATTCCTTCTCTGCCCAATTCAATAAAGAAGGCTTTTGCCACAGTCCCTCTCGGCCTCCCAAGAGCTCCCGAAAATCTTTCCTTAATGGATAACAGTAGACCGCTTTGATCGATTTTTTATGCTCGTGGTTTTGATCCATTTTGCCCCGCCCCTTGGTCAAACCCAGATACTGCCAGTTGGCCGCCCGATAAGAACTGCCACGGAATCGTTTGTGCTCCACGAAAGTTTCCAAAAGGAGCGGTTCATAGCCATAACGTCGTTGCCAATCAGAGGGAAGCTGCCGCGCGCACAGACTGAGTACCTTGGAGGCCAGATTGGGTACTCTGACACCGGGTAAGATCAAAAAGCGCGCGTTGTTTACCACCTTGTCCAGATGGTCCAAACGGTGCTCATCATCCCAGCCGATCCATCGATCGCGCACCTCCGTGCGCCAGGCCGCAGCACTGAATCCGAGGGCCCCCAAAATCCCCTTCTCCGATACGATCAGATAGCGCATCTGGGCCCCCGCCAAGGGACTATTGCCCAGGTAGTGATAGCGCTCTATGAGCCCACTCCACAGCTTAAGCCGCTCGGGTTGTTGCAGGCTCACAGGCTCAAGGCCCACTTCCCCTATTTGCTTTAAACTGCATTCTATCGATAGAGGCCAAAGCCACTCCTCCAAAGCCCTTTCTTTCTTTCTCCTCTCTGCCTTCCTGCGAGGGGCCGGCAATTCAATCAGGCCTCGCTTCTTAAGACGCAGTAAAGCCACTCGACAACTCATCTCCTTGAGCTTTCCCTGACCGTCTCGCCAGTCCATTAACTCACAGACTTTGATTGATAATTGGCGCCGTGTTAGCTCTTGGCTTGCCTCCACCCACCGGTTGATCCTATCCAGGATGGCGGGCGTGAAGCTCTGTCTACAGATCGTATGGGTTTTGTTCATGCCCACGAAATTGCATCGTGCGCATCGATGTGTCCAGCTCTTTTATGGGGAACGATGAGCCTCGGAGGGGCCAGGGGTGGGTCGTTCTAGCGACCGAGCTTGTTGGTAGTCTTGCGATTTTCCCGACGCGGTAGTTCGAAAACTGAGCCTCTACCACCGACAAAAGTCGGCTGCCTGCAAGAATCAAAGGGGAAAAGATCGACGCATTTCGTGTTTTTCAATAGCGAATCCAAGCGACGTGTACATTCTGATTGCCCGCTCGTTCGCAGATGTTACCATCAGTCCGACATCTCGCATTTGCTTTGAATCGGCCTCATCAAGTACCGCGGCCATCAGACGTTTGCCGATTCCTTGTTCACGATAAGGCTCAGCCACATATACAGTGGTTACCCATCCCTTCCTTTTTTCGGTATCAAACCTACAAAAAACGAAGCCTACAGGAGAGTCATTAAGCCGGGCGCAGAATCCCGCACCAGTGCCTATGGAGACTCTATCTTGGTGCCGCGTCAGAGACGCGTCTGCTAATTCTTCCAATCGCCCATGTTCATCTGGACGAGCCATGCCTGATTCTATGTACATGGCCTGCTCTGCTTCTTCCAGAAATAAGCGGTCGCGTTGAAAATCGGTTCTGACTATATCCACTTGCACAACGATTCGTCCTGATTACTAATCGATCGTCGCAATCGTAAGCGCAACCGGAGTTCGAATTTGAAAATCAAAGATACAAAACCTGCTTTTTATACCACAATAATCTTTATCCTTTCCGTATTAGGGGTGTCCTGAAAATTATCGTCTTCTTCGTCGCTCAGCGAGATTACGAGGAAGGAAAAATCGAACCAGGGTCTGAATCTGCAACCATGTATACCGACGTCTCTGCTGCGGCCATATCCTTTAAGCCGATCAAATTTGATCTGCAGAAAAATGCAGACCGGTTGGAGCAGGCCTTTCATCAGGCCGCCGATGGCGGGGCGCAGCTAGCCGTTGCCCCCGAAGGGATTCTGGACGGTTATGTAGTCAACGAGATCATTGCCGGGCAAGCTCCGGCCCAGCGCATCGACCAGGTCGCGCTGAACATGCGCAGCCCGGTCATTCGGCGCTTTCGCAAGCTGGCGGTTGCCCGGGGGATCTGTCTGGCCTTTGGCCTGGCCGAGCGCTGCGACGACGGGGTCTACAATTGCGCTGTTTTTATCGACCACAAAGGCCGGGTAAGGGGCAAGTACCACAAGATGCAACTGGCAGAGGGATATCGCGAAGCCTGGTGGTTCAACCGGCTCGGCAAGCACAGCCAGGCTTTTGACACTCCCTTTGGACGCGCCGGATTTCTGATCTGCAACGATCGCTGGAACGAAGACCTTGCCCGCATTCCAGTTTTGGATGGAGCGCAATACTTGATGATCCCCTCCTTTGGCGATCGATCCCGCGCCCAGGATACCGCTGTCCTCAGCCGAGCCCGCGAAAATGGCGTACCCATTGTCGAGGCCAATGTCGGGGTCACCTTGATTATCAGCAAAGGAGAAATCGTCGCTCTATCCCGCAAAGTCAACGGGATCACCTTCGGTTCTATCGCTATCCCCGCCGCCCCGTCCCAAACCAACCGCAACCGCTGCGAACAGACCTTTCTCGACTGGCGCAAAACAGAGATGCCCAAACGCTACCGGGGCCGTCTGAAGGCGCTACGGGAGGGAAGAAGAAATAGGAATGGCAGTCCGAGAACGACGACAAAGGTCAAACACGACTCCAAAGGCAGGCTCGTAGCCGAAATGTAATGGGAGAGGGCACCGGAAGGCAGGCTTGGAATTTAGCAACGTGTTGCTATTAAACGTCGTGCATTAGATCCGTCGTCGCCGCGCTGCGCCGAGGCAGACAAGGTTCGAGATAAGGTTACAAGGGTATTCGGAGTCACTTTCTAAATTCGATCAATACTGTCCTCGCAGTATACTCGCTCAGATTTCCGCGGAGCAAACCTCGTCTCGATCCCGTGAAAATGATCCTGGCGATCGTTTTCCATTTGGTTCTTTTGAGTTTGGCGAGGGGTTTTCTAGTGTGGTCCGGTCTCTGTGTCCCTTTGTCGCGAGCTTCGGCGATCCAACTCCCTCTTCTTCAATCACGAAAAATCTGAAATTTGTCCGGGAGCCGTTGACCCTAAAATCGAGGGTGCTACGATATCAGATTTCGCCAAAGCTCGCGACAAAGAATCCTAATCTGAGAAAACTCTTTATGTTCACCCTCCCAGGACACCGCATCGGCGACGCCTGGTATTTCGTCGAAGACGAAACGGTCCACGCATTCTTTCTCGTCAATCGCGTTGGGCAGCCGTCCGGCCTCGAGATCGGTCACGCCGTATCCGACGATCTGCAGCACTGGGATTACCTCGGCCTCGCCCTGACGATCGGCCCTTCCGGCGCCTGGGACGACAAGAATCTGGCCACCGGCTGCGTGATCCGTCGGGACGGCCTCTATTGGATGGCCTTTACGGGTCACCGGCACGAATCCTTCTTCGTGCAGCGTGTCGGCATGGCGTTTTCAAACGACCTCGTGTACTGGGGAAAACGGCCCGAGAACCCCACCAGCGAAGCAGATCGAAACTACTACGAGATCACCTCAACCGGCCAACGTACCTTGACCCACTGGCGCGACCCGTTCCTGTTCGACACCGGTGACCGCGTCTTGCAGTGCGTCTGCGCCCGCCGGACCGACGGCGACGAGACCATGCGTGGCACCATCGGGCTCGCCCAGTCGACAGATATGGTCCGCTGGGACACCCTGCCGCCTCCCGAACACGACCGTATGACCGAAGAGATGGAGGTCCCGCAGCTCTACCACATCGATGGGCGCTACTACCTCATCTTCTGTACCCACGACTATTGGTTGGCGCCGTCGTTTAAAGCCCAGTTCCCCGGCCACCCTTTTCGCAGCACCGATTATTCCATGGTCGGTGACTCGCCGACCGGGCCGTTCTCAATTCACGGCACCGGCGAGATCATGCCCGATCCGCTGCCGGATTGGTTCTACGCCAGCCAGCTCGTCAAATGGCGCGGAGACTGGTACCTGATCGGTACCCAGGGGCGGAATGAACAGTCCTCTTTGTCCGACCCCTACCCCGTGACCGCCGACGAGACAGGTATTCATGTTCAGTAGTAACTCGCCGAACGCGTAGTGGAGTATGGTCTGCTAGGCCCTTTGGCGCGAGCCTTGTCGATCCAACTCTATGACGTTGAGAAAACAGATTTTGGATATCTCTTTCTTGGAAAATGACGAAATTCAACATATTCTGCGTTTGTGAAGAAACACAGGTTAGACAACTCTCCCGATCGTACCGCCCCACCATTGACAGTAGCATTGAACGATTCACAGACTCTGAAGAAATCGAAGTATGCTATGAATTGGTTCCAATCAGTCGAAAAAGACGTCGACAGCTAAGGCAAGTATATGGCTATGAATGGATTGCGAGAAGCAAGATCAAAGACTTGAGCCATTTTGATTCATTCTTTCGCAAACTTCGGGACGCTGTCGCAGGGGCCGCAGAAGAACGGTTCTCATTCGATGAGCGAGGTCAACCTGTTACGAGGATCCAATGGCGGAGCCACACTTCTCCGACCGTCAGGCTAAAGTCCACCTACCATGGAATCCCTACCTTCTTGGATATTTACAGCTACCAGATATTCTTCAAAACACCATAGTGATAGATCTACCATCAGTCTCTCGGATCATGGATTCGAGAATTTGTTGAAAGATCTTGAAATCCTAGTACGGACGCACTCCCAACCAGACGGCGTAGGGCACGCGGACGAGCCGCGACCCTAGCCTTAATCGTTGGCAACGGAATAGATGAAAAGGAAACTGACGCACGGAGGACAGCGCGCAGTGGAGACACGGAAGAATAATTAAGAATATTGAAACTACGAATCACTCGAATCAGCGCGAATAGAAAAAGCATCGCATAGGGGTCGAATTCGAGGGCGGAAGAATCCGATTCGCGTCGATTGGTCCCGTCTAGCGGGATAGTTAGAGGCTGTCCCAAATCCGAGAGGATTTGGGTGGAAGCCTGATACCGATATCAATCTTCGTCACGTTATGTAGACCACGACATGCCTTCCGTCCTCGGTAGCTTACCTTTTATCCGTTATGCACCTTTCCAGCACCCTTCCTCTCGCTTTGAGTCGATAGTTCTCCCAAGGAAGCGCCTCTGACTCGATTCTTGGATCCCTATGCCGCCTGCGTTGCCTCTTTCTCATGTTCTTGCGCAAGTCTCTGCGCGATTTTCCATAGATTGTGGGACAGAACCGACCAGGCCACGCTAAGGTTACGGTTGTCAAAGCCTTTGCTGCGTATCTTGCCCCCGTGCCATCGGTTCTTGAGCACTCCGATCCGGCCTTCGGTGCTCCCTCGTCGTCGCTGCAACCGGACAAAGCGCGGCTCCTCCATCCGCTCCTTGAGCTCTTGTGGATTGCGGGGCGTAAGGGCGTCAAAAATCCCCTCTGCCTGGAGCCGCTTGCTGGCCGCCTTCGAGGCATAGCCCCGATCCCCACTGATCGCTTCGATCTTCTCCTCTAAAGCGAAGCCCTTTTGCCTCTCCAGACTTTCCCAAAGCTGCTTCAATTCGCTCGGGGCCTGCCCCCCATACAGTTTCCAGTCCAACAGATATCCCTCTGCGCTCTCGCATAAATAAAGGGTGTTGCCAAACTCCACCTCCCGATCTGCCTTGCCTCGCACGATGACGTCAATCTCAGGTTCGTAGGCGCTCAGGATCTTCTCCTCATTCTTCACCTGCCGCCCCCCTATGATCCGTTCGTGCGCCTGTTTCATGACCTGCGGTATCTGCTCTAACATACCATCCATTCGCTCGATGATTCGGCTCGCCTTCTTCTCGGTGTAATCGCTTTGCATCCACATAGCTTCCAATAAGTCACGGTGGCGAAGGGCATGGCCCTCAATCTTCTTGAGCAATAGCTTCATCCGCCGCAGGATCCCTTTACGCGCTTTGCCCGCCTCCCGGCGCCGACGCGCATGCGTCATCTCCAGGCACCGTTTGTTCATCTCCCGAGCCAATCCCTTTGCTCCCTGGGGCATGCGCTGTTTCATTCCCGCCTGCCGGATCAGACTGATCGCCTTGAGCAGCGTTGCTCCCACATCCTTGAGCAAGACCCAGTCCACGGGCCAGTGGATGTTCGCTTCCAGGCAAGTGGCGTCGATCAGGCATTCCCTCGTATCGATCGGCTTCTCTAATCCTGCCTCACCACAATGTTCAGCATTGCCCACCACCTCGGTCATCCTTGCATGCAGCTGTCTCAGATACGCTTCGTCGAAGAATTTCGAATCCCGTTCCAGACTGCTCTTCGATATTTTCCGGATCCCGTCTACCTCACGCACCCGGCAAAAATTAGCCAGAAGCTCACTGCGTCCCAACTCCTGCGACAGACAACGAAAGGATATCCCTCCGAGTAAATGACGCACCACCTCCACCCGCAGCGCTTTTATCGCTCTTAGAGCGCGTCGCTCCCGATCCTTCCCTCCCGCTTCATCCCATCCTTCCAAGGCTTTTACGATCGCCTCCCTTTCCAGCGAGGAGTCGATCAAAACCCGGTCAATCCGCTCCATTGTTTCCAGAAACACGGTGTAGTCTTTGCATCGAATGACTGGAGTTAGGGCTGGACGCAGGAAGCTTTGTACGGCAATATTTTTCATGAGAAGGGCGTGCTTTGTATTTGACTAACGCAAGCATAAGCGCCCTTTTTCGCCGGATCGAGCTTTTTGCAGCTCTATCCGGCCTTTTTTTTGCCCATAACTCATTAAAAATCAATTGTTTCCACCACTGGGACGGGCTCTAGTTAGAAAATTCGCAGGTGCCACCAAGGGGCGGGATGAAGACTAGAATCCTGTCCCCATGAAACCCTTCGAGTCCTTATTCGAACTCCGCAATTTCCACCTGGCGTTTTTCCCGACCGGCTTTTTCGGCGGCGGCCAGCACCTGCATGCAGCGGCGGCCGTCGTACATGGTGATGGGCGTTTGCGTGCCGGCGGCCAGCGCGTCGAAGTAGCGGTCGTTGGGGCTGGAGCCCTCGGGCTGGAACTGGCGCGATATCTCCGGGAGGGGCGTCCACTGGCGGCTGGTGTCGTCGTAGTGCATCAAGGCTCCGGCTTCGCCCTGGCCGGCCCAGGTGGAGGGGCCGTCGCCGCGCATCTGGATGAGGGCTCCTTTGTGGCCGTAGAGTTCGGTGGCCAGCGGCGCGGCGGTCTCGGTTTCGCTGGTGTGGAGCGTGACCAGCATGCCGTTGGCGTAGCGGAAGACCGCCACGTTGTTGTCCTCTTCGGGCATGCCTTCCAGGCGCGTGCCGCCCAGCGAGACCACCACTTGGGGCATACCGAACATCCACAGCATCCAGTAGACCGCGTGCGATCCGGAGTGGTATAGGGAGCGCCGGCCTTCGGCGTGTCCGTCTTTCCAGGGCCAATCGGGGTCGTTCATGACGCGTCGGGCGTCGAACCCGTTCTTGGTATATTCGCGGTGGCCGTGGCGGCGGCGAGCCTGGTAGATGGGGCCGAGGGTTTCGTTGTCGACGAATTCCTTCATTTTCTGGTGGGCCGGGGTGAACTGCAGGTTGTAGACCGGCATGACCTGGATCTGATGGGCTTCGGCGGCGCGGATGGCTGCGTCGGCCTGGGCGAGAGTGCGCGTGAAGGGCTTTTCCACCAGGCAATGCTTGCCGGCTTCGGCGGCGGCGATGATATGCTCGGCATGCTGGTGGGTGGGTGAGCAGATGCCGACCGCGTCGATGTCGTCGCGCAGCAACACATCATCCAGCGAACCGAAGTAGTCCACGCCGAATTTGGCGGCGGCGCGGCGGCCGCGTTCCGGCTCGTCGTCCCAGACGCAGACCAATTCGGCGTTGGGGTGGCGCTGGGCGGAAGCGCAGATGCCGTTGGCGTGGCAGAACCAGAAGCTGAGCTGGGCGAAGCGGATGGTCTTGGCTGACATTGGGTTCTCCTTGTGGTGTTAGTTCAGAAGTTGATACGAGGTTTCAATCGGTCCGTCACACTTAGTCCGCACACTTCGTCGGAAACACTTAGTCTTTCGACTTAGTCCCTGCAAAACGAATCGACTAAGAGTATTCGACTAAGAGTCGAATCAACCCTCAACTCCCAAGCAACTTTGCCGGCCCAAACGACATTTCCGACAACCCTAAACTGCAGCGACATTGAAGATTCACTCTAGCGCGGATGAAACACCGCAACAACAGATTCACTGCCGTGCGACTCGACTATGGCTTCGAGGACGTACAATGCCCGGAGACCATCGGCTCTGTGCAAATCGGAGTCGTCCAGCAGTTCGGGATGGGTGAGTGCGTCAGGGGAAAGCGGTATGTTGTTCCGCAAAACGGTAAGAAAGGAAAGCTTTTGTGCCCTTTGGATTCTTTTGTTTTTTCCTGCTTGCCTTCCCTAAAGTAAAGTTCCCAGGTAATAGTTTGATAGAATGGCTCGAATGGAAGAAGTCACTCGAAAAGAGCTGGTTAGAGATCTTAAAGCGTTGGGGCTTTTTGCAGGGATTAAGATTATGGTTCATTCTTCCCTTAAGGCCTTTAGGGCCCGTGTGGAGAGAGGTCCTCAAACGGTCATCCAGGCCATAATGGAAGTGGTAACGCCCGAGGGCACCTTAATGTTTCCCAGTTTCAACCATGGCATAATGCCGGAGGAAAACGGGGAGAAAGTTTTTGATATCAGCAAGACGGCTTCTACCAATGGGGCCATACCCGATGCTTTTTGGCGCATGGAGGGGGTGTATAGAAGCCTTAACCCGACGCACAGCTTTGCTTGTTGGGGAAAGGGAGCCAGGGACTATGTGGCCGGGCACCACCGGACCCTTACCGTGGGGCCAGACTCTCCCTTGGGCCATTTGTACCAAGATGGAGGGTATGGCCTTATGTTGGGGCTTGCCGAAAAAAACTACGAGCCCAACACTTTTCATCACTTGGTAGAAAACTATTACGGCTCGCCTTGTTTAGGAAAAAGAACGCAAGCCTACCGCATGCGCCTGCCGGATGGCCGTTTGGTGGAGGGCCGAACCTGGAGTTTTAGGGAACGGCCCTGCCCTATGATTGATGGCCGATTGTACGGGGACGTCATCGGAGAGCGGGGCTTGGATCGTCGAGGAAAGGTGGGAGGAGCGGCGTCTAATTTTTTCAAGATGTCCGACGCCTTTGAAGTGATTACCGAGGTCCTGGACAAGGGCATTGGGGGCCACCCTCCCTGCAATGCCTGCCCAATTCGCCCTACCCAGTCTGATCGTACCTGTGCTTCGGATTGGGACCAAGAAGCTCAATCGCTAAAGTCCGACTCTCCAAGCTGGGATTATTGAGTACCCAACCACAGGCGGTCATGGACCTAGTTCAATTAGGGAGATGTAGGGGCTAATCATAAATGAAGGCCTTATCTTCCGCTACCCCGACGCGCTCTAATATAGTCGGACTGAACACGTGCCAACCGCCTAAACCAAACCATTGAACCCGTTGCTATGTAAGGAGTATCTCGTGACACACCGCAATATTTCCGCTAGAGAAAAGCAGATTATCCAGAAGGCACGCCAGTTTCTGCCCGCAGGCAGCCTCGGAAACTTAGGCAACGACATTGTTATCAATGAGGGACATGGAGGGCGTGTGCGAGATGTCAGTGGGAATGAGTACGTTGATTACCTTCTTGGTTCCGGGCCTATGCTCATCGGCCATGCCCATCCCGAAGTAACGGCAGCTGTGTGCGAGCAACTGCAAAAGGGCACAACATTTTTCACAAACAACGAGCACGCCATCCTGCTGGCCGAAGAAATCGTCAACGCAGTTCCCTGCGCCGATAAGGTCCGGTTCAGCAGCAGCGGTACCGAGGCTACACTTTATGCGATGCGTGCGGTGAGAGCCTATCGTGGACGTGACAAGATATTGAAATTCGAGGGCGGCTATCACGGCATGCACGACTATGCTTTGATGAGTATGTTGCCCTCAAATCCCACTGACTTTCCACAGGCAGTTCCGGACTCGGCAGGCATACCACGCTCCATTCAAAACGAGGTTTTGATCGCCCCATTTAATGACCTCGAAACTACTACTGCTATCATCGAAAGGCATCTCGATGAACTAGCTGGCGTTATTGTCGAGCCATTCCAGAGGTTGTTGCCACCGAAACCCGGCTTTCTAGAGGGTTTGCGCGAGGTGACCCAGCAGTATGAGATTCCGCTTATATTCGATGAGGTAGTCACAGGATTCCGTTTCGCCTACGGTGGTGCACAAGAATTCTACGGTGTCGTTCCTGACCTCTGCTCGCTGGGCAAAGTTATGGCCGGTGGATTCCCACTTTCTGTGGTTGCTGGCAAAGACGAACTCATGGCTCATTTCGACAGGTCGGCCGAACCAGATTCCTTTATGCCCCAGATTGGAACATTGAGCGGCAACCCCATAGCGGCAGTGGCAGGTCTGACAACCCTGAAGGTGCTCAGGCAGGAAGGCACCTATGAAAAACTGCATACCACAGGCCAGCACTTGAAAGACGAGCTGGAACGCCTGTTGAACGAGGCCGAGATTCCTGCCAAGGTTGTGGGCGAGGCTCCTTTGTTCGATGTAATCTTCACCGATAGCGAGGTTTCTGACTATCGCTCAACTCTCAAAGGGGATAAGGAACTCCTGGCACGCTTTAACCAGCTTCTATTGGAAAATGGTGTTCTAAAGGGTGACACGAAATTCTACGTATCGGTAGCTCACACAGCTGAGGATGTTCAGCAAACCGTAAATGCATTTACATCTGCTATAGAGGAACTAAAGGGCTAGGGGAGATCGGGTTTCGGGATAGTATCTAGGTAGAGCCCGTCCCAGTGGTGGAAACAATTGATTTTTAATGAGTTATGGGCAAAAAAAAGGCCGGATAGAGCTGCAAAAAGCTCGATCCGGCGAAAAAGGGCGCTTATGCTTGCGTTAGTCAAATACAAAGCACGCCCTTCTCATGAAAAATATTGCCGTACAAAGCTTCCTGCGTCCAGCCCTAACTCCAGTCATTCGATGCAAAGACTACACCGTGTTTCTGGAAACAATGGAGCGGATTGACCGGGTTTTGATCGACTCCTCGCTGGAAAGGGAGGCGATCGTAAAAGCCTTGGAAGGATGGGATGAAGCGGGAGGGAAGGATCGGGAGCGACGCGCTCTAAGAGCGATAAAAGCGCTGCGGGTGGAGGTGGTGCGTCATTTACTCGGAGGGATATCCTTTCGTTGTCTGTCGCAGGAGTTGGGACGCAGTGAGCTTCTGGCTAATTTTTGCCGGGTGCGTGAGGTAGACGGGATCCGGAAAATATCGAAGAGCAGTCTGGAACGGGATTCGAAATTCTTCGACGAAGCGTATCTGAGACAGCTGCATGCAAGGATGACCGAGGTGGTGGGCAATGCTGAACATTGTGGTGAGGCAGGATTAGAGAAGCCGATCGATACGAGGGAATGCCTGATCGACGCCACTTGCCTGGAAGCGAACATCCACTGGCCCGTGGACTGGGTCTTGCTCAAGGATGTGGGAGCAACGCTGCTCAAGGCGATCAGTCTGATCCGGCAGGCGGGAATGAAACAGCGCATGCCCCAGGGAGCAAAGGGATTGGCTCGGGAGATGAACAAACGGTGCCTGGAGATGACGCATGCGCGTCGGCGCCGGGAGGCGGGCAAAGCGCGTAAAGGGATCCTGCGGCGGATGAAGCTATTGCTCAAGAAGATTGAGGGCCATGCCCTTCGCCACCGTGACTTATTGGAAGCTATGTGGATGCAAAGCGATTACACCGAGAAGAAGGCGAGCCGAATCATCGAGCGAATGGATGGTATGTTAGAGCAGATACCGCAGGTCATGAAACAGGCGCACGAACGGATCATAGGGGGGCGGCAGGTGAAGAATGAGGAGAAGATCCTGAGCGCCTACGAACCTGAGATTGACGTCATCGTGCGAGGCAAGGCAGATCGGGAGGTGGAGTTTGGCAACACCCTTTATTTATGCGAGAGCGCAGAGGGATATCTGTTGGACTGGAAACTGTATGGGGGGCAGGCCCCGAGCGAATTGAAGCAGCTTTGGGAAAGTCTGGAGAGGCAAAAGGGCTTCGCTTTAGAGGAGAAGATCGAAGCGATCAGTGGGGATCGGGGCTATGCCTCGAAGGCGGCCAGCAAGCGGCTCCAGGCAGAGGGGATTTTTGACGCCCTTACGCCCCGCAATCCACAAGAGCTCAAGGAGCGGATGGAGGAGCCGCGCTTTGTCCGGTTGCAGCGACGACGAGGGAGCACCGAAGGCCGGATCGGAGTGCTCAAGAACCGATGGCACGGGGGCAAGATACGCAGCAAAGGCTTTGACAACCGTAACCTTAGCGTGGCCTGGTCGGTTCTGTCCCACAATCTATGGAAAATCGCGCAGAGACTTGCGCAAGAACATGAGAAAGAGGCAACGCAGGCGGCATAGGGATCCAAGAATCGAGTCAGAGGCGCTTCCTTGGGAGAACTATCGACTCAAAGCGAGAGGAAGGGTGCTGGAAAGGTGCATAACGGATAAAAGGTAAGCTGCCGAGGACGGAAGGCATGTCGTGGTCTACATAACGTGACGAAGATTGATATCGGTATCAGGCTTCCACCCAAATCCTCTCGGATTTGGGACAGCCTCTATTCTAGGCAAGCGCTTGCTCGGGCACGGGCCAGCCCCAGCCGGTCGCCAGCTCGCGCAACTCCGTCAACTCCTCCGCGTTGAGGGGCTCGGACGGCGGACGGGGGGCGCCCATGGCGTGCCCCATGACAGTCATCAGCCCCTTCGGAACGCGGGCGTCACCACCGGACCGCCTGGCGACTTTGCCATGGAACGTGTCCAACGGGGTGTTCACCTTCTCCCACCACGCCTGGGCTTCCTCGTACCGTCGACTCTCCAGCAATTCCCAGAATCGCAGGTCGTAGGCCGGGTGAGCCACCGAGGTCCTATTGACGTAGCCTCGGCCGCCCAATTTGTGACACAGCACCGGCAGGGGGCCGTTGTCCAGGATGTTGAATGTCTGGGCAAAATTCTCCATCTCCTCGTAGGCGAAGCCGTCTGACGCATAGTAGCTCCACTTGATGGCGACCACCTGCTCGAAGCTGGACATCTTCCTGAAGGTGTCGGGGGTTATGAGGCCGAAAAGATTTCCCCGCCGCTCCCAGTGGGTGTTATACACCACGATTCCGATATCGATCGCGTTGGAGACCGCCTCGTAGAAACGAAGCACATCGTCCTGGGTCGGATCGTTGTGCATGGGCGGCGGTACCTGGACTCCGATGGCTCCGAGGTCCTGGGCGATTTTCGTGTCCTCTATGGTGCGCAGGGTATCTTTGTGGTGCGCGCTGCCGCAGAGTATCGGCACCTTGCCCTTGGCCGCCTGCACCACGGTTCGCAATAGAGGTGGCCATTCGCTGTCTCGTAGCTGAGCGTTTTCGCCCATGAGAGAGGCTACCATGAGAACTGCCTTGCCGGTGACGGCGCCCTTCTCCACCCACCACTGAGTGAGCTCGGCCATCCGACCGTGGTCCACATGAAATTCGTCATCGAACGGAGTGGGAGCACCAAGAATGACACCCTGGATTAGCTGCTTCAGCTCATCCCGTTTCACTTGGTCCTCCGCCTCCAGAATTACTGATAAGAAATCGCTTTTCGGGTGGTGCGCGCAGATGCCCGTTCCGACCGGTCTGAAGAAGCGATGTCATGATGTGACGGGTATGTGACGGGGCTGGATGGGTCAAGCAGAAGCACTGGAGCCCTTCCGGGCGGTTCGAGTCCGCCTCGCTAACAGGACGCACCCGAAGGAACTTGCCGCCCTTCTGGAGCAAATCCCGAGAGATGACGAACGGCCGAACAAGGCGACGCAGGTAACGCCTCAAGGCGCACCTGGCCTTGAGCGTTCGACAAGAAGGAATTGAAAAATCCAAACAATGTAGATACCTTCGTGGCATGATCCAAAAATACGTTCAGAAATCGATGGATCTTGCTCATTATGAGTTACTTCCGGAGAATTCCTCCTTTTATGGAGAAGTTCCTCCCTGTCCAGGGGTGTATGCGAATGCGCCAACGCTTGAGGATTGCCGGAGAGAATTAGAAGAGATCCTGGAAGAGTGGATTCTCATCAGAGTAAACAGAGATCTTCCCATTCCGCCAATTGACGACGTAGAAATCCGAATCAAATCAGAACTCCGCTGAGTTCGGAACCGGTATGGGGGAGGGACATATCTGATCGAGCTTAAAGTTCGCTCTGATTTACGTAGTAACCTTGTCCCGAACCTTGTCCATTTGGATGCGGCTTCTCTGCTCTAAGTCCTTCTATTGGTTAGCCCGCTTTGGGTGTTCAGGGTGCCGCCACCGAAGAGCTGGTGCATCATATCGCAAAACAGTCCCCCGAAATTTGTGAGACAAGCGGGCTAGATGCTGCCAATACGACCCCTCGGACGCACCGGGATCGAGACGACGGCCCTCGGCATCGGCGGTCATCTCGGCCTCCTCGACGACGACAATGATCCCGCCCGGCGACGGCGGGAGGCTATCCTCTCCGTGCGCCGCGCCGTCGAACTCGGCGTGCGCTTCTTCGACACCTCACCGATGTACGGCGCCTGCCAAGCCGAGCAGCACCTCGGAGCCGGCCTGGCTACCCTGGACGCGGAGACGCGCGCCGGCCTGACCATCTCCACCAAGGTGGGTACCCATCCCGAGCGCCGGCACCACTATAGCGCCGACGATGTGCGCTGGTGTTACGACAACAGCCGTGAGATACTCGGACCGATCGACATCGTCTTCGTCCACGATCCCGGCTCCGAGGCGGACATGGAGACGATCCTCGGGCCGGAGGGCGCCTTCGAGATGCTGGAGTCCCTGCGCGACGCCGGCGAGATCCGCGCCATCGGTCTGGGCAACCGGAATCACCGCTGGCAGCGCCTGATCATCGACACGGGGCGCGCCGATCTGATCCTCCCCTCCTACGACTACCACCCTATCCGCCAGTCGCTGGACCCCCTGCTGGACCACGCCGCGGCCGCCGGTGTCGGCGTCGTCAATGGCTCGCCCTACGAGGCCGGGCTCCTGGCCGGCATCGATCTGGACGCGGCTGCTACCCGTCGGGGCGAGGGCCCAGACATCGAGCGGGCGCGGCGGATCTATGCCTGGTGTGCGGAGCGGGGGGTCGAAGTGGGCGCCCTAGCCGTGCAGTTCAGCATGCGTGATCCCCGGATCGGCGCCACCCTGGTCGGGCCGCGTACCGTCGCCGAGATCGAAACCAACATTCGTCATGCCACGGCGGTGATCCCCGACGACATCTGGGAGACCTTCAGGCAGTTCCTGGCCCGCCTCGAACCGGCCCGCGCGCCCGGCGGGGAGGCGCTATGATAGACGCTGGAAGTCTGAGGCTCTTCAGACATCCGAGACAGATTGGCACAGCACAATCCACCAGAGGAGTTAGAAGTGGCAATCTCCACAAATCTCAGTTTCATTTTCTTATTGCTAGCCCGTCTTTCTCAACTGGGGCCTGATTTCGACGTAAGTCGTTGATAGTGGGCCAAAGGTCTACACTACAGGAGGGGTTATTTGGATTCGATTTGGGGGGGTGGTTGGGGAGGAAGTTCGAGGTGTAACCGGTTCAGTAGTAGCTTTTGGTCCTCACCGGGCTCGGTGTAACGGGTAAGCACAACGGTGCGTCCGTCGGTGGTGGGCAGTTTCACATCGAGCATTTGGATGGCCGCCATTTTGGAGAGCACCTCGGCTGGGGTCAGTCCCGGAGCCATCGGGTAGAGTCGACGTTTCAGGGTGACCCACAGAGAGTAAGCAAGGAAGCTGATAAAGATGTGCGCCTCGATGCGATCATCTCTCTGATGATGGATGGGGCGGATGGAAAGGTCGTTCTTGATTTCCTTGAAGACTTGCTCGATCTCAGTGAGCTGCAGGTAAAGGCGCCAGAGTTGCTCGGGGTTCTCGGCACTGAGGGTGCTGCGCAACAGATAGCGGCCTTCGCGGCGATAGGCTTGGCGGTATTTTTTTAAGTTCAACCGGAAGCTCAAAGGCGGCTTTTCAGTGGGGGCGCCCTTGGGGGCGATCTCGATGTCGAGTAATCCAAAGATCCGGGGACCGGCCTCCTTTTTGGCTTCGCCCAGTTTGATCAGGATGGTATCGCGTTGGTAGCGCCGTTTGCTCTCACGCAGCTTCTTGAGCGCCTCGATAAGACGGCGTAAACGACGCAGGCGCATGTTTTTTTCTTTGCGCACCCGATCGTCGCTTTTAGCCAGAACGTAGGTTTCACCTCCCTCGCTGAGGAGTTTCACCTCGATACCGGGACGCAACTGCTTCCAATCCTTCTGCAGCAACGACTGCTCGAAGCGACCCAGCCAGGAGCGCGGGGTACCCACCAGATAGTGGATCCTGGGTTCGCTTTGGCGCATCTGTTGCAAGACTTCCTCGGTCGGAATGCCCCGATCCATCACCCACACCCGGTTCGCCTTACCGTAGTTCTCTTCCACCCGAGAAAGAAAATCTTTTAAGGTGGTTTTATCCTGCGTGTTACCCGGAAGTACCTCATAGGCAATCGGCAAGCCCTCACAAGTCACCACCAGGGCGATCACCACTTGCACGCAGTCAGGTCGCTTATCGCGGCTGTAGCCGAACTTGCGCAGTCGGCTCGAGGCCGCCGGCTCCTGGTTCGGATCGCACTCAAAATAGGTGCTCGTCAGATCGTATAGCAAAATCTCGTAACGGGCATTGAACAGATCGCTCCACCTCTCGGTCAGGTGCCTGAACAGGGCCTTCTTGTGCCTGAGCAATCGATCGTGGCAGCGATAGAGCGTGTTCTTCTCGGCGATCCCAAAGTCTTCCCCCATCAGATCGCCCATCGCGCTTCGCTCATACCATTCCCGATGCAGCCGCCACTCGCTTCCCGGTGCCATCAGCCGGTAAACCACCAGGGTCTGCAGCACATGGGCCCAGCGGGTACCCTGACGGGAGGGTCTGAGACGCTCCCGTCAGAATTCTCCCAGTCCCAACTGCTCATATAGAACGCACCCAAGCCAGCACCCTCCCCATTGCCGCGGCTTCTCGATCCTGAGATCTTTGAGCCGTATTCTAACAATACTTTCGTCGCCCACAGGCGGGGCACGATCTTCCGGAAACAGCGCCACCTGTTCGGGTCTTTCCCTGCCCTCTTCGAAAATCTCGATGCTCTTGCGCCACGCTTCGTGTTGGCTATCGTTGATCTCTCCAAGGTAGAGGACCTGTCTTTGGACCACCCGCCCCCCGCTGACACGCTTGTTCTCAACGATATTCCAATAGTAGTGCTCTTTGCCATCTTTGCGCCGACGATTACACCTCAGAAACATGATGGCCCACCATTATACGAAAAAATCCCGCCCTGGGAAGAGCGTAGGTCTACACTACAGGCGGTTTTGCCAACCCACCTCTACTGTTGATGCGCCTCCTGAGCCCTACTACCCCCGAAAAAAACCGTTTCAGAAGTTGAGTTGGTCAAGTAGGGCTAGGAGTCTGTCGGACGAACCTGGTAACTTACGAAGCAATCGAACGTCAAAGTCCGACAGACTCCTAGCATCAGGAAACCAGTCTTTTGTTCGGAAGAGAATAGGAAAACGAACGCTGTCGCTTTTATCAATTTCGACCAATTGACTTCTATCCCATTTCGTAGGAGACTTAATACGGGTTGATTGAACCCGATCCGTGTTCAATCAGAATGAGGATCTCATTCATCCTTTTCCAGTGAGGGAAAACTGCATTGTTTCCAGTAACCGATCGCATAGGCGAATTGCTTGATGCTCACCCGTTTCTCTTCGGGGTAATCTGCCGGGATCCTACCTGGATGGATATCGAACTGATTTCTCAGGCAGGCTATCACATCGTTTGGCTCGACCTGGAACACAGTACGAAGTCCATGGACGATGCGTTTCGGATGACTCGATTCATTACTCAACTTGGGATGGTTCCCCTCGTACGCATACCAGAACTATCCAAAACAAATGTACAGCCTCTCCTCGACAGTGGTGTCCAGATTCTTGCCCTTCCGGATGTACGCAGTGCAGATCAGGCAACCGAATTTGTTCGGCTGGCAATGTTTCCACCTGTTGGACAGCGAGGCGTTTCAACTACGGCGGCTGGTATTGGCTTTAATCTCGGTATCGATCCAGGAGGTACACTTCGATCGACCAACGATGCAACACATCTGATGGTGATAGTTGAAAGTGATGAGGGTTATGAAGCCCTGGATAGTATTCTTGAAGTCAATGGAATTGATATAGTGACAGCTGGTCTCATGGATTGGTCAGCCAGTCTCGGGGTCTTTGGCGACGCAGCGATGGCTCAATTGGCGCCCAAGGTGGACCGGGTACTCACCAAGGCCCGCGAGGCAGGCAAGCTCGGTGTTGCGGTTGGAGATAGCCCTGCCCGTGCATATCACTATCTCGATCTGGGAGTTCGTATCTTTTTCGTGGGGGTTGATGTAGCCATGAAACGGAGGATTCTTTGCGATACGCTAAGATCCTTTCGAGAGGTACTCAAAACAGGTAAGTGAGGGCGTCTCATGAGACTGGGAATCAATATGGCCTTCATCATGACTTTCGAGTTCGAGGAGGGAGAAGTATAACCATGTCCCTTCAGCTTGAATTTGTCGGGCATGCCTGCTTTCGACTGTGGGAAAACGGACGTCCGTTGATTGTCACAGATCCCCCTACCCACAAGGAGTGCAAGATCGATGATGATGGTTCCAGGCTCGACGCTGAGATTGTCATTGTGAGTTCATTGACCGACCTTGCCCACAGCAATACCCGTCTCGTCCGCGGACAGCCACGTATCATCAACGCACTGGATATTGCCCAGGGAATTAAATCGGATTCGATCAATGATGAACCAGTGGTGGCAATCGGAACAGCGGAAGCTCCCGATCACACCGACCATGATCCCATGGATAATGCCATGTATGCCTTCATAGCCGGAGGGTACTGGTTTGCCCATGTGGGAGATATTGGATACGGTTTGCAGGAAAGGGAATTGGCTCCCTGGATTGGGAAATGTGACATCTTGATGGCAATCGTTGGAGAGATGAATACCATTGCCCTGGACGATCTGGACCGAATGATCGACATTCTTTCGCCTACCTGGATTTTTCCAATGCACTACGGTCTTCCTCCGCTTGGTGGCGAAGACGGTGGCGGAATGAAACCAGTCGATGTTTTTCTAAACCGACGTCTCAACGATTCCGTTCTCGTTGTCCGGCATCACTCGATCGCGTTCCCGTTGCTCAAGTCCGAGTCAGGGCGGCCCACCATCGTTGTGCTGGAACCGTCCCTCTACCGACCGACGAAAGGTCTCCTGGAATTTCAGACTAAATCCTTTATCCCATGAGGATTTGAAACTTCGGCGTGGAGGTGTGCGCCTACGCGGCGATGTCCAACCACCTCCATTTGGTCGTGAAGAACGATCCGTTGGCGGTACGGGAGTGGTCGAAGGAGGAGGTGGCGAGGAGATGGTTCCGTCTCTTCCCCGGGGGGCGGGACAGTAAGGGCGAGCCGGCGAGGCCCGATCCGATGATAGTACGCCGTTTCCTGGAGGATGAGCAGAGAGTAGAAGTGTGCCGGAACCGCTTGGGCAACCTTAGCTGGTACATGCGGTGCCTCAACGAACCGATCGCCAGGCGGACCAACCGGGAGGACGAGTGTAGCGGCCGTTTCCGGGAGGGACGCTTCAAGTGCCAGCGGCTGGAAGACGAGGGCGCAGTCCTGGCGTGCATGGCTTACGTGGATCTTAATCCGGTGCGGGCAGGATTAGCCGAAGTTCCCGAGGCAAGCGAATTCACGAGTATCTTTGAACGCATTGCCGGGCGGGCCGAGCGCCTTGCCGCCGCGGCCATCCGCGGCTCCAGCCAATCGGCCGAAACATGGGACCGACGGGGGAAGTTTCAAACCCCGATTGATCCGGGGAACGCTCAGTCACTCTGCGGTCTTGCCACCTGCCCGGCCGTCGTCTTGAATAGGCAGAGTCTGTATACTCCGAAAACGCTTGGACATCTCGCCCGGGAGACAGCCTTCTATGACCACCGAAGAGAAGTTTGTATTCGATCTCGAAGGCTACATCGTCATAAAAAACGTGTTGACCGCCAGTGAGGTCACCGAGCTGAACGAGCTCGTCGACCGGAAGATCCAAACCTATCCAACCGGTGGGAAGGAGCAGGGGCGCGAAGTCTCTCTTCTGTCCTGGGGAGATCCGGTTGTGAATCTCATGGACCATCCACGCATTCTACCGTATCTCATCGAATTGCTCGGCGCCAGGGTACGGCTTGATCACGACTACGGCATGTTCATGCGCCGCGGCGACCGCCGCGGGGGCCTTCACGGGGGACGCGGCGGCACGCATTGGTACCACTTCCGAAATGGCGCCATGGATAACGGCTTGACCGTCGTCACCCATTACCTCGCTGACAACCCCGAAGGCGCCGGTGGTTTTGCCTGCGTGCCGGGCAGCCACAAGAGCAATTTCAATGTGAGCGATATCCCGAAAGAGGTCCGTCGCTTCGAACGTCCCGCCCACTACATCAGACAGCCCGTTCTGGAAGCCGGTGACGCCCTCATTTTCACGGAAGCGACCATCCATGGCACGCTCCCCTGGCGCGCCCAGCACGAACGCCGCGCCCTGTTGTTCAAATATAGCCCCGGCCATTCATCATGGGCTCTCGACTATTACGATGACAACGACGTTGAGGGGCTGACCGAGCAGCAACAGCGTCTCATGGCACCGCCCTCGGCTTCGAACCATGCGAATGTTGTCGATGGCGGTGGCGAGTAAACATGGAGACAATCGTTTTTTTTCCTATCGAATCGACGCCTGTACAGATTAAGATAAATCTCATTCCAATCAGAAGGAGTATCCTCGATGAGACTAGGACTTGACTGCCGCGGCATAATCAGCGACGAACGCCTGCGCTTCGGCCGGCAATTGGGCGCTACCGACGTTATAGCTGGTGGTGCGGCCTTTGCCCGACGTCGCACTGCCTCCGGACCGATGCATCTGCAGTACGAAGAACTGGCGAGAGCCCGCGAGCAGGTCGAAGCGGCTGGGATGACTTTGCACGCCGTCGAAAATCTACCCTTTTCCTGGTTTGGCGACATATTTTACGGCGGGCCGCAGCGCGATAGCCAGATCGAGAATTGGCAGCATACGGTGCGCAACATAGGCCAGGCGGGTATCCCAGTTTTGGGCTATTGTCTGATGGATGGTTCCTCAGGGCGCTACAGCACGCGCACTGAACTGGCAGCGGTGATTCGCGGTGGCGCCCTCGCCTCGCGCTACGAGCATGAACTGCTGGCGCGTCCCGCCCCGACGGCGCGCAGCACCTGGCCGGACGTCAGCGACCGGGCGGGAATAAGCGAGTTACAAATGCTGGAAAATGTGGAGGGCTTTCTGCAAGCAGTGCTTCCTGTGGCCGAAGAAGAGCAGGTCAAACTGGCGCTGCACCCTGATGATCCACCGGTGCCATCGATCCACGGCCTGCCACGACTGGCCGGCAGCCACGCGGGCTTGCGCCGATTGCTGGAGCTGGTGCCCAGTGCCAACCATGGACTGGATTTCTGCCAGGGCACAATCTCCGAAATGGACGAAGATGTCTACGAGGCCATCCGCCACTTCGGCAACCGAGGCCAGATATTCTACGTGCATTTCCGCAATGTCTCGGCGCCGGTGCCGGACTTCGTCGAGACTTTCATCGACGAGGGCTACGTGGATATGGCCAAGGCCATGCGGCTCTACGCCGAAACAGGTGTGGAAGTGCCCTTGATCGAAGATCACGTGCCTCATCTCAGCGAAGACGACGACGGTCAGTACCGCTCCCGCTCCTTTGCCATGGGCTATATCAAGGCCCTCATAGACGCTGTTGCTCCCACTGACCGGTCAGTGGACGGTGACGCTGATGCCACCAATGACGGATAAGAAGAAGCCATTCCAGAAACGCCCGCCTCGCATCCGTCCGGCCCAGGCCAGCTGGAATCCGCTGGTCGACATGATCGAGGTTTTTCCCGGCCACCGGGGCGCCAACCGCGACGGAATCCTTGACCTGTTCGACGAGCCGGTGGGAATTCGTTTCGAGATCGAAGAGGGGGTGAAGTCGGATCCTCTGCTCGAGGCGGAAAAGGAGTGGGAGGGCCACGTCTCACCCCTGGCCATCTGGCAGGAGGATGGGGGTTACCGCATGCTATATCACGTCGACCAAGGTATGTGCCTGGCGGTGAGCGACGACGCCTTCAACTGGACCCGCCCCGACCTCAAGGAGGTAGAGTTCAACGGCTCTAAGAGCAACAACCTCATCCCCCATCCGTGCGTGGGGGCGACCGGCACGTTCGAGGATACGTCAGCCCCTCCCGAAACCCGCTACAAAGCGATGGGTGGCCGCATGTACTGGGCCGATCCGGAAACCGGCATCGAGATAGTGGGAGAGGAGGCTTCCAAGCGCATCAAGGCGGAGACGGAGGGCGCCGGTTATGGCGGTCCCAAAGCGGTGATCCACGGGGTGATGAGCGCCTGGACGTCCCCTGATCGCATTCACTGGACCAAGCTCGCAGAGCCGCTTGCCCGCCGCCCCGTAAACGGTGGCATCTCGGCCCGCTGGGATCCGGTACAGGGCAGATATTTCACCTACATCCAACTCATGGGCTACCCCTCCGAAGTGATCGACGGCGTCGGCCGCAGCCGGCACGAAGACGGCATGCAGATCCGCACCATCGGCTTCAGCTATACCGAAGATTTCGAGAGTTGGCCGGCACCAAAGCTCATCTTACATCCGGACGCACAGGACGAACCGGACATTTCGTTCTATGGCGCCAACTACTTCGCCTACCCGGGACGGGACGATCTGCACGGCATGCTGATCCCGATCTACCACCAGATCGCCGACACCATCGACGGCCAGATCGCCTTCAGCCGCGACGGCCTATTCTGGTCGCGCCCAGAGCGCCGGCCAAACCTCCCCCTCGGCGCGATCGGTGATGGAGACGAGTGCGTCGCCCATTACTGGCGCAGCGGTATCGTCGAGCTGCCCGACGGCTCCTGGGCCTGCCCCTACACCGGAAACTCCTTCGTGCACAACGCGGTCGCCGACACGATCGAGGAGGAGTATCCACACCACCGGGTCCCGCAGATGCGCTGGGCCAGTTGGCGGCCACATCGATTTTGCGGTCTGCGGGCCGACGGTGAGGGGCGCTTCTCGGCGCCGTCGATCTATCGTACTCACGACCAGCTGCACCTGAATTACAGCTGCAAACCAGGCGGCTGGATCGAGGTGGAACTGCTGGAAAAGATCCCGAATTTGACGGCGCCCGACGCCAATCCTGTTCCCGGATTCACCTTCGCGGAGTGCGACCGCATCAATGGAAACTCCGAGGATCGAGTGGTCAGCTGGAAGGGGCGCACCGACATTTCCGCCGTCGGCGAGGCTGTTGGAATACGACTCCGCATGTTCGACGCCAAACTGTTCGCCTATCGCGTTTGACCTCCCGCTGCATCACCGCAACATGAAAGGAAAGTGATGATACGAGTCGCTGCTTGGTGCTTAAACCTGTCCGATTCGACTCTGAACCGTCTGGTTCAACTCGGCGTCGATGCGGCCGATGGCATTAACCTGCCGACCAATGATCGGGGGGGTTACGATCTGAATGAAGCTGTGGCCATCAGGAAAAAGGTCCACTCGGTCGGACTGCGGGTGAACCGCGTCAGCTTGCCGAACTTCACTCCCGGATTCATGAAGGCGGATCAGGGATGGGAGCGTGAATTGGATCTGGCGGCAGAATCCCTGGAGATAATGGGTCAGGCCGGCTATCCCCTCGTCCGAATCAGCTTTCACCACTCGACCGACGATGGCGTCATCCGTCACTACGAGCAGAGCCACCGGGGCGGTTACGAAATGCGCGGTGGCAGTCTCGCCGGAGCCGACGGCATGGAGTCGGTGCCGCTAGAGGTCCGGGGGAGCTGCGCTGGCAGCAGGTCTGCCGCGCCTACGAGCGCCTGGTGCCGGTTGCCGAGGAGTACGACATCGGCCTGATGATGCATCCCTCCGACCCGCCGACGACCGATTCACTCTTCGGCGGGCTCGGCTTTCACCGACTCCTCGACGCGTTTCCGAGCCCCTGTGTGGGTTACCTCTACTGTGTGGGAACGCGGGCGGAGGCGGGTGGCTCCTCCCTGGTTCTGGATGAGATCAACAACTACGGGCGCAAAGGGCGCATTTTTGAAGTCCATTTCCGCAACGTTCGGGCCAGCCTGTCCACCGCCGGTGCGTTCGAGGAAGTGCTGCTCGATGATGGCGACATGAACATGTTCAAGATTCTGCTGGCGTTGGACCAGGTGGGTTTCGATGGCTGCTTGAACGCCGATCACTATCCCACCCTTGAAGGGGACGACGGCAGCCTGGGTAATCCGCAGGCGCTTTCCTATTCCGTGGGTTACATCAAGGCGCTACTGGCGGCGCTGGCCTGCGTGTAGCCGAGTCCTACTGATTAGAAATCGCTTTTCTTGCGGCGCGGACACGCGCCCGCTGGGACCGATTTGAAACTTTACTGCCGTTGCGGACTTTGCGGCCATCCGCGGCTCCAGCCAATTGGCCGAAACATGGAACCGACGGGGAAGTTTCAAACCCCGATTGATCCGTCTCCGCGGAAGCGCTTCGCCGAGACAGCTCCGGTTCCGAACTGGCAACCGGCAGCTGGAGCTGACTAGAAACTTCAATGCCCATGCGGGTTTCCAGGGACGAATTTCACCGTTTACGGCACAGTGGGTTTCCCTCAGGTGGCAGAGCAGTACCGCACCCAAAGAGTGATCGAAGTAGAAAGCTTGAAGAGGGATTCTTCAATCCTTGATCGGACTTTGAATGTAAGCGTCACGTTGCCGTCAGGCTGAGGGATTGCTCTGCTACCTGAGGGTACTTTCTCTTTCTCACATCCGCGGGATCGCTGCGCTCCCGCTCAGCAGGACGGGCCTTTTTCTCTTCGGCCCACTTCCGAAATGTTAAGTTTCAATCTCGATTGATCCGGAAAGCACTCGCGCGGCCGGGGGCCTCGCTGACCTGAAGAAGCGCGTTTACGGTCCGACATAGTCCAAATGGAGCCATGAAGCCTAGTGTGGTTTCCGGGGCAATGATATTCACGGTTTACGTTCTAATTGACGAAGATTACCTCAGGCTACATCCAGGTCGAGCGGACTCGCCACTTCCTCGATCGTACGGCTTTCCACGGTGTGAGTGTAAATCATGGTAGTGCGCACGTCACTGTGCCCCATGAGCTGCTGAATCGTGCGAGTGTCGTAGTTGGCCCGCAGGAGGTGGCTGGCAAAGCTATAGCGGAAGGTATGACAGGGTCACGCGTTTGGGGACCTTCAGGCTGCCCACGGGCTCCCCCCCTGACTCTTTAAAGGATCCGCTTCCCGGCCATCCGCCCAACGTTTCACCAGATCGTAATAGAGTCCCACCGCCTTCGCCGCCTGTCGCTGCCTATCCAACGATTGGTTCTTGGACGAGAGTTTCTCCAGTAAAGGCGCCAGGCTGTCGTCATCCCGCGGCGCATGCCGATACTTGCTGCAGAAGTCCAAGTAATAGCGCAGCCACTTCAGGTAATCCCACTGCTCCCGCTGCGGGACTTCAGCCTCCTGCATCCGACGACCCATCGCCGCCCGCCAAGCATCTTGTAAAGCGGCATGCCCGCTACCTTGGCTCGTAGGTCCCACAGGGCGATGTCGATCGCACTGATGGCCCGTGTCGTGAGTCCGCGCCTCCCCGTCAGCTTCGGGACCCACATCGTGTCCCAGAGCCGCTCGACGTTGATCGGGTCTTCGCCGATCAGCATCGGTTTGAAGTGATCGATAGCCGCGCCGACCACGTCCCCTTTGCTGCCCCCCAGCCCGATCCCGGTGGTGCCTTCATCCGTCTCGATAAAGACCAGCCCGACGCCCGAGTGCGTGTACGTATGCTTGCCGTTCGAAATCGGCTTAGCCCGTTTCCAGCGAAAGCTCTCAACTTTGATATCGGTGATCTTCATTGTTCAACCTCGTCATCTTGCTCTTGCGCCCTCAGATTAGTCCATCTCGCTCAGCTTGACGGGTCGCCCTTCCACCGCCGATTTGTCCGCCGCGAAAACGACACGATGCGATTCGAAGGCCGTGTCGAAATCGGTCAGCGGCATCGTCGCGTCACTGTTGATGCTGTTGACGAACTCCTGGAACTGCGGCCGATACGGATGATCCGACACGTCACCGGAATCGACCAGCGGCACCTCCAGCTGGCTCCAACGGTCCTTCGTGATCCCTGCGATCTTCGACGAGTAGAATTTGTTGTCGAGGATGCTTCCGTGGCTGCCCACGAGGTGGACGTGGAAGTAATAGGGCTGCAGGCAATCGACGATCGATGCGGTCTTCCCCACGCCGCCGTTCTTGAACTTCAGAATGGTCACGCTCGAAGTCGTGTATTCGTAGGGTTTGAAAATCTCGTTCGAGCTTGTCGTATCATAGCTCGTCACCTCTTCGACCTCGTCATCCATGCACATCAGCAGCGCATCGAGCGCGTGACAGCCGGCGGTCAGCAGACTGCTTGCCCCCATATCCTTCTTCACGTTCCACCCGAACTGGCCATACCACGGTCCGATCCCGTGATAGTAATCGATCTCGCCGTAGTGGACGTCGCCGATCAGTCCCTGATCGAGCATCGACCTGGTCATGATGAACTGGCCACTGAATCGTACCTCGAAACAGACGCACGACTTTACCCCCGCCTTGTGGATCGCATCCCGAGTCGACTTTGCGCTCTCCCAGTCGATGGCGATCGGCTTCTCGATGATCAGGTGCTTTCCGGCTTCGGCCGCTTTGATCGCCTGCGCGGGGTGGAACGGGTGGGGCGTACAGATGTCGACCACGTCCACGTCGGCCACCATCTGATCGTAGTCGTTGTAGGCCTTGATCGATGTCCCGAACTGGGCCTCGAGCTCCTTCTCATCCAACTCCCGACGCGAACAGACGGCTGTTACGTTCCCGCCGTCCACGTTCTTGAACGTCTCGATGTGGGCGCCGGCGACCCAGCCCATGCCTACGATTCCAACTTTCAAATCGCTCATAAAGTCCTCCTGAACAGTCGACTTAGGCCCTGCTCGGACCTCAAAACTCAGGCGTCCAATGTCGCATGTCAGCCTTCACCCGTAAAGTCGATTCATCGGTGGTGACACTGACAGGACGGACGGGAGAGGAGAACCTACGGAGTCCGGGACGAGCGGGGATGGCGTATTGCTCCGCGACGCAGAAAACCCCGATCGAGTCTTCGATCGAGGCTTGGGCACGCTACGGATGGGTTCGCCCGGACGCCTGGGGGCTGGTTACGAAACTTGATTTGTATCGTGAAGAGAGACGTAGGTCACTTCGAGCACCTCGGCGGAGTTTATCCCGAGCGGAGCAGGTTCGTTCGGTTCTGTATAAGGAACTCAGCGCAATCAGCCGACTCCCTGAACACCAAGCCTACGCCTGTCCTCTCCTTCGACGCACCCCGACAACCCCGAGGATTCCAGTCGCAAGCAGCAGAACGGTGCTCGGCTCGGGGACCTCGAAATCAAACGAGGTGAAGTGAGGGTCGAACTGCTTCCCGTCGTCCGCTTGAAACATCGTCATCGATAGGCTGATCGGCTGCCCGGCAAGCGAGGACAGGTCCGCCTTGAGCGAGAAGTCGAAAGCCGGGTCCAGGGGGGGCGTGATCACCGCCGGTCCGATCGTAAACGTCCCGAAGGGGTCAATCGTCGCGCCGAACTGATCCAGCAGCAGTAGTTCGAACTTCGACGCCCCGTCGCTGATGGACACGACCAGACCGTCGACAAAAGACGAAGTGCCCGTCCCTGTGGGGTCGGAGATGATCGTTGGCAACGTGAAGTCAAACGTGAGGATCGGGGCGGAGAAGGGGATAATGATCCCCGTCTGCTCGAGCCTCGCGAAGTCAAGCCCCTGGTCGAACGTGCCGGTCTTGAACTGTGCGGCATTCCCCGCCCCCATTGGAATAACCGAGATGTAAGGGGGAGAAGGGGGAGGCCCGAAAGGGTCGATCGGAGTCCCTCCGATTTCGAACGCCGTGGCGTTCCAGGCCGTCAGTCCTGCCGAGAAGTCCCGTTGATGAAGGCAGCGGAAGCGTCGCCCGCTTGGAAAGCGAGACAGGCCAGGACAACAGATATGCGGCCGATTTTGGTCATTCGAGTCTCCTTATCGAAATTCAGTAGCTGACCCCCCGTGGGCTTGCCCGGTCACTTTCAAATATGGCCCGAATCGCCTGACTTGTCAAATCTTTGTTTTATGACTTTCATGGACCGAATTCCAATTGATAAGAAATCGCTTTTGAGGGGGTAGGGACACATGCCCGTTGGGACCGACCTGAAGGAGCGAATTCATGGCAGAGGAAGTACCGGAATCGGGCGGGAGGGTCAAGAATGGGTCGCAAACACGCTTCTCGGATTGTCGGGGCTGGCCTGAGCGCCGAAGCAGGTTTGTTTAGAGACTGAACGTGCCGGCGAGAGATAGACCGCTCCTGTCGCGAGGGTCTTAACCGTTCGCCTACATCATGACCGGCTCGACATCGTAATCGGGGAACGGGTGATCCAGCCAGGGCTCGATGACCCTGTCCGCAATCTCGGGCGGCGCTCGTGCCGGCAAGACGCTTACACCCTGTTCCCAAAGCCCGAGGTGTCGCAGGATACGTTCGATAACCTCGCGGTCATCGATGAGAGCCACGATCCGCATTTCCTTCTGACACTTGGGACACAGGAGCGGATCAGCTTCCCAGACCTTCTTGATCAGTTCCCGCCATTTTGCCGATCCGCCTTCGCCAAAGGCTACGGCGCGACAAGCGGGATACGACGCGGCTTGTGTTCGGAGACATCGATGATCTCCACGGCCTGTCCGGCGATCTTGGCCTCTTCGGCGGCGCGCTTCTCGCGCTGGCCACGTCCCGCCACTGCGGGATTGCTATACCAGCCATAATACCGGACGAGCTGGAAGCTCTTGCCGGAGATGTGCTGCGTGATGGCGGCGATGAAGTCGCACGGGGTGAAGACCTCGAAGTTGCGCTGATTCTTTGGGTTGAGGCCGGAGCGGTAGATAATCGAGCCGTCCGGATGGGCCCGGCTTGGGGCGCCGACCTGCATCTTCTCGACGGCGAAGGGGTTGCGGATGATGTATTGGGCCAGGCGCTCCAGGTCTTCATGCTCGTTGGGTAACACACGCCGGCTGTGATGCAGGTTGAAGCCGGAATGCACCCACCCACGCAGCATTCTTGCGCGCTGCGGCGGGAGGAGCCCCTTGTCCATGAGGAAGGTGATGGCCCGCGCACGGAACAGCTCTTCCAGCGCCTTCAGGCTCACCTCCGGCAACACGTAGAACAGGCCGGAGCGCAGGAACAGCCCGTCGGCGACCAAGGCGTGCAGATGCGGGTGCCAATCGAGCTATTCGCCAAAGGAGTGGATCGTCATGACGATGCCGGGCAAGCCGTCGGGCAGGTTCAGCGTGGTGCGGAGGTATTCGAGGAGGCACTCGTGCGCGATGGGGCAGAGGTCTTTGAGCAGGTCGCGGTCATAGCGGAAGTATGGGCGCAGCATCTTGGGAATGCCGAAGGTGAAGTGGCGGTGAGGCACCGGAAAGAGGATCGGCTCGCTCAACAGCGCCCCAAAGAGTTGCACCTTCTTCTGGTGGCACGACGGGCAGAACCAGCGCCCCTTGCAGATGAACTGAAGGTGTCGATCACCCGAAAGGACAGGCGCAGGTGGCAACGAGATCTAGAGCCACGCCAGTGGGTGCAGGAGATGGTCCCGGTCACGATGCGAATTTACCCCCAACTCAACTGGCCGGACGATGGCGATTTCCGGGAACTGCCGGCGAATTATTACGAATTGAACATTGAGAAGGTCGAGGAGCAGCTCGAGATTGCCGGAGTGCGGTTGGCGCCTCTGTTGAACAGGATGTTCGAATAGATTCGGAATGGTAGGACTCTCAGGCAATATCGAGAAGTGTCGGAGTAAAGGGCTCACAGGTGCACGCATGATCACTTCTATTGGCTAGCGTCCACGCAATGATTCGCCAGGATATATTGCACCGAGGTACTACGTTTTTTTGCAGCAGTGCAAAAATTCCTAATTTGAATTTCGACTTCTGCAAGCACCCTAATTCCTTGTCAACCAACGAGAAATCTACGTCTCTTGACATCCCTAACGGGTTTCAATAGATTGCCAGATCAATGATTGCGTAGACGCAATCTATTCTTAGTTCTGCGAAGGACTAGCCAAGCCAACGATATGGCAATTTTCGTGCGTCACTTTGAAAAAAGGTGGTCAAGGGCCGTCTGGTCGCTGGTTCCCATGGTATTTGTGACCTCATATTATTTTGACGGGGACTATGGGAAAATCCCCATCTGGACCCCCCCACCGGAAGGTTACAGCGGCATTTGGACTAATTGGCACGAGAACGGGATAAGAGCCTTCAAGGGTTCCTATGATCGGGGTATGAGGCAAGGTAGCTGGAGATTCTGGTTTCCAAATGGCCAGATCCAGCTTGAAGGCACATATAAGGGAGGCTTGTCAAACGGCAAATGGACTTGGTGGCATGCAAACGGACTTCGGTCCGTAGAGGCGAACTACCAAAATGGCAGACCCCACGGCAAGCGCACGGAATGGGACAAAAACGGAAAAATCATTGATGGCACGCATTTTGCAGATGGGAAGATCACGTTTCTCGAACGTTATGAAGAAGGAAAGCTAGTAAGCACAGAGCCAGCGCCAACCTACGAAGAACATGCCTCAAAAGTTGCGGATAAGGTGTCCGTGATCAATACTGGCATGACTCGGAAAGCAGTCGAAGCGATCCTGAATCAGCATGACGGAGGTCTGACTACCTCCAGCGTAGGACGTTATTATGAGGGATGGGAAGTGATGGTGGAAGTACCTTACGACCAGACTGGGGACCCAGGTGCGGCTGAGAACCGTGTCAATGGAGGCGTACGTATCTATCGTGCACGACCCAGTTTTGATTGAATTCGATGGACCAAGGGCAGAACCAGACGTCGCAGGTAACTCGCTTCGCTCGTACCTGGACTTCATCGTTATGCATCAAATGGAGAAACATTGAACATAAAATCCTCTATAAAATCGGCGATAAACAAACTAGGCTTTGAGATATATCGGACTAGTCGCTTTACCGACAAAACATATGAAAGAGTCACCCTACATGCATCATATGCACCTTGGAAAAAAGACAATTCATTTTTAGCAATATATGAAATTATTAATACTTTTACACTTGTTGACAAATATAGATGCTTTGAATTGTGGACGCTAATTCAGCAATGCGAAAAATTAGAAGCTGGGAGTATTATTGAAATTGGAGTCTGGAGAGGTGGCACTGGAGCGTTAATAGCAAAGCAGGCAATTAATTGCGGCATTTCTGATCCTGTATATTTATGTGATACATTTACAGGCGTTGTAAAAGCAGGAGCAAAAGACTCAAATTATAGAGGTCGTGAACATGCTGATACATCTCGAAAAATTGTTGAAAAATTGCTATTCAACAGATTGCTTCTCGATAATGTTCAAATAATGCAAGGGATATTTCCAGATGAGACCTCACATGAAGTTGAAAATGAACGATTTAGGTTTTGTCATATTGATGTGGATGTTTACCAGTCAGCCAAAGAGATTGTAGATTGGATTTGGACTCGGATGGTACGCGGTGGTATCATCGTTTATGATGATTATGGCTTTTATGGTTGTGATGGAATTACTAAATATGTTGAAGAACAGATACCTTATAAAGACAGATTAGTGATCCATAATCTCAATGGTCATGCAATAATTATTAAGTTGTAGGTTCAAAAAATAGGCATATCGGGATAGGGACGCCCCTCACGGGGCGCCTCTCCCACACCACCACTCGAACGGGTCCGTAAGTGGCGGTTCGGCTGATCAGGCAGGAACAGGTCCAGGGGAAGACGAGCCCGGGTGATGGTAAATTCCATCCCCCGTTTCCCTGCTCGCTCGCTTCGGACGAAGGTGACACAGTCGTCGACGTAGCGGGCAAAGTCCAGCGCGCGCTGCATGGTCTTCCGCTCCGGGATACTCTCCCGGAGCCGGATCCGTCCTGTCGGGCGTTTGGATATTCGCGACGCAACAAACTCTTCTAAGCTGGTCAGCTGCAATGAGTTCATTAGACGCTCTTCCTACTTGCCACTCTCATTTACCCGTGCCCTTCGACACAGGCACCGTTCGGGCCTTTGTCGGGGTGAGTCCTCCGGATTCTTCGTCGGACGGGTTTCCCGTCGGCGACTACTCCCGGCTCGTTTCCTACGACTACTATGCCCTCGGCTGACTGCCCCTATGCGATAGGTTCCCCTTGCGGGTTGCTCACTCCTCAGAGAAAGGAGACATAGCGGCTCTCCCGGGGTTAATCCGACTGCTTTCGACGCACCACTGTCAGATCTACGTGGTTCAACTATACGATGGATAGAGGACTTCATCTTGTGTTGCAGACTCGTCCCAGTCTTCCCTCGCCTCATCTGCCTGCCCTCCACCGCTTCCGATGCGGGGCATACCTGTTCGTCAGCACGCGTCTTTGCCTCCGGCTTCCTCCGAGCCCAAATCGCTGTGAAACTTTTGCCATTGGCTACCCTTCGCCTCCATCGGGCTGGGTCTGGACTTTGTTTACTCCATATGTCATTTCCTTCTGATGTTAACATCACCATCGAGCAGTCGGTTCTGCCCGGCACACAACAAGACGCCGTAGCGAACGGCGATCAAGCTCACCATCGCTAGGCTTAAGCGTTAGCCTTGAAAAGAAGCATTGCCCATTTAGCTGGATTCCATAGGTTTATGCCATGTTGACCGAGGAACTGAAGAAACTTTCAAGATCCGATAAGATTCTGCTCATTAACGACTTATGGGATGAAGTGTCCAATGAGGAGGACGAGATCTCTCTGTCGGAAGCTCAGGAAAAGATGCTCGATGAACGCTATGAGCAGTTCTTGAAAAACCCTGAGGAGGGAAAGTCGTGGGAGGAGGTTAAGCGGGGATTGAAGGAGAAAGGATGAGCTACGAACTGATTATCCGCGATCGGGCACAGATCGAGATTGCGGAGATCAAGGAATGGTATGAGGACAAGGAGGAGGGCTTGGGGAGCTATTTTCTTCTCTGCCTGGACGCCTCGCTCGAGGCAATGCGACGCTATCCCACCGCACCGCGGATTATCAGACATGAATAAAGAAAGATCTTCGTAAGGAAGTTCCCGGTGGGCGTTTACTACATCGTTCGGGAGGGCAAGATCTTCGTTGATGTGGTCGAGCCACTCAGGCGGGATCCGAAACGATTGGACGACAAGCTGAAGGGCGGCTAACAATTGCGTGGACTCAACGCCGGCTGGCGCCGCCGCGAGGTCACGCACACGTTGGCCCGATCGGATTGGGAGGAGGGTACAGTTATGTCGACTGAACGAAAAGGAACGGGGAGAAACTCATTCGAGAAAGGCACGGAGGGATGGTGTTAGTGCGATTGCGATGCTGCCGTTCTGTCGCCTGGCGCAAGGTGGAGCAGGTATCCTTGCCTGTTGGGAAGATACACTCCCATCGAACGCCAGGTCTGGACGCGGTCGGCGACCCCGTACGACAGTTTCAGATCAGCTCCAGCAATTCGGAGGAACTGAATCCCCCGAACCGAGAAAGAGGAAGACGAAGATAAACTCGCATCAATCTACACCGTTTTCCGTCGGCCGATCGCCCCGTCATCCCGCATCCCGTCACATCCCGCGGCATCGTATTTGTGAACAGCAGCACTTAGGACCAGGGGAGCGCATAGGAAGGGTCCTCGACGTATCGTTCCATTCCGATTTCAAGCCGGACCATGGAGCCGGGACGCATGCGGATCCTGAAGCGTGCCGCGTTTACTTCCGCCGAGACGTCTTCGATCTGATCCTCAACCACTTTCACGTAGGCTTCCGGGTGCGTACTGCCGGCGGCCGCCTGTTCAGGCGTCAGCGTTTGACGGCGTTGAAAGGACACCTTGGTGAAACGGTGCTCAGCAAAGGCCCCTCCTTGCACGATCAACTCGCGATCCTGGGTAGGGTTGAGGTTAACCAGATGCAGCACGGCACTTCGGTCCTCGAGCTTCTCTACCAGCGCCGCTACATCCAGGGGCAGACCCGGTCGCCGGCGCTCCACGTCAAAGTAGCGCAGGCGTACCATCAGTAACCCGCCGTTGTACATGAAGAGGGGCCCGCCCATGGTCAGTTGAATCAGTCCCTCGACGGTGATGGGATTGCGTGCCTGCAGGTACCAGTCGCCGTAGGTCGCGGGGTCCTGTTGATCGCACCGCATGAAGTCCAGTCTTTGATATACTTGAGAGTGATTGTGGCGTAAGATGTCGACGGGGTATTCGGGGTATTCGCCCTGCAGGTAGGCGATCCATGCCGCCTCGTGGCCGCCCCCATGTTTGGAGCTGCGTGAAACCACCCTCGCGTAGTCACGCTCATCGTGATTGCGCAGCTTTCTGATGCGTTCCATGTCTTCCTCGGCCATGCTCATGCCCCAGATGTGGGCCATCGAGTCGCCGCGCAAAGGGCAAGCGCTTATCCATCCCTTATCGTTGTGACATTGCGGCACGTGCAGGGTTTTGCCCTTGATCTGCCCGTGCTGCATCATGACGTCGACTTGGGAACGAGGAAAGTCGATGTAGCTCGGATCACGGTAGAGCAGGGCCGCATTCTCGGCCGCACTGATGCAGGCGTCGCCGAGGGTGTCCCAGCCGTGGGGCCAGGTCCAACCGTAGTAGCCGCCGTACCATTTCCCATCGATGTATTCCCCGATTTTGCCCGATAGACCGACATTGTCGGGGAGGATACCGTCGTTTTGCCGCATGCGATCAATCCACGCATCGACGTATTCCTTGACCCACGCTTTGTATTTCTTCTCGCCGCTGCAAAGGTAGGCGTTGGTGACCAACGTAGTCGCCGCCAGATTGCAGGCGACGTCGCCGCGCGACATGCGGGCCACCACCGCCGCACCCATCGCTTCCTCCATGCCGGGCTTGCGCAGGTCTTCCACCGATTCGATCCCGGGGATGTCTAGGAAAGGCAACGGCCAGGGTTTCCAGCCCTCGTATCCGTAGCGTTTGTAATATTTCTCAAAGTTGCGGTGAGCAGGACCCATGCTGCCATTGTGAGGGCAGCGAATGAGCTTCCTTTCGGCGTCGTAATTCGGCGCATCCGGGTCCTCGTTCAGGTAGAAGCCGGCGTATCGTTGGGCGCGCTCGACATTCTTCCTGTTACCCGGGTCGGCCAGACAGAGGGTGTAGAAGAATACGTAACCCTCGCCCTGATGCATCCAGTCGTAACCCTGTTCGTACTCTTTCACCACCATGGGATGGCCGTGGCCGCTGTCGTAACGGGAGAACTGGCGGGTGATACCATCATACATCCTGTGCGACAGTTTCAGCATGCGTTCGTCGCCGCCCAGCAGGTAGAATACGGGCCAGTTGTGAAAGCTCTCATAGGCATCGTCGAGACCGTCGATACTGGTAAACGGTTCGGTAGTCGGCCAAAGGACGGAGTCGTCTTTACCTACGTATTTTTCCATGACCGGATCGACCGATCCGTTCATGAGGTCGATCAGGCTGCGCTGGAGGACAGCCCACTCCGGGGCCTCGATAAAGGGAAGATTCGCTTCTATTGTGCTCATCGTGGATTCGCTCGCCGGGCCGTTTGTGTTCTCTTACCGTTTGTTGGATTCGTTTCAGTGGTCATTGAAAATTGCTTTCTTAGCCTGGAAATCTTGTGAAATTTCCAGGCTAGTGTTGTCGAGAGATTAATCGGTTGTCGAGTACGCTTACGATTAGGTTGGTCGATTGAGGAAGATCGCATACTGGCCCCCCCAATCGAAGCTCGCAATCTTAAGCGTAATCGAAGCTCGAAACTCACCTGCCGGTCGGTTTCCTCCTGTTAAAAGGCCCAACTCGAGGCCCGGACATTGCTATGACTTCAATGATTCTCAACTCGACTTACCGTCGACCAGGGCGTGGATTCGGGCAAGCGTCGCCGGAACCATTTTCAGGCCGGCTCTCTCGATGACCTCCTGGATTCGCTCTGCAACGCCCTCGAGGACCTGTCTGTGGGGATCATCCGGGTCTTCGAATTCGAACATATTGTGGGTGATGCTGACCAGGGTTTTCACAGGGACGTCGCGCTCGACCAGGTCATCCACTCGCTTGGCCACGACCGACAGGAGTTCATCTGCAGTACCCCATTCAATTCGGAACTCCTGGGCGCTAACGCCTCCCCAGGTCCGGATATCGGGATCGACGGTCATCGGGACCTCGTAGAATTCAAGGTCGCCCGGAATCAGTCTGAAAGCAGGGTGTGCATGGTGCGCATCGGGATCCGCGCCGCGCCAGACAGCTCGGAGTTTCGGTGCTTCGCGTTCGGGAGGCGAGACACTACCCTGGCGAAATCCCGAGTCATTGAGCGCTTTAAAGGTGGCATCGTTGCCGGAAAAGTGTCCCGGTCTGAAGGCTTCACACTCCCGGCCCAGAGCATCAGCCCAATCGGCTCGGGCCAAAGAAAGGATCTCCAATTGATCGTCGTATGTATACCCTCCGAGATGCTCGCGGTAGGCGTTGTCCCGGAAGCTCTGCGGGTGCAGGTGCATCCCGAGTTCGAACCCCCGCTGCTCAAGCTCGAAGAAGAGGCTTGTGTGCTGGGCAGCCGTTTCCGGAGTTATGAAAAGTGTGGCCACCATGTCGTGCCGGCTCAGAACATCGGCGAATCCTCTGATGGCGCGCTCACTCTGTTCCCAGCTTTCCGGTCCGCCCGTGGGTGACCTCTCGGCGATTCGCTCAACATCCATCGTAAAGGTCAGGTAGGTCTCTTCGTTCATGGGCAGTGTCCTCGTGGTTGATGTGGCCGCCCGTGAACTTATAGGACGGACGATCTACGTCAATGCGTACTGTAGAATCCTGCCGGTGGAACGGAGATGGGAGCATCGGGCGGAGTCTCTGAAGCTCTTTTTCGCGAGCTTTCCTGAAATTCTCCCTTGGGGACTCTCCGTCGTGCTCCCCTGTCGATCCTATCCAGGCCTCCGCCACCGATCTAATGGCGACCGCCCTCGTGGTCTCAAGTCAGAGGACCAAGGTGTTCAACTTGGCTTGTGACGCAAAGCAGAATGATTGACAGCAGAATCATTTGGGAAAGGGGAGAGTGGTACTGAAAGAATGACTCTGCTATCCATGATTCTGCTACCGGGCTTCGTCATGGGTTTCGAATTGGGCCGGCATCGTGATTTCGATGACCTCCCAGTCATCGGAGTACTCCAGCACTTCGTGCTTGATTCCCGGCGGCTGATACCATGAGTCACCCGCTTCCACTCGGATCTCGCCGATATCTTCGAAGTAGAGTCGCGCCCAACCCTTGATCAGGTAGACCATCTGAAAATCAAGGTCGTGAGAATGGAAACCCATGGGGCCGGAACAGGGTTGGTCGGCACGAATGATGTGCGCCAATACTCTTCCCTCGGTGGCTTCCTTGATGCCCAGATCGCGATACCTGAAGTAGGGTCGCAATCCATCCTTGACCCACTGGGCATCCTTAGCGTGGGCAGCGAATGAACCGGTTGGTTTGTTGGCCATGATGTATACTCCTTATCTTGAACAATCTAACTCGAGTCTGAGTCTTTTCCCAAGAAAGCTTTGTCAACAGAAGGACACCAAGGAAGCGAAAAAAACCGTGCCAACTATTCTTCGCGCCCTTTGTGATCTTCTGTTTCGCATAGCTCCCAACTTCCTCTGGTTTTGACGTCTCTGTAAAGCCCCAAAATCCGAATCCAAACTGAAGATCCAGTCAGGGCTCTAAGACGCAACAGCTACCGAACGCTTCTTGTTTCTTGAATGATCACTTACTCCACCTCATCGTCCAGCATCACTTCACGTTTTTCGCGCGCGGACAATTCGATCGCTCGGCACATCTGAACGACCTTCTTCCCTTCTTCGGCAGTGAGCTTGGCCTGGCGTCCCGCGACGATGGCATCGACGAACTCCGCGCATCCGGCGTCAAAGCTCGCCCAGAAATCCGAGTCTACGTCGGAATAGTCCGTCGTGACACCGTCCCGGTAGATGGTGAGCGGTGGCTTGTCGAGCATGTGGGAACTGCACCGGTTCACCCAGATCACACCGCGGCTGCCGGTGATCTCGATCCACTCGTCTTCGGGGACATGCTCCGTCCTGATCTGCAGCTCGTCGGAATGCACGACCTCGAAGCTGCCGTATCGATCCGCATCTCTGTATTTCCAGATGACAACCGCCGGGCAGTCGAGCTTCCAGCCATGCTGGATCGTCGTGTAGCTGATCCAGGAGAAGACCTTTTCGACATCGCCCATGAGATAGAGAGCGACGGCGAAGACATGGGAACCGTAATCGAGCATGACCCTGCCTCCTCCTCCCTTTTCAGGGTCGAAACGCCACGCCCACCGCTCGACCGGTATTTCAAATCCCACGTCGGTTCCCATGAGCGTCTTCATGCGAAGGGAAATGGGTTCGCCAATAGCGCCCGAATCCAGCAATTCCTTGGCCCGCACGATGGGAGGAAAGTACTGGAAGTTCTCGAAGGTGCGGAACATGCCTTTCCCCTCGGCCGCGGCGGCGATGAGCTGATCGCATTCATCGATAGTCGTGGCCATCGGCTTCTGCATGGAGACATGCTTGCCCGAGGCAATTGCATCGAGACCGATGCTCAGGTGCAGGTGGTGCGGAGTCATGATCTCGACGGCGTCGACATCCGGGTCGTCCAGCATCTCGCGGTAATCGGTGTACGCTTTGGTCGCGCCCCACGCCGTCGCCCGCTCCTCCACGCGCTCCTCGTCGATGTCGCAAACCGCGTAGACTTCCGCCCTGGCGATCTTCTGATAAGCCGCCGCATGGCGGCGCGAAACATTGCCCACCCCGATCAGGCCGATGCGCACTTTGTCCATCAGCTGTAACGTATATTTTGAGAAATCAGTCCGCAGAGGTTGCAGCTGCGGTTAAAAGTGGTCAAGCCCGGGAGCGCCGAGGCTCTATGTCGCGAGCTTTGGCGACTTAACTCTATGGCATTGATTCTGTAGAATTGGAGGATGCGCCCGAGAACCCTTGACCCAAAATCGAGAATGCCACGGTATCAGAAATCGATCCCGCTCAGCGGGACTCTCGACAACCCGTCCTCCGCAGTAGCTCTGCTACGGAGTTTGGAAGCTCGCGACAAAGAAACGTAATCCGACAATGATCGAATACCCTCTTAACAACTGCCTCGTAGAAGCGGGCTCCCCGGTGGAGGTTGGCCGGAGCGACGGCCATTTCTGGTTTTCGTCTTTACATCGGGTGGGCGATCAGACGCTTTGTTGCGGCATCATACGTTCGGCCGACGTCGCCCAGGGGAAGTGGCCTGCGGATCTGTTTCGGAGTGACGACGGGGGAGCTACGTGGCGATGGGCACTGTCGATTGACTCCTACGGTCATGCCTCCGTGCGCCGCGATGGGACAAGTACCCTGATGATGCCGTATGAGCTGTGGCCGCAGGCGCCGCCGGACAGACAGAGCTGCCGCGCTGACGGCACCCTTCTGACTTTAACAGCCGAGGGCACTCTTGCAGCTGAGGCGGTGGATGTCCGATTCTTGGATATACCCGCACCCTTGGCCGACTACCACGTCGACGAATTGGATCTCAAACACAATGGCAACATTCTCGAGCTGCCGGAGGGTATTCTGTTCACGACGCTGTACGGCACCTTCGAAGGAGATGAAAGGAACAGCTGTCTTGCCGCAGCCAGCGACGATGGCGGCCTGAGCTGGACCTACCGAGGCACGGTGGCCGGATCCGAGGACTTCGCATCGGCGAGGGAAGGACCCAACGAATCCTCTACGGCGGTGCTGGACAACGGCGATCTTCTTTGCATCTACCGCGTGAGCGGCGGCGATACTGACTATCACAAATCTTACAGTCACGATCAGGGCCGCACCTGGTCGGACCCGGCACCGATGGAGGGGATGAGGTCGGTGCAGCCGCGCCTGGCGCGCCTCGGAAACGGTGCCCTGGTTCTGACCGGCGGCAGGCCCGGTCTCTTCCTGTGGATCAGCATCGACGGAAAAGGCGAGGTGTGGGAGCGGGTCAATCTCGGAGAGCATCACAATCGCATGACCGTCGACAAAAGCCTGCGGTTTTCAGAAGCGTTCTGCGGGGCGGAAGTGGGTGAGGATCCGGCTATGAGCACCGCTTACACCGGCATCATGCCGTGGGGAGCTGACGGAGCGATCGTCACCTATGACCGCCTGGCGAACGGGTGGGCCGGAGCGCCCGGACCGAATGGTGCAGTCGATCGTGTATTCGGGGTGCGAGTGGCCGTTACGGCCAGCGGGTACTGATTTGAAACTTCAACGCGCATGCGGGTTTCCGGGTGACTGTTTTCGTCTTTTCAACAGCGAAAACCGCAGGAATCGTCCTCCTCCTCGTCCTCGTTCTCGTCCTCGAGGCAGGCCGGAGCCAAAGCACCAGATTCCGAGGACAATTTGGCTGCTCGATCGAAATAAACGGTATGGTGGTCTGAGTACTCTGATTGAAAGCAAGCTTCAGAAGATCGCTGCGCTCCGAGAACGAGAAAGAGGACGAGGAGGAGTAGGATCTGAAGAATTGCGCGGAATCCAGTTTCAAACTCGATTGATTCGTCTCCGCGCAAGCGCTGCGCCGTGACTGGTCCGGCCAGAATCGAAAAGAGCAAAAAGAGTGGGCAGGTGTATTGCGCCGATCACAGCTCGCCTATCTGGTTTTTACCGAAGTAATCCCAATCCCATTCAGCGCCCCAACCCGCTCCCTCCGGCGGCTCGATGTAGCCGTTGACGGGCTCCGCATAATTGGTCATGCCCACAGCCTTCGCCTGCTCTTCTAGACCGCCGACGAACCATTCGAAATAGCTCGTGTTGGAGATGCAAGTGAGTAGGTGAGCGTGTACGAGCCCGTACAAGCCGCCGTCGCCATTGAGCTCGACGTTGGTGCCGAACAACTCGGCGAGATGGGCCAGCTTGAGGACTGCTGTAGTCCCATGGCAGGCGTTGCCGCGGATCATGTCGGTGGCGCCTGATATGAGCCATTGGGCGCTCAGGTCGACATCGTTCATCATCATTTCGGGAGCGAGTACAGGAATATCGAGGGCGTCGCATAACTCCACCAGTTTGTTCTGCTGCCGATCGGGCAGCGGCTCTTCGAGCCAGCGATAGTTGAGGTCTTCGAGTGCGCGGCCTACCCGCACCGCCTCTTCGAAAGTGTAAACGGCTACCGGATCGTGCATGATGTCGATGTCCGGTCCAACCGTGTTCCGGACCGCTTCGAACCACTTGAAGTTCTCGTTCGGGGGATTGCAGAAGTGATCCTTTACAGCGGCAAATCCTTCGGCGACGGCCTGAGCCGCATGGGCTGCGGCTTCCTCTGGTGTCTGGCCACCGATGTTCAGATACACGGGGACTCGGTCGCGGACGCGTCCCATGAGCGCATGCACAGGCAAGTTTGCGGCCTTGCCCGCGATATCCCACAGGCAGTTATCGAAGGAGGCGGCCCATCCCGGTTCCTGGTATACCCAACGAGTCCCGGTGTGCAATTTCTGATAGAGCTTTTCGCGGTACAGGGGATTCTCTCCGATCACGACGTGGCGAAGCTGGGCCATTAGGTTTTTTTCGATATCGCCCAAGGTGCGTTGAGTCACGGTACAGACACCGTCGATGCCCTCGTCGTTCATCACACGCATAATATGGGCGTGACCCGGGCTGGAAGAGGCGTGCCTGTGCAGCCAGCGGTCGCGCTGTGTTCCTTCGAGCAGATAGAGATCGAAGATGCGGTTCTGGTTCGGTATTTCGAACACGGAGATTTTCACATCGATTATTTTCATGAGTTGCCCGTCGATTAAGGTTGGAGGTTGCGTGATCGTCTCGGCCTTGCCCTTCTCGCACGGTGTCTCTGGCCAAAGTGTTTGTCACCGCTTATTGAAGACCTGCATTCGCCGGTCGTCGAGAAGGAGATGAAGACGCCGCTCTTCCATCCATTGAGCCGTTGGCAGTGCTTGAGGAATTACTTTCGTCGAAAAAGACGCAAATAAACATTTTCCAAGTTCTGAAGAAACACAGATTAGAAAATGCTCTGTATCGTACCGCCCTAACCTTGACAGAATAAGTAATCCTAAGAAACATCGAGACCTCTCCAATAGCTTGTTAGCCGATAAAAGTCATATCTCAGCTTGACACGCCTGATATATGTCGACATATTTTTGACATGAAAATCGTGAACATAGCGCTACCTGACCAAACCTATAAGATCGCGGTACGGAAAGCTAATCAGACCGGTATCGGTGTATCTTCCTACATCTCAAGCATTTTGTCTGATCGTCTCCTTTCCCATCCACAGGTCGTTTCTAAACCGGAATCCATTGAATATTCGCCTCAGTTCGAAAACTCATCCAGACGGAATGGAATCCCAGTCGCTCTAGATCAGATATTCGATGTCTATCGTCTTATGCGTAACCACGGAATTGACTACACTGAAGCTGTAGACCAAGTGGCTCGAAGCAGAGGAGTCGAAAATTCTACAGTGCGAGACAAATGCACGAGAAAGATCGATATACCAGGTAACAAGGTATCGACCCGTCGCTTCAAATTCCTAACGGAAGACCCAAATTTGATGCGCGAACACTTGCTAAAAGTGTGGCCCAGACTCAAAGAGGTAATCGATCAAGAGATTACTTAATAGCCAAACACCCTCGCAAGAAGCGTACGCCACTTGCGTAATCTCGATGCTTCGAAAATCGGAAGAAAGTGAAAGGGACTACTAACCATTCGTTGGAGGCGATTCGGTTTGGCGCTCTCATGCCTCAGTGACACGTTAGACTGACCAGGATGTTTATGAATCGCTTACAAAAAGGCCATGAGGTTAAGATCATAATCTTGCTCGCTCTCTATCACCTCGAGAAAAAGCAGGGCAATCGTGGACCGGAGAAACGCGAGGTCCTTGGCTATATAGAAAGAAGCAAGTTTCAGAGATTTTACGATGACGACCGCCGGCGAGTCGGGCACGGTGAACCTGCTTGGGAGAAGGAGATTGCCGGCTGGAAACAGAAACTCAGAGAGAATGGAAACGTGGAGTTTCCTGAGAGGGACTATTGGCTACTGTCACAAAAGGGACACGATGTCCTTGCGGGAGTGAAACGTCTCTTCGACAAAGAGATCCTCAACACAGCTGAGAACCGTGATAATTTTTTGGATCAGTGTTATAGATTTAATGAGATTTCATTGAAGGCAATCGCGATGTTTCCGGAAACAGACGTCTAACCAGCCACGTCAGGTAATGCCGATGGATTCGTTCGGTTCCAAGTGGATCCGACTTCCCCGGCATACCTGCACTTTAGGTTGGCAGAGCGTTAGATCGGAATAAAACGCAACGACGGGGCAAGCCAGAGAATGATAGGGAACTACGAATCACTCGAATCTGCGCGAATCCAGAAAGCTCCTTATAGGCGATGGATTCGGGCGAAGCGAAATCCCATTCGTGGCGATTCGCGTGATTGGTAGTTCCAAAAATAGCGAGGGAATCGATATCGATAGACCTTCGACTAGGGTCTCAGGGTGGTGAGCCAGGTCGAACCACGATCACGATACCGACCTCGAAAAAAATGTAGAACCATGGCCTGGTCTCAACACGGACACATGCCGGCAAGTTTTATTGGCGGATGCAACGAGTTTGCTGACCGAACGTGAACCCGCCATCGCAAAAGATCGCCGCAACGTCAGCTCGACAAGGACGGGAAAGTTCAACTGGCTTGGATGGGGCAGCTTCTTCGGCGATATCGGCGAGATCCGGATCTCGGATATCTGCAGGTACTGACGATTCTGTGTGGAAATTCGAATTCCACTAGGGTTGTATCGGATCAAGATTCCTTGTCGCGAGCTTTGGCGTGAGTCCCGCTCAGCGGGATCGAATTCTGATATCCTCGCACCCTCGATTGAGGGTCTGGAATTCTCGGGCAGTTTCTCGAAATGTCATCACTCAATCTGATTCATTTCTGTCGACAAGGCTCGCGACAAAGTTTGCCTATCGGGTTTAGTTGTCGGTCTCCCTCACGCCCTCCTCAAACATCCGCACGGATGGTTCCATGACCTGCCAGGGGACGGGAACCGTGATCTCGATCAACCTTATCTTTTGAGAATGGATCGCTCTGGATAGGACGTCTTCAAGATAGTCGAGGCGTTCGACGCGCTCGCCCTCAACTCCGAAAGACTTCGCCAGGGCTACAAAGTCCGGATTAAATAGCTCAACGCCGATTTTCCTGCCAAACAACACTTCCTGTTGCTTCTCCAGGACGCCGTATGAGTTGTCATTGAAAACGAGCACGACTACGGGCACCTCGTGCTGAACCGCGGTCGCCAGTTCCTGCAGGTTGAACATGAATCCCCCATCGCCACAGATCGCGACAACAGGCCGGTCCGGCCGAGCGATCTTTGCGCCTATCGCTGCCGGCAGAGCGAAGCCAAGTGTTGCGAAACCCCACGGATAGATGCTCGAACGCGGCTCATAGACATCGAGCAGTCTCCGGCACCAGTAGGCAGCAAGGGTGAGATCGCTGACGACTACTGCATCACGAGGCAGGGCGGCCTGCATCGCATCGACCAGTTGAACGCCCTCCGGCGCTTTTCGAAGGCAGTCCTCGCGGATATCCTTCCTCACTTTTCTGACCTCCGAGGCACGGTTGACTGATTCATCTGCTGCGTGGTCGATAAGCCGCTCGTTGAGCGCTTCGAGAATGGCTGTCGCGTCACCGACCAGGCCGATGGTCGGCTCATAGCTGCGGCCGATTTCCTGTGCATCGATGTCGATCTGAAGGACGTTTTCCGGCAATCGAAGCGTCCAGCTATCCGTCTCCTCGTCGGTGAAACGCGTCCCAACCGCGATGAGCAGGTCGCACGTCTCGAGATAGCTTCGTGCGGCCCGGCTGACGAGAGCGCTCCCCGCGGAAAGGGGATGGTCGCCCGGAATGGCACCCTTGCCGAGCACGGTAGTGAAGACGGGTGCTTGCAACTTTTCGGCTGTTCTGACCAGTTCACCCGAAGCGTTGGCGCTTATCACCCCACCGCCGGCCCACATTACAGTGCGGGTGGACGATTTGATGAGATTCAGTGCCGGTTCGAACCTGCGGTCTGAGAACGTTGAAGGTCTGTCCGTTTCAGGGACTGAAATCTCCACCGAGTCCGATTCGTTCAGCAGATCGTACGGAATCTCGATCGCCGCAGGTCTTGGCCGACCACTCAACATCGACTTGAAAGCGCTGAAGAGGGTCTGCGGGATGGTACCCGTCGTCTCAGGTCGCAGTGCGACACCGACAACCGGGCGCAGTGCGTCAAGCTGCCCGGCAAGTTCGTGGATCAGACCTTTCTCAAGGCCAAGAGTTGCTACCGGGTTCTGGCTGGCGATGAGCAACATAGGGGACGAGTCGGCATAGGCCGTTCCCAGCGACGCGGCGGCGTTCAGAGCCGCGGGTCCTGTTGTCGTGATGCAGACTCCCGGCGTTCCGCCGGCTCGTGCGAAGCCGTCGGCCATGAAGGCCGCGCCCTGCTCGTGCCGGGCCACGATATGCCGGATTTGGTCGGAGCGAGTGAGTGCGTCGTAGATGGCGAGGTTGTGGACACCCGGAATGCCGAACACCACTTCAACCCCGTGCGCTTCGAGTGACCGGACGACTGCTTCGCCTCCCGTCACGCCGGCTTATTATTCAAACTCTTGTCAGATTCCATCCTGTTGAGATTTCTGTTGACCAATCTCCAGGTAGTGTGGGTTTGCGTCAAGAAGTGAAGTGAAACGAAACTTGAAGGTGGAAAGATCTACAAGTACACCTCCGACCTGATGGGGAAGAGCAATATCGAACTGAAAGTGCACCGAGGTCGGGCTTACTCGTGAAGATTACAGACATCCGAATAAGGGAAGTTTCCATTCCCCGAATCTATGAGACCTATGCCGCGGATCCAAAGAATCTTCAGGCCGGCACCGATCACTTCAGATCGGTCTATCAGATTCTGGAATGCGTCACGGATGAAGGGCAGGTTGGCCTCGGTGAATTTTCCGATCTGGACAAACGGATGCAGCCGCTCGGGCCAAGCGAAATGCGCAACCTGCTTCTCGACTCTTTGGAAGGGGTCGATATCGCAGATTGGAGGTCTGCTTACGAACGAGCTTCGGCCGCCCTTCCCACATCCTTTCACCCGGAGCTGAGAGGCCTGGTTCTGTTCGGCGTCGAAATCGCCCTTCTGGATCTGGTGGGAAAGAAATACAGTGTGCCTCTCTACGAACTCCTGGGCGGGAAGTGCCGTGATCGGGTGCCCGTTTCCTGGGTAGCCTACCTGCGGGGCGATATTCCGCTTGAAACGGAGCTGGAGGCAATCGGCGCCGAGATTCGGGAAAAAGTGGAGGAGGGATTTCGTGCATTCAAACTCAAAGTTGGCGAAGACCACGAACGCGATCTGGCGCGGATTCGAATCCTCAGGGAGATCGCGGGCAAGGAGGTTTTTCTGAAGGTGGACGTGAGCGGAGCTTGGGATCGAAGTGAAGCGATACCCAAACTAAGGGATATGGCCGATGCGGGCGTCGATGCCTGCGAGACTCCGATATCAGAAGTCAATCGTGCGGTGGCGAATGATCGTCCCGAATTGATCAACAAAAACGCTGACTCGATTGCGCGAAAACTTGCCTCTATTCGAGAAGCCTCACCCCTGAAGATTATCGAACACGTCGCAGATCTGGACGACGGATTCCTCACCGCTCTCATTCGTCACCGGTCCGTGGACATCGTAAACATCATCCCGTCACAAGGGAGAGGTCTCAGGCGCGCCAAACGATTGGCACACGCGGCTGAGGTCGCAGGCATTCCCGCATTACTCGGCAGCACTATTGAACTGGGCCTGGGAACCGCGGCCTTCGTCCATCTTGCCATCGCAACTCAGAATATCTCCGTCGCATCGGACCTGGTCGGTCCCGGTCTGCTCGTGGATGATGTTTGTCGGACTCCCTTCCGGTTTCACGATGGAGCGCTTCGCCCCTTCCAAGGGCCGGGCCTGGGTATGGAACTGGACGAAACCAAGATGGAAAAGTGGAAGGCCTAGGAATCTGTCGGAATTCGCTTCGCGATTTTGCGACAAAGTCTGGCATTTTTGGTTGGGTTTGAGGATTCCGGCCGATTCCACCTCCGACAGCTTCCTAAAACGCTCTGCCAGGGGCAGAGCGAGGATTCAATCGAATCACGGATTGGTTGGAGAGGGGGTGCGCAACGGATGAGGAAAGCAACGGATAGTGAGCATCGAAACTCGAAACGGGATCAGGTCTGATGAATGACTCCGCTGAAAAACCCTTCCCGTTCTTGCGAACGCGGCTACGGTGTTTCGTAAGTCGTTGATATTCGTAGCCGCGTTCGCAAGAACGGGGTCGCCTCGTCCGAGGGTTTTGAGTACAAGCACACCACTCAGACGAGGAGTTTTCTGCCCGTGGAACTGTTCGTCGGGCCCGTGCTGGTCTCTGGGACAGCGAGGTGATCTTTCTCTTCGTCTTCCTTATCCTCTCCTCGGCAGGTAATCGACCATGATTTTCTTCCCTCCTGCAATTTTTGGAAATTGAATTCGCCCGGGGAGAACGTCGGATTAAATTCGACTCGAGTTATGGACAAGGTTCGGGACCCGCCGCCGTCCCTCTGGGGGAGACTATGGCGAGGCAAGTAAGGTTCGGGATTGAGGTTTGCTTCGCTGAATAGGTGCACGTCCGTTGAATTGGCCCCATTGCCCGGAGGGCGAGAATAACTCAGGCCACCTCTGGAAACATTATCCCGAACCTCAATCCCTAACCTTGTCCTCTCTCGGCAATTTGAGAGAATTAAGAGGGTTAATATCGAATTAGGAAGATGAAAGTCACGGAAGTAAGAATCCTTTCGGCTGATCGATTCAACTATGTCTGGGTTGAGACCGATGAGGGAATCCATGGTGTTGGCGAACTCCATCCTGCTTCGGGCACCGGCGGCACCCCTTTTCTGCCCGTAGCAGGGGTTCACTACTGCGCTGAATACCTCGTAGGCAAAGATCCTTTGCCGATTGAACGTCATTGGCAGCATATGTTTCGCAGAAGTCTGTTCAGAGGCGGATCAGACATCATGGCCGCCATCGGTGCGATTGACATCGCTCTGTGGGACATCAAAGGCAAGGCCTATGGCAGACCGGTTTACGAGCTCCTCGGTGGCCCGACCAGAGAAAAGGTGAGACTCTACACTCATCTAAGCGGCTCGACTCCTGACGAACTGGCTGAAGAGGCGAAGACACTTGTCGCGGAGGGCTTCACTGCGGTTCGTCTCTACCCGTTCGGTGAATTCGGGAAGTCTGACTTTGAGGAAGGACGCGGTCTTGAGAACATGAGCTTCACCGCGATGCAGCGGAATGCGGTTGATCGGGTCGGCGCGGTGCGGGAAGCCGTTGGCCCAGACGTCGATGTGATGATCGACGTGGTTAATCGGTTAACCCCGGCCGAAGCGATTGCGGTGGGCCGATCGTTGGAGGAATTCAATCTCTACTTCTTCGAAGATCCGATCGAGCCGGAGAACATGGACCAGTGGGAGTACGTTGCGTCTAACGTGCCCATGCCTCTGGCCATGGGCGAACGACTCTACACAATCTACCAGTTCCTCGACCTGTTGAATCACCGCGGGGCAGCGTTTATTCGACCGGATCTATCGCTGGCGGGCGGCATCACGAACATCAAGAAGATCGCCGCCATAGCGGAAGCGAACTATGTCGGCGTCGTACCCCATAATCCTCTTTCCGCCGTGCTCACGGCCGCCTGTGTTCAGCTCGACGCCGTGATCCACAACATATCGGTGCAGGAGTATCCGCGAGACGACGCAACGGGAGTGAAGGCCGATCTCGTAGACGAGCCTGTGACACGTGAGGGCGGCTACCTCTTGGTGCCTGATCGACCTGGTATCGGCATTGACCTGAACGAAGAGGCGTTTCCGAAGTACCCTTGTGTGCCCTATGAGCGTCCGCCTCTTATCAATCCCGACGGCAGCCTGCGTGAGTATTAGCCCAACTTTCTGCGAAAGTTGGGCTAGGACCTTCAGGTTACAACAGGACTTCCTGATATGACGATAGGAGCCCTCGATTTACCGCAGATCCCGGAGGCGCGGAATGAGGATGTCACAGTCGCAGTCGTGAGGCTGGCCTTCCCAGCGACTATCCTCGCCCGCATCGTCACGCGCACGATAGGCTTCCAGCACTTCAGGCAGGATGAAATCCGGCTCGAGGGCATTCACCGCAGGGACAATCGATTCGTGAATGCGACAAGCCTTGGTGAGCATTTTCGGAGCGCCGTAGTCTCTAGGCGCATCCGCCCAGTAGTGCGTGTCGGTGAGGAAGACGAAACGACTCAACGAACTTGTAAGAAATCGCTTTTCGGCCCGCACGGGCCCTTGCCCGTTTTGATCGGCCTGATGCAGGTTTGTCAACTTCGGGATGATGGCAGAAAGGAGTATCCCAGGGCAAGGATCAAGCTGAGGAGAGAGAAAGTGATCCTATATTGTAGAGGAATCCGTGAGGATTTCTACGATCTTGCCGTTTCAGCCGAGTTTCAGAAACGCTTACGCGTTCCTCTACGAAAGGCATCGCCCTCCGCTCGCAGGAGGACACCCATCTCCGTGCTCGTCCTCGTTCTCGTCGAAACGATCTCTATCCAGCGTTCTATCCGAGGCCGTTCTCATACAACTTGATCGAACTGATTCGAGAACGAGGACGATTTCTTCAATCAGCGCCGTCGAAGGGACTATGGACTGCCGTCCTTTTCCGTTGCGACGGTCACGCGGGTGGCTCTGATCACATCCCGAAAGGCATCGATCGGCGTGGCCACGGCGCGGATCCATCGCCAGTTGCAGTCTTTCAGGGTCATCTCGTAAGGCACGATCATCTCGGACTTACCCTTTTCCCAGGGAGTATCAGGCCAGAGTGTATGCCCCCGCTTGTTGCAGACCTGCATTCGCCGGTTGTCGAGAAGGAGATGAACACGACGCTTATCTAACCATTGAGCCGTTCGCCTGGCCTGAAACATCGCGGCCCCGGTCCCGTCACTGCAGGTGAAGAGCCAGGCTTCCACGTCGGACCCTGGAAGCGGGATGGTAATCCAGTCCTTTGCTGTGTGCAGGAAACGTGAGTCGTAGACCGTCATCTCGAAACGCATCTTGGGTGATCGCTGCAAACCCAGGTACTGGGCGAATGCACCCCCATAGCCGGGCACGCAGCCTTCGAAAGATTCGCCCCACAGCTCGGATTTAACGGTCGCCGACTCGAAGCTCAGGCCGTGGGCTGAACAGTGGTCGTTGAAATCGTCCGTAAGACGGCAGTAGTACTCGGCCAGATCGCCATTTTCCGGGAACCGGGTATCCGGGTAAAAGACGAGCGACTCACCGAGGTACTCCACAGCCTGATCGCGAAGGTCGGTCGGCCCACCCAGCTGAAAAACAAGGGTATTCGCGGGCAGTGCCGCCAATTCGGCCAGCCACCGTCGCTTCACTTCACGTTCACGCTCGAGAAAGAGACGCTGGTTGTTGCGATGAATGGCTTCGGGTGAAAGCGGTTCGTAGCAGCAGGGGTGAATCAGAAAGATGATGTGTTCGATCTGCATGTTGGTAGTTGAGCCTTGGATATTGATCCAAGTGTCCAGTCCGGATCAGAAGATGACACGAGGTTTCAGTATTCGGTCAGTAACACTTAGTCCCTACACTTGGTCGGAAACACTTAGTCTTTCCACTTAGTCACTGCAAAACGAATCGACTATTACTCCGGCAACTAAATAGTAGTAACCTTGCCTTCCGAAGATCTGTATCAACATTGAATTTTCAATACACCCCCGACATACTGATCCACAGAAACCGTGAATACGCTCAATTTCTCCCGACAGGTACCCATTGTGGCCGAGCCGGATGTACTGGTCTGTGGAACCGGCCTCGCTGGCATCGGAGCAGCCGTAGCGGCGGCTCGCTCCGGCGCTTCGGTTCTCGCGGTCGACCGGGCCGGTTTCGCCGGCGGATTTTTCACCAACATTATAGGTTCAGCTTTCGACGGTTTCGTGTTCGAGGAAACAGGACGACCGGTGGTCGGCGGCCTCGTCTTCGAAATGCTTGAGAGGATGGGGGTCATTGAGCCGGGCCACGGCCCGTCGCTCTCATTCAACGTCAACGGCGACTACGGTGAAGTAGAGAAACATCCTGACCGGCTCATTCCCCGCTGCGACCCTGAGCTGTTCAAGCGGGCATCCGACGACATTTTGACCGAATCCGGGGCGCGATTGCTCTTCCACACCCAGGTCACGGAGGTCGTGGCAAAGAACGGCCGGGTTGACGCCATAGTGCTGAGCAACAAAGCGGGACTGACTGCAGTCCGTCCAAAGATCGTGGTCGACTGCACCGGCGACGGAGACGTTGCCGCTTGGGCCGGCTGTCCCTACGAGAAAGCGGAGTCGCTCCAACCGATGGCCCTCCACTTCCGCATCGGCTTCGTCGAGTTGACATTTGAGCTGCGTCATAAGTGCGCCGAGGTGTTGGAGCGCGCACACCGCGATGGACGTATCGGCAGCTACGGCGGGCCATGGCCCGCTACGTTCTCCGGCCGCGACATCTACTTCAACGCTGTGCGCACACCGGGTGACGCCACCGACCCCGGTGACTGGACCCATGCCGAGATCGAGGGTCGCCGCGACGCATGGACCATGTTCAAGCTCTGGAAGGAAGCGTTACCCGAATTTAAGGACGCCTACTTCTTCACCAGCGGCCCGACAGCGGGTGCCCGTGAATCCCGGCGCATCGTCGGCGACTACACGCTTGAGGCCGAGGATGTTCGGACCGGCCGGCGACAGGATGATGTGATTGTGCTCGGAGCATGGCGCATCGATCGCCACCGTGTGGGAAAGTCCGGGTACCACGATATGCCGATAGTCCCTCCCTACGACATCGCCTACCGGACTCTGCTGCCTCAGGGAATCGAGAACCTGCTGGTTGCGGGACGCTGCCACTCCGCCACGTCAGAGGCATTGGCGTCAAGAGGCAGCGGTGATGTCCGCATCGTGCCGATCCAGACGCTCCAGGACAGTCTGATCGAGCAGGGTGCGATCCTTGATCCGGAACCTGCGATGGCCTAGCTTGACACGGCGACGGAGGCTAAAAAGAGGTACAAGAGACGCAGAAGATCCCGACCGTAACCATTTGCGTTTTTCGTTCTACTATTCGTTAGAAATTAGTCTTTTGAACACGTATTGGAGTATAAAATATTGGTATTCAACGTCGCGCTTTAGACGAGGTTCGAGACAAGGTTACTACGTAAATTGGAGCCACCTTCTCAGTTCGATGGAGATGTGTCCTTACTGTAGAGGCTGTCCCAAATCCGAGAGGATTTGGGTGGAAGCCTGATACCGATATCAATCTTCGTCACGTTATGTAGACCACGACATGCCTTCCGTCCTCGGTAGCTTACCTTTTATCCGTTATGCACCTTTCCAGCACCCTTCCTCTCGCTTTGAGTCGATAGTTCTCCCAAGGAAGCGCCTCTGACTCGATTCTTGGATCCCTATGCCGCCTGCGTTGCCTCTTTCTCATGTTCTTGCGCAAGTCTCTGCGCGATTTTCCATAGATTGTGGGACAGAACCGACCAGGCCACGCTAAGGTTACGGTTGTCAAAGCCTTTGCTGCGTATCTTGCCCCCGTGCCATCGGTTCTTGAGCACTCCGATCCGGCCTTCGGTGCTCCCTCGTCGTCGCTGCAACCGGACAAAGCGCGGCTCCTCCATCCGCTCCTTGAGCTCTTGTGGATTGCGGGGCGTAAGGGCGTCAAAAATCCCCTCTGCCTGGAGCCGCTTGCTGGCCGCCTTCGAGGCATAGCCCCGATCCCCACTGATCGCTTCGATCTTCTCCTCTAAAGCGAAGCCCTTTTGCCTCTCCAGACTTTCCCAAAGCTGCTTCAATTCGCTCGGGGCCTGCCCCCCATACAGTTTCCAGTCCAACAGATATCCCTCTGCGCTCTCGCATAAATAAAGGGTGTTGCCAAACTCCACCTCCCGATCTGCCTTGCCTCGCACGATGACGTCAATCTCAGGTTCGTAGGCGCTCAGGATCTTCTCCTCATTCTTCACCTGCCGCCCCCCTATGATCCGTTCGTGCGCCTGTTTCATGACCTGCGGTATCTGCTCTAACATACCATCCATTCGCTCGATGATTCGGCTCGCCTTCTTCTCGGTGTAATCGCTTTGCATCCACATAGCTTCCAATAAGTCACGGTGGCGAAGGGCATGGCCCTCAATCTTCTTGAGCAATAGCTTCATCCGCCGCAGGATCCCTTTACGCGCTTTGCCCGCCTCCCGGCGCCGACGCGCATGCGTCATCTCCAGGCACCGTTTGTTCATCTCCCGAGCCAATCCCTTTGCTCCCTGGGGCATGCGCTGTTTCATTCCCGCCTGCCGGATCAGACTGATCGCCTTGAGCAGCGTTGCTCCCACATCCTTGAGCAAGACCCAGTCCACGGGCCAGTGGATGTTCGCTTCCAGGCAAGTGGCGTCGATCAGGCATTCCCTCGTATCGATCGGCTTCTCTAATCCTGCCTCACCACAATGTTCAGCATTGCCCACCACCTCGGTCATCCTTGCATGCAGCTGTCTCAGATACGCTTCGTCGAAGAATTTCGAATCCCGTTCCAGACTGCTCTTCGATATTTTCCGGATCCCGTCTACCTCACGCACCCGGCAAAAATTAGCCAGAAGCTCACTGCGTCCCAACTCCTGCGACAGACAACGAAAGGATATCCCTCCGAGTAAATGACGCACCACCTCCACCCGCAGCGCTTTTATCGCTCTTAGAGCGCGTCGCTCCCGATCCTTCCCTCCCGCTTCATCCCATCCTTCCAAGGCTTTTACGATCGCCTCCCTTTCCAGCGAGGAGTCGATCAAAACCCGGTCAATCCGCTCCATTGTTTCCAGAAACACGGTGTAGTCTTTGCATCGAATGACTGGAGTTAGGGCTGGACGCAGGAAGCTTTGTACGGCAATATTTTTCATGAGAAGGGCGTGCTTTGTATTTGACTAACGCAAGCATAAGCGCCCTTTTTCGCCGGATCGAGCTTTTTGCAGCTCTATCCGGCCTTTTTTTTGCCCATAACTCATTAAAAATCAACTGTTTCCACCACTGGGACGGGCTCTACTGTAAGCCCACTCAGTTTTCAGCGGAGCAAACCTCGTCCCGAACCTGGTCCCGAACCTTGTCGATTGGTTGCGGCTTCGCTGCTCCAGGCTTTTTTTTCGCGACCAATTTTAGTTCGAGTTAAAAGAGAAAGGACACGATGATGCACATTACCGCGATTGAACTGAAAGTCTTGCCGAATCTGGTGGTGGTGACGGTGAAGACCGACTGCGACATTGGAGGTCATGGTTTCGCCCAGAAGGGACTTTCTGTAGCCTTCGACGGAAACTACACACCGCCGTTCACGGCCTGAATCATGGCCTTGATGTAGCCGAACTCGTAGGCCCAGGCCTGGCGCGAGGCACCCGGCTCGTCGTGGCCGGGCGCGTGGTCGGGAACGATCATGTGGGGGTATCCGACCTCCTTTAGAGCCTTCATATTCTCCCACATGTTCATCACGCCCTCGTCCGGCCACACTTCCTGAAAATTGTTGCGCTTGCCGATGATGTTGCGGAAGTGGATGAGGTGGATCTTTTTGCGCTCTCCGAAATACCGTATGATATCGGGGACCTCTCGGCGCGGGTTTTCGACGCTTTCGGCCATACACCCGAGACACAAGTTCAGACCGTGGAAAGGGCTCGGGTTTATCTCGATGAAGCGCTTAAATCCCTCAAATCCACCTAGAACGCGATCCACGCCGCAGTACCCCGGAGGCAGCCATGGGTCGCAAGGATGGCAGGCCATGCGAATCCGGCACTCCGTAGCCACTGGAATGATGCGATCAAGCACGTAGGTGATCCGCTCCCAATTGGTTTCCGCCGTTACGATTTCGTCGAAGCGCTGCGGGCGATCTTGCGCCTCCTCCAGATTCCAGGTGCTGAATCGGGAGTTGCCCCGGCCGGGCGGATGGCTTTCGGTTCGCTGGTTCTCCATCTCGCAGAGGAAATACTTGATGGCCGGGATCCCGGCCTCAGCCGCTTGCCTGATCATGTTGCAGATCAAGTCGATTTCTTTATCCCCCTCCTTGTAGTTACCGAGCATGAAATTGGGAGTGGAGCCGCCGTCGACGTTGAGCTCGGCCAACGGCAGGGCCACCATCTCCATGTCGAGGCCGAAGCGAGCGCACTTCTCTTTCTTCTCTACCAGCTCCTCCACGTCCCAGCCGTATTCGCGGTGGAAGGTGATGAAGTTCTGGTTTTTGGCAAAACAACCGTGGCGGACGAGGTACTCGAGGTCTTCGTCCGAAGTGTTGTACTGTTGCGTGCCGACGTGCATGCGAGGCGGGACGCCGTCGCCGTTATTCGATGGCCGCCAGTTCTCGGCGATTGCCTGTTCGCCGGATTCAATACCCTTTTCGATAGCTGCTGTTATTTCCATGAAATGGTTTCCTTTCTGGCTTCTTTGGCGCGAACTTTGTCGAATTCTGATATCGTGGCACTCTCGAATCAGGGTCAAGGATTCTCGGGAGGATTCTCGCATTTTCCTGTCTGAACGTCACCGAATTAAGTCGCCAAAGCTCGCGACAAAGGGCTTCATAGACTGGATCTCACCAAGAGGTGTTGCACGAATCTCCGAGGAACTTTGGTCAGTATCCGGAAAGAATTTCATCCCTTAATGATATCTCGCTTGCAAAGCCAGTTTTCAGTTTTAAGCTCGAAACCAGCACGTAGTACTCGAGTACTTGGAGGTCCGGATGCTAACAGAACCGCAGCTGCAACACTTCAGAACCTTCGGATTCGCAATTTTGCGAGACCTGTTCACGCCTGAAGAGGTCGAAACCCTGCGCCGCGAATACGAGGCCGAGCTCAAATACGTATATGCCGATCAGCCTTTCACCGGTGAAAAGCGCTACTGGACGTCGATGCTGCATCCGCGCACGCCCCTCTACTCCAGCCTCCTCGAAGACCCTCGCTTCTGCAGTGTCGCCGAGCAGCTCTACGGCGACGATGTGATCGGCATCTCCACCGACGCCAATCGGTATGTGGGAGACACCCGCTGGCATCCCGATCACCGGGCAGACCCCAATGAAGATTGCTTCGGGGTGAAATTCGCCTTCTACCTCGACCCGGTCGACGCCACGTCGGGCGCCCTGCGGCTCATCCCGGGCTCTCACAATCGAACCTTCCAAGAGCAGGTGCAAGGGGGCCATGCCGTTGCTCGACCTGGAGGTGGCCGAGGTACCCGCCTATGTGTGCGAGTCGGACCCTGGCGATGTCGTTGCCTTTGATATGCGCTGCTGGCACGCTAGTCACGGCGGTGCCGCGGGCCGGCGGATGAGCACGTGCGTCTACTACAACAATCCGAAGGGCGAAGCAGAAGAAGCAGCCACGCGCAAACGAGCCGCCGGGACGAGGGATACGCCGGCCCAGTTCGGACGGCCGGGGCAGCCCGTTCATCCGCCCGAATGGCTGAGTAATCCACAGGGAAGCCCGAAGCGGCAGCGCTGGCTGGAGCGCATGGCCGAGCTCGGCTACTTCGAGTTGCCGAACTAATTACTAAAACATTGGGACGCAGTCATGCCGTTTAAATACACCCTCATGTGCGACACGTTGCCGTGGATTGGCTACAATGTACTGGAAAGCCCTCGGGAGATTCTAGAGGCCGCGGTGGAGGTCGGCTACGACGGCATCGATTTGCCCGGCAATCCGGAGAAAATGGATGGCCGTAAGTTGCGGGAGATGATCGAAGAGGCTGGTCTTGTCGTGCCGGAAGTGCTGTCCGCCTGGGGCTATTACCACGCCGGTGAGGAGCGGAATCTAGCGAGCACGGATCAGGCCGTAAGGGGAAACGCGGTGCAGTACGCCCTGGATGTGGTCGATCTGGCCGCCGCGGTGGGGGCACGTTTCACCCAGCTGTGCGCTGCACAACCCGCGGTGCCCGAGCTACCCTTTCCGCGCGAGAGCATCGTGGTGCTTCGGCAGAACTTTCGCGACTCGATTCGGGAGATTTGCGCGCACGCCGGTGAACGCGGGATCACCATCTTACTCGAGCCTTTGAATTGCTACGAGGGCATCCCGGGTGTGCTGACAACGGTGTACGAGGCAATCAACTACGTCGATGAGCTCGGACTCGATAATCTGGGCGTCCAGCCCGACGTGTATCACATGAACATAGAGGAAGGTTCGATACCGGACGCACTGCGCGCGGCGGGTTCGCGCATCAAGCATTTTCATCTCAACGAGACCAATCACTGTCTCCACGGAATGGGACACGCCGACTACCGAGAGATCTTCAGGATATTGAAAGGGATCGGCTACGATGGCTATCTGGCCACCTACATGCCCCGGACCACGCAGGAAATCCTGAACAGCACCCCGGGCAACCCCTTCCTGTCGGGCGACACCCCAACGGCCGAGGCAGACGTCAGGCCCGACCTGAGGGAGGTTCTCGGCCAGATACTCGGCTTTCTTAAAGAAACGGAGAGAGCCATCGACCAGTCCCGCGAATTCTACGAAGCAGATGGTCCGGGCCGCGGGGTGGCCGTTGTAACAGGGCGAAATCCAAGTTGAGAGGCGTCTCCGAATAGATTCGACGGGAGAGCACGATTAAAAACCACGATGAGAGACGAAACTGGCTGGATCTAAAGTCGTGAATCTTAATCGTGATCTAAGGTCGAAAGGTGCCCCTTCTGATGTCGCGGCAACCCACCCCAGACCCCTCCCAGGAGGGGATCGACGGGAGAGCACGATTGAGACCTACGACGGGAGAGTTTCAGGAGAACAGAAGGTCCGAGTAATTAGCAGGGAGTAGAATCGATGCGTAAAAACTGGGTTCGCGAAAAGTTGCGTTCAGGCGAGCCGACCCTTGGAGCACTATTGGGTCTGGGCAGTCCCAACGTCGCGGAAATGATGGCACACGCCGGCTACGATTGGCTCGCCATCGAGACCGAGCACAATCCCGTCGATATGGCCCAGGTCGAGCACATGTTGATGGCGCTGAACGGCACGGATACGATCCCCATCGTTCGCGTGCCCAGCGCCGAGCCGACCTTTATCCAGCGGGTCTTGGACGTGGGTAGCATGGGCATCCTGGTACCGATGGTCAAAACCGCAGCCGAGGCCGAAGCCATCGTCAGCGCCACGCGCTATCCCCCCGAAGGCAGGCGCGGTTTTGGTCCGCTGCGCGCTTCTCAGTACACCATGGATTACCCGGACTACTTCGCTGCTGCCAATGAAAACATCCTGGTCGCGCTGATCCTCGAGACCAAAGAGGCGCTACAAAACCTCGAAGAGATTGCCGCGGTGCCGGGAATCGACGCGCTGTTCTGCGGACTCTTCGATCTGTGTTTGTCCCTGGGTTTGAACCCGATGGATCAGCCATTCGCAGAGGTCGATGAAGCCGTTGCCGAGGCCTTGGCCATATGCCGGAAGTTGGGCGTGGCGATCGGGATCGGCTCCGGCACACCTGAGGAGTTGCGCCGGCGACGCGAGCAGGGCTTTACCTTTCAAGTCTACGGGACCGATTACCAGTTGTTGGGGGATGCTGCCCGCGCCGGGGTGGATCGCTTTCGGAGTCTGTGAGAATGTCTGTCGCTGCAACGCTGCTCGACTCGACCAGCGAGGTCCGAGATGCCCAACTTCTACGCCGGCGGATGGAGACGGAAGGTTATCTGTTCTTCAGCCGACTGTTCGAGCCGGGGCCAGCGGAAAAGGTCAAAGAGGATATCATGTCGATCCTGAGGCAGCATCACATCATCGAGGACGACGGCGCTCAGGATCCCATGTGGAGCGGCGGTCCACGGCCAACCGAAGCTGAGTACATGGCTGTCTACGACCGCATCGTGCGCCTCAATTCGTTTCAGCAACTCTCCCGCTCTCCGGAGATCATCGCTGTTCTGGAGGCTCTCTGCGAAGAACCGGTTCAAGTCTGGGAGCAGCAGCTGGTTCGCCTGGTTTATCCCGATCCGGAAGCGGTGTCCGCCCAAGGCACCGGCGCCCATCAGGACGGAGATCCCAAGCTGGGATATCGGACCCGCCGCTTTTACACCTGCTGGCTCGCCCTGATGGACATCGACTGGACGGTCGGCGGTCTTGCGGTTGCGCCTGGGTCACACCGTATGGGCTTGTTGGACAGCACAGGTACGGTGGCCAGCTCGGCCCGAGAGACCGATGCCGTCGCCTACGGTCTTGATGAAGGCAAGCTGGAATGGGCTACGACCGACTATGCGCCGGGCAGTGCGGTTGTCTTCACCAGCCTTATGGCCCACCGTGGTTTGCCGAACCATTCGGAGCGGATTCGACTATCGTGTGATTTTCGCTATCAGGCTGCCAGCGACACGGCCAGCTGGCTGGCGCACACGCCGGGACCTCAGGTGCGCCGTACGGCCCAGCAGATAGACGAGATCCTTGCCGGCCGTGCCCTCTTCGTGACAACCCGCGCTACTCCGGAGATTCTCGACGAGGTCCGCCGGCGTATGCTCGAAGAGCGGAGCACCTCGCTGGCCCGTGCCCAGGAGCTGGTATCGGAGATACAAGAGCAAGGATCGAGCGAAGGTTGAGATTGGGTTATTCCGGGCTTGGTGTGGGATTTTTTAGTGAGGTCTTGTCCCTCAATCTCTTTGACGCGAGCTTTGGCGCCTCAACGCCATCACATCCACTCTCGAGAATTCGGAGTTATACCCGAGAACTGTTGACGGTAATTCGGCCGTGCGACGATATCAGAAATCGACAAAGCTCGCGTCAAAGCTCGCGACAAAGAAACCCGATCTGAGACACCTTTTGTGATGTTCGATATCCCACACAAAATCCGGAACAATCAATAATGAACCTTGACCATCACCTGCATCAGCTGGCGCAGGACGGGTATACCATCGTGCGGGATGCCCTGAATGCGCGCGAAGTCGAGTCGACCCGCCTGGCTGTCACCGAACTGCTGGATTCCGAGGCCGAAGTGGCGCGCACGACCCAAACCCAGACCGACAATCTGCGGAATGCCCATGCCATCGTCGGCAAACATCCCCACTTCTACGAATTCTATCTCAACCCGCCGGTGATGCAAATCGTCCGCTCCATCCTCGGCGATGACGCCATGCTCTACGACGGCAACATACGCGTGCCCATGCCCACCGGCGAGCGCGACGCAGCCAAGGGGTTTCAAGTGCATGTCGACCGCGAGGATTACACCGTGCTGCCGTTCGCCGTCGGCGCCCACTTTCCCATGGCGCTCAACGTGGTTTGGTGCCTGGTGGATTTCACCAGAGGGAACGGCGGCACTCTGCTGTGGCCGCAGTCTCACCTATCGGGCGAGGTGCCCGACCCCGACCTCGACCCGGCGGGATCCATTCAAGTGGAGGCGCCCTCCGGATCAGCCGTGATCTGGGATGCCGCCCTCTGGCACCAGGGCGGCATAAATCGCAGCCAGAGCCCGCGTTGGACCGTCATCGCCTTCTACCTGCGAGCCTGGCTCAAAGGTAAGTCCGACAGTGCTCGCATGTTGCCGCCCGAAGCCATCGAAAAGATGTCGGATGAGGCAAAGAGGGTGGTCGGGATCCGCCCCGCCCCGCCGGACTACTCCGAAGTGAAGGCGCTCGACGGGCCTCAACTCGAATCCCTGACCCTGGAGCAAAGAAAGGTTCTTGGGTTCGCGGTGTATTGACTTGAGACTTCAGTGCACATATGAGGCTCAGGGTGGAGAGTTTCCCGTATTCGACGCGGAATCTAACCCTCAAGTGGCAGAGCAGTACCGCACCCAAAGGGTGATCGGGGAGGGAAGCTTGGGGAAAGATTCTGCCATGCTTGAGCGAGCTTTAAGTGGAAGTGAGACTATGCCGCCAGGCTGAGGTACTGCTCTGACACTTGAGGGGATGCTCTCTTTCTCTTATCCGCGGGATCGCCGTGCTCCCGCTGAGAAGGATTCGATGTTGGGCGTCAAGTAGCAACGCTCAACATCCAATCCTGCGCAGCTGAATCCAGTTGTGGCGGTTGCAAGATACGGCGAATACTTACGGATAAGAGGCACAACGCTTGTCGACCGAATACGGTTTCCACTTCGATCCATTCGATTTTCAAACTTTGGAGGATGAGGAAGACGAAGAGCAAGATCATGGCAATGACACTGAAGAATTCGATGGAACTGGGGGGTGAATGCCTCCTCCGCTGGCTCGATCCCGGACGGGACTATCTGCCGTACGGCACGTGGATCACCCATGATGTCGGCCGCTGGTGGGACGCTATGCTGCGCCTCGAGAATACCACCGGATTTCCAATTCCCGCCCAATTGGAGGGAGCGAGTCTGCGAAATCTCCATTGGCTCACCGACAATCCCGACGGCTTGCTTTTCGTCCCCCCCGGTCTCGACTGGCACCTGATGAGATTCGAACTTCACAGCCTGCGTGAAGGCATCCTGGCATTCGGCGCTCTGGTCGAATTCCGCCAAAATCGCTGGGTCCGTGACGCAGGCCATCGATACCTGATGACGATCGACCGTTGCCTCAAGGAGGATTTCACGTGGGACGTGGATAAGTTCGACTACTCCAGGCAATTTAGCGGCTCCGGCAACGAGCACCCCATACATTTTCCCGCCAGCTCGAACCGCGCTCAAAAGACACCAACCCACGGACGCTGCATCGAGGCTCTTGTCTGGTTCTACGAGGCCACCGGAGACGATCTCGCAATGGAGCTGGCCGATCGACTGGCCCGCTTTCACATCCACTACGTCATGAACTCTGACGGCTCCATCCCGGCAGAATTCACGGCTGAAGACTCCCCATCGGGCGACCGGCAGTCCTACCTCTACACCTTGTGCGGCCTTCTTCTATTCGGAGTCATGACCGGCCAATCCGAATACGTAGATGCCGTTGTGCGCGCCTACACTGCAGGCGTACCAAGCATCGTCAACGAGTCCGGCTGGGTGGCGCACGACCTGGGCCGGCTGAATTATCCGGACAAGTCCGGGAATCCGATGGCCAACACTGAGTCGACAGGAGCGGCGGCGCGGTTGGCACTCTGGGTCGCCGTCCACACCGGGCGAGCGGACTGTTATGATAACGTCGAACGCCTCGTCCGCGCACGGCTATTTCCGGGACAGCTCACCGAAATCGACCTACAAAACAATCCCGATGTGGAAGTACCGCCAAGGTTTGTGGGAGGATGGGGTGCAAACGACTTTCCCCACGCCGGAAAGGGATGCAATCCTAGCGGAACCGCTGAGATTGTTCACACCTTTTGCGCTATTTACCAGAGCGTCTGCACGCGAGAAAAGACGGGCCTGGTGGTCAAAATGCATTTCGACCACGATGACGAAAACGTCCACATCAGAGCGCACCGCGACGAACAAGCTACTCTTACCATCACACCTCGAATTGACGACAATCTGCTTATCCGGATCCCCGGCTGGGTACCCCGCGAATCTGTCGAACTAACAGTCAGCGGAAAGAGGGTATCACCCAAGATGATCGGTTCTTACGCCTTTCTGGGGAAGGAACAGATCGGCGCTGGAACCGAGATCAACTTGAGACACGCACTCCCGGCGCGCCGTACCACCGAGACCATGCCCGCAGGCGAGACCTATGAGTTCTCGTGGCGGGGCGACGAAATTACCGGGATCGACCCGAACGACAAACCGTTGCCGTTCTACGACGACGGGGAGTAGCACCTCTTCAGCAATCACAACCCCTTCAGTACCGAGCCCGCCACCGGCTTGGCCGGCGCATTCCCCGGGCCGGACATCCAGCGAGACACACCGCGCGGCGTCCCCTATCACTGGTTGCACGCCGTGAGCACCGATCTGGTGCATTGGAAGGAGCTCGGTGACGCCATCGTCCCCGGCGAGCTGTTCCACATTGAGAGCGAGATCGACCCCGGCTCGGCCCGCCAGCTGCGCTGGACCATTGCGGAGCATGAGCTGCGCTGCGACGTGACTACCTCGACACTCACCGCTTTCGACCGCAGCGCGCGCGTGGCCATGGAGGCAGGAGTGCTGCAGCTGGAGCTGGAGCTGCTGGTCGATCGAACGTCGGTGGAGATCTTCTCGACAGCTAGCTGCCTGTCGATGAGCTTCTGTTTCCTCCCCAATCCGGACACGTCGCGTCTCGCTCTTCGGGCAATCGGAGGCCACGGGAGGATCGTCGCCATGCGGGTCCACGAACTATGTTCCGCGTCCGGAGGACACGGACCACCTCTATCCTGCAAGTTCGAGCAGCAGTACCGCTTAGGTTCGCCGGATTTCAGCCTAGCTCAGCCGGCACCCGGCAGGCTGGGTTGAGATCGAGCATCTCGCGGCGGCCCATCCCGGGACTGTGAACGACCTCCTCGGTGCCGGGAACTCTGAGACTGAGCCCCATGCTCGTCAGTTCGCCTCTGTGCAACGCCTCTTCCATTATCCCAGAGATCGCTTCTTCGATGATTTTACCTTCAACCTACATAAGGCCATCAATATCATCACCTAATGAACCGAGAATCAAAACACCGTCTCATAGATATGCTCCTTCCTTCGGAAAAACGTGGAATCGACATCGAACAGAGGCAAGGGTATTCAGCACCAATCGAACCAAGAAGACCGGCTGGTACCAGCTACCTAATCCGGCAATCCTCTGGAGCTTCGAATTTCTGCATTTTCAAGACGACGAACTTATGAAAGCCGTAACCTTTCTTCTGCTACAACTTGTGGGCATCGCCCTAGCCGGGGGAGCCATCATGGCGGTCTCCGAACCAACCAACGCTCACGGTCTTGCCCACGGATTATTCTCGACCATGCAGATCGGTGGTTCAGGCGTGGAGCGTCATGGTAGCGTGCTCCTTTTCGGTTGGCTCCTCGGGCTCCTGGTAGTGGGCGTCATTGTGACCGGTTTTGCCATTGGTCTTCAGCGCGGCGAACGGGTCGGGCCTTTGCGAAATGCTCTGATTGCCGGAGCTCTGGTCTATGGAGCTCTCTTCTCCGCCTTGGTTCTGGCATACCTCAAGTATATCCAGTCGGAGGATCTCCCTGGACTCTTCGGGTTTCCACTTCCTACTGCGATCATGCTCTTTGCCCTCTGGCCCATGCCGGTCTTCTTTATCGTTCTCTATGTCTACGGATTCGACCGATACATCGTCACCGTTGAAGACCTGAAGGAATTTAGAGTGATCCTTCGCCGTCGACGAGAGCGGGAAGATTCTCGCTGAAATGGAATCCAATCGCAGTCTGATCATCCTGGCATGCATCGGGATTTACATGCTCTTCTGCGGCGCCATAGGCGTCTGGGCCATGAAAAGAACCCGCTCCACGCGCGACTTCTTCATGGCGGGTCGGAACCTCGGGATCTTCGTCTTGGGGCTGGCCGTTTTCTCCAGCAGCTTAAGTGGCTTCGGTTTTATCGGAGGTCCGGGACTCGTCTATCGGATGGGAATGAGTTCCATTTGGCTGATCGTAATCTCGGCCCTGGGATACAGCTTCTCTTTCTATATTGTCGGCAAGCGACTGCGCTATTTTGCCGAGCTCTGTGAATCCATCTCCCTTCCTGATCTCATCGCCGCCCGCTACAGCAGCGAGACAAGCCGCTTTCTTGCCGCTGTCACCATCCTCATCGGGGTGGTCGGCTACCTCGCGGCGCAAATTCTGGCGATGGCCGAGGTGCTTCGGGACCTCTTCCTCAACACCGAGTTGATTGGAGCAATCAGCATGGAGTGGTGCGTCGCCTTATCCAGCATTGTTCTCATTTTCTACTGCGTTACCGGAGGTATTCTAGCTTCCGTCTACACTGATGTCTGGCAGGGATTGGTCATGGCGGTCGCTTCCGTCCTCGTTTTCATCACCGCCATCACTGCCTTTGACGGAGGAATGACCGGCGTCGCTACAACCATCATGGCAGACGATCGAGAGGCGATCGGGCCCTGGGGCACGCTCGGGATGATGGCCTGCATCTCATGGATTTTTCTCTTCGTTCTGGGAAACGCCGGACAGCCTCACCTGGTAACAAAATTCATGATGTGCAGGCGAGTCCAAGACATAAAGCACATCCTAACGGTGACTTTTATAGGCTTCTCAGTCTGTTCCTTGCTCTGGATCAGCATTGGGCTGGTGATGCGAGCTCTGGTTCTTACCGGGGCTCATCCAGAGATCCCGGACGCCGATCACGCCGCCCCCCAGTTTCTACAATACTATGCCCATCCCGTTCTCGCGGGAATCGTCTTCGCAGGTCTCTTTGCCGCCATTATGTCGACCGCGGATGGATTTCTCAACGTCGGGACGGCCGCTGTGATACACGACATCCCGCGGGCCCTATTCAGGAAGTCCTTTGAGAACGAACTGCTCGGTGCGCGTATCGTCACGGCAATCATCGCCCTGGCCGCTGCCCTCGTGGCCCTCTACTCCGGTCAGGATCTTGTCGCCCTGCTCGGAGTGGTCGGATGGGGCATCTTCGCCGCCGCCCTGGTCCCCGTAGTGGCAATCGGTTTCAACTGGAAACGCGCCACCGCGGCGGCGGCCAATGCCGCCATCATTTCAAGTCTATTGACTAACCTCGCCATCCGAATCTCCAACCGCCTCTGGGACTTTGCGATCCCCTACCGTATCGATCCCGGCGCGATCTCCCTCCTTGTTTCCTTGATTCTGTTCCTCGGAATTTCGTTCCTCTCCAAGCCGCCCCGACTCGATCCCGACATCGAGATGGTGATGGATCTCTAACTCGGCTGATCTTCTTCCAGGATTCTATCCAATTCGGGTTTTCCTAACGAATTCAGGGGAATTTCTGCTACCCTTACCCATCTCTTGGGGATCTCGTGAGCATCGAGCCTCGATTCTATCGCACTCTTCAACGTCTCTTCCATTAATTTCCCGGACTCCTCCTTCGGAACATAGACAGCGACAACCCGCTCTCCCCACTCCGGATCCGGAGCGCTGGTCACGAAGACTTCCGAAAACTGACCCGACTCCATCAGGATCCTCTCCACGTGGTGGGGATTGACTTTCTCACCTCCTGTGTTGATGGCTCTATCCTGTCTCCTCACGAAGTGCAGGATCCCATCCTCGTCAAAGTAGCCCTCATCCTCGGTTGCGAAGCCATCGTCAAGGGACTGGGCGAGATTAGGGTAGTAGCCGCGAAAAAGGGCGTCGGAATTGATAATGATTCTTCCGATCGTCCCCGGCCTGGCCGGCAATCCGGTCGGTTCGCGGATAAAGACCTGAGCGTGGCGGAGCGGTCGCCCAACGCCGGTTTTTCCCGTCCGAAACTCGTCCTTATCGAGCAGGGTGACGAGTGCGGCCGACTCCGTAAGCCCGTAGCAGGGAGCCAGTGGCAATTCCTCCTTGCGGGCCGCTTGCAATAGCTTTTCTCCTGATGGACCTCCTCCCAGGAGGATACACCTGAACTGCCGCAACCATTCCAGGATCCGCTCATCGCGCATCAACCGAATGAGTTGTGTCGGAACCAGAGAGATGAACTGATCCTTCGGATCAAATTTGGGGAACTCGCGTCCAAGCAGGGAGTGATAATCGAGAAACGAGATCCTTCCCCCGCTCATCAAAGAACGCACGACTTGCATGAGCCCGCTCACGTGGTAGAGCGGCAACAGGCAGCAACAATTGATCGCCTCCGACCCGTGGTGACTGTGGAAACTCTGCGCCGCCGCATGCAGAGTATCCCAGGTATGAATCGCATAGCGAATTTCTCCCGTCGTCCCGCCCGTTGGTATCATAACAGCCGGCCAGTCCCGTCTCTCCCTATCTTCTACTTCAATCTGATGGAAAATCCGCGGTGGAAGCCCGCCCCGGACATAGTGAGGGCGGGTGATCCGGAGAATATATTCGAAGCGTTCACGATTCCAATCCGCACAGGCGAGAAAGATCGCGCACTCCTTTTTCAGGGCCGCGAAAAAGGCGGCTAGAAACGCTTCCGGTTCTCGTTCCGTGATCAGAACCCGCTCCCCGGCCTCGGCCCCTTCCAACCCCGAGTCTTCGGAAGGTGCATCACGGTGAATTCCCCACTCTTGGAGTCGAGGTTCCAGCTTTTTCCAATCCGGCCCCATTGTCTACCAGATCGATTTAGAAATTCGAGATGACTGTTTTACTGCCGCCCAATTGTCCGCCGCCCTTGAAAATCCGTTTCAAATGAATGGGTTTACGAGCGATCCATCCGGGATTATTCCTCGGGTTGGCCGACGGGTCAAGCTCCCTGCGAATCCGTCTGCCTTTGATCATCGCAACATCGCCGAAATTCGGTTCGATTGGTGGTCGAGCAGATCCACACCAGGTTCATACCGGCAAATTCCTGGCCCTTAGTGCTGGTGTTCATGATTCTGGTGACGTCTGCTCAAATTCTCCTTGCTTCGCGAGCCATCGAGGATATTCTTGCTTCACCGGGAGAAGAGAAAGAAATAGAGCATGCTCCGAATGATTTTGCGCCGTCGCCTTTCGATCCAGAAACAATCGAGTTTGTAATCGTAACTCCATAGGACTATAGAAAACTCCAAAAGATGACCCTGCCAGAAAAAATCGAACCGATTGCGGATGCGACGAACCTGCTCGACGCTCGTTTCTATCCGGATGCCACCGCGTTTTTCGAGGAAAACCTACCCAGCGGGCTGACTTACGACGACGTTTCTTTGACCTCCCAGTATTCCGAGGTTCTGCCCGGAGAGACCTACCTGGAAACGAAGCTCTCGGACGCTATCACTCTGCACATCCCAATTATCTCAGCCGATATGGACACGGTCACCGAGTCCAAGATGGCAATCGCGATGGCGCTGAATGGAGGGCTTGGAATCATACACCAGAATATGGACGACGACCAACAAGCCAAAGAGGTCGCGCGCGTCAAACATCATATCCACGGCCTGATCCAAGAGCCGATCAAAGTGGCCGCTGATCAGCTGCTGGGTGATGTCCTGGCTCGAAATGCCAAATCACGCTTCGCTTTCAGTACCTTTCCGGTGGTCGATTCAGCCGGTAAGCTCCTTGGGCTCCTGGGTGGAAACACGCTCAAACCGCGCTTCAGTGATCGCTCCGTTGCGGAAGCAATGACACCGAGAGCTCAAGTTGTAACGATCCAGGAAGAAGAGATTGAAGAGGACCCAATCGGCAAAGCGGACAAATTTTTCAACGCCCACATCGGTATCAACAAGCTCCCGGTGGTGGACAGAGAAGACCGTCTTCGAGGACTCTTTACCCTCAAGGATATAGAAAGTATCATGGAGGAGACGCGTGCACGATTCAAACCTGCCCGGGACTCCAGGTTTCGGCTCGTCTGCGGGGCCGCCGTATCCGCCTCTCGTTCACCTAAGAATTCAAAGGAACGCGACCAGATTGTAAATCAAATCGGCCGTTTGGTGGAAGAGGGAGTCGATGCTGTAGCCGTGTCGACCGCTCATGGGCATACCCTCGGAGTCGGCCAGTTGGTCAAACTGCTTCGAGATGAATTTCTGGATCTTGCCATTATTGCGGGTAACGTGACCACCGCCGCCGGAGTTGAGTTCCTTGCCGACTGTGGAGCCGATGCCATTAAAGTAGGTCAAGGGCCCGGGTCGATTTGTACCACCCGGCTCGTCGCCGGCGTTGGTATACCCCAGTTGACAGCTCTCTACGTGGCTTCCAAATCAGCCTCTCTGTCCGGAGTTCGGATTCTTGCAGACGGAGGAATTACAAAAGGAGGGGATATTGTCAAAGCTCTCACCCTGGCCGACGCCGTCATCTGCGGCTCCCTCTTTGCCGGCTGCAGAGAAGCCCCCGGAACAGTGGTCGAAATTGACGGGAAACTGTACAAACAATATCGAGGAATGGGCAGCTTTGAGGCGATGAAAAAAGGATCGGCGATTCGCTACGGACATTCTGGAAGCAATCGATCTTTAAAGACCGCGGAGGAAGGAATCGAGGCCCTGAAAGAGTCCTCCGGCTCCGTCGATGAGGTTCTCGCGGGACTACTCGGAGGAGTTCAGTCGGGTCTTGGATATCTCGGGGCGAAGGACCTTACCGAATTGAAAAAGAACGCCCGCTACGTTCGAGTTACTCCCGCCGGTCAACGCGAATCGGCTCCCCACAATGTCGTCGAAATAAAGGCGACGCACAAGTAGCATCCACCGGATCCCTACCAAGAATTGAAGTCTAACTATGTCCACCTGACAGAACCCAACCAGTCTAATGGCACTAACAGCATTAAACAGTAGAATCATCGTCGACGTTGGCATCAGTATGGGGGACGAGGGTAAGGGTCGCCTCATCTGCGAAATGATCGAAGAATTGAAAGCACTCACCGGCGACCCATCTCCGGTTTCGCTCGTGATGAAGGTGAATGGAGGCGCGAATTCGGGCCACACGGTCGGAGGCCTGAAGCTGAATCTGCTCCCCGCGGGAGTGGTCGAAAAGAGCGTCGCTACCCTGGGCATCGGGTGCGGTGTAGTGGCTGATCCGAGGAAGTTTCTCTGGGAAGCCCGCTCTCTTGAGACTCAAGGTTACGACGTGTTTTCACGACTCCTCATCGACGAGCGAACCCTGGTCAGCGATCTCACCCATCGTCTCCTTGATCTCGCTTGTGAGGATTACCGAATCCATGTCCTCAAGCAGGAGAAAAGAGGCACCACCGGGCGCGGCATCACCCCAGCCTATATTGACGAAGTCGGGCAATGGCCGATTTTCTATATCGATTTCAAAGGGTCTAAAGATGACTTTGAGAAGAAACTCAATGAGCGCATCGATAGGGCCGAAAAAACGATCAGATTCGTCTATCAGGTGAATGAGGAGCGCTGGGATGGTTTCTTTGATACCCTTTCGAGAGCGGAATGTCGGGCCAATCTCGAATCGATTGAAAGCGGAGTATTTCCCGAGGAGGAATTTGACTTTCACCGTTTCAAGGGTTCTGAGCCTTTTCAGATCAATCGCGACGTTCTCTGTGAGACCTACTGGGAGGCCGGAACTCAACTGGCAGAGAATATCGGAGAGTTAAGGGAGATTGCCCTCCACGCCCTCAGAAACGGGAAGCACATACTGGGTGAGTTCGGGCAGTCCTACTGGCTCGACAAGCGCTTCGGTTTCACTCCCAATCTAACCGCCTCCCATACCTACACGCCCGAGTTCTTCCAGTCCGCCGGGATACCCCTCCAGTCCGTCCATACGTTCGGCGTTTGCAAAGCCTACGACACTAAAGTCGGGACTCACGTTTTCCTCACTTCAATCCCGAAAAATCACCCCCTTGGCGACCGTCTAAGGCAATCGGAATTCGGCACTTCCACGGGACGCCATCGCATGGTCGGCTGGTTTGACGCAGTCGAGAAGGGAGATGCGCTTCGCTACGGCGGATTCGATGATCTGATGATAAACAAACTGGATACGCTGAGTTACGGCGGAGACTGGGACGGCGGAGAGCTTCTCATCTGCGTAGCCTATCGAGATGAGAATGGGAATCTGGTTCACCATGTCCCGCGGAATCCCTCACGGCAGAGAATTCTCAAGCCCGTCTACATCCAGATGCCGGGTTGGAAAGAGGACATAACCGATATCCGGCATTTCGATGATCTCCCCCTCAACGCTCGACGATACCTCGCCAAGCTCGTTCAATCCACCTTAAGAGTCGCCTACCCAAACGGCGATTCCCCTTCAATTCTGCCTAATCTGCGCTATATCGGAGTGGGTCCCGACCCCAACCAGATCATTAAAGACGCCCCCTCTACACCCGAACTCCTGCGGCTGGCGGATTAGATCTCGATGAAGTCGAATTCTAATCAAAAGGCCCGCCTCCTTGCGGAAGCGGGCCTCCTGAAGTTTTGGGACGGCGCTCGCCACACGCTCTTTCCCATGCACTGCCATTTGGTGCTCTGGCTTTCGCCAGGCTGACAGCTCCCCGACGCTATTCCTCGCGGCAACACGAGATTGCGGTCTCATAGCAGGACCGTCGTGAGAATCTCTCCTCACACTCTTTGAGTGAGGCCTCTCAGCGCGTTTCCATCACTACCCGCCGGTAGTCATTCGCCGCACCAGGTGAAGGCTCCCCTGCTCTTCTTCGGGCTCCTTCACCCTTCTCCCAAAGGTCGGCCTCGCCCCTTTGGCGAGCGTTGGCCCCGGGTTACGGGTTTGGCCTCTTACCTCTCAGTGCGCTCTTCCTTTGAGCAGTCGATGTCGTTTTCCACACCGCCTGCTCTCTCTTTTTAGAAGCTTCGGTGGTTCTTTCTCAGGCTCCTCCTGCTCCCCAATTCCGGCCTGGCCTTTTCGCGCCTCTACCTCTTCGATAGAGGCCTTCCGGATCGGCTGCCCTCTCCAGCCAGTGCCGCCAGGACTGATCCTAACGGTCGCGCACACCAACCTCTTCGGCCACCGTCAATAACTCTCTCCTCTCTTTTTCCCTCAACTTTTTCTAGCCATTTTTTGTCTCTCGTTCAGAAAAAATCCGCTTTCTACACGTAGCAAAGAAAGAACTATTGGAGGAGATGCTCCCCCACCGGCAAATGGTTATTGAGGGCCTCTAGGATCTCGCCGATCAGGTAGATTGAACCGGTCGCGACAACAACATCATCCGGTTCTCCACAGGTACAGAGGCCGGGAAACGGGAAAATCTCACGGACCGAAGACTCCACGACCGAACCTGAAAAGTCGCTTGGGATGGCATCCCGCAACATCTGAAAAGACGCGGCACGAGGTTGGGCCGGTTTTAGCAGCAAAATTCGCTCGGCAAACCGCGCCACGACCGGCATTAGCACCGAGGCCCTAAAGTGGCCCAGGGTTCCTGCCAATATCACCGGCTTCTGTCGACGTTCCGAGACGAGCCTGCCGAGGTTTTCGGCAAGGCCTTCGACCCCTTCAGGATTGTGGGAAGTGTCAAGATAGACGAGATGTCTCCCAACCTGATGGCTATCCCAGCGTCCAGGCCAGTAGACATCGTCCAAGGCAAGCGAAACGCCCTCAGGATCAACCGGAATCCGGTCATGGAGCGTTTCAACAACCAAAGTTGCGGTGGCTGCATTCCAGCGCTGGTAATTTCCATGAAGGTTGGTGGTTGGACAGACCTCGGGATCAAATCCGAACCGCTCGCGGATCGAATGGACTTCCGCTTTCTTTTCCCTAGCGATACCTCTCAGAACGCCTTCCGCAGAGCTCGGCATGCGTCCAAGTATGACCGGCTTGCCCTCTTTGATTATGCCCCCTTTCTCGGCTGCAATCGCCTCCAATGTGTGACCGAGGATGTCACAATGGTCCAAACTGACCGAGGTTATAATGGAGATTTCAGGATCGACGATGTTGGAAGCATCCCGACGGCCCCCCAATCCAGTCTCGATAATGCCGATATCTACCTCCTCTTTTGAAAACCGCATAAAAGCCATTGCCGTAATCAATTCGAAAAAGGAGGGATGGTCATCCGGATCGACCGCGGCAAGCGCCTCGGCGTGAACTCTGAGTCGGTTTGTATAATCGATGATCGATTCTCGGTCGAGGAGGCGGCGGTTAACCTGGACTCTTTCGCCCTGGTAGACGAGATGAGGCGAAGTAAAGAGACCAGTCTTATATCCGCAGCGCCTATAGATGCTCTCAAGCATCGCACAGGTCGATCCCTTTCCGTTTGTCCCGGCAACATGTATTACCGGATAGTCTCGCTCGGGATGCCCAATCAGTTCGGAAAGAAGCACCATCCTATCTATGCCATACTTCGCTCCGTGATGTCTCAGACCGTAGAGATAGGCTCTTACTTCCTCGTAAGTCCTCATCGCGATAGACTTATCCTCGATTGATCCCGCAAGCATCTGCTGCCGGAGGCCGGACAGAATCCTAACTTGCCTTTCGACCGTTGGCGGGTGGACGTCCTCGATACAATACGTGCAGCAGAGTAATGACGCGCTCGCGTAGTTCGGCTCGAGGAACAATCTGATCGATGAGTCCGCGTTCCAGAAGAAACTCGGAGGTCTGAAATCCATCCGGCAATTCCGCCTGAATCGTCTCTTTTATCACGCGCGGCCCGGAGAAACCAATCAGGGCACCAGGTTCTGCCAAAATGATGTCCCCGAGGGTTGCGAAACTCGCCGAAGCGCCGCCCAGGGTGGGATTGGTGAGAATCGATATATAGGGAAGTCCGGCTTCATGCAGACGGCACAATGCGGCGCTCGTTTTCGCCATCTGCATGAGACTGTATACGCCCTCCTGCATTCGGGCACCCCCTCCGGAACCGGAAACAATTATCAGGGGAATCTTTCTGCTTACTGCTCTTTCAATTGCGCGCGTGATTTTTTCGCCCACGACGTTACCCATACTTCCGGCAATGAATCGAAAATCTGATACCGCGATTGAGACACCGACTTTCCCGACTCTTCCAATTCCTGAAATGAGCGCATCTGTCATCTCCGTCTTCTTTTGCTCGGCCTCCAGCTTATCTTTATAGCTCGAAAGCCCTTTGAATTCGAGGACGTCGATCGTCCTTAATTCGGCATCGTGTTCCTCAAACGAATCTTCATCGAGGAGAGACTCGATCCGCTTCTCCGCATTCAACGGGAAGTGGTATCCACTTTTCGGAACCACCATGAGGTTTTTCTCCAACTCCCGATTGAAGACAATCTCTCCGGAAACCGGACATTTTGTGAATAGATTTTCCGGAATGTCTTTGGTCCTGACCGAGACGGTCACGGTGGAATACTGAGGCTTTTTAAAGAAGGCCATAGCTGCCCAGTTTTGGAATTTTCGAATTCGAGTACTAAAGTCTGCAACCTCACCCGTGTGCGAGGGTCAGAACCCTCAGCCTGGTCACGCCCGCCTTCCGCAGTTTGGTGCAGCAGGCATTCAGAGTTGCACCGGTCGTGAACACATCATCAACAACGATGCAGATTTTGCTCATATTTAAGTGAATGTCACTCGATATTGCAAAGGCATTTTTGACATTCTTCTTTCGCTCCGGCCGCTTCAGGCGGGTCTGCGATTCGGTGTCCTTAACGCGTTCCAGCGCATCGACGACAGGAAGACCGCCGACCAAATCTGAAAAGGCTCCGGCAAGCAATCGGCTTTGATTGAATCCGCGTTCACGCAGTTTTCTCTTATGTAGCGGCACGGGAACGAGATAGCCGCTCTCGAGATAAGAAGGGAGCCATTCCGTCGAACGCATGATTTCCATAATGTCGTGACGAAGGTAGAAACCTCTGCCGTATTTCAGATTCCGAACGATCTCACTTCCAAGATCGCGGTGCAAAATGAGCGTGCGCCCACCTTCGAAGACAGGATTGAGACCCCTGCAATGGGGACAAATGCGCCCCATTTTCAGCTTTCCGTAGTAAGGAAATCCGCATGTGTCGCAACAGGGTGGTCCGATTCGATCCAACCGTCCGCTGCAATTCGAACAGATGTAGCGAAACCCTCCGCTCTCAACCGGGTCCCGACAACCGATGCAGGAGCGTGGGTAAATCAGATCCAAGATCGAGCCTACAGCAAGATGGAGGAAACTGGCCTTAGATTTTTTCAAGAGGACGACGGAAAAGAATGAGGGATACCAAAGCCAACAAAATGGCGGACAGAAGACCATCGATCATTCGAGGACTTCCAAGAAAAGCCTGGGCCGGTCCCTTCTGACTAACAATCAGATCTTCGTAAATGGCAATGGAGGCAACCCACCCACCGTGCATACCGACGCATGGCCAAAGCGAGCGACTTCGGAGGAACAGTAAAGCGAGCAACAATCCCACCAGAAAGTAATTGAGAAACCAGATCGTGTCAAAGGTATGGGTAATGCTGAACACGGTCCAAAAGGCTGCTGAGAGTCCACTCCCCATTATAACGGCGCCCTCCGGTGAGGCAACGTCTTGAGGTAGCTGCTTGAAGTGGACGAAGGCAAAAAAGAGTGAGCTCAAGAGAACGGCGGGAAGAGGAGTCATGGCGGTATAGAACAGCCTCAATACGATTCCTCGAAAGACCGCCTCTTCGACAAAGGCAACGACCAATCCAGCGAGTAGGCCCTTTACTAGGATAATTCCCACTTCCTCAGAAAGCCGATACTCGGTATCGTAGACCAAGATCTGAATGAGGGCCACGATGCCCATCAAGACCGAACCTAGTACCGCCCAAATCAGGATCGTCCGCCAATTTGAAATCTTGAACTCGAGTCCCAGATTGGACCAGGAATCAATGCCGCATTTTCTTACAAACCAAGGCAGCAGGAGGAGAACCGAAACCCAGCGCACCCGATCAAAGTAGCGGCCGAATTCCTTCTCCACTAGATAGGAGTTCAGTCGATTCGGAAAGATCTCCGCCCAAACCCCGGCTCCCCAGTAGACTAACGGGCTTAGAATCGCGGCCGCCAGGATTGCACCCACAAAGTAGACCATCAGCAGATAGATGCCCCTCCAAGAGAAAGCATCTAGGCCGGTTCCGAAAAGGAGGAACCGGTCGTCACGGGGCATCAGCAAGCCTGGGTATCTGTCGGACTCTGCCCTTCGCAACATTAGTAGAAGACTCGCTCAAGGCAGAGGCCTTGCGCCGGCGCGGTGGGTATGAGTGCGGTCCTTTTCCGTTCCTCAAGCGCGCTACGGATATCCTCCGGTGCGAGTTTGCCGATCCCGATATCAACCAGGGCGCCGGCAAGGGTTCGAACCATCTTGTAAAGATAACCACTCGCTTCGGTGGTCATCCGAATCCTTCTCCCAACTCTTCTCACATCGAGTCGCCTCAAATCTTTCACCGGATTCTCCGCCGAGCAATCACCACGTTCCGCTGCGAATGACGAAAAGTCGTGCCTGCCGAGGAGAATTTGTGCGGCTCCGTTCATGGCTGCGACATCGAGCCGCCTGTTTCCCAACGACCAGCAGTAGCGAGTCTCGAAAGGAGAAACCATTCCTTCAAAGAAGCGATAGATGTAGCGTTTACCCTTTGCCGAATGGCGGGCGTGAAAGTTCCAACCGGCGCGACTTACACGAGTAATCCGAATACTCGACGGCACTCCGCTCTGGAGGGCACGAAACAGGTGTTCGGTTGGCTGGGACCAGTCAGCGTCGAAATGAAAGACCTGTCCTTTGGCATGAACTCCGCTATCGGTACGCCCGCTCCCGTGAACACGTATCGGTCCGCCAAAAACCGTCCCAAGCCTTTTCTCGATTATGTCCTGAATCGTATTCCCACCCACCTGGCTCTGCCATCCGTTAAAGGCTGTGCCGTCGTAGGCAACGATCGATTTCCAGCGCATGGGAAACTGTTGAATTTTCGATTCCTAAGCCTCAAGAACCGGGGCCATCCCCTGCCTCTCGCGGCACACCGATAATCGAATCGAGATGGTCTTGGAGAATCACAGAGGCGGCGCGCGAGTCGATTTCACCGCTGCGGGCCGGCAGTCTCTTTCCCGATGCTGCGAGATCACCCTCCGCCTGATATGTGCTCAGGCGTTCGTCGGCTCGGTGGACGGGAAGACAAAAGCGTTTCCTCAGTTTGCCGATAAATCGATCCACCTCTCTCGCCTTTTCACCGGCGCTCCCATCCATGTTCAGGGGATACCCGACTACGATATCCGTGATTCCTCGATTCTCGACCACTTGGGAAATGTGTTCGAATCTGTCCGATTCGCGTTTCTCCGTCGCTGCAGGAATGGGAAAGGCGAGTCCGAGCTCATCACCGAAACTCAATCCGATCCGCTTCTCCCCATAGTCAACTCCGAGAAAGTTCATTAACAGAGGCGATTCCAATCCGGGTGACCGGAGATTTTCTGAACCAGATTTTTGATATCTTGAGACCGACTCCTGGAACAGACCAGGGTGGCCTCGTCGGTTTGCACAACAATCAGATCATCCACTCCGAACAGGGCGAGCAAGTGGCCCTCCTCGCCGACTACTATGTTACCCGAGCTCTCTTCCAGCAAGGTCGTGCCTTTCGCGACATTGCCTTCTTTATCCGCCTCGTAATGGCGCGCAATTGCCGCCCACTCGCCGACATCGTCCCAATCGAAGCCGGCTTCAACCGTCAAAACCCGGCTCGCCTTTTCCAGGACCGCAAAGTCAATCGAGATCCTCTCCATCGAGGGGTAATGAGTATCAAGCAGGGGGCCCAAGCCAACTCCCTTTTCCATACCTTTCTCCACCTCCCCCATCGTCTTCCATAGTCTCTCGGCGTGGAGTTCAAACTGAGATTCAATTACCGGAACACGCCAGACGAAGATTCCCGCATTCCATAGATAATCCCCTGATGCGACATACTTTTCAGCAGTCGGGAGATCGGGTTTTTCGACAAACTGGCGAACCGAATAGACCGGAGACCCGTCGACATGCAAGGCCGCTTCGCCCCTGTGCACGTAGCCGTATCCGGTCGCTGGATAGGACGGCGTGACCCCGATCGTCACGATCGCGTCTTCTCTCTCCGCCGCCTCAAAAGCGCGCATGAGATCACTTTGAAAGTTTTCGCTCTCGTGAATTACGGCATCCGCCGGCAGCATGGCAAAGGCAGCTTCCGGATTCCGAGACTTTACCAGGACCGTAGCGAGCGCCACCGCCGGCGCCGTATCGCGGCCCACCGGCTCAGCGATCACCTGCTCCGGCACAAGCCCGGGGACGATCTCAAGCATCGCTTCCCTTTGCTCACGGTTCGTGATAACAAAGAGATTCTCCCTCGGGACAATTCCGTCCAGTCTCTTAACCGTCTGAGTCAACATAGGATCATCTCCGACGATCGGTAAGAGATGCTTAGGTCGACTCAACCTACTTGCCGGCCAAAATCTCTCTCCCCGCCCTCCGGCCATTATTACCGCAAATCTCTCACTCATTTTCGCAAAGCTTGTTGCTGGTTCGTAATTGTGATCACGAGCACTAAATACTCGATTTCGCAACCCGTTGTAAACGCGATTCTTAGCGATGATTCGAATACGACCAGAAGTCTTTCGGAAGAACTTTGTCACTTGCGAAGCAGTCAAACGTCAATGTCCGATAAACCCCTCGGGTAGTTGACTCTTCGTCCATCCTGTTTTCAGTTTGAACCGAAGAGATAAACTTTGGAATCGATTTTGCCATGAACCACTGCCAAACAAGAGAAGGGCCTCTAGACCCGGCGCAGATTGCTCGTTACAGCAGGCACATCATCCTTCCTGATGTGGGTCTGGAGGGTCAGAGGAAACTGACCCGTTCAAGGCTCCTGGTCATCGGTATGGGGGGGCTGGGCAGCCCTGCCGCTCTCTACCTCGGCGCCGCCGGAATCGGAACTTTGGGACTGGCGGACTTCGACACCATCGAAGAACACAACCTGCAACGGCAGATTCTACATCGAACATCTCGAGTCGGAATTTCCAAAATCGAGTCGGCCATGGTCGAACTGAAAGATCTGAATCCAGGCATCAATCTGCAGCCGCATCGGGAGGGAGTGACGATCGAAAACGCCGCCTCCCTTTTTCAGGACTACGACCTCGTGGTCGACGGAAGCGACAATTTCCCAACCCGGTATCTCGTCAATGACGCCGCATTCTTCGCCGGAAAGCCACTAATCTACGGTAGCATCTTCCAATTTGAGGGGCAGGTCTCGGTATTCGATACACCGGCGGGTGGTCCCTGTTATCGTTGCCTCTTCCCCAAGATGCCGGCGCCAGGAACCGTTCCCAACTGCGAGGAAGCGGGAGTATTCGGTGCTCTCTGCGGGGTCGTCGGAAGCATGCAGGCGATGGAGGCAATCAAGCACCTTCTCGGTCTGGGCGAGACCTTGAAGGGTCGTCTTCTCGTAACCGACGCTCTCTCCATGGGCTTTCGCACTCTGAATCTCAAGAGAGATTCCCACTGTCCCCTTTGCGGGGATACTCCGACCATTCGTCAGCTGGAGGCCGAGAATTACGAATTCGAATGCGCCGCTGAGGTCTCTCAAGAACCTGCCGGCCACGATCCGGCCACTTGCCCCACGGAGGTCACTGTGGAAGAGGCCAGCAGCATTCTGGAATCCGAGAAGCCGTCCCTCCTCCTCGATGTCAGAGAATCCTATGAGGCGGAGATCTGTTCGATCGCCGGAAGCGTCAACATCCCCATAAGTCAGATTCCAGATCGAATCGACTCACTCCCGAAGGATCGCCAGATCCTTGTCCATTGTCATCACGGGGCACGTAGCCTCCAAGCCACGAATTTCCTTCGCTCAAAGGGATTTGAATCCGTCTCCAACGTCGGAGGTGGTATCGACGCCTGGGCGGTCAAAATTGATCCCACTCTAAGGCGGTACTGAAACTGGAATTCAGACAGGCTAAACACCTACCTGCTCCCGCCGAGCGGACAAGGAATCTGTCGGTAGTGGATTCCGCTGCAGATCACGAACACTCAAATCAAGCAACACTGCTCCGCAAGATGCAAATCCAACACCGACAGAAACCCAAGCCGGCGTAGCCGGAACCAACAATGTTGCGCAAACATGATGGGATTTTATAAGTGAGGTACTAATATGCCTCCGGTCCGGCAACTTCAATGGCCGCGCTCTCATCCAGAGGGATGAACCGGCCCGATCTCTCCCCTACCACGCTCGAGCGATCGCCGACCGAGTCTATGCCTTCTCCAGCGCGAAGAATCCCAACTGCCGTATCTCGCAACATGACCGTACCATTGGGAAGCGCGAGGCCCGAAGCCTCGAAATAGGCCGAAGCGGATTCGGGCTCCTCCCGGATCCAGCTGCCCGCAACTAGCGTCACGGTCGTCTCCCGCAATTCGGGATCGACGATCGACTCGGCCCAGGTCATGGCAGCCTCGGGATCCTCGTGCATGGTGGTCATGGCAACTTGTTTCACGGCGCGGTCGTAGTCTCTGTGGGTTGGCTGCTGATTCAGCCACTCCGCCGCCGCGGTGGCATCCCCGGATCGCAACCAGCTGGATATCGCTGCAGTCACCGCAACCATGCGGGCCTTACCGTCTGGCAACCTCGCCGCCCACCCCGCGGCCCGAACCGGATCCGAAGTCGCCCATGTCGCCGCGATCGAGGAAAGCGCCCGCCCACCAGGACGGTGCCCGAAATTCTCGAGGATCCAACCGGCCGCAATCTCCGGCTCATAGCGACCCCAACGTCTCGCAATGTAGTCCATCACGAGATCCTTGCTCGCACCCTCGGGCAGCTCTGCAAACACCTGCAAGTCGGGGCCAAAACTGTCCTCGTTGAGAATCCGATCGGCGATCGTCCTCAGGACTCCCGCTCGCAACCCTTCATTGGCAACCGACTGCGCGAAGGAAAAGGCGACGGTGATCTCCTCTTCCGCGAGCCTGGCAATCACGGCATTCAACCGCGCGCTCTGAAATCGACCCTCTCCGGGATTATCAATGGCCCACTGCCAAGCGCCTTCCGGATCATTTCCAGCCCACCCTCCGAGGGCGGCCGAGACCGCCGCCTCACGTAGCCAGGGAAGGGAGCTGTCCAGGGCGTAGGCCAAAGCCGAACGGCCGTCAAGCTCGGCCCATCGGCGAAGCAGGGAATTCTGAATCTCATCTCTTCGCGCGCTCGGATTGAGGCCTTCAAGGAATGAGACCGCCTGACCAATATCGCTCAGGGCAAGACCGGATAGGATTAATTCGACGGCGTACTTCCTGCGAATGGAATCGGGCACCTGCAGAGCATTGCGCAGGGCCGCTTGCACCGATGGAGCGAAGCTTCCATCGGGTCCGGAGATCAGCGATGAGCCGCTAAACTTTCTGATCACATTCTTCCGCTCAACGGATTCGTATTCTTCCTCCGAGAACTCTCCCCTCTTAGCCGACCTCGGACTCCCGGACGACCCATCCCGCCAGAGAACGCCAAACCAGAAGGTCAGACCAAGAATCGCAATCGAGGCGACAGCGGACACGGCCCCCAATTTGAATCGTCGATTCACGGTTTCAAAGATTAGTACTCGATCACCTAAACATCGTCATTTATGCCGGTATTTAGGTGATCTATTACTAAGGTCCTGAGCCGAGATTGCAACCCATCACAGCCGCCCCTCATCGACCTCTATCATGTCGGCAAAACTGAGCAGATCCCCTCGATCGGTCACCTTCATCGTCTCTTTGACTTCCTCTATCTTCTCCTTGCCGGTGGGGCTCATCCCCATTTGCACGAGCTTTCTGTTCCAGACGTGGACTCGCAGATCTTCGGGAAAGAGGGCCATCAGTCGCTGGTCGAGTTCCTCGTCATTTCTACTAGTGCGCACGATTTCGATCATCTCATCGGGCTCAACATCAAGGTGGAGGCAGAGGAATCCATCGAAGCCCTTGGTGAAGTTTCGTTGGTAAGAATCGGGTAAATCACCCGAGAGGAATTTCCTGATCTTGGCGATGAATCGGGGAAGGTGTAGCAGACCGCAGGAATGGGGACTATAGGGCGAGGGCAGATCGTAAAGGATCGCTCCAGTCGGTCCCTGATCAGTTTCAGGCATGGCTGCGGTATTAAGGAGTTGCGATTCGAACCCGTTGGAAGTAAGTATCTAGGAATCTGTCGGGCTTAGAGCCTCCTTACATCGCCGAATTTTGGATCGACCGGTCAAGAATGTAACGATGGTTCAGGTTTATGCCGGCAGATTCCTCGCAAGAAAATGAAATTGGAAGCTGAAAAGGAATGGCGTATCTTCTAGCATTTCTTCGAGAAACGGAAGGTGAATCACAGTCGCTAGGGAACCCATAGTGATAGACTGGAGCAACTTCGTCCTCCGGAGGAGTTGAAGACTCGACCTCTCTCAAATTTCAGTTTCATTTCCTTATTGTTAGGAGTCGGCCGGTCGAGTTTACCCACTTGAAAAGGAATTGAACGACAGAGTCCGTCAGACTCCTAACTTTCCTCCAAGCAACTCTCTTGCATCCTCTATGAATACGATCTGGCGAGTATCACGGTACCTCTTTCGCTACCGGATCCTTTTCATTCTGACCCTCGGCCTCGCCATCGGAAGCACCCTTTTTCGCCTCAGCGCTCCCCAAGTGGTCCAATGGGTGATCGACGACATCGTACGCTTGGAAAAGATCGACCTCCTTTGGATCGGCGTCCTCCTCGTGGCGGCCTGTTACTTCTTCGGCGAATTGCTCAATTCTTTTCGCATTCGCCTGAACAATACAGTTGAACAGGAGGTGCTGATCGATCTGCGCCACGACTTGCACGCCAAGCTGCTCGACCTGCCTGTCGCCTTCTACGATCAGCGCAAGAGCGGAGAAGTCGCCTCACGCGTCATTGAGGATGTGCAGGACGTGGAGCGGGCCCTTCTTGACGGGACTGAGCAGGGATCGGTTGCACTCCTCTATGTATTCGGCATCTCATCCATGCTCTTCCTGAAGGAACCTCACCTCGCCCTTCTGGTGGTCGCCCCCCTGCCCCTTCTCTTTTTTCTCGGCTGGAACCACGCCGTGGCGACACGGAAGAATTGGAAACGCGTCCGAGAATCGGCCGGTGCCCTGAGTGGCCTCCTTATTGAGGATATTCAGGGTAATCGCCTCATCCACTCGTTCGCCCTCAAAGACACCGAACGAGCCCGATTCCGGGAACAGGCCGAGGAATTGAAAGCGCGCACTCTTGCCGCAATGTTCCGTTGGTCGGTCTACAATCCAACCTCCAACTTTATTGCCAGTCTCGGAACTGTCTCCGTGATCGGGATGGGAGGATATTTGCTGATGATGGACCCGTCTTTCACTTTCGGCAAGTTCGTCGCCTTCTTCTACCTCTGCGCGATGCTCTATGAACCGCTCAACCGCCTCAATTCGCTGACTCACATGCTCAGTGCGGCCAAGGCTTCGGGTGAACGGGTTTTCGATATTCTGGATCATCCCATTTCGATCCACGATCCTGACTGCCCGGTGGGATTCCCCCAGGGCCCGGTGAGAGCGGAATTCCGCCGGGTTGGCTTCGCCTATCCCCAGAGACATCAGCTCATCGAAGACTTCGATCTGCATCTCCCCGTCGGGCAGGTCACGGCCCTTGTCGGGCACACCGGTGCGGGAAAGTCAACCGTGGCCAATCTCCTTTTGCGCTATTACGATGTCGACCAAGGCGAGGTTCTTGTCAACGGAACCGATGTGCGCCGCTTCAAACTCGAGGAGCTGAGGCAAAACATCGGGTTTGTCGCACAAGACCCCTTCCTCTTCGACGGCACAATTGAGGAGAACCTGCGGCTGGCTCGGAAGGATGCCTCCGAAGAAGAACTGGCCCAGGTGCTTCGGGGTGCCCATTCCCTCGATTTCGTTTCGGATTTGCCGCATGGTATCCGGACCACCATTGGGGAGCGAGGTATCCGATTGAGCATGGGCGAAAAACAGCGCCTCACCATCGCACGCGTCCTGCTCAAGAATCCGCCCCTTGTCATCCTCGATGAAGCCACATCCAGCGTCGACAGCGTGACCGAGCGCCATATTCAAGAGGCCCTCGACAACCTCATGCAGGACCGCACCGTCCTCATTATTGCGCACCGTCTTTCCACCGTACGGCGCGCCGACCAGATTGTGGTCCTCGAGAAAGGAAGAATCGTTGAGCAGGGCAGCCATGAGGAGCTTTTGGCAGGGACTGGTAAGTACGCCCATCTTTGGAACGCCCAGCACGATATTGTTGTCGATACTTTGCAACCCTCCTAGGACTCTGCCGGATTTTGAACTTCGCAATATCGCTGAGGTTCGGATCAACCGCGGAAGGATGTAAACCGAGACCAGCTTTCTACCGTTAGATTCCTTCAAAGAAAATGAAACTGAGTTTTGAAATGTGTTGTCATATAATCTAGTGAATTTCCGATTAACTGACGGGGGAGGTTAGAGGCTCAACCGGCATCCGTGACAGGTTGGCCCAAAAGCATCCTCCCCAGGAGTTAGAAATGCTATTCTCTACAGATCTCCGCTTCGTTTTTTTATTGCTAGGAGCATGCCGGACGAGGTTTACCTTTTGCTTCGCAACCCGAGGACAAAGTCGAACAGGCTCCTAGAGTGCATCCATGACGGACTTGAGCAATGAACCACCCGATCATTCGGAAGTCGAGAGGACCTTGGTAGTGAGAAATAAGATGGGGATTCACGCCCGTCCCGCCGCCATGATCGTTAGGACGACCAATCGCTACGAAGGCGAAGTCTATGTCGAGAAAGACGACGAACAGGTGAACGGCAAGAGCATCATGGGCCTGATGATGCTTGCCGCCGGCCAGGGATCGAAACTCAAGTTCACCGTGGTCGGCTCCAACCCCGAATCGCTCCTCAATGAGTTGAGTGAACTCTTCGATCGGCACTTCGAGGAGGCGTAGGAATCTGTCGGACTTCGCGCTGCAATATCACTGTGATTCCGATCGAGAGGTGGCGGATGTCAATTTGGTTCAGGTTTATACCGACAGATTACTTGTGGACCTTTCTAGCGTTCCTCACCCTGATCGCCCTTCCCGGTATCACCGAAAGCGCGAACCGTCGCTTCGAGAGCCCGAGTGCAAGAGTCGATTTGGTGGAACTCTACACTTCGGAGGGATGCAGCAGTTGCCCTCCGGCGGATCGTTGGCTGAGTCGCTTTGCGGGATCTCCCGAGCTCTGGAAGCGCCACGTCCCGGTCGCATTTCACGTCGATTACTGGGATTACATCGGTTGGAAGGACCGATTCGCCAAACCGGAATTCTCGGACCGCCAGCGCTCCATCGCCCGGAGCGACAGCGCCCAGGTTTACACCCCTGCTGTTTTCCTCAACGGTCGAGAGTGGAGAGGTCTGTTTGAAGGAAAACGTCTGCCGAACTCCGCACCGCAAAAGGACACCGGAGTTCTGGCCGCGCTTGGGAAGTCCGAACGCCTATTCGAAGTGATCTTCCGTCCTAATTCCAAGGCCGAAGAAGGCTACACTTTGCACGCAACTCTCCTTGGCTTCGGTTTCGAGTCCAGAGTGCATCGAGGCGAGAATCGCGGCCGTTCGTTGAAACATGATTTCGTGGCCCTATCCTACCAGAAGAAAGAAATGAATCACTCAGATTCCTCTTTCCAAACCAATATTGACCTCGGGAACTACAGTTCGGGCAGCGCCACAAGATACGCGGTCGCATTTTGGGTCACCAAGAACGGCGACCTCTTTCCGGTTCAATCCACCGGTGGATATTTGAATCCACCGGTTTTGCCGAGCCCAGCTCGTCAAAACTAAGTCTTTCTTTTCCGCCGGCGACCGAGATTTAGCGTCGGTGATCTGTCGTAGCCCCGATTGCGCCTTTTGCGCTGCACCGTCTTCTCCTCCAGAATAGGTGACCAATTGTAAGAAAAATCGTCGATCCTCTTCCGTTCGAGGGTCTGCCCTATAAAGCGCTCAATGCTCTTTAGGAAATCCTGGTCGCTGGCTGTAAACAGCGAAAAAGCGTCCCCCTCCCGATCCATCCGGCCGGTCCGACCGATGCGATGAAGGTAGTCTCCCGGATTTTGCGGAATATCATAATTGATGACGTGGCTTACATCCATGATGTCGATTCCTCGCGCTACGATATCGGTAGCGACAAGGATCTCCACCGCTCCTGACTTGAATCCCTGAAGTGCCTGATCGCGTTCTTTCTGGCTCCGATCGGAATGAAGGATCGCGGTTCGGTGCTTAGTATTTGATAGCCATCTCGAAATCATATCGGCGCCCGATTTCGTGCGGCAGAAAATGATTACGCTGCGATAGTCTATCTTTCCCAATAGGGCCAGCAGCAGATCGAACTTTTGCCGATCATCAACCGGGTAGATGGCGTGCTGTACGGAGCGCGCCAGTGCGTTTCCCCCTCCGATTGAAATCCGAACCGGGTCCCTCACCACCCAACTTGCGATTCCTTCTACTTCCGGTCCCAGAGTGGCCGAGAACAGCATACTCTGACGCTTCCTCGGACAGTGTCCAATAATCCGCCTCACGTCGGGAATGAATCCCATATCCAGCATTCGGTCTCCCTCGTCAAGAACGAGAAATCTGACATCGCGAAGGGTGAGCGCTTTCTGCGAGAGTTGGTCCAGCAGACGACCCGGTGTGGCCACCACGATATCTACTCCACGTTGCAGATCCTGCCTCTGTTTACCGTAACCGACTCCGCCATGCAGAAGAGTCATCCTCAGCTTCTGGGTGCACCCATACTTGAGAAAAGCCTTCTCTACCTGCTGGGCCAGTTCCCGGGTCGGCTCGAGAACCAGACAGCGAAGGCTGCCCGGCTTGTTCAAGAGGCTGAGAATGGGAAGAGCGAATGCGGCCGTCTTTCCCGTCCCGGTGTGGGACGCCCCCAGAACATCTCTACCTTTCAGGATCAGGGGAATCGCCTCCTGTTGAATCTGGGTGGGCTCTTCATATCCAGAGAGAGCAATGCTTCGCACGATGGCATCACTCAACCCGAGCTCATCAAATCCCGTTCTACTGGATGGTTCTTCTACAGCAATTTCGTCCATAGCTCTTGGAGCCGCTTCTACTTTGAATCCAAACGATCCCCAGAGTTCGATAGACTCGTAGCCCGTCTCCTTCTCCTTGAGAAGCTCCGATCACAGGTTGAGGACCGGCCGGGATTGACCATTCGATGGTTATTCGAGTATCTCCACGGCGTGAGGATTGGCAAGCACTAACGTCAGGTGATTTTCAATGCCGATCCGGATAGAAAAGTACAGAGGGCGAATCGCACCGACGCCAACCGGTCTTCTTCATCTCGGGCACGCTCGGACTTTTCTTGTCGCCCAAAATAGAGCGAAGCATGGTAGAGGAATTCTCATACTTCGCAACGAGGATCTTGACCGGCATCGGTGCCAACCGGAGTTCGCGGAGGCTATGGTGGAAGACCTCGCCTGGGCTGGTCTCACCTGGAATGAAGGACCAGACAAGGGTGGCCCCTATGGCCCCTACGCTCAGAGCGAACGTCTCAGTTTCTACCATTCCATTTGGGAAGAACTACTGGAAAGCGAACTCATTTATCCCTCGCCCCATTCCCGAAAGGATGTTGAAGGAGCGCTCCTCGCCCCACATCAGGGGGATGGGGAACGGGTCTTCCCGCCTTCTCTGCGGCCTCCCGAGAATACCGCACAAGAATTCTACCGACCCGGAGACCAGAATTGGCGATTTCGCGTCCCGGATGGAGAGGTCATCCAGTTTCGGGACTTACGCTGCGGTAAAGCGGTATACGTGGCCGGCGAAGACTTCGGCGACTTTGTTGTCTGGCGTAAAGACGGCTTTCCTTCCTACGAACTCGCCGTCGTGGCCGATGATCACGCCATGGAGATAACGGAAGTGGTCCGCGGCGAAGACCTCCTTCTCTCCACTGCCCGCCAACTCTTGATCTACCGGACTCTAGGCTGGTCCCCACCACGATTCTATCACTGCGAATTGATGCAGGGCAGCGACGGCAATCGACTGTCCAAGAGAGATCGAGCCCTAAGCTTGCGGCAACTCAGACAGGATGGATTCGCCTCCCAAGACCTCCCCACAGTCTTCAATCAGGCCGGCTGCCCCCTCTCTTGCTAGGAGTCTGTCGGATGTTGTTGATCGATTGCTTTGCGGATGCCAACGTTCGGCCGACAGAATCCTAAAAAAACGGGCCTCCAGCTCCTAACGGAACCGGAAGCCCTCTCCCAATATGCAAAACACCGACGCACAACATATAGCATAGGACATGCCAATTGAAAACTAACATGAAAGTCTGTTGAATATCAATCAGATAGGCGACATCGTCGTAACCGACTTGAGCATAGAGATTTCAATCGCAATGCACATGTGATGCTTACGCAATGCCAGATCCAATGAAATCCAAACCCAGTGGAGGTATGGAACAAGGAGAAAAGAACCGTATCTACCAATTAACAGATTCCTTGCAAGAATGTGAGATTCAGGGCGAAATAGAACCATGAGAACTCCGACTTTTTTTCCGCCCTCGGAATTCGGGCGCTTCTCTTATTGGCCGTGGTCGGATCGTCTCCCCTCGAGGCACGTAAGTGGCTGACGGTTGACGGCCAGGAGTATGAAGCTGATCTCGTTCGTTTCAAGAACGGTATTGTTATACTTAAAGTGGCGGGCGGCGGCAACACCATGCTCGGGATCGAAAAGCTTTCCCCTGATGACCAGGAGTTCGTCAGGGAGAAGTTCCCCCAAGGTGACCAGAAAGAGGAAGTACGCGTCACTCGCACGGTAAAGAAAGCCGCTACCCGGAAGGTCCCGATGGTCACGGAAACCGGGCCAAACCCGACCCCACTTCCAAACCAGAGGAGTTCCGGAGTCCAACCTCACTTGAAAGACCTCGATCCCGGGGATCCGGCACCTCAACTCATCGGCAGGAAGCCCAACAGCCCCGACAAAGTGGCGATCGCCGATCTCAAGGGCAGCCTCGTCCTGGTCGAGTTCTTTTCCATCCACAACCCGGCCACCCAAAGGGAGATGCCTGCGGTGGCCGCCGCCTACCGAAAGTACGGAGGCAAAGGCTTGGAGATTATTGGGGTCACCCTCGACGACGACTATCGCTCCGTCTATAAATTCAAGAAGGCCTATGGCGTCACCTGGGCCACGACCACCGACAAATATCGCCGCCTCATTAAAAGATGGGGCGTCACCGTTCTACCCACCCGCGTCCTCATCGATCGAAACGGCTTCATCCTCCAGGAGCACGTCTACGCCCGCAACCTCGACGCCACCATCCAAAAACATCTCAAACGGCGTTGATTAGCCCGCTTTTTTGTGGCCGGCGTGCAGCAACATTACGGCAGGAACAATGCGCCGCAATACGATGTTCGGAAATCTGTGAGAAAAGCGGGCTACAACCTGGGATGTCTGGATGAGAACTCGTTATTCCTCTCGTAAACGTGCGCCAAGGCGAACAGATCGGCCTCTTTGTACGGAGGCCCGATAAGTTGGAGACCCACTGGTAGCCCCTCTTTATCGAATCCGCAAGGCACGGAGATTCCGGGCAGCCCGGCCAGATTCAGGGAGATCGTAAAAATGTCGGCGAGGTACATGGAAAGGGGATCCTCCGTCCGCTCTCCGATCTTGAAAGCCGTAGTGGGCGAGACCGGCGCCACCAGAGCATCCACTCTCTCGAATGCCTTTAGGAAGTCGTCGCGGATCAAGGTTCGGACTTTTTGGGCACGCCCGTAGTAGGCATCGTAGTATCCGCTGCTGAGAGCGAATGTTCCCAAGATTATTCTTCGCTTAACTTCCTCTCCAAATCCCTCTCCTCGTGTCTTGAAGTAGAGGTCCACATTGTCCTTGGCTCTCGCGCTTCTTTTCGTATACCGAACACCGTCGTATCGAGCGAGATTGGAAGATGCCTCTGCCGTCGCGATCAGGTAGTAGACGGGGATCGCGAGTTCTGTGTGCGGCAGCGAGATTTCCTCAACCGCACAACCGCTCCTTTTCAGGGACTCAATCCCGTCCTCGATACAACGCCGTACTTCCGGATCGAGTCCTTCCCCGAAATATTCAGTGGGAACTCCGATGCGCCACGTCTCCTCTTTCTGGGAAATTCGTTCTCCATAATCCGGGATATCGACTCTGATCGAAGTAGAATCGAGGCGATCATGCCCGACCACTACCTGAAGAAGAAGTGCGACGTCCTCGACGCTGCGGCCCATCGGTCCAATTTGGTCCAGCGAAGAAGCGAATGCGACGAGACCGTAGCGGGAGACGAGTCCATAAGTCGGTTTCATTCCGATGATCCCGCAGTGGGACGCGGGCTGCCGAATCGAGCCACCGGTATCGCTCCCCAACGCCAGAATCGCCTCGCCCGCCGCGACCGCCGCCGCGCTTCCTCCGCTGCTCCCTCCCGGAATGCGTTCAAGGTCCCATGGATTCCGTGTCTTCTGAAAGGCGGAGTTCTCCGTCGAGGAACCCATCGCGAATTCATCCATATTGAGACGTCCCCAAAGGACCGCCCCGGCTCTCTTCAGTTTCAATATGCTGGTAGCGTCATAAGGCGAAATGAAGTCCTCCAGAATCTTGCTCCCGCAGGTCAGGGCGGCACCTTTCACCGCGATCACATCTTTGATTCCGACCGGAATGCCATCCAAGGGTCCGAGTGACTCGTTCCGTGCTCTCCGTCGATCGCTCGCCTTCGCCTGCGCCAGCGCGTCCTCCGGGTCGGAGTGTAGAAATGCTCCAACCCGATCGTCGACTGCCGCGGTCCTCTCAATTACCGATTCAGTCAGTTCGACGGACGAGATCTCTCCTCGCGCAAGCAGGCGTCCCAAAGTGGTCGCGGTCTCATAGAAAAGTTCGGCCATTCGTGGTCCAACCTGTCGTTTCAAGAATTTGAGAGAAGCCGTTTAAGAGGATAGGGTTCACGATCCTTCGATAACCTTGGGCACCACAAACTGATTGTCGCGGGACTGCGGCGCATTCATCAGAGCTTCCTCGATCGAGAAACCGTTATCCGCCTCGTCTTCCTCCCAGACATTGAACACGGAAAACGCATGAGCAGTCGGCTCTACACCGCTGACATCAACGGAATCGAGCTTCTTGAAGTAATCAAGGATCTGATCGAGTTGCTCGCCAAACTTGCGCGATTCCTCTTCCGTCAGTTCGATCCGCGCCAGATTCGACACATAGCCGACATCTATCTTCTGTTCACCAGCCATCCTAATCTCGTCTCCTGCTGTCTGGGGGAATCTGGTTCAACCATACCTGCCACTTTCTCAATTTCGTTCAATCCAACCTGGCGGGACTAGGGATCTGTCGGGCTTTGCACTTCGCGATAGACTTGAACTTCGGATCGTGGGTTGATGTTCGTAAATCGCGATCAACTTCATACCGACAGATTCCTAGCTTCGGAGGTGATACCCCGTTCCATCGACGATTCTCGAAACAATCTCTTCAAAGACGGAGTTCACTTCATCATCGGTGAGGGTCCGTTCATCGGATCGGAACACGAGGGAGTAGGCGAAACTTTTCGTTCTATCCGGCAACCCCTCCCCTCTAAAGACATCGAATATGGCAACGGACTCGACGCCAAACCGGCCCGCAGCAGCCTCATTGGCGATCGACTCCAATCTAGCCCGCACCCTTTCCGCTGACTCCGCTTCCGGAACCACTAGGGCGACATCCTTGGTCGCCGAAGGGTATGGACTGGGCAGACGAAAGCTGGCGGTCGATCCCTCCCTCCTCAAAAAGGAAGGTAAGAAAGAGACGGTTCCGCCTAATACCGTTCCTTCGATCTCCCATTCCTTCAGCATCTTCAAACTGACCGTCCCAACCTCGGCTTCGAATCCACCGCTGAATTCCCCGAGTCTGCCGGCATATCCTTCCTGCCATGACTCCTTATCCAAGATGGGCTGAAAACTCAGCCCGGATCGATCCACTCCCACTGACAACAACAGACGCTCGGCGAGGCCGGAAACGGTATAGAAGTCCGGTTCCTCACGTACCAGCCAACCTCCGGGACGAGGTGACTTCACCCAAAGGAAGCCCACGCAAAGTAGCTCCCAGATTTCGCCCTCTTGCACTCGAAACACGCTCCCGATCTCGAAGAGCCCTTCAACTTCGCTGCCCCGAAAGCGGTTCAGCCGCAGATTCTCGAGGAGACCCGGTATCAAGGAAGGCCGCAAGTGGGTCTGTTCTTCCGTGAGCGGATTGGCCAGCCGCAGCAAGTCCGGAGATTCACTCCGATACCATTTCTCGACCGTCTCCAGATCGCACATCGACAGGTTGACACATTCGCTGAATCTCTGCGCCAGAAAGAATGAGGCCGCCTGCGATCGGAACCGACTCACCTGATCATCTTCCTGCGCGATGGCAGGCGCGAAAACTTCCGACGAAGGAATTTGATCCGTCCCGTAAATGCGCAGAAACTCCTCCACCAGGTCGATGGGCCGCTCCAGATCCGATCGATGGGATGGTATCCGGATTTTTCGGGAACCTTTCTCTCCATCGGGCTTTCTAACATCCAATTCGAGAGAGTTGAAGACTTCCCAGATTCGTCCTTCTTCGACCTCGAACCCCAAGTGTCGTTCGATGAATCCGACGTCGATTTCAATCTCCCTTTCGATTTCGGGCGCTCTTCCTCCCACCTGAGGTGCGCCCAGGCAACGGCCTCCCGCCACCTCGACGATGAGATCAATCGCACGCCGGGCGGCGGAATCCGCCAGCGAAGGATCCACTCCTCGTTCAAAGCGATAGGAGGCATCCGTTGAAAGTCCCAGTTGACGCGAAGTCCTCCTGATATTCGAAGGGTTGAAGTAGGCGGACTCCAACACAAGGTCGGTCGTTCCTTCATCGACCTCAGCATCAACGCTACCCATCAGTCCGGCGACCACCATCGGTCTCTCCAGGTCGGCGATCACCATATTCTCGAGGTCGAGTCTCCTCAATCGGTCGTCCAAGGTCGTGATCTCTTCGCCTTCCAGAGCTTGCCTGATTACGATTGTATTTCCGCCGACCTTGGCAGCGTCAAAGGCATGGAGAGGCTGCCCCAGCTCGTGCAAGACAAAATTGGTCACATCGACGACATTGTTTACCGACCTCAAACCGATGGCAGTGATCGATCTTCGCAACCATTCCGGACTCGGACCGATGCTGACTCCGGCAATTGAATACCCGAGATAGTGTGGACAGTTTTCGGGAGTCTCTATCCGAACCCCCTTCAAAAGATCGTCCGGGGGTGGAGCGGTTGACTCCGAGAGAATTGGGGAAATCTCCGGAAACGATACCGGCAGTTGAAAATAAGCCCCTAACTCCCGAGCAATCCCGATATAACTGAGACAATCGGGACGGTTAGGGGTCACTTCGATATCGAAAACGAAGTCACTCTCTGGAAACACTGCGTTAAGCGAAGTACCGATCTCGGGGCGGTCCTCCAGCACAATGATACCATCGTGATCGTCCCCTAAGGCGAGTTCCCTCGCACTACACATCATTCCGTTAGAGACTACTCCCCTGATCTTGGACCGTTTGATCTTCACCCCACCGGGAAGGACGGCTCCGCTCAGCGCCACCGCCACCCGGTCCCCGACCTCGTAGTTGGATACCCCGCAAACGATCTCATTGGCTTCCCCTTCCGACTGTGTCCTGACCTCGCAGAGAGTGAGCCGATCCGCGTTCGGATGCCGACCCATCGAGATGACTTCCCCCACCAGCACGTTCTCCAATGGCGGGAGTCCAATTCTCTCAACCTTCTCAACTTCAAAACCAATGAGCGTCAGCGCCTCCTCGATTTCCTCGGGAGTCCGATCCCGCGGAAGGTACCGCTTAATCCATTCGAGACTGATTTTCACTGGAATTGTCGTAAGAATCTAAGATCGTTCTGAAAGAATGTCCGCAAGTCATCCACGCCATGGAGAATTAGTGCCACTCGATCGATCCCGATTCCGAATGCGTATCCTGTCCATTCGTCCGGATCGTACCCTACCGCCTCGAAGACCGCTGGATGGACCATCCCACAGCCTAGGATCTCAGTCCATTCGGCACCTACTTTGTCGAGGTGCGCGGAGTGGAAATCGACCTCGAAACTCGGTTCGGTGTATGGAAAGTAGTGCGGGCGGAAGCGCGTCTTTGCTTCCCGCCCAAGGAGCGAACGGGAAAAGAAATCGAGAACCGCCTTGAGATCCTTAACCGACACATCGCGATCGACGTAGAGACCCTCGATCTGATGGAAATTAGGACTGTGGGTCGCATCCGCTGTGTCCCGTCGGAAAACGCGCCCCGGTGATATGATGCGCAGGGGGGGATCCTGTTCCATCATGGTCCGGATCTGAACCGTCGAAGTCTGGGTTCTAAGGAGGTACCGCTCGTTGCTTCGCTGCCTGACATTCGCGAGTGAAAGACCGTCCGGCAGGTAGAATGTATCCTGAAGGTCCCGAGCCGGATGATCCGGCAGCGTATTGAGGGCATCGAAACAGAAAAATTCCGTCTCCACTTCACTCCCCTCCGCCACCGCAAATCCGGCCTGCCGGAAAATGGAGCAAATCCGCTCTCGAACCTGGGAGAGCACATGAAGGGATCCCGGCTCCCCTTCAGGACTCGGAAGCGAGGGGTCGATCGCCGGCCCTAACGTCGTTGTGAGTTCTTTCTCTAAAATGCCTTCCAACGCTCCGGAAAAGAGTCCTTCAACGCCCCTCTTAACTTCGTTGACCCGCTTTCCGAACGCCGGCCGCTCCTCTTTCGGCAGCTGGTTGATCCCCTTCAGCGCCTGGGTCAACGAACCCTTGGGCCCGACAAAGCGGGCTTTCAGGTTCTCCAGCTCGGCGCGGGTGCGGAGACCTTCCACGCCCTCCTTCGCCTCCGCCAGAAGCGAATCCAAATTCACTAGCCCGGACATGTCACAGACTCTACAAATCTCAGTTGCATTTTCTTATTCCTAGGAGTCTGTCGGACGAACATAATTACTTGCGCAGCAATCGAAAGTCAAAGTCCGACAGACTCCTAGGGAAGGTATTCCGACACGCTGAATGTGGGTTAAAGTATAACCTGACTGCATAATATTCGATCACTCTTGGTTTGCACGCGGAACGCTTTCGAGTGCGGCGGCTTAACGCCGCTTTCCGGCGAGAGGCAGGATCAACCCGGAATTGCAACAAAAGCGGCGTCAAGCCGCCGCACTCGAAAGCAAAATCGTGCTACCGTTCTTAAGGGTCAAGTCCGACCGATTCCTAGTTGGACCCAAGAGCCGAGTTCGCCTTCGCCAGCAGCATCTTGAAGGCTGCTTCATCGTGAATCGCGATCTCAGAGAGTACTTTCCGGTTGAGCTCAACCCCGGCCGCCTTGAGCCCGCTCATAAATCGGCTGTAGCTCATACCATTCTCCCGGCAAGCCGCGTTGACGCGAACAATCCACAACTTACGCCACTCGCTCTTTTTTTTCCGGCGGTCCCTATAGGCGTACTGTCCGGCTCGATCGACCGCGTCCTTGGCAAAGCGATACAGTCTCGATTTATTTCCCCAATAGCCACGCGCCTTCCGCAATACGCGCTTGCGGCGTCTCCGGGTGGCGGGGGCATTCGTTGCTCTTGGCATTCTTCGTCTCTCCCAACTAGAATTTCCCCGGAGCCGCCTGCCGCATCTCGCGCGACAGGCTCTTGGACGCCAATTTATCCTTCTTATGGCTGCGCTTCTGCTTATTACTCAGCTTGCGCAAGAGATGCCGCTTCCCTGAAGTCCGCCGCAGGACTTTTCCGCTGCCCGTTACTTTGAAGCGTTTGGCAAAGGATTTTCTCGTTTTGTGCATTCCGCTCCTCCCGAAAAAGCAGAAGGTTTGTGAAATTTTCGGGTGCAGCCAATGCATTATGCCCCAGCTTGTAAAGGGCTAATTTCGACCGATTCCAAGGAGATGCTCTCTTTTTTAATTGAAAAAGGGAAGACTCCCCACCAGGCTGAACAGCCTTTTTTCCCATTGTTTCAGAAAAATTCGAGTTAAGAAGCCGTTTGAAATGGTGGAGTTTACAAGCGACCGGTCTATTCTTATGAAATGCTACGCCAGAATAAGCCTGATTCTGCCCATCCTGCTGCTCCATCTCGCCGCATTTGGACAGCTCGGGAGTATCCCTTCGGAGGATTCCGCGAAGATAATCGCGAAGTGGGTGGACGTGACCAATCTGATCTCCATCCAGCTGAGCGAGTGGAGGGAAGGAAGAGCGCTCCTCACCTACAATATTGACCTCTTGAAAACAGAAATCTCGGGTTTGGAGGATCAGATTTCCCAATCCGAGGAACAGGCTCGGGAGGCGGAGAGAAGAACAGATCTTCTGCGCGATGAGGAGTCCACTCTGCGAGCCGCCGCCGCCATCGTAGAAAATAAGGCCAGGGAATACGAAGATCGCATCCAGAATCAAAGGCCCATTTACCCGCCTCCCCTGCGCGATAGAATCATTCAATTCGTCTCCCGGCTGCCTTCCAAGCAGGGTGAATCCGTTCTTACCTTGGAAGAGCGCTTGGCTACCATCTTGAATATCCTCGAGGAGGTTGATAAATTCAATAATAGCGTGACCGTTGTCAGCGAACTAAAAGAGGTCAGTTCGGGAGAGAGAATTGAGGTCAAGACCATGTACCTGGGGCTCGCCCAGGCATTCTATGTCGACCGAAACATTCAGTACGCGGCAGCCGGAGTGCCGAAACCCAACGGGTGGGATTGGACACCTCAACCCAAACTCGCGAAGAGCATCAGTCGCTCTATCCAGATGTACAATAATGCCATCAAACCCGCCCAATTCATCCTCCTTCCGGTCACGATTGATTGACCGCCTGGCTACTCGTTTTTCAGTCCCTGTCCCTGCGATGAATTTTTCAAAGTTGCCCGCCTTTCTGATTTCCGCCGCCCTTTTCTCGGCGCCTCTTCAGGCCCTTTCACTAGGGTCCCAGGAAGATCTCGACGACGCCGTTTCGAGACTCAGCGAAGTCCGTGGCCAAATTGAAGCCGAACGGATACCTCTCGCCAAGGAACTCGGAAATCTGGAGCGTGATGTCGCGGAAAAACGGATTCGAGCCGATCAAAACAGGCGGCTCACCGCCAATCAGGAGGTCGACCTCCACTCACTCAGCGAATTGATCCAGACTCTCAAGAATGGCAACAGCTCCCTTTCCGCCAGCTTAACCGATTACATCCGCACTTTCGAATCGAGAATCCACGTTAGTGAAAGGCAGCTCTACCACGAACAACTCCATTCCGCCAAGGCCACGGAACACGATCTCAGCTTGACAACTGCTGGGAAGCTAACGACTCAACTCAAGGCCGTCGACGCCGCCTTCCAGCGTCTCGATCGTTCCATTCAAGGGCACTCCTTCGCAGGCAGCGCGATTATGCCGGGAGGAGAGTATGAGGACGGCACTTTCGTCACTCTGGGGCCCGTATCCTACTTTGTCGGCACCAGTGGCCAGATCGGTCTGCCCGCCATGGATATCACTTCTGAGAGTCCGATCATCTCCTCCATTTCGAACCGCCAGCAACAGGGCATAAGCTCGTTGATAGACACCAAGACGGGAGATGTTCCGGTGGACGCCACTCTCGGAGATGCCTTCAAAATCGAAGCGACAAGGGAAACTCAACTCGAAGAAATCAAAAAAGGCGGCCTCGTGATGTACCCAATCCTCGGTCTCGCTACCTTCGCCTTTATCGTTGCGATATTTAAGTGGTTTGAGATCAGCAGCGTCAGGCAGGCTCGTGAGCAGGACCTCCGGATTATCCTGCAGCACCTCAAAGCTGGAGAAAAGGAGAAGGCGATGGCGCAGGCGAAATCGGTCAAGGGACCCAGCGGAGAGCTTCTCACGGCCGCGGTCGCCAATTCCGAAGCAGACCTGGCTCTGATCGAGGAAGTCCTCTACGAAAAGATGCTCCAGACACAGCCACGATTGGAACGCATGCTACCCTTGATCGCGGTGACCGCCGCAACCGCCCCACTCTTTGGACTTCTCGGAACCGTCACCGGTATGATCAAGACCTTCAACCTCATAACGGTATTCGGCACCGGAGATGCGAGCAACCTATCCTCCGGAATCTCCGAAGCCCTCATCACGACAAAGTTCGGCCTCATTGTCGCCATACCGTCTCTCATTCTCTATGCTCTTCTAAGTCGAAAAGCCAAAGGCGTGCTAACCAGTATGGAGCAGACCTCAATCGGTTTCCTCAACGGCCTCAACGACAACAAATCCGGAGAGAAATCCAGCGATTAAGCGCAATTTCATCAGATTTCGCTCCTCCTACCATCACAGGGGAAAAGCCTCCTTGTTGCCCGTATCTCAACTCACTAAACAGAGGGAGGATCACTCACAATGAAGAACCGAAGTTTAAGCGAAGGAGATTCCGATCTCGAACAGATCAATATCTCCCCAATGATCGATATGGTCTTCATCCTCCTCATCTTTTTCATCGTCACTACCGTCTTCGTCGAGGAACCGGGCGTCGAAATTGACAAGCCCCCGGCGGTCACTGCCAAGAATCTGGAAAAGAACAGTATCCTCATCGCCATTACCAACACTAATCAGGTCATCTACGGTGGGCGCGAGGTCACGATTTCCGGCATTCGGCCGATTGTCAGAAGGCTGACCACCAAGGACCAAATGCCCGTAATCCTCCAGGTCGACGAAAATGCCTCCTCAGGAACTGTGGTGCGCGCCATCGACGAAGCAAAACTGGGAGGAGCTGAAATTGTCAGTATCTCGACGGAACTTTAGGGGTTGCGGCGCGGTCCTCGATTGTTAGATTTGAGTTGATGCGTTCTCAATATCCCAGCTCACCCCTTCGACCGCCAATGATCAGAGGTTTCTCCCTCATCGAGATGCTGATCGTCTTGGGCATAATCGCCCTCTTGGCCGGCATCGTGGTCGTCAACATCGAGACTTTTTTCGGAGGTGCGCAGGTGAACACGGCCGAGACTTTCGTCAATTCGTCACTCAGCGCGCCACTCCTCAAGTTCCGCATCGACACCGGGAGCTATCCCTCCTCCCAGGAGGGACTGGAAGCACTCCTATCTGCTCCCGCTAGCAAGGCCTCGAAGTGGAAGGGCCCCTACGTTGATAAACTACCCGATGATCCTTGGGGGCGGGCCTACCAATACCGATATCCGGGAACCAAGAACCCTTCCAAGTTCGACCTCTACTCTCTGGGTCCGGACGGTACCCAGAGCGAGGACGATATCGGAAACTGGAACTAGGTACTCGATCACCTAAATACGTCCATGTATGTCCCGCCATGCCGGGATTGGTGGTGGTGCAATGCCTGCCGACGAATCCTGCGACTTTCGGTTCCTTTCCGGGTTATATTCCTCTGAATTCGGAGACCTGCTTGAATCGCATCTGTCTCGCGTAAATTGGTTCCCCCGGTCTTGCTCCGGGGTGGCGCAGGATAGGAAACGAGCCACCTACCTGGATTTCAGCACTGCCCGGTAAGGGCCATATCTACTCTCACAGAATCCTAGCGATAAGAGATCGAAAAGACTTAGTCCCTTAGATATCTTCCTGTAATTGATCAATGCCCCACCGCCCGAAAACCAATGGAGCCGCCGGATTCACGCTCCTCGAAGTCCTGCTCGCCCTGGCCGTAATTGCCCTCATCAGCGGACTCGCGGTCATCAACGCCGATGCCATCTTTAGCGGGTTTGATGACAAGCCTCTGCCCGAGATTCTTAAAAAGGCAGTGAGAGAGTCCCGCTTTCTCGCCGCCACCAGCAAAGAGACGGTCTTCCTTACGTTTGATTCCGAATCAAGCCGATTTTTAATTATCAGCCGTAACGGCGGAGTCATCCAGTCGTTGCCAACCGGCTACGACCCCGAGGACGAGAATATCGAAATCAGACTGTATCAGATCCTGCCCTCCACAGGGACCGGTTCCCGGAGAGGATTCGCCGCGGAAACCAGGCCGGTCCAACGCATCGGTTTTCATCCCGATCGCTCTTCAACTCCATTCGAGGTCCATCTCTTCTATGATGAGACCGAATCGCGTCATCGCTACGATCCTTTCTCCGATGCGGAATTCGACTATACCGACAGATAACCACAGCGGCGGTTGCCTGGATAAATTGAAACCATCCGATCAAGCCTTCACCCTTGTCGAGGTAACCGTCGCCCTCGCAATCTTCGCCATCGCAGTGGTGGTTCTCACCCAGAGTTTTGTCAACACGCTGCTCAGTCTCGATTCCATTGAAACCGAGGCCGACCTTCAGGCTGATATCCGTTTCGTCCGCTCCCAAGCCCTTACCGTGGCCGATCGGGAGGCCTTCGAAGAAGGTGACGAAATCACGACCCTCGCCCATGGCACCGCCCGCTGGTACGCCACCATCGAGTCCACCCAGGTGAGCGACCTTTTCCAAGTTCAGCTCACTATTGAGCTGGAACCGACCGACCGACTCGAACGAACCCAGCACATTCAGAACCTCCTCCTCCTCCGCCCCACCTGGTCCGACCCGGTCGAAAGGAGCGAAATCATCGCCGGGAACAGCGACCGCCTCAACGAGGAACGCCTTACCCAGGATTGGCAGTGAAAGTTGGATTACCCTCCTCCGAACGCACTCTCCATCGTTTCAAGAGATATGCACCACAACTCTTTGATTGAAAAAGACCCATTCTCCGCGCTCAAGAAGCCGGTTGAAGCGATGGGGTTTACCCTTCTCGAAGTCCTCCTCGCCCTGGCCGTAGGTGCGATCCTTCTTACCGCTGCTTCCTCCTATGTCGTCTCTCTCGCCAACCTCTGGCTCAATAGTGGTGACGACGATTTCTTCATGCAACATGTCGACGGAGTCACCCTCTTTCTCAATTCTTCCCTCTCCCAGGCCGAATCGCTGGGAGAACAGGCGGCGGATCCGGTTTTCTGGGACCGCCCTCCCGGCTACAGCGAATTCGATGATCCCCTCCTCACCTTCCGCCTCAAAGACTCCCCTCCCATCCTCGTCTGGGAAGGTGATCCCCTACCCGGAATCACCGGTCACCTCCACTTTGAACATGACGAGGGTCTCTCCCTCTTCTGGTACTCTCGCCTCCTCGAAATCGAAGACGAGAACGATGTTCGACGGACCGATATCTCGCCCCTCGTCACGGCAGTAAGCTACTGCTACTACGACCCGGAATCGGACAACTGGGATTTCTTCGACGATCCTGAAGAGGACCGAAGCGGCCAATTCATCCTGCCCGATTTTATCAAGCTGCGCTTCGAAGACGAAGTTCGTGAGGTGCCGATTTATATACCTCGGACCGCCCAAAATATGCCGATCTATTAACCAGTCGCTTGAGCACCCTAACGTGAGACCTCTAACCACAAACAGCATATCGAACAAGCCTCTCCAACCCTTCGAGTTCGACATCCGACAGATACTCCAAGTATTGGCGCGATCGGAGGCCCGGTTGATATGAGCAGGCAAAGCATCAACCCAACTCGCACCACATCCCTCCAAAGGCCCCGTGGCGCCATCCTCATCGCCGTCCTCGCCTTGATCACCCTCGTCTCCTTCATCGTTCTCGAATTCATCGAAGAGGCCACCGACAAAATCAGGTATTTCGGCCTCTTCTACAACCGGGACGACTTGCGCACCGAAGCCTATTCCATGCTCGAAACGACACTCGCTGTGATCGACGAAATACGGGAAATTGATCGCGGACTCTACTCCCCCGCCCAAGGCTGGGGGAATCCCCTACAGTATTCTCAGATCGAGGTCCCACCCGGATTAGCCGTCAACATCAGTATCGAGGACGAATCGGCAAAGATCTCCCTTCGCCAAGCCGACCAGTTGAAACTCAACATCCTCTTCGAAGAGCTCGAAATCCCTCTCACCGACGCTGAGATTCTTACCGATTCCCTACTCGACTGGATTGACGAGGATGACCTCACCCGCCTCAACGGCGCTGAATCCGAATTCTACGAAGATAGCGAGGTCCCGTTTCAGCCAGCCAACGACCATATCCAGAGCTGGGAAGAGTTTCGGCTAATCAGGGAATTCGATCAGTTCTTCTTCGACGAAAACGGCTTCCCCAATTCAACCTTCCGGCAGTTTCAAAGTGCAATCTCGCTCTATCATGATGGTCCCACGAATTTGAACTCGGCAAACGGCCTCGTCCTCAACGTCGTCTCACGGGTCGACGCCTACGACACGACCGGCCTTTTCGATTATCTCAACGGCGCCGATGGAGAGCGTGGAACCCCTGATGACCGCCTCGTCGATTCGAGGAATCATCCTTTCTTCCCCAGCGGCGTCCCTTCCCGCGGAGGCATGGCTGACCTACAATCCCAAGTCTTGAAAGTTTCGGTAACCGTGGAAAGGGGGGAGGCCAGTTTTCTAACCACCGCCATCGTCTCCTGGACCGGTTCCAATCCGGGGGCCAACGCCGCCCCGACTCAAGCCGAGCCGAGCTCAACCCGAGACTCAATCGATGGTCGTCCTCGCACCGCTCCCCAAATGGATGTCGGGGCCTCCCTCGGCTACCCTTTTGAGATCATTCGCATCACCGAGAACTTCAAAATATGATCGACAGCGCCGACCTCAGAGGCTTTTCTATACTGAGGTATCATTCTAGGGATTTCTTAAACGGGACTAATCCGAGGATGTTGGGTTTTGTCCCCGTCGCAAGGGACAACGAATCAATGTCGTTGCTCCGATTTATCCTTGAATCGGTAAGTTTCGGGATATTGCAAGAGATCAACGGTTCGAAACCAAAGCCGTTCACTACCACCGCGGTCTTCCCACCTCGACTATGAGACGCCCTTGGGCAAACTTCGAGAAGCAACTCAAGCGCCGGATTCCCCCGCGTGCCGTTTTGCTCCTCCCAGGTGAGTTCTTCTTCAGCCAAGTCGCAACGATCCCGGAGGGCATGTCCTCCGGCGAAGTCGATCAGTTTGCCGAGTTTTTTCTCGAGAGCCTGGCTCCTTTTCCCCTCGAGCAGCTTGTTTGGGGTTTCGTTCATGATCAGGAATCGGGCAGAATACTCCTTTTTGCAGCCCATTTGCAGAGACTGCGCGCCTCCGGTCTCAAGGATCTCAATAGCTTTTATCATGTCTTCCCAAGCTTTATCACCGCCCGGAATCGCAACCAGTCCGGCCCCTCGATTTCTTTTGTCCAGCACCTTGATTCGCTATCGATCGTATCCTTCGATTCGAAAAATCCAGTTCCCTCAAGAGTCACATCGTTCTCCTTTGAAGAGGGAGAGGCCAATGCGGAGACCGAGGAATCGTCTCCCGATTGCCAGGCTCTGCTCGATCACGAAGGAATGCTCGATTCGAAGAAAGATGCGGATGAGGGTATTTGGAGAGTCGAGGAATGCTGCGTCGAGCACGACGATTCCATCAAGATAGTCAACCGATTCGTTCCATTCCGCCAGGTCCAGGAGGCGATCGAAGAGTCCAGAGATCTTGGACTCGATCACGAGGGCATCTGGAAAGCAGACGTCCGCAACAAGCCTTTCCTTCACAAATTGCGCAAAGAGCGGTCCCTCAGCCGCACCCTCTGGAGGACGACCATCGCAGCCGGAATCGCAGCTGCTATTCTCCTCCTCTTCCAGATCGGATTCTGGGCTACCGCTTTCTGGATCGGCCGAATGGAGAAAACGGTCACGGCCAACGCCGAAGAGGTCCTCGCAATTGACGGACGGGACAGATTCGCCAGAACCATTGAGCAGCGTACCCAAAAGGAATTCCGTCCCTTCTCCATGCTTGAGGCAATGAACGTAGACCGACCCAAGACGGTCCACTTTACCGAGGCCGATTCCGACTCCCTCAATCAAAGTCAAATGGTCGTGAGAGGGCTCGGGAGCAATGTTGAGGCGGTAAACCGTTACTCTCGCCAGCTCGAGCAATCACCCAGGATTGCGGAAGTTATCAATCACGTTACCTCAAAGCGAGGGAAGGCGCCCTTCACCCTCACGGTGACTTTTGACACTTCAATCCTCACCCCCGGCGAGGTCGTGGCCGAGGCCAAAATATCTGATCCGGACGAATCTCAATCGAACTGAATCCAATGCGAGGACTCTTCCACACCCTCTCTCTCCGGGAACGAATCCTTCTCGCCATCTTTCTTTGGCTTGGGCTCGCCATCTGGCTGGGCAGTGTCTTGGAACAGTTCCGCCATATTAAGGCGGACTATCGAACCGCTTCTTCCGAACTGAAGGACCAACGAACCTGGTCTGACCTCAAAGACGAGATCCAAGTCCGGCTTGAAAGCGCACTGGAGCTCGTTGATTCGGGCAAGACCTACACCAGCTCCGAACTGGTGGGAAAGGTCGATGCCTTCGCTCGTGAGACCAACCTCAGTTTCGACATCAATTCTCCCACATCACGAACAACCGACATATTCGATACCCATGTCGTTCGCATTCAGTTCAAAAAGGCGGGAATTGAGGAACTCATCCAATTTGACGAGCTCATAAGGAATGAGACGCCCTACCTCGGGCTTGAACGGGTGAGAATTAAGGCAAATAAAGCGGACCCTCGCTTCCTTGACGGGCTCTTCGTCATCTCCTCCTTCGAAAGGAAAGATCGGACTCTTTAAGCTTGGAGACTCGTGTGGTATAACAACTACCCTTGTTCGAACGAATGTTGAAACCTATTCACACCTTTATCGCTGCCATCATCGTGAGCTGGCTGACCGGGCTCCCACTGGCCGGCCAATACAATGATATTCCCAACCCCGAGGAGACGGTGGGAATCATTCGAATGAGCGATATGGGGAGCTTCGAAGTCCTCGACATGCTCGAGAGATTCATGGGGAAGTCCATTCTCCGGCAAAAGAACCTCCCAGCCGTGAAGATCAATTTCTCGAGTCAGGGACCGATGAAGAAGTGGGAGGCCATCCTCGCCCTGGAGAGTCTGCTCAGCATGAACGGAATCGCCATGACGGAATTGGGTGATAGGTTTCTCAAGGCGGTACCGGTTGCCGCGGTGGGATCCCAGGTCCCCAATATGATTCCCGATTCCACCCTCGGGGCGACACCCAGCCAGAAGATCTACTCAAAGTTTTTCAAGCTCGATTACCTGACCACGGCGGAGGCGATCCCTCTCATTCAGCCTCTCCTCACGCAAGGAGCGCCCGCCGCCTTTGAAAAGACCAATTCTCTCCTCATCACCGATGCTCTCATCAACCTCCAGAGAGTGGAGTTGGTCCTGGAGAAAATTGACCAGGCGGCGGAAATCGACCTGAAGATCCTCTATCATACACTGAAACACGTCGCCGCATCCGAGATCGCCAAAAGACTCGAGACTATGCAGGGCGGCAGCCTAAAGCGCTTTCTCGAAAACAACACCACCTTTTCCGCGGACGATCGCACCAACCAACTTATTATATTCACACACCCCAGCAACGAACCTCTTATCTCCGACCTCATCGAAAGACTCGACATTGATGTCGCCCCGCTCACCCGGACAGAGATCTACTATTTGAAACACGCCGATGCCACCGAAGTGACGAACCTGATCGAGCAGGTGATTACAGGCCAGCAGCAAGCGCGCGATGAACGCTCACGCCAGAGTGGCGCCGGGGGAGCACGGCAAGAAACGCCGCGACAGCAGCCGCAGGCCCAGCAACAACAACGTCAGGCCGCCGCCAGAAGCCAGCTGGCCGCCGCGGGCGCCGAGAATCTGCAGTTCAGCGACTACGTTAGAATCGTCGCCGATCCCCGTGGCAATTCCATCGTTGCCTACGGCACGCCCAACGACTTGATCTATCTGAAGGAAATCGTCGATAAGATCGATGTGCTCCTCGCTCAGGTTCGAATCGAAGTGGTCATCGCAGAGGTCAATCTTACCGAGGATATCGCCCGCGGAATCGACGCCTTCCGGATCAACTTTAATCTCATGGGGTTGAAGGAGATAAATTTCGATGTCGACGCCCCGGGAACGAGTCGCGCGCCTTCGATCTTCGACTTCACGGGTAGCATTAAGGACCTTTCGATCGCGGCTGTCATCGACACAGCTAGGAGAAACGCGGAAGTGACGGTGCTTTCCGCTCCAACCATCGTCACGACCCATAATCAGGAAGCCACCATCACCGTCGGCGAGTCCAGGCCCGTTATAACCGCCACCCAAAGCGACAGCACTTTCGCCAACTCCATCCGCACTAATGTGCAATTTCGCGACATCGGAATCGAACTCAAGGTCAAACCACTGATCGGGGCCAACGGCGTCATTCAAATGGAAATCGATCAGAAGGTGGAGAACGTCGTCAGCACCATATCCATCGATGGCAACGATCAGCCGATCATCGGGTTGAGGCAGGCGACCTCCTTCGTCAGTGTGGCCGACAACGAGTTGATCGTACTCGGCGGGTTGCAGCAAGTTGACGTAACGCGAGGAAAAAGCCGGCTCGCATTCTTTGGAGATATTCCATTGATCGGCGGGCTCTTCGGGGCCAAGACCTACGAGAAGACGAAGCGTGAACTGCTCATTTTTATCCAACCCCACATCCTGACCAGTACTGAAGAAGCGAACCAGGACGCGAACCAGGAGATCGAAAGAATGCCGAATCAGAAAGAGATCAAGGATTTTCTCGAGTCCGGATCGTTCGGAGAGACCGAAAAGAAGAAACGCAAGAATCGCTCCCAGGGTTAACCTCCTCATTCGACATGCCGCGCAGTCAACAACCTCGGATTTCCCTGCCCTGCGGACATCGCTTTATTGCGGGCCTTCTTCTCATTTCGGGCGCCGTTCCCCTCGCTGGGAGCAACCTCATCGATAACTCTCCATTCATCCCCGATGGATTCAACGCGTCAAAGGGCTCCGAGAAAAAGAAACAGCAGAATAGAAAGAGTGTCGCCACAAGAGATATCGAACTACGCGGGGTTTATTCCATCAACGGCGAATACCATTTTAACATCTATAATAAGAAGGCCCAAAAGGGAGAATGGATGCGGCTCAATGACCCCAGTTCAACCTACCGCATCCTGAGATTCGACGAGGATACCTCGAGCATTCAGATCAATCTAGACGGCGAAACTGAGGAGCTCTCTCTCAAAGAACCCGATAACAAGCCGCTTCCCGTTCGAACCGCGTCCACCAAAGCGCCCCGCGGCAATCGCCGTGGTGCCACCAATGCTTCTACGGCCACCCGCACCCAGTCCCGGCAAGGCACCGCGAGAAATCGTTCCCCGGTAGTCCGCAGACGGGTGATCGTCCCGAATCGAGAGGGAGGCGGAAACAGCGGCCGCTCTTCCACTTCGCGAAACAGGTCGACCCCACGCCAGGCCCCAAGCAAGCCACCCCAAAATGCACAGGACCTGATCAACAATCTCCAGAAAAATCAAAATACTCAGAATCGATGAATTTGGTTTCAACCGAGGTCGAAATTGTCCGCGCCCGAGAAGACCAAATGCTTACGCATTCCACCACAGACTTGGAAACGGTTGGTAGCGGAAAGCGTGGGCATTTCGACGATCTCGCCGTCGATTTCATTCCCTCTGAATCACCCGAAAAACTTCAAAGAACCTGACCCTGTCCAAAGCACCGGGTTAGGATCTTTCCGACGAACAATTCCAACAGTTTGAACCATGGTCGCCGATCTCACCTCTGGCCCTCTCAAGGAACTCGTCCGCCACCTCGACGAGGAACAACGGCTCATGCTGGAAGAAGCCCAACGACAGGACTGCCTTCCCCTCCTTGCCCAGTTCACGCGCAGCGCCGAACTCGATACCATCAAGAAAATAGGAGAGGTCTGCGAGTTGGAAGTTCTCAACGATTTTGAATTACTCCCCGAAGCTACCGCCCACATCCCTCTTCGCCTCATCCACGAATACCAGTGCCTCCCCCTCAACGGTAAGGAGGATGACGGGCTCAACCTTATCACCCTCTGGCCGCCGGAAGAAATCATGGACGACTGGATCTATGCCGTTTGCGGAAGGCGCCCAAAGTGGTTCTTAGGCCCAGCCAAGGCGGTAACCAACTGCATTACCCAGAATTTCGGGGTCGGCTCCGATAGCCTCGGCGACTCCGTTATCGCGGACACCGACAATACAGGACGGGAGGTGGAAGATAGCGAAGACGAAAATGCCGCTCTCATCCGTTTCGTCAACGAAGTGATAGAGAAAGCAGTCGACGACCGGGCCACCGATATCCACTTCGAGCCGCTCAAGGACTCTCTCCAGATCCGCTACCGTATCGATGGTGAACTGGTGCCCATCCGCGTTCCGGACAACCTGATCAATTTCCAGGGAGCCATCATCTCGCGCCTCAAGATCATGGCCAAACTCAACATCTCGGAGAAGAGAAAGCCGCAGGACGGGCGCATCGACTACCGCTCCGGTTCGAACGAGCTCGATATTCGCATCTCAACCATGCCCACTATGTACGGCGAGAGTGTCAGCCTTCGCCTGCTCAACCAGAAGAACCAGATTCTCGGATTTCAGGAACTCGGTCTTCTGCCTACCGACCAGGAGAAAATCAAGCGCGTCCTCGACCTTCCCCATGGCATAATCCTTGTAACCGGACCCACCGGCTCCGGAAAATCGACCTCCTTGACTGCCTTCATCCGCCATATCAACACCCCCGGAAAACGAATCATCACCGTCGAAGATCCGGTAGAATACGAAGTCCCCGGAGTCAACCAGACCCAGGTTCGACACGAGATTGGCTACGACTTTGCCACCGCCCTTCGGCATATCCTACGCCAGGATCCCGATATTATCATGGTCGGCGAAATTCGAGACCCAGAGACCGCCGACATCGCCATCCGCGCCGCCCTCACCGGCCACCTTGTCTTCAGCACCATCCATACGAATGATGCCCCGGGCGCCCTGACGCGTTTGATCGATATGGAGATAGAGCCCTTTCTCATCGCCTCCTCGGTCGAGCTCATTATCGCCCAGCGTCTCGTCCGACGACTCTGCGGAGAATGCATGAAACCGGCCGATCTCGACGCACACAATCGGGAAGTGTGCCTCCGAGCCTTGGAGGTCGAACCGACCCCCGAAGAGATCGCCCATGAATTCTACGAGCCGGCCGGATGCGAAAGCTGCCGCGGCCTCGGCTTTCGCGGACGGGTCGGCCTCTTCGAGATCCTTCGCATCGACGACGAAATCCACGAGATGATCATCCAGAAGAAGACCGCCCGCCAGATCCGGCACTACGCCGTCCGTCGAGGTATGGTCAGTCTTCAGCAATCGGGATGGAATCAAGTCAAGCTGGGCCGCACCGCCCTCAGCGAAATCATGCACTTCGCCAAGACGGAGGAGGAGGCTTGAACCAACCGACTGTTGTTACTGCTAATGTGAAACTTCCATCCTGATGTGGGTTTTTTGGACTAGGCATTCTCTCGAATCTGCATGGAAAACAGTCTTGGAAATGGAGGGGCGAGGGCCCTCGAGCCCCCGAATCCAACTTTGTTTTCCCTTGCCGATTTCTCTTTAGCAGGGTGGCGTTACCGCATGCCCGATGGGGTTCTTCGGGATCGATACGGCGTGGGGCTCGAGGGCCCTCGCCCCTCCAATCAATCCGCGGTTTTCCCTGGCTCGGCGAAGCGAAGACGGCTCGAATCCTCGGTCAGTCTCTCCCCATTCGCCACACAGAACGAGATTCGTGTTTATTCGTGTCAATTCGTGGTTAACCTCTTCCTCCTACTCTTTCTCCCAAGATTAGCGGAATTGATCCAAAATGCCTTCATTCGACTATAAAGCCATCAGCTCCTCCGGTGAAACCGTCTCTGGGGTAATCGAGGCATCGGACCGCAAGCAAGTCGTCCAAAGACTTTTCGCTCAACAATACAACCCCGTCTCCATCGAGCAGAGCGACAAGGACTCTTCCGATACCGCCAGGATATCTTCCATCGACTTTTACAAAACCCGGGCCAAGGGAAAGGCTCCCGGTCGGCTCAGCGCCTTCTACTCGAAGCAGAAGCTCGCCCTCAACTTTCTCCAAAAGCTCCTCGAACTCCTCACCAGCGGACTGCCCCTCGGGGACGCGGTCAAGCTCCTCAGCCTGCGCCTCAACGATCCCCGACAGAAGGAGCTCGCCACAACCCTCTGGAACAGCCTCAGCGAGGGCCGCACCCTGGCCTCCTCCATGGCCCAGGTCCCGGAGATCTTTGGCGAATCAACGGGCCACCTCATCGACGCGGGGGAAGCCTCCGGCAATCTCATTCCAGTCCTCGAACGTGTCGTCGCCCATTTGGAAGAGTCAGCCGATCTCCGCGGCCGGATCCTCAACAGCCTCGCCTATCCCGCTTTCATCTGCGTCGTCGCCTTCGGTGTTGTTCTCTTCTTTCTCTTCTTCCTCCTCCCCAAGATCGAGAGTATGCTGAACACGCTCGGCGGACAGATGCCGTTTATCGCCCGAATGCTGATCGGCGGATCCAATTTCGCCGTCACCATCGGCCCCTTCCTCCTTCTCGGACTCGGCGTGATCATCATCGGAATCTTTCAATGGCGCCGCACCCCGAAAGGCCGGGAGACCACCGACTACTGGCTCCTCCGCATTCCTTTCATCGGAAAGATATTCCTCTACTCCGAAATCTTTCAGTCCTCCAGCCTCATGGCCACTCTCATGGAGAGCGGGATCAACACCACCGAGACCCTTCGCCTCGCCGAGAGGACCCTCAACAACACCCAGATGAAAGCCAAATTCGGAATCTGTCGCCAGCAGGTCCAGGAGGGCGTCTCCCTTGCCGGCACCTTCCACGAAACTCACTTCCTCCCCGACATCGCCATCGATATCCTAACCGTCGGCGAGAATACCGGTAACATCGTCAACAGCCTCCGCGAAATTACCAAAATGAATCGCCGCGACCTCACCCAGGCCCTCCACATCCTCACCGCCGCCATCTCCACCTTCGCCCTCATCTTCGCCTTCCTCCTCGTCCTCGCCATCGCCCTCAGCATCATCTTCTCCGTCTTCGGGATCAGCAATACGCTCTCAATTTGACCTGAGAATAGGAGGTCGGTGCCCGTATCTGATCGGAGTCCGTAGGAATCTTCCTCTTCCTCTTCGTCTTCCTCCGACCCGGCAAGGAAGAATCTGGTGGATTGCCTCTTAACGACCTTGCCCATGGACGCCACATCCTGGGGATGGGATATTCCACGGGCTCTTGACTCGCCATCGCCCACCGGGCGACGGCGGTTGCCCCGTGGTCTCTCAGGTTTTCCGGCTACACAACCCACTGACCCCTCCTATGAAGGATCCCCCAGGCTTGCCCTGGGGAAGATTCAGGTTTCCCGGCTAAGCACAAAAAGCCTTTCTCCTGCATTCCAGGAGTAACTAATAGGGACAGGCAAAAAGAACCCGACAGATTCCTGTTCGCCTCCTAGCCGAAAATCCCCCTCCGCAGATCCCTCACTACCGTCAACCCCTCCCAGTCGCTCCCCTTCATCTTCCGGGCCCCACTCCGTCGACGTCGCCCAAACTGATCTCTATGCTGCGAAAAGAAACTCTCCACATACTCTTTGGAACCGAGCACCGCTCCGTCGGTGAAATAGCGCACCCGACACCGTAACGCCGCCGCCACCGGCAGTTGGCCTCCCTCTTCCATCACTTTGATCCATGCCTCCGTCGGTATCCTCCCCCGAAGCGATTCCTGAGGCGCACCCAATGACCCTTTGCAGTAGAGCAACTGCCGATACTCCCGCGAGGCCTCCCGCCATTTGAGAACTCGTCCATACGAGCCGCTGACTAATTCGGCGATGCCTTCCCGCGCTTCTACGCCTCCTCCCACCGCCTCGCCATAACCGCTCCAACGGATAGTCTTTCGGGTCTTCCACAATCCCTGCTCTCACCGGATTCAGATCGATATAGGCCGCCGTCACTCGCAAGGCTGCCTCCCTGCCTTCCACAATCGTACTCTTGAATCGCTCCGCCCACGCTGCGGCTGATACAGTGGTAAACCGCACTCGCTCCCGATATCTTGAGACGCCTGATCCTATTTCTCTCTTTTCCAGTCTACCGCCAGTCTACCCGATTGTGCCCGTCTTGCCTTGACTGGGGTCGCTCCCTACGAGACCCACGAGACGTTTACCAATCAAAAGCGAGCTTTCCCAAAACAAAAGGCTCCCGGATGATCGAGAGCCTTCTTGCGCTTTCGGATGTAGATAATCCCAGACTAGACTTTGCGGCGGAAATAGGCGATCAAGACGAAACCACCAATGATCATAAACGCGTAGGTAGACGGTTCCGGAATTGCGGTCATCATATCCGCCGTCAGGGTCATTTGCTCAAGGGATCCGCCGGCAATCACGCTATCCCAAATGTTTAGAGTATAGAGAGCAGCATCGGGTGGAATAACAAATACGATGTCAGAGCCATCCAATACGGAGTCAGTTCGATACTGACCATACAGGGTTGAGAAACCTGGACTTGAAGGAAACTCTCCTAAAGTACTGGACTCTCCAATTGGCCCAATCAGGGTCGGAAACCATCTCACAATAAAGGGATCACCAACGATGACATTGTTTACACCCAACGTAAACCCAACACTTTCAGAGTGTGCTCCAGGAGTGTCAAATGCGGTCGACCTGTCTAGGGCAAACTGCGCGAGAATAATATCATCCCCAGAACCTCCGAGATAGTCGCCCGGCGTTGGGTCATCAAACGTGCTATCCGCAGTACTCACAACGATCTGAATCAAGGTACCGTCTGGTGCTGGGACAAAAGGACCGCTCGAAACATAGAGGGAAGCCACTTGCATATCAATGGCAACTGAAGACAATAGCGGGCTGCTGAATCCTAAGAGAATCAAGAAACCCGCAGAAAGATGCCTGTACCTCATGTTAAAAATCCCCCCTATGGATTGAAGTTCGGTCGGTTCACCCAGAAAACGGACTCTTCAACTCCGTTGTCGGCCTTTCGAATTAAGAATCCGTCGCCTGGTCCAACAAGAGTTGATCCAAAATCGCCGGACTCTCCGAATTTTCTCCACTGACCCCCTAGGTAGTAAAAAGTACCCGCAGAGCTTTTATTGATTTCCTGTAAAGAGTTATCAAACATTATCAGTTCGTCCTTCCGAGCGAACCCGGGCGGCGGTGTCTCTTCGAAAGCTCCACTCTCGATGAGTCCAAGCTCATCCAGCCTAACCGGTGCGGGGCGAGTTATAGCAACCACATTGTCATTCTTACCGGAAGCGGATGAATTCAATACGATTGTTTGATCGTTGACGAGAACCGTTCCCACCGTGGTCAAGATAGTCGCGTCGTCTTGGTTCCGGACGATCATATGAAGGTCAGGCAAGATCACCTCATCATCAAATGATAGGGAAGAAGATTCGCCGAATTTCCTCCAAGCACCGTTGAGGAAGAAAAAGGTGCCCGCAGAGGATATGTTTATACCTTCGGCGTTGGGGTCAAAGAATAAGATCCTCGTCTAGATATTAAAACCGCTTGGGTTGCCAATAAATGACACTCCCTCCTCGGCTGCGGGAAATAGCGTACCCAAAGTCCAAAAGGGGATTATCCTTATGGCATCCCCCTGGACAACGGTACTGATGTCGTCACCGTTTAAATCCAGCGTCAAGGTATTCCCGCCGTTCGCCGAAATAACAAAAGAGGATCCAGTCCTGTCGCCGGAAATGAATAAACCGTAGTAAGTATTTGGCTGCACGCCGGACGAATAGACCCACTGATCATCCTGAAAATCTGGCGACCCAGCCACTGTGACCACGCTTCCTGCAACGAGCTCTATCGCACTCTGGAAATCGACTCCCCGAATAAGAGGTGGCGCAATGTAAGTATCGGAGTTCGCCAGGAGATTTTTTGATACAAACCCCACCGGATCAGTGGTGACCTCCGTTTCCGTTTGCGCAAAAACGATTGGGGAAGCGAGCGCGAGGAGCGCGGTAAAAGCTACGGTAAATGAGAATTTCATGGTTATTTTCATAGTTCGGAATGGAAGCTTACGAACGTAACAGACAAGAATGCAATCAGATAAACTGAGTTAGCGCAAATGGAACTTCTCGATGCGAAATACGGAGTGGTTGATTTTCCAGCATGGAGGCTACTTGAGGAGGGAGGGATTGGCAAGTCTTTTCTGTGCTATAGCGGGTTTTGATACTCCTTTATCGACAACAGGTTACCCACTTGAATCGACATCTCAAGGATTTTCTTTAGGGTGGAGATTTTATGCATTGCAGCGAAGATGGGTGGACTGCCGTCGAGGGTCTGAAGTGTCGCGTGGAGTATCATCGATCATACAGTATGGCTCCTGGTTGGAAAAAGTTACGCGACTTGGTGAGGATTGTTCACCGGGGATCGGGATATCAGAGGGGTGTCAGATCACCCTTAGTCCACACCCTTAGTCGGCTACCCCTTTTCGCATCGCTCAGTCGAATGGCCTCGGAGGGAAGGACTAAGTTGGACGACTAGGGGTCTGTGACGAAGTGTGGGGACAAGGCAATGTCCGAAGCGCGGTGCGCCCTTTTCAACAGGGCGAAATCTACCTTGAAGTGGGCCTGGAAGGAGATTCGGCCGCAGGGCACGATTGCGTGGACGACGGCAGGGGAAATACCTTGGAGCTCGCCGATGTCGTGAATCTTAATCGTGATCTAAGGTCGAAAACGCCCATCGCTAAATTCAGACCTCACTATCTTGCCCCTTTAAAGGAGCTATGCAATCGCAAGTTTAAATCTCGATTTATAGCCGAGTTGGAAGGTAATGGTTCGGCCCGAGCGGTCGGGCATCAGGAGCGGGTTCTGGTTGAGAGTCTGGAGGTACTCAATCACGACTTGCTGCAAATGAGGGGAATAGTTTGCGGTTGGGAATAGATGCGCTTCGACGGTTGCGCCCCTCTCTATGAGGGCGCCGTCGCAGTGAGTCAGATTGCGAAACAGATCGTGGTCGTCACGATAGTTGTCGTAGCCTTCTTTAAAGGGTTCAAACTGCTTGTAGAAACTATTGCGGGCGAGGATTTTCAAGGCATCCATGATGGATTTGTTGGAGGTGTCCAGGCGGACATAGTTCTGCTCAATGAGTCGCTCCAGGCGCGAGCATTCGGTCTCGATTTGCTCCCCTTCGAGTTGGAGGGCATTGAGCTTGTGATCGAGGCGAGCGATCATGGCGCTCCTTGAGGCGCTTTGGCCCGGATGGGCATGTTCGGCCAGGAGCAGTCTTTTCAATGCTTCGGTGGATTGGGTTTTCTGCTTCAGGAGTGCTTTAGCGGCACCGCTTTTCTCCTGCCTATCCTCAAGGTGTTGGGCTAAGCGCTGGTAGTGGATGGTGCGATAAGAGGTGATCTGATTAATCCCAAAGTGCTTATCGAGGTATTTGAAATCATTCTCCTGAATCCAGCGACTGAACATCCCTTTGAGGACTGCTTCATCGGGGGCTTTTGGGTCGGTCCCTAAGATGCTCACCGTAATGGTTTGATTTCTGGGATTGGTCGCTTCCACCACCCATTGGGTAAGATGAGGATTCTTTTTCCACGGGCCCCGCTGATAGCAAAGATAATACTCCTGGAGATCTTCGGCATGGTTTCTGGGGCGCAGCAGGCGCAGTTGTCCGTCGATCCGTTGCAGGGGCTGGCCTTGAAACCTTTTTCCCAGGTGATGATTTCGAGTTGAGGATGCTCCAGGATGGCTTCGTAAAACCAGTCCGCGGCGATCGCCCGGTCCACGTAAATGCTCACCTTCTTATCCGCAGGCACCTCTACCAATTCGAGCATCGCTTCGCAGTTGGGGATAAACCGTTTCCTTATATCCTCGTAGTTGTCGGTGCTGGCAAAATAGACCGGAGAGCCCTTCAGGGTATGAATAAAATCGCTGTGAAGCGCTTTGTCGGCCAAACGGATGGTGGGACACCAGCCCGCCAGGAGCTTGCTCATGCCGGTGTAATGTTTGGTGTGCGGATCATAATAAAAGCTCTGCTCACAAGAAGCATTCAGGTTCCTCGCGTTCACCCTGAGGATCGCTCTTAAAAGCGCTTCATGGGCCAGGGCGCTGAGCCTTTGGCGTTGCAGATGGGGCGTATAGAGGACTCGCCCGATGAGCTTTTGCAGGTCTTCCAGATCGAGCAGTTTGCTCTGCTCGATATTCACCGCGGCCAACAGCGCGCAGGCCAGCCATTGCTTCAAAAGCCAGCCCTCTTCGCCATCTATCTGAGCCACTTGCCCGAGCCCTTCACTGAATACCAGCACCCCTAAATGTCGACACCACTGCACCGATTCGGAACTGCCCGTGGTAAAATCGGGAGACTCCTTGCGATTCTCCTCTTCGCCTTCGGCCTTGTTTTCTGCTTGCTCCTGCTCTGCCTGCAAGGGTGAACCCTTGGGAGAATCCCAGGCAGTCTCCCGATTTTGCCCCCTCCTCTGCTCGGCCTCCTTGGCCAAGGCCTCTTTGAGCTCCTTAAACAAAGGGCGCAGGGTTTCCCCACTGAGGCTGACTGCGAACACCTCCTCGATCTCACCGCGTATCTTCTTGCTGTAAGCGTACCGGCTCTGCTCATAGATCTCAAAAAAGCGCACCCGCACAAAACTCCGTATTTCCCGGGTCAATTTGCGATGCCACCGGCGCCCCGCCAACACCCGGCCCAGGGTTTCGGCATCGCCACTTTGCAGGGCCTCGCCCCACCGCTTCATCGTCTTGGGGTCAACCTCAAATTGTCTCTGTAAGCACCCTATCTTCAACCCCGCATTATAGAGCCGTCCCACCAGAATCTTGAATCCAACCTGCTCGCGATCGTCCCCCACCACTTCCAATAGCTCATGGCCGTAATAGACCTGCAATTGGCCTTTGCTCAGGTCCCGATAGACCGTCAGGCAGGGATTACGCTTGTCTACCCCAAGGAGGCATTGTAGGCAGGACTCTTCTTGCTCGGTAGGTTTCTCCATTTTCTTCGAATTAGTTCTTCGAAGGAGAAGCCTACCGTTTTCTTTCTCTCGTTAAAAGTCGGGAATTCTACTTGCGATTCTACCCACCCCGACAACCCGCATAATAGCGAGTTCTGAAATTAGTGCAACCCACCCCCACCCCAAACCCCTCCCAGGAGGGGATCGACGTTAGAGCACGATTGAGATTCACGACGGGAGAGTTTCAGGAGAGCTTGCGACTAAACCAGACACCCGACACCTGGACCCCGCCCCCTCGCAACCCGCCACCCGCCACCCGCAACCCGCAACCCCCAACTTACCTGATCCTGACCGCGACAAACCCGTAGGTCCCGCGATCGTAGACCCAGAGTTTGTTGACTCCGCGGCGGATGAGGCCTTGGGCGGAGGCGAGGGTGGGAACGGGCCGATCGTTGATTTCGACGATGACCATTCCCGACCGGAGAGTGCCGGAATAAGGTGAGCGGGTCCTCACTTCGGTGACGACGAGCCCATCGATATCGCCCTCGATATTATGCTCGTCGCGAAGAGTATCGCTGAGTTCCCAGAGGCTGACGTCTTCAAGAATCGCGTCGCTGGTGCTCCCGAGAAGCGTGGTGGGGTCGTCGAGGTTACCCAAGGTGACTTCAAAATCGCGCCTTTTGCCGTCACGCATAACGGTCACCACAACATCCGTGCCCGGGGAAGTGGAGGCCACGTTAAGGCGAAGATCGGCCACATTCATGATTTTTCGACGATTGATCTCGAGGATCACATCCCCACGTCGGATACCGGCTTCATGAGCCGGAAGGCCCTTCTTAGCATCCTCCACGAGGGCCCCTTCGGTGTCGTCGAGACCGAAGGCCTCCGCCATATCTGGATCCAGATCCGTAATATTGACGCCGAGAAAGCCGCGTTGGACGGTGCCGCTTTCGATAAGATTGAGGAGAATGTTTCGAGCCAATTTGATGGGAATGGCGAACCCGATTCCGATATTGCCACCGCTTCTGGAAATGATCGCGGTATTGATGCCGACGAGCCGGCCCACTGCATCGACCAATGGTCCGCCCGAATTCCCCGGGTTGATGGAGGCATCGGTCTGGATGAAATTCTCATAGCCTTCCTGGCCGAGCAGGTGCAGGTCGGAGCGGCCGATGGCGGAAACGATTCCCATGGTGACGGTCAATCCGACCCCAAGGGGATTGCCGACCGCGAAGACAATGTCTCCCACCCGCAGCTGATCGCTGTCCGCCATTTCGAGGAAGGGGAGGTTCTCCGCGTCGATTTTGAGGACCGCGACATCCGTCCGCTGATCACTGCCGACAACCTCGGCGGTGAATTCGCGCTCATCGGTCAACTTCACCAGAATCTCATCGGCCCGGTTTCCGCGCTCATCTGTAACGACATGAAAATTAGTTAGAATGTAGCCGTCTTCCGATATGATCACTCCCGAACCTATCCCTTGGGGAAGCTTTCGCTCCTGCGTCACTCCACCCTGCCCTTCAGGGATGGGAAACCCGAAGTAGCGGCGGAGGAGATCGTCATAGGGATTGGAACGACGGCCTGAGACCCGAACGATACGGGAGGGGTAGACGCCAACCACGGCTGGATTCACATCCTCCAGAACGTCGGAGAAACTGACGATGGTGCCGCGGTTACTGCGGTCTACGGGATTCTCCGAAATCGGAAAATCAGCCGAAGTCTTCACCTCCCGTGGAGGGGTTGTCTCAACCTCCTTCGACTCTTTAGCGAGGAGTGAATGCAAGAAATAACCCGCAACGGGCAGGAGGACCAAAACAGCGATTATTGAATTTCGCATTTTATCAGATTCAGAGGACATTGAAACAGTGAACCGGGTTCCAAAGCGCTTCGCTTTGCAGGATTCTAGCGTGCTCAGGTCTCTCCCGGCACTACCATTCACGCGATGCCTCCACCTACCGAGGCAAGGCTGGGGGAGACTTGAGCACGCTAGAATCCTTTCACCCGAAAGAGACTGGTGATACTCTCATGATTCTTAATCCGGAGGATGGCTTCCCCAATCAGTTCCGCGATACTCAGCACCCTGATGGGCAAATCACCCGGGTCGACCGGGGTCGAATCCGTCGTGATGAGTTCATCGAGGGGACCGTCCTTGAGGCGCTTGTGGGCGATTTCACTCAATATGCAATGGCTGACCGCGGCCCGCACGCTGGTCGCCCCCCTCTCCTTGAGGAGATTGGCCGCGGCTACCAAGGTGCCCGCCGTTTCCGTAATGTCATCGAGGATGAGGACCTCCTTCCCATCGACTTCTCCAACCAGATTCAAAGCCTGTACGGTGGAGGCGTTGGTCCTCTGTTTGCTGACAAAACCGACCCCGCCCCCGAGCATATTGGCGTAGGCGGAAGCCATCTTGATGCTCCCCTCATCGGGCGAGAATGCCACCAGATTGGGGGTCCTGAGAGATTGGAGGTAATCGTAGAATACGGGCGACGCATAGAGATGGTCCACTGGAATATCAAAGAATCCCTGAATCTGCTGGGCATGGAGATCGAGAGTCAGAACACGGTTCGCCCCAGCCGTCACCAGGAGATTGGCGATAAGTTTTGCCGTAATCGGGACGCGTGGCTGGTCTTTACGATCCTGCCGCGAGTAACCGTAAAAGGGCATGACCGCGGTGATCCTCTGGGCGGAGGCCCGCCGCGCCGCATCGATCATGATCAGAAGCTCCATGATATGCTCGTTGGCCGGCGGGCAGGTCGATTGGACGATGAAGATATCCTTCCCCCGAATGTTCTCATTGATCTTCACGAAAGTCTCACCATCGGGAAAAGTCTTGAGGGTGATGGAACCGAGGCTCGTTCCAACGAATTCGCAGATCCTCTGAGCCAGCTTGGGATTCGACCTTCCAGAAAATATCTTCAGCTCACCTACTTGCATAATGCCGTGGCAGGCTAGTACATTGTCCGCATTAAATATTCGTATTGTATGATTTTCGTATTGTATTATTGGCAACTCTTAGGAAAGGAGGTTGCCATGGCAAAGCGATATCGGATTGAGCTTATCGCCGAAGAACGGTTTGAGCTCGAATTGTTGACCAGGAGGGACAGAGTCGGAGCGAAGAAATTCGTTCGCGCATGAACATTGCTGTTGTGTGACAGTGGTCATGAGGGTCCAGCGTGGACGAGTGCCCGCATTGCCCAAGCACTCGGGGTAACGTCGCGCACGGTAGAGAATACGAAACGGCGTTTCGTCGAAGGCGGGATGACAGCGGCGCTGGACCGCAAGAAACGGGAAACGCCCCCGGTGCCGTCGATCTTCGACGGTGAAAAAGAGGCAAGGTTGCTGGCCTTGGCTTGTTCCTCGCCACCGCCGGGGCGCAAACGATGGACAGTGCGGCTTCTGGCCGAAGAACTGGTGCGTTTGGATATCTTCGAGCAGATCTCAAAGTCATCAGTGCAGAAGGCATTAAAAAAAACGAACTTAAGCCTCACCTGAGGAAGTGCTGGAAAATTCCGCCAAAACAGAGTGCGGCTTTTGTCGCGTGCATGGAAGACATCTTGGCGGTATATCATCTTCCCTACGATCCGATGTATCCTCAAATATGCATGGATGAATCGTGCAAGCAGCTCGTCGATGAGGTCAAGGTGCCTATTCCAACGGCCCCCGGAAAGCCAATGCGCTACGACCATGAATACGCCCGAAAGGGGGTCGCTGAAATCTTCTTGTTCGTTGAACCGTTGGGAGGCTGGCGCCACGTCAGCGTCACCGCAAGAAGAACCCGCAAAGACTGGGCCCTGCAGATCAGGGAACTGTTGACTGTGCACTATCCCGAGGCCGCAAAGGTGATTCTTGTGATGGACAATCTCAATACCCATTCAATTACCTCTCTCTACGAGACCTTTGCGGCCCCCGAAGCCAGAGCATTGGCCGAGCGATTGGAGATCCATTATACCCCCAAACACGGTAGTTGGCTCAATATCGCAGAGATCGAACTCAGTGCCCTGAATAGCCAGTGCCTGGACCGAAGAATTCCGGACGTGGCTAGCATGTGCAGAGAAATCTCAGCATGGGAAAGGGATCGCAACGGACGCCAGTCCAAGATTGATTCGCGCTTTACGACCGATGATGCAAGGATCAAACTCAAGAAACTATATCCGAATATTTAGACGGGACATTGTACTAGGCCCCGCCTCGCGAGCTTGGCAACAAATAACCCAGATTCCTTAACGAAAACCCTCAAACTGCGCCGTCGGCGGCTGTGTCCCTGCGGGATCGTATGGGGGGGGAAGCTCTCTCCCTAACAGTCACACGCCTGTAGGACCGCGCTTGGAGAGGAATGGACGAACTCTAACCGGCGCCCTCCAACAGTTCCTCCAAATTCGCCACTCTCTTAAACAGATCCGGTAGACGCCTCTTCAGAACCTCCAAACGACGGACCTCCATGATAGAGTGGGCCGGGGTGCCTGACACTTTGCTTCCAGGGGAAAGATCATTGCTGACCCCTGCCTGGGCTCCGAGGCGGCTGCCTTTCCCGATCGTGATATGGCCGACCAATCCGACTTGGCCCCCGATCTCGACCCCGGACTCAATTACGGCGCTGCCGGAAACGCCGGTTTGGGCGGCGACCAGACAACGTTCGCCAATTCTGACGTTGTGGGCAATGTGAACGAGATTGTCGATCTTGCTCCCTCTTCCGATTCTGGTCTCGCCGAATCGCGCCCGATCGATTGTCGAATTCGCCCCAATTTCAACATCGTCCTCCAAAACAACATTCCCAATCTGAGGGATTTTCCCGTGTTTTCCATCGATGCTCGCGTAGCCGAACCCATCCGAGCCGATGACTGCACCGGGAAGCAGAGAAACACGATCCCCCAGATCGCAAAAAGGCCCGACATAGACTCCCGCCCGAAGACGGCAATTCGATCCGAGACGCGCCTTTCGACCCACAAAAACGTGCGCCTCGAGATTACACTCCCTCCCCACCTGAACATGCGCATCAATCACGCAGAAGGGGCCAAGACAGGCGGTGGGATGCACAACCGCGGACGGATCGACCCGAGCGCTCGGATCGGTGCCCGGCGTCGGGGCGGGCCAAAGCTGCCGCTCCACCCTTTCGCAGATCAGTGCCAACGCCCGGGAGGGGTCGGCGACCAAGATAAAAAGCTGGTTTTCTCCGGGATCCCCAACGAAGGCCGGCGCCACCAGAATGACGGTTGCCTTGGACTCGGGAACATACCGCCTGTACTTGCGATTGCCTAAAAAGGAGAGATCCCCTGGCTCCGCTTCCCGGAGTGAGGCGATTCCAATTATTTCCCGGTCGGTGCCACCTCGACAGCGCCCATCCTTCAGTATTTCGAGAATGTCCTCAACCGTGAAACGGATCTGCACTCAGCCATCGTCCTCCGGCGCGTCCTCGTTTATGCGGCTCAGAACCTCCTCCGTGACATCCCAATCGGGATCGGAATGGAGAACACCGGGAACGCCTACCGCGGTCACTCCGGAAGTATCAAACAGGAGAGTGCTCTTCTGCTCCTTCGCCACCTCTACGGCCACGCTCCTGATCTCATCCATGAAGAGATCCCGGTAGGTCTGTTGCCTCTGCTGCAACGATCTCTGGGTGGCAACTCGAAACTGATCCACCTCTTGCTGCTTTTCTCGGATCACTCTCAACTGGTCCTCGGCCTCCTGCTGCGCTGTGCTCTGGGCCTCCTCCGTCAGCGCCGGATTCTTGGCCCTCTCCAGAATCTCTTTGTACTCTTCCACAAGGTCCTGTCCCTCCTTGACTAACTCCTCGGCGTCGACCCGGGCCTGATCCATGCTCTCCTGGATTTTGTCGTTGGCCTCTTTCGTTTTGTAGTAATCCGCGTAAAGGCGGGTCATATCAACGGTCGTTATTTTGATCCCCTGCCCCTGGAGGCCGAAAGTCAGGATCGTCACTGCGGTCAGGTATACAATTGCTCTTTTCATCTTCAAAAAACACGGGGTTCGAAATTCTGGTAGCCTCGAGGCTAGCCCGGCGGGCTAGTGTAGTGTATCATTAATTCTAAAACACTCTAGAAACGGGAACCAAAGGAAAAATTGAACTGGTTTCCTTTGTCGTTAAATTCGTCCGTCGTCAATGGGATTCCGAAGTCGAGACGCATTGGATTGTTGAGCACCATGATGCGAACACCGAAGCCGATATTCGAATTGGCGCTGCCGGGATCAAAGTCCGTCGTTCCCGGATTCACGAATCCCCAATCGTAGAATGCTGCCACTCGCAAAGGTTCTGCCACTTCGAAGGTATACTCGACACTGACGAATCCATAGGAGTTCCCCCCAATCGGCTCGCGAAACCGATCCTCTTTGGGGCCCACTTCGCGAAATTCGAATCCTCGCAGGGATTCGGGACCGCCGAGGTAGAATCGATCGTTGAAGGGAACACCGGTACCGCCGGTGTCGAAAATCGTTCCGATCCGGCCCAGAAAGGCGACGCTCTGGTTGCCGAATCTAAAAGTGGGGATGAAGTGGGCATAGCGCGACTCGAGGAGCACATAGTCGACATCGCCGCCGAGACCGGCATACTCCGTTGTGAAGAGAAAACGGTTTCCCCGAGTCGTGTAGATGATGTTGTTACGCGTATCTCGCAACAGAGCGACGGTGACTTTCGAGACCGTGAAGTTTCCCGTATCGCGGATGAAAGCAGGCGCGTCCGCTCTCACATTGAAGATTTCGACGTTCTCCAAACGATAGGCAATAGTCCCGTCCCACAACCGGAAGAGCCGCTTGCGCAGCGAGACCTCGAAACCGCTGCGGCGCTCATCGTAGATTGCACTGTCGAACTCCGTCTCCGAGCGGAAGATGGTAAAGCCGAGGGATAGGCGCTGCTCGAAGAGCCATGGTTCCTCAAACGCGAGGATAAGGCTGCTTGATCTCGAACCTATGGAGAAGCGAAGGCGGAATTTCTGGCCGTCACCCTGGAAAATCGATCGCCAGTTGAATAGATCGAAATTCCCCTGAGAGAATTCGGCAAAGAATACGCCTCCTCGAACCGATCCGAATCCTGCCCCAAACTGAAACTGACCGGTGCGACCTTCCCGCACCGCCACCTTGAGGTTGCGTCGACCCTGTATGTTTGTGCTCTCCGGGCTGAGATTCACATCCTCAAAGAACCGTGTGTTCTTGAGCCGAGCTTCGCTGTTTTTCATCCGCACCAAGTTGAAGACCTGACCCGGCGCCAGGGCCAGCTCCCGCAGAATCACGATGCTCTTGGTCTTTGTATTTCCTTCGATATTAATCGACTGAACATAGACTCTCTCTCCCTCGTCAATCGTGAATCGAATATCGATATCCCCCGTTTCCAGATTGGGAGTCCGTTCCGGCCTGACGAAGGCGTCAAGATACCCGATCAGCCCGTAAAAATCGGTCAGGCCCTCGCGATCCTCATCCAATTTCTCGGGGGAAAATACGTCTCCGGGTCTCAGACTCAAAATGGACATCAAGTCCCTATCCGTAAAGAGGGCATTTCCGCTCAGGGTGACCTCGCCGACGTGGTAGCGCCGGCCCTCCGACAACTTAATGTTGATCGCGATCGCCTTTTTGGAGGGATACTCCAAGGTGATATCGGCTTCATCGATCTTGATGTCGAGAAAGCCTTCATTCTTGTAGAGATCGCGAAGTTTGTCCAAATCCTCCTGAAAGGTCACTTCGTTGAATTTGCCGCCGCCCGAAAGCCAAGAGATGAAATTGTGCTTCTTGGTTTTCATCTTCTTCTTCAGCTTCTTCGACTTCAGGCCTTCGTTTCCCTCGAATTGGATCGACCTGATCTTTCGCTTACTCCCCTCATCGATGATGTAAGTCACCCTGCCCCATCCGGGTGCGGGAACATCCTTCTCGATCTTGTAGTCGACATCGACGTTGAGAAATCCCTTGTCCCGATAGTCTTCGTAGATCGTATCCCGGTCCTCCTTTACTCTTCTCTCGTCAAGAACGCCGTTTCGAAACGTTTTCAGCTTCTCCTGCAATCGGCGCGCTCGGGACTTCTTGGTTCCCTGTATCTGAATCGAGCCGACTCGATACTTGGCCTGAACTTCGAAGGTGATCTTCACCTTCGTATCACTGATCGCCTCGGACCGCGCCTCCACCTTTTCGAAGAGCCCGGTCTGGTAAAGTGATCGAATGGAACGATCGACAAGATTCTGGTCAAACTCCATCCCTACTCGAATCTGAATTTGGACCTGGACCGCCTCATCGCTCACGTTGCGGGCGCCTATGAACACGATCTCGACCTCCTCCACAATCACTGCCTCCTCCTGGGCGGAGAGGGGAAGGGTGGCGCAGCAGAATCCGAGCAGACAGATAAGAGTCGCTGCGATAGGTTTGGGCATTGGATCAGATTGACCGACCGGAGTAGCTATCAAACCGAGTCAATTCCGGGATGAAAGACAATCGCATATCTCCTATGGGTCCGTTGCGCTGCTTGGCAATAGTTAATTCAACCTGCTGCACATCCCCAGCGGTTTCACCCTCTTCTCTTTCATTCATCCGGGAAAGCAACATTACGACATCGGCATCCTGTTCGATGGATCCTGACTCTCGCAGGTCGGATAGGCGCGGCTTGCGCTTCTCTCGCTCCGTGTCGCGGTTCAATTGACTGATCACCAAGACGGGAAGATTCAGTTCCTTGGCCATCGCCTTGATCCCTCGGGAGATTTCGGAAATCTGCTGCTCCCGGCCCACCCTTGGATCGGCACCCGATATGAGTTGAAGGTAATCGATCACGACCAATCCCAAACTCGTCTTTGCCGCCATCCGACGAGCCTTGGCCCGCATTTCCAAAATCGTCAAATGTCCGGAATCATCGACCCACAAGGGTACTCCTTTCAACTCCTTTGCCGCCTGGGCCAACGATTGCTGAGAGCCCTTCGGCGCAAACCCCTCTTTGATTCTGGTCGAATTAACCCTTGCTCGGCTGCAGAGGAGACGAAAGGCGAGCTGGTCCGCGCTCATCTCCAAACTGAAAAAGAGGGTTGGCACCGGAGCCCGTTTCCCTCCATCCGGAAGGACCGCAGTCTCCGCAATATTGAGTGCCATTGAAGTCTTCCCCAGAGAGGGGCGAGCGGCCAGAACGATCATTTCCTGGGCATGCAATCCGAAGGTCATCCTGTCGAGATCGATGAATCCGGTCGGCACTCCGGTCAATTCACCTCGACCCTCGATCAACCTACTGATTAGACCGCTCGCGGACTCGATGGATTCCTTAATCGGTCGCGCCGAATCAGAGATCCGATCCTGACTGATCTTGAAGATCTCCTCCTCCGCCGACTCCAGCAATTCATTCAGACTCGACTGGCTGTTGTGGCATTGATCGACGATGTCGGTCGAAGTGCGGATCAATCGCCGCAGGAGACACTTCTCTCTGACAATCTCGAGCCAGTAGCGTGCGTGCGCCGTCGTCTCAATGCGGTTGGTAATACGGGTGATGGCGCTGTATCCACCGATTTCCTCGAGTAGGTTTTGGCGCTGCAGCCGGTCCGCCAGGATAATCTCGTGAATTTCGGATCTCTCTTCAAAGAGCTCCTGGAGAATACTGAAGAGGATCTGATGGGTCGGTTTAAAGAAGTAGTCCGGCTGCAACTTCGTTTCCAGGCAGAGCGCCATCGTCTCTTGGCCCTCGTCAATGATGCAGCAGGCCAGGAGCCCTTCTTCGGCTTCGATGTTACTGGGAGAAGCCCGCTCCAGCGAAGGCGCTGGAGAGACCCTCGTGACGTTCCCTTCTCCCCCCGCCCTCTCCGCCGGGCGAGGAGCCACTTTGCTACCCTTTCTCGCGCACATCAGCTGGACTTCCGCGACGGGCGCATCCTAGGAATCTGTCCTCCTTTGCAGTTGGCTACAAACCCAGACTCGAGTTCGGGGTTTGATGGTTGCATAACACGCTCAAATTCAACCCGACAGATTCCTTCAAAGCAAATGAAACTGAGATTTGAGACTACAATCTCCGCAAATCTCAGTTTCATTTGCTTATTGCTAGGAGCCTGTCGGAGGAGATTTACCTTTTGCACAGCAATTCGAGGACAAAGTCCGAAGGGCTCCTAGCATTCAAGCATCCTCCTCAATCGGGTTCTCCGATACGACTTCGAATTCGTACTCAGCGGTGATTTCAGGATGCAGCCGAATTTTCGTCGAATGTCGACCCAAGGTTTTCACCGGATTGTAGAGGGTGAACTGCTTGCGATTGAGCTCAATCCCTTCCTCGCCCAGCCGCTTCTGCAGATCCATCGCAGTAACCGATCCAAACACCTTCCCACCTGGACCCGTCTTTACCGGTATCGCGATGCTGACTGTTTCCAAACGGGCCGCCAACTGCTCGGCCGACGACAACTCCCTTGAAAGTCGCCCATCGCGAGCTCGCTGCAGTGACTCGATTTGTTTTCGATTCGAGTCCGTGAGGGGAATCGCAAGTTTCCTTGGAAGGAGAAAATTGCGTGCGTATCCCGACTTGACCCGGATCTGCTCACCTTCGTTTCCCAAACCTTCGATTGGTTGCAGAAGCAATATATCCTGAGTTGCCATGTTATGTCCTTGGCCCTTCCATTCTAGAATGGAACGTCATCCTCGTCGTCAAAGCTCTCTCCTTCAGTCTGTTGGGCAGGTTGCGGTTCACTCCTGGGAGGCGGCGAGTTCTCCTCAATATGGGGAGCGGAAGAGGAGGCCGATTCACTTTCCTGCGTAGCCCTGGGCCCAACGAACCTGAAGGTCTCGAGAACGACTCCCAATTTGCTCCTCTTTTCTCCCTCCTTATTCTCCCACTGATCGAAACGCAACCGCCCTTCCACGAGAATGGGTCGACCCTTTGTCATGTATTTGGCGATCACCTCCGCCTGTTTGCCGAAAGCATCAATATCGACGAAGGTGGTCTCTTCCCTTTGGTTGCCGTCCTGGGTCGTGTAGGTGCGGGAAGTGGCCAGACCCATCTTGCAGATCGCGGTACCGTTGGGAGTTACCCGGAGCTCCGGATCGCGGGTCAGATTGCCCATTAAGATGACTTTGTTAAAGGAGGCCATGCCCGATTGATGCCAAGCTAGGAGTCTGTCGGACTTTGACGTTCGATTGCTTCGCAAGTGACACAGTTCTTCCGACAGACTCCTAGCAATAAGAAAATGAAACTGAGATTTGTGGAATAGAGCATTTCTAACTCCTCCGAAGGATTGTGTCGTGGCAATATGTCACGAATGCCTGAAGAATTTCAAAATTCCAACGCCCGATTTCTGGAATGTCACGAAAAGATATGATAAATCGTCCCAAATCTCAGTTTCATTTTCTTGGTAGGAATCTGTCGGAATCAACTTGGTCGCTAAATATGCCCTTCAACCTGCGATAGTATGTCCAGCCATATTGCGAAGCGCAAAGTCCGACAGATTCCTAAGCACCGGCTTTTTCCACATAGACCCTTTTTACACTCTTATCGAGGCGAAATCGTTCCTGAAGATCGCCCGACGCGGTCGGAGGGCCCTCAAAGTGGATATGAAGATAGACATCGCCCGCGTGGTCGTGCTCGGTTATCCGGGCAAAGTCCCGCCTCCCCAAATTCTCCACCTCCCCAACCTCACTTCCAATCGATTCGAGAACCGAGGTGAGGTGCTCGATCTGCGTTTCGACCGGTGTCTCTATCCCTCGCGAATCGAGAATGAAGGAGGCCCGATATTTTCGTTTATTCTCAGTTTCGCTCATCAACAGTTGATCGGTCTTTTGTTCGCCTGTTTACCTGATTCATGGCCACCACCGGCCCCCTGTCAACAAGGAGCTGAAGCCACGCCTGAAATTCACCCATCTTTTTATTAACAATCGTCTGTTCATTTCGTGTGAATTTCCCGAGAACAAAATCCTTGATTGCAATCACACTGGGTTGCTTCGGCCCGATCCCAATTCGAAACCGAGTAAATCCGTCCCCAATCTGAGAGACAATGCTCTCGATCCCATTGTGTCCCCCAGCGCTGCCTGAGGTCGTGATCTTCGCCTCTCCCAAATCGATGTTCGCATCGTCGTAGACCACCACCACCGAATCAACGCTGTTTCCAAAGTAATTCAGAACCGCCCTCATCGACCTGCCGCTATCGTTCATATAGGTCAGGGGTTTGATCACGATAATCTTGGACGAATGAACCAACACCTCGGCCTTGCGGGCCTCGAATCTTCTGTCCTTACGCCAACGAATTGAGTGTCGCCTCGCAAACTCGTCAACCACCCGATAACCGATGTTGTGCCGAGTCCAGCGATACCTGAGACCCGGGTTGCCGAGACCCGCTATTAATGAGACGGACATGGGTGAGCGGTCTTCGTCAACTTTGTCGTTAGCCTTTTCGCTAAACCCTGTCGAAGCCTGATTGAACCGTTTCCGAAGTGGCAACCGGCGGCTGGAGCTGATTTGATACTTCAATGTCGAAGGGATAAACGGGGGTTGGATCTGAATCGCGGAATCGCTGCTCTTCGGGACTCGACGAAATAATCAGATTCTGAAGCGATAAAGTATACGACGAAGCTCGCGACAAAGATGGGGAGGCTACTCTCCTCCCGACCCCTACTTCTCCTTCTCCGGGCCGCCCTCTTTCGCTGCTTCCGCGGGCTGCCCTTCGGCTGCTTCCCCTTCCTCTCCTTCCGCTATTGCCTCTTCCTCTTCCTCTTCCTCTTCAACCAATGACGGCATGGCACACATCACGATCGTTTTCTCGGGATCCTCCGTAAATGAGACCCCGTCGATGGACTTCAAGTCGCGGATATGGACGGAGTCACCTGCATTGAGCTCCGAGACATCGACAACAATCAATTCAGGCAGGTCCTTCGGAAGACAACGCACTTCGACCTCGTGAGAAAGCACTTCGAGAAAGGCTCCTTCGCTTCTCACACCGATCGATTCCCCTACAATTCTCGCCGCTATGTGCGTCTGTAGTTCTACATCCGCGGAAATCTCCTTGAAATCGATATGCAGCACCTCATCCGTAATCGGGTCACGCTGTATCTCCTCAATAAGAGTTTGGACCGATTCCCGCCCCTCTTCGGCGACCTCAATAAGGGCGACCGTTCCGCGCAATTTCGTCCACAACGCACGAAAACCTGACCGTTCGATGGAGAGGATTCGGTTCCCCGAGACACCGTACATTACAGCCGGTATCTTTCCTCCCGCCCGCAATCGCCGGCTGGGCCGGCGACCGGTCTCAACCCTGCTCTCAACCGAAAGTATATTCTGCTTCATTCTCCTCTCCCCTCCCATTCTTCCGGGGATGCGAAATATCCTGGAGGCTCTCGTTGCCGACTTTCCACGGATTTTGCCGGGGGGATGAATAGTAAGGACCCGTTGCAAAAGCAACCAGAATTTCTCAGCCCACTTTTCTCACAAGCCGAAACGGTGCATAATTCTTGGAAGAGATCTATTACTGAGTGAATTTGAGTCTCCACTCTGCCGCTCGGCAGAGTGGCTAGGAAGCTGTCGGCATCGGAATCGGCCGTGCCTGACAAACTCACCTACCCGAAACGACCGGTCGGAAAACTCACTTCCTGCAATCCGACAGCTTCCTCAAGAAAGAATTTGCCTTCAACAGTAACAGAGTCAATTTTTCGGTTCGCGTTCTATCCTCTCCAATGTACTCCGATCCGCGTATTGGGGGATTCTCGAGCAGTCTGAAGGGGATAGAAGCGAGTGTGGTGTATCACACTAAACCAACCAGTAGATGAAAAACTAGAGAGGGAATTTTCGGCATGGTGATTGAGAAGCTCAGAGATTACCTGGATTCAAAGAATGTAAAATACGTCGTCATCAGCCATTCGCCCGCCTACGCCGCCAAGGAGATCGCCACTCTTGCGCACATCCCCCGCCGTCAAATGGCCAAAACAATAATCGTCAATGTGGCCGGGAATCTCGCCATGGCGGTCCTACCGGCGAGCTACCATATCAATTTTAACCGTCTTTTTCTCGCTACCGGATGGGGAGATGTTTTCCTCGCACCGGAGGACGAATTGGAGGAGATCTTTCCGGATTGCGAACTCGGTGCCATGCCTCCCTTCGGAAATCTCTACGGCCTCGAGGTCTTCCTAGCCCAGAGCCTGGCCGAGGACGAGGAAATCGCTTTCAATGCGGGGTCCTATACGGATCTTATCAAGATGTCCTACCGCGATTACGCACGCCTTGTCTCACCGAAGGTCCTCAGCTTCACAACCCGCCGCGACGGCACCGAGGCAGTGACCTCCCAAGTGCATCCGGGCAGAATTGTGCCTAACTCCGATTCCCACCACTTCCTGACCAGTGACGACTACTCAAAACCACCTGGTTTATAGATGAAAGTCTACAATTCCTCGGACATCAGAAATTTCTCCATTGTCGGACATGGTTCCTGCGGTAAGACAATGCTCAGCGAGGCCATGCTGGTTTGCGCCGGAGTCATCAACCGCCTCGGAAGTATTGAAAAAGGTAGTACCGCCTCGGACTACAATCCGGATGAGCACAAGCGACAGATCTCGATCAATGCCTCGATGCTCAACCTGGAGTGGGAAGGGCGCAAATTCAACATTCTCGACACGCCCGGTTACCTCGACTTCATCAACGATGCCTTGAGCGCGCTCCGGGTATCCGACTTCTCGCTCACGGTGGTCGATTCCCTTCAGGGAGTCGAGGTAGGAACCGACAAAGTCTGCGAGTTCGCGGATCGCTACGCCCTCCCTAAAGTGATCGCTCTAAGCGGGCTCGATAAGGAACACGCCGATTTCGACACCGTTCTGGCCCAACTGCACGAAAGGTTCGGCAAGAAAGTGTTCCCAATGACCATCCCTCTCAATCCGGGCCCAGGTTTCAATCAGGTCCTTGATATCCTCAGGAGCGAAGTCATCACCTACCAGGGCGACCAAAGCGGCAGATTCCAAGAGGCTCCGGCGGAGGGGGAAACGAAGGACCGCGTGGAACAACTGCACCAGGAATTGATCGAGTACGTGGCCGAGTCAGATGACTCGCTCCTGGAGAAGTTCTTCGACCAGGGCAACCTGACCGAAGAGGAGATGAGGGGTGGCGTCAGCGCTGCCTTCCGGGCCCAATCATTCATCCCGCTGTTCAGCACATCAGCGGAGGCCAATGTGGGAGTCGCCCGACTGATGGATTTTATCTCGAAATTCGGCTGCCCTCCAACCGATCCCGGCACCGTCACCGGAATCAACGCCGATGGATCCGAAGTGGAGGTGAAAATCACCGATTCCAATCCCGTCCTCTACGTATTCAAAACGATCAGCGAAGCCCACGTCGGTGATCTCTCGTTTTTCAGGACCTATTCGGGCACCGTCAAGACGGGCATGGAGGTTCGCAACAGCGTAACCAATTCCAGCGAGCGTCTGGGACAACTCTACATCCTGAACGGCAAGGATCGGAATATCGTCGACTCCATTAACGGAGGTGATATCGGTGCCGCCGTAAAACTCAAGAACACCCACACCGGAAACACTCTTTGCGACGGCAGGAAGGAGATCTATCTCCCTGAGGTCGATTACCCAAAACCCAACATCCACGGCGCCCTCAGACTGAAGTCGAAAGGGGATGAAGACAAAATCTCGACCGGTCTCTCAACCATGCATGAGGAGGATCCGACCTTCTTATACAGGGTCGATTCCGAACTCCATCAGACCGTCATCTCGGGCCAAGGCGAACTGCACCTCACCGTCATAACCGACGCGCTTCGGTCCCGCTTCAATGTCGATATCGAGCTCGTGGAACCCAAGATCCCCTTCCGCGAGACAATCCGGTCGAGATCAGAATCCAAGTATCGCCACAAAAAGCAGACCGGTGGGGCAGGGCAGTTTGCCGAGGTGTGGATGCGTATCGAACCGACCGAACGCGATTCGGGGGTCGATTTCTCCCAATCTCTTGTGGGACAAAACGTGGACCGCGTCTTCGTGCCTTCGGTTGCAAAGGGAGTCAACGAAGCCTGTCGCGAAGGCATCGTTGCCGGTTACCGGGTGGTCGACCTGAAGATCGACTTCTACGACGGCAAGATGCACCCGGTCGATTCCAAGGACATCGCATTCCAGATTGCCGGGAAACAGGCCTTTCGAGAAGCATTCTTGGGCGCCAAACCACTGCTTTTGGAACCCATCTTAAATATCGAAGTGAAAATACCGGAGGAGAATCTCGGCGATGTTATGGGAGACATCTCCGGTCGCAGGGGGCGCATTATGGGAATGGAGGCCCAGGGGAGCTTCCAAGTCATTCGAGCCCAGGTACCACAGATGGATATCTATCGCTACTCCACCGTCGTTCGATCTCTCACCGGCGGCCGCGGCATCCATTCGGAGGAGTTCAGCCACTACGAGGAAATGCAAAAGGACTTCGAGCAAAAAGTGATCGCGGCCAGCAAGAAGACCGAAGAGGAATAACCCCCAATCTAGCCCGCCGGCGCTTTCATAACTGCAAACCCCGCTCAAGGGGACGGGTGCGGGTTTCCGGATGCCGCGGAGAGGCCAAAATCAACCGCCAGACAGTCGAAATGCTTACGCATTCCGCTACCTTCCGAATCGATCGTCGTAGCGGAATGCGTGAGCATTTCGTCTTCATCCCAGTTCGAGCTGGAATTCGTCCTCCTTCACTTCCTTCCCATGGAGTTAGAGCCTCAGATTGATCCAGCCACGGCCAGAGCCGCCCAAGACCCCTCTGATATCCAACATTCGCAGAAAGTTGGGTAGGAATCTGTCGGTGGTTCAATCGGCCGCATCCCACGAATGCCCCCTCATCGGAAATCCTCCCCGCGATTCCAGAATCCCAAATCCAACAGATTCCTAACAGAGTTTCTGTACGGTCTCAATCCCGCCTTCGAGGTACTGCGGGCTGATCGGCGCCCCCTCCACCGCGCCTACCTGGCCGATTCGAAGACGCGAAATCCCCGCCTTAAAAAACTCCAGACCCTCTTTGAGAGGAAAGACATCCCCGTGGACCGTATCGACCGAGGCCGGCTCCAACAGCTCTGCCGCCAGCGAGAACATCAAGGCGTGGTGATCGAATCCGGCCCCTACCCTTACGTCCCCTTCGAGGGACTTCTCTCCCCAGACCGCCTCCTCCTCCTTGACAACGTCGAGGATCCGCAAAACGCCGGAGCGATTTTGCGGAGCGCCGAGGCATTTGGCTACTCTGGAGTCCTTCTCCCCACCAAAGGAGTCCCCCCGATTCTACCCTCCGTCGTCAAGGCCTCCGCCGGAGCATCCGAATACCTGAAAATCTGCCGCGATTCCACCGCTAACCGCTATCTTCGGATGGTTCAGAAGCACGGCTTTCATGTTATTGCTCTCGATTCGAAAGGCGATTGCGATCTCGACGAACTATCGATTCCACAACCCTCAAAAATCCTCCTCGTCATCGGAGGAGAGGACAGATCGGTTGGCAAATACATCCTCGACTCCGCCGACCACGTGGTCCGAATCCCACAGTCAGGTCACATCAACTCCCTCAACGCCTCTGCCGCTGCCGCCATCGCAATGTATAGAATAGCAAACTTACATCCGTAAGTTTGCTATTCTTGCGGCTCTCGCCAATCCCCGCCCGCCGTAAACCCTCCGTCGATCACGATCGTCTGCCCCGTAATGTAGGAAGAGGCATCGGAGGCGAGGAGAAGACCCAACCCCACCAGCTCTTCGGGTTGGCCCACCCGATGGGACGGAATCCGGTCCAAAAGCCACTTTGAGGTGTATTGGTTGTTCAACAATCCCGCTTCCGTGAGGGGTGTTTGAATGAGTCCGGGCGCGATGCAATTGACCTGAATATTGTCCTTCGCCCACTCCACCGAAGCCGTCTTGGTAAACTGTCCGAGAGCGCTCTTCGTGATTCCGTAGACCGGAATTCCAGCCAATCCTCGAACCGTCGTTAAGGATCCGGTGTTGATGATCTTCCCACCTCCCCGGCTGCACATGATTGGATAAACCGCCTGGCAGAGAAAAAATACGCTCCGTAGATTGATCGTGGTAATCGTGTCATAGTCGTCTTCGGTTACCTCGCTGATGGCGCTACGGCGATTCATGCCCGCGTTATTGACTAGGATGTCTATTCCCCCAAGTCCTTCGCACACCCGATTAACCAGATCTTTCGGCGCCTCTTTGGAACCAAGATCCGCCACAAAGCTATCCGCCCTACCCCCCTTCTCCGCGATCATCCGAATCGTCTCATCGATCTTCTCCTGCCGCCTACCGTGCACCGCCACCCGAGCCCCCGCCTCCGCGAATCCCACCGCCAAAGCCCGCCCGATCCCACTACTGGACCCGGTTATAAGGGCGCATTTGCCCTCAAGTGAGAATGTGCGATCCAGGATATCTGTCTTGGGCATGTTTTTAGAGGGGTTTTAATTACCGGAATAGTGTGCTCGAAAGAGTCATCTCGCGTCGTGATTTTAATCGTGATCGAACGTCGCCCTATGGCACCGGCCGCGCCTTCCTACCTTCGCAATCGCACTCTTGAGGTCAAGGACGATTCCAACCTACACGAGTCTGCAGTTCCGAGACTTTGCAATCCTTCCCGCCTCTCCTGTCATGATAGGATAATCCCGTATCCCACGGGCTCGCCCCGTGGTTTCCTAAGGATTCTCGGCTATATCACGGAGCAGCCTTCCCCTTACCAAAGATCCCCCAGGCTTGTCCTGGGGAGATTTCAGTTTCTTGGCTCAAGCCGCATAGAAACGAACTAACCCGTCTTTCTCAACTGGGGCCTGATTTCGACGTAAGTCGTTGATAGTGGGCCAAAGGTCTACACTACAGGAGGGGTTATTTGGATTCGATTTGGGGGGGTGGTTGGGGAGGAAGTTCGAGGTGTAACCGGTTCAGTAGTAGCTTTTGGTCCTCACCGGGCTCGGTGTAACGGGTAAGCACAACGGTGCGTCCGTCGGTGGTGGGCAGTTTCACATCGAGCATTTGGATGGCCGCCATTTTGGAGAGCACCTCGGCTGGGGTCAGTCCCGGAGCCATCGGGTAGAGTCGACGTTTCAGGGTGACCCACAGAGAGTAAGCAAGGAAGCTGATAAAGATGTGCGCCTCGATGCGATCATCTCTCTGATGATGGATGGGGCGGATGGAAAGGTCGTTCTTGATTTCCTTGAAGACTTGCTCGATCTCAGTGAGCTGCAGGTAAAGGCGCCAGAGTTGCTCGGGGTTCTCGGCACTGAGGGTGCTGCGCAACAGATAGCGGCCTTCGCGGCGATAGGCTTGGCGGTATTTTTTTAAGTTCAACCGGAAGCTCAAAGGCGGCTTTTCAGTGGGGGCGCCCTTGGGGGCGATCTCGATGTCGAGTAATCCAAAGATCCGGGGACCGGCCTCCTTTTTGGCTTCGCCCAGTTTGATCAGGATGGTATCGCGTTGGTAGCGCCGTTTGCTCTCACGCAGCTTCTTGAGCGCCTCGATAAGACGGCGTAAACGACGCAGGCGCATGTTTTTTTCTTTGCGCACCCGATCGTCGCTTTTAGCCAGAACGTAGGTTTCACCTCCCTCGCTGAGGAGTTTCACCTCGATACCGGGACGCAACTGCTTCCAATCCTTCTGCAGCAACGACTGCTCGAAGCGACCCAGCCAGGAGCGCGGGGTACCCACCAGATAGTGGATCCTGGGTTCGCTTTGGCGCATCTGTTGCAAGACTTCCTCGGTCGGAATGCCCCGATCCATCACCCACACCCGGTTCGCCTTACCGTAGTTCTCTTCCACCCGAGAAAGAAAATCTTTTAAGGTGGTTTTATCCTGCGTGTTACCCGGAAGTACCTCATAGGCAATCGGCAAGCCCTCACAAGTCACCACCAGGGCGATCACCACTTGCACGCAGTCAGGTCGCTTATCGCGGCTGTAGCCGAACTTGCGCAGTCGGCTCGAGGCCGCCGGCTCCTGGTTCGGATCGCACTCAAAATAGGTGCTCGTCAGATCGTATAGCAAAATCTCGTAACGGGCATTGAACAGATCGCTCCACCTCTCGGTCAGGTGCCTGAACAGGGCCTTCTTGTGCCTGAGCAATCGATCGTGGCAGCGATAGAGCGTGTTCTTCTCGGCGATCCCAAAGTCTTCCCCCATCAGATCGCCCATCGCGCTTCGCTCATACCATTCCCGATGCAGCCGCCACTCGCTTCCCGGTGCCATCAGCCGGTAAACCACCAGGGTCTGCAGCACATGGGCCCAGCGGGTACCCTGACGGGAGGGTCTGAGACGCTCCCGCCAGAATTCTCCCAGTCCCAACTGCTCATATAGAACGCACCCAAGCCAGCACCCTCCCCATTGCCGCGGCTTCTCGATCCTGAGATCTTTGAGCCGTATTCTAACAATACTTTCGTCGCCCACAGGCGGGGCACGATCTTCCGGAAACAGCGCCACCTGTTCGGGTCTTTCCCTGCCCTCTTCGAAAATCTCGATGCTCTTGCGCCACGCTTCGTGTTGGCTATCGTTGATCTCTCCAAGGTAGAGGACCTGTCTTTGGACCACCCGCCCCCCGCTGACACGCTTGTTCTCAACGATATTCCAATAGTAGTGCTCTTTGCCATCTTTGCGCCGACGATTACACCTCAAAAACATGATGGCCCACCATTATACGAAAAAATCCCGCCCTGGGAAGAGCGTAGGTCTACACTACAGGCGGTTTTGCCAACCCACCTCTACTGTTGATGCGCCTCCTGAGCCCTACTACCCCCGAAAAAAACCGTTTCGGAAGTTGAGTTGGTCAAGTAGGGCTAAAAGGTACAGACCCTATCAGTTTTTATTGCTTGCACCCCTCACAGCCCGCAACGGCACCGGAATTTCGGCCCCTCTAAATTAGATCGTAGCTTTCGCTCCACTTTTCGCTGCCGTGATTAAATCCGCTGCGAACTCTCATCATCGCTAGAATCCTGCGCTGCCGGTAAGAAAACTGCGCGAACAGCCCCGATCGGTCATCAATAGGCAACCTTTCTATTCACAGCTTATTGAGTCCATCCAGAGCCGCTACCTTATAGGCCTCGGCAAGGGACGGGTAGTTGAAAACGGAATCCAAGAAATACCGCAACGTTCCTCCCAGAACCATCACAGCCTGGCCTATGTGAATCAGCTCGGCCGCGTTTTCGCCAATGATTTGCACCCCCAGAACCTTCAAGCTCTCGGGATCGAAAAGGATCTTCAGATAGCCAATCTGAAGCCCCAGTATCTGTCCTTTAGCCAGCTCATCAAACCGCGCCGCTCCGAATTCATACGGGACTCTTCCTTCTGTCAGTTCCTGCTCGGTACGCCCTATCATGGAAATCTCAGGTAGGGTATAAACGCCGTAGGGACCCATCTCAGTCGATCCCTGCAAGCCGGATTGAAACATGGTAGGAAACGGCGAGGCGTCCCTGCTCCATCGAAGTGGCGGCCAGAGCAGGAAACCCGATGACGTCTCCTGCCGCGGAGATGTTGGCCGCTTCCGTCTGATACTTTTCATTCACGGTCAGGCGTCCCAGTTTATCAGCCGTCAAACCCACCGCATTCAGATTCAGCGTGTCCGAGTTCGTCTGCCGCCCAATCGCATACAAGAGCACATCGCCTCTGACTCTCTTTCCACTCTCCAGAACCGCGGCCACCCGATTTCGCTTATCTCTCTTCACTCCGACTACCGATTCCCCCAACCGAAAAACGGCATTCAGGTTGCGCAGGTGATAGACGAGCCGCTCGATGATCTCCCGATCGACAAATTTCAGCAAGGTCGACTCCCTTTCGATAATGGTGACTTCGATGTCGAGAGCAGCGAACATGGAGGCATATTCGAGACCGATCACTCCGGCCCCCACCACGATCAACTCGCGAGGAAGTTCCAGGAGGTCCAGGATCTCGCTGACATCGATGACTGACCTCCCGTCAAACGGGATATCCGGGTCTCGGGCAGGACGGGTTCCGCAGGCGATCAGGAAATACTCGCCACTCAACGTTTCGGTCTCCTCTCCGTTCACCACCGAAACGGTTCGCTGATCGACGAAATGAGCCCGGCCGAAAACCATTCGAACGCCGTTGCGATGTAGCTGGTCTCGAATCACCTGCATCTCGCTCTCTTCTACAATCCGCACCCTCGAAACCAAATCATCTCCCTTAATGTCCTCCTTGACGGCATAATCGCGGCCGTAGAAGGAGCGCTCCCGAATCCCGGAAAGATACAGAATTGCCTCCCTTAGGGTCTTACTGGGAATGGTGCTTCCGTGCAGCGAGACGCCGCCGATCATGGCTTTTTCATCGACCATAGCGACGGATTTGCCAAGCTTGGCGGCGGCGATCGCTCCCTTTTGTCCCGCCGGGCCGGATCCGATAACCGGCAGGACTGTAAACACGTGCCCCGGCGGAGCGGCTAGGCATCTGTCGGTTCCATCCAGTTGCAAATGCTCAGCCGCCGATTCTTAAACTCCCCTCCTCGGAGGGGCAGGTGGTGGGTTCCCGATCTCCGAAGGCAGAAAGCAGCAGAGGGCTAAACTAGATCGCAGGCCTCAACCGGCATCCAATGCGCATCCTGCCCCTCCCATTTCACATTGCAGCCGATCGGATTGGTCAAAGGAATACTCACGGGTTTCCCAGCCAGATGCTCTTCCAGGGCTCTATCCAGATCGTTCACCGTCATTTTGTCTGCCTCTCGGGGATTATCGACCCCGCGTCCCGTGTAAATGAGACTACGACTCGAGTCAAAGACGTAGAAGTGTGGGGTTCGCAACGCACCGTAGGCCCGCGCCACTTCCTGTGACTCATCAAACAGATACAACCATGGAAAGTTGTGTTCCTCCATCCGGGCAACCATGTGCTCAAAGTCATCTTCCGGATAAGTGCGAATGCTGTTCGAACTGATGCCGACAAATCGGACACTCTGCGACGCGAATTTGTCCGCTGTCTGCCGGGTGACTTCATCCGATCCCGTAACAAAGGGACAATGATTGCAGGTGAAGAAAATGACCAGCACCGCGGCGTCATCGAAATCCGATAGTTGATAGTTCCCACCGTCTGTCGCCGGCAAATCGAAATCTGGCGCCTTTGATCCCAATTCCAGTGTGAATGCCATAGTAAAATCCTCCTCTTATGATGAATGATTGATGAATCTCAAAGTCCCCACTGTTATGAATCACAAATTGCCCTTTGTGAACGAAAATCGTCAGAACCGGATCCTGGTGGCCTCATCGTTTCAACCAATCCGAGAAGCTTTGAAGTTAGATCCGCTTCCATTCCAGGTTAGTCTCGATTCTCCATCTGCGACCGCAAAAAACTTGAAAAATCACATTCCCCGGGATAATATCCCCTGAACCCCTGAACCCCTGAACCCCTGAACCCCTGAACCCCTGAACCCCTGAACCCCTGAACCCCTGAACCCCTGAACCCCTGAACCCCTGAACCCCTGAACCCCTGAACCCCTGAACCCCTGAACCCCTGAACCCCTGAACCCCTGAACCCCTGAACCCCTGAACCCCTGAACCCCTGAACCCCTGAACCCCTGAACCCCTGAACCCCTGAACCCCTGAACCCCTGAACCCCTGAACCCCTGAACCCCTGAACTTCCCATGAACATCACACAGTATCCCCGCTTCCGTCACATCGTTGTTCTTTTTCTCCTCGCGATCGCACTCCCTTTTGCGTCTCGATCGCTCGCCGATACGGTGATCCTTGAGGCCTCCAAGGATAACACGATATTTTCTGATAACAACAGTGCCAGCAATGGTTCCGGGACCGCACTTTTTTGCGGGAAGGGTACAGCAAGTGAATCGCTCCCGGCGTGCCCTTCTGGCCTTTCCGGTCGGTCCCCCAGATATCCCGGAAGGCGCAACAATTGATAGCGTGACTCTTACTCTCAGAGTGAATCAAAGCCGTGCTTCGGCAACCGATTTCTCACTGCACAAGTTGACCAGCGATTGGGGAGAGGGGGCTTCCACCGCTGGCGGAATCGGACAGAGCCTAGGTCAGGGAGGCCAGGCACAAACCGGAGATGCCACCTGGAATCGGACCTTTTTCAATACTCAGAGCTGGAACAGCGTGGGTGGCGATTTTGTAGCAGTACTTTCGGCCACAGCGAGTGTTGGCGACCCTAATACGACGTCGAGTTGGATGTCGGCTCGGATGGCAGCAGATGTCCAAGATTGGCTGGACAATCCAGGAACCAATTTTGGCTGGATCCTGATCGGACCGGAGAATTCCCAATCGATCAAATGGTTCGATAGCAGGGAGGCCTCGAATATGAACAACCGACCGATGCTGTTGGTGGAATTCACCCCGTCCGGCTTTGTTGACCCCTTTGAAGGAGTCGACCTCGGAGGCGGGTTCTTTTTCTCGAGTTGGTATGGGATTTACAATCCGCAGTTCTTCCCCTGGGTTTTCCACATTGAACACGGCTGGCAATTCGTCTTCGTCGTCCAAGTGGGAGAAGTCTTCCTCTACGATCTCATCTGCGATCAGTTCTGGTGGACCACCTCCGCATTCAACCCTCTCACCATCTTTTCCTTCGAACTTGGCCAGTTTATATTCTACTTTCAGGGGACCTCCAATCCGCGGGATTTCGTCAACCTGGAGACTGAGGAGTTCTTCACCAAACCGGGTCCCGATTCTTAGGTTCCGATTCCCTCAAACGTCGGGCCCGTCCAACTGGATATCGTCAAACTCGTTTTGAGGTTGATTCTCCTCTTAGCGGAATGCCTACACCCTCCAATTCTTCGCAAGCGAAGGAGGGGCATGATTTCGAGCCCGCTTTTCGGGACGACCGAGCAGGGGAGCGTCGAGGTGTACATTTTGCCACGACCGGCCAGCCAGAGAATTTGTGAGAAAAGCGGACGACAAGATGAAATCCGCATTCTCGATCCATAAGCAATCGACACCGCACGACCGCGCTTGATGAGCTCTGGGTCTGCGTCGCCGCCAATCCAACAAGTAGATCAGTAGCGGCCAATTTAAGATAAATCGAATAATGGCCACTATCGAGCGAATCTATGACAGCATGATTCAGGACCACTTTGAACGCAATAGACAGATGCTTCTGATTTCCGGACCCAGGCAAGTCGGAAAAACGACCGTAGCGAAGTCTCTCCAACAGGAAGAAGCCTACCGCTATTTTGACTGGGACGTTCAGGAAGACCGAATTGCAATCCTGCAAGGCCAGCGGCATCTATCGGGAATGATTGGCCACGAAGTCGCTCAGATGGTGGTTTTCGATGAGCTGCACAAATACGATGATTGGAAGAACTTCCTGAAAGGATTCTTCGACCTTCACCCGCATCTACGATGGAAGATCCTTGTAACCGGCAGTGCCAGACTGGATGCCTTTCGGAAGGGAGACGACAGCCTGCTTGGTCGCTATTTTCATCTACAGATGTTTCCCATATCCGTGGCCGAACTGGTATGGTCGGATTTCGAAGGAAAAACGATTCGAGAGCCGCGGCCAATCGATAACGATGAATGGGAATCGTTGTTGCAATTCGGCGGATTTCCGGAACCCTTTCTAAAATCCAGCACACGGTTTCACCGCCAATGGAGCCGGGCGCGGCAGGATCGGCTCTTTCAGGAGGATATTCGCAGTCTGGGAGGAGCTTTTGCCTTAGCCAAAATCGAGCTCCTTGCGGAACTCGTCCTCCTGAATGCGGGATCCCTGCTCAACTACTCCTCATTTGCCAGAACCATCAGGGCTTCGGTCGAATCTGTTCAACGTTGGATGGAGCTACTGAAACAGCTTTCATTTTGTTTCACGCTCCGACCATGGAAGAAAAACATCTCTCGATCTATTGCCAAGGAACCTAAGGCTTTTGTCACTGATTGGTCCGGCGTTTCCGATCCCGGAAAGCGCAACGAGAACTTTGTCGCCAGCTCCCTCCTGAAGGTCGTTGAGGGCTGGAATGATACCGGTCTTGGCGTCTTCGGGCTCAATTTCATCAGGACGAAAGAGAAACGGGAGGTCGACTTTGTGGTGACTGCAGATAACTCTCCATGGATCTTAATATAGGTGAAAACGAGCGATACCAATTTGTCGCCACACCTCACCTACTTCCAGAGGCAGATCGCCGCCAAACATGCCTTTCAGATCGTAGTCGACCTGCCCTATCGAGAGATCGATTGCTTCGCTTTCGAAGTGCCCTGCGTCGTGCCGGCGAGAACCTTCCTCTCACAACTGCTTTAACCCAAAGTTCTGGCCTGCCAGTCTAGGAATCTGTCGGGATGAACCTTACCGAAATCTACACCCTTCTCCAGTCTATCTGAACCTCGGCGATGTTGAGAACGTCAAAGTTCGACAGGCAAATGCCCCAAGGTTCTCGAAAGGTCTCCCGGCTGGTCACGCTTTCAATTCCGATACTCTCCTTTTGCCAACTCACATCCTCTGAAAACCTCTATGCGGCGCCCCACCCTCTGGATCCATTAGGCCCCTGTGAAATCATTCGGACAACCAGGTTTCTTCGAAAATCGGGCCATGCCCGAAGGAATACGAAATTTGTCTATATCAGCCGCGGACAGCCCCCGAAGGAATCCGTATACCGATGGTCAGTCGGCGAACCAATCCAGCGGATCGCAGCCGTCGTCGTGCGAGACGAAAATAAAGTCTATGAAGGCACCGTAGATATAGGCGAAAATCGGGTCCTTGAGTGGAAGCCCGTGCCGGGAGCCCAGACGAGAATCCTGGTCGAAGAGTATGCCCTCGCCGATAAGATAATCAAATCCGATTCCCGCTGGCGGGAGGCCATGCGCAAACGCGGTTTCCGGTCATACACAAAGATCCGCAACATCCATTACGCAGCCGGCCACTCCGGCGAATCCGAGCCCGACACCCGTCGACTCATCCATGCCGTCAGCTACGATGAACGAAGGGAATCGAACTTCTGGGGAAGACCCATTGAAGGTGTTTTCGTCGTCGTGGATCTGGACGAGAAAGAGGTCGTCGAGCTGATCGATACGGGTGCCGTTCCTATCCCTGGCGTCCCGGTGGATTATGATGAAGAATCAGTCGGCGAGTTGAGAGAAATTCCCACTCCTATAAGTCTAAAGCAGGAAGAGGGTCCCTCCTATCGGATCGAAGGAAACTTCATCCATTGGCAGCATTGGCGCTTCCATTTTCGCATCGATCCACGCCTCGGAATGATCTTTCCCCTGATCTCCTATCAGGACGCCGGCAAGCAACGCTCAATCCTCTACGAAGCCTCTCTCTCCGAGCTTTTTGTGCCCTACATGGACCCCTCCCCTAGCTGGCGATCGCGCACCTACTTTGATATTGGCGACTACGGACTCGGACTTTCCCTCAGCTCGATCGAGCGAGGTCGCGACTGCCCCGAGCTCGCCACTCTCAAAGATGCCGTCCTCCACAACGACAAAGGAAAGCCCGTTATTTACAAAAACATCCTCGCAATCTTCGAAAGGACTTCAGGAAACCCCGCCTGGCGCCACTACAATTTCTCCAAGGATCGGACAGAGAGCCGAAAGTCCCGCGAACTCGTCCTCCGTACCATAGCCACCCTGGGGAACTACGACTACATCTTTGACTGGATCTTTCTACAGAATGGCACCATTCGCGTTGCCGTCGGCTCCACCGGTGTGGTCGCGGTCAAAGCGGTTGAAGCATCCGGAGCACTATCGCAAGATACTTTCTCCTCCGACGCCTATGGTCGATTGGTTGACAGAAATCTTCTCGCCGTGAACCACGACCACTATTTCTCCTTTCGCCTCGATTTCGACATCGACGGGGACTCGAACAGTTTCGAGAAAGGTCACCTTGAGACGCGAGTATTGCCCGAAGATTCAATCCGACGCAGCCTCTGGACCATGCGTCCTGAGATCGCCCTCGTTGAGTCGGATGCGAAACTCCGCATCAACCTCGAGAGGCCCGTCCTTTGGCGCGTCATCAATCCTGATGTTCTTAGCGCTGTCGGATATCCAGTCAGCTACATGATCAAGCCTCGGGACAACGCGCTTCCCCTCCTCTCTCTCGATGACTTCCCTCAGAAACGAGCCGGGTTTACGAATTACCACCTATGGGTGACACCCTATAATACGAAAGAACGCTTCGCCGCCGGCGACTATACCCTGCGCAGCCGAGGAGGTGAGGGTCTCCCCACCTAGACCAAGGCGAATCGTCCCATTGCCAATACGGACATCGTAGTCTGGTACACCTTGGGATTCCACCACGTCGTACGAAGCGAGGACTGGCCCATAATGCCCTTGGCTTGGGGCGAATTCGAATTGAAACCATTCAATTTCTTTCCCCGCAATCCCGCCATCGACATCCCAGATTCAGAGTAGCTTTTGACTCCGGTGAAGAGCAGTTCCCAACTGTTTAGTAAGAAGACTGCATTCGAAGCTCCACAGGTAGAAAATGAGACTGAAATTCGATCGCCGAAGGTCTTTCGTTCGATGTTGGGAGTTCGATGTTCGATGTTCACATTCCGTTGGGAGCTCTCTCTCCAATGAAACCGCAGTTCTCTCCAACCCGTCGAGCATTCCTCTCACCGTCTCCGCGTCTCCGTTTCTCCCCTTCCGCGCTTTTCGTTGCAGCTACCCTGCTCGAGGAGATTTCTCGCCTAACACTTCCATCACCTCCAGCAGAGCTCTCTCCCCGCGTTCGGCCGACTGCACGAACGCTCGTACCTTAGGATATGCCTCTCCCCAAGACGCGGCCAAACACCGATCCACCGCCTTTTCAGGGCAATCCGGTTCAGGGATTCGGATCTCGAGGGCGTGAGCCTGCCCGAAGAAGAGGACAGCCTGCCGCATTGGGTCCCGAGATTCCTCGAGGATCTTTGCCAACTCATCCAGTTTCGGGCATTCCCGTATCTCCACATCGGCTTTGCGGCGTCGTATCATGTGGGGACGGATCCGTTCATGCACACTTTCAAGGTTGCGATACTCCTCCATCGCTCTCATTCGACGCCTTTCAATCTCGTGGGCGTCCGTTGTCCGCCAATCGTGGATGCTCGGGAGTTTGACCCGCGATCGGAATTTTACTCGGCTCATGTTTGCGTCTCTATTCTCCTCAATTCTTGCTTTGCTTCTGCCAAGATACTATTATGGCGAGAAAGCTACCGACCTGTCAAAGAATACAATGCATCCCGCCGAATTTTGCCCAAAATTGAACCGACCCGATGGTAGACTCCTCTGAAAATTCGCTTTCCTACCCTTCACCCGAAACTGCCCTACGAATCATTGCCGACCACCGCGAGAAAGCCTCCGGGATACCTGAACGCTTGGAGGCGATCGATCACGTCACTCTTACCTATCAGAGCCTTCCTTCCGGCGACTACCTGATCGATGGTCGCGTCTTGATCGAGCGCAAAACTATCTCCGACTTTGCCCTCTCCATCATCGACACCCGCCTCTTCAAGCAGGCCTCCGCACTCACGAAATCCCCCTACCGATGCGCATTCCTTGTCGAGGGTAGAGGGGCCGAAATCTCCGAAATGGGAATGACCCGTGAAGCTTTGCAAGGCGCCCTCATTTCCCTATCCCTGATCTTCAACATTCCCGTCATCCGGGCACTGGATAAGGCGGAGACAGTTCGCCTCCTCGTCTACGCCGCGAATCAGCTGCAGCGCCTGCGAAAGGGTCTTTTCGCCACCAATCGCTACACTCCGAAAACGAGAACAGGCCGCCAGCTCCATCTTCTCCAAAGCCTTCCAGGCATCGGCAGAGATCGGGCCAAGCTTCTCCTCGAGGAATTCGGCACCGTCGAAAAATGCATCACTGCCGATGCTGAGACCCTCATGGAAATCGAAGGCATCGGCCCCAAAACTGCCAACGCCATCCGCAACGTCGTCAGCGAAGCCAGCGCTCAGTACGGCTCCGACCTCTCCGATTGGGACTTCTAACCCGGACATTCCATCACTCGCCGTCCTGGCAATTCTCCCTCCCTCCACCTCTCCCCCTGATTGACGCAGTCAATCACTCAGATTCATGAGGGCGGGCGATCCGTCGGCCTTCGTTTCCTGTATTCCAGCAACAACGCCAACCGACGGATCGCCCGCCCTCATGAATCTAGTGGAAATCGTGGGACGCCCCCTCCGGCAAATTCCGATCCATCAAGGCCTCGAACCTCTCCGCTTTAACGCAAGCCACTCCATCCATGTTCTGAAGACGGCCGGCGATAATCAAATACGGTTCGTGGATGATGGTTAAGCGATTACGCTCGAAAATAACCGGAGGGACGATACTGTTGGAGATTCCGGTCTCATCCTCGAGGCTGATGAAAAGAAAACCCTTCGCCGTCTCCGGACGTTGGCGGCAGATGACGCAACCCGCGATCTTGACCTGCAGTCCATGGCGACCCTGCTTCAGTTCCTGCGCGCTCCAGCAATCCTTCAGGTTCGGACGCATCCACCTCATCGGATGCGCACCGACCGTGAGCCCGATCCCTTCATAATCCGCCTTCAGCCGCTCGATGTAGGTCATCACCTGGAGAGGGCTCAGTGTCTCTGATCCATCTTCCACGCTGCTGAAGAGCCCGTCGCGATCGAATGGCTCAGTCACCTTCCAGAGGGCCTTGCGCCGATTCTCGGCAAAAGCGTTCAAGGCGCCGGTAGTGGCTAGGACCCGCATTTCGTCTCCATTGAACAGGGTCCGCTTGCGAAAATCCCGCAGAGAAGAAAAGAGCTGCTTCCCCCGTTCCGCCATCATCGCCTCGACCGGATCACTCCGCACCCCTTTGACCAGGCAGAAGCCGATTCGAATCTCAGAATCATTCTCCACCGTGCAGAGCCAGTCGGATCTTTGCACGCAGACCGGCCGCACCCGAATATCATGGCGTCTCGCATCCTGCACCAGGGTGGAAGGCGAATAAAATCCCATCGGCTGGTTGTTGAGAATCGATACGTAGAATTCCACCGGGCAGTGCGCCTTTAGATAGGCGCTCCCATAGGCGAGGAGGGCGAAACTGATGGCGTGCGATTCAGGAAATCCGTAGAGGGCAAAGGAGCTGACCGCGGAGACGATTTGATCGATGACTTTCGGTGGAACCTTTTTCTGCTCCATCGCCCGGCGCAGCTTTACCTGGACTTTGTCCATTCGCTCCTGCGATCGATGAAAGCTCAGGGCCCGGCGCAGCTCTTCCGCCTCCGAACCGGAGAAATCCGCCATCACCATGGCGATCTTGAGCATCTGTTCCTGAAACAGAGGGACTCCCAGCGTGCGCTCCAGGACCGGTTCCAGCCGTTCGTCGATATACTCGACGGGAGCGCGTCCCGCCCGGCGGTCGAGATAGGGGTGCACTATGTTGCCCTGGATCGGTCCGGGACGGATGATGGCCACCTCGATAACGAGATCGTAAAAAGTCTTCGGCTTCATCCGGGGAAGGGTCGCAATCTGAGCCCGGCTCTCGATTTGGAAAACGCCGATCGTATCCGCTCTTTGGATAAGCTCAAAAGTAACCGGATCGTCCTTGCGGATATGGGCGAGATCCACCGGACGGCCCCGCCGGCGGGTCAGCTCCAGCGCATCCTGGATCGCCGCCATCATGCCGAGACCGAGAAGATCCACCTTGATGATTCCCATTTCTTCGCAGTCCTCTTTATCCCACTGCGCCACCACCCGTCCCGGCATAGAGGCATTCTCCAATGGCACAATCGAGGCCAGCTCATCCTGGCAGATGATCATGCCTCCCGAATGCTGTCCCAGATGCCGCGGCAATCCATAGATCGACTGATAGAGGGAGACCATGGCCGGCGCTCGCGGATGTGTCTTTTCCAGGCCCGCCTGGCTCAGCTGCTCACGAAGATCGAGCGTGTTGGGATAATCGCGGTGGGAAAAAAGACTGGCAAAACGATTGATCGCCTCCTGGGGGAAATTGAGGGCCTTGCCGATCTCCCGCACCGCGCTCCGGCCCCGGTAGGTGATCACGTTGGCAGTCATGGCCGACCCATGCTTGCCGTACCGGCGATAGACTTCCTGGATCACCGCCTCCCGGCGATCGCCGCTCGGCAGATCGAGATCGATGTCAGGCCAACTCTTTCGCCCCTCGCTCAGAAACCGCTCAAAGAGCAGCTTGCCGCCGATCGGATCCGCCGCCGTGATACCGAGGCTGTAGCAAACCGCGCTGTTGGCCGCGCTTCCTCGCCCCTGCACCATGATACGGCTCTCGCGACAGTAGTTAACCAGGTCCCAGACAATGAGGAAGTATCCGCTGAACCCCAATTTCGCGATCAGTTTTAATTCGTGCTCAACTTGGGAGCGGATCTTCGGGGTCAGACTTCCGTAGCGCTGCTCCGCTCCAAACCACGTGATCTTGCGCAGGAAGGTGTCGATCGTCTCCCCCTCCGGCACCGGATAGCGGGGAAACTCATAGCCCAGATTCTCAAGAGTGAACTCCAGCCGGTCCGCCAGACGGACCGTGTTCTCGATCGCTTCGGGTCGGTCCCGGAAGAGCTCCGCCATGGCCTTCGCCCCCTTGACATATCGCTCGCTGTTTCTGCTCAAGAGCTTGCCCGCCGCATCAAGATGAGTCTTGTGTCGTAGGCAGGTGAAAACGTCCTGTACCTGTCGGCGGGAGGGTGCCGCATAGGAGACCCCATTCGTTGCCAGTAAGGGCAGGCGAAACGATTCCGCCAAGTCAAACTGCAGATTCAGCCAACTCGACTCTCCGCGAATGCGATGCCTCTGAACCTCCAGATAGAGCCGATCGCCGGGGAAAAGCGAACCCAGCCGCTCCAAAGCCTTTCCCGCACCTTGAGAACCCTCCCTTTGCCATGCTTGATAAACCGGACCCTCTTCATCTCCGGTCAAGGCGATCAGCCCTTCGGAGAAAGGTCCCAACTCTTCCCAACGCACGCGGGATTCGCCCTTGGCGGCGCGAAGCTGAGCGCGCGTTAGGAGCCGACAGAGATTGCGGTAACCGGTACGGGTCTCGACTAGAACCGGCAGAACGCTCTCATCATCCATCGTCAGCTCACTCCCCACGATCGGCTTGATCCCACGCTCCCGGGCCGCTCCGTAAAAACGCGGCGCCCCGTAAACCCCGTCTCGGTCACACAATGCCATCGCCGGAATGCCCGCTATTGCACACGCCTCCGCCAGGTGTTCGGGACGCGATCCCCCCCGTAGAAAACTGTAAGCACTGCGAGCATGGAGCTCAATATAGGTCATCGTAGAGTCGTGATTCTAGAATGTAGCTCGGTAATTCGTCCCCAAGAAAGTCCCACCCCTGATTATCTGATTCCCAACCATCCGCTGGGCACTCATCCCTTCCTTGGAGGGGTGCCCCCGCTCCGCGGGGCGGGGTGGGTTGCCTTTCTCCCGTAGGCAATCCGCGGTTTACTCGAATCCGTTGGGCATCAATCATACATCCCTTCCACAAACCACTTCCCCTCCTCCCGCACCAGCCGATAGAGGCCGCCTCCTTTCAATTCCACATCCCACTCCTCGCGCGCCCAGCCCCCGCCCTCCCACCAATCTCCCGAGCTCTGCCACGGTCCCAACCCCTTCTCAATGGGCCCTCGAACAAACCGGCTGGAGATAAATCTCGGCTTCCCTTTCTCCACCTCGACCTGAGCCGGAACCGGGGGGCGTAAACGCCTTAGAGGTAAACCGTAAGCTACGATTGGAGGATCTTCCTCAACCGCCGGCAGAACGGCCGGCATCGGCTCCAGACGATAGGAATCGGAGCGGTGAGTGTTGAGAAGACGCGGCCTACCGACCCGATCCGTGCCCACTACCCCGACCAGCCGTGCCAAGGTCGCGGAAAACTGCTGTGGATTCTTCAGAGCAGTCTCGAACAAACCCTGCTGGCGCAGTTGCGGTAAAACCGGTTTTATCCGCAGAGATACGGCGGTTACGGGAGATTCGGTCTCAACGTTTTCCAGATGGGAGTAGAGCATCCGGAAGAGGGTTTCCACCTCGCGGGTCGGTTCCGGAATCTTGAAAAGCCGGCCATACACAGACCCATCCGACAAGGTGAGCGCCAGGCGAAGGAGTCCAGCGACCTTGTAGACCAGCTTCAGTCGCAGGGATAACGACTCTAGAAATCGACGCAAAATAAAGAAAAGCGGCTCCAAGGTCTCGATCTCATACTCCAATTCGAGGGATTCCTCGAAACGCTCCGGCAACTCCGTTATGAAAAGTGGCCGTTCCGTCCTCCCCGCCAATTCATCCCAAAGGGTCAGCCCCTCCTCTCCCAGACGCCGGCCTACCTGCTCACGCGGCAAGGCGCTGTAGGCCCCTAGGGTGCGGATGCCCCACTGTTGCAAAATCATTCCCATTCTCTCGGAAATCTCCGCCCCCCCCAGAGACAACTGGTCCAGAAACCCCTTCCGCTCTCTCTCTCTAACCGCCAGCATGGGCCGGGCATAATAAGCCGCGAAATACGCCAGCCGGGGTGTTTTCGAGAATCCAATCCGGGCGCTGAAACCGACCCCTTCGAGTTGCTTCAGAAGGACCTCTCCACGAGATAACAGCGAGTCCTTCGGAGTACCCCTCAAGTCAATCGTGCAGATCCCATCTCCTGTCTCCTCAACCCGCGGAGACAGGGTATAGGCACAAGTAAAAAGGACTCTTGCAGCCGATCTTTCCGCATCTTCGGAACGGCACCGCACGATCACCCCAGGGCTTCGCGCAACCGCTTGGGCAACCGTCATGCCCTCCGCGATTCCGGCCCTCTGCGCCGATGCCGTCATCTCCAGAACAACTGTCTTGCGAGACGCTTCGGCCGCCAGAATAACCGCGCTCCCAGTGGGAAATGACTCCACCCGCAAAACCGCTTGCAGGGCGAAATCCGGCGTATAAACGACACCGTAATTCATCTGGCCACGGACACCCTTTCGACTTCCTCTCTCCGAGACTTACCTTCCAGAGAGGAGATAAAATCATCACTCCCAACCCACCCCCGGTAGCGCAGAATCTCCCCCTCCGGTATGGCGTAAAGAGAGTTGCGCACCGCCTCGCAACTCTCCATCCGGAACCCTTTCGTGAGCTTTAACCGCACCTCCGCACTGACCACCATCGGCCGGGAAGTGAACACCACAAGAGTCGTGCTCGACTGCTCCACCACCCGCTGCAACCGGTACCAGACGTTGCCCGCAATCCGATGCAATCCCCGCTGTGCATTCCACCTCAAGTCCAGGAGAACGAGCGGAAAATTCCTGTCCCGTGCCAGAATATCAACCGCCTGCATCGCCTCTTCGGTCCGACCGCACCGCACCCAAAGCAACGACCGAATCAGAGCCTCCCCCGCTGTCTCCGGATCAAAAGTATCACTCCCGTCCACCAGCACTGAATACACCCGCGTCCTCTCCGCCCCTTGCAAAAGAGCCAATAGGGCCAGTTGACCTCCCACACTCGGCGCCTCAGCGACGATCTCGCTCAAGCCATAACGCGGCAAACCTCCCCCCAGAACCTCGTCAATCCCCGGCACTCCCGACTCCAGGTTGCTGGACCGCTTCCGGTAGACCACCGGATACCGCTCCTCCACCATCCGTCGTAACTCCAGGACCTTCTCCTCAACCTGACTCCCCGAAAGAGATGCCACAACCCCATTGCCCGACGCCTCCATGACCGATCCCCCTTCCTTCCCAACCGCTCCGCTCACCGGTTCGGCCTCAAATTATAACAACCCCACATGCCAAATATAGTGAATATTTATTCACTTAAGTCAAGCTTCCCAATAATCCCTTCCGGGAGGAATATTCCGCCAAAGGGGCGATCCCTTAGAGAGCAAGTAATTAAAGTAAATAGAGCCCGTCCCAGTGGTGGAAACAATTGATTTTTAATGAGTTATGGGCAAAAAAAAGGCCGGATAGAGCTGCAAAAAGCTCGATCCGGCGAAAAAGGGCGCTTATGCTTGCGTTAGTCAAATACAAAGCACGCCCTTCTCATGAAAAATATTGCCGTGCAAAGCTTCCTGCGTCCAGCCCTAACTCCAGTCATTCGATGCAAAGACAGGGTGAAAGTTTTCTGGGGAGGAAGTGGCTGATAGGCAAAAAGATAAAAAAAGAGCTAGACAAACCCGAGGGAATCAGTCATGCCAAGATGGTATGAAAGACAAAAAATCTTACCATCTGACTCCTTCGATAGATCGTCTAACTCTGCGTCTGATCTTGCCCGAAGAGCAGGAGCGATTCAATGATCTTTTGATCCAACATCATTATTTGCACAGTGCGGGGAGCGCGGGAGAGACCCTGCGCTATGTGGCTTTGATCGACGGGCAATGGGTGTGTCTTTTGCTGTGGGGAGCGGCTAGCTAGAGCCCGTCCCAGTGGTGGAAACAATTGATTTTTAATGAGTTATGGGCAAAAAAAAGGCCGGATAGAGCTGCGAAAAGCTCGATCCGGCGAAAAAGGGCGCTTATGCTTGCGTTAGTCAAATACAAAGCACGCCCTTCTCATGAAAAATATTGCCGTACAAAGCTTCCTGCGTCCAGCCCTAACTCCAGTCATTCGATGCAAAGACTACACCGTGTTTCTGGAAACAATGGAGCGGATTGACCGGGTTTTGATCGACTCCTCGCTGGAAAGGGAGGCGATCGTAAAAGCCTTGGAAGGATGGGATGAAGCGGGAGGGAAGGATCGGGAGCGACGCGCTCTAAGAGCGATAAAAGCGCTGCGGGTGGAGGTGGTGCGTCATTTACTCGGAGGGATATCCTTTCGTTGTCTGTCGCAGGAGTTGGGACGCAGTGAGCTTCTGGCTAATTTTTGCCGGGTGCGTGAGGTAGACGGGATCCGGAAAATATCGAAGAGCAGTCTGGAACGGGATTCGAAATTCTTCGACGAAGCGTATCTGAGACAGCTGCATGCAAGGATGACCGAGGTGGTGGGCAATGCTGAACATTGTGGTGAGGCAGGATTAGAGAAGCCGATCGATACGAGGGAATGCCTGATCGACGCCACTTGCCTGGAAGCGAACATCCACTGGCCCGTGGACTGGGTCTTGCTCAAGGATGTGGGAGCAACGCTGCTCAAGGCGATCAGTCTGATCCGGCAGGCGGGAATGAAACAGCGCATGCCCCAGGGAGCAAAGGGATTGGCTCGGGAGATGAACAAACGGTGCCTGGAGATGACGCATGCGCGTCGGCGCCGGGAGGCGGGCAAAGCGCGTAAAGGGATCCTGCGGCGGATGAAGCTATTGCTCAAGAAGATTGAGGGCCATGCCCTTCGCCACCGTGACTTATTGGAAGCTATGTGGATGCAAAGCGATTACACCGAGAAGAAGGCGAGCCGAATCATCGAGCGAATGGATGGTATGTTAGAGCAGATACCGCAGGTCATGAAACAGGCGCACGAACGGATCATAGGGGGGCGGCAGGTGAAGAATGAGGAGAAGATCCTGAGCGCCTACGAACCTGAGATTGACGTCATCGTGCGAGGCAAGGCAGATCGGGAGGTGGAGTTTGGCAACACCCTTTATTTATGCGAGAGCGCAGAGGGATATCTGTTGGACTGGAAACTGTATGGGGGGCAGGCCCCGAGCGAATTGAAGCAGCTTTGGGAAAGTCTGGAGAGGCAAAAGGGCTTCGCTTTAGAGGAGAAGATCGAAGCGATCAGTGGGGATCGGGGCTATGCCTCGAAGGCGGCCAGCAAGCGGCTCCAGGCAGAGGGGATTTTTGACGCCCTTACGCCCCGCAATCCACAAGAGCTCAAGGAGCGGATGGAGGAGCCGCGCTTTGTCCGGTTGCAGCGACGACGAGGGAGCACCGAAGGCCGGATCGGAGTGCTCAAGAACCGATGGCACGGGGGCAAGATACGCAGCAAAGGCTTTGACAACCGTAACCTTAGCGTGGCCTGGTCGGTTCTGTCCCACAATCTATGGAAAATCGCGCAGAGACTTGCGCAAGAACATCAGAAAGAGGCAACGCAGGCGGCATAGGGATCCAAGAATCGAGTCAGAGGCGCTTCCTTGGGAGAACTATCGACTCAAAGCGAGAGGAAGGGTGCTGGAAAGGTGCATAACGGATAAAAGGTAAGCTACCGAGGACGGAAGGCATGTCGTGGTCTACATAACGTGACGAAGATTGATATCGGTATCAGGCTTCCACCCAAATCCTCTCGGATTTGGGACAGCCTCTAAATAGGACAGTTCCCCTCCTCTATCCTCCTCGTGGTCGGAATCAGCTCCTTCCTCAAAGCATAGGCCGAAGAGGGTCTCAGCGGCCGAAACAGTGCAAACCGAATAGCCTGCCGCTATAACCCCAAACCCTTACAGATCGGCGCGACCCCAGGCAGCGCTGACGCCCGCCGGATAAAGCGGCCTCGGAGGAACGCTCGTGCAGAGACGGATCAAACGGCGCTGAAACAGACGGCGTTGAGGAAGACGAACAACCGCAGCTTTACGATCCTCGCGAATCTCCTAGGACGAGAACGATATCTGAAACTTCCGCTCTCCAAGCGACCGAAAATCATCGCCCGAAGACCCGCATCCACTCTGAAGTATAGCGAGCAGACGGTCGGCTAGCCCGGACATCTCACACACTTCGTAGCGAGATCACGGCGCGCCGGGATTGAGACCCTCTGAGGTCGTTGGGCAAGGGAAGGCTTTGGCACGCGGGGAGATCCGTCGTCGTAGAGGGTTTGTGAGATCTTCGGGCTAGAAGCTATCCGAAGACATTACCCCTCAGATCACGCACCACCGTAAGTCCCGCCCAATCACTCCCTTTCATCTTCCTCGCTCCACCTCGCCGCTGGCCGAACTCTTCCCGAAATTCACCAAAAATCTCGTCGACAAAATCCTTTGAGCCCAACACGGCGCCATCCGTAAAATAGCGAACCCGACAACGCAACGCCGCCGCCACTGGCAGTTCACCTCCTCGTTCCATCTCCCTCTTCCACTCCTCCTGGGGTATTATAGCCCCCTCTTTCTCCCTACCCGCCGGTGGTGCCGCCCCTTTGCAATAAAGCAGCATCCGGTATTGGCTCGCCCCTCTCTTCCAATTCAACTCTTCGTCCCCGTGCCGCAGCAACTCCAATATTCCTTTCCGCGCCTCCACCGACCCTCCCACCGCTTCTCCATATCCGCTCCACCGATAGTCCTTAGGATCCTTCGCTAGACCCGCCCTCACCGGATTAAGATCAATATAGGCAGCTACGATACTCAAACACGTCTCCTTTCCCTCGACTAACGTGCTCTTGAATCGTTCGCTCCAAATCGTTCCTACCCTTCCGTAGGTGTGGTTATACCAGATCGTAAATCGCTGCTTCAGCGTCTTCATGAACTCCGAGATGTCATGCATCCGGGCCAAAAGCTGCTTTCGAATCTTCTCAGCCTCATCTCCCCCTTCCTCCAACTGCCTTTCCAGCACCTCCGCTCGCATCGGTTGATACTGAGTCGGCCTCGGATAGAGCACTCGGTAACGATCCATCAACTCCTTGTCCGTTACCTTCACGCTCTCTCTGTCAGGCACCTTGACCAAAACGTGAAAGTGATTGCTCATTACACAGTAGGTCAACACCTCCACCCCGGAGAACTCTGCTACCTGCCATATCTGCCCCCGCAGTACTTCCTTCGCCATTCCATCCATCAACCGCTCCCGGTTAACTGTCCTGCTCACACAGTGATAGATTGCCCTATCTCCCTTAATCTTCAATCTCCTCCTTCGCATCTTTTCTCAATCCTTCTCTCTTTTTTGGAAGTTATGTTTGAACTTGCATATTCCCCGACGCTTGCGTCGGGGACGTTCATTAATTGCCCAGTTTCCAGAGAGCTTTTAGGTTCGTCAAGTTCAAAATGAGGACTGTCCCCAACTAATATATCTAGAGGCTGTCCCAAATCCGAGAGGATTTGGGTGGAAGCCTGATACCGATATCAATCTTCGTCACGTTATGTAGACCACGACATGCCTTCCGTCCTCGGTAGCTTACCTTTTATCCGTTATGCACCTTTCCAGCACCCTTCCTCTCGCTTTGAGTCGATAGTTCTCCCAAGGAAGCGCCTCTGACTCGATTCTTGGATCCCTATGCCGCCTGCGTTGCCTCTTTCTCATGTTCTTGCGCAAGTCTCTGCGCGATTTTCCATAGATTGTGGGACAGAACCGACCAGGCCACGCTAAGGTTACGGTTGTCAAAGCCTTTGCTGCGTATCTTGCCCCCGTGCCATCGGTTCTTGAGCACTCCGATCCGGCCTTCGGTGCTCCCTCGTCGTCGCTGCAACCGGACAAAGCGCGGCTCCTCCATCCGCTCCTTGAGCTCTTGTGGATTGCGGGGCGTAAGGGCGTCAAAAATCCCCTCTGCCTGGAGCCGCTTGCTGGCCGCCTTCGAGGCATAGCCCCGATCCCCACTGATCGCTTCGATCTTCTCCTCTAAAGCGAAGCCCTTTTGCCTCTCCAGACTTTCCCAAAGCTGCTTCAATTCGCTCGGGGCCTGCCCCCCATACAGTTTCCAGTCCAACAGATATCCCTCTGCGCTCTCGCATAAATAAAGGGTGTTGCCAAACTCCACCTCCCGATCTGCCTTGCCTCGCACGATGACGTCAATCTCAGGTTCGTAGGCGCTCAGGATCTTCTCCTCATTCTTCACCTGCCGCCCCCCTATGATCCGTTCGTGCGCCTGTTTCATGACCTGCGGTATCTGCTCTAACATACCATCCATTCGCTCGATGATTCGGCTCGCCTTCTTCTCGGTGTAATCGCTTTGCATCCACATAGCTTCCAATAAGTCACGGTGGCGAAGGGCATGGCCCTCAATCTTCTTGAGCAATAGCTTCATCCGCCGCAGGATCCCTTTACGCGCTTTGCCCGCCTCCCGGCGCCGACGCGCATGCGTCATCTCCAGGCACCGTTTGTTCATCTCCCGAGCCAATCCCTTTGCTCCCTGGGGCATGCGCTGTTTCATTCCCGCCTGCCGGATCAGACTGATCGCCTTGAGCAGCGTTGCTCCCACATCCTTGAGCAAGACCCAGTCCACGGGCCAGTGGATGTTCGCTTCCAGGCAAGTGGCGTCGATCAGGCATTCCCTCGTATCGATCGGCTTCTCTAATCCTGCCTCACCACAATGTTCAGCATTGCCCACCACCTCGGTCATCCTTGCATGCAGCTGTCTCAGATACGCTTCGTCGAAGAATTTCGAATCCCGTTCCAGACTGCTCTTCGATATTTTCCGGATCCCGTCTACCTCACGCACCCGGCAAAAATTAGCCAGAAGCTCACTGCGTCCCAACTCCTGCGACAGACAACGAAAGGATATCCCTCCGAGTAAATGACGCACCACCTCCACCCGCAGCGCTTTTATCGCTCTTAGAGCGCGTCGCTCCCGATCCTTCCCTCCCGCTTCATCCCATCCTTCCAAGGCTTTTACGATCGCCTCCCTTTCCAGCGAGGAGTCGATCAAAACCCGGTCAATCCGCTCCATTGTTTCCAGAAACACGGTGTAGTCTTTGCATCGAATGACTGGAGTTAGGGCTGGACGCAGGAAGCTTTGTACGGCAATATTTTTCATGAGAAGGGCGTGCTTTGTATTTGACTAACGCAAGCATAAGCGCCCTTTTTCGCCGGATCGAGCTTTTTGCAGCTCTATCCGGCCTTTTTTTTGCCCATAACTCATTAAAAATCAATTGTTTCCACCACTGGGACGGGCTCTATCTAGTCGCATTCGTAGAGATCGACAAATGAGAGAGCTCGTTATCATCACTCCAGGTCTGGGAATGCTTGGAGGTCATCTTTCTTGGAGCGATTTCTTCCAGGTTTACTATCATTTCAGCGACAAGCGTGAATTCATACATAATGGCGGCTATGGAACCGGTCGAACCGAGACATGAGACGCCTACAAGACAGTCGGTGATTGCGGAATCCCGAATGACCTCCAAAACCAAACCTGGCGGGGCACCGACCCTCTTCTGATTCCCGGTCGTCCGATTCGCGAGAAGGCTATTTTTCCCTAACTGATTTCTGAACATTAACTTATGGGATTCGATCTATCAGCCGATAGTCAATCGAAGCGAAAGAAACAACGCTCGAGATTGAAGGAACGAATGATCGGGCCTCCAGATTCTTTACATTTTATTTAATCCGAATTCATAAGTTCTTGACCATGTTTCACTTTGACATCCTAGGGGGTATACCCTACGATTCTCCCATGATGATAAAAGGACCCAAGTTAGACTCGTCTGAGGGAAAGGCCCTAGAAAGCCATTCGAAGCGAGACAGGAGAGGATTTTCGATAGTCGAATTCATCATGGGTTCAGGGGTCATGACGCTTGTTCTAGCTGGGTGCTTCAGCGGACTCGGTCAAGCGATACTGATTAGCGAAAACGTCAAGAGCGGCGACTTCGCGGCCCAGATCCTACAATGCGAGATGGATGAGATCCACAACTTGAACTGGAGCGAGGTCAATCAACTACCGGGAAGTGCGACCTTTGATCCCAAAGCCTATTTCAGCACCATTCCCCTCAGGGATTACAGCTGCCAGCGCCAGGTTACCGGAATCGGAAGTACCCAGAAGGAGATTCGCCTCTCAGTCTATTGGACTGACCTGAAGGGTCTGAAACACAATCGGGAACTTGTGACCTACTACTCCAAGGACGGTCTCTTCGACTACACTTATCGCGCGCTATAGTTGATCGCCTGCCGAGTCAAACATCATAGTAGAGGAAGTACTCGTGGGGGTGGGTATGAATCCGCACTTCGTCGTATTCCTCAGTCTTCAACTCGATAAAGTTTTCGATAAAGTCCGTAGTGAAGACATCGCCTTTGACAAGGTATCCGTGATCATCGGCCAAAGCGTCGAGGGAGCCTTTGAGTGAATCCGGGACCTGTTGAATCTGGGCGGCTTCCTCGGGTGCAAGGTCATAGAGATTCTTATCCACCGCCTCGCCGGGATCGATGCGATTCTCAATACCATCGAGGCCGGCCATTAGGATGGCTGAAAAGGCCAGATAGGGGTTGCAGGACGGATCGGGGACGCGGAATTCCACACGTTTCGCCTTGGGGCTGGGACTGTAGGTGGGAATTCGGCAAATGGCAGACCGATTCCGGGCCGAATAGGCCAGATTTACGGGCGCCTCGAATCCCGGTACCAATCGTTTATAGCTGTTGTTGGTCGGAGTGCAGATGGCGCACAAAGCGGAGGAATGTTTGAGCAGACCGCCGATGTAGTAAAGAGCTTCCTGGCTCAATCCGGCATACAGGTCTCCTGCGAAAGTCGGCTCTCCCTCTTTCCAGATGGAAGAGTGCACGTGCATTCCTGATCCGTTATCACCAAAGATCGGTTTGGGCATGAAAGTCGCAGTTTTTTCGTACTTTCTAGCCACGTTCTTTACGACATGTTTGTAAAGACACATAGAGTCTCCCATGGTCAGGAGCGGGGCGAAGCGGAGGTCAATTTCCGCCTGTCCCGCAGTGGAGACTTCATGGTGCTGGGCTTCCACCTCGATCCCCAAATCGATCATAGTGAGCACCATATCATTGCGGACATCCATAAGCTGATCCTTAGGAGCAACCGGCAGGTATCCTTCTTTGTGACGGATCTTGTGCCCCAGGTTCGGCATTTCGTCCCTCCCGGAGTTCCAAACCCCTTCAACAGAATCGACCGCATAAAAAGACTCATTTGCAGATGAATCGAAACGCACATCATCAAATATAAAGAACTCAGCTTCCGGACCAAAGTAAGCAGTGTCGCCGAGACCGGTCGACTTTAGATACTCCTCGGCTTTCCTGGCCACACCTCGCGGCGACCGGCCATAGGGTTCCCTCGTGATGGGATCCTCGATGTCGCAGATCAGGCTGAGTGTCGTCGCCTTAACGAAAGGATCTATTATGGCCGTAGCAGGATCGGGCATGACCAGCATATCGGAGTTCTCGATCCCCTGCCATCCGCGGATGGACGAACCGTCGAATCCGAAACCGTCGCCAAAGGCCTCCTCGGTCAACTCGCTCACAGGCACGGTAAAATGCTGCCAGGTAGCATGAATGTCGCAGAACTTCAGATCGACGACCTTAACGTCTTTTTCTTTTGCAAACGTAATTACTTCAGATGGATTCATGTCTAATTCTATATGGTTTAGGATAACGATTTAGCATACCGATTAGTCGACAGGACTCCCGCCCACTCGAGATTGAGCAAAAAAAGTGCCAGCCGAACAGCAAGCACGTTTTTCGAAAATGTGGGTAGTATATTGATCAATTACAACCCCATTTGTTCGCCAATTGGAAGCCACCTGATCGAATTTGGGCAATTTCCCGAGGGATCCGATTCAATCTGCGTTTCGGCACTCTTCCTGCCTCCCAACGATGACCTCGATCCAAGTTTGGAGCTTGCTGAATGTACTCGATCGTTCAAGAAAGCCACGACGCTATTCAGATGGTGAAAGCCGGGAACGAAACCGAGATTGTCGACGCGCTATACCGGATCAGCAGCCTCGTCAATAAAACAGTAGACTCGGACGAAGCGCTGGAACTGATCCTCGCGACGGTCATTGAAGTTTTAGACGGAAATCGAGCCAACATTGCCCTCAGGATCCCGGAATCTGAAAAATTGAGAATAGAAGTCTCATGGGGCAACCCCAAGCTCGAAGGGGAAGTAGAACTCGAAATAGGGCAAGGCATTGCCGGCTGGGTTGCCCTTCATGGGAAGCCTCTTTTGGTACCGGACGTCAGGAAAGATCCACGTTACTTTTCGCTCAGTCCAAGAACCCGATCCGAGATTGCGGTGCCGATGGAAGAGCGAGGAGCGACAATCGGGGTTCTCAACGTAGAAAGTGAGGACGTCGATGCCTTCGACGAGAGAGCCCTCAAGGTATTGACCCTGCTTTCCAATGAAGCCTCCAAGGTGATAGGAAGACTCTGGCTCATCGAACAGCTTCGAAGGAGAGCGTTGCAAATGGAGGCACTGATCGGGATGGGCCAGAGCCTGGTTCTCGAGATCGATCTCAGGGAGCTACTCCAACGCCTTACCCGAAATGCCCTCAAAATCACCGATTGCTGTCTCTGTGCCCTCTTCCTCTATGAGGGTGAAGAGGAACTCCTTCGATTGGAGGCCCTGGCCGATGAATCCGGTATTCGCGACCACCGCGAGATTCTCAAGCTCTCGGATTCCGCGATCGGTACCGCAGTTCTACGCAAGAGGCAGGTGGAAGTCCTGGACCTACGAAAAACAGAGGAGCACCACTTTACCGAGCTGATTCAAGAGGACGGCCTGGTATCCATGCTCTCAACTCCAATTCTCTATGAGGACAGCCCGATCGGGGTACTCAACGCCTACACCGACCGTCCCCATCGTTTCGACAACGAAGTCCGAAACACATTTGCCACTCTCGCCAGTCTGGGCGCGGCGGCCATACAGAATGCGCGCCTCTACACTCGCACGCTGGAGAGTGAGGAGAAGCTGAGGCGCAGCGATAAGCTTACCACCCTCGGCTTCCTATCAGCCGAGATTGCCCACGAGATCAGAAATCCCCTCACGGTTCTAAAACTCTTACTTGAATCTCTAGACCTCAACTTCGAGCCTACCGATCCCCGTCATACCGACTTCAATATCATCAAGGACAAGCTCGATCATCTCGAATCGATCGTCACGCGCGTTCTCGATTTCGGCCGGTCCGACGAGAGCAACTGGATACGGCTCGAACTCCACCACCTCATTCAGGAGTCGCTCCTATTGATGCGGCTCAAGTTTGAGCAGTCAAAAGTTAGGGTCACATTTCAGCGGGAAGACCCGCCGATCTTCGTCCGAGCGAAGCGAGGCCAGCTCGAGCAAGTTTTCCTCAACCTACTACTCAATGCAGTGCAAGCGATGCCGCGGGGTGGCGAGATTAACATTCACGCCTATCTGGACCGCAGAGAAGGAAACTCGATCGCGGTCACGGAGATTTCCGATACGGGACCCGGAATTCCAAAAAAGGACCAGGAAAGAATCTTCGAATCCACGCTCCTGGAAAAGAATGAGCGGAAAGGTTTGGGACTAAACATAGTCAAGCGGATCATGGCGGGCCATCAGGGAGACATCGAAATTACCTCCTCTTCAAGTTCCGGAACAACCTTCACGGGGTGGCTGCCAGCAGAACCCTAGTCCAATTCGACAAGGTTCAGTTTGCGAATAGCCTCATGGCGCTCGATTACGCCTAAAACGTCGGAGGGAGGAACGCTGTCGAGGACGAGCGCAGTGAGGGCGAGCCCACCGATTGAATTACGGCTCAATGACATGTCGCCGATGTTGATTCGGCTCTCTCCCAGGAGAGTCCCAATGTAGCCGATAATACCCGGCCGATCGTTGTTCTCGAAGAAGAGGAGATTGCCCTCCAGTGGTACCTCGATAGCACGACCGTTGACGTGAACAATGCGCGGGTTCTGGTTTATTCCCAATAGGGTACCCTCGACCGAGTAGTGATTTTGATGCACATCATCCGCTTCCAGCCTGACAAGCTCGGTGTAGTCAGTTTCCGAGCTCGATACAACGAAGTCGACCGTTATTCCTAACCGTTTCATGTAGACAGGCGCGTTTACCTCGTTAACCTTCTCTCCACTTATTCTGCGTAGAAAGCCGCACTGAATGCTCCGGGTCAGCGGGACGAGATTCACCTGGGTAAGTCTACCCCAATAGTTAATCCCTAATCTCTCAATGCGATGGGGGACAATCTGCTGCAAGACGGTCCCGAGCCTCTTTCCCAAATCCAGATAGGGCCTGAGGAGCTTGAACGTACGTTCATCCACAACCGGCATGTTAACCGCATTCCGAACCATACCCCCTTTCAACATCTCGGTCACCGTCTTGGTGATTTCCAGACCCACACTCTCCTGGGCCTCCTCTGTGGAGGCTCCCAAATGCGGCGAAATGACAAGATTGGGACAGTCGCGAAGTTCGCTTTCGCGCGGCAGCGGCTCCTCCTCAAATACGTCCATTCCGGCGGCTGCCACCTTCCCGGTGTGGAGCGCCTCGACCAGATCCGACTCTTTGACAATCCCTCCACGGGCACAATTGATGATCCGAACCCCATCCTTCATCTGGGCAATGGCCTCGGAATCGATGAGGTAACGAGTCGAATCGGTGAGTGGAATGTGCACGGTAATGAAATCGGCCCGTCGAAAAAGTTCCTCCAAATCCACTCTTTCCACCTCGAGGGCATCGGCGCGATCCTCGGCTACATAGGGATCGTATCCGATTATCTGCATCCCGAATTCTCTCGCCCGACGAGCTACCTCCCCGCCGATCCGTCCCATTCCGATTATGCCGAGGGTTTTCCGGAATAGTTCACTTCCAGAGAAACTCTTGCGCTCCCACCCACCGACGTTGAGTCTCATATAGGCTTGCGTAATGGGCCTGGCCGAACAGAGAAGATGAGTCATGGTCAACTCCGCGGTCGCCACCGTATTACCTTCCGGAGTGTTCATGACAACGATCCCTTTTTGGGTCGCCTCTTCCAGATCGATATTGTCTAAGCCCACACCGGCTCGTCCGATCGCTTTCAACTCGGAGGCCGCATTGATAAGGTCGGCCGATACCTCGGTCTCGCTGCGCACAATTATGGCGTCGACATCCGAAGCCAATTTTAGAAGTTCGCTCCTCTCGGAACCGGTCGCCCTCACGACTTCGATCTCCGGCTCGTTTTCGAGGTATTGCATTCCGCTTTCCGAAATCGGGTCGGCAACGAGCACTTTCATGGTCTATTCTTAACCTTGTTCGAATTCAGTCTCCAAGGAACGGTAGTTCTTTCCAAAACTCAATACCTGGCAAATTTGGAAGCGAATCCGCATTTATGGACCAAATTTTATCATGACATCCCGGGTCTACAATTTCAGTGGCGGACCCGCCATGCTTCCGACCGCGGTGATTGAGCAGGTTCAGGAGGAATTACCTGATTACGAGGGAATAGGTGCTTCCATTATTGAGATCAGCCATCGCTCAAAGGAGTTCCGCCAGCTTTTGGACGAGACCTCCCAACTCTTTCAGGAACTCACGGACCTTCCCGATTCACATCGAATTCTCTACATGCATGGTGGCGCTCGCATGCAGTTTTCCGCCCTACCGTTGAATCTCATCGATCGACTACCTTCACGTAAAGCACTTTATGTAGTTTCCGGATACTGGTCCCAGATCGCGGCCGAAGATGCCGGAATCTACGGAACCGTCGAAACGGTTGCCAGCAGCGTAGGTTCAGACTTTGATCGAATCCCCGATCTTCCAACCGGCCTGGCGAATTCCGATGCCTCCTACCTCCACATAACAAGCAACAATACAATTTACGGAACTCGATGGCAGCGATTTCCCGAAATGGGCTCCCTTCCCCTGATCGTGGATGCCACTTCTGAGATTCTCTCCCGCGTGGTCAATTTTTCAAAATTTGGTATGGTTTACGCAGGTTTTCAGAAGAATCTCGGACCCTCCGGATTGTCGATTGTCGTCATTCGGGAAGATCTGCTCGGCTTTGCCTCAAGGTCGACTCCGCCACTGCTCAATTACGCTCTGACTGAGGAGAGAGACTCCCTCATCAACACGATCAATACCTTCGCCGTTTTCTTGGCGAATCGGGTCCTCAAGTGGTTGAAGAAGCAAGGAGGAGTTGCCGCCATGGAGGAGATCAACAAAAGGAAAGCAGCTCTCCTCTATCAATATCTCGACGGAACAGAATTTTTCGAGACCTTCGCACTTCCGGCGCACCGATCTATCATGAATGTCACCTTCAACCTTTCGCAACAGGATCTCCTGGAACGTCTTCTCCAAGAAACCGCCCGGGAAGGACTTTACGCTTTGAAAGGACATCGGGCGATCGGTGGCCTGAGGGCTTCCCTTTACAACGCCATGCCGTTGGAAGGGGTTGAGGCGCTCGTCGCATTTCTGGGGGATTTCGAGCGGCGATACGGATAGCCCGCTATTCTGACAAATCTTCGAGCAACGGGTTGCGGCAGAATGTTACTTCAATCGTGTTGCCGCATGCGGGCCACAAAGGGCGGGCTAATAGCGGATGGAATACTGGTCGATACGTTTTCTCAAAGTGGCGCGGGTAATGCCAAGGAGAGCTGACGCTTTAACCTGATTGCCTCCGGTTTCTCCAAGGGCGCGACGAATCATCTCAATTTCCAGGATGCGTAGGATCGAGCGGTCTGATTGGCGCCGAAGCTCGTCGAAAACCAGATCAAAAGCAGCATCCGGTCCCGGGGCAGGAGGGATACCCTTGCTTTCACCCGCATCCAAAGGAGGAGAGAGGTCCTCTTCTGCCTCCTCCATATTCGAAGGCGAGGAGCCCGGCTGAGACGATTCTGAGGATCCAGCCAAGATTCCGGTCCGGCTCCGTCCCTGAGGCCTCCCGGTTGCAGGAACGTGGGCATCGAACGCCGAGTTGCCTCTCGCCCCATCGGGGAGTATTTGATCCGGGAGGTCATCCGGCAAGATGATTTCCCCTTGCGCAATCACGCTGCAATGCTGGACGACATTTTCAAGTTCGCGTACGTTTCCCGGCCACTCGTAATTCATCATCAGGCAGAGCGCCTCTTCTGAAAATGCTCTAACCCGAGTCTGCCCCTTCTCAGAAACCCTGCGCAGGATAAACTCGATGAGATCCGGAACATCCTCCGTTCTCGTCCTCAAGGCCGGCAATCGGATACGAACGACATTCAGTCGATAGTAAAGGTCCTCCCGAAAGGCATTCTTATCGACCATCTCTTCCAGATCCCGGTTGCTGGCAGCGATCAATCGCACGTCGACCTTAATCGTATCATTGCCTCCGACTCTTTGAATCTCGCCTTCCTGGAGCACGCGCAGGAGTTTCGTCTGCGTTAGAGGCGACATATCACCTACTTCATCGAGGAAAATCGTTCCACCGTCACAGAGTTCGAACCTCCCGATCTTTAGCGCTGTGGCACCAGTGAAGGAGCCTCTTTCGTGTCCGAACAACTCACTCTCTATGAGATTGTCGGGCAACGCTGCACAATTGACTGCGACATATGCCTTATCCCCGCGTCGGCTGTGATTGTAGATGCACTTCGCTACCAGTTCTTTTCCCGTTCCACTCTCTCCCGAAATCAGGACCGTGACATCGCTCGCCGCAACCTGTCCGATCGTCTTGTAGACCGACTGCATGGCATCCGAGTTTCCCACGATGCTGTCTTTATAGTCCTCATAATCAACCAGCGTATATTTTTCGCCGGAGGTCTGGTCGAGATTACAGCGAGCCCGGTATGCCGCCGCCGTAAGACCCAGTATCTTCTCCGAATCAAACGGTTTGAGGAGATAGCCATAGGCTCCGAACTTACTCGCCTCGATGGCGGTCTGAGTAGTGCCGTAAGCGGTCATAATTAGAATCACGAAATTGGGATTCAGATCGAGAAGGCGCCGAAGGGACTCGATACCCGACATTCCCTCCATCCGGTTATCGAGAAGGATGACGTCAGGATTCTCAATCTCGGCCTTCTCCAGACCCTCCTCTCCACTACCCGCCAGCGAAACTTCATACCCGCCTTTTGACAGAACACGGTGGATCGAGTATCGAATCTCGGCATCGTCGTCGATGATGAGTACCTGAGCCTCTCTCTTCTTCCCGTTCACCCGTCCCTCTCTTAAGTCTCTATACCTGAAATTCCAGGAGGAAGCTCGATCGCACCGAAATATCAAATGATAATGGCTGATCGGGACAGAAAAGGCCTCTGAGGGGAAAAGAACAGGGGATCTCACCCCATCGTGCACCGCATCGAACCCCTCAGATTGCGTCTTCGCCAGTCTCGTCCGTGCGTATCCGAAGCGCCTCTTCAAGGGGGAGCACGAAAATCTTGCCGTCCCCGATTTTACCGGTCCTCGCCGCTCCTTTTATGGTATCAATTATCTTCGAGACGCTTTCGTCGGAGGCCACGACATCAATCAACACTTTGGGCAAGAAATCGACGCTGTATTCGCTACCGCGATAAATCTCCGTGTGCCCTTTCTGTCGGCCAAACCCTTTAACTTCAGTTATTGTCATCCCTTCGACTCCAATTTCCGAAAGAGCTGATTTCACTTCCTCCAGCTTGAAGGGCTTAATTATGGCTTTTACTAGCTTCATTATTCATCAGGACTCAATCAACATAGGGAACAGGTAGAGGGTAGCAAGCCTTAGGCGCTCCCATCAAACCATCGAATGCAGCCCCCTTTCCCGTTCGAGAAATGGACAGTGCCTTGGTCTTTTGAATCGAAGCTGTAGCGTCACTGATATAGAAAGCACAGGTCATGCAATGGGCTAAGGCGCCCCTTTTCTTCCCAGAGGCCCTGACTAAATGACCAAAAGTGTACAGAATCAGGCACCCCATTGACCTTTCCCTCTCCCCGACGGCAGTGGAAATTTTGCCAGATTTTCCCGTTTTCAAGATCTCAGCGGAGGTTGGCCCGAATCTCGCTGTATACGGCCTACGATCAACGACGGCCACGAGTTTAAACCGAGACTTGCAAGATAACCCACAAGGAAAAGGAAACCAATGAACATTACCAGATACACTTCATCGATCGCACTGCCTCTTCTCATTATTTCGGCCGTCGGTTCAAGTGCGAACGCCGCGAAGGACTGGTCCGTCAGCACCGCGTTCGCATACGAGTCCGAGTATGTCTTCCGGGGCGTCCAGTTTGCCGATCACTCTTTTCAGCCGGGAGTAGACGTCGCCTATGGAGAATTCTACTTTGGCACCTGGGTAAACGCGCCCATTGTCGATCCCAACGCGATGTTTCTCAACGAGGTCGATTTTTATGGTGGAATCGCCTTCGACCTCAACGACACCTTCAGTCTCGACTTCGGGCTGACCTATTACTGGTTTCCAGAGGAACCCGCAACCGACACTCAGACGCGAGAGATTTACATCGGGGTATCAACCAGCATACCGTGGGCGCCCGACGCCACCTTTTACTACGATTTCGATCTCGATACCTTAACCTTGGAATTTTCCAAGGGTACCAGCATTCCATTGAGTGGCGATGATGTTCCGTTATCGCTCGATCCGGCAGCCTACCTGGGCTATGTCAGCCCTAAGGGGGCGGCCGACGGCTTTTACTACGGAGGCACAGTAGACCTGAACTACGCCTTCAACGATATCGCCTCTTTTGGTATTGGAGTTCGCATCTCCGGAATCGACGGTGACCTGAGCGGCGGAAGGACATCCAATTTCTGGTGGGGGATGAGCTTCTCGGCTGGTTTCTAGCTTTGAAATCCAGCTGGATTTCAAAGCTAAACCGCCAAAGCCTGGGCCGCGATGTCAAACTGGTACTGAGGATAGGCGGGGTCTGTGGAAAGGGCCTTCGGGACTACCTTTCGAAAAGTAAAGAGCGACGCCTCCCAGTTACCGGCAACATCGAGTGCGAGGGGACTCTGCGTCAGCCTGGCGTAGAGTTCGATCAGTTTTCTCAATTCCTCGGCCTCCTCATCGAATTTCATTCCTTCAATTTTGACCATCTCGGGATTGATCCGGTCATTAAAGGTCAGATCGGAATCATACACGAAAGCGAGTCCGCCGCTCATCCCCGCCCCAAAGTTTCGACCCGTCGGACCCAGGACGACGACGGTACCTCGAGTCATGTACTCACACCCATGGTCACCCACCCCTTCAACTACGGCGGTGGCCCCGGAATTCCGCACCGCGAATCGCTGGCCGGTGCGTCCGGCGGCAAAGAGGAAACCGCCCGTCGCCCCATAGATACAGGTGTTCCCCGCGATGAAGTTCTCGTGCCATGCGAATTCCTCGTCCTCTCTTGGCCTTATGATGATTTCGCCACCGTGCATCCCCTTACCCACGTAGTCGTTGGCTTCTCCAACCAGACGCAAGTGAATGCCGGGCACGAGAAAGGCGCCGAAACTTTGTCCCGCGCTCCCCCTGAAAGTAAGGTCAAGGGCTCCTTGCTTCAGCCCTTGGTTTCCGTACATGTAGGCGATTTCGCCCGATAAGCGGGTACCGACGTCACGGTGGGTGTTGTTAATCTTGTAAGTTCCCGCATAGTGGCTGCGTTTTTGCAGGATGGCTCCCCTCGCATCCTGTAGAATCTGATGATCGAGCGACCCCTCGTGGCCGGGACTGTCGTTGCGACTGCGCGTATTGATCCTCGGCAAGTCTCCGGAGGGATCAGGATTGTGGAGGATTGATGAAAGATCGATTTTTTTTGTTTTTGGATTCTCCGGATCCTCGATCTGTTCGAGGAGTTCCGTCCGCCCGATAATCTCATCCAGTTTCCGGTATCCCAATTTCGCCAGGTAACGACGCACATCCTCCGCCACGGCGTCAAAGAATTGAATTACATTTTCCGCTTTGCCGCGGAATTTCGCCCTCAGTTCCTCATTCTGGGTGGCCACACCCACCGGACAGCTATTGAGATGGCAGACGCGAAACATCGCACAACCGGCGGCAATTAAGGCGGCGGTTCCGAAGTTGAATTCCTCCGCACCGAGAATAGACGCCATTACGATATCCCGCCCCGTTCGCATCCCTCCGTCGGTCCTAAGAGTTACCCGGTTCCGTAGACCATTCATCATCAGAATCTGATGTACCTCCGAAATTCCGATCTCCCATGCCGATCCGGCGTTCTTAATTGAGGAAATAGGCGAGGCGCCGGTTCCGCCTTCGTGCCCGGCAATGAGAATAATGTCGGCATACGCTTTGGCCACACCCACCGCGATTGTTCCGACTCCGGAACTCGACACCAGCTTCACAGATACTTTGGCCCTCGGATTCACCTCCTTGAGATCGAAAATCAACTGAGCGAGATCCTCGATTGAGTAAATGTCGTGGTGCGGAGGCGGCGAGATGAGGGGAACACCCGGAACGCTGTAGCGAAGACGGGCGATCATCTCGGAGACTTTGTGGCCTGGAATCTGACCCCCTTCCCCGGGTTTCGCGCCCTGGGCAATCTTGATCTCGATCTCCTTCGCATTGGCCAGGTATTCGGCCGTTACACCGAAACGCCCGCTCGCCACCTGCTTGATCGCACTGTTCGCGTTCTCTCCATTCTCGAGCAGAGAAAAACGTCTCGGGTCTTCACCTCCTTCACCAGAATTCGACTTACCGCCGATCCTGTTCATCGCGATGGCGAGGCATTCGTGAGCTTCTGGCGAAAGGGCTCCGAAAGACATTCCGGCGGTGGTAAAGCGCCTACGAATCTCCTCTACCGGTTCCACTTTGGGAAGCGGGACTTTCGCCTCCGCGAATTTGAACTGGAGCAGATCCCGGGGAGCCACCGGCACGTGCTCTTCACTGGCCGATTTAAAGAGATCAAAATTCTCGAAGCCGCCCTTCCGGACGAATTTGTTCATTCCCGAAACAACCTTCGGGTTCCAGCTGTGGAATTCTCCCCCATTTCGCTTCGCCTTGAAATAGCCATCGGATTCGACAGCCGCGGCCTCCTTCACCTGAGAGAATGCTTTCCCGTGCCTCACCAGAACTTCCTCCGCAATCTCGCGGTAGGAAATCCCGCTGATTGGGGAAGGGGTTCCATAGAAACAGTCCTCCACCAACTTTTTGTTTAACCCAATCGCCTCGAAGATCTGAGCGCCCTGATAGCTGAAAAGGGTCCCGATCCCCATTTTGGACATGATCTTGAGGAGGCCCTTGTCAAGGGCGCCGCGATAGTTCTTGAGTCCCTCGGCAACCCCGACACCTTTCGGTCCCTCGCCATTGGAAAACAGCGTGCGGATCACATCGAGGGCCAGATAAGGAAAGACCGCATTGGCCCCGAACCCAACCAGGCAGGCGATTTGATGAACGTCCCGCGCTTCGCCGGTTTCCGCCACAATATCGGCCCTCAGCCGCTGTCCGGTCCGAACCAGCTCCTGATGAACCGCTCCCACTGCAAGTAAAATGGGTATGGGTGCTCTCGACTCACCCACCTTGCGATCGGAAACGACGATGACACGCATCCCTTCGATAGCTACCGCCGTCCGCGCCCGATCCTTGAGGGATTGAATCTGGACCTCCAAGGCATCCGGTCCCTGGTTCGCTTCGAAGACGGCGTCCAACTTGAGAATGCGGCCACGAAGAAAACTCGTATTATAGATTCTCCTGTATTCGTGATTGAAGAGTATCGGCGTATCTAACTCGAGAAACTCCCGGTCGTGCGGGAGCTCCTTGACATCGAACAACTCCAACCGCCCGCCCAAATACATGTTCAGCGACATCATTAGGTGCTCGCGAGTGGAATCGATCGCCGGATTCGTCACCTGGGCGAAGAGCTGTTTGAAGTAAGTGAAGAGGAGCCGCGGCCGACGCGAGAGGACTGCCAAAGGGGTGTCGTCGCCCATTGATCCAAGTGGCTCCAAACCGGTCTCGACCATCGGCACAAGCACCAATTCCCGCTCGTCCAAGTGGTAGCCGAACACCACTTGGAGTGGATCCACTGTCTCCGGATCCACGGAGAGCTCTTCATACTCGGCCTCGCCCTTCGCGAGCTGATGGAGATTGTGGAGCGAGTCCCCGCACCATCTGCCGAAGTCTCCCAGGGTTGCGAGATACGACTTCCGTGCGTCGTCCTCCAGAATCTTCCTCTCATGAAGGTCCACCGCCACCATCCGACTTGGGCCCAAACGTCCATTGACAACAATCTTAGCCCCCCAGTCGGGAATGATTCCCGCCTCCGAGGCCATGACTACGGTCCCGTCGTCGTAGACCTTGTAGCGAAGGGGGCGCAGACCGCTGCGATCGAGGGACGCGCCGACAAAGCGACCATCCGTAAACACAATCGCACAGGGACCGTCCCAGGGCTCGATCATGGTCGAGTGAAAATGAAAGAAATCCCTCACATCCTGTGGCAATCCCTCGTCTTTCTCCCACGATGCCGGCATCATCATGGAAACACTCTCGACACTCGATCGGCCGGAGAGTGCGATCAGCTGAAGCGCATTGTCAAAACTCGCCGAGTCGCTCATCTCCGGCTGGATAATTGGATGGAGGTCGGTAAACCGATCCCCCCAGACCCCATAGGACGAGGCAAACCCGCGAGCCCGCATGAGATTTCGGTTCCCTTTGATGGTGTTGATCTCCCCGTTATGAGCCAACATTCGGTAGGGCTGCGCTCGTGTCCAATCCGGTATCGTGTTGGTGGCGAACCGCTGATGAAAAATGGCAAAGGCGGTGGTGTAAAGAGGAGACCTCAAATCCAGGAAAAAATGGCGTATCTGAGGAGCGCTGAGCAAACCCTTGTAGGTTATCGTTCGGCTGGAAAAGCTGACGATGTAGAAATTCTCAAATTCCTCCTCAACGGCCTTCTTTTCCGCCATCTTCATCGCCAGAAAACAGCTCCTTTCGAATGCCTCCTCCTCCTTTTCCGACTGCTTGCTCTCTTCCTTGCGACCCACCAGAGCTTGGAGAATCAAAGGTCGGCTCAGCTCAGCCGTCTTTCCCAAACAATCCGGGTTCACCGGCACCTCTCTCCAAGCAATAAACGCCAGGTCCTCTCCTCGGATTGCATCTTCCAGAATACGTCGACCGTGAGCCTCGGCATACTCGTCATTGCGAGGCAGAAAGACGACGCAAACCGCCAGATCGGACTCTTTGTAGAGCTTCTTTCTCTTGGATTCCAAATAATCCCGAAATAGATCGTAGGGAATCTGGGTGAGTATCCCGGAACCGTCTCCGGTTACGGCATCCGCATCGATCGCCCCTCTGTGAGCCAGATTTTTCAACCCAGTGACGGCCCGATCGATAATCGTATAGGACCGCTCACCCCTCGTATTCGCAATAAAACCAACCCCGCAGGAATCGTGTTCGAACTCCCAATTGTACAAGGGCGATGGATTGGCAAATTTTCTAATCACAGCAGATCGGAAGGGGCGATCCCTCTCAGTTCCCGGTTATTAAAAGGCTGGCAAATATCTCCTCTCAAGCAAGACAAAATTCGTCTGACTGGCCCCTCTGCATCCGACTGCCCAGTTTCAGGGCCCGGTCCTTCCCGGACAGATACCGGGGAGCAACGAATGAAAGCACGGCAACGAATAGGGAGAAGAGAGAGGGACTGCGCGAATCCTCTCGAGCAAGTGCAAAAGCTCCCAACGATCCACTGCTTAACACCGAATTAGGTCCTGAGCTACGTCATCCTGTTCCCCTCCAGCGGAGGGGTCAGGGGTGGGTCGCCGAGCTTCAGCCTATTTTCGGATCCAGACGCTAGCCTCGGCCACGCTCCATTGGAATTTTCGGGCGTGCTCACGAATGAGGAAGGGAAGATTCGTGCGTCTCTCCAAACGAAAGGCATTCTTCAACCGTGTTTCCAGGGCAGCGAAGGGCTCAGCCGAATTCGCTCTCGCTCCCACCCAGTTTTCTGGCGGAGTGAACTCCTCGTCCCAAGTGTAGGGGCTGGTGATAATAAGCTGTCCTCCCTGCCTGACAAGGGAAGGAAATCGTTCCAGCAGGGCTGCCGGGCGAACCATGCGGCAGAGCAGGTTGGCGGCATGAACGACATCGAAACTGCCGTAGGCCTCGGGTAGGTCGTGGGCGTCGCCAACCGCAAAAGTGACCCGACCAGGGTCGACGCCATCCGGTATCCGGGCTTCGGAAGTGTTGTAGACCTCACCATGGACTTTGTAGCGGTAATCCAATCTGCCTCTTCTTTGCAGCGCATGGGCGGCGGCGATGAAGGCGGCAGAAAAATCGACCGCGATCACCTCGCAGCAATAGCGGGCCAGTTCAAAGCTGGATCTTCCCACCGCACAACCGACATCGAGCCCACGTGGTCGTGATAGTAGGAGTTCGCGATTGAGGCACTCCGAAACGGATCGCGTAGGAAAATCCAGGGCCGCTCGGGGACCAAAGCCAAACGGGAGTATCTCTTCGGCATCCCCGTAATGAAAGAGGAGGTATTCCTCGAGCGAACGGCTCGTCTCGTAGACGTTCCCCATCGTCCCTGGAGCAGCCTAACTGTCGAGGAGCGAAACCAGATAGTCCGATGGCTGGTACTCCTTGAGGACTACCGTAGTCGTACCTTCTTTTTGCATTCGCACCTCGGGAATCTTGATATCCGGTGTCTTGAAGGGGGCGAAGAGAATATCATCGTGGGTCGCATTTTGGTGTTCAGCGAAGAGATCCGGTGTCAGATGTCCACCGAGATGGTCGCTGCGACCGGTCGCCACGTGAACGGTGCCGAGGATTTTCTCGTCCTGGATGTCGCAGCCGGACACCGGAAGGATCTGAGTTCCAAAACCCAACTCGCCGATCTCTCCCGTAACCGGATCCGACTGGAGTCTGCGATTGTGCGCTTCGACCGTTTCGTCAGAACCCTGGAGCAGGATAGCACGGCGAATGCGCCCGCCCTCAACTTGCATCACTCCCAGGGTTCCATCGCTATATTGCATGGGGAACTGGCCCTCGGCGTCTTCCGGGACAAAGTAGACCTCACCCGCCGGTAGATTAGCTACGTCCGGTTTTTTCCCCCGGCAGAGACCATGGCTTTTCTGTGCTTCCTGTCCATTGCAGATTAAGCTCAACGTGCACGAGGTTCCGTTCACTTCGTAATCGATCTCAAAGCGATCGGCGCGGGTCATACCCAGCCTTAGTTTCTCCGCATCCCGGCTCACTTCATTGTAGTCGACACAGAGTCCGGAAGAGAGAATAATGTCATTCAATCCGTGCAGGGTGGCTCCCCTGAAACCGAATTTCTTGGCCGAGGCGGTGAGGGGAGCGGTTGCTGAGAAAGTCGAAATGCACAGAATGATTTCGAATTCCGGGTAAATATCCTGGGCAAAGCTCAAATGGTTTCCGTGGGTATCATAGAGATCATCGGGGAGGTCGAGATTGCTCCCTCCCGTAATCCTATAGGCATATAGATCGCCCCCTTTGAGACCGAGGTCATCCAATTCGCCATTCTCGAATGCCCGGTGGAAAATCTCAAAGGCATGGCGCTGAACAGTGAGAGTTGAGTCCTCCAGAAAGCGAAAGCTCTCCACCTGGGAGGGATCTTCCAAATCGATCAAAATCGCCACTCTCTCGCCTCCCTCGGGAGCGAAGACGGTTTCCAAGAGGCGATTGAGGCTGAACTCCGGGTAGGTTTTTTGCGCAGGATCTAGTATCATCTGCAAAGGACTAATAGAAGTTCACCGCTTCTTTGTAAAGCCTCCTGAGATTTCTCCGACAGGTTGGGGCTAGGAGCGGCCGCTCCGATGCTCGGCAATCACACGCAAGAATGCGGGCAGGACCGTACCGGCCTTGATCTTCCCGACACCTGGAATACTCATCGCCTCCTCAACCGTCAACGGTTTGCAAGCCGCCAGACTGTCCAGGGTCCGATTGGAAAAGACTGTGTAAAGAGGAACATTGCCTCGACCCCTTGCGATCTCGGCTCGTTTGGCCTTGAGCAGCTTGAGGAGATCCTGATCCGGCTCCTCCGCCAATTTAACCGAGGCCGAGTTTTCCCTTTTCTTGCCGGGCGCCGCCCTCCTTTCCTCCGGGAATGCGAGCCTGACTTTATCCTTTCCCCGCATGACGGCGTCTCCCGATGAAGTCAAAGTGATCATTCGATACTCATCCGCGGTTGCCTGGATCAATCCACTCCGTTCCATCTCTTTGAATAGGGCCTTAACGTAGTCCGCACCCAGTTCCTTGAGAATCCCGAAAGTTGAAACTGTGTCCAATCCGGCATCTAGGACTTGAGCGCGACGACTCCCTGTCAACATCATGATGATCCGGTTTGCACCAAAGCGAGGGAGCCAGCCCCCGGAGCCTCCACGACGGGAAGCGCGAGCAACTCCGCTCAGCGCCTTCCTCAGTGTGAGAAGCTCCTCATCAGTCGGATCACGCGCCGCTCTAGACGGATCGGGAAGACAAACGTCGCATAGCCCGCACGGGGCTGCCGTCTTCTCTCCGAAATAGTCGAGGATCCATTGTTGCCGGCAGGCGTCGGCGTAGGCATATTGAATGACCGCATTCAGTTTTGCGCGATCGCGTTTTTCCTTTTCGGCAAGTGCTTCGTTGTCGATTTTCAGATCGCCTGATAACAGATCGGTCCGTGTGAGACGCGTACCTTTCATGCGCTCACCGGCCAGATCGAATCGCTCAACCGCACCCATACGGCTCAACAAAGTAAGGGCGGTTGCGACAGCCATTCCGTTCGTTCGACCTTCCATTCGACTGGCCAGATCCCGGGTCGAGAGCCGGATCTCACCGTTCTCGTCCGCCAGCCGTGACAGCAATGAATAAACCGAACTGATCACCCTTTCACTCGGATTCCCTCCTTCGATGAAGAATTCCTGAATACGTTTGTCGGCGTAGTTGAAGAGAAGCAAACAGAGCGCGGGCTTTCCGTCCCGACCTGCCCTCCCCCCTTCCTGGTAGTAGGCTTCGACACTACCAGGAATCTCGAAGTGCACAACGAATCGGATATCGGCGCGGTCGATTCCCATCCCAAAGGCATTCGTCGCCACAACAACATCCGCTCTTCCATTCATGAAGCGCTCCTGCGCCTCATTCCTTTGCTCATCCTCCATGCCCGCGTGGTAGGAGACGTGCGCAATATCCCAGGAAACGAGCTTATCGGAGAGCTGCTCCACCCGCTTTCGCGTGGCACAGTAAATGATTCCCTTCCTCTCCGAACCAATGACTTCGCTCACACGAGCGATCTTGGCCGCCTCCGAGGTGGCATGTTCAACTTGAAATCCAAGGTTCGGTCGACCGAATCCCGTAACGAATTCAATAGCATCAGGAATATTGAGGTGCTTGAGAATGTCGGTCCGGACTTCGGGAGTAGCGGTAGCCGTAAATGCAGCCACTGGTGGATGCCCCAATTGATCGATGGAACGACCGATCCAAAGATAATCGGGTCGAAAATCGTGCCCCCACATCGATACGCAATGGGCCTCATCAATGGCGAAGAAAGAGATCTTCAGCTTCTTCAAGGCCGACAGAAACCGCGAGTTTCGGAAACGTTCCGGGGCAATGTAGACAAGCCTGTAAGCCCCTTCTCCCATCTCCTCGATACGTCTATTCTGTTCCCCTCCGCTTAAACTGCTGTTGATGAATGTGGCCCGTATCGATCGCGCTAGAAGAGAGTCTACCTGGTCCTTCATCAAAGCGATTAAGGGCGATACAACGATCGTCACCCCTGCAGTCATCACCGCAGGAAGCTGATAGCAAAGCGACTTGCCTCCGCCGGTCGGCATCACTACGAGGAGGTCCTTTCCTCGTAAAATGGAATCGACCACGGCTTCCTGACCCGGACGAAACGAGTCAAACCCAAAGCTGCCTTTGAGGGCCTGAGGCGCACTTCCGCCAGCCAGCCCAGTTTCTATTTCCCCGCCCATTTCAAGTATATCTCGAATCCCATGAACCTTCTCCCAATAGAGGAGCGGAAATCACCATACTCAGGGCCGATCCTCGGCGTTTCGCCAGACACACCACTCAAGTACTAAAAGTATAGAAAAGAAGATAGGTTCGACAACCGCAAGGGGTATGGGCACCAGAGCTTGAACCTTTCCCCTTCCCTCGGTCTTTAAAACATTGCAATTTCCAACCATCCTCTTAGTATAACTTCCTTTATTTCATGCCCTTACGGGAAACCGCCGAGCTTTTCGGCGACGTATATCATCGTATTATGAATCGGAATGGAGTATATTATAAGAACCTTTCGCGGGTTCAGTTTCGAGAGGGCTGCCGCCATCTTCTTTCCGGCGGGCCCATTCCCTGGAAAATTCCAGAGATACAATTCGAGGGCGGGGAAATATAGACCCCGCAGCTTGAACCGCTCAATAATGCTCCGATGCGCCCGCTATCGGAGCCGCCGCCGCATGTACGGATGGGAAGTTGCAACCCATCGGGTCAGGGGGATCCCCGGATTTCCCCCCAGCAATCCGGGAATTCCGGGTTCTTAAATGCTCCGGAGAATCTCCTCAAATGGCTCAATTTCTTTATAATCAAGAATAATGTAACCGTAAATTAGGAATATCATGCATAATTACAATTATAGAATCCGGGAGCGAGGATTCACCTTGGTCGAGATAATGATCGTGGTGGTGATAATCGGTCTTCTGGCTGCAATGGCTATACCAGCCTTCAACAAGATCCGCCAGACATCACAGGACAAAGCCGTGTTGAACAATCTCCGCCAGATCTCATCCGCGGCGCAGCAGTACATGCTGGATGAAGGAGTCTCTCAGGTTTCCACCGCAATGATTCTGGGTCCGGGACTCCACATGACCGGACTCTCCAGTGTCGCTGACGAAACCTACGACTTCACCGTCGGCACCGACACTACCCGGGTCACTACGACTATCAACGGCCGCACCGTGGCCTACGATTTTTGACCGGTTCCGGCCCGCTTCCCTCACAGATTTTCGTACCTCGCGTTGCGGCAGAGTTTTCCTCAGTCGTGGTGCCGGATGCCGGAAACAGAAAAGCGGGCTAGGAATCTGTGGGACTTTGACGTTCGATTGCTTCGCAAGTGAATAGGTTCGTCCGACAGACTCCTAGCCCGAACATCTCACAAATCTTCTGCTACGACAATAATCTTGTAATTGACTGCACATCGATCGATAAATGCGATCTGTCCTATTGATTGAATGCGTCCGACTCTTCACAATGGATGCAAATTCGGAACGAAAGCACCGCGCCCCAAGAAAAAGGTCGCTTTGCCGCGCTGATGGTTCTCGTGTCGGAGTTGATAGATCCGTTGCTCAATTCCACTATCCGATGGCCGAGTAGGTTGTTTCGGACTGGCGAATTCGACACCGCCAAAACGGGAGTTCATCTTAAACGCAGCCTCAGGTGTTTACGACGCCGCGATTCTGTTCCGAATCGAAATTGAGGGGCGTAACAGCGTAAACCATTATTGATGAATATCTTCGTGCTGGTTTCTTTGGCGAGAGGATCGCGGAGGGCCGTAGGTGCGTTCAGCAGTAAGGAAAAAGCCGATAGCGATGCCGGAGAATTCAACATCACGGACAGTGAGGTAGCTCTATTTGAACTCCCGGAAGAAACCATCGGAACCCCCGAATTAATCCACGTCGCGCACAAGCCTGCGGGAGGAGGGCTCTATCTCATCACCGGCTACTACCTTAAGAAGTTCGAGGCGACCCTCTCAAAGGGGGAAGGAGGGTACGTCAGGTCGCTTAAAGTCAATCAGCCCGATCCGGCCGCGCTCGATGAGAATCTACCAAGTCCGAAATTCAGATCCCGGGGCACCACGCCGCCTTTCATAGCTGTCGAAGTGGAGGAGAAGAAGAGCTTTGCGGACCGGAAGCGGGCGGGCCGTCGCAAGAGCATGATTGTCCTCAGTTCCGCCATCGGCATCCTCCTCGCGGCCAACGTTCTTTTTTACCTTAGATCGCCTGCAATCGAATTTGCCGAACATGCCGTCTCCGTGGAATGGTTACCCGAGGAGGCAAACGATATCTCCTACTACCTTACGCCCAGAGTGAGAGTATTCGAATTCCAGATTTCGGAGCCAGGGTTCCTCAGCTGGATAAAAGGACAGGGGCTATCGGCAGCCGAGATCGGCCGACGACCCGTCCGCGTGACCCGTTACACATTCGATGCGGACGTCCAGATACCCGGCCTGGAGATGCACCCGGAAAAGAAGCAGTTCGAGATGTGGAATGCCTTTATCAAGGCCGAAATCGAGGATGGATACACGATCAAGGATAATTCGGATTCGGAAACAACCGTAACGACGGGCGGCTACAATAGGACCAAGAATCGAGCTTATTACAGGAGCAAGACACGCTAGGAGGCTGTCGACTCCCATGGCGATCTCAGAGAATCGATCCCCACTCCGCCTATCCATTCGCAACTCGTAGAAGAATGCTGAGAGGAATTTCACCTTTCATTGGACCTGATCTCTTGGCCGCACTCTCGAGAATGGGACACGGTGATGAGATTGTCTTGGCCGATGCCCACTTTCCCGGCGAGAGTTGCAACGATCGAGTTCTTCGAGCCGACGGTGTCAAGATCACCCAGCTTCTGGGCGGCATTCTGAAGCTCTTCCCTCTGGACACCTACGCCGAGAGCCCGCTTTTCATGATGGCCCCGGTCGAAGGAGACACGCTCGACCCTGCAATCGAGGAATCCTATCGTTCCATGATTTCACAGAATTGCCCGAACCCACCGCCCATCACGCGAGTTGAGCGATTCGCGTTCTACGATCGTGCCAAAGAGGCCTTTGCCGTAGTCATGAGTGGTGACACCGCGAAATACGGTAACTTGATTCTTAAGAAGGGCGTAGTGACCGACTGATCAGCAAGGAGTCTGTTGAAGTATCTGATTCGTTTGCTGCAATATTGACGAAACTCCTCCGACAGACTCCTAGCAATCGGAGACTTTTTAATCATGAAGGGAAAAGTAGAAGAGATCTACGTCGCCCCGGAAGGGGGCGCCGCGATGGTAAAAAAAGAAGCGCTCAAAGCGGTCGAGAATAGCGGACTCGAAGGAGACAGATACCTGAAAAAGACGGGGTATTGGTCGGGAATCGACGAGTGCCAACTTACCCTGATTGAAGGCGAGACTCTCGATCAGGTCAGCCGCGAAACCGGTTTGCAGGTGAAGAGAGGCGAGCACCGTCGCAACATTGTCACGAGAGGGATTCGGCTTTACGAACTGCAGGGTAGGGAGTTCTCTATCGGGGAGGCCAGATTCGTCTTCGATCGTCCCCGCCCCCCCTGCGCCTATATTCAATCGCTCACCGAGGAAGGCATGACCAAAGCGCTCATCGGGACGAAGGGAGGTATCTGCGCCCGCGTTCTCAAATCAGGCGATATTCGGACGAACGACACAATTGAGGTGGTGAGAGAGATTTCGTGATCGCAGCAGAAGGTTTGTGAAATGTTCGGGCTAAATCCTTTTCCGATACGGCAATCCTTCCGCAACTACCGTTCATCGGAAGCTCGTCGCGATCTCTGGGCGGGCCTGAATGTTGCCCTGCTCGCCTTTCCCCAGGGAATGGCCTATGCATCGATCGCCGGCCTTCCCATCGAATACGGGGTCTACGGTTCCGCCGTCGCCGCCTTGGTCGGCCCACTCTTTTCGGGATCGAGATTCATCGTACTCGGTCCAACCAACGCAACATCGATTCTACTCTTTACCTCTTTTCTTAGCCTTAACATTGCCGCATCGGAGAAACCGGCTCTCGTTCCCGTCCTTCTTCTCATGGTCGGACTGTTTCTCGTATTTGGTGCCGTCCTCAGAGTCGCCGACCTCATTCAGTATGTTTCCCACTCTGTTATCACCGGATATATTTCAGCCGCAGCCCTCTTTATCATTGTCAACCAGGCAAGGAGTGTCATGGGCGTGGATTTTGAGCTTCCGGCGGGCACGACCATGGTGGGGATTATCCGGCTCACATTCGAAAATCTTGAAGACGCCGATCTTGCATCCCTTTTTCTCAGCGCCGCCACTGTTCTTGTTTTCATCGTTCTCAACCGAAAGTTTCGTGCCATACCCAACGTTGCGATGACCCTGGTCATCGCCTCGCTCATCGCCTGGATCGTGAATATCATCTCCAGCGAAGTCTTAAGCGACCGAGGCGATTCCACTTCTCTTCAGATGCTCAACGCCATCGATTCCTCAAATTGGTCTCTGCGAATTCCAAAGATCGATGACGCCACGGTGGGCAATTTGGCTCTATCGGCACTGATTATCGCGTTTCTCTGTATCCTGGAGGGGGCCTCGATCGGAAAGTCGCTGGCCGCACGATCGGGAAAGCGACTCGATACGAACCAGGAGATGTTAGGGATGGGAATCGCCAATCTCGCCTGTGCCTTTTCCGGCGGAATGCCCGCATCAGGATCACTGAGTCGTTCCAGCTTGAACCACACCAGCAAAGCCGCATCCCCCTTTTCGAGCATGATCAGCGGTTTGATCTGCGCTTTTATCGCCGTCCTCCTCGGAGGATTCGTTGCCTACGTTCCCAAAGCCGCCCTCGGGGTTGTCGTGATCTCCATTGGTTTGTCCCTTATCAATCGCTACGATATCAATGTCGCTGTGAAAACGACCCGATCCGATGCCATTGTTTTCACCACTACCTTCCTCTCCGCTCTGCTCATCAAACTCGAATTCGGGATCCTATTCGGTACCGTGACCTCAATACTGCTTTTCGTGCGTAAAGCAGCGGTACCGGAACTGGTGGAATACACGGCCGGGATCGACGGACACCTCACTCCATTGGAAAAGGGAAAGTTACGATCCGATCCCGAAGTCTCGATAGTCCATGTGGAAGGCGAACTCTTCTTCGGCGCGGCTGAACTCTTCCGCGATCAAATGCGTCGCCTGGTGGAGGAGCCTAATCTCAAGGTGGTCATACTGAAAATGCGAAACGCACATCACCTTGACTCGACCAGCGCCCTCGCCTTGATCGAGCTGGTCCGAAACATGCGTGAGATCGGACGCCACCTGCTGGTCAGCGAAGCGCGCGAAGAGGTCTTTCGAGTATTCCGAAACTCCGGACTGATCGAAGTCATCGGAAGTGAGAATATATTCCCCGAGGCACCACAGAACCCTACCCTCTCAACCGCTCAAGCCCTCCGAAGAGCAAAAGAATTGGTAGGGGGCGTCAAGACTCGCGTCAGCGTCTACGCGGAAGAGAATTCACCTGACACCTAGGAATCTGTCGGGCTTTGCGCTTCGTAACAGACTTGAACTTCGGATCGTAGGTTGACGGTTGTAAATTGCGACCAACTTCAGAACTCGCTATTATGCGGGTTGTCGGGGTGGGTAGAATCGCAAGTAGAATTCCCGACTTTTAACGAGAGAAAGAAAACGGTAGGCTTCTCCTTCGAAGAACTAATTCGAAGAAAATGGAGAAACCTACCGAGCAAGAAGAGTCCTGCCAACAATGCCTCCTTGGGGTAGACAAGCGTAATCCCTGCCTGACGGTCTATCGGGACCTGAGCAAAGGCCAATTGCAGGTCTATTACGGCCATGAGCTATTGGAAGTGGTGGGGGACGATCGCGAGCAGGTTGGATTCAAGATTCTGGTGGGACGGCTCTATAATGCGGGGTTGAAGATAGGGTGCTTACAGAGACAATTTGAGGTTGACCCCAAGACGATGAAGCGGTGGGGCGAGGCCCTGCAAAGTGGCGATGCCGAAACCCTGGGCCGGGTGTTGGCGGGGCGCCGGTGGCATCGCAAATTGACCCGGGAAATACGGAGTTTTGTGCGGGTGCGCTTTTTTGAGATCTATGAGCAGAGCCGGTACGCTTACAGCAAGAAGATACGCGGTGAGATCGAGGAGGTGTTCGCAGTCAGCCTCAGTGGGGAAACCCTGCGCCCTTTGTTTAAGGAGCTCAAAGAGGCCTTGGCCAAGGAGGCCGAGCAGAGGAGGGGGCAAAATCGGGAGACTGCCTGGGATTCTCCCAAGGGTTCACCCTTGCAGGCAGAGCAGGAGCAAGCAGAAAACAAGGCCGAAGGCGAAGAGGAGAATCGCAAGGAGTCTCCCGATTTTACCACGGGCAGTTCCGAATCGGTGCAGTGGTGTCGACATTTAGGGGTGCTGGTATTCAGTGAAGGGCTCGGGCAAGTGGCTCAGATAGATGGCGAAGAGGGCTGGCTTTTGAAGCAATGGCTGGCCTGCGCGCTGTTGGCCGCGGTGAATATCGAGCAGAGCAAACTGCTCGATCTGGAAGACCTGCAAAAGCTCATCGGGCGAGTCCTCTATACGCCCCATCTGCAACGCCAAAGGCTCAGCGCCCTGGCCCATGAAGCGCTTTTAAGAGCGATCCTCAGGGTGAACGCGAGGAACCTGAATGCTTCTTGTGAGCAGAGCTTTTATTATGATCCGCACACCAAACATTACACCGGCATGAGCAAGCTCCTGGCGGGCTGGTGTCCCACCATCCGTTTGGCCGACAAAGCGCTTCACAGCGATTTTATTCATACCCTGAAGGGCTCTCCGGTCTATTTTGCCAGCACCGACAACTACGAGGATATAAGGAAACGGTTTATCCCCAACTGCGAAGCGATGCTCGAATTGGTAGAGGTGCCTGCGGATAAGAAGGTGAGCATTTACGTGGACCGGGCGATCGCCGCGGACTGGTTTTACGAAGCCATCCTGGAGCATCCTCAACTCGAAATCATCACCTGGGAAAAAGGTTTCAAGGCCAGCCCCTGCAACGGATCGACGGACAACTGCGCCTGCTGCGCCCCAGAAACCATGCCGAAGATCTCCAGGAGTATTATCTTTGCTATCAGCGGGGCCCGTGGAAAAAGAATCCTCATCTTACCCAATGGGTGGTGGAAGCGACCAATCCCAGAAATCAAACCATTACGGTGAGCATCTTAGGGACCGACCCAAAAGCCCCCGATGAAGCAGTCCTCAAAGGGATGTTCAGTCGCTGGATTCAGGAGAATGATTTCAAATACCTCGATAAGTACTTTGGGATTAATCAGATCACCTCTTATCGCACCATCCACTACCAGCGCTTAGCCCAACACCTTGAGGATAGGCAGGAGAAAAGCGGTGCCGCTAAAGCACTCCTGAAGCAGAAAACCCAATCCACCGAAGCATTGAAAAGACTGCTCCTGGCCGAACATGCCCATCCGGGCCAAAGCACCTCAAGGAGCGCCATGATCGCTCGCCTCGATCACAAGCTCAATGCCCTCCAACTCGAAGGGGAGCAAATCGAGACCGAATGCTCGCGCCTGGAGCGACTCATTGAGCAGAACTATGTCCGCCTGGACACCTCCAACAAATCCATCATGGATGCCTTGAAAATCCTCGCCCGCAATAGTTTCTACAAGCAGTTTGAACCCTTTAAAGAAGGCTACGACAACTATCGTGACGACCACGATCTGTTTCGCAATCTGACTCACTGCGACGGCGCCCTCATAGAGAGGGGCGCAACCGTCGAAGCGCATCTATTCCCAACCGCAAACTATTCCCCTCATTTGCAGCAAGTCGTGATTGAGTACCTCCAGACTCTCAACCAGAACCCGCTCCTGATGCCCGACCGCTCGGGCCGAACCATTACCTTCCAACTCGGCTATAAATCGAGATTTAAACTTGCGATTGCATAGCTCCTTTAAAGGGGCAAGATAGTGAGGTCTGAACTTCATACCGACAGATTCCTTCCCAGAAAATGAAACTGAGATTTGAGACGGTTTGTCATAGCTTCGCGTGGCATTCTGAATATCTGAAGCTGGAAGTCTGAGACTCTTCTGACATCCGAGACAGACTGGCACAGCACAATCCACCGGAGGAGTTAGAAGTGGCAATCTCCACAAATCTCAGTTTCATTTTCTTATTGCTAGGAGTCTGTCGGACCAGCGTCAGCACTTACACAACAATCAAGTTTCTGAGTCCGAAAGACTCCTGGCCGACAGCTTCCTATTGGAGCTCCGCAGGCCGCCGGGAGAGGATCGCTCGGCCGATGCGGGATGCGGTATCGGCCTCCTCCTGCGAAAAGTGCGAGCCGACGGGAATTCTCGACGCAAAGGAGAGTGAATCGAGCAATACGCAGTACTGGTTATTGACCATGAGACCGAGGATATCTCCTGACTTGGCGAAAACGAAATCGCCTTCCGCGGGCGAAAACTCACCGAAGAGACGATTGAATAGACGGCCCTGCATCTTTAGATAATCGCTCTGTGAAGTCTCTATTTTGAAACTGGATTCACCATAGTAGTCGGAGCTATCGCTAATCAGGACGGCCTCTGAAAAGCGATACGGTTCGAGGGAGAGGGGAGTCGTCTTGGCGCCCGCCTCTTCCGCGAAGGAGGGGTCCACCCTTGCCGCCATCACCCTTGGATCGACCGAAAGGTAAGCGACTTCGCCGAGAGATGTCTCCCTCCCCCCGAGGTTGAGGTAGACCGAGACCGATCGATACTTGGATGGAGATTCGACGAGCCGAAAAGGGGTTTCACTGGCATCGAAAACGGCGATCGTAGCCTCGCCCGAAGAAACCAGCGTAGTTGGAACAGAGACTTCTCTCCGTTTCCCGCCACGCGCCACAGTGGAAAATGTGATCTCTCCCCGATTCTGGGTAAACTCCTTAAAGATAGTGTTCGCCGAGAGTGGCTGAATCTGCCGGATCTCTTCGTGAATGGCAGAGGAGGATTCAGCCAGAACCGCGACCCCTTCGACCAGCTGCGAAGTTTGTTTCTGAATGGCGTCCTTCTCCACTCGCACGATTTGGATCTGGGCCTCGGCGGAGATCAAGTTCTGTTCCAACATTCTGTTTTCCGTCTCTACGATCTGCAGCTCTGTCTCCAGGCGCTGGCTGCGATTCTGAGCGAAGTTGCGTTCACCCTCGAGAGCCTGGATTTTCTCCCCGGCCTGGGTGATCTCGATCGCTTTGTCCTGGAGCTGTTCTTGTACAAAACGCACCCTCTCCCTCTCCGCCGCAGCCTCTTCTCTCACCTTGGCGAGGGCTTCGGCAATACTCCCTCTTTCCCGTTCCACTGAGAGGAGCTCCTCCTGGGTGGACTGGAAATGCTTCGAGATTCGAGACTTGTCGTCTTCGACGGCTTTCTTCGCTCTACTGAGATCCTCCCTCTCTCGCTCCAGGCGTCCCGCATTCAACCGGCTCTCCGCCAGTCTGCTCGAAGTTTCATCCAGGTCAGCCACGGCCGAATCGAGCCGGTCCGAAACCGCGTCTAACTCCTGCTCCGTCGATTGTAGGCGGTTGCTCAATATTTCGCTACCCGTCTCCTCTAACTCCAAGGTCATCTTTAACATCTCGATGAGGTCCTCTTCCACCGCTGCTTCCCTTTCAACCTCCCTCAGTTTCTCCTCCGATCTGGCTTCCTCCGGCAAGTCGAATCGAGCCAGAGCGAGCAGGCTGAGGAGCAAGAAATCGCAGATTACGAGGAGCAGGGTCTTATTCATCCTGTGAGGATTCAATACCGAGGATTAGGGTGCGACGGTAGGGTCGTACGTGGAAGACCTTGAGAATTGCCACGAATATGATACCGAAGAGAGTGGAGGAGTAGGCCGCAATCAGGCTCGCTTGAACGACGTCAATAGCCAGAAGGATGAGGGAAGCAACGGTGCCTCCCAACCCAATATACAATCCCAAGTCAAAAAGATTGTCCTCATTCTCAAGCAATCTGATTTTGAGATCCGAATTCGCATCCCGACGCTTGATTTCGGAAATCCTGATCAGACAGAAGACGTAAACGATGAGTTGAAGCAGGAAGAAGATTAGAATTATCAGAATGGTAATCTGATCGAGCATCGGGGTGAGAAGATTCTGCGATTTTAGAGCTTCGGGTCTATTAACAACGTCGAAGACCAAACGCAACTTAGCTTTCGGCTCAGGACCGGGGTCGAAGAGGGCGGGTTCCATCATCACCCACAACGTGATTGCGAAGAAGAGCGCCACGATGCTGTTGCGAAGGACAACGAGGGGATTGAGTCGAGAAACGACTCGCCTATGGCTGGAAAACTCCAACAGGTTGCTGAGGAAGAGGGAGAGGGCGTATCCGGCCGCTAACATGATAAGAATCTTCAGATTGATTGCTGCCTGCGGGTGGCGGTGCGTAAAACTGAGTAGAGGCGCCTGTCGGACCCATTCCGTCAGCCGATCCACTGCCTCGAAAATCGCGGGTGGCCGATAGATGGGTTTCCCGTGCTTGATCAACTCCTTAACCGCGCCCGCCCCGGCCGGAAGGGCAAACTTCAAGTCGTTCCGACCTCCCTGGCCAAACTCCTCGCTGTAGCGAACGATGGCGCCGGGTTCACCGACCAGAAGGATGAGGCTGTAGAAGAGTGGAACCTCCCTCGCATGCCGCCGAATCACGGCCGCCGCTCCCTCCATTTCGTCGAGAGTCCGAAATCGGCTCGTCCACTCAGCCAGCTGCACCCAGTTCATTCTTCGGCCGAATGCGAGCAGGGAGAGGTAAGCTCCCTCCAATCGATCGACCGCGGACCTTTCGCCTCTCCCCGCACCCTCAGCCACTTTCTTGAGCTCCCTCGTCAACTCAGGCGAGAAATCGTCACCTTGCACGAGGAGCGCGGTCATCAATATGGTGGCGTCTAGAGGTTGACCGGCAGCAGTTGAGACGGGCATGAATCGAGTTACCGAAGTCAGGGCGCGGGAGGAGAGAAGAGACCCTACGGTGGAATTACTCGAGTGCTCAAGAAATCCCAACAGATGCTCCCGGTAGCCGGAGTGTAGCAGAAACGGTATCACCTTCATCGCCTTTTCCTCCAGCCCTCCTTCTTCCAGGAGGTTCAAGAACTGCTCGAAATAGGGCGCAGGACCACCGGACAGTCGATAGGCCGGATGGGTCTTGTGAAGAAGTTGTCGCCGCTCCCTAACCGAACCTTCATCAACTTCGGAAAACCCCAAGTTGAGAAAGAGCTCCACCGGTCCGATCTTTCCTGCATCGAGGTAGGACGAAGCAAGGTCAACGATCGTATCACTGCCCCTACCCGCTTCCGTTAATACGCTCGGGGCGAGGGCTCGGAAGTGCACCGGAATGCCGGCACCGAAGAGGAGGAGGACAGCCGACAGGACCAGGAAGAGAAAGGCTTCGGAAAGTATGGCGAGTTTCGACATCCGTCTTCCTTCCTGCTCTATTTGGTTGCTGAATTTCCGGAAATCTCAGAATACTGCCGAAAGCTTTCCGGCAGATGATTCTACGCGTGACACAGTACGATGAACCCATCCTCCGTGGCAAAGGAGAAACCGTCGAAGTATTCGACGTGGACCTCAAGCAACTGGCCGATGATATGGTAGAGACGATGTACGCGAGCCAGGGAATCGGCCTTGCTGCTCAGCAGGTCGATCAAAGAAAGATGATCTGTGTGATTGATATCGAGGAGGCGGCCCGAGAGCTCGAAATCGATCTTCGATTGGACGGCCGCACCCTTCCAATTGAATTGATCATGCCGCTAGTTCTGATCAATCCCTCCCTTTGCTTTCCGTCGGAGATTGAGTCTCCCTATGAAGAAGGCTGCCTTTCCTTCCCCGGAATCCAAGCTCTCATCTATCGCTCCGAATCAATAGGGGTGGACTACCGGGATCTCGACGGGGGCTCTCACAGGTTAGAATGCGATAGTCTCCTGGCTCGTGTCATCCAGCATGAGATCGATCACCTCAACGGTGTTCTCTTCATCGATCGAATGGGACCTGCCATCCTTCGAAACATTGAGGACGATCTGAAGGCCCTCAAGAAGAATACCGGTGTCCAACTAAGAAGCGCCTCCCCATGTCCAGGTTCCGAAACACTCGGCAACGACAAGTGATCTCCCGCGTGGTCGAGCAGACCTCAAGACCTCTGACCGCGAAAGAGATTCACTTAGCCGGTCGCCTTGATGTTCCGACTCTCGGCCTGCGAACCGTCTACCGACACATTGGTGAGATGGTCAATGAGGGAAGGCTCGTCGGTCTCGACTATCCCGGACAACCCACTCGTTTCGAAACCGCCGGAGGACGTTCCCACCCCCACTTTATTTGTCATCGCTGCAGGAGGGTCTTCGACTTCGAAAAAGAATCACCTTCCCCAACCTATGAGGCGCCGCCGGGATTCACAATCGACGGAGCAGAAGTCGTCTTTTACGGCACCTGCCCAAATTGCTCGAAGAGATCCGGATGAATCGCTTTCGCCAGGGATTCTAGGGCATCGATCATCCTGGGCCCCGGAATCTCCAGAATTTCACTGTCGATTACCTCCAACCGGCCGCTTCGGACTGCTGAGATATTCCTCCACACTTCTTTCTCCTTTAAGGCGGAGAGTTCCTCCCGCGCCCGCTCGTGCCCCTGCCCCTTCGATGGTACCGCCAGTATGAGAATCTCCGGATCGGCCGCCAGGATCCCCTCCAACGACAACTGTGGCCAGGTCGATCGCGCCGATCCGGCTACGTTGTCCGAGTAACATTGCTCGACTAAATCTCCCGCCCAAGAGCCCTCTCCGGCGCTGAACAGTCCTCCCAGGCCATAGAGGAGGAGAACTCGCTTGCGGGGCTCATCGGCCTTGCTCTGGAGCCTCTTCTCGATCCCACGCCGCTTTTCCTCAATGGCGCTGGTCAGTCGTAGCGCCTCTCCAACCCTTCCCGTAATCTTTCCGATCGTGCGAATGTCATCCAATACTCCGTCGAAATCGCCGTGACTAAATGCCACCACATTAAACCCCGCCGCTTCCATCTGCTCATACAACGAGGGCGGACTCAATACAGTCCCCAGGACCAGATCCGGCTGCAGCTGGATCATCTTCTCCAGGCTGGGCTGCCGCATCCCCCCAATCTTCTCTATCAATTCTGCCCCCGCCGGGTAATCACAGAACTTCGTGTTTCCCACCAACTGCTCTCCACTCTCCAACCGAAAAAGAATCTCCGTCACACTCGGCGCCAAGGATATCAAACGCCTCGGCCGGAAGGCTACCACTACCTCCCGACCGTAGCCATCCTCAATCCTTATCGGATACTCCCCGTGTAAGTGCTTCCCTTCCTTCTCAATCCCTGTACGCCGTATCGGACGCGGCAACACCATCAACAATAGACACCCCAACCCTACCCCTATAAAGTAATACTTTAATCGCCCCCTCATCGCTTCCCTCTTCTGCTCCTCTCCTATCCTTCCACCCAAGTCAAAACCTTTATTGGCATATAATTGTCATTAAGGCTTGCCAGAGGGGAGAGATAACGACTAGAGGAAGGATTCTGGAGGAGATGAAGTCGCGAAAACCGATAAGAGCTAGATTAGTTGGGTGGATGGGTCTGCTGCTGGTAATGCCGCCTGCTGGGGGAGAGGAGGGCGGAGAAGTGACCGGCGATTCGAAGGAGGAGCTCAGGCCCTACTTTGTCGTCTCAACTCGGACGCTACAGCCTCTGGATCGGGCATCGCCGTCAATTTCGGTAGTGACGAGAGAGGAAATTGAGGGAGGAGAATACCGGACCCTGGAGGAGATTCTGAACCGGACGGCGGGAATGAGTCTGGCGACGACGGGGCAGGTAGGAGGAGTGAGCTCGCTCTTTACGCGGGGGACGAACAGCGACCACACCGTTATCCTTCTGGATGGAAGGAAACTGAACGGCGGGTTTTCGGGCACCTACAATCTGGCCCAGCTAAACCTGGATAATCTCGAGAGAGTCGAAATTATGAAGGGAGCCTCGTCCACACTCTACGGTGCGGAAGGTATCGGGGGAGTGATCAGTCTTTTCAGCGGGGCAGTCGGAGAGGAGGAGCAAACGAGGCTCAGATTGGAAGGAGAAGCGGGGTCATTCGGCACCTATCGGTCCCAGGTCAATGCCACGGTGGGGAGTGATCGGGCGGGATTGAAACTGGGTGCATCGCACTTGGAGACGGACAATCAGGAACCGAACAGTCGTTATCGAATCACGAATCTGATGGCCCGTGGAAACCTCAGAGTCACTGAAGCGCTCTCCTTCGACTTTACATCGCTCTTCTACGACGCCCGCTCCGGGAATCCCGACAACCGAAAGGCTCCCACCTATCCAGCCTTGGAGGACTTCCAGGCCACCCAAACCTGGCTTCTCTCACCGGGGATTAAGTATCGAATCGATGAAAAGCTTCACCTGCGCTTCTTCTATTCCCGATCCAAAGACAGACTCGAATCGAAGACTTCCAGCTTTTTTCTTCATACCGATTCCAATACGACAACGGACGAGGCGGATCTCCAGGTAGACTGGATGCCAGGAGATCGATTTTCACTTACTTTGGGAACGGTCTACCGAAACGAAGACTTTCTCCAGGAGGACCTCGAGCTCGGTGGCACCCCCTTCGACAACAGTTGGAGCAGCCTGAGTGTCTATGGCCAGACCCGGTGGCAGCCGCTTGAAGGAATTCATGTCACCGGAGGAGGACGCTTTGACGACTATTCGGATTTCGGAAGCCCGACGACGTGGAATGTCCTCGTTGAGAAGACGTATTCCCAGCTCGGGTTGAGCTTCTTTGGGAAGTTCGCCACCGCCTACGCAGTACCCCAGGCGTTCGACTTGTACGGTCTTTTTGGAAATCCGAATCTCAACGCCGAGGAGAGCGAATCGCGGGAATTCGGTTTCCGACAAGAGCTGTTGCAAGGTTCCCTAAGATTGGAAGGGATCTACTTTGCCAACGACATCTCGAATCTGATCACGGGATTTCCCCTTCTCAATGTCGGCAACGCCCGCACCGAGGGTTTCGAATTTTCGGCGACCCTCAAGCCCACCGATCGATTCCAATTCTACGCCAACTACACCCACCTGACGGCCGAGGACCGCGACACCGACATGCGACTCCTGCGCCGGCCTCGCCACCAGGGATCTCTCGGAATTCGCTTCATCCCCTCCCCGAATTTCACAGCCGGCTTTGATTTTCGCTTCAACAGGGACCGCCTTGACATCGATGGCGGCACCTTCGTCCGCATTACTGCGGAGGACTATTCCGTGGCCCGTCTCTACGCACGCTACCGAATCCATAGACGGATCGAGATTTTCGGACGCGTGGAAAATCTCTTCAACCGACAGTACGGCGAAGTCGACGGTTTCAAAGCCCTCGATCGAGGAGCCTACCTGGGCGCCCAGATCATGTTCGGCGAACGCTAGGAATCTGTCGGACTTAGCATTGCGATTTTGCGGCGGGTTCGGACTGCTTGGCTGCATTCGTGGACGGCGGCAGATTTGGCCACCGACATCTTCTTAGTTGGGCTGAGTGCAGAAAGAATTGGATTGAAGTGATTGGTAGTCGCGTTATTCTGAATTCCGGTTGCGACGTACCTGAATGCGATCCGTGACCACGGGAAGTAAAGATGGGACCGCTTCTAGATTTCCAACTCACAAACCCAATTAATTTGGCCCGTGTAGCGTCGATAATAGTCCCGTTGCCAATGCTCTTCCTCTATCGCATATGAGCGCGGAGATCAAACGATCGACATCGAACGATATTGAGCAGGACCTCTGCCGCCTTCTCGACGAGCGTATTGTTATTCTCGACGGCGCAATGGGTACCATGATTCAGAAGTTCAAGCTCGAAGAGGAAGATTTCCGAGGCGGCCGATTTCAGGATCATCCCAAGGATCTCAAGGGAAATAACGACGCCCTATCCCTGACCCGTCCCGAAATCATAGAGGAGATTCATCGGGGATTTCTCGAAGCCGGGGCCGACATCATTGAGACAAACACTTTCAACGGGACCCGAATCTCGCAGTCAGACTACGGTCTGGAAAAGGCCGTCTGCGAGATCAACACGGCTGCCGCCTCTCTCGCCCGCAAGGTGGTGGATGATTTCATGCACACCCATCCCGAAAAGCGCTGTTTCGTTGCCGGCGCCATGGGTCCAACCAACCGAACCGCGTCCCTTTCTCCGGACGTCGATCGGCCGGGCTACCGCAACGTTACTTTTGACGAGCTGAGAGATTCCTACTTTGAGCAAGCGGCGGCTCTCGTAGGGGGAGGTGTCGATATCCTCCTCGCGGAAACGGTTTTCGACACCCTTAATCTCAAAGCCGCCCTGGCTGGGATCGAGGATTTGAAGGAGGAACGCGGCATCGACCTTCCGGTTATGCTCTCTGTCACAATTACGGACGCCTCCGGACGCACTCTATCTGGGCAGACGGTGGAGGCATTCTGGAACTCGGTGGCGGGCGCGAACTCTCTCAGTGTCGGGATCAATTGCGCCCTGGGCGCGGAAGAGATGCGGCCCTATCTGGAGGAGCTCTCGAGGATCGCGGACTGTTACACCAGCTGCTACCCGAATGCCGGGCTTCCCAATGCCTTTGGCGAGTACGAGGATACGCCGGAGAACATGGCGTCGGTCCTCTCCCAGTACGCTCAGGAAGGCTGGCTCAATTTGGTCGGCGGCTGCTGTGGCACCACACCTCAGCACCTCCAGGCAATCGCCGCCGAGCTGCGGGGAATGCCGCCGCGGAAGAAGCCCGAAATTCCAAAGGGAACCCGCTTCAGCGGGCTCGAGGCGCTCAACATCGTGGGCGACGATGCTCCCTTTATGATGATTGGAGAGCGAACCAACGTCACCGGTTCGCCCGGATTCCGAAAGCTCATTGAGAAAGACGCCTTCGAAGAAGGCCTCGCTGTGGCTCGGCAGCAAATCGACAACGGCGCGAATATCGTCGACGTCAATTTCGACGATGCCCTTCTTGACGGGGAGGCCTGCATGACGCGATTTCTCAACCTCATGGCCTCGGAGCCGGAGATCAGTCGTGTCCCGATCATGATCGACAGCTCGAGGTGGTCAGTCCTTGAAGCGGGAATGAAGTGCGTGCAGGGACGATGCATTGTCAATTCCATAAGCCTGAAAGAAGGGGAAGAGCGATTCCTGGAACAGGCCCGATGTGTTCGGAAGTACGGAGCCGGAGTCGTCGTTATGGCCTTCGACGAGGAGGGTCAGGCCACAGCCAGGGAGCACAAGGTGCAGATCTGCGAGCGGGCCTACCGCCTGCTCAGTGGCGAGCTCGCTTTTGATCCCGGTGACATTATCTTTGATCCCAATATTCTGACCGTGGCAACCGGCATCCCGGAACACAATGATTACGCGGTCAACTTTATCGAGGCGATTCCCGAAATCAAGAAGAGGTGCCCCCACGCCCGCGTCAGCGGCGGCGTGAGCAACATCTCCTTCTCATTCCGGGGAAACAACACGATTCGGGAAGCGATGCATTCGGCCTTCCTCTACCATGCCATAAGGGCCGGTCTCGACTTGGCGATCGTCAATGCTGGAATGCTCACGGTCTACGAGGAAATCCCCCAGGAACTCCTTAATCACGTCGAGGACGTACTCTTCAATCGCAGAACCGATGCCACGGAAAGACTCGTCGATCTGGCCAATTCGATCAAAGGAGAGAGAAAGAAGACCGGAAAAAAGCGGGACCTCGAATGGCGTCAGGGTTCCGTTGAAGAGCGTCTCTCTCACGCCCTCGTGCACGGTATTACGAACTACGTAGAAGAGGATACGGAAAGAGGCCCGCCGGAAATGCGAACGGCCGCTCGACGTCATCGAGGGCCCTCTCATGGATGGCATGAAGGTCGTGGGCGACCTCTTTGGGGACGGCAAGATGTTTCTGCCGCAGGTGGTCAAGAGCGCTCGCGTGATGAAACAGGCGGTGGCCTATCTCACCCCTTACCTTGAGGCTGATAAGTCGAGCTCGGGGAACTCGAAGGGGCGTGGAAGGATCGTGCTCGCGACCGTAAAAGGAGACGTTCACGATATAGGTAAGAACATCGTCGGGGTGGTGCTCGCCTGCAACAATTTCGACGTCACCGATCTGGGCGTGATGGTGCCCTGCGAGAAGATCCTGAATACCGCCCGCGAGAATGACGCGGACGTAATCGGCCTCAGCGGCCTCATTACCCCATCGCTTGACGAAATGGTTCACGTGGCCAGTGAGATGCAACGAGAGGATTTCGAAATACCTCTCCTCATCGGGGGCGCCACCAGCAGCAAAGCCCATACCGCGATTAAAATCTCTCCCGCCTACCAGGGTCCGATCTGCCATGTTCTCGATGCTTCACGCGTAGCTGGAGTTTGCAGCCAGCTTCTAAAAAGCGAGACCCGGCAGCGCTTTGTCGAGCAGACCACCGAGGAATTCGGCAAGATTCGTCGCCGATATGAAGGGAGAGGAAGTCGGGCCGAGGAGCTGATTAGCATCGACCAGGCTCGACTGCGAAATGGGAAGATTGACTGGACGAGCGAAACGATCGACGTGCCGGAGAGACTCGGCCTCCAGATTCTGGACCAACATCCCCTCGATGCGATCTCTCAGTTCATTGATTGGTCGCCTCTCTTCTGGTCATGGAATCTAAAGGGGCTCTTCCCGAAAATTCTCGATCATCCGAAATACGGTACCCAAGCCGCCGAACTCTTTGACGATGCGCGAAAGCTTCTCGATTCCATCGTGGAGAAGAATCGCTTTAGAGCGCGTGCCGCTTTTGGAATCTGGCCGGCCAATAGCGATGGCGACGACGTAGTCCTCTTTCACAGTGTTGACAACGGCCACGCCATTGCCCGGCTCTCTTTTCTCCGGCAGCAAAAGGGGAAAGTCCGGGATTCGACCTGTCACTGTCTCTCGGATTTTGTCGCCCCTCGAGAGTCCGAAATGAGAGATTACGCGGGAGCCTTCGTCGTCACCGCTGGTTCCGAGGTAAACGACTACGCTGCTCATTTTGAAAAGAGAAAAGACGATTACTCCGCCATCATGGTCAAAGCGTTGGGGGACCGTATAGCGGAGGCGTTCGCCGAGTTGCTGCACCGAAAGGTTCGAGAGATCTGGGGTTACGGAAAAACTGAGGACCTCACGGTCGATGAAATGATCGATGAAAAGTATCGTGGAATCCGACCGGCTTGCGGATATCCGGCCTCTCCGGATCATACAGAGAAGGCAACCATCTGGAGTTTACTCGACGCAAAGAAGAACACCGGAGTGAGTCTGACCGAGAACTTCGCCATGAATCCCCCAAGCTCTGTATCTGGCGTCTACCTCGCCCACCCGGACTCTCGATACTTTAAGGTGGGGAAGATCGGCAAGGATCAGGTCGAAGACTACGCCCGAAGAAAAGAGATGCAGGTTGAGGAAGTGGAAAAATGGCTCTCTCCAAATCTCGGATACGAGCCGTGACGGATCATCACGCGGGAATACCGCAAATCGCTCACCAAAGAGCTGAGGAGACGGGCTCGCAATCCGACGATTGGATCAATCCGCTAAACCTGATCTCGGCCTCGCTCAACCAGGACAGGCCGAGAGAAAAGGTAATCCAAGCCATCGCCCAAGCATGCTCAGAGCCCTCGGAACTCGCCTTCCTGGCGGAGGCTGCCTTCGATCAAAGTGTTGATCCCGCCTCCGGCTTCAACCCACTTGAGCAACTCCTCATCAAAGTGGACGACTCCGCTTATTCTCTGAAAGATTGGATTGATGCCTGCAAGACCCTCTTCACCTTCCTGGAGGCAAGGGATCGCCATACCGATCTTGGTTCAGCGATGGAGTTTCTCACCTGCTGCTCCCAATACGCCATTACGCATCCCAACCCTCTCAGCCTATCGGAACTGACGGAGGATATGCTGTGCGAATTCGGCTTTGAGGGCTGATTAAGAAGATGTCGGTAGTGGAATTTTCCGCGATCCACGAACGCACTCAAACGGCCGGAGCGTCCCGGGATATCGTAAAGCGAAGTCCGACAGCTTCCTAAAAGACCACTTTGTAGACGCGGCCATCGTTGGACCTCGCCTCCCCATAGCCTTTTCGGGACCAGAGATTATAATCGGCCACGACTTCCACGACCAGGCTGCTCTTTTCACTGTGCAGCAGAGCGTAGAAATTGCCCTTCCCGTTTATGCCCACCGAGGGGTAGACTCGAACCCCGGAGAAGTGACGTGATCCTCCCAATCCGGCCCCAATTGTGAAACGGGCATTGTTCATCTTTACATACTTTCCGGACAGGACCTCGCCGTCTTCAAGATACAGCCGCAGTTCCCCTTTACCTTGGTCCCAAAAGCCCTCTGCAGACGCTCCCGAGCGAAAGTCGACAAGCTCCATATCCCTTACGCAACCCGTAAGGAGAATGGTTGAACATGCAATTAGTAGAATCCTTCTCACGGCGCATTCGAGAGGCTTGAGCTGGAAGAGCTCACAAACCCCTCGGAGTTTTCAACTCTAAGCGATTACTGCTATAAGTAAACACTGGGATGTGGAAAAGGTTTCGTGCCACAGGCGCCGAATTTTACAGTTGCAATTGAGTCGGCTTTCCAAAAGGCAGTCTGGCGAAGAACAATGAAATCCTGCCAGACCATCCTTGAGGCAATCGGGACCACGCCGCTCGTCAAGCTGAACAAGATCACCGCGGGGGCCTCATCGAATCTTTTCGCCAAGTTGGAATTCATGAATCCGGCCGGAAGCGTGAAGGACAGGATGGCGCTCTTCATAATCGAGGAAGCCGAAAACCAGGGACTACTCAAACCAGGCGGCACTATCGTAGAGAACTCCTCCGGAAATACAGGAGCGGCGCTCGCCATGATTGCCGCCATCAAGGGATACCGTTGTATCATAACGATGCCGGACAAGATGAGCCAGGAAAAGATTGACCTTCTCCGATCCTTTGGCGCCGAAGTTGTCGTCACTCCGACCGCCGTGCCGGCCGATTCCCCGGAAAGCTACTACAGCGTGGCGCGACGCATCGCCCAAGAGACTCCGAATGCCTATTACCCGGATCAATACAACAACCCCAAGAACATAGAGGCCCACTATCACACCACCGGACCCGAAATCTGGGAACAGACAGAAGGGGAGATCGATACTTTTGTTTGCGGGATCGGAACCGGCGGAACCCTGAGCGGGGCGGGGCGCTTCCTGAAGGAGAAAAAGCCGGAGATCAAGAACGTCGCTATCGATCCCATCGGGTCTGTCTTCTACGGCTATTTTAAGACCGGCCAAATTCCCCAACCCGATGTCTACAAGGTCGAAGGTATCGGCGAAGACTATCTGGTCAAGGCGGTCGACTTCGAGATTATCGACGAGATCATCCAAGTGAACGACCGGGACTCTTTCCTCATGGCCCGACGCCTTTGCCGGGAGGAAGGTCTCTTCGCCGGGGGATCAAGCGGGAGTGCGGTATGGGGAGCCCTGGAGTGGGCCAAAACCCAAACAAACCAAGGCAACGTCGTTGTCGTACTACCCGATTCGGGCAGCCGCTACCTGAGCAAATTTTACAACGACCAATGGATGAAGGAGTCTGGTTTCTTTTGCTAGGAGTCTGTCGGACTTTGAGACTCAACTGCTTCGCAAGTGACAGAGTTCGTCCGACAGACTCCTAGCAATAAGAAAAAGAAACCGGGGCAGGTTAACCAGGCCTGCCCCGGCTCGCATCGATCAGCAGTGGGCTGTATGTGGGCGTTGGGGGGGAATCCTTACTGGCACGCTTCGCATTCTTCTCCATTCATGGCGGTTTCGACCCGGCATGCCTCTGCCTCCTTCAATTCGTTCGACTTTTCAATAGCCGCTTCTTTGGCGGCCTCGGCTACGATTCCTCGGGTCTGCTTCTTGACCCTGATGGTCGCCTTTTCGATATTCGATGCACCCAGCGTGCGGAGATAGTAGGTTGTCTTGAGCCCCCTGTGCCAAGCCGCTCGGTACATATGCGAAAGGGTCTTCAGACTCGGTTCGCCGAGAAAGAGGTTAACCGACTGAGATTGGTCTATCCACTTCTGCCGGCGCGCCGCGGCGTCGATAAAGAACCTGTGATCAATCTCAAATGCGGTTCGATACTTATCCTTTATCTCCTTCGGTATCGCATCAATACAGGAGAGATCTCCGTCGAAGTATTTTATCTGATCGAGAACATCCTCGTTCCATAGCTCTCTCTTCTTCAGGTCCCTCACCAGGAACTGATTCAGGACGATGAAATCGCCGGAGAGATTGCTCTTCACGAAGATATTCTTGTAGGCCGGCTCTATACAAGGCGAAGTGCCCATGATGTTCGAAATGGTCGCTGTCGGGGCGACCGCAAGGACATTGCTGTTTCGCATTCCTTGTCGCCGAACTTTTTCGCGTAGGGGTTTCCAGTCCATTCGACTGCCCCTCGCTACTTCCACTTCAATTCCCCGCTCCTCCGCCAGAAGATCGAGGGTGTCCTGGGGAAAGATCCCGCGATCCCATTTCGATCCCTCGTAACTGCTGTAGCTTCCCCTCTCTTTGGCCAAATCCGACGATGCTTCAAAGGCAAAATAGGCCACCGCCTCCATCAATTCGTCGTTGAACTCGACCGCCTCTTCGGAGGCGAAAGAGAGATCATTCTTGTAGAGGGCATTTTGCAGGCCCATAATTCCCAAGCCGATTGGGCGATGGCGGATGTTGGAGTTCCGCGCCGCGTCGGTTGGGTAAAAATTGATATCGATCACATTGTCCAACACTCGAACCGCGATCCTTACCGTTTCCCGCAAAGCATCCATATCGAGGCGGCCTTCATCGCTGATATGGGTATCGATCACGATGGAACCGAGATTGCAGACCGCGGTTTCGTCCGCACTGGTGTTGAGCGTAATCTCGGTACAGAGATTCGAGCTGTGGATGACTCCGTCATGATCCTGCATATTTCGAACATTGCAGGAATCCTTGAAGGTTATCCAGGGATGCCCCGTCTCGAAAAGCATCGACAGCATCTTCTTCCAGAGGTCGATCGCGGGAATGCTCTGACCATACATTTCGCCGCGCTTCACTTTGGATTCATACTCGAGATATTTCTCCTCGAATTTCTTGCCGTAGAGTTCATGGAGGTCGGGCGCCTCATTAGATCGTAAGAGGGTCCAATCCTCACGATTCTCCATACGCCTCATGAACAGGTCCGGGATCCAATTGGCCGTATTCATATCGTGAGTGCGCCGCCGGTCGTCACCGGTGTTACGCCGCAACTCGAGGAAATCGAGAATATCGTTATGCCATGTCTCCAGGTAAGCGCATCCGGAGCCCCTTCTTTTCCCACCCTGATTGACCGCTACCAATTGGTCATTATGCAGCTTGAGGAAAGGTATCACGCCTTGGCTTTCACCATTGGTCCCCTTGATGTAACTGCCGGTTCCACGAACCGCTGTCCAGCTTCCACCCAAGCCCCCGGCCCACTTTGAGAGAAAAGCATTTTCCGCGATTCCTCGCAGCATGATCGATTCGATATTGTCATCGACTTTGTAGAGATAGCAGGAGGAGAGTTGGGAATGCTGCGTTCCGCTGTTGAACAGGGTCGGCGTGGAAGAGCAGAAGCGGCGACTCTTATACAAATTGTAGAGTCGAATGGCCCAGGATTCGGGCTCCCTTTTCTCTTGCCCCGTCAATCCCATCGAGACCCGCATCCAAAACATCTGCGGGGTTTCTATCCGTTTCGGATTCTCACCCGTCTTATCGACGATGAGGTAGCGATCGTAGAGCGTTTGAATTCCTAGATAATCGAAGTCGAGATCGGCCGAAGGATCGATCGCGTTGGCCAGTTTCTCCGTATCGAGATCGAGTAATCGCTTGTCCAACCGCTCGATTCCTACCGCATGCTCGAGAAAGCCTTTGAATCTTAAGCGGTGAGATTCTTTGAGCGATTCCACGCCTTCTCGGACAATGTCCCACCCCAACACCTCTTCGTATATGTAGGTGAGTAGTATGCGCCCGGCAAATTTCGCGAAATCGGCATCCTTCTCGATTAACGACTTCGCATTCAATATCACCGTCTTCTTCAGATCCTCAAGGTTGACCTCGGAAAAGATCGAACGCCGCAGCTCACTCTCGATGGCCTCTGTGTCCAGACAGAGATCGAGCCCGATCATGGCATACTCAATTCGCTTCTTGAGGTCGCTCCCGTCCCAGAAAAAAGTGTCACCTTCACCCGTCTTGACGACAACCATTGAGTCCTGACGCACCTGCTGCGCCGGCTCTTTCGCCTGCACTTCGCGGAGACGCGCCCGATAGGCTCGGTAGAGTATGTAGGACTCCGCGACCTTGAAATGGCCGTGGCGCATCAACTCCTCCTGCACAATGTCCTGCAGGTCCTCGATATGAATGAAGGATTGCCCAAGATTGCGCACTCGCTCCGTCGCGGCCCGGGCCACTTCAACCGCCGGATTGGAATCGAAATTGTTGGAGAGAAAAGCCTTCCGAACCGCAATTTCGATCTTGTCAACGTTCCATGGGACGACTTGCCCATTCCGCCTGATCAGCCTCACAGTGAGGGGCGCCGTTCCTTTGTCCCCATTGCGCCCGTTTCGTAGCCGCGAGCGTCTCAAGACCACACTCTTTGCCACATCGTGGGCGTTTCGCCGGATCAACGCTTTCTCGATTAACTGGTAGACCTCCTCTTGCGCCAGCTTGAGAGGACTCCCATTGGGAAGCTCCGATTGCAGGCGACTGCCCACCTCCTTCGCAATCTCCGCTACGAATTCCTGATTCTCGATTGTGAAAATCTTCTCTTCCCGACGCGATAGCAGCAGATCCGTCAGGGCATTGCCGATCGTATCCGCGACTTCCGCGAGATCGAACTCCCTCTCATTCCCGTTCACCTCGACCTTGATCTCCGGCTGGACAAGGCGTTCATCGAGGAGGACTTCCCTCCACTTGAATCGCGGCTTCTCCTCCGGCGGGGCAGTCGCGAATCGTTTCAACTCAAGGTCTTCTTCGAGACCCTCTTCGAGAGAGAGATGACCGATCATGAATTAGAAGGGCAGAGGACTTAACAGTTTAGGAGAGCGAGACTTACGAGAGTGGAATAACCTGCTACGTCGGCGGCTCAAATCGGTTGAATCCGGAAACGGTTTCGCACCCAGTGTGGCGTATCATGAATTCTACAACCCTAGAGTTCGTCATCGCTCACTGAATCCAAGGAGGATGCTTTCTGATATTCGGTTACGCGACCCTCGAAAAAATTCTGCTCCTTGTTGAGGTCCATAAGCTCGGCCAACCAGGGGAAGGGGTTCTTCCCGTTGCCATTGATCGCCTTTAACCCGACCCCTTCGAGCCTTCGGTCCGCTATATAATCGATGTAGGTCATAAATTCCTCGGCGCTCAGGCCCACCGCGTTCATAGGAAGGCAATCACGGATGAACTCCTTCTCCAATTCCACTGCCTCCACCATCGTCTGTCTCAGCTCTTCACAAAACTCCGGTGTCCAGATCCCGTGGTTCTCCTCCACCAGATCCATCAACAGATTGCGCAGCAGCTCAATGTGGTTGGATTCATCCCTCAGCGTATAGCGGAACATCTGGCCGATGCCTTGAAATTTATTCTGACGGTAGAGAGAGAGGATCATGCCGAAGAGGCCATAGAATTGCGTCCCCTCCATGCACTGGCCAAAGACGAAGATATTCTTCGCCAGTTTCTGCTGGTTCTCCGTATCCGTCAGATCGAGATCGCGTCGCATTCCGTTCGAGACACGGGTGACAAACTCCGTCTTCTTTCTTACCGTCTCGATGTCCTCGAGAATCGCTTCACATTCATGCGGATTGACGCCCAGGGAACTGATCATGTAGACTAGGCTGTCGGCGTGGATGTTTTCTTCGTGGGCCTGGCGTCCCAGAACGAGCTTCAGCTCCGGTGCTGTGACCAGCTCCCTGATCACGTGCATAACATTGTCCCCGACGATTCCCTCCGCTCCGGAGAAATACCCGATTCCCATTTTGATGATCCACCGCTCAATATCCGAGATATCCTGCGATCGCCACTGCTCGCAGTCTCTCTGCATAGCGATATCCTCGGGCTCCCAGTGGTTGGCCTTCATTGTGCGGTAGAGTTGGTAAGCCCATTTGTACTTGAGAGGCAGAATGTTGAAGAACATCGTCTGGCGGCCGTTGATCACTCGTTTGGCGGCAAGGGCAGCCTCCGCCTTCTCGCTGTCGAGAAGAAACTCCCGGTCCCCGATTGATATGGTGGACTCCATGGTCGATTACTGGTGCTTAAACCGAATATTCGTCACCCCTCGTAACTCATCGAAGAAAACCACTCTCAGCAAGGCACCCATAATTTCTCTCCCACCCTATTCGCGGATTCGCGGAAAATCCACCGATCTTTCAACCCTCCCACTATATGTTGGGGTCAGAACTTAAAGCGACCCCAACATATTGTGTCAACAGATTTCAAAGTCGATTCTTGATCTTTTTCCTTTTACGGTTCTCATTCCACCCTTTTTTCGCGTCATCGAATCCATCACCGTGGGAAAAAGACGCGCGAAAAGGCTCTCTCAACCGGGAAAAGCGTCTGTTCAATCGAGCCTCACAGCAATCTTAAGTTGCTTGAAACTGTTCCTCGAGTTATTCACAATCTAATCTCGCCCCCAGGCGAGTGGCCCTCAGCTTCCCGGGTTCTTACTGCCACGATTGACAATCCGCTGCCTCGCTTTACCAACAAGCGCCCCTCTGCACGCGCCGGATAACCCTCTCGTCTTTGCCCACGCTGGAACTTCCATCCTGGTTTGATTCTGCACCCTTCATCGCGGCCGGAGATCGGTACCTGTTTAAGGTGCGGGAGGCCGCGAAGATCTGAAACTTTCCGCTCCCGCCGGCGATTAATCCCTATTAGATCGATCGAAGTCCGTGAATCGCGAGTTGGCATGCGATTTCGGATCGTCTAATCCTTGAGGAAATGCTGGATAATGCAGAGGTCACGGCAGAGGAGACCGATGAAACACTCATGTCACAAATTGGAAATGGAGATGAAAAGGCTCTCTCCACTCTCATCGATCGATGGAAGCATCCTCTTATCAACTTCTTCTACCGCTCCCTCCGCTCCGTAGAAGGAGCTGAGGATTTGAGCCAGATGGTCTTTATCCGCCTCCATCGGACCGCCCCTACCTACCTGCCAACCGCTAAATTCTCCACTTTTGTATTTCACATTGCTCGTCGACTGCTCATCAATGAATTCCGCCGACAAGAACGCAAACCTCTGGAAATGATGGATCCGGCCGACCTCGCCGCCGTCGATTCGGGACGTTCCGAACTCAACGTCTTGGAGATCGAAGAAGCCTTCACCGGCGCCTTGGGTAGTTTGCCCGAGAAGCAGCGGACCGCCATTCTCTTATTCAAACAACAGGAGCTGAGTTACCAGGAGATCGCGGAAGTCATGGAAGCATCCGAATCCGCTGTAAAAACTTGGATTTTTCGAGCCCGTCAACATCTCAAACAACAATTGAAAGCGATCTTGTAAATGAACCCCGATCATTCAGACAGTCCTTCCGATCGCGCCCTGGATGAGCTTCTCGCCTCCAGGTCCGTCGAGGCCTCCGCCGAATTCACCAGCCACACCCTTTCTCGTATCCATTCGGAAGCAAACGATGAGGATGCGGAAAAGGCTCTGGACGCCTGTTTCGCCCGCCGGCCCGTCGGGTCGTCGCCCGATTTCGTCTGGGAGACCGTTTCCCGCATCAACGCCGAGTCCGCCCGCCATGATTCGATAATCATATTTCCAAGGCTCGCCATTTGGTTTAGCGCTGCCGCCGCCCTCGTCCTAGTCGGATTTCTCGGTTATCACCTCTGGCAGAAAGGGGCGGTCTACGACCTACAAGAAGGTTCCGGGACGACCCTGGTAAAAAACTCTGCGACTCCTGCCCTGCCCCCTAAGAACCCAACCGTGCTCGGCGACCCAGCCGAGGAGGGCCTGCCCGATATCGCGATGGAGGAGCTCTTCCTGTTGGCCGACGCCTTCGAAGACGCGGAGTTTCTACTCGAGGACCAGGGCTTGGACACGCTCCACTTTCTCGACATACTCTAATGAGAATATTGGAACATGTCGGGCACCGCCGTCTCTCCGGGCATAGTCGTCTCTTTCTCTCTCTTTCGGGCCTCGTTATGCTTTCCCTTCTGTTCTCTGAATCTCAGCTGCCGGCGGCCTCAAAGTCCGAAGAGCGCGAACATGTTAATCGGGATAGGCTCACCTTTGATCGCCCTTCCGGACCCAGGCATACGCCGGATCACATGGCTCCTTCTCGCGAGGAACCGGACCGGATGCAGGAGATGCGACTTCTGCATCGATTTCTCAGTTTGCCGCCCGAACGCCTACAGCACCTCCGGGAGACGATTGAACGGATCGAGAATATGTCGACGGAAGAGAAGGACGAACTCCGAAGTAAGATCCAGGAGTTCCATAGACTGAACGCAACTCAGCGTCGACGCCTTGAGCAAACGTGGAAAGAGATGCCCAGCGAATCGCGCCAGAAGCTGCACCATCATTGGCAGGGTATGTCCCCAACAGAGCGAAGGAGAGAGCGCAGAAAACTGGGCCAGATGAACCGGGAAGAACGTTGGCAATACCATCGCCGGCTGCTCGGACAGTTGAGGAGTCCGCAGGAGCGAGAACCCGGTGCGCCGGCCTCCGCTAGCCAGATAGAAGAACCCCAGTCACCTGAGGCAATACCAGTAGCGCCCGATCCCGTTTCCCCCGAATAGTTTCTCCGATCGATTCGAAATAAATCCCCTCCCCGTGTATCTTATGTGGGACTGGAGAGCAGTCGACAAACCAAGACCCACAACCTTTTGGGGTTTGGACAGAAGTTTTAGCCCTAGTTTCGCACTTTATAAGTTAGAGGCTGTCCCAAATCCGAGAGGATTTGGGTGGAAGCCTGATACCGATATCAATCTTCGTCACGTTATGTAGACCACGACATGCCTTCCGTCCTCGGTAGCTTACCTTTTATCCGTTATGCACCTTTCCAGCACCCTTCCTCTCGCTTTGAGTCGATAGTTCTCCCAAGGAAGCGCCTCTGACTCGATTCTTGGATCCCTATGCCGCCTGCGTTGCCTCTTTCTCATGTTCTTGCGCAAGTCTCTGCGCGATTTTCCATAGATTGTGGGACAGAACCGACCAGGCCACGCTAAGGTTACGGTTGTCAAAGCCTTTGCTGCGTATCTTGCCCCCGTGCCATCGGTTCTTGAGCACTCCGATCCGGCCTTCGGTGCTCCCTCGTCGTCGCTGCAACCGGACAAAGCGCGGCTCCTCCATCCGCTCCTTGAGCTCTTGTGGATTGCGGGGCGTAAGGGCGTCAAAAATCCCCTCTGCCTGGAGCCGCTTGCTGGCCGCCTTCGAGGCATAGCCCCGATCCCCACTGATCGCTTCGATCTTCTCCTCTAAAGCGAAGCCCTTTTGCCTCTCCAGACTTTCCCAAAGCTGCTTCAATTCGCTCGGGGCCTGCCCCCCATACAGTTTCCAGTCCAACAGATATCCCTCTGCGCTCTCGCATAAATAAAGGGTGTTGCCAAACTCCACCTCCCGATCTGCCTTGCCTCGCACGATGACGTCAATCTCAGGTTCGTAGGCGCTCAGGATCTTCTCCTCATTCTTCACCTGCCGCCCCCCTATGATCCGTTCGTGCGCCTGTTTCATGACCTGCGGTATCTGCTCTAACATACCATCCATTCGCTCGATGATTCGGCTCGCCTTCTTCTCGGTGTAATCGCTTTGCATCCACATAGCTTCCAATAAGTCACGGTGGCGAAGGGCATGGCCCTCAATCTTCTTGAGCAATAGCTTCATCCGCCGCAGGATCCCTTTACGCGCTTTGCCCGCCTCCCGGCGCCGACGCGCATGCGTCATCTCCAGGCACCGTTTGTTCATCTCCCGAGCCAATCCCTTTGCTCCCTGGGGCATGCGCTGTTTCATTCCCGCCTGCCCGATCAGACTGATCGCCTTGAGCAGCGTTGCTCCCACATCCTTGAGCAAGACCCAGTCCACGGGCCAGTGGATGTTCGCTTCCAGGCAAGTGGCGTCGATCAGGCATTCCCTCGTATCGATCGGCTTCTCTAATCCTGCCTCACCACAATGTTCAGCATTGCCCACCACCTCGGTCATCCTTGCATGCAGCTGTCTCAGATACGCTTCGTCGAAGAATTTCGAATCCCGTTCCAGACTGCTCTTCGATATTTTCCGGATCCCGTCTACCTCACGCACCCGGCAAAAATTAGCCAGAAGCTCACTGCGTCCCAACTCCTGCGACAGACAACGAAAGGATATCCCTCCGAGTAAATGACGCACCACCTCCACCCGCAGCGCTTTTATCGCTCTTAGAGCGCGTCGCTCCCGATCCTTCCCTCCCGCTTCATCCCATCCTTCCAAGGCTTTTACGATCGCCTCCCTTTCCAGCGAGGAGTCGATCAAAACCCGGTCAATCCGCTCCATTGTTTCCAGAAACACGGTGTAGTCTTTGCATCGAATGACTGGAGTTAGGGCTGGACGCAGGAAGCTTTGTACGGCAATATTTTTCATGAGAAGGGCGTGCTTTGTATTTGACTAACGCAAGCATAAGCGCCCTTTTTCGCCGGATCGAGCTTTTTGCAGCTCTATCCGGCCTTTTTTTTGCCCATAACTCATTAAAAATCAATTGTTTCCACCACTGGGACGGGCTTTACCTTAGCCGCATCCCTTTGCGCCCGGTTCAAGCCCACCTCCTGCAAGGCTTCATCCATCCTCAGCTTTCCCCACCCCTTAAGCCCCAGCAGAATCGGTCCCAATAAAACTCCCGCGGCGCTATGCTCCACTTTATCGGCCAAGACCCCATCAATTGCGTTCTGCTGCTCTGCAAAAGCCTCGGCCTTTTGGCGCAGTCCTCGCCACCGCCCCTCCCCATCAATCCGCCGCAGGATCAGTTCAATCCAGTTCTGCTGTCGACGCGTATACTCAGGGGCCAGAAGTTCCTCGATCCCGTAGAGCTGCTTTTGCACCGCCTTGGCAATGGGTCCAAAGTCCGGTCGACTGATGGCCCCATCGCCCAGGGAGACCACCACTCGCTGTCGCGGTTTACCTTCGCTGTTGCGGTAAGATTCAAGCAGTTGGAGGACCTGGCCGCTCTTGGAATGCTTCAGACGGAAAAACATATCCCGCCAGTCTGGGCGGGCAGATAGGGAGAGTCAAGAACTACTGAAACTTATAGTCCCTACACGATCAATACAGGACAAACATTCATTGCTTATCAACGACTTACGAATAATAACGTCTCTAAGTTCAGTGCTTTCCGCCCTTCAGTACGCAGTTTGGGTTAGGCCTGATTCGGCCTGAGTGCTAAGACTAGCGATAGATACACGGGCAGGATTTGAGAGCGATCCGGCCCTTTTTAGCCACCTCCCCTCCCGGAGGTGGCTTTTTAGTCCAATTTTGGAACAAAATTGGACTTTCTAGAAGCTTAGGTCCAGACCACCCAGAACTTCCCTGATAGTCGGATCCATGGGATGTCCGTTATAAAGAACCTCTCCCTGTGGATTTACGATGATCGCACGGGGCAAAGAATCAATTGCAAGCAGCCTCTGTAAGGGATTTCCCTTCGGCTCGACGAGCCAGGAGAATTCGATCTTCCGCTGGGTCCGAAACTTCTCCGCCGTTGCCATCGATTCGGTATTCATCCCGGCCACCACCAGGCCCTGAGGCTGAAGTTTTTCCGCCTTTTTGACAAGCTCCGGAATGAGGGCAAGGCAAGGTCCGCACCAACTGGCCCAGAAATCCAGTAGCACACCCTTCTTATCGACCACCAGTTCGCCCAGAGTCACCGTTTCACCTTGCGATGTCGAGAGCTCCAAATCCATCGGGACGCGAAGATCGGCCATCCGTTCCTTTTCTCTTCGATCCTCGATCAAAATGGTAAGCATATTGGCCAGATCGGGACTGTTCCAGTAACTCTCCTTCACGTGGAACTCGAATTTCTCCGCCTCCTCACCTTTTTTGGCCTTGACCGCCCGAAAGAAATTGTAATAGCCGCGGACCTCGAATTGATCCCGGAACAGTTGGCTCTCGTTCAGGTCCCAGCCTTCCAATAGACCATCGAAGAGGGGAAGGAGGTCGACCAACCGATCGAATTCACCGGCCTTCCAGTACCGTGATACCTGCGCCTCCAGAAGAAGCTGTAGACTCACTCCGAGGTGCCGAGCTCCCTCCAATAGTGATTGAAACTCCTCATCTGTCGCGGACTCCGAATCGAAGAGCCGTGTCGTCACCTCGGAGAGTTCCTCCTTGTTCGACGCACCCTCTCCGACCAAACCCCCTGCCGTTAGCAATGCCAGACAATATAGGGCCGAAATCTGCCAAGTTGAAACTTTCCTTATCATGTCATGACGATTGTCGATTTTCCCGCTTCCTTTGCCCTCCCAGGGACGAACGGCCGATTCCATCATCAACTCGATTTCAGGGTGGAGAGCCTTGAACGCGCTGATATGAGGTCCAATTCGAAGAGATATTTCACGCTTTCACAGCCCTCCCTCTTTTCGCTTTCGTATACGGCATTCTCGAGCCGCGACCTATATACATAAAGTTTGACCCTGTTCCAAAACCGACGATCATTCAACCCTCCATGACCAGATACAGAGATTTTCTCAAAAGCGTCTGCGCAACACTTGTAACTTCGCTGCTCCTCTTCTCCGGATCGCCCGCAATCGGCCAAGAGGAGCCGACCGGAGATACCGAAGGGGACCAAATCTATAACCAGACCCTTCAGGCTATCGGGTGGATGATTGCTTCACAGAGTCCTCTCCTCTTCGATTTTACCAAGGAAGAGAAGGACCAGATCATAATTGGAATTCAGCGCGCCGCTAACGGACATCCCGCACCTAGAAACGAGACCGCGCTGGCCCCAAGAGTGGATAAGCTTCTGGCAAAGAAAGGCAAGGAATTCGAACAGGAACAGGAGCAGAGATCAAAGGAGTTAGCCAAGACCTATCTCGAAGAAGCCGTCAAGACAGAGGGTATAGAGCAGACGGAGAGCGGCCTCGTCTACCAGATTATGGAAGAGGGGATCGGCAAAATGCCCGGCCCGGACGATATCGTGCGCGTCCTCTATCAGGGCCGTCTCATCAACGGGCAGGTGTTCGACAGCTCTGCTCAACAAGGAGGCTCCGTCGACCTGCCCCTCGCCGATGTCATTCCCGGTTTTCGAGAGGGAATCCGCCTCATCCGAGAGGCCGGTAAGATTGTCCTTTTCGTCCCTCCCGAACTCGGATATGGCGAGGCCGGTTCCGGCAACGTTCCTCCCCACTCCCTCCTCATATTTGAAGTGGAACTCATAGAGGTCGACCCCGTCGGGGCCCGAGTGCCAGGCGCTTCCCGATAGATTTCCCACCCCCAAACATTGATCTGGACCGTGGCCACCGGTTTCGAGATCAGTTTGGGAGGCGTCAGCGAAGCGGGGCCAGGAAGATGAAAGGCAGCGACTGGCAAGGGTTGACCGTAGTGGGAGATCTGAGAAGGGAGGTCTTCGGATAGAATTGCGCGGCGGACAGCGGAATTCTGCTTCGGGTTCTTGAAAAGGTCAGCTTCCTCGCCCGGTCATGCGGCAGCACAAGACTGCGTTCCTCACACCCTGGGCATCGGAACCCTTTTCCCAACGGAGAAAAGGAGCAAGAGGCAGAGTATCGGGAAGAGCAGGAAGTAGGACCATGTGGGCAATCCCCAGGCAACTCCAAGATACCCTATCGCCGAGGCAATAATCATCGTCGTGACGGCATAAACAATCTGGGTGGCAACATGATCAATATGGTCACAGCCTGTCGAAATTGAAGAGAGCACGGTGGTATCGCTAATAGGGCTACAATGATCGCCGAAGATGGCTCCGTCCATTATGGCCGCCGCAGTGAGCCAGAAGATCACTCGAGACTCGGGATCGAAAGCACCCAAAGAGAAGGCAAGAGGTAGAATCATAGGAATGAGGATAGCCATGGTTCCGAAGCTCGTGCCGGTAGCGAAAGCCATTCCGGAAGCGGCGAAAAAAACGAGAAGAGGAAGAAAAACCAACTCTACGCGACCCCCGAGGAGCGAGATTAAATACGTGTCGGTGTGCACCCCCTCGGTGCAAATTTTGCTCATCCCCCAAGCCATAACGAGTATAAACAGGGCCATCCACAGAGTAGGGAGAGCCCGCAGATAAGCTCTAATTGCGATACCCAGAGACAAAATCCTCTGGCTCACAAGCATCACAACAGCAGCCGCACCTCCGACCAGGGAGGCGAAGAAAAGCACTTTCATCGCTCCTCCGGGTGTCACATAAGGGTTCGTTACCATTCCAAAAGCGTCTCTCAGGTCAGCCGCCCGCAGGAAGGAAAAAGTATCTCCCGCATCAATCACTTTGGAGCGACCGAGAATGAGAATGCCCCCAACCGTACCGCAGATCACGCAGGCGAGTGGTACGACTGCATTAAACCAGCGCTGAGGCTTATCCGGTGCCGGTTCGAGTGCCTCGCCCCCTTCCATGATAAGAGGGACCGCAGTGTCACTGGCTACTTTGCCCTCTTGCGCGGCTCGCCGTTCGGCCCGGTACATTGGTCCGAAGTCGCGACCGAGAACGGAGGTGAGAAAGACGAAGGCCAAGGTGCCCCAACAATAGAACCGAAAAGGCAGGATCTCGACGAAGATCCCGTAGCCGCTCAGTCCAAGACCCAAGTCGCGAGACGCTTGATCGAAGAGGAACACCTCGAAGGCGATCCAGGTTGAGAGAAGTGCGAGTCCTGCGATTGGAGCCGTTGTGGAATCGACGAGGTAGGCCAATTTCTCCCGTGAGATTTTCCATCGATCCGAGAGCTCCCGCATTGTCGAGCCGACCACGATTGTGTTAGAGTAATCGTCAAAGAAGATCACAATTCCGGCCAAGCTGGTGGCGAGCTTTGCCGTTCGAGGGCCCCTCACTACCCGATTGAGGAGATTGATCATCCCGTGGATCCCTCCGCCCTTGTAGACCAAGTGAATCATGCCTACGAGGGCAAAGAGAAACGCAAATATGTAGAGGCTGAACTGCTCGGTGAAGTTTGCCAAGATGAAGTGCTTCACTCCCAGAGGCACCGCCGCCAAAAAGTCGGGCTGGTAAGCCAAGAAGCTGCCCAGTAGAAATGCACTGCCCAACGCTCCCACCAGGGAGCGAAAATGAATCGCAACTATGATGGCAAGGAAGGGAGGGAGTATGGACGTCCAATGCCCGACTTCCGAATCAACCGGCAGGATACTTGAATCGGTCGGAAAAAAAGCGAATATCAGACAGACCGACAGCGAACAGAGGAGAAAAGACAACCACCGTGCGGGCCTCATCCAATAGGGTCTCTCCCTTCGATTCATACCTCGATTCAGCGAGGATGGACCAGAATTCGACGAAGTCGAATTCTAATCAAAAGGCCCGCCTCCTTGCGGAAGCGGGCCTCCTGAAGTTTTGGGACGGCGCTCGCCACACGCTCTTTCCCATGCACTGCCATTTGGTGCTCTGGCTTTCGCCAGGCTGACAGCTCCCCGACGCTATTCCTCGCGGCAACACGAGATTGCGGTCTCATAGCAGGACCGTCGTGAGAATCTCTCCTCACACTCTTTGAGTGAGGCCTCTCAGCGCGTTTCCATCACTACCCGCCGGTAGTCATTCGCCGCACCAGGTGAAGGCTCCCCTGCTCTTCTTCGGGCTCCTTCACCCTTCTCCCAAAGGTCGGCCTCGCCCCTTTGGCGAGCGTTGGCCCCGGGTTACGGGTTTGGCCTCTTACCTCTCAGTGCGCTCTTCCTTTGAGCAGTCGATGTCGTTTTCCACACCGCCTGCTCTCTCTTTTTAGAAGCTTCGGTGGTTCTTTCTCAGGCTCCTCCTGCTCCCCAATTCCGGCCTGGCCTTTTCGCGCCTCTACCTCTTCGATAGAGGCCTTCCGGATCGGCTGCCCTCTCCAGCCAGTGCCGCCAGGACTGATCCTAACGGTCGCGCACACCAACCTCTTCGGCCACCGTCAATAACTCTCTCCTCTCTTTTTCCCTCAACTTTTTCTAGCCATTTTTTGTCTCTCGTTCAAAAAAATCCTCGAATTTCTCGAAGAGCTTACGCTCTTCATCGACCACTTTCTGATTGATGCCGCTGAGCCGTTGATGCTCGATGGAATGAACCGATAGAATCGACCCAATGGCATCTTCATTTTGGTCTGAGGGCTTGTTCAGTTGTTCGAGACGGAGACCATACAAGCGTCGCTGAATTTCAATATTCTGCCTTCTGACATACATATATTTCTCCCAGTGATCCTCGAGATCCTCAGTCAAGGACCAACCGGTGTACTGAAGTTCCCTCTTTCTCTTCCGAGGTTCCACTTTCCTGTGAAACTCCCGGTCGATCTTCCAGGAAGGCACTTCTCTTCTTTCCAGACTAAGTCGATAGACTGACTTCAGACCTCGGCCCAACTCCAGCAGTTCCTCCAAGGCCGTGAGCCCTCGTTCGAGTTCCGCGATTCGATCCGACAGTGAGGAGCCATCCGATAATTGGGCACTTCCTGAGTCCGGGCCGCGACGTAGCCGACCTATAGCAGCCTCGTAGGCAACCAATTCTACCTCTACCTTCTCAAGCAATACCGACCGAGCCAACATGATCTGTCGCTCGTCACCGGTCAGACGCTCGGCAACTGCTTCGAGGCGGGATGCTATATGTCTCAAATAGTAGCGATCGTGGAGAAATCCGCCTCCTTCTCTCAAGGCTTGGTAACGTGCGGCGAGATACTGTTGGAGCCCGCTCTTCAGGATTCTCGTTTCGTCCACAAAAAGGACATCCTTATTGCCTGACCGCAGCTGAATTCGAATCAGTTGGAAGAGCATCAGTGGAGCAAGAAGGCAGATGACGAGGGTAACAGTCTTTCGCTCGCCGGAGAGGAATTTCTTCAGCAGATATTTCGAGGGGGTCATCCGATCTGCTCAAAATTCAGCGCGCCCACCAGCCGCGTTGAAGCTTAGCCCGAACATCTCACAAATCTTCTGCTACGACAGCGGATCTCACCGCGTGCCAAAGCCTTCCCTTGCCCAGCGACCTCAGAGGGTCTCAACACACTGTCGCCCGCCGTGCTTTGGAAAGGCATTGACACGCAGCGATCTACGCCGTCTCGCGACGAAATGTGTGAGATGTTCGGGCTAGATTCCAAAAAACGATCGAGTATTCTGGGCCGTGATTGCGGCAAACTCCGAAAATTCGACCCCAAGCAACTCGGCACAGAAAGCCGCTGTATACGAGAGGAAGGCCGGTTCGTTTGGCTTTCCTCGTTTCGGCTCAGGAGACAGATAAGGCGCATCCGTCTCCACCATGATTGGTTCGAGACCTTGCGCAATCGCGGCTTCACGAATATTGGTTGCATTCTTATAAGTCACGATTCCCGTAAAGGACCCTCGGCCGCCTCTCTCCTTCAGCATCGCCATCTCCTTCGGTCCGTCGGCAAAGCAATGAAAGACGACTCTCTCCCAATTGACTCCACTTTCATCAATCACCCGAACGCAGTCTTCGAATGCGCCGCGAGAATGAACCACAATAGGACAGTCGATCTCGCCTGCGAGAGCCAGTTGTCGCCTAAAAACCTCCTCCTGAATCGATTTGACTTCCGCCTTCCTACCTTCAGGGCGGGGAAGGTGAAAATGATCGAGGCCGACTTCCCCGAGCGCAACCGGAGGCGAATTCACCTCGAAGAAGGGTCGAAGTTGGGAGAGTTCCTCTTCCCAGCCCGGCTCGATATCGGTCGGGTGCAGTCCAACCGTGTAGGCCACCCTGCCGCGATTCTCCGCGGCGATCTCACGGTTCAAATTCCAGTCCCTGGCACTCGTTCCGATTGAGACTATGGCGCCAACTCCCGCCCGATCCGCACGTTCAAGCGCCTCCCCGAGGTCTCCTCGAGTTCGCAAGGAGACAAGGTGACAATGACTATCGATCAGTTGAGGCATCACCGGATTCCAATTACTAGTCAGCGCATTTATCGCTTGCTCGCAAACCCTGAATTCCTTTGGGATTCCCTCCTTAACGATGGAGCAGATTATCATCATGGGTACCGGATGCGCCGGCCTCACAGCGGCTATCTACGCATCCCGCGCCAATCTCAACCCTCTCATAATTGAAGGCGCTCAACCGGGCGGCCAATTGACAACGACCTCGGAGGTGGAAAATTTTCCCGGTTTTCCAGAGGGTATCGACGGCTTCGAACTGATGGATCGGTTGCGGAAGCAGGCGAGCCGATTCGGGACGCGCTTCACTCACGACGTCATCTCCGTTGCCGAGTTCACCGATGAATCGAAGAGACTTACCTCGGCGACCAAGACCTACGAAGCGAAATCCCTGATTATAGCGACCGGCGCTTCGCCCCGCCTACTCGGAGTTCCCGGCGAAAGCGAGATGTTTGGAGGGAAGGGAGTGACCACCTGCGCCACCTGCGACGGTGCCTTTTACCGCGATATGGATGTCGTTGTTATCGGTGGCGGGGACTCGGCCTGCGAAGAATCGCTCTTCCTCACCCGGTTTTGCTCCCGGATTTCACTCATCCACCGCCGGGACCAGCTCCGTGCCTCCCCAATCATGGCCGATCGCGCCCTCAACGCTGAAAAGATCCACCCGGTCTGGAATACGGTTGTGGAAGAGATTCTTCCCGATGACGGAGAAAGGGTGCGAGGTGTCACCGTCCGCAACGCCAAGAGCAACGAGAAAAGAGAGATTCCCTGTCGGGGCGTTTTCCTCGCGATCGGTCACGTTCCAAATACAGCTCCCTTCCAAGGAGTCCTGAATCTCGACGAAGAGGGCTACCTGGTGCCGGAGGGAAGTTCCGCCGTACACACTCGAATACCGGGCGTCTACGCTGCTGGAGACTGCGTCGACCATATCTATCGGCAAGCCGTCACCGCCGCCGGAATGGGTTGTCAAGCCGCCATCGAAGCGGAACGATGGCTCGCACAATTTGACTAGGAATCCGTGCCTATGATCCGGATCCCAAATTACACCTGCCACTCGTCGATCTGAATCTCAGCTCTGTTACAGTTTGCAAAGCGCCGGATTCTTTAGAAAAAGAAGCCCATGACAGACAACACCGACCCCAGCCAGGAACTCAGGGAGGAGAATCTGATTATCGGAGACATCGAGATCGTAGGATTCGCCCAATTCTGCAGAAATCAGACTCCGCAAGAGACCTTCGCCATGCTCACCGATTACTACAATTTGGTCGACACGGGAATCAGCAAAGCCGGGGGAAGAGTCGTCAAATTTATCGTCGACCGTGTCCTCTTCATATTTCCAAGCGACCTCGCCCAAGAGGCGGTCGCCACCCTTCGCGACCTGAAGGAGGTGGGCGACCAGTGGGTTCGATCCTATAACCCGTCCGGTTACGTCACGATCAAGGCTCACGCCGGGACCGTGGTCTGTGGTATGCTCGGGACCGATAAGGACAAGCGTTTCGACATCGTCGGCGAACCCGTGAACGAGCTCTTCATGTCCGCCGGTGATGAATTCGCCCTCTCCTATGCGGTCGAGAATCTGCTCTCCAAGAAAGACTAGGAATCTGTCGGACTTTGCGCTTCGTAGCAACCTGCAGGTTCAGATCGAAAGGTGTCGTGTGTAAATCGCGGCCAATTCCATACCGACAGATTCCTTCCAAGAAAATGAAACTGAGATTTGAGACGGTTTGTCATAGCTAACCCTACTTGACCAACTCAACTTCCGAAACGGTTTTTTCGGGGGTAGTAGGGCTCAGGAGGCGCATCAACAGTAGAGGTGGGTTGGCAAAACCGCCTCTAGTGTAGACCTACGCTCTTCCCAGGGCGGGATTTTTTCGTATAATGGTGGGCCATCATGTTTCTGAGGTGTAATCGTCGGCGCAAAGATGGCAAAGAGCACTACTATTGGAATATCGTTGAGAACAAGCGTGTCAGCGGGGGGCGGGTGGTCCAAAGACAGGTCCTCTACCTTGGAGAGATCAACGATAGCCAACACGAAGCGTGGCGCAAGAGCATCGAGATTTTCGAAGAGGGCAGGGAAAGACCCGAACAGGTGGCGCTGTTTCCGGAAGATCGTGCCCCGCCTGTGGGCGACGAAAGTATTGTTAGAATACGGCTCAAAGATCTCAGGATCGAGAAGCCGCGGCAATGGGGAGGGTGCTGGCTTGGGTGCGTTCTATATGAGCAGTTGGGACTGGGAGAATTCTGGCGGGAGCGTCTCAGACCCTCCCGTCAGGGTACCCGCTGGGCCCATGTGCTGCAGACCCTGGTGGTTTACCGGCTGATGGCACCGGGAAGCGAGTGGCGGCTGCATCGGGAATGGTATGAGCGAAGCGCGATGGGCGATCTGATGGGGGAAGACTTTGGGATCGCCGAGAAGAACACGCTCTATCGCTGCCACGATCGATTGCTCAGGCACAAGAAGGCCCTGTTCAGGCACCTGACCGAGAGGTGGAGCGATCTGTTCAATGCCCGTTACGAGATTTTGCTATACGATCTGACGAGCACCTATTTTGAGTGCGATCCGAACCAGGAGCCGGCGGCCTCGAGCCGACTGCGCAAGTTCGGCTACAGCCGCGATAAGCGACCTGACTGCGTGCAAGTGGTGATCGCCCTGGTGGTGACTTGTGAGGGCTTGCCGATTGCCTATGAGGTACTTCCGGGTAACACGCAGGATAAAACCACCTTAAAAGATTTTCTTTCTCGGGTGGAAGAGAACTACGGTAAGGCGAACCGGGTGTGGGTGATGGATCGGGGCATTCCGACCGAGGAAGTCTTGCAACAGATGCGCCAAAGCGAACCCAGGATCCACTATCTGGTGGGTACCCCGCGCTCCTGGCTGGGTCGCTTCGAGCAGTCGTTGCTGCAGAAGGATTGGAAGCAGTTGCGTCCCGGTATCGAGGTGAAACTCCTCAGCGAGGGAGGTGAAACCTACGTTCTGGCTAAAAGCGACGATCGGGTGCGCAAAGAAAAAAACATGCGCCTGCGTCGTTTACGCCGTCTTATCGAGGCGCTCAAGAAGCTGCGTGAGAGCAAACGGCGCTACCAACGCGATACCATCCTGATCAAACTGGGCGAAGCCAAAAAGGAGGCCGGTCCCCGGATCTTTGGATTACTCGACATCGAGATCGCCCCCAAGGGCGCCCCCACTGAAAAGCCGCCTTTGAGCTTCCGGTTGAACTTAAAAAAATACCGCCAAGCCTATCGCCGCGAAGGCCGCTATCTGTTGCGCAGCACCCTCAGTGCCGAGAACCCCGAGCAACTCTGGCGCCTTTACCTGCAGCTCACTGAGATCGAGCAAGTCTTCAAGGAAATCAAGAACGACCTTTCCATCCGCCCCATCCATCATCAGAGAGATGATCGCATCGAGGCGCACATCTTTATCAGCTTCCTTGCTTACTCTCTGTGGGTCACCCTGAAACGTCGACTCTACCCGATGGCTCCGGGACTGACCCCAGCCGAGGTGCTCTCCAAAATGGCGGCCATCCAAATGCTCGATGTGAAACTGCCCACCACCGACGGACGCACCGTTGTGCTTACCCGTTACACCGAGCCCGGTGAGGACCAAAAGCTACTACTGAACCGGTTACACCTCGAACTTCCTCCCCAACCACCCCCCCAAATCGAATCCAAATAACCCCTCCTGTAGTGTAGACCTTTGGCCCACTATCAACGACTTACGTCGAAATCAGGCCCCAGTTGAGAAAGACGGGTTAGAAGGGCCCTTCTCCACAAATCTCAGTTTCATTTTCTTATTGCTAGGAGTCTGTCGGACGAACCTGGTCACTTGCGAAGCAATCGAACGTCAAAGTCCGACAGACTCCTAGCCCAGCCAAACAATCGCCAATTCAACGAGGGCGATAGCGAAAAGGGCCCAGATCCACCACTGAACTTGCCACGGTCGCCTTTCGGATTCGGTCGAAAGGGAGTAGCGTGCCGTTGTCGGAATAGAACTCAGCTGTGTCAACGAGCGCGCCAGGGAAAGATTCAGATGCATCGGTCCGTTGATAGCCCATCCGCCGGCGTCGAGAATGAGGCTTAGGTCGCGTTTTCTGAGTTTCAAGAGGCCGAAGCAGAGCGAAGGCAGAATAATAAAGAGAAGAAACACGACCGCAGTGTAGAAGAAGTAGATGTTGTTAATCCGAGAGACAGTGCTGGAAATAAAAGCAAAGGAGGAACAGAGAGCAGCGACTGCCACTCCCCCGCCTGCTAAGATTCCTCCAATTCCTGAACTTCCCGACTCCCTCACGGGTTGACCCGGCGCTTCAGTGCTCGATACCTGAGAAGGTCCCTGCGATACACCCTTATCGATGGACGCCGCACTCTTTTCGACGCTCATCCGTATCGACTTCTCCTGAGAAGCGGAGATTTTCTCAAACTGTGCCGCGATCAATTCACCCAGCCTCCTGAAGGGTGCCCATACCGCCTCCTTCAGACTTATTGGGTGGCTCACTATCTGTATTATTGTAGCCTCCCAGTGGACCCCTTTCAAATCGCGAAATACGCCATTCTTGCCCACCGCCAGCCGATTGCCGCTTCCCGCCGTGACCGCCGCAACGATGGTCCGAGACACTCCCCTTTGTTGATTCCCAATACGACAATAAATGAGAAAGACCCCTGCCTGCCTGGCTATGGCAACATGTTTCTTGGCATCGTCTACCGAGAGGCACAATTGGAAGCCCCGTCCATCCATAAAGAGTGTCCCCGCCTGGAAGATCGCCATGCTGTTCACGTCATAAAACTCTCGCAATGCGACGAAATTATTCAAGAGCCGGAAGAGATCTCGCCGGTACCTCAGAAGCCGCTCGACCTCAGCGATATTTTCAATATCGGCGGCGCTCTCCAGGTCGGATCGAATCAACTCCTCCAGCATCATGCGGTGATTTTGCTCAAGACACTCTTTGATCCGGTCGATGCCCAGTTTCTCGACTAGCTGTCCACTCTTCCCCTCCTGCCACTTCTCGAATTTACCGAGCCTCCCTTTCACTTTCCGCCATTCATTCTCATTTAGGTAGTCTTTCCTTTCTCCAAAGATCCTCTTTACGGTGGCCTCATTGAAATTCGAGACGGCCGATCTGAAGTTGGGATTCACTTCCCTTAGAAGCGGAAGTCCCTTCTCAGGATCTACATGGGCAAGGGGATAATCACCTAGGGTATTGGCAAGTTCCTTTCGGATATCTTCGCTCCCGTATTTAATCTCATTGGGACTGGGACCGAAACCGTCGATGAATCGCCGATCAAATTCAGCCAGCCGACAGAGAGAGAAATAGTCTTCGATCTTGTCCTTGACGGACCGATAAGCCGCGTAGGCCTCCTCCGTTTCCGGCCCAAAAGGCAACATCCCGTCCAAGTCGTCGCCTTCAGTGGCGAGACCCTGTCCCCACCATCGTTTGTAATCCTCCAATGCGGAATAGAAAGAATCGACACTCGCAAGGGTCACACCCATTCGTCCGCTTCGATCCTCCTCACCTCCCACCGTCCCAAGAATATCCTCGATGGTCCACCTGACCTCCTTATCTTCGGCCGTCTCAGGTGGGATCACTCCATCTCCGTTTTCTTTGCTCTCCGCATATATCTTAGCTGTATTGAGGGCATCCGAGAGAGTGAGGCTCTCCCTCTCGACCAGGTTGAGGTTTTTGAGAATTCTCTGGGCAGCACCCAGCAACTTCCTCCCTTCTTCGTGGGAAGCGTCGATCGCCTGCAGGGGCAGCGATTCTTCCGGATGAGCCAAGATTTCGGGATCTTTCAGCATGTGAAGCGTCCATTCAACTGCTTTGACCAGCTCAGGATATCGGATGCGCCCATCCCCATCCTGGTCGATCAATTGCAGAGTTCGCTCCTCAAACTCGATCCCACTCGTTGGGCAACTCAACACCACCCACAGTTTTGGATCCAGCTCCCTGACGAATCGGAGATCACTCCCCTTCCCCAGGTACAACTGATCCATCCCTCCAGCCGTAAAAAATCGCGCTTCTGAAGTGAGAAGACCCATTGCTGCCAACTTTATCTATCAGTTCGCATATCCTCTGTCACCCGAGAAATTCGCACCAAAGGTCCCAGAATTCTCGTCGAAAAAGTGAGGAAAATTCAACAGAACGGTTGACGTTGGGCTTCTGACTCATTTCAATCGGAGAGGCGTTAAGGAAAAACTACCCTGGAATTGGACTTTCGGGCAGAGGGGGTAGCCCCACAGTTGATAGATTAGAAGACCGTCGGTCTCGGAATCGATTGGCCGTAAATCCGTCGGTTCGTCCAATTCCTTCGTGCAATCTGAAGTCTAGAAATGCTTGGAAATCCAAGTCCAACAGAATCTTAGGCGGTGGATGGGATGATCGAACTCTACTCCGCACCTCAGAATCTCTTCTTCTCGGTCGCATTGACATTGATGTTTCTGATCGGCCTCACGCAGATCATCAGCGTGACCTTTGGCCTCGGGCTGGACGGAGTGCTGGACGATCTCCTGCCGGACTTCGACGCGGACATCGACGTCGATCTGGATGCCGATGCCGGCGCTCATGCCGACATGGGAATGATGGGCGGGATCATGGGCTGGCTCCACATCGGGAAGGTGCCTCTCCTCATCAGTTTGAGCTTCTTCCTCTTGATTTTCGCCTTTATCGGCTACGGTGCGCAGATCTTCTGCTATAACCTTGGGATCGGCTTTCTTTCCGGCTGGGCCGCGGCTCCGGCCGTTTTCTTCGTCTGCCTTCCATTAGTGAGGATCGGCAATCAGGTTCTGGCCAAGATCTACCCACAGGACGAGACCCTGGCCGTATCAAGGGACACTTTTGTCGGTAAAATTGCGAGCATCACAATTGGCAAAGTGACGCACGAAAAGTCCGCCGAGGCGAAGCTCATCGATGATCTGGGCAAGACCCACTACGTAATGGTTCTGGCGGACGAGGAGGCCGGACATTTTGAAAAAGGCAATCGAGTCCTGATTGTCGGAAAACGCGGATCCAGATTCACCGCCGTTGCCGACCCTTTTCCCAATTCGGAGGACTGAAAAATGCATCGGTCCCTCCTCCAAGAACAAAAGCACTCAAATTCAAAGCATTAACTCAGAAAAGGATTACAAAAAATGAACTTAGGCATGTCACAGATAATAATCATCGCAGGTGCGATTCTTTTTTTCATCTTCATATTTGCGATCGTGTTGGCCAAGCTCTACAAGAAGACGTCCAAGGAGCTCGCCTTCGTACGGACGGGTCTTGGGGGAGAAAAAGTCATCCTCGACGGCGGCGCCACCGTCCTCCCGATCTTCCAGCAGATCGTGCGGGTCAATATGAGGACCCTGCGGCTCCAAGTGGAACGCAAGAACGAGGAGGGACTCATCACCGCTGATCGCATGCGGGTCGACGTAACCGGCGAGTTCTATGTGAGGGTTAAGACGGAAAAGGAATCCATCGCCAAGGCGGCGCAGACGCTCGGCAACCGCACCACCGAACCGGAAACGCTTAAAGAGTTGTTGCAGGGTAAATTCGTGGATTCCCTTCGTTCCGTCGCCGCGGGCCTGTCTATGGAGCAACTTCACGAGCGGCGGGCCGAATTCGTCCAGTCCGTGCAGGAGTCGGTAAGCGAAGATCTCCTGAAAAACGGCCTCGAGCTCGAGTCGGTTTCGCTGACCGCTCTCGATCAGACGGCGCGTGAATACTTTAAGGAGGACAATGCCTTCGACGCCCAGGGTCTCGCCCAGCTCACCTTGATCACGGAAGCGAAGCGTGAAGAGCGCAACCGCATCGAACAGGAGACACGCGTTAAAATCGAACAGAGGGACCTCGAAGCCGAGCAGAAAAGCCTCACCATCAAGAAAGAGGAGGAATTCGCGGGAATTAACCAACGTCGCGATATCGCCACCGCCAAAGCCGAGCAGGAGATGATCATCGCTCGCGAGCAAGCGGAACGCAAACGTGAGGCCGAGGAAGCGCGCATCGAAGCGGAGCGGGCAGTCAAAGAGGCGGACATCATTTCCCAGCAGGCGGTCAGGGAGAGAGATATTGGCGCCAAGCGCAAGATCGAGGAAGTCGATATCGAACGCCAGCAACATATCGATATCAGCCAGCAGGTCGCCCAGATTGCGGTAGCCCAGAAATCGGAAGAACAGTCAAAAGCCGAGGCCAATGCCGCGGTTTCTCGTTCCAATATGGTGAAGGAGGAAGAAAACGTTGTCACGGTGCGGGAGACCGCTAAAGCGGAGCGTGGCAAGGAAATCAACCTTATCAAGGCGCGCGAAGAGGCCGAGAAAGAAGCCATCGACATCAAGGTGCAGGCTGAAGCGGAAAAGCAAGCCGCTGAAGATCGCGCTGCGGCTGTCGTTACCGAATCCACGGCGGCCGCGGAAAAGATCCGAATTGTAGCCGAGGCCGACCATAAACGACTGGAAGTCGAAGCCTATGGCGAACAGGCGATCAACGAGGCGAAGAATCTCCTGAGTCAGGAACTGATCAACTTCGAGCTTCGTAAGATCATCGCGAATGTCGCGCCCGAGATTATCCAGGCGAGTGTGAAACCGATGGAAAAGATCGAGAGCATTAAAATTCTTCAGGCTAACGGCTTCGGTTTCGCCAATGGTGGCGGGAGTAGCGGCAGTGGGAACACGGCCACGGAGAGGGGCTTGCCCAATCAATTGGTCGAGGCGGCGTTGGGATACCGTATGAACATGCCGCTCATAGAAAAGCTGCTCAGCGAATTGGGTTTGGATACCAGCACTTCGGAGGGTCTGATGGACCCGCTCGCAAAGAGCCTCTCCGAGGCGGCGCAGGCTACGGTCCAGACGGGCGCCGATCGACCAAAGCCAAAGAAGAATCCGGAAATAAAGATCGAGAGAGACGGATGACTCAATCGTGAAGAGGGCTCCGGGGCGTTTTCCCATTCATTCCGAAAATCCGCCAATTTAGCAGCACTCTGATAACTCAACTTTCGCAGAAAGCTGGGCCAAGTGTTGCTTAGGCAGGATGGCAGCCGCAGAATCCAATACGATCGGCGAACGCCGCGAGGAGGGCGAGCATTTCAGTCCGATCGCTGGGATGTATAAGCCGTACGAACTCATGTACGTGATCGGCGACGAGCGTGATCTGATAAAACTCCGCACGAAGCACGGAAAAGACAGGGTGTTCCTGTATCCCATCGTCGCACCGGAGGAAACTATCCGAACCTTGTTTGTAGACATGATTGAAAGAGCAAACGGCCTTCGCAATAAGCCGGAATTCTACCACACAATCTTAAGCTCCTGCACGACCAACATCGTGGACCACGTCAACCGCATCGCGCCCGGGCAGGTTCCTTTCAGCTACAATATCCTGCTACCGGGTTATTCAGGGCGGCTCGCCTACGACCTCGGCTTGATAGACACCGACCTCCCCTACGAGGAGGTTCAAAAGCGACACCGAATCGATGAACGGGCCCGGGCCATTGGTGAGGATCCACGGTTCTCCATTCTAATCCGGGAATAGCTCTAGCTTCTCAGGTTCCGGGAAATTACTCCAAACAGGTTTGACATCCCACGCTCTGTCTTTTCAGAATTCAGTCATGCGACGGGCGACGGAATTGGGGACACCGACAGCATTTTCTTCTTCCTCGGGCGCCCTGGGCTTTCCATTTCATCCCTCATGCGTGACTAGGCGTGAGAATTCACGATCGCGCGGTTAAACTGGAGGCTGTCCCAAATCCGAGAGGATTTGGGTGGAAGCCTGATACCGATATCAATCTTCGTCACGTTATGTAGACCACGACATGCCTTCCGTCCTCGGTAGCTTACCTTTTATCCGTTATGCACCTTTCCAGCACCCTTCCTCTCGCTTTGAGTCGATAGTTCTCCCAAGGAAGCGCCTCTGACTCGATTCTTGGATCCCTATGCCGCCTGCGTTGCCTCTTTCTCATGTTCTTGCGCAAGTCTCTGCGCGATTTTCCATAGATTGTGGGACAGAACCGACCAGGCCACGCTAAGGTTACGGTTGTCAAAGCCTTTGCTGCGTATCTTGCCCCCGTGCCATCGGTTCTTGAGCACTCCGATCCGGCCTTCGGTGCTCCCTCGTCGTCGCTGCAACCGGACAAAGCGCGGCTCCTCCATCCGCTCCTTGAGCTCTTGTGGATTGCGGGGCGTAAGGGCGTCAAAAATCCCCTCTGCCTGGAGCCGCTTGCTGGCCGCCTTCGAGGCATAGCCCCGATCCCCACTGATCGCTTCGATCTTCTCCTCTAAAGCGAAGCCCTTTTGCCTCTCCAGACTTTCCCAAAGCTGCTTCAATTCGCTCGGGGCCTGCCCCCCATACAGTTTCCAGTCCAACAGATATCCCTCTGCGCTCTCGCATAAATAAAGGGTGTTGCCAAACTCCACCTCCCGATCTGCCTTGCCTCGCACGATGACGTCAATCTCAGGTTCGTAGGCGCTCAGGATCTTCTCCTCATTCTTCACCTGCCGCCCCCCTATGATCCGTTCGTGCGCCTGTTTCATGACCTGCGGTATCTGCTCTAACATACCATCCATTCGCTCGATGATTCGGCTCGCCTTCTTCTCGGTGTAATCGCTTTGCATCCACATAGCTTCCAATAAGTCACGGTGGCGAAGGGCATGGCCCTCAATCTTCTTGAGCAATAGCTTCATCCGCCGCAGGATCCCTTTACGCGCTTTGCCCGCCTCCCGGCGCCGACGCGCATGCGTCATCTCCAGGCACCGTTTGTTCATCTCCCGAGCCAATCCCTTTGCTCCCTGGGGCATGCGCTGTTTCATTCCCGCCTGCCGAATCAGACTGATCGCCTTGAGCAGCGTTGCTCCCACATCCTTGAGCAAGACCCAGTCCACGGGCCAGTGGATGTTCGCTTCCAGGCAAGTGGCGTCGATCAGGCATTCCCTCGTATCGATCGGCTTCTCTAATCCTGCCTCACCACAATGTTCAGCATTGCCCACCACCTCGGTCATCCTTGCATGCAGCTGTCTCAGATACGCTTCGTCGAAGAATTTCGAATCCCGTTCCAGACTGCTCTTCGATATTTTCCGGATCCCGTCTACCTCACGCACCCGGCAAAAATTAGCCAGAAGCTCACTGCGTCCCAACTCCTGCGACAGACAACGAAAGGATATCCCTCCGAGTAAATGACGCATCACCTCCACCCGCAGCGCTTTTATCGCTCTTAGAGCGCGTCGCTCCCGATCCTTCCCTCCCGCTTCATCCCATCCTTCCAAGGCTTTTACGATCGCCTCCCTTTCCAGCGAGGAGTCGATCAAAACCCGGTCAATCCGCTCCATTGTTTCCAGAAACACGGTGTAGTCTTTGCATCGAATGACTGGAGTTAGGGCTGGACGCAGGAAGCTTTGTACGGCAATATTTTTCATGAGAAGGGCGTGCTTTGTATTTGACTAACGCAAGCATAAGCGCCCTTTTTCGCCGGATCGAGCTTTTTGCAGCTCTATCCGGCCTTTTTTTTGCCCATAACTCATTAAAAATCAATTGTTTCCACCACTGGGACCGGCTCTAAACTAACAAGCCCTATGGACAATAGGTCCGATACTCAGCGCATCCTGCTTTCCAAAGTCAAAGCGGCTATTCTTCAATTGTTCCGAGATGGAAAAGTCACCCAACACCAATTCGGCCAGATCAATCATGAAATTGAAAACCGCAACTTGACGCTCAATCGGGAAGCCATCGACACACCGCTCGCGGAGCTCATCGCGGATTGCGAAGCCCAAAACTTGGGCCTCAATCTGATCTTTCTGAAGGGAGTAATGCGCGAAGACCACATGGGGGTCGTTCGCAAACTGCGTAGGGATGCCGTACATTCAGAGCAGGCAGCGGTAGACCTGAGCGCACTCCACCCCACTTATTCGCAGATCCCCCTCACGTTCTTTTCCTGGGCGCAAAAGGAAGAGGAGTTTCAAGAGCTGATTCGGCTCTTCAACGATCCGAAAACTCCCCTCTCGGAAATCAGCACCGCAAGCGAGCGTTTTTTCTCCCTTGACACATCGGATGCACCCCCACCGCGGTTTCCCAAACTCTCCAGGAAACTCATCAACCAATTGATCGCCGCTGGACACATTGCGCATTCCGCGGTCGGACCCGCGGCCGAAGATCTGGAGAAGATAAAAAAGTGGAACAAGGATTTTCAGATTCAGTTAAACGAGCGCTATTCGGCCAATCGTCTGGAAGCGGCGGATTTACATCGAGGCGGTGAAGCCGCGTTTACCCTTCTCTTGGATCAACTCCATGCCAGTGATGTGGAGAATCCCCAACTTGTGGGTCAGTGCGTGATCAATTGGCGCGGACCCTTTAAGGTGGAATTGCTCGGCAAATTGTTTCTCTGGGGACGGTATTCACCTTTTCAATCGATACATGAGATAGACGCCGCCATCCTTGCAATCACCGGTATCGATCCAAGCGGAAACGCTTTGGAATGGAATAACTGGACGAAAATCCACACGGCGGAAGAACGAATGGCATTTAATCGATTTATCGACCGCATTGGTGAAGAAAAACAGATATACGACATAGCCTATGTTTTGAGCGTCTCCAAAATCGCTAATCTGGATGTTGAAAACATCTGGGCAAAGGTTGTTAACCACTTCCGAGACAAACTCCATGAGCCGCCTCCCGAACCGCCTCGTCGGCCAATCTTCGAAGTTCCGGCACAACCACCTCCCGAACCGGCACCTCCGCCAATCCCTGAAGCTCAACATCCGCCTGCTCCCCAAGCCGAACCTGTCGCTCAAAGCACCGATGACGAATCCCCCGGAGAGGTTTTGCTTGGCTCGGTCGACCCCGAATTTGTTGAAGCCCCTGCCGAGATCAAGAGCGAGGAAGACAAGCTAATAGAAAAGCATAGCACCTGGAGGATATACTTCAAACCGTTCTTGAGTGAAAACTGGCTCGGCCTGATAGGTGTCTTTTCCCTCATGGCGGCTTGGCTTTTTCTCTCTATGGCCTTGTGGGAGAAGGGTGAATTATTCCGTATCCTGGCTTGGATCATTCCTCTCCCCTTCCTCACTTTAGGCGCCGCTTGGATCGCCCAGTTTATTGAAAAACGCGTCAGTAGAGGGGCCTCCCCTAGAGCCGTCGCTTTGTTTGCCGTCCTGGCGTTATTTTCCATACCCTTCAATTTCCTCAGCGGTTCAACATTGCTCAGGGATGGGACCGGGACGACAGCGATTTTCAGCTTAGTCTTAGGCATCGGTTATTTCGTGCTGCTCTTCTTCGTTTCCCGATGGATTCAAACTCCGTTCGGGCACAATCCGATTCGTTTCCTATGTCTAGGCAACGCCATCATCTATCTGCCCGCTTTAGCGCAGTTTTTCGCGCATTATTACGGTCGCGATGCGACGGAGCGGACCCTGGACAGCTTCGGTTTCATAGGATTGGCGGCCCTCTATTACGGATTGATGCGCGCTCGATCGACCGACGGACCCACATTCAAATTCAACTGGATATTCTTATCCGCCAGCACTCTGCTCGGGTTCACCATCGTCCACATCTATTATCGTTTCCCGCCCGACGTAGGTATGGGGGCGATTCTCTTGCAAATCGTCGCTCTGTTCATTTCTCGTTTCTCCCAGAGTACACCAACCGCCGTTACCATTGCCGCGAGCTTGTCAGTGCTGGGTATCTTGATCGGAGTCAATTCGCCGACGGTGCTTCCGATCTGCGTCCCGCTCGCTACGCTGTTCTGGTATAATGAAGACTCCCCGCAGCAAGCTGCGGGGTATCCGACTTTAGCATTCCTCGCACTTTCTCACCATAGCATCAACTGCCGTAGTTCTGCCTTCGGTTTTCCTTGTTCGCGCACATATGCTTCCACCGTCGCCCAATCTCCTCTCTCTCCCACTGTCCCCACGTAGTAGCCGTCCGACCAGTATTCTCCTCCCCACTGCTCCTTTCCTACCCACGGCTCCCTCCGAAAGACCTCTCGCGCCGTTAGGCTCTTATATATCTGCACTATCCTCCCAGGCGCCAACTCCGGATGCGCTCCACACAATAGGTGGGCGTGATCCTTATCGCATCCCAACCCCTCCATCTCGATCTCATAGCGCTGCCCGATCCCTTCTGTCGTTTCTTGCAATACCCTCCTCACTCTCTCCTCGATCAATCCCTTCCGATACTTTACCGGCATTACGTAATGATAATGTATTTCCCAGACACAGTGCCAACCTCGCTTTAGTCGGCTTTTTGGTCAAGTCCGCCTTTTCCTGTAAAATCGAAATGGCATAACCTCTATTAGATTATCTTTACTTTCTTCCCTTCAGGCAGCGAATTTCATCAGGTCCGGATCCTTCCAGGTGCTCTCCGGATCGCTCCAGATCTGTTTGAGTCGTTCCACCAGGTAGGGTTCCATGCGGACTCCTCGCCAGCCTTCTGAGGCATCCACCAGGACCGCGAAGATCAGGCACAGTCCGCTCGTTTCGGAGCGGAATCGGGGAATCACTTTGGTGCGACGGCGCCCTTCCCCGAAGAGTCGCTCCAGCAGATTGGTGGTGCGGATCTGTTTTCGGTGCAGGAAGGGAAATTTCAGCGCTGTGAGCGATTCCTCCAGGTCACGCTCCAGGCACTTCATGGCGGCTGGAAAGCTCCCCTTGTATTCCTCGATGATGGCGCGAGCCTGTTCTACAGCCTCGCGGTATCCCTTCGCCGTAAAGGCTTTGTGAATGAGCTTTTTGAGGGTGGGACGGGCTACCTCTGGAAGCTTGTTGACGATGTTGCGCATCTTGTGCACCTGGCAGCGCTGCACCAGGCTGTTCGGAAACTTCCTTCCCACCGCCTTGCGTAGACCCGAATTACCGTCCATCACACTGAGTACTGGATCGGCCAATCCCCGGCTCTTCATGTCCTCCAGGAAGGCCTCCCAACAGGCGCTGCTCTCCTTGTCCCCTACGGCCATATGAAGCAATACCTTACGTCCGTCCCAGAGCATCCCGTAGGCGCATAGGACCGCCACTGCCCTCTTGTCTTCGGGCCGCAGCCTCATATAGATCCCGTCCAGAAACAGATAGAGCACGCGCTCACCACTCAGATCTCTTTCCTGCCACTTTGCAAAGTCCATCCTCAGACTTTGGCACACCTCATTGACCACGCTGCGCCCGGTCTGCTCTACCCCCAAAGACTCGATCAGCGCCGTCTCGATATCGCGCTGACTCATCCCTTTCACATAGAGCATCGGCACCAGCTCCAAAAGCCGCTTCGAGCGTCGTCCGATCGCTTCCAGCCAGGCCGACTCGAACGGCTCCAGCCCGTCGCGAATCTGCGGTACCTGCAGCTCAATCGTCCCTTCGCAAAGATGCACTTTCTTCGGCTCATAGCCATTGCGGTAGCCCCGCAGTGCTCCATCACTCGAGCGCTCATAGCGCTCTCGCCCCAGAAAATCGCTCACTTCGATCTCCAAGGCTCTTTGCAGCATCAGCTGGGCTCCCCGTCGGGCCGCCTCCCCCAGTGGATCTGTGCTGCTCGCGATTCCTTCCATTAGCTCTTGCTCTATCTTCTCACTCGGTGCTATCTTCTTCATGGTGTAGTCTCCTGTTTTTCGGGGCCGCCTTTCGGCCCCGGTTTGGTTACATTTTTGTTTTCAGGAGGTTACACCATTTTTCTTTTTACAGGAAGGATAGGACGTCACCGGCTTTTTTCCTTCCTCTCTCCCACCCACTACTCCTAAAAAAGCTAGCAACCCCGTAGCAAGCTACGGGGAATGACCAAGTTCAATACAAGCGGTTGGATGTCCCCTGGATGAGCGAAGCCGTGGCCCTGCACGTGGTCGCTCTTCCTTTTTCCTTAGTTTATCATTGGCGGTGGAACGGAGTACCACAATGGAGCGAAATTCCTTTCCTGCTACTCACCGGCCTGGGTCTGCTCGCCTTGCTGGAGAAGTTTGTTGTAAGGCGTGAGGTTAGGGTATTTTCCCTCATCCTACCCCTTTTTATGGCGAGTCTTCCGCTTCTGAATCGGGGTCCATCGGAAGCGCTCAATGGCTATGTGCCACTCGCCTTTTTGACCCTTTTGGGCGCCTACGGTTATTGCCGATACATCTACTGGTATCGTATCAAACTGTGGTTCCTCAACTTCGCCATTATCTGCTGACTGGGAATTCCGCTCCTATCGATTCCGGTCAATTCCTTATCGGCAGAACTGCTGATCTATCTGGGCGCACTCAGCGTCTTTTGGGCGGGCAGCTCAACGCTATTAAGGGATTTCTTTTCCAGACAACACCGCACGTCTCTCCTGTGGGGTTTATGCGGAGCGTCCATCACCATCTGTATCATCCATATCGCTAAGCTAGGTGGAATTAATCAGTTGGACTTTAATCCCACCGCATATCTCACGTGCATGGCATTGGCGCTCCTTATCGCGGCCAAGCGAGCAGAGTCTTCTTTGCCGGCCTACATCTTGTTCATTTTTTCCGGATTAGTCGTCGCGCGCCCCCTCCTTGATTTCGGATGGGATGGACATGGTGGTCTTGACGCGGCCATTGCGGTCTACGCAGTATTGGCATTAAGACATACCCTCAAGCGCCTCGGCCTTTGGCAAAACCTGGGATCTCCGGAACTCTGTCTGGGACGAGGCTTTATTCTCAGGACGAGCGACTTTATCGGCACGCCCTTGCTGCACCTCTCGTGGATTTTGCTTCTTTGCAGCTTGAGCGGGGCTTTTTACCTTTATGATCCACGGACGGTCGACCTCTATATCGCTATTGCACTTTTCCTCGATGCTGCACTCCTCATCCATTTTGCCCTTCATTATAAGGCGTCGCTCGTCGGCGCACTGTCCCTTGTCCCGATACTAGGGGTGTGGGGATTCGCTCTCTTTTCCGTTCCGTTTTTGTGGAGGCCGCACGTTATTGGCCTCAGCGCATTCCTTCTCTTCTTCTTGGCCGGATGGTTGAATAAGCGATCGAGCGCGGTGCAATCAGCCCTGGCGAGGCCGGTATCTCACTTCAACACGGGCCTCGCCTACCTCAGTATTCCTACCGGCTTGTTGGGGTACCTCTTTCTTTTCGAGAGTTCCTACCTCGGTTGGGTTCTGTATGGACTCATCGCTTTGCTCTATACCCATTTCGTTCTCCTCAATCGAACCGTTAACGTTAAAGTAGCGGTTCACCTGGTACTCATCCACCTGGGTGTCGTCTGGAGTTTGTGCTTTTTAAAGTTTCTGAATTTGAATCTCTCCCCTGGAGCACAAGGGGAAATCGTGGCAATGGGGGGGGCCGATGGTTCTTCTCCTTTGCGGCTACGTAGGCATAGGATTCCTTCCCGCACAATTTCTGGCTTCTGTAAACTCAGGTTCGTGGCGCTTTTATGGCTCGGCCGCGAAGTCCTGGTTTTTCGCAATTTCTATTCTCGTAGCTTTAAGCCTGCTGGTCCAAGCGGTACTTCCGCTCACGAATCCGCCCGACTCTTCCGGTCCGTTAGGGGCCATGACTTACCCGAGCATCGGCATCATACTCTTGCTCCTGGGGAATTATAGACATCATCTGACCTTTCCAGTTTTTCTTCAAAGTGCTCTCTGTCTCCTGGTGGGAACGCTCTTGTTTGCAAACGAGATGTTGCTTGGTTTGTTTTTCGGAATCCTGCTCTTTATTGCTATCGAATACGCAATCTTCAAACCGTTGAGAACGGAGGAACGGGACCGCGCCGATCACAACCGGCAAATAGCCTATATATTGTATACCTTCAGTGTTCTCTTTCTCCTCGCGCACCTTTTTCTTGTATTTGCAGAACCCGGGGAGCAACAACCCCATTATCTTCTCTATACTCTCATTCCCATTGGTTTTTCCCTCGCGAAAATCTTCGGGTTTACTCATCTCCGCTACGCCTATTTTGGGCTCTTTGCCTACGCCAACGCATTTATGGCTCTCACCTTGCGTTTGCACATTTCAGCGTTCGGATTGACCGAAGTTCACCTCCTGAACGCGTCCTTTGTCTTCTCCATTTTCTGTTACTGGCTCATCATCAAGCTTACCGCCTCCCGGAATCCGCCTCATCCCCTGGGCGAAGAAATCCTCGACGAGCCCATCCTTAAGGACCCGGTATCCTGAGATACGACCATCGATATATCAGCCCTTGTAGTCTCCGCTTGCCAGCTTTCCTTTAAGCGATGAACCGAACCAAGGCCACAATCCTGCAATTGGAAAACATCTGTGTTTTCCTGGCGCTGTGCATCATTGCACTGGTCTCGATGAGCTTTTCGTTGGATCACCAGGTAACTGACCCTTTTGAACATAGGTTCCTTGTCAGTGGCGCCTTCCTCGGCGCCGTTGCTCTTTATCTGCGATTTCAGTTAGTCCACGTCTTCAGCTATCATCGCGCGATTTTTCGAATCGCGATTACCATGATGTTGTGGTCCCTGGGCCTCTACTTCTTTCCCTATCCCCATCTCATGCTCTATTTGATCGCCCTGCCCGCCGTCTACTTTTTAGCCCGCATGGAGTTCTATAAAGGCAGGGCGCTCGTTGAGGATCAGGTGGCTGCCGGCGTTTTACTAGGATTGGGCGCCTTTCTTTACCTTCAACAGCAGCCCTTGCAGGTGATTCTCTTTCCGGACGCTCCCGCTTCAGATTGGACGAGTTATTACCGGAACGCGCCAGTCATGATGATAATCGGCCTCGGTTTTGTCCGGTTGCACAAGCACACTCGCTGGACCGGTTTGTGCCTCTTCGGAAGCCTCCTCTTTCTCATAGGCCTCACCCTCTGGGGATCTGTCTTAACCAAGGATCTCATTCCCGCCAGTTGTTACAGCGAGGTCGGTTGGATCATTGTCCTCTCACATGGTGCTCTCAGCCTACTTTACTTTAAGAATCCCTTGATTCCGGGGCTGATCCGATTTTCGGGACTGAGCAAAGAGCATCAGGTACTTTATCGCTCCCAACTCTACTGGATATTGAACGGATGCCTCCAATTGTCCGCCCTCTACCTGCTTATATTCAATAACCAATCCTATGAAGTAATCGGCGGAATCGCTCTCTGCCTGATCGCACCTTTATACGCCTATCGCGCATTAACTGTTTCCTTAGTACTAATCGAAACCGCTTTCCTCGTTTTTCCAGTCTTAGCGTTGATCTATCGATCGATTAATCCGGACATTTTCACGGCTGCGTTTGCGATTCTATTCGGGATCACTGTAGCGCTCCGCAAGTCCTACCGGTATGAATACTATATTTCTAATGAGATCTTTGTCACCCTCCTGCTACCCTATTTTGCCTACATCGTATGGCTTGGACCTCTATCTCCGACCGGTCTGGTAAGACTGGCCATACCATTCCTTGTTTCGATCCTGCTCCCCGGCCGGCCTCTGGACGTGCCGAGGAAGAACCATTTTCTTCTGTGGCCGGTAATCAGCGCATTGTGCATCCTCTGCCTGAATCAAGGGTATAGACCGGAATTGCTTCGTTACTGGGCGATTGCGATTACGTTAGTGCCCCTCGTTCTCCTCGGCCTGCTGCGCATTAATTGGGTTTATTCCTTCCTATGGAGACAACGGTGTCTCTTTGTTCGGGATTGGCTAAAGTCGGGAGGAACCGCGCTCCTTACCCTGGCGCCTCTCTCTTTGGCGATTGGATTATACAGCTTCGTCAGTGATTATGCGGCCTATCGGGTGACATGGTTACCCGTCATCGAGCTTCTACTACTACTGATTTTGGCGACCGGTATCTTCTTTACTTTCACTATTCTTCAAAAGAGCCCCCGCTTTGCTCTAATAACGGAGATATTGCTTTGGTCCTGCCTCGGGTTATTGCGATGGAAGTTCGATGTCCTCGAATTACTCTCTTTCGGATCGCCCCTCGACGGATATGTGCTCTTGGGCGCCGCTGGCCTGGTCTCGGGCATACGAGAAGTGATTATGCGACACGCTCAGCACTTCGAACCCTATTTTAACAGATCCTCACATTTTTATGCATTAGTCGGTTGGGCTTATCTCTTCGTGATCCAATTCAACGAGACGGGGTCCCTTCACGGAGAGACGGGCTCGCTCATCGTCGCCATCATCTACTACGGCTTTTCCAGATCACGGAATCGGATAAACCTGCTCTTCAGTTTTTTCTTCGCCAATTCCGCCCTTCTTTTATTCTTTTTTCATCAGGGATTCGACCAGGCTCTCTTCTACGTCATCCCAACCTTGGGCAGCGCTTTACTGCTGGCCCAGCTCTTCAAAGACCGCCTTCCACTGGAGCGATTGAAGCAAATCCGGGTCTCTTGCGCCCTTATTATGATGGGGAGCAGCGCTTTCTACAATGTGATCGATTTCAGTGAATCGCTATGGTATCCATTGGTCGCAGCCTTTGTTTCCTTGGTCGGGGTCGTCTGTGGGATCAGCCTGCGTATACGCATCTATTTGTTTCTCGGAGTAGCATTCTTTTTTATCAATACGATAAGTATAGGCATTCATTTGATCGTTCACCAGCCACCCGAACATATAAAGCTGATCATCGGAATCATCTTCTTCTTCACCGGGATACTATTCACCGGTTCATTTCTCTATTTCCAGATGAAGCGCAGCCAGATTCTGGCCACCATCAAGAACGTGAGAGACCAAATCGACACTTGGGAATAAGCGCGAATGACCGAAAACCGGATTACTTCGCTTTCGCTTCCGGGTCTCTTCTTCCGAGCACGCCTGAGAGATAGTTGATCATCGAATGGTCGGCCAGATCCCTCACCATCACGCAGCCGGTTTAGCAGGCAACCTTCTTCATACAATCGAACCGCGCTTCTTTCTGACCGGCCTTCATTTCTCGCATTGTCTAGTGTTCCGACTTTAATTGATATTGCAGATTCTCACATATCAATTCCGTCTATTCTACCCTCGTGTCCGACACCAAATCCTCGTTTGCCGGTGACAAGAAGCACGGTACTTGGTTTCTCCAGACCTGGGAGAGCAAATTGCGCGACCGCCTGGTGTCGCTCGTGCCCCAGTGGTGCGAGTCGCACCACCTCACCCTACTCACACTCCTGTGGTCGCTTCTGATCATCCTATTCAGCTTTCTCGCACGCGATAATATGCAGTGGCTCTGGGGCGCATCGGTATCGATCTTTCTTCAATACATCACCGACCTGTTGGATGGAGCTATCGGCCGGTCCCGTAACACCGGCCTTATCAAGTGGGGCTTTTACATGGACCACTTCCTCGACTACCTCTTCCTCTGCTCGATTCTGATCGGCTACGGCTTGCTCCTTCCGCAGGAATACCATTTCCTCCAGTTATTTGTCTTGGCGATTCTCAGTGCCTTTATGGTCAGCTCGTTCCTATCCTTCGCAGCAACCAATCAGTTCAAGATCAGCTACCTTGGTATCGGTCCCACTGAGATTCGGCTCATCTTTATTGCAATCAACACTCTCCTGATCGTCCTCGGACGGACCTACCTTGCATCGGTGCTTCCCTACGTTCTCGTCGTCTCCAGTTTCGGTCTCTTCATTGTTGTCTACGCTGCCCAGAGGCAGCTGTGGAAGATCGATATGGAAAACAAGGACTAGGAATCTGTCGTGTTATACACTTCGCAACAAACTTGAACCACGGATAGGAGGTTGACGGTTGTTAATTGCGACCAACTTCATACCGACAGATTCCTTATGCTAGAGCCCGTCCCAGTGGTGGAAACAATTGATTTTTAATGAGTTATGGGCAAAAAAAAGGCCGGATAGAGCTGCAAAAAGCTCGATCCGGCGAAAAAGGGCGCTTATGCTTGCGTTAGTCAAATACAAAGCACGCTCTTCTCATGAAAAATATTGCCGTACAAAGCTTCCTGCGTCCAGCCCTAACTCCAGTCATTCGATGCAAAGACTACACCGTGTTTCTGGAAACAATGGAGCGGATTGACCGGGTTTTGATCGACTCCTCGCTGGAAAGGGAGGCGATCGTAAAAGCCTTGGAAGGATGGGATGAAGCGGGAGGGAAGGATCGGGAGCGACGCGCTCTAAGAGCGATAAAAGCGCTGCGGGTGGAGGTGGTGCGTCATTTACTCGGAGGGATATCCTTTCGTTGTCTGTCGCAGGAGTTGGGACGCAGTGAGCTTCTGGCTAATTTTTGCCGGGTGCGTGAGGTAGACGGGATCCGGAAAATATCGAAGAGCAGTCTGGAACGGGATTCGAAATTCTTCGACGAAGCGTATCTGAGACAGCTGCATGCAAGGATGACCGAGGTGGTGGGCAATGCTGAACATTGTGGTGAGGCAGGATTAGAGAAGCCGATCGATACGAGGGAATGCCTGATCGACGCCACTTGCCTGGAAGCGAACATCCACTGGCCCGTGGACTGGGTCTTGCTCAAGGATGTGGGAGCAACGCTGCTCAAGGCGATCAGTCTGATCCGGCAGGCGGGAATGAAACAGCGCATGCCCCAGGGAGCAAAGGGATTGGCTCGGGAGATGAACAAACGGTGCCTGGAGATGACGCATGCGCGTCGGCGCCGGGAGGCGGGCAAAGCGCGTAAAGGGATCCTGCGGCGGATGAAGCTATTGCTCAAGAAGATTGAGGGCCATGCCCTTCGCCACCGTGACTTATTGGAAGCTATGTGGATGCAAAGCGATTACACCGAGAAGAAGGCGAGCCGAATCATCGAGCGAATGGATGGTATGTTAGAGCAGATACCGCAGGTCATGAAACAGGCGCACGAACGGATCATAGGGGGGCGGCAGGTGAAGAATGAGGAGAAGATCCTGAGCGCCTACGAACCTGAGATTGACGTCATCGTGCGAGGCAAGGCAGATCGGGAGGTGGAGTTTGGCAACACCCTTTATTTATGCGAGAGCGCAGAGGGATATCTGTTGGACTGGAAACTGTATGGGGGGCAGGCCCCGAGCGAATTGAAGCAGCTTTGGGAAAGTCTGGAGAGGCAAAAGGGCTTCGCTTTAGAGGAGAAGATCGAAGCGATCAGTGGGGATCGGGGCTATGCCTCGAAGGCGGCCAGCAAGCGGCTCCCAGGCAGAGGGGATTTTTGACGCCCTTACGCCCCGCAATCCACAAGAGCTCAAGGAGCGGATGGAGGAGCCGCGCTTTGTCCGGTTGCAGCGACGACGAGGGAGCACCGAAGGCCGGATCGGAGTGCTCAAGAACCGATGGCACGGGGGCAAGATACGCAGCAAAGGCTTTGACAACCGTAACCTTAGCGTGGCCTGGTCGGTTCTGTCCCACAATCTATGGAAAATCGCGCAGAGACTTGCGCAAGAACATGAGAAAGAGGCAACGCAGGCGGCATAGGGATCCAAGAATCGAGTCAGAGGCGCTTCCTTGGGAGAACTATCGACTCAAAGCGAGAGGAAGGGTGCTGGAAAGGTGCATAACGGATAAAAGGTAAGCTACCGAGGACGGAAGGCATGTCGTGGTCTACATAACGTGACGAAGATTGATATCGGTATCAGGCTTCCACCCAAATCCTCTCGGATTTGGGACAGCCTCTATGCTATGAGTCTGTCGGACGAACCTAGTTACTTGCGAAGCAATCGAACGTCAATGTCCGACAGACTCATAGCCATGAGGCGCATCATACGGAACGTCGGACTGGCCTGGATGCTGGCCCTCGTTGCCTTCGTCGTTATCGCATCCAAGCTATTCCACCCCTACCACCGTCTGGTAGCCGTCATCGTCTACTTCATCAGCTGGATTCCATTCGTTTTGTCCTTCCGGGACAAGCGACATTGGCTGCGCGAGCAAAGGGGCAAGGCTCGCGGATTCCTGTTGTCAAATCTGCCGCATACCGCTCTCGGAATCCTGCTTCTTCTTTTTCTCTACGTTGCGTGGGTGCTGGTACCCGTAAAATCCTCGCCCTTGAGCAATCTCGCGGAAAAAGATCTTGCGGCGCAATTAGAACAGGACCTAACGAACCTCCGATACCTTAACGAGGCCACCGAGGGAATCCTCACCGACCTGAGGCAAAGCAACCTCAATTGGCAGGATGAATGGTTGGAGTGGAGCCGACAGCAGCAACAGGATCTGCTCGATCAGTGGAGCAAATTCGTGGAGAAAATGGTGGAATTCGACCTCCTCAGAGAGTTCTATCGGGGTTTCTACAAAATCGATGTCCTCACCAAGCCAATTCCGCATTCCGATTCGTTCCTCGCCGCCTATTCCGCCCTTTTGGCGCAGTATCGCCACACTCTCATGTTGACGAATCTGATCGAGGAAAATCCCAGTCTCCCGAGTCCCCTCAATCAAGGTGATAATGACCGTGGTATTCCCCGAAACACCTACAAGACTCTAAAACTCAATCTCACTCACCCGGATGAGATTCTCCGCCTCAACGCGGGTCGCGCCTATCTAAAACTGGTTCGCCGAAACGTCTATGCACGCCACGCTCTCCTGCAGGCTGTCGAGGGATATCTGAGGGATATCGAGCACTCCCTGGCCGCTTATCCGAAACTGCTGGTCGAGAACCCTTTCGAGCGTTTCGAGGCTTTTGCCGATCGAGCCTGGTTCCCCTTGGTAAAGAGCATTGGCCTCTCCCTGAGCTACATCCGGGGCACCAGTCGCGACTATTTCATTTCGCCGAAATTGGTTCAAAAGTACCAGTCCAAGCTTGAACCGGGCGATGTTCTGCTCGAGAGGCGAAACTGGCACGCGACAAATATGGGCATACCGGGTTTCTGGCCGCACGCCGCCCTCTACACCGGGACCCTCGAGATAATGGATGCCTTCTTCGACGGAGCTCCCACCTTGCAGGGTACAACAATGTCTGCCTTCCTTGAGAAGGAACTTCCGGATGCCTACAGCCGCTACCAGGAGGTAGACGACGATGGCTACCCCTTTAGTGTCATCGAGGCAAAGCGTCCCGGAGTCATCCTCACCTCCACGGAATTCAGTATGAACGCCGACTCCGTCGCCGCCATGCGGCCTCGCATCAGCAAGGAGGAGAAACTCCAGGCACTCTTAACCGCCTTTCGGCAGCTCGGCAAACCCTACGACTTTAACTTCGATTTTCGAACCCGTAATGCCCTTGTCTGTTCGGAGCTCGTCTACCGCGCCCTCAATCAGCGCGGTCCTATACGGATAACACCTCCGGAAATCAATGGCCGCCCCCTCTTCTCACCCAATAATTTCGCTCGAAAATTCGCCGAAGAGTTCGGGACACCCAATCAACAGTTCAACTTCGTTTTCTTTCTCGGCGCCAGCGAGAAACGGAACACCGTTTCCGAACGCTCACGCGAGGAATTCCGCGAGAGCTGGCAATGGCCCAAATGGGAGATACTACAAGAGTGAGGTCGAGTACCAAGCAACCAACCCCGGCTTGCCGGGGCAAGGAAGATGACGGGTGCTGTTACTCCCCGCGATTCACGCAAACACCCAAAACCCCAGAATAGGCCACCCGTTCCTAAAGCCCAACCCGGCATATTCCTATGAACATCTTCCGGCCCCAGATACCCTACAAATTCCGGCCGCCGAGATATTCTCCGTTGCTCGCACCGATTCTCACAAGGCTGAGTCAAATTATGTTTCTCCGCAGAAAGTTTCGAATGCGGAACATTCGCGCTGAAGGGATGGAGCTTGTTTCGGATCTGGTGAGAGAGGGAAACACTGTTCTGGTGGCCCCGAATCACGCTGACCACGCCGATCCCCACGTCCTCGTCTTTCTCGGAAGAAAGCATGGTTTGTCGTTCCACTTCATGGCCGCGCGGGAGGGTTTCGAAATTAACCCTTGGAACGGTCTCGCCCTCCAGTTCTGCGGGGCCTTTTCGGTTGATCGGGAGGGAGCTGATATCGCCGCCATAAAGACGGCAATGACTCTTCTTCGAGAGGCACGCTACCCACTCGTCGTCTTCCCGGAAGGTGAGATCTACCATCATCAGGAGCGACTGGATCCCCTCAATGAAGGTGTCGCCACAATCGTGCTGCGGGCGGCCTCCAATCTGCCGGAAGGCAAAGCCGCCTACCTCGTTCCGGCAGCGCTTCTCTATACATACGATGACAGTGTGGAATCGTCCTTTTCCAAGCGGCTCAGCACACTGGAAGAACGAATAACCTGGAAACCAAGGGAGGACATGGATCTGGTCCACCGCATCTATCGACTGGGCGACGGCTTGGTTGCCCTCAAAGAAACGGAATTCCTTGGACAGACCCGTTCCGGAAACCTGGTCGAACGTCTCTCTCATCTGCAGGAAGCTCTCGTCGCCGGAGAGGAAGAGAAGCATTCCGGAAAGGGAGCAAAAGGGAGCATTCCGGAGCGGGTGAAAGCATTGAGGGGTCGTATCCGAAAACAACTGAATGCTCCCGAATCAGATCTGTCTCAAATTGAAGAAAGGAAGTTATACGACGACTTGGACACTCTCTTTGTCTCCGTTCAGCTCTACAGCTATCCGGGACAATATCTGCGCGAATCACACAGCCGACAACGAATCGCCGAGACCATCTTGAAGCTCGAAGAGGATGTGCTCGGGGAGGCCGTCTACCCATCGCCCCGAGACGTCGATGTCAGGTTTAGCGAGCCCATCGAAGTCAACACCTTTCTAGAGAAAAATTCTCTGAACACCCGCAACGCCGTCGGTCCACTAACAGCCTTGATCAGCGAAAGAATCCAAAACCTGCTACAGGAGATGAGATGAAGAATCCGCTCAGAGGCCTGCTGGTGGCGCAGTTTTTCGGAGCTTTCAACGACAACGTTTGGAAACTGGTCGTTGCGCTCCTAGCCGTGAAATCCGTCGGCATCGGAGAGTCCGTAGGCGACTTCGGCGCCGAATTTGAATCCGCAGCTCAGATTCAGATAATCATCCCCTTCATCGTCTTTACGGTCCCTTTGATGATCTTCTCGCTCCCGGCCGCAATCATAGCGGACCGATTGAGCAAGCGTACGATCATCATCGCGATGAAAACGGTCGAGATTGTCCTCATGGCAACCGGAACCGTCATTCTCCTCAGCGGACAGTCGGAAGGACCGCTCCTTCTTCTCATCCTCGGCCTTATGGGGGCGCAGAGCGCATTCTTCAGTCCCGCAAAATACGGAATTCTACCCGAAATCCTACCTCACGAGCGCCTCTCGGCCGGTAACGGTATCATGGAGCTGTTTACTTTCGTGGCCATCATCACTGGAACAGCGATGGGTGTGGTTTCTCTCAAGATACTTAGTGCACACCTTTGGGCGATTGGGGTACTACTGACCACTCTTGCGTTGCTCGGCTTCATTTACGCCCTATCCGTGCCTCGAGTTCCGCGGGCTCGCTCAGAGGGAAGCATCTCTGATACGGTCACGAGTGCCTGGAACGCAATACGGCGCGATCGAGTCCTTCGCCTATCTGTTCTCGGCCTCATTCTCTTCTGGTTCACCCTCAATCTGCTTGGTCAGAACATTCTGGTATACGCGAACATTGGCCTACGGCTATCGGAAATTAAAACGGGGGCGATTCTGATCGTCTTTGCGATTGGGATTGGAGGCGGAAGCGTTCTAGCCGGAAAACTCTCTGCTTCCAAGGTTGAGTATGGTCTTCCTCCTCTTGGAACGATCGCCCTGTTTCTGACTATCGCCCTTCTGGGAGGTTTCAAACCCCAGTTCCTCGGAACTTTTGTTCTTGTCGCCCTTTCCGGTGTGGCTAGCGGTCTGATCATCGTACCGCTGCATGCCCTCGTCCAGTGGCGCTCACCCAAGGATCGCAAAGGCGCGGTCATCGCCCTTTCCAACTTTTTCGTATTCGGTGGAATGCTTGCCAGCTCTCTCGTCCTTCTCGGTCTCTACATGGTCGGTGTCAAATCACCGAATATATTCGTTGTTGCTTCCCTGATCCTCCTTGGCTGCACGTTATGGGGCATTCGTCTCCTGCCCGATGCCTTGCTCCGCCTCGTCCTCGTCCTCCTCACGCACACAGTCTACCGGCTTCGCGTGAATGGAAGATCGAACGTTCCCGAAGCAGGGGGCGCTCTCCTGGTGCCCAATCACGTATCCTTTGCCGACGGTCTCTATGTCCTCGCCAGCTTGGACCGCCCGGTTCGGTTCCTGGTCGATTCGAGCTATTTTCACCGTCGTCTCCTGAGGCCAATCATGAAGTCTCTGCAGGCGATTCCTATTTCGTCCTCCGGTACTCCCAGAGAGATTCTCACTGCATTTAGAGAGGCTGGGAAGCGGCTCGACGAGGGTGAATTGGTCTGTATATTCGCCGAGGGGCAGATCACTCGCACCGGAATGTTGCTCCCCTTTCGGCGTGGGCTCGAGAAGATCGTCAAGGGGCGCAAAGCACCAATTATTCCCGTCAACCTGGATCGAGTCTGGGGAAGCATATTCAGTTGGTCCGATGGTCGCGCACTGACCAAGATTCCTGAGCAGATACCCTATCCGGTAACCGTTTCATTCGGAGAACCGCTTCCCACTGAAACCTCCTTTCGCGAGGTGCGCAATGCGGTCCACTCCTTGAGCGAATCGGCGTGGTCGATCCGTAATCCGGAGCGTCCCCCTCTCCACCACTCGCTCGTGCGGACCGTTCGTAGCCGACCTTTCCACTTCGGCATGGCGGACGAGAGTTATCCCAGGCTCTCAAGAATCCGCGCTCTTGCCGGAGCCATCGCCTTGGCCAGGGCATTGAAAGTGCAATGGCAAGGCCAATCCTATGTAGGAATTCTTCTCCCCTCCAGTGTGGCGGCCTGGTTCGTGAATGTGGCGGCTGCTCTTTCAGGCAAGATCAGCGTGAATTTGAACTTCACGGCGGGTCGCTCCGGAATGGACTCGGCCGCGAAACAGACTCAATTGCAGACCATCGTGACAAGCCGGGCTTTCATTGAGAAGGCCAAGATCGAACTGCCCGAAGGGGTGACCGTCATCTGGGTCGAAGACCTCCGTGATTCAATTCCAGGATCAGCACGTATCATCGCCCTCGCTATGGCCTTCCTGGCGCCGATTCGGCTTCTTGAACGAGCCTGTGGCGCCGAGCGCAGGCTCTCCCAGAATGACGTCGCTACGGTTATTTTCAGTAGCGGGAGCACCGGTGAGCCAAAGGGGGTCCCGCTCTCCCACATCAACATCGATTCGAATGTGGAAGCCGCCGCTCAGGTGTTCCGACTCGAGCCGGCCGACAGGATTATCGGTATTCTCCCGTTCTTTCACTCCTTTGGCTACATGGCAACGATCTGGCTGGCCTCAAATCAAGGTATGGGAGTCGTCTTTCTACCCAACCCAATCGACGGAGGCGCCGTCGGACAGAAGGTCCAACAGTATCGAATTACTTTTCTCCTGGCCACACCCACCTTCCTGCAGATCTACCTTCGACGCTGCGCGCCGGCCCAGTTCGGCTCTCTGCGCGTTGTCCTGGCGGGGGCCGAAAAGCTCTCCGCAAAATTGGCCGGCGCGTTCGAAGAGTATTTTGGGATCCGGCCTCTCGAGGGTTACGGAACCACTGAATGCTCCCCCGTGATCGCTGTCAGCGCGCCCGATTTTCGTGCCCCGGGATTTTATCAGCCGGGCTCGAAACGCGGATCCGTCGGGCAGCCCCTGCCGAATGTGGCCGTTCGCATTGTCGATCCGGACAGCCTCGAACCGATCGACGAGGGGGAGCCGGGCATGCTCCTGGTCAAGGGTCCGAACGTGATGGGTGGCTACTTGGGTCGCGACGATCTCACCGAGAAGGTTTTCCACGATGGCTGGTACGTAACAGGCGACATCGCCCGCATCGATGAAGATGGTTTCATTAGCATCACCGATCGACTCTCGCGCTTTTCAAAAATTGGAGGCGAAATGGTTCCCCACGGCCGCGTCGAGGAAGTCCTCCAGGAAGCCGCCGGGGAGCAGTTGCAGGTCTTCGCCGTGACCGCCGTGCCCGATGAACGCAAAGGGGAACGACTTGCCGTCCTCCACACCCTCAACGAGGACAGCATTCCAGACATCCTCGAAAAAGCCGGCACCGCCGGTCTCCCCAACCTCTTCATCCCACGCAAGGATCAATTCGTCAAAGTCGACCAAATCCCCATCCTCGGCACCGGCAAACTCGACCTCCGCGAAGTCAAACGCATTGCCAATGAAAGACTCGGGTAGCCCAAATTTTGAGAAAATTGGACTGGTCGTGCTCCGCCGACCCTTGATCTCCAAAGCAACCGCGGGTCCCATTCGCGTCCTTTAGCGTGTTTCGCGGGCAATTCCTAGGCGCGAATTGTCGACGACTCGCTCTGGAACCTTACGAACTATGATTCGTAAGGTTTGAAAATGTGGTATGTCCCTAGATTGTTTATCTCGAATCTTCTGCCTTTCCCATCCGTTGTTTTCTCGAATCCGTTGGGATTTCCCTTTTCAATTAATCCTTTGAACATTCAACCGCCGCTATGATCTTCCCAGAACCAGCGCAGTCATGACGACTCCCCCCTCGACATCCGGCCGCGATTGGTGGGCCATCGGTCCGATCTGCATATCCGCGGCCTTTCTTCTTTGCGGCTACGAGTTTGCCCGCAGCGCCTCGAACACTCTGTTCAAGGCAACCTACGGAACCAAAAATCTTCCCGTCGTGATGGCGATGATGCCGGTCGGAGTCCTCGCGGTCCTTTGGATCTATGGACGGCTTCTATCGCGAATCGGTCCTCGGCGCACACTTTTTTGGACGACCCTCGGTTCGGCTGGGTTCATAGTCCTCTTTACCCTCGCGTTCGACCTCGGTTTTGCTCCCGCCATCTACGCGCTTTTCATCTTCAAGGAAGCCTATGTCGTTCTGCTCATCGAGCAATATTGGTCCTTTCTCAACAGCACCGTAGGCGACACCCAAGCGCGCAAGCTCTACGGTCCCGTAACCGGGCTGGCCTCCCTCGGTGCCATTGCAGGCGGCCTCCTATTGAGCCAGCTCGCGGAGCCACTCGGCACCATCAAGATGCCCTACTTCGCCGCCGTGGTCCTGCTTCCGGCGGCTTTCTTCTCCGACCTCGGGTACCGCCGCTCCGGGGAAAAGGATTCTCCAAAGAAAGAAGCCGCCTCCTCGAGCCAGCACCTGGGTCTGGGTGCGTTATCCCGTTCTCGAGTGTTGGTCTTCATCCTTCTCGTCGTACTCACAACTCAAGTGGTGTCAGCCATGCTCGACCTACGATTTCAGGGCATTCTGCAGGATGCGATCCCCGACCCGGACAAACAGACTGCCTTCTCCGGCAATTTCTTCGCCGGTCTCAATGGAGTCGCTGCCATTCTCCAATTTGTCGTCGCCCCTTTCCTTCTGCGATTCATTCCACTTGGAGTCATCCACATTGCTCTTCCCGTGATTCACATCACCGCCTGCGCAACCCTGGTTGCGGCGCCCTCTCTGGTAACATCCGGGACTGCTTTCCTCCTCTTCAAGGCCTTCGACTACTCAATCTTCCGGGCCGCCAAAGAGATTCTCTACATCCCTCTATCCTTCGACGCCCGATATCGGGCCAAAGAGTTTATCGACGTCTTCGGTTATCGCTTCTCCAAAGGCGCCATCTCCCTCCTTGTCGCCCTGGGACAGCGGACTGGCCTCGTTTTCGAATCCGCCTACGGGCTCCTCGCATTGGGAGCCTCTTCACTCTGGCTCGTTCTGGCCTGCAACCTGACCCGTCACATCAAGCGTCCTCCTAATCAGACGGGCTAGGAATCTGTTGGACCTACAGCCCGACAGACTCTCAGCCTCCGATTCAGCGAACTGTAAGGAAAATCAACTTCGAGCGAAATCGGAAAGAGTTAAATAGGGACAGGACTTCTATTACTTGACATTCAGACACTCTTCCAAGCCATTGACTGACACCATTATATCTGCGTCATCTCCTCGCCGACAGATCTAAAGAAAGAGAGCGATCAACCTCTCCTTCTTCAGCTCTGACGTCCCCCCCTCATCACGTCCCCAATTCTCCGGTCTCGAAACTCGCTGCGGTCGGCTTCGCCAATACCAGATTTCCTATCGCTTGAAAACTCGACGACTGACTGCTAGGAGACTGAGTATGAATCTAGTTTTCGTCGGCTGTGAATATGCGGGGAAATCGACGATCGCAGCTGAGGTACTGAAGTGGGCGGAGCGGACCTTGGGAGGTATGAGCCACTTTCACGATCACTTCAGCGTGCCGTCGAGTGAACTGGCGCCTGAAGCTCAGGAGTCCGTGTTACAGGTACATCCCCAATTTCTGGAGATGTTTCAGCGCTATTCCCTCACCTACCATCTTAGGCAAGCGTTCTACGACCGACCTGACCACAACCTCATGGGCTTCGTCATCGAAGAAGCCGTATATGCACCACTCTACTACGGTTACGGGTGCAAGGACACTCAAGCCACCAAGCGCAGCCCCGAAGGACAGCGCACTGAGATGGCGCGATCCTTCGAGGGACTGATGCTCGAGAGGGCGCCGGACACCGTGCTCGTACTCTTCAAGGCACAGCCGGAAGTGATTTCCCAGCGCATGGAGGAGGCTCCGCACATCCATCAGATCGTGCGGAAAGAGGACATCGAACATGTCCTGGAGCGTTTCAATGAGGAAGTTGAGGCGTCGCTCATTCAAAAGCGGATCGTCCTCGACACATCATCGAGCACGGTGGAGGAGACGCTGGCGGAGCTGGTGGAAAAATACGAGCCGTTCTTCAGCAACGCCGATCTGCTGCGGAGGCGACAAAAGGAGGATAACGGGTCTTGTTGAGTTCCGATTGTGCTTCAGAATACCGACTGAGACTGTCCGCTCCTTCATCTCCCCCAATGACCGATGACGCGACCGAAGGCCACTCCCTCTCAGTGCATGAGCTCATAGAACAACTGTGCTTCATTGAAGGCCTCTTCAATCAGATCGTTGAGCAGATCCTCGAGTCTCAGATCATCTTCGTTTTGCCATCGCTGGTAGATTTCACAGTAGGCGTCGCCTTTGAGATCCGCGAGCACCGGAACTGCGATGTCTTGAAGCAGACCCGAAGTAAAGGCTTCGCTGCTCGTGGCAGGATGCAGGTGATGGGAAAGGAGCCGCGCCGCGCTTGCCCGTCTCGCCGAAGATAGCCAGAAGCGATCGAGATCGAAGCCGGACTGTTGCCTGCCGGGCATGATATCCTTCACAGCCACTGATATAACCATTGCCTCGAGCGGAGAACGGCCCACCAGCGTGACTGCGTGAGCAACATCCGTGACCTTCTGGGCAGAGCCGTAGGCGGCAGAATTCACCATTTGAAGAACCCGTACCGTCATGCCGGGATCGACCTGCAGCTCTTCGGCAATGAGTGAGATCTCCACATCCGGATCCCTGAGCATCTGAAGGACCTTCATTACGGCGGTGGGAAAGCTGGGAATCTCGTATCCCTCAAGCAGGTCGTCGAGATCCTCCTTTGGATTCCGACTCTTACCTTTGAATATCGTAAACATCAGCCGTCAATCGCCTCGGCGCGCCATCTTGTTGGCGAAGATGGACAGGAGACCACCAAGAAGAACATAGCCCGAGGCAACTTTAATCATGGCTATCACCTGGGCGCCGGTGGAAGCAGGCTGGATGTCACCGTAACCGAGTGTAGTCAGGGTGACAACGCTGTAATAGATGATCGAGAGCCATGAAGAATCGTGATGGGCGTAGTTGAGATCAGCCAGCCGATAGCAACCCGCGAAGAGAAGGGTGACAAAAGCGATCCAGCAACACCATCGGGTCATGCTACGACCGCAGTCGCTCGTATCCCACCAGAGATAGTAGACCCACGAGTTGAACCGGCTCGAAAGGCGAAATTCGTCAATGAAATTCTCGTCGATGATGAATCGGCACAGCAAGTAGGATCCGGAGAAGTTGACGTCGCGAATGTCGACACCGGTCCATTTCGCCTTCTCGAATTCCCGAATCGACCGCGTAGAGGACTGTCTTAGATCGGCCTTGTTGAAAATGGCCTCACCGACGCGGCATTCCGTCAGATCCGTCTCCCGGAGGTCCGCGCTGGTGAAGTCGGTTTTCCGCAGAACGGCCTCGCGCAACCTAGCTTTTTGGAGGTTGGCGCACCGCAGATCAGCTCCTGTCAAGTTGGCCTTAGACAAAGTGCAGTTCTCGAGGTTGGCATGGAATAGTTTGGCCTCAGTCAAGTTGCACATTCCGAGCCCGGCATTACCGAGGCTTGCGGAGTCCAGATTAGCCTCCGTGAGATCCGCGCCCGTAAGATCCGCGTTTTCGAGACAGGCGTTGGCCAAATGGGCGCCGCTGAGATTCGCCTTGAATAAATTGGCCCCTTTGAGATTGGCGCCAGCGAGATCGCAGCCGCGGAGATCCACGCCTATCAGATCCCGTCCTTCGAAGTCTCCGCCCTTCAGTTCACCTCCTTCCGAAATCAGCCGATGGGCCGAGGCCGCATTTCCATTCCCCGAATGGTTGGGTAGTTGACCCAATGCTATACCCGGGCCGGTGCTCGGCTCATTCATGGGACAGGCCTCGGTATCGAAATCTCGGTTGGCGGTTTTGAAAGCTAGGCGCGCTTAGATGCATTTATCGGCTCCTCGGCCTCTTCCTGAACCAGCTTTCTCAGCCCCATTGAGGAGATATACAGATTGGCTCGCTGCTTCGAAGTCCCGCAATTCTGTGTCAAGCTACCTATGTTCTCTAAACTCTACCGCGTATTTCGGAGGGGCGCAGCCCGTGGGGCGGATTTTCAATCTGCCGTCACTTTTGCGCCGTTATGGGCGGATTACAAATCTTCCCCACAGAAGACTCCGCCTTTCCAAACTCGATACCCGCAACTCGCTACCCGAAACTCCTCCCAGGGCTACTTCCACACCCGGCCGTCCATTTCATCCAACCGGAAGCGGACGCTGACAACCGAATTCTGTTCGGGCCCGGGCCGATATTTGACGTAAGTTGTAGCGATAAAAGTACCGTCCGGCAGCAGCTCCAGCCCCGGATAGCCGCAGTCCGTGGTGTGGGGACCGTGCTGGTGCAAAAGTTTGAGGCGGTATTGCCCCGGACGCCCCGCGATAACATCTTCATAGGTGCCGACCCACGCCACGAAGCTGCCTTTCGACGGACCCTCCGGCGCCATGTCGCGAAAGACCACAACCATTCTGCCGTCGGGAGCATAGCGCGCTTTGTGGCGATCCCCGGTTAGCCCCCAGGGTGTCTCTCGCAGATCCGTCCAGGTTGCGCCTTCGTCGTCGGAAGTCCGCATCAGCGAGTGGCCCTTGCGCAGGTTTTCCCGGAACAGGCAAAGCATTTGCTGGCCGTCGGGCGACCGCAACATCTCGGGCTCGTCCGGATCGCGCCCCCGAGCCACGTCCTCAGAAAACAGCGTCGACCGCTCCCAGGTCAGGCCGCCGTCTCTCGACACGGACTGCCACATTTTCAAGGGCGTGGCATCCCGGTCGTCCTTGCCCCTCGGGTACAATCCCAGGTAGTCGCCACTCTTGAGTTGAATGATCGAGGTAAAGGCCATGATACACGGAAACTCGCCAATGCTGCGAAACGGTGTCCATGTATAGCCGCCGTCTTCGCTGTAAGTCTGCTGCATGGTGCGATCTCCATCGGCTCGGGCGGCGAAGACAAACAGCCGCTGTCGGCCGCCGGGATCGGTCAAAGGATAGATGCTCGGACAGTTGTGCACATGCTGCCAATCGTCCGTCGTCTCCTGGCGCTGCCAGGTGAGGCCGCCGTCGCTACTTCGAGCCAGCGGGCCTCCGTGGCCACCATGGTTGATGCACCACACGCAGATGATTGTCTTGCCGTCCGGCATCAACACCGTAGTCGGGTGCCCTTGGTAGACGTCTTCGGTGCCACGGGCTATCACGACCTGACGCTCCGTATCAGTGGCGAGGTCAAACAGCGGAAGGTTTTGAGCGTATTGATCCATCTCTTAGATTGTGCCGGAACCGACGGCGGCAACGCAAGAACGACAGAGATTTGCCCACGAATTCGAGAGAGCCGCGGATTCATGGAATCCCGCTCAGCACGATCCAAAAGACCTCGCATCACGGATCCCACATCTCGCATCTTCCCAGTCTCCTCCTTTGAGGTTGTGCCCCAATTCCCATCCACTCATATTTGCCTGTTCAAGGGCGTGTCGCCCTCAAACACCTTATCACCAACCCACGGGAGACGCCATGCCCCTCGAACTGATCGCCGATCGCCCTGGCCACGCCATCCTCAGCGAATACGAAGAACCCTTCCTCGAACCCGATCAGGTGCGGGTGAGAAGCCTTTTTAGCTCCGTAAAACACGGCACTGAACTTCGCGGCTTCCGCGCCGACACGCCGGACGCCTCCGACCGTTGGGACGGTGAATTGCGTCTGCACCGACGGGGCGAATCCGCCGGCGACGAATTTCTTCGCCATCTCGGGAACATGTGCTTGGGCCTGGTCACCGAAGTCGGCAGCGAAGTCGATTCTCTGAATGTCAGCGACCACGTCTTCGCCCACCTTCCCATTCGCGAGACCCATACCACCACGGCCGTCCGCCTCCAAAAAGCTCCTGACGGCGTCTCCCCTCACGCCATTATGTACTGGGATCCCGCCGACTTCGCCCTGGGCGCGGTCCGGGACGGCCCGGTGCGCCTGGGCGACCGCGTCGCCGTATTTGGTCTCGGCGCCATCGGTCTTATGGTCGCGCAAGCCGCCCGACTCGGTGGTGCGCGCTGGATCGCGGTGGTCGACCCCATCGAACGCCGGCGCTCCGCCGCCCTACGCCACGGCGCCGACCTGGCCCTGGACCCCACCGAAGTGGACGCCGGCTTGGAGATCAAACAATTCACCGACAAAACTGGCGCCGACATCGTCTTCGAAACCAGCGGCTCCTACCGCGCCTTAGAAGACGCCATGCGCTCGACCTGCTACGCCGGCACCCTCGTCTCCACCGCCTACTACCATGGCGACCAGGGCCTGCGCTTAGCCGGCGAATGGCACCGCAACCGCATCCAGGTCATCTCCAGCCGCGCCTGCAGCCAGCCCCTGCCCCAGGCCAGCTGGGATTTTGCCCGCATCCAGAAAGAGTCCCTGGCCCTCCTCGTCGAAGGCCGCCTCGTAGCCGACGACCTCGTCGATCCCATCGTGCCCTTCGCCCAAGCCGCCGACGCCTACCACGAGATCAACGAACACCCCGAGCGCTCGATCAAGCTAGGCATCGACCACGAGTTGGAGTAAGCGTCCTTGGTTCCGTCGCTCTGCAGCTCCGCCTCTTCGCCTGTCCAAATACCCTACAATCCGCCACCACGTTCTACCCTCATCTCTCCCACTCGAAACTCACAACCTCAATCTAGAAGCCTCCCTCCCCCCCGCTCTCTCTCTCTGCGTCTCCGCGTCTCCCATCCCCTACGCGGAGGGCTTCGGCCGTGATCTCGCCCAACGGGACGACCGAGTGCTCCCTCTCAGCGGGAGCGGGGTGGGTTGCCCTCATACCCCGCTGAGCAGATTACAAATCTGCTCCACCGAAGACTCCGTCATCAGGAAACTCGCAACCCGAAACTCCTATCCTCCCCGGTCCCATACGGCCCGCAATTGACATTCGCAGGACGGAATTCAGGATCGTGAATCGTGTCGATCGTTTGCCCTTTCGAGACAGCAGTGATGGTTTGTCGATGATCTCCCGGCTCCAGCTCCGGAGTGTCTGCGTGAGGCTGTTGGTGACGTTCCTTTGCACGGCGCTGTTCTTGATCGTATGGAGCCGGTTATTCCGGCCCCAAATGGAAACCCGTGCTCAGGTCCACGACCCCGATGAGGTCGCCGCCACCGAGGCTTCCCGGGTTTATCCCACGGAGATCGGCAAAGGGCCTGTGATCTGGCAGGAGGTCGATTACTCCGACGGTTCATCCGGGAGCTGGTATCCTCGAGGGGAAGCCCCCATCCTGGCCGAACTGGTGGCCGAAGGGAAGCTCCCTCGCGTCGAAGAGAGGGTTGGGCCGGAACCAGTCGTCTTGAAGGGGATCGATGGACTGGGCAATTACGGAGGCACTTGGATCATGGCGCCCAAGGTGGAGGGCATGAGTGGGCGCATCGGCGGCGCCCACCTTTTCCGGTGGTCACCGATGGCCTATCCCGTGGTTCCGCACATCGCCAAAAGCTATGAAGCCTTGTCCGATCACCGTGAGTACATCATTCATCTGCGCAAGGGTATTCGCTGGTCGGATGGGCATCCCTACACGGCTGATGATATCCTGTATTGGTGGGAGCATGAGGCCACCGATCCGGTCATCTGGTCGAAGCCGCCGAAGATCATGATGTTTCGCGCCAAGCGCGGTGAGATCAGCAAGATCGACGATTACACGGTCAAGTTCAGCTTTGATTCGCCCCATCCCCTCTTCATCGAACAACTCGCCACCGGGGCGACCGCCAAACACCTGACGGAGACCCCGGCTCACTACCTCCGACAATACCATCCGGTCATCGGCAACCAGGAACTGATAAAACGCACAATGCGTACTCTTCGCCAGCCGAGCAAGCGGAGCCTCTACACCTATGTGAAGAATTGGGATAATCCCCAACATCCCCGCATGTGGCCTTGGGTCTTCCGCACCTACAAAGCCAATGGTCCCTGGAATTATGTGAGGAATCCCTATTACTACGCGGTCGATCCGAAGGGCCGCCAGCTACCCTACGTTGATCGCATGCTCATTCAGGATCGATCGGCGAAGACGATCGGTCTGGGTGCTTCCAACGGCGAATTCACCCTTCAGTTCGTCAGTATGGAATTCGACCTCTACGAGCTCTTTATGGCCGGGCGGGAGCGGGGCGACTACGAGGTCTACAACTGGAGCTGGAGCCAAGGTTCGAGTCTCTGCCTGCACATCAATTTGAACGGCCGAATCGATCCGGATGAACCGGCCACGGGGAAGCGGCGGCGTCTCTTGAATGAGAAGAAATTCCGGCAGGCCCTCTCCCTCGCAATCAATCGCAAGGCCATCATCGAGACTGAGTTTGCAGGGGTTGTCGAGCCGGCCCAAGCCGCACCGGGACCCGATTCCCCTTATTACGAGCCTTCACTTTATCACGCCTATACGGAGTATGCCCCCGATCGCGCCAACGCTCTCCTGGACGAGCTCGGCCTCACCCCCCGAGACGATGAAGGCTACCGCACTTTCCGGGACGGCAGCCGAATGACATTCTCTCTCCTCGCCTACGTTGACCACAATCCCGAGAAATTGCAGGCCGTGGTCGAGGACTGGGCCAACATCGGCGTTCGTGCAATCTTCCAGGTCGTTGCAGCACGGCTGCGCCAGGCCCGCCTTCAGTCGCGTGATTACGACATCATCTTGATTGGCGCCTTCAACCTGATTCTACCCCTTCTCGACCCTTCGCCGATTGTGCCGTTTGAAGCCGACGCTGGCTACGGGATAGGATTTGCCAAATGGTACATGCGAGGGGGGTTCTACGGAGACGAACTTGCCAAAGTAAAGGGGTCGATACCCATTCCGAAAGATCATCCTCTCTACCGGGCCGTCGAGGCTTACGATCAGGCCCTCATCACTCCCGACCAGGGGGAACGCATTGAGATTTTTCGCGAAGCCCTCAAGATCGCCGGCGAAAACCTGTGGACCATCAGCGTTTGCAGCGCCGTCCCTAACCCCGTCACGGTCAAGAACGGATTCCGCAATGTGCCCCGAAAACTGCTCTGGGCCAATGAGTACTGCGCGCCGGCAAATTCTGGAACGGAAACCTACTATTTCGAGGAGCCATATGACTCTCCCGGCGCTATCGCCCAGATCAAGGCCGAGGTCGAGCGCGCCGGCCCAACCGGCGGAATCTCCGATGAGCGTCTCGAGGGCGGCCCAGCCGTCACCCAAATCGTCCGCCGCCTCATTCTGGGCATTCTAGGGGTCGGCCTGGTTTTGGTCGGAACCCGCCACCCGTATATCGGTCGCCGCCTGCTCATCATGGCGCCCACCATGATTATCGTCTCCGTCATCAGTTTCACGATCATTCAGCTGCCGCCCGGAGACTTCATTTCCTCCTACATAGTCCAACTCGAAGAGAGCGGCGAAGAAGCGGATCAACAACGCATTCGGGAGATCATTTCCATGTTCCACCTCGAACATCCCTTAGCCACGCAGTACCTCAGATGGATTGGCCTGAAATGGTTCATCACTTTCGACCCAAAAGATCAGGGGCTGCTCCAGGGAAACATGGGGCAGTCGATGGCCACCCTCGGCTCGGTCAATGATCTCATTGGCGATCGGCTCCTGCTCACCTTTCTGATCAGTCTCGGCACCATCATTTTCACCTGGTCGGTTGCCCTCCCGATCGGGATCTACGCCGCCGTTCGCCAGTACTCGCTCGGTGATTATCTCGCTACCATTGTCGGCTTCATCGGAATGTGCATACCCAACTTTCTTCTCGCCCTCCTCCTCATGTACGCCAGTTCCCGCTACTTTGGGATCCATGTTTCGGGGCTGTTCTCGGCCGAGTTTGCGGCTCAGCCCGAATGGTCGTGGGCCAAGACCAAGGATCTCTTCCAGCACATCTGGCTGCCCATCCTTGTAATCGGGGTCGGCGGCACCGCCAGCATGGTTCGTGTGATGCGGGGCAATCTCCTCGACGAACTGCGCAAACCCTACGTCACCACCGCCCTGGCTAAAGGTGTGCGGCCCTTCAAATTACTCATCAAGTATCCTGTCCGCATCGCCCTCAACCCGTTTATTTCCGGGATCGGTTCGATCTTTCCTCAACTGGTATCCGGAGGCGCCATCGTCGCCATTGTGCTCAGCTTTCCTACCGTCGGCCCCCTTATGCTGTCGGCCCTTCTCGAAGAAGACATGTACCTGGCCGGATCCATGCTCATGCTCCTCACTCTGCTCGGCATCTTCGGGGTCCTCGTCAGCGACCTCCTTCTCCTCGCCATCGACCCCCGCATCCGAATGGAAGGCGGAAAGCGGTAAGGAGGTCACGGGGTCTACGCATCCCGCAATTCTAAACTCGAAGCTCGTATCCCATTCTCCCATCGTGAATCTCAATCGTGCCCGAAGGGGAGGGGTTGACCTAGGAATCTGTCGGACTTTGAATATCGCAACATCGCGGAGGTTCGGATTCAACCGTGAAGGGTGCAAATCTAGACCAAGTCCATGCCGACAGATTCCTAGCTCTGTAAATCCAAGAATCCCAGAGAAAGAACTTCCCCATTTCTTTTCGGTTCGTTTTGCTCTAGTAATTCTGAAGACGCGAAGTTCCATCATCTAAACATTTTCACAGTTAGACCAAGGGAGAAGTCACCATGACCAAGATACGATCAATCAATCCGGCAAACGGTGAGCAGATCGCCGAATATGACGCCATGTCGCACGAGACGGTCGATGACATCGTGCAACGAGCGAATCGGGCGGCCACCGATTGGAGGCAGGTCCCGGTCGAAACGCGGGCCGGCAAGATAAGAAAGGCGGGGCAGATTCTTCTCGATCGCAGAGACGAATTCGCCCTCCTTATCACCAGCGAGATGGGCAAACCCATCAAGGAAGCTCGAGCCGAGATCGAAAAGTGTGCCTGGGTCTGCGACTACTACGCCGAGAACGGCCCCGCCTTTCTGGCCGACGAAATCGTAGAAACGGATGCTACAAGGAGCTCAATAGCCTTCGAGCCCTTGGGAGTGATTTTGGTAGTCATGCCGTGGAATTTTCCCTTCTGGCAGGTCTTCCGCTTCATTGCGCCAGGACTCACGGCGGGAAATGGCGGGGTCTTGAAGCACGCCTCCAATGTGAGTGGCGGTGCTTTGGCAGTCGAAGAGGTCCTTCGTCAGGCCGGTTACCCCGAGGATTTGTTCCGGACTCTCCTCATCCCTTCCACCGATGTCGGGCGCCTCCTGGAGAGCGAATACATTAAGGCGGCAACCTTGACCGGCAGCGAGCCGGCGGGCAAAGCAGTCGCGACGGGCGCCTCCTCCCAACTCAAGAAAACGGTCCTTGAGCTGGGCGGCAGCGACCCCTACCTCGTCCTGAATGATGCCGATCTCGAACTCGCCGCCGACAAGTGCGTGACCAGTCGCTTGCTCAACTGCGGCCAGAGTTGCATCGCCGCCAAACGGTTCATCGTTCTGCCGAAGGTCTTGCAGGAATTCGAGGAGAGATTCGTCGCCGGGATGAAGGCGAGGCGCCTGGGCGATCCGCTGGACGAGGCCACGGATATCGGACCCCTGGCCCGCTCTGATCTGCGGGAGGAACTGCACGATCAGGTCCAACGCACCGCTTCCGAGGGGGCACGTTTGCTCTTGGGTGGCGAGCCGGAAAAGGGAGCCGGGTATTTCTATCCCGCCACTGTGCTATCTGAGGTCGGACGGGAAATGACCGCCGCAACGGAAGAGACCTTCGGTCCCGTTGCCGCCATCATCCCGGCCTCAGGCGAGGAGCAGGCTGTCGAGATCGCAAACGAATCGAGTTTCGGGCTCGGCGCGGCCGTGTTTACGCAAGATGCGAAAAAAGGTGATGCCATCGCGCGGAGCCTTCAGGCCGGCGCCGTCTTCATCAATGACTTCGTCAAATCGGATCCCAGGCTTCCCTTCGGAGGTGTCAAGAGGAGCGGCTATGGCCGCGAACTGGCCCGCTACGGGATGCACGAATTCGTCAATATCAAGACGCTAGTGCTGGCGTAATCAATCTTCCTCTTGCTCTTCGTCATCCTCTTCCTCGCGAAACGCGGAACCTTTTCAGTCCCACTTTTGGAAGGACAATCTCGGCGAGCGGGAGCGGGGTGGGTTCCCCTCTTACGCCACCGAGCAGATTACAAATCTGTTGAGAATCCAGAGTCCTGTCGAAGGGCTCCACGGAAGACTCCGAGATTTCCAGTCTAAACCACCGGCGCTGCTCCACCGTCCATGTTGATTGCGGTGCCTGAGATGTAGCTGGCCCGTTCCGATGCCAGAAAGCAGATCAGATCGCCCGCCTCCCTGGCTTCGCCAACGCGACCCAAAGGGATGTTCTTGCCGTTGTTGCGGTAAAACTCGTCGAGTGTTAGGGTCGAACCCTCAACCACCGTAGCCTCCCACCTGCGATCGTTCTGACCACTCTTGATCGAGCCGATGCACACCGTGTTAACCAGGACGTTGTCGGGTGCGTATTCCTTCGACATCGCTTTGGTCATGGCAATTCCCGCAGCCCGAGACATCGAGGTTGGGACGCTCGAACCGGGTGCTGCCTTCCCTGCAGCCGTTGTGATGTTGATGATCCGGCCCCACTTGGCATTCCGCATGCTCGGCAACACAGCATGCGAACAGTAAACCGCACCATAAACTTTCAACTGCAGATCTCCGCCGAGCAATTCATCGGTCAGATCATTGAAACTATTGGCGTTACCCGACCCAGCGTTATTAACCAGGATGTCGATCCTCCCCCACTTCCGAAGGACTTGGTCAAAAGCTCTGTTCACCGCCTCTCTATCCGTAACGTCGCAGCTGATCGACTCGACCTCGCCGACCGTCGTTGACCGAATCTCCTCCAAGGCCGAATCCAGCTTGCTCTGCGTGCGTGCCACGATGACTACGTTGGCGCCTTCATGCGCAAGCGACGCTGCCGCGGCTTTCCCGATTCCTTCGCTCCCGCCCGTTACTACGGCCACTCGATTGGTTAGTCCAAGATCCATGATTGATACTCCTGCCTATTAATTCGACATTGGTTAAGAAATCGATTTGGGGCCGGTAGAGACACCCAGCCGTTGGGGCTAATTTGGAAATTCAGTGCTTACGCGGGTATTCCGACGGTGCGTAGTTATCTCATTCGTATGATCCCGACGAGCCGGGACTTGCCGCTAACCAAGCTCAAAATCTCATTAGAACCGGCTGTGTGTCAACCGAGACGGTTGACCTACATTGCTGCGTCTTGGTTGCTGTTTCATTCGGATATTCGAACGAGTTCGACAAAGCTCGCGACGAGGCTTACGACAAACACGACGATGTCCTGACCCGCACCCCGCATCCCCGTGTCTCCGCGTCTCCGTAGTCAATTCAATCCGCGTCTTCGTCCTCCTTCCTCCACTCATTGAGCCCAGCGATCCCGAAATGACTCTTAAGCACATAATCATCTTCTGTTTCAACCAGGAGATTTCTGAGAAGTTGATGATGATGCTTTATCTCATCAACCATGGAGGGATTGCCTATCAGATTGGTCATCTCATAGGGATCCTCCTCCAGGTCAAAGAACTGGAAGGGTTCAGCCCCGAGGATATCCCCCGATACAACATACTTATATCGCCGGGTCCTCACGGCTCTCCAGGTCTTATCAAAGAAAGCCATACCTTGTCGAATTTCAGAGACAAACTCAAGCAGCACGCCCTCTCGATCAAGGCTCTCAACCGCTCCTCTGATTAGTGGAGTCAGGTTCTCTCCGCAAATCGGGTTCTTGGGCGTCAGGCCGGCGAGGCCAAGGACGGTTGGAAAAAGATCCTCGGTATTGGTTGGATCGGCGATGACTGTTCCGGCCCTTTCTTTCGCAGAAGGGTCCACAACAATTAAAGGAATCCCCACAGACTCCTCATAGGGATGTTGCTTTCCAACCAATCCATGACTCCCTTGGAGTTCACCGTGATCGGCAAGGAAGAGGATGACCGTATTCGGTTCAAGTTCCTGGTCCTCCATAAAACGCAGAAGCCTTCCCACGTTCATGTCCAGATTCTCGACCATGGCGTAGTAGATCTGACGACTTAGAATAAAATCCTCCCGTTCTTCATCAGAAGAAGCCTCAAAATTTGGTGGGAGATCAATCTCAGTGGAGAGCCATTTCTCCTTGAGATGGGCGGGCGCTTCCATCGGAGGATGGGGCGGCTCCACTGAGATACAGCAGCAGAACGGGCGCTCCTTATCTCTTCCGTTGGCGATATGGTCCATGGCCAGGTCGAACAGCCCGTCGGTCTGATAGTGCTCTACTTTGTGAAGGGTAGGATTGTCATCAATCGAGTACCAGGTATCGAAAGGACCGTTGCGTAGTTCGAAACCCATCCACTTCTCCCACCGGCCCTGGTATTTTCGCGGCACAGGAGTGCGATTCACCGATAGGGAAGAATACCCCGGCATATGGAGGTGTCCTCCATAGAGATGCCACTTGCCGACGTATATCGTCTCATAGCCCGCATCATTGAACTCGTCGGCCATGGTCCGTTCCGCCGGGGACATTCTCCATTCTATACCGGGAACCATCCGCGAATGCGCATATTCACCGGTCATAAAAGAGAATCGAAAAGGAACACAGATCGGATAAGTGGAACAGGCATTCCGAAAGCGAACTCCGGTCCGTGCCAGTCGATCGATATTGGGAGTGTCGATATTCTGATCCCCGCAACAGCTTAAAGCATCACGCCGAAGCTGATCACTCATGATGACGATAATGTTTGGTTGGCCGCTGTCTGGCACGATGTGTGATTACTCTCAAATGTTATGGAAAAGGCAATTCTTGCCCTTCTAATTCTGCTCCCTTCAAGCCGGTCCGGAACGGGTCAATCCCCTCCTCGGAGGGGTGCCCTCTGGGCGGGGTGGGTTGCCTTGGCACCGTACTGGGCAGATTACAAATCTGCCCCGCAGAAGACTCCGAGAACTCCAGACTCGTAACCAAAAACTCGAAACCGTTTCTCTCCCTCACGCGACCAATTTACCACGACGCATCACGATTCGCGGAGGCAGAAGGTCGACCTGACAGCAGCTCCGCTGCCCAATGACCAGTGACGCGGCCACTTTATATCGGCGCAGTCCCGCCCTGCGGGGAAGGAGACGGACGGCCGCCTATGATCCCGCTCAGCGGGACAGTTTCACCGACACTATCTAGTGCTTGCTGCAAGCTCCGATCGACCAATTCGCACAACTCGTCGATTTGATCCTCGGTGATCACCAGGGCCGGAGCCAAGGCGAACCAAGTCGGGTCGACGCGGATGATCAAGCCGTTGTCCAGGGCCGTCTGTTTGAGTGCCGCACCAAGCTCGGGAAAGGGTTCCATACTTCTCGTATCTTTCACCAATTCCACCCCGCGGATCAGGCCCTTGCCCCGGACCTCGCGCACCACCCCGTATTTTTTCAGCCCTTCCAGCTTCCTCGCCAGATACTCGCCCCTCTCCCGGGCGCGTGCCGCCAGCCCCTGTTCGACGATCTCGTCGATCACCGCCAACCCGGCGGCGCAGCCCAGCGGGCTGCCGGAATAGGTGTGCCCATGGGCGAAGTTCAAACCGGCCGCCGGATCGCCCTTGAAGGCTTCGGACATGTCCTCGCGCGCGATCATTGCCCCCATCGGCACCGTCCCGTTTGACAGCGCCTTGCCGCTGCAGATGATGTCGGGAATCGTCCCGAAGGTCTCCGCGGCGAACATGGCGCCACTTCGCCCCCACCCGGTAATGATCTCGTCGAAGATCAGCAGGACATCATAGCGGTCGCATGTTTCGCGCAGGATGTGGAAGTATTCGTCCGTGGGGGTGACGATGCCGCCGGTGTTGCTGATCGGCTCGACGATGATTCCGGCCACGGTGTCGGGGTCCTCGTTGACGATCGCGTCTTCGAACATTTTTGCGCAGAAGCGGTTGCACTCTTCCCAGGATGGGAAGCGGTCGCGGTAATAGGTCGGCGGGTAGACCTTGATAAACCCGGGCATATGTGGTTCGAAAGGCGTCTTACGCTTGCCGGTTCCGCTGGCCGCCATGGCCCCGAAGGTACCTCCGTGGTAGGCCTGGTAACGGCTGACGAATTTGTATTTATGGGTCCGGTTGCTCTGTTTGAAGTACTGGCGGGCGAATTTCATCGCCGCCTCCATCGACTCCGATCCTCCGCTGAACGACTTTACGAAATTCAAGGCGCCCGGCGTCACTTTCCCCACCCGCTCGACGAACTCCAGCGCGATATCCGACGTCCCGTGCATCGGCGGTGAAAAGCTCATCCGGTCGAGCTGCCGCTTGATCGCCTCGATCACTCGTGGGTGACCGTGCCCCAGGCTGACCGCAAAGATCCCGCCGATCCCATCGAAATAACGCCGCCCTTCGGTGTCCCAGTAATACAGCCCTTCCGCCCGCGTCACCACGATCGGATTCTTCAAAAATGCCTCGTTGGCCTGGTAATCTATGTAGGTGCTCCGCAAGAGACGCTTTTGCCTGTCGTCGAGTTTCATAGGAATCTGTCGGCGATCGCTTTGCGATTCTGCGGCGCGCTCGGATTATACTGGTGCATTCGTGGATCGCGGCAGGTTCCACCGCCGACATCTTCCTAGTAGCTCTGCCCATTCGACAAAGCTCAGAACAAGCCGGGAGGCAGAGCGGGGTCTCAATCGAATCGGGCCATTTATCACACTTCGTAGCGAGACGGCGAAGACTGCTACGTGTCAATGTCTTTCTCTTGAACGGCGGGCCTGTCACGGCGCAGCTGTGCGGAGACGGGCGATCCCCGAGAAGTTGCCGAATTACGAGTTTAACTTCGTGACGGCTTGTAATTCCATGCCCTCTGGCCTTTAAGGGACTCTAGGAAGAGTAAGGATCAATCGAGTTTGAAACTTGCTCGGTTGTCGATTGCGCGGAAGAATGGCCGACGGATGGCACTGCGATACCACGGATGAAGAGCGAGCCCGATCAGCCGACAGGCATCCGTGGGTTAGCTTTGCTCCCGCTCAGCGGGACGGGTCCCAATCTGCAGCGTAGTGGGCAGTAAAAGCCGTGCCCAAAAACCCGCACGGGCATTGAAGATTAAGCTTGGCAAGGTACGGATCTGAGGTGGATCTGCAGATTCAGTTAGACATCTGGATCCCCATGCGCGATGGTGTACGACTCTACGCTGTGATCTACCGACCGCGCGAGCGTAGCCGTTTTCCGGTCCTCCTCATCCGATCCCCCTACAGCACGCAGCACCCGCGTTATGTCGAATGGGCGGAGCGATTTGCCGCCCATGACTACGCCGTTGTCATGCAGGACTGTCGGGGTCGATATGATTCCGAGGGGAAATGGCGTCCCTATATCGACGAAGCGAGCGACGGATATGATACGCAGCAGTGGATTGGACAGCAGGATTGGTGCGACGGCAGCATCGGAACTTTTGGCGTCTCCTACCCAGGCTTCACGCAAATACTACCGGCCCCCCACCGTTCACGATACACGAAGGCCTTGGTTCCCATTGCGAATCAGGAGGACAATTACGGCCACCTCAGATGCAACGGCGTGCTGCAACAGCAGAACACCATGAACTGGGTATGGATGGGCGACCGCACCAATCAGAATGCCCCGAAGGAGCTGATCGACTGGGAGCAAGTCTATCGTCGCCTCCCCCTTCTCACTGCGATCGATGATATTGCGGAGAGACCTTTCTACCGGCAGGTTATCCGCCACCCCAACTTTGACGATTTCTGGAAGTCCTACAGCATGAAGGGAAAGTATCCGGAGGTAGAAACACCGGCCTATTTTATTACGGGATGGTATGACAACCTTCTTCACGAGGTCTTCAAGTGCTTCCATGGCTGGAAGCATCATTCACGAACTCCGGAGTGCCGTCGGCTAACTCGATTGATGATTGGCCCTTGGCCTCACGGTCAAATCGGAGGGACCGAACTATTCGGCGACATCGAGTTTGGTCCTCAGGCGGGGGTCGACATCCCTCGTGAACACCTCCGATGGTACGATCAGCGTCTGCGCGGCATCGATTCGGGGATCGACGACGAGCCGCCTGTATCTCTTTTCGTCATGGGCGCAAATGTCTGGAGACGGGAGGAAGAATGGCCCCTGCCCCAGACCCAATATACCCGGTTCTACCTCCACAGCGGAGGACGGGCAAGCTCTCTCAATGGCGATGGAGGGTTAAGTCGGGATGAGCCCTCCGACGAGCCGCTCGACACATTTTATTACGATCCTCAAGATCCTGTTCCGACCGTCGGTGGGCAGAGCATGTTTCCGCTCAGCACAGGGCCCCGGGACCGCCGAACCGTGGAGGGTCGCGACGATGTGCTCATTTATTCCAGCCCGCCGTTGGAGGAGGATCTGGAGGTTACCGGTCACGTCCAGCTGACTCTGTACGCCTCTTCCACCTCACCCGATACCGATTTCACGGCAACGCTCGTGGATGTCCATAACAGCGGTCTCGCCATCCACATCTGCGAGGGGATTGTTCGTGCCCGCTTCCGGGAATCATATGAAAATCCCATCCTGATCGAACCGAATGAGGTCTACCGGTTCCAGATCTCTCTCTGGGAGACAAGCAACCTATTCAAATCCGGGCACTGCATTCGCCTAGAAATCTCCAGCAGCAATTTTCCCCGCTTTGACCGGAATCTGAATACGGGAAACGATGCCGCCACGGACACGGAGATAAATATCGCTCGCCAGGCTGTTCTTCACAATACCCGCTTCCCTTCGCATCTCGCGCTTCCCCTTATTCCCAGGTAGAGCGGACCAAGGTGACCTCGAAGAGTTGCTGAGTGTGAAGTCGAGTTCTGTTGCGGAAGTTGGCGACTTGCTTTCCCAGGGAACTGGTCATCATTGACGAACCGACCGAATACAGTATGTTTGAGGCTGTTCGGCGCAGCGGCAAATTCGAGGAACCGGCGCCGGCAAATCCTAGGGAGGCGGAGAGTAGGATGAGTCAATTACGCATTGCCTTAGCCCAAACCCGGCAGACAGCGGATCGAGAGGACAATCGAAGGGCTATTCTGGACGCCATCGACGCGGCGGCGGATCGTGACGTGCAGATCCTGTGCTTTCCCGAGACACAGACCACAGGCTATCGAGTCGACATTGCACCGACCGACGCGCCGGTGCCGGTAGACTGGCTTGAGCAGCTTCACGCCGAGGTGGCGGAATGCTGCGCAGAGCACGGTATGGCTTGCGTCCTTGGAACGGAGATGGGATCCGATGGAGGCAAGCCCTATAACAGCGCCCTCGTGATCGGCGAGGACGGGAGTTTACTCGGCGTGCACCACAAGACAAAACTGACGCCTCTGGATGCAGTAGCCTACGAAACGGGATCGGAGCAGCACACCTTCAGACTCTTTGGAGTGACCGTGGGTGTGGTTATCTGTTTCGAGGCGTTGCGTTTCGCTGAGACGACAGCGGAGTGCGTGCGGCGCGGCGCGCAACTCGTGTTTCATCCTCAAAACAACACCACTCGTCCCAATGACTGGAAGATTCCCATCCACCACTCCATGATCGTTACTCGAGCGGCAGAGAATACGGTGTGGTTCGCGTCCTGCAATGCCTGCCTGCCTCCGCACCAGAACAGCCGCAGCCTGATCATCGCACCTGACGGTCGAATCCATGGCCAGACGGAGCTTAATCGGGAGGATTTGCTGGTGCGCGACATAGACATTGAACAGGCTACTCGGGCGATGTTCCGTATGGGCGAAGCAAATCCAGACGCAACGGCGTTGCGGGACACCGCGGATCCCCTTTTCTCCGGCACGGTGAAAAGTGAAGAGTATGCCGGCGCCTTGAGGGAGTAAACTGACAGCGATCCGGTCGAACCCTGCGCCAAATCGGCTCTCATGCTCTTCGCAGAAGAGCTTTTGGCAGGTTGTCGGCATATCGATTCGTCAAAATCAATCTGTGAACCCAAAACTCCAACTTTCTCAGTCGGTCACGAACCTAAGTCCGACAACCTGCTAGGGACATAATGACCGACGAGGAAATGATCCCCATGCGTGACGGAGTCCGGCTCCATACCCGAATATGGAGGCCCTCAGTCGAAGGAAGATATCCCGTTGTCTTTGCCCGCGCCTACAGGCCGGGGTTTGGAGATGATTGGGAGCGATTCGTGGTAGCCGGATACGTCTACGTGGGCCAGTCCACAAGAGGCCATAGCCGATCAGAAGGAGAGGTGGGTGTGGACAACCGGTTCTTCGACGACGCGGATGACGGGTATGACGCGCTCACCTGGATCGCCGAACAGTCTTGGTGCGACGGAAGTATCGCGATGTACGGCAAGTCCTACTGGGGAATGACTCAGTGGTTGGTGGCGCCACTACAGCATCCAAATCTGAAGGCCCTGGTTCCGCAGAATATGAACCCCGATCTGTGGGAGCGCGCCTATCGCGACCACGGGGCTTTGCAGTTGGCACACACGGCTCGACGAATCTACGACGCAGATGGAAAGGAGAAGGTGGAGGCGATGGGATGGGAGAAATGGTACCGCCATCTGCCTCTGATTGATCTGGACCTTGTGGCGGGAACGAAACCGAACAAACTATGGCGGGACTACGTATCGCACTCCACCTACGACGATTTTTGGAAGACAATCGGGACCCAAGACAAGCTGCACCAGATCAAGATACCTGTGTATATCATGGGCGGATGGTATGACAACTACCCGGGGGCGACATTCCGATATCTCAATAAACTCAAGGAAGTAGATGCCACGAGGGAGGTTCGCGTAGTCGTCAACCCGTGCGATCATCTCAACCAGGTAGTTGGAGACCGGGATTTCGGGGCGGAGGCTGCGAAGGACGAAGTGGGGTTGGCCATCGGCTGGCTGGATCACATCCTCAGAGGAATCGACAACGGTGTCAGGCAAGAGCCGCCCATCAAGATTTTCGTCATGGGGATCAACCGGTGGCGGTTCGAGTGGGAATGGCCGTTAGCGCGCACCGTGTACACCAAATACTACATTCACTCAGACGGTTCTAAAGATGGGCGGCTCAGCACGGAACCACCCGGCGACGAGCCGGCCACCGAATACATCTACGACCCTGAGGATCCCGTACCGACGCTGGGAGGAAACCATTCCGCTCCTGTGATTCCCGACATAATTCGAGTCGGGGCGGTTGACCAGCGGCCAAACGAAAGCAGGAGAGATCTGCTCGTTTTTTCAAGCGAGCCGCTGGAACGGGATAGGGAGGTAACCGGACCGATTGTGATGAAATTGCATGCGGCCTCCTCCGCCAGAGATACCGACTTTATCGCGAGGCTGATCGATGTCTACCCGGATGGTACCGCCTACAATCTGACGGAGGGGATTATCCGCGCTCGATTTCGCGAGTCGATCTGGCAGTCGCCACGTTTACTGGTGCCCGGAGAGGTGTACGAATATCATATCGAGTTGCTGCCGACCAGCAATGTCTTTCTGAAGGGCCACTCAATCCGGGTCCACATTACGAGCAGCAATTTCCCTCTTTGGGATCGAAACCCGAATACCGGTCACGACCAGGGAATGGACGATGAAATCAAGGTCGCCAGGCAAACCGTGTATCACGATCGCAATTATCCTTCACACATCTTGTTGCCTGTCATATCCCAGTGATGACGAAGCAGATTCGCATCGGGGCCGACGTCGGCGGTACGTTCACCGACGTCGTCATTATCGATGGCGCGGGGCGACTCTGGAGCCACAAAGTCCCCTCTACTCCGCTTGACTTCTCCAAAGCGGTTCTGGATGGCATTGAACACCTCTTAGGTAAGGCCGGCGTCGATGGAGGTGAAGTGGGTGAGGTGTCGCATGGTACAACCGTGGCTACGAATGCGGTGCTTGAGCATCGCGGAGCGAGAACGGCTCTGGTGACAACCCGTGGGTTCCGTGACGTGCTGGAGTTGAGGCGCATTCGAGCGCCTCAACTCTACGATCTCTTTTTTGAAAAACCGCCGCCGCTCATCGAGCGGTATCTTCGATTCGAGATCGGAGAACGCGTTAGTGCGGAAGGTTAAGTACTGGAGACGGTGGATCCGAAGGAGCTCGAGCGACTCAAAAGGAGCCTCCTTTCGGAAGGTGTGGAATCGGTAGCCGTTTGCTTCATGCACGCCTACGCCTACCCCGAACATGAGCATTTCGTGGGAGAGTACCTGTTGAAAGAGCTCCCACAACTACAAGTGTCTCTCTCTTCGGAAGTGCTGCCGGAAAGGCGCGAATACGAACGCTCCGCGACCACCGCAGTGAATGCCTACGTGCGCCCGATCATGCAGGGCTACCTCGGAGATCTTCCAAGAGGGCCTTCGCATCCCATGGCTCAAGCTTTACCGGCGCGGGGAGCCGGACGAGGGGATCTTCTCAATCATCCGCGCGAACGTAAGAGTTCCCCATATGACCATCGGGGACATTATGGCTCAGCTCTCCGCCTGCCACATTGGTGAGCGCGCGATCCACGACCTTATCGATCGCTACGGTCCGAATACCTTTCAGGCCTGTACACGGGAGCTGATCGATTACACGGAACGCCTCGTCCGTTCGGAAATCGCTTCCTGGCCTGATGCCAGCCATAGCTTCACCGATTACATGGACAGCGACGGGGTCGGGGGACCTCCGGTAAAAATCCACGTTACGATCACCATAAGCGGCGACACCCTTAGGGCCGATTTTACGGGCACCGATCCACAGGTGCCGGGCGCGATCAACAATACTCTGTCGTTCACCGCATCGGTGGTCGCCCTATGCGTCCGTGCCGCCCTCAAAGAGGATGTGCCTAACACGGCCGGGATGTTCAAGCCACTCGAGATCATCGCTCCGCCTGGTACCGTCTTGAATGGCGTCATGCCCGCCGCCTCTTCGATGCGGGGAATCACCGGTTTTCGGCTGGCCGACACCATGTTCGGAGCCCTCGCCGGCCTTCTGCCGGACCGGATTCTGGCGGCCGGGGAGGGCGGAAATTCCCTGGTCATCATCGGTGGTCAGAATGCCGATCGCACACCCTACGTATTCTTCGAACTGCTCTCGGGGAAAGCCCATCTTGCCATCCGTTCCGACCGGAGGGATCATCTTCCATACGGCTTGCACGGAGGAAAGCCCGGACGCGGATCGGTCAACATCATTCGTCGGGAAGACGGTGAAGAGGTCCTTCCGGAGACCGCGCGACAGGAGTACGGGATTGCAGTCGATTCTTCCTCCCATTTCGCTCTCGCGAAATGGTTAGGAATTCGCGTCTACGAAATCCTTCGGACTTCGCATCCCTTTAGCGAATTCCTGCGGGGTAGGACCACTGCCAACCCTTGTGACCAAATTCCTCAAGGTACGACATTGAGATATCGGCGGGCAACCGATCGAAAGCCGAGGAATCCATGGAGTCCATGATCGCACGGGTGAGTTCCGCGTCCAGTTGCTCAAAAATCCCTCGATTCACCGGATCGCCTGCCACGTTGTGCTGTTCATGCGGATCGCTCGCCAAGTCGAAAAGGAACGGACGGCCGCTTTCTCTGTATCGACAAAGTTTCCAACGCCCGTCAAACACCATCCAACCTCCGGTCAACATGCCGATAATGCTGTCCCGCGGGGGAGCATCGGCCAATTCGATACCGGGCACCGGTTGGGCGTCCGTATAGGCGGGCAACTCGCAACCAGCCAACTGCAGCATGGATGCGGTGATGTCCCGGAGTTCAACGAGGTCGTGATTCACGGAGCCTCCCTTCATTCCCGGCATCCGGATCATCATGGGGATATGGGTCGAACCTTCGAAGAAGACGGCCTTGCCCTGCAACCCATGATCACCCAGCAGATCGCCATGGTCGCTGGTGAAGATGACCACAGTCTCATCGAATATATTACGTCGCCGCAGAGCGTCGAGGATCGCGCCAACTTCGTGATCGATCTGCTTGACGAGCCCAGCGTAGTTGGCCCGATTGATCCGGGCATGCTCTGCAGTGAATTTGGTCAGATCGACCCCGACTTGTCGGTAACTTTCCGTCAGTCGGCCCACCAATCCGGTGGGATCGCCTTCCGCCGCCGGGACCGGGACCGGCATATCCCTTGAATCATATTTTACGGGAAAATCACTCGCCGGGTCATAGGGGTCATGCGGACCCGGAAAGCAAACCATCAAGGCGAACGGTCGGTCGTCCTCGACTTCATCAATGAACCTGCACGCCTCCCTGCCAGTAAACCGATCCCAGGAATGTTCCCACGGCACATCGGTCACGGCCGACCCGAAACGCTCGGTGTAGCCGCCATATTCATGCAGCGCCAGTTTCCGCAACCCGTGTTTCTCCAGGTAGTCGTGATAGTCGTCGCGAATGTAAGGCCACTGCTTATCTTCGCAGATGACACGGTGATCGAATCCATAGCTCATCTCCCAAGGATAGAAATGCATCTTGCCGATGGCGGCGGTATGGTAGCCGGCCTCGCCCAGAATCTCGGGCCAGGTTCGAATCCCGGCCTCCTTGTAATCCGGGCGAAGGGTGTGCAGATTGTCCAATACACCGTTCCGGATCGCATTCATTCCCGTGAGCAGTGCCATCCTCGCAGGGACACAAGCGGGCGATCCCGAGTAGGCGTTGGTGTAGCAGATGCCCTCTTCGCCGATGCTGTCAATGTGCGGCGTCTCGATAAACGAAGCCCCGTAGCAACTCAAGAAATCATGCCGCAACTGATCCGGCATGATGAAAACGATGTTTGGATTCTTGGAAGGCACAGCGGTCATTCAAAGCACACAGAGGAACCACAATGGGCAATCCTTTTGTCGGGGATCATCGGTTCAAAGCAGTGCCCAAGCAGTTCCTTAGGGGCAACTCGTAACTTGAAACACGGGGCTTCTTACGTCCCCTCCTCGGAGGGGTGGTCCGCAGGACCGGGGTGGGTCGCCCTCACCACCGCAATAGGCAGATTTCAAATCCGCCCCACCAAAGACTCCGGGAATTCCAAACTCGTTACCCGCAACTCGCGACCGAGCTTGACGACACGGCAGGACTACCTAGCGTATAGAAATGGCAGATTCTACCCAACAAGCAGACCTCCAGGCCGCACCCAGCGACGTCGACGATGGATCGGAGACCCGGGACGCGCGTGGCGAGTGGACGCCGCGAGTCCTAGGGAAGTCTCAGCCCTTCGCCTGGCCCATTCAGTCTAAGAAGCTGCTTCGATTCTTCCTCGGCTTTCCTGGATTCCTCTGGCCCTTTGGCGCAGCCGCCTTTTACGGGCTTGCCACCTTGACGTGGTGTTATTTCCAGCCCGGAGCGGACCAACTCAGCAACTTCAGTTCGCTGAGTGCGGGTTGGATCCTACCCATGTACGCGCGCAATGTGGTCATGCTGCTGGTCTTCGCGGGTACCCTGCATTCTATTCTTTACTTGCGTCGTGTGCAGGGGACCCGCTTCAAGTACAATTCGAAGTGGCCGAGCACCGCCAGCAAGTCCTTTTTATTCAACGACCAGGTCAAGGACAACATGTTCTGGAGCCTGGCCAGCGGCGCCACTATCTGGACGTTCTATGAAGTCCTCATGTTGTGGGCCTACGGCAACGGTTGGTTACCTTTCGCATCCCTGCGAAGCAACCCGGTCTGGTTCATCGCGTTGGCCGCGGTCCTGCCCTTCTGGCAAGATCTGCATTTCTATGTGACCCACCGAATCACCCACTGGAAATGGCTCTATAAAGCCGCGCATTACCTGCATCACCGCAACACCAATGTGGGGCCGTGGTCGGGCCTGTCCATGCACCCGATCGAGCACCTTATCTACTTTACCCGACCGATCCTTCTCTTCCTCGTTCCGTCGCATCCTATTCACATGTTCTATCTCATGCAGCGTCCCGCCCTCAATCCGGCCCTCGGGCACACCGGCTTCGACCGGATCGTCCTCGGGAAAGAGTCCGAGCGCGGGATGTCCGTCGACTCGTATTTCCACTATCTCCACCACCGCTACTTCGAATGCAATTACGGCACCAATACGGTACCCCTGGATCGCTGGTTCGGCTCCCTCAACGATGGCACTCCAGAGTCGTTCGAGCGTATGCGCCGGAAACGGAAACTACCCGCGGAAGCCAAAGCCGGCCCGGTAAGAGTGTAGTCGGCCACGGTCTCAGTCGACGCCTAAGCTTGCCGAAATTCGAGAACGCGACCGATAGGCGGGGGAACTCAGAGAGTAGACAGAAAACAGTAGGAGTCGAGAATCGGAACTAAGAAGGCGCAGTGGACGAATCGCCGCCAGCCACTCTTAGTCGGATACGCTTAGTCCCACCACTTAGTCAACCAGCCTTGATTGGAACTAAAGGTAATGGACTAAGAGTTACTATACTGGTGGATCTCTCTTAGACTTTAGATCACGACAATGATCAGCCAGGCTTTTTAGTTGCATGGTCCTGACGCTCGCTCCCATTCCAGAATCGTATCTCTATCCGCAAACAGGGAACTTTCGCCACGCAGCAACACCGGCATACCGTTGATATCAATCGGAAACAGATTCGCCGAGGCCCCGTCGATCGCTTCCGGTCCGATGATATCCCACTCAAAACCCGTCCAACGCATCCAAGCATATTGATCACCCGAGGATCCAACCAAGGGAATGGATACGTATAGTATAGGACCAAACCCGTCATCAAAGGGTGCGATGTCCGCTTTCTTTGCGAATTGGCTTCCACTGCTTCTATAGTTGAAGCCTGCAGGCAATGGGAGTAACTCCCACTCGCCATCTCTCATCACGCCGATATTCGTGGTCGGATTGGACCCAGCCTCCGAGATCGTTCCCCCAACAAAGAGCTCCCAACCATCTGAGCTCTCAAAGGTTCCGATTTGATTGACAATATTGGTATCGAGCGCCTCTTCAAAATCACCTGGTGAATGGAACGTTTCACCGTCCCACACGACAAGGTCATGGACGAACCCGCCGGGTAGCGTGGTGATCCTGAAGTTGCCAACGATATAGAGACCCCGATCCGGTCCTTCCTCAATGATGCCCATCTCTACCACCCTGTCGCCGAAACTGGAGGTCGGCAAATGATGGGTTATCCAAGAATTTCCATCCCAACTTGCGAGTTTGCCTGAGTTTCGAATGGTAGCGCCCTCGCGTATTTGGCCGAAGTCTCCCGCCACCCAAAGTGCCGTCCCGCTACCGTCATTGAACACTTCGAGATCGACCGGCGTCGAGAGAGCTTGTCCCGCTTTTAGAAGTTCGGCATCGCCCACACCGCTCCATAGTCCACCTGACCATTTCGCAATATTGAACGGCGCGCCGCCTCCGACCGGCGTCAAGAGCCCGGTGACGTACAACTCTTCGCTGTTTCCATCGTCGAAGAATGCGAAATCCGAGATCGTTGACGATAACTCGAGTCCAGCGCCAAGAGCCGATCCTTCGTTCCCGTCCCAGAAGGCCAAACGATTGATGCGTTTTCCGAATCCGGTCGTGAACTCGCCGGCAAAATAGACCTCGAGTCCGGACGGACCATCCCTTGCCACGATATTCTCAATTTTACCGTCGAACGCTTGTTCGGCGGGTTGCCAGTTCTGACCATTCCATTGGATCACGGCCCGAGGGTTCAACGTGCCAAGGTCGTCTAGGGGTATGATCGCAGTTCCTCCCACCAACAAAGAATCCGGATCAGTCGATTCGTCCAGGAACATCACATCAATTTGAGCCTGGGTGAAGTCGGTAGTGACATCTTCACTGCCGCCAAGCCTAGTCCATGACGAGCCATCCCATCGCGAGATATTCACCCCTTCAGTCGTACCGCCGAACACCAGTAAAGCTGCGCCTAAGTCGTCCTGGAAAGAAAAGAGCTGCGAAATTGAAAAATCGATCGGGATCGCTACCGACCGCGCTCCAGGTAGTTCCGTTCCATTGGGCCAGCGCTTTCACATCAGTCGTACCGGCTTTGTCAAAACCGCCCCCCGCTATCAGGTTTCCGCCGAAGATCGCAAGAGAGTTCAAATTGACCTCGAGAGCATTGCCAAAACTGGATAGGCCCGCTCCGAGCCCTGACCACGTCCCTCCCTTGAAGCGTGCCACTCCGCCGATACTTGCAGGCACCCCGTCAACCGTATCCATGAGGAAAGAGCCCCCCATAAAGAGAGCATCTCCTTGTCCGTCGTCGTGTACCGCCAGGGTGTGAATTTGGTCCTGGCCGAAAGGATCTGTCGTGAAAGTACCGACTGAGGACCAGACCGAGCCATCCCACCTCGCAATTCCATCGAATCCTTCGAATTCGAATCCCCCAGCGTAGAGTTCGGGGCCGCTTCCATCGTCATAGACGATAAGCTCGTTAACGCCCCATAGTTGGTCGCTCGTAAGGGGCAAACCAGTCCCCAATGCTTCCCAGTTTTGTCCATCCCAACGAGCAATATTGTTGGCCGTGATTCCATTGACCGAATCGAAATATCCCCCGACGTAGAGAGCCGGACCTCGCCCGTCGTCAAACACCGCCAAAGCTCTCAGCACTGCATTGAAGGTTCCAGAAAACTCTCCATCGATCTTCGTCCACGTCTGATCGCTATAAAGGTACAGATTAGATACGGGAAGTGCCTGATTTAGATCGGGATCCCACTCAGTAATCTCGGCCGTCGCGTAGATCGTTTCGCCCGAGCCTGCATCGAAGGTAGCGAACGCCCTCACTCGATCGAAGAAATCAAACTCACCTCCAAACAGTGGAGTCAGTTCTGCGAGACAAACCTCCTCAACTACAATCGTCCCCAGATCCGTCGTGCCGCTCGCCACCAGAGCGACGTCAAGGACCCGTCCCAGATAGGCCGCGCCGTTATCATTCAAATGCAAGTCGAGGTCTGGAACTTCATAGGGACTGAAGAGAGCCAGGGGTATCGAGATCTCGCCATTACCATCGGATTGGCCAATTGGATCGGTATGATTATGGTTGCGTATCGTGACGCCGGGCGCCGGGCTGCCGTCGGAAAACTCCACGGATGCCTGCAGCGCAGTGTGCACCGGCACGATGAACTCCCACGATCGTGGCTCTGTGGTGGGATTGCCCGTGAGATCGACAATCGTATCGTCGATCACGGCCCTATAAAAATCCGGTGGCAATGGAGCATCGAAAGTAAAACTTATGGTACGCTTAGAGGCGTCCCGCGAAACTTGCGTGGGAATGACCAACGTATCATCGCCGGTTTCGAAGAATCTGTCGGGTCCCGCTCTGATCAGCGTCAGAGCAGCCGCGCTCAGTCCGACATCGGACATTTCCTCATCAAAGCTTGCCGTGACGACCATCAGATCGTCGCTGACATCTTCCTGCCCGTCGAACGGCGACTCGCTGATGCGACGAGGGGCAACCATGTCGTCAACCGTAAATTCCCAGGTAAAGTCGATGCCAAACGCATTTCCGGCCAAGTCCGTAATTCCCGAATCCAACATGCCACGGTTCGCTCCGTGGTAGAGAAAATTCCCATTCAGTTCCAACAGCAGACCGTTGTTTCCGGTGAGCTGCACCTGACCCATAATGAGTATATCATCAGCTGTATCCAAAATTCCATCCTCGCCTCCTGATAGCACTTGGAGGAAGTCGTTTGATATAGTTGGATCCAAAGCTTCGTTGAATACCGCTGTGACTCTCCTCACGATGGTCGGTTCCGTACTGAGGTTGAACGGAAACGTTGCTAACAATTCGGGAGGGTTGGGATCTGAATCCAAATCAACCACCACCTCATCCGACCACGTGCTGTTTCCTCCAGTGTCTGTCGCTCTGACTTGGAACGTGAACTGCGTCACCTCGGTAGTAAGTTCGGGCGACAAGAAGGTGAAATCGAAGGGATAGGTACCATCTCGTTCCACTAGATTTCCATCGAGATAAAACTCCACGAATCGTACCGCGACGTCATCCGTAACCACGACACTGACAGTCGAAAGAAAGCTTTCTTGAACCAACGGCGGATCCAGGGAAAAGGTCGCTTCCAGTTCGACGGTGGGAGGCGTATCTCCCGTGTCGGCCAATCGATAGTTGATGACCTGCAAACCGTTCTGCCGATCAGCGACATAGGCGTACCCTTTGTACAGTTCCACATCGAAGGCCACCCCGGGGGTGGTGATGGATGTTTGGATATTATCAGTAACCTGAGGATCGCTCGTATCATATAGACTGATATCGTTGGGTTGAGTGATACCGGGATTTGTACCGACCGCCGCAACCCCTATGCCCCCTCCATCAAGAACGATGCTCTTGAATGCCTGGGGGCCATGGAAAACGGCCTGCCCGACCAAGGGGATGTCGAGTATTTGCTGAATGTCGAACACGTCATACCCGAGGGCGTTTGAAACATAAGCAAGGCCATTGGCTGCGAATATACGATGGCGCAGCGTAAGGCCGTTCGGGCCGAAACTTAACGGATTCGATTCAAATATAAAGGTAGGGGTTAAGTTGATTAACTCGTATTTCCGAAGCTTCATCGCAGCGACGACCCAAAGCTCCTCTCCCCGGAGCGCCATATCGTGAACCGGAGAACCAATCGAAGTTGATGAAAGTAGAGTACCGCTTTGCAGATCGACCACCACGATCGTGTTGTTTGCGCCTACAAACGCCATTCCTCGCGATACAATCACTACGTTGGCGGATCCGCCTACATCGACCTCATGCAGGATCAAAGGATTGGCCGGCTGAGAGATATCGATGACCACCAGTCCATTGGTTCCGTCCGCGACCGCTAACAACCCGTCTCCACAGGCGACGTCTTCCGCGGTTCCCGGCGTCTCTATCTGGTTTACGAGGACAGGGCTCAGCGGACTGAATACATTGAAGATAGCGACCCCGAATTGCTCGAGCGTCACCACCGCCATGTCATTCCTCAGGCAAATATCGAGCGCATTGCCGTCAACAGGTGCCGTAGCCACAATGCCTGTGGTCGATGTCTGCCCATCCAGGGGATCGGTTCCTTGGTCGATCTCCGCCCCATCCTTCACCCCGTCACTATCGGAATCGTCCAGGTTTGGATTTGTTCCCAGAATGTCTTCGGCAACATCGGACAGGCCATCGTTGTCGGTGTCGTCCGAATCATCGGAGAAGAGGCGGGCGGGCGGGATGGTGACTCCAAGACTAAATCCGATTCGGGAGGACACGAAGGAAGCCATTCCGGTTTCGAATGTAGCTGGGTGGAAATACTCCACCAGGTAGGGAGTTTCCGGAGAAAGTATGATCCGGTCGAATACTCCGAACAGAGACAACTTTCCCCGGCGCTCAAATCCACTGATAAGATTCGTCGTCTTATAATGAAGCGGTGATTGCTCAATATCTGCAGCGCTCACGCCCTCGTTTACCGTCGCTGTCGCTTCGATCAAACCTCGAATCCTCCCATCTGACGTGGTTGTCCACCCACGTGCTTCGAGTGCGTCAATCGTATCAAGTAGTGTAGTGCCACCAATTTGAAGTTAATCCACTTCCAACTGCGTAAACGTGAACGTACCCGCAGCCATCGCCTCTAACCGGTCATGCAACGCATTCCGATGCACCGTTGAAATTTCGTTCGGAAGCGGCATGGCATCTAGAAGCTGTTCCTCCGATTCCGAGATAAGAACCCCGAGGTCACTTTCCGGAGTGGTTGCGAAATATACCTCAATGACGAAGTCTTCGATCTGAACAGCTCCAAGTGGATCGCTGCCAGCCCACACTGGATCGCCCAGTACGATGAGATAAATTTCACTGAGAGCTTCGTTCAGTTCAATCTGGTTGGCGAATTCGTCTTCGCCAATTTCAAGCGCGCCGAGGGGGCTGCCTTGAGATGAACTGTTTACTGCAATGCAATCCGCCAACGTTCGACGCGCGGCATCCACTTGGTACCCGCATGCGAAAAGTGGTCCGGCCGGTCCGGGTATACATCCCACCAATCCTCCGGCTGCGTTGGTCGCCAAGGTACATCCGCAACTGGAGGGATCGATATTGCAGTCGAGCGCCGAATTTCCGAGCGCCGTAGCTGCACTGAATAGGCATCCCGCGCCCCACGCGAAACCGATCCCGCTAGTAGCAGCGGCAAATTCGCATTGTGCAATCGCGCTTCCAAACAGTTTCTTTTTGGCCAGACACGGATCCTCATTGCTATCATTAGGGCTACCACCACCACCGCCACTGCCGGGTGAGCCGGGTAGGGTACCGTGCCAGCCGGGAGCGGTAATGCCTACACCGGGGTCGGAAACCACGAAGAGACCATCGTCGGAGACAGTCATGGAGCCCTGGATTTCCCACCGACCGGTATCGTGGTTAAAACTCCATAGAGCGCTTTTTGCTCCGGGTGGCAACAGTTCGCCGGTCACCGGGTCGGGCAAATTGGGAAACCGAACCGGCGTCGGCACATCGAAATTGGTAGGGCCATCCGTCTGCACCGTAATCACGAGCGCGAACTGCAGGTCTTCCGGCAAAGCCCCAGGCAGGCGGCTCGGATCGACCGGTGCGATGCCGACCTGTCCTCCAAAGGTTCCGTCATCGGAATAGAGAGAGCCCGCCGGAACCGTAATCGAAACGCCGACAAGTTCAGGTTGCTCGGCGAGGACCCCCGCTGGAAATTCGACCACCGTATCGCTGGAGTTGCTCACTTCCTGCAGCGTGCCTGCAGTAACGAGAGGTCGGTAAATATCGCCGACATTATTGTCATCGCGACCCCCGATCGCTTCCCAACTCTTTCCCACAAAGGGATAGTAATCTCCGTCCGGCCAATCACTCCCCTGAGCGGTTCGACCGTCGATGTGGACGAAAAACCGACCGGCGGGGGATGGGTCGAGGATGAAATTTCCCGCTGCGTCCGTGACGGAATTGAGCGTCTCCTCAGCTCCATCGACGGTGATGGTCGCACCCTCAAGAGGTAGATTCTGGTTGGTGATTTCTCCTTCAACTTCAACAAACTCCGACGCCCACACTCTTCCCATAACTGCCGTCCCGGCAATAGGAGTAATGCTAAGCGTTTGAAACTGGATCTGCAGGAACCCCCCTGGGGCCCCATCGCCATCGAAATCCACTTCCCGCCCAATCAAATCCAGTAGCCCATCACCGTTGATCGTTACGGTGATCGTTGAACTGGGAGGTAATGTCTCATCGTAGAACAATGCTATACTGCGACCATCACTAGAAAGTTGGATGCGCGCGTCTAATAGCTGCCCTCCACTTTCCGCATATACATGCTGGCCTGTCACGGTGGAGGATTCCGCTAAGGGCAGATCGAAATCGATGGTACTCTTTCGCGTTACGGCGACTCCTGATTCCCCATCAAAAGGACCTGTATCCAAAACTGACAACAGTGAAGGGGAGATAAGACGAAAGAACCGTGATCCAACTACCGGATCTATCTCGTTCTGATAGAGCCCTTCGGCCAGGATCGTCGGATTATCGAGGATGAACCAGTTAGACAGGTCGCCTGTCTCTTCCAGAAGATACCCGACTTGGCTCGACGGCCAACTTAACAGCACTGAACCCGATTCAGTGAGCTCAATATTGAGGATCAGATTTTCGGCAGCCTCTCCTTGAGAATGCCATAGTAAACTAGCCAAAAGAAGGGAGGTCGAGATCCTCGTCATAGGGCGAACATCGCTATTCGGGCAAATGGGCGAGGTACCGAAACCTACAGATACATAGAGGCTGTCCCAAATCCGAGAGGATTTGGGTGGAAGCCTGATACCGATATCAATCTTCGTCACGTTATGTAGACCACGACATGCCTTCCGTCCTCGGTAGCTTACCTTTTATCCGTTATGCACCTTTCCAGCACCCTTCCTCTCGCTTTGAGTCGATAGTTCTCCCAAGGAAGCGCCTCTGACTCGATTCTTGGATCCCTATGCCGCCTGCGTTGCCTCTTTCTCATGTTCTTGCGCAAGTCTCTGCGCGATTTTCCATAGATTGTGGGACAGAACCGACCAGGCCACGCTAAGGTTACGGTTGTCAAAGCCTTTGCTGCGTATCTTGCCCCCGTGCCATCGGTTCTTGAGCACTCCGATCCGGCCTTCGGTGCTCCCTCGTCGTCGCTGCAACCGGACAAAGCGCGGCTCCTCCATCCGCTCCTTGAGCTCTTGTGGATTGCGGGGCGTAAGGGCGTCAAAAATCCCCTCTGCCTGGAGCCGCTTGCTGGCCGCCTTCGAGGCATAGCCCCGATCCCCACTGATCGCTTCGATCTTCTCCTCTAAAGCGAAGCCCTTTTGCCTCTCCAGACTTTCCCAAAGCTGCTTCAATTCGCTCGGGGCCTGCCCCCCATACAGTTTCCAGTCCAACAGATATCCCTCTGCGCTCTCGCATAAATAAAGGGTGTTGCCAAACTCCACCTCCCGATCTGCCTTGCCTCGCACGATGACGTCAATCTCAGGTTCGTAGGCGCTCAGGATCTTCTCCTCATTCTTCACCTGCCGCCCCCCTATGATCCGTTCGTGCGCCTGTTTCATGACCTGCGGTATCTGCTCTAACATACCATCCATTCGCTCGATGATTCGGCTCGCCTTCTTCTCGGTGTAATCGCTTTGCATCCACATAGCTTCCAATAAGTCACGGTGGCGAAGGGCATGGCCCTCAATCTTCTTGAGCAATAGCTTCATCCGCCGCAGGATCCCTTTACGCGCTTTGCCCGCCTCCCGGCGCCGACGCGCATGCGTCATCTCCAGGCACCGTTTGTTCATCTCCCGAGCCAATCCCTTTGCTCCCTGGGGCATGCGCTGTTTCATTCCCGCCTGCCGGATCAGACTGATCGCCTTGAGCAGCGTTGCTCCCACATCCTTGAGCAAGACCCAGTCCACGGGCCAGTGGATGTTCGCTTCCAGGCAAGTGGCGTCGATCAGGCATTCCCTCGTATCGATCGGCTTCTCTAATCCTGCCTCACCACAATGTTCAGCATTGCCCACCACCTCGGTCATCCTTGCATGCAGCTGTCTCAGATACGCTTCGTCGAAGAATTTCGAATCCCGTTCCAGACTGCTCTTCGATATTTTCCGGATCCCGTCTACCTCACGCACCCGGCAAAAATTAGCCAGAAGCTCACTGCGTCCCAACTCCTGCGACAGACAACGAAAGGATATCCCTCCGAGTAAATGACGCACCACCTCCACCCGCAGCGCTTTTATCGCTCTTAGAGCGCGTCGCTCCCGATCCTTCCCTCCCGCTTCATCCCATCCTTCCAAGGCTTTTACGATCGCCTCCCTTTCCAGCGAGGAGTCGATCAAAACCCGGTCAATCCGCTCCATTGTTTCCAGAAACACGGTGTAGTCTTTGCATCGAATGACTGGAGTTAGGGCTGGACGCAGGAAGCTTTGTACGGCAATATTTTTCATGAGAAGGGCGTGCTTTGTATTTGACTAACGCAAGCATAAGCGCCCCTTTTCGCCGGATCGAGCTTTTCGCAGCTCTATCCGGCCTTTTTTTTGCCCATAACTCATTAAAAATCAATTGTTTCCACCACTGGGACGGGCTCTACCTACCACAACAGACCCCAACAATAATCATAATTACTGATCATAATCTCCATTCCAGATAGTTCGAGGAAAAACCCACGGCAACCAGCCTGAAGGAGCGTCGTCATGGTTGATAGGTGCCCAACCGCGAGCGGACCTGTCAAGCTGATGCTTCAGAAAGTCAGCGACCCCGCAGCAAGCTACGGGAATTACCAAGTTAAATGTCTGACAACAAGTATTTTACGATAAATCGCAGATTCCACCATTCCACCTCTCCACTGACCTGAAACTCCAATGCCCATGCGGGTTTCCGGGTGACGATTGACACCGTTTTTGACACGGAATAGTACCCTCAGATGGCAGAGCAGTACCGCACCCAAAGGGTGATCGAAGGAGAAAGCTTTGGGAGAGATGTTGCACTGCTTGATCGAGCTTTGAGTAGAAGTGTGACGGTGCCGTCAGGCTGAGGGATTGCTCTGCCACCTGAGGGTAATCACTCTTTCTCCCAACTGCGGGATCGCCCTGTGCCATCCGCGGGCAACTTTCGCTCTTCTTCGAGGATCGAGGAAGTTTCGACCTTGATTGATCCGGTAAGTGCCAGTGCACCGGAGGCGGCGCTGACCAGAAACTTCAATGCCCATACAGGCTTCCGAGGCGCGATTTTCAGTCTTTTCATGAGCGGAGATTGCCAGTTGGCGGATTAGATATTCCGGCTCAGCGGGATCCTCCTCCTCGGGCTTGGAGCGCAGCGATCTTTATCGTTCATCTAACTGAAAAGACCGCTCACCAGGAAAACACCAATTACTCACCGGCCTCTATCTTGCTGATTAGGGGTTTGATCTTGGTAAAGTTGATCCGCATCGCGTCTTCGTCATCGCGGCCGGGCCTGCGGAAGTGAGTGGCAACGGCGAAAACAGCGTCACAGCGGTGGTCACGAAGGTTGCGTAACACAGTTGGAAAATCCACCTCTCCATCGCCCAGGGGACAGTACTCGAACTTGAGACCCAGTCCGTCCCTGACCCGCAAGTCTTTGACGTGAAGGGAATTTAGATAGGGCCGTATATTGGTGAATCCTGCCGTCGCCGAATCCGCCTCACCACAGGTCAGATTGTCGGACGGGTGCCACATGATCTTGATTCGGTTGGAGCCGAGTTTCTCGAGCAGCTCGCGACAGTGTTGGGTTGTGTTGGTGTAATGCCAGGGGAGATTTCCCAAAACCACGTCGACCTCATACTTCTCGGCCTGCTCCGCGACGAGCGAGAACGCTTTGAGCCACTTTTCGGTATCGACATCAGCGATCACACCGCCGCGCGTCAGCCACCGCATGGGCCAGGTTGGCTTACCGGCTGAATATTCTCCGGGCCATGCGAAAGTGTAAGCCAGCACGGCACCCACTTGGAGCCGGACGGCAGCCTGCATAGTCAGAATGAGGCGGTCAAAATCCTTACGAAACGCGGGATCGTCCTCGAGCGCCTCAAGCCGCAGATCGCTCAAGTGGAGGTTACTGAAGGCTCCGGCAGCACCGATCATGAATAGCTTGATTCCGTGCCGAGCGGCGTGTTGGCCTATACCATCGATGGCGGCGTCGCTGAGCTTTTCCTGGCTACTCCGACTGTTTGCAGAGCGGGAACCATCAGCCCAGCCAAGATCGGCGAACCACCCATACTCCGCACCCAGTTCCTTGGCCAGGGCGAGCGCATCTGTAAAAGAGAGTCCCGACATGTGAAGGGCCATCCCCAGTTTGAAACGATAGTTGGTCATTATTACCTCCTGCTTGTTAAGTCCTCACCCCTTAATAGTTGTGCAACATGGACTGTGGGCGGACTTCCCGTTCTGTCTTGTCCTGCCTTGAGTTAGCACGAACAACATCCAACGCTCAACGCCCAACATCCAATGCGAATCTGGTCGAAACAATAGCAAAATAGGAAATTACGATGAGCAACCAGAAACACGACCTGGAGGATCGACTACTGGAGTACTAAGCTATGATCGTCCGTCTTGATACCCGGAACCTATTCGATCCCCTCCTAGGAAAGGGGTTGGGGGTGGGTCGCCACGAATTCGAGGACTTGCCCTTTGGACCTTAGATCGCGACTATGAGTCACGACAGAAGATCGAACAGTATTACAGGGCTCGGCGTAGCCCTTGGTCTTTCTTTTGGCGCGGCATTTGGCGCGGCATTCGATGATGTGGGAACAGGCGTGGCTCTTGGCATGGCTCTGGGTATTGCCATCGGCGCCGGTATCGGGACAAGCGTAAAAAAGAAACAGGATGGAGATGACTCAGACAAATGAGTCTCCATCCCACTCACCATAATGCACCGACAACAAACGAATGAAAGAGCGAGCGAACAAGAGAGATGAATTCCGGGAACCCGACCTCCAATACATGGTAAAGTGAGCATCCCTTTCGACAATACTTACGCTCGCTTGCCGGAACGGTTCTTTGTCAAACAAGAACCCGCGCAAGTTCCAAGCCCACAGCTCATCCGGCTGAATCGTGGACTCGCCCACCAACTCGCGATCGAGCCGACTTGGCTGCAGTCCGCGGAGGGCATCGCCACGCTGGTCGGCAACACCGTTCCCGACGGTGCCGAACCGCTCGCCCAAGCATACGCCGGGCACCAGTTCGGTGGTTTCGTGCCCAGGCTCGGCGATGGACGAGCCATCCTTCTCGGCGAAGTCATCGATGCCGACGGCACCCGCCGCGACCTGCAACTGAAAGGCTCCGGCCGCACGCCATTCTCACGGGGTGGCGACGGTAAAGCCGCGCTCGGCCCGGTGCTTCGCGAGTACCTCGTCAGCGAAGCCATGGCCGCGCTCGGAATCCCAACCACCCGCGCACTTGCGGCTGTTACCACCGGCGAAACTGTTCGGCGCGAAACACCCTTGGCCGGTGCCGTATTCACCCGCGTCGCCGCCAGCCACATCCGGGTCGGCACTTTCCAATTCTTCTCCGCACGGCAAGACATCGAGGCCCTGCGCCTACTCGCGGATCACGCAATCGACCGCCATCACCAGGATGCTGTCGGCGAGTCGGCTCCCTATTTAGCTCTGTTGAAGTCTGTCATCGCCGCGCAGTCGAAACTCATCGCCCAATGGATGTCGGTCGGATTCATACATGGTGTGATGAACACCGATAACGTCGCCATTTCGGGCGAAACCATCGATTTCGGCCCGTGCGCATTCATGGAAGCCTTTCACCCCGATTGCGTCTTCAGCTCCATCGACCACAGCGCCCGCTATGCCTGGGGCAACCAACCCGCCATCGCGCAGTGGAATCTGATCCGCTTTGCCGAGACTCTACTGCCCCTGATGGATGACGACACAGGCAAAGCAACCGAACTCGCCGAGACCGCGCTCGCCGGCTTCTCAAACCAGTTTCAACACCACTATCTCCACGCCTTTCGCCTAAAACTATGCCTGCCCGAGGAAGGGGCGGCGTTCATCAAAGAAACCCTCGAAATCCTCGAAAGTCAGAAGGTGGACTACACCCTGTTCTTCCGACACCTCACTCGCGTCGCCGCAGGGAAGAGTCCCGATACACTCGCTGCACTGTTCGCCGATCACGCCACCTTCGAGACCTGGCTCACGAGCTGGAAAGCGCTGGCTGACCCAGGCAACCAACTCGCCCAGATGCGCGCCGCCAACCCGATCCTCATTCCGCGCAACCACCGCGTCGAGCAAGCCATTCAGAGCGCCTACGCCGGCGACTTCGCCCCATTTCACCGGCTCGCCAATGCCCTGACGAAGCCCTACACCGAGCAGCCCGAATATGCAGATCTGGAAGCGCCGCCTCGGCCAGAGGAAGTCGTCCAGGAGACTTTCTGCGGCACCTAACCTGGAAATCTCACAGGATTTCCAGGTTAGCCCGCTTTTTGTGGCCGGCATGCGGCATCACCGCGGGAGGAGCACTCTGCCGCAATTGGATGCTCGGAAATTTCTGAGAAAAGCGGGCTAAGGCTCGATCTTGAGAAAAATCTCTACAGATGTGTCGATTCGCCGGACTCTCGTTCGACCCATGGGTGGAGCTGGCCTCGGTGGCCAATCTCAACTAGAAACAAATCAAAATAACCACAGATAAATCAAAATGAATAATTATCTCATTCTCGTACGCGGCGGAAACCCCGGTTTCGAAAAACTGGACGAAGCGGGCCAGGGAGCCGTTTACCAAAAGTGGGGTGCCTTCATGGGCAACCTCACGGAAAAAGGCGCGTGGGTAGCCGGCGCACCTCTCGAAAGTACAGGTCGGCTGCTCTGCGAAAAGAAGGAGCCTATGGAGGGAGTGGTCGGCGAGGACGACATTTCCATCGGTGGCTACCTCATTCTCCAAGCCGAGAATTACGATGCGGTTCTCGAATTGTGCGACGATTGCCCGGCCTTCGAGATCGGCGGAAAGCTCGAGATTCGTCAGGCCACCGAAATGTAGTCCACCACAGGGAGAGCGCGGCCGGTGCCTCTTCATCAGGGTTGCACTGGCCGCGAATGGACCCGAATCTGACAACAGGATAAGACAATTATGAACTATATTTTTCTTCTTTACACCGCCGAGTCCGACCATCCGGATCCCGGTTCTCCGGAATCCCTCGAGATGATTGGCCGCTACACGGAATTCACCAACGAAACGCGAGAGAAGAATCTCCTCGTGGCCGGCGAGCCCCTCGAGGGCGTTGCAACGGCCAGTAGCGTCAAGGTGCGCGATGGCCAAACCATGGTCACGGACGGCCCCTATGCCGAAACCAAGGAGCAGCTGGGCGGCTTCTACATCCTCGACTGCAAGGACCTCGATGAAGCCCTCGAATACGCCGCCAAGATCCCGGCTGCTCACTCCGGGACGGTCGAGGTACGTCCGATCATGGAACTCCCCGGTGCGGGCGAATAGCCTTTCATGGCGTCCGAATTCCATCCTCACGCGGTCATCGAGAAGATCGTCCGCGAGGAGTGGGGACGGGTTCTCTCGATTCTAGTCGGCCAGTTCCGTGACTTCGAGCTGGCCGAGGATGCTCTTCAGGAGGCTCTTATTCTGGCCCTTGATCGATGGCGTCCCAAGCATGGTGGGCTTCCCGCAAACCCTTGCGGGTGGCTTCTCAAGATCGCGAAGCGGAAGATAATCGACCAGATCCGCCGCCGGGAGAGTTTTCGCGGAAAGGAGGAGCAGATCGTCGCCAACATCGAATCGAACCACTCCAGCTTCGACCTCCCCGACGAGATGAAAGATGACGAGGCCATTCCGGACGAACGCCTCCGCCTGATTTTCACTTGTTGCCACCCGGCACTCGCGGAAGAGGCCCGCGTGGCCCTGACTCTGCAGACCCTTGGAGGAATGAAAACGCTTGAGGTGGCCCGCGCCTTCCTGGTGCCCGAGGCGACCATGGCCCAACGACTCGTTCGGGCGAAACGAAAGATCAAGACCGCGCGCATCCCCTACGAGATCCCCGGACCGGAACATCTCGACGAGAGGCTCGACTCGGTGCTCTCCGTGATCTACCTCATTTTCAACGAAGGCTACTCGACGAGCTCCGGCGATGACGCGGTGCGGACTGAACTTTGCGACGACGCCATCCGGCTCGGGCGGATACTCGTCTCAATCGCCCCGGAGCACCCGGAGGCCAAGGGCCTGCTCGCTCTGATGCTGCTTCACCATGCACGCGCTCCCGCTCGGATTGGAACTGACGGTCGGCTCGTCACCCTCGATTGCCAGGACCGGACCCTCTGGGATCGCGAAAAGATTGGCGAGGGCCTGGCGATTCTCGGCCTTGCCATTAACGCCAGGAGGCCTGGGGCCTATCAAATTCAGGCGGCCATCAGCGCCCTTCACGCGGAGGCCCCAAATCATGCATCGACCGATTGGCAACAGATCTATCAGCTCTACCAAGAACTCTACCGTCATCGGCCTTCACCAGTCGTAAGTATCAATTCCATCGTGGCGCTCTCTTTCGCCGGCGGGCCGGAGGCAGCTCTCGAAGCCCTCGAGGAAATTCGCAACGAACCGAAGCTCCAGAACTACCTGCCTCTGCACGCTGCCCACGCCGATTTCCTACGACGGGCAGGTGCGCCGCAACAGGCCGCCATCGCTTATCGTAAGGCCATCAAACTGTCCGGAAACACCCCCGAACGAAGCTTCCTCGAAGAACGCCTGCGCGAAATGGAAAAAGGATAGGAAGAGAGGCCGGTATATTGCACCTCTCTCTATTCTTAGCCTTCGAAGAGCCCAGCCCAAGATCCGAATCTGGACTTTCCCCTCCTCGGAGGGGTGGTCCGCAGGACCGGGGTGGGTCTGCCGAATACCTCTCACTCCGGAACACCTTCCCCTGATCCCGCTCAGCATCGAAGATCGGCGAGACCAATGATCTCTAAATTTCTGCAACCGTTCCTGGAAATCCAAATCCTGTGAAGAATTCGAATAGGCGGATTTCAGCTCCTTAAGATCCGTTGCAGCTGTATCGTAGCCCTTTGACTTCCCTTCATTAACCAGATTATCGGTCTCCTCCCAAATCGAATCCGCATTCTCAAAAATTGCTTTCAACCTCATTCTTTCCTCCGCCTGCTCCTGGCGGCGCCGAATCGCCTGCTCAATCTTCTCTTTCCGCACACGCGCTTCGTAAATCTCGTTTGCTCTTGAAGCCAGCTGGGAATGCGAAACGGACTGGAAGTGTGATTCTGAATGTTCGGGTATTCGCAATCGATTCAGCTCCCTGCCCACCCGCGCGCCCTCACCCTCAGCCACCCGTAACAGATAGGCGTTCTTGTCGACTTCGGCCAGATCGGGGAGTATGTCGGCAACAGGTCGTAGATTCCTTTCCCTGGACGCGCTGAATTCGGCGGCTGCGGCCAACGCGTCTTGATCAACTCGCGTGGCCTCGGCCAGATCGACTTGAGGTGTCGTCAGATCGTTCATACCCGAAGGGATCTGAGGAACCTCGACAGCGTTCTCGCCTTCACTCTCATCGGAGGTGTCATCATAATTAAAACTGGCCAGCCATCCGATGAACAGAGCCCGATAATCACCGGCGAAAATCTCCTCCCGGACGCTCACCAGTTGCTCCAGTAAGGTCTCTCCGTCTTCCCATTCCGACGGCACTTCTTCTTCTCGGTACCAATGCACTTTCTGCCTCCCGCTTTTCTTGGATTCGCTGATCTCAATCCAATTCTCGCCGTGCTGGTTGACGTACTCTTGAAGCTTCGCTGTATCCAACGTCGCCGGCGGGAACGCGAGGGCGAAGGTAAAGGATCCCCAATTCGTCACATAGACATGGGCATCGTAATAGTCCAATAACCTATTCACGCTCCCACCGAAGTCTCCCCAGTTATACTCGTTGCGCCATCGGTAACGCGTGACTTCCGCTCGAGTCGAACTTGCGCGCGCGTATTCGAACCCCTCATCCGAAATCGGACCGTCTATCGCAGTGAATTCGTAGTATTGATACTCGCTCATATTCAATGAAGTTGTCGCTGCATCTTTAACAAGGGCGGCCGCTTGATATCAATATTATCTGCAGATGAAATCACGACATTCCCCTCCGAGAAGGGCCTCGGCCGTGAGCCCAGTCGACCGGGTGGTCCGAAGGACCCGGGAGTGGGTTCTCCTAGTTCCTCTCACGCCTAAACACCTTCGCCGGACCCCACAAGGCAGATTGCAAATCTGCCTCACGAAAGACTCCTATTTTTCGCATCGCGAAATGTCCAGGAATTCGAATCAGCGATTTCCTACGCGGGCTCATTTCGACAACCTGATCGTCGCCGATGCGGTCAAGCAGCGCCTACACCGCCGGTTGCCCGAACCACCCGAAAGTCCGGACCTCCCCAGCTCCGTCGTTGGCTAGTTCTGTAATCCCGCCGATCTCCCTACAACCGTGAACCAAACTCTCTCCACTTCCCCGCGTCTCTCAGTCTCCCCGTCCCCTCTTCCCCTCACTCAGATTATACCTGTCTACTCGCGGACAATATACTACAATGATCCACATTGCTCAAATCAGGAGTCTATGACCGATCTCGGCCCCCATATCAACGCCATCAAAACACAGGGCTTCACCACAGTCCACGATGTGCTCAAAGCCAATGACCTCGCATTCCTGCGCATGACAATGGACGACATCTACGCCGCCAACGACCCCGAGCGCGACGGCCTAAACCTGCCGGAGAGCTACCACTTCACTGCCAATCTCGTCGACAAGCACCCCTTCTTCCACGCGCTCTTCCTTCGTTCGCCCATCTACGATATCATGCGCCACTTCCTGGGCCAAGACTGCATCCTCTCCAGCCTCAATTCGCTCGAACCGCTCACCGGTCAGGCCGACCAGTCACTGCACCGCGATACCCGGACCCCGACCGGCGAGACCGTATATTCGCTCAATTCGCTGTGGGTGGTCGACGGCATGGATCGGGACAATGGCGCCACCCGCGTCCTACCCGGTTCACACTTGGCCGATATCCCCGCCCCTGAAGATGAAAAAGACGTCGTGCACGTCCAAGTCCCGCCCGGCACTGTCATCATCATCAACGCCAGCCTCTTGCACGGCGCCTCCGCCAACCACTCGAGCCGCCGTCGAAGGATCCTGCATGCTTATTTCGTTCGACACGGAGCACAACAGCAGACCGAACAGAGGAAATTCCTCTCGCCAGAAACCCAGGCTGCGCTGCCGCCTGCAACGCGGCGCGTCTTGGCGTTGGACAATTGACGCACAGCTTCCGCAGATGGTGAATCTGTCGTGAAGCGAAGTGGGCACTTCTGCAGAATCAACTCTCACTCAGATACAATGACCTCTTCTCCCACCCCGACTTGGACGTTGGGCGTTGGTTGTTGAGCTTTGTTGAACTCCGAATGGTCCAGTTCCCTCGCCACTCGCCCCCCGCAACTCTTCCTTCCCCTCCCCGAATGGCCCTATGAAAGGCGGCCAATCATCCTCGTCCTCGAGATTGGAATCTCGATGGAAGGATAGCAGGCGCAGTTTCTCAGATAGATCGTTCGAAAGGATCGCTGCGCTCTGCGGATCACGAGGACAAGGACGATTTACTGCAAGAGAAAGAAGAAGAGATCTTGTCTCCAGCTGTCCTTATGCCAGGAGACTTTAATCCAAAGTCTGACCCTTCTCGCCCCTGCTCATCGTTCGCTCCTGGATCGTTTACGTTTCATTGCTCCCCCTGCGAGCATGGCGATGCCAAGTCCAAGGAGCAACACCGAGTTCGGCTCAGGAATCACATTTGTCGGTTCGGAGGAGGTTTGGACGTTGTCAATAAAGGGATCAAACTGGAATCCGTCATCCTCTTGAATCACATCAAAAAAGAGGGTGATAGTTTCTCCCGCCAGAATGGATAGGTCCGCCTTGAAACTGAAGTCGAAGAATGGGTCTGAAGGGACGCCTAGAGTCACATCGCCAGGCGCAGTCCCAAACGGATCGGGCAGGGCGCCAAACTGATCGATCAGCAATAGGTCAAAGGTGTCGACTCCATTATCTGCCGACACAAAAAGGGAATCGAAAAACGGACTGGTCCCGGTTCCAGTCGGATCGGGCAGCACGGCGGGAAGCGTAAAATCGAAGCCCAGGATGGGCTCGGCGACAATAATAGGAAAGGATTGTTCGAGGGTTGCTATAAAGAGTCCATCGGCAAACTCCCCGGTCTTGAACTCTGCAACATTATTCCCACCAACGTCCGTGACGCTGATAAAGGGGGATGGGGCCAGGGGCGTGTCGAATTCATCAAAGGCTGAAACGGTCCAGCCGGTGAGATCGCCCGTTTCGAACTCACCGTTCACAACACTGGTGGCGAGGACATTACTGGCCCAAAAAGTACACAGAACACCGATCAGCAGAATTACCCAATAATCTCGTCGCATCTTCTTATTCTCCTGCTATTTCATACACCCCGTTGCGTGTCCATCAGAAGATAACCACCAAGCCACCAACGTTTAAACAACGGTTGATATTACATAGACTCATCGTTTCGGCGTGAAGTTGCCCCGATGACGGTTTCGAGCTATGCTATTTGACCCAATGTTCCTGAACCATAGTTCACATATGGGTGCGATACCAAGCAAGAGGGGAAATTAAAAACCCGCACAAGGGAAATTGTCAAAGGAGATTATTCGCGGCTGGCAAATGACCATCCATCAAACGCGATCCGACCACCGAGCAAGCCGAAAGCGCCATCCCGGCATTGGGAAGGCAATTCTTCCCTGTCCATTGATTTCCCTCTATCTACCAATTTTGCTTCTCCCCTAACAAGCCGTTTGAAATGATGAGGTTGACTTCGACGCTCTCCAGTAGATGGGATTCATCCGATTATCCCAAAAACTACGGGACTGCGCCGAATCCCGCTGGTGAGACTAACTTCCGGGAGAATCAGCAGAAAAGCGCAGGCGCGGTCTCGCTCAGCGGGGACACGGTCGCAGGCCGTTTTGACTGCAGCTTAGACTGTCTTGAGCATGCCGAACGGCTGCCTATTGACCACTGACGCGGCCACCGGCCGCCCCTCTCGATTCGGATCGGGTGTTCAAGCCTGTTCGGATCATGGAGGTTGTTCTTGCCCGGCGGCTTACCATCGGGTACGGTGACGGCCATCCTGCTACTCTTGCGGAACCGTCTCAGCGACAACCCGTTCCCACCACCCGAAGACCCCTATTGCTTATCCATGCGCGCCCGCACCAGTTGGATTTGGCGACATCCCAGAATCACGATCGGCCTGACCGTTATTGTGGCCACCATCGGGCTGGATTTCCTGTTGGCTAACGTCCTTATGCTGTTGGGTCTCTACGCCCCACAGCACAAGATCGAGAGCTACTACCGGATCAGGCATGATGCCTATAACCACACCCTGGCACCCAATATTGACTTCTCGGAGGGACGCTGGGGGCCGATTGGATACAGGATGGATACCAATTCCCTGGGGTTTAAGGATCGGTCCGCGCGGAGCCTACCTTTGACCACCGAGAGATACCGTATTCTTTTCATTGGTGATTCATTCACCGAGGGAGTTGGAATCGAGTACGCGGATACCTTTGTGGGGATTGTTCATGCCCTTCTTGAGAAAAAGGAAATCGATACCCTGAACGCAGCCGCGGCCTCGTATTCTCCCATCATCTACCTTAGGAAAGTTCAGCATCTGCTGAACGATGTGGGGCTGGAATTCGACCACCTGGTCGTGTGTATTGACCTGTCGGACATCACTGACGAAGTAGATCTGTACAAGCACGATAAACAGGGGAATGTTGTCCTCCAGTCACCTCCCGGACTGGGAGCTGCCATCAAGCATTTCATGACCGAAAACACGATTCTTCTGAGCAACATCCGGATCCTTTTCCGAGTCATTAAGAAATCTGCTCAGAAAGATGAGGAGTTTCATGACGCTCTGAACAGAAAGCGCGGCCGGTGGTCCGTGGATGAGAATGCCTTCGAAGCATATGCGAGGGCTGGTCTTAGCAAAGCGGCTCGACATATGGACGAACTCTTCGAGCTGCTGCAACGACAGGGAATTGCGCTCTCGGTCGTCGTTTATCCGTGGCCGGATCAGATCTTCCATCGAGATCTGCATTCGAAGCAGGTCGCCTTCTGGGAGGAGTGGACGGATCGGCATGAAGTACAGTTCATCAACCTATTCCCAGCCTTTATTCATGATCGTGCTCCCCGTGCCGTGATTGAGGAGTTCTATATCAAGGGGGATATTCACTGGAATGAAGCCGGCCATTCCCTGGTGGCGGAGGAACTTCTCAAACAGCTGGATTCAGACAAGGTTCGAGAACAAGGTTTACTTCGCTGAAGACCTGCCGGTTGGTTGAAGACACGTCCCTTGCCCGGAGGGCGAAGGTGAGTCCGATCTCCGCTGGTAACCTCGTCTCGAACATCGCTCTCGAACCTTGTCTTTTCTTCGGCCGGTTCGAAGGAAGCTGCTTTGCCCACAACACTATATTACTCCGGAAATTTCACAATTTCCGGACTATGGAAAAACCGAGCTCCTGGAGTGCAGCCAGGTCATCGGCGGCAAACTGATTCAGATCATGATCTCGATACCGTCCCGTAGAATCTGGCCGTTTCGGGATCTGCAAAATGCGTTCGATCGTCTTTTCGTCTGGGTTGATATCGAGAAATGTGATCAAGCTCTGGATGACCTTCTGTGGAGACCTGCACAATTCATCAAAATTGACCAATAGAAACCTCTCCCGCCCCATTCCCTCTCCGGCCTGAATGATATCGTGGTTCACTCCTAACCAAAATCGGAGAGAGGCCGCCGGTAATTCTGAGGAGCTTCTGGGTTGTTCCACTCCGAAGAGGCGCCCCCAAAGATAAAGCTGCTCCTGATTTTCGCTAAATGCCATATCGAGCCCATGCCTGATAACATGAATGTACCTGAAATGATCAAAGTGGCTGTTCATATGGCGAATCAGGAGAAGGGAATGGGGTTCCTTCCATCCCCAGCCCACGTATTCGGCGTCTCCAGGCCCTCTTGCCGTCAGTATTCTCATCAATCGCTTGAGAGGCCATAATCCTCGGCCTCTGCCTTGATACTGATGGCCGATAAACACCTTCGAAGTAACCGCCCTCAACAAGAAGCCCCATTCCCGTTTCGAAGGCGTCCCATCGCCTGTCATGATCTTCTGCAGCAAGCTGAGTCCGGTGTTGACGGCCTCGTTGTCCCGGTGGTGCCTGTAAATCCAATTCGGACGTTTAAAGAGGAGCGTATAGAGGAGAGTATCTCGGGCGCTGTTCAAGTCATCGCCGATGTAGTAACCGAGCGCCGCCACTATTTCTGCTATGACCCTCGTTCCACTTCCACAAACTCCGCCTATCACGACAGGCCCATTTACTAGGAATCTGTCGGACTTTGAATATCGCAACATCGCGGAGGTTCGGATTCAACGGTGAAGGGTGCAAATCTAGACCAAGTCCATGCCGACAGATTCCTTGCAAGAAAATGAAACTGAGATTTGAGACGAATTGTCATATCTTCTGGGTTCTTTCCGTGAATCTGAAGGTGGAAGTTTGAGGCTCTTCCGACTTCGTGACAGTTTGGCACAACGATATCCATCGGAGGAGTTAGAAATGTCATTTTCCACAAATCTCAGTTTAATTTTATTATTGCTAGGAGGCTGTCGGACGAACTTTGGTACTTGCAGAGCAATCGAAGCACAAAGTCCGACAGCCTCCTAGCCCGGTCATTTCACACACTTCGTAGCGAGATCCCGGCTTGCCGGGAATCGCTGCCTGTCGATCCCTTTCCGCAGAACGGCGGACGATCCCGGCGTGCCGGGATCGTAGTATAAGGTCTGTGAAATGTTCGGGCTACATCATCTTGCTTCACTATTTGAATGGGATCTTCTTCGATGCCGGCAACGAATCTGACGCCCCGGTTGACCTTGTCAATTTGATGCGCGTCATTGAACTGAGGCCTCAGAACACAAAACGTGAACCGGCGTCGAACGGCCTGCCCTGAACCCGGAGGTAGTGCTGCTACGCCTCCAACAACGTGCCTAGTGCCTCAGACGCAGACAGCACCCTGACAGGACCGCGGCAACGCTTTGGGAAGTGCCTCAAATTGCCTGTTACGAGCATCCGCGACGGACACAGATCCGCCGCTTCGAGATAAATCTGGTCATCTCGGTCAGGTGGAATAGGGTGCATCCAGATCTTCGGCGCCACGTGATTCTGGAACTGCATGATCCCGAGGAATGCATCTACTACCGTAGCCTCGAATGCGAAATGCGATCGCGAGAGCACCTCGCGGTACTCAGCGACGACGGCGTCACTTATCGTTAACTCCAGATCACCGGCAAGGACGAGATCCAAAAGGCGTCCGGGTGGGTTGAGAGGAGACAGGAGACCGGAAACGACGACATTTGTGTCGAGAACACAGGATCTCACCGCACCTTTCGAACCTGGGTTGCCGATCTTCTTCTCTTGCCGGCGGTTGGTTTCCGTCTCGGACTACTCCGCCGTTCTCGCACCTGGCGAATGGCATCGTCGATTTCAGAAATCGTTGCGTCATTCCAGCCTCGTTTCGCCGCCCTGTCACGCATCCTTCGCAGAGCTTGTCTTGACCTATTCGCAACCGCCGCCTGGTAATCTTCGACCAGGGTTTCGTCCGAAGTCGGAAGCAGGATGCTGCAGGGCTTGCCATCCTTAGTCACGACAATCGATCCCTCCTCTTCCAAAAGCTTCCAAACCCTTCCTGGACGAGACACCAGTTCCCTTGTCGGAATCATCTTCATGTCCTACATCTATTTGAACATCTGTCGTATGTCAATTCGTTCATAGGCCCACCACGGTCAGCCCTGTACAGCGTCCAGGAGCGCCCTTATGTATCCAAAGGCGTAGGCGCGCGAACGAAACTGCTTCTTGGAACCCTCTTCGAGTACTGGCACATGATCCTCCACCATGGGCGCATCAACGCCGACGTCGTGAAAGGCCTTCATCGCCTCCATCATGTCAACCTGGCCCTCACCGATAAAAGTTTCCGAGAACTTTGGGACCGCGCCCGTAACGTTTCTGAAGTGGACGTGGAAGATCTTGCCTCGGCTACCGAAGTAGCGAATCGCGTCCAGGACGTTTTCGGGCATCGCGCCGATCGTTCCCGTGCAAAAGGTCAGGCCGTTGGACTCGCTCGGCACAATCTCGATGACACGCCTCATCGCCTCGTGACTCCGGAAGACCCTCGCGACCCCACCGATTGGCGAGATGGGCGGGTCGTCGGCATGAAGTGCCATCTCGACTCCCGCTTCCTCGGCGACCGGTATGACCGCCTTGAGGAAGTAGGTCACATTGTCCCAGATCTGATCATCGCCGGCTTCCACCGACCCGGGCACCGGCACACCCCAGTACTTCTCCGTTTCATTCTTGACATCGTCATAGTCAAAGCTCGTGAGCTTAGACCCGCCCCTGCCCGGTGTAGCCCGGTCGGTCCGAAGGCCATAGTTGCCGTACCAGCTGCGCAGGGAGAAGAAGTAGACCAGAGTGGGGATGCCGGCCTCGCCCAAGTTTTGGATCGTCTTGCACCAGTTGTCGATCTGCTCGTCCCGCCCCGGAAGCCCGAGTTTTATCTTGTAGGTCAACTCCTCGGGCAGTCCGCCGATGACCGACAACCTAAGGCCCGCCTCCTCCACCCTTTCGCGAAGACCCTTGAGGTCCTCGACGGTGTAGTAGCCCCTGTCCGTGGGGAGGTTGCCGCCTCCGACTACGTCCGTAGCACCCAACTGTACAGCGAACTTGAGATCCTCGTCGCTCGCACCAGACATTGCCAGCCTCATGTCTATACTCCTTCCATTTATCTTTTCCCTAATTCGAAAACCTTACGAACTACATTACGTAAGGTTTCATATTTCTTCCCGCCATGTTTTCTGCCATCTCTCCGCACTATAGTCTTTGCGAATTCTGTTCTTCGGCAAGGTGTTGACCGCAGATTTCGCAGATTACTCTGACTGTGAATCTGTGTCATCCGTGATCTGCGGTCAAATCATCCCCGCCTCCGTTTCTCCCCCTCCCCTCCCCAATCCTTGTAAATCAGTGTAATCCGTGGTCCCTCTCCGTGTCTCTGTGCCCTCCGTGGTTTTCCTCCCCCGTCTCCCTATCCTCCAAGGCAATAAGGATGAGAAAATTCTCGTCCCATCCACGACACCGGCATGATACTCCTAAGAGAATGACCCCAAATAACCTCCTCCACCGAACCGACTTCAGCACTCCCCACGATGCCTGGGTTATACCCCCAACCGAGACTCACGGAGTCGAAATTGGCCAGGAGGGCGTGGTCCTGGCACCGGCCCCACAGGAGACCTCCCTCCTGAGAGGCAGCGGTGTCCATACGCGCAACGGCGACCAGATCGAGCTGCGGTTCCGCGTCCTCGAGCCGGGGGCCGGTTGGCTGCGCTTCGGGTTCGATGCCGACCTACACGAGCATGCCCGGGTCGAGTACGACCTGACCAACGATTCCGTTTCACTCTCGACGAGCGACTGGCGTCTGCCGCAACCGCTTGCTACCGCCAAAGTGCCGGCGCCCACCGCGGCTGCAAGCCACACCTTGCTGATCGAAAAGACCGAGGCCGGCGGCGATCTGATCAAGAATTCCGATCTGTCGGTCTACCTCGACGGAGAACAGATCCTGCGTTGCGAGGACCTGGACCTGTTGCCCGAGATGGGGGTCGCCCTCGAGGTGAGCGGGACGCGGGTGCTGCTCGAGGAATTTTGCCATCGAGGCCAACCATCGGGTGTGCCGGAATACCTGAACCTGGGCGGGTACCAGGTCCTCAACATCGACTCGATCGAAGCCAATCTCGAATCCATCAAGCGTGGCCTACGGCTCGCGGCGGAAGCTGGAGTCGAACTGCTGGCGACACCGGAGATGTCATTGACCGGGCTCTTCCCAACCAGCCAAGGCATGAGCGACCCGGGCCCTGTAGCCGAGGCGGAAGCGGCGCTGCAGCGGTTCATCCACGATCTTCCCGGGGCTCCGTTCACTATCGTTGGACTGCCGGTGTGGAAGGAGGAGCCGAACCACGGCGTGTCCAAGACGCGCTACATCGCCTCCCGGGTCTACAATCCGGATGGTGAGTTCGTATACACGGCGCTTAAGGTACAATCCGCCGAACAGCAGACCTGGCACGGCTATCGTCTCAACGAGTTCGATGTCAATGGGGTTCCCGTTTCGCTGCATATCTGCCACGACCAACGCTACCCGGAACTGCAGACGCTGCCCGTGATGTTCGGATGCAGGCTCCTGCTGCATCCCTCCAATGGCGGTCAGGTCAGTGGAGAGGTGAGCCACCTCGAGGGCCAGGCGAGCACGGCGACCAACCAGACCCACGCCTTCTACATGAACCTGAACGCCGGCGGCGGCAGTTTCATCGCCGGACCGCAGACCAAGGGCAACCTGATTACCGTCAGCGACGAGTGCCGGAGGGACAATCCCAATGCGCCGGCCGTCGATGATCCACGAGAATGCCTCATGCAGGCCAGAATCCGCGTTCACGATGCCTTCGGGTATTGGCCGATGCGCTCTTTTCGTACCTCCGAATCGGTCGCAAGCAGCTATCTGGATTTTTACCGTACCCTTGGTGGCGAGAATTTCTGACTGGAATCTTCAATGGCCATGAGGGTTTCCGAGCAGGATTCTCGGTCCTTTTTTAAGCCGAATCTGCCAGATAGCCGACTAAGTTATCGTCCTCCTCCTTCCCGCTCAGGGGGATCCTCGGAGCGAAGCGGTCTTTATCCAACAGTATATTCGAGAAATCAACAGAACCTCACTCCCATTGACTCTGATCGAGTTACTTCGAAACGTAATACTGCCACGGGTCGGCGTATCGAGCGTCCGCAGCTAATTGCTCTCGCCTACGGCCCGCACGAGCTCAACAATCTCGCTTCCTCATCAGATGACATTTCGATCACGGACGAGTCGCCCGGACAGCTTATGAAACGTGCCAACCTGAGACTTCAATGCCGGTTCGCTTGGGATTCATCGGTTTAGGACACATTCCCACGTCGGCTCACCTGCCTGCGCTGAAAATGATGGCGGAGGAAGGGCGAGTCAAGATGCAGGCCTTCTGCGACAGCACCGCCGAATTGCTTGAGGCAAAGGCGAAGGAATACGGCGTGACTCGGCTCTTCACCGATCATCGGGCCATGCTGGAGGAGGAGGAACTGGACGCGGTTTATCTCTGCATTCCGCCGACCCTACACACCGATGAGGAGCTGCAAATTGCCGAACGAGGAATCCCCCTCTTTGTGGAGAAGCCGCAAACGCTCGACATCGCTCAGGCGGCTGCCTTCGCCCAGGCTATTTCCAAGGCGGGCATCATATCCCAGGTGGGTTTCCAGAGCCGCTATTACGATACCTCCGGAAAAGTCGTGGAATTGCTGGCCAAGAGGACCCCGCGGCACGCCCAAGTGAGTTCTTTTTACTCCGGCCGGCCGGCCCGATACTGGACAAGCCGAATGGAGCTCTGCGGAGGCACCTTTGTGGAGAATACCATCCACATGGTGGACCTGCTGTGCTTCTTCTTCGGTGACATCGAATCGGTCACCGCCTTTTACGTCGATCGGAAACCGGGTGAGGGCCCGGAACCGATGAACCTACCCCACGTCTACAACGTGAGCTACCGTTTCGCCTCCGGGCTCACCGCCAATGTCACCATTTCTCGTGTCCTGACTAACGTATCCGTCTCGAGGCGCGATGTGCTCGTGATTTCCGACGACTCGCTCATCGAATGGTCACCCGGTAAACTCGTGGAAAACGGAGAAACGGTTCTTGAATTCCAGGCTCCTCCGAACGCCTTTGCGGCGCAGGCCGACGCCTTCATCACCGCCGTCGAAGCGAATGATCCAACTATTGTGAGGAGTCCTTACAGAGATGCCATGAATAGCCTGGCCGCCGTGCTGGGAGCCAACCGATCAGCCGAACTCGGCGGCGAACTCGTTCATCTGAAGGATCTGTTCGAAGAGAATACCTAGAGAAGCAGAGCCGCAACCAAGCGTCTATATCAGTCAAAATAATACGTTGCCTGAAGTGGGGTTCGATTGCAGTTTACCCCATTGTTTCAAGAAATCGAGAAGTGATGAAGAGCACTTGTCACGGCACAGCCAAGCGGCGACGGAAGGCACAGGCCGTAAACCTGCGCGGGCGTCCCGGTGCGCCGTGGATAATGAGACAATGGGGTTTACTCTAACGCCAGATTAGACACAGGAGTGACCGTCATGAAGCGACTCCGCTACGTCTTGCTCGCCGCCTACTGGATCAGTGTGCTGACCGGCTGTGATTCATCAGACAAACAGACTCATTCCGGCACTCTCCGCCCTGACCCTGTCAATTCCGCCACCCTCCGCCTTGGCGCAGAGCAGCGAGTTAGGGAACTCTATTCCTACCCGAATAACTGCAATGTTGTAGTTTGCTATCAAGACGAGACGCTTAGCGAGACCGTCAAACGCTGGCTCGACTCGAGCCTTACCCGGGATGGCTTCGACTTTCAGTCGGCCATTCGTGAAGAAAATGGCATTTATTACGTCGACATCGTCCTTAGCAAAAAGTCCAAAGCAAGAAATCTGGACGACTTCATTCGTCGCTACGAAATATTCCTCGGTTACGGAGATACTGCATTCCAGCTGGCCCGCTCATTCAACGAGGAAAAACGCTGGTTGCCAAACTGGCGCTTCATTCTGCCGCATGGTCTCGCGATGACAAACAACCGAAGCCTCGAGGTCATGAACTTCCCACCCGTATCACTAGTACTGAAGACGCAGGACTACCTCGATTCGGCTACGACCCACCGGTGGATGAAGATGCTGGAAGAGAACGGCGTGAGGCCCGGAGACAAGGATCTCTATGGCGCAATTCTGGATATTGTACCGGTGGCAGCGCCGGCCAATGAAGGCATTATATTGGTGGATGCGAAAATCTATGACGGTTCATTCAATGGCTATGCGAAACCGATGCTTGCAATGTGGACAGAGGTGAAGGGCACGAATGACTCGAAGCCGGTCATGACGCTTGGCAAAGAAATGCAGACCTGGTTTAACGACAACTATGGCACCAGCTTCGAGGACATTCTTGATGTCGCACTGGTGAAAGTAACGGACACCCGCAGCGCGCCAATCATGTTCACAAATCATCCGAGCAAGATTTTCTACCATAAGGAGAACTTCGAGGAGACGATTGCCATCATGAATCAGGACGTCATTGCCGCATGCTGGCAGGCCCAGATGGGCATGGCTCCGGGCACGGATCCTCACGAAATGAAGCAGCGGTGCACGACACGTTGGACGGACAGGAAACTCCGAAAGTGCGAACTCGTGGAAATGCAGGTCTTCGACATAGACGAGGAAGATGCAACCGCCGCATGCAAGCAGCGCATCGGCGATTCAGGCTAGGAGTCTGTCGGACGAACTTGGTCACTTGCGAAGCAATCGAACGTCAAAGTCCGAAAGACTCCTAGCCTTACGCCCGGCTCTCCTTTCTGCAGTAGACAACTGGTAACGACCAATGATCGGCCAGACAATCTCCCATTACTTCATAGCCGAAAAGATCGGCGAAGGTGGCATGGGTGAAGTCTACCGGGCCACCGATACGGTTCTCAAGTGTGACGTGGCGCTGAAGTTCCTTCCCGAAGAAATGGCTCGTGATGAAACCGCGCGCCATCGTTTCCTGCGGGAAGCCCGCTCCGCAGCGGCCCTGGATCACCCTTTCATTTGCAACATTCACGAAATCGGTGAAGTCGATGGCAAAGGCTTTATTGCCATGGAGTACGTGCAGGGTCCGACCCTTCACGACAAACTGTCATCAGGACCGCTAACTATTACAGAGTGCCTCAGGATTTCGTCGGAGATAGCCGAGGCCCTGGAGAAAGCGCACCAAAACAGCATCGTCCACCGTGATCTGAAACCCTCTAACATCATTCTTACCCCCGACGGGCACGTAAAGGTGATGGATTTCGGTCTGGCGAAGCGTGTGGCGCCCCCTTCGACCGCTCGGCCAGACTCGAGGCAGGCAGGCCCAGGGCGGTTGGAGGACGCCCAGCAGACCACGTTAACCGAGCTGACCGGGAGAGGATCCACCCTGGGAACGGTGCCTTACATGTCGCCCGAGCAACTCAAGGGAGAAGAGGTCGATACCCGATCGGACATTTTTTCGTTCGGGATCATTCTCTATGAAATGCTGGCCGGCGTACACCCTTTCCGTAAGCCCGAGGAGGCGGAAACGATTGGATCGATCCTGCACCAGGATCCGGCTCCGCTGGCTCGTTACCGGGAGGAGGTCTCAGAGGTTCTCCAGCACATGCTCCGTAAGATGCTGGCGAAGGAACCTGCCAGCCGATACCAGTCGGTCCACGAGGTCCGTACGGATCTTACCGATCTGACATCAGCGAGCAGGGATTCGGCACAGCCCGCCCCTGAGGGAAAGGCCGAACCCAAACCAAATAGACAGAGAAGCACGGCAATTCTTCTATCCGCACTGGGACTGGCAGTGGCTGCCGGCGTCCTGTTATGGATGCGGCATCCTGAGCCGTCGCCGGACGCGACTGTTGGTGCGGTAGTGAGGAGCGATCAAGCTTCAGATGCACCGGACACCTGACACCCGGGATTCGCGACCGTTCCATCGCGGTTCTTCCGTTCGACAACCGAAGCAACCGGGAAGAGGACCGGTTCTTCACGGACGGGATTCACGACGACCTCCTTACGCAAATCTCGCGTATCCGAAGTATCAAAACAATCTCGCGCACCTCCGTCATCGGATACCGGAATACCCGGAAGAATTCGCGAGTGATCGGGGAAGAACTGGGCGTCCGAACGATCCTTGAGGGCGGTGTCCAGCGCGCCGGCAGCCAGGTTCGCATCAATGTGCAGCTCAAAGACGCGGCAACCGACGAGCTGCTCTGGGCCGAGTCATTTGACCGCGAACTGACGGTGGAGAACATTTTCGTGATTCAGAGTGAAATTGCTCAGGAGATCGCCGCTGCGCTCGAGGCCGAGCTTTCACCGGAGGAATCCGCGCGAATCGCGAAAAAGCCAACGAAGAACCTGCGAGCTTATGAATTCTACTTGCGCGGAGTGGAGTCTCTCGGAAGTGCTTGGTCGCCGGAAAATCTTCTGCGGGCGCAGGACTTTCTGACCCGAGCGGTGGAGCTGGATCCGAACTTCGCCCTGGCCCATGCCCGCTTATCGACGGCATATAGCCTTTATTGGGCTCTGCATGAGGCAAGCGACGAACGTCTGGAGAAAGTCCGGTTGGCAGCGGAACGGGCCCTTGAGTTAGACCCGGATCTTCCCGCCGGTCGTTTCGCGATGGGCTGGTTTTACTTTGACGCATATCGAGATACCAAGCGCGCGTTAACCGAGTTTGCAAAAGCGGAAAAGGGTCTGCCGGGAAGCGAAGAGCTGCTTTGGAACCAAGCGTGGATGTACTGGCTCTCTGGCCGGCACACGGAAGCGATTGCGCATTTTGAGATGGCCCTGATCCTGGATCCAAATGATCCCCAGCTCACTGAACAGCTGGCAGCGCTTTTCTTTCGTCTACGGCGAATCGATGAATCAGAATCCTATGTCGATACGACCCTTTCCCTTGATCCGGAACGCCCGGTCTCGGCGCTTCTCAAAGCATTCATTCAGTTTCTGCGAGAAGGGCAATTTGCTACTCTCAGGTCTGAGATTGAAAAACACCCCAGGCTAGACCAGGAACGTTGGTGGGTTGCGTTTCTTGCGCGCGACTTCGAAGAGCCGCCGATAGATTCCTTTCCAGGAAGGATGAGGCGACCATGGACGTCCTTGGGAGTCATCTACCAACATCGCTCCTGATCGGAATGACGGCCCAATTCTCTGGGGAATTCCAGAGGGCGATGAAAGCCTTTGACTTGGCCAGAGGGAATCTCGAGCGCGAGATCATCAGTAGCACAAAGGACGCAAGCGTACATAGTGCTCTCGGACTGGCCTACGCAGGTCTTAGCAGGAAGGAAGACGCTGTCCGGAAAGGAATCTTCGCAGTCCGCCTCCATCCAGTATCAAAGGATGCCTGGGAAGGTCCCAAGTTCCTCCTACAGCTCGCTATGATATACGCAATGGTCGGAGAACCGGATGAAGCCATTGCACAGCTCGAACGTCACTATTCGGTCCCGAATTTCACACCGATTGAACTGCTCAGTCTGGATCCAAGATTGGATCCTCTTCGCGACCACCCCAGATTCAAAGCGCTCTTAGAGAAGCATCGGTGGAAGGGTGGACAGAGTCGTTGAGGGTTCTGGTATATGTGAGAATCCAGATGGGGAAAAGATAACATTCGAGCCTTGTCCGTTCTCGCGATTTGATCGCCCCTCACAAGGCTCCCATGGAATCTTTGCGGCCACCCAGATGTTGCCGACCCGAATCCACCCTCCTCTCCCTCACCAGTGACGCGGTTCGAAGCCGCAAATGACGGCAGCTCCGTTGCCTAATGATCCCGCTGAGCGGGAACACGGCTGTAGGCCTCAATGACGGCAGCTTCGCCTGTCGTGAGCATGCCGAACGGCTGCCCCTTCCCTCTCCGTGTCTCGGTGCCCTCCGTGGTTCTCCCCCCTTTCACTTGGTGTCGACAAAGCTCGCGATCCTGCTCAGCGGGACTCTCAACGAAGATTCCCAATTTCACCACCCTCTGCTCCCTCCGTAACCTCCTGTTTAAGTCGACCGCGTAACAAGCCGCACTATCCGTGTCTTGCTCCGTAATACAATCTGTCACAATTGGGGTTTTTGAACGCATTTTTCTTCAAGGATTCTCATAAGTGAATGACTATGCATATGATAAAAAGCAAACCACGGAGGCCACGGAGACACAGAGAAGAGGAATTGGACCGCAGATTTCACAGATCAATCAGATTCTGAATCTGGGCAATCCAGCGCGCTGCTGCGCGCAGAAGCAATCTGCGGTTGATTTCTTGGTTGCTGCTAGGTTGCTCTAGGCTCATCCGCGCCCATCCGTGGTTCTCTCCCCTACGTCGGGACGAATTAACCAAAGAATCGCCGCTCGAGCTGGGTCTGCGTTTCGTAGATGGACCCGGAAAGCCCGGGTCGGACAGTCTCCGGCTTGGGCACGGGGGGCACCTCGGCGTAGCGCGGTCCGACAGCTTTCCCCCGCAGGAGATGCTCATCGCAATCTCTCTCCGGCCCTTCATCCTCTCCAACTGCCTGATCGATCCGCCAGGCGTCTGCCGCACAGTACTGGAGAAGATAGAGACGGCGAGGTTTGTCCGGCGAGGTGTTGGTGGCTGATGCGTGCAGAGTCCGGCCGTGATGCAGAGAGATGTCGCCGGCCTTCAGCTCAAGGGCGGCGACGCTGTCGGGCGCGATATCGGAATTGGTGACGGCGCCGACGAAAACGTCATCCTGAAAGTGGTTGAAAATCGGACCTTTGTGGGAGCCGGGGACAACCAGGAGACACCCATTCTCCTCGTTCATATCGTCGATGGCTACTCCCACTGCCAGCATATTGTCGTTTGTGCGAGGCGCAAAAGCGTAATCCTGATGCCATTCGACCGGGCTGCCGTAGCCTGCCGCTTTCATGTTGAGCTTGCCGCCGTGGTGGCGGATGTTGGGTCCGAGAAGCTGGGCCGCTATCTCGATGATGCTCTCATGGCGGAATACACGGTCGTATACGGGGTGAAGGAGCTCGGGATATTTGAGACGTCGCAGTCGCGGCTCTTCGGCGGTATGGCCAGGCTCGAGATCGAACTCTTCGGTGTGATCGGAGACGAGGCGGGACTTGTCGACGAATTCTTCCGTGACCCGTCGCAGCTCAGCTAGTTCTTCAGCTGATAAGACTCCGGTGGCGGTGACATAGCCGTTCGTGTGATAGAATTCGATCTGGTCGGTGGTCAGCATGGGGAGCTCCTTGGTGCTGCTGTGTCCTTTCATGGACAACAAGGTGCCAAAACCGGACCGCGATGGCAACCCCAATGACATGACGTAACCGAAAGCGACTGAAACGGGAAAGGCTGTAGTCCGGAAAGGGAAGGGAGTCAGGCTTCGCGTCTAAATTGAAATCCCGCTCCGCGGGACTGATGAGGCTTTACAGGCAGAAATTCGGTACTACCAAGGGGCAGAAATATGAAATCCCCAGTTGAAGTTTCAGCCCCGATTGGTCGGGCGGTAGTCGATATAGGCAGCGAAGGTGGGCCGGGCCGTCCCGGCACGGCAGAAACTCGGTCTGCAGTATTACCTCTGTTCCGCGTCAGGAGGACACGGACCACCTCCTATCGGCTAGAACAACCAGCCGACCCGTTCCGAAGTGGCAACCGGCGGCTGGAGCGGACTATGGACAATCAACCAAACCGAATTCCGACTTCAAGATCGCCCTACCTGCAAAGACTCAAAATTCCCCCGGAGAGCCTTCAAATCCTCCGGACGGTTCAGCTCGTACATGAAGACTCCCGGATAATCTACTTCCCGCAACGCATCCACCACATCCGGCCAGCTGATCTCTCCCAATCCCGGCAACAGATGCTCATCGTGGCCTCCGTGATTGTCATGAATATGCAGGGTAATCAAGTGTTTGCCCGCGATCCGCAATGCCTCGGCCGAATCGCCCACCAGGTTCCGATGTCCCGTGTCGATCACAATACCCACATTTGACGCATCCAGTTCTTCCATCAGTTTGACCAACCGGCCCGGCTCTCGGGTGTAACCCCGGGTCGTATTCTCTAAGGCAAACCGGACATTTCTCGGTTCGGCATAAGCTGCCAGAGTCTTCAGATTCGCCAGAAATGATCTTCGCTTTTCTTCGTGCGTTTCTGCTTTGGGCTCGGGAATCCGGATATCGTGAGTCACCAGAATCCCACCGCCCGCCGCATCCATCAGATCTACCGCTTTCCGGTAAACTTCCACTGAAGTTGCCGTCTGCTCAGGATCCTGAGCCGCCAGATCGTAGTCCGAATTAAGCTGTTCCAGATGAATATGCAGCGAATTCAGGTGAAGCCCCAGATCAGCCAAATCCCTTCCCAGCGCTTTAAAGGAATCGAGATCTTCAAATGAAAAATCCGGATGATAGTCCGTCAGCTCGATCGATTCCACACCTGCCTGCTGATACTCCTCCATCAGATGCCGATCCAGGCGACAATTCCGATGCATGATGGTTGATAGCCCGAGTTTCATAAGCACCCTTGTCAATTTTGCCCCCTTGAGAAATGCGCAGCATTTCGATTCCTACCTCATAGACTCGCGGATCGCAACGTCTGGCGCCTTCGCATACCGCAGAGGCTACAGCCGGTGAACGGAGATCTACTATTGATAGCGAATCTCTAAGAAAAAGCGATAGAAAGAGCCTGGCTTAGTACCTAAGTCCGCTGGGAATAGACTCATCTGCTGATTCCAGAAACATCTGGACTGCGCCAATTACCCGCGGCAGGGCTACCAATCGGACGAGTCACCTTTAAATCCGTGGTTATTCTTACTCTCCAAATTCTTTTGGTTGTGGCTTTGCTGCGCTAGGCCCTCCGTGGTTCTTCCCCCATCGCCGATTCGAGTTCATTCGTGTCTCCCGCTGAGCGGGATGGTTTCTCTTCTGCGTAACGTGTGGTGTCCCGCACATCATCGTTGCGGTTGAGGCTACAAGCTTGACGGAAAACTGGGTCGCGCTTGAACTTTACGGCACTCTGGTAATCCGCGATCTCACGGTCGGGAGATCCGTGCCTATGGCAATGCCAAACCGAGAGAAATACGAAGTCAGTCTCGATCAGCGTCGTTTTTTCGGCTGCAACGGCTATCTTAAGGTCGCGGGTCTGCTTTGCGACGCGGAGTTGCGGGAACTTGACAGACACTCTATGGACCTCATCAACAACCGAGTGGATCTGAGCCAACTTCAGGGGTTGAAGCCAAGAAACGACGGCACCACGCCGGCCGATATTGAAGAAAAATACTTCCGCTTTATCCAGTTCCATCGTCACCTGGAGATTCACGAGCGCTTCATGCTCTACCCTCCTATCCTCGATGTCCTGGAAGCCCTCATCGGCCCTGATCTGATGGCTATGCAGTCGATGCTCTTCCTGAAGCCTCCGGGTCATCCCGGACAGGCCGCCCATCAGGATTCCTGTTTCATTACGACTTCGCCCGATATCCTCTGCGGCGCTTGGATCGCAATCGATGATTGCGACGAGAAAAATGGGTGCATGTCCTTCATCCCAGGCTCAAATTTCGATCCTATCTACGAGAACAAAACGCTACCTGCGAACACAGACGATTACCATTTCCGGCTGCCACAGATCGATGGTGTGGACCAGAGCAAGGAAGTCTTGGCCGAAGCCGAAGCCGGCGATGTGATGTTTTTCCACGGCCACCTTATTCACAGCTCCCGCAAGAACCGCAGCCCGGATCGTTTTCGGCGCGCTTTCGTTTGCCACTATGCCAATGCCCGCTCCTACACCGAGTGGGGCGGAGGGAATGGCAGCCAAATCCTTGCCCCGGGGCGCCACTCACCTGCCCTTTGACCGGGCCCGTTTCATCAAGAGCGAACCCGAACCGAGCCTAAAGGAGTAGACCATGGCACACATTAAAGGGCCCGCCATTTTCCTCGCCCAGTTCATGCGGGACGAGGAACCCTACAACACGATCGACAATATCGGCCGGTGGGTAGCCGGACTTGGTTACAAGGGGGTGCAAATCCCGGCATGGGACGGACGCGCCATCGACCTCAACAGGGCCGCAGAATCCAAGACCTACTGCGATGAATACAGGGGCAGGCTCCAGGAGATGGGACTCGAACCGACCGAACTGGCCGCCTACCTGGCAGGACAGGTATTGGCCATGCACCCAGCCTATGAAATCCTCTTCCAAGGCTTCCATCCTCCGGGCCTGAAGGGCGGGGAGCGGACCGCATGGGCGGCCGGCGAAATTGAGAAAACCATTCGAGCCTCGATCCACTTTGGTACCGAAGTCGTGCCCGTGCTCTCCGGCGGCCTTGCCTGGCACATGGTGTATCCCTGGCCGCAGCGGCCGGAAGGCATCATCGACGCAGCCTTCGAAGAGCTGGCCAGGCTCTGGCAACCCCTCCTGGATCTGGCGCTCGACAACGGCAAGGTAATCGCCTTTGAGTTGCACCCGGGATCCGACATTTTCGACGGAGCCACCTTCGAGATGTTTCTCGATCATACCGACGATCACGAAGCCGCTTGCCTGAACTACGACCCGAGCCACTTTCTCATGCAGCAACTCGACTACCTGCAGTTCATCCAACTCTACGGCGAACGCATCAAGGGTTTCCACGTAAAGGACGCCGAGTTCCGTCCCAGCGGGCGGGTCGGGGTCTACGGAGGGTACCAACCTTGGAAGGAACGGGCCGCGCGTTTCCGCTCACTCGGTGACGGCCAGGTCGATTTTTCACGCATCTTCACCTTACTCACCGAGGCGGGGTACGACGGCTGGGCTGTACTGGAGTGGGAGTGCTGCATCAAGAGCCCGGAGCAGGGTGCGGCCGAAGGCGCCCCCTTTATCGCCCGCCACATTATCGAGACTACGGAGGTCGCCTTCGACGACTTTGCCGGAAGCAAGGCGGACGTGGAGGAGAACCGCCGTATTCTCGGTCTCAATTGAAACAAAACTACAGGAGGAAATACCAATTAAATCTTGGAAACGTAAATTACGCATGGGCATGGTCGGCGGCGGCCAAGGCGCCTTTATCGGCGGGGTCCACCGAATGGTGGCCGCCCTCGATATGCAGATCGAACTCGTGGCCGGCTGCTTCTCTCAGGATCCGGAGAACACCCGTCAGACCGGCGAGGAGCTGTATCTCGACCCTACTCGTTGTTACGCTACCTACGCCGAGATGGCCGCAACCGAAGCCACTCTCCCGGAAGACCGGCGCATCGACTTTGTCACTATTGTGACGCCCAATGTCTCCCACTTCGCCATCGCCAAAACCTTCCTCGATGCCGACTTCCACGTGGTCTGCGACAAACCCATGACTTACACCCTGGACGAGGCCAGGGAACTGGTCGGCCTGGTGGAAAACTCAGGCCTTGTATTCGCGTTGACGCACAACTACACCGGCCATCCGCTCATCCGCCACGCCCGCCACCTGTTTCAGTCCGGCCAAATGGGCACCGTGCGCAAGGTGATCGTCGAATACCTTCAGGATTTCCTCATGGTACCGCACGAGAAACTGGGAATGAAGCAGGCGGCCTGGCGCGTCGATCCGGCACAATCGGGAATCGGCGGCACCATGGGCGATATCGGCACCCACTGCGTAAACCTGCTGGAATACGTAACGGGCGATCCGATCACTGCGTTGTGCGCCGACAAGAGCACATTCCTGCCGGATCGCAAACTCGACGAAGACGTCAATGCCTTGCTCCGCTTCAAGGGTGGAGGCAAGGGTGTCCTGAGCATCAGCCAGGTGGCGACCGGCGAAGAGAACGGCCTCACCCTCAGAGTATACGCCTCCGAAGGAGCGATCAAGTGGGCCCAGGAAAATCCCAATTACCTCGAGTTTAACCGCTACGGCGAACCACGGCAGGTGCTGACCCGAGGACAGGGCTACCTCTCCGACGTCGCCGCCAATGCCACCCGTATCCCAACCGGCCACCCGGAAGGATATCTGGAGGCGTTCGCCAGCGTTTACGACGGTCTGGCCGAGGCCGTGCGCCGGCACCTCGACGGCGATCCATTGAAAACCGAGGACTATGATTTTCCCACCGTCTACGACGGGCTGCGCGGCATGCAGTTCATCTACAGCACAGTGGAGTCCTGCGACAACGGTTCGACCTGGGTGGATATGTGACAGCGTCCACCGTAAAGTACGACTAAATAGGGCTGATTTAGCCGGTGATTCTATGAAACTTCCTGCATGGGTCGGGTTCGAGGTGTGGGAAGGTTCCGTTCTTCAGACTCGAGTTGGCTTACAACCTCTTCAACGGTCTCGCATAGTTCGGTGAACAAGCGCACCGGATCACTGCCGTGAATTCCGGTAATCAGGTCCGGGCATTTACCGATGTAGACCTGATCCTCTTCGCTCCACTCGACCCACTTATGGTATTGATCGCTTGCCCTCATTTTTCGATACCTTCGATGGCTCGTCTTACCTGCCTCTCCTGATAGGCCTTTGCATCATCGCCAGTTCTTCCGCTCACAGTTACGGCTCCTGCATATCGTCTGTGGGTGAGTTTGCGGTGTGAACCTTTTCCACCTCTTGCGATCTCGTAAAACCCGGCTCTCTTCAAGTCTCCAATCAATTCCCCTACCTTTCTCGGCACTTGCCCAATGATGGGCTGTTAGATACGAATGGCAACCTCGCTTTTTCAAACCGATTCAGGTCCGAGGGAGAGTAGATCAGCTCTTGGTCGCCACGATACACGGAATGCCATTGCCCTTCGCTTCCACCAGAATTGAGAAGGATTTTAACGGACCGAATTAAGAATGTATCGATCCTCGCTTGGTTCCACGCTGTCGTTCTGTAGTTCCGCAACTTCGCATCCCCCCGTTTCTGGCTCATCTGCCTTCTCTCCCCCATCCGTGCCAATCCGCGTAATCCGTGGTCTCTCTCCGTGTCTTCGTGCCCTAGTGGTTTTCTCCCCCCTCCCCAAATCCACGCCTCAGTGAGTCACTCCGCATGACCCTGCGCTACCGCGCACCCCCAGTGCAATCCGTGGTCGCTCTCCGCTTCCCCGCGTCTCCCCGCTCTCCGCGTTCTCTGCCGAAGGTCCTGAGTAAAGCCGAAGGGCGGTTCCCATTAGAACGTAATTTGATTCCCGGCCCTTAAAATCATTCTATCTTAATTGACGTTTAACTTGCTCATTCTTAAGTGTCCACTCAGTCGGACACTAAGGTTTCGACGGCGGACGAAACGAAAAAGAAAGGATCGAGCGAAAATGAAGATGTATTCTCCCTTAGGACTGTTGGCCGTATTCGCACTCAACCTGAGCCTTCTTCCCATTATGGCTCAAGCTGAAGAGAACAAGGTTTCACGGATTGTAGTCGTAAAAGTGACGGATGGTAGCGTGGACAATTACGCCGAGATGATTGCCAAGAAAGGCGTGCCGATAATAAAGCGTCTGAATCCTGATGTCCAAGTGAGGGTTTGGCAGGCCACGTATGCCGGCGATGATACGGGAACGGTGGTCGTTGCGGTTGAGTTTCCGAGTCTTTCGGCATTTGCGGAATCAACGGAAAAGTTGGCGGCCGACCGTGATTGGAGGAGGTTTCTCGCTGAACTCGGTGAAATTCGAAAAATCGTCTCGGACAGTCTCTACAAGGAAATCACAAAGTAGCTGATCACCTTGCACGATCTCGAGGCCATTTTCGCGCTCGAACCTGAGAGCTTCACTCCCTGGTTTCGAGACGGTGCCAAAGAGTTGGGTTTCGTTTCAACGTAGAGGAAAAAGGTTGTGGGTACGAATCCTTCTTTCTGGCGTTCATTGGCCCAATCTGAAGGAGAGGTCCTCCTTCAGAGGAATACATGTCGGAGACTACGGTCAGCGCAGAAAACCTGCAAGAAAGAGAACGAAGACGAAACTCAGGCGGTCACTCGCAACCCGAAACTCGAAACCTCCCTATTCCCCTCCTCGGAGGGGTGGTCCAGTTTGCTGGACGGGGGTGGGTTGCACGATCCAACGGGATTACCTAGTCATCTTCGGATCCCATCACCCAATCGCCAAAGCCCTGCCCTGAGCACTAGTCTAAGGGCTCGTGCCAAAGAGTACGAATCGATCCGTCTCCCTTCGGAACATCTGATCCGCATCGATTCCGACCATCCCTCCAGCGACATGGCCCACCAAACCGCGCCCCATCGCCTCCGGCCAACCGAGAGGTGCATCGATCGACAGCAGAACAGGCGACTCTTCTCGCGTGACTCTACAAAGCAATCCGTGCAGACCCACCTCCGAGAGCCCGACCAGTACTTCCTCTACTACCAGACGCGTCCCTTCAACCGTCCCGACAGCGATTCCATTCCCTCCCCGGCTCGGCGAAGCCAACGGGCGGAGACGGCTTGAATCAACCGCCGCATCCCAGCCGAGTAGGCGCATCAACCCGGATTCTAACTGTTGGAACGAAAAACAAACAAGGGCCAACCCCGAAATGTTGACCCTAGACCGTTTCGCCGAAGCTACCACGGGCGTTATGAAAGGAAATATAGCCTACTCGATCCGGCTTAGTCAAGCAGTTGGACAAGAAACAGATACGTGAATCCTGGCGCTCCTTCAGGAAGCATCTGGATCTTCACTACCTCTTACCAAACCTAAGTTACGGTCCGGGTTCCGCAGCTCCTCCCTCTTTCCTTATCGACCCTAATCAGGTCAATCCCCTCTTGAGAAATGCGAAGTATTTCGAAGCCCCCGGTTGAGGAGCGAAAGAGGGACAAAGATCCTAGCCCGTCTTTCTCAACTGGGGCCTGATTTCGACGTAAGTCGTTGATAGTGGGCCAAAGGTCTACACTACAGGAGGGGTTATTTGGATTCGATTTGGGGGGGTGGTTGGGGAGGAAGTTCGAGGTGTAACCGGTTCAGTAGTAGCTTTTGGTCCTCACCGGGCTCGGTGTAACGGGTAAGCACAACGGTGCGTCCGTCGGTGGTGGGCAGTTTCACATCGAGCATTTGGATGGCCGCCATTTTGGAGAGCACCTCGGCTGGGGTCAGTCCCGGAGCCATCGGGTAGAGTCGACGTTTCAGGGTGACCCACAGAGAGTAAGCAAGGAAGCTGATAAAGATGTGCGCCTCGATGCGATCATCTCTCTGATGATGGATGGGGCGGATGGAAAGGTCGTTCTTGATTTCCTTGAAGACTTGCTCGATCTCAGTGAGCTGCAGGTAAAGGCGCCAGAGTTGCTCGGGGTTCTCGGCACTGAGGGTGCTGCGCAACAGATAGCGGCCTTCGCGGCGATAGGCTTGGCGGTATTTTTTTAAGTTCAACCGGAAGCTCAAAGGCGGCTTTTCAGTGGGGGCGCCCTTGGGGGCGATCTCGATGTCGAGTAATCCAAAGATCCGGGGACCGGCCTCCTTTTTGGCTTCGCCCAGTTTGATCAGGATGGTATCGCGTTGGTAGCGCCGTTTGCTCTCACGCAGCTTCTTGAGCGCCTCGATAAGACGGCGTAAACGACGCAGGCGCATGTTTTTTTCTTTGCGCACCCGATCGTCGCTTTTAGCCAGAACGTAGGTTTCACCTCCCTCGCTGAGGAGTTTCACCTCGATACCGGGACGCAACTGCTTCCAATCCTTCTGCAGCAACGACTGCTCGAAGCGACCCAGCCAGGAGCGCGGGGTACCCACCAGATAGTGGATCCTGGGTTCGCTTTGGCGCATCTGTTGCAAGACTTCCTCGGTCGGAATGCCCCGATCCATCACCCACACCCGGTTCGCCTTACCGTAGTTCTCTTCCACCCGAGAAAGAAAATCTTTTAAGGTGGTTTTATCCTGCGTGTTACCCGGAAGTACCTCATAGGCAATCGGCAAGCCCTCACAAGTCACCACCAGGGCGATCACCACTTGCACGCAGTCAGGTCGCTTATCGCGGCTGTAGCCGAACTTGCGCAGTCGGCTCGAGGCCGCCGGCTCCTGGTTCGGATCGCACTCAAAATAGGTGCTCGTCAGATCGTATAGCAAAATCTCGTAACGGGCATTGAACAGATCGCTCCACCTCTCGGTCAGGTGCCTGAACAGGGCCTTCTTGTGCCTGAGCAATCGATCGTGGCAGCGATAGAGCGTGTTCTTCTCGGCGATCCCAAAGTCTTCCCCCATCAGATCGCCCATCGCGCTTCGCTCATACCATTCCCGATGCAGCCGCCACTCGCTTCCCGGTGCCATCAGCCGGTAAACCACCAGGGTCTGCAGCACATGGGCCCAGCGGGTACCCTGACGGGAGGGTCTGAGACGCTCCCGCCAGAATTCTCCCAGTCCCAACTGCTCATATAGAACGCACCCAAGCCAGCACCCTCCCCATTGCCGCGGCTTCTCGATCCTGAGATCTTTGAGCCGTATTCTAACAATACTTTCGTCGCCCACAGGCGGGGCACGATCTTCCGGAAACAGCGCCACCTGTTCGGGTCTTTCCCTGCCCTCTTCGAAAATCTCGATGCTCTTGCGCCACGCTTCGTGTTGGCTATCGTTGATCTCTCCAAGGTAGAGGACCTGTCTTTGGACCACCCGCCCCCCGCTGACACGCTTGTTCTCAACGATATTCCAATAGTAGTGCTCTTTGCCATCTTTGCGCCGACGATTACACCTCAAAAACATGATGGCCCACCATTATACGAAAAAATCCCGCCCTGGGAAGAGCGTAGGTCTACACTACAGGCGGTTTTGCCAACCCACCTCTACTGTTGATGCGCCTCCTGAGCCCTACTACCCCCGAAAAAAACCGTTTCGGAAGTTGAGTTGGTCAAGTAGGGCTAAGCAAACAAACGATACGATGGTATTGCCCAGACCGCCGGTTCCGCGAATCGAAAGACTCGATCGCCCCGATAGACGATGAGGCCACCCAACCACTGTGATCCCAAGGCTGCTGCGACATCCCTCATCGCTCTCACATCGCGGTCGTGAACGGATTCGCGAAGTTTGATTTCGAGTCCCAGGATTCCATTCTCGGTTTCGATAATTCCATCGAGTTCCAGTCCCGATCGCGTACGATAGAAGAAGATGCGAACATCCCGGCCCACGGTTCTGACCCACTTGTGGATTTCGCTCATCACATAGGATTCGAACACCTCCCCGGTCGCTTCTCCGCGGAATCCGGACAACGATCGCAGAATTCCGGAATCCACCCAGTACAGCTTGGGAGACTTGACCACCGTACTGGTAAGATTCCTGTAGAAAGGCGGTACGAGCAGTGCCTGGTAGGAGATGCGGAGATAATCCACGTAGCGACGCGCCGTATCAGGGCTGATTCCTGCATCCCTGGCCAACTCCGAGTAGCTTAATAATCCACCCGATCGGAGTGATGCCAATCGCTGCAGTCTCCTGAATGGATCCAGATCGCTCAATTGCGCAAGATCTCCAAGATCTCGTTCGAGGTAGGTGTATTCATAGGAGCGAAGCCAGCGCCAGCGCTCCTCCTCGGAGAGAGAGAGCAGCTCAGGCATCCCACCCCAGCGGAGCAGATGCTCTTCGGCCCTCCGTCGACGGTCGGCCTCTTCGGCGATAAGACTCTCTGGAACCTCGTCAAGACATCTATCCAGACTGTTACATTTGAGGATTTCCGAGAGCATTGGCTCAGGCGGTCGAGCCTCCGTCTCCGAATGCAGCAATTCGCTCGGCATCAGAGGCCACAGCTCGTAAATGAAGGCACGTCCCGCAAGGGTCTCGCGTATTCCCTTCAGCAGCATGATCTGAGAGGAGCCAAGCAGGACGGAGAACGTTACCCCGCCTTCATCATACGCATATTTCAGCTTCTCAAATACCTCGGGCAACTTCTGCGCTTCATCCAGAATCGCATTCCCCACCGTATCAGCCCAACCGAACGTACTTACCTCCCGCAATCCGTCCCGACTTTCCAAGGCGTCCAAATTGATATACCTCAATTCCCCATATCGCTTCCTTGCCAATGTCGTCTTTCCCGTCTGCCTCGCTCCCGTGATAATCACGATCCTCCGCCTCCCCGATTCTGGTAAAACCGTCCCTAGCCACCGAAAACGCTGTGAATTTGCGTCAATCATACGTTAATTTACAGGTTATTACCTGTTATAATCGCACAATTTCATGATATTTCAAGCTCTAAACCCTGACATCCTACTCACTTCGTCGCGAGAAAGCGCAGATCTCTGTGTGCCAATTGCATTCCAAAGCTAAGCACGCTTTTCTTCATGGAGCTCCATAACATCCTGAAATTGAAGTCGATAATTAAGAGACCACGGATCACTTCTGCACGCTGCCGCGCGCTGGATGGGCACGGATAGAGAGAAAATATCCTTCTGCACTCTCAACTCACATTCTCATTTTCCATCCGTGCTGATCCGTGAAATCCGTGGTTCTGCATTCTTTTGGTTGCGGCTTCGCTGCTCTTATCACAGCAGTGGTTCTGCATCGGCCCGGCGCCGTCTGGATGGCCCGGTCCATCTGGCATCCGAATTCTGTTGTCGTGAGGCGGCCGGCCATTACGATGGTTCATCCAATGGCTCGGACCGGCAATTCCCTACCGATAACCCGAAAACCTGCGAGACGAAAAGGAGGCGTTCGATGCTGACGGGCGATTTCGAGGCTTACCTGACGGACGACTGGTACGGCCGCCCCATGAGCGTGGCGGCCCTGCTCGAATGTGAAGCCGAGGCGGGATTCGAGCGAGCGGTGGTCATGCCCGCCGCCAAGGTCGATCCGGACAATGATGGGTTGCTGGACAAGACGGCCGGCCATCCCCGGATCCTGCCCTGCGTGATGATGGACCCGCATTGGGGCGAGGCGGGCGTGGAATCCCTGCAGACCTACGTCGGCCGTGGCGCCCGGGGCATGAAGCTGATGGGCGCGATCCACCGATTCGCCGTCGACGACCCCATGGTCTTACCGCTGGCAGAGGCGGCCCGGGATTTGGGCATTGTCGTATCGATTCATTCAGGGGTTGAGAACTGCCACCCCCGACGCATCGGTGCATTGGCAAAGCACATCCCCGAGACACCGGTCATCATGGACCACATGGGATTTCCGGACCACTTCGATGTGGCGTTGGACGTTTGCCGCCAATGCCCCAATATCTACATGGGAACAACCATCCTGCGCTTCCACAAACACTGGGCCGACAGCCCCGGGGAGGCCGTTCCCGTCGAGGTCAAACGCGCTGTAGAGGTGTTGGGACCGGAACGCGTGGTTTTCGGATCCAACCTGCCCGAGTACCGCCCGCTGCAGGTCATGCGGGCGATCCAACGCCTTGACCTCGGAGCGGAAGCGGAAGCACTGATTTTCGGCGAGAACCTGAAACGCATATACGGACTGGGCTAACGGCGTTTGTCGGGAAAGTCATCGAAATCCAAGCGGGGATCCTCGCTTGCGACATCCGGGTCACAGACATCGCTTGCATCATAAGAGCAGCCTGTTAACGTTGAGCTCCTCCTAGGTGAATTCGGTATGTTTTCTGAGATCAAGGACTTCGACTGATGCCCCGTGTATTCGAAAAAGACGGCTACCTCTTTTTCTTCTACAGCAATGAGCACATTACTGGACACCGCTAGGTCGGCCTCCTATGAGGATGGGTATGTGACTGTCGTAATGGAAAGCGGGTTGGAATTCCGATTCCCGGTTCGGAATAATCCCAGGCTTTCTATTGGGACGGAAGACCCACTGCGAAACATCGAGCTCTCGCCATTTGGGATTCATTGGCCGGATCTGGATGAGGATCTCTCCTTCAGGGGTATCCAGGCGGGAGACTACGGTCAGCGGAAACAAGGATAGCCAGCAACCATCCGACTATCGGGTTTCATTAGTCTCTCACTTCACCGCACCGAGGACGAAGACGAGAACGATTCAAGCATTTCACTACGCCCTACCGGTTGATCCTGACAAATTCAGTTCCGGCAATACCGCGAATCTCTGACAGTATCTTTTGCTCGACCTCCTTTAACAGCAACAATCGATTTGTGTAGACCTCCACTATCGCGTACGATCGGTCGGCGATGTTCTGCTGAAACTGAATGTTTTTGTCGGCCGTAACAAAGACATCAAAGTCTCCCTCGATTCGCCTTAACAGCTCTCCGTTGCTGATGCCCGCCCAGCTCAGCTCAGCTCAGCTCAGCTCAGCTCAGCTCAGCTCTTCAGGATAGTCTTGGTGTCGAATTCGTTCAGCAATTCCCGGAAGAAAAGGATTGGCAGATTCTCGTCGATCAGGATCCGCATCAATCCTCTCTCGCCAGCTTAAGGAAGGCTTCTGCATCCTCCCGCGATACGGTTGGAAACTCATCAAGAAACTCCTCGAGCGTACTGCCATCGTCCAGGTAATCGAGCAAAGTCTGAGCCGGAACGCGAGAACCCCTGAATACCAAGGTGCCGCTGAGGACCTCAGGATCTGAATGCACCGGACTGTGTACCAATGTAACCATGCAGCGAGTCTATTTTGTTATCATCCGAGTTCAACCATCAAGATCAGTCGCCAGTTCTCTCACTTCGTGTCCAGCGAATCCGGAGGTGCGCAACTACCGTAACACGAGCGGATTCAGATCAATATAAGCAGCTGGGATTCGTAGCGCCTCCTCGGTGCCCTCCACCAGGGTACTCTTGAATTGCTCCGACCACAGGGTCCCGTAGCGCCCGTGACTCCGGCTATACCAGATCGTGAACCGTTGCTTCAGAGTCTCTATGAACTCCGATACATCTCTCTTCTTCATCTTCATTTCCTTCTTCATCTTCATCCCTACCCATCCGAATCAGCTAAAATCTGCGGTCGCTTTCTCCGTGTCCACCTGTCTCGGCGAAGTGTAACGGAGACGGATCCGCGCTCTCCTTGGTTCTCCCCCTCCCAATCTCGCCACCATGTCTCGGCGCAGTCCCTTTGGAGGGACGAAGACGGAAGTCCCTAGGACGGTGGCTTGATAGAATTCTATTGTCGTGAGGAGGCCGGCCATTACGATGGTCCATCCAATGGCTCGGACCGGCAATTCCCTATCGATGACCCGAAAACCTGCGAGACGAAAAGGAGGCGTTCGATGTTGACGGGCGATTTCGAGGCTTACCTGACGGACGATTGGTACGGCCGCCCCATGAGCGTGGCGGCCCTGCTCGAGTGTGAAGCCGAGGCGGGGCTCGAGCGAGCGGTGGTCATGCCCGCCGCCAAGGTCGATCCGGACAATGATGGGTTGCTGGACAAGACGGCCGGCCATCCCCAGATCCTTCCCTGCGTGATGATGGACCCGCATTGGGGCGAGGCGGGCGTGGAATCCCTGCGGACCTACGTCGGCCGTGGCGCCCGGGGCATGAAGCTGATGGGCGCGATCCACCGATTCGCCGTCGACGACCCCATGGTCCTGCCGCTGGCAGAGGCGGCCCGGGATCTGAGCATTGTCGTATCGATTCATTCGGGGGTTGAGAACTGCCACCCCAGCCGCATCGGTGCATTGGCAAAGAAAATCCCCGAGACACCGTTCATCATGGACCACATGGGATTTCCGGACCACTTCGATGTGGGGTTGGACGTTTGCCGCCAATGCGCCAACGTCTACATGGGAACAACGATCCTGCGCTTCCACAAACACTGGGCCGACAGCCCCGAAGAGGGTCCGTTCCCGTCGAGGTCAAGCGCGCTGTAGAGGTGTTGGGGCCGGAACGCGTGGTTTTCGGATCCAACCTGCCCGAGTACCACCCGCTGCAGGTCATGCGGGCGATCCAACGCCTTGCCCTGGGAGTACGAAGCGGAGCACTGATTTTCGGCGAGAACCTGAAACGCATATACGGACTGGGCTAGGAATCTGTCGGACTTCTCTTTGCGGATTCGCAGAGCGGTTGGCTTGTTTGGCGTTTTCGTGGATCGCGGCTGATTCCACCACCGACAGCTTCCTAGTGCTCTGCCGGGAGGCAGAGCGGGGATTCTATCGTAGGGGTCGCTTTGTATCGGCCGATAGGTTCCATTTAGTCTGCTTTGCGCCATTTTCGCCGCCCAATCGGCTCCTAAGTGGTGGAAAAGTCTCTTCAGATTATAGCTGAGGCAGACCAATTGCCATTCGCTCTGCACTTTTTCAATCCCTCGCAACTGGAACTTTCGGAATCCAAGCACTTCTTTGATGATCCCGAAGAAGGGCTCCACGGTTTTTTTGCGGGATGTGGGTGACTGCCCGGTTTCTAAACGGCTTGGTTCAGTCTCGCCATGTGAGGGTTGACGAGAGCATCCAGATAGGGCAGTATAACCTTACCGGTGGATGAAATTCGGCTCCATGCCGTGTGTTTCGGGCCGTTGTGCCAGCGAAACCTATATCCACCGGTTCCTTATTTGCTCCCAGGACTGGAAATGATAGAGCTGTCCGAAGAGGCCTATCCCGGCGCGCCAACCGAACCCTTGCAGTAGAACAGACGTCGATATTCCCACGACGCTTCACGCCATTTCAAGGTGCCCGTATAGGTGCTCCTCACCGTATCGATAATTCCTTCCCTAGCCTCAGTTCCTTCCTCGTTACCAAATCTGGACAACCGATGGAAGCCGCACGGCCCGAAATCAGTCCGCAAAATGGATGTTTCAGTTTCACGGTCTGTTGTGCTATACTGACTGAGAAATGAATCTCTCTGACTATATATCCGTAGATCCAGCTGTCTGCCACGGGAAGGCGTGTATCAAAGATACGCGCGTGATGGTCTCCGTCATTCTCGACAATCTCGCGGCCGGAATTTCAACGGATGAGATTCAACGCGAATATCCTTCCGTCTCTGAAGAGGCTGTTCGCGCTGCCATTGCCTATGCGGCTGAGCTCTCCCATGAACGCATACTTCCCACGGTTTCCTGAGACGTCAATTACCCCCGTATCATCGTTATCAGGACCGAGGATCAGTCGAAGCCAATCATACTGGATTTTGTCAGGCGCATCGTGACCGCGATGGAAGAGGAATCACCGCAAGGAAAACTGTGGATTGTAGAACCATCTGGAATTCGGATCAGAAGTCCCGACGACTGATTAACAGCCGCTATCGCTCTCTCTCCCCTCTGCGTTTCCGCGTTCATTCGTGCGCAGCCTCGGCGCCCCGTCCTCCGCAGTAGCCAAGCTACGGAGGGTGGAAGCCCCGCTGTATCTCGGCGCAGACCCGATAGAGGGACGGAGACGGATGGAGGCGGAGACGGGTCCATCCGTGGTTTCTCTTTCCCAATCTCGCCACAGTCCCTAGGACGACGGCGGACTCCCAATCCGTGTCGATCCGTGCGATCCGTGGTTGCGAACTCCCCGCTTCGGTGCGTAACTACGCACCCCCGTGCTCTCTGGGGTTCACCTCACCAACTCCAACAACTCCTCCTTAATCCCATCCCAATCCTGATTCAGATTGATCGACACCACGCGGACCGGATGTCCGTGGAGCTCGAACTCATGGCGAAACGGCTCGGAAACCACCGGATACAGCAAGATCCCCTCGCAATCCTCCCAACCGGGATCGACCTCTTTATTCTTCAGGTAGGCGAAGAGCTGATAGAGATTCTCGGACCGGAATTTCCTTGAATCGTAATGGGACTGGAACGCTTCCCGGTAGTACTTGCAGTCGAGAATGATCTTCCGATCTGGGCACTCGAGTGTGACGTCGGTCTCCATCTTGGGAAGGTAGGACTCCTCCTCTTTATCTGCCGTTACCCAGTCTATCCGGGAACGACTCACCTTGTAGGTACTCTGCTCGATCATATAAAAATTCCTTACGAACTGCTCGAAGACATGAGGCATCCGATTTTCGTCCCGGATGAAATCCCTGAAGTAGGAGTGCCCCGTCTCCTCGGTCGGCAGAAGCGATTCGTAGATGAGTTCGCAGATGTTCAGGAGGAACCGATAGTAGTGGTTTCCATTGTGCAGCTGGACGCGTCGGAATTCCCGGGGTGAGATTCGAATCGAAGTCACCGGATTCAGGTAGCGTACGTACTCCCCCAGTCGTTCCTTCTGCTTGTCGTCCACCCCGTCGGTGTAGAGCAGGTTGGCGATCGTGGTCTTGAGTATGCGGTTGTGCAGGACGTCGTAGCTCATCTCATCGAACTCGCACCGCATGCGCCCACGCAGGAAGAGCTGCCGCTTCATGCTCAGGTTGAAATCGATCCTTCCTCGCAGTCTAGCCGTGTCCTCGGCGTGAAGTACATAACCCCGGTCGAATCCGCGGCGGATCAGAAACTGCACTCCCCCGCCAGCACCCTTGCAAGGAGATCCTGCAGGCTCGTTGTATCCTCTGCATTGATCTCCACAAGATCCCGCTCCTCCAACTGATTCCATGCATAGCAGAGGAGAAAGTAAATGTTCTGAATCGGTATCGCCTCGGACATGGGGCTAGTGTCAGGTCTCGAAGCTGGTTGCCGGGCAGTTCATCGCCGCGCACTCCGCATGAAGGCCATCTTCCTCTTCCTCATCGTCATCCTCTTCCTCTCGCCAGGCAGACTGAAAGTCCACCCCACGGGCTCCGCCCCTCCGATTCACGGAGTCTTCTGTGGAACAGATTTGCAATCTGCTCATCGATCCCGCATCCGGTGGTCCGACTGAAATGAAACCCAATCCGAGAGCCATTACTGACTCATAACTGATCCTCGTTAGAGGAATGCGCCACGCCTCGGCGTAGTCCTGCGATGCAATGACGGAGACGGGTAAGCATTTCTTATTCCGTACAGACTCGAAATACTTCCCGCACCGACTCTATCGACTAATCCCGCGATACAACGGTCACTCCCCGAGCAACATCTCCACATGCTTTGCAACCACATCAATATCATCCAGCCAGTATTCATTCAGGAGCGGTTCGATCTCCGAGCGGATGACATCCTCATACCATGCGTCATTCAGCGTCGCTTTGCCGTCAGCCGGACAGAAGAAGCTGTGTCCAATCTGGTAACCCGGCCCGAGGTTTTTCTTGTCCGCTGCGATGGCTTCGTTCAGCCGATTCATCCGATCAATGATCTTGTCGATCAATTCCGGAGACGCCCCCTTCTGGAGCAGGAGAAGCCGGAATTTTGGGCTTTCAAACTGCGGCAGAAGGTTAACGAACGCGAACCGCCGCCGGAGTGCGTAGTCGACCATTGCAAGTGACCGGTCCGCCGTGTTCATCATCGCGATGATGTAGAGATTCCCAGGGACGAAGAACGTCTCTTCCGGTGAACTCGAATAGGTCAGAGGAATCGCATACTCCTCCCCCCTCTTGTCCGATTCCAGAAGCATCATGAGCTCGCCGAAGATCTTGCTCAGGTTTCCTCGGTTGATCTCGTCAATGAGGAAGAAATACTCCCGATTTGGATCCTGCCGCGCCATGCGACAGAAGGTGTAGAACACGCCGTTCTGAAGGGCAAAGCCTCCCGAATCCAATGGCCGGTAGCCCTGGACCAGATCTTCGTAGGAGTACGACTGATGAAACTGCACCATCCGCACCCGACTGTCGTCCTTCCTCTCCATCAACGTGTAAGCCAGTCGCTTGGCCATGAAGGTCTTCCCAACCCCCGGCGGCCCCTGGAGAATGACATTCATCTTTCGTCGCAAGCGGTTCAGGATCGAATCGATCTCCTCATCATCGAAAAAGAGATCCCTCAAGGCGTCATCTTTCGTGTATGAAGGGACCTCAATCAATGGTTTGGCCGCATTGCGTTCATCAATGATGGCACGAATGATCTCATATTCCTCAGGCGTTACAGCAAAGAGGCTCCCATTCTGACCCTTGAGCGGTTCGCAATTCTCCAGGCCTTCCTCATTGATCAGCTCCGACCTCAGAATAGGGTCCTGAAGAACCACCGTCTTCTTGAATTCGATCTGCTCTCGACCTTCAGGATCGATATGGACTCCCTTTGTGATCTCGCAGACCGCAATTATCTCTTGTCGTGGACTGGTGACATAACCGAGGAGAATGTCGCCGGGCCTGGCTTTCTGGAAGTGGCGGTAAATCCTCCTCTTGTTGCCCGATTCAGCATAGGAATGATAGACCTCCAAGGCACCCACAGGGACTCTGTCGAAATCCCAGATCCTCGGGTTGGCGTTCAGCCACCAGTAGTTCGTTGCCTCAGAGTGTACCTCCACTCCCTCGGCGGAATCTCCGGCCGGCGCTTGTTCCTCAAACGCCCACCTTATAAGTTCGGCACGGGCCGTGTCGTCGAAGACCGCCTTACCTATCTCGGGGATGTGGTATTTCAGATACGGAGACTTCTGCCAGTTTGAAAGTGCCTGTGTGACTCGAAACAGCGTCTCTTCCCAGGCCGGCAAAATCTCAGTATCCCATCGCGCCATATCAGTTTTCGACACGTTAAAGAGGGCGAACTTCCCCTCTTTGAACTGCGCCGTCTTGGCAAGATTCAGAGGACCGGCCAAATCATTAGCCAAGATGACCGAAAGGCTCAAATTCTTATCGGAGGAAGCATAGATGCCGAATATGTGCCAGTATCCGAAATTGAGATTTACGGTCCTTTTGTGCTTTGGGTGAGAGATTGAATAGCGCTGGTCTTCTCGATGGCTGATGCCAACTTTCTCCAATGCAAACCTCAGAAGTTCGAATCCCCATTGTGCACGTTCGGCGCTTCCAAAAATGTGTCGGATGATTTCACATAACTCTTCCTCACCCACATGACCCCTGCCGCCATACTCTTCCTCCATGCTGGTTTCGTATTCCGCCGCCACCTCCTCGACGGCGGAAACCTCGTCCAGCTTGTCGAAAGGCCTTGCGCAGAACAGGAATGACTGGACATCGATCCAGTCTCTCGGCTTCCACTTCTGAAGAGCCTTTCGGAACGACTTCCCGAATTCGAGGACTTGGTCAAAGGTCTCCGGATTTGGCCGACCTCCGGGCAGTTTGATGCCGACTTCCTCCCCCAGCTTCCTCAAGTACTGAATCTTGATGGGAAAGTAATCTTCGGGCCGGAGACCCCAAAGAATCGTTGAAAAAGTGTCCCAACTTGGTTTCAGTCCGGGGGAGCGGGTCGCTTCATAAATCGGCATGATCGAACCGGGTCCGGAATATGGTCGTGATGAGACCTCAAGGTAAGCTCCCAGAACGCGGCAGACCTTCTCATCATCGCCTTCACCGACACTCGTAGGCCACGATTGAAAACTAACCAAATTGAGGACAACCGTGCTTTTCAACAGCTTAAGTGCCTCAATCGCATTCCCGGATTGGACCAGATTCTGAAGTCTATCGCGCCCGCCCAGCCGATTGAATTTCTCTAGCGCATCATGTTTGTAGCGGAGCTCGTCTTTCACAAACACCTCGCCCGGGTTCTCAAAATCTGAAAAGCCTGGATTACGACGATTAAATCGTTCCCAGATAACCTCGAGAGCTTGTTCTTCGAAATGGTATCCCAAGGCTCGAAGCTGGGCTTGGTGGGAAATCTCAGGAAACGTGCTATCGAACTTCGTTCGAACCTCTTCTATGAAATCCATGTAGCCATTATAGTCTGTCGGCTCAACGGCGATCCCTTTCTCCTTTGCTAATCTTCGAATCTTTCGGTCCACCGGGAGGAAGTTTTCGGGGTTGATCCAGAAAAGGCCCATTGAGAGCTTCGCGATGTTGACCGTGTGGATCTGCAGACAACGATTAAATAGGCTAGAATCCAAATTCTCAGTATTTCCTTTAGCAACCTCCCGAGCCAGATCCCATAGGCATTCAATGTCGTCATGCTTTCTCGATGCCGCGAATGGGAAAAACCACGATTGCTGATTGTTAACGACCGGAATCCCAGCGAAATCTCCAGGGACACTAGATGCGAGAACTAAACTCGCATTCAGAAAATTCCAATTTTGCCGTCGCTTGTCATACGCAATTGTGCGGTTACAAGTTGCTAGAAAAGTGAACGGATCCATTACCTCGAGAGGGAAATCCCGTCCCTCCGAATCTCGATCCGTCAACCCGATCACCACGAAGTTCAACTCATTCATCTGCGCCAGCACGGACAGCAAGGCCCCCTGGCGATCACGATAATTCAGAATCTTCTCAATCGCTTCGCGGTGAACTGGAATCCAAGTAAACATTGAAACAAGGAAGGTGAATGCTTCGAGCGAACTTACTATCACAACGAGGATCCTTTCAAGGCTAAGCTCGAATGTTCTCGCCTTACGCGCCTCTCGAAATCCTTACCGATTCCGCTACACAGAATTTCCATACAGGTCGTTCGTTTCCCTTAGGTGCGACAATGTGGATCGAAAGCCTTCCTAAGCGCTTCCGCGCCGACCGTTAGCGCTTGTATCTGGACCTACCCTTTTGCAAAATAGGCCGCACTGTGCCTACGCCTGAGGAAGAAGCCAGGGAGGAGATAGACCGTCAGCTCGAGCAATGTGGCTGGGAGATTCAAGATATTGAACAGCTGAATCTGTTCGCGTCCAAGGGGATCGCCGTGAGGGAGCTGCGATCGTCCGGAGGGCCTGCGGATTATATCCTCTTCGTGGAAGGGAAAGCCCTAGGGATCCTGGAGGCGAAGAAGAAGGGAGAAACCCTCTCCCACGTGTCTGAGCAATCGGCCCGTTACTCAGCGGCTCGCAAGTGGATCCCGCAACGCTGGGCTGACCCGCTTCCGTTCACTTACGAATCCACCGGACTGGAAACCCGTTTCGTCGATCAGCGCGATCCCGATGCTCGCTCACGCCCGGTATTCAACTTCTATCGTCCCGAGCATCTTGTCGCTCATGTGAAGGAACCCGACACTCTCCGCGCCCGACTGCGTAGCATGCCCGCGATCACACCGGAAGGCTTTCGGGACTGCCAGATCGACGGCATCCGCGGCCTCGAAGCCTCACTCGCCGCGAACCGACCGCGCGCCCTCGTCCAGATGGCCACCGGCGCGGGAAAAACCTACTTCTCCGTCCACCAAGTCTACCGGCTTCTCAAGCACGCCGGGGCTCGCAGGGTCCTCTTCCTTGTCGACCGCGCTAACCTTGGCCGTCAGGCTCTCCGGGAATTCCAGAACTTTCCCACTCCCGGTGACGGGCGGAGGTTCACCGAACTCTACAACGTCCAACTCCTTAGGTCGGGTGGTGTCGATCCCGTCAGCAAGGTCGTCATCTCGACCGTTCAGCGTCTCTGGTCCCAGCTCTCCGGCACCCCCATCGACGACGAGGCCGACGAACAATCCGGCTACGACCTCGAAGGCACCGCTTTCCTAGCGATCGCGCCGCCCCACGCGAGATCCGATACAACCCAGCTATTCCCATCGAAACTTTCGACTTCATCATCGTGGATGAATGCCACCGCTCGATCTACAACCTCTGGAGCCAGGTTCTCGAGTACTTCGACGCCTTCCTCATAGGCCTTACCGCGACCCCGGCTAAGCATACCTTCGGCTACTTTGATCAGAATCTCGTGACCGAATACTCCCACCATCAGGCTGTCGCGGACGGCGTGAACGTGGGATATGATATTTACCGAATCAAAACCGAAATCAGTGAAAGCGGAGGCACACTCGAGGCGGGCTTCAACTATCAACGCCGGGATCGGCTCACCCGTGAAAAGCGGTGGGAAATCCAGGACGAAGAGGAAACATTTAGGAAGAACCAGCTCGACCGCACCGTCGAAGCCCAGGACCAGATCCGGACCGTATTAAAGTGTTTCAGTGATAAGCTTTTCACCGACCTCTTTCCCGATCGCCCGGCCCGTGCCACTGCAGCCGGCCTCGATGCCCCCTGGGTGCCCAAGACCCTTATTTACGCAAAAGACGACGCCCATGCCGAGCGCATCGTCGACCGCGTCCGCGAGGTTTTCGATCGGGGCAACGATTTTTCTAAGAAAATCACCTATCAGGTCGGGAAGAAGGAAGCCGACAACCTGATCAACCTCTTCCGCAATGACCCGGCCTTTCGCATCGCTGTCACTGTCGACATGGTCGCCACCGGCACAGACGTCCGTCCTCTCGAATGCGTCCTCTTCCTGCGCGATGTCAAGAGTCAGGTCTACTTCGAGCAAATGAAAGGCCGCGGTACCCGTACTATCAGCCCAACCGAACTCGCTGCCGTCACTCCCGACGCGGGAAGCAAGTCCCGCTTCGTCCTCGTTGATGCAGTGGGAGTCACTGAGTCTGATAAAACCGATTCCCGGCCTCTTGAGCGAAAGCCGACCGTTCCTTTCGAGAAGCTGCTTACCAGCGTCGCCCTCGGGGCCCGTGACGAAGACACTTTAACCAGCCTCGCCAACCGCCTGGCACGCCTCGACCGTACCCTTTCCGACGACGACCGCGCGGAAATCGAGAAGCTCTCGGGCGGCGTCTCGATTAAGAAGATGGCCGCGGATCTTCTCAATGCCACCGACCCCGACGCTGTAGCCGGCCTCGCCGAGGCCGGATCTTTAACATCCGAGGAAACCGCCCAGCAACTCGCGAACGACGCGTGCTCTCCCCTCGCAACCAACCCCGATCTCCGCACCCTCCTCGAAAGCAAACGCCGCCAAAACGAAATCACCATCGATCACATCACCAAGGACGCCGTCATTGAAGCCGGTTACGACGAGGAGAAAGCGCGAGCCCTAGTAAAATCCTGGAAAGAATTCATCGAAACGAACAAGGACGAACTCACCGCTCTGCAAATCCTCTATAACTTGCCACGGCGTAGGACTGCCGAAGGCAGATCGAAGCCGGGTCGGACCCTCTCCTATGAAAAACTCAAGTCTCTCGCCGACGCTGTCTCACGACCACCTTGGCACATCGCTCCTACCGATGTATGGACCGCCTACGAACACCTCGAACGGCGACCGCCTTCACCGGATCCCATCAAGACACTCACCAACCTCATTGTTCTCGTTCGTCACGCCATCGACCCTCAGCATGAGCAACTCGTGCCCTTCCCCGAACTCGTCGAGTCTCGCTTCCAAATTTGGCTCTCCCAACAGGATTCCGCATACACCGACGCCCAGCTCGAATGGCTTCATGTCATCAAGAACTACATTGCTCTCAACGGTGCCTTCGAGACTTCAGATCAAGAAAAATACCTCGAGGCATGGCAGCACGTCGATTCACCCGAACCAATCCCCCTGGCGGTGGCCAGGAAAGACTTTGGCAGCGATCCAAAGGAGATTATCGGCAAACTTAACGAGGTTCTGGTTGCATGAGTGGACGGGCAGAATCCAGAAGCATCATACCAGGCCGATGCGCAGTTTCGGTGGGTCTTGCAGACATGCCAACGCCGGACGGATGGAAGTGGACAAAGCTCCATGATGTTGCTCGCCTTGAATCTGGCCACACTCCTAGCAGAAAACACCCAGAGTATTGGGGCGGCGGAATTCCGTGGATCGGAATTAAGGATGCGCGTATCAACCACGGAAAGGTAATTAAGGAAACGAGACAAACGGTAACGGAGGAAGGTCTTCAAAATTCAGCAGCGAGGCTTCTTCCCGCAAGGACTGTATGTCTGTCCCGAACAGCATCCGTTGGTTACTCCTTTGTTTTGGGTAAAGAGATGGCTACCAGCCAAGACTTTGTGAACTGGGTATGTTCCGATTCAATCGTGCCAAAATTCCTCATGTACGCCTTTATTGCGGAGGGCGATCAATTGCGGTCGTTCGGTCAAGGAACCACTCATACGACCATCTACTATCCCGAGGTCAAGGCGTTACACGTCTGCCTCCCCGTACTAGAAGAGCAACGCCGCATCGTGGCGTTGCTTGAGGAACTCGTTTCCCGTCTCGACGCCGGCGTCGCAGCCTTGCGCCACGCCAAAGCCCAACTCCAACGCTACCGCCAATCCGTCCTCAACGCCGCTGTCACCGGGGAACTGACCAAACAATGGAGGAGGGAATACCCAAGTGTAGAACCGGCGTCTGAAGTACTTAAGAGTGTTCTCTTACTGAAGAGACAACAGTGGAGTGGAAAAAGGAAGTATAAAGAGCCTCCTTCACCCGTGACTGACGGCTTACCGTCTCTTCCGAGAACTTGGACGTAGGCCACTGTTGCTCAGCTGGCGGCGCCTGACGAACGGGCAATCACAGATGGTCCGTTCGGATCGAAACTGAAGTCGAGTCACTATACGGATTCAGGTCCCCGAGTGATTCGCCTACAAAACATCGGCGATGGCACTTTTAATGACGGCCGAGCGCACATTTCTGAAAAGCACTTCGAATCATTGAAGAATCACCAAGTCTTCGCCGGTGACCTCGTCATCCGGGCGCTCGGTATTCCTCCGCACCAAACTTGCATGATTCCGGCGGCGGTCGGTCCAGCAATCGTAAAAGCCGACTGTATCCGATTTAGGGTTTTCGAACCACACATTGACCCAAAGTTCGCACTTTTTGCTCTCAACTCAGAACCTGTGCGTATGCGTACTGAAAAATACATTCATGGAGTAGGCCGGCCGCGACTCAACGGTATAGAGATCAAGTACATCGCTCTTCCTCTCCCACCACTTGCGGAGCAGCGCGAAATCGTCGCTGAGGTCGAGGCCCGCACTATCGCCATCCGCCTTCTTGACATGGAACTGAACCGCCAACTCCGCCGATGCAAAGGTCTTCGTGAAGCGTCACTTCAATCCGCATTTTCAGGGACGCTATAAACAAAGATCCGCAAATTTCCCATGACCGAAACGCCAATAGAAGGAACGGATCAACCACATGTCGTTGCACTTAAGGAACTGCACGATTCTTGCACAACCGCCCTTCATGAATCCCTGACGGGCAAAAACGGACTTGAAATGGCGAAGGCCCACTCATTTGCCTGCGACCTCGCAACTTGGAATACCGTTCTCGAATCCCGGCCTGAAGCGTTTCTCCTCAGGGAAAGCGAGCAGGAATACATCGCCTCACTCCTCAACGTTGCGCAAGCGCAGTATCGAAATGCATTCAAAGGGCTGAGGTTGGTGTTGGAGCTTCAACTCCAAGCTGTTCATCTATCCGCGAATCTAGTTGAAAGATCCGAGTGGCTTTCAAACACCAGTGATACTATCTGGAACAAGATTATGGACCCTCAACTCGGACCTCTGTCTAAACGCTTTTCCCGCGCATTTTTCCCAGGGCTCGATAATCACGTGGCGAATTTTCGCTCTATGGCCGAAACGCTCTACGGGGAACTGTCCGAAACGATTCACGGCAATGTGCCCAGACACATTCCCGTCTCCCGTTCCTTTTCGTTCGACTCAAACGCTTTCGAGCTGTGGCATAATAAGGTATCAACCGCTCGGACGATCGTCTTCTTTTCCCTTTCCTGCCGATATCTAAGGGAGATTCCCGAAGCAGACCGTGAGCAACTGCGAGACTCAATCGATGATGAGCTTGGACATATTGAGCCAATTAGGTCGCTACTGGGCGGACCCGCGGAATCATGAGTGATTCTCGAGAATTCATTATTCGCACCGAGGATATTCGACCTGAGGAACTTCTTCAGCTCTTCGTCGAAACGGAACGCGATTCTCAGCTGGTCAAGGCTCTCAAGGCACCGTCGCCACTCATAATTGAAGGAAGCCGCGGTACCGGAAAATCATTCCTTCTACGGGTCTGCGAGCAACAGCAACTTGAGACTTTCGATGAGATTCGAGTCCTCCCTGTCTATGTATCTTTCGCAAAAAGCTCGCTAGTTCATGCCGGAAACCCGCGGAAGTTCCAGCAGTGGATGCTTTCCCGCCTTTGTACTCGCATTCTGCGCGCTCTGTATAGAGGAGGTTTACTTTCGCAGCCCCTACCTTCAGCAACCGTTCTTGCAGGAGGTCCGGTCCAACCCGCAGTCGAGCAAACCCAACTCGCAGCTATTGCTGCTAATTTCGAGGAATCATATCGAAACCCAGGCGTCCAAATCGATGATGCAGCAGTTCCGGATGTCGAAGACTTGAAAGATGCGGTACAGGATATCTGCGAAGCGGTAAATGTAAGAAGAATCAATATACTTTTTGATGAAGCCGCCCACATATTCCGACCAGAGCAACAGAGACAGTTTTTCACTATGTTTCGGGATCTCCGATCACCCTACATCACATGCAATGCAGCAGTGTATCCAGGTGTAACAGCCTATGGATCGACTTTCGAGTCAACCCACGACGCACGAATTGAGTCGCTGAACAGGGACATCACGGATCCGAAGTACCGATCGCACATGAGAGATATCCTCTTCAGGCAGGCAGATTCGCAGCTCCAGAACGATATTGAGAAGAACGGTGAAAGCTTTGATGCGCTCGCTTTCGCAGTTTCCGGAAACCCACGGCTTCTTCTGAAGACGGTTGCGAGGGTCGGTCGTCTTCAGACCGCACCAGTCACTGCTGTAATCAAAGAGTTTTTCCGAACAGACATTTGGGCTGAACACAGTGGGCTGACTGAGCGGTATACAGGACACCTTGATCTCATCGATTGGGGTCGCAATTTTGTCGAGGAATCCATCATTCCAGACGCACTCCGCAAGAACGAAGTTTGGCAATCGGAAGGAAAACCGGAGCGGACTTGCTACTTTTGGATGCACCGTGATTCACCGGAGGCCGTTAGAGAGGCTTTGCGTTTACTCGCTTATACCGGAATTGTGACTCGCCTAGACTCCGGCATTGTGGCGACGCGTCGGGAACTGGGAACCCGATTCGCAGTCAACGTTGGATGTCTTGCGGCACCATCCGCCCGGCCGATTAGCTTTATCACAGATCTTCGGAGAGGGCTCTCGATCAAACGATTCACAGAGTACGGTGCAAACGATCGGAGATTCACGGAAATAGCATCGGCGGTAGGAGATCGTGTTGAAACGGACCTCTCTACTGTGATTCAAGATCAGCTCGAAAAGCCAATACACGTTCTTGATCTCAGCGATCATCAGAGGAATGCCTTAATGTCGATTGGGATAAATACCGTAGGCGAAACGCTATCTTCAAGTGAAGCGAACTTTCAGAGAGCTCACTATATTGGTCCAAAGCGATCCCGCAGGATCATGAACACTGCCACCGCTGCGGTTCTGGAATACCTGTCCGGCTGATGTATTTGTTGCGGCCCAATATTGCCGCCCGCGGCTCCATGCCATGATCGAGAGAACCATCCGGCATTGTCGAGAATAGCCCCGTGCTTGCGAATTTGGGGGAGCCACAATCTTGAAAACTCTTCAATCTCCGATGAGTAACGAGTCCTCAGCCATCGTCCAAAGAGTGTGGAACTACGCCCACACGCTCCGCGCAGATGGAATCAGCTACGGAGACTACGTTGAGCAGATCACTTACCTCCTCTTCCTGAAGCTCGCCAAGGAGATGGAGGATCTCGGCGACGACCCGCCGTCGCTTCGCTATGGCGAGGCAGGCAACCCGATCTCCGAGGACTACCAGTGGACGGAGCTCGCCTAGCAGGGCGAGGACAGCCTGGAAAATCACTAGCGCCGCACTCTGGAAGACCTTAGCCGGGAATCCGGCCTTCTCGGCGTCATCTTCCGCAAGGCCCAGAACAAGATCAAGAGCTTATACGCACAGGGGAATGACGGCAGCCCAGCAAGGCAAGCGCCCTTTCCGGAGTGTTTTACAGACCCGATACCCTGTGAACCGGTGGAACTAAAGTGGCCAAATCTTGATTTTTCACCCACATTTGGCCAATTATAACTCATGTCGCTCACCGGACGTCAGTCTGAACGAAAGCTCCTGGACCGCCTGTTGCAGAGTGACGAACCGGAGTTCCTCGCGCTTTATGGCCGACGCCGGGTGGGGAAGACTTTTCTTGTTCGCGAGCACTGCAAAAAGCACCTCGTCTTTGAGCTCACCGGACTCAAAGAAGGAACCCTTAAGGAACAGCTGACGAATTTCCGCCAGGAATTACAGAAACGAAGTCGAAAACAACGTGACAGTCCCCACAGTTGGCAGGAAGCCTTTCGGCAGCTCGCTGAACACCTCCAGATCCGACGCAGCAGCAAGAAGCAGGTCATCTTTCTCGACGAACTCCCATGGCTCGCCGGTCCGCGTTCACGCCTCCTGCCGGCCCTGGACTATTTTTGGAACACCTTTCTCTCTCGCGACCGACGCTACATTCTGATCATCTGCGGCTCCGCCGCTTCCTGGATGATCGCCAAAGTGATCGAACACAAGGGCGGACTTCACAACCGCGTGACCGCTCGGTTGAAGCTGGAGCCTTTTACGTTGGCCGAGTGTTCCAGCTACCTCCAGTCCCGCAAGGTCAAGCTCACCCAATATGATCAACTCACCCTCGCCTTGGTCATGGGCGGCGTGCCTCACTATCTCAGGGAGGCCGAACCGGGCCAGTCCGCCGCCCAGATCATCGACCGCAGCTGTTTTCACAAGAACGGCCTGCTGCGCGATGAGTTTCCCCGTCTTTACGCTTCGATCTTCGAACGCTCCGAACGTCATGTCGATATCGTGCGTCAGCTCGCGACACACCCGCAAGGGCTATCCCGCTCGAGCCTCACCAAGTCCTACGGTACGGGCGGTAGGCTGACCCAGGCCCTGGTAGAACTTGAGGAGGCCGGATTTATCAGCTCTCACGCCCCCTTCGGCAAGAAGAGCAAGGACACCATTTACCGCCTTACCGACGAGTACTCCCTCTTTTACATTAAGTGGATCGAGAACAAACGAACCAGCGGTTCAGGGAGTTTTCTTAAGAAGCTAAACAGCCCAACTTGGAAAGCGTGGAGCGGCTACGCTCTTGAGTCGCTCGCTCACAAGCATCTTCCCCAGATCAAACGCTCCCTCGGTATTGCCGAGGTGGACACCACCGCCTGCAGTTGGACACACCGTCCTAACAAGACCTGGCCTCACGGAGCCCAGATTGACCTCCTCCTAGACAGGGCGGACAACACGATCAGCGTCATCGAGATCAAGTTCCCCCAGGGCCCCTTCACCATCACAAAGAAATACGCTGCCGAACTCCGCCGGAAACTTGAAATCTTCCGTAACGTCACCGGGACGAGAAAAAATGTCTTTCTCACCTTTTTGACCACGCACGGGCTCACGGAGAATGTCTACGCCGTCGAGCTCGTGCAGGAATCTATCACCACGGAAGGGCTATTTACCGATGTTTCATAAGTGGCCAAATCGCCCAGAAAACTCGACTTTTGGCCACTTATAACTCAAATCTTGCATCCTCAACCATGTCCAACGACACTTCATCCATCGTCCAGAAAGTCTGGAACTACGCCCACACCCTCCGCGCCGACGGGATAAGCTACGGCGACTACGTCGAGCAGATCACCTACCTCCTTTTCCTGAAGCTCGCCGAGGAGCGCGAGGACCTCGGCTACGACAACCCGATTCCCGCCGACTACCAGTGGCCAGAACTCTCAAAGCAAAGCGGCGACGACCTGGAGAACCACTACCGCCACACACTCGAAGTCCTCGGCCGGGAATCCGGCCTTTTGGGAGTTATCTTTCGCAAGGCCCAGAACAAGATCGCCAACCCCGCAAACCTCGAGCGTGTCATCAAAATGATCGACGAGGAGGACTGGTCCGCGATGGACATCGACATCAAAGGCGAGATTTACGAGGGCCTCCTCGAACGCAATGCACAGGACGTCAAGGGTGGCGCCGGGCAATACTTCACGCCCCGACCCCTCATCCGGGCTATCGTCGAGGTTATGAATCCGCACCCGGGCCAGACCGTTGCCGACCCCGCTTGCGGGACCGGTGGATTCCTCCTCTCCGCCCACGACCACATACTCGCCGAACACAAACTTGACCGCGACCAGCGCAAGCATCTCGCCACCGAAGCCTTATCGGGGATCGACATTGTCGACAGCGTATGCCGGCTGTGTGCGATGAACCTCTACCTTCACGGGATTGGTTCGAGTGACGGCGAACCGCCCGTCGCGGCGCTCGACGCTCTCGCGAGCCCGTCGAGCGACCACTACGACATGGTTCTCACAAATCCACCGTTCGGGAAAAAGGGCGGCTTCGTCATCGTCGGCGAGGACGGAAAGGCCACCACCGAAAAGCATAGCTACGAGCGAGACGACTTCTGGGCCACGACCAGCAACAAGCAGCTCAACTTCCTCCAGCACATCGTCAGCATGCTCAGGATTGGTGGGACCGCGGCCGTCGTCCTTCCAGACAACGTTTTATTCGAAGGTGGCGCCGGTGAAACGATCCGTCGCGAACTGCTGAAACGCTGCGACGTCCACACCCTTTTCCGCTTACCAACCGGAATCTTCTATGCCCAGGGCGTGAAAGCGAACGTCCTCTTCTTTGAGCGCAAGGGCGCCAGCGAGGATCCTTGGACCAGGGAGCTCTGGATTTACGACCTACGCACAAATCAGCACTTCACGCTGAAGACCAATCCCCTGAAAGAAGAGGACCTCGAAGATTTCGTGAAATGCTACAAACCGGGCCGACGGCCCAGGCGAAAAGAATCAGACCGCTTTAAGAGATTCAGCTACGACGAAATCATCTCCCGCGACAAAGCCAACCTCGACATCTTTTGGCTCAAGGATGAATCCCTGGAAGACACCGAAAATCTCCCTCCACCCGCAGAACTCGCCGCAGAAATCGTTGAATCGCTCGAAGCGGCGCTGGAGGAGTTTCGGGGAGTGGAGAATTTCGTGTCTAAGCCAGAATCAGGCTGAAAGTGTAATCCTCCACAGCTCCTCAATATGTTCCACTGGACGACCTCAAAAAAATGACCGGGAAATGCCATCGATTGGTCGCGAATATCGCACTCGCTTGCCTGGATCAGACTGAGCGCCACATTCTTTACCCCAGATGGGGTGGGATAGAATCCGGGGCAACCCTATCCGACGACTTCCGCATCATGTGGGAACCCGAAATCGCAGGAGACGCCAAAAAACAGTTGGTGCATCGATGCTATGTCGATAGCGATGATATCAAGGATCACGGTTGTGTTACTCGAGCTCTCGATTACTCAACGGGAAGCGTCGGATTTATCCAATCGTACATTTCAGGCGAGCTTGATGACGCATATACTGAAGATGAATTTCTGGAGAACTTGGGTATGTTCATCGGGGTCTTGAGTCATCACGTCGCCGACCTATGTACTCCCGTCCATGCGGGACACAAAATGAACTATGCGCGAATTGGATTCCGAGACGCGGCTGCCTTTCATAGGAAATTCGAGAGAGATATGGATCGGTACGCTTCTAGTCTAAAAATTGCCCTCCGCGAGCCGCAAACAGTAGACCTAACGAGATCACATTTTTGGGGGATTGCTGAATGGAGCTACAGGCGAATGTTTATACGGCTCGAAGATCTCTACAGGAGCGATGACGGAAAAGGAGTCAGAGATGTCATCTCAACCGCGATCAGCGCAGGGGTTCGTCACACCGCAGATTTGTGGCACTCGATCCTCCAGACACCGGGCGTCGTCGATCGGAAATGGTCAATGCAGCCTTTGCTCTAAGGGCCTCGCATCAGAGCGGCACAAATGCTCCCAGGACCTTGAGCTCATAGCTGAATCTGCGGAAATCCGAATCAGCGTCCCAGATCTGGGCCATGGAAGAGGGATGTAAATGGGTCAGGCTTTGAATAAAAGTCCTAACGTTTTTCTTATTGAAACCTGTCTAACGAGGAGTGAACAGGAGGAGAATCTCCGTGGCTTCAACAGGAAGTTCCGTTCGGTCATTTAGGGCGGTCAGTGGGACCCTCACGGCTAGAGGCAACTCTTACCGTGAAACCTCAGTTTCAAACTCGATAGACTCGTCACCGGCCGACCAGCGGACCATCGCCCATGTCTCGCAAGCGCTGATCATTCCCTGCCTCTTCACGGCGAAATCCGACGGGTCGAAGAACGTGTCCAGCACCGGAATCCGTTGGATGTAATCTTTGAGCTCGAGAACGATGTTTTCCTGGAAGAGAATTATCATACTTGCATCATGTCCCCATCCTACAGTGCTCCTAGAAAACGGAATCTTTATGTGCCCGGGAGCGGGAAGGCGTTCAGCGGAAGACTGGACTTCGAGCTGACACTCATCGCGCATGAGGGCAGCGATCGCTGGGTAGAAGGCGTTCTATGCGATGCGCACACCTGTCTAGAATCGGATTCGGAACCGGTGCCGGATACCAATTGTGATTACTGTGCGTATCTGGACGCGGCGAAGGGCGTGTCGCGGTAGGATTGATTCGGTGAATCGAGGTTGCTGAATTCGATCTTCGATTACGCCAGACGATTGCAGCGGGCGATTGAGGTGAGTCGGAAGCCCGGGTAGGTAATCGGAATTCGCAATCTTGAGCGCAATCGAAGTTCGATCGACAAAGATTATAAAGAAGGAGCGGGGGCGGGAAAATGAGGTGGAGACGAGACCAAGGGTGTTAGGAGAACCCACCCCGCTCCTATCGTAGCACCCTTCCCGGGAGGGGACTACCCACTTCTCCGGGCCTTTGCCCGCATTTACGCGCTGATTCTATGATCCCGGGTGGGGAACACCCGTTTGACGGGACCGGAAGCAGCAAAGCATCCTTGACCGTATCATACAAACTTTGTATGTTGTTCAGCGACATGGGTAACGTCACGGTCAACATATCCTTCCAAGACAGGCTCCTTGAGGAGATTGATGCCGAGGCGAAAAGGGAGTCTCGATCCCGATCTGAATTGCTCCGCGAGGCGGCTCGTATCTACGTACGCCGTCAAAAGCAGTGGGACAGCGTTTTCCGCCTCGGCGACAGATTGGCGAGAGAGCGGCAATTGAAGCCGGCTGATGTGAAGGCCGGAATCCGCGGCGTCCGCAGGCGCAAGCGGACCGGCCGGTGAACATCGTCTGCGATACGAACATTCTAATTTCCGGTATTCTGTTCGGGGGTCACGCGCGTACGATCATACAGCTGGCGTCGCGAGGTTCTGTCACAAACTTCCTCTCACCGACCATGCTTCGCGAATTGGAGGACGTGCTGGCGAGGCCCAAGTTTGGGCTTACAACCGAGCAAGTCCTTAATATTGCGGCTTCGAAGCCGCCTCGAGTCGACATAAGATTTCTCGAAGGAAGCGCCGCCCGGGGCCGCGAAGGGGTCAGCGGGGCCGCGAAGGGGTCAGGCTTCGGATTTAAGTCCTAACGTTTTTTCTCACCAAAGTCTGGCGGAAAAGGGATCCAAGGGAGCGACGGAACTGCTATGTAGCAAAGGATCTCAGTTGAGTCAGGAGACGGCGACTAAGATTCTCATCCAGAAGCAGCTTCACGCAAGGGAACCGGAAGCGAGTCGGCGCTCAGGGGCTGCAGCGAAAGCAAGACCGGCACGGATATGCTCTGCGGTCAGGGATGGAAAGTCACTTAGTATCTGGGCCTCACTCATCCCGCCGGCGAGGTACTCGAGAACATCGTAAACCGTGATTCTGGTACCCTTGAAACAGGGCTTGCCGCCCCGGACTCCTGGTTGGATCTCGATGTAATCCTCGAAGTTCATCATCTTATCATACGGTTCTGGATGGCTGATGCAAGGTGAACACAGAAACCCGGAAGTTTCTGCCACCGGTGAAAGGAGCGCAAAGTTCGTGTGCCGTGTCATCTTTACACGGGAGTCGATGGGGCCGATGAAACGAGACAGACTTGATACTCCAGCGCTCGGCGTCAAAGCCTCGCACCCCTTCACGAGCCGGCAGGCATAATGGTGAGCGCTACTCCTTCCCTCTGACCTCGACTAGAGGATTTCCTCTATTATCAGATCAAGGCCATCTTGGATGGCGTTCTCTCAGAATCTGCTTTAATCGATCCTCGGTCGTATCGCCGATCCGTAGCCAGATCATGCAGCGATCACCGGATGGTCAACATTGCGTCGTGCATAGGCGATCGATGCCTTGACATCCTCGATTTCAAGATCCGGCAATTCTGAAAGGATTTGCTCGAAATTCAGGCCGGCTTCAAGGAGGTCGAGGACATCGGTGACTCGTATGCGCATGCCCCGAATGCAAGGCCGCCCACCGCATTGCTTGGGGTTCGATGTAATTCGTTCTGAGATCTGACTCATCGTCGGAAACAGTAGTTTTTCCGACAGAATTGAATGGCACAGATAGGTCAATTGCGAGCTCGAATCGTTCTCTAGACGGCAGGTTTCTGACCAGACCAGGTGCTGTGCGGAATCCCGCCGGCAGATCTACAACCTCAAAGGGCTGCACACTACTGTTTTCATCGATCGCAGTTTCAAAAGTTCACTTCGTTTTCGGTGGCTGTAGGAGCGGGTTTATCCCGCGATGGGTTTCAATGGATCTCCGACTTTAAAAAATCGCGGCGTACCCGTCTTCGCTCCGCTACGCCGAGTCAGGAAGCCGCTACCTGGCCTGATCATGTCGAAGGTCTACAGCCACGGATCCGTCGAGATACGCAACTTTATGTGACACGCACGAAGACGAGACTTACGACTACGCCGATCGATTGGGTTGAATCAGAGGCACCGGCATGTAATCGAATTTCGTAATCGTAAGCGCAACCGAAGTTCCAGAGATCGGTAGTCGCGCGGTGGCGCGCCGAATTCGAATACGCCAGACGATTGCGTCGGTCGATTGTGGTAAGCCCTTATCAGGAGAAAGCCTCCTCCTTCAAAAAAGGCCGTTCCCCTCGGACCGTGGTTCGATGCATCACCCGGCGGTACTTTTGTTCGTCGAACGGCAAAACTCGATGCATCACGGCCCGGTTATCCCAGAAGACGAGGTCGCCGACCCGCCATCGGTGACGATAGACGAAGCGGGGCCGGGTCGCGAATTCGCAGATCTCCTTAATCATCCTGCGACCCTCCTCGACCTCTAATCCCTCCAGATGGGTGGTAAGGGCTTGCGAGAGATAAATGGCGTTGCGTCCACTTTCAGGGTGGGTCCGGACGGCTGGGTGGGCGGTGGGCGAGAGTTTGGCCTTCTGTTCCTTGGTCAGCGGCATTCGATGAGTGAGATAGGTCTCGTAGTGGTATACGTAATCATGAACCCCTCGCTGCTTCTTTAGCCATTCACGACGCTCTTCCGGCAGCGCTTCGTAGGCGGCAAACATGCCGGCAAATTCGGTTTCACCACCCACCGGTGGACATTCGCGGCAAAGGAAGAGTGATCCCATGCTGGGCTCCGGGTTGTAGGAGAGGTCTGAGTGGAAATGTCTCGCGCCTCCATGGGCGCCGATGTGCCTTCCGTTCTCAACCACATTCGAGACTACATAGATCTCCGGGTATCCGGGTAGGTGGAACTGATCGAGAACATGAATATCGAGCATACCGAACTTCCTGCTGAAGTCGATATGCTGCTGGGAGGTGATATTCTGATCGCGAAAAAGCACCACCCCGGACTCCCCCAGAGCCGAGCTTATCATCTCGATGAGTTTGTCCCCCACAGGTTGGGATAGATCGACGCCGTGGCACTCCGCTCCCACCACCTCTGTCAAAGGTGTGAAGGTTGCTGAAGAATCCGTATGTCTTACCGTTTCCATCGGGCTAGGAATCTGTCGGACTTAAGGTCCGTCAGATTCCTTTCACCTTGTCTCCGAAGATCCCCCTAGGAGTCTGTCGGACATTGACGTTCGATTGCCTCGCAAGTGACCCGGTTCGTCCGACAGACTCCTAGCATTAAGAAAATGAAACTGAGATTTGAGGAGAGTCGCGCTTTTAGCTCCTCCGGTGGATGGGATAGCGCCAATTTATCACGGATCTCAGTAGAGCCCCAGACTCCCAGTGCCAGAATTTTGGATTGCCAGCAGAAGCCATGACAATTCGTCTCAAATCTCAGTTTCATTTTCTTGAAAGGAATCTGTCGGTAGGGAGAGTATCCGGTCATGACAATCGAAGACAAGCTGGACCTTCCCGATAGGTACCGTTACGAGCGCGTGCTCCAGAAGATTCCGATGGAGGCGGGGGAGCGCAGGGTGATTGCCGATCTGGAGGGCCCCGGCTGTATTCGTCATATCTATATGACTTTTCGTGCCATCGAGGGCATCCGTAATTTCGTTCTGCGCATTTACTGGGATGGGGAAGAGTCTCCCAGCGTGGAGGCCCCGCTCCCGGATCTCTTTGGTGTCCACCACAATGTCAGTCACTACAACATCAACAGCACTTATCTCTCCGTCAAGGAGATGGGCGCCCTTGTCTCTTACTTTCCCATGCCCTTCTCCCGCTCCGCCCGGGTTGAGGTGGAGGCGATACACCGGGCAACATTCATCTATACCTTGGATTGGCACAAATACCTGACCGATGATTTTAGGGAAAAAGTACGTTTTCACGCATCCTGGCGCCGAGAGAACCCGGCCCCAGCCTGGGGTGAGGATTTTTTCGTAATGGATGCGGTGGGCCGCGGTTACTTGCTGGGATTCTCGCTCGGCCTACGTCTCCGCTCGGACGAACACCGTTGGACCCATGCCGGCTCGGAGAATCTCTATATCGACGGAGAAGCCACGGGTGAAGACGGAATCGCGCCCCACTATCTTCGAGCCGCGGGAGGTGAAAACACTTTCGACACTGCATTCGGGGGTGTCCGACACACACCGGATACTCATCTTTTCGCCGGCATTCCCTATTTCGAATATAAGGATGTCGGTCGCGCCCTCGCCAGGCACGAAGTCAGCGCATACAAGTTCTACGTCCACGATCTCATGCCTTTCGAGAAATCGTTGCACTTTCGATGGGGCAGCCACTCGAACGATATGTGCATGACTGCCTACTGGTACCAGACGGAACCTCATCGCGCTTTCGTCAAGATGGCCGCGCCCCAGGACCTCGAATACGGCGACCCACCGTGGCGCGAGGAACGGATCATTGAACGAGGCAAATACGATCTCCTGAAACAGGTCGGCGCCAAGGGACAGGATGCATGCTTAGCTTCGCCCGAAGACGGTACCTGGTGGCTCTACCAGGGCGACGAAGTTCTGGGGACCAAAACGGATGCACTTGAACCGGGTAACCTTCGCTATGCCACTCATGGCTTTATCGATTTTTCCCATCGTTTCAACGTGAAGAGCACCGTCTCCAATGTTACCTGGCCGGCCAATGCCTCCGCCGTAACAACCCTGGAAGCCGAAGAAGAGTCCATGGCTACACTTCACCTGAGCTGGGATGACGAATTGAAGTTGAAGGTCAACGACGGCAATGTGGAGAGCCTCGGCAACCACCAGACCTACCAGTACAAAACCCTGAGGATTAAACTGAAGAAAGGGAGGAATTTCCTCTTTATCAATTTGGACAATCCCGCACCGGGCTTGACCTGGGGCGCCTGGACCTTCTCCTGCAGAGCGGTGCTTGATGACGGCACCGTGATTGTTCCCAAAGCACCAACCTGATCAGGTAGACGGAGGAGATTTAGGGACCGATTTAAACCACGTGCGTTGCTCTGCTACTTCTCTAGAATATCCGGACATGAGGTACCCAGCGACTGAAGATTCAGGGGCGGGTCCTGGCGCACTGGCCATGTCCTTCGCCAGGAGGGCAAGACGGGTGAGGGCATAGAGGAGGTCTGTCGACTACGCCGTACTAGACCTCGTCGCGAAGATTGAAGCCTGTCGGGCTCGAGCTATCATCCGGCATAACGACCGGCTCAAGGTTGGCCTGGCGGGCGCGGGCGATAGCTTTTTCAGCGGCGCGATTCAGCGCTTTCTGAGCGTTGATGAAATCGGGATCATCCAGTGGTTGAACACTCATCTTCTGAGTCGCCGCAGGTCGATTTTCACTTTCTTTTCCCATATTTCTCAAGAGTTTCGGCTGGTCTCCAGCAGTTCCGGAGGAGCCCTTGAACTATCGTAAGTAGAGGCTGTCCCAAATCCGAGAGGATTTGGGTGGAAGCCTGATACCGATATCAATCTTCGTCACGTTATGTAGACCACGACATGCCTTCCGTCCTCGGTAGCTTACCTTTTATCCGTTATGCACCTTTCCAGCACCCTTCCTCTCGCTTTGAGTCGATAGTTCTCCCAAGGAAGCGCCTCTGACTCGATTCTTGGATCCCTATGCCGCCTGCGTTGCCTCTTTCTCATGTTCTTGCGCAAGTCTCTGCGCGATTTTCCATAGATTGTGGGACAGAACCGACCAGGCCACGCTAAGGTTACGGTTGTCAAAGCCTTTGCTGCGTATCTTGCCCCCGTGCCATCGGTTCTTGAGCACTCCGATCCGGCCTTCGGTGCTCCCTCGTCGTCGCTGCAACCGGACAAAGCGCGGCTCCTCCATCCGCTCCTTGAGCTCTTGTGGATTGCGGGGCGTAAGGGCGTCAAAAATCCCCTCTGCCTGGAGCCGCTTGCTGGCCGCCTTCGAGGCATAGCCCCGATCCCCACTGATCGCTTCGATCTTCTCCTCTAAAGCGAAGCCCTTTTGCCTCTCCAGACTTTCCCAAAGCTGCTTCAATTCGCTCGGGGCCTGCCCCCCATACAGTTTCCAGTCCAACAGATATCCCTCTGCGCTCTCGCATAAATAAAGGGTGTTGCCAAACTCCACCTCCCGATCTGCCTTGCCTCGCACGATGACGTCAATCTCAGGTTCGTAGGCGCTCAGGATCTTCTCCTCATTCTTCACCTGCCGCCCCCCTATGATCCGTTCGTGCGCCTGTTTCATGACCTGCGGTATCTGCTCTAACATACCATCCATTCGCTCGATGATTCGGCTCGCCTTCTTCTCGGTGTAATCGCTTTGCATCCACATAGCTTCCAATAAGTCACGGTGGCGAAGGGCATGGCCCTCAATCTTCTTGAGCAATAGCTTCATCCGCCGCAGGATCCCTTTACGCGCTTTGCCCGCCTCCCGGCGCCGACGCGCATACGTCATCTCCAGGCACCGTTTGTTCATCTCCCGAGCCAATCCCTTTGCTCCCTGGGGCATGCGCTGTTTCATTCCCGCCTGCCCGATCAGACTGATCGCCTTGAGCAGCGTTGCTCCCACATCCTTGAGCAAGACCCAGTCCACGGGCCAGTGGATGTTCGCTTCCAGGCAAGTGGCGTCGATCAGGCATTCCCTCGTATCGATCGGCTTCTCTAATCCTGCCTCACCACAATGTTCAGCATTGCCCACCACCTCGGTCATCCTTGCATGCAGCTGTCTCAGATACGCTTCGTCGAAGAATTTCGAATCCCGTTCCAGACTGCTCTTCGATATTTTCCGGATCCCGTCTACCTCACGCACCCGGCAAAAATTAGCCAGAAGCTCACTGCGTCCCAACTCCTGCGACAGACAACGAAAGGATATCCCTCCGAGTAAATGACGCACCACCTCCACCCGCAGCGCTTTTATCGCTCTTAGAGCGCGTCGCTCCCGATCCTTCCCTCCCGCTTCATCCCATCCTTCCAAGGCTTTTACGATCGCCTCCCTTTCCAGCGAGGAGTCGATCAAAACCCGGTCAATCCGCTCCATTGTTTCCAGAAACACGGTGTAGTCTTTGCATCGAATGACTGGAGTTAGGGCTGGACGCAGGAAGCTTTGTACGGCAATATTTTTCATGAGAAGGGCGTGCTTTGTATTTGACTAACGCAAGCATAAGCGCCCTTTTTCGCCGGATCGAGCTTTTTGCAGCTCTATCCGGCCTTTTTTTTGCCCATAACTCATTAAAAATCAATTGTTTCCACCACTGGGACGGGCTCTAAATAGCCCATTCGTCGACCAGGGCAAGATAATGCTTTCTGAGATTCGCCCAGCCGCGTTCCGGAGCGCAATAGAAGCTCGAATGCTCACGAAGTTCGCGGTGGCGTACCGAAGTCGATTGCGCTTACGATTGAGGCGGTCGATTGAGGGGAATTGGAGGCACCGGCAGGTAGTCGAGATTCGCAATCGTCTGGCGTAATCGAAGAACGGTAACGGGTAATCGGAATCCGCAATCCTAAGCGCAATCGAAGTTCGTAGAGGTGCAGAATTGATATTCGCACGCAATTTCGGTGCCTGTAGGAGAGGGTTTATCCCGCGATCTTTTTCAATGGATCTCCGAATTTCCGACGAGAGCAGGCTCAGCTTACGATAGGTCTGAATTGAAACTTCAATGCTGATGCGGGATTGCGGACCTTTGGTGAACCAAGAATGACAGCGTACAGATTAAAACGTAGGAGGAAGTTTCAATCCCCGATTGATCGGTCTTCGCCCTTGCGGGCTACGCCCAGACATGTCCGGCCAAGATCACTATCTGAGCTAGCGGTGGGCCGAATCCTCCGAACCCGGCAGAAGCCTCAAACATTGATCCGAGCTTGTTCCGCGTCCGGAGGACACGGAACACCCCCCGTCGGTCGTCCAGTTCCGCCGGCGGCCTCCCTGCTAAGGCAATCGGACCGAGCCCACCGATCCTGCTGCCTGGGCGGGACTCGACTTACACGCGAGGAACATCAAGTTTGATCTGTGTGGGTGAGGGCGATCAGAAAGAGGAGGAAATCGGCCAAGTACGCGTCCGGCTAAGCGAGCTCGGCAAAGAGAGGAAGCGCCTCACGGGCGAATTGCAGAAGTTACAGCGCATGAGGAACGGTCCAGTTGAAGGCGTTCTTGAATTCGAATCCAGGAAGGTTCCCGAAACGGCGGCGGAGAAGATCACCTTGTTTGGGCAGCTTTTTGTCGCACGTAAAGACATCTATCCTCGCCTGTGGGAGAATCAGCAGACGGGCAGTAAAGGTTACTCACCGGTTTGCGATCCTGTCTGGGAAGATGGCAAGCGAATAAGACCCACGGAGATATTGAGGAGGTTCGGCAGCAACCGTTTCCATCCCCTCGACCGTAAAGTGATTGAAGGGCATCTTCGAGGGAAGCATACGATCGGCACTTATTCGATTCGCAACGACGATTCGTGTATCTTCCTTGCCGCCGATTTCGATGGGAATGGTTGGAAGACAGACGCCCTGGCCTACCGAGACTCCGCCGCTTCCTTTGGCGTCGAGTCCCTGATAGAAATCTCGAGATCCGGAAGGGGGGCTCACGCCTGGATCTTCTTTGTCGAACCGGTTTCAGCCTTTCTCGCAAGGCGTCTCGGGACTCTCATTTTGGCGAGCGCGGCGACCGACAATCCGAGTCTCCGAATGGATACCTATGATCGCTTCTTCCCCAATCAGGACACTCTGCCTAAGGGAGGGTTCGGGAATCTCATTGCCCTCCCCTTGCAAGCGGCCAAAAGAAAAAAGGGCCTCACTGTATTCGTCGACGACGAGTTCAATCCGTATCCGGATCAGTGGAAGGTTTTGATACGGGCTCAGAAGCTCTCCCCCGTCGAAATTGAAGCCATGGTCGCCAGTCATCTCGGTGAAGGTGAAGGCACGGAGGTACTGGCTGAGGCACTCGACGAACGAGCGTTGGAATCAGTGAGCAGCGATTTGCTGGATTTGCCCGTCGTGAGAAACGCCCGAGTCATCCTGAATGAGAAGATTCATATTCCGACCAAATCATTGCCTATCTCCATGACCGGACCTCTCCGCTCCCTAGCGACATTTCCCAACCCTATTTTCTATGAGAAGCAAAGGTTGCGCTTTCCCACCTACAATATTCCCCGGTTCATCTTCTCCGGGGAAATCTACAAGGACAGAATCGTAATTCCCCGGGGATGTCTTGAATCGGTCGAGGATCTCTTCGCTATGTGCGGCGCACGGCTGGAGGTGGAAGACCGAAGGCTTGAGTCGAAGCGTTTTCGAATTCGGTTTCTTGGGAATCTGAAAGCCGGACAGAAGCGAGCGGTCGCCGAGCTAAAGGAACACGAAACCGGGGTTCTCGTCGCGCCTGCAGGTTCCGGCAAAACGGTCATGGCATGTGCCATGATTGGACAATGGAAAGTGCCGACCTTGATCCTGGTCAACAGACGTACACTTCTCGAGCAGTGGATCGATCGGATTGCTTCCTTCCTTACAATTGAGAGGAAAGAGATAGGTCTGTGGCAAGGCATTCGACAGCGGCTAAACGGGAAGGTCGACATCGCAATGATCCAGAGCATTGCTCATTCCGACGAACCTAAGCGAATATTTCGTGATTATGGAGCAGTGATTATCGACGAGTGTCACCACGTTCCGGCAGCAACAGTTGAGGGTCTGATGAAAGAGTGTTCATCTCGCTTCATACTTGGCCTCACCGCCACTCCCAAAAGAAAGGACCGTCTAGAGAAACTCCTCTATTATCAGTGCGGTCCCATTCGTCATTTCTACAACGATGCACTGGATTCTCCCTATGCGAAATTCCCGTTTATCCGAACGACCGAATTTCAGCCGCCCGATGAGCTTGAGGCTCGCGCCTCGCTTCACCGTGTTTGGAATGCACTGGTCAACGACAAGAGGCGGAACGAATTCATCGCGAGAGATATCTTCCAGGCGATCACTGAAGCGCGTATCTCGATTGTCTTATCTGATCGGCGAAAGCATGTCCTCGCGCTCAGGGATTTGGTGCGGGAGGAGAGCGGCAAATCCACAAATGTGCTGATCGTTCTCGATGGAGCAATGTCCAAAAGACGCCGCGAGAACGAACTGGCACGATTCGCCGAGGCTCTCGATCGAGGTCAGCCGGCCTGCATTTTTGCGACTTCCGCACTCCTCGGCGAAGGCTTTGATCTTCCGAGGCTAGACACGCTGTTTCTGGCAACTCCAATCTCCTACAGCGGGCGGCTGATTCAGTATGCCGGTCGTATTCATCGAGAATCCAAGAACAAACGAGAGGTGCGCATCTACGACTATCTGGACATCAATTCCGGCCTTACCCTAAGCATGTATCGCAAGCGGCGTGGCGCCTACCGGCAAATGGGCTATGAGATTGTTGAGAATGGCAAATTAGGTGGATGGTGGTGATTCGAGAATGCTGAAATCGAATTCGGTTCGCCCCTGCGAACTATTCGAATTCAGCAACCTGGAATCACCGAACCAATTCTACCCCGAAACACCTTTCACCGCGTTCAATCTGTATTTATGTCCCTGAGCAGCCGCCTAAATTACGATTGACTCTAATTTACGCATGTATAAAGTCGGGTTAACTCTAATTTATGCATGAAACGCTATCTGCAGGAGCCGGTCCGGAAAGACCTGGGCGAGAAGATGGTTTTCCTTGGTGGTCCGAGGCAAGTGGGTAAGACAACACTTGCCCTCAGCCTCCTGGAAAAGGGGAATGAACGGCATCCAGCCTATTTGAACTGGGATGACCTTCAGTCCCGGAGCATGCTGATGGAGGGAGCGCTTCCAGCGGATGAGCCTTTGGTCATACTGGATGAAGTCCACAAATACAAAGCCTGGAGGAATCTGGTCAAGGGCTTCTATGACATGAACCGATCCAATCGCCAATTCCTGATTACTGGATCAGCACGGTTGGATCATTACCGGCGCGGAGGCGACTCGCTTCAAGGGCGTTATCATTATCATCGATTGCATCCTCTGTCGCTGCATGAACTGGGCGGACAATCTGGCGCCGAGGAGTTGGATACGCTGTTAAAGTTTGGCGGATTCCCTGAGCCCTATTTAAAGGCAAATACCCGGCAATGGAAACGCTGGCAGCGGGAGCGACAAAGTCGTGTCATCCAGGAGGACTTGATCAACCTGGAGCACGTTAAGGAAGTATCACAAATTAACCTGCTGGCCGATATTCTTCCGACACGGGTTGGGGCTCCGCTGTCGATCAACAACCTGCGTGGGGACTTGTCGGTTGCCTTTGAAACAGCTGAGCGGTGGGTATCGATTCTCGAGAATCTTTATTACTGTTTCCGAATCGAACCATTCGGTATACCGCGCCTGCGAGCGGCGAAAAAGGAGAAGAAGCTCTACATGTGGGACTGGTCGATGTGTCCTGACGACGGAGCGCGTTTTGAAAACCTTACGGCCTCAAATCTGCTGAAGTACTGTCATCTATTTGAAGATCAAGAAGGGGATCGCATGGAGTTGAAGTTCATTCGTGATTCGCAGAAACGGGAGATTGATTTCGTTGTTGTTCGTAATGGACGACCGGAGTTTGCGGTGGAATGCAAGAGCGGGGATCGAAATTTGAGCCGCAACATCCGCTATTTTTCGGAGCGCACGACCATTCCGATATTCTACCAGGTACATCGAGAACGGACCGATCAGGAACACGCATCAGTCCGGGCTCGAATTCTTCCCTTTTCAACCTTTTCGCAGATTCTGGGAGTCTGACTTCCATCGTTCTCTCATCTTACTCGAGGGCATGGGACAAAGGGTGTCCGAGGGTGTGGAAAAGAGGGAGATTTCAGAGGGCGGAGGTCAGAGAGCAGAACCGCTGAGATCGCAGAGGGCGCTGAGAGAGGAGTAGAACCACGGAGGCACGGAGGCACGGAGGACGACCAAGAATTACCTGGAACATCGAAGCCACAACCAAAACGCGAAGAGGAAGACAAACCACGGATGGGCCTCGATGAGCCTAGAGCAACAAAGTCGCCCGTCGAGAGGCTCGCGGCCCTGAGGCTCTCGAACGGGCAACCAAGATATCAACCGCAGATTACTTCTGCGCGCCACCGCGCGCTGGATTGCCCAGATTCAGAATCTGATTGATCTGTGAAATCGGTGAGTCTAATTCCTCTTCTCTGTGTCTCCGTGGCCTCCGTGGTTTGCTCTTTATCATATTCAAAGTCACTCACTTATAAGAATACTCGAAGAAAAATGCGTTCAAAAAACTGAACTCTGATGGATAGTATTACGGAGCAGCAGATCGGCCAGAGCTACGGACAGCCCAACTTCGTCCCGCCAAGAGCATTACCAACCAATCCTGATTTGTCGGAGAACCCACCCCACCCGACGGGTATCTGTTCGACGGCTCACGGACTTGGCTCTCACGGGAGGGGATGGCGAGCAAACAGGTGTCTGGAGTCACGGAGTCTTTGGTGGGGCGGATTTGCAATCTGCCCATCACGGGACCAAGGGACCGCTTAACGCGCAGGACTGATCACTACCACGAGCCTGTCGGACCTAAGTCCGTCAGGCTGTTAGAAGCCTTTTCTCTTGGCGATCAGGTTTTCAGGTGTTTGCCCGGTGAGGAATCGCTCCAACTGTGCCAGGAAAAACTCATAGGTCTCCCGAGGGCGGTGCTGAGAGGCACCGGCACAATGTCCCGTGATGATCAGATTCGGCGCCTTCCAGAGGGGATCGGTGGCGGGCAACGGTTCCTTCTCCGTGACGTCGATCCCGGCACCCGCAATCGCCCCCTTCTCCAACGCTTCGATGAGAGCGGCTTCGTCGATGATGCCACCCCGAGTCACATTGATCAGATAAGCGGAACTTTTCATCGCGGCGAACTCTTCCGGACCAATGAGATGGTAAGTCTCCGGAACCCGCGGGCATGCCGTCATGACGACATCGGAACGGCGGAGCAGGTCATGGAGGTTGTCCCGTGTCGCCGGCTTCAGCTCGGAAACTACCGGCGGTCTCTCCGTTCGGACCGGATCGATGGCGATGATGGTCATGTCGTATCCAGCCGCCCTCTTCACCATCTCCATTCCGAATCCGCCCATCCCGATGATACCCAGGGTCGCTCCCGTGAGGGTTATGGGCGGCGTCGCGCCACCCCAGCTGCCCTGCTCCATGCGTCGGATAGACGATAGAATCCCGCGCGAAAGCGCCAGGAGTAAGCCCCACGCATGTTCGGCACCCTGTGGGGCGTACTTACCGGACATGTTGCTCATGGCGACGTCGTCGCGTTCCACAATTTCCGGGAAGAGAAACTTGTCCATTCCGGTGCTGTGCGACTGGATCCAGCGTAACCTTCGCGCCGCGGCGCAGACCGCAGGCTTGAATTGTCCAAGGATGACTTCAACATCCTCCGACTGGTCCGACGGATCCTCGTCCGCCCGCGCATGAATAATCTCGTGGTCCCCGCAACGCGAGGCCACGGCACGAAACGCCTGGAGTTGCTCCTCGTCGAAATCGAAGTGAATAAGGATCTTCATAACTATCCAGAAGAGCAGAACGGGGGCCACGACACGATATCAAATCGACAGGAATTTCCTCCGGCCGGAGATGCCCTTCCCACCCGGTGTCAGCCGGAGGGGACCGTACTCAAAGTCTCGCTTGAAGCGGCAAGCAGGCCCTGGAATTCACTCTGCTGAAAAAGGCCTCTTTTCGGAAGACGCAACCGCGTTCGCAAGAACGGGGACGCTTTTTCAGCAGAATCGGAATTAAGTCCTAACGATCTTTCTGACCGGAATCTGGCGGCAAAGTGGCGCCACGGAGATAGGCTGATTGCGAGCCGAGGCGATTCGTACAACCCACCACCCCTGCAAGCAGGGGACTATCCTAATCCTTCGACCTTTGTCCTGAATCGGGGAACCCACCCCGCTCCTATTGGAGCACTCCTCCGAGGAGGGGACTAACGCATGCCGCTTCTTTCGGAGCACCCTTTTGTCCCGCCCTGTGGGATCACGGCTGAAGTCCTCCCGGGAGGGGAGTGCAGAAGAGGAGGCGGGAAGTCTTCAGAACTTCGCGGGAAATCGAAACGCTGCGCGTTTCTCAAGGGCCGGGGAATCGAAACGCTACGCGTTTCTCAAGGGGCAATGGCGAGATACTCAGTATCTCTTCAATCGGTTTGGGTTCGGGAAAACTGCCATAGAAGGAATTGACAAGTGTTACCTCTCGTGGTAACATTTCACAGTGTCAAGAATACGCCGGGGTGGTTACATTTTCATCACCTGGGCGAGTGATCACCCACCGCGGCACGTCCATGAGTATCGGGATGGCAAGCTGATTCTCAAGTGGGACTTGGAAAACCGAAAACCAATGAAGGGGAAATTGTCCCGAACGATCCTCAGACTGATTGAAGAACTGGAAGGAGAGGGTCTCCTATGAAAATCCTGTCTGTAAAATGCAATAACCGGAAGAAGGTTTTCGAAGTCAGGACGCGTTCGAAGACCTATTCTTTTCCTTATGGAATGGCCGACCCACAGCCCGGAGCTTCCGACCCTATCTCTTCAGTCCGAGTAGATAATGAACTCGATCGGGAAGGTTTCATCTTCGTGCTGAGATCCGGTCAAGAAGGGACGATTCATAGCGAGCAGGTTCTTGAGTATAATCAGGATCCCGGTTATCTGCGCGACCTTCTCCTCTATAGGTTAACAATTGAGGCCCAGAAAAGAGTTGAGGAGAGTCCTCTGGCAAAGCGCGAGATAATACGACGCCTTGGGACCTCCGCCACCCAGTTTTACCGTCTTATCGATCAGACAAACTACCGGAAATCGGTCGATCAGGTGCTGAACCTCCTGCATGTTTTGGAATGTGATGTCGATCTTGTCGTGAGGGCGAAGAGCGCTTGAAGGCAAGCGGTTCGGAGGCGTTCACTATTGCACCGTGGAAGCGAACGGACATTTAAAGTAGAAGCTTTGAAAGGTCGGAAGTGATGTCGGTTCTGAGCCAATCGCAAATTCGGTTCTGGGAAGATAACGGCTACGTGGTGGTACCCGATGCGGTGCCAAAGGAAAATCTCGAGCGTCTGGTGGATGCGCTATGGAAGTTTCTCGAGATGGAACCGAACAACCCCGCCGATTGGTACAAGTACAAACCTTACACGAGAGAGAATCTCTGTTCACCGATCGGTGCTGCAGGAATGGTCGCCAGAATCCCAAGGTGTATCAGGCGCTTTGCGAGATTCTTGGCAGTGACCAGCTTTGGGTCTCGCTGGATCGAGCCAACATGAAGCCGCCCGCCCGTGAAGATCAACCGGATTGGGGTCATACCGGTATGATTCATTGGGACATCGACACCAGCAAGGATCCGATCCCCTTTCAGGTCCAAGGGGTTCTTTATCTGACGGACACATCGGAAAATCAGGGCGGATTTCAATGCGTTCCGGGATTTCACAATACATTCTACGAGTGGGTCAAAACCCAGCCCGCGGATCGCGATCCAAGATTTCCCGACCTCGAAGGATTGAAGGTCAAATCCATACCCGGCAAGGCCGGGGATCTCCTCATCTGGCACAGCCTGCTCGCCCATGGCAACGGCTGCAACACTTCGAGGGTGCCGAGACTCGCTCAGTATATCACCATGTCACCGGCGAGGGAGGACGATGCGATGCTGAGGAAAGAACGGATCCAATCGTGGAAGGAGCGGCGTCCCACGCCGCGCTGGCCCGGTGACGCAAGGGACTGGGAACACCTCCATCAGCAACCCGCAGAACTGACCGAACTCGGTAGAAAATTGCTCGGTCTGGATTCTTGGAGCTGATTAGCCTATTACTCCCTGCCCTTCACGGAAAAGTCATCCGAGTCGAAAAAGGTCTTCATTTCCGGATTCCTTTGGATGTAATCCTTGAGCTCGAGAACGATGTTTTCCTGGAGCTGGATACTGTGGCCGCCATCAACCGGAAGAACCACACCCGTGATAAATGACGCCTGGGGAGAGCAGAGAAAAGAGATGGCATGGGCAATGTCAGCCGACTCACCGGTCCGACGCACCGGGTACTGCAGCTCGTGCAAGTGGAATCCCTTTGGGTTGCCTGCTTGAACCCACAGCTCTTCCAGGTTGTCGGTCACCATATGCCCGGGTGCGATGGCGTTGACCGTGATGCCCAAGGGCCCGAAATCGACCGCCATCTGCTTGGTCAGCCCATTGACCGCCGCCTTGCCGGTCTCGTAGACCGCCCATCCCGCAGCCTGCAGCAGGCTGTGGACGGACGAGATATTGACGATCCGTCCCACTTCACTCGGAGGCGGCGAGCCGCGACGCAGTCCCCTCCCATCCCAAGCGACCGGCTCGAAGCCCGCCGGTGGTCCCGACTCGACCATGGCTGGTACGGCGTACTTAGCACCAAGGAAATGAGCACCGACGAGGAGATCCATGCCCCGCCGCCAAGTGTCGAGCCCGACTTCAACGGCGCTGCCCTGAATGGATTCACCCACGACGCCAAAGGCGTTCTGCACCAGGATGTCGAGCCGGCCGAATTCCGATACGGCCCGATCCACCATTTTCTTGGCCACCTCCTCACTGGCCACATCGCCCGTAATCGACGCGGCTTTTCCTCCGGCAGCCACAATACGTTCCACATTGGCCGCCGCCGTCGGCTCGTCGATGTCGACGATGAGCACCTCCGCTTCATCAGCTGCCAGAGTGCGGGCGATTTCACCACCGATCCCTGATGCGCCTCCGGTGACGATGGCGACCTTACTTGTCAGTTTTTCAATTGGCATGGTCTATCTTCATGTGCTGTTGAGCTGCTTACGACGAACCGAACGAAGTGCGACATTCGATTTCGATTCCATCGCTGTTCAATCATCGTGTCGCCGGTATGACAAGAATTGCTTTCTCTGTGCCGTATCTTTTTGAAATTCTTTTCGATCGGAGTGAGTGCGGGGCGTTGAAGATGGAAGGAGCAATATGGGATAGGCATATTATACTTGCGACTTGGACTACGCTCGCACAGGTATCAGTCTATCCCGCTGCGGTTGGTACCTGAGGGATGTTAGGAACATCCCGTAAACCGAAATTCCCAATTGCACGGGGAGAAGCGACGGAGGAGAGCGATATCGATCTGTTGGTGGAGGCAGGGGAGGAGACCAGCCCTTGGTTTCCTGCCGGACTGGTGGAAGAACTCGAAGAACTCCTGGGCAGGCGTGTCGATGTGTTGACCGACGATGGCCTCTATTGGCAGCTCAGGAGGAGGATTCTGCGAGAGGCAAGGCCGCTATGAAGAAGGTTCCGCGGGTGTATCTTGCCCATGTCTTGGGGGAATATAAGGGACAGAATTATTATATTTTCGTCACATGCTAAAACTCCCATTGGGCGCTGTGGGAGTGGTATGGATACGGTGTTATTCCATGCGGAACGCGGCATATTTCAACATCAGATGGATGGCGCACCCAGCGGTAGGGACCGGTGGTTACCAGCCTGTGGTCCACCCAGGGTACAACGGTGTCAGTCGGATTCTTGCCAAGAACTCAGAAAGTCACCATGAGCAACAAACCCGTAATAGACCCAAACAGGACACCCGCCCACTGCAACCAATCGGACAGGGGAGCCGATGACCACCCCATAAACGACGGGTCGATCATTTGGGCGACCAACCCCGCCATATCGACAAGCGCAATCGGTCTCAGGGTAAAGAGGATGAAAAGGTCCTCCGAGCGACGGTTGAGCTTTTCGCCTGTTGCATGGGCTCTATAAGGCCATTACAGTCGGCGATGGGCGTAACGGTGGGAAAGCCGAGGATGAGGATGAAGCGAGAGGTCTGTTCAAAGTCCATAATGCGTGTCCGCTAACGCAAATAAAGATCGGCTGCGGCTAGTCTGCGTAATCCCGCGCGCGGAAAAACTTTTGGGCGTCGGCAGTGTTGAAGGGCCATGGGCAGAAAGGTTGCGGAGTGACGTCGTCCCAATTTATCAGATCGTCGCTGGTCTGAATTACTCCTTTGAAGGAAATCGAAAGGGTATCCGGATCGGCTCTGGATAATTGGATCGCCGGGAGCTCACCGGCGCTCCAGAAGGAAACGAACACATCGTCAATCGCCCAGGATTCGTCCTGTGCACCTCCATCGTTGTTGTGATCCCAACCCGCGCCACTGGCGAACCATTCGATGACGGCGGTGGACGAGGTATGAGCAATCTCTTGAAATGCCGGGTCGTTTCCCATGCTGAAACCCGATTCCGAATCCTGTTCGTTTGCCTGGCGAAACCCAAGCTGCGTCTTTTCCACGAGCAGCACACCGGGCGGGGCGGCGTAGTTCTGATCTCCACCGTAGGCGTTCTGAAAATGCTGTGAAAAGACTACATTTCCGTCGAGAGCTACATTAAACTTGTCCTCGCCCCCATAGCCCCGGAAACCGGTCCATCCCAGGTGTCAATGATCGCAAGCAGGAAGCCGATTGAGATGAAGTCGTGGGAAGGAAGATTCGTCAGGCTCAGGGTGGTCTTCAACGGCGGCTGCGAGGTCAGGTTGCGGAGAAAGTCTCCCGAATAACCGTGATTGGAAAAGCCCTGCACGGGCTCGGTCGTGGTAACGCCCGAAAATTCCGGAGGTGCCCCGGATTCAAAATTGGTCGAGAACGTGACGGCACAGGACCTCTCGACGGCTGCGTTGAGGAGTTCGCAAGTCGAGAGGACTGTGTCGGAGATTCGCAACTCGTCAATTTGTCCGGCGAAGAAACGGCTGAACTGCCAAGTGTTGCCGATGCGAACATCGCGCGTGTTTCCAACATAGGTTCCAACCGTGTTCGTTCCTTGGGAGACCCCGTCGACGAAAAATTCGGTCGTGGTACCGTCGTAAGTTCCAGCGAGATGGTGCCATTGGTTATCGAAGAGGTCGCTTAATGTTTGCACGCCCCGAAAATTGGTACTGCTCTCGCCGCCAAGACCCACAGCGAAAAAGATGAAGCCGGCGTTCGGATTTGATTGGAAAACCCAACCGGTGGAATCGGTAAAGCCGTGAGATTTATCGACCAAGAGGTCTTGTCCGAATCCGGTTCCCGAGCTCCGCATCCAGAATTCGACGGTAAACGGCCCGGCACTGTCCAAAGAGGTTGTGTGTGGTATGGCCACGGTATCGTTCGCCCCGTCAAAACTCAGACTCAAATTATTCGCTTGCCCGGTTTGAGGCACGGTTCCAAATGGTGTGGCATTGCTATAAACGGGTCCGCCGTTTGGGGTGCCATGGTGTAAACTGGCGGAGGAATCCAGAACCGAGTCAGCACCACCAGCCGCATTTCCTGGTGTACCCTCTTCGAATCGCCAATGACCTATGGTGACTGCTGGCGCCTGTTGACAACAGCAAGCGCAGACCAAGACAGCGATAATCCTATAGGTCAATCTGTACAATTTCATCCGGCGGTTTTGGATTTTCCTTTCTTATATCATCGAACCCACCGCGGGCAACAGAGGAAGTAGAATCGGAAAATGGGGGAAGTTAAGGGTCAGATTTATTATACTTGCGTTTGAAAATGTAGACATAAGAGAACAGCGCCTAGAGATCGAGGGCAAATCGGCACTCTATCACTTCGCCGCTCCTGCCGTGAATGGGACTTTTCTGATGGGCGAGAAATCCGCGGGAATCGCGGGTTTCTATTCATTTATCGCCGGAAGAATCGAAATGCTTCGCATTTCGCTGAAGCGAATTTCCAGTTGTTTCGGGGGGTAATCTCGATGTGCTCTGGATTTCTTGAATGGCCGGGGAATCGAAACGCCTTGCGTTTCTCAAGGAGCGAAATAGTGAATGGGAGAGGCGGTACTGCTGAGATGACCGCCGCAACTTCAACAGGATGGTGGAACTTCCGGCTCGAAGAGCTGAACGATCGAATCGGTAATCTCAATGGCTCGAGAGTCTGAGTAAGGATTGCTCGTGATCTGACACATTACCCAGTCACCACGTCCGCAATCAGCCAGAATCACCGCAGGACGCAGCTTTGCTTGCGACAGGTCTGAAAAAGGGAATCGAACCAGGACTACCGATCCTGCTGCAATTGAGCCCACGCGGCATCCTCTTCGGGCCGATTCCAGTCCTCCGCGAGCGCTTTTTCGCTCAGCAGCGCAGTTTCGGCGGAATGAGCGCCCTGTTCATCTTCGAGAATTGTGACGAGCGCACGGCGTCCCGCCGGCAGGTGAGCATTCTCGAGTATCCGCACACTACCTTCCTCGTCGATCACAGCTTCAAGGGTGCGTATCATTGTTTGATCTTGATTTCAGAAACCCTGAGAATACGACGTGAGGGACAAAAGGCAAGAGTTCGATCCAGCGCATACTAAGAGACAAAACTAATATACTTGCGCCAGAAATTTACGGTGGAAGAGGTGAAATGTCTCGCATTTCTCAGGGGCAAGATCTTAGCCGGTTGTTTTTTCTCTGCACTTATAGCTCGGTAGAGATCCCAACGAAGTTGCAGATTCCTCCAGAAGGCTTCCGAGTTACCAAAAAGATCTGACAAATCTTAGAGCCGTACTTGGCGTCAGATCCCGGCGCCTGCTTACGAGCTCGTTCACGCGCTGGTAGACAACATCGTCAGCGCTATTTCGACCCGCTAAGTTCGACCAGGGAATTTCCCCAATCGATCAGGTCAAGGCCATCTTGGAGGTTTCGTCTTAAGATTCCCTTCAATCGATTCTCGAATGTATTGCCTTGCCGAATCGTAGCCAGATCATGCAGCGATCACCGGATGATCAACACTACGACGGGCATAGGCGATCGATGCCTTAATGTCCTCGATTTCAAGGTCCGGCAATTCTGAGAGGATCTGTTCGAAGTTCAGACCAGCCTCAAGAAGGTCGAGAACGTCCGTGACTCGTATGCGCATGCCCCGAATGCAAGGCCGCCCACCACATTGTTTGGGGTTCGATGTGATACGTTCTGAGATTTCACTCATCGTCGGAAACAGTAGTGGTTCAGATACAATTCAACGCCACAGATTACTCTATGGCGAACTTGAAACTCACGAGGCCTCATACGGGAGACTAAGGGACGGCGGCAAACTTAGTACCTCACTTGTGAAATCCCATCATGTTTGCGCAGCATTCTTGGTTCCGGCTACGCCGGGTTAGGAAATGAATTCATATGCCCGCGGAAGGCCGTTGATTCCCCTTTTCCCCTTGACAAAAATCGTTGCTGGTGGGCGGATGATTTCTGAAAATAGCGGTCACTCGGTAAGAAAAGATGATCGATTCAATCCACGTTCAGGGCAAGTTGCTCCACGAGTGCACGATGGAGGGAGAGAGGCGCATTGATGACGTCTACCCGGGACATGGAAACGGGTGCCAATTGAGTGCCGATCGCTGGATGCTGATATACGCCACCCGGGGCTGGAGAGAAACGGACGACGATCGAAGCATCATTTACCAGCTTCGAGCTGACCGGCCGGACGGAAGGATTGTGCGGGAGGGACGGTTACGGAAATCGATCGACGACTGGGACGCGGATGATGACGGGAAAACGAGCATCCTCCAATTTGGGCATCCGGGAGTCTTCGGTATTCCCAAGGGTGCGATGGTCAAGGGGAAGCCGGCGCCTAACGCCAATGTCTTTATGGCTCGCTGGAGGAGGAACCGATACGGCACTATCGATCCCAAGACGGGCCTCGTAGAACGACTCCGGGCAACCGAGTCCAGGCTTCTGCACGTGGAAGAGATACAGTTTCGCCTCAATGAAGAGGAGGATGACATCGAGGTTCTGGGTCCGGTTAAGATGTCGCGTGAGCTGGGCCACGAGGAGGGCCTCGAGTTCTGTCGTCGTGGGTCCTTACTCTGGATGAATCAGAGCATCAGCCAATCGGTTTCCTACAACGACGAGGGCACGGAGTGGGTGGCCGTCAACCACTTTTCCGGAGGGTGTGTGGCGGCAGTGAAATATCGTTTCAATCCTGATGCGGGACTCTACGAATGGGTGGATACCGGACCCCTCCTGCAGACCGCGGGGAGAACGCACACTGAAGCCAGTATCGTTCGGGGCCGAGACCGCTGGATCATTTGCACCCGGGCAGACAGGATCGAGGAAATTAAGGGAGCCAACGGGTGGACGACCTCTGAGGATCCGTTCAAAAATCTTTCTGAGCCGGTCTTTACCCGGAATCGAAAAAACAGAACCCCATTCACGCTCTACAACCGCCCGGACGGGGAAATCCAGATGTTCACCGGTGATCCGGAGGCCTCTCCCTACCGGAATGCGCGCAATCCCCTATTCACATGGCGGATCGACCCGGAAACCTTTGAGGAGTCCGACAGAAGGGAGATCTTCGACAATATCAGGGAAGGGCTCTTCAAACCTGAGATGACCCCGAAATCGGAGATGTGCAAACTCCTCCCCCACGCCGGAGGGCGGGAGCAGTACCTACTTTGGCGCTGCCGAGTAATGAACCTCGAGGTGTCCGGACCTAAGGGACCTGCCATCACCGAGGAAATGAAGGAACCTCACGGGATCTACTACGCACGAGTCAGGTATACCGAAGATCTGCCGGCGCGGTGGGACTTGGGCTGAAGCGAGATTATGGACTTGTCAGAAAAACCCCTGTAGAAGCGCAAATGTCCCGTGTAGCGGAATCCGTAAGGATTTCGACTGCGTGCCAGTCGATGACGAATCGTAGAAACGCTAACGCTTTCCCTCTCGTGTATTTCATTCCAAGCTTTCTGAACTCCCCCAATCGACCTCCGTAATCGTAAGCCCAATCGACTTCGGTGCGCCACCGCGCAGCTCGGTGCGCCACTGCGCACCTACCGAGATTTCGAGCTTCGATTACGCTTGAGATTGCGATTCTCGATTGGAAGAACCGAACTCCTTTCTCCCTTATTCGGCCAGCCCGTCTTCCCGTTCAGAAAGATAGTTCACAATCCTCACTCATTTACAGCAGGTCGCTGGATTCTGTGCTCGGGGATTACCGCAATGGCTTCGATCTCTATCAGCCACTCCGGATCGATGAGTTGCGCAACCTGCACCAGCGTGCTCGCCGGATAAGGCTTGGCGAAAAACTCGGACCTCACTTCGTGAATCCGTGCAATCTCAGAAACGTCGGTTACGAAAACGGTGACCTTTACCACGTCATCCATTCTGCCGCCGGCAGAGGCGAGAACGTCTCGGATGTTTTGAAGTGCCTGTCGGGTCTGGGCTTCCATGTTTCCTCTGCCAACTGTCGCTCCGTCCTCCGCTTGGGAAACATTGCCGGAGACGTGTAGCACTTGGCCGTCCGGCTGCCACGCGGCACTGGAAAATATCCCGAACGGTTTCACCACGCCCGGTGCGTTGAATGCATCTGCCATTTTGTCCTCCTTTTTTTGTGTAACCGCTCTTCAGAAACTCTCACGTCGTGACTCTCAGTCGTTCTCTCCGGTCGATCCCCTCCTGGGAGGGGTTGGGGGTGGGTTCAACGATGTCAAGGATAGCCCGTTCGACTCTAGATCACGATTGAGACTCACGACATTAGATCTCCCCAGCTAGCTCTGCCGAAAGCAAGTTTCGACCTGCTAAAAGGGCCACCCTGCGGCCTGGACATTGCTTAGTCCGAACCCATCCCAATATCGGTGCAAGTACCAACTCAGCTCCAGCCGCCGGTTGCCACTTCGGGACCGGATCAATCGAGGGTGAAACTGCATTTGACTCCGCAACTCTTCGACCTTTCTTTGCTGCCGTCGGTGCCGGATCATGCAACCGCAAAATTGGACGTTGGATGTTGATCCCAGCCTTTTTTCAACACCCAACATCGAATCCCGCTCAGCGGGACCCAACTTCCAAGTAACCTACCAGCCGAAACGACGTTCCGGGCCGTCCGAAAACCCCCATCTACATTGAAGTTTCAGGTTAGAACCGAAGTGGATAAACAGCATGGAACCGCGTGGGCGGATCAAATTACGGTAACCAGAGCCTCGCCGATGGGTCCCTGTGAGATTCCGTCGATGCAGACCTCCGCGGTGATGAGCCGACGCTGAGTGTCAGGGTCGGCGGGGGCGTTTGCAGCGAGTCGCAATTCACCGCGCTCGCCGGGCTCCAGCTCGACAGTTTCGCGGGATTCGGAGGCGGACCAGCCGGGAGGGGGGAGCAAGCGGACACCAAAGCGGGCCGTGCGTTCCAGGTTATTGCGCAGAAGGAGGGTATACTCGATCGAGCCGCTGGCCTCGACGGTGGAGAGGTAGGGCAGGAGGCGGACCCAGAATAGGTCGACAAAGTGATCGGCCGGTTCGTCGACAAGGTTGCGGACTACCCGCTCTTTTCGGGCGATGAAATCGACGTACTCGGCAAGGAGCTGGCGATTGAAGGAATAGACCTCCCGGTGTCCGGGACAGACCAAATCGGGCTGCACGGTTTGCATCACTTCGGCACAGCGGCGGTGCATACCGAGCTGAAAACTGTTTCGCAGAACGGTGGTCTGGTATGGCCGCTGGACGACACGATCGGCTTCAAGGACGTCGTGAAAGAAGAGATTGTCCCCGGTAAAGGCCACCTTCTTGCCGTCGATGAGACCGGCAAAGACGCTGTGATATTCGGTTTGTCCGGGGGCGAAATAGATGTCGAAGGTGTATTCCTCCCACTCGAATCGCTCCCCATCGGCGAGAATCCGGTCGACCCGAATCGGCTTGTGAAACGTGCACGGAGTCGAAGCCCATGCCTCGGGATCGGTCAAGACGCGGGCGACGGAATCGAGGGCGTAGCATCGAGTCCCGTAGTGGCGCTGCAGGTGCGGAATGCCGGCGGTGTGATCGTCGTGGATATGAGTCGGGACAACAAGATCGAAGGTCTCTATTCCCCAGCGCTGCCGAAGTTCCTTCAGGTGGTGTTCGACAAACCGCATGCGATCCCCCAGCATTCCGTGTTCGGATCCCACCTGCATATGGGCCCATTGGCCGTGCCCGTAGTCTATGAACATGGCCTTTCCCGAATCACTGAGCAGGACGTAGAAGAAGGAACAGGTCCAGCTACCGCCCCATAGGAGATGTCGCGAGAGCGGTACGAATTTCGGTTCAGGAAGGTAAAACGGTTCCAATACCGCATCCCTGCCCGCGGCGAGCACTTCTCGGCCGAGGGAATAGAGGTCGATTAGCCGCATTTCGAGCCGATCGATGTCGCCTTCCGGATCTTCGATCACCTCTCCGTGTGAGGGCAGGAAAAGAGCGTTTTCTCCACCCGTCATCGTCTTTCCGCCGACCGGCTGGCCTTTGATGAGGTGGCGCAGAGCCTGAATCGACTCGAGGGTAAAAATCGCCCCGGACATATCCCCATAGCGGTTTTCCATGGCATGGAGTTGATAAAGGAGCCCGCCCTTCCGGATGAGATCCCCGGTAAATCCAACCAGGCGGCCGTCGATCGTGGCAATCAAGGCAGAGGATCCACCGGTGTGTCCTCTCGACGGTAGGACGAAAAACTCGTAATCGCGCCAGGCAAACGTTTCGTAGTCGTCGAGCGTGGCGTCGACGGCAATATTGTTTCCCGAGGTGAAGAAATTGTTCCGGCAGTCGTAGTTGTCGTAGATCCGCCGCACCTGCCAAAAGAGTTCGGCCTGCTCGAAGAGATGCCGCTCATATTCCGGAACGGCGATCTTTGCGCCCGCTTCCTGCAGGAGCGGGTCACCCCAGCACTGATCCCGGTGGTGATGGGTGTGGAGGATCCATTCAACTCTTTTTACGCCAATTTCGGCCAAGTGATCGAGAACGGCCCCCGACCCGGCGTCGATGAGCAAGGCTTCTTCTCCGTCCACCAGGACATAGACATTACAGGTGTCCGCAAAGCGGTAGAGATGGTCCGATAGGTGTTTGAACATAAATCGTATTCTCTCAGAAATTTCCGCTTTGCTGGCAAGCCCTCACCTCAATCGACCACCCCAATCGTAAGCGAAATCGACCTCGGAGCTTTCGAGTTTCGATCACGTTTGAGATTGCGATTTCCGATTGGAAGAATCGAAATCTATTCAGAAAGCTTAAGGCTGGCTGGGATCGAGTCCGGCGCCGTTAAAAGGGTCCCACTCTCTATCTGAGTCCTCTTGCCTTCCGGCATCTCTTTGCACGCCCACGACCCTAGAGCGCGACCTCCAGCCACCCGATTATCCTGGCGCCGGGAGACCCTCCTCGCCACCATTCGGATAGATGTCAGTTACCCTATAATTTGCCGGCGACGGCACCCGGCCTAGGAGTCTGTCGGACTTTGACATTCGATTGCTTCGCAAGTGCCCAGGTTCGTCCGAAAGACTCTTAGTAGGAATCTGTCGGTATGGAATTGGTCGCGATTTACACACGACACCTTTCGATCTGAACCTGCAGGTTGCTACGAAGCGCAAAGTCCGCATGCGCTGGGGTGAGCAACTCGAATACGTGGCCGAAGCCGGACCCGGCGATTTCATCTACGTCCCCCCTTACGTCCCCCACCAGGAAATTAACGCCAGCATCGACAAGGCTCGCGACAAAGAAGCCTAGTGTAGAGGCTGTCCCAAATCCGAGAGGATTTGGGTGGAAGCCTGATACCGATATCAATCTTCGTCACGTTATGTAGACCACGACATGCCTTCCGTCCTCGGTAGCTTACCTTTTATCCGTTATGCACCTTTCCAGCACCCTTCCTCTCGCTTTGAGTCGATAGTTCTCCCAAGGAAGCGCCTCTGACTCGATTCTTGGATCCCTATGCCGCCTGCGGGTCAAGTCCGCCTTTTCCTGTAAAATCGGAATGGCATAACCTCTATTAGATTATCTTTACTTTCTTCCCTTCAGGCAGCGAATTTCATCAGGTCCGGATCCTTCCAGGTGCTCTCCGGATCGCTCCAGATCTGTTTGAGTCGTTCCACCAGGTAGGGTTCCATGCGGACTCCTCGCCAGCCTTCTGAGGCATCCACCAGGACCGCGAAGATCAGGCACAGTCCGCTCGTTTCGGAGCGGAATCGGGGAATCACTTTGGTGCGACGGCGCCCTTCCCCGAAGAGTCGCTCCAGCAGATTGGTGGTGCGGATCTGTTTTCGGTGCAGGAAGGGAAATTTCAGCGCTGTGAGCGATTCCTCCAGGTCACGCTCCAGGCACTTCATGGCGGCTGGAAAGCTCCCCTTGTATTCCTCGATGATGGCGCGAGCCTGTTCTACAGCCTCGCGGTATCCCTTCGCCGTAAAGGCTTTGTGAATGAGCTTTTTGAGGGTGGGACGGGCTACCTCTGGAAGCTTGTTGACGATGTTGCGCATCTTGTGCACCTGGCAGCGCTGCACCAGGCTGTTCGGAAACTTCCTTCCCACCGCCTTGCGTAGACCCGAATTACCGTCCATCACACTGAGTACTGGATCGGCCAATCCCCGGCTCTTCATGTCCTCCAGGAAGGCCTCCCAACAGGCGCTGCTCTCCTTGTCCCCTACGGCCATATGAAGCAATACCTTACGTCCGTCCCAGAGCATCCCGTAGGCGCATAGGACCGCCACTGCCCTCTTGTCTTCGGGCCGCAGCCTCATATAGATCCCGTCCAGAAACAGATAGAGCACGCGCTCACCACTCAGATCTCTTTCCTGCCACTTTGCAAAGTCCATCCTCAGACTTTGGCACACCTCATTGACCACGCTGCGCCCGGTCTGCTCTACCCCCAAAGACTCGATCAGCGCCGTCTCGATATCGCGCTGACTCATCCCTTTCACATAGAGCATCGGCACCAGCTCCAAAAGCCGCTTCGAGCGTCGTCCGATCGCTTCCAGCCAGGCCGACTCGAACGGCTCCAGCCCGTCGCGAATCTGCGGTACCTGCAGCTCAATCGTCCCTTCGCAAAGATGCACTTTCTTCGGCTCATAGCCATTGCGGTAGCCCCGCAGTGCTCCATCACTCGAGCGCTCATAGCGCTCTCGCCCCAGAAAATCGCTCACTTCGATCTCCAAGGCTCTTTGCAGCATCAGCTGGGCTCCCCGTCGGGCCGCCTCCCCCAGTGGATCTGTGCTGCTCGCGATTCCTTCCATTAGCTCTTGCTCTATCTTCTCACTCGATGCTATCTTCTTCATGGTGTAGTCTCCTGTTTTTCGGGGCCGCCTTTCGGCCCCGGTTTGGTTACATTTTTGTTTTCAGGAGGTTACACCATTTTTCTTTTTACAGGAAGGATAGGACGTCACCCGCCTGCGTTGCCTCTTTCTCATGTTCTTGCGCAAGTCTCTGCGCGATTTTCCATAGATTGTGGGACAGAACCGACCAGGCCACGCTAAGGTTACGGTTGTCAAAGCCTTTGCTGCGTATCTTGCCCCCGTGCCATCGGTTCTTGAGCACTCCGATCCGGCCTTCGGTGCTCCCTCGTCGTCGCTGCAACCGGACAAAGCGCGGCTCCTCCATCCGCTCCTTGAGCTCTTGTGGATTGCGGGGCGTAAGGGCGTCAAAAATCCCCTCTGCCTGGAGCCGCTTGCTGGCCGCCTTCGAGGCATAGCCCCGATCCCCACTGATCGCTTCGATCTTCTCCTCTAAAGCGAAGCCCTTTTGCCTCTCCAGACTTTCCCAAAGCTGCTTCAATTCGCTCGGGGCCTGCCCCCCATACAGTTTCCAGTCCAACAGATATCCCTCTGCGCTCTCGCATAAATAAAGGGTGTTGCCAAACTCCACCTCCCGATCTGCCTTGCCTCGCACGATGACGTCAATCTCAGGTTCGTAGGCGCTCAGGATCTTCTCCTCATTCTTCACCTGCCGCCCCCCTATGATCCGTTCGTGCGCCTGTTTCATGACCTGCGGTATCTGCTCTAACATACCATCCATTCGCTCGATGATTCGGCTCGCCTTCTTCTCGGTGTAATCGCTTTGCATCCACATAGCTTCCAATAAGTCACGGTGGCGAAGGGCATGGCCCTCAATCTTCTTGAGCAATAGCTTCATCCGCCGCAGGATCCCTTTACGCGCTTTGCCCGCCTCCCGGCGCCGACGCGCATGCGTCATCTCCAGGCACCGTTTGTTCATCTCCCGAGCCAATCCCTTTGCTCCCTGGGGCATGCGCTGTTTCATTCCCGCCTGCCGGATCAGACTGATCGCCTTGAGCAGCGTTGCTCCCACATCCTTGAGCAAGACCCAGTCCACGGGCCAGTGGATGTTCGCTCCCAGGCAAGTGGCGTCGATCAGGCATTCCCTCGTATCGATCGGCTTCTCTAATCCTGCCTCACCACAATGTTCAGCATTGCCCACCACCTCGGTCATCCTTGCATGCAGCTGTCTCAGATACGCTTCGTCGAAGAATTTCGAATCCCGTTCCAGACTGCTCTTCGATATTTTCCGGATCCCGTCTACCTCACGCACCCGGCAAAAATTAGCCAGAAGCTCACTGCGTCCCAACTCCTGCGACAGACAACGAAAGGATATCCCTCCGAGTAAATGACGCACCACCTCCACCCGCAGCGCTTTTATCGCTCTTAGAGCGCGTCGCTCCCGATCCTTCCCTCCCGCTTCATCCCATCCTTCCAAGGCTTTTACGATCGCCTCCCTTTCCAGCGAGGAGTCGATCAAAACCCGGTCAATCCGCTCCATTGTTTCCAGAAACACGGTGTAGTCTTTGCATCGAATGACTGGAGTTAGGGCTGGACGCAGGAAGCTTTGTACGGCAATATTTTTCATGAGAAGGGCGTGCTTTGTATTTGACTAACGCAAGCATAAGCGCCCTTTTTCGCCGGATCGAGCTTTTTGCAGCTCTATCCGGCCTTTTTTTTGCCCATAACTCATTAAAAATCAATTGTTTCCACCACTGGGACGGGCTCTAGTGTAGAGTTCTGAGCGCTTTTCGAACAGCGTCTACCGTTTCTCCACTCCTCGCGCACTCAGATCTCCTGCTTTCCAGATCTGGGGCAGCAGAAGCACGATCAGGATAAGCGAGAGCATCGCAAGGGAGGCTGACACCTGAACCGCGAAGGGGGCGCCGAATTCTGAGGCGAGCGTTCCCACCAGAAGCTGCCCCAAGGGGCTTACGCCGATTGCGAGGACCACCAGTCCCATGGCCCGACTTCTCATTTCGTCGCTTGCAACCGTAAGCATGAGGGAGCTTTGCATCAGGCCGAAACAGGCGTGCCCGATACCGCAGATAAGGAGCATCGCGAAGGAGAGAGAGAAGGATTTGGAGGTGGCAAACAAGACGATGAATAGGCAAAATCCAAGGGAGCCGGCTGCGTAGATCATACCTTGAGAAACAACCGCTTTCAGTCGATACACGATCAAGATACCGGGAAGTGCGCCCAGGCCCGCGGCCATCCCGATGAGACCGAGCCCAGCCGCGTCCAGACTGAGAACATCACGGGCAAAGACTGGGAGCAAAGTCATGTAGGGAAACCCGAGCATATTCATCGTCATGGTGACCAAAAGAATCGCGAGAACGACCCGATGCCGACGGGCATAGTCGAAGCCCTCAATGAGTTGCTTCCAAGGCGAATCCGTCGATGGCATGGCGTCACGGGGTATCACGCCGGTCGGCAATCGTCTGAGAAAGAGGAGGGACAGCAGGGAGACCGCACTCAGGAGCAGGAAGCAACCGAGAGGGCCGGATGCTTGGATGATCAAGCCCCCGGCGAGAGGCCCTACCACGCGGGCCGCATTCGTCGCGACACCCTCGCAGATAATCGCGTCGCCCGTCTTTTCCTTGCCCACCAGATCGGGGATCAGAGATCGCCTCGCGGGAAAGTCAACGGACCATGCCGATCCCATGATGAAGGCAGCTGCCGCAAGATGCCAGTAGGCCGCCTGGCCGGTCCAGAACAGGAGCGCCATACCGACCGCCACCACGCAATGGATCCCTTGGGCGACCACAATCACACGGCGTCGACCGAAGCGATCGATTATGACCCCTGAGAAAATCCCGGTCAGGACGAGCGGGATCATGCGGAAGAACTTCACCAGGGCCACCAGAAAGGGGGAATTCGTCAATTCGAGGGCGATCCACCCGACGGCCAGGAAGTCCACCCCAAAGGCGAACCACCAAAGCGCGCTGCTCAAGAAGAGGCAGCGGAAGGAATCGAACCGCATGACCGTGCGTATCCCCTCTGGCAGGACGTTGAGTGACCGAGACATTTTCAATGAGCTGAATCTTTTCGCCCTCCTTGGCCACCCAATAAGGACTCACGACGACACGGACCACCCGCTTCGCGCTCCTTCCAGAGGTGGGCCGGGTCCTCCGGACACGGCATCAACTCCCTACATGGTTGATCGATTCAAAGGGGAAGAAAACACGGAGCCGACCTCCGTCGAAAGCAATACTTGATCGGGAGGCCAAGAGCTTGCTAACGTTCAGCGCGAAGGTGGCGAGCACCGGATTCTACCGAAAAAGAGACAGGAATTACCTATCGCGAAAGCCACCTACGTGAACTCTCGCAGAGAATGGAAAGTCTATTGGCAAAGGGCGGATTTGAAGTGGCACCCATATCCTCCTTGTCCTGTAGTCGATTCGCTCGAACAATTCGTAGACCTTGTAGAAAGGGACGAAAGTGCGTGCTTTGGGTGACCGATCGTTAGTTGCGGTTTACCTTTCAGAGGAGAAGAGCCCCGCGGATTTGGAGCAACTCTTTGAGCAGGGAGCGGTGACAGAGTGATTCGTTCTGACAGTAGCAACCTAAGGAGAAGTTGGTCTGATGGGAGAGTGCGGCAAGGAGATCCAGATCGCGAGCCGCTTCGGGTTTTTTCATTTCCGCCAGGAATCGACGCTTAAAGGCGCGCCATTGCTTCATGTTGTCGGCGACAGGGAAGAATTCCTTGAGAAGCGACTCGCTTGGTGAGAGGTTTGGGAACCAGACGTCGTAGATATTCCTGCTTGCGTATTCTACTTTCCGAACGCCGCGCGGCGGCCTGCGCACGGCGCCGATCCGCAGGCCTTCATCAGAAGCTCGATCGCTCCCCAATCTGACAATTCGTAATCCCATGAATAAACCGTAGTGGAAAAGGAAGCCCATGCGAAAAGAGCTCGACCTCACCTGAAAAACCCAGACCAAGTAAGCGTTTCTTCAAGTCGGCAGCAACATCGGGAGCGTAGAAATCCTCACGGATTCCTCTACCCGGTGCGACTGGGTTTAGGATGCAGCATTCGACTCCTTGTGAAGAGATCGGATTTAAAACGTAGGCGCAATCGGCAGGCGAGCTTCGATTTGTTACCTTGCGATTGGCACCTTCGGGATGTTAGGAATCTCTGAATCCAGAAAGGCAGAGATATGAAAATCACTGATATCATGATCAACCAGCCGATCGGTCTGTTGCGAATACAGACTGACGGTGAGTTGGAGGGCCATTGCCTGGGTGTCGACGCCCGGGTCATCCCCCACATTCTCGACAGCTGCAAATCCGAACTCGTCGGTCAGGATCCGTTAGACAGGGAGCGGATGTGGCAGAATCTGGTTAAGGCCGACCGCTTCAAATATTTGCCTCACACGGTAAGCGGCTTCGTGGACGTCGCCTTGTGGGACTTGGTCGGCAAGATGACCGACATGCCGGTCTTCCGGCTCTTGGGCGGTTACCGGGACCGCATCCCCTGCTACAAGAGCGGGGGCGATCTGGAAACCGTAGGGGAATATGTCGCCGACGCGGTCCAGGCCAAGGAGGAGGGGTTCTTCGGCTACAAGGACCACTGTTACCGGGGTGTGGAGACGATGAAGAGAGTGGCAGCTGCTGTCAGAGAGGCGGTGGGACCGGACTTCCTCCTCATGCACGACGCGGTTCAGACCTACGACTACGTCGACGCCATCCGCGTCGGCCGGGCATTACAGGAGGCCGACTACTACTGGTTCGAGGAGCCCTTGCGCGACTACGACATGATGGGCCTGAAACAGCTCTCCGATGCTCTCGACCTGCCGATCGCGGCTTCCGAATACCTCCCGGGCACGATCTACTCGACTTCCCAGCTGGTTGCCCAGCAGGCGGTCGACATCGTGCGTGCAAGCGTACCTTGGCGCGGCGGCATCACCGACATGATCAAAATCGCGCGCCTGGCCGAAGCCTTCGGTGTGAACTGCGAGATAACATCGGTGGGGGCCATGAACGGATTCGTGCACGCCCACGTCATCGGGGCCATCCGCAACTGCACCTTCTTCGAAGGCTGGGGATTGGGAAGCCTCGGGGGGGAGCCGCTGATCACGAACCCGATCACTTTGGAGGACGGCCATATCAACGTCCCTCAAGGGCCCGGACTCGGGGTTGAGCTCGACTGGGCCGAAGTGGAAAAGGCTACCGAGGAGGAGGTATCATGAGAATAAAGGAGGCCAAGATCTACATCAGCGAGAACGGCAAGAGCACGCGGTCCTACCGCAACACGCGCCACACCATGGAGAAGGTGCCGCCGGGACTGAATGGCATGTTCACGCACTCAGGCGGGTTCAGGGGCCAACGCCCGGACGAGGTGATCGAATTCGTCGACGATACCGAGTACACCACCTACAAGTCACGGCTGCGGCTGGTCACTGACGGCCCGCTCGACGCCTACTGCGACTTTGGTAGCGGTTTCCACCGGGACGACCTCGAGTTCGAGGCCAGAAAGTTCATGGCCGACATCGCCCCGATGTTGATCGACGTCGACGCCTTTGACCGCGAATTCATCTGGCAGAGGCTGTGGTATGCCCAGCGCTTCTTCTACACCGGGCGCGGCATCGTCGACCAGATCGACAACATGCTGTGGCACCTGGCCAGCCGGCACGCGCGGAAACCCATTTACAAACTCCTGGGCGCTTGCCGCGAAGAGGTGCCGGCCTATCGCAACATCGGTGGCTCCACCATCGATGAACTCGTGGAGAGCGGCGTCAAGGTCAAGGAAGACGGTTTCAAAGGCTGCAAGGACCACTCCTACCGCGGCGTTAAAGGCAACATCGAGCTGTTCACGGAGCTGCGCGCCACCCTCGGTGACGACTTCCTGCTGATGCACGACGCGGTCGAACACTACACCTACAACGAAGCGGTCAAGATCGGCCGCGCCCTGGAGAAGCTGAATCTGCGCTGGATCGAAGAACCACTGCAGGACTACGACCTGATGGGACTCAAGAAGCTCTGCGCGACCCTGGATCTTCCGGTGTTGGCGCTGGAGTGGATCGGCGCCATCGGCGGCCAGCCGTTCAATACCTCGGCTTTCCTAGCCCTGCAGGCCACCGACATCGCCCGGCAGCGGGGCATCGGCATCACCGGCCAAATCAAACAGGCGCAGTTGTGCGAGAGCTTCGGCGTGCAGTGCCACGGCGGCGACTTCCACGTCATCCTTGCCGTGAGCAACGACCCGCTCTACGAGTCGGCGTCGGGTCTCGGTCCGCTGCCGGAGGACGCGAAGGTCAACTGCCTGGGTACCCCGTATGTAGAGGACGGTTACCTGCGGATCGCTTACAGCGACGAGGCGCCGTCTGAACCGGACTGGGATGAGGAGACGCGCAAAGCAGTTGCGGTGATCTGAATCGGCGGAGTTCCGGCCAGGCTGCGAGCGTGCCACGGTGTCGCCTGAACGAGCACAACTTCTCGGCACTTTAACCTTGAGGCACAAAAGATCGATCGCGACCCTGTCCTTTGCGACACTGGAGAGACATTCTCAACAATAAGGCATTCGGCTAGAGACAGTCTGCGATTGGGTATCGATCGGACCCCCATGAACCTCTCGACTTTCTACAAAATAGAGCAGGACTTCGCCACTGACACGCTCGCTGCCGACCTTGACGCGGCGGTTAAGCGCGAAGTCCTCGCTTCGGGAGTCGGTGATATTCTAAGTCCTGGAGCGAAGATCGCGATCACCGGAGGCAGCCGCGGAATTTGGAACATCCCAGTGATACTTCGTGCGGTCGGCGCTACGCTAAGGGAGTTGGGGGCCGAACCCTTCGTCATCACTGCCATGGGCAGCCATGGCGGCGCAACTGTGGAAGGGCAACTCAGAGTCCTGGAGGAGCTCGGCATAACCGAAAAAAGCGTCGAGATGCCGGTACGATCGACCATGGAGACACGGAAGATAGGTGAAACCGATGGGGGCATGCCGGTCTATCTCGATGTGCTGGTCGATGAGGCCGACGGCGTCTTTATCGTCAACCGTGTCAAGAAGCACACCGATTTCCATGGCGCCATTGAGAGCGGTCTCTGTAAGATGATGGCCCTGGGGCTGGGCAAGGTGAAACAGGCGGATCTTATTCACGCCAACAAGGTAGGCGGTTTCCCACCGGCATTGGAATCGCTCGCTCGCGTCTTGATCGGCACGGGAAAGATCGCCGGGGGTCTGGCAATTATTGAAAACCGGCTTGGCCAAACCGCCATCTTGCGGGGCGTCAGGGCGGAAGAGATACCCGATCGTGAAAAAGAGATCCTGAAGGAATCCTACCAATTCTTCCCTCGCCTACCCTTTGAGGAAGCGGAACTGCTCCTGATTCAGGAGATGGGGAAGAACATAAGTGGCACGGGAATGGACCCCAATGTGTTTGGGCGGCTCTACATCGAAGGCGAGCTCGAGCCCACATCGCCGAATATCCAATTGATCGGTGTGCTCGCTCTCAGCAAAGAGTCCGAGGGCAACGCCTGCGGGTTGGGTTTGGCAGATTTCATCACCCGAAGGCTGATGGATGCGACGGATATGCAGCAGACTCTCCTGAACGCGCTCACCTCGAATTTTGTTCAGCGGGGCAAGATCCCGATCACGCTGGAGAACGATCGCGAACTCATCGAAACCGCTCTCTCCTGCGTTCAGGGCCCTCACCGAGCTTGTCCTCGAGTCGCGATCATTCGAAACACATTGAACCTGGAGAATCTGGTCGTGAGTGAATCGCTGCTCGAATCACTCGACCCTTCGGTCAAGGTGATGGGAGAATTTCCCCTGATCTTCGATTCGTCCGGTAACCTTGTCGAAATTTGAAGCTTGCCGGATCTGTCAGGGCGCCCCATGCGCGAGCCGATGGTGATCCACCCGGAACTTCCCCCAAATTCGGTCCGGCCGCCTCCTCTGAATGACCGGTCATTAGTTACAGTTTATCTTTTACAGGAGGAGAGCTTCGATTACGCTTACGATTGCGGATTTCGATTGGCGGCTGATGTCGCTCCTACAGTAATCGACCATCGTAATCGTAAACGCAATCGACATTCGATCTGTTACCTTGCGATTGGTACCTTCGGGATGTTAGGAACATCTGATTCCAGAAAGGCAGAGATATGAAAATCACTGATATCGTGATCAACCAGCCGATCGGTCTGTTGCGAATCCAGACCGACAGCGAGTTGGAGGGCCATTGCCTGGGTGTCGACGCCCGGGTCATCCCCCACATTCTCGACAGCTGCAAATCCGAACTCGTCGGTCAGGATCCGTTAGACAGGGAGCGGATGTGGCAGAATCTGGTTAAGGCCGACCGCTTCAAATATTTGCCTCACACGGTAAGCGGCTTCGTGGACGTCGCCTTGTGGGACTTGGTCGGCAAGATGACCGGACATGCCGGTCTTCCGGCTCTTGGGCGGTTACCGGGACCGCATCCCCTGCTACAAGAGCGGGGGCGACCTCGAAACCGTGGAGGAATACGTCGCCGACGCGGTCAAGGCGAAGGAGGAGGGGTTCTTCGGCTACAAGGACCACTGTTACCGGGGTGTGGAGACGATGAAGAGAGTGGCAGCTGCTGTCAGAGAGGCAGTGGAACCGGACTTCCTCCTCATGCACGACGCGGTTCAGACCTACGACTACGTCGACGCCATCCGCGTCGGCCGGGCATTACAGGAGGCCGACTACTACTGGTTCGAGGAGCCCTTGCGCGACTACGACATGATGGGCCTGAAACAGCTCTCCGATGCTCTCGACCTGCCGATCGCGGCTTCCGAATACCTCCCGGGCACGATCTACTCGACTTCCCAGCTGGTTGCCCAGCAGGCGGTCGACATCGTGCGTGCAAGCGTACCTTGGCGCGGCGGCATCACCGACATGATCAAAATCGCGCGCCTGGCCGAAGCCTTCGGTGTGAACTGCGAGATAACATCGGTGGGGGCCATGAACGGATTCGTGCACGCCCACGTCATCGGGGCCATCCGCAACTGCACCTTCTTCGAAGGCTGGGGATTGGGAAGCCTCGGGGGGGAGCCGCTGATCACGAACCCGATCACTTTGGAGGACGGCCATATCAACGTCCCTCAAGGGCCCGGACTCGGGGTTGAGCTCGACTGGGCCGAAGTGGAAAAGGCTACCGAGGAGGAGGTATCATGAGAATAAAGGAGGCCAAGATCTACATCAGCGAGAACGGCAAGAGCACGCGGTCCTACCGCAACACGCGCCACACCATGGAGAAGGTGCCGCCGGGACTGAATGGCATGTTCACGCACTCAGGCGGGTTCAGGGGCCAACGCCCGGACGAGGTGATCGAATTCGTCGACGATACCGAGTACACCACCTACAAGTCACGGCTGCGGCTGGTCACTGACGGCCCGCTCGACGCCTACTGCGACTTTGGTAGCGGTTTCCACCGGGACGACCTCGAGTTCGAGGCCAGAAAGTTCATGGCCGACATCGCCCCGATGTTGATCGACGTCGACGCCTTTGACCGCGAATTCATCTGGCAGAGGCTGTGGTATGCCCAGCGCTTCTTCTACACCGGGCGCGGCATCGTCGACCAGATCGACAACATGCTGTGGCACCTGGCCAGCCGGCACGCGCGGAAACCCATTTACAAACTCCTGGGCGCTTGCTGCGAAGAGGTGCCGGCCTATCGCAACATCGGTGGCTCCACCATCGATGAACTCGTGGAGAGCGGCGTCAAGGTCAAGGAAGACGGTTTCAAAGGCTGCAAGGACCACTCCTACCGCGGCGTGAAAGGCAACACCGAACTGTTCACGGAGCTGCGCGCCACCCTCGGTGACGACTTCCTGCTGATGCACGACGCGGTCGAACACTACACCTACAACGAAGCGGTCAAGATCGGCCGCGCCCTGGAGAAGCTGAATCTGCGCTGGATCGAAGAACCACTGCAGGACTACGACCTGATGGGACTCAAGAAGCTCTGCGCGACCCTGGATCTTCCGGTGTTGGCGCTGGAGTGGATCGGCGCCATCGGCGGCCAGCCGTTCAATACCTCGGCTTTCCTGGCCCTGCAGGCCACCGACATCGCCCGGCAGCGGGGCATCGGCATCACCGGTCAGATCAAACAGGCGCAGTTGTGCGAGAGCTTCGGCGTGCAGTGCCACGGCGGCGACTTCCACGTCATCCTTGCCGTGAGCAACGACCCGCTCTACGAGTCTGCATCGGGTCTCGGTCCGCTGCCGGAGGATGCCGAGGTCAACTGCTTGGGTACCCCATATGTAGATAACGGTTACCTGCGGATCGCCTACAACGACGAGGCGCCGCTTGAGCCGGATTGGGACGAGGAGGCGCGCAATGCAGTGGCGGTGATCTGACTTGGCCGAGTTCCGGGCAGGCCGCGAGCGCGCTCCGGCGTGGCCCGAACCCTTGGTCCTTTTACGGGATTGATGGGTCTCGCCGCTCGATTGCGGTTTTCGATTGAAACCGTCGCACTGTGTAGGACCTGCGCGACCGACTGAAACCCCTCGCACTGCTCAAAGCCAGGCTCTGAGTTTTTCCTGAGACAGGCGACCGGGGTGGCCGCGCCAAATGACCTTACCCTCCTTGATGACCGTCGCCATCGGAATTCCTGATATTTCGAATGCTCGGCCGACACTGCCATCTTCCTTGGCCACAGGAAAAGACAATTCAAATCGCTTGATGAAGTCCTTCACACCTCGTTCCGTGGCGCTTCCGCTCACCGTTGTCAGGCCAACGATCTCCAAACCTTCGGCTTTCAAATCCTTGTAGAGTGCTTGGATCGTCGGCATTTGCTGGCGGCAGTAAACGCACCAGGTTTCCCAGAAAAAAAGGACGGTCGGTTCCTGACGGCTCTGTAGAGCCGCCTCTCCGCCTTGAAACCACTTCTCAATACCCCACCTTGCAGGGACATTCGTGCCGATTACGGACAGCTCTTTCGCCATCGTCCGCGCCGTCGAGGTCATGCGGGGGTCGTTGTAGGTCCTCAAGAACTTGACAAGATCTGCCTTGGCTTCTTCGAATTTGTCATCAGCGATAAGCGCCTGGATAGCAGAGAGCTCGGATCTCGCCCGAGCTTCCAGTTCCGCTTTGTTTTCCTTTTGAGCGAACGCATTTTCCAAGCGGTCCAGCCGTTTCTCCAAGGCTTCAACACGACGGGCGAGTTCGGCTTCCTCGGAACCCACTCCCTCTTTGGAAAGCGCCGGATTGAACCAGCCCAGAGTCCACGCCAGAGCCAAGGAAACGATCCATAACTTGCGTGAATGTGTCATCGTATTCTAAAGGCGGAAGACTCTAAGACCGTACGGAACCTTTGTGCCGCTAGGCACAAACATAGACCGACATAGTGGTGTTAATATTCCAATCCGTCAAAACCTAGTTTTTTGAACATGTTCTGAAGTAAAACAGCTGATATTCAAAACATTGCGTATTTCAACATCCAACGCCCAATTTGAAATTGGTAGGAATAAAAGCAAAATATGAAGTTACGATGAGCAACAAGAAGCCCGACCTGGGGGATCGACTACTGGAGTATTCGGCCATGATCGAGTTATTGACCGAGGAGAAGGAAAAGTTCGAAAGCCGACAGTCAAGATCCTACTCTCCGATGGGTTACACTTGGACCTTGGGCGTTCACTTCCCTTCGCTATTTCAATCGTGACTCTTTGGTTGCGGCTTCGGCGGCAAGACACAACTACCTTGGCCAATGCCATGTCGGGTGCTCACGCATCCGTCGCCGGGTGAGCGACTCGTTCTGCCACGAAACCAAGTTTCCGCTGGATGAGGTTTACGTCGTAGACGGAGTCGTACTCATGTCCCGGCTGCTCAAAAAAAGACAGGTCCACATCATTCCCCCACCAGTTTCTGAGAATTTCAGTCACCGGAACGGCCGTCCATGCGTTTGGGCCTGCTGCGTTCATAGTGCGAACACCGGGCCTGTAGGGAGCTTCTACAGCCAGGGTGAAGGCGCGGACGGCATCGCTGCGCGCCATGATCGTTATGAAACCGAGTGACCACTTCCTCGGCGGTTCCACTCCTCTGAGCGGAGGCATTTCCTCGTCCCGTGCCACGGACGAAAGACGCAGGTTTATCACATCGATCTCGTCGTTTTGGCGATGGTAGTATCTAGTGACCTCTTCCATCAGGTATTTGGAGAAGCCGTAGCCATCGCGGTCGAAGCAGGGATGTTCATCGGGGAGAGGAATTTGAAGAGGTCTGAATTGCTCGCTCTGGAAGCCAACCGCCGCAATGGAACTGGCCATAACGAATTTCCTGCAGCCGCAATCCATCAGGTACCTCATCAGGCATCGCGCGCCTTCCACGTTGACGAGCATCGCGTCGCGTTCCAGACAACCGCCCGTCACTGCGCCGAGGTGGATGACAGCATCGATTCGCTTGTCGTCGAGCTGTCGCAGATCCTCAAATGAACCGAAATCACCCTTAATCCACGGGAGATTCAGGTCGGGATTCCTGCGGCTCATGCAGAGCACGTTGTGGCTCACCGACATGGCGGCTGCAAGGGCACGGCCAATGAATCCGCTCGCCCCGGTAATCAACACTGTGCTCATAGCCACACCACCCCCGTGCCCATATAACCCGTGCACAGGGGATAAGGACCCCGCGAGATTTTGTTGCGGATGAATGCGAATTCCGTCCCTCTGCTCACCCCGGTGTAGAGCGTTCGGATCACAACCTGGTCCGGCGCCGGATCCTCCAGGGTCACGCTCTCGATGGAGAAGGTCTGCTTCTCATCACATATGAGTGCTCTTTCGTTCATCGAACCTTATCTCGTATTATCTCACAGATTCGCCGCTCACCGAATGATCGCTTCATTGTGACTCAATTCCAAAGCCTGCTTTGGCTCCCCTAGCCCGCCACCGCCTCGGGCATATTCTCGATTCGGGTCAGCCAGTAGTTGGCATCAAAGGTCGGGTCCCCGGTGAGGAAGCGCCAGAACTTGATGCGGTTGACGACGTCCAGCTGACCGTCCGCGAGATCAAACCAGGGCTCGTGCTGATTGAAGATTCGGATGACCTCGGACCTAACCGCTTCCCCCTTTCCACCTGGCTGATCGATATCGCTGGTATCCCAGAGCCGCTCCTGGCGTAGCTGCGGATTCAGCCGCAGCTTGAACATGTAGCGGGTGCAATCGGTTTCGTTGCGACGCGCGCAGTGCCAGATCCCGTGGTGGAGGACAAAGACCGTGCCCGCCTTTCCCTCCATCTTCATTTGGCCCAAGAAATTCTGGTAGCGCCCGATGGTCGCATAGTTGATCCTTCGAAAATGGCTCCCGGGCACCACCATGGAGCCTCCCATTTCGGAGGGTACATCATGGGGAAAATAAAACAGCTGAATGTCGAAGTGTATGCGGGTGTCGATGATGCCGTCGCCGTGAATGATCTGCGCGGATTCCTGTTTGGGTGGCAGGACGTGGAGATTGTGGTGGTCATACAGAGAGTTGGGGCCGACCAGACTCTCGATGATTCCCTGAATCTGGGGCAGCCGAATGACCGCGCCGATGGCCGAGGGTGCGGGAAAACAATCGGACAGAGGGGTTCCATAAGGAAGACGGGCAGGGCTGCCCTCGGCCATCTCGGCATGGACCACGGCATTCAACTCGTCGGATACGAGCTGGTCGAATCGAAGCACGCCATGGGCCGCGAAGCGCGCCATTTGCAAGGAATCCAAAAGGTGTTCGTTCATGTCTTCAGATTTCTTCCAATTTCTCGAAGATGTACTCGAATTGCATAAACGAAGTCGAGTATTCCGCTCCCGGTGCCGGGGGTATCAGTTGCGGAAATTGGAGGACGCGCCATCCATCTTTCAGGGCATCCAATCCTGTGTCGTAGGGTGGAGAATCGCTATCTCCGGACATTGGGTGTTGCCTGCCGGTTCCATCGTACTGCGTCCAGGCGTGGACCTTGCTCTCGAGGGCCGAATTTGCCAGGTATAGAATCAGAATCTTTTGCCTTCGCTCACCCATCGGCACCACACATTGACTTCATCAAGCGGACCAGAATTCCTGAGAAAATGATAGGGCGCAGGCCAGTGTTCAACACCATTTCCAGGTCAGACTCACCACGCCAGATCGGATACTCCGTCGAGCTCCCATCGTGGATCATAATCGTAGCCTAAGTTCGAAAGAATTCAAAAAAGCACACACTTAGTCGATTGGTCTTGGAGGCTGGGTCTAAGTGACGAAGGGTATTGGACTAAGTGTGAGCAAGCAGGTAGCCCGCTACGCTCGAGATCGTGCGTTCAGATACCCCTATGCGAGGAGACTTAAGTTCGAATGCCTGAACCCCTTTGGCTGCTCTGTGGCTGCCCTCCTGCCACGCCTAACGCAATCTGTGGCTGCTCGCGGTATAGGTCAACGTCTGTCCTACCGCCATCTCCACCACCTCGGTGTTGGGTGAGAGAAACTTAACCGCCTTCCGCAACTCACCAATATCAGCCGGCTGCCCCATAATCGGTCCGTAATGGCAGGGAATGACGACGTCGGGACGAATCAGACTCGCCGCCCGCGCCGCCTCGCGGATGCCCATGGTAAACTGCCCGCCCACCGGCATAATGGCGACTTGCGGCCCGTACATCTGTCCGATCAGCTGCATATCGCTGAAGAGACAGGTATCGGCCGTGTCGTAGATGGTGATGCCGCTATCGTAGGCAACAACAAAGCCGGTGACCGAGCCGTCGGGATGGAAGAGCAGACCCGGAGGTAATTCCGTCCCGATTACGTTAGGGGACAATGACAGCGAATGGTGCCCTTGCACCATAGTGATCTCGGCGTCCTTGACTCTGACTGTACCACCGGGGTTCATGGGCAGCGACCCCGAGCCCATCTTGAGGCCGTGAACCTCTTCGGCCACGATGCAGAGCTCATAGTTGCCGACGAATTTCGCCTTGGTCTTCTTACAGATCTCATAGGAATCGCCGATATGGTCGTCGTGGCCGTGGCTGGCGATCACGATATCGGCTTTTTTGACCTGGTTGAGTTTCGTCTTAGCGGTGGGGTTGTTGTCGAGCCAGGGGTCGAAGTAAGTGACCGAGCCCTTATCGGACTCGAATTTAAATGAGGCGTGGCCAAAAAATGAGATCTTCACTGATGCCATAGGGTATCCTTCCAGCTGATATTTAGCGTTCGCTTAAATCATCGCCCAGATCAGTCGAGTCAAGAACACCTTTCTCGGCACAGACGGCAACAACCAGCAGTTCCAATTCATTTTCCGTATGGTTGTAAAGCCCATGGCTGCCCCCCAGCCGACTCGGGATGGCGTCCCACTTCGAAACTTCCCTCGTCTCGTCATCGACCGTCATGCGTCCGCTGCCTTCGATAATGATATAGCACTCCTCGACGCCTTCATGGCGGTGATAACCGATCGAAGTGTTCGACGGCATCAGGCAATGGGCCAGAAAACCGAAATTGGAACGGAAATCCTCCTTCTGCCAAACCAATCTACTGCCGACCTTCCCCTTGCCGCCGTGCGACCGCGCGTATTTCACGGCGCTACGATCCAGTCGCCCCACCGGCAAGCGCTCGGTCGATTCTAACTCCGCGCCCACTCGGTCGTCACCCAGATCGGTCGATTTGGGCTCTCCCCCGGCCACCGCGCAGTTGACGTTGAACCAACGAGTCTCCCGATCGGTGTGGTTGTAGATGGCGTGGATCTCGCCCGAACGCACTGGCACTGCGGCACCTCCCTCGACCGTCGCGGTCCGCCCGTTGTGGCTGAACTGCGCTGCATTGTCGACCGTGATAAAGATCTCCTCGTTATCGTCGTGGCGGTGATAACCGATCCCCCCACCTGGCGGGAGAATCGCGGAGTGAACGAAGGCGAAAGGTGTTTCGAAATCATTTCGATCCCAAAGACTCTTGAAGAGTATGGAATTTGCGCCGCCGTGGAGCGCGGACAATTCCTTCATATCCTCTCGATCTGCTCGTGCTACACGCATTTAGTCCTCATCCCTCGCGGTGGAAAAGTTGCAGGCTTATCTTGTTGGGCCCTTCGAAAAAACCCAGGGTAATTCCGGTGCCGCCGCCGACATCGAAGGGCTCCTTGGTGATGGCGACTCCTTTGTCCTTTAACTCCTGAGCACTCTCCGCAACGTTGTCGACCTTAAAGGAGATGTGATGAAAACCGGGAGCTCGGCCCATGCTCTTCTGGGGCATCAACTCAAGCAGGATACCACCGGCGTCCAAAAAGACATAGTCCTCGTCGTCATCGTTTTTGAAGCGCTCCACCACCGTTAAACCCAGCTTCTGCGTGTAGAATTCAACCGCCCCCTCGATGTCGTCAGTTACTATCGCGATTTTGTGAATCTTGTTTACCATCGGATCTCTCCTCGTCGATTAATTGAACGCGGCGTTTGAGTGCTACCATGGAATGCACGATGCCCGGGAATATAAAACATCACCCAGACCGCTTCAGTCAAGCAGGGCCAGTTCAAATAAAGACAGATCAGGGGAACATCTACTTGGGAATTTTCAGGGACAGAACGAATATGCGTCGCCTAGTCGATTGATTTTTTGAAACCGTTTCGGGGTGGAACAAGCTGATATTCAAAGTATCCAATACCCAACGCTTTGAAAGCTAAATCAAGCCGCGGCTTTCTCAAATCCGCGGATTAATGGCAGAGAGAATTCCCAACGTTTCGGTAGCCGTTCCCATCGTCCACCCAATCGTCCACTCAAGCCCGCGTCGCGGAGGAGTCCGTGCAAATATCTAAAAAAAAGGCCCTGAAGTAGAGGCGTTGCCTCACTTCAGAGCCCGTAAACTCTGGAGCCTCCGTCAATTCGGTATTATGACATTGCTCCGGAGGATCCATAAATCAAATTAGACATAGGACCACCTCCTTCACGGGGATTAAGAACAACCTACCCGTGCCCCCCCTTTTGGGCACGTTCCGGTAAACCGCCGATTAATATCCGAAAAAATCAGGTGGCTGGCAAGATCCAATAAGGGGATGAGAACGGGATGTGGGTTTCGGGTTGGGAGGAGAGTCCTGATATATCGGTGTCTTTGGTGGGGCAGATTTGCAATCTGCCTAAGGGCAACCCACCCCTACCCCTCCGAGGAGGGGATTGCTCAGCACACTTAGTCGTCCTATTCTTAGTCGCCGCACACTTAGTCGTCTACACCTAGTCCTTTCACTCCTCCGGCTCTTCCCCGATCTGAGCGAGGCGCTCCTTGGCCTGCTCGTAGACAGGGGACGGCAAGGGCCCGGCCTTGGCCGTAGCGACATTAGCTTCGAGGTGATCCCCTTCGGCTGTGCCCACGATGGTGGTGTGGCAGGCCGGATGCGACAGGGTGAAGCGCAGCACGAACTCATAGCGATTCATACCGTCCAGCAACTCATCGAGTTGGGCCTTGTCCCACGTGGTGGAACGCTCCTCCTTGGCATGGCGCCCTCGAGCAATGCCGCCGCGGATGATAATGCCCGCCCCCAGATCGGCCGCTTCCTGAATCATCCGCTCGTGCCTTCGCTCCAGTGCTGAGTAGGGGATCTGAAAGGTATCGAAGACACCCAATTGGGTAAAGGCCGAAAGGTGCGGAGCGGTGGAGGAAACACCGATGAAGCGGGTCTTCCCGGCCTGGCGGATCTCCTGTAAGACCTCGACGAGCCCTCCCTTTTCCACCTCCTCTACGCTTGGATTGTGCATCTGCAGCAAGTCCACATAGTCGGTCTTCATGCGCTCCAGGCTTTGCTCGATGTTTCTGCGCAGCCGTTCCGCCGTCCACAGATGACCTGGCTCCTGCCGGACCCCGTCCGAATCAATATTGCAGCCACATTTCGTGGCCAGGAAGTACTCACTACGGCGCTGACTGATGTGGTCGCCTATGCACTCCTCGGCCATGCTATAGTCCGGCGCCGTGTCGATGAAATTGATCCCGGCATCGAGCACGTCATTGAGAAGGCGCCCTGCCTCTTCAACGCTGGGGCCATCTCTCTGCCCCATACCCAAGGCGGTGCCGTAGCCGAGTTGGGTCACTTCCAACCCCGTGCGACCAAGGATCTGTTTCGACAGTTCTGTCTCCATATTCATCCTCCACTACTTGTTTGTGGGTGCCCATCATGCGCGCGCTGTAATCGGGGTGCAAGTCTCCTGTCGTATGAGAACAGGGGAACCGACCCGAAACCATTGCAACACTCTGCAATGTAAAGGTGGTCCGAGTCGTCCCGACGCGGAAGTCGCTGTTTGGTGGCCCCAAAATAGATGCCGCGCGCTGCGATCGGATTCGACGGGAGATCACGACTGAGAGTCACGACGAGAGAGCGAAAACTGAGACTTGGAGACAAAGTGTGAACTGTCCTACTCATGAGGGATAATACGGCGTTTCAGATCATCGACGGTGAATTGGTCGCTTTCCAGGAAGTCAAAGAATTCAGTCACCGGGGGTCGTGGTATCCAGCGTACAGGTGATGGCGTAGCCGACCATCGGTTTGGCAATCTCAGGGGTTTGGCAGACCAGTTCGCTGGTGGCGTAACCTGTAGTCGGATCGCGCACTTCAAAATGCTCAATGGCATTCGCTATGGTCGCACTGTCAAATTCCCTCAAAGTTTCGATTACGGACGGGGATAATGTTTCGGACATGGCGTAAACCTCCTTTTCGATCTGACACGGTCCGGGCAGAATATCAAACCTTCTAGCTTTTCTCAAAAAGTGAAGTGCATTCAGCCCTCCCAGAGGTACCGCAGCCGCTTCTTCAAATTTCATATTTTGCGGCTTCCGAACAATCATCGGGTAGCTGGCGGGTAGGCACACGTATTCGCCATATGCTCCCATCCGAAAGTTAGAGGTCCCGAAAACCTGATCTCCCTTCTTAAACTTCGAAACGTCTTTGCCGACTGATTGGCGAGTCAATATTTCAGGGCGACGAATCGGGAATTCGCTAAGGCGAATTCCTAGTCATTGCGCGGGGTGGAAGAATCGAAATGAGGGGAGAGGATCGACGAGGGATCACGATTGAGAAACACGAAGGATGAGGTATACGATCGCCCAAGAGAGTGGCTTGGCTTTGCGAGCTTGTCGTTTCCGGCTTGTTCCCCCCTAACCTGTCCCTCATTACTTCCCCCCATGGAAATTCCATTGGTCGATACCCACCAGCACATGTGGAACCTTGAACAGTTCACCTTGCCATGGCTGAGCGATCCGTCGGTGCAGCAGCTTGACCGGAGCTATCTGATGAGTGACTACCTCGAGGCGTCTGCCGATTCCGAGGTTGCGGCTACCGTTTATATGGAAGTCGACGTCGATCCGGCGCAACGCGAGGCGGAAGTGGAGTTTGTCATTGAGATGTGTGGCCGGGACGACAATCCGATGGCCGGTGCGGTGATCGGGGGCAGTCCGGACGAGGATGCCTTTGCCGGATACACGGCCCGGTTTAGGGACAGCCCTTACGTCAAGGGGTTTCGCGACGTACTACAACTGCCTGAGACGCCGAGAGGGCATTGTCTGGAGCCTTCGTTCGTGCGGGGGGTCCGCGCGTTGGGCGAAATTGATAAGAGCTTCGACTTGTGTATGCGCCCTTCCGAACTCTCGGATGGCGTCGAGCTGGTGGATCAATGTCCGGGCACGCTCTTCATAGTGGATCATTGCGGTAACGCGGATCCGATGATTGTCAACGGAGCTGCTTCGCCCGATCCGGATAATCCTTATTACCACGATGCGGGCCAATGGCGGCGGGACATTGCCGCGCTGGGGGCACGGGAAAATACCGTGTGCAAAATTTCCGGGATTGTAGCCCGTGCGCCAAGCGGGTGGTCGGCGGATACGCTGGCCCCGACGGTTGAGCACTGCCTCGACTCTTTCGGGCCGGAGCGGGTTGTATTTGGCAGCGACTGGCCGGTGTGCATCTTCGGTGCGGCTTTGGCGGATTGGGTCAAGGCGCTTCGCGAGATTGTTGCCTCAAGGCCGGAAAAAGAGCAGGAGAAGCTTTTCCACACCAACGCCGAGCAGATTTATAAGCTCTGATATTTGTGAGAAAAGCGGGCTAGAAAGGAAATCCTATGGGCAACCCAACCGGAATCCAGGCCGTCTACGGGCCCACCAATCCAACGCCTGAAGAGCACCTGAAGGCCGACGTGAAGCGATTTGGATTTGTCATCGGACTGGTGCCGGAAAAGGAGCAGTATTACAGAAAACTTCACTCCGGCACCTGGCCAAGCGTCCTGCAGCGGCTCAAGGACTCCCACATCAGAAACTTCTCGATCTATACAACCGAGCTCGAGGGGAAGAAATACCTGTTCGGCTATTGGGAATACACCGGCGACGACTACGAAGCCGACCTGCAGACAATAGCCGACGACCCGGAAACCCAGCGCTGGTACGAAGAATGCGTCCCCTGTCAGACACCTCTCCCCAACCGCAAGCCGGGCGAACAATGGATGGATATGGAGATGGTGTTTTTCATGGAATAGCAAGGAATTCGTTGGCACGAATTCCTATTCCGTCTTCGACCCGCTATTCGTCTGAGCACAGCCGGAAACTGCGGAGTCCGATCAATCGAGGGTAGAACTTCGATCCAGTCTACAAGATCGTCACATCCAGATGTGCGGCCCCACAGTTGGATGTAACGATTGATCACCTATACCCGAAGAGAACCCTGCGGTTTAACCGCTCGGTAATCCGCATGGGTTCCGCTGAGCTGGATTTTCTGAAAGTTCGACCGATCCTTGTCTATTGGGGCAACCCACCCAGGAGGGGAAGTTCCGAACACTGTTCTCATCATTCACTCCCCTCTTCGGAGGGGTAGGGGTGGGTTGTTCGAATATTGAATGGATGCTCAGCGTCAATCGGGCTGTGTGACAGAATCATCTCCCCGAAGTATCCGCACTTCTCGCTGCGGGAATGGAATCTGCATCCCGTTCTCTTGGATGGAACGCCATATTGTGTGCAGCAGATCCGCGCCCACCCGATTCTTGCCATCATCGATGTCTTCCATCCAAAACTCTACCAAGATATTGATACCTGAATCGCCAAACCCAGCAATTTCGGCATCGGGCCGCAGTTCGGTAGGGAGATCGTCCCCGCTTATCACCTTGGGATGTTCTGCGCACAGCGCCCGGATATTATCAAATAGCAGGTCCAAATCAGTTGAGTATGCCACCTGGAACTCAAGCGCATATCGCTGCTTCGGATCTTTGTGTGTCCAGTTGGTGTAAGACGTGGTAATGAACCGTTCGTTCGGGACCATAATGTCTTTGCCGTCATAGGTCTCAATAACGCCATATCGCATATTCAATTCCCGCAGGATACCGGAACGGCCATCCTCAAGTTGAATGTGATCGCCAATCGTGACTGACCGATCGAGCAGAATGATAATTCCGGAGATAAAGTTGGAGGCGATCTGTTGCAATCCGAAGCCGAGTCCAACTCCCAACGCGCCGCCAAAAACGGCCAAGGCGGTGAGGTTGATTCCCATGACCTGCAGCAGCAGCAGGAAGATGACGACGAAGAGCGAGATCTCAAACAGCTTGGCGAAGACTTCGCGAGTTCCCGCGTTCAGCGACTCTTGATTGCGGATGGCCCGTTTACCGGCGCTGTTAGAAATTCTTCCAAGCCAGAAGAGTAGAGAACCGAAGATCAACGTACGAATTAGCGCAAAGAGCGACAGATGTATGTTGCCTACGGTCATGGACACGTCGTCCAGGTACTTCGTAACATCGTCCAGCCATCCAAGTAGATGCAGGATGGCAACGGGAATGCCGATCCAGACGACGAGCGCGTTGAGAAAGCGGCTCTTAATCAACTGAGTGAGGATGGTGTAGAGTAGGAAGATGACGGCGATTCCTTGGGCGAGTCTAATCAGCGAGCTCTGCGACAGCGCTGATTCGGCAAATCCCATCGCTACGCTAAGAAGCGTAATGATGAGAAGCGGAAATACCAAAACGCTCCCGCGAAAGAGCAGGGAACGGAAATGGAATAGGGGACCCTCATCCGGCGGTTTGCGAAAGACGGGGACGCGGGCTCTTACAACGGTGGCCAGAATGAATGCCAGAGCAATGGCGATAACAACTGCCACCAGCTCGGCGTAAGTCTTTGGGCTAGTGAGCCAGCTCCCGAGAGATTGCCAGGCTTCGACGAGCCGTTGGCTGATTTTATCTAAGATATCGGACATGGGTCGTTTTCCTGCTCGGACAGCTGCACGTCAGTTTCGTCAGAGTCGATCATGGGTTCTTGGGCGAGGCGATCAAGCTCGGCATGGACCTAGACATCGAAATGTCTGGATCAAGGCGATCATCGCGGATGTTTAGGGGTTGTGGAAACGCCTGTCGGCCGTATTGAATCACTCTCTCCCCAATCCGTTGCACCTTTTCTTTTTACCGAAATCAAAATCCTTGCGAAAGATAGTACGTAAGGTTTCTTCGAACAGAAAAGTCACGGAACTAAAACAGAAGGAAAAAATCCATGCTCTACGAAATAAGGGTTTACGAATGCAACCCGGGAATGCTTCCAGCCTGCAACAAGCGGTTTTCCGATCACACTCTGAGGCTTTTTGAGAAACACGGCATCAAGAATATCGGCTACTGGACGACGGCCGTCGGGGACAGCAACCACGAGCTGACGTATCTCGTCGCCTTCGAAGATGCGAACCAACGTCAGGAAGCCTGGAACAGCTTCCGAGCCGACCCGGAATGGCAACGGGTCTTCGAGGAGTCCCACAAGGATGGCATCATCGTGAAGAACGTCAAGAATCAGCTGCTCGAGCCGACTCCCTACTCACCGCTTCAGTGATCGACGGCCAGTGGCCGCGTCATTGGTCATCGGGAAGTTTCTGGTTTCGAGTCTTGAATCCTCGGAGTCTTTGGTGGGGCAGATTTGTAATCTGCCCATTGCGGTGCCAAGGGCAACCCACCCCAGGCCCTCCCAGGAGGGGAAGTTATGTAGTCGAGGCGAGATGGTGCGTGTTGGTCCTGTATGCAAGCAGACTTGGAATCAACCTGAACGCAGGCACTCAGTTCCCTTACTTTTGGTCGGATTCACATAGTCGTTTCACTTATTAATCCGGCCAATAAATAGTGGTACTTTGGTTCTCGTGCCGCGAGGAACTAAGGGACCTAGTAATGTCGGGTGCGACTACCTGCTGGCCGGAGCAATGGTTGATATCGATATCTATGTCGTCCTGGCGGAATAGGAATCGAGACAAGGTTGCCTGCGGTATTCGATGTCTTCTTTGCCCTCCGGGCAAGGGGGTTTTTTGCAACCGACTGGCTCTTATTCTGCGAAGCAAACCTCACTCTCGAACCTCGCTCTCGAACCTTGTCTCGTCATAAGTGAAGCTCAGCCGGACTTTGGATTCACTTCTTTTACCGGCATCCCTATAGTGGCCTCATTCTTAGCTGATGGAATCGTCGTGTTGCCGACGTGAATCGATGCGACATGACACTATTAAGTTTCCGGAGTAATCGTCGCTTGGCCCTGGGGGCCGGGACTAAGTGTGACTTGAGGAAAGGGAAAAGGGTCACCTCCTGACCAATTCCTCAACCACCCTGCGGCTGCGAATAAGGCCCTCCAGTGGGTCGTCGAGGGATGGGTTCAGTTCCAGGCTGACGTTGCCTGCATACCCGCTGCCTTGCAGAGCCCGGAAGGTACGATGTAACGTATCCATGGTCATGATACCGTCGAGAAGGGGCAGGGGCAGATCGCCCTTGCCGTCGTTGTCATCGAGGTGGACATATCCGAGGAGGGAGCCGGCGGCGGCGATGACGGAGGCCGGATCCTCATTAGAAATCTGGAGATGCCCGAGATCGAGGAGGAGAAAAAGGTTGGGGTGGTTGATGCTTCTCAGATACTCGACGGTCCCTATTGCAGTCGGTAGGGCACGGCCGGGAAAGTGCTCGACACATAGCTTCATCTCAAGAGCCGCCGCCCGATTGGCAGAGTCGGTAAGCGAATCTGCGTAGCGGGAGAGAGCATTTGCATCAGTCGACATCTCGGGAACGACATAGGCAGTGGCGGCACCCAGATTGGCACCTGCATCGATCCCCTTCTCGATATGGGCGATGGCCTGTTTACGCACCTCCATTTCCTCTTGGTCCAGGGCGCTGCCATCCGGCAAGCCGAAGGAAGCACCGAAGCAGGAGACGTCGAGCTCGAGAGCTCGACACCGGGCCCGCTGTTCTTCGGTGTCGAGGAAACCCGGGCGAATGTCGATCGACTTGAAGCCCGCCTCGGAAGCGTGATCGAGGGCGTTGCCCGGCACTTCCGACAGAGCCCAGATACAGCAGGATAATTGCATCTGTGTATTCTACAGGGCAGAGACGCAGGAGGGCAACATTCGTCGCTGTCACTAGAAACGGTCTGTGGTCAGGGCGACTGAATGTTAGAGCCTCAGACGGACGGAGCCATGGAGCTGCAAGACTTCAGAACGAAAGAGTAGGAGAACTACATGAACTGATCTCGGTATCTCGGGCGACCCACCCCCTCCCGGGAGGGGATGTTCCCAGTTCGAACCGAAGTCCGGTGTCCGCTTGGTGGGTAGAAGGGAAGACCGGGCGTTACCAGTCTGCGGCATCGAGGTTGACTTCCAGTAAAGTTCGCCCAAGACGGAAAGACTCTGATGGCTGACCGACCCGAAAACAAAAGTCCCACCGAACCGCTGGATCTGGATCGCAAGATCGAAGACACGCTCGCGGGGAAGCGACCGATCGACGATCGTTATCCCTATTTTCCACCCGATTATGAGGTCCCTTTCCTGCACATCGGGACGGAAAGGCAGCTCTTCCTGGACAACTTCATACTCGACCACCTGGAGGATGTGGAGCGCGTCTTCCCTGAGCCTTATCGCCCTGAGGAACCGGTACTGACCTCTGGAGAACTGCCGTGGGAGCACGTTCCTCGCCCCTGGCCGGCCGCGGCCCTCCATGACCCGGAAGAAGGCAAGTTCAAGCTATGGTATGCCCAGTCTCTCAGCGGCAGTGCCTACGGTGACACCGGCATGATCCTGTGCTACGCCGAATCCACCGATTGTATGCACTGGGAAAAGCCCCTCAGTGAGAGTTGCCTCCCCTACGAGGGGCACAAGGCGACAAACATTGTACTGGAGGATTCGGGACATCACATCGGGTTGGTTCGCAACCACAATCAGAGCGATCCGAACCGCAAATACTTGCTGCTCTACAATCCTCACGACCGGGCAAGGGCTCAAGGCATGCACAGCATGTCCACCGTCATGGCATCGCCCGACGGCCTGCGCTGGACGACCGTAAACGAAGATTCGCCCTACCGTCATCACCACTTTCAGCGGGTTATCTGGGATGCAGCGATCCAGAGGTGGATCGCCTACAGCCAGTTCTCCCACCACTGGAATTTTCTCCACCGTAAACGCCAGGTCGGCCGCCAGGAGAGCGACGATATGATCGACTGGTCGCACAAGGAAGTGGTCGTTTCGGTGGATTGGGAGCCCGACCTGCCGCCGAATCTCGAATTCCATGAGATGTCGGTTCGGAAAGTGGGCGGCCTCTACATCGGAATTACGGGCGAATTCTTGTCTGAACCGCTGTGGATGGTGCGGGACGGGAAAAACTGGCGTGACCATGCCCATACCCGATTGGGCCTCTACGTCAGCCGCGACGGCAAACGCTGGCAGCGAGTGGGCGGCCACGGACCTTGGGTCGACAATCGCGGGCCGGGCAGTATGGACTACGGCTTCGTCGCCGTAACGGTAGCCGGACAGCTCGTTCACGATGGCAGGACTCACATCCTTTACCTGGCTTCCCCGTCGAAGCAGGAGTGGTTCGGCAGGGACCAGGAACCGCCCCATCCGATCGTTCCTTCGGATGCAGCGGAACGGGCCAAGATTGATAGGGATAACTTGGATTCGATCCTCGACCGGTTTCCGAAACGAAACACATCGATCGGCGCCCTTATCCTGCGCGAGGATGGCTGGGCCGAGCTGAAACCGAGCTACGAGCGAGGTCGAGTGATCACGCGGCAGTTCGTCTTCGAAGGGGACAGGCTCAAGATCAACGCCGATTGCGGCTCCGGCTACCTGCGGGTGGAGGCTCTCGATCCCCACTTTAATCCTTACGAAGGATTTTCGGCAGAGGATTGCGACCCCGTCCACTCCGACGATCCGAACCAAATCTGGCATACTGTGGCTTGGCGAGGAAGCAGCGATATCACGATCTTGTGGAACAAGCCGGTGCGATTGATCTTTCATCTGTACCAAGCCACCCTCTATGCGTTTCAGTTCGAGACTACGAAGTAGTGATCCTCGGAGAGGAAAAGCCACGACAAACCCGCGACATGATGCTAACGGCTGAGATACATGGGCCGCGCCTGCTCCGTATACGCCGGGCGCCGGTGCCGGATTGCGGTCCGGATGACGCGCTACTGCGGATCCACGCCTGTGGTATCTGTGGCTCGGATGTGCACCGATACCTGGTCGACGCCTACGGCAGCCGGTTTCAGTACCCTCTCAACTCCGGGCACGAGTTCGCCGCCACGGTGGTGGCAATTGGGGAGCGCGTCATCGGCTTCCATGTCGGCGAATTGGTGACCGGGCACTCCCGCTGGGCCGACTGCGGAGGCGCCTTCGCTGATTACCTGTTGGTGCCGGAGGCCAATCGCAATCTGATCTCGATCGAAGGAACAGTCTCAGCTGGGAAAGCAGACCCCCTCGATGCGGCGCTGGTCACTTTGATCGAGCCCCTCACTGTGGCGCTAAACGCAATCGAAACTGTAGCCGCTTTCTCTCCATCCACGCCGAAACGCCTGCCTCGAATCGTTATCGTTGGCAGCGGCACCATCGGGCTTTCGGTGCTACTGGCGGCCCAAGCCCGCGGCTATCGCGATATCGTGATCAGCGAACCGTCGCCCCTGCGGCGCGATATAGCAAAGACCCTTGGCGCTCGCAGTGTAGATCCGAGTGGCGAAGGAGGATTGGAAAGGCTGCGAACAGCCGTGGTCCGTGAAGGAGAGGAGACCGAATCCGGAGCCGACCTCGTATTCGAGTGCGCCGGAACCACGGACTCCATATCCCAGGCGATTGAGATTGTTGTTCGCGGTGGCACTCTGGCGATTGTGGCGCTCTCGCGCACCGAGCTTGGAATTCCCACGATGCAGATCGTGGCTAAGAGCTTAACAGTAAAGGGGATCACTGGAGCGCCACTGCACCAGCACGCTCCGGAGGCGATCGAGATTCTGCGGTCGCGCGCCACCGAAGCTGCGCAGCTTGTGACTCATCGTTTTCCTTTGTCGGATGCAAAAGATGCATTCGAACTGGCCTGTGACCCACACCGTTGCTGCAAAGTGCTGGTCGAGCCAACGTAGGTCCAATAGCCTGGAAATCCTCACGGACTTTCAGGCTACCGGATCTACAACTCGATCAATCGCAGTGTCCCATCCCAGGTTACTACAGCCAGTCCATCCTTCAGAGGGACCGGAGCAGCTGTCACGGGTGAGCCAATAGGAACCTTCCTCTCGCAATCCCCTGTTTCGAAATTGAGGAGGTGGAGAAAGCCGTCGACACCGCTGACGACGAGGCAGTCGTTGTAGACAACGGGAGAGGCCAAAATTGCGCTGCCGCCTCGCCGGTGGGGATTCATGTCGAGCAGGGCCTCGCCGGTCTGATACTTCCACGCCACTTCACCCATTACGGCGTCGAGAGCGAGGACGCAACCGTCCTCCGTGCTGCCGAAGATCCGATCTTCACGGCCAGCCAGTCCGGTAAAATAGTGATTGAGCACGCCACCCGTTTCGAGGGCATCAACTTTCCAAATGACTTCACCCGTCTGAGGCCGCAGTGCCAGGAGGTGGCCGGGTGTCGAGCCCGAGATCAGGTGTTCGCGAAGCAGAATGGGAGAGGCCCAGAAATCCTGACTACCGGGAACGGGTTCCTCCCAGACGATACGGCCGCTATCATTCCGGAGAGCCATGATCGATCGACGCGGAACGAAGACGATGACCAGATCGTCGACCAGCAGTGGCGCCAGATAGGCACCGAACTTGTCGCCGACTGGATCGGCCAATAGATCCATGGTGCCGCTGAAGCGGGATTCCCACAGCCGCTCGCCGCTTGCCGCATCGAATGCGCAGTAACCTGCCTTTGCGCCGACATACACGATTCCTTCCTCGACCAGGGGCGAAGAGGCCACCCAGCGCTGGGGATAACCCCACATCTCGCTGCTCCAGACAACGTCCCCAGATTCCGGATCGAGTCGCGACACACGGCCATTCTGAGAGACGCCGAAGATACCGCCATCGGCCGAGATGGCGACGCTGTTGCGTACAGCTGAATCGGTGCGCCTATGCCAGACGACTTCGCCGCTGCCATCGACGCGGCACACCCCACTCTCTGAGCCGTTGTCCTCGTCCTGCAGGCTAATAATCAGGTTCCCTTCGAAGGGCATTGGCGCGGCGCGATGAACGTGGGCGGGAAGCGCCGTTTCCCACCTGGAATGTGGAGCGGCGCTCGGCTCCATCCGACGTGTCGCAAAGGTCGATACAGTTGCGAGGGCATGGAACGTCACGTCGCAGCTTGTACCATCGAAGGTGAGAGCCCGGTAGCCCCTGGGATTGGTGTCGCCCCCACCGGCCCACGGTGGTGGTGTGGCGGCGATGAGAATGTCCCTCCAGCGAAACGCCCTCACTGTGTGCGAGTGGCCGTGCAGAACGAGACGAACATCGTACCGAGCCAATCGATAAAGGAGTTCCATGGTCGGAGCCATGTGAGTCGCGACAACGACCGGTCTCCCATCGGGCTGCATCGACAGATCCTGGTCGAGCCAGCGGTCCAGACGCAGCTGGTCGTAGATCGAGAAGGCGTAGGCTTCGTTGGGATAGACGATGAAATGCCACTCGCCGCGATCGAAGCTGTAGTGTGTAGGGCCGACCATGCGCTCGTAGTTGCCCGTTACCGAGACCCCAAAGTTCGATTCATCCAACCAGTCGCGAATGAGCCCGTCCGGCTCGACCCGCGGCCCAGGTGCCTTGCGCGCCAGGACGTTGGCATCGTGCATGCCGAAAGCCGGATAGAACGGCGTGGTCAGCTGATTGACAACGGACTGCAGGGCCTCGTACTCCGCGATCCGACCGAACTCAGTGAGATCCCCCGTAGCGATGAAGAAGCTGGGCGACAGCTCCCTCTCGATCTGCGCCAGGTCGGCCGCCAGGATCTCCGGCATGTCGAGTCCTTTCTCTCTATCGTCACTCGTTCTGGCGTGCAGATCGGTGACGTGGGCGACGGCGAAGGGGACCCCGGCTTCATCTCTGGGAAGTGGCTCGAGAACAAAGTCGAACCGCTTTGAGTCCTCATCTATGCGACGGAACCACCCCCCGGCGCAGGTATACCCGCTCGACGTGGTAATGGTGAGAAAACGATGCCTGCCAGGCTGAGCCTCGATCTCGAAGGTTCCCGCCGCGTCGGTGGCGACGATGAGCTCACCATTCGACAACTGGACTCCGGCGAGTGGCTTACGGCCGCTTGCCTCGACGACCGTCCCCGTCAGAAAGATAATGGATGGTGGAGGCTGCATATTCGCCATGGCAAAGCCGACCATCAACGGGATCTCCCTTTCCATACTGGTTCTTGCCTTGTCATATTTTGGGTTCCGCCGCCGCCCTTCGAGCTTCCGCCTTCGGACCATTGAGTGGCGCCGCGCCTCGATCTGGTGGCGAGATTCTCATCAGAATCTAATATCGTCGGGCTCAATCGCAATCTAGAATCGCTGGCAGAGAAGATACCGTTGTTGGAATGTACTCCCCAAAAGAGAGGTTGAAAGTGATTCCTCTCGAACCGATCCACCCGTGCAAGATGCTGCTTCAACCCTACTTTCGAAGGTATCGAGAGAAGGCACTGGGATCGACCACTGGGGTGGGTATGTTAATACCCTCGACACCGTCTGTAGGCTTCGGTAACCGGGTTATTCGCATGGGATGCCTTAAAGGACACTCGAATTCTCCTTGTCGATGAAAATACCACCGGGCAGATGGCCAAACTTTCTCATGTTGCTGTTCTTTTCTTTCCTCCTGATCATCTGGTGGGTCGCGTGCGTGATGGTCTGGCCACACCCACCCTTCGCGCAAAAAAAGGATCCCGAAGCGGTCTATTACGCAAACTCGCTTCTCTTGGCGAACAGCGGGAAAGCGCAGCATACGCATCATCCGGGGACCCTTGTCCAGCTCGTCGGGGTGCCTTTTGTCAAGTTGCTTGGAGTAACCTTTGAGAACGCGTTTGAGGGAGAGAGATTCCGGACCTTCTCGCGGCTTTGGCAAGGAATCGTCCTCTTTGTCCTCCTGGCAGTTTGGGTCCGAATCTATTGGCAATTTAGAGGCTCGGCGAACGCGAACGTCCTCGCCGTGATCTACCTTATCTTCGTGTGCAACGTAGATTTTTTCCGGCACGCCCTCATTTTCAAACCGGAGTCCTTTTACTTTGTTCTGGCATTGCCGGTCTGTATGGCCTTGCTCGGCCGCTTTGAAAGGAGCGCAGCCGTCGAACATCGTACTCCAACTGCCCGAACCGTGTCCTACCTCGTCGTTGGATCGGTACTCGGTGTGCTGACGACGATTAAGTATAATCTCATTCCGGTGGCAGTTTTCTCTCTCCTCCTGGCGCCGTTTCTCGAGAGAAGACCCTTCCGGGATTCCCTTCCCCAGCTGGCGATTGGCGCCCTCAGCGCGGTTCTCTCTTTCACGGCATTGTCCGCCTTTTTCTCCGACAACTTTCTAAAGCTCTGCGGCTGGGTATTGCTGCTCCTCTTAAGTAGCGGCGTACATGGCACCGGCGATATTGACGGCGGCTTCCTCTCCCCGTCTGAGCTGGCATTCCAGATCTTTAGTCTGGACAGACCGCAGTTCGGACTGACCTATTTCGTATTCGCGGTCGGTATGGGCCTGGGGATCCTTCTCTTCCGCAAGTCGTGGCAAACGGGTGTGGTCAATAGCCATCCCCAAACCGCAATCCAACCTGCGTTACCGATTTCACTGGTCGTCAGCTTGTCCCTCGTCTTTTTCATGCTATGCAAGCATCCTTACGGATTACACTACATCCTGTCTGGAAGCGTAATCTTGATCCTTTTCGCTTTAGTCTATTTCCGGAATTTTCACTGCCCGGGAAGAGTCGTAAACGGGCTTGTCGCCGTCTTGGCGTTGAGCACGCTCATCGCCGCTCACAATGCGATGTCAGATCACATTTCGGAGTACCGTCAGAGCCACTCGGCAAAGGAGAAAATAGACGCCTATTTCGATCGAAACAGGGATACACAGTTCGTATTTGATGCAGCTCTTCCACACCCGGTAACGATGGAGGTCATCGCAACATTTTATGCGTCGCCCCTGCGGCCCTTGTTTCGGTCGAAGTACCCGACCGTTGGCATTGAGATCTCCGGTTCAAGGGCGGGCTTTGAGCGCTATGAACCGGGAGCGATCATTTTTACAAGCCTGGACAAATCGAACCAATTGAACCTGGACCTCCTTGAAACGGTGGAGCCCTACGGGTTGAGCGTCTACCGAAACCGCTAATTGATAACGCGGGATCGGGCATTCTTCCAAAGTATTCGTGATTGGCAATTAAGGGACAGAGTTGAGATCCCTCGATCAGATATATCCGGGCGTCGTAAGTATGTCGTACACATCACTCAGGCGTTGCAGCACGTGATCGGGGTAGATGGACATCCGCTGATGCGGCAGATTGTTCGGTCTGATCGCGGGCATGTAATTGAAAAATATGGAGCGGCGGACCGACCGGCTCGTAACCGGATAGGCGTTGTGGGTCATCCCCTCCGAGAAGATGACTACATCACCCGGATCAGCCAAAACGGGAACGGCCATAGGATTCTTGGTGGCGTCGCTCATCTCGAACGGGCACGCGAAGTTGGCCTTGTGGCTGCCAGGAATGGCCGCGAATGGTCCGCTTTCGACACGGCTCATGTCTGAGAGGATGATGACACTCTTGGTGCTCGTACACAGGAATCGTTGGCTGGTGTGATCATAGGAATAGCGAATATCCCGGTTTACCGGATAACCGGCATTGTGAAGACCGCCGCCGATGCAAGGGCCCACCTTTTCGATGTAGTAGGTCGCGGAGAGCATGATGGGGCCACCGGCCAGTTCGGTATGGATGGCCTTCAGGATCGGGTCGCGCGCAATTCGGTCGAACTTGTCGGTGCCACACAGAGCATGGTCCACCCGCCCGACGCCTCCGGTTTCAGGATTGGGTCGCCGGTCATCTCGGTGTTCGCCGTACCAAAAAGGATGGTCCGGGTTCTCCATAGCGGCACCCAGGAAATAGCTGGCGACGCCGAGTTTGCGATAGGTCTCGTAATCGATGGGAATGGACTGGAGCTCGTCGATGCCGGCATGAAACTCCTTGAGGGCCTCTGCGCCATAGTGCCCTTTCAGCACGAAATAACCCCGAAGGTCGAACTCGTATTTCTGCTCAGGGGTAAGCCCTAAAGCCGGAGCGGTTTCGGTTGTTGGCATGGCTGCTGTGGCTCTGTCCCTTTTTTCTTTCCTCATGCCTCAGTTTCTTCACGCACTTGTTCCGCAACATCGGCAGCCAATAGATTCTGACAGGGCCCGCATCCTTGGCAATCATTTGCCATCAGGCCGATTGGGGATAGATCTAAAAGACTTGCCGAATGACTGGCATCCAAGATACCAAAAATGGACCGCTGCCGCCAAAAAACCGGCATACTCCTAAATAGAGGCTGTTCGAGAAAGTAAAACGCCCTCTGCTGGAGGCAATTTTGCCTTTTCGAACAGCCTCGAACTAAAGAACTTCATAGTATGGTTGATCGCAAAAAGATCGCCGCCATCGTCACGGAATACCGGGTGCCAGCCCATGCTGACGTCATTGTCGGAAAATTCATCAAGGGCTTTCCCACCGATGAGGGAATGCAGGAACCGCAGGTGGACATTGTCTCGATGTATCTGGATCAGATCCCGGACAACGACATCGGCCTCAAAGTCTCGGAGAAATACGATATCCCGATCTTCCAGAGCATTCCCCAGGCCCTGTGTCTTGGTGGCGATCGATTGGCCGTGGACGGTGTCCTCTCCATTGGCGAGCACGGCGACTACGCCTTCAACGAGAAGGAGCAGCATCTCTATCCGCGCCGCTACTTTTTTGAGCAGATCAGTGGAGTCATGGCAACCAGCGGCCGCTCCGTGCCTGTGTTCAGCGATAAACACCTTTCCTACAATTGGACTGACGCAAAATGGATCTACGACCGGGCAAAGGAATTCAGTATCCCACTCATGGCCGGTTCATCGGTGCCCCTGACCTGGCGCGACCCCTGGCTGGAACATGATCTGGACGCCCCTCTGGAAGAGGCTCTCATCCTCGGCTTTGGCGGGATTGAATCCTACGGTTACCACGGTTTTGAAGCTCTTCAGGCAATGGTCGAAAGGCGGCAGGGCGGCGAGTGCGGTATAGCAGCAATCCAGTGTCTGGAAGGTGATGCTGTGTGGCGGGCCGGCGATGCAGGAAGGTGGTCGCGATCATTGGCAGACACGGCAGCTGAGGTAGCCGATACCGAGGGCGGCACGATGGAAGAAAACTGTGAGAACCCGGCTGCCTTTCTGCTGGAGTACCGAGACGGATTCAGGGCCGCTCTCCTGCAGCTCAACGGCTATATCAAGGAATGGTCCTATGCTGCTCGGATTCACGACCAGGTGCACGCTACGGCTATTCGTACGCCAGGCCCACCCTACCCTCATTTCAGTTACCTATGCCTGAACATTCAGGAGATGTTTCTCACTGGAATACCTCAATATCCTGTGGAGCGCACTCTGTTGGTATCGGGCGGTTTGGACGCCCTCATGGAATCCCGCCATTGCGGCCATGTGCGTCTGGAAACCCCGCACCTGGAGGTTGCCTACAGGGCTCCGGAGAAGATGCCCATTCGTCCCACCGCCCCCGCCGCAACGGGCGAGAGTTTGGTGCCGTTTGATCCGGAGGAATTGTGATTGGCACTGAGCAGATTACAAATCTGCTCCACCGGAAGACTCCGTAAATCGGAGGGGCGACTCGTCCTCCGTCCCGGCAAGCCGGGACTACGGAGGGTGGAAGCCCGTGGGGCAGATTTGTAATCTGCCGCCTCCCGAATTAGCGCTGGTGTTCACTGTTACCCTTGGTGAGACTGCCTCCTATGTTGATGAAGAACATCCTATCGATGCAGGTTTCCCCTGCAAATGATGAGCCTTACTCGATTGACGTGGAGGTTAAGAAAGTAGGCTGTTCCCGCCACGCGGGACGTGCCGTCGAGTCAACCAACGAATTGCTGAATGAAATCCGAGCGAAGGGCTATCAGATCCATCCAGCAGCCGGCATCTGCTTCAAGGGCCGCTACCTCATTACCAACGAGGAGGGAATAGAGGTGCAAGGAGCGCAGACATCGGGTGAGGTAGAATTTGCTGCGTTAGTAATCGGGGGAGATCTCTTCGTTTCTGTGGGTAGCGACCACAACGACAGGAGTCTGGAAGAGCTCTGGACGGTTATGCTGGGGAAGGTCTACGACACGGCGAAATCGAAACAGATGGTTCCGGCCGTCGTGGCAAGGGAGGCGTGGCCTTATGAGGATATCAAGGGGCACTGGGATGACATTGTATTGAAGAGCTTCATCACAGAATCAGGGCACAAAATCCCCTATCAGGAATTTCGGCTGGGAGAACTGCTCGATCTTGATTATTACCTGGACCGCTGTTCCTGGCTTAAAGAGGACGGCAGCATCCTGTTGGGAGGGTCCGGCGACATACTGCCGTCTGTCCCGCAGAACGTCTATCAAGGTCAGTCATCGTTGCAGGAGGTGACGTTTCCAAGCGATTTTCACTTCGAGATATTTGACCCTGTGCTCGAGAGGACCATTGCTCATTCCTACAAAGTGTCATCCCTGGAAGCAGATGGAGCTTTGAGCTTGTAGCCACTTGATCTCCACGGGCCTAGCCCTAGTTTCGCACTTTATAAGTTAAGTCCTTGATAATCAACACGCGTTTTTGAAAGGCACTACAAAATCGGTTCGATTTTTATTTTGCTCATACTCTTCTTAACGGGCAATTTCTTCCATTGGATCTGGAAGAGATTGTAAATCTGCTTGTGGCTCTGTTCGGGAATGCCCGCTTTGCGCAGACGATAGACTTCTCCCTGTCGAGTGGGCAATATGACAGTGGCATAGGTATGGGTTTGGAGGACCCGCTTGATGGTCTGCCAGCAGCGGGTGTCCCCGTGCCGCTCCAAGGTGTATTCGATAAAGCGCAAAAGCTGGTAGGCCAAAATGGTGATAAAGACGTGGCCCTCAACGCGCGGTTCAATCTGGTGGTGGTTGGGTCTGAGGCCCAAGTCGCTCTTGAGCGCTTTGAAGCCGTCTTCGGCCCGGGTCAAAGTCATGTAGAGGCGCCACAGCTGGGCCCCGCTGAAGTTGTGCCGATTGGTGCGCAGCACAGAGCAGCCCAACAGTTGAGCATTCTCATCACAGGCCTGGTCCCTTCGAGTCCAGCAAAGGCCGCACTTTTTCTCTTTAGAGCCCTTGGCGGCTTCGACCAGTTCAATAGAATAGAGCCCGTCCCAGTGGTGGAAACAATTGATTTTTAATGAGTTATGGGCAAAAAAAAGGCCGGATAGAGCTGCAAAAAGCTCGATCCGGCGAAAAAGGGCGCTTATGCTTGCGTTAGTCAAATACAAAGCACGCCCTTCTCATGAAAAATATTGCCGTACAAAGCTTCCTGCGTCCAGCCCTAACTCCAGTCATTCGATGCAAAGACTACACCGTGTTTCTGGAAACAATGGAGCGGATTGACCGGGTTTTGATCGACTCCTCGCTGGAAAGGGAGGCGATCGTAAAAGCCTTGGAAGGATGGGATGAAGCGGGAGGGAAGGATCGGGAGCGACGCGCTCTAAGAGCGATAAAAGCGCTGCGGGTGGAGGTGGTGCGTCATTTACTCGGAGGGATATCCTTTCGTTGTCTGTCGCAGGAGTTGGGACGCAGTGAGCTTCTGGCTAATTTTTGCCGGGTGCGTGAGGTAGACGGGATCCGGAAAATATCGAAGAGCAGTCTGGAACGGGATTCGAAATTCTTCGACGAAGCGTATCTGAGACAGCTGCATGCAAGGATGACCGAGGTGGTGGGCAATGCTGAACATTGTGGTGAGGCAGGATTAGAGAAGCCGATCGATACGAGGGAATGCCTGATCGACGCCACTTGCCTGGAAGCGAACATCCACTGGCCCGTGGACTGGGTCTTGCTCAAGGATGTGGGAGCAACGCTGCTCAAGGCGATCAGTCTGATCCGGCAGGCGGGAATGAAACAGCGCATGCCCCAGGGAGCAAAGGGATTGGCTCGGGAGATGAACAAACGGTGCCTGGAGATGACGCATGCGCGTCGGCGCCGGGAGGCGGGCAAAGCGCGTAAAGGGATCCTGCGGCGGATGAAGCTATTGCTCAAGAAGATTGAGGGCCATGCCCTTCGCCACCGTGACTTATTGGAAGCTATGTGGATGCAAAGCGATTACACCGAGAAGAAGGCGAGCCGAATCATCGAGCGAATGGATGGTATGTTAGAGCAGATACCGCAGGTCATGAAACAGGCGCACGAACGGATCATAGGGGGGCGGCAGGTGAAGAATGAGGAGAAGATCCTGAGCGCCTACGAACCTGAGATTGACGTCATCGTGCGAGGCAAGGCAGATCGGGAGGTGGAGTTTGGCAACACCCTTTATTTATGCGAGAGCGCAGAGGGATATCTGTTGGACTGGAAACTGTATGGGGGGCAGGCCCCGAGCGAATTGAAGCAGCTTTGGGAAAGTCTGGAGAGGCAAAAGGGCTTCGCTTTAGAGGAGAAGATCGAAGCGATCAGTGGGGATCGGGGCTATGCCTCGAAGGCGGCCAGCAAGCGGCTCCAGGCAGAGGGGATTTTTGACGCCCTTACGCCCCGCAATCCACAAGAGCTCAAGGAGCGGATGGAGGAGCCGCGCTTTGTCCGGTTGCAGCGACGACGAGGGAGCACCGAAGGCCGGATCGGAGTGCTCAAGAACCGATGGCACGGGGGCAAGATACGCAGCAAAGGCTTTGACAACCGTAACCTTAGCGTGGCCTGGTCGGTTCTGTCCCACAATCTATGGAAAATCGCGCAGAGACTTGCGCAAGAACATGAGAAAGAGGCAACGCAGGCGGCATAGGGATCCAAGAATCGAGTCAGAGGCGCTTCCTTGGGAGAACTATCGACTCAAAGCGAGAGGAAGGGTGCTGGAAAGGTGCATAACGGATAAAAGGTAAGCTACCGAGGACGGAAGGCATGTCGTGGTCTACATAACGTGACGAAGATTGATATCGGTATCAGGCTTCCACCCAAATCCTCTCGGATTTGGGACAGCCTCTAGAATAGAAGCGCTGCACTCGGGAATGTTGCCCCTGTAAGCGCCCGATCGCGGTATGGATTTTTGCGGGCTCCTTTAAATGGCCTTGATCGACCCTTTTCTGAAGCCCCTCGAGCGCCTTCATAAAGCGCTCTTCGGCCCCTGAATAAATCGCCTCTTCCTTGGCCCGCCTGCGCACGCTCTGACACAACAGCACATACTCCTCGCCTGCTTGCCTCGACTCCTCCTGCGTTGTCTCCTGGTCCCCTTCACTCTCATTTTCTTCTCCCACCTGCTCTTTTATCCACTTCACCTTCACTTCCCGGTCCCAATCCCTCCCCTCTACCTTTTCGAAACCGGAAGCCTCCTGGAACTCTGCAAGATAAGCCTTACGCCCCCGGCGGCTCTGGTTGACCAGGTAGCCGAATCCCTCCTCGCGCAACAGTTGCACATTCTCCCGGCTCGCGATCCCTCCATCCATGATGATGAGGGTCTTCTCACGCTCGCCCTGGGCCCCCACCGCTTTCTCCAATTCAGCGATCATCTCCAACAGGGTCGTCGCGTCATGGCGGTTGCCCGCAAATATCCGATGTCCCAACTCAAAGCCTTCGGTATCGAACACCATCCCCACCACAATCTGAACACAATCGTGGCGTTTCTGTTTGTTCTTTCCCCGTTTCGCTTTGCCGTTGCTCGCACCCACCCCTTCGAAGTGCGTATTGGTAAGATCATACAGTAGTACCGTCCGATCCAAACTGAACAGTTCCCCCTGGCGCTCGCGCATATGCTCTTCGATCCTTTCGCGGTTCTCCACCAACCGATCGCTCACCCGGTAGTAGCGATGCCGATCCGACTTCACCGCCGCCACTCCCAGAAGATCTCCCAGGGCACTCTGCCTGGCCCACTGGGGCAAGGCGTTCTCAGGCACTGGATCCACCAGCCGGTTGATCACCGATACCTTAGCCGCATCCCTTTGCGCCCGGTTCAAGCCCACCTCCTGCAAGGCTTCATCCATCCTCAGCTTTTCCCACCCCTTAAGCCCCAGCAGAATCGGTCCCAATAAAACTCCCGCGGCGCTATGCTCCACTTTATCGGCCAAGACCCCATCAATTGCGTTCTGCTGCTCTGCAAAAGCCTCGGCCTTTTGGCGCAGTCCTCGCCACCGCCCCTCCCCATCAATCCGCCGCAGGATCAGTTCAATCCAGTTCTGCTGTCGACGCGTATACTCAGGGGCCAGAAGTTCCTCGATCCCGTAGAGCTGCTTTTGCACCGCCTTGGCAATGGGTCCAAAGTCCGGTCGACTGATGGCCCCATCGCCCAGGGAGACCACCACTCGCTGTCGCGGTTTACCTTCGCTGTTGCGGTAAGATTCAAGCAGTTGGAGGACCTGGCCGCTCTTGGAATGCTTCAGACGGAAAAACATATCCCGCCAGTCTGGGCGGGCAGATAGGGAGAGTCAAGAACTACTGAAACTTATAGTCCCTACACGATCAATACAGGACAAACATTCATTGCTCATTAACGACTTACGAATAATAACGTCTCTAAGTTCAGTGCTTTCCGCCCTTCAGTACGCAGTTTGGGCTAGTCTCGAATGCCACTCAGCCTGTCTGTCGCACCTATGGGGACCGTTGATTTTCTGGATTCTGGCTGAAGCTTAGCGGCGAGTGTTGGACAAGGGGCGAGGGCCCTCGAGCCCCATGACCGCTATACCGCAAAAGCACCTCTCCCGGTTTAGGGAATGTCTTCTCGCACAGAAGCGATCAGCATCGGTAGACCATGTTGGTTCGCGGCTCGAGAGCCCTCGCCCCTCCATTTCCAAGGCTATTTCTGACGGAAATTTCCAAGAATCCGTGGCTCGAGAGTCCACCGAATACCTGAACCTGATCAGCAGTTCGACGAGCTCAGCGAAGGCCGTTAAGAAGCGCGTCAGCATATCAGTTCACTCACGGTCGAAGTATCGGTTGAGGGCATGCTGAGGGGGCCAGAGATCGAGTAGGTCGAGGGCCTCTTCCAGTGGGGTGCCGGCAATGGACGCTTCGAGTTCCCGCTCAGTGCGACGCTGAGCCGGTCGTTCCGGCCGGTTGGCTATGTCGAGCAGGACTTGTGCGTTGATGGCGGCACACTCGCTCAGTCCTTTCGGGTAGACTTTGTCCGCGGTGTCGGCGCCGCTGTGGCCGTAGAGACGGTCCTCCGGATAGACGGACTCGGTTCCGATCCCGATCGTGGGCACACCATGGGCGAAAAAGGGAAAGTGGTCCGAGCCCCAACTGGGGACGTCGCAGGAGATATCTAACGGTTTCGATAGGTCCTCGACGTGCACCCTCCGCGCGATTTCCTAGATTGGAGTAACGAGGTCATCGGCGCCGGCGATATAGATCGAAGCGGGTCGGCCCCCGACGTCGTTGTTGATCATCAAAATCGTGTCGTCGAGCTCGTCGACATGGCATTGGTTGTAGGCCCAAGCGCCTACCAGACCTGACTCTTCCACACCGAAGGCGACGAACCGTACGGTCCGACGTAGATGCGATCGAATAGAAGCCAACCCTCTTGCCGCCTCGACGACGGCAACGACGCCGGCAGCGTTATCAACGGCGCCGGGTCCGACATGCCAACTGTCGTAGTGGCCACCCGTGACCAGAATCTCATGGGGCCCCTCGGTTCCGGTCAGTTGGCCGACCACGTTCCAGGACTCCTTCGTCTCCACACGGCTGTCGAGGGTGAGCCGTAGCCGGACCGGACCTCGCCGTCCCTGCAGACGCTTCAGGTATTCCGCGTCCTCCAGGCTGATCGAGGCCACCGGCAGGTCTCCGCGACGCTGGAAGGCGCAGGTTCGAGCCGGTTGCAGCTGTCCGGCGTAGTTGCGGTGTTCGAGCAGAGCGGCAGCGCCAAAGCGTGCTGCCAGGGGAGTCTTGAGCTGTCTGGCAAAGGGGTAGTAAGGGGCGACAACGATACGACCGTGCACTTCCTCCGCCCGTGTCTCGAGTTCTTCGGCGTCGCAGCGTTCCAGGAAAGTGACCTCTCCCTCGACCCCAGTCGCGGGCGTCGAAGGGGAGAGAGCGCTACACCGGCATGGAAGCTCACGTCTTCCTTCACCGAGGACCTCGAGCGTCTCGACCTCCGGTCGCCAAGCTCGGTGCCGAAAGGGTTCCAGATGCACATCGTCGAGCCCGTAGCGGCTGAATGTCTCAAGCAGGAAATCTCGTGCCCGCACCTCTCCCTCGCTGCCGGCGACACGCATCCCGATATCATCGGCCAGGACCAGGAGATTCTCCCACGCTTCCGAATTGTGCTCGATGTCTTGGAGGAGGTTTTGTTCGATCATGGTGATGTCATCGTTTTTACGAACACCAGCACCTAGCCTCAAGTGGGAAGTGCGACGAGAACTTACTTGATTCGGGCAACCCACCCCGCCCTTCCGTCTTCGCACTGCGTGCTTCGACGAGACGTGACGGGCGCCCCTCCAAGGAGGGGATTGTCCCGTTCCGAACGGGCTTGAAGGGACCAGAAAAAAAGGACAGGGTTAACACCCTTTCTCTCCGCAGATCCGTGAAGAACACAATTACATTTGAAGGACAACTGCTCATTCGCCCTCGCTTCCCATCGACGGCATTGGAGACAAGGAAAGTCGGCCAAACGGTTTTTTTTGCGAGCCCAGTCAGCTACTAAAGGATCCCATTTCATTTATTCAAGGAGGACAGAATGGCCATCAATAAGTCATCGGCGGCAGCAGCATCTGAGTCGGTTTCAACTTATCGGTCGACAGCTTTTGCTGATTCCAAGCCCGAACTTTCGGCACCTGGGGCAACCCCGGAGAGGCTGGCGCATTTGCAAGAGCATGGTTTCGCAATCATCACCGATTTTGTCGATAACCCGTGGATTTCCACTTTGCGCGAGGCAGGTCGACGCGTTACGAAGGCATGCGCACCCGAAAGTGGCTACAGCAAGATCGACTGTTCGAAGGGCTATGTCCATCGGGCCAAAGCGGATGAGCCTTGGGCAATTCGGGGGCTTATTCACCCGGCATTCGGGGAGCCGTGCTTTACCCAGTTCCTTGGGTCGCAGGATTTCCTAGACTTCGTCAAATCCTGGTGTGGGCTTAAGCCTGACGATATGGTGATGAGTGCCATGCTCCTGTGGTGCAACCCACGGCGCAACGAGCATAAGCTAGGCTGGCACCGCGACGCGACGTGGTGGGGTACCGGCAAGCCCTATTTCTCGCAGCAGGAAATTCGTGGAGAAGGCCCTGAGGCGTATTCGGAGGAAGTCGAGAAAATCCGTTGGAAAGAAATCCGAGAAAAAAATGCAAAGTCTCTTCGGGAACGAAGCGGTGTGAGTGTGTTTCTGGCTTTGGTTGACGACGAATGTCACGAGCTTATACCAGGTAGAGGCTGTCCCAAATCCGAGAGGATTTGGGTGGAAGCCTGATACCGATATCAATCTTCGTCACGTTATGTAGACCACGACATGCCTTCCGTCCTCGGTAGCTTACCTTTTATCCGTTATGCACCTTTCCAGCACCCTTCCTCTCGCTTTGAGTCGATAGTTCTCCCAAGGAAGCGCCTCTGACTCGATTCTTGGATCCCTATGCCGCCTGCGTTGCCTCTTTCTCATGTTCTTGCGCAAGTCTCTGCGCGATTTTCCATAGATTGTGGGACAGAACCGACCAGGCCACGCTAAGGTTACGGTTGTCAAAGCCTTTGCTGCGTATCTTGCCCCCGTGCCATCGGTTCTTGAGCACTCCGATCCGGCCTTCGGTGCTCCCTCGTCGTCGCTGCAACCGGACAAAGCGCGGCTCCTCCATCCGCTCCTTGAGCTCTTGTGGATTGCGGGGCGTAAGGGCGTCAAAAATCCCCTCTGCCTGGAGCCGCTTGCTGGCCGCCTTCGAGGCATAGCCCCGATCCCCACTGATCGCTTCGATCTTCTCCTCTAAAGCGAAGCCCTTTTGCCTCTCCAGACTTTCCCAAAGCTGCTTCAATTCGCTCGGGGCCTGCCCCCCATACAGTTTCCAGTCCAACAGATATCCCTCTGCGCTCTCGCATAAATAAAGGGTGTTGCCAAACTCCACCTCCCGATCTGCCTTGCCTCGCACGATGACGTCAATCTCAGGTTCGTAGGCGCTCAGGATCTTCTCCTCATTCTTCACCTGCCGCCCCCCTATGATCCGTTCGTGCGCCTGTTTCATGACCTGCGGTATCTGCTCTAACATACCATCCATTCGCTCGATGATTCGGCTCGCCTTCTTCTCGGTGTAATCGCTTTGCATCCACATAGCTTCCAATAAGTCACGGTGGCGAAGGGCATGGCCCTCAATCTTCTTGAGCAATAGCTTCATCCGCCGCAGGATCCCTTTACGCGCTTTGCCCGCCTCCCGGCGCCGACGCGCATGCGTCATCTCCAGGCACCGTTTGTTCATCTCCCGAGCCAATCCCTTTGCTCCCTGGGGCATGCGCTGTTTCATTCCCGCCTGCCGGATCAGACTGATCGCCTTGAGCAGCGTTGCTCCCACATCCTTGAGCAAGACCCAGTCCACGGGCCAGTGGATGTTCGCTTCCAGGCAAGTGGCGTCGATCAGGCATTCCCTCGTATCGATCGGCTTCTCTAATCCTGCCTCACCACAATGTTCAGCATTGCCCACCACCTCGGTCATCCTTGCATGCAGCTGTCTCAGATACGCTTCGTCGAAGAATTTCGAATCCCGTTCCAGACTGCTCTTCGATATTTTCCGGATCCCGTCTACCTCACGCACCCGGCAAAAATTAGCCAGAAGCTCACTGCGTCCCAACTCCTGCGACAGACAACGAAAGGATATCCCTCCGAGTAAATGACGCACCACCTCCACCCGTAGCGCTTTTATCGCTCTTAGAGCGCGTCGCTCCCGATCCTTCCCTCCCGCTTCATCCCATCCTTCCAAGGCTTTTACGATCGCCTCCCTTTCCAGCGAGGAGTCGATCAAAACCCGGTCAATCCGCTCCATTGTTTCCAGAAACACGGTGTAGTCTTTGCATCGAATGACTGGAGTTAGGGCTGGACGCAGGAAGCTTTGTACGGCAATATTTTTCATGAGAAGGGCGTGCTTTGTATTTGACTAACGCAAGCATAAGCGCCCTTTTTCGCCGGATCGAGCTTTTTGCAGCTCTATCCGGCCTTTTTTTTGCCCATAACTCATTAAAAATCAATTGTTTCCACCACTGGGACGGGCTCTAGGTAGCCACAACCGATGGCGTACCCCCTATGAACATGATGTGCTGCTTCCACAGAAGATGAAGGATCAGGGGGTGCCGCCACACACCCAGTTGGAACGGCAAACATCCCCTGCCCAACCAGGTGGCAATTCGACTCAAGGCTGGGGAAGCGCTCATTCGCGTCGGGTCCAATATTCACACGGGGCACACGGTTCCTGACCGGGAGCGCAACACGTTGGCAATTGGTTGGTCAGAATGGTCGGGCCCGCCTGATGAGGAGCCGTCCGTGGCGGATGCGCGACACACCTGGCAACTCGACCCCGCGGTGCGGGAATCTTTACCCCACGAATGGATGAAAACGGCGTGGGATCGCTGGGCAGAAACTCAGAAATTAGGCGATACGCTGGAGGATCGGTATGCGAAGTTCGACATCGAGCGCATCAGGGCCGGCGAAGTTGTTGGATGGCGGGGGGAGTTGGAAAAGCAAGCCGCCGCCGCAGGTGAAGCATGGGAGCCATTTCAGACGGTAGCCTGACTAGAACTTCAATGCTGGCATGGGTTTCCGGGCGGTTCGCGGACGCCTTTAATGGGAAGGAAAACCATGTAAATGGTTACGAGTTGATCTTCCTCTTTCTCTTCGTCATCCTCTTCCTCCCCTCGTCATCAGGCACTGATAACATAGTTCAATATCTCCACCACTTGCGTTGGAGTCGTAGCCCACGCCATAGCGGAGGCGTCCACTTCCTTCAGGGCGTGACCGATATCTTCTTCGTGTAGAGTAATGTAGGGCTTGCCGATGGCAGAACAATAACCGGCGTCAAAGGCCGCGTTCCACTGCCTGTATTTGTCGCCGAAGCGCACAACCGCAACATCGCATTTTTCCAGGTGGGTTCTGGTTCGAATCCCATTGACCTTGGATGATTTGTGATCGCGCCAGAAGTTGTTGCTTTCGCCTCCCAACATGTCGCCTGCCGCATCACTGGCTCCATGGTCCGTCACGGGAGACGTAAATGTGATGGGTAAGTCGTGCGCCTTGGCGCCACCAATTATCTGTTGCCGCCAGTCGGAGTGAATTTCACCCGAGAGATATACGCTCCAATTCATTAACGAATCCTTTCTCGACTGAACGGATGGATTAGATTGAGGAGTCCGGAAGTCTGTGGTCGGTCATTAGGGTCTTGGCTCCCCCGGTCTTGTGCCGGGGAGGCGCTGGATATGTAGCTACACCCCACCCCAGACAGAGAAAGCATGCCCGGTGGAGGGCATGCATTTTGTAGCAGAGAATCAGCGCCTCCCCGGCACAAGACCGGGGGAGCCTCAGACCCGCACAATCTGTGAGTTTTCCGAACCAATCGGTGTCCTGCAACCAATTTCCAACGGCCTTCGACTTCAGACAAGAGGTTCAAAAAAATGTCGACAGGTTCGTCCACTTCGCGAATTCTCATGGCGGTTGCTGAAGACAACCTCCAGTCTGCGGAAATGGCGAAGCCTTTCTTTGTTAATAACTGATTAACCTTCTTTCAGTCGTTTATGCAGACGACAGGCACTGAAATGAAAGTAGGCCTCACGGAGCAATTCGTCCAAGCGATCAATGGAGGTAGCGTCGAAACGGTTCGCGAACTATTCGATAGCAATCCTCAAGACAGAGAGCGTCTGATCGAAGCGAAGGACGAATTCGGTCGCTCGGTCCTTCAATTGGCAACCTTCCGTTCTCGATGGAAGAAAAACACTCCCGATGTAAAACTGCTATTGGAGAACGGAGCAGAAATGGATCTTTGGTCTGCCTGCGGACTTGGGAACTTCGCGGCTATCGATGCTCATTTGGATAAGAATCCGGAAGCGCTAAGCCACACCGTTCACGACGTATTTCCTATCCAATACCCGATCCTAACCAATCGACCTGAGATCGTAAGCCATCTTCTGGATCACGGCGAGGATCCAAACCGCCCTCTAAAAAAGGCTCACTGGTTTGTTTGGGACGAGTATTTCGTCGAAAAGGGACTTTATCGATGGACCCCGCTCCTCATGGCTGGAATTTGGGGACGAATTGAGATTTTCGATGTCCTTCTTGAGTCGGGAGCCGATCTGTCAGCTACATCGACTCTAAGCAACAATTCTATCCACTGGGCAGCGGTTCAGAATCGGATCCCACTCATCCAAAGAAACCTGGACGCAGGAGTGGATATCGATTTAGCCAGCTCTTTCGATGGAGAGGAAAACGCCGCCTATCTTGCCGCTGCCACCGATGGTATTGTCGCCACCAGTGATAGCTCAACTTCGCTCAACTTCAAAAGCGACGGCTGTACACCTCTCCTCCATGCAGTGCTGGAAGGCCATTTGGAAACTTTCGAATGGCTTATTGAAAAAGGAGCCTCAATCTCCAAGGGCAATGCCCATGGGGCAAGCATCCTGCACTTGGCAGCTGCGCCTCTTCAAGGGGAGAATGCTGAGGTGTTGAATAAGGTCGTTGAATTGACACCGAACGACCTGGATTCCGTTGATGACGACGGGCGGACTCCGTTGGATTACGCGATCAAAGCGAATCACGTGGCCACAATCGAAATTCTAAAAGAAGCCGGCGCCGCTACTGAAGGTTAACGATTTCCCCTTGGGCGCGCATGTGTGTGCGTCCAATCGTGCCAATGACGATTGCGTCCGCGGTTTTCATCCCGTGTAAATCTCCTTTGCCCGCTCAGCGGAGATCAGCCCTTCTTCGACATCCCGTTCGACGCGATCCAGGTCGTGCAATCTCGGGTCGCCCCAACCGCCACCGCCCGGCACAACGATGCTCGAAAAACTAGTGAGAAAAGCGGGCTAGGAGGCTGCTCCATCGCAGAGGGTTCTATCAGCCCAGATCCAGATCAAAATCGGCCGGATCCAAATCACTGTCCTCGGCCAGTCCCCGCAAACTGATCAAAACATCCTCGGGCATGACGATACCCTCGGCGAGGGCTTTCTCCCGCTTGTTCCACTCGATCTCTCCCGGCAGAAAGATAGTTCCACCTTTGGCTGTGGAGGCGCCCTTGATCTCTTCGCACATGGTGGCAATCCGGGTGTGGAATTCCTCCAGCGGCATCATGGCGCCGACGTTGATGGCCAAAAAAGCATGACCTTGATTCGAGGGTTCGTCCGTGTCCGCCACCCAGCTCTGCACGGCGCTCATCATGGCTGCACCTGATAGGGTCGCTGTCAGCATCTCCACCAGCACGGCCAACCCGTAACCCTTGTGTCCGGCCATGGGTAGCTGCGCCCCCTTCTCCGGATACTCGGTGGGATCGGTTGTGGGAACGCCGTCTTCGTCCGTCAGCCAAGTGTCCGGAATGCTGCGGCCTTCGTTCTTGGCCGCGAATATCTTGGTGGCGGCAACCGCGCTGGTGGCGATGTCCAGCATGATGGTGCGGTCCGTGCCGGTTGGTGCGGCGTAGGCGATCGGATTGGTCCCTAGAATCTTGCTCTTTCCCCCCGGCACGGTCATGCAGGGTTCCACGTTGCACATGGAAAGACCAATCATGCCGTTCTCGGCAATCATGTTTGAGTAAAACCCGGCAGCGCCATAATGACTGCTGCCTCGGATGCCGATGTAGCACATGCCGCTTTCCCCTGCCTTCTTCAGAGCCAATTCGACGGCACGGTAGCAGATGGATGGGGGCATGCCGTCGCAGGCGTCAATGATGGCCCAAGACGGTCCTTCGTTCACAATCTTCTCCTTGGCGGCAGCGACCAGACGGCCCCGCCGCGCATTCTTCATCAGTCCGCGGATCTGCCGCGTGCCGTGCGTAAAGGTGCCCCAGGTATCGGTTTTGACAAAGACACGAGCACTCAGTTCGGCATCCTCTTCGCTGAGGCCGGCTTTGACCATGGCGGCGATACAAAAGGCCTTTAGGTCATCCGGTTGGATGTTTTTTCGGGTAGACTCGGTCATGGATTGGCTCCTTGTTTGTCCTTACCTTTTCTAGTCGCCGATAAAGCACCTTTTGGGGTAGATGGTCAAGCGAAGGGGAGAAAGGTGTGGGATCGCTGGGCAGAGTTTATTGGCTACTCGCTCAAGATTCATTGAACAATCCTCAAAATTCATAGCCCGGAAACCCGCACCAATACCGCTCAGCGGGATCCCTAATCACCAGCATACCATGCCCCAACGTTCGAGATTTTCTCTCCGCGGGGGCCGCTGATCAGGCCGATTTCTCTGCCTGGGAGTTTGTTCAAACTGAGCCACGACATCGAATAATCATCGATATAGAAGAAAAAGAAACGACCACGTTGGATCAACCTGAAGGTCGCCGTTCCGCCCAGATTCAAATAGGTCAGATCTCTCTCCACAGGATAGTTGAAGTGAGTGCCATCGGCATTAAGATATCCCATCCGCATTCGTCGGGCATCGTCGAGAAAAACGGCCCATCCCGGCTGTCCTCCCTGGCCGCCAATGTAGAGACCCGGTGACTGAAGGTTCTCGCCGAGATTCTCCGACCTCCGAGCGAAAACTCTGACGCTTCGAATACCAACCAGACCGCGAATATTCCCGAAATCGCTCAATCGCAGAAAGCGTGCCTTTGCCGGCGCCACTGTTTCGAAAAGTGACACATACCTGACGTAGTGCTTCGACAGTTCACCTGGAAAAGGGGCCCAGTTTTGCCCGTCATTTGAGATCTGCAGAGTCACAGCCGATTCGGACCAGCTGAGGGCCCACTGAATGCGAACCCGGCCAACTTCCTTGAGCTCGCCGAGATCAAGAACGAACTCCGGTCTTTCATCACTGATGGTGGCCACCCACCTCGTGTCCAGATCATCCGATACGGCATGTCGCGGATCAAAGGCGTCGGGCTGATCTCGAGGCTGGACGGTGCCAGTTGCAGAAACCACAGCGTCCAGGGCCAGATCGTGTTCTCTGTCCGGACCAAGGACGTCAATTTCCCCTTCAATGACCACGCCCTTCTCAAAATTGATATTCTCGGCAATGCGACTAATGAGACGATCTTCGCGTCGCGAGGAAGAGGCTCTTTTTAGAGCAATGGGATGGGCCTTCAGCACATCGTTGCCGGGCCAGTATTTCAGCCACAGATCTTTGCCGTCGCAGACCAGCTGCTCAAAGGGAGGAACAACATAGTGTTTCTTCGTATCGCCCTTCCTGTCCCACATGTGGAGGCACTCATTGAAATCCACCGAAGCCAGAACTTCGCCTTCACGGCCGATCCCGAAACGGGGGTAGTAGGCAAAGAAGTCCCCCAATGCAGAATTGCGAGGAGTTGGATGGAAGGGTCCTTCGACCAGGTTCGACCAATAGACTCGCGACTGAGGAAGCAACTCTCGATAAGAGGGACAGATTACAAAGTAGCGGTCGCCGAACTTGAAGAATCCCGTAAACGTGTCCTTGCTCCCATCGGCCTGACGAGGAACAGGTGTGGGAATGTTCAGCTCAAGGCGTCCAGCGGGATCCCAGTGAATGCCGTCTTTCGATTTCTGCAGAGTGGAACCACACGACACCCCGTAAAACCACCCGTTCTCCCGCCAAGCGACATTCCCGGGACGACGCGCATCACCATCCAAGAGAACGTAATTCGCCTCAAAGCGAGCATTTCCATCATGCTGAACGCCCTCGCTACCGGGAAGAAAATAGGTCAGGTTTTCGACTTTGTGCCAATGCTCCAAGTCATCCGATTGCGCAATGCGCCGGATACTGAAGGAGGCCGGATGCATAGCCGTGTATTCGAGAACGAAAGGACCCCCGCTCGGGAACTGGTGAATGGTCGGAGTGTTGAGCGAAATGACATCCGAATCGCACTCGATCACGGGTTCAGCATGACGCCAGTATACGCCGTCCTTCGATATCAACCGACACAGAGGAAGGTCCGGCGCCAGGCAGAGATAGATGAAGTGATATTCACCCTCGTGAAAGATGATTGCCGGATCCCCCCAGGCGTGAGGGTTGCCGGGTTCGTAGAATACCCTTTTCACCTCGACCGTACTCCTGGTATTGAAGGAGCCCCACTCTGACTCCTGAGTCTCCTTCATGGCTTTCTCCCATAGTCGCTGTTTCTCCGCTTCGTCTACTTTTCTGCCGAGGATTTTCTCGTAGAGATCGCCGCAGGTGACGGCTTGTGGTTCAGCGTCTGGAGACGCCCGGAGGCTCGACCTATCTGGTGACTGTTCGCTCATGGATTCCTCTCTATTGCAACAAACTGCCACATCGTGGAATTCCTCGATCCGGACAGCACTACTACCTTAGACGGATCTCCAGGCTGTAGAGGAACGCGTGAGCGTTTCTAGGATTCTTCTTCGATTGCTGCAACTTCGAAATCCCTATCTCAAGCGGCGGGCCTACGGGGAGTACACTATCGTCGAGAGTAGCCGTCGGCGCCGTAGAAATGCTCACGCATTCCTCTACATGAGCTGCAAACCCCGATCACTATCAAGTCTCGAATTGCTGGTAGCAACCAAATCTTAGAAAGCTTCGAATTCAAATTCCTCTTCGAATGAAATCGGCGGTTCGATCTCCGATTAATCGTGGCCCGTGGCCGCTCTTCGTCCTATCCATTCTTGTTCTCATCGCTCCGTCTTTTCCTTCAAGATTCCCGCACATAAGAAGGTTGAGCAATGCACCCCCATCAACCTTGCAATCTGTGTTTCCCATACACAGATTGCAAGGTTGATGGTCTTTCTTGAACGGTCAGAACTGCTTGAGAGGATTGGGAGCGTTTCGCCGGTTGTGGTGGCGCGGAGGATTCCCGCCATCATTTCTAGCGGAAAACGATGTCGAGAGCCGTAACTGGAGGGCGAACTTTATTCAGACCTTTCTGGAACGCGATTTGCGGCGTTTCGGCGTTCAAGTGGCACCGACCGCGTTGGGAAAATTCTGGAACATGATAGCCCATGCCGACCTGGGCCTGAAACGCGTTTATATTGTCCATCCGGGAAAAGAGTCCTACGAGCTGAACGATTGGGCCGAGTCCATAGCGATCAGAGATTTGAGATTGAGGGTGTTTAACAGGTAAGGACGAAGTAGCCGCTTCACCGTGTTGAGCGAGTATAGATAGAGTGATATGAACGCTGACGAACATGCTCATGGAAATGAGGTTTCGGAAGCGCCGGAATGCCGCACCAGTCGCAAGAAGGCGTTTACCGTATCGAAGAAGTATCTGGTTCTCCCAATTCAGAATGAGGGAGAGAAGGGAAAACTGACGCTTCAATTCGACGGCAAGGTTGTCCTGGACTACGAGGTGGCCCTGGCGCCCGTCTCGAAAGACGTGGACTGGTATGCGTTCTTCTCACTTCAACGCTTCAATGGCAGGAGTGCACAAGTCGTGGCGTCGAGCGCAACTAAAGAGGGGTTCGCACTTGTAGAGCAGTCCGATACGATCCCAGGTGAAGAGAAATTCTACAAGGAACGTTTTCGCCCTCAGTTCCACTTCACTTCGAGGACCGGTTGGCTCAACGACCCTAACGGTCTGATTTTTTATAAGGGCGAATACCACATGTATTACCAGCACAATCCCACAGCGCTGCCTTGGGGCAACATGACCTGGGGACACGCCGTCAGCCGGGACCTCGTGCACTGGAGGGAACAACCGAAGGTTCTGTTCCCCGATGCAAAGACCGGCACGTGCTTCTCCGGTGCGATGTTTATCGACAGCAGGGACCAGCTTGGCCGCAAGACCGGGGAAGAGGATGTCCTGGTTGCGTTCTATCTGCGAACCGAGATCGGGCTGTGCCTGGCCTATTCGAACGATCGCGGCCAGACCTTTACCGACTATGAAGAGAATCCGGTCCTAACCCACGAGGGCGCACGAATCGATACGCCCAGGCCATTCTGGCACGAGCCCACCAAGCGGTGGGTCGCACCTACCTATGACTTCTTCACCAACGACGAAGGCGAGAAACGGCGATGCGTCGGTTTCTACAGCTCCGAGAATCTCAAGGAATGGCGAATTGAAAGCCGCGTCGAACAGGATGGATGGGGCGACGAACTATGCGGCTGCGTCGACTTCTTCCAACTGCCTCTCGATGGAGACCCACAGGATAGAAAGTGGGTGATGATCCTGATCGACGGGAGTTACATCGTGGGAGAGTTCGACGGGCACACCTTTTGCACACTCGCCGGTCAACCGGCCGTGACAGACGACCGTATCCGTTCACTGGTCACTCAAGGCGATTTCTACGCAACCATGACATGGCACAACATGCCCGAAGACCGGCGAGTGCAGATCACCTGGATGCACAGCCGGAAACCTTACCCTGGCATGCCCTTCAACCAATAAATGACCGTCCCTTCCGAGCTCACCCTTCACTCGTCCGATGAGGGCCCACGATTGCGGATGAATCCGATCCAGGAACTCGAGACCCTCCGGATAAGGTCGCATGAATGGACGGATCTGATCCTGAAACAGACAGAAAATCCACTCTCGGGCGTAAGGGGTGATCTTCTCGATCTCGAAGTCGAATTCGAACCGTCAGAGGGCGCCGAAGTGTCTTTCGAGCTTCGCGGATTCAACGTCGTTTACGACTCCGAATCCCAAACACTGTCCTCCTGCGGCACACCTGCAGAATTGCCCCCGGTAGACGGATTGATACGACTGAGGATCCTTCTGGATAGTACTTCGATTGAAGTTTATGGCAATGCCGGCAGGGTCTACATCCCGCATGTCATATTTCCCGAGGACAATGATCGCTCCCTCATAGCGACATGCAGTAGGGGCAACATCAAGGCCAACTACCTACGCGTCCATGAACTGAAGTCAGCCTGGGGAGAGGTTGCCCGAGAATAAAGGAATACCGTGGATATCCAAACTCTGCCAGCTGTCTCTGTCAGTCGCCACGCTAACCCAAGCGTCCCGTGATCAGGTGATTTGGCTATGCCAGAAAACACCATAGAAGTTGGTGGCAGAAGGCAGCTCTTCCTGGATGATTATGCCATCGCATCCCGGGACGGTGTGCGTTGCGTATTGCACGGGGATCTCAAGCATGAGGAGAACCCAATCCTGGTTGCCGATAAGCCTTGGGAAACATTGCGGATCGAACCCGGCCCCGACCGACGACCGGGACGGGGGGCCAGCGTATGGTTCAATGGCACGGTGCTTTGGGATGACCGCGACAGGCAGTACAAGATGTGGTACCGGACCTGGAACCATCTTATGGGCTATGCGGTTTCCGGCGACGGCCTCCACTGGCAGAAACCGAATCCGGGGTACGTGGAATTCGCCGGTGACTACGACACCAACCTGGTATTCGATAAATATCAGTGTCCATCAATCGTACTCGATGCTCAAGACCAGAACCCGGAGAAGCGTTTCAAGATGCTCTATGGAGGGCGTGGCCCGCTGTTCAAGAAGGCCACCTACCAGCGCGGTGAAGCAAACTACGGAAAGCATGGAGTCGGGTTGATGGTCGCCTACTCACCGGACGGGGTACGCTGGTGGCGGGACCCGCACGATGTTGTCTGGCCCTACAATCTCTACATGCCCGGTATTCCATCCGACGGACTTGCCGTCATCTACGATCGCTATAAAGGAAAATATGCCGCCTACGACTGTGCCAAGCCCCGCGGCTCAGTTCATGAGGAGTATGTCGATCGGGCGTCAGACTGGGGTATCGATCTGATCCATGACGAGGGCGTGGTCCGGCAGATGATCGTGAGCTACAGCGTCGACGGGCTCATCTGGTCGGAACCGGTGGGTGTGTTAGCGCCGGATGAGGAGGACCGCCGGCGCTATGGTGACCGTGTTCAGTTCTATGACCTGTCGGTACGGCTTTACGAGGGCATCTACGTGGGCTACCTTTGGGTCTGGCCCATCGAACCGGACTGGATGCAGATAGAGTTGGTTACGAGCCGGGACGGCCTGCACTGGAAACGCGTAGCCGACCGGGAGCTTTTCATCCGAACGGGTCCTAAGGGGACCTTCGATTCCCACCTGATCATGGGGGTTTCGATCGGCGCAGATCCGGTCGTAGTCGGTGACGAGATCTGGATTTACTACAGCGGATGGGATGGCGGTCACGCCGCGTGGAAACGCAACGCTGCGATCGGGGTCGTCCGGCTGCGAAGTGACGGCTGGTTATCCCTCGATGCAGACGAAAGCGGAGGTTCGGTGGTGACCAAGCCTTTTGTCTGTCCCGGCGGGTCGCTCTTCCTGAACGCTGACGCAGACGCTGATCGAGAAGGACGTGTTGAGGTCGAGATACTCAGCGCTACCGGCAGCGTGGTTTCCGGGTATGCTGCATCGGAGGCCATCGCCCTTCGCGGCGACTCCATACGTCATCAAGTGCGCTGGCGCGGTAGGGACGATGTGGATCGGCTGAAAGGGAGGATGAATATTTCGAATAGCTAGAGGCTGTCCCAAATCCGAGAGGATTTGGGTGGAAGCCTGATACCGATATCAATCTTCGTCACGTTATGTAGACCACGACATGCCTTCCGTCCTCGGTAGCTTACCTTTTATCCGTTATGCACCTTTCCAGCACCCTTCCTCTCGCTTTGAGTCGATAGTTCTCCCAAGGAAGCGCCTCTGACTCGATTCTTGGATCCCTATGCCGCCTGCGTTGCCTCTTTCTCATGTTCTTGCGCAAGTCTCTGCGCGATTTTCCATAGATTGTGGGACAGAACCGACCAGGCCACGCTAAGGTTACGGTTGTCAAAGCCTTTGCTGCGTATCTTGCCCCCGTGCCATCGGTTCTTGAGCACTCCGATCCGGCCTTCGGTGCTCCCTCGTCGTCGCTGCAACCGGACAAAGCGCGGCTCCTCCATCCGCTCCTTGAGCTCTTGTGGATTGCGGGGCGTAAGGGCGTCAAAAATCCCCTCTGCCTGGAGCCGCTTGCTGGCCGCCTTCGAGGCATAGCCCCGATCCCCACTGATCGCTTCGATCTTCTCCTCTAAAGCGAAGCCCTTTTGCCTCTCCAGACTTTCCCAAAGCTGCTTCAATTCGCTCGGGGCCTGCCCCCCATACAGTTTCCAGTCCAACAGATATCCCTCTGCGCTCTCGCATAAATAAAGGGTGTTGCCAAACTCCACCTCCCGATCTGCCTTGCCTCGCACGATGACGTCAATCTCAGGTTCGTAGGCGCTCAGGATCTTCTCCTCATTCTTCACCTGCCGCCCCCCTATGATCCGTTCGTGCGCCTGTTTCATGACCTGCGGTATCTGCTCTAACATACCATCCATTCGCTCGATGATTCGGCTCGCCTTCTTCTCGGTGTAATCGCTTTGCATCCACATAGCTTCCAATAAGTCACGGTGGCGAAGGGCATGGCCCTCAATCTTCTTGAGCAATAGCTTCATCCGCCGCAGGATCCCTTTACGCGCTTTGCCCGCCTCCCGGCGCCGACGCGCATGCGTCATCTCCAGGCACCGTTTGTTCATCTCCCGAGCCAATCCCTTTGCTCCCTGGGGCATGCGCTGTTTCATTCCCGCCTGCCGGATCAGACTGATCGCCTTGAGCAGCGTTGCTCCCACATCCTTGAGCAAGACCCAGTCCACGGGCCAGTGGATGTTCGCTTCCAGGCAAGTGGCGTCGATCAGGCATTCCCTCGTATCGATCGGCTTCTCTAATCCTGCCTCACCACAATGTTCAGCATTGCCCACCACCTCGGTCATCCTTGCATGCAGCTGTCTCAGATACGCTTCGTCGAAGAATTTCGAATCCCGTTCCAGACTGCTCTTCGATATTTTCCGGATCCCGTCTACCTCACGCACCCGGCAAAAATTAGCCAGAAGCTCACTGCGTCCCAACTCCTGCGACAGACAACGAAAGGATATCCCTCCGAGTAAATGACGCACCACCTCCACCCGCAGCGCTTTTATCGCTCTTAGAGCGCGTCGCTCCCGATCCTTCCCTCCCGCTTCATCCCATCCTTCCAAGGCTTTTACGATCGCCTCCCTTTCCAGCGAGGAGTCGATCAAAACCCGGTCAATCCGCTCCATTGTTTCCAGAAACACGGTGTAGTCTTTGCATCGAATGACTGGAGTTAGGGCTGGACGCAGGAAGCTTTGTACGGCAATATTTTTCATGAGAAGGGCGTGCTTTGTATTTGACTAACACAAGCATAAGCGCCCTTTTTCGCCGGATCGAGCTTTTTGCAGCTCTATCCGGCCTTTTTTTTGCCCATAACTCATTAAAAATCAATTGTTTCCACCACTGGGACGGGCTCTAGCTAGTTGCCAGAGTTAAGCAAATGCGTGCGATGATGAACGGTGATGAAGTGCCGCATAGGAGGATCTCATATCCATCGACAGACGTGAAAGCTGTGCTCGAGGCTCTTCATTCATGAGTTTGCCAGAGGAGAAACAAATGGCCAACAAATCGCGGGAGAGGAAATAAAAAACAGGACATCTATCATTTAATATTATAAGGCGTTGACTGACAAGTTGATATATAGATCAGTCGGAGCTGTAGGACGACAGCGGAAAGGTATTAGGACAACCCACCCCGCCGGCTGGGCACCCCTCCAAGGAGGAGAATGACCAATTTCGAACTGGCTTGGAGATCTTGGGGGGAGGTGTTGAGAGACAGAATCAATAAGATCGCACACCTAAACCACCCAGACCCACTCCCCGTCCGACTCTAGCCCGTCTTTCTCAACTGGGGCCTGATTTCGACGTAAGTCGTTGATAGTGGGCCAAAGGTCTACACTACAGGAGGGGTTATTTGGATTCGATTTGGGGGGGGTGGTTGGGGAGGAAGTTCGAGGTGTAACCGGTTCAGTAGTAGCTTTTGGTCCTCACCGGGCTCGGTGTAACGGGTAAGCACAACGGTGCGTCCGTCGGTGGTGGGCAGTTTCACATCGAGCATTTGGATGGCCGCCATTTTGGAGAGCACCTCGGCTGGGGTCAGTCCCGGAGCCATCGGGTAGAGTCGACGTTTCAGGGTGACCCACAGAGAGTAAGCAAGGAAGCTGATAAAGATGTGCGCCTCGATGCGATCATCTCTCTGATGATGGATGGGGCGGATGGAAAGGTCGTTCTTGATTTCCTTGAAGACTTGCTCGATCTCAGTGAGCTGCAGGTAAAGGCGCCAGAGTTGCTCGGGGTTCTCGGCACTGAGGGTGCTGCGCAACAGATAGCGGCCTTCGCGGCGATAGGCTTGGCGGTATTTTTTTAAGTTCAACCGGAAGCTCAAAGGCGGCTTTTCAGTGGGGGCGCCCTTGGGGGCGATCTCGATGTCGAGTAATCCAAAGATCCGGGGACCGGCCTCCTTTTTGGCTTCGCCCAGTTTGATCAGGATGGTATCGCGTTGGTAGCGCCGTTTGCTCTCACGCAGCTTCTTGAGCGCCTCGATAAGACGGCGTAAACGACGCAGGCGCATGTTTTTTTCTTTGCGCACCCGATCGTCGCTTTTAGCCAGAACGTAGGTTTCACCTCCCTCGCTGAGGAGTTTCACCTCGATACCGGGACGCAACTGCTTCCAATCCTTCTGCAGCAACGACTGCTCGAAGCGACCCAGCCAGGAGCGCGGGGTACCCACCAGATAGTGGATCCTGGGTTCGCTTTGGCGCATCTGTTGCAAGACTTCCTCGGTCGGAATGCCCCGATCCATCACCCACACCCGGTTCGCCTTACCGTAGTTCTCTTCCACCCGAGAAAGAAAATCTTTTAAGGTGGTTTTATCCTGCGTGTTACCCGGAAGTACCTCATAGGCAATCGGCAAGCCCTCACAAGTCACCACCAGGGCGATCACCACTTGCACGCAGTCAGGTCGCTTATCGCGGCTGTAGCCGAACTTGCGCAGTCGGCTCGAGGCCGCCGGCTCCTGGTTCGGATCGCACTCAAAATAGGTGCTCGTCAGATCGTATAGCAAAATCTCGTAACGGGCATTGAACAGATCGCTCCACCTCTCGGTCAGGTGCCTGAACAGGGCCTTCTTGTGCCTGAGCAATCGATCGTGGCAGCGATAGAGCGTGTTCTTCTCGGCGATCCCAAAGTCTTCCCCCATCAGATCGCCCATCGCGCTTCGCTCATACCATTCCCGATGCAGCCGCCACTCGCTTCCCGGTGCCATCAGCCGGTAAACCACCAGGGTCTGCAGCACATGGGCCCAGCGGGTACCCTGACGGGAGGGTCTGAGACGCTCCCGCCAGAATTCTCCCAGTCCCAACTGCTCATATAGAACGCACCCAAGCCAGCACCCTCCCCATTGCCGCGGCTTCTCGATCCTGAGATCTTTGAGCCGTATTCTAACAATACTTTCGTCGCCCACAGGCGGGGCACGATCTTCCGGAAACAGCGCCACCTGTTCGGGTCTTTCCCTGCCCTCTTCGAAAATCTCGATGCTCTTGCGCCACGCTTCGTGTTGGCTATCGTTGATCTCTCCAAGGTAGAGGACCTGTCTTTGGACCACCCGCCCCCCGCTGACACGCTTGTTCTCAACGATATTCCAATAGTAGTGCTCTTTGCCATCTTTGCGCCGACGATTACACCTCAGAAACATGATGGCCCACCATTATACGAAAAAATCCCGCCCTGGGAAGAGCGTAGGTCTACACTACAGGCGGTTTTGCCAACCCACCTCTACTGTTGATGCGCCTCCTGAGCCCTACTACCCCCGAAAAAAACCGTTTCGGAAGTTGAGTTGGTCAAGTAGGGTTAGCATCTCCGATCACAGCTGACTGAAGACTCATACGTACAGGTGTTTCCTTTTCAAATGCGGGGCAACGATAGGCCACAGCGAGCTTCTAGGATTTCTCAAATCACTCGTGGCACTCACTCGCAATGCGGTCATTGCATTCGTCCTAATACCGCCCGCCACGAGCACAATTATCACGGATCCTTGTCTGTTTGGGTCGCAGTTGTAGGGAGAGTGCAATCGAAACCGTCATACCGAACGGTACTTCTTTTGGCGTTCCTTGGAGATTTGAAGTCCTACAGGCTCCCCACAGCTCAAAAGTGACCGAAGCATCAAGGGTCAATTAGGTTTCAAGTCTCCTCACATGCGAGAGCAGTTGACTGTAGAACGGTGTCTTCGCTTCCGGAGACACTTGCCTATCGAAATCCGCGGTAAACTCATTGAGAAACGCAACTAGGTCTTCGGAGAAAATCCCTTCATGAAAGCGGAAGTCGCGAAAACTGATGATGTTTTCATACCTGCTTTTTGTGTGACCATCGGAATCGCGGGTAAGGCAGTGAATGCTTTTGAGATGCTCCGCATCTAGCAAGCCTGTTGAGAGCAGATAGCGGAAATAGAAATCCGACTCAGGCATCGAGTACCCCATAACGACGATATAGTTGGCAGTCGACAGAAGTTTCGAGGCCAACGTCCAAACTCCGGACAGATTTGGATCGCTCGTCTTATTCCAAGTCGGAAGGGTAAGACGATTCCCTTCGATCGTTCCATGGATTTTTGCAAGTGGAAGGACGTTTGGCTGTGCCCATGGATCCTCATGGTGGCTTTCAATGCGCTCCAGCAGCTTTAACCCTTCGCCGGGAAACCTATAGTTTTCACAGAGGGTGTTTACGTAGCTTTCAATTAGGAGATCGTAATTGAAGCTAATCAATCCCACCGAATACTCACGCGGTTCATGGAAATCGACTGCCCTCTTAATTGCGGGAGGTAGATCCTCCGCTTGGACCTGAAAGTTGAATAGATGAGGAAGGAACTTCAGATATGGTTGCCACCGATTTTCCGTAGGATTGAAGATCATGCTCGGAATAAGCCCTTTGGAGCTGGCCGCCAGCATCGGCGTATAGTGCGCGACGATATCTGACACCATCCTTTTGAATCTGAGAACGGACCCGTCTCCGCGAACAAAACTCCGCATCTCCAGAATTGAAAGTATATGTTCGATGTTGAGGAGATCACCTCGTATAAATTTGAGCGATGCGTCTAGCTCGCGGATCTCCTTTAGTAGTGGCTCAAAATAGTGATACCTCTCCTCTCCTCCAAAATACAGATCGCGGCCCTTATGCAAAAACTCCGACATCACTGGAATGCCAACTGGGGCTGAAACCCCAGCTCCTAGGATGAGTAGAATCCGGTCCTCGCTCATGAAGGAAGTTTAATATCCTGTTTAGACTACTATCAAGCGAACGCGTCGTACGGATTCGGTTCAGCAAAACCGCTCCCCGAGGAAACGTCGCCCCGGCCAATGCTCAACAGTGTTGAGACTCACATCGCAGCCTCGCCCCTATCGTTCCGGCCAAATTTGCAGAACTTGGGTCCATAGGTTCGCCTCCCCTGTCTTACCGTGTCAAGATAGCCGTAAATCCCGCAAACGGACCCAAGCCAAATTCGTATTCGAAAAAGAATCGAGTAATCCGACCTTTCTTCCTTCAAAGGAGCCTGTTTTCAGTCCCCACAGGAATTGGGGCGAGAACTTCTAAATAACACCGAGAGTCTCACGAGCCACAGTATTAGTGGCACAAAACTGGCACATGAGGTAGACTATACGAAGAATCCGATCACAACATCAGTTCTACAAAGCGTTTATCACCAAACAATTAAAAGAGTTGGCGAGACCCAGAATCGAACTGGGGACACAAGGATTTTCAGTCCTCTGCTCTACCGACTGAGCTATCTCGCCGTGACTTTTTGGGAGCTAGGAATCTGTCGGACTTTGAACTTTGCAACATAGCTGAACACCGGATCGTAGGTTGATGGTGGTGAAATGCGACCAACTTCATACTGACAGACTCCTAGGTTGAGGAAAGGAGGGGATTTAGCGTCAATTGGCTGGATTCGTCAATCGAGTTCTGTGGTGGGCATGAGGTTGTAAGGGTTCACGGTTTGCAGGACGGCTCATCTTCGAACCCGATCTCGAGTGACCGATCCTGGTGAGTCGAGCAACCCACCCCAAACCCCTCCGAGGAGGGGAGGGTCCTGATTAGGGACTGGATCGGTCGATACCACCGGCGCTGCGAACTCACCCCGATCGGTTGCTGTGCAGGGATCGGTGTGAATCGTTCTTTCGGATGTGAATATGCCAGATCGCAAAGGGCTTGTCTCGGAAGGAGCAAGAGGATTGAACTGTCCGGCATATTGGCGGCCGGATGAATACAGACCTAGACATGATCAATCCCTTTCTCGATCCGAGTTTCGAGATCCGTTGGTCTGAACTGACGCCGGATCGGGTCAAACCGGCCATCGAAACGGCCCTCGCAGAGGCCCAGGAGCGGATCGACGCCATCGGTGAAAACGGGGCTCTCGACTTCGACAACACATTCCTGGCGCTGGAAGAGGCGACCGAGGATTTAAGCTTGGCGTGGCAGAAGGTCTCTCACCTCGACACGGTTTGTAATTCGGAGCCTCTGCGGGAAGTCCACAATGAGATGCTCCCGAAAGTGACGGAATTCTGGGCCAGGATCCCTCTCAACGATAAGCTGTGGAACATCTTAAGGCGATACGCAGAGTCCGAGGAAGGGAAGGTGCACACAGGCGTTGAACGTCGCTTCATCGATGAGACGGTGGCGGATTTCCGGGGGCACGGAGCGGACCTGCCACCGGATAAGAAGAAGCGGCTGGAAGAGCTCTCCAAGGAACTCGCCGAAAAGACTCAGAAATATTCCGAGAATGTGCTCGATTCGACCAACGCCTACGAACTTGTCATCGACGACGAATCACTCCTCGATGGCCTTCCGGACAGGTCTAAAGAACAGGCCAGGCGGGACGCCCTTGAAAAGGGTTACGGGACGGAGGAGAACCCGAAGTGGCGGCTGACCCAACAGATGCCCTCCATCCTACCCGCCATGAAGCACCTGCACAACGAGGGCATTCGAAAGGAATTATGGCAGGGTTCCGCTCGAATCGGGCATTCGGGCGATCACGACAACACCGAATTGATCTGGCAAATTCTCGCCCTCCGCGACGAGAAAGCGCGACTCCTCGGTAAGGAGCACTTCGCCGATCTGGTCTTGCAGCGGAGGATGGCCAAGACCGGCCAGACGGCGCTCTCCTTTGTCGAGGACTTTCATGACCGGGTGAAGGCAGCCTTCGATCGGGAGTGCACCGACCTTGAAGATTATCGGGCGAGAAACCGCGGCGAGGAGCAGGGACCGATTGAACCTTGGGATTCTGCCTACTGGTCCGAGAAACTGCGACGGGAGGAGTTCGATTTCGACGACGAATCGCTGCGTCCCTACTTCCCGATCGAGCAGGTCGAGGAGGGTATGTTCCGGATCGCGGAGAGAATTTTCGATATTCGCGTTGAAGAGAGGCCAACCGTATTTCGGGACCCTGATGGGGCGGAGGATAGGCAACCGACTCCACCGGACTCTTCGGAGGGGACAGTCGAAACCTGGCACCCCGAAGTCCGCTGTTACGATGTTCTGAACTCGAAGAGCGAGCGCATCGGCGCCTTCTATACTGATTGGTACCCTAGAGAACCGAAGAGGGGCGGTGCCTGGATGAATTACCTCCTCACCGGCCGCCCGCCTGATCAAAGCCGTGAGGGGTCCGAGAGAGAACCTCACCTCGGGTTGATCTGTGGAAATCTATCCCCCCCGATCGGCGATTCCCCGGCTCTCCTGACGCACGACGAAGTCCAGACGATCTTTCACGAATTCGGCCATCTCCTGCACCATCTCCTCGGCGAGGTACCGATCAAGTCACTCAACGGGATCAACGTGGCGTGGGATTTTGTCGAACTGCCATCACAGATCATGGAGAACTGGTGCTGGGATCGGGAGAGCCTGGATCTCTTCGCCCGCCACCATGAGACGGGGGAACCTATACCAGACGATCTCTTTGATAAGATGCACCGGGCGCGCAACTTTCAGTCGGCCCGATTTACCATGCGCCAGCTCTCCTTCGGAAAGATGGACCTGGAGCTTCATCTCCACTACCCCGACTACAAGGGGGAGGATCTCGACGCCCAGCTCGAATCCATGCTCGCCTCCTACCAGCCGCCGAGCAAAACTAAAGCTCCGGCCATCATCCGGCGATTCAGCCATCTCTTCTCCGGCAGCACCGGCTACGCCGCCGGTTACTATTCCTACAAGTGGGCCGAAGTCCTGGATGCGGATGCTTTCACCCGTTTTCAGGCCAAAGGCGTTCTCGATCCGAAGATGGGAATGGAGTTCAGAGAGAAGGTCCTCTCAAAAGGAAACAGCGAGGACCCGGCCGTCCTTTTCCGAGATTTTATGGGGCGAGAACCTGAGATCGACGCCCTGCTTGAACGCAGCAGACTGGCACAGAGTGGGTCAAAATAACTCAGTTTGAGGATCTTTCTCTGCCTCAATCTGAATTGCATTGGCGTGAATACGGCATATTTAAGCGAAATCCACAAGAATGAGAGAAATCGAATTGGTGGAACCGAACTTGCAGAGACGTGTTTAAGAATGTGTACTGTATCTGTATATTTGAAACTCGGTAAAGGAAAGTCATGGGAATTTGGATCATTCTAATTGGGGTTCCGCTGATACTCGGAATCTGGGCACAGATGAAAGTGAGCGGAGCCTACAGACGAAACGCCAAGATACCGACGAGAAGCCGCATCTCGGGTCGGGAAGCAGCCCATTACGTGATGCAGAACGCGGGAATCAACGACGTTGAGATTGTACCCATCCGCGGCCACTTGACGGATCACTACGACCCACTACACAAGAGATTAGCGCTGAGCGAAGAGAACTACGCAGGGACCAACCTGGCCGCTGTCGGAGTCGCGGCCCACGAAGCCGGACATGCTATTCAACATGCCGTCGGCTACAAGGCCCTGCAACTCCGCATGAGCCTGATCCCGATCACGAACATCGCCTCCAGTATGCTTCCCTTTGTAATCATAGGCGGGTTCTTTTTCGGCATGTTGGGCCTGATCAAACTCGGGGTTCTCGTCTACATCGTGCTCTCCGTTTTCCAGCTCGTGACCCTGCCGGTCGAATTCGACGCCAGCCGCAGGGCAAAGCTGGAGCTGGCCAACCTCGGGATCATCGCCCCGGACGAGGTGTCCGGTGTGAACCAGACACTCAACGCCGCGGGCCTCACTTACGTAGCTGCATTCGTAGCGTCGATCGGGAATCTCGCCTACCTCTTCCTGCTGTCTCGGGATTAGTCAAAAAATCAGGCTTTCGCTGGCTGCTGCCCAGATATTGTAGATCAGCGACTGATCCGAGACCGTATCCAGTCTGACCACTCCTCCGACCGATTCCACCAAGGCGATGCCGGCGGCGATATCCCATAGCCTAGAAATCCTCCAGGATTTCTAGGCTGGCTAGGAATCTGTCGGTACACCTTCCGTCGGACGGTACGCCCTTTCCAAAGAGAACGGTATCTTGGGGACGTGCCGAATCTACAAGACGGACAGATTCCTCACTGGGCCATCACGCTGCTCACGTAGGTCCGCAATTTTCTCAGGGTCTGGACGTGAATCTGGCAGATGCGAGCTTCGGACACTCCAAAGACTTCCGCAATCTCGGTCAGGCGGAGGCCCTCGAAATAATACATGGCAAGGATCTTCTTCTGCCTGTCGGGAAGCTGCTTTATCTTCCTGTAGACAATATCGTACAGCTCCCTTTTCTGAATTCCCTCATAGCTCGGCGTCTGGGAATCGTCGGCAACCGCTTCATGCAGATTGGGAGAGCTCAGTTCGCTCGAACTGGAGGGGTTGTCGAGAGAGACGAAACTGATCGGCCGAACCTGTTTCATCATGCGATGAAACTCGCGTACGGTGAGCCCCATCGCCTTGCGTATCTCCTCATCATCGGGCGCCCGACCCAATCGCTGCTCCAACACCTGCACTTCCTGCTGCAGACGGCGTGACTTGGCCCGAGCGGTCCGAGGCATTGAGTCCAGACGTCTCAATTCATCCAGAATCGCCCCACGGATTCGCATCGATGCGTAGGCTTCGAACGTGTTCCCATTGTGAGGATCATACCTGCCGATGGCGGCTATCAGCCCCATCACACCCACGCTATGGAGATCCTCAAACTCCATATGGGACGGGAGGTTCTTCATAATTCGGTAAACGACCTGTTTGACGAGTGGGAGGTATTTCTGAATGAGCTCGGCATTCGGTTCGGCGCTCTCATCCGCCTTCTCCTTCTGTCTCCTTTTTGATTTCTTGTGCGATTGCTGTTCTTTTTTTGTCGGTACGGGATCTAATTCTTTGATCACAAGTATTGCTGTATTTTGGGTTTACGTTTCTCGATTCCAGCCCGAAAAGCACAATGCGGCGATTCGGGCCCATTCTCCATAGAGACCGATTGGTCGGACCTCACTGCTGAGGCCGCGAAGGAGCGCATCCCTCCAGGACGACAAGAATGACGCCCTTTTTCCCTACGAGACTGCGCTACGGGTTGGTGCAACGACAGGAGAACTCCATCCAGCAATCCAGTGGGGAAGACACCCCATCTGCCGCAGTAGAACCTCCCTACGCCCATACCGCATTGCAAAGCAAGTCGTGCCAAGACATAAGTGCTGACATTCTACAGACCTTTTACAGAGAGCTGTCCGACATGTCAGCGCCAGGACGGAAAAATCTACCCCAAATAGGGAAAAATTTTCCCTTATCCAAGGATAAGCCCGGCAAAGTATGCATTATTTTCCGATCGGGCGGGAATCTGCCGTTTTCAAACCAGCACATTGTCGGGCTCAGGGAGATCTGCACGGCCAAGCATAAGTCGCGTGCAATTCTCTTCAATACCACCCCTAATTGGGCGTCCTTTTGTCCAATAACGACCTCATCGGGCCTCACAATATTGCAAAATACGAGAAATTCGGTCGCCTTCATTTCCTTCACCGACTCGACCGTTTGCATCTTGCCTTAGAGACTGTCGGACTCTGTGATTCGATTGCTGTGCAAGTAGCCGTGCTTGTCCGACAGACTCTTAGGGGGCCCCATGACACAAATCAACGACAATTTCTTGAAGCTGAAGGCCTCCTACCTCTTTCGAGACATTGCGGAGCGCGTCCTCGCGTATGAGGAAAAGAACCCAAGTCGACCGATTATCCGACTCGGAATCGGCGATGTCACCGAGCCCCTGCCCAAGGCTTGCCGCGACGCATTTCATAAGGCGGTCGATGAGATGGGAGAGCGAGAGACATTCCGTGGATACGATGATACACCGGGATACCCTTTCATTCGGGAGGCGATCGTCGAGAACGATTTTCAGGCCCGGAACGCGGCAATTTCCACCGAGGAGATCTTTCTAAGTGACGGAGCAAAGTGTGACACAGGAAATATCCAGGAGATCTTTTCCCCTGAAACTCGTATCGCGATTCCCGATCCGGTGTATCCGGTCTACGTCGATTCCAATGTCATGGCGGGTCGATCCGGGGCCAGCCGGGATGGCAGATATGATGGGTTCACCTATCTCGAATCGACCCCGGAGAATGGATACATTCCGGAAATTCCGGATACCGAAGTGGACTTGATCTATCTCTGTTTTCCAAACAATCCGACCGGCGCTACGGCCACCCGCGAGCAACTCGAAGGCTGGGTCGAATACGCCCTCAAGAATCGCTCGATCATCCTTTTCGACGCAGCTTATGAAGCCTTTATCGGGGATAAATCGCTACCCCATTCCATTTACGAGATTGACGACGCTCGAGAGGTCGCGATCGAGTTTCGCAGTTTCTCAAAAAGCGCCGGATTTACCGGCGTCCGATGCGCCCTGACGATCGTCCCCAAAAACCTCGTTGCCTACGACGCTAACGGGGAAGAGCAATCCCTACACGCCCTCTGGACTCGCCGCTACGCGACGAAATTCAACGGCGTCTCCTACCCGGTGCAGCGCGCCGCCGCCGCCGTTTACTCGCCGGAAGGGAAACGGCAGGTGCAGGAGCTGATCGACACCTATATGGGAAACGCCAGGCTGGTTCGAAGGGCGATGGAAGGCTCTGGTTACCGGTGCGTAGGGGGCGAAAACTCTCCCTACATCTGGGTGAACGTGGGCGGTGATTCCTGGGATTTCTTCGACCGTCTTCTAAATGAAGCGGGGGTTGTCTGTACTCCAGGCGCCGGTTTCGGTCCTTGCGGCGAAGGCCACATCCGCATAAGCGCCTTCAACAGCAAAGAAAATGTTGAAGAGGGCCTGGAACGGATCCACCAAGTTCTCTGACCTGAAACTTCTATGCTGGTGCGGGTTCCCGGGCGGCCTCCGGTATGTCTTTGTTGCAGTTCAAGGCGATCAGAGCAGCGGTGCCGATGGCGACGGCGCCCAAGGCCAGGGCCTTAGCCACATCCCCTCCATTTCGTATACCTCCTGCGTAGACGAGTGAAATTTTTCCCGTTTTACCCACATCGTCGAGCGCGTGCCTCGCTTGGCGGATGGCAGCGATACCGGGGATTCCCGTCTCTTACCTTTGCTTCGTAGGACAATGCACCGAAACTCATGCCTGTAATGTAGAGCCCGTCCCAGTGGTGGAAACAATTGATTTTAATGAGTTATGGGCAAAAAAAAGGCCGGATCGAGCTTTTTGCAGCTCTATCCGGCGAAAAAGGGCGCTTATGCTTGCGTTAGTCAAATACAAAGCACGCCCTTCTCATGAAAAATATTGCCGTACAAAGCTTCCTGCGTCCAGCCCTAACTCCAGTCATTCGATGCAAAGACTACACCGTGTTTCTGGAAACAATGGAGCGGATTGACCGGGTTTTGATCGACTCCTCGCTGGAAAGGGAGGCGATCGTAAAAGCCTTGGAAGGATGGGATGAAGCGGGAGGGAAGGATCGGGAGCGACGCGCTCTAAGAGCGATAAAAGCGCTACGGGTGGAGGTGGTGCGTCATTTACTCGGAGGGATATCCTTTCGTTGTCTGTCGCAGGAGTTGGGACGCAGTGAGCTTCTGGCTAATTTTTGCCGGGTGCGTGAGGTAGACGGGATCCGGAAAATATCGAAGAGCAGTCTGGAACGGGATTCGAAATTCTTCGACGAAGCGTATCTGAGACAGCTGCATGCAAGGATGACCGAGGTGGTGGGCAATGCTGAACATTGTGGTGAGGCAGGATTAGAGAAGCCGATCGATACGAGGGAATGCCTGATCGACGCCACTTGCCTGGAAGCGAACATCCACTGGCCCGTGGACTGGGTCTTGCTCAAGGATGTGGGAGCAACGCTGCTCAAGGCGATCAGTCTGATCCGGCAGGCGGGAATGAAACAGCGCATGCCCCAGGGAGCAAAGGGATTGGCTCGGGAGATGAACAAACGGTGCCTGGAGATGACGCATGCGCGTCGGCGCCGGGAGGCGGGCAAAGCGCGTAAAGGGATCCTGCGGCGGATGAAGAATGAGGAGAAGATCCTGAGCGCCTACGAACCTGAGATTGACGTCATCGTGCGAGGCAAGGCAGATCGGGAGGTGGAGTTTGGCAACACCCTTTACTTATGCGAGAGCGCAGAGGGATATCTGTTGGACTGGAAACTGTATGGGGGGCAGGCCCCGAGCGAATTGAAGCAGCTTTGGGAAAGTCTGGAGAGGCAAAAGGGCTTCGCTTTAGAGGAGAAGATCGAAGCGATCAGTGGGGATCGGGGCTATGCCTCGAAGGCGGCCAGCAAGCGGCTCCAGGCAGAGGGGATTTTTGACGCCCTTACGCCCCGCAATCCACAAGAGCTCAAGGAGCGGATGGAGGAGCCGCGCTTTGTCCGGTTGCAGCGACGACGAGGGAGCACCGAAGGCCGGATCGGAGTGCTCAAGAACCGATGGCACGGGGGCAAGATACGCAGCAAAGGCTTTGACAACCGTAACCTTAGCGTGGCCTGGTCGGTTCTGTCCCACAATCTATGGAAAATCGCGCAGAGACTTGCGCAAGAACATGAGAAAGAGGCAACGCAGGCGGCATAGGGATCCAAGAATCGAGTCAGAGGCGCTTCCTTGGGAGAACTATCGACTCAAAGCGAGAGGAAGGGTGCTGGAAAGGTGCATAACGGATAAAAGGTAAGCTACCGAGGACGGAAGGCATGTCGTGGTCTACATAACGTGACGAAGATTGATATCGGTATCAGGCTTCCACCCAAATCCTCTCGGATTTGGGACAGCCTCTAATGTAGATCGGAATGTCCACCTCGAGGGGTCTCTCCGCCTTAGGTCCGAGGATCGTTTTCGTCGAACACTTCTCACGATACCCTTCGATCACGAATCGCGTCAGCGTCCCTTGAAGAAAAGTGAGGTCGTCCCTCCCTTCATCTTGATTCCCGTGCGCCCGCCAACATCTCCCTTGCAGACGAGGTCTCCACCCCGCAGCGCGGCTCCGAAACAAGACCCCGCATTTTTCTCCACCACTACCACTCCTCCATCGCGCTTCGAATTTCCCTGTTGACTTCCGTATATTTCAGTCCCGCAGCATCGACTTCTGCGGTGGCCAAGTATTCGAGTTCGTAAATATGGCGATGTAGGTCACCGCTTGCAGCATTCATCGTTTAGCCTGGAAACCTTGTGAGATCTCCAGGCTAGGAGTCTGTCGGTAGGAACCCGGTTGAGAATTACATCCCTCGCCGGTCGATCTGAACCTCAGCGATGGTACGAAGCTCAAAGCCCGACAGATTCCTAGTTTTGCCAGACTCGTACTTCTCCTGCATAGGGATCGGTGGTGTCCACTTCGTAGGGGATGACCGAACGGATAGCAACTTCCTCCGATGCAATCACGATGCATTCGTCAGATTCGTAGAGCACCATAGGTTTTGCCGCCATTATGTCCTTTGCCATTCCCAACCCATTTGTGGTCGCCACCAGATAGGTAAACACCCCATCCATCTCCTTGATGGAATCGTACAGAGCCCCCTCAAGGGAACGGCCCTTGTCCAGCTTATCGGCCAGGTAGACGGCGATCAACTCCGAGTCGCATTCGGAAACAAATCGATGGCCCTGCCTCTCCATCTCTCGCCTCTTATTCCAATAATTCGTCAATTGTCCATTGTGAACCACAGAAATATCGCTGAATGGGTAAGCCCAGTAGGGATGGGCGGACCGTATGTCGACATCCGATTCGGTCGCCATCCGTACGTGACCGATGGCATGGGTGCCGACGAATTCACCCAGGCCGTAATCCTCCGAGACCGATTCAGCTTCTCCGAGATCCTTAATAACCTCCAGACGACTTCCGATGGAGAGAATCTCGACTCCGTCAATATCCTCGATGTAGTCGGCCAATCGCCTGAGATCACCACCATATTCCAGGCGGTAGAGGAGAGCGTACTCCATGAATTCCTGTTGCTTCACAATCTTTCCGCCCAGGGATTCCACCCGGCTCTTGACTTCCCCTTTTCGTGCCTTGATTTCCTCATGAATCTCGAATCCCTCAGATAGACTCTCCTTTTCCGCGACGATCAGGCGCATGACAAGCTCCCCTTCTCGAGGATCTCCATAAAAAGCGAACCCGCTTGAGTCAGGCCCACGATGCTTCATCGCCTGCAGCATCAGAGTAATCTCCCGTCCGATCTCTCCCCTTTTCCCCTCCCGGTGAATGATTCCGGCTATCCCGCACATCGTATTTTCAGTTCGTATCGGATGGACCGCAGACAGTCGCCTAGGAGACTGTCGGACTTTGTTCTCGGATTCCTGTGCAAACGGTAAATCTGGTCCGACAGGCTCCTAGGGTCAAACTATTAACCCGAACGGCTGTTGTAAACGAGGCTGTCGCTCTCAGAGAAGGCTTTGAATACTTTGCAGGCTTCTTCCTTGAGCACGTTTTCGATTACTTCCAAACCTCGCCTTTTGAGTTCCGACTTCCAGTCTGGATGGATCGGCCCTTCGTCAAACCCGGTTAGTTCTTCCAAATCCGGGCCGCTCCCGGCAATCACCACGGATTTGATACCCGACCAGAGAACGGCTCCGTAGCACATCGCGCACGGCCGCCAATTGACGACCAACTGATGGGCCGGCAATCCGGGTCCACCCAAATCGAAAGATCCGAGAGTCCGCTGGGCCAGGGAGAGGGCGACGATCTCCGCGTGGGCCGAAGAGCAATGCATCGGAACAACACGATTAACCCCAATCGCAACCAGTTTGCCTGATTCCACCTCGAATACGGCTGCTGCAAAAGGACCTCCTGTTCCCTCTTCAAAGTTTCTTCGCGAGAGGTCGACCACATCGGCCATTTTTTCTTCCAAAGATTCATACCGTTCGGGTAAGCCGGCCATCACCTCGACTGCCCAGTCCGGTAGTCTGACGCTGAAATCCACTTCTTTTCTCACGGGCCCATTTTCTACTCAGGTCCTAACCTGGAAATCTCTCGCCATCTCCATGCCCAGAAGAAAAGCAGGCTAATAGTATTCGAGGTATCGATCGATTTCCCATTTCGAGATATGGCGCTCGTATTCAATCCACTCCATTTCCTTAACTTCGATAAATTCCTCGATAAAGTCGGATCCCAGCTGTTCACCGAAAAGTGAATCCTTTTCCAGTGCGTCGATCGCCTCTTTCAAAGACTGAGGAAGAATTCCGATACCCATTTTTCGGATCTCATCCAAAGAATAGTCGTAATGATTGAAATTGTGCGGCTCGCCAGAATCTAGTTTGCGTTCGATTCCATCCAGCCCGGCGCAGATGACCGCCGCCGTGGCCAGATAGGGATTACAGCTCGAATCGCTCAGCCGAAGTTCGAGGTGGCCGTAGGGAACTCGAACCATGGTGGTCCGATTGTTGTCGCCGTAAGAGATATAAGCGGGAGCCCAAGTTGCGCCGGAGAGAGCCCTCCCCACGACCAGGCGCTTATAGGAGTTTACCGAGGGAGCAACCAGCGCGGATAGGGCAGCGGCATGATCGAATAGGCCCCCGAGAAAATGGTAGGCCAGTTCCGAAAGTCCGAGACTCTTATCATCGGAGTCGTCACTGAATAGCGAGTTGCCGTTTTCATCATCGATCGAACAGTGAATATGCATGCCGCTGCCGGTTCTGGTGGCCATCGGCTTAGGCATAAAGGAACAGATGACGCCAAACTCGCGTGCAATCTCACCAGCTGCCATCCGAAAGAATACGTATCGATCGGCCGAAGTCATTGCGTCGGTGTAGGTGAAGTTAATCTCGAACTGCCCATTTGAGTCCTCGTGGTCGACCTGGTAGACGTCAAACCCAACCTTCAAAAGGGAGTCGACCAATTTCTCAATGAATCCCCGGCTCCGGGATAAGCCCTTGTAATCGTAGCAGGGCTTGTCGAGCTGGTCGCTCTCGTCGGCCGGTCTCACGGTTCCATTGTCACCCTTCATCAAGAGCATGAATTCGGGCTCGAGTCCGGTATTGAAGATCCAGCCTTTCTCCTTCATTCGCTTAACCTGCTGAGCAAGTATGTACCGCGTATCGTAGGGCCAAGGCTCCCCTTTCACTCGTCCGTCACAGACAATCCTGGCGAATCCCGGCTGCCAGGGCACGAGTGAGAGCGTAGTGAGGTCGCCAACCGCCATGAAATCCGGGTCGTGAGGCTCCTGTCCTAGTCCCCAGACCGCGAATCCGGCAAATCCGGCTCCGTCCGTTAAAATGTCCTCAAAATGATTCACCGGGACGGCTTTGGTTTTCGCGACCCCGTGAACATCCACGAATTGAGCGAGAACGAATTTAACTTCGTTCTCTCCCAGAAACTGTTTGGCCTCGTCAATCGTCATCACAACCTCCTAACCTCAATGGCGTCACAACGCCCTTATTCGAATTAATCTATTAAAGCCTCTCAATCGGGCTCGGGCGGGTCCTTCAGGCAGCCGATGCCGACAGCGTGCCCGCCGCAAGACTTTACAATTTGGAAAAGAATTTGCCAAAGGTAAATCGCGTAGCTGGGGATCAACCAGATTCGAAATCCTGAAACACCGGCAATCGTCGAGGGAAGGATCGCACAGGAGACGGCCGCGAGCTGGGTCATGACCAAACTATCCTTCTCATTCGAAAAATCGTGAGAACAGGCTTGCCGCAGGACCTTGTATGCCTGTGACCCGCAAAGAAACAGGCCGGCATCTTGCCGATTCAAACGGAAGCACCCCTCTGCGCCCTCTCCCAGTTTTTCGTACAATTGCCTGACGGTTGCACCCTCGAATCCCTCCTCGAGGAAATATTCGTCTCGATCCAAACTGACAATCAGGCCCTCATCCCCGAGACCCACCCATTGATAAACTTCCTCCGGGAGCAGAATTCCCTGTTCCTCCAGCCACCGACCCGATCCATCTCCTTTGATTCCAAACTTCGATAGAGCACTGAGGTCGCAGAGGGCGAGATGCTTCAAGTTTTCTCTCTCCTTTTCAGCGCTGTCAAAGCGCTCAGGTACGGGCATATTAAAACAGTCAACCAGTAAGGGATTCATCCCTTCCCATTCGCTTCGAAAAGGACTCGTTCGAGGATAGGATATCACTGAGCTATCTACTGTCTGTTCCATCCGGTTTCTGACGCCGGTTATCGGGATCGAAGAAGGGAACTCGGGCCACGGTGGCCTCGATCAGGTGCCCATCATCAAGTTTGATATCGAGTTTCGTACCGGGTTCTTTCTGGGAGGGCGCCACGTAGGCCAGCCCGATGGGATATCCCAATGCAGGACTCCGGCCGATACTTGTCACGCGACCGGTAATCTCTCCTTTATCGAGGACGAGATTGCACTCTTTGGGAAGCCGTTCCCCATAGTCGGCGGGGAGGGTGAAGCCCACCAACTCTCTCAGGAGACTCTTCTTCTGCAGAATCATCAGACTTCGTTTACCGACAAAGAATGGCTTGCTCATCCTAATCGCCCAGGAAACTCCGACTTCAAAAGGATTAGTGAGTCCGTCCGTATCCTGACCGACGATTATGTGTCCTTTCTCCAGGCGCAGGAGACGTTGTGCTTCGACTCCGAAGGGGCCTAATCCGAATTCCCTTCCCGCTTCCATAATCGCATTCCAGGCGTGGAGCCCCCCGTCAGCTTCGAGGTGAATTTCGAAACCCATTTCTCCGACGAAGCCCACCCGCGAAAGCCGGGCCGGAACGCCCGCTACTTTTCCCTCCCTAAGGCCAAGATAGGGAAACGACCCCGGATCGAGCTCTACCTCGGAGAGAGGTCGCAGTATCTCTATCGCTCGGGGCCCGGCGAGATTGAAAGCGAAGTAGTGACTGGTCGCGTTGAATAGGCGGACATTCAGTTTCCATTCAATCACGCAGCGCTGCATCGTTCGATAGATCGCATCCGATCCAGTCGTTGTGGTACTGATGTAAAATCGATCCTCGGCCAATCTCCCCACGATACCGTCGTCAACCACCACGCCCGATTCATCGCACAAGACTCCATAGCGAGTCGTACCGACCTTCATACGTCTCAGAAATCCGGTGTAAACGCGTTGCAGGAACTCAACCACATCAGGACCGCTTGCTTCGATTTTTCCCAAAGTTCCGAGATCGATCAGACCCGCCTTCTCCCGAACGTTCTTGGCCTCGGAGAAGATACAATCCTCACGCGACCTACCCTCCACCGCGAAGTATCCGGGGCGCTTCCAGTTCCCCGCATCGATGAATTTCGCTCCGTTGGCCTGGTGATAGGATTGCACCGGCGTGCGCCGAACAGTGGTAAAGTTTCTCCCCGCCAGATGGCCCAGTTTTACAGGACTGATGAATGGGCGCGCGGTTGTAATTTGCTTCCCATTCATGCTCTCTCCTCGCAATCGACTGAGGATCCGTAAGGCGAGGAGGTTGGAGTGCTTCCCTTGGCTCGGCCCCATTCCGATCGTTGCATACCGCTTGAGCAGTTCCGGACTGTCAAAGCCTTCAGAGTAGGCGTTCTCGATGTCCTTCAGGGTTACATCCTCATCAAGATCGACAAAACACTTTCCTCGTGGATGACTGAAAACAGGATAGGTGTGGCTCCAAGATCGGCCCTCCCTGCCGGGCCGCTTTGAAGGCCTCTCGTCGCTCAGGAATCCGAGCTCCCGCGCCGCCTCCAGCCCTGCCCCTCGGCCGTCTTCCATCCTTTCATCCAATCCAATAATCCCATTGACCGACCCCGCCGCGAAGATCCCCGGCGGTGTCCTTACGGGGATGAACCGCGCAACTTCATCAACGTATTCCATCGTCACACTGGCCTGTCGCAAGAGTCCGTCTGCCGGAGTCCAGCCCACGCTCATCGCAATCCCGTCACAAGCAATCTTCTCCCATGGGGTAGGAGAAGAAACGCCGTCCTCTGAATATTGTCCTATCCTTACTCCCGTTATCGATCGCTTACCGGGACCCGCGAGTGCCTCATAGATGACGCTGCTCTTGTGCACGGAAGCCCCGATTTCGCTGAGTTCTTCCTCCCTTGTCGTTTCGGCACCACTAGGGCGTAGATCAACGATCGCGGCCACCTCGACTCCCGCCCTGGAAAACTCAATCGCGGATTCATAGCCCGCGGCATTCGCGGCCAGAATCACCACCCGAGTGAACGGTTTCACACCATAGAGGCGAATCAGCCGTTGAGCGGCAGAGGCCAACATGACGCCGGGGAGATCATTGTTGCGAAAAACCGCCGGCTGCTCGTAACACCCGGTCGCAATTACCACTGCTTCGGCCCGCACCTTTGTGAGCCGCGTTCTCTCAACCAAGGCGACCCAATGATCGGAATAGTAGCCGGCCGCCAACGCCGGCGCCCTCAACTCAATTCTTGGGTTTCGCTCCACCTGATCCCGCAAGTCAGCTAGTCGGCTGTCCTCTACGTGTCGGTAAAGAAAACTGCCGCCGGCCGTCGGTCCTTCGTCGACCAACAGCACATCGGCTCCCGCGTTCGCTGCCGAAACCGCAGCCGATAAACCGGAGGGGCCCGCCCCAATGACAAGCAGATCACAGAATCCATAGTCTTTAGGCGGCGGCAGAATGCGCTTACTCGTGTTTACCGCACCCAGGCCCGCTATCTCTCTGATCCTTCTCTCGTAAAAGGGAAATAGCTTTCTCGGAGTATGGAAAGCCTTGTAATAGAATCCCACCGGCGTAAACGCACTCAATCGGTCGAGCACGCCCAGGACATCGCGATTCACGCCCCCGCGCGTGTTCACCGCCCTCAGATTCATTCCCTCTTCAATCGGTGTTATGTCGCCTCGAATATTTGTCTCCGCCGCCGATTCCATCATCCCGTTACAATCGATGTCCGCCATGCTGAAAATCCCTCGAGGACGATGGTATTTGAAACTGCGTCCCAACACTCGCACGCCGTTCGCCCAGAGTGCGGAACTGATCGTATCCCCTTCGTATGCTTCGTAAGTTCGCCCCTCAAATGAGAACCGCACCAAACTGCTTCGGTCGATTAATTCGTGAGGCTGTTGGGCAAGCCGAGCTTTCATCTTTCAGGGAGATAGGTCCGAATAAACTCGTCCTTAAGGGTGTCGCGTTCGGCGATAAACCAGACACCGCTGGCTACGTGGTACCACCACTCCTTCTTTACACCGGGCTCTCCCCAGCGATTGAAGACGTAGTCCGCCCATTCTCCGTCGCTCTGTCTTTCGGGATCCGTCATGGGCCGGAACTCACCTCCAAAGGCAAATTCCAGCAACGGCCTGAGTCCGTTAACCGGACATCGTAATTTCTTCATTTTAGCCCGCTTTCCTCACAGTTTTTTCGCATCGTAATGCGGCAGATTAAACCTCCCGTCGTGTTGCCCCATGCCGGCCACAGAAAACGGGCTAGTGCCCCACCGAGGCAGCCCCCTTTTCACCGACCAAGTCGAAATTCTCGAATCGCGAGAGACTGAATGGCCGTATCAGTTCATGGTCCTCATTGTTGGCAATCGTATGGGCCATAGTCTTGCCGCATACCGGAGTCGCCTTGAAACCGTAGGTCCCCCACCCCGCATCAATGAAAAAACCTTCGATTCTTGTCTTTCCCATTATCGGCGCAAAGTCCGGTGTCATGTCTGCGAGTCCGCCCCACTGTCTCAGCACCTTCACATCGCCGAGAAAGGGGAACAATTCCAGCAGATGGTCCGCCAGTCCTTCCACGAATTCCAGCGTCGACCGGGTTGAGTGCACCTCATAGGGGTCGAGAGCCGCACCCATCACAAGTTCGCCCCGGGCCGACTGACTGACATAGAGGTGTAAGCTCGCCGATACGATGATCGCATCGAGCCAGGGCTTTAACGGTTCCGTCACACAGGCCTGAAGGGGATAGACGACTATGGGAGTCCGCAGGTCGACCATTTCGGTTATTCGAGGAGTGTATCCCGCCACCGCCGAAAGTACCGCTCCCGTCTCGATCAATCCCTTTGATGTTTCGACACCCTTTACTTTGCCGTTCTTGATTCTTATGCCGGTTACGGCGGTATTCTGATGAATCTCAGCTCCGCGCAAATTGGCCCCTCGACCATATCCCCATGCTACCGCGTCGTGCCGGGCAATCGCGCCGGGGGCATGATAAAGGGCGCCGTGGATCGGCATGTTGTGCCCACAATCGAGATCAATCTCCGGGCACTGTTCTTTGATAAAGCCCCGGTCAACGACTTCGCTTTCGACTCCAAGATGCTTGTTCACCTCCGCTCGCCAACGCATCGTGCGCATCGCCGAATCGGAATGGGCCAGCGTAAAGTGCCCACGTTCAGAGTAAAAGAGATTGAGATCGAGTTCTGCGGAGAGATCCTGGAAGAGCTTGACGCTCTCTTCGTAGAGAAGCGTCCCCTCAGGAGTGAGGTAGTTGGAGCGAACAATGGCCGTGTTGCGCCCGGTTCCCCCACTTCCAATATAACTCCTCTCCAGCACCGCAACATCGGAGATCCCATGATCGCGTGCCAGATAGTAGGCGGCGGCAAGACCATGCCCTCCTCCGCCGATTATGACCACCTCGTAGCTCCTCTTCAGGACCTCCGGCTCCCTGAACATTCTCGGCTCCGAATACTTTCGCCTGAGGGCGAATCGAAAAAGACGGTAGGGCATCGATTAGCTAGCCTGGAAATCTCATACGATTTCCAGGCTTATAAGAAAATGAAACTGAGATTTGAGGAGCACAGCATTTCTAAATGCTCCTGAAGATTGCGATGCGCCAATGTGTGGCGTATGTCTGAAGAGTCTCAAGCTTCGAACGCCAGATTTTTGGGAAAGCCAAGAAAAGATAGGACAATTCGTCTCAAATCTCAGTTTCATTTTCTTGGAAGGAATCTGTCGGTGTGGGCTTGGTCTTGATATGCAACTTTCACCGTTGACCCCGAACCTCCACGACGTTGCGAAATTCAAAGTCCGACAGATTCCTAGGAGAGACCGAATACTTCACCTGCATCATCTAGTCCAATGTTCTCCAGGTTGGATTGCTTCGGCATTCCCGGCATCAGCATCATTCGACCCGTGATGGCGACCAGAAAACCGGCGCCATGGCTTAACTTCACATCCCTCACCGTCAGTCGCCATCCCTTGGGCGCACCCAGCTTCCTGGGATCATCCGATATGGAGAACTGGGTCTTCGCGATGCAAACCGGCATATCATTCAACTGAAGGCGCTCAAGTCGCCGGATACTCTCCTCCGCGTTCTCGTCAAAGTCGACTCCTTCGGCCTGATAGATCTCCCTCGCAATCGTTTCAATCTTGTCCCGGACCGGTGCGCTATTCTCGTAAAGGAATCTGAAGGTGTTTTCCTTCTCCCCTTGGGCTCGCAGGACCGAGAGAACCCTTTCTGCAAGCTCGAGACCCCCTTCGCCCCCAAATGCCGCGACTTCAGAGAGGGCCGCCTCAACGCCCTCCTCCTGGCAAAGAGCAAAGACCGTATCAAGTTCGCTGGAATCATCAGCGGGAAATCGATTCATCGCCACCACCACCGGGATCTGAAACTTAGCCAGACCATTCAGGTGACACCGGACATTCTCGAAGCCCCGTTTCAAAGCCTCGATGTCGACGTTTGAGAGCTCAGTCTCGCTTACACCGCCATGCCTTTTCAACGCCTTGCAGCTGACCACAAATACAGCCGCATTCGGTCGCAGACCGGCCACCCGGCATTTGATGTTGATGAATTTTTCCGCTCCAAGGTCGGCCGCAAATCCCGCCTCTGTAACAACAAAGTCCGCCATTTTCAAGGCCAGGCGGGTAGCCCTTATGCTGTTGCAGCCATGGGCAATATTGGCGAAAGGCCCACAGTGGATGAGCGCTGGAGTGTTCTCGATTGTCTGCACCAGATTCGGGTTCAGCGCATCTTTCAGAAGCACCATCATGGCGCCGACGCAATCGAGTTGGGCGGCGAAGATGGGCTCGCCTCTCCTGGTATAACCAACGATTATCTTTTCCAGTCGCTGGTGGAGGTCCCTGGCGTCGGTTGCGAGGGCCAGGATCGCCATAACTTCGGATGCAGCGGTGATGTCGAATCCAGTCCGATGAGGAAACCCATCGAACTTCGATCCGAGTCCGATCTCGCAATCCCTGAGCTGGCGGTCACAGAGATCCATGGCGCGCCGCCAGATGATTTTTTCCGGATCAATACCGAGCTTGTTTCCCTGAAATACGTGATTGTCGACCGTCGCGGCCAGGAGGTTGTGGGCAGTCGTCACCGCATGCAGATCCCCCGTGAAATGCATGTTGATATCTTCCATCGGCAGGACTTGGGCGAGGCCACCACCGGCCGCTCCGCCCTTGATTCCAAAAGTCGGCCCCAACGACGGTTCCCGCAACACCAGCATGTGCGAATGGTTCAACCTCCCCAAGGCTTGGGCGAGGCCCACGCTCGTCACGGTCTTGCCCTCACCGGCTCGCGTCGGCGTCATCGCCGTGACGAGAATCAGCTTCCCATCTTTCCGATCGCCCAGACGATCGAACGCCTTCTGCTTCACTTTGGCCTTGAATTCGCCGTAGGGTTCCAACTCATCGACGAAAAATCCGAACTCACGCCCGATACTGGTAATTGGTTTCAGTTGGGCCTTCCGCGCGATTTCAATGTCCGGAGGGAGTGGGGGAATCTCTCGGTATGGTTCGGACCTGCTCAACGCTCAGAAGGTTTTCAAGAGCTCCGCCTTAATGGAATCGAAGGGTTCACCCTCGAAGCAATAGTGGATGGATTGGAATTGGGCTCGGAACCGGGCAATCTCATCGGCCACCCCTTTTTTGTTCTCGACCGCTTCGGCGAAGAGGGACGCGAGTTTTTTGAAATCGTTCTCTTTCATGCCAAAGCGAGTCATCTCCGAAACGCCAAGCCTCACCCCAGAACTGGCGGTAAAGCTCTCATCACCCGGGACTGCCTGATAGTTAACGATGATGTTGTTGTCTTCCAGAACTCGGGCGATCTCGCAGCCTTTTGAGTAGCCGACGTGGACAATCACCTGGTGGGTCTCGGTAAAGTCGACCGACGGATCCCCCAGTACTTCAACACCCTCATCTTTCAAAGCTCGGGCAAACGCCTTGGCGTTGGCAATTACAAGAGGTTGGTACTCGGACTTGAAGGCGTTCATCTCCAAGGCCGCCATGAGGAGGGCGAGGAGTGTACCAAGGTGGTGATTGCTCACCATACCGGGAAAAGCGCGCCTCTTGATCGCCTTCCAGAGTAAGTATTCCTTGTCACCCCGCTCGAATGCCGCACCGATGATTCCACGCTGCGGACCAAAGAAAGTTTTATGCGTCGATCCCGTCACAAAATCCGCCCCCTCCTCGAAAGGGAACTGAAAGGAAGGACCGATAAGACCCAGGACATGGGCCATGTCATAAAGAATGATGGGCCTCTCCCTCCTCTCGGCGATGATTTCTCGGATTTGAGTGACCGGCTCCGGATGCAGAACCATGCTCTTCCCAAAGATAATCAGCTCCGGGTTGAAAGTCTCCAGAATACGGTCGGTGGCCTCGACATCGATTTTAAATGGATTGTCAACGCAAACCGGAAAGTTCTCCACGGCGAATCGCTCGGTACTGGGATCCTTGGCGACAAAGTCTCGCAGCGCACCTAAAGGTTGGGCACTAAGATGTCCCCCCTTCCCAAGGTGATTGTTCAAAACCGATTGCAAGCGGCGCGGCTCACTCCGTCGATCAGTCCGGTTTCGATAGTCGAGGAGGGCACCGAAAACCGTCATATTCGCCATCTGCCCGCTAATCAGTCGCGCTTCAATTAGGCTGCAGCCGAGATAGACCGCCATCTCCTCGACCAATCGGTTTTCTACCCAGCCGATGAAATCGGTTCCCTGGTAAAAGAAGACCTCCTTTCCAAAGGCAGCCAGCAGTTCCTTATGTTCGGCGTATCGGCCCACTGGATCGGAAACCTGCAGTAGTCGAACGAGGGGCGACGGAGTCATCTCTGAAGGAATCAGATTGATACAGCGCTGCTGCCGCCACTGGTGATTGTCTAGACTCTTATGCAGAAGGACCTCCGCATCATGAACCGAATCACCGGCCTCTCTTTTCGACTTTCGGGGAGGATCTTGAATTGCCGGGATGGGATGAAAATAGGGAGGCGCTTCGGAACGGCCGTGCCACGACACAATCCGTGCCCGCAGAGATCGATTCCTCACTTTTACCGTTACCTCCTGGCCAATTCTCAAGGCGGCATCGACGTAGGCCAACCCGATTGCGCGCCTCCCCTTCTCCTCAGAAATGCGCATTGTTGCGCCCTCCCCGATGAATTTCCAGTAGGGGATCATGTTTCCGCTCGTCACTACCCCCACTTCCTTTTCATCGATGAGGATCTGGTCACCGTGCCGTGCTACCCCTTTATCAAGCAAGGCGAAGAGACGAACCCGACGCCGCAGGATCTCTGCTCGCTCATGGCGTCCCTTACGCAGTTCGTGCAACTCGGAGATCTGGTCGGCCAAGGCCTGCCGACCGACGAAGTCGCCCTTCTGTTCGGAGAGACTGACCGCGACGCTGGCTAAGGGGACGGCCAGCACTGGAACATCCTCACCCGCCGGATTCATTCCGGATTCGCGCCCGCAGAGCGGCATTCCTGCTTCCAGTCGGAGAGTATCCCGCGCTCCCAATCCGACGGGAAGGATGCCCTTTTCTACACCTGCTGCGTAAAGCAGTTTCCAAACCTCCACGGATCTATCGGCTCGAACGAAGAGTTCAAATCCAATCGGTTCACCGGTGTACCCGGTGCGGCCAACACCCACATTGACGCCGCCCAAGACGACTTCAGAAAGGCAATTATGAAAGGGCTCGGGCAATTTACCGGACTCGATCTCGCTCTCAAGAATCGCACGCGTCAGAGAGCCTTGAAATGCAAACATGGCCGAGTTATCGGTGTCGTCTTCCAGTTCAAGATCCGAGAATCCAGCCGCTTCTTCACCCAAGTGCCTCAGGTCCGCTTCGATGTTGGCTGCGTTCACGACAATAACGAAGTCGTCGTTACCAAAACGATAGAGGTAGGCATCGTCGATCAATCCACCGGTCTCACTGGGAATCAGAGTGTACTGAGCCTGCCAGGGCTTCAAGGCTTCCACGTTGTTGGAGAGGACCCGCTGCAGGAATCGAATCCTATCCCTGCCCCTGACACGAATCCGCCCCATGTGGCTGACATCAAACAACCCGCCGAATCTGCGTGTTGCCAAATGTTCAGCCAGGATCCCGGTTTCGTAATGCAGCGGCATATCCCACCCACAGAATTCCACCATCTTGGCTCCGTTCTCAAGATGCCACCGGTGGAGGGGAGTCTTCTTTAGCTCAACAGGAGGCATGATTCGGTCAATTCAAAGGCAGATTCCCCGTGGCGCCACGCTAGGAGTTTGTCGGACTTTGACGTTCGATTGCTTCCACGATTGATTCCACGGCTTTGTCAGTCGTGAGGGAACCTCCGACATCCGGTGTCGAGTTCCCTTCCGCCAACGCCTGCCCAACCGCCTCGCGCAAGATATCTCCGGCCGGCTTGAGATCCAGCCAATCGAGCATCATGGCCCCGCTCAGAATGGCGGCAACCGGGTTGGCAATGCCTTTGCCGGCGATATCGGGCGCGGATCCGTGCACCGGCTCAAAGAGGGAGGGATGCCTCCTCTCCGGGTCGAGATTGGCGGATGGATTGAGGCCGAGACTACCCGTGATGGCGCCCGAAAGGTCGGACAGAATATCTCCGAAAAGGTTCGAAGCGACGACCACGTCGAAAGTCTCCGGCCGCCTCACGAAATTCATCGAGGCAGCGTCAATGTGCTGCTTATCTACTTCCACTCCGTCGTAATCAACTTCCACTTCTTCCAGAATCTCGTCCCAAAGGACGAATCCGTAACGCTGCGCGTTTGATTTCGTGATCATTGTGAGCCGGTTGCGTCGCTCCTTGGCGAGGTCGAAACCGAAGCGCAGAATTCGCTCGATCCCACGCCTTGTGTGCACCGCAGTCTGCAAGCCCACCTCCTCGGCCGACCCCTCATGAAATCGCCCCCCGTTGTTGACATACTCTCCCTCCGAGTTTTCCCGTACCACGCCGAGGTCGATATCGGCGCCACCGGCCAACGGCTTGGGCACCCCGGGGAAGGTCCGCGCCGGGCGTAGGCAGGCGTAGAGATCGAAGGCCTGACGAAGTCTAATCAGGGGCGACAGCGTAATGTAGTCGGGGAGTCTTTCAGGGTAGCCAACGGCGCCCAGAAAAATGGCGTCGAAGGCATCGAGCGTCTGGATGAAGTCGTCCGGAGCGACCACCCCGTGGCGATCGTAGTATTGGACACCCCAGTCAAAAGAGACGAATTCTAGTTGGAAGAGACCCAGCTTCGTCTCCAGCGCCTTGAGAACGCCGACCGTAGCCTCCGTCACTTCCGCCCCAATACCATCACCTGGGTACAATGCTATCCTGTAAGACTTCATATTTCTGAGGAATCTGTCGGTAGAGAATTGGCTGGGATGCACAATCGCAAGCTCGCGATCTATATCCCACGGATGTTTCAAAGTGCATAGTCCGTCAGATTTCTAGCTCGGCAGCAGTTGCCTATACTCATCACTGGAGAGGAGCGACTCCGCCTCTTCAGAATCCTCAATCCGAAACCTCACAAGCCACCCTTCACCATAGGGATCGCTGTTAATCGACTCGGGGGTCTCCTCCAGGGCGGAATTGATCTCGGTGACTTCGCCGCTTAAGGGCATATAAAATTCGGAGGCGGCTTTGACCGATTCCACGACCCCAAGAACCTCTCCCCGCTTGAGGGACAACCCGACCTCAGGGAATTCCACAAAGGTGACATCGCCGAGTTCCTCCTGAGCGAAATCAGTAACGCCTACCGTCCCTGAAGGGCCATCGATCCGCACCCATTCATGGTCTTTAGTGAATCGTATATCTGAGGGTACCTCACCCACGGAAGCTGATGCTGAATTCAAAGATTTTCTTGTCAATATCATGTCGTGGTCCATATTAAAAGATGTATCCACCCATCTAGTGGATTTTCGGCGGCCCCTTTCAGGGTGATTCCGCCGCACTCATGACAGGCCTTACATTCCCAATTTGCTTTACCCTCGGCGTTTCCAGCTTTTGCTCCCTTCTCGAGGCTTTCATCCTCAGCACCACGACCTCAGAAATCGAGGCGCTGAAACAAAAATTCCCAAAGCGGGGCCAGCTCCTTGAGACTTTCAAGAACGACATCGAACTGACCAGCTCTGCCATTCTTACCCTCAACACGATTGCCAATACCATGGGCGCGATGTGGGTTGCCAGCGTGGCCAAGGATGTAGCGGGAAACCTGGTCGGGGTGATCTCATTCGCGATGGTCCTCGGTATCCTCTTTCTCTCTGAAATTCTTCCAAAGAACATGGGGGTGATCTATCGGAGAGTTCTGCAGAGGCACCTCGTCTACCCCCTCCACATGGTCCGTTATGCCATGTATCCCCTGGCCTATCTCACCATGCACTCGATCCGGCTCGTGATCGATAAAGAGGCGGTAGAAGCGGAGGCCGATCAAGACGAAGAGATCACGCTTCTGGCCGAGAAGCATGCCAAGGACGGATCATTGACAAACAGCGAACGTGACATGATCCGCAACGCCCTCAGCCTGGATGACGTTCACATCAGCGAAATTATGACCCCACGGACGGTGGTAACGGCGTTGGATTCCGACCTCACAGTAGAGGAGGTCTTCAGCCAGTACCGGAATATTCCTTTCGGCCGCCTGCCCGTTTACCAGGAGAGCATAGACAACGTTGTCGGCCTGGTCAGGCGCCGGGACCTCCTTCAAGCGATGGCCGATGACCAAAACGACAGAAAAGTCAGCGATTTAATGGGAGAAGTGACTTTCGTTCCCGAGACCTCATCGGCGGCTGCAGCCCTGCAGCAGTTCCTCAAGTCTCATCAACAGCTTTCCATGGTGGTGGACGAATTCGGTTCCACTGTCGGGGTGGTGACCGTTGAGGATACCATAGAGCACATCCTCGGCCGCGAGATCTACGAGGAGTCGGATGTGGCCGTCGATATGCGCAAGCTGGCACGAGACCAAGCCGAAAAAAAGAAGGCTGAGGAGACTCCCGATGGTGCGCTGGTCAACGATGCGGAAAGTCTCGAGAGTCACCCGTCCACCTCCTGAGTGCGGCCAGAAGTCCCAACAGCGAAGACTCGATTTTCCTAGTTTGGGACACTCGTGCTTTAGTCAATTCTGTGATTGGATCGAGGTGCAAATCCCAGTTTCCTTTCAACAGTTTCCCAACCCCAAGAATTCCACGAATCCCAGCTCACGGAATGGGCAGGCTCGCCGATGACCGTAGATACGATTGTTCTAGCCTACTTCGAGCATATGCTCAATCCGGTTCTGCTCCCAATCTATGGGAACTTTGCCATCCGCTGGTACGGAATCTCTTATATTCTCGGATTTCTCGCGGCCGTTGGGCTTCTCAGACTCTACTTCAAAAAGGGGCGGTCACCCTGGAATTCCGAGGACCAGATTAATGCCATCATCTATCTGGCCTTGGGAACAATGATCGGGGGCCGGCTCGGCTTCATGCTTCTCTACGACCTCCCCGACTTTCTCCGCAATCCTCTCTCTTTTTTCGAGTTCTGGAAGGGGGGAATGGCCAGTCACGGTGGCTTCGCCGGCTGCGTAGCGGCCGCATTCTTCGTCGCCAGGAAGATGGAGACCAGATTCTTCAAAACGACAGATCTCATCGTCACGATCGCACCTCCCGGACTCTTCTTCGGTCGCATCGCCAATTTTATCAACGGTGAGCTCTGGGGCAAAGTTTCCCATGTGCCTTGGGCGGTCCTTTTCCCACGGAGCGCTTCACCCTCCACTCCACCGGAATTCATCCCACCAAGACATCCTTCCCAGCTCTACGAGGCCGCTCTCGAAGGCCTCGTCCTGGGGGCCTATATTCAACTGCGATTCTGGCGATCGGATCCGTCGCGAATGCCGGCCGGCCAGCTCACCGGCGAGTTCTTCATCGCCTATTCCATCCTTCGGATCGCCGGGGAGGTCTTTCGCGAACCCGACCCCGCCGGTCTCGTCTTCGGCCTCAGCCGCGGAATCTTTTATTCCCTCATCCTCGGCACCGTCGGTGCATCGTGGGTAGTCTGGGCCCGCAAGGGCTAGGAGGCTGTCGGACTTGGTGCTTCGATTGCTCTGCAAGTCCCAAAGTTCGTCCGACAGCCTCCTAGTCCTCTTCCGTCAATTCCTTTGTGATTTCCTTCGCAATTTCTTCCGCGATCGAATCATCCGGGTAGCATGGGTCGTCAGCCAGCTCTCGCCCTCTCTTGACTGCTTCCGGCCTGATCCTCATCGCCTTCTCCTCACCTTCAGCCTTCCCGGTGTCAGATGGCGCACCTCGGTCTCTCCTCTGCGAGCCTCCCTTCGACCGTGTTTCGGAATCACCTCTTTCCCGGCCCGACTTCATTCGCTCGAAAATATGCCTATTAAATCGGTCCGATGAGCAGAGGCTTAAAGTGTTTAGTAGCCCGCTCTTGTGACCCCTACCTAACCACGCGTCGGCAGGGGCATCCTGCCGCGACATGCTGGTTGAAAATCTGTCGGACACTGCCCTTCGCGACCGACCTGAACTTCGGTTCGGCAGTTGACGGTCGTAAATTGCCACCAACTTCCTGCCGACAGATTCCTAGCTCTCCGGTTCCAATTCGTGCTGCCGGGAGCGCAGCCTCCGAATGATCTTTTCGAACTCATCCGTGCGCTCCAGTATCTTCGAGAGATTACTCTTTGCCACCTCATCGTCCGAAACCATACTTAGAGTCAGGTCTATATACCCTCGAATCAGAAATAACTCGCCGTTCAGGTCGTGAATTATCCTCCGTAGCGAATTCTCAGGCGGTTCATCCGTTTCCATACTCTCCTCCAGCAGTCTTCCGATTCCTCCTTTGTCCCCTCTTGCCATTTCTGTCGACAAGAAAATCGATTTACAACTTTTTTACAGATTTGCGCAAGATTGGGTTTGCCTTAATAGTGGGTTCTCAATTTGCATAGCGGCTCTGTGGCGGTTGGCGAAACGAAAAGGATTAGGCATCAGTGGCTTTAGAAAAGATACTCATCCTTGATGACGAGTTGATCATTCGGAAGACGCTGCAAGAGCAATTGTAAAAGCGGCGATTCACGGTTGCGGCGGCGGCGACGATCGAGAAAGCGAGACGATACCTGGAGAAGGATGACTTCGACATTGTCTTTGCCGATCTGCGGTTACCGGATGGCGATGGGGCAGAGCTATTAGAAGAGGCGCAAGGAGAATCTGATTCGCCGCTGATCGTGATGATGACGGGATACGGATCGGTCGAATCAGCGGTGAATTGTATGCGGGCGGGAGCGTTTGACTACATCATCAAACCATTCTCGGCCAATCAGATTGAGATCATTCTGCAGAAGGCGGAGGAGTTTAGCCACCTATTGAAGGTCAACCAATTTTACAGCAAAGGAGAGGACCAGGGATCGGAACTGATCGGGGACAGCCAAGCAATTGAACAAGTGCGGGGTTTGACCAGGAGAGTGGCGCCGAAGAACGCTACCGTTCTAATCCTGGGGGAGAGTGGAACGGGAAAGGAACTGGTTGCCAACGAGATTCACAGAGCGAGCCGTCGTTCGAAGGCTCCATTTATTAAAGTAAACTGTGCCGCCATTCTCGAAAGCCTGATTGAAAGTGAATTCTTCGGACATGAGCACGGTGCTTTCACTGGGGCGATTGGAAGACACGAAGGAAGATTTGAGCTCGCTCACGGTGGAACCATTCTTCTCGATGAAGTGAGCGAAATTTCGCCCTCATTGCAGGCGAAGCTGCTGCGGGTGCTGCAAGAGCACGAATTCGAAAGGGTGGGAGGGACAAAGACGATCAAGGTTGACGTGCGAGTGATCGCAACGACCAACCGTGACCTAACGCGTTGTGTGGCACAGGGAGAATTCCGGGAGGATCTTTTCTACAGGCTCAACGTATTTCCCATCGTCAATCCACCCCTTCGGGAGAGGAAGTCGGATATTCCGATCCTCGCGGAACATTTTGTCAACCGGTTCAGTCGCCAGCACGGTGTGCGCATAAAGCGAATCTCGGCCGCGGCCAAAAAGAGTCTAGCGGAGCATAATTGGCCTGGAAACGTCAGGGAGCTCCAGAATTCGATCGAGCGCGCCGTAATCATGTCGGAAATGGGTGACGTCATTGAACCCCGGTCGCTCGGTCTCATCCCCATGGCTCCAACCGAACCGGAGGAGGCGAAGGGAGGCCACGCGGCTCATCATCCCCTGAACGGCGCGGGGGTCTCTTCCCACAACGTAGAAAGCAATGGGGCGGGCGCATTCCTCTCGATGGAAGAGCTTGAGAGGGAGCATATCATTCGGTCATTGGAAGTGACCGGTGGGAACCGAAGCCGGGCAGCCCGTCTCCTCAAGATCAGCAGTCGCACCCTGAGGAACAAACTTCGACACTATTCTCTGGAGGAGGATAGGACAGCAAAGTTGGGGTTTAGGATCTCACCCTAGGAGTCTGTCGGATGGCTCTAACACTTGCACAGCAATCGAATCAGAGAGTCCCATAGACTTCTAGCACCCTGGCGCGCTGCAGCTGATGCCACTACTACCACAAGAATACCTGGACAGACCCGCAGACTCCTCGAGTCCCCAACCCAACGGTGAGCCTCCCCTACTCAAGGCGGTCATCGACTCCTGCGCCGCCCAGGCCCAATATGCTGCGATGGGCGGTCTTCTGCATCAGTTTAACAATCTCATTACGGGGATCTCTTCCCTGAGCAGCAGTTGCTGCGAGTCGGTGAAGTCGGATCACCCGCTCCAAGAGGATCTTCAACTCATTCTGGAGACTTCACTGCGGTCACAGGATCTCCTTCGGCGCATTATGGAGATCAATTGCGACCACGGGGAGGAGCGTAGACTTTTCGATATTGGGAGTTTTGTAGAGGAAGAGCTTAAGGTGCTGGAATCAATCCTGCCGAATGGTTCACAACTATCTGTCGAAATTGAAGAGGGGGCGCTTCCCGTATTCGCCGATTCAAAGGCTCTAAGACAGGTTCTGATACATCTGCTCTTGAATATCACCAAGAGTGAAAGGGCCGACAGGAGGGTCCTCAGAGTGAGGCGGCATCATCCGTCCCAGAGAGGAGTTCAACGACCTGCTTCCCCATCCCCTTAGCCTCGACGGCACATGTGTTGCTCTATCTCTGGAAGAGGACGGCAGGTGGATTTCCGAAGAGGAGATCGGGAGGATCTTTGATCCTTTCAATCGAACGGAAATGGATCACCCAGCACCCGTCTGGGTCTCTTTTTCGCACGGCACGTTTTGGAAGGGCAAGGCGGAAAGTTGGGAATCAGGAGTAGCCCTGAAAAGGGATTCTGCATCGTCATGCTTCTCCCGATGGAACGCCTATGACGCTATGGTTCCTCCCGGTTGGAATCGTCCTCGGAATCGTTTTTTCAGTCGCCACCTTCGCGGGTGCGGTGTGGTGCGTCCAGATCACTCTTAAAAGGGGATACGGCGCCGGGTTCGGGATTGCCCTCGCTCAAGGGTTCTGGGCCGTTGTCGCGGTGAACATCCTCTTTGCTGCTGATCAATATTCGTTCCGATTTGACTGGCTCTTTCGAATGGGTGCCGCTTTGGTGCTCTTTTACATGGGGTTAACCGCGGTGGCCGCGGAACGTGCCACCACCCCTCGACTACGAGGGTCCACTACGGAAGGGCGGGGCGGTCTTTCGGCACACCTTCTCGACCGCTCTTGGGATGCCCCTGCGCCTCTTTGGTTACCTCTCCTACTTTGTCGCCACCGGGCTGCACCTTTTCCCCCACTTCCGCGGCTATACTTTCCAGGACACTTTGCTTCTCGGGACCGGGGTTGCGATCGGTTCGCTCTGCTGGTGGATTTACCTTGCCCTGTTGGCCGCCCTCTTCGGTCGAAGAGTTCCCGAACCGATCACCTTAAAGTCGATGAACAAGCTGCGGGGCCTGGCTGGAATCGTCTACTTTCTCCTCCTGCTCATGTGCACCCTCCCGCTCCTGCCGGGGTTTTAGTGTACTCTGGATATCGTATCAGTATTCCAGACTAGGAACCTGACGGACTTTGCACTTCGCAACATTGTTGAGCTACGAGTCGGGGTTTGAAGGTCGAAAATCTCGACCACGTTCGATCCGACAGATTCTCTACTTCAATCTATCGAACGTCCCTTGGAGAATTTGAAGATGAGTAGAGCCTCCCGATTTCTCGCGGGCGCGCGAAATCAAACTGGATTCGAGCGCGTTCTTGGTAGGTCGAGCCGACTCGAAAAATACCCCGAACACACCGGGCCAAGGCAGGTTGGCCAACCGGTAGGCTTCTGTTTCGTCCGCAACGTCGTGACGTCGATCATCCTCCGGAGTGCCGTCGAATAGCTTCTCTTCAACCACCTGAAACTCGCCCCCTTTTCTGGGAACACTGGCGTCAAACGCGCCCCGGTAAAATTCCGTGCATTCGGAAAGACACTCAATAACGGAGAATCCATCATGGGCAATGGCCCTCTCATACATTTCCATCATGTGCTTCACCTGAGTGGCGTGAGTGCGGGCGATGAATGTGGCTCCACTGGTGACGAGCTTTTTCATGGGATTGATGGGCTGATCGATCGAACCGCCGGGATCCGTTTTCGACTTGAATCCGATCGGAGAAGTAGGCGAGGTCTGCATCTTGGTGAGCCCATAGACGAAGTTGTCCATGATAACATAGGTCATCCTGACGTTCTTCCGGGCTCCATGATCGAGGTGGTTGCCGCCCATTGAGAACCCATCGCCATCCCCGCCGAAAAGGAAGACATGGAGATCGGAACGGGAAAGGCTGACTCCGGTGGCAAAAGGGACAGCCCGCCCGTGAATGAAATGGCCGCCGTGGGTGTTAACGAAGTAGGGAAAACGGGAGGAGCACCCGATCCCGGCAAGGGTTACGATGTTCTCATGCTTGAGCTGCAGCTTTTCCAGGACCCTGTAAAAGGCGGCCAAGACGGCATAGTCCCCGCATCCGGCACACCACGTAGGTTTGTCCGCGGTAAGGATTTTCTTGTCCAACCGCGGTTGAAGCCCCTCAACTGATTTTCCGTCACCTGTTATTTCGCTGACCATCGCATCTAAAATCAAACTCCAGGAATTGTAATCGTGTTGACCTCACGCTCAAGGGTAGGGATAGGCTGAAAAGGTGGAGACAGTGTCGCTGCGGAGGCGCGAAATCCCATTGAGAATCTCCCTCACTTTAAAGGTGAGCCCATCCGTCTTGGTAATGCTCCGAATGCCGGAGTGGCAGTATCGGGCCCTGAGCAGGCCAGCTAGCTGGCCGTAGCCATATAAACCCTCATCATTCATTTCGACGACGAAAATCTGCCGGAAGCGGCTGAAAATCCGCTCGATTTCGTTGGGTAGGGGATGCAGGTGGTGCAGATGTATGCATCCCACCTTGTCACCATCCGTGCGAGCAAGATCGACCGCTTCTCGAATGGGACCGAATGTCGATCCCCACCCTACGAGGAGAATATCACCCTCCGGATCTCCGTAAATATCAGGACGACCGATCTCCTTGGAGAGCTCCTTGAGCTTTTCCCTGCGTTTCGCAGTCATAAGCATGTGAAGTCGGGGATTGGCGGTCGGATGACCTTTTTCATCATGCTCGAGCCCTGTCACGACCGGATACTTTCCCCCTTTCATTTCCGATCCCGGAGGCGCGTGTCGAGTGACCTCGTCAAGCGCATAGGGCCGGAAGTCTTCGTGGCGGGGACTGAGATCGAGGGCCGGGTCGACGATTAAGTCCTCCAGGTTCGGCTCATCGAATGCCTCGATCCGGGTGGCCAAAGCCTGATCGCTCAATATGATAACCGGTGTGCTATACTTTCGAGCGATCTGGCCCGCTTCGAGGGCCACGTAAAAACAATCCTCAACGTGGCGAGGAGCAAGTACGACCCTAGGCGTATCTCCGTGGCTGCCGTAGATCGACTGCATCAGGTCGCTCTGTTCAACGTTAGTGGGCAGACCGGTACTGGGCCCGCCCCTCTGAACATTCACTACCACGAGGGGAATCTCGGCCATCACCGCCCAACCGAGCGCCTCCATTTTAAGGGACAATCCCGGCCCGGCGCTGCCTGTTACGGCGAGATGTCCGCTGTAGGCGAACCCCAACGCGATCGATATGGCCGCAAGTTCGTCTTCCGCCTGGACAAAAGTCCCTCCATACTTAGGTAGCTCGACCCGCAGCAATTCCATGATGCTGGACCAGGGAGTGATCGGATAGCCGGCACCATACCGAACTCCGGCCGCAATCAATCCATAGGTCAGGGCCTGATTGCCGTCCATCGTTACCAGCGGACTGCCTCCCACTCGGTCCGGCTTTTCGAATTTGTAATAGCGATCCAGGAGGTTGTCCATGGGATAGCCGAACCCGGCGTCAAACGCAAGGTAGGCGTTCCGCAGGATTCCTTCACCCTTTCCACCGAAACGCTCCCTCATGAGGAGCTTCAACTTTCCCACATCCAAGCTGAAAATGCGGGCGATCAATCCAAGAACGAAAATGTTCTTTCCCTTGCTCTTGGCATTGCCCCCAAGCGATTCAATGGTGAGTCCCGAAATCGGTATTCCAACCTTGACGAAACGCCGGTCATCCGCCATCGGCTCTACATGATCGGCGTCATAGATGAGTACCCCGCCCTCCTTCAGTGAATCGACATGCTCGTCATAACTGTGTTGATAGAAGGCGACGAGAAAATCAGCCATATCTCCGGCCGAGAGAACATCTCCCGAACCAATCCTGACTTGAAAGATGGAGGGACCTCCCGCAATGGTCGACGGGATCGTCATGTAGGTCATGACATCTTGGTCGCTCCTCCCCGCCATCCGCGCCAGAAATCCACCGATGGACTGGATACCGTCCTGTGAGTTTCCGGCAAGCCGGATAACAGCGTCCGTGATCGTCTCCTCTCGGAGCGAGCTGCGGTCAATCGCCGGGGTCTGACTCGAATCGGCTGTAGTCACCTGTAAACGTCGGTCTTCCTAGATTGTAGCGCTTAAATGTCAATCGAATTGGCTGAACCCTATAATTCTCCACTCTATCACAATTTGTACGAAAATGCAGGTAGATTTCTCGCGGTCGCGCCGGTCTTCCTTTGCTTCCGACTTTATATCCGGAAGAGAGTTCCAACAGCCGTCGGATTGCGCCCAACTCTACCAATAAGAGTATCGGACACTGCGTATATTGCATAAAGACCGGCGCGGAATGACTCGGACGAAAGCTCTTCGCGAGGCTCAGGGAGATTATTGAGCCTAAACCGACCGCTTCCTTTGGCTTGCATTCTGAATACCACTTATCTTCATTGTTTCCGTTTTCGCTTTAGACGATAAAATGAGTCTAACATTCAACCTATTCCGCACAGTCCCGATTCTCTCACAGGCGGGCGAATCGAGCCCTGGAGGTGGACAGTGGATTTTCTTCATGCTCCTTTTCGCCGGGATGTGGTTCCTAATTCTGGCGCCGCAGAGAAAGAGACAGAAGCAGCACGCCAAGCTACTCTCCGAACTCCAATCCGGCGATGCCATTCTGACGTCCAGCGGAATCTACGGCGAGATCACCAATGTGAAGGAGGATCGGTTCGTCGTGAAGATTGCGGACAACACCAAAGTCGAACTGAGCAAGAGTGCGGTACAGTCAAAAGTCGAGTCCTAGATGACTGGAAGCATCATTTGGAAGAGCGTCCTGTCGCTCGCGGTTTTGGCTTGGGCGATTCTCAACATCCTCCCGGTCAAGGATTCACCCTTTGACAATTATATTCTAAGCCAGGCAACCGCCGAACTGGAGGAATTCAACCGGATGCACGAAAGGGCGGTTCTCAGTGCCTCCTCCGGCCAGGCGAATTCCTTCTTCATCGCTCTACGAGACATCCTGAAAGAGGAGAAGATCGACCTCCAGAAGTTCTTTCCGGAGATCAATGCCCGGGACATTCGAAATCTGGAGAAGAGAAACAAGGTGCTGCTCGACGAGTTGCGCCAACGCTCCAAGGGTAAAGTCAAACCGGGCCTGGATTTGAAGGGGGGTGTCTCCATTACCTACAAAGTCCGGGAGCAGGAAGAACCTGACGAAATACCTGAAGGGGAGGAAGCCGAAGAGCTTTCCCAAGCCGAAAAGGACTATGTCCGAAGGACCGAGCTCGACAAAGCGGTGGAGATCCTGCGGAAACGGGTTGACGGATTCGGAGTGGCGGAACCGGTTATCCGCCTCGTCGGCGACAATCATATCGAGGTGCAGATGCCCGGCCTCGAGCTAAGCAAGGATCCGGATATTCCGGAAAAAGTAGGCCGGCCCGCTCGATTGGAATTCAGTCTCGTCCACCGCACCGCGACGCCCTCTTCGGATCAGGATCCGCCGGTGGGATACAAAGCCATGGTCGAGCTGCGGGAGGACCGAAAGACCGGCCAGATCACGGAGATACCCTACTACATCAAGAAGATCCCGGTGATGGAGGGAGATATCATCGATGAGGCATTCGCTGCGCCAACCGAATTTGGAGGGAACCGAGTGCTACTCCGGTTTACCTCTCAAGGAGAGAAGTCATTCGCCAATGCAACGAGAAGAATCGCGGAGGAAAACGAGCGCACCAGGACCGTGGGCCAGCTCGCCATCATCCTCGACGGGGAACTCTACAGCGCCCCCACGGTGAGAGAGGAAATACGAGGGGGCGCCGAGATCACAGGCCAGTTCACCCAGCGCGAAGCGCAGGAGCTTTCCAACGTTCTCAACAACCCGCTCAAGATTGGGCTCGATGTCGACGAATTGAGCGATATCGGGCCAACCATGGCAGCGGACGCGCGCGACGCTTCTTTCAAAGCCTTCCTGATTGGCGCCGGGGTCGTGATTCTTTTCATGATTCTCTACTACGTATCGGCCGGCCTGATTGCCGTCATTTCGGTAATTATCAATATTGTCATTGTTTTCGGTACTCTTTCCAGCTTCGGAGCCACTGTTACTCTTCCCGGGGTGGCGGCTCTGGTGCTCACTCTCGGGATGGCGGTCGATGCCAACATCCTTATTTTCGAACGCATTCGAGAAGAACTGAGAGAGGGCAAGTCGCTCCCTGCCGCCTTGGTTTCCGGTTACGACAAGGCGCTCTCCACCATTGTCGACGCAAACCTGACCACCCTCATTACCGCCTCCATACTTATCTGGCTTGGAACCGGTCCGGTTCGAGGTTTCGGCGTCACCCTGGCGATCGGCATCCTCGCCTCGATGTTCTGCGCTCTTATTGTCAGCCGCGCGATGCTGGAGCTGATTATCAACACCGGATTTGTCAAGAGGATGATGAGGGTTAACCTCTTCCACGTCGAGGGGGTCCCATTCCTCAGCTATCGCAAGGTGGCCTTCCGATCCTCGTGGTTGATCGTCCTGATCGGTATCGGAGCGATCGCCGTCAATTGGGACCGGATCTTCGGGATCGATTTTTTAGGTGGTGATGAACTGACCTTAAATTTCGAAAGAAAGCTCACCTCCCAGGAAGTAGACTCCGTGGCACGGGAAAACAACCTGGGCGAAATCAACACCCTTTCACAAACCTCATTGGGTCAGGCGAAAGAGACGCTCAAAATACAAACCGAAACGAAAAAGGGGGATGAAGTATTCAAAGCCCTCGAAGCCGCTTTTCCGGACGCCGGGCTCGAGCTCCTGGGGAAGGCGGAAATCCATCCCTCTGTGGGCAATGAAATCAAAGTCAGCGCCCTTTTATCGGTCACCCTGGCCCTACTCGGTATCCTCCTCTACGTCGCCTTTCGATTTGAGATCGGATACGGGATCGGAGCCGTCATCGCCACTGTTCATGACATTTTCATGAGTGTCGGACTCTATGTTCTTCTCGGTATGGTTGGAATCGGGAGTGGACAATTCACCGCCCCTATGGTGGCCGCAATTCTGATGATTATCGGATATTCCCTCAACGACACCATCGTCGTCTTCGACCGTATCCGCGAGGAGCTCACCCTGAATCCGGGGACCCAACTCGAGCGCATCGTCAATACTGCCGTCAATCGCACCTTGGCCCGAACCATCCTCACAAGCATCACCACCCTTCTCGCCACCTCGGCGCTCTACATCTTCGGAGCCGGTGTCGTTATCGACTTTGCCCTCGTCTTTATTATCGGCATCTTTACCGGTACGTTCTCGTCGATCTTTATTGCCAGTCCCGTCTTCTTCTGGTGGCACAAAGGCGATCGACGCCACGTCGAAGAGCGCCACGATATGCTCCCGAAGTATGAGTGGGAGACTTCGAAGAAGCCCGCCCACTGAGAAGCGATGCACTGGAGCCACTCTCCGATCGCGGATCACCAGATAGAATTCCTTCGGGACGGCCTGTCCCTCAATCCCATAGTCGCTGGTGTCCTTTACCGCCTTGGCCTGACGGATGCTTCCGCGGCGTGGGAATTTCTCCATCCGAAGCTTAGGAATCTGCGGAATCCCTTCGAGATCAGGAATTTGGACGTCGCCGTCGATCGATTGCGGCGAGCCATGAGGGAGCGAGAGTCAATCCTCATCTTCGGAGACTACGATGTCGATGGAGTGACCAGTACCACTATGCTGGTCAGCGCTCTGCGTCATTTCGGAATCTTTCCTCGCTATGTGGTTCCCCGGCGCCTTTCGGAAGGATATGGTCTCTCTCCCAGCGCCATCGATCGCGCCCTGGAAAACGGCAGGCCCGACTTGCTGGTGGCGCTAGACTGCGGAACCAATTCCAGCGAAGACATCGCCCGCCTCAGAAGTCTGGGTATCGAGGTGATCATCGTCGATCACCACACCTCAAAGGACAAGCTGCCCAAGGATTGCATCCTGGTTAATCCGCACGTCAATGACAGCGCCACCGCGCCCTGGCGACACTTATCGAGCGTCGGTCTTGTCTTCAAGTTGGTCCACGGACTGCTCAAGCAACTTCGTGATGAAGGAGATGAGGCTGCCCACGAGTTCAACCTCAAGGATCATCTCGATTTGGTTGCGATGGGCACCATCGCGGACCTGGTTCCCCTGCTTGGCGAAAATCGAATTCTCGCGAGCCATGGGCTTCTGCGGCTCCCCCGTTCCCAGCGGCCCGGAATCGGCGCCCTTTTGGAAGTGAGCGGGAAAACAATCGGGGAGGATGTATCCCCTTTTGATGTCTCCTTTCGTCTCGGTCCGCGCATCAACGCTTGCGGCCGTCTGGCCAACGCCGCCCTTGCTATCGAAATGCTCCTCAGTGAAAACTGGATGGAATGTAGTAAGGCCGCTCGTCGGGTCGACGAGTTCAATCGCGAACGGCAGGAGATTGAAAGGGGCATCTTTCTTCAGGCCGAGGAGAAGGTTAACGCCAACCACAGCGGTAAATCCGGCCTTGTGCTCCACGATTCCTCCTGGCACCCGGGAGTCGTGGGAATCGTGGCCAGCCGGCTCACCCAAATGTTTAACAGGCCTTGTATCGTGCTCGGCCAGGAGGGCGCGCTTGCTAAAGGTTCGGGACGCAGCATTCCGGGAGTCAATCTTGTCGAGCTCCTGCGCTCATGCCGGCATCTTCTCGAGAGTTGGGGAGGCCATCCCATGGCAACCGGGGTGGCCTTAAAAACGGAACGCGTTGAGGAATTTCAGCAGGCCTTTGACGAGGCGGCGGCCCGCGAGCTCGGCGGCGCAATTCCCGAAAAGGAACTCGAGATCGCCCAATGGATTCGAATCGAGGATATCAGCGAAAGACTCCTCGATGATCTCGAGCGCCTCCATCCCCATGGCCAGGACAACCCCGCACCTGTTTTCGGTCTCAGGGGAATTTCATTGAATCGTCCTCCCGAAGAATTCGGCAACGGGCATTTTCGCTTTCATTTGGACGACCATTCCCGGAGATCGATAGCAGGGGTGGCATGGAAGATGTCCCAGAGGCGCCCGCCGGTCGGGCACTCCCTTGACCTGGCTGTCAAGGCCGGCTGGAATTCATGGAACGGTCGGCGCAATCCTCAGGTCGAACTGGTCGACTGGCGACCCGCCTAGGAACCGGACTTTGCCTCTTTGGAACCGACGAGGTGCCGATAATCGTCCGGATCCTAACCTAGAGCCCGTCCCAGTGGTGGAAACAATTGATTTTTAATGAGTTATGGGCAAAAAAAGGCCGGATAGAGCTGCAAAAAGCTCGATCCGGCGAAAAGGGGCGCTTATGCTTGCGTTAGTCAAATACAAAGCACGCCCTTCTCATGAAAAATATTGCCGTACAAAGCTTCCTGCGTCCAGCCCTAACTCCAGTCATTCGATGCAAAGACTACACCGTGTTTCTGGAAACAATGGAGCGGATTGACCGGGTTTTGATCGACTCCTCGCTGGAAAGGGAGGCGATCGTAAAAGCCTTGGAAGGATGGGATGAAGCGGGAGGGAAGGATCGGGAGCGACGCGCTCTAAGAGCGATAAAAGCGCTGCGGGTGGAGGTGGTGCGTCATTTACTCGGAGGGATATCCTTTCGTTGTCTGTCGCAGGAGTTGGGACGCAGTGAGCTTCTGGCTAATTTTTGCCGGGTGCGTGAGGTAGACGGGATCCGGAAAATATCGAAGAGCAGTCTGGAACGGGATTCGAAATTCTTCGACGAAGCGTATCTGAGACAGCTGCATGCAAGGATGACCGAGGTGGTGGGCAATGCTGAACATTGTGGTGAGGCAGGATTAGAGAAGCCGATCGATACGAGGGAATGCCTGATCGACGCCACTTGCCTGGAAGCGAACATCCACTGGCCCGTGGACTGGGTCTTGCTCAAGGATGTGGGAGCAACGCTGCTCAAGGCGATCAGTCTGATCCGGCAGGCGGGAATGAAACAGCGCATGCCCCAGGGAGCAAAGGGATTGGCTCGGGAGATGAACAAACGGTGCCTGGAGATGACGCATGCGCGTCGGCGCCGGGAGGCGGGCAAAGCGCGTAAAGGGATCCTGCGGCGGATGAAGCTATTGCTCAAGAAGATTGAGGGCCATGCCCTTCGCCACCGTGACTTATTGGAAGCTATGTGGATGCAAAGCGATTACACCGAGAAGAAGGCGAGCCGAATCATCGAGCGAATGGATGGTATGTTAGAGCAGATACCGCAGGTCATGAAACAGGCGCACGAACGGATCATAGGGGGGCGGCAGGTGAAGAATGAGGAGAAGATCCTGAGCGCCTACGAACCTGAGATTGACGTCATCGTGCGAGGCAAGGCAGATCGGGAGGTGGAGTTTGGCAACACCCTTTATTTATGCGAGAGCGCAGAGGGATATCTGTTGGACTGGAAACTGTATGGGGGGCAGGCCCCGAGCGAATTGAAGCAGCTTTGGGAAAGTCTGGAGAGGCAAAAGGGCTTCGCTTTAGAGGAGAAGATCGAAGCGATCAGTGGGGATCGGGGCTATGCCTCGAAGGCGGCCAGCAAGCGGCTCCAGGCAGAGGGGATTTTTGACGCCCTTACGCCCCGCAATCCACAAGAGCTCAAGGAGCGGATGGAGGAGCCGCGCTTTGTCCGGTTGCAGCGACGACGAGGGAGCACCGAAGGCCGGATCGGAGTGCTCAAGAACCGATGGCACGGGGGCAAGATACGCAGCAAAGGCTTTGACAACCGTAACCTTAGCGTGGCCTGGTCGGTTCTGTCCCACAATCTATGGAAAATCGCGCAGAGACTTGCGCAAGAACATGAGAAAGAGGCAACGCAGGCGGCATAGGGATCCAAGAATCGAGTCAGAGGCGCTTCCTTGGGAGAACTATCGACTCAAAGCGAGAGGAAGGGTGCTGGAAAGGTGCATAACGGATAAAAGGTAAGCTACCGAGGACGGAAGGCATGTCGTGGTCTACATAACGTGACGAAGATTGATATCGGTATCAGGCTTCCACCCAAATCCTCTCGGATTTGGGACAGCCTCTAACCTACTCTCTCCTCAATATAGGCGGCGATCCCATCTTCCGGAATCCGCACCTGTTCGGTGGTGTCGCGATCGCGGATGGTTACGGTTTTGTCCTCGAGGGTCTGAAAGTCAACCGTAACTCCGAAAGGCGTGCCGGCTTCGTCCTGCCTCCGGTAGCGGCGACCGATGGCTCCTGATTCGTCATAGAAGACATTCCAGCGTCGGCGCAGATGAGAGTGAATGGCGCGGGCTCTATCAACCAAATCGGGCTTGTTCTTCAAGAGCGGAAAGACACCCGCCTTGTAGGGTGCGATGCGAGGACGGAAACGAAGGACATGGCGCTGTTCACCGTCAATCTGGTCTGATTGATAGGCGCTGCAGAGGAGCGCAAGGAGAGTCCGATCGACCCCGAGGGAAGGTTCAATCACATGGGGGACGTAGCGCTCACCCATGGCGTCGTCGAAGTACTCCATCGACTTACCGGACTCCTCTCCATGCCGCCTCAAATCGTAATCGCCACGCGCCGCGATTCCCTCCAACTCTTTCACACCGAAGGGAAAGTTGAAAGTTATGTCGGTACAGGCCTTAGCATAATGGGCGAGACTCTCCTGGGCATGGACGTCGCGACCCAGACGGCTGCTACCGAGACCGATACTGTCGAACCACTTCAGGCGCTCGTCAATCCACTCTTCATGGTATCTCTTCCACTGATCGCCCGGGGCTATGAAATATTCAATCTCCATCTGCTCGAACTCACGGGAGCGAAAGATGAAGTTACGAGGTGTTATTTCGTTGCGAAAGGCTTTTCCGATCTGGGCAATGCCGAAGGGAATCCTGAGGCGGCCGGAATCGACGATGTTTCGAAAATTGGCGAAGATCCCCTGTGCCGTCTCTGGTCGAAGGTAGGCCACGGCGGATTCGTCGCGCAAGGCTCCGACGTAAGTCTGAAACATCATGTTGAAATCGCGCGGAGGAGTGAGAGAACCGGGTTTCCCGGTGGCCGGTGAGGGAATCAATTCGATCTCGTCCGCAGCGGCTTGAGTAAAATCGCGCAGAGTGATGGAATCCAGTTCCCCTCTGGCCCCCTGCTTTCGCTTCAACTTATCCGCCTTTCCCAGCGCCTCCTCATCCATTGAAGGGGATTCAAGGACGGAGACATAGCCGATCGTCTCTCCATCGACTGACACCGCGGAGAAGAATATCTGGTCGGCTTTGTAGCGCAGCTTCGATTCCTTGCAGTCCACCATCGGATCGGCGAATCCATCCACGTGGCCCGATGCCTTCCAAACGTCGCCGTGCATGATGATGGATGAATCCAAACCGACAATATCGTCCCGGAGCTGCACCATATCGTGCCACCACGCTTCCTTTATGTTCCGGCGCAGTTCAACACCGAGGGGTCCGTAATCAAAAAATCCGTTTATGCCCCCGTAAATTTCGGAGGACTGGAAGATGAAGCCCCGGCGACGACAGAGCGCGACAATGCTCTCCATCGTGGCTTCGGTCTGTGGAGCTGAGGACATGAGCGCCCAAAAGTTGGAACTTACCCGATACTGGTCAAGCACCATTAGATCCCAAACGGGATCTCCAGCTGCTCAATTTTCGCCGACTTAGGCTCACGAAAACGCACCCCGACTCCCAAGAGCCGCACGCCTTCTTGGCCGCGTGCAAAAGCCTCATTGAGCAGGCGGCGCACCACAGAAAACGAAAGTTCCTGGGAGACACACTCTTTCGTCGTCTGGCGAAAATCGGCGAACTTCAGTTTTACGAATACCTTGTGGAGCGCTCGCTCGCTCCCCTTTGCCTCGAGATCGTCGGCCAACTCTCGGTGGAGCTTCTCCATTTCCGCAGCGCAATCATCGAGACTGAGCAGGTCTCTTTCGAAAGTCCGTTCGGTGCTCATTGACTTTCGGATTCGGTGGGGCTGAACCGCCCGCGAGTCCTGACCCCGGCATAGTTGATAGATATCCTGCCCGAACTTTCCCAGGAGGCCGTGCAACTCCGCCATGGAGAGTCTCTGCAACTTTCCACAGGTCTCTATTCCTCTCTCCTTCAGCTTGGCCGCGCTCTTGGGTCCGATTCCCCAGATCCTCCCCGCCGGAAGCTCCTGCATGAAGGCCAGGACCCCTTTCGGTTTTACTTCAAACTGCCCATCAGGTTTGCGCCAGTCACTCGCGATTTTGGCTAAGAGTTTGTTTGGTCCGATGCCGGCCGATGCCGTCAAGCCGGTGGAAGTCCGAATGCGCTTCCGAATTTCGCTCGCAATCGTCCAACCATCCCGGCCCAGTGAAGTCACATCAAGATAGGCCTCATCGAGCGAGAGCGGTTCAACCAGATCGGTGTAGCTGTTCAGTATCTCTCTGATCCGATTGGACTCTCGGCGATAGAGTTGAAATTGCGTGGGAAGGACGATCAGATCCGGACAGAGCTGACGTGCCCGATAAGTAGGCATGGCCGACCGGCAACCAAATTCGCGTGCCTCATAGTTGCATGTCGTGAGGACGCCCCGGCCGGACCGGCCCCCCACCGCAACCGGCTTGCTTCGCAGTTCAGGCCGCTCCCGAATTTCGATCGCGGCGTAGAAGCAATCCATATCTATATGTATTATAGATCGCACTAGAATCTCTCGGGCCAGAATTCTGTCGGATGAAGTATCAATCTTGCTGGGTACTGGAACGACAAAGTCCGACCGAATTCTGGCCCGAGAGATTCTAGTGGGCGGTGTTATCCGGCACCACGGCCTCTTTCGGTACGATCAGGACACCGTCGCGGACTACTATTCCACCCTCCTCATAGAGATCAGACTTCCCCTCCGGAGTGAGTCTGACGTTGGCCCCGATGCGGGCATTCTTATCGATAATCGCGTTCTTGATGACGGCGCCCCTCCCGATCCCGATGTCGGGGATTCCCTGGGCCAGGTTGCTCTCCCTCTCCTCGGGAGTCTCGAAGAAGTCGGCGCCCATCATGACCACATTTTCCATCTGAGCCCCCTCGCGAATCTCGGAGCGGATCCCGATCACACACCGTTTCACCTCCGCATCCGAGATAACGCAACCTTCGGCCACGACACCTTGCTCAACCTTGCATTGATTCAATTTGGAAGCGGGCAGAAAGCGCGCATGCGTGTAAACAACCCTATCCTGATCAAAGAAATTGAAGGGGGGAACTGGTTCGGTGAATCGGAGATTGGCTTCGAAAAAGGCGCCAACTGTCCCAATGTCTTCCCAATAGCCGTCGAAAACGAATGCGTGGAGCTTCGCCTTGCCCAGGAGTCCTGGAATGATCTCCTTTCCAAAATCGTCGGCAAGGGAGGACTCGAGCGCCTGAAAAAGAGTAGATTTGTCAAAGAGATAGATTCCCATCGAAGCAAGACAGCGTCTCTCACCGCCTCCTTTCCAAAGCTTCTCGCTCATCATCAAGCCATCGATTCGTGCCGGATCCCTCGGCTTTTCGACAAACTCCGCTATCTCCAGGCTGTCCTCCACCCGCATTATTCCTAGACCCTCCACCTGTGAAGCCGGGACCGGTTTCGCCGCTATCGTCACCTCCGCCCCGGTGCGCCGATGCTGTTCAATGATGTCGCGAAAATCCATCTGATAGAGTTGGTCTCCCGACACGATGAGAAAGAGATCATCTTCACCGGCATGAAAGTGGCGGAGATTCTGCCTGACCGCATCCGAGGTCCCTTGATACCAACTGTCTCCCGTCTCCGTCTGTTCCGCCGAGAGAATATCGACAAACCCGCCGCCGAAAGAATCAAAGACATACGATTCTTGAATATGGCGGTGCAAGGAAGCCGTGTTGAACTGGGTCAGAACATAGATCTGGTTGAGCCCCGAATTGAGACAATTGCTGATTGGAATATCGACCAGCCGATATTTGCCGGCCAAAGGGACCGCCGGCTTGCAGCGCAAGCTGGTGAGCGGTTGCAATCGAGTTCCTCGACCACCACCCATCACTATACTGACTACTCTCGGCTTCATCGACGAGCATTCTGCTTGAATCCGTTCCCGATTCCAATATCTTTCCACTCCTCTATGTGTGGGATTGTCGGATATGTAGGGAAACAGGATGCAGCCCCAATCCTTCTCGAGGGCCTGAAGAGGCTGGAATACCGGGGCTACGATTCCGCCGGTCTCACCGTCTGGCAAAAAGGTAGCCTGAAAACAATCAAGAAGAAGGGTCGGGTCCAGGTGCTTGTGAACGAGGCGAGCAAGTCAGAGATCGACTCGAATCTCGGTATCAGCCATACCCGTTGGGCGACCCACGGCAGCGTCAGCGATGCCAACGCCCATCCTCATGTCAGCCACGACAACAAGATCGCCCTCGTTCACAACGGTGTGATCGAGAACTATCTGAGCATCAAGAGATTTCTTACGGGGAAAGGTTACGGGTTTGAGTCCGAAACCGACACCGAAGCCCTGGCAAACCTGATCGCCTATCATTACGACAAAGAAGAGCCCCCCAACGGAAGGAATCGCTTTCTAGAAAGCGTACGCAAGAGCCTCCTCCACGTGGAGGGGACCTATGGGATCGCCGTAATTTGCCAGGAACAGCCCCATGAGATCGTGGGGGCGCGGAAGGGTTCCCCGCTCGTGGTTGGCATCGGTTCGGAAGAAAACATTCTCGCCAGCGATGTCTCCGCCTTGGCCGGCCGGACGCAGAATGTCGTCTATCTCGATGACAACCAAGTCGTCCTTTTAACGGCGGATGACTTTTCCGTTCTCACAGTTTCAGATGAGACCGTGGAACCGGTCATCGATCAAGTCGACTGGAAGATTGAAGACTCTGAGCTGGGGCGATTCTCCCATTATATGGAGAAAGAGATCTTCGAGCAACCAACAGCTTTGGAAAATAGCATGCGGGGGCGATTTTCCGATGATGGCTCAACGGCATTATTCGACGGTCTCAATAACATTGGGCCTCGCGAGCTAAGGCAGGTCGATCGGATTCTCTTCTGCGCCTGCGGAACGGCCTGGCACGCCTGTCTCATCGCGGAGCACCTCATTGAACGTTTTGCCCGTATTCCGGTGGAGGTCGAATATGCGTCGGAATTCAGATACCGCAACGCGCCCCTCGACAAGAATACGCTTGTTTTCGTGATCAGCCAAAGCGGCGAAACAGCCGATACTCTCGAAGCGCTTCGAGAATCAAGAAGAAAAGGTTACCGAACTTTCGCCATCACGAATGTTGTCGGTTCCACCATCGCACGAGATTCAGATGATGGGATCTATCAACACGCCGGGCCCGAAATCGGTGTCGCCTCGACCAAGGCCTTCACCTCCCAGATTCTCATCGCCTCGATGGTGGCGCTCTATATGGGCCGCCTCCGGGACCTCAGCTTCAGCGACGGGGCCGCCATGGTTAAGGCTTTTCGCCAACTCCCGGGACAGGCCAGCCAGATTCTCGATCAATCCGACCGAATCCGGACAATTGCCCAGAAATACGCCCGCTTTGAGGATTTTCTCTTTCTTGGAAGACAACTGATGTTTCCTCTCGCTCTCGAAGGCGCCCTCAAGCTCAAGGAGATATCCTACATTCACGCCGAAGGCTATCCCGCAGCCGAAATGAAACATGGCCCGATCGCCCTCATCAGCCCCGACTGTCCCACCGTGTTTCTCGCCGATAAAGGAGAGATATTCAAGAAGAGCCTCGCCAACATCCAGGAGATCAGGGCGCGCAAGGGTCCACTCATCGCAATCACCTCAGCGGGAGGAGAATTTCCGGAGGATCTCGCCGATGAGGTTATACATATACCGGATTGTCACCTTTGCGTAATGCCCATCCTGGCAACAATTCCACTGCAGCTTCTCGCCTATTTTATCGCCGTAGAAAGGGGATGTGACGTCGACAAACCCCGTAATCTCGCCAAGTCCGTAACTGTGGAATAAGCCGCGCCACGATTCCCTCATACCAATCTTTTGCCCGAACGCGGTTTAATCCAAACATTTCACAGACCTTCTGCAACGAAGGGTGGTGAAATGACCGGGTTGATCGCCCCCATTTACGGACCATGTGTCTAACGATCTCCGGATCGACCATGACCATCTACCCTTCCAGAGCGGAATTTCTGCGCCTCGCCCAAAGGGGAAATCTCATACCCGTCTACACCGATCTCATGGCCGATTTCGAGACTCCGGTCTCGGTCTATTCGAAACTCAATCGAACCGGTCCCGCTTTTCTCCTCGAGTCGATTGAAGGGGGAGCCAACCTCTTTCGCTACTCGATCATCGGCTGCCAACCGAGAAAGATCCTCAAGATCCATTTTGACACCACCGAGTCAATCGCCAGGGACGGTCAGATCACGAAAACGAAGACTCCCGCCGATCCTCTGTCGGTTGTCGAAAATGAAATGCGGGGCTATCGACCGGTTCAGATCGAAGGTATGCCCCGTTTCATCGGCGGTGCCGTGGGATTTCTCGGTTACGAATATATCAACAGCGTGGAACCGACCGTCCCTCGCGCTGAGCACGACCCCCACGAAATGCCGGTTCTTCATTTTATGATCACGGATACGGTCGTTATTTTCGACCGGGCCAGTCAGACACTGCGTCTCCTCATCAACGCGCATATCGAAGAAAACGCCGAATCCGCCTACGCCAACGCTGTTGAAGGTATCAAAAACCTATACGCTACTCTCCAGCAGGAACGCCGTCTCGCACCCATTCCGCTCCTCGATCCGGGTGAGATTGTCCTACCGGTGAGCAATTTCGAGAAGGAGGAGTTCGAGGACCTGGTCCTTCGAAGCAAAGAATATATCATTGCCGGAGACGTTATTCAAGTCGTGCTGTCACAGCGGTTCGCGGAATCCTTCTCCCATCCTCCGCTCGACCTCTACCGCACCTTGCGAACGGTAAATCCTTCCCCCTACATGTTCCTCTACGAAGCAGCCGACTTTTCATTGGTCGGAGCTTCGCCCGAAGTGCATGTCCGGCTCACAGACGGCAGGGCCGAAACACGCCCCATAGCGGGAACCCGCCCCCGGGGCAAAACCTCACAAGAGGATCTCGATCTCGAAAAGGACCTTCTGGCGGACGAAAAGGAGAAAGCGGAGCATCTCATGCTTGTAGACCTCTCTCGAAACGATCTTGGGCGGGTCTGCAAATTCGGAAGTGTCACGGTCCCGGAATACATGGTGGTCGAACGCTACAGCCACGTCATGCACATTGTCTCGCAGGTAGAGGGAATCCTCGCTCCAGGCCGGACCGCCTATGACCTCATGCGGGCAACCTTTCCCGCCGGTACCGTGAGCGGCGCACCGAAGGTTCGAGCCATGCAGATCATCAGCGAACTGGAACGACAGCAGAGGGGACCCTACGCCGGTGCTGTCAGCTATTTTAGCTATGATGGGAATCTCGACTCCTGCATCGCTCTCCGAACCGCCCTTCTCAAGGGAAACTCAGTCTATGTTCAAACCGGCGCCGGCCTGGTGGCCGATTCGAAACCTGAATTGGAGTACCAGGAGACGCTCAACAAAGCCGAGGCGATGCTCTCTGCCGTGGCCATGGCGAAAAAGATCGGATCCGTCAACTAATCGTTCGTTTTCCTGTCTCCTTTTATTAATGACCGATCATAAGGCGGCGCAGATCGGGTCCCCTGAGACCAAAGTGGCGGATACCTCCCCGGTATCCGGTCCTCCCACCGTCGGCCCACCTGTGCCCGATCCGGGAGGAGCATCAACCTCTGCCAGTTCTCCGGCCACCGCAGAGGCGCCTCCCCCTGATCGGAACGCGATCGATCTCTACCTTTATGCAATAGGCCAAATACCACTTGCTTCCAAAGAAGAGGAAGTGGCCCTGGCCCACAGAATCCGAAAAGGTGACGAGGAGGCCCGTATGCGGCTGATTAAGGCCAACCTTCGACTGGTAGTTAAGATTGCTCATGTCTACTCGAACTTCGGTCTTCCCCTCCTCGACCTCATCAGCGAGGGAAATATCGGTCTTATGAAAGCAGTCGAACGCTTCCAGCCGGAGAAAGGGGGAAAGCTCAGTACCTATGCCGCATGGTGGATAAAGCAGAGTATCAAACGCGCCCTCGCCAATCAAAGTAAGACAATACGACTACCCGTTCATCTCGTCGACAAGATCTCGAAGCTGAGAAAAGTCGCCCTGTCTCTAACCGAGGAACTGGGCCGCGAACCCTTCAACGAGGAGCTGGCACATGAGATGGGAATGTCGGCTAACAAGGTTGCTCACCTGAGAAGCGTCAGCGTGCGCCCAACATCGCTCGATGCCCCGGTGGGTGATCCCGAAGGTACCGAGTTTGGAGACTTAGTCGGCGATGAGGCTGCTTCAAATCCATTTGAGCATCTCAGGAACAAATCCTTGATCCTTGACATAAAGAAGATGGTGGAGCAATTGGACGATAGGGAGGGGTCGATTCTCCGCATGCGCTTCGGGCTCGATGGCGACAAACCTAAGACCCTGGAAGAGGTGGGTCATGCTTTCAATATTACAAGAGAACGTGTCCGCCAGCTTCAGAATATCGCTCTCAATCGAATGCGCCGTTCCCTAACCCGAAAAGAGAAACAGAGATCGGCCGCGGAGGTAAAAGATCTCCGACTGCAAAAAGAGCGGATGGCGGTGCTCCAGGAATTTACCCAGTCAATCGCCGAAGAGGCAAAAGGCTAGGAGGCTGTCGAACTCTGACAATCGATTGCTTCGCAAAGGACAGAGTTCGTCCGACAGATTCCAGACTATTTCGTGGCCTCGTCCAGAATGTCGCCGAGGCTGGTCAACTCATCTCGACCGATGGACTCGTAGGCAGCGGTCTCGGCCGCAAGCTGCTCGGCGTCGTAGTGGGCCGCTTTGATGCTGAGACCGATGCGCCGCTCATCACGATCGATTTGAATCACCCTGGAGGTAACCTCCTGCCCGACCTTGAGCACGTCTCTTACCTTTTCCACCCTCTCCTCGCTGATCTGGCTTATATGAACCAATCCATCGATTCCGTGATCCAGCTCAACAAAAGCTCCGTAGGAAGTGATCTTGCTGACTCGTCCGTTAACGACATCGCCGATCTTGTAGTGCGTATCGATTTCGCTCCAAGGATCCGTCGCCAACTGCTTCATCCCCAGCGATATTCGCTGACTCTCGGGAACGACATCGAGCACGATAGCGTCAACCTCGTCACCCTTCTTCACAATTTCACTGGGATGGTTGACTTTGCGCGTCCACGACATGTCGGAGACGTGGATCATTCCGTCGATCCCTTCCTCGAGTTCGACAAAGGCTCCATAACTGGTCAGATTCCGAACTTTCCCGCGCACCCTCGCTCCCACAGGATAATTGTGCTTCGCCATGTCCCATGGATTCGGTTCCAGCTGGCGAACGCTGAGCGAGATCTTCTGATCCTCCTTCTGGATCCCAAGCACAACTGCATCCACCTCTTCCCCCACTTTCAGTATTTCGCTCGGCTTGTTTATCCGTTTGGTCCAGGAGAGTTCCGTAACGTGGACCAATCCTTCGACCCCTTCCTCCAGCTCGACGAAGGCGCCGTAGGGTACCAAATTGACAACCTTGCCCCGAACCTGGACGCCGACCGGATAGCGGGTTTCGATGCCATCCCACGGGTTCGGTGTGGTCTGCTTGAGCCCAAGCGAAACCCTCTCTCTCTCTCGGTCCACCTCGATGATCATCACGCTGACTTCCTCCCCGACCTTTACCATCTCGGTCGGGTGCGAGATGCGGCCCCAGCTCATATCCGTTATGTGTAATAGCCCATCGAGGCCATCGAGATCGATAAAGGCGCCGTAGTCGGTGATGTTTTTCACCACCCCTCTTCGAATATCGTTCGGGGTCACTTCTTCCAGCAGTTGCCGCCGCTTCACCTGGCGCTGCTCTTCGATCAATTCGCGGCGAGAAACGACAATATTCCGGCGATCCAGATTAATCTTTAGAACCTTAAAATCGAAAGTCTGACCAATATACTGGTCGAGATTTTTCGGAGGCTGAATGTCGATCTGGGAGGCGGGGAGAAACGAGTCGACCCCGATGTTGACGATCAGACCCCCTTTAACCTTCGCCTTGACCCGGCCTGACACAACCGATCCCTCCTCGCATTTGGTCAGGATCTGCTCCCAATTCTTTTTCTGCTCCGCCTTGTCGTAGGAGAGGATGGGATTGCCCTCCCGGTCTTCCAGCTTCTCCAGAAATACCTCGATCTCAGCGCCGATCTGCAATTCGCCCACATCGACGAATTCGGAGGCGGCAATTTCGCCTTCCGCCTTGGCGCCAATGTCAATCACCACTTCGTTCTCGCGAATCTCAGTGATCGTTCCTGTTACGATGGCTCCCTCTTTAAGATTTTCAAAGCTGCTCCCGGCGAGCAATTCTTCCATTATGCTTGAACTCATAGTCTCTTTTCAGTCCAGATATTCTTCGTCAAATTGTCCGATAGAATTAAGTTGATTAGTCTGTTGCGGATAACGGTTTACACTCGGGCCCAACAATCGACCGCTCACAGCCCGAAAAGGCGAACAAACTGGCCCTAAACGTTGGTGCGTGCAAGGAAAAAACGGGCTAGGAGTCTGTCGGACGAACCTGGTCACTTGCGAAGCAATCGAACGTCAAAGTCCGACAGACTCCTAGTAGACAACCTTGTTCAATGCGTATTCGATGATACCTTCCGCCCCATCGGCCTTAAGGGCGGGAATGATCTCGCGAACCACCGCCTGATCGATGATCGTCTCCAGCGCCACCCATTCCGGATCCGCCAACTGACTTACCGTCGGGTTGCGCAGGGCCGGCAGGTCTTTTAGAATCTTTTCCAGGTTCCGTTTTCGGCAGTTCAACTTGAGACCGACCTTGCTCTCCGCTTCAAGAGCGGCCCTTAACAATAGGGCAATCGTTTCGATCTTCTCGCGCTTCCTCCCATCCTCCCAGCTCTCCCGGTTTGCGATCAGCCTTGTGCTTGTCTCGAGGAGCGTATCTAGGATACGAAGTTTATTGGCTCGGAGGGAGGCGCCGGTCTCAGTGATATCAACGATCGCGTCCACCAGGTCCGGCACTTTGCCCTCGGTAGCGCCCCAGGAGAATTCAACCTCCGCCTCCACGCCCCTCGTTTCCAGGTAGCGTTCCGTAACCCTCACCAGTTCGCTGGCAATGCGCTTGCCTCTCAGATCCTCCACCACACGGATGGCTGACGATTCGGGAACCACCAAGACCCACCTTGCGGGAAGGTTCGAAGACTTGCTGTAGGGCAAGTCGCAAACCTCAACCACGTCGGATCCGCTCTCCACAACCCAATCGTAACCACAGAGCCCACAGTCGAAGTGGCCCTTTTCCACATTTCGGCTGATCTCTTGGCCGCGCAAGAACCGCCCCTCCACTTCGGGATCGTCAATCACCGGCTTGTAGGAGCGGGCGCTGCTTGAGATTCGCCATCCCGCCTTTGCAAATAGGGCCAAAGTGGCCTCCTCGAGGCTGCCTTTCGGTAACCCAATCTTAAGCACAAATTCTTCTTCGGACATCTCTTCTTCTCAGACCCGAGTTCCGATTACGCTTAATATTGCGGATTTCGATTGAAGTGCTCGTTATCCCATCGATCAGGGATCGAACGTCGTAATCGTAAACGCAATCGACGTTCGAGAATCCGATTTCACCTCTGAGTCCGAAATTCGTTTGCATTCCGGACCCTCGTTCGCCGCAGGAATGGTGTTCAATTGGTAACAACCCACAAGAATAAAATCAAGAACAAAATATTGTAAAAACATGAGATTTTCTATTTATCAGTTCTTTTGAATCCACCGTAATACACTGGAGTATGGCTGCAAACCCGAAACCGCTGGTCCTGATCGTCGAAGATGAAAAGGAGCTCGCGTCTCTAATCGCCGAGCAATTGGAAATGGCGGGGATGATGACACAAGTCTATCACCGGGCATCGAATGTTCCCAGGTTTCTCAACAAGAACTTCGCGAATCTTCTCCTCCTCGATGTCAATCTTCCGGATTCATCCGGATTCGCGCTTCTCGATGACCTCAAGAAGCAGAACATGCAGATTCCCGTGATATTTCTAACTGCAAGCACCTCGGAAGTTCACAAGGTGAAGGGGCTCGATATGGGCGGAGACGATTATATCACCAAGCCCTTCAGTTTCCCGGAGCTGATCGCGCGCATCAACGCAGTCCTCAGAAGAGCGGAAACCTCTCAGGATTATCACATCACGAAGAACGCCAAGCTCAGTCAAGAGTCCTTTGATTTCTGCCGTGCGACGGTCAATCCGACCAGGCTGGAAGTAGGTTTTCCGAATGGAAAGTCCGAGAAAATTGGGCGAAAGGAGTTGGGTATTCTCACTTATCTGGTGTCGAACCAGGGTTCGGTTCTTACCCGCCGCAGCCTGATTCACGCGGTCTGGGGAATTCATGCTGACGTCCGCAGCCGATCGCTCGACCAGTATATTGTGAAGATTCGGGATATCTTCAAGTCCCATGAATGCGAAATGGACAGCTTTCGAACCATCCATGGGGTAGGCTACATCTACGATCCCGAGAGTTCGACCGCGTAGCGGGCCTGGGCTTCCCGGTAGAGGCTCTCCAATCGCAATTCTTTCAGAATCTCGAGTAGTCGGTCGGGATCAGTTGGGGGGGGATCCAAAGGGCCGAGAATAAAATCGGTTTTCAGCTTGGTCAGACTTCGATTCCGTCTCAATTTGCCTACATTCTCGCGTACGATCGTCTGATACCGACTCGGGTAAATGCGGTCCGCGTTGGCGATCAGATTCTCAAGATCGGAAAAGGAGTTGAGCCAGTTTGCCGCGATTTGGGGACCGACCCCGCGCAGCCCTCTGATATTGTCGGAAGAGTCCCCCACAAGGGCAAGAAAGTCAGGGATCTGATCCGGCATTACCCCATGCTTGCGTTTTACTCCTTCCGCGTCGAGTTTTACCCACCGATGTCCGGCGGTAGCCGCCAGAGGAGGCACGAGCTGATGCACTCCGGGACCAACACACTGACTGAGGTCTTTGTCGGCGCTCACAATTATCGCCTCCTCCTCCCTCTCTCTCAGAGCGAGAGCCGCAGTGCTGATGAGATCGTCGGCTTCGACTCCCTCCTTCTCGACCCGGGCGTAACCCATAACCAATGTAAGTTCCTTCAAATAGGGCGTCTGAAGCTCCAAAATCTCGGGAGTCTCAACGCGATTCGCTTTGTAGCTAGGCAGAATTGCCTCTCGCCGCGGATCACCTCCCTTGTCAAAGAAGACGACCCCTGCGTCAGGGCGCTCCTCGTCCTCAATTCGCCATAGAGTACGAATCCACCCGTAGACAGCGCCGACGGGAAAGCCATCGGAGCGGGTAAGCGGGGGCATTCCATAAAAGGACCGAAAAACGAGATTGTAGCCGTCGATCAGCAACCACTTCTTCATTTAGCCAGAAACAAATGCTTGCTGATCATCCAACTGAGTCGCCCAATTCGCGTCCTTAGCCTATCTTCCCTCTTCTTCGCCCCGCTCAATCCCTCCGCCAGGGCTCACCATGGTCGGGCTTTGAAAGAGCGAACCGGGCGCTACGCCGCGCAAAGACTGTAGGGACGGCGATCCGCCCGGGCTAATAAGATTGGCCGTCACGAAAATAAGAAGATTGCGCTTCTGAGTGGTCTCGCCCTGGGATCTGAAGAGCCGCCCGAGAATCGGAATGTCACCCAGGATCGGGACTTTGTCATTCACGGTCTGGGTCTGCTCTCGTGTCAACCCCCCCATCACGACGGTCGCTCCGTCCCAAATCGTGACCTCGGTTCTCACCCTCCGGACCGAGAAAATGGGCTGAAAAAAGCCCGCCGGGACGGTGACATTTAGATCGCCTGAAAGGGCCACGCTGGGACCGCCGTATTCCACGAAACCCTCAAATTCGGTAACCCGAGGCTCGAGGAGGAGACTGATGCTATTGTCATCCTCGACGGTCGGAGTCACTTCCATCTCCACACCGATGTTCCTGACATTGAAATCCTGCGGAGTTCCCGCCGTAATCGTGACCCCTGCGGCGCTCGCATCTCTGGTGCCGCTCCCAACCTCCGATTCGATGTCCCCAAACGACTCCGGATATCTCAACTCCTGCGCCACAACGATCTCCGCTGTCTTCCCGGAGAGCACCGTCACTTTCGGAGCACTCAGGAGGTCGCTCCCCTCCTTCCGGGATAAGGCCCTGATCAGCGCACTCACTTCCACCTTTCCAATCACGCCCGAGATCTTAGCGAGATTTCCCGCCTCCGGGGCCAAATCGATCGATCGCGGCAGAGAAGGAGCCGGATTGCTCGCCACCGGAACTCCGTTCACAAGGATCTCCGTCTCCGTCTTATCCACGCTGAAGGCATCATTCAATGTGCGATTATGGCTCTGAAAACGGTCGTTCCCCGACCGGATTTCCCAGTTGAGCCCGATCTCATCAAGGTCGCCTTGCTGCACTTCTAGGAATTTTGCTTCGATCTCAACCTGCTTAACCTCGCTGTAGCGCCTTAGGAGATTGCGAACCTTCTCCAGGTTACGAGGTGTGTTGGTCACGATCAACTGTCCGTCCGCAAGCGCCAGATTGGCGTTCATCATCGCATCAAACGGCACGCCCGCCCTCTGCAGAAAACTCTTGAGCGACTCCTCCTCTTCGGCAACCGAGCGGCCGTATGGGGTTCGCTCGAGAGGGGCGGGTGCAAAGGGATCGAAGGGCGCTGCCCGCGGCGTCCTATTCGCTCCGATTCCGGTGAGGCGGATAATGGTAGAACGCGATATGGAGAAAAATTCTGTCTCAACCCGAGTCCCGCCCCCACTTCCCTGACGAACCACCACGGCGTCAGCCTGAACATCGTACTCGTAGCCGACCGATTCGGCGACAAAATCGAGAATGCGATCCAAGCCCAGATTGCGCAAAGTAATGTTGACCGCGGGATCGGCGCCGGCCGGGTCAAGCAGAACGATGTTGACTCCCTCCCGGGTCGGGTCGAAATCAACTGATAGCGCGGATAAAGTGTCGATCACCCGGCTCAGGGTCACCCCCTCAAAATTGACACGAGGAAGAACGATTCTTCCCAATCTCTCTCTCAGGCCATCCTCTTTCTCATCTCCGACCGAATCGACGTCGCGGTCGAATACGCGAGGTCGCACCCAACTTTCGCTCACCTCGAGCAACATCTCGCCCTACGACCGATACCGGTCGTAGCGTCCCTCATCCAGTTGTCTCTGAAGGATCTGCGAGAGATACTCCCTCGCCTCTCGATTGGCCGGATCGAGCCTCTCAACCTCCGAAAATGTCTCGCGCGCGCCCTCGAAATTCTGATTTTCGTATTGGCTCCTGCCCTCCGCCAGCAAAATGGGGATTCCGCGCTCCGCCGCCGCCGTCAAAAGTGCGGTCGAACCCCTTTCAGCACGGCGAATTTCCCGTCTCAATGCATTCAGCTTCAGGACCGCCTCCTCCGTCGCGATCGATTTGGGCAGAGATTGCAAGGCCTCGTCCAGGAGGCTTATTGCTTCGGACGGGCGATTCCTTCTAAAGAGAGCCTCGGCCTCATCGTAGAGACGCCGCGCATTCTCCAACGCTCGATCCTGGTTCTCGGCTTCCTCCCTGATCAGATCATCGAGGGTCGAGAAATCGGCCCCCGACAATGTGGCGGATTTCAACTCACCCTCCCCGGCCCAGAGGAAGCTCATCGGGACCGAGGGGACAAAGAAAGCGCCGATTCCGAAAAAGAATGCTGGATACCAAAGAAAGCGACTGATCAGGCTGCGATTAATGGCGCTCTTGTCGGATTGGTAGCAGAACACTTCGGGGGCCCGTTGATGGAAAGAGGTAGGAGGCCGGAACCTGGTACTTAGTGGGCGGGGAACAGGATCTTGGTTTCCATCTCCTCGCTTTCGAAAGGCTTTTTTCTACCGTTGCCGAAGATTTTACAAGATCAATTTTCCGCAAAGTGTAAGTATTTTCGTTCAGTTGAAAGGTCTCCCCTTCCTTCACTGAAATCTCTCTCCCTTTTATTCCTGTCTCAGTGAAAACTGCCTCCGGCTCCTTCCCCAATACCCTCTCCCTTCCCAGTTCCACCTCCTCTTTAAGGCGCTCATCATAAATCGTTACTTTGACCTCCTCTACGAGAGTTGGGGTCCTCTCCCGGTCTTCCGTCAGATGAAGTCGAGGACGCACCTCAAACGACACCACGCTTATTCCCTCATCTTCGAAATGATCGCTCACCCGCCCTCTCAATCCCAAACCTGTAGATTCGTCTCTCAAAAGGATGGTATAGTTCTCTTCCTCTCCCACAAATCCTTCGTACTGAATTCGATATGGCCTTCGAAGGATGCGACTCAACTCGATGCCGAAGCTACTTTCCGATTCCTCCAGTGGACTAGGCGGTTCTAAGGTGAAGCTCTCAGTCCCCTGATCGAAATAGATGATTGGAGGAGTGAAGATCTCGAAAACAGCTCTTTCATCCCAGGACTGGCGGCGAGGCGCAGTCCATGCAATGGGTATGACCGACTTGGATTCCGGAAGAGCATCTGAATACTCCTGTCCGGACTGTGGAGCCCGCGAATGAGGCAGATGGCTATATTCAACCGTAACAAAAAAGTCCGAGACGTTGTCTGAGACGATCGGAATCTTGCCGGTTCCAATCGAGGTATCTACGCCTTCACCGTGGAATCCAAACGGGCTCAGAATTTTGGGCGTCTGCCTCGCAACCGAAGAGCCGCGGTTCCGGGGTCCTACTTCCACTCCCCTCACCAGCAGAGCCTCGGCTGAATGCGCCAAGTCCCTCAGGAGTCTTCTCAAGACGCCGGTCTGACCATAGAATCCGATGCCCACAGCGACGTTTTCAAATGTCCCCGGATTCCATGCCGTCAGCCGCTCATCGAAATTGAAGTGGTCCTCCGATCCGCCTCTCTCAAAACGACCGCTGGAGGCATCTCGATGCGCCCCCGGAAGGGCCCCACGCCGCACTTCGATGACCCCCGATGGTCCGGCCGCTCGCAGCGCATTCAGAACCGTCTCCACCAACTGCAGCTGTCTCGCAACCACTTCGACTTCCTCTTCGGAGGGACCTTCGCCGGACAATATGAGCGCCCCGAAAGAGAATCCCTCATTCTCCTTCACCGAGATTTTCTGCCCGCGAAAGAGCTCCTTCGTCTGCTCAACAAAAGAGACGACCTCGAAGTAGAGATCCTGGGATCCCAGGTCTGAGAACCCGATCCTGTTGCCTCTTGGTAAGAGTCGACTCTCCAGAGATTCGACTCTAGCTCGGCGGGATTCAATATCTGCTTCCAGCAGAGCCAGGGAGGCCCGGTTGGGGCTCGGATCCAGCGCAATGATCTCGCGGTGGAGCTTCTTTTTTGCATCGAGCAATCGCTTCCCCGCAGCCGCTTTTCGCGCGTAGACAATGGTGCTACAGAAAGTGACGGAGAACCCTCCGAGTAAGAGAGCTAGAAGGACGAAAAAGCAGATTCTCCACCGACTCCTATTCATGCGCCAAATGGAAAGTCGGCTCCAGCCGCCTGTTGCCACCTCGGAACCGGATCAATCGAGGCTGAAACTTCAACTGATGGTTCCATATTTCTGCTTCCTGGTAATACCGAAAGTCCGCCCGAGAATCCGCATGCACATTAAAGTTTCAGGTTAGAGTGGATGATCGGGGTCGAGCAGGAGGTCGAAATCGAACTTCAGGATGCCTCTTTCCGAGATATCGAACCGTTCGTTTTGGACTTCAATGACGAACTTGGATAGCGCCAACGTATCCAACATTTCATTGACGCGCCGCTCGAGATTTTGACTCACCTTTTCCAGCGGGTTCATCCTATCGAGCATTCGTCCTGACACTTGCAGCCGAATCTGAGCTCTATCCATGCCCGCCGGACCATCAGAGAAAGCAGATTCTCCGCTCTTCGCCGATTCCACGACCGTTCTCATGGCGAACCTATCCAGCCAGACATCCTCGACTTCCACGAGCCGATCTTGGAGGTCAGAGAAAAAGGCGATCCAACTCGTTCGATGATGCAGGAGCCGTTCCAATGACCGAAGCCGCTCGTCTAAAAGGCCAACCTCCTCCAACCGAAGCCGCTGGACACGATGTAACTCCTCGACTGACCGCAATGCGTCGGAAACCTTCGGCAATGCAATGGCGTGATGGACGGACTGGCCTCGAAAATACAGGAGAGGAATAAGGCAGGCTGCAAAGAGGAAACCGGCTGCCGCCAGATATCCTAATCGCCGTCGCCGTTGGACTCGAGCGCTCCTGAAGCGGGGAGGTAGCAGGTCGATGTCGAAACCGTCCTGTCGCCCCTGGGAGTCTACCTGCCCCATAATTTCCCAATCATGCAGGAGACTTCGCCTCCACCGATCTGAGACAGTATCATCTCTACATTCGAGCCGACCTTCGAAATTAAGAGAGGGAACCGGCAAGCCGAGATCCTGGGAGAGGGAGGGGGCAAGGGTCGGAAGTTTCGAACCCCAACCTGCCAGACAAAGGCGGCTGGGTTTCAAATTGCCCATTTTCCGTTTTGCCGTAAGCATGGAACGCTTCACCTCCGCCCCAATCCTCTTCCCGAATTGATTGACGCAGTCTCGAATCACCCCACTGTCCAAAGTTTCGAGACTACTCTCCCCACCCGAAGCAATCGCGATCTTTCGCTCCTCCGCCTCGCCCGAAGTAATGTCCAACCGCTTGGCGATCTCTTCGGTCAACGTGTGACCGCCTAGCATTACGGTCCGTATGAATCCACCGGCATGGTCAACAATACTGACCGTCGATGATCTTGCACCGATGTTAAGCGATACGGTTCCCTCCCCTTCTCCGCCCAGGCCCGCCTTGAGGGCGTTGAATTCCAGAACCGGAGATGCAAGCAGTCTGGCCGGCACGACTTTCAGTCCCGCAAGCGCCTCAAAGAGCAAATCGGTGGTGGCCCTTCGTTGTGCCACGACCAGCACCTCCTCTTCAATGCCGTCATCCGAGATCACATCCGTATCATAGTCCACCTCGGCGAGGGCGTAAGGAAGGCTCTGCTCGACCTCGTAGGCGATCGCTTTCCGCCTCCACTTCGGATCGACTTTCGGCACCTTGATTCTCTTCGTCAGGAGTTGGTATCCGGGTAAAACGAATACCGTCTCCCCCCTCAGCTCGAATTTGCCTGCCAACCGGGATACGGCCTCAACCACCATGCCAATCCACGCCTCTTCATCCAGGAATTCGTCGGACAGTTTCAAACTGTCGAACTCCTCCAGCAAGATCCTCCCATTCGCCAATGAGTTAAAGCTCCCCACCGAAACATGACTGCTTCCACAATTGAAAATAGTAGAGCGCGAATACATCGATGATTACCAAATGTAGGCTGGCGAGTCCTTCAGCTTCTCGGGCAGAAGATAAAACGGTGTCTTATAGATCGGGAGCAGGTTTCCCTCGTTCTCGATCGCGTCCCGCGTCACTCGCAACCTGAAATTGCCCATCCTCTTCAGGTCGTTGAGATTTGAGGAGAGGTGATCTTTCCGGACCGGCAGCTCCTTCCCCCCTATCGAGAGCTCGACCAGATAGGCGAACGGTTCCGCCGGGAGGCGATCTCGATCAACCACTTCGGGCGGGAGATAAAAGAAGATGCTTCGATCATCGCCCGCCTCCAACGTCGAGAAGAGGACTTCTGATCGAAAAAAGTGGCTCCGCTGCCTTCCGCTTGAATTCGAGACGAAGGCAAGATTGAGGACAACCCCAACCCGATTGACGAATCGTGGATTGGAAATGTCGATTTTCCTGCTTCGCCCTCCCTTTAGCCTGAGTTCGATTTCCAGCCAATCATCTCGCATGCCTTCGATCTTTATCCTCCCGAACTTAACCCTCGACAACTGAACGGGATCCTGCTGAGCCTCGATCGGTGATGAAAATGAGAAGAAAGTGGCCCAGTAGAAGAACTGAATTAGAAGGAGCTTCCGGAATCGCATCTCTCCAACTAGGATTCTGTAGGACGTCCGACGGATTCTTAGAAATAAGAATATGAATCTGTGACCCTTCAATAGAATTCCATGGAAACGCTCCCCTATAGGATCAGTGTTCTGCTCTATATTCAGAATTCTGAGGGCCTCCTCCTCCTTCTCAAGCGACGGAAACAGCCCAACCGCGGGCTCTGGAGCGGAATCGGCGGTAAACTCGAAATGGCTAGCGGAGAGAGTCCCTTCGAATGCGCTATCCGGGAAGCCCGCGAGGAGGCTGAACTTGAGCTCACCGAGGACGATCTCCATCTCTTTGGCATGATCGCGGAGAAAAACTACGAATCAGCCTCCCATTGGTTGATGTTTCTCTTCGACTGCAAGAAGAGAATCAATCGCCTTCCGAGAAACATCTCGGAGGGAGACTTCGAATTCCACGCTCCCGATTCGATCGATCGCATCCCCATCCCCGAGACCGACCGGAAGGGCCTCTGGCCCGCCTTCTTTAAATATCGAAACCGCTTCGTTTCGATGCGTGCCGACTGCAACCCGGATTCGGAGATCCAGATCTCAATCGAGGAGATCCACTAAAAGAACCGAATGGACTGGGATTGGGCGTTCATCCTAGCATGCTCTTCATCTGTGCACGGAGCATCGATCGGAACGCCCGCCTCCGCCTCATTCGGCCGCACCAGCTCATTTCCCAAAAGGTAGTTTTCAACCTCTTCGCCGCTCACATCGGCCAGCATTACGCCATCAATCTCGATGCAAGGAGAGAGGGTCTGGCCGGACTTCTCAACCATCTCTGCATAAATCTCAGGATGATTGATGACATCCTTGTCATCGTAGGCCAAGTCATACTTTGCCAGGACCGCCCGCACGCCGTTACTCCAACCACAAGTCGGTTTAAGATAAGCCTGAATTTTCATAGCACTATTCTCTCCAGATAATCGATTATGTCAAGCTTTGGCGATACTTTTTAAGAATAAGAGCGCATCTGCCAACAACAAATTTAGACCTTTCCGGCTTTCCGCCACCGGTAGAGAGTGGTCGGATGAATGCCCAACTGCGCTGCCACCCAGGTGAGATCGTGCCCATCCTCCTTGAGAAGTCGCGAGGCAAGGCTCATCTTCTCCTTGCGGCTGGGAACGCCGTAGCGCCCGGCGACGGCGTCGTTGCCTTCCGATACGCGAAGCGAGATCTCGTCTCTATCATCTCCCCTTCCATATAGGCCCAACCGCTGTGCTCTGGGCTCCGGCTTCTTGGGCATCTCCCACCAAGCTTTCCTCATCACGGGACCATCGTATAGAATCGCCATACGATCGATCGCCTGTTTCAACTCGCGAATGTTGCCGGGCCAATCATATTGTTGGAACCGGTGAATCAACTCCGGGTCGATGCTTTCAAAGTTCTTACCGTTTCGCTCCGCTGAAGTCTCAATAAAGAGGGAGACCAGATCAGGAATATCCTCAACCCGGTGCCGCAAGGGAGGGAGGTGCACGATCACTTCCGAGAGTCGATAATAAAGATCAGGCCGAAACCCACCTTCATCCACCGCACCCTCGAGATCACGGTTGGTCGCCGAAACGACCCGAACGTCACACTGATATTCTTTTGTGCTCCCCACTCTCCGGGCGTGATGGGTCTCGAGGAACCGAAGCAACTTGGGCTGAAGAAAAACCTCCAGTTCCCCGATCTCGTCGAGAAACAGGGTGCCGCCCGCCGCCTCTTCAACGAGCCCTGGCTTGTCTCGCACCGCTCCGGTAAACGCCCCCTTCTCCACCCCGAACAGTTCGGATTCCATCAGATCCTTAGGGATGGCGGCACAGTTAACGGCCACGAAACTTCCCTTCCCGGCAGCCACGTGAAGAGCTTCCGCCACCCGTTCCTTGCCCGCTCCCGATTCGCCCGTGATCAGAACCGTCGCCTCCGTCGGTCCCAGCCGCTCCACGGATTCCCGAAGTGTCTTCATTGCGCTTGACCGACCCGTGAGGAGACTCGAGTCAGTCTGGCCGCTCCCTCCATAGAGCTGCCTCCACAATTGCTGGGCTTCCCCGGCTTCCCTTATCGCCTCCACCCACCGTTCATCGGAGTCGCCATCGTTGACCACATCATGCGCACCGTCACGAGCCGCTGCCACGATCTCTCGCGATTGCAGGTCGAATCCAAATACGACATAGTAGCGTCCTGCCCGTGCCAAACGCACCCGAAGTTCCGCCCACTCTTCCGATAGCATCAGATCATTCGAGACCAGATAGACTAGATCCGTCTCATGGCGATCGATGTTTCTGATCGACTCGGTATCGACGAATTGCACCCCGAATCCGATTAGCTGCAACCGCTTCAGGAGTGTGGAATCTCTCTTGGAACTGAGGACCGAAACTCTCATTTACCCAATTAACCGGAAAATCGAAATCGATGGGGTTCAAATCTTACCATTTCTACCATACGGCGCAATACCTCTTCCCCTTATCATCGGTTTTCTTGATTCCACCGTAAAACCCTCTTCTTTTAGCAATGATCAATGCCAATCAGAAGTCGCTCTTCCACTCCTTAGGCGCTCAATGGGCGATAAGAACAGCATAGAGCATACCGCAGCCATCCAATCGCCCGATTCTTCTAGGTCCTCGCTCTGCCTCACGGCAGAGCCGCTAGGAAGATGTCAGTAATGGAATCTGCAGCCGTCCAAGAATACAACCAAATCGTCCGAGTCCGCCGCAAAGTCGCGAAGCTCTGTCCGACAGATTCCTCGCTACTCGCGTTCGTAGCGGCCAATCGTCTCGAGCAGTCTCTGGGTGGTCGGAGTTTCGGCCCCTCTGCCTTCGTAAAGGACTTCCTCCATGGTCACGCCCCCCATGCGGTAATACTTCTGGTTGGCTTTGTTCCCAGGCGCCAGTACCCCGCCCTCAATGGAGACCCCCGCAAACAGCCCGGTAGCGTTGGAATACACCACGATTGGAGGAAGACCGACTCCCGCATCTGCCTCCACTCCCACCGGTCCCCCGGTCGCCGCCGCATCCACGCCGATTCGAAATCTCGCCCTCGCCAGCTGCCTCATCACCCGGGGATCGATGATCACCATCACAGCCGAAATTTCATGCCCCCCTACCTGAAGACCGTAACTCCCCTTCCCCGTCTTGATAAAAGAAGGCAGACTCCACTTCCCGGTTTCCGGATTGCGGGCAATCGCCACTCCATTTCCGCCCCGAACACCGACAAAAAATCCCGCCTCGAATTCCTGGAAAATAACGATTCCCTGGGCCCGGCGCAGAACGTAGCCTGGGATCCTGGTCCGAGGCGTCCTTGCGATTGATTCGAAACGGTCCGTCAACTTCCGGATTCGCCCATCCAATTTGCCCTGATCCGCGGCTCCCAAGTCTCCTATAGCTGCCCCGAAAATCGCCAGGGCCACAAGCCCTTCCCTCCCCAGTCTAGAGAATTTCATCACAATTAAGGTTCTCCTTCGGCATCAGGAAACTACAAGACTCCCTCCCAAGCGAGCAATTAAATTCTCCGACCGGATCCATCCGCCAACTGTTCCAATCCATATTCTCCCCGCCACTTCAAAAATTTGAGAAGCCGTTTGATAAGAAGGCGTTAACTCTCCAGGCTTACCAGAATGCCCTCATGTAGGAACTGGGCTGAATTCCCATCTCAACGCCTCTTACGCCTCTCGATACTGATTGTATTCGTTATCGCGACGGGCCTCTCGATCGGCCCGGTCATGCGCGAAACGGATCAGGCATCGATTCTCGACGGTGCTTTGCGAATCGCTCAGGGACACCCCATCCACAAGGCTAACTTCTACAATTACGACAAACAATATCTGACCTACGCCTTCACCGGACTTCTCTTGAAGCTGGGTTCGATCCGTGAGGATTTTTCCCGGTTCACCTTCGATTCCATCGTGCTCTGGGGAAATTCAGTTGCATGGCTCTACTTTGTCGGAGGACTGACCGCACTCGTCCTCACTTCTCGATCGAAAAAACCCGAAGCATCCGTCGCTCTCCTGGCCGTTCTCACCTGTCCAACCATTCTCTTCAGTTCCATCTTCCTCGGTTCCGCCATCGTTGCCGCGGCCGGGCTCTGCATTCTCGCCGCCTTGATGAGATACCCTCAGGGATTCTGTAGAACCGGGGCCATCTTTGCTTTCACGTTTTTAAGCGTGGGCGCACGCGCGGATTCGACTCTGATACTCCCGTTTCTCTGTTGGATTAACTGCAGACCCGCGAGTTGGTCAGGCCTTGTCCGGTCGAAGCAGCATTGGATCATGCTCCTCGCCGCGGTCTTATCAATCCTGTTAGGGAGATCCATTTTCACCGGGGTGCCCTTGGACATCGACCGTTTCTACTTCGACCTCAGAATCTTTGCCACTTACTCTCTCTTTGGAATCGGCGCGGCCGGCGCCGTGTTCTTCACCCAGATCGCGGTCACGGCGATGGCCATTACGCGCTGCAAGTCGAGAAACCGGAAGTCCTACTACCTCGCCGGCCTCTTGTTCCTTCTCTTTCCTCTTCTCTATTACAGCCTGCAGCTCTTCTCTCCACGGTACCCCATTATTCTCGCCCTGGTCACTCTCATATTTCCACTCACCTTTCGAGGGGAAGTTCTCTATCGAGCCGTCTTCGGACGAAAGGGATTAAAGACCACCGCTCTTCTTATCGCTACCGTCGCCGTCGTCCCTATCGCAGTCGGGATTTTTCTACCCGTTCCCAGCCGCCCTAGCCTCACTCTATCGTCCCCATCCTTGTTTCCCACCGCCGACGGCCTCTGGCCAATGGGATGCTATGGGCATTTTCTCCTGAAGCTTCGAAATGCGGACGAGTCTCCCATCGACCACAACCAGGCGATCTGGAACGCACTGAAGTCCGTTTCTTTTCAATCCCACGATGGAGATGCGATTCCCATCCTTAAGACATCAATGGCGTCCTATCTCTTCCTGGCGGCCCGTCTCCAGGGAAAGGCGAACGCCTCCACAGGCTGGAAGACTGGTGAAACACCGCCTTTTCTCTATGTCGATGAGCGCAGTCTCCTCCGTTCGTCGGTGGAACACTCCGAGAAGGAAGATCGAAGAACCGAAACCCGATTCGTTCTGGATTGGCCCAACCATGTTGTCTCCGCACCCGGACATGAGCAGCGCATTCTGCGATTCGACCTCAATCCGCGCTCCGCTCTCCCCATCAAGAGAGACGAGGAATTCGAGATGCGTCTGATCCTCTCCGAAATCCTGAATGGCAATGAGTACCACCTCAGAGAATTGACCTCATCGACCTTTAAACCGGGACCGTCCGACCACGGTAAGACTCTCGTCCTCTGCAGCCGAGGGCCCTTCAGCATCGAGTTGCCGGGCCCTCCACGGAGGATCCCAAGTGCACCAGCGATCCGTGAAAACGAAATTCACTCGGGGGATTCTCTCCACTTTATCGAGATCGGGGGCGCTCAGTGGCTCACTGAATCGCGAGTTAAGATCGATCGGCCGCAGGGCTTCCCGCTCTACCGGGCCATCACCGTTCTGCCTGACTACATGAGGGTGGAGAAACTCTAATCTTCCTCTTCGTCTTTCCCTCTCGCATCGTGTCGTCGTATCCGGTCGATCTTCAGTCCGCACACACAGGAGACTGGGCTGGTTTCCCGCTCTGCTTGAGAGGAAGAGGATGACGAAGACGAAGAGAAAGATCGCGATTGTCCGACAAATTCACTCCGCGCTAAAACCGACTGCCTGGAACCGGGGCACGACCTGGGCGATTACCTCCTCCAGGCGCTGGAGTCCCGCCTCTTCTCCGTCAGGACTCAAAGTCTGCGCTACGATGTAAGCCCAGCGATGATTGGTCAGACGGAAGAGGCGATCCTTGATCATCGTTGCCATTCGCTCTGCATTGGTCGCAGCAACCGAGTCTCCCCCCACGAACCAATAGGCAAAAAGTCCCTCTATGGGTTTCTCCTCGCCGTCGTCATTCTTTTGAGACCTCTCTATCCTCAGGACCGATGTCCGGAGCTTCCCACCCTGCAAACCCGGTACTTCGAAATCATGCCTGAACCTCTCCTCGATCGTCCAACCCTGACCCACCAGGCAGACCTCGGGCCGGTGAATCGAACTACGATCCCGACCACTCAAGACAACCGAGAAGAAAACCTGGCGATCAGGATTGAGTAGATGAACATAATTCGTCCTCGAGTATCCCGTGTCCGCGGGGAGGACCCTCCTCTCCACCTCCGAGATTCCGACGTCCCTTCCCGCCCAGTCAATCGAGAGCATGGTCGGAAGTGGAATCGGGTCGATCTGGTTGGCTCTCAGGATGATCCCGCATTCTCCGCTCCTAATGAGGGTATCCGCTCGACGAGTCATCCATGCAGTGAGCGCCGCTGTCCCGATCACGAGGAGGGCAACAAACAGTCTGGATCCAAGAATCGGAACAGGGCCAAAATCCCAATTCAATAGACCCTTCACCATCGGCCCTCCCTCGCTTCCTTCCGCCTCGGGCAGGCAGCGGTGAAGCAACCGCACCGTAAGAATCGCCAACCCCAGAACGATGACGAAGATGAGAAATCCAAACCATTCGTGGACCACCGTCCCCGCCTTCTGGCCAAACCACTCCGCCGCCAGGATAATCGCGAATACCCGGATCACATTGCCGACATAGGCAAATGGAAAGGCGAGCCCTAACAGAAGTATCCGTCGCCACCAGCTTTTGAAACTCAGGTAGCCCAGAACCAACGAGAGGGAAGAGAGCGCGATCAGGGAGCGAATACCCGAACAAGCTGGAGCCACGTCATACTGATAAGAGCCGTCCGGAGAGTGCAGCAGAGTGCCGTTCCGGATGACTTCAATCCCAATACCTTGGGCTAATTCGTAGGAGGCCTTGATCACCGCCAAACGCATCGGAAAACCGAGCTCATCCGTGATGATCCTCCACCGTATTGAAAAGAGCATCAGAAGGCAGGGGAAGAGGATCGCCGCGCCCCACCTACGCCCGCCGAGAATGAAAGCGCCTCCCCCTACGTATACCAGAAAAGCGAAGATAGAAATTCGTGGATGTTGCAGATAGTAGCCGATAAGGTGCAACCCTAAGGCGCCTACAATCAGAACCAACCCCTGAACCGGCGCCTTCTCCCCCTCCTTCCAACGCGAGCCTTTCAAATTGCGATGCAATATCCAGACCGCAAGCACCAGTATGACCGGCCCATGACCCGTGTCAGACTCAGGACTCAGCCATCCGCTCACCCACCAGTCGAAGAGAGATTCGCTCGTCCGAAAACCCCTGATCGGACTTCCAAAGAAATGAAAAAGGACAAATCCGCAAAACACAGTAACGATGGCAATGGACGCATCCTGCCAACCGTATCCCCGAATCCCTCCTCGGCTCATGACACCCGGTTCCGAATCGCGATATACGACTTTGGAATGATTCCGCAGAGACGCTCAATCATTATCTCGCAATCCGGAAAGAGTTCCTCCATCTCACTTTTTCGCAGAAGTCGTATGCTCTCAACCATTTCGGATGCATCCTGTTTCGTGGGCCTTTCCAGCCATCCGCGGGGAGTCATCCACCGAACAACCATTTTGCGCAGTCCCTTCGGCAGCCAGTGCACCAGTGGGGCAAGAAAGTGAGGCTCAATAGGACACTCGAACGCCGGCGTCTGCAACCAGATTCGCCTCCCCACCCTCCGTACTTCGGAGGCGAACTTCCGCTGCCTTTCGAAAGAACCAAGATGCTCGATGACGGAATTTGAGAACACGATGTCATACGCGAAATCCGGGAAATCCATTGCGCACCCGTCTCCAACCAGAGTGTGGATATTGTGATTCGGGTAACTCCCCTCGTCCCATTCTACGGACCGAATATTCAAAGAATCGATCCGCGCGACGGGTTGCGGAAACTCAGTCCAAGTGAGAGGATTACCCCCGACATCGATAAGAATCTCTGCGGAGTCTGGAGCGAGCCTCTCCAAAAAAACTCTGAATCGCCTCGCTCGCCAGATCCTGAATAAGCAGCTGTAAATCGTATTTATGGAGAACGACATCAGTTGTCCCGATCCACGCGAGCCCGAGATTCTGTTGAAGGTCCACATTCGAACTGAAGGACTAAACTTGTGCACACGGCCATGCTCTGACACTCTTCGAGCATGACATCGCACCCCCAAGGGGGCACCTACGAATGGGTGCCGGCAGCCCAAGAAAGCAGCTTCTTTTCCAGAAAATCAACGTTCTCATATTCGAGTCATCAGGGCTGGATTAAGAATGAGCCGTAGGAGACTCCCTAGAAATTTGACAGCATCATTTCGTTGGCTTGCGAGATTCCCGATCAAACACAGGGAATCGCTCATTTCTTTTATTCTCTGCCTATCCTCCTCGGCACCGATTGTCTACTTCGCAGTAACGAAGTTCGATCTCGAAGATCCCGCAACCGGGGGCGACCACGGCGACGTCAGCCAGTATGTCAAAATGTTCTCGGGAACACCACTGGAAGAAATACGAAAGCCTTTTCGTTATCGAGTCATCACACCCTGGCTCGCCAGGCAAGTCCCATTCTTGCCCGAATCGGTCACTCAATTCTTCGATATCGATTCCGAAAAGGTAATCAAATTCAAGTTTGGTATGGTTAATCTGCTGGGTCTCGCAACTACCAGTTTTTCCCTATTCAGGTATTGCCGGTGCGTATCCTTTTCGCCCCTCGAAAGCATCCTTGGAAGTTATCTTTTCCTCACCAGCTTTTTCGTCGTCAATTTTGGGGGAGTGCCTTTGGTTGACGCTCTCGCCTACGCTTTCCTCATGTTGGGAATCTACTCTCTTGTCAGAGGATCGTACGGCCTCCTATTTGTCGCGTTCACCGTTGGAATGTTCGCAAAGGAAACAACCGTGCTTGTGATACCGGCGGCGATTCTAATCAACGATTCCTGGAAATCAAAGATCATTCCTTGCCTCGTTTGTCTTCCCGGTTTGCTTGCCTACGCAATTTTTCGACTGCTCATACTTCCAACGGAATTCGGCGCGAACTATAGTCTCCCTTCGGCCTTCGCAGGGATTCTCTCCATTCTGGTTCCCAGTGAAAGATGGTTATGGATATTCATTGATGGGGGAAGTGCATTTGGAATCCTATGGCTTTTCTGCCTACACGGTTTTTACCTGATCAGATCCGACAAGAGTAGCCCCATCTACCGGTTATCATTTCTTGTTCCCTTTATTCTGTTGATTCCCTTTCTGCTGGCGACGAGCATTGGCAGAATTTGGTGCCTCGGGTTTCCTTTTGTGATACCCCTTTCGCTCGTGAGCCTCCGAGCCGTCTTCACTTCGATGAATGAAAGCTCCAATATTCTCGAGCGTCGGCAGAGTATCGATTCCTAGCGATCGCAATCTATTCAACGGTGGAATCAAATCTCATTGCTTCCATCAAGATTTCTCAACGAAAGAGGATCTCACCTTTTGCGAGGCCTCTTCCTCACACGCCGGGCTCCTTTCCCATTCCCTTTACAGGGAACGAGGTGTTAGAATAGAAGAGGGAAGCAAGGCCTTCTCTCGGAGTTTCTCGATGTAGGCGCAAATTTCGGGGAAGACATCAGTAGGAACCATCCGTGTCATACAGAAAGGCTCCTTAAACCGACATCTGTCGAAGCAGGGACGGTAGACGCAGAGGTCACGATTGACGATGAGGGTAGCCGAACCGCGAGGAGCAAACAATTCCGGATGTTGGGGTCCGAAAAATGCGATCACGGGGATGCCAAGGGAAGCTGCAATATGGGCCGGCCCACTATCATTTCCGATGAAAAGGGTACTCCCGGTGAGTATGACTACGAGTTCTTGAATGGACAGTCGGTCCACCCATGTATCGGCGACTTCCTGAAGTTCCCTCCCAAATCCGTCGGTGTCCGGTATAACGAGAAGATGAAACTGGTATCGATAACGAAGCGCCGGGATCAGTTCGAGAAAATGGCGAATCGGCCACCGCCGGACGGGTTGACCGGCTCCGAGATGGAGGGCAAAGACGGGAAGATCGGAAGTTCCGCAGCCTGCGGTCCGATGACTCGCGTAAGATGCGGCTTCGAGCCTCGGAGTCTTGAGGACGATTTCGGGGCCAGCGGCCGCTTGGGCGAGTGCATACCAGTCCTCCACCCGATGTCGGAGCTCAACAGGCTTCAGGATCGGCCGGTTTAGAAAGAGCGCACTTCCTGCCCTTGGAAACCCGTAGCGGCAGCGTGCGCCAACGAGCCAGAGAAGTAGGTGGTCGCGGGGATCGGCACGCACCGACAGCGCTTCATCAAAGCGCTCATTGCGAAGCCGCCGAAGAAGCCGGATCATCTCAAGCCAAGGCCAGCGCCAGAGACGGTATTTCTGCCGAAAGGCTGTCCAAGGCGCTGTTATAGAAATATAAGAAACTCGGGGAAAGGACGGCTGCAATAGGGTTCTGGTACCCGGCTTGCAGAGAAGGAAAATTTCGCGGCCCGTCGGAGCAAGGGTACGAAGGAGGCTTGTCATGATGACGGCATCACCCAGACCCCAGAGTTCGAGGATGAGGGTTTTCTTCACGGCGTCGGCTTCTCGGCGATAAGATAGACGGACCAACCTCGCAGGTGAGTATAGGCAGTCAGCCTTTTGCGGCTTACAGGTAAGAAGAAGAAAAGAAAGTAGCTGAAGGCAAAGAGAAAGTTACGGGAAGTACCGTTCGAGACAATGGCGAGGCCCACCTGCCGGGCACACACTGCAAGTTCGTTTGATGGAACCGGCCGGAGGTGGGTCGGGTCGTCGAAGAAGTTCAGGGTGTACTTTCCCGCCATGCGTCCGGTTGCCGGCGGAAAGTTCACCATGTTGGGATGGGGGGTCTCCAGATAGACTCGTCCACCCGGCACGAGGAGGCGGGAGATCTCGCGGAACAGATTATCAAGACAATGGAGATGCTCGACCACATGCATGCAGGTGATGGCGTCGACGGAAGCATCGTCCATCGGAATCCGGTCCTTCTCAAAATCAACCCGATGGAACAGGCATCCCCGGGGATAGCGCTCCGGATTTCCGGCGAGGTCGGAGCTGTGAAGCGACAGATCGGGTCGAAGCTCAAAGATGTGGCCGAGCGTCTCTCCGTCGGATGAGCCGAGATCGAGGAGAGTACCGTGGGAAGGTATGGAACCAACAAACCTTGCCCGTGTATCAATCCAGGGGATGCATCGAATGAAAGCCCAATTCATTGCTGGACGCTCCAAATCTCGCGAAATACCCCGATTCCTCGTTCTCGCAGATAAAAATTAGGTCCCGAACTGAACCGCCACCCGTCATAGAGTTGCGGCCCTACTCATTGCCTGCAATAACATGCCTGTTATCCGCTATGTCGTCGATGCCGCCGCCGAGCTCGAAAATCGCATCACCTTTCGATGATGAACGATGTAAAGAAAGGGAGCAAACCCAAACACACCTATCCAAAAAGCGGATTTTCGAAAAGGAGCTTAAAATGTGCACTCCGTTCTACGTAAAATAGAATTTTCTAAAGACCCAACCCAAATCGGAGGCACAAAGCGATGTTAAAGAGCACGAGTCTGTTCAGCCAAGTCTTATCGTTAATCAGCCGGGAGAAATTCGGCCAGCATGTTACCGATCTCAGAGGGGATTGACACAGCAAGAAATTCAGTTGCTGGCACCTGATGGTAGCGATGCTGTTCTGCCAGTTAGCAGCAGCCAAATCGCTGCGGGAAATCACCCAGGGGTTAGCCTGCCGCCTGGGTAAGTTGCGGCATCTGGGATTGAACGATGCTCCGAAACGCTCGACGTTGTCGCATGCCAACGGGACGCGGCCGTGGGAGATCTATGAGCGAACCTTTTACGATCTTGTAGAGCAATGTCGGCGCATTGCACCGAAGAAGATGTTCCAGTTTAAGAACAAGCTTTTGAGTCTGGACGCGACGGTCTTTGATTTGTGCGCGAGCCTCTTCGATTGGGCACCGTTTCGTCAGCGCAAGGGAGCGGTGACCCTGCATCTGTTGCTTGATCATGACGGCTACCTGCTGGCCTTCCGCCCACCTCACCGAGGGCAACGAACACGAGATCAAGATGGCCCACGGGCTCAAACTGGCCCCGGACAGCACGACAGCGTTATTGCTATGGGTGGGGGCTATTTCGACCTCGCCCTTTTCCGCAAATGGTGCCGGAAAAGAGTGTCGTTCGTTACCCGGATGAAGGAACGCGTGAAACGTGAAGTTATCGAAGAACGCCCGGAAGCTCCCGGCAGGCCCATCCTTTTGGACCACACGATCCGCCTGAGCAGCGACAATGCCACGAGGGAGTGTCCCCACCTGCTGCAGCTCGCGTTCGTATGTGATGCGGGAAACGGACAGTAGATCGAACTGCTCAAAACCCATCTGCTTTTTGCCGCCAGCACCATCGCCGCGATCTACAATCACTGGAATCGCAGCCTTATCCATGTCTCGCTAATTGCGGACCCTGAATATGCTGTGCCATGAACTTATTTCGACTCCCGCCACTTACCTATAACTACGACCGAACCTGAAAGCGCAGTCATCGAACGCGTTCGAAACCTATGAGCCTCTGACCCAGACCGCGATCGTGACAATATCTGCGACCACGGATTTCCGATCGACTCTCTTCGAAATCCTGCCATCACGAACGGAGGTTCCTCGCCGGCCAGTTTTCTCTCACAGAACATCGCGACACAATTCCCGATGATGAGTTCCTGACCCGCTTTCTGAGGAGAAAATTCACGAAATCCTCGCCAAATCGCAGTGTCTTCCCTATTCCTCGACCTAGCAAGGATCCAGAAACCACTCCATCCAGGCGTTGTTCAAAGGCTGCGTCAAACACTGCGGAAAATTGCCCTCGGATTCACCACTCATTTGCCAAACCACCACGGCGAATGTCGATCTCACAACTCCCGCCTCACGAAAGGATGCACCAGTCTCCACTTAACCTGAACGTTTAAAAAAACCAACTAATCGAGGTAAAATGCAATTGCAAGTGGCTGATTAAGACTATAATATGGATGTTTAGTCACTGAAATTCCAACCTCTCAGTCAGCCACTATTAAGTCAAGATAGCAAAAGGCGATTCTCAGGCAAGATAATGGAGTCTGCCGCGGATCAAATTCGAGAAGGAAGAGATCACTTCTTTTGGAGGATTGATGATTTTTGAACCCTTATTAGAGAAGCTGCAAATACAGCAAAAACTGCAAGCTTGCTGTCGGCATTTGGCCAGCGAATATTATTACCGTTTTGCCCGCATCGTGCGGCTCTTGATCATTCACGTGTTGTCGGATTTTCTAGCCTTGCGGGATATCGATTTCTATAGAGAGAATCCTTTGGTGCAGCGGGTTTAAGAGATGAAGCGTTTACGCAGCGTGTCGATCTTGAGCCGGATGTTGAAACAGATTGACAAGCGCAGTATCCACGAATTGGAACGGAGCAACCCGAAGGTGGTCTGGGCCCGGCTGCAAGAGCAGGGGCATTCGCGGATCACTTTGGACTTTGACGAGAGCGTGTTGAGCACGGGCCGGCGTGCGGAAGGAACCCCGGTCGGGTTTAATCGCAAAAAGAAGGGTCAACGCAGTTACTATCCGCTCGTTTGCACCGTGGCACAGACGCGAGAGGTTATGGCGGTACTGCACCGCAGCGGCAGCGTGCACGACTCTCATGGAGCGATTGAGTTTATGCGCCAGTGGGTGCAGGTGGTGCGGCAGGCGTTGCCTTTAGCGAAGGTGGAAACGCGCATGGATAGTGCCTTTTTCAGCAATGATATGGTTGAGGCGCTGGAGTGCTTAAACGTAGAATATACCCTCTCTGTTCCCTTGGAACGGTTGGTCGCCTTCCAGGAATTGATCGAAGACAGACGGATCTGGTGGCAGCTCACAGCGGGAGAAATGAAACTCGGTTACTTCGAAAAACGCTGGAAAGCGAAAAGCTGGCATAGCAAAAGCCGCTTTCCGTTTATCTCCACTGATGTCCACCAACAGAGGCAAGGAGTCTTGCAACTGGATTTCTTTGAACCGAGCGAACGAGGCTATAGCATCAAGGTTGCGGTGACGAACAACAGATGTGGGGCGAGGCAAGTGGTCCGCCTTCATCAAGGGCGCGGTGCCCAACAGAGCATCTTCGGAGAATTGAAAAGCCACGGCCAGATGCGCTACATCCCGCCGCGTCGATGCAACGACAATCAGGTCTATCTCATGGCCAATTTGCTCGCGCACAACTTCACCCACGCACGACAAATGGAACGTACCTGAACCCGCCGAGGCACAACGGAAAAACGCCACGCACTATGCCCGTTTGAAAGTTGCCACTCTTTGCGCCTTAACCTGATACACAAATCAGATTCGAATGAAGCCACAGAATGAAAGATGAATACTAACGTGCAATAAAAATCTTAAAGTCCAGCGTCTCCTCCTAAGCCTTCTGCCTTCCCGACCGTGAGTTAATGAAACAATCGTCGTAACTCTCAGCCACGCGAATCGATCTCAGGTCCCAATCAAATTCACCGTGAACATCGCGACCTGAAGATCTACTCTTATGAAAAACGCACCAGATTAACAATCGGCACCCAAACTGACCCAATTGACTCTCCCCATGTTATCAGACAAATTGAAGGACTGTCTCTATCCGATGTTATATTTGCTCGTCGATATATTAAATCGGATGCAAAGATTTCGCTATCGACTCTTCAATCGCGCCCCACGCAACAAGAAGCGCGTATTATTAGTAGCGGGATCTTACTTTGCCGCTGAGTATCTTAGTCACATTGTTGAGCTTTTCAGATCAAATTCCAATATCTCCTTCTATTGTTCGAGTAAACCTAGAAAGGATTATGTTGCATTTGATGTCACTAAGTTCTCGGCCATGGCCAATGCTCCATGGATCCCCAGTTGGCACTCTCTTCTTGTTGACTGGGATCTAATTGTGTTCTCCACTCTCGCCCCATTTTTTTACGGTGGAAGCGCGTAGAAGATCTATGTTGACCATGGCATTGCCACCGGCAAAACTCTACCAAACTCCCCCGCCAATTTTAAGCGAACACACTTCTTCCGTAGCAAGAAACCTGTCTTTGCAAAAATATTCACAGTAGGTGCCGCCTCTAAGCAGGTGTATCTTCGCCATTTTCCGCACTTGGCTGCCTCAATTGCCATAACTGGTGATCCAAAAATTGACCTTCTTCTCAGGGAGAACGAGCGCCGACCCGAAATTAGAAAGCAATATGGCTATCGCGAGGGAGAAATTGTTGTCCTAGTTATGTCAACTTGGGGCCCGCTCTCGTTATTCGCATCGCTTGGTGAAGCATTCCTGCTGAAATGAGAGAGCTCTCTAAAAGATATAGATTCATATTTTCCATTCACCCGAACAACTTTTTCTGGAAAGACTATCCTGACATAATTAGAAGAGCGTGGAATACCTTAAATTTGCAAGAGGAAGGGCTCCTTATAATTCCTCCCAGTACCCGTTGGGAGCCTTATATGGTCTGTGCTGATGTTGCCGTAAGTGATCACACTTCAATGGCCCTCTATTACACTCAGCTTCACAGGCCTCTTATTGCTGTGAAGGTTCGCGATTACAAGTTTCCCGTTAATCACACCCTTAATAGATTATGGGAGTTGCTACCGCTTCTTTCAGCTCCAGAGGAGTTAGCAATTCATATTCAAGCGTGTTTGAAAAAGCCAGTCAGTCGTGAGTTCCTGCAACTGACAGCGAAGATTTTAGGGGTTCGGGGGAATTCGCTGGCGATTCGTAAATCATTATATAGCGACTTGCTGCAATTGACCTAACAACTAAGAGGGATATGTAGGGATAATATGATCGAAACTAGGTTAAAAGCATGGAGGTTGAGAGCGTCGAAGGCATCGAGTGGCAGGACGACTCCTGCGATCTATAAGAGTTTCGAGTCACTTCTGGTAGATTCGAATTTAGAGGGTGATGTGCTGGACTATGGAGCGGGTGTCGGAAACGTTTCAAGAACTCTTCTTGCGCACACCAAACGTCTAAAAGTGACGGCCATAGATCTGAATGACGAGGGTCGATTGAGTTTGGACGGGGTGAATTGGTATGTAGGAGATTTGAATGAACCAACGGGATTTGCGGATGAGAGTTTTGACGCCATTGTCAATTTGGAAGTAATCGAGCATTTGGAAAATCCTCGCTTTCAAGCACGAAAGTGGGCAAGGCTTTTGAGGCGTGGAGGCATACTGATTGCATCCACTCCTAATATTCAGAGTCTGAAAAGCTTGGTAAAATTGGCTGTGACTGGCTGTCATTTTGGATTCGCAGGGCGTGACTATCTTGCCCATATTACACCACTACTAAGGGTAGATCTAAAACGGATTCTACGGGAGTCAGGGTTTGAAAAGATCTCTTTCTGGTATACGTCACACGGATTGCTCGCTTTTTGTGGCAAGATTACATGGCAGACAATTTCTGCGAGTCTGTTTAAGGGAAGATTGTTCAGTGATTGTGTGTTGTTTACCGCAGTCAAGCAGAGCTAGGTTTTGCGAGGTTAGGGAATTCCTTTAGAATATTGCAGTGAGGATCAAGCGGACGACCGTCTAACGGAGGTTGCGGGGAGGCTGCGGTATTCTCTCGACATTCTGAATGATCCTTAGATCACCACTCAGCGAGTGAAGTATGCGCGAATCCATGTCGAAGAGGCTCCGCCACCTGCCTACCGCTTGCTTACCCATGCTTAGAGATGTGCTGAGCTGGTTTGAGGCGCACCAAGGAAAGGCAGGCAGCTTAACCGGGTGGTATCAACAGGGAGCGAGCGTGGGAATCGCCGTCCTTCTCATCCCTTTCGTAATCGACCTACTGCCGGCGAGCCACGCCGGTCTATGGTTCTCCTTTCAAGGCATTCTTCAAGTCATCACGCTGACAAATTTCGGCCTTTTATACACCATTTCCCGCCAGGTAGCCTACACAAACGCGACAAAGGAGACGCGAGAAGATCCCGACGACGGCGATTTCATTCCTCTTCGCACGGGAGTGGCCGGAGTCGCCGATCTATACTCAATTAGCCGCACGCTATATCTTGGTCTCCTCGGTGTCGGGACGCTCCTGGTTATCGTTATCGGCGAGTGCATACTCCCTCTGGGAAGGCTGCTGCCGGACGAGAGGTCCGAAGCCGCGACTGCCTGGTATTTGCTGAGCACGGCCTCGCTTCTCCTCCTTCTGGCCGACCGATATCGAGGCTTTCTCATCGGCCTCGGGAGACTCTACGCGGTCAATCTGGTCTACGGCACCTTTTTCTTCGTCTCAGGTATAGTTGTCTTTACCGGGCTTATCCTGACGCATTCACTTCTGGTCATGGCGTTCTGCCAACTGTGCTGCAGCTTTATACCACTGCTCGGGTTCCGCCTATGGCTCGTCCGCTTCCTTCCGAATAAAGTCGGCCCGGCGACTCCTTCCGCCCAACGGTGGCGCCTGCTTGCTCAACTTTTGCGGATCGCCGCCCCTTTTGGCCTCATGCACACAGGAACCTTTCTCGTCCATGCGATTCAAGTGCCGCTCATCGGGTTTTTCATGGGGGCGGAAGCCGTGAGCCCCTATTATATCGCCCAGAAGATGGGCTTTTCAATAAAGACGGCGGTCCGGCAATTGACCAATCCACAATACCCTCTATTCACTTCGGATATTGCCGCTCAAAGGTATGGCCCTGCGCGCCAAAGGTTTCTGCGAACAGTCATTTTCGGAACCGGCGCCGGACTCATCGGAATGTGTGCGTTCGTTCTCGCCAGCCCTTGGATCGTGGAGATCTGGATTGGGCCCGAAACCTACGTGGGAGGCGAAGTGCTCAGTTGGATGGCCATCAACTATTTCCTCAGCTTGTCGACTCATCTCTGGGGCATGCTTACAATAGCCCACGGCCGGAATCCGTTCGTGCTGTCAACGCTCCTGCAGGGAATCATAAATATCTCACTTTGTGTGTTATTGATCCCGAAATTCGGCATTCTGGGTATTGTCTGGAGCCATTTTTTTGCGGGTCTCGTTACAAATTACGGATATCACCTGTTGAGGGGCCTTCGTGTCTTTCGCGCAATCTCCGTCTGGACAAGCGAATCGTGAGGGAAGGGCGTACCGTTGATCTTCGACCTACCCATCTTCAAGTCTTTGGCTTTGTCGTAAATTGGCTGGGATCCATACTCTTAGGAATTCCTTGATCGCTCTCCTCATCCCCTCCTGTTCCATTCGGATAGGTCTATCGTTTAATATTTTGAGTGCTGCTCACTTCAGGGATCGATCAGCCCAAATCGAACTCCCGGCACTGGGCCCGACGGATAGCAATTCATTCTGATCAAAAGGCTGTCTTCGGGCACTCGAAAATCGCGGCTCAGGTAGTCGACAAATTCCAAGGTCCCAATTCGGCTCTCATTTTCCAGCTTCAGCTCGCTCTGAACCTCTTCCAGGCTCGCATAACTTTGATTCTTCCGCCAGGACGCACCCCACCGGAAAAGGCCTTGTCCGGGGGCTATGCTGTAGATGTTTCCGGTCAGGAAGAGGTTGAGCTCCTCAAGCGAGAGTCCGCTGTGAGGTGTATTCTCGAGGGATTGAGTTGAATCTCCGGACTCGGCGCGAGCCATTTTCATGGGTCCGTTCTCCCTGAACTCTCTCATCGCCTTGGGCCAGGGGCGGGCATCGGGAACGTCGAACCAGATTCCGCTTCCCCGATTGCCGGTAACCGCGACCCCGCACCACGATAGAATCGCCATGTTCGACTCTCCGAACCGCCTAACGCAAACTTCGGAACGGTAACTCCTCGGTGCCTGGATTTCGGTCATCTCCGTCGACCGAAACGTAATACCTGGCTGCCACCGCCTCTGGATTCGTAGAATCAGACCTTCCCAGTGGAATCCGGATTAGGCACATAGAGGCTCCAGCCAGCAAGAGCACAGTGCATTTCTCCACAGAGGATCCGCTAGTGCATGTTCGGTTTCCCATCGTGATCTCCTCTCCAATCTTCTAAGTGAGGATTCTAACTGCGATCCCAAAAGAGGAAGGCCCTTAGGAAGGTCAAGGAGCACGCGTGGCACCTTGAGGGAAATCGTAGGAGATCATCGGTCTTCGATGCTATTCCTTGGTAAAGGGTTGGGGAGCGACCCTATTGACAGGATGGGCCTGGAACTCTCGCGGTCAACCGTTAGGAATGCAACGACGTTGTTTGCTCGACCGGCTTCCAGTTCGCCGGAGCGAGCTCGGCGATCTCGGTGATCTTCATCTCCGGCAGCCGTTTCAGCACGTCGGTCAGATAGGCGGATGGTTCTATCCCGTGCCTCCGGCAACCTTCGATGATGGAGTAGATCACCGCACTCCTCCAGCCCGCCTTGGGATGGCCGATAAATAACCAGTTTTTTTCCAAAGGCGGTGGGCCGAATCGCATTCTCAATGATATTGTTGTCGATCTCAACCCGGCCATGGTCCAGATAGCGGCAGAGCACTTCCCAGTGATTTTGCATGTAGTCCACCGCTTCACCCGTTCTGCTCCTGGGTAATGCTTTTTTTCGGAGAATGGGCAGCGCCTTGCCCAACAATTGCATTGTCGGCTTGCTGTGGCTTTGCCGGTAGGCTTCACGCAAGCGCGGTCCGGCTCCCTGCTCGCGCAGGTATCTTTCGTTTCGATACAGATTCTGAATCAGCCTCAGGATAAAGCCGGCCCTCTGCGGACTCTCTTCCAGGGCCTCGTGAAAATTCCGTCGGGCATGGGCCAGGCACCCGATCAGCGTGATCCCCTTGCGCTCGCGCGCGAAACTCGGGTAGGCGGCATAGCCGTCGGTTTGCAGCAATCCCTCGTAGCCGTTCAGAAAAGACTCCAGACAACTCACGCCACGGCCCCTCTGCCAGTCAAACAGGACTTCTGCTCCGGGTCGTCCGTAGACCCACATATATCCCTGTCGAGAGCCTCCCTGTTTTCCTACGTCCGGTTCCAGATACCGGATCGGCGTTTCGTCCGCTTGCACATAACCGCCTTCGAAGAGCTGCTGTCGCATGTAATTGTAAATCGGCTTGAGCCACTCCGCCACCTTTTGCACCCAGTCGAGCATGCTTTGGCGCGGCAGCCTCACATCGTAGCGTTCCCGGAAGATCTTCTCCTGCCGATACAAAGGCAGGTGATCGACATATTTACTGAGCAAAATGTGCACCAGAAGTCCCACCCCGGGGATTCCCTTATCAATCACCCGCGATGGCATAGGTTCGACCACAGGTGCTTCTTTGGGCCTCTCTATAGAGACGTACTTTTTCCTGATGATCCGCCTTTTGATGAAACGGGCCGGCAAAAGATCGAGTTCTTCTGTGACCTCTTCGCCGATCAAGCGCCATTTCTCCGGATTAGCCTTCGCCTCCTCAGGAATGAGGATGATCTCTTCTACCTCCAGGTGATCAGGCAGCTTCCTTCTTTTTGGCTTCTTCGGCCTGACTGCCTCCTGCTTCTCCCTCAGATCGGGCTTCTCTTCTTCAGAGTCCTTCGCTGCGGCCTCTTCCAGTCCCGCAAGCAAGAGCTCCAACTGGGAAGGATCGATCTGCTCGCTCTTCTTCCCCCCGAAGAAACGCCGCGTCAGATAATCAATCTTGCGACGCAAAAATTGGTTCTCTACCTCCAGATTATCAATCCGGTTCTGCAGAGCCAACCCTTCGGTATCGGTCATAAATCAGCATTATAATAACGTTATAATAACGCTCGTAAGAAAAGCAACATTGTTCTTCCGTAAAAGTGCACTTTTCTTACCCTAACGCTGATACCAGGGACGCATTTGGGCGCCCTTAAGATCGATTCCATTGAGCAGCATGGTCAGAGCCTCCGGAGGCAAAGGCAATTTTCCGTCCTTCACCTCCACCCCTGAAGGCCAACTGAATCGACCTTCCTCCAAACGCTTCGCCAGTACCCATAGTCCAGTTCCGTCGAAGTATAATGCCTTCACCCGATTGCGCCTTTTGTTGCAGAATAAAAAGAGCGCTCCGGAGAGCGGATCTTCTTTGAGCTCGTTGGCCGCCATCGCGTAAAGACCGTTGAAGCTCTTTCGCAGATCGGTCGCTCCCACCGCCAGAAATATCTTATAGTTTAATGGTAAGTTCAGCATCCTTCCCGCACCAATGCCTTGACCAGCTTCGCTATCTTCTGCACCGGCTCCTCCAGGTTCGTCCGCATCAAAACCCCGCCGGGCAGAATCACTTCAACCGTTCCCCTCGGCCATCGAGCCGCTGGCTCCTGCCGCTGCGCCGGAAGGCCCTTATCAGTCGCGCCCGTTCCTGGCCGCTGCGCCGGATAATCCGCTTCTCCTCCTTCGGCCCTGATTCTTCCAATCCCATCCCGGCATCATATCACGGCCGGCGCCCTCACGCTAGACGGTCGTTCCCCGGGCCCTTACATTCCTTGTTTCGACATATGATCTGTAGGATTTCTCAATGGATGGACCGACACTGGGGAAAAGCCGGGTCCACTGCGGGATTGTATCACCAGACCGCGAGCACGCTTATGGCTATTTTGCTGATCCCTCAAATCATCTGGTTCCTCAGTCCCCTCATTATCGAACGGTGGATGGGTCCCAACGACTACATCGATTTTGCCGCCCTGCTCTGGTTGGCCCTGAATACAATCCTGGCGGCTTCCATCAGTGGCTTCTCAGCCTTCACGTTGGCGAGCGGCAGAAATTCCTTCTGTCGTGCCCACTCTGCTATACGCCTTTCTAACCGCCTCGCTGAACACCATCCTGGTCCCCGAATACGGTATCGTCGAAGCCATCTGGGGGAGTCTCGTGGCCGGGTCTTCTCACCACCGATTGGTTCGGACCCAATCAGGGCGTTCGACTCCTTCTTTGACTCAGATAGAATATTCAACTGTCCTGCTCCGCCTTTCAGAGCGCTTTACAGAATCGTCTATCGGGAGATCCTAAATTTCAGATTCCAGCGTGACAGGGAGACTCTGCCGTGACAGGCTGCTGAGAACTTCGTGAGAAAAGCGGGCTAGCTAGAGGCTGTCCCAAATCCGAGAGGATTTGGGTGGAAGCCTGATACCGATATCAATCTTCGTCACGTTATGTAGACCACGACATGCCTTCCGTCCTCGGTAGCTTACCTTTTATCCGTTATGCACCTTTCCAGCACCCTTCCTCTCGCTTTGAGTCGATAGTTCTCCCAAGGAAGCGCCTCTGACTCGATTCTTGGATCCCTATGCCGCCTGCGTTGCCTCTTTCTCATGTTCTTGCGCAAGTCTCTGCGCGATTTTCCATAGATTGTGGGACAGAACCGACCAGGCCACGCTAAGGTTACGGTTGTCAAAGCCTTTGCTGCGTATCTTGCCCCCGTGCCATCGGTTCTTGAGCACTCCGATCCGGCCTTCGGTGCTCCCTCGTCGTCGCTGCAACCGGACAAAGCGCGGCTCCTCCATCCGCTCCTTGAGCTCTTGTGGATTGCGGGGCGTAAGGGCGTCAAAAATCCCCTCTGCCTGGAGCCGCTTGCTGGCCGCCTTCGAGGCATAGCCCCGATCCCCACTGATCGCTTCGATCTTCTCCTCTAAAGCGAAGCCCTTTTGCCTCTCCAGACTTTCCCAAAGCTGCTTCAATTCGCTCGGGGCCTGCCCCCCATACAGTTTCCAGTCCAACAGATATCCCTCTGCGCTCTCGCATAAATAAAGGGTGTTGCCAAACTCCACCTCCCGATCTGCCTTGCCTCGCACGATGACGTCAATCTCAGGTTCGTAGGCGCTCAGGATCTTCTCCTCATTCTTCACCTGCCGCCCCCCTATGATCCGTTCGTGCGCCTGTTTCATGACCTGCGGTATCTGCTCTAACATACCATCCATTCGCTCGATGATTCGGCTCGCCTTCTTCTCGGTGTAATCGCTTTGCATCCACATAGCTTCCAATAAGTCACGGTGGCGAAGGGCATGGCCCTCAATCTTCTTGAGCAATAGCTTCATCCGCCGCAGGATCCCTTTACGCGCTTTGCCCGCCTCCCGGCGCCGACGCGCATGCGTCATCTCCAGGCACCGTTTGTTCATCTCCCGAGCCAATCCCTTTGCTCCCTGGGGCATGCGCTGTTTCATTCCCGCCTGCCGGATCAGACTGATCGCCTTGAGCAGCGTTGCTCCCACATCCTTGAGCAAGACCCAGTCCACGGGCCAGTGGATGTTCGCTTCCAGGCAAGTGGCGTCGATCAGGCATTCCCTCGTATCGATCGGCTTCTCTAATCCTGCCTCACCACAATGTTCAGCATTGCCCACCACCTCGGTCATCCTTGCATGCAGCTGTCTCAGATACGCTTCGTCGAAGAATTTCGAATCCCGTTCCAGACTGCTCTTCGATATTTTCCGGATCCCGTCTACCTCACGCACCCGGCAAAAATTAGCCAGAAGCTCACTGCGTCCCAACTCCTGCGACAGACAACGAAAGGATATCCCTCCGAGTAAATGACGCACCACCTCCACCCGCAGCGCTTTTATCGCTCTTAGAGCGCGTCGCTCCCGATCCTTCCCTCCCGCTTCATCCCATCCTTCCAAGGCTTTTACGATCGCCTCCCTTTCCAGCGAGGAGTCGATCAAAACCCGGTCAATCCGCTCCATTGTTTCCAGAAACACGGTGTAGTCTTTGCATCGAATGACTGGAGTTAGGGCTGGACGCAGGAAGCTTTGTACGGCAATATTTTTCATGAGAAGGGCGTGCTTTGTATTTGACTAACGCAAGCATAAGCGCCCTTTTTCGCCGGATCGAGCTTTTTGCAGCTCTATCCGGCCTTTTTTTGCCCATAACTCATTAAAAATCAATTGTTTCCACCACTGGGACGGGCTCTAGATATTCATGGCGGGGCTGGCGATACGGAGGCTACTTATTGCGGGTGCCGGTCTGGCATTAACGGTTTACCTCGCTTACCAGTTGGGAAACGGTCGATGGCTCTTGTCCGTCATGATCGTGCTGGCGAGCGCCTACTACATCTGTCAACGATCACTTCCGGTAGGTCAAGAGACGTTGATCCTGAGTCTTCTAGTCTTCTGCTATATTGTCGGCAACCGGGGATTCGCCCAGATCACACCCTTAGGGAATCTCCCTGCTTTCCCAGGCGAGTTGAGCCTCTTTTTCTGTATTGGTCTGATGGCCATGAAGATTCCATCGAGGAAGGAATTTCCCTTTCACTTTGACTGGATGGCTCTGTTCATAATTCTGTGGTTTCTGGCTGCCACGGTTCGGTTAAAGTATGATTTTGAGGATTACGGGATACTTGCCCTTCGCGATTATGCGACGGTCTACTACGCACTTTTCTTCTATTTAGCACAACACATCGCGAGGGACGTCCATTCACGTAGATTTTTCGAAAACGTCATCATTGTTGCCCTGATTCTTCTAATGCTTATTTACCCGTTCTTCCACAGATATAGGGAGTTTTTCTTCTACAATATACGATTCGATAACGCACCGATCATTTTCTACAAGGGCGATCTGGCTGCCGTTTTTTTCGGGATGGCATTCTTGCTGTTTTACTTCCACTACCTGAAAAACCGCATTCCGCTCTACTGGTTGCTCGCCTTTGCCGGTCTCTTCTTCCTTCTCTATACCACGTCCCGAGCGGCTTGGGTCGGTATGCTCTTCGCGCTGATCGTGCTATTTTCTGCAAGGATCCATCAGGTACTTATGAATCTTGCAGTGGTTTTGATCTTTTCTCTGATCCCCGTGCTCTTCTATCTTGGATTCATAGCCCAAAACTATCAGCAAACCCGAATCTACTCGGTCTACGAACATGCCGTTTCGGTATTCGACATATCCGGCACGGGCACCTATTATAGTACTAACAGTCGGGACACGGGTGCAAATAATCGATACCGGCTCGTCTGGTGGCAGACTCTTGTCGGCGAAACCCTCTCCAAATCGCCCTTGTTCGGTTTGGGATTTGGCCATAATCTTACCGATCGATTCGTCAGGGAATTCTATAATTCGTTTGACGAACGTTTCTCGGCTAGCAGGAGTCCACACAGTATCTTGTTCACGATTTTTTCTCGAATGGGTATTCTGGGTTCCCTTCTTTTTCTCATGATTATTCTTTCGATGATTTCACGAACTCGTGTGTCGATCCGGCTTTCAATTGGTCGGGACACTCCCCCGGACTCACTGGTCTACTGGTGTATGGTCTGGGGCATCTTCGGGAGCGCTTGCTTCGGCGTCGTTCTGGAGGGTCCGATGGGCGCAATCGTATTCTGGACTCTGCTGGGAATGGCCAACGCCCTCACCTACCAGGATAGCAGTAAAAAGGTTCCTTCTCCGGTTCCCACCCCAATCGCCACCGCCCCTCGGCTCAAGCCGGCTTTGTCGTAGCCATAGATTTCCCGGCGATAGCCGGACAAGGAAGATGTCGGCGGTTGAGATCCTCCGTATCTAGAGCCCGTCCCAGTGGTGGAAACAATTGATTTTTAATGAGTTATGGGCAAAAAAAAGGCCGGGTAGAGCTGCAAAAAGCTCGATCCGGCGAAAAAGGGCGCTTATGCTTGCGTTAGTCAAATACAAAGCACGCCCTTCTCATGAAAAATATTGCCGTACAAAGCTTCCTGCGTCCAGCCCTAACTCCAGTCATTCGATGCAATACGGTGTTTTGATTCTCGGGACATTAGGTGATGATATTGATGGCCTTGTGTAGGTTGAAGGTGAAATGATCACAGAGGGCAGGGGTGGATTCGAAGCCCATGGTAGATTTGAGGCTAAGAACCAGTTGCCTGCAAGCAGCCAGGATTCTGGCTGCGTTATGGTTACGGATCATACATCGATCTTCATCGAAGAAGCGATCTCTGGGGTAGTGGTTTTTGTTTTCGATGGCCCAGTGGTTGCGGATTTTCGATAGGAACTGAGGAGGGCTCAAGTCGGTGGGATCGCGGCTGCTGACATAGTAGGAGCGTTCCGAGGAAGGTTTCGCTTTGTTAGGATAATGGAAGGTGCGTTGGACAGAGGCGAACTGACGAGCATGAGGCAAGCCAAGGGAGGGAGCGCTTAGAGGATGGGTTGCTATTTGACGAATCTCCAGGCGGCCATGGTCCTTATCTACGGTTTGGTGGACAAAAAGGGGGAGGGGCCGAAAAGATTCTTTGCGTCTTGATGCATGGTGGGTGGGTTGTCTTTGATCTGGATGATATAGTCAGCACCGAGTTCTTCGACCACGATGTGGGCCGTTTCTTTTTGGTTATGCATGGCGTCGAAGGTGAAGGTGGATCCGTCCATGGCCGGCATCTTGCGCAGGAGAGTTTGGGCGGCGGTGATCTCGTTGGATTTGTCGGCGGTAGCGACTTGGGCAATCGTTTGAGCGCTTTGATGATCGACCGCGGCCACCAGGTGCAAGGCCTTGGCCGGTTCTTTGTCAGTGCCTTTGAGAGTCTTACCGTCAACCGCAATATCGCGGGGCAAACGGCCCTCGGGCGAGGCTATGAATTGGGTGAGGATTTGATCGAAAAGCTCGGCCTCGACGTTTTGCAACACCCGGTAGAAGACATCATAGCAGGGGGCCTGAAAACGGCTTGTTTTGGGGTTTTTCCAGGAGCGTAAGGCGCGCAGTTGGGCTTGATTGAGGTGATGGGCCAGGCGCACGATCTCCTTGAGGTTGTGTTTGCCGCAGAGGGTGCCGAGCACAATCATACTCAAGACCGTGGCGAGTCGATAGCGACGGCCCGCTTTTCGACGGAAGTCTTCGATCTGGTGGAAGCGTTCCCAGAGGCTTGTCATCTGTTCCACTTTGAGGCAGACCGCATGGGAGTTGTCGTTGGCATTGAGGGCCTCACGGTGTGCCTTGGGCAAGGGCCCTGGCGAGCGCAGCAGTTGCAGAGCATCAGCCCGCAGGGGTTTGACCCAGATCTGCTTGGGGCGCTCATGGCGTTCATAGAAATCTTCCCGCTGTCGACCATATCCCGCGCTCAAGCCCAAAGGAGTCCACCCGCTCGCCTTGTAGCAAGTGCCTCGGTGGATCTGTGGGTCCACGAAAGTTTCCGCTACCAAGGGGCGATAGGCAAAGGCCTGCTCCCAGTGATCGGCCAAGACTCTCAGGCACATCGCCAACGTCTTGGAGGCCAGATTGGCCAGCTTGAGCCCGGGCAGAATGAGAAAACGCCGGTTCTGCACCACCAGTTTCAAGCGCGCATGCCGTCGCGCCCCATCCCAGCCGATCCAGCCGTCTCGATCCTTCAGCCGGTAGCTAGCCGCTCCCCACAGCAAAAGACACACCCATTGCCCGTCGATCAAAGCCACATAGCGCAGGGTCTCTCCCGCGCTCCCCCGCACTGTGCAAATAATGATGTTGGATCAAAAGATCATTGAATCGCTCCTGCTCTTCGGGCAAGATCAGACGCAGAGTTAGACGATCTATCGAAGGAGTCAGATGGTAAGATTTTTTGTCTTTCATACCATCTTGGCATGACTGATTCCCTCGGGTTTGTCTAGCTCTTTTTTTATCTTTTTGCCTATCAGCCACTTCCTCCCCAGAAAACTTTCACCCTGGGCCTCTTCCCGTAACCTCAGCTTTTCCTCGTAATCCTCACGGCCGGCGAGGTAGACATTCATCTCAGCCTCACTCGCTTCGAGGAACGCCTCGGCCGGTCTCCATTTACGAGATTTTGCTATACGATCTGACGAGCACCTATTTTGAGTGCGATCCGAACCAGGAGCCGGCGGCCTCGAGCCGACTGCGCAAGTTCGGCTACAGCCGCGATAAGCGACCTGACTGCGTGCAAGTGGTGATCGCCCTGGTGGTGACTTGTGAGGGCTTGCCGATTGCCTATGAGGTACTTCCGGGTAACACGCAGGATAAAACCACCTTAAAAGATTTTCTTTCTCGGGTGGAAGAGAACTACGGTAAGGCGAACCGGGTGTGGACCCCGCGCTCCTGGCTGGGTCGCTTCGAATCAAAGGAGATCGTTCCACTATGTACCTCCTGCTTACTTATGTGACCATTCTCCTTGATCACCTGCCCTGAAAGGTTGGCCGTCCCGTGGCCGGAAAGAAGACCGGTCTGTACTGAGATACTGAACTGCACGTCGCTTCCTATCCAACCATCGGGTTGGTCAATCGACAGAACGACGGCGGTTATCCTAGTCGCGTCCGCGATCGATGGAAACTGGAACATGAGTCCCTTATTGTAACCGTCCAAATTATCCTCATCGTTGATCGTGAACGGTGGACCGACGCTGCCGGTCCGAAATTCGCCTCGCCTGATGTCGACGTCGAGGCCGACATTAGAAAAAAAGTGGTCATTGAAGACTACCTTGATGAGAAGCGTGTCGAGGGAAGAAGGGTCGAGTGTCGGCGGCGGTTCCGGCGGGGTGGGTTCCGGTACGAAATCCGGTGCCTGGGGTTTGCCCTCAGTGACGAAATAGGCGTCGCCCAGGACTCGAAGACCGTCCGAAACATGCTCGCGCACGGCGTCCCAATAGTCGCGCACGAAGGCCAAATCGCTAAAGTCCATGGAGGTGTAGGGCAGGTACAACAGCGGTTCTGCCCGGCGCAAGCGAATGGCCACGAGGTATTGCTGCAATATCTCGTAGTAGACGACGTTTAGCGTGTGCATATGGTTGTAATTCGTCACATTCGACGTTGTAGCCTCGATCTGCTCGGCCTCCTGGCCGAGGAGTACGACCGTCGAACGCACTGAACGCTCGAGGGAACTGTTTTGCTGCGTACTAAGCGTGATCTGCTGAAAAAGCTCGCCGACCACATCCCGGTCTCCTTCGGTCGCGGCATGGATTCGCCCGAGAACCTGAGCCCCTGACTGAACCAACCCAAATGCCGCCGCCCCCGCCGCTCCTCCAACGGCCGCTCCGGCGGCGCCCCCCGCAAACGCCCCTACGAGAGTTCCCCCGCCCGGTTCGATGATCGAGCCGACAACCGCTCCGGCTGCGCCCAATGACGCGGCGCCGACCAACGCTCCGGCTCCCACGAACGACGCTCCCGTTGCCGCCGTTGCCGCCTCGATCTCAGTGCCTCCCATTTGATGCTCCCGGGCAACAGCTCCGGTAACTTCCTCGAGGGCGCGGTCGTGAATCGCCCGATGTCGGAGATTCTCATCGATTTCGGTGTCCTCCCGGCGGTCGATTCGCTGTTGCCGATCCCAGTTTACGAATGCAATGTTGCGACTTTCACCGGGTATCAGGCTTAAGCTGTTGACAACTTCCCCTAGGTAGAGCCCGTCCCAGTGGTGGAAACAATTGATTTTTAATGAGTTATGGGCAAAAAAAAGGCCGGATAGAGCTGCAAAAAGCTCGATCCGGCGAAAAAGGGCGCTTATGCTTGCGTTAGTCAAATACAAAGCACGCCCTTCTCATGAAAAATATTGCCGTACAAAGCTTCCTGCGTCCAGCCCTAACTCCAGTCATTCGATGCAAAGACTACACCGTGTTTCTGGAAACAATGGAGCGGATTGACCGGGTTTTGATCGACTCCTCGCTGGAAAGGGAGGCGATCGTAAAAGCCTTGGAAGGATGGGATGAAGCGGGAGGGAAGGATCGGGAGCGACGCGCTCTAAGAGCGATAAAAGCGCTGCGGGTGGAGGTGGTGCGTCATTTACTCGGAGGGATATCCTTTCGTTGTCTGTCGCAGGAGTTGGGACGCAGTGAGCTTCTGGCTAATTTTTGCCGGGTGCGTGAGGTAGACGGGATCCGGAAAATATCGAAGAGCAGTCTGGAACGGGATTCGAAATTCTTCGACGAAGCGTATCTGAGACAGCTGCATGCAAGGATGACCGAGGTGGTGGGCAATGCTGAACATTGTGGTGAGGCAGGATTAGAGAAGCCGATCGATACGAGGGAATGCCTGATCGACGCCACTTGCCTGGAAGCGAACATCCACTGGCCCGTGGACTGGGTCTTGCTCAAGGATGTGGGAGCAACGCTGCTCAAGGCGATCAGTCTGATCGGGCAGGCGGGAATGAAACAGCGCATGCCCCAGGGAGCAAAGGGATTGGCTCGGGAGATGAACAAACGGTGCCTGGAGATGACGCATGCGCGTCGGCGCCGGGAGGCGGGCAAAGCGCGTAAAGGGATCCTGCGGCGGATGAAGCTATTGCTCAAGAAGATTGAGGGCCATGCCCTTCGCCACCGTGACTTATTGGAAGCTATGTGGATGCAAAGCGATTACACCGAGAAGAAGGCGAGCCGAATCATCGAGCGAATGGATGGTATGTTAGAGCAGATACCGCAGGTCATGAAACAGGCGCACGAACGGATCATAGGGGGGCGGCAGGTGAAGAATGAGGAGAAGATCCTGAGCGCCTACGAACCTGAGATTGACGTCATCGTGCGAGGCAAGGCAGATCGGGAGGTGGAGTTTGGCAACACCCTTTATTTATGCGAGAGCGCAGAGGGATATCTGTTGGACTGGAAACTGTATGGGGGGCAGGCCCCGAGCGAACTGAAGCAGCTTTGGGAAAGTCTGGAGAGGCAAAAGGGCTTCGCTTTAGAGGAGAAGATCGAAGCGATCAGTGGGGATCGGGGCTATGCCTCGAAGGCGGCCAGCAAGCGGCTCCAGGCAGAGGGGATTTTTGACGCCCTTACGCCCCGCAATCCACAAGAGCTCAAGGAGCGGATGGAGGAGCCGCGCTTTGTCCGGTTGCAGCGACGACGAGGGAGCACCGAAGGCCGGATCGGAGTGCTCAAGAACCGATGGCACGGGGGCAAGATACGCAGCAAAGGCTTTGACAACCGTAACCTTAGCGTGGCCTGGTCGGTTCTGTCCCACAATCTATGGAAAATCGCGCAGAGACTTGCGCAAGAACATGAGAAAGAGGCAACGCAGGCGGCATAGGGATCCAAGAATCGAGTCAGAGGCGCTTCCTTGGGAGAACTATCGACTCAAAGCGAGAGGAAGGGTGCTGGAAAGGTGCATAACGGATAAAAGGTAAGCTACCGAGGACGGAAGGCATGTCGTGGTCTACATAACGTGACGAAGATTGATATCGGTATCAGGCTTCCACCCAAATCCTCTCGGATTTGGGACAGCCTCTAGGTAGGGACCGAGGTTGATCCAATCCTGTTGGAATTCCGCAACGTACCCAAGAGCATATACTGGGCACTTCACTTCGGTAAAAATGCTTACCAGGTACCGATCCTCCTTCGCCTTCCGGCTCAGCCGGCTGAGTGGCAGTGGTTCAAGACACGAGGGATCCTTCACATAAACACGAAGTTCACGAAGATCGACCTCCCGAACGAAGCTGCTGTAGCGCTTCCGCGACACAACCGCGCCCACCATCGTGGGAAGAAGCTCTGCAGGCGCGGATGGTAGTTCATAAAAACCGTTGTCTTCGCGTCCGGTGGCGATGGCCTGTTCCGCATATCGGCCTACCTCCGACAGGTCAGCAACACTCCGGACGCCGGCGGTTGCGAGCACCCTCCGATGGACTTCCGAGAGGCCGCGAAGGGATTCCAACGGCCATGTCGGCGCACTCTTGAACGGAAGCTTCGCGAACTCGGGCATGAGCATTGCGTCCAAGTTTGGGGCGTCTATGTCGTTGCGTGCAGCCGCTACCAGCAGTCGGGCGTCCTTGTAAGGTCCAAACTCCTGAAGCGCACGGATACTCCCAAAACCGAGAGTTCTCAATGCATCGAGTGGTCCTGGAGGTGGGACCGAAACTGGCGGGAGGTCGGGAGGAGTGAGATTGGGGCGCCTCAAGTCTGGGGCAGAGGGTTTCCCCTTTTTCGCGCCCGAATTCCTCCTGGACTTGCCGCTGGGCGACGCTACCTTCTTGCTCCGTTTCCTACTCGGTTGTTTTCGCTTTACAGCCATCTCAAAACCTCCGTCGGTCGTCTTCGGCCACTCGTTAGTAATCTTGCTCGGACCTACCTGAGAAACGCTAGGACTCGGGCGTGATAAGTGTCAAGCAACTGAATGGAATTCGCTTTCCAGGCAGTACGGACGTTAGCGACCCTCGCCTTATCGTCTCCACGTGCATCCGCTTTCAAGGAAATTCCGTTTCCCCTCCGCTTCACTTGCTTTGGAGGTCAAGAACTCGCTACCGTTCGGATGGGAATCTGAAATGGCCATTGTCATAGATGACATAGAGGCTTGATTTCCGACTGATTGGGCTCGACAAAACGGCCGCGTTCACGCCTGGAACTTGGCAGCCGGAAAGTCATATCGACAAAATCGGCCGGTCGGGTTGAACCAGAATGATGGCTGAGAGTACCTTCAAATTAGCTTAGTAAGAAGTCTAGAATAGTTTAGAAAGGTCTTTCAGATGCCCGTAAGAATAGCCACTGCTCCGGTTTCCTGGGGGGTCGTACTAAAGGATACCCCTAATGTTCCGCCCTACCCTCAGGTTCTCGATGAAATTCGAGATGCGGGATATACTGGGACCGAACTGGGACCGATCGGATATCTGCCGACTGATCTTGCCCATCTACGTGAGGAGCTTAATAGTCGAGGCCTAACCCTCGTCTCGGCTTTCGTCCCAGTCAATTTCATCGACCCACAAGCAATGCCGGATGTCTATGAAGAGGCCGTCACCGTGGTTCGTATTCTCTCTGCCATGGATTGCAGGGTCGTCACTCTGGCCGATTCGATCTTATCCGTGGAGAATCGATCCAAACGAGCCGGCCGAATCCGAATAGAAGATGGGTTGGATGAGCCCGGTTGGGGAAGTTATGTCGAGAATCTGAACGCATTCGCCAAGATGGCTTACGAAGATCTGGGCCTGAGATCGGCCTATCACCCCCACGTGGGAGGCCTTATCGAAACGGCGCAGGAAGTTGACCGGCTGATGTCCGAGACAGACGCGGACCTGGTTGGGCTCTGTCTAGATACGGCCCACTGCATTTATGGCGGTGATGATCCAATTGATCTGCTCAAACGCTGGGCCGGCCGGCTGCGGCATCTGCATATCAAGGAGTGTGATAATAAAGTGTTGAGAAAGGTCTTATCGCGGGAAGGAGACTACTTCGACGGCGTCAATTCGGGTGTCTTTCCCGAGCTCGGTCAGGGATCGGTGGATTTTGAGACCTTTCGAAATTTGATTGAAGAGATTGGGTACGACGGTTGGGGCGTGGTCGAACAGGACATCCTACCGGACACCGACGCTGAACCTCTCGCCAGCGCCGGGCGTAATCGAGAATTTTTGAAAAGACTGGGTTGGTAGTCCCTTCAAGAAAAAGATCGTCGAAAAAGGAGGGGCAATCATGGTCGGCGTGCGTGCCGATTTCTCAAAACGAATGCGCCTACATGACCGGCGCCCATGACCGGCTGATACGATTCCCATGTTCTGCAATCCTATCGTGAACTAGAAACCTTCCGGTGGAGGGCGGTGCTCTGTCGCCGCCGCGAATCCTCCAAACGCCTTCTGTCGCCGCTTCGCTCCCTTGTTTTCTTGTTGCATCCGTGGTGATGAGAGCGATCCTTGGCTAAGACCGTCTCATGGCCGCGGGGAGCAGAACGACGATTGTACTGGGAGTGGATGCGACACCCTTCGAAGCTTTTGCCGGGAAGGAGTTGAGTCGCTATCTGGGGTGTCTGAGTGGCCTACCGGTTGCAATTGCCACCTCCGATGAGTGGACCGGCGACGACGGAGAAGACTGTGTATTGGTCGGTCTCCCGGAGACTAATCCGCTGATCCAAGAAGTGTTGAGGGAGGAAGGGGCTCCAACGAACCTGGATCCGGACGGGTTCGTTCTTCGAAGCCAGAAATTTCGAGGATTGCCGTCTTGGTTGGTGACGGGGCGAACGGCGATGGGGGTGCTCTATGGGGTCTACTCTCTTCTCGAGGAGGCGGGAGCGACTTTTCTCCTCAGCGGTGATCTGCTCCCGGAGCCGCGGAGCAGTTTCACCCTACCCCAGATCGATCGAGTCTCCGAGCCGGACTTTGAGCGGCGCGGCTTTCTCCTGCCCATTCCTTTGAACCTGCACGAGAGCATGTGGGGGCTGGACGACTACCGGCGGTTAATCGATCAGATGGCGAAACTCCGGCTCAATTACCTCAACCTCAACATCACCGGTGCCGATCCATTTTTGGAATACACCTTTCGCGGGGAGCGGAATCTCATCGGTGATGTCAATACGCCGGAGAGCGGCTACCTGGTGGCGAGAATGCATGTTCCCGATGCCTACACCAACCAGGTCGAGATTGGAAAGGAGCATTTTGCCGGAATTCCGTCCATGGCTCCGCCGGAACTGCAAGGGGTGCCTTCACCCGAGGAGGCTCACCGCAGGTACAAAGCAATGTTCCTGGCTATCTTCGATCACGCCAAGAGTCGGGGGGTAAAGATCGGTTTCACCATGGATGCAACCGAGATCCCTTACAACTTCGCGCGGTTCATGAAACGGAACGACTCCACTCCCGCCCATCGCACCATCGCGGGAGCCCGAGTCGATCATCACGACCCTCTTTTCGAAGAGCATACCAGAGCGTGGCTCACGGCCCTCTTCGAGACCTACCCTGACGCTGTCGACCTCTTTTTCTGGAACGCGGAAGGCTACCACAAGGCGCCCGATGGAAGCGACGTGGAGCATCGCAGAGTCATCGAGCACTACCGCCCCCATTTTGAAGAGGCGAAACGGACGTTTGAGGAAAACTGGATGGAAACCTGCGCCTACAGTTCGATCATGGATAAGTCCGCCCAAGACGTCATCGACACCGACATCATTCAAATGGCGGCAACCTTGAAGATCATCGAAATCTCTAAGAGTCTGCGCCCGGATTTTGCGGTGGGCTTCGGATTTCTCTTTCGCGGATACGTCCTCCAGAGCATTGACCGCATCGTCGATAAAAACATCCCCTTTATCGATTTCCAGTCCTCCGCGGTTATCCCTATCAAGAACGACATCAACGCGCGATATTGCCTCGGAATGGGCGAACGCAAGCGCTACATTATTCCGCGAGTGGACGACGACGACAGCATGTTCGGGATGCCCTTTTATCTCCGGCAGTTTCGAACCGACGGGGTATTTAAGGAAGCCAAGGAAGCGGGGGCTAACGGGTTTATTGCGCAGCTCTTCCGGGCACGCGGCACCGAACACCACGTCTCCTTCCTGGCCCGCGGGGGCTGGGATGCGGAGCTGACACCGGAGCAGTTTTATAACGATTACGCTTCGGAAGTCTTCGGTTCCGCAGCTTCCGAATCCATGGAACGCGCTTTCGAGATTCTCGAAGACAGTGAGGAACTGCTGGCCTGGCAGGGCCTGAAAAATTTCCATTTTCTGGGTGGGTGTACCGAACTCTATGCAGGATTCTCGACCGGACTGGCAGGGGAGGTCACGGAACAGGACAACCCTTACGACGGGCCTCCCGATCCGGCGCACCTGGCAAAGTGCGCAAGATCACTCTACCACGGAGTCGATAATCGGATTCCGGCCGGAAGGTATGTCCCCGAGAGAATCAAATATCACCAACGATCGATTCAGCTTCTAAGAGAGGCCCTATCGGAGATGGAGGCAGCGGAAACCACCGTTTCCACGAAGGGACGATCCTACCTAGCCTACCTCCGCAATAAAACGGAGGCATTCATCGCACACATGGAAATGGTAACCCTCGCCGCGCAAGGACTCGCCGCCTACGGAGATGCCTTCGCCGATCACAGTGGCGATGAAGCGGCTTTGGCCCAAGCTCTGACTGCCGCCGAACAGCACTATGTTAAAGCTCAATCCAAAGCCCGCGAAGCGGCCACCATCTTCGCCGGATTCATCGACCATCCCAGCGACCTCGCCATCCTTTTCCTCGCCAATATCTTCAACATCCAAAAAGTGGATAAGATCGCCGACGTGGTGCGGCGTGTGACGAACTACCACCAAGGGCAACCTTACTGGGCAGACTAGGAATCTGTCGGACGAACTTTGTCACTTGCGAAGCAATCAGACCTCAAAGTCCGACGGACTCCTAGCCTTAGAGAAGTTCAAGGTCGTCTCCAATTCAGACATTAAACCAATCCAACCAAAGAGGCTATCCTATGACCAGCGCGATTCAACCCGGTGAGCGATTTACCGACGAAGAAACCAAAGGTATCGTCGAACGATATCACCGAGATGGATGCTGCCATCTCGGGCAAATTATGGATGCAGATGAAATCGATGCGCTCTATAATGCGATGGAGCGCAAAGTCAACGATCCACGCATGCAGGAGGATCAACCCGGCGACCACCGCCGGGACAGCAGTCTGATGCGAATGTTCGAATACGATCATTCCTTCAGAGATCTGATCGTACGGGAACCTTTTGCGAGTTTGGCCGAGGCGATCCTCGGAGATGACTGTCACTGTTTTTCTCAGAATGCGCTGTTTACCGAACCCGATCCCAAGGCCCTACCCGACGGACCCGGGGGGTGGCACGTAGATGATCTCGTGCATTTTCCGCTCCCTGATCAGGTACCCCATCATAGTCCGGACATTCAACTCCCGTGCTTCGTCTTACAGATTTTTGTTCCTCTGACAGATGTGGAGTCCATCGAATACGGACCCACCCAGGTTGTCCCGAGCAGTCACTATTCGGGTAAGAGACCGGCCATTCAGGATCACCCCGAATTCAGGGGGAAGAAACCCGTTTCAATGCTAGTCAAGCGACGCGACGCCTATATGTTCAACAATCAGATCTGGCATCGCGGCGCACCCAACGCTTCCGATAGGACCCGCTTCCTCTGTGGGGCCACCTACAGCAAACGCTTTGTCGCCCAGCGCTTCTACCCCTTCATCGACTACCGGATGCCCGAGCATGTCTTGGAAGGTGCGGGCCCACGCTTGCAGAGGATGCTAGGGCGACACAAAAAGGGATCCTACGGCTAGGAATCTGTCGGACGTAGCTTAGCGATTTTGCTGAATACGCGGATTATTTGGGTGCATTTGTAAACAGCGGCGGATTCCATCACCGACATCTTCCTTGTCGCTCTGGCGGGGGCAGAGCGGGGCCTCAAAAGAATCGGACCTATGTCGAGCGATCAGCCATCCAACCAGCTCGTAGTTATCGTCGGGGAGAAGGCTGGTCCCTTGGAGCTGTTTGCGGCCGAGGAGTTGCGCCGATATCTCCGGCGCTTAAGCGGGAAACCCGTAACGATCACGAACTCCACGGAGTGGACAGCGACCGACGGAACGAATCCAATAGTAGTAGGCCTACCCGTGAACAATCCGCTCGCCTTCGAAATGGTGAAAGAGGGGCAAGACCCGACGAGCCTGGGACCGGACGGGTTCATTATTCGCAGTCAGGAATTTGCAGGTTCAACGGCGTGGCTGGTCACGGGGCATACCGAGATCGGTGTGCTCTATGGCGCCTACGCTCTTCTCGAGGAGGCAGGGGCAACTTTTCTCATCAGTGGTGATCTGCTACCGGAAACGCAGCGGGATTTCTCTCCACCCGAGATCGACCGAGTCTGCGAACCGGTCTTTGAACGGCGTGGTTTCCTCCTGCCCTTTCCATTGAACCTCCACGAGAGTATGTGGGGGCTGGACGACTATCGCCGGTTGATCGATCAGATGGCGAAACTCCGACTTAATTACCTCAATCTCAACATAACCGGCGCCGATCCGATGCTCGATTACACCTTTCGCGGCGAGAGGAATCTCATCGGTGACGTCAACACGCCGGAGAGCGGCTACCTCGTGGCGAGAATGCATGTTCCCAATGCCTACACAGACCAGGTTGAAATAGGAAAAGAGCATTTTGCAGGCATTCCATCCATGGCACCGCCCGAACTCCAAGGGGTGCCGTCACCTGAGGAGGCGCACCGAAGGTGCAAACGGATGTTCCTCGCGATTTTTGATCATGCCAAGAGTCGGGGCGTAGAGATCGGTTTTACGATGGATGCGACCGAGATTCCCTACAACTTCGCACGTTTCATGAAACGGAACGACCGGACACCGGCTCACCGCACCATTGCCGGAGCCCGAGTCGACCACACCGACCCGCTCTTTGAGGAGCATACGGTGGCGTGGCTCACGGCCCTTTTCGAGACCTACCCGGACGCCGTAGACCTCTATTTCTGGAACGCCGAGGGTTACGAGCGAGCACCCGATGGAAGCGACACCGAGCATCGCAAGGTTATTGAGCATTATCGTCCACAGTTTGAGGAGGCGAAACGGATTTTTGAGGAGAATTGGATGGCTGGTTGCTCCTACAGCTCGATCGCGGAAAAGTCCGCACAGGATGTCATCGATGCCGACATTATTCAAATGTCAGCGACCCTGAAGATCATCAATATCTCGAGGAAACTGCGACCGGACTTTACGGTGGGGTTCGGGTTCCTGTTCCGCGGTTATCTCCTGCAGTGTGTCGACCGCATCGTCGACAAGGATATACCCTTCATCGACTTTCAGTCTTCCGCGGTCATACCAATCAAGAACGATATCAACGCCCAATACTGCGCCGGCATGGGAGACAGAAAACGCTACATCATCCCGCGGGTGGACGACGATGCCAGCATGTTCGGGATCCCCTTCTACCTCCGGCAATATCAAACTGACGGCATATTTAGGAAAGCTAAGGAAGCAGGTGCTGACGGATTTATCGCCCAGATGTTTCGAGCTCGCGGGACCGAACACCACGTCAGTTTCCTGGCCCGAGGCGGCTGGGACGCGGAGCTGACTCCCGAGCAGTTTTATGACGATTACGCCGACCAAGTCTTCGGACCGTCAGCAGCCGAGTCGATGAAGCGCGCCTTTTCCCTCCTCGAGGACAGCGAAGAACTCCTCGGCTGGCAGGGATCGACCAATTTCGCCTTTCTCGGTGGGTGTTCCGAACTCTTCTCCGGGTTCTCCATCGGTCTGGCGGGGGAGGTAACAGAACAGGATAATCCCTACGATGGGCCACCCGATCCCGCGCACCTGGCAAAGTGCGCCCGATCGCTCTACCATGGTGTCGACAATCGGGTTCCTGCCGGCGAGTTTGTCCCGGAAAGGGTCCAGTACTACCATCGGTCTATTGAGCTTCTCAGAAAGGCCGTTTCGGAATTGGTCGCAGCCGACCCCACCGTCTCGCTAAAGGGACGACCCTACCTCGCCTACCTCTGCAACAAAACCGAGGCATTCATCGCACACTTGGAGATGGTCGCTCACTCCGCCCAAGGACTGGCCGCCTACGGAGATGCCTTTGCCGATCACAGTGGGGATGAGGCAGCGTTGGCCGAGCCCCTCACCGCGGCCGAGCAACACTTCGTGACGGCCCAGTCGAAAGCGCGCGAAGCAGCCACGATATTCGCCCGATTCATCGACCATCCCAGCGATCTCGCCATCCTCTTCCTGGCTAATGTCTTCAACATCCAGAAGGTAGATAAAATCGCGGATGTGGTACGGCGAGTCTCGAACTATCACCACGGGCTTCCTTATTGGCAGGATTGAGAAACCCAATCCACTCGGAAGCTGATGGCCTCGTATTCTGCCTTGATTTCTATTACAAATCAGAATATATCCATGTTAAATGATAACTTGAGTTGTGATTTTACATGGTTATATTTACAGATCTGCCGAGGCGTCTTTGGGAAGAGCCCTGGGCCGTTCGCCGGCTGTAGCTGTCCTTGGACCCCGACAATGTGGAAAATCGACATTAGCCAGGCAGCATTTGAAAGGACTCAAATCCGCCTATCTGGATCTGCAGGACCGCAGCGACCGCAATAAGCTAGATGAACCGGAGCTCTTTCTCGAACGACATCGCGATGAGTTGGTTTGCCTGGATGAAATTCAGCTCCTTCCAGAGTTCTTTGCTCGGCTGCGGTCGGAGATTGACCGAGATAGGCGGCCGGGCCGATTCTTGATTCTCGGTTCGGCTTCGAAGGATCTGATCAGGCAGACGAGCGAGTCTCTGGCGGGGCGAATCACCTACATAATTCTGACGCCCTTCCATTTACCCGAGGTCAGCAAAGTTGTCGATTGGCAAACCTTATGGGTCCGGGGAGGATTTCCGGATAGTCTTCTTGCCAGGGATGAAAGGGACAGTTTCGACTGGCGCCAAGACTTTATACAGACCTTCTTGGAGCGGGATATTCCTGCGCTGGGAATGACGATACCCATTCCGGTTATGATTCGTCTATGGCGTCTGCTGGCGCACGATCATGGTCAATTGATGAACTACAGAAAGATCGCCGAAGCGATCGATCTCTCTGTGCCAACCTTGAAGAAGTATTTGAGCGTCCTCGAGCAGACCTACATGATCCGCACGCTGCCCCCGTGCGAGGCGAACCTGAGGAAACGCTTAACTCGATCTCCAAAGGTGTATATCCGCGATAGCGGCATTCTCCACGCCCTACTCGAGATCGAAGATTACGATCATCTGCTCTCGCATCCGGTGGTCAGCGCATCCTGGGAAGGCATTGCGATGGAGCACGTTATCGCGGCGATGCCGCGCTGGCAGCCATCCTTCATCCGCACTAGCAACGGAGCTGAGATCGATCTCGTTATGGAACGGGGAAATCGAAGGGTAGTTTTCGAATTCAAGCTCTCCAAAGCTCCAAAGCCATCGCGTGGATTCTTCGAACTAGTCGAGAATTTGGATACGGAGAAGGCTTGGATTGTTGCACCTGTGAGTGAGGTGTTTGAATACAGAAAAGGCATTGGGATGACCGATCTAATGTACGAGGAAGGAAGGAGCACAGAAACTGGAGGGGCTGACAGCTCAAAGTGAAGATAACCGGAATTAAGACCTACAAGTTCAACGCGTCGTTGGGAAATCCGGTACGCGATCCCCACACCGGCGAACGTCTCGGCAGTCCCTCTAAGCCGTGGCTCTTTCTCAGGATCGAGACGGATGCCGGATTCAGCGGCTGGGGAGAAGGAAGCGGCGAATGGCTCACACCGTCGGTGGAGGCAACTCTGCACGAGTGGTCGACCCTCCTGGTGGGGCGCGACCCCATGCCGGCGGCAGCGCTGACGGAGGACATTGTCAATCGCCTGCCTTGGAGAGGCGGTCCGGTGTTTGGGACTGCGATTGCGGCGATCAACGTGGCTCTCTACGATATCGTCGGCAAAAGCTGGGGCGTACCCGTGCACACTATCTTGGGAGGGAAACGCCGGGACAAGGTTCGCGTTTACACAGGCACCGATCTCTTCTCCTCTCCTGAGAAGGCGGCCCAGTCTGCCCAGGAGGTCAAAGCCCAGGGGTTTGCGGGCGCCAAAAGCAACCCACTGGAATCGCGACGGTGGCCGATGGATCTCTCCTCAGTAGAACATTGCGTGAAATGCGTCGCCGCGGTCCGAGAGGCGGTGGGCTCGGAGTTCGACATTCTCCTCGACGCCCACGGCAGCCCGACGCCCGAGCTGAGTATCGAATTTGCTCGTCGGGTTGAGCTCTATAAGCCGTTGTTTCTGGAAGAACCGGTCAAGGTCGGTTCGCTGGAGGCACTGACAGAGGTCTCATCCAAGAGTCCCGTACCGATTGCAACAGGTGAGAAGCTCTTCACCGTAGAGCAGTTCAAACCCCTGATCGACCGTCGTGCCTGCGCCATTTTGCAGCCGGATATCACCCACTGCTTTGGGATTACGACGCTGCTAGAGATCGGAAAGCTGGCGTCCTATTCGCAAATGTTGATGGCGCCGCACAATGCCGGGGGGCCTCTTTGCTACGCCTCCACGCTGGCGGCAGACGCGGTCATGGGAAACACCCTCATTCAAGAGTCCTCCGCCAGGTGGTTCGGCCAGTTCCATCATTACATCGAGCACGACTGGGAGATCAGCAATGGGTATATCAACGTCTCCGACGCACCCGGTTTCGGTGTTGAGGTGAAAGAGGCCGATATCAGAGACCTGCCTTACGAGCCCCTGCCCTACCGGCAGTACCGGCACGAGGATGGGAGCTGGAAGGGCTGGTAGAATCTGAACCTTACGAACTTTCGTTCGTAAGATTCAGATTCTGAGGAATCCTTGATTCCCATCCGCTGCTGTGCTGTAATCCGTTGCGAACCCTCAACTTCAACCAATGACGTATGGCGAATAACGAAGTAAGAATAGAAAAAATGACGCGGCGCGAGTTTCGCGAAGCGATCGAAGCGGGCAAGTTCCAAGCCTGTATCATTCCGACCGGTGCGGTGGAACAACATCTGGAACATCTGGCGATGGAACATGATATCCGATCCGCAAACACCATCGCTTGGGAAGTCGCGCGCCGAATCTACCCGCAGGCAGTCGTGGCTACGCCAATCAATTTCGGCATGTCGGAGCACCACATGATGCACAAGGGGACACTAACGGCCAAACCGGGATCCTGGCTGGCAGCGCTCTTCGACGGTATCGAGAGCATGATACGGCACGGATGTAAGAACATCCTGGTTTTGAATGGACACGGCGGCAACGTAGCCCCGGTCAACGGTATACTCCGACAATGGCAGCTCAATCTGCAATTGGAGCACCCGGAGGCGAACCTGCAATTTCAGTCCTACTGGGTTTTGAGCCGCGAGGAAGCGGAAAAGATCTGTACGACGGGAGTTCCCGGTCACGCCCAGGAGTACGAAACGTCGATCGCTCTTCACCTTTTCCCCGAAAACGTCCGTCACGATGCGATGCAGGATCAGGAGGACCAGCTTCCGCTTAAAGCGTCGGCGGAGAAAGGGGAGAAACTATTCGAGGCCGCGGTCCAGAAATCCCTCGAATACCTCCAGGGAATGATCGAGGGCGGGAACCGCTAGTTTGCGCCCAATCTGATGTCTTGGCAGCTGGATCCCGGAGCCGGTCGCCAGGAGAAGGAATGAGAAAGTCGGAGTTTTACGGGCATGAGTTTTGGAGGGGCGAGGGCTCTCGAGCCCTGGTCGGGCGATCGAATTGATAACGTCATCTTTTTCAGATCGTTCAGGGGCGAGGGCCCTCGCCCCTGCTCCGGTGGCTATTCGGGCACCTCCCTTGGTTACGGTGAATCCCTGAATCAAGCGGGGTCGACAACAAGACTGTACTCCCCTTTTCATCCTTAGGAATCTCACCGAGCAATGGAAACCGATCATCCACCTGAAGGTCTTGTGGTCGTTTCCAGTGAAAAAGCTGGACCTCTTGAGTCGTTCGCAGCTCAGGAGCTCCGCCGATACCTGGCCCGGCTGAGCGGATCCGCGATAGCTGTCGCCAAAGCTGAGGACTGGTTAGAGAACCGAACTGGCATTCCTGTCGTCATCGGCCTGGCTGAAAACAACCCGCTGGTGGCGGAGATGGTCGCCACGGGGAGCGGTCCTGCGACGCTGGGGCCAGGGGGATTCATCCTTCGGAACCAGGAGTACCGCGGATCCGCCGCCTGGCTTGTGACCGGAAAGACTGAGCTTGGCGTGCTCTACGGAGCCTACGCTCTCCTCGAGGAGGCGGGGGCGACATTTCTTATCAGCGGGGACCTGCTTCCGGAACCGCGGAGCGAGTTCTCCCTCCCTGAAATCGATCGGGTCTGTGAACCCGCCTTTGAACGGCGTGGTTTCCTTCTGCCATTTCCATTGAATCTCCACGAGAGCATTTGGGGATTGGAGGACTACAAGCGCTTGATTGATCAAATGGCCAAACTCCGGCTCAACTACCTCAATCTCAACATAACCGGCGCCGATCCGACCCTTCGATACACTTTCCGAGGAGAGAGGAACCTGATCGGGGACATCTACAGTTGGGAGACTGGGTTCCTCGCCCCACGCTGGTTCATCCCCAACGCCCGCACCGACCAGGTAGAAATCGGTCGTGAGCACTTTGCGGGTCGTACCTTTATGGCACCTCCGGAATTGCAGGGCATCCGATCGCCGGATGAGGCCCACCGGCGAATGAAGGCGTTTTTTCTCTCGGTATTTGAACATGCCAAGAATCGCGGCGTGCAGATCGGTTTCACTATGGATGCGACCGAGATCCCGACCAACTTCGCGCGATTTATGCGAAGGCTCGACAACGTCCCGGCCCACGGGCGCATCGCCGGAGTGCGAGTCGACTTTGCGGATCCTCTTTTCGAGGACCACACCCGGGCCTGGCTCTCGGCCCTCTTCGAAACCTATCCTGATGCGGTCGATCTCTTTTTTTGGAACCCGGAGGGTTATCTCGACTACCCGGAACATCGGGAGCTCCTCGAAGAAAATCGTCCGAAGTTTGAGGAGGCGAAGCAGATTTTTGAGAAGAGCTGGATGCCGACTTGCCAGTACGTCGGAAAGAAATCCGCTCAAGATATTGTCGACGCGGATATCATCCAAATGGAGGCGACAAAGCGCATCATCGACATCGCGCGGGAGCTGCGGCCAAGCTTCACCGTCGGCTTTGGCTTTCTCTTTCGCGGCTATGTCCTCTCTTCGGTACACAAGAACATCGATGAGGACATTCCTTTTATGGATTTTCAATCCTACGGCGTCGTCCCGATCGGGGACGATGTGAACGCTTCCTACTTCGCTGATATGGGTGAACGGAAACGCTACATCATTCCCCGCATCGACGACGACGGCAGCATGTTCGGCATGCCGTTCTACCTACGGCAATACAAGTGTGATGGACTTTTCAAGACAGCGAAGGAAGCGGGAGTAGACGGATTCGTGGCCCAGCTCTTTCGTGGTCGTGGGACCGAGCATCATGTGCAGTTTCTGGCTCGGGGAGCCTGGGATCCCGAACTTACGCCGGATCTATTCTACGGCCAGTATGCCAAAGAGGCTTTTGGAAGTGACGCCTCGGCTCCTATGGAGCGCGCTTTTGAACTGCTCGAAGAAAGCGAGGAATCCCTCGGCTGGAGATCCCTTAAGAGTTTTCATTTTTCAGGCGGTTGCCTGGAGCTCCACCAGCTCGCGGCCGAGCTCCTGGAGCAGGACAACCCCTACGACGGCCCCAACGACCCTGAATCGCTTTCCAAGAAGGCCAAATCCCTCTACCTCGCAATTTCATCGAGGACCCCCGCCGGAGAATACATTCCAGGAAAGATCGGACTCTACCGAAAGTCAGCTCGGTTGCTCACAGAGGCCCTCGGCGAAATGCGGTCGGCGCAGGAAACCGTCACCGCCAAAGGAAGGTCCTATCTTGGAGCCCGTCCCAGTGGTGGAAACAATTGATTTTTAATGAGTTATGGGCAAAAAAAAGGCCGGATAGAGCTGCAAAAAGTTCGATCCGGCGAAAAAGGGCGCTTATGCTTGCGTTAGTCAAATACAAAGCACGCCCTTCTCATGAAAAATATTGCCGTACAAAGCTTCCTGCGTCCAGCCCTAACTCCAGTCATTCGATGCAAAGACTACACCGTGTTTCTGGAAACAATGGAGCGGATTGACCGGGTTTTGATCGACTCCTCGCTGGAAAGGGAGGCGATCGTAAAAGCCTTGGAAGGATGGGATGAAGCGGGAGGGAAGGATCGGGAGCGACGCGCTCTAAGAGCGATAAAAGCGCTACGGGTGGAGGTGGTGCGTCATTTACTCGGAGGGATATCCTTTCGTTGTCTGTCGCAGGAGTTGGGACGCAGTGAGCTTCTGGCTAATTTTTGCCGGGTGCGTGAGGTAGACGGGATCCGGAAAATATCGAAGAGCAGTCTGGAACGGGATTCGAAATTCTTCGACGAAGCGTATCTGAGACAGCTGCATGCAAGGATGACCGAGGTGGTGGGCAATGCTGAACATTGTGGTGAGGCAGGATTAGAGAAGCCGATCGATACGAGGGAATGCCTGATCGACGCCACTTGCCTGGAAGCGAACATCCACTGGCCCGTGGACTGGGTCTTGCTCAAGGATGTGGGAGCAACGCTGCTCAAGGCGATCAGTCTGATCCGGCAGGCGGGAATGAAACAGCGCATGCCCCAGGGAGCAAAGGGATTGGCTCGGGAGATGAACAAACGGTGCCTGGAGATGACGCATGCGCGTCGGCGCCGGGAGGCGGGCAAAGCGCGTAAAGGGATCCTGCGGCGGATGAAGCTATTGCTCAAGAAGATTGAGGGCCATGCCCTTCGCCACCGTGACTTATTGGAAGCTATGTGGATGCAAAGCGATTACACCGAGAAGAAGGCGAGCCGAATCATCGAGCGAATGGATGGTATGTTAGAGCAGATACCGCAGGTCATGAAACAGGCGCACGAACGGATCATAGGGGGGCGGCAGGTGAAGAATGAGGAGAAGATCCTGAGCGCCTACGAACCTGAGATTGACGTCATCGTGCGAGGCAAGGCAGATCGGGAGGTGGAGTTTGGCAACACCCTTTATTTATGCGAGAGCGCAGAGGGATATCTGTTGGACTGGAAACTGTATGGGGGGCAGGCCCCGAGCGAATTGAAGCAGCTTTGGGAAAGTCTGGAGAGGCAAAAGGGCTTCGCTTTAGAGGAGAAGATCGAAGCGATCAGTGGGGATCGGGGCTATGCCTCGAAGGCGGCCAGCAAGCGGCTCCAGGCAGAGGGGATTTTTGACGCCCTTACGCCCCGCAATCCACAAGAGCTCAAGGAGCGGATGGAGGAGCCGCGCTTTGTCCGGTTGCAGCGACGACGAGGGAGCACCGAAGGCCGGATCGGAGTGCTCAAGAACCGATGGCACGGGGGCAAGATACGCAGCAAAGGCTTTGACAACCGTAACCTTAGCGTGGCCTGGTCGGTTCTGTCCCACAATCTATGGAAAATCGCGCAGAGACTTGCGCAAGAACATGAGAAAGAGGCAACGCAGGCGGCATAGGGATCCAAGAATCGAGTCAGAGGCGCTTCCTTGGGAGAACTATCGACTCAAAGCGAGAGGAAGGGTGCTGGAAAGGTGCATAACGGATAAAAGGTAAGCTACCGAGGACGGAAGGCATGTCGTGGTCTACATAACGTGACGAAGATTGATATCGGTATCAGGCTTCCACCCAAATCCTCTCGGATTTGGGACAGCCTCTATCTTGGCTACATGATGAGCAAGACCGAAGCCTACATCTCTCATCTCGAAATGGTCGCCTATGCAGCGGAAGGACTTGGCGCCTATGCGGACGCCTTTATTGAACATGTCGGTGATGAAGCCTCCCTTTCCAACGCCCTCGTCGAGTCGGAGCGCCTTTTAGGGAAGGCCCAGGATTCAGCTCGGAAGACGGCCCGCCTTTTCTCCCGTCAGATCGACCATCCCAGCGATCTCGCTATACTCTTCCTCGCGAATGTTTTCAATATTCAGAAAGCGGATCGGGTCGCCGACCTCGTCCGGCGCGTCGCCAACTACCATCGGGGGCTGCCCTATTCGCCGGGAGTGTAGGACCGCGCTTGCCGAAGGCCCCGAGCTCCGTCGAGGGGCGCGGGATGATCTCACATCGTATGTCGATTTTGGAATATCCCCCGCAAGCGGCGTCCTACATCCTTCGGTCATCGGATTCAACTGAAACCGAAAATGCGTATGCAGAACAGCGCGATCCAGTACCTCTGTTCTCATCTGGGTATTTCAATTGATCCGCAACACCGATCGATAATTCATTGCCACCCACCTCGACGCCATTTCACTATGTCTCCGAATCATCATGAAGAAGTCTTCATTGTCCCAACTCCACTTGACAACCTCTATCACCCTCTCCGCAATCGGCTCGCTCTCAACCGCGACCGCCGTCCGAGCAACTCATATTGAGTTTTCCTCTGAGACGCTCGCCCCGACCGAATACGCAAATACAGGAGAAGCGGAATTGCCTGACATTAAGAAGGACACTTTCGGAACAACGAGCGACGGACAGACCATCACGCGCTATACGCTGGAGAACCGTTACGGCAGCATCCTGAAAGTCATCGAACTGGGAGCGATTGCAACTGAGTTTCACGTCCGCGACCGCGAGGGAAATATGGCGGACGTCGTGCTCGGTTTCGATACCGTCGCGGAATACGAAGCAAACCCCGCCTACGTCGGATGCACCACGGGCCGGGTCGCCAACCGAATCACCGAGGGCCGATTCGAACTCGATGGGGTTGAATACCAACTGGCCCTGAACTTCGGGAAAAATCATCTCCACGGAGGCACGGTCGGGCTCGACCAGAGAGTTTGGAAATCCGAGCCCATCGTCCACCAGGCCGGTCCCGCAGTTCGATTCACCTACCTGAGTCCGGACGGCGAGGAGAACTACCCAGGGAATCTCTCGATGGCGGTCGTCTATGTCCTTACCTATGAGGATGGCCTCCGCATCGAATACGAAGCGACCACGGACAAACCCACCCCGGTCAATCTGACCAATCACACCTACTTCAACCTCTCCGGAGAGGGCAAAAAGGCGCTCTTCAATCACCGCCTTACAATTCACGCGGATACCGCGACGGAGAGGGGAGAGGATGGCGTCCCGACCGGTGCGATCGTCCCGGTCAAGGGCACTCCGCTCGATTTCACCAAGCCTAAACGCATTGGCAAACACATCGGCAAACTCGAAGTCGGCTATGACCACAATTTCGTGCTCAACCACGGCGGCGGCGAAGAACCGGAACTTTCGGCCGAGGTTTACGATCCGAAAAGCGGGAGAGTGATGCAGCTATTCACCACCGAGCCCGGAGTCCAGCTTTACACGAGCTACTACATGGAGACCATGGCGGGCAAAGGCGGCGCCCAATACGATCAGTGGCAAGCCCTCTGCCTCGAAACCCAGCATTTTCCCGATTCAGTCAACAAGCCGCAATTCCCCAGCATTATCCTGCGGCCCGGAAAGACCTACCGGCAGGTGACGGAGTATCGGTTCTCGATCCGCTAGATAGGAAATCTGTGTATTACAGTCCGTGAAAGCTCATCTTATTGAACATGCTTTGAAGTGTAACATGTTGGTATTCAAAGTGGTGCCGTAGACAAGGTTCGAGAGCGTCAGGGCCATGGGCTGTTGCACGACGGCATCCCTACTCTAAGAGATCTCCAGTTTAGTATCTCAACCGCATGGGCAGGCCTCGTGCGGCCAAGTCCTCCTTAATCTCGCGACATGTGTAATGGCCGTAGTGGACCATGGAGGCGACGAGAGCGGCATCGGCCTTGCCGTCTGTCAAGACATCATAGAGGTGTTCCGGCTTACCCGCCCCACCCGAGGCAATGACGGGAACGGAGACGGCCTCGGCAATAGTTCTGGTGAGAGTAAGTTCATAGCCATCCTGGGTGCCGTCGGCGTCGATGGAATTGACCACAAGCTCGCCCGCACCCAACTCCTGGCCGCGACGCGCCCATGCGATAGCATCCACTCCCATCGGCCTGCGCCCACCGTTGATGACGATCTCGTAGCCGGACGGTAGTGCGTCGGTGGGATCAACCCTTCTAATGTCCATCGATAGGACGGTGTTCTGCCGACCGATGGCGTGTGCGATTTCTGAGATGAGATCGGGCCGCTGCACGGCGGCGGAATTGACGTTGATTTTTTCGGCTCCGGCCAAGCGAAGCTTGGTGGCGTCCTCTTCAGTACGAATGCCCCCGCCCACCGAAAAGGGAATGAAGACCTGTGCCGCAACAGCCTCGACCACCTCGATCATGATGCCGCGTGCATTGCTGGAGGCGGTGATGTCGTAGAAAACCAGTTCGTCGACACCGCCCTTGTAGTACTTCCGGGCCTTAGCCACAGGATCGCCGATGTCTTTGGTGTCAACAAATTTGACACTCTTGGCCAACTGTCCGTCGCGCACGTCAAGGCAGGCAATGAGGCGTTTCGTAAGCATTGTGTGATTCTCAATCTGATCCGGTGCCGGTCTAGCCCGCTTTTCTCACAGATTTTCCAGGACTATTTTGCGACATTATGCATCATCTTTCCATTCCATCCCAGAGTGTGAAACGTCTCAGCAGCTCGAGGCCTAAGCGGCCGCTTTTCTCCAAGTGAAACTGGGTTGCGAAGAGATTGTCTCGGCCCAACATGGCGCAGAAGGGGTGGCCGTATTCGGATTCCCCGTAAACACAGCCAGAGTCAGCAGGAACGGGATAGTAGGAATTGACGAAGTAAAATTCAGCCCCGTCCGGAAAGCCGTCCAAAAGAGGGTGGGTCTGAGTGGCGCGCACCTGGTTCCAGCCGATGTGCGGGACTTTGAGGGCAGGGTCCTGAGGAGAGAAGCGCCGACATTCCCCAGAGATGAGCCCCAGGCAGTCCTGCTCTCCCTCCTCGGAACGGTCGAGAATAATCTGCGCTCCCAGGCAGATACCAAGGACGGGCGCGCCACGCTCAAAGGCCGCTTTCAAGGCCTCGTTCAAACCGGTCTCGCGCAGGGTACTCATGCCGCTCTCCGCCGTCCCCACGCCTGGGAAAATGACCCGTTCGGAGGTCGCGATTTTCTCAGGATCCGCCACCAGCTCGGCTTGGGCGCCGACCTCCGCGCAGGCCCGAGCCACGCTCCGCAAGTTGCCCGCTCGATAATCTACTATTGTGATCATCGTAGAATTGGAAACAGCCAATCAAACTAGTGACACCGGGGCATATTCCGATTTCTGTCCAGCCGATCATTCGCAAGAGGCAGGACCAGGACTCCTATCTATTCGCTTTGCGTGTCTGAGGCTTCCCCGGCCTTGCGCCGGGGTGGCGTTGGGTTTGAAGCTACACATGGCGAGTCGAGTTTCATGCCTGAGAGGCTGGTGGGGGCGAGCTTTCTGTAGCCCAGAATCAGCGCCACCCCGGCACAAGGCCGGGGGAGCCGATAACCCGAAGGACGATAAACACTTACACTCAGATTCGAGTACTCAGGCAATGACTTTCTTCGTCGAACGAGCTTATTGGTGTTCGGTCGGACTATGAAACATCTCTAAGAGACTGACAATTCAACTTTGCATTTGCGTGGACTCCGATTACTTAGACCTCATGCGAAAGAGTGTTATAAAAGCGAAACTCGCCAGGGGCGAGGTATCACTTGCGGTCCAACTGCACTTCACGGATCCCTCCGTCTTCGAGCTCACCAGCCTGATGGGTTTTGACGGTATCTGGATGGACCTGGAGCACCATGCCTACAGTGTGGAAACAGCCTCCGATCTCATGCGGGCGGCCAGGGTGGGCCGATCCGACATCATCGCAAGACCTGCCAAGGGTGAGTTCATGCGGATGGGACGCGTGTTGGAATCAGGCGCCCAGGGGATCATGTACCCGCGCTGTGATAATGCCGAAGAGGCAAAGGAAGTCGTGCGCTGGGCGAAATTCGCGCCATTGGGCCAACGTGGATTCGATGGCGGCAACCCCGACAATCCCTACTGCACGATGCCGATGGATGAATACATCCATGCCGCTAATGAGGAGACTTTTCTCATCATCCAACTCGAGGAGCAAAGTGCGATTGATCGAGCCGAGGAAATCGCGAGCGTGGAAGGCGTGGATGTGATCATGCTCGGCCCGGGCGACTTCAGCGTCCTCAGTGGCGTGGCCGGACAGATGGATCATCCCAAGGTCCAGGAGGCAATCGAATCGATTGCCGCGGCCGCGAAGAATGCCGGGAAGAACTGGACGATGCCGGCATCATCGATCGAGAAGGCCCAAACCCTTCTCGATCTCGGCGCCCGACTCATCTTTCATAACGCCGATCTCTTGATGGTCAAAAATGCGCTGGAGGGGATTCAGGAGTCGTTCTCGATATTGGGGTTTAGGTTTGGAGCCGAATCTTGACTTCGACCCTAAGATAGATGGCGCGCGACAGACTAAGTTTTCCCTGAAGTCCGGAGGGCAACGAGTTTCGCTAAACGTATTCCGAGATCTGGTGGCTGACCGGAAAGCGACTAAGACGCCTTCAACTCATCGAGGCCCCCGATGAAGTGCAGTTTTATTTCCTCGGTGTTGTCAAACTCCCCATCCAAGATTGCCCTAACGGCCGAAATCGTATCTTTGATACTCACAAACCGACCCGGTTGGCCCGTAAACGGTTCGGCACAGCGGTAGGGGTGAGTGAGGAAACACTGGAGCCTTCGGGCGCGCCGTACGACAGTTCGATCTTCCTCTGAAAGCTCGTTCAATCGTCTCTCGGAGAACTCCCGGTATCGTTTGGCCGCCGCACGATGAGCGCGGTTGGCCAGCAACCGAAGCGATTCGGGATCGAGCATCAGATCACGAGCCTCCATGAGGACACGTCGCGCCTCGCAAGCCGTTTCATAATGCTCTTCGCCAACGATCTCCGGGCACAATAGCAAGGATCGGCTTTCGGCGAAACAGATTGCGGGGTAGAATCCCTGGATCGCCAGTTCCACAGTCAAATGAATTATGGCGGACCAGGAATCGAGGTTCCTTTCCGCGAAACCGGATTCAAACGAATTAGGAGCGAGCAAGTAGACAGCCTGAACTCGGCCCGGTCGTGGAACATGATAGTGGTCGATTGTCTCTCGAGCGTCCCTGGCCATAGCGCGACGGTAGTTATGGAAGAAGCCGCGTTCGTAAAGCTGCTGAAAAGCAAAGAGAGTCACCTCGGCGCCGGCTTCGGTTAAACGCCGGTGTAACTCCTCCATGTTGACCAGCTTCCCGGTTCCCATCGGGCCAATCAGTCCAACGTTTCCAGCCTTGGGAAGAGGGCAGAATAGATCGATCGGCTTGATACCTGTTTCGCAGAATTCGAGCTTCTCCGGCCTCTCAACCCCGAGGCGCCGAACTGCATCTATGCTTGCTTCTTCGGGAGTGTCATGGACCTCCTCTTCAGTCGAAATCAGCCTTCCTGCTTTAACCTCCGCATCGAAAGAATCGACCCGTACGGCTCGGGAAGGATTCTGGATTCTTGAGATCTTCAAGTTTTGCATAGGCGATCAGAAAAGCCTCCTGAACCACGTCTTTTCCTCCCTGATCGTCGCCCGAAATGGCAGTCGCAAAGACGAGGAGACTCCTCTCAAAAGCCTGCACAAGAGCCGCAAAGGCCTCATCACTCCCCTCCACCGCCGATCTTGTCAGCGCCGAACTGAAACTTCCCCAAGATTGCCGGTTTGAAAGTCCCCTTAGGGAGTTTCTTTTCGGGATAGATTTTCTTCAGAAAATTCATCTTAGGATCTCTTCTTTTTTCTTCTTCAGATTTTCTTAAGGCCGTCTTGTTGTTTTTCTTAGGGCGGGATTGAGGAAGGATCAAGCCCTATGGAAAAGGGGCTTGGGAAGAAGCGCCGGCGGAGGCGTAAGTGCCGTCACTGCGGGCAGTTATACGATCCGGATGCGCGCAATCGTGGGCATCAGCGTTATTGTTCGCAGCAACCCTGCCGCAAAGCGAGCAAGGCCGAAAGTCAACGACGCTGGCTGCGGAAGAAGGACAACCGCGATTACTTTGGAGGGGACGAAAATACCCGACGGGTGCAGCAATGGCGCAAGGCCCATCCGGGCTACTGGAAGCGTGACGGTGGTAAACAAAGAAGTACGTTACAAGATCTCTTAACGGTTGAACCCGTTGCAGAGCAAGGAGTTAAAAGTACTTTAAGAGGGCCCCGGTTACAAGATCTCTGTGTTGCGCAAGTACCTCTTATGGTGGGACTTATCGCCCACTTAACCAATAGTACGTTACAAGAGCAGATCGCCACCACAACGCAGGCTTTGGTAGTCAAAGGGCAGGATATCCTGGGAAGGGATCTGGCAGAGCAAGGAAGAATTCAAAGCGCTTATGACGATAAAAAGAGTGTTGTGCCCTCAACGGCTGCGTCGGGTTCCGGGGCAGTTCAGTTGGATTGATCATCGCTTCGTGCGCGAGGATTACATCAACCGTTGTGATCTACCCGCGCTGGGGCTTTATCTGCTGTTGGTCACCGTGGCCGATGCCCAGGGGCTAAGCTATTACTCCGATAAAAAGGTGTGCTGTTTGCTGAAACTTCAAGCAGCAACCCTGGCGCAGGCCCGCCGCCAACTGTGTGAGATCGGTCTGATCGCCTATGAAAAGCCACTCTATCAGGTTCTGGGTCTGGATTGCCCGGAGCAAAGGGAACGGTCCGGAAGCTCTCAGCCCTTAAGCCTTGGGGAGATTTTCAAAGAGGCGTTGGAAAAAGAAGAGCAATGATCGATTATCAAACCTGGTGCCGGATTCGTCAGCTCTACGATGAGGAGCGCCTAAGCGCGGGGCAGATTGCCCGGGAGCTGAACCTGTCAAAGAAGACGGTGGCCAAATGGATCGGCCAAAAAAGCTATGAGCGCCGCCGCAGCGCACCGCGCAAGAGCAAACTGGATCCCTATAAGGGGCAGATTGTGCGCTGGGTGCACCAGCACCACTTGAGCGCCCGGCAGATTTTCGAGCGTGTGCGTGAAGCGGGCTACGGGGGCGGCTATACCATCCTCACCGACTTTATTCGCCAAGTGCGTCCGAAGCCCCAGGCAGCTTTTTTGACCCTCCATTTTGCTCCCGCCGAATGTGCCCAGGTCGATTGGGGCAGCGCCGGTTCCATCGCCGTGGGGTCGACCCGCCGCCGGCTTTCCTTCTTCGTCATGGTACTCAGTTACAGCCGGCTCATGTATGTGGAGTTTACCCTCGCCGAAAAACAGGAGCACTTTGTTATGTGCCACCGCAACGCCCTGGAATACTTCGGCGGAGTGCCCGGGAAAATCATGGTCGATAACTGCAAGGTGGCGGTGCTCAAGCGGGAGCGCGGAGAACCCCCACTGTTTCATCCGCGTTATCTCGACCTGGCTCGGCACTATGGGTTTCGCATCGAGGCTTGTGGGGTCGGCCAACCCCAACAGAAGGGACGGGTCGAAAACGCTGTCGGCTACATCAAGAAGAACTTCCTGCGAGGACTCCAACTCGCTTCCCTCAGTGCCGTCAATACGGCCGCGCGGCAGTGGCTCGACACCGTCGCCAACAGGCGTACCCATGGACAGACCCGCCGGATCCCGGCCGAAGTCTTTGCCGAAAAGGACAAGCTCAAGCCCCTGCCCATTCACCCCTATGACGGGGCGGTCATTACCCAGGCCCGAGCCAATTCCCAGTTCCGCGTCATTCTGGAGTCTAATCGCTACTCGGTCCCGGCCCGTTATGCCGGCGCCCTTCTGATCTTAAAACTCTACCCTGAACGCCTCTGCCTTTATCATCGCGATCAACTTATCGCCGAACATCCCCGCAGTTACGACCGCCATCAGGACTTCGAACATCCCGATCATGTGCAGCCACTCCTGCGAGAACGGCGCAAAGCCAAAGAACACAGACTGCTGCTTCGATTCTTGCGGCTCAGTCCCTGCGCCGAAGCTTATTACCAACAGTTGCGCTCGCGCCGCTTTAACCCCGGCCATCATGTCCAAAAGATCGTCGCTTTGAGCGAGATTTATGGCTCCGATGCGGTTGCCGGCGCCCTTCAGGACGCTTTCGACTACCAGGCTTTCAGCTGCGAATACATCGCCAATATCCTGGAACAGCGCGCCCGTCGGTTACCCCAACCGGGCGCCTTGCACCTGACCCGCCGCCAGGACTTGCTCGAACTCGATTTGCCCGATCCGGATCTTTCCCTCTATGAGGCTCAACCCGAACCAAAGGATGATCATGAAGCCCGATGAAAAACAATTACTCGAACATTTAAAGGAACTCAAACTGGCCTTCATCCGCCAGAATTACCCCGCCCTGCTGCAGCAGGCCGCTCAGAAACAATGGCCTCACATGCTCTTTTTGCACCATCTCATCGAAGGGGAAACTCACCAGCGCAGAGACAACAAAATAAAAAGGCGCCTGCGCGCCGCCCGCTTCCCCGTCATTAAGACTCTTCAACAGTTCGATTGGAGCTGGCCCGCCAAAGTCAATCGCAGCGCCGTGCAGAACCTCTTCCGCCTGCACTTTATAAAGGAAAACTCCAATGTTGTTCTGCTCGGCGGTGTCGGTCTGGGTAAAACCCACCTCGCCATCGCCTTAGCCCATGCTGCCTGTCTCATGGGCGAAGCCGTGCTCTTTACCACCGCCGTCGATATCATCAACACTCTCTCCGCCGCTCAGGCCGCCTACCGCCTCAAACCTGAGCTTAAAAAGTTCCTCTCTCCACGTCTCCTGGTCATTGATGAACTCGGCTACCTCCCCATCGATAAGACCGGCGCCGACCTCCTCTTTCAGGTCATCAGCCAGCGCTATGAACATGGCTCCATTGTTCTCACCACAAACCAACCTTTCAAAAAGTGGGCCCGTATCTTCAATAACGATTCCACCCTCACTTCCGCCGTTCTCGATCGGCTCCTCCATCACGCCGAAGTTATCACCATCACCGGCAAAAGCTATCGCATGAAAGAACAGATCGAGGACGAAATTGTTGCCGTTTAACCTCTCTTCTCTATCTGCCTTCTGTTCTCTTTCAAGCAGGAGCACTTTCAAACCGGAACTTTTGACCACCTTTCACTCCGGTGTTCACAATCTTACCAGATCGGGTGTTTCACTGTCTGCCGACATCGAGCTCATACACCTATAAGTGCCCTCGAGAAGAGAGAAGGATTAAAGAAATCGACCAAACACCTCCCACCCGAACATCTCACAGACCCTCCACATTGAAGTTTTGGAAAGGTCCGGGTTAACCGGATTCCGAGATCAGGTCGTCCTGCCACAGGCGTTTGAGAAACACCTTCCATGGCAGGATATCAATTCCGTCCTCCGTCCTTCGAGGTTTGGGATCCATCGAGACGACGATGTAATGGCGCGCCGCGTATTCTTCCTTGAACGCCCGAATACCCTGTAAGTGCCGCCCACTCACGGTACCTGTGGACTTGGCCTCGATAACGACCTCGGCGTCACCCAAGAGGAAGTCTACTTCAAATCCAGAAGCTGTCCTCCAATACGAAATGGGATAGAAATACCCCGAGTAACTAGAGTGTGCCGAAATCTCCATGTGAAGCAGATGCTCAAACGCTCTGCCGAAAAGTTCCGATCCCGGTTCGACCTCCCCTCGCCGGGTGAGGTAGGCAACGATCCCGATGTCGAAGAAATAGAACTTGGGCGCTCCGATCAGCCGTCTCTTAGCGCGCTTCCGGAAGGCGGGAAGGTACCTGCCGATCATGGTGTCCTCTAAAATTTGGAAATACTCCTTTACAGTGGGTGCGCTCACACCGCATTCCGAAGCGATATTGTTGTAATTGACCAATTCACCGTTGGTCAATGCCGCCACCTCCAGAAATCTACTGAAAGCACGGATGTTTCGGCTCAGTGCTTCGGCGGCTATCTCCTCCTTGAGGTAGTCTCCGACATACGATTGGATGAGCCGCCGAGGAGTACCACTCTGATAGTGTCGGGGCAGGAGACCGGCGTTCAGGGCTTTCAGGATCGAGAATTCGCTGATTTCCGGGTACGCCAGAGGATGCAGTTCATAGCGCACACCTCTTCCGCCTAAGAGATTACTCTGGCCGCGCTTGAGTTTGCGGGCGCTCGAGCCGCAGAGAATGAAACGTAGCCCGCGGTTTTCAATAAGCCAATGCACCTCGTCGAGCAGAGGTGGAATCTTCTGAACTTCGTCAACGATGATCGGAGATGTCTGCGAATCACCATAAAGACCTTCCGCCTCGCACTCTTCCCTGATCAACTCGGGATTTCGAACCAGCCTCCCAAACTCAGTTGAGAGCAACAAATCATAGCGCTTGCTCCCAGGGAATAGCGACTTCAGGAGCGTGCTCTTGCCCGTCTGCCGCGGACCCCAGAGAAAACACGTCTCAGAGTCGCTTAAATCTAAATCTATGATTCGTTTATACATGATAAAATAAAACCATATCTTATATTATCATGAAAACCGCAATGATTTTTCGGCTTGATCACGGGCTAGGAATCATTCGGACGAACTCAGTCACTTGCGAAGCAATCGAACGTCAAAGTCCGACAAACTCCCAGCCGCTCGCCTACAGCAGCGTTCACGAAAGGTCCGGTCAGGCCACCGCACTCGAAAGGAAGACTAGCTGGATTGACGGATTTCTCTTCTGAGAGGTACTCTTCGCCGTGAAATCGACATCACAGAATGTACCAGGAGTCGTCATCCACCATTCGGACAAGAAGACAAAGAGATACATCGGCTGCCCGTCGATCCAGATTCTTGCCGACGGCAGCTACACCGCTTCGCACTCCTATTTCGGTCCTGGGGCTACAAATACCGACAGTTTCGTCTACCGTTCTGCTGACCGCGGCGCTTTTGGGGAGCGGATCGCTCACCTGCCGGGATCGGTCTGGTCGAATCTCTTCATCCACCATGACAATTTGTATCTATTGGGAACCGATCACTGCGACCGCTCCGGGGACCGCTTCCACGGACGGGTCGTGATCCGGCGTTCGGTCGATGGTGGGCGCAGCTGGAGCACGGCGGATGATGCGATGTCCGGTCTACTCACCGACGAGGATGGTTGGCACACGGCGCCTTGTCCGACCATCCAGCATAACGGCCCTCTCTGGCGGTCGATCGAATTCGCTCCGGAGTTTGAGCGAGCGATTTGGAGCTGTAGTGTGCTCTCCGCGGCCGTGGACGCCGATCTTCTTAATCGAGACAGTTGGAGACTTTCTGAGCAGATGGACCACCTCTGGTCGCACTCGCAGTGGATCGAAGGAAATGTGATGGTGGCGCCGGATGGCGAACGCCTCAACATGCTGCGCTGGAACGACAGGGGAGGTTTCTACTCCGATCCCAACCTTGATCGTGCGGTCGTCGTCCATGTTTCAAGAACCGCTCACGACGACGACACCGGCGGCGCCTACCGAGCCCACGACGCCAACTTTGTTACCTTTCACAGGCTGATATCGTTTCGTGATCTGACCGATACAGTCTGGTCCTACTGCTAAGCCCGATCCTTTAGAGTCAGGAAAAAAGTTATTGACTTTAGATCTCGGTGTCCTAGAAAAATGCAGGATGTGTCAAAGACGTCTAAAGGTATTGGGAGCAAGCGCGGTATACCACTGCATCAGCCGCTCTGTAAACGGGGAATTTCTGTTCGATGCGGTATCGAAGGAACGACTGCGAAGACAGCTGTGGCAGGTGGCGGACTTTTCCGGAGTTGAGGTACTGACCTACTGTTTGATGAACAACCATTTTCACGTTCTGGTAAGGGTTCCAGACAAAGAAGAGTCGGTGCTGTCCGACAGAGAGCTGCTGCGCCGTTACGCAGTGCTCTATCCGGAGCCGACCCCGCATCAACCGATGACGGTCAAATATCTGCGAGCGGTACTGAAAAGAAAGGGCCGAGAGGCGGCGCTGTGGCGGAGGCGTCTCCTGGCGCGGATGCATGATGTATCCGAATTCATGAAGACGCTGAAGCAGCGCTACACCATCTGGTATAACCACTCCCACGATCGGTACGGGACGTTGTGGGCGGAGCGCTTCAAGAGCACAATTGTGGAGGGAAGAGAAGCTGCCTTGCGAGTCACGGCGGCCTATATCGATCTGAATCCGGTGCGAGCCGGGATCGTGGAAGATCCGAAGGACTACCGCTGGAGCGGATATGGAGAAGCGGTAGGAGGGAATCCTGACGCGCGGGAGGGAATCGCCGAGGCGGTCAGTGGTTCGTATGGCGGACCCCTGAAATGGCGAGAGGCGTCGCGAGAGTATCGGCAATTACTCTACTGCAAAGGGTCTTTGGAGGCACCCAAAGAATCGTTGCGTGGAAGGATACCGACCGAGGCATGGATTAAGGCTATGGAAGAGGGTGGCAAGCTGCCGATTGCGGCCGCGTTGCGGTGTCGGGTGCGCTATTTTACCGACGGAGCGGTGCTCGGATCGAAGGCATTCGTTGAGAGCTTCTTTTTCGAATACCGCGATCAGTTTGGGAAAAAGCGACGGAGTGGCGCAAGGAAGATGAAGGGCAGCGATTGGGAGGGACTGACGGTGGTCCGGGATCTGCGAAGAGAGGTCTTCAGCTAGGAAACTGTTGGACCTAGCTTTGCGATTCTGCGGAATGCCTGGCGCCTTTCGTGGTTGTGGTGCCGTAATTCGGCGGTGAGGGCGGGCTAGATCTTCACAAGTTCCCCGATTCTGGCCGACTCAAGTGCGGCGAGATTGACGCGTAGGGTCTGGATTCCCTCCTCAAGACTGGCGAGCTCCGTGCTCTTGCCTTCGATCTGGTCGAGAAAATCATCCGCCTGGTTGACGAAAAGGGTGTCCCGCTCCTCGAAGGACGCATCCCGATAGGTCCATTCGTCCTCTCCGATTGCAAGGGTGCCCCATCTCTGCAGTTGATTCTCCACCTTGAGACTGCCGAGTTCGCAATGCACTTCGAACCTGAACTCGTTGGGAGCCTGAAAGAGGTTATAGGAGCAGTTAATCAAAGTTCCTCCACTCCGCGCAAGAAGGTTGACCGTGTCTTCCACTTCAACCCCTTCGAGATGCTGATGGGCGTCGTCGCAGTAGACCGTATCAATCGGTCCCGCGACCCATTCCACTGAGTTTAGAAGGTGGGTAATAGCGTCCTGAATGGCGCCGCCTCCCGTTCTGTGATGGGCGAAGTAGATCTCCCGGTAGGCAGGCCGAAAGTGAGGGAAATGCTGACCGCTGATTGAGGTCACCAACAGGGGTCTCCCGAATTTGCCCGTTTTTAGAAAGGACCTGACCGCACGCAGGGCGGGAATGGAGCGGTGGATATAGCCTACTACCGCAGTCAGGCCTTGTCGGTCCCGCAATTCAACCAGCCGCTCGATTCCCTTCAAATTAACCGAGAGCGGTTTTTCGATCAGGACATGCTTGCCCGACTCCATAGCCATCGTGGCCATCTCAACATGAAGATTCGCCGGAGTGGCGACGACCACGGCAGAGAAATTCGGATCTTGGACGGCGGCTTCCCGATCGGTTGTGACGCTGACGTCGTAACGTTCCCCAATTCCGGCGAGGAGGTCCTCATCCGTGTCGCAACCGCTGACCTCCGCGCGTCCCGTATTCAGGAAACACCTGAGATGTCTCTCCCCAATACTTCCGCAACCGAGAATCAGGACCCGGTGAGTGTCCTCCGTGCTCATCAGTCCTGAAATTCTGCGAATTTCAGGACTAGCGCAAGGCTATGATCGAAAGCGGACTCTGCTGACTAGACAATCTTTATGCACGAGGGCTTGGCCAGATCGACGGGCTCGCCCAAGGGGGAGAGTTTGCCGCTGGTGCCGTCGATCTGGAAGAGGGCAACGTTGGACCCGTCGCCGCCTTTGTCGTCGATGTGCATATTGGCGCACAACAGCGTGCCGCCATCAGGAGTGATGGCCAAATTCTGGGCGAAATTGCCCCTACTCGAATAGATGTCGACCAAGCTCAGGCGTCCGTCGCCGCCGATGCCGTAGGCGGCGATGCTGTCGTGCATGCGGTTGCTGCAATAGAGGTAGCGGCCGTTCGGAGTGATCTTGATATCGGCCGTGTAGCATTCGCCGTCGAAATCAACCGGCAGCGTCGAGATCACTTGGATCTCCGTCAATACGCCCCGTTCGGCGTCGCGGCCGAATACATTGATTGAATTGGCCAGTTCGTTGTTGGAGTAGACATATTCGCCCTCCGGGTGGAAGGCGAAATGGCGGGGGCCACCGCCGCCGATGGTGCGCACATAGGCCTGGTCCAGCGGCGTCAAGGAGGCGGTTGCCGCGTCGAGGGCAAAGCCGAAAATCTGATCGGTACCCAGATCGCAGGAGTACATATGCCGACCGTCGGGGCTGATCACAGAGCAGTGTGCGTGCGGCCCCTCCTGGCGATCAGGATTGACCAGACTGGCCCCTTGGTTCTGGACAAACGAGACCATCTCACCTAACGATCCGTCAGCCTGGACCGGGTAGGAACCGACGCTGCCGCTGGAATAGTTTGCGCAAACAACGGCCTTGCCCGTCGGATCCACATCGACGTAACAAGTGGTGGTGCCCCCGGCAGGCTGTTGGTTGAGTTTTCGCAGCCCGCCCGAATCATCGACGATGGCGAAGGCGACAATATAGCCGGGATCGCTCTCAAAGTCTCCGGGGATCTGGACCGAATAGAGGAATTTCCGGTCAGGGGACAGGGCTATGAAGAAGGGGTTCTCAATATCGGCACGGCGCCCCAAAGACTCGAGCGTCCCAGTCGTGGCATTGAGCCGAAAGGCGGTGATTGCCCCGGCGTCGCCGGGGGCGGAAGAGGTAATGAAGACCAGATGTTCGTGTGGGTCGGGCATGATCGGCTCGGTTCTAGTTGGCGTTAAGGAGCAATGTGGGGCTATTGCACCAAGGACCGGAGTATGAAAGGCCTTTGGCTGAAAGCAAACTGCTTTTGGGCCGCAGCTTATTGAATGAACCTCCCCGCAGCAAGCTGCGGGGTATCGAATCGTAGCAGATCACGCCCATGCTCACCATAGCATCAACTGCCGTAGTTCCTCTTTCGGTTTTCCTTGTTCGCGCACGTATTGTTCCACCGTTGCCCAGTCTCCTCTTTCCCCCACCGTTCCCACGTAGTAGCCGTCCGACCAGAATTCTCCTCCCCATAGCTCCTTTTTTATCCAACTCTCTCGCCCAAACACTTCCCGCGCCGTTATACTCTTATATATCTGCACGATCCTCCCGGGCGCCATCTTGGGATGTGCTCCGCACAACAGATGTACGTGATCCTTATCACATCCCAATCCCTCCATCTCGATCGCATAGCGTTCCTCGATCCCTTCCGTCGTCTCCTTCAAAACCCTCCGTATTCTTTCCTCTATCAACGCCTTCCGATACTTCACCGGCATCACCATGTGGTAATGGATCTGCCACACACAATGCCATCCTCGCTTTAAACTGCTTCCGTCCTTCCTTTTTTCCACCCTCCCTGCTTATAAAGTGCGCGACCCCGTAGCAAGCTACGGGGAATTACCAAGTTAAAGACAAACATTTTGATTGTTAAATTGTGCAAAAAGGCTGGATTTGAATCTCCGCACCTCTCTAAAGCCCTAACGTTTGCTCGAAATGCCTGATAAACCAGGCAAAAAGGCTATTATGCGCAGGAACAGTAGGGCATATGGGCAAAGGTCATCCGGTCCAATCAAAGACGGCGCCCAGCGTTGCATCCATGCTCTCAATCAGATCTCGGTAGGCCTTTGCCGCCTCCTCGGGTTTGTAAACCCTGGAAAGGAGCTCCTTTGTTTTCAATTTTCCGGCCTCCATCAGGCCGGTTATCGTCTCGACATTCCGCTGCATACTGATCTTGTGAAAACCGTCGGGATACATCGGGGTCTTCCACTCGTGGGCCCCCTTTAAGGTCAGGTCGCTATGGGGGCGGCGCAGGTGAAAACGTTGCCCAAAGGGTACCAGGTTAGTCTGGTGGACGCCTCGAGGTGAACCGACTAAAACGATCGTCCCACCGGTGCGCAGGTAATCGGGACTGCTCTCCACCACTTTAGGGTTTCCGCTACACTCCAGCAGGTAGTCTACACCTTCGCCGCCGGAAATATCCATCACCACCTGGAAGGGGTCCTCCTTGGCGAAGTTGACCGCATGGCTGACGCCGCACGCCTTTGCCTTTTCAAGACGGCCTTCGACATGGTCGACGATGACTGTGGTCACACCCGAGAGCTCAAGTAATTGAGCGGCGAATAGGCCCACCAATCCCGCACCGGTCACTACGGCTACGTCTCCGATCTGCGTGTTCACCTGACGCACTCCGGTGATCGAAACCGTGGCCATGCCGATGAGAGCGGCATCGGGACGGTCAAGCTCGTCTGGGAGTCTTGCCACCAGCCGAGCGCCTTTGGCGTGGCTGACGTGGTGTATGTGAGAAAAGACGAGATCCCCGACAGCGAAATCTTGAGACTCCGAGCCCGTCTCCACGACACGGCCGATGGCGCGGTTGCCTAATCCGCTGGGAAATTCAAAGGGCTGCAGCCCGGTAAGCTTGGCGATTTCCGTGCCGGCGCTGATGCAGGAGTATTGCGTCTCCAACACAACTCCATCGGGCTCCGGTCGAATTTCCTTTCCCTCCGTAACACAGCGCACCTCATTCACTGCCTGAAAGATGATGCTCCGTACATTCGCCCGCATATTTATACCCCACCTCAGCGCTGATGTTCGCAATTAGTCACGAAGGTTCTGAAATCACCCTGTTGTTCAACGTGCCGATTCCTTCGATTTCAATTTCCACAACGTCGGGGGTGCCAGCGGTCCGACTCCCGATGGTGTTCCCGTCATGATGACGTCGCCCGGCAATAGCGTGATCGCTTCGCTCAGATAGGCCACTAACTGGGGTACGGAAAATATCAGATCGGAGGTATTCGCGTCCTGCATGAGAAGTCGAGCTTGGTTTGCGGCAAGTCCGGCAAGGAGCCGAGACACTTTATCTCAAGCTATTGATTCGTTGATAAGGAAATCCTTGATGGTCACTCCAACAAGGCAGTCCGTTTCGAATTTCGATTCGCTGACAACGATAAGCCGGCTCTTCGGGAAGGATTTCGCAAACCATTGGAACTCGATGGGCGAGGTCTTTCCCCTCTTTACCTCAAGAAAAGATCGGTCATGAAGAAGAAAGTCTATCTCGTGGGATGGACTCCGCCAGAATGACATCTCTTCAGAAAACTCCGCGCCACGCATGGCCGCTCGTCTCCATAGTTCCTGGGCAACCAGCCATTCGAACAGACCCGACTGAATTTGGGGATCAAGAGTGAGAAAGTCAGAAGGTGATCGCAACGCTTTCGGATTCCAGGCGACCGCCGCCTGCAGATTTATCATGTGAAATTTGCAAGGCTTTCGACGGTTGAGTCGTCCCCGAGAGAGGTCCCATGAATAGGCCGAGGCCACGCAGAGCATATCGGCAAGCTGGTCTATATAACCGGCTGCAACTGTGTTGTTCGCTAGACCCATTTCGCGAGCCAGTTTGGATTGGCCAACGGGCGAACCCGCAAAACGGTGGAGACAATCCATCACGGCAAGCAGGGCCGAACGTGAACGGCCGCTCGCGGCAAATTCCCCATATATTCAGTCACGGGTCATTTCGACAACGTATTCAGGGATCCTCCCATTCGCGGCAAGAGAGGCGCAAGCGGCCGGAGAGCCGCCCGAAAGCAGGTAGCCGGCGAGCAAGTGCTTCCCGGATATCCTCTTCCCGCAAACCCGTTTGAACTCGAGAAACGAGATCGGTGTAAGAACATACGCTGTCCTCTTCAACTTACCCTTGCGCCCCGGTAGACGTTCTCCGCCGCGGCGCAGATCCGCTGCCTTCGAGCCGGTGGTTACGATTAGTATCCGCCGGACTTCCCCTGCATCGATCAATACCTTCAAGGCCCTTTCCCAGTTTCCAACCGCCGTAATCTCATCGATAAACAGACGGCGCACTGCCGATTTCGCATTGAAGAGGGGGACTAGACTTCGTATTTCTTCGATCAACGCCTGTTCATTCCGTACCTCATCGCCGTTAAGCGTGTAAGCCGATCCAGGACCAAAGGTTTCTATGGTTTGCCTGACCTGCTGTTGAAGCCATGTGCCCTTGCCGATCTGCCGCGCGCCGCGGATGAGAAGGAGCCCCGACTTTTCAGGCAGCGCATCCAGTCCGAAATTTATGCGGAAGCCATACCGCTCTCGCTTTAGCTCTTCCAGTCTCGGAAGGACTCCCGGTGCGTCCACATCGCCGACGCTCAAAGCTAGATTGATTTCTTGAGTGTCCATCTTCCAGGTTTAACGTTTAGAACGTTGGCAAGAAAAACCACCGAGGCGCACAGAATCTTGCAACCATACTCAGAATGAAACAAGATGCCCAAATACACTCCACTCAGAGAGGAGATAAGAACCATGCCGAAACTGAGAATCGTCGGGGCGGGCACGCCGACCCCCACTCGCGCCCGCTGGGGCACCTGTTTCATTCTGGAAATCTGCGGCCAGCGCCTGATGATCGACTGTGGGCCCGCCTCGACCTACAAGATGTATAAAATGGGCATTCCGAGCCCCTCGGTCCACGACCTCTTCTTCACCCACTTGCACTCCGATCATGTCTCCGACTATCTCTGCTTTCTCATGACCCGGTTCGACCAGTCGGTCGGGACAGAGCGTGAACTGCACGTCTACGGTCCGGCCCCAATCAAGAAAATCACCGAAGCGATCTGGTCTCCAGAAAGCGGAGTCTTCTGGTTCGACGTGGAAGCGCGCGTCAACCATCCGATGAGCGTCCACGCCTTCCACTCTCGCGGCGGTAAGGGAGATAGGCCGGCACCCGTCGTCAGCGTTACCGAATACTCCGAGGGCAAAGTGGCCGAGGGAGAGGGCTGGGTCTGTCACGCACGGGAAGTCAAGCACGCCCAGCCCTACATTGCGTGCTACGGCTTCCGTTTCGAGACCGACGAGGGCGTCGTCGCCTTCAGCGGGGATACAGCGCCCACCGAATCCGTTATCGAGCTGGCCAAGGACGCCGATCTGTTTGTGATGGAAGCGGTCCACCGGGAAGAGAAAATCCAGACCTACCCCAGTGTCATTTCCGAAACCGGCACACTGAGCGCCGGACGCATGGCCGCCGAAGCCGGCGCCAAACGGCTCGTGATTAACCACCAGTCGGTATCCCTCGACCCACCCGAAGAGACCACTCAAGGCATCGCCGAGGTCAAAAGCGTGTACGATGGTGCCCTCTATTGGGCACACGATATGATGGATGTGTCGTGGTGAATGGAAATCTGTCGGGCTTGTGTCGAAGACTCGCTTTACAATCGTCACAATTCTTCCGACAGACGTCCGACCGGCGATATCAAAGGGATGCCCAAATCTGCAAAAGCGGCGGCGACGGAGCACCGCCCTCCAACCAACGGGCACAGGTGTTCTTCGGAGCCGCCGAAATTAAGAGAGAAGCTTGCCAGATTAGCTACACCGGTTGTATGTTCACGGAGATAACGAGCAGGAATTCCATTTTAACCGATCACGTACCGAGGAGGCGAGAACCATGCCAAAGCTGCTGAGTGAAGAAGCCATTAGGCAATACTTTGAAGACGGGTATTATTTCCCCTTGAAAATTCTGGACGAAACCGAAGTGGCGGAGAACCGGGCCCGACTTGAGAAATTCGAGACCGACCAAGGCAAACCGATCGGTGGGGCCCAGCGCAACAAGTCCCATTTGATTTTTACCTGGGTCGACGACCTTATGCGTCACTCCACGATTCTCGATGCGGTGGAGGATCTGATCGGCTCGGACATCCTCTGCTGGAATACTCTATTCTGGGTCAAGGAGGCAAAAAGCGAGACTTTCGTTTCCTGGCATCAGGACCTTAACTACTGGGGGCTTGACACCCATGATCTGATCAGCGTCTGGCTCGCCCTCTCACCAGCAACCTTGGAAAGCGGATGCATGAGGGTTCTACCCGGCAGTCACAAAGGAGAGCTTCTACCCCATAAGGATGAATATGCGGATAACAATATGCTGACTCGGGGACAGGAGGTCTCAGTTGAAGTCGATGAATCGCTCGCGGTGGCGATGCCGCTGCAGCCCGGGGAGATTTCGCTTCATAACGGACGTCTGGCCCACGCCTCCCTACCAAACCTTTCCCATGATCGCAGGATCGGCCTTTCTCTCCACTACATGCCCACCCGTACCAAACAGGTAGTCGGTGAATGGGACACCGCGGCGCTGGTTCGCGGCGAGGACAGGTTCGGCAACTTCGATCCCGCTCCTCGCCCAGACGCAGATTTGGATCAGGCTGCAGTAGCGTTTCACGAAAAAGCAACCAACGCAGTTCGTGAGGTCCTCTTCAAGGATGCCGAGAAGGTGCGCCCGACGCTTTAGAGGAATCTGTCAGCTGAAGCTTTCTAGACATCCTATAGTACACAATCGATAGTGGGGTTGTAGCGTTCAATGGGGATGGAGGCGACAGAATCCTAGCGCACTAACATGAATTCTGAACCAACTATTGGGGAGCTTTTCGATCTTACAGGAAAGAGGGCGCTGATAACCGGCGCATCGGGTTACTTGGGATCCTCCATGGCACGCGGATTGGCCGAGGCCGGTGCTTCCGTGATTGTGGCTAGCCGGGAAGCGGATCGTGCTGCTGCCGTAGCCGGGACTCTTCCTGGTCATGGCAACCACCTCGGGGTCGCCATAGACCAGATGGATGAGGCCTCGATTGAGAAAGGTTTTGCATCCGCAGTTGACCAAGCCGGCGCAATCGACGTTCTCGTCAACAACGGAAACGAGGCGGTGGCCGAAGACTGGACTACGGTCAGCGCCGAACAGTTCAACCGACAGCTGGGCAATGCAACAGGTTTCTTCCTCCTCGCACGCCACCTGCGCGACCACGCTGTAAAGCAAGAGGCGCCCGCAAGCATAATCATGATCGGATCGATGTACGGTGTAGTTGGGTCTTATCCCGATGCCTACCAGGATATAGGCAACGCCAGCCCTGTCGGCTATCACACCCTCAAAGGAGGAATCGTCCACATGACCCGCCATCTCGCGGTCTACTGGGCGCCAGACAACATCCGGGTAAACTGCCTTAGCCCTGGCCCTTTTCCAAATCCTCCCAAGGTTCAATCCGAAATGGTGGAGCGCCTCTGCAAGAAAAGTCCTATGAAGCGGATGGGACGACCCCACGAACTGAAAGGCGCGCTCCTCCTCCTGGCAAGCGAAGCCGGCAGCTATATTACAGGCCAGAATATCCTCGTCGATGGCGGTTGGACGGCATGGTGAATCAGGATAAAATCTGCAAATAAGGGCTTGCAATCGAACCGGTTAGGCGCAACTTTCGGGCCGGCTGAGCGGAATAGGATCCGCGGGAGACCGTTGAATTGCGGTGGCCTTGCCCCAGAAACGGTCTAAACACAAATGCCGACACAATACCTCGAATGGCCCCTATTGGGCGCACACTCTCGACCGGCGCCGATCAAACTGTGGCGCTGATTCACTACTCGCCGTACTACTAAACGAGAGAGGACCGTTTCGAGTTTCGACCCCTACCCCGACCTCATGGTGTCGTGGGATAATTTGGACCAATGAATGAATGTTCAAAGACAGTTTCGGGAATCATCGCCATCGTTCCGAACTGTCCCGATTCAGATGGCGTAGCAATTCAGTAAGTTAAAAATGGACATATACGTAGGAAACCTGCCGTACGAGATAAACGAAGAGACATTGCGCGAAGTTTTTGGAGAGTTCGGTAGTGTTGAGAGAGTGAATGTAATCATGGACCGGAATACGGGGCGTGCCAAAGGGTTCGCCTTTATCACCATGCCCGATAACGAACAGGCCCAGAACGCGGTAAAGTCGCTCGACGGAGTCACTGTTGAAGGCCGCCCGATGAGGGTCAATCAAGCACGGCCGAGGGAAGACAGACCGCAACGTGATCGATATTAAATATCGAGTCCGTTGAAAGTTTCCTTCCGACTCGCTCACGATAGCTTGTCGATTCCACTGCCCTTCTGATTGCGAGAAGGGCGCAACCGAACCTGAATGCATGCAGCCGCGGCTAGTGTAAGGTTTGGCAACGTGTGTCGTCTCACTAGCCTTTCAGCTCGACAACAATATTCCGCCAAGGCTCGCCGCCCACGTTGAAGGCCTCGTGCACGGCTTCATCTTCGATCTCCCGAAAGTGCACTTCCCCATCCCCCATTTCGCTCGGTTTCATTCGATTTCCTTCGACATCGGCGGCCTGAAGCGTTCCTCCGCCAATCACGACGAAAAAATAGTCATTCTTATGACTGTGCATTCCCGTACTCTCCCCTGGCTTCAAGCTCAGGTCCCAGACCCGCACCCGGTCGTTCTCGAAGAGCAGCTTCGTGCCTACATTTGAGGATATAGTTGCTTCTTTTCCCATGTTCTCAAGCTATAGGGTCATGGCCGGAATGGTCGACAATTTTCAGAACCGCGCCGGGCTCCTTGCGCTTCAGGGACTTCAAAGCCTTTCTAAAATAGAGCCCGTCCCAGTAGTGGAAACAATTGATTTTTAATGAGTTATGGGCAAAAAAAAGGCCGAATAGAGCTGCAAAAAGCTCGATCCGGCGAAAAAGGGCGCTTATGCTTGCGTTAGTCAAATACAAAGCACGCCCTTCTCATGAAAAATATTGCCGTACAAAGCTTCCTGCGTCCAGCCCTAACTCCAGTCATTCGATGCAAAGACTACACCGTGTTTCTGGAAACAATGGAGCGGATTGACCGGGTTTTGATCGACTCCTCGCTGGAAAGGGAGGCGATCGTAAAAGCCTTGGAAGGATGGGATGAAGCGGGAGGGAAGGATCGGGAGCGACGCGCTCTAAGAGCGATAAAAGCGCTGCGGGTGGAGGTGGTGCGTCATTTACTCGGAGGGATATCCTTTCGTTGTCTGTCGCAGGAGTTGGGACGCAGTGAGCTTCTGGCTAATTTTTGCCGGGTGCGTGAGGTAGACGGGATCCGGAAAATATCGAAGAGCAGTCTGGAACGGGATTCGAAATTCTTCGACGAAGCGTATCTGAGACAGCTGCATGCAAGGATGACCGAGGTGGTGGGCAATGCTGAACATTGTGGTGAGGCAGGATTAGAGAAGCCGATCGATACGAGGGAATGCCTGATCGACGCCACTTGCCTGGAAGCGAACATCCACTGGCCCGTGGACTGGGTCTTGCTCAAGGATGTGGGAGCAACGCTGCTCAAGGCGATCAGTCTGATCCGGCAGGCGGGAATGAAACAGCGCATGCCCCAGGGAGCAAAGGGATTGGCTCGGGAGATGAACAAACGGTGCCTGGAGATGACGCATGCGCGTCGGCGCCGGGAGGCGGGCAAAGCGCGTAAAGGGATCCTGCGGCGGATGAAGCTATTGCTCAAGAAGATTGAGGGCCATGCCCTTCGCCACCGTGACTTATTGGAAGCTATGTGGATGCAAAGCGATTACACCGAGAAGAAGGCGAGCCGAATCATCGAGCGAATGGATGGTATGTTAGAGCAGATACCGCAGGTCATGAAACAGGCGCACGAACGGATCATAGGGGGGCGGCAGGTGAAGAATGAGGAGAAGATCCTGAGCGCCTACGAACCTGAGATTGACGTCATCGTGCGAGGCAAGGCAGATCGGGAGGTGGAGTTTGGCAACACCCTTTATTTATGCGAGAGCGCAGAGGGATATCTGTTGGACTGGAAACTGTATGGGGGGCAGGCCCCGAGCGAATTGAAGCAGCTTTGGGAAAGTCTGGAGAGGCAAAAGGGCTTCGCTTTAGAGGAGAAGATCGAAGCGATCAGTGGGGATCGGGGCTATGCCTCGAAGGCGGCCAGCAAGCGGCTCCAGGCAGAGGGGATTTTTGACGCCCTTACGCCCCGCAATCCACAAGAGCTCAAGGAGCGGATGGAGGAGCCGCGCTTTGTCCGGTTGCAGCGACGACGAGGGAGCACCGAAGGCCGGATCGGAGTGCTCAAGAACCGATGGCACGGGGGCAAGATACGCAGCAAAGGCTTTGACAACCGTAACCTTAGCGTGGCCTGGTCGGTTCTGTCCCACAATCTATGGAAAATCGCGCAGAGACTTGCGCAAGAACATGAGAAAGAGGCAACGCAGGCGGCATAGGGATCCAAGAATCGAGTCAGAGGCGCTTCCTTGGGAGAACTATCGACTCAAAGCGAGAGGAAGGGTGCTGGAAAGGTGCATAACGGATAAAAGGTAAGCTACCGAGGACGGAAGGCATGTCGTGGTCTACATAACGTGACGAAGATTGATATCGGTATCAGGCTTCCACCCAAATCCTCTCGGATTTGGGACAGCCTCTAATATAGGTTGAGCCGTTCCCTGATAACGTTGACACCCAAAGGCGGAGCCTGACCCGCAAAATCAGCTCGATTCATTCCTCATTCCCAGTATAGAGCTGCATGTGATTGGGACAATCGTTTGTTGTGTGGAGCAATGTAATCCGGCCTTTTCTTTCGACCTGCGTTGCCGGCTGTTTGATCGTCGGCCTGTCGGTCGCCTTTGGGGCTTTGCTACGCCCTGTGATATCCGATCAGCCGGAACCCTACGACAAAGCCGAAGCGGCCCGTCTGGATGAGGAGAGGGCGGTTCACCCCGATTTCGAGAATCCGCCCCGCATTCAGGTCGAAGTAGACTACGCGGACGGGCCCGCAGCGGGGTGGTATCCGCGAGGAGAATCGCCCATCCTCCGGGAGCTGGTGGCGGAAGGGAAGCTTCCCCCGGTAGCCCAACGGGTAGGCTCGGAACCGGTGGTCATGCGCGGAGTCGAGGGAACCGGAACCTATGGGGGAACGTGGTTTAGAATCAATCTCAGTAACTCCGATATAGGTAGTAATGTCGCCGTCATGTGCGGACCGTTCCTGGTACGCTGGTCACCCAACGGTTACCCCATCGTGCCGCACATTGCCAAAGCATGGGAACACAGCCCGGATTACCGGGAGTGGACGTTTAGGCTCCGCAAAGGTTTAAAGTGGTCCGACGGTCATCCTTTTACGGCGGACGATATTCTCTATTGGTGGAACTGGGATATCAAACACTTCGAAGGAAGTTTCGCGGGACCGGGAGGCGGCTATCCCGAGTTTATGCGCGCAGAAGGGCGAACCGGGGATATCGTGGGCATCGATACGCACACGATCAAGTTTACCTTTCCCGTTCCGAACGCATTTTTTCTGGAGAACCTGGCTTCACCTTACGCCATCGGGGGGTATTCACCAGAACACTACATGAAGCAATTCCATCCCCAGATTGGAGATCAGAGCCTCATCCAAGCGACCATGCGAAAGCTTGGCATCGGCACCCCGGAGAGCCTCTACCGGGAACGGCAAAACACCTTCAACCCGGAACACCCCAGGCTCTGGGCTTGGATTTATCGAACCTACAAGCCGGGCAGTCCTCAGGTTTTCATCCGCAACCCCTACTACTTCGCGGTCGATACTGAAGGAAACCAGCTTCCCTACCTCGATCGCCTGTTCTGCCAGGTCAAGCCGGCGGAGATGCTGACCGCGAGCATGACCAGCGGGACCGTCGGTATGCACGGCCGTCTAACAGGATTCCATGCCTACCCCGAATATATGTCCAAGAGGGAGAGCAACGGCTATGGCATACACCATTGGTATATGAGCCTGTCGTCGTACTGGACGATCTACCCGAACCTGAATCGCCGAATCGACCCCGAAGACCCGACCACCGGGGAGAAACACCGGTTGCTCAACAACCGGGAATTCCGACGGGCACTCTCCCTGGCGATTGATCGCCGTCCGATTATCGAGGTCGTGATGTCGGGCTACCCGCCGCCCGCACAGCTTGCGCCCGGCCCGGCTTCGCCGTTCTACCACAAGAAACTATTCAACAGCTTTATCGAATTCGACCCGGACCGGGCCAACGACCTGCTTGACGCGATTGGTCTGACACGGCGCGATTCCGAGGAATACCGTACTTTCCCCGACGGTTCGAGAATGGTCTGGTTCTTGTCCTATCCAAATTACATCCTCCGTGAACCCGTTCAGTTCATTATCGAAGGCTGGCGGCGGGTGGGAATCCGAGCCATTCCCAGGGAGCGGTCACGTGGCCTCTCTGTGGTCGCCGAACATGCACTTACCAATGATCTCGCCGTCGCACATGGATGGGAGAACCTGCTACCGGTGGTGGGGGCTTCCGACTGGATCCCCATTCGCACCTCTTTCAGATCGGCTATTGGATTCGCCAAATGGTACATATCGGGAGGGCTCTACGGAGATCCCCGGGCAACCCAATTCGGAGGCATCGAACCCCCTCCAGACCACCCTCTCCGGCGGGCAATGGTGGTTCTCGATAAGGCGCGGAGGACCCGCAGTATCGACGAGCAGAAACGCATTTTGCATGAGGTCTTTGAAACCGCGGCAGAGGAAATCTACACCATTTCACTTTTTGCAAGCCCTCCCCATCCGGTGATAGTCAAGAATGGGTTTCGCAACGTGCCCAGATTCGCCGTATTCAGTCCCTACTTTGCCATCCCCTCGCACGCCGGGATCGACACCTATTTTTTGCAGGGTGCAGACGAGTCGCCGGCAGCGCTCGACCAGACCCGACGTGAGATCGTTTCGGTCTCGCTCAATCCAAGACTTGAAAGCGCCGCCAGTGAGGATACCATGTCCACGTATTTCGGCCGCATACTGCGTTGGCTCTTTTGGGGAATCGGGATAACGGCAGTAGGGTTAATGGCTATCCGCCACCCATTCGTCGGCCGCCGGCTCGCCATCCTTGCTCCCACCCTGTTCATCATCTCGTTGGTTGCATTCTTCATCATTCAACTGCCTCCGGGCAACTTCATCGAGGCGAAGATTCTCCAACTCGAAGCCTCCGGGACCCTAGCGAACCAGAAAGAGCTGGACGAAATTCGAGCCGAGTTTCATCTCGATCGATCGATCCCCTTTCAATATGCCCATTGGATTGGGCTCAACTGGTTCCTTACATTCAATGATGAGGACCGCGGACTACTCCAGGGCAATCTGGGTCGATCCATGGAGTACCGGACCTCGGTCAACGCCGTCGTCGGTGACCGCATTCTTCTGACCGTGACGGTTGCGTTAGCCACCATTCTCTTCACCTGGGCGATCGCCCTGCCCATTGGCATATATTCAGCCGTTCGGCAGTATTCATGGGGTGATTATTTCTTCACCTTCATCGGTTTTGTAGGCATGAGCGTGCCCGGTTTTCTCCTCGCACTGGTCCTGGTCTACGCAAGCTCGATACTGTTCGGCGTAACCGCCCTCGGGCTTTTCTCGCCGGAGTTCGCAGCCCAACCAGAATGGAGCTTGGCCAAAGTCGGGGACCTACTACAGCATCTCTGGATTCCGGTGGTGATCATCGCGGTCGCCGGCGTGGGCAGTATGTTGCGCGTCATGCGGGGCAATCTCCTCGATGAACTCAACAAGCCCTACGTCGTCACCGCCCGCGCCAAGGGCGTGCGGCCTTTCAAGCTCCTTATGAAATATCCCGTCCGCATTGCCCTCAATCCCTTCGTCTCCAGCGTCGGCTACCTCTTCCCCCACCTCATATCGGGAGGCGCCATCGTTGCCATTGTCCTCACCCTGCCGATGGTCGGGCCTCTCATCCTGGAAGCCTTTCTCTCCGAGGACCTCTATCTTGCCGGATCCATGCTTATGGTGCTCAGCCTTCTGGGAGTCTTCGGAACACTAGTGAGCGATCTCCTGCTGCTGTGGTTGGATCCCCGCATCCGCATGGAAGGAGAGGCGCGGTGAGCGAAGGGAACTCACCGACCAATGACGCGAGCGGGGCGAGCCCTTACGCCCAAGGAGTGGGCTCCCTTTCCCAATGGCAGCTCATTCGTCTTCGCTTCGGGCGACACCGAATGGCCGTCGGCTCGCTCTACGTCGTGTTCGCCCTATACGGATTGGCTCTCTTCGCTGAGTTCTTCGCCCCTGCCACCAAGGAGTTGCGCAGTGTCGACCACATTTACTGTCCGCCGCAGATCCCTGCCTTCAACTTCAAAGATGGTCTCTATGTCCATGCTCTGCAGAAACAGAAGGACCCGATCACTTTCCGCCGTTACTATACCAGAGTTCCCGATCAGATCATCCGGCTCGGTTTCTTGGTGCGGGGAGAACCCTACAGGCTCTGGGGACTGATCCCGATGGACCGGCACTTTTTCGGCATCAGGCAGGAGGCTGATGGTGGCACGCGTGATCCCGAGTCACGCATTTCGGTTGACGAGTTCCGAAGAACCCTCGAGATGTCCACCCCGCAGCTCGCAACCCCGGACGCGCCACTCGATACCTTCTATCTGCTCGGGGCGGATAAGTTCGGGCAGGATATTTTCAGCCGGACTATCTACGGTGCGCGCATCAGCCTTTCGATTGGAGTCGCTTCCATTGTCGCCACGTTTGTCTTGGGAATTCTTTTCGGCGGCGTGTCCGGCTATGTAGGCGGGCGGGTCGACAGCCTCATTCAGAGGTCGATCGAAATCATCAACTCATTCCCCCAGATTCCCCTCTGGCTCGTTCTTGCCGCCCTCGTGCCACCGGATTGGTCCCCCCTGCACACTTATTTCGCGATCACGATCGTACTCAGTTTACTCAACTGGACCGGTCTCGCCCGCGTCGTTCGCGGGAAGCTACTTTCGTTGCGAGAAGAAGACTACGCCGTTGCCGCCCGCCTCATCGGGGCCGGACACTCCCGCATCATCTTTCGCCACCTGGTACCCGGATTCACGAGCCACATCATCGTCAGCCTCACCCTCAGCGTCCCGGCTATGATCCTCGGGGAGACGGCTCTGAGCTTTCTTGCACTCGGCCTGCGCCCCCCGGTGGTCAGCTGGGGCGTTATGCTCCAGGATTGTATGAAGTTTCAGGTCATCGCGGACCATCCGTGGGTCCTGATGCCGGTTCTCTTCATCGTTCTCACGGTCCTCGCGTTTAACTTCCTGGGCGACGGACTTCGCGACGCCGCCGACCCGTATTCGACAAATTAGTCCGGAAATTCCACACCTGATAGGCGATGGCGTAAAAAGCGTGGGTGTCTCCGGTACGGTTTGGCTCGCTGCGGTGCCAAGTGTAGTTGGTGAAAAAGAGCCCGTCACCCGGTTCCATCGGAAACAGCAATTCCTTTGATGCTTCCACCTGGTCCGCTGGGATACGGTGCCGTTTAAAGGGCTCAAAATCGTCCCTCATATGCCCGAAAGAGGGATCGTCATAGTAGGATTCGTGCTGGATCAGCGACCAACCCAGATGACTGCCCGGCATGACCGCCAGGGCGATTGCATCTCGGCCAACCGCTGACATGGGAATCCAGCAGTTGCATCCCAGCTGTGGGTCGATATGCCAGTAGAAAGAATCCTGGTGAAAATAGCTTCTCCCCCCCTGCGCTTCCCGGATCATCCCGTGCTTGATCCCTATCTGATCGGCAAACAGCTCAACCGGACCACCCAGAAGCGACTCCATGGCCGCCATCAGATTGGGGTGCGCAGCAACGCCGCGAAACACCTCCTCCCTCTCCGCCGGCTTCTGCAGAGAACCGGGCAAGGCTTCCCCTCTCGCCGAACGGTAGCGCGCCGGGTCCAGAACTTGAAAATGGCGCGTCGGCCAATCCGGGATCTGCTCGACGATCTCGAAGACACGCCGGCGCGCGGCATCGATCGGCTCAACCGGAATCAATCCCTTAACGAGACAGAAACCCTCTTCCTGATACTGTCGAAGGTGTTCGTCGGTCACTTGCATTTACGTATCCCTTGTTCGAAATTGAAATCGGACTAGTCGGCATATTAGATAAGTCGATGCACTAATCCAGCCCTATCAAGGAGGATCGCCAAGATCGGTAACCTCCATGAGATCACCTCCCCGCAGGGCCGACTGGTGAGCGACCAGGCCGGGAATCAATATCAAACCCTTCCGGGATCGGTTCGGCATCTGCCCTCTGAAAAAACGCACTTGACTCCATACCTGAGCACTTAACAATCAACAGAGCTCAATTCTCGACTTGCTTGAGAGAATTGTTTCAGAAATACATTCCAGTCCATATTCTATTTGGATTGTTCCAAACCTCAAGATTACCAGAAGGACCTATCATGAAAAACTGGCTTATTCCAATAACTATACTCTCCCTACTCCTGGCACCCAGATTCACGAACCTATTCGCTGCGGATGAGGAATCCAGCGAACCCGAGGATGTCATCGAGCTCGATTCCTTCAATGTCATCGAAGACGCGGAACGGCGGGGCTACCAATCCAACCTCATCATCGGGGCCAACCGCATGGTGGTTCCGATCGATCAGATGGCTACTTCCGCCTTCGTCATCAATTCGGAGTTCATCGAGGATCACAACCCGCGGTATATGACCGAAGTCACCAAGTATGTCGCCGGGGTTGGGGGTACTGAAAATTACACTACCTATGATTCGCTAAATATCCGCTCGAATGAGGGTGGAACCAACCTTGTCGACGGCTTTCCAATCTTCGGCATAGCTTACGTGCCGATGTCGCTTATCGAGCAGATTGAGGTGATCAAGGGCCCCCAAGGCGTTCTTTACGGTCAGATCTCAGCCGGCGGATTCTTCAATCGGGTGATGAAACGCCCCCAATTTGAGCCCTCAGGTGAGGTTCGACTGGAGGTGGGAAGCTGGGGTTTTTACGGGGGGATGCTTGACGTCACGGGACCGATCGCTGAGTGGAACGAGAACATTGCCTTTCGGTTTATTGGCTCGGTCAGGACGGGCGGTGGCCGCCAGGCTAACCTGCAGACGGACAGGCCGGACAACACCTTTGCCGGCGGCGTCAAAATTGCCCTACCCGGTGGAGGTAATTTCACGGTCATGGCGGACCACAACGACCGGGAGACTTCGTTTGCCGACGAGGTCGTCCACGGTGACGAGCGCACCGGCCTCCCGAATTTCGAACTGCACAAGAATTTCAACACCTACAATAGCCTGAAGACTCCCACGAATAACCTTCGCATTACGAGCATCCTGGAGAAGAAAATCGGGCCCGTCGACACACGTTTTTCCTACCAGTACAATGACAATTTTTGGTATGACGACGCCCTCTTAGCGTGGTGTATCTGCGATGAAGGTCCTCAGGGCGCCCGCTACCGCGAAAAAAGCAGCCAGAACCACGATTTCTTCATCGATTCCGTCTGGCAGCCCAAGTTTGGTGATGCGCTCAAGAATATCGTCAACTTCGGCTTCTCCTACAGCCTCTCGGACAGTGCCGACATACAGATTATCAACTTCGCGCTGGATCCTGCCGATTATCCGAGACAAGACATTTTCGACCCGCAGCCGTTGGACCAGGTCTTCAATCACGGATCAATCAGAAATGATAAAAATAGAGATGCCGAGGCCTTCTCCAACTTTTACTCCTTGTACGGAAACTGGCGGGCTTCCTTTCTTGATGAACGGGTCAGTCTGATCGGAGGGATGCGGTTTCAGGATTACACCAAGGGTTCCAGGAACCTTCTCCCCGGAGGAACCTCGAATCCGGACAAGAGTGATAATATAACACTTTTCAGGTACGGTGCAACAGTCAAGGTCGTGGAAGGGGTGAATCTCTGGGCTTCGTTTGGAGAGACGTTTAATATCTCATCGACATTGGCGCCCACTCGGGAAGGAGAAACCATCGTGTTTCTTCCCGATCCCGGAGCGGAAAATATCGAAGGAGGAGTGAAGTTCTCGCTTTGGGAGCGGAAACTCAACATGACTTTCGCTTACTACGAATTGAGCCAGACGGGGCGCACAAAGTCCGGCTCATCATCCCTGATACCCATTGTTGCCGTACCTGACGCTACCAACACGGGCATTGAGGTTCAGATCACCGCGGAACCCTTGCCGGGGTGGAACCTGGTCGCATCAGTCACCGACCAGGAAGTCCGTACTGCAGACGGCGAACGGGACTCGAGTATTGCAGAATTTTTCGCCAGTTTCTGGACCAAATACACCATCCGTGAAGGTTCCATGAGCGGACTGGGGGTCGGATTCGGAGTCAGCCATGTTGGGGATAAGCTGCCCTTTGCCCTACCCACGAATGGCGCCGGCGACGCGGTAACGGGTTTCAAGGTCCCGGCTTTTACGACTTTTGATGCCGCCGTCTCGTTCGATCGCGGCCCCTGGCGCTTCGCCTTCAACGTCACCAATCTCGCCGACAAGTTATACATGAGGAAAACCAGCGGCTCCTTCGGCGCCCACTGGATCAGCAACGGTCGCGTCATGACGTTTTCGACGTCCTATCGCTGGTAATCGATTTGAAGAGCAATCATCGCACTTTTTACGGAGAAAGCCCCTCTCGCTTTGAGAGGGGCTTTCTCTTTTCATGCCGCAACGCCGGATCCCCTGGAGGGGCGAAACTCCCCGTGAGTCCGTACCGGGTCACGGACTCCGGACCTCTGGATCAGAATTAGGGTTCCTGCATCTGTATACTGCCTTCCATCGATGAAACGATATGCCCTGGTTCCCGATCGCATATGGAACGGGGTGTCCGATGAAGTCGAAGCGGACAGGGCTGTCATCGTTGAAGGCGAGAAGATAGAGGCGGTCGTAACGACACACGAACTTGCATCCGACATCGAACGCCTCTGCCTGGACGGGTGCACCCTGATCCCGGGACTGATCGATGCTCACGTGCATTACTGTGCGTCCATGGGCTCCGCCTACCTGGAGCCCGTCCCAGTGGTGGAAACAATTGATTTTTAATGAGTTATGGGCAAAAAAAAGGCCGGATAGAGCTGCAAAAAGCTCGATCCGGCGAAAAAGGGCGCTTATGCTTGCGTTAGTCAAATACAAAGCACGCCCTTCTCATGAAAAATATTGCCGTACAAAGCTTCCTGCGTCCAGCCCTAACTCCAGTCATTCGATGCAAAGACTACACCGTGTTTCTGGAAACAATGGAGCGGATTGACCGGGTTTTGATCGACTCCTCGCTGGAAAGGGAGGCGATCGTAAAAGCCTTGGAAGGATGGGATGAAGCGGGAGGGAAGGATCGGGAGCGACGCGCTCTAAGAGCGATAAAAGCGCTGCGGGTGGAGGTGGTGCGTCATTTACTCGGAGGGATATCCTTTCGTTGTCTGTCGCAGGAGTTGGGACGCAGTGAGCTTCTGGCTAATTTTTGCCGGGTGCGTGAGGTAGACGGGATCCGGAAAATATCGAAGAGCAGTCTGGAACGGGATTCGAAATTCTTCGACGAAGCGTATCTGAGACAGCTGCATGCAAGGATGACCGAGGTGGTGGGCAATGCTGAACATTGTGGTGAGGCAGGATTAGAGAAGCCGATCGATACGAGGGAATGCCTGATCGACGCCACTTGCCTGGAAGCGAACATCCACTGGCCCGTGGACTGGGTCTTGCTCAAGGATGTGGGAGCAACGCTGCTCAAGGCGATCAGTCTGATCCGGCAGGCGGGAATGAAACAGCGCATGCCCCAGGGAGCAAAGGGATTGGCTCGGGAGATGAACAAACGGTGCCTGGAGATGACGCATGCGCGTCGGCGCCGGGAGGCGGGCAAAGCGCGTAAAGGGATCCTGCGGCGGATGAAGCTATTGCTCAAGAAGATTGAGGGCCATGCCCTTCGCCACCGTGACTTATTGGAAGCTATGTGGATGCAAAGCGATTACACCGAGAAGAAGGCGAGCCGAATCATCGAGCGAATGGATGGTATGTTAGAGCAGATACCGCAGGTCATGAAACAGGCGCACGAACGGATCATAGGGGGGCGGCAGGTGAAGAATGAGGAGAAGATCCTGAGCGCCTACGAACCTGAGATTGACGTCATCGTGCGAGGCAAGGCAGATCGGGAGGTGGAGTTTGGCAACACCCTTTATTTATGCGAGAGCGCAGAGGGATATCTGTTGGACTGGAAACTGTATGGGGGGCAGGCCCCGAGCGAATTGAAGCAGCTTTGGGAAAGTCTGGAGAGGCAAAAGGGCTTCGCTTTAGAGGAGAAGATCGAAGCGATCAGTGGGGATCGGGGCTATGCCTCGAAGGCGGCCAGCAAGCGGCTCCAGGCAGAGGGGATTTTTGACGCCCTTACGCCCCGCAATCCACAAGAGCTCAAGGAGCGGATGGAGGAGCCGCGCTTTGTCCGGTTGCAGCGACGACGAGGGAGCACCGAAGGCCGGATCGGAGTGCTCAAGAACCGATGGCACGGGGGCAAGATACGCAGCAAAGGCTTTGACAACCGTAACCTTAGCGTGGCCTGGTCGGTTCTGTCCCACAATCTATGGAAAATCGCGCAGAGACTTGCGCAAGAACATGAGAAAGAGGCAACGCAGGCGGCATAGGGATCCAAGAATCGAGTCAGAGGCGCTTCCTTGGGAGAACTATCGACTCAAAGCGAGAGGAAGGGTGCTGGAAAGGTGCATAACGGATAAAAGGTAAGCTACCGAGGACGGAAGGCATGTCGTGGTCTACATAACGTGACGAAGATTGATATCGGTATCAGGCTTCCACCCAAATCCTCTCGGATTTGGGACAGCCTCTACCTGGCGGCGGGAGTGACGACGGTGCGCGATACCGGCTCTGATCTGGATTGGATCCTGGATCAACGAGAGAAGCTGGCGAAGGACCCGAAGCTGGGTCCGACCATGGTCTGTTGCGGCTTCGCCCTCGATGGGCCCGAAGGCTATATGGCATCATGTCGTCCGCAGCCACGCCAATGCTGAAGCTATCCGTGAGTCTATCAGAGAGCATGTCGATAGAGGGGTCGACGCGATAAAGCTCTATGCGTTCTTGAGCCCTGAAATGTACCGCGCGGGCACGGAGGAGGCGCACCGACTGGGTATGTTTGTGCTGGCGCATAACGAATCGGTCCCCGCGGAAGACATCCTGGATATGGGCATCGATGAAACGGAACATCAAAGTGGTTACCGCGTGGCATGGAGGTCTGCCACTGAGGAAGAGGACGATGCCCTCATCGAACGACTCCTCGCCCACGATCACGTGGTGGATCCGACCCTCGTCGTCTGGGATCGGATCGGACGGGTATTCGACCAGAGTATCTACCACGATCGGCGCCGAAAATGGGTCCACCCCGAATACCTGAAGCTCTGGGATCGCTTTCCCTACCGGTCGGTTGAGCCGAAAAAACGCCTTTGCTTTCAGATCGCGATGCCCAACCTGAAACGCTTTCTACGCCGCGCCCATGAGAAGGGCGTAACCATCGCCATCGGAACGGATGCTCCTTTTCTTCATCTGGTTCCCGGTTTCAGCATGCACGATGAGTTGCTCATGTATGTCGATTCGGGAATCAGGCCCGTCGATGCTTTGCGATCGGCCACCTCGATTAACGCCAAGGTCCTCGGCATCGATTCAAAGGTAGGGCGAACCCAAACGGGCTTCGATGCCGACCTCACCGCCATCAAGGGAAACCCGCTCCAACGGATGGACGACATCGGAGACGTCCTTCTCACGGTCCACAAGGGTGCGGTTCTCTATCCGCAGGACCTCCTGGAGACCACGCAATCCATTTCCGATCAGCCCCTCGATGACCCGATCGTGCGCGATGCACGAGAATACGCGGACAGAAGTGCGGTTATCGATTAGTATGCATTGATAGGCTACTTTAGTCCAATCTCGATTATCTGGAATCCTCAGATCCGGCATGCGAATCCCCCGTCCACTCCTATTCAGTTTGGCTGCCATCACGACGGGAGTTTTCGCGGACACTGAATTCGCAGAATCGGAACCTTTGATCAAACGGGTCGATCACTGGGAGGGTCCAATGTTTGAACAGCTCAGCGCGGACAGGACCGGCATCGATTTCACCTTTTCTTGGGATCCTCCCGAACACTACAGGTGGCACTTCGACAACGCAGTCGGCGGGGGCGTGGCGATCGGAGACTATGACGACGACGGTAGAACGGACGTATACCTGACCCGCGCCTTCGGTGGGAGCCGACTCTACCGCAATCTGGGAGATTTCGGTTCGAGGATGCCACTGAATCGGCAGGCCTGGACGACGGCGGCTGGTGGGGAATGGGAACGACCTTTGCCGATGTGGACAACGACGGCGATCAGGATCTCTACGTGGTCAGCGGTGGGCCCGGCCGCTGGGCATACGATACCAACCTGCGCGATCGTCTCTTTCTGAATGACGGAAATGCGCGATTCAAATTCGAGCCGCTCCCACGGATCGCCCAATTCTCGCCCGGCTTCGGGATCGTCCTCACTGAAGTCGATGGCGACGGAAACACAGACCTCTATTTCGTCCAGAATTTCCACGGCCCACAACCGGAGACCGGTCATATGAACGGCGGCGTCAGCCTTCTCCTGCTCGGCGCCGGGAACGGTAGGTTTGCACCTGTTTGGCCCAACCGAAGCGGCCGGGACCCTCAACTGGCCGCCTGACAATCGATCAATCTTAGAATTCGATCCCATCGAATTCTATTGGGGCTTCCCTCCCCGGGTTTTCCCACTAGATTCCAATCATGGCCCTGGCAGATTATTCGACAGCATTGGTCACGGGAGCTTCGAGCGGAATTGGCGAGGCGGTAGTACGACGTCTCACGCAAAAGGGAATCACCGTACATGCAGCGGCCCGTCGCAAGGAACGACTTGCCCGGCTGGCAGAGTCGACGGGTTGTATCCCCCAAGTCCTCGATCTTCGCGACACCGGCCGACTGTATGAGACGCTCGCTGGTTTGGAAGTCGATATCTTGGTCAACAATGCCGGTTTGGGGCGCGGGTTCGAGAGATTATTCGAGGCAGAACCGAAGGACATCGATACCACCCTCAACACCAACATTGGCGCCACCTTTCACGTTCTTCGCGCCCTTCTGCCCGGAATGGTGGAGCGAAAACGTGGCCACGTCTTCAATATGAGTTCCACCGCCGCCCTCTACCCCATCAAATCTTCGGTCTACGGGGCCACTAAAGGAGCACTGCATATGCTCGGCCAGAATCTTCGTCTGGAACTCCAAGGGACCGGGGTGCGGATGACTGAGATCTGCCCAGGGCGCGTCCGTACCGAGTTCTTCGATGTGGCCATCGACGATCCCGAAATGCGGGAACAGATGGTGCGGGAACAGATCAACTCAGGGATTGACGATCTCCTGCCCGCGGACATCGCGGATGCGATTGTCTATGCGCTGGATGCGCCGAGGCGAGTGAACGTCAACCTCATCGAACTCCAGCCCACGGAGCAGGTATTTGGAGGCATGCAATTTCATCCATTGGGCTAGGAGTCTGTCGGTATGAAGTTGGTCGCAATTTACAACCGTCAACCTACGATCCGAAGTTCAGCTCTGTTACGAAGTGCACCACCTGTCACGGCACAGCAAAGCGGCGACGGGTCTCGAACCTTGTTCATTGGTTGCGGCTTCGCCGCTCTAGGTAATCTGCGAAATCCGCCGTCTGAACTTGACGTGAATACGGAATCTCGTCGAGTCGTAGTAGGAATAGAAACTTTACCGGTAAAAAGAGGGTCGAAGGCAATTGAGATGTGGCCAAGGTCGGAATACGGGACAGCCAGTGACAGAGAGTCAGGGACAACTGCCCGTGCCAGGCGAATGCTCCTTGTCTGCATCGTAACTCTTCGTCTCCTCAGCGTAGATCTGGCCGCTCGATCAGGGTCTGTCGATTCGAAACCCTTGAGCCAGCCGGCCGACACCTCAGACGGCCCAATGTTTGAGGACCTCAGCGCCTCTAGGACCGGCATCGATTTCAATTTTTACTGGAACCCGCCGAAACGTTATCGCTGGCACTTCGACAACACCGTCGGTGGAGGCGTGGCCATCGGTGATTACGACGCCGACGGTCTGCCGGACGTCTACCTTACGCGGGCCTTCGGTGGGGGCCGGCTCTACCGAAATCTGGGCGATTTCCGATTCGAAGATGCCACCGATGGGGCAGGCCTCTACGGCGATGGCTCCTGGGAAATGGGTGCAACCTTTGTCGATATCGACAATGACGGCGATCTCGATCTCTTCGTCTGCGGTTACGATTCTCCCAACCGCCTCTTTTTTAATCGGGGTGACGGAACTTTCGACGAGCACGCGGAAAGGTCAGGTCTGGATTTTTCCGGCTCCAGTATCATGATGGCCTTTGCCGACTATGACCGCGACGGCGATCTCGACGGGTATCTGCTCACCAATCGATACATTCCTGCGAAGGAGGAGATTCTCGAGGCGAGACTGATTAAGAAGGACGGACACCTGGTCATTCCGGATGAAGTATCCGACTTGGTCGATATTATGGTCAAACCCGACGGTCGTGAGAAAGTGATCAAGATCGGGCAGGAAGACTTGCTCTACCGCAATCACGGAGATGGCTCCTTTTCAGAGGTAACTGATGAGGCCGGAATAACAGGACGCGACATGGGTCTGGGAGTCGTCTGGTGGGACTACGATCACGATGGATGGCCTGACCTTTATGTCTCCAACGACTTCTATGGTCCCGACAAACTCTACCGAAACAATGGTGACGGAAGCTTCACCAATGTGATTGAGAGAACGGTACCACATACACCGTGGTTCTCCATGGGTACTGATGTGGCCGATATCAACAACGACGGTCTACTCGATCTCTTTGCTTCGGACATGGCAGCCACCACTCACTACAAGGCGAAGACGAACATGGGGGAGATGGAGGAGCAGAGTTGGTTCCTCACATCAGCGAGGCCTCCTCAATACATGGCAAACAGCGTCTATCTCAATTCAGGAACGGATCGATTCTTCGAGGTCTCACGCCTTCTCGGTCTGGGCAGCACCGATTGGACCTGGTCGGTCAAGTTCGCCGATTTCGACAATGACGGCTGGGTCGACCTCTTCGTCACCAACGGAATGACGCGCAACTGGTTTAACAGCGACATGAGGGCCAAGCTCTACCTCCTGGGCGGGCTCAAAACTGAAAAGGGCGGGCGGCTTTTCCTGGATGCGCCGCCACTTGCAGAGGCCAACCTGGTCTTCCGGAATCTCGGAGGCCTGCGCTTCAAGAAACCGGATGATTCCTGGGGGCTCGGCCACATCGGCGTGAGTTTTGGGGCGGCTAAGGCCGACCTCGACGGGGACGGCGACCTCGACCTGGTGGTGAATAACTTCGACGCGCCGGCCTCCATTTATCGAAACCGATCACATGGGAGTAATCGAATCAAGATCCGCTTGATTGGAACGGCGAGCAATCGTTACGGCGTGGGCGCCCTGGTGCGCTTGAAGACCCGGAGCGGCACCCAGGTCCGCTACCAGACCCTGGCTCGAGGATTCGCCTCGTCCGACGATCCCATTATCCATTTCGGACTCGGCGTAGAAGAGACGATTGACGAAATCACAGTGGATTGGCCGAGCGGAAGGTCACAGACGCTGCAGGAGCTAGCCGCGAATCGGTTCTACTCAATTACGGAACCGGAGGATCCGACGGCCGATCTGAGACCTCCCAAGGAACGTCGTCCGATGTTTGCCAGAATGGAGAACTTCACCGAGGTGGTCCATCGGGAGAATCCTTACGACGACTTCGTCGATCAGCCCCTCCTCCCAAACAGGATGTCGCAATTAGGTCCTGGCCTGGCCTGGGGCGATTTCAACGGAGATGGGAAGGAAGGATTTTTTGTGGGCGGAGGCTCGGGACAACCCGGCAGAATCTATCAGGTTTACCTTGCAGATGGAGAAATTCGAATGGAATCACATTCGGACTTTGAGAGCGACGCCCTTAGCGAAGATATGGGAGCCCTGTCCTTTGACGCGGACAGTGACGGGGACCTCGATCTATACGTGGTCAGCGGTGGGGTCGGCCGTTGGGCCTTTGACAAGGCCCTGGGCGATCGACTCTACCTCAACAATGGTCACGGCAATTTCGTGGAAGCGCCGAAAGAAGCCCTACCTAAGAATTCAGATAGCGGTAGCTGCGTCACAGCTGGCGATTTCGACCGTGATGGAGATCTCGATCTCTTCATCGGAGGGCGGTATATCCCACGAAATTACCCAATTACTCCGGTCAGTCGTCTATTGCGCAACGACATGGGCCGCTTTAAAGATGTTACGGAAGAGCTCGCTCCGGGATTGCGAAAGGTGGGTCTCGTCACCTCTGCCCTTTGGTCGGACGCCAATGATGACGGATGGCCCGATCTCTTTGTCACTCGGGAATGGGGACCCGTTACCCTCTATCTGAATCAGGAAGGATCCTTTCGTAACGTCACGGCTGGGGCCGGCCTCTCCGAACGCTCCGGATGGTGGAACAGCATTGCGGGCAGGGATCTAGATAATGACGGAGACATCGACTACGTCGTTACAAATCTCGGACTCAACACGAAATATCACGCCAGCAAGCAGAAGCCGACTCTCCTTTATTGTGGCGACTTGGGGCCCTCCGATCGCATGCGGCTGATTGAAGCCGATTACGAAGGAGACAGGCTTTACCCTATCCGAGGGAAGAGCTGCTCCACCGATGCCATGCCCCATCTCGCTCTCAATTTCGAATCCTTTCACGCCTTTGCCGCTGCCACCCTTCCCGAACTCTACTCGGAACGCAGACTTGCCCAGGCAGAACGATACGAAATTGACACCCTCGAATCAGGCGTCCTCATCAACGACGGGAAAGCGGAATTCACCTTCCGTCCCCTTCCCCACCTCGCCCAAGCCGCCCCTGGGTTCGGCATCGTCCTAACTGAAATCAACGGCGATGGGATAACGGACCTCTACATGGTCCAGAATTTCTTCGGCCCACAGCCTGAAACCGGACGGATGGATGGCGGGGTCAGCCTGCTCCTACAGGGAAATGGAGATAGCACCTTCAAACCAGTCTGGCCCAACCGGAGCGGGCTTGTCGTCTCCGGTGACGCCAAAGGCCTTACCGCCACGGACCTCGACAGTGACGGATGGGTGGATTTTGCCGTAACTGTGAATGACGGACCCATGATAGCCTTTCGAAACCGGGGCTCAGATATCAATCGGCCCCTCACCGTGAAACTGCAAGGCGGACCAGGTAATCCCAATGCGGTAGGGGCCCGAGTAACCTTGTTGCTCGATAACGGCTTGCAGCAGACGGCCGAAGTCCATGCCGGGAGCGGATATCTCTCCCAATCAACCCCTACTCTCTTCTTCGGCCTCGGTGAGAGTGGTCATGCAACCAGGTTCGAAATCCGCTGGCCAGACGGAAGCACAACCACCCACAACACCGCCGCGGACAAAACACATCACCTGATCAGCCAACCCGCCGCCGATTAGAAATCCTGCTGAGAGGGACTGGTGCCGGTTTCCCAGGGACGATTCTTACCGTTTACGACACAGAAGAATTGAGGCCCGCGGATGGCAGAGCTAACCCACGGATGCCTGGCGGCTCAGAACTCAGCGGAGCAAACCTCGCCTGCCTCGGCAGAGCAAAGCGACGACGGGTCCCGAACCTTGTCTCGAACCTTGTCCTAATCTGCGAATGCATCCAGGTCGGAACAGAGCTAGATTATTCCAGTATGCCTAGATTCGATGTTCTTTATCCGTTGCCCTCTCGAATCCGTTGGGAACTCCCTCTTCTCTTCATCCGCGGGATCGCTGCGCCATCCGCGGGCCTTTATCTCCTCCCTTTCCACATTCGATACTGTTTCAAACCTAATTGATCCAGCGATCCCACAAGGAGCAAGCGGGGTGATGCAAGGATCGAGTCCCCGCTCTGCCGCCCGGCAGAGCGATGTGGAATCTGTCGGACCACGTCCGACAGATTCCTAAACTGCCGCGATACCGTCCCCAAAAGAGCTTTTTAGGCTCTTCGTCGCCATCGCGGACTCGGAGTCACTCATTGTTCCAGGATCGAATGCCTCTCCGTGCTTGAGAAGAACATCAAGCTCGATGCGCCAGGATTCATCGGACTCGAATTCGATATACTGCCCGTTTGAATCCGCCTGGGCCGACATCCACACCTCGTGCGGCATCCGCTCAAATGTCGGCAGGATGCTCTTCATAAACCTGACCCAGGTATCGCCCCCCAGATTCACATTGATCCGATCCGCCGAAGCAGTGATGCGGCTGATTGACAAAAGATCCATTGGTTGAAACCAAATCGACAAACCTCGACCCATTGAATGTCGGCATCAAATCCGATGCATGAAGTGATTTGTCGTAACGAAAGGGGGATTTCCCTCCGGATTAAGAAAACAACACTGCAGACGTATTCCGCTAGCAACAGAGACCTAACGTGGTGCGGAAGGTGTGAGCATTTCGTCTTCGCCTATGCCCGAAACTTGACCTCCGATGGAAAAGGCAGTGACGGTTCCCGGCCCTGCCCCTCTCCTCTTCATTGGCTCCCATTTCGGTGGCGGGATGCATCTGGACGCGTGAGGAATCGACTTATCCAGGCCTTGACCAAGGAGTGCATTGTTCGATTAATACCCAGGAATGTCCGCGATATCGAATCCCAGAAGGATTCTTGAGACACTGGAGAGTTTCCTGAATTCTCCTGTGGAATTGGTTCTCTATGGCCGGTCCGCCCTTCACCTTGGGTTCGATGCGCCTTCGGAGTATGGGGCCACCATGGATGTCGATGTGATCTTGCCGGCTTTGGATATTCTTGAGTTCGAGAGAAACGAAGATTTCTGGCTGGCCATAGATAAGACGAACGCCGCTCTTTCCGACAGGGGTCTTTACTTCTCACACATTTTTGAAGAGAAGCAGATCATTCTTACAAGCGACTGGCATTCCCATCGCGTTCCTCTCGAGGGCATGCCATTCGAAAAAATGAGGCTTTTTAGACCCGCCATTAGGGACCTGATACTTACCAAAATGATGAGGATCGATCCCGAAGACCATCGCGATATTCAATTCCTCATGAAACAGCGTTCCTTTACTCAACAGGAGCTAATCGCCCTGTTCGAAGGGGCCGTCGTGCCGGACATCGATGAGATTAAGGAAGCCTTTCGCAGTAACCAGGAGTTCGTCCTTGGAATCTGCGGAACTTAGCTCTCGAGTATTAGGTCAGAGAAGCATGGGCTTGGGCAGCGAAACAGGATGATCACTTTAGCGGAAAAGCTAGGTTCCACACGTCACCTGTCCGCCCTTCGCCACAAACTCTCAAGGCTGGGCTTGATTGACGAGAACACTTGGATGCAGCTGGCTGTGCAACGCGGATGCCGGCACTATTCTTTCGACCATCCACCCGTTGAGGATCCCGGCCTTGAGGTCTTGCCCAATGAAGAACTGGCGATCGTCTTGCTGTTAAGTCAGAATAAGTATGAGCCGCGGACCATTCGGGTTGCCGCACAGCTTATCGGCGGAAAGTGCGAAGCGGAGAAGATAGTCCGTTTGGCCACTATGGAGCGTTGTTGTGCAGTCGTTCGCTATATCGCGGAACAGGCATTGCGCGTGGAGCCTGAAAGCGAATATTGGCAACATCTCCGTCAAGCCTGTCCCTGGAAGTCCATTCCCGAAGGTGTCTTGCCTCACTGGAGCCGTTTCGTCATTCAGAGCGGTAAGATCGGACCCGGGAGGTGTTCTCAACCGGTCCGATGGCTTCGCCCGACGACTCGCCCAAGAGACCTTAAGGATTATGGTTCATAGGGTCTCATTGTTTGGAGGAAGCTGCGAGACTACCGTCAGAATATCTGCACCTATTACAAGACGGAGATGCCTTCGAGAAGACCGTTCTGAAAGTCCGTGAATAAAATCGCAAACCGGAGCGACCACTCGATGGCGCGGTGACAATCTCAAGATGGGCCACATCGCGAACTTGAGCAATCAGGTACGGAGCTACGGCCGACATCGAGCCCCAGTTGCCCCTATGCGAAAAGAGTCAGACTTAAATAAAAAGCCTGACCCCTTTTCTTCGCCTTCCGAGAAGAATTTCTGTTCCTTCGTCCATAGAATCGGACCCCCGGAAAATGTCTTAAAATCTACCAGGGCGGAACTCATTGCCGGATTCCAAGAAGCGTATACCTTGAATGGGGAAATCTGTCCCGGAAGTAATGGCCTATATTCGATCAGAGAAGAATCCGAGGTGATGAATTTGCGATCTGCTGTGTAGAATTCCGCAAAAGCCTTTACGTTGTCCAAGGGCACTGTCGAGATATTCTTAACTTGGCCTTCAGCGATCGCATATCCGTGGGATTGTTTCCATGACCAATCTATCAGGAGAAGCTGCGGTTTTAGATTACGAGAAGCGGCCAGAGTGGGAGATTCTAGAGCGGGAGGCACCCTAGATCCCAAATCCGCGACAGTCTGTCCTCCACCCTGAGCCCCGATAAATAGCCCGACTCCTTTGAAGGCTAAGAACGCTACAAGTACAATAATAAACAAGCCCGCTACAGTGGAGATCTCCTGAGTTGGTGCTCCGCAGTGGGGACATTTCTTGGCCTTTTGAGAGATTTCATTTCCGCATTCTTTGCACTTTATCAGGGCCACAGTTCGTTGGTTTTCCGGCAATCGAGAGAAATCCCGAAGTAGGAAGGAGGCAAGGAGAATATCCTAATTTGGGATAATCCTGAAAGAGGATTATGATGTCCGGTCTGACTGGGCCGGAGTGAACAAATCAATTTACAGCAGCGAGTACGAGGTATTCTGCCGAATGCTTCGGGATGAGAGGCGCAAACGGGGAGTCACCCAGTCCCAGCTGGCCGAAAGATTGGGCCGACCACAATCGTATGTCGCCAAAATTGAAAAGGGCGAAAGAAGGCTTGACCTGATTGAGTTTCTCGGTGTCGCGAAGGCCCTGCGAGTCGGTTCCTCTAGGTTTGTAAAGCGGTTGGAGTCAGAGCTTTCGGCTTGATTGACCAGAAATCATCGGTCCGAAAGTGCATTCCCGGCACGAGTCCGAAAGAAAGGACTGCGAATTCTCGAAGGATCCACATCGAGTGTCATTAGAGGACCTGGCCATTAGACCCGGCGCATCCGGCCGGTATCCGGATGCGGGCTGGGCGACAGTATCGACCGGTTTGTTCCTCGACTCAGGGAACTTCGATTAAAGCGAGGGCTAACGCAGGAGGCCTTCGCTGAAAAGGCTGGTTTCTCCTACAAGTACTATCAGGCAATCGAGGCTGGCCGGAAACGAAATCTGCGCCTTTCGACTGTCGATCGGCTGGCAGAGGCTCACGGTATTGAAGCTTGGCAGCTATTGCATCCAGAACTGCCGAAGACTCCACCTCAAATCCAGAAATCTCAAACTCGTTCGCGAAAGCGGGTATGAAGTCCGCTCTTGGGTGTTAGCCCGTTTTTCTCAACTGGGGCCTGATTTCGACGTAAGTCGTTGATAGTGGGCCAAAGGTCTACACTACAGGAGGGGTTATTTGGATTCGATTTTGGGGGGTGGTTGGGGAGGAAGTTCGAGGTGTAACCGGTTCAGTAGTAGCTTTTGGTCCTCACCGGGCTCGGTGTAACGGGTAAGCACAACGGTGCGTCCGTCGGTGGTGGGCAGTTTCACATCGAGCATTTGGATGGCCGCCATTTTGGAGAGCACCTCGGCTGGGGTCAGTCCCGGAGCCATTGGGTAGAGTCGACGTTTCAGGATGACCCACAGAGAGTAAGCAAGGAAGCTGATAAAGATGTGCGCCTCGATGCGATCATCTCTCTGATGATGGATGGGGCGGATGGAAAGGTCGTTCTTGATTTCCTTGAAGACTTGCTCGATCTCAGTGAGCTGCAGGTAAAGGCGCCAGAGTTGCTCGGGGTTCTCGGCACTGAGGGTGCTGCGCAACAGATAGCGGCCTTCGCGGCGATAGGCTTGGCGGTATTTTTTTAAGTTCAACCGGAAGCTCAAAGGCGGCTTTTCAGTGGGGGCGCCCTTGGGGGCGATCTCGATGTCGAGTAATCCAAAGATCCGGGGACCGGCCTCCTTTTTGGCTTCGCCCAGTTTGATCAGGATGGTATCGCGTTGGTAGCGCCGTTTGCTCTCACGCAGCTTCTTGAGCGCCTCGATAAGACGGCGTAAACGACGCAGGCGCATGTTTTTTTCTTTGCGCACCCGATCGTCGCTTTTAGCCAGAACGTAGGTTTCACCTCCCTCGCTGAGGAGTTTCACCTCGATACCGGGACGCAACTGCTTCCAATCCTTCTGCAGCAACGACTGCTCGAAGCGACCCAGCCAGGAGCGCGGGGTACCCACCAGATAGTGGATCCTGGGTTCGCTTTGGCGCATCTGTTGCAAGACTTCCTCGGTCGGAATGCCCCGATCCATCACCCACACCCGGTTCGCCTTACCGTAGTTCTCTTCCACCCGAGAAAGAAAATCTTTTAAGGTGGTTTTATCCTGCGTGTTACCCGGAAGTACCTCATAGGCAATCGGCAAGCCCTCACAAGTCACCACCAGGGCGATCACCACTTGCACGCAGTCAGGTCGCTTATCGCGGCTGTAGCCGAACTTGCGCAGTCGGCTCGAGGCCGCCGGCTCCTGGTTCGGATCGCACTCAAAATAGGTGCTCGTCAGATCGTATAGCAAAATCTCGTAACGGGCATTGAACAGATCGCTCCACCTCTCGGTCAGGTGCCTGAACAGGGCCTTCTTGTGCCTGAGCAATCGATCGTGGCAGCGATAGAGCGTGTTCTTCTCGGCGATCCCAAAGTCTTCCCCCATCAGATCGCCCATCGCGCTTCGCTCATACCATTCCCGATGCAGCCGCCACTCGCTTCCCGGTGCCATCAGCCGGTAAACCACCAGGGTCTGCAGCACATGGGCCCAGCGGGTACCCTGACGGGAGGGTCTGAGACGCTCCCGCCAGAATTCTCCCAGTCCCAACTGCTCATATAGAACGCACCCAAGCCAGCACCCTCCCCATTGCCGCGGCTTCTCGATCCTGAGATCTTTGAGCCGTATTCTAGAGCCCGTCCCAGTGGTGGAAACAATTGATTTTTAATGAGTTATGGGCAAAAAAAAGGCCGGATAGAGCTGCAAAAAGCTCGATCCGGCGAAAAAGGGCGCTTATGCTTGCGTTAGTCAAATACAAAGCACGCCCTTCTCATGAAAAATATTGCCGTACAAAGCTTCCTGCGTCCAGCCCTAACTCCAGTCATTCGATGCAAAGACTACACCGTGTTTCTGGAAACAATGGAGCGGATTGACCGGGTTTTGATCGACTCCTCGCTGGAAAGGGAGGCGATCGTAAAAGCCTTGGAAGGATGGGATGAAGCGGGAGGGAAGGATCGGGAGCGACGCGCTCTAAGAGCGATAAAAGCGCTGCGGGTGGAGGTGGTGCGTCATTTACTCGGAGGGATATCCTTTCGTTGTCTGTCGCAGGAGTTGGGACGCAGTGAGCTTCTGGCTAATTTTTGCCGGGTGCGTGAGGTAGACGGGATCCGGAAAATATCGAAGAGCAGTCTGGAACGGGATTCGAAATTCTTCGACGAAGCGTATCTGAGACAGCTGCATGCAAGGATGACCGAGGTGGTGGGCAATGCTGAACATTGTGGTGAGGCAGGATTAGAGAAGCCGATCGATACGAGGGAATGCCTGATCGACGCCACTTGCCTGGAAGCGAACATCCACTGGCCCGTGGACTGGGTCTTGCTCAAGGATGTGGGAGCAACGCTGCTCAAGGCGATCAGTCTGATCCGGCAGGCGGGAATGAAACAGCGCATGCCCCAGGGAGCAAAGGGATTGGCTCGGGAGATGAACAAACGGTGCCTGGAGATGACGCATGCGCGTCGGCGCCGGGAGGCGGGCAAAGCGCGTAAAGGGATCCTGCGGCGGATGAAGCTATTGCTCAAGAAGATTGAGGGCCATGCCCTTCGCCACCGTGACTTATTGGAAGCTATGTGGATGCAAAGCGATTACACCGAGAAGAAGGCGAGCCGAATCATCGAGCGAATGGATGGTATGTTAGAGCAGATACCGCAGGTCATGAAACAGGCGCACGAACGGATCATAGGGGGGCGGCAGGTGAAGAATGAGGAGAAGATCCTGAGCGCCTACGAACCTGAGATTGACGTCATCGTGCGAGGCAAGGCAGATCGGGAGGTGGAGTTTGGCAACACCCTTTATTTATGCGAGAGCGCAGAGGGATATCTGTTGGACTGGAAACTGTATGGGGGGCAGGCCCCGAGCGAATTGAAGCAGCTTTGGGAAAGTCTGGAGAGGCAAAAGGGCTTCGCTTTAGAGGAGAAGATCGAAGCGATCAGTGGGGATCGGGGCTATGCCTCGAAGGCGGCCAGCAAGCGGCTCCAGGCAGAGGGGATTTTTGACGCCCTTACGCCCCGCAATCCACAAGAGCTCAAGGAGCGGATGGAGGAGCCGCGCTTTGTCCGGTTGCAGCGACGACGAGGGAGCACCGAAGGCCGGATCGGAGTGCTCAAGAACCGATGGCACGGGGGCAAGATACGCAGCAAAGGCTTTGACAACCGTAACCTTAGCGTGGCCTGGTCGGTTCTGTCCCACAATCTATGGAAAATCGCGCAGAGACTTGCGCAAGAACATGAGAAAGAGGCAACGCAGGCGGCATAGGGATCCAAGAATCGAGTCAGAGGCGCTTCCTTGGGAGAACTATCGACTCAAAGCGAGAGGAAGGGTGCTGGAAAGGTGCATAACGGATAAAAGGTAAGCTACCGAGGACGGAAGGCATGTCGTGGTCTACATAACGTGACGAAGATTGATATCGGTATCAGGCTTCCACCCAAATCCTCTCGGATTTGGGACAGCCTCTATTCTAACAATACTTTCGTCGCCCACAGGCGGGGCACGATCTTCCGGAAACAGCGCCACCTGTTCGGGTCTTTCCCTGCCCTCTTCGAAAATCTCGATGCTCTTGCGCCACGCTTCGTGTTGGCTATCGTTGATCTCTCCAAGGTAGAGGACCTGTCTTTGGACCACCCGCCCCCCGCTGACACGCTTGTTCTCAACGATATTCCAATAGTAGTGCTCTTTGCCATCTTTGCGCCGACGATTACACCTCAGAAACATGATGGCCCACCATTATACGAAAAAATCCCGCCCTGGGAAGAGCGTAGGTCTACACTACAGGCGGTTTTGCCAACCCACCTCTACTGTTGATGCGCCTCCTGAGCCCTACTACCCCCGAAAAAAACCGTTTCGGAAGTTGAGTTGGTCAAGTAGGGCTAGGAGGGGAAGCTTGCCGCCGTGGTGGACGCCGGGGCCGTAGAGGAGGGCCCGTTGCTCGGGCGTCAACTCCTCGACCCACTCTCCATAGCGTTTCTCGGGCTCGAAGTGGCGGCCGACGGCACGCGCTGCGGCCCGTGCCGCGTACTTGTAGAGGACGGACCGCCGCTCGTGCTCGGCACGCCAGGAAAGAGTGCCGTGGGTAGCCGTCTCGGCGAAGAACAGCACGTCGCCGGCCCGCATGGCCGGCTGCACAACCAGCCCCATCGTATCGTCTACAGTGCGCAGTTCCGGCGGCGTCTGTTCGGAGCTCTTGTGGCTGCCGGGGACAATGCAAAATCCACCGTCACCCTCGTTGCAGTCGGCCAGCTGCCAGGTCACGGTAACGCCACGGCAGTGGATCCGGCCGTTCTGCTGATGATACCAGTTAGCGGGACTGAAGGGCGTTCCCGCCCCGTGTAGGCGATGTCCCTCGGTGCCTTTGGTCGAGCCGATCAAGAGAGGCCCGTGGTCCAATCGGAAACCACGGCCGCAAAGGCCATTCAAGCGCGACACGACGACAGGATGCACGAGCAGCCGCCGAAAAGGCGTGCGATGGGGTTCGGGCCATCCCAGCATTCCGTCCAGTTCCAAGCGCCCCGATTCCCCCGTCAAAGCAGCGGCACCCCGCGCCAGGCTTTCTTGGCGTGGTTCGATGCGGTCCCCAAAATGGTCCAGGGCAGCGTTGCACTCGGCCACTTCTTCGGCGCTCAGCGCACCGCGGACAATCAAGTATCCCCGGAGGTCGAAATAGTAGAGTTCCTCTTCCGAGATTTGGTGCGGATTCATCGATGCCTCCTGTACTAATCTGGTTTCCCTCTCAACCGGTCTCCCTAGGATCTCGGGTTATTCGCGAAGGGCTTATCTGGACACTAGACGGTACAAATCGGTTCAAGGTAATCTTCCTCTTCGTCTTCCTCATCCTCTTTCTCGGAAAGCGAGCGAGATTTCTATCCAGATTCCAGTCCCCTGAATTCGAGCTGACGCTGCAGTATCTTTCCAAAAGAGGAAGACGAAGATTGCCACCGTCATCGCAGCGCTTCCTTACCGCCCCACACTTTCAGGATTCTCCAAACGCACGGTGCCGTCTTCGTCCACCAGCAGGTACATATCCTCACGACCGGGAGCCGAACAGGGCCCGAACATCACGGCACGTTCCTCGGAGCTCATTCTTGCCACCAACTCTTCGCCCCAGTAGATTTCGGGCGGGCACACCGTGCTGGAAGGGCCGCCGCGAGTGGCGGTGCGCCCGGCATACTTGTAGAGGATTGAACGGCGTTCGTGAGCGTTCCGCCAAGGGTGCGTGCCGTGGGTTTGGGCCCCGTCCATAAAGAAGAGGATGTCTCCCGCCCTGATCTCCGGCTGCACCACGGCTCCCTCGCTTTCATCGCTGGTGCGTACTTCCTGGGGCATAGGAAATTGCGATTTGTGGCTACCAGGTGTACAGGCGAAACCGCCTCCCCCCGCCGGGCAGTCGGTAAGATTCCAGGTCACGGTTACGCCGCCGCAGTAACTCTCCCCTTTCTGATGGTGGTAGGCGACGAATTCTCGGTGAGGCTCCCCTGCCCCATGCAACCTCAGACCTTCGGTTCCCTTGATCGCGTTGTTGAACTGAGGACCGTGGTCGAGCCTGAAACCGGGGCCGCACATCCAGTTCAACCGGCTCACCACCGCCGGATGGGCCAAGAGTCCGCGAAAGGGATCGCAGTGGGGCTTGGGCAGCACCAGTAAATTCTCGCCGTGGTACCAGCGGGCGCCGGTGCCCTGCAGAAAGGAAGAATCCTCTGTTCCGCTGCCCCTTTCCCCCATCCCTACCCGATCTAAAAGGCTGTCGATGGCCTGGTTCGCGGCGGCCATCTCCTCGGGCGTCAACACCTCAGGCACAACCAAGTAGCCCGTTAGGTCCCAGAAATAGCGTTCGCGGTGATCCATGCCTTCCTCGCCCATCAGAATCGAGACGACTAAATGAAAAGGAGCCGTGAATCCATTCGAAACTTTGACGTCACGGCTTGCGAGACTGTCGTAAGAGAAGTCGAATGTAGGGCCGCGCTGGCGCGAGATCAATCCAGTAAGATTTCCCGATTGGGTAAATCCCGCGCCAGCGCGGTCCTACAGATTCCGACCTGGATTCGACTTTCTTGCACTTTACAAAGCCAATCGCTACAAAATAGACTCACCGGTGTTTTGTGAAGTATGCCAACGCCTCGTCGTGATCTGACCGCCAGGAAGGGTGATCTAAAGAAAACGTATGAGAATTCTTAGAATTGCACTGCCTTTCTTGATCCTCGGTATCGCCGTGGCCATAGGGTGGTACGTGATCGCGACCAAGCCCGAGCCTCGGCAGCGACCTTCCTTTTCCAGGACCACGCAGGTGGATGTGGTGCTCGCGAAGCGGACCGACTACACGGTCACTTTGAAGTCGCAGGGCACGGTCCGGGCGCGGACAGAGAGCGCGCTGGCAACGGAAGTCCGGGGTCGGATCATCTCCATATCACCGGATTTCCGTGAGGGTAGTTTTTTCGAGGAGGGCGATGTCCTGCTGGAAATTGATCCCAGTGACTACGCCATGGAATTGACGGTGGCGGAGTCCTCGCTGGTTCAGGCGGAATTGGAGGAAGAGGAGGAGAAGGCGCGTTATGAACAGGCGATTCTGGATCTGGAGCGGCTGAATCTTGAGGCGCCTTCGCGTCTGGCTCGGCGGGAACCTTATTTCCTGATGGCGCAGGCGAAGGTAGCGGCGGCACAGTCGAGGGTGGAAAACGCCAAGCGCAATCTCGATAGAACCCGAATCCGTGCGCCTTTTGCCGGACGGGTTCTGACCAAGAATGTAGATGTCGGTCAATTCGTTTCCCAAGGAAATCAGCTTGCCCGCATTTATGCAGTGGATTTCGCGGAAGTACGCTTGCCGCTCACGGAGAGCCAACTGAGGTATCTTGATCTGGAGGAGGTCTACCGGGGAGACGATCCCGATTTCCCGGATGGCCCGACTGTAGTCCTCCACCACACCGCCGCCGGCACAACCTACAGCTGGCGGGGCCGGATTGTGAGGGCAGAGGGGTCGATCGATACACGGAGCCGACAGCTGTTTGTTATCGCTCAGGTGCGTAACCCCTACGGACGAACGCAGAGTGGAAGGCCACCGCTAAAAGTGGGCACCTTCGTCTTGGCGGAGATTACCGGAAAAAATATTCCCGAAGTGTTCGTCCTGCCTCGCAGACTCCTACAAGAAAATCAATATGTGCTAACAGTGGATCAGGAGGACCTGCTGCGCCGAAAGAATGTGGAAATTCTCTGGCAGACTGATGAGCATATCGTGGTTGGAGACGGAATCGATGAAGGCGATCGCCTGAACCTAACGGATCTCCCTCTGGTACTTGAAGGACTACAGGTTGTCGCGACCGAGTTGGAGGAACTTCCGCAGAGAGGTGACAACGTGGTGGAGGCGAGTGCGCCGGCTCCGGCAAGAGGTGGCGGTTCCGGGGCTTTTGTTGCTCGCTTGATGGAGAACATTCCCGAGGACAAGCCTTTGCCCGACAATCTCAAACAGAAGTTGGACGAGGCCGTCAGCAAGGGCGACGGTCAGGCCATCCAGGTTGCGATGAGGGAAATCCGGAACTGGGCAGAAGACGAGGGAATCAACCTTCCCCGAGGGCGAGGACCGAGACCAAGATGAAACCACATTTTCTCAAGAATAGATGATGGGGAGATGAAAGGCGTAATAGCATGGTTTGCGCACAACGGCGTGGCCGCCAATCTGCTCATGGTGGGCATCCTTGCTTTTGGGTTATACGCTGCGTTTTACAAGATCGTCCTCCGGGAATTCCCTGATTTTCCCCTGCGTAGGGTCACGGTGGCGGTTCCCTACCGCGGATCGACCCCCACAGAGGTTGAAGAGACGATCCTCACGCGCATTGAGGAGGCGGTCTACGACATCGAAGGCATCAGAGAAATGGAGAGTCGTGCCACCTCGAGTTCCGGCACCGTAACCCTGGAAATTGAGGAAGGGCATGACCTCGGAAAGACGCTCGATGAGATCAAGAACCGGGTTGACGCGATTCCCAACTTTCCGGTCGATGCGGAACGCCCACAAGTCAGCCTGGCCAGTTACCAGGAGCGGGTGATCACAGTGGTGCTCGCCGCCGACATGAGCGAGATGCACCTGAAACGATTGGGAGAACGCCTGCGTGACGAGATCATGTCTCTGCCGGGAATCTCCCTGGCTTCGCTGAAAGCGGTTCGGCCCTACGAAATTGGACTCGAGGTGTCGGAAACCACATTGAAGCAGTACGGACTGACTTTCGATTCGGTGGTACAGGCGGTTCGAAACTCTTCGATCGATCTATCGGCGGGGAGTATCAGGACCGAAGGAGGGAACATCCTCCTGCGCACCAACGAACAAGCCTACACTTCAGACGAATTCTCCCGTATCGTGGTTCTGACCCGGGAAGATGGCACCCGCATTACGATTGGGGACATCGCTTCCGTTAGGGATGGATTCGACGAGACTCCAATCATTGCCCGGTTCAATGGCCGCAGGGCGATCGGTATCAACGTTTACCGGTCCGGAACTCAGGACGTAATCGAGCTCGGGAATACGGTCAAGAACTACATCACTGAGGTCAGGGAGACGTTGCCTTCGGGGGTATTCATCGATTACTGGGACGACGATTCGGAACGCATCCAGCAACGGCTGCTGACGCTCAAGGGAAGCGCCTTTTTCGGATTCGCCCTGGTTATGCTGGTTCTGGCTCTGTTCTTGCGACCCACATTGGCGTTCTGGGTCGCCTTGGGAATCCCCATAGCGTTCTCGGGTGCCTTCCTGGTTCTGCCAATTATGGGGGTGTCGCTCAATCTGATCACGCTCTTCTCCTTTATTCTGATTCTGGGGCTCGTGGTGGATGACGCCATTGTGACCGGGGAGAACGTCTTCCAGCACATGCAGCGCGGTGAGGATTCGCTCACCGCGGCTATCAAAGGAACGCAGGAAGTAGCGATTCCCGTAACCTTCGGGATCCTCACCACGATGGTCGCATTTTATCCTCTCGCGGCCATGACCGGTATCCGCGGGACCTTTTTTAAACAGATACCCATCGTTGTGATCCCGGTGCTGATATTCTCTCTGGTCGAATCGAAGCTGATCCTGCCGGCGCATCTCAAGCACTGCACTAACCTGGGGAAAGGAGTGACGAAGTTGAATGCGCTCATGCGCTTTCAACGATTCTTTGCCGATGGATTGGAGAAATTCGTCTTAGGGATCTACCGCCCGACCCTGCAAGTCTGCCTGCATCATCGGTATGCCACTTTGGCCGCATTTGTTGGAATTCTGGTCGTCTTCATTTCCCTCATCGTGGGTGGCAAGATCGCTTGGAGAAACTTTCCCAGTATACCGCGGGATACGGTGCGCGTTTCCCTGATCATGCCCCCGGGGACGACCTTCGAAACCACCTACGGGCATATCGAACGGATCGAAGCGGAGGCACTTGCCCTCGAGAAGGAGCTGGAAGAGGAGCACGGCCGCGAGGTGATCAAGAACATTTTCGCCGCGGCCGGAGGCCAGCCCTTCCGGGGCCGTTCCCGGTCACGAAATACCGCCGGAGTGGCGGAAAGGGGGGAGGTCGTTATCGAGATGATTCCTACGGAACAGAGCGGAGTTGACTACGGTAGCATGCAGTTGACGAAGGAACTACGGAACCGGGTGCCGCCCATTCCGGAAGCGGAGCAGCTCAGCTTCTCGTTCCGCTGGAGGAGCGGATCGTCCCTCTCATTCACCCTCATCGGTCCCAAGGTGGAGGATTTGAAGGCGGCATCCGAGGAGTTCCAGAAAAAACTCGCGACCTACGATGGGCTCTACGACATCGAGGACTCTTTCGACCGGGCGACCGACGAATTCAAATTGAAATTGAAGCCTGAGGCCCAGCACTTGGGGGTGACTGCAAGACAGCTGGCCAGGCAAGTTCGGCAGGCATTCTTTGGTACTGAAGCGCAGCGCATCCAACGCGGACGCGATGATGTAAGAGTCATGGTGCGCTACCCCGAAAAGCACCGCAGATCCATCGCCAGCCTCCACACCATGATGATCCGAACCGGCGGCGGAACCGAGGTGCCCTTTGAAACCGTGGCCGAAATCGTGCCGGGCAAGAGCCCGCCCTCGATTCTACGAGTCGACCGCAAACGCGTCATCGAGGTGATGGCGGATGCGGATGAGGAGCAAGTTGATGTCGAAATTATCCAAGCGGAAATCGAGGAGACCTTTCTTCCCGAGCTCTTGGGCAAATATCCTGGTATGGAACATGGGCTCCGAGGCAGAGCTCGCGAGGTCCGGGATAATGCCGTGGAATTCCAGCGCGGCGTAGTCTTTGTCCTCATTTTTATATATGTTCTCCTCGCGATCCCGTTCAAGAGCTATGTGCAGCCGTTGATCGTCATGTCGGTCATTCCTTTCGGAATTGTCGGGGCGATTCTGGGCCACATCATCATGTCGCTGTTCCCCTCCCAGAATCACGTCATCAGCATGATGTCGATTCTGGGAATGCTCGCGCTCTCGGGAGTTGTGGTCAATGACAGCCTGGTTCTGGTCGATTTTGTGAATCGGCAACGCCGTGAAGGGATGTCGCTGGCTGAGGCGGTCCACCTCGCCGGCGTACGGCGCTTCCGCCCTGTAATTCTTACCTCCCTGACTACCTTTTTTGGCCTCATGCCCCTCATGTTCGCGGAAAGTCGGCAGGCCCAGTTCATGGTACCCATGGGCATCTCACTGGGTTGGGGGGTGCTTTTCGCCACCTTCATTACCCTCATTCTGGTTCCAACCGTAACCCTCATTTTCAATGACATCGGCATCGCCTTCCGCAAATTCTACGGCCTGCCCCTTGCCCAGGGTTCGGTGCCAACGCAGGCACATGAGGATAGTGAGGTTCCGGTGCCGGCGGTTCATCATGGAGGTGATTGAGGGTCGAAGGGCGGAGCGGCCTACGGCCGTGTTATTGGTCAGGAGGCAGCGAAGCTGCCGTCATTCGTTATGGGTAGTCCTGCTTTGCGGGATCAACATTGGATGGGATCCAGTAGGAGCTAAATAGGGTGACCAAACGAAAAGTGAATACCGCACTGAGCAGCGTCCAGATCGAGTTCTACCGCGAAAACGGCTTTCTCGCCATTGACGAACTACTGGATGCGGCAGAGCTGGCAACCTGGCGGCAGGCGGTTGACGAGGCCGTTGCCGAGACCGTCGCTCAGGAGTCTCGGGGCCGCGACGTGATCCACAACCAAGGCGGCGAAGACAGGTACTACAAGCGGGTCTTCGTCCAATGCGTCAACCTCTGGAAGACGCACGAAAGGGTCAAGGAGCTGGTCCTCGATTCCCGACTGGGCCAAATGGCGGCTGAAGTTTCGGGCGCACCGGGCATCCGGCTCTTTCACGACCACGCATTGATCAAAGCGCCCTGGGCCAGCCCGACCAACTTCCACGTCGATAACCCGGGGGACCCCTACCACACGACAAAAGCCACCATGCTTTGGATCGCGCTGGACGACGCCACCCTGCAAAACGGCTGCCTCTACTTCCTGCCCGGTTCGCAGCAGACCAGCCGCTTTGACGTCGGCGGCTCGCTCGGAGACGTCGGCATCGGTGCCTTAATCAACGACTACCCCGAATGGGTCGACATCGAACCCCAAGCCGTGCAAGTAAAGGCCGGCGCCGGGATCTTTATCAGCGGAATGGTCGCCCACGCCGCGGGACCCAATATGACCACCCGACCCCGCCGCACCTTCGCCATGCTCTTTATGCCCGAGGGCGCCACCTTCAACGGAAACCAGAGCGTTCTGCCCGACCACGTTTTTTCGCGCTTGCAAGTAGGTGATGTCCTGGCAGACGACGAACATCTGCCGTTGCTCTATTCAAGCGGCGGTTCTGGAGGATCGACTGGGTCGTTGAAGAACCACATCAAATCCGACAGCTAATTCAGTGTCCCACCGAACGACTCCGTGATTCGAACAGGCGGAATTGGGGACATTCCGGTACCATGTGCAACCCACCCCGCCCTACGGGCACCCCTCCGAGGAGGAGATTGACCTCAACGGTTCAACCGCTTTCTAAGCGGCGGGGTTCAAGGTTCAAACAATGCATTACTTTCAATCGCTTTCTCCCTCAGAATTCAATACAGCCGTTCGCAGAACCGCGTTTCGCCTCCTCGGTCGGGTGCCTGAACAGAATACAGCATCGTGACCGAAGAGACACTCTTCTTAAAGAATTGATCCCAATTCAGATATTCACCAACTCAAAGGACACGACATGCCACTCAAACTGATCGCCGATCGCCCCGGAAACGCCATCCTCAGCGAGTACGAAGAACCCCCTCTCGAACCGGAAAGTATCGCGGTTGAGGTCCACGCCTCCCTCGTTAGCCCAGGTTCCGAGATAGGCGGATGGCGCGGACTGGCGGAAAAGCGAACGTCCCCCGATAAAGGCAGCGAACCCCGTCCCTTCGGGTATTCAAACGCGGGCGTCGTTCTCGGGGCTGTGTTCACCCGCGGCGAATAGAGCCTACGCGGCTTCTCTAATCCCAGTAACGATGTTCGACTTCACGATAAGTGTTCCGACCAAGTGAAGTATTGACGCTTCCTAACCATTGGGTTCTCTAACTTACTCAGTAAACGAAGAGATGCATATCACCGACGCACAACTTGCCACCTATAAGGAGCAAGGCTTTCTCATCGTTGAGAACTTTCTCACTAAGGATGAAAAAGAAGCCGCGCTCGACGGATTCTTCTCTCTCTTCGCTCCACCCTACGATCGCTACGTGGCCAACGATCGCAAGAATGATACCCCGGACGAGCGCGTCTTCCCGTGGGATCACTCCGGACTCAACCACGTCACCACCCATTCCGATCTGATCGACGCCGCGGAGCGCGTCCTCGGTACCCGGGAGATCCGTCTTGGTGAGGGCCACCTCGGCATGAAATACGCCGGAGAGACATACCGGACTGAATTTCACATCGGCTATGGCAACAACACCCTCGGACCGCTGATTGACCCCGACGACTTTATGCACCTTGCCTGCTTTTACTGTTTCGACGATGTCGAAACAGGCATGGCGCCGATTCGCATGGTACCCAACGGCCGGCCTGATGAGGAATCCGTGCCAATGATCGTACCAGGCGGCTCGGTCTGCCTCTACAGCGTCTTCACCCGCCACGCCGCTTCCGACTTTATTGCGAAGAGCGGCCACCGCCCGGTCTTGTGGGTCGGGTTTAATCGCAAGGATCGCCCATGGGACGGAGGCCGCACGTTCACCTATAAGAGTGGCGCCAAATTCGAGGCAATGAAACGATTCATGGTCGAGGCTACTCCCCGCCAGCGTGAGCTACTGGGCTTCCCGCCTCCGGGGGATCCTCTTTGGACGGAGAGCTTTATCGAAGGAATGGCATCCAGGTATGAGGGCTTTGATCCCGTGCATTATCAAACGGCAAACACGCACCACCGGGCAGAATAGCGACGAGATTAGCCCATCCGATTCCAACCCATTAGAGAAGTTTGAACTGCAGGTAATCGACAACCGCGATGAGCGAAGTTCCGTATTACATCCGAAGCGACTGATTCGATCCGTTTTGTATCCTGGGGGGAGATGGAATCGCAGGAAGGGGGTCATAAATCGTTCCCTGTCGACTATTTTCTACCCTATTAGTCATAAGTTCGGACGCCCAACTGCCCATCAAGGGAAAGCACCTTTCCTTCCGAATCCGACGTTTCACAGACGATATCGAAGCCCATCAGTTCTTTGTTGTTGTCTGTAAGCAACTCCGTATTCCCCCGGATAATCCCGGGTGGGGTCCATTGTGGGAACGAGAATAGAAATAAGGCTGATACAACCGAAGCGACAATCGGTCATACAACTGTCCGAACGGAATTTTTCAACCCGTTCTTATCTGCAATCTTTTATAATTCAATGAATTCCTAGGAAGAAGGAAAAGGAGTCCAGCACTATGAAACCGAAAGGACTCTACATCCTCGAATCGGAACACTACGAGACTATCTATCCAGAAGACGTTCGACAACAGATCTCCGAGTATGTCGACGTTATTGCTCCTCTCCTGACTAAGGAAGAGGTCGAGTGTTATTCAGACGTCCTGAAAGAGGCACAGGTGATATTCTCCGGTTGGGGAGCGCCTGTTCTGGACGAGGATTTTCTCCAGGCCTGCCCGAAGCTGCAGGTGTTTTTTACGGTTCCGGTTCTGTTAAGGGAATCGTCACGGACAGCTTTGGGGAGCGCTCCATCATATTGACCAATGCCCGGGCCGCCAACGTCATTGCGGTTGCCGAATTCACCCTGTCCCAAATTCTCTTCGGTCTGAAACACCGGTGGCGTTTGATGCGCGAAGTGAGGAGAAACAAAGGGTGGAGGCAAGAGGACAAAAGAGTGTCGTTTCCGGGAAACTGCGGAACGACCGTCGGCCTGATTTCGTTGGGGACGGTTGGACGCTGCGTGCTGGAGATCCTTAAGCACTTCGAACACATGAAGTGGGTCTACGACCCCTTCGCTCGGGAGGAGGAAATCAGGCGACTCGGCGCTGATCCCTGTTCGCTCGATGAGATATTCACAAGATCGGATTTCGTCTCACTTCACACCCCCTCACTGCCGGAAACGCAGGGTATGATTCGGGGACGTCACTTCGACTCCATGAAATCCGGGGCCACTTTCCTGAACACGGCACGAGGCGCGGTGGTGAATGAGCCGGAGATGATCGGGGTTCTGCGGAATCGCCCCGATCTAACCGCGATCCTCGATGTGACAGTGTCCGAGCCACCAGCGACGGACTCCGCGCTCTACACCATGGATAACATCGTTCTGACCCCCCATCTCGCCGGCGTGCATCAAAGCGAATGCCGCCGTATGGGCGATTTAATGGTGGAGGAATTGCGCCGCCATGTGGAGAATGTTCCACTGAAATGGGCGGTCACGAAAGAGACGCTTGCCGGGATGGCATAAGGGAAGGTATTGAGTTTCGAGTCGCCTGTTTCGGAAAGGCGCAGCCTGTGGGGCAGATTTGCAATCTGCTGTCTTCCCTCTACGCCGCTGAGCAGATTACAAATCCGCCGCTTTCAGGCCGACATCTGTTCGGAAACCTCGACACCCAAATCGGCGGCTCTCGATAGAAGTTCCCTTATGTGTTCGAGACAAATCTGAGACCAGGATTCGTAACCGGAGGGATCATTCACGGCTGTATCCACGGAAACAAACTCAGGCCCGACGATACCATCGCGGCCGCCGGCGACATTGGGGTCCTCGACCCGGACGACATGCACGACCCCAAAATGGACGCTTCCCACATCTGTACTGTCATCATTGATAAGCGCGACGGCGGCGTCCTTCATCTCAACGATCGCCACCTCTTCCCTGAGCTCGCGCCGCATGCCCTCCTGGTAACCCTGATCGGTCGAAAACAGTCCGTGATCGTCCTCAGAAATGTGACCACCGATTCCGACCGAATAGAGTCCATGGAGCCGTGTTTCCTGCCCCCCTTTTCCCCGCCTGTAGCGCAGTATCTTTCCATCGCAGAATACCAGGACATATGGGATGAGCTGCTTGAAGTTTCTGTCATCCTCTGCGTCACTCCGGTTAAGATAGCGAAGATTGGCTGATGCCGTCAAAATCGGGAGGTACTTTTCCACATCGAGGCTGATCCCCTGAAAAACACCTAGATCTTCGAACAGCCTCCTCTCAAAACAAAGTACTCTTTCTTCCGCTGCCAAAGTATATCCCTCTTGCTAACCTGAAACTCTAATGCTGATGCGGATTCTTGGGTGGAAGTTGGGAACTTCCAAGAGCTAGAAATATGGAACCTTCAGTTGAAGTTTCAGCCCCGATTGATCCGGTTCCGAAGTGGCAACCGGCGGCTGGAGCTGGATAGTGAATCTCAATCGTGGCCAGCAACACACGCCGGATCGAGGAAAAGTTATCACGGTCTTTTGCCACTCTATTCCCCGGGTTGTTCACACTCTAGCCTGGAAATCGCAGGCGATTTCCAGGCTAGAGTTTCCAAGATCCATCGAGTCCCGTGTAACCCTCGGTGTAGGTCTTCAGACGGTCCGGCAGCCAATCAATCATCGCTTTTGCGGATTCCGGAAGGGGCCACGGTGCGTCAATTCGATAGGACTTGGGACGCCAACCGATACCGCAGGAGTATCTGCGTTCATTCGTCGCTATATTCGCGTGGAAGGTCCGATCCGCGAAACAAATCAGATCTCCTGGCTCAGCGGTCACCGCAACGCACCCGGGGACTTCCATATCGCTGCAAGGCTCGTTTTCATCTTCTCCCATTCGATAAATGCCCCCTTTGGGGGAGAACTCAAAGCCCACCGGTTTCCAATCCCGTCGATGGGACTGCTCGATTACGGCGATACCGCTTCGATCGGGGTGGCTGCCGTTGAGGTAAAACCAAAGTCCGCTCGGAATGGGGAATCGATTGAGGATCTGGTTGGCGTTCCGCGGTGTTTCAACGTCCCCCAGAAAATCCGTGTGCCACTTACCCATCCCTTCCCCGGCCGTCCGAAGAATTGCCGCTGAACGATGCAAACACAGATCCGACGTGCCATGAATCGCGCAAATAAAGTCCCAGTAGTGAGTATTATCGACCAGCCTCCAAAGAGGCTCACAGACTTCTGCAAAAGTGATGTGATATTTATTTGAAGCCTGTGGCAGCGACCGCCCCGGATCCAGGTGCTCGTCGATCGAGTCCTTGAGCTCCCGGACAAGGCCTTTTCCGATCAAACCGCAAATAACGCAGAATCCATATTCCGAAAGACAGCTGAGAGCTCCGGTGGGGTCGTCGGGTTCGAAGTGATACGTAAATGGGGGCACCGCTGACATCTATTCGTTTTTCTCCACTGTTAGGTAATCATCCATTTCCTGGACACGATTTGACGGATCGAATCGGAGTAAAGCAAGCATCCGGAGAAGCACGAGTTCGATAGTGTCTCAGACCAACACCGCATACCTTCTATAACGCAAGGAAAGGAGGTCCGCGTCCTCCCGTCATCGTCCCGCTCCCGGGATCGAGCGGTCGGGAATGGTGTAGTTCATCCAAGAGGTCAACTCCTTCTGTTCTGAAGTGAATCGCTTTCGAATGGAGGGAGGCATCCAATAATGCCGGGCGTTGTGGTGGTCCATCATGGCAGCAGCGACTCGGCGGCTGTGGAGGTGGTTGTACTGCAGAGTGGTACGTCTCCGAGCCGTTGTTTTGGCGGCGCCGGTGTGGACAAGGGCTTCAGTGAAGATCATCACGTCACCCGGATCACCGATCACTTCAAGACACCCCGGAGTGTTCAATCCCGCCAGTCTCCAGCGATCCCGATCGAGCTGGAAATTCTTCTTGTGCGAACCGGGAATGACCGCGAAGCATCCGTCGCCCGGGTGGTTCGGAGTGAGCATCGTTACCAAATTGACCATCGAAGACCGTATCACACCGTCTCTCACGGAGTATTCCTCGGGCGGAATGCCGTTATGCCAACCGGTAGCTTCACGGCCTTCATATTTCGATATCGACCATGTGTTGACCAATTGGGGCTCGCCCATGAATTCCTCGAGATAGGGCAATATCGCCGGGTGAGCGATCAGCCGGTCAAAGATCGGGGCGAGTCTCGGTAACCCATTCAATCGGACCTGATTTTCGATGTTCGTGTCCTTGGTCAAGTGAGCGGCCGTGGCTACCGGTAGTCCCTCCGCCCAGCTCTCGTCATGTTCGATGGCTTCGTTCTCGACCACTGCCCGGTCGAGGGCTTCAACCAATTCGCTCTCGATCGCGCCTCGCAGAATAAGAAAGCCCTGAAGGTCGAAGAGGAATCTCTCATCGTGGGTTACTTCGTTCACTGTTGATCCTGAATTCTTCCAGGTGCGTTTATTCGCCTCCGAATAATCCTCCCTTCACACTTTTCGAACAGCCTCTATTTAGGCCGATCGGCCGCGCAACAGTACTCCAAGCTGTTCTCCTCGGGCGGGTCGTCAGTTTCCCCGCCCTTGTAAAATCGGATGTTCGTAAAACCGATTTTCTCCAGCATGAGGTCGAATTCGTGTTTGTAGAACCACGTCAAGCGCCAGGAATGAATTTCCGATTGCACAACTTTCCCGTCGACAACGAGATCATACTGCCGCTTGTTGACTAAAATCTGATCGAGGTAATTGAGATACTCTATCCAAGTTTGCACGTGGATTTCGCCTTCGCCGAGCGGCCGCCGGAAGGGTTTCCAGGAGTGTCGAGTGCCTAACGATTCCCCGTAATCTTCTCCGATGACTTCTGACGGGATGCCCAGGTCAATGACGATCTGTCCACCCGGTACAAGGTGGTCGAAAATTCGCTGCAGGATTTCCATCGCCACGGTTCGGTCGCTCATGATTTCGAATGAGCCGTTAACGATAAAGATGGTTCCATAACGACTGTGCAAATCCAGTCCTTCCATTGGCTGGTGGTAAAATTCGGGCTCCACTCCATTCTTTTCCGCCGCCATTCGCGCATAACGAATAACATCCGCTGATGCGTCGGAGCCTTCCACATCGAGGCCACGCTTGACCAGCGGGACAAGGTGGCGACCCGCCCCACAGGCCAATTCCAGTCCTTTCCCGCCCTTTTCGCGAATCCGGCGTTCATAGAAAGCGACCTCCTTTTCAGGATAGCGATCCGGTGAATAGACACATTCAGCCGCAAGGCTACCGTAGCCATCACTGAGCGTATAAGTTGATTCAGACATGCTCGGGTTTCGGCTCCCCTTTCTCCCAATCCCACTGCCAACGTTCGAGGTAGGGTTCCCGGGCGTCGATGCCGAAGATGACTCGTTCCGACCCGGCCCGTTCCATCACGCCAGGATCGACCATCCGCGCCATCTCGTATTCACGTCGCGTCCACTGCCGTCGCCAGGGACTGAGCACCGCATAACGGTTTTCGTCGGTTCGGTTCTCTGAGGTTCCATGCCAGACATTAACGTTGAAAACGATCACCGATCCTCGTGGCGCCTCGGCGATGACCGCCCGCTCGAGTGCGTCGTCGGGCCTATCCAGTCCCGAGTGGAGATGAGATCCCGGGACCAGTTGAGTGGCTCCGTTGGTCGCCGTGAACTCCGAGATACACCAGATGGTGTTGAATCCCAGAACATGACTGGTGATACATCGGCCTCCATCAGCGGCCGACATCGAGAGTTCCCTGTTATGACCGGTAATGGCGCCATCGGCATGGAGGGAGCCCTCTCCTCCCCCCTCGCCCGGGGCCAGCACGGATCCGTGCATCGAGCTGAGCAACGCGTCGGCTCCGAGGAAGTGACGGACTAGGCGCAGCAGTGCATCAATGCGGTAGAACCGTTCGAAGATCCGAGCCTTGTTGAAGATGAGCTCCAGGCCCCCACAGTCTCGATCTCGGACAAGACGGTCCAATTCACTTCTTGCCTCGTCGCATTCGGCGGAGGTTAGCGCCGGATGCAGAATGGTGAACCCCTGCTCCTTCACTTCATCGACTTGGCGGTAGAAGTCGCGGTCCGCCATCTTCACGATAGAATCAGGACGTCCCCAGTTCAGCAAGGAATTTGCAACCGCTCACTGTCTACGTGCCTCTGCCAATGTGACAAATAAATCGACGGCCGTCGATTTATTTGTCACATTCGATATTATGGATGAATCGTCAAATGTGGAAGCTAGAACCGAAAGGGGAGATTCCAGTCCCTGGAAACAGAGTTACCTCAACTTTAGCCTCGCCAATCTGATATCCGAGGGCGGCCCCTTTAATCCCTCGTAGTAGGCCATGAGGAAGTTGCCGTCCTGGAGATCGAAGATGGAGGCATACGATACATCGGGCCAGTTCAATGAAGGATCCTCATTACCGTCCGGATCGGTTGGGCTGGCTACGCCCCGGGAATGGGGCATTGCCAGGGTTGGCTCCCATTGATGGGTCTCAGGATCGAACACCCCCAGTATCATTCCCCGCTTGCGTTTCCGGCAGAGGTCGTCAGCCAGCGGGGTCCGCTCATCCTCGACGAAAAAGGCTCTGCTCGAGGTTACCAACTTGTCGCCGACAAGCCCGATGCATGGCCCGTTGTGTCTGAAATCGAACTGATAGGCCGTCTTCCAGTCTGTATAAGGCGGTGAGGACCACTTAATCTCCGGAAGGTCGTGAGCATTGTGTCGGACGAAGGCGAAAAGTCGTCGGTCGGGTAAAAAAGACAGGGCCGCTTCTGATGCGTTGTGCTCATCGGAAATGACGCTGACCTTTTTCCACCCCAGCCCATCAGTGCTCCGCCACAGCTCTGTAAACGTGGTAGGCGCGCCATCGTCGTCGGCTGCGACCATTCCGTAGACGGAGGCGTAGAGAGCGTCAGGACCGTTGGAAACCCACCAGATGACACGTTGATCGGGTAGGGCCAGCTGTGGATCGGTCCAAGCCTGACCATCTCGACTGTGAATGAGATAGCTCATATGCTTCGGGAGACCGGACTCCTTTTCCATCCCCTGCCAATGGCGCTGGAAAGACATGCTGACGAGAAACAGCTCTTCTTCATTGGCGTAAACAGTCGGATCCCGATCGTCGATATCTGTATCGATCAGAACTTGCGGTTCCGACCAATTCTCCAAATCAGCTGAGCTGATGAGAAAAACTCGGCCATCGTCCGACCTATGGGTGCTTCCATTCCTGAACGTGAGCCAATATCTTCCCTTCCAATGCACCAGGGAAGTAAAGGAATTGTGACGGCCGTCGTGGAACAATGTCTTATTCGATAGAATTTCCACCCCTGTCAGCTCCTGACTACGGGATCTTGCGTCGGCCGTGAAAAAAGACAATCTTTGATTCCATCACTTACTAGCAGCTTGCCGGATTTTACCGATCCCGCTCAGCGGGACTAAACACTCTCCCGCGATTTCCAGGCTCACAACAGAATGAAACCTAACGTTCTCTGGATTTATGGCGAAGATCTGTATCCTGATCTTGGCTGCTACGGAACGCCGATAGTCGAGACGCCAGTGCTCGATCAGTTCGCTTCCGAGGGGACATTGTTTGCCAACGCCTTCGTGACCTGCCCGGTTTGTTCACCGAGCCGCTCAGCCATCATTACGGGACGTTATCAGACGAGCTTTGGCGCGCACCATCATCGTAGCAAACGTGAGACGCTTCTGCCTGACAACATTCCGCTGATCACGGACTATTTCCGTGATGCAGGTTACTTCGCCTGCAACAGTAGTGGACCGCCCAACGACCAGCCCGGAAAAACCGACTTCAATTTTCTCCGCGATGATTCATTCGACGGCGTACTCTGGTCCGAGCGGGACCGCGATCAACCGTTCTACGCGCAGTTCAACATCATCGATACCCACCGCGATTTCTCGCCGGATTTCGAGAATCCGATCGATCCCGACACGGTCGAACTGCCTCCCTATTACCCCGACCATCCCCTGGTCCGCAAGGACTGGGCGATGTGGCTCGAGAGTATTCAGGTTTTCGACCGAAAGGTGGGGGAGATCTTAGAGCGACTCGAGGATGGCGGTCTCAGCGAGAACACGATCGTTTTCATTATCAGTGATCATGGGCGCGCTCATATACGCGACAAACAGTTCCTCTACGATGGAGGGACCCGCGTTCCGTGCATCGTCAGGTGGCCTGGAATGATCGAGGCGGGATTGGTCAGCGAATCTTTGGTTAGTGGGATCGATTTTGCGCCGACCTCCCTGTCCCTTGCCGGACTGGATGTTCCTGACGGGATGGAAGGCGCCATTTTCCTTGGTCCCGATGCACGAGAACGTGATTTCATCGTCTCCGCTCGAGATCGCTGTGACGGCACTGTCGATCGCATCCGATCTATTCGGACGAAAACACACAAATACATCCGGAACTATCATCCGGACCGGCCCTACATGCAGTTCAATGGATACAAGAAGCAGCAGTATCCGCTCTGGACATTGGCCCCGGTGCTGCAGGCGGAAGGCAATCTCACACCTGAGCAGGAGAAGTTCCTGGCGCCATGTCGCCCTTATGAGGAACTCTACGATTTGGAAACCGATCCGTACGAACTCACAAATTTGGCGGTGTCACCTAACCACAAATCTGAGCTGGATGACCTGCGTTCAAAGTTGGACGAATGGATAGAAACGTATGGCGACATGGGCGCGATTCCGGAGGACCCAGCCGTGATCGCAGATGAAGCACACAAGATGTACGAGAATCACACCATAAGAATGGCGGCGAAGAATCTCCCTCCGGACGTTACGGACAATGCGTTTATCGAGTGGTGGGAACAGCATCTCCTGGAGGACTTACAGCAGCCCGGTAAGACATAGTGCTGAAATTCGCAATTAGATTGAAAACTCTCTCAAACTCTCGGCCGAAGTCCTGAACGAGAGGACCCCCATTGCCACTCGGCAGTGGGCCAAGGAAGATGTCGGTGGTGGAAATCGGCGTCACACTACGTATAGGCACAGAAGGAGGATTTCTTCCGCGAAATCAGAAAGCTAGGCCCGACAGATTCCTAACGATATGGTATCACAGCTGATGAAAACCATCACTCCCTACCTGGAGTCTACCGCTCTTCTGGACGACTCGGAAGCGTTACTCAACACAGCGGATTCCAACGGCTATCTCTATTTCCGCGGTCTCCTTCCAGTTAAGGACGTTCTCGAAGTTCGTCGCGATGTGTTGGAGGCAACGGCACGGCACGGTTTCCTGCACGAAGACTACGACTTGATGGACGGGGTCGTCCGGAATGGCGCTTACGTATCGGAGCAAGAGTCCACTCCGGAATATATCAAATATTACCGCGATCTGCTCCGCGTTCGTAGCTTTCATGCCCTTGCCCACCATCCGGTCTTGCTCAAGGTTCTGAAACGGCTGCTCGGTCCCGACATCTTGGTCCACCCGCGCCACATATGCCACACTAAATTTCCGGGGAACCCAGACCACACAACCCATCCTCACCAGGATTTCTACCCGGTTCGAGGCACTCCTGAGACGTGGACCGTTTGGGTGCCGCTGGGCAGCTCTGGTCCCGACCTGGGTGGTGGCTTAGGTATCATACCGGGATCTCACACGGGGGAGATGCTGCCGGCCAAACCGGAAAGTACCGAAATCAAAGTGGATCCCGAAGCCCAATGGGTCTGGGGCCCGGTGGATTGCGGCGACGTCCTGATGTTTCACAGCATGGCCATTCACCAGGGAAGCGACAACCTGACCACTAATCGCATCCGATTTGCCGCTAGCTTTCGAAATCAAGCGACCAGCGAACCGGTGGACGAATCCTCCTTGAAACCGCACATGAATTGGATCACCTGGGAGGAAATCTATGAAGGATGGGAGTCGGATGATCCGCTAAAATTCTATTGGCGAGATCTCGATATCGACGTGCAGTCGCACTGGAACAAGAAGGATAAATGAATCTTCCAAGAATCCCTTTTTGCCCAGTCAGGACACCGGCAACTGGCTCGGATGTTACCGACACCAGACCGTAGGGACGCCAAACTATGAAATCGCGATAACTGATCTTATGAAGAACGATGTCTAGGAATCCGTCGGGCTTCGCTTTGCGATTGGCTCCCCCGGCCTCGCGCCGGGGTGGCGCCCGGTTTCTCAGCTACAAGGCACGGCTAAATCTACATCCCCCTCTCCCGCCCCTCCTCTCTCCAGCCGCTCTGGCGGCTGGAGAGAGGAGGGGCGGGAGAGGGGTGGGTGGCAGACGCGTTCTGTAGCTCGGAAGCCAACGCCACCCCGGCGCGAGGCCGGGGGAGCCAGAGACCGAAGTCTCCTAGCCGCTAGAGCCCATGTCACTGAAGTTCAGAAAGATTCTGATCGACGATCAGCGCTATGAATCGGCCTGCATCATAGATGTGAATCAAGACGGACACCTCGACATTGTCTCCGGGTCGTACTGGTATGAAGGGCCGGATTTTCTGAAGAGACATATCGTGGCGCCCCAGGAACCCCACGACGTTGAATACTTCGATGATTTCTCAACCATTCCACTAGATGTGACGGGAAACGGTCGCCCGGACATCGTCACGGGCGGATGGTTTGGCAAAAAACTCCGTTGGCTTAAGAATCCAGAGGAAACCGGAAAGGAGTGGCCGGTCCATGAACTGGAGCCTATTGGCAACATTGAAACGACTAGGGCATGGGATATCGACGGCGACGGCATTCCGGAGATCGTCCCCAATACACCTAACGATGCTCTCCAGGTATTTAAGTTGATAACCGACTCATCGGGAAGAGGAACAGGCACGTTCAAGAAACACCTGATACGCGACGAGCCGCAGGGACACGGACTGGGCTGCGGTGACATCGCCGGAAACGGTCGCGTGGACATTGTACTGGAGGACGGATGGCTTGAGGCACCTAAGGACACCTATGGAGGAGAGTGGAAGTGGCATCCTGGTCTGCAGATCGGTCCAAGGGCCAGCATACCTATCCTGGTCGTCGATGTAACCGGCAACGGAATAAACGACTTAATCGTAGGGAGCGCCCATGACTACGGCCTCGACTGGATTGAACACACGATCGAAGACGGTCAACACGATTGGATCAAGCATCCGATCGATCCATTCAATTCCCAGTATCATGACATGAATTGGATCGATATCGACTGTGACGGAGCGTGCGAACTGGTCACCGGTAAGAGGTACCGCGCTCACAAAGGTAAGGATCCGGGAGCCCATGATGACTACGGAATTTACCACTTCAAATGGACGGGAGAGAGCTTTGTGAAACAGGTCATCGACTACGGCGCCCAACGCGAAACAACCGGTCTGGGCATTCATTTCGACATGGCGGATATCACGGGCAATGGGTTCCCTGATCTCGTTGCTCCCGGGAAGGATGGGCTGTATCTCTTCGTGAACGAAGGTGTTGTAGCCAAGGGTTTCGAATACTGACGGAATTCATGTTGCGGCGGAAGCCGACTGCTCCCGCCGAGCGCATCGCGGTCAACGTTACTTTCGCTACTCAATTATAGTCGTTTGAAAACGTACCCCTAATTAGAGCCCGTCCCAGTGGTGGAAACAATTGATTTTTAATGAGTTATGGGCAAAAAAAAGGCCGGATAGAGCTGCAAAAAGCTCGATCCGGCGAAAAAGGGCGCTTATGCTTGCGTTAGTCAAATACAAAGCACGCCCTTCTCATGAAAAATATTGCCGTACAAAGCTTCCTGCGTCCAGCCCTAACTCCAGTCATTCGATGCAAAGACTACACCGTGTTTCTGGAAACAATGGAGCGGATTGACCGGGTTTTGATCGACTCCTCGCTGGAAAGGGAGGCGATCGTAAAAGCCTTGGAAGGATGGGATGAAGCGGGAGGGAAGGATCGGGAGCGACGCGCTCTAAGAGCGATAAAAGCGCTGCGGGTGGAGGTGGTGCGTCATTTACTCGGAGGGATATCCTTTCGTTGTCTGTCGCAGGAGTTGGGACGCAGTGAGCTTCTGGCTAATTTTTGCCGGGTGCGTGAGGTAGACGGGATCCGGAAAATATCGAAGAGCAGTCTGGAACGGGATTCGAAATTCTTCGACGAAGCGTATCTGAGACAGCTGCATGCAAGGATGACCGAGGTGGTGGGCAATGCTGAACATTGTGGTGAGGCAGGATTAGAGAAGCCGATCGATACGAGGGAATGCCTGATCGACGCCACTTGCCTGGAAGCGAACATCCACTGGCCCGTGGACTGGGTCTTGCTCAAGGATGTGGGAGCAACGCTGCTCAAGGCGATCAGTCTGATCCGGCAGGCGGGAATGAAACAGCGCATGCCCCAGGGAGCAAAGGGATTGGCTCGGGAGATGAACAAACGGTGCCTGGAGATGACGCATGCGCGTCGGCGCCGGGAGGCGGGCAAAGCGCGTAAAGGGATCCTGCGGCGGATGAAGCTATTGCTCAAGAAGATTGAGGGCCATGCCCTTCGCCACCGTGACTTATTGGAAGCTATGTGGATGCAAAGCGATTACACCGAGAAGAAGGCGAGCCGAATCATCGAGCGAATGGATGGTATGTTAGAGCAGATACCGCAGGTCATGAAACAGGCGCACGAACGGATCATAGGGGGGCGGCAGGTGAAGAATGAGGAGAAGATCCTGAGCGCCTACGAACCTGAGATTGACGTCATCGTGCGAGGCAAGGCAGATCGGGAGGTGGAGTTTGGCAACACCCTTTATTTATGCGAGAGCGCAGAGGGATATCTGTTGGACTGGAAACTGTATGGGGGGCAGGCCCCGAGCGAATTGAAGCAGCTTTGGGAAAGTCTGGAGAGGCAAAAGGGCTTCGCTTTAGAGGAGAAGATCGAAGCGATCAGTGGGGATCGGGGCTATGCCTCGAAGGCGGCCAGCAAGCGGCTCCAGGCAGAGGGGATTTTTGACGCCCTTACGCCCCGCAATCCACAAGAGCTCAAGGAGCGGATGGAGGAGCCGCGCTTTGTCCGGTTGCAGCGACGACGAGGGAGCACCGAAGGCCGGATCGGAGTGCTCAAGAACCGATGGCACGGGGGCAAGATACGCAGCAAAGGCTTTGACAACCGTAACCTTAGCGTGGCCTGGTCGGTTCTGTCCCACAATCTATGGAAAATCGCGCAGAGACTTGCGCAAGAACATGAGAAAGAGGCAACGCAGGCGGCATAGGGATCCAAGAATCGAGTCAGAGGCGCTTCCTTGGGAGAACTATCGACTCAAAGCGAGAGGAAGGGTGCTGGAAAGGTGCATAACGGATAAAAGGTAAGCTACCGAGGACGGAAGGCATGTCGTGGTCTACATAACGTGACGAAGATTGATATCGGTATCAGGCTTCCACCCAAATCCTCTCGGATTTGGGACAGCCTCTAATTAGAGCACTTTCAGTAGAGGAACGCGTGAGCGTTTCTACGAATCGGCCCCAATGAGTGTGCTCTCGAAATAACTCAGTCGAATGTGATATACATTCTGGACTCCTCCAACGATTCATGAGAAAATCCAAGCTAGTATGTCAACGGCATTGCCACTAGTAGCGCGAACTGATCTGGCGGGCTATGTCCAGGCGATGGAGGACGATGGTTTCGCCTATTTTCCGGGGGTACTCAACGAAGCCGAGATTTCGGCCTTGCGCCAGGCAATGGACGGGCTCACGGCGATTGAGGAAAGTTACGATCGCCACACCGACCCCCCCGAACACGACTTTCTCAATAAGAGTATCAATAATGCCTTCAACCGCGATCCAATCTTCCTTCAGTTCCTGGACCGGCCCGAAATCATCGACCTTGTCGAAGCGGTGCACGGCGACGATTGCCACTGCATCGGCATGACCGCCTGGATGACGGGGACGGGCCGCCCTCCGCAAAAACTACACGCCGACTGGCAACCGCTGACTTTGCCCGAATCAGTGATGGATAATCCGGAGGTCAAGGTCCCAATCTACATCACCACCGCTCATTACTATCTCGACGATCTGACCGAGGAATTGGGGCCGACAAATTTCGTTCCCGGCAGCCACCGAGCCGGCAGACTACCCAAGGAGGGAGAAACAAGCTTTAAGGGAGTCGGGGAGCAGAGCATCATGTGCCAGGCCGGTGATTGCGTCATCTTCCGCTGCGAGGTTTGGCATCGCGGCACGCCCAATACCAGCGGGCGGACCCGCTACCTCCTCCAGGTTCACTACGCCCAACGCATTATCACGCAGAAATACCCGCCCTATCTCAACAGATTCCAATTCGACGAGGAGATTCTGGCGCTAGCCACACCTCGCCAGCTGCGGTTGATGGGCAACCATAAGCCGAGCAACTACGACTAGCTTGGAAATCGCGGGCGATTCCCAAGCTAGTCGTGCCTGCAAACTCGCCTGGACATTGTAGTTTCACTTTCGCAGGTTGCTCGCTAGAAACCTACTTGAGTATCACTGACCAGCGTGCCATGCCGTCAACTGATCGACCGAATATTCTCCTTATCCTTACGGACAACCAGCGCGCCGATCTCCTCGGTTGTGCCGGGAATCCGATCATTCAGACGCCCAATCTCGATCGTTTGGCCGAGCGCGGCGTTCGATTCGCCAGCGCTTTTGCTACGACTCCCATCTGTGCCGCCAGCCGTGCCAGTTATTTGACAGGTCTTTATGAAAGGCGCCACCGGTTCACCTTCTTTACTCCACCACTGCGGACTGAGTACACGGACAACAGCTATCCGGCTCTCTTGAAGGCGGCCGGATATCGAACCGGATTCATCGGCAAGTTCGGTATCGCATCTAATGGAATCGAACCCACGCTCGAAGACGAAGCCGGTATCGATAAGCTATTCGACCACTTCGACAACTTTGAACACTGGACGGAAGACGGATATGAGATCCCTCAGCAGAACGGCGGGATCCGCCATTTGACCGACATCACAGGAGACAAGGCGGTCGAATTCCTTGAACAGCACCACCAGGATAACACCGATCAGCCGTTTTGCTTGTCCATCAGTTTCAATGCGCCGCATGCACAGGACGGCGATCCTCGCTTCTATATTTGGCCCCAGTCCGAGGATGAACTCTACAAGAACGAAGTTATTCCCGATCCAGCCAACTCGGATCCTTCCTTCTTCACTATGCTGCCGAAGTTCATCCAGGAATCCGAGAGTCGGGTCCGGTGGCACAACCGATTCGACACCCCGGAGAACTACCAACGTCACATGAAGGGACTCTACCGGATGGTGAGCGGGGTCGATCGAAACGTTGGACGTTTCGTAAAGGATTTGGAAGGGCTGTCCCTCGACCACAACACCGTCATCATCTTCGCCTCAGACCACGGTATGTATTTCGGAGAACGGGGACTGAGTGACTGCTGGCAACTAAATGAAGAGTCGATCCGCATACCGCTCATAATCCGAGATCCGAGAACCACGGCCAGAAGCTCAGCCGTCATCGAAAAGGTGGTATTGAACATTGACGTCGCACCCACCATCCTCGCGCTGGCGGGACTTCCGATTCCCGAGATCGTCCAGGGCCAAAGTCTCCTTTCCCTCATAGATGGGTCAGTGAATAAATGGCGCACCGAATTCTTCTGTGAGCACCTCTTCAATCGGTCCGACATCCCCAAGAGCGAAGGCGTGAGGACGGCGCGGTGGAAATACATCCGCTACTTCGAGCAGAATCCCGTCCACGAAGAACTCTATGACCTTGAGTCGGACCCCCACGAATCTCATAACCTGGCTCGCATTTCCGACTACTCCGGCCAACTCGCAGACATGCGTCTCCGCTGCACGGAACTCAGCAATCGAGTTGCTTGACAAGTTAATAGGCCGAAGATCTCCCAGGTCGCTGGTTTTCAAAGAGATTTCCTTGATCTTCAACGCTTTACAACGGAAACCCGTCGTCAAGCGAATTTTTCTATAGACTATAGATGTCCTGTCCCTATAAAATCTGTAGCGCGATACCTGAGCATTTCGCCGATCGTGCCGTTGTTTTCGGCCTCTCCGGCCCGTCTGTAAACCAGCATCAGTCCCGCCAACGGGATTTCTATTCAGCTTGCCGCCTCTCTGGAGGCACTGATATTTTGAGAGAGTAAAGTCTCAAATATCGGAACATGCCCCTCGTCCAAGACATCCTCGTGCTCTTCCAGACCTCACCGGGGCTCGATTCGGCGACGATCGGTTGGTCGAGATACGAAGCCTCCAAGGGCACCGGAATCAGCGATCTGGTCGATGAGCCGGAGCCTCCCTATAGCAATGCCATGGAAGCCATGCGCGACGGATGGCAGGTTATCCAGATGTCCGAACTCACGCCGCGCTCGCCCGACGATGCCTACGAAGACGGTCCCCTGCCCTACCAGACCGTGCTGGCCAAATACCGCGAGTTGGAAAAGGAAAAAAGGAAAGGGAAATCATGAAAAAGCATCTGCTGAATTCCAAGCAAATGGCAGCGTTCGTAGCTTCGGGCTATCTCAAATTTGACAACATGGTGCCGAAGAAGCTGTGCAGAGCCTGCCTGGAAGAGATGGAGAAGAGGAAGCGGGGGTACTACGCTGTCGGCACGCCTTTCGAGGAGACCTGGCCGAAGGGTACCGCATTGGGCGACGCCTTCCGCCTGCCCAAAGTGAAAGGCCTGATTCATTCCCTGGTCGGCCCCGATCCCCTCTACGATCACCACGCTGCCCATTTCGTGGGCGCGAAGCAAATGGCAGGACCAACACCCATCAGGACTCGGTGATCGATTTCCGGGAGAACTATTTCGATATCCAGCTCTCCTTTTTTCCGACTGACACTCCAGATGAGATGGGCGGCACGTTCCTGATTCCGGGAACTCAGTACCGCAATGTCCGCACTAGTGAGATCACCTTTTACCAGCACATGAGAGGCAAGATCTGGGCATCCTGTAAGGCAGGTACGATGTATGTGTGGAACACCCGCGTCTGGCATGGCGCCCGGAGCAACCATACCAATCAAGACCGTTTCATGTACAAACTTCGTCTCAACCCAACACGTCCCCAAATTCGCAATTTCGACACCTCCGATCTCGATGATCCGGAGATCGCAGGGATTCTATCGACTCAGCACGGATGGGAAGGGAATGAGCACCGCTACGAGACCATGCGCCGCGTGCGCCTCTGGCGCTTCGTCTCGGGGCAGCCGGATTACGATTTCGGCGAGCGTTTTCTGCGGCGCATCGAGTACCTCCCGACACAGGAAGGTAAAGAAGAAGCATTGGCGACATCGTGATTTGAAACTTCAAGTCCAATGCGGACTATCAGGCCATACGCGGCTCCAGCCAAATGGCTGAAACATGGAACCGACGGGGGAAGTTTCAAACCCCGATTGATCCGGTTCCGATGTTGCAACCGGTGGCTGGAGCTGACCTGCAAATATCCTGCGCGGTGAAATCCAACGGGCTCGTATCGCCGAAAGGAGAGTCCGGGAAAAAGGGACCGTACGGTCCTTCTTCCCCTTACCAATCTGTCCGCTCTCCTTGGGCGATGGACTGCTCCTGAAGCTTCCTCTGAAATGGCTCCTGCAGGACTTCGGCGTCTATCCAAAGGTGAGTGGGGAGAACCTGCTCGATCACTTCGCGTTGCGCAATGGTGAAACTGCAGCCTTGACATACATAGCACTGTTATGCATATTTCCGCTATGCACAATTGGACTCGAGTTCATTAGCGAAGCGTAAGATCATGGAGATCAACAAGGACCTGATAGCCGCATCCTCGACCCCGATCGTCCTGGCGATCCTGTCCGAAGAGGACAGCTACGGCTACGCCATTCTCAAGCGAGTTCAAGGGTTGTCCGGAGGGCGCATGGAGTGGACGGACGGGATGCTCTACCCCGTTCTGCATCGGCTCGAGCGGCTCGGCCACGTCGAGGCGCGGTGGGAAGTTGCGGAGAGCGGCCGCCGTCGCAAATACTACCGGATCACGCCCCGGGGCGGGGCTCAGCTTGCCGAGGAACGCAGGCAGTGGCAAGCGGTGAACGCGACGCTACGGGGCATCTGGCGGGCGGCGTCAGCCGCGCCGCTTCCACAGGGAGCCTGAGCGATGCCGGATCCAGGTAACGCGGCATCGCTCGAGAAGCAGATTGACCGATGGCGGAGCTACCTCCGCCGCCGGCAGGCGATCCACTCCGTCGACGTAGCGGAGCTGGAAGACCATCTGCGCGAGCAGGTAGCGGTCCTGGTCGACGCGGGGCTCGCCACCGATGAAGCGCTCTTGGTGGCGGTGAAGCGCATGGGCAACCTCGACGCCCTCTCACGGGAGTTCGCACGCGAGCACTCGGACCGCCTCTGGAAGGAGCTCGTCGTTGTCCCCTCCGATTCCGAGGAGCCACGAGGGCAGGCCCGAACGGATGCCATCATCGCCTTCTGTCTTGCGGTGGCGGCGGCCGTGGCCTTCAAGGTGCCGGCGCTCTTCGGGCTCGAATTGGACCAGGACACCGGCTTCTACGCCCGCAACGGGAGTCTCTTCGTGCTGCCCCTCATGACCGGCTATTTCGTCTGGAAACGGAGGCTCGACACCCGCACGCTCCGCTGGCTGGCCGTCGCGTTCGTCGCGGCGGGTGTATTCGCCAACGTCTATCCATTCGCCCCGGACGGCTACACCGAGGTGCTTTCGGCGCTGCACTTGCCGATCGCGCTCTCTCTGGTAGTGGGCATCGCCTACGCGGGGGGCCGATGGGGCCAGGTGGGCGGCCGCATGGACTTCATTCGCTTCTCCGGCGAGCTCTTCATCTACTACGTGCTGATCGCCCTCGGCGGCGGCGTCCTCACAGCGTTCCTGGCGATGATCTACCAGACCATCGGGATCGACGTCGAGCCCTTCGTCGAGTCGTGGCTGCTGCCGTGCGGCGCGTTGGGAGCCGTATTGGTCGGCTCCTGGCTGGTGGAGGCCAAGCAGAGCGTGATCGAGAACATGGCGCCTGTGTTAACGCGTCTCTTCACGCCCCTCTTCGCCGCTCTGCTAGTCACGTTTCTGGCGACCCTCCTCTGGACCGGGCGCGGGGTAGACATCGAGCGCAACGTGCTCATCGCCTTCGACCTGCTCTTGGTGGTAGTCCTAGGCCTGCTGCTCTATTCCGTCTCCGCCCGGGACCCCCGGCTGCCTCCCGGCCTCTTCGATGTCGCGCAGGTCGTGCTGGTGGTCAGCGCGCTATTGGCCGACGCGGTAGCGCTATGGGCCATCGCCGCGCGTATCTCCGAGTTCGGCTTTAGCCCGAACCGCGTGGCCGCCCTGGGCGAGAACGTGATTCTTCTAGTCAATCTGGCTTGGTCCGCCGTGCTCTACATCAGCTTCCTGCGCGGGCGCGGATCGTTCACGGGACTCGAACGGTGGCAGACGGATTACTTGCCGGTCTATGCCCTGTGGGCGGCCATCGTCGTAATCGTCTTTCCGCCGCTGTTCGGGTACATCTGACAAGGTGCCGCTGCACCCGTTCTCTTATTCAATATCCCCGCGTAGAAGTGCAGCAGAATCATTTTTTCAGTGTCTTGAGGGTGATGGTCTTGTGATACAGGTTTATCCAGTGGACCTGCGTCAAGCGGGAATGTTAGTGGAGAGCACGCTGAGACGGCGATCTGAAAGGCGATTGTTGATCCTTATCCGTTGCTGTGCTTTCATCCGCTGCAAACAAATTTCTCCAATGTCGAAACCAGTTACTTCGAACCATTCACCCGAGGCAATTCGGGCTGAAGTCCTTGTGCTCCAGTGATCGATTCGACCGAACGCCTGACGTGGTCGAGGGGGCTAAGTCGGTGGCCGTCGGGCTACGACCTGTGCACCCTCCTGGACCGGGATGAGGCAGACTGGATAGATGCCTTGAACGCAACCGGTCAGTTGGGTGAATCCAGCGCCCTGGACCTCGAAATGGCCCCGGGCGAAGTCGTCTTTTTTAACGAGGCCACTCTACACGGCTCGGACGCCAACTCGAGTGATCTGCCTCGACTGGCCTACGCCCTGCGCTTCACAACGCCCGAGGCCAGATTCGATTCAGATGGGGTGAAGGAGTCAGGGATGGACTACTATGCGAAAACGATGTTGGTCCGCGGCGAGGACCGTTTCCACTACAACGACTTCTTGAAAGCGGAAGCGCCTACGACGTAACCCGCAACCTGCCATCTAAGAGGAGCAGCATGAACTACCGCGCATTGATGATTGGAGCCGGCTCGGCCGGCACCTTCGTGATGAACGAGATGAAGGAGGACGGCCGAGCCCGAGCTGTTGCTGCAGGGAAACGACATTCAAAAAGGGAGCCGGCTCGGCCGGCACCTTCGTGATGAACGAGATGAAGGAGGACGGCCGAGCCCGAGCTGTTGCTGCAGGGAAACGACATTCAAAAAGGCCACGGCCGGAACCTGACCGTCCGCGACTTCCTCGACGTGTCGGTCTGCGACGCTGCCGTTACGTCACTGAGGTCAGGCAAGGTCGAGCCGGCAAGGATCCAAATGAGGCGACAACAAGCCACCCCGCGCTCGTATCGGGTATGGAGGATTTTAAGCCGGTTTACGATGCGGTTCAAGGGCTCGAATCCTTCCACAGCCTTACTCACGACCCGACGCTCTTCCAAATTGCAACAACACTTCTCGGTCCGAACGTCTTGCTTCAGCCCAGCAACATCGCACGCTTCATCTTTCCTACCAACCTCAACGAAACGACCCCGCCCCATCAGAACTATGTACACATTCAAGGTACCCCGGATGTTTGGACGGCTTGGATCCCATTGGGCGACTGTCCTCGGAAACTGGGCGGACTCAGTGTGTTGCAGGGTTCTCATAAGGCGGGGATTTTCCCGGTCTCTCGATCTCCCGGGGCAGGGGGTCTTCGGAGCGATACGGCGCGTTTAGACGGTGAGTGGGTGTCGAGTCCCTTCCAACTTGGAGATGTGATCTTCTTCCACAGCCACACCGTGAATCGTGGTCTCCCCAATCGATCCGGTAACCGGCTGCGGCTTTCCGTCGACTATCGCTACCAAAAGGCTTCCGGCCCGGTCATGGAGCTGTTACTTGGAGTGCACCAGGGCCTCTTGTCATGGGAGGAAGTCTATACGGGCTGGAAATCAGAAAAGTACCAATACCATTGGAAGCGATTCTCTCTCAATCCGGTATCCAAACATCCGTGGCCGGTCGCGGAAGCTGCCGCGCAAGAAATGAAACCGCCCTTTTCGGGAAGTTGCATGTGTCAGGCATCTACCGGGAAGCTGAACGGCGACACCCGAATGACGGATTCGATGTCTACGAGTGGGCCTGTGATCCATTTGGGCCGTGGGGGTTGGATAACGCCTACCTGGAGCCCGTCCCAGTGGTGGAAACAATTGATTTTTAATGAGTTATGGGCAAAAAAAAGGCCGGATAGAGCTGCAAAAAGCTCGATCCGGCGAAAAAGGGCGCTTATGCTTGCGTTAGTCAAATACAAAGCACGCCCTTCTCATGAAAAATATTGCCGTACAAAGCTTCCTGCGTCCAGCCCTAACTCCAGTCATTCGATGCAAAGACTACACCGTGTTTCTGGAAACAATGGAGCGGATTGACCGGGTTTTGATCGACTCCTCGCTGGAAAGGGAGGCGATCGTAAAAGCCTTGGAAGGATGGGATGAAGCGGGAGGGAAGGATCGGGAGCGACGCGCTCTAAGAGCGATAAAAGCGCTACGGGTGGAGGTGGTGCGTCATTTACTCGGAGGGATATCCTTTCGTTGTCTGTCGCAGGAGTTGGGACGCAGTGAGCTTCTGGCTAATTTTTGCCGGGTGCGTGAGGTAGACGGGATCCGGAAAATATCGAAGAGCAGTCTGGAACGGGATTCGAAATTCTTCGACGAAGCGTATCTGAGACAGCTGCATGCAAGGATGACCGAGGTGGTGGGCAATGCTGAACATTGTGGTGAGGCAGGATTAGAGAAGCCGATCGATACGAGGGAATGCCTGATCGACGCCACTTGCCTGGAAGCGAACATCCACTGGCCCGTGGACTGGGTCTTGCTCAAGGATGTGGGAGCAACGCTGCTCAAGGCGATCAGTCTGATCCGGCAGGCGGGAATGAAACAGCGCATGCCCCAGGGAGCAAAGGGATTGGCTCGGGAGATGAACAAACGGTGCCTGGAGATGACGCATGCGCGTCGGCGCCGGGAGGCGGGCAAAGCGCGTAAAGGGATCCTGCGGCGGATGAAGCTATTGCTCAAGAAGATTGAGGGCCATGCCCTTCGCCACCGTGACTTATTGGAAGCTATGTGGATGCAAAGCGATTACACCGAGAAGAAGGCGAGCCGAATCATCGAGCGAATGGATGGTATGTTAGAGCAGATACCGCAGGTCATGAAACAGGCGCACGAACGGATCATAGGGGGGCGGCAGGTGAAGAATGAGGAGAAGATCCTGAGCGCCTACGAACCTGAGATTGACGTCATCGTGCGAGGCAAGGCAGATCGGGAGGTGGAGTTTGGCAACACCCTTTATTTATGCGAGAGCGCAGAGGGATATCTGTTGGACTGGAAACTGTATGGGGGGCAGGCCCCGAGCGAATTGAAGCAGCTTTGGGAAAGTCTGGAGAGGCAAAAGGGCTTCGCTTTAGAGGAGAAGATCGAAGCGATCAGTGGGGATCGGGGCTATGCCTCGAAGGCGGCCAGCAAGCGGCTCCAGGCAGAGGGGATTTTTGACGCCCTTACGCCCCGCAATCCACAAGAGCTCAAGGAGCGGATGGAGGAGCCGCGCTTTGTCCGGTTGCAGCGACGACGAGGGAGCACCGAAGGCCGGATCGGAGTGCTCAAGAACCGATGGCACGGGGGCAAGATACGCAGCAAAGGCTTTGACAACCGTAACCTTAGCGTGGCCTGGTCGGTTCTGTCCCACAATCTATGGAAAATCGCGCAGAGACTTGCGCAAGAACATGAGAAAGAGGCAACGCAGGCGGCATAGGGATCCAAGAATCGAGTCAGAGGCGCTTCCTTGGGAGAACTATCGACTCAAAGCGAGAGGAAGGGTGCTGGAAAGGTGCATAACGGATAAAAGGTAAGCTACCGAGGACGGAAGGCATGTCGTGGTCTACATAACGTGACGAAGATTGATATCGGTATCAGGCTTCCACCCAAATCCTCTCGGATTTGGGACAGCCTCTACCTGGATTGGCTTGCCCAACGGGACCCCGAAACACGGGAAGCTATACGTGAGAAACAGAGTAGGGTCGGAAACATAGCGGTCTCTTCCCGCATGACGACCTGGGCGGCCGAGCGAACCATCGATTTCCTGAGCCGGTGCAATGGCACGACATCGCTGCAACCTGCCTGCAATATGCGGGGCAATCACCTGGAGAAACACGTGCGTGGTCGCCCGATGGCGTCAAACTCCTCGATGCAACGGAACTGAAACGGCGAAACCGGGCGGTGTGTCTTTATCGCAACAGCGGAAACTGCTCAAAACCGGAGGAAGGCTATCGCGGCTACTTCGATCCCCCGATCCACGGCACCATGTGGTTCCAAGACGACCACAAGGTCAACCTCTACCACTCACCGGCGCCGGACGAGACCCATCCTCAGGGTGAGATTTACACCATGGCTACGGATCCGAACGAAATGGTGAATCTCTGGGACTCCAAGGTAACACGTGATCTCAGAGAACGAACGGTCCTGAGAGCGATGGACTGGCTCACACGCGAAACTGTGGCCGGCAGGGCAAGGGGGGAAGATGCCAGCGGCGACAGGTTCACACGTTCTTTAACGGATTGCTGACCGCCCTGGACAACGGATCAGGAACCGTGATCGCAAGACTCGGGCCGGTCCGCCGCGCAGCAGAAATTCGAAAACCATTTGATTCGAAAAGATTACCATGATGGATTCCTTCTGACATTTCCATACTCACCTCGCCACGGCTGACTATTAGAAAAGCGAGGGCTCCAGATTCCCGACCTGCTCATTATCATCAGTACCCGTGCCTCCTAACATCCTCTTCTTATTCACCGACCAACAGTCCGATCGCGCGTTGAGTTGTGCCGGTAATCCTTATCTCAGCACGCTGCACATGGATGCCCTCGCCAAATCCGGCATCCGATTCGAAAAGTCCTACTGCGCGGCTCCCGTCTGCGGACCGTCTCGGGTGTGCATCATGACCGGTCGCCTTCCCCACGAAAACGGTGTTCTGGTCAACGGAATGTCGATTCACCAAGCAATGCCGACGATGGGAGAGATCTTCCGGGAGGCAGGTTTCCAAACAGCTTGGGCTGGTCGGTGGTGTCTCTCGGGCAATGACTCCGACATCCGCGGATTTAAGTGTCTCCACGAATCGGATGCACCGCTCGGTTATGGCATCCATGGCGACGAGCACGTAGCCGATCGAGCCATTGAATTCCTCCAGCAGGATCACAAGCAACCCTTCCTCCTCGGCGTTTCCCTATGCAATCCTCATGACATCTGCTACTGGATCATGCAGCAATCAACGCCACAAGGCCCTCTGGCCGATTCCACCGTCAGGCTGAAAAATAGTGCCGACGCCCTCGCCTTCGATCTCCCAGCACCGGATGAAGTGCCGCCTCTGCCGGACAATTTCGAGATCGACCGAGATGAATCAGAGTTTCTCACAAAGTGCCGGGCGCGAACCTACTACGGACAGGAAGGCAACTTCACCTGGGATTGGGACGAGAGGAGGTGGCGAGAGTATCTGGGCGCCTACTATCGTCTCACGGAATTGGTTGACGCTCAAGTCGGTCGCGTCACATCAGCCCTGGAAGAGGCCGGACTATGCGAAGACACGCTCGTCATCCTCACCAGCGATCACGGCGAAGGGATGGCCGGGCATCAATGGGTGACAAAGCTGGGGCTCTATGAAGAGCCGGTAAAGGTCCCGTTCATCATGACCTGGCCCGGCGTCATCCCAGCGGATCGTGTCGACCGCGACCATCTCGTATCCGGGCTCGACGTTCTTCCGACGATGTGCGACTACGCGGAAGTTGCCTGCCCAGACAGAACCGGGGTCAGCCTCCGGTCTCTCTTCGAGAATCCAGCCACACCCGGACGTGAGTACATACTGTCAGAGCTCCACCCGGACACCGAAGACCTCGATATGCAGGCCAGGATGATCCGTTCTTCCCGCTTCAAATACATCAGCTACTCGGAGGGCGTTAACCCCGAACAGTTATTTGATCTGGAAACCGACCCCGGTGAGGTCCGAAATCTGGCACTCGATCGCGCATTTGCGAAAGAGTTGGAACGGCATCGTGAAATGCTCGTCAATTCATGCACGAAGACGGGCGATGACTTCTGCCAATTCCGCTCGTGAAACGGGCAGCATCAGAGTCCGCTAAAGCGATAACCGGGCGCATGAGATGGACGATAATCTGATCGGAGGACTCACCGTCCTTACCGCCGGCCCTCAACAGGTAGGACTGTCGGCGGAGAGGCTCGACCGAATCAGCTCGACAGCGCAGCGGTTCGTCGACGAACAGCAGCTCGCCGGCGCCGTCACGATGGTGGCGCGGCGCGGTAAGGTCGCCCATTTTGAGACCCATGGCCTGATGGACCTGGAGGCGCGGAAACCAATGACAAAGGACACGATATTCCGCATCTACTCGATGACCAAGCCGGTCGCGGCGGTGGCGGTAATGATGCTCTGCGAGGAAGGAAAACTAGAGCTCGATGCGCCTGCTTCGGTGTATCTACCTGAATTTCGTGGGCTCAAAGTGACCCAAGATCCTGAGGCAGACGAAGTCACGCTCGTTGATCCGGAACGTCAAATGACGGTTCGCGACATCATGCGTCACACCGCGGGATTACCCGGAGCTATTCGATACATGGCCGGCAACACAGGGGTGGATGAAATCTATCGTAAGGCGGGTCTGAACCGGTTGTATGAGTGCAACCTGCAAGAGCTCGTCGAGCGCCTAGGGTCGACCCCGCTTTTGTATCAACCCGGCACGAAGTGGCATTACAGCATCGCAGCCGACGTCCTAGGCCGGCTCCTCGAGGTAGCTTCCAATCAGCCCTTCGACGCATTCTTGGAAGAGAGGATCTTCCAGCCGCTGTCCATGGTTGATACAGGTTTCCATGTGCCGGCCGAGAAAATTGACCGGCTGTCCGGCATTTATGGCCCCAACCCGACTGGCGGCCTGCAGGCAATCGACGCTTCTGAAGGCGGCACCGGTAAGAATTCGAAAACCGCCTTCATCATTCCGCCAAGGTTCCTTTCCGCCGGCGGGGGATTGGTCTCGACTGGGACAGATTTCATGCGGTTCTGCTTGATGCTCTCGAATCGGGGAACCTTGGTTGGAAGGCGTCTGCTCGAAACCGAGTCCGTGGAGGAGATGACCCGAAACCATTTACCGGATCACTTGATACCGCTCGACAAAAAACCCGTTGACCGATACGGGGGACTGGGATTCGGGCTGGGGGTCTCGGTGCGCGTCCAGAAAACCGATTGGGTGCCGGCTTCACAGGTCGGTGAGTACGGCTGGATCGGCGGGACGAGCACAGAATTCTGGATCTCCCCAAAGGATGAGCTGGTGGCGATAACCCTGGCCCAGCACGTTCCCTTTTCCGATCTGAGTCACGTCCTCAAGCCGCTTGTCTACGAGGCGATTGAAGAGGAGTGAGGTATCGCTATCTTTTGAGTCGAACCGAATCGGAGGGAGACCGCGAATTACCGTGATTAACCAGATTCGAATCTATTAAATCTGCGGTCTAATATCTTGCACAAAAGATAGGATGTAATCTGTTGTCATCTTCTCGCATTCATGATTCTGAAATCCAATCCGGAGAACCTCAGCGCCGATCAGGTTGTTCTGTTTCCCTTCGACGATCACAGCCTACCTTTCCAGCACGGCGTACGGCTGCACCTGGTTCGCTACAAAGCCGGGGTGGATCGAACCAAGATCGTGGTCCCACAGGGACCTCCAGGTGCGCCGGATAGCGCCCGCGTCATCTACTACGGTTCGGTACATCGGGTGGGCGAAGAGCTATGGATGTGGTATCTCGGTCAGGGAGATGACGATGTGTGGCACGAACGAGTCTGCTTGGCGAAAAGCCGTGATGGCTACAATTGGGACAAACCGGATCTCGGATTGGTGGATTACAACGGCTCGAAGCACAACAATCTCGTGGACATGCTCGGCGGCGAACACCACATCCAGGCCTGTGTGGTCTACTACGAACCGGAGGATCCGGATCCGGCACGCCGGTTCAAAGCCGTCATCGAGACATCCAAGCATTCCAGGAAATTCGCCGTCGTATTCAGTGCCGATGGTCTCCGGTGGACCGAGGCGAAACGCAGGCCCGACCTGCCTCTATGCGAAATGACGGGCGGCACAAAGTTCAACGGGTGTTATTATTTGAGCGGCCACGGCGGCAGTCACTTCGGATCCCTGCGACAACTGGTGATGTTCGCATCCTACGATTTCGAACACTGGATCGAAGCTTCCTGCCTGGGATTCCGACGTGACAACATCCCACCGAGACCGATGGTCTACGGAGACCATCAGGGAGAGCAGGTGCACCTTGGAGCCGCTCTGTGGAACCGCGGGAATGTGATCGTCGGCCTCTACGGCCAGTGGCACGGGCCAGAGAATAACGACAGGCGGCACGTTGAGATGGATCTCGGCTTGGTGGTCAGTAACGACGCCCTGCACTATCGCGAACCGATACCGGATTTCCGGATGGTGGAAGCCGGGGAAGACGATTTTGAACACCTGCCCACTCCGATGAATTTCAAGCACGCCGGGCTTGCACAGGGGCAAGGCTTCGAAAACGTGGGAGACGAGACTCTCTTCTGGTACGCACCCTGGCCGGAGCAGCTGAGTAATGGGATTCGGGTTGCGCGTTGGAAGCGCGACCGCTTGGGCTACTTCCAGGCTTCCCACATAAATCCGAATTCGATAGAGCCGCAACACGTGATTTCGGCGCCGATCGACCTCGAGGGACAACCGAGTGAGGTGTCTCTGAATGTCGACGCCTTGTCCGAGCACAGTCAAGTAACGGTTGAAATTCTGGATGAGCGCTTCCTGCCCGTCAAAGGGTACTCCGCGGCGGACTGCGAACCTCTCGAGTCGGGATTTCACCAGACGGTGATGTGGAATGGGCGGGAACTGGTTGAAAAGCAAGAAGGAGCCATACGGATCAGGTTCAATTATGCCGGTATTCGTCCGGAAGATCCGAAAGTCTACGCGATCTATGTGGAGAAAGACGTCGGTCCTTGAACGCGAAGCCGGCCTTCTCACAAACTTCCGACCCTACTCTTACCGCAAATTTCGCTATACGATGCGAGATCACGGCGTTCCCACCTCAATGGGCTTGCGAAGAATCCCGCGAAGCCGTCCGTGCCTGCCTCGCCGCCGAAGAATCCGCCCGCACGGGGGAGGTTGTGAAATTGTAGGTGCGAACATCCGATCTTCCTCATCCTCTTACTCTTACTCTTACTCTGAATTCGGAGAGAGTTTGGCCCACGGATGGCACTGCGATCCCACGGATGAAGAGAAGAGCGAATAGCCGACAGGCATCCGTGGGATCGCAGTGCCATCCGTGGGCCCCAATCTACGGTGTGCTGGGCGGCAAAATTCGTGCCCACAAACCCGCATCAGCATTGAAGTACAGATTAGCGGCGTTCATCGTCCCAGCTTCTTCTCTAGCTCTCTGACCACGTCGTCACCGACTTCGGCCGGCAGTGCGATGGTCTCACCCGTGAGGGCCGATGCAATCCTCTGCGTCTTCCAGGTAGACGACGAGTCCGTTCGGATAAGTGAATCTCGCCAGCACGTTCGCGGGAGCCGGGAGCGGGATTACGATTTTCTAACCCGTTCCAATCCCTAGCGCACGCCCAGACCGAATCCGGACACCATCCGTCCAGAAAGAACATCAAGAGGACCATCATGGGCGGACCCATCGAGAGGATGTTTCCCTTGGTCACACAGCGCACAAACTCCGGGTCCCAGATTCCCTTTTCATCGAGTATCCGTTTCAGTCCTTGACTGCTCGCGAATCATCGGCTGCGTCACGATGTGATTGAGGTCGGGTTTCTCAATCTGCAACATCAACTCCAGGTCCTCATAGCGCTTCTCGATTCCGAAGGTATCGCCGTACTCATCGAGTCGCTCGAGGTTCATGTCGCATGCCGCAACAAGCTGCATCTCATCAAGGCCGCTGTAGGCAGCTGCATGGTGGAAACTCCTTGGCCCGCAACCCGAGATTGCTGATCGGTGCATCTTCGATCCTCCCATTTCTCAAATGCTGAAGTTCACCGACACCGGTTTAAAGGATGCATCTTGAATCGAAGGAGAAGACCGGAATTCGCTGGGAAGTCTTGTTCCTTCAGCGTTGCTACTTGGTCGGCACGATTTTAAGAGGGAACTCGCGCGCGATGAGGTCGAAGTCGCTGTCATTGTGAAGCAGATAGACATCCCGCTCAAGCGCGACAGCTACGATGAAAGTAGCCACCGTGTTCTTTAGAGTGATTCCACTCCGCTTTAAAATGTCTGCAGCTTTCTGAAAGGATCCCCGGTCCATCGGCAAGAATTCAAGGGCATCGAAGCGACGCTCCACCTTCTGATACTGCTCATCATAGCGAGTCCCTCTCAGCACCTCAGCAAGCACGTGCCCGCAAATGCAAGCATCTTCACCAGCCGACAGGAGGGATTTCAGACGCTGGGTGTGAGGGGCGTCGCGCGCTCTAAGGAAGTCTATCCATACTGTGGAATCGATCAGAGTTCGCATAGCTTGCGCCCAGCTCTCATCTCTGAAAGGTCACCATCCCAATCAACGGCACCTTCGAGTTCCTGGATCCTCGCAATCTCATGGCGTCTAACGAGTTCCCGAAGAGCATGGTCCACAAGCTCCCTCTGGGTGGTGATTCCGGTGAGGCGAAGAGCAGTCTCCACCACCTTCTCGTCCAGCACAATGTTCGTCCTTTTCATGTGTGTATGAAACGACGATTCTTTGTGTATGCCAAGCGCCTCGTTCTTCACAGAATCTGAAAAGAGAGGCATCCGAAAGATCGGCGATGGCTAAAGCAAGGTGCGTGTGATTGAGAGAACTGTCAGCTTCCCGAACAGAATCATAGACGCCGAATTATACATCAGGAAAAATTCATAGACCCGTTTCGCTAATCCAGTCTTAGGTCGGTGCCTCAAGAAACCTGGAACTCGTCAATTAACTCGCGGATGCGGGAGTTTCCGATCCCGCGCCCCGGATGGACGATCCAACGATAGCGGAAGACCGCGTTGTCGCCGGCCTTGATGGTCAAACTTTCGTCGATGCTCTTGTCTCCTTTAAAATCGTGGACGCCAAAAGGATTGGCCGTAAACAAGCCGTAACCGCGCACGTGCCAATAGGTCGGGTGGCGGGGATTGTCCTTGTGGTCGATTACGGTGTGGCCCCATTCCTGGCCGTTCGCCAAAGATCCTGAATAGTCAACCCAGGCGGCTTGTCTGCCCCAAGTGGTCTCTTCCCCCTGGCCGCTTTCGTAGATCTGGCCTTCCGAATTCTCGATGCGCCCCTTGTCTTTCGCATCCATGGAGGTGGGTACCCGAATCGAAAACAATCCGCCCTCCTTGGTGTCACCAAAGGTCACATCGCCGTAGCTGGCCCTGAACTCGCTATGGTGATCGACAACGCGAAAATCCTCGTCCGGCCGAATTCTGATGCTGCGCCGCTCCTCCAGCACCCTTTGCCCCTCGGGACCATACCAATCGACCATTCCCTCGATCGTCGCTACTTCGCTGTCGCTGCCCACTACCGGATCGCCCCGCTGCAACATAGCGCCGTGGCCGGTGCCTTCATCCCAAAGATTAAAGCCATTGACCAAGCCGTGGGCTACGTAGACGCCGCGGTGGTGGTAGTGGTCCTGGGATTCGCCCTCCACGAGTTCCATAGGATAGCCGCGGGTAAGTCTCTGTCCGTCGGCGGTTAGGACCGGGTAAAAGTAGGGCCGGCAGACGTAGTGGCCGTAGCGGTATTCGGTAAAAATCGCACCGTCGATGGTAACCACTGCCTTATTGTCTTCACGAATCAGTTGGATTTCTATCATACGTTCCTCGTTGGTTCGGTTTACTAGGAGGCTGATGCAGAGTAAGTGTAATAAAGTTTCCGCCCATTCCGATTCACGGAGTCTTCCCGTGGAGCAGATTTGCAATCTGCTCAATGCGGCACCAACGGCATCGGACCCCGGCCCAAGGGGATACCCAACCAATCCAGGTGAACGGGACGACCTTCCCTGAACCCCGCCCAGGAGGGGTATTTGCTGTAAGAATTGAGACATATTCCACATTCGCCCATACGGAGGAATTTGATCGCTCATCCTGACCGGCGCGCCCATCATTGGTCTCCAAACTCCACGGTAGCAGTAACGCATTCCGCGCCATGAAAATCACGGAAATCGAAACCATCGCCCTGCTCGATCCGGGCAAGGCGGGAGAAACTCTGGTTCGGGTCCATACGGACGAGGGCTTGACCGGATTGGGTCAGGCCGAATCACCCTCCCTGGTGATCGACGCCATCATCCGCTGCGACGGCGGGCTGGAGCAGCTGATTCGGGGTGAAGATCCCCTCCAAGTGGAGCGCCTGTGGCAGAAGATGTACGCCCGTACCGGCCTCTTTGGGCGCCGGGGCGTAACTCTTGCCGCCATCGGAGCGGTCGAGACAGCGCTCTGGGACATCGCCGGCAAGGCATTGGGCCGGCCCGTCTGTGAGCTGATCTGGCACGCCTGTTGTGGGGTGCGGGAAGAGGGCACGATCAAAAATAAAGTGCGACCCTATTCCACCGTATACTCGCCTGGTGAAACCCTCGATGAGATGCGGGAGCGGTTCGACCGTGCCGTCGGGCTTGGTTTCACGGCGGTTAAGCTGGAGGAGTGGCCGGGCGGCTTTGCCCGAGTCAACACCCAGCGTGACCGGGAGGTGGTGGCGGCTGTGCGTGAGGTCATCGGCGAAGAAACAGAACTCCTCATCGACGTGCAGAATCGTTGGTTCGAAGTGGGACAGGCGATCGAGAGCATACGGGCCATCGAGGACTTTCGGCCCTATTTTATCGAAGCTCCCCTCCCGGCCGACAATATCGAGGGGTATACGCGTTTGTCCGATGCCGTCGACACCCGGATCGCCGTGGGTGACTGGGGGTTTTCCACCCGCTTCGAATTCGAGGATTTGATGGACCGGGGAAGGGTGGACGTAGTGCAACCGAGCGCGGTTCGCGCAGGGGGGATCCGCGAGATCACGCGCATCGCCGAGGCCGCCTTCAGGCGGGGTCTTCTCTGTGTGCCCCACTCCTGGTGTCACATGGTGGGCGTGGCGGCAGAGATCCACCTGGCGGCTGTGCTACCGAATATGCCGTTTTTCGAAACGCCGATAGCCTACCCTGATTCGCCTATCATTTCAGAGCTTCTAGATCCGCTTCCCAAGGTGGATCAAGAGGGATTCATTGAAGTCCCGTCACGGCCCGGACTGGGCTTTGAGCTGAATGAGGAAGTGATCCGCCGATTCAAAGTCGATCCACATTGAGATCCACGATCTTACGATACCTTTGGATGGGAACAGAAACGCGGACAGGACTCCTAACAATACAAGGTGAGTTCCGGGAACAACCAGGAGTTTTCTGTCTCCCTTTCTTAAACCATTGGGGTAATAGAGGATCTCATCGGACAGGCCTGCCAAAGCCGCATTGGTGAAAATCGCAGGAAAGGCGAGGTAGCCATCTCGATGAAAAGACGCCAGTTGTTTCTTTGATGGAGCGTCGGGCTTAAAAACTGAAGCCATTACCGTGCGAAGCACTTGACGGTGTTCAGTAACCTGAACGCTGTCAAGCGACCCCTCCCGGTGCAAAGGCAATTGCACCACTCCACACTAAGTGTTACCGAAAGTGCTATCTGATGTTGGATTATCCAAGGATTCTACTGTCGGTCGCCGCACCCACGGCGCGAGGTCTACAAGCGGTCGACTGGGCCATCGTTTTCCTCTACGCAGTCTCCACCATCACTCTCGGTTGGTGGATTGGACGCCGGCAGAAGGACCCCAAGGAGTACTTCGTCGGATCCGGGAACATGAATCCGCTGCTCATCGGGGTCTCGCTGTTTGCGACCTTGCTGAGCACGATTTCCTATCTCGCCTTGCCGGGAGAGTCGATCGGTAAGGGGCCGATCTATCTGACGAACCTCGTAGCCTATCCCTTTATCTTTCTCATCGTCGGTTACGTCCTCCTCCCGGTCTACATGAGGCAGCGAGTGACCAGCGCCTACGAACTGCTGGAAATGAGACTCGGCCTCAGCCTGCGGCTGCTGGGTGCCTCTCTCTTTCTCCTTCTTCGCCTTTTCTGGATGTCGCTCCTGGTTTTCCTGACGGCCGAGGCGATTGTCATTATGATCGGAGTCGACGAATCTCATATACCGCTGATCGTGCTTATCACGGGCACGATCGCGATTACGTACACGACTTTGGGAGGTCTGCGGGCGGTCGCAATTACGGACTTGATGCAGACCATACTGCTCTACGGTGGAGCGGTCTTGGTAATCGGAACGGTCACAATCCGAATGGGCGGGTTCGGATGGATTCCGCCGAACTGGCAGGCCGACATTTGGGATCCGCAGCCATTCTTCAGCGTCGACCTGTCGACACGGGTCACAGTCGTTGGCAGTATCCTCTCCGTACTCACGTGGTATATCTGCACTTCAGGAGGTGATCAAGTGGCTGTCCAACGATTCATGGCAACGAAGGACGCCGCCGCGGCCCGACGAGCCATCGGTATGCAACTGATAGTGGCCGCCATTGTCAGCGTCACTCTCGTTTTCGTTGGCTTTGCTTTGCTGGGCTATGTTCAGGCGAACCCACACCTGCTGCCTGAAGGCGCGACCGTCAAGGATAACGCGGATAGGATGTTTCCCCATTTTATCGCCTTTCACCTGCCGCCGGTTGTTTCAGGGCTGGTAGTGACCGGGCTCTTCGCGGCGGCCATGTCCAGCATCGATTCAGGTGTCAATTCGATCACAGCGGTGATCATGACCGACTTCCTCGTTCGGTTCGGCAAGCAACCGATCAATGAGCGTCAGCACGTTATGGCCGCCCGCAAATTGGCCGTCGCTATCGGAGCCACAGTCGTCCTCTGCAGCAACCTTATGGAACACATACCGGGCAATATTCTCGCCGTAACCAACAAGACCGTGAACCTCCTCACGGCTCCGATTTTTCTGCTCTTCTGTTTTGCCCTCTTCGTTCCATTCGCCAACACGATTGGGGTCTGGATTGGGGTCCTCGCGAGCATAACCGTGGCCGCCCTGATCGCATTTTCAGGACCAATATTCGGCATGAATGAACAAGGCCTGGATCCAATCAGTTTTCAGTGGATCTCTCCAATCGCGCTGCTCGTCGGTCTCGTCGTAGGAATGGTCGCATGCAGATTGTTTGCCCGTCGTTGCGGAGGAATTTCTGCCAGAAAACCCATGGCGTAACTCCTTCTGCAATAATGCCGTGCCGGGACGGCCCCCAAGAGTGTCATTGTTCCGCGCGCACAGCGCGCGCGAAATTTCAGAACTCGCTATTATGCGGGTTGTCGGGGTGGGTAGAATCGCAAGTAGAATTCCCGACTTTTAACGAGAGAAAGAAAACGGTAGGCTTCTCCTTCGAAGAACTAATTCGAAGAAAATGGAGAAACCTACCGAGCAAGAAGAGTCCTGCCAACAATGCCTCCTTGGGGTAGACAAGCGTAATCCCTGCCTGACGGTCTATCGGGACCTGAGCAAAGGCCAATTGCAGGTCTATTACGGCCATGAGCTATTGGAAGTGGTGGGGGACGATCGCGAGCAGGTTGGATTCAAGATTCTGGTGGGACGGCTCTATAATGCGGGGTTGAAGATAGGGTGCTTACAGAGACAATTTGAGGTTGACCCCAAGACGATGAAGCGGTGGGGCGAGGCCCTGCAAAGTGGCGATGCCGAAACCCTGGGCCGGGTGTTGGCGGGGCGCCGGTGGCATCGCAAATTGACCCGGGAAATACGGAGTTTTGTGCGGGTGCGCTTTTTTGAGATCTATGAGCAGAGCCGGTACGCTTACAGCAAGAAGATACGCGGTGAGATCGAGGAGGTGTTCGCAGTCAGCCTCAGTGGGGAAACCCTGCGCCCTTTGTTTAAGGAGCTCAAAGAGGCCTTGGCCAAGGAGGCCGAGCAGAGGAGGGGGCAAAATCGGGAGACTGCCTGGGATTCTCCCAAGGGTTCACCCTTGCAGGCAGAGCAGGAGCAAGCAGAAAACAAGGCCGAAGGCGAAGAGGAGAATCGCAAGGAGTCTCCCGATTTTACCACGGGCAGTTCCGAATCGGTGCAGTGGTGTCGACATTTAGGGGTGCTGGTATTCAGTGAAGGGCTCGGGCAAGTGGCTCAGATAGATGGCGAAGAGGGCTGGCTTTTGAAGCAATGGCTGGCCTGCGCGCTGTTGGCCGCGGTGAATATCGAGCAGAGCAAACTGCTCGATCTGGAAGACCTGCAAAAGCTCATCGGGCGAGTCCTCTATACGCCCCATCTGCAACGCCAAAGGCTCAGCGCCCTGGCCCATGAAGCGCTTTTAAGAGCGATCCTCAGGGTGAACGCGAGGAACCTGAATGCTTCTTGTGAGCAGAGCTTTTATTATGATCCGCACACCAAACATTACACCGGCATGAGCAAGCTCCTGGCGGGCTGGTGTCCCACCATCCGGTTGGCCGACAAAGCGCTTCACAGCGATTTTATTCATACCCTGAAGGGCTCTCCGGTCTATTTTGCCAGCACCGACAACTACGAGGATATAAGGAAACGGTTTATCCCCAACTGCGAAGCGATGCTCGAATTGGTAGAGGTGCCTGCGGATAAGAAGGTGAGCATTTACGTGGACCGGGCGATCGCCGCGGACTGGTTTTACGAAGCCATCCTGGAGCATCCTCAACTCGAAATCATCACCTGGGAAAAAGGTTTCAAGGCCAGCCCCTGCAACGGATCGACGGACAACTGCGCCTGCTGCGCCCCAGAAACCATGCCGAAGATCTCCAGGAGTATTATCTTTGCTATCAGCGGGGCCCGTGGAAAAAGAATCCTCATCTTACCCAATGGGTGGTGGAAGCGACCAATCCCAGAAATCAAACCATTACGGTGAGCATCTTAGGGACCGACCCAAAAGCCCCCGATGAAGCAGTCCTCAAAGGGATGTTCAGTCGCTGGATTCAGGAGAATGATTTCAAATACCTCGATAAGCACTTTGGGATTAATCAGATCACCTCTTATCGCACCATCCACTACCAGCGCTTAGCCCAACACCTTGAGGATAGGCAGGAGAAAAGCGGTGCCGCTAAAGCACTCCTGAAGCAGAAAACCCAATCCACCGAAGCATTGAAAAGACTGCTCCTGGCCGAACATGCCCATCCGGGCCAAAGCGCCTCAAGGAGCGCCATGATCGCTCGCCTCGATCACAAGCTCAATGCCCTCCAACTCGAAGGGGAGCAAATCGAGACCGAATGCTCGCGCCTGGAGCGACTCATTGAGCAGAACTATGTCCGCCTGGACACCTCTAACAAATCCATCATGGATGCCTTGAAAATCCTCGCCCGCAATAGTTTCTACAAGCAGTTTGAACCCTTTAAAGAAGGCTACGACAACTATCGTGACGACCACGATCTGTTTCGCAATCTGACTCACTGCGACGGCGCCCTCATAGAGAGGGGCGCAACCGTCGAAGCGCATCTATTCCCAACCGCAAACTATTCCCCTCATTTGCAGCAAGTCGTGATTGAGTACCTCCAGACTCTCAACCAGAACCCGCTCCTGATGCCCGACCGCTCGGGCCGAACCATTACCTTCCAACTCGGCTATAAATCGAGATTTAAACTTGCGATTGCATAGCTCCTTTAAAGGGGCAAGATAGTGAGGTCTGAATTTCGGCGCTCACTTCGTTCCGCGGCCTCATCCCTTCAGCGCGCACAGCGCGCCTTCGGAACATGCCGCTCGTCAATTCGCTGGACCTGGACTAACCTGACGCCCCTTTTACGCTCCACACAGAGCCAGTCGTGTAGGTGTTGCGTTCGGAGCAAAGAAACTCCACCACTTCCGCAACTTCCTCGGCATCGGAATAGCGCCCCAGGGGATTTCCGGGATCGGCCAGGAACTCCTTTGAAAATCGGGGCACCACCATCTCGGTCAGGGCGCGCCCTGGCTCGACGCCGTTCACAAAAACACCTTGACGCGCATAGGGGTTACCGAGGGCGCCGATCAGCGAGCAGAGCCCTCCCTTCGAGATCCCGTATGGCACTTGATTGGATGCTGCCCGACGGGCCCCAGAAGTGATGCTGACGCAACGGCCCCAGCCCGCCTTCAGCATATGGGGCAGAGCGGCCTGATGAGCGTAGTAGATGCCGTAGAGGTTAATCTTCATGACTTTGTCGAACTGAGCCGCGGACTGTTCCAAGAACGGCGCTTCAAGCCCTAAGATGCCGGCGCAACACACGAGGATATCAAGGCGACCGAATGTTTCGACGGTCTTCGAGACTCCCGCCTTCACTTGGGATTCTTCGCTGACATCGGCCCGGATAAATATGGCCTTCTGCCCCTGGGCCTCGATCGCTTCGACGGTTTCCTTCGCCTCAGCTTTCAATACGTCCAATATAGCAATATCCCGCCCGGCCTCGGCCATCCGTAGGGCACAGGCACGACCTAAACCCCGCGCGCCGCCGGTTACGAGAGCAGCCCGGCGTTCAACCGGTGCAGCAAAACGCAAGTTAGCCATTTTCCCCTTGTCTCTTTCTAGCCTTGAAGTCTCGTTAAATTTTAAGGCTAGAAAGAGACAAGGGAAAAATCATGAGAATAGAACAGATCGAGCACATATTTATGGGCAATGGCTACGTCGTGCGTATTCATACCGACAACGGCCTCAGCGGATTGGGCAAAACTGCCTGCTGGGGTTACCCTGAGGCGGTCGAACGCATAGTCGAGAGATTCAAGGACTATCTCGTCGGCCAAGACCCTCTGCGCATCGAACATCACTGGCAATACCTCTACCGCATGTCTCCCTTTCGGGGCACAGCCCTTTCCGGAGCCGTCAGCGCAGTAGACATGGCCCTTTGGGACATTAAAGGAAAGCACTTCAGCGCCCCCGTCTGGGACCTGTTGGGCGGCAATTGCCGGGACAAGCTGCGCCTTCACTTGATGAATGGCAGCGGCACTCCCGAGGGTATGCTCGAGGTGGCCAAAGAAGCAACAGAGGAGGGCTTTACCGCTCTGAAATTTGATCCATTGGTCGGCGGCTTCCAAGACATGGCGGTCGATCGTTTGGTGAAAACGGCCAGAGACATCACGGCCGCTGCTCGTGAGGGCGGCGGACCGGACTTGGATCTGATCATTGAAGTGCACCGCAAGCTCACGCCCCTAACCGCTGTCACTTTGGCTGAGGCCCTGGCCGAGTTTAATCTCTACTTTTTGGAGGATCCCATCCAGATCGACAGCATCGCGGCCCAGTCCGACATTGCCCGCCGAATCAATGTGCCGGTGGGCAATGGCGAGCGCCTCTGTACGATTTGGGAATTCAGTGAATTGCTGGCTCAAGGCGGTCCTCAGTATGTGCGTCCGGATGTAGCGTTGGCCGGCGGCCTCACTCACTGCAAGAAAATCGCCGCTATCGCCGAGGGGCATCACTGCGCTGTAGTGACCCACAACTTCCTCGGCCCGCTGATCAGCGCAGCTTCCTACCACCTGGACACCAGCATCCCCAACTTCGTCACACAGGAATACACCAAGGCCGACGAGGGCGAGCAGAACGCAGTTTTCAAAAGCAGCTGGCAACGGGAGGGCGGATACATGCCCGTCTCCGCAGCTCCCGGCCTTGGAGTGGAACTGGACGACGACCTCATCGAGCAGACCCCTTACGTACCGATGAATAACGCCCAGACGCCGTTGCGCAATGACGGTTCTGTGGCTTACTCTGTTTGAGGGTATTCGACCGGCGTAATATCCTGCCCCTTATGCCAGGACCCTCCGCAACCAATCCAGCTTGCGTTGCTGATGCAAGTTATGACCGCCTTCGTGCTTGTTATAAGGATAGACTTCGATGGATTTTTCGACGGAATCGGGCATTCTGTTGTAGGAAGCAAATACGGTCGACGGCGGACAGATATCGTCCCAGAGACCTACGGAATAATACGCGTGTGTGACCTTGGTCATCTCAACAAGATTCATGTTGTCGAAATAGGAAAGCGTATCGAAAGCCTTCTCGATATGTTCCGGATGCTTCTTCATAAACTCTGTAATCTCTTCATACGGCCCAACCGCGATTTCAATCGCACGTCGGAAATGTGACAGCCACGGAACATCCGGCGCCATGGCACGGACCTGATCCGATAGCGCCGCACACGCAATCGTGAGCGCGCCTCCCTGACTCCCACCGATAGCCGCGATCCGCTCCTCATCGACTTCCTCCCGTTCGGCAACAGCCTGAACGGCTCGAATCGTATCGAGATAGAAGTTCCGGTAGTAATACTCTTCTTTGTCCAGAATACCGTGGGTGATGAACCCGCGCTGGGCGCCGTGTGATGTCGTCAAAATCTGACCCGTTCCCCCACCCTGGCCACGCGAATCCATGATGAATGCGCAGAATCCATTGAGAACGTGGGAAGCAAGCGCGTGTGGATAGTCTCGACCGCCTGAATATCCGATGAATTGCACGACTGCCGGCAGAGGCGCGGTCACATCTCTGGGCGTCAAGAACCAACCGCGCACTCGCACGCCATCAACGCCATCAAACGAAACGTCGTAGACGTACGCCAACGGCAGGTTGTTCTCTATCCGGTCAAAGGTCGCATTCAAAGGCGCCTTGTGGCTCTCAGCTTTGTTTCTGCGCCAGAACGCTTCAAAATCGTCCTTCGCCGTCGACTCGGGTTTGTAGTCTACCAGTTTTTTTAGTGGCCAGTCTATGGATCCCATAATTCATCCGTTCCTAGTTTCGAATTTTAGAATGAAGACTCCCTGCAGTAAGCTACGGGAAATGAGGAAGTTCAACAGATTACAGTTTCGGGAAACTGGAAGACTTCCGATCCCCTGAAGTTCCCGCCGGCTTGGAATTCTTGGACAGAAATTCGGCAGCTTCGCATAGGTCAACCGTAGGCTGAAGCCTTTTCTCTATAGCCGCCGGACTCATGTCGGACGATATACCACGAGAACGCCGCTTCAGTTCCTTCGCATGATCCTTCTTCTTATCCGTCGCGCTCATTTAGCTGCTGTATGTCATCGAGATCACGAGGCCTACCGGCAAGTCGTTTCATCTCCATCAGTCCATCTAGAGATACACAGGATATTGTTCTTCCTCCCACTTCAAACACCTTCCGATTGTCCCATATATGCTGCAGTGCTCGTGAAACAAGCAGAAAGTCGACCGTCAACACCTCCTCATCTTCAAACCTGGAAATACGATACACTTCCCGAAATCGAGGTGTATTCGCGTCGAAAGGGAGAATTCCCGCAGGGAATTTGTAACCGAATTCCTTCAGAATCAATAAAAGGGACATTAAATCACTTGACACCCAACGATCTATCGTAAGCTATTGAGCATCAAGGCGCGCGGGCACCAATCTCGTCGCGCACCTGGGCCAGGATCTCGAGTGAGCGGTGGCAGGCGCCGGGATCGAAAATTCGAACCGTGGTGATCAGTTCGTCGGCGTCCGTCTGATCGATTAGGGCCACGATACGGCGGCGCACTGTTTCGGCTGAGCCGACAACGGAGAAGGCCAGCTTCTGCTCCACTGCATATTTTTCCATACCTGTCCAATGGGATTCGATGTCGTCCACGGGCGGTCCGAGCTGATCCCGCCTGCCTCGCATCATGCTGACGGATTGGATCTGCTGCGAAGTAAAGAGTCTGCCTGCCTCCTTATCGGTGTCAGCCGCTACTACATTGATCCCGACCATGGCATAGGGTCGCTCGAGATCCTCGGAGGGTTGAAAACGGCTGCGGTAGGCATTCAGGGCCTCCATCAACAGATCCGGTGCGAAGTGAGATGCGAAGGCGAAGAGTAGTCCGAGGTGAGCCGCAAGCTGGGCGCTGAAGAGGCTGGACCCAAGCAGCCAAATCGGAACCTGCAGTCCGGCACCCGGCACGGCGCGGACTGCCTGATCCGAATCCGCCGCCCGGAAGTAGGACTGCAGCTCCATCACATCCTGGGGAAACTCCTGATCTGTCCCGAGGCGGTCCCTCCGTAGAGCGTATGCAGTCCGCTGGTCCGTCCCCGGCGCGCGGCCCAGTCCGAGGTCGATGCGGCCAGGGTAGAGCGATTCGAGGGTACCGAACTGTTCGGCGATGACGAGGGGCGCATGGTTGGGTAACATAACCCCACCCGACCCGATGCGCATCGTCTCAGTCGCCTCTGCGACATGGCCGATCAAGACGCTGGTGGCGGCGCTGCCGATGCCGCCCATGTTGTGATGCTCGGCCAACCAATAGCGATGATAGCCGAGTTTTTCGGCAAACTGAGCCTGTTCGCGCATTGATCGAAAGCCGTCAGCCGCACTTCTCCCCTGCCGAATCGGGGCCAAGTCGAGGATTGAAAATGGAATCATGGCGATGGTCTGAAAAGGAGACTATGAGATGGTGACGACGGCAGGCAATGTTGGAGCGGTCTTCCTACCCGACCATGGCTTCTATCCCGCTGAGCGGAATCATGGCGGCCTGCGGCCGTATCAAAGTCAAGCGGACTGACGGGAGGGATTTATCTTTGCTTTAAACGACCGGAGAGGCAGAGTCACGAAACTGAGTGTTCGGGTAAGGCCGGACTCCAAGGAAGGGTATAGGTACTGGCGAAACCGAATTCGCAATCAGCGGAGATTTCTCATGGAATATGCAACTCTCGGCAAGAACGGCGTTAAAGTCTCTCGTCTATGCCTGGGAACAATGATGTTCGGCGGTCCCACCGACGAGGAAAAGTCGCTACGCATCATTGACCGGGCCGTTGATGAAGGGATCAACTTTATCGACACGGCAAACGTCTACAATGGAGGCGAAGCGGAGCGCATACTCGGGAAAGCCATCAAGGACAAGCGCGACCGGGTGGTAATCGCGACCAAGGTCCGCGGGGCGATGGGTGAAGGAATCAACGATGAGGGCCTGAGCCGTTACCACATTCTGAATGAAGTCGAAAACAGCCTCCGCCGTCTCAACACCGACTATATCGACCTCTATCTTCTTCATCGTCCCGATTATGAGACTCCCATCGAAGAATCCCTCCGTGCTCTCGACGATCTGGAGCGTCAGGGCAAGATCCGCTACGTCGGATGCTCCAACTTCTACGGCTGGCAGCTTTGCGAAGCCCTATGGATATGCGATAAACGCAGTTACACTCCGATGGCCGCGGTTCAACCCTTGTACAACATCGTTAACCGTGACCCGGAAGTGGAACTTTTTCCTATCTGTGAAAAATACGGGGTGGGCGCGATGGTCTACAGCCCCCTCGCCCGTGGTGTCCTTGCCGGCAAATACCTTCCGGGTCAGCCTCCGCCTGAAGGTTCGCGGGCGGATCGAAAAGACCGGCGCATCCTGGTAACCGAGCTCCGAGACGAAAGTTTCGATGTTGCCCGACAGCTCAAGCCTCTTACCGAAGCTCACGACAAGACCATGACCCAATTCTCACTAAACTGGGTCCTAGCGAACCCGATTGTCACATCGGCGATTGTGGGTCCTCGCACGATGGAGCATCTCGAGGACAATCTGGGATGTCTTGGCTGGGAAATCGATTCGGGCGCGCTCGACAAAATTGATCAGTTGGTGCCGGCGGGAGAACACACCGGTCTTGGTTTCAACGACCCCCAATATCCCGTCCGGGGACGTCCCCGGAATTAAGGAATCCAGTACTACCCTTTCAAGCAACGGCAGAAGGCATCGTTGGCGTCCAGGGCAGAGCATTCTCCAGCTCTTCTGAGAGACCGGCGTGATAGGGCGTAGAGGGCGGTCCCAAGGTAGAGTCCGGCCCCAATCAGATAGATCGCCCGGATGGAAATTGCATCCGCCAGCCAGGCGAAGACAACACTGCCGAGGATGAAAGAGAAACTGGCGAACATATCGCGCATGGCATAGACTCGACCCAGGAGATTCTCAGGGGAGCTCGTCTGAAGGAGCGAGTCCTGGGCCACGTCGCGGAGCGAGGAAGGCGGGCCGAATACAAATGCAACCGCGACCGCGATCATTGGACTGAGAGCGAAAACAGCAGTGAGAATGCCGAAGGCGAATGCATTGCCGATGATGAGCTGTCCCGGGGATCGCGAGATAAAACGACTGGAAAAGGCGGCCACAAGCGCACCGAGCAATTTCCCCCCGAAGTAAGCAGATGCAAGTAGACCCCAAGTCGTTGCATTGCCGTCGAGAGCCCGCTCGACAAAGACCAGCACGAGGGCCGCTGACCAGATTCCGTGGGGCACATTCTCCAGCACTTCCATGACGATCAATGGACGCGCCAAGGCATTGTCTCGAAGGTAGGTAAGTCCCTCGCCAACCGACTGGAACATTCCTGCCTCGCCCCTCTCCGCATCCTCCGAATGTTCATCTTGGCGCCCTCGAATGAAGGTGATAATTACTGCGGCGAAGAGAAAAGTTATACAATTCACAATCACTAGATTCTTCAGAGGAATCGCGAGGATCAGTATGCTGCCCATAAGGAATCCGGCCGCAAGGGTCGCTTGATTCGTTCCAATGAGGAGGCTGTTCGCCTGCACGAGCTGGTCTCGCGTCACCAAGGAGGGAATCATCGCCTGCCGGGCCGGTTCGTAAAAGGTTGTGGCCAATGAGAGGCCGCCGACCACAAGATAGAGGGCCCAGAGATTGAAGGAATCACCCCCGAGCAAAAAGAGTAAAGTCGCGACGAGTAACGCCCGAACGAAATCCATGGCGATGAGAATCCGGCGTCGCGGATAGCGATCGACCACCGAACCGGCGAATGAACCGGCGAGGATCGCAGGTAGGGAAAGCGCCACCGTCGCTCCCACCGTCTGGAGAGCCGATCCGGTCCTCTGGAAGATCGTCACCATCACCCCAACGTGATAGAGAGTGTCCCCAACGCCCGAAACCACCTGAGCGACCCACAAAAGGACAAAGTTTCTGTTCTTGAAGAGATCGATCATTAGTTAGCGCCGGTGCGCCGATTAGCCCGCAGAGAAGGAGTCTGGAAGAGAAAAGCAACTAGAACCGCGGTGGATTCGATCCGTTATTGGAGCCCGAAATCGGGACAACCTTCCGACATAGATCGGCTGCTTTCAGCCCGACCGATCTTCTTGCGTCAGGATCCGAAATCTCGCTAGTCTAAGACGATGGCATTCGGATCATCTTCAATCGCACACGGAGTTGATTGACTTACCGAAAAAAGCCCGGGAGGAATAGTGGGAGCACCGAATGCAGTTTCAGGGAGATCTCTAACGATGCCAGAGAAAGTGAAGAAGACAGAGGACGAATGGAGGGAACAGCTCACCCCAATGCAGTATCACGTCACGCGTCGCAAGGGTACGGAGAGGCCTTTCGATAACGCGTTTCACAACAACAAGGAAGAGGGACTCTACCACTGCGTCTGTTGCGGCGAACCTCTCTTCGGCTCGACCGACAAATTCGATTCCGGAACCGGCTGGCCCAGCTACACGCGGCCGGTAGAAGAGGAGTCCGTTGCCACGGAAACGGACACCAGCCTTTTCATGAAACGCACGGAAGTTCTCTGCCACCGCTGCGATGCGCACCTCGGTCACATCTTTCCGGACGGGCCCGAACCGACAGGACTCCGCTACTGCATCAACTCCGCCGCACTCACTTTTGAACCCTCTCCCAATGAGGACTAGCAGTATGCTCGAAAAGCCCGAAAACGCCGAAGGAGCATAAATTGAAAGCATCTGATCTTTTTGTTGAGTCTCTTGAGAAAGAGGAAGTGGAATACATCTTTGGGATTCCTGGGGAAGAGAATCTCGATTTCCTGAACTCTCTTCGCGATTCGAAGATACGCCTGATCCTGACCCGTCACGAGCAGGCGGCCGGTTTTATGGCCGCAACTTACGGCCGTCTCACCGGCAAGGCGGGAGTCTGCCTCTCCACTCTCGGCCCCGGCGCGACGAATTTCGTAACCGCCGCCGCCTACGCGCAGCTCGGAGGCATGCCGATGTTGATGATCACGGGCCAGAAGCCCATCAAGCACAGCAAACAGGGCCAATTCCAGATCGTCGAAATCGTCGATATGATGGGCCCCCTCACCAAGTACACCACACAGATCGTAAGTGGAGACTCCATTCCATCACGCGTGCGGGAAGCCTTTAGAATCGCGGAAGAGGAGAAACCGGGCGCCGTTCATCTCGAACTTCCCGAAGACATAGCAGCCGAAGGGACCGATGAGAGGCCCTTTACCAAAAGCCAGGTGCGCCGTCCGGTTGCCGAAGAGAAGTCAATCAAGCGGGCTGTCGAGTTGATTGAAGCGTCCCGCCATCCAATGATCATCGTTGGAGCGGGCGCCAATCGAAAGCTTACTTCCAAGGTGCTCCGCCAATTCGTGGACAAGCAAGGCATCCCTTTCGTAACGACCCAAATGGGAAAGGGTGTGATCGACGAGGATCATCCTCTCTTCCTCGGCAACGCTTCCCTCTCGGCAATGGACTTTCTCCATCGCGCTATCGATCGGGCCGACCTCATAGTTAACGTCGGCCACGATGTCGTAGAAAAGCCGCCCTTTTTCATGAGAGAAGGGCGCAGAAAGGTCATTCACGTCAACTTCTCCACGGCCGCCGTTGATCCCGTCTATTTCCCGCATGTGGAGCTGGTGGGAGACATTGCCAACAGCATCTGGGAGCTCAATGAAAGAATCAGCCCCAAGGAAGACTGGGACTTTTCCTATTTTTGCCGCGTTTCGGAAGCGATGTCCGCCCATGTCCTCGAAGGCGCCGACGATCCGAGGTTTCCCATCTACCCGCAGCGTCTCGTTGCCGCTGTTCGCGAGGTGATGCCAGACGACGGCATCATCGCTCTGGACAACGGAGTCTACAAGATCTGGTTCTCCCGCAACTACAGAGCCCGGAGACCGAATACGGTTCTGCTGGACAATGCTCTGGCCACTATGGGGGCGGGCATGCCTTCGGCGATGGCCGCGCGCATTGTCTACCCGGAGCGCAAAGTCATGGCGATCTGCGGGGACGGCGGTTTCCTGATGAATTCACAGGAATTGGAGACCGCCGTTCGCCTGAAAATGAATCTCGCCATCATCATACTCAATGACAGCGCCTACGGGATGATCAAATGGAAGCAGGCGAACATGGGTTTCAAAGATTTCGGCCTCGATTACGGTAATCCGGATTTCGTTAAATACGCCGAGGCCTATGGTGCGAATGGCTACCGATTGGAGCGCTCGCAAGATCTAGTCCCCGTTTTGCAGAAGTGCCTCGATTCCGAAGGTGTGCACCTCATCGACGTCCCTGTCGATTACTCCGACAACGATCGAATTCTCAATCGTGAGGTTGCCGAAAAGAGCAAGTTGGTCTAGGAATCTGTCGGACTTTGCTCTTCGCAACATCACTGAGCTTCAGATCGACGGGTGAAAGATGTAAATTTGGACCAGGTTCATACCGACAGATTCCTTGCAAGACAATGAAACTGAGATTGGAGACTGTTGAAACTCAGGCAATCCGGCCTTGGCACCGGAGGCATTCCCTACACAATGCACAACATGCATATCCAAAAGATGATGGTGTTGCGTTCGGACCACCTCTAGGCTGGAAATTTATGTATGTAGTTTCCTAGTGTAACCGTGTAAACGCGATTCGTTTGAACCCTTGGCGAATTGATCCCTAAAGTGCCGAAGTTGAAAGCATTCAAGAAAAAGGCCGATTTACCGTTCTTAGGTAGATGCTTGAGACGATTCAGGAAATTTCCGGCAGGGCGGGGAACGGCACCCACCCTCAATCTTTGGCCCCGATAGACCGACACGCGATGTCCGAGCTCGACAGATTTATGCGGGGCCTCATTAAGAGGAATCCGGGCGAACCGGAGTTTCACCAGGCGGTGCAGGAAGTTGCCCAGTCGCTCATGCCCTACATTCTTGAGCACCCCGAATACATCAAAGCGCAAATTCTGGAGAGGCTGACGGAACCCGACCGTATCGTCATCTTTCGCGTAAGTTGGGAGGATGATGCCGGCAACATCCGCGCCAATCGCGCCTGGCGAGTCCAGTTCAATAACTCCATCGGCCCCTACAAAGGAGGCATGCGTTTCCACCCTACAGTCACGCTCGGCGTACTGAAATTTCTCGGTTTCGAGCAGACCTTCAAAAACAGTCTCACCGGCCTGCCCATGGGAGGGGCGAAAGGCGGGTCAAACTTTAATCCGAAGGGAAAGAGTGACCGGGAGGTGATGCGCTTCTGCCAGAATCTCATGATAGAACTTCACCGCCATATCGGAGAAGACACCGATGTGCCGGCCGGAGACATCGGCGTCGGCAGCCGTGAGATCAGCTATCTTTTCGGACAGTACAAACGGCTGGTTAATCGCTTTACCGGGATCCTCACCGGCAAAGGTCTCTCCTTCGGAGGAAGCTGCGTCCGTACCGAAGCAACCGGTTACGGCTGTGTCTATTTCTGTCAGAACATGCTCCGGCATCGAGGGGAGAGCATGGAGGGAAAGACCTGTGTCATATCCGGATCGGGTAACGTTGCCATCTACGCCGCGGAAAAAGCAACCGATATGGGCGCGAAAGTCGTAACCTTGTCCGACTCTTCCGGTTTCGTTCACGACTCCGACGGACTCAATCAGGAGAAACTCGACTTCGTCAAAGACCTCAAAGAGGTGCGACGCGGTCGGATCGCCGAATACGCCGAAAAATTTCCCGGTGCCCGATACTACCCGGAGAAGCGGCCTTGGAGCGTTCCCTGCGATGTGGCCTTTCCTTGCGCCACTCAGAATGAGCTCAGTGAGTCAGATGCCCACGGACTCCTCAAGAACGGCGTAGTCGCAGTCTGTGAAGGGGCCAATATGCCCACCGCCCTGGAGGGAGTTCACGCCTTCCTGGAGGCTGGAATTCTATTCGGTCCGGGCAAAGCGGCCAACGCCGGGGGGGTCGCCGTTTCCGGTCTTGAGCAGAGTCAAAACGCCCTCCGTCTCTCTTGGGACCATGAGGAAGTGGACGGCAAGCTGTGGGAGATCATGAATGAAGTACACGCAAAGTGTGTTGAGTTCGGCGAGGAGGAAAACGGCTCGGTCAACTACGTGCGGGGCGCAAACATCGCCGGATTTGTCAAGGTGGCCGACGCAATGGTCGCCTACGGTGTAGTCTAAGAATTCTGTCGGATTTCGCTTTCGGAATTCGCGGAGAATATCCGCTATCGTCGTGCGGCTGTATTCCGCGGATGATTTGACCACCGACATCTTCCTAGTTTGATTGAAGTCGAAGGTCTGTAGTACCGCGCTCTCGACTCGGCGAAGCCTCGTGCGAAGACGGTTGCGCGGGATGAGCCGTTTTGGTAAATCTGACGGGTAAGACCGCTTTGCGCGTCGATTCTCTCAAGTTCATGAACGCCTCCATCACTGCTATTATTCCTACTTATGATCACCGTTCCCTCCTGCCACGAGCGCTTGACTCCGTCCTCGCACAATCTGTTCCGCCTTCGGAAATCATAGTCGTCGACGATGGTTCGAGTGATGGAACGGCGGATTTCGTCCGCGAGCAGTACCCATCCGTAAACCTGATCGAACAGGAGAACCAAGGGGTGAGCGCTTCTCGCAACAGAGGAATCGAAGCGGCCCGAGGGGATTGGCTCGCCTTCCTCGACTCGGACGATGAATGGCTCCCCCGCAAACTGGAATTACAGTTAACGGCCCTTTCCCGGAATCTCGACTACCGGATCTGCTATGGCGAAGAGATCTGGATGCGCAAAGGCAACCGAGTGAACCCTCCTCGAAAGTACATTAAATCTGGAGGACACATATTCAAAGCATGTCTGTCCGTCTGTCTAATTGCCCCATCTGCGACCATCATCCATCGCGAGATCTTTGCCGCAGTCGGTCTATTCGACATTACTCTGCCGGCTGCCGAAGACTACGATCTTTGGTTGAGAATCTGCGCTCGCTACCCCGTCCTCTGCTTGCCTGATCCTCTCATCATAAAATTTGACGGGCATTCCGACCAGCTTTCCCACCAGTGGGGGATCGATCGCTACCGAATCAGAGCGCTGGAGAAGATCCTCGATTCCTCATTCCTCATTCCCGAGTACTACACCGCTGCCTTGTCTACCCTGAAGAGGAAATGCGAAATCTTCTCGAACGGGGCACGCAAGAGAGGCAAAATGGAGGAAGCTTCGGTCTACTCCTCCATTCCAGAGCGTTTTCTCGACCGTACGGCCGAAACTCATCGAGATTGAGATACTTCCGAAATAGGCGGGAAATCTTCTTTCATTTCCACGCTAGGAGGCTGTCGGACTGTGGGACTTTGTGCTTCGATTGCTCTGCAAGTACCAAAGTTCGTCCGACAGATTCCTAGCCCGTCTTTCTCAACTGGGGCCTGATTTCGACGTAAGTCGTTGATAGTGGGCCAAAGGTCTACACTACAGGAGGGGTTATTTGGATTCGATTTGGGGGGGTGGTTGGGGAGGAAGTTCGAGGTGTAACCGGTTCAGTAGTAGCTTTTGGTCCTCACCGGGCTCGGTGTAACGGGTAAGCACAACGGTGCGTCCGTCGGTGGTGGGCAGTTTCACATCGAGCATTTGGATGGCCGCCATTTTGGAGAGCACCTCGGCTGGGGTCAGTCCCGGAGCCATTGGGTAGAGTCGACGTTTCAGGATGACCCACAGAGAGTAAGCAAGGAAGCTGATAAAGATGTGCGCCTCGATGCGATCATCTCTCTGATGATGGATGGGGCGGATGGAAAGGTCGTTCTTGATTTCCTTGAAGACTTGCTCGATCTCAGTGAGCTGCAGGTAAAGGCGCCAGAGTTGCTCGGGGTTCTCGGCACTGAGGGTGCTGCGCAACAGATAGCGGCCTTCGCGGCGATAGGCTTGGCGGTATTTTTTTAAGTTCAACCGGAAGCTCAAAGGCGGCTTTTCAGTGGGGGCGCCCTTGGGGGCGATCTCGATGTCGAGTAATCCAAAGATCCGGGGACCGGCCTCCTTTTTGGCTTCGCCCAGTTTGATCAGGATGGTATCGCGTTGGTAGCGCCGTTTGCTCTCACGCAGCTTCTTGAGCGCCTCGATAAGACGGCGTAAACGACGCAGGCGCATGTTTTTTTCTTTGCGCACCCGATCGTCGCTTTTAGCCAGAACGTAGGTTTCACCTCCCTCGCTGAGGAGTTTCACCTCGATACCGGGACGCAACTGCTTCCAATCCTTCTGCAGCAACGACTGCTCGAAGCGACCCAGCCAGGAGCGCGGGGTACCCACCAGATAGTGGATCCTGGGTTCGCTTTGGCGCATCTGTTGCAAGACTTCCTCGGTCGGAATGCCCCGATCCATCACCCACACCCGGTTCGCCTTACCGTAGTTCTCTTCCACCCGAGAAAGAAAATCTTTTAAGGTGGTTTTATCCTGCGTGTTACCCGGAAGTACCTCATAGGCAATCGGCAAGCCCTCACAAGTCACCACCAGGGCGATCACCACTTGCACGCAGTCAGGTCGCTTATCGCGGCTGTAGCCGAACTTGCGCAGTCGGCTCGAGGCCGCCGGCTCCTGGTTCGGATCGCACTCAAAATAGGTGCTCGTCAGATCGTATAGCAAAATCTCGTAACGGGCATTGAACAGATCGCTCCACCTCTCGGTCAGGTGCCTGAACAGGGCCTTCTTGTGCCTGAGCAATCGATCGTGGCAGCGATAGAGCGTGTTCTTCTCGGCGATCCCAAAGTCTTCCCCCATCAGATCGCCCATCGCGCTTCGCTCATACCATTCCCGATGCAGCCGCCACTCGCTTCCCGGTGCCATCAGCCGGTAAACCACCAGGGTCTGCAGCACATGGGCCCAGCGGGTACCCTGACGGGAGGGTCTGAGACGCTCCCGCCAGAATTCTCCCAGTCCCAACTGCTCATATAGAACGCACCCAAGCCAGCACCCTCCCCATTGCCGCGGCTTCTCGATCCTGAGATCTTTGAGCCGTATTCTAGAGCCCGTCCCAGTGGTGGAAACAATTGATTTTTAATGAGTTATGGGCAAAAAAAAGGCCGGATAGAGCTGCAAAAAGCTCGATCCGGCGAAAAAGGGCGCTTATGCTTGCGTTAGTCAAATACAAAGCACGCCCTTCTCATGAAAAATATTGCCGTACAAAGCTTCCTGCGTCCAGCCCTAACTCCAGTCATTCGATGCAAAGACTACACCGTGTTTCTGGAAACAATGGAGCGGATTGACCGGGTTTTGATCGACTCCTCGCTGGAAAGGGAGGCGATCGTAAAAGCCTTGGAAGGATGGGATGAAGCGGGAGGGAAGGATCGGGAGCGACGCGCTCTAAGAGCGATAAAAGCGCTGCGGGTGGAGGTGGTGCGTCATTTACTCGGAGGGATATCCTTTCGTTGTCTGTCGCAGGAGTTGGGACGCAGTGAGCTTCTGGCTAATTTTTGCCGGGTGCGTGAGGTAGACGGGATCCGGAAAATATCGAAGAGCAGTCTGGAACGGGATTCGAAATTCTTCGACGAAGCGTATCTGAGACAGCTGCATGCAAGGATGACCGAGGTGGTGGGCAATGCTGAACATTGTGGTGAGGCAGGATTAGAGAAGCCGATCGATACGAGGGAATGCCTGATCGACGCCACTTGCCTGGAAGCGAACATCCACTGGCCCGTGGACTGGGTCTTGCTCAAGGATGTGGGAGCAACGCTGCTCAAGGCGATCAGTCTGATCGGGCAGGCGGGAATGAAACAGCGCATGCCCCAGGGAGCAAAGGGATTGGCTCGGGAGATGAACAAACGGTGCCTGGAGATGACGCATGCGCGTCGGCGCCGGGAGGCGGGCAAAGCGCGTAAAGGGATCCTGCGGCGGATGAAGCTATTGCTCAAGAAGATTGAGGGCCATGCCCTTCGCCACCGTGACTTATTGGAAGCTATGTGGATGCAAAGCGATTACACCGAGAAGAAGGCGAGCCGAATCATCGAGCGAATGGATGGTATGTTAGAGCAGATACCGCAGGTCATGAAACAGGCGCACGAACGGATCATAGGGGGGCGGCAGGTGAAGAATGAGGAGAAGATCCTGAGCGCCTACGAACCTGAGATTGACGTCATCGTGCGAGGCAAGGCAGATCGGGAGGTGGAGTTTGGCAACACCCTTTATTTATGCGAGAGCGCAGAGGGATATCTGTTGGACTGGAAACTGTATGGGGGGCAGGCCCCGAGCGAATTGAAGCAGCTTTGGGAAAGTCTGGAGAGGCAAAAGGGCTTCGCTTTAGAGGAGAAGATCGAAGCGATCAGTGGGGATCGGGGCTATGCCTCGAAGGCGGCCAGCAAGCGGCTCCAGGCAGAGGGGATTTTTGACGCCCTTACGCCCCGCAATCCACAAGAGCTCAAGGAGCGGATGGAGGAGCCGCGCTTTGTCCGGTTGCAGCGACGACGAGGGAGCACCGAAGGCCGGATCGGAGTGCTCAAGAACCGATGGCACGGGGGCAAGATACGCAGCAAAGGCTTTGACAACCGTAACCTTAGCGTGGCCTGGTCGGTTCTGTCCCACAATCTATGGAAAATCGCGCAGAGACTTGCGCAAGAACATGAGAAAGAGGCAACGCAGGCGGCATAGGGATCCAAGAATCGAGTCAGAGGCGCTTCCTTGGGAGAACTATCGACTCAAAGCGAGAGGAAGGGTGCTGGAAAGGTGCATAACGGATAAAAGGTAAGCTACCGAGGACGGAAGGCATGTCGTGGTCTACATAACGTGACGAAGATTGATATCGGTATCAGGCTTCCACCCAAATCCTCTCGGATTTGGGACAGCCTCTATTCTAACAATACTTTCGTCGCCCACAGGCGGGGCACGATCTTCCGGAAACAGCGCCACCTGTTCGGGTCTTTCCCTGCCCTCTTCGAAAATCTCGATGCTCTTGCGCCACGCTTCGTGTTGGCTATCGTTGATCTCTCCAAGGTAGAGGACCTGTCTTTGGACCACCCGCCCCCCGCTGACACGCTTGTTCTCAACGATATTCCAATAGTAGTGCTCTTTGCCATCTTTGCGCCGACGATTACACCTCAGAAACATGATGGCCCACCATTATACGAAAAAATCCCGCCCTGGGAAGAGCGTAGGTCTACACTACAGGCGGTTTTGCCAACCCACCTCTACTGTTGATGCGCCTCCTGAGCCCTACTACCCCCGAAAAAAACCGTTTCGGAAGTTGAGTTGGTCAAGTAGGGCTAGCTCTGGAGCCTGTGCACGAGTCTTCTCACCAGAAAGCGAGGTAGAAACCGGATCAGATTGATTCCCACCTTGTTCTTGAGTGCCGGTATGATGAGTAAGTGGCCGCTCCGAAATCCCTCATACCCGGCCCGTGCCACTCTCCCGGCACTCATCATCCCCATTTTGAAAAGACGGGTATTTTCCATTCCCGAGCGTTCTCCGAAACCCGTCCTTGTCGGTCCCGGGGCGAGACAGGAGACTCGAATCCCAGTGCCCCTCACCTCTTCCGCCAGCGCCTCCGTAAAGGAGAGCACATAGGCCTTGGTCGCATAATAGACGGCCATGTTCGGACCCGCCTGAAATCCAGCCGTAGATCCCACGTTCAGGATGCCGCCCCTCTTTCTTTCCAACATGGAGGGAAGAAAGAGACGAGTGAGTTCCGTCAGGGCCGATACATTAACCTGGATCATGTCGAGTTGAACCTTGCTCTCCAATTTGGCAACCGTGCCAAGCGATCCGAATCCCGCATTATTGACCACCTCGTCGACCACAATTCCCTCCCCCTCCAACTCCTCATAGACCTCCACCGCCGCGTTCGCCTGGCTCAGGTCCTTCGACACTACTTTCACCTCGATCTCCCTCTCCCGCCGAAACTCCTCCCCAAGCTCATTCAGAATTTCCTCATTCCGTGACACCAGGACCAGATCCGTGCCCCCCTTCGCAAAGAGCCTCGCCAATTCCAACCCTATCCCCATTGACGCTCCCGTGATTAGCGCTCTGCCCATTTGCTTCTCCTCGATCCCTTTCCTTGTCCCTTTTCTAGTCTCCTTTTCGTGGTAGCACTACCTCCGCCATTCCAGTATTTGCCCCAGATTCAGCCGCTCAACCCCCTTCAATAGTGATAATTACTAAAATAATCCTTTTTTTATTGATTTTTGGTCTCATTCTAAATTAGTTAGAGGGTTTACTCCCAATAAGGGATCAAAAAGGATGAAACTGAAGAAGGAAGCAGAAACAGCTTTGAACCGCGCCTTGAATCGGGGAGGACTGCGATCGACACGGCAACGCGAGCACGTATTCGGCGTCTTGTTGGGAAGACGCGATCATCCGACGGCGGACGAAGTTTACGCAAGGGCGAAAATGGAGATGCCGACGATTTCGCTGGCGACGGTTTACAACTGTCTCGATACGCTAGTTGAATGTTTCCTTGTTCGGCAGGTCAACTTTGAAAGGGAACCCTCTCGGTTCTGCCCGAATCTGGCCGAACACGCCCATTTCTACGATGAGAATCATGGACGCGTCTACGACATCGATCTACCGCATAATTTTTCCGATGCCCTGAAGACGGTATTACCGGAAGGTTTTGAAGCATCGCAAATTGACCTGAGTTTTCGGGGAAAGAACAACACCCAGGGGAAGGATCAATAAAGAGGGCAAAGATGAGCAGATTTGAAGTCGATCATCTCACAGTAAGAGTGGGCGGGCGCGAGATTCTAAAGGACTTCTCACTACGCATTCCTAAAGGTGAGGTTCACGCACTGATGGGACCTAATGGGACCGGCAAGAGTACTCTCGCCAAAGCCTTGGCTGGGCACAAGGACTATGAAATCACGGCCGGTTCGGCGCTTCTCGACGGAGAGTCGATCATCGGGCTGAAACCCGATGAGATCGCGAGGTCAGGACTCTTCATGGCATTTCAGTATCCGTGCGAGATTCCGGGCGTGAGCATCGCCAATTTCATTCGCGCCGCCATCAAATCCCGACTCGAGGAGGGCGAGGAACTTGAAGCGGCTCAATTCTACCGGCGGCTTTACGAAAAAATGGACATGCTCCAGATCGATCGCAAGTTCACCGCCCGTTCAGTCAACGAGGGCTTTTCGGGGGGGGAGAAGAAGAGAAGCGAGATCCTGCAGCTGGCGATGCTTGAACCCAAGTACGCCATCATGGACGAAACCGACAGCGGGCTTGATATCGACGCTCTCAAGGTGGTGGCGAACGGAGTCAATTCAATGCGGGGGCCGGAGATAGGGATTCTCGTTATCACTCACTACCAGCGGCTTTTGAATTACATCATCCCGGACGGGGTTCACGTACTCTGGGATGGTCGCATCGTGAGAAGCGGGGGAAAGGAACTGGCTCTGGAGCTGGAAGAGAAGGGTTACGACTGGGTAAAGACGGAGCTCGCGGAGGCGGTCTGAGCGAGCTCGATACGAGCAATAAACGATAAACGCTATTCAACAATGGGAGGAAAAAATGGTCTCAACACAGACGATTGATATTGACCGGGATAAAGGCGATTTTCGCTACGCCGAAGACTACAGCTTTGACGCTGGTCACGGATTGAACGAAGAGACGATAAACTATATCTCGGAGGTTAAAGGGGAAGAGGAGTGGCTTAGGCAATTTCGTCTTAAGGCTCTCAAGGTATTCGAGAGTAAGCCGCTTCCCACTCACTGGGCTTCAGCGGACCTCAATAACATTGAATTTGATCGGATGCGATATTACCTCGCCAAGGGACAGCAACCCAGCCGAAGCTGGGATGAGGTTCCAGACGACGTCAAGGAGACTTTCGAACGCCTCGGGATTCCCGAACAGGAGCGCAAATTCCTCGCCGGTGTGGAGGCCCAGTTCGACAGCGAAGCCGCCTATTCCAATGTCAAGGAAGAGCTGTCCAAGGAGGGCGTTATTTTCATCGGTTCGACGGAGGGCCTCAAGGAGCACCCCGAAATATTCCGGAAGTATTTCGGCAAGGTCATTCCCACGGCGGACAACAAATTCAGCGCCTTGAACAGCGCCGTCTTCAGCGGAGGCAGCTTTATCTACGTGCCCCCCGGCGTAAAAGTGAACCAGCCCCTGCAAGCGTATTTTCGGATCAATGCGGAGAACTTCGGGCAGTTCGAGCGAACTCTCATCATCGCCGACGAAGGGTCCGAAGTGACCTACATGGAGGGCTGCACGGCGCCGAAATTTGAGACCACGACCCTGCACAGCGCAGTGGTCGAGTTAGTCGCGCTGCCGGGCGCGAAAATCCAGTACATTACGGTACAGAACTGGTCGAATAATGTCTTCAATCTGGTCACGAAACGGGGAATGGCACTCGACGAAGCGGAGATCAAATGGATCGACTGTAATATCGGGAGTCGGCTGACCATGAAATATCCCGGGGTCGTTCTCAAGGGTCGTAAATCGCGAGGCGAAGTACTTTCGATCGCCTTGGCTGGCGATGGCCAGCATCAGGATACGGGAGCAAAGATGACCCATGCCGCCGATGAGACGACGTCCAATATTATCGCCAAGAGCATCAGCGTCGGCACGGGACGCTCCTCCTATCGCGGTGTCGTCCATATGCCCAGACATCTGCGAAACTGCCGCAATAATACCGAGTGCGACGCTCTCCTCATCAACACCAACAGTCGGACCGACACCTACCCCGCGATCACGGTTCGCGGAAATGATAATTCCGTCCAACATGAAGCCAGTGTCTCCAAGGTGAGCGCCGAGCAGATATTCTATATGCGCCAGCGCGGACTCTCCGAAGGAGAAGCGATGAGTCTCGCCGTAAACGGATTCGTCAACGACCTCGTCCGGCAGTTTCCCATGGAGTACAGTGTCGAGCTCAAGCGTCTCATCGATATTGAGATGGAGGGCTCGGTCGGCTAGGATCCTGTAGGACTCTGTCGTCGGATCGCCGGGCAAATGCCAAGTACGTGTTCATTGTCTTCCTTTCGCTTGCTGGCTCCCCCGGTCTTGTGCCGGGGAGGCGCTGATTCCCTGCTACAGAACGCTTGCCTTCCACCGGCCCCACACCCGGCTTACTCCCCCCAGCCGCCGGCGAGTGACAGAATTCTCTCTACAAGCACCTGAGACCGACGTCCATCTAATAGCCTCTCCGTAGACGTTTTCGTGATGATCCGAACCAGCGATATTGATCCGCTACCGGCTGAGAACGAGCGCCACATACAGAGTATCACCACCTTTCAGAATCACTTGAAAGAAGTGGCTCCGGAGTGGATACGGGACCTGAAGAGGTCGAATTGGGAGCGCTTCGGTGAGTTGCCCCTTCCCTCGCGAGGAACGGAGAGTTGGCGATTCGCGAAAACGGATGACCTCTCGCCGGAAGGATTCTCGCTTCCTTCGCGCGACCGGGGCGACGATTTGGCCTCAATTCCTCAATCGACCGGATATGTCGACGACGCCTCCGGTGAAATCCTGCTCGGAAACGACCGTACCCTGAAATTTGGCGAAGCGAGCAGCAGCTTGTGCGAAAAGGGATTAATCTGGATGCCTCTCGATGAGGCTTTCCGCAAACACCCCGACCTCCTTCAGGATTACTTCCTCAAGGAAGCACCCGATCTCGGTTCGGAGAAATACCAAGCGCTTCACGCCGCCCTGGTTGGGAACGGGACTCTCCTCTACGTGCCACCGGGCCTGGAGGTGAAGTTACCCTTCCTCAGCTACAATTGGAATGCGGGCAAGGGTCTGGCTAATTTTCCCCACACCCTGGTGATCGCCGATTCCAATGCACGCGTGGACTTCGCGGAATACTTTCAGAGCGCTCCCGGCAGCGGCCCCAGTTTTGTCTGCGCCATGGCAAGCGTATTCGCCCGGTCCGGTTCTCGTGTCTTCTACAAGGCGGTCCAGGATTGGAGTCTAAATACGGTCTCCTTCCACTTGAATTCCGTTGTCGCCGATCGAGACGCTGAGGTCAAAACGGTGATTCTCAATCTCGGATCCTCTCATACGCGAAACGAGCAACACACGCGCATCGTGGGCGAGGGATGCAATGTGGAGAACTATTCCCTCAGCGTGCCCACGGGAGACCAGGAATTCGATCAGCGCACTCTTCAATCTCACAGTGCACCCAACTCCCGATCCAATCTCCTCTACAAAAATGCTCTCGGGGATAACTCGCGCACGATATTTTCAGGACTGATCAAAGTCGACAAGATCGCCCAGCAGACCGACGCTTATCAAACCAATCGCAACCTTCTCCTGAGCAACCGAGCGGAGGCCAACGCCCTTCCCGGCCTCGAAATTCTCGCCAACGACGTCAAATGCAGCCACGGCGCCACCACCGGCAAGCTCGACGATGAGCAGCTCTACTACCTTCTCACCCGGGGAATCCGAAAGCCGTTGGCGCAACAGCTCCTTGTCTTTGGCTTCTTCGAAGAGATCATCGAGAAAATTGAAAGCGAAGAGCTCCGCACCAATCTACGAGAATTAATGCAACGAAAACTCCAGAACTGAAATGCAACCGGAAAATCGCACCATGACCCGAGACTGCTCCGCCACCGTGGTCCCTTCGGGCGAGCAGGTCACTATTCCAAAAGGAACAGAGGTCTATATCACTCACCGCCTCGGCGGAAACTACACCGTGCAATGGACCATGGGAATGGCCCGTATCACCGGTTCAAATGCGGACGCCCTGGGAGAAGAAGTGAGTCCCCAACCTGAATCACCCGGTTCTACCGCGGTAGATCACCAGGGACCCCCAGAGGAGGAAACAATCTGGAAGGAATTGAGGGGCGTCTTCGATCCTGAGATCCCGGTCAATATCGTCGACCTCGGCCTCGTCTACTCGCTGAAAATCCACGATCCAGACGAGACCGGCGGCTACGAAGTGGAAGTCAATATGACCCTCACCGCGCCGGGTTGCGGGATGGGTCCCGCCATCGCCGAGGACGCCCGCTCCCGTGTCGGGCAGGTTCCCGGCGTCAGCCGCGCACGCGTCGAACTCGTCTGGGACCCCCCATGGAACCAGGACATGATCTCCGAAGTCGGGAAAATGGAGCTCGGGCTGATATAGACCAATATTCGGAGAAAACGGGTCTATTTTTCTTGGTGTTTATTCGAGCGTGCCGTAAGAGTAGCCTAAAATCCAAAGGAGACCTGCTCATGAAGCTGCTGAAAGAAGAAGAGACACCGGAAAAGATCCAGAGCATCAATCATATCATGCAGAAACGCTTCCTCGAAGAGAGGAAGGTCTTCCTCTGGGGAGAAGTGAGTGATGAAACCTGCAGCGAAGTGACTGAGAAACTGCTCTATATGGAGTCAGTCGATTCCGGAAAGGAGATTACTATTTACCTCAACACCCCTGGAGGATCCATCACCGCCGGGATGGCACTCTACGACACCATGAGACTGATCAGCTCACCCGTGAAAGTGGTGGTCACCGGTATGGCCGCCAGCATGGGTTCGATTCTTCTCTGCGCCGCGGAAAAGGGCAAACGGCTCCTCTATCCCCATTCCCGCATACTCATTCATCAACCTCTTATTACGGGGCGGATGTTGGGCGCCGCGGTCGACATAAATATCCAGGCCCAGGAAATGGAAAAGCTCAGAGACGAATTGAATCGGATTCTCTCCGAGTCGTCAGGCCAACCCCTTGACAAAATCCGGCAGGATACTGATCGGGACTTCTATATGTCAGCCGCGGAAGCGATCGAATACGGCCTCGCCGACGGAATCGTGGATGAAGCCTAGGAGGCTGTCGGACGAACCTGGTCAACTTGCGAAGCAATCGAACGTCAAAGTCCGACAGACTCCTAGTTCCGATCGATGCGGGAGGTCCAATTGCGGGCGAGGGCCGCGTTTCCAACTTCCTGAGCCAGAATGGCCCCATCGCGCAGCAGTATGTTCAACAAGTCGGCGGGAACGCCTCGGCTCTCAATCAGATTGCGATAGATTCCGACCGCAACACGGGTCTCACCGATCTCCGCCAGGATGTCTGCTATCTCCTTGGCAGGGATCCAGTCGTCGCTCGTAAAGGTGGATACAAAGAGGGCAAACTGCAAGGTGAAGGCGGCCTCTTTCTCATTGCCGGCGGCCAAATAGGCTCGCCCCAATTCCAGCCCAATCGCCAGTCCCGGACTTTCCCGATACCCACGCTTGCCCCACTCAATCGCCTCCACGAATTTTCCGCTCGAACGCAGGAGGCGCATCTTTCGAATGAAGGCATACTGGCCGACCGGTGAATTATCTTCGCCCACTTCTGACAACTGAATATCCAGATTGACGGCAAATGGTTGGTAGAGCGGATCTCCGATCAAGACCGCCTGCCAGCTGAGGGCAGGGAGAGAATAGTAGGCTGCATCCCCAAGGCTCAATCCATCCGCAAGGGCCTTGAAAAAACCATTGAGATGGTGAGTGAATTCTAGATAGGGCTCGTAGACATTTCCCACTGTCGCCGCCACTCCCAGGGCGACGAATGGTCCACACCAGTGCGCGCCCGCCTGCCTCAAGGTTGCGGCCGAGCTGCTGTGAATATGAACTGCGATAGCGCCCGGTGGAAACCGAAATCCGGGATTAAGAAACGGTCCCGTAATGCTGTCGGCATACCATCCGAAGTAAAGAGCGGGAGCATCAAACCTATCCAATTGACTGAAAGTCCGCGAGGAAGTCTCGGTGCCTAAATCGTACCCCAGCGGGAGGATTCCCAATCGCACCTCACGGAGCCATTCATCACCCCTCGGGTGCCGCCCTCCCTCGTCAACGTAGGCGCGCCCCATCAGACCCCGGTTCTCCGCCAAAAGGGCGCTGTCAATCAACCTTCTTACGTCCGTTGGGGTGGGGCCGTCGAGACGAGCGACTTTGATTACCTGTTGCCGTAGATACAAATCGGGATGCTTCTGCCCGAAGAGCGGATTCATCACCCACCCGGTCAATCCATGGGAAGGATGAGCCATTAAGGCGAGCTCTCCATCGACCGACGATCGATTCGTCCGAAAGGCCGGTTTGAACCCGGAGTCGGACTCGATTTCGAGGCGCTCAGTATCTTCCTTGATCTTTAAGGGAACGCCTCTGCAGATGACCAGGTAGTCAATCCTGTGCCCAGTGACGCCATACCGTCTGCGGCCCATCGAATCGAGGAGTTCGCTGGGAATCGCTTCGATCCACTCGTCTTCGACCAGTACCGACCGCAGAGGATTGTAGATCTCCTCGAGGAAGACCGACCAGCTGATCTCCTCTTTCGGCGAGACCGGCAGGAGGATCAGATTCTCCTTGGGGATTCGCCTCTTTCCCAAATAATACTCGGCGATCTCAACTGAACTCTCATCATCCTCGTTGGCAAGGACAAGAACCTGATTCGATGAATTCCCTAAGGCGCCCAGTGAGAACGCCATCGAAGCCACCATTTTCACAACTTGCCCTCGCCGTCGACTCATCGGCTCGTTGCCCGCCCAGCCTTTCACGGAAAGAGATCCCCCCCGTCGGGTTGATGCTTTCACGCTACAATCAGCGCTCCCGAAGACGATCGAGCGTCTTGCGGTAGCGAAAGACTCCATCCGCGACCGTTTCCGCAATTCTCTGGCGGTAGGCTGCGGTCTTGATCTTTCTCCCTTCCGCCGGATTGGTCAAGAAGCCGGCTTCGATCATGATTCCGGGACAACTCAAATCTCGCAGAACAGTCCACCGCGCCCGTTTCACTCCCCGGTCCTCGGTTCCCAGCTGCCTGATCATTTCATCCTGGACATAAAATGCGATCAGCGTGTTCCAGGTGTTATTCCTGTTTCCGGAATAGTATTTACGAGCGCTCGAACCCACCTTGGTGTTTCGGGTAGAGGGCTGATTTTTCGGAGTAAAAGCGTAGGTTTCAGCCCCTCCTACACGCGCGGAGTCAACACCGTTCAAGTGGATGCTCAAAAAGAGATCGACTTTCCGCCGGTTTGCATTTCGAGAGCGTTCAGTCAATTCGAGAAACCTATCCCTTTCGCGGGTGAACATTACTTCGTAGCCCTTGGCCTCAAGAATCGACCCGAGCCTCCGTGAGACATCGAGCACAAGGTGCTTCTCTATCAGCCCCAGCTTCGCATTCTGGGTCCCTGGATCCTTCCCGCCATGACCCGCGTCAATCGCGATACGGCGAAGGTTCGGGACCGGCGACGCAATTTGTGGAGTGAGTATCGGATATATCGTCTCCACAAGGTCGAGCCTGCTGATATGAAGATCGGACCGATGATAGGTCACGGGAAATCCCAGAAATACCCGGACTTTATTGATCCGAATATCCCTCTTATGAACTTCGAATTCCATTCGGGTCCATTCACTCTGCAGCAGCATCTTTTCTCGCCGATCTAACCAGTTCCTCTTCATTCCCAGTTTCCCGGAGACCTCCTTCAGACCGACGTATTCAATCCCTTTGATCCTAGGCCCCGGCCCCCCCCATGACTCGCCCAGAGAAAAAAGAAAAAGAAGCGTCAACGCTCCTTTGCTCCCCCATTCAAATGCTCTCCCGACACGGGGCGTCTCTCTTCTCATATAGCCAGAGATTTCGAAAAAGATCCTGAGCTTTCCCGGCTAGCAGTCTGTCGGATTTTGACTTTCGATTGCTTCGCAAGTGACTAGGTTCGTCCGACAGACTCCTAGCAATAAGAAAATGAAACTGAGATTTGTGGAGAAGGGCCCTTCTAACTCCTCCCGTGAACTGTCGAGTGCCAATTTGTCTCGGATGTATGAAGAGCCTCGGACTGCCAGCCTCAGATATTCAGAAAGCCACGCGAAGCTATGACAAACCGTCTCAAATCTCAGTTTCATTTTCTTGGAAGGAATCTGTCGGTATGAAGTTGGTCGCAATTTACAACCGTCAAACTACGATCCGAAGTTCAGGTCTGTTACGAAGTGCATAGCCCGACAGATTCCTAGCAGCTTGTCGAACGTTGGATGTAACGACCTGAACTGTAACCTTTGTTCCTTCGACAATCTGCTGGACGGGAAAGCAGTCGCGCGAACTATTCTTCCTGTGGTTCGTTGTACTTTAGAGTTCGTTTACTCTCCGGCAACGGGTTCACCACCAGAGTTATATTCCGTCCGGCCATTTTCGGGTCCCCGTCACTCACACCTACGTGGGTGAGGTCTTTGACCGCCCTCTTGACGACATCAAACCCCAGCTCCTTGTGCTCCATCTCTCGCCCTCGGAAGGACAGGGTCAACTTGACCTTGTTCCCCTTATCCAGGAAGTCCTCCGCCCTCTTCAACTTCACCATGTAATCATGCTGTTCAATGCGGACTCGAAACTTGACCTCCTTGAGCTTGGATTTGGGATGGCGCTTCTGGTCCTTTCCCTTCTTGGATTGCTCATACTGGAACTTGCCGAAATCGAGGATGCGACAGACCGGAGGCTGCGCCGAGGCCGATATCTCGACTAGATCGAGGCCCAATTTACGGGCCATACTGAGCGCCTCCGGCGTGGAAAGGATACCGATCTGCTTGGCATCCGGGCCAATCACCCGAATCTCGCGAGCTCGAATCCGTTCATTCTTTCGTACACGTGGCGTGTGACGGACCCGTCTTCCCCGATTGCGGCTACCGGAGTGGAAATATCTGGCCATCAACGACAGATCACCGGATCGAGATTGAGAGAGAAGACCATAGACCGCTTATCGCCGCCCGCCCCCGTCGTCGAAGTCTCCGCCGCATTCAGTCTGGCTGGCAAATCGATTTAGCATAGGAAGAACATTAAGGCCGCATGTCGGCCTGTTTACAACCCTTTTTCAGATGGGCTAGGAGTCTTTCGGAAAAATCCCGCGAATTGCAATGAAATCGAATCACAAAGTCCGACAGACACCTGGCTCTCACTTTGCCCCGGTTCCCACCACCACTGCCGGAACCGTCCGAAACAGTATCACTATATCGAGCCAGAGACTCCACCTATTGATATACTCGAGATCGAGCCGCACCCATTCGGAAAAATCTCGAATTTCATTGCGCCCCGATACCTGCCATAAACCCGTTAGCCCGGGCAGCACGCTGTAGCGCCGATGGTCCCGGAAGGCCTCGAAATTCTGCGTTTCGTAGATGGGGAGGGGACGTGGACCGACCAGGCTCATCTCCCCTTTCAAGATATTGTATAATTGGGGCAATTCGTCCAAGCTGAATCGCCGAAGACAGGCACCCAAGCGAGTCAGTCGTGGATCTTCGCTGAGCTTGTAAACCGGGCCTTTCAATTCATTCAGATCGAGCAGATTCGTACGCTCTTCTTCGGCGCCATCGATCATGGTTCGAAATTTATACATCCGAAACGGTCTCCCCCTCCAACCGGTGCGTGCTTGGGCATAGATAACCGGCCCTCGAGAGAAAGACTTAATGGCAACGGCGATGAGTGCAAACAGAGGGCTCAGGAGTACCAGGAGGAGAATAGATAGGCCCAAATCAAACATTCGCTTCGCGACAAACCTACCATCATAGTCAGGCGTCGCATTGAAGACGACTACCGGCTTTCCCCCATATTCATCTATCACGGCCCGAGAAAAAAGAGGGGCAAAGAGCTCGGCAAAGTACCAGACATCAATCCCTTGTTCTTCCGCCCGCGAAATCGCGAACTTGGACTCTTCCGAATGACTCGGATCTAATCCCAGGAATACAAAATCAAAGTGTCCCTGGGAAAGGATCGCTCCGAGATTCTCGATTCGCCCGGCGACACATTCTTGCAGGGGAGGAGGCAGCTCGGAGTCTACTCCCTCAGAGAGGGCAATCCCCTTGATGACCACACTGGAGAGTCGCCGATCTGTGAAGTCTTCCATCCGCGAGGCGGCATCGGAAGCGGAACAGACCAAGAGAGCTTCCAGAGGATGCCTTCGGTAGTGCCGGTTTAGTAAATAGCTCCGAAACAGAATCTCCTTGGTCACGTGGTAAAGGAAGAAGGCAACGGCGAAACCGAAAAGGAGGGAGCGGTTGACCACAATTATGGAGAAGAAATTGAAAAACACCGCCGTCATACCTATTCCAATAGCGCTGCATTTCAGAGACTGGAAGGCTACCTCGGGCCACTTTGCGAATAGATCCAACCGGTAGAATTGGTTCAATTTCAGGGATGCGAAGAGGTTCAGGAGTATGACCGTGAAGAGCCATCCCTGATCACGCAAATGGGCAACTGTCTCAATATTGAAAGGAAATCCCGTAAGGCTTCTGAGGGCCCATCCCCACTCCTCGCTGAAAAAGTGCAGAAAGAAATAGGACACCGCCATAATGAAAATGCCCGCCACCACATCGACCAGGAAGCTGATGTCTTCCAGTAACCTTCAGACCTCACTATCTTGCCCCTTTAAAGGAGCTATGCAATCGCAAGTTTAAATCTCGATTTATAGCCGAGTTGGAAGGTAATGGTTCGGCCCGAGCGGTCGGGCATCAGGAGCGGGTTCTGGTTGAGAGTCTGGAGGTACTCAATCACGACTTGCTGCAAATGAGGGGAATAGTTTGCGGTTGGGAATAGATGCGCTTCGACGGTTGCGCCCCTCTCTATGAGGGCGCCGTCGCAGTGAGTCAGATTGCGAAACAGATCGTGGTCGTCACGATAGTTGTCGTAGCCTTCTTTAAAGGGTTCAAACTGCTTGTAGAAACTATTGCGGGCGAGGATTTTCAAGGCATCCATGATGGATTTGTTGGAGGTGTCCAGGCGGACATAGTTCTGCTCAATGAGTCGCTCCAGGCGCGAGCATTCGGTCTCGATTTGCTCCCCTTCGAGTTGGAGGGCATTGAGCTTGTGATCGAGGCGAGCGATCATGGCGCTCCTTGAGGTGCTTTGGCCCGGATGGGCATGTTCGGCCAGGAGCAGTCTTTTCAATGCTTCGGTGGATTGGGTTTTCTGCTTCAGGAGTGCTTTAGCGGCACCGCTTTTCTCCTGCCTATCCTCAAGGTGTTGGGCTAAGCGCTGGTAGTGGATGGTGCGATAAGAGGTGATCTGATTAATCCCAAAGTACTTATCGAGGTATTTGAAATCATTCTCCTGAATCCAGCGACTGAACATCCCTTTGAGGACTGCTTCATCGGGGGCTTTTGGGTCGGTCCCTAAGATGCTCACCGTAATGGTTTGATTTCTGGGATTGGTCGCTTCCACCACCCATTGGGTAAGATGAGGATTCTTTTTCCACGGGCCCCGCTGATAGCAAAGATAATACTCCTGGAGATCTTCGGCATGGTTTCTGGGGCGCAGCAGGCGCAGTTGTCCGTCGATCCGTTGCAGGGGCTGGCCTTGAAACCTTTTTCCCAGGTGATGATTTCGAGTTGAGGATGCTCCAGGATGGCTTCGTAAAACCAGTCCGCGGCGATCGCCCGGTCCACGTAAATGCTCACCTTCTTATCCGCAGGCACCTCTACCAATTCGAGCATCGCTTCGCAGTTGGGGATAAACCGTTTCCTTATATCCTCGTAGTTGTCGGTGCTGGCAAAATAGACCGGAGAGCCCTTCAGGGTATGAATAAAATCGCTGTGAAGCGCTTTGTCGGCCAAACGGATGGTGGGACACCAGCCCGCCAGGAGCTTGCTCATGCCGGTGTAATGTTTGGTGTGCGGATCATAATAAAAGCTCTGCTCACAAGAAGCATTCAGGTTCCTCGCGTTCACCCTGAGGATCGCTCTTAAAAGCGCTTCATGGGCCAGGGCGCTGAGCCTTTGGCGTTGCAGATGGGGCGTATAGAGGACTCGCCCGATGAGCTTTTGCAGGTCTTCCAGATCGAGCAGTTTGCTCTGCTCGATATTCACCGCGGCCAACAGCGCGCAGGCCAGCCATTGCTTCAAAAGCCAGCCCTCTTCGCCATCTATCTGAGCCACTTGCCCGAGCCCTTCACTGAATACCAGCACCCCTAAATGTCGACACCACTGCACCGATTCGGAACTGCCCGTGGTAAAATCGGGAGACTCCTTGCGATTCTCCTCTTCGCCTTCGGCCTTGTTTTCTGCTTGCTCCTGCTCTGCCTGCAAGGGTGAACCCTTGGGAGAATCCCAGGCAGTCTCCCGATTTTGCCCCCTCCTCTGCTCGGCCTCCTTGGCCAAGGCCTCTTTGAGCTCCTTAAACAAAGGGCGCAGGGTTTCCCCACTGAGGCTGACTGCGAACACCTCCTCGATCTCACCGCGTATCTTCTTGCTGTAAGCGTACCGGCTCTGCTCATAGATCTCAAAAAAGCGCACCCGCACAAAACTCCGTATTTCCCGGGTCAATTTGCGATGCCACCGGCGCCCCGCCAACACCCGGCCCAGGGTTTCGGCATCGCCACTTTGCAGGGCCTCGCCCCACCGCTTCATCGTCTTGGGGTCAACCTCAAATTGTCTCTGTAAGCACCCTATCTTCAACCCCGCATTATAGAGCCGTCCCACCAGAATCTTGAATCCAACCTGCTCGCGATCGTCCCCCACCACTTCCAATAGCTCATGGCCGTAATAGACCTGCAATTGGCCTTTGCTCAGGTCCCGATAGACCGTCAGGCAGGGATTACGCTTGTCTACCCCAAGGAGGCATTGTTGGCAGGACTCTTCTTGCTCGGTAGGTTTCTCCATTTTCTTCGAATTAGTTCTTCGAAGGAGAAGCCTACCGTTTTCTTTCTCTCGTTAAAAGTCGGGAATTCTACTTGCGATTCTACCCACCCCGACAACCCGCATAATAGCGAGTTCTGAACCTCTTCTTTCGCCCAAGCATCGGTTCTCCGAAGTCTCAAGGAATCGGTGGGACTGAACTTTGTTGTAATTCAGACCTTCGAAACTCCGATCTGACTTCCCTGTATATTAAGAAGTGCATTGGTGACGGCACAGCCTAGCGGCGACGGTAGGTCCTCCAGATTCCTAGACGCTGAAACTTTCGCCGCAAGAACAGCTGCTTCTTGCGTTGGGGTTAGAGAACTTGAATCCGCCTCCAACCAATTCCGCAGAATAGTCCAGCTCCGTCCCCTTGAGATAGAGGGCGCTTTTGGAGTCAACCACCAGCTTCGCTCCACTCGACTTTACGTAGATGTCGCCCTGTTTCGGGATTCGCTCGAATCTCAACCGGTAAGAGAGTCCATTGCAACCGCCTCCCGTAATTGCCACCCGTAGGAGATCTCCCTTCTCCTCCCGACTCGCCAATTCGTTGATCTTAGTACCCGCCGACCCCGAGACTTGGATCAGCATCTCACTGCCAACCCGGACCCCATCCGGAAGGACATCTGTCTGTGAATCTTCCATTTTCAAGTAGGACAAAGATAAGACAACTCTACCTCTATTGCAATTCAAGTCGTAGCGAAATTGCCCAGGAGAAATTCTGAGATTTCTAGGCTAGGAATCCAACTTTGAGCTAAACCGAACGGGTGGGCCATGACCTCCGGGCACGGCATAGGTTCGTGTCAAAATTTCATTCTCGTTCCGCGTCCGGAGGCCGCGGACCGCCCCTAGACTGTGCATTAAGGATCTTGCGAGCCAGGGAGACGGCACATTCCAAGCTCGACGAAGAAGCTACCCCCTTGCCCGCAATAGAAAATCCGGTTCCATGGTCCGGACTGGTTCTCACCCACGGCAGTCCCAGGGTGAGGTTAACGGTGCTGTCAAATTCCAATGTCTTCGCCGCAACCAGCCCCTGATCATGATAAAGAGCGACAACCACATCAAATTCGCCTTTCATGTGCCTATGAAAAAGAGTATCCGCCGGCTGTGCCGTTGAGACCCTGGGAAACACGCTTCGCAGGTCATCCAAAACGGGATTGATAAGGCTCCGCTCTTCGTCTCCCAAGAGACCTCCCTCGCCGGCATGCGGATTGAGTCCGCACACTCCGATGCGCGGCTCCCCCACTCCTAGGGTGCGAGCTAATTCCTCCGCTTGAACAACCGCCCGCCGGATATTCTCAGGCGTCAGCTGCTCAAAGATGTTTTTGAGGGGAATATGCCAGGTCATCAGCACCACTTTCATGCGCGCGCCGGCGAATGCCATTGTCGGACGCCCGCCCCATCGGGATGCGAAGAATTCCGTCTGTCCGGGAAAGGGAAATCCGACCGCATGCATCTGTTCCTTACTCACAGGTCCAGTGACGACACACGAGAACCGCCCCACCCGGCATCCCTCGGCCGCAGCCTCCAGCGCCTCCAGTGCCAGCCTAGCGCCTGCCTCCGTAGGCTCACCCGGAGTCATTCGAAAGTCGTCCGGACCGACCGACAGTTTCGAGGACTTATTTTCCGAGCTCACTCTCTCGAGCCAAGGGCTCGGACCCACCAGGCAAACATCGGCCATATCATTCCCCTTCCGGCCTAACCAATCCTCGATGATCTCAGGTCCCACCCCTGCGGGATCACCACAAGTTATTGCCATTTTGCCCATCAGGATTCTGTCGAAGCTAAACCCGTCCAATTCAAATGTTTCCCGCTCTGGCTCGAGGCAGAGCGACTAGCCTCGAAATCGCCAGCTTTCCAGGCTATCGTCTCTCATCGGCGAAGAGCTCCATCTGAGGATCCTTGATCAGATCATAGTTCTTCAGGATTCTCAGGATTTGAAGCGTTTCAGACTTCTGGTAGTTGAGATTCGTCTCCACCTTTGCCAGGATATCCTGCAACATCGAGCGAAAGGAAATAATCCCATCCACGCCGTGTTCCCGCAAGAGGCGGATGCTCTCCGATCGATGAGGATCTGAGGTGGGCAAACCCGGCAGAACGAGAATCTTGAGGAGGTCGCCATCCTCGTACTCTCCCTTGTTCTCACCAAAGAGATCTTCCGCTTTTTTCAGGACATTCTTCTCCAGGAATTTCAGCACTTCGGAGCTACTTTTCAGCATCGCGGGCGTGAATCTCAGGGTAGTGTGCCAACCCTTGACCACCACCAGGGCCCTCTGCACGAAGGGCAGTTCACTTGAGAAAATAAGGAATTCAGGCCGTTCCGCATCTTTCACGTAGGAGGGATTGTAGACGATCAGGTCGATCTCCTCTTCCGCAAGTTTCTTGCGAGACTGCACCTGATACTTGCGAGCCTGCCTCACCAGGAATCCGTGCAGCTCGAAATACTCCCGCACTATGTTCTCGTCGAATCCGGCCATGTCTCACTCATCTATTATCGGCCCCCGTTTCCGCCAGGAGTTCACGAATCAGCGGCTTGCCGATGTCGTCCGCCGTCACCGCAGCCCCGATTCGGCTCAAGACAATAAACCTCAACCTGCCCTTCTTCACCTTCTTGTCCCGTGTCATCGCCTCCAGAAGCCGCTCTTCCGAAATCGGCTCGAAAAGTCTGGTTGGCAGGTCATACCGGACCAGCAACTCAATGATTGAATCGACCTCGGCAGTTTCGATCAACCCCAACTTTTGTGACAACCGGGCGGCCATTACCAATCCCACCGAAACCGCTTCCCCATGCAAATACCGTCCGTAGTCCGTTGCCGCCTCGATCGCATGTCCGAAGGTGTGCCCCAGATTCAATAGTGCCCGTCCCCCTGATTCCGCGATCTCTTTCTCATCATCCATCACCACCTTCGCTTTGATACGGCAGCAGGTCCTCACTACATCGATTAACTCCTCACTTCGGGGATTGAGCCGTTTCAATCCAGTGAGCCTCCGGAACAGTTCCTCATCCGCGAGCAACGCCGTTTTGATCACTTCCGCCATTCCAGAAGAAAACTCATTCAAAGATAGTGTCTCGAGCAGCCCCGTATCGACAAAGACTCCCCTGGGCTGGTGGAAGGCCCCCATCAGGTTTTTACCCGCCCTGATATTGATTCCGGTTTTCCCGCCCACCGAACTGTCTACCATCGAAAGAAGCGTGGTCGGAACCTGGTAGAAGTCGATACCACGCAAAAAACTCGCGGCCGCAAAACCACCCAAGTCGCCGATCACTCCCCCTCCGAACGCAAACAGGAATCCGGTTCGATCCACCTTCTTCTCGGCGAGAAAGTCGATAACTCTTCCAAGACTCTCGAGACTCTTACTCCCTTCCCCATCGGGAATCGTGAGTACGGGAAGATCCGCGAAAGCGCTCCCCGCATACTCCTCCTGCCTCGTTGCTACCTGGGAATCGGTCAAGCCAACTCCCCGCCCCCCCTCTGAAGTTAGCTCCGCCACTTTAGCTCGTATTTGACGGTTCAGCTCCCGGCCGAATTGAATGCTGTAACTGCGTCGGCCCAAGTCTACCAGCAAGTCGCTATTCATTTCCGATTCCAAAGATCGCATCAGAGTAACGATCGATTGAAAACTCCTGCAAATCGTCAACACCCTCTCCCAGGCCGATGAAATAGATTGGAATTCCCAGTTCTCTGAAGATCCCCGCCAGGGCCCCGCCTCGACTGGACCCGTCGAGTTTTGTCACTACAATCCCGGTCACCCCGATCTCCGATTGAAAGACCCGTGCCTGCTCTACCGAGTTCGAACCGAGGGTCCCATCAATCACCAGCCACCGGTGCTGCTCGGCTTCGCCGTCCTGTTTCTCCAGGACTCGACGAATCTTCATCAATTCGCTCATCAGATTGGACTTGGTGTGAAGACGCCCCGCCGTGTCCAGGATGAGTAGATCCCTGGACCGGCTTCGGAACGCCTCAAAGGCGTCAAATGCGACCGCCGCCGCATCGGCTCCCTGGTGACTCCCGACAAGGTCCAGATCCAGACGCTCCGCCCAAAGACCGATCTGTTCATTGGCGGCAGCACGAAAAGTGTCACATGCCGCCAACAGGGGGTGCAACCCAAGCTCCTGGAAATGGAAGGCCAGCTTTGCCGCTGTCGTCGTCTTTCCCGATCCATTGACGCCCATCAGGATAATCACCCGCGATCCGCCACCACCAGGGCCCAGTCGTCCTTCCGCGCCCTGCAAAATCCGTTTCAGCACGTCAGCGCCTAATTGAGCCGCATCCTTCTCCCCCAATCCTCCTTTTCTACCCGACACCCGCTCGATCTCCGAGACGATCTCGGCCGCCGTCTCGACACCGAAATCGGCCTCGAAAAGGGCCTCCTCGAGTCGCTCGATCGATTGGGGATCAAGGGGCCTCGCACGAAGCATCCGGTCCGTGATTTCGGAAACCGATTGAGCGGTTCTCCTCAGCCCCGCCCGAAACTTCGAAACGACCCCAATCATCCTCTGGTCGCCTCTCTTAGCGGACGCTGAAGCTTCAGTTTGAATTCGTCGAGAATACCGTTGATGAACCTTTTAGCATCTTCTATCGAGAACATCTTGCTCAACTCGATTGCCTCATCGATCGTGACAATTGGCGGAATGTCTTCCCGGTAAAGCATTTCGTATATGGCTAGTCGCAGTATCGATAGATCTATTTTGGCAATCCGATTGAAAGCCCAGTTCTGGGCATACTTCTTGATGATCGCGTCGACCTCGTCCCGGCAGCCAATCACTCCGAGGATCAGCTCCTCCGCGAACCGGTAATACTCGAGCTCCTCTTCGAGTCCCTGAAGGAACTCGGTCATGTCTTCTTTCAGACCCCCTGAGGGATTGATCTCCCACATATAGAGAAACTGCACTGCCGCTACACGGTTGTCTCGCCGGCTGCTCATCTCTCCTCCTCGACTGCCCCCTCCTTGGAAAAGGTAAGGTCGGATCCCCCGCCGCGGATTGCTTCATCCGAACCGAGCAAGTGTCGATTCGAAAGGGAGGCCATCTCCAATGCCGCCGCTCCGAATTCTGCCCCTCGATCAATCTCCGGGCCGCAACGCGCTTCCGCCTGTGAAGCCGTTTCCGCCACCACGATCCCGTTGATCACCGGAACGCCGGAATCGAGCCCGATCTGAATCAAGGCCTGGGAGACATTGGTTCCGATCATTTTGTGGTGGTCGGTCTCTCCGCCGATCACGACACCGAGTCCGATTACGCATTGATAGCGGCCCGTCTCTGCCAGAAGATTAGCCGCATAGGGAATCTCGTGTGATCCGGGTACCCTAACGGTCGCAATCTTCGATTCGTTCACGGATGCTTTCTTCAGAGTATCTACAACCCTTCCACGCAACCTCTCAACGAACTTGCCATTGTAGCTCGCGGCCACGATGGCGAAAGAAAGTCCGGTCCCGTCGACCAAGGTTCCGCTAGGAGGATTTCGGCTCATGGGAACTCCCGATCCCTACCCGCCCCAGCGAGCTGCTCCGATTCCACCGCCTGGCCCCTCAGTGGGACCTGCTCCACAATCTCCAGTCCATACCCTTCCAGCGCTACGATCTTCCTGGTCGTATTTGAGAGAAGCCGAATCTTTTTGATCCCAAGCTCTGCCAATATCTGGGCGCCGATCCCGTAATCCCGAAAATCGAACTGTGGCGGATTCAACTTTCTCTCTCCATCACCACTTCGCTTGCGCAGGTTGAGCCCGCCATTCATCTTCTCCAAGTAGAGGAGCACACCCCGTCCTTCCTCCTCTATCATTTCCAGGGAGACTGCCAGATCGTGGCCGCTGTTTCGACCTCGCTCCCGAAAGATATCGCTGAGGAGATTCTCTGCCTGCACTCTCACGAACGTCGGTTGCGCGTCAACCTCTCCCTTAACCAGAGCAAAGTGCGTCCGATCGTCGAGAACGTTGCGAAAGATTCGCAGTCGAAACTCCCCGAACTCGGAGGAGAAAGGCTGATTCGCGACCTCCTCAACCAGCTTTTCTCGCTGGTGCTTGAAAATGATCAGATCCGCGATTGCGACCATTTTTAGGCCGAATCTATTCTTGAATTCCACCAACTGGGGAAGCCGCGCACAGCTTCCGTCTTCGTTCAGAATCTCACAGACCACGCCGCTTGGAGGAAGACCCGCCAAGGAAGCAAGATCGACGATCGCCTCGGTGTGTCCGGCGCGTTCCAAGACCCCGCCCGGCCGCGCTCGCAATGGGAAAACATGCCCTGGACGGACGAGCATCTCCGGAGTCGCATTTGGGTCAGCCAGAATCCGAATCGTGACCGTCCTATCATAAGCGCTGATACCCGTCGTGATTCCGTCAGCCGCGTCGACCGAAACGGTGAAGTCCGTGCCATGCGCCTCCCGGTTCTCCTGCACCATCGGATTCAGGCCCAGCCGTTTCAATCGGTGCACGGTTGTCGGAACGCAGATCAGACCGCGAGCGTGTTGGATCATCATATTGACCGTCTCCGGGGTTGCCTTCGAGGCGGCCATCACCAGATCACCCTCGTTTTCTCGATTCTTGTCGTCCGTCACGATCACAAGGCTGCCCTTCGCGATTTCGATTACGGCTTCCTCAACGGAATCAAATGGCGATTTAGAAAATTGCGACACGATCGAATATATGATTTACTTAAAATGTAGCATAAAACTCGAAGACTCCCTGCCAACGACAAACTTAGTACGCAAATCAGGTGGGAATCTGACGATATTGCAGAACCCAGGATGGTTATTCCCGAATCAACCAATGCTTCTTGCCGAAGATTCCATTGATTCCTTCGCCGAGCTCAAAAAACGCCTGGGCGCACAGAAGTTGAGCCGTCGGATGCTCAAACAGGCCGAACTCTGGGCGAAATTCGTTCACCAGGGCCAAGGGATCATGTCTCTGGAAAGAGTGCTCCCCGTTGACAGCATCCTGGCGACGCTCCTTAAATTTTTTCGTCTCTACGAGCGCGGTAACCGAAACTTTCGCGACCTCCAGGTCGTCGAAAATCGCGTAGCCTCTCCCAATCTGCCACTCCCCTTCGAGGGCTTTCGGATCCTCCAATTGACCGATCTGCACCTCGATCTCGATACTTCTCTGACCATCGCCCTAAATGCGAAACTTGAGGGGCTGGATTACGATCTCGTGGTAATAACCGGTGACTTTCGAAATACCGCAACCGACTACCACGGTACCGCCATGGAAGAGACTGAAAAACTGATGCAGTGTCTCAAGCCTCCCGTCTTCGGAGTCCTCGGAAATCATGATTTCATCGAAATGGTTCCGGATCTGGAGAAAATGGGTATTCGCTTTCTTCTCAATGAAAACCACCCCGAGAGAAGGGATGGGGAGATCCTCTTTATCGTCGGCATTGATGATCCCACCTTTTATCGGACCCACGACTTCGCAACTGCCAATAGCGGCATCCTCGTGGACGACTTCTCCATCCTACTCTCTCATGGACCGACGCCCTACCGGGAAGCCGCGGAATTCGGTTTCGACCTCATGCTCTGCGGCCACACCCATGGCGGCCAGGTCTGCCTGCCGCGAGGCTTCGCCCTCGTCCGCAACGGGGACTGTCCTTCTTCTCTCTTCACCGGCCCTTGGAGCCACCGTAAAATGCATGGCTACACCTCACGCGGCACTGGCTGCACCGGCATCCCCGTCCGCTTCAATTGCCCCCCCGAAATTACCATCCACGAACTTCATCAGGCATAGGATTCTTTCGGGATAGAATTCTGAGGGACTTTGATGTCTGATTGCTGGACAGGTGAGAGACTTCGTCCGACAGAATTCTAGCCCGAAAGAATCCTTATGAAACTAGGCATCGTTGCCTATCAGATCGCCCACGACTGGGATCTTCCCACAATCATCGAAAGATGCGCCAAGGTTGGGATCTCCGGTGTCGAACTCCGAACCACCCATGCCCACGGCGTCGAAGTTGAACTCTCGAAGGAAAAGCGTGCGGAGATTAAGAAAAGATTTGAAGACGCCGGCGTCGAAATCGCCGGGCTCGGCAGCGTCTTCGAGTTTCACGCCATCGAGCCGGAGGTGGTCAGGGAAAACATTCAAGGCACGATCGAATATGCCAAACTGGCAGCCGACCTGGGCTGCGCCGGTGTCAAAGTCCGGCCTAACGGCTTTCAGTTGGAAAATGGTGTCTCCGTTGAAAATACCCTTGAGCAAATCGGGCATGCCGTCCGCGAGTGCGCTCAAGCGACCGCTGATCTGGGCGTCGAAATCCGGGTCGAAGTACACGGACGCGGCACCAATGAGCCGAAGCATATGCGGACCATAATCGACCACGCCGACCACCCCAATGCCGGAATCTGCATGCCGTCCGCGAGTGCGCTCAAGCGACCGCTGATCTGGGCGTCGAAATCCGGGTCGAAGTACACGGACGCGGCACCAATGAGCCGAAGCATATGCGGACCATAATCGACCACGCCGACCACCCCAATGCCGGAATCTGCTGGAATTCCAATCCCGGTGAAGTTGTGGACGGCTCCATCAAGGGGAACTTCGACCTCCTCGAAAACAAAATCAACCTCGTCCACATCAACGAACTCCAGAATTCCGCCTATCCCTGGAAGGAGCTGTTCTCCCTCCTCAAGGCCGGGAATTACTCCAGCTACACTCTCGCCGAAATCCCCGCCAGCCACGACCCCGAACGCCTCCTCGGCTACTACAAAGCCCTTTGGGAAGCGTATAGCGGTTAACCGTTAAGATTCCACCCCTCCCCAAAAGCCTGATTGCCGAACAACGGGCAGCTCTATGACTCTGGGCTCTTTACGAATATTCAGGATGCTCCCCGAAATCCAAGGTAGGTAGTAAAGAAAATAAGGGACAGGACTTCTATAGGGAAAAAGTACTTGACGTCCGTAATTTTTATAAAGCCTTGATTATTAACATATTGTCTCATCTACCTCTCGTCTGGATTCGACAGCAGAAACAGCTAGGGCTAGGGCTAGGGCTAGGGCTAGGGGTGCAGAATTCGGATTTTCTACTTGGAAGTCTCTTAAATTATATTAGATTACTACAAATAATATTTAATACTATATAAACATTATAAAAGATGCTCAATTAGATTTTCGGGATCCCGATTGGGTTTCTGAGCAGCTCGGTATCGAACGAAATACCGTATACAAATTCCTCCGTGCCGGAGAGTTGCCGGGACTACAGCTCGGCCGGAAGTGGCTCGTTTCGGAGAGCGCCCTAGCGACGTTTCTTCACGAGAAAACCCACCGACAGACACAGATTCGGCAGTCCGGGTCCTCTGCCTGGATTCAAGGCATCGCTCAACTTGGAGCCAATTTCACTCCGAGAGCGTCGAAGGCGCTGGCTCTCGCGCACACCAACGCTCTCGACTGCGGGCACGGATATGTCGGTACCGAGCACCTTCTTCTAGCGATCGGCGAACTGGGTGAAGGCGTGGGCGCAAAAGCACTTGGTATTCTCGGCCTTGACGGGGAAAAGATTCGAAGAGAATTCGAGGCCCGCATCGGCAAAGGAAGCGCCGAGCCGAGCACGATATCTCCTACTCCCCGCTTGAAAAAGGTGGTCAAATTGGCCATAAAGGAAAGCAAACGGCGAAAGGCAACCTACGTCGGTGCCGAGCACCTTTTGGTGGGTCTCTACTCCGTAGAAGAAGGACCGAGCGCCACCATCCTTCGGGAACTAGGCGTGACCGAAGAGTCCCTGCAGAACGCAATCGACGAGGCCTTTCCTGCCGGCTCTGGGTGATAGATCCAAACAGACACAGACCGTGCTGATTGTCTTGGGACTAAGGCGCAGTCCTCGGAAGGTGTTCCCACGACTTGGATCGGAAGTTGAAGAGCCAGCGTGCTTCAGCAGAATCGCGATTGAACCATAGCCAAGCGTCATCCCTCACTCGATAGAGGAATGGATAAACGGTACGATTGGTCCAGAGCCACCCCATCTCCAAATCTGAATCATGGTACCATACATCATTTTCATGCATGCTTTCAGAGTATATCCAACCATGCACCGAATGAAAAACAAATGGAAACTGCTCGACATAGACCGCACTTTGCCACTCCAGAGCTCTCCAACCACCCCCGAGATCTGTTCCGGTCGTCCAAAAATTCGCTGAGGAGCTTTCCGCGACTGACTCCGTTGACTGAGACGCACCGTCGGGTTTTTCGATTAGCAAGTACTCCCAGGACTGAGACCGGAAGTTGAAAAGCCACCGTTCCTCGACGGAGTCGCGGTCGAACCATAGCCAGGAATCGTCCCTCACCCGGTAGAGGAAAGGGTAGACCGGCCGACCCGTCCATAACCACCCCATCTCGGGGTGAAAATCATGATACCAAACGTCGTCTTCCCTCTCGCTCAGGGAATAGATCCAACCGTGGGACTCGTGATACAAGGACGGATCTCTCTCTGTGAACAGGTAACCGGTCCATTCCAGTCGACGCCAGCCACCACCCACATCCTCGCCCGCCTCCCAGAATCTTTGTCGAGTTCCATCCGAAGAGCTCACGGTCGAATCAATCGAAATATCGTTCTCTCCCAAGACTCCATCAAATAGCACGCCGTTTCCGAAACCCGAGACGTAGAAGAAACGGATCAAATAATCTGGCCCGTCCTTGGAAATGTAAACGGGACGGGTCCAGCGGACGAGGTCCGGGGCCTCATCCATTAAGCGTTCTCCCTCAGTAACGGTATCCAGGTCGACCTCGCTATACTTGAGCGAGTAAGACCTCGAAACCCCAGTCAAGTCATCGATTCTCGTCGCGACAAAGTGATTCCCGTGCTCCTGACCATAAGCGACAAACTGGTCTACGGTAACTCCCTCGTGCACCACCACGACGATCTCGTCGGCAAGAACTGCACTTTCCCTAAGATACCGATCTTCGCCCGTCTCAGGAAAGTGACGAATAGTCGATTCAATACGTACAAGGTAACGCTCCGGAAATGTTTCGACGATTAGGAGTCGAATGGTGTGATCGTGTTCCTGGCTCCTGCCGACTTCCTCAAGGAGTATTCTCGACGAGGCCAATAGTTCCCCGAATCGGCTGCTCGGACGACCCGGTTTCGGACGATTACGAATCATCTGTAAGTGCTTTTGAAGGGGCTCCAGATCTAGGTGAGGCGGTTTCGGAAGATTGAGAATCTTCTGTAAGGCCCTTTCAAGCCACTCCTGATCTACTTTTGGGGCCGGTCCCGGAGGGGGCCGAGTTGGAAGTGGCGGCGGCCCGGTCCGCGATTCGTCGGGATTGATGTTCGAAGCTTCGTGGGCATCTGCATTCGGGTGAGAATTCGCGAGCCCAATCGACGAGAAAAGGAGCAAGACGGACAGCAGCAGAAAAACTCTCATCGTTAGGAAATTCAACTACAGCTTGGGACGGAAAGGCAAGAAATCCGGCATCAAAGGGGTTGTCAACTTGATCTCGGAAAGAACCAAACTCCCTAGATTCGAATTGAGCCATGGCCAATCTGTCTGGGAACAGAGATTGAGGGGCAGGAAATATATTAGAAAATTACTTGACAGATTAAATCTATTCTAAGGCGTTGACTAGTAACGCAATATGTCAGATGCCTCACGCTGAAATTCGGAGGCAATCACAGACGTCGGCTGGCACCGATCTTCGGGCGCGACTAATTAGGAAAACAGTCATTGCTCCCTCGGCCACCGTTGCCATGCCGGGCTCCAGCAAGTCGTCCGACCTCCGATTTTCCGGCGCTGCAACGGTCTCCCCGTTCTTGGACAGCGGCCACCCTCCTTCCAACGGTGATTGAAAAGCCATGAATCCGGAGGTTTGCCCCAACCGACAGCCACCACTTCTAGGGCATCCCGACACACCTCTTTGATGGAAGAGTAAAGCTGCGAGAGCTTGACTCCCCTCACTCGACCAGCGACGCAGTCGGGCCGAATACGCGCCCTCCAAAGAATCTCGTCCGCCATCCAGTTGCCGACGCCGGGAAAACGCTCCTGGAGTAGCAGGACCGGCTTGATCGGAGCTCTCCCATGTCTCTCTAGAAAGTCACCCAAAAGATCGCGTGTAAAACCGTCGGAAGTCAGCTCAGGAGGCAGATTGCTCCACCACTCCGGCGCCTCTCTGCCGACTGAATACCTGATCAATCCAAATTGCCGGAAGTCGGAGAAGACGAGCCTCTGTTTCGATTGGACGACGACGAAGTGGGCGTACCTGTCCGGCACGTCGGCGGCCGATTCGAGGAGCAGTTTGCCGGTCATCCCCAGATGCAGGCCAAGCCACAGATCACGCGAAAACCGAAAGAGCATCTGTTTGCCGTGGCATTCCGAGCTCTTCAGGGTCCGGCCCACCAGAGATCGCTTCAGTTCCCCGACATCACAATCCCGAAAACACCGAACATGAGGTCGCGCAAGGACCTCTTTTACCCGCCGACCCAGCCCCGGATCCCATATCTTTCGATAGTACTCAACTTCAGCTAGCTCGGGCATAGATTTAGACTCTCTCTAAATCTTGATGGTAAACTGGGCCCCGACAAACTGCTGGCCCTGCTCGATCTCTCCGTCCTGGTCGCTGAAGCTGTACTGCAGCTTGAATTGAAAGTGGTTATCGAAACGGTAACCGAGAGCGGTTTCGAACTTGATCATGTCGCGATCCCATTTTTCGGTTCCTCCCCCACCGTCGTCAATCGAACTGAAGAGTTGCTGGTTCCACCGGAAAGCCGTGTAGAAGCGAGGACTCACCTTGTACTTGACCTCGAAATAGTAAGCCGTCGTATCGACCGGACCCACATTAGGGACCTCAAACCGGCTGTAGATGAGTTCCGCCCAAACCTGAATCGGCCCCTTCGCCCAAGCCGCGTCCCCACCGATCGTCAACTGATCGAAATCGTCCAAGGAACGGGATGGCGGCAGTTGGCTTTTGACAACATCCTGCAGGTAGAGCCCGTCCCAGTGGTGGAAACAATTGATTTTTAATGAGTTATGGGCAAAAAAAAGGCCGGATAGAGCTGCAAAAAGCTCGATCCGGCGAAAAAGGGCGCTTATGCTTGCGTTAGTCAAATACAAAGCACGCCCTTCTCATGAAAAATATTGCCGTACAAAGCTTCCTGCGTCCAGCCCTAACTCCAGTCATTCGATGCAAAGACTACACCGTGTTTCTGGAAACAATGGAGCGGATTGACCGGGTTTTGATCGACTCCTCGCTGGAAAGGGAGGCGATCGTAAAAGCCTTGGAAGGATGGGATGAAGCGGGAGGGAAGGATCGGGAGCGACGCGCTCTAAGAGCGATAAAAGCGCTACGGGTGGAGGTGGTGCGTCATTTACTCGGAGGGATATCCTTTCGTTGTCTGTCGCAGGAGTTGGGACGCAGTGAGCTTCTGGCTAATTTTTGCCGGGTGCGTGAGGTAGACGGGATCCGGAAAATATCGAAGAGCAGTCTGGAACGGGATTCGAAATTCTTCGACGAAGCGTATCTGAGACAGCTGCATGCAAGGATGACCGAGGTGGTGGGCAATGCTGAACATTGTGGTGAGGCAGGATTAGAGAAGCCGATCGATACGAGGGAATGCCTGATCGACGCCACTTGCCTGGAAGCGAACATCCACTGGCCCGTGGACTGGGTCTTGCTCAAGGATGTGGGAGCAACGCTGCTCAAGGCGATCAGTCTGATCCGGCAGGCGGGAATGAAACAGCGCATGCCCCAGGGAGCAAAGGGATTGGCTCGGGAGATGAACAAACGGTGCCTGGAGATGACGCATGCGCGTCGGCGCCGGGAGGCGGGCAAAGCGCGTAAAGGGATCCTGCGGCGGATGAAGCTATTGCTCAAGAAGATTGAGGGCCATGCCCTTCGCCACCGTGACTTATTGGAAGCTATGTGGATGCAAAGCGATTACACCGAGAAGAAGGCGAGCCGAATCATCGAGCGAATGGATGGTATGTTAGAGCAGATACCGCAGGTCATGAAACAGGCGCACGAACGGATCATAGGGGGGCGGCAGGTGAAGAATGAGGAGAAGATCCTGAGCGCCTACGAACCTGAGATTGACGTCATCGTGCGAGGCAAGGCAGATCGGGAGGTGGAGTTTGGCAACACCCTTTATTTATGCGAGAGCGCAGAGGGATATCTGTTGGACTGGAAACTGTATGGGGGGCAGGCCCCGAGCGAATTGAAGCAGCTTTGGGAAAGTCTGGAGAGGCAAAAGGGCTTCGCTTTAGAGGAGAAGATCGAAGCGATCAGTGGGGATCGGGGCTATGCCTCGAAGGCGGCCAGCAAGCGGCTCCAGGCAGAGGGGATTTTTGACGCCCTTACGCCCCGCAATCCACAAGAGCTCAAGGAGCGGATGGAGGAGCCGCGCTTTGTCCGGTTGCAGCGACGACGAGGGAGCACCGAAGGCCGGATCGGAGTGCTCAAGAACCGATGGCACGGGGGCAAGATACGCAGCAAAGGCTTTGACAACCGTAACCTTAGCGTGGCCTGGTCGGTTCTGTCCCACAATCTATGGAAAATCGCGCAGAGACTTGCGCAAGAACATGAGAAAGAGGCAACGCAGGCGGCATAGGGATCCAAGAATCGAGTCAGAGGCGCTTCCTTGGGAGAACTATCGACTCAAAGCGAGAGGAAGGGTGCTGGAAAGGTGCATAACGGATAAAAGGTAAGCTACCGAGGACGGAAGGCATGTCGTGGTCTACATAACGTGACGAAGATTGATATCGGTATCAGGCTTCCACCCAAATCCTCTCGGATTTGGGACAGCCTCCAGGTAGTCTCCATGGCTGGCGGAGAATCCATAGGCCCAAGCTTCATTCGGTCTCCAACCGACCCGGCCCGTGACAGTCGGGCGCCCGAAGTCAAATCCCCCCCAGATGATCGGTCGAGAAGAGAGAGCAGATTCCTTTAATGAGATTGCGTAGGCAAACTTGCCCAACTCTCCGAAGGCCGCGAATCCAGCCGTGTAAACCGGCCCCCAGATAATCGGCACCCACTTCTCCTTCACATCCGCCCGGTTTCGCAGGTCGAGAAAATAGCTGGGGCCCATCTGCACTCCTTGGTCCGGGATTACGGTAATGTTCTCATATGGAACCGGCGAGTTAATAAAAGGGTTCTCCCAGGAGTCGTGCCGCCCCACCCAATTGCCGAAGACGGTTCCGAATTGTCCCACCTGAAAGTTCAGGGCGCCGCCATCCCCGACCTGGTACTGAATGAAGAATTCGTCCGCTCGAAATTGGCCATCGGGATGATAGCCCGGATCCAATCCCTGATCGGCCCGAATTTTGGCAAAGGCATAGAGGTTACGGCCGGCATAGGCATCGAGGAAGAGAGTAAGTCGAGGATTAAAGGAGAATTTATCCTCCCAGAAGATCAGTCCGGGAGGATACTTATCAATGGTGTAAATCTCAGCGTCGAAGTGTCCGCTTAGTTGCAGTTGGTAGTCCCCCTCCCTAGAGGAGACGATCAGGCTATCCGATAACTGATCGAGCCAATGACCAATCGCATTGAGCGGCGCTGCGCCGGCGTAGAGGGAGATCAGGACGAGGGTAATGCAAACTGTGTGTCTCACGCTGGTTCGTTAATCTCGAGAAGAGAGAAGGCCGTTACATTCCCTTCAAATCCTTTCAACTGCATATCCTTCAATGGCTCCATTCTTCCCTTCCCTCGTAACCGCTCCTCGGTCATCGAATCGATCAATACCTCCATTGGCCGGGCCGACCCGCAGAGTCTCGCTGCGAGATTCACCTGTTCACCCAGGACTGTATAATTGAGGCGGTCTGACGAGCCCATGTTTCCGGCGACGACTTCACCGGAAGCGAGCCCAATACCGATATTGATCTGAAAATCGCCCGAACGGTTCAGTTTCCCTCGCTCCGACACCATGGAAAGCGCACATTTTGCGGCGTTTATTGTGTCCCTGCCGTATTTGTTGGGAGCCCCAAATAGAACCATGATCTCATCCCCGACAAACTTGTCCACCACGCCCCGATTGTCATAGACGACTTTCGTCAACGCAGTCATGTGCTCGTTCAGCATATTAATGACTTCCGCCGGCGGCATGCCCTCGGTCAACGGTGTGAATCCGCGAATATCACAGAATAGAACCGTTATATCCCGAAGCTCGCCTCCTAGTTCGACCGAACCGTTGATAAGCCGCTGCGCCACTTCCTTGTCCGTCACTTTGTCGAGAACGCTTCGAAGCTTCTCCTTAAGAGCTAATTCCGTGCTCATGTCGTTGTAGGAACTCGTCAGCAATCCAATCTCGTCCCGTGAACGGACCTTCACATGATGCTCAAAGTTTCCCTTCTTAATCTCCTCCGTTCCGGCCACCAGTTCAAGAATCGGACGCGTCATGTTCTCGGAAGCGAAGTAACTCAACCCAGCTCCCACCGCCACCGCCAGAACAGCGAAACCGAATATAATGCCGCGTAACTGCCTCAGGAGCTGCTGCAGTCCGGCAAGAGAGAAAAGGGAAACCTGATACGATTCAGGGAAGGAGGCACTGGTAGAGAGCGACTGATAGAACACCCGATAAAGCACCTTCCCGATCTCGATCTCCCCCGCCATTCTCAATTCGTCCGACTTTCCCGTTCGAACGGCCGAATCAGCACTTACCATTTGGATTATGGAAGCGTTACTTTCCTCCGGAAGGTCGTCTGAGAATAGAAAGTCCTCGAGCAGAAGAGCGTTCTTCAGTTCCTCACCGCTACGACCGGCAAATTCATCCGTCGAACTGATTGGGACTCCGAAAATGAGATCGCCCTTATGATCCCCGGAGTAAAACACATCAATGTGAGGGCTCACCAGCACTTCATAGAATTGGAGCTGATCCGCCCGCCCGAGGGTCAGGTATCCCACTTGGTCGATCGGACTCCCGTCAGGACTCTCCTCCACCATAGAAGTCTTCACCTGCGCGATTCGAGCCGCCAGCAGCTCTTCATCCATCCCCGAGACAAAACCGGCACTGGATTCGGTCGGCATGAGCACCTCTCCATCCGCTCGGATGTAACGGTAAAATGTCCCCAATCCCCGCTGCCTGTCGATCAGCCGCGATTCATAGCGGCCGAGAATTTCCGCCAATTCGACGCCCATATCGTGATAGAAATTCTCGTAGTCACCCGCATCCAGCGCAGCGATCAGCCGGACGTTGGTCAGCGCGTCCGCGATTGCCTCACGGGCTGCCGATAGCCGGGCGTCTCGCTTTTCGAAAAAGAGGTCGGCCTGGGCTAGAAACTGGTCCGCAAAAAAATCGCGATAGATGGCCTCAGCTCTGTTCTGAGTTAGGAAGAGGACGATCAATGAAATCGTGACGACGATGAGAATCATCGCCACCATAAGCTTGAATCGGAAGCTGAGAAAGAAGCCGACCGGTCTCTCTGTTGCCGCCATCGGACCTACTCCTTTTCAAAATCGACCGTTTTCACCTCCGCCTCCTTCAGTAGTACGGGAACCGATCTCACCTCCCGTTCATTGATCCACGCCTTCAGTAGGAAGCTGCCCGAGGGTAGATCTTCCAGCCGATATCGGCCCTCGGAATCGGTCAGTGCAAAGTGTGGAGTCTTCAGAACTAGGATCGTGCCCCTCATATGGTTGTGGATCTCACAGAAGACTTTAACCACACCCGGTTGGTCGAAGATCTGAAAAGGCGGGTCCTCCGTCCCACGATATCGACCCAAATCGAATCGCTTGATTCGTGAATAAGAGAATACGTTGTGGTAAGTCGCATCCTCGTTTGGAAAGCTCACCTTCGTCCCAACGAGAATAGGTAGAAGCATTGGGATGAATCGAAGATCCTTTTGCAGGAGGAGAACCGGCTCAGAAGGTGGTTTCAACCTTTCGGCGCTGAAACTGCCCTCAAGGTAGACGATTGCCGATTGCGCGGATACCGGTTGAGGCGAGGCGCCGCCGCTACCAGAATAGCGGCGATTCAGCCGAGGCTGCTTAGGCGGAGGCCCCAGAGCCACCTCTCCCTCGATTGCGCTTCCGGCCGTCAACTCCGGAGAGAAACAGAATACAAGAGTGAGCCAAGTTGCCCAAGCGGTCCAGAGCAATCTCCGCTGTCTAGCATCCATATTGATGAGGATAGGAGCACCGCCCGGCATGGCAAGCGGCTTCATCGCATCGCTTTCCCTACGCGCCGAATCCTGGCCAAGTTGCCCGCAGGTCTCCTGCCCCGCGCCCAGCGAGTATGTGGCTTTGCCGATCACTACCGAGGGATCAATCCTGGTTGTGAAAGATGAGACCTTTTTCGGTGGAGTAGAGGTCTCTATTGCTGGCGTTGAACTCCAGTTTCAATTTGCATTTCAGATCGAAGAGGTCCAACCACTTAAAGGAGGAGGCCCTGTAGGTACCATCGTCAGCCGGTAGCACGGTGAAGGCGACGAGAAGGTGGAAGGCATCCCGGACCACCTTGGAATCCAGGGAGGGCGAGAGATAAAAACTTCGCTGGGTGGTTTTGACGTTGTCCGGATGATAGGTCTTGACCTCGATGTAGTAGAAGCGTTCTCCCCGTGAGGCACTCAAGTCGGGGTATCCGGAGACTTTTCGATGTCCGGATTGGCTCTCCGGGATTTCTGTTTCGAATCCCTCCTTCCTGAGGGCGTCCATCACAACCGACTCCACCGCGTTCCCCACCTCGTTCACCCGCGCCGCGGAGATCCCTCTTTCATTGATGGAGGAGAGAACGTAGCGGGCCGCCTCTACCAGAGCCGCCTGATCTTCTCCCTCCCAATCAAGCAGCCGCTTTCCGGACAGGTTCAGGATTATTTCGGGCAAGGGTACCTTCGGCGGGATGCGACGAGATTCCGTCAAGAGCTTCCCAATGTTTCCACGTCCAGTCGCAGCAGAAGGTTTGTGAAATGTTTGGGCTTGGACCTCTGCCACCTCTGCTCCCGCCCCGGCGACCGATAAGAGGAAAATGGCAAAAATCACGAGCAGGGGGCAGACGAATTCCTTCGATTTTATTCTCCTCATCTCAACTTTCCACGTTCACGACAATTACGATTCGAATCGGTTGGGTACCTGCTTAGCGTTCTTGAAGCCGGTGGACACGAATAAACATTGCAGAGGGAAACCGGAAGGCTAGATTGTCCCAGAAAAAGCGATGTCAAGAACTGTTACTCTGTTCACCGGACAATGGGCCGACCTTCCCTTGGAGGAGCTGGCGCCAAAAGCAAAGGAAATGGGCTACGACGGCCTCGAGCTCGCTTGCTGGGGAGACCACTTCGACGTCGATCAAGCTGCCCGAAGCAAACAGTACTGCCGACGTCATTGGGAGTTGCTTCTCGACAACGGCCTCACCTGTTTCTCTATCTCCAATCACCTCATTGGACAGGCGGTCTGCGATCGGATTGACGAGAGACACAAAGCCATCCTACCTCCCGATGTTTGGGGAAAGGGCGATCCGGCCGGTGTGCAGCGGCGGGCCGCTCAGAAGATGATCAAGACCGCCAGAGCAAGTCGCAAATTTTTCGACCTCAAACCGAAAATCAAAGGTGAAGCAAAGTTCCCCCTCGCCGTAAACGGATTCTCCGGTTCCAGCATTTGGCATGCCGTCTATGCCTTTCCTCCCACCAGCCAAGAATTCCTGGAGAAGGGTTTCGGAGACTTCGCTCGTCGATGGACCCCAATCCTCGACGAATTCGACAAGGTCGACGTCAACTTCGGCCTGGAGGTCCATCCCACTGAGATTGCATTCGACATCGCCTCTTCCCAGCGAGCTCTCAAGGCGGTCAATTTCCACAAGCGATTCGGCTTTAACTATGACCCCTCCCATCTTGGCTATCAGGGAGTCGACTATGTCAAGTTTCTGCGCACCTTCGCCGATCGTATCTACCACGTCCACATGAAGGACGCCTGGTGGGGACACGGTGACGGTAGCGCAGGTGTTTTTGGAGGTCACACCGATTTCGGAGACGCTCGCAGATACTGGGATTTCCGTTCCCTTGGCCACGGTGATATCAACTTCGAGGAGATCATTGTCGCTCTGAACGACATCAACTACCAGGGGCCTCTCTCCATCGAATGGGAAGATATGCGGATGGACCGCTTTCATGGTGCTGCCGAAGCCGCCGCTTTCACTCGCCGCCTCGATTTTGAGTCCAGCGGTATTGTGTTCGATTCAGCATTCGAGAAATAATGGGCTGGAGTCTGTCGCACGAACTCTCTCTCTCTTGCGAAGCAATCGATACGTCTATGTCCGACAGACTCCAGCCCATTATTTCTCGAATGCTTTAACCGGCAGTTCACCGTCCGCGAATTTGTTGAACAGTGTTTGCCCCGGTTTGATTCCTTCCTTGCGGGCAATCAACTTCCCATTCTCATCCTTAACAAGGACGAATCCCCGTTCCAGAATCCTGTCGGGACTCGCGTTTTCCAGTCGCCGATGTAGGAACGTCAGTTTCACCGCAGTGCGATCCATCGAGTCTCTCATTGCCCGCTGGGACCGTCTTTCCAGAGACTCCAAATTGGTGAAGGCGATTCTTAGGTGGGCATCGGGAGCAAGCGCTGCAAGACGGATCCGGCAGTTCTGAAGGATGCGGTTCTTGCCCTCAATCCCAGAGAGGAGACTGGATCGAATTCGATTCTCCAGATCATCGAGACGGATGAAAAATTGCTCCACCTGTCGTATCGGAGAGAGGCCGAGGATCCTGCTGCTGAGGACTTCGAGGCGACTGGAGAATCTCTCAATCGCCTCCAAGAGGATCACCTCGATATCGTTCCCGGCCGTCTCCAGACGTTCCACAGTTTCCAGGAAACAACTCGAGATCATCTCAGCTGCGGAAGACGGCGTTTCGGCGCGCTTCGAGGCAGCGAGATCGCTCAAAGTGAAATCTATCTCGTGCCCAACCGCTGAAATGACCGGAATCGTACAATCTGAGACCGCCCGTGCTACAATCTCTTCATTGAAAGGCCAGAGATCCTCCAGACTTCCGCCCCCTCGCCCAACCACCATCAGGTCGAACACTCCCCATTCTTGGGCGAACCTAATCCGCTGAGCAATCTCCTCTGCCGCCCCCGAGCCCTGAACCTTGGCCGGAAGCACAACCAGGCGTCCCCGCCATCCCCTCCGCTCGAGGATACTGATGAAATCCCGAATCGCCGCTCCGGTCGGTGATGTGACGAAACCGATCGTTCGCGGAAGGGCCGGTAGTGGAAGCTTCTGTTCCGGGTCAAAGATGCCCTCCTCGGCGAGCTTCTCTTTGAGACGTTCGAATTCGAGCTGAAGGCGTCCCCGACCGTCTTCCACGGCATAACGCACGATCAATTGGTAGGACCCACGAGGTTCGTAAACTGAAATGCGGCCGTAGGCGATCACCGCCATACCATCGGCCAGTGCAAGTCTCAGACGCACCGCGTCTCCACGGAAGACAACCACCGAGACTTGACTCTTCTCATCCCTAAGGGAGAAGTAAGCGTGTCCGCTGCTCTGAAGCCGATAATTCGAGATTTCCCCCCGAATCCAAACCTCGGGCAGTTCCCCTTCGAGCAGCGCCTTGACGCGTCTGGTGAGGGCCGAAACCGTCAGAATCTCGCTCTCAAGTGGTAGTTGGGTCACACTCATCGGGACGATTGGCAAATCGATCTCTAAAGACCTTAGTCACGATCAACAGAGCAACTACGAAGCAAATTCCCACCACGCCTACTCTCAGGTTTCCTTCAAAAGCGGATTCCCCGAAAAAGATGAAGGCCACCGCCCAAGCCAACTGTATGGGCCATGAAACGAGAAAGAACACTCGAAAAGGGATGCCGGCCAAGCCCAAGAGATAATTCTGCACGAAAAACGGAACCCCGGGAGTGATCCTCAGGGCAACCGTTATCTTGACGTGCTCAGAGGCATATATTTGAGGAATGCGATAGCGACTCCGCGAGATCAACTTCATGACCAAACTGCGAAATAAGGCGGACGCTATCCAGAAGACGATCACAAGATGAACCGCCATCGCGGCACCTACGATCAAAATGCCGGTTCCCCGTCCGTAGAGTCCCGGAGCAATCAAGTAGAAAGGCGAAACAGGAAACCCAACTAGGGGAAGCACCACGAAAGCTGCGAAAAAGCCCCACGGTTCGGTATCTTCGAGATAATCCCACATTTCTCCAACCCAAACCACAATCCCCGATCGAACCGAGTCGTTCCAGATTCCTGCGAACACCGCTGCAATCACTCCGAGCGAGAGCAGCGTAAGGAAAATATATGCCCGTCCAGAACTCACAACGAATCTCTCAATCCAGTTTCATTCAGCACCTTCCTACTTCATCGTAGGACTACGCGAAACCCTGTAAGAATAGAAAATCGGGGCGAGCAGAATCTGCCAATCAGTTTAGAAAGCTTGCAATGGGAACGGACCGGTGAGATACTCAGACTTGGACCATCGCTCCAGTCGATCACCAAACAGATTGCCCGGAGCGGGTCTTCCGGAATCGACCTTTTGCAGATGGCACTTTTAAGGAGTTCCGCATTCAGGATCCTTTTTTTCGCAAGTCTCGGCGCTTTCGCACTCCTCTCCATTCCAGTTAATTCGGCGACCCTTTCCTACCGGTGGCCATGGACCGGGGTCTATCAGATTGGAGTCGTCCTTTCTTTGCTAGGGGCTCTCGTCTCTCTCAAACGCGGAAGCACATCGGGGATGAACTGGAGATCAGGATACACTCTTAGCATTATCGCCCTTGTCGCTGCGATGACCCTGGCCACCGGATTTTCGGACTCTCCCCATCGTTCCGCATTCAGTCTTCTCATACCGGTCGGTGCCCTCGGAATCGGTCTTATGACTTTTCGCTTCGTTCGGGATCTGGACAATCCTGCGACCGGTCTCCCTCGCATTTTAGGATGTCTGTCCCTTCTCAGTATCTTTATCTGCGGCTACAGCCTTCTCCTCTGGATCGTTTCCGACTACCTTCCCCACCTTCAATATCTGAATCAATTCAACACCATCGCGGGCGCCGAAATTCTGCGTGCCACCCCATTTTTCAAACAGAACGTCCACCCTTTTGGACACGCGAATTTCACGGCCGGATTCAGCGTTCTTCTATTACCCCTAACAATCGCCCTGGCCCTCGCGGACGAAAAGAGATGGCGTCCGCTTTCCTGGACTGCCGCCGTCCTCCTTTTTGCCACTCTTCTAAGCAGTGGAAGTCGCGCCGGATTCCTCGCCGTTCTGGCGGCGCTCTTCGCCGCAATTACTCTCTTCTTTTTCGATAGAAATCTTTCCCTCAAGAGATGGGTATTGGTAATAGGAGTCTCTTTCACTATCCTGGCAGCGATCTCCACCACCCACCCAAGAGTCCGCACTACCATTGCCGCCGCCTTAGCGGGCGCCGAACTCAGTTTCAGCGACTCCGAAAGACTCAACCTTATCCGTACCGGTCTGAGAACCGGGACCGAGAGTCCTGTCTGGGGAAACGGAGCAGGTACCATATCCATTCTCTACCCGAGGCATTGGAACGGAACCGGAAAACTCTCCAATGCCTATCAGCTCCACTGTTCTCCGGTTCAGGTCTGGTCCGACTTCGGAGTCCTGGGAGTGGCAGGATTCCTGGGACTGCTCGCGTCCATCCTTGCGAGTTGGTTTCGTCTCCGGAGTACTCTTCGGGCCGAGTCGAATAAAGCCATGCGGACAGTTACCAACGGTATTGGGGTAAGCCTCATTGCCTATGCCGTTTTCTCCTTCACCGATTACCAGCTCGAACTGATCTCTGTCGCCACTGTTCTCGCTTTGTATGTCGGGACCATCGCCGCGCTAGATCACGTTTATCGAGAAGTCGACAGACCTCGGCGCAATTCCCACGCCTTCTTTCAACGGGCTGCCACGGTCGGCGCCATTGTTCTCACCATCCTCTTCCTCTGGATGCAATTCTCAGTATGGCAATCGAGAAAATGGTACGATCGAGGCCAGAAAAGCTATGAGCTCGGAAATTTCAGTCAGTACAGGAAGGAGATGGAACGCAGTTCCGGTTGGGTGCCGAAGGACGCCCATCTTCTTAATGTTTGGGGGTGGCAAACCATGCGGCGAATCGACATTATAGGAGAAATGGAGACAGCCGCACTGGCACAGGAGGCGGCCGGCTACTGGGAACGATCACTCGACGTTCAACCGGATCAGGTGTTCTGCCACTACAATCTAGGATGGCTCTACCTTCAATCCGATGCTGAAATTGCGGCCCGGCATTTTCGACAAGCGGCGGAAATAAACCCAACCAAGAGAGGCGTCTATTTCGGTCTTGCTTTGGCCTCTAAAAAGTTGGGGAAGACTGAACCTGCCCTCCGCGCGCTTGCCCTCGAGTGTTTGTCAAGACCGGAGTTTTCCCTCCTCCCGATGTGGGAGGACAGCAACTTCCTGTCCGTGAGAAAGGAGGTCTCAGATCTGCTCGAGAGTTTCTACGCACGGATCGAAGCGGAAGGGGAAGTTGAATCCTCAAAAAATGTACTCTTCCGACAGGCGAGATTTTGGAGCCATTGGTGGTGGCGACAAGCCGGGGAGGCCGATACCATTGGAGATTCCCGCGAGGCCCATCTCAAATGGTTCTCCTCGATCGTTTCCCCATCACGCCAAGTTGAATTACTCCCAACGATCGAGCCGGAACTTGGCCGTACCCCCGGGCTGATCTACGCGGCATGGGGCGATCAAAGCAAGCGACGAACCTACTTGGATGCAGCCTACTATCTTTCCCGACGGGAACCAGCTGATAGCGCTCAAATCGATTCCCTTTCCAGCTACCTGGATACGCCGGCTCAGGCGTATCCTGATCTTCTACGGAATGCTAATGCTTCGGATTCCCTGCCGTATAATGTATTTCAGAATCCCGCCTATGCCCTGGGTCTCCTCTCGCGTAATCTCGATGATCCGATCTTGGTCGATCTTTATGTTTACGAACGAAATCTTCTCCTCGAGCTGGCATTGGAACCGCTCTTCCCTCGACACGGTTACATACCCGGAAGCGCAATCCGGCGGATTCTCAATGAGACATACTAGCAAATTGTCGGAACTTTCACTTCCCAACATTCCGGGGGTTCTGAAGGGAGAGTGGGTCTTCTCGATCTGGACCAAATCTATACCGACCGAATCCCGGCAAGCGCCTCATGGTTGTAATTAGGTCTCAGTTCCTGATCTTCGCGATTCTGGCTATCGGTTCGCTCTATACCGGAATTTGGGGTCTCTCACCTGAGAAGTCGGTCGGGATCTTCCAAGAGTACGGATACTGGACCCTGTTCGTCACCTTCCTCTGGTTCATTTCCTGCCTTTTTAGAATCCTCCGATCGCGCCTCACCGCCGAATCAACCCGCCAGATTGTTCGCCGGCACAAATGGGCGGTTTTTCCCATCATCGTAGCCACCGTCCTTTTCTGCCAAACGGAGGAAGCGGGATTCAAGATCTTCGACGATGAGATTGCGCTTCTCGCAACTTCGCGCCAGATGCACTATGAACGGGAGATCGCAGTACCGGAACGGGCTCATACCTTTCTCGGAGTATTTGATATATTCGCAGAGCACGTCGACAAGAGGCCAGCCTTCTACCCGTTTCTGGTGTCGATGCTCCACGACCTCCTAGGTTACAATCCCGACAACCCACTGCTCCTCAACCAGCTCCTAACACCGCTTTTCTTCGTCCTCATTTATGCCGCAGGTTTTCTCATCGGCCGTTCCTCCGGCGGCTTGATCGCTATTCTCCTGACCGTGTCGATACCTGCCATCGCTCAGAGCAGCAACAGCGGTGGATTTGAGTTCCTCAACCTTACTTTGATTCTCACCTCCCTTTTCTTCTCCTTTGACTATTTTCGAAAGCCGGAACCCTTGAGACTATCGGCCCTCTGTCTTTCGGGTGTCTTACTCGCGCAGACTCGTTACGAATCCGGGCTCTTCCTCGGCGCCATCGGATGCATCGCCATCGCCGGCTGGATTCGGACAGGTCGGGCCTTCACATCTCCCGCTTTTCTTCTCAGCCCTCTCCTTCTTCTTCCTCTACTTCTCAACCTGCAGGTTTTTAAATTGGATCCTTCATTCTGGGAGCTAGGCAAGACCGCTTCCATCAGCCGTCCCTTCGGTATAGAGTTTGTTTTACCCAACCTGGTTCACGCCAAGGCCTACTTCCTCGATCTCACTGTCAACCAACCCAATAATCCACTCGTCTTCATCCTTGGTCTCATCTGCGCCATTATCCTGCCGTTTCAGGTCTACCGCGCGAAGCAGAAAAATACCTCCCACTCGATCGCTTCTTTTGTTCAGGCGGTCTTTCTACCCTTCTTCTTCATCCTTTTCGTGGTTGTCATTTCATACGCCCACGGACAGCTCAATGATCCAATCGCACAACGGCTCGCACTGCCATTCTACATTCCTCTCCTCCTCTCCCTCCTGACTCTCTTTCACTCATCCGAAATCAGCCCCAATACCCGACGCTTCCTCACCCTCCTCTTTGTCCTCAGTCTTGCCTTCTACTCACTGCCGGTCATGGCCCGTCGGGTCTATGACGAAAGATACATACCGGCAAAAGAGGTCGCCTGGTGCCGGCGATTTGTCGATGAGAATTCGGAAAGAGACTACCTCATGATCGCAAACGCTTCCTTTCTCTGGATTTCCCACAACGTCGACAGCATCAGTATGCAAAGGGCCAACCAGAGAAAGCGGAATCTTCACTTGCAGATGCGACTGCAAAGGAAAAAGGAGATCCTCGTCTTTCAGACTATGGACTATGATCCCGCTACCGGAATCGAGAGCCCGCGAGACCCTGTTCCTCTTTCGTCGGATTTTATCCTGAGGCCCCTCCGGTCCAGGTTCTTCACTCTCTACGACTTCGTTCGAATCAGTAAAGTCGTGAGCGTCAAACTCCACGAAGAAGCGCCGATACCTTTACCGGACGGGCATACCGACCCCAACGTCTCTGCGCAACAGATGATCCATTTCTGGCGTAAGGCGCTTCCTTAACCCAACTTTCGCAGAAAGTTGACAAGGAAGATGTCGGTGGCAGATCCCATCCGCATCTCCCGAACGAACCCGAAAAGGCAATCCTGCCGCAGAATCCGATTCCCCAAACCGACAGCTTCCTAATGGAACCGAAGATGGCGAAGCCCGAACATTGTCATCTTGAGGAGCATGATGCCGTGGCGAAATCGGGAGATATTGGTACTCCCGTAGGTCCTCTCCCGATAGCGCACCGGGATATCTCTGATCTTCAGGTCAAGGAGAGCGGAACCGTAGAGAAGGTTGAAGTCCCCGAAGGGATCGAACTCGCCAAAGGGCTTAATCCGCTTAAGGAGGAGCTTGTAGTTTTCCCGTCGAAGCATCTTCGTCCCACAGAGGCTGTCTTTGATGGGCTGCCCGAGAACAAACGACAAGGCGAGGGCGAAAAATTTGTTCCCGATAAAATTGAGGAACTGCATCGCATCATCCTCCATCGGGTAGACAAGCCTGCTTCCATTGGCGAATTCCACCTCCCCGCTCGATACGGCATCGAAGAATTTCGGCAGATCCTCTGGAGGCGCCGTCAAATCTCCATCCTGAATGACCAAGACATCACCGCGGGCTTTGGCGAATCCCGTCGAAACCGCATCCCACTTTCCCTTCCCCTTCTGCCGGAAGTAGGAAACCTCATGTGGACCAACGTAGCCGCCACATTCCCTCTTCAAAACCTCCCACGTGTCATCTTTGCTGTTGCCTTCAACGAAAATCACCTCGGTCTTTTTTCCCAGAACAGGAATTCTTCTCAGCGCCGAGGTGATGTTTCCCGCCTCGTTCATGGTGGGAACAATCACCGAACAGCTGATCTCAGATTCGAGCTTGGGGGCGAGCCTGGGACGGGCGACAATAAAAAGAGTGGCGCCTAAATGCCGAAAGAAGGGAAGCCTCACAAGAAATCGATTCAACAATGGGGTAAGAAGAGGGACTCTAAAGGGGATCATCTGCTCCGTCGAAGTTGTCACGATCTCCCAGCCCGAAAGCTCGAGTATGTTTCGCAAATCATTCAGCGATAGCCAATTGCTGGGCGGCTGTTTGACCACCATTCCGAATTTCTGCCCCAATGCCAACAAAGGCCTCCAGAGGGTATTGAGCGAGGAGACATAAAGTCTCGTTCCCTCCGATGCAGAGCTCAGGAGATTCTCCAGCGCCTTCTGAATATCGGTGAGATAGCCGGTGAGATAACAGAGGATAAGGTGATCGAATTTCTCCTCCAATTCCGCCTCCTCCAGATCGCCCTGTCGAAACTCACATCGGCTGCTCAATCTAGTGGCGTCCCCGATCATCTTTTCGCTGACGTCCAGCCCCATCCCACGCTGCGGACTGAGAGCCTTCAGCAGATTCCCGGTTCCACACCCCCATTCCAGTACCGAACTCCCCGGCGGTATGTGAAACTGGTGGAGATCCTCCAATTGCTTATGGAAACTCTCCTGCCACTGGCGCGCCTTGGCATCATGCTCGGAGACCCAGTCGAAATGCTTCCGATAATCAAACATAAGCGGCCCTCCCCCCGCTGTGCATGTGTCCCTATCCTATCTTCTCTCCAACACGATCATTATCCGAATACCCAGTCTTTTCAACAAAAACTGCGGGACCCTCTTTCCCACCCTAAGGAGAGCTCGAAGGCAGTAAGTTGGCAGTAACTGAGGCTTGCTAAAGCCTCCAGTGAGCGGGTATGCCAGAAGATCGCGGAACTGCATCAGGTGCAGCACAAGGCCCACCTCACCGAGAATTTCCCTCATCCTCTCGCCGTGAATTCGGAATAGAGCCACCGCCATCCCCATGTTTGCGAACTCCCCTTCCTCGCTATCCGCATCGAACTCGAAAGGGGGTTTCAACCTCTCGGGCGCAATCGGTTCATGATGGAAGAGACGATAGAATATGAGCCCCATCCAGGTCGCCGCCGGTTCCATCAAAACGATACGTCCCGAAGGGCGCAGAGCGGAGGCAGCGCTTCGGAAAAAATCCAAAGGCCGCGTCAGGTGATGCAAGACATCCAAGGCAATCAGATTGTCCCATTCCCGGCCGCCCTCCTCGATCGCATAGCAGGAGAGAGCGAGGTCGATAAATGAGGTCTTTTCAATGTCGCTCGTGCACACTTTGGGATAGAAATCCTTGATCACACCGATCCCGGAACCCAGCTCGAGTGTATCCCCCGGGACCGTCACATCCATCATGGTCCTGAAGATATCCCCATAGAAGGCTCGGACCCCCGGAGATCGATCCCACTTCGAACGACTCTGTTCGAGGAGACATATATCGTATGTCGCTTCACTCATGAAGGTGGGACCGTCTCCGAATCGTTCGCCTCCGGATCGTTTAGGTCCGGAGCCCCTGCCGACTCTTCCACCGATAAGATCCTCATTATGCGCGCGATCTCCAGCTTCTTTATCCGGCGCTCGACAATCGGCTCCTGGGAGAGCTTGAACCGCGGCCCTAGATCGTATTCATCGCGCACCAGGACCTCCCCTGTTTCTGCGTCAACGTCAGCCAATTGAAATACGTAGAAGGCGTTATAGGTGCGGTGTCGAAGGTGGTCTACGGCCGACTCCGCATGTTCTCTGACATGCCTCACTCCAGCCCCGGAGATTCGATGAGTCACCGCCATAATTCCACTCTTCGAGGTAAGGAAGTAATCCTTGGCGGGATGATCACGAAAGAACTCGCGCATCACCATGACCCCTTTCGCCGGCGTGTTGTCCTTAAAGTACTGTTTGCTCGATGTGATCGGGATCGTCCTTGTTACGACGAAGACCAGGCTGGCGGCGATGACCGCCCGAAACGGATCCAGATTCCTTTTCCTTACCCAAACGACGCAGGCAAAAGAGATTGCGAATATAGCAAAAAGGAAAAAGCCGGTGATGAAGAGCTCCCACGCTTTAACCTTCACCAGCAAATCCACATCGATGGTTTTCGCCTTTTCCCAAAAACTCCTGATCGCCAATAGCGGATTGAGTATAATAAATCCGAACAACGCTACTGAACCCAAGAGCAGAACATGAGGCCACACTCTCAGTATTGCCAGAGTCGTGAGAATGAACATCAGGAGAAGCGGCATGCACAGTCTCGTGGCAACAATGTCGTCGAGCTGACCCCAATGATAGAACATAATCAGTGCGAAGGATAGCAGCACCGCCAGCAGGTAGAGACAGAGAGTCAGCTCGGTCTCATTCTTCGCATACACCTGCCGTATCCTTCTTCCAACATGAATTAGAAAAAGGACGAGGGAGACCGAACCCAACACCGACAGCAAAATCGAATTCGTCATCATATCACCTAGATGATACAGGTAGTTCGCAGCGTGACTGAGATTTTTGCCGACGTACTCAGACGAGAAGGCAGCCACATTTCCCTTGTCTTCCAGCTGCCAGAACTTCTCCGGGCTGGACTGGATCACCTGAAACTGCATCGGACAACAGATCAGAAGCAGAGGCGCGAAAATGAGAAACCGTGGAAGTATGATTCGCTTCTCTCTCACCCAGCCCAGTATGATCACCAAACCGACTGGTAGGATGAAGAAAACGGACTCATAGCGGGTTTGAACAAGCAGTATACCTGCGAAACAGAGAACCATCAGAGAGACCGGTTCCGGTCTTTCTAGGTACTGGTGGGATAGGAGCAGACACGTCATTATCATCACCAGGTTGAGAATTTCAAAATGCCCCCCCACCGCGTTCTGGGCGAAGAGGGGCACGCCCGCCATCAATAGGACTCCTAGAATACCGGCCCGCGATCCGGCGATTCGCTTGCCGTAGAAATATATCAGAGCTAGTAGGAGAGGAGTAAGGAGGATGTTGAGAAGAAAGGAATTCTCAGGTCGGTACCCCGTAAGATCGTGCAGTAGCGATATGAGAAAAGGGTGAAAGAAGGGACGCTTGTCGAAATACCCGATGGTTGCTCGGAATTCCCCTTCGTTCCGATTTCCAATGTTCGGGACCTCGACCTTGCGTTCAAAATGCATGTTCATGGAGGTACCGAGAAGCACGATCTCATCCATGATGATTTTGAATCCGACCGATTCGTAGACATAAGGGAAAAGCGAGGCACTCGCGATCACAACAATGGGAAGCAGGTCTTGCCTCGATAGGCGACGAGGTCGCAGCGAACGTCGCAACACCTTATAGAGACAATAGACGAAGATCGCGAAAGTCAGAAATATGAAGTAATAGCCACAATGGATAAGAAACCGTTCCAGCCAGAAGTGGTGGATTGGAATGAATCCGGCCCACAGCGAGAGAACGGAAACAAGAACGAGGTAAAGCAATCGTCGCATATCGTGGAGCTTCCGAATCTAGAAGCTAGGAGGCTGTCGGACTTTGTGCCTCGATTGCACTGCAATTACGAAAGTTCGTCCGACAGGCTCCTAGTTGAACTCTTTCGAACTCTTTTCACCAGCCTTTCCATCAAACCGAACAGCGGCGGTTCCTCATCCGCCCAAAAAAAAGCCGCCTCCCTCATAAAAGGAAGGCGGCTCAGGTAAAATTTCAACTAATTAGAAATCGTACGTAATAGTCCGACCATTGACCGTCGTTGTCAGACGGGTGGTGTCCGTAGCGACCGTGAGCACGTAAGTCTCGTCGGCCACCTGGTCGAGGACGCTGATGTGCAGACCGACACCAACGATATTGGCCGAAGTCACCTGCGAGGCACCTTCGTTAAGCATATACTGCTGAGCAGCAGACGCGAACTGGCGCAAGTTATTGATAACCGCTTTGTCCTGCGAAGTCGCACGGACCTTATTGAACGCCGGGATCGCCATTGCGGCCAGAAGACCGATGATGACAACCACGATCATGATTTCTACTAGGGTAAAACCCTGCTTTTTTGATTTATGATTCATTATATTCTCCTATTCTTATTATCTGTTTCAGACTAATGTATTTGCCCATTAATTAAGGCGTCCAGAAAATACACCATCAACTCGTTACTTGCCAAGGAAAAACTCCTGCTGATCAGCCTTTTGAAGGTTTTTTCACAAACCGGACCTTCTCCACTATTTCCACTATTTAGGTTCGGACAATCCACCCTCAAGTTAAGTAAAAAGCCCTGTTTTTAGCCCGGACACTTTACACCCTTCGTAGCGGCAGGAAACCAGAGTCCTACCCGTTCCCCAGTGTCTCGATAACTTTGGCGAAAACCATTTTGCCCCCGGCCGAAGGCAATACGGTCTGCACCTCAACGCGGACCTTCTGACCAATGAGACGCCGCCCTTCATTGACCACGACCATTGATCCATCGCTGAGAAATCCCACTGCTTGACCTGGTTCCCTTCCCGCCTTTACGAGGTCAACTTCCAGCGTCTCTCCGATATTCAGCTCTGGATTGAGCGCTTTCGCCAAAGCGTTTATGTTAAGCCATTCAACCGAATGGAACTTTGCCATTTGCGCGAGATTGTGGTCTGTCGTGATGAGTTTTGCCTTGAGCGACTGTGCCAGAAAGATCAGTTTCGAATCGACGTTCCTTCGGTTGCTCACGTCGCTCTCGTGAATTCGAATATCGATATTCTCGAGCTGGTTGAGCTCATTAAGTACCTCCAAACCCTTCCGTCCCTTAGCCTGTCTTTGCGGGTCCGGTGAATCCGCAATATGTTGGAGCTCATCAAGGGTGAATCGTGGTATGACGAGCGCGTATCCCATAAACCTGCTGGCGCAGATCCCGTATATTCGCCCGTCAATGAGGGCGCTCGTGTCGACCACCACAAGTGGCACATCGACCCCGTGTGGAACGAAACGAGTGTAGGGAATTACGATGTTAAATTCGTCTCTTCCTCGCAACGCAATGACGGACCCGAGGTACATCATCACGACAAAAAGAACCAGCCGGGAAAGGAAGATCGTCTGCGGATCGCCGCTCTCGAACAAAGGCGACTCTGAAATGAAAAAGGCGATCAGCCATCCTACAAAGAGTCCGAATGTCAAGGCGGTCAAACCGCGCAAAGAGAATCCCTTCAGGAAAATATCGACAAGAATGACGAGGGCGCCAAGGCTCCCCCCAATGAAAAGACAGAGGAAGAGATACTCCTTCCAGTCATCTATTACATACCATACCAGCCAGCCTCCGAAAAGACATACCAGGAAGAAGAATACTCGAAGCGTTAAGATCGTCTTAGCCATGAATTAGAGTTCCAACCTGCGGCTGGAATAGATGAATAATAATATGCGAGCGCGAAAGTGGGCCGGATCCTAGGCCAACAAAATGATGAACGGCAATGCGATAAAGAGCGCCATGACCAAATATAGTATCAACAAATGGCGACGAGCTCTCCTCTCGACTTCAGCATTACGCCGCTCGTTCATCTGATTCGTGTCTTTCCAGGAGTTCGCAATGAGCGTCACACAATTCAACGACGCCACGATCCGAAGTCATTCATTAATTTCGGCAGACCGACTCTACATGTCTTGTCCTTTTCTTTCCCGGTGCTTCCCCGAGAGACTGTCGGACGAACCTCGAATCTTCAATAGCAGTCGAGCAATAAGATCGGACCGACTCCCGGGCAAACTCTTTTGCTCCCCATGTCAAAGATCTCAGCAACCACTCAACGTTTCAAAATGGCCCCTCCTATGGAACCGTTTGTAACGATCGGAATTTCGACGCCGTGTTTGAACAGATCACAATCCTAGGGCCCGGACTCTTGGGCGCTTCCCTCGCTCTCGCTATCAAGGAACACGGGCTGGCCCGGAACACCGTAGTCTGGTCCCGCCGATCAGAGTCAAGGATCAGGTGCGCCCATCAGTCATGGTGCGACATAGTTCTTGAAACTCCCGAAGAGGCCGTTGAAAAGGCCGACCTTACGGTCGTGTGCAGCCCTGTGCAAACGATACATCCCCTCGTCAGCCGCATCGCCCGTCGCGTCAAGTGCGGAGGTCTCGTGACCGATGTCGGGAGCGCCAAGAGTCTAATCGCCCGATACTGTCACGCCGTCATGCCGGAGGGTTCCGCCTTTGTCGGTTCACATCCCATGGCGGGATCGGAGAGAGGAGGAATGGAGAATGCCCGGGTCGATCTCTACACCCACAGAGCCTGTTTTGTGACGCCATTGGTCGATTCCGATCCGAAAGCGGTGGAATCGATTATGCGCTTCTGGGAAGCGCTCGATATGGAGGTGACAACCGTCTCGCCGGAGGTTCACGATGAAATCGTCGCCCACATAAGCCATCTACCCCATGTCGTCGCCAGCGTGCTCTGCTCCTATCTTGCAACGCGCGACCCCAACTGGCGAAACTTTGCCGGAAATGGACTGCGTGACACGACTCGAATTGCATCGGGTAGTCCTGATTTGTGGAAGGCAATAATTGAGCAGAACCGCGACGAGATCATTCGCGCGATCAGTGGTTTTGAAGACGACCTTCAATCGTTGAAATCGGCCATCGCCAACCAGCAGAGCTTCGAGATCCTCAACATACTCGAACACGGGAAAGTATATCGGGATCGCATGCGTCCTCTTCGAGACAAGACGTCCCAGTCTTGAAAAGAGACGTTTAGAATTCAAATGCACGAACATGATCCCAAACCTGATCCTGATTCCGACCCAAGTCCCCGGCTTGGCGGGGCTAGGAAGATGGCGGGCGGCGATGATCCCGCACTCCACAAAGGCACCCAGATTTCTGATCCCGCCGAGCGAGATCGTGCTCACGGAAAGGCAAGCGCGACAGATTCCTTGTCGATCGTTCCTTTCACTCGATCCACTTCCCCTACCGTGACGCTTCCGGGTTCCAAGAGTATCACCAATCGGTCTCTCATTCTAGCCGCCCTCTCGGAACGCGAAGTCACGATTGAGAACGCCCTCTTCAGCCGCGATACAGAGGTGATGGTTCGGGCTCTCGCCACCCTCGGCTTCGATGTTAAGACCGAAGAAGGGGCGGCAAGAATCAGGATCACAGGTCAGGAAGGTTACATACCCGGCAGCGCCGCCCAAATTGACGTGGGAAATGCTGGAACCGCGGCTCGCTTTCTCACCGCATTCCTCTGTCTGAAAAAGGGAGGTCATTACCGGCTCGATGGAGACAAGGAGATGCGCGCTCGACCGATGGCGGATCTGCTTGATGCCCTCGCCCTTCAGGGAGCCGAGGTAGAATACGAAGGGGAGGAGGGCCGTTTTCCTTTTCGCCTCCGAACCAGCGGTCTCAGCGGCGGGAGAATTGAACTCGATACGAGCCGAAGCACCCAGTTCACCTCCGCTCTACTTCTGGTTGCTCCAAAGGGATTCAATGACCTGGATCTGAATCTTCGCGGAAAGAGGGTTTCCCATCCTTTCATCGAAATGACACTCAAGATGATGTGTGAATTCGGTGTTAGCCGTGCGATCACTCGAACCAATACGAGAATTAGGGTTAAGGGAGGGACCGACTACCGCCTCGACAACAGCGAATTCGCCGTCGAGTCTGATGCTACGGCGGCAAGCTACTTTATCAGCCTTCCCCTCGTCACTGAGAAGCTCACAATGCGCATTCCGCTGCCGCCGGACTCGATCCAGGGCGACATCCGGTATGCCGACCTGCTCGGCGAAGCCACTAATCTCGAGCAGCGATCCGATGAAAAGTCCCGCACCTTCTCTTTCAATTGCGAACGGAGATTGAGATCGACTGGTGACAGGCTGAATTTCAACTTTCGCGACTTCTCCGACACATTTCTTACCTTGGCCGCAATCGCTCCCCTCTTCGAGGGGCCGGTCCGGATCAGCGGTATCGGCCACACCCGACACCAAGAGACCGACCGTATCGCCGCAGCCTCTCGGGAGCTGCGCAAACTGGGCCAGAGCGTAAAAGAGGAACCGGACGCAATCACGATTCACCCCAATCGCCGCAATCTTCTCGAGAAGGCGATGGAAGGCGTTACCATCGAGACCTACCTGGACCATCGCATGGCGATGAGTTTCGCTATCCTCGGCTCTGCCGATCTCCTGGGCAACGGTCAGTCCTGGCTCTCCATCGAGAACCCGAGCTGTGTCCACAAGACCTTTCCTCGTTTTTTCGAAGTCCTGCACGGGATCCACTAAGCCGTCTGAAGTCATGGGATTTATCGTCGTAGCCATTGATGGTGGGGCCGCCTCCGGAAAGTCTTCCACCGCTCGGATGGTCGCGGAAAAATGCAACCTTCTCTATGTCGACAGCGGTTCCCAATACCGCACCCTCACCCACCATTGTCTCAGGCGAGGACTCGGAGCTGAAGAGCCGGCCCAATTGGAAGCGGAGCTGTCCGATATTCCCCTCAAGACCGAAATCAAGGGTAACCAGTCCCGAATCAGACTCCCGGAAGGGGTTCTCGAGACCGAGCAATTGAAGAGTCCAGAGGTCAATCGCATGGTCTCCCGCTACGCTGCTCTGCCCGCCCTTCGCAAATTGCTTCTGTCATACCAGCGGAAACTTCCCAAGGTCGCCCAGAGAAACAGATTTAACGGAATAATAATGGAGGGCCGCGATATCGGTTCCGTCGTTTTCCCCAAAGCCGATTTTAAGTTCTTCCTCGAAGCCGACAGCCAAACCCGGAGCCTGCGGCGCGAAAGAGAGGGATTCCGTGATTCTATTGAAACGCGGGACCAAACGGACAAGAAGCGGAAGCTCTCTCCCCTAGTCTGCCCGCAAGACGCCATCCGCATCGACAATACAACCATCCCTCTCGAGGAGGTCGTCGACACGATCTGCCGACACATCGGCCACTAGGATTTTGGCGGTTTCGGACCGTCGGGAATTCTTCGATTCGAAAGGACGGTTGGTTCTTGCGGACGGGTTCGAAAACTCCAGAAGCCAAAATCCTTAGCACTTGACTTTCCCGCGCCACCCGAAATCGACTGAAACTGATGCACCTGGTATGCCTTGATTTGGAAGGGGTTCTTCTTCCCGAAATCTGGATCGCTGTTTCCGATTTGACCGGAATCAAGGAACTGCGGCGCACCACCCGAGATGAACCGGATTACGAGAAACTCATGCGCTCTCGCCTCGCTCTCCTCTCCGAAAACAATATCGTAATCGACGATATTCGGAAGGCAATCGGAACTCTCGATCCCCTTCCCGGAGCCGTTGAATTGACCCAGTGGTTGGTCTCCCAGACCCGGCTGATCATTCTTTCCGATACTTTTGTCGAATTTGCCTCCCCCCTCATGGAGAAACTAGGCTTCCCCACTCTCTTCTGTCATAGCCTCGTCATTGATGGTCAGGGGAGGATTCTCGACTACAAGCTTCGGCGGAAGGACCACAAGAGAAAGACGGTCGAGGCCCTTCAGGGCTTGAACTTCACCATCATCGCCGCCGGCGACTCCTACAACGACTTGACCATGATCCAGGCTGCCGAACATGGAATTCTCTTTCGACCTCCGGACTCACTGAAAGCAGAGCACCCTGAGTTTCCCCTGACAACTAATCATCGCGAGCTGAGGGACTGTATTGAGAAACTGCTATGATTACTCGAAGAGATGGGAATGGTAAGTGTCTAGCGTCATGTCTTCGATTGATCGCTGCCCCGGTCTTGTGCCGGGGTGTTGCGCGGTATTCAGCTACAATACGCGATCTGCACCGCACTCCCCTCCGTCCTTCCCTTCTTGCCCCAGCCGGAAAACGGCTGGGGCAAGAAGGGAAGGGCGGAGGGGTCGGTAGAGGCACCCGGCGTGTAGTAAGAAACGCGCCCCACCCCGGCACAAGACCGGGGCAGCGTCAGATACGCTAAAAAGTTACAGGGAACTCGATGAAAACAGAGACTGCCTTCACGATGGATACTTCCTCCATCAAATTCGGTGCCGGAGTAACCCGTGAGGTCGGAGCGGATGTAGCGGAGCTGGGAGCCCAGCGCGTGATAGTTCTGACCGACCCGAATCTGAGCCAGAGCGATTCGGTCCAGATCACCCTCAAGTCCCTGAAAGAGGAGGGAGTAGAGTCGGTTCTCTTCGATCAGGTTCGTGTGGAACCGACCGATGCCTCATTCAAAGAAGCAATTGAATTCGCCGTGGACGGAGATTTCGACGGCTTCGTCGCAGTCGGCGGCGGATCCACAATGGATACCGCCAAAGCGGCCAACCTCTACTCGACTTGCCCGGCCGACTTTCTGACCTACGTCAACCCTCCGATCGGCGAAGGACGTCCCGTTCCTGGAGCGCTCAAACCACTCGTCGCGGTGCCCACAACCGCCGGCACCGGGAGCGAAACCACCGGTGTCGCCATTTTCGACTTTGAGGAGATGAAAGCGAAAACAGGGATCGCTCATCGCGCCCTGGGCCCTCAAAAGGAATCGTTGACCCCAACAACACCAAGTCCCTTCCAGTGACGGTGGCGGCATCCAGCGGCTTGGACGTTCTCAGCCACGCCGTCGAATCTCTCACCGCCCTGCCCTACCACGACCGGCCTGCACCGGATCACCCTAAGATGCGTCCTGCCTACCAGGGCGCCAACCCGATCAGCCGCATCTGGGCGACTCGTGCCATCGAAATGGTGTCAAAATATCTGGTGCGAGCGATTGAGGATCCATCCGACGATGAGGCCCGGGGGCAAATGCTGCTTGCCGCAACCTTCGCCGGGATCGGATTCGGCAACGCCGGCGTCCACCTCCCTCACGGGATGTCTTATCCCGTCGCGGGTCTGGTCAAGAATTACGTCCCGGTCGGTTACGATGTCGATCATCCCATCGTTCCTCACGGAATTCCGGTAATTCTCAATGCGCCCGCCGTATTCCGATTCACCGACTCCGCCAATCCTGATATGCATCTCCTGGCCGCCCAATTGTTGGGTATCGACACTTCCGACGCCTCTCCCGATGAGGCGGGCGAGCTCCTTGCCGGCGCTATCGTGGAGATGATGAAGAAAACAGGTGTGCCCAACGGTCTCGGAGCCGTCGGTTACGATGAAAGCGACATCGACGATCTCGTCGCCGGCACTTTGCCCCAGCACCGCGTCACAAAACTCTCTCCCCGGCCCGCCAAGGCCGAGGACCTCAAGGAGCTCTTTCGGCAGTCGCTCAAGTGTTGGTAGTCCGCGCAAATTTCCGTGGAAATATGCGCCGGCTACCAACACTTCTACTGCCCAATAATTCGCACCCTATAATTCCTCTGCCCCACCGACCCGAAGGGGACAACATCATTCACCGATCCCGAGTTGTGTGGCGCTCCAGGCAAAGCAACCCAGCTCCCAGCACCAACCAGATCATCCAAGAATTCGACCTCGTAGTCCTCTCCCGCAATAACGGGATACGAAATCGTGTATTGCTCCTCCGTTCCACTCGAGATCACCTCGCGCGTAATCGTCACCGTAAAGTCCCGCCAGAGTGTATTGATCGTCAGGGTGCCGTTGCTGAATACCGGCTCGAAAACAACCAGACCTTGCACCAGCCCATCGGAATCAGAAAGATTATCAACAATCGAAACCGCCGTCATGACTTGAAAGGACTGGCCGATTTCGGGAAAAGAGTTATCGACGATGAGGAGCTTCAGAATACCCGCTAGGTCAACCGTCCCGGTGAAGTTGATCCTTCCAAACTGATTGATTCCCGGGGACCCAATCCCAAAACTGATCACACCTGCTGCGGACTGGGTATAGTCACCGTTGACAATCACCTGACCACCCGACTCCGCCGAAATCGTGCCCGAGTCGGCTGCCAGATTGAAGACCGACAGTGTGCCACTAGTCGCTGCACCAAGCGTCCCTTGATTGCTCACATTGCTCCCTGTCACGGTGATCGTCCGGATCGACGTGTCCGCCAGAATCGTCCCAAGGTTCACTGTCGGCAACCCCGCATTGCCCACCTGCCCCGTCGCCCCCCGGATCGTCATGTCCGCTCCAATCGTCAAGGTCCCGCTCGCCGTCCAGACCCGGCCTCCGCCTCCGGCGCTGGCAAAGACCACCTCCCCGGTCCCCCCCAGCGTCTGCGCATCAGGAAACTCCAGCGTCGTGATATTGCCCCCGTTCTCCAGAAACGTCGCCGTACCGTTCAAAGTCAACCCGTTGGGCAGATTCAACCGCGCCCCCTGTTCCAGCGACAGATCGCTGTTCAACACTACCCCTTCCAAAGTGCTCGTCGTAAAGAACGTCGCTACGGGTCCTTCACCGCCAGTACCAGGCATCACAGTTGCATTATTGAGGGTCCCTCCATTCAGCGTGAAGGTATTACTCACCTGCACCGTTGTCGCCACTTCCAGGGATCCCCCGGTAAGCGAGAAAGCCTCGGTCGAAGTCAGGCTGTTGATCAGTGTCGTGCCGCTCTGATGGGTGACCGTAACAACCTCCGCTACATCGATGACGACGTCATCTGTAGGCCCTGGAATTCCAGGTTGTGGCCCGGCAGTAACAGGATCTATATCCCAATTGGCGGGATCATCCCAATTGCCGGATACTCCGGACTCCCAGGTAACCAGAACCGCGGTTGCCTCGGAGAACACCGTCAATATCAAGCAACACACTCCCAAACCCCGAAGGAATGGAGCCCCCACCAAACCTGAGAAAAACGGACGAGTCATGTCCCGGCAGAAGTACGGTTACCCAAGCCTAAGTAAAAAACCGTAAGAAATATTGTATCAGAATCAATGGAGACTGGCAAGCGCTGTCGCAACATTCACGCTGAAAAGTGCCACCGCCCGATTCAATTGGGTCTCCGCTCTGCCTCCGGCAGAGCATGAAGGATTCTGTCGGTGGTCGAATCCCCCGCAAACCACGATAGCACACAAAGAGTGAATAACTCCCGAGAACTAAAGAAACAAAATCCGACAGAATCCTAGGCGAAGACCTCTTTCCTCAGGTCCCGGATCACCGTCAACCCCTCCCAATCGCTTCCCTTCATCCTCCTCGCTCCCGAGCGCCGTCTTTTTCCGAACTGATCCCGATGCTCGAGAAAAATTCTCTCCACAAATTCCCTCGAACCGAGCACCGCACCATCCGTGAAATAGCGCACCCGGCTCCTCAACCTACTCCGAATCGAAATCACCGCCCAACGCCAGATAGAGATCAACTCGATTTTGCAGTCGCTCCTTTGAAATCTGTAGTAGCTGTCTCTGCGAATCGAAAGACCGCCGCTGGGATTCAAGCACAGTCACGATGTCGATCAACCCCCTCTGGTATTGGTCCCAGGCCAGATCCGCGGCCCCGATCGACTCTTCCGCCGAAATACTCAGGAACTCCTCCTGTCCGGCGAGATACGATGCGGAGGCGAGCGTGCTTTCAACTTCACGAAAGGCGGTCAATGCGATCTGCCCGAAATCAGCCAATGCACTCTGAAATTGGGCTTGGCGGCGCTTCACATTGGCGAGCAGTCGGCCGCCCTGAAAGATCGGTTGAGTTATGCCGCTGGCAATGTTCCACACCTTGAAGTCCATATTCAGCAATTGATCAAACTCATCGGTGCTGGTGCCTCCACCACCGGTCAATCGGATCGCCGGCAGGCGGCTCTTCTTCGATACCTTGACCCTTTCACCCGAAGCCGCCAGCCGTCTCTCCGCGGCGGCGATATCGGGTCGCCTCGCCAGAAGCTCCGAAGGGAGACCGGCCGGAACCGGATTGATTATTTCGGGCAACTTCTCGGCAATTCCCAAGCGAAAGGCGGGATACCGTCCTAGCAGCACTTCCAGGCGTCGGACGGCGCCATCTCTCTGCCTCCTTCGCGCCTCCAGACTGCTTCTCGCACCGGCCACATTGGCCCGCGTCAGTCGTAGATCCAAAGCTCTGCTGATGCCGCTGCGAAAACGCTGTTCGATGGTCGAGAGATTCGCTTCGAAGCTCTTGACCGTATCTTCCGCCAAACGGACCTGCAATCCTGCTTCAACGGCGTCGAACCAAACTTGTATGGTCCTCGCAGCCAGCGAAAGCCGCGCCGCACGGTAGTCTTCCTGAGCTGCCTGCCAGTCTGCGATGGCCGCTCGATGCTCATCACGAACCCTTCCCCAAATGTCCAGCTCCCAGCTGAAAGAGAGGGCGAGGGAAAAATTGTTGTTGCGACTGCTGGTGATGGCGAATCCCGTGGTGCCGGCCCGCTGCCTCCGCGAATTATCCTGACTGCTCGTAACCTGCGGCCATCGATCCGCGCCCGCAATCGAGGCCGTGGCGCGTGAGGCCTCCATCCGCCCCGCCGCCGCCTTCAGATCCAGGTTGTGGAGCAGCGCCTTCCTCACCAGTCCGGCCAAATCGCCGCCTTCAAAGTCATCGATCCAACCGGCTTCGAAAGGTAACGTCCCCTCTTCCTTTTCGACCGTCCAGTCGGCGGGAGGATCTACCGGAATGTCACCGCTCCGATCAGCCGGAGGGGTGGCGCAGCCGCCCGCCACCCCCGCGATCAAAATTGTCAGACCTGCCGCTCTCATCCCACCTTCCCCCTTGCTTTTCCGTAGCCCGCATGCATCGAGGCACTTCGAAATCCGGAACAGATGAAGTCGATCAGCCTCTCAACCGTTCCCTCGATGTCGTCAGGATCGCAGTATGCACTCGATAACTGCCGCATCCGGTTTCTCTGCGACATCGACACCATTACCAAAGAGAGCGCAAAATGGTACCGCCGCTGAACTTCCTCAATCGGTAGCTCCGGAACAGCCTCTGCGATCGCTTCAACGAATTTAACATGGATCTCCCGAAAATACCTCGAGTAGACCCCCTTCATTAATCCCGGCAACTCCAAAAATGCTCGTCCCAGAAGATGCATAAAGACGGGATCCGGCGCTCCATCAATTCTCTCGAGAGCCCCTCCTTCGATCCAAAATGATAGTTTACCGAGGCCAGATTCACCTTGGCTTCCTCCGTCAACTCCCTCAGCGTTGTCGAATCGAACCCATTCTCCGCAAAAAGGTTCTCCGCCGTCTCAATTATCCGCTCTCGAGCACTCGCGATACCCATCCCCTCTCCTCTCGATTTGACTTCAAACACCAATTTAAAACGATCGTTTCAAATCTCCCAATGAGACGAAGTCAATAAAGTGTTTCCCCAGGGCCCTCGATAGTCTTTACAGATTCGGAAAAGCGAGAACCCATCACTTCTGGAATTCCTAAAACCATGGGGTAGATCTAAGGGTGGGGGCGCCGACTGGAATGGAGACGGACACGATTGGAGAATCAACGAGGTACCTTTTTCGCTCAATTGTTATTATCTCTCTTTTCAATGCCAGCTGTTCGACGGTGGAGCAGGCACAAGAGAGATCGACCTCCCCTACGACGCAAGTCCGAGAAGTGGCGGGATTTCAAATATATGAAGGTCTGGAGCCAGAGGGAGCCTATTCCGTAGTGGGATTCATAGAATTCGAGAGCCCGGTAGGTCGCAGCAGGGAAAGTATCGACCATGAAATCAAGGGGAGGAGCGTCGCGATGGGTGGAAACGCGGTTATCAAGCTGGCCCGGGAACCGATTCTGGAGACCACGACTCCGGCGGCATCCTACGATCTCGGAATGGGGAGGATTGACGATCTGGCAAGCAGCACTGTGATTGAACGCGATCGGTGGAGCGCCACCGTCATCTTGCTGCAATAGGAATTTCTCGAATTCAGGCGGTTCTTACAACAGATGGTTTCGATTCGGATTCAATGAAGAGGGCCTTCTCAAGTGCCACGGTATTTCTGGCTGTATCATTTACCGCTGCGAATCTCGGGGCGATTCAGGTACGCGATCAGCATGTCACGGCTGAACTGGTCACGGAGGTGACCACGGTAGAGCCCGGCATTCCCTTCACTGTCGCTTTGCGATTTGAGATCGATCCTCATTGGCATACCTACTGGGAGAATCCGGGCGACGCCGGTTTACCTACAGCGATCGATTGGAGACTCCCCCAAGGATTCGAAGCGGGCCCGATCCAATGGCCCGTGCCGATGATCTTCAAACTCAATGATTTGACCAACTACGGCTATGAAAAAGAGGTCCTTCACTTGGTCGAAATCACGCCGGCGGCGGAACTGAAGGAGGCGAGCTCGGTCCGGCTCGCGGCCGAGGCGACCTTTCTGATGTGCAGCGACATCTGCATCCCTGGAAGGGTCGATCTTTACCTCGACCTAACCATCAGGGATGCACCTTCCGGTATGAATAAGAGGTGGCGATCCGCCTTGGCAACGGCGCGTTCCGCCCTCCCCCAAAGCCCGGATCCATGGGAATTCTCCTCCTACGGGGAGGGCGATACCATCCAACTGCTGATCGATACAAAGGGAAAAGTTAACCAAGCGATTGAAGAACTCTACTTCTTTTCCGCCGACGGGCAGGTTGACCCCAATTCCCCTCAGGATTTCTCGGTTACCAAGGGCAAGATCCTCCTGAAACTCGTGCGAGCCAAATATGCGGAGCGGTCAGATAGGCTACGGGGAGTGCTCTTCTCAAAGGCCGGACTCTTTGCCAAAGGAGAATCGCGGGCGGTTCAGCTTGAGATACCGATTCAGTCTGGAACCGCTCCTGCCATGGGCCTCGAAGAGCCGCCCGCGGCTTCCTCAAAGGGCGCCGGGTCAAGGCCCACGGCCTTCGCTGCTACCATCGGCCTAGCCTTTCTGGGAGGACTCATTCTCAACCTCATGCCGTGTGTTTTCCCTGTGCTGGGACTCAAGGTGCTCAGTGTCGTCAACCGCTCGGGAGCCGACCGGGGCGCAGTGATTAGACATGGTATCGTATACACGCTGGGAATTTTGGTTTCGTTCTGGATCCTCGCTTCTCTCCTCATTCTCCTCCGGGCAGGCGGCAAGGAACTCGGCTGGGGTTTCCAACTTCAATCGCCCGGATTCGTTTACTTTATCGCCGCCTTTCTCTTCCTATTCGCGCTCAACTTGAGTGGTCTCTTCGAGCTGGCGCCCGGCCTTACCGCCGCTGGAAGCGGTCTCAGATCGAAAGAGGGGCTGAGTGGATCCTTTTTCAGCGGAGCCCTCGCCACGGTTGTCGCCACCCCCTGCGCCGCCCCTTTTCTGGCCTCCGCCCTTGGTGCGGCCCTCACCTTGGAAACGCTACCCTCTCTTACCGTTTTCACCTTCATCGGCCTCGGACTGGCGGTGCCTTTCCTGCTCCTCTCCGCCTTTCCCGAATCGGTCCATCTCCTTCCAAAACCGGGACGTTGGATGGAGACAGTGAAGCAAGTCCTCGCCTTTCCTCTCTATGGTGCGGTCGGCTACCTCATTTGGGTGTTGGGAGGGCAGTTGGGAGAGTCCCAGCTTCTTGAAGCGATACTCTCTTTCGTATTGATTGCTCTGGCCTGTTGGATATTTGGGCGCTGGGTGACGCCCTCCTCTCGCCCGACCGCGAGGAGAATCGCCGCAATCGCAGCTGCAGCATTTTTCATCGTGGCAATTTATTCCGGCTATCCGGACCGTTCCAGAGAAGGCGTAAACTGGTTGGAATGGACTCCGGAGCGACTGAACTCACTGAGGTCCGAGGGCAGGCCGGTTTTTGTCGACTTTACGGCGCGCTGGTGCGCCACTTGCCAGACCAACAAGAAGCTGGTCTTTTCGTCGAAAGAGGTCCAGCAAGCCTTTCGCGAGAAAAAGATCGCTGCGTTGAAAGCTGACTGGACCAACCAAGACCCTAGGATTACCGCGGCCCTCGCCGATTTTGGACGGTCCGCGGTACCCTTCAATGTGCTCTATGTCCCTGGCCATGAGGAGCCCCGCATTCTTCCGGAGATCCTCACTCCCGGAATCGTTTTGAAGACAATCGATACCCTATAGATCGCCCACCCTTTGTTCCATCTCCTGACAGAGATTGCAGAAGGCGTCTGGGTCTACGACCAACCTCTGCGGCTGACCGGCATCCTCATCGGTCACCGCGTCACCGTCATCCGTCTTCCTGACGGCGGGCTGTGGGTACACTCGCCAACCAAGCTGACTGTACCCTTCAAGTCCGATCTCGATTCACTCGGAGCGGTAAAGCACATCGTAGCGCCCTGCTGTTTCCATGACCTCTACCTCGAACAGTACAACAACGAATACCCAAGCGCCCTCCTCTACGGCGCACCCGGTCTTGCCGAACGGCATCCGCGAGTGAATTTCGACTCGGTCCTGAGCAGCGAGCCCCCTTTGAATTGGGGTGGCGTGATCGACCAGACATTTATCGCCGGTATGCCGAGGCAGAATGAATACGCCTTTCTTCACAAGCCGAGCCGAGCCCTCATCATCGCCGATCTCGTCTTCAATATTCACTTCCGCAAACGACTGATCGACCGTCTCTTCTTCAAAGCCTATCGACTCTACGGAAAACTGGGGACTTCGATTCTCTACCGTTTTCTGATCAAGGATAGGGAGGCCTTTATCGCTTCCATTCAATCCCTCCTCGATTGGGACTTCGAGCGCATCATTGTCGGCCACGGCGATATCGTTGAAACGGAGGCCAAGGAGAAACTGAGAGCGAGCCTGGCCGCAACCTTTGGACTGTAGGCGAAAATAGACTCGGAATAGTCGAATTGTGCTTCCGAGACGGTACGGATTTGCGGCACCTAATTGCGCGACGTCGAGAATTGAATTGGCATGTCTTCGCATCACGGTGTATCCTTCGAAAACTCGGTCTCCCGGGAAATCTCTTTCCCTCGAAAGAATCAATCGCGGTTGACATCTTATGAGTATAGGTGAGTCCCAGTTTCCGCAGCTAGCAAAGGCTCCAATAGTCGAAGCTGTCTTCGATATCCAATCAAGATTGGAACCCAGCATCACCCTAGACGAAATGCGTTCTAAGGCCGAACCGCAACTTCGACAGGAGTATCCCGAAGTTAAAACGCAGCGCGTACTACATCAGCATCTAAGTCAGCGCGGCGAGGAAGATCCCGATGTCAAGGTTAGCCAGGGTGTACGTGGATTCCAATTTCACTCGAAGGACGGAAAACATCAGCATTACAAATCAACCGATCGAGAAGGACGGTATGCCTATTGTCTTTGATATCGATGCGTATCTTGTGAAGGAGCAGAATCCCGACTCTCCAGAATTTTGGGAGGCATTTAACGACTTGCGGGGACTGAAGAATCGGATATTCTTTGCGAGCATCACTGACAAATGTCGGGAACTATTTGAATGATCGCACAAACGCCAATACTAACGCCAGCAGTTAGTCTCATTTCTTCAAAAAATGGTCTCAGCGAAGTTGCTTATTTCATCGAAAAACGGATTGAAAAGTGCTGGGAGCATTTTGATAAGTCGATCGCGATCGCAGGATCCCAACAGGATACACTGAATGAGATCGACGAGGTCTTTAGGGAGTGCAAAGAACCGAATTGGGACGGGTATCATGCACTGCCTATTGCTGTCGAGACTTACGAAGCGGCTTGCTGTTTCGTTCGAGTTTTGCAATCGAATCTTCTCCCATCAGATGTCTCCGCAGAACCCGATGGGGAGATCTCACTTGAGTGGTTTAGAGGACCAAAGAGGGTATTCTCACTAAGCGTTGGTCCGAAACATCGAGTTTCATTTGCTGGAATCGATGGAAGTGATGAATGGTACGGAGCCAGTACTTTTCACGATAAGATCCCTAATCGTGTATTCGAAAGTATTCAGGGCATCGTCGGAGAATGAGTCGGCAAAGTTCGAATCTGCCGGCGGTTGTAGCAGATCAAGAACTGCTCGCCCGATTTCTCCTATTCTCTGGATGGCCCAAGGCCACACGAGATGCTCAGAAGGCTTTCCAAAAGCAGATCGCGCTAAAGATTGCCGCTCGGGCACGACTGATTTTGTATGAATCTGAGGAGAACGATTGACCGACGCGGTTCGTTGGGTTAGTCACGATTCGGTCTTGCCTTAGTCTTTCTTCGGTCCGTTCAAAGATCGAAAATCTGCCGATTTCCGCTACAACCGACGGTTAACGACTGCGACCGGTAAGGGCCGTCGCTGAATCCCAAACTTGCAGCAGTGCCCTCGGCTTTTGAAATTTGGGGAAGGGAAAGCTGAATTCGAACCCACCGAATACAAGGGAACAGGATTTTCGCTACGATTCGGGGACGGCGGGAATTTAACAGCTTCATGTACATCTAAAGTGTGACACGGTTTCAGACTCAACCAGAAGAGTCAGAAAGTTGCCTTGAGTGCGGGGACGAGTAACTATAGGCAACGTAACTTCTAGGCCGACCGAAAGAGAAATGAGACAGAATTCTTTAGACCAAAGTCCCCCATTTCTCTGCGACCTTTTACTCTATCCTGTGTTTTTGTGTGCATGAGGCGTTGAGGTATGGGGAAGAGCGAAAAAAAGGCGAAGTGGACCCGGCCTCGCTGGCAGTTGGTGCTCGCGACTGCATTTTTCTCCTTCATCACACTTCTCTTTGTGGCGTCAGAGAAATCTGATAAGCAAGAATTACCCGAATTCGAGGGGCAGCAATCGACGGCGGATCGGGCCACACCATCCCTCTACTCGGAAGCGCCGCCCATCGCCTCCGCGAACGATACTTCCTCTCCCCAAACCCAGCCGCCTGACAGCTCTCAAGTACTGACAGCACGGGGCGATCACTTTCAAGAGGCCGAGGTTTTAGAGATACGAGAGACCCCCGCTTCCCGGGGAACGATCGAGCGGATCCGACTTCTGCAGGTCGAAGAGGGGAGCCCGCAGGTTCGCGTCGAAGAAAAGCTGAGAAAGGACCCGTCGGGCGAATGGATCATCACGAGCCAGATCGCCATGAGCGCCGACCGGTTCATCGCCCAGCCTCTCTCTTCGGATGCTCGCCGAGAACTCGAAGAATACGCCCGCACCCGCGGCCACGAACTGAAGAAAAGCAATCCCCGGTCGTCGATTCATACCATCATTTTTTCCGATCATGAGATCGATTCGGTCCCCGCAAACATCGAACGCATAACAGACTTGCTGGGCGGCGATCTGATTGTGGAACCGGACCTTCTCTACTTTCCAATGGCTTTGCCAAATGACACCGAAACGGTCAGGCAATGGGCCCTCGAGCGCATGGGGGCAGCGGTCGCCTGGGATGAAACCACCGGATCGGAGGACCTCGTTGTTGCGGTCCTCGATTCCGGCATCGATCTCGATCACAGCGACCTGGCCGGAAATCTGTGGAGAAATCCGAGAGAGATTAGCGGTAATGGCGAGGACGATGACGGCAACGACTTCACCGACGACATCAACGGATGGGATTTCGTGGGTGCAGACAGTCAGCCGGATGACACGGGCGGCCACGGTTCCCATGTCTCCGGGATCATCGGAGCACACGGAAACAACGGAAGAGGGATCGCCGGAGTCAACTGGAGAGTAAAAATCCTCCCCTTCCGAGTTAGAAACCGAACATTCTCCACCTCCCACCTACTTGGAGCGATGGAGTATGTGAGATCTCTCAAAACCACTCACGACGTCCCGGTAGTGGCGACCAACAACTCCTACGGCTCGCTCGGTTTCAGTAGACTGATGCGGAACGCGATTGCGGAACATCGCGACGCCGGTATCATTTTCGTGGCCGCGGCCGGCAACGAAGACCGGGACAACGACGATCTCCCAAACTACCCGGCCAGCTACGGTTTATCGAATATCATCTCGGTCGCCTCAACGACCGGCGCCGACAACCTCTCCTCATTTTCCAATTACGGTTCGGAGAGCGTTCACATAGCAGCACCCGGCTCCAAGATCTACTCTACCATCCCGAACGGAAGCTACGGTTACAAGGATGGCACGTCGATGGCTTCCCCGCAAGTGGCGGGGGCCGTCGCTCTGGTGACCTCCGCAAATCCCTCTCTGGACTGGCGCACCGTGCGAGACCTGATTCTGTCGAGCGCGGAACCGACTCCGGATCTGGTTGGAAAAGTATCCTCCAACGGAAGGCTCAGTCTACGTCGAGCGGTTGATGCCGCGGTGGGAAGAGAACGGCCCTCCCTCCGGTTGATCACTCCAAGGACCAAAGCAGTGCGAATGCCCGCGGCCGGATTCAAAATCGCGCTCGAAGCCGCTCTCGAAATCGACGGACGTGCCGTCAACGCGACAACCGGTTCATTCAGATGGGAAGTGGAGCCTGAACTCGGCGACGTTCAGATTGAAGATCCCGGTTCCTTGAAGACGGTAGCGACGATGGCGAGCGAAGGAGACTTTCGAATCGGAGCAGTCTACAGCGACGGTTCGTATGAAATTGTGGATGGAGTGTATGTCACCGTGGGAAAGGATGATCTCCTAACAGACGATCTCAGTGCATGGTGGAAATTCGATGAAACCGAAGGCACGAACGCGCAGGATTCATCCGGACGGAGTCGAGGCGGTACAGTGGAGGGGGCGGTCTGGGAATCCGGCCGAGTGGGAGGCGCGCTGCGATTCAATGGGCTCGACCAGAGCGTTTCATTTCCTTCCCCTTCTCTCAATCGATTCACTCTCAGTGCATGGGTCAGAACGGAATCGGCGGGAAACAGCGTCTTTCCGCGAGTCTTTAATCTTCCCGAATTCTTGCTCTACCTGGGAAGGCGGGACAACGACTTCGAACATGACCAAAAGACGGTGAAATTTTTTGCCGACCGTTCCCAAAGCGACGGGGTCTGGAACTCGAGAACCAACGTCGTGGACGACCAGGAGTGGATCCATGTCGCTGCCTCCTTCGACGGCAGCGATATTAACGCGACTCCTTCACTCTACGTGAACGGTAGGAACCTGGAAGTGGGCGCCCAAAGCGTTCCACGTGGGAGCAGAAGATCCTCCGGCACAACCGGATTTATCGGTGACGACGGGGAGGATGAAAGAGCTCTCGACGGCCTGATCGACGACGCCCGAATCTATCATCGAATTCTCGACCCACTGGAAGTCGCAGCCCTGGCGGAGGAACCGGAATTGAACAGTGTCCCTCTCGTCACAGGAGCAAATTCACTCAATGCCGCGGTCGGCCAAGCCGTGGTTCCTGCCGTTGATATCGATGACCACGAGCTTCCAATCCAGACCCTGCAATTCAGTTGGGAAACCATCGCCGGTCCTGAGGATCCGAACTTCAGTGATCCGAGTGACCTAAATACGCAGATCGAATTCACCGCCCCAGGCGATTACCGCCTCAGGATTTATGCCGATGACGGCCAGGCGATCGGTGTTGCCGACCTGATCTACACAGTCAGCGAAGGTACGGGAACGAATCCCCCTCCCGGTAGCGAGCGTGTTGCCGAGATACTCTGGCCGGGTGCAATCGATCTTGGCGACGGATGGAAAGACTCTGGGTGGTTCGGTTTCCTCAATGGTACCCATGACCCATGGATCTTCCATAGCGACCATGGTTGGATGTATGCCCTTATAGGAGAGGGCGAAGGCGTCTGGTTCTACACCGAAGAGCTCGGCTGGCTATGGACAAGCCCAAGCCAGTATCCCAACCTTTTCTGGCAGAACGAGGCCACATGGCTCTGGTTCCTCCGGGACTCATCTTCCACTCGGCAGTTCTTCAACTACACGAACGGCCTTTGGGTGACCTTCAGCTAGCCAACCCTCCCCAATTGAAAAATGCGATTCCATCACCTCCATCCCCATCCCGTCTTGCCGAGACCAGGAAGATGCCGGTCGTCGAATTCCGATGGATTCACGATCCTACACGGGTGCCTGGTATCTACCGCGAGCTCCCAATTCCGAGAGAGGCATATTCCTGATGCTTAATCCGTTCGAAAGTGTCGAGATCGGAACAACTGGGGTGAGCGTGACGCGACTCGGCCTCGGAGGCGCACCCCTAAGCGGAATGGAGCTGCCAAACAGCCTCTTCGGCGGCACTTCCTACGACAACGCTATCGAGTTAATCCGACGCGCCTACCAAGCAGGTGTTCGCTACTTCGATACCGCTCCGCTTTATGGCGAAGGGCGCAGTGAAAATCGATACGCCGCCGCACTCAAAGAATTCGCCTCGGAATCCTACTCTCTTTCCACCAAAGTTGGGCGTCTCCTGGTGCCCAGAGATCCGCAGGATCTCGAGCCTCGAAGTGACGACCGTATACCGCGTTATAAGATTCAATTCGACTACAGTCGCGACGGCGTTGCGCGATCCCTTACCGAGAGTCTGGAGCGCCTCGGGCTCGGAGCGGTCGATATTCTCTACGTGCACGACCATGACTTTTCCGGCCAGTTTCCTGAGAACACCTTCGAAGAGGCACTCGCCGCCACGGTTGACTTGCGTTCGGACGGAATCGTGAAGGCCATCGGCATGGGCATGAACGAGTGCGAAAGCACGGGAAGAATGATTGAGCGCTATGATCTCGACATCGTCCTCCTTGCCGGTCGTTACACCCTGCTCGATCAGACGGCCTTGCCGAATCTTCTCCCACTCTGTCTCGAACGCGGCGTTCAGCTTGCGATCGGAGGTCCCTACAACAGCGGAATTCTGGCCCGGGATCTGAATGAGTCGGCGACTTTCGACTACAAGGAGGCGCCACCCGAAATCCTCGAAAAAGCTCGCAGGATAAGGAACGTATGCGAGCGCCATTCAGTCGACCTCCGGGCCGCGGCCCTTCAGTTCCCCTTCGCCCACCCAGCCGTCGCCACCATCGTGCCCGGTGCCAAGAGTATCGATGAATTGGAGGATAACATTCGACTGATGCAGCAAGAGATCCCAAGCGATCTGTGGTCAGACCTCAAAAGCGAGGACCTCTTGCCCGCAGACGTCCCGACCCCCTGATTGGAAAAAACGCTCTAAGGGCCTGACGCTGGTTTCCGATCTACGTATTCTTAGAAATTTCCGTGAAAAGGTACCTTAGAATTGGAGGGGCGAGGGCCCTCGAGCCCGAACCAAGATGGATCCCCGTGGACGATCCCTCTTGAGCAGGATGCCATCTCCCAAGCCGGGAGGGGATCTTATTGGTGCGCACGGCATAGGGCTCGAGGACCCTCGCCCCTTGTCCAACTCTTCCTCTTCGTCATCCTCTTCGTCAGTCAGTTCGAGCGGTGGTGGGCCGCGGACCACCGGTTTTGACTCCGTTCGGCGATGCGGGCCCCGGCCGACCTGCAACATTGGTTTCGTAAAGGGGTTAAAGATAATGATGTTTGACTCTCTGCCACCATCAACTCAACACAACACAACCGCTCGGAATGAGGAATAGATATCCAATACTCACGGCCGTTTTTTTCTGCTCCTGTTCCTGGCGATGGCCCACGCTCAATTCAGAGGTGGGGGCTCGCCCCGGAATCGCCTCAATGAGGCTTTCGCGGCCTCGGGTCTGGGGGTGGGCGATCCCCTACCGGCCATCCGCTGTTTCGATGGCAAAGGCGAACCCTTCAACTTGGGGAATCTGCGGGGACACTATTCGGTCGTCATATTCGGCTGCCTCACCTGACCGCCTTTCCTTCGAAACGTCTCCAGTTTGGAGACGATCTACCGTGACTGCTCGCCCAAGGGCGTCAGATTCTACTACGTCTATAAGGCACTCGCTAACCCGGAACACAACGGCTACATAAAGCCGGTGTCCCTCAAAGAGCGTCTGATGCATGTTCGCGAGGCCGAGCGAATTCTCGGCTCCGAAATCACATGGCTCTGCGATACAATGGAGAACGAAGTGAGGCATCGGCTGGGCAACGCCCAAAACTCCGAATTCGTCATCGATCGGGAGGGGAAAATCGCCCACATGCGCGTCTGGAGTCGACCTCAGGAACTGCGCCGGGACCTTGTGGAACTGGTCGGTCCTATCGAGAACCCGACTCGAGTCGGGGACCTCAACTTGAAAACGGAGCCGCCACCTAGAGTGGCCGCGAGCGGGATCGTCGAAAGAGTCTCGATGCCTGGAAGGATGATACCGCTGGAAATCGAACCTGACACTGCCGGCTCCAAGCACCCCTTTTACGTAAAACTGAGAGCGGAGGTTATCCCCTCGGTTCTCGAAACCGGTCAGGGACCACGACGGGGCTCGGCTCGACGGGATATGAGGCGTGGTCGAGGAGAGATGGGTTTTGGCCCGCCGCCTGAGATCATCGAACGCTTTGACGAAGACGGGGGACGGTCAACTGAACGAGACGGAAAGAGCGAGAGCTCGAGAAGCCCGCCGAAACCGAATGGAAGGGGGCGGCCCTCTCATGAATGCGATGCGTGAGATATTCGATTTCAATGAAGACGGTGAACTCGACGAAAAGGAGAGAGCGGCTCTTCGTGAGGCGATGATGGGAAGGCGTGAGTAAGTTCTCGGCGGCGACAGAGCACCGCCCTCCAGACAGTTGCTATTGGCCCTGGAGGGCGGTGCTCCGTCACCGCCGCACCATGGGAGTCGATTTCCAGATCCCGGAAATCCTATCAAAGGGAGACGTCGTCCGCGGAATTAGACAACCGACACCCTTGTCCTACCATTCCTTGCCATCGACGATCTTGTTCCCCAATTTACGAGGAAGAGAAAAGAACGAAACATCACGAACTTGCGAGGCTCGCCAAATTCAATAGGAAGACATTCTCCAACCAACATAAATCATGGAAGGTAAACCGGTCACCATCCTCGGCGGGGGCAACACCGCCTTCTCAGTCGCAGCCAAACTCACTCTGGAGGGCATTGATGTCACCCTCGGCGAGATTCCAGGCTTTGAGGAAGCCTTGGTTCCGATTGAGGCAGACAACACAATTCACCTGCTCGGCGCCGCTGGAGAGGGAACCGCCACGATTCACAACGTCACATCAGACATCGGGGAGGCGGTCGCGGCCTCAAATCTCATTCTTCTCATCGTTCCCGCTTACGCTCACAAGCCGTTCGCCGAAGTCTGCGCTCCATACCTCGGGCCGGACCATACCGTCGTCCTCATGCCGGGAACTCTCGGGGCTCTCGAATTTTCTCAGATACTGAGCGACGCCGGTCGAAGGGGCGTCACCCTGGCGGAGGTGGACACCGCGCCCTATGTCTGTCGGAAAACGGCCCCCGATACGGCCACCATCTGGGGAATCGTCAAAAGCCTGGGCCTCGGTGTCCTGCCGGCAAAAGAAACCGAAACAGTGCGCTCCATGCTCGATCCCTTCTTTCCGGGAATTCACTGTTATCCGGATGTTATGGCATCCGGTCTCGCCGCGATGAACCCCGTCGTCCACCCGGCGGGGGTTCTGCTCAACGCCGGACGGGTCGAATACTCCAAAGGTGAGTTTTGTTTCTACGAGGAAGGAGTGACTCCTTCGGTCGCAAAAGTTATTATGCAGGTCGACGCCGAGCGGCGTGCCATCGGACAGGCTCTCGGTTACGATTTGTCCTCCGCCGATGATGCCTTTCATGAGGCCGGGTTCGGACCCAAAGGCGACCTTTGGGCCACCATCAATGGTAGCTGGATGCTCACCCGGTTAAAGGCTCCCGGTTCCCTCGACAGCCGTTGGCTCACCGAAGACATTCCCTACGGTCTTGCCGCTTGGAGCTCGGTGGGGCGGCAATACGATGTAGAGACTCCTACTATGAATGCGGTCGTGGACATCGGCTCCGTTGTGATGGGATTCGACGCCCGCGCCGAGGGACGCGGTGTCGAGGAATTGGGAATCGCGGAGATGTCGATTCCCGAACTGAAACGGTTTCTGGAGGTGGGACGAGACAGAGGCTAACTCTTCAAGCGAGAGACAAAGGTTAAGACAAAGACCGAGACAAAGAGGGGAAATCTTCGTCTTACTCTTTGTCTCGGGTCTTTGTCTTTTCGGTTTGGAATCTACCAGATCCCGCCCAAGCGCGGTCCTACGAAGGGCAACCGCCAATTCGGACTCAATCCTATGGATCAAGCTATTCCCCTGGTATATTAATCCAGTCGTTGACCGCCGGATCGAAGTTGAAGAACTGCCGAGGATTCGAGGACCCTTCGGCGTAATAGAGCCACGCCGCCAAATCGAAGGAGTAGAGGAAAGGGTAGAGATCGGGCGAGGTATAGAGCCACCCCAGACCGTCCATATCGTTGTAAAGGAAGACCCCCGGTTGGCCCGCCTCCGCACGCACGAAGGACCAACCGTGATTCGGATGGTAGACCCAAGGGAAGTTGAAATCGAAGAGAAACCCGAACCAGTCAGAGAGTTTGAAATTGGATCCGTCGAAGAGGGGCAGAGATCCCCATGGATTGTAGCTCTCTGAGATCGATATTCGCAGCACCTGATATCCGGTGGCGTTGAAATCGGCGCCGGAAAACATCGCATCATCGAGAATGCCACCCGAACCGGGAGTCATGAATCCCGCGTGAAGCGACACCGTCCCGCTCTCGTCTTGACCCGTATCCGGAGCGGCTTGACCAAAGAAAGCGGTGTTGGCGGGCGCCTCGTCATTAACCTCGGTTCCGGCGTCCCAGACCGAATTGCCCATCACGATCATTTCACCTTCGATCAGGTCTCCGGATTCATCGAATATCGGAAAAGCTATGGGATCGCCGTTGGCAACGAAGGCGTCGTTGCTGGGAATCACCATTGAAGCGTAACTCAGGTAACGATTATCGGGCGAGGCGCCATCGAGCGCGAATGTGAAGGTACTGCTCTGCCCAGGTGCAAACGGAGGAATTTCGCCGCCGCTTATAATAGTGCCGTGCATGATGCCTGATCCGCTGACCAGGAATTCACTTCCGATCAGAGCGGTCGAACCATCCTCCGAGAGACTTTCCAATCCCAATGAAGCGGCCTCTCCCTCACTGAAAACGTCGAACCCGCCGTTGTGGAAGCCTACCCAGATGGGCGTCAAATAGGTCCCACCGGTCGGGGCCAGATTCTCAATCGTAACATTGACGCCGGTCGGTTTCCGTGCCACCTCGGAGACAATGAGGCGAAGTACATCGTATCCCGGCTCAGTAAAGTCGGCCGCGGGAAAGCTGGATAAGATGTTGCCGCCCTCGGCAAAGCCGGTGTGCGGCTGAACCGTTCCGCCTTCCGCAACACCCGTATTCGGGGCTGCCTGTTCCAGGAAGGCAGTGTTGGCCGGCACTTCATCATTCACCTCAGTTCCCGCGTCCCAGACGTCGCTCCCTGGTACAACGACATCAAATCCAGAGAAATTCCCAACCGCATCGAATACTTCCAGAATGTGCGGATCACCGTTCGCTACGAAAGCGTCGTTGCTGGGTATTACCATAGAGGCGTAACTAAAATATCGACTGCCCTGCGATACCGCATCGAGAGTGAAGGTCATTCCTCCTGTATCAGCCGGAGCCAAGGGAGGGATAGCCCCATCGCTTATGATCGTTCCATGAACCTGTCCCGCATTTGAGTCGAGGAACTCACCGCCGATCGTTCCGGTGGCGCCATCTTCAGCCAAGCTCTCCAATCCGGGTGAAGCACTCTCACCGATATTAAAGACATCGAACCCGCCGTCATGAAAACCCACCCAGACCGGAGTCAGGTAGTTGCCCTCGGTCGGAGCGAGATTCTCCACCTCAACTTTGACATTCTTTCGCCGAGGCGGGATCTCTGCTATAGTGATACGAAGGACTTCGTAGCCTTCCGCGGTAAAATCGGCACCGGGAAAGGCCGCCAGTATGTCGTCGCCCGGATTGAATCCGGAGTGAAGCTCTACGGGACGGCTCTCCACCACCCCGGTGTCCGGCGCGGCCTGAGCGAGAAATGCGGTGTCTTCCGGGTCTTCGTTGTTAAACTCGGTGCCGGCATCCCAGACCTGGTTTCCCATTACGACGATATCGGCGCCGACAAAATTTCCTTCCCCATCGAAGATCTCGATGGCCATCGGGTCTCCGTTTCCGACGAACGCGTCATTACTGGGAATGATCATCGTAGCGTAGCTTAAGTAACGATTATTCGGTGAGCTTCCGTCCAAAGTAAATCTCACCGAGCTCACGTCCCCGGGGAAATAAACGGGAGGATCGCCGGGTCCCGTGAGGGTGGTATCGACCTGCCCTGACGTGCTCTCCCCGAAGTCCCCTGCGACGAGCCCGGAGTTTCCGTCCTCGGCCAATGACTCCAAGGAATCGGATGCCAACTCGCCGGCACTAAAGGTGTCAAATGTCCCGTCGTGAAAACCGAACCAGATCGGCGTCAAATGGGTCCCTTCATCCGGAGCTGGATTTTCGATAGTAACCTCAATATTGGTCGGACGGGTTGGAACCTGCGTTATCGTCAGCCGGGCGATTCGATAGCCCGGAGCGGTGAAGTCGGCACCCGGAAAGGCGCTCAGGATTTCGCCGCCGTCATCAAATCCAGAGTGGATCTGAACCGTCCCACCTTCGGTCACACCGGTATTAGGAGCGGCCTGTGAGAGGAAGGCCACGTTGGCCGGCACTTCGTCATTCTCCTCAGTGCCGGCGTCCCAGACCTGGGTTCCCCAGACCGTGATTCTCATGGGTACGGAATTGCCATCGTCGTCGAAGATCGCATACGCCTCAGGATCCGAATTGCCGATAAAGGCATCGTTGCTCGGAATCACCATCGATGCGAAACTGAGGTATCGGTTATAGGAGGAGGTGCGATCGAGCGAAAAAGTCATCGAGCTGGCATTTCCGGGAAAGAAAACCGGGGGGTCGCCAGGACCCGTCACCGTTGCTTGTGTTCCCCCTTCGACGGCGTCATCAAAGTCATCCGTCAAGGGACCGGTATTCCCATCTTCCGCTAAGGACTCCAGCGCCCCTGATGAGGATTCGCCGGCGCTAAAGACATCGAAATTGCCATCGTGAAACCCAATCCAAAAGGGAGTGAGATGAGTTCCCTGATCAGGGGCGAGATTTTCGATACTTACGTTTACCAATATCGTGTCCTGAGCCAACCCAATGGCCGGCAACAGAAGGAGAGAAATCGCTGCCCCTTTCAGGTGGCGATACGTAGATGCGTAGGGGTAGTGATCTGACAGAGCTTCGATCCAGTTTTTCATACGATTTACCAATTCAGTCCCTCCGCGCCCAAGCCGTGCTCTTTGCCCAGAGAGGACAAAAAGATCAATCCCGGACCCGCTAGCAGGTCATTCGCGTCGGGGAGGACAGGTAAGGGGAACATACAGAATCCAACATCCAATGCTTACAGAGGGCCGAAAGTCGCCTTGACCAGCGGCACCCAATAATAAATAGAGGCTGTCCCAAATCCGAGAGGATTTGGGTGGAAGCCTGATACCGATATCAATCTTCGTCACGTTATGTAGACCACGACATGCCTTCCGTCCTCGGTAGCTTACCTTTTATCCGTTATGCACCTTTCCAGCACCCTTCCTCTCGCTTTGAGTCGATAGTTCTCCCAAGGAAGCGCCTCTGACTCGATTCTTGGATCCCTATGCCGCCTGCGTTGCCTCTTTCTCATGTTCTTGCGCAAGTCTCTGCGCGATTTTCCATAGATTGTGGGACAGAACCGACCAGGCCACGCTAAGGTTACGGTTGTCAAAGCCTTTGCTGCGTATCTTGCCCCCGTGCCATCGGTTCTTGAGCACTCCGATCCGGCCTTCGGTGCTCCCTCGTCGTCGCTGCAACCGGACAAAGCGCGGCTCCTCCATCCGCTCCTTGAGCTCTTGTGGATTGCGGGGCGTAAGGGCGTCAAAAATCCCCTCTGCCTGGAGCCGCTTGCTGGCCGCCTTCGAGGCATAGCCCCGATCCCCACTGATCGCTTCGATCTTCTCCTCTAAAGCGAAGCCCTTTTGCCTCTCCAGACTTTCCCAAAGCTGCTTCAATTCGCTCGGGGCCTGCCCCCCATACAGTTTCCAGTCCAACAGATATCCCTCTGCGCTCTCGCATAAATAAAGGGTGTTGCCAAACTCCACCTCCCGATCTGCCTTGCCTCGCACGATGACGTCAATCTCAGGTTCGTAGGCGCTCAGGATCTTCTCCTCATTCTTCACCTGCCGCCCCCCTATGATCCGTTCGTGCGCCTGTTTCATGACCTGCGGTATCTGCTCTAACATACCATCCATTCGCTCGATGATTCGGCTCGCCTTCTTCTCGGTGTAATCGCTTTGCATCCACATAGCTTCCAATAAGTCACGGTGGCGAAGGGCATGGCCCTCAATCTTCTTGAGCAATAGCTTCATCCGCCGCAGGATCCCTTTACGCGCTTTGCCCGCCTCCCGGCGCCGACGCGCATGCGTCATCTCCAGGCACCGTTTGTTCATCTCCCGAGCCAATCCCTTTGCTCCCTGGGGCATGCGCTGTTTCATTCCCGCCTGCCCGATCAGACTGATCGCCTTGAGCAGCGTTGCTCCCACATCCTTGAGCAAGACCCAGTCCACGGGCCAGTGGATGTTCGCTTCCAGGCAAGTGGCGTCGATCAGGCATTCCCTCGTATCGATCGGCTTCTCTAATCCTGCCTCACCACAATGTTCAGCATTGCCCACCACCTCGGTCATCCTTGCATGCAGCTGTCTCAGATACGCTTCGTCGAAGAATTTCGAATCCCGTTCCAGACTGCTCTTCGATATTTTCCGGATCCCGTCTACCTCACGCACCCGGCAAAAATTAGCCAGAAGCTCACTGCGTCCCAACTCCTGCGACAGACAACGAAAGGATATCCCTCCGAGTAAATGACGCACCACCTCCACCCGCAGCGCTTTTATCGCTCTTAGAGCGCGTCGCTCCCGATCCTTCCCTCCCGCTTCATCCCATCCTTCCAAGGCTTTTACGATCGCCTCCCTTTCCAGCGAGGAGTCGATCAAAACCCGGTCAATCCGCTCCATTGTTTCCAGAAACACGGTGTAGTCTTTGCATCGAATGACTGGAGTTAGGGCTGGACGCAGGAAGCTTTGTACGGCAATATTTTTCATGAGAAGGGCGTGCTTTGTATTTGACTAACGCAAGCATAAGCGCCCTTTTTCGCCGGATCGAGCTTTCTGCAGCTCTATCCGGCCTTTTTTTTGCCCATAACTCATTAAAAATCAATTGTTTCCACCACTGGGACGGGCTCTAAATACGAAGCTCGCGAACAGTTGGATCTAGGATTTGCCCAACTTTCGAAGAAAGGGTGGTATTTGACGTCATTCCGTCGCCGGCTCCCCCGGTCTTGTGCCGGGGTGGAGTTGGGTTCCGTGCTAAATTGCCGGGGCCCATCCAACCCTCTCCCGGCCTCGCCTTGCAGCTGGGCAACCTCGCGCCACCCCGGCACAAGACCGGGGGAGCCTCAAAAGCGCTGAACAGGCACCTTTCTTCGAAGTTCGGGCTAATGTAAGACCGGCCCGGTCAAGTACATCATTCCGGTAGGAGAGATCTCCCCTCCCTCAGATTCGATCGTGACCTGGAAGGAAGCGATACCGGTCGGGTCCGCCAGTTCATCCATTCTCAGCATGGCGCTCCCATTCTCGGTTACGGTGAATACCCCCGCGCTGGTGGGCTTCCCCTCCCTCATCACCCAAAGCTGATATTCCATTCCCTCAGGAGTTTGAGGGAGACGGTACATGTAAACCACACCCGCGCCCAGATCCGGATCGAGAACGACTTTGCCGAAGGCCTGCCCATTGGGTTCAATTCCCTCCAGGGATACAAACTGCATACCGGGGGCACCGAGAAGGGCAGTGATGTCCGAGGCCTCCGCGAGCTCGCGCCGGCCTCTTCGATTCTCCTCTTGCAAAGACAAAGCGACGAGGCCGATTACAACCGCAATCAGCGCCGCGATGCCGGCGGCGGCCCATCCCATGCGCCAGATACGCTGGGACCCGGAGGCTGCCTTCGGCTTCTGGCCCGCCACCGAGGCCATAAGACGCTCCTTAACACTCGGAGAGACCTCGGCTTGGGGCACGGAATAGGAGAGCCGGGCAGTGAGTTCGGTCAATTCTCTCAGGGCCCCTTCGCAATCATCGCATCCCTCTGCCAGATGCGCCTCGACGGTTGCCTCCTCATCGGGCTCCAATGTTCCTAAAGCGTGTCCGACCAGGAGTTCTTCAACTTCCTCGTGTTTCATGGCATCAAAGTATTCCCCCTAATATACTACGAAGTTCACTCATTGCTTGGCGTATATTTGTTTTCACCGAGCCCAGGGGCATCTCTAGCTGGGCCGCAATTTTGGAGTGGGAGAGCCCGCTGAAGAAGGCCAACTCCACAACCCGCCGGTGTTCTTGGGGAATCTCACTCAACGCATCGGAGACTAATTTCTCATTTTCGCTGCGATCCAATGTACTTTTCGCGTCTTCTCTATCATCGACAAGATTCTGAAATGAATTAGTGGCCTCAAAACTCTCCTCGCGCTGCTTGCTCTTGTAGCGCCTTGAACGGGTGCGATCGATCGCATGTCGTCGGGCCACCGCCATCAGCCATGCGAAGGCGGTTCCTTTCGAGCGATCGAATCGGACTGCGTTGTTCCAGTACTTGAGGAAAATCTCTTGGGTCACTTCCTCCGCATCAGGTAGGTCACGAAGTATGTGCAAGGCCAAGCTATAGACAGTTCTACTGTGACGTTCGTAGAGCATCTCGAGCGAGGTCTCGTCCCCCCGTGCGATGAGTTTCAGCAGGAGCTCATCGACATCGGTCTTTTCAGAACTCATAAAGCAGTGGTGTAACCTAGTAATAGATCACTCGACTACGTGATCTATTACTAGGTTACACGAGTGACGATACGGAAACGGGTGCAGAGTGCAATAGCGGCGAAAGTGAGACCCAGGATCATTCCAATCCAGATTCCCATACTGCCTTTTTCCAATCCGAAGGCGATGAAGCTCCCGACCGGAATGCTGATCAACCAGTAGCCACAGAAGGCCAACAGAGTCGGAACTCTGACATCCGACAATCCCCGTAGCGCCCCCATGCAGATCACCTGAGCGCCATCGAATACCTGAAAGAGCGCCGCCACCACGAGCAGCTGAGAGGCTAGTAGAATCACTGCAGATTCCGATATGAACATCAATGGAACCTGTTCTCTAAGAAGGAAAATCAGGCAAGCGAAGAAGGACATGTAAACGACGCTGAAGGCGACGCTGCTGTAGCCGATTCTTCGTATCGCTTCGGAGTCATCTCTACCGGCCGCTTGGCTGATTCGGATTCCAACCGCGAACGACATTCCGAGGGGTATCATGAAAGTGAATCCGGCAACGCTCATGGCAATATGATGAGCGGCCAGCGCAACCGCCCCGATCCAGCCCATGAGCACGGCCGCGGACGTAAACATTCCAACTTCGAAGAGCAGCTGAAAGGATGTGGGAATGCCTAGCCCGAGCATCTTCCGAATCAGGCTTCGCCTCAAATTCAGCATTCTCATGGTCGACAGACTGATTCCGAACCCGGAAGATCGAATCAAGAGGCAGCCCAGTGTTGCCATCATGAATACTCTGGCCAGCAGAGTCGCCAATCCGGCGCCCGACACTCCCATGGGAGAGCTCCCCAAGTTTCCGAAGATGAAGATCCAGTTCAAAAAGACATTCAGAACGAGTCCGCCTAACAGGACGGAGAAGGGAATCCAAGGCCGGCTCAAGGCCTCGGAGTAGCTCCGCAAACAGGCGTAGATGAGCGAGGGAACCATGGACCAACCGAGTAGCCGCACGTATCCGATAGCGGCTGCAACCACTTCCTCGGGTTGACCGAACCAGTAGAGCACGCCGCTCCCGAACTGAGCCACAACAGCCCAAAACAGTGCATAGCACACAACGATCGATATTCCATGTTGGAGAACGTCACGACACTGTGCAAAATCACCTCGACCAAATGATCGGGCCACGAGAATCGACACCGCAGCGACCAGGCCGAAGCCGATCACGAGCACGAATCCCATGATGTTTCCGCCAAACGCCGCCGCCGCCAGAGGAAGGACTCCCAGCCGGCCGATCATGGCCGCATCAATAATATGAATCAGCATCTGACCCATCTGGCCCATGATCATGGGGACCCCCAAAGCGAGGGTCATTCGAATCTCTTTCAGGAAATGGGACACGAGTTCCTTGAAGTTGCGTGGCTAGGAATCTGTCGGACTTTGACGTTCGATTGCATCGCAAGTGACCCGGTTCGTCCGACAGAAAACTGAGGTGGTCCGTCAAGGGATTTTTTAAAATAGTACTCATTTTCTGTTTAGAGGGCGTGGCCGTTTAGTTGCTGGAGTCTATGCCATACCGGTGAACCGCGCCTTTGGAGTGATTCGAGGTATCTGTGCTCGTCGTAATTCTGGTTATTTTGCCAGCAGCGAAAGAGAATGCGGGTCCACTTCAGAGCGAGCGCTCGAAGGATGGTTTGGCGGGATTTGCCCTGTTCTTTTTTAATTTGATAGTAGGTGTTGGCCCAGTCGCAGTTTCGGATCGAATGGGCGGCAAATTCAACAAAGCTCTGGCGGACAAAGGTGGGCGCGGACCACCGCCAGGTGACCAGTCGTTTTGCCTGGCTGCTCTTTTTGTGCTGACCGCTGCTGATGGTGACTGGAGCCGAACCATTCCACTGGGTCATGTTCCGGGCCGTTTCGAAACGCGATCGATCGGTCCCAAAGGCGCACAGCAGCCGAGGGCTGAGGGCCTCGCCGGCTCCGGGAAGGCCGCTGAACACAGGGGCATCGGGATGGGTGTGAAAAAGTTCCTTGATACGCTCCTCGTAGGCCTCGATCTGCGGTTGCAGGGCCAAAAGCTGTTTGGCCAGAGTCTGCGCTTTGCGACTGAACGCCTCCAGAGTCGCGGGATCCTCGGTCAAGGCCTCTTCCCGGCCGATCAACTCCAGGCGCTCCTGGATTTTCGCGGCGCTGCGACTGTTATGCTTATAAAAGAACTTTCGCAACCCTTGCGCCGATGCGCTCTTGACCTTCTTAAGCGTCGGCCAGCGTAGAACAAAGCGCAGACACATAGCACTGCCCAAGTCATCGAACAGTTTCAACACCAATGGGTTATACTGCTTCAGACAACTGCACAATTGCTGCTCGAAGCGAGTCGCCTGATCGACGAATCCACGCCGGTCCTCACACAACAGGTTGAGCTCGCGCGTCTCCACACTGTCCGGTCTCAGACACTTCTCAAAGTGCTCGGGATGTTTGAGGAAAAATTCCGCGTGCAATTGCGCATCGACCGGATCGCTCTTGGCCCTGGAAGGATACAATGCCTGTCGATAATCCTTCGCACTGGCCGCATGCACCGGATAGATATCGACAAACTCCAATCCGATCAGAAAATTGATCAACCCGCCACGCTTCTGATCCACCACGATGGCGACGCGCTTTCCCTCACGCCCATACCTTTCTCTCATCTCCACGGCAAAACCATGCAACGCTATCGCATCCTGAGCCACCTGCCGGTGACTCCCTCCTGCCGTTTCCCTCTCGATCATCCAAAGATCATTTTTCTGATCCGCCCAATCGATCCCTATAACCACACTGTATGGATTAGTTTTTTCGCTTTTCTGCATCCCTTTGATCAATTACCTTCCCTTCTGTTTTATTCGTTTTGTGGTTTTCAAAGGCGCTGGATGTCCAGGCGAAGTTCTTATAGTGGATCCTGCTATGAGGATACAAACTGAGGGTTCGTTATCGGTCATCCAGGCAAGCCGTCTACTCGAAATTCTGTCGGAAGTCGTCTCACGACTGCCTCCTAAGTTCGTAGTGGACGGCCGCCTTTGAAAATTAACTCCTCTAGAGAAACAAACTCCTTGCCTCATAGCCAACCCAGCTTCTGCCAAGTTACTCACAATGGGGCCTCGCCGAGTTACTCCTACGGCTCCACTCGGCCCCACTGATGAATAACTTGGAGCTACTATAAGCCTCCTAGCCCGCTTCAATACATCCCGCAAGCAACAATGTGATGGAAGGGAGAACCTGTGGGAGTAGAACCGTCGAAAATTTGTGCTACTGTCCATCAAGAGATGATTTTTTGAACACGTTTTGGTTTAGCGATAAGATTGATTGCGGCTATGCTACTCTTAGTGAATTCGTTGTTGTCTTCTTCTTCGCACTCAGCCGCACCGCCGCTACGCTCCTCTAGGATGAGAGCGGCCTGGGAAATTCTCGAACAGTGAAGCGACGTCGGAAACTGACAATCGCCCTCTTATGTGGCGGCCCATCGCGCGAGCGGGGAATTTCGCTCAATTCGGCGCGATCGGTCTGCGACCACCTTCATTCCGAGCGCGTCGAGATAATCCCTTTTTATATTTCCCTCAGGAACCGGATCCACCAATGCTCCCGCGCGCAGCTTTATTCGAACACACCCGATGACTTCGAATTCAAGATCGGAAGTAGCGGGGAGTCTCTCAACCGGGCCAACCTCTCGAAATTGTTCACAAATGTAGATCTTGTTTTCCCCGCCATCCACGGAACCATGGGAGAAGACGGGCGAATGCAGCGCCTTCTCGAGGCGATCGAAATTCCCTTCGTCGGTTCGTCCTCAAAGAGTTGCCGGCGCGCCTTCGACAAATTCAGGGCGCGAGATTTTCTCGAAAAGAACCACTACTACACTGTTCCGACTCTCCTTTTGAAGCGCTCAGAGAGGAACCACGAGAAGGCGCTCCGGCCATTCTTTCGTAGCCACAGTCTGAAACGAGCCGTTGTAAAACCGGCCAACGGTGGTTCCAGTATTGATGTCTTCTCGGTCTCTTCGGTAGCCGAGTGCCTCGATCGGATTCCCGAAATTCTCGCCGACAGACGATGCCAACGCATCGTGGTGGAGCCCTTCTGCGAGGGTATCGAGTTCACCGCAATCATCCTCCAGAATCGTCGTGGCCGACCGGTCGCGCTCATCCCCAACGAGATTGAGACCGACTACAGCGGAAATCAAATCTTCGACTATCGCCGGAAATATTTGCCCACCCAGCAGGTCGCCTATCACTGCCCTCCGCGTTTCGGGGGAGCAACTATTGAGAAAATCCAGCGCGATGCGGAGCGACTCTTCTCGCTCCTCGAACTGCGTGATTTCGCGCGTATTGACGGATGGCTTCTGCCCGACGGTCTGGTCTGGTTTTCCGATATCAATCCCATCTGCGGGATGGAACAGAACAGTTTTCTCTTTATGCAGGCGGCGCGTATCGGTCTCAGTCATCGAAACGTACTGGAGTTCGTCCTGGGGAGCGCCTGCCGACGTCACGGGATTTCGATCCCCAAAGGGAAAGCTCGAAAGTGTCGTCGACGGATTCCGGTCGCCGTCCTTTTCGGGGGTGACACTTCTGAACGGCAGGTTTCGGTAATGAGCGGTACCAATGTCTGGCTCAAGCTAAGGAATTCCCGAAAATATGAACCCCGGCCCTGTTTCCTCGATCACCGGAAAAATGTCTGGACCCTCCCCTACGCCAATGCCCTCAACCACACCACCGAGGAGATTGTCTCACTCTGCCGACGGGCGAAGACGAATGAGAGGTCTTTAGGTAGGCTTCGCCTCCGATGCCTGGATAAATTGGGCAGGGAAGAAGCCACTGTTTCAGAGGACCGTTTTCTTCCGAATAAAAACACTCTGGCCGAGTTCTTGAAGCACTCACCCGGTCTCTTCATCGCTCTTCATGGAGGTATGGGAGAGGATGGCACTCTCCAGGGAATTCTTGAAAGAGCAGGAGTCCCCTTCACCGGCTGCTCCGCGGAAGCATCAAAGCTTTGCATGGACAAAGTCGCTACGGCCAAGGCTCTCGAACAACTCCGCTCGTCTGGAATTTCCACCGCTTCGAAGAAGACCGTCTCGATGCGGCGAATCGCGGGCCTTGAATCACGCGACTACCGGTCTCTCTGGAACCGCCTGATCGAGGAGCTCGACACCGAAACCCTAATCGCAAAACCGATCGGCGATGGTTGTTCATCGGGAATTGCCCGACTCTTCAAAGCACAGGACCTCAGGGCCTACTGTCAATTTGCTCTCCGACGAGCACCCTTTATTCCGGAGGAAACACTTCACGGTCAAAATCGCATCATTGAGATGCCCACCCGTCGCATGAAATCCATCCTCTTCGAGAAGTTCATCGAGACGGATCGGGTCGAAATAGTCCGGGACCGGCTCCGTTGGGAAACCAGGACCGGCTGGATCGAAATCACCGTGGGGATGCTCCAGACCGGCCGAGAATTGCAGGCTTTCTCTCCCAGCATCACCGTGGCCGAAGGAAGCGTTCTCAGCCTGGAGGAGAAGTTTCAGGGCGGAACCGGAGTCAACATCACCCCTCCGCCGGCGTCTCACGTCTCCCCATCCGCCATTCGCAATGCGAAGTCACGCATCGAAAAAGTGGCGCTTGCCCTTGGAATTCGCGGCTACGCCAGAATCGACGCCTTTATGCAGGTGAAGACGGGAGAGCTGATCATCATCGAAGCCAATACGGTGCCGGGCCTGTCGCCATCAACAGTTCTATTCCAGCAGGCCCTGGCGGAGAAGCCTGCGCTCTATCCGGTGGATCTGCTGGAGAGGATTATTGAAAATGCGTTGGAGAGGGATGGGGGACGATCACGGTTATAATGCCGTCCTCGAACAACGGGCACCGTAGGTCCCTACTTCGACATTGAGTGTTGGGCGTTCGATGTTGGATGTTCAAGATCTCTGGAATTTCGTCCTGTTTATCAGCCAGTATTGTAGCCGCGGCCGCAAGGACGCGGACGGACTATTCCGAGTATACCTACGAAACTTCCGCGTCCCTGCGGCCGCGGCTACAATCTACGGCGCTAAATTGATGCCCCTCGGTCTCGGCTCCAACAATCCGGCCCCGATTCTGCAACCAGAAGCGGACTACTTCCCCGATTCTTCCCGATCTTCTTTACGAACGATCTCCCGAATTTGATGCCGAAGTACCGGAACATCATCCTTGGCCGTTGCCCACACTATGTCCCACTACACCGAAAAATATGCATGAACGGCGATGTTACGGAACGCGACGATATCACGCCATTGAACCTGCGGGTGTGTCTCACGGAATGTACTCGGAAGACGTGCTGCCGCTTCGCCGATCACCGTTAGCTTTTGGAGAGTAGCCGACTTATGCAGTTCGCTCACGAGAAACACCGAGGCATCCAGGTCCGCGAGAAAGGTCTCAATCAGGTCGCAGGCCTCAAGGATGTCTTGCAGATAGAGGAGCTCACGCCGCATACAGCACACGTGCACTGGCCAATACATGCTCCCGAATGACCGATTTCAGTCCATCCTTGGGTACTAAGTCGACTTTGCGCCCCAAGAGTGCTTCCAGCTCGCGTTGCATTCTGGCTAAAGTCAGAAAGGTAACTCGTGCCGCAGGTTGGAAGCTAACGAGCAAATCTAGATCACTATCGGGTCGGTAGTCTTGGCCCTGCCCCGATCCAAAGAGCGCCAGCTCGTGCACCAGATTCTGGCGGCAAAAGCGTGCCACCTCTTCAAGGGGAATGTCCAGAGGTACCAAGTCTCTCATTTTTGTTCCTTTATAGAGACATCCTAGCGTGCCAATTTCAAGGACACTGGAGGATAAAGAATACGGTGACACGCCTTGGGTGACTTTGCAAATTCCAAAGTTTGGGTTTCTCTTGGCGGCGGTTTCACTGATCATCACACGATCAAGAGCACTGGAAGATTCCATTCTCGGCTTCCGCATCATTGCCGGCGGCTGTTCCTCGGAAGCGTCAGAACTCTGCATGGACAAAGGCGCCACCGCCAAAACGCTCGAGGGCCTGCGCTCGGCAGGAATCTCCTCCGCTTCGAAGACGCCCGTCTCGATGCGACGAATCGCGGGTCTAGAATCTCGGGATTACCGGACTCTCTGGGACCGCTTGACTGAGCAGCTTGACAGCGAAACTCTAATCGCAAAACCGATCGGCAATGGCTGTTCATTGGGGATCGCCCGGCTTCTGGAACGAACGGGCGTCCAAGCCTACTGTCAATCTGCTCTTCGCGGAGCGACATTGATTCCGGAGAGGAAACTCCACGGTCAGAATGGCATCATCGAAATGCCGACCCGCCGCATGCGGGCCGTTCTCTTCGAGGAATTCATCGAGACCGATCGGGTAGAAATAATCAGGGACTGGTTTCGCTGGGAAACCAGGACCGGCTGGATCGAGATCACCGTCGGGGTCCTCCAGACCGGTCGAAAATTGCGGGCATTCTCCCCCAGCATCACCGTGGCCGAAGGAAGCGTTCTCAGCCTGGAGGAGAAGTTTCAGGGCGGAACCGGTGTCAACATCACCCCTCCGCCGGCGTCTCACGTCTCCCCATCCGCCATTCGCAATGCGAAGTCACGCATCGAAAAAGTAGCCAGTACCCTCGGCATTCGCGGCTACGTCAGAATCGACGCCTGTATGCACGTGATGACGGGTGAATTGATCATCATCGAAGCCAACACCATCCCCGGCCTCACTCCATCAACTGTCCTCTTCCAGCAGGCGCTGGCGGAGAAGCCGCCGCTCTACCCGGTGAATTTGTTGGAGAGGATAATCGACGATTCATTGAAGAGGGATGGGGAGAGACTGCGATGAAAAGGCGGCCCACGAACTTCGAATACCGGATGTCCCGAGTTCGATGTTAATGATTTCTTGATGGCAAAGCGAAAGGAATTCAACTCCTCAGCATATGTCTCCAGGACACGGACCGGTCCTTGCTTCATTTGTGAGATGCTCGCAGGAAACCAACCGCACCATATCGTCTACCAAGACGAAGAAGCCGTCCGGGCCGTCGTCCCGTGCGAGCGGCTCTACCTGATATCTCTTGGCAGCCAACAGGGCAATCGCCACGTCCATTGGCACATCGTTCCATGCCCGCCCGGCGTCCCATACCATGAACAGCAAACCGAAGCCATCAGTACGAAACGCGGCATCCTGGATCTGTCGGAGGACGAAATGGGTGACCTCGCCGACCGAATCCGCGCTGAATTGTAGGAGACGAAAGACGGTCAATTTTTGAATTTGAGACTGACCTCTCTTGCAGGGCCGATCGATCCCTGTTGCTACAGCAATGTTTTCAGCCGCACCTTCATGTTATCCACTTTCGATTTTTGCTTTGTCCGCGCAAAGAAACCCAATACACGCAGGAAAATTAACAAAGTATAGCATTGTATTCTCTCCTCAAACCAAGGGACAGACCTGCCGGCCGCGGAGTAATTCGCTTCGAACATTTTTTTGAATTCGAGTTTTGGGGACCACAAGTTTATCCAACTAACATCCCATAAGAAATCGCCGTATCTCGACTCAGCCCAATCTATCACGCCGGTTACTTCGCCATCTTTCACTAGCCCTAGTTTCGCACTTTATAAGTTAAGTCCTTGATAATCAACACGCGTTTTTGAAAGGCACTACGAAATCGGTTCGATTTTTATTTTGCTCATACTCTTCTTAACGGGCAATTTCTTCCATTGGATCTGGAAGAGATTGTAAATCTGCTTGTGGCTCTGTTCGGGAATGCCCGCTTTGCGCAGACGATAGACTTCTCCCTGTCGAGTGGGCAATATGACAGTGGCATAGGTATGGGTTTGGAGGACCCGCTTGATGGTCTGCCAGGAGCGGGTGTCCCCGTGCCGCTCCAAGGTGTATTCGATAAAGCGCAAAAGCTGGTAGGCCAAAATGGTGATAAAGACGTGGCCCTCAACGCGCGGTTCAATCTGGTGGTGGTTGGGTCTGAGGCCCAAGTCGCTCTTGAGCGCTTTGAAGCCGTCTTCGGCCCGGGTCAAAGTCATGTAGAGGCGCCACAGCTGGGCCCCGCTGAAGTTGTGCCGATTGGTGCGCAGCACAGAGCAGCCCAACAGTTGAGCATTCTCATCACAGGCCTGGTCCCTTCGAGTCCAGCAAAGGCCGCACTTTTTCTCTTTAGAGCCCTTGGCGGCTTCGACCAGTTCAATAGAATAGAAGCGCTGCACTCGGGAATGTTGCCCCTGTAAGCGCCCGATCGCGGTATGGATTTTTGCGGGCTCCTTTAAATGGCCTTGATCGACCCTTTTCTGAAGCCCCTCGAGCGCCTTCATAAAGCGCTCTTCGGCCCCTGAATAAATCGCCTCTTCCTTGGCCCGCCTGCGCACGCTCTGACACAACAGCACATACTCCTCGCCTGCTTGCCTCGACTCCTCCTGCGTTGTCTCCTGGTCCCCTTCACTCTCATTTTCTTCTCCCACCTGCTCTTTTATCCACTTCACCTTCACTTCCCGGTCCCAATCCCTCCCCTCTACCTTTTCGAAACCGGAAGCCTCCTGGAACTCTGCAAGATAAGCCTTACGCCCCCGGCGGCTCTGGTTGACCAGGTAGCCGAATCCCTCCTCGCGCAACAGTTGCACATTCTCCCGGCTCGCGATCCCTCCATCCATGATGATGAGGGTCTTCTCACGCTCGCCCTGGGCCCCCACCGCTTTCTCCAATTCAGCGATCATCTCCAACAGGGTCGTCGCGTCATGGCGGTTGCCCGCAAATATCCGATGTCCCAACTCAAAGCCTTCGGTATCGAACACCATCCCCACCACAATCTGAACACAATCGTGGCGTTTCTGTTTGTTCTTTCCCCGTTTCGCTTTGCCGTTGCTCGCACCCACCCCTTCGAAGTGCGTATTGGTAAGATCATACAGTAGTACCGTCCGATCCAAACTGAACAGTTCCCCCTGGCGCTCGCGCATATGCTCTTCGATCCTTTCGCGGTTCTCCACCAACCGATCGCTCACCCGGTAGTAGCGATGCCGATCCGACTTCACCGCCGCCACTCCCAGAAGATCTCCCAGGGCACTCTGCCTGGCCCACTGGGGCAAGGCGTTCTCAGGCACTGGATCCACCAGCCGGTTGATCACCGATACCTTAGCCGCATCCCTTTGCGCCCGGTTCAAGCCCACCTCCTGCAAGGCTTCATCCATCCTCAGCTTTTCCCACCCCTTAAGCCCCAGCAGAATCGGTCCCAATAAAACTCCCGCGGCGCTATGCTCCACTTTATCGGCCAAGACCCCATCAATTGCGTTCTGCTGCTCTGCAAAAGCCTCGGCCTTTTGGCGCAGTCCTCGCCACCGCCCCTCCCCATCAATCCGCCGCAGGATCAGTTCAATCCAGTTCTGCTGTCGACGCGTATACTCAGGGGCCAGAAGTTCCTCGATCCCGTAGAGCTGCTTTTGCACCGCCTTGGCAATGGGTCCAAAGTCCGGTCGACTGATGGCCCCATCGCCCAGGGAGACCACCACTCGCTGTCGCGGTTTACCTTCGCTGTTGCGGTAAGATTCAAGCAGTTGGAGGACCTGGCCGCTCTTGGAATGCTTCAGACGGAAAAACATATCCCGCCAGTCTGGGCGGGCAGATAGGGAGAGTCAAGAACTACTGAAACTTATAGTCCCTACACGATCAATACAGGACAAACCTTCATTGCTCATCAACGACTTACGAATAATAACGTCTCTAAGTTCAGTGCTTTCCGCCCTTCAGTACGCAGTTTGGGCTAGGATGTTGTCTCTACCGAAATCACCGTGAATCAGGCTTCGTTCCTCAAACGAGAATGCCTGAGAAAGCTGACCGCCTTCTATGCGTTTCAGACTGGAGAATCCTCTTGGATATTTTAGTTCCAGGAATGCCGTAGTCGCTTCGTCATCGACTAGAGTTTTGTAATCGATTTGTCTTTTCCTTTTCCCATCGATACAAACGTGCAGACAACTCCGATTGGGAGTCCCGTCGATACCTTCTGCCAGTAATCGATCGTCGTAATCGTAATCGAAACTCGATGTTGTTCCGACATCTGACACGGGACAGTTGGTCAAGTTCAAAGGTCGCCTGAAATACGTAATATCGTAAATCAGTCTTGACCATTTGACGATCACGAGGGTATCCGACGAAGTGTCGGGACCAAGTGTAGACAGCCTGTATAGTCGATACTCTTCCAAGCTGACTAAATCGTCCGCGGCCGGCACAGCCCTACACACTTAGTCGGATCGCTTAGTCGACAAAGTTCACGCCAATGCTCGCGACGAAGAGGAAGATTGGGTAAGAAAAGACCCTCCCCCACCCGAAGGCGAAGGAGGGTCAAAGGATCCTGGCGATAACCTACTCTCGCACGACATCTGGGCCGCACTACCATCGGCGGTTGAGGGCTTAACGAGCGTGTTCGGGATGGGAACGTGTGTTTCCCCTCACCTATACTCACCAGAATTTAGATTCGAGAATTGTCGGAGCTTTGAGTCTTTATCCATAGTAAAATTCTCAATTCTCGAATCCAAATTCTAGAAAGGAATCCGTCGGTATGGTCGGGGACGCTTGAAACCGCCATCGTGAGAATTGGGTGCAAATGGCGTCGAACATCCGAAACCGACGGATTCCTAGCGGGTAAATTAAGCGCCCGATGAGGCGGCCCTAAATTTGATGCTGGATAAAACCGAACGAGTCATTAGTACCGGTTAGCTCAACACATTACTGCGCTTACACATCCGGCCTATCAACCTGGTGTTCTTCCAGGACTCTTCGGGGAGATCTTATCTTGGGAGGAGCTTGGCGCTTAGATGCTTTCAGCGCTTATCTCTTCCGTGCTTAGCTACCCGGCGCTACCGTTGATACGATAACCGGAACACCAGCGGCACGTCATTCCCGGTCCTCTCGTACTGGGGAATGAACCCCTCAAATCTCCTGCGCCCGCAGCGGATAGAGGACCGAACTGTCTCACGACGTTCTGAACCCAGCTCGCGTACCACTTTAATCGGCGAACAGCCGAACCCTTGGGACCTTCTCCAGCCCCAGGATGTGATGAGCCGACATCGAGGTGCCAAACAGCGCCGTCGCTATGAACGCTTGGGCGCTATCAGCCTGTTATCCCTAAGGTACCTTTTATCCTTTAAGCGATGGCGGTACCACGTCCAACCACCGGATCACTTGGGCCTGCTTTCGCAACTGCTCGACTTGTGGGTCTCACAGTAAAGCTCCCTTATACCCATGCGCTCTAAAGCCCGATTTCCAACCGGGCTGAGGGAACCTTCGCAATCCTCCGTTACTCTTTTGGAGGAGACCGCCCCAGTCAAACTAACCGGCTAGCACTGTTCCCTGACCGGATAACGGCACAGAGTTAGATACCTAACAAGCGAAGAGTGGTATTTCACCAGTGACTCCATCCCGCCCGGAAGCGGAACTTCAAAGTCTCCCACCTATCCTACGCATCGAGAGCCAGATACCAATACCAGCGTATAGTAAAGGTCTATAGGGTCTTTCCGTCCTGCTGCGGGTACGCGGCATCTTCACCGCGACTACAATTTCACTGAGCATCTCCTCGAGACAGCGCACAACTCGTTGCACGATTCGTGCAGGTCGGAACTTACCCGACAAGGAATTTCGCTACCTTAGGACCGTTATAGTTACGGCCGACATTCACGGGGGCTTGGGCCCGAAGCTCTCACCTCAGACGTTCACCTTTCCGCATTGGTCACGTGTCACTCCCTATACGTCGTCTTACGACTTAGCAGAGAGCTGTGTTTTTGCTAAACAGTCGGTCGTGCCATTTCTCTGCGGCCCCCTCCACTCTGATTCCGGCAAAGCCGAGACCAAAATAAGGGGGCACCCCTTCTACCGAAGATACGGGGTTAATTTGCCGAGTTCCTTAAGGAGATTTAACTCACGCGCCTTAGAATACTCATCCCGGATACCTGTGTCGGTTTGCGGTACGGGCACCCTGCAAACTCCCAACGAAGCTTTTCCTGGAAGCATGACCTTCACCAATCCCACGCCGCACGTAGCATTGTAGTCCCATCGTGCCTCAGCCTTAATGTCCGACGGATTTGCCTACCGGACAGCCTCGACACTTAGACGCAGACAATCACGACCGCGCTGGCTTAGCCTTCTTCGTCCCTCCGCTGGTAATAACGCTTACAAGGTGGTAGAGGAATATTAACCTCTTGTGCATCGACTACGGCTTACGCCCTCGCCTTAGCTCCCGACTAACCCTGGGCGGACGAACCTTCCCCAGGAAACCTTATCCTTTCGGCGATACGGATTTTAACCGTATTTATCGTTACTCATGCCCGGATACTCTCTTCCAACCGGTCCATCCTTCGTTCCCGAAGAACTTCACTCCTGTTGGAACGCTTTCCTACCGCTCCCGGCGCTCGAAAGCACCGAGAACCCACAATTTCGGCACACTGCTTGAGTCCCGATCATTTTCGGCGCAGATTCACTCGATGGGTCAGCTATTACGCTTTGTTTAAATGGTGGCTGCCTCTAAGCCAACATCCCCACTGTCTTTGTAAATCTACCTCCTTTTCCACTTAGCAGTGTTTAGGGGCCTTAATTGGTGGTCTGGGCTGTTTCCCTTTCGACTATGGAGCTTATCCCCCACAGTCTGACTGCCATACTACACCTACCGGTATTCGGAGTTTGGTAAGGTTTGGTACTCTGGTAGGAGCCCTAGCCTTTTCAGTGCTCTACCCCCGGTAGTCAGCATATGACGCTATACCTAGATATATTTCGGAAAGAACCAGCTATAACGGGGTTTGATTAGCCTTTCACTCCTTACCACAGCTCATCCGAGCAGTTCTCAAGCTACACCGGTTCGGTCCTCCACTCAGTTTTACCTAAGCTTCAACCTGGCCATGGTAAGATCACCTCCGTTTCGGGTCTACGCCCTGCAACTGAACGCCCTATTCAGACTCGCTTTCGCTACGCCTCCGCCCCATAAAGGCTTAAGCTTGCTACAGATCGTAACTCCCGGGCCCATTATGCAAAAGGTACGCCGTCATCCCGCCGAAGCGGGACTCCGACCGTTTGTAGGCAACAGGTTTCAGGTACTTTTAACTCCCCTAACAGGGGTACTTTTCACCTTTCCCTCACGGTACTAGTTCACTATCGGTCGACACCGAGTATTTAGCCTTACGCGGTGGCCCGCGCAGATTCACACAGGGTTTCACGTGTCCCGTGTTACTCAGGAACACCCTAGGCCCGCTTCAGTTTTCGGCTACGGGGCTCTCACCCTCTATGGCCCTTCATTCCATAAGGTTCTCCTAACTGTCACGGTACCATAACGGGGTCCTACAACCCCGCCGGGATAAATCCCGACGGTTTGGGCTGTTCCGCTTTCGCTCGCCACTACTAACGGAATCGCATTCGCTTTCTCTTCCTCCGGTTACTGAGATGTTTCACTTCACCGGGTTCGCTCTACCAGGCCTATAGATTCAACCTGGAGTGGTCCCGCATTACCGGAACCGGGTTTCCCCATTCGGAGATCCCCGGGTCAAAGCTTGTTTGCAGCTACCCGAGGCTTTTCGCAGCTTACCACGTCCTTCGTCGCCTGGTGTCGC
>CBDDCD010000002.1:0-1067500 GCA_965226025.1 Candidatus Moanibacter sp. | reverse complement strand
GCATTTCCATTCTGACGGCTGCTTCCACCCTGCGGCGTATCTTCCTCTCCATGTTTTGGCCGCCGCTTATGGCCTGGATGGCTGATCGTTCCACGCCGGGAAGCTTTCCCCTGAATCTCTGCGTCTTCAACATTGGCTGGACTCTCGGTGCCGCCACCGGGAGAGGGTTGGTGGGCTCGATCGGAGAGTGGGCCGCAATTGACGGTGGCTACAACGCCGGCACACCCTATTGTATTTCGGGAATATTGGCCCTCATTCTTCTCTTTTTCGTAGCCACCTGTGATCCGGTCAGCAGAGTGACCAAAGGTGGACTTCGCCTCGACTTCAGATCCTCTGTCGGCCCGCTCCTACTCAAACAGGCATGGATCACAATATTCGTCGGCTACGCCGTAATAAACGTGACCGTCTACATGCTTCCCAAACTCATTGAGTTCAAATCCCTCGACCTTACGGAGTCTTCTCAATCATTTGTCCACGGAGCTCGCATTCTGACCGGTCTCGCCATCTTTCTGGCCATGCTTGTGAGCCGCCACTGGCAGGGAAAGCAGTATCCGATTTACATTGTTCTCTTTCTGGCCGCAGCCGGCCTTCTTCTCATCGCGCTGGCCCTCCGATTCGAGATCTTTCTTGTTGCCGCCATGCTCATCGGCTCGGCGATTGGAATCGCCTTTACTTTGAGCCTATTCTACTCGCTAAGCATACCTGCCGAAAAAGGCAGAGGAAGTGCCATACACGAAGCCCTCATCGGGCTCGGAGGAGGCGTCGGTCCCCTCTTCGCAGGAGCTGCAGGATCCCTCACTGGAAACGCCAGTGTTCCATTCTACGCCACCATCGGATTCGTCGGTCTCTGTGCTCTGGTCAATCTCATGCTCTACCGACGCCAGAGACAGCGCCGAATTTCGAGCTAGTGATGAAATCTAACTCTCCTCTTCATTTCCTCGCCGCTCCTCAGCTTGGCCAGGAACTCCTCCCTCCAAGGATAGCCATCGAGCAGAGAGGGATCGCTCTCTCCCAGAATCTCTGCGGCAATGTGGAGGGCCTCAATCGACGCGAGTCCACCCTCCGGTTCAGGGAAGAGCTTACTCCTGCGAGGATAGGCGGTAGCAACCGTCGACGGTATGCTCCGCCGCCGCGGCTTTCCCGTCACCCACCGCTCAAGTTTAGGGAGCAGCCGCCAGGTACTATCCAGGATAAGGATGGGGCGTCCTGCATCCCGACCGCTCAAGGGTGGAGCGTCGATATCCAGGAGGACAAAACCAGAAGCATTGAATTTGAATCCTGGCTTCGCTTTCAGAAAGGTGACGTTTTCTCTACCTTTCAGGGATTCCAGGCTGCATTTGGTGACCCTCTCCCTGGGGTGACGAATGACCGTTACGAGGATCAAAGCAGATTGCTGTTTTTGCCGAGATCACCAGATCCCATCTTGACAAAGATAATCGCTCCGCGATTACTGGCTAGGAGCTTGTCGGACGAACTTTGCCCTTCGCGCAGCAGTCAAAAGCAGGAGTCCGACAAACTCCTAGCCCGCGATCACCTCCGCCACCACCCGGAGCAATTCCTCGCGGCTGAAGGGCTTGGGCAGAACGCCTTTAAATCCGTAGTCCAATGGGTTGGCCATTACCGGGTCATCCCAATACCCACTCGAGACGATCGCCTTCACCCGCGGATCAAACTCCCTCAGACGCTTCATCGTTTCAAGTCCGCCCATCCCCCCCGGAACCGTCATGTCGAGGATCACAAGGTCGAATTTCTCCGGTAGGTCATAGGCGCTTTTGTAGGCCTCGACCGCTTCTCTTCCATCCTCCTTGCAAACCACATTGTAGGCTTCTTTTTCCAAAAGCCGCGTAACCCCCCGCCGAATGATCTCCTGATCTTCAAGGCAGAGTATCCGTCCCTGGCCACGGGAAAACGTCGCATACCTCTTTACGTTGTTGATTTTCGCCTCCGCGTCCGCTGGGAGATAGCAAGTGACGGAAGTGCCCTCCCCGGCATAGGAAGTCACTTCGATGTGTCCGTGGTGGCGTTTGATCACCGAGTAGACGGTGGCCAGGCCCAGGCCGCTGCCCCTCTTCTTGGTCGTGAAATAGGGATCGAATATCCGGTCGATGCAATTTTCTGGAATGCCGATTCCATGGTCCGCTAGAGAAATCGCAACATGGCTCCCGGGCTCCAGGCCGAATCGGTTATCAGAGGCAAGCTCAGCGTTTTTCATCGCCACCGACACGGTTCCTCCGAAAGGCATCGCCTGATCCGCGTTGATGACGAGATTACTGATCACTTGGACAATCTGCCCCTCATCGGCCTCAACATGCCAAACTTCCTCCGGAATATCATACTCTGCGATCGACTTTGTCGCCCTTAGGGCGAGTTCTACGGTGCTGCGAACCAGTTTGGGAAGATCGATCAATTTCTTGATCGGTTCCCCGCCCTTCGAAAATGTAAGAAGCTGTTGCGACAATTGCATCGCCTGATCGAGCGCTGCCTGGCACTCGCCCAGATACTCGGCCGCCATCCCACCCTGAGGCAATTCCATGCGTACCAGCGAGACGCTGCTCATCAGCGCCGTTATGATGTTATTGAGATCGTGGGCGATGCCACCGGCCAGCAATCCCATCGTTTCCAGTTTGTCCTCTTTAACCCGCTCCTCTTCCGTATTCTTCCGTTCCGTGATATCCCGAATGATCGTAATGAATCCAACCGTCTCTCCCTGATCATCGACCACCTTGGATCCGACCGTTTCACCGAAGAATCTCGACTCGTCCTTGCGCCGAAAGCGCACTTCATGCGGGAGCCGGTGTTTCTCCGCTCCTCCGTTGAGCCACCGCTCCACATGTTCATCATAGGACTCCTCGTCGGCGTAAAGAATCCGCGCCGAGCCATTCACAATCTCCTTCGCTTCGTATCCGAAGATACTGGTGAAAGCTGGATTGCAGGTCAGAATGTTGAGCTTGGGATCGGTGTAGATTATGGCATCAGGAATAGCGCGGAATATGGAATCGAACTCGAGCTCCCTCTGCCTGAGCTTGCCCTCCACTCTCCGACTCTGGGCAAGTCGATAAAGACGCCGACTCAAGAGGCCGAGATTTAACGGCTTGGTAATGAAATCGCTCACCCCGGCGGCGAAAGCCCGATCCAGAGACTCCGGGTCATCCAGACCCGTAACCATGAGTATGGGAATGTCGGAGCCGCTCGGTAACTTCCGGATCCTCTGACAGACTTCGAAGCCATCGAGACGCGGAATCACCGCATCAAGCAGGATCGCTTCGACTTTGGCGTTCTTAAATGTCTCCAGCGCCTCCTCCCCGTCGCTCGCTTCGAGAATGCGAAAATCTCGATTCTTCAATGCAAGCTGAATCGTCTTCCGTAGACTGACGTCGTCTTCTACGATGAGCACGGTGAAAGAATTTTCGGACATTCCTAGTAGTAGCAAAGATGGTTAACAGGGAAAACAGACACCTCAGCGAAACGACAAATACTCTCAGACTTTACGATATTTTTACAGAAAAAAGCGTCCTCCTCGCGGATTCAATTGTAAAATGCGTCACAGACGTAGTTTTATCGGACCATGCCCATATTCGCATTGCTGTCAGATTTCGGACAATCCGACTGGTATGTTGCGAGTATGAAAGGGGTCATTCACTCCATTGCCCGTGAACCAGCCATCGTCGACATCACTCACCATATCCCACCAGGCGATGTCGCCGCCGGCGCCTTTGTCTTGAGCCAGTGTTTCAGGGATTTTCCCCAAGGGACCATCCTGGTCGGCGTTGTCGACCCAGGTGTAGGGACCTCACGAGATCGAATCATGGTCTCCGCCGCCGGATTCTACTTTGTCGGGCCGGACAACGGCCTCTTCAGTTTCCTAACGGACCAAAAGCAACATCCCCGAGTCGATATTCGAAATATCCAGAACCCTAAGCTGATGTCGGAATCGATCAGCTCCACCTTTCACGGCAGAGACATCTTCGCCCCCGCTGCCTCCCATCTGGCCAATGGGATTGCGTTGCATGAGTTCGGTCCCCGGAAGGATTCCCTCAACTCGCTGGAACGCCCGAGAGCCACATTCCAGGGGCACCCGATCAAGGGCCGGGTGATTTACATCGATCATTTTGGAAACGCGATTTCGAACATCGCGATCCCCGTCGGCGAAGATGGAAGGGACGACTCAAGAATCGAGGTCTTAGCCGGGCAATTGCGAATCCCGTTCGCCAAGACGTTTCAGGACGTGCAGCTTGGTCAGGCTTTGGCCTACCTTGGATCCGGTGGCTTTCTCGAGATCGCGATCAACGGCGGAAACGCCGCCCAATCTTTACCGATCGGAATCGGAGACGAAATCAAAGTGCGGGAAAGAGAGTAAACAGTGGTCCGTATTCCAGGCTTGGCCGCGGCCGCAAGGACGCGAACGAAACGGCTCCCGTTGGCGTTACAATCAACCGTGTCCTTGCGGACGCGGCTACCCCAATCAATTCGATTCGAGGTTGAAACGACGAGCCTTACGACAAAGACATCGATGCCGGCATCTCCCATCTCGTATCCCGCATCCCGCAACTCGCAACCCGAGACCCACCGTTCACTCTGAGCTCTTCGAAGGAAAACCACCTCCCCCCCAGCGCCATCAGCTGGGCCTTTTATGACTGCGCTAATTCGGCCTTTGCCCTGACTGTGCTGGCTGGCTTCTACGGGCCCTTTTTCAGAAACTATTGGGCTGCGGGCTCGTCATCTGCTCTCGCCTGGCAGGGATATACAGTCTCTCTTTCTGGACTCATTGTCGCACTCATGGCTCCCTTCCTCGGTGCGCTAGCCGATCGCAGGGGAAACAAGAAAGGATTTCTTCTCGTTTTCATGTTAATGGGCGCCTGTGCCACCTCTCTTCTGGCGGGCATCGGGGAAGGTCACTGGCCCATAGCCGCGTTCGTCTACATCGTTGCCGCGGTCGGATTCTACGGATCAAATCTCTTTTACGACGCGCTGCTTCCCAGTGTCAGCGTGCCGGGAAATCGACATACCATTTCCAGCATAGGATTCTCCCTTGGCTACTTCGGCAGCGTTATACTCTTCGCTGCCCAGATTGCCATGGTCCAGAATCCTTCCCTCTTCGGTTTGTCCTCTGAAGCATCCGCCATCAAGGCCTCTTTTTTCAGCGTCGCTCTCTGGTGGATACTATTTTCAATCCCCCTCCTAAAGAATGTCCCGGAGAGTCCGGCCCAGCTTTCCGAGCCGGCGTGGAGGGCGGTGAAAACGAGTCTGCACGAGCTGGGTGCCATAATTCGCCGCACCGTGTCGGGTGACCGAGCTCTGTTCTGGTTTCTTCTCGCCTACTGGTTCTACATCGATGGCGCCTATACCCTTATCACTATGGCCACAGGCTACGGTGCCGCCCTCGGATTCTCTCAATTCGAACTGATGATAACCCTTGTGATTGTCCAAGTACTCGGAGTTCCCTTTTCGTTGTTGTTCGGATTACTGGGCCAGAAATTCCGGGCGGGGTGGCTCATTTTGGGCGCTCTCGTGATCTACCTCGCTGTTACTCTCTATGCTTCCCGCATGACCTCGGAACCCATCCAATTCTCCGGCTGGACGATATCCCCGATCTACATCCTCGGAGCGCTCATTGGATTGGCACAAGGCGGGCTCCAAAGCCTGAGCCGCTCTCTCTACTGCACTTTGATCCCGGCGGAAAAATCAGCCTCCTACTTTGGACTCTACAGCATGATGGGGCGGGGCGCGGCCATTTTCGGGCCCTTCCTCCTCGCCTTCGTCTCATCCACCACAGGCGACCCTCGAAACGGTGCCCTGGCGATCGCAGTTCTCTTTCTATTAGGGGCCGGATTTCTCACAAAATCGATGGCAACCAAGAGCTCGAGTGGCCATAAATTGACCTAGGGCAGCGTGACCGCCCGACGCACCGCGGAATCTCGAGATTCGGCTTCTAATTCGACAAAGTTTGTTAAGAGTACCAGCATTCTTATGGTTAGAGACCCAAATTCCCAACAGATGCTCACTGGCCTCATCGCGGATGCGAAACAGATCGTCGTCTTCACCGGAGCGGGAATCTCCACGGGAAGCGGGATTCCGGACTTTCGTGGTCCCGGAGGTGTCTGGACCCAGCGCCGTCCGGTATACTACGACGATTTTATCGCTTCCGAGGAGGCACGGCGCGAGCACTGGGACTATAAGCTGGAATCATGGCAAGCGTTTCGAGACGCAGATCCCAATCAAGTGCACAAGGCCTGTGTCGAAATCGAAGTCGCGAACAAACTGCTTATGCTCATCACTCAAAACATCGACGGCCTCCACCAGAAGGCAGGAACCTCCCGGGATTTGCTTGTTGAGTTGCACGGCACGAATTCGGAGATCGAATGTCTGAGCTGTGGCAAACGCACCGTTCCGGAACCCCACTTTGACGAGTTCACGAGCACGCGAATGCCGCCTCGGTGCTCCTGTGGCGGCCTTCTCAAATCCGCCACCATCAGCTTCGGACAAAGCCTCAAGGAAGAGGACATCGCCGCCGCCCAAACCGCCGCCGCCGCCTGCGATCTCTTCATCGCTCTCGGCTCGAGCCTTTCGGTTTCTCCGGCCGCCTCCATACCTCTCCAAGCCGCCCGAAGAGACATTCCCTATGTCGTCGTTAACCGCGGCCCAACCGATCACGACGACCTACCAGAGGTCACGCTTCGCATCGAAGGCGATGTTCAGGAGACTTTTCCGCCCGCCGTGAGAGAAGCGCTAGGCTAGGAGTCTTATAGTAGCTCCAAGTTATTCATCAGTGGGGCCGAGTGGAGCCGTAGGAGTAACTCGGCGAGGCCCCATTGTGAGTAACTTGGCAGAAGCTGGGTTGGCTATGAGGCAAGGAGTTTGTTTCTCTAGAGGAGTTAATTTTCAAAGGCGGCCGTCCACTACGAACTTAGGAGGCAGTCGTGAGACGACTTCCGACAGAATTTCGAGTAGACGGCTTGCCTGGATGACCGATAACGAACCCTCAGTTTGTATCCTCATAGCAGGATCCACTATAAGAACTTCGCCTGGACATCCAGCGCCTTTGAAAACCACAAAACGAATAAAACAGAAGGGAAGGTAATTGATCAAAGGGATGCAGAAAAGCGAAAAAACTAATCCATACAGTGTGGTTATAGGGATCGATTGGGCGGATCAGAAAAATGATCTTTGGATGATCGAGAGGGAAACGGCAGGAGGGAGTCACCGGCAGGTGGCTCAGGATGCGATAGCGTTGCATGGTTTTGCCGTGGAGATGAGAGAAAGGTATGGGCGTGAGGGAAAGCGCGTCGCCATCGTGGTGGATCAGAAGCGTGGCGGGTTGATCAATTTTCTGATCGGATTGGAGTTTGTCGATATCTATCCGGTGCATGCGGCCAGTGCGAAGGATTATCGACAGGCATTGTATCCTTCCAGGGCCAAGAGCGATCCGGTCGATGCGCAATTGCACGCGGAATTTTTCCTCAAACATCCCGAGCACTTTGAGAAGTGTCTGAGACCGGACAGTGTGGAGACGCGCGAGCTCAACCTGTTGTGTGAGGACCGGCGTGGATTCGTCGATCAGGCGACTCGCTTCGAGCAGCAATTGTGCAGTTGTCTGAAGCAGTATAACCCATTGGTGTTGAAACTGTTCGATGACTTGGGCAGTGCTATGTGTCTGCGCTTTGTTCTACGCTGGCCGACGCTTAAGAAGGTCAAGAGCGCATCGGCGCAAGGGTTGCGAAAGTTCTTTTATAAGCATAACAGTCGCAGCGCCGCGAAAATCCAGGAGCGCCTGGAGTTGATCGGCCGGGAAGAGGCCTTGACCGAGGATCCCGCGACTCTGGAGGCGTTCAGTCGCAAAGCGCAGACTCTGGCCAAACAGCTTTTGGCCCTGCAACCGCAGATCGAGGCCTACGAGGAGCGTATCAAGGAACTTTTTCACACCCATCCCGATGCCCCTGTGTTCAGCGGCCTTCCCGGAGCCGGCGAGGCCCTCAGCCCTCGGCTGCTGTGCGCCTTTGGGACCGATCGATCGCGTTTCGAAACGGCCCGGAACATGACCCAGTGGAATGGTTCGGCTCCAGTCACCATCAGCAGCGGTCAGCACAAAAAGAGCAGCCAGGCAAAACGACTGGTCACCTGGCGGTGGTCCGCGCCCACCTTTGTCCGCCAGAGCTTTGTTGAATTTGCCGCCCATTCGATCCGAAACTGCGACTGGGCCAACACCTACTATCAAATTAAAAAAGAACAGGGCAAATCCCGCCAAACCATCCTTCGAGCGCTCGCTCTGAAGTGGACCCGCATTCTCTTTCGCTGCTGGCAAAATAACCAGAATTACGACGAGCACAGATACCTCGAATCACTCCAAAGGCGCGGTTCACCGGTATGGCATAGACTCCAGCAACTAAACGGCCACGCCCTCTAAACAGAAAATGAGTACTATTTTAAAAAATCCCTTGACGGACCACCTCAGTTTTCTGTCGGACTCATAGGACCTGTCTGAAGTGTCAGACTGTGTCCAACGAGACAAACAGATACCTAGAGCCCGTCCCAGTGGTGGAAACAATTGATTTTTAATGAGTTATGGGCAAAAAAAGGCCGGATAGAGCTGCAAAAAGCTCGATCCGGCGAAAAAGGGCGCTTATGCTTGCGTTAGTCAAATACAAAGCACGCCCTTCTCATGAAAAATATTGCCGTACAAAGCTTCCTGCGTCCAGCCCTAACTCCAGTCATTCGATGCAAAGACTACACCGTGTTTCTGGAAACAATGGAGCGGATTGACCGGGTTTTGATCGACTCCTCGCTGGAAAGGGAGGCGATCGTAAAAGCCTTGGAAGGATGGGATGAAGCGGGAGGGAAGGATCGGGAGCGACGCGCTCTAAGAGCGATAAAAGCGCTACGGGTGGAGGTGGTGCGTCATTTACTCGGAGGGATATCCTTTCGTTGTCTGTCGCAGGAGTTGGGACGCAGTGAGCTTCTGGCTAATTTTTGCCGGGTGCGTGAGGTAGACGGGATCCGGAAAATATCGAAGAGCAGTCTGGAACGGGATTCGAAATTCTTCGACGAAGCGTATCTGAGACAGCTGCATGCAAGGATGACCGAGGTGGTGGGCAATGCTGAACATTGTGGTGAGGCAGGATTAGAGAAGCCGATCGATACGAGGGAATGCCTGATCGACGCCACTTGCCTGGAAGCGAACATCCACTGGCCCGTGGACTGGGTCTTGCTCAAGGATGTGGGAGCAACGCTGCTCAAGGCGATCAGTCTGATCCGGCAGGCGGGAATGAAACAGCGCATGCCCCAGGGAGCAAAGGGATTGGCTCGGGAGATGAACAAACGGTGCCTGGAGATGACGCATGCGCGTCGGCGCCGGGAGGCGGGCAAAGCGCGTAAAGGGATCCTGCGGCGGATGAAGCTATTGCTCAAGAAGATTGAGGGCCATGCCCTTCGCCACCGTGACTTATTGGAAGCTATGTGGATGCAAAGCGATTACACCGAGAAGAAGGCGAGCCGAATCATCGAGCGAATGGATGGTATGTTAGAGCAGATACCGCAGGTCATGAAACAGGCGCACGAACGGATCATAGGGGGGCGGCAGGTGAAGAATGAGGAGAAGATCCTGAGCGCCTACGAACCTGAGATTGACGTCATCGTGCGAGGCAAGGCAGATCGGGAGGTGGAGTTTGGCAACACCCTTTATTTATGCGAGAGCGCAGAGGGATATCTGTTGGACTGGAAACTGTATGGGGGGCAGGCCCCGAGCGAATTGAAGCAGCTTTGGGAAAGTCTGGAGAGGCAAAAGGGCTTCGCTTTAGAGGAGAAGATCGAAGCGATCAGTGGGGATCGGGGCTATGCCTCGAAGGCGGCCAGCAAGCGGCTCCAGGCAGAGGGGATTTTTGACGCCCTTACGCCCCGCAATCCACAAGAGCTCAAGGAGCGGATGGAGGAGCCGCGCTTTGTCCGGTTGCAGCGACGACGAGGGAGCACCGAAGGCCGGATCGGAGTGCTCAAGAACCGATGGCACGGGGGCAAGATACGCAGCAAAGGCTTTGACAACCGTAACCTTAGCGTGGCCTGGTCGGTTCTGTCCCACAATCTATGGAAAATCGCGCAGAGACTTGCGCAAGAACATGAGAAAGAGGCAACGCAGGCGGCATAGGGATCCAGGAATCGAGTCAGAGGCGCTTCCTTGGGAGAACTATCGACTCAAAGCGAGAGGAAGGGTGCTGGAAAGGTGCATAACGGATAAAAGGTAAGCTACCGAGGACGGAAGGCATGTCGTGGTCTACATAACGTGACGAAGATTGATATCGGTATCAGGCTTCCACCCAAATCCTCTCGGATTTGGGACAGCCTCTACCTAGCCTTCTATCCGTAATTCATTCTCTAGTATCTGAGCCAGCGTCTGCCGCTTCCTGATCAGAACAGACTCTCCCGTTTCTCGTAGGAGAACTTCAGGGGCCTCGGGAAAGGAGTTGTAGTTCTTCGCCGGCATGGCTGAGCAGTAGGCGCCCACTCCCTCGATGACACAGAGATCGCCAACCGCAGCTTCTTCCAATTCGCGTGGATTCAGGAGCTCGGAGTCACCCGGTGCCGGGGTCAGAAGATCGCCGGATTCGCAACAATGCCCCACCACCACGTAGTGCTTGCTCTTACCACTACTGCCGTCTCGGGAAAGCAAAACCAGCGCATGCTGCGCACCGTAGAGAGATGGCCGGAGGATCTCAGTCATTCCCGTATCCAGCTTAAGGAATTCAAAACCCTCTTCACCCGTGCTCACAATATCCGCAACCGTCGCCACCAGCGATCCCGAGTTAGCGACCAGGTAGGTGCCCGGTTCAACCTCCAGATGGATGCGGCGACCGCACTCATCTGCGAGTTCGACAAAGGCATCCCGAACCGGTCGACCGATGTCGGCCAGATCGGCCTTCTCCTCACCGCTCATTCGGCTCACTCTAAAACCGCCTCCCAAATTCAAAACCGCGGCTTCGGGGAATTCCCTGACCAGATCGAGGCTCAACCTTGCCACGCGTTTCCAGACTTCCGGATCGCCACCGGAACCCACGTGGGTGTGCAGACGAAAGACTTTCAAGTCGAATTCTTCCACCAATTCCCGCAGCCTATCCATCCACTCGTGCCAGATGCCGAAGCTCGCCGCCGGTCCCCCCGTATTCGTCCGATTTGTTCCTCCAGACCCAAGGCCGGGATTCATCCGCACACCCAGTCGCCCCCCTTTGAACTTCCTCCCGAACTCTTCAACCTGGCGAAGCGAACAGGCGTTCAAGGAGATTCCCCGCACGATCAGCTCCGCGAAATTCTGAGGCAACTCCTGACTGCTCAAGCTGATCTTCTCGGGTGCGATACCGGCGAACAGGGCCCGTTCGCATTCGAATCCGCTGCTGGCATCGAAATGCAAGCCCATCCCATCGAAGAGCCGTAGCAAGTTCGCATTGGGGCTCGCCTTCATGGCGTAGCGAACAGTCAATCCGAAGGCGTTGGGAAAGTGCAGACACTCTTCCACATTCCGGCGCAGAGCCAGCTCATCGTAGACATAAACCGGCGTCCCGAATCGATCGCGGACCGCCTTCGCCTGGTCCTTCGTCAAGTTTTGCAATTTCTCCATGCCGATAGAGTCCTAACACTTTAGCGCCAACGTGACTCCATCACCAACCGGCAGCATACTGATCTCGACGCGGTCATCCGAAAGCAACTTTTCATTAAAGGCCCGTATCGCAATCGTATCCTGATCCTCGGATTCGGTATCCAGAACGCGTCCTGCCCAAAGTACATTGTCGACCATGATCAGCCCTCCCAGTCGGATCAAACGCAAGACCCGTTCGTAGTATTCCTCATACTCCCTTTTATCCGCATCAATGAATGCAAAGTCAAAGGTCCCGCTCTCACCCTCAGTGAGCAATTCTTCGAGCCCCGAGACTCCATCCCTCATTCTCAAATCGATCTTTCCCTCTACCCCGGCCTCCCTCCAATAGCGTTCTGCGATGGAAGTCCACTCCTCACTCAGGTCGAATGCAACCAAGCGACCGCTACTCGGCAGCGCCAGAGCAACACACAGGGAACTGTAGCCCGTAAAGACTCCGATCTCGAGCGTCCGGCGAGCGCCCAGTAACCTTACCAACTGTGCCATGAACTGCCCTTGATCGGGAGAGACCTGCATTCTCGCCATCGGCATCGTATCGGTCTCGCGACGAAGCCTCGCAAGCAATTCCGGCTCTCGCACTCCCACCGAGCAAAGATAGTCGTAAAGATCGTCGCTTAGATCTGTGAATCGCTTACCCATGGTTCGAAGTCCCCATTGTTTTCAAGGTTAGAGCGGGTTTTCATCTCAGATCCGGTGCAGAATGCAACTCTCATCGGCGCCATCTCTCGTTACCCCTTCGGCACCATCGTACATCAATCCCATGTGAAACTCCGCCTCGGCGTGCCCTTGTTCCGCCGCCCTCCGGAACCACTCGAAGGCGCTCGTAAAGTCCTGAGTCACCCCCATCCCGAAATAGAACCTCCTTCCCAGTTCGAACTGCGCCTCGGCGTCAAGCGGCACCGACTTCGAATTCGAATCACCCTTCCCGCCCGCACAGCCGAGTAAACAGAGGAGCGGTAACACTCGGAGTGCCGCCAACGCGATGCGGGACATGCTGACCTTACCCTTTTCCGCGCGCAGCGTTGGATTCCTCCGTAGTTGGGTCTTCGTACGGCAATTCAACCGAAAGTCTAGCCGCGTCAGCAAGGACGCGGAAGTTCAGTCCAAAGTGAGAACACGGCCGACGGCCGTGCTCTCACTTTGGACTATTACTGGCCGCCTCTGATGAAGTCCACCTCGTCGCTCTTACTTTTTACCTTCACCTCCATCTGACCTTGAGTATCCATCCCGATCAGGTCCTGTCCGGCGGCGACCAGGACAGGAAGGTAGGTTTCGAGGTCTTCGCTTTCGTCGCTCAAAGTCACAATAATGCACCAGACTTCCTCCGAATTCTCCAAGGAGGTATCCTCCCGGTTATCTCGCGCGGAGATCTTCAAATGCTTGCGATACTTTGTCACCGGTACAATCTGGGTCATCACGCCCATCGGCCCGTAACCCACGGAAACTACCTCCTCCTCCCAGTCGATCTCCGGTTCGCCGATTCCGTAGGAAACCTCAATAATCAGATCCGCGGAATCGCCCTCGGGCGCTTCATACATCCCTTTTCCCGATAGGGCTGTCTTGATATACTTCGACACCGCTTGGTATTGAGGCGAATCCTCATCGACTTCGGGATTCGCTGTTACAATGCGGAAGGATTGATAAGACTCGGCCGGCTCTTCACCGATCAATGCGTCCACCTTGGCCGTATAGGTGGTCGAACAGCCGGCGAGAGCAAGAATACCGGCCAACACTGAACCAGATACTAAACTTCGATCGCGGCACCCATTATGATTTACAGTCGAAGTCATTCAAAAGCCTGGTTTTCTTCATCTAAGATACGCAATTTCCCCTTCCAGCCAAGTCCATAGGTCAATTTTCTTAGAGAATTACTCAGCCCGGATATCGCACTCAATTGTTCTCAGTGTAAACATCACCCCTCCTCAAAGAGCGACGGGAAGTGACGGAGCGGATCGGCCGGTTCGCGGAAGAGTATCTTCTGCCGCGAAGACAATTCCACGTTTCCTGGCGGACGAACCCGGTGGGAAGACCACGCCGTTTCTGAAACGCAATATTTGAACAATACTGATCTCCTCACGTGTTTCGCTGTCCAGGCCGCGGTTCCATGGGTCAGCGCCTCTGTGAAGAGAGTAACCGAACCGGCGGGAGCATCTGGCATGATCAGACATGACGCCTCCTCCGGCGCTTCAGATATCTCGTCGGGCAATCTGAAATTGCTTTTGTGGCTTCCGGGTATGCACCAGAACCCGCCGGAATCGGGACCCGACGCTGCCAGGTTCCATGACACCACGATGAAACCGTTTAGACTCCTGTTGTCGCCAAGGTGAAAGTACTCTCCCGGCCGGGCGCCGGAGGTGGGCGAAGTCGCACCGTAATCGGCATGCAGTTTCCCGCGGGGCATTCCTTCACGCATATGGAGTCCGTAAATGCGATCGAGGCGAAAGCACTCACCCAACCGGAACCGAAGGATCGGCATCATCTTGGGGTGGTCAAGGAGATCGCAGAAAGGTTTTCCCCACTCCAGAAATCCCGGACACTCCGGTTGCGAACCGGCCGCCGATCCGAATCTTGTCTTCTCTTCCGGATCGGGCAGCTCCTGCCTGTCTATCAGCTCGTTGAGGACCGCGATTTCATCCTCAGTCAAGACATCTTCGATTACCAGATAGCCCTGCAGATCCAGGAGGTACTGCTCCATTTCAAGTTCGCTCATAATCTGACACCATTGACCTCGGCTCCTCTCGGGTCAACTTCGCCTTTGCCGCTACGCAGCAAACTCGAAACTCCTCTCCGCTCTACACTTCTCCCTGTTTACTTTCCCTCTCACCCACCCTCGTCCTCCGGCAGATTCTCCAGCAGAAACCGCACAACATTCTCTCCCATAATCTTGCGGATGGTCCGCTCCTCCATATCCAGCGCCAGCAACTCCGCCGTCAGCAGACTCAATCTTGAGGTATCGAACGGTACCGCCACCGCCCCGTCAAAATCGGAACCGAGGGCGACATGGCCCTCCCCCATAATCGCAACCGCATGCTCCACCGCTTGAGCCCAGGAACGCGAGGTCGGCTCGCAGATCGCTCCCACCCAGTATCCGATCCCGACCAATCCGCCATTTTCCGCGATTTTCCGCAGAGTCTCATCGCCAAGATTCCGAATCGAGTCGCAGGTCCCCTTGACGCCTCCGTGCGAGACAACCACGGGACGTGTCGCCATTGCCAGGACTTCCTCATAAACCTTGGGCGAGGAGTGGGCAAGGTCGACGATCATCTTTCTCTCCTCCAGACGACGGACGACCGAACGCCCGAATTCGGTCAGGCCGCCTTTGTCGACCCCATGCGCCGAACCACCCACCTCGTTGTCAAAGAAATGAGCCAGCCCGATCATCCGATAGCCTGCTTCGAAAAGACCGTCGATATTCTCGATTCTCCCTTCCAGACAGTGCGCTCCTTCAACTGCCAGGAGTGTCCCGACCGGTCCTCTTTTCTCACCTCTCGTTTCCAGCAGGGCCCGCAGGTCAGCGCTATCTCTCAGCAGGCGCAACTCTCCGGCTGAACCTTCAACGAAACGATGAAGCTTCTCGGACTGATAGAGCGCCCGTTGCAAAAGGCTCGTCCAGGTGCGCGGCGGCCAGCGCGCCACGATCAGTCCCGGCGTCAAGATGTCGCTGTTCGAAGGATTGCTCTGATAGTTCCGGTTCCGTGGGGATTTCGTCACGGCGCAGAATATCTGGAGGGCAACGTTGCCCTCCCTCAGCCGAGGCAGATCGACGTGACCGTGATCGGCGCGTTTCAGGAGATTCCGGGACCAGAGCAGACTGTCCGCATGCAAATCCGCCACCATCAGGCTTCGGTGCAGCGCCTCCGCCTCTTCCGGAACCGGCCCATACTCGAAAGGCAGGACTCGATTGTGATAACGATCAAGCAGTCCCGGAGCCAGAAGGCCAAGAACCAGGCCGACAACGCCAACCACCACCAGCCCTTTAATCAATCTCCGCATCACCGAGCAACTCTCTCCGGTCCTAATCCGACGATCAAGTGAAACCAGTAGCGGAATCGGTGACGATTTCGGTCGGATTAGAAGTCCCGCTCAGCAGGACTGATGCGGGTTTCCGGGCGGTTCGCAATCGCCTTTTTCGGACGGAAAACCGTGCAGATCGATGCGAGTTTATCTTCCTCTTCGTCTTCCTCATCCTCTTTGATCATTTTCAATGGAAAGAGCAGGAGGAAGACGAAGACCATGACAGGCACTGCCCCAGTTTCAATGACCATGCGGGCCTTCGGGCGGTCGATACTACCTTGGGGAATCGAGCAATCTGGACGTTTCGCGACGTCGACAGAGCACCGCCCTCCATCAAGCATCTCCAACCGTTAGGTGGAGGGTCCCGGCGCGCCGGGATCGCCGCCGCTGCCGTGGGTTTGAGATCCGATTGGTCCGGCAAGCATCGGCGCGGACGGAGGCCACGCTGATTTGACAGTCAACGCCCTTTCAGATGCACCCATCTCAGGATGCTGGGTCAGCGGCAGTCGGCTGTGTCTCAAGGCGGTTGAGAAGCTCCAGTCCGCATTGGTCCGGATGTCTCTCGACTACTCTCATCATCTCTTCGAGCAGATGGCTGGATGCCGCTCGTACGAGCTCCGATGACTGCAGAACCTGTTCAGGAACCGGCTGTCCAATTTCGATAAAAAAACACCACGCGCTCTCCTCGACAATAGTGCACGGGACCAACTTCGCACGGCTCCTCGCCGCCATCCGTATCGCGCCGGTCGCCATTTGGAAAATCGTGTCGCCGTGTTCAGTCCGCACCTGCCTGCCACTCGGGTGATCAAGGGCGACCATGAGGCAGTTTCCCAGTTCCAGGTATCGGTTGGCCTGTTTCAACTGATCGACAGCGAAAGTGTGAGGAATCTCCAGGTCGCCGCTGATCCGGTCCTTCCTCTGCTTCGATCGCGTCCGCTTCGCGATGGAATTCCCCATAAGCGTGGCAGCGGGAATCCCCGCAGCTCGAAGCCAGTAGCGCAGAAGCATCAGGGCGCCAAAGTGAAAGCAGGCGATGAGGATCGGCTCCTTCCGACCTAAAGGCAGTGAAAGATGCTCGCGTCCCGTAACCCGGAATCGCTTCTGCCAGCGCGGTTTCGAAAGGCGATCGGGAAAGAAGAGGATAATCCGGTATAGGTGGTGGCGTACACGTTGCCTCCAGATCGCTCGCCTCAGGGAAGGAATAGGAAATCCCGCGATTCCCGTTCGCTGGAAAGCCTTCTCAAGTTGCTTGCGTTGCCTCCATTCCGCCGTGCTTAGAATCGCAGCGACAGGCCAAGCAGTCATACGAAGCAGGCCCGGCCGGAGCAGCCACTCGCAAAACCGAATCAGAAGGTGAAGAAGCCATACGATGATGTCCCGTAGAGGCATAGACCTGAATCTCGCGGAATCGAAAAGCTGCTCCTCCTTCGCTTGCAATGCTACGGAGGATGTACGTTTTCCGCTACGATTGTAAACGATACTTCCCCTGGGAAACTGAACCTCCGTCGAATCTGCGCAGCAGCAGGGGGTTTGGTGAAGTGATCGAGCAGATACTGTTCGAGAATACGATGATCCCACTCAGAGGTATGGGAGCGCCGGCATTAAGCGTTTCGATTCACCTCCCCAAGACGAAACGTTTCTGATGTTCGAATCCCTCCCACTTCAAAGACTCGTTGTTGAAATAGGGATAGGGGAGATCCCTGATTCTGCCATTCTCGGTAACAAACTCGTGCAGGTCTTCTTCGAGGACGATGAACTTTCCGCCCCAGGCGCTGGTGTGGGGGTGGTAGAGGCGAAGGGGCGAATTGTCGGTCAGTCCGAATCGCCGGTAGTATTTCTTGTCCACAAAGAATGCGTTGACGCCCCCCGATTCGACGTAGATCAGCTCATACCCCTTCTCCTTACCCAACTCGTAATAAGACTGCAGGGAAGCACCGAAATAGAGCGATTTATGGTCCCAGTAGTTGAAGGGGCTGTACTCCACGGCGATACGAATCGGGGGCGCGAAGACTCCGTTCACTTCCACCATAACCACTTTGGGGCGAAAGCGATGCATGACTTTCCAGATGTAGTAGTCGTTGCTGTCGATATCGATAACCAGAAGATCAAACTTCGGCGGCACTCCCTCATCTTCGAAAATCGTCTCGATATTTCCCGGGTAAACCCATTGCTGAAGACACTTCACCTTCGAGTTTTCGCGGTAGAGTTCCTTCGCCATTGCGGTCAATTCCTCATCGCCATCGATCAGCAGGCCGCTCCATCCCCGATCATCGATCAAGTGACGGACATTGCTGAAAGTCGATCCATCACCGGCCCCGAATTCAATGCAGTACTTATCGGTCGGCTCAATCAATTCGAAGATCTTCTCGATCACCCCGTCCTCTCCGTGCTGCGAATAGACGCTCCTCTCGAAACTCGCAAATTTCACTTCGCTTAGCGGCCGCTCCTTCCAGAATAGGGCGCTCGTCGCAATCAGGAGAACGATAAGTATTCCCAACCGTGTTGAGATCATCTTTTTGTCGGGCCTTGAACTCATCTCCTCTCCCAATGAATCTGTCGCTATAATTCCGGTCGGACTTGACCTCCTTCACCCTTCCATCCGAATCACCGCATTGCTCTGAGGGGCAGAGCCCAACAGATTTCAAACTGGACATGCGGTAAGTCGGCCGTCGAATTAATGGGGATTCTTGGGGGGAATGAGCAGACGATCCGCCCGAGTCAACTCCCAAATACCTAACAACGCGGCTTTCGCGGAGCTTACATTCGAGGCGACCCTACACCGCTCTTTCCCCTTGTCCCCTCTGACAGAATGCCGATACCGTGCCGAGGTATCGAACCTCTCCAACTCAACATGCCTCTAGTCGGCTTCACCGTCCTCTTTCTCGCCTTGGTGTACTCCTTTTGCCTCCGTGCTATGGTGTCGATTTCGCCAAGACTGTAGGGGACCTTGAGAACCTGGCACGGCAGCTTCGAATACTTGGATATGTCCTCATTCTCGGGCTGTTGCTTCTCCAGCGTTAAATGGGACCATATCGAAGAAGTGGGGGTAGAATAATAAGGGACAGAACAATAATGCGCTTTTCTTGGAAAATTCAGTCGGCACTCTTGGGCATCGAAAAGGAAGGATATTTCCATCGATTCAGTTTTTTTTCTTTCCATGTGGGCGTCCTGGCTTCTAAAGTCGAACAATAGAGATGAAGAGTCTTGTAGGGCCAGCGCCCACATCCTTAGCGATCACCCGGAAAACCGGATCCAGGAATCGATCCGGATGACTCTGACCGCCGACTCCCTGGAAATCTCCGATCCCTCCGTCGAGGGGATTCAGGCTCAGCTCGAGGAACTCAATGTCAAGTTCACGGCGAACGAGATCGGCCGCCTCAAGGACGAGATTCTAAAGCGGCCGCCGACCCTCACGGAGTGCATTCTCTTCTCCATCGAAGGTTCTGAGCACTGCTCCTACAAGAGCAGCCGCAACCATCTGCGCACTCTTACTACGGATGGCCCAAATGTCATCATTGGAGCGAAGGAAGATGCCGGAATCGTTGCTGTCGCCGAAGATCTTGAAGGTCTCCGCTACGGCGTAGCCCTGAGCCACGAATCCCACAACCATCCATCCCAGATTGTTCCCTACGAAGGAGCTGCGACCGGAGTGGGCGGTAATGTTCGAGACGTCTGCTGTATGGGCGCCGAGGTGATCGCGGTGGCCGACTCGCTGCGCTTCGGCGAGATCTCCTCGCCTCGAACGAAGTGGATCAGCGACGGCGTTGTCGCCGGAATCGCCGGTTATGGGAATTCTCTCGGCATTCCTAATCTGGCCGGAGATATCTTTTTCGATGAAGGTTATCAAGAGAACTGTCTGGTCACCGTTGTCACCCTCGGAATCGTCCGCGAAGACGAGATCCTCCACTCCTACGCGCCACCCAATGCCGGAGATCATGCCCTCATCCTGGTCGGCAAAGCGACCGACAACAGCGGATTCGGGGGCGCGAATTTTGCCTCATTCGAACTCGAGGAAGCGGAAGAGGAGAACAACAAGGGAGCGGTTCAGGAACCGAACGCCTTTCTCGAGCGCCATCTTCTCAAGGCGAGCTACGCCCTCTTTGATGCCCTTAAGATACAGGGTCGCCTCCAGGATGTGGGGTTCAAGGATCTGGGCGCTGGCGGCATTGCCTGTGCCAGCGTCGAAATCGCCGACAACGCCGGCTACGGAGCCGAAGTCTGGCTGGAGAAGGTCCACACCAGTATGAACGGGCTCTATCCCGGAATCATCCTCTGTTCCGAGACTCAGGAGAGATTTCTTTGGGTCGCTCCTCCTGACTTGGCCGACACCATTCTCGACTTCTATAACAAGACCTTCGACCTTCCCAACGTCTCGTATCAAGCCGAAGCACGCGTAATCGGCAGAATTCGCAGTGACGGACAGTTTGTCGTTCGTCACCACGGCGAAGTCGTGGTCGACGCTGCTGCGCGGCTGGTTACTCAAGGCTTCTCCTACGACCGGCCCTTCCAACCGGAAAGGCGCTCCCTTTTCGAACCGGACATCCCGGAGCCCGAGGACTACAATTCCATCCTCCTCGAATTGCTCGGACACGAAAACATCGCCTCCCGTGAACCGATTTTCGAAACCTACGACAAGCAAGTTCAAGGCAGGACGGTCGTCGAAGCAGGCCCGGGAGACGCGGGTGTTTTGCAACCGTTCAATGACGACCGGTATCCACCGGAGGTCCGTTCCACCGGAATCGCACTGAGCACAGACCACAATCCACGGTACTGCCGGATCGATCCCTACTGGGGCACGATCAATGCCGTGGTAGAAGCTGTTCGCAATGTCGCCTCGGTGGGCGCATCGCCTCAGGCGGTCACTGATTGCCTCTGTTTCGGCAATCCCGAAAAACCGGCCCAAATGGCCGACTTCGTCGCCAGCGTGCGGGCCCTTGGTGATGCCTGCAAAGGAATCCACCTGGAGGGCGATCCCGCCACTCCCCTACCAATCGTTGCCGGCAATGTCAGTTTCTACAACGAGTCCCAACACGGCGCCATTCCCGCCAGCCCCATGATCGGCTGCCTCGGTCGGCTCGATGACGCCGGGCGGGCGGTTACCTTCGGGTTCAAGAAAGCCGATTCAATCGTGCTTCTTTCGGGTGAACGGAGGGACGAATGCGGTGGGAGCATTTACTATGCACTGCACGGCCAATTGGGCGCCAACCTCCCGAAGCCGAATCTTTCCGAGGTCGCTAATCAGGTCGCGGCAATGACCGAGGCCATCGCAAATGAATTGGTTCTGGCCGCCCACGACATCAGCGAAGGCGGTTTCGTGGTCGCTCTAGCGGAGATGACTTTCCACCGTAATATCGGGTGCCATGTCGAACTACCCGGCCCCCTTCGATTCGATCGAAAGGCATTCTCGGAATCCGGAGGCTTTCTCATTGAGGCATCCCCGGAAAAGGTGGAGTTGGTGAAACGCGTCTTTTCCCGGCACCAAGCCCCTCTCGTGAGTATCGGCCGAACAACCGAAACCCCCTTTATCACAATTGAACCGAAAGTAAACCTTTCCGTCATGGATGCAAAAGACCGGTGGATCGATGGTCTCCGTGAGAAGCTCTACTAGATTGTATATGCCTCGCGTCTTAAAGGCTCCCCCGGCCTTGCCTCGCCTCGGCAAAGCCTCAGCTAGAGACGAGCCCCGGAATAGCGAGACTTCTCGCCAAGATGCACGACTGTACATTTTCGGCGCATCGGAGGCTCCCCCGGCCTTGCGCCGGGGTGGCGCTGATTCCCGGCTACAGAGCGTTCGCCCTTCACCGACCCATCCCCCTGCCTCCTCCACCGAGCCTGCGCTGCAGGGGCTGCAGACTCGGTGGAGGAGGCAGGGGGATGGGCATATTCTCCCAGTCGCTTGTAGTAGCTTGATACCCAACGTCACCCCGGCGCAAGGCCGGGGGAGCCACGGACGCGCCACAGAAAGGTTGTATGCACCTTCAAGGCCGAAGCGCCCAAATTGACAAAGATTATGGGAGATAAAACCACATTTAGCGAACCGGCCCTCGCCGATCCGATCGACTATTTGTCCGCCGGGGTCGACATCGCCGCCGGTAATAGAACCGTGGATCTTATTCGGCCCCACGTCGAAGGCACCTTTAACGAATCCGTGCTCCAAGGAATAGGAGGGTTCGGTTCTTTCTTCGATCTCAGAAGACTTCTCCGGGAGTACGAGGAACCGGTCCTCGTACAGAGCATGGACGGTGTCGGAACCAAAATCAAAGTGGCAAGCATGTCCCAGGAATACAGGACCATCGGGGTCGACCTTGTAAGCGCCTGCTGCAATGACATTCTAGTCCATGGCGCCCGCCCCCTCACCTTCCTCGATTACATCGCTACTGAGAGTCTGAACCCTGGCGTAGTCGAAAGGATCGTCCAGGGAATTGCTCAGGCCTGTCGTGATCATGGCGTCGCTCTAGTCGGCGGTGAAATTGCGGAAATGCCGGGAACCTACCTCCGAGGCGAGCACGACCTCGTCGGCGTCGTCACAGGGGTGGTGGAGAAGAGGAGAATCATCGACGGAAAGACAATCACTCGAGGCGACACGGTTCTCGCCTTGCCATCCAACGGACTGCATACCAACGGCTACTCCTTGGCCCGGAAGTTGATCTTTGAAGAAGCCAAACTGGAAGTGGATGACCGGCCCGACCCCCTAACCGACAGTGTCGCTGAAACCCTTCTCGCGCCCCATGTCAACTATCAGAAGCCGATATTCGCCCTTCTTGAGGACGGTCACGCCATCAAGGGAATGGCCCATATAACCGGAGGCGGCATTATCGACAACATCCCCAGAATTCTTCCGACCGGATGCAGTGTTGAAATCCATCGAGGCAGTTGGCCCATTCCGCCCATCTTTGCCTTCTTGCAAAGACTCGGCAATCTCCCTGAAGAGGAAATGTTCCGCACCTTCAACGTGGGACTGGGTCTGGTCATCGTTGTCTCTCCCGAGACAGCCTCCGAGGTTCGCGATTCCCTGCCATCAGACACTGGGGTCTTTGAAATCGGTACCGTGGTCGAGGGCGACCGCGAGGTGCGGATCGTCGATACCCGATCCATCGAAAGTAATTGAATGCACTCCCCCATCCGATGACGGACATCCGAATCGCGGTCGTCCAGTTTCCCGGTTCCAATACGGAGCGGGAGACCCACCTCGCGATACGCCGAGTGGGAATGATCCCGTTGGATTTCCTCTGGAACCAGGACTTTTCAATCTTGGATGAGTGCGACGGCTTTGTCCTGACCGGCGGTTTCTCCTACGAGGATCGCTCCCGTAGTGGAATCATCGCCTCCCTGGATCCGGTGGTCGAGATCCTGCGGGCCCAAGCGGAAAGGGGAAAACCAATTCTCGGGATCTGTAATGGCGCCCAAATCCTGGTCGAATCGGGAATGATTCCTCAGCTGGACGAACATCAGGTCGCAATGGCGTTGACCCGGAACAAGAGAGTCAAGAATGGACGCGTTCTCGGGACCGGTTATTACAACGCATGGGTCTACCTGAAACTAAAATCTCCACCACGACGATGCGCCTTTACCCGCCACTTGGAGCCCGGCCGCTGCCAGAGGATTCCGGTTGCCCACGGTGAAGGCCGCTTCCTCGGCCACCAGGACCTACTCGCCCAACTCGATGACAGGGATCAGATCACCCTGCAGTATTGCGATGAAAAAGGAGAAGCGATTGCAGAATTTCCCGTCAATCCAAACGGTTCCGATTCGAATATCGCCGCCGTCTGCAATCCTGTCGGCAACGTCATGGCGATGATGCCGCACCCCGAGCGTGCCACCGACGGTGACCCCATCTTTTCTTCCATGCGCAGCTCCATCGAAAGCCCTTCGGAAGATGCCGTCGCCCCTTTGACGTTCACCCCGGAGACATCGGATATTCCGTCCTTCAAAGCAACCGAGGGTGCGATCGCTCTAACCGTAAAGTTGCTCATTGCCGATAACGAAGCCGTCTCCGTTCAGAATACCCTCAACCGCCTGGGGATCCCCCTCAAAGTAGAGAGACATACCCACTGGGAGATCGTAGCTGACGGCAACCGAAGGCCCGATCTCTTGCGAGCAATTGAAGCCAGCGGCGAACTCTTCAATTCCAACAAGGAAGCTGCGATTGCTCCGGTATCTGAAAACAAAGTTCGAAGCTATCTGGTCCGCCCGAAAGAGGATTGGATCGGCCGCCGGAAACTGGACACTCTGAGAGACCGCTTCGGACTGAATGAACTTCGGGAAATTCGAAGGGGCGTTATCTGGCGATTGACTTCCCCAACCGGTTCGGATGGGAGCCTCACCCGCCGCGCTCTTCTAACTAACATCCTCCATAACCCTGTTTCACATAACTGTCATGAGTACTGATTGTCTTCCCTTCACCTTCCTTAATCATGATATCGACTACTCCGATAAGATTCGAGAGGAACTGGACCACTGCGTGATCGATACCGATCTCTTGCCCGACGGCAAACACAAAGGCAAAGTCCGCGACACTTACGACTTCGGGGATCGCCTCATTTTGGTCACTACCGATCGGCACAGTTCATTCGATCGAATCATCGCCCACATTCCTTTTAAAGGCCAGGTGTTGAACCTGATCAGCGCCTGGTGGTTCGAAGAGACCATGGACTTGGTTCCGAATCATGTCGTCGCGGTGCCTGATCCAAACGTCACCGTAGCTAAGAAATGTCGCGTCATCCCAATCGAATTCGTGGTCCGCGGGTTCATCACCGGATCGACCAATACTTCGCTTTGGACGGTCTACAACGAGGGCTCTCGCGAGTACTGCGGCAATAAGCTGTCGGAGGGCCTTCAGAAAAATGAAAGGCTAGAGGTGCCCCTCCTCACCCCCACCACCAAGGAAGTCGAACATGACCGGCCCATAAGTCCTAAAGAGATTGTCGCTGAGGGATGGATGAGCTCGGAGGAATGGGAGGAAGCCAGTGCCATTGCTTTTCGACTATTCAGAGTGGGACAGCGCAGGGCACTCGAGCACGCCTTGATCCTGGTGGATACAAAATACGAATTGGGCCGGGACAACGATGGCCAGTGTCGGGTCATTGACGAGATCCATACTCCGGATTCCAGCCGCTACTGGCTCGCCGAAAGCTATGAAAAGCGGATCGCCACGGGACTCGAGCCGGAAAACATTGATAAAGAGTTCCTCCGGCTCTGGTTTAGGGACCACTGCGACCCCTATGCTGATGCCGAACTCCCTTCGGCGCCGCCCGACCTCGTCGTCGAACTTGCCCGTCGCTACATTTATCTTTACGAGAAAATCACCGGTCGCCCGTTCCCATTTCCGGATCAACGCGAACCGGTGGCCAAACGAATCAAACGGAACCTGGAGGCATATCTGTGAAAACCGTAATCCTACTCGGATCGGAATCCGATCGTCCCCACGCGGACAAAATCATCGAACAGCTCGATCGATTCGCCATCCTTCACGAGACCTTTGTCGTTTCCGCTCACAAGGTTCCCGAGCGGTTGATCGAGCTCATCGATCGATTCAATCGCTACTCCAGACCCCTCGTCTACATAACTGTAGCGGGCAGATCGAACGGCCTCTCGGGAGTCACCGCAGGAAGCGCCCTTCATCCCGTCATCGCCTGCCCTCCATTCTCCGACAAGTCCGACTACCTCATCAATGTTCATTCCTCTCTCCAGATGCCGAAGGATACCCCTGTCCTGACCGTGATCGATCCGGCTAATGCCGCTCTGGCTGCGGCCAGAATTCTCGCTCTCGCCCGAGAGGATCTGAAAATGAAAATCCGCGGCCACATCGACGATGTTAAAAGAGCTTACCAAGATCCCCCCACCGATGATACCAACGAAACAAAACCATCAGGAAATGGATAGCTTGCTTTTCGTCGGGGCCAAGCGGCTGAGTGCAATCGAGATCCTTTTCGTAGCTCGGGGGGTCTTCGAATACCCGGCGAGAAAGGCAAGCTAATGTGCGGAATCGTCGGAATTCTCTCTCATCGGCCGGTCGCGGTCGAACTCTACGAGAGCCTGATTCATCTGCAACACCGGGGACAGGATGCGGCCGGGATCATGACCTGCGATCCACACCGCTTCTATATCAAGAAGGGCAAAGGCCTCGTCCGCGACATTTTCGATGACGGGAATATGAAGCGACTGGTAGGGAACCTGGGCCTCGGGCATTCCCGATATCCGACGTCGGGTGGCTATGGGTTGGATGAAACCCAACCGCTTTGGACCAGTGTTCCCTTTGGGATCGCCATGAGCCATAACGGCAATCTCGTCAATTACAGTGATCTCAAGAAGGAACTTGGGAAGAACCATCGCCGCTATCTCAATTCGAGCAGCGACACCGAAGCGATCCTGCACCTATTCGGCAGTTTCCTCCACGAGCATCCGGATACAGACGAGCCGGAGGAGTTCTTCGAGCATATCTGCGCTGCTCTTGAGCAGGTATTTGGACTCGCCGTAGGCTCCTTCTCGGTTGTGACCGCGATCATCGGCAAGGGCTTGCTCGCCTTTCGGGATGCACACGGGATCCGGCCTCTTGTGCAAGGGAAGCGACCTTATCCCGACGGCACCGCCGACTATATATTCGCTTCCGAGAATTCGATGTTCTCCCTCCTCGGGTTCGACCATACCCGCGATGTTCGACCCGGCGAGGTGGTCTACATCAGTGAAGAAGGAAAGAGGTTCTCGAAAGTGCTCTCGAGAAGTGAGTTCTCTCCCTGCATCTTCGAATACGTATATTTTGCCCGGGCCGATGCCATGTTGAACGATGTCAGTGTCTATCGCGCGCGATTGCGCATGGGCCAGAATCTCGCTAAAGCATGGAATCGGGAGCACCCGGACCGGAATCCGGATATTATCATTCCGGTTCCCTCCACCGCCAACACTGCGGCGCTCTCCCTGGCGCAAGAGCTGGGTGTTCGCTATTCCGAAGGTCTCTACAAGAACCCCTTTATCGGACGGACCTTTATTATGCCGGGCCAGGAGGTCCGGAGAAAATCAGTTCGCTATAAGCTTGTCCCCCAAGAAACCGAAATAAGGGGAAAGATCGTAATGCTGGTGGATGACAGCATTGTTCGTGGAACAACCTGCAAGGAGATTATAAAAATGGTGAGGGAATTCGGTGCCAAGGCGGTCTATTTTGTCACCACCGCCCCGCCCATGATCTCGCCCTGCTTTTACGGGATCGATTTCCCAAGTAAGTCGGAACTCATAGCGTCCAACCGAACAATCGAGGAGATCCGCCTCCATATCGGAGCCGATGTCCTCCTCTACCAAAGCCAGGACGACCTCGTCGAGGCCGTCACCCGCAAAGGGAACCATGAGATAAAGCAGCCCTGCATGGCCTGCATGAACGGCCGTTACGTAACCGGCGGCATCTCTCAGCAGTTGATGTTCGACCTGGCACATCAGCGAAACAACGACCGAAAGAACTAACGGGAAAAGACTCGGGTACTGATGAGTACAATCCTGCTGATTGGGTCCGGTGCCAGGGAGCACGCTATCGCGCGCGCCATTCATAAATCCCCCCGGACATCGTGGATCTGCTGCTATGCAGCGGCAAGGAATCCGGGAATCCACGCCCTTTCTACAAGCTATGAGATCGGTGATATCACGGATCCCAAAGGGGTCGTCCAGTTTGGAATGCAGTGCGGCGCGAACCTCGCCGTCATTGGTCCGGAGGCGCCCCTCGAGAACGGAGTTGCGGACGCCCTCTGGAAATCCGGAATACCCTGCGTCGGTCCGAAAAAGGCTCTGGCCCGGATCGAAACGAGCAAGGGTTTCACTCGCCGCCTCCTGGAGAGTCGCGGAATCTCCGTCAATCCCGCCTTCAAGGCTTTTGAAACGCTCGCTGGAGCGGAGGACTTTCTCGCACACCTTGGGGATGCCTACGTCGTAAAATACGACGGTTTGATGGGTGGCAAGGGGGTGAAAGTTGCCGGCGACCATCTACACTCCCATGCCGAAGCGTTGGAATACTGCGCCGATCTCGTAAAATCGGGCGGAGGATTCCTCATCGAGGAGAAACTCACTGGACAGGAATTCTCCCTTATGAGCTTCTGTGACGGGACCACCATCGTTCATGCTCCTCCGGTTCAAGATCATAAGCGCGCTTTCGTTGGCGATTCGGGTCCCAACACCGGAGGAATGGGTTCCTATTCGGACGCCAACCACTCCCTGCCTTTCCTGTCCGCGACGGACATCCAAGAAGCCGAAAAGATCAATGCTCAGGCGGTCGAGGTCCTCAATCAGGAGTGTGGTCAACCCTACCGTGGAATCCTATACGGTGGGTTTATGGCGACCGCCGATGGCATTCGCCTGGTTGAATACAACGCTCGTTTGGGTGATCCTGAAGCGATGAACATCCTTACCCTCCTTGAATCCGACTTTGTCGCCCTCTGTGAAGCGATCGCCTCCGGCACCTTGGCTCAGGTCGACGTCTCCTTTTCCAGCTCCGCCACCGTCTGCAAATACGCAGTCCCAAACGGATACCCCGATTCACCTGTCAAAGGTGAGAAGGTCGACCTCTCGGATATTAGCAATCCAGATCTTATTTACTACGGCGCCGTCGACGAACGAGACGATGGACTTTACGAAACGGGGTCCCGCAGCCTCGCTGTGGCCGCCTCCGCCCCCACTCTCGCCAAAGCCGAATCCATCGTTGAGGAAGAACTCAGTCGCATTAAAGGCCCACTCTTTCACCGAGAAGATATCGGAACCGCTGCCCTCATCGAATCTTACGTCGCCGATATGCACCGCATCCGCGGCCAAACATGATCGCAATCCCCGAGACTCTCGCTCCGTCTTCCAGTCCCCTTTGCATTCTCCCACTGTTCTCTGTTTACTGATCACTGCTGAGCGCAGCGAAGTCCCGGCCTGCCGGGGTTCACTTCCCCGTCCCCTTCCTTCTCATGATGACCACGCACGATCTCGAAACCCGAAACCCGAAACCCGAAACTCGAAACTCTCCTAAACTCGCCATTCTCGGCTCCACCCGGGGAACCGACCTGCAGGCCATCATCGAAGCCATCGAGAAAGGCCGCCTCGATGCATCCATCGCGGTGGTCATCAGCAACAGAGAGAACGCCTATATCCTGGAACGGGCGCGGACTAACCATATCGCAGCCTTTCACGTCGACGGGAAAAATAAGGGCCGAGAGGCTTACGACCATGAAGTGTCGACGGTTCTCAAAAAACACAATGTGGAGCTGATCCTACTCATTGGCTACATGCGCATTCTATCCCCATCCTTCATCGATGCCTGGCGCAATCGAGTCCTCAACGTCCACCCCTCCCTCCTCCCGGATTTCGCCGGAGGCATGGACCTCGACGTCCACGCCGAAGTTCTCAGTTCCGGCGTCAAGGAAACCGGCTGCACCGTCCACATCGCCACCGAAAATGTCGATGGGGGTCCGATCGTAGTCCAAAAGTCCTGCCCCATCCAAGAGGACGAAACCCGCGAAACTCTCAAAGACAAAGTCCAAGCCCTCGAGGGTGATGCCCTCATCGAGGCTATCCAGCTCTTCCAAAACGGCTCGCCCGTGTTCCGAGGATAATCGAAGCAATCTTCCCAATCGTCCTCGTGATCCTTCTCGGCTCTTGGCGTCTTCGCGCCTTTGCATGAGGCTCCCCCGGCCTTGCGCCGGGGTGGCGCTGGCTTCTCCTGATACAAAACTTGGCACCACCCTTCCCAGTCCCTGGTAGGATGAATCATCTAGCTCGAAATCCTAACGATCCCCAGCGCAAGGCCGGGGGATTTTCCGTATCGGACAATGTTGGGTGCCGAAGAGGATCGAGTGAGAGTTTCCTGGATCATCAAATCAAAGGCGGTATCTCCTGAGACGGCACCAACACTTCAATGGTTCGCGCCGCCCCTGGAATCCTGCTAATCAGCCCTTTCTCGCACAATTTTACTATCATCTGATGAACCGCCGGTCCTGAGACACGAAAATAGAATTGGATATCTCCTTCCGCTGGAGGACACCGGTGAATTCTCGTGTAATAGTAAATATAGGCCAGATACTGCCCTTGTGTCTCCGTGAAATTCGCCGCCACTCCGTTGGTCTTCCCAGTTATTTTAGTGTTCGTCCTCGACGGCGACTGTGAATTCGATCAGGACGCTAAAGGCTGATCGCGGTTCAACTCTTCCCAAATTGTACATCCATGTTCAACGGCATCGTTCCGCCCCTATTCCTCACCCCAACTTCCGTATTGCTGTGGGCTCGGGCCAATCTCTTCTACGACTCGAGGATACTCCACACCTTCTTCCGGTTCGGTCGGCTTCTTGCGGCTCTTCCGGATCTCGAAAAACCAGCTGTCGCCGAAATCGTAATAGTAGTACAACTTGCAGCTCTTAGGCAGAGGGTACACCTGGGCAAGAGTATCTCCCTCTTCGGTGTCTTCGACATCCTCTGAATCCGAGTCGTCCTGGTCGACATTTCTCGAGTTTTCCCGACTGTCGTCGGTGAGGAATTCGATATGCCCCTCGAAATCCGTCGCAGTTACGATTTCCCCGCTCCTCTCCCAATCTGAATCTTCCTCATACACTACCTTCCGGTGTCGCGGATTACGGCCGGCGAAGAACTCGAACAAATGTTCCCGATCGAAGCCAATCGCGTCCAGAATCGCATCGCCCAGTTCGAAAAGCGATGACTCCGAATCAATCTCGATCGCACGAACGCACTCCTCCTCCCAGTACATTCCTCCTACGCACTCCACTCTAAGGGTCCAGATCATTTCTTAGTCTCTAATCGTATGGCACGATTGCTATTTCGCGAGTACGCCAGTTCCACTTTCCCTCAATTACATTCCAGGGCAGGGCCGCTCTGCGGCGCGTCCGGAGGCAACGCCCCACGACTTGTAGCAGATCGAGATCGGTTTCACATCTATCTCCTGAGTTCTGTTAAGCGGTTCATCCACCGTCAGGCGGTAGGGCGTGGCCGCCGGACGCGCCTCCTACTCGGTAGTGCAAGGCGATGAAGGGCCGATCCTATTCACGTCGCCGTCCACCCCACATCGATCGTCCAACACGCTCCGGTTACCGATGACGCCTTGTCCGAACAGAGATAGAGCACCAAATCGGCCACCTCCCTTGGCTCGATCGCTTTCTTAATCGCGACGGATTTCAGAAGAACCTTCTCCACCACTTCTTCTTCGGGGATTCCGTGATTCTTCGCCAGATCGGCAATCTGGTTCTCAACCAGCGGGGTTCGAACAAAGGCCGGACAAAGGGCGTTCACCGTTATCCCATGCTCTCCCCCTTCCAGCGCCGCCGCCCGGGTTAGCCCAATCAGTCCATGCTTCGCTGAAATATATCCCACTTTGTTCGGGGAAGCGACCAGCCCATGGACCGAGGCGATGTTTACGACTCGCCCCCACCCCTGCGACTTCATGGAGGGCCACACATACTTCGTCAGCAAAAAGGGCGCCCTCAACATCACGCCCAACAATTCATCCCACTTCTCTTCCGGAAACTCCTCCAGCGGCGCTACATACTGAAACCCAGCATTGTTCACAAGAATATCGACTCCGCCGCATTCTTTAACCGCCTCGTCGACCAAATTGCGGCACGACTCGCGCGCCCTCAAATCGACTCTAACAAAAAAGCCCCCGATTTCTTCCGCGACCGCCCTCCCGCCCTCTTCATTCATGTCCCCAATCACGACCCGGTGGCCCTCTTCACCCAAAGCTTCGGCGACAGACTTCCCTATCCCACTCGCGCCGCCGGTTACTATTACGCATGTATTCATGGGCAACCCTTCCCTCTCCTGCTCTCTTGATTAGGTGCTTTCGATTTTCATGACTCCGGCCTGACGGTCTCGTTTACGTGGCGGCGCGCCAGAGTTGCGTCGCCGACACGTTCAATGGCGAGAATGAACGCCGCCGTGCGCATATCTACTTTGCGTTGTGCCGCGACGCTCTGCACTGAAGCATAGGCGTTGTTCATGGTTCTGGCCAGCTCGCCCCGAACGCGGCCGATCTCCCAACGGAACTGCTGGATATTCTGCGCCCATTCGAAGTAACTCACCGTTACCCCACCCGCGTTAGCCAGTATATCCGGGATGACACTTATGCCTTTGCCAGCGAAGATCTCGTCCGCTTCCGGTGTGGTCGGACCGTTTGCGCCTTCCACGATGATCGACGCCCGTACCTCTCCCGCGTTCTCCTTGGTGAGGACGCCGCCCAGGGCGGCCGGAATCAGAACATCCACGTCCCAAGTGAGAACATCGGAGCTGTCGAACGCCTCTGCGTCGGGGAATCCCTTGATACTGCCATGCACGTCTTCCCAAGCCATCAGCTTCGGGATGTCGAGACCATCGGAGTTTGCAACACCACCGGCATGGTCGCCCACCGCCACGATTTTCGCGCCTTTCTCTGCAATCAACCTGGCGGCGTGACTGCCGACGTTTCCGAAGCCTTGAATTGCCACCGCGATATCAGCGAAAGATCTTTCCTTCTCCTTCAGACATGACTCGAGACAATGCATGACGCCACGACCGGTTGCTTCCTCGCGCCCCGGTGAGCCGAACAGCTCGAGTGGTTTACCTGTCACGACGCCAGGCGAGAAACCATGGAATTTCGAGTACTCGTCCATGATCCAGCCCATGACCCGGGAATCGGTGTTGACGTCCGGGGCAGGGATATCCTGGGTCGGGCCGATGATCTCATGGATCTGCTCGACGAACTTTCGAGTCACCTGGTGCAGTTCGTTGTCGCTCATCTGCCGGGGATCGCAGTTGACGCCCCCCTTGGCGCCCCCATATGGCACGTCGACGACGGCCGTCTTCCAGGTCATCAGGTTGGCCAGCGCGGTAGCATGCTCCTCGTCGACAGTCGGGTGATAGCGCAGGCCGCCCTTCATCGGTCCGCGCGCCTTGTCATGCTGCACCCGGAAAGCAATATGATGCATCAACTCACCCTTGTCGTTTTCCGTCACGAGCTCGACTTTGACGACGCGCAAGGGCGTGATCAGGATATCCCGGACTTTCTGCGACAGCCCCACAACATCGGCGGCGCGGTTGAAGTAGTAATGACTTTCTTCGAGCATCGTGTATCTCCTTTCGATCTGCATCTCGAGATAGAGATGGAAACGGGAACCCGCAAGCTGTATCCTCTCCTGCCGCTCTTGATCCAGTCGAAACCTTCTTCCTTCACCGGACGCGGTCCTCGAACGCATCTAGGGAGAGAAATAGGAAATAGGGACAGAACAAAAGCGCCCTTAAAGGTCGAATCCCTTTGGGCTTCCTTGCGTCTCCATGACCATGCGTAGACCCGCTCAGCGCATCCGAGACCGCCGTGTGAGCCGCCCCAAAATTCAGTCCGCCGAACTCGCGGGAAATGGAACCCTACGAACTATAATTCGTGAAATTTATGCTCTCCTCTGGACCCAGAGGAGAGCGAGGAGACCGATAGCGACGAGGACCGTCTCCCCTGGTTCGGGCACCGCGTTGCCGGTTTGGATGTTGTCGATACCGGTGTTGGTCTCCCTCCCATTGTCGGTCATCCAGCCAATACTGGTGATCGGCTCGCTCGCTATGATCCCGAGGAATCCTATCTGTGTCGGTAGATGAGAGTGAGAGATCGTGCCCAGGAGAACACTCGAACCGGAGATCTCAACAACGGCTCCGCCCGGGTTGACCGTAACTACATTCAGGTAGGTATCAAACCCAACCGCAGTGGTGGGTGAGCCAAAATCGATCCTGAAGTCCTCATCTCCTGTGGCCGTCCGTTTGCTGGTCGTGGTGGCTCCGGGAATCCCTTAGTTCGTAAAGCCGGGGCCGGAGATAAAGACGTTTGGAAAAGGCGATCCAGCGAATCCCGTGTAGGTGTTCCCATTGCTGGTGAATGAGGAAAGCGCCGTATTCTTCGGCGTCACGGACTCAAAGTCTTCCTCCAGGGTGAGCCCAGTGGTCGCCGCTTGAAACGAGGCCAGGTTCGAAAACGTGACCAGCGCCGCCGCGACAGCGGATGGAAGGCCGAGGCAAAGCAAGGCCAGTAAACATGCAGATCTCTTTTTCATAGTAGTAATCTTTCTCCCCCCACGAGGTAGAGTAACATTTTCAATCACGAGTCCCAACAAGTCTAAAGATTGACCGCGATCTGGCAAGGCTAATATCGATTTTGGAAGCGGATCATTCACGGATTGAAATCCAAACGTCTAACGCTAATCTGATTCTTCTAGTCTTCTACCCTAGGAACACGACCTTCCTCAATACTTGCTACATGTGAACGCCGGATTCTGCCAATTTGCAGCCATCTTAGCCTGCGGCCCCTGCACCTTACTTGATGGAGGTTATTCGCTCTTCTACGAAAAAAACGGGAAGGGGCACCTTATCGAGGGGATTGAAGACTTCAAACCCTACTACCTAGAGAGTGGTGAGAAGCATTCTCTGACCGGGGCAAGCGAATTAGTGGCGAAGCCGAACCAGTCTGTCAGTCCCTCCGACTTTCTCTACCCCCTCAATTACGCGATTGAAAAGATCGCACCGGTCCCGGATTGGATCGACGAGCCCCTGCAGTACCGGGTGAAAATCGCCATCCGGGATTATCGTGTTCCATACGGTAGATCCCTCCGCCCAAGTGCACTTCTCGATCATTGGTCTAAAGAGAGACTGGAAAAAGGAGTGCTGGTGTTACTGTGGATAGCTGATGAAAGGCTCTCCATTCTAGCAGCGGCCAACCTACGAGGGATCAGCAATTCGAGACGATTCTTCAGAGTCCTCGCGGGAAACGTGTCTGAACACACTTTCGGAGGCTTCCCGGCTCTAGGACTATTCGATCGAGGAAAGTCGGTTGCCCCACGGTATCCGATCGAGAATCCCGCTGTGCTGACTGCTTTCCTTTCGTCCAGTACGGGATCAAAGAGGACGATTGAGCAGCATCTTTTCACAGAGGACGTGCTGAACTTCAAAGATGCCCTGCGCGACTCGCTCTTGCACTGCGCCGCTTCCAATGGTCACGCCGATATCGTGGAACTGCTACTTGCGAGCGGTATCAATTTCAACCAACGAAATAAAGAGGGCGCTACGCCGATAATCTCGGCGGCTGAACATGGCCGAATTGCGGTGGTTCAAGCGCTACTTGCAGCGGGTGCGAAACTCAAACCGAGGGACCACCTGGGGGGAAACGCACTGCACCACGCCATCCGTGCTGGGCATGAGCATGTTGTTTCGCTTCTTCTCGATGCCGGCATGAGCAATACTTCCGTTGGCTTCAACGGCAACACCCCGATCAGCCTCGCGATCGCCAACAATAGGGGGAGAATCGTAGAGAAACTGTCGGGACTCCAGGCGCGGTGGAGGGCAGATCGAGATGACCTCGATCCGTTCATCGTGTCCAAGTGTGCGGAGGGTCAAAAGCGCATCGTTCGCTACCTCGTCGCCCGCGGCGCCAGAGCGGACCGTCTGGTGCTTGGTACGACGGCCCTCATCGCGGCTATGCGCTATGGTGATGAGGAGATGCTGGACACGCTTCTGATGGCAGGCCCCGATGTTGGCCAACCCGACACGAAGGGTATTACCCCTCTGATTACGGCATCCTCATGGGATAACAAGCCGGCGGTAGGATGGCTCATCAAACAGGGCGCCAATGTTGACTACACGAGCCCCTCGGGTGTTACGGCCATTTCCGCTGCCACCCGGTATCATCATCCAGAGGTAGTCCGAATCCTCTTATCCAACGGGGCCGACCCAAATCTGGCTGATGATAAAGGATTCACTCCTCTTGAAAAGGCAACGCTCTTCGGCGACCGGACCATCGTCCAGGATCTGATCGCAGCCGGCGGAGTATGCGTTTCGCAATGATATCCCGGAGTTTGTGGAAATCGCCCTCAACGAGTGCGTGACGCGCGATTTCAGTTTCCACAATCGCTTCCCCTCAAAGTGGGTTGCGAGCTACTATGGTCGCCGTGAAATTCTTGCCCTTCTTGACAATGAAGATACATCGGAACCCAAAGGCGATCCTCCGGGTCCGGTGGTAACACCCGCTTCAGATCTGGAAGAGCAACCAAAGGTATTTCAGGATTACCGGCCAAGCTACCCCAGGCATCTTTCCGTGAAATTTGGGACCCGGCTTGTTGAGGTCCGCTTTCTCATCGGCAAGGATGGTTCGGCTCTGTTTCCAAGGGTTCTTTCAGGCAGTATTCCGATACTGAATCAGCTGGCCTTTGAGACAATCAGCCATTGGAGGTTCCAACCAGGGATGGTTGGCGGTCAACCTGTCCTCACCGAAATCGAGCTCCCAATCGAATTCATCAGTCTCGATCCCAGCGAGCGCATTGTCGATATTGCGGAAGTCGATCAGATTCCCAGAGCCGTCAATTGGGCTTTGCTGGAACCACCGGTATTGATCCGGGGTACGTATATCGTCGAACCGAGTGGAGACGTAGATATAACTTTTGTCATCGATCAGGAGGGAAACGTTATCGAAGCAAGACCCGTCTATTATACCAATTTCGAATTGGCGGATCGAGCGGTCGATGCCGTCCTTAGGTCGAAGTGGGAACCTGGCTATCAAGATGGTTTGCCCGTCAGAACCCGGATTATTCAGAGATTCTCTTACCGGTCCCTTTAACGAGCCAATCGATGTTGGAGTGCCCTCCATGCCCATTCCCTGCAAATTCCACCGACAGAGTGTACAGCAACCTTCGAAAGTGGTGAAAGTCAGCCTGTTTTTCCTCGCCGTTCTCTTCACGCTCGGCCCCACGCTCTCAGCCAGCTACCTGCTCGTCTACGAAAAGGACGGCGAGGAGCACCTCGTCGAAGGGATCGAGGACTCGAAACCCTACTACTACGAGAATCCCGAAGATCCATCGAAACGCCTAAGACGTTTCCTATCCGAAGCGGGTGAGTTGAAGGTACAACCGGGGCCCGATGTGAAGCCGTCGGACTTGGTCTATCCCCTTTACTACACGATCGAGAAGCTGGCGCCTGTGCCGGAATCAGCTCATAGGGAGCCGCATTACCGGATCGAACTGGGGATTCGCAAATATCGAGTGCAGCAAAAGCCATTCTTTAATCCGGTAAAACTAGCAGCTCTCTGGTCCCTAGAAGAACTGGAAGAGGTAATTCTGGTTCTATTTTGGATCTCAGGCGATTCCCTCGAATTCTTGGATCTGGCGTTGAACCACAACAGAGGTCAGACAGTAGGGCAACTCGCCGATCTGAAAGCGCGGTGGAAACGCAACCAAGACGCATTGGACCGCATTCTGGTGTCCAAGTGCGCTCAAGGCCAAAATCGCATTGTTCGCTTCCTGGTCTCGCGTGGGGCAAAGGCAAATCGCGTGCGGGTTGGAACAACGGCCCTAATCGCCGCCATGCCCTACGCCGACGAGGAAATCTTGAATACCCTGCTCAAAGCCAAGGCAGACGTCAATCTGACTGATAAGAAGGGAGTCTCTGCCCTGATTTCGGCTTCAACCTGGGGGAACAAAACAGCCGTTGATTGGCTCCTGGAGCAAGGAGCCGATCCAAACCACACCACGGAGAACGGCACTTCCGCGATCTCCGCCGCCACCACCTACCATCATTCTGGAATTGTCCGAAAACTATTGGACCATGGAGCCGATCCCAATTTGGCGGACCGAAGGGGCCTCACTCCTCTCGAAACGGCGACGCTGCATGGGAATCGCTCGATCGTCCAGGAACTGATCGGCGCCGGCGCGAAGTGTGATCTCAATGAGGGAAAAGCTCTTATGTTGATGGACCATGCTTTTCGAAACAACATCCCGGAGTTCGTCGAGATCGCGCTCAGCGTCTGCCTGGATAGAAGCTTCAAGTTTCACAATCGATTTCCCCCGCACTGGGTTGCGAAACACTACGAAAGCGAGGAAACACTGAACCTGCTACTGAATGATGCGAGGTACGTAGCCGAGGCGGAATATCTAGAACCTACTGTGACTCGAGCATCGGAACTGGAGGAGAGTCCACGCTTGGCCAAATCTTTCCGGCCCAAATATCCTCGATATCTCTCGGAGAGACTAGGTGCGCAGACGGCCATGGTTCAATTCCTCATCAGCGAAGACGGATCCACTCTTTTTCCAAAGATTGTCTCAGGGAGTGTCCCGGCTCTAAACAAGATTGCCATTGAAACCGTCCGTCGCTGGAAATTTCACCCTCCGGTGGCCGACGGACAACCGGTCCTCACCGAGGCCCAGGTACCACTAGCCCGTCTTTCTCAACTGGGGCCTGATTTCGACGTAAGTCGTTGATAGTGGGCCAAAGGTCTACACTACAGGAGGGGTTATTTGGATTCGATTTGGGGGGGTGGTTGGGGAGGAAGTTCGAGGTGTAACCGGTTCAGTAGTAGCTTTTGGTCCTCACCGGGCTCGGTGTAACGGGTAAGCACAACGGTGCGTCCGTCGGTGGTGGGCAGTTTCACATCGAGCATTTGGATGGCCGCCATTTTGGAGAGCACCTCGGCTGGGGTCAGTCCCGGAGCCATCGGGTAGAGTCGACGTTTCAGGGTGACCCACAGAGAGTAAGCAAGGAAGCTGATAAAGATGTGCGCCTCGATGCGATCATCTCTCTGATGATGGATGGGGCGGATGGAAAGGTCGTTCTTGATTTCCTTGAAGACTTGCTCGATCTCAGTGAGCTGCAGGTAAAGGCGCCAGAGTTGCTCGGGGTTCTCGGCACTGAGGGTGCTGCGCAACAGATAGCGGCCTTCGCGGCGATAGGCTTGGCGGTATTTTTTTAAGTTCAACCGGAAGCTCAAAGGCGGCTTTTCAGTGGGGGCGCCCTTGGGGGCGATCTCGATGTCGAGTAATCCAAAGATCCGGGGACCGGCCTCCTTTTTGGCTTCGCCCAGTTTGATCAGGATGGTATCGCGTTGGTAGCGCCGTTTGCTCTCACGCAGCTTCTTGAGCGCCTCGATAAGACGGCGTAAACGACGCAGGCGCATGTTTTTTTCTTTGCGCACCCGATCGTCGCTTTTAGCCAGAACGTAGGTTTCACCTCCCTCGCTGAGGAGTTTCACCTCGATACCGGGACGCAACTGCTTCCAATCCTTCTGCAGCAACGACTGCTCGAAGCGACCCAGCCAGGAGCGCGGGGTACCCACCAGATAGTGGATCCTGGGTTCGCTTTGGCGCATCTGTTGCAAGACTTCCTCGGTCGGAATGCCCCGATCCATCACCCACACCCGGTTCGCCTTACCGTAGTTCTCTTCCACCCGAGAAAGAAAATCTTTTAAGGTGGTTTTATCCTGCGTGTTACCCGGAAGTACCTCATAGGCAATCGGCAAGCCCTCACAAGTCACCACCAGGGCGATCACCACTTGCACGCAGTCAGGTCGCTTATCGCGGCTGTAGCCGAACTTGCGCAGTCGGCTCGAGGCCGCCGGCTCCTGGTTCGGATCGCACTCAAAATAGGTGCTCGTCAGATCGTATAGCAAAATCTCGTAACGGGCATTGAACAGATCGCTCCACCTCTCGGTCAGGTGCCTGAACAGGGCCTTCTTGTGCCTGAGCAATCGATCGTGGCAGCGATAGAGCGTGTTCTTCTCGGCGATCCCAAAGTCTTCCCCCATCAGATCGCCCATCGCGCTTCGCTCATACCATTCCCGATGCAGCCGCCACTCGCTTCCCGGTGCCATCAGCCGGTAAACCACCAGGGTCTGCAGCACATGGGCCCAGCGGGTACCCTGACGGGAGGGTCTGAGACGCTCCCGCCAGAATTCTCCCAGTCCCAACTGCTCATATAGAACGCACCCAAGCCAGCACCCTCCCCATTGCCGCGGCTTCTCGATCCTGAGATCTTTGAGCCGTATTCTAACAATACTTTCGTCGCCCACAGGCGGGGCACGATCTTCCGGAAACAGCGCCACCTGTTCGGGTCTTTCCCTGCCCTCTTCGAAAATCTCGATGCTCTTGCGCCACGCTTCGTGTTGGCTATCGTTGATCTCTCCAAGGTAGAGGACCTGTCTTTGGACCACCCGCCCCCCGCTGACACGCTTGTTCTCAACGATATTCCAATAGTAGTGCTCTTTGCCATCTTTGCGCCGACGATTACACCTCAGAAACATGATGGCCCACCATTATACGAAAAAATCCCGCCCTGGGAAGAGCGTAGGTCTACACTACAGGCGGTTTTGCCAACCCACCTCTACTGTTGATGCGCCTCCTGAGCCCTACTACCCCCGAAAAAAACCGTTTCGGAAGTTGAGTTGGTCAAGTAGGGCTAGAATTCATTCAGGCCGATCCCCGCAGCATTGTCATGGAATTGAACGAGGTTGACCAGGCACCGGTGCGGATCTCAGCCGTCGCGCCTTTATACCCCCGCCATCTAAAGAGAGCAGGTGTCCAAGGCTTTGTCCGACTGAGCATCATTATCGATACAGACGGAAATGTCCGAGAGGCTAAACCTGTATCATCAACTCATCCCGATTTTGCAGAAGCAGCCGTCACCGCCATCCTAAAGTGGAAATTTAAACCCGCCTACAAGGACGGCTTACCCGTCAAAGTTCGCAGAATCCAGCCGATTACTTTCAATTTGTAGTGAGGCTGCCATGACAACCGATTACGAAACCCTGTTGCATCCGACCATGAGCTTTTGCGCCTTACTGATTCTTCTCCTTTCAATTTCCTGGGCGACGGCTGAGCGCAGCACTTGGACCGACCGGAGAGGGAAGATATTAAAGGTTGAAATCTTCGCCGTATATGGTGGAAGAGCCTACTTTGATACGGGTCGAGCGCGATAGGTCGATCTCTCCATCGGTGTCTTCTGCGACGAAGACAGGGATCGTATCGTACACTGGGCCGTAACACACGAACCGCAACGCACGAGGCAGGTGAGAGTGTCTGAGTCGCAATCAAAACTGACTGAATTCCTCTCAAAGAATCTCTTTCGTCGGGAGGGCGACGAGCTTGTCGAATACGAGTTTTCGAAAGAAATCGAACCGGAGTTTTACGGCTTCTACTTCTCCGCCGCCTGGTGTGGGCCCTGTCAGAAGTACACCCCAAAACTGGTCAAGTTCTACAACCTCATGAAGCACCTGGGCTATAAGAATTTCGAACTCATCTTCGTCAGTCAGGATCACAGCCGCAAGAAGATGAAAAAGTATGTCATCGAGAAGCAAATGAAGTGGCTCGTCCTCAGCTTTCAAAAGCGGAACCACGCCAGAGTCTCCAGACTCGAAGGCAACGGAATCCCTTGCCTGGTCGTTACGGACAGGCAGGGAAGAATACTGTCTCACAGCTACCGAGCCGGCGAGTACCTCGGGCCCGATCATGCGAAACAGTCATTGAGGGAACTCCTCAAGTACTCAAATCTGGATCATCTCGAACAGGTTGAGCCGGAGTCGTAACTCCCATTGCGTCTTTGCGTGAGGCTCTTTCCACGTTCTCACAGAGGCCAACGTTCTCTCGCTTCGCACAGAGTTCCTACATCTGTTTGTTTCTTTCCCAATCAACACCTTGAAGCAGCGGCGCATAGAGATCGTCCTCCATCCGATAGTGAAACGGGTGCAATTCCTCCGGTTCGGGATCTCTCGCTTGAAACTCCACAAATTCGACGTCGGATATAATCGCTAAGGGAGACTGTTCACTTCCCTCACCCATGGCTACCACAGCGCCGGCAGCCAAGCCATCGACAATATTTGACTGCGTGACCTGCAATCTTCTTCCAAAGAGATCCGGTTCGCCGGCATAGTCATGCAACCCTAGGAAACCACTGTGGGCGATTGAAATTCCCGTCGTACCCCATCTCAGAGGGCTCGTCTTACTATCAGTCAATATCACTCCCGCCCGTTGAATCTCGAACCGTTTGCAGAGATACGCCCTAATCTTGTTCGCCGACTTTTGGGGATCCTCGGGCCAGAGGACATAAAACCCGTTCCCATTCGATTCGTCGATTCCGGCGGTGGGAATCAGAAGGTCATCTTTGATCGTTAGTGAGATTCCAAATTTGCTCCGTTCCGGGGGAAGGTAGGCGTCCGCCTCGGATTGGATGAGATCCAGCTTATGTCTACTGCCAATTTCGACTATTCGACCCTGACAGATCGACACGATTTTTGATGTCACTGCCAGAATCTCTTCATTCCCAAACCGCACCATGCACTGATCGAGAATTCTAAACAGGTCATCATGCTCAGAAGTGATCTTCGGTGTACGGATTGTTTCAATTCTCATCTTTCAAGGAAATCAATCAGAGCTTATCGCAGCAAGTTCGATGCGCTGACTACATTTTGAGCGGATCCTGGCTCTGCCGATCTGGATTCTACACAATCGCGAGGTAAACTCGCTCCTACAACCGAAAGGAATGTAGGAGCGGGTTTATCCCGCGATTCGTATTACAAAGCAATATCGGGGCCGAGTGCGGCCATTTTCTCTGGACGAAAATTACTTGCAGGAGAATCCAGGAAGAAATCTGTTGGCCGTGCATTGCAATCGCTTCCGAAACTGATTGTATAGAACCATGAAGAGCCTCGAGAATCGAATCGCCATCGTAACGGGTGCGAGTAAGGGAATCGGAAAAGCTATAGCTCTCGCCTTCGGCGAGGAAGGAGCGAAGGTGGTCGCAACCGCCCGTTCGACCGAATCGATCGAGGCCGTCGCCAATCAGCTTAAGGATATGCAAACCGAGGCCCTCGCGGTGACGGCGGACTTGAGTGTTGAGGGAGAGATAAACGGCATCGCGGAAGAGACTCTACGTCAATTTGGAAGGATCGACATCCTGGTGAACAACGCCGCCATCATTCATCCTCACATCGATTTGGTAGATTTCGACTCCCGCCTTTGGAGGCAAGTTATCAATGTTAACCTCATAGCGGCCGCCCTGCTCACAAAGGCCGTCCTTCCCTCCATGATCGAGCACCGATCCGGCAAGATCATCAACATCGCCAGCATCGGCGGTCGCAAAGGTGGACGGGGCCGAAGCGCCTATCGCGTCACCAAAGCAGGCCTCATCAGCCTCACGGAAAGCGTAGCCGCCGAAGTCAAGGAACACGGGATCGACGTGAACTGCATCTGTCCTGGAGGGGTCGATACGGAGGGATTCCGAGAGGCCTTCAATACTACGGGTCGAGATGAGAACCCACGCCTGATGGCACCCGAAGAGATCGCGTCCTTAGCCGTGTTTCTTGCATCCGACGCCAGTTCGGCGATCACCGGGACCGCCATTGACGCCTTCGGCGGCACCAATCCGCTTTTCAGCTGATGACAGATAAATAGGGACTGGGAAAAAGTATCTTGACGTTTCAAGGTCCCATTAGGACCGAGGTTCTCAGGTATATGTTGCTACTGGCGAAAGGACCTGTTTCATTCCACTGTGCCCGAATTTTGGGCGCAGAATGACACAGAGATATCGGCAACTGGAGGTGAGCGGGTCGCCTAGGGAGATGGGGCATGCGATCGGAGAAGCAGCCCGTGAGGAAATCCAAGGATTCTCCGCCGTCGCCTGGGAAAGGGCGAACCTTTCGACACCAATCCCCCGCGATGAGGCCATGGAGATCGCCCGCACCTGTATTCCGACGACTGAGTCTCACTACCCCGACTTGATTGACGAATTGCGAGGTGTGGCCGAGTCCTCCGGCGTCAGTATGGAGAACCTGATGCTCCTGAACGCAAGAAACCAGCTGCGCCCTTCCGCCGACTCGGGCTGCACCTCCTTCTCGGTTACGGCTGAAAGCGGTTGCACGGATGGTAGCCTGATCGGCCAGAATTGGGATAACGATCCCGCGCTCGATCCTTACACGCTGGTGTTGACTCGACGTCCCACGGGTAGGCCGGCCTTCATGACGATTACCCAGGCCGGTTTAATCGCCTACATCGGAGTGAACGATGCCGGCCTCGGTTTTTGCTTGAATACACTTCCAGCTCCCAGCCGACAAACGGGGGTCCCTCTCTACTTCATTCTTCGTAAGATCTTCGAATGCACTTCTCTTGATGACGCCGTGAACACCGCTTCCAGTGCCGATCGAGCCATACCCAACAATGTTATTCTGGCGACTCCCCAAGGCCCGGCGGATCTAGAGGTCACCCTTCCCGGCGTCTTTGTCCTTCGGGGGGAACGCAATGGCCTGATCACCCACACCAACCACTGCCAGCATTCGGACCTTCAACACATCAATTCCGAATTTGCCGAGCTTATACAATCGCACGCCAGAAAGTCTCGGGTCGACCAATTGACCTCAGCTGAGGCGGAACCGCTCTCCATCGCCCGATTCAAGGAGGTACTTTCCGATCACGAGGGCTATCCCCGATCCATATGCCGTCATCCCAACAACGATCCGTCCAGCGGCCACTGGCGAAGCGTCTTCTCCGTCATCATTGAAGTGGACGTGCCCAGGATGCACATCTCAAGAGGTAACCCATGTGAGAATCCCTATGAGGTCTACTCGCTGAATTGAAGTTGCTGCTGCTCGCAGCCGGTCCGATCTTAAGTCCGACAGATTTCTGACCCGAAAATCTCACACGACAACCAGGCCTATTTCGAGCGGATTCTACTTGGTCAGAATCTGAATTTCGCCCTCCCAATATTCTCCCGGGGGATCTTTTTCAAACTCTAGACTCTTTTCACGATAGAATTGCGAGGGGCCATCGTCTCCACTCCTCATCCGGTTTGTCTCGTCAAAGAGCCGTGCCGCAGAGGTGAACTCTCGATCAAGAAATGCTTGCAGGGCGCCCAAAAAACTTGCCAGCCAATGGGGTTCTTCGGAATGTCCTGTCAGCACTTCATAGACCGGGATTGCGATATCCTTCCCCGCCAACTTGAACTTGCCCAGCGAGCGAATGACGTAATTGCCCTTCAGCTTTTCAAAGGTTGTTTCGGAAATCAGGATATCGGTTCCCATGACCTTGTTAAACGGCTCGAGTCGAGCTGCCAGATTCACCGTGTCGCCGATGGCGGTGTAATCGACTCTCAATTTCGAGCCCAAATTTCCCACAAAGCAGGGTCCGCTGCTGATACCAATCCGCGTCCTCAAGGAATGTCCGTAGATCTTTCTAGTGCTTGAGTCCTCAATCATTCGGCAGGCCGAATCCACTGCGTGGTCCGCCTGTTCCGCGTCTGCCACCGGTGCTCCCCAGATCGCAAATACCGCGTCGCCGATGTATTTGATGATGGTCCCGTTCGAATCCAAAATACCAGCCGTCGTGATCTCGAAGTAGGTATTGAGAACGTGCGCAATCTCGCCCGGGTCCGACGACTCGGATATCGAGGTGAATCCTTTCAGATCGCTGAACATGACCGTAACTTCGGCGATCTCGCCACCGACGTCCGGCTTGAGGGTGCCCTCCCCGATTCGATCGACCATTACCGGAGAGAGGTAGGTCGAGAAGGAATCGGCCAGATGCCGCCGGCTCCGCCTCTCGACGTAATACCGCCGCGCCGTGGAGAGAACGAAGGCAACCGGAATCTGCGCACACACCGGCACAAGCCAGTTGAAGAAAAGGTTCAGTTCCCACGTCGCATAAAAAGTAGGCACGACAGAGACAACGATCAGCAAGAGGCAGATCCCGACTCCCTGCCAAGGTCTGGCCACAGCAATCAAGACAGAAGCGACGATCCCAAAAAGAAGCACAATCAGGAATTCCAGTCCAACAGACAGCCGCTCTATCCAGTCTCGGCCGCCAAGATTCTCGAAGATTGTAGTGTGCAGTTCTACGCCGGTCGCAAATGGGTGGCCAAGAAGCGAGTAAGGAGTCCGAAAACTGTCTTTAGCCTCTCCCGTAGAACCCGTCGCATATTTTCCGCCCACAAACACTGTTTTGTCTCTGAAGTAGCCCGCAGGTACTCCCTCCTTGAGAATCGCCTGAGAGAAACTCACCGAGGGCACGGTTCCCGGCGGCCCGATGGGGTTCAGCCAGCGCAACGTGAGACGGGATCCGTACTCCAATTCCAGATCCGGACGCAGAAGGCTGGCAGCCTTCCAAGTCGCCGTTGCGTCCGAATCAATGCCCCCGTTGAATCTGCGGATGCCAAGGTCGGAATCGAGCGGATCGAGGAGAAGAAGCCCCCAATCCAGGGCGGTATCACGGAATTGCTTGACCGGCGGCAAGACGCTTCGCTCGACCACGCCCGTGTTTTTTTCAGTTTTGAAGCTGGCGCCCAGAATTGTCGCTCCATTTCTTGCAAGCGCCTCCGAAAATGCTTCATCGGCTTTCGTATCTGAGCTTTCGAGGTTGAACAGAATATCGAAGAATACCAATCGAGCTCCGCCTTCCGTAAGGCGGTCGAGCAATCGTCCATGCAAGGCTCGATCCCATATACGGTCATCCGGCTGCTGCAGTTCCCGGTGTGACTTTTCATCCAAGAAAACGATCACCAAATCACCGGGATTCCGGTCGGGCCTCAGAACAAAAAGAATGTCGTATCCAAAGCGCAGAAATCCGTCTCCCAACGGCGAAAACGTGAGCAGGAGTCCTAATGAGCAGGTAACGACGATTATCCCACCATAGTTCAGACAAAGAGCCCGAAGTCCTGCCGCCATAGCCATCACAATCTGATTCCTGTCCGACCAAGTCGAATCCTTTGCGAGTGAGTTCCTAGGAAGCTGTCAAATCGGCCTTCCCAAATTCTCGGATAAGTCTGACTCTTAGGATCTGAGTTTGTCTTCCTCCACCTCTCTGTTATTCTCTTCCGACCGAAACGATGGTGAGAAAAGTGAATATGCGGAAAGGCCTAATGCAGGTATCCAATTACGGTGGAATTCTGCTCAGCGTACTTTTTCTCTCGCCGCTCGTTCTTCACAGCCAAATTGAGAATGGGCAGGCGATCCTTCTCAACAAAACAGGCAACGTATCGGTCGCCTCACGGACCGGACCTTGGGAGGCGGCGATCGAAGGACAGTCACTCATCAACTTTCAGCGACTCAGAACCGGCGAGAACAGCTCCGCCGCCCTCCGGCTCGCCGCGGGCAACATCCTCCGCGTCGGAGAGTTCACTACGATCGATATCCTGCCGCCCGAGACAGAGGAGAAGTCGACCATCGTCTCCATCGTCGAGGGACTGCTCTATTTCTTCGGCCGGAAAACTACCGACGAAGTCGAGTTTCTAACTCCCGCTGCGACGGGAGCGATAAAGGGAACAGAAATCAATCTCCGTGTTTCAGGAGATGGCTCCACCACTCTCACGGTATTGGATGGACTGGCGGAACTCACCAACAAACTCGGCACGGTGAAATTGGCCGTTGGCGAACAGGGGGAGGTAAGTCCGGGAACAGCCCCAACCAAATCAGCCGTGATCGATGTCTTCAATGTCGTCCAATGGTGCCTCTATTATCCCGCCGTCGTCGACCTCGACGAACTCGAACTGACAGCACAGCAACGAAAGGAACTGGCCCAATCGCTGACGCACTATCGAGAGGGGAACTTGATCGATGCGCTCCGCCTTTACGATGCCGCCGCCTCAACCGCTGAGGTGGGTGCTTCCCTGGAACTCTACGAGTCTAATCTTCTCCTATCGGTCGGTGAAATTGACGAAGTTCGATCCCGACTAGCTTCATTGGGAAACCGATCCACAGTTGCAAACGCACTGCGATACCTCATCGCTGCCGTGACCTTTGAGGAGGTGTCGGTCAGTCAACAGCCGGCCTCCGCATCCGAGTGGCTGGCGTCATCGTATTACCTGCAGTCCCGTCGTGATCTGAATGCTGCTGTCGAAGCGGCACGAAATGCGACAGAACTCTCGGCTCAATTCGGATACGCTTGGATCCGTTTGGCCGAACTGAATTTCAGTTTCGGAAAAGTACGGGCATCCCTCAAGGCGATCGACAGGGGCCTCAAACTCAGCCCAAGCAATCCGCAAGCGTGGTCGTTGAAAGGATTCGTTCTCCTCGCGCAAAATCGTCGCTCCGAGGCGATTGCCGCTTTTAACAAGGCCAGAGAACTGGACTCCCGCCTGGCAAACGTATGGTTGGGAAGAGGCCTAGCGAATTTCCAAGCGGGTAAAAGACAAGAGGCACTCCGGGATCTCGAGACCGCCGTGGCCTGGGAACCCAACCGCGCCCTCCTACGAAACTATCTGGCGAAAGCATTCGCAGAAATGGCGTCCTCCGACGCTGCCGTCCACGAGTTGAATATTGCGGAGAGACTGGACCCGAACGAACCGACCAGTGCGCTTTACTCTGCTCTCATAAATCAGAAAGGGAATCGGATCAATAGAGCCATCGATGAACTCCGGAGATCACAAGCACGGAACGAAAATCGAAGCCTGTTTCGCTCCCGGCTACTCCTCGATCAGGATGTTGCCGTCCGCAGCTTCAACCTCGCTTCCGTCTATCGTGATGCCGGCATGTTGGAAATCAGCCTCCGGGAGGCATCGAAAGCGGCCATGATCGATTACTCGAGTTTCGCCGCACACAACTTCCTTGCCAACAGTCTCAACGAATTTAGAGACCCAAACCTGATCACTCTCCGCTTTGAAAGTGCTGCCGCCAGCGAGTATCTGATTGCCAATCTCATCTCTCCGGTCGGGGGGGGGATCACTTTCGCCCAATGTCACACAGCAAGACTACTCGAAATTGTTCGAGTCCGACCGGTTTGGATTCAGCCTCGATGCCGAATACCAAAGCGCCGGTGATTGGGCGGTCTCCGCCACCCAATTCGGAATCTCCGGAAGGACGAGCTACGCCTTCGATGTAGGGTATCAGGCGAGAGACGGTCAGCGCATCAACAACGACTTTTAAAATTTCAATCTGCAAGTGAAGCAGCAACTCTCACCAGCTGACTTTCTCTACCTTCAGACGGTTTACAGCGACCTTGAAGCCGGCGACGTGCGGCAGATTTTCGATCAGGATTCTGCGAGCAGCGGCCTCCGGCTCGAAGAAGTTCAGAAGCCGCTCATCTTCGCGGGCTACAGGCACGAATGGGGGCCCGGAAATCAGACACTCCTCTTCGGTGGATGGCTGAACGACGAATTTTCACTCAACGAACCTGATGCCGCTTTCCTTACATTCCTTAGGGATCCCTCCGGCCAGATCGACGAAGCCGAATTTGTCGGAAGATTTGAACTGGATTTCGAAAGCGTGTTCGAGGCCTTCACCTTTGAGATACAGCAGATTGTTCAATTTCCAAATCTCACGGTCATAGCGGGAGGAAGATATCAGTGCGGAGTTACCGAGACCGCCTCCAAAATCAATCGCAACCCATTCGCCTTTCCACCCATCTTCCCTGATCCACCCGCGGATCAAAGTAACAACACCGATCTCGCAAGAACAGCTGCCTATCTTTACAGCACATGGAAGTTGCGCGATTCCGCTTGGCTGACCCTCGGATTCAGCCATGACAGTCTGGATTTCCCGATTAATGTAAACGCACCGCCGATATCCGACCGTCACGAGGCAGTCGATCAGATCTCGCCCAAGGTGGGAATCCTCTGGGCACCCGACCCCGACCTGACGATACGCGGTAGCTATACAGAGTCCCTGGGAGGTCTCTTTTCCGATTCAAGCATTCGTCTCGAACCCACCCAAATCGCGGGATTCAACCAAGCTTTTCGCTCACTAATCCCCGAATCAGTCGGGGGTGCCATAGCAGGTTCCCGATTCCAAGGAGCGGGAATCGGCGCTGAACTCGAGCTGGCGTCACGGAGCTACCTCACAGTTCAAGGAGAAATCCTGGAATCGGAAGCGCGCCGTTTTTTCGGAGTCTTTGATTTCGTGCGAGAGCCGCCATTCGCCGCCCTACCAAGTCAGACCCCACAGAAGCTCGACTTTGAAGAGCGCTCGGTCACCGCAACCTACACCCAACTGTTTGGAGAGTTTTGGTCGCTCGGGGTCCGCTACAAATGGGCCGAAGCTGAACTCGTTACAGCATTCGTGGAGATCCCGCAAGCGGCGGACGTTTTCAGCGCCCGTACCCGATCCATCCTCCTCGAGGCGCGTCTATTCGCCAATATCAACCACCCCTCTGGACTGTTCGGAACCTTCGAAGGCCTATGGACGAGCCAGAGTAACTTCGAACTCGACCTCGAATTGCCCGGCGATAGCTTCTGGCAATTCAACCTGAAGGCAGGTTATCGGACCAAAAACCGTCGGGGCGAAATACGTTTCGAGGTACGTAATATTGGAAACCGGGACTACCAGATCAATCCGCTTAGCCTCTTTCTCGAACTTCCACGGGAAACAACCTTTGTGCTCGGCGTGAAGTACAATCTCTGACGCGACAGTTCACGACATATGTCATAAACAGTCGCTAGGAGTCTGTCGGACTTTGATGTTCGATTGCTTCGCAAGTGACCCGGTTCGTCCGACAGACTCCTAGGGCAGCTGAAAGAATTCCTCCGTTATCAGGTCGACCAAATCTCTCGGATTGGAAGTACCGACGAAATAGAACACCCAGGAGGCGCGCCCGAAACTATAAAGGCTTGGATAGGTCGTCGAACTGGTCCAGTACCAGCTTTCCGAACTCAGATCAAAGAGAAAGATGCTCGTGTCGTCGCTCCCTTCGAAGACGTACATCCAGCCGTGTTCCAGGTGGAATACCCATCGAAAGAATCGGTCGTTGAAGATACCGAACCATTCAGTAAAATTCCAGTCGTCTCCCAGCGCGACCGAATTCTCAAATAGTAGCAGATCGTTGACCGCATCGACCGTAACTTCGAAGGTCTCCGAGGCACTCAAGGAGCCATCGGAGACCTCGACCGTTATCGTTACAGGCCCTCCATTCTGATCGTCGGCCGGAGCCAGCGTAACGGTTCGGTTCGCATCACTACCTCCAAACACAATGTTTGCCTGCGGAATGATCGTCGTGTCCGACGAAGTGCCGCTCACTGCCAACGATCCAGCCGCTGTCTCCCCGTCCCCCACGGTGAAGTCGATCGGTCCCAGGGTGTTGTTCTCTACAACCGATTGATCGGTGATTTCCGAAATCGTTGGTGGCGTATTCTCTTGGATGGTCACCGCAAATGACTCCATCACGCTCTCGAACCCATCCGACACACTCACTTCTATAGTAGCAGGTCCGCCAAAAACGTCGGAGTTGGGGGTTACGTTCACCGTCCGATTCTCCCCGGATCCGCCGAAATCAATGTTCCCATTGGGAATAAGGTCTGTATTCGAGGAGGTACCCGACAGTATCAGATCGTCCGGATCGAGAAAATCATCCCCCACAGTAAAGGGAAGTGCGCCGGTAGAACCATTCTCGGCGATTGTCTGATCGTCGATCTCCGTGATGGTTGGGCCGGTATTGAGGAGGAACTTAAAGCTGACGGCACGGTCCCCTGGTGTCGTCTGATCATATTCGGCCAGCGCGATGAACGAATTGGGCTCGGTTATTTCGAAGGATAAACCACCGGCACCATTTTCCGTGCAGGCTATTGGATTATCGAGGTTGAAGGACAAGTCAATGATTGCCAGAACAACGTCAAACGAGGTCTCTGACGTCGATACCAGAGCCAGTCCTGCCTCATCGAAATTCAATGTAATCGCGATCCCATCGCCAAACAGGTCGTTACAACTGGGAGCCGGCCCTCCCCCTTGAGGCACCGCTTTCCCTACGGATTCAACCGTTGGTATGCCCCGATTGACGGCGAAGCCTGGTCGCGAGCTGCTGAGTCCGGTCTCGAGATTGAATCCGGTCAGTCCTTCCAGGATCGCCGGGCTCGACGCGCTCCCCAAGACAACCGGAAACACCTGCGAGTTACCAAACCGTCCGATCGGAAGACCCTCCAAATTACCGGGTATGTTGTCCGGGTAGCCCGGTATGGCGCACTCAAACGGTGGATCATCTCCATCCATTGTTGCATCGAAAAAGCTCACCCCGCAACCGGTATTCCAGACCCGAACTCTAACAAAGACCGGGGCACCGACGTACATTCCAACATCGACAATCCCGCCATCGACGAAGCCCGGTGCACTCCCGGTCGAGAAATCTGTCTCCGCCACCGTTCCCAGACTGTCTGTTGTCTCTCCAACAAGAAGCTCCACCTTGTACAAGTCTCCTTCGATGGGCACCGGATCCGGTAGACTCGCATCATCGTCTGCCCCCAGGATCGGGGCGTTTAGTTCCGAATCGACAAAATTCGAGAATCGAATGTAGCCCGCTCCGGAAAGTTCCCCTACTCCCACCGCCAAACCAGCCATAATGGACGGCAAACAGAAACGGGTCATGATCGAAACACTCGGTCCTGAACAAAACATGAGAAGTGAATGGCGACCGAATATACGCACAAAGCCAGCCGGTTGCAAGAGCGCACGATGCTGCCTTGGAGTTTCTCGTCAGATTGACAGAATTAACAGCCGATGCCACTGTCCACCTACTCGGAATCACACGGTAACAGTAAGTGTCCAGCAGGAAACTCGAAAACCAAGTCGCCATCGTCACCGGCGCCGGACGCCTCTCCGCCTACTCCGTCGGTAAGGCGGCGCTCTGGATGTTCACTCGGGCCCTCTTTCTCGCTTCTCAGCCCCGTTACGGGCCTACCGGCCAGTCCTTCGCCATCAACCGGAGGCTGTTATAGGCCTGGAAATCTTGTGAGATTTCCAGGCTAAGATGCTCGACTGCGATTCGGCACACCGGATAAAACCGACCAATGACAGAAGAACAGCAGTTTCATTTCGATCTCAAGGGTTGGTTACTGATTCCCGATGTTCTCGACGAGGAGACGATCGAGACGCTCAAAGAGCATATCATCCTTCTCAAAGAGGAACCGGAGAAAATAGAGCCTGAGGTCCGATATAGTTACTCGGGACCGGTTTCAGTCCTTCACGATCATCCCGCCGTGGTCGAAGTGTTGCGGGTGATCCTGGCGGACGACGTTTCCGAGCGGGGCTACGGATTTCGGCTGGACGGCAACTACGTTCAGTCCCGTCAGCCCGGAAACGAAGGGATCGATCCGCACGGAGGCGGCCCCAATGTCCAACCAAACTTCTCCTACCAGTGCAAGAATCAACAAATTTTCAGCGGGCTCACTCGGGTGGTCTGGGAATTGACAGAGGTCGAAGCCGGCCGCGGAGGCACCCTCCTGATGTCGGGGAGCCACAAGTCAAATTTCCAGGTTCCGAAAGAACACATGAACAAGGAATCTTCTCTGTTTGAGACCTATTCATGCCCACCCGGCTCCGTCCTCTTTTTCAGCGAAAACCTCTGTCATTCCGGCGCCGACTGGCAGATGCCTCACCCGCGCATCGCCGTCTTCAATGCCTATACTCACTCTCAGGCACAATACCACAAGATGCACTGGGACTCGAAAGCTATCGTCGATTGGCCGGAAAAACGTAAGAGCCTCGTCCGTGGAGTCTGGGGCGCCGATTTTCGTGCCAAGCCCACGATAAAGAACGACTGGTACGGCGATGATAATCGGGCCTACTGAACTGAATTTCTGAAGGGTTCGGTCCTTGCGCTCACGCGCAGAGCTACGCAAAGGGAACTCTGTGTAGCTCGCTCGGTAACGAGCGGGACTTTTCGGAGCTCAGTTTCAACTCCGTTTGATTCGGCCTCCGGTAAGCCTTTCCCAACGAACCCGTTCCGAATTGGTAGCCGGTCACTGGAATTGATCTGACGCCTCCGAGAATCAGGAGCGCCACTTCTCATGAAACCCTTTCCCACGAGTCATTTCCCGGACCCGCCGGCGGACATCATCATTGGGATCGTGGAGGGCCAATTCGAAAGGACGTCGATGTTCTTTCGGATCCAGAGACTCCAAGATAGGCAGGACGGCGAGACGCACGCAAGGTTCGGGATCTCGGAGGCCTTCTTCGATCCAAGTGAGCTGATTTTCGGTGTCGATTGCGGCCAGCGCCCCCATCGCCCCAGCCCGAATTGCCCGATCCTCCGAACTGACGAAGGGAAGCACTACCTCGGGATCACCTTCTTCGCATGTGCGCATAATTCGCAGGGCCGCTTCCACCACCTGTGGGGATCGATCCTCCAGATAAATTGCACACCAATCGGAGAGGTCGGGGTCACGCAGCCTCTGGAGGAGCCGCAGTCCCCGAATGCGCTTCTCGGGCTTTTCGTCCTCCAGCAGCTGCAAGGCAGTATTCTCGCGGGGATCCGGAGGGATCTCCGGGACCTCTCCGGACTCGACCTCCATTGTGGGAACGGAACTCCATTTGGCCCTACGGGGTTTTGCGTCAATCGGAGCGTAGAGACTAAATAGCTCGGGAAAGGCCTGGCGCGCCCGTTCACAGAATTCCTCGTAGCGAATGCGGCCGCGCGGGCGATGTGCTCGCCTCCGCTCCAGCCAATCGAAGAGCCTTTCGGTCCCTGCGTGACGAGGTCCCGCCCCCTTGTGAGCCGGAATCTGCAGCAACTGATTGACCGATTGCGCGATCTCCTCAGGCGTGAACGGAGCCCCGTAAGAGGCGGGAAAGTCCGACAGGACACTCACTGGCACCCAGCCATCAATAGCGATGACGCCGGCCCTACAGATCACCCGACGAATGCCATAACGACTGCGGAGTTCGCCTAGGTTGAGATTACACTTCAGGACGACCGGTCTGTCGTGGCGGCGGCGCGCCTGGGTCTTGGCGCGACGCTGGGCGTAGCCCTTTTCCACCGCAAACCAGACACGTCGAGAAGGCCTCTTAGGAAGAAGACCCTCCATGCTGATTCTCCTGGCGCTTTGCCGCGTCGTTCCGTGGTAGGCGATCATGGCTTCACACCCAACACCGAGAAAGTACCCTCCTTCTTCCGTGCTGGTTTCTTGGAAAATCCGCGCAACATCTCCAGATCCTGAAACCCCGCCTGCTTATAAAGATTCTCGACCTGATCCTGCGTATACCAGCGGGTCGCAGGTGAACGCTTTTGCACTTCCGAAGCGGTGACTCTTCCGTTGAGCATGATTTCATAGCAGTCCTCGGTATGTTCGAGCTGGCTTTCTACATCATATCGGGCTCGGGACCAATGCCGAACTCTCGCTCCATCGCTTGAGCCGCTAAGCTCGTATCCGTTACCAGTTGAAACGAACTGGAAGGGACGATGGTGGTGTGGTATTTTCGCGGCAGCTCCAAACGCTCCATCCGCTGCTCAAATAGAGTGGGCGAAGCCTACACTTCGCAGCCTTTTCGCGACAGATTGCCAACATTTCAGGCGAGTTATCCAAGCCATCCGGAAGCGAGTCCAACCACGACTCCAGTCCCACCATTCGCAGACTCTCAACCAGGCGCTCGTCGGGAACTGTCGGATCGAACAGGGCCATGTTGTCTCGCACGTTTCCCTGAAACAACTGCACCTCCTGAGTCACGATCCCGATGCGCTGCCGTAGATCTGCACTGGGGTAGTCACGCACGTCGGCACCGCCCAGGCAGACCTGTCCGGACTGGGCCTCATAGAGGCGGAACAGCAGCCGCGAAATTGTCGTCTTCCCGCTACCTGTTCTTCCGAGAAGACCTAGAACACTCCCTGCTTTGAGGCGCAGAGTGATGCCCTTCAAGATCGGCTCTGCGGGCTTGTAGCCGAAGCCGACGTCGATCAGCTCCATGGCGAATGGGCCCGGCGGCACCGGAACTTGGCCATCGTCTACGATCTCCGACCGGCGATCCAGAATCTCGCAGGTGCGCTCGATGCTTACCCGCGCTTGCTGCAACTCCTCAATTTCAGCACCTGCGGGCAGAGCAGCTGCAACCCCGTACTGCCCAACAACAGTGCCGCCATAACCATCAAACGGAGCCTCAACGGCCGCAGATAGGTAGCCAGCAAACTGTAGTACACTTCCATAGGGGTTTGATGGAACTAAAACTTCAGTACCGAAGCGGGACTACCTAACGAGGCGGTGCATGTAGCGGAATGCGTGAGCATTTCGTCTTCTGCGATGTAGCAAGTTCCAATCATGACTGATCCGGCCAGGTTCAACGAATTCGGAGGCTGTACTGACCGGAATCCTCAGTTGTGAGAAAAACCGTGAGCCGATAGGTCCCAACTTCCAGGGAAGTCTCACGGTGAGACTTCCCTGGATAGGAATCTGTCGTCACGAACATAGCCGCAAACTACAGGTCTCCCTGCGTTCAGTACTCTGGGATTCTCGCGATCGGTGAAGTCCGACAGATTCCTAGTCGGACCAACGATAGGAATAATTGGTCGGCGTCTTGATCTTATCGAACCTCTCGCGTGTCTTAGGCGACAGGCGGCGATAAGCCTGGCCCGACAGGGTGAAACCTCGTCTTCCCAGCCGCGCCGCGACATTAACCGCCTTACCGATGATATCGAATCGTTTCTGATTCGGGGGGCCGAACTCGCCGGCAACCACCTCTCCGACGTGTAGAGTCACGTTCAGCCAGGAATCGAAACCGGCTTCGAGGGCTAGTTCGCGAGTCCGCAAGCAGAGGTCGACAAGGGCAACAGCACCCGCATCAATCGCACCCTCATCGATCACCACCAAGCCCGCATCGCCGATAAATTTGACGATACGAAAGCCGGCCGGCTCAAGACAATCTGCCGAGAGCTCATAGAAACGCTGTAGGAAGTTTGCTACAGCCACATCCCTGCCCGACGAAGCCCATTCGGCCATGCGGGAGAGATCGAAAAATGCGACACCGTAAGTCGCAACTGAACACCCGGGGGGGCAACCCAGCGGTCTGCCCTCCGGAACCATTACCGGAAGTACTCATTATCAATTTCCTTCTAATTAAGGCTTAAACTGTTGGCGCTCCAGAGTGGGTCCAACGGAGAGTCAGGTTGTATCCCTTCCGCCTAAGGGCAAGGAATTTCGAAGGGATTCAGATCGGCCGTGAAGCACGATTTACTTCACGACTCTAGAGTGTCGCGAAAGCGCCTCTAATGTCGTGATCCTAATCGTGATCTAAATTCCAAGGAAGAGAAAATAGAGAGACAAGGACGATAGACACATACCAACCGCGGGACCCGCCTCTGACCGAGACCCCAACCTTCATTCTAATGAAGAGACACAGAACGTCGATCTCTTCCGAAAGAGCTAACGACGAGGCTTACGACAAAGAGAGGGCATCATTTTCCGCCGTTCACTGTTTACTGACCGCTGTTCACTCTTCCTGAAACCTGACACCCGAAACCTGTCATATGCCATGAACACTGACCCCTGACACCGTAACCCCTCACCCCAACACTCTACTACTCCAACTCTCCACTCAATATCAGCTTATGCAACGCCGAATGATCGAGTTCGATATCTCCCTGCTCGATCAACCTATCATACATCGCCTTGGCGCTGTTCAGGTGAGGCAACTCAATCGACGCATGGGCGGCTAACTCTTGGGCTGTCCTCATATCCTTGTGCTGCGTGGCGACCTGCCCACCCGGAATGTACCTTCGCTCGATCATGCGGGTGCCATGAATCTGCAGGATCTTGGAGTCGGCAAATCCACCTTTAAAAGCTTCCTGTAGTTTCGTTGGATCCATCCCCAACTTCTCAGCCAGGATCAATCCTTCGGCCACCGCCTCAATTACCAGCCCGGCAATGAGCTGATTGATCACTTTGGTAACGTGACCCTTTCCCGCTTCACCCACACGAACCACGTTTCCGTCCAACGCCTCCAGAATCGGCTTAACCCGATCGAAGTCATCCACGCTTCCCCCCGCCATGATCGCGAGCGACCCTTCCTTCGCCCCTTCGGGGCCGCCGGAGACCGGCGCATCGACCCAGCCAACACCTTTCTCGGTTAGCCTCTTTGCATTCTCCTCGCTCCTGAAGGGATGCGAGCTGCTCATGTCCAACACAATCTTTCCGGGACTCAGATACAGCTCCAGCTGCCCGAGCACGTCCTGAACCGCTCCGGAGTCGAAGAGCATCAAGAGACAGACTTCAGCCTGAGCGGCCTCCTCCAGGCTCGAGCAGAGCGGGATACCCTGAACTTCATCTTCCGACCGTTGGGATCGATTCCACCCTCTCACATCGAAACCGGCCGCGAGGAGCACCCTGGCCATCGGCCGCCCCATAAGCCCCAGCCCAATCATACTGATCGAAGTCGCCATAAGGGCCTCTTCATTTCACGTTCGGATTCAAAGTTCAAGTCAGTCGGGCCTCCGGCCGCGCTCGGCCCACCTCCTCCAGTGATTTCGGTGATGGCCGGATCGGTCGAGGATTGAAACTTCATCCCAGGTTGATACGGAAGCAGAAAGGCTCATCCCGCTCAGCGGGAGCTCATCGATACCACAAATGAAGAGGAGAACGAATCGCCGGCAGGCACCTGTTGTAGTCCTATCATCCGTTGCGAAACTCTCTCTTCCAGGTCTCTCCCCAAACTTCGCCGACCGGCTTCCTTGCCCCCTGCTTGCCTCGGATCTCCATCCGAAGCCCATTGTCAGGCATCACTCTTTTCTGCTTCCAATTGCTGTTTGATCCGACGGGCCCAAGGAGTCTCGGCAAATCCCAACAAACCTCCACCGGGTGAGATCATACAGCAAGTTTTCTGACCCCTTGATTCTGTCCTCGGCCCCTGAGCGATCTGTCTCCCTGCACCCGAGATCTTCTCAGCCGCCACCTCTGAATCATCAACCTCGAACTCCAGTGTGAACCCAAAGGGTACCCGATCCGCATCCTCCCGAGAGCCAAACGTAAACTCGGCCGCATGGGCGCGGCTCCAGACGGCGAAGTGCAGCACAACCGGTATCTTAATGACAGCATAATCTTCCCCCTCTTCAACCTCTAGGCCAAGAACATCGCGATAATAGGCGCGGGCAGCGTCTACATCATCGACCACTTCGGCGATACTCGCAATATGTCTGATCATTGGTCTTTATCCAGTTCATTTAGGGGCGTTTAAATCTTCGCTGCGATGTCCCCCACGCAGACGACACCACTTCGAACAATTCTTGCGTTCACCCCCCTCAGATTCATCTGCCGGCCGACCTCGGAGTTTACGAATTTCAACGCTTCCTGTCCGAATCGCTCTTGAAACTTACTGCATCCTGTATGCGGATCAGCGGAGATTTCAACCGAGGCGTCGCCAATCCTGAGCTGTGTTCCCGGCGGCAGATTCTCGCAACTCAAGTCCAGGTCAACGAAAAGCTGGTCGCCCGCCGGAGGCCATCGCTCCTTGTCCCCCGCGATGATCGCGATCACCCGCGAGTTCATGATCGTTACCTGGGTGGCAGGTTTAGCGGATCCATCTGGCGTTCCTCTATTTCCGCGCGCCTTCCAACTGTCTCCAACGAGTCCTTCGACGGTATCGATTCTGCACTCCTCGACTACTTCCCGCCCGTCAACTCGAGGCCGCCGCACAATCAATTCCACCGTGCCACGATCGGCCGGCGAATGCCGGATCTTTTCCAATCCGGCTTCGTATTCCTCGTAAACATCCATAGATCAAGTGTCTCTTCTCGAGGCATAGAAGTGAACTCCTAATCCGGCATTTTTCGGAAAACGACGGATTCTAACCGAGTTCTCCTGTAATCAACGGCCGATTCCATAACCTCGTTCACCCACGAGTTAAGGCTCTTGTTCTCAAGCTTCGACTGGACGTGAATCCTCTTGTGAAGGGTAGGGTCAACCCTCACCAGGAATCTCCCGGAAAAGGGCTTCTCTGCGTCCTCATTGCGTTCCTCACAGAATTCAAGGTAGTCGTCGATTGACTCCGTAAATGCTTTCTTCAGCTCTTCAACCGTCTTACCCTCGAAAGTTACGACATCTCTAAGATTCACAACTTCCCCGTGGAATACCTCTGCATCTTCATCATATTCCACCTTTCCAATATATCCCTTATAGTTCCTCTTCTATTGCTCAAGACTAGCTCCCAATATCTGTCACCAGATCTGACCTAAATATCTGTCCCCTCTTGCCAGTAGTCCGGTCGTTTCATCCAAGGAACTGATCGACTGCACTGCGGGATCAGCTTCCTGCTCAATTGAGCCCCTGTTGAACCAAATGCCACGAATCTCGACTCCCTTCGCCCCCGAGATATCATGCTCAAAACTGTCTCCAATCATAAGAGTAATCTGGGCACGATCCAAATCTTCAAAGATTGCCTCGAAGAATCGTGGATTTGGCTTTTCATAGCCGATCGTACCGGAGGAATACACCGCCTCGAAGTGATGCGAGATATCCAACCGTTTAACAATTTCCGACAGCCCGGGAGCATCTGCCAGAGTCCCGTCGAAATCCCATCATACATACATTCCTACTACAATCCTGCCTGTCGTGAGTCCGTCGAACGGCGGTCATTTTTTCTTCACTCGCCCAACAGCGGTAGATGCTTTCTCCGATGATAAGTGAGAGCCAATGAGATACAATGCTTTAGCCGATCGACTGAAACTTCATCTTCTTCGCTGAAGACGATGGCGCGATTGCCTTCGAAATTGAAGGTACCTTCATATAGTTCTCTGAATGTCTCAACGAGCATGGATCGGCAGTGGAAATACATCGCATACTGATCGGGTTTCGACTGCTTCCAACCGATCCGGATGGTGCTTCCCTTTTTTGTCAGGTAGCTCGGCTCGCCCCATTTCAGGGTCTCCTCTACCGGTCCGACGCCCTCCGTCTCCGCTGCTGTTTCCAGGACCAACCGCCGAAGGAGCATCAGCTTTGGACGCATCCGTTTCGGATACTTGCTAAATGCCTCTGCTACGATAGAGGCTGTCCCAAATCCGAGAGGATTTGGGTGGAAGCCTGATACCGATATCAATCTTCGTCACGTTATGTAGACCACGACATGCCTTCCGTCCTCGGTAGCTTACCTTTTATCCGTTATGCACCTTTCCAGCACCCTTCCTCTCGCTTTGAGTCGATAGTTCTCCCAAGGAAGCGCCTCTGACTCGATTCTTGGATCCCTATGCCGCCTGCGTTGCCTCTTTCTCATGTTCTTGCGCAAGTCTCTGCGCGATTTTCCATAGATTGTGGGACAGAACCGACCAGGCCACGCTAAGGTTACGGTTGTCAAAGCCTTTGCTGCGTATCTTGCCCCCGTGCCATCGGTTCTTGAGCACTCCGATCCGGCCTTCGGTGCTCCCTCGTCGTCGCTGCAACCGGACAAAGCGCGGCTCCTCCATCCGCTCCTTGAGCTCTTGTGGATTGCGGGGCGTAAGGGCGTCAAAAATCCCCTCTGCCTGGAGCCGCTTGCTGGCCGCCTTCGAGGCATAGCCCCGATCCCCACTGATCGCTTCGATCTTCTCCTCTAAAGCGAAGCCCTTTTGCCTCTCCAGACTTTCCCAAAGCTGCTTCAATTCGCTCGGGGCCTGCCCCCCATACAGTTTCCAGTCCAACAGATATCCCTCTGCGCTCTCGCATAAATAAAGGGTGTTGCCAAACTCCACCTCCCGATCTGCCTTGCCTCGCACGATGACGTCAATCTCAGGTTCGTAGGCGCTCAGGATCTTCTCCTCATTCTTCACCTGCCGCCCCCCTATGATCCGTTCGTGCGCCTGTTTCATGACCTGCGGTATCTGCTCTAACATACCATCCATTCGCTCGATGATTCGGCTCGCCTTCTTCTCGGTGTAATCGCTTTGCATCCACATAGCTTCCAATAAGTCACGGTGGCGAAGGGCATGGCCCTCAATCTTCTTGAGCAATAGCTTCATCCGCCGCAGGATCCCTTTACGCGCTTTGCCCGCCTCCCGGCGCCGACGCGCATGCGTCATCTCCAGGCACCGTTTGTTCATCTCCCGAGCCAATCCCTTTGCTCCCTGGGGCATGCGCTGTTTCATTCCCGCCTGCCCGATCAGACTGATCGCCTTGAGCAGCGTTGCTCCCACATCCTTGAGCAAGACCCAGTCCACGGGCCAGTGGATGTTCGCTTCCAGGCAAGTGGCGTCGATCAGGCATTCCCTCGTATCGATCGGCTTCTCTAATCCTGCCTCACCACAATGTTCAGCATTGCCCACCACCTCGGTCATCCTTGCATGCAGCTGTCTCAGATACGCTTCGTCGAAGAATTTCGAATCCCGTTCCAGACTGCTCTTCGATATTTTCCGGATCCCGTCTACCTCACGCACCCGGCAAAAATTAGCCAGAAGCTCACTGCGTCCCAACTCCTGCGACAGACAACGAAAGGATATCCCTCCGAGTAAATGACGCACCACCTCCACCCGCAGCGCTTTTATCGCTCTTAGAGCGCGTCGCTCCCGATCCTTCCCTCCCGCTTCATCCCATCCTTCCAAGGCTTTTACGATCGCCTCCCTTTCCAGCGAGGAGTCGATCAAAACCCGGTCAATCCGCTCCATTGTTTCCAGAAACACGGTGTAGTCTTTGCATCGAATGACTGGAGTTAGGGCTGGACGCAGGAAGCTTTGTACGGCAATATTTTTCATGAGAAGGGCGTGCTTTGTATTTGACTAACGCAAGCATAAGCGCCCTTTTTCGCCGGATCGAGCTTTTTGCAGCTCTATCCGGCCTTTTTTTGCCCATAACTCATTAAAAATCAATTGTTTCCACCACTGGGACGGGCTCTACGATAGGGTCTGCGATTTTCTCCATCTGCCCGGTTCTGGCTAGCCCGTCAGGTTGAAGACCTGGCGCGCAGACGTGGCAACAGACGCCGGGTCCGGCGCATGTATTCACGGTACTCATCCTGAAAGCGCTCGCACATCAGCTGCTCTTCTCGCCCAACGCGAAGGAAATATAGGGCAGCAAATGCAGCCACAAAGGACCAGCCTGCAAACCAGTTGCCCAGCAAAGTGCCCTGAGCGATTCCCCACAGCCAGAGCGATGTATACATGGGATGTCGAACGGCTCGATAGACGCCGTCGGTGACCAACTGATGTCCGTCCCGCAGCTCGAGGCTGGTAGACCAATTTTGCCCCAAATCGACGTGGGAACGCCAGAAGAGCCAGAGCGAAACGGCCATAGTTACGGCGCCGAAAGAGCCGAGAGTTATCGGCACCTGGTATTCGGCAAAGTCCAGCAGCGATGTAAAGAGATAGAGTATGGGAAGAAGGAGTGTCGGTAAGAACATGGCAGCCAAAAGAACCCTCTCCAGCGCGTCGAATCGACTCACCACTTTTTTCTCTTTCTTGGTCCGATAGATGAATACCCGTCGGGTTGAGAAGAACACTACGGTGCCAACCATAAATACGATGTTCCACGGTTGAAGGGCATTCATGTTCTACTGTGACGCTGGGCTCGGATGTCTAACCACTTGCTTCGCGCTCCAAGCGGAAACCGGGTTTCTTGATCGCCATATCCGTTGCCGGTATTCTCTTCGAACTCTCGAGTTTGAACTCCACAAATAAGTAGAGCACCGTAGCGAAAAAGGATCAAGGAAAGGCTTTGACAAACGGTGAAAACCGCAGTCGTAGTAGAAGGTCTGTTAGATTCCTGGGCACAGTACTCGAGTACCAGGTGCAGTTGCATTTCAATCCGGCACAGGAGAGATCCTGTTTGGAAGGAACTCCAAATCGTAATCTGACCCGCCATTTCAGGAGCGAAAGGATGTCTCGTTTGTTTGCAATTCTTCCATTTGCCAACTTTTTCGTGCTCTCCGCTTTTGTCGGTGGCGGGGTCCACTTCTGGGGTGCAGGTCAATATCTCGGGCTGATCGGCTGCTGGGCTGGTGTCGCTCTTCTCGGACACGCTATGCTGATGGCATTTCATGAGAGCGGGCATAAGCTACTCCCTGTATTCAACGAAGCTCAGGGCATTGTATACTCCCTCTTTACCTGGGTGCCTTTATCTGCCTATCGCATAGTACACGTTCGCTCGCACCACGGGCGTTTTGGCTCAGAGGACGATTGTGAACTCTTCCCCTATGTAAACACCGCCTATCCCAGGTGGGCGAGAATTCTTGCGGTCATATTCGGATTCTTCTTTGGCCTGTTCCGAGGCATAGCGACCTCCACACGCAGCGTGATTTTGAGCTGGGCCAGAATTTCGCCACGCCTTCGAACCCGGCTGGTGATCGAATACGCCCTGATTGTCGTATTCTGGGGACTCGTGTTCACCACTCTGACCTACGGAGGGTGGCTCCTTGACTGGTTCGCGGCCTACTTCGTGCCGGCGTTATTCTCCGGTTCAGCTCATGCTTCCAGAGAGTTGGTTGAGCACTTGGGGCTCTACGGTGAGAAAAGTGACCCATCTTCTCTCACAAGGACCGTGGTACCGCGGAATATTGCAGAACGATTCCTCTGTGCCGTTAACTTGCTGGAATGTGTACACGGTGTACACCACATTGACGGCCGCATTCCAGCAGACGAACTTCTCAAACACAAAGATCTGGTAACCGATAATGTCTACCCAAGCTATTGGGCGGCAATTAAAGACATGCTGCCGCATCTGAGAGACCCCCGCATCGGCAAACAATGGTTGAGCGGATAGGATTCAGTAAAGCAATCTGCCGACTCGCAGCGGGGACATAGCACCGCCCTCCACTCATCGATTGCTCACGAAAGATGGAGGGCGGTGCTCCGTCCCCGCCGCTGTAGCGAGTCTCACATCCGACATCGTTCATAGCAAAGCGGCGATTGCATCCTAGATTGGCGTTTGACCCACAAGCCTCAGGCTGGAGGATGCCCGCCGCGAATTCAAGCGCGCCGAGCGGCTTTTCACTTCAGCCAGTATCTCCCAAGCCCAGCTCGAATCAGCCCAACTGAAAAAGGAGACCGCTCTCGCCGCATACGAAGACCGATTGACCGCTCAAAGCCTGAACGAACGAGAGCTCAAGGATCGCCGGGTCTATTCACCCGTTGACGGGTATGTGGAGGAGCGAACGGTGGAATCAGTCCCGGTGAAGAGGGAAATAGGGTCAGGAAGAAAATTGATTGACTTCCACCCATCCAAAGCCTAGAAGGGAGCCAGCGCGGATTACCACTGTATCAGCCGCACCGTAGATGGTGGGTTTCTGTTCGATGCAGTTGCGAAGGATCGGCTGCGCAGACAGCTGTGGCAGGTGGCGGACTTTTCTGGAGTGGAAGTGCTGACCTATTGTCTGATGAGTAACCATTTCCACCTTCTGATTAGAGTGCCGGATAGGGCCGAGGTGGCCTTGTCGGACCGGGAGCTGTTGCGCCGCTACGCAGTGCTCTATCCTGAGCCGACCCCGTATCAGACGATGACCGTGAAGTATCTGGCTGCGGTATTGAAGAGAGGGGGCCAGGAGGCCGCGATGTGGCGGAGGCGTTTTCTGGCTCGGATGCATGATATCTCCGAATTCATGAAGACGCTAAAGCAGCGCCATACGATATGGTATAACCACACTCATGACCGGTACGGGACGCTGTGGGCGGAGCGATTCAAGAGCACGATTGTGGAAGGCAGGGAAGCGGCCTTGCGAGTCACGGCGGGCTATATCGACCTGAATCCGGTGAGAGCCGGGATCGTGGAGGATCCCAAGGACTACCGGTGGAGCGGCTATGGAGAGGCAGTAGGAGGCAACGTTGAAGCGCGGGAGGGAATCGCGGCGGCGGTTGGAGACTCGTATAGCGCACCTTGGAAGTGGAGAAAGGCATCGCGGGAGTATCGAAAACTGCTCTACTGCACAGGGTCTTTGGGCGTGCCTCAGGAATCGCTTAGAGGGAGAATACCGACTGAAGCATGGATCAAGGTGATGGAAGAGGGTGGAGAACTGCCGGCGGCGGCGGCCTTGCGGTGTCGGGTGCGCTACTTTTCGGACGGCGCTGTGCTCGGATCCAAGGAGTATGTGGAGAGTATCTTTTCCCAATATCGAGATCAATTCGGGCGACGGCGACGTAGTGGGGCCAGGAAGATGAAGGGCAGCGACTGGGAGGGCCTGACCGTGGTGCGCGACCTACGAAAAGAGGTTTTCGGTTCGGAAGCTGATTGAACTCGTTTTTCGATCCAGCCGTGTAGCCCTCTCCTGCGGGTGAGGAAGTGGACTGAAACCGATTTTCACGTCCGACCTCATTCTCGAGGCCCGGAAAGAGGCAAATAGGGGCTCCTCAAGTCGAATCGTTGCATTGTTCTCCTACCTAGCCCTACTTGACCAACTCAACTTCCGAAACGGTTTTTTTCGGGGGTAGTAGGGCTCAGGAGGCGCATCAACAGTAGAGGTGGGTTGGCAAAACCGCCTGTAGTGTAGACCTACGCTCTTCCCAGGGCGGGATTTTTTCGTATAATGGTGGGCCATCATGTTTCTGAGGTGTAATCGTCGGCGCAAAGATGGCAAAGAGCACTACTATTGGAATATCGTTGAGAACAAGCGTGTCAGCGGGGGGCGGGTGGTCCAAAGACAGGTCCTCTACCTTGGAGAGATCAACGATAGCCAACACGAAGCGTGGCGCAAGAGCATCGAGATTTTCGAAGAGGGCAGGGAAAGACCCGAACAGGTGGCGCTGTTTCCGGAAGATCGTGCCCCGCCTGTGGGCGACGAAAGTATTGTTAGAATAGAGCCCGTCCCAGTGGTGGAAACAATTGATTTTAATGAGTTATGGGCAAAAAAAAGGCCGGATAGAGCTGCAAAAAGCTCGATCCGGCGAAAAAGGGCGCTTATGCTTGCGTTAGTCAAATACAAAGCACGCCCTTCTCATGAAAAATATTGCCGTACAAAGCTTCCTGCGTCCAGCCCTAACTCCAGTCATTCGATGCAAAGACTACACCGTGTTTCTGGAAACAATGGAGCGGATTGACCGGGTTTTGATCGACTCCTCGCTGGAAAGGGAGGCGATCGTAAAAGCCTTGGAAGGATGGGATGAAGCGGGAGGGAAGGATCGGGAGCGACGCGCTCTAAGAGCGATAAAAGCGCTGCGGGTGGAGGTGGTGCGTCATTTACTCGGAGGGATATCCTTTCGTTGTCTGTCGCAGGAGTTGGGACGCAGTGAGCTTCTGGCTAATTTTTGCCGGGTGCGTGAGGTAGACGGGATCCGGAAAATATCGAAGAGCAGTCTGGAACGGGATTCGAAATTCTTCGACGAAGCGTATCTGAGACAGCTGCATGCAAGGATGACCGAGGTGGTGGGCAATGCTGAACATTGTGGTGAGGCAGGATTAGAGAAGCCGATCGATACGAGGGAATGCCTGATCGACGCCACTTGCCTGGAAGCGAACATCCACTGGCCCGTGGACTGGGTCTTGCTCAAGGATGTGGGAGCAACGCTGCTCAAGGCGATCAGTCTGATCCGGCAGGCGGGAATGAAACAGCGCATGCCCCAGGGAGCAAAGGGATTGGCTCGGGAGATGAACAAACGGTGCCTGGAGATGACGCATGCGCGTCGGCGCCGGGAGGCGGGCAAAGCGCGTAAAGGGATCCTGCGGCGGATGAAGCTATTGCTCAAGAAGATTGAGGGCCATGCCCTTCGCCACCGTGACTTATTGGAAGCTATGTGGATGCAAAGCGATTACACCGAGAAGAAGGCGAGCCGAATCATCGAGCGAATGGATGGTATGTTAGAGCAGATACCGCAGGTCATGAAACAGGCGCACGAACGGATCATAGGGGGGCGGCAGGTGAAGAATGAGGAGAAGATCCTGAGCGCCTACGAACCTGAGATTGACGTCATCGTGCGAGGCAAGGCAGATCGGGAGGTGGAGTTTGGCAACACCCTTTATTTATGCGAGAGCGCAGAGGGATATCTGTTGGACTGGAAACTGTATGGGGGGCAGGCCCCGAGCGAATTGAAGCAGCTTTGGGAAAGTCTGGAGAGGCAAAAGGGCTTCGCTTTAGAGGAGAAGATCGAAGCGATCAGTGGGGATCGGGGCTATGCCTCGAAGGCGGCCAGCAAGCGGCTCCAGGCAGAGGGGATTTTTGACGCCCTTACGCCCCGCAATCCACAAGAGCTCAAGGAGCGGATGGAGGAGCCGCGCTTTGTCCGGTTGCAGCGACGACGAGGGAGCACCGAAGGCCGGATCGGAGTGCTCAAGAACCGATGGCACGGGGGCAAGATACGCAGCAAAGGCTTTGACAACCGTAACCTTAGCGTGGCCTGGTCGGTTCTGTCCCACAATCTATGGAAAATCGCGCAGAGACTTGCGCAAGAACATGAGAAAGAGGCAACGCAGGCGGCATAGGGATCCAAGAATCGAGTCAGAGGCGCTTCCTTGGGAGAACTATCGACTCAAAGCGAGAGGAAGGGTGCTGGAAAGGTGCATAACGGATAAAAGGTAAGCTACCGAGGACGGAAGGCATGTCGTGGTCTACATAACGTGACGAAGATTGATATCGGTATCAGGCTTCCACCCAAATCCTCTCGGATTTGGGACAGCCTCTAGAATACGGCTCAAAGATCTCAGGATCGAGAAGCCGCGGCAATGGGGAGGGTGCTGGCTTGGGTGCGTTCTATATGAGCAGTTGGGACTGGGAGAATTCTGGCGGGAGCGTCTCAGACCCTCCCGTCAGGGTACCCGCTGGGCCCATGTGCTGCAGACCCTGGTGGTTTACCGGCTGATGGCACCGGGAAGCGAGTGGCGGCTGCATCGGGAATGGTATGAGCGAAGCGCGATGGGCGATCTGATGGGGGAAGACTTTGGGATCGCCGAGAAGAACACGCTCTATCGCTGCCACGATCGATTGCTCAGGCACAAGAAGGCCCTGTTCAGGCACCTGACCGAGAGGTGGAGCGATCTGTTCAATGCCCGTTACGAGATTTTGCTATACGATCTGACGAGCACCTATTTTGAGTGCGATCCGAACCAGGAGCCGGCGGCCTCGAGCCGACTGCGCAAGTTCGGCTACAGCCGCGATAAGCGACCTGACTGCGTGCAAGTGGTGATCGCCCTGGTGGTGACTTGTGAGGGCTTGCCGATTGCCTATGAGGTACTTCCGGGTAACACGCAGGATAAAACCACCTTAAAAGATTTTCTTTCTCGGGTGGAAGAGAACTACGGTAAGGCGAACCGGGTGTGGGTGATGGATCGGGGCATTCCGACCGAGGAAGTCTTGCAACAGATGCGCCAAAGCGAACCCAGGATCCACTATCTGGTGGGTACCCCGCGCTCCTGGCTGGGTCGCTTCGAGCAGTCGTTGCTGCAGAAGGATTGGAAGCAGTTGCGTCCCGGTATCGAGGTGAAACTCCTCAGCGAGGGAGGTGAAACCTACGTTCTGGCTAAAAGCGACGATCGGGTGCGCAAAGAAAAAAACATGCGCCTGCGTCGTTTACGCCGTCTTATCGAGGCGCTCAAGAAGCTGCGTGAGAGCAAACGGCGCTACCAACGCGATACCATCCTGATCAAACTGGGCGAAGCCAAAAAGGAGGCCGGTCCCCGGATCTTTGGATTACTCGACATCGAGATCGCCCCCAAGGGCGCCCCCACTGAAAAGCCGCCTTTGAGCTTCCGGTTGAACTTAAAAAAATACCGCCAAGCCTATCGCCGCGAAGGCCGCTATCTGTTGCGCAGCACCCTCAGTGCCGAGAACCCCGAGCAACTCTGGCGCCTTTACCTGCAGCTCACTGAGATCGAGCAAGTCTTCAAGGAAATCAAGAACGACCTTTCCATCCGCCCCATCCATCATCAGAGAGATGATCGCATCGAGGCGCACATCTTTATCAGCTTCCTTGCTTACTCTCTGTGGGTCACCCTGAAACGTCGACTCTACCCGATGGCTCCGGGACTGACCCCAGCCGAGGTGCTCTCCAAAATGGCGGCCATCCAAATGCTCGATGTGAAACTGCCCACCACCGACGGACGCACCGTTGTGCTTACCCGTTACACCGAGCCCGGTGAGGACCAAAAGCTACTACTGAACCGGTTACACCTCGAACTTCCTCCCCAACCACCCCCCCAAATCGAATCCAAATAACCCCTCCTGTAGTGTAGACCTTTGGCCCACTATCAACGACTTACGTCGAAATCAGGCCCCAGTTGAGAAAGACGGGCTAACATACCATCCATTCGCTCGATGATTCGGCTCGCCTTCTTCTCGGTGTAATCGCTTTGCATCCACATAGCTTCCAATAAGTCACGGTGGCGAAGGGCATGGCCCTCAATCTTCTTGAGCAATAGCTTCATCCGCCGCAGGATCCCTTTACGCGCTTTGCCCGCCTCCCGGCGCCGACGCGCATGCGTCATCTCCAGGCACCGTTTGTTCATCTCCCGAGCCAATCCCTTTGCTCCCTGGGGCATGCGCTGTTTCATTCCCGCCTGCCGGATCAGACTGATCGCCTTGAGCAGCGTTGCTCCCACATCCTTGAGCAAGACCCAGTCCACGGGCCAGTGGATGTTCGCTTCCAGGCAAGTGGCGTCGATCAGGCATTCCCTCGTATCGATCGGCTTCTCTAATCCTGCCTCACCACAATGTTCAGCATTGCCCACCACCTCGGTCATCCTTGCATGCAGCTGTCTCAGATACGCTTCGTCGAAGAATTTCGAATCCCGTTCCAGACTGCTCTTCGATATTTTCCGGATCCCGTCTACCTCACGCACCCGGCAAAAATTAGCCAGAAGCTCACTGCGTCCCAACTCCTGCGACAGACAACGAAAGGATATCCCTCCGAGTAAATGACGCACCACCTCCACCCGCAGCGCTTTTATCGCTCTTAGAGCGCGTCGCTCCCGATCCTTCCCTCCCGCTTCATCCCATCCTTCCAAGGCTTTTACGATCGCCTCCCTTTCCAGCGAGGAGTCGATCAAAACCCGGTCAATCCGCTCCATTGTTTCCAGAAACACGGTGTAGTCTTTGCATCTACGGTGTTTTGATTCTCGGGACATTAGGTGATGATATTGATGGCCTTGTGTAGGTTGAAGGTGAAATGATCACAGAGGGCAGGGGTGGATTCGAAGCCCATGGTAGATTTGAGGCTAAGAACCAGTTGCCTGCAAGCAGCCAGGATTCTGGCTGCGTTATGGTTACGGATCATACATCGATCTTCATCGAAGAAGCGATCTCTGGGGTAGTGGTTTTTGTTTTCGATGGCCCAGTGGTTGCGGATTTTCGATAGGAACTGAGGAGGGCTCAAGTCGGTGGGATCGCGGCTGCTGACATAGTAGGAGCGTTCCGAGGAAGGTTTCGCTTTGTTAGGATAATGGAAGGTGCGTTGGACAGAGGCGAACTGACGAGCATGAGGCAAGCCAAGGGAGGGAGCGCTTAGAGGATGGGTTGCTATTTGACGAATCTCCAGGCGGCCATGGTCCTTATCTACGGTTTGGTGGACAAAAAGGGGGAGGGGCCGAAAAGATTCTTTGCGTCTTGATGCATGGTGGGTTGGTTGTCTTTGATCTGGATGATATAGTCAGCACCGAGTTCTTCGACCACGATGTGGGCCGTTTCTTTTTGGTTATGCATGGCGTCGAAGGTGAAGGTGGATCCGTCCATGGCCGGCATCTTGCGCAGGAGAGTTTGGGCGGCGGTGATCTCGTTGGATTTGTCGGCGGTAGCGACTTGGGCAATCGTTTGAGCGCTTTGATGATCGACCGCGGCCACCAGGTGCAAGGCCTTGGCCGGTTCTTTGTCAGTGCCTTTGAGAGTCTTACCGTCAACCGCAATATCGCGGGGCAAACGGCCCTCGGGCGAGGCTATGAATTGGGTGAGGATTTGATCGAAAAGCTCGGCCTCGACGTTTTGCAACACCCGGTAGAAGACATCATAGCAGGGGGCCTGAAAACGGCTTGTTTGGGGGTTTTTCCAGGAGCGTAAGGCGCGCAGTTGGGCTTGATTGAGGTGATGGGCCAGGCGCACGATCTCCTTGAGGTTGTGTTTGCCGCAGAGGGTGCCGAGCACAATCATACTCAAGACCGTGGCGAGTCGATAGCGACGGCCCGCTTTTCGACGGAAGTCTTCGATCTGGTGGAAGCGTTCCCGGAGGCTTGTCATCTGTTCCACTTTGAGGCAGACCGCATGGGAGTTGTCGTTGGCATTGAGGGCCTCACGGTGTGCCTTGGGCAAGGGCCCTGGCGAGCGCAGCAGTTGCAGAGCATCAGCCCGCAGGGGTTTGACCCAGATCTGCTTGGGGCGCTCATGGCGTTCATAGAAATCTTCCCGCTGTCGACCATATCCCGCGCTCAAGCCCAAAGGAGTCCACCCGCTCGCCTTGTAGCAAGTGCCTCGGTGGATCTGTGGGTCCACGAAAGTTTCCGCTACCAAGGGGCGATAGGCAAAGGCCTGCTCCCAGTGATCGGCCAAGACTCTCAGGCACATCGCCAACGTCTTGGAGGCCAGATTGGCCAGCTTGAGCCCGGGCAGAATGAGAAAACGCCGGTTCTGCACCACCAGTTTCAAGCGCGCATGCCGTCGCGCCCCATCCCAGCCGATCCAGCCGTCTCGATCCTTCAGCCGGTAGCTAGCCGCTCCCCACAGCAAAAGACACACCCATTGCCCGTCGATCAAAGCCACATAGCGCAGGGTCTCTCCCGCGCTCCCCGCACTGTGCAAATAATGATGTTGGATCAAAAGATCATTGAATCGCTCCTGCTCTTCGGGCAAGATCAGACGCAGAGTTAGACGATCTATCGAAGGAGTCAGATGGTAAGATCTTTTGTCTTTCATACCATCTTGGCATGACTGATTCCCTCGGGTTTGTCTAGCTCTTTTTTTATCTTTTTGCCTATCAGCCACTTCCTCCCCAGAAAACTTTCACCCTGTCTTTGCATCGAATGACTGGAGTTAGGGCTGGACGCAGGAAGCTTTGTACGGCAATATTTTTCATGAGAAGGGCGTGCTTTGTATTTGACTAACGCAAGCATAAGCGCCCTTTTTCGCCGGATCGAGCTTTTTGCAGCTCTATCCGGCCTTTTTTTTGCCCATAACTCATTAAAAATCAATTGTTTCCACCACTGGGACGGGCTCTACGTTAGAGCTTTATCGCGCTGTGTCCATAGACTTTGGTCGCTGGCAACGGCAGAATTGAGACCTGCGGAACCAATCAGGTGATCTGAATAAGTCCCCGCTCTGCCGCTCGGCAGAGCGACTAGGAAGATGTCGGTGGTGGTATAGGCGGTGATCCACAATTGCGCCCCGATGGCGCAATCTCTCCATAGAAAGGCGAAGCGAAGTTAGACAGATTCCTTCAACTCGCCTTGCTATCGAGTAGCGGCGGATCGGATTCGATGAGCTCTTCGGCCTGAGGAGCCGTTGTGATCTTCTCGATGGGTTCGAGCTGATCGATATCGCGGCCACTCCCGCTTCCCAGCTCTTTGAATTTCCGAGCCGTCACGAGGACCCTCGTTTCGGTCGAACGCACGGCACTGTTGTAAGCTTCCACGGCGCGGTTGAGGTGCCCTCCGAGCTTAGAAAAATGGGACGCCAGGGTCGCAAGCCTCTCGTAGAGCTCTCTCCCCAGCTCGCTTACTTGATTCGCGTGTTTAGCCACTTTCTCCTGCTGCCAACCGTAGGCCACCGCCTTGAGGAGGGCGATGAGCGTGGTTGGGGTCGCTAAGATCACTTTTTCGTTGGCCCCGAATTCGATCAGTTCCGCATCTTCTTCCAATGCTGCGCTGAAGAAGGCCTCACCTGGAAGAAAGAGAACTACAAACTCGGGCGTATCATCGAACTGACGCCAATAAGCCTTCGAGCCGAGCATTCGTATATGGTCCCGCACATGGCGGGCATGATCTTGAATCCGAGCCCTCCGGCGCTCCTCATCTTTCGATCCGAGCGAATCCAGGTAGGCGGACAACGGAGTCTTGGCATCGACGATGATCCGACGCTCGTTGGGCAGGCGAACGATCAGGTCCGGGCGCAACCGACCCTCCTCGGTGGTGATCGATTCCTGCTGCACGAAGTCGCAATACTCAACCATGCCGGCGAATTCCACAGCTCTCTCCAACTGTATTTCACCCCACTGCCCTCGCACGTTCGGTGTCCGCAACGCCTGAACCAGATTCGCGGTCTCTGTCTGCAGATTTACCTGTGTCTGGAGGAGGCCCTTTATCTGCTCCCGCAACCCCTCATAGGCCCCCTCGCGCGCCTTCTCCAAATTCCGAATGTTTCCGTCCACCTTCTCCAGGGATTCTCTCACCGGCTTGACCAGTTGATCGATCGCCTGCTTACGCTGCTCCAAATCGCCCTTCGCACTCTCCTGGATCTTCTCGAATGAGGATTTTGCCAGCTCCAAGAAAGACTGGTTGTTGCTTTTGAGCGCTTCCGCCGAGAGTGCCTTGAAGGTGTCGGCCAGGCTCTTTGCCGCCTCGTCCAGTAGGGCCAGCTTCTCTTCCGCCGCCTTCCTCTCCGTCTCTACCACTGCCTTTTCCCTTTCCAAACGCCGATTCTCGCGCAACACTTCAGAGGCCTCCGCTTCCTTTTCCCTCAGTCGCTCTCGAAGCTCACTAAGCTGCGAGCGAATCAAAACAAATGCCAGGCCCGCCCCAAGCACGAGACCCACCATCAAAATCAGAACTGACGTCGCGACATCCATTATACTTTTCCACTACCCGATTTGCGAACAGTTCCGATGCATTCAGATATTCCCTTCCATATTCTGCTCTGATTAAACTTGGCCCTCTTGGTCCAATCAACCGGATTCTCTCTCTCTCAATCCAGTTGGGGCTACGCCCTTGCAATCCCGGCTTGCCGGGGCTAGGAAGACGTCGGTGGTTGATTTCCCCGAGGTCCTCGACCGCACCCAGACAGGTGATCCTCGCCGCGAGCTCCAAAAGCCAATCACGACAGCTTCCTCCTAAGCCGTAAAATCGCTCCCCAGTCCGAAGGTTTCGCGATGAACAAAAGAGAAGTGAGCGTTATCGACAAAGTTCTCGATCGCCCGCCCGGCCGAACAATCCCAGATAGAGGCTGTCCCAAATCCGAGAGGATTTGGGTGGAAGCCTGATACCGATATCAATCTTCGTCACGTTATGTAGACCACGACATGCCTTCCGTCCTCGGTAGCTTACCTTTTATCCGTTATGCACCTTTCCAGCACCCTTCCTCTCGCTTTGAGTCGATAGTTCTCCCAAGGAAGCGCCTCTGACTCGATTCTTGGATCCCTATGCCGCCTGCGTTGCCTCTTTCTCATGTTCTTGCGCAAGTCTCTGCGCGATTTTCCATAGATTGTGGGACAGAACCGACCAGGCCACGCTAAGGTTACGGTTGTCAAAGCCTTTGCTGCGTATCTTGCCCCCGTGCCATCGGTTCTTGAGCACTCCGATCCGGCCTTCGGTGCTCCCTCGTCGTCGCTGCAACCGGACAAAGCGCGGCTCCTCCATCCGCTCCTTGAGCTCTTGTGGATTGCGGGGCGTAAGGGCGTCAAAAATCCCCTCTGCCTGGAGCCGCTTGCTGGCCGCCTTCGAGGCATAGCCCCGATCCCCACTGATCGCTTCGATCTTCTCCTCTAAAGCGAAGCCCTTTTGCCTCTCCAGACTTTCCCAAAGCTGCTTCAATTCGCTCGGGGCCTGCCCCCCATACAGTTTCCAGTCCAACAGATATCCCTCTGCGCTCTCGCATAAATAAAGGGTGTTGCCAAACTCCACCTCCCGATCTGCCTTGCCTCGCACGATGACGTCAATCTCAGGTTCGTAGGCGCTCAGGATCTTCTCCTCATTCTTCACCTGCCGCCCCCCTATGATCCGTTCGTGCGCCTGTTTCATGACCTGCGGTATCTGCTCTAACATACCATCCATTCGCTCGATGATTCGGCTCGCCTTCTTCTCGGTGTAATCGCTTTGCATCCACATAGCTTCCAATAAGTCACGGTGGCGAAGGGCATGGCCCTCAATCTTCTTGAGCAATAGCTTCATCCGCCGCAGGATCCCTTTACGCGCTTTGCCCGCCTCCCGGCGCCGACGCGCATGCGTCATCTCCAGGCACCGTTTGTTCATCTCCCGAGCCAATCCCTTTGCTCCCTGGGGCATGCGCTGTTTCATTCCCGCCTGCCGGATCAGACTGATCGCCTTGAGCAGCGTTGCTCCCACATCCTTGAGCAAGACCCAGTCCACGGGCCAGTGGATGTTCGCTTCCAGGCAAGTGGCGTCGATCAGGCATTCCCTCGTATCGATCGGCTTCTCTAATCCTGCCTCACCACAATGTTCAGCATTGCCCACCACCTCGGTCATCCTTGCATGCAGCTGTCTCAGATACGCTTCGTCGAAGAATTTCGAATCCCGTTCCAGACTGCTCTTCGATATTTTCCGGATCCCGTCTACCTCACGCACCCGGCAAAAATTAGCCAGAAGCTCACTGCGTCCCAACTCCTGCGACAGACAACGAAAGGATATCCCTCCGAGTAAATGACGCACCACCTCCACCCGTAGCGCTTTTATCGCTCTTAGAGCGCGTCGCTCCCGATCCTTCCCTCCCGCTTCATCCCATCCTTCCAAGGCTTTTACGATCGCCTCCCTTTCCAGCGAGGAGTCGATCAAAACCCGGTCAATCCGCTCCATTGTTTCCAGAAACACGGTGTAGTCTTTGCATCGAATGACTGGAGTTAGGGCTGGACGCAGGAAGCTTTGTACGGCAATATTTTTCATGAGAAGGGCGTGCTTTGTATTTGACTAACGCAAGCATAAGCGCCCTTTTTCGCCGGATCGAGCTTTTTGCAGCTCTATCCGGCCTTTTTTTTGCCCATAACTCATTAAAAATCAATTGTTTCCACCACTGGGACGGGCTCCAGATATGAGGGCTCCAAGTAAACCAGCGAAAACTCCTATCTTCCCATTCCTTCGCCCAATCCGGTATCACGTTTCGCGGCCTATCGGAAAGACAGACCCGGATTACTCCATATCGCACTCCGTTCCGGAAGACCTTCAATCATGATTCGATCGAAGAGTTTATCTCCACTCCGGCCGTCGCCAGAGTCTCACATCAGATAATCGAAACCGCTCGCCGCCCACGATTCCGAGACCGAAACGCTGAGCGAGCATCTCCAACTTTGAGTGGGCTCTACTCTTTCTCCCCCGAGACTAAAAAATAATCGCCACAACTACGACGTCGACGAGTATGAAGACGACGACGGCGACTACTATTAAAGGTGTCATGACTTCAAAGTAGGAGTATGTCGAACTCTGCCGCAGGATTGCCTCGCACGCGGCAGAGTTTGTCCGACAGATTCCCAAGTTCTCGTTGTTGCATCTTCTCAGAGAATTTCAAGTGCCCGATTAATCTCGTCCATCGTATTGTAACAGTGGGGCGAGAACCGGATCCACTGTTTCCCATCGGGTGTCGAGCGCAATGAGGAGACGATCTGAGCTCGCTGGAGATCATCGTGGAGAGCTTCTATATCGGCATCTTCTTTCCGGAATGAACAGATGCCGGACAGACGGTCGTCATCACGGCAGGCTAAAGTGTAGCCCCTTTGCCGGACCCTCTCCCGAATATGCCTGGTATACCCGGTCACCCTTTCTTCAATTGCCTCGATGGAGAAATCGAGGAGGAGGCGGAGCGATGCATTGAGGGCGATGAGTCCAGGCAGATTCGGCGAACCCGCCTCGTAGCGTCTTGCGTCACTTTTGTGAATCACCTTCTCCGGTGTGATGAAATCCGGACACTCGACACTGTGCCAACCCAACAGAGTCGGTCTAAGCTGCTCCTCGATCCCGGGATTGACGTAGAACAGTCCAATCGCCGGGGGGCCCAGAAGCCACTTGTGGGCGTCGGCCACTAGAAAATCGACCGACTCCACCGTAGTTCGAACCGCCCCCAAGGTCTGGATGCCATCAACACAGAAAAGGGCATTCGAACGTCTGACCCATTCGCCGATCGATTCGAGATCGATCCGATATCCACTGACGAAGTGGGCCGACGAAAGCGCGACCAATCGAGTTCGAGAGTCAACCAGCCCTTTCAAATCGTCCACCGTAATCCTTCCCTGCTCCACCGGCGAGACAGTACGGAGCTCCACTTCTCTCTCCGCCAGGTTCATCCATACCACCGCGTTGGAGGGATAGTCGTCATGATAGTATACAACATTATCCCCTTGCCTGAAGGAGAGCCCGTTGGCCACCAGCGACAGCCCAACCGAGGTGGGACCAAGGAGCGCGAGGTTCCGAGGCGGGCATTGCAGAAGGTCGGCGGCGAAGTCCCGCGTCTCCTCGTAAAATCCTTCGTAGCTGTCAAAATCGATCATTCTCCGCATCGCCTTATCGACAAAACCCTTCATCGCCTCACCCACCCTTGCCGGAAGCGGGCAGATCGCGGCATTGGCAAGAAAGACGCTCTCCCTCGCAATGGGAAACTCTCTCAGGCGAATCGCCTCATTTCTATGCAGCTCAGAAAGCGTCATGATAGGATCCCGTCGCACTTTCTCCTTGGATTGCCATTTTCCCTGTTTTCCCCCAGAAAGGACCAAAATACGACTAAAATGTGTGGACGCTACGCGTTAATGGCGAAACAGGAGGAGCTGGCTCCGCGATTCCTTCTCAATAAGATGAGTGAGGAGTTGCTCAAGGCGCTTCGACCGCGATTCAACATCTGTCCGAGCCAGCCGGTTGCGGCGATTCGAGCCTCCCGTGAAGATGGGTCCAGGGAGGGCGTGAATTTGGGCTGGGGACTCGTGCCCTTCTGGGCCAAGGATCCGAAGATCGGTTACAAGATGATCAACGCCCGTAGCGAAACGGCGGCCGAAAAGCCCGCTTTCCGCGCCGCCTTCAAGAATCGACGTTGCATCATCCCGGCCAGTGGATTCTACGAGTGGAACCGCCCTGAAGATGGTGGGCGAAAGCAACCCTACTTCTTCACGCTTGCCCACCACCAACCAATGGCACTTGCCGGGCTCTGGGAAAGTTGGCGCGACTCTGAGGGAGCGAATCGGGAGACCTGTGCCATCCTCACAACTTCAGCCAACGAAATTATGGAGCATGTGCATCACCGAATGCCTGTGATCCTGAGTGAGGATGTTTTCGATCTGTGGCTCGATCCTTCGGAATCGGAAAGAAAACCGCTTGAACCCCTTTTCCAACCTTTCCCCTCCCAGAGTATGCGGCGCATTCCTATCTCGAATCTTGTCAACAGTCCGAACAACGACGGCCCGGAACTGCTCGCAGAGATCGATCTCGAATCCGGTCAGTTTCTTGACCCGCAGGGCATCCTATTCCCCGACCTTGACCAAGATGCAGGAAAGGCCCAGGATAGAATTCAATAGAGATAGGTAAGATGCCGATCTTCGAGTACAACTGTTCCGACTGCGACCACGACTTTGAGTTGCTCGTGCAGCCCTCAACCGACCCCGAGTGTCCGGAGTGCCATGGTCGCAATCTTGAGAAGCAGTTTTCAAGCTTCTCGCCGGGCAGCGGTTCGGGAAAGAGCGAACCCACCGGCGCACCGGAGTGCCCCACCTGCGGCATTCCCGGGGGTAGCTGTGGTTTGAACTAGGAATCTGTCGGGCTTTGCACTTCGCAACAGACTCGAACTTCGGTTCGGAATTTGACGGTCGTAAATTGCGACCAACTTCTTACCGACAGATTCCTTTCTTCCTTTCCCACCAGGATCTACCTGTCGAAGCGTGGCTGCTTGCCGCCCACGAAAAGCGGGCTAGGTTCTGAACCTCAATGATGTTGGATAAGGCGCTTGTAACTGCACCACGCAGCGGCGACGGAATGTCCGGAAGAATCCTTGCGGTTGCTCTTTCGATTCTCCTCTTGGCCGCCTGCGGCCATACTCCAGAGGTCAACGAGAATCGCGAAATCAGGCAAGGCTCGCAGGCAGAGCTGCCAAGCGAGTCCTTTGCCGATCGAAAACTAACAGATATCGTCCGAAAACAGGAAGCGATATTCAAGGATATCGATGCGCGGGCCGGTTCCTACGGTGAGGCGGAATTTGAGGATAAGATCCAACGGGTCGCACACGCCTACGAAGAATACCTGCTCCGCAACCCCGGCAACGCCATAGCCTACGTCCTCTATGGTAAACTTCTTTACAAGATCGGACAATACGAGCACGCCGCCCTCCAGTTTCTGAACGCCGATCAGATCGATCCCAAGATCGCATCGGTCAAGCAGCAACTGGGAAACTACATGGCCGAGAACGGAAAAGTCAAAGAGGCCCTCGGCTTTTTCCTCCAAGCCATAGAATTGAGTCCGGAAACCGCGCTCTATTACTACCAGATCGGTGAAACCATGCATGTCTTCCGCCGAAAAATACTGATGAGCGGAATATTCACTGAAAGTGAACTGGACGAGAGCACGCTCCATGCCTTTGCCGATGCCGCACGTCTCGAACCCGAGAACCGCGCCTACCGGTTCCGCTACGCCGAATCCTTTTATGATGTAAAAAATCCGGACTGGGAGACTGCCCTATCGCTCTGGACCGCTCTCCAGGATGGCGCTGAACCCGGTCTGGAGGCGGACGCGGTCCGGCTCCATCGAGCCAACGCTCTTGTCATGCTGAACCGATCCGAAGAAGCCCTCACCCTCGCCTCGAAAGTTGAGACTACGGAGCTTGAAATGAGCCGCCAGGAGGTAATCGACAAAGCGAAAAATTAGCCTGCTTTTATCACAAACGCCCGGGCAGCCCATCTCCGGCAATATCTCCCTCTCGACGCGCCGGCGCTCTCAGGTCACGAAAAAAGCAGGCTAGAAACGTGTTTACAAGAGGTGTCTAATGGAGCAGTAAGTGGGCAATGGATCCCGATACGGTTGAGCTTTTGCGCCAGGGTCTTATCGTCTATCTGATTCTCGCCAGCAGCATTGCGATTCACGAATGGGGCCACGCCATCGCGGCCGATCGGTTGGGGGACGACCTCCCCCGTCTTCAAGGCCGCGTTACTCTTAACCCGTTGGCACATCTCGACCCCATCGGTACGGGCCTAATTCCTCTCTTCAACATCTTCTCTCCCATGGCGGCCGGTCAGGGATTCTTCATGCTCGGATGGGGGAGGCCCGTGCAGGTAAACATGAATCATTTTCGGCGAAGGCCGGGGCATCACCTCATAGTAGTGGCGGCAGGGCCGCTCTCAAATGCCGTCATCGCGCTCGGAGCCGCCCTGCTAGGAGGAATTCTTATGCGCCTCAGCTTCGATATTAATCAACTCATCTTCCCCATCATAACAATCAACTGTGCTTTGATCGTTTTCAATCTCATCCCCATACCCCCTCTCGACGGCTCCCATTTTCTGCGCTATCTCACCGGAATGAGCGAGGAGAGCTTCTACCGTCTCTCCATGTATGGGCTCATCATCATGCTCGTGCTGATCAACCTCCCACCTTTTCGAATCCTAATGGGAACGGCTGTACAGTATGCCCGCTTTCCGTTCCTCCTGATCATGGTACTGATCGCTGGTTGACCGAATGGGTTCGGTCAATTCTCCGACTCCTCAAGAAGGCTGTCGTCGATATCGAAATTGGCGTAGACGTGCTGGACATCCTCCAGATCCTCGAGGTCCTCGATCAGACGGAGGACTTTTTTGGCGGTATCGGTATCGGTGACAGGGATCAGCGTGTTGGGTACCCAGGCAAGCTCCGATGAGTCCGACTCGATGCCTGCCTTCTCCAGGGCCTCTGCCACCGAGTCAAAATCCCCAAGCGGGCAGAGTACCTCGAAGTGGTCCTCTTCGGATCTGATGTCCTCGGCTCCATGATCGAGCACCGCCTCCATCAGACCGTCCTCGTTCGTCTTTTCCGCGCCGATCAGAAACTGGCCCTGCTTTTGAAAGTTAAAAGCCAGCGCTCCCGACCCAGCAAGGTTCCCGCCCGCTCTTGTGAAGGTACTGCGAACCGCCGAAGCGCTTCGATTCCTATTGTCCGTCGCCACCTCGACAATGAGCCCCACTCCTCCCGGGCCGTAGCCCTCGTAGGTGAGCTCCTCGAAAGTCACTCCGGGTAGCTCCCCGGTCCCTTTTTTCACCGCCCTGTCGATATTGTCGCTGGGCATGTTGGCCGTCTTGGCCTTATTCAAAAGGGTGCGAAGCCGGGGATTGAATTCGGGGTTAGCGCCACCGTCACGGGCGACAAGGGTCAGCTCGTTTGCGATGACGCTGAAGAGCTTCCCACGCTTGGCATCGATCGCCGCTTTATGGCGTCTGGTGGTCGCCCACTTGCTATGGCCGGACATCGTAGATCAACCTATTTCTGTTTACGCTTCGACCTTTTTCTCGCTTTCGCTGGTTTGGTGGGCGTGGTTGCCGCCGGAGGAGGGGCTGGGTCCTTTTTTCGGTTTGTCATGTACTGCTGAAGAATGGAGAAGCCGTTCGACATCGTCCAGTAGAGTGTAAGGCCGGCGGAAAACCTGTAAAAGAAAATAATGAATACGAAAGGCAGCAGACGGTAGATCTTCTGCTGCATAGGATCCATATTCATCGGCGTCATTCTCATCAAGTAATACATGGAGGCGGTCATCGCAATAGGTAGCGGGTTGAGAGGAAATCCTGCGATGGTCGCGATCGTATCGGGAAGGGAGAGATCCCGGATCCAAAGAAAGCTGGCGAACCTCAATTCCGAGGCGCCACGCAACATCTGGAAGAGGGCGAAGAAGATCGGAAGCTGAACGAAAATGGGAATGCATCCGGCAAACGGATTGACCCCGTGTTCCTTCCACATCTTCATCATCTCTTTGTTTAGTTTCTCCTGGTTGTCCTTGTATTTCTCGCGCAGCTCCTGCAAGGGTCCCTGCAGCTGCTGCATCCGCTTGGTTGTCTGGGTCGCCTTCGCCGTAAGGGGCCACATGAGAAGACGGATGATCACCGTCATCATCAAGATCGCCAGGCCGTAGTTCCCCACTCCCTTGTGAAGTAGAAGCATCAGGTGGAGCAAACCCTTGCCAATGATGCCGAAGAACCCGAATTGCATCACCTGATCCTGCCTCTGTTCCAACTTCTTGAGTCGCGCGTACTCCTTGGGGCCCACGTAGTACTGAAAACTCAACTCCAATTCGGAATTCGGCTTAATCGCCGGCAGGTCGAACTCGATATTGCCGGTCACTCCGATCCGGAGAGGGCCGTTCTCGGTTTCGGAAGGAAGGACCGACGGCTCGGCCAGGATTCCGCTGCCGGGCTCCTGGGGGGTCAGAATGGAGGTGAAGAACTGATTTGTTGTGGCCGCCCACAAGGTCCTCACAGGATCCTTTACCATGCTTACCGGATCTTTGGCAAAGAAGCCGAGAAATCCCCGACTCCCCTTGAACTTGCTGACGTTGATGCTCTCAAAGTCCTCCGGCTGATAGTAGGAGAAATTGAGGATGAAACCGGAGGGGTCGGAGAGGGTCGGAGGGGCTGTACCGACGTTGACGAAAATCTGGTCCACATTGAAGATGCTGCCGGATCTGTTGATGAAGCGGGAGACATGATTGAGAACGTAAGGAGCGGCTCCCTCCGTGGCCTCTGAGAGTTCGAAGCGCCGGACGAGCTCGATTCCAGGGTGCAATTCGCGATGAAATTCGATCGCCGTGTCCTCCAGCCGAAGGAGATCGTAGGTTGGAGCGTATTGCTCGAGAGAGCCGTCTTCGCGCAGTCGGCTTATGCCTAAAGCAGGCAGATTGCTTCCCTCGTTAAAGACATACGGACGCGACTCCCCCTGCACCGCCGGGAACTTCTTCAACGCAACCTGTCTGATCGCTCCTCCCCGGCTTGTGAATTCCACCCGAATAAACGAATTCTCAAGGACATTGATCTCTTCCGGACCTTCCCACTGCGAGTCGAGCGCAGGCTCCTGGAGACGTACCAGCGGATCTGCCGCGGGAGCGAAACCCGGGATCTTCGCGCCTTCGGTTTGGTCCTGGTCCTGAGCCTCGGAGAATACCGGATCCTCATTGATTCGATCGAGCTCTTCAGATGGATCGAGTGGGACCGGTCGTTCTCTTCGCGGCGCAGAGGGCTGCAAAAAGATAAACGCCAACGCGGTTCCAACGAGGAGAATCCCGAAAAGCGTATAGGTCCTATCCATTATCGGGGAGGCATGGACGGGATATCGCTTCAGTTTCGCCCCGCCCAACTTTTGATTTGCCATTCGGCACCGGATCGAATCCGCCGGCGCTGAAGGGGTGGCATTTCAAAACCCGTTTAAGGGCCAACCAAGCGCCCCGGCCGATTCCAAACCGGCGAAAGCTGACTAACGCATACTGCGAGCAGGAGGGATGGAAACGGCACCCAGCATGCGGTCCCAGCAGCACTCGCTTGAGCGGGGAAAAAAGCAGCTGATACCCCCTGATGACCACGGCCACCCATCGACCCAGGAGCAGCAAGAGGTTTTGAATTCGGGTCATCTTCCGCTAATATCCAGAGGGGCGAGGCGCTGACAAGCCTGCAAATAGCGAACTTCCAACTCATCAAGGGTGAAATCGAATATGGATTTACGGGCGATCACAACGACATCGACCCTCCGGGGCAGGATCCCCTGATTGCATCGAAAGAGCTCTCGCAGCAGCCGTTTAGCACGGTTTCGTCTCACCGCCGATCCAACCCTTTTTGAGGCGATAACGCCGATCCGACGAAGCGGCACCTGCCCGGTCACATCCAATATATTCCGGATTTGCACGAGGAAAGGCCCACAGTCGCTCTTTTTGCCCAGCCGCTTCACGGCAGCGAAGTCGACTTTGCGCTTGAGGCGCTCCCGGGCGGTCAGTCGCTGGCGCATTGGTTGAATAGCCCGCTTTTGAGGCCACCCGCAACAATGCGTCGGGCGGGAGATTCCGACCCAAACCGCCGCCGGGAATTTTGTGCGGAAAGCGGGCTAGGAGTCTGTCGGACGAACCTAGTCACTTGCAAACCAATCGAACGTCAAAATCCGACAGGCTCCTAGGCGGAGAGTCGCTTTCGTCCCTTACTTCGACGGTTTGCTAAGACCCTGCGGCCGCCCCGCGTCCCTTTCCGGGCTCGAAATCCAAACTTTCGTTTCCGACGGATCTTGGAGGGTCTGTATGTTGGTTTCACCGAGTCTACCGAAAAGGACGAAAGCAAATAGCTTCCTTCTTCCTTGTCAAGCGACATCAGGAAACTGTCGGATGGAAGGATCCGAATTCGCCGGTGTACTGTCCCTCCGGGCGATAGAGAATAACCTTGCGCCGCAATTGGGCGGACCTAAGTTCATGGATCTTCATTTTTTTCGCGTCCCGTTCGTCTAGCCAGGTCCAGGACACAGGGTTTTCATCCCTGTAACAGGGGTTCAAATCCCCTACGGGACGCCACTTTACGGCCATGGACCAGGAGGTCAAAATCACCCCGAATACTCCGGCCTCGCTACTTCTGCTGTGGCTCGGTATTCTCGCAACCATTGAACCCGCCGGCGGAGAAGCCCGGGAAGCGGGCGCCAGCCACGCCCCCGCCAATCGTCTGATTCGGGAGAAATCACCCTATCTGCTTCAGCACGCCTACAATCCGGTCGATTGGTTTCCTTGGGGCGAGGAGGCTTTCGCCCGCGCCCGAGGCGAGGATAAGATGATCTTTCTATCGGTCGGTTATTCGACCTGCCATTGGTGCCATGTGATGGAGCGTGAGTCCTTTGAAAATTCCAATACGGCAGCTCTCATGAATCAAAACTTTGTCAACATCAAGGTCGATCGGGAGGAACGTCCGGATGTTGACCGAGTCTATATGCGATTCGTGCAGGCCACCACGGGGAGTGGCGGGTGGCCTATGAGCGTGTGGCTCACTCCAGACCTCAAACCCATCCTCGGCGGGACCTACTTCCCCCCAGAGAATCGATGGGGCAAGTTCGGTTTTCCCGTCATTCTGCAGCGAGTCGCCACCCTCTGGGAGACCCATCGCGAAGAGATCGAATCGCAGGCCGATGGAGTGCTGGAAGCATTGCGCAGAAGCGCTCAACCGACCCCAATGGCCGGCCAAGCCTCCGAATCAAATCTCCCGGATACCGCCTTTAGGCAATACTCCGCAAACTTCGACTCCAAGGAGGGCGGATTCAACTCCGCTCCCAAGTTTCCCCGGCCCGTGAATCTGAGTTTTCTCCTCCACTACTACGCTTCCAAAGAAGCCGGAGACGCGGAGGGGGCGAAGGCCCTGGAGATGGCCCTTTTTACACTTCGCAAAATGGCGCGAGGGGGAATCTACGACCACATCGGGGGGGGGTTCCACCGCTACTCAGTGGATCGCTTCTGGCACGTCCCCCACTTCGAGAAGATGCTTTACGATCAAGCTCAGCTGGTGTGCGCCTACCTCGACGCATTTCAAATCACGGGAGACTCAGTTTATTCGGATTTAGCTCGGGACAATCTCAAGTATGTCTTGAGAGATATGAAGGATTCCCGAGGAGGATTTTATTCGGCCGAAGACGCCGATAGCTTTCGCATGGAAGACTCATCGGAGAAAGTTGAAGGCGCCTTCTACGTCTGGAAACGAAAATCCATTCACGCCCTTCTGGACAGGAAGACCGCGGAAGTCTTTATCCGGCATTTCGGTGTTTCCGAAGTCGGAAACGCTCCACCGAAAAGCGACCCGCACGACGAATTCGTCGGATGGAACATTCTAAAACGAAGAGAGAGCATCGAAGAAACGGCGGAGTATTCCAAACTCCCCGCCGAGGAAGTGCGGAATCTCCTGACGGCCGCCCGAGCCAAACTGTTTTCATTTCGCGAAAAACGACCCCGCCCGCATCGCGACGACAAGATCATCACCTCGTGGAACGGCCTAATGATCTCCGCTTTCGCCCGAGCCGCCCATGTTCTCCAGCAGCCGAAGTACCTTCGTGCCGCGGAGGAAGCCGCCACCTTCATCTCCCAAACACTTTACGATTCGAAGTCGAAACGGCTGCTTCGGATCTACCGAAATGGGCCTTCTAAAGTGGAGGGCTTTGCCGAAGACTACGCCTTCTTTATTCAGGGACTGATCGATCTTTACGAAGCCTCCCTCAACATAGATTGGCTGAAACTCGCGGTAAGCCTTCAGGATTCTCAGGATGCTCTCTTTCTCGATCCCTCCGGAGGCGGTTACTTTAGCGATTCGGGGACCGATTCATCGATTCTCCTTCGAATGAAGGAATCCTACGATGGGGCCGTCCCTTCGGCCAATTCGGTCTCCGTTTTGAATCTGCTCCGCATCGCTCAGATGACCGGAAGCAAGGAAAGCCGAATGAGAGCGGAAAAGACTCTCCAAGGGTTTCGGGGACATCTGCGCGAGGTGCCTCTGGGCATGCCCCAGATGTTGGTCGCCCACGACTTCCTTCAGGATACTCCGCCCCAGATCATCCTCGCGGGTAGGGCTAAGGACAGAGAAACCCGACTCATGCTCAAGGAGATCTTTCGCCGCTATATTCCCAACAAGGTGGTCCTCCTTGCGGATGGAGCCGCCGGCCAGCAATACCTCAGCCAAAATCTCGAGGTTCTTAATGCCCTCAAACCCATGCAAAACAAGACAACGGCATACGTCTGCGAGAACTACACCTGCCAACTCCCTACGACCGACCTGGTGGTGATGGCACGTCTCCTCGACAAGCACATCAAGCTTGGAAATCGCATACCTGTTTCCGTCCCCTAGGGAAACCAAGACGGAAACAGGTATGCGACTTCCAAGCTATTGACAGCTCCCGAGCGTGGCTTAAGCTACTCGTTCTTTCTCGGATTTTGCGTGGTCCCGTTCGTCTAGCCAGGCCTAGGACACAGGGTTCTCATCCCTGCAACAGGGGTTCAAATCCCCTACGGGACGCCATTCAATGAAGATCTTATCCGTAGACGACAATCAAGATAATCTGGATCTCATCCGCGACATCCTGGAAGGTGACTACGAAGTCATCGACGCCGTCAACGGCACTGAATGTCTGAAGATGGCCCGCGATGAGCACCCCGATCTCATTCTGCTCGACGTCCAAATGCCTGATTGGGACGGATACGGTGTGATTCAGGTTCTAAGGGACGACGCCGAAACAAAGAACATCCCGGTTATCTTTCTCTCGGCCCGGTATCGGGATCCCGATCGTGTCGTTAAGGGTTTGGAACTGGGTGCCTTCGACTACCTGACAAAGCCGGTCGATGACGAAATACTCGTCGCCAAAGTACATGTGGTGGAACGCATAAAGCGTGCCGAAGACGAGATCACCAAGCAGCGAGCGGATCTGGAAGAGGCCAATGCCAAACTGGAAAAGGCGGACCGGACCAAATCCGATTTCCTCGCTATGATGAGCCATGAAATCAGGACGCCGTTGAACGCCATCCTCGGGTTCGCCGACCTCTTAGCCCAAACTGATCTGAAAGACTCTCAACACGAGCAGGTACAAATTATCAATCGAAGTGGGAAGAATCTGCTCGAACTGATCAACAACATACTCGACTACTCCAAGATAGAATCACAGAGCATCGAACTCGAGAAAACCGACTTCAGCCTTGAACACGTTGTTCTGGAAGCCCTCGAACTCGAACTCGTCAAGGCGAATGAGAAGAAAATTGAGCTGAACTTCGAGATCGATGACGAATCTGGGGGATTATTTGTGGGAGATCCCTACCGCCTTCGCCAGATCATCCTCAATCTTGTCAATAACGCGGTCAAATTCACCGACGCAGGAGAAGTCCACCTCGACGTCAAGACTTCAAAACAGGAAGGTGATCGTTGGGAGATCCACTTCAAGATCGCCGATACGGGTATCGGCATACCGGGTGAGAATCTGAAGCGGCTTTTCAATCCATTCACCCAAGTCGATTCCTCCACAACTCGCCGATTCGGAGGCTCCGGTCTCGGCCTGGTCATCTGCAAACGACTTATCGAATTCATGAATGGGACCATCTAGGTTGAAAGCGAGGTCGATCGCGGAACCACCTTCCATTTCAAAATTGCGATTGAGGAAGCGCGCAGCCAGCAGGAAGGAGCCGAATCGCCCAAGGATCACGCCGTGGAGGAAGTATTCGCAACCAACCGCCCCCTCAGCATACTGGTGGTGGAGGACGAGCCTGTGAACCAGAAGCTCATTGTCGATATCCTACAGAATCTGGGCTATAGCTCCACCCTTGCCGATGAAGGTCCCCAAGCCCTTGAAAAAGTCAAGGAGAGTGATTTTGATGTGATCCTGATGGACGTGCAGATGCACGAAATGGATGGCTTGGAGGTGACAAGGAGAATCCGAAACGGAGAATGCGGCGAGGGGAAGAGCGCCGTCTACATCATCGCCATCACTGCCTATGCCCTCCAGAACGACCGGGAACGTTGCCTCGCCGCAGGAATGTCCGACTATCTAGCCAAGCCGATCTTGATTGCTCATCTTCGGGAGGCTATGGCACGAGCCTACACTGCAATCTCGGGTTAGAAATCTTTCGGCCTAGCCGTCTGTCGGACGTTGTGATTCGATTGCTGTGCAGGTAGTCAAGCCCGACAGACACACGGCTAGGCCGAAAGATTTCTCCTTATTCGAAAGCGTGGGCCCCGAGCAACTTATCGACCCAAATCTTATTGAGCTGACAGTAAATCGGAACCCCGTTATCGAAGGGGACGGGCACTTCGCCCTGAATGAGCGGGCTGGCGTACTTGATGAATTGGAAATTCAAGCTGACGCCGTCGTCATTTATCCACGAGACAGGAATTGACTTAACACCGTTAGCAACGTCGGCCAGTTCACAAAGGCCGGTTTCACTCGTGTATTGCTCGCCTTCCCCTCTCAAGAGCGTGACCATCATGTCGGTCTTTCCGTTGGCGACCGCTGCTTCGACAGCGGCCTTCCCCGCCATAAAAGCCTCATCATTGTCCGTCTTCGAGGAACAATGTGCGGCCGCCCGCTGACTGATCCCGAGCTTCGCGGAACGCACCCTGATTCCCGGATGCTTTTCGGCAAGATTCCGCAGAAAATCCCCCGCCCCTCCCAATTGGGCGTTACCGAAAGAGTCGATCTGCCCACTCGAGGTCGCTATGTAATTTCCGTCCTTATCGACCAAACCCTCTCCCACTACAACCAGACAATACCTCTCCCGGCTCAAGACTCTCTGCACATCGTCGAGGAATTTCTCGACCGAAAAGGCCACCTCCGGCAGATAGATGAGATGGGGCGGATCACTCGGCCGATCCCTCCTCTTGGCGAGGGATGAGCCGGCCGCAATCCAACCTGCGTTTCGCCCCATGACTTCGAGAATCGAAACGAGGTCGCCGTGCCCCATCGCCTCATTGTCGCAGGCCATCTCCCGGACGGTTGTCGCTACGTACTTGACCACGCTTCCATAACCTGGGCAGTGGTCGGTGCCGACAAGGTCATTGTCCACCGTCTTGGGAATTCCGATCACCCGCATTTCATAGCCCCGGCTTTGCGCAAGATCGGAGATCTTACCCGCGGTTTCCTGAGAGTCGTTCCCCCCCAGGTAGAAAAAATAGCGGATATTGTGGGCTTCAAATACCTGGAGAACACGCTCGAAGTCCTGAGTCTTCTTCAATCGATAGCGGCAGGTTCCCAAGGCCGAAGCCGGCGTATAACGAAGAGCCCGAATGGTCTGCTGCGACTCTGCCGCCAGGTCGACCAAATCTTCATTCAGTATTCCGAGGATCCCATTGAGCCCTCCGAAGATCTCCTCGATACACTCGTAGTTCAGTGCTTCGTTTATGACACCTGCCAGACTTGCATTAATTACCGAAGTGGGTCCTCCAGACTGCGCTACCAGACAATTTCCAGTGAGTTCTCCTGCCATACAATGGATTTCTCTTTGTTTTTCGAAAGGGTCGACAAAGAAGATATACAACCCTCTCGAAACGCAAATTCTTTTTTGCCGTCAGAGAATACCTTGGCGCGAGTGCGTTTCCGCGTCCGGAAAACGCTTCCTCCAGATCCCAACCCGGTCGACAAATTCGTCGACTTGCTGCGAGGCGCCGCCGGCCCAAGTACGAAGACGATCTACGATTTCATCGAGCCGGTGCCGATCGATCCCCAGCCTCGAATCGGAACCGAGTCGTTCCAAGAGATCGTTTTGGGCGATGCGGCCGGTTCGCAAGTCTCGAAGGGCGGCCAGGGCATGCTCCCGAATTAGGCCGTGGGCAGTTTCCCGTCCGGCCCCACGTCGAACCGCTTCCATCAGAATCGAAGTGGTCGCCAGGAAAGGCAGGTATTTCTCGTTCTCCTGGTGAATAACCTCCGGAAACACCTCCATCTCATCCAACACTACGAGGAGGGTCTGAAGCAGGCCGTCGGCCACAAAGAAGCTGTCCGGCAAAGCCACTCGCCTCACCACAGAACAGGAAACATCCCCCTCATTCCACTGCTCGCCGGCGAGTCCCGCAACCATGGAGTGGAAGCCCCTCAGCAAAGTGAGGAACCCCGCGATTCTCTCGCAACTGCGAGAGTTGATTTTGTGCGGCATTGCAGAGGATCCGATCTGCCCATCTGCGGAGCCCTCGCCGGCCAATTCATGACCCGCCATCAGGCGCAAGCTCCGGGCAAAGTTAGCCGGCCCCGAGGCCAGTGCGGTAAGGGCGCCGACAACCTCAAAATCGAGGCTCCTGGGATAGACTTGGCCCGTCGCCGCCAGCCCTCTTTTGACCCCAAGATGCTTGTAGACAATCTCTTCCAAGCGAAAGACACGATCGCGATCACCGTCGAATAGGGTGAGGCAGTCCAGCTGATTGCCGACCGCTCCCTTCAAACCGCGAATGGGATAGTTCTCAATCAGAGAGTCGAGGCGCTCGATCGCCAGGAGGGTTTCTTCGCCGAACATGGCCAACCGTCTTCCGTAGGATGTGGGCTGCGCCGGGACGTTATGGGTGCGCGCCGTAATCACGAGACTCTTGAATTCCTCCGCTCGCCGGGAAAGGGCACTGAGAGCCGTAATCGCCTTTCTTCTGATGAGCCGAAGGGATCGACAGACCTGAAGTTGCTCGACGTTCTCGGTGAGGTCGCGACTCGTCATCCCTTTGTGAATGTGCTCATGCCCGGCAAGGTCACAGAATGCATCGATTCGGGCCTTCACGTCGTGGCGCGTGATCGATTCACGTCTCTGAATATCGTCGAGGTCGACAGCTTCCCGGGCCGCTTCATAAGCGGTGATAGCCTCATCCGGAATATCCAGGCCCAATTCCTTCTGGGCCTTCATCACCGCTATCCAGAAGTCTCGCTCCATGAGGATCTTCCCTCTCGGAGACCAGATCGCTTTCAGCTCCGTCGAGGCGTAGCGCAGGGCAAGAATGTTGGGTATGGTCTCCACCGGGTCTAAGTGCTGGTGTTCGTAATTACGATGGCGTTTGCCTAGGCGATTTTGGCCTTGGGCAAGGCGGCTTTGAGTAGGCTGGGTTTGAGACCCTGTCACTCAAAGCTAACGCGGCTCAAGGCCAAAATCGCCAGGCCGCAAAGCGGTGGGGCGGCACTGGGGGTATTGCGGCGTTGCCCAAACGCGCAAGGGATCCCCCGACCCGTCCGCGTTCGGGCGCCTTGCAATATCCCCAGTGGCGCTCCCACAAACGTCATTGTAATTACGAACACCAGCACAAAGTCAGAATTTTTTACGCGCCGAGTATTCTCGGCTCTTTCCAGGAGCGGCAGGAGGCGAGACCCGGCTCAGGCTTCGTACGGCGAGATCGCGCATCACCTCTTCCTGCTCATCGGCACGATTCAGCGTCTCCTCAAATGCGCTGACAAAGGCGGACTGAAATCGGATGAGACTCTTGAGGGGAAAACGAGCCGCGCAAGCACAGAGGTGACGAAGATACCATGGACTCTGTGAAAAGAGATTGAAATTCCTCTTCTCCTGACTCCCTCCGAAGTGCTTTTCGTAGGCCTTGGCCGCCTTCTCCAGTGAGGATGGGCTCAGATTTCCCCCTCCAACCTGGATCTCTCCTCCGCCCATCAAAGCTCGCAGTTGAATCAGCAGGCGATTGCGTCCTTGCAGGCTTGTTATCAGCCCTCGCGCATCCCGGTTCCCAAAGAAATGACGTCGAATCGCTTGCAGCGTCCATTCAACGTCTGCGCTGTAGAATGCCTCCACCGCTTCGAAGAAATTGCCCTCTCCAAATTCGGGGACCAACTCCGCGATGTGAATTTCTCTGACCGTACTCTCCTCCTCTCCCAGATAAGCAGCCAGCTTACGCAACTCCTCTATTATTAGCCGAGCGTTCCCTCCTAGCTTTTCTATTAGATATTCCTTCGCGCCCTCCTCGAAATCGACCCCCAACCGTCGACACTCCTCTTCGATCAAAGTCGCGACCGCATTTTCCGCACTGCGCCCGGCCCCGGTCAGGTGGAAATCCGCATTCTTCTCGCACCACTTCAAGAAGGAACGCCTGCGATCGACCGGAAATGCCGTAATCACCAGGTCGACGCTCTCCCGATCAACCTCCTCCAGGCTTTTCTGAAGAGATTCCAGTTCAATGCGCGTACCTTCGGCCCGACCCGTAACCGAATCGGCCAGGAAATTCACTTCCTTGAACCAAACTACCTTCTTCCCCCCAAAGAGGGGCAAAGTCTGCAGAGCCTGGCGCAATTGGGTTACCGCCGTTACCACCTCCTCCACCGTGTTGGCCGTGCCGCTGACGATCTCCTGCGAGAACTCGCTTTCGAGATCGCGGCTTCGCTCCGCCACCATCGACTTACCTAAACGGGAGACGAGGAAATCATCCCCGCCGCAAATAAAAGTGAAATTCCCGTTCGCCCTCACGTTTGCATGCTTTCGAGAACGTCCTCGACTTCGTATTTGCTGAGTTTCCGCCGCATCCAGTCGAGGGCGCCGCTCACCGCTCGCGACTTTACCGCTAATCTGTTGCCGGGATACACGAGTTTCCGCGACCAAACTCCGACCGGTGAGTGATAGCCGAGAAAAATCGTCCCTACCGGATCTTCCTCGGTGCCGCCGCCGGGGCCGACGAATCCGGTCACGCTCAAGGCGTAGTCGGCGGAAAATTTCTCGGCCGCTCCCACCGCCAACGCTATCGAGCATTCCGCGCTCACCGCGCCATGCTGTTGCAGGAGGGCTTCGGGCACATCGAGCATCTGAACCTTGGAATCATTGGTATAGCAGACGACTCCTCCAGCAAACACTTTCGCGGCGCCCGGAATCTCGGTAAAGGCATTGGCCAAGAGTCCCCCGGTACAGGACTCGGCGATGGCCAGTGTCTTTCCCAAGGCTCTCAATTGACTCAGCACCATCTGAGCAACTCCACACTCCCCAAACCCAACGAAATCTTCCTTCAAAACGAACCTACAGGATTCTCCAATCTCTCTGATCTTTTCCCAGTCCAAGACCCCACTCCTTCGGGAGCGGAGCCGGACATCGACAAGACCGTCGTGGGCCCAGTAGGCCACTTCGAGCCTCCTCCCGAAGGGCTCGAATACAGGAGACAGGACGGTTTCCAGGTGGGACTCCCCTACCCCGCAGGTCCGCACCTGCAGGTAGGAGTCTTCCCCCCCAATGATCCCTTCCTCTCTCAACTTCGGGAGCACCTGACTCTCAAACATGGGATAGAGTTCGAAGGGAGGTCCAGGAAGCATCACCAGATGCTTTCCATCCTTCTTCAACCACATCCCAGGCGCGGTTCCGAAGCGGTTCGGCAGCACCTCCGCTCCCTCTAGGATCTTCGCTTGTCGCAGATTATTCTCCGATACGGTGCGTTTCATTCGCGCGTAACGCTCGCGGATCGCACCCTCCACCGAAAGTTCGTGTCTGAGGCCCAAGCCGAGCGCCTTGGCAATCGTTTCTCGGGTCAGATCGTCCACCGTTGGCCTTAATCTACCAGTCGCCAGGACAATGTCGGATGACTCCCAGGCTTGGGAAAAGAAACGCTCGATCTCCTCCTCCCGGTCGCGGATGACCATATTACGCCGAATCGTCAAGCCGTGTTGCGCCAATTGCTGCCCCAAATAGGCGAGGTGAGTATTCTGGCGAATGCCAAGCAGGAGTTCGTCACCTAGCGTTATCAATTCAATACGGGCGTTCTCAATCATCTTCGTGAGGCTAAGTGCTGATGTTCGAAATTACGAACACCAGCGCCAAGTTCAGTGATCTTGTAAGATGGAAGAGTATTCTCTAGAGATAAACTCAGTTGCCGACGAATGCCAGCCCTTCAAGCAAATAAAATCAAAGAGAGGCTGCGAGAGCTACCTCACCGCCCCGGTGTCTATCTGATGAAAGATCGGTTTGGCACCGTGCTCTACGTCGGCAAGGCGAAAGACCTCAAGAAACGTGTCTCGACTTATTTTCAACCCTCCCGGAGGTTTCTCAATGAGCAGCCCAAAGTGGCGGCGATGATTAAACTGGTTGCAACCTTCGAACACATCGAAGTCCGTTCCGAGGCCGAAGCTCTACTTCTCGAGGGGAGACTGATAAAGGAATGGAAGCCCCGCTACAATACCGACTTCACGGACGACAAACGTTTTCTCCAGGTCCGTGTTGACACGGAAAACGAGCTGCCGCGCTTCCGACTTACCCGCATTCGCAAAGACGCCAATTCAGTCTATTTCGGGCCCTTTGCCCATTCCCGACTGCTGCGAAAAACTCTTGCTGAAATGCGCCGCCGATTCGGTATTTTGCTGGGAGACGGGAGGCCCGAGAAGAGGTCTGACGGCACTTGGACTCTTTACGACGACGCCCGTTCCGAGATTTACGGCCACTCCAATGTCGTTTCCCGTGAGGAGTATCGTGAGCGGGTGGGCAAGGCCTGCGTATTTCTCGAAGGCAAGTCGCGTGAGTGGCTGGCGGAGCTCAAGCAAGAGATGAGCACCGCCGCGGAAGAGAGAGAATTTGAAAGGGCGGCCGAGCTCCGCGACATCGTATTCGCCCTTGAGCGAACCATAATCCGAACAAGAAAGTTCATCCGTGAACCCAAAGTTTACCCGCAGGCCTATGGTTCGGAAGCGCTGGAGAAGCTGGCATCTGTCTTGAACCTGAAACAGGCGCCTCGGCGAATCGAGTGTTTTGACATCAGCCACATTTCAGGAACTTATGTCGTCGCTTCCATGGTTCGTTTTCGTGACGGCCGACCGGACAAGAGCAACTACCGTCGCTACAAGATCAAGAGCTTTGTCGGCAATGACGACTATCGCGCCATGGGAGAGGTAGTCTCCCGTCGCTATCTGCGATTGCACAAGGGAAAGAAGACGTTTCCCGAGCTCATTGTGATCGACGGTGGAGTCGGGCAGCTCAGCTCCGCCCTCAGAGCCTTTCTCGCGCTCGGTCTCGAACCGCCCGATCTTATCGCCCTGGCCAAAAGAGAAGAGACCATTTTCTTCCTCGATGAGCGCCCGCCGCTCAATCTTCCCCCGAGCAACGAGGCCCGCCTCCTCCTTCAGAGAATCCGCGACGAAGCACATCGGTTCGCCAACACATTCAATGCCGAATTGAGGTCTCGCAGGCTCAAGGAGACGATCCTTGACGACTTCACCGGTATCGGACCTGTCCGCCGAAAAGCGATCCTGATCCATTTCGGGACCATCGAAGCTCTAAAACGAGCCGGGGCCGAAGATCTTCAGAAGGTGGACGGCATCGGTCCCAAACTGGCATCGGAGCTCTTTCATTTTCTTAACCCGCACATTTCACACACTGCCTAGAGGCCTAGTACTTAGAGGGTGGGTGCCCGTCGGACGGTCCCAGAACTCGTTCAACAGATTCCTGAAAATCGTTTAAAGAATTGTAAATTAATGGGTTAGGATACAGAAGCTGGAGGATTCGACTTGCTATTGCGAATGACCCACACTACATATCGAGTTAGTATTACCCCGAAAGAGGACAAAGAGTGGCTGGGCGTTGGGGATGGTTGCCTGTCTTCTCTGCGTTCTGGCGGACATTCAATAATCCAGGAATGATGCCGCTGCATTCGAAAGAAGCATGGAAGAACATCTCGAGTTCGGACCCGGCCACACTATCATCGAACAGGGTATAAGCGGTCACGGATTCTACATTCTGGAGTCGGGCACCCTTGAGGTATACCGCGACGAGATGCTCCTCAGTGTCCTCATGTATCCTGGAACCATTTTCGGCGAGATGGGTGACATCCTGGGAAAGCCTCGAACCTGCACCGTCAAATCAAAGAATACATCGAGGATCATTCATATCCCTGGGGGAGACATGCTCACTCTCCTGCGCGACAATCCCGAAGTCGGTTTGAAGATCATCCAGACCCTGGCCAGCCGTCTTGATCGAACCACCCAAAAGCTGGTCGACGCCACCCGCGAGTCCAGCATCTGGGCGATTCAGTAGCCGGACTCGAAAGGTCTCGAAATACGCAACACGGCGCACCCACAGAGAGCGACCATAGATCACGATTGAGATCACCACCTTCGATCGTGGGACTTCCATTCTCCCGTCGTGAATCTTAATCGTGCTCTCCAGTCGATTCTCCCACTTTTCGACCTTAGATCACGATCAAGATCCACGATATTAGATCAAGGGCCTTCCCCTCTCCCATCTTGCCTCTTAGTCGTTATCTAATGTCGAAAATGTCGGTTATGGGTCGAACTTTGAACATCCAACGTCGAACATCGAAGTTAAGACCTTCCTCCTTCCTTCTCTCTACACTCTTTGGACTTCCGTCGACATTCGCGACGATTTAGCCTTGATTAAACATTTTAGTCATTACTAATATTGTACCCAGATCCGCAATATTGTCGAGGCAAGGCTTATCGCCGCAATCTCGAACAAAAACAGAGCTCGATGAGGAAGTTTATCGCCGAAAGATCCCGTCTTTCGCCCCTCTCAAACGCATACGCGAACTCGCGGAGCCGCAACCAGCGCGAACTGGCGGAAGACTACGTCGAACTGATTGACGATCTGATCAAACAGAAGGGGGAGGCTCGTGCCGTTGATGTGGCCAAGAGATTGGGCGTCTCGCACGTCACGGTGTCGAAAACGGTCGGTCGATTGAAAGATGCGGGGCTGGTTAACTCCCAGCCCTACCGTTCCATATTCCTCACCAATAAGGGAAGAAAATTGGCCAACAGGAGCCGCGAAAGGCACCACATTGTAACCAGCTTCCTCCTCGAACTCGGCGTCCCTAAGAAAACCGCGGTCATGGATGCCGAGGGTATTGAACATCATGCTTCCACCGCCACCTTGGCGGCAATGAGGAGATTTCTCCAAACGCGCAGTTAGCTTTCCGGAGGAAAATCAGTCTTTTTTGCCTTGACCAGAATCGGACAGTTCGAGTAAAAGCAATCCTGTTGTAGCCTATACTAAACTTTCAAATATAGGCTAAGGATAAAACCATTGGGTAAGAATGAGGAAATTGAAAAGAGAGAGAAGAGGAGGAGGAGGAGGAGTGCGAGAGATCACACGAACGATTCCTTTGGCGACCGTCCTGGGATTTCTTCTAATGGCGAGCCGGGCGCCATCCCACATTGTTCCGGCGGAGGAGTTTTTGCCTCCAGTGGAGAGTTACCGGAGATTGCTCTTCACCCTCAATCTCAATCCGGTTCCTTGGGAGCTGGTGTGGGCGGACACAGCCGTTATCGCAAACGAAGTGGGGGCTGTGAGCGAGGAGACGGGGGAGCAGGTGAGGAGGCGGAGCGAGAACGTGGCAGGGGCGATGCAGGCGAGGGGAATGGAGGCCCCATCGCCGGGAGAACGGAAGAAGGCATTGCAAGAGATCTTCTCCGCCACCACCGGAGGGTTGGCCTTCCTCGTCGTCGAGTCTCTCAATCGGACGGAGGCGAGCCTTGAGGACTATCATAGCGCGACAGCAGCCCTAAAGCATGCCCGCCAACTGTGGGCTAGCTTTGAACACGAGGTTAGATTTTCCGACAGGGAAGCTTTTGTAAGACTCGGGCGGGCCTGGCTCGAGATGTCCAGCGCGTTGGGCATGCCGGGCCTACTTGGGACGGCCGGAATGGCTGCGGATGTTGAAGCATTTGCTCTTTCCGCAGAAAAGGTAAAGGAATACGTGAGAGAGAACTACGTGGAGGATTACACCCCTCTGAATCCAGATTCGCTCCTTCCCTTGCCTTGGGCGAGTCCCACCTATGACGATACGGCCAATGTGCCGGTGAAGCTGCCCCCGGGAAGCGAGGCCAACAAGCAGCTCCCTCGCCCCCGTCAAATACTAAACATGGCGGAACGCGGAGTGGACGAGAGTGAGACAGTCCTCATCGCCTTGGGTGACATGGGTTTTGACAGCCCTTACATTTTTGGGGAACCGGCGCGATCCCTCCTGATCTCCTGCAACACCTGCCACAACAAGAGCATCACGAATCCGAAATTCTTTATTCCAGGCCTTTCCACGAAATCGGGGGGAATGGACGTTTCCAACAGTTTTTTTGCTCCCCACGCCAACAACGGCCACTTCGATCCTCTGGACATTCCCGACCTTCGAGGCATTCGCTTTACCGCCCCCTACGGACGCAACGGGCGCTTTGATTCACTGCGTGAGTTCGTCCGCAATGTAATCGTCAACGAGTTCAACGGGACGGAACCGGAGCCGGTCCTGATGGACGGCATCATCGCCTACATGCTCGAGTTCGATTTTCTCGCCAATCCCAATCTGGAATCCGACGGCGGCCTCAGTGACAATGCCCCTGCGGCAGCGAAACGGGGAGGGGTGATATTCAACCGGACCTTCGAGCAGTTGGGGGGGCGAAGCTGCGCCACCTGCCACATCCCGAGTGCCAATTTTGTCGACCACCAGCGTCACGACATTGGGACCGTTGCCGGCAGCGGCCATAATTCGAGGGATCGTGCTCTGGATACGCCCACCCTCCTCGGGATCAAGCATACCGCACCCTATTTTCACGATGGCAGCCAGCCGGATATTCGCTCTGTAAACGGATGGTTCAACGAACACTTTGGTCTCGATCTCTCTGAAGGGGAAGTGGCGGACCTGACCGCTTATGTGGAGACAGTGGGAGACGGAATCGAAGCCTACGAGGATACGATCCACACTCTTGAATCGGAACTCGAGGAATTCAAATTCTTCCTATCTGCCTACGAGTACTTAAAACAGATCGGAAAATTCGGTTTGATTGGCGTCACCTTCGAGACGATCGCCCAGGAGATCCATGCCCACAAGTGGGACTTGCAGGATCAGAGCTACATGCGGGTGCTCAACCTGATGGCAGGACTGATAGAAGAAGCCATAACTGCGAATAAGGAGATGAATAGAGTTCGAGTCGACGAGATTGTAGCGGAGTATCGCGCCCTCTACGACGAATATGCCGAACACCTTAACTAGGAGGCTGTTCGAAAACTCACCATACCCGACATCCGGAAAAACTGACCATGAACAAAATACGGACCAAACGTCTCCTCCAATCCATTCTCATTGCCCTCATTATGTTTGGGGGTAGCCCACTAACGGGAAAATCCGGCAAAGAACTGAGAATTGTATTCATCGCCTACCAGAATCCCGATCAACTCATCGAAGAGGTGGAGCCGGTTGTCGAGTACTTGGAGCGGGAGATCGGAGTCCCCGTGAAAGATTTCGTTGCCACCGATTACTCCGGGGTGGTGGAAGCCCTCCGAAATGCGACCGCCGATGTCGGGTTCATGGGCCCGCTGCAATATATCATGGCCCATCAGCATGCTGGAGCGGTTCCCCTCCTCGGCGAAATCTACAATGGGAAGTCAACTTACGTATCTCGGATCTTTGTGCGCAAGGATAGCGGCTTCAACGAACTGGGGGACCTCCGTGGTCGCAACATCGCCTTTGTCGATCCCATCTCATCCTCCGGATTCATGTACCCGCTGGACATATTTCGGCAAGCCGGCTTGGTTGCGGAAGTTCCCGAAGAGTATTTCGGAAAGATCTATTTCGCGGGTGGCGACGAACAGGCAATTCGGGCAGTCTACAACCGCTTCGTGGATGCCGCCGGGGTCGGTGAGTTCGCCTTTCGGCTGCTGCACCCGGAAGAACGGGATTCGGTCGTTATGCTGGCCGAATCGAGACCGATTCCCTCCCACTGCCTGGTGGCCAGAAAAGGCCTTGATAGGAAGATTGCAGGCAAGCTCAAGAATGCCTTATTGGCGTTGAATGAGGAGGGGCCGGATCACCACCTACTCGGCTATCTCTACGGCGTAGACGGATACATCGAAGTCACCCACAGAGACTACGCCGAAGTTGCGGAGATAGCGAAAGTTCATGGATTCATCAAATAATCGACTCCTTCCCTTGATCGAGATCTCGGACTTACACGTCCTCTTCGGAAACCATTGTGCTCTCGATATTGAATCCCTCCGAGTCAATCGAGGAGAGCGGATTTTTGTCCTGGGGCGGAGTGGATCCGGTAAGACTACCCTGGCGCGTCTAATCAAAGGGAGAACGGGTCCATCGACCGGATCGGTTCGAGTACTGGATTCGGATCCTGCGGCTTCAGGGGAGGATTCCAATTTGGGAACCGGCCGGCGCATCGCCATGATCGATCAGGAATTTTTCCTCGTCCCTCGAATGAGTGTCATCGCCAATGTCCTCACCGGTTGCCTCGGCCGAGTATCCTCCTGGAAGAGTATCTTCGCCTGGTATCCCCAAGAGGAATTGGATAAAGCGGAGTCTATACTGCGGGAAGTCGAGCTCGGCCAACTGAGTGAACGAAAAGTCGACACTCTGAGCGGGGGCCAGCGGCAGCGAACCGCCATCGCCCGGGCCCTCATGCAGGATGCTGAGATCATTTTGGCTGACGAACCGGTCTCGAATCTGGATCCGGAATTGGCGGAAGATGCACTCGAACTGCTCAATGAGTGCGTGCAGAGGCGCGGCGTCACGCTGATTGTCAATCTACATCAGCCCTCTCTCGCCCGAAAGTTCGCCGACCGCATTATTGGGCTCTCCGAAGGGAGAGTGGTCTATGACGGTCCCACCGAGGGCTTCACCGATGAAAAAGCTGCCTTCCTCTATCAGGCAATCGGCTCCGGAGAGAAAGTGGTCCCTCTACATGAGTCCGGTTTAGCGGGAAAACGGGAGGCTTGAAAGACGATTCCGATCAGAGGGCCTCAGTTCGAATGCATCTTCTTAGAAAACGATGGCTCCACCGGAGCTTGATCCGGACCGCCGTCTTTTCCGCGACCGGCGCTTTCATTATCTGGTCGATGGTCTGGTCCGAATTCAATCTTCAAACACTCTTCCAATCCGGTCCCCGTTTCGGAGAATTCTTCACCCGCCTGGTTCCGCCAGACTGGAGCGTCACCCATCTCGTCGTCAAGTCGACCTTGGAAACGCTCATGATTACCTTGGCAGGGACGGCCATCGCAGTATTCCTTTCTCTCCCCTTGGGATTCCTGGCAGCCTCCAACGTCACTCCGCCTTGGATTGCCCAGCCGGTGCGCCTGCTTCTCGGTTTTATCCGATCGATCCCCCTTATTATCGTGGCCCTCATTTTCGTTGCCGCGGTTGGCCTGGGTCCATTCCCCGGGGCTTTGGCGATCGCTTTTCACTCCACCGGAATGCTGGCCAAATTCTACGCTGAAGAATTCGAGACCGCGGACCGGGGAATCATCAACGCGGTCATAGGAACCGGCGCCTCTTGGCCCCAGACCCTGCGCTTCGGCCTCCTTCCCCAGTGCCTCCCCCAAGTTATCACTTTTACCGTCTTTCGATTCGAGATGAACTTTCGCGATGCCGCCGTCCTCGGCCTGGTCGGCGCCGGCGGAATCGGATATTACATTCAGCTCTACGTCCGAGGTTTCCAATACGAGAAGGTCGCAGTCCTTTTGGTGGTCATAATCCTGGTAGTATGTTTGCTCGACCAGTTCACCTACTGGGTCCGCCGTTGGGTCCGCTGATGCTCAAACAGACCCGTATCGTGAAAGTCGTGTCGAAAGCCAGATTCTGGGCCTCGAGCTTTCTCCTGGGCATGCTAATCCTCGAATTTCAGGGGACTAGAAGGGCCGTCGCCGAAGAACTCGCCGAGACCCGGGACTCGCTTTCCGGCGAGGTGTTCGGACTGGAGCAGCTCAATTCTTCCGGGATTCGACCCTACGGTCTCCTGCTCGGAGGATTCGTGGCCAATCTTGAAGGAGGAAATCGGACCGGATCGGTAGGGGAAGGGCTTCTCGATTTCGGAGTCGACATCGATTTCGAAGAGATGGGGGGCTGGAGCGGCGCCAGCCTACACTTAGGCGCCTTCGCTATTTTCGGGGACGACCCCTCCGAACATCTGGTGGGCGACTTCAACGCCGTGAGCAATATCGCCGCCTTCAACACTGTGCGGCTCTTTCAAGCCTGGTTGCAGAAGGAGTGGCGGGATGGCGCCATCGCCATGCGGATCGGGCAGATCGCGGCCGACGACGATTTTATGGTTTCCGAAAACGCCGGACTTTTTCTGAACAGCGCCTTTGGCCCATTGCCTACCGAATCCGGCAATATCGGCGCCCCCATTTTCCCACTGGGCTCTCCCGGTCTCTGGGGCTCAGTCAGGATCACTGAGAATACTTACTTTCAGATCGGTGTCTACAGCGGAGACGCCGGTCAAGAGGAGATCAACGATCACGGTCTCGAATTCGGCCTGGGCGGAGATCGAGGTTACGTCATTTTTCTCGAAGGCGGTACCGAAGTCGAGATACGAGGCCTGCCCGGGGTCTATAAAGTGGGCGGCTTTTACCATACCGGCGATTTCGAGGACTTCGGCAGCGGACGGACTGGCAGTGGGAATTCCTCGCTATACTTCGCGGCCGACCAGGCTCTTTTTTCGGAATCTGACGCCGATCAAGGATTGGGATCATTTCTTCGCTTCGGCTACAGTCCTAGCGAGAGCCCGTCCCAGTGGTGGAAACAATTGATTTTTAATGAGTTATGGGCAAAAAAAAGGCCGGATAGAGCTGCAAAAAGCTCGATCCGGCGAAAAAGGGCGCTTATGCTTGCGTTAGTCAAATACAAAGCACGCCCTTCTCATGAAAAATATTGCCGTACAAAGCTTCCTGCGTCCAGCCCTAACTCCAGTCATTCGATGCAAAGACTACACCGTGTTTCTGGAAACAATGGAGCGGATTGACCGGGTTTTGATCGACTCCTCGCTGGAAAGGGAGGCGATCGTAAAAGCCTTGGAAGGATGGGATGAAGCGGGAGGGAAGGATCGGGAGCGACGCGCTCTAAGAGCGATAAAAGCGCTGCGGGTGGAGGTGGTGCGTCATTTACTCGGAGGGATATCCTTTCGTTGTCTGTCGCAGGAGTTGGGACGCAGTGAGCTTCTGGCTAATTTTTGCCGGGTGCGTGAGGTAGACGGGATCCGGAAAATATCGAAGAGCAGTCTGGAACGGGATTCGAAATTCTTCGACGAAGCGTATCTGAGACAGCTGCATGCAAGGATGACCGAGGTGGTGGGCAATGCTGAACATTGTGGTGAGGCAGGATTAGAGAAGCCGATCGATACGAGGGAATGCCTGATCGACGCCACTTGCCTGGAAGCGAACATCCACTGGCCCGTGGACTGGGTCTTGCTCAAGGATGTGGGAGCAACGCTGCTCAAGGCGATCAGTCTGATCGGGCAGGCGGGAATGAAACAGCGCATGCCCCAGGGAGCAAAGGGATTGGCTCGGGAGATGAACAAACGGTGCCTGGAGATGACGCATGCGCGTCGGCGCCGGGAGGCGGGCAAAGCGCGTAAAGGGATCCTGCGGCGGATGAAGCTATTGCTCAAGAAGATTGAGGGCCATGCCCTTCGCCACCGTGACTTATTGGAAGCTATGTGGATGCAAAGCGATTACACCGAGAAGAAGGCGAGCCGAATCATCGAGCGAATGGATGGTATGTTAGAGCAGATACCGCAGGTCATGAAACAGGCGCACGAACGGATCATAGGGGGGCGGCAGGTGAAGAATGAGGAGAAGATCCTGAGCGCCTACGAACCTGAGATTGACGTCATCGTGCGAGGCAAGGCAGATCGGGAGGTGGAGTTTGGCAACACCCTTTATTTATGCGAGAGCGCAGAGGGATATCTGTTGGACTGGAAACTGTATGGGGGGCAGGCCCCGAGCGAATTGAAGCAGCTTTGGGAAAGTCTGGAGAGGCAAAAGGGCTTCGCTTTAGAGGAGAAGATCGAAGCGATCAGTGGGGATCGGGGCTATGCCTCGAAGGCGGCCAGCAAGCGGCTCCAGGCAGAGGGGATTTTTGACGCCCTTACGCCCCGCAATCCACAAGAGCTCAAGGAGCGGATGGAGGAGCCGCGCTTTGTCCGGTTGCAGCGACGACGAGGGAGCACCGAAGGCCGGATCGGAGTGCTCAAGAACCGATGGCACGGGGGCAAGATACGCAGCAAAGGCTTTGACAACCGTAACCTTAGCGTGGCCTGGTCGGTTCTGTCCCACAATCTATGGAAAATCGCGCAGAGACTTGCGCAAGAACATGAGAAAGAGGCAACGCAGGCGGCATAGGGATCCAAGAATCGAGTCAGAGGCGCTTCCTTGGGAGAACTATCGACTCAAAGCGAGAGGGAGGGTGCTGGAAAGGTGCATAACGGATAAAAGGTAAGCTACCGAGGACGGAAGGCATGTCGTGGTCTACATAACGTGACGAAGATTGATATCGGTATCAGGCTTCCACCCAAATCCTCTCGGATTTGGGACAGCCTCTAGCGAGGAACGCAATACCGTGAGACTTTACAGCGATTTTGGGCTCACCTACGGCGGTCTCCTCCCAGGCCGGAACTCCGACGTTCTCGGCATCGCTTTCTCTATCACCCGATTTGGCGATGACTTTCTAGAAACCGTCTCGGGTGTCGGCCGCCCACCCGCGAAAACGGAAAGAATCCTGGAACTCACCTATCAGATTCCGATCTCGCCAAACATTACCCTTCAACCTGACCTGCAGCTGATTCTCGATCCCCTCGAAGGTCAAAGCGATGCCGTCGTCTTCGGACTAAGAGTCGAAGCGGCCTTCTAGATTCCCAGGACCGGCCAATCGGGTCCGGGCATCTTGTCGTTCGCGGAACCAAATCTCAATCTCGCGCCCGGTCCCGGTTAGCCGGTCCTGGGAATCTTAAACCAGATCCTTGATCTTCTTTATCTCGTCCCGGAATCGTGCCGCATCCTCATACCGTTCCATGGAGACCGCCTTCTCCATTCGCACCTTGAGGCGACGGATTCGGTCATTGACGGCCCTATCGATAAGCGCTCTCCGAGGAATCTTTCCCAAGTGCCCTCCTCCCAAATGCAACTTTCGCAAAAGCGGCACAATGGCGCTCCCCAAAGCATCGTAACATTGCGGGCAACCAAGGCGGCCATGCTCCTCGAAATCCTCCCGACTCAATCCGCAGGCGGGACAGAACAATCCAACTTCAACCGGTTCCAGTCCCTTCTCTTCCGTCTTCCCCAGACACCCTAGAAGATCATATACGTGCTCGTCAAAAAGGCCGGCTTCTTCCGCTTCCTTCCGACAGAATGCGGCTGATTCCAAGCTCCCCTCTTGAACAAAGGAAACGTAGACAGAAACCATCTTACCCTGTTTCGTCTCTTCAGTCTTATCAGGCATTTGTCCATCTAACAGTTTCTCGCCCTGAAAGACAATCTTTCATTTCTGCCGAAAATTCTCCACTTTCCGCGAAAGGTACGGCGAGTTTGTCCGATCTATACCTTAAAGCGTTACGGCGGATGGCGCCGGCTCTTTGCCGAATCACCGCCTCAAGAGAATTTCCATAAGGTTTTGTTCATCAATAGCGACTTTTAGAGCTTCTCCCACATAGTGGGAGTTTTTGGGTAACAGAGTTAGCAGAAGTAGAATACGAGTGGTGGCGGGTAGCTTTGGGGTAGGCTGCCCGCCTCTTTTTTCGCCTCCAGCAGGTAATTTGCGAAAAATTCGGGTTATGGTAAAATTCCCGTAAAGCCCGAGTAAAAAAGACGCTAAAAGAGACCCAAATCGGGGAGTAACCTTGCCATCGATTCGGGTTCATGAAATCATACCAACACAATCATGAATCGTTCCTTTTAAGAATTTTTTGGGTAACAGACAAATACACATCTGCGGCGGGTAGTTTTGGGGTAGACTACCCGCCTTTTTTTTTGAACGTTTTTCCGTGCTGCGCATCTAAACCTATGAATTTCGAGAAGAATTTACTCTCCTAAGGAGAGTATGGGGTAAATTCAGTAGATAGTGGGAGCGGGCAGCTTTTTGGGGTGAGCTGCCCGCTTTTTTTGCCAATTTTCCTACTCTTCTCAGGCTGGATGGAAACGGTCGAATACCTCGGGCAGGTAATCAGAAAGTGGTCGATAGGCTCTGCCACCTACATCGCCTGGCCCGAAAGGGGGGCCAGATTGATGGATTGGCACCTGAGGCTGGCGGACGGTTCCACTCGCGACATAATCTTTTGGCCCGATCTCGAGGATCTCGGCGATTTCGACCGGGTCCGAGGCGGGAACCCGATCCTGTTTCCTTTCTGCGCCCGGACCTTTGACAAAGGGGAGATCGGCTTTTGGGAATATGAAGGAGTGCGAAGGCCAATGCCGATGCATGGTTTCATCCGGGAGGGCTGCTTTGAGATTGAGGAAATGGATGAAGGTGGTTTCACTGCCCGCTTTAGGCCCATGGAGGCGAACCGGGCCTCCTACGATTTCGAATACGATTTCTCAGTCCGATATCGATTCCGAGAGCTCTCCTTCCAAGTCGACCTTCTCCTCTCCAATCGAGATTCCAAAGCGATTCCCTGGTGCGCCGGCCATCACTTTTATTTCCGTCTCCCCTGGCACGCCGATCTTGTCAGGGACGACTATCGCATCGAAATCCCCGCCCGGCGGGCTTACTATCACGCTTCCGATGGACACCTCGAACCGATCAAAAAGTTCAACTCCGATCCCACCTTCGACGATCCCGAAATACAGGATCGAATCCATTCTCACCTGAAGCGCAATCCGGTGCGGTTCGGCCCCTTGAGTGGTGAGGAGAATGTGTCTATCTACATCGGAAAAGATCCCGTCCCCGACAAAGCGGCCACCATCGTAACCTGGACCGAATCGGCCGAGGTTCCCTTCTTTTGCGTCGAGCCTTGGATGGGCCCTCCGAACAGCCCCGAACACGGCATCGGCCTTCGCCGCGTCCAGGCCGGAATGACCGACTCCTTCTCGGTCGAAGTCAGCCTCCTTTCCTAACCCTCCTCTCGCAAAATAGCCAGCGGTGGATAGCGGGCGATTCCGCGGCTGTTGAGGAGACCGGTAAATAGGGTCAAGGCAGCGGCAAGGAGAATGGCCAGGGGAATGGCCAACAGGGAGACATGGTAGGGGATTTTGAAGACGAAACGAGAGAGCCCCCAGGCAGAGATCAGTGAGAGCAGTGAGCCGGCCGATCCCGCCAAGAGCCCGAGAAAAAGGTACTCAACTGTCATGATCTGGCGAATGACTCGGCTCGATGCCCCTAGAGTGGCAAGCAGAACACTCTCTCGAATTCTCTGATATCTGCTTGTAACCACCGCACCGGCGAGAACGACCACTCCGGTCGCGACGGTGAAGAAAGCGATAAATCGAATGACGAAACTGACCCGATCGAGAATCGACGTCATCGTTTCGAGAACCAGCGAGAGATCTATTGCGGAAACGTTGGGGTAGGCTTCGACCAGACTTTCCTGAAGCCTGGCCACGGCAAGGCGATCGGGAACTCGCGTCACCAGAGCATGAAAAGCCGGGGCCTCCTCGAGGACTCCGTTGGGAAAGACAACGTAGAAATTCGGTCGGAGAGTGGCCCAGTCTACTTTGCGGATACTCGATATCACCGTCAAAACGGGGATTCCCTGAACATCGAAAGTCAAAGTATCGCCGATTCCGACTTTGAGTTCTTCGGCGATGCTCCCCTCCAAGGAGATCGGGACTGTTTCCAACCCTGAAACGGCCCCAACGAACTCGCCCTCCCTGATCTCTTCGGTATCGATCAGCTCTCCTCGAAAAGTCGACCGATACTCCCAGTTCATGGCCCAGCGTTCGACTTGGGATCGCGGATCCCTCTTAATCGCGGAGATGGTTTGCCCATCGACTTTGGCAAGTCGCATGGTGACGATCGGGACTGTTTCAATCACGGAGTAGCCGGCCGATCTTACCTGCTCCGTCACCCCTGCGACCTGATCGTTCTGAATGTCAAAAAGAACCAGATTGGGGCGTTCGCCTTCGCGATCGAACTCCGCTTGCTGCAACAGCATACTCTGGGCGTGATGTATAGTGGAGATCAGGAAGGTCCCCATCCCCAATGTGACTACGAGGAAAAGAGTCCGATTATTAGGCCGGTACAGATTCATCAGTCCCTGTCGCCACGCGAAAGGCCAGCTTCTGGGAAAGAATCGCCTCAGGATCCACCTCAAGGCAGACGAGAGTCCTCCGAGCAGAAGGAGACTCCCAGCCAAGACTCCGGCAAAGACCAACCCGCGGCTCAACCGGCTCGTCTGCAATACGCTGAAACCCAGAACCACGATAACAATAAGGAAGGCGACACCCCAGAAAAAGGGGTCCTTCCTGAGGGATCCTTCCTCTTCCACTGAAGCACGCAAGGCCCTGAGGGGAGCGACCGAACGAACGGAAAGAAGGGGAATGAAGGAAAAGAGAAGGATCACGATCCAGCCAAAGGAGGCGCTCTTCATCAGACTGGGCCAGGACACGAAGACAGGCACCTCGAAGGGCAAAAAAGAAGCGAGGACAGCGGGAAGAAAATACTGCACCGATACGCCCAACATGGAACCCATGAGCACGCCGAGAAAAGCGACCACGATCACCTGAACGAGACTGACCGAAAACGCTGCAAAGGCGCCCGCACCCAAACACCGCAGAACGGCAACTGTGTTCAGCTTCTCCTTGAGATACACCTGGACCGCACCGGCCACACCGATGCCACCGAGAAGAAGGGCGACGAATCCAATCAGATTGAGGAACTCATAGAAATTATCCATGGCTCGGCCCAGCCTTCGTTTTCGGCTCTCAACTGTATCGAGACGAACCCGTTCCTCCGCCAAGAGCCCATCCCGCGCACTTCGCAGATTCGCCTCCACCGCCCTGTCAATGCCGCCGGCCAGCTTGAAGAACACTCTATAGCTCGTTAGACTGCCGCGCTGAACCAGGCCGGTCTCGAGGAGGAAACGCTGATCGATGTAAATCCTCGGAGAGAAAAGTCCCCGCACTTCGTTTTCCCCCGGGACCCGAAGCAAACTGCCGGCAATCTCGAAATCGACCCGACCCAGTCGAACCGCATCGCCGATCCGGGCACCGAATTGGATCAGAAGGCTCTCCTCTACCAAGGCGCGTGCTTTCCCCTCATCACGAAACACAGCCTTCTGCGGCGCCGTCTCAATCTCCCCGTAAAAAGGGTAGTTGCCGTCCAGCGCTCTGACTTGGACCAGCCGCGTTCGCGACCGATCGACGAAATAGGCCATTGAGCGAAATCGCACCTCTCGCGCCTGCTCTCCACCCATGGAGGTAATGAACCGCTCCATCGATGCGCTGAAGGGACGACGTGACCTGAGAGCGAGATCGGCGCCAAGAAGGAGTTGAGCTTGGTCGTCAATCGTCCGCTCAAGATTGTGCCTGAAGGATTCTATGGCCACCAAGGCCCCAACCCCGAAGACCACGCAAAGAGTGAAAAGGAATAGTTTCCGGCGCTGGCCACGGCTGTCTCGCCAGGCCATGCTCAGAACCCATCGCAGACCTCTCGGACTAAGTACTCCGATTCCTTGGGAATTCCCTTCCCCATGAATCCGCGTTTTTCTCGAATCCGCGGTCATTTTCTCTCCATTCGTTGCTTTCCCATCTCCGCGTCCATTGTCTCGGCGAAGTGGAGCGAAGACGGATCCCCGACTCCGTTTCTCCCTTCCTTTTCTTTGGTTGCGGGTCTGCCGCCCTGGACCCTCAGTGGTTCCCCATCACCTTTACTTTCAGCTCTGCTGCGCCTGGCCTCTTTCGCAATTGCTTCTCGGTTTCGCTTCGACAGGTTCCAGGACACCATCTGCGATCCTCAAGACCCGATCCGTGCGGCCGGCGAGTTCGGTGTCGTGCGTCACCAATATCAGGGTGGTCCCCTTCTCGCGATTGAGTTCGAAAAGCAGTTCCGCGACTTGCTCACTGTTTGCCGTATCCAGATTCCCGGTCGGCTCGTCTACAAAGAGTATCCTTGGCTCGTTCACAAATGCCCTTGCCAGAGCCACTCTCTGGAGCTCGCCCCCGGAGAGTTGCACGGGATAGTGCCCGGATCGGTCCGACAGCCCCACCCGTGATAGCAGATCAGCGGCTCGGTCGGATGCATCATTCCCTCCCCCCAATTCTATCGGCACCATGACATTCTCCAAGGCCGTAAGGGTCGGTATGAGCTGGAAGTTCTGAAAAACGAATCCCACCCACCGATTCCGAAGAGCGGCCTTGCCGTCTTCATCGAGACCCGTCAGTTCCACACCGTTGAGGATGACCGAACCGGAACTCGCCTCATCGAGACCCGCGCACAACCCCAACAGTGTGGTCTTACCACTACCGGATGGCCCGACAATAGACTCCGCCGCCCCCCGCTTCACTTCGAAACTCGCCTCCCGAAGGACCGTCAACTCCCGCCCTGCGCTCAGGTAGGTCTTGCTCAGATTCTTTACTTTCAGAATGATGTCAGAATCAGACATATCGAAAGGAATTCTTTTGGATCTGTGGTCGTGAAACAGCGTCGTTGATCTGAAGTCGAAGAGAACCATCACAGTGCACGATTCAGAGCACGACAAGAGAGTACTGGTTGGGATTGTCCCTCGTTCACGTTCAGTTTCTCCTTCCTTCTATCCTAAAATGGCCTGGAGATTTTTTGAAATCCCCAAGCTACTCGTCCTGATTCTCGTGTGGACGACAAGCATCTCCGCCAAAGAAACCGAGCTGCCCCGCATCGTCTTTATGGGCGACAGCCTTACAGCCGGATACGGCATTGATCCCGAGTTCGCCTTTCCCGCCCTGATACAGGAGAAGATCGAGCACGCGAATCTGCCACTGGTCGCGGTGAACGCAGGCCTCAGCGGCGAGACCTCCGCCGGTGGCCTTCGCCGAATCAACTGGCTGATGAAGAAGCGGATAGATTACCTCGTCCTCGCCTTGGGCGCGAACGACGGATTGAGGGGCCTCGACGCTGAGGTCACCTCAACCAATCTGCAGTCGATCATCGATACCGTCCATGGGAAGTTCCCCGACGCTCGCATCATCATCGCAGGTATGCGAGTTCCACCCAATATGGGGCGCCGCTACGCGGCCCAGTTCGAACCAATCTTCGCCCGTCTCGCGAAAGAGAATGAAACAGTCCTCATACCGTTCCTCCTAGACGGCGTTGCAGCTGTTCAAAAACTCAACCTTCCCGACGGCATTCACCCCAACGAAGAGGGGCACAAAGTTATCGCCCACACCGTCTGGAAATACCTCGAGCCGCTTCTCCTCAACCAAGAGCCTCCTGTCCACGGTCCAACTCCGGATTGAGCGGAGCAAACCTCGTCCCGAACCTTGTCTCGACGGGCATCGTGAATGCAGTCCGCGTTCATTCCAAGTCTGTCATCAAAATATCCGAGTTTCCGAACGATGCTCCCATCCGTTGTCGTAGCAGAAGATTTGTGAGATGTTCGGGCTAGCCCGTCTTTCTCAACTGGGGCCTGATTTCGACGTAAGTCGTTGATAGTGGGCCAAAGGTCTACACTACAGGAGGGGTTATTTGGATTCGATTTGGGGGGGTGGTTGGGGAGGAAGTTCGAGGTGTAACCGGTTCAGTAGTAGCTTTTGGTCCTCACCGGGCTCGGTGTAACGGGTAAGCACAACGGTGCGTCCGTCGGTGGTGGGCAGTTTCACATCGAGCATTTGGATGGCCGCCATTTTGGAGAGCACCTCGGCTGGGGTCAGTCCCGGAGCCATCGGGTAGAGTCGACGTTTCAGGGTGACCCACAGAGAGTAAGCAAGGAAGCTGATAAAGATGTGCGCCTCGATGCGATCATCTCTCTGATGATGGATGGGGCGGATGGAAAGGTCGTTCTTGATTTCCTTGAAGACTTGCTCGATCTCAGTGAGCTGCAGGTAAAGGCGCCAGAGTTGCTCGGGGTTCTCGGCACTGAGGGTGCTGCGCAACAGATAGCGGCCTTCGCGGCGATAGGCTTGGCGGTATTTTTTTAAGTTCAACCGGAAGCTCAAAGGCGGCTTTTCAGTGGGGGCGCCCTTGGGGGCGATCTCGATGTCGAGTAATCCAAAGATCCGGGGACCGGCCTCCTTTTTGGCTTCGCCCAGTTTGATCAGGATGGTATCGCGTTGGTAGCGCCGTTTGCTCTCACGCAGCTTCTTGAGCGCCTCGATAAGACGGCGTAAACGACGCAGGCGCATGTTTTTTTCTTTGCGCACCCGATCGTCGCTTTTAGCCAGAACGTAGGTTTCACCTCCCTCGCTGAGGAGTTTCACCTCGATACCGGGACGCAACTGCTTCCAATCCTTCTGCAGCAACGACTGCTCGAAGCGACCCAGCCAGGAGCGCGGGGTACCCACCAGATAGTGGATCCTGGGTTCGCTTTGGCGCATCTGTTGCAAGACTTCCTCGGTCGGAATGCCCCGATCCATCACCCACACCCGGTTCGCCTTACCGTAGTTCTCTTCCACCCGAGAAAGAAAATCTTTTAAGGTGGTTTTATCCTGCGTGTTACCCGGAAGTACCTCATAGGCAATCGGCAAGCCCTCACAAGTCACCACCAGGGCGATCACCACTTGCACGCAGTCAGGTCGCTTATCGCGGCTGTAGCCGAACTTGCGCAGTCGGCTCGAGGCCGCCGGCTCCTGGTTCGGATCGCACTCAAAATAGGTGCTCGTCAGATCGTATAGCAAAATCTCGTAACGGGCATTGAACAGATCGCTCCACCTCTCGGTCAGGTGCCTGAACAGGGCCTTCTTGTGCCTGAGCAATCGATCGTGGCAGCGATAGAGCGTGTTCTTCTCGGCGATCCCAAAGTCTTCCCCCATCAGATCGCCCATCGCGCTTCGCTCATACCATTCCCGATGCAGCCGCCACTCGCTTCCCGGTGCCATCAGCCGGTAAACCACCAGGGTCTGCAGCACATGGGCCCAGCGGGTACCCTGACGGGAGGGTCTGAGACGCTCCCGCCAGAATTCTCCCAGTCCCAACTGCTCATATAGAACGCACCCAAGCCAGCACCCTCCCCATTGCCGCGGCTTCTCGATCCTGAGATCTTTGAGCCGTATTCTAACAATACTTTCGTCGCCCACAGGCGGGGCACGATCTTCCGGAAACAGCGCCACCTGTTCGGGTCTTTCCCTGCCCTCTTCGAAAATCTCGATGCTCTTGCGCCACGCTTCGTGTTGGCTATCGTTGATCTCTCCAAGGTAGAGGACCTGTCTTTGGACCACCCGCCCCCCGCTGACACGCTTGTTCTCAACGATATTCCAATAGTAGTGCTCTTTGCCATCTTTGCGCCGACGATTACACCTCAGAAACATGATGGCCCACCATTATACGAAAAAATCCCGCCCTGGGAAGAGCGTAGGTCTACACTACAGGCGGTTTTGCCAACCCACCTCTACTGTTGATGCGCCTCCTGAGCCCTACTACCCCCGAAAAAAACCGTTTCGGAAGTTGAGTTGGTCAAGTAGGGCTAGGATGTGTGTGAAATGTCAGGGTTCGTTCTGGATAGATGCACTATCAGTAATATCCCGCTGAGCAGAACCCCTGGCCACACGACGAGAGCAGGATCCTTAAAAAGGTAAGCCTGATTCTGGCGCAGTAACGAACCTAGCTCGGGAAAATCGGGATCTCCTAAGAGTCCGAGAAAAGCCAACCCGCTGAGCTCAAGCAAGCTGATCGCGAAAATCAGCTTGGACAGGGCAATCAGATCGGCCTTCAGGTTCGGCCAGATCGTATATCGAAAGAGAAACCATCGGCCGGCGCCGAGAACTTCGCTCGCCTCGACGTAGGGCGCCCTGCGCTGCTCCACCCACATTATGCGCAACTGCCGGAAAGCTAAAGGCACGTTTCCAAGCGCCGCCGCCAGGACCAGGGCGCCCGGTGAAGGTCTCAGGAACACCAGGAGCACGAGCCCGATGAAAATCACCGGCACCGCCACCCAGACTCCAATGGCAAGGCCGATGAGCCTCCCCATCCAACGCGGTCCCCCCTGTTCAGGCACCAAGAGCAACCCGGCAAAAGCGAAATTCAGGAAGAGCGCCGCCAGTCCCATGGCAACCGTATTGCCGACGCCTCTCCAAAGTCGGCTGCCGAAGTCTCGGCCGAGCCCGTCGATCCCAAACCAATGATTCCAACTCGGCTCCGCAAAGGCGCTCTCGCGAAACTGTTGCGCGCTTGGATCATGCCGGGTGTAGAAAAGTCCCAGGATCGCCCATCCCAAGACGACCCATACGAGCAAATCCAGATTCCGCCGTCCCTTCACCATTACGGCTCAACTCCCTTCCGAGCCACCGGATTTGCCAGAAACGAAACCAGATCAGAAACCGCAACCACCGAGAATGCCAACAAGATGACGAGGAGAAGCCCATTCTCCACCACGTTAAGATCGCGGTCGAGCACCCCGCCAACAAGGTAGCGACCCATCCCCGGCCAGGAGAAGACCGTCTCCGTGATGATTGCACCTCCCAGCAGAGCGCCGAAATTCGTCCCCACCACTGTGATCACGGGCGCCCCCAAGAGTCGCAGGATATGCTTAAACCAAATCTTCCATGAGGCCAGCCCCTTGGCCCTAAGGGCGCGCACCAAGGCATGGATGCGAGGGTCCTCGAGGCGAGCCTGTAAGATCCCGCTCACCAATGCGGCCGGGTAGAGGGCGAGACAGGATACCGGGAGGACGAGGTGCTGCAGGGCGATCCAAAAGCGTTCAAGGTGCCCCGATACGAGACTGTCCAATAAGAGAAATCCCGATCCCTGAGGGATTCCTCGTGTGAAATCGAAACGCCCTCCAGGCGGAAACCACCCGAGAGCCATGCTGAATATGATTATATACATCAACCCAATCCAGAAAATTGGCACCGTCAGTCCGATCGCGCCAAATCCGAGTGCCAGTCGTTCCAGAATCCGCCATCGGAGCCACTTCGCGCACAACGCCGCGAACACCCCGGAAGTCACTCCAAGGGCAAGCGCAAGAATCGTCAGCTCCAGGGTGGCGGGAAAAAACTCGGCCAGATCTTCTCTCACCAGCCGACCCGAAATGATGCTCCGTCCCCAGTCTCCATCCAGGAAACCGGAGACGTATTTCAGATACTGATTAGGAACCGGATCATTCAGCCCCAGCTGCTCGCGGATCTCCTGCACCCGTCCCGGATCCGGGTTCTTGAACCGCAACCCAACCGGGTCCCCAGGTATCAACTGTATCGCTCCGAAAAGCGTCCCGCTGGCAACCACGAACACCGTCGCAAGCAATCCCGCCTTGCGCAGCAATTCAAGAACCAAACCTTTCATCCTGAACCCTAATATCCAGCTAGGAATCTGTCGGACTTTGAATATCGCAACATCGCGGAGGTTCGGATTCAACGGTGAAGGGTGCAAATCTAGACCAAGTCTATGCCGACAGATTCCTTGCCAGAAAATGAAACTGAGATTTGAGACGAATTGTCATATCTTCTCGTTTCTTTCCGTGAATCTGAAGGTGGAAGTTTGAGGCTCTTCCGACTTCGTGACAGTTTGGCACAGCGAAATCCATCGGAGGAGTTAGAAATGTCATTTTCCACAAATCTCAGTTTCATTTTCTTATTGATAGGAGGCTGTCGGACGAACTTTCGTACTTGCAGAGCAATCGAAGCACAAAGTCCGACAGCCTCCTAGACCGGGACTTCCGAGATCAGAACCGCAGATGCTTTACCGATTCCCCCGAATTGATGAGCTCCAGTAAGGAATCAATCCCGATTTCCAGGTGCCTATTGTCGAATCGGCTGCTCAGTTCGCTATCACTTTCCTCGGTCTTTACCCCCTCCGGAGTCATAGGACTATCCGAGACCAACAACAACGCACCATGCGGAATTCTGTTTGCAAATCCCACCAGGAAGATCGTAGCCGTTTCCATATCGATTCCCGCTGCTCTGATTTTCATCAGATAATCCTTGAATTCATTGTCATGTTCCCAAACCCTCCGGTTGGTCGTGTATACCGTACCGGTCCAGTAGTCCAACTCGTGCTTTTTGATCATAGACGAAACGGCACTTTGTAGACGAAAGGACGGCAAGGCAGGGATTTCGGGAGGCAAATAATCGTTGCTCGTTCCCTCTCCTCTAATCGCCGCGATGGGCAGGATCAGATCGCCCAGCTTTATCTTCGTCTTCAACCCTCCACATTTCCCCAAAAACAATACTGCCTTCGGCTTTGTGGCCGATAGTAAATCCATGACCGTGGCTGCCATGGCGCTCCCCATTCCGAAATTGATGATAGATATCTCGTTTGCGGTCGCCATCTGCATCGGCCTGTCGTCTCCCGAGATTGCTACTTTGAACATCTCGGCAAACTTCTCAACGTAGCTCGAGAAGTTCGTTAGTAGAATGTACTCTCCAAATGCATCCAGGGGTGTACCCGTGTACCGGGGCAGCCAGTTCTCGACAATTTCGTCCTTTGTTTTCATCTCCTATATCGTGGGGGAATTCGACCACCGGTTTCTTCCTCAAGGCACCGCACAGCGACAGAGCCGGGACGGAGTAAAGTCGGCCGAAGGCCCATTCTAGATGATCCTTATGCCACCATTGCCCACCGAATGCGAGAGGAAGAGGATGGTTCCCTCAGGTCGCAAAGCAGTGTCGCGTCCAAAGGGTAATCGGACCTAAATGCTTGAGGAAAATTCACTCAATCCGCCATCGTCTTGACAGGGATAAACATTATCATAATATAATCGTTATGAAGATCTCCACGAACGAACTACGCTTCAATTTCAAGAGAGTCATTGAGAGCCTGAATCGCGGTATCGAGATGACACTCACCTACCGGAACCAGCCGTTGGCCAGAATTGTGCCGATTGAACCACCGGAAGAGATACCTGCCCAAGACCCCCTTTACGAGCTGCACGAGAAAGCAGAAGCAATGGGTAGCCTGAGCAACGAAGAAATAGATCGTATTCTATATGATGGCTGAGCGTATCTTCATCGATACGAGTGGCTATTTCTCGTTACTCTCCAAAGATGACCAATGGCACGCCAAAGCCGTAGAAATGGTCGGGAACAAACAATTTCTGTTCACAACCAGCGACGCCGTCATCGGCGAGACGTGTACTCTATTAAAGGCGCGGAAGAAAGGCCATCTGAGTGACGAACTCTTCAAGGTCGTTGAAAAGAGCGCAGCCCTGCGCCTTGAGTTCATAGACGCAGAGAGGTTTTGGAAAACGAAACTGTTCTTCACAAAGCATCTCCATCAGCGCTTTTCCTTTGTTGATTGCTCCAGTTTCGTATTAATGGAAGAAATGGGATTGAAGGCAAGTCTGACGCATGACCGCGATTTTACCGTAGCTGGATTCGACGCAATCCTCTCGTAGCGGAGCTCCTACAAGCCCCGTCGTAACTCCTCCATTCCTGCTAACCTTGTCGCGAACCGTATCGGCAAAGGGCGCAGGGATGTGCCCTTTTGTTAAGTAGCCCGCTTTTTGTGGCCGGCATGCGGCAACACGACGGGAGGAACACTCAGCCGCAATACGATGCTAGAAAATTCGTGAGAAAGCGGGCTAGCGTTTCTTGCCCATTTTCGCGGCAATCGCTCTTCATCTCTGTACGTTCTCCGAGTCCTTTCCGGTAGTGTCCTTGGCTCTCACAACCTCTTTCACTCGAACCGGTCCAAATTGAACAGGCCCAAGTCTATTTCGGGGTTTTCTCTTGCCACCAGCTGCGATACCAGCCGGCCCGTGATCGGGGCCAGGGATATCCCGATCATGGCATGTCCCGCGGCTAAAATGAGGTTGTCATAGGCGTGGTGACGCCCCAGGAAGGGTAGCCCATCCGGCGTGCAGGGCCGAAGTCCCCGCCATATTTCGATCAGCTCAAAGGTTTCCGGATCCAGGTCGGGAAAGTATTGCGGCACGGCCTTGAGGATGGAGGCCACGCGGCGTGGGTCTACGGACAGGTCGAGGCCGGCTAATTCGAGGGTGCCGGCGAAGCGAAGAGTGTCGTCTTCCATAGGGGTTACTCCCACTTTGGCTTCTCCAAATGAAATCGGAAGATCAGGGCACGGAGAGGGCCGTCTTATGGTTACACTGTAGCCTTTGGCCGGCTGGATGGGCAGCCGGAGGTGCAGGTCCCGCACGATGCCGGGCGACCAGGAGCCGCCGGCCAGGACGATTTCTCGCGCTGCGAAATCGCCCCGGGTGGTTTTCACGATCGTGATATTGCGACCGGATGTTTCGAGTCCGATCACCTCGGTGGAGGTTTCGATACCCACCCCTCGCTTTTCCACATCCCGGGCCAGCTGACGCACAAACTCTACCGGAATCAGGTGGGCATCCTGCGGGTAGAACACGCCGCCGGTGGCGCGGACCCGGATGTTGGGCTCCAGTTCTCCGATTTCTGCGGGGTTCACGATCCTGGTCTCCACCCCGGCCTCCTCCAGAATGCGGGCCTCCTCGACTCCTCCTTCAAGGCCTTCCACGGTGTTAAAGGCTTTGAGCATGCCCCTTTTCCGATAACCGAAGGCAAGGTCTTTTCGGGCTGCCAGGTCGTCGTAGAGCCGGAGGCTGGCCAGGCTCAAGGCGCGCAGCACCGGCGTGGCCCTCTGAACCTGCCGTATGTTGCAAGCGCGGCGGAACTTCCACAGCCAGGAGAAGAGTTCGAAATCCAAGCGTGGTTTGATGTAGAATGGGCTTTCCGGGTTGAACATCCATCCCAGAGCTTTCCACACCACCCCCGGCGCGGCCAGGGGAACACAGTGGCTGGGCACAATCAGCCCGCCGTTACCATAGGAACATCCGGAACAGATTTCCCCCTTTTCAACCACCGTGACTTTGTGGTTCCTTTCGCTGAGGTAGTGAGCGGCACAGATGCCAATGGCGCCGCCCCCGATGATCAGGATTTCGGTTTCTAGTTTCATGAGACCGTGCCTGCTTTTGTGCCGCTACCCCTATCCATCAGACTTTGATTTTTTTGAACACGTTTTTTCTCTATGTGGGTTGTACCACCATGATTGCCTCGAGGCGTGGTGTCAATCGGCTCCCTAAAGGCCGACTCCCGGGCGGGCGGCTGCTGTACAATCGAGAGGTAAACCGTTGGCGCCGAGAAATCCTCCCAAGCTCTGCCGCCAGGCAGAGCCCAAGGAGTCTGTCGGTGGTGATACGCTCGTCGATGCTCGAACACGACCGAATAGCGACATCCTTCCGCCGGTCCAACAAGCTACGTCCGACAGAATCCTGACAGAATCCTCAGCACCTTGGCCCCACGGACCGGCTGGTGTTTCAGATCAAGCAACGCTCGGTTCGCCTCTTCCAATGGGTAGGTTTCGATCTCCGGCTGAATCGGAACCCTTGCTGCGATTGGAAGAAACTCCCTAATATCCTGGCGGGTGATGTTCGCGACGGACTTGATCTCGCGCTCCATCCAGAGGTGGTCGTGATAGCTCAAACCGAGGAGACAATCCTTATCAATATCCTCCTTGCGTATCGCATTGAGGGGCTAAAAAGGACAGGCTTTCTGTGGCAGAAATTCACTTGACGCCCGGATACAGGACACCGCCCCAGTTGGATCCCCTCGAAATCAATCACTCTCCCACCCCACTGGACCGAAAAAGTGGTTGCCGATGGGCTGGAGGACGTAGCCCGTCACCTCCCGCCGCATGACCGCGATCGACTCGGTGTGGAGAAGGGGGATCAGTGGCAAATCGTCGGCCCAAATGCGCAGTGCGTCTTCGTAGATAACCTGCCTTTTCTCGCGGTCCCGCTCTTTACGTCCTGCCAGCAAGAGCGCGTCCATTTTGGGATTCTTATAGAAGGAGATATTCGTCGCCGATCCCTTTCTCGCGGCCCAGCTCCCAAAAAAGACAGATAGGAAGTTATCCGGATCGCCGATATCGCCGATCCAACCGAGAAGAGCGAGGTCGAATTCTCCCGAACGGCAGACATTAAGATGACTCTTCCAATCCCGGGTAGCGATTTCGATCTGCAATCCTACCCCCTCCAGATCGCTTCGAATCAGGGAGGCTATCTTGACCGGATCGGGGAAATAGGGCCGAGGAGCGCTGGTTGTCGCCAGCACTAATGGCTGCTTCCCCAGTTCGGGAAACTGCTTCAGAGTCTCTGCCGCCAATTCCGGATTGAATCGAATCGGGGCCTCCCCCGACGGTTCCCCAAGAAACCCGGGGGGGATTGGGTAGTCGGCGACCCTTCCAAAGCCATCCAAAGCCAGCTTCACAATCGCCTGCCGATCGATGGACTGCGCGATCGCACGCCGAATCTTCTTGTCCCTCAAGCGCTCCGAAAACTCGCTGATTGCTAGATAGCCTACATTCATTCCGGGCTGCCGGTAGACTCTGAAACGCTCATCCTTCTCGAGGGAGAGCAGTTCCGCCGGTTGCAACCCATCGAGACCATGGATCTTGCCTGCCTTCAGTTCGAGGAGGCGCACCGTGTTGTCCGGAATAGCACGGATGACGAGCCGCTCAAACTTGGCTGCCTCTCCCCAGTAGGATGGATTTCGCTCGTAGATGATCGCCTGCCCAAGCTTCCATTGGACGAATCGATAGGGACCCGTGCCCACTGGATTGCGATACAATTCGTGACCATATTTCTCAAAGGCGGTCGGGCTGATGAGCCAAACCGGGAACGATGCCAGCGAATAGATCAAGGTCGCGTTCGGTTGCTTCAATCGGAACTCAACCGTCATCGGGCCCACCGCGCGGACCTCCACGATGTCCTGGTAGAGATAATTCCAGTAGGGAAAATTGGCCTCCGGGAAATGGGCTGGATGCCCCTCATCCATCTGTCGCTGGAAAGAGAACAAAGCCGCCTCGGCTGTCAGGGGTGTGCCATCGTGAAAGGTTACTCCTTCCCTGAGCTGGAAGCGATAGGTGAGCCCGTCCTCCGAGATGACGTAGGATTCCGCCAGTCCCGGCTCAACCTCGAAAGTGCCACTCTTGAATCGCAAAAGACCCTCGTAAACCTGCGCTACACTGTTGACCGACTCCCCATCGTCAATGTCCGCGGGGTCCAGCTTTTCCGCATCGCTTCCACGCCCGAAAACGAAAGCCTCGGGCTTGGATGGCTCCTCCGACGCCCGCCGAGCACAGCCAGTGGCAGACAGAAAACAGAAGAAGACGATTCCAAGGCCGAGAATCGCGTCTGTTTTCCAATTTAACGTCATTCGTCTTAAACCGTGCCCGAACCCAGGTGACATTCGCGAAATCGGAATAGTCGATCCGACAGATTCCTAGCGCAGAATCTCAGGGATAAATCGGATCCACGGCAGATGGACGAGGGGATGATTCAACCAACCGCCCCAAGGAACATAATTTAGGAATTGTGCGATGTAGACCTGTGCAACCATCGTAAACCAGAGAAATACGACGACGAATGCGGCCGTGCCGGTGAAAATCAATCGGCTGGTCCCTCCGGCCAATGCGATAATTGGGTGCCGCTTTGGTTCCGATCCTTCGTGCAGGAGCTCCACCCTTTCCAAGGCCTTTCGTTCCCACTCGCACAACCATTCTCTTTTTGCGACTCCATCTTTGATGTTCTTCAGAAGCCCACGCGCATAAATCCGAGCCGCCACCGTTCGAACGAACAGAAACGCCGGGAACAACACGATTGCGCCCCAGAAATAGTAGCGGTTGAGGAACTCCAATTGTTGCTGATTCGTATAGCCGAGAATCTCAGGTTTCATGTTGGGAAAGTACATGGGAAGGATTGTCAGGATCGAAATGGGGATAAAGATAGCCGAATAAAGGGCAGCCAGGCCGCAACAGGCCAACCAGCGTCGCCGCACAATCGAGGCAATCAACCGATAGTCGTAAAAGGAGCGAATGTCGTTACTCACCGCCTGCCGGACCTGCGCCAACGGAACATAAAGCATGGCGAGAATGAACAGGAATATCCCGAGGAATCCGGTCGAGGGCCCCACCGCCGCCTGTTCGTAGCCCTTGTTGAATGAATTGTTCCAACCGTCATACCACGAGAAGTACATGATCACGCAACCAGGCAAGGTGAGGGCCCAAGTGTTCATGATTCCGATGAATCCCGTTCTCAGATTGATCCATAAGGAGTGAAAAAGTCCCACCGTGAAGGCCCACACGTAATGCAAGGCTCCTCGCCCTTTCTCCTTCGCCATCGACTCTCGGAAATTCTGCCGCAAAAACCAATTAGGCCAATCCGCCAGCGAAGCGGACTCGCTTTGCTCCCGACAAAAGGAACCGAAGTCAGCCCGGCCGACATAGGCCGTGCTGCCTCTCCACCAAGACTTGAGGACCGTTCTCTGCATCTGGCGGTAGGTCCATCCCACTACCATCAAACTCAAAACCGGCGCCTGACAAAAGAGCATCCCCCAGAAAAGCTTCCAGATGAAGACGATACCTGTCCAGATAACCCGCATGTCTAACCTGCTTTCCCCACAGATACTTTCTCTGCTACAAGCTATGCAAAAGCCTCCCCGAGCACCCCACCCTCTGCGAACTCTGCCCCGGACTCCATGATTTTCCCTACCGTCGCCGCGACTTCGGTCTGATCGACGCGCTTGTCTACAACCGTTTCTCGCGCCATTCCGGGACCGACCACGAGGGCCCAGATTTCATGCGCGGAGCGGGAATTAAAATGGTGCTGGAAAGGAACCGCGGCGAAAGGACTGCTGTCCCGCCCGCAATCCGGCACTATGATAAAGACCGTATTCCCTCGGTATTCGGGAATCGCCTCGGTGGTTGCAACGAGCTGACGAATGCCTTCGTCGATGATCGCGATGCCGCGGGTATAATGCGTCATATTACCCCAGTGTACGTAATCCGGATCATTGTAATTCACCATCATCAGCTTGGGGTGGAGTTCGCGGAGGGCTCGCACGCTCAACTCCGTGAGAAGCCGGTCGCCCCTCGGGTTGACCAGACCCGATTCGCCATAGTAGCGCCTCCAACGCTCCCAAAACCGATCGATCTTTCCACTCTGCCGGTCATTCCCCTCGGTGCGGTAGTCCAAGGCCTCCAAATCGACCAGTTCCATTTGTTTTTTCTGGAGTTCTTCGCCTTCCCAATCTCCCCCCTCGATCTTTCGACGCAAGAGGAATGTCTTGAACCGATAGAGGCTTAAGACACTCGAGCGGAAGTGCGCCCCGAAAAGGTGGTGATTGCTGAAGGAGTAGAACTCCTCATCGGTACGATCCTCACCATTGATGATGATCGCTTCATGGGAAGGGATGTCGTAGGTCTTCCTGAAATACTCAAATATTGTCGGCACCTTCGATTCGAATCGCTGGCCCAGGAACTTCCCACCGATATCTTTGAACCGATCGTACTTTCCGCTAATGATGTAGAGCGTTCCTTGGCCGTGACTCGTCTCCACCCCCTCGAGAAAATCAATCTCCATGTTTTTGAAGAGAGTCCCGCGGGGCGCCAATCCATGCACCAGGTAGGGCGCGTAGGTGTGCTCCGCTTCAATCGTCTCGCGCCTCCGAACCCCTCCCCCAAAACGGACCACGATGACATTGGGACCACCATAGGACCGCTTTCCAAAGATCCGACGAGATAGCTCTTGGTTGCCGTAGGTCTCTGAGGCCAACAACCCCGCTCCCACTCCCATCCCCTTGATAAAGTCGCGACGGGTGTACGATCTCAATGGGCCATTCGATGAAGCCTTCATATTCTACTCCCGATTCAGATTCCACCCCCACACTCTGACTTCCAGAATGTGTTTGAATCAAAGCTCATGTCCATGCAGATCTGACAGCAACCGGTTCTATCGGATCCATTATACGGCGCGTCTTCTACGCCTCGGCGTCGCATCCGCCAAAACGGGCGACCACGCCCAACAACCTCTACAACCCCGCGGCCAAATGAAAGTTGACTGGAAATTGATACCGGGTTCCCTCGAGCTATTCTCTATTTTGGGATCCGAAGACCCGTCAAGTGGTAGGGCGTGGCCGACGGACGCGCCGATAAAAGTTCGTGCCAACCGATTGGCTCGAAATTAAGGGACAGGCTCTCTGTAGCATCCCGCTCAACGCAGTGGCCATTCCGGATGGAGGGCCGAAGGTAAAAACGTACGGGAAGACCTGCTACACGATACCCCTGCTTTCGATGCTACTCCGTCCCGTTGCTCGGCACTCCTGCCCCCATTTGTCACTGTCGACAAGCGCGGAGCCCTCGATACATTTTGTATCATCCAATTCGAGACGTGAGCGCACTCAATCCAGAGAAGGCACTGATCTTTCGCATTATGCATCTCGCTAACGTCCCATGGGTCCTTGATAACGGCCTCCATGCTCGCACGTCAGGAAATTTTGATCCCAGCTTCAAGAGTATCGGTAATCCCGATTTGATCGCCATGCGAAATCATCGGGAGGTCCCAATATCGCCCTACGGCACTTTGAGCGACTACGTGCCATTCTACTTCACTCCGTATTCGATCATGCTTTATAACATTCGGACCGGCTACGGTGGAGTTCCGCATTTGCCCAACGATAAAATCGTGATACTCGTGAGTTCACTTCGCCGAGTAGAAGACCTCGGTGTACCGTTCATATTTACCAACCAGCACGCCTACCCGCGGGCGGCGGAGTATTTTGATTCGCTCGATAACCTCAATCGGGTGGATTGGCCGCTGCTACAATCCCGCGACTTCCGTCACGATCCCGAAGATCCTGGGAAGAAGGAACGCTATCAGGCAGAAGCGTTGATTCACCTTCATCTGCCTATCGACTGATTGATCGGCATCGGCTGTCACGGCCCCACGGCTCAGCAAGGATTGCAAACTGAATTGGAACGACGTTATCTTGACCTTTCTGTTGTGGTGCGTCCGACATGGTATTTCTGACAATGATCACCTACAGGCAGGGCAATCTGTTGGAAGCTCCGGTGGAGGCAGTCGTGAATACGGTCAACACGGTGGGTGTGATGGGCCGCGGGATCGCTCTAATGTTCAAAGAGCGATATCCAGAGAACTTCAAGGCCTATGCCAGGGCGTGCAAGGCAGGTGAATTGCAGATTGGTCGAATGTTCGTAACTCCAACCAACGAACTGGAAGGCCCGCAATGGATCATCAATTTCCCGACCAAGAAACACTGGCGATCCCCTTCCCAAATCGAGTGGGTCGATCAGGGTCTCCAAGACCTTGTGCAGGTCGTCAAGCAGAAGAACATCCAATCGCTAGCGCTTCCCCCTCTCGGCTGCGGTAACGGCGGGCTCGAATGGCGGGACGTGCGACCGTTAATCGAGGATGCCATGGCGGAGCTAGCCGGTGTGGAAGTGATCGCCTATGAACCGACGGAGAAATACCAAACCGTGGCCAAGCGGGAGGGTGTCAGGAAGCTGACGGTACCTCGAGCTTTGATCGCGGAGTCAATCCGCCGCTACTGGGTTCTCGGTATCGAGTGCACGCTTTTGGAGATCCACAAACTGGCTTGGTTCCTGGACCGGGCAATTCATCGCCATAACCTGCCCAATGTCCTCGACCTTCGATTCAAAGCAGATCGCTATGGTCCGTATTCCCACCGACTGAATCATCTGCTGAATGCCCTCGACGGCAGTTACCTGCGCAGCGACAAGCGGATCAGTGATTGCGGTCCGATGGATACGATAGCCTTTGCCGATTCGGAGGCTGATGTCGTAGCCGCCTTTCTGCGCACCGGTGACGCCAGAGCCTACGGCATCGTTGTGGACGAAAGTAGCGCTCTGATTGATGGATTTCAGTCTCCCCTGATTGATGGATTTCAGTCTCCCCTGGTATGGAGTTGCTCGCCACCGTGGACTGGTTGCTGGATCGAGAAGGCTGCTCTCCTGAGGTCATTGAGTTGCGTCAAGCATTGACGAGCTGGCGAGGCGGAAAGGATGCCGGAGCCAGAAAAAGGAGGCTCTTCGACGAACGCCTGCTGGGTTTGGCTCTGGATCATTTGAATGCCGACAGATGGCGAAAGCCTGCCTCGTCCTGAATGTGTTCGGTCTCGGGTTTCGCCTGTAGCTTAGATTGCTGTCGAGTTCAGTGTATTCGACCACCTATGGCGACTGGGATCGCGAGAGAAGGAAGCTCGTTGTTCCCTGGTAATCTCGTCGCGAATCTCACTCCTGAAACTTGTCTGCCTCGGCACAGTGGAGCGACCACGGATCGACAGTTTAGGTAGCCACAGTTCGAACTTCGAGTCCGTTTCAGCTGAACTCGGAATCGATGCTTACATCGTTTCAGATACGAATCTCGATAAGGTTCGGGAGGAGGTTCGCGACGAGGTTAGCTCCGCTGAAATCCGAGCAGGCCTGCGGTGAGCGCCTCGACTGAACTCTCCGAAATCCTGCCGTATCCGTCAACTGTCTGCGGATTCTTGCCTGGAGGTCCTCCACCTAGCTGAAGCTTGTCTCGCGCCCACCTTATGATACGTCTTATGGGACCCTTCCAATTGCCTCCAACGAATGGAAACTGAGACATCCAGGAACCCGAGAAGACCTTCGAGCACGAGGAGCAAGCGATCAGGATTGTCCCTCTTCCACCCTTTGGTCCGCCGGTGGTTCGAGGAGTGTGTGGGCCCGCCGACGGACGTTCAAGAGAGGGCCTGGCCGATCATTGCTGGAGGCGAGCATGTCCTCATTACGGCCCCGACCGGGAGCGGTAAGACGCTCACTGCATTCCTCTGGGCAATCAATCAGCTGGCAACGGGAAAGTGGGAGACCGGGTACACGTCGATTCTCTACGTTTCCCCCCTCAAGGCGCTGAATAACGACATTTACCGCAATCTGGTCACCCCAATCAGAGAACTTGAGGCATACTTTGAGAAACAGGGTAAGAGGTTTCCCGAGATTCGGGTACTCACTCGCAGCGGCGACACCCCTACCACCGACCGCCGGCGAATGCAGCGGAATCCTCCCGAGATTCTCATCACCACACCCGAAAGTCTCAATCTGCTCCTCACATCAAAGAGCGGTCGGGGAATATTGACGCAGTTGAAGACGGTCATTCTCGACGAGATCCACGCCATTGTCGGCAACAAGCGAGGCGTCCATCTCATCACCGCGGTCGATCGTCTCATTCCGCTCTCCGGGGAATTCCAGCGTCTCGCCCTCTCGGCCACGGTTCGGCCGCTTACGAAGGTTGCCGAATTTGTCGGAGGCCTACGGCGGGAGGAGGGGACTTCATTATCTGGATACGTGCCACGTCCGGTTGCGATCGTCCAATCGAGGGCAGCGAAGATCTATGATGTGAGAATACGTTTCCCCGATATGGAAGGAGAGCGGAAGCCCGAGGATTCGTTCTGGGATCCTCTGATCGAGGACTTTCAGGAGATCATCAGTTCGAATCGCTCGACCCTCCTATTTACCAACAGTCGGAACCTGTGCGAGAAACTGACCCTCAAGATCAACAACGCCGCGGGTGAGCTGATCGCTTATGCCCACCATGGATCTCTTTCCCGAGAAGTACGGAGCGAGGTCGAAAGGAGGCTGAAAGAGGGCGCACTCAAGGCCATTGTCGCGACCAATTCTCTCGAGCTGGGGATCGATATCGGTTCGCTCGATGAAGTCATCCTGATCCAATCACCTCCTTCGATATCCTCAACCATTCAACGAATCGGAAGAGCGGGTCACAAAGTCGGAGAAGTGAGCCGGGCCACATTCTTCCCCACTCACTCAAATGACATTTTGCACGCGGCGGTGCTGGCGTCCGAAGTTGAATCTCAGGGGATCGAAGCAATCAAACCGATTGAAGGGCCGCTGGACATCCTCGCACAAGTCATCGTTTCAATGGTTGGTAGCGAAGAGTGGAGCATCAACGATCTCTTCGACCAGATCCGAACCAGCTACCCCTATCGAGATCTCAAACGGGATCATTTCGAGCTCGTTCTCAATATGCTCAACGGTCGCTACTCCGAGAGCCGCATTCGGGAGCTGAGATCCAGAGTCTCTATCGATCGGCTCGAAAACACGGTTCGGGTAGGAAAGGGGGCCCTCCATTCCCTCTACCTCTCCGGTGGGACGATTCCAGATCGCGGCTATTTTCATCTCAGACACCATGAATCCAATGCCCTGATCGGCGAATTGGATGAAGAATTCGTCTGGGAGCAAGGTGTTGCGGGTAAGACATTTACGCTTGGAACGCAGAACTGGCGCATCGAACGGGTCACTCACAACGATGTTTTCGTTCAACCGGCGCCCTCGAAGACTCGAAGCATACCGTTCTGGATCGGGGAGGAAGCGAATCGTGACTTTCACTTTTCGGAGCGCATCGGCCTCTTTCTCGAAAGGGCCGACGTTCTGCTTGGCGACCCGAAGTTTTCCGCCCAACTTCGGGTCGAACACCGGATGGAAGAAAAGCCGGCGAAGGAGCTGATCGAGTTTCTCAACCGCCAGAAGACGCGTACCGGCACTGAACTCCCGCACCGCCACCATCTCCTTGTCGAGCAGACCAAGGCGGGACCGGACCACTCCCCGGGAAACCAAACAGTCCTCCACACTTTCTGGGGCGGTCGCGTCAATCGACCCTATGCCATGGCGATGGAGGCCGCGTGGGAGGATCGATTCAATCACCGGCTCGAGATCAAAGCAGGGGATGATTCGATCGCCCTCATTCTGCCCCACGTCGTGGAAAGCGGCGAGCTACTGGGCCTGGTTACGTCTGCGAACGTTGAGGGACTTTTGCGGAAGAGGCTGGAGAGTTCGGGATTCTTCGGCGCCCGTTTCCGAGAGTGTGCCAGTCGTGCCCTTCTCATTACTCGACAACGCTTCAATCATCGTATGCCGCTTTGGATGAGCCGACTGCAGGCCCAGAAATTGCTACAATCGGTCATGTCCTTCGAGGACTTCCCCATCCTCCTCGAGACATGGCGGACCTGCCTCCAGGACGAATTCGACTTCGAGAGTTTGCAGCTTGTCCTCGCCGAATTGGAAGGCGGCTCCATCCGGTGGTCGGAAACCCGAACCGCCCAACCGAGTCCGATGGCGCAATCGGCGGTCTGGAGGCAGTTGAGCGATTTCATCTATCGAAGAGACGATCCCTCTTCAAACAACACTTCGAATCTGCGTCCTGACCTCATCCGCGAAGTCGCCCTCACCCCGGGGATGCGACCAACCATACCCGACAAGGTCATCCTCCAATTCGAGCGGAAACGTCAAAGACTGCATGAAGGCTATGCGCCGAGCACTTCAAACGATCTCCTCGACTGGATAAAGGAGCGCCTGCTCATCCCCAAATCGGAATGGGGAGCCCTGCTCGACGCTGTCGACAGGGACGACGGTGAAGAGAGAGAGGGTCTCCTCGCCCCGATCGTTGAAAAGCTGATCTTTATTGAGATTCCGGCCGCCAGAGAACCGCTCATCCTTCCTCTAGAGGCGATCGATCGGATCGTGCCCTCGCTCTACCCAGAGTACCGGCACGCCGTCGTCTTCCGCAAGCTCAGCCGGAAAGGGACCCCTCAATCCTCCGAATTGACGTGGGAGGAACTACCTCCGGGCACCAGCCTTTCAAAGACCTCCGAAGAGGAAGAGGCGACCCGACGCGCCGATATTCTCTATGAGTGGCTTCAGTTTTACGGACCCCTCGAAATGACTGAGATCGGGGCGAAAATTGGAACTGATCGGGTAACCTTGCTTCTCGTGCTCGAAGAGCTGCTCGACTCGCAACGCGTGGTCCACGGCATCCTCAGGGAAAACAGTGAGAATGATGAATTCTGTGATGGGGAAAATTTTGAGTCACTCCTCCGCCTCAAGCGATCGGGGGCGAAACTCGAGTTCGAGCCAAAGGACCTCCGCGAACTACCCCTTCTCCTCGCCAACCTCCACGGGATGACAAGCCCTGCGTCCGGCCCTGAATCTCTTTTTCGATGTATTGAGAAGCTCACCTGCTATCCAGTGTCGGCTTCCCTTTGGGAGACGGACATTCTCCCATCCCGATCCCATAAATACAGCCAATCTTGGCTGGACTCACTCATCAGCGAGGGTGAACTGATCTGGGTCGGCTCGGAGAACGAACGCATCACCCTCTGCTTTCAGGAAGATCTCGACCTGCTCGCCGAAGATTCCGAAGCCGGTCCCTCGATGAATGAAACGGTTGCATCCGCAACTCCCGTCCTCACCTCGATCATTCCCGATCCCAACGGACGATACGATTTCCAGACTCTGCAGAGATTGTCCGACCTTCCCGCATCCGAGCTCTCGGACCGCCTCTGGGAATCCGTCTGGAAACGACAGATAACAAACGACTCCTTTCATGTGCTTCGACGGGCCATTCAGAATAAGTTCAAGGTCCCGGAGCCAAAGAGTTCGCTCCTGCCGACGGTCGGTCGACACAGGCGCTCTTCCAGCCGCTCGCTTCTCAATCGCTGGAAGGGTTCGCTTCCCATGGCCGGCACCTGGAGGCTGCTCGACCGTCCGCAACAGGATGATGACCTCCTGGAAAGGGAGGAGCGCAACAAGGATCGGGTCCGCCTCCTTCTCGACCGCTACGGCATACTTTTTCGCGAGCTCCTCCAGCGGGAGGCGCCCGCTTTTCGCTGGCCGAGAGTATTCCGCACCCTTCGAATCATGGAACTATCAGGGGAAGTGCTGGCGGGTTACTTTTTCAAGGGAATACCAGGACCCCAGTTCATTTCTCATGCCGCCTTTCGGTTTCTCCAGAATAAAGTCCAGAACGACACCATCTTCTGGATCAACGCTACTGACCCCATCTCGATGTGCGGGATTCCGGTCGAGGCATTCAAGGGCACTTTACCGAGGCGCCTGACGGGCAACCACCTCGTCTATCGGGGAAGCGATCTGATCCTAACTTCGGAGCGCAACGGCGCCGTGTTGACCCTGACCATTCCCCCGGATGATTCCGACCTGCCCAAGTGTTTCGGCGTTCTCCATCAACTTCTGGGACGTTCCTTCATGCCTCTGCCGCGCATAACAATAGAATCGATCAACGACATCGACGCCGCTGAGAGTCCCTACCTCGCCGCTCTACGATCCTGCTTCGAGGTGGAGGCAGATTTCAGGAAGGTGCGGCTGTATCGAAAGCGAAGCAGCACGGAGGCCGTCTAAAGCAGGGCAGCCGTAATCAGAAGAGTGCGAAGAGCAAAATCAACCACGGAGGCCACGGAGAGACGGAGAGAATGCCCAGGGGATTAAGAAAACACCGGATAGGAGAATCTCCTTCCTATCTCGAACTTGCCGCAACGGCAGACCCGCCACTCCTACCTACTCCACCCCAATCCCAGAATAATAAATCGGGCTCTCGTCGCTTACATCGGTATCCTTATACAACTTCGTCGGTCCCTTCGCCTGGATCCTCAACTCTGTCGCCTTCAAGGGAAATAGTTGAAGGAATTCCCCCATCGCTGTTTAATTGTGCTCAAATGAAAGTCATTGCTGATCTTTGCGTTGTGCCTCTTGGGGTCGGGCTCTCCGTTTCCGAATACGTAGCAGCCTGCCAGCGGGTACTTACGGAAGCGGGGCTCGAGACTCACCTTCACGCCTACGGGACGAATATCGAAGGGGAATGGGACACCGTGTTTGATGCTATCCGGCGCTGTCACGAGGTCGTTCACGAGATGGGAGCGCCCCGGATTTCGACGACTCTAAAGTTCGGGACGCGCATCGATCGGGAACAGACGATGAACGATAAAGTGACCAGTGTTGAGGGTAAGATGGGGGGTGGGGATGCTCCCAACACTTTGTCGTCAACTTTGTCGGTTCAGTAAGTGAGACCAAGATGGTCACTGTCGAGTGCGGCGGCCACGCCCTACCACCTGGCGGTTGAAGGGACTGGTTGAGACCAGATAGCGATCGACTGACTGTGAGGAGGTAGGGCGTGGCCGCCGGACGCGCCGCTCGAACCACCATTCGACGAAGATTACGACGAAGACGCCGACCTGAAGGACGCCCGTAGACCAAAGGAAGATTGCATCCTTCTCCTTCAAACGATCATTCGACAAAGCTAACGACAAAGCAAGGTCCTAAGATCTCTCGATGCCGATGTCTCAGAACTTCAAGTATATCATCGTCGGTGCCGGGATGATGGGATCGGCGGTGGCTCGGCATCTCTCGAAGGAGACCGAGGGGGTCGCACTGATTGGCTCCCCGGAGCCGCCCGATAGGTCGAAACACAGTGGTGTGTTCGGGAGCCACTACGACGAGAGCAGGATTGTGCGCAGCCTTGACACGGACCCTCGTTGGGGACTCATGGCGGCACGGTCAATCTCACGTTTTCGCGAGATTGAAAAGGAGAGTGGTATCGAATTTTACTACGCAACCGGCCACCTTGCACTGAGCTCAGAATCGAACGCACCAGAGAACTACTGCAATCGGGTCGACGAGGTGGCGAAGGATGTCCCGGCCGATTATGAACGGTTCGATGACAAGGCAATCCGAGCGAGGTTTCCCTATCTCGATCCTCCACTCGATCTTCAGGGGCGCTATCAATCTTCAATCGGGGGCTACATCAACCCGCGCTCCCTGGTCCGGGCACAGAAGAAGATCGCGGAGTCACAAGGTGTCCAGATGATACCGGCTCTGGTGGAGAAGCTCTCGACGAACTCGGCAGGAATGACGGCTGAAACCGAAGCCGGAAAGGAGTACCGAGCCGAGAAGGTCCTGGTCGCGGCGGGGGCGTTCTGCAATCGAGTGGGTCTTCTTCCCAGACCGCTCCCCCTCACCTGCATGGGGCGCACGGTGCTCTTTCTCGAGCTTGGAGAGCAAGACGTCGAAAGGCTCGAGGAAATGCCCTCCTTGATCTACCGCCCAGCTACTCGCGACACTCGGAGCTACCTGATTCCGCCCTTTCGCTACCCGGATGGAAAGTGGTATATGAAAATCGGATCCAGTCTTGCCCAAGAGGATCCGCTCTCGGAAGTCGATGATGTCGCGGCCTGGTATAGAGGAAGAGGGAATGGCAAGGTTGCAGGAATCCTTGAAGAGACCGTCGCAAATCTTTTTCCTAGGATCGAGCCGCTTGGGAGAAAGACGGAGACGTGTGTCAATTGCTATGCCGATGGAACTCTACCCTACATCTGTCCCGTTCCCGACTGCCACAATCTCTTCATCCTTGCCGGTATGAATGGAGGCACCGCTAAATCTTCGGACGAGTACGGCCGCATCGCAGCACAAATGCTACTTTGCAATAGATGGAATTATGATGTGCCGGCTGAACAGTTTTCGGTAGATGGTAGGTAAACTGAAGCAGCATAGATGCAACCAGATGAGAGGAGGGGGAGAAGCGGAGACGGGGAGACACGGAGGAATTAAAAACGGATCCGATGGGCTTATCCCGGCATACCGGGCATTAGCAGAACAGTCGCCACTCTTAGTCGAATACCCTTAGTCTCTTCACCTAGTCGATTCGTTTTGCGGGGACTAAGTGTTCCCGACGAAGTGTTGAATACCCGTCTGTTAGGATTTAACAAATCAAGAAAGGCAGGTTCGAAAAACTAAGCTCTGATGGAACCTAACCCCTGCATACGCTGCCCGTGGGTTGATCTCACGAAGCCGGACACTATTGAATACCACGATCGGGAATGGGGGGTGCCTCTGCACGACGACCAGCGGCTCTTTGAGTTTCTTACCCTCGAATCCGCGCAAGCCGGCCTGAGCTGGTATACAGTGCTGCGTAAAAGGGAGAATTACCGGACTGCCTTTGATCAATTCGACCCGCAAAGAGTCGCCGGCTACGATGAGGAGAAGGTGCAGGAGCTCTTAGGCAATCCCGGCATCATCCGCAACCGCTTGAAAGTGCGCGCTGCCATCAACAACGCGCAGCATTTTCTCGAGGTTCAGGAAGCGTTCGGAAGTTTTGATGCGTATATCTGGCGGTTCGTCGACGGCGAGCCGATCGTGAACGAACTTAAGGAAATGGGAGACTACCCCGCGACAAGCCCTGAGTCAGATGTCTTGAGCAAAGATCTTCGCGGTCGTGGATTCAAGTTTGTCGGCTCCACCATCTGTTACGCTCACATGCAGGCGACCGGGATGGTCAATGATCACAGCCTTGATTGTTTCCGCAGAGACGAGATAATCGGTCAGTATTGAAATGGTATTCCCATTTCAATACTCATCCCAGCTGCGGATCTCCAAGCTCTCGAGGTCCTTTTCGCAGATCGCATTGGCGAGGCGTTCGGCGAGCTGAATATTCGTTACCAAAGGGATTCCGTGGTCCACTGCTGACCGTCTGATAATGTAGTCATTCTCCAGCTCTTCATCGCTCGCGTCCTTCGGAATGTTCACCACCAGATCGACTTTTCTCTTTTGAATGAGTTCGAGGGCATTGGGCGACTTGCCTTCAAGAGGCCAATGGACCGACTGGACCGGTATTCCTGACTCTGAGGTGAACTGAGCCGTGCCCCTGGTGGCGAATAACTCGACCCCACTCTCCCGCAGTTTCCGCGAACTCTCAAGAAACGCGGCTTTTGCTTCAACCGGCCCCGTGCTCAGGAGAATGCTTTTAATGGGAAGATTGTAACCCACGGAAATGAGGGCCTTCAGAAAGGCGTCGTCGAAATCGCTTCCGATGCATCCGACTTCACCAGTGGACGCCATTTCCACCCCGAGGATGGGATCCGCCCCTTCCAGCCTGGTGAAGGAAAACTGCGGCGCCTTAACCCCGACATAGTCGAGCTCGAAGACCGAAACCTCAACCGTGGGAATGGGCCGGTTCATGAGAATGCGGGTGGCCAGATCGATCAGATTCACCTTCAATATCTTGGAAGCGAAAGGAAACGAACGCGAAGCCCGAAGGTTGCATTCAATAACCATTACATGATTATCCCTCGCAAGGTACTGAATGTTGAAGGGCCCATTGATACTCAAGGCTAGGGCCACCTGCGCCGCGATCTTCCGCGCTCGACGGGTAGTTTCGATATAGGTGCGCTGAGGGGGAAGGACGAGGGTAGCATCACCGGAATGAACCCCGGCGTTCTCCACGTGCTCGCTCATAGCATAGACCTGGATGACTCCGTCACGAGCCACCGCATCAATTTCGATCTCTTTCGCACCGAGTATAAACTTCGAAATTACCAGAGGGTGCTCGGGTGAAACATCGGCCGCTCTTTCCAGGACCTCACGTAAACTCTCACTGTTCTCCGCCACCGCCATCGCCGCTCCCGAGAGAACGTAGGAGGGGCGAACCAGAACAGGATAGCCGACCTCATCGGCAAACTTTCCTGCCTCTTCGATGGATGAAACTTCGCTCCAACTCGGCTGCTCGATGGCGAGACGGTCACAGAGACTCGAGAACTTGTGCCTATCTTCCGCCGCATCGATATTATCCGGCGAGGTTCCGAGAATGCGAATTCCTACGGCCTTGAACTGAGGCGCGAGGGTATTAGGGGTCTGCCCGCCCACCGATACGACCACCCCATGGACCTTTTCTCGTTCATATATCTCCCTCACCGTTTCCAAGGTGATCTCATCGAAGTAGAGTCGGTCGCACTCATCGTAGTCAGTGCTCACCGTTTCCGGATTGCAGTTGAGCATGATGGTGGGATATCCCAACTCCCGAAGCGTTTTGACGGTATTCACGCAACACCAGTCAAATTCGACCGAACTCCCAATTCGGTAGGCGCCGCCGCCGAGAACGAGAACAGAATTCTCCGCGTCGAAGTCCACATCATCCTCTGAGCCATGGTAGGTGAGGTAGAGATAGTTTGTTTTGGCCGGATACTCCGCCGCCAGAGTGTCGATCTGTTTGACATGGGGACGAATGCCGGCAGAAAGGCGCGCTTCGCGCACGCCTTCGACGCTGTGGCCACTGACTTCCCCGATCTGCCGGTCGGAGAATCCCGCTTCCTTCAGTTTCCGAAGGAACTCCACATTTAACTCTCGACCGATCTGAGACCGCAGTTCGATTCCAAGTTCCGTAATCCGCTTCACACGGGAGAGGAACCAGCTGTCGATCCCGGTCAGGTCCTGCGCTTCCTCAACCGACATACCGCCTTCAAAGGCTCGCGACAAGGCGAAGGCCCGCCGATCGGTTGGCTCACGAAGTTCGAGCTTCAGATCGTTGAAAACCACATCCTTCCCCGGGATCACGCCCTCCGCGCCGATGTCGAGCATGCGCAGCGCTTTCTGAAACGCCTCCTCAAAAGTCCGACCAATGCCCATTACCTCGCCGACCGACTTCATTCCCGAACCGATCCGGGTCGATACCATGCGGAATTTCTTGAGATCCCATCGCGGAACTTTGACCACGACATAGTCGAGAGCCGGTTCAAAGCAGGCGCTCGTGATTCCTGTTACTTTATTGGCGAGCGAATTTAGAGGATAACCCAGAGCCAACTTTGCCGCCACAAAAGCCAACGGATAACCGGTCGCCTTCGAAGCCAAGGCCGAACTCCGCGAGAGGCGCGCGTTCACCTCGATAATGCGGTACTCGTCCGAGCGGGGACTGAGGGCGAATTGTATATTGCACTCTCCGACTACTCCGAGATGGCGAATTACCTTTATGGAAATCTCGCGGAGTTTGTGGTACTCGTGATTGTTCAGGGTCTGGCTGGGGGCTATCACGATCGACTCTCCGGTGTGGATTCCCATGGGATCGAAGTTCTCCATGTTGCAAATCGTGACACAGTTATCGTGCCGATCCCGCACCACTTCGTATTCGATTTCCTTCCAACCATGGAGCCACTCCTCGATCAACACCTGCGAAGTATGGGAAAAAGCGGCCGACGCCCTCCGCTTCAACTCGTTTTCGTCAAAGCACATGCCCGATCCCAATCCTCCCAAAGCATAAGCAATTCGCAACATCACCGGGTATCCGATTACTGAAGCGGCTTGCAGGGCCTCCTCCACTGAGCCGACCGCTTCACTGCGAGGAAGCGAAACTCCGATCTCGTTTAGGCGGTTCTTAAATTGACCTCGGTCCTCGGTTTCGCGGATCGTCTGGATCGGGGTACCCAGGACCCGGACACCGTTCCTCTCGAATACGCACTGGTCCTCGAGACCGACGCCGCAGTTCAATGCGGTCTGTCCCCCGAATCCGAGGAGGACACCATCCGGCCTCTCCTTCGCAATGACCTTTTCCACGAAGTGGGGCGTTACGGGTAGAAAGTAGATCCGTTCGGCGAGGTGTTCGGAAGTCTGAATAGTAGCAATGTTCGGATTGACCAGGACGGTCTCAATTTTCTCCTCCTTGAGCGCTTTGATCGCCTGGCTCCCGGAATAGTCGAACTCTCCCGCCTCTCCGATTTTGAGGGCGGAGCTTCCAAGTAGGAGAACCTTCCTTGGTTGAGAATCAACCACTAGCAGCCTTTCGTTCGGAGGGTTTGTTCCGCTTTGTCGAAAGTGACATTATCCTGGCGAGAGTAATTTATCTTCATTCCGGCAGGCTGCTAGTAATAAGAAAATGAACCTGAGATTTTGGGGCCATATTTTCTAAAAGTTAATCACCTGATGCGAATTGAGGAATTCCGTCCAACTATGCTCGAGTGCCACAACTTCCAATCGGAAGACAGTAAGCGAAAGATGCAATACGAATGACAGGATTTCTCAAATCTCAGGATCATTTTCTTGCTAGGATTCTGTCGGTCTAATCTATCCCCGGAACCCAAGCTCTCCCTTAAAACTCAGTTCTTCAACGGTGCTCCGATAGCCAAAACGACAGAATCCTTTAGGTTAACATATCGACGAATCGATTGAAGAGATTCACCGTATCGGTTGGGCCCGGTGTCGCCTCGGGGTGAAACTGGACACTTCGCACCGGTCTCCACTCATGCCGGATTCCTTCATTCGTCTGATCATTCAAATTCACAAACCACTCGCGCCAACCTTCCGGCAAGGTCGCGGCATCGACGGCGTAGCCGTGGTTCTGAGACGTCACGTAGCAGCGGGGCGCCCCGACTTCAAGGCAGGGTTGGTTCTGTGCTCGGTGCCCGAATTTCAACTTGTAGGTGTCGGCTCCTGCGGCCAGCGCCAGCAGTTGATTCCCCAAACAGATCCCGAAAACCGGGGCTTTCCCCTCGAGTGCGCGACGTACGTTCCCGATCGTCGCCTCCGCCAACTTGGGGTCACCGGGTCCGTTGGAGAGGAAAATTCCATCGTACTTTTCGCCGTGAAAGTCATAGTCCCAGGGCACGCGGAGAACTCTCGCACCTGCCTGGATGAGACACCGCACAATGCTCGCCTTGACTCCCGTATCCACGAGAATCACTCGCGGCCCGTTACTTCCGTATTCTTTGGGCTCCGAGGCGCTCACCTCGGCAACCAAGTTCCTCACATTGGGATCGTGGAATTGAATGTCTTCTCCCTCGGGAACGATCTTCCCCAGCATGGTCCCCTTGTCGCGCAGGGTCTTGGTCAGCGCCCGGGTATCGATCCCCGCAAGAATCGGCACTCCGAAGGATCGAAACCAATCGTCGAGGGTGCGGCTCGCTGTCCAGTGTGAAGAGTCAAACGACACCGTCGAAACAATGAGCCCCGACACTTGAATCCGGTCGGATTCGAAATTCGTGGGCAATCCGTATTCATCCAACTCGAAGGCCGGAACGCCGTAGTTGCCCACGAGTGGATAGGTCAGCACTAGGATCTGCCCGAAATAGGAGGGGTCAGTAAGCGCTTCCGGATAGCCAACCATGCCGGTGTTGAAAACGATCTCGCCGGCCGACGCTCCCGGCGCGCCAAAGAGCTGCCCTGGGAACTCGTTTCCGTCCTCCAATACAAGCCTGCCCTTAATCATCGATCGCCCAAGGCAAAATTGCCGTCAGATAAATCGGTCCCTTCCCAGAAATTGCAAGGAAAAGTTGGAGGAGAGAACCGACCGCGGATGGCTTGGAGCAGCACAGCCGCAACCAAAGAGAAGAAGATTTTCCCAACGGATGGAGAATTTCCAGTATTGAAATCCCAAGTCCCAATGTTCAAGTGAAGAGCTGGAGTGTATCCAGAGGTCGTCCTGGAGATGAGCGGGACTATCCCACGACTTTGATTACCAACATGTTACACTTCGAGGTCTACAATCTCCGCCTCCAACCGGTCGCCGACCGCATACAGCCGCGCCACTGTGACGGGTAGAGAAAAGCGCCTCGGTCCCGCGCTCCCCGGATTCAGATAGAGGACCTCTCCCTCTCTCTCCACCTTCGGCTGATGGGAGTGCCCGAATATCACGGCCGCCATTCCCGCTGCCTTGGCGTCGATGTCAATCTCCTCGAGGATATGAATAATGTAAAGGATCTGATCACCAAACTCGACGACTTCACTCTGAGGAAGTTCCCGCACCCCCGGCAGCCGATCGACATTACCCCGGACCGCGACCACGGGGGCGATCTGCTCGAGCTCCTGCAGAATCTCTCTTCGACCTACATCTCCGGCGTGGACGATAAGTTCTGCCCCATTCAGACACTCGATCGCCTCCGGCCGCAAGACTCCGTGGGTGTCCGAGATGACGCCGACGAAGCTGTCTGGAACATCCCCAGGCGAGGAATCTGACTGACTCATTTCAACCTACCCTTCCCTCTTTTCTGGCGTGCGAATTCTTCACCATACTCGACAGATCCAATATTGCGGCTTCATTTAACACCGCAATGAAGATACTCGAAACATATCAGGAATCCTGGGATCAAAAGAAGAGTCCAAGAGGGCGAGCGGCCATACCGAGGAGCGGGTCGCGACCGGGACCGGAGAGAACCGTAGGAGAAAGTGACCTCCTGGATGCCTACTCCGAAGCGGTTACGAAGGTAGTCGATCGGGTGAGTCCGGCGGTGGAGAAGGAGAGTCCGTCCGAAACGGCCCGACTCGAACCGGGCGACATTATTGTCCGCTACGATCAACGGAAAGTCAAAAACATCCACGATCTCCATACGCTTCTCGTAAGCGAGGAAATCGGAACCAATAAAAATCTGGGCGTGCTGCGCCGAAACCGCCTCATCGACCTCTCGATTAAACCGACTGAACTTCGAGACTGACCGCCGGAAGCCCGTTAACTTCCCAAAAGCAGGGACTTCCCCAATATCGTCGAATAGAGCATCGCTTCGACCTTGGTATCGGGAAATATGCCGGCCACCGACTCGGCGTAGGCGTTCAACTGACTTCCGTAGGTCTTCTTCAGTTCGGAGACCGAATCGGCAGTGACGCGGTCCGTTTTCCAGTCGACCACCAACCATTTCCTCTTCTCCGAATGCCAGGCGGCCAGGTCAATATATCCTTCGTAGGCGGTCCCTTGATTCTTGCCCCACAAGACCGGAACCTCGGTTCTGATTCGATATTCCGGAGAAACCAGAATCTGGGCCAGCGGCGAACTTTTGAACAGCTCGAGTTCGGCCCTCCCCCGATTCTCATCAGGGCAACGGGCCAGTTTGTCCTCAAAATGGCGGTCCCACATCTCCGCACAGTCAATCCAAGGATTCGACTCCATCGTCTGGTGCCACCAGTTCCCGTACTCGGCGCCATCAGGCCTCCGATCGACCATCTGCTCAGGAAAGATGGGAAGCACGGCAAGATCCGATTCCTCTCGATCGAGAGTGGCTCCTCCTTCCAGAGCAAGAGAACTTGGAATGACCCTTCTGGTGAAGCGCCCCGCTACACTCGCCGCCTCATTTATCAGTGATGGGTCGAATCTTTCCACGATTCCTTCCGTAACTGGTCCGGTGCCGTTAGTCTTTGGGTTGTAATCCTGAACTTCGAGATCCCTGGGCAAACCATTCCACACCTGATAATTCGCCTCACCTGGATGAATTCTCAGGAGTTCGGCAAATGAAAATCCGCGTCCGGTCGAGGTTTCCTGGTAGAAGGAGGTAGAATCGATCAGGACTAATGACCTTTTCGCCCGCGTCGCAGCGACGTAGAGAAGACGTTCACACTCTTGTCTGCGATCGCGTTCCAGATGCTGCTCCATCGACATCGAATCCTCCTCCCGAGTCAGCAACAGCCTCGGATTCCCCTTCCCTGACACTCTTACAAGACGCGGATACGAATCGGAGAAGAAGCCTATCTTCCGAAAGAGAAAGGGGAGAATGACGACATCCCACTCCAATCCCTTGGCCTTGTGGCAGGTAGTCAACGAAATCTGATCGGGTCCGCCCTCCTCGCCGTCCGCTTCTTCGCGGAAACGATTACGCAGGATACCGGCCAGCTCCTTCAGGGAATGACCCTGCTCTTCCCACTCCGCTCCCTCCTCCAGCAGGGCATCGAGAATGGCCGAGAGCGAATCCTTTGGATAGCCCGGTAACTCCTCAACACGTTCGCGCAGGTTCGTCCGCTCAACCAAGGTAGTTAGGAATTCGTAGAGGGGCAGAGAGACCACATCGATACGCGTCTCCACGAGAAGATTCAGAGCCTCCACGACTTTTCCGTCACCCCTAATCCGTCCGCGAATCTGAACCGGATGACACCTACTCTCGGATTCGGACCGCTCCTTCACAAACATTGCGAGGTCGTGATCGGAAATTCCGAAGATCTCGCGCAGGACCCCGACTATCTCAAAGGCGTTCTCCGGTTCCACCATGACCACCACCAGCCCACACAGCCAGGCGAAGGCCGGATTGTCTCCCCAAATCTCTTCCTTCGACTGCAGAACCGGTTTCAGCCGGACCTCCTCAAAAGCGAAAGAGAGAGAGGATAGCCACCGCTTCCTCGGGCAAAGGACCGCGACTTTCGCCCAATCTTTGACCCCGAGTCCATCCGTTCCGATTCTCTCCAACCAAGCCGCCAGAGATCGCGCCTCGGCCATCGATGACTCTTCGATTCCCCCATCCGGCTGGAAGTCCTCCACCGGGGTCAATTCGCACCGGACGACCTGTCCCGGACCGGCGCCCGGTCGTGACGTCAGCGGTTCGAAGCGCACCTGTCCTTCGGAATCGCTAAGAATAGTGGGAAAGCACCGATTCACCTGAGTGACGATTTCCCGATCGCACCGAAAAGTGACTGAGAAATTCAGCCCGTCCGCCACTTCTTCGTCGACCAAGCGACGGTGGATCTTGAGATAGGTCGGCAAGTCGGCCCGACTGCTGAAAATCGACTGCTGCGGATCGCCTACCATGCAGAATCTTCCAGGCTCCGGTGGCGGACCTTCTCCAGCCAGCCAATCACCGCCAGCCTGGGCGGACTGCGCTAGGCCGAGGAGCACCCTGAACTGTTCGCGGTCCGTGTCCTGAGCCTCGTCGAGGATCACACTATGTTCCCGTGAGCGAATCCGGGGGCCGGCAATCGGGTGCGCCAAGAGAGCGGAGGCGAAGTAGACAAGGTCGTCGTAGGTCAGCAGACCCTTCCCTACTCGAAATTCGCGAAAGTCGCCTGCCAGCCGCTGCACGACTTCAAACCCGACCCCCTCCAACCACCTGCGCAGAGGCAGAAAGGCCGTGCTCCAAAGCGCCTGAAACTCCTTGCCCCCTTTCTTGAACTGGGGCAAAGGAAGATAGGCTCGGCCCTCCTCGAAAAGGCGCACCCAGCGGTGCAGGATCTCCTTGCCCTCCTCGACGCCTTTCCTATTGCGCCTATTCGGGGTAAAGTCGAAGAGCGGCGCAAAGTCAGGCTTCACTAGAGGTCCCAACCTCTTCGCGCTGCCCGCCGAGCCCCGCCAACTACGGGAGAGTTCCATCACCCGTCCCGTCTGAGAATGGCGCTGAAAATCGCCGTACTTGCTCTCGTCGAGAAAATCCAAGATACGGTCGTTCTCCCGAAGGAACTGCAACCACAGGGCTTCATCGCTGCCAACGATATCGATGGAAGACGGAAGCCCCATGAGGTGTCCTTCCGCTCTCAGCAGCTCGAGGCAGAAGCTGTGAATGGTACCGAAGAAGGCCTGGGTCAAACGAGCCAGAGATTCTGGTCGCGCCGGGCGTCTGAGAAGCTCGTTTCGGGACCGGATCTGCATTTCGCGCGCCGCCTTTCGAGTGTAGGTGACAACTACCATTCTCTTCATTCCGGCGCCCCATCCCCTATCCTCGGTCAAGGCGATCTTGACGACACGCTCGACGATTGCCGTGGTTTTGCCCACACCCGCCGGCGCAATGACGGAAAAGTTGCGATCGAGCTCTTCACGGAAGCGCTTGCGCGTTGCTTCATCCGGCAACGAGCTGTCTACTCCTTTCCCAGCCTTTCGCGCCTCCATCTTAGTCTTGATATTCGTAATTACGGTGCTCCCGTTCAGCCGGATCTAGGCGATTCATGGCCTTGAGCAAGGCGCCTTCGAGTCAGCGCTCGCTTACCCTCGAGTACCGCTGGATCTACTCGCAGAGTAGCGTGAGGATAATTACCCTTGAAGGCAAAGTCCGACCGTAGCTCACCGATTTGACCAACGACTCCGCTCTTATGTATAGCTGCGATCTCTTGCCAAAGAGCCTCGGCCGCTACCAGGTCTTCCTGATCAATCTGTGGCCCCACGGCGCTGCCCGGGCGAGCGATACTCATTGCTACATTTTGGCAACCCAATCCGACTAGAGCCTTTGCGTAGAGGCCAACCTGCAAGCCGTATCCCTTGGCGAAGTTTCGCGAGGTGAGAGGTCTCGCCCCTGAGCCTGTCTTAAAATCGATGATCCAGGCCGAAGCATCGGCCGGCCAAGCATCATCTCTACCCAGATCGCTGACCCGCCCGTTAGCCAGGAGCAGATCCATACGTCCCTGGATGGGCATTCGAGTTCCATCAGAGAGCAAGGCGAATCCAGTTTCGGGCAGCGAGCGCTCGCTTGCGAGGTGGGACCAACCATCGATATTCCCAAGCCTGTCGATGAACTGGTCACCTGCTTCCGCTGCTTCATTCAACTGCGCCATCAACCAATCGGGAACTCGGCGGCCGGCCTCACAGTAAGCGGATGAGACTTTGCCTCGGGTTATTTCTGCCGCGCAACGTAGCGATTCCCGCCAGTCGTCGGTCTTGGGAAAGGGAACGAGTCCTCCATTCTCATCCCCGATTCGCAGCCACGAGTGCACCCAAGAGCCGTGAGCCAGATCCCGTACCGACTCCTCCGACCAACAGGGTCTTCTTCGCAATTTCATCACATGCGTCAGCCAGACTTCTGCGGGTCGCTCCATGAGAACATCCCAAGCGCTTGACGATAGCAGGAGGCCACCAGCGGGGGCCGCTCGATAGCTGAATTCGAACTCTCCAAAGGGCTGTTCTGGATCCCGTCTCGCTTTGAATGCAGACAACATCCTCTCGATCCGGCCAGCGCCGCCCACCGCATTTTCAAAGACTTCTCCGAGCCAACCGCTCGTCTCCTCGATAAGCTTGATCACCGTATCGGTATCGAGGAGTCTGCCGCGGTCGATCCAGTAAACTCTCATCAGGAACTCGCTGGGCGTGATTGTCTCCGGAGCCGTGGTCCTCCTCTCCGCCGACATGGTCAAAGCGAGTCCTCGCGAAGGGGCACGCAAGAGACGAACGAACCGAGCATGACCCGCCATTCGTTCTTCAGAAGATGAGTAGATCCAGCTGTGATTTGCCTTGAGCACCACGTGCCCCTCCCCCTGTCGGCCCTGTTCCATTGCGGCTCGGTTCAGCTTTCCCATGTAGTCCGCGCTCAAAAGGCCGGTCTCCGCCCAGACACGGGGCCATTCTTCCGAATTCAATCCGCCGACAATGAGATGACTCCATGTCTCTCCGCTGAATTCGTCGAATGACAGGATATGTACTCTGGAGAAGGGGTTTTGTCCCAGTTCGTTTCTGCTTCGTTGGGGCTCTCGATTGATCCCGCGCAGCCATCTGCAAAAACTACCAAGGGAGACCTTAGGGGAGCGAAGCGAATCAAGGTATCGTGCCTTTCTTCTCAGATTCGAAACCATCTCCGACCAGCCCAACGAGGAGAGAGCCACCTCAGTGGCGCTGATCAACTCGTCCATCGGCGCCGCCTCCGGCAGCAGAGACCAGCAGGAGAGAAATTCTCCAACCGTGGATCGGACTCCCGCCGCCAGAACGAATGCCTTCAGCACGTCGAGATTGTCGGTCAATACCTCACGGACCGCTCGTTCGAATGTGGCTTCGAGAGCGCCCGGGATGTCCGGAGCGACGAAGCCGCCGGTGGAAAGCGCATAGCTGAAATCGATTAAGGCATCGAGTCGCTGTTCTTCCTGCAGTCGAATCCAGGCATCCAGGATCTGCTCCTTCGGCCCACGTCCCGGCACATTGCCCAGTGCGTCGTAGTGAGGAATGCCCAGTCTGATGAGGTGCGCCGTGACGACTCGGGAGAGCGCAGAAGGCCTTGAGAAAACGATGCCGAGTCGGACCGACCCGGCTTCCGCGAGAAAGGTCAACGCCTGAGCAACAATGGCTTCGGCCTCCCCGCCCGCGTCCTGGCCGATACGATAGATGATGGTTTCCGGCAGGGACTCCCCCACGCCGGCCTCAACCAGCCCTTCGAAATTCTCCGCAATCCACTCGAATCCTGAGTTCCGACCATTCCATCGCTCCGCAACTGTCTCAGCGAAACCGTAGTGCTCCTCCCAAGTTCCCAGCCAACAACGGCCCGCATCGTCCAGTCCCTCTTCCAAGTGGATCACTGTCGCTCGCTTGGCCAATTCGATGGCCGAACTCAGGAGCGGCCAGAGGGGCCAGTCCCGCTCCGAGAGACCATACAGGAGAATCTCTTCGAGGAGAGGTCGGGTCATTCCCGAACATTGCAAGAGACGCTGATCCGCCTGTTGCATCGTCTGCAGTCCTACTCGCTCCAGAAGGATTGAATATCCCGCCGAGATCTCCTCCGCCTCGCGGTTCTCCCAACTTTTCACGTCCCATCCCGCCCCCGTCATCCGTTCGTGAAGACCGAGAAAAGCATCCGGCGACGGCGCCACCGACTGGGCCACCCGACTATTCGGAACTCCCTCGGCCGCGAGAGTGATGAGCAGACCTGCATCTCCTCGATCAACCACAGGCGGGAATTCGGGGAATTGCCCGAGGAGGAACTCCCGCAAGGTCCTCGCGGTGAAAAAGTGAATTCCAAATGCACTGATCTCGTCTTCCAGCAACCGCGCCTTCAAGAAAGCAGCACAAGACACATTCGGAACCACCACCGCGGTCGGCCCCGAATCTTCCATTCCCACTTCCGACCGCGCCCGAAACCAAGGACACAGAATCGCCTCCCAGGCGTCCTCAAAATGCAAAGTCCGATAGAGCCTTACAAGCGGTCGATCCGGGCCCCGGTTTCTTTCCGAAGAATTACTCATCCCCATTCCGGCACAATCTCAGTCCCCCGATCGCCAGGAGCGTTCCACCGTCGTGATTACCTGCCGGAGGACCTCGCTCAGTCCTCCGCACTCCTCTTCGCCGAATCGGCCCCGCACTTCGAGAGCGGACTTCCCATCCACGAACGCAACCGCCAAAGCGTTCCCTTCCCCCGCCCCCGCTCCTCGTCCATAAGCATAGGAGCGAATCCGGATCTCACTCAGCGCCCTCCGCAACTCCCTGTGGCCTTCGACGAAGCCCGGAATGGGCCGGCCACGGTAGATCTTCTCCACCTCCTCTTCACTCCTCTCCGCCAAAAGCACCAGTCCCAAACAGGAACACGTCGCCTCCTCGATCTTTACCCCTACCGACCCCTGGCTCGACCAGAGAGCCTCTCTTCCTTCTTCGCCTAGCAAATACGATACTGTACCCTCCCACATGACACCAAACGCTATCCTATGCTCAACCTGCTGCGAAAGCAATCGTATCGACTCTCGCCCACGCCACTCAAGCTGCGACCCAATCCGACTCTGGTCAGCCAATACCTGCATCCCTGCTCCTGGAAAATACCGCCTCCCTCCATCCTGCTGCGCCATCCCCAAATGGGCCAGCGTCTTTAGCAATCGATGCACCCGCGTCGGCTCCATCAGCATCCTCCGAGCCATCTCACTCACCCCAACGGACTCCTTCGATGCCGCCAATACTTGAAGACATCGAATCCCGTCTATTAATCCTTGGTTTGGCTGGGCAGGAAGCATATATTGCTATAATAGCATCTTACATTGATTTAAAGCTTTCACTGACAATAAAGTCAACAGGGTAGACAATTCTTTACGATTCCCGTGAATCCGGCGTCAAAACATGGTATTCCCCGGGCTGGCCCAGCGGTCAATAAGGATTCTAGGCCACCCACAGCTCGGCTTCGTCTGGCCCATGATCCCCAAAGTCTGACATGGAGAGCTTTCATGACTTCCGGAGGTAATAAAGGGGACAGACCCCATACCCCATAGGTAGGTAGGAGGCGCCCCATAAAGCCACCCCGACTGAAAGCCGCATGATCCGACATGCAGAGAGCCACGCAGCGCATTTATAAATACTCTACCCCATATTCTATCTGCTAGAACGCAAGTCCCGCAGGCAGCGCTGGGAGTCAACCGAGACGGTTAACCTACGCCATACGGAGTTCACTTTCTACATCGACATTGGAAAAAGGGCACGAATAGGATGAGGCGACACAAATGAGCGAAGCGAACTCAGTCAGCGCCAAGGAAAAGTGGGCGGCGAAGCAGGTTGAGCGAGGAGCAAAGGCGTTGGAGAAGCCGATCGAGGACCGGCTACCGCCGGGACAGCATTTGACCAATGGGTTTCCGGTGCTGGACTTGGGGATCCAACCGGGGATCTCTCACTCAGAGTGGCGCCTGGAGATCGATGGGCTGGTGCAGGAGCCGGTCGAGCTGGACTGGGAGGGGCTGCAGAGTCTGGGGAAGGTCTCGGTGGTGAGCGACTTCCACTGCCGCGAAAACACGGAGGACCGGCGCGCATCATTGTCCCAAAGCTGTACGCCTGGAAGGGAGCCAAGTTTGTCAAACAGATCCACTTCATGGAAAAAGACCAACTCGGCTACTGGGAGACCCGAGGGTTCTCCAATAAGGCGGATCCGTTCACGGAGGATCGCTACGTCTAAGTCCGACAGAAAACTGAGGTGGTCCGTCAAGGGATTTTTTAAAATAGTACTCATTTTCTGTTTAGAGGGCGTGGCCGTTTAGTTGCTGGAGTCTATGCCATACCGGTGAACCGCGCCTTTGGAGTGATTCGAGGTATCTGTGCTCGTCGTAATTCTGGTTATTTTGCCAGCAGCGAAAGAGAATGCGGGTCCACTTCAGAGCGAGCGCTCGAAGGATGGTTTGGCGGGATTTGCCCTGTTCTTTTTTAATTTGATAGTAGGTGTTGGCCCAGTCGCAGTTTCGGATCGAATGGGCGGCAAATTCAACAAAGCTCTGGCGGACAAAGGTGGGCGCGGACCACCGCCAGGTGACCAGTCGTTTTGCCTGGCTGCTCTTTTTGTGCTGACCGCTGCTGATGGTGACTGGAGCCGAACCATTCCACTGGGTCATGTTCCGGGCCGTTTCGAAACGCGATCGATCGGTCCCAAAGGCGCACAGCAGCCGAGGGCTGAGGGCCTCGCCGGCTCCGGGAAGGCCGCTGAACACAGGGGCATCGGGATGGGTGTGAAAAAGTTCCTTGATACGCTCCTCGTAGGCCTCGATCTGCGGTTGCAGGGCCAAAAGCTGTTTGGCCAGAGTCTGCGCTTTGCGACTGAACGCCTCCAGAGTCGCGGGATCCTCGGTCAAGGCCTCTTCCCGGCCGATCAACTCCAGGCGCTCCTGGATTTTCGCGGCGCTGCGACTGTTATGCTTATAAAAGAACTTTCGCAACCCTTGCGCCGATGCGCTCTTGACCTTCTTAAGCGTCGGCCAGCGTAGAACAAAGCGCAGACACATAGCACTGCCCAAGTCATCGAACAGTTTCAACACCAATGGGTTATACTGCTTCAGACAACTGCACAATTGCTGCTCGAAGCGAGTCGCCTGATCGACGAATCCACGCCGGTCCTCACACAACAGGTTGAGCTCGCGCGTCTCCACACTGTCCGGTCTCAGACACTTCTCAAAGTGCTCGGGATGTTTGAGGAAAAATTCCGCGTGCAATTGCGCATCGACCGGATCGCTCTTGGCCCTGGAAGGATACAATGCCTGTCGATAATCCTTCGCACTGGCCGCATGCACCGGATAGATATCGACAAACTCCAATCCGATCAGAAAATTGATCAACCCGCCACGCTTCTGATCCACCACGATGGCGACGCGCTTTCCCTCACGCCCATACCTTTCTCTCATCTCCACGGCAAAACCATGCAACGCTATCGCATCCTGAGCCACCTGCCGGTGACTCCCTCCTGCCGTTTCCCTCTCGATCATCCAAAGATCATTTTTCTGATCCGCCCAATCGATCCCTATAACCACACTGTATGGATTAGTTTTTTCGCTTTTCTGCATCCCTTTGATCAATTACCTTCCCTTCTGTTTTATTCGTTTTGTGGTTTTCAAAGGCGCTGGATGTCCAGGCGAAGTTCTTATAGTGGATCCTGCTATGAGGATACAAACTGAGGGTTCGTTATCGGTCATCCAGGCAAGCCGTCTACTCGAAATTCTGTCGGAAGTCGTCTCACGACTGCCTCCTAAGTTCGTAGTGGACGGCCGCCTTTGAAAATTAACTCCTCTAGAGAAACAAACTCCTTGCCTCATAGCCAACCCAGCTTCTGCCAAGTTCAGAACTCGCTATTATGCGGGTTGTCGGGGTGGGTAGAATCGCAAGTAGAATTCCCGACTTTTAACGAGAGAAAGAAAACGGTAGGCTTCTCCTTCGAAGAACTAATTCGAAGAAAATGGAGAAACCTACCGAGCAAGAAGAGTCCTGCCTACAATGCCTCCTTGGGGTAGACAAGCGTAATCCCTGCCTGACGGTCTATCGGGACCTGAGCAAAGGCCAATTGCAGGTCTATTACGGCCATGAGCTATTGGAAGTGGTGGGGGACGATCGCGAGCAGGTTGGATTCAAGATTCTGGTGGGACGGCTCTATAATGCGGGGTTGAAGATAGGGTGCTTACAGAGACAATTTGAGGTTGACCCCAAGACGATGAAGCGGTGGGGCGAGGCCCTGCAAAGTGGCGATGCCGAAACCCTGGGCCGGGTGTTGGCGGGGCGCCGGTGGCATCGCAAATTGACCCGGGAAATACGGAGTTTTGTGCGGGTGCGCTTTTTTGAGATCTATGAGCAGAGCCGGTACGCTTACAGCAAGAAGATACGCGGTGAGATCGAGGAGGTGTTCGCAGTCAGCCTCAGTGGGGAAACCCTGCGCCCTTTGTTTAAGGAGCTCAAAGAGGCCTTGGCCAAGGAGGCCGAGCAGAGGAGGGGGCAAAATCGGGAGACTGCCTGGGATTCTCCCAAGGGTTCACCCTTGCAGGCAGAGCAGGAGCAAGCAGAAAACAAGGCCGAAGGCGAAGAGGAGAATCGCAAGGAGTCTCCCGATTTTACCACGGGCAGTTCCGAATCGGTGCAGTGGTGTCGACATTTAGGGGTGCTGGTATTCAGTGAAGGGCTCGGGCAAGTGGCTCAGATAGATGGCGAAGAGGGCTGGCTTTTGAAGCAATGGCTGGCCTGCGCGCTGTTGGCCGCGGTGAATATCGAGCAGAGCAAACTGCTCGATCTGGAAGACCTGCAAAAGCTCATCGGGCGAGTCCTCTATACGCCCCATCTGCAACGCCAAAGGCTCAGCGCCCTGGCCCATGAAGCGCTTTTAAGAGCGATCCTCAGGGTGAACGCGAGGAACCTGAATGCTTCTTGTGAGCAGAGCTTTTATTATGATCCGCACACCAAACATTACACCGGCATGAGCAAGCTCCTGGCGGGCTGGTGTCCCACCATCCGTTTGGCCGACAAAGCGCTTCACAGCGATTTTATTCATACCCTGAAGGGCTCTCCGGTCTATTTTGCCAGCACCGACAACTACGAGGATATAAGGAAACGGTTTATCCCCAACTGCGAAGCGATGCTCGAATTGGTAGAGGTGCCTGCGGATAAGAAGGTGAGCATTTACGTGGACCGGGCGATCGCCGCGGACTGGTTTTACGAAGCCATCCTGGAGCATCCTCAACTCGAAATCATCACCTGGGAAAAAGGTTTCAAGGCCAGCCCCTGCAACGGATCGACGGACAACTGCGCCTGCTGCGCCCCAGAAACCATGCCGAAGATCTCCAGGAGTATTATCTTTGCTATCAGCGGGGCCCGTGGAAAAAGAATCCTCATCTTACCCAATGGGTGGTGGAAGCGACCAATCCCAGAAATCAAACCATTACGGTGAGCATCTTAGGGACCGACCCAAAAGCCCCCGATGAAGCAGTCCTCAAAGGGATGTTCAGTCGCTGGATTCAGGAGAATGATTTCAAATACCTCGATAAGCACTTTGGGATTAATCAGATCACCTCTTATCGCACCATCCACTACCAGCGCTTAGCCCAACACCTTGAGGATAGGCAGGAGAAAAGCGGTGCCGCTAAAGCACTCCTGAAGCAGAAAACCCAATCCACCGAAGCATTGAAAAGACTGCTCCTGGCCGAACATGCCCATCCGGGCCAAAGCGCCTCAAGGAGCGCCATGATCGCTCGCCTCGATCACAAGCTCAATGCCCTCCAACTCGAAGGGGAGCAAATCGAGACCGAATGCTCGCGCCTGGAGCGACTCATTGAGCAGAACTATGTCCGCCTGGACACCTCCAACAAATCCATCATGGATGCCTTGAAAATCCTCGCCCGCAATAGTTTCTACAAGCAGTTTGAACCCTTTAAAGAAGGCTACGACAACTATCGTGACGACCACGATCTGTTTCGCAATCTGACTCACTGCGACGGCGCCCTCATAGAGAGGGGCGCAACCGTCGAAGCGCATCTATTCCCAACCGCAAACTATTCCCCTCATTTGCAGCAAGTCGTGATTGAGTACCTCCAGACTCTCAACCAGAACCCGCTCCTGATGCCCGACCGCTCGGGCCGAACCATTACCTTCCAACTCGGCTATAAATCGAGATTTAAACTTGCGATTGCATAGCTCCTTTAAAGGGGCAAGATAGTGAGGTCTGAATTTCGTAGTGGACGGCCGCCTTTGAAAATTAACTCCTCTAGAGAAACAAACTCCTTGCCTCATAGCCAACCCAGCTTCTGCCAAGTTGCTCACAATGGGGCCTCGCCGAGTTACTCCTACGGCTCCACTCGGCCCCACTGATGAATAACTTGGAGCTACTATAAGACTCCTAGCTCCGTCTTCCCCAGCCGCAGGTGACCGGTCTGGAGGATTCGCGCTCGCAGTCCAGCCTTGTTCTTAAGGGCCTTTTCCGCACCCGGTAGGATGGCGACATCCATCCAATAGCAGGGGGCGCAATGCTCGGAACCCTCGAAAATAGCCCCTTGAATCTGGAATCTTCTCCCGATCAGTGTGTTGAGATCGATCCCCTTCAGAATCACGTTTCGCCGGGGCGCAGAGGGTGGAATGGCGGAATTTCTGAATGAGGATCGCAGCCGCTCCAGAACCTCCCATTCAAAGAAAGTGATCTGGCCTTTGAAGTTCTCCCGGTAGTCGCAATACCGATCGCCCTCGATCCCCTTTCCGGCCAGGCAACGGGCTTCCTCCTTGGAAACGACCTCATTTGTGATTCTCTCCTTTCCATGACGCCCCTTAAAATCGTGCCCGGGAGAGATGAAGATACCCATCACCTCAATCGAAATCAATTCTGAGCAGGCCGCTTTATTCACGGATTATTGAGGAGTCCTGAAAGTGAGGATATTTCGCATCACGGAAAGGTGCATGCCAACAACAAAACACGCCGAATCAAATCCGCAGACTAGAGCACTGTAGACGCAATCCGCCTGAGCGGGAAGAAGCAAAATTGACCGATTACCTACTTCATCCAGATCGATAATTAAAGCCTAATTGGAGGGCCGAGAATTGAGCGGCAGCTAGGTCCACCGACCTGAATTAGGTTTCCTCAGAACTCGTCCTGGTTGGGGCAACCCACCCCAGACCCCTCCGAGGAGGGGATTCACCAAAAATCACGAATTATGGAACATCCCCTCCTCGGAGGGGTGCCCGGAGGGCGGGGTGGGTTGCCCCAACCAGGACGAGCGAGGAAGTGTGTGAGATGTCCGGACTAGCTTCCATCGAATTCTCTGCGCTCCCGAAAGGTCTCCCGGGCTTTTCTCCGTTCCTCTTCCGAGAGGACCTCATCGCCATCGGTGTCGAACTCCTCGAGGAAACGGGCCCGCCGTTCGGAGGCCTTTTCTCTCGCCGTAGCCCGCTCTTCATCGGAGAGCATCCCATCGCCGTCTCGGTCGAAGCGCCGCAAGGCTTCTTCCCGAAATCGCTCACGTCTCTGCCGCATCCGTTCGCGCGCCTGGGCCCTTTCCTCATCAGAGAGCACTCCATCGCCATTGGTATCGGCCCGTTTCATGAATTCCTCCCGCCTGTCGAAATCCGCACCCCGACCTCGCCGGTCGCCGCGCATTTCAGCCCTGGCTGCATCCTTCTCCTCCCCAGAAATCACCCCGTCGCCATCCTGCTCATATTTTTCCAGGAAACGGTGATGAGCTGGTTTTTCTGTTGTCCCTTCTCCGGCCGAGAGAGCATCGGAGAAGGCCGCAAATATAATGACTAGAGCAACACCAAGTATAATCGTAATACCGTGATTATCGGTTTTCATATTCGTTTCCTCTTCCTTCTGAAGCGATCCTTTCGATTTGTTTCCATAAACCGATGGAACGATTAAAAGTTGCAGAGCCTGCGAGGATGTGCCTAGGAATCTGTCGACCTTGCACCTCGTGACATCCTTTACCTTCAGATCGAAGACTGACGGCATTAACTTTCGACCTAATTCGTTCCGACAGATTCCTAGCATTCGCCTCACGGATGAAGCCGACCTACCAGGTTACCTTCAGCAACCAGTCGATGGGGGAGCTCGCCAAGCTCCAGCTCCAGGAGCAGCTTGAACTCGTCGAACGGATCAGTCGGGTGACTCCAGAGCAACTCGCTCGACCAACGGAACCACTGGGCAGATTCCGACGTCGTGGCACCACCTTCTACAGGCTACGGGCGGGCGAGTTTCGGATTTACTTCGAGGTCAACGGCAATATACTCTACAACCATTACATGCTTCATAAGAACACCCTGACCGACTTCCTTTTCCGCTCCAAGCTCCCGATCAGCGAGGAACAGATGATCGAGCAGCACCAGTCTTTCTGGAAATACCTCGAAAGTCTGAAGAAAGATGGCTGAGTTGATGCCGAATCAGGACGATTTTCCCTCTCGACAGAATCAGTCGAACGAGGCCAGTCGGATCTATTTTCTTCCTAACCTCATGACAGGGGGAAATCTGTTCTGTGGATATCTCGCCGTGATCCGTTGCATCCAGGCGAAATACGCCTCCACGGTGACGATTGCGGATGAAAGCCTGGCCCGCGAACGATATACGGAAGCGGTCTGGTTCATCCTTGCGGCTGTGATATTCGACGCCCTGGACGGCCGGCTTGCACGACTCGGCGGGAAGGAATCCCTCTTCGGCAAAGAATTCGATTCAATCGCCGATATCGTCTCATTTGGTATGGCGCCGGCCCTCATGGTCTTCTTTCTCATTCTCTCCCCGACAGGCGCCTACCCCTTCTTCCTTCAAGTCGGCTGGCTCATAGGATTTCTCTATCTCTTTTGCTCCGCCGTCCGCCTCGCGCGCTTCAATGTCATCTCGAATCCCATTATCGCCGGCGACGGAGCGCATCTGACAGCGGACTTTCAAGGACTCCCGGTTCCCGCAGCGGCCGGAATGATCGCTTCCCTTGTCCTCGTTCTGAACAGCTACGAGTTGAGAGCCTGGTCCATTTTTCTTCCCATTCTCCTCCTATTGATCGCCTTCCTCATGGTGAGCAATATCCCCTATCCAAGTTTCAAGACGATCGATTGGCAGACCCAGATCCGCCTCCGCACTTTTGTCTACCTGGCGGTCGGCTTTACCCTCATCTACTTTTTTCGTTCGGTCGCGATTTCGATCCTATTCCTAAGCTATATTTTCTATGGCCTGTTGCGGCATTTTATGAAGGAATGGCGCGATCGCGATTCAATCCCGAGAGATTTCATGGAGGATGATTTCGGCGATCCGGACGAACCATCCGAGGACAAGACCGTGCCTTACTCAGGCTTTTCCGACTGACTGATGCCCAGCTCTCGAATTCGCAAAGAAGCGCTCTTCAGCTCTTCGTGAATAAGGTTGGGAACTTCCGAAAATTGATCCCGACAGTCGAAGCTGCTCACGCTTACGCAGAATTCCTTCACGACAGATTTTCGTTGTAAGTCATTGTTTTTCAACAGATAACCACACCTATCGTATTTGCACACAGTCCATAATAATAATAGAGTTTTAAATAGTTAATCTATCTTATTATATAAATATTGTTAGTTACAGGTCTATCCCCCTTACTATTTCCGAATAATGAAATTCAAAATCAACCGCGATCATTTCACCAGCGGACTCCAGCAGGTCATCAATGTGGTGGGGACGAAGATCAGTATGCCGATTCTCAACAATGTGTTGATCGAAGCGGAGGAAGACTCGATCGGTCTCACAACCACCAACCTCGACCTCGGCATCCGTTGCCGGATAGCAGCGGAGGTGACCGAGAGTGGTGGAATCACACTCCCGGTAAGAAAACTGGCCACTATCATTCGAGAATTACCCAACCTCGATGTCGAGATTGAGTCTTCGCCGGGACATCAGGCGAAGATCACGTCGGGGGGTTCGCAATTCCGCATGATGGGTCTCGGGCCGGAGGAATTCCCCGCCCTCCCGACTTTCAGCGATGACCACGTTTTCGAACTCAGTCAGGAGAATCTCGAGTACATGCTTAAAAGCGTTTCTTACGCCCAGAGTACGGATGAGTCGCGCTTCATCATGAACGGCGTGTTCTTCAACTTCGCGGAAGACAAATTGACCCTCGCGGCGACCGATGGCCGCCGTCTCGCCTTGGTCAATAATGAAATTGAAGTGAAAGATGAGAACGCTGGACACTTGATCCTTCCGGCCCGGACCGTGGCCGAAGTCGAGCGTCTTGTGGGCCAGGGTGAGAACGTTAAGATCTCATTTAACGACCGGCAGGTCGCGTTCGAGCTGAGCACCCAGAGCGAGGATGAAACCGCCGGTATCATCGGGAGCATTTATCTCGTCTCAAAGGTCGTAGAAGGCAGTTATCCCAACTACCGGCAGGTGATTCCTCGGGAGACGGAAAGACACATCAAAGTGGAAAGAGAATTGATGCTGGATTGCGTCAAGCGAGCGGCCCTGGTGACGAGCGACAAAAACAACTCGGTTAAGATCAAAGTGAGCGATAGCCTGATGGAGATTACCGGGTCCAGCCCCGAGTACGGTGATTCGCACGAATCGATCGCGGTTCAGTATGAGGGCCCGGAAGTAACGGTCGCATTCAATCCGGAGTTTCTCATGCACCCTCTTCGGGCGCAGACGCGAGATGAGCTTATCTTCGAGTTCAAAGATGAGCTCAGTCCTGGAGTGTTTCGCACTCAGGACAGCTTCCTTTGTGTGATCATGCCACTTCGGTTGAATTAGGGATCAGTGGGAATTTCCGGGGATGGATGCGGCTTCTTTGATATTCGCGCAGAACTTCCTGCTCTTCGGTCTGACCGTCTTTATGATGATCTATCTCGACCGGCTGTCGGCCTCTCCCATCGTCGCTATCTTCAGCCGTTGGTTTCGTTGGATCGGGATCTCGCTCGGAGTGCCCTACCTCATCTTCATCTTCGAGTGGAGCGTCCGGCCCTTCTGGATGCTTTCGATTTTTTATTTTCTGCTTTGGTTTCTTCTTGAAACGCTCTACAATTGGGTCGCGATTGCGGCGATGAGCAGGGGCGATATTCCCCTCTTTCCAAAATACGAAACCAACGACTCGGGCGATGAATGGCCCGCCCTTAGAAGGTATATCGGGCTTAGGGAATGGATCCGGGAGAATGGCTTTGTCCGCATCAAGGCGGCGCGTGCCGCCTTCAGCGAAGAGTACGTGTTGAGAAGCTCCATTTACGAGAACAAGGAGGGCACGGTTCGGCTCCAGGTCTACTTCTTGCCCCACCGTACCGGAAAGGTCTCCGTTTGCTACAGCATCAGTTCGAGATTAAAGAGCGGAATTCGCCTCATAACCGACAACCTCTATCTCCCGTTCGGGGGATTCTATCCCGAGAATTGGGGACTGGAGAGAAAACCGTGGATGCGATCCCTCCGCGCCCTTCTCAAAAGGCATCTCAATCGGCTCAGCAAGTGCGGTGAAGAGCGCCTGCCATGGGAGGATGACCCTCTCGATGACCTCAACGATCAGCAGAGGATCATTGAACGGACCAACATTCGGCTCGGCATCCTTGTTCCCCGCCATCTTCACGAGGAGTTTGGTCGAATCACATGGGAGGGGAGATACCGGTTCTGGAAGGAACTCTGGTTCCTCAACTACTTCGGTCGGACGCTGATAGGCTAGCCTCCGATGTAGGACATCTCGACTTTGAGACGATGCAGATGCTGCTTGAGAATCTGGTTGCGCTGATCCGAGTATCGGTCGTTTCGCTTTGACCAGATTCGATCCAGAGTCTCCAGGATGGCCTCGTCGGTTTCGCCCTCTCGAAGCATCTCTTTGAGGTCCCAGCCTGAGTTGGCAAAGAGGCAAGTGTAGAGCCTCCCGTCGGCCGAAAGACGAGAACGGGAGCAGGCTCCGCAAAACGGCTGGGTGACTGAGGAGATGAGGCCGATCTCGACATCGCCCTCGATGTAGCGGTATCGCTTGGCGACCTCCCCCGGATAGTTCGCGTCGAGTGGTTCGATAGGACTCTCGGCGTTGATGTCGTCCACGATCCTTTTCGATGGATAGACCTGATCCATGCTCCAGCCAATGTGATTACCGACATCCATGTACTCGATGAACCGCAGGATGTGGCCTTTCTCTCTGAATAAGCGAGCCATGGGCAGAATCTCACCGTCATTCACACCTTTCTGAACGACCATGTTAATCTTTACAGGAAGTCCGGCTGCCGCGGCCGCTTCAATCCCCTCCAGGACCCCGCGGACCGGGACGTCTCGGCCATTCATTCTCCGGAAAATCGCATCATCCAACGCGTCAAGACTGACTGTGACCCGATTGAGCTCGGCACTCTTGAGGGCTCCCGCGAGGCGGGGAAGAAGAATGCCGTTGGTGGTCAGCGCGATGTCGTCGATTTCCTCGATACTGGAGAGCATTCCGACAAGCGAGGCGAGGTCCCGGCGTAGAAGAGGTTCGCCGCCGGTCAGTCTGAGTTTGTGGACTCCGGCAGTTGAAAAGAGGCGGGCAAGGCGGGCGATCTCCTCAAAACTGAGCAGTTGTTCCCCCTTGAGAAACGCATAGTTGGGCCCGAAAACTTCGGCCGGCATGCAGTATCCGCATCTGAAGTTGCATTGGTCAATCACGGATATGCGGAGATCTCTCAAGGATCTCCCCATCGTGTCTTTTCGGCCTTTCATGTCTTCTTGGTTCAGCTGGATTTCCAATGTTTCATGTACCTTAGGTGTTTGGCGTCAGGTGTCGGGGCATGTTGGTCTTTGTCGTAAGCCTTGCCGTAAGCAGCGTCGCGTCAAGATCTCGATTGGGAAGACCCTGCCTCCCCGTGAGGGAATCTTCGTCGTAAGCTTTGTCGATTCGATGTTTTCGATAACAGATCACGAGGTCAAGTCCGCCTTTTCCTGTAAAATCGAAATGGCATAACCTCTATTAGATTATCTTTACTTTCTTCCCTTCAGGCAGCGAATTTCATCAGGTCCGGATCCTTCCAGGTGCTCTCCGGATCGCTCCAGATCTGTTTGAGTCGTTCCACCAGGTAGGGTTCCATGCGGACTCCTCGCCAGCCTTCTGAGGCATCCACCAGGACCGCGAAGATCAGGCACAGTCCGCTCGTTTCGGAGCGGAATCGGGGAATCACTTTGGTGCGACGGCGCCCTTCCCCGAAGAGTCGCTCCAGCAGATTGGTGGTGCGGATCTGTTTTCGGTGCAGGAAGGGAAATTTCAGCGCTGTGAGCGATTCCTCCAGGTCACGCTCCAGGCACTTCATGGCGGCTGGAAAGCTCCCCTTGTATTCCTCGATGATGGCGCGAGCCTGTTCTACAGCCTCGCGGTATCCCTTCGCCGTAAAGGCTTTGTAAATGAGCTTTTTGAGGGTGGGACGGGCTACCTCTGGAAGCTTGTTGACGATGTTGCGCATCTTGTGCACCTGGCAGCGCTGCACCAGGCTGTTCGGAAACTTCCTTCCCACCGCCTTGCGTAGACCCGAATTACCGTCCATCACACTGAGTACTGGATCGGCCAATCCCCGGCTCTTCATGTCCTCCAGGAAGGCCTCCCAACAGGCGCTGCTCTCCTTGTCCCCTACGGCCATATGAAGCAATACCTTACGTCCGTCCCAGAGCATCCCGTAGGCGCATAGGACCGCCACTGCCCTCTTGTCTTCGGGCCGCAGCCTCATATAGATCCCGTCCAGAAACAGATAGAGCACGCGCTCACCACTCAGATCTCTTTCCTGCCACTTTGCAAAGTCCATCCTCAGACTTTGGCACACCTCATTGACCACGCTGCGCCCGGTCTGCTCTACCCCCAAAGACTCGATCAGCGCCGTCTCGATATCGCGCTGACTCATCCCTTTCACATAGAGCATCGGCACCAGCTCCAAAAGCCGCTTCGAGCGTCGTCCGATCGCTTCCAGCCAGGCCGACTCGAACGGCTCCAGCCCGTCGCGAATCTGCGGTACCTGCAGCTCAATCGTCCCTTCGCAAAGATGCACTTTCTTCGGCTCATAGCCATTGCGGTAGCCCCGCAGTGCTCCATCACTCGAGCGCTCATAGCGCTCTCGCCCCAGAAAATCGCTCACTTCGATCTCCAAGGCTCTTTGCAGCATCAGCTGGGCTCCCCGTCGGGCCGCCTCCCCCAGTGGTTCTGTGCTGCTCGCGATTCCTTCCATTAGCTCTTGCTCTATCTTCTCACTCGGTGCTATCTTCTTCATGGTGTAGTCTCCTGTTTTTCGGGGCCGCCTTTCGGCCCCGGTTTGGTTACATTTTTGTTTTCAGGAGGTTACACCATTTTTCTTTTTACAGGAAGGATAGGACGTCACCGATCGCGATTATGAACCACGACAAGAGGATTCGACCTCCGCAACCTGAGGGGCGAAGGAGTTTCAGGAGAGTTTGGAAAGAGCCGACAAAGCTCACGACAAAGTTCGCGACCAAGTTGGGAAAGGTCCTCTCCCCTCCCTCCCCTTTGGAGTTGCCTCAGCCACTCCTTTGGCCGATTCTCTGGTCTGTATTTTCCCATGTTATCGACTCAGGAGGCAGTTCATATTATCGAGGAGGATTCGGATCTTCTCCTCGTCGAGGAAGTCCCTTTTCAGGATGCGGTCGGTCGAGTTCTAAGGCGGCCTGTGACGGCGGACAGGGACCTTCCCCCTTTCGATCGTGTCATGATGGACGGGATAGCTTTTTCCTGCCAGGCATGGGAGGAGGGGACTAGGAAGTTCACCGTTGCCGGGGTGCAGGGAGCAGGGACGGCTCCTTTGGCGCTCAAGGACAAAGGTGACTGCATTGAGATTATGACCGGGGCGGTGATGGCGGAGGGGTGCGACTGTGTTGTCCCCTATGAGGAAGTCGAGATTGAGGATGGGAAGGCATCCGTAAACGGGAACTTCGCTCCGCGGCCCAACCTCAATGTCCACCGACGAGGATCGGACTATCGGAAGGGTGAGACCCTGATAGATTCAGGCGTGCGGTTGACGTCCCGAGAGATCGCAGTGTCAACCTCCTGCGGAATGTTGACGCTTGCCGTTACTCGCGAGCCGCGCTTGGCCATCATCTCTACGGGCGATGAATTGGTGGAGGTGGACGAAACGGTTCAGCCCTTTCAGATTCGTCGTTCCAACAACTACGCCTTAGAGGCGGCGCTGCAGGGAATGGGATTCAGTCAGATTGAGAATCGTCACCTGGGCGACGATCCCACTCTGATCGAAGAAACGTTAAGAGCCATTCTGGACCGGTCGGATGTGGTAATGCTGAGCGGGGGTGTATCGAAAGGGAAGTTCGATCACGTTCCCGCCGCCCTTGAAAAACTTGGTGTGCAAAAGTCCTTCCACGGTGTGCGCCAGCGTCCAGGGAAGCCTTTCTGGTACGGCCGGAGGGAGGAGGGGCAAAGAGTCTTTGCCCTTCCTGGAAACCCTCTCTCGACTCTGATCTGCTTTCATCGGTACGTAGTGCCCGCGTTGCAGAGAATGCTTGGTATCGTTCTTTGCAAAGAACAGTGGGCGGTCTTATCCGAGAATTTTCCGTTTCGGGCGCCCCTTACTTTTTTCCTGCCCGTGTCGCTTGAATCGGAAAAAAGTGGTATGTTGAGGGCCCAACCCTGTCCTGCGAAAAACTCAGGCGACTTTGCCTCCATCGTGCCCACCGATGGGTTTGTCGAGCTACCCGAAAATGGAGGAGACGAATTCCTCGAGGGGTTCAGCGCTCGGTTTTTCGCGTGGATCTAAGGCACTTGAACGACCATGAGCGAGCTCTCCCATATCAATCCTAAGAACCAACCCGAAATGGTTGGGGTGAGTCAGAAGGGCGTTACTTTGAGACGGGCCAGGGCCCGCGCCCAGGTCAAGCTGACCGACGAGATCATGGCTCAGTTGAAAGGGAGCGAGCTGCAGAGCAAGAAGGGTCCGGTTTTTCAAACCGCCGTCCTCGCAGGTATCATGGCGGCAAAGAAGACCCATGAGCTCATCCCCCTCTGCCATCCCATTCTTCTCGAAGACTGCAATATTGAGATCGTCACCGGCGAGGAAAACCGAGTGACAATCCAATGCGAGGCACAGGCAACACATAAGACGGGTGTGGAAATGGAAGCGCTTACCGGTGCCTCGGTCGCCGCTCTCACGATTTACGATATGTGTAAATCCCTCTCTAAAGAGATTATCATCGAGTCAGTCCGCCTTGTGGAAAAGACCGGCGGAAAGAGCGACTTCAAGACCGAAACTGCCTAGGAATCTGTCGGGCTTTGCACATTGTAACAGACCTGAACTTCGGATCGTAGGTTGACGGTTGTAAATTGCGACCAACTTCATACCGACAGATGCTTACAGCGAGCGGGATTATCGAAATTACGAACAAAAGCTCAGACTCCGACGGAGGCCTGGCCGCGCTCGTCCTGGCGGGGGGACGCAGCCGAAGGATGGGCAGGGACAAGGCGGGGCTCGTCTATGCCGGCCAAACCCAATTGGAGAGAACAATCCCTTTGCTGGGGCGCCAATGTGCGAGTGTCTTTGTTTCTCTTCGGGAAGATCAAGCTGTTCCTGAGGATGCGGAAAGACAGGGCGCCCGAGTGGTTCGTGATCAGTTTGGAGATATCGGCCCTATTGGTGGTATTCTTTCCGCGATCGAGTCGGTGCGAGGTGAGAGTTGGCTTGTGGTCGCTGTGGACCTACCCTTCCTCGAGGCCTCGACGCTGGAATTCCTGATCGCCAATCGTGATCCCAGTAAGCCCTTTACCGCTTACCGAAACCCAAAGGACGGACTTCCCGAACCGCTCTGCGCCATTTACGAAGACTATTGCGGTTCGGTCCTTCTGAATTCTTGGAAAGAACGAGGGATCTTGAGCCCTCGCCAGATCCTCATCCAATCGGAAACCCACCTCGTTGATCTTCCTGATTCTCGAGCCCTCGAGAGTGTAAATACGCCCAAGGCTTATTGCGAGACCCGGAGACTGGTCGAAGGGTCTTCGCGTTAACCTTGGATCGGACTCATGGCTGACCAGGAAAAGAGAGTGAGTTTGCAATACTTCGCTGCAATGAGGGAGCAGAGAGGGGTGAGCAGCGAATCGAGGGTGACCCATGCCGCCACCCTCCGGGAGCTCTTTGATGAACTGAGAAAGGAGTTCGGATTTGACCTTCACGCCAACGAACTGAAAGTCGCGGTGAACGGGGATTTCGCAGAGCTCGGCGACCCTTTGAGAAATGGAGATGACATAGTATTCATTCCGCCTGTGGCCGGGGGAGCAGCTTGACGAAAAAAATACCGATTTCGTACTGAAGAATGGAACCTCTATTCAGAATCTCAGCCACACCACTGGTAGAGGCTGACTTGCGGGGACCGCTCGAAGATGAGGAGGCGGGTGGGTATGTTTCGTTCGAGGGTTGGGTTCGGGACTGCAATGAGGGGCATAAAGTGACCTCCCTGGAGTACGAGGCTTATGCGGAGCTCGCGGAAAAGGAAGGGAGTCGTATTCTGTCGGAAGTCCGCCAGAAATTCACCATCCTCCAGGCAAGGTGTTTTCACCGCGTGGGACATCTCCGCCTCGGCGAAATGGCCGTCTGGGTCGGTGTTACCGCGGTCCACCGAAATGATGCCTTCCTTGCCTGCCGCTACATCATCGATGAAGTGAAAAAAAGAGTTCCGATCTGGAAAAAGGAACACTACCAAGGTGGCGACAGCGGCTGGGTCGGTTGTGACAAATAAATCGACGGCCGTCGATTTATTTGTCACAACCGACCGTCCGCGAAAGCACCGAGATAGAGGGCGAATCTGTCGGTGAACTGAGAATAACAACTCGGGAACGGTCCCTAGATTGTTCTCTCTTGCCAATCGATCGTCGCGGTCCTTTCATCCCTTCCTAGGAGTCTGTCGGAATGAAGTTAGTCGCAATTTAGGACCGTCAAACTCCGAACCGAAGTTCAGGTCATTAGCGAAGTGCAAAGCCCGACAGATTCCTAGCCCGCCTCGGAGTGGCGTTGGCTAGAAGAAGGAAACGAAGAGAAAGGGAGAAATGGCTAAGGACAAATCAGACATCGGCCTCATTGGATTGGCGGTTATGGGGCAGAATCTTGCCCTCAACATAGCTGATCACGGGTTCCAGATCTCCGTCTACAATCGGACCACTTCGAGGATGGAAGAGTTTCTCGGGGCCCATCCCGACACACCCGGCGGTTTGGTCGGTGAATCAACTTTGGAGGGTTTCGTGGGCTCGCTGTCGCTACCCCGGAAGATGATTATCCTGGTGCAGGCGGGCGCTGGGACCGATGCCGTCATCGAGGCGTTGGTTCCGCTCCTGGATCCGGACGACATTATCATCGATGGGGGTAATTCGAAGTGGACCGATACGATCCGGCGGGAAAAGGAATTGACGGAGAAGGGCTTCCGCTACATCGGCTCGGGTGTATCCGGAGGGGAAGAGGGTGCGCGATACGGACCCTCTCTGATGCCCGGCGGCAAATTTGAGGCCTGGCAGGAGCTGGAACCGGTATGGAAAGCGATTGCCGCTAAAGTGGATCCCGATTCGGGTAAACCTTTGGAAGGCGCTGAGCCGGGAAAGCCGGTGGAAGGGGGCTTTCCCTGCACGGCCTACATTGGGGAGAACGGCGCCGGCCACTATGTCAAAATGATACACAACGGCATTGAGTACGGCGACATGCAGATGATCTGCGAAGCCTACGACCTGATGCGACATCTGCTCGGTAAGTCCCCCGGCGGTATCGGCGAGATTTTTTCCAAATGGAACGAAGGCGTTCTCGATTCCTTCCTCATCCAGATTACGGCGGATATCCTTAAACAGACGGATCCGGATACGGGCGCTCCGTTCGTCGATATCGTCCTCGACACAGCCGGCCAGAAAGGCACCGGTAAATGGACCAGCGTCAACGCCCTCGATATGGGAATCTGTGCACCGACCATTGCGGAAGCGGTGTTTGCCCGCTGCATGAGTGCCATCAAACCCGAACGAGTCGCTGCCGGCGATATTCTGAAAGGTCCGGCTCCCGCTTTTTCAGGAGATTCCGATGCCCTCATATCCTCTATCCATGATGCTCTCTATTGCTCAAAGATCTGCTCCTATGCACAGGGTTTTCAACTGATGCGGGAGGCGCAGAGTGAGTATAACTGGAAGTTGAACTTTGGTGAAATTTCGCAGATCTGGAGAGGGGGATGTATTATTCGCGCCGCCTTCCTGCAGAAGATCACGGAGGCCTTCGGACGCGATCCGGAATTGGCCAACCTCCTCCTCGATCCTTACTTTCTCGACGCGGTAGAGAGCTCCCAGGAAAACTGGCGGAAAGTTGTGGCGACGGCCGTTCAACATGGGGTCGCCATCCCAACTTTCTCTTCCGCTCTGGCCTACTACGACGGCTATCGCTCCCCACGTCTTCCCCAGAATCTACTGCAGGGACAGCGGGACTATTTCGGTGCCCATACCTACGAGCGCACCGATCAACCACGCGGTAAATTCTACCACATCGATTGGCCCGATCCCGAGCGACCGCAGTACGAGATGTAGGAGCCCCGTTCTTCCGCTCGGTTTGCGCTCACCGCGTTTCAGGCTCCCCGGCGCGAGACCGCGGGAGCTTGAGTCCTCCCTCGAAATTCAGTAGGTCAACTCGATAAGGTCGCCGGCACTTGTCAGGACGACGAATCGGGACCATTGGTTGGGATAGACGATGTGCTCGTAGGTCTCCCCCGCCACGGGTTCGATCTTGCGGATGCGGGGAGCCGTCGCCGAGAGAGTCTCGAAAGTTACCTCGGAAACGCCGGTTTCAATCACAACTTTTCGCGCCGCTTCCACGATCGTTTCAAGGTTCGCCTGTATCTGACCTTCGAATAGGCTCTTGTCGCTCTTTGGATAGCGAAAACCGTCCAATAGTTCTCCCATAAAGCTGATGCTTCCGATTCGAAACTCGGTGAGAATGCGTCCGTCGGACGGATCCCTTAGGATGGTTCGTTTGGATTCAATGGAAAGAATTTCATAATCGGCGATGATTTCGAAGGGAAGTTCGCGCCAGATGCGATAGGTTCCGAACGGAATTCGCTTCGGCGCCCTCTTTGGGTTGTGTGAGTCCGTATTTTCTTCCGATATTCGAGTCAGCTCCCAATAGCCGACGTCGCGCCGGTATCGAGGGGGGGCCGCTTGACTCTCGAAGAATCGATGCCAGACCAGCGACCCGTCTCCAGTTCGGATCTTAACCCATCGAAGAGAGATCTCGCTGTCGGAGTATTGACCGTACCATCGCCCGGTCATCAACTGCTCAGGCTGGATTCGATGTCGGAAAACGAAGAGGCCGCCTACGGTGAATCCGATCGTAAAGAAGACGAGCAGCAGAAAAAGGCGTCTTAGAGCGACCCCGTCCCGTGCCTCCCCCGGTTCTTTGGTATTGTAGAATTCATGATACACGACACGGCTGCTGGTGTTGGCGCTTAGGGTGGCCTTACCCTCGGTAGGACCAGAGCAGCTTGGCGGATTTCCGGTCCAAACCGTCTGGATCCGGGATATGATAGAGATCGCCCGCCAGATCGCGATTTCTCTGGATGGTTTGGGGGATCATAGGCGAGAGCTGAAAAGGAAGCTGTGCAATGCCTGCAACTCAGGAAGAAACGGGGATCGATTTTCCGGATACCAAGAGGGCACCCGCAGCCGAGGCTTAGCCGACAGTTCTGGATTTGGGAGGAGTAAGCGTGCTCTCGACGTTGAACTTGATGGTCCGTTCGATTCGCGATGCGAAGCAGCGACTCTTTCCTAGCCGGAGAATCCGTCGCTACCGCTCGGTTGCGCCGCAGTTTCCGGCTTATTTAGGAGACCAATGAACCGTCATATCAAAGCCTCTTCGTCTTCTCAATGGTGAGTCGCAGGGAATAATCTGATTGAGATCGAATTGGCAAGCTCGAATTAGGATTCTGTCGGTTTCAGGTGTCGAAACTCGCGGAAGGATTCAACCGGCGAAGTTCATTCGTGGATTCCGGTTGACTCGGCCACCGACAGAATCCTAGGTCCGCAGCTTAAAACGGCGACATCTGTACTGACGGCCGTCAGTACACGATGTTGCCAGAAAATTTCCATACAAGGGGTGACCGTGTTTGGCGGACCTACTCGGTTGGGGCGGGAGAGGACGGAGTAGGATCGGTTCCTAAGATCCTCTTTTTGTTCTTTCTCTCAGGTAGATACACCGGACCTTCTGGTAGTCTTCTTCTTTGCTGCCGCTGATGAAGGAGTGATTGAAGTGGGACCACTCTTCTAGTTCGCTTTCCGCGGTCTCGAGGCGCCGGGCGATTTCTTCGGGACTGTCTTTTCCCCGTTTCAGGAGGCGTTCTTCGGCCTGTTTCAGGTCTTTGAGGCGAATGAAAAGGGTCAGTAAACGGTTTGCCAGATTGGAATCGTCCTTAGCCGCCCGGCGGTAAGCGGCCGCACCTTGGACGTCGATATTGAGGAGAAGGTCGATTCCGGACGAGAGTCCTCTTTCAATCTCGATTTTCAGGGTTCCGTAGCGATGGGTGTGGACCGAAGCGTGTTCGTAGAATTCGCCGGCTTGGACCTTCGCTTCAAACGCTTCCTGGCTGAGGAAGGTGTAATCGAAACCCTCCCGTTCTCCTTCTCGAGGAGGCCGTGTGGTGGCCGTCACTACTTGCTTCACCTGGGGCGAGAACTCTTTTGCGAGGCGCTCGCACAGGGTTGTCTTTCCGCTGCCGGCGGGACCGGAGACGATGATGAGCAGAGATTGATTCACTGCAGATTCCGACATGGCTACCAGAGAGCAGCAGAGGCGCAACAAAATTGAGTCTCTGATAGATGGTTGGTCTTCCTTCTGGCGGTAGGGCGTGGCCTCCGGACGCGCCACTCTTCGATCCAACGGAAGTCCCGTAACAAATTCAAACCCTTTCTGTTCCATCGATCCCGCCGATCGGCATTGTGCATCACGCCCGGCGCTGTGTAGAATCGAACCATGTTTCACAGGGTTCTCGCAGTTGTACATACGAGGGTTCGGCGATCGGTTTGCGTTTGTCCTCAGGCCGGGTGATCACGGTTGGGGAATCCAGATTCGAGATGAACGCGGCACCGAAGATATATCACGTTTTACACCACCGTGGCACTTTGTGCCGAACCCGCGACATCTGGAAGGTTGGCATTTCCGGAATTCGGACAATAGCGGCCCGAATGAAACGGGACCGAAAAACGTCAATGCGGCCCAGGAGAGACGGGAATTCATCTTCTCTCCCGAGGTAGGTAGGACCATCGCTGGCCCGGATGCCATGCGCAAACCAACCGTTGAGGAGGTTCAGCGTAGCGGGGAATTTGGTCGCGGAGTGCTGACGGTTGTTAAGTACCGACTCAAGAATCTGGAGCCTGGGGAGCGGGCCGGTTTCGCTTGGATAAAGTTCCGGGTTGAGCTAACGTGGGACCAATGTTGGAAACGCCCAGAATCCGCGTAGCCGACGTACGGGTCCTCGGCCCATTGATGACCGGATTTGCGAGAGATAATGGAAGACAGATCCACGGCCAAGCCTCCGTTCGTGCTTCCGATAGTTGCGTCGGCTGTTTGCTTCATCGTGCTCTTTATCGTCGGCTTCGGCGGTCCAGTCTTTACTGCATTGTTTTCGGGATTTGGAGGTTAGCCAACATGGGAAAGTCGGATTTTTGCTCCTCTGCATTGGTATTGGACCACGCCCGTTGGATTCATAATTGCATTCGTCTTGATGCGGGGCCGGAGAGTCTGGACTCCGCGAACCAACCTGATTGGTGATGTGATTGCGATACTGGGCGCCGCTGCTACTCTTGTGCTGGTATATCTTGCTCCGATGATCGTACAGCCGCCTTCCGGATTAATCGGATGAGAAAGAGTGGAAAGTCCGTCATCCTGTTGCTCGGATTCTGCGGCGCCCTGATCTCTGTCTATGGGCAGAATATCACTTCCTCTGCGATTAACGGTCTGGTTGCTGATGCGGAGGGATATCCGCTTAGGGAGGCCTCCATTCGGGCAGTTCACAGCCCAACGGGAACCGTATTCAGGACCACCACCCGGGAGAACGGGCGCTTCAACCTTCGTGGAATGCGGGTCGGAGGTCCCTACCATCTGACCGTTTCTGCTCTTGGTTACAGGACCGAGAAGATTGAAGGGGTTGTGCTCTCGCTGCAGCAGGATCATCGCTTCGATTTCGCCCTCGAATCCGACGAGGACGAATCGGTTGTCTTGGAGGAGTTCGAAGTTGTAGCCGCCCCGGAGGATTTGATCTTCAGCGCCGACAACATGGGAGCCGGTACCAACATCGCCGGTGATGAGATCGACAGCCTACCCACTGTTTCACGGTCCTTGACTGACTTCGCCCGGCTCGATCCGAGGTTGAACGTATTCGATCGAGAGACGGGCGCCCTCTCCTCCGGGGGGCAGAACAATCGCTACAACTCGATCATGATCGACGGCGTGCCGACCAACGAATCGTTCGGTCTTGAGGAGAACGGTCTGCCGGCTCTCACCCAGCCTTTCTCGCTCGATACGATCGAGGAAATCAATGTCGAGAATTCTCCCTACACAGTGCTTCAGGCGGGATTTACGGGAGCGGCCATAAACGCGATTACCAAGAGCGGAACCAATCAATTCAGGGGTAGCTTCTACTATTTCTTTCGAGACGAAAAACTGACCGGCGAGCGACTCGAATTCAGTGACAAGACGGACGGACCCGAAGGGACCTTTCAGGATCTCGAGGAGTTCAGCGAAAAGACGATCGGCTTTACCGTCGGGGGTCCCATCTTCAAGGACAAGCTCTTCTTCTTCGCTTCCGCGGAGCGGTTCGAACGGACCAGTCTGGCCCCCGTGCGGCAGTTCGACCCCACCGCTAACGAACTTCAGAAGATCATCGATCTCTCCGCTGAGTACGGATTCGAGGCCGGCACCTTGGAGGCTCCGACGGAGCTGAAGTCAAAGGATGAAAAGATTCTCATGAAGCGGGACTGGAATCTTTTTGAGGATCACCGGCTTACTTTCCGCTACACTCTCAATAACGGTGACGATCCCCAGTTTCCCTCCTACGGGAGAGATCGATCCACCTCGTTGAGCAGCCACTGGTATGCTCGGGTCTTAGAGAACTCGAGCTATGTGGCCGAAGTCTTCAGTAATTGGTCGGAGAATTTCACGCCCGAAGCCAAACTCTCCTTCAGTCGGTTCCTTCGCACGAGGAACTTGAGCAGTGATGGGCCCCAGGTGGAGATTTCAAGTGTCAATGGGATCGATGGGAATTCCGGTTCGGTGCGATTCGGGCGGGAGACCAATGGGCACGCCTCCCGGCTGGAAGTTAAGACAACCATCTTCCAACTCCACGCCAACTATTTTCGTGGTAACCACGCCTTCACCTTCGGCCTTAATGTAGAGAATGTGGCCAACGACAACCTCTTCATTCGCGATCATCGGGGCCGATGGCGGTTTTCCGGTACCACCGGATACGAGCGGGCTGTGGCCCGTCCCGACGATCCCCCACATCCTCCGGGCTCACCCTTTTCCCCTCCGGGCCCGGGGAATGCCGACAACTACAATGTCAGCTACCCGGTCCAAGGATTGAGCGGGGCCGCGGAATGGGCCCTCACCACTTACGCTTTCTTCCTTCAGGATACCTGGGATCTGAGCGAGCGGCTGAAGATAACGGGCGGCGTTCGGGTCGACCTACCGACGGTTGGGGATGAGATTCCGCTGAACGAGGACTTTGAACCGACCTTCGATCGGAACCATACCGGAACGGTGGATGGCAACTATGTCCTTCAGCCTCGTTTCGGGTTCAATTGGTCGGTCGATAAAGAACGGAAGACTCAATTACGGGGTGGAGTGGGACTCTTCTATGGCACCGCCCCCCACGTTTGGCTTTCGAACCCCTTCGTTTCCAATGGAGTCACGATTCTCAACTCGAGTCCCACCAATCGAAATACCCCGGAATTTTCTGCCGACGGCGATAATCCTCCCATTCCCAACACCGTCTTGCCGACCAACAATGTCGACCTTCTCGATGAGGTTTTCGAGATGCCGACTTCGTTGAAGGCGAACCTCGCCCTGGACCGAAAGCTACCACTATGGGACCTGAAATTGTCCCTCGAAGCGCAGTGGTCGTGGACCGAGAATGACATACAATATCAGCATTTGAACCTGGCCCAGGATCTGGGGATCAGCCGGTCCTCGGTGACAGGTTTGCTCCCCGACGGCCGCATCCTCTTCCTCAAGGACGACAGTGGGCGGAGAGGGTTTCGGGAGGAGGGATTCGATAACGTTTTCCTGCTGAGAAACACGGGCCTTGGGAGGTCCGCCAACTACACCATGATGCTGAAGAAGCCAAAGAAGAAAGGGTTCTCCTGGAGTTTCGGCTACACTTACGGGATGGCGATGTCGGTCAATGATGGACGTGGATCCAGCGCCTCCTCGATCTGGGCCGCCAATCGGGCCAAGAACCCGAACGATGAGCTGGAGGCCACCAGTGTCTTTGAGGTGCGTCATCGATTCATCGGGGTGGCCACCTATCAGATCAAGTGGTGGGAGAAACTGAAAACGACTCTATCGGTGGTCTATGACGGCCGCACCGGACGCCCTTTCAGCTACACTTATTTCCGCAGCGATATCAATGAGGACTCCAATTTCGTGAACGATTTGATCTACGTCCCCTCTAGCCGAGAGGATCCTCTGGTGCAGTTCTTGCGGGTTACCGAGGAGGACGCGTTTTGGGAATTCGTGGAAAATACGAAGGGGCTGAATCTCTTCCGCGGTCAGGTGGTTCCGCGAAACACTGGGAGGGCCGCTTGGGTGCACCAGTTCGACTTCAAAGTTACTCAGCAGATCACAGTGTTCAAACGACATGCCTTGGAGCTCTCCGCTGCTGTCCTCAATATCGGGAATCTCATCAACCATGATTGGGGCCTGGTCAAGCGGGCCCAGGATGGCAACTTCCCCTTCATCGAAGCCCGGCACCGCGCCGATCCCTCTGGGGAGACCAACGGAACCTTCGTCTATCGATTCAACGAGGCCCTTCTCGAAGAGGGCCGGATCTTCCAGACCACCCAGCTGTCCTCCCGGTGGTCTGTGCTGCTCGGGGTGAAATATCGATTTTAACTTGGTAATTCCCCGTAGCTTGCTGCGGGGTCGCTGACTTTCTGAGGCATGATCGTGCGTGGAACGCCCGATCCAGCCGTAGGAAGGATGTTCGTGGTAGGATGGCCCTCGGTGGGTGTATAGCGTCCTTTTGGCGGAGGCTCCCCCGGTCTCGTACCGGGGTGGCGCTGGGTTCGGTGCTACAGAATGGTGACACCCACCAACCCCTCCCCCGGCCCTTCTCCCCCCAGTCGTGACAACGACTGGGGGGAGAAGGGCCGGGGGAGGGGTATTCTGATCCAGTCGGGTATGGTAGCTGAAAACCGGGCGCCACCCCGGCACGAGACCGGGGGAGCCTGCAACGTGTTATTCAGGTAAGCCCCTCGGGGCAAGTCCGTTTCAACGTCGAGTACAACATAGGCAATTACGGTCCGAATGGCGAAGGAGTTCGATACCCCGACGCTTGCGTCGGGGAGTCTTCATTCATTCATCACGAACGAATTAAATGGCCACAATAGGAATTCGATCGATCGGGATTCTCAGGAGAAAGACAAAGACTAAGACGAAGATTGAGGTAGAGACCCTGAGGGTTTTCCATCCTCAGATCTCCCCCTCTTTGTCTCCGGTCTGCGGGTCTTTCAGCTGGTAACGGAAAATTGCCGGGCCTTGTGCCGGGGATTGTTTGGGTTCTCGGCTAAGAATGTCGAGTTCGGCTTTTTGCCCCCCACCATACTTCCCGCCGGTCGCCACGGCGACCGGCGGGAAGTATGGTGGGGAGGAAGCGCTCCGGTCGTTAGCAAAGGAATCCAGCCTCACCCCGGCACAAGACCGGGGGAGCTTTCGAAAAACCACGAAGCCCTGACTACGGATCGAAGTGTAGTATCTACTGTTTCAACGCTCTTGCTCCTTCCGCAGGATTGTCGCAATCGCAGAATAAGCCGCCACATCATGGACTCCATGAGCGATCATTGGGACAAGGAGAGAATTCGACAGGACGAGCAGGAGGCCGAAGAGAATCCCCTCCCAAAGGGCCCAGATCCAAAATCCGAAATACTTGAACCGCAGCCAGTGACAGAGGGCAAAGGCGAGGGCGGCAAATGAAATGCCGAGAACCGGGCTATCGAATGCTCTCAGGAGAACACCGCGAAAAAAGGGTTCTTCGGCCAGGGCCGCCATCAACCCGCCCATGATGTATTCGGGCCATCGCATTTCTTTCAAAATCTCTCGACCATAGCGCTGGAAGGCCCGCTCGTAGCGATCTCCCAATGCTTTGGAGAATACCGCGTGCAGAACACCGTTCAAGGCCAGCGCCAAGCCGCCCCCGGCCAGACCGAATAGCACTTGCAGAGCGACCGGGTACTCGGAATTGATCATGTCCCTCCACCCTCCCAGGGCATATCCGGCCGTCGCCCAGACCAGCGTTACAATCAGGGCGATGACCGCGGAATGTTTTAATTTGAAGATCATACAAAGGGAATCGCTGGTAACCAAGAAGAGCGCAACCGCAGCCAATGGACAAGGTTCGAGACAAGGTTCAGGACGAGGTTTGCTCCGCTCTGTTCTGAGCGGGAAAACATTGAGGAAATTTCTGATCGAACTGTGAAGGTAACTCCGATTCCCCTGGTAACCTCGTCTCGAACCTTGTCTACTGCTCTCCCTTGAATATCTACAAACCAAGTTAGCCGCCTACATCACCACCGCTCCATACGTCACCGTCAATCCGGCATAGATCGCTAGGAAGAGAACATGCGCGATCGTCTCACGCCGTTTTCCCTTCCAGTGTTCGCTGCTATAGTAGGTCAATTGCAGGACGGTCCGGATTCCCCAGAAGACCGCGATGGCGCCGGCAAACCAGGTCGCGACCGGATTCAGACCGCACACCATCTCCTCCGCGAACCGCCAGGAGATTACTCCGAAGATGAGAAGGGTCACGCTGATAAACCAAAGGTGTACGACAAAGACCTGCCGTGGCAGGAGCGACATGCGCTCGATTTCCGCCTTCCATTTCAGGAGTCGAATCAGCGACAGGTTAAGCACCGCAACTCCGATCTGCGCAGACGCACACACTTGTATTAGCATCGTTAGTATCTCAGGATTCGTTTTCATTGTATGTTCTCCTTTCTGTAGCTGACTAACTTCCGATCGCTGCCAGTCCGAAAACCAGAGCGAGATAGGCAAAGACGACGGTGAGGCCGTGGTACCCCACTTTGAACAGCACTTCCTTCAGATAGGGACGGGGGTCGAAGAGGAAAAACTGAATGCCGAGACGGGCCAGCGAAAAGGTGGCGATGATTCCGCTAACCCACCGCGCCAGCCTGGCGCCGGTTGCCAGTTCGCCGGCATTGAAGGTGGCGATGCATCCAAAGGCGATGATCACCAATACGATGAACACTCCATGCACCCACACCAGATGACGGGAGAGCGCGCTGAGCCGTCCGAGTTCGTTCCTCCAGTCAAGCACGCCCGGAGTAAGGGCGCTGGCGATCAGTATGCCGAAGTGCAGCATGCCGCCGATAAGCAGCAGAATTTCGAGGGTTGATTTCTCGATCATCACAACAGTCCTCCTATGAATCGTTGAAAAGGGATCATCACTCTTTCAATGAAAGCGGAATGAAATAGAAGCCCGATTGGAAGAGTCGCTGCCGCGAGGGCGAAAAGGCGTCCGGACAGTCCGCGGCGCGCTCCGAGGCGCCTTCCGGCCTCCGAGCGCTCGAAAAGCACACCGAGTCCTTGGATCCCGAAATACAGCGTTGGCATTCCGAATCCGGAACCGGCGGGAAACGAAATCACGACATCATGGACTAGACCCGAGGCCAGGAACACGGCCATGGTGGCTCCGGGCCCACCAATCCTGGAATAGAAGGGAGCGAAGACGAACTGGTGAGCGAGGGTCCGGAAAGCAGTGTTCCAGCGCCGGCCCCAGAACTCTCCCATCGAGCGGGAAGCGATGGGCGAGCACATGAGAGAAGGGGCCCGCACTCCCCTGCTCCTCCAACCCAGGGCCAGCAGCTCGAAGAGGCCGAAGTGCAGAAGCATCACGATTCCCGCCATTCCCAGCCAGCCGGTCAGAATTGGATGCGTCGGCCAGAACCGCCCCGCCACCACCCAGATCAGGCAGGCGCCAGTCAGGACACCAAGACAACCCTTCATCCATTCAGCTGGCCCGTGTTTGCAAAGCTCTCCATCCTTCCCCATGAACGCGTGCGCGTCCATTCCAGGCCAGCCAGTAACCGAGCAAGCGACTGGGGTGGAAGCGGCCACTCCTCCCCATCCAACGCGACACCGTCAGGCCCTTACAGGTGAAGAAAATCCCGATTGCCAGCAGCCACATGAACGCCCAGCTCGGCAGTTTCGGTCCCGCCAGGATCAATCCTCCCGTAGCGACCAGCGGAAGCACCCAGGCGAGCCACCACGAAGAGGCGGCTCGGATTCCCGGCTTCAGCTCCCCTTCATAGAGAGAGATACGCCTGTTCCAGGTCAGAATCGACCGGGCCAAATTCGTTAACGTCTTCCACCCCTGAAGCACGATTAGAGTCGGGAAATGAATGAGAAATCCAATCCAGTAGCGCAGCCAGAAGTCGGCTAGGCTTAGACCGCTCGATTCTGGTAAGGATAGGGCCTTGTCTGATAGTTCCATCTCGCTGTTCCCGTTTATGCTAAAGTTTCGATACTTACTGAAAGTATGTCATAGCAGGTGAATGGCAAGTAGAAAAGGGAAATTTTCTGATTAATCTTTGCAGCTTTTGCGGCGCGTCCGGCGGCCACGCCCTACCCTCCATCGGCTGATCTGGCTATCTTACGTAGGTTCGATCTGTCAGGTTCGTGATCGTCGAAGGGTAAGACTCACCGGCAGGTGGTAGGGCGTGGCCGCCCGTCTTCGCCGAGGTTACGCCGAGGTGTGCCGGACGCGCCGCAGTTTGTAGTGAGCACCAGACCTGGACCCGATTCCGATTGACCTTGAGGATAGCCAGAAAACTGCTGGCATTGAGGGATACTATCTGGCGAAGGAATACGGGGTTAAGGTCTTCGCCGTGGATAAGAGCCTTTCCGGCTCGGTGATTTCATCCGAATCGAAGAGATCGAATGTTGAGGATAAGGTTCTGCCTGTTAAGGCGGACGCTTGGAATTTGCCGTTTCCGAAGGATTTTTTTGACGCGGTATTTTCCATGAACGCGTATTTCTACTTCGGGACGGATGACTTTAATCTCGGGTACCTGTCTCAATTCGTTCGGAAGGGTGGTCGTTTCTGCATTGGGGCGCCCTGTTACGCCGAGGAGATGAATTCGGACACTCCGAAAGAGTTCCTGATCGATTCTCCCGCCTATCTCGGAGTCCATTCTCCGGATTGGTGGAGAAACCATTTTGAAAAGAACGAAGGTATTCGGGTTCACCACTGCGAAGGGCATCCCAAGAGCAGGGAATTCTGGCTGGATGCTATTCGCTCGACTCTCGAGGCGTGCCATCCTCGGGAAATGGATGAGCGTTCGCGGGCCTTCACGCTCGAGTTTATCACCATGGTGCTGAATGACCGTGAGGAATTCGTTCGGCATTTCATGCTCCTTGCCGAAAAGACGGGAGAAGTTCCGATATCTTACTATTTATGATCGCTGGGATAGAATCGTGAAGGCACCGGAAAAAGCCCAGGATACATCCGACCCTCAGCTAGTCAGACTGTTCGGAGAATTAACTTCAAACAATCCGATTGTCTACTCCGCACTCAAGCAGGCTCATCCTTCGTCGGTTTATGTGGATAGCCTCGTTTGGCCCACTAGGGCAGTGCTCCATATAAGGTTTAGGAACAACGTATGTTATGCAGGCGAGACCGATTCTGAATTCCTGGCATCAGCGTTGGGTCGAATCAGACAGAATACAGCCGCCGATCTCTACTGGCCCGATTCGTGGGATAGTTGGCAACCTCCATGGGGATTCGATCGTGTTGAAGAATCGCAGGAGTACTTGGAGCATCCCCAGGAGGTCGATTTCTATGATTGGTTTCTTAAAGATGGGTTGGGAAATCTGCGTATGGCTTCGATTGATGGACACTTGTTGGAGCGGTGTGCCTGGGGGGAACTCATGCAATCAATCTACGGGAATTTCGAACAATTCAACAAGTCAGGTTTCGGATTCGCCCTGTGTGACGGCAATCAACCGTTGTCTGAGTCGTACGCTGCTTTTTTGGGTTTTGGCTTAGCAGAGATCGGATTGGTGACCGACCGAGAACACCGAAGGAAGGGATACGCGACCCTAATTTGCGCTCACTTAATCGCATATTGCCTGAGGATGGGTTATCGAATCCGTTGGAGCTGCAGCGTGGATAATATCGCGTCCGTTAAGACCGCCGAGAAGCTGGGATTTCGGGATCCAAAGAGAGCGAAGATTCTGAGTTACCCGCGTGTTTAGTATCGCCCGATGATCAAGACCAAGCTCGTTCTGATAGAAGGGCTGCCGTGTTCCGGCAAATCCACCCTTTCAGTGCATCTTGAAAAAGCGTTTGTCGCCAAAGGCGTTCCGGCTAAAAGCCACCATGAGAACTCGGAGGATCATCCCATCGTCATCGACTATGGCGCACCTTATTCGGTGGAGGTCGGCGAGCGGTATCTCGAGCAATGGATAGGGTTCGTCGAACGAAAGAGAGACTCAGACCAGGTCGATCTGATCGACAACCGATTCTGGATCAACGTCGGTGTCTTTATCATCTACTCCGGTTTTTCGGTAGAGGATTTTTTTCAGGTCAATCGGCGTACAGTCGAGACTTTGCAACCGCTGAACCCTGTCCTGATCAACTTCCGCCATTCGTCAACGGATGATGGTATCCAAAGAGCGCAGGAGGTGCGGGGAGAAGAGTGGATGAATTCGATCCTGAAACGGGATCTTGCCTATCCGTGGTTTCGGGAGCGGGGGATCAGCGATTTCGAAGGCTATCTGGAATTCTGGAGGTTCTGGCGGGAAGTTACGGAGAAGCTGTGGAATCAGTGCCCCTTCAGGAAACTGGAACTGGTTGATGCGCACCGGGATTGGGCCGGGAATTACGATAGGGTATTTGAGGTCTTGGACCGTAACAAGGCTTATTGACTTCGCAGATGGTTCATTCGAGGTGTTCGATGGAAGTGGATCGCTCGGGGAGGAGGGCTTCGAAGAACGACTACTGAAAAGCATTCGTCGTTACCTGCAGTTATCGACAGTGCGTGCGGCGCGTCCGGAGGCCACGCCCTACCCTCCTACGGCCGAACCTACTCAACGGGAGACGTCCGTGCAGTGGGGTTCTTCATCATCTGAGGTGTGAGTCTCCGTCGAACCGGTGGGAACTCTCTCTTCAACCCACAGCCCATCCTTTGGCGCGTTCCACGGCGCGGTTCCAGTCGTTGCGCAGAGCATCCATCTCATCCTTGGAGCGCCGCGGTTCGAAAGTCCGGTCGATGCTCCACTGGCGGGCGATGGTATCGGTGCTCTCCCAGAAACCGGAAGCGAGGCCTGCCAGGTAGGCGGCGCCGAGGGCAGTGGTTTCGGTGACCTTGGGTCTCACGACGGGAACTTGCAGGAGGTCGGCCTGGAATTGCATGAGGAGGTCATTGCGGCAGGCGCCGCCGTCGACGCGGGTCTCGCCGAGGTCGACTTTGGCGTCCTTCTGCATGGCATCGAGGACGTCGGCCGATTGGAAGGCTATGGAGTCGAGGGCGGCTCGAGCGATGTGGGCGGCGGAGGTTCCTCGGGTGATGCCGATGAGGGTCCCGCGGGCGTAGGGATCCCAGTGAGGGGCGCCGAGACCGGTGAAGGCGGGAACTAGAAAAGCGCCGCCCGAATCGGGAACGGACGAAGCGAGCGCTTCGACCTCGGGCGCACTCCTGATAATGCCGAGTTCATCGCGCAGCCACTGAATGACGGCGCCTCCTACGAAGACGCTTCCTTCCAGAGCGTACTCGGCCCGCTCTCCGATTTTCCATGCCACTGTGGTGAGCAGGTTATTTTCCGAGGCGACAGACTCACGGCCGGTGTTCATGAGGAGGAAGCAGCCGGTCCCGTAGGTATTTTTGGCCATTCCTGGCTCAAAGCAGGCCTGGCCGAAAAGGGCGGCTTGTTGATCGCCGGCGATACCGCCCACGGAGACTCCTTTCAGTGAATCGATTCCGCTGATTTCGCCATAGACTTCGGAAGAGGTGCGCACTTCCGGGAGCATGGATCTTGGGATGCTTAGAATATCGAGAAGCTCGTCGTCCCAGTCGCTGGTGTGAATGTTGTAGAGGAGGGTGCGGGAGGCGTTGGTGGCGTCGGTGATGTGAAGGCGTCCATCCGTCAATTTCCAGATGAGCCACGAATCGACGGTGCCGAAGGCGAGTTTACCTTCGATGGCCTTTGCCTTGGCGCCGTCGACATGGTCGAGAATCCATTTCACCTTGGTTCCGGAGAAGTAGGGGTCGAGAAGAAGACCTGTCTTTTCCCGAATAGAGGCCAGGTGCCCCTCGGAATTCAGTTTCTCGCAGGTAGCCGCGGTCCGGCGGTCCTGCCAGACGATGGCGTTGGAGACGGGGAGCCCTGACTCTCTCTCCCAGACAATTGCCGTCTCCCTTTGGTTGGTTATGCCAATCGCTGCGATGTCGCTGCTGTTGAGCCGCGCTTCCGCGAGTACCTTCTGCGCTACCCGGCGCTGCGATTCCCAGATCTGGAGGGGATCGTGTTCGACCCAGCCGGGCTCGGGAAAGTGTTGGGGAAACTCCTCCTGGGCGACGGCCTCTATTGATCCTTCAAGGTCGAACAGGATGGCTCGTGAACTCGTCGTGCCTTGGTCGAGAGCGAGTATGAAGCTCATGGTTCTGCTGTCGAATAGCCCGACAAACTCAGGTTAGATTCCCGCGGGTGGCGGCTCTCCAGGCCTCGCTTCGGGATGGCGTTTTTGTGGCATAGAATCAGCGCCACCCCGGCACGAGGCCGGGGGAGCGAACCACCGAATTCCTGCACAGGCCGCAGTAAATCGACGAGGATCGGGACGAGGTTTGCTCCGCTGAATTCTAAGTTGGCTAGAGTCTGATGGATAGTAGGATCCGCTCGCAGGCGGTAGATTTGATGCATTTAATACGCAAAAGCCACCCCGCAAAGCAGAACACCATAGAGACCGAAAAAGTAACCGAGAAGCTTGGCTCGTTTGTGGTGGGCGAAGAGCCAATCGAACAAGTCGCGCAACCGGTAGGGAACGGTCCCCAGGTAGAGAGCGGCGATGATGCAGAGATAGACGAAACTGACCATGAAGAGGCGGCTGCGCGGCTCTTGCATGTAGGCGGCGTCGAGAAGGACCTTGGCTGCCAACATCACCAGAACCGCCCCGCCTCGCACCGCTAGAAAGTCCTTGGCGTGGGAAAAGGCGAAAACCGCAATGGCCAGAAAAAAGATAAAGAGAAACTCTTTGTACTTCCCGAAATCGGCTTCGCCCAGGTGAGCCACATGATAGAGGAACCACCCTGCCGCTAGACCCATTGTGACTAGGGTAACGGGAAAGGAGCGGAGGGATTTCTTGGCTACCGGGCCGAACGGCACCCCATACCAGATGAGGAGCCCTCCGACGAGGATTAGAAAAAGACCGGTGATGAGTGTGGCGGTGAACAGGGACATCGATTTTCGGGGGGCTCTACGATTAAGAGTAAAGATTGATTCAGGTAATTGCGACGGGTTGCCGGGCGGAAGCCTGAATAGGCGATTCGCCAATCTCATCTACTCCGACAAGCGGAAGCGATCCGTGTAGGGTGCTGACGGTCGCGCCTTCGATCTTGAGGGGAACCAGTTCGCCGACCAGTCGAACCTGTCCTTCGAATACGGCCTTGCGGTTGCCGCGTGTTCTTCCTGTATAGACATTCTTCCCTCGGCGGGCGGGGCCTTCCACAAGGATTTCCTGGGTAGTGCCGACGAGGGTGCGATTGCGGCGCATGGAGCTGCTCTCCAGGGTTTTAAGGAGGATCTGATTGCGCTCCTCCTTAACCTCCTTAGGCACTTGGCTGTCCATTTCGGCGGAAGGGGTTCCGCTCCGTATGCTGTACTTGAAAATGTAGGCCATATCGAAGCCGATCTCCTCGAAGAATGTTCGGGTGAGCGCGAAGTCTTTCTCCGTCTCTCCCGGAAACCCAACGATCACGTCGGTCGAGAGGTAGATTTCGGGCTCGACCGCCCGAAGCGCCTTGACGATCTCGAGATAACGCTCACGAGAATACGGTCGCTTCATGGCCTTGAGGATTCGATTGGAGCCGCTCTGGAGGGGAAGATGGACGTACTCGCAGAGTTTTGGAAGGCGTCCGTAGGCCTCCACGAGATCCCTCCTGAAGCCGAGAGGATGGGGAGAAGTAAAACGGATACGCTCGATGCCCCCTACCCTGCTCACCGCCTCGAGGAGCTGCACAAAAGGACCCTTTCCTTCCCTTCCTGGTATCTCCCCTCTGCCATAACTGGTGACGATCTGTCCGAGGAGAGTCACCTCCCGAGTTCCCGCGGCAGCCAATTCCTCAACTTCCTCGACAACGTCCTCGATCGATCGACAGCGCTCGGGACCCCGCGTCTTCGGCACGATGCAGAAGGAGCACTTCATGTTGCAACCCTGCATGATGGAGACGAAGGCGCTCACCTTTCGCTTGCCCTCCTCGTGTGCCCGGATTGTGTTCTGGGAGCCCGCTTCCTCTTCCAGATCGACGATCGTATCTGGCCTCGGACCCTGTCCCCGGAGAGCCGTCAGAAGGTTGTCGAGATGGTCGGGGACCCGGTGAAATTTCTGCGTGCCGACTAGAAGGTCGAGATCGGGAAGACGCTCGAGCAGGGAAGTACCCCGATTCTGGGCCATGCAGCCGAGGATCCCGATAACGAAATTCGGGTCCCGCTGTTTCCGCTTTGCCAGGTAGCCGGTCTTTCCAATCGCTTTCTGTTCGGACTGGTCGCGCACCGCACAGGTATTGAGCAGGACTACGTCCGCTTCGTTCTCATTTTCGACCACGCTGTAGCCGCGATGGCGCAGCATCGCCGCCACCGCCTCGGAATCCCTCACGTTCATCTGGCAGCCGTAGGTCTTCAGGTATACCCGGTTCATGGAGATAGTTTGGTCAGCGCTTTTTAGAGGCGTGAAAAGATTGTGTTGTCATATCGACGGGTCAACGGGGAAATTCCGGTCTGTTCACGCTGAGCAGGATCAGGATCAGGATCTTCGAATCGCATGCAAGGAATCTGTCGGCATGGACTTGGTCTAGATTTGCACCCTTCACCGTTGAATCCGAACCTCCGCGAGGTTGCGAAATTCAAAGTCCGACAGAGTCCTAGCCGCAAAAAAGCGGGCCAGCCGGGAAACCTGAATTCTCCCCAGAACGAGCTTGGGGGATCAGATGAAAGAGGGAACAATGCCGTAGGGTAACCGAGAAGCCTTAGAGACCACGGGGCGAGCCCGTGGGATAGGAGACTACGTGAACGTGAAAGAAGGAACGGAGATGATGTTCTCCCTGAATCCCCCACGCTTAAGGTGGGGTTCTGTTAGGATTCCAGCTAGGACGATGGACCAGGGGTGATCCTGCGGTGCGTTCTGGGGACGGGGCTCTTATTCCTTCTCGATCGTAGAGGGCGATGGGCGGTCTGCGAGGAGGGAGTCGTCTCTTGAGGTGCCGTTTCGCTCTTCGCAGAGGTGGAGGTTGCTATGGGCGCGGCTTGGGAAGGCGATCTCTTCCGTGCCGGCGACTTCCGTTTTGCAGAATCGGCCGATTTCCTTTTGGCCGTCTCCCCTGCCCCTTTCCGTGGGACTGGCTTGGTCCCTTTCCCAGTCGCTCCTTTGGCCGGGGTCTCTCCAGCTACTTTCAATTCGGGAGGCCTCTTCAATTTAATGTCGGGAGTTTGTTCTTCGGTCTTTCGAGCCTCGGGTTGGGATCGGGTGGACTTGCGGTCGGAGGTCTTCCTCTTGGCTACGCCTGCGTCATCTGTTTGCTTTGCTGCAACCCCCTTGGGCCTTTTCGGTAGGCGCTCTTTCGATGCATTTCTCGCTTTCTTTGCGGCGCTGCTTATCGCCTCTTCGGTTTCGGCGAGCGCCCGTAGAGTGGGTAGCGGCCGATCCGGAGTGATCTCTTTGGGAATCGCCGGGAAGGGAATGTGAAGGGGATCGGGTATCGGCTTTTCGGTGAGTCGCTGTGGACGAATGACAATCTCGGTGATCACGTTACCGTCGGATTCTCGCACCACCCTTTCGACGGCTTGGGCGACCGCCTCGGGATCGATTATGGTTTGGGTCGAGCTCTCCGCTTGGCGGCCCCCCTGGGCGGGCCCCGATCGGTTAGCCTGCGGAAAGATCGTTGTGACTTTGACACCGGAACCGCGACATTCCTCAAAAAGCGACTCTCCCATCCATCTCAGCCCACCGGCCGCGCTCGCACCGGCGGGACCTCCACGGGCGGATTCCGGGGAACCGGAAGCGATATTAATCACGAAACCCTGCAACCTCTCCAAGCTGGGCAGCGCCAAGCGCGTCAGGACCAAAGGACAGAGAAGGTTTACTTTGAGAACGGTTTCGAACTCGGCCAGATTGACCTCTTCGAGAAAGGGCTTGGTTCCGAAATATTTCGCGTTGTTGACCAAAATAAAGATGCCGCCCTCTTTGGCCAGGATCTCCTCGACTTTCTCCTTAATGGATTCGATCTGGGTCAGTTCGCAAGGGGTCGGAATAAAGTATTCATGGCTGTAGGGCGTGTCGGCATAGTTTCCGCCCAGGCCGTAGACTCGACAGCCGACGTCGACCAATTTCCTTGATACGGCGAGGCCGATTCCGGAGGCGGCGCCAGTGACTATCGCGACGTCCATGTTTCTATCCTGTTTTCGGGGATGTGCTTTTTCAATCTTTCGATCATGAAATCAATCAGTTCGCCGGTCTCGCCTTCCGAGTAGGTGAGAACCCTCCCTCGGCTCTCGTATGGATAGTAGAGAAGGTCGGAATCGTGTCGAACTGTCCGCATTTTCCTGAAGTGGTCTTTGCTCACTCGAAATCCACCGGCGGTGACATCGCGGATTCTCTCAGCCGGGATTCTGCGAAAAGTCTCCTCAATGCAGTTTCCGTATTCTTGGGCCCAATTCTTCGTCCGAAGCACCGGGTCAAAGCAGAGCCGAACTTGCCAACCGTCTTCGATCGCTTTTTCAGCCGCCTTGAGACGATGGGCCAGAGGAGGAGCCCCTTGCTCATAGGAGCGAGCAACGCTATCGGGAGAGAGAGTCCATGCCAGAATCACCTGATCGGTTGGCGCCAGATCGCGGATAGAACCATAGTTGGCGCTTTTGGTTCTGATTTCAATCAGGAGTTCGGGGATGTTTCTGCTGAACTCGATCCATTCGCGGCAGTAGGGAACAATGGTTTCGAAGGCGAGCAAGTCGGTGTCGTAGGAGATGGCGAGGTAGAGCGGGGAGTCCGGATCCTTTCGCCGTTGTAGGGCCCTCCGGGTGGCAGCGAAGTAGTCGTCGAGATTGACGAAAACAACCGGATTGGGGGAGGGATACATACCTTGAAGGTAGCAATAAGCGCAGTCGTAGAGGCAGTTCAAAATGAGTGCGTTGTAGTGAAAGTTTTTCAGGCCAAAGCTCTGGGCATTGGGACTCCCCGGGTAGAGAAATCGGTCTTTCTTGGCTGCCAGGATCAGGTTCATGGCGGCTTTCTGCAGCCGGTAGTTCTGCCCTGTCCGAGCGAATAATTCCTTGTAATCGCCTACTCGAATTACGGTCGCTTCGGGAAATCGGTTGAGGACTTTTTGCGCCCACTGGTAGGGGACCGCCCTTTCCTCGATGTAGATATGCGAGAATTTCGGACTTAGTGTGGCACTCAACTTCATCGCGAAAGGATCGTCTTTATGGCGGCTAAGGCCTCGCTTCTCTCTCGTTTGTTAGTTGTCGACCTGAGGGCGAACGATTCCAGCTTTTCGAGACCGGCTCCATTTCTCATGAGGTGACCGAGGGCCCAATCTTGCAATTGATTCCTTTGGGTAACGGTGAGGCGGAGACTCTTCTCAATGCGCTTCAAAAACTGTGAGTCCTGGGAATCGAATCGGGGCGGACGGTCGACCGGGATTCGACCGTTCGATAGGACGCGCTCGATCTCCCCTACCCTCGCTTCGACCAAAACCTCAATCGCTTTCGCCTTGAGTTTCCTCGCCTCCAGATAGTCCGACACAAGTTTGAGACAATGGATGCGTTCCAGAGGCAGGATCTTCGTGGCCGCTTGAAAGAATCCGCTTGCTTCCATATCGACCATCCCAGTTGTCTCCCCTTGAGCGCCAGGGGAAAAGACCGGTCGGTCATAGGTCGTAAGGTCGGATTCGGCGAGTGGATGCCGCAGTAGAAGATCCGGATAGAAGGCGCGGCCCGATCCACCATCCGTGATCTTGTTGATCATGACCAACGTGCCCAATGGGACCGTTTTGTCAGCGCATCCGCAGAGACCGAAATTCAATGCCGTCGATTCCTTTCCGCTTTCGCTTCGATTTAGAATCCAAGTCGTTGCGATGGCTGATTGGACCTTTCCGACTCCGCTCACGACCAGGACGATGTCTGCGCTCTCAAAGCATGGAAAAGTGCGCGCCCCAGTGTTCTGCTTGAGACCAAAATATTGAACCAGAGGAGCGGCCTCGGCTTGGAGAGCTGTGACAATGAATTGCATTCCCATCGAGAGTTCCTATTTTCGGCGGCAATCTCTCGGTTGCAACAACACTGTGTCCTCGGAAAAGATTGAGATCGTCGCAGGCGATATAACCAGGCTCAGCGTCGATGCGGTGGTCAACGCCGCCAATACGACTCTCTTGGGAGGGGGCGGAGTCGACGGCGCCATTCATCGCGCCGCAGGACCCCTACTCCTGGAAGAGTGCCGCAAGATCGGCGGCTGTCCTACCGGCGGAGCCAGAATCACCGCTGGATATGACCTTCCCGCGCTTCATGTGATTCATACCGTCGGACCGGTCTTCAAAGGGGGTGATCAGGGCGAACCGGAACTGCTGGTGAATTGCTACCGCAACAGCCTGGAACTGGCAGTCGAGAACAAACTGAAGTCAATCGCATTCCCCTCCATCAGCACCGGAGTTTACGGTTACCCTCTCGATCAGGCGACACGCATCGCCTTGCGGGAGGCCGATACCTTTCTTCAAAATAATCCCTTCCTCGACAGAGTTATCTTCTGCTGCTTCCCACCCGAGAACGCCGAGGTCTACTCAAGGATTCTCACGGAGCTGTGATCTGGGAAGGGAAACTAGCCTACCTAGAAATTGGCTGGCCGGATCACAGCTCCGTGAGAATCCTACCAAAGAAATCTGTCGCATTGAACCTCGTCGGGACGTATGCTGATCGCGGTGTAATGGAACATTCCGCGGTATATCGAAAGTCTGGGGCGACAGATTTCTAGCGTTTGGCCCAGAGGAGGCCTCGCCGGATGATCTCCTGGCACTCGGGGACTTCGAAATCGACCACTTTGTGCCCCAGGGAGCAGTAGAACACCCTCCCCTTCCCCCAGGATTTCGTCCAGACGACCGGCATTACGACGCCTTCGGTCCAAGGGGCGCCGGCTCCGTCGAAAGTGGTAGTGGCGAGCACCTCGTTGGCCGGATCGACATGCAGGTAATACTGTTCCGAGACCATTTGAAAGTCATCCAATCCGGTCGTGATGGCGTGCTCACGATTCGTGATATTGACGGTGTACTCCTTTATCCCGCCCGGATGGGAGACGAATTGGCCGCCGGTCATGAAATTGTAGTGAGCATTCTCTCGAAACGCATCCCCCATCCCGCCGTGCCATCCTCCTAATCCGGTTCCCGCGGCCACCGCCGTTTCAAGTCCCTTAACCTGCTCATTGCTCATCGTCCCCATGGTCCAGTTGGGAATGATAAGGTCGTACTGCTGAAGCGCATCGGCGTCGATCAGATCATCCATCGACTCCGACCGAGTCACCTCCACGCCGTCTCCTTCTAATATGCCCGCCCAGAAATCGGTACTCTCCTTGGGTTCGTGGCCCGGGAATCCGCCATATACAATGAATGCCTTCTTCATGAGATCGTCAGGGTGGAGGGTCGTGCTGGGGTTGACAAGGGAAACCTGTTCAGGGTTCAGGTGCTGTGCGTAGATCCAGTATACTAGCATGATGAAGGGCTGTCTATTCTGATGAGCGATTATCGTAGTCGGATACATCCGATGGGCGGTAGGGCGTGGCCTCCGGACACGCCGCCTGTCGAATCACCGAGCTGCTCCTTTCAATCATTCAACTCTCCCCAACCGTTGTTTTCTTAATCCGTTGGGAAAACTCCCCAATCGGGCTGTCTTACAAAGTAGGAGCTCTTGGACCAGGCTCCTAAAGGGTGCACGAATCATGAAAATTCGGGCTCTTTCGAACAAGTGAACATTTTTTCACGATTTCACTTGAAGCGAGGAGAACTGTTGGCAGACTGAAGAGTGAACGGAATAGCCTGAGATGCGCTATTTCTGATTCCGTAAATTGAGGAAACACAGGGAAGCGAAATGGTGAAGGAAACGACAACAAAAGGAGAGTCTTCGAAAGAGGCCGTCACGAAAACGCTTGATTTCGCGATATCTGCCATCAACAAGCAGTTTGGGGTTGGTTCCATAATGCGGATGGGAGATGCCGCGCAAATGAACGTGGATGTGATCTCGACCGGATCGGTGGCAATCGATCTGGCATTGGGCGTAGGTGGATTGCCCCGCGGACGGATAAGCGAAATCTACGGCCCCGAATCCTCAGGGAAGACGACCCTGTGCCTCTCTCTCATCGCTGAGGCCCAGAGGCAAGGGGGCACAGCGGTTTTCATCGACGTGGAACATGCCCTGGAACCACGTTACGCCGGAATCGTCGGCGTCGATATCGAAAACCTTATCGTCTCCCAGCCCGGAAGTGGCGAGGATGCGCTCAATATTGCCGAGACTCTGATCAAATCGGGGGCCGTTGATATCGTTGTCATCGATTCCGTCGCGGCCCTGGTTTCGAAACAGGAACTGGATGGACAGATGGGTGATGCAACGGTGGGATCGCAGGCCCGGTTGATGAGCCAGGCCATGCGTCGTCTTACCGCCGCCATCAGCCGAACCCGATGCATCATTCTGTTCACCAATCAGATTAGGGAGAAGATCGGCGTCATGTTCGGGAATCCGGAAACTCAGCCCGGAGGAAGAGCCCTGAAATTCTTCGCTTCCGTGCGGATGGATATCCGCCGGATCGGAGCCATTAAGGACACCACGGGAAAAGTGATCGGAAATCGAACCAAAGTAAAGGTGGTGAAGAACAAGGTCGCCCCACCCTTCGCCCTATGCGAATTCGACATCATGTTCAACGAGGGAATTTCCAAGACCGGTTCCGTCCTCGATCTCGGGATGGAGCATCGAATCATTGAGAAAAAGGGTTCCTGGTATGCCCATAACGGCACTCTGGTGGGTCAGGGAAGGGAGGCTGCCAAGCAGTATTTCGCTGATAATCAAGAGGTTATGGAAGAGATCACCAAGGCGATTCATGAGAAAGTCTTTGTCGCAAACGGTGGCACCGTAGCCGAACCAGCGAGCGAGCCAGCCTGAAAAGGAATCCGGTGATACTAGGAGCGAGTCCTACTTTGTCGTTGGATTGCTTTGCAGCTTGAAATCGTGGGACTAGCTCCTAGTTTCTCCGGATTTCTATGCCCGCTGAGGACACTATTGTCGCACCTGCTACGCCTGCAGGAGAGTCGGCGATCGCCGTAGTTAGAGTTGGAGGTCCGTTGTGCGATTCGTTGGTTGGGGATATCTTTGGATCCACGGTTCTTAATCCTCGCTTCGCCTGCCTCGGCAAATATCGAAATAGGCGTCATATTGTTCTCGATCAGGTAGTCTATACCTACTTCGAAGGGAAAGCATCCTACACCGGAGAACCTGTTCTCGAGATCTCCTGCCACGGGAGTCCCTTTGTCACCCAGAAGATTGTCGAAGATCTGCTTGCAAGGGGCTGTAGGATGGCCGAGCCGGGAGAGTTCTCGCGTCGTGCATTTCTTAACGGAAAGATGGACCTGAGTCAGGCTGAGGCGGTCGTCGACTTGATCCGCGCCCGAAGCGACAACGCTCTTGAGATCGCCAACAGGCAGCTGGATGGATCGGTTAGAAATGGGATTAACCAGTTGATGGATAAGTTGTTAGGTGTTGTATCTCATCTTGAAGCCCAGATTGACTTTCCGGAGGAGGATCTGCCTGAGGAGGATGTCGAAGGCCGCGCATGCAATCTCAGAGAACTGTCTGGGGCGTTGCACACTCTTATTTCGAACTCGCGTTACAACGAGCTGGCGCGTGAGGGCATACGGGCCGCCATAGTTGGCCCGCCTAACGCGGGGAAAAGTAGCCTGCTAAACGCCCTCGTCGGGGAGGAGCGGGTCCTGGTGAGTGAAGAGCCGGGTACCACACGGGATTTCGTCGAAAGGGGCATTGTGCTCGGCTCTCATTTGGTAATCCTGGTCGACACGGCCGGGCTTCGAGAGGGCGGAGAAGCGGTGGAGATTATGGGAATGACGAAGACGATGGAACAGATCGAGAGTTCGGAAATAGTATTTTACGTGCTCGATAGCACCCTAACCTGCCCTGCCTCCAGGGTTTTGGTTGAGCAACTCCTTGAGGTCTGCAAAAGTCGCATTCTGGTTGTCGAGAATAAGATTGATCATGTTGATAGCCAATCACATAGTGACTTTATGCCCGAATCTCAGCACCTCCGGGTTTCAGCCCTGACTGGGGAGGGAATCGAAGAGTTCAAGGATCGATTGATGGATATCCTGGATTCGGATCTTTCGTCTCTGACCGAGGATTCGATTTTGGTAAGCGCACGCCACGCAGCGGGCCTGAGCACGGCGGCAGCATCAATAGCTACGGCTCTGGAGAAACTTGAGGCCTCGGAGTCACCGGAACTGACCGCGAGCGACCTGAGAGCCGGCCTCGATTCCCTGGGCGTGATTACGGGCAAATTCGACAATGAACGAATGCTCGACAAGCTATTCGAAAATTTCTGTATCGGTAAGTAGCATGCGGTTCGGTCCCAAGCAGCCTTTCGATGTCATCGTCTGCGGAGCGGGACACGCCGGATGTGAGGCGGCCTTGGCGGCCTCAAGAATGGGCGCCCAGGTCCTACTCCTCACTGGAAATATTGATTCTGTAGCCCAAATGAGCTGCAACCCCGCCATCGGCGGTCAGGCCAAGGGTCAAATGGTGCGTGAGATCGATGCATTGGGTGGCGAGATGGCCGTCAATACGGATACAACAGCAATTCAGTTTCGCCTTTTAAACGCTTCTAAGGGACCCGCCGTACAAGCACCAAGAGCTCAGTGTGACAAGAAGGCATACCAGTTTCGGATGAAGCATGTGCTTGAGCTGCAAAGAGATCTGACTCTCTTTCAGGCTCTCGTCAGCGGACTGATCTGCCGGAATGGACGAGTGGTTGGGGTGAGAACGAGCATCGGAGTCGATTTTTATGGGAAGACGGTGATCGTGACAACCGGGACCTTTTTGCGCGGTATGATGCATATCGGCAGCAATCGCAACGAAGGGGGCCGATTGGGCGATTTTACCTCAAAGAGTCTTTCCGGTAGTTTGATCGATGCGGGAATTGAGTTGGAACGCCTTAAGACCGGAACACCGCCACGTATCTTGGGAAGCAGTGTTGACTTCAAAAGACTGAAGGAACAGAAGGGAGATGAGAAACCCACTTTTTTCAGTTTCTTCGACACACGAGGCGATGAGGAATTGTTCCACGTGGAACAATTCGGACAGGTCAAACTTGGTTGGAAACCGGGCAGCGATCAAGTCTCCTGTTGGATAACTCATACGTCTCCTGCGACAAATGATCTGATTCGGAAAAACCTCGATCGTTCGCCGTTGTATGGTGGAACGATCGAAGGAACCGGTCCTCGCTATTGTCCGAGCATCGAAGACAAGGTCGTGCGCTTCCCCGATAGAGAGCGCCACATGGTCTTTCTTGAACCGGAAGGACGCAGCACCGACGAGTGGTACGTGAACGGACTGTCGACCAGCTTACCATTTGATGTTCAATTAGATATGTTACGGAGCGTCGAGGGACTGGAAGCGGTATCGATGCTTCGGCCGGCCTATGCGGTGGAGTATGATTTCGCTCCGCCGACGCAGATTCTTCCTTCGCTTGAGTCAAAGAAAGTCGAAGGACTCTTTTTCGCCGGGCAAATCAACGGCACTTCGGGGTACGAAGAAGCCGCGGCTCAGGGCTTGGTCGCAGGAGTGAATGCGGTACTGAAGACGAGGCGTGAGAGCGCCTTGGTTATTGGGAGGGATGAAGCCTATATCGGCGTTCTCATTGACGACCTTGTGACCAAGGGGACTCGAGAACCGTACCGGATGTTCACAAGCCGAGCGGAATACCGTCTGTTGCTGAATCACGGAAGCGCTGAGATCCGGCTGAGAAGGCATGCTGAAAGATGTAAGTTGTTGGATACAAATCGCTTAGAGAGAATTCGGGAAAAGGAAAGAGCGGTTGCGGATTGGGTGAGAACGCTGGAGAGCACCTCGACGCGAGGAGGGTGCTTCGGTGACCGGATCCGGCGGGGCGAGGATTCGGAGGTCCTGCCCTCCGAGTTTCGAGCCCTTGATGCAGCGATCAGCTATGAAGTTCTGTATCGGGTAAAATACCGGGGATACCTTGAACGGGAGATGAGACAGATTGAGAAATTCCGTCATCTGGAGGCCGTGAGAATTCCGCAGGGGTTTGATTATGAAGGTTTTAGAGGATTGAAGCGGGAGAGTGCGGAAAAGCTGAATGTTATCCGGCCCCTTACATTGGGACAGGCGAGTCGAATCAGCGGGGTCAATCCGACGGATATCAGCATCCTTATGGTGATGCTGGCACGCGATTCGAAAGTGAGCGAGCTGGCGACGGAAAAGGTCGAGTCGAGGCAACCAAGCGGGTAGGGGGGAACTCGAACAATGGAAGAGCGGCGCGTCCGGAGGCCACGCCCTACCACCCTTCAGATGTTCGGCGAAGAATCTGGATTCCGTCTGAAAGGGTAACAAGACTCATTTCCTCCCTCGAAACCGATGAACCGTTGGGTGGTAGGGCGTGGCCTCCGGACGCGCCGCTAAACGTTCGAATTCCTGCAAATCGATTCGAATTCACCTCTTAGCGATGTTCCATAATAGGTTAAGCACCAATGATCTATGATTGAGGCGATCGTAGCATTCCGAGGAATGGGATTTGATGGGAAGAGGCAACCATAGGACCTACGAGGAATTCCTCGAGCGTGTGGGGCAACGGAGGGAGGCGCTGGAGCGGGAGTGTGGGAGGCTTTTTCCAGGACCCACTCGTTTGACGCTGGAGGTGGGATGCGGGCATGGGCATTTCCTCGCAGCCTACGCCGAGGCGCATCCCGACGAAAAGTGTCTCGGAATCGATCTCATTAACCGGCGATTAGAGAGGGCTTTTCGGAAGAAGGAGAATCGGGGGCTGTCGAACCTCGATTTTCTCAAAGCGGAGGGGAGCGAGTTTCTCGATGCATTGCCTCCGGAGGTGACGTTGGCGAGGGTCTTCATGATCTTCTCCGATCCCTGGCCGAAGAAGCGGCACCATAAGAAGCGACTCATCCAGGAATCGTTTCTCAGCCGGCTCGCGGAACGGACGGAGGAGGGTGGGGAGCTCTGCTTTCGCACCGATCATGAACCCTACTTCGAGTGGACACGGGTTCTCATCGATAGCAGTTCCGCGTGGAACCTCGACCCGGAGCGTCTCTGGCCTTTTGAAGAGCCGACATTTTTCCAGGCGATTCTGGGGCAGCATGACTCGCTGGTGGCGGTGCGGCGGGTGTAGGGGACTGATTAGGTGCTCAATTGGAAGGGAGAGGAAAATGCCTATACCTTATTCTATGACATTACGGCGCGTCTGGCCATCGACAGGACAGGCTCAGGGGAGCAAGGCCACTTCCTACCGGCCTACGTATTTCCTTCAGAGACGTCGTTCTAACCGTAGGAAGGTAGGGCGTGGCCGCCGGACGCGCCGCTCCCCGTATTGCCTAGGATGTCCTTACCAGAACGCAAACAGCTTCCTCATACCCCGCCACCGTGGGTAAAGCCAGGATCTATATTCTTTATTACGGTGAACTGCGTTCCCCAAGGAATGAATCAGTTATGCGTTAGGGAGACCGCTTCGTCCGTTTTCGATACAGTCGCATTTCGCCACCGAAAGGGAGTCTGGAATGTCAGGATGATTCTCCTTATGCCCGACCATGTCCATGGTCTGATCGCATTTCCATTGGATGAGAGAATGAAAGGTGTCGTCGCCAAATGGAAGGAATATGTGGCCAAGAAGATCGGTATTTCGTGGCAGCGCGATTTCTTCGACCATCGAATTCGAGACGTGAACAGTCTCGAAGAGAAAGAGGCGTATATTCTCAATAATCCTGTCCGGAAGGGGTTAGTCGAGAATTCCGAAGAGTGGCCTTACGTCTGGAGAACCACCGATTTCGTCGATTGAGGCCGTTGCCAGTTCGGCGGCGCGTCCGGCGGCCACGCCCTACCGCCTACGGATAATCCATCAGGATGACGGAGCCCGGGCTTAACGAGCCAGCCCATTCTCTCCATTCAGTTCTCGATCCGCCGACAGGTGGTAGGGCGTGGCCTCCGGACGCGCCGCGAAAAAACGGGATAGCCCGAATCATATCAGCCAGACAATCACGAATTGACTGATAAGAGCGATAAGGAGCAGAGTAAAGATGAGGATCGTAAAGAGATCGCGCGACCTCTTTGGGCCGGCACGATACACGCTTGCACCCGAAGTCTCCCTAGCGTTATTAAGATTATGTTGGTTCGCCACCACGGAGGTCAAGGTCTGCAAGTCGTGATACTGCTCCTATAGGACGTCTTTGAGGGAGCACCCAGTACTGCCCACCGGGCATTGGGACTTAACTGGAAATGAAAGATTGACGCAAGATAGATCATAGGCTCATAAGTCATCGCAATTGACCATACTCTCCTTGTCGTGGCACCGTCTCGACAGGAAGCCTGATGGACTACTTTAGGAGAACGCTCTACGCCTTCGTTATTCTTTTTGCAGTGACTTCGCTTCATGCCGAAGGCGACGCCGGTGGAGTGTCCCCGTATGCCTACCACCTGACGGAGGTAATGGGGCTTCCGATTACGAATTCCATGGTCACGAGCTGGGTATTTTCGCTGGGCATCATCCTCATTTTTCGCCTCGCTTGCGGGAGGCCGAAACTGATCCCGACACGAGGACAGGCCGTGGTTGAGAGCCTCATCGAAGGGATTCGCGATATCGTCGGCCCCATTGTTGGAAAACGCATGGTGAAGCCGACTTTTCCCCTTCTGCTTGGGTTTTTTACTTTCATTCTGATCCATAATTGGAGCGGGCTCCTACCGGGGGTTGGCAGTTTTGGGGTGAAGGAGGCGGGGCATCTGACCTACTTTTATCGACCTGCCAATACGGATCTGAATATGACTCTGGCCTTGGCGATTGTGTCCTTTGTCGCCTGGTTCTTCTTTATAATGAAGTATGCTGGCCCCAAGGCGGTGCTCTTTGATCTCTTCGGAAACAAGGCTGAAAAATCCGATGTTCCCGTGGTTCTCTATTTCGTTCTTTTTCCTGTATTCTTTGTAGTGGGAATAATCGAAGTCGTCTCCATTCTTCTGCGGTTGGTCTCTCTCTCCTTTCGCCTGTATGGGAACATGTTCGGAGGAGAGAATCTCCTGACCAGCATTACCGGAATCGTTCCTTGGATCGTTCCGGTCCCCTTTTATTTTCTGGAAACTCTAATTGGCCTAGTGCAGGCTCTCGTGTTCACTTTGTTGGTCGCAGTCTACATCGGCCTGATCTGCAATCACGAGGGCGAGGAACATGCACATTAGTAAAGGGACATATTTATTGAAAGATTTCCATGGCGGGACTATGCCAGCGATAGCCAATCCGCACCGAGTGTAGACGCCGTGGTCGTGATTAGAAAACTAACGTTAACAAGGAAGATTAGATGATGCAATTACTCGCAGAAATGAGTGGAAGTATACACTACGGTCTTCAAGGAGGACTGGGTTGCCTCGGCGCTGCCTTCGGGGTGGGGCTGGTCGGCATGAAAGCGGCCGAGGCGGTCGGTCGAAATCCCGGTGCTTCGGGAAAGATCCTGGTTCAATCCATTCTCGGGATGGCGTTGGCAGAGGCAGTAGCCTTCTATGCCCTTTTCCTGGGCAAGTAAACCTCTTGGAAACTGTGTGGCCGGATGTTGAATCCACGAGTTTTGGGCGTCCGGCCGCGCGGTTTCCTCTTTGAGTTATGATTGATACTCTTATTGTATTCGCCGCCGCGGCGCAGGACGCCGGCGAAGAGGTTAGTCAGGTTGGAAAGCTGTTGCAACAGTTCAAGGTTGAACGGGAAATCCTCCTGGCCCAGATCGTAAACTTCTGTCTCGTCGCCTTCATTCTCTACCGCTTTGCCTTCAAACCGGTCCTGAGCACGATCGATGATCGGCAGAAGAAGATCGCCGATGGTCTTCAGTATGCGGAGGAGATGAAGTCGAAGCTGGAGGAGGCGGAGAAGAAGGAGGCGGAAACGCTGAAGAAAGCGCATCAGGAGGCGCGGGCGATCGTTCAAGAGACGAGGGAGAGCGCTAAAGCGATGCTGGAGAAGCAGTCGAAGGAGGCGGCCGAGAAAGCGGAAGACATCCTGATACGGGCGGAGCAGTCGATCGAAATGGAGCGGACAAGGATGTTTTCCGAAGTCCGACGAGAGATCGCCTCGCTGGTTGTGCAGATCACGGCCAAGGTCCTGCGACGGGACCTCTCTGAAGAGGAGCGTTCCCGCTACAACGAATCCGCATCGAGAGAGCTGACCAGAGATGCTAGCTGACAAAACAGAAAAAGATTTCGCCCGGAGGCTGGTCGGGCTCAGCCTGGGCGAGGACGGTCGGCTCTCCGAGGAACGGGTGCAAGGGGTTCTGCAGGCACTCCGGGGAAAGCCTCCCAGCCAGTTGAAACAGGTGCTCAAACTCTATTTGCACTACGTCAAGCAGGAGATTCGGAAGAGTGAGGCGGTGGTGGAGTACGCCGGCGGCATTGGAGCGGATACTTTGGAATCGATCGAGAATATGCTCTCCGCCCGCTACGGTCGCGTCATCACCAGCCAGAGCCGCGAAAATTCCGATCTGATCGCGGGGATCCGGTTCACTATCGCGGACGACGTCTTTGAATCCTCAATTGCCGGTAATCTTGAAGGCCTCTCCGGCAGGGCCGATTGAACACGAATATGGGAAATCTGCATGAGCACGATTGTTGAACAGATTCAGCAGGAGATCGCGAGTCTTGAGACCAAAGTCGTTAGGAAAAATACCGGCGCCATAACTAATGTGGCGGACGGTGTGGCGAAGATCGATGGACTCTCGGAGGTGATGTACAACGAGATGATCGAGTTTCCGGGAGAGGTCTTTGGAATCGCCCTCAATCTGGAAGAGGATGAAGTGGGCTGCGTCATCATGGGAGAAACCAGTCACCTGAAAGAAGGAGACGAGGTCAAGACAACCGGGCGCCTCCTCTCCGTTCCGGTGGGAAAGGGTCTCCTCGGGAGGGTGGTCGATGCGCTGGGAAGGCCGATCGACGGTAAGGGACCGATTGCCTCGGAGGAATACTATCCGGTGGAGAAGGTTGCCCCGGGTATCATTCCGAGAAAACCGGTCGACCAGCCGGTGCAGACCGGGATTATGGCGATCGATTCTATGATTCCGATCGGTCGGGGACAGAGAGAGCTCATTATCGGTGACCGCTCCACGGGAAAGACAACCATCGCGATCGACACGATTATCAATCAGGCGGTCATCAATCGAAGGGGCTCGGAAAGCGGTGATCCGGACTTTCGACCGCTCTACTCGATCTACGTGGCGGTGGGGCAGAAGAACGCCAACGTTGCCCGCACCATCAATACCCTCGAAGAAAACGGGGCCCTCGAATATGCGGTCATCGTATCGGCCCCGGCCGCGGACAACCCGGCCAATCAGTATATTGCACCCTATGCCGGAGCGGCCATTGGGGAATGGTTCATGGAGAACGGGATGGATGCTATGATCGTCTACGACGATCTCTCCAAACACGCCGTGGCCTATCGACAGATTTCGCTCATCCTCAAGCGGCCATCCGGTCGAGAGGCATTTCCGGGAGACGTTTTTTACCTGCATAGCCGGCTTCTCGAGAGGTCGGCCCGGTTGAACGAGGAGAACGGTAACGGTTCCCTTACGGCCCTGCCGATCATCGAAACGCAAGCTGGGGACGTAACGGCCTATATTCCGACGAACGTAATTTCGATCACAGACGGGCAGATCTTTCTTGAAACCGATCTCTTTAACCAGGGCATCCGGCCCGCGATATCGGTAGGATTGTCGGTCTCGAGGGTGGGTTCGGCGGCCCAGATCAAGGCCTGTAAAGCGGTGGCGGGGCAGATAAAACTGGAGCTGGCTCAGTTCCGTGAGTTGGCCGCATTTGCCCAGTTCGGTTCTGATCTCGATGCTCGAACCAAGGCGCAACTCGATCGCGGTTCCCGACTCGTCGAACTCTTCAAACAGCCCGCCTTCTCTCCCAAGCCGGTTGAGATTCAGGTCGGAATACTCTGGGCGGCGCAGAATGGATACTTCGACGATATCGATGTGAGCAAGATCGTCGAGGCGAGCGTCGCTCTGCAGGAGTTCCTTGAAACTCGGCAGAGTGCTCTTTTGGAAAAGATCGTGTCACAGAAGGAGCTCACCGATGAGATTTCCGAAGAGCTCAAATCCGCGGTCGAGGATTGGCGAAAGACCTTTGACTAATTTCGATGCCTAATACTCGCGATATTCGCCGGCGAATCCGAAGCGTCAAGAACACGTCTCAGATCACGCGGGCGATGCAGCTGGTGGCGGCTTCGAAGATGAAACGCGCCCAGGAACTGGCTCTGCAAGGACGTCCCTATGCCACCCTCTTGGCTGAAATTCTCAGTGCGGTGGGCGAGAGGGTGACCGAATTTCAGCACCCCTTTCTCGAGGAGCGCGAGGTTCGACAGAGAGGGATCCTCTTTATCAGCACAGACAAGGGACTCTGCGGGCCGCTCAACTCCAATTTGTTTCGTCTTCTCACTGAGATTGAAGACGAGGCGCAGTTTGTCACCCTTGGGCGGAAGGGAGCGCAGTTTCTGAGTCGGGCGAGAAGGAATCTCGTGGCCGAGTTCTCGGTCACCGATCAGGTTCGATTCGCCGAAGTCAGGCCGGCCGTGGAATTGATGATCAAGGCCTATGAGGAGGGAGAGATCGACACGATCGAAATCGTCTACTCTCGATTCGAAAACACGCTCATCCAGACACCGACTCGTAATCCGCTGATTCCGCTTAAGGATCTAAAGTCCGTCTTCGCGAAGGAAGCCGAGCTGGCGGCCGAATCCGTGGAAATCCGAACCGATGATCGGGAAATCCACTTCGAACCGGGAGCTGATGAAATCCTCCATGAGCTTCTCAATCTATACATCAAGCAAGAGATTTATCAAATGGTTCTGGAGGCAAAAGCCTCGGAGCACAGTTCTCGCATGGTCGCCATGAAAACCGCAACCGACAACGCGAACTCCTTGGTGGACGACCTCACGCTCGAGTACAACAAGGTGCGTCAGGCTTCGATCACTCAGGAGATTCTTGAAATTTCGGCAGCCAGTTTTGCCGTCTGACGATCATTCGGATTTTTGAAAAACTTGGGGAAACAGAAATGAACACTGGAAAGATTGTGCAAGTCATCGGGGCCGTGGTCGACGCTCAGTTCGACGCGGGAAAGGTTCCCGAGATCTATCAAGCGCTGGAAGTGAAATTCGAAGTCGGAGGAAAGAAAACCCGACTTGTCCTCGAAGTTCAGCAGCACCTCGGCGAGGGAATCGTACGCACCGTTGCCATGTCTTCGACGGAAGGCTTGGTCCGTGGAATGGAAGTCATCGATACGGGTGACTCGATCTCGGTTCCGGTCGGTGTTGGCGTGCTGGGGCGCATCTTTAACGTGATTGGCGAACCGGTCGACGAACTAGGCGAGGTGGATTTTGAAAAACGCTATCCCATTCATCGACCGCCTCCGCCCCTGATCGATCAGGACATTCAGGCGAATATCCTGGAAACGGGGATCAAGGTGATCGATCTCGTCTGTCCTTTTATCAAAGGGGGCAAGGTGGGCGCTTTCGGCGGCGCCGGCGTGGGGAAGACGGTGGTTATCATGGAATTGATCAACAACATCGCCAAGGCGCACGGAGGCTATTCCGTCTTTTGCGGGGTGGGGGAGCGTTCCAGGGAGGGAAACGATCTCTACCATGAAATGTCCGAAGCCGGCGTGATTGATCTGAAAAACATCTCGAACTCGAAGGTGGCGCTCTGTTACGGGCAAATGAATGAACCGCCGGGTGCCCGGATGCGGGTCGGCTTGAGCGGCCTCACCATGGCCGAGTACTTCCGCGATGAGCAGAACCAGGATGTCCTTCTTTTCATCGATAACATCTTTCGATTCTCCCAGGCGGGGTCGGAGGTCTCAGCTCTGCTTGGGCGCTCGCCTTCGTCGGTCGGTTACCAGCCGACCCTCTCCCAGGAGATGGGGTTGCTGCAGGAGCGGATCACTTCAACCAAGAAGGGTTCGATCACTTCCTTCCAGGCGATTTATGTACCGGCTGACGACTTGACGGACCCCGCTCCAGCCACCACTTTCGCCCACCTCGATTCGACCATTGTCCTGGAGCGCCGAATCGCGGAGCTGGGAATTTATCCGGCGGTTGATCCTCTCTCTTCGACCTCCAATGCCCTTGATCCTGTTATCGTCGGGGAGGAGCATTTCCAGGTCGCTCGAGGTGTCCAAAGTGTTCTGCAGCGTTACAACGATCTGCAGGATATCATCGCCATTCTGGGGATCGATGAGCTCTCGCCCGAGGATAAGCAGATCGTGTTTAGGGCAAGAAAGATCCAGAAGTTCCTCTCCCAACCATTCCACGTGGCGGAAGTCTTCACCGGCTTTCCCGGGGCCTACGTCGCTGTGGAGGATACCATAAAGGGCTTTAAGATGATCCTCGATGGAGAACTGGACCACGTCCCCGAAAATGACTTCTACATGAAAGGCGGGATCGACGAAGCGGTTGCGGCGGCCGAGGCAAGCGCCTGATCGGAGTACGCCATGTCCTTACTCCTCGAGATCGTTACCCCGGAGAAAAAAGCCTACAGCGGCGCTGCGGACTCCGTTGTCCTTCCGACGGTCGAGGGTGAAATGGGGGTGCTGCCCGGACATATCCCCATTCTGACGATGCTCAATCCCGGTGAATTGGTCGTATCCACTAACGGGAAGATCGAATTTCTCGCCGTGGACAAGGGGTTCGCACAGATCTATGGAGACAAAGTCTCCGTCCTCACCGAGAGCGCCATCAATATCGACGAGATTAATCTGACAACTGTGGAGGAGGCACAGGCCCGCGCCGAAGCGGCCCTGAAAGAAGCTGAAAAGAGCGGCATTGACCCAGCCGAAATCGAGAAGCTCGAAACCATCGTCCGCTTCTCATTGGCCCAGAAACTTGCCAAGCAGAGACGCCTCTAGTAGCCCGCAGTCTGTCGGAGTCTGTATTTGTTTCGAAAGTCTGTGAATCCGTGACCATTTTGTGATTTCGGAAATCCCCCAGCCTTGCGCCGGGGATCGTTAGGATTTCTAGCTAAACAATGAGGTCCATCACCAAAATCCCCTGCCGCCGTTCCCGACTCTCGCGCCGGCGAGGGTCGGGAACGGCGGCGGAGGATGGCGTAGCTCAGATCTTAGGCAAGAGAACCTGCGCCACCCCGGCGCAAGGCCGGGGGAGCCAGGCACCGCGAAGCAATTCTAGGATAGCGAGGCCACAGCCAATCGAAATGGCTCGAGACAAGGTTTGGGAGGAGGTTTGCTCCGCTGAGAGGAGAGCGGGCTAATGCAGGAGACTTCCTTTTACGATCTCATCGCCCGGCTACAGGCGTATAAGATAGAGCTTTCCTTTTCCATGCTGGCGTTGCCTTTTCTTGCCTGGGGGGCAGGATCCATAGTCAAGAGATTCTCCCCACGCGCCGCCAACTGTTTCCTTGCTGTTCCGGTCTACCTTGCCGTGCTGCCGGGAATTTGCACTACGGTGGCTCTCGCTTATCTTCTTTTCATCGCGCGAGTCAACGTCCTCGAGAAGGTGGACCTCATCCTCTACCTGGGGCCTATACTCTGTATGGTGGCGACCCTCTACGCTATCTCCCGAGTGTCTCGCTTCGATGACATTCCCGGTTTCGACCGGCTCTCGGGCCTCATGATTCTCGCCGGCCTCGCCTTCGGTCTGACTCTCTTCATCGCCAAGCTCCATTTTCTTGTCGCCTTCTTTGCTTCCCTAACGACCCTATTCTTTCTCTTCATCGCCATTCTCGCCCTTTTCATGTTTGGGATGGCGAAGTTTAAGGGGAAGAGGTAGGGTTTTGCGGTTCATGGTTACGTGGTTCACGGTTCAACGGGTGGGAGGAGGGAAGTTGGTTCTGATAGCTCCGAGAACATTGATGCTTGGAAGCCTCCCCTGAGTGTAATCGGAGGGGTAATCGCGTTGGGTAGGAGAAAAAGGATGACGAAGAGGAAGAGGACTATAATACCTCTAAACCGCGAACCAATTAACCGTGAACCGTTGAACCCATCCCCGCCTACTTTTCGGTTGCAGAATCGAAACACTGGTGCAATTCTTGTTAGTAATCTGGCCAAGTATTTTGCCAATGGTATGGCATTCCCATTCCCAGAACAGCATTCGACACGGTAACCCAGTATTCGGATAGGTGGACGAGTCATTCTTCAAGTTTCTTACCTGGTGCTTCATCATAGTCGTGGCTTGGGCTATCTTCTCGGGCGGGTGTTCCAAGAAACAGGATCGGTACAACGTTGAAGTACAGACAATGGTCAGCGCCGCCGACGGACTGGATCTACAGGCGGTTGGGGATTTGCTGAAGAGAGCAAAAACAGCGGAGCAGCTTGAGAAACTTCTGAACGATTCGGGCGAGGGGATCAATAACCTCGATCTCGATGAGAACGGTGAAGTCGACTATGTTCAGGTAGAGGAGTATGGGAGTGGCAACAGCAGGGGCTTCTCCCTTACGGTTGAGACCTCCGCCGACGAGGAGCAGGAAGTCGCAACCATTGAAATCGAGAAATCCGGCAATGAGGCGGATGTTCAGATTCATGGAAACAGCCATGTCTATGGGGCTAATCACTATCACCGCTCCCGCTTCGGATTCGGCGACTACCTGTTGCTGAGCTATATGTTTCGCCCCCATCCGTTCTACATGTCGCCTTGGGGCTACGGTTACCACCCTTCCTATTATCGGCCCTATCGGACCGTTTCAACGACCGCTTATCGCAACCGGACCTCGTCGGCCCGCAGCTCGGCCGGGATGACCCGGACGAATAACAACAGCCTCAAGTCGCGGGCCCGTTCTCCCAATGCGGGAAAGACGGCGTCAAATATCCGGGCGCCCCTGAAGAGCCCGACTGCCTCGCAGAAGAGCTTTCAATCGCGCAATCCCTCAAAGTCCGTTCGATCCGGTGGTTTCGGGAAGAGTCGACCCTCCCGACCTTCGACTCGGGGCGGCAGCATGGCTCGAAGTTCCTCCGGTTTCCGGGGGAAGTAAATCCAGTTGCAGTCCCTATTTCCGACTACGATATCAGTGAGAAAGGGTTGTTTCGAGAGCTAGGTCCACCAGATTATTAGAATGAGGAACTCATCGAGTATGTGCATACCGAGCGCTCTTTTGCTCCCCCGGGCTTGCGCCGGGGTGATGCTGAGTGCTGCTGCTACAACAGGAGCAGGGCACTCCCCACGTCCCTTGATCGACGCTAGCGTCGATCAAGGGACGTGGGGAAAGGTATAAAGACCCCCCTATTTGGCTCGAAAACCTAATAATCCCCGGCACAAGGCCGGGGGATTAAAGAACCCGCCCGAGATCTCCTTAGAATATGAGTCGTCCTTACACCATCTCTGAAGCCCGAAAGAGAGAGTACGCCGGGATCTATCTTTTCGAGTTTATGGTCAACAAGCCGGCGACGTTTGCGCTTCTTCTCGATGAGGGCGATGCCTTTCTGGAAACCATTCTGGAATGGCTCCTGATCAAGGGCTACGTCGAGATTCGCGACAACCAAAAATACGTGCCGGCGGAGAAGGGACGGGAGACGCTGAAAAACTTTCTCTCCCGCTACAGCGAGTATCTCACGGTATTCGATGTCTTTTGTGCAGTCGATCTCGAGTCCGGTGAGTTTGCCTTCGCCTCCTATTTTGAATACGAAGCGCCCTCGGCTTTCAGTAACTATCTCGAGGACGAGCGCTGGGAGGATCTACGCATTGCCGTGGCCGAGTACAAAAAGCTGGATCCGGTCGAGATCGTTTTCATGAGTTTCATTGCCGAGAAGCGATTCGGAAGGGACGAAACGGGTTGGCAGTTCGATCTCCTCCTCGGTTCCGTTTGGGACGAGATACTGGAGATCTGCAATTCGGCTTTGGAATGGGAGGAGTTGGGCTACGAGGACGAGGAAGAGGACGTCTCGGGAGAGCAAGTCATCGAGGATGTGATCAAGCAGGGCGCCGAACTTATGGTGGAGCTTCACAAGAAGGAAGCCGAGCTGGCTCCGCCTATCGAACATTACGAGGATAATGGGGAGGATGACGATGAGGAGGAGGAATACGTCGTCGAGCGTGTCGTCATCGAGGAGCATCCGATAGACTACTACTACCCCTACTACGATCCTTTCTACGTCTCGCCCTTACTCCTTGCGGTCTGGCTCCTTTAGGATTTCGCCGGGCGAGGTCCCGGCTATGGATAACACAAGCTCCTGCTTCTGGCCCGACGCGATCCTATGATTTTTCAACGCATCGTAGCTTGGATCCTGAGACGGGGTTCGGTGCAACTGCGAACGGGCAAGGCGCTCTCTTTGGCCCTGCTCTTGAACCTCATTTTCGGGTTTGGGTTCTATCTCGCGGAGCAGGGAGTACAGGAGGGTCTCACCCTCACCGATTCAATCTGGTGGGCCATGGTCACAATGACCACGGTGGGTTACGGGGATTACTATCCCCAGACTCTTCTCGGCCGCTATGTGATTTCATATTCCTGCTTCATCGTAGGAATCGGGCTCTTGGGATACCTGGTGGGAACGGTGGCCGAAATAATGTTTGAAAGAGTTTCCAGGAAGAGGAAAGGAATGATGAAGATCAACGAGAACGATCATGTAATAATCTGTAACTGTCCCAGCACGGAAAGGGTGCTGCATCTCGTCACCGAATTGCGGGCTAACGTTCGCTACGCCTCAAAAGTCTTTGTTCTGGTGACGGACGACTTGGACGAGCTCCCGGACGAATTCAGGGATCAGGATCTGCTCTTTATAAAAGGGAATCCGACCCGGGAAGACATCCTCTTGAAGGCGAATGTCACGGAGTGCGACGGTGTCATCGTGCTGGCGAAAAATCCGGATTCAGGGGACTCGGACGCCCAGACGTTCGCCGTCGGTGCCATCGTCGAGATGATCTCGACCGAACGAAAACGGGATATCAAGGTCGTGACGGAGCTGGTAAGCCGGCATAATCGCAAGATGATGGAGCGGGCGCGGACCGACGGTATCGTGTCGACCGACGGATTAACCGACTGTTTGATGGTGCAGGAATTCCTTCACCCGGGTCTGCATGTGGTGTTCGAACAGATTCTGACGAATCTCGAAGGTAGTCAGTTCTACATATTTGACACCCGGCTGAGCGGATTTAGGATATCCGAAATCCAGATGGCGGTGCTCGAATATCCAGCCAACCTTCAGATGATTGGTATTTACAGGGACGATCAAGCGGTCCTCAATCCACCGAAGGATCTGACCGTGGGAGAGAGCGACCGGTTGATCATGCTGGCAGAAAGCCGGGGCGACTTTCTCTCTTTCGAAGATGAAATCGTAAGTAAGAGAAGTGCCTGATTGAGTAGCAATTTCAGTTTCGGTCTGCCAACATGGAAATGCAAGACAAGGAGCGAGTATGGGTAATGTGAAGATACAATTAAGAAAAGAGGAAGATTTCGACAGATTCCTTAGCCTGCACGACTTCGAGGTCGAGGAACTGGAAAACGGGGTCTACCGCGTTGCGCGAGAGGATGAATTGGCGGTATACGTCAGCATCAACGAGAACAATCTCTATTTTGAAGTTGATCTGGGCAATGTATCATCCTTTGCCGATGAAGGGTTCTACTTCAAGATTCTCGATCTCAATACGGAGATTCAACCCGTGAGCTTTGGGATCAACAACACCAATCCGGAAGATCCGCGGCTCGTCCTGGTGGAGAGTCGCGAGGGAGGGGATCTCAATGACGACGAACTCCTCAGTGTCTTCGACGCCCTTGAATTGGCGGTGGACACAGCGGAAGAGTTTCTCACCGCAAAATTGAAGGATTAGGAATCTGTCGGGCCTTGCACTTCGCAACATCGCCGAACTTCGGATCGAAGTATGAACGTCGTAAGTCTCGACCGTGTTCGATCCGACAGATTCATTTTCTTATTGCTAAGAGCCTGTCGGACGAGGTTTACCTATTGCACAGCAATCCAAGAACGAAGTCCGACAGGCTACTAGCTCATCGCAAGTAGGAAAGGGAAATTCATGAGTATATTTTCTCGCATTTTCAAAATCGGCCAGGCCTCTGCCCATAAGGTCGTAGAGAAGTTGGAGAAGCCGGAGCTCATGCTCGATCAGGCGATCAGGGACAAAGACGATCAGCTCCGCGACGCCAAAAAGGCGATCCAGGAATGCATCGCGACGGAGCGCAAGACAAAGGCGCTACTTGAGAAGGACAAGGCGGAGAAATTCTCCTGGGAACAGAAGGCGGAAGGGGCTCTTAAAGCGGGTAAGGAGGACCTGGCCGTTAAGGCTTTGCAACGCGCTACGGAGCACGATCAGAAAGCGAAAAGCCTCGAGGAAAACTGGAGGTCGCAAAGGGACTCGGTCGACTCTCTAAAAATAGATATCTCAAAGATGGACGACGAGTTGGCCGAATTCAGGCGCAATAAGGACTTTATCCTGGCCCAGAGTAAGGCGGCTGAAGTGAAAAAGAACATCTATGAGGCAAAGGCCAAGATCTCCAAGAAGCACGACGCCGACGACCTTATGGCTCGGCTTCAGGCCAAAGCGGAACGCAGCACCTACGAGGCCGATGCCGCCAAGGAGATGGCCGAATCGTTTTCCGGATCCGATAGCTTGGAAAAGGAGTTTGAAGACCTCGGTGCCACTACCGCCGGATCGGATGTTCAGGAAAAATTGGCTGCCATGAAGGCGAAACTCGGGGGACAGACGAGCAGCTAAAGAACTCTGTCCTTCTTACTTGCGGAGGAATTGCAGTTTTTCCGTGCGATCGGCACCGACCGAATACTTGGATATTCCACGCCCGACAGAATCTTAATGAGGGGAACGATTGAGCAGTCGAGCCAGGCTTCGCCGCAATCGAACCGGTCGAGTGCGGCGACATTCCGAGTGCTGGGCCACCACTACCTCATCGAACTCTATGGATGTACCCGCGAGATCCTGGTCGACATCAACGTGTTGGAAAAGGCCATGGTCGAAGCGGCCGAATCAGCGGGCGCGACGGTCGTTGATAAGGTCTTCCACGGCTACAGCCCACAGGGTCTGAGCGGAGTGGTCGTGATATCCGAGAGCCATCTGACCGTGCACACCTGGCCGGAACTCGAATACGCCGCGGTCGATGTATTTACCTGCGGGAGAGAGAATCTGGGTGAAAAGATCGGACAAGCCCTTATTCGGGCTTTCCGGGCCAGGGAACACCGCATCCGTGCCATCGATCGCGGCTTAGTGGAATAGGACGTCATTCTTGCTTTCGAGTGCGGCGGCTCGGCGCCGCTTTGAGGCGGAAGGTAGGAGCAAAACAGATATTCGTAAGAAAGCGGCGGCGAGCCACCGCACTCGAAAGCGCTGCACGCCCGTAAGAACAGTGTTGGTCACTGAGCAGTTAGATCTGAGACTGTCGCAGATGGAGCCTGCGAGGACTGCGGCGATAATTCCCTCGATTGTAAAATGGCCGAGATCTCAGAGATCGTCGATTTCTGCCTCAAGGATATCGACCCAGTAAAACGGGAGCTGCAACGTAGGGATCTCGTTTCCGAGTTCGAGATCGATTACGAGATCAGGATGGTGCTCTTTCTCGTCGCCCACATCGACGGCGAGGTGAGTGCGGCCGAATCGAGACTCTCAGAGGCAGTGGCCCGCCGGATGGACTGGTCACCGATGTATCGGAACTTGCTCCAGGCCAAAATTGAAAAGCAACCGACCTATAGTTTGGAGAACTTGAAAATTGGTGCGGGACACTCCGAATTTGCCGAGATCCTCTACCGCCTCGGGGGCAGCATGGCCCTGATCGATGGCAGCCTCAATCAAGATGAGCGCTTCCTGATCGCAAATCTGGTTGACCGGATGTTGTCGTCCAACGCGGAGAGGGCCGGCAGCGTGAATGTCGAGCTGGAGAGGCTTTTCCAGTTGGAGCCGGGAATATTGGCGACTCCGAAATACGTCGATGGGGAAGAAGCTCGACCGGTTGAGACTACCGGTCCCGAGTCTCCACCACCCGAGGATGAGCCGGTCGATCTGGAGAGTTGCATGGCCGAGCTGGATTCTCTGGTTGGACTGAATGGAGTGAAAGAGGAGATCAAGAGGTTGGTCAGTTATCTATCGATCCAGCAGAAACGCAAGGAGTTGAAGCTCTCGCAGACAAAGCTCTCTCTCCATATGGTTTTCACTGGGAATCCCGGCACTGGTAAGACGACCGTGGCCCGGCTTGTCGCCCGAATTTATAGGGCCTTGGGGTTCCTCGAAAAAGGACATCTTGTAGAGACGGATCGGTCAGGTCTGGTAGGGCAGTATATAGGACATACCGATGTCAAAACCGCAGAAGTGGTGAGTCGGGCTCTGGACGGTATTCTCTTCATCGATGAGGCCTACAGTCTCTTTAAGGGTACGGGGAATGATTTCGGTATCGAGGCGATCGATGCTCTTGTAAAACGGATGGAGGATAACCGCGATCGCCTCATCGTGATCGTGGCCGGTTACACCGATGAGATGGAGGCGTTTATCAACTCCAATCCCGGACTCCGCTCGCGCTTCAATACCTACATCGAGTTTGCCAATTTCTCTTCTAACGAACTGGTCGGTATTTTTGAGCAGATGTGCGAGGTGAACGACTACAGAATGGAAACGAAAGCGAAAAGCAAACTGGAGGAGGTTTTCCGCCAGGAAACTAATCGGGGCGGGCGCGATTTCGGAAACGGACGCTTCTGCAGAAACCTCTTCGAGCAAGTACTGCGGACCCAGGCCATGCGCCTCAGCGAAACGGATTCGAACCTCACCAGGGAAGATCTCATCACCCTGAAGGCCAAGGATTTCGTCCTGGACTGATTTCTTTCGCCGGTTGTAGGACCGCGCTCTTGACTCGGCGAAGCCTTGTGCGAAGAAGGTCGCGCGGGATCTTCGAAAACTCGGCCTTGTCGCCTGCAATGGCGATTCCTAACATCTTATGGTTAGTCATATCCCCCGGCCTTGCGCCGGGGTGTCGCAGGTTCTCGATGCTACGAACGGCCTTCCTCGCCGACCCACTCCGGCCCTTCTCTCCCAGCCGTGGAGGCGGCTGGGAGAGAAGGGCCGGAGTGGGTATATTGCGCCAGAGGTTGTTGTAGCTAGCGAACCCAGCAACACCCCGGCTCAAGGCCGGGGGAGCCTTTTCGCACCCGTTAGATTCCGAGCCACGAATTCAGTGCAGTTTGGGATCATGCGCCTTCTGCGTCCTAAGCGAGTCCTCCAGCTTCATGTACCACGGTGATGCGGCGTCCTCCCGTTCGAAAAATAGCATGAGGTCCTGGTTGCGAATCTGCTCGTTGGCCAGGAGTTCGACTTTGACTCTCATTTTCACACGGCCCCGATCGCCGCTCGAGTCGAGTTTCGCGAAGGCGACCTCGAATTCCATGATGTTGAGGGCCTCCGGCTTTACTTGGAAGAGCCTCTGCAGGAGGTAGGGGATGTCCACGGTCTCCTGGACCTCGGGCGCGTGGTAGGAAGCGGCCTTGGAAAAGTCCTTGAATTCGATATCCTCCATGAACTGAAGGGCGGTCTTTCGCAGCATTGCCCGGTCCCCTCCGAGAGGAAGATCAAGGGTGGGGTAGGCGCCTCCCGAAAAATGCACCGCCGCTGCATATCCCAGAAAGCAAACTACGAGGAACAGAAGGAAGTAAAACCACCGCTTCATGGCGTTGTAGGGTGTCTCATAAAGTTTTCCAGGCGACGGGCAAGCCGATCCTACCTCCCAAACTTTGTCGCGAGCTTTGACGTGAGCCTTGTCGGAACTTCGACCTTCGTCGTAGGCATTGTCGTCAACTCTGTCGCTTTCTCTCTCTGGTTCCGGTCTTACTGTGCATGTTGGATTATCTCGTCGAGTCCTCGGAGTCGAGGCTATCGACAAAGCTCAGATTGCCCATATTACGCAGATCTCTAATCGGTGTAATCCGCGTAATCTGTGATTGATCTTCCTTTCCGCGTCCCCGCGTCTCCGTCTCTCCGTTGCTCTCCACACTCCTCTCACATCTCCCTCCTCGGAACCAGCGCGATCGTGGCGAGCAAAGTCAGAATCGATCCGTAGGCGAAGAGGACAAGAAACGACAGAGCCGCCATATGCCATTTAGGCTCGTCGGCGGCAGCCTCGAGAAAGATCTGGTAAGCCCAGCGAACGGGCATGAATTTTTCGATGACGGAAACCACGTCTCCGAAATACTCTTTGGGAATGGCGAACTCGGAAAAGAGGATCTGTGGAATGATGAGCAATGGAACGGCGAAGACGGCTCGCTCCTGGGTTCCCGCCAGGGCCGAAACCAGCAGCCCTAATCCGTTGCCACAGAGAGAGCCGCCCAAAAGCGCGGCCAGTTGAACGAGCATCGGTCCCTTGAGATTGATCTCCCATTCCACGGCCATCTGCGGAAGGACAACTTGAAGGAGCCCGATCCCGGCGAGGATGATGACCTTGGAGGAAACGTAGCCGAAGAGGGAGAGCCGAAAAAAGCGCTCCCTCTCGAGAATGGGACGTTCCTTGACAATCTCGCGGCAGGCCGTGATGCATCCGAACCAGACCGACGAAAGGCAGAGTATGAAGTAGAGGGTTGGAGTATCCTGCTCCAGCGAACCCCAGACCAAGGTGCAGAACCAACCGATTAAGGGAGCTTGGGCAAGGAGCAGAAAAATGCTCTTCAGATCGCCCACCATGCAATCGAAGTAGCGCGCGGAAAGCGTCCAAGTCTGGGAGCGGGTGCTGCCGGCGGTTTCCATGATAAGCAGATTATGGCCGCAGATTTCTCAGATTAGTCGGACTCTGGGGCCACTTTATAAGAAGCAAACCACGGGGGGCCTAGCGCAGCGAAGCCGCAACCAAAGAGAAGAGAACCACGGAGGACACGGAGACACGGAGGAGATGTGAGAGCGTTTCTCATAGTCTTCTCCGTGTCCTCCGTGGTTTGCTTTCGTATCGTATACATTATAAGCTACTTTTTGACGGATTGAATCGCGGATACGGACGGATGGGAAATGCGAATGTGAGTTGAGGGTGCAGAAGGATATTCTTTCTCTATCCGTGCCCATCAGTGTAATCCGTGGTTAACTTTCTCTTTTCGCGCTATCCAAGTTGCGGCTTCGCTGCTACCGGTAATCTGTGGTTTCTCATTCCTCTTTCTGCTTCATCTTCTCCTTCAGTGCTGCCAGCGCCGCTTGTCCGTCGAATGCTTCCTGTCCCGTTGGCTTCGCAACAATTGGTTCCGGAGCGGGGTCGGCCGCTTCGATATTGCTCGAAGGCCCGGGCGCGGGTCTCTCCGCGAAACTCATCCTTGCCGGGTGATTGAAGTAGGAACTCTGCCATTCCTGAGGGCTCCGCTGGTCGAGTTTCGTGAAGATATCGACGTAGCGCTCAACATCGAAGTACTGCAGTGCATCTAGTGGCTCGCCGAAAAAGGCGAGATGGCCCTGCACGATTAGGATCAAGGCCTGACAGCGCTCAATGCTCTCCATGGCGTGAGTGGCCACGAGAACGATCCGGCCCTCAGAGGCGATCTTGGCGAAGAGCGTCATCATCTTTGCTTCAAGGCCCGGATCAAGTCCGCTGGTGGGCTCATCGAGAATGAGAAGATGTGGACTCGTAAGCAGTTCCAGAGCCACCGACACCCGCTTGCGCTGTCCCCCAGAGAGACTGCGAATCCGGGTCTTCTTCCTCTCCTCGAGTCCCACCGCGTGAGTCGCTCGGAGAATTTTCTCCTCCCGCTCAGCGGGCGAAAGACTGGGTAGCCGCAACTGCACGGCATAGTCGAGCTCGCGCCAGACCGTGAGGTCGCGATGGAGGGCATCGTCTTGGGGCACGTAACCCACCGGGCCGCTCTCCTTGACCGGCTGGCCGCCGATCAGGACCGTGCCTTCGTCCGGCTCCCGTATGTCGAGCAGAACTTTGATTAAGGTACTCTTGCCCGCCCCTGATGGCCCGAGCACGGCACAGAGCTCTCCCGGGAAAAGAGACAGGCCAATCTGACTGAGAATCCGGAGCCCCCCCGCCTTCACCGTGACGTTGCGAACATCGAGTGATCCCGAGGTGCCGGCGGTTACAACTGTTTGGGACATGCGTCTCTAAGAAGAATTCTAGGTCGCTGGGAAATCCCGATAGTATCAATTATCGGTCGAGATTCCAGTCCTTAAGAAGGGCATCCTAAAACTTGGTCGTAAGCTTCGTCGTCAACTTTGTCGGATCGACCTTCCACCTGCTGCCGACCATACCGACCAAGCTTACGACCAAAGAATCCCACAAAGCTCGCGACAAAGTTGACGACGGAGAGAATGGGCTCCTTTTCGGTTCTTCGACAGTCCTCCAATTTCTTGCCTGGCCCCGTAGTCCAATACCTAGCCGTAGCCTCTTTCAGCAGGGTGAAGATCGGCGCAGTATTTTCAAACTGGTTATTGCCACTTGATCGAGCGGCCTGCACTATCCTCTTATTGATCAACAATTCCTCCGGGCCCTTAGCTCAGCGGTTAGAGCAGAGGACTCATAATCCTTTGGTCGGGGGTTCAAATCCCTCAGGGCCCATTTCTCGCCGTGCGATAAATGGAATCTCTCTAGCGAGAGAGGGTAGCGAAGGTAGCGCAAATGACCCATATTCCAAGCGTAAGGACGAGGAGCCGTTTCCTCCGTTGCGCGAAACGGTTTTGATGTGAATGACAATCGTGAAGGAGTTGCTCTCTTATTACGTCACGCCGGTGAGGCCGACGTCGTGCTCCTGGCCTCGATGAATAAGCGACTGGTGGAAGACCAAGGTAGTCGTAATCCGTATACGTTAGGCGAGATTGAGGAGCGAATCGGAAAGTGGTTGAACGGAGAAGAGTGGCAGATTGACCTGTTCGAACGTGCTGAATCGACAGTTGGCTATTCCGTGTACCGGTTTCAAGCTGACTACTATTTTCCTGAGCAGGAAGTGGTCTATTTGCGTCAGTTCTATATTGAGAGTGAATATCGGGGACGTGGATTGGGGAGGGCAGCCTATCGGTTGCTGGAGACCCAGCGATTCGGTGGAAAGGAGGTTTCCATAGATGTTCTGGCAACAAATCCGGGTGGGCAGGAGTTTTGGGCGAAGTTGGGATTCGAGCCCTACCTGGTGGCGATGAAGAAAGCCTGAAAATCGGGGACGATTTCCAGGCTTATAACAGAATATGTCCGATCGGTGAAACTCCTCAAGAACTTCTGTGCCATTCTGTGGGTTAGCCCGCTTTTTGTCCTCAACCTAACGCCTGGAAAAGGATGGGGCATCAAATCGCAAACGGGTCCTCTAAAATTTGTGAGAAAAGCAGGCTAGGTGTGCTCATGTCTGAGACGAGGATAGAGTTATCTGAATCCAGCATCATCTACTCCACTGGAGATCTGGAGCGAGATTTCCCGGATTTCGAACCGGAGCCCGGCAAGCTCGACCCGGAAGATGCCGATCGGGGTGTACAGCCCATCGGACCGATGCACATGCACTCCCTCATGGATTTGCCCAACGGAGATCTGGTTGTTCATTTCACGGCCGACGATGACCACTGGTTCAGGCGCGTCTGTGGAATTCGATCGCATGACAGGGGTCGCACGTGGCAGATCGATCCCGAGGGCGAGAAATACGCCACTTCTTCCGGGTGTGTCCTCGATGACGGAACGGTGTATCTTCTCGGACACGAAAGGACGCCGTGCTGGCAACGGCCCGACGGCGGCCTGAGTCTGATAGGCAACCGCTCGCGCGATGGTGGTGTCACCTTCGAGGGTCTCACCCTGGTGCCCTGTGAAATTCCCGGTATCAGCGTCATAAGGCCGTTTCAGATCAAGCGCAGTCCCAGTACTCCGTTTCCGCGTAGGCCCACGAAATTCGGTAGGTGGTTGATTTCAGATGTCGTCGGCAGCGAACGAGCCGCCGAAGCGTTTCCCACGGACCGCATCATCAAGCTCCCCGGCGGCGGGCTCCTCGTCACCTGCCAGTGCAATTTTGGGGAAACGGAAAAGAAGATGGCGACCGGGTTTCTCAAATCGACTGACGACGGAGCAACTTGGTCGCTCGCATCCACCATCGATCACCCCGACCACCGTTTCAGCGAAGCCTGTCTGGAGCTCACTCGTGAGGGTCATGTCATCTGTGTCGTTCGCAGTAGATACAATGAGCCCACGCCGCTGTTCCAGACCTACTCGAGCGATGGCGGCGTCAGCTGGTCCGAGCTTCAGCCCCTCGATGTCTGCGGTGTCAGACCCGGACTCCTTCGCCTCTCAATCGGTTCGCTCTTGTGCAGCTTCGGAAGGACTGGCGACAGCATGTCCTTTGTTTCGGCGGCGGGAGAGATCATCGGTGATAACAAGCTCATGCTGAGCCCGGACGATGGGATCACCTGGGAGTCAGTTACCACCATATCCGACAGCCGCAGCACCGGGTATGTCGTTGCCGTCGAGACCGAGCCGGACAGACTCTTGATCATCTAGGACGAACAGACCGAACCCGGCATCCGCTACGAAAAAAGAGCCCGCTGGGTTATTCGCACGGTAGAGGCGGAGCTGTTGAGCTAAGTACTCGAGTACTAAGGCTCTGTAACTACCCGCAAAGAGCGATGCGCCCAGTTCTGATTGGAATACTACCACTCCTGATCAGTTCGGCGTTGGGGGAAGAGGCCATTGAGCTCGGAACGCGGATGTATTCTCGTTCCAGTTTGCGAAGTGATTGATCTGACGCGGTCGTCCTGCCAGGTACGCTCGTGGCTGTGGCCCCTGACCTAAGAGTTGCTCGGATTGAGAAGATTGTATCCGATGATCATGATTCCGAAGTCGACCGCCATGTGGCAGATCCAAGCGCCCGTGAGTGTCTTCTGCCTCGCGTAGAGAAGACTCCAGATCACGCCACCTACTCCGACGAGGAGACCCAGCACCACTCCATAAGCAAAAGGGAAGTATTGGGTTGCGATGACGATATGATGGGCGGAGAAGGAAAGACCGGCGAGGGCATGGGCCCAGGTCGCGGGGAGGAGCCGGGCAAGTTGCCCAAAGACAAACCAGCGCCAGTAGTACTCCTCGATAAGGGAATGGAAGACGGATAGAAAGACGGCAAAAGACCAGTAGTAACTCATGATTCCAAGGTCGTTGACCTTGGCGCTGATTCGCCCGGAGCTCCCGCGAACCATCTCACCGACCGGTGTCCTCATGAGAGCGAAAGCGATGAGCACGATCAGAAGCCCGGCTCCGAGACCGACAGGTAGAGCCCTCCAATGGAGAGAGTCCTTGAAACTCCATTTCGGAAGTTTTTCGTGGAAGACCCACCACACTGCGATCACGGGCCAAACGAGGGTGAATACTTTGGTGCCGCCGTAAACGAAACGGGCAAACGTGTACTCACTGAACCAGACGAAATAGAAAAGGGAGGCGATCAGCGGCACCACCATCGCCGGCGCCACTCCAAGCCAGATTCTGAGTGGGGAGCTTTTCACTGCAGCGGTAAGGAAACCTGGAGGGGCTAGGGCCCTCGAGCCCGGGCCGCTTCGAATAATTTGAAAAGAGCGTCGGGTTTCAATTCATTCTAGGGCTCGAAGGCCCTAGCCCCCCTCCAATCTTGTGCCTAGTCGTGCGCGTTCGATGGATTACCTCTTTCTCCCATCCCCACATATTCAAAAGGTCGGCTCGATGCTCCCTTGGCGAATCCTAAAATAGACGATTCTCGCTTCGATAATTTCCATTGCGAGGCCCCTTTTTACTCTTCCGCGCAATTGCTTTGTGATCATTTCGTTAAAATACTCTCTCACATCGGGTCGATGCAGGTCTTCGAGTTGTTCCACGTGGCGAAGAGAGATGCCCACGACGTGATGTACCCTGGGGTGAAAAAATCCGGGATCAGAAAGTATCTTGCTTCCGCTTAGCCGCAGAAGATCCGGAAGACGCTCGGGAATCAGTTTGAAACGGACGCTCACCACAATTGTGATGTTTCTTTCGGCCTCGGCTGATGGCTGTAGATAGACACGGTCAACATAGGCTTGTTCGCTCAGATCAAAAATGAACCAATCATATTCTGGATTGAGGGTTTCGTGGGTACCCTCGGCGATCGTTTCTGGTAGGATCTCTCCATTGATTGCTGCGATTCCGATATGCCCCTCGGGGACATATACGCCGGCGTGGGAAACGGTACCGGTAAATAGAAAAAGCAATACTGATATTGAGCGTCTCATGTTGTTTTACTTCGCTTTTCGCATCCTTTGCCGTGCTTTCATTGGTTGCGGATTCTAAAGATGGACATTCAAGGTCGGTCCGCATTCTGCGGCGCGTCCGCCCGTCTTCGCAGGGACTGCGGCGAGGTGTACCGGACACGCCGTTTATGAGATGGCCCTTGTCGATCGGTTGCTGATCAATTAGAAAATCGCGATCAGGATCAGGGACAGAGAAATCGCCGAGATTCCCTCGACCAGGGCCGCACCCCAGTTCCGATCCTTGCTGATTTCTTCGTCGAGCAGAGTCCCAGGGAGGATGAGCTTATCGACAAGGTAGCGGCAGATGAAGAGGAGGAGGCAGCAAATGACAAACCATACAAGAAGCCCGGGAAGGGATGAGTTCTTAAGGATGTAGCCACACATGAGGATACCCACCGCAATCAAGGTCATGCCGAATCCGACCCCGGCCGCCACATTGTCCTTCTCGATCTCGTCGTGCAGGTCATACCGACTCACTTTCGAGTAAACGAGTCCGAATAGGATGAAGGCCAGCTGGCCGGCTACAAAGTAAACCAGCGTCGAGATAACATCGACGACGGGCGATCCACTGCCCTCTCCGTAGACGGCGGCCATAATGATGAGTCCGGACCCGATATAGGCGCTGCCCTGCACAACCCCGGTGCCGACATTCTGGTCCTCGATGATCTCTTTGACATTCCTGAATTTGTAGAGCAACAGGCGGTCGTTTATGATCCTCGCCAACTGGAGAAGGACGATCCCGATCACCGCCCATATGGCCGTTGCTCCGAGCTGCGACCAGATACCGCTTCCCCAGAATCCGCCCGCATCAGCCGCAGTCGGACTCAGAAGAACACCCCAGATGATGATCCCAATGGCGAAGATATATCCCATGAAGGACATGGCGAGGGCCTTGTTGTCTTTCACTGTGAGCTCTTCGTTCAAATTGTAGCTTGTGCACCAGTCATTCACGAGCTTGCCCACGAAGAGGACGACGATGACGGCAGCGAGGAAAATCAAAGCCGTCGGGTCCAATAGCAGCTTGATGTCCTCAATGTTGGTCCAGGAATTTATCAGTTCATTCATGTCAGTGATACGGTCCGATACCGAGTTAACGTTGTAAGAAGTGCAACGAGATCCAAAGGGATCTTAGAATAGGGTTCCATCAAGTCCAGAAAATCATTAGCCCGCTTTTCTCACAGTTTACCGACCATCGTAAGGCGGCAGAGTATAGGTCTCGACAAGTGTCTGCGTGGTGGCCACCAAAAGCGGGCTAGAGGAGCTCCACAGCCTGGATCCCCGAATCCAGGGCCTCGAAAAAGAGGGGCAGGCGCCCGTTGTCGACACCGGCAAACACCAACTCACGGTAGGGCCTGGCATCGTTGGCATCGCGAAACAGGTAACCCGGTTCCGGAATTGGCATGGCGTGCCCCATCGCTTTGATGTAGACGATCTCGACGAGCTCGTCGATCGGCTGGCTGAACATTCTGTTGAGCAGTTCCATAGCACGGATTGCCCAGCGCCGGGCTTCAGACCGATCGTCCAGTGAGGTCAATCGACTGCGCTGGTCCTCCGGGAGGCAGAAGTAGGTCGTCAGGACGCGCTTCTTTGGATTCGGATTATATTGGGCGTCTGAATCCACGAATCCGAGAAAATCCGTCTCCTTTCCGAGCCACTCATTTTGCCAGAAGGCGCTGTCCCTGAAGTGGTCGCGAAGGACGAAGTTCAGTACCAGCCAGGGAGCATACCGAGTCTCTTCGAACATTGGATAGGCTTCCGGAAGGACGTGTTTCAAGCCAAGTTTATGGCCCGCGTAGATCAAAGTTCGGCCCCGCACGAGCCGTTTCCTCCCGGCGGTGAAATCCCTGACCTCCACTTCAATTCCCCTGCTCTTCACCGAGATTCTTCTCACCATGCTATTTAGATGAATCTGCTCCGGTGATAGAACCTCGAGCAGTTTTTGCACGAAGTAGGCGTTACCCTGGGGAGGCGAAAAGAGCTCCACGCTCTCCGTGTAATAGGGCCTGCAAGCATAGTAATGCACCCCGGCAAGGGCGGACACCTGGTCGGCGGTCGATCCGTAGTCGTCAACCATCTGGTAGTCGACCGCCCGTCTCAGGGATTCCGGCAGCTCGAATTCCTCCCGGAGGTAGTCGTGAAAGTTGATCTCGTTGAGCCTCCGCTCCTCATTGCCAATGAGGCGGGAGGGGAGGGGCATGCGGCCGAAATAAGGGCGAAGAAAATCGATGAACCGCTCCTTAAGGCCATTCGATTCCGGCAAGACGCTCTCCCGCGCCACGCCGCCATCGAAGCAAACGCTTTCAACCGGTCCAGCGATGAGGTACTGTTTTTCCCGGAAATCCCACATCCGGCGCACACCATCGAGTTCAATGATGTTGAGACGTTCCAGTAGACCGAGCGCCCCGGACCCGTAGTAGTCCGGATAGGCGAGTTCGTAGTGGGCGCCCTGGGAGAATACTTCCCTTCCGTGACGCTGGCTGGAGGAGGATCCACCCCAACGGTCCGACAATTCAAAGAGCCGAAACTCTCGATCGCCGAGGTGAGCAGCGGCCGCCAATCCCGCGATACCGCCCCCTACGATGATGGTTTCCGTGTCGATGACATCGTCGAGCGGAAAGGCCTCCCCATCGAAAAGCCGATGCGCCCGAGCCCTGTCCGAGGCCACCACAACCTCAAAGTCCGCTGCCCTCGATTCCCGACCGACGCATCCTCCCGCCAGCCCGGTGAGGAGGGCGCCACTGGATAGCCGGATGAAACGGCGACGATTCACCCCGTTGTTTCAAAAATTCGAGAAGTGATGAAGAGCAAGGCGCAGACCGGAGAACGCATTGGGCGCGTATTCTTATACGTAACCAAGCGGTCTCCGGTCTGGAACGCAGCTATTCGCGCTTGTCGAATTTAGGCTTCTTAAGGGCATCTTCTAATATTTGCAAGTAGGGGCGATTGAGGTTCACCAGATTCACATCATTGCGCTCTCAATACAAACAGTCTATCAACCGCCCTAAAGAAGCCGTTTGAAATGATGGGGTCAGGAGAGGACAGCTTTGAGGTGAGGATTCTTCGGACCGCGTTTCCAGATAAATCCATCCACAATATAGTGAGTGGTTTGCGGAACCGACAGCAGGGCGAGGGCTACGGCTTGCGCGATCGGGCTGTCCACTACCGCCATAGGATATCTTACGATGGCCTCAAAGAAGGCCGCATAGTCCCGGTAAAGCAGCATGTCCCAGAGGAATTCCTCAAACGTTGCAAAGGCCAGGATTAGAGCAGCCATCGCTGCCAGACGAATCCAGGAACCCGATGTGAACCGGCCCTTCAATGATGGCCTGTGCTCCCGCCGAATCACTTTCTTTCGCTCCACGTAAAAGAACACCAGGACGATATAGGGAACTCCGTGGGCCACCACATTGGTAACGGTGAAGGCGAGATCGCTGTTGAAGTAGACGATTCCCAAATACCAGTTGAAGGCTGTGGTGAGAATCCACGTGATCTTGCCCCACGGCATCGCCTTCCCTGTGCTCCGGTGAACCACGATCTGCTCCACGAACCAGAGCAGGAAGAGGAGCCAGTAGATGCTGTTGCCCACATGGGCGAGGAACCATCTCACGGATTCCAGGTTTGCCGGAAGCATTCCGAAGGTGAGGAAATCGCCCTCCACAAACCAGGAGAAATAGCGATCCGAAGCGAGATGCCAATAGAGCACCGGGTAAAGCATGGAGAGGTAGATCATCCATGAATCGGAGAACCGCTTGGGAGGGGAAGAATCGCGCTGGCGCGCCCCGTAGAGCCTCATGAATCCGAATTGCTGACGGATGAAGTGGAAAAGCGCGACGTAAGCGAGGATGCGCCAGAACCACAGTTGCGAGGAAGCGGCAATGAAAAAACAGAGGGCGAAACAAGCCAACGGCGTGTAGATGAGGAGGTCCCGGTGGTTGCTGAATTCCTCACGATCCAGGTAGGTGCGAAAAATCGTGCTCCAGACATGGCTGACATCGATACCTAGTACAAAAACCACGAATACCCAGATCGGTATATCCGCGGATAGCCAACCCCGCGGCGCCGCGAAGCAGAATACCCAGGTAAGCCAAACCGGAACGAAAAGCAGGAGGAGGTCTGCCTTCCGCGAGAAAAGCCAATTTCGCGCCGGTTGCATGAAGGTAGAGTACCCTGCTTTTCGTTGCGTGCAAGCGAGTTAGGCACCACCTGAGTAGATACAACGGTGTGCATGCTGATTCTTGCGGTCGCTTGATATTGAATTTTTGGAGACAAGGGGCGAGGGCCCTCGAGCCCGGGTTCAAATCAACAGTCAACGCTGTTAACAGACTGGTTGATAGGGTCAGGGGCTCGAGGGCCCTCGAGCCCCTCCAGCTTGGCGGCTTTTTGCGCACTTTGGGGACACAGGTCTCTCTACGATCTTAGGCCAGGACGCTATAGAGTTGTGTTTACAGCAGCGACGGAGCGCCTCCATCCGCTCGTTGGAGGGCGGCGCTCCATCGCCGCTGCTGCGGTTTCAATGTACATGCTGGTTTGTGGTAGATTTCCTCGAGTGGCAGTCAGCCGAGAAATTGTCAAAATGCTTAGGTATTCCTCTACAGGCTTCGAATCGAATTGTAGCGGAATGCGTAAGCATTTCGTCTTCGACCGACAGATTCCGGTCAAGTCCGCCTTTTCCTGTAAAATCGAAATGGCATAACCTCTATTAGATTATCTTTACTTTCTTCCCTTCAGGCAGCGAATTTCATCAGGTCCGGATCCTTCCAGGTGCTCTCCGGATCGCTCCAGATCTGTTTGAGTCGTTCCACCAGGTAGGGTTCCATGCGGACTCCTCGCCAGCCTTCTGAGGCATCCACCAGGACCGCGAAGATCAGGCACAGTCCGCTCGTTTCGGAGCGGAATCGGGGAATCACTTTGGTGCGACGGCGCCCTTCCCCGAAGAGTCGCTCCAGCAGATTGGTGGTGCGGATCTGTTTTCGGTGCAGGAAGGGAAATTTCAGCGCTGTGAGCGATTCCTCCAGGTCACGCTCCAGGCACTTCATGGCGGCTGGAAAGCTCCCCTTGTATTCCTCGATGATGGCGCGAGCCTGTTCTACAGCCTCGCGGTATCCCTTCGCCGTAAAGGCTTTGTGAATGAGCTTTTTGAGGGTGGGACGGGCTACCTCTGGAAGCTTGTTGACGATGTTGCGCATCTTGTGCACCTGGCAGCGCTGCACCAGGCTGTTCGGAAACTTCCTTCCCACCGCCTTGCGTAGACCCGAATTACCGTCCATCACACTGAGTACTGGATCGGCCAATCCCCGGCTCTTCATGTCCTCCAGGAAGGCCTCCCAACAGGCGCTGCTCTCCTTGTCCCCTACGGCCATATGAAGCAATACCTTACGTCCGTCCCAGAGCATCCCGTAGGCGCATAGGACCGCCACTGCCCTCTTGTCTTCGGGCCGCAGCCTCATATAGATCCCGTCCAGAAACAGATAGAGCACGCGCTCACCACTCAGATCTCTTTCCTGCCACTTTGCAAAGTCCATCCTCAGACTTTGGCACACCTCATTGACCACGCTGCGCCCGGTCTGCTCTACCCCCAAAGACTCGATCAGCGCCGTCTCGATATCGCGCTGACTCATCCCTTTCACATAGAGCATCGGCACCAGCTCCAAAAGCCGCTTCGAGCGTCGTCCGATCGCTTCCAGCCAGGCCGACTCGAACGGCTCCAGCCCGTCGCGAATCTGCGGTACCTGCAGCTCAATCGTCCCTTCGCAAAGATGCACTTTCTTCGGCTCATAGCCATTGCGGTAGCCCCGCAGTGCTCCATCACTCGAGCGCTCATAGCGCTCTCGCCCCAGAAAATCGCTCACTTCGATCTCCAAGGCTCTTTGCAGCATCAGCTGGGCTCCCCGTCGGGCCGCCTCCCCCAGTGGATCTGTGCTGCTCGCGATTCCTTCCATTAGCTCTTGCTCTATCTTCTCACTCGGTGCTATCTTCTTCATGGTGTAGTCTCCTGTTTTTCGGGGCCGCCTTTCGGCCCCGGTTTGGTTACATTTTTGTTTTCAGGAGGTTACACCATTTTTCTTTTTACAGGAAGGATAGGACGTCACCCAGATTCCTTGCTACGAGCTCGGCGGACGGATTTGATCGAGTGTCTGGTAGAACAGCTTGAAATTCCGTTATGCGCCTAGCCAGGATTCTCGCTTGATACTTTTATCGCGCCCATGGAAATCAAAGATACCAGCCGAAAACGAGGAAAGGAGAGTCTCGTCCTCGGATTCAGCATGTTCGCAATGGGAGGGTGCGGGCTCGCCTACGAGTACACCTTCAGCAAAACCGCATCCGATCTTTTGGGCAACAGTGCTCGGCAGTGGGCCATCATAATCGGCGTCATGCTCTTCTTTATGGGGGTCGGTGCGGACGTGCAGAAATACGTCAAAGACCGGGGGTTGATCGACAAGCTTCTGGTCAGCGAGATTCTTCTCGGCCTTCTCGGAGGCTTCGGACCGATCGCCCTCCTCTTCGCCTACAGTCACCTCACCAGCCATTTTGTCCTCGCCCAGTATTTCTTCATCAGCGCCATCGGGCTGCTTATCGGATTCGAGATCCCACTCATCACTCGGATCAATGAAAACTACAGCGTGGATCTCCGGATAAACCTGGGACGCATATTGAAGATGGATTACATCGGTTCCCTTTGCGGGGCTCTGGCCTGGATTTTCGTTCTACCCCGCTTCTTTACCATGGTCGAGACGGCGTTTATTCTCTCCTTCTTCAGCACCGGGGTCGCCTTTCTCGGGGTTTTTTACTTCCGCCGCATGCTCATCGCCTTCCCTGCGGTTTTGTCGGCCTGTCTGGTGAGCGCAGCCGCTCTCATATTCGCTTTCACTCGGGCGGGGGAGTGGACTTCATACGCCGAACAATATCTCTTTGTCGACCGCATCGTTTTTTCCGATACTTCGAAATATCAGCATATTGTGGTGACGGAGAGTCCACAAGGAGACTTCTCTTGCTTCATCAACGGTCGCCTGCAGTTCAATTCCACAGACGAATACATCTACCATGAACTACTGGTTCATCCCGCCATGGAACTCGCTCAACGCCGCCGCAAGGTCCTCGTCCTCGGCGGAGGGGACGGGCTGGCCGTCCGCGAGATCCTGAAATACAAGGAGGTGGAGTCGGTCCTCCTCGTGGATATCGACCCGATGATGACCAATCTGGCATCGCAAAATCCCTACTTCACGACCCTAAACCGAAACAGCCTCAGCGACGCACGTACCAAAGTGATGGAGAACCGGGCCCTTGTCGATATCGGCAAGGAAGAGATCGACGTGCTCGATCAGCACGATCCGGACGAGGGTGAGATCGGAACCGTTGCCGAGGTCCAGATACTCAATACCGATGCCGCCAAATACATCGAACAGATTCCCGGCCGGTTCGATGTCGTGGTGCTCGATTTTCCCGATCCCAATTCACCGGAACTGGCCAAACTCTACAGCTTGCAGTTTTACCAACTGCTTAAGAACAAACTCGCGAAGGACGGACTGTTCGCCCAGCAGTCCTCCTCGCCGGTGCACACCCGGGAAGCCTTCTTGTGCATCGGACGCACCATGGAACGCGCCGGGTTTGCCGTCCTTCCCTACCATGAGAATGTACCCTCATTCGGGGAATGGGGATGGTGGATTGGCGGACACGCCGACCGGTGGAACCGCGACAATTTGGAAAACCGGTTTGTGGGCATCGAATCGCTTTCGGTTGAGACCCGCTACCTGACTCCCGAATTGATGCACGCCTCCCGGCATTTTGGAAAAGAGCAACTAGCCTCCTCCCAGACAGACGTCAGCACCCTCGTCTCTTCCAGAGTGTATGACTATTACCTTCAGGCATGGGAGAGCGGAAACTAGCCTGAAAATCTCCGCAGATTCCTTTGCCAGATGAGACTGCATTATTACCCGGGCGGTGATTCCGGCTCGCCGGGTACTTCCATCTTGCTCCGGCAACCGCTGCCTGAAGAGCCGAACTCTGTCGCCGCTGCGCATGCGCCGAACACTTCGGATCTCGGCGAGCGACCAGCCGGAAAGCGGCATGAATAGGATAAAAAGTAGGATAAATAGGGTCAGGAATAAAATTGCTTGACCGCCTCGCGACCACGGACCGCCTCGCGACCACGAGCTAGATAAGGACAAGATGCGCCAAAGACGTCTAAAGGTATCAGGAGCGAGCGCGGTTTACCACTGTATCAGCCGTGCCGTAAATGGGGAGTTTCTGTTCGATGCGATTTCAAAAGAGCGGCTTCGAAGACAGCTGTGGCAGGTGGCGGACTTTTCGGGGGTAGAAGTGTTGACCTACTGCCTGATGAGTAACCATTTCCACATTCTGATCAGAGTGCCGGACAGAGAGGAAGTGGTTCTTTCGGATCGGGAACTTGTGCGCCGCTACGCAGAGCTTTATCCGGAGCCGACACCGTATCAACCGATGAAGGTCAAGTATCTTAAAGAGGTACTGAAGAGAGGGGGCCGAGAGGCAGCGCTTTGGCGGAGGCGTCTCCTGGCGCGGATGCATGATGTCTCCGAATTCATGAAGACTCTGAAGCAGCGCTACACAATCTGGTATAACGACACCCACGATCGGTATGGGACGTTGTGGGCGGAGCGTTTCAAGAGCATGGTTGTGGAAGGCAAGGAAGCGGCCTTGCGAGTTACGGCGGCCTATATCGATCTAAATCCGGTGAGAGCCGGGATCGTGGAAGATCCGAAGGACTACCGCTGGAGCGGATATGGAGAGGCGGTAGGAGGTAGTCCTGAAGCGCGGGAGGGAATCGCCGAAGCGGTGTGGGGCTCAATTGATGGACCACTGAAGTGGCGGGAGGCGTCGCGGCAGTATCGGCAATTGCTCTACTGTGCAGGGGCATTGGATGCACCTCAAGAATCGGTTCGAGGGAGGATACCGACCGAAGCATGGATCAAGGTAATGGAAGAAGGTGGAAAGCTTCCGGTCGCGGCGGCGTTGCGGTGTCGGGTGCGCTACTTTACCGACGGTGCGGTTCTAGGATCCAAGGAATACGTGGAGAGCATCTTTTCCGAATATCGGGACCAGTTCGGGCAACGACGACGGAGCGGTGCTAGAAGAATGAAGGGGAGCGACTGGGAGGGACTGACAGTATTGCGCGAACTGCGGAGAGAGGTCTTCAGCTAGGAAGGTGACAGGAATCTGTCGGACGGCGCTTGGCAAATTCGCGGGGACGGCCCTCAATTTGCCGATGCATGGTTCCCGAGTTGGATTTTCAGCGGATATTCTAGCCCGCTTTTCTCATCAAATCTTCGAGGACCGTTATGTGATATAATGCGTCATCTATTGCGTAGCGGCACACCGAACACGAAAAGCTGGCTAATGAAATTCGGACAGGCAACATTTCGAGGAATTGAAGGAAGAGAAGTGCTGATGAATTTCGTGGAGAAGAGACTGAACGATCCGTTCATTTTTGACTTCGACAATATAGGCATAGGAAGTTACTATCCAGCTGCACGGGCGCTGCCGGTTGTATAGAAACGGGTCCAGATCCAGCCCGCTCCTATGAGTAGAAAAGTAAAAGGAGGAGGGTCTTGTTGACGGTCCCCTGAATGGTCATCGCGTCTGTCGACGACTCTGCGCGAATGGATTCAAAGGTCTTTTCGTTTAGAGCAGGATTTGCCGTTCTCATAAGATTTGACTCAGATCAGCAGAACCTAAGGTATCTGCTGATCTGAATCAATGTGGATTTCCAGGGCTCTCTTGGCCGCTCTGGCCAGGTTGTTTTCGGCTTGGTCGATGACGGCCTGATCGACGTGCTCGGTGGTGGTTCGGTTTACGATGGAGGAGCAGACGCAGGCGGCGTGCAACCCGAAGGTTCGGATGACGGTGAATAGGGTGGCCGCTTCCATTTCGTAATTGAGCACGTGCAGTTGCTGCCATTCGCGCAAAGAGCCCTGAAAGCGTTGAATGACGTATTGGGAAAAGGAATCGTAGCGCTCCTGGCCGGGATAAAAGGAGTCGGAGGAAGCGGTCACGCCGACGTGGTGCTCCAGCTGCAATTCTCGTGCGGATTGGACGATGGCATTGGTGAGGTCGAGATCGGCCACAGCGGGGTATTCTATCGGCGCATAGTGGGGGGAGGTCCCCTCCAGTCGGACGGCGCCGAGGGAAATGATGAGTGAGGGAATGTTGATGAAGGGTTGAATGGCCCCGGTCGTACCTACTCTCACGAAGTAGCGCAGCCCGATGGCGGCCAGTTCCTCGAGGGCGATGGCAGTTCCGGGCCCACCGATTCCAGTTGAACAAACGAGGAAGTTGCGATCCCTGAGCCGGCCAAGGTAGGTTGTGTACTCGCGGTGCGAACCAAGTTGGCGAGCATCGGGGTCGAGATGGAGCGCGGTCTTGGCCACCCGGCCGGGATCGCCGGGGAGAAGGACGTACTCGGCGCCTTCGACAAGGTCTCGATCAAGCTGAATGTGGTATTGTCTATCCGGGTTGTCCATCAGGGTTCAGGGTTCTTTATCGTAAGCTTCGTTCCAAGCTTTGTCGAATACTCTTAATCGGTGGCAAGTTTAAAGCAAAAAGGCGGACTTGACCCCGCCATTCATTCGGACAGTTTAAGGGAAGAGTTTTTTTGTCGAAGGCGGGAGGGGATTTATTATGCTTGGTGTTGATCCCCTGATTATGTCCCTAAGTGCACCCAACGTAATGCGAAACTCCAATGGCTCGCGGTCGTTTCGGCTTTGTATTTCGAAGGCAGGGCCGATCAGACTGGCGGGATTGGTCCTGCTTTCAAGTTTGGTTCTCGGCCCTCCGATGGATCTTTTCGCCCCTGAGAAGGATGTTGGAGAGGCGCAAACGAAGGAGAAAAAAAAGTCCGATTCGAAGGAAAAGATTGAGGAGTTGGATGACTATGTCCTGACAGGGACAAGGATTCGGAGGATCAACCTGGAGGAGGTGGTTCCCGTAATTTCGCTCAGCCGGGAAGAGATCGAACGGAGCGGGGCGACCCAGGTATCCGAACTCATCGGGCAGCTGCCGGTATCGGCCGGAGTGGCGGAATCGGATCAGATCGGTTCTTTTGCGGGAGACGGGGCGCAGGCCAATTTGCGGGGGACCGGGGTGGGCGGCACCCTGATACTGCTGAACGGACGCCGAATGGTGCCCTACGCCTTTTCAACCGCCCGGGGTGACAATTTTGTCGATCTGAACTCGATACCGATCGGAGCCATTGAACGGATCGAAATCCTGAAGGACGGCGGCTCGGCGATTTACGGATCGGACGCGCTCGCCGGAATCATCAATTTCGTCCTGAGGGAGGACTACGAAGGAGGCGATCTCCACGCCTTCTACGAAACGACAACGAATGGAAAGTCTCTGAACAGTTTCGGGACCAATCTTTCCTGGGGGAAGACGACCGCTCGCAGCAGCATCATGGTTACGGTAAACACCTATAAACGTGATCCACTCATGCGGCGGGACAGGACATTTTCCGAGAATCCGGATCACTCGGAAGAAGGCGGGTTCAATTTGAGTGGTTGGGATACTTATCCAGGCTTCTTCGAATTTGTCGGTCTTCGTCGAAGTCCGGCCAACTTCCAGGTCCTGGAGGACCATCTCTATCTCTTCAGGGGGGATGGATCGGAAGAGGATAGGGAAGCGTTCGAACGGTTCAATTACAACACCGATACGACGCTGGTATCGGGGGCGGAGCGCTACGGCGTATTTCTGATGGGGAGCCACGAGATCTCCAATTCGATCGAGGGATTCGCCGAATTCAGCTACCAGGACAACACTTCCAGGGCGCAGTTCGCACCTGCTCCGCTAGACCGCGACTTCGTCATTCCCGGTTCGAATCCCTTCAATCCAACTCCTCTTTTCGACAATTTCTTTACCGGCCCTTTGGTTCCTCCGGAGGGTATCGATATCACGGAAGCTCTCTTACGCCCGACCGATCCGGGACCGAGAAAAGTCGAGATTCAGTCGCGTTCGATTCGCGCGGTCGGTGGATTGAAAGGGCGATGGGGCGCCACCGCGGAGTGGGAGTTCGCGTTTCTTTTCGGGAAGAGCGAAGTGGAGCAGAGGACGGAGAATCTGATTCGGGTGGATCTTTTTCAAGAGGCGCTGAACGCAACAGGCGAGGGGGCTCTGAATCCTTTCGCTTCCGGACCGGGAGAAGATCGTAATGCGGCCATTTACGAGAGTATCACGACGGACGACCTCCGGCAGGGAGAGCGGGACTTCTACCAGATCAACGCCGGCATCAGCAACGAACTGTTCACCCTGGAGTCAGGACCCTTGGTGGGTCATTTCGGCTTTGAATTTCGGGGGGAGTCGATGATCCAAGTACAGTCGGAATTGGCGGAGCAGTTCCTCCTCTTTGGATCCGGCGGCACCTCAGCGGAGGGTGAACGGGATGTCTACGCCCTTTACGGCGAGCTGGTGGTGCCGATGACCGGGTATCTGGAGGGACATGCCGCCGTGAGGTGGGAGAAGTACAGTGATTTCGGAGATACCGCGAATCCGAAACTGGGCCTCAAGTTTCGACCCTATTCCAGTCTGCTGGTGCGGGCTTCCTACTCGGAGGGATTCCAAGCGCCTTCATTGGAGCAGGCATTCGGAGGAGTGACGCGGGGATTCGTCCAGCAGAGGGACTTCCTGCGCCAGAACTTTACCTTTGGAGTGCTTGGCGAGGAGGAGCCTTGGCCATTCGACGATTTTCGTTCTCGAGAAGTGCGGGCGTCGGGAAATCCCGAACTGGAGCCAGAGGATTCCCGACATTTCAACATCGGTTTGGTCTACAACCCAAAGTCTCTCAAGGAACTGACTTTGAGCTTCGATGCTTGGAGGCTGGAGATTGACAATGCCATCGCGACCCGATCGATCGTTGGAATTCTGGCGGATGAAGAGGAGTTGTATTTTGAGGACCCAGCCGCCTTTCTCTTCGGACAAGCCCTGGATGGGCGTGGCGCCGAAACGGGCGTCTATCGGGATCAGAATCAACCTTGGGTGAGACCGGAAACTCCAACCGTCACCTTCACCATACCCGGTAAAATAGACTACATCGAGAGTAGCTATGAAAACTTTGAGAGCGTTTCCCTTCAGGGACTGGATTTCGAGGTTTACTACCATCATCGAACCCAAACCGTGGGTGACTTCTGGTTCCGGCACTATTCGGTTTTCGTCGATCGCTATGTGAGTGGGGGGGTCGATCTGGTCGGCTTTATCGGGATTCCAAAGTATCAGACCTACAGCTCTCTGCAGTGGGCCGGCAGTGGGCGGGATCTTTCGGCCCATCTCATCTGGAGGTACACCTCCGGATACCGGACCGAATTCACCGGTATTCCAAGAGTGCCAAGCCACTCCGTGATCGACCTGCAGTTCACCTACTCAGGTTGGTTCGGGCTGGATCTTGTTGTCGGAGTGAAAAATCTCCTCGACCGCGATCCGCCGGCAAATTTGACTGAACCGGAAGGCTTCGACACTAACTTCGGGGCCTACGATCCGTATGGGAGGAGGGTTTCTTTTAAGGTACGGAAGAGCTTCTAGCTTGGAGATCTCAGACCCGTCTGCGGCGCCCGGCAGGTCGCGGCGCGGCGCTCAGGCTCTCCAGTCCGAAAAAAGTTGACACACGTTTGTAGGTTTCAGGTGTCGGGTTTCAGTGTTCAGTTCGGTGTGCGGTTGTCCGATCGCTATGCAAGTGTCATAAATGGTCCAACAGGCTCGTATATTGAAAGGAATGCTTCTCGTCTTGATTCTCCTCGGCCTCTCATCGATCTGGGCCGAGAGTGAGGACATCCCGGTTGAGAAATTCTTCAAGGGGCCCGAGATTTCCCGGTTTCGCATATCACCTGACGGAGAGTTTGTCTCTGCCCTTGGTCCTTGGAAGGAGGGACTCAATCTCTTCGTGATCGATCTCGAAACGAGGAAGAAAACGAGAGTCACTGCGATAGCGGATCAGACGATCAACAATTACCTGTGGGCGAACGACGAGAGGCTCCTCTTTACGATGGATCACGATGGCAACGAATCCTGGGGTCTCTTTGCAGTCAATCGGGACGGAACCAAACCAAGAACCCTCGTTCCTCCTTTTCGAAGTAAAGGGAATTTTGTCTTTCGCTACACGAGGCCACTGCATGTCCTACCTGATCGCCCTGAGGAGATTCTGGTGATAAGCAATCGGGAGAGGGCGAAGTTCCCCGATCTTTACCGGATGAATATCTACAATGGGGGAACCCGATTAGTTGAGCGTAATCCGGGGTCGTTTACGGGGTGGCGCGCGGATCACGAGGGTGAGGTCCGCCTCGGAGAGGCCAGAGATGACGACGGCAGCGTCACCTACTTCTTTCGTGAGAAAGGGTCAGAGAAGTGGGAGCGGATAGCGCATTTTGCCTTCGGGGAGCCAAAGTGGCGTCCGGTTGGACCCCCCGCACATGATCGGATCCTCCCGCTGAATCCGCCTCCGGTTCCCTTCAGCTATGACGGAGACTTAATCTACGTAGCGAGTGACATAGGACGGGGCGCTTCCGCCATATTCGAGTATGATCCGGGATCGCGCACCATGGGCCGCCTTCTCTTCGGAGTCGATGGGCATGACGTCTACAATCTCGTCCAGTCAGACTTTCTGCGCCGGCCCATCGGAGTCTACTACGAGACTGAGAAACCGCGGGCTCACTGGTTCGACGAGGAAAAGAGGATGATTCAGTCCTATTTGGAGGCGAAGTTCCCCGGTCTTCACAGTGTTGTCGTGACCGCGAATCGAGATCACTCAAAGTTGATCGTGGCGAGCTATTCGGACAGGCATCCGGTTGTCTATTCAATGCTGACTATTCGTAAAGGGGAGCTCGAACTGGAAGTCCTGGCGCGAAATGAAGGAATCGAGCTTGGACTTCTGGCCCCACAGAGGCCGATCGAGTTCACAGCGCGGGACGGTCTTGTTCTGCACGGTTATTTGACGATCCCGACGAAAAGGGTAGCGCCGCATCCGCTCATCGTCTATCCCCACGGGGGGCCTTGGGTGCGCGATTCGTGGGGATATGATCCGGTGGTGCAGTTTCTGGCCAGCCGTGGATTTGCAGTCTTCCAGATCAATTTTCGATCCTCCAATGGCTATGGTCGGGACTTTCTTCACGCGGGCGACAAGCAGTGGGGCACGACCATGCAGAACGACATTATAGACGGTGTGAAGTGGGCGATCGGTGAGGGGTATGCGGACTGGGAGAGAATCGGTATTATGGGGAGCAGCTATGGCGGGTATGCGGTTTTGGCTCAGCTGGTGCTGCACCCGGAAGTGTATCGATTTGGGATCAGTATCGCGGCGCCAGGAAATCTGGTTGAGCTGATAAATTGGCGCAGGAAGTGGAAGCAGGAGGCGGTCTATACCTACTACACGAAAACGATCGGGGATCCTAAGACAGAGCGTTCGCTGCTTGAGCGTTATTCACCGGTGAATTTTGTCCAGAGGATCCAGGCGCCGGTCTTTATCATTCACGGCAGCCAGGATCCCCGAGTTCCCATCGAGCAGCCGATGCAGTTTCGGCGTGAGCTGAAGAGAGCGGGCAAAGAGTTCCGGTGGTTGGTGAAGAAGGATGAGGGCCATGGCTTCAGGAAAACAAAGAATAGGGTAGAACTATTTCGGGAAATCGATAAGTTTCTTCAGCCATTCAGGCGACCATGAGTGTGAAAGAGCATGAGCAAGCAGCACTGGGAAGGAGCAAAAAGTGCATTTGTGGAATCTGTGGTTCTGGCGGTCTCGGGATTGTGCTCTCCCTCATCGTTTTCGCGATATTCTGGACCGAAGAGCGACTCGAGCTGGGTGAAAGATTCTCGGCCAGCGCGGAACCGATGGCGGTGGCGGTACAGGAATCGGTGGATCAGAACGCCCGCGAGCTTAAGACCTTTGCCCATCGTGTAGGGGAGAGTCTCCCGCTAACCCGATCAAAGTTTGAGGCGCTGGCGGGACCCATCGTCAGCCAAAATTCCGGGTTGTCGGCCTTAAACTGGATACCGAAAGTTCCTCATGAAGAACGCGATCAGGTGGAAGCATACGGTCGCTCGGAGCATTCGGCCGAGTTTCAATTTCTCGATGAAGGCCGCATGCGTACTTACTCTCGAGCGAAGGACAGCTCCGAGTACTTCCCCATCCTCTTTACCGAGCCCTACGCCTCGAACAGTCCTGCTCTCGGACTTGATGTCAGTTCCAATCCAAAATCCCAAGGCGCTCTTATCTCGGCCGGAGCTACAGGGGAGACCAAGGTCTCTTTGCCCTTTCGCCTGAAGCAGGAGTCGGGGTACCAGAATGCCTACGTTTTACTGCAACCGATCTACGAGGGACACTCCGTTCCGGCCATGCCCGCCCTGCGCAAAGAGATGCTTCTGGGTTTTGTCGAAGGGGTCTACCGTGCCGGTGATGTGGTCCTGGCCGCTCTGGAGTTTCTCTTTCTCGAGGATCTCCAGATCTGGCTCTTCGATGTTGAAGATGCCAACGAGTTTCCCTTTGTTTTGTCGAAATCTCTGAAGGATCGCCCAAGGTCTCTCTTGCCTCCCGACGGAAAGTCGACAAGGCGAAGAAAAGGAGAGGCATGAGTTTCCAGAGCGGGATCCGAAATCTCGATCGCGATTGGGAAATCGTGATCAGAGCAACTTCGCGGTTTCGCCGCACCCACGGGAGCTTCCTACCTTGGAGGCTGTCCCAAATCCGAGAGGATTTGGGTGGAAGCCTGATACCGATATCAATCTTCGTCACGTTATGTAGACCACGACATGCCTTCCGTCCTCGGTAGCTTACCTTTTATCCGTTATGCACCTTTCCAGCACCCTTCCTCTCGCTTTGAGTCGATAGTTCTCCCAAGGAAGCGCCTCTGACTCGATTCTTGGATCCCTATGCCGCCTGCGTTGCCTCTTTCTCATGTTCTTGCGCAAGTCTCTGCGCGATTTTCCATAGATTGTGGGACAGAACCGACCAGGCCACGCTAAGGTTACGGTTGTCAAAGCCTTTGCTGCGTATCTTGCCCCCGTGCCATCGGTTCTTGAGCACTCCGATCCGGCCTTCGGTGCTCCCTCGTCGTCGCTGCAACCGGACAAAGCGCGGGCTCCTCCATCCGCTCCTTGAGCTCTTGTGGATTGCGGGGCGTAAGGGCGTCAAAAATCCCCTCTGCCTGGAGCCGCTTGCTGGCCGCCTTCGAGGCATAGCCCCGATCCCCACTGATCGCTTCGATCTTCTCCTCTAAAGCGAAGCCCTTTTGCCTCTCCAGACTTTCCCAAAGCTGCTTCAATTCGCTCGGGGCCTGCCCCCCATACAGTTTCCAGTCCAACAGATATCCCTCTGCGCTCTCGCATAAATAAAGGGTGTTGCCAAACTCCACCTCCCGATCTGCCTTGCCTCGCACGATGACGTCAATCTCAGGTTCGTAGGCGCTCAGGATCTTCTCCTCATTCTTCACCTGCCGCCCCCCTATGATCCGTTCGTGCGCCTGTTTCATGACCTGCGGTATCTGCTCTAACATACCATCCATTCGCTCGATGATTCGGCTCGCCTTCTTCTCGGTGTAATCGCTTTGCATCCACATAGCTTCCAATAAGTCACGGTGGCGAAGGGCATGGCCCTCAATCTTCTTGAGCAATAGCTTCATCCGCCGCAGGATCCCTTTACGCGCTTTGCCCGCCTCCCGGCACCGACGCGCATGCGTCATCTCCAGGCACCGTTTGTTCATCTCCCGAGCCAATCCCTTTGCTCCCTGGGGCATGCGCTGTTTCATTCCCGCCTGCCGGATCAGACTGATCGCCTTGAGCAGCGTTGCTCCCACATCCTTGAGCAAGACCCAGTCCACGGGCCAGTGGATGTTCGCTTCCAGGCAAGTGGCGTCGATCAGGCATTCCCTCGTATCGATCGGCTTCTCTAATCCTGCCTCACCACAATGTTCAGCATTGCCCACCACCTCGGTCATCCTTGCATGCAGCTGTCTCAGATACGCTTCGTCGAAGAATTTCGAATCCCGTTCCAGACTGCTCTTCGATATTTTCCGGATCCCGTCTACCTCACGCACCCGGCAAAAATTAGCCAGAAGCTCACTGCGTCCCAACTCCTGCGACAGACAACGAAAGGATATCCCTCCGAGTAAATGACGCACCACCTCCACCCGCAGCGCTTTTATCGCTCTTAGAGCGCGTCGCTCCCGATCCTTCCCTCCCGCTTCATCCCATCCTTCCAAGGCTTTTACGATCGCCTCCCTTTCCAGCGAGGAGTCGATCAAAACCCGGTCAATCCGCTCCATTGTTTCCAGAAACACGGTGTAGTCTTTGCATCGAATGACTGGAGTTAGGGCTGGACGCAGGAAGCTTTGTACGGCAATATTTTTCATGAGAAGGGCGTGCTGTGTATTTGACTAACGCAAGCATAAGCGCCCTTTTTCGCCGGATCGAGCTTTTTGCAGCTCTACCCGGCCTTTTTTTGCCCATAACTCATTAAAAATCAATTGTTTCCACCACTGGGACGGGCTCTACCTTGGGGAGCCTTGGCCGTCGGCCTTCTGACGACGCTGTTGTTTTCGCGGATTTTGCTTCGCACTACGGCGCCGAAAAAGGATCAAGGATCGCTGTCTCCGGTGGTTGTTCGTGACTGATTTGGAAGAGAGCGATCCTTGATCCTACCGACCGCCCAGATGGCGTGTTCAGCAATGAGCGGTTCCGGGTCTAGGGCGCATTTTCCCAAGGCGGGAAGATCGGGTGCGGTACCAATATTGCCGAGCACGACGCAGACATTCCGAATCCACCTGAGACGGCCGAGCCTCATGATTGGAGTCTTGCGAAAATAGCGCCTGAAATCCTCGTCCTCCCAGGCGAGCATTTCCCTCAAGTCGGGATAGTGACGATATTGTAGTTCGGTCTCTCGAGTGACGCGGGCCCAGCGGTTCCATGGACATACGTCCAGGCAGTCGTCGCACCCGAAAATCCGGTCTCCGATTGCGGTCCGATAGGATAGGGGGATCGGACCTTTATGTTCGATGGTGAGATAGGATATGCACTTTCGAGCGTCGAGTTGGTAGGGTCCAGTGATGGCTTCGGTGGGACAGACGTCGATGCAGGCAGTGCACTTTCCGCAGTGGTCGCGCTCCTGCCGGTGGGGGGGGATCTCCAGGGTGGTGAAGATTTCGCCCAGAAAGAGCCAGGTGCCGTACCTCGAATTGAGGAGCATCGTGCTCTTGGCCTGCCAGCCGAGACCGGCCTCCACCGCGACCGGTTTTTCCAAGACCGGTCCCGTGTCTACATAGGGTTTGTTGATTCCCCCTTTCCCCCGCAACCAAGTGCAAAGCCGCTTGAGGCGTCCCATCATGAGGTCATGGTAGTCCTCGCCAAGGGCATATTTCGCGATTCTGCCTCTCCGGTCGGGCTCCTTCTGGTAATAGTTGAGCCCGACACAGATAATCGATTTCGCTCCCGGTAGAATCTCGGCGGGAACGAGCCTGCGATCGTTGTTGCGGGTCATCCACTCCATGTCCCCGTGCCGATCTTTGGCAATCCATTCAAGATAGAATTCGCGACGGAGAGGCGGGTCGATCGGGGCAACGCCGCAGACCTCGAAACCGAGATTGCCGGCCTCAACGATCAGATCTTCTTTGAGCTGCTTCGGGTCTGTGACGAGCATGTGATCCTAGTGAAGAGAGAAGATCTCTTAACGCTACCATGAATCCGGCGTTTTTCTTTATAGCCTCCTGAGAATTGCAGTCAAACTATACGGAGGACATGGTTACTCACGGTCTGGCGTCGCTCATGCCGTTGGGCGCTCTCGTTGCATTGAGATCCCAGCTAGTGGACAGGATAGAAAATACCCCTGCGCAAGGCCGGGGGAGCTGGGAATCGTCGGAGGAATACACCACCCAAGTTCTGGACCGACGGAATTTTGGACAGGAATCACACTTGCGGTAGAGGAGACGATCATGTCTGTTGCAGGCAACCTGCTCGCATTGTTGGTGTCGAAAGGAAAGACTCCGGATTCCTAAGATGCTCGAATTTGTCCAGGAGTCTGTCGGACGAACTCAGACAGTCGCACACTTCGCGAGCGACCTAGGAGTCTGTCGGACTTAGACGTTCGATTGCTTCGCAAGTGACCAGGTTCGTCCGACAGACTCCTGGAAATAAGAAAATGAAACTGAGATTTGTGGAGAATGGCATTTCTAACTCGTCCGGTGGATGGCGCTGTGCCAATCTGTCTCGGATGTCTGAAGAGCCACAGACTTCCAGCGTCAGGTTCTCAGAATGCCACCATTAGCTATGAGAGACCGTCTCAAATCTCAGTTTCATTTTCTTGAGAGGAATCTGTCGGTATGAATTTGGTCGCCGTTTACAACCGTCAACCTGCGATTCGAAGTTCAGGTCTGTTGCGAAGTGCAAAGCCCGACAGATTCCTAGTCCGACAGACTCCTGGACAAATTCGGGAGCTTGCGTTTTTACGGTCGGATAGCATTCTATCATCGTTTGGAAATGAATCGCATGAGTTCGAGGAGTCGCGTCCCTTTTTGCTGGAGCATTTTTATTCTCGCGGCATTTTTGCCCTTTTGGCTGGGTGCGGTGGAAGGCGAGGAATCCCCGGCCGAAGAAATCGAGAAGAAGATCGATTCGGCTCCGATCGAAGAAAAGGGAGCGATCGAAAGGGTTGTGGGGGAGGAGGGATCGAAGGCCAATTCTGAGAAGATCGAAGACGGAGCTGCTGCTTCTGTCGAGGAGGCCTTGGGGTCTTCGGAAGAGGTCGAATCAGCGCCCGTTGAAGGAGCGGAAGTGGAAGTTGGCGATGCAGCGACAATCGAGGTCGTAGGAGTAGAGGAATCCGAAGCGGTGGAGGATCCTGTGAGGCCGGCAGTGGAGCCGGGGGAGACCAAGGGCGTCTACGTGATTCCGATTCAGGAAGCCATCGCAAAACCCACGCTCTATATCGTGAGGCGTGGTCTGAAGGAGGCGATCGAGAATGAGATCGATGTTGTTCTCCTGGACATGAACACTCCGGGTGGCGAGGTCGGGGTGATGCTCGAGATCATGGAGATTCTGGACCGATTCGAGGGCGAGACACTTACTTTCGTCAACGTCGACGCATTTTCCGCGGGCGCCTTTATCGCGGCCTCGACGGACTATATTTACTTTGCGCCCAAGAGCGCAATTGGGGCCGCCGCCCCTATCTCGGGAACCGGTGAGGATATTCCTGAGACGATGCGGCAGAAACTCGAGAGTGCGACCATGGTCAAGGTTCGCAACTACAACGAAACGGATCCCTACCGAGCGAAAGTTATCAGAGCGATGATGAGCGCCGACTACGTGCTCGAGATCGAAGGGGAAATAATCAAGCCGGAAGGAGAACTGCTCTCCTTAACCGCGTCGGAGGCGATAACGGAGTACGGAGAACCCCCGCGTGCCCTGCTCGGCGCCGGGATTCAGGAGACGATCGAGGGAGTCTTGGAAGATCGATTCGGAGAGGGAAACTTCGACATTAGGAAATTCGAGATTACATGGTCCGAGTCGTTCGCTCAGTATATGTCAGTGGTGGCCCCGCTTCTCATGGGAATCGGGTTTCTCTGCCTCCTGGTCGAATTCAAGACGCCGGGCTTTGGGGTCTTCGGTGGGTTGGGCATCGCGTTTCTTCTGATCGTATTCGCGAGCAACTACGTGGCCGGTCTGGCGGGCCACGAAGCGGTGCTCTTCTTTCTCCTTGGAATCATCTTGATTGGGGTCGAACTCTTCCTTCTGCCGGGAACTGTATTTCCCGCTTTTGCGGGGGTCCTCCTCATATTCGGTTCTTTGGTCTGGTCACTGGCAGATGTCTGGCCGGCCGGGGACGGAAAGGTCTTTGAGTTGGATCTTGGGATATTGTGGGAGCCGTTATACGACGTTCTGCTGAGTCTGGTGATTGCGATCGTGGGCGGTTTCGTCCTTTGGCGATTCCTGCCCAAAACCTGGATCTACGATTCCATTGTGCTCTCCGGACATGTAGCTGCGGCGGATCCCGTGACCGCCGGGGGTGGCAGCAGTTTGAGTGGGGAGGACACTCTTCCCGATGTCGGTGAGGTTGGCGTAGCGGCCACCGACCTGCATCCGGCCGGTGAAGTCGAGATCAAGGGGACGCGTTATCAGGCGACCCTTGGATTGGGCAGCTTGAATCGCGGAAACTCGATCAAAGTGGTGGGTCGGAGGAACTTCGCCCTCCTCGTAGACAAGCTCGATAGATGATTATAGATGATTATAGTATAGTAATCACTTTGATCGCGGTTGCCCTGCTGCTCTTCTTTTTCGAGATCTTCGTGCCCGGCGGCTTTCTCGCGATCGTAGCGGTGGTCGTGCTCCTCGCGGCCTGTGCCGTCGCCTATTACGAGCTCGGGCCGATGGCGGCTGTCGTGACGTTCGTCGTATCCCTGCTCCTCTCCCTCCTGATGTTTATTCTCGAACTGAAGATTCTCTCCAAGACCCGCTGTGGGCAACGGTTCTTTCTCAAGTCCTCACTGAAAGAGACGAGCCTGAAACCTCAAGCAGGGCCCGAAGTAATCGGCAAACAGGGAAGGGCGGAGACGCGTCTTAACCCGACCGGAATGGTGGAAGTTGATGGGGTGCGGTATGAGGCCTTTTCGCAGAGCGGACTATTGGAAAAGGGAACTTCCATCGAGGTGGTGAATCAGGACAGTTTTCGGCTCATCGTGGGTAAGGTGTAGGAATCCGTCGGTCCAAGGCGGCGGCGACAGAGCGCCGCCCTCCAACCTTTCGGGTTACTCGGCGTTCGTTCTGGAGGGCGGTGCTCTGTCGCCGCCGCTTTGGAACTCTACGGTGTTTTGATTCTCGGGACATTAGGTGATGATATTGATGGCCTTGTGTAGGTTGAAGGTGAAATGATCACAGAGGGCAGGGGTGGATTCGAAGCCCATGGTAGATTTGAGGCTAAGAACCAGTTGCCTGCAAGCAGCCAGGATTCTGGCTGCGTTATGGTTACGGATCATACATCGATCTTCATCGAAGAAGCGATCTCTGGGGTAGTGGTTTTTGTTTTCGATGGCCCAGTGGTTGCGGATTTTCGATAGGAACTGAGGAGGGCTCAAGTCGGTGGGATCGCGGCTGCTGACATAGTAGGAGCGTTCCGAGGAAGGTTTCGCTTTGTTAGGATAATGGAAGGTGCGTTGGACAGAGGCGAACTGACGAGCATGAGGCAAGCCAAGGGAGGGAGCGCTTAGAGGATGGGTTGCTATTTGACGAATCTCCAGGCGGCCATGGTCCTTATCTACGGTTTGGTGGACAAAAAGGGGGAGGGGCCGAAAAGATTCTTTGCGTCTTGATGCATGGTGGGTGGGTTGTCTTTGATCTGGATGATATAGTCAGCACCGAGTTCTTCGACCACGATGTGGGCCGTTTCTTTTTGGTTATGCATGGCGTCGAAGGTGAAGGTGGATCCGTCCATGGCCGGCATCTTGCGCAGGAGAGTTTGGGCGGCGGTGATCTCGTTGGATTTGTCGGCGGTAGCGACTTGGGCAATCGTTTGAGCGCTTTGATGATCGACCGCGGCCACCAGGTGCAAGGCCTTGGCCGGTTCTTTGTCAGTGCCTTTGAGAGTCTTACCGTCAACCGCAATATCGCGGGGCAAACGGCCCTCGGGCGAGGCTATGAATTGGGTGAGGATTTGATCGAAAAGCTCGGCCTCGACGTTTTGCAACACCCGGTAGAAGACATCATAGCAGGGGGCCTGAAAACGGCTTGTTTTGGGGTTTTTCCAGGAGCGTAAGGCGCGCAGTTGGGCTTGATTGAGGTGATGGGCCAGGCGCACGATCTCCTTGAGGTTGTGTTTGCCGCAGAGGGTGCCGAGCACAATCATACTCAAGACCGTGGCGAGTCGATAGCGACGGCCCGCTTTTCGACGGAAGTCTTCGATCTGGTGGAAGCGTTCCCGGAGGCTTGTCATCTGTTCCACTTTGAGGCAGACCGCATGGGAGTTGTCGTTGGCATTGAGGGCCTCACGGTGTGCCTTGGGCAAGGGCCCTGGCGAGCGCAGCAGTTGCAGAGCATCAGCCCGCAGGGGTTTGACCCAGATCTGCTTGGGGCGCTCATGGCGTTCATAGAAATCTTCCCGCTGTCGACCATATCCCGCGCTCAAGCCCAAAGGAGTCCACCCGCTCGCCTTGTAGCAAGTGCCTCGGTGGATCTGTGGGTCCACGAAAGTTTCCGCTACCAAGGGGCGATAGGCAAAGGCCTGCTCCCAGTGATCGGCCAAGACTCTCAGGCACATCGCCAACGTCTTGGAGGCCAGATTGGCCAGCTTGAGCCCGGGCAGAATGAGAAAACGCCGGTTCTGCACCACCAGTTTCAAGCGCGCATGCCGTCGCGCCCCATCCCAGCCGATCCAGCCGTCTCGATCCTTCAGCCGGTAGCTAGCCGCTCCCCACAGCAAAAGACACACCCATTGCCCGTCGATCAAAGCCACATAGCGCAGGGTCTCTCCCGCGCTCCCCGCACTGTGCAAATAATGATGTTGGATCAAAAGATCATTGAATCGCTCCTGCTCTTCGGGCAAGATCAGACGCAGAGTTAGACGATCTATCGAAGGAGTCAGATGGTAAGATTTTTTGTCTTTCATACCATCTTGGCATGACTGATTCCCTCGGGTTTGTCTAGCTCTTTTTTTATCTTTTTGCCTATCAGCCACTTCCTCCCCAGAAAACTTTCACCCTGTTGGAACTCTTGACAAGGGAGTAGGGGAGAGACATTTTCTACCAAATGGTGTAAGGCAGGTAACTATTAATTCCGATTGCCCGCGCCCGTTTATTTTCAATGTCTAACGTATTAAACAGAAGATGAACACTCTCTTCCTTGCATTCTCAGACCCGCAGACTGTCCCGATCGTAATCGGTGCACTCACAACCCCGAAGATTGTTTCGATCGTAATCGGGGTTTTCCTCCTCGTCATTGTATTCATAATCATCTCGTTTTTTAAGGTATGGTTAAGAGCTTGGTTGTCAGGTGCCTATGTCGGATTCGGAACCCTCGTTGCGATGCGATTGAGGAACAATCCGTATTCCGATATCGTCGATGCCCGTATCAATGCCGTAAAGGCCGGGGTCGAGATTCCGATCAATCAGTTCGAGCAGCATTACATGGCGGGTGGTGACGTCGGTCACACGACGATGTCCTTGATCAACGCTTTAAAAGCAGGCATCGATCTTGAATGGGATCGCGCCTGTGCTATCGATCTCGCGACGAAGGGCACCGGCAAGTCTGTCATTGAGGCGGTGCGCACCTCGATCAATCCCAAAGTGATCGACTGTCCGGACTCCTCGGCGGGCGGGCGGGCGACCATCGATGGTGTGGCGAAAGACGGCATCCAAGTGAGAGCGCGCGCCCGCGTAACGGTGCGGAGCAACCTCGATCGATATGTCGGGAGCGCCCAGGAAGAAACCATTATTGCACGCGTCGGCGAGGGAATCGTGACTACGATCGGCTCAGCGGATAGTTATAAATGGGTCCTTGAGAATCCCGATTCAATTTCAAGGAATGTGCTCGATCGCGGCCTCGACACGGGCACCGCCTTCGAGATTCTTTCCATCGACATCGCGGATGTGGATGTCGGTGAAAATGTGGGCGCCAAGCTGCAGGAGGCGCAGGCGGAGGCGAACAAGAACATGGCTCAGGCCCAGGCGGAAATCCGACGAGCCGCGGCGGTGGCTCTGGAACAGGAGAATCGGGCCAAGATTGCCGAGATGGAGGCCAACCTGGTTGAAGCTCAAGCCCAGGTCCCGTTGGCCATGGCGGACGCACTCAAAACGGGAAATCTCGGCGTCATGGATTACTATCGGATGATGAACATTCAATCCGATACCGAGATGAGAAACTCCATCGCCAAGCCCGGTGACGAAGAGGAGGAGCCGCAATAGAGGCGGCGCCAATATCCCGCAATTGAGCCGACCAAGCAATGGATCGCTTTAATCTGGACTGGATCGCCCCGGTCATCTTCATCCTCATCTATTTCGTCAGTCGCCTCTTCAGTAGAGGGAAAGATGAGGAGGGAGAGCAGCCCGACGCTCCCGAGGTCGAGAGACGGACTCGGGACCTACAGGAGGAGATCAGAAGGCGAATCGCCGAGCGCCAGCAACAGCACGAAGCACAGCGTCCGGTGGCGACTCAACAGCCGCAAAGCGCTCCCGCGCAAAGTCAGAGAGGGACCTACCGGGAACCGGCCAGAACCCCCCCTCCGCCTCCCATACCGCAACCGGCCCTGGTCGAAACCCAAGCGAGGATGGCGGCGCAGATGGAACAATTGCGAGAGTCGCAGATGCATATCGAACAGTCGCGAAGGGAGAGATCGTCTCCGACTTCGGCAAGAGCCAAGCAGACCACCTACGGCGCTCGAACCCGCACCGGCCGATCCGACCTAAGGAGTGCCATTCGCCGGATGGGAAAGGATCCCCAGAATACGAGACTCGCTTTCCTCTACGCCGAAATACTCGGCCCGCCGGTCGGATCCCGCCGCCGCCGATTCATGCAGTATTTCGAAGACTAGTCTAAACTTCGTGTGCCCGGGCCGGACTTTCCCATGCTGAATATCTGGCCTCCACGTTCCACCCTCAGGTTGTCACCTTCGAGGAAGCTGATGCGAACGGGCCCGTACTTGGTTACGGTGACCGTTTTTCCCTTTTGAATGGAGCCACTGAAAAGCTCCTTGTTGTCGATCTTCTGACGGACCACGACATTGACGTCGTCCAACGCTATCAGGATCATCTCTTCCTGATCCAGCCCTCTCGCTTCGGATCCGACTGGGGTGCTTTCATCGGGCCCGCTGGAAGTGACGGAATGTTGAAGTTCGGGGTTAATTTCCGGCCCCTTTTGTGAGAGCACGACGTTGACCAGGAGGACAATGAGAAAGACGACGATGAAGGTTCCGCCGCCGATCAGGGCGACTTTGTAGTAGAGGGTCTTGTCAGTGTGGGTTTGAATCTCGGAGGAGGTGGATTCCGACTCCACGGCATCGGAGGACTCGGGCGACGCCTCGGTTTCGGGCAGGTCCATTCGACCGAGGAAATCGTGGAGGTTCTTCTTCGGCTCCCTTCCCTGGCTCAGCTGGAGGGCATTTAAATCGGTGATGATCTTATCCGTATCGAGTTTAAGAAAGGTTGAATAGTTCTTGAGGAATCCGCGCACGTAGACGTCGGGGAGGGGGAGATCGATCGAGTTGCTTTCAAAGGCGAGCAGAAAGTCGCTCCTAATCTTGGTCGTCTCGGAAGCCTCTCGTATTGAGATCCCCTGCTTCTTTCGCGCTTCTTCCAGCCTCTCTCCAAAATTCTGCATGGCGGTGGGGCGGTTAAATGGAATCGAGGTCTTTTAGAATCACACGAGGTTGAGCGCCATTTTCGGGCCCCACCACGCCCCTCGTTTCGAGCATTTCCATGATCCGGGCGGCTCGATTGTAACCGATCCGCAATCTCCTCTGAAGCATCGAGGTGGAGGCCCTTTTGGAAGATCTCAAGACTTCAATGGCGTTCGGCAGCAGATCGTCGTCATCATCCTCTTCGAAATCCTCGTCCTCTCCCGGGATTTCCCCGGTCTCCACGGTGTGCTGAAACTGTTCGTCGTACTCGGGAGTGCCTACGTCTTTGAGATGCTCGACCAGCTTCTTAATCTCGTCGTCAGAGATAAAGGCTCCTTGTGCCCGGACCAGATCGGAGGATTCCGGCGGGCGGAAGAGCAGGTCACCTTTTCCGATGAGATGGTCGGCACCCATGGCGTCAAGAATTGTGCGGCTGTCGACCTTTGACGCCACCTTAAAAGAGATTCGGCTGGGCAGATTCGCTTTGATAACTCCAGTGATGACGTTCACGGAGGGGCGTTGAGTCGCAATAATCAAGTGAATGCCAGCGGCCCGGGCGAGTTGAGCGAGGCGCGCCACACAGGTCTCAATTTCGGCTGGGGCCACCATCATGAGATCGGCCAGTTCGTCGATGATGCAGATGATATAGGGTAGCCGGTCGGGAATCTCGATCTCTCCGTCTCGAGGAACGTCGATGGTGCTGACCGCGGCACGCTCTTCGGGTGATAGATCCGCCTCAAGTTCCCTATCCTCGGCCGCTTTGCCACCCTCCTCGTTTTCTTCTGCTCGTTTAGCGTTAAATCCCGCGATGTGTCGAACCCCGGTCTTGGCAAAGACCCGGTATCGGTTTTCCATTTCGGCGAGCAGGTACTTGAGAGCTCCGGGCACTTTCTTCGGATCCGTGACGACCGGAATCAACATGTGCGGAATGTCATTGAAGATCTGCATCTCCACAATTTTCGGATCGACCATGACAAAGCGAAGGTCTTCCGGGCTGAAGTGGTAAAGAAGGGAGGCAATCACGGCGTTGATACACACCGTTTTCCCTGAACCGGTTGCGCCGGCGATGAGAAGATGGGGCATCTTGTTCAGATCGGCTACCAGAGGCTTACCGCTCACCTCCCGGCCCAGAGCGATCGGAATATCAGCTTTGCCATCGATCCAGTCTTCGGATTCCAGAATCTCGCGGACCGAGACGGCGGACGGGCACTTATTGGGGACCTCGATTCCGACACATCCTTTCCCCGGCACCGGAGCAAGGATACGGACGGATGTCGACTTCAATCCCATCGCGATGTTCTTGTCGAGATTGACGATTTTTTCTACCCTCACGCCCGCCGCTGGATGGACATCGAAGCGAGTGATAACCGGGCCTGTGTGGACCTCACCCATGGTTACCTTGACGCCGAATTCGTTCAGGGTTTGCAATAGAGCCTCGGCGGTACCCTCATGGTCCTCTAGATCGGACTCTTCAGAAATCGGCTCCATGTCGTCCAGCAGGGAGAGAGGGGGCATCACATAGTCGCCTTTCTGAACGGGGAAGGAACTTTGCGACTTTTTGGTCCTCTCTTCGGCAATTATTTTGAGGGGTTTGGAACCGAAAGGTTGTTTGGATCCGGGCCCGGAAACGAGACCGGAAGTGGTAAGGCTTACTTTCTGACCGGAGCGGGGAAGCTGAATCTTTTGCCCACCAATGGGAGGTTCAACATCTTCCAAGCCCTCCTCTTCGTCGTCAGCCTTCCCGACTGCTATGGGAGGGTTGGTTTCGGTCCTCAAGGAAGGGCGCGTGAGTTTCGTTTTTCCAGGCGCCTTAATGGGTGGAGTCGTCTTGCTCGAGACGAGCTTGATTTCCGGTTTCTCCTCTTCCTCCTCCTCCTCGTTCTGCTCTTCCTCTTCTTTTTCGGCCTTCTCGGTTCGATCGGCCTTCCACTTCTCCCACTTCTCCTTCAGTCCGATGCGACCGATATTGTCGTGAAACATTGCGATTGAGCAGAGGACGAAGACCGCAGCCAGAACGAAGGCGCCGCCAAAAGTGCCAAGGAAATTCTTAAGGAAATCGTCATAGACCCAGTCGCCTACGAAACCACCGTATCCAGCGGAATAGAGGTCATTGTCAATATTCGTCCTTATGGACCGGACTTGGAGCATATTGGTGAAAGCGGAAGCGGAAATGATAGACAAGAGGAGAGCCAGGATCTTGGAGACCTTTAGTTTATGGGAGAGGGGGAAGAAGTACATATAGCCGATCCACAAGAGATAGGCAGGGATCAGCCAGGTCCCGACTCCGAAGACCCGAAAAGAATAGAAACCGACTTTGGCGCCGAAGATACCGACCAGATTCTCCCCGCTACGCTCGGTTGTCACCTCGGGACTCTGCTCCGGTGCGTAGTCCCAGACCGATACCAGAATGAGGATAGATAGGCCAAGAAAGATGACCCCGAGGAGGGGTTTGGAACGCGCGTCCTTCGGCTTGAAGGTGGGCAGCCTCCTTCCGCTCTTAGCCTTCTTCTTGGCCATCAGATAAGAGTTTTGGTGATCGAGTAGGTTGCCTCAAAGATTTCGAGATTGACGTTGAATTCCCCTTTTTCGGTCACACAATGCGGAGTGCGGAAGAACTCAATGGTGAAACTTCCGAGCGAGGAGTCTGTCGGTATGAACTTCGTGCAGATTTACAACCTTCTCCCATCGATTCGAACCTTAGCGATATTGCGAAATTTAAAGTCCGACAGATTCCTGGCTTCGCGTGTCCCTTGACGGGTAACAGGGGACAGCTGCAAGCTCTCGGATTGGGCCCTCCAAACCGACTATCGAGGTTTTCGGGAAGAGCTCAGCTCAAGTTTTATTGAATTTGCGATGAATTTTATATCCTTTCATCCTATTTATCAAGAGCGGGTTTGGGGAGGAACGGGAATAGGCACCAGACTGGGAAGAACGCTGCCGGAAGGGAAGAGAATCGGGGAGAGCTGGGAGATCGTGGACCGCAGCGAGGCCCAGTCGAGGATCGCGGGTGGCAAATGGGAAGGCCTGAACCTGAAGGAAGCATTGAAGGCGCACGGAGAGGAGATAATGGGCCCGGGCTATGCCCAAGGGAGCCCCTTTCCGATTCTGGTTAAGTGGCTCGATTGCGTGGAAAGATTGAGTCTGCAGGTGCATCCGCCGGCCGAGGTCGCCTCATCTCTGGGCGGCGAAGCCAAAACCGAGATGTGGTATATTCATGCGTCGGAGGAGGGCGCGGCCCTTTTTGTGGGGCTCAATCCGGAGGTGAATCGGGAGGAATTCGAGGTGGCGCTTCGGGGCGAGAAGCTGGAAGCGCTGGCACACCGAGTTCGTGTCGGCGAGGGGGATTCAATGTTCGTCCCCAGCGGGCGGCTCCATGCCATTGATGCGGGCAACCTGATTCTTGAGATCCAGCAGAACTCGGATACCACCTATCGCGTCTATGATTGGGGAAGAAAGGGTCTCGACGGAAAGCCGCGAGCCCTTCACGTGGAGGAATCGCTCAAGTGCATCGACTTTACGGACTATGAACCGCCTCCCCAGAGATATTCGAAGGGCCGGCAGATTTTGGCCGAATCGGAGGAGTTCAGGGTGACGAAATATGATGATTTCGAACCGGACGAAAGACTCAATTTTCCTTCATTAGAAGAACCGAGGCTCCTGCATATTGTCAGGGGGAGATTGACGGATCTAGAGTCTGGGACAACCATCAAATCAGGAGACAATATTCTCCTGCCTTACTCTGACTCGTTTTTTTTTCGGACCTCGAAAGAGACTCGAGTTCTTATTACGGATCAGTTTTGCTAGGAGCCGGTCGGATACTGTCCTTGAATTGCTGTGGAAAAGGTAAATCTCGTCCGACAGGCTCCTAGCATGGAACTTAACAGATGTTATTCAAACTGGCAGGAAAAGCGTTTGGCTGCCTGACCACAGTCTTCCTCATATTGCTGCTTCTTGCGATCGGGGTCGGTTGGGCAATGCTCCACTTTCTCCCCACCCTGATCGAAGACAAGGTAGAGGATATGACCGGTTTCCGGGCCGACTTCGATAGTCTGGAATTGAAACTTTTCGCGGGAGAAGCGATCCTCGAGGACGCCAGCCTCGAGAATCCGGAGAGCTTTCCTAGCCCCGAATTCATCGCCTTCGAGAAAGTAAAGGTTGATTTCGCTCCCTCCACGCTCTTTCGGGATCGCATCGTTATCAGGGAACTCATCCTCGATATCGGCGAATTCGGCTACATCAAGACCGCTGAGAACGAAACCAATGTCCTCCGGTTCCTCGAATCGCTGCGCGGGCCGGAGGAGAGCGAGGGATCGGAAGCGAGCGATGAGCCGGAGGCCAGAGAGTTCCTCATCGAGCGATTTTCGTTGCGACTGAGGAGCTTGAAATATGGTGATTTCTCTCGAAGCAACCCTCGTGTTCACCAGATCGAGACGGATATTTCGCTGGAACTCGAAGATGTTACGGACCTCAAGCAGATTGCGGGTCCGCTCTCCCGTGAACTGACTAAGGCGGGTCTCTCCGATATGGTTGGATCGATCGTCCAATCCCTGACCGAATTGGAGACCTATCGTGAGCTTGCCGGCAGCATTCTGGCGGTTCCGGCGGAGACGTTTGGAGAGGGTGCAAAGAGCCTGATCGAGGGAGTCGAAGATACCGGAAGCGCTATCAAAAATGTGTTTGATTCCATTAAGAATAAGTAAAACCCTACCGCGGTTAATAATCCGACTAGGAGTCTGTCGGGAGAACTCTGATACTTGCAAGGAATCTGTCGGCATGGACTTGGTCTAGATTTGCACCCTTCACCGTTGAATCCGAACCTCCGCGATGTTGCGATATGCAAAGTCCGACAGATTCCTAGCACGTAATCTGAAGGGAACAGGCGCATAAGCCAATTGTCTCAGGATGGCTTAATCCGAGAGAAACAGTTGACGTAGTTTCGCAATGTCAAGAGCTGAAAACTGATTGAGATGGCCAGCGGGAAGAAGTCGAAGGCGAAGAAAGAAGAGGAGAACCGGGATGCGGAACCGCAACCGGAGAAGCCCGAGTCGATTGAAGCGAAAGCAGCAACCCTTGATTCGGACGGTGCGGGGGCAGAGGAAGAGAAGGTAGGGGAAGCGGCGACTCTCGAGGAGGATACGCAGGGTGAGCTTCTGAAGCAACTGGATGAGGCGGTATCGAAAGCCAGGGACAACCACGACCGCTATCTTCGTGCCGTGGCGGAACAGGAGAATTTTCGCAAGCGCACTCTCAGGGAAAAGGAAGAGCTGAGAAAATACGGAGCGGCGGGATTCATGGAGGATCTTCTCACCGTTTTGGACAGCTTCAATATCGGTCTGGAAACGGCACGTAGCCAGCCCGAATCGGCGCCCCTTGTCGAAGGCTTCGATATGGTCCGCACCCAGCTCGAAGCGGTTATGGAACAGCACGGTGTCACTGAGATCAATCCGGAGGGCGAGGTTTTCGATCCCAATTCGCATGAGGCGGTTTCGCAGCAGCCGAGCGACGAAGTAGAGGATGGAAACATAATCGCGGTGACCAGATTCGGCTATAGGCTTCATGATAGACTGTTGCGAGCGGCGGCGGTCGTTGTTTCGAGTGGTTCACCCAGCGAATCAGGAGAGGCTCATGCGGAAGAGAAGGACGTTGCCGGACCGGCATGAAGAATCCGATGGTTCTCCCGCTCCGCATCGTTCCAATAACAGATTGCATCTTTTGAGTCGTGGCTAAGGAAGATTACTACGAACTCCTCGGTGTCTCGACAGATGCTTCGGCGGACGAGATAAAAAAGGCCTACCGGAAGATGGCGATGAAGTATCATCCGGACAAGAATGCGGGCAATGCCGAAGCCGAAGAGATGTTCAAGAAAGTCTCGGAAGCCTACGAGGTGCTGAAGGATTCTGAAAAGAGAGCGGCCTACGATCGGTATGGCCACGCCGCTTTTCAATCTGGAGGTACCAGCAGGGGCGCCGGATTCGGTGGTTTTCATGATCCCTTTGATCTCTTTCGCGAAGTTTTCGGCGGCGGCGGCGGTCGCGGCGGCGGAAGCATTTTTGAGGAGTTCTTCGGCGGCGGTCGCGGGGGTTCCCAGGGAGGTGGCCGTCGCGGAAGCGATCTCCGCTACGATCTGGAGATTGAATTGCCGGAGGCGGCAAAAGGGTCGGAAAAACAGATCTCCTTTCGAAGGGCCGCGGGCTGTGATCGATGCGATGGGAGCGGGGCCGAGCCAGGCTCGCAGAAAACGGGCTGCACGATGTGTGGCGGACAAGGGCAGGTCACTTCTCAGAGGGGTTTCTTCAGCGTCCGCCAGGTCTGCCCGACCTGTGAGGGCAGCGGCGTCGTCATCCAGAATCCTTGTGGTAAGTGTCGAGGCGAAGGGCGCGTCGCGAAGACAAGCAAGATCAACGTACGGATCCCGCCCGGAGTCGATACGGGAACGCGTCTCAAATCGCGAGGGAATGGAGAGGCGGGTCTAGCGGGAGGAGAAGCGGGTGATTTGTACATCGTTTTTCATGTTAAGGAGCATGAGATTTTCGAACGAAGCGGGGACGATCTCTTCTGCGAGATTCCTATCAAATTCACTTTGGCCGCGATTGGCGGGACGATCGATGTTCCCACCCTCAACGGAAAGGCGTCACTTAAGATCCCGACTGGCACTCAGAGCGGCACGACCTTTCGTTTGCGCGGCCATGGTATGCCGGGGCTCCATGACGGGCGTGCGGGAGATCAGTTGATTCGCGTTCAGATCGAAGTTCCGCGTCGTCTCAGTAAGGAACAGCGAAAGAAGCTCGAGGAATTCGCCATTGCGTGTGGCGATGCGGAGCACCCTGTGTCGGACAGCTTCTTCAAGAAGGCTAAGCGCTTTTTCGAATGATCCTGCTCTCGTGTCAGGTCGCAGTGGATCTGGCGGATGCCCTTGAGCAGCATTTCTGTGAACTGGACCGGTCGCCATGGATGCTCATGCGCCAGGAGGGGACGGAGCATTTCAAACTGAACGGGTACTTTGAGAGCGCTCCCCAGGCGGAGGCCGATTGGAGGCAACTTCGCTCCTGCTTCTCTGCTCTCCCCGAGAACGCCGGAAGGAGCGAATTGGAGGAAGAGAGTTGGATCAATCGATATCGAGAGAGCTTCAAGCCCTGGTCGTGCCGAGGGCTTCACTGGATTCCGCTCTGGATGAAGGACTCGTATGAGGTCCCCATTGCCGAGGCGGCCGTCTACATCGATCCCGGCCTCGCCTTTGGGACTGGGGACCATCCCACCACCCGACTCTGTGCCTATCGCCTGCTTGATTTCCGCGACTCCCGAGGAGGGCGTATGGAGGGTTGTTCGGTGATCGATGCCGGCACTGGTTCGGGTATTCTTGCTCTTTCCGCCGCGCGAATGGGGTTCCTTTCCGTATTCGGATTCGATGTCGACCCGGTTGCGGTTCGGGTGTGCGGTGAGAATCAGAATTTGAACCTACTTGAGGAGCGAGTCGAGTGCCGGCGAGGCGGATTGGGCGAAAGTTTGCGCGGGAGGAAAGCGGACCTCATTCTTGCCAACATTGAGTCCGATATCCTTTGCCGGTACAGCGCCGAGCTTCTCAGATCCCTAAAGCCGGGCGGTGTTCTTGCTCTCAGTGGGATATTCGGCCAAGAGATCGAATTGGTATCTCGTGATTTCTCGGAGTCCGCGGAGCGTCTCGGAGTGCGGTGTGCACAGGACCGCCGGCAGGAAGGTGATTGGTGGGATCTAGCCCAAACTGCGTACTGAAGGGCGGAAAGCACTGAACTTAGAGACGTTATTATTCGTAAGTCGTTAATGAGCAATGAATGTTTGTCCTGTATTGATCGTGTAGGGACTATAAGTTTCAGTAGTTCTTGACTCTCCCTATCTGCCCGCCCAGACTGGCGGGATATGTTTTTCCGTCTGAAGCATTCCAAGAGCGGCCAGGTCCTCCAACTGCTTGAATCTTACCGCAACAGCGAAGGTAAACCGCGACAGCGAGTGGTGGTCTCCCTGGGCGATGGGGCCATCAGTCGACCGGACTTTGGACCCATTGCCAAGGCGGTGCAAAAGCAGCTCTACGGGATCGAGGAACTTCTGGCCCCTGAGTATACGCGTCGACAGCAGAACTGGATTGAACTGATCCTGCGGCGGATTGATGGGGAGGGGCGGTGGCGAGGACTGCGCCAAAAGGCCGAGGCTTTTGCAGAGCAGCAGAACGCAATTGATGGGGTCTTGGCCGATAAAGTGGAGCATAGCGCCGCGGGAGTTTTATTGGGACCGATTCTGCTGGGGCTTAAGGGGTGGGAAAAGCTGAGGATGGATGAAGCCTTGCAGGAGGTGGGCTTGAACCGGGCGCAAAGGGATGCGGCTAAGGTATCGGTGATCAACCGGCTGGTGGATCCAGTGCCTGAGAACGCCTTGCCCCAGTGGGCCAGGCAGAGTGCCCTGGGAGATCTTCTGGGAGTGGCGGCGGTGAAGTCGGATCGGCATCGCTACTACCGGGTGAGCGATCGGTTGGTGGAGAACCGCGAAAGGATCGAAGAGCATATGCGCGAGCGCCAGGGGGAACTGTTCAGTTTGGATCGGACGGTACTACTGTAGGATCTTACCAATACGCACTTCGAAGGGGTGGGTGCGAGCAACGGCAAAGCGAAACGGGGAAAGAACAAACAGAAACGCCACGATTGTGTTCAGATTGTGGTGGGGATGGTGTTCGATACCGAAGGCTTTGAGTTGGGACATCGGATATTTGCGGGCAACCGCCATGACGCGACGACCCTGTTGGAGATGATCGCTGAATTGGAGAAAGCGGTGGGGGCCCAGGGCGAGCGTGAGAAGACCCTCATCATCATGGATGGAGGGATCGCGAGCCGGGAGAATGTGCAACTGTTGCGCGAGGAGGGATTCGGCTACCTGGTCAACCAGAGCCGCCGGGGGCGTAAGGCTTATCTTGCAGAGTTCCAGGAGGCTTCCGGTTTCGAAAAGGTAGAGGGGAGGGATTGGGACCGGGAAGTGAAGGTGAAGTGGATAAAAGAGCAGGTGGGAGAAGAAAATGAGAGTGAAGGGGACCAGGAGACAACGCAGGAGGAGTCGAGGCAAGCAGGCGAGGAGTATGTGCTGTTGTGTCAGAGCGTGCGCAGGCGGGCCAAGGAAGAGGCGATTTATTCAGGGGCCGAAGAGCGCTTTATGAAGGCGCTCGAGGGGCTTCAGAAAAGGGTCGATCAAGGCCATTTAAAGGAGCCCGCAAAAATCCATACCGCGATCGGGCGCTTACAGGGGCAACATTCCCGAGTGCAGCGCTTCTATTCTATTGAACTGGTCGAAGCCGCCAAGGGCTCTAAAGAGAAAAAGTGCGGCCTTTGCTGGACTCGAAGGGACCAGGCCTGTGATGAGAATGCTCAACTGTTGGGCTGCTCTGTGCTGCGCACCAATCGGCACAACTTCAGCGGGGCCCAGCTGTGGCGCCTCTACATGACTTTGACCCGGGCCGAAGACGGCTTCAAAGCGCTCAAGAGCGACTTGGGCCTCAGACCCAACCACCACCAGATTGAACCGCGCGTTGAGGGCCACGTCTTTATCACCATTTTGGCCTACCAGCTTTTGCGCTTTATCGAATACACCTTGGAGCGGCACGGGGACACCCGCTGCTGGCAGACCATCAAGCGGGTCCTCCAAACCCATACCTATGCCACTGTCATATTGCCCACTCGACAGGGAGAAGTCTATCGTCTGCGCAAAGCGGGCATTCCCGAACAGAGCCACAAGCAGATTTACAATCTCTTCCAGATCCAATGGAAGAAATTGCCCGTTAAGAAGAGTATGAGCAAAATAAAAATCGAACCGATTTTGTAGTGCCTTTCAAAAACGCGTGTTGATTATCAAGGACTTAACTTATAAAGTGCGAAACTAGGGCTAGGTATCTTTGCGGCTGGTAGTCCATCGGAGAAAGTCTGACAAGGGGTCGGACGCGTCCGACGCTGTCCGACAGAACCTGACAGCCTCCTAACCGAAAGATTCCTTGAGTTCCCGGACCGCGCCGGCGGTGTCATCCGCATTTAGGACATCGGAGACTGCCACCACTCTTTGGGCACCGCTTTCTACTACCTCATCAATATTTTTCCGGGTTATGCCCCCGATGCAGAAGAAGGGAGTAGGGGGTTTCAGATCGCTTACTCTTCGGACCAATTCGGTTCCGACCGGCTTGTAGTCCGGTTTGGTAGGAGTGGCGAATACCGGACCCACCGCAAAATAGTCCAGTATGCTGCCGAGGGCAATGGCCCCTTGGGCCTGCTCGAGAGAGTGGGTGGAGAGGCCCAGGATCCGATCCGGACCCAACCTCTCACGCGCCCAGCGGGCCGGAGTGTCATCTTGGCCAACATGAAGACCGAGTGAGGGGAATGCAGCCGCCAGTTCGACGTCATCGTTGATCACGAGGGGTACGGAACTCGACTCAAAGATTGGGAGGAGCGATTCGACAATTTCTACGCGCTGACGATGAAATTCCCGTTTTGCACGCAATTGTATGAGATCTGCGCCTCCGGAGATGAGATCTCGGCATTTCTGAAGGAGTCTATTGGGCTCTACATATCCGGTGTCCAGAATGGCGTAGAAGCGCGCTTGATGAAGTGTTCTTAGCCCGTTTTTCATGGCCGTTAATCAGCTCCAGCCGCCGGTTGCCACTTCGGAACCGGATCAATCGGGGTAGAAACTTCATGCGAAGGTTCCATACTTTCCTCCATTTGGCTGGGTGCGCGAATGGCCTTAAAGTCCGCATAGGCAGTGAAGTTTCTAGTCAGTTCGGCCGCCGGCTGCCTCTTCGGGGCCGGATCAATCGGGGCTGAAACTTCAACTGAAGGTTCCATATTTCCACTTTTTGGAGGTACCGAAATGTTGCCCGAAAACCCGCATGTAGATTGAAGTTTCAGGTCAGCATAAATGCGGTGAGAGCATTCCGGCGGCGAGGGGTTCCTCCGAGATTCGTGAGAAAAGCGGGCTAGGAATCTGTCGGGCGAACCTAGTCACTTGCAAAGCAATCGAACCTCAAAGTCCGACAGAAAACTGAGGTGGTCCGTCAAGGGATTTTTTAAAATAGTACTCATTTTCTGTTTAGAGGGCGTGGCCGTTTAGTTGCTGGAGTCTATGCCATACCGGTGAACCGCGCCTTTGGAGTGATTCGAGGTATCTGTGCTCGTCGTAATTCTGGTTATTTTGCCAGCAGCGAAAGAGAATGCGGGTCCATTTCAGAGCGAGCGCTCGAAGGATGGTTTGGCGGGATTTGCCCTGTTCTTTTTTAATTTGATAGTAGGCGTTGGCCCAGTCGCAGTTTCGGATCGAATGGGCGGCAAATTCAACAAAGCTCTGGCGGACAAAGGTGGGCGCGGACCACCGCCAGGTGACCAGTCGTTTTGCCTGGCTGCTGTTTTTGTGCTGACCGCTGCTGATGGTGACTGGAGCTGAACCATTCCACTGGGTCATGTTCCGGGCCGTTTCGAAACGCGAACGATCGGTCCCAAAGGCGCACAGCAGCCGAGGGCTGAGGGCCTCGCCGGCTCCGGGAAGGCCGCTGAACATAGGGGCATCGGGATGGGTGCGAAAAAGTTCCTTGATACGCTCCTCGTAGGCCTCGATCTGCGGTTGCAGGGCCAAAAGCTGTTTGGCCAGAGTCTGCGCTTTGCGACTGTACGCCTCCAGAGTCGCAGGATCCTCGGTCAAGGCCTCTTCCTGGTCGATCAACTCCAGGCGCTCCTGGATTTTCGCGGCGCTGCGGCTGTTATGCTTATAAAAGAACTTTCGCAACCCTTGCGCCGATGCGCTCTTGACCTTCTTAAGCGTCGGCCAGCGTAGAACAAAGCGCAGACACATAGCACTGCCCAAGTCATCGAACAGTTTCAACACCAATGGGTTATACTGCTTCAGACAGCTGCACAATTGCTGCTCGAAGCGAGTCGCCTGATCGACGAATCCACGCCGGTCCTCACACAACAGGTTGAGCTCGCGCGTCTCCACACTGTCCGGTCTCAGACACTTCTCAAAGTGCTCGGGATGTTTGAGGAAAAATTCCGCGTGCAATTGCGCATCGACCGGATCGCTCTTGGCCCTGGAAGGATACAATGCCTGTCGATAATCCTTCGCACTGGCCGCATGCACCGGATAGATATCGACAAACTCCAATCCGATCAGAAAATTGATCAACCCGCCACGCTTCTGATCCACCACGATGGCGACGCGCTTTCCCTCACGCCCATACCTTTCTCTCATCTCCACGGCAAAACCATGCAACGCTATCGCATCCTGAGCCACCTGCCGGTGACTCCCTCCTGCCGTTTCCCTCTCGATCATCCAAAGATCATTTTTCTGATCCGCCCAATCGATCCCTATAACCACACTGTATGGATTAGTTTTTTCGCTTTTCTGCATCCCTTTGATCAATTACCTTCCCTTCTGTTTTATTCGTTTTGTGGTTTTCAAAGGCGCTGGATGTCCAGGCGAAATTCTTATAGTGGATCCTGCTATGAGGATACAAACTGAGGGTTCGTTATCGGTCATCCAGGCAAGCCGTCTACTCGAAATTCTGTCGGAAGTCGTCTCACGACTGCCTCCTAAGTTCGTAGTGGACGGCCGCCTTTGAAAATTAACTCCTCCAGAGAAACAAACTCCTTGCCCCATAGCCAACCCAGCTTCTGCCAAGCTACTCACAATGGGACCTCGCCGAGTTACTCCTACGGCTCCACTCGGCCCCACTGATGAATAACTTGGAGCTACTATAAGACTCCTAGACCCTCTCTTCGTCTTCGGCAGGCTCGGCCATGGAAGCATAGGCTTCATCGACACTTTCGACACTGGGCTGAGGTGTCGAGGAGGGGTCCCCGATGAATCCGGTAACGATGATGTCGATACTTCCAAGTCGCTCTATGCCCAGATTCTCCTGGAGCGCCTGAGTGAGCCGGGTCTGTAGTTCTGTCGATACATCGTTGAGCCGGCTCCCGCCGATCAAGCGGATCCGTACTTCAATGTTGAGAATGCCGCTTCGGGAGTGGATCCTAGTGAGGCACTTTCCAACCGAGTCCATTGAATTACAGGTCCGTTGAGCGAGCTCATGAATCGCCTGTCTCGAGACCTTGACGTCTCCGGTGGCGCTGTCGAAAGCGACAATCGGTCCCGGTTCCCTCCTGGTCAGGAGGAGCCAGAGAGCAAGGAGGAGGACAAAGGCGACGGCGCCGATCCATAAGAAAGGTCCTTCGACCAGGTGTTCAAGGGCACGCGATATTTGATCTATGTATTTTTGCATCGATCTTGTATCGAATCTGTCGCCCCAAACTTGGTGGGTTAAACATTGTCCCGACTGGAAACAAAACCAACGGGGTTTTTGCAAACTGAGGGAGACAGATCCTTAGTCGGTATGCTCGCCGGCGGGCCAGGCCTCGGTTTCTTCCTTTTTTTCTTCCGGTGCTTCGGGCTGCTTAATGTCCTCTATAATTACGTCGACTTTGGCGACTTGTTTATTCGTCATTTTCTTAACGTGGTCCCGTACCGTGTTCTGGATATTGAATGCGGTTTTGGCCAATTCGAATCCGAAAGCGAGGATGACCTGAATGTGAATATGATAGTGATCATTCTCATCCAGTTCAACCCGGATTCCCGAACCGGCCTCTTTCTTATGGAAGATCCCCTCGATCTTATCGACGAAATTGCTTCCCGCCACTGCCACGACGCCTTCAACGTCGAGGGTCGATAACTGCACGATATTGGCCACGACTTTGTGATTGATCTTGATCTCTCCCAGGGCGGAGGAGTCCTCACTCACAGTCGGTATCTGGCCGATCTCGGACTTTTCGGATGATGCTGTCTTTCTTTTTGCCATGGTTCGTTCAGTTCAAGTGGTTATTCTTGCTGAAAAGGTCCTTGGGCGCCCGGCTGATGAATTCCTCGACATAGGATGTAGTGGCGCCACCCTGCCTGAAGACTGGGTCGCGAATAACCGCCATGGTGAAGGGGATCGTAGTCTTGATTCCCCTGATCAGGTATTCGCTTAGGGCGCGATACATGCGGTCGAGGGCGAGTTCCCGGGTCCTCGCAAAGGAGATGACTTTGCTGATCATGCTGTCGTAATGTGGGGGAATCACATATCCTCCATAGACGTGCGAGTCAACCCTGACTCCATGCCCGCCGGGCGGGTAGTAGAGAGTGATTTCACCGGGACAGGGAGCGAAATTTCGACTCGGATCCTCGGCACAGACCCGGCTCTCGATGGCGTGGCAAGTAAACTTGATGTCTTTCTGATCGATCTGCAGCTTCTCTCCCGCGGCAATCCGGATCTGCTTCTTGATAAGATCGTAGCCTGTGACCTCTTCCGTCACTCCGTGTTCCACCTGGATCCGGGTGTTCATCTCAATGAAATAGAAGTCACCTTTCTGATCGACCAGGAATTCGATGGTTCCGGCGTTCTCATACTGACAGGCTTCCGCCGCCCGCAAGGCCGCCCGTCCCATGCGTTTCCGCAGATCATTGCTCAGGAAGGGGGAGGGCGATTCCTCGATGAGTTTCTGATGCCGTCTTTGCACCGAGCAGTCGCGCTCGAGCATGTGGATCACTTTTCCGTGGCTGTCGGCCAGAATCTGGAATTCAATATGGCGAGGATTCTCGATCAGCTTTTCGACGTAGAGTTCGCCGTTGCCAAAGGCCTTCTCGGCTTCGCTCTGAGCATTGGCAAATTCTCTCAGCAGGGTCACCGCGTTGTGAGCCACGCGCATGCCCCTTCCCCCGCCGCCGGCGACCGCCTTGATGATTACAGGAAAACCGATCTCTTTCGCGATCCGAAGGGCAGCCTGACCATCTTCAACTGGACCCTCACTTCCCTGGATGACCGGAACCCGCGCTTTTCTCACCGTCTCGCGGGCAAGCGCTTTGTCCCCCATTAGACGGATTGTTTCCGATTTGGGCCCGATGAATTTGATATTGCAGCTTTCACACTGCTCGGCGAACTCCGCTCTTTCGGCCAGAAAACCGTAACCTGGATGTATCGCATCGACGTCGGCGATCTCCGCGGCGCTGAGAATGCGGTCTGGCTTGAGGTAGCTTTCGCTGCTTGGCGAGGGTCCGATGCGGATGGCTCCGTCAGCCAATTGAACGTGAAGAGATTGTTCGTCCGCTTCCGAGTAGACGGCGACGGTTTTTATCCCCAACTCCTTGCAGGCACGAATTATGCGCAGAGCGATCTCGCCCCGATTAGCAATCAGAATCTTTTGAAACATGGCTCCGCCTCCGCTACCATTAACTCCTTTTTATCTTGAAGAGTGACTGCCCGAATTCGACGGATTGACCGTTTTCGATCAGAATTTCAACAATCTCGCCGGAAACTTCGGCCTGAATCTCATTCATGACCTTCATCGCCTCAATAATACAGACGATGGTTTCCTCACCCACTTCGTTGCCTTTCTCAACGAAGGCCGGGCTCTCCGGTGATGAAGCCCTGTAGAAGGTCCCAACCATAGGAGAATTGATGAAATCGGCGGGCTCCTCATCGGGCTCTGCGGGAGGTGAGGATTCCTGAGGAATGGGCAGCGGCGGTTCGGAGTAATGACCGGGGAAGGGAGTGGGGGTGCCGGGGGTGAGGACTGTCGTGTGCTCACCTTTGTGGCGACTTATGCGCAGTTTGAAACTATCCTCCTCGATCTCGAAATCGGTGAGGTCCGAGCTTTTCATGAGTTCGATGATCTTTCTGATTTCCTCTATATCCAAGATTTTGACCTCCTCGAGGATTTGGAGCTAAGGGTAGAGACCCTCAGATCCTAGGCAAATCCATTATTCCGCCCGTAGGCGCTTCAACTGTCTGAGGGTTTTGCGATCGTTGATGTTGTTCTTCCCTTTTGGAGTCTCCAAGCAGAGAGCAATCTGGGCGAATGCGGAATGCTTCAATACGGTTTCAAAACAGGTCCACGCGATTTGGCCGCGACCAAGGACTTCGTGCCGGTCGAGATGCTGGCCGAGCGCTCCTTTGCTGTCATTGAGGTGGAGGCAGACTACCTTCTTCCAAGAGAGGTGTCTTCGGAAGTGTCTGAGGTAGGTATCGATGTCGGACGTTTTTCGCAGGTCGTATCCGGCCGCGAAGAGGTGGCAGGTATCGAGACAGACGGCGAGACGGTTGGGTTGTTTCGAATTCTTGATGAGGAAGGCGAGGTGTGCGGTTTCTGCCCCCAGAACGCTGCCCTGGCCGGCGGTGGATTCGAGGGCGATTCGGGTCTCGCCCTCGTAGCGGTCCAGGATCCAGTCGATCGACTCGACGACTCGCTGCAAACCTTTCTCCTCCCCGGCACCGAGATGGGCCCCTGGGTGGAGCACGATGAATGGAAGTTTGAGAAGAGAGCAGCGGTTGAGCTCGTCGAGGAGCGCATGCCGCGACTGCTTCAGGTTTCCTCGGTCGATCGAGGCGAGATTGATGAGGTATCCGGCGTGGGCAAACACGCGGTCTATGGCAGTCTCTTCTTTGGCTTGAAAGTAGAGGGAAAGGGCGGCCGGGTCGATCGGTTTGGCCGACCACTGCATGTTGTTCTTGGTGAAGATTTGGACGACTTCGCAGCCCAATTCCTTACCCAGTTGAAGGGCCTTGTCGTGGCCCCCCGCGATGGAGCAGTGGGCCCCTACTTGATGCGGGTTCTTCCCTATCATTTTATGGAATCTGAATTTCGGGTTCTTCTTCGACTTCCTGGCTGAACGGATCGATCGGGCGAGAGGATACCGACGGCGTTGCAAATATGTTAGACGGATCCATGAGAAATCGCCATTCCGGCTTCGCAATGGTCCCCCAAAGATCGACTTCCAGCGAGTCGATGAGCGGCTTGAAGAGCGGGCTGAGGGCGGTCGAAATCGGGTTTACGGCACGTTCAAGGGATTTGACTTTTATTTTGAAATCAATCTCGTGGTGAGGAAAGCGGAGGTCGCCACTGGCCTGAACAAGAGCGTTGGGGCCGTAGAATCTGAGATCGGGAAAGCTGAGTAAGTTTCGATCGAGCAGGAAATACCCTTCCGCCCGCTCCAGACGGAGAGTTGTGAATCCGATCCACGATCCATAGAATAACCGGGAAAGACCGCCGAATAAATGAATACGGCCCAATCCTTCCTGGGTCATTCGCAGCCAACCGGAGCCTTTGAAGTCGAGAAAATCGTTCGTATTTCCTTTCGCCTTGAGGTCGACGTCGACGGTGCCGCTGGGGGGCGAACCGGCTTTAATCGATTCGGGGCTATTCTTCGCGGAGGTGGCGGCCGGATTCTCCTCCAGCCCCAACATCTCCAGGAACCTGTCTGAGTCGGCCCCGCGGAGAGATAGATCGACCTCCATACTGCCGTTCGATTGATCCTGTTTCCATTCCAGCCTTCCTTTGCCGGTGCCTCCGGCGAGACCGAATGAGAGCGGATCGACGGAAAAGGAGTCGGATGCAAGATTCGCGTCGAAGGCGAGCCGGTCGAAAGAGAGTTGGCGATAGTTGAGTGGGCCGCCTGACTCCGCTTGAACGCGCAGAGCCCTCTGTCGGGATGGCGGCGCCGCTCTGTCATAGAGGGTCCCTTTGATTTTGAGAAAAGGAGGGGCGGTGACTTCGAAGTCGTCGACGAAGGATGCTGCTTCCGCCCCAAGCAATGCGGACAGACTGGCAAGGTGAAAGTGAGTCGCTATATCGAGGGAGCGGGCGACGTTTTTCCGCTCTCGGAAGGTCCACTGCATCGAGCCCGTTCCCTCTCCTTCGGGTCGTTGGGACTCAATCTGAAAGAGCTCGAGAAATCCGGGTCGAGCCCAGCTGTGCAAGCGGATCTCTGAAATATCCATGCCGCGATAGCTTAGATTCTGTCCTGCGATGGCTCCGTAGTGGAAGAGAAGCCGTCCCTCTCTCCAATTGGAACGAAACTCGACGTCTCCGTAGGGCGGTTGATCGAAAAACAGGAAGTCTTTCCAAGTCTTCGCCCACCACTCCGGAAGAGTCGGATTCAGCTCCGCAGGATAGAGACGACCTTTTAGAAGAATTCGGGTCTGACCGGTTGTAAAATCTCCGAGAATCGATCCTTCCGTACGATAGCCCGACTGCTCAAACTCGATCCTTCTGCATTGGATAGAATCGGGATCGATGGTACCGTCCATCCGGAACTGTGAGAAACCTGCACCTCCAAATCGAAATGAATCCGAGCGAAAGGAGAACTTCATATTAGAGAAAGCGTAGGCGTCATCGATCTGGAGGTCAGCGCGCAGCTGTGATGATTCCGGGAATTCAATGGACTGTAGAAAACGATACTTGGAGAGAGCGGCGATCTCTTTCAACAGGTTTAGGTTCGCTTCCGAGTGCAACGCCAGTCGGCCGCTTCCTTTCTCCGTGTCGATCTCTCCCCGGATCATCAGCGGTCCTCCCTTCAGTCCAAGAACCGCCCTGCCCTCGATCGAGGGATATTCCTCCAATTGGAGGCGTCCCGAGAGGCTGGCTCCGGAGAAGGCATACGAATAGGACTCGGGCGCGGAAAAGAGCAGCCGCTGCAGTCCCTCGATTCCTTTCCGAAGAATTGACTCGGCTTCAACCTGAAACCGGATCGGGCCCGTCCCAATCTCCCCATCGGTCTCCACGGAGGCAGCCTGGCCGGTGATTGGCTGAGGGAGATACAGGGTGAAGATGTCGATCTTGGGAGCGTGGAGATGGAATCGGCCAAAATGGGGCAGATCGGGCCAATTGAGACCCCCGCCGATCAGGTCCGCTTCGAGAAAGGGCGGGACCCCTCTGATCTTAGACAGTTTGAGGGAAGCGGTCGCATCTTCCAGGGCCGTGAGCGGTTTCTGCAATTCTGAAAGGGCACGGCAGAACTCGAGGTACCGTTTGATCGGCGCCTCTCTCATCCCCGGCGGAAACCGCCCCTCGGTGCGGAGAGCGGCTTCGGGCAGCGGGCCTCGGATTCGCACCTGCAGATCGTGAAGGAGGAGGCTCAGTTGTCTTATTTCCCACCCGCGCACCGTGTTCACGAAGCTGCCGTTGATTTTTCTTGCGATGGCTTCGTCTGATCCGCTGAGGGAGTAGAGAGCAGGGCAGATCATTCTTGCATTTCGAATCTTGAGCTCTTCTGCCACCGCTTTTCGGATAAGGAGCATTGGAAGTTCGAGGGCGATAATCACTCTCTCACTCTCCATCAGGAGATCCCGCGTCTCCTTCCGATACAGTTTCAAGTCGTGGGCGTAGAGGTGACCGCTGGTGTCAAAGGTGAATTCGCCAATCTCGAATTCAGCTCCTATCCTGTCGAGTTTCCGACCGAGGTCCCTGAGGACGAACTCGGGCAGAGGAATCTCCTTCTCCAAGAGGATGAGAAGAGCAATCAGAACCTGGAGGATCGCGATAACAAAAAGGAGCGAATTGAGGACGCCGCCGCAGAGTCCAACCCCCCAGCTGATCCTCCTCTTGGTGTCGAAATTCACAGATCGACGGGGACGGCGCTGCGGTCGAAGCTAAAGTGGAAGAGGGCGTCGATCAGATTTTGATCGAGAGAGAAGGTCACTTCAAATTCGGGAGATCCTCCGATCTGGGTACCGGCCCCGAGACGCTCTGTAAAGTAGTAGCTCAGGGAACGTTTTTGCGCTTGGGCTCCTCCCGGAAGGAGGATCCCGAAGCGGAGGAGGTATCTCCATGGAAGCCTCTTCTCTCCCAGGTCGTGTCCCTCTGTGAAGACCTGCTTGAGGTAGGAGTTTACGGAGAACTCTCTCCCGTAATGGAGCAGGGTCAGGGCCGGCTCGCGATCCTCTTCCTCGACCGCACCAAGGTTTGGAACGCCCTCCGGGATCGACCCGTTCTGTCCCTCTTGGTCCGCTTTGAGATCGAGTGAAAAGAGATCCCTCCCAATCTCCAGATCGTGGAGGACGACGCTTTCGATCACTGCCGCGCTCGGTTGCTGTGCAAGGAGGCGCAGACGGTAGTGGAGGGGGCGTGTCTGGAGGAGAGAAAGAAGGCGGCCGCTCTGAATCTCGTAGACTGACGGGTGGTCGGTCAGTTTGGCATATACCGTATCTTTGGTTCCAGCAAGGTCGCCGATTAGGAGCACGCTGGTCTGGTCTTGAGCCAAGAGCCGGACCTTTCTTTGCGGATCTTCCAGCCCGAAATCTACGAGGTCGGTTGTGGACGGTGAGTCGGTAACGAATCTAAGCGCTCTGGTCTCGTGGATACTGCTTATCATTTCGTCGATCAGAAGAGGATCGGCAGGCCAGTTTGCCAGAGCTCCGTCCGGCTCATTCCGGGGAACCTGCCAGCCGCCCCTCTCCAGTCGCTGGAGACGGACCGACTCGCTCCCGACCGTAATCTCGATGGCATTGAGGATTTCGGGAGAAATCCTCACAAAGTATCGGTCGCGCAGGTTCTCCTGCGCCTTGAGCAGGTCGACAAACGGTTCCGAGGGTACTGTGAATACTGTAGGATTGCCCTCCAAACTTGCGTAGTAGAGAGGTTGGGCGGAATCCTCCAGGAGACGATGACCCAGGAGAAGGGTCTCTCGGCGATTGTTTCCCTCCAGAGTCAGCCTGACGGACGGACTATCGAGACCCTGGCCGACCGGGTCCGGAGAGAGGAATTCAAGCAATCGGATTCCACTCAGTTTGTTGATGGCGGCTTCCACGCGGGCGTTGTCGGCCTCCATCTCGATCGGCGTTTCGAAATTCCAGTCGTCCCCTCTCCGGACAATGCGGAGAGGCAGATTCTTCAGGCGGAGGCTGACCGATCGTACCTCATACAAGGGAATATCGAAAATCAGCTGGCTGCGCAGATCGTCCAGATCGATCGTTATGCTGTCGAGCAGCTCACGGTTAACCACGAAGACCTCGGTCTCGTCGTGGGACAGAATGTAGAGACGATTTCCCACTTTGGTCGAACTTCCGATCCTGATCTTCGTCTCCGTGCCCCCGTGCTGGAGCGCGAGGATGGCGTTGGGCTCGGCCAAACCGTAATCGGCCAACGATTGGCCTGCCTTGACAATGTCCTGGACCGAGAAACTCGTGATCCGTTCGAGGAATTGCAATTGATTGAGAATTCGATTTACGGCGAAGAGATTCGCTCTCCAGTTGATCGGGCTGGAGATAAACCAATCGCTTCCTCTCTTTTCGAGCACCCACCGAAGGGCGAGATCTCGGCCTTCGATACTGAGCCGGTCTACCTTGTCCGCGATCCCTTCGGGGATCACCGGTTCAAAGCCGGGAGGTGGTTCCATCGGCCTCTTGTCAAGAATATAGAGGACCCCAAAGAGAACGGCATTGAGAATGAGCAAGGCGATGGTGAGTCGAAGTCGCATGGAGCTAGGAATCTGTCGGACTTTGAATTTCGCAACATCGCGGAGGTTGGGAATCAACGGTCAAGGGTGTAAATCTAAACCAAGTCCATACCGACAGATTCCTTGCAAGAAAATGAAACTGAGATTTGAGACGAATTGTCATATCTTCTGGTTTCTTTCCGAAAATCTGAAGGTGGAAGTTTGAGGCTCTTCCGACTTCGGTGACCGTTTGGCACAACGATATCCATCGGAGGGGTTAGAATCGTTAGTTTCCACAAATCCCAGTTTCATTTTCTTATCGCTAGGAGTCTATCGGACGAACCTAGTCACTTACGAAGCAATCGAACGTCAAAGTCCGACAGACTCCTAGCGCCGGCGAACCCAATATATCACCACACCCCAGATCGCGAATACGCCCGGGACGGTCAAGATCCGCAGCCCCAGTTGATTCAATTCCTGGCGGCTGAGGAGAATCTGGTAGGTCTCCACGGCCCGACCCCGAATAGCTAGAAGAGTGTCGCGGTCAAGGCACCACTTAACCGTATTGAGAAGGAGCATGTGGTTTCCAAATGAGGAGATTCTCTGATTGGTGGCAAAGTCCGAGTTTCCGAAGACTACCAGCCTTCCTCCTGATATGCTGAGAAAGGGAGATGAGACTGTCCGCTCTGAAAGGCTTGCAATCGGCACCGGGCCCTTGAGGTCCGTTGCGGGATCGAATTGCAGGTCCTCGAGTTCGCGAGCATTCTGGTAGGTCCCCTCGGCCCAACTCGTCGGCGAACTGCCGATCAGGGAGACGGTGCTTCGTCGCTCGTCGCTCGGCGCTCCCAGATCGGGCCGGATCGGACGGCTCAGACCGACCACCACGGGGATGCGATTTTTCAAGTGTGGATCCGTGATCGGGTGCTCGGCAAACTGCCGGATGATAAGGTCCCCGCTGGCGACTTGGAAATCGGGACCGTCATCTACGATCAGCATGTCGTCGGCCAGGATACCCCATTCGTAAAAGAGGTCTTCAAAACCGTGATTACGCCAGGGATCGAGGAACACGATTAGGCGACCCGCGCGATCCGAGAGGTACTTTCTCAGTTCCTCGCTTTCGGACACGGTCAAGGGACTCTGGGGCGAAGCGGCGATAATGAGATCGGCGTCCTCCGGTATCTCCTTTTCCTTGCTCAGATCGAGGACTCCGAGTTTAAAGCTTCGCATTTCCAGTTCGTGAGCGAATTGGGAAAGGCCGCGCCTGGGATCGACATCGTCGATCTGCATCTCTCCGTGACCGACCAGAAAATAGACTTGGTCCGGTTTATCGTCGGTCACATCGATAATCGCGGAAGTAAAGGCCTGCTCGCCGAAAAAGGCGCTCGGCCGGCCCTCATTGAGCTGCAGGATATCGGTCGGAAGGATCGTCCGTCTCTTGTCTCCGCTGACGACAAGAGTCTCGTACGGCCTTTCGATCCCATAACTTCGGGAGATTGCCTCTGCTTTTCGAATCTCCCGAAATACGTCGACAAATTCGACTTCGATTTTCTTCGCCTTTCCATTGCGGCCCGCGTTCTCGTACTCCTTAAGCAGATTGTGGACATAGCGGTAGAGCAAGGCGGTATCCGGTTCTGCTGAATCAGGAGGTATGGTGACGATAATTTTGACCGGCGTTTCGATATCGGAAATGTAGGCGACTGTTTCTGGGGAAAGGGAATAGAGGCGATTGCGGGTGAGGTCGGTTCGGGAATAGTGCCGGAAGGCGAGGTAGTTGAGGCCGCAGATGAATAACACTCCAAGGAGGATCTGGAGGGTGCGGTTGCCCCGGTTGAGCCAGTTGACGTTTCGGAAATCTTCGGGGAAGTTCACGAGGATTTCGCATCCACGACCAAGACGGATAGGCCCAGAGCGAGGAGGGTGTTGCTAAGATAGAATACCAAGGGTCTGGAATCGAGGACTCCACTGCTGAAATCTTCAAGGTGCCTGAATAACTGTAGATAGTTCAAGGCCTGGGATAGCGTGGGAAGCCAATTTCGGGCCTCTTGTTGGAGCTCCCGAAATCCTATGATAATGATGAAGAGAATACAGAAAGAGAGCATTCCTGCAACCAGTTGGCTGCGGGTCAGACTGCTGGAAAGGATTCCAACAGCGATGAAAAGGAGACCGCTGCTGGCGATGAAAAGGTAGCCACCGGAAAGGATCCCGGTCTCCAGCAGCTGGCTCTTGGCCAAGGGGGATTCGAGGGCCGAAGCGACGAGAATCGGGTAAGCCAAGGTCAGCAACCACAGGAGGCAGTAGAAAAAGTAGGCGGCGAGGAACTTGCTCAACACGATCTCGAGGGCGGTGACCGGAGTCGTTTTCAAAGTCTCGAGGGTGCCGAGGCGCCTCTCTTCGGCTATGCTTTTCATGGTAAGGAGGGGCACCATGAAAAAGACGGGCAACCAGAAAAGCTGAAAGAAAATTCCGGAGGGCAGTTCCAATTGGGGTTCGAGGCTCAATTGCAACAAGATCCGCCAGTAGATCCAACCCATGAGGCCGAGAAAGAGGACTGCAGCCGTATAGGTGGCGGGGGAGAAAAAGAGCGTTCTGAGCTCCTGTCGTAGGAGGATGAAGAAGGGTCTCATAGGGTCTCATCCCAGCTTCTTTTTGTCGCTGCCAGAAAGATATCCTCTAGGCTCGACTCGGCCCGGACGAGGGACCGGACCCGCGCTTCCGGGTGGCGGGAGATCGTGCTCATAATCTTCTCCGAAAGATCTCCTCGGGAGGAGGATTCGAAGACGATCTTCCTGATGCCGTCGCTCTGACTTTCCTTTTGGGTGAAGGCATGGAGATACGGATCGAGCGCTTTAATCGAAGAGAGGAGCCCGGTCGAGTCGCCCCGGAAGGAGAGGACATACTTTGCACTGTCGACGAACTCGCGTCGCAGGCGGTCCGCGCTTCCGTTGGCCACGATTCGCCCCTGATTGATGATAATAATCCGGTCGCAGGAGAGCTCAACTTCCGCCAGAATGTGACTCGATAGCACGACGCTCATGGTTCCTCTCAAAGTATCGATTAGATCGCGAATGGCCAGGATCTGGTGAGGATCCAACCCGATCGTTGGTTCGTCCATGATGATCACCTCCGGCTCCCCCAGAATCGCATCTGCGATCCCGACGCGTTGCCGGTAGCCCTTGGAAAGGGTGCCGATGACTTTTTTCCGATTGGTTCTATTCAGCTCGCAGAGGGTCATGACCTCCTCAACCCTCCTCTTCCTTCCCCTTCCTCGAATGCCCTTGAGGCGACTTCGGAAATCGAGATATTCGACCACTCTCATCTCCTCGGGTAGAGGATTGTTTTCCGCCATGTATCCGATGCGGCGCTTGATCTCTACCGGGCGGCTGGCCACCGGTATTCCGCAAATCCTTGCTACCCCGGAAGAGGCGGGTATGAGGCCGCAGAGAATTCGCAAAGTGGTGCTCTTCCCAGCACCGTTAGGTCCGAGGAAGCCGACGATCTCGCCATGGGCAACGGAGAAGGAGACATCCCGAATAGCGGTGACGTCGCCGAATCGTTTCGTCAGCTTACCTACTTCGATGTTTGGAACCGGATCGCTCACGGTCTCGAAACCTGAAAGGCACGCGCTAGGCCGATCAGGACGATGTTCGGGTTAAAGGTGATATCGGAAAGCCAGGTCTGGGGGAGAATGCCGGCACTTCCCCCAGTCACAATCACGGTGGCCTTACCTTCTCCGAGTCTCTCCAACTCCTTTTCGACTCGCAGCAGGAGGGCACGAATCATACCTTCCATGCCGACGGCGCAGCCCAGTTTCATTGCCTCAATGGTCGACTTGCCGATACCGGCTGAAACCATCAAGTCGTTGGGATCGAGTTTGGGCAAGAGGGCGGTCTGCTCGTTGAGGTAGCGTGTCATCAATTCGAGGCCGGGTGCGATTATGCCCCCTTCGTAGCCCTTGCTTGATACAATGTCGAAGGTTACGGCGGTTCCCATGTCGATGACGACTACCGGAAGCCGGTAGAGATAATCGGCCGCAATGGCGTTGGCCAGTCGATCCTGACCTATCTCCTCCGGACGTGGGAAATTCAGCGGGAGAGGGCAGTTCTTATAGGTGAGCTGATGAACTGGAAGGTTCCAATTCGTCTCGGCGAGGGCTTGTTTCAGTATCCGGGTGCCATTCGGAACCACCGATCCGTAGCAAAGCCCTTCCGGCGTCGGGCCGGTCTGGAGCACTGAGTCGAGGACTCTCCTGATACCCTTTCTCGGATTCTCCAGCCGACCGGTCGGAAGAGTGCGGTGCTCGACCAGCCGATTGTCGTGGACCGTACCGAATTCGGTATTGGTGTTGTTGATGTTAACCGTAAAGACGCGCATTGGGCACCCGGGATTTCGCAACCGTCCGCCCCGCAATGTTCTCCCAGGGGCGATTGTAATTCATCGTATCTGCATCATATTTCTCTCGTTGCAAATCAAATACCACCAGCACCTAGGAGTCTGTCGGACTTTGACATTCGATTGCTTCGCAAGTGACCAAGTTCGTCCGACAGACTCCTAGCAATAAGAAAATGAAACTGAGAATTGAAAAGTATAGCATTACTAACTCCTTCGGAATATAGGGTTGTGGCAATGTGTCACGAATGTCTGAAGAGTCGCAAACTTCCAACGCCAAATATTCGGAACACCACGAAAAGTTATGACAATTAGTCTCAATTCTCAGTTTCATTTTCTTGGAAGGAATCTGTCGGAATCAACTTGGTCGCCAATTGGAACCTTCAACCTCCGATCTCACGTCCAGCAATGTTGCCAAGTGCAAAGTCCGACAGATTCCTAGCCCGGAAATATCACGAACTTCGTGGTAGAGGGCTTGTGGGATCTTCGGGGTATGTCACCGCTCGAGGCTTCGGGGATCTCTCCGGCGAACTCTCCGGCCCGGAACTGATGCCAGGCCCGCATCACATCCACTACGATCATGGCAGTGAGTCGATTCAGGGCCAGCTCTTTTCCCCGTTCTTCAGCGAGCGAAATGGCGGTCTCCCGTATCGGTTGCGGCCATTCCGAACAGCGGCAGTTGACGTTGATCCCGATTCCAAAGATGAGATGACGCAGCTTCTCTCCTTCGGTCCGTGTTTCACATAGCATTCCTCCTACTTTTCTACCCTGTATGATCAGATCATTCGGCCATTTCATGCGAACCGGAATCTGCCAATAATCCTTCAAAAGACGGCAGACTCGGAGGCCTATCCAGTAGGTCAGTTGCTGAATCTCGTCCGCCGCCGAATCAGGAATGAGGGCGAAGCTCAAGTAACAGTTGCCCTCTTCGGGACTGTGCCACTTTCGTCCCAATCTTCCCCGTCCTGATTGTTGTTTGGAGGCGAGAATGGCAAAGGGAGGCGAACGTCCGGCGTCGAGTTGCCTTTGGACCTCTAGGTTGGTGCTATCGATTTCGGGGAAGTGAAGGATGGGAAGGTCGAGTCCGGCGGCTTGGAGGTGGGCTCGAAGGAGGGGGGCATGGATCTCGTTGGGTTCCTCCTTCATTCGCACCAGACGAGGCTGATCTCTTTCCACCCGCTTTGATTGATGACGGCGCCACAGGAGACAAAGTCGAGGCCGATATTGGCCAGCTCCGGGATGTCATTCAGAGTGTATGGGCCGCTTGCTTCGCTCAGGGCTCGATTCCCGATCAAGGCCACCGCTTCGGCGAGGTCCGATAAGGGAAAGTTACGCAACCGGATCACGTCGACTTCCGCTTCGGCGATGGCCGGAATCTGATCGAGACGACGTAGCTCCACCTCAACCGGGAGGTTTGGATAACAGCGGCGGGCTCTCCCGACCGCATTGGCGAGCCGCTCAATAGCGACCGGCCGGCTCTGGCAGAAGTGGTTCTCGTTGATCACGACCCGGTCAAAGAGACCGATTCTGTGATTCCAGCCTCCACCTTGGGCCACGGCATACTTCTCCAGCACTCTCAACCCGGGTATCGAATTCCTGTTGTCGATCAGTTTGGTTGTGCTCCAATTCAGTTCTTCTACGAACTTGGCCGTGTTGGTCGCGATTCCCGAAAGGTGCCCCAGAAAGTTCAGCGTGACGCGCTCCGCCGTTGTGATGGATACGGTCGAACCGGTCAGTTCCGCAAGAACCTCCCCCTCTCTTACGGGAACGCCTTCTTCCACGAGGGCTTCGAATCCATGCTCGGGTCCATATACATCCAGGATCAAGGGAACCAGCGGCAGTCCGCAGATGACCAGTTCCTCGCCTGCCACGAGCCGCGCCCGTTTCAGCTCATCGGTTGCAATGGCGCTGGTCGTGACATCCCCGGGCGTTGGCGGAATGGCCTCCAGTCCGGCGCCCTCCAGATCCTCTTCCTTGGCCAGCATTATGAGCTGGCGGATGTATTCCTTATCGAGGTCTTCCCATCGCAGGAGACGAAAGAGTTGATCGCGAAACCTGCGACCTTCCAGGCTTTCTGTAGGCATCGACCGATATCCCCCAAGCGTTTTTCTCTTCCTGGCCCTGCGGCGTCTTCGTAGTAGTAGGTTTGTTAGATCTCCGGGCTAGGAGGCTGTCGGACTTTGTGCTTCAATTGCTCTGCAAGTACCAAAGTTCGTCCGACAGCCTCCTAGTAGCGGTGAGTAATCGTCTCTCCGTTGGAAGTGGTCACGGAGAGTGTGCCGCCGGTCGCTTTGACGACCAACCCGCTGTACTCTTCCCCTTTGACCACCCGAACCGAATTGACCATCCCCGCACTTTTCAACTCGGCGAAGGATATCTCTGACAGGCCCTCAGCCAGGAGCTGCGTCTTGGCGCCGATGGAGATTTGCCTGAGGTTCGCCTCAATCGAGAGCCTCTGAGCCTGGTTGATGGTGTCGGCGCCCTTTTGCGGTGGGGCGCTGCATCCAAAAAGGAGGAGGAGGGCGAGCGGGAGAGAAGCGGAGACCATCTTTTTCATGTCAATCCATTCCTATTTGAGCTGACCCGATCCGAAGATCTGGTATTTGTAGGTCGTCAGTTCTCGAAGCCCCATCGGACCACGGGCATGAAGTTTGTCCGTCGAGATTCCGATTTCGGCCCCGAGACCGAATTCGAAGCCGTCCGTAAAGCGGGTGCTGGCATTCCAATAAACGGTTGCGGAATCGACTCCATTGAGAAATACCTTCGCCGCTTCCTCGCTCTCCGTAACGATGGCATCGCTATGGCTGCTGCCGTATCGGTTGACGGCGTCGACCGCGGCCTGAAGGGAGGGCACGATCTTAACCGCCAGTATCAGGTCCAGGTACTCGGTATGGAAATCCTCCTCGGTGGCGGGACTCCAGCGAAGGCCCTCGGTTCCATTGAGGATCTCACGGGCCGGTTCATCGAGGCGAAGTTCGACCTCTGCTCCAGCCAGGGCGCGTGCGATTCTGGGCAGCATCTCCTTTGCCGCCTCCTCGTGAAGGAAGAGATTCTCGGCCGCATTGCAGACGCTGGGACGCTGAACCTTCGCGTTCACCACAATCTTTTCAGCCATCTCCGCGTCGGCTTCCCGATCGACGTAGACGCAACAGACACCCTTGTAATGCTTGATAACAGGAATGTGGGAGTTTTCCGCCACAAACCGAATCAGTCCCTCGCCCCCTCTGGGAATGATGCAGTCCACCGAATTGTCACATTTCAAAAGAGTGTTGAGCGCCTCCCGGTCCGTGGTGGCCACAAATTGGACGCAACTTCGGTTGACCCCATGTTCGAATAACGCATCTTGGATAAGGCTTGCCAGGGCCCTGTTGGTGTGGAAGGCCTCCTTTCCCCCGCGCAGGATGGAGGCGTTCCCGCTCTTCAGACACAGAGCTGCGCAGTCAATCGTAACGTTCGGTCTCGATTCGTAGATGATGCCGATGACTCCGATCGGCACCCGCACCTTTCGAATCTCCAAGCCGTTCGGCCTTTCGCTCCGTTCCAACTCTTCCCCCACCGGGTCGGGTAGAGCCATCACCTGCAGCGTGCCCTCCGCCATTGCCTCGATCCGCTCCGGAGAAAGAGTCAGCCTTTCCAGAAGAGATTGGGAGAGCCCCGCTTCTTTCCCCGCCTCCAGGTCCTTAGCGTTTTCCAACAGCAGGGCATCGCAATTCCCTCTCAGAAGCTCGGCCAGAGTCGCTAGGACGGCGTTCTTCTTTTGGGTTGGGGTGGTGGCCAATTCAAGCGCCCCGGTCTGGGCGATCTTCGCCATTTCGCGAATCGTCTCTTCCAGAGTCGCGTCCTCCACGATGGCTGTCTCTGCTGAAGTCATCTTTCCGTATCCTCTATATCTGCATGATATTGACAAGCTCGATATAGCGTTGCTCGATTGCCTCAGCTCCGGCTGATTCGAGGGCGTCACAACCGAAGGCTTCGATCGTGAGACTGGCGGTTACGGTTGCGTATAGCATGGCCTGCTTGATTGAGTTGTGACTGGTATCGTTCTTTGCTGCCAGGTAGCCGATGAATGCTCCCGCAAAGGAATCACCGGCGCCGGTCGGGTCCTGAATCTCGGTGATCGGGTAGGAGGGTAGGGCGAAGAGACCCTCCGGGTGAAAGAGGTAAGCGCCGTGCTCCCCCTTCTTTACAATCGCCATCCTCGGACCCAGTTCGAGCAACTTCCTTCCCGCCCTGATCAGGTTCCCTTCGCCCGTCAGGAGGATCGCCTCGCTGTCGTTCAGGGTCAGGCAGTCAATCCGCTTTATGAGGGTGAGGAGTTCGTCATGTTGCGTGTTGATCCAGAGATCCATGCTGTCAGCGACGGCAAAGTAGTCCCCCTCGAGTTGCTCGAGGACATGGAGCTGCAGATCCGGTCCGATGTTTCCGAGGAGGATGTAGCGGGTGTCGAGGTAGCCGGAGGGTAGATTGGGGCGGAAATTTTCGAAGACGTTAAGATGGGTTTCGATCGTATCCCGGCTTTCGAAACCCTCGTGATATCGACCGGCCCAGAAGAAGGTAGGGCCCGAATCGTCTCTTTGCAGCCCTTCCAGGTCGATCTGCCTGTGCTCGAATCTCTCGACGTGCTCTTTCTCAAAATCGCTACCCACGACCCCGACCAAACGGACTGGAGAAAAGTAGCTCGCGGCGAAGCTGGCATAGGAGGCGGCCCCGCCCAATGTGCGCTCGGCTTGTTGGGTCGGCGTTATGATACTGTCAAAAGCCACCGAACCGACGACCAGGGTCGGCCGCGAATTTTCCGATGAGAACGAGACTCGGTCTTTTAACTGTGACATTTTCGCGCTAGGGAGTAGAAAGTGATGCCGGCCGACACGGAGAGATTGAGGGAGTCGATGGTGTTCTCTTGGGCGATGCGCACGGCGGTGGCCCATCCTGTAACGTTGGGCGGGACTCCTTCCCCTTCGCTGCCGAAGATAAATGCCGATGCCGAATCTGCTTCGAGGTCATCGAGACTCACCTCGCCTTCCTTGCTCAGCACGAACTGCGGGATCGATGTGCTGGATCGATATTCCTCGATCGAATCGTAGTAGCGAAATCCGATCTGAAAGATCGCGCCCATGGAAGCGCGAATCACGTTCGGATGCCAGAAGTCGACAGCCGGACGTATCAGTATGAGATTGTTAAGCCCGAATCCAACCATGCTTCTCACAACCGATCCCACGTTTCCCCTACTCGCCGGTTGGTGGAGCACAATGTGATGCGTGTCGGGATCGAGCGGGGAAGCAAATTTGCGGAAGATTCCCAAGGCGTGGCAGTCCTCCCTCGGAGAGAGGCGCGCAATCAGGCGATCGTTCTCTTCCAAGGGAAGGGTCAGATCCGAACAGAGCGCTCTGATTCGGGCCAGGCCCTCGCTCGGGGGGCCCTCCGTCGTTGTCACGATCCTTTCCACCAGATCGGGTTTCCGCGTCAGCAATTCGATCGTAGGATAGGTCCCCAATGTGTAGCTGATTTCGGAATCCTTCCCGTAAGGTCTGTATTTTCGAGGCCCCAAGCCAACCTTTCTCTTTTCGATTGCGGGTTTTAAGGAATTCTATTAACCCCAAGATCTGGTGACATGACCGGTTTGTCAATTGAAGGCAATTTGGATCAAATCCTGTGAGCGATTCTTTCGTAGAAGGAGAAGGTATAAACGGAGGTGATGGTATGCGTATCAATGCCATATTCTTTTTGTGCTTTTGCCTGATCGGCTCGTCCGGCTGCCAGCAAGCGGAAGTGGAACGCCTGAACGCCGAGTTGGAATTGGCTCATACTGAGATCGCAAAATTGACGAGGGAAGCCGAGGAGGCTGGGGAGAGAGCCGATAAGCTGGTCGTTGAGAATGAGGAATTAGGTGAAGAAGTGAAGGAGAATGAGGCTGCCTTGGCTGAGTTGAGATCAGACTTCAGAGAGCAGCTGGAAAAGGATGAAGCGAAGTTCTCCATGTTGCGGGAGGCCTACAATGACCTGCGAACGGCGGACGAAACAGAGTATGCCCATTTGGCTGATTTGATCCGAAAGGAGGAGTGGGAGAAGGCAGTCGCTCGCCAGAGGGAGCTCGCGGTTCAGCGGCAGGCTGAACTCAAGAGCAACATTGAGAGCGGCAATGTGACACTCGATCAAATAAAGCCTCACCTCATGAACAAGACCCCGGAACAGGTGCGGGAATTACTCGGCTCCCCTTCGAGCACCTACACCGGAAACAAGTGGCGCTATTCCGACCAGGTCTACAATCCCTATGTCGGTGCGAAAACTTCGCTCCGGATCCAATTCGAAAATGGAGTTGTCTCCGAGGTAGGGTACTGGGGCCAACAATGAAGTATGTTTTCATAACCGGCGGAGTCGTCTCATCCCTCGGCAAAGGTCTCACCACCGCCGCTTTGGGCGCCCTTCTCGAACAGCGCGGCCTCAACGTGATGCTGCAGAAGTTTGATCCCTATCTGAATGTCGATCCGGGGACCATGAACCCATTCCAGCATGGTGAGGTATACGTGCTCGATGATGGCGCCGAGACCGACCTCGATCTCGGGCACTACGAGCGATTTACCTCTCGTAAACTGTCGCGCCGCAACAATCTCACCTCCGGCCAGATCTACGAATCACTGATCGCCAAAGAGAGAAGAGGCGACTACCTCGGCCAAACCGTGCAGGTGATTCCCCATGTCACTAATGAGATCAAGAATCGCCTTCATTCGGTTGACGGGGACGTCGATGTCCTGGTCACGGAGATAGGAGGTACGGTTGGCGATATCGAGGGGCTCCCCTTTCTTGAGGCCATGAGGCAGTTCTACCTGGAGGTTGGAAGGGAGAATCTCATCTTCATCCACGTGACTCTGGTGCCCTATTTGGACGCCGCCGGCGAACTCAAGACCAAGCCCACCCAGCAGAGCGTGGCCAAGCTGCGCGAAATCGGTATCCAACCTGATATCCTCGTCTGTCGAACGTCGAAGCCCCTTCCCCAGGAACTTCGTGAGAAGCTCAGCCTGTTCTGCAGCGTGCCCGTAAGAGCGGTGATCGAAGAGCGGGATGTCGAGAACTCAATTTACGAACTTCCTCTGATGCTGGAAAAGGAGAACCTCGACGGTCTCACGGCTGAACTTCTCGGACTGAGCGGGAGTCCGCAGAAGGAGAACGGGTGGGAAAAAGTTGTGCGGCGGCTCAAATATCCGTCCCACAGGGTCAACATCGGGGTTGTCGGAAAATACATCGAACTTCAAGACGCCTATAAATCGGTCTATGAATCGCTCACCCATGGAGGGATTCAGAATGATTGTGCCATTGAGATTCATCGGATCGATTCAGAATCTCTGGAAAAGGAAAATGGAGGAACGCGCTTAATCGATCTCGACGGTATCTGTGTCCCCGGCGGTTTCGGAACGCGGGGAATCGAGGGAAAGATCTTGGCTGCGCGGTTGGCGCGCGAAAACGGCATTCCCTATTTCGGGCTCTGCCTCGGTCTTCAGATCGCCGTGATCGAATTTGCGCGGAATGTTATCGGGATCGAGAATGCCAACAGTTCCGAGTTCGAGAATGGGACCCCGGATCCGGTCATCGATATCATGGAGGACCAGAAGAATCTCGAGGACAAGGGGGCCACAATGCGCTTGGGCGCCTATCAGTGCCGGCTCACCAACGGTTCCCGAACTCAGGCCGCCTACCAAGAGACGATCGTTTCGGAACGGCACCGCCACCGATTCGAATTCAACAATAAATATAGAGAGGCGTTCGAGAATGCCGGAATGCAAGTGGCGGGCGTCAACCCGAAACGCGATCTCGTCGAAATCATGGAACTGCAGGCCCATCCCTGGTATATCGGCGTGCAGTTTCATCCGGAATTTCAGTCCACCCCCCGTAGGGCCCATCCCCTCTTCGCCAGTTTCGTTTCCGCTGCCGTCGATCGCATGAAGGAGAGAGAAATCGGCAAGGGGGCATAATGTCTGAATACTGCAGAAACCAAGACTCGCTCGCCTTGGCCGCTTCCTGGCTCCTGCCCAAACGTCCTTTCTTTGCCACTATGCAGTCTCCCACGGTCAATCTCCGCACCGCAATGCCGTAGAACAAACGGGATGGATTTGACCGCCACGGATTTCCTGATCTGTTTTGTCCTCTTTCTGGTTTTCCGTTGGTTGGTCCTTCCGATTGCGACCTTGATTCACGAAATGGGCCATGCGATAGGGGTGCTGGCCCTCACTTCGCTCCCTGTTGAAATCCGCCTCGGCAGAGGTGGAAGCTACCGGTCAGTTGCCCGCGGCCGCTTGCGACTCACATTCCACTTCCGTGGAGCATCTAGGGGATTCTGCGCCTTCCATAGGAGTGAGGTTTCACCTCTACGCCAGATCCTCATTGCCTTGTCCGGACCGTCTCTTTCATTACTGGCCTCAGTCGGTTTCCTGATTACGGCTTTGTCCGGTGGATTGCCCAGGACGTTGGAGTATTTATTCATCGTATGCTTCTATGCCAACTTTCACCTCACCGTCTCGACCGCCATCCCCAGACGGATCGCATCGGATTCAAACGAGGGTCCGGTTTGGGAGACTGATGGTTACACTCTGCTACGACTCTTTCGCACGGTGGGAAAGTCATCCCCAATTTCAAGCCGGACAGCTTCCCCTAGTCCGAAAGGATCGGCCTTGCTGTCCGAACCGGAATGACGCTTCTGGTCTTGTAGGCGATCGAAGCTATCGACGAAAGGTCAGGAATCGGGCCCTGATTTGGTGAAGAACTCCTCAGTTTCCAGGTTGACGAAGCTCCGCGGATTGGCGGTCCCCTGAAAGTAGAAAATAAACTGGTCAATCTGTGCAATGAGAAGCTTCCCCCAGGGGCGGACGGGCTCCGTATCAATCTGAAAGAGAAAGTGGCGCTATCAATCGTCGCCCGGTCCGGGATATCGGAGGGGTCCAAAGAGAATGCGAAAAGTCCCCGCCTTCCTCGAGGTTGTTGCCTTCGCCATGGTGGTGGCGTTGACTAATGCGAAGAATATGATAACGATCCTGATGTTTTCATTTACACTGAGAGCCGGCGGAACCTTCTTCCCCTACGTTCTGGGGCACTTTTGGAAACGAGCGGGTTCCGCGGGATCGATCGCCTCAATAATCCTGGGAAGCCTTACGGTTGTGCTCGTCGAACCCGATATAGTCTCACTCTTCGGTCTCCAACCTATCGTGCCCGGTTTGCTCTGCGGTTTGTTTTCATTGGTTCTTTTCTCTCACCTCTTTTCAAATCGGAAGGCAAGGGAGCTCTGATGGCCTACCGGAACGATGAGATCGAACGCTATGTCCTCGATAATATCCCGATCACGGCATACATGGGAGTTCAGTTGGTCGCCCTTGATGATAAGGAAATTCGCTGGAAGGTTCCCCTGCAACCAAACCTGAATCACCGTAAAACTGCCTTTGGTGGCAGCATCGCTACGATGGGGATAATCGCCAGCTGGACTCTCGTCTGGCTCAAACTGAAGGACTGCGGCCTCGATCACCGGATCGTTATTCAGAATAGCAGCACGAGTTACTTGACGCCTATCGAGCAGGACTTCGAAGTGATCGGGTACTGGCCGGATGACCGGGCCTGGGACCGGTTTCACACCACTTTCATGCGCAGAGGCAGAGCCAGAATCTCATTGAATGCGGAGATCCTGGCGAATGGAGAGATAGCCGGTCGCCATGAAGGAACCTATGTCGCTCTCCGCCAGTGAGTTCGTCTCACATTGGGCGACGAATTTGACGGCACATGCCACCTTATCTACCTATTCGAATTCTTAGCCTGAAGGCAGACTGGTCGCATTGATATCTAGAGCCCGTCCCAGTGGTGGAAACAATTGATTTTTAATGAGTTATGGGCAAAAAAAAGGTCGGATAGAGCTGCAAAAAGCTCGATCCGGCGAAAAAGGGCGCTTATGCTTGCGTTAGTCAAATACAAAGCACGCCCTTCTCATGAAAAATATTGCCGTACAAAGCTTCCTGCGTCCAGCCCTAACTCCAGTCATTCGATGCAAAGACTACACCGTGTTTCTGGAAACAATGGAGCGGATTGACCGGGTTTTGATCGACTCCTCGCTGGAAAGGGAGGCGATCGTAAAAGCCTTGGAAGGATGGGATGAAGCGGGAGGGAAGGATCGGGAGCGACGCGCTCTAAGAGCGATAAAAGCGCTGCGGGTGGAGGTGGTGCGTCATTTACTCGGAGGGATATCCTTTCGTTGTCTGTCGCAGGAGTTGGGACGCAGTGAGCTTCTGGCTAATTTTTGCCGGGTGCGTGAGGTAGACGGGATCCGGAAAATATCGAAGAGCAGTCTGGAACGGGATTCGAAATTCTTCGACGAAGCGTATCTGAGACAGCTGCATGCAAGGATGACCGAGGTGGTGGGCAATGCTGAACATTGTGGTGAGGCAGGATTAGAGAAGCCGATCGATACGAGGGAATGCCTGATCGACGCCACTTGCCTGGAAGCGAACATCCACTGGCCCGTGGACTGGGTCTTGCTCAAGGATGTGGGAGCAACGCTGCTCAAGGCGATCAGTCTGATCCGGCAGGCGGGAATGAAACAGCGCATGCCCCAGGGAGCAAAGGGATTGGCTCGGGAGATGAACAAACGGTGCCTGGAGATGACGCATGCGCGTCGGCGCCGGGAGGCGGGCAAAGCGCGTAAAGGGATCCTGCGGCGGATGAAGCTATTGCTCAAGAAGATTGAGGGCCATGCCCTTCGCCACCGTGACTTATTGGAAGCTATGTGGATGCAAAGCGATTACACCGAGAAGAAGGCGAGCCGAATCATCGAGCGAATGGATGGTATGTTAGAGCAGATACCGCAGGTCATGAAACAGGCGCACGAACGGATCATAGGGGGGCGGCAGGTGAAGAATGAGGAGAAGATCCTGAGCGCCTACGAACCTGAGATTGACGTCATCGTGCGAGGCAAGGCAGATCGGGAGGTGGAGTTTGGCAACACCCTTTATTTATGCGAGAGCGCAGAGGGATATCTGTTGGACTGGAAACTGTATGGGGGGCAGGCCCCGAGCGAATTGAAGCAGCTTTGGGAAAGTCTGGAGAGGCAAAAGGGCTTCGCTTTAGAGGAGAAGATCGAAGCGATCAGTGGGGATCGGGGCTATGCCTCGAAGGCGGCCAGCAAGCGGCTCCAGGCAGAGGGGATTTTTGACGCCCTTACGCCCCGCAATCCACAAGAGCTCAAGGAGCGGATGGAGGAGCCGCGCTTTGTCCGGTTGCAGCGACGACGAGGGAGCACCGAAGGCCGGATCGGAGTGCTCAAGAACCGATGGCACGGGGGCAAGATACGCAGCAAAGGCTTTGACAACCGTAACCTTAGCGTGGCCTGGTCGGTTCTGTCCCACAATCTATGGAAAATCGCGCAGAGACTTGCGCAAGAACATGAGAAAGAGGCAACGCAGGCGGCATAGGGATCCAAGAATCGAGTCAGAGGCGCTTCCTTGGGAGAACTATCGACTCAAAGCGAGAGGAAGGGTGCTGGAAAGGTGCATAACGGATAAAAGGTAAGCTACCGAGGACGGAAGGCATGTCGTGGTCTACATAACGTGACGAAGATTGATATCGGTATCAGGCTTCCACCCAAATCCTCTCGGATTTGGGACAGCCTCTAACATACCATCCATTCGCTCGATGATTCGGCTCGCCTTCTTCTCGGTGTAATCGCTTTGCATCCACATAGCTTCCAATAAGTCACGGTGGCGAAGGGCATGGCCCTCAATCTTCTTGAGCAATAGCTTCATCCGCCGCAGGATCCCTTTACGCGCTTTGCCCGCCTCCCGGCGCCGACGCGCATGCGTCATCTCCAGGCACCGTTTGTTCATCTCCCGAGCCAATCCCTTTGCTCCCTGGGGCATGCGCTGTTTCATTCCCGCCTGCCGGATCAGACTGATCGCCTTGAGCAGCGTTGCTCCCACATCCTTGAGCAAGACCCAGTCCACGGGCCAGTGGATGTTCGCTTCCAGGCAAGTGGCGTCGATCAGGCATTCCCTCGTATCGATCGGCTTCTCTAATCCTGCCTCACCACAATGTTCAGCATTGCCCACCACCTCGGTCATCCTTGCATGCAGCTGTCTCAGATACGCTTCGTCGAAGAATTTCGAATCCCGTTCCAGACTGCTCTTCGATATTTTCCGGATCCCGTCTACCTCACGCACCCGGCAAAAATTAGCCAGAAGCTCACTGCGTCCCAACTCCTGCGACAGACAACGAAAGGATATCCCTCCGAGTAAATGACGCACCACCTCCACCCGCAGCGCTTTTATCGCTCTTAGAGCGCGTCGCTCCCGATCCTTCCCTCCCGCTTCATCCCATCCTTCCAAGGCTTTTACGATCGCCTCCCTTTCCAGCGAGGAGTCGATCAAAACCCGGTCAATCCGCTCCATTGTTTCCAGAAACACGGTGTAGTCTTTGCATCGAATGACTGGAGTTAGGGCTGGACGCAGGAAGCTTTGTACGGCAATATTTTTCATGAGAAGGGCGTGCTTTGTATTTGACTAACGCAAGCATAAGCGCCCTTTTTCGCCGGATCGAGCTTTTTGCAGCTCTATCCGGCCTTTTTTTTGCCCATAACTCATTAAAAATCAATTGTTTCCACCACTGGGACGGGCTCTATGTTAGCCCTACTTGACCAACTCAACTTCCGAAACGGTTTTTTTCGGGGGTAGTAGGGCTCAGGAGGCGCATCAACAGTAGAGGTGGGTTGGCAAAACCGCCTGTAGTGTAGACCTACGCTCTTCCCAGGGCGGGATTTTTTCGTATAATGGTGGGCCATCATGTTTCTGAGGTGTAATCGTCGGCGCAAAGATGGCAAAGAGCACTACTATTGGAATATCGTTGAGAACAAGCGTGTCAGCGGGGGGCGGGTGGTCCAAAGACAGGTCCTCTACCTTGGAGAGATCAACGATAGCCAACACGAAGCGTGGCGCAAGAGCATCGAGATTTTCGAAGAGGGCAGGGAAAGACCCGAACAGGTGGCGCTGTTTCCGGAAGATCGTGCCCCGCCTGTGGGCGACGAAAGTATTGTTAGAATACGGCTCAAAGATCTCAGGATCGAGAAGCCGCGGCAATGGGGAGGGTGCTGGCTTGGGTGCGTTCTATATGAGCAGTTGGGACTGGGAGAATTCTGGCGGGAGCGTCTCAGACCCTCCCGTCAGGGTACCCGCTGGGCCCATGTGCTGCAGACCCTGGTGGTTTACCGGCTGATGGCACCGGGAAGCGAGTGGCGGCTGCATCGGGAATGGTATGAGCGAAGCGCGATGGGCGATCTGATGGGGGAAGACTTTGGGATCGCCGAGAAGAACACGCTCTATCGCTGCCACGATCGATTGCTCAGGCACAAGAAGGCCCTGTTCAGGCACCTGACCGAGAGGTGGAGCGATCTGTTCAATGCCCGTTACGAGATTTTGCTATACGATCTGACGAGCACCTATTTTGAGTGCGATCCGAACCAGGAGCCGGCGGCCTCGAGCCGACTGCGCAAGTTCGGCTACAGCCGCGATAAGCGACCTGACTGCGTGCAAGTGGTGATCGCCCTGGTGGTGACTTGTGAGGGCTTGCCGATTGCCTATGAGGTACTTCCGGGTAACACGCAGGATAAAACCACCTTAAAAGATTTTCTTTCTCGGGTGGAAGAGAACTACGGTAAGGCGAACCGGGTGTGGGTGATGGATCGGGGCATTCCGACCGAGGAAGTCTTGCAACAGATGCGCCAAAGCGAACCCAGGATCCACTATCTGGTGGGTACCCCGCGCTCCTGGCTGGGTCGCTTCGAGCAGTCGTTGCTGCAGAAGGATTGGAAGCAGTTGCGTCCCGGTATCGAGGTGAAACTCCTCAGCGAGGGAGGTGAAACCTACGTTCTGGCTAAAAGCGACGATCGGGTGCGCAAAGAAAAAAACATGCGCCTGCGTCGTTTACGCCGTCTTATCGAGGCGCTCAAGAAGCTGCGTGAGAGCAAACGGCGCTACCAACGCGATACCATCCTGATCAAACTGGGCGAAGCCAAAAAGGAGGCCGGTCCCCGGATCTTTGGATTACTCGACATCGAGATCGCCCCCAAGGGCGCCCCCACTGAAAAGCCGCCTTTGAGCTTCCGGTTGAACTTAAAAAAATACCGCCAAGCCTATCGCCGCGAAGGCCGCTATCTGTTGCGCAGCACCCTCAGTGCCGAGAACCCCGAGCAACTCTGGCGCCTTTACCTGCAGCTCACTGAAATCGAGCAAGTCTTCAAGGAAATCAAGAACGACCTTTCCATCCGCCCCATCCATCATCAGAGAGATGATCGCATCGAGGCGCACATCTTTATCAGCTTCCTTGCTTACTCTCTGTGGGTCACCCTGAAACGTCGACTCTACCCGATGGCTCCGGGACTGACCCCAGCCGAGGTGCTCTCCAAAATGGCGGCCATCCAAATGCTCGATGTGAAACTGCCCACCACCGACGGACGCACCGTTGTGCTTACCCGTTACACCGAGCCCGGTGAGGACCAAAAGCTACTACTGAACCGGTTACACCTCGAACTTCCTCCCCAACCACCCCCCAAAATCGAATCCAAATAACCCCTCCTGTAGTGTAGACCTTTGGCCCACTATCAACGACTTACGTCGAAATCAGGCCCCAGTTGAGAAAGACGGGTTAGAGCAGATACCGCAGGTCATGAAACAGGCGCACGAACGGATCATAGGGGGGCGGCAGGTGAAGAATGAGGAGAAGATCCTGAGCGCCTACGAACCTGAGATTGACGTCATCGTGCGAGGCAAGGCAGATCGGGAGGTGGAGTTTGGCAACACCCTTTATTTATGCGAGAGCGCAGAGGGATATCTGTTGGACTGGAAACTGTATGGGGGGCAGGCCCCGAGCGAATTGAAGCAGCTTTGGGAAAGTCTGGAGAGGCAAAAGGGCTTCGCTTTAGAGGAGAAGATCGAAGCGATCAGTGGGGATCGGGGCTATGCCTCGAAGGCGGCCAGCAAGCGGCTCCAGGCAGAGGGGATTTTTGACGCCCTTACGCCCCGCAATCCACAAGAGCTCAAGGAGCGGATGGAGGAGCCGCGCTTTGTCCGGTTGCAGCGACGACGAGGGAGCACCGAAGGCCGGATCGGAGTGCTCAAGAACCGATGGCACGGGGGCAAGATACGCAGCAAAGGCTTTGACAACCGTAACCTTAGCGTGGCCTGGTCGGTTCTGTCCCACAATCTATGGAAAATCGCGCAGAGACTTGCGCAAGAACATGAGAAAGAGGCAACGCAGGCGGCATAGGGATCCAAGAATCGAGTCAGAGGCGCTTCCTTGGGAGAACTATCGACTCAAAGCGAGAGGAAGGGTGCTGGAAAGGTGCATAACGGATAAAAGGTAAGCTACCGAGGACGGAAGGCATGTCGTGGTCTACATAACGTGACGAAGATTGATATCGGTATCAGGCTTCCACCCAAATCCTCTCGGATTTGGGACAGCCTCTATCTAGGCCTCGCTGATATTGCTCATTCCCAAGTCGGACAGGTTCTCAGGGAATGCCAATCTACGATGAAAGTCGCGGAACTTTTAAAGGACACCGATAAGACGCTCTTCTCGATCGAGATCATCCCCCCCCCCTCAAAGGCGTGGGAATCGAATCGATCTATAAAGGAATCGATCCTTTGATGGAATTCAAGCCGATCTGCATTGACGTCACCTACCACAGGGAGGAATACGAATACAAGAAGATGCCCGATGGTCTTTTGAAGCGCTACAGTGTGAGGAAACGGCCAGGGACGGTGGGCATTTCATCGGCCATTCAGAATCATTATGAAGTCGAAGCCGTACCTCATCTTATCTGCGGTGGTTTCACCCTGGAGGAAACGGAGAACGCTCTTATCGATCTGGACTTTCTTGGAATCAACAATGTCCTCGCCCTTCGCGGAGACTCGATGAAGAACGAGAGAAGCTTCGTGCCCGAGCCGGAAGGGCATAACTACTCCCTGGATTTGATTCGGCAAATCGTCGAACTCAATAACGGGAGCTACCTCTACGAAGAGCTGGAGCAATTCGCTCCAACCGATTTTTGCATCGGTATTGCCGGCTATCCGGAGAAACACTTCGAGGCGCCCAATCTGAGCTACGACCTCAAATACCTGAATGCAAAAATCGAGGCTGGGGCCGAATACATCGTCACCCAGATGTTTTCCGACAACTCCAGATTCTTCAAATATGTAGAGGAGTGCCGCAACATCGGTGTTGAGATACCAATTGTGCCGGGAATAAAACTGCTCTCAACCAGATCGCATCTGAACATACTTCCCAGCGTGTTTCATACCCACATACCCGAACAGCTCTCTCAAGAAGTGGAAAAGTGTCGTGATAACCGACAGGTCCGAGAAGTCGGGATTGAATGGGCCATTGCCCAATGCCGGGAATTGATCGATGGCGGAGTCCCCTGCCTGCACTTTTACACCATGGGAAAGTCCTACGGAACTCGTCGCGTGGCGGAGGCGATTTATTAGATTGGCCATGAAAAATAGCCCCATCCCAGTTTGTATGGCTCTGCTTCTCCCCTTTCTCTGCTCCTCCCCGGGGCTCGCTCAGCCCAATACCGACCTAGAGCTGGACTTCGATCGGCCGGAGTCGTGGGGCATGAGCTACTTCGCTTCCCTCGTGCTCCTTACGGGTTACGGACCTCCGGCTCCCAGGGAACCCGGTTGGATCGACATCGAAGCCGAGATCATACAGGTCCCGTTCCTCGATGAAGACTATCGGCGGGTGGGATTCGATGGTGTCAAGGTTGAAGACCTCAATCATGCCCCCGTCCTGCTGCGTCCCGGCTTTACTTTTTACCTGATGGAGAATCTCTCGCTCTCCATGAGCTACCTTCCCCCGCTTGAACTCTTCAATGTAAAGGCCCATCTCCTATCCGGGTCCGTCAACATCGCCCTCCTCCAGAAGGGACCCTTCGATTTGGGAATCCGAGTCTACGGTCAGACCGGCTCGGGGAAAGGTCCTTTCACCTGCTCGGAGGAAAACGTCAGGGCGGGAAACGACTTCGAGGGCAATCCGTGGGGCTGCACCGAAGTCTCAAGTGATACCCTCTCAATGGATTATGTCGGGGCCGAAGTTGCCCTCGGAATCAATCTGGAGAAGATGAGGAAGTTCAAACCCTACCTCGCCTTTGGATGGAATTCCATGTATCTGAAAACGGAATTGGATTCGACCCTCTTCGGCCAGCCCGATATGGCGATCCGAAGAACGAACGGCAACACGATCAATTTCACTGGGGGACTTACCTACCAGGTTTCGGAGAAGATGAACTTGGGATTCCAGGTCTTCTATTCCCCACTTTACGTTCGAAGAATGACGGGAGCCGATCGCGAGAACGATTCTCTGGTCAATCTTCGCGCCCAGTTCACCTACCATTTCGGGCGCCTGAAGAAGCGGAAAAATCAGGAGGAGTAAAAGCCTCCCCAGCATTTCGTTTTGAGGACGATCGGCCCACCAGTTTTCGATAGTGTTGCCTCTTGCGGCGGCGACAGAGCGCCGCCCTCCATATTAAAACGGAAGAATCCTCGATCTTACTTCGGGTTTTCTCTTATCCCACGGGCTCTTGACTCGCCATAGCCCTCCGGGCGACGGCGGTTGCCCCGTGGCCCCTAAGGTTTCCCAGGTTCCCATCGGACTGAGATCCCGGAATAAAGACCGCCCCGTTCATTCTTATCCCAACTTTCTCCCACAGCTTGAACAAGAATCGTGCCGTGTTCTGTCTCCCGACAGGGCTCGAGCCCTGTCGGAAGGCTTACCCGCTGTCAACCAATAAATAAAGGGACAGACTTTCTATCTCATTCTATCTCAAAAATGTCCTTGACGAAATTTCGGCGTAGGTATGCGGCGACCAGGAAGCTGGGAGGATCTGATTCTCGAGCTTTCCATCGACTCAACGGGGAATGGGAATCTCTGAGTAAGGCCGAAGCTAAGAATCCCATGGATTTTATGCGGAACTGATTTCTTGATCTGAGGCCGGATAGGACTACATTCACTTCTCGAAATGGCGCCTCCCCCGTTCAGGATGGTCACGGGAGGCGGGTAGGAGCCGATGTTCTCCTCAAGCTCTTGGAGGGAGCCTCCGATTCGATTGCCGACAGACTGATGAGCGCGATGCGAAAGTTGCTACAGTCTTCCTTGGGTAGGAAGTACCTGATGGCGTTGACCGGTATCGTCCTGGTTCTCTTCGTCCTCCTCCACATGCTGGGGAACCTGCAGGTTTTCGCTGGTCCTAGGACCCTCAACGCCTACGCCCACAGCCTTCAGACACTTCCGCCAGCAATCAAGTGGGGTGGACGCCTCTTTCTTCTCGGCAGCGTCTTGATACACATCTGGATGGCGGTGGTTCTGAGTATCGAGAACCGAAGGGCCCGACCCGATCGCTATGAGAAGGAGGGCACCGTGCAGGCGACCTATGCCTCTCGCACGATGTTCATGTCCGGTATCATCGTGCTCAGTTTCATCGTCTTTCATATCCTGCACTTCACGGTTCGAGTGGTGTTCAACTATGACGGCCTGCACTACGATCTGGGAGGGGTTGTGGTTCACGACGTCTACTCAATGATGATCCTCGGCTTCAAGCATTGGTGGGTTTCTGTCTTTTACATTATATCGATGGGTCTGCTCTGTGCCCATCTCTTCCATGGTGTTTCGAGCCTGGTTCAGACGATGGGATTGCGAAACGAGAGTTGGCGCACCTTTCTCGATCGAATCGCAACCGCCTATGGGGTGGTTGTTTTCGCCGGTTTCGCGGCCATACCTGTGGCTGTGCTTGCCGGTATCATCAAACCGTTGGCTCCGCATTAGGTTAGCAGCACTCCTAGGTTATGCATCTGGACTCCAAGATACCGGATGGGCCCCTCGCCGATAAGTGGGATAACCACAAGTTCGGCATCAAGCTGGTCAATCCGGCAAACCGCCGACGCTACCATCTGATTGTTGTCGGATCCGGCTTAGCGGGCGGGTCGGCCGCGGCAACTTTGGGCGAATTGGGATACAACGTTGACTGCTTCTGTTACCAGGACAGCCCGCGACGGGCCCATAGCATCGCTGCCCAGGGTGGCATTAACGCGGCCAAGAATTATCAGAATGATGGGGATAGTGTCTACCGCCTCTTTTACGACACGATCAAGGGCGGCGACTATCGGTCACGGGAGGCCAATGTCTACCGTCTCGCTCAACTCAGCGCGAACATCATCGACCAGTGCGTTGCCCAGGGTGTGCCATTTGCCCGCGAATACGGCGGTTTGCTCGCCAATCGATCTTTCGGTGGGGCGCAGGTCAGTCGAACTTTCTATGCTCGGGGCCAGACTGGGCAGCAGCTTCTACTCGGGGCCTACAGCGCCCTCAGCCGCCAGATTGGTCTGGGGCAGGTGAAGATGTACAACCGGCATGAGATGCTCGATTTGGTTATCGTCGATGGCCATGCCAAGGGCATCGTTACCCGAAATCTCGTTTCAGGTGAGATCCAATCCTGGAGTGCGGACGCGGTCATCTTGGCGACAGGGGGCTATAGCAACGTCTTCTACCTCTCGACTAATGCGGCCGGTTGCAATGTCACAGCCACCTACCGCGCCTACAAGAAAGGTGCTGCATTCGCCAATCCCTGCTACACCCAGATTCATCCCACATGCATTCCGCAAGCAGGCGACCACCAGAGCAAGCTGACTCTGATGTCGGAGTCGCTTCGAAACGATGGCCGCGTCTGGGTTCCCAGGTCGGCCGAGGAGTGTGAATCGGAGCCCCGCAACATTGAAGAGGCGGAGCGGGACTATTACCTGGAGCGCAAGTATCCGAGCTTTGGAAACCTGGCGCCGCGCGATATCTCCTCCAGATCGGCCAAAGAGGTGTGTGACGAGGGTCGGGGAATCGGGCCGGGAGGGCGCGGGGTCTACCTGGATTTCGAGGATTCCATCGGAAGGTTGGGACGGTCCACCATCGAAGAGCGCTACGGCAACCTCTTTGAAATGTATGAGCGGATAACAGGCGAAAGCGCCTATGAGCGACCGATGCGCATCTACCCAGCGGCCCACTACACCATGGGAGGTCTTTGGGTAGACTACGATCTGATGAGTACCATTCCGGGATGTTTCGTATTAGGCGAGGCGAACTTCTCCGATCATGGGGCCAACCGGCTTGGGGCGAGCGCTCTCATGCAAGGCCTCTGCGACGGCTATTTCGTCATACCTTATACGGTGGCTGGCTACCTTGCTGAAGTGGGTGCAAACCGACCCGATCCGGAAGGGATTTCCTTCACGGAATCAAAGGAAAAGATCGGCGAACGGATCGACCGGATGATATCGATCAGAGGGAATCGGTCGGCGCGCTCATTTCATCTCGAGCTCGGCAAGATCATGTGGGAATACTGCGGAATGGCTAGGGAGGAAGCGGGTCTAAAAAAAGCGCTCGAGATGATACCGGCCCTGAGAGAGGAATTCTGGAGCAATCTGCGAATCACAGGCGAGGAGTCGAATCTCAACATCGAGTTGGAGCGGGCTGGAAGAGTAGCCGACTTCCTCGAGTTTGGAGAGTTGATGTGCCGAGACGCGCTCGACCGTGACGAATCCTGCGGTGGGCACTTTCGAGAGGAACATCAGTCTTCTGAAGGGGAGGCGGTGAGAGACGACGAGAATTTCGCCAATGTATCGGTATGGGATTTCGACGGCGAGGAGAAAGCGCCGACGAAGCAGGTCGAGGACCTCGAGTTTGAAAACGTCTACGTCACGGTTCGGAGCTACAAATGAACTTTCGAATACGACTGCGAGTATGGAGGCAGAGAGGGCCGGAAGAACCGGGTCGTCTGGTTGCATATGAGCTCGAGGATGTCTCCCCTGATTCGTCGTTCTTGGAAATGCTCGATCAATTGAACGAAGATCTGGTTGGAAAAGGCGAAGAGCCGGTCGCATTCGACCACGACTGTCGGGAGGGGATATGTGGAACGTGTTCGCTGACCATCAACGGGATTCCGCACGGGCCGGAAAAGGCGACCACCGTCTGTCAGCTCCACATGCGACACTTCAAGGAGGGAGACACCGTAACGATTGAGCCGTTTCGGGCCCGATCCTTTCCCGTGATTCGTGATCTGATGGTCGACCGGAGCGCCTTCGACAGAATCATCCAGGCGGGTGGATTCGTCACCGCCCGAGCGGGGAGCGCCCCGGATGGGAATGCCATTCTCATTTCCAAAGACATCTCCGACCAGGCGATGGATGCTGCCGCCTGTATCGGGTGTGGCGCTTGCGTCGCGGCCTGCAAGAATGCTTCCGCCATGCTCTTCGTGGCGGCCAAGGCCTCCCACCTTAACCTGCTCCCTCAAGGTAAACCCGAAAAGGACCGCCGCGTTCTCGGGATGGTCGCCGCCATGGATGAGGCCGGTTTCGGAAACTGCACCAACTACAGCGAGTGCTCCGCCGTCTGCCCAAAGGAAATCTCCCTCGATACGATCGCCAGACTCAATCGCGACTACGCCTTGGCCTCGGTGAAGAGCATCCTAGGTGCGAGGGACAGTTCCTGAGGACTGCAGCCCAAGGAACGCTGCCTTCTGTAGGACCGCGCTCTTGACACGGCGCAGGACGAAGTCCGGAGACGGTCGCGCGGGATCTTGGGAGAATCAATCCACGATCTCAAACGGGACGGTCTGGAAGAGATAGTGGATTTGAGCGGCGGAGAAATCCTCGGCGCTGAAGTAGGTCGGTGTCCGTCCGACTTTGGCCGGGATTTCGATTCGGTTGCCGAATAGGCCGTCGAGAACGATTCCGGCCGGCAAATTATTCAGCGCCAGTGACATTTCTCCCCCGCTGATAAGGACACCGACAGCGCCCTTCTCCCCCTCGAAGGTGTAGAGGTCAAAGGCGCTGTCCAGATTGTATTTTCGGAAAAACTCTTTGTCTTCGAGGTGCCACATGAGGTTGGAAAGGGCGGTGGCATTCGGATTTAGCCTCCCATCAACATTGAAGATTCGGGGACCCGCTTTCCACAGGTCTCTAAAGACATTGAGGGCGAATCCGGTTACGAATATCCGCTCCACACCGGAAGCGATTGCGACGAGGTATTGATGGACCGTCGCAGCGGCGTCCTCCATAGAGCCGGTCTCAAGGAATAGGGGTGGAGTGTGGCGGTAGAAATTAAATATCGAGGGCGGGTGCGCATTCGCGGTGGTCTGCCAGATCCTGCTGGTATTGGGTAGGTTGAAAGCAATCCATTCGAGGTCGGCGACGAGCCGCTCCGTCGGATCCGCCTGGGCGAAGAAGTCGCGAAAACCAATCACATCGAGAAACTCTTCCGCGCCGGCGGTGATCAAGTCTGCGGCAAAGCGCCGCTCGCTTTCGAGATTCAGGGTCATCACCACACTGAGGGATTCGTTTGCCTTGCGAGCTGCACGAAATGCAGATCCCTGCATCCTAACGTAGTCTTCCGGCAGAGCAAATGTCGGTTCGATCGTGCGGCTCGAACTGGAGTCTTTAGCTTCCTCCCCTTTGTCCTCCTCGGAACCTTGGCCGACTTCGATGGCAGAGAGAGTCCGCTCGGAAAAGACCTCAGGCCACGGTTCCAACGCGTGGATTCTCCCTTTCAGGCGTTCCGTGAGGGTTGTTGCGAAGTGTCCCCAATCCTCCCTTTTTTGAGGAAGAAGGGGAAGAGCGAGGGGAAAGTTCTCAGGCTGCTTTGTCGCCCAGCGGGGAGCAGGACCGAGAACGGCGAGAACAGCCATCCTGAAATGGGCATAGACCTCGGCCGCTTGGTCCGCTTGCTCAAAGTCGCTCGCCCCTTCTTCGGGAGCGATCGAATCCCAAGAGAAATTCCGAGCGTCTCTGACCCATTTGAATCCGAGGGCTCGAGCCGAGCCGACATTTGCGGCGGATTCCGCCAGGTGTCCGAGGTGAACGCCGAAATAGGAACCCGGACGCATTTCATCGTGCGCAACCGGAATGCGCACTCGATGGAGCAGGACCTCCGCGGTCCGTGATACGGGTCGATCATCGGAACTGAACGCTTGCAGCTCGAGCCGGTAGGAACCAAGGAGCGGCTCGCCCGCCGGGCTGATGACCAGGTTGCGGCGGAGGGGCTGTGGACCCTGAACGCGAAGAGGCGGCACCTCGTAGGCGTTCCCCTTGATGTCAACGAGCGTTGCCTTTATGGTGCCCGCCACCCCCAGGTCTCCATAGGCCGTCCATAGGCCGTTACCTTGATCCCGAGTGCTTCCCCCTCAAAGCTGATTCCGTGAGGGTTTCGTGGTTGGGCGACGATCTCCACCGCCGCGGTCCGGGCGAGGGGACTCATCTCCTTGGATTTCTCGACTTGCATGCCGTCGACCCAGACGGCCTCGCCGGTGTGTGAGATGATATGCGCGAGAATGATACCGACTGGCGAGGGTTTTATGGGGACGGTGCTCGTGTACCGTCTCCATACCGTATCCAGACTCAGGGTCTGGTGATAGGGATAGACCTGTGGGTTATCATCCGGCGGGGAGAGAATAATGCTGAGCGTCTGCCCTCTTTTGGAACCCTTCAGGTAGAGGCTGAAAGTGTACCCGCCGCTACCCTGGCTGAAAATGGGCGCCGTTAGAGAGGACCCACGACCGCTGAACCTCAGTGAAGGTATCCCGGTGGGTCCAATCTCCACACGGTCCGAAAAATGCTCCCTCGCGTTGAGGAGCGCCCATGGTGGATGGACGCCGTCGGGAAAGGAGCTTGTCGGAAGGAGGTTGGGGGATTCCTCGGAGGTGAGTGCCGTGACAAACCCGGGCGCCGGCTCGTAGCGCTCGATATACATCGCGTCGATCTCGATGATCCCCGGCTCATCGATCCGCACATAGAATCGTGCCTCCGGGTCGTCGACGGTTGTCTCCACCACCAGCCGGCCGGAGGTCCACTCCACACCTCCGGCAATCGGCTGTTCGAGGTAGACTTTGCTTTCGCCCTCTCCCGACCGTAGCCCCATGGTCGCTCTCGTTTGCATTAAGCTCCTCACGGAGAGCCCCAGCCTCAGTCTTTGATCGCGGATGATCGGGACCGGTCCGAATTCGAGTTGCGCGCTTTCCAGGCCGGTGGAGGCGACATGAATCATGAGCGCTTTCTCCCCTTCGACGGGAGCTTCAATCGAAGGACCGTAACGCACCTTGGCTCCAGGCCCTGAACGATCCTCCCAACCCTCCGGCAACAGGCCGAGCGGTTCCTCGAGAAGACTGTATACCCGCCTGTATCGACCCTCGAAAAGCTCTTCCGCGATGCGCCCGCCGGGCTCTCCTTGTTCTTCTCCCTCTTTCGGCTGATCGGTCAGTTCCTTCTCCGCCGCCGCCGGTGTGACCTTTTGATCAGTGGACTCGGCGCCATCGAGTAGAATGGTGAAGCTCAAGAGCATTCCTGAAAATACAACTAGCCCGCTTTTCTCAGAGATTTTCGAGGACTGTTTTGCGGTGTTGTGGGTCATCTTCTTGAGAAGAGTCTGACGGACTCTAAGTCCGACAGGTTCCTAGGAATCTGGTGGAGTTCCCTTACTCTACTCAACGAAATTCAGCGGGTTAATTTCCGACTACCACCACCGCCCGGTAGAATCTACGCTCGTGGTCTTGGTTAGCCACTGAATCGTCCCTATGAGTAAGGGGAGCGCCGTCTCCTATAAACGAACTTCCCTGATCCTGCCATGGCAACTCAAGGTTGTCCGTGTATTGTATCCGCATCGATCGCCCCGGAACGGTTTCAAAAGTGAATTCGAAGGCGCCATCTTCCTCGCGTCCTACCTCGCAAATCGGTAGGCGGGTGTGCGCGTCATCGTCGGCGAGATGGTAGATGCCTCCATCCCGGTCCGCAAAGTAGAGATTGCCGGCCTCGTCTTCGCCGAATGTGGTCAACGGAAACGAAGTATCGATAAGCTCTTGAGACACCCAATCACCTTCAATCCTGCGTAATCCCCAGATCTGACCCGTGCAAAAATCCCCATAAAAGTAGATGCCCCTCATTCTAGGGTACAATTGACCTCGATATACATACCCCCCGATAATTGCACACCCGCGGTCCAAGTGAGAATACTCTGCGACTGGAGGCGTCAATTCTCCCGGTCCCAAACCGAACGTATCGCTGAAGGATTGGTTCCCCTCATATACCCTCCAACCATAATTCTCGCCTCCGGGACTCTGAGCGCTTTGAAAATTGATCTCTTCCCACTCGTTCTGTCCAACGTCGGCAATGTAGAGATCTCCGCTATAGCGATCGAAGGCAATCCGCCACGGGCTGCGTAGACCTAGAGCCCAGATTTCATCTAAAACACCTGCGTCCCCAAGAAAAGGATTGCTGATCGGAATAGCATAGGCGGCTCCCATAGGAAGCTCCCTTTCGGTATCAATGCGCAGGATTTTACCCCGAAATGAAGCAGGATTCTGTGCGTAGTTCAAAGTGTCATTTGACGGTCCACCGTCACCGGAAGCTATGTAGAGATAACCCTCATGCCCGAATTGAAGCTGCCACAGATTGTGGAAACCGGCATCCTGGTCTACAACCATCAGGACCTCTTCCGAACTTGGGTCGGCGATATCTGGATCGGAGCCCACCAGAAAGCGCGAGAGGACTGCTTCCCACTCCCCTTCTCCGTCGTCGCGGGTGTAGGTGACATAGAAGCGACCGGTGGAGGGGAAATCCTGGGGAAATGCCACACTCGAAAGGCCATCATCGAACACAAGGCGCTTAACTCGATCCGTTATATCGAGAAAAGGATCCGCAAGAACTTGTCCTTCCCTGAGAATCTTAATCTTGCCTAACTGTTCAGTGATAAACATCCTTCGGCTCCCGTCCGCCGCTTGACGAAGGTCGGTGGGATGGGCAACGCCACTCACGATTTGGATATGGTTTAGCTGCGGCCACTCCGGAGCCTGTCCGAATTCCCTGACCGTCCCCCGAGTGCTATGAGGATGCGAATCGTTGGAGTTCAGAGCGTGAAGCCGGTGGTCGATCGACTTTTCATTCTCAAGCGCTGCAGGCAACTGCTGATGAACGATCGAGCCTACAAACAACCTGATGAGCAGCAACAATCCTAGGCTTGAGTTGGCCGGCTGAAGATAGTGGCGCATGGCATTCCTTTCCAGATAGAGTGCCCTACTTCGTGGATAGATCCATCTTATACCGTGCCGTCCGTACCAGGGAGAGCATAGGCGAGGACAGAGGGCTGGGGTGAATAATAAAGTAGAGGATTTCTATAGCGATTAATTACCTTGACAGTGTGAGCCCCATTTTAGGCCGTTTTCACAGCACCGGAGCGAAGACGGTTGTCCCGGTCCGCCCCTTCCCGGCAGTTCAGACGAATGGCAGAATCCTCTCAATTCCCCTTGCCATGCCGCAGTGGGCCTCCGAAATTTGGAACAGCTAGGAGTCTGTCGGACGAGTTTTACCTTTTGCAGAGAAATCCGAGGACAGAGTCCGACAGGCACCTAGCCGGAGGGTCCGCAGCAATTTCGAGGAGAAGAGGGCGATCGGCATGAAGTTGAAGAGGAAAGAACAGGAAGCGGAGGACTTCCAGATGGCCCCGATGATCGATATGGTGTTCCTCCTGCTGGTTTTTTTCATGTGCGTCAGCACCCTCGCTCAGGCCGATAAGAGCATCCCGCTCGATCTGGCCGAGTCTGAAGAGAGCAAAGTTCCAGATGATCTCTCGAATCGAGGGACTGTTTCGATCGAGGATGACGGGACTCTCTACGTTGGGGCGAAGCAAGTCGATCTGGCCGAGATGCAGCGGAGGATCGAAGAGGCGATCGGCACCAACCCGGAGTTGCGAGTGCTGGTGCGGGCCGATCGTGGGACCCCATTTGGGGAGATTAAGAAAGTGCTCACTGCGTGCGCTGAAGCGGGCGCCTACGAGGTCGTCTATGCGACCTATCAGAAAAGGTGAAGGCTCCGCGAAAACAGGCCTCCTTACGCCCCCATATGCCGATTGCGCCTTTCTCATGCTTATCTATTTCATGGTCTCATCGACACTCGAGCCCCAGGAGGCGGATATCTCCTTCCAATTGCCGGGCGTGGTGGAGCAGGGCGAGCCGCTTGAGATGCCGGATGAGCAGATCATCGAAATCCAGGCTGGCGGTCAGGTTGTAGTGAACGAGTACCGCTACGATTCACCGGGTTCAACCAAACTGCGCGAATTGGCCGGAATGCTGACGCGATACCGTCAGACCAGTGAGGCCAACAAAACCCTCGCGATGGTCACGGTGGCTCCGGAAGACTCGGTCACCCATCAGATGATCGTCCGGGTGATGGACGCCTGTTCAATGGCAGGGATTACGAATGTCGGCTTCGCGCTCGGAGAGGAATAGGAAATCGTCGGACCTGGAACTTCCCAACATCGCTGAGGTTCAGATCGTCGGGTGAAGGATGTAATTCCCGTCCGGTTTCATACCGACAGATTCCTTTTCTTATTGCTAGGAGTCTGTCGGACGAGCTTTGCTATTTGCACTGCAATCGAATCATTAAGTCTGACAGACTCCTTGCATTTTTGAAACAAGCGGGATGAAGAAACAGCCCACATGGGGAGGACGGTTCACCTCCGGGCCGTCGGAGCTCATGCAGAGTTTCAGCGAATCGATCTCTTTCGATTGGCGGCTGGCGCCTTTCGATGTTGCGGTGAGCAAGGCGCACGCCGCGATGTTGAAGAAGATCGGGCTGCTCACTCACGCGGAGTGTAAAACGATTCGGGAGGGCTTGGATACGGTCCTGAAGGGCATTGAGAGCGGTCGCATCCGCTTGAAGCCGGAGCTCGAGGACATTCACATGAACATCGAGCAGGCCCTGACAAAGCGGGTGCCGGCGGCGCGCAAACTCCATACCGCCCGCAGCCGCAACGACCAGGTCGCCACCGATATGCGTCTCTTTTTCAAATGGGCCTGCGGCGAATTGGAGGGCGCCCTCGAGGAACTGCTTAAGATTCTACTACGGTTGGCGGAGAAGAATCAGGACGTCCTCATTCCAGGTTACACCCACCTGCAGCGGGCCCAGCCGGTTTCGACCGCTCATCATCTGCTTGCCTATATGGAGATGTTCCAGAGGGATCGGGGACGCATCGGGGCGGTCGCGGTGAACGCTAACCGGTGTCCGCTAGGAGCCGGCGCCTTGGCTGGTACCACCCTGCCGATCGATCGTGAATTCGTCGCCATCGAATTGGGCTTCGTCGACCAGCGGGGGCGGCCTCTTCTCACTGAGAACAGCATGGATGCAGTGGCGGATCGCGACCTCTTTGTCGAATTCGCGTCCGCTTGCGCGCTCTGCGGGGTGCACCTCTCGCGGGTGGCGGAGGACCTTATCCTCTGGTGCACGGCGGAATTTGACTTCGTTTCCCTGCCCGATGCCTTCACCACCGGCTCCAGTCTCATGCCCCAGAAGAAGAACCCCGATTCGCTTGAACTCATCAGGGGTAAAGCGGCTCGGCTGCAAGGAAACCTTCAGACGCTGTTGTCGCTCCTCAAAGCCCAACCCCTCACCTACAACCGCGATCTCCAGGAGGATAAACCACCGGTATTCGACTCGTTCGACCAGACTCTCCTCTGCCTGAAAGTAATGTGCGGAACCCTCGCGGGTCTCACCTTCAAAAAGGAGAAGTGCGCCGCCGCCGCTTCCGATCCCACACTGTTTGCCACGGATATCGCCGACCTTCTCGTGAAGCAGAATGTCCCCTTTCGAGAGGCCCATCAGGTAGTCGGCCGCCTCGTCGCCTTGTCGGAAAAAGAAGGAGTCTCGCTGGACGATCTCAAACCGGATCAGGTTAAGCCCGTTCACCCCACCTTAGCGAAAGGCTGGCGTGAGATCTTCGATGCCTCGAAAGCGTTGAGCCGGCGCGAGAACCGAGGAATGCCCGGACCCAAGCAGGTGAAAAAAGAGCTCGCCCGCTGGCGGCGGGTGCTGCGGTAGGTTAACAGGTTTCGTATCTGCACAACTCATTGCGGGCTCGGCCTTCCTTGAGAAGCTTTGTCAAGGTATTTCAAAGATTTAGGGACAGGCTTTTTATAGCGGCGACAGAGCACCGCCCTCCAGGCATGTTTGGTCGTCGCTCGATGGAGGGCCAAGGCTTGCCGAGGTGACCGCCGCCGATCCAGTAGGTCCGGTAACCCGGAATCGGAAAGGAAACCGTGCGACTATCTTGTCGTTCCGAAATTGCGCGGCAAAGAGCCTCTTCAAAAAGAATGAGAAGAAAATATCACTTTCTGTTGACAGCGCGGAAAAGGTTCGCGTATCTCAGACGCCTCCTCCCAATTTTCCCAAATACGCAAAACTCCGAACCATGATTGCCTTCCGCGGCAAACACCGGCGGAGGAAATTTAGGGCGATCGTTGCGGCATCCACGGGATGCACGTCCTCTTCAACCGTGGCCATAGGGCCAGTGGCGCGATGTACCCTTTGGTGCTTGGCAGTGAACCTCTCCTTACTGCCGTTAGCCGATGTTTCCGGTGCGATCCTTCTGCGGGATGGCTTCGAGAGCGCCAATGGATACACGCCAGGAGAGTTCACCGAGTCAGGCAATGCGGTTGTGGTGTCGGGCCGGGCATCGATTAGCGAGGAGGAGAGCGGCGAAGGTAGTCAGTCACTGCGGCTGCACCGGTCGGAGCCGGTTACGGAAGTCGAATTTTCGGCTGATTTGGGCGACTTGCCGGGTCTCTGTCTCGAGTTGAAGGTGCGCCCGGCAACCGGCGATTCCTTCAACCCGGTGGAGTTTCTGGATTTTGGCGGGGCCCGTATTGGATTTTTCGGAAACGGAGAGAAGGGGGAGATCTTTGTTGAGGACTCGGATTCCCTCTACAATTCACACTGGATGGAGACAGGGAGGCTGTTTTCGGTCGATGGGAGCGGACTCTCCCGGGAGTGGATTGACATAGAGGTGAAAAAGGCGGTGGACGGGGTGAGCTGGGATCTCTCCGTCAATGGGGAGAGGCGGCCTTGGGAGTCGGTGGGGTGAAATACGACGGGGAGCCTGTCCCGAGCTTGTATTTCATCGGGGACGAAAGGGCGGACACCTTTTTTGATGAACTTGCGGTGAGTGAAGCGGAAACGGAAGGGGTGGCAGCACCCGTTTTCGGCGGATCTCTAAACTCCGTTATCGCGGTGGGTCCAGGTGTCGGGAGCGGCGCTGATCGAGGGGGGGGGGAAGTGGTCTCCAGGTGGTCTGGCGAATCCGTGTTGGTGCCCGGTCCAAACCGGGACATGATTCGGGTTTGGAAAGGGCGATCGGATTACCGGGCCAATCCCGGGAGGGTCGGTCGCTGGGTTACGCCCTTCCGTTCAAAATCGCCTCGAGGAGGCCTTGGGAAAGTCCTTTTTGTCGACAACCGAATGGGTAGCGACGGGCTCAACGGTCGCGCCAAAAGGCGGTCCGGGTACTTCGGCCCCAAGCGGACGTTAGGAGCCGCCCTCAGCGAAGTCGAGAACGGCGATGTGATCCGAATCGAAACGAGCGAAGAGCCCTATATCTACGAAGGGACGGGATCGCGCGATGGTGTGGTTTTTTTGCAGGCGGTAGGTGAAGGAAGAGTGATCTTGCGAGCACCGGGTTACGTTGCCCGGACTCCTCCCGAGCCGCCTGATCTGAGGCCGCCCCGGCGACCTCGGTAGATCCGAACAAAATCTCCGTGTGGGCTGTGTCGTTGGGAAAAAGGCCGGATTGGGAAACCGGCAGAAACCAGAGAAGGATTAGAAAACAGAGGAGCAAACATGGAGACGAAAAGACGAAGTCTGGTAGGAGGGAGCCTGCTGGGCGGGCTCCTGTTTCTGGCGATTGGGGAGCTCAACAGCCAGACGATCATCGGCCAGCCGGACCTGATCGCGGAGGAGAAACTACTCAGCGGGCAGAGTAGCGCTACCGGCTATCGCGCCGTGTCGATCGGATCTGAATCGCAGGTGTTGAGCTGGAAGTCGGTCGCGATCGGGTATCAGAACGTGGCCTCTTACACCTACAGTTTCGCCTTCGGATCTCAGAATCTGGCCAGTGATTGGGGCGCTGTGGCCTTGGGGTGGAGCACCCAGGCGACCGATCCCTACACCACTTCGATGGGAGGCATAACTGTAGCCAGTGGCTGGGGCTCCACTGCTATTGGTTGGCGGACCGCCGCGAGCGGGATGATCTCGACCTCGATGGGCGGGGATACGGTCGCGAGAGGGGATTATTCGACGGCGTTGGGCTACTCCACGACGGCGCAGTCCTTTGGGTCGGTCGTGTTGGGCCAGTTTAACGTAATCTCGGGGAATGCGGTGGGCTGGACTGGAACCGATCCACTCTTTGTCATCGGAAACGGGAGCAGCAGCGCCAACCGATCCAACGCCCTCACGATTTTGAAGAACGGGAATGTTGGAATCGAGACCACTTCGCCGGCCAAGAAGCTCCATGTGAATGGAGACGTGAAGATCGACGGCGAGCTGGTCGTCCAGAAAGTGCCCCCGCAGGGAGGGATTTCGATGGGAATCGTTACCGCTCAATAGACTGAATCGTTCACCGGATTGGCCCAAGAGAGAGTGAGATGTTGAAGAGCGAATGAGACGAAGAGATTGGATTGGCAGAGGTGATATCGAGGTAACTCCCTCACCTCGTGATTTTGGTACCCGGCTCCCCCGGCCTTGCGCCGGGGTGGGGCTGATTCCTGGCTACAATGCGCGCATCTCGACCAGTCCCCCATCCTGCCCTTTTTCCCCGAGCCGACGGATCGGCTCGGGGAAAAAGGGCAGGATGGGGGGAGTGGGTTGGCGGTCGGAAATGCTAGCTGAAAAACCGGGCGCCACCCCGGCACGAGGCCGGGGGAGCCTCAAGCACGCACAAGGGATTAGTCTCGTGGAATCAGTTTCGAGATACTTTTCGGCCAAACCGCTAAACAATCGAGGTAAACCCGAATCCAACAAAGATTCGGCGAACTCGAACACGGATGTGCGATAGTCAATGACAAAAGACGGATTTTTGTAGTAATTGCATAGCCTCTCTCAGCACCAGGGGCACCGACAAAGCGACCCGACTTTGACCGCGTCGAGGCCGCCGTCGCGGCAGTGTGCCGAGACGGCGCGACCGAGTAGGTTTGAACCTTTCGATGTTCGTCCAATGTCCGACGAGAGGTGGAGCCGGATGCTGTTGCGAGGGGCCCTGCTCGTTTGGGTGTTGTGCATCGGCTCCTGGAGCCTGGCCGATCCCGGCTGGTGGAGTGATCCGGGGACCAAGATTCTCGTCGAGGGGAGCTACGATGCGAACGATCACGCGCCGGCCAACATCGGTCAGCTCAAGCATGTGGCGAGCATGGCGAAAGCCTACCTCGATGCGGAGCTGGTCACGGTGGGAGGAGCGGGCGCGGCGGTGGAAGCGTTGTTTCCATTTTCCCAGAGCGACAACTACGCGCCGATCAATGTGGGGCAGCTCAAGAATGTCGCCAAACCATTCTACGATCGATTCAACGAGGTGGGCTACGCTGTTCGGGACGGGCTCATCGCGAACGGATTCCCGGAGAGCGAATTGGGGACGGTGCCGCCGGTCTACCCGTGGGATCCGAACGCCCCGGCGGCGGAAAATGACGCGCCGGTCAACATCGGCCAATTGAAAATGGTCTTCAGTTTCGACCTGAGCGGGTTCGTGCTGGAAAGCGGGGATCCGTGGGAGGTTCTGGAAGAGATCAAGCTGAATGCCTCGGATGGCAATTCGAAGGACTACTTTGGATACGCCCTGGATCATGAAGGAGACCGACTTATCGTGGGCACTTTTCGCAAGGCTAGTGGGGGTCTCAACTATTCCGGGCGAGCCTACATTTATGAATGGGAGCAAGGGGCATGGAGCGAGACAGCCTCTCTAGTTGCATGGGATGCGGCCGCCTTCGACTACTTTGGCTACTGTGTGGCGGTTGCGGGTGAGTGGGCGGCGGTTGGGGCCATTTACGACGACGATGGACAGACCAACTCTGGATCGGTCTATCTGTTCAAGAAGGAGGGGGTCGATTGGATCGAAAAGCAAAAGATCCAGGCGGACGTGCCATTGAGTAATGGGCGATTCGGTTCTGCGGTCGATCTTTCGGATGAGGAGCTGATTGTGGGTTCTTACGGGGCCGACTCCTATGCCGGGAGGGCCTACATTTTTCGGCGTGAAGGCGAATCGTGGAGCCAGGCGGCCGAGCTCGGCCACCCCGAAGTCGATTCGCGTGATTATTTTGGATATTCAGTGAGTATCTCGGATGAGGTGGCGGTAGTGGGTGCCTACCGGGATGAAGTTGGGTCCATCAGTGTGTCGGGAGCGGCCTATGTGTTTCGAAAACTGGCAGGGAACTGGGTCACGGAGGAACGGATCGTCAGCCCGAACCCTGGTAGTTCGGAATATTTCGGATTCACGGTGGGGGTGTCGGGCCCGGTCGTGGTGGTCGGGGCCTTCCGCGACTCGGAGAGTGGGGTTAGCGGAGCGGGTGCAGCTCATGTTTATCGGTATCAGACCTCTTCGGCAACCTGGCAGTTCGAAGAGACGCTCCTGGCGTCTGATGCCGCTGCCTACGATTCCTTTGGGTCCTCAGTCAGCATTTATGACGATACCATCGCCGTGGGCGCTTATGGGAGCGACCCACTGGGATCATACAGCGGTGCGGGCTACCTCTTTCGGTATGACGAATCATCGGCAGAATGGGTGGAGAGAAAAAAGGTGGTGGCTTCGGATGGATCTGCCGGCGACTACCTCGGTTACCGCCATAACGCGGTGAGTCAGCGATTCGTGGTATTCGGGGCACTAGGCGACGATGATCTGGGGAGCTTGTCGGGTTCGGCCTATGTCTACGCTTTGCCTTTTACGTTCGGGCCCCCGGTCATGGGGTCGATGGACCCGCCAGCGCTGAGCTTTCAAGAGATGGGGGTCCCTCTCGGGGAGGTCCAGGAGTTTTTCCCGATGCAGTGCCGATGGAACTGGATTGGTTTGATTCAGAGTGGTTCGGAGAGTTCTACGCCGAATACCTGCCTTGGATTTACTGCAGCGTGTGGCAGGTCTGGCTCTACCTGAGCGGGGACGCTGGGAGCGAAGAGGGTCCTCTACCTCTACGACGATTTCGCGAAGTCGTGGTTGTGGACCAAAGACGATGTCTACCCGGCCTTTTACAGTTTCGATTTGGGGGCCTGGCTCTGGTACGTGGAGGGCTCCAATCCGCGGACTTTCATTCAGCTGCCCGAGGGTAATACGGTGATCTTTGGAGATGGGGACAGTGATGGGCTTCCGGATCTTTGGGAGACTCAATACTTCGGGCAAATCGAAAATCAGGGGAGCACGGATGACTCCGACCTGCCAAGCGGTGACGGCTATTCAAACCTGACCGAATACCTGCTCGGGACCGATCCCACCGAACCGGCGGTGGGCGATTCGGGCCAGTTGATCGGACTCGAGGTGGTGCGGCCGCAGAAATAATCGAGAGGAAGAAGATAGTTGATGAAATTCAGAAGATTGAAGTCGTGTCGAGCCAGTGGGAGGCGAGATACAGAGCAGGGTAAAGTTGAAGGTGGGTGGTCGTCATCACTCTGTGGGCGGCCGTCACCGACGGCCGCGATACTGATCGACAGCAATCCAGCCTCGCGGCCGTACTGTGACGGCCGCCCACAATTGCAATTTAGGCCACGATATCGACTTAGTCCCTTGGGATCTCGGATCGGAACTGTTGGAGCTCTGCTCACCGTGCTCGGAGTAGCTCTGCTCCAAGAGCTTTGGAGCATCCCTCTCGTAGCCCAGGTCGAAAACGCCGAGTCGGTGAGCGCATCAAAACTCGAGTTGCGCCGTACTGCGTTGCAGCAGGGGGTGGAAGGGGACGCCTCCGAGGCACGCGCTTCGCTAACCGATGCGGTTCGGAGCGCGCGAGGGACCGGGGAGTGGTCCTTTGAATACGGCGGGCTTCTCCTCCAGTTGGCCGTGCGGCAAGTGGATTCGCGCCGCTTGGAGGAGGCCGAAGCGACCGCTCGGATGGCTCTGGCACAGTATCAGAACGCGCTGCTGAAGACTCCTGGAGACGACCTCAAACAGCAGAGCATGATCCAAAGCAAGATCGCCTTCATCCAAGGACACTTCCTCGGCGATCGAGAGGCCGCAATTCTGAATCACCAGCGAGCTCTCGAGATCGACGGCGCCAACGAGCATTCGAAACGGGCCCTGCGGCGGGTTGAAGGGATCAGGGCCGCGAACACGAGGAAACCTGCCCCGACGGACGATCAATGATGATCTGTCACAAATGCCATTGGATTGTAGCGGAAAGCGTAAGCTTTTCGATCCTGATTTCCGCCTTCTGGCGAAAGCGGCTACGGGAGTTTGTTCGCCTTCTCGCTCCCGTAGCCGGACACGCAAGCGTCCGGATCCCCCGGACCTTCCGGCATCTTCGCAGTCTGTCTTACCCGGTCGAAGGCCGCCAGGTTGGAGGGGCGAGGGCCCTCGAGCCCATGATCGAATTCACAATCGGGAACCTCATTAGATTGACTGCCCGGCCAGGGCTCGAGGGCCCAGACGTCGCCAAGGCTATGACTGGCAAGCCTCGCCCCTCCAGATTACCAAGTCACCGCAGGAACATCCATCGCCCGAATACAGGCGTAGTCTCTAGGATTTTGGGTCAGAGTCACCATTCGGGTTCAAAGCTCCTCCCGGCGCTCCTCCTCCTCACATTCCTTTTCACATCCACTCCTTCCTCCGGCCAGGACGAAGTCTTCCTGCCTGTCGGATTTCAGGGCGAGTTTGAGACGGATCCGGATGGAGGCGATCTCCAGCTGAGCCTCAACCTGGTAGAGGCGGATGGTAGCTGTATTGGCCCGGCTTGCGATATCCAGCCGTCGCCCACATCCTACGAAAGGGTCTGGGTTAAACCGGCAAAGCCCTACGTTTTCTTGGCCAGCGGAACCGGCATCATCGAGTATCTTGTGAACCTGGTCCCGCCGAACGGTTACAAGGTGATCTTCGACGGGATCGAAAGGCGAATCGCCGGTCCCTATTCGGGAGCAGGATTTCCCAGTACCCACAGTTTCGTAATTTTGTGCGAGAGCTGCTCCGAATTCGCGGCTCCAGCTGGAGAGGATTCTGATCTTCTGGTGGGCGATGTCATCTGGAGGGTCTCGATGGGATTGCTTTCTAACGGGGACTCGGCCGGGTATATCGAACTGCGGGAGGAGGAACTCGAGGAAGCAATCTTCGATCCTTCCGCTCTCTTCTACACCAGCAACTCAAATGAGGTGACGGTCGATTTCACGGGAACAGCGGGGCAGACCCTCGACCGGATTGAAACCGCATCCCATGTGGCCGATATCGAACCGATTTTCGGGGGCTATGAGATACAATTCTTCGCAAAGTCTCATTTGGCTACACCTTTTGTCGTCTACCAGATTGAAAAAAGCGGCGATCCGGTTCCTGAGAGCAAGCTGAAGCTCAGCAAGACCGTTTATGAAAACGAGCAGCCCGTAACTCTCGCGGTAGTAGAGGCGGAACGCACCGGTAGCGGGAGCAGCGGCTCTTGGGACCTTGTTGAGCCGGATAACATTGCCACAGAGGTCATCGACGTGAGCAGTGGGAACGGGGCGAGTAAGATCGAAACCAGCGCCAAATCCGACAACACGGGCGGGCAGGCAATCGTAGTGGCGAGGCATTTCAAGAACTTCGGAGGGAAGGAGCGTCTCTGGAAGGTGGTCGAAGATCCGGGCGGCGATGATCTGATCACGGTCTACGACTATTACGATGAATCGGCCGGAGAAGGCCAGGCCCATCAACTTAAGTCGATTGTCTACCCAGACGGAAATTGGGAGAAGTACGAATACTATAATGATGACGAAACAAAAGGGGAGATTGCCAAGGAGTTCCGCCCCTTCCGGGACGGGCCCGCCAATCCTTTGGATGCGGACGATACGAACAGTCGGGTGATTACCCGCGAATACATCGCCGACTGGACAAGTCAAAAGACACTACCGTTCAGCGTTACCGAGAAGATCCTCGGGACCCAAGTCCGGGAGAGATCCTATGTGCACGCCTTCAGTGCCCTACATCAGAGCCAGAAAAGTATCGTGACTACGCGGGAGGACTACTCGGCATCAGGAGAATCACAGATCACAGTGACGGCGCGCTTCCGCAAGGATGCAGAGGTCGCCTACGCCGAGCGACTTATCTTCATTAAGCGCTCGGATGGGAGCATGGGGTACACGGCCTACGAGCGCGGAAGAGTGACGGATAGTGGAGGGAGCTGGGAATTCGATCCCGGTGCTCCGGATCCGGACGGATGGCGGGAGACGACTTGGTACGGATCCGCGAGCGGTGAAGGGGGCGCCGTTCCCCACCCGGATTCCCCCATCCTGGGCCACGCGTTCTACCTGCTACCGAGTCAGTCCCACAGGACAGTGGAGCTCCTGGACAACCGTGGCCTCACGGTTCGCACCGAGACGCAGTTCTTGGGGAACGATTTGCCCTTCGACGAAACCGACACCGTCTGGTCGGAATTCCGCTACGACCACGAGAGCCGGCTCATCAGCCGAACCAGCAGCATCGGGACTAGCTGGTCCGCCAATTGGGTGGTGTGGCAGGAGGGCTCTCCGGTGGTTACCAAGGGATGGCGCCGGACGGTGACCGATGAAGAGGGCACGGTGACGATCAGCTTCTTCGACAAGCTCGACCGCCTGGTGGAGCAAACGAGACCGGCGGCGACAGTCGAAGGCATCTTGGTGCCGGAGTTAAATATCACGTTTTCGTATAACTCGGAGGACAGCCTCCGTTTCCAACACATCAATCCCGATTCCACCAATACCATCAAGACGGAAAGGCAATATCACCCTACCGGCCGATTGAAGACGATCTCCACACCAGGGCCATCGGAAACAGACTACGATACGAACTACAGCTATACCAACGGAGGCAGCACGACAACGGTGACCTATCCGGACGGTGGTGTTGAAACGATCAGCCTGTGGAGGGACGGGAGCATTAAGAGCGTCACCGGATCGGCCGTGGTGGACCTGCTCATTGATTACGGGATCGACCCGTCGAATGGGAATAGCTGGACCAAGACCTATGTCGGCACCTGGACTGGTGGGCCTTCCGGTCCGTTCAGCGCCGATCGTTGGGCCCGCTCGACATCCAACTGGAGAGGGCAGGTTATCAAGGAGGAGACACCAGCCTTTGAAGGAAACGGATCCGTCGTTCAACGTTACATCTATGATCCCGTTACCGGCCTCCTCGAACGGGCCGTGACCGAAGATGATCAGGGAGATCAGCTCGTAGCCGATACCCTGTTCGAATACGATACCCGCGGTCAGTTGCTGCGCGAGGGACTCGATATTGTGGCCGGAGGGCTGGAATTGAACTCGGAGGATTCCTTGCGAGAGTACGACAGTCGATTCGTGAAAGAAGGTGGGCGCTGGTGGGCGCAGATCGAGGAGCAGGTCGGAGGCATTACCACCGATGGGGCGCCCGCGGACATTCTCAAAAAGGTGGCGCGGGTGAAGGAGCGCCTGACCGGGTTCTCCAACGGCTTGGTGCGGGAGGCCGAGATCTACGACATTACCAACATCGACGTGGCCGACCCGGATCCGGTTCTACGACGGACCGAGATCAATCCTGGCTTGAGAAAACGCGAGGAGATCGTGATCTATCCCGACAGCACCACGAGCGAGATCAGTACCTTCGGCAACGGTGTTCTTCTCAAGAGCCGTTCAGCCCAGAACGTTACCGCTGAACTGCACTACGATTCTTTCGGGCGCCTCTTCAAGAGCCGGGATCGAGTCGGCGATCATGTTACCAACTACTATGCCGGAACAGTGCTGCCTTCAAACGTCCGCGAACGAGGATCCGGAGACGCGTCCCTGGCCGATCGAGAGACTTGGGGCGAAGCGGTGCGCAAGATGACCTACGACGGCGCCGGACGACTCTCCCTATCCCAAGCCCTGGCCGGTATTTCGCCGACCGAAACCTTCGTCGACACCCGCATTGAATACAACAGTCGCGGTCAGGCTGTCCGGCAGTGGGGGAGCGGCGCAATGCCGCTTCTCAATAAGTACGATCTCTACGGACAGCGGACCGAGATGTTCACTTTCAAGGATGCGAACGATGCCTACGGCTGGTCAGGAACCTCATGGCCGGTGCCGGCCGGAGAGGAGGACTCAGTAGGGAGCAAGACAACCTGGACCTTCGACCCTGCCACCGGACTCCTTTCCGATAAGACCGACGCATCCGGCGCCACCCTAAGCTTTGAGTACAATAAGTTGGGCCAGCTGAGCCGGCGCATACTGGCGCGCGGGGGCGGTGGAGCGTTTACAGATTACCTCTACCATCCCCAGACCGGAGCGCTGACCGACGTCAATCACACCGACCCTATCGGCATCACACCCGATCTCAAATTCGAATACACTCGCCTCGGCCACATCCGGAGCGTGACGCGGGGCGCCGACCAGCCGCAAAACAGACGGCACTTTCGCTTTCGCACCAGCGATTTCAGCCTTAATCATGAGGAGCTGCCGTCGGGCATCTACGGTGCTGACCGGCGAGTGTCCCGAAAATACTCCACCGTTAGTGGCGGGGGATTTTTTCTGGGTAAAACGTTGGGAACCCAATACGGCTCAGCCGCGAATCCGGGCCAGTTTTTCGACAGCGCCTATACCTTTGAGCCCGGCTCGGGGCGATTGGACAGCCTCAGCGCCCATGGGCGGACCTTCAATTACGGGTACAAGCCCAATTCAAATCTGGCCTCGACTGTTAGTTCGGGTAGCTTTTCGTCACAGAAGAACTGGGCCACGGACCGCAATGTCCTCGACAGTGTCGATACTTCCTGGTCGGGGAGCGAAAAGGTCGGTCACGCCTACCAACACGATTGGCTCAACCGCCGTACCTCAGTGACCCGGTCCGGCGAACTTTTCAACCGCTACGGCGCCAACCTGGTTACGACCTACGGCTATAGCTCCCGCAGCGAACTGACCTCGGCCGATACCGTGACCGTTACAGGTAACCCGATTCCGGGGCGCTCGTTCTCTTACAATTTCGACAACGCCGGCAACCGCAACCGGGGGAGAGTCCGTCGCCTACACTCCCGACGCCAACGGGCTCAACCAGTATGCCGGCCGAGATGTGCCCCGAAACTTTGCTGTCAGCGGATTCGCCGGAAGCAACGCTACGGTGGTGGCGAACAATCAAGTCGCCCAACGGATGGGCGGTTATTTCCATGCCCTGGTCGCGGTGGAGGACAACGGGCCCCACCTCACCCCGGTGGAAGTTGCCGCCGGCGCCCCAGGCGCTGGAGCGGGCGGGTCGGACATCATCGCCAGCGACGGAAGCCGCCAAGCCTACGTCGCAGCCGACCCCGAGAATTTCGAATATGACGCCGACGGTAACTTGACGGAAGATAGTCTCTGGCATTATACTTATGACCTCGAAAACCGACTTGTCCGTATGACCATGAAGACCCTGGCGGAAGGCCGGCCCACCAACATGGACCGCATGCACCTCGAGTTCACCTACGACTATCTCGGGCGGCGGGTGGAGAAATAGGTATGGGAGGATGTTTCTGAGGGCGATCCGCCTTACGGCGAACCGGACACCCACCTTGTATTCGCCTACGACGGTTGGACCATGATCGCCGAGCTCGACGGCAAGGCGGGCCTCAGTGTCGTGCGCACCTACTCCTGGGGACTCGATATTTCTCACAGTATGCAAAACGCTGGTGGCGTAGGCGGGCTGCTTTCCATCCAGGAAGGCAGCTCGACCTACCTCACCGCTTACGACGGCAACGGCAACCTCATGGGCCTCCTCGACTCCGCCACCGGCAACCTCGAAGCGGAATACGAATACAGCCCCTTCGGCGAAACCATCCGCCTCAACGGCTCCGCTATCGCCGACTCCAACCCCTTCCGCTTCTCCACCAAATACACCGACACCGAAACCGGCCTCATCTACTACGGTCTCCGCTACTACAATCCCGCCACCGGACGATTCATCAACCAGGACCCCATCGGCGAAACCGGCGGCGCAAACCTATACGGCTTCGTCGGGAATGATCCTGTGAATAATTCGGATCTATTTGGACTTGCTCCCATACCAATACCCGAGCTGGAGGAATTTGTCGTAACGGAAAAGAGGGAAAGGAGCGATTCGTTCTTCCAAGGCTACTATGGTGGTCCCTTATCTGAAGAGCATCTTAGGGATACAGTAACCAGTCTCCTCTTCCATCTGACGTTTTTTATGGAGTCGGGATCTGCTCAGACTCAAGATTCGGATTCAGCTGATAAAGAGCAGTCCAAGAAAGAGTGTGAGAAACTTCAGCGGGAGTACGATAGACTCCTCAAATTGCACGACCCGTTCGAAAATCGGGTGGCAGCATTTGAAGGAAGAGATCCAGTAGACATCGGTATTGCTATCGAGAATTATATCTCTGTAGGAGCTCTCACTTCAGGGATTGGATCTACAGAGACATTTGCAGGACTGATGGGGATCCGAATTACGGACGTGTATTCTTATACATCTCCGCCGGGATATCCGCCGCCCTCAAGGATGGGTCCCGAAATTAAACCATCCGCGGCTGGCAGGAGGTTAGGCCTTTGGGGCATAGGATCAGGCGCATTGGGTGTGGCTACGGACGCCTATGCTATGACTAGGAACGTTCAAAGAGGTGATTACTACGCTGCTGGGCGAAATGCAACAAGCGGTGCAGTTGGAGCATTGGTGTTGAGAGGTGCGATTAGGAAGGCGGCTGGGCGCGGTGCTGCGTCGACGGTTTTTACTCCTTTTGTAGGCTTTTGGGTTGGAATTGGTTCGTTGGTGACTGACGCGGGCCTTTTGGGCCAGAAAGTCCAGGCGCATAATCGGGATTTACGGGGACAAGAGAGTTCCTACAAGCGGGATCTTCGTGGACGCGATTCTGCAATTCGAAAGTTGGATAGGCAAGTTGCAAAGATGATTCAGGTAGGATGCGATGTTAAATGAGGTCGGAGAGGAGAAGGCTTGATGTTACTCTAATTGTGGGGGCAGGCGCATCGCTTGCTTTCATGCTATGGTTAGCCTTTGAGCCTGCATTTGCCAGTTGGAAGACTCGTTGGTTTTACATCTTCTGGTTTGGATGGCTCGTCGTGTTGTGTGTTTTGGCAATGTTATTGTCTCGCCGGAAAAAAGGCCCGAAATAGAGACGTCTCTAAGCAGTTTTGGATAAAATCCACTATCCTGACTGCATTGGGAGGCAGCAGCGAATAACAGTCTCTGTCGTGGCATTCGGTGTTGCGTGCGTACTGATGACATACCGTTGTTTGTTTGCAAATCCAGGTTCCGGAGTTGATTTGACACTGCATATCTCTATCGGAATGGCTTTCGTAACGGGATTCGCTTTGGTGATTGTGCTGTCCGACGAATACCGGGAAAGCGGGTGAGTTGCGGATGATTGCTCGTGTTCACCCTCAACGAAGTTGGGTTTCCACTTCCGTTTGGGGCTCGTAGACACTATTCAGAGTTTGGAAATACCGACAGGATGGCCTCTGGCACCACCGAATCGTCGCGGCCTTTGGGCTGACGATCTTCCATGGAAGTGGAATCGGGCTCTACATGGTCTGCTTCAATTAGGGATCTGCCCCTGCTCAGCCAATCAAGATGGGAGTGGTTATTTTTTGCTGTCTGGATTACAGCATTTGGCACATGTTTAAGGCCATTCGCATATACCGCTCTCGTCGAGTTCGCGCGGGAGATAGAGATAACCGTACTCAAAGTCTTCACGTGTTGTAGTGTCGAGACTTCTCCGCTCCCTTTCCGCTTCCCCGCATCCCCCATTCTCCCCGCTCGTCACGGCGCCGTGAGCGATGCAGGACGCTGACGGATCCCCTCGTCTGTATTATACGCCATCCCTGATTTCGCGGTGGAAGAATCGAAATGCTCAGCATTTCTCAAGGAGCGAAATGTCTAGAATCTCAGGGTCTTCCCTGGGATTCTTCGCAGGTCGCTCGCGATGCAGCAATTCCGGCTTCCCGGTTGACCGAAATCATAAAGGGTCGGAGGACGATCACGGCGGAGAACGCTCTGCGACTATCGTGCTATTTTGGAACAACCGCTGCCTTTTGGCTGGGCTTCAAGCGGAACATGATCTGGAAGTGGCTGAACACGAATACGGGAAGCGGATCAAATCCGAAGCTCAACCTTTGACTGCAGCAAGGGTATGACGATAAAAGGCGCATCTCGAGCACACCCGAACGGGCCCTTTATTGTTCGCCGTTCACCGTTTCTACTCTCCCTTTCATCTTTCTTGCCCCCTTCATTCGGCGCCTCGTAGTCCGATCCAGATACTCCTTACTGACCCTCTCAAGGAATTGCCTCGTACCTGGATAGGCGTTGCCGGTGAAGTACCGTACCAGAGATTACTGCAAGGTGTACTTTCCGTCAAGAGACTTGAATTCCTGAGGAATTTCCAGTCTAGTGCGCTATGTAGGCGGCATAGAAGCGGGCGGTCTTGCCGAGGCGTAACTCGATAGTGAACCCCTTATTCAGTGGAAGTGATTTTCGGCCCTCCCAGTTCACAGGCGCTCGCAGTGAGTCGCCCACCAGGGGGGCGCATTCGTAGTGCGAGTAGCCCTCCAGCGTTTCCATCCGCTCATCATCCCACAGTTGCGCCGTAACCGGGGACGCCTTATCCCCAGACTCGTAATTCAGGTAGAGCGACGTCTGTCGGGTGCATTCGATGGGACAGGAGAACATCGCGATGTTGTCGTAGTGAATGTCCATATCCCGCTAGCGATGTCTTTTGGTCCATCTCTGATCCCATACGAGGCGCTCCATGTAACCGAAGCGATCGCGCGGAATCGTCATGAGGCCGATCATATAGTTCCGATAGTTGGTGTTGCCCCCCATGGTGGCGGCGGAATAGTACATCCAGGTCTCATCGCCGACCTCGAGAAAAGGACCGGACTGTCTCATGAAAGTGCCCTCAGCTTCCGACTGCCGCAGACCCGGAGCCCACGTTTCCTCCTGGTCGTAGGCGACGTAGAGGCAGTTTGGCACCGGCTCGCGCCAGTGCAAACCGTCGTTGCTCAAAACGAAACCCAGATCGCAGTTGAAATTGCGGTAGCCGCCCTCCGCCGGAGCGAAACGGCCTGTCATGCCGAGGCATACATTGCCGCGGGGCGTGCAGACGACGCCACCGTGATTTTGCTTGTCGCCGAATCCCGCGTAAAAGGGTTGGTGGCAGAGGCCGTCGGGCCAGTGGCGCCAGTCTTTGGTCTTCAGCGTACTCATGGCGCGGTGCCCGGCTAAGGGTTCTTCCCCTTCCATGCGCGGCGGCATGGTCCCGCTGGTTTGACCGCCTAGGAAATAGTGACCTTGAAAGTGGGAAAAAGCACCCCCTTCGAAACTGTGGGGAGTTGATTCACCCTCGCCAATGGGTGTCAGGTTGAGGCCGTCGGGGCTGCTATAGATCCGAAGCGGTCCAATGAATCTCCTTACCCGATACCAGTCGCCTTCCCGCTGTCCTGCCGGCATGTCGGCCACGACAATAATGTACTCGCCGGTGTCCCGGTCTCGTAGCACGAAGGAGGCGTTGTCTTCCATGTTGTCGGTTTCGATGGCATTGCCCCGTTCGCCAAGCTTCGGTTTCATCCAGATTAAGCCGTCGTCGCTTTCGGCATAGCAGAGGCTCTGGATTTTCTCGAACTCTCCCAGCTGGTGGCTGAGAGGAAGGTCCTCGCCTTCCCAGTTTCCGTCGCCCGGCAGACGGCCAAACTTGCGCGTTCCGACGTACCACATCCTGAACTTGCCGTCCTCGGCCAAGACCGTGCCGCCCAGACGCGCGCTGATCTCATCGGGATCGCCCGAGCCGCCATGGCGAAGAACGGGATTGCCTGGATATTTAGTGGGCCTAGTTAGAACGATGCGGCCGCCCGTAACGAAGGGCCAGGAACAATCGTCAAACGAAAAAAGGACTGCTTCGTCGCCGACCGTGTTGGTGGCTTGTGTGTAGGTAGTTATCAAGAGGCTAGTAGGCTGTCGGTATGAACCCAGTAAACGGAAGAGTAGGAATGAGTCTCACGACCCCAAGGAGCGGGATCCGTAATCTCCTAACGTGATTCATAGTCGTGATTCTGAATCGAAATTGCAAGGGATGAAAGGACAAGGGAAGATGAAGTAGTCCCCAACTGATTAATGTCAGCTTTGGTCACCATCTGCGTCATGGATGGTGACGAAAAGAAGGGTAGCGTTCAGGAGTGGACGGGTTTCCACCAGCTCGGGCAGAGACTGTCGATGTCGTCCTGATTACTTGTCACCGGTCGGTTAAAACCAGCCACTAAAGAACGAATCAAACCCGGCCATTTCGACCCCCGGGATTTCGACCGCAGGCCGGCCCAGTCGATGCGCGAGCTTGGGCAAGTATATCGAAGGCATGCTGGAGGCGGGGCTGAGCGCTCAGAGGATTTATCCACCAACAAACCGACTGCAGCGGCTCAAAGGCAATTTGAGAGGACTTTGGAGTATTCGCATATACGACCAGTGGCGGATCGTTTTCCGCTGGGATGAAGGAAGTGCACGAGACGTCAAGATAGTGGAACACAAAAATCCAAAGCCTGACCTCTTCGAAGCCCCCGGGTTGGTTTCGAAGAATAGCCCCTGGGAATCTGTCTGACGAACTCTGTCACTTGCGAAGCAGTCGAACGTCCATGTTCGACAGACACCTCGCCGCCTGGTTCCTGATTCAAAAAGACCTGCTCTAATCTGAATAGCGTTTTGATTGATCCTATCGGTGTCTCCCATCCTGAACCTCTCGCTCCTCCCCCATTTCGGCCCTTGAGAAATGCGAAGCATTTCGATTTTTCCAACACGAAACAAGTAGAAATTCGCGGTCTGCCGGGAATTTCTTTGGAAGATCGGGATTGCCTGTGACGTGGCCGGGGCCAAGATTCCAATGGTAAGACGGTGGCAAAGAAAGCAACCCAGAAGACAATTGACCAGATGGTCCAGCGGGTCGTCGAAGAGTTCCAGCCGGATCGGGTGATTCTATTTGGTTCGCATGCCCGAGGTACCGCTGATTCGAACAGTGATGTGGATCTGCTCGTTGTGATGCCGATATCCGGCACCAAACGTTCGTGCCAGCTCGATATTCGTAGAGCCCTTCGGAAGATTCGAACGCCGGTCGATGTCATCGTGACGACACCGGAAGATTTCGAATGGCGTCGCAAAGTCGTGGGCACCATCGAGTATCCGGCGGTGAAAGAAGGGAAATTGGTCTATGCCCGGGGCTAGGAGGGAGGTCGCTCAGGTAGCGGCTGAATGGGTTGCGAAAGCCGAGGGTGACTTAAAGGCTGCCGCACAGATTCTCAAGATCAAGAGAGAATGCCCGACGGATACCGTTGTCTATCATGCGCAACAGTGCGTGGAGAAGTATCTAAAGGCTGTGCTTAGTTCGGAGGGGATCCCGTTCCCGAAGACACACAATATTCGCTTACTGGTGGATCTCGTTCCACAAGCTTTCAGTCCCAGCCTCGATGAGGACGAGCAGGACATGCTGACCGACTACGCGACAGGAGCACGTTATCCCGGATGGGGGGAGATTCCTTTAGCGGAGGCACGAAAGGCATTGGCCATGGCAAGGAGAGTTCGAAAAGAGCTCAGAAGCACTCTGCCGAAAGACGCTTTGCGTCCCCCGTGAGCAAACGGTCCCGACGAGGTTGTCCCTTTGATCCCCTACCATTTCGCGAACGCGAAATGTCTAGAAATTCGCGGTCTTCCGCGGATTTCTGTGGGAACTATTGAGTATCCTGCGGTGAAAGAAGGGAAATTGGTCTATGCCCGGGGCTAGGAGGGAGGTCACTCGGGTAGCCGCGGAATGGGTGGCGAAAGCCGAGGGCGATTTGAGAGCTGCTGCACAGATTCTGAAAATCGAGAAAGATTGTCCGACAGAAACGGTTGTCTTTCATGCCCAACAGTGCGTTGAGAAGTATCTGAAAGCTGTCCTCAGGATTCACCTGAGAGGTTTCAGATAGTCAGCGATTCGGGTCAGGGGAATTGCCCGGGTCTTGGGACCGAGTGGAAACGCTTTGTCACCGGCGTGAATCACATCCAACCGGGTCGGCTTCAGATCGGCCAGGGCGTTTCGCATTGAACGGGTAAGGGTCGGGGCGAGGGTATGCTTGATTTCGAATCCCCAACGTCGCCTTCCTCTAACAACCAGCAGATCCAATTCGGCTCCCGAGTGCGTTGCCCAGAAAAAGCACTCCTCGGGACCGGCGCCCAGTTGACGCGTGATCTGGTCGATGGCGAAGCCTTCCCAGGAGGCGCCGACCTTGGGGTGGGCCGCTAAATCGTAGCTCGACCGTATGTTGAGAAGGGCGTGCAAAAGTCCGCTGTCGGCCAGGTAGACCTTGGGAGATTTCACCTGTCTCTTGGAGAGATTCTCGTGCCACGGGGCGAGCTGGCGGACCACCAGGGAGGCCGTCAGACGGTCGAGATAGCTCCGTACCGTGGTGTCCGCGACCCCGAACGAGCGCCCGATCTCGGACGCGTTCCAGGTCTGTCCATGGTAGTGAGCCAACATGGTCCAGAAACGACGCATGGTCTCCGAGCTCACATTGACTCCGAGGAGAGGCAGATCCCGCTCCAGGAATGTTGCTATGAAACCACGGCGCCATTCGTGGCTGGCGGCGTCTGATTCCGAGAGATAGGAGCGCGGAAATCCACCTCGCATCCACAACCTCTTTAAATTCTCTACGCCCACTTCATGTATGCCGAACCCTTTTAGTTCGTGATAGACAATTCGACCGGCCAGCGATTCGGAGGACTGCCGGAGTAGCTCGGGCGAAGCACTCCCCAGCACCAGGTAGCGCCTCTTCTTGCGTGGACGGTCAACCAGCACCCGGATAACATCATAGATTTCCGGCATCCGCTGGACTTCGTCGATCACGACCAACCCCGTGAGTTCCTCCAAGGCCATGAGGGGCTCCCTTAACCGGGCCCTATCCTGGGGATCCTCAAGGTCGAACATTTGACCAGGCCCCCTCCGATTCTCCAGGAACTCGCGAGCCAGCGTCGTCTTGCCAACCTGCCGGGCCCCGATTATCCCGGCCGCGGGGTAGCGCCGCAACAGCCTACGCAAATGCGATAGCTCCTTATTCCGGGCAATCATTTTCAGCCAAGTTACCTCGAAACATCGGTGATTACAACCGAAGTTTCAAGGTAATATTCACTATCAATCTCCTTAGACCGACTTTCCGATTTAGCTCCGTCCTTTCAAGCAGTCGGAGGTCGGGTGGGTTAACTTCCGAGAGCGAGGCAGAGGAACTCGTAACAAAGGCGGAAGAATTCAGAGACCTCGTGGAAGCGTGGATCAAGAAGCACCATCCCGATCTGTCGCGGTAGCAGATCGGGGTCAAAGTAAGCTCGGGGATCTTCCTGTCTGACACTTTCCGCAGAATCTCGCTAAGAAGTTCTCACGCTGCGTCCCCCCCTTCTCCGCGACCCCGCGTCTCTCGAACATCCTCCTCTCCCCTGTTTCGCCCCTTGAGAAATGCGGAGCATTTCGATTCTTCCCTTGAGAAACGCGAAGCATTTCGATTCTTCCTCCGCGAAATGACTAGAAAGTCGCGGGTTAAGGGACGCGAAATGCTTGGCATTTCGCATCGGACCGCGAATTTCTTGCTACAGCTGCTTGCGTAATCGCTCCTTCGACACTTCGTCGAAGAGAAACTTGCCGTTCACGGTACGGCTGATACACTGGTAGACAGCGGTCGCACCGGAGATCTTCAGCCGTCTTTGTCGCCTCTTGCCTCCTTCTGGGAACCTTCTGATTTGCGGTCAAGCTATTTTCTTCCTGACCCTATATTTCCCCACCCTATATTTCCCCCTTCGCATAAAATCGCCTCATTATCGTTTTGATTCAGATTACGGTATAGGCACACTTTCATGAAGTCAACTTCCACCTCGAAGCAGGCTCGCAGGGAATGGCAAGATATTTTCTTCCTGACCCTATTTTCCGTCGCACAAATCATTGCGGGCTCCGCCGTCCTTGAGAAGCTTTGTCAAGGTATTTTCAAGATTTAGGGACAGGCTTTTTCTTTTATAGGCGACAGAGCACCGCCCTCCAGGTATGTTTGGTCGTCGCTCGATGGTTTTGAGATTGGTTTGGTAAATATGCCAGTTTTCATCACCATCCAGGTCTTGGATATAAAGAATGTGTTCGCTGTCATATTCAAATATGAACCAGCGAATGCCTCGTTTCTTGTCGGCTGTAACTACGCGACCATCGTTCTGACCGATCGTGCGTACCCAGACATTGAGAACGCCTTTGTGCGGCGCGCGATAGGCGAGTAATTTGCCATCCGGTGCAATCTCCGTACCGGCTTTTTCGGGATTGCCGAACAGCACCTCGCGTGGAATCAAAGGCGGCAGCTCAGCCCTGAGCGCATTCGCCAACGGAGACAAAGTTAGCGCCACCAGAGCAAGCCACGCGAACCTCCTGTATTCCCCCCCCCAATCGTGTCATCGTTCCGCCTGTTCTTGATTGGAGATAGATTGTTGTTTCGTGCCTTCTTGCGTTCACGCATCTGCCTTCCTGTTAAGGTATTGTCTTCGCAGGATTCCGCAAGGGTTTACAGCGAATACCGTACCCGGTGTTATCGCTGTCCGTTGGTCTCCGGGTGTCGCAGCGGTTTGAACCGTCGGTTCGGATCCGCCATGTCCGTCAGTCGAGTATGCGATCAGAAGAGTTGAATTCCCAAAGAAATTCTGTACAAGAGAGTGCATGTCGCGCTTCCCTCTTGCGCTCATTTTCCTTTTGGGAGAATGGCTTTCCTATTCCCAAGGGGCGTCGGTCGCCTACGTTGGAGCGAAGATTCATACAGCAGCGGGAGAGCCCATAGAAAATGGCCTTCTTCTTGTAGAAGATGGAAAGATTGTTGCGGTCGGACGGGCCTCCTCCACTGATCTCCCGGCCGGAACAGAGACTGTCGATGTTTCCGGTAGAGTCATCATTCCGGGTCTGGTCGATTCCCATTCTCACGTAGGATTATCTGGGCGTCCACGTTCTCCCGGATCCCGCGACGGCAATGAGAGTTCCGGTCCGGTGCAACCGGAGATTCGGGCCATCGATGCCATCAACCCTGCTGAACCGGGGATTCGCATGGCCCTGGCCGGCGGCGTCACCACTGCCAATATCATGCCCGGCAGCGGCAACGTGATTGGAGGGCAGACCCTCTACGTGAAATATCGCGGGCAAACAATCGAGGACATGATGATTCGCTCGAATCGAACCGTCGGTGGTCTGAAAATGGCAAACGGAGAGAACCCGAAACGTGCCTACTCGGAAAAAAAGAAAGCCCCGCGTACCCGCATGAAAATCATGGCCCTTCAGCGCGAAGCTTTTGTGGCGGCCCGGAATTATGCGGCTAAATGGGAGGCCTACGAAGAAAAGAAAGCAGCAGGCGAAGAGGCCAAAGAACCGGATCGTGATTTGGCTAAAGAATCGCTTCTCGAGGTATTGATCGGGAAGCGCACGGTTCACTTCCATTGTCACCGCTCGGATGACATTGCATCTGCCCTTCGCCTGAAAGATGAATTCGGATTTGACCTCGTGATTCAACACGGCACGGAAGCATTTAAGATTGCCGATCTGGTGGCGGAAAAAGGGGTCCCAGTTTCGATGACTTTCGTTGACTCTCCTGGAGGAAAGGCTGAGGTGGTAGACCTTGTTGAGGAGGCGCCCAAGCTTCTGGACGACGCGGGTGTGAAAGTCCTCATCAACACGGATGATGCTGTTACCGAGAGTCGGATTTTCTTGAGAACGGCCGCCTTCGCCGTCCGTGGCGGGCTCGATCGTGCAACGACCCTCAGGGCCATTACACTGTATCCCGCCGAAGCGATGAAAATCGACGAGCGCGTCGGGTCTCTTGAGGTGGGAAAGGATGCAGATTTCGCCGTGCTCTCCGGCGAGCCCTTCAGTGTCTACACGAGGGTTCTGGAAACTTACATTGAGGGCAGCAAAGTGTTTGAGTTAGCGAACCCGGAAGATGCGGTGTACCAGACCGGTGGATACATGTTACACGCATCAGAGATTTCTCCCTCGACTGGCGTAGAATTCGATCCAAGAAGGTTGGAGGCGAGTTCCCCGAGAGTGATCGGTGAGTTGGCTGAAGCAGAGGACTTCGTGATTCTGGCCAGAGAACTTGTGACTGCGGCCGGTCCCATTATCGAGAATGGGGCTGTACGGGTGAATAAAGGGAAAGTGGCCTACGCAGGACCTCAGGCTACACTGACCGCGCCAACAGGCCTTCCGAGTATCTCTGTTGCCGCGGTGACTCCCGGTCTAATAGATGTGTATTGTACGCTGCCCCTTTCCGGAGAACTCAATATCCCGGCGGATTTGGACCTCAACGAAGTATCGGATCCGAGCCATCCCGAAATTCGAGTTATGGATGGGTTTAATCCCAATGAACCCCTTTTGGAATATGTACTGCGACAAGGAGTGACGACGATTCACGCGGTTCTTGGCCGCAGTAATGTTATCGCTGGTCAGTCCGGGATTTTCAGAACCCGCGGAACCACCATGGAATCCATGGCCATCCAGCCGACCTATGGAATGGTGATCAACTTGGGCGAGTATCCGAAGACCGCAGACAAGGAGAAACCTCCCACTACCCGGATGAAGACCGCCGCCATGGTGCGAAAAGCATTGGTCGATGGACTGAATTACACTCGGAAGCTGGCAGGTTCGGCGGAATCCGGGGAACCTGAGGAGCGCGACTTGAAAAAGGAGGCAATGGCGGCAGTGGGTGATGGGGGTCTCAAGGCCGTAATCGTGGCAGATCGAAGGGATGATATTCTGACGGCAACTCGGTTGGCAGAGGAATTCGGGCTCAAACTGCAGATTGCGATGGCGACCGAGGCATTCCTTATTCCTGAAATCCTCGCCATAAAGGACGTTCCCATCCTCCTGCACCCGACGATGCAGCGTCCCGGGATTCGCCACGAAACCATGCATAGCTATTTTGGGGGAGCTGCCGTCCTGGCCGAGAGAGGTATTCCTTTCGCAATCAGCAGCGGTTGGGAGGGATATGTACCGAAAACGCGCGTCATCCGATATGAGGCCGCTATGGCGGCTGTCTATGGACTTGGCCGAGAAAAGGCATTTGAATCCATCACAATTAACGCGGCTCGCATTCTTGGGATCGACGATGCTCACGGCAGTTTGGAGGTTGGCAAAACCGCCGACCTCGTCCTTTACGATGGCGATCCCTTGGAACACTCAACCCAGGTGACCCATGTATTTATAGATGGCAAGTTGGTGTTCGATCGGGCAACGGCAGGAAAGCTTCCGGCATCTTACCGAAGCCTGATCGCGATTCCTGAAACTATGTGCTGCGAGGCGCTCTGGTGAGATCGGAGCATCTGCATTCTTTCGCGGTTGGCTGCACCTTGCTTTGTTCACCTCGAAACCAGATCTCCAGTGAGATTGGGGAGACCCAAGTCGGACTGGGCGCTGGCGAGCTCATAGGGACCGCCATCGCCTCCAGATGTACTATCGTGAAGGGATGAATGCCTCAATGCAGATATTCCGAATGCGCTGAATGCTTGATTTCTAATCCTTACTCCGTCAGCATTGAGGCGCAGCAACGCCGTTTTCTATTGCTCACTCAGGAAGCGTGTGGTTGGACCCCAACTTTTGGCCCAACTTTTGGCCCAGATCCTATGAGACAGTTTCCGTATATTGATGTTGGTCTGTTGGCAGGGCTGCGCGGAGGGAGCCCGTAGGGCGACCGGAGCCCAGGCCTGAGTGTGATTCTTTTCTGGCAAACTCCGATGGGCTCTGCAAGCCAAGGGAGCGGTGAGGACGAATGTTGTTGTAGTAGTCGCGCCAGTCCCGGAAGACCGTGCGCATATCAGGGAGTGCTTCCGGAGATACCCGATCTAGGTGGAGCCACGTAACGGAGGAAACCTCATTAGTTGGGCTTTACCACTGTGGCTCCCAGCATCCATTTCGTTCAATAAGTAGGTCGCTGGTGATCGTTCCGGTCCATTTCATATCTGGTATTGTCCGCCCCATTGCCGAGAATCAGCTTGTCTTCGCTCCAGCTACCGCATGTTCTGAATCCAGGATGTCGGGGTACGAGACTTGCTCTTGTTGGTCTGTTTGGACTTGGGCGTGTTCAGAGCTGGCGAAGGAAATATACCCTGAGGTAAGGGAAGATCCCTTGACCTCACCCGACAATCGCTGGCCAACCGCAAAGGTGACTGATACTTTTACAAACCTCCCTTTTTTGGGTATATTCATAACCGTTCCAGATTCTTTATCGCCCTCAAATCGGGAGACATCATGTCCTGCGTCTACATCGTTGTCCTTGTACTTTCTTATATCGCCTGTCAAAACCAACCTGAACCAAAACCCGAACCACAACAAGCCCAAGTTTCTTCGGCCAACATTGAAAATGGCCAGGCCCTATACAAAAAATAAGGCTGCGCGGTCTGCCACGGTCGCAATGGTTATGGCAACGGACAAAATGCACGCACCCTCAACCCGCTCCCGCGCGACTTTCACGACCCCAAAGCCTATAAAATTGGCCGTTCCATAGAAGCCGTATCGCACACAATTCTCACAGGTGCAATCAACGAACGCGGCATGGCCATGCCGCGTTATCCTATTGATAAGAAATCGCTTTTCGGGCGGCAGGGACACGCACCTGTTGCGGCCGACATGAAACGGCGTTTCGATGGTCAGAACGGTGCCTCGGCGGGGATGAGAAGGCAAGGGTGAAGAGTCAGCCCGATCCCTCCTCCCAGCGAACAGGACCGCCTATTGCAGACCGACATCACCTACCTGGCCACCGCACAAGGCTGGCTGTATCTGTGTACGGTAATGGATTCGTGGAGTCGCAGAATCATCGGGTGGGCCTTCAGTGAATCGCTGCGTAGCGAGTTTGTGGTGGCCGCTCTAAGAATGGCTGTCGATCGACGTGGAAGGCTTCCCCAGGGGCTCATCCTACACTCCGATCGGGGGTTCAATATGCTTCCAAGCGCTTCCGTCGAGAGCTCCAGCATCACGGTATGCTGGCCAGTATGAGTCGTAAGGCTCACTGCTACGATAACGCCAAAGCCGAAGCGTTCTTCTCTACCCTCAAACCCGAATGTGTCTACCGCTATCGTTTCGCTACGCACATCCAGGCACGCCAGATCGTGTTCGAATGGATCGAGGCCCTTTACAATCTTCAACGCTGGCATTCGGCCCTCGACTACCGCTCTCCCATTGACTTCGAAAATCTGAGAAACTAACCCTTAATTAGACCTCGCTTCTTTGTCCGCTTTTTAGGGGCAAGTACACCGCACAAAAAGCCAGTCGGACGCAGCGGGATACACAATGATAGATGCCGGGCCCATTCTCCAGGACGACGGTTCGACGCGCCATGGGCATAATGGTATGGTAAACATGCGTTCAGTTCTGGTCAAGCGATTCTTCGTAGGAATATGTCCGGGTAGTGCCGCCGGTTACCCGACGGCACCCCCACAGATCCGGACGAGTACGATTAATGCATCCGGTTCTTCAAAAAGAAGGGTTCGCTAAGAGACGGTCATGTTGACTCCACTTCTTACCCGGCGGGAAAGGATTTCGCGCAGTTGTCGGCGCGTCAGCACGCGCTGCGCGTATTTCCTGGCCGCATTCGCTATGCGCCGCTGGCGTGTTGAGACGCTCTCAAGGGGCCGTGTCTCCCCAGCGTCTGCCCTGCGGTCGCGTCCTTCTTTCCGGCGGTCCCCTGGCTACTCACAGGCTCCTCCCGGTTTGAGTTTTCCTGCTTTCCATCGCTACTATGAGACCGCTAAGACTGCTCATTGCAGCATCCCGGTCGCTTCGGTTTCCCTCGCTCCCGGTTCCCCGTGCCAGTGCGGCTGTTCTCTCCACGAGGGCACGGACCTTGCCCCCGCGGCATGGACGTTGGTCAACCGGTGGCGTCCTCTTCTGGTACTTCACACAGGGACTGCAACGGCTCTCCCAGCTTACCTGGATACCCCACAGTGCCTCTGCCCCGCTCTTCGACTCCGGTCCGGCCTCCATACACATGGCCCGCGTAGTCTCCAGACCACGTCTTACTGCGTGCATGGCGGTGCTGCCCCCCTGACACCAGCAGAGAGGCCCCAACGACATATTCCATTTCGGAGTTCATTCACGCGGCTTTGGCATTCGCTCCATACGCTTCGTGCCGCCATTGCTGGACGACGACGCAATGTTCGCTTCCGAGTGATTGCCAATCTTTCTCGGGCGGGTTTGGTTACCCGCCGGGTATCTATTACATGGTTCATCTGTTATTGATTTACAGATTCCCCACGCACAGTTAGCTGGCGCGAGGTGTCCTAGAAGTCCTCCGCAGGATCCTTCACGCCGTCGAGGCGTCCGATCTTGAAGAAGGGTTCAGGAGCTTCGCGCTTATTCTCGCGGCGGACGGGTTGGCACGCCGATCGGCATTCGACGCGATGAAGGCCACACAGGCCAGATGCTCGAACAAGGCTTTCCAGTTACTCTTCTCGCGATGGGCCAGAAAGCAGCGGTGGTGTTGAGCCCAGGAGAAATGGCCTTGCTTTTCAAATCACGCTCGTTCACACTGCTTAAGCTTTGCACATGGCCTTTCGGAGTTCAGATCGACTGAGAGGAGAACCATCCAAGGGGTAGTTTATCCAGCCCCATACTCGGAACTCAAGGGATTGATACCTGTAGGTAACTAGATTCGAGACAGATGGATTCATCTTCCTCGTCGGTAAGGGAGTACATAACCAAATACTTCGCCGAAGGGTGCAAGGCCCCAGAGAGATTCCGAATTGGTGTTGAGCTGGAAAACATCTGTCGACGTTCGCTGGATGGCGTCCCATTGGCTTACGATGGCGGTTTGCCCTGTATAAATGCGTTGTTGGAGTCCTATGGAGGTAGGCGAGGAGGCAGACCGATCTACGAGGGAGAACTCTTGATCGGCATTGAGGGTTCGTGGGGTAATCTATCTATTGAGCCTGGCGGGCAGATTGAATGGGCTTCACCGCCGAAGTCCAGCCTGGCGGATCTCAACTCGGCGACCATAGAACATGTTGATGCCCTTGGGGATGTAGCAGAGGAATCTGGGGTCTGCATTCTCGATGTTGGGATCGATCCAGATCGTGGGTTGGATGAGGTTCAGTGGATGCCTTCCAGTCGCCACCAAACGTTGAGGGAATACATGTCGCGTCGTGGATCACTTGCTCATCGGACGATGGCTCAGACCGCTAGCCCGTCTTTCTCAACTGGGGCCTGATTTCGACGTAAGTCGTTGATAGTGGGCCAAAGGTCTACACTACAGGAGGGGTTATTTGGATTCGATTTGGGGGGGTGGTTGGGGAGGAAGTTCGAGGTGTAACCGGTTCAGTAGTAGCTTTTGGTCCTCACCGGGCTCGGTGTAACGGGTAAGCACAACGGTGCGTCCGTCGGTGGTGGGCAGTTTCACATCGAGCATTTGGATGGCCGCCATTTTGGAGAGCACCTCGGCTGGGGTCAGTCCCGGAGCCATCGGGTAGAGTCGACGTTTCAGGGTGACCCACAGAGAGTAAGCAAGGAAGCTGATAAAGATGTGCGCCTCGATGCGATCATCTCTCTGATGATGGATGGGGCGGATGGAAAGGTCGTTCTTGATTTCCTTGAAGACTTGCTCGATCTCAGTGAGCTGCAGGTAAAGGCGCCAGAGTTGCTCGGGGTTCTCGGCACTGAGGGTGCTGCGCAACAGATAGCGGCCTTCGCGGCGATAGGCTTGGCGGTATTTTTTTAAGTTCAACCGGAAGCTCAAAGGCGGCTTTTCAGTGGGGGCGCCCTTGGGGGCGATCTCGATGTCGAGTAATCCAAAGATCCGGGGACCGGCCTCCTTTTTGGCTTCGCCCAGTTTGATCAGGATGGTATCGCGTTGGTAGCGCCGTTTGCTCTCACGCAGCTTCTTGAGCGCCTCGATAAGACGGCGTAAACGACGCAGGCGCATGTTTTTTTCTTTGCGCACCCGATCGTCGCTTTTAGCCAGAACGTAGGTTTCACCTCCCTCGCTGAGGAGTTTCACCTCGATACCGGGACGCAACTGCTTCCAATCCTTCTGCAGCAACGACTGCTCGAAGCGACCCAGCCAGGAGCGCGGGGTACCCACCAGATAGTGGATCCTGGGTTCGCTTTGGCGCATCTGTTGCAAGACTTCCTCGGTCGGAATGCCCCGATCCATCACCCACACCCGGTTCGCCTTACCGTAGTTCTCTTCCACCCGAGAAAGAAAATCTTTTAAGGTGGTTTTATCCTGCGTGTTACCCGGAAGTACCTCATAGGCAATCGGCAAGCCCTCACAAGTCACCACCAGGGCGATCACCACTTGCACGCAGTCAGGTCGCTTATCGCGGCTGTAGCCGAACTTGCGCAGTCGGCTCGAGGCCGCCGGCTCCTGGTTCGGATCGCACTCAAAATAGGTGCTCGTCAGATCGTATAGCAAAATCTCGTAACGGGCATTGAACAGATCGCTCCACCTCTCGGTCAGGTGCCTGAACAGGGCCTTCTTGTGCCTGAGCAATCGATCGTGGCAGCGATAGAGCGTGTTCTTCTCGGCGATCCCAAAGTCTTCCCCCATCAGATCGCCCATCGCGCTTCGCTCATACCATTCCCGATGCAGCCGCCACTCGCTTCCCGGTGCCATCAGCCGGTAAACCACCAGGGTCTGCAGCACATGGGCCCAGCGGGTACCCTGACGGGAGGGTCTGAGACGCTCCCGCCAGAATTCTCCCAGTCCCAACTGCTCATATAGAACGCACCCAAGCCAGCACCCTCCCCATTGCCGCGGCTTCTCGATCCTGAGATCTTTGAGCCGTATTCTAACAATACTTTCGTCGCCCACAGGCGGGGCACGATCTTCCGGAAACAGCGCCACCTGTTCGGGTCTTTCCCTGCCCTCTTCGAAAATCTCGATGCTCTTGCGCCACGCTTCGTGTTGGCTATCGTTGATCTCTCCAAGGTAGAGGACCTGTCTTTGGACCACCCGCCCCCCGCTGACACGCTTGTTCTCAACGATATTCCAATAGTAGTGCTCTTTGCCATCTTTGCGCCGACGATTACACCTCAGAAACATGATGGCCCACCATTATACGAAAAAATCCCGCCCTGGGAAGAGCGTAGGTCTACACTAGAGCCCGTCCCAGTGGTGGAAACAATTGATTTTTAATGAGTTATGGGCAAAAAAAAGGCCGGATAGAGCTGCAAAAAGCTCGATCCGGCGAAAAAGGGCGCTTATGCTTGCGTTAGTCAAATACAAAGCACGCCCTTCTCATGAAAAATATTGCCGTACAAAGCTTCCTGCGTCCAGCCCTAACTCCAGTCATTCGATGCAAAGACTACACCGTGTTTCTGGAAACAATGGAGCGGATTGACCGGGTTTTGATCGACTCCTCGCTGGAAAGGGAGGCGATCGTAAAAGCCTTGGAAGGATGGGATGAAGCGGGAGGGAAGGATCGGGAGCGACGCGCTCTAAGAGCGATAAAAGCGCTGCGGGTGGAGGTGGTGCGTCATTTACTCGGAGGGATATCCTTTCGTTGTCTGTCGCAGGAGTTGGGACGCAGTGAGCTTCTGGCTAATTTTTGCCGGGTGCGTGAGGTAGACGGGATCCGGAAAATATCGAAGAGCAGTCTGGAACGGGATTCGAAATTCTTCGACGAAGCGTATCTGAGACAGCTGCATGCAAGGATGACCGAGGTGGTGGGCAATGCTGAACATTGTGGTGAGGCAGGATTAGAGAAGCCGATCGATACGAGGGAATGCCTGATCGACGCCACTTGCCTGGAAGCGAACATCCACTGGCCCGTGGACTGGGTCTTGCTCAAGGATGTGGGAGCAACGCTGCTCAAGGCGATCAGTCTGATCGGGCAGGCGGGAATGAAACAGCGCATGCCCCAGGGAGCAAAGGGATTGGCTCGGGAGATGAACAAACGGTGCCTGGAGATGACGCATGCGCGTCGGCGCCGGGAGGCGGGCAAAGCGCGTAAAGGGATCCTGCGGCGGATGAAGCTATTGCTCAAGAAGATTGAGGGCCATGCCCTTCGCCACCGTGACTTATTGGAAGCTATGTGGATGCAAAGCGATTACACCGAGAAGAAGGCGAGCCGAATCATCGAGCGAATGGATGGTATGTTAGAGCAGATACCGCAGGTCATGAAACAGGCGCACGAACGGATCATAGGGGGGCGGCAGGTGAAGAATGAGGAGAAGATCCTGAGCGCCTACGAACCTGAGATTGACGTCATCGTGCGAGGCAAGGCAGATCGGGAGGTGGAGTTTGGCAACACCCTTTATTTATGCGAGAGCGCAGAGGGATATCTGTTGGACTGGAAACTGTATGGGGGGCAGGCCCCGAGCGAATTGAAGCAGCTTTGGGAAAGTCTGGAGAGGCAAAAGGGCTTCGCTTTAGAGGAGAAGATCGAAGCGATCAGTGGGGATCGGGGCTATGCCTCGAAGGCGGCCAGCAAGCGGCTCCAGGCAGAGGGGATTTTTGACGCCCTTACGCCCCGCAATCCACAAGAGCTCAAGGAGCGGATGGAGGAGCCGCGCTTTGTCCGGTTGCAGCGACGACGAGGGAGCACCGAAGGCCGGATCGGAGTGCTCAAGAACCGATGGCACGGGGGCAAGATACGCAGCAAAGGCTTTGACAACCGTAACCTTAGCGTGGCCTGGTCGGTTCTGTCCCACAATCTATGGAAAATCGCGCAGAGACTTGCGCAAGAACATGAGAAAGAGGCAACGCAGGCGGCATAGGGATCCAAGAATCGAGTCAGAGGCGCTTCCTTGGGAGAACTATCGACTCAAAGCGAGAGGAAGGGTGCTGGAAAGGTGCATAACGGATAAAAGGTAAGCTACCGAGGACGGAAGGCATGTCGTGGTCTACATAACGTGACGAAGATTGATATCGGTATCAGGCTTCCACCCAAATCCTCTCGGATTTGGGACAGCCTCTACACTACAGGCGGTTTTGCCAACCCACCTCTACTGTTGATGCGCCTCCTGAGCCCTACTACCCCCGGAAAAAACCGTTTCGGAAGTTGAGTTGGTCAAGTAGGGCTAGCATTCAGTGTAGCATCGATTACCACAGTGAACTGGACTGGTGCAGGAAGTTTCGCGCCGGAATTCTCCTGTCACCGATCGTAGTTGCGATGTTCGCGAACTCCACAAGCATTGACAGGAGAGACTCAGGCTACAAATCATACCGGCAGCGTTGCTGGCATCGCACCGATCCTGAGCGCTGCGATTTGCCACCATTCGTCTTCGGGTGCGGAAATCTAGGGTTTGAATCTTGGACTAACTGGGTCTGTCAAATGGCGTGGATCGTGCGGAAGGAGAGATCACTGTATGTTCCGACTGGAGATCTTCAGTTCAAGGAAGCGCTTGAGGAAAATGTGTCCATCGTGCCGTCATTTCTCGATTGGCAGACGCATCTCTCGACGGTTCTGACACCGGTTCGGTCCTCCGAGCATATCGAACTCCGGAGTGCCGATGCTCAACCTCCCGGAAGAATGCTGGCGGTGCCCTCATTTTGGTGTGGGATCCTCTACCACGAAGAGTCTCTCTCGGAAGCGCTTCGTTTGGGCTCCCGGTATGATTCGCCCACCGATTGGCGTTTTGCGATGGACTCCGCCTGCAGGCTTGCCCTCGATGGAGAGGCGGGGGGAACGGGCCTGCGTGAGCTCGCTGGCAATGCTCTGTCGATTGGTGCTCACGGACTCCGAAGTGGCGCGGCGTGCTCCGATTTGTCGAGGGACCCAGCCGAACCCCTTGTCAGGTTGGCCCACGAATTAGGGCTCTCGCTGGCATAAAAGGCATCCCCCTGTACCGTATGCGGACTATGAGTTGTGAAACAGCGATAGAGTTTGACTTGCAGGACAAGTAGGGCGAGTGGAGAGTCGAGTACTCCTAATGCTTTTTTCCCATCAAAACCAATATGGGTGCCACCCAATAGGTAAACTTTCGAGGTCATCCCGCCGCTGAGGGTCTCTAGGACTGTGGAACTCCTTGCCTCCAAATTCGCTGTTCTTTAGCCATCTGAGAACTGGATGCAATGACACATACCAGGAAGACACGATGAAGGCTTTCCTCGCCGCAGTCATCCAGATGCAATCTACTTCGAATTTGGAGGCCAATTTGGATATGGCATCAACGTTGATCGGGCGGGCGGGCCGGCAGGGGGCAAAACTCGTTGCAACCCCCGAGAACTCGAACCTGCTTGCCCCACTGTCTGAGAAACTCCGTCTTGCCGAACCGCTCGATGGTCCAACATGCGAGAGGTTTAGGGCACTTGCAGAGCGCCACAAGATCCACCTTCTCTTGGGATCCTTTAATGAGCGCAACGATGACGATCCGACGCATTGTTCTAACACAAGTGTGTTGTTTGAGCCGGGTGGTTCCATCATCTCAGTCTACCGCAAGATGCACCTGTTCGATGTATGCGTATCCGATACCATCAATTTTCGAGAGTCGGAGACGATAACACCCGGTAGTGAGTGCGTTGTGGCCAGGACCGCACTTGGCAATATTGGATTGAGTATCTGTTACGATCTCAGATTTCCGGAACTCTACAGAGCCCTTGTTGAAAACCAAGCCACTATGCTGACAGTCCCTTCAGCGTTCACGGTTCCTACTGGCATTGATCATTGGGAAGTTTTGTTACGAGCAAGGGCGATAGAAAACCAGTGTTATGTGTTGGCGCCGGCGCAATGCGGGCGCCATGATCCGGATGGCCTACGCGAAAGCTTCGGCCACTCCATGATCATCGATCCATGGGGCCACGTGATTGCGTCGTGCGGAGACGACCGTGGATTCGCAGTAGCAGAGTTGGATTTGAGACAGGTGAGTCGGGCTCGTGAGAGAATCCCGGCGCTAAAGAATCGGCGTATCTGACCAGCAATCTATGACAGCAGCATGTTCGCGGACTCCCAGTTCAGACTCGTGGCCGTGATCTCCAAAAAGGCTGAGTTAGGCCACTAATCACCTAATGTGGCTCACCTTGGTTCAGGCCTTGTGGCTGCAAGGATCCAGTTCGACTCGGTGGGGAACAGATTGCGAACACAGATTCAACGGGTGAGAGCGAGTTGGAGTACCTCGGTATTGCGCTCTTCGAGTCGGCCGCAGCGCTAGGTCCGCTTACGCGCAAGTACTCGGTGTTTCGCGTTGATCAATCTAGTTTAGACGGCACTTCATAGTGTAGAACATTCCAGCCTTCCTCCAGCGCGTGGTGATAGCTGAGGATGTGCCGAACCGCAATCACGGCCCCGGAAAAGGTCTGGAGAGCATGATCAAGAGCTGATGTTGCTTCGGCGTCCAGGGCGTTCCACGGTTCATCAAGGAGGAGTATGTCCGCACCGCTACGCCAAGCTCTTTCCAGTGCAACGATCTGTCGCTCACCCCCCGAGGCGCCGTTCATTTTCATATTCAGCTTGCCATCCAGGCGATTGCTAAAAGGACCGTATTGGAACTCGCCCGCATCACCAGCCAACAGATTGATGTTCTGCTTATAGGTCAAGCGCTCAAAGCAGTGTCCTCCCTGTGGCACAATGCTCATTCCCGATTCCAGCCGTTGGTCCGGTCCAATCCGACAGTCTACGCTTCTGCCCTTTATGTAAATCGATCCTTCGATGCGGGGCAATGCACCCATGAGGGCGAACAGCAGAGTGGACTTGCCGCAGGAATTCGGCCCCACCAAAAGGATTCTGTCGCCGGCACAAAGCCTGCCAGACCGCCAAGTGGACGGAAGATCGATGATACGCTCCCAACCGGCGCGCAGCTTCTCCCACCTCAGCAATTCGGCATCATCCATTTGGTTCACTTTGTTGCGCCGGCTGAATCTGAACGATGCGCGTTGAGTGCACGTCATGCCCCTTCTCATGGTCGATGAGGATGACCGAGGCGTCATGTTCGCGGACGCAGCTTTCAACGATTTCCGCCATCCAGTGTCGCTTGGATGGAGCAAGGCCTGCGAATGGCTCGTCTAGGAGAAGTAGCCGTGGCCTGGAGATGATGGCTTGCATGAATCCAATTGTCCTTTGCCACCCGTAGGAAAGCTCCCCTGCCAGCTGACCGGCACGAACCTCGTGGGACCATTCGTGCGGCATGCGATGTGGCCACGCTTCGCGGATCAAAAGCTCCTTCCTTGATCCGCAAACGACAGGAGCACCAGCAAGGATGTTTCGATCTGCGCTTTCCATTTCGAAGAGTCTGTTCAACTGGGGCAGCCTGCGTATGCCCATTCGAGCCCTCGCGGGAACACTTCTCACCGTTATGTTCATCCCATCCAAGAGCACATTTCCCGATTGCGGACGAATGACCCCCATGATGACGTTCAGAACGGTTGATTTTCCGGAACCGTTCTCGCCGTCAACTCGAACGATCTCGCCAGGAGCGATCGAGAGGTGGAAACGCTCGAACAACGTTCGCTTTCCAAATCTGACGGCAATGTCATTCAACTCCAGTCGGGAGACAACGGCGTTCATCTTGCTGTTTTGTGTTTGATTGCTGGTGCGGAGCCATCGGACATGAGCCCAATGGCAACAAACACAGATCCAAATACAATGGTACGTATAGCGGGCACGATGACCCCGCTGCCAGAGCCAAAAAATTGCGCGAGATCAGGCAAAACGTAGAGTCCAGCCCCTACGCCTGCTACAATCCATGGCGAGCTACGCGGCACGGCCATGACGGCGACCAAGATGGCAATTGAGATATCCAGACCAGCGTCTCGTGGAGAGACGAATCCCACGACACTTACATACAAGGCACCACTTAGAGCCACTCCGGCTCCCCCGACGGCCAATGCCAGCAATTTGTAAAACCCCGGCATGAAGCCAAGCTCAGCAGCGGTCCATTCGTTTTGCCGTAAGAAACCCACTATTTGAACAAGCTGGCCTGAACCGAATCTCGCATAAACGAGTCCGGCGACAATGAAGACTACGACGGTGGCCGCGAAACTTGGCCAGTTTGTGTCTGCTCCCGGATCTGCAGGGACCAGTGGTTGCACCGCAGCTATGCCGGCAGCACCATTCGTGATGCCTCTCGCGTTATTACAAACCTCAAAAAATAACAATTGGAAGGCGAGAGTCACGAAAAGAAATGAAGCGCGTTGTGTCAGATGGAGAAATGGGGCCGTCATTAAGCAACTAACGAACCCTCCCAAAGCGATCGCAGCCGCCAGGGAAACCCAAGGATTGATATGACACGACTGAGCATAGGTGTAAGCACCCACCCCAAACAGGATGCCGCCGCCCAGATGGAACGCTCCGAGGTGGCCGAAAATGACATTGAATGCCATTGCTGCGGTACCAAAGCATAGCGCTATCGATATCAGGGTCAGGGAATAGTCGATCATATCAGAGATTGCCGCCTGCCAATGCTCGCAGTCGCCAGAGTTCGCGGATCGAAACCGCAGTCACAACGAGTAACAAAAACGCATATGTTGCGCCTTCCTTCCACGTCGCTGGCAGGAACGATGCGAATACTTCCTGGCCCCCTCCGATAATAAATCCGCCCAAAGCCGCAGACAACGGGCTCTTGCCACCGAAGACGTGAGAGGCGATCAGCGCAAGAATCACCGTCTTCAATCCAGTTTCCGGTTCGATACCGAAGTCCCAACCCTCAAGAGCCGCAGCTCCTCCGATCCCGATGCCCGCGAGGACCATCGTCGATAGCTCGATCTTCCTGACCGGCAGTCCGTAACGAAAGGCAAAGGTGGGTGCTTCACTGTGCGCCTGCAAATAGACCCCGAATTTCCATGGGGCATGATATGCAATGCTATACTCGGTGCCATAAATAATTGCGCATAACGGCTTAGATGATACCGCAGAGTTTTCGGAGGGTTTCGTTCCCCGTTGCCCATTCCTGAAACTTGCTTTCCACCCGGTCGGAGACTTCATCGATACAGGCGAAGTACTGGTTGTGAATGCAGAGTCGACGGGTCAGTTTCCAGATCCGTTCAATGGGGTTGAGTTCCGGACTGTAAGGAGGCAGAAAGTCCTGCTCGAATACATCAGCGCATTCCTCGCGCCAGCTTTTATGCAGAAGCCCATGATGGTAGCGCGCATTGTCTGAGATGAGTACCGTTTTCCCGGGTGAACGGCTTGTCCGTTGTCTCAAAAGCTTCAAGAATCCCCAGAAACTGTCAGCATTAAAGCGGTCCTCTTCTCTGGCATAGATAAACTTGCCGTCGCGCAAACGGACCGCGCCGAAGTAACCGACTTTCTCGCGCGTGGGCGCATGCATTAAGATCGGCTCCTTCACCTCTGGAGGCACCCACATGCGGCAACGCGAACCGTACTGTTGGAAATGCACTTCATCTAAAGACCAAAGATCTATCTCAGGGTCCTTTGCTAGTCGACGGAGTTTTTTTATGCGCCTGTTGTGCCACCGGATCGGCCCGCGCAAGGACCGGACGAGGTTTGCGCTGGCGAAAGTCCAACTGTCGGAAGAGGCGCTGACATTGCCGTACGCTCAGCTCAATCTGCCAGTTCTCTTTAAGCCACCGAGACAGCGTCTTGCCGTCCCACAGGTTAACCGCCATACCGTGTTCGCGGGGACTCTCCCGAAGAATCCCATCCAACTGCTTCAGTTCCCTTTCACTCAGACGCGAGGGTCGGCCCCGCCCTGGGCTTTCGGCCAGACCGCTCAGCCCGTCCTGATTAAGACGTTGCACCCAATACTGCACCGTGCGCGGACTGTCGCCAAGATAACCGGCCACCTGATGGGCGCTCAACCCTTGGGCCACCAATAAGACGCCATGGAGGCGATGGTCGTAACGAGATTGCTCGCTGCGACGAATTTCATCTTGTAAAACCAAGATCATTTCCTCGGAATCTGTGATAGTTAATGCACGCATAACAAAGAAAGGACATAACACCATCTCTCGTATGCGCAATTAAATTTGTCGTTCTGTATAGTTGCTGCAATGATTCCCATTCCCCCAAAGAACGTGGCGACCTGTATGCCAGTCAGGTTCGCGTGACCAGGTAGGGAAATTGTCGAATTCATAGGTGAGGCCGGTGTCGAATAGCGGTCAGGCCCCATAACAAGGAGCGCCAGTCCCACAGCGATAATTGCCACGCCGAATCCTGCGAGAACCTGGTTATCTCCGGGCGCCTTGGCGAGCTTGAGGACGCCCCGCAAAAAAAACAGTGTGGCCCACGCTGGCAAGCATTGCCGCCGCCAGTAGGGCCAGTTTTGATTCAAGAAACGAGACGCCAACGTAGGCCGCTACCAGGTAGGTGGCGCCAAAGCTGAAATCGAGAAAGCCGCTCGCCTGCCGGAGCAGAAAGAAACTCGTTGCCAAACCCGCAATTCGAGCCCCAGAAACCAGGGATAGGAAAGCGAACTGGCTGAACTCCCCCACCTTACTTCGAGTCTGTCTCGCGGATAATGTCGAATTGGCCGTCTGCAACAACCTTCGTCATCAGCGTCTTCCGAACGTCGCCATTGGAGTCGAAGGTTATTCGTCCGGTTACTCCGGGAAAATCGCGCGTGCCTGCGAGGGCATTACGGATTCCGTCGGCACTGTCGTCCCCGTCGAGGATTGCATCACCAATGACCATCATGGCATCGTAGCCATGGGCAGCAAAGATCTCAGGCTTCCTCCCACTATACTGTGCAGTGTATGTTTCGACGAACTTCTGGATCGTCGAATCTGGATCTCTGGGGTCAAACTGCGGAACGTAATAGATGATTCCTTCGGCAGCCTTGCCAGCAACTTTCAACAGGATTTCGGATTCGATACCTTCCTGTCCCACCAATGGAATATCAACGTCCAGTTCGCTCGCCTGCCTAACCGCGTAGGCAAGTTCGCTGGCGTATCCAATAAGAAGAATGACTGCCGGACCTGCTGCTTTTAGGCGGGTGAGATGCCCGCGGGAATCGGTATTTTTCAATGTGTATCCCTCCGATGCCAGAACGGTCACGCCCCGCTTGCCGAATTCCTCCCTGAGAATTCGTTCAACACCTTGCCCGTAATCATTGTTCGCGTACAGCAGACCGATATTTCTCGGCGCGAATCGATCAGCGACCTGGTTCGCAAGCTGGCGGCTCGCCCAATCGTCGGAGGACCAAACCCGGAAGAAGTAGCTTCCCACCGAACCCAACTCCGGCGCCGATGCAGAGGTGCTGACCAACACCGTGGATTTAGACTGGGCGATTGGAGCGATAGGAGCTGCGCAGGTGCTTGTAACGCCACCAATGATGACGGGAACATTATTGAAGGAAATCAGCTTGTTCAGGGCGTTGATGCTGCGGTCCGGCTGATTCTGGTCATCCTGGTAGATCACGCGAAAGCGATGGCCGGGATGCTGTTGCTCAAGATGAGTGACGGCGACATCGATACCTTCCTGTATCCATTTGCCGTAAAGCGCAGCGCCGCCGGTAAGCGGGAGAATCGCCCCGATTCGGTGCTCTTCCTGCGTGCCTTCATTAGTGCTGCGGGCGCAGCTGGCAAGCGACAAGACAAAGGCACCGGCGAGCAACTGACGGAACAAGAGTCAGCACCGAGTTCTTCGACCACGATGTGGGCCGTTTCTTTTTGGTTATGCATGGCGTCGAAGGTGAAGGTGGATCCGTCCATGGCCGGCATCTTGCGCAGGAGAGTTTGGGCGGCGGTGATCTCGTTGGATTTGTCGGCGGTAGCGACTTGGGCAATCGTTTGAGCGCTTTGATGATCGACCGCGGCCACCAGGTGCAAGGCCTTGGCCGGTTCTTTGTCAGTGCCTTTGAGAGTCTTACCGTCAACCGCAATATCGCGGGGCAAACGGCCCTCGGGCGAGGCTATGAATTGGGTGAGGATTTGATCGAAAAGCTCGGCCTCGACGTTTTGCAACACCCGGTAGAAGACATCATAGCAGGGGGCCTGAAAACGGCTTGTTTTGGGGTTTTTCCAGGAGCGTAAGGCGCGCAGTTGGGCTTGATTGAGGTGATGGGCCAGGCGCACGATCTCCTTGAGGTTGTGTTTGCCGCAGAGGGTGCCGAGCACAATCATACTCAAGACCGTGGCGAGTCGATAGCGACGGCCCGCTTTTCGACGGAAGTCTTCGATCTGGTGGAAGCGTTCCCAGAGGCTTGTCATCTGTTCCACTTTGAGGCAGACCGCATGGGAGTTGTCGTTGGCATTGAGGGCCTCACGGTGTGCCTTGGGCAAGGGCCCTGGCGAGCGCAGCAGTTGCAGAGCATCAGCCCGCAGGGGTTTGACCCAGATCTGCTTGGGGCGCTCATGGCGTTCATAGAAATCTTCCCGCTGTCGACCATATCCCGCGCTCAAGCCCAAAGGAGTCCACCCGCTCGCCTTGTAGCAAGTGCCTCGGTGGATCTGTGGGTCCACGAAAGTTTCCGCTACCAAGGGGCGATAGGCAAAGGCCTGCTCCCAATGATCGGCCAAGACTCTCAGGCACATCGCCAACGTCTTGGAGGCCAGATTGGCCAGCTTGAGCCCGGGCAGAATGAGAAAACGCCGGTTCTGCACCACCAGTTTCAAGCGCGCATGCCGTCGCGCCCCATCCCAGCCGATCCAGCCGTCTCGATCCTTCAGCCGGTAGCTAGAGGCTGTCCCAAATCCGAGAGGATTTGGGTGGAAGCCTGATACCGATATCAATCTTCGTCACGTTATGTAGACCACGACATGCCTTCCGTCCTCGGTAGCTTACCTTTTATCCGTTATGCACCTTTCCAGCACCCTTCCTCTCGCTTTGAGTCGATAGTTCTCCCAAGGAAGCGCCTCTGACTCGATTCTTGGATCCCTATGCCGCCTGCGTTGCCTCTTTCTCATGTTCTTGCGCAAGTCTCTGCGCGATTTTCCATAGATTGTGGGACAGAACCGACCAGGCCACGCTAAGGTTACGGTTGTCAAAGCCTTTGCTGCGTATCTTGCCCCCGTGCCATCGGTTCTTGAGCACTCCGATCCGGCCTTCGGTGCTCCCTCGTCGTCGCTGCAACCGGACAAAGCGCGGCTCCTCCATCCGCTCCTTGAGCTCTTGTGGATTGCGGGGCGTAAGGGCGTCAAAAATCCCCTCTGCCTGGAGCCGCTTGCTGGCCGCCTTCGAGGCATAGCCCGATCCCCACTGATCGCTTCGATCTTCTCCTCTAAAGCGAAGCCCTTTTGCCTCTCCAGACTTTCCCAAAGCTGCTTCAATTCGCTCGGGGCCTGCCCCCCATACAGTTTCCAGTCCAACAGATATCCCTCTGCGCTCTCGCATAAATAAAGGGTGTTGCCAAACTCCACCTCCCGATCTGCCTTGCCTCGCACGATGACGTCAATCTCAGGTTCGTAGGCGCTCAGGATCTTCTCCTCATTCTTCACCTGCCGCCCCCCTATGATCCGTTCGTGCGCCTGTTTCATGACCTGCGGTATCTGCTCTAACATACCATCCATTCGCTCGATGATTCGGCTCGCCTTCTTCTCGGTGTAATCGCTTTGCATCCACATAGCTTCCAATAAGTCACGGTGGCGAAGGGCATGGCCCTCAATCTTCTTGAGCAATAGCTTCATCCGCCGCAGGATCCCTTTACGCGCTTTGCCCGCCTCCCGGCGCCGACGCGCATGCGTCATCTCCAGGCACCGTTTGTTCATCTCCCGAGCCAATCCCTTTGCTCCCTGGGGCATGCGCTGTTTCATTCCCGCCTGCCGGATCAGACTGATCGCCTTGAGCAGCGTTGCTCCCACATCCTTGAGCAAGACCCAGTCCACGGGCCAGTGGATGTTCGCTTCCAGGCAAGTGGCGTCGATCAGGCATTCCCTCGTATCGATCGGCTTCTCTAATCCTGCCTCACCACAATGTTCAGCATTGCCCACCACCTCGGTCATCCTTGCATGCAGCTGTCTCAGATACGCTTCGTCGAAGAATTTCGAATCCCGTTCCAGACTGCTCTTCGATATTTTCCGGATCCCGTCTACCTCACGCACCCGGCAAAAATTAGCCAGAAGCTCACTGCGTCCCAACTCCTGCGACAGACAACGAAAGGATATCCCTCCGAGTAAATGACGCACCACCTCCACCCGCAGCGCTTTTATCGCTCTTAGAGCGCGTCGCTCCCGATCCTTCCCTCCCGCTTCATCCCATCCTTCCAAGGCTTTTACGATCGCCTCCCTTTCCAGCGAGGAGTCGATCAAAACCCGGTCAATCCGCTCCATTGTTTCCAGAAACACGGTGTAGTCTTTGCATCGAATGACTGGAGTTAGGGCTGGACGCAGGAAGCTTTGTACGGCAATATTTTTCATGAGAAGGGCGTGCTTTGTATTTGACTAACGCAAGCATAAGCGCCCTTTTTCGCCGGATCGAGCTTTTTGCAGCTCTATCCGGCCTTTTTTTTGCCCATAACTCATTAAAAATCAATTGTTTCCACCACTGGGACGGGCTCTATCTACGGTTTGGTGGACAAAAAGGGGGAGGGGCCGAAAAGATTCTTTGCGTCTTGATGCATGGTGGGTGGGTTGTCTTTGATCTGGATGATATAGTCAGCACCGAGTTCTTCGACCACGATGTGGGCCGTTTCTTTTTGGTTATGCATGGCGTCGAAGGTGAAGGTGGATCCGTCCATGGCCGGCATCTTGCGCAGGAGAGTTTGGGCGGCGGTGATCTCGTTGGATTTGTCGGCGGTAGCGACTTGGGCAATCGTTTGAGCGCTTTGATGATCGACCGCGGCCACCAGGTGCAAGGCCTTGGCCGGTTCTTTGTCAGTGCCTTTGAGAGTCTTACCGTCAACCGCAATATCGCGGGGCAAACGGCCCTCGGGCGAGGCTATGAATTGGGTGAGGATTTGATCGAAAAGCTCGGCCTCGACGTTTTGCAACACCCGGTAGAAGACATCATAGCAGGGGGCCTGAAAACGGCTTGTTTTGGGGTTTTTCCAGGAGCGTAAGGCGCGCAGTTGGGCTTGATTGAGGTGATGGGCCAGGCGCACGATCTCCTTGAGGTTGTGTTTGCCGCAGAGGGTGCCGAGCACAATCATACTCAAGACCGTGGCGAGTCGATAGCGACGGCCCGCTTTTCGACGGAAGTCTTCGATCTGGTGGAAGCGTTCCCGGAGGCTTGTCATCTGTTCCACTTTGAGGCAGACCGCATGGGAGTTGTCGTTGGCATTGAGGGCCTCACGGTGTGCCTTGGGCAAGGGCCCTGGCGAGCGCAGCAGTTGCAGAGCATCAGCCCGCAGGGGTTTGACCCAGATCTGCTTGGGGCGCTCATGGCGTTCATAGAAATCTTCCCGCTGTCGACCATATCCCGCGCTCAAGCCCAAAGGAGTCCACCCGCTCGCCTTGTAGCAAGTGCCTCGGTGGATCTGTGGGTCCACGAAAGTTTCCGCTACCAAGGGGCGATAGGCAAAGGCCTGCTCCCAGTGATCGGCCAAGACTCTCAGGCACATCGCCAACGTCTTGGAGGCCAGATTGGCCAGCTTGAGCCCGGGCAGAATGAGAAAACGCCGGTTCTGCACCACCAGTTTCAAGCGCGCATGCCGTCGCGCCCCATCCCAGCCGATCCAGCCGTCTCGATCCTTCAGCCGGTAGCTAGCCGCTCCCCACAGCAAAAGACACACCCATTGCCCGTCGATCAAAGCCACATAGCGCAGGGTCTCTCCCGCGCTCCCCGCACTGTGCAAATAATGATGTTGGATCAAAAGATCATTGAATCGCTCCTGCTCTTCGGGCAAGATCAGACGCAGAGTTAGACGATCTATCGAAGGAGTCAGATGGTAAGATTTTTTGTCTTTCATACCATCTTGGCATGACTGATTCCCTCGGGTTTGTCTAGCTCTTTTTTTATCTTTTTGCCTATCAGCCACTTCCTCCCCAGAAAACTTTCACCCTGGGATGGAGGCTTTGATGGCAATATGCGCATTGCCTACGGAGATAAAATCGAGTATGTTCTTTTAGGCGATGTTATACTTGACATACCCAAGGCCAAGGGCTTACGCTACTCTAAGAAACCCTAGCCAAACACAGAACAGTAACACTTGAGATAGCTACAGAAAACAAAATCATAAGAACCCTGAACTCTCCTTCTGCGAGATAAAGACTGAATAAATAAACCACGCAAAGGCGCTCGATAGTATCAAAACGACCATCAGAAACCGATATACGAATTTGTCACGCATCGCTGTTCCGGCGGTCTGGTACCGGTTCTTTCTCGACCTTCTGCGGTTCTAGCCGGTCAAAGGCTTTGTCCAACGCATCCGGAGATTCATCTGCACCGAGCTTGCGAGCTGTCTGTCTGAACTTCTGGTGTTGGTTTTCTATCTCTTTAGATCTGCTGGTATCTTTCATTTTCTATTTTTCAACGTAACGCATTTTTCTCTTGCATTTTATCCATGCCCCCCCACCATGCCCGATTCATGAGCATTAAAACCGATTTAGAGAAAGCCATTGTTAAGAGGTCAAAGGCTATCGAGTCACTGAGAATTGAGTTGACTAAAGAGGAAACCTATCTCCAGGCATTGAATGATGTATTGAGAATGTCACTGAGAGATACTGGTGACAAGCCGAAGGCGACTCTGCGGCCGGGCAGTGCGATCGATAAAGTCAGGAATACGATTTTGGAAGCCAGAAGACCTCTTCATGTCAATGAAATACTGGAAAGGACAGGGTTTACGCACAAACTGAATCTGGTTAGTTCCATCTCGCACTATATGAGACGCGGTGTGATTTTCACGCGGCCAGCCCCCAATACATATGGATTGCATGAATTGAAAGATCTTGAAGACAGTCCGAATGAAAAAGAGCAACCGGTGCATAACACACCGGTTGCCAAATAGGGGGTGTGGGTGTGGTCACCCGGGGCCGACTTAAGACCCGCCCTTTCGGGTTCGAATCCCGACACCTCCATCATGCCACCGTGGCGAAATAGGAAGACGCGCCCGACTTGGGATCGGGTGGCCCGACCGCATTAAGGTCAAACGGGCCGTGCGGGTTCGATTCCCGCCGGTGGCACCATACAAGAAAAATCATTAAAGGGTTGGCTGAGCATATGTCAAGCGTTTACCCGTAGCACCACGCAATGCGTTTTCGGCCCGGTCATTGTCATCGAAGCCGTTGGCTAAACGGTTGTTGAAGCGGAAATCGAACTCGGCCAGATAACGGTGCAGGTGCTTCTCCGAGCAGTGCTGATAGACGCCCTTCATCCCCCGCTTGAAGATGCTGAAAAATCCTTCGATGGTGTTGGTATGAATTGGGCCTCTGACGTATTGGCCTGCACTGTGGGTCACCCAATCGTGAGACTTGAATCCCTTACCGATGTTCCGGTATTGGGTCGCTTCATCAGTCATCAGGTGGCTCTCTCTGGCAATGTTCCGATTCACTATTGGCCCAATCTCCCTTGCCTTGGTGGTATCGATAGAGAAAGAACGGACCTCACCACCACGCTCCACCAACGACAATACGGCCATTTTGTGTGACGCGCCACGCCGCATCGGAACTCCTTTCTTGCGTCCGATAAAGGTTTCGTCCACTTCCACTTGTCGGCCTTCACCGCCCACAGGGGCGCTGAAACTGCCGGTTCGCATAGCCTCGCGGATTCGGTGAGACATAAACCAAGCAGTTTTCAATGTAACTTCAAGGGTACGGTGCAACTGATTGGAGCTGATACCCTTTTTGCTGGCACACATCAGATAAATCGCTTGTAGCCACTTATGCATCTTGACATGACTGGATTCGAAAATCGTTCCAATCTTCACAGTGAATGGTTTACGGCACCGATAACACTTGTAAAGTCCGATACGAGTGCTCTTACCGTTGAGCTTGCCCACACGCTCCCGCTCGTTGCATCTCGGGCAAGTCGGGCCATGAGGCCACAATTTCGCTTCGACGAAATCGTAAGCAGCTTGCTCGTCGTAAAATTCAGGTCGGCTTAAAATGCTCATGATGGAGAACCCTACCACTATTCCGTGGGTATGTCAAGTATAATATCGCCTTCTTTTAGCGGCTCTATTCGATGAAAGTACTCATTGGGAATATTCTGGAGTCAAACGCTCAGACGCTGATCAACACCGTTAACTGTGTGGGTGTCATGGGCAAAGGTATTGCTCTAGAATTCAAGAAGCGCTTTCCGGAGATGTTCCACGACTATGTACAGCGTTGTAAGCGGAACGAACTCCAACCCGGTGTTCCCTACCTATACAAAACGCTCTTCCCGCCTCAGGTGGTTAATTTCCCGACCAAGGATCACTGGCGAGCGGCATCGCGAATTGAAGATGTCGAGCGGGGTTTGGGCATCATTCAGAAAAAGTCCGGAGAGTGGGGTATAGAGTCTTTGGCCATACCTCCACTCGGCTGTGGGAACGGACAGCTTCTCTGGACATCAGTCGGGCCGCTGATCTACCGATTTCTGAGTCATCTTGATCTTCCAGTAGAACTTTATGCGCCCTATGGAACGCCACCAAACCAACTGACTGACAGATTCCTCTCAGAGCATGATCAAGAGTTATTCGCGAGCTCCGGTAGAAAGATACTTCATAAGATAGAACCAGAGTGGGTGGTTCTGGTTGAGATTGTAAACCGAATTGAGCAGGAGAAATACCACCTGCCGGTCGGACGCACCATTTTTCAGAAGATCGCGTTTGTTGCGACGGAAGAAGGCTTACCGACAAGTCTCGTGTTCGAGCGCGGTTCCTATGGCCCGTACTGCCGTGAACTTGATGAGGTTAAGAAACGACTTGCCGATGCCGGGATTCTTCAGGAGCAGCAGTTAGGCCGGATGTTTCAGGTGAGTTCCGGATTAGCCTATCCCAAAGCGACCAAGAAATTCGCTCGAGCGTTGAAGCAATGGGAAGGTCTGATAGACAAGACAACGGATCTGTTCCTCAGAATGGATACGGATCAAGCGGAAATTACTGCCTCCGTGCTTCTCGCGGAACGAGAGCTTAGGTCGAATCCTGATGCTACGGAAAAGGATGTGTACGAGACGGTTCTGAAGTGGAAGGCTCGACGGCACCCACCGTTGGACGATTCGGAAGTTGCAGAGACGGTGCGCAACCTGAGCATTTTGAAGTGGTTGAAAGTCAAGCCCAGTTCGGAATTGCTGCCGGCCTAGCTTTATCTTCTCGCTCGCGTTGTTCTGACCCCTTTCATGGGTAGATGATTCGGATCATCGAGACGGATTCAGATGACGGTCGTCGAGAATTTCAGAATCGACTACTTCGACGTCGCACGATGCGCCGGTGTTCGCTTGAAATATGACGAGGTTAGCCCCGCGTTCGCGGGGCTAGACATAAGCGCTGGACTTTAGCTGATCGATAAGCCCCAGCACATCATCGAGTTGCCCTATTTGGATCAGTTCCGCCGGTCTCTTGCCCTGCAGAAGCCGGTTGGGCGTGAAGAGCCAGAGTCGTGCTTCGTCTGGAGGATAGAACTCGGACAGGAGTTCAGCCAACCAGGCGATCGTAAGAAGGCGATTGAGAGTGTCGGGCTGTGGCTCAACTCTGCCGCCCTGCCAGCGTGACACGGTTTGAGGCGTAGTGTTCAGAAGCTGTGCAAGCTCCCTGGATTTGATACCGGCCCGTTCCTTTATTTCATCCAATTTTCTTGCCAATGCTACAGACATCCTTCTTTCCTCCGGGTTTCAGGTACCGTGGACGTTTCGAGCTGGGTGCAGGTAGGTGGCCAGAGGTGGATCCAACGGTCTATTACTTCGGCCATTTAATAGTAGCATCACGGATCATCGTTGAAACCATAGATTAGCGAAACAATGTGAACTGGCCTGCCACTATTTAGTGGCCGGATTAATAAGTGGATCGGGTTCGTTCATTTGTCCCGTCTTTCACTCTTACGAAGTATGCAAAAATATATGCATTTATATAAATATTTCAATCACTTATTTATTAACTTTTCAATGGACACTGTGGGAAGGAAAGGGAAAGGAAATAAGTCGAGAGATCGAGGGAACGAGAGAGCTGCGGAGCGGAGGCCTTCCGTCTCCGCACTTCGTGCTGCGCCGAGATAAATTGGCCGGGTCAGAGTTCAGTGGTCAGGCGCAGGGGGGCTGCGGTGAGAGCGACCCCGCTGTCCTTCCCCGTCCCTTGGTTGGGACTTCCACCCTCCGTAGCAGAGTTACTGCGGAGGACCGGGCGCCGAGATAAACGGGATGCGTCAACGGTCAGGCGCCCGCCGCCGCTCTTTGAGCTTCCGCCTTCGCCGATGCTATGGCGTGACGCGGTGGCGAGACCGCCATCGGAGCTACCAATGGTCGCGTCATAGGAAGTGAGAAGGCGTCGGAAAGTTGAACTTGGAAAAGATGAAGAAGAGAACGGCGAAAGCAGATAAGAAAGCCGATGGGGCGGAGAACAGATTTGGGGTTAGAGCGACGGAATATTCACTACAGAACGAAGTTAGGCTTTACATTTAGACGTCTTAATGTAAATTACTCTTTCGTGATTGATCGGCCATTTTGGAGGATCCGGATAGAGAAACGGTGGGAGCGGGCGCCCATTGTCTGGCTTTCCGGTGTACGGAGGGTAGGCAAGACGGTGCTGGCGGAGAGTCTGGAGGAGGCCACCTACATCAACGCCGATCTGCCGTCGTCTGTCCGTCGTTTGGAGGAGCCGGAGAGTTTTCTGAGATCCGTTTCGACGCCGATTCTGGTCGTTGATGAGATTCACGCACTCGACGATCCGAGTCGCTTTTTAAAGATCGCGGCGGATGAGTACGGACATCTGAAGGTATTGGCCACGGGATCATCCACGCTCGCGGCAACACGCAAGTTTCGCGACAGTCTTTCGGGGCGCAAACGCAGCCTTACGCTTACGCCGGTGCTCTACCGTGAACTGGAAGCATTCGGCGTCAAAGATATCGAACGCCGGTTACACCGGGGCGGGTTTCCGCAGGTCCTTCTGGACAGAGAATATGATCCGGGATTCTTCGCGGAGTGGCTTGATTCGTATTTTGCCCGAGATATCCAGGAGCTTTTCCGGATTGGAAAGCGCAGGGAGTTTTTGCTCATGTGCGAACTCCTTCTCAGGCGCAGCGGCGGGCTCGTTCAGATCACGAACTTGGCGAAGGAGAGTGGCCTGACGCGTCCGACGGTATTGTCGTATCTGCAGGCGATGGATACAACCCACTTTGTCACTGTGCTGAGGCCCTTCCACGGAGGCGCCAAGCGGGAGCTCGTCCGACAACCTAAGTTCTACGGGTTCGATACGGGAATCATATCGTATGTGCGCGGATGGGCAACCTTGAGACAGGAGGATTTGGGTCTACTGTGGGAGCACCTCGTTCTTGATGAGCTCAGGGCCATTGATCCGACGCCCAGGATTCACTTTTGGCGTGATAAGTCGGGCCGCGAAATCGACTTCGTCATTCCGGCGTCCCGTGATTCGTGCACTGCCATTAAATGTAAGTGGAATCCGGATCAGTTTGATGCATCCAACCTGCGGCACTTCCGATCTGTTTACCCTAAAGGGCGCAACTATGTCGTCAGTCCGATGATTGAGGAACGCTACGAAAGATCGGTCGATGGAAACCGGGTTATCTTTCAACGACCCGACAGATTGAAACTGTAGATTGAATTGGGATGCGAGATGCGGGATACGAGATGCGAGATGCGGGGGGGGCTGGCGCAGGTCAGGACATCATTTACGACGAATAGGTAACACCTATCCGGAGAATCCAAGGCTTTCTTTTGGAGAAACATCATGCTAGGTTTTTACCATGCCGCCTGAGAGAGAAACCATCTTGAAACGACTGCGGGAGAACAAGCCGATGCTGGAGAGGGAGTTTCCGCTGCGGCGCATGGCGCTGTACGGCTCGGTGGCACGAGGTGATGCGCGCGAGCAGAGCGACGTTGACATCTTGGTGGAGGTTGAGCCGAGGATCGGTCTTGGCTTTGTCAGGCTGGCCGAGAAAATCGAAGCTCTGTTGGGGCACAGAGTTGACCTCGTTTCACGCCGCGGCATTAAACCACTTCTGTGGAAGCGGATTGAGCCGGAACTGATAGATGTCTGAGCGCGATCCGGAAGTTCTGTTGGACGATATCCGCACAGCTATAAGGAAGATCGAACGCTATTGCGCCGAGATGGACAAGGAGGGGTTTCTCAAAGACGAGAAGACTGCGGATGCTGTAGTCAGGAACCTGGCAGTTATCGGCGAAGCCGTGAACCGATTGCCGGATCACTTTCGGCAACAACACTCCGGTATTCCTTGGGGAGAGATTGCAGGATTGCGGAATCGTGTGGTTCACGATTACGCGGGAATCGACTTTGAGATCATCTGGGAGGTGGTTCAGCATTCGATCCCGGAGTTGCGGGACCAGATCGACGATCTCATGTAGCTTGTTCGCATCTTCAGCGGAGAAAGGTATGAAGAGGGTTGCCCTTCGACTCCGCTCAGCGCCTGCGGGGAGTTTCGGGTTTCGGGATGCGAGTTGCGGGATGCGTGATGCGAGGGCTGCGAGTTGCGATTGAGAAAGGGTAAGTAACCAGGATATTCGCACATCGCTCTCGAAGGAGGTTGCCAAATTCTGCTAGTCGGAATCCACCGCGAAGTAGCGGAGACCGGGAATGGAGGCGGAGCCAGGGTGGGAGTAGTCGGCGTTGACTGAGTCGCCGGTCTGCTTGCACCAGTCTGCGAGGTAGTTGCGGTGCCGGTGGAGGAGATCGGCAAAGCGCTTTTCGATGGCGAGATTGATCCTCTCGCCGGGATCGTTTTGAAGGTCGAAAAGTTGCTCGCGGTAGGAGCCCCACTGGTGGAGGACGTACTTGTATCTTTCGCTGCGAACCATTCTGGAAGGCGTGTTGTCGAAGGCGGCTTCGGCGACGAGGTAGTCGCGTGGTTCAGCCTCCGCCGGAGTTCCCTCCACGAAGGGACGCAGATTTCTGCCGTGCAGGCCTTCCGGGGGGTCGATGGAAGCGAAGCCGCAGAGGGTGGGCAGGAGGTCAAGTCCGAGGGACACCAGGGTGAGATCGGTTTCTCCTCCTCGTTCCTGGCCGGGAAGGCGCACGAAGAAAGGGACTTTGACGGACTCTTCGTAGAGGACGAATTTTCCCGAGATTTCATGGGACCCATTCATCTCACCGTGGTCGCTGGAAAAGACCAAGACGGTATCGTCAGCGTGGCCTGACTTTTCGAGGGATTCGAGGACCTGCCCGATAAGGGCGTCGACTCTCTCGACGATACGGAAGTAAAAATGACGGTGTTGTCGCCAGCGCTCGGCGTCGAACTCCTCGGCCATCTGCGCGGCCAGCAGGGATGCACTCGGGACGCTCCTGAATTGCCGGATGGACTGCGGCTCCTGCGGGGCGCGGCTGAAGTTGGCCGGAAGATTGGGGTATTCGTCGACCGGGACATCTTCAATTTCGCCCCACGGAAGGACCTGATTTTTTCGGTGTTCACAGATGTTGTGGGGATCGTCGAAGGAGGCCACGAGCAAGAACGGCTTATCGTGTTTTTGCTGGAGAAAGGAGGCGCATGACTCCGGTAATTCGAGATCATTGATGGTGCAGATCTTCTCGAATCCATGGTCGCTGCCTTCCGGATAATCAAGCCCTCCGCCCGCGTGCCACTTGCCACCGTAGGCGCAGTGATATCCGGCCCGGCTGAACCAGTTGCCGATCTCTTCATGGCGATATCTCTCCGGGATCTCGCCTCTCAGACTGGAAATGCCCAACTCCGCCGGCATCCGGCCGGTAAGCAGGCTCATCCTTGAAGGCGTACAAAGGGGAAAGGTGCAGTATGCATTGGTGAACCTGACGCTCTCCGCCGCCAGCTTATCAAGGTGGGGCGTGTGCAGATCACCGTTGTCCGCACAGCTCATGGCGTCGTGCGCCAGCTGGTCGGTGCAGATGAAGAGGATGTTTGGTGGAGCAGGCAAGGTGTGGGAAGATAAGGACGGCATTTCGAAGCTTGGGGCTACGGAGTGTCAATGACATTTCCGAAATCGGGGAGAGCGCAAGTCACAGAGGAGAGTTGTGTAATCCCGCCAAGCGGGAAAGGGACGGCAGCGGATCCGTCTTCTCCTGCTGAACGGGATTCGCCGAGACAGGTGGGGAGGGGAGAAGAGAGACGCGGGGACGCGGAGACTGGAGACGGGGAGAGAGACGCGGAGCGACGGAACTGCGGAGCTATTGAGGTGCTGACTGGGTCGGGAGAGCGGAAGACTGTAAAGATTGGCTTGGTTAAAGTTCGGGAATAGAGTATCGTGTATTTTGAATCCGTGCCCTTTTGCTGCTTAGCCTGGAGATCGCACCCGATCTCCCGGTTAGGGTTGGGGAACTGGGGGATGGGCCAAGGGTAGGAGCGAAATTAACCAAGGAGGAAAGATGAACAGGTTTCGAAGTGTGTCAGTATTTGTGGTCAGTGTGTTGGTCAGTATGGGGTGGATGCCAGGCTCTGTTTGGGGACAGAACTTCGGAGATTCAAGAGACCCCTGAGGGGATGGGTCCGCGAAGAAATCAAGAGAGATCGTCGTGGTTGGATCGAAAGTCAAAGATGTGGTTCGAAGTGCGGGATTTCGGAGCGACGGTGACCTTATCGGGGCGATCTCGGATAAAGTGCATGAGATGCTTGAGGCGGCTATCGCGCGGGCCGGGGCGAATGGGCGGCAGACGGTGCGGCCAAGTGACATCGATTGCCTGCCAAACTTCCGGTATTTCGACAACCTGATCAAGGGACGTGTGATTCGGGAGCTGATTCGCGGGATGGGCTTTAATGCCAGCGCCGGCCTCATCGAAGGGCTCTCAGACGGAGTGCATGACCTGCTTAATGATGGTATAACCCGCGCCCGGGACAACGGACGAGAAACCGTTCGGGCGCACGATTTTATCAGTCCGTAGATTTCTGGGAGGGGCCCGTGGCCGCGGCTAACGCGCGGCTGTCAGTGCGGCCTTCCGTCTCCGCACTTCGCTCCGTGCCGAGATAGATTGGTCGCGTCAGAGTGAAGGGGAGGCAGGGCGACGGAACGACGAAGCTGGGGAGCGGCTGAGGATCCAAGCTTCAGCGCAGTCGTGGTCGGCCCTGAACTGTAGATTGGGGAATGTAGGTCTTCGACCGGCTCAGGCGAGGAAGCAGGTTTATTCCGCGAAGAGTCAGACTTCCGGGATTCTTTATCTGTGAGGTTTGGGGGCTGGGTGCGTCAAAATAGGTGCTGGTCGAAGGAAAAGGGCAGACGCGATCCTTCGGTGGATGAAGCAAGAACCCAAATTAATAGGAGAAATTGTGATGAATATTCGATTCGTAACTAAAACGGTGCACGCCTACCTCGACTATCCGGTCGCTCTCAGCCTGATGGCCCTGCCTTTTCTGCTGAAGCTGGGAGGTTCGCATCCGCTGGCAGTGTGGTTGGCGGTTGGGGCAGGGGTGGCGGCGTTCGTCTTAACCCTTTTCACGGATCACCAACTCGGTGTGTTTCGCGTGATTCCTTACCCGGCTCACCTGGCGGTTGATTTTCTGGTGGGGGTGGTGTTCCTTTTGGCGCCGACCCTCCTTGGATTCAGCGGTCTGGACGCGTGGTACTATTGGGCTAACGGTGGAGCCGTGATGGTGGTTGTTGCCCTGCATAAGCCGGAGGCGGTGGCGTCCCCGGTGGCTGCGGCGGCTTGACCGTTGGAAAAGGCAGGGATGTAACCGCAGAACACCTAAAGCAGCATAGCCGCAACCAAAGAGAAGAGAACCACAGAGGACACTGAGACACGGAGGATTTTTCAGAGAATTCTTTAGCAGCTTTCTTGCCGTGGAGTCTGTCGAAAAATCGACCCATACCCGCTAAGAATCCAACATGAGAAGAGCACTAATACTGATTCTTGGTCTTGGTTTTAATGTTGCTGGCGCCGGAGAGAAGGCTGGCAGTGAGACAGACCCTGCGGGCTCCCTACACACGTTGCCAAATGAGATTTCTCAATTCTATCGGGATCTGAATTTCGCTTCCAGCTACAGTACCCCGAGGGAGCGTGGCAGACTGCGTCTGGTTGCTGATTTGGAGAGAGCCGAGGATCTTTCAGACCGACTGAGAAGGGTGGGCGAACTTATCAGGGTTGTTGAAGACAGAATTCAGAAGATTGATAGCGGTATGGTTGTCAGTCCGGGAGGAACTGATTCGGTGCCATCTGTTCTTAGTGAACCTGTCGATGTCAGGAGAGAGGGAACGACGATGTTTCTCACCGTCAACGTCTGGCCGCTGTCATTAGAACAGAACGCGCGTTTCGTCGCTTTTTATGGCAGGTCGGACGATATGCACCAGGCACCGGATGCCTGGAAGTTCAAGACCTTATTCGATCAGGTTCCGCGGACCGAGATTCACAAGTGGATGCTGGTTGACGGAAAATGGATGCGCTGGGAAGCTAATGTCGTGCTGTTACGGTAGCGAAGAGATGGAGACCTAACCGGAGAGCACGGAGGGGGGTTGCAAGTTTCTATACAGAACGACAAATTTAATTGCGCATACGAGAGATGGTGTTATGTCCTTTCTTTGTTATGCGTGCATTAACTATCACAGATTCCGAGGAAATGATCTTGGTTTTACAAGATGAAATTCGTCGCAGCGAGCAATCTCGTTACGACCATCGCCTCCATGGCGTCTTATTGGTGGCCCAAGGGTTGAGCGCCCATCAGGTGGCCGGTTATCTTGGCGACAGTCCGCGCACGGTGCAGTATTGGGTGCGCAACGTCTTAATCAGGACGGGCTGAGCGGTCTGGCCGAAAGCCCAGGGCGGGGCCGACCCTCGCGTCTGAGTGAAAGGGAACTGAAGCAGTTGGATGGGATTCTTCGGGAGAGTCCCCGCGAACACGGTATGGCGGTTAACCTGTGGGACGGCAAGACGCTGTCTCGGTGGCTTAAAGAGAACTGGCAGATTGAGCTGAGCGTACGGCAATGTCAGCGCCTCTTCCGACAGTTGGACTTTCGCCAGCGCAAACCTCGTCCGGTCCTTGCGCGGGCCGATCCGGTGGCACAACAGGCGCATAAAAAAAACTCCGTCGACTAGCAAAGGACCCTGAGATAGATCTTTGGTCTTTAGATGAAGTGCATTTCCAACAGTACGGTTCGCGTTGCCGCATGTGGGTGCCTCCAGAGGTGAAGGAGCCGATCTTAATGCATGCGCCCACGCGCGAGAAAGTCGGTTACTTCGGCGCGGTCCGTTTGCGCGACGGCAAGTTTATCTATGCCAGAGAAGAGGACCGCTTTAATGCTGACAGTTTCTGGGGATTCTTGAAGCTTTTGAGACAACGGACAAGCCGTTCACCCGGGAAAACGGTACTCATCTCAGACAATGCGCGCTACCATCATGGGCTTCTGCATAAAAGCTGGCGCGAGGAATGCGCTGATGTATTCGAGCAGGACTTTCTGCCTCCTTACAGTCCGGAACTCAACCCCATTGAACGGATCTGGAAACTGACCCGTCGACTCTGCATTCACAACCAGTACTTCGCCTGTATCGATGAAGTCTCCGACCGGGTGGAAAGCAAGTTTCAGGAATGGGCAACGGGGAACGAAACCCTCCGAAAACTCTGCGGTATCATCTAAGCCGTTATGCGCAATTATTTATGGCACCGAGTACAGATGCGAGATTCGGGAGATGGGGGCTGAGGGCGCAGGTTTCAAGAAAGGACAGCAATCCCGCTGAGCGGGATGCTCCGAGCCAGGGGAAACCGCGGATTGCCTACGGAGGAAGGACGACCCACCCCGCCCCGGCGGAGCGGGGGCACCCCTCCACGGAGGGGACTGCTCCAGGGATTCTTCCCGCTTGGTGGGAACACGGCCGAAGCCCTCCGAGGAGGGGAAAGAGGTTGTATCCGAAGTGGGGAGAGGTAAGATAGAAGCATGGGCACATTCCACATCGGTTGGAGGGTAGAGAACCACGTCCACCGGGAGAAGGCGGTTCGGATTGCGAAGGCTCTTGTCGACACGGGGAGTGAGTACACTTGGGTTCCCTCCAGCAAGCTGGAACGTATCGGTGTGGTTCGAGAGAAAAAGGACTTGCGCTTTGTAATGGCGAACGGAGAGGTTTTGACCCGAAGTGTAGGCTTTGCCATTCTCCGGGTTGGGAAAGCATTCACAATTGACGAAGTCGTCTTTGCGGAGCCGGGCGACCTAGTCCTGCTGGGCGCAAGGACACTGGAAGGTCTGAATCTCACGGTTGACTCCGGCCGAAAAAAACTCGTCGCAGGTGGTCCTCTTCCTGCGGCGTGATGGCGGGCGGAAATATGAAACGTTATGGCCTATGGTTCGTAGGGTTACTGAAAAGGGCGTTCGAGGGTGCTGTCGTCTTAGTAGGAGAGAGGGAAGAGAATTTCTAACGGATTGAGAATACACAAATTCGAAGGCTCAAGTTTCAATGATCAAGTCGTGCCCAAGATTTCGGCGAAATTTGGGCTGGAGTGAAGACCTGACGGATATCCGAAGGCACTTGAAACTTTAAAATTGAGTCCTCGGTGTTGGGACTTTTCTTCTGGCCGAGGTATGGAGGCTCACCTCGGGCAGGGTATTTGAAGGAAGCAATTCGGGCTGGCGCCCTGGTTTCTCTGTTTTAGGATCCGACACATTATGAAGGCTGGCATCTACGAAGACGTTGAGAAGATCGCATTGAAAGAAGTCGATCAGGACTCTCCTGCACCCGGATATATGGTGGTGGATACGAAGTGTTCCGGGATCTGCGGGAGCGACTTGCACAACTACTTCGGCGAGTGGGAACCGTCGCGGAAGCGTGCTCAGGGGCATGAGGTGGCCGGTTTGGTGACGGAAGTGGGAGAGGGTGTTGAGGAATTCGCGCCGGGGGACAGGGTGACGATGGAGTGTTTTACGCACGACAGGACCTGCGAATTCTGTTCGAGCGGTCAGTACAACCACTGTAAGGAGAGAGGTTGGTTCTCGGGCGATGGGCACGGCGGGTTTGCCGAGTACACGACCATGCACGAATCGACGCTGTTCAAACTGCCGGACGACTTTACTTTCGAGCAGGGTGCGTTGGTTGAGCCGCTGGCCGTTTCTCACCGCGCCGTGATGCAGGCCGGGGCCACTCATCGGGACCGGGTCCTTATCATGGGGGGCGGCACTATCGGTCTGCTGACGCTGGCAGCGGCGGGTTCCGCCGGAGTAAGGGAGACCGCGATCACGGTGAAATATCCACATCAAGCAGAGGTGGCGAAGGATCTGGGAGCGGATCACGGAATCGAGGTGTCGGACAACTCGGTGGTCGACTTCGTCAAAGAGTGGACGGACAGCGGAGTGGATTGCGTGATCGAAACCGTCGGTGGTGGTCAGAATTTCGACGATGCGTTGTCCTGTGTGCGGAAACGAGGGTCGGTTGTGCTGGTGGGCGGCTATTTCGAACCGCTCGAGGTTGATCTGAGCAAGATCGTATGGTCGGAGGCGGTGGTCACGGGTTCCAACTGCTATGCCTATAGCGGTCGGGAGAGAGATTTCGACGCCGCTATCCGACTGATTGCTTCCGGGTCGGTCGACCCGACGAAGATCGTTTCGCACAAGCTTCCGCTCGACGAGATCGTTGAGGCGTTCCGGATCGCAGCGGACAAGACCAGCGGATCGGTCAAGGTGCATGTGGTTCAGTAGCGGTTTCTCGGCGTTGAGTGATGTGTGAACTGGTGGAAATTTAACCGCAGAGACCGCAGAGAGAAAGAGGGGTTGCGAGTTGCGTGATGCGGATTGGGAGCCACGTCCGTCGTCGCTCCTCCCGCCGAACGGGACGACAGAGCTACGGAGCGACGGAACGAAGATGTACGGGTCCCGCTGAGCGGCATTTCTACGCTGAGTTCTGAGCTGGGTGAATCAAGAATGATTGACCGCGGAAGCGCACGCGGTGGCGTGCTGAAGAGGAAGCCGCGGATTAGTTGACGCGGAAGGATAACCCACCCCGCCCTTCCGTCTTCACACTGCGTGCTTCGCCGAGACGTGACGGGCACCCCTCCAAGGAGGGGATTGAAGAGTCGCGAGTTTTGAGTTACGGATTGCCAGTAGGTCAGACGCGATTCGTAGCTACATTTCTGTCGAAAGATCACGGGATCCGAGATCGGCCTTTTCGCATTCGAGGTAGGTTGATTAGTGCGGCATTTCTGTCAGGACCAGAATCCTTGAACCCAATCCATTGCTTTGCTTTTCCCGGTTTCCCGTGATTGCAATATTATCTTTGCCGCATCTTGAAGGAAGATTATGAATAGGGAGTGGGTACTTTGCCATGATCTCGACGGTAACAGACTCGCTTGACGAACATATCGAGTCTTTGGGCTTGATATCGGTGTCGGCCTACAAGCTGTGGTGTCGTCGGAATGGGTTTCCAATAAGGCTGGAAAAGTCGGAGGAGGAGCTGAAGTCGGAAAGGGGTTCAATTGCTGAAGAGGAGGAGCGGTCGGACTCGCGAGTTCAAAAGCATCACGATCCCAGGAGGGCGGAACTGATTCAGCGGATGGCGGATGGGGAATTCGAAGGACGGTCGCTGACTTCGATCATGGGTCAGCCTCTGATCTCGGTTATGTCCCGCATTCGGGGGCTGTTTGAGGAGGTCGCCGAAGTAGAGGGAGGAAGAGAGGCCCTGCTACGGCTTCTGCTGCATGTTGAGAAATATGCCGACCTCCTCCATTGCGACCAGGTCTACCCCAATCAGGGGCACTCCCAGCGAAACTTCGTCGTTTCCGGACTCTCGCAGCTAGTGTTGCACCACGGAAGCTGGATCCGGCCGGTGGAAGAGTGGTTCCCTACGAAACAGAAGCGGGACAGGCAATTCTTTGAATTCGCTGAACATCTTTTCGGAAAATACGAGATACCGGGGAGCCTTCACTACGGATGGTTCGAACCGGACCACGAGGAACGGGCGATTCAACAGTCCTGGTTTTTGCGCGTGGCGGCAGGGAGTAACATCCGGAGGGCTGAGAATCTACCCTTCCGGTTGACCAAGCGGGCGGCCCATCTCTTCGCGACTGAGTGGTACGGGTCCGGGAGATCGCCACTGGTCGCGCTGCGTGAAGCTCAAGTTGCGAGTGAGTTGGAGACACGCGCTCCGCGAGAAGAGGATCTCGCCGTTCTTTGTCGGCGCCGACGTAAGTTTTCAGGAAATATCGCTTCACACGAATGTATCCATGGCCGAGAGAACGCCGACTTCTGGACGTCGATCATCCACTTCTTCCTCAACAACCCGATGCTGGAGATAAGTTACATCGGGCCGATCATCGACTACATCCACCATCAGAAGTTCGTTCCGCGTAGGATTCCGCAACCGCACGGCAATGTATTGGAGGCGCCGCCGGCGCATCCGGGGTTCTGCATCAAGGGCCGGAGTATCGACAAGCTGGTTCGCGAAGTGGATGATTGGCATGCCTCGTTGACCAGCGAGGACAGTGAAAAGGTGTCGGAGTGGGAGCCGTCGGGTATCGGGGGATTCGAACTTGAGGAAGATAACGAGGAGCTGCAGAGCCGCGTAAGATGGACGGTTGAAGAATTGTGCACGTCGGCTTTACTGCATGTCGAGGGGCGCGTGATGCATCACTGCGTCTGGACCTACACGCGAAGGTGTGTAGCGGGCAAGGCGTCGATCTTCTCGCTTCGGGCGCAGACTCTCTCTCCAATGGTCAGAATGAAGACGAGGAGGAACCGTCCCAAACACACGTTCTCACCATCGCGGTCGACAGCAAGAAGCGACAGATCACCCAGGCGCGGGAAAAGTACAACCTTTTGCCCCAAGGGAAGATGAGCAAGGCAAAGCGGCGCAAGACGGATAGTTACTATCTGAGTCTGTTGAAAGAGTCGGCGCGGATTTTGGCGGAGTGGAGGCAGAGGGAGGGAGTGGGATACGCGGATTCCTAATGCCGCATCAATTAGGACGGAATCGTAAGGGCGGAGGGGGAGAAACGGAGACGGGGGGACGCGGTGAGGTCGGAGTGAGGGAATTGACCGCGGAAGCGCACGCGGTGGCGTGCTGAAGAGGAAACCGCGGATTGATTTGAAAGGGGTGCTATTGAGGAAAGGCAACCCACCCCGCCCTTCCGTCTTCGCACTGCGTGCTGCGCCGAGACAGACGGTTGACCAACGCTTTTCCACCGGCGTTGTCGGCTCAGACTCGGTTGATCAAAAAAGGGTCAGCGCGTTGAGGGTCCGACTGATCCACATCCTGGAACTGCAAGGAGCAGAGACGGCGGTAGAGCCCGTCTTGATTGATCAAGGTCTGGTGGGGGCCGGACTGGACGATTCTGCCGTTATCGAGCACGAGAATGCGATCGGCGTGCTGGACGGTGGAAAGGCGGTGGGCGATGATGAAGGTGGTGCGCCCGACCATGAGGCGATCGAGCGCCTGTTGGACGAGGGCTTCCGATTCCGAATCGAGGGAGGAGGTGGCTTCATCGAGTAAGAGGATACGGGCATCTCGCAGCACGGCGCGGGCGATGGCGATGCGCTGGCGTTGACCTCCGCTCAGCTTGACCCCGCGTTCCCCGACCAGCGAATCGTATCCCTCGGGTAGGTCCTGAATGAACTCGTGGGCGTTGGCAGCCACAGCCGCTGCGGTCACTTCTTCATCCGTTGCTTCGAGGCGGCCGTATCGGATGTTCTCCCGCACGGAGAGGCCGAAGAGGTGAACATCTTGGGCTACCAGGGCGATCTGCTCCCGTAGGGATTGGGTCTGCACTTTTTTGATGTCGATTCCGTCAATTTGAATCCGTCCCGTTTGGACATCGTAGAATCGAGGAATCAGGTGCAGGAGGGTTGTTTTACCGGCGCCGCTGGGCCCGACCAGTGCGATCGTCTCTCCCTGGTTGGCTGCAAAGGAAATTCCCCTGAGCACGTAACGGCCCGATTCGTAGGCGAAGGAGACATCGGAGAATGTCACCCCGCCTTCGATGATCGGCAAGGCGATCGCGCTTTTGGCATCTTTGATTTCGGGGGTGGTATCAAGGAGCTGGAAGATCCGCTCCGATGCGCCCGCGGCGCTGTTCAATGAAATATAGAGCCGGGAGATGCCCCAGACCGACCGCGTGATATTTGAAGCATAGATAATGAACGCAACCAGGTCCCCAGCGGTGAGGCGACCATCCAGCACCTCGCTGCCTCCGTACCAGAATATTACAGTCATCGCGAGCAGGAACAAGAATCCGATGCTGGAAGAGAAAGTTGCGGTAATGAGGGCCCGATGGCGGTTGAGTTTGAAAAGCGCTTCGGCTTCCTCGTGATACCGCCGCACCTCATAAATCTCACGCGTAAATGCCTTTACTACCCGAATGGCGCCGAGAGCCTCCTCGGCGATCGCGGTGGTATCGGCCAGCCGATCTTGGGTTTGGCGCGAGACTTTCCGAATTTTCTGGCCAAAGTAGCGGGAAGCCAGCGCCACCGGTGGAACGACTCCAAACACGACCAGGCTGAGCCGCCAGTTGAGAACCGCCATCAATGCGATTGAACCGAAGAGGGAAAAACTCTGCATGAGAAGCTGTCCCAAATCGGTGGTGGCGGCGCTTCGAATGGTTCCCACATCGTTGCCCAGCCGGGAGGTCAACTCACCCAGACGATGGTCGGCATAGAATCGCAAACCCAGGCTGTGCAGGTGGACATACACCTTCTGGCGCAGATCCGTCACGACCCGGCTGCCGGTCCAGTCGATCAGGTAGTGACTGCCGAATGAGACGAGGGATTGAACGACGAAGAGGCCGAACATCCCCAGTGCCATCAAGTTGAGCAGTCTCCGGTCGGCTTGCTCGAAAACGGAGTCCAGGAGCGATCGGAGGCCCAGGGGAATCGCCAGCCAGCCGCCGGTTGCGAGCGCAGCCAGAACGAAACCGGTAATCAGCCGCAACAGATAAGGCCTGCTGAACCTCAGAATACGTTTCCAGGTCCGCCATAGTTCGGATGGGGGTAGGGGTTTGTCCTGGGTGTTCGTCGAAGCCTTCAATGGTCTGTAGAAAAGGAGGATAGTAGCATAAGGCTTTGGGCGGTTCAATCGAGCTTATGCGCAGGTGCTGACTGGGTCTTTCCCGCTTTTCAAGCGCAAGCTACTTTTGTCCTGTCCCTAAATTTCGAGGGCTGGTGGCCCAGCTGATCCGGGCCTATAGGGACCTCCGGAGCCTGTGTAAGGATTTCTTTTATTGGGGAACAGCGGCAAAAGGTGGAACGGAGGACGGAATCGTTGGCGTGATCGTCGAAATGCTCACGCATTCCGCTACAAACCGCCTTTCGGCCGGTAGCGGGATGCGTGGGCATTTCGATCCTTACCACTCGTACTTGAAGCCGAAGCGGGCGGACTGGCCGCCGTAGCGGTAGTTGACGAGTTGATCCCTGGTTCCTTCGTAGCGAATGGAAGACGGAGTGTCGGTGAGGCGGCGGAGCCGGCCGACGAGGCGAAGGCGATCGGTCAGCTGATAGCTTGTGGACAGGGTGACTTCGGTGAGGCCCTCTTTGAAGCGATCCTCTTCCGGGACCTCGCTTACTCTTTGGATGGTCGTCGACTCATGTTTAACTCTGAGCTGAGCGTAAAGCTTACCCTGATCGTAGGTAAGGGAGAGCTGGAGCTTCCGGTCGGGGTGACTGGCGATGGGGAGGGTTTGCCCGGGGCGATTCGGGTACTCGATCTCGGTGTTATTGTAGGTATAATTGGTATTGAGGTTGAACCCATCGGGGAGAACGGGGAGGAAGTCGAGCGACTGATCCCAGGTCAGTTCGATACCCCAGAGCGAACCGCTGGCGCTGTTTTCGTCTCTGGTTCGCTCAAAGCCGGCATAGGTCCCGGTAGGGACGGTCGAGGTTCTGGAAAAGATGACGTCATCGACCTTCTTGTAGAAGAATTCGAGCGAGACCAGATCCTCGTCACTGAGGTTATAGTCGATGGAAAAATCGAGATTGGAATAGAGTGTCGGTCTCAGGTTGGGATTTCCTTCTTTGAGCTCTTCATCTTCCAGATCGACTCTGCGGAAGGGAGTGAGGGAGGAAAAACGAGGACGTTCGATCGTTTCTGTCCAGGAACCGATCAGAGTCAGGCGATCGCCGCGATCGATTTTCAGGTGAATGCCGGGAAACGTCCTGGTGTATCCGGATGAACCTGAGACGGGATTGGTCCGTTGATACTCTCCGGAGTCATCGATGAGCACTTCGTTTGCGGTAAAATCGGTCTCGGTTCTCTCCACTCTGACCCCGGCGAGAAGGGTCAGATTTTCCCGGTGAAAGGTTCCCATTCCGTAGAAGGCAAGGATCGATTCGCCGGCGTCGTAAGTCGCCGAATCCGCCCTTTCACGGGTGCGCCGTTGATTGAGCACGAAACGGTCCCGATGGGTTGAAAGGAATTGGCGGGCCTTGGCGAGATCGGGAACCGTGTTGAGGCTGAACCGCCCCTCCAAGTGAGACGCTCGTGAGAATTCGGAGAGGACATCAGCGAGGGTGAAACTGCCGTCGAACTGATCGTAGATGTGGTCATCGCCGATCTGGCTGCGGGTACGCTCTCTGAATTTGAAACCGGCTTTGAAGAAGCCCTTCCTCAAGCCGAGACGGTGGCTACGCTTCAGATTGAACGAGGCGACTGAATCCGATCGGTGAGATCTCCACTCCTGGCTGTTCAGGTCCTCGAAGAGAAAGAGGGAAGGATCCAGGATATTTTCATGGCTCGCCGCGTAGGCCCGGGGGAAGCGGGTAGCATCCAGCTGATAGGCGATGTCGACATCCTCTTGAACGAATTCGAGAACAAAGAAATCCGGCTGGATGTAATCGCTTTCGCGGTGGGAGATCCGGTAATCGAAACTGAGCTCTTCGCCGTCGTAAAAACCACCTGTGGCCAGCTCAAATTCGTCCGACAGGCCCTCGAAGCCGGTGAGCTCTCTTTTCACTTCGCCGCTCGATACATCGACTTCGGTGTTACTGAGGCCGGCGTATTCTCCGGCGTTGAAACGAAATTGCATTCGAGGTTGGTTGATGACCGACTCCTCATCCTCCCAGTTGCCTCGGAAATAGATGAAAAATCGGTCGGAGATTTTGTAGTCCAATGTTCCGCTGAGGCCGACTTCGGTCTCTTGGCCTTTCCAAGTATTGATTTCGTGATCCTCGAGGACGGTGAAGGATTGACCTTCGAATTCGATTCTCTGCCAATCCATGATCAGCGCATCAGATCCGCGGACACTCTCCTCGTAATTGACGGTTATGCGAGCGCCCATGCGCCGATTCTCGCCGAAGGCGCTTCCGAAGGTGAATGAGCCCTGAGGATTGGCCTGGTCGAAAAGGGCACGGTAACGGATATCGAAGCTCGACTTAATGAGCTGCTGTTCGAGTTCGAAGGCGGGTTTAGACCGGAGACTGACCGACCCGCCGCGTGAGTTGGCGTCCAGATCGGGGGTGACCGCTTTGAGAATTTCGATTTTCTCGACCGCTTCAGTGGGAATCTCGGAGACGGATAAACGGGTCTCTTCGCCGTCGATCTTGACATTGGCATAAGTGAGATCGGGGCGTCTCTGAAGCGCTTCACCGACTGTGGAGTCTTTCATCAGAGCGACGTTATCTTTTTCGCTTATAAGCGCTTCCGATTTCGAGGAGGCATCGGCGCCTCTCGATTTTGGAGCATAGGCGGGGGGAACGAACGCCTCCGTATTTTGGGCGTTCGCTTGCATTCCGCAGATCGTCGAAGCGATCAGAAGTGCCAGCCAGTGTATCGGCTGAATGAAATATGAAGTCTGGGATGACATTAATTGGAAAACAAAAATCCGGAGGTTGTGATATCCTCCGGATCGGCAGAAAGACTAAATGAATTAGCCTATTAGCAGGCTGCGTGGCGGAGGCGTTTCCTCGAACTTATGCACGGATTGTGCGCTGGGGTTGGAGTCGTCATAGGGTAGATTTGGATATATTGGCGGAGGTTGTTGCAGTGGTAAAGTGCGGCATAACGTCAATTTGGTTAACATCTGTCAATCGGATTTTTTGAGGAGGAGAGAGAGGATCGGCCGCAGAAGGGGAAAGTTAGAATTGCGCAACGAGTGAAAGGGCAGCAACGAATCCGTCTTCTCCCGCTGAGTGGGAAAAGAACTGCATCGGATGGGAGAGGAGCGGGACGCCGAGACGGGGAGATTTTTCAACTACGAATTGCGCGAATCTACGCGAATCAGGAAAGCTTGACCGCGGATTGCCTTCGGTGGAAGGGCAACCCACCCCGGCTTCGCCGCCCCTCCGAGGAGGGGATTGCCCAACGGTTCGACAAGCTCACCGCAGGAGGATTCGAGCAGTCTCCGCCGAGCCATGGATGGCAACGGATGCGGAGGGGAGAAGAAGGTTGCCCTTCGACCACGCTCAGGGCCTTCGGCGAGTTGCGGGTCTCGAGTTGCGGGGTGCTAGGGCCCTGGGCGCAGTTCCGAGACGGAAGATCAGACCGATAAAACGATGGTATTGACAGGGATGGAAATTTATCTACGTTATCGTCATATTACATCGTAATTTGACGATATATATAGCAAATGGTACATGATCGCATATTTGAGGCGCCATCGCAGAGTTTCTTTCTTATGGGACCGCGAGGTTGCGGGAAGAGCACTTGGCTGCAGAGAGAGTTTCCCGATGCCCACGTAATCGATCTTCTTTCTGAGGAGATCTACCAGAGGCTGTTGGCCAATCCTGGGCTATTGGCGGGAGAGCTGAGGGCAGTATCGAAAGACCGTCGGATAGTATTGGACGAGATCCAGCGGCTACCGAATCTACTCAACGAGGTCCATCGCTTCATGGAAGAGCGAAGAATGCGATTCATTCTTTGCGGATCGAGCGCAAGAAAGCTGAGACGAGCCGGGGTAAACCTCCTAGGCGGTCGTGCCTTGCACCGATCGATGCATCCTTTTGTACCGGAAGAACTCGGGGAGGAGTTCGACCTGTGGGAAGCGCTTCGAATCGGACTCCTACCCATTGTTTGGAATTCCGAAGATCGGGATGAGACGCTCAAAGCCTACACGCGAATGTACCTGAAAGAGGAAATTCAAGCAGAGGCACTGGTTCGAAATCTTCAGGGATTTGCACGCTTTCTTCCAATTGCAGCCCTTTTTAATGCCTGTACAGTCAACATTACCAATATCGCGAGGGAGGCCGGGGTTGCCCGGACGACGGTTGCGGGTTATCTGGAAATTCTAGAAGAAACGCTTCTCGGGTTTCCACTTCCCGCCTATGAAGCCAAGATTCGGGTACGGGAACGCAAATTGCCGAAATGGTACTGGTGCGATCCCGGCCTCGTTCGAGCCATGAAGGGGAGCTTCGGCCCGATCACACCTGAGGAGAAAGGGTTCCTCTTCGAAGGACTCGTGGCCCAGTTGATTCGAGCCTATAGAGACTATCGGAGGCTGTGTGAGGGTTTTTTCTATTGGGGATCGGGGGGTATAGGTGGGACCGAAGTGGACTTCGTTCTCACCAGGGGTGACCAACTCTTGGCGATCGAAGTAAAGTCCGGTAGGGCCTTCGCAGATAATTGGTGCAAGGGTTTGAGGGCTCTGAAGACGCTGAAGGGATTGCACCGGCGATTCGTGGTGTATCCGGAGGGCCCACGACTAGAGACCGAGGATGGGATCGAAGTTCTCCCTTTTTCGGACTTTTCCGGCATGATGGCCTCCGAGGCGCTATGGTAGTGTGAGATTCGTGGACGAATTCCACGATGAAAGCGGCGAGGCCTTGACCAAGACGGAAGGACACGGACCAACTCGAATCGGTGCGCCCAGCACGGCGGAAGGCCGCTATTGATTAGAAGGTTGAAGGGTCCCGCCTCTTGGGATCTTCGCTGCAGATCGGGTTTGAGTCGGAAACCGAATTTTTTATTTGACACTGTCGAGTGATGTCGTATATTTCGATTTTTATATATTGGAAGAGGGAGAGGAAGGGAATGCCTCGGGGAAGGGGAGAGGAGTACAAGCTTGGTGAACTGGCGGAGTTGTCGGGTATACCGGCGAGGACGATCAGGCACTACATTGCGCGAGGGATATTGTCGGGGCCGATACGGGCGGGGAGGAAAGCAGCTTATGATGAGAGCCATGTAAGGAGACTGAAACGCATTGGGGATCTGCAGCGCCGGGGGCTGACTTTGGCGCAGATCCGCTACGAGTTTGGGGAGAAGACGGAGGAGGGAGCGCTGCCCGGACCGAGTCCTTGGTTGAACTATACGATCGCTCCGGATGTCACGGTAGCGGTCCGGGGTGATGTCAGCGCTTGGAGGATGAAACAGATCAGAGAAATTCTGACAGGACTACAGCAGCAACTTAATTTGGAAGAGGAGGATCAGTAAAAATGGTAACTGAAACAGAGAAACACTTCGGTCTGGTAAATGCATCGAACGGAAGAGAGGTAAGGCTCGCTATGGAGGAGCTAAACCTGACGGGTCGGCTTCTCCCGGCTGGGGCCCATCTTTTTGTAACGCACGCGTTCCGATCGGATGAGGCGAAGCCCTTGGAGGTGATCTATTCATTTCCGTTGCCGCGGGATGCGGCCTTGAAGCGCTTTCAGGTGATTGGGGAGGGGTTCCAGGTGAACTCTGAGCTGAAGCCGGTCGAGGAGGCCCGTGAGGAATACGAAAGAGGAATAGAGAACGGGCATCTCTCCACGATGGCCCAGGCATATAAAGACGGCCTGGTGAACCTGAATGTGGGCAACATTCAGCCGGTGGAGACAGTTCAGGTAAAGCTGGAGATCGTGGCTGGTGTGGAACTGCATGATGACGGTTTCCGTTTTAGATTTCCTTTCACGATGGCGCCGTGCTATCACCGTGAAGCACGGGCGGTTCAGTATGGCCCGAGAGAGGGTGAGCTGGAACTGCCGGAGGCTAAATTCGGTGATCTCATTCTGCCCACTTGGACCGCTGACGAGGATTCGCTGCATGCGATCGGCTTCGATCTGGCGGTGGAGAAGGCGCAGGATGTCCTCGAGCTTTCATCACCTTCCCATGCGATTCGGGTGCAGAATACGGATGAGTCGCAGTCACGCATCATGTTAGCGGTGGAAAAGGAGATACCGGACCGCGATCTGATTCTGGATGTGAAGTATGAGAAACCGGCCCCCTTGGTGGTCGGTGGTCCTGATGATGGGGCCGGTTACCACTTCGTTGGCGTTATTCCCTCTGAAACATTCGGTAAGGCAGAGCAGGCGGCGCGAGAAATTGTATTCGTAGTGGATCGCTCCGGATCGATGGAGGGTGCTCCGATGGAGCAGGCGCGGAGATCTGTTGAAGCCTGTTTGGGTGCGCTTTCGGAGGAGGATCGATTTGGTATCGTGGCTTTCGACGACCGAGTGGAGGTTCTCAGTAGCAAGCTGCTCTTGGGAGACTCGAACGGGAGGCTGAGGGCGAAGGAATTCCTTGGTTCGATCGAAGCGCGGGGTGGAACCGAACTTCTGCGGGGAGTTGAGGAGGGAGTGGGACTACTCAGTGATCAAGGGGGAGATGTTCTACTGATCACCGACGGGCAGGTTTATGGCGGCGAGGAGATCGTGCAAGAGGTCAGAGGCACGGGAACTCGGATTCACTGCCTGGGGATCGGCAGCGCCAGCCAGGATCGGTTCCTCACCTTGCTGTCTAGGGAGACTGGAGGCGTGAGCCGGTTTCAGTCGCCGCGTGAGCGGGTGGATTTGGCAGCGTTGGGTTTGTTCTCTTCGATCGGGAGACCCGTGGCGGAAGAGATCAGATGCGAGGCAATCGGGGGCGCTGAGATCATGCCCGGGCCTCCGGAGGTGGTGTTTCACGGGACACCGGTGGTTGTGTATGGATCATCGGAGGATCTGGAGAGCGCTTCGTTTCGTCTAAATTGGAATTCCGGAGGGGAAGCAATGGCCCAGGAGTTTTCAGTGGTGGAAAAGGAGGACAGGTCTGCGGCCAGTATCAAATTGCTTCGGGGCGCACGGCTCATTGTGGACTTGGAGGCACAAGCCGGTCCGGTAGAGACGCGCGGGCCGGTCGAAAAACGGAGAGAATCCAGGCTGACGCAGCGTTTGGAGAATCTGAGCCGGGAGTATGGTCTGGCCAGCCAGGCGATGTCGCTGGTGGCGGTGGTCGAGCGTGCTTCCGATCAGCCCGGCGAGCTGCCGGAAACTCGCGTGGTGCCGGTCGGAATGCCGCAGGATGTGCGATTTCATGCCTACTTTGAAGCTGTCAGGCCGTTGGCTTTTAGGGACACAGCTGTGGAACACTGTGCTGCGGTACTAGAATACTGTGCGGATGAGAGTTTTGCGCGACCTTTCTTCTCCGGGAGAGGAGCGCGCTCCTTCTTAGGAGCCTTTAGGGATACCGCAATGGCGGATGATGATGAAGCGGCTAGAATGACCGACCTCTGTATCGAGGTCTGTTCCATGATCCAATCGGACGGCGGGATGCCGGGAAAGGATTTGGAGGAGAGAGTCCTCGCCACCTTTATCGCTTTGGGCTTGTTGATCGAGGACGAGGGGCTCTATCGTCACCATATTGAACGGCTGCGGGAGTTCATCACGAATGTTGAGGTGTCCGGTCTGGAAGAAGAACTGCAGGGCAGGGTTGGTGGGATTCTGGAACTGCTGAAGGATATGGAAGGAGTGGGCTGCAACTGGAAAGAGTTGGCGGATGGGTTTGTTCAAAGCAGACGGATCTCGAGCTCGGAAGTTTGGATGGCGATTCATCAGTCCGTCGGGATGTCGTAAACTGTTTCGGTGCCAGTAAGTATATGGTTATTTGAACACTTCCCGAATTGGATGACGCGGGTTTCAAGAAACCGAGGATTCATGGAATCATGGGCCGGAGGGAAATTTGATGGCCCAATTGAAGGACAGAACTGGGGCGACGACGACAGAGCACTGCCCTCCATCCTGGGCGGGTGTCAGTCGAGCGGAGGGCGGTGCTCTGTCGCCGCCGCGAATCTTCGATCCCGATCTGATTCCGTCTTTTCAACAGCCGAAACTGCAGAAATCGGCCTCGTCCTGATTCTCGCGAAGATCGAAAAGCTGCCGCTTTCAGCTACAATCCGATTCGATCTATGTAGCGGAAAGCGGCAGCTTTTCGTCTTGGTGGACGCCGTTGGTTTGATTCCTGACTGACACGATCGCCAATGACGATTGAATATACGGACTCACTCGACGGCATCACGCCGGAGATGCTCCAAGGTTTCTTTCATGGATGGAAGAAGCCGCACTCACCCGAAGCGCACCTGAGGATACTTCAGGGGAGCAGTTATGTTGTGCTCGCGATTGATGGTGCCGCGGGCAGGGTGGTGGGACACGTCACCGCTTTAACCGATGGGAACCAGGCCGCCTTCATTCCTCTGCTGGAAGTTTTGTCGGACTACCAGAAGCAGGGAATCGGTTCAGAATTGATGAAGCTGATGCTCGAAAGACTCAAGGGTATCCCCGCTATTGACCTGATGTGCGATGCGGAGATGCAGGCATTCTATGCACGATTCGGTATGCATCGGTCCGTCGGGATGGTGATTAGGGACTATTGAGGCCGAAATTCGCTCAACGAACACCTTCTTTACTACCTGAGCTTGGATGATGAGTTTATTGTGGCCTGTCGAGATCCTCTGGAAGCGGACGAGAGTGGCCTAGGGTTGAGCACGCTTTGATTATCACGATATCGGATTTTGACGACATCAGCGACAGTTCAGAAACGGCAGGACCTGCTTGCGTTTATCGAGCGGGAACTTGCTCCCGAACCCGCAGTACAAGCCGTGATTGGGATCGGCAGCGTCGCAAGTGGATTGGCGCGGTCCGACTCTGACATTGATGCGATCGTATTCCTGGATCCTTTTTACTGGTACATCGTCCCGGCAGAATTCATTTGGCGGCCCTCCGATCGCTCATACCACAGCATATTCAGCAAGGAGGCAGGTATCGAAGAAGGCATACAATTCGATCTCGCTCGTTTCAGCCTCAGCGAGTGGTCTGATACATCCTATGAATGGCCTGAGGAGCGTAGAGCCGATCTTCAGGAGGGATGGGTGGCCTATGACCGGAATGGGCAGGTCGCCGAACTGATCGCGACACGCACGGAGTATCCCGACGCCAGGCGCCAAGCCAGACTGGACGAGGCGATCAACTGGCTCGATCACCATTTGGCGGATGGCACGCCTGAACGTGAATATGGAACCGACCCGGTCAGCGAAGCATTCATCCGAAGTCACGATGAACCCGGCCGAGCTTGGAACATGGAGGAGTGGAGCAGAAGGCACGCCCTACCGCCTCACGGCTGATCGAAGAGCGAATGAAAGCTGATTCACAGTACATTCAGTAAGCAGCCGCCCCAAGAATGGCATTTGAACTTCCAATACGAATCCGCCAAGCGCGAGAGACCGATGCGGCGGCTCTAGCAACGCTGATTTGGAACTACGGCCAAGAACACAGATTGAACCTCGGATTCGAGAGCGTTATGGGCATGACGGAGACGCATCTCAAATTCTGCCTCTCGAGTGAAGAACACACAACCTTAATCGCGGAAGATACGGACGGCGGCATCGTAGGCTACACCAACACTCATTGGGTGCCGTTTCTTTATTATCCAGGTCGCGAAGGGTACATTTCCGAGCTGCTTGTCGATCGTGTTCACCGTGGGCAGGGCGTCGGACATCGGCTCGTTTCGGCGGTCGAGCAGGAAGCTCGGAAGCGAGGGTGCTACCGGCTCATGCTGAACAATTTCCGTGCCGCTGAGTCGTACAGAAGAGGATTCTATGAGAAGCTAGGTTTCAAGGAGGGAGAGCTTGTATATTTCACAAAGGTGTTGGCGGAGAAGGAGGATGCAGATGCCGAAACAGGAAGTGCGCATCGTTCCGGATAGCGCATCCACGCGAGGATTGAGACGTTCAATTGGAGATGTACAATCACGCACCAGACGACTATAGGTGTCCTTTCTGTGCTTTGCAGGAGGGCCCGGGAAGCGATGGCTGGCAACGGAACCGAAAGGGATGGGTCTTTGAGGAAGGGGCAGTATTCTGCATGGTTCCAACTCACTATTGGGGCAAGACGAAGGGAAATTGCCTGATAATACCGAAACCTCACTTTGAGAACATCTACGAATTGGACGAGTCCATAGGTGTAGACATCATTCGCGCGACTAAGAGAGTCAGTCTTGCAATGAAGACGGCACTTGGCTGTGAAGGAGTTTCAACCAGGCAGCACAACGAACCGGCCGGCAATCAGGATGTTTGGCACTACCACCTGCACGTGTTCCCACGATATGCTGGCGATAACCTGTATGAATCCAGGAAGATGCGATATACCGATGAGGAGCGGGCCGAATATGCTTCGAGACTTAGGAATGCAAACGATAGAGCGCGCGGTGCTTTCGAGTGCGACAGCCCGACGCCGTGCTGAGGCCCGCAGGATCAGTCAAGTTCGAGTTTATCGGCTTACGAGAAGACGAAATACTCCCGCATTCCGCTACCAGCCGTGTGGCAACTCGTAGCGGAATGCGTAAGCATTTCGACGATCGCACCGTTGAATTCGACGTCTCGGCATCGTCGGTAAACCCGCATGCACTTTGACGTTTCAGGCCAGATGAGAACTGTGAGAATCAGTTCTTAGGTTTTGTCGCGTCGCTTGACGCGGTTCGTTGCTTGAACTAGATTTTGTTCTGGGAATTGCGGCGCATTGGAAATTCATTAATTCCGGCGAACGGAAGACGGGGTGATTATGAAAGATTCGGAAAGAATCGCGGTCTTAGAGAACGAGGTTGAAGCGCGGTTGTTGGATGCGGAACTCGCGAAGCGAGACATTCCCTACCGTATGAGGACCTATCATGACTCCGCCTACGATGGAGTCTTCCAAGGCGTTTACGGCTGGGGACAGGTGGAGGCTCCTTCCGAGTACCGGGATGATATTCTGCGGATTCTTCGTTGCGTTCGGCCACAGTAGTAAGAATCGGACCGCGGGTCAAATGAGCATCGAGGCGGCCAAAGCGTAGACTAGCCTGCGGATCGAGGAACACGCTTCGCTGTCGTTATTCGCGAAGCATAGGACGAGCACGTGAACAAAGCACGAATAGCCCGGTTTCTTCGTGAGCTTGGAATCGAAGGTGCTGAGGTCGTTCGCCGACTGCCGTACTCCAGCAATGATGATCCCGATCGGCAACTGTATGTGGCCGGTGACAAGGCGATTGTGAAGGCCTATGGTCGAGCCGACTTCGACTGCTACGAGATCGAGAGCGCCCTTGGCCCTGTCATTGCCCAGAAGGGGATCTGGGCTCCTGAAGTTTTAGGCCATGGAGTCTTCGGCGATGAAGCTTACCTGGCGTTCAGTTTCGTTTCCGGTCCGGTGCTGAATGAGGTGTATCAACAGTTCTCATTCGACGAATACTGTGGCATGATTCGGTCGCTTGGCGCGGCCATGCGATCGTTCCATGAGGTAAGGGTGGAAGATATTCGAAATCTACCGTTTGTTGATCAACACTCACCGAATCACGTCCTGAGATCCAGACGCAGATGGGAGTGCTTTGAAACCAGTTCGGATGGCCTCGTCGATGTCGGATTTCTATCTAATGAGGGCAAGAGGGAGGTATCAGAGTTTCTGGAGAGTACCTCGGGTCGTGCGTTTGCGTCTGAGGAAGTACTCAACCACTGCGATATCCATAATCAAAACCTGATGTTGGACGACCAGAACTCGGAGCGCCCGATTTCCATCATCGACTGGGAGACAGCATCGCTTCAGCCGAAGGAGTTGGATTTCGTCCATCCGTTTCTCAATATTCTCGGCGAAGGATTTTCCGGCCGGCGATTATTTCGGGCCGAGAGCACTCGAGGTAAGAACAATTTTTTGCGGTCGTTCGAGTCCGGATACGGCGACGAGGTGGACTGGGGAATTGTAGTATCGCATTGTGTTCTCTGGTATCTGGAAGAGGCCCTAAAAGCGCACAAGAATGGAGAAGAGGGATTAAGAGATTTTTTCCTAAGGACAGGGTTGGGCACCTTAGAATTTATCGGGAAGAGCCCGTTGGACGAGTTGACTGACCTGTGACCCGATCGCAATTCAAACTTTGAGCTCGCAAGCAATGTTGCAATTATCCTTCAGTAGGTCGGCGAGCGCCTATTTCGCAATAGCTGCGCAGTTGATCGGATAGTATGTGGCCCCAAGTAGCGAAAATAGGGGAAGGCGTCCTTCAGAAGACGAAACCGGTAGCAGAGCGTGTGCTGGCTGATGCATGGGGCACAACAGTGGTGCTTGCCGATCAAGAGCGCCTGGGCGGGAGCACTCGGTCGAATGTGTATCGCTATGCTGTCATGTCCAAGATAGAATTTTGATCCGCTCGTGAGTTGCATATTTTGCCAGATAGTCGCGGGGACGGTGGAGAGCTCGGTCGTTTCCGAGGCCAAAGACACACTGGCGTTTCTTGACATCCATCAGTTTAATCCCGGGCACTGTCTTGTTATTCCGAAGCGGCATTGTGAGAACATCTGGGATGTCCCGGCCGGGCAGTTAGAGGCGGTAATCCTAGCGACCAAGGAAGTGGCAGGACTGTTACGCCAGAACTTTGGAGCCGGGAGCCTGTCCATTTGGCAGGCCAATGGCGCCGCAGCTGGGCAGGATGTCTGGCACCTTCATTTCCACGTTATGCCGCGAACGGATCTACGCGAACTTCAGTTCTATGCCGACCGTGAATTGGCATCTACGGAGCGGAACGATCTCGATGAAATCGCGAGAAAAATCAAGGGAGAGAAGTGAGAGAGTTGCGAGATCCCGGTTTCGAGTTGCGAGGGAGGGAAAAGGAGATAGAGAGTTTGCAGTCCCGCCGAGCAGGAACAGGACAGTAATGGATGGGGAGGAGAGGGGTCCCAACGGATTCGATTCGCCTTAGCGAGATAGAGCAGATGCTCTTTTAGACGGCTTCTTTCACCGGATTATCGTCCGTTCTGTTGCAGAAAAATCGCTCTCCTGAGGAACTTACCAGTAGAGTTGAAGAAAATGGCTATCCACCTAGAATCCGCCACGATGTGTAGGAACCTCGGAAGACACCGCCTATCACGAATCCAGTTTGCTCCCAACCTGCGAGCTGTGACTCCCAGCGCTCGAACTCGAGTCCTAAGCGTGAGTGTTATCTGCTCTCTATTGGTCTGCCTTTGCGGTGAGGCATCGGATGAGACGGGATATCGAATGCCACCGCAGATGTTGGTGGACTTGGTGGACGCGCCCCTTACGCCGTCAGTCGAGGTTGACCCAACCAATACTTGGTTGCTGATTCTGGAAAGACTCATCCTGACCTCTATCGAGGAACTGTCCCAGCCGGAGCTTCGAATCGGGGGAGTGCGGATCAATCCGCGCACAAATACCCTGAGCCGGCGGAGCTACTTTACAGATCTCGCACTCAAGCGTATTGTCGGTGGGGAAGAACTCTCCATTACCGGACTGCCCAATCGGGCTCGCATTCGCAATGTTGCTTGGTCGCCCAACGGCGAGTACATTGCCTTCACCAATGTTGCAGGCAATGAGCAGAGTCTATGGGTGGTCGATCTCTCTTCGGGCCGAGCCAGCAAACTCCTTTCGGAGCGCTTGAACAGCACCACCGGGTCGCCGTTTCACTGGCTTTCCGATAATCAGACGCTGGTCTGCAAAATTGTAGGGAAGGATCGAGGCGAACCGCCTGCCGAGCCATCCGTTTCGGCGGGGCCGATCATTCAGGAGACTGAGGGCAAGAAAGCCCCTGCTCGAACCTACCAGGATTTGCTGAAGAATCCATACGACGAGGCGCTGTTCGAGTATTATCTGCGTAGCCAGCTTCTGACGGTCACGTTGGAAGGCAAAAAAACTGAGCTGAGTTCGCCTGCATTGATCAAACGCGCCGAGCCCTCTCCGGACGGCAACTATCTGCTGGTGGAAACGCTCCACCGGCCTTTCTCCTATTTCGTTCCGCTTCGTCGTTTTCCCTACCGGGTTGAAATCTGGGATTTGAAGGGCGACGTGGTGAAGTCGGTCGCCGACCTGCCGCTGGCGGAGGAAGTGCCCATTGGCATTGGTGCGGTGCCCACTGGTCCGCGTGAATTCGATTGGCGAGATGACGTTCCTGCCACCCTTTACTGGACCGAAGCACAGGACGGTGGCGATCCGAAGGCAATGGCGGAGGTGCGTGACCAAGTCTACACCTTAACCGCACCCTTTTCCGGGCAGCCAAAGCCACTGGTGTCACTCGGGTTTCGCTACTATCGAATCCGGTGGGGGAATGGCAATCTGGCCCTGGTATCCGAATGGTGGTGGAAGAATCGCAACCTGCGAACTTGGATCATCCGACCTGACGCCGACGAAGCAGACAAGACGCTCCTCTTCGACTATTCGTGGCAGGATCGCTACAATGATCCGGGTCAACCTCTGTTGAAAAAGACCCCGTCGGGCGGCTCCGTTTTGATCACAAGCAACAAGGGCCGAAATCTATACCTGAGTGGAGACGGCGCTTCATCCGAAGGAGACCGTCCCTTTTTCGATGAATTGGATCTAACGACCCAAAATGCGAAGCGACTGTGGCGCTCGCAGGCTCCCTATTACGAGCGTGCGATACAGTTGATCGACCCAGAGGATCTGACTTTATTGATCCGCCGAGAGACGAAAAAGGAGCCACCCAACTTCTTCCTTTTGGAATTGGAAAGCGATGAGCTCACTCAGATCACCGAATTCCCACATCCGACGCCGCAGCTGGTTGGTATTCAGAAAGAGCTCATTCGCTACGAGCGCCCAGATGGTGTCATGTTGACCGGCACGCTCTACCTGCCGCCCAACTTCATGCCCGAGGATGGCCCGCTTCCGATGGTGATGTGGGCCTATCCCACTGAGTATAAGAGCGCCGACGCGGCCGGTCAGGTGACGGATTCGCCCTATCGATTTGTTCGAGTGGGTTGGTGGACTTCTGTCGTCTGGGTCGCCATGGGTTATGCCTTGTTGGACAACCCTTCGATGCCGATTATCGGGGAGGGCGAGGAAGAGCCGAACGACTCCTATGTCGAGCAGCTGGTGGCCAGTGCCCAAGCTGCAGTGGACGAAGTGGTGCGTCGCGGGGTGGCCGAGCCGGGGCGAATCGCGATTGCGGGACGCTCTTACGGTGCCTTCATGACGGCGAACCTGCTGGCCCACTCGGACCTATTCAGTGCCGGCATGGCCTACAGTGGAGCCTACAATCGGACCCTCACTCCATTCGGTTTTCAAGCCGAAGAGAGAACCTTCTGGGAGGCGCCGGAAGTCTATTTCGAAATGTCGCCTTTCATGCACGCGGATAAAGTGAATGAGCCCATACTTCTTGTTCATGGCGAAGCGGACAACAACTCGGGTACATTTCCACTACAGAGCCGGCGCTTCTACCACGCACTCAAAGGGCACGGCGCCACAGCACGCTTGGTGATGCTGCCGCACGAAAGCCATGGTTATCGCGCCAGAGAGTCTATTCTGCACGCGCTGTGGGAGACGAATGCTTGGGTGGAAAAATATGTGAAGAATGGGACAGAGACGAAACAGAGAGATGATTGAGGAGAAGGGAGCGATCCGGATAATTGCTGGTTTGGATCCTCAGATCGATCAAGGCTCCCCGTTGCGGACGGTGCGGCGCGTCCGGCGGCCACGCCCTACCACCTTGCGGTTAAACCAATTCTTCCACACCTCTTTAGCTAAAATACAATTAGGCCGTTGAAGCACCGACTGGCGGTAGGGCGTGGCCGCCCGTCTTCGCCGAGGCTACGCCGAGGTGTACCGGACGCGCCGTTCTTCAATTCCCGACGCGTCTCTCTAACAGTTTGGACTCCGACTCAAACAGAGCGATGAGGAACGACCTGAGATCAAGAAGAGAGAGGTATCATAATCTCAGTTCCCGGTTGGCGCAGATTGATGATGGGCAGCTGCGGGCACTGTTCGATGAGAAATCGCAGACCCATGGCTGGGGAATGAATCATACCGTCAGGATCGGGAGATCGAAGGTATTTGTTAAAAGGATTCCGATCACCGAACTTGAATACAGCCACATGTTCTCGGCCAAGAACCTTTACAATCTTCCGACCTACTACAACTACGGAGTCGGCTCGGCCGGATTCGGGGTCTTTCGTGAGTTGGTGACACACATTAAGACGACGAATTGGGTATTGGAGGGGTCTATCGATAATTTCCCTTTGATGTACCATTACCGTATCGTGCCACGAAGCGAGAGGTACTCGCCGATCAGCGAAAAGAGGCAGGACGAATATGTCAGGTATTGGAACGGCAGTAAACGAATCGAGAAGTACATCATTGAGCGAAGGAATGCGAAATTTGAAGCCGTAATCTTCCTGGAATTCTTTCCCTATATGTTTGGAAAATGGTTCGCAAGAAATCTAGACGAACTGGATCTGATCCTCGGGGAAATGCGGAACACCATAACGTTTCTGCGAAAGAGAGGGATCATCCATTTCGATGTCCATTTCAGCAATATGGTCACGGACGGTGAAAGACCGTTTCTAACTGACTTCGGATTAGTACTTGATAAGAGTTTCGAACTGAGCGAGAGAGAGCGGACTTTCTTCAGGGAGAACACCCACTACGACTACGGAACCCTTCTCATCTGCATTGGCTGGCGCGTCTTTTCCATATATCGCAGACTTGCGGATAGGAACCGGGATGGGTTCAGGAGGAAACTGGAAAGATACGGCATATTGGGGGAGATGCCACACCATGAACGTCTCGCAAATTTTCTGGAGAATATCGGCGAAATCTGTGCCGCCGGAGTGATGAGCTTGGACGCCGGCTTAGTTGAAACGATTGTAAGGTACCGGGAGATCATGATCTTGATGGATGGATTCTTCCGTGAGCTGCAGCGAAATTACAGAAAGGACACCAAGTACAGCCACTCGAAGCTGCGGCGGCTTTTGCGCGAGACGGGTTTCCTAACCTGATCGGCGACGACGGGAGAATTTCACCTTTCACGATGAAGATCCGCCCCATAGAGCCGAGAGACCAAGACCAGTGTAAGGAGCTAATCTACGCTGGGTTGCGCGACCATTTGGGCGCCGGATTCAACCCGGCAATTCGCCACCCGGATCTGGAGGACATTTCAAAATGGTATCGGAAGCAAACTTTCCTGGTGAATGTGATGGAAGGGAAGGTTATCGCGACCGGAGCTCTGATAGAGGAAGACGCGAACACGGGCCGAATTGTCAGAATGTCGGTTCGAAGAGAATTCCGGCGTAGCGGCATTGGTAGAAGAATCCTGGACGAGCTTAAAGAAGGGGCGAAAGCGCGGGGATTCAGGAGGCTCGTGGTGGAAACGACCAGCAGCTGGGAGAATGTGGTTCGTTTCTACGTTGCGAACGGTTTTGAGATTTCTGGATATAGAGAGGAGGATGGTGAAGTCGATTTCGTTATGGAATTCCTTTCATAAGGTTGAAAAATATTGATTGCTAACCGCAAAGGAGGCAGAGCAGAAAAGCCGCAACCATTGGAGCCCGAAGGGGGAGGGAGGACACGGATGACCTAGCGCAGCGTAGCCTCAACGAATGGACAAGGTTCGAGACAAAGTTCGGGACGAGGTTTGCTCCGCTGGTTTCCGAGTAGGTCAGCTATCAAGGGTTCAATGCACGGAAGGCGAAGTCAGGTCCAAATACCCTGGTAACCTTGTCCCAAACCTTGTCTACCGCACTCCCTTGGATATTTCCTATCCATGAATGAAGCAAACATGACCATCCGCCCAATTGAACGAGAGGATTTGTCTGACCTCTGCCGGGTGTATGATCCGGCAGTTCCTTCGTTCGGAGAGTAGAACGAAAAACTCTTTGGTGACTCGACCAGAGTGTGTAGGACCGCGCTGGCGCGGGATTAAAAAGGTTCGGCCTCAGGGTGGGGGTTCATCCCGCGCGAGCGTCTTCGCACAAGGCTTCGCCGAGTCGAGAGCGCGGTCCTACATGCGTCAGTTCGATGTCAGCGCAGAAAGGAAATCGTGAAAGGGTCACTGGCAGAGGAGATTAAAGAGTACTACGACGCCCGCGCTCCCGTCTATGACGAGACGGCCGGCTATGAAGACGCAGAGTCAGAGCAACAGCGCGGTCCGAAGAAGGCCCGTTATCAGCAACTGCTGAAAGGCCTTGATGTTCTTGAGATCGCGTGCGGGACCGGCTACTGGACCGAGGTGAATTGCAAGACGGCAAAGTCTATCTTGGCTACGGACGTCAATCCGTCGATGATTTCCATCGCTCGCATACGTCTAGTCCACGCAGAAAATGTCCATTTCCAAGTCGCGGATGCCTACACTTTGAGTGGGCTAGGTTCCGGATTCTCCGCTGCCTTTGCGCATTGGTGGTGGTCTCATGTTCCCCAAAGCCTTTTGCCGGGATTTTTGGACGCGCTAGATGGAAAGCTTCTGTCGGGAGGTTTTGTTCTGTTCGCGGATCAACTTCCCGGTGCTTACATAGCAAGAAACCGTCGCCGGAATGGAGAAGGAGATCTTGTGGAGGAGAGAACTCTACCGGATGGCTCCAGCTTCCAGGTGGTGAAGAACTTTCCGAACGAGCAGGAGATTCTCGATCTTCTTGAAGGTCGGGCGACAGACATTCGATATTTTGAGTTTTCAGAAGAACACTATTGGAATCTGTCTTACACCGTAGAATAGACTAAGCTGAACAGTTGGGTTCCCGGTACGCTTTCGCCCGCCGTGCTTCGGAAAGGCATTGGCACGCCGCCATTTGCGCCGTCTCGCTACGAAGTTTGTGAAGTGTCCCGGCTGGGCCACCCATACTACTATTCACGATTTGATTTTGCTCGGGCCAGTGAATATGGTTTGGGTAACGAATATAACGCTGACGACAGTTTCATGGCGTTGGAATTCAAGGAGGGAATTTTTGACAGAGTCAGCGGGATGGTTAGGTTTGGGTCCGAATTCATGGAGACTGGTTGCTGAGAAATGCAACCGCAGATCGACACTAACGCTCGCTAACGGGAGAGGGATTAAACGCGGATTCGAGAAAACCGCGGATCGATTAGGGAATCCCCACTTCCTTGGCAACTTGGTCGCGATGCTCTATCGCGATTCCGCTCAGCGGAAAGAAGAGTGTTTGAGCTGCGTCTTTCTTCGGTCAGCCAACCAAATTCGTGTTACAGCTTTCTGAGTTGAGTTTGCCCGGTGAGTTTCGGATCGACTCCTTCGAGATAAATGCCGACGGAGGGACGAACGACGTTTTCATCTGGGAAGGAAATTTCGAAGGGCGCGCAGTCTCCGTCTACGTCAAAGCAAACAAACACTCGGAGTTTAGCCTCTCTAGACTTTGTCCCAAATCCTCCAGATTTGGGACAAAGTCTAACTATCTGCATTTTGCTTTCTGGAGCAGGGAGGAGGACCCGGCCTACACATCATTCGCTCTTGATCGGGCGATGGCTTTGGCTGAACTGACTTAGCAGCCCGTCGGCAAATCCCGACAGCCTGCTAAGTCAATGAAGTTTTTCGAAAGATCGTGAAGGCTGACCTTCGTTGGGGATCATCTGGCGGATCAGATTATGGCCGGACGAAAAACGGCCAGTGTGGCTCGACTGGAAGAGGTTGATGCCGAGTTGGACGATTACAATGGTCCGGCGATCGTCGGCCAGTTTCACGATGTTTTCTACCTCGATCACACGTCCAAGTGCCGGATCCGAATTACTGGGATGGAGCTATGCCGGTGGGATGCAATACCGGAAACGCTGTGGCGTGGGGAGGTCTGTACCAATGTGGAACATTTTCAGAGAGGGCATGCTGAATACTTCGATGATCCGGAGGATGACTATGAGTTTGTGGCTTATTATTTCGAGCTCATAAGTAGATTCGGCTAGCCGCCAGATTTCCATTCTTGACAACGAAGCAAGTCGCCCTCAACGCCTATTCTGAACCGCAAAGGTAGCTAGGATCGTAGGTAATCGGTCGAAATCCACTCCTGTCTCAGCTGAACCGCATGGACACTAAAGATCCGAGACGGCCGGAAGCGTTGCAGTTGCCGCACGGTTACTGTAACGGAACCCGCGTGGTCGACGGGGCTGTTGAGAAACGGCATCTTGGACCAAAGCGGTACGAGGTTGCGGCAAGAGAGGCAGCGGTGCTCCGTTCGGTTGCGGGACTGCTGCCGGTACCTGATGTTGTGCGATTCGATGCTGAAATACCGCTCTTGTGCCTGGAACTGGTTGAGGGCGAGAACGGTCAGGCGCTAGTAGAGCAGGGTCTGGCGGAGGAGGTGCTCTTGCAGTGCGGTGTCCTTCTTAAAAGGATCTCCGAGGTCGATGCTTCCGAAATGTCGTTTCTGAAGGTGGGCGATTCTCTGGTACACGGTGACTACGGGCCGCACAATTTGATCCTTTCACCAGATGCTTCAGAGGTTCGAGGTATCGTCGATTGGGAGTGGGCCCGGCGAGGCGACCCAACCGAGGATTTAGCATGGGTCGAGTGGATTATTCGCGTTCATCATCATGACCAGGTTGGATCGATCCCGGCCCTGTTTGAAGGATACGGATCAGAGCCACCTTAGGAGGAGCGCCAGAAGTTAATGCTCTCGAATTGTAAGCGTGGTTTGGAACGGGCCGAAGCGCGAGGGAATACAAAGTACATCGCTTCGTGGCGCGAGCTAGTGGAACGGACGCGGGGATTCGAGGAAACGGCGGATTGAAGGAAGAGAGTTTGCAGCGGATGACAGCACTGCAAGGGATAGGAGAAGGGAAGGAAGAGAGACGCGGGGATGAGTCGAAAGAGGTATCCACGAATGAACATACCTGCGCGCAGCGGCGCGCTGATGGACACGAATAAGGTGGAAAGCACAATGGGTTTGATGAAGAGATTCGAGTCGGCTGGAACAGTGGTGTGCACGGAGCCCGAGTCACTCGTGTCGGCGACACTATCCGTTGACGACTTCTCCATGTGGTAAGAATAGAGCGGCGTAGATAATCAGTGAATGACAACCGCAGCCGAGATGCCGGCCTCCTCACTCATCGAGCTTCTAGGTTTGTTTGGAGAAGCCGGGATCGAAGTCTGGCTGGATGGCGGCTGGGGGGTCGATGCCCTCTTAGGGCGAAAGAGTCGCAAGCACAGCGACGTGGACGTGATCCTCCGAGTCGCCGATGTGCCGAAGGTGCGACGAATCCTGAAGTGCCGAGGATTCAGGTTCAAAGAGGGTTCCCCGCCCAACTCTTTTGTGCTCGCGGATGGGAGTGGACAGGAGGTCGATATTCACGCGGTCATTTTTGATGTTCAAGGTAATGGAATTTATCGGATGCAGAACGGGGAGGAGTGGGTCTACCCGGCGGAGGGATTCTCGGGAACCGGAAAGGTCGCTGGAAATGACCTTCGCTGCCTTTCGCCCGATACACAGGTGCTCTGCCACGCCCACGGTTATGCGCCCACCGAGAAGGATTTCAGAGATTCGGAACTTTTGAAGGAACGCTTCGAACTCGAACTGCCGCCCCAGCTGCGACGGCAAGCCCGTCGTGCCTCACCGTAATTGTTATTCATGACGAATCTGGAAATTGAGTAGAGACGATGGCGACTTTTGTAGGACCGCGCATGCGGGGGATCGAGTTGGGGCGGATTTTCGAACGGAGATCCTTAGCGAGACTAGCGGTGCCGGGTAACGGCTAACGACACAGCTGCTCTCGAAGTTGTGCACCGAATATGAGCAAAATCACCCTAAGACCAATCACGAAAGTCAATCTCAGCGAATGTCTTCGGCTGAAGGTAAAGTGTTTCTGGCGCTTGATGAGTGAACCGTAATGAATTCGCATCGGTATCTCTTCCTGTTTAGCCACGATGTTGTCAGGGAGCGCCGCTCCGTGATCGACGGGTTGTATGCCGAGGGGCTGCGCGTCCCCCTCGAGTACGCTATTGGGTGCGAAGTCGTGGCGGATCCCGAGCAGGCGAAGAGGCTGTTCGCGAACGGTAGTTACAAGGCCTATAGCAAAAGCGCATTTGCCGAAAGTGAGCTTGAGGGCCTCGGACCGCGCGAGCGGCCGCTGGTGCGGCGCTGGAACGCTCGCATGGCTTACCGAAGGTCACCGAAGCGGCCGCCAGCGAATCCCGACCGCGCCGCGCCGCATTGCATTTTCGACATAGAGAAGCTCGAGCGTGACGTGCTGAGCTACATCAAGAGCCGCGAGGGGCCGACGCTTGGGAGACGCATGATCTACGATCTGCGCGGGCGAAAAATGCGAAATCTGCCGATTGCAGAAGGGAAGAGAATCCTCCGCGCGCTTGAGGAGCATCTGAAGAGTGAGACCCTAGCATTTCATCTTTGCAATGCGCTCTACCTGGTGCAGCCGAATCTCCTTTCCTACCTGCTTGACGCCGATTTGCTCGATGAGCTCGCTAAGCGTTTCTGGCGACTCCTCGGTGAAGTCGGATGCTGGGAGATGCGCGGGCGCCAGGCGGGTGGGCTGGTCGTGGTCGAGTCTTCGCGGGCCGGGGACCCGCGCTTCAATGATGACGAACGCGATGCAGTCGTTAACGGAGTTCTTGACGGCCTCGCCCACCTCGAGAACGAATTTCCGGGCAACGACTTGACTTGGGTGGTCGACGAACAGCGAGTCGCCATCGATGTCGACAACGGGCCCGATGGTGATAATGCGAGCGTGAACGCTGACTCATACTTCCTGCGTCCGGCCATCGGCGGGATCAGCTACGAGGGAAACAGCTACTCCGAGTCTTGGGCTGGGCTCGCCGATTACCGCGAGGATCTACGTGTGGAGACGTTATCGAATCACGCGTTCGTGATCTTCGTCACTCCTTACGGCTCGAGCTGGCACGGCTACAGCTCGACTGGGTTGTTCTTCATCCTCCAGGCCAAGCACCCTGGAAGTAACGGTGAGGACTGGGGCGGACGCGGGCTGGATGGTATCAGCGTCACGACGATACATGAGGTGGTGCACCGATACAATGGCGAGCACGAGTACGGCGACGACCACCACGGCCGCCAGCCCTGCGGATCGTGCGGCGGAGAGATCGGTTGCGACAGAGTGCCGAACGGCAACTGCGTCGACCACCCTCGCCCGTACGAGTGCACTATGCGTGGCGGGAGGAATGAGATCTGTCCATGGACGCGCGCGCACATCGGTTGGTCGCATCTGTTCGTCGAGCTCTACACGACCGACGAGTGGTTAGCCGGTAGCGACGACCATGTCGAGCTCGATATTGGGGATCGCGTGTTCACCCTCAACAATCCGGGCTTCGACGACCGCGAGGCCGGTCAGAAGGACGGCTACGCGGTATGGGCGGGGAGCTCGATGGCACGAAACGCGATTCGACGTATCCTTGTCCGCAAAGAGCAGGATGGCTTTAACGGCGGTTGGAAGTTGCGCCGCGTAAAGGTGTGGCATGAAGGCGACCTAATTTGCAACGCCAACCCGAACATCTGGCTCGAAAACCATCGCCTGCACTGGGCATTCTCGATCGACGACAGCTACGTTAACACTTTGTTCGTAGAGGTCACAACTTCGAACGATTGGTGGTCAGGAACTGACGACAATGTCAGCCTTGAGATGGGCGGGCGGACGTGGGATCTCGATACGCCATGGGTCAACGACTTTGAGGCGGGCGACACCAACCTCTTCGATCTCGACCCAGGGACCGGCCTGCGCCGCGCCGACATGACCAGATACGCATTCGCAAGTCTCCCGACGGATTCTTCGCAGGCGGCTGGAAGCTGAAGGGCCTGAAGATCGAGATAAACGGCGCCACACTCTACAACAACCAAAACATCGAACAGTGGCTAAAGGGAAGCGACCGGACGTTCACTGACAGCGTATGACTGGCTTATTGACGAACCGATGCACGGGCCATAGCCTACTGTCAGGTACTATCGGCGTTAGCACGGCACATCAACCAGTGACGTTGCTTAGCAAAACGTAGGTAGACTGAAGGCTTGGCAACTACGGAGATGAAGACGATTGGAAGCGCATTCAACGTGAAGCAGCGGCCAGCCCGTCGTGCCACACTGTAGTCTTCTGCGAATAAATGATACCCGCGTCGATACGGATCGAAACAGCCCGGTGTTGGTTGCGCAGGTTCAACCGCGATGATATCCCCTTCGTGTTCTCAGCTAGCCGGTACTCGGGATTCTGCGACGGGATGAGATGGAGTCCACCCGTCGATGAATCAGAATTGGTTGAACCCTTCCGTAGGAATGTGGCGGCATGGGAATCAGGCAAGGCGTATGCTTTTACGATTGAGAGCAAGGAGGACAGAGCATCGATAGGGAGGATTTCGATTCGCCGGCAAGAAAGGAAGACCTAGGATCTTGGCTTTTGGACTCATCCTGAATCTCAGGGCCAGGGGTATATGACCGAGGCCGCTGGGGCGCTATTCGAGTTCGGATTCCGAACCGTGAAGGCTGAGAGAATTGAAGCCGCTCACGTCCCTTGGAACATTTCCAGCCGGAGGGTCATTGAGAAAATTGGAATGACTTTTGTGCGGCATATTCCGAAAGGCTTTCAGAAAGAAGACCAGTGGGTTGCTGAAGACCTTTGGTCTATAACTCTGAACGAACACATGCTGTACTTGGGGCGGAAGTAGTGAGTAACATTATTGCTCGACGAGCATTCTTGAGGAGAGGCGCCGCCGGGTGCGCCGGGTGTATCTTGGGCAGTGTATTTCCCAATTTGGCAGGGATGCTATCTGCCTCTTCGCAAGGATCCGGGCGTATCGAGGTAACCGATCACTCACGACAGAAGATGCCGAAAACGATTGCCGCCCTTCAGTTGGGTGAAAAGGAGGGATGGCATATCGGAGCCCAGTTATATGCGTCGATCCATGGTGAACCGGTTGCGGATCTTGCAGTGGGCCAGGCCCGTGAGGGGCTACCTCTGAGAACCGACTCGTTGATGACATGGATGTCTTCTGTCAAACCGTTAGGTGCGGTGGCGATTGCCCAACTTTGGGAGAAGGGACTTCTGGCATTGGACGACCGGGTTGTTCAATACATCCCCGAGTTTGGGGTGCGTGGGAAGGAAATGATCACCCTTCGGCATCTTCTGACCCATACATCTGGATTGGAGAACAAGAATATCGAAGCCAGCACTTGGGATGAGTTGATTTCGGGTATCTGCCAGGTTGGACGGTATGATGACTGGATTCCGGGTGGACGGGCTGGATACAATGTAGGGAATGCGTGGTGCATCCTGGCCGAGATTGTGCGAAGGGTAGATGGTCGGCACTACGATCGGTATGCACGGGAGCAGATTCTCACCCCTCTCGGCATGAAGGACTCCTGGATTAGGCTGACCTCGGCTCAGGAAGCAGCCTATGACGATCGTTTTGCCCCTTTGTATTATATGAAGGATGGAGAACCAACGCCCCTTCCCTGGGAGAAAACGCCCGAAGGTATCTACTATCCTGGCGGAAGCGCGCACGGTCCGGTACGTGAACTAGCCTATTTCTATGAGATGCTACTGGATGGAGGAGAGCGTCAGGGGACCCGCATCCTATCGCCTCAAACTGTGGAGGCACTGACCGCGCGCCATCGCACCGGACTTTTGGATCAGACATTTGGGCGGATCGACTGGGGTCTGGGCTTCATGCTGGATTCACACGTGCACAATGAAGGTGCCTACAATTACGACTTTGGCGCCTATTCGTCTCCTCGTACTTTCGGCCATGCCGGATACCAATGCTCAACAGGTTTCGCCGATCCCAAACACGGATTGGTTGTGACTTGGGCCGTCAATGGGTTAGCCGGTGACGGCGAGCATAGTAAAAGGAATCATGCCTTGAATTCGGCTATCTACGAGGACTTGGGCTTGGCATGAATTCCGCACAGTTCCGAATTTCAATGGGCCCCGAGTGAGAGCTCATTCTACAGCAAGGAAATGACCAAGAAGATACATGATGCGAACCGCAGACGATGGGATGCGGGTTCCGAGCAGTGGGCACAAAGTGCGGATGTCCGTGGCCTCTGGCGACGGTGTCCGTTAGAGCCCGAGCTTGTTCTCTGCGAGCAGGAACTTGAGCACCTCGCCGAAATATCTGGTATGCGGGTGTGCGTCCTTGGAAGCGGGGACAATCAGGTCGTTTTTGCCCTTGCCGGACTAGGTGGTATCGTGACTTCGGTGGATTTCTCCCAGAATCAGCTCGATGTCGCCGAACCTCGGGCGCGGCAACTCGATCTCAGCATCACGTTTTTGAGAGCCGACGTCACGGACCTTTCCGTAATCGAGAGCGGGACATTCGATGTTGTCTACACTGGAGGTCATGTCGGGGTCTGGGTATCCGATATCGATAGGTACTATGCGGAAGCGACCCGTATCCTTCGGCGCGACGGACTTCTCATCATTTCGGAATAGCATCCATTTCGGAGGATCTGGAAGGAATCAAAGGACCGTTTGACAGTGGAAGATCCATACTTCGAGCGTGGTCCTTTCGAATACGATGTTACAGAAGACATCCTAAGGCCTCAGCCAGGGACAATGAAATCCTATGAATATCACTGGACTGTATCGGACTACATCAATGCTGCCTTGAAGGCTGGATGCCGGATTCTTGAGATCGGTGAGTTCGGTGAGAAGGTTACTGACTGGGAGGGAGCGCCTCTCCACGGTTTACCGGAGTTTCTTTTGATCATTGCCCGAAAAGGAGCCGAACCATCGAATGGAGCATGACTCCCGAGGGATTTCGAAGAGTAACACCGAAACTTCGGGAATCGATGCAAGTACCTTCCTGGAATAGATTCGGATGACGAGGATTCGGCAGTTACGAGCGCACGCAATTTCTCAGACCCTGTTCCGACCAAGGACACTTAGAGCCGCCATTGACCGCCTTGGCTTTGTACAGGCTGATCCGATTCGGTCTCCGGCTCGGGCGCAGGATCTGATCCTGCGTCATCGGGTCGAAAGCTACCGAGTGGGGGATCTTGAACGGCGATATGCCGGCCTCGACATCGAGGAAGACATGCTTTATGCCTACGGCTTTCTTCCCCGGCGGGTTTGGGAGCTGCTGCATCCCAGGAAGATTACCGATCTTTCCGAATTTCAGAAGAAGGTGCTCGAAGCCGTGCGCGATACGGGTCCGATACACCCGAGGGCGTTGGATGCGCACTTCAAGAGTGAGAGAGTGTTGAATGCCTGGGGCGGTTTCTCCAAGGCGACCAAGCGCGCCCTCGAAGCCTTGCATCGTCGCGGCCTTCTCCGTATTGCGTGCCGCGAAAATGGCATTCGAATCTACCAACCGATTTCGCCCCCCATTGGGACGAAATCAACAGATGAACGGTTCAGGGAATTGGTGCGGGTGGTGGGCAACATTCTTGCGCCGGTGAATGAGAAATTTTTGCTCAGGATAGCGGCCTACTTTAAGTATCTGATTCCCGGCGTTGCCGGACGCAGAAAGATACTGAGGGAACTGATCGAATCCGGAGAATTCCAGCGAAGGAAGGTCGATGGACTCGCCTACGTATGGCCGGTCTTTAAGAGGATCTATATTGAGCCACCACGTCGTGTCCGTATCCTGGCGCCGTTCGATCCATTGGTCCGGGATCGTGAGCGCTTTGAGCATCTATGGAAATGGTCCTACCGCTTTGAGGCCTACACACCTCCTGCAAAACGCCATCGGGGGTACTACGCCATGCCGCTTCTCTGGATCGACCAGGTTGTCGGGTGGGCGAACGCCAATGTCGTGGAAAGGAAATTGAAGGTCGAAACCGGATTCGTCGGGCAGCCTCCCAAGGATCGTGATTTCCTTTCGGAATTGGAAGCGGAAGTCTCGCGGCTGGCGGGATTTCTCAGATTGGATGACGACGCTTGGGAGTTGAAAATGTTGGTGCCGTAAAGCAGCGTGGCCGCAAGCGGAGAACGACTTCGAATCCCGATTCAGGTCCATGGGGGCCCCGCCCTCGCTGAAGCCTGCCGGATCAATCGGAGAGGAATCTTGCGACTTCGACATCGATTAATCGGACCGCTCGCTCGCCACTCGTCTTCGCGTGAGGCTTCGGCGAGGCGAGGCCGAGCGAGCTACAGGAGAAAGCTCACTCGTAGCTCTGGGCGTGAGCGCATGGACTTGGTTGAAGACGAAATGCTCACGCCTTCCGCTACCGATAGTGACGTATTCTGTAGCGGAAGGCGTAAGCATTTCGACGATCACCTTTGCAGTACTCTCCTCTATGAATGAAATAGAACTGGCCGAAATCGGACGGTCTGTGTCCGTGGAATTCGACCTTGGACGATTCGTTGATTGGGAATCGATCGGATCCGCGCGCCGTGGTAATGGCTCTCTGACAACCGATAGGGGTAGCTACATTCTGAAACGGCGGGAGAATCAGGAGTCGGTCCAGCTCTATGCTGAAGTGGAGGTCCTGCTGAACTCCAGCGGCGTTCGCCAGGCTCGGATCTTCAGAAAGCCAAGTGGAGGGCTTATCACCAAGGAGGGATACGCGGTCTACGAGAGATTGGAGGGATCGACATCTACCACCTTGAGCACCGCTCAGCTGGAGTCGACGATCGCCTATATGGTGAAATACAATGCGGCACTCGCTGAAATGCCTATTCCCGCCCATGTAGTGGCTCTGGATGACCCGTGGAAGCGGGCGATCTCACCGGAGTATCTAATCGAAGATCGGCCTTCTCAAATGGACGCTCTGAGACTGAGCTCGTGCCCAAGGCAGGTGGCCGAGCGATGCCTTGGATTTCTTTCGTCTGAGATTCAGGTCTACCGTGATCTGCCCCTGCAGCTGGTGCACAGTGATATCGGGCCCGGTAACATTCTCTTCGACGGTGATGAGGTTGTCGCAATCATTGACTTCAGTCCGCATGCGGCGCCGGAGCTCTATTCGCTCTGCGCATTTTTCTACTGGCAATTGCTGTGGTTCAACGGGTTCGAACTCAACGTCGAAAGGGTTCTGCGATCACTCGAACTCTACGCGGCGAAGAGACGTGGATTCTCCGTAGGCGCCGGAGAGTTACGGTACCTGTTCGTGCTGGCGGCGGCGTTCCGTCTCTTCGGAGCGGCGATGGCGATGGCGGATGGGCTGGCGACCTATTCGGAGGGGTCGATGGATAGAAGGAGGGAGATGGTGGAGAAGGTCTTGAGCGATGAGTCTCTTGAGTTTGAAACTGGATAGATAAGAGGATGGAAACCACGAATCCCGTACTATAGTTCGTAGGGTTTTGAGTTTGGAAGACAGAGAATGTCGTGATAGTCGAATGACTAATTTGGAACAAGCGAAACTTGCTCGTTTATCTCTCCCTATTGTTTTCGTGGGGCTGACAATAGCGGTGCTTTTCCATGAACGTCATAGTGCGAAGGTCCGCCAGAGCGCTGTCTGGATTCCGATTCAAGCCACTGTCCAGTCAACAAACGTTGAGAAAGTCGAGTCCGTATCCGGGTCTGGTACGACTTCTGGCACTGTCACCGTATATTATGAGCTGGTGGTTAGATACAGGTATGCCGTTGATGGGGTGTATCATTCTTCAAGCAAATTTGCGTTAGGGAGCGATTGGCTTTTTAGGACCAGAGATTCAGCCCAAAGACGAGCGGATAAACTAGCGAGGAAGGGAACGGCGCAAGCATTTTATAATCCAGATGCTCCTGAGCAGGCAGTTTTGTTCCGATCTTCAGGAAAAAGAGAGATATGGCCTTATCTGGTTTTCGCGGTCATATATCTAATTATCGTCGGAGTTTTTGTATACGCAGGCTGGTATATCAAAGCGATCGAGGAGGATAGAATCTAACCAAAGCCCGACGTTTAGAGCGGCTAAGATGGAGACCACACCTCTCCACATCGTTGTGGGGGTAAACGAAATTTGTCAGGAGCTCTCAAAAGTGTTGTGCCTTCACTTCGGCATCAACCCACAATCGAGCAATATTGAGTTGCGGGACATTCTCAGTGGATTGGGAGAAGACTCCGTTCTGGCCAAAGCCTTGGCGCAATTCCATGCCTTTTGGACGCGCGAGCAGCGGCAAACCGGAGATCGAGAGAGAAAGGCCTTACGGCTCTACCATGCTACCCTATGTGAAAGTGGTGTCTGCGAATATTCATGGGAAAATCTGATCAGTGACTACAGACTGATGATCGCTCTTACCGTCTTCCATCCGGTTTGGGACGAGACCTATCAGCGACCGAACAGGAGATATTGGTGGCCCAAGATGCAGTGTTTGACGGATGCCTACGAGGACTGGAAGTTATCAGTCTGTCGGGCTCCGTGATTCGACTGTTGTGCAATTGCGATAGCTCGTCCAACAGACTCGTTAGTTGCAGCCCTTTGCATCTCGGTAGAAGAAATGCTTACGCATTCCTCTACGATACGCTTCAGGCAGAAGGGTGTGAACTTTCGCCTTTCGAGTGGTGTCTTGGCAATTGGAAGTCGGTAGGGCTGCTGATCGGCCAGGAAGCGGTTTCAGTAGGCCCCGGAGAATAGAGGTGATTTCGTCAAAGTCCTCGAAAAAGAAATGCTCACGCATTCCTCTAAACACTCCATCGAATCTTGTAGAACCGCTGAGGAAGTCTCATGGCGGACTCCGTCTAGCTGCATGGGTGGTGGACATTCAAGAAAGGCGTAGGCTGACCCCATCTGATCAAGAGCTCATGGAACTGATTCTCGAACGTGATTGGTACGCATTTGAGACGCTCTTTGAGCGTTACAGGGAGATGATTCGACGGCACCTGGTGCGTATTGTGCGTAGTGATTCGGCGGCCCAAGATCTGGTGCAGGAAGTTTTCCTTCGGGTTTGGACACGCGCCGAGCAATGGAATGGGAGGGGCCCCTTCAGGGCCTGGCTCTATCGCATTGCCAGCAATCTGGCCCTCAACAGCCTGCGCTCGATGAATCGGCGAAGAGAGCAACCGCTGGAAAACGGTTGGGACGAATGGAACGAGGAAGAGGAGGAGAACCGGCTCCCGGCTTGGTTGATCGATTCATCAACGCTGGGTCCGGACGCGGCTCTAGAGCAATCTGATCGCCGCGCCGTATTCCGACAGCTGGTCGAGGAACTTTCGTATGAGAGACGCGAGGTTCTGCATCTCGCGCTTGATATGGAAATGAGCATCGGCGAAGTGGCCGAGGCTCTGGGTGTACCCGAGGGAACGGTGAAGTCACGCCTGTACTACGCCAAACAACGGCTTGTCCGAAACTGGCAAAATATGGGACTAGAAGGAGAAGAGATATAATGGCTACGAATTTAACCACACCTTGGCACAAGGCGTCTTTTGATTTCTTTCTCCAAGAGGGACTGCCGCAGTTGTTGGCGGAAAGGCTCCCGTTGTTCACCTATGAGGCCGCGCCAACCAGTCGCTACACCTGTCGTCTGTCTGTCACACTGAAATCGACCTCGGGCGATCTCACCGTAGACTTTCGTGACTTTCCGCAGCCGGACGAGGACGGTCTCTTCGAGATCGAAGGTTCGCTTAAGGTCGTTTCTCCGATCGCATCACAGGAGGAACTGGACAACGCCGAAATCCTCTGCGTTGGGGAACAGTTACTTGCCTTCGTGGAGGAGCGTCTGGGCGAGGCCCCGCCTGATCTTCCTTGGGACGCGGCCTTGGCGCGCGCGTGGCTACCGCTCGAGACTTGGACGAGCGAGTTCATGCGAGATACGGCTCGGGATTTCGAATCGAGAAACTGGCTTTCCGGCCGTACCCACCTTCGGCGGGTTCATGTACCGACCCGAAAGAAGGCAATCGCGCCGGGCCAGGAGGGTCGCGTCTGCCCCTTCGAGACCCCGGAAGGGCCTAACGTCGGCAGCATCCTGAGCATCGCGGTGGGAGCAGAGATTCGCGAAAGAGAATTGGTCATTGTGGACGAGCGGCCTGAGGCAGGCCTCGGCCTCTCTGCTTCCATGGTTCCTTTCCTGGAGCACAACGAACCGAATCGCCTGCTGATGGGCGTCAATATGTTGAGGCAGTGGATCGTGCAGTCATCTCCTGAACCGGCGGTGGTCCAGACCGGCAACGAACCGGATGTGTCCGACTTCTGGAGCGGACGCGACCTGTTGACGGCCTTCGTCTCGTGGGGGGCGGACAACTTTGCCGACGGTATCTTGATCAGTGAATCGTGCACTCAGCGATTCGATTCACCTCACGTTCTCGAACTAGGTGATAAGCTCAGTAACCGCCATGGGACCAAGGGTGTGATAAGCCGGATCCTGCCGGACCGCGAGATGCCTCACCTTTCCGACGGCACTCCGGTGGAGCTGGTCTACAATTTCGCGCAAGTGCACGCGCGGATGAATTTTGGGCAGGTACGCGAAGCGGTGGTGAGCCGTATCGCCCGTTCCCAAGGCCGACCGGCTATCGTCCCGCCTTTCCACGCTCCAAGCCGACACGAAGTCGGCCATGATTTGACCCAGGCAGGTATCCATGAATCCGGAATGGAAACGCTCACATTCGGAAAGGACGGTACTGCGCTCAAGCGACCCAGCACGGCCGGCTGGGTCTATTGGGGGCGGCTCTATCACACTGCCCAAAGCAAGGTAAATCTGTCGCCCAACAAATGTAACCTCCAAGGCCAGCTCGAAAACCTTGCTCTGCGGATCGTGGGGGCCCGTGAGAACCTGAAAGAAAACCTTAATACACGTTCCAGTCGGCGCGAAGACGCCGAAACCCTGAACTCGAGGGTGGCGGCAGGGCCGGTTGAACAGGCCCCACCTCCTACGCCCGTCTTCTCAGATCTCGTTCGAAGGTTGCGGATCGCAGGTATTGCGACAAGGTTGGAGGAGAACAGTCTTTCTTTCCATTTTGAGCCTCCCGAAGGAAAGGTACTGGAACTGGCCGAACCGGTGCCGCATCCATGGTTGCACGAACATCAGTTGACTGAAGTTGGGGTGTTCGAGGCGAGAGACGAGTATGATCTGAGTCCGCCTTGGTATACGGTGAGAAATTCACCTTCGCCGACTGAGGAATACACGGTCCTGGCTGAGGCGAATGACAGGTTGTCGCGCATGCTCTCCAGCCAAACACCGGAGAAGCTCGTGCAGGACGCCCAGGCCCAGCTCGAGGTTCGGATCACTGCGTATATGGAAGCCCTGCTCAAACCCGCGCATCTTCGTTTACAGGAACGCCTCCGCTTCAGCGGCCGAGCGGTCGTCGTTCCAGGTGGGGATCTGCAATTGGATCAGGTGGGTGTGGGCGAAGAGATGGCTTGGTCACTTTTTGGTCCGTTGGTCATCCGCGAACTTGGCGATGAGGAAGCGGTTCGCGCAAGGAGTGAGCGGGCAGCGAAGGTCCTCGATGAAGTCATGGCGCGGTCTTGGGTGATTATCAACCGGGCGCCGACCTATTCGCCGACCGCACTGCTGGCCTTTCATCCGGTTAGAATTCCAGGCCGTGTGATCCGGATCCACGTGCTCATATGCGAATTTCTCAACGCCGATTTCGATGGCGATTTGGCGGCCGTTTTCCTTCCGATCACAGAGGCCGCTCAGCGCGAGGCCGGCAGGTTACTTTCCGTGGCGGGTCACCTGGCCCGGGATGCGGGCCTTTTGGAGGCGCTCCTTCCGGCTTCGGACGCACTTTGGGGCTTGTCGAATCTAGGTCTTACGGAAGAAGGTCGTCAGGAAATTGAGGGAATGGCGGGTACGGCCCTGGCCGCCCCAGGCCGCGTGATCACCCGGACCACCTTGGCCGGCGCGATGCGAAAGGTGCTGGAGAAGGATGGAGTAGCAGAGGTCCTATCGAGGCTCGAACAATTGATGCGGCGCGGATTCGAGGTCGCCGTGAGTTCGGGCGCATCGATCAGTCCTTTTATCGGCGCCGGCCTGGAACGTTCCCCCGAGCCGGAAGAGGATGAACATCAGCTTTGGGAATCCTATGTTGAGGAATTCAACGAACGGATTCTCTCTTTGACGGACTATCAGGATTGCGATCTTGGACCGCAGCTACTGGCTGCGAAAGCCGGCGCTGGGGGCCGGCGCCAGCTTCTCCAATTGATCGGGCCTCGGGCCGGGGTCAAAGACATTCAAGGCAACCCGGCGATGGTACCTCATAGTCTCGTCGAGGGGTTACCTCCCAAGGAGATGTACGCGTGCACCGTCGGCGTGCGGAAGGGCCTAGCCGAAATCGCGGCCCGGTGGAATCAGATCGGGCAGGACGTTCTCGACCGACATCCTCCCGAATGGTTCACGGTGCTGGCGCGAGCCCGAAGGGCCAAACTCCCCGGCACCGTCTTTGCCCGAGCCGCGGCGAGCGGCGAGGTGGATCCGCTGTTGGATGAGGAGAGCCGGGTGATGGTTGGGTTGTAGCCTGGAAATCTTAGGAGATTTTGCAGGTTAGGATTAACCCGTAGGCCTTAGGCCGAACCGACGAAGTTCGGGACGAGGTTTGCTCCGCTTAATCGGAAATTGGCCGATGATTAGACCTCCTTGAAATGCATCGAACTAGCCCGTCTTTCTCAACTGGGGCCTGATTTCGACGTAAGTCGTTGATAGTGGGCCAAAGGTCTACACTACAGGAGGGGTTATTTGGATTCGATTTGGGGGGGTGGTTGGGGAGGAAGTTCGAGGTGTAACCGGTTCAGTAGTAGCTTTTGGTCCTCACCGGGCTCGGTGTAACGGGTAAGCACAACGGTGCGTCCGTCGGTGGTGGGCAGTTTCACATCGAGCATTTGGATGGCCGCCATTTTGGAGAGCACCTCGGCTGGGGTCAGTCCCGGAGCCATCGGGTAGAGTCGACGTTTCAGGGTGACCCACAGAGAGTAAGCAAGGAAGCTGATAAAGATGTGCGCCTCGATGCGATCATCTCTCTGATGATGGATGGGGCGGATGGAAAGGTCGTTCTTGATTTCCTTGAAGACTTGCTCGATCTCAGTGAGCTGCAGGTAAAGGCGCCAGAGTTGCTCGGGGTTCTCGGCACTGAGGGTGCTGCGCAACAGATAGCGGCCTTCGCGGCGATAGGCTTGGCGGTATTTTTTTAAGTTCAACCGGAAGCTCAAAGGCGGCTTTTCAGTGGGGGCGCCCTTGGGGGCGATCTCGATGTCGAGTAATCCAAAGATCCGGGGACCGGCCTCCTTTTTGGCTTCGCCCAGTTTGATCAGGATGGTATCGCGTTGGTAGCGCCGTTTGCTCTCACGCAGCTTCTTGAGCGCCTCGATAAGACGGCGTAAACGACGCAGGCGCATGTTTTTTTCTTTGCGCACCCGATCGTCGCTTTTAGCCAGAACGTAGGTTTCACCTCCCTCGCTGAGGAGTTTCACCTCGATACCGGGACGCAACTGCTTCCAATCCTTCTGCAGCAACGACTGCTCGAAGCGACCCAGCCAGGAGCGCGGGGTACCCACCAGATAGTGGATCCTGGGTTCGCTTTGGCGCATCTGTTGCAAGACTTCCTCGGTCGGAATGCCCCGATCCATCACCCACACCCGGTTCGCCTTACCGTAGTTCTCTTCCACCCGAGAAAGAAAATCTTTTAAGGTGGTTTTATCCTGCGTGTTACCCGGAAGTACCTCATAGGCAATCGGCAAGCCCTCACAAGTCACCACCAGGGCGATCACCACTTGCACGCAGTCAGGTCGCTTATCGCGGCTGTAGCCGAACTTGCGCAGTCGGCTCGAGGCCGCCGGCTCCTGGTTCGGATCGCACTCAAAATAGGTGCTCGTCAGATCGTATAGCAAAATCTCGTAACGGGCATTGAACAGATCGCTCCACCTCTCGGTCAGGTGCCTGAACAGGGCCTTCTTGTGCCTGAGCAATCGATCGTGGCAGCGATAGAGCGTGTTCTTCTCGGCGATCCCAAAGTCTTCCCCCATCAGATCGCCCATCGCGCTTCGCTCATACCATTCCCGATGCAGCCGCCACTCGCTTCCCGGTGCCATCAGCCGGTAAACCACCAGGGTCTGCAGCACATGGGCCCAGCGGGTACCCTGACGGGAGGGTCTGAGACGCTCCCGTCAGAATTCTCCCAGTCCCAACTGCTCATATAGAACGCACCCAAGCCAGCACCCTCCCCATTGCCGCGGCTTCTCGATCCTGAGATCTTTGAGCCGTATTCTAACAATACTTTCGTCGCCCACAGGCGGGGCACGATCTTCCGGAAACAGCGCCACCTGTTCGGGTCTTTCCCTGCCCTCTTCGAAAATCTCGATGCTCTTGCGCCACGCTTCGTGTTGGCTATCGTTGATCTCTCCAAGGTAGAGGACCTGTCTTTGGACCACCCGCCCCCCGCTGACACGCTTGTTCTCAACGATATTCCAATAGTAGTGCTCTTTGCCATCTTTGCGCCGACGATTACACCTCAGAAACATGATGGCCCACCATTATACGAAAAAATCCCGCCCTGGGAAGAGCGTAGGTCTACACTACAGGCGGTTTTGCCAACCCACCTCTACTGTTGATGCGCCTCCTGAGCCCTACTACCCCCGAAAAAAACCGTTTCGGAAGTTGAGTTGGTCAAGTAGGGTTAGAGCAGATACCGCAGGTCATGAAACAGGCGCACGAACGGATCATAGGGGGGCGGCAGGTGAAGAATGAGGAGAAGATCCTGAGCGCCTACGAACCTGAGATTGACGTCATCGTGCGAGGCAAGGCAGATCGGGAGGTGGAGTTTGGCAACACCCTTTATTTATGCGAGAGCGCAGAGGGATATCTGTTGGACTGGAAACTGTATGGGGGGCAGGCCCCGAGCGAATTGAAGCAGCTTTGGGAAAGTCTGGAGAGGCAAAAGGGCTTCGCTTTAGAGGAGAAGATCGAAGCGATCAGTGGGGATCGGGGCTATGCCTCGAAGGCGGCCAGCAAGCGGCTCCAGGCAGAGGGGATTTTTGACGCCCTTACGCCCCGCAATCCACAAGAGCTCAAGGAGCGGATGGAGGAGCCGCGCTTTGTCCGGTTGCAGCGACGACGAGGGAGCACCGAAGGCCGGATCGGAGTGCTCAAGAACCGATGGCACGGGGGCAAGATACGCAGCAAAGGCTTTGACAACCGTAACCTTCAGACCTCACTATCTTGCCCCTTTAAAGGAGCTATGCAATCGCAAGTTTAAATCTCGATTTATAGCCGAGTTGGAAGGTAATGGTTCGGCCCGAGCGGTCGGGCATCAGGAGCGGGTTCTGGTTGAGAGTCTGGAGGTACTCAATCACGACTTGCTGCAAATGAGGGGAATAGTTTGCGGTTGGGAATAGATGCGCTTCGACGGTTGCGCCCCTCTCTATGAGGGCGCCGTCGCAGTGAGTCAGATTGCGAAACAGATAGTTGTCGTAGCCTTCTTTAAAGGGTTCAAACTGCTTGTAGAAACTATTGCGGGCGAGGATTTTCAAGGCATCCATGATGGATTTGTTGGAGGTGTCCAGGCGGACATAGTTCTGCTCAATGAGTCGCTCCAGGCGCGAGCATTCGGTCTCGATTTGCTCCCCTTCGAGTTGGAGGGCATTGAGCTTGTGATCGAGGCGAGCGATCATGGCGCTCCTTGAGGTGCTTTGGCCCGGATGGGCATGTTCGGCCAGGAGCAGTCTTTTCAATGCTTCGGTGGATTGGGTTTTCTGCTTCAGGAGTGCTTTAGCGGCACCGCTTTTCTCCTGCCTATCCTCAAGGTGTTGGGCTAAGCGCTGGTAGTGGATGGTGCGATAAGAGGTGATCTGATTAATCCCAAAGTACTTATCGAGGTATTTGAAATCATTCTCCTGAATCCAGCGACTGAACATCCCTTTGAGGACTGCTTCATCGGGGGCTTTTGGGTCGGTCCCTAAGATGCTCACCGTAATGGTTTGATTTCTGGGATTGGTCGCTTCCACCACCCATTGGGTAAGATGAGGATTCTTTTTCCACGGGCCCCGCTGATAGCAAAGATAATACTCCTGGAGATCTTCGGCATGGTTTCTGGGGCGCAGCAGGCGCAGTTGTCCGTCGATCCGTTGCAGGGGCTGGCCTTGAAACCTTTTTCCCAGGTGATGATTTCGAGTTGAGGATGCTCCAGGATGGCTTCGTAAAACCAGTCCGCGGCGATCGCCCGGTCCACGTAAATGCTCACCTTCTTATCCGCAGGCACCTCTACCAATTCGAGCATCGCTTCGCAGTTGGGGATAAACCGTTTCCTTATATCCTCGTAGTTGTCGGTGCTGGCAAAATAGACCGGAGAGCCCTTCAGGGTATGAATAAAATCGCTGTGAAGCGCTTTGTCGGCCAAACGGATGGTGGGACACCAGCCCGCCAGGAGCTTGCTCATGCCGGTGTAATGTTTGGTGTGCGGATCATAATAAAAGCTCTGCTCACAAGAAGCATTCAGGTTCCTCGCGTTCACCCTGAGGATCGCTCTTAAAAGCGCTTCATGGGCCAGGGCGCTGAGCCTTTGGCGTTGCAGATGGGGCGTATAGAGGACTCGCCCGATGAGCTTTTGCAGGTCTTCCAGATCGAGCAGTTTGCTCTGCTCGATATTCACCGCGGCCAACAGCGCGCAGGCCAGCCATTGCTTCAAAAGCCAGCCCTCTTCGCCATCTATCTGAGCCACTTGCCCGAGCCCTTCACTGAATACCAGCACCCCTAAATGTCGACACCACTGCACCGATTCGGAACTGCCCGTGGTAAAATCGGGAGACTCCTTGCGATTCTCCTCTTCGCCTTCGGCCTTGTTTTCTGCTTGCTCCTGCTCTGCCTGCAAGGGTGAACCCTTGGGAGAATCCCAGGCAGTCTCCCGATTTTGCCCCCTCCTCTGCTCGGCCTCCTTGGCCAAGGCCTCTTTGAGCTCCTTAAACAAAGGGCGCAGGGTTTCCCCACTGAGGCTGACTGCGAACACCTCCTCGATCTCACCGCGTATCTTCTTGCTGTAAGCGTACCGGCTCTGCTCATAGATCTCAAAAAAGCGCACCCGCACAAAACTCCGTATTTCCCGGGTCAATTTGCGATGCCACCGGCGCCCCGCCAACACCCGGCCCAGGGTTTCGGCATCGCCACTTTGCAGGGCCTCGCCCCACCGCTTCATCGTCTTGGGGTCAACCTCAAATTGTCTCTGTAAGCACCCTATCTTCAACCCCGCATTATAGAGCCGTCCCACCAGAATCTTGAATCCAACCTGCTCGCGATCGTCCCCCACCACTTCCAATAGCTCATGGCCGTAATAGACCTGCAATTGGCCTTTGCTCAGGTCCCGATAGACCGTCAGGCAGGGATTACGCTTGTCTACCCCAAGGAGGCATTGTAGGCAGGACTCTTCTTGCTCGGTAGGTTTCTCCATTTTCTTCGAATTAGTTCTTCGAAGGAGAAGCCTACCGTTTTCTTTCTCTCGTTAAAAGTCGGGAATTCTACTTGCGATTCTACCCACCCCGACAACCCGCATAATAGCGAGTTCTGAACCTTAGCGTGGCCTGGTCGGTTCTGTCCCACAATCTATGGAAAATCGCGCAGAGACTTGCGCAAGAACATGAGAAAGAGGCAACGCAGGCGGCATAGGGATCCAAGAATCGAGTCAGAGGCGCTTCCTTGGGAGAACTATCGACTCAAAGCGAGAGGAAGGGTGCTGGAAAGGTGCATAACGGATAAAAGGTAAGCTACCGAGGACGGAAGGCATGTCGTGGTCTACATAACGTGACGAAGATTGATATCGGTATCAGGCTTCCACCCAAATCCTCTCGGATTTGGGACAGCCTCTAACGTAGAAATTTAACGAATCACGCCTGGCGATCTTCTGCGTCTCGTTTTGAGTCGTGCGAATCCGGTCTAATGAAGGAGGAGGAATCTTACGAGCTGCCGATTGACGGCACTCTGGATCTGCACACCTTTAATCCCTCCGAGGTACGGGACCTTGTTAATGAGTATCTCGAGGCCTGCCTGGAAAAGGAAATCCTCAGGGTAAGGATTGTGCATGGGAAAGGTACCGGAACTCTGCGCAAGATCGTCCATTCCGAACTTGGAAAGTCGCCGATTGTCGATCATTTCAGATTGGCCGACGAATTTGGAGGAGGCTGGGGAGCGACTCTGGTGCAACTTAGGAATCGGTCGGATTGATGTCTCGATATCTGCGGAAGTAACGAATGTCTTGGAGCTTTCGTGACTTTCCTACGGACTGAACACGGACAGCTTCCTTGACCAACATTCTGCGAAAGTTGGGGCGGCGTGAGAATCAGGAAGTGGGACACTTTGGCTCATCGAGGAGCTGAAAAGGAGGCCCGTGCCATAATGAGTCATAATGGCACAGTTTGGCGATTAGATCATTAACTCAACTATCTGATGATCAATTGTTTATAATGAACCTCGAACTTGGCATCTTGTGTGCATTACCCGTTTCAGAAAATCGAAAATCCAGATCAGAGAAACAAAACAGACAACAGAAAAGGAGAAACTAAGATGAACCTAATACGATACAGAGAACCGAAATCTGACCGTTTCGTCGGGATCGACCGGTGGTTTGATGATGCGTTTGCCAACTTTGGGCTGAGCCCGCGACAGTTTGCTCGGACCGAACCCAGCAATGGAACACGCCGGCCGGCGGTGAGATTGAGCGAAGAGGGCGATGATTACGTTGTTCGCTTCGAGGTGCCGGGAGTGAAGAAAGAGGACATCTCCCTGGAATTGAGTGACTCCGTGATCGCGCTGAAAGGGGAGCGTAAGGAAAAGCGAAATGAGGAGGAGATTTCGATCTCATTCAGTCGGGCGATAAGAGTCCCGGAGGAAGTGAGAGCGGACAAGGTGAAGGCGAATCTGAGGGACGGTGTCTTAACCGTGTCCTTACCGAAACCGGAAGAGCGGAAGCCAAAGGTGATTGTGATCAATTAGATATCTGTCGGTCGCGCAGTTCTGAATTGGTCGCCCCGTTCAGCGGGGTTAGCCAGGTCGGATCGTTCGTGGTTCGCCTCGGATTCGGCGACCGACATCTTTCTAGGCTGGAAATCTATGAAGATTTCCAGTTTGCCAACCGATCAGTAGGAAGGGCCGAACCCGTGTGTTCGGCCTTTTCTTTACCGTCTTGTCGTTACTCTGAGTCTGTGGCCCGACTTTCTCAAATGGAGGCTGTTCTTGACCTAAGTCGTTGATAGAAGGCCGAAGGTCACCACTACAGATCTTTGGATTTCGATTCGCTTTTCGGTTGGAGTTGGGGAGGTAGCGGGATGACCGACTCTTCGCTGATTGGTTCGCTATGCGAATGAGGATCAAGCGGGCGCTGCGGTTTTGAGATGAAGATAGGGTGGCTTGGTTCGGACACTCCTGACCGGTGGGCGGCGCTGTCGAAATTGATCGCTATGGTGTAGGTGCCATCGGCAGCGGGGAAAGCGAGCCAATCGCCCCGGGGGACATCGGAATAGGTTGAGACGAGGGAGGCTTGGTAGACTTCCTCATTGATGCTCAGGTTGAAGATCTGACCCATGGCAATTCCGAGTCTTGCCCAATCGTTTCTGACGAAGGAAGTGAATAGGTTCCCGAAGGTGGGATCAATACTGCGAACGCTGCCGTAGGCGCCGCCTTCTGCGAATCGTGCGGTGCTGGGGTCCTCCTCCGGGGTGATGGTTGCGTCCCTTTTAAAGGTAATCTCGTGACCCTCCGCCCATTGGAAGAGGGCCTGGGCGGCGGCGAGGAATTCGGCGCGGTTAAGATTGACGTGTCCCTCGCGCTTTACTTCCCAGAGAGCGAGTTTCACTCCCCGTTCCGCGGCCCTGGCGACATATTCCCGCGCCTGATCGATCTCCGAAACATTGCTCAAGAAGAGAACCGGTGCTTCCGGCCGATAGGTGAAGGAATATGGAGAATCGGGGTCGTCAATCAGGAGACCTCGACCGAGGACGAGGGCGCCTTGAAATTGACCTGGATGTTCCTCCAAGAGCCTCAAGGTAACCGCTCCCCCCATGGATTCGCCGATAAAGAATATGTTCCGTGGGCATCCGAATCCCTCGCGGAGATGCTTGAGGAGGCGAAGAACGTCTTCGACGGCGTCGCCGACGATCAGTCCGTTCCGGCGGTAGCTGCTGGCGGAAAGAAGCCAACCGTCCTCGAGGAGAGAGTGAAACGGCTCTCGCGATTGATCGAGGTAGGTGGAAGGAGGCAGATGCTCGAAGATCAATCCGTGGTTGAAGATGAGGAGATTTCGGTTCCAATTTTGCGGTTCCACGATATCGAAGAGTACGCCGTCCAGATTTCCGGAGATTTCTTTGTATTGTGCTTGGGATAAGGAGGTCGCAAAGATCAGAGCGAAACTGAGAATGAAACCGGTCAATCGTTCGATCGTAGTACTCGAACTCGAGTACTCTTGCATTTTCAATATTACTGAAGAGCTTATCACCATCTTCTTCCCGTGTTCGAATTCGGTCAAGGGCTAGGAGTCTCCCAGGCCTAGTGAATCGACTGCTGTGCAGGTAGATTTGATCTTCCAACAGACTCCTAGCAAAAAGAAAATGAATCTGAGAAGTCCGACGGATTCTTAGCTGCTGTTGAAACCATCCGATCTACCGATTCATGAGATTCGACCGAAGCTGGTCGCGGCGCTGAAGGAGAATCAGCGCCTGGTCCTTCGGGCGCCGACCGGGTCGGGCAAATCGACACAGGTTCCTCAGATGCTGATTGATGAAGGGCTGGTGAGGGAGGGCGATGTTGTGGTACTGCAGCCGCGTCGCATCGCCGCTCGAATGTTGGCACAGAGAGTGGCTCAGGAGAGAGGAGTTCGGTTGGGTGAAGAGGTGGGGTATCAGGTGCGCTTCGAGAATGTCTCCTGCGCTGAGACACGTCTCAAGTACGTAACCGAGGGCATCCTGCTTCGCCGCCTGATGGAGGATCCGGATCTCAGCAGAACCGGGGCCTTGATTTTTGACGAATTCCACGAACGGAATCTCTACAGTGACGTGACCCTGGCACAGGCCCTACGGATGCAGAAAGAGGGGAGAGAGAGCCTCTTCATTCTAGTGATGTCGGCCACTTTGGACGAGGGGCAGCTCAGTCGGTTTTTGGAACCTTGCGCATCGCTCAGTTCAGAGGGAAGGACCTTTCCGGTCGAAGTTGGCTACGCGGCGGCGCCTGAAAGGGTCGCACGGAAACCGGTCTGGGAGCAGGCCGCTTTTCATTTCAGGAGGCTGGTGGAGCGGTTTCCGGTCGGAGATTTCCTCATCTTCATGCCGGGTTCTTTTGAGATCAATCGCACAATTGAGGAATTGCAGTTGGGAACGGCGGCCCGTGACTTCGTCTTTCTTCCCCTGTTCGGGGACCTGCCACCAGAGAGACAGGATGCGGCCATGGATCGATTTGAAAAGCGCAAGGTGGTGGTTGCGACGAATGTGGCGGAAACCTCTCTCACGATAGAGGGCATTCGGGTTGTCATCGACAGCGGCTTGGCACGGATTCCGGCCTACGACCCCAGTCGTGGAATCAATACCCTGTTGGTGCAAAAAATCAGCCAGGCGTCGGCCGAGCAGCGCACCGGTCGTGCCGGGCGCACGGGTCCGGGATACTGTCTGCGGATGTGGGGAGAAAAGGAACACGCTCTACGCCCGGTGCGAGAGCGACCGGAGATTCAGAGAGTGGAACTCTCCGAGGTGGCGCTGAGTCTGCTCGCCGGAGGCGTCCAAGGGCTGGATGAATTTCCATGGTTCGAGGCGCCGGAGGAGAAGTTGCTGGGCTGCGCGCTCGGGCTCCTAGACGATCTGGGCGCATTGAGGGCGGATCGAAGCGGTCTGACCGAAGTTGGCGAGCGGATGGCTTCCTTCCCGCTCCATCCTCGGCTTTCCCGCCTCTTCCTTGCCGCCCATCGATGCGGCTGTCTGAGACCGATCACGCTGATCGCGGCATTTACTCAGGTTCGCGGTTTCCTTTTGCCCTTGGAAGAGAAGAGGCGCGCCGCCGAACGCGACGAATTGCTGGGCGACGAAATGACCGCAAAATCGGACTTCTTCCTCCTGCTGCGGGCCTGGGATCTGGCGCGAAGTCACGATTTTGCGACCGGCTTCTGTCGGAGATGGGGAATTCACGCGCAGGCAGCCCGCCAGGCGGGTCGGATCATGAAACAGTTCCTTAGTATCGCTAAGGCTCAGGGACTGAATGACCGGGAAGGGCCCCTTCGGGCGGAGGACATTCAACGCTGTCTATTGGTGGGATTCTCCGACCATCTTGCCAAGCGGATGGATCGAGGCAGTCTGCGGTGCCACTTGGTAGGTGGCCGCAAGGGTGAAGTGCGCCGGCAGAGCGTCGTTCGCGAGTCGCCCCTTCTCGTTCCCGCCGAGATTGAGGAGCGCGACGTCCGGGGTGAGATCACGGTCCTGATGGGCCTGAACACCGAAGTGCGGGAGGAATGGCTGCGGGAACTGTTCCCGGAATCCTTTTCTGAAGGCGAGAAGATCTATTTCGATGAGAAGCAGAGACGGGTTTTGTCACTCCGGGTGAGACGCTTCAGGGATCTTCTCCTCGAATCGAGCGAATCGAGCGATCCTTCGTCAGACGAAGCGGCCCGGATCCTCGCCGATGAGGTGTTGAGCGGCCGATTGAAACTCAAGAAGTGGAATGAGAAAGTGGAGGGGTGGATAAATCGGGTCAACTTCGCCGCCCGGCATTTTCCCGAAGCGGAGATACCTCCGATTGGAGCTGACGATCGCAGGCTTCTGTTGGAGCAGGTCTGCTACGGAGCCTTTAGCTACAAGGAGATTAAAGATCGCGAGGTCTGGACGATACTCAACGATTGGCTGGTGGAGGAGCAGCACGCGCTTCTCCGTTCCTTCGCCCCTGAACGTTTTCGTCTGAAGGAGGGAACCTCGGCCAAGGTCAAATATGATACCGAGGGACGAGCCGTACTGAGGGCGACCATCGAGCAACTTTACGATGCACCAGAAAAAATCGACTTGGGAGAGGGTAGGGTGCCTGTTCTGATCGAGATCCTCGCTCCCAACCACTCCGTCGTTCAGGTTACATCAGACCTGGGAGAATTCTGGTCCCGCTCCTATCTCCAAGTCCGGAAGGAACTGAGAGGAAGATACCCCAAACACGAGTGGCGATAGCCCGCTTTCCCCGGCTGGTTTTCGAGCATCGTTTTGCGGAAAAATGTTCTCTTCGTCGTGTTGTCGCATGCTAGCCACAAAAGCGGGCTATACCAACTTTCTGCGAAAGTTGAGCTAGGAGTCTGTCGGACATTGACGTTCGATTGCTTCGCACGTGACCGTGTTCGTCCGACAGATTCCTAAGTCAGCTCGTGGTTGAGGAGGGCGATGGAGACGATGGCGGCGGTTTCGGAACGCAGGGTGTTGTCGCCAAGAGTGATCGAAATGAAACCGGCATTGTGGGCGAGCTGGTACTCCTCTGCAGTAAAGTCGCCTTCGGGACCGATTAGACAGATGGAATGATCCCGATCGCTATTTGGGTGGAGGCGGCGAAACTGGGTGAGTGCAAGATTGAGAGAAATCGCTTGCGGATCGAGGCTGCCGATCACCCTGAAGGAATCTTCCGGCAGCTGCCCACAGAAGTCTGCAAGGCTGGAGATTGAGTCAATGGCGGGAAGGTACGGATTGCCCCACTGCTTGCATGCTTCGATGGTGATTGATCTCCATCGACTCAGTTTCTGTCTGAATCGGCTGTCGGATAGGGAAGTGACCGAGCGTTGGGAAGAAATCGGCATGATCCGGCTGACTCCCAACTCGGTGGCCCTTTGGACCACCTGATCCATGGCTGGGCCTTTGAGGATGGCTTGGGCGAGGGTGATCCTGAAATGGGGAGGTGGGCGTGTGCATCTTGAATCGATCTTCAGTAGAGCGCGGCCTTCGGAAACTCCGCTGAGGATGCACTCGTATTCGTTTCCTCTACCGTCAAAGACCGCTACTGAGTCTCCAGTTTTGGCCCGCCGGACGCGCAGGAGATGATGGCTCTCTTCTGGACTGAGCGAGAACGTGTCCTCCGGAGCGGTTTCCGAATGCTCGAGGAATGAGCGAAATCGGGTCATAGGACGTATTCAGCCAGCTTGGAAATCGTGCGACTTTTCCAAGCCAAAAAAAAGACGCCGCAGACTACAATCTGCGGCGCCACCCACTGCTTAACAATCTACAAACCAGACTGAAACTTTGAACTAAATCCTCGCTCTATGGACGATTCAATCAGGTATTGGTTTCGAATCTTTAGACCGAGGGCTCAGATGGATGTTCAAAATGAGAACAAAAAAGAGGAACGCCACCAACGAATCGGTGGCGTTCACAAGAGTTCAACCAAACTACAAACCAGACTGAAACTATGAAAACGGACAACGTTCCTGCATTGCTACAGATTGTCAGCTTTCGTAGGCTACGACTGAGGATGGAAGAGATTCGTTCAATTTTCCGCTCTTTTTGTGAATCGGGAAGGCAGGTCCGGGGTGGAATTTGGAGACGGGCCAGGGAATATGCGAGTGACCGGAGGCAGAGCTAGAGGCGTTCGTCTGGATGTTCCGAAGAGGGGTGTGAGGCCGGCGTTGGACCGGATGCGTGAGGCCGTTTTCTCTCAGATTGGTTCGCGGATCGAGGGGGTATATTTTCTCGATCTGTTCGCTGGGTGCGGATCCTACGGCCTAGAGGCCCTGAGCAGAGGAGCGAATGGCGGAGTTTTCGTTGAGAAGAATCGACACTGTGCCAAGTCGGTTGAGAAAAACCTTGGTAGGGTTTGCAAGAGTATGGATACGCCCCTAACCGCGTGCCGGATCTGTGTATCGGATGTCTTTAAATGGCGGAGCGGCGAAGGCCCAGTGTTCGATTTCATTTTTGTGGACCCACCCTACGAAATCTTGGAGCCGGAGGCTCCCAGGATCCTTCACCTGGTCAGTGAAAGTTTGAAGGATGAATCCTCTGCGAGGGTAGTCTTTGAAGCACCCGGGGGTATCGAATTCGACTTGAGGGATTGGGTGGTGGAGCGAGAATTCGGGAATCGGAAGAGTCGGTCTGAGCCCAATGTGAGAATTATCAAACGCTGAAATTCGGATCGTATGAAATCCGAAGAAGGTACAGACTTGCAGCAGAAATGAACATCTACACTCAAGCATTTACTATGTTTTGGGCGTCCTTCGTGGGTTTGATTATATCGTCCACCCTAAGGGGAAATGATGAGCCGGAAGCGCTGCATCTGACCTGGCAGAATGATACCAGTACGACGATGACAGTGAATTTCATCACATCCAGTCCCATATCTCAGAGTGAGGTTCTCTACGACGTCGTATCACGCCAGTCGGATGCGGCTGCCTACGGTTCCAAGGCAAACGGGGAAAGCCACTTCATCAAGGGATTGGAATCCGGACCTCAAGTTCACTGGGTCGAACTCACCGGCCTGGATCCAGGACAGACCTACTACTTCGTCGCTGGAAGCCCTGAATCCGGATATTCGAGGGAGCGCAAGTTTCGTACTATTCCCAGGGATGGGTCTCCCCTCCGATTCGTGACCGGTGGTGACATGGGGGTTGGCGATGAAGTGCCTGAACTCCTCCGCCATGCCGCTGCCCGTGAACCCGATTTCGCGGTCATTGGTGGAGATATCGCCTATGGCAATGGGAAGCTCGAGAACTTGGACCGTTGGAACGACTGGACCAAACATTGGACCGAAGGTATGGTCACGCCGGAGGGTTTTACGGTCCCGGTTGGGCTAGCGATAGGAAATCACGAAGTCGATGGCAGTTACGGCGGAACAAAGGACGATGCGCCGTTCTACTTCGGTCTCTTCGCTCAGGAAAGCGAGAGGAGCTATTTTCGGCGGAAATTCGGAAAGAACCTTGTGTTTTATTTTCTCGATTCGGGTCATATTACCTCCCACGAGAGTCAGCGCGACTGGTTGGAAGAACGTCTGACCGGCGATCGAAAGATCCGGCATCGAATGGCTGTCTACCACGTCCCTCAGTATCCGGGGCATCGGGCCTATGAGGGGGACAGATCGACTGAGGGTCGCCTGTTCTGGGGTCCAATATTCGACAAACACGGTATTCGCGTTGCCTTCGAAAACCACGATCACGTCTTCAAGCGAAGCCACTTGATTCGCGGCGGTAAGATAGCAGAGGACGGGGAGGGAGTCATCTATCTTGGCGATGGGGCTTGGGGTCAGGGTCCGAGGGCAATATCTGTTTCGCCTCGGTGGTATCTGGATAAGGTCAGTTCGACATTACATTTCTGGTCGGTCGAGGTCAGGAGAAAAGAGGTCGTCTACCGGGCGGTGGATAAGGAGGGTCGGGAATTCGATGTCTACCCTGAAAGCGCGGAAGGCGCCCTGGAAGCTGAGGAGTACTTCGCCACCCTCAAGCAGGAGTATGAGCTGCGAGAAGACTGGCTGGAGATCGAACCTCTTCTATCGGAAGAGCGAATGTTTCGAAGAGCAGTTGTGGTCCTAGAGGCGGAAAACAGAGAATCGGTTCCGCTTGAAGCCCATTTTCGAATTGAGGCGAGCGATTCTCTCAAAGTGAAACCAACTGAAGGCCACCTGCGTCTTCAACCGGGTGAATCCGGCACCCTTGAGTTCGCTCTCGGCAGCGTCGCCGCGCTGCCGATCGAAGAGGCGCCCGGCGCCATACTCGAGTTCGAAGTAGAATGCGCTTTGCCCGATCGGACGGTAAAACTGGACGGCAAGAAATTGATCAGAGTGGAAAAGCTACGAACCGTGGAATACGCTGATCAGGAGATGGAAATCGATGGAAAACTGGAGGACTGGGGAGAGTTACCCTACCGGTTCGAGAATCCGCAGGGATTCGAACCGGAGGAACGAATCAAGCAGTGGCGCGGCCAGCTGGATGCCTCGTGTCGTTTCGGCGTTCAGTATAACGAGCGCTTTCTCTATGTCGCCTTTTCTGTGATGGACAGTTCGATACAGCTCTCTTCAGGGCGAGACCTTCGAGGCTATGACGGATTGGTGTTTTGGGCTGATGTATACCCTGGCGGTAAGGGGGACGACGATCCTATGTTTGCCTTGAGTCCGGGTGAGGGTTCGGCCAACACCAACTATTGGGATATCGAGGACACTCCCAAGGGGACAAAAGTCGCCGCCCTGGTTTCGGCAATCGGATATGACGCTGAGATCGCCCTCCCACTGGGGTTCTTCGAGACCCTCCGGGAAGAGCGCGGGGGAGGCGAACTCGAGTTCGTCCGACTTAACTTCGCCCTCAACGATCGGGACGAGAAGGAAGAGAATGCGCTCACTCTTTTTTGGAGACCCGAGTGGGAAGATATGAAAGACTACCTCTGATCAGGTGTCTTTCGACTAGAGTAGCTGGTGCCGGCACGCGGAATCGAACCGGGGAATCGATTCCATGGTGCACAGATGTAGATGCTATCTTCAAATTCTGCTTTCAATCAGACAGATTGCAACCGGATTTCGCGGCAGCGCTTTACTAAGAAGGTGATGATCCCTTTAGCCACGTCGAAGTTATCATTCATGATTTCATACAAACTGTCGTGGTCTAAGCGGAGGAGGGTAGTATCTTCGAGCGCAGTGACTGAGGCGACACGCGGTTCCGGTAAGAGAGCGGAGAGTTCGCCGAAGACCTCTCTTTCGCCAATTTCCGCGAAAGTTTTCTCGCCGGCGTGGACGCGAACACGCCCATCAACAATGATGTAGAGGGATCGTCCCATATCCTCTTTCGTAATGATCGCATCACCCGTTTTAACTTTTTCCTCCCCTAAGATGGATGCAACCTGGGTAAGGATGTTCTCGTCCACATCGGAAAAGATATCCACCGTTTTCAATAAGATGACTTTTTCAATGGTTAGAAGCATGGGGCCTCTTCTTTAAATATCTGTCAGTTCTTCACTCAAATGCGAGGCTATACCTACAACGTTCGGGCTGGGATCCCTTTTAAAAGTGCTTACTCTGCTGGTGAATTCCTGCGGATCATATTTGCACAAGGTCCAGACTGCCGTCTCTCGAATCAACCATTCGGGTGAAGAGAGCGCATTTAAAACCGCATCAGATAGATCTCTGTCACCGCTTTTCCCCACCGCATACAATGCACAACTCTGTGTCCAGGGCGAGATAGCCGCATAATCTCTATTGATTAATTCCTTCAGGCGTTCACGGTGGCCAATCTGCTCCTGAGGAAATCCATCTTTGAGAGCATTCAAACATTTGGCCGGCTCTGCGTTCTCGAGCAGGAGAAAGAGCCAGTCCTTCAATTGACGGGGCAGAAGCAGATCGATAATTTCCAGGGCGATGGCCCTTTGGTTGGAGGATTCACTGTTAATAGAATCGCGGGCGTGAAGAATATTCTGTGCGGGATAAATGAAAGATAATAGAGCGAATACTCTTTGCAGGATTTTAGAGATATCTGAATGGATAGCGTTTTTAAGCGGCGTAGAATCCGAGTTGTCATCAATATCAAGGAGCGAGGCATTGAGCCAGGCTGTAGAAGCCAGCTCTTTCAATAGTTGATGGTTAGCAGCTTCGATATCCTCACCGCTATCAGCATGATATTGCTTTTTCTCCAAGGCCGTGAGAACAGCGCTGCGAATATCCGCGTCTGGAAAATTGATGCGCGATTTCAGAAAGTCCCTGGATTTTTCACCCAGTATACGCGCGCAAATATCCACGATTCGCAATTGGGATTTTCGTTCATGGGAGGTAAAGGCTGTTTCCAGCACTGGCAGCGTAGAATCACCACCGGCGATAAGAGCTGATTGGGCAGCTCCACTTAGGTTTGAAACGGAGAGGCTATTTAGTACCGATGGCCACAGGGCGGGGTTTTTTAACTTCCCTGCGGCGGTTAGCGCCGCCCGTTTCACTTCCAGTTCCGGATCATTGAGGAGCTTCATAAGCGGGCGATAAAAGCTTCCGGTCTGCACTTCGCCAAGGACTTCTGCCGCGAACTCTCGTTCCGCTGGAATTTCTGAATTTTGAAATTTGATCAGTTGTTCCCCAGCCGCGAGCACCCCTTCGATGCCGCAGTGTCGCAAAAGTCCGACCATTGCGCCCATCCGCACTTCACGGTGATTATCGGAAAGGAAGAGGACAACTTCCTCGAAGACATCAGACCCGCCTATGGCGCTCAGCGTAGAGCAGGCTCGACCCTTAACGTCTGGCACTGATTCTTTTTGAAGAAAGGATTGAATAATTTCGGGAGATACGGTCGTTTCCGTTTCTTCTATTTTCTCCAGCGCTGCAAGCCGCACTTCCGGTGCGGGATGGGAGAGCAGTTCAATTAGAACTGCGTTTAAAGATTCATGATTCAAATCCACTAACACCTTTAGAGCGTAAATTACTCTACCTGGGACCGAACTTTGGAGGCTTTTTTGTAAAACGCCCAAGGTCGATGAATCTTCAAGGGAAATATAAGAGATTTCCCCAATGTCACGTTTCGCCAGTGCCTTATCGAGAACGATTGGGTATTCTTTTCGCAAAAGAAGGGTTATCGCTATCCATAGGACGAGAACAATTATCATTGCGATGGAGATATGGAGCACCTCAAAATGAAAGACGTTGGTGAAGAGCAACAGTGAAGCGCCGGCAATAATGGTGACAACAGGCCTGACGATACTCTCGTTCATTGCCTGGGCGCCAATACGTTGGTCAACCGGCAGGGGCAGGTACAATGTGGCCATAGAAGCTGCGTTGAAACCGGTATTGAGACTTGCGTAAAGGATCCTGTTGATGACCGCAACGGTGAATACAATGATCAAAGCTCCTGGGAGAAAAGTGCCGATGACGAGGGCAATGCTGCCGATCATTAAGAAGACTGGCATAACGATAAGGCCGCCAGTGAGACCGTAGCGGGTCAGCACTTTTGCCGAGAAGAAAGTAACGCTGAAGAGCGAAATCATAAGCCCTACAGAGATAAAGATAGCGTAATAGGTGGCCATTTCATCTTTATCCGGAAACTTGGCCTTCAATTGTTCACTGAAAATGTAATTAAGGAAATAGAAGGTAAAAACCGTCATAACGGAGATACCAAAAATTAAGCGGAGGTACCTGCTTTTCAGCAGTTCTGCTGAGGAGGATTTCTCCGCCGCCTTTTCTGGTGATCCCTCAGCTTCGGAAAAACGATCGGGGAAGGCTTTGAATATGTAGAATAGAATACCAAGTGTGAGAGCAATACTAAGGGCGGTGAAAATGAGAATGTTTTCGGTTCCCCCGATGAATTTGACGAGCAAGGGAACTGCGAATCCACCGGCGATGCCTGAGATAAGCCCCCCCGCCGATATTAAGCCAAACAGGCGTTTTCCCTGGCGGAGGTTAAAGAGCAATCCTGGCACCGTTACGGATACAAGACCGGTTAAAAATAATATGGACGTATGCGAGATAAAGAGGACCGCAGCCGGCCATTTTCCCGGCAATTCGAAGAGCAGGCGAAACAGAACAATCGTGACAATTGATAGGACGAGATTCCCGCTTAAGAGCTGACGCAGGGAAACATGCTTCTGAAGCTTCGCATAGAGCAGCCCAAGGAGGGCTCCGAATATTCCGGAGCCCATATATGCGTGGGGCAAGTAACGTGCGCCATATGCATCAAGAAAGAGGACGTTGGCTGCGGTAAGGAGAAAAATGGCGGTCAGCCCCGAAAAGATGCTGCTTATTAAAAGCACCGTTACGGGCTTACCTTCACCCGGTTCCAAGTTGATCGGGGACCAAGCCATTGTTTATTGTCGCAAACTTGAGACGATGATCCACAAGTCTATTCCTTCCAAACTTTCCCTGTCAAATGGGCCATCTAGGCCGCTTTTCTCACAGACTTTCGAGCATCGTGTTTGAAGCTCCGATCCGAAGTTCGGCTATGTTGCGAAGTGCAAAGTCCGACAGATTCCTGGCAGATACGTCGCAAGACCGGCGTGACTGATTACGGTCGCCGCTCGTTGGAAACCTTTATTGACCTCTGCGAATCAGTGCATCGCTGCATGGGCGAATAGTTCGCCGACCACAAACGCGAGCGCGATGCATGCGAGTGCAATGCCGATCCGGTTACGCCGGCGCTCCAGGCGCGTCGGTTTCGCCTTGAAATCGGAATCTTCCGCAGTCGGCTCGCTCGAAACATTCCAAAGGACCGTAAAGAGGATGGCTGATGCACCAACCGTGGCCAGCGCGAGCAAGGGCAAACGGATCGCGGATTGATCGAGGAAAGGTGACCGCGGCAACGACGCCCCGCACAGCCCCCGTACCGAGCGCCAGTGCCCCCGTATTCAGCGCCACGAATCCAACGCATGGGGCGCTGAGTAGCGCCGCCATTGTGGTCGCGATGCGCACGCTGCGCCTACCGTGCCCGGCTGCAACGGCATCTTTGCCGTGTGGCGCTCCCTCCAGGCGCGCGACTTGAACCGGGTCCGCGAAACCTTTCAGACTGACCTGCTCGATCTTTGCGTTCGGGAAATCGTTCGCGACCGCGGCGTAGACATCGTGATCTACTAGGATTCCGCCGGGTGAGACGCGCGCAACGAGCCGTGCAGCGCGGTTTACGACATCACCGATCGCACTGTAATGGGCGATCTCCTTCGAACCTACCCGGCCGACTCGGGCGTGTCCGATCGCGATCCCGACAGTCACGTCCATGGGGTGATCGAAGCGTTCACTGAGCGCATCCACCGCGCCCTTGAGCTCGACGCCCGCTTTAACCGCGAGTTCTGCAAAGTCTGGGCGTTTGATCGGCGCGTTGAAGAAAGCCATCACCTCGTCACCGACGAACTGGGTGACAAAGCCGTCGTGCTCGACGATAACGTCCGTCGCGCTGCGCAGGTAGGCGTCGAGTAACTCGTGGGTGCGTTCGGGACCGAGGTCGTGTGTGAGCGTGGTATAGCCGCTCAGATCAGCGAAAAAAACGGCCAGTTCGACGACCCGGCCTTCCTCGATGTGCCCGTTGCAGCGGTTACAGAGATTGGGATTCTCAGGGCTGCGCCTTACGCCACCGACGCGCACGATGGCACCCAACATCCCCGTGAGCGCCGTGTCGCATACCAGGCAATTCGCACTCGGGCCGAGGTCAGTCATGGTCACGGATTAGGCGGAGTATTAGCTTTTCTAATCCAGCATATGTCATAGAACGGTTAGACCCCATGCTTCAATGGTGTATTCAGTTCGATGTTTTCGCGGATTGAAGGAGGGAGCACTCATGTCCGAAACAGGATCTAAGAAAAAGGGTTAGGGTGCCTCCGGATCAGGCCTTATCGATGCAAGCCTCCTATATCTTCGACAGCAGTGGCCCTTGGCAGCTCATATATGAATGTACTTTGGATTCTCCTCGATTTTACCGACGTTTCCTTTCCTCATCGATATACTTTTGGATTACTTTCTCAACAACCTCAATGGTCCTGAGTTCTCCTATGATCAATTGCTTGATCTTCCACTTGTCCTCGAGGATTTTATAGAATCCGTCGATGTACTTCCGTGCCTTGGCATGGAATTTTGCCGGTAGAAACCCAGAGTTTTCCCAGAGGTCATAGATTTCACCCTTCTTTCTAAGATAGAGATTCATTGTATCCTCCAGAATTTCCTTCTCTACACCCATGCCCCTGTAATAACGGGTCTTGACGGAGGTTATCGGATAGTGGGGGTCAACCGCGGCATAAGGAGGATTCACCAAACCGGACAGATCAAAGTCATAGGGCACTGGGATCAGTCCTTCTTTGTTACCCTTTAACTCGAAAGCCATGCCGTTGTGGCAACAATCGGCCTCGCCTGGCTCACCTGCCAGAAAACTGAAGTCGGTATTACCAATGAAGAACTGGAACATCTCCGCCCTGCACAACTCGCTTTGATTGTATCTGGATGGTAGGACATATGGGTCTCGAACCCGTTTGGCATTCAGTCGGTCTTCAAACGATTCAACATGCTCAATGAAAAAAGCCGCGTAGGAGCTGAGGTCTCTTTCCCGATCCGTGTCAAAGTAATGGACATTCGCCAGTCGAACACGCAAGCTCCTGTCGGTCAGGACATTGTAGGTCTTATAGGCAAGATATTCCCTATGGAGGTAAGGCCTATAGGAGCCGGGGTAATTCTGACAGTGGGCAACCACCTTGACCTTATCCAATCCTTCGAAAAGGGTGCCCTTAACCTCCGACTTCCTAAAATTGATCCAATAGGGCGGGAAGGAACAGTTGACTCTCTTCCTGCGGAAATGGCCCCGCGCTTTGATCTTGACGTTGAGAATCGCTTCCGCCCCTTCGGCTTCTTGAAAGTAGACTTTCGCTTGGAGCCACTCAGGATCATCACCCCTCTGATTTTTCAAAGAGACAATGGGAGCTTCCAGTCGAAATGAAATAACATCGTCAGATTCAAAAAACTCCGGGGTCTCGGCCTTCAAGAGGCAAGCGCTAGAGAAAAGGAGTAGCGCTATCTTGACCGATATATTCATAAACTGAATCATGCGGCTAGCAGTCTGTCGGGCGGGCTTGGCTACTTGCACAGTAGTCCAACCTCAAAGGCCGACAGACTGCTAGCTCCGACTTTACTACCGAACGACAACAGATTGTGTGGAAGTTTTAGTGCGTCTCGTCAATCCCGACGCGGGGTTCTACCCCAAAATCGTAGGCCGGCCGAGAAACAGGCGGGTTTCTGGGCGGTGCAAGTATGAGGTTATCCCTAGATCTTGAAGACTGGTACCTACTTCTCGTGCGCGGTCAGCGACCGCGCCTACAGTCCTCGAAATTCCGATAGGTGTAGGCGGTCTCGCTGAGGCCGCAAAGACCAAGATCGATCGGACGTGGATCGCGCCCTTTCCGAGCCTGTGCGCTCAGGGAGGTAGCGGGAAGACGGCAGATTACAAATCTGCCCCACGGACTTCCACCCTCCGTCCCGCCAAGCGGGACTGCGGAGGACGGGACGCCCCCCCAAATCACTGGGACTTCTGTGGAGCGGATATCCTGCACGCTTGATTTCTGATCCTTACAACGTCAGCTTTACGGCAAACAGACGCCGCTTTCTCTACGAAAATTGGGAAGCGGTGCCGACCACTCGAATGCCTCTCAGCGCAGGCACAACCATCGGCTCCTATGAAGTCACCGCCCAAATCGGTGCGGGAGGCATGGGTGAGGTTTACCGCGCCACCGACACCAAGCTAAATCGGGACGTGGCCCTCAAGGTGTTGCCCGAGGCTTTCACCTCCAATCCTGAACGACTCACCCGCTTCGAGCGCGAAGCCAAGGTGCTCGCCTCGCTCAACCATCCCAACATCGGGCACATCTACGGGCTGGAAGAGACCGAGGGCACACAGGCGCTGGTGCTTGAACTGGTAGAAGGACCGACCCTGGCGGATCGCATCGCAAAGGGACCCATCCAAATCGAGGAAGTGCTCTCCATCGCCAGGCAGATCGCGGAGGCCCTGGAAGCAGCCCATGAACAGGGCGTCATCCACCGGGACCTGAAACCGGCCAATGTGAAGATCAGGGAAGACGGAACGGTGAAAGTGCTCGACTTTGGGTTAGCCAAAGTGTTTCAGCCGGAGCCCGAAGGGGCCGAATCCGAGTCGCCCGCACTCACGGCCACGGCGACCCGTCCGGGAGTCATCATGGGGACGGCGGCCTACATGTCCCCTGAGCAGGCCAAGGGTGAACCGATAGACAGGCGCAGCGACATCTGGGCGTTCGGATGTGTGCTCTACGAGATGCTGACCGGGCGCCGGACCTTTGAAGGTGACAGCGTCTCCGAGATCATGGCCGGAGTTCTCAAAGGTGAACCCGATTGGGATGCTCTGCCGAGGGAACTTTCCCCAGGGCTTGTAACCCTGCTTCGACGCTGTTTGCGGAAGGACCCGAAAGAGCGAATACGTGACATCGGGGACGTGCGCTTGAGAATGGCGGATGCGTCCGACGTGCCGGCCGCGTCGACCTCTGAGCTCCGAGTGTGGCAGCGGCTATTGCCGGCAGTCATCGTTGCTCCACTGGTTGCCATTGTTTCGGGCCTCGCCGTATGGGGGCTTTTGTCCGACCGCACAACGGAACCTTCCGTCACAACGACACGCACGACCATCACGTTGCCTGAATCGTATGAGTTTCCCAGTAGGGGCGGCAGGGTAGCGCTGTCCCCCGACGGGCAAACACTCGTCTATAGCGCTATTGGAGACGATGGCGCCCAACTTTTCCGACGTTCAATCGACCAGTTCGGGGCCGTGCCCATGAAGGATACCGAAGGCGGTCGGGATCCCTTCTTCTCGCCCGATGGGCAGTGGGTGGGATTTCTCGCCGATGGTGCGTTGAGGAAAGTGGCTCTCGCCGGAGGACCGGCCCAAATGCTGACCGAGTTGCCTGCTCTATCGGGCCACCGAAGCGCCGTTTGGACCAGCGACGACATGATCGTGATCGGGAGATTCCCTGGTCTGGCGCTGGTCCCGGCAGCAGGCGGCGAGCCTACCGTCATTGTGAAACCGGAAGTTGGCATTCTGCCCATGTACCCGCAAGTATTACCGGAGAGAGGCGCAATCCTTTTCACCCTCTCGGATTCTATCCTGGACGCTCAGGACGCCGGCGAACTGCAAATCCTGTTGCCTGGGACGGGAGAGCGCCGGTCGGTGCTGCCCAACGCGGTCGCGGGTCGCGTCCTCGATACCGGGCACCTGGTCTTCGCCCGGAGCGGCGCCCTGTGGGCAGTGCCGTTCGACCAGGAAGGCCTTGAGATCGTAGGGACCCCCGTCCCGGTTGTAGAGGGTGTGCACTACTCCCGCTGGGCCGGCGTTCAGTATGCCGTCTCTGAGAATGGAACGCTCGTCTATCTTCCGGGCGACGTCGGAGGAGCTGACAGGAAGACCACACTGGCGCTGGTGGACCGGCAAGGAACCTCGGAAAAGCTGCCCCTGCCTTCGGGTCACTACGCCAGTCCGAGATTCTCGCCCGATGGGACTCGGATTGCGGTTGAGATCGATGCTGAAGATGGCTCAAAGATCTTCCTCTATGAGCTTTCCAACAACCGATTGCGCCAGCTTACCTTTGATGGGGGGGATTGGCCGCTCTGGACGCCTGATGGGACGCAGATCACCTTCCGGGCGAAGGAGGCGCTGTGGAATATCGCCTCTGACTACAGCGGAGAGACCCAACGGTTGAGTCCTGCCAATGAAGAGTTGGGGATTCTTGGTACCGGTTCCTGGTCCCCGGACGGACGTGTTCTATTGTTTGGAAGGGGTGGTGCTGGAGCTGGAATGCCTACTGTTGCTCAGCTTACACGACCCGAAGGCGGGGGGGGGGGAATATGGTCCGGTCCTGGTTGAGCAGAGGTATGGCCAAGGATGGGCCAATTTCTCCGCGGACGGCCAGTGGTTCGCATATGTAACAAACGAAACCGGTGTCCATGAAGTCTACGTCCAACCCTATCCTCCAGGCAACGGCGCCAAGCGGAGGATTACTCACGGAGGGGGGAATTACCTTGTGTGGTCACGGAACGGGCGGGAACTCTTCTATATAGACGATGGACAGCTATGGGCCGTGGGAATCCAGACCGAACCAACGCTCGACTGGCACGATCCGGTGGCTCTGTTCGAGGTACCCTGGGTGGACTTGGTTCCGGCTCTCAAATTCGATGTCACTCCCGATGGCCAACGGTTCGTCTTTGTTACGCCGGAGGAGGAGGGGGAGAGCGAAGATCAGCAACGCGAGATCCGCGTCGTCCTGAACTGGTTCGAGGAGTTGGAAGAGTTGGTGCCGGTGCCGTGAAGATCGGGGATATACGGGGAACTCAACGTTAGGAGTGGAGGGGATATTCTCGTAGAGGAACGCGTAAGCGTTTCTGAAACTCGGCTCAAATGTGGAAATCGAAGAAATCCTCACGGATTCCTCTACGAAGAGTGAGTCACCGGGAGGGGATGCTTTGGACTACATAGAGGCTGTCCCAAATCCGAGAGGATTTGGGTGGAAGCCTGATACCGATATCAATCTTCGTCACGTTATGTAGAGGCTGTCCCAAATCCTCTCGGATTTGGGACAGCCTCTATTCTAACAATACTTTCGTCGCCCACAGGCGGGGCACGATCTTCCGGAAACAGCGCCACCTGTTCGGGTCTTTCCCTGCCCTCTTCGAAAATCTCGATGCTCTTGCGCCACGCTTCGTGTTGGCTATCGTTGATCTCTCCAAGGTAGAGGACCTGTCTTTGGACCACCCGCCCCCCGCTGACACGCTTGTTCTCAACGATATTCCAATAGTAGTGCTCTTTGCCATCTTTGCGCCGACGATTACACCTCAGAAACATGATGGCCCACCATTATACGAAAAAATCCCGCCCTGGGAAGAGCGTAGGTCTACACTACAGGCGGTTTTGTCAACCCACCTCTACTGTTGATGCGCCTCCTGAGCCCTACTACCCCCGAAAAAAACCGTTCCGGAAGTTGAGTTGGTCAAGTAGGGCTAGCGTTTCGTTTATCGAACATGGCGAACAAGGATCTACCTAATCCCATTGCCATGTGTTCTCGAACCGCCGAATTGGTCCGGGATAGCCTTGAGCTGTGCGATCTGGGTTCGGTCGGGATTCGTGGCCGAGAAGGGAAAGAGCAGGTGTTTGGGGTGCAGCAGACTTGACCCCACCAGTAATCGATCCTCGCCATCGTATGCGTAATCGACGACCGAGTTTTCGAGTTTCGATTGCGCTTACGATTACGAAACTCGATTAGCCCGTCGGATTTCCTTTCCTCGAGAATCGACCTTCGCAATCGTAAGCGACCAACGCCGATTCGAGTTTCGATTCTTGATACGCAGTGATCAACAGATTCCTACTGCGACAGCTGAGCCGCAACGAAGGCGATCACGGAAACGATCAGCCCGTACATAAATACCATGTAACAGATCTTGAGGTATCTATACTTTCTGTGGAGTACTTTTCCCAGATAGTAAAAGTCCCTGGCCAGAGAACCGTAGAGAAATTCCGGATCGCCCATGACTTCATTGATCCCCCACTCAAAATCCTCAACCGGCATTTTGTGAAAGTTGCCGAAAAAAAGAAGATCCGCTCTCTTTTTTTCAATGTCCTCCTTTGTGAAGGTACCGGTACCTGAAGAGGTACCGGTACCTGAAGAGACGTCGGGGATCATCGAAAGGATGGCAAAAATAACAGCTGATAGGCAGACCGCCAGCAGAATAACAGTTGGTGCGACAATATAGGGCTGGGGGGCAAACCTGGGCAAAAGAACGGTGAGCACAATCGATATGATGATGGCATTGATGCTCAGCATGATGCCTGCCTTGTTGTCCGCAATGGCGCTCAAATTCATGTGGTTCCTTAAACAGGTTCGAAACATAGTTTGCACTCCCCTTCCTCCCGGCCCTTTTTGCTTCGGCTTCTTCTCTTTCTTGGTGACGTCCTATCCTTCCTGTAAAAAGAAAAATGGTGTAACCTCCTGAAAACAAAAATGTAACCAAACCGGGGCCGAAAGGCGGCCCCGAAAAACAGGAGACTACACCATGAAGAAGATAGCACCGAGTGAGAAGATAGAGCAAGAGCTAATGGAAGGAATCGCGAGCAGCACAGATCCACTGGGGGAGGCGGCCCGACGGGGAGCCCAGCTGATGCTGCAAAGAGCCTTGGAGATCGAAGTGAGCGATTTTCTGGGGCGAGAGCGCTATGAGCGCTCGAGTGATGGAGCACTGCGGGGCTACCGCAATGGCTATGAGCCGAAGAAAGTGCATCTTTGCGAAGGGACGATTGAGCTGCAGGTACCGCAGATTCGCGACGGGCTGGAGCCGTTCGAGTCGGCCTGGCTGGAAGCGATCGGACGACGCTCGAAGCGGCTTTTGGAGCTGGTGCCGATGCTCTATGTGAAAGGGATGAGTCAGCGCGATATCGAGACGGCGCTGATCGAGTCTTTGGGGGTAGAGCAGACCGGGCGCAGCGTGGTCAATGAGGTGTGCCAAAGTCTGAGGATGGACTTTGCAAAGTGGCAGGAAAGAGATCTGAGTGGTGAGCGCGTGCTCTATCTGTTTCTGGACGGGATCTATATGAGGCTGCGGCCCGAAGACAAGAGGGCAGTGGCGGTCCTATGCGCCTACGGGATGCTCTGGGACGGACGTAAGGTATTGCTTCATATGGCCGTAGGGGACAAGAGGAGAGCAGCGCCTGTTGGGAGGCCTTCCTGGAGGACATGAAGAGCCGGGGATTGGCCGATCCAGTACTCAGTGTGATGGACGGTAATTCGGGTCTACGCAAGGCGGTGGGAAGGAAGTTTCCGAACAGCCTGGTGCAGCGCTGCCAGGTGCACAAGATGCGCAACATCGTCAACAAGCTTCCAGAGGTAGCCCGTCCCACCCTCAAAAAGCTCATTCACAAAGCCTTCACGGCGAAGGGATACCGCGAGGCTGTAGAACAGGCTCGCGCCATCATCGAGGAATACAAGGGGAGCTTTCCAGCCGCCATGAAGTGCCTGGAGCGTGACCTGGAGGAATCGCTCACAGCGCTGAAATTTCCCTTCCTGCACCGAAAACAGATCCGCACCACCAATCTGCTGGAGCGACTCTTCGGGGAAGGGCGCCGTCGCACCAAAGTGATTCCCCGATTCCGCTCCGAAACAAGCGGACTGTGCCTGATCTTCGCGGTCCTGGTGGATGCCTCAGAAGGCTGGCGAGGAGTCCGCATGGAACCCTACCTGGTGGAACGACTCAAACAGATCTGGAGCGATCCGGAGAGCACCTGGGAGGATCCGGACCTGATGAAATTCGCTGCCTGAAGGGAAGAAAGTAAAGATAATCTAATAGAGGTTATGCCATTTCGATTTTACAGGAAAAGGCGGACTTGACCTCTTCTTTCTTCTTCACGGGTTCCGGCGGGCCCGCGGGTATTTCGTCGGAATGGGTGGGTGATTCGTTCGGATCGGTCAGTTCAGTCATTTTGCTCAAATCGTTCTCCCGTCGCGGATGGTGCCCTTGCACTACCCCCAATTGCGCTCCCATCCCGCCGAGCGGGATCACCGTATTTATGAACAACAGCACTTAGCGTCGCAAGAAAGAAAGTGAACCACGCCCTTTGACTTTTCGATATCTACTTTGTTGATTGATTTGCGGGAGTGATTGGACCGATGATCACACGAGCCCGGATATTTCACAAATCTTCTGCTGCGACGACGGATATCACCGCATGTCAAAGCCTTCCCTTGCCCGGCGACCTCAGAGGGTCCCAACACACTGTCGCCCGCCGTGCTGCGGAAAGGCATTGACATGCAGCAATCTACGCCGTCTCGCTACGAAGTGTGTGAAATGTCCGGGCTAGTGAAAGGCTCTTGCAAATCGATATGAATTCCACCGGACACGCCCTCAGCGCCCTGCCGAAACACTATTGGCAGGTCGTTTGTTTTTTCTGCCTAGCCCAAACTGCGTACTGAAGGGCGGAAAGCACTGAACTTAGAGACGTTATTATTCGTAAGTCGTTAATGAGCAATGAATGTTTGTCCTGTATTGATCGTGTAGGGACTATAAGTTTCAGTAGTTCTTGACTCTCCCTATCTGCCCGCCCAGACTGGCGGGATATGTTTTTCCGTCTGAAGCATTCCAAGAGCGGCCAGGTCCTCCAACTGCTTGAATCTTACCGCAACAGCGAAGGTAAACCGCGACAGCGAGTGGTGGTCTCCCTGGGCGATGGGGCCATCAGTCGACCGGACTTTGGACCCATTGCCAAGGCGGTGCAAAAGCAGCTCTACGGGATCGAGGAACTTCTGGCCCCTGAGTATACGCGTCGACAGCAGAACTGGATTGAACTGATCCTGCGGCGGATTGATGGGGAGGGGCGGTGGCGAGGACTGCGCCAAAAGGCCGAGGCTTTTGCAGAGCAGCAGAACGCAATTGATGGGGTCTTGGCCGATAAAGTGGAGCATAGCGCCGCGGGAGTTTTATTGGGACCGATTCTGCTGGGGCTTAAGGGGTGGGAAAAGCTGAGGATGGATGAAGCCTTGCAGGAGGTGGGCTTGAACCGGGCGCAAAGGGATGCGGCTAAGGTATCGGTGATCAACCGGCTGGTGGATCCAGTGCCTGAGAACGCCTTGCCCCAGTGGGCCAGGCAGAGTGCCCTGGGAGATCTTCTGGGAGTGGCGGCGGTGAAGTCGGATCGGCATCGCTACTACCGGGTGAGCGATCGGTTGGTGGAGAACCGCGAAAGGATCGAAGAGCATATGCGCGAGCGCCAGGGGGAACTGTTCAGTTTGGATCGGACGGTACTACTGTAGGATCTTACCAATACGCACTTCGAAGGGGTGGGTGCGAGCAACGGCAAAGCGAAACGGGGAAAGAACAAACAGAAACGCCACGATTGTGTTCAGATTGTGGTGGGGATGGTGTTCGATACCGAAGGCTTTGAGTTGGGACATCGGATATTTGCGGGCAACCGCCATGACGCGACGACCCTGTTGGAGATGATCGCTGAATTGGAGAAAGCGGTGGGGGCCCAGGGCGAGCGTGAGAAGACCCTCATCATCATGGATGGAGGGATCGCGAGCCGGGAGAATGTGCAACTGTTGCGCGAGGAGGGATTCGGCTACCTGGTCAACCAGAGCCGCCGGGGGCGTAAGGCTTATCTTGCAGAGTTCCAGGAGGCTTCCGGTTTCGAAAAGGTAGAGGGGAGGGATTGGGACCGGGAAGTGAAGGTGAAGTGGATAAAAGAGCAGGTGGGAGAAGAAAATGAGAGTGAAGGGGACCAGGAGACAACGCAGGAGGAGTCGAGGCAAGCAGGCGAGGAGTATGTGCTGTTGTGTCAGAGCGTGCGCAGGCGGGCCAAGGAAGAGGCGATTTATTCAGGGGCCGAAGAGCGCTTTATGAAGGCGCTCGAGGGGCTTCAGAAAAGGGTCGATCAAGGCCATTTAAAGGAGCCCGCAAAAATCCATACCGCGATCGGGCGCTTACAGGGGCAACATTCCCGAGTGCAGCGCTTCTATTCTATTGAACTGGTCGAAGCCGCCAAGGGCTCTAAAGAGAAAAAGTGCGGCCTTTGCTGGACTCGAAGGGACCAGGCCTGTGATGAGAATGCTCAACTGTTGGGCTGCTCTGTGCTGCGCACCAATCGGCACAACTTCAGCGGGGCCCAGCTGTGGCGCCTCTACATGACTTTGACCCGGGCCGAAGACGGCTTCAAAGCGCTCAAGAGCGACTTGGGCCTCAGACCCAACCACCACCAGATTGAACCGCGCGTTGAGGGCCACGTCTTTATCACCATTTTGGCCTACCAGCTTTTGCGCTTTATCGAATACACCTTGGAGCGGCACGGGGACACCCGCTGCTGGCAGACCATCAAGCGGGTCCTCCAAACCCATACCTATGCCACTGTCATATTGCCCACTCGACAGGGAGAAGTCTATCGTCTGCGCAAAGCGGGCATTCCCGAACAGAGCCACAAGCAGATTTACAATCTCTTCCAGATCCAATGGAAGAAATTGCCCGTTAAGAAGAGTATGAGCAAAATAAAAATCGAACCGATTTTGTAGTGCCTTTCAAAAACGCGTGTTGATTATCAAGGACTTAACTTATAAAGTGCGAAACTAGGGCTAGTCTTGGCCAGTTTGGCCCTGGGAGATATATTCGAAGGAGACGACCCTATCTCCTTCACCTTGGAAGTCCCGTTTGCCGACCTGATGAAGCAACGGGGTGTGGCGGCGGAAGAGAAGGAGAGTGAGGCTCCTGTTTTTCTTGATGCCGGCCTCACCTGCAGCGATCCCTCTCTTGGCCAACGGTCGTTCGACGTCCGGGTGAAGGCTCGAGGGAGACTGCGCCGTCGACCCGATATCTGCCACTTCCCGCCTATCTGGATCGACTTCAAGAGGAAGCAAGTAAAAGGTACCCTTTTCGATGGCCAAAACAAGGTCAAGCTTGTCGCCCACTGTAAAAGCGATGCCAAGTTCGAACAGCTTGTTCTCAAGGAATTTCTCGTTTACCGCACATTCAACCTATTGACGGATCGCAGCTTTCGGGTGCGCTTGGCACGGGTCACCTACAAGGACACAAAGGGACGACGAAAGCCTTTCACGAGATTTGCTTTCTTGATCGAAGCGGAATCCGACCTCGCTCGAAGAATTGGCGGCAAAAAAGTAAAAGCCAACGCCGTTAGTATGGGAAAGTACGATCCGGCAGCTCTCAATCTCGTCTCCGTCTTTCAGTTCATGATGGGAAATACCGACTACAGCATGCTGGGAGGTCCTCCTGAAGATCGGTGTTGCCACAACGGCCGCGCCTTCTTCTTACCCGATCCGGGCGCCCTTTTCCTTCCGGTACCCTATGATTTCGATCTTGCAGGCCTGGTCGACGCGCCTTACGCGCTACCTTCTCCACGCCTCGAGCTCACCAGCGTCCGAGAGCGCCTATACCGCGGGTTTTGTCGTAAAGAAGCCGGGATTTTGGAGGGAACCCTTCAAATTTTCGATAGCCGTCGATCCGAAATATTCGAATTGTGGAAGTCCCAACCGGAACTCACACCCAGAACTCGGAAGGGAGCGTTGGCCTATATCGATTCGTTCTATAACATCATCGACGACCCAAAGAAACGGCGGCGTCAGATTGAATCGAAATGCCGTTGACCGCAGGAGCGGCCTGGCCGGCTTTTCCCAAGGAGGATTCCAACCGCTCTATTTCCCTTTTTAGAGGTGAAGGTGGCGGATCCAATTCGGCCGCCTTTTTTAAGTAGCGCAGTAGTCCTACTTCGGAATCGGTTGGGAGCAGAAGAGGGGTTCCCCGGTGAATGGCATAGACTCCATCCCGATCGATTCTCAGGCAGGCGACATTGGATCCGTAGGGAGAAGCGAGGCCTACGTCCGTGAGAATGACCCGCCCACCGAACCGAGGCATAATCGCACCTGCAGTCGTGGTATGGGCAATAACGATTCTTTCCACGTGATATTTCTCAAGAAGGTCCAAAAGGTGCGTCATCTCGTCCTCTTCATCGTGCAAGGCCAGCCCACGGTACCACAGAGGCCCCTCTTCCGCGCGAACCAGCCCATCGGTCGGCGGATCCCCCGTTTTCAACTCCGTGCGGACGCTGCTGTTAAACTCGGATATTGAAAGGTGGGCAAAGGCAGGACTGATGCCCCCATGCAGGAAGAGGGTGTCGTTGATTTTGATTACGGTGTTCCGTTCACACACCCAGTCCCCGATTTTGCCACCCGGTCTCCACGCCTGGCGATGTTCCACAAATCCAAGGGGATAATTTTTCACAAATCGTTCCCGGAGCTTAGAGTCAAACTTCGGCCATTCCGACTCCGGTTTGGTTCGTTGGATATACCTGATCATCTTCTGAAAATGCTCCTCCTGGAATTCGTATGAACCGGAGTCAACAAAGGCCTTGTATTCTCCCGGATGAACGAAGCGGAGATCTCCGTAAGTGTTCATGGCGTCGTGGTTCCCAATCAGTAGGTGGACTTCGCCCTTAGCACGCCGGGCCTGTTTCTTCAGCCTCTGCAGATGCTTGATGATCTTGAGGGTATCCGGACCGCGGTCCGGAACATCGCCCAGTTGAACAAGATGCGTGCTTCCGCCCCGCCATTTTCCTCCCCGATCGATAATTTCGGCCGATCGGAGAACGGCGACGAACTGACCGTAGTCACCGTGGAGATCGCCCACCGCCACAATTCGTTGGACATCGCTCCAGGTGTCGGTCGCGGCAGCCGAGAGAGAAAAAGAGAAAAAGAAAAGCGCCGCCCACAGGATGAGACGTGGGCCCGGCTTCCTCCATAAGGTGAGAAGCGCACCGGCGATTAATAGGCTATAGGGGGCAATCGATTTAGCCATCTGATCCAATGGACACAGTAACACTAGGTTGGTTGCTTCTGGTTGGGAATACTTTTCCATTTCGATATCATAGAACCGATCGGGCAGGGCCGCATAGGAGTGGTTTATAGGGCCCGGGACCTCCAGAGAACGGTAGCAATCAAGCGCGTTCCATTGCCGATCGACTGCTGGACTTCGGGTTGGCCAAACAGGATCACAGGGCGAACCTCACACAGGCGGGAACGATACTGGGAACGGCCGCTTACATGTCGCCTGAACAGGCACGGGGCGAGGCCATCGATCACCGGACCGATCTCTGGTCAGGTGTCTTTGAGCTAGGAGGCTTTCGGACTTTGTGCTTCGATTGCTCTGCAAGTACGAAAGTTCGTCCGACAGCCTTCTAGCGAAGGAATCTGTCGGCATGGACTTGGTCTAGGTTTGCACCCTTCACCGTTGCATCCGAACCTCCGCGATGTTGCGATATTCAAAGTCCGACAGATTCCTAGGGAAATAAAAGGCTGGAGGGTTGGAAAGCTCGGGAAAGGACTGGTGCGGGCACCCGGAATCGAACCGGGGACACCAGCTTGGAAGGCTGGGGTTTTACCCCTAAACTATGCCCGCGAAGCCTTTTTTGATGGGCGTATTTCAGGAACTTTCATTTCAGTGATTAGGGATCCGGTCAAGGACGAAGCCGGAATCAGTCGGCCTTACACCTCGAGTTCGTAAATACGGTGTTCCCGCTGAGTAGGAAGGGAGCGCCAATTGGGGGGAGTTTGAGGGGCCCTCAGCGTAGGGTGTAAAAAAAGACTTTAAAAGCCCGATAACTTTGTTGAGCTATTGAATTTTTTTACGTTAACCGTATCTTAGTTGCTATGGCTTTACTAACATCAACCGCACCTTCGGCCAGCGGTACCGCTGGCGCCAAAAAACCGAATTTTCTCGAATCACAGAAGCTTGCAAAGCAGAAAGCCTACGAAAAAAAGGCCAAAAAGGCGAGAATCAAGCTGGATGCCTTAACCGTTTCCACCCAGCAGCTCGCCTCGATGCTGGAGGCAGGATTACCGCTAGTATCGGCGCTCGAAGCGCTCCAGGATCAGACCGAAGATCCGGTCTTTCAGATCATCATTCGTGATGTTCGGAATGATGTTTCGAGCGGCACGGCCTTTTCCGATTCGGTGCGGAAGTTTCCCAGAGCGTTTCCGAATCTCTTCGTTTCCATGGTCGAGGCGGGTGAGGCAAGTGGTGGGCTCTCGCAGATTCTCGGAAAGGTCGCCCTTTATTTCGAGGAGACGGTTAAGCTGACGAGGAAGGTGAAGGGAGCGATGACCTATCCGGTTGCGGTCATCTCTCTCGCCGTCATACTGGTGAACGTACTCTTGGTATTCGTAATCCCCGTTTTCGCAGATATGTTTTCCGGCTTTGGCGCGGAGCTGCCTAAGCCGACCCAGATGCTCATCGATCTGAGTGACTTTTTAAAGGCCTATATCATATACATTATTGTTGCAATGGTCATCCTCTGGAAACTCCTCCTAAAGTTCTGCGCTACGCCCAAGGGTCGTGTTGCTAAGGATCAGTTCTTTTTCAAACTACCGGTAGTCGGGAATCTACTTCAGAAGATTGCCATATCGAGATTCTGCCGGACCTATGCCATCCTTCTGAGAAGCGGCGTTCCCATTCTCAGGGCCCTGGAAATTACCTCCAACGCGAGTGGCAGCACCTATATCGAGTCGGCCTGCCGGGAGATTTCGAGGGCAATCAGCCAGGGAGGGCAGCTCTCCGACTGCCTCGCGCTGAATCCGTATTTCCCCCCGATGGTGAAGCACATGGCGAAAGCCGGTGAGCAGACCGGTAATGTTGATGGCATGATGGATAAAATCTCCGACTTTTACGACGCCGAAATCGAGACCATCGTAGAGGCCCTCACATCCTTGATGGAGCCTCTACTAATCTGTGTGCTCGGGGTCGTAATTGGCGGCATTGTAATGGCAATGTTCCTGCCGATTTTCCAATTGTCATCGGTGATCTCGTAGCTCGGATTGCGGAAGAAAAGTAGCGCCTCCCGGGGAAAAATTTAAAGTCGAGGATCGATTGCGCGGATTTTCTGCGGTTCGCGCGCGAAATATGGCGTCTGTACTTGTAGTTGATGATCTGCCTGCCGTTCACGAGATGTTGGAGGCGGTCATCAATCCCTGTGGCTTCTTAAGTGCCTTTGCCTTGAGCGGTGAAGAGGCTCTGAAGCGGTATCGCGAAGGCAATATAGATGTCGTGCTGGTCGACATCGAGATGGAGCCGATGGACGGTATCTCTGTTCTGCGGGAATTGAAGGAAATCGATCCCAATTCGGTTGTGATCATGATGACCGGGTATTCCTCCACGCAGTCGGCCGGGAAGGCGATTAAGTATGGTGCTTTCGACTATGTGGAGAAACCGTTTCGGTTGGAGGAGCTGGTCAAGACTCTACACCGGGCGGTGGATGCGAGGAGGGCGAATGAAGGGGGAAGGCCGGTGGTGGTGGCGGATGAAGCGTTGCGTTCCAGCGTCGATTTGGTGGGTGCATTGATCGGGGAAAGCGAGGCGATCAAAGCGGTCGAGAGACAGGTGCAGAAGCTTCTCCGGGCCAAGACGCCGATGCTGATACAGGGAGAGCCCGGCACGGGAAAGCGGGCCTTAGCGAATCTTGTGCATGAAAAGGGTCCGGGCCTGGAGGCGCCCTTTAAAGGAGTCGATTGCTCAATCGCGGACTCTGAGGAGTTGGGGAAGACTCTGGTGAGTCCGAGCGGGACGCCGGGATCCCTTTTTGAGGAAGTGGAAGGAGGTACGCTCTTTCTTAATCATGTCGACCTGTTGCCGGTCAAGGTGCAGAAGACTCTGGCCCAGGTTCTGCAGGTGGCGGACAGCAAGTTCCGGCTTGTCTGCTCGAGCGATGTTGATTTTGAGAGCCGACTGGAACGAGACAAGATCTCGAATGACTTTCTATTCAAGATCGCCACCCTACCGATTACGATGCCGCCTTTGCGGGAGCGCCGGGAGGATCTGCCTCCGCTGATTAAAGACATTTTGAAACGCTCGGAGAATCCTTATTTCTCGACTTCGCAGATTGAGCTCTCACGAGATGTTGAGGAAATGCTTTATCGGTATCCCTGGCCCGGAAATCTGACTGAGCTCTGCAACGTCCTAATGGCGGTTGTCTCGGTCTCGAACAATCGGCTGATTGGGCCCCAACAGTTGCCACACAGAATCAAGGAGGCGAATAAATGGCCAACCCTGAAGGAGTATCTCCATGCCAGGGAGGAGGCCTACCTTGCGGAATTGATTCGATTCTGTGATGACGATAGAGAGCGGGCGGCTCAGATTGCCGGTGTCCGAGATATTTTCGAATCGGAGGCGGTCTCCGAAGCGAAGGAACAATTGAACGAAGCAGAAGTGCAGTCGGATGGGGAGAGCAGCGCCGGTATGTCGGAGGAAGCGCAGGAGGCGCTGGAGAAGCTTCGGGAGGAACTGGAAGTTCAGGAAAACGCGGTGAAAGAGGCGAAGGCCATGATGCAAGAGCGCGAAGAGTTTCTCGAAGCGAGCGAGAATACTCTCTTTGAAAAGGTGATGGCCCAGCAGGAGAAGGAAACGGAGTTGGAACAGTTGACGGATGATCTGTCGAAGCGGGAGAAGGCTTTGGAAGAGAAAGAGGCCGCCCTCCCAGGCTAGGAGTCAGTCCGACTTTGACCTTCAACGGCTGCACAAGTGGCAATGCTCGTTCGACAGATTCCTAGCGGAATCGGTTGATGGAATCTCGCAGATTGCGCGCTGCGAGACGTGCAGCGTCGGCGAAATCTGCTCCGCTTCCGGCGTAGATGATTCCCCGGGATGAATTAATCAGCATCCCGGCGCCTCGAGAGGAGAGGCCTGCTTTGACGGTCGCTTCCAAATCTCCGCCTTGAGCCCCCAACCCGGGGATGAGTAGGGGCATATCACCGACGATCTTACGAATCCCTCGGAGGTCCTGAGGGAATGTCGCGCCGATAACGAGGCCCACGTTTTCTCCCGTATTCCACTCCTCGGCCGCTTTGTGGGCGACAATTTCAAAGAGGCGTTCCTTCCCAAAGCTGAGTTCCTGGAACTGGCCGGAACCGGGGTTCGAAGTCCGACATAGGATAAAGATCCCTTTGTCTTTTCTCTCCAAAAACGGCTTGAGACTGTCTCCACCCAAATACGGGTTTACGGTTACGGCGTCGGCTCGATAACGATCGAATGCCTCCCTCGCGTACTGCTCGGCGGTGCTCGCGATATCTCCCCTCTTGGCGTCGAGTATCACGGGAATTTCCGTAAAATCTTGGCGCAAGAGATCTAAGGTCATTAGGAGCTCATCCTCGGCGGAACGACTGGCGTAGTAAGCGATCTGTGGCTTGAAACCGCAGACAAATTCCGCGGTTGCATCAATGATCGATCGATTGAAGGAAAAAAGGGGATGGCGATGGCGTCGCGCAGGCTCGGGGAGCCGGTCAATGTCGGGGTCGAGACCAACACAAAGGAGAGAACCGGTTTTCTCCCACCGCTTCTCCAGTTTCTCGCGGAAATCCATTATCGTTTTTTGGCCTGGTAATCGCGTCAGATTTCCAGGCTAGGAGTCTGTCGGAATGAACCTGGTCCCAATTTACATCCTCCACCCGTCGATCTAAACCTCACTGAAGGTTCGGAGCTCAAAGTCCGACAGATTCCTAGGAGGGTGAGAGAACGAGGAAGCGTGTCAAATTCTTAGCCCCCTATTGACTTGAAACTTTGACCTGCAGACGCTGATATTCCCCAAAACTGGGACATGAGTGCGAAGAAGAAATCATCGCCAGCGCCGGAGGCCGCTGAGGAATCTCCCGCCCAAGGAGTCGAGGTCCGGGAAGGCGATTTCGAGGAGGTATTGTTGGAGTTTTGGCGGCGCCGTCGGCGAGTGATCGAGGGCGCGGCTGTGTTACTCTTCGTTGTCGTCCTTGCCTACCAGATAATGATCTACGTTGCGGACCGGAAGGAAGCCGCGGTGCGATTGGCCTATCAAGAAGCGGAGGAAGGTGAATCCCTCATTGGGTTTGCGGAGGAATACTCGCGACATCCGTTGAACGGTTTCGCTTATCTTGAAGTGGCTAATCGGGAGTATGGGGAGAGAGAATTTGAAGCGGCTGCCGGACATTATCTTTCTGCCGTCGAGACACTGGAAGAGACACCCCTAGCAGGTCGGGCCCGCCTCGGGTTCGCCATGGCCCGAATTCAAAGCGGTCACGAGGATGAGGGCCGGAGCGCCCTTTTGGAAATTGCGAACGACACGGAAAGGCTCGACGGAACACGAGCGGAGGCGGCCTACAATCTGGCCGTTCTATACTGGGAACGGGAAGAATTTTCCGAAATGAAGGGCCAGCTGGATCTTATTGCCAAACTTGAATTCCCTGGCCTTCGGAAACCGCCTTATTGGATTTCAAAGGCGGACCAGCTGATGAATTCGTTGCCGGAACTACGCGATCTTGCGGACTAGGGATTTGTCGGGATTTGCACTTCGCAACAGTCCTGAACTTCGGGTCGTAGGATGATGTTCGTAAATCACGACCAACTTCATACCGACAGAATCCTAGCGAGAAGTGTCATCGGAGTGGACATCCTCGGGTGGCTTAGCATCTCGCACATCGTCGGAGAGGCGATCGAGGTGCCGGCTCGCCTCCTGAGTGGTAGCCAGCATGACATTGTTGAGCCGATTGCGCAGAACGAAGTAGGCGATCATAGCCGGAATACCAATGACGAGGCCTGTGGCGGTGGTGATGAGAGCCTCGCCAATATCTCCGGCGAGCAGTTCGGGACGTCCCATACCACCGCTTGCAATGGTTGAAAAGGCTCCAATCATCCCGCTCACCGTGCCGAGGAGCCCGATCATTGGAGAGACGGTTGCGACGACATTGAGGTAGTTGATCCACTGGCTGATCGCGCTCTCTTCGTATTCGAGTGCCTCGATAAAAGCCATCTCGACTCTTTCTTTGTTCGCGTCGACGGCTTCGGCGCGCGCCTTGTCGAGGCCTGCTTTGAGGGCACGGTTTAGAACCGTTGGCTCCCGTTCCAGAATTCTCGCGGCCGAGGGGAAGTCCCTTTCCTGGAGTTTCTGTGAGAGCTCACTCGATGAATGTTCCGGGATGAATTTTCTCCGCGATGTTTCGCGCCAGCTAGAGCCCGTCCCAGTGGTGGAAACAATTGATTTTTAATGAGTTATGGGCAAAAAAGGCCGGATAGAGCTGCAAAAAGCTCGATCCGGCGAAAAAGGGCGCTTATGCTTGCGTTAGTCAAATACAAAGCACGCCCTTCTCATGAAAAATATTGCCGTACAAAGCTTCCTGCGTCCAGCCCTAACTCCAGTCATTCGATGCAAAGACTACACCGTGTTTCTGGAAACAATGGAGCGGATTGACCGGGTTTTGATCGACTCCTCGCTGGAAAGGGAGGCGATCGTAAAAGCCTTGGAAGGATGGGATGAAGCGGGAGGGAAGGATCGGGAGCGACGCGCTCTAAGAGCGATAAAAGCGCTGCGGGTGGAGGTGGTGCGTCATTTACTCGGAGGGATATCCTTTCGTTGTCTGTCGCAGGAGTTGGGACGCAGTGAGCTTCTGGCTAATTTTTGCCGGGTGCGTGAGGTAGACGGGATCCGGAAAATATCGAAGAGCAGTCTGGAACGGGATTCGAAATTCTTCGACGAAGCGTATCTGAGACAGCTGCATGCAAGGATGACCGAGGTGGTGGGCAATGCTGAACATTGTGGTGAGGCAGGATTAGAGAAGCCGATCGATACGAGGGAATGCCTGATCGACGCCACTTGCCTGGAAGCGAACATCCACTGGCCCGTGGACTGGGTCTTGCTCAAGGATGTGGGAGCAACGCTGCTCAAGGCGATCAGTCTGATCCGGCAGGCGGGAATGAAACAGCGCATGCCCCAGGGAGCAAAGGGATTGGCTCGGGAGATGAACAAACGGTGCCTGGAGATGACGCATGCGCGTCGGCGCCGGGAGGCGGGCAAAGCGCGTAAAGGGATCCTGCGGCGGATGAAGCTATTGCTCAAGAAGATTGAGGGCCATGCCCTTCGCCACCGTGACTTATTGGAAGCTATGTGGATGCAAAGCGATTACACCGAGAAGAAGGCGAGCCGAATCATCGAGCGAATGGATGGTATGTTAGAGCAGATACCGCAGGTCATGAAACAGGCGCACGAACGGATCATAGGGGGGCGGCAGGTGAAGAATGAGGAGAAGATCCTGAGCGCCTACGAACCTGAGATTGACGTCATCGTGCGAGGCAAGGCAGATCGGGAGGTGGAGTTTGGCAACACCCTTTATTTATGCGAGAGCGCAGAGGGATATCTGTTGGACTGGAAACTGTATGGGGGGCAGGCCCCGAGCGAATTGAAGCAGCTTTGGGAAAGTCTGGAGAGGCAAAAGGGCTTCGCTTTAGAGGAGAAGATCGAAGCGATCAGTGGGGATCGGGGCTATGCCTCGAAGGCGGCCAGCAAGCGGCTCCCAGGCAGAGGGGATTTTTGACGCCCTTACGCCCCGCAATCCACAAGAGCTCAAGGAGCGGATGGAGGAGCCGCGCTTTGTCCGGTTGCAGCGACGACGAGGGAGCACCGAAGGCCGGATCGGAGTGCTCAAGAACCGATGGCACGGGGGCAAGATACGCAGCAAAGGCTTTGACAACCGTAACCTTAGCGTGGCCTGGTCGGTTCTGTCCCACAATCTATGGAAAATCGCGCAGAGACTTGCGCAAGAACATGAGAAAGAGGCAACGCAGGCGGCATAGGGATCCAAGAATCGAGTCAGAGGCGCTTCCTTGGGAGAACTATCGACTCAAAGCGAGAGGAAGGGTGCTGGAAAGGTGCATAACGGATAAAAGGTAAGCTACCGAGGACGGAAGGCATGTCGTGGTCTACATAACGTGACGAAGATTGATATCGGTATCAGGCTTCCACCCAAATCCTCTCGGATTTGGGACAGCCTCCAGCTATGAATTATCAGGAAGATCATCGTAAGAGAACAGAGGCCGAGTGGATACATCGCCCAGCCACCTTGTTGAATCAGTCCCCACAGGCTGGTGTTTTCGGGTGTTGGCGCGATCGAAGATTCGACGCCCTGGGCAAAGAGAAGGGCCGGCAGAATCAACAGTATTCCAAAGCGTTCTATTCTAGGGAGCACGTGTGCCTCTCTTTCTTTCAATCGGCGCTCAAAGTAAACTCCATTCTGATCGGAGAGGAGGGAATCACTCCGATTCCGCAACGATGGATCGATCGATCATTTCGTGGAGGAGGCAAGCTGCCTTTTCATCCTTTTGTAGCGCCTTTGATGCTGCAATGGCTACCGAGTAGCAATTCTCGAGATATGATACTGCGAGAGGGCCCGAAAAAACGATCGGGTGGAGACTCAAATGCAAAGCCTTTTCGAATTGACTCCGCTCCAATGCGATCTGAGAGGCGATCCACCAGCCTAGGGAGGAACTGTGGTAGATGGGGGAACGGGCGATCCAGGCATGCGCCAAGGCAAGCGCTTCCTCCTCCATATCCAAGTGGAAGAAAGCGAGAAGAATGGACGATTCGAGTTTGGCCGCCACCTTGTCATTGGGAGAGAACTCGAGCAGCCTTCGTGCGACCGCGATGGTTGAGATGTGCTGGTCAGATTCCTCGTATCCATCCACGAGACGTAGGAAGAACAGAACGTCCTCTTTTTTCATAAACTCGAAGTAGGGCGAACGATGGGTGTAAAGCGTTTCAAGAATCTCGAGCGCCTTATCGGTCCGCCGCTCCCTCAACAGATCGAGCGCAACAATCTCAAAGGTCTGGCCAGGGAATTTGAGCGTGGAAATATCCTCTCTATGGAAGCGGTAGGTAACCTCGCCTTCATCGACCCGGGTCGTCAGACTGATTTGAGATTTCGAAATGCGCTTCAGAGTTCCGGCATACATTCTTCCCGAAGAATCTCGCGCCACCACCGGCTCCTCCAATTCATGGCTCAAGTCCCGAAGTTCCGCCACGGGATTCGACAGGCACGGAGTGACAGCCGCAGCCAGAGAGAAAAGGAGGAAAGGGAGGGCCTTCATGGTGTTTGGTTCAGAGGGCTCCCCAGAGTGGTGTTTAGGCCGGCGCGCAGCCGATTCTTCTCCACCACGCCTTTTGCGTAGGCCTGGTGAGCGCTGAGATCCGATGAATCCGTCAATTCGACGAGGGTATTGTAGGCGGCAGTGATGTCTCCAATCACCTCAAAGAGCTGGGCACTCTTAAAGTAGGCATCTGCCACGAGGTCGGAATAAGCTCGGTAGAGAGTGTAAATCCTCTGGAGATAGGCGATTGCCTTTTTCTCTTCTCCAAGCATTTGGTGGGCTTCGGCAAGACCGAGGAGGGCTTCGGCGTGAGGTCTTCCGCGGGCGCTCTTGAGGCGAAGAAGTCCCTCGTGGAGCGCAATCGCCTTATGTGGTTTTCCTCCTTTCAAGTGGACCTGGGCCAGAAGGAGGGTGGATTCGGCGGCCAGTGGGTGTACCGGTATCTCCCCCGCAAGCTTTTCGAGGAGATCGGAAGCCTCTTCCCATTGGCTCGCCTTAAAATGGGCCTGGGCAAGTCCGTAGTATGCCATAGCTCGCTCGCCGAAATCGGGGTAGCGGAGGAGGAGCGCTTCCAGATATTCCGTGGCGGAAGGGAAGTCGAGTTGCTCTAGGGCGAGGCCAATCCGGCCGAGGGCCTCGGCGTCGAGCCGCTCGATTGGCACCTTCTCGGCGATCTGGAGGAGGATCGTCTGTGCGGCGGTGGAATCTCCGCCTTCTTCGAGCGCTTTGGATTGATAGAGACCCAATCTGCTGAAGTAGGTGAGCTGCCCTTCCACGAGAGCTCTCTGACGCTCCCGCTCGACCCAGGACTCGAAACTCGGGGTTGTGAGAAGCGGATGCTCGGTAACACCGTTCCGAACCGTATTCTTTTGCAACTTGGCGTATTGTTTTCGTAGCGCGGTGAGGATAAGGGGAATCTCTCTAGACTCGAGGTCGTTCCCGAATTTTTCCAACGCAGCGGTAAAGATGGGAAAAGCTTCCTCAACGCGTCCCTGCCGACCGTGGGCCCACCCAATCCAGTAGAGGGCTTCGCTCATTCGCGGTTTCACTTCGAGGTCACTTCGCTCCAGATACTCCGAGAAGTGTGCGATCATCCGGTCGTACTCCTCCATAGCCTTGTAGATCTTTCCACTCTGGAAGATGGCGTAAGGGAAGAGCCCAGCAGCCTCCGGAGTTACTTTGGAAAATGCCACCGCGGCTCCCAAGAGCTCGCCTCTTCCCATCAGGATGTCGCCCCGCAGCACCTGAGACTCGGCAAATCGTGTGTGTCCAGGGAAGTCTGCGAGAAAGCTGTCGATCGCATCAAGAGCCTGCTGGTAGCGGCGCATGCCATAGAGTACGGCTGCGAGGCGATAGCGAATCTCAGAGTTCATCGGATGTCCGGATGAGTCCGGTAGGAGCTGCTCTAGTTCCTCCAATGCGTTTTCATATTCTTTTTCGAAGAACCAGGTGAGGGCGTGCCAGTACCTCGAATTCAAGACCAGGCGTCCTTTTGGCCATGATTCGACAACCTGCTCAAACACCCCGCGCGCTTCGGCATTTCGCTGATCGAGGAGAAGACAGAAGCCGAGGGCAAACTTCCACCGTTGCGCCGCATTGTGGCTGAGATTTCTGGCGATGAGATCGTTCAGCACTTCAATCGCACTCTCGTAGTTGCGTTGCTCCTGGTAGGCGAGGGCGATAAGAAAGACCGCTTGGGGCGCAATTTCGGAATTTGGGTAACGATCCATGAAATCCTGTGCTATGACGATCGCGTCGTCCCATTTATCGAGCGCCTGCACCGCCAGGATCCAGCGATAGTGCGCTTCTGAACGGATTTCTTGGTCCAGATTCTTGTCCCCGGAGAGGTATCGAAATAGAATCACTGCCTCTTCATGTCGTCCGGCAAGGAGCATCGCCTGGCCGAAGCGAAGCCTAAATCGGGGAGTGTAGTCTTCCCCTGCCTGGAGCCCTTTCAGCTGCTTGCGAATCCTCTGGATCAGGCCGCGATAATAATCGTGCCAAAGGGCATTTTCGGTCAGGGCGGCCGATGCCCCTCTCTTTCGGAGTATGGCCTCAATGTTTTTGAGGCGGCCCTGCTGTAGCGCCAGGAGCTGCCCTCTTGGCGGAACCATTCGGAAGCATCGAATAGCATCCGGGAATCTCTCCCTCTCCAAGAGTTTGTCGCCGATTCGTAGGGCGGAGAAGGCGAGGAGGGCGAGCTCCGGCATGGTCGTGATTTTCCAGGGAGTCTCCAGAAGAGTCTCCACCGCCCCTCTCTCGTCGCCGGACTCGATCGAAATTTGGAGAGCCCGGAGGCGAGCCCGAAACCTCAGTGTTTCCGCAGCACTCGAGGCGTAGAGTTCGTTAAGACTGAGAAGACTCCTCTCCGTTTTCCCTTCTTGGAAAAGTAGCTCGGCTCTCCTCAGAATCGAGATCGCGGACTCCGAAGTATCCGGGAATTCATGTTCCAGTTTTTCGTAGGTGCGGATCGCCCCCCGGGTGTCCCCAGATTCACGGTAAGCGCGAGCGAGACTGAATAGGACGAAAGGACGTCGTTTGCGCTCTAGCGGAAACTCTTCCACATACCGACCGAGACTTTCTACCGCCCGGCTTGGTAGACCTTGACGCAGTTGGGCATAGCCACGGGCAGGAAGGAGTAACTTTCGGTAAGCCGGAAGGGAATAACCGGGTTCATTGCGATATAGTTCTTCTAAGGTGTCGAATGCCTCAACCGCCTCGGCATAGCGTCCGTCGGAGAAGGAGGCGATCGCTTTGGTCATGTGAAACTGAAACGTGTCTCTGGTAGCTTGAGCGAAAACAGGGAGTTCCGGAAAGGGGAGAAGGAGAATGAAGGCGGTGGTCGATCTCAAGATCTTCTGGGTATAAGCCTTCATTCTCGCCAAAGCTTCCTAACGCAGCTTAGTTATCTTGGCAATGGGTTTTTCTTGGTCGGAAGGCACCCCGGATTTTGGCCACCCCTTTATCAGATTTGGAACGACCTCGAAACAATTCGGCGGGATCAAATTGGGGCTGGAATCGGCTTTCACATTTCTATATAAGGGGACTTTGGGTTAAGCAAAATAGGAAGCCCACAGTAGGCGAGGGGTGCTGTCTAAACTACATCTCAGAGGCGCTTCTTGGATTCGAACCTTGTTTTTGTTCGTATCCACAGAGGCGACAACTACATGTCTGATCTCGGGGTTTAGCGGGTGTCGAGTGACGCCAGTGGAGGTCGCTGTCAGGGTCCTTTCGACTTTGCGGCGAATCTGAAGTGTCCAACGACGTAAACAGAAACGAGGATCCGTTATCCGTGGAGTCCACCAACAGTGAAGGTCGATCTCCTTCAGGAGAGGCTGTTTTCCGGATGTCCGATCTGACGAAGTCGCAATTCTTGATCTGGATGGGCCAAAAAATGAATCCGGAGTCACCGCTCTATAACATGGTGCTGACATTCGAGTTCAGCGCCGACGTTGATCGGGAGATCTTCCGGGAGTCGTTCCAGTGGCTCCTCGACCATAGTGACTCCCTCCGAACGGTTATAGAGGAATCCGACGGCACCCCCTTTCAAAGGGTAAGGGATACTTTTCCCTTTCTCATGGACTTTCTGGATTTCTCCCAAGAACCAGATGCGCGGGCCACTCTTAAAAGATGGATCGAGAAGCGATGCGTTCGTCCGTTTGGGCTCGGTGAACGTCTCTTTGACTCCGCTCTGCTTCGAATTTCGGATGACGGATACGTATGGTACATGGCTCAGCATCATCTCATTACGGATGGCTGGTCCGTTACCGTGCTCTACCGTCGAATGATAGAACACTACTGGGGCAGAATTCACGGTCACCTTTCCGATGGAATCGAACCTCCGCGCTACAGGGAATATATTGAGTTTGAGCGAACGGGACGAAGCTCAACCCAATTTGCCAAAGCCGAAACATACTGGAGACATAGAATCTCGGATTGTCCCGAACCCGTGAGCTTCTATGGGAGAATGGCGTCGAAAGAAACGGCACGAAGTAAGCGGGTTACATGCGGGTTAGATTCCCTGCAGATGGAAAAGTTGACTGCCCTATCTGAAGAGAAAGGCATACGGGCTCTCAGCACCGATCTTACTTTCCTTCAGATCTTCGTTACTCTCCTCTTCGCTTTTCTTCATCGAATGGACGGCAGCACGCACCTTGTAATCGGCACCCCATTTCACAATCGCACCTCCTCGACTTTTAAGGAAACCACGGGTCTCTTTATGGAGATTCTGCCCCTGCAGGTAGAGATAAATGGGAAGGAGACATTTGTCTCTCTGATCGAGAAGGTAAGAAGGGAGGTCCTTTCGTCTCTGACGCACGCCAAGCCGGGGGTCAGCAGTCAGGAATCAGCCAGGACCTACAATGTGCTGCTGAACTATAGCAATATTACATTCACCGAATCCGAGGATATCCCGATGCATTCGTCCTGGGTTCATTCGGGCTATACTGATCCCAGCCACACGCTGCGACTTCACGTCCAGGATTTGGGTCGAACCGGCTGCTTCACCCTTCTATTCGATTTCAATCTCGGGGTTTTCGGCGAATCGGAACAGAAATTGGCCGTTGCGCACTTCATGCGTGTATTCGAAGCTTTCCTGGAGGACAGGTCGCAGACGATCAGGGATGTAAGCCTACTTTCCAGGGAGGAGACAGGTGTCCTGCAAGGGACTGTCACTCAGTGCAGATCCCTTCCGCCCAAACAATCGCTTGGTCAGCTATTTCGAATACAGGCAGAAGCGACCCCTGACAATATCGCGCTTGTTTTCGAGGAGAGTAGACTTTCTTACAGGGAGCTCGGCTCTCGTGTTGAAAGATTGGTGGGTTGTTTGAGGTCACTCGGAGTAGGACCCGGTACGATTGTAGGCGTCTGTTTCGAGCGATCACTAGAAATCGTCATTTCCATTTTGGGGATCCTTAGGGCCGGTGGTGCCTACCTTCCTCTTGAGCCTGGGTTTCCGACGGAACGGTCGGAGTTCATACTCACCGATGCGGGGATCTCGATCTTGCTGACCGAGTCTAAACTCCTGAATTCCTTCGAAGGGGTCGGTGTTCAACTGATCTGCGTCGACGCTAAGAGTGGAGAAGATCCAGGAGAGCCTGGAGATGCACCGGTTATCCCGACGGACGTTCGAGATCCCGCCTACGTTCTCTATACGTCAGGTTCGACCGGGAAACCTAAGGGCGTGTGCTGTAGCAGCCGAGGAGTTATCAATCTTCTCGATGACTTGGAGGGACGGAGGCCGCTTAATCCGGGAGACGCGTGTAGTTGGTGGACCAGTGTTGGTTTCGATGTCTCGATATATGAGATTTTCTCTGCACTCCTTTACGGTCGGACCTTACACATCACTCCTGAGAGAGTGAGATCGGATCCGGTTGCCTTTGTTGAGTGGCTTGAAAGACAGTGCATACATAGTGCGTACATTCCGCCTTTCATTCTGGTGGAGATGGCGAATGGGATTCTGGAGACAATGATACCTCTATCGCTACGTAGAGTGTTGGTCGGAGTGGAGCCGATACCTGAGAGGGTGCTGAAAGCGATATGTCATCGCCTGCCGGCCTTGACTATCGTCAATGGATACGGTCCGACTGAGGCAACGATCTGTTCCACTCTGTTAACCTTCAACCCGGAAGAGGCTGGAGAGGGAATCACACCGATTGGCTGGCCGGTCCAGAATACTTCGATCTACCTATTGGATGCTTGTGGGCAGCCGGTCAGCAGCGGGGTGCCGGGGGAACTGTGTATCGCCGGTGCCGGTTTAGCGCGTGAGTATCTCAATCGACCGGACCTGACTCAGGAGCGTTTCGTGTCGGATCCTTTCTCCCAAGGTTCGAGGATGCGGCTTTACAAGACCGGTGATATGGCCCGTCTTCGGAAAGACGGCAGCATTGAGTTCATCGGACGGGTCGATGATCAGGTGAAAATTCGAGGCCATCGCGTCGAACTTGGGGAAGTTTCATCCGCTCTCCTGGAGCATCCGGAACTGCGTGAAGCCGTCGTTCTTGCGCCTGAGGACAAAACTCGAGGCAAGAGTCTTGTGGCTTACGTCGTACCCAATCGGCAGCCTAGCCCCGAGCCCGGTCGGTTGCAGGAGTATGTGAGAAGGAAGCTCCCTCAATATATGGTACCGGCAGCAGTCGTCGTTCTCGAATCCATGCCGCTGACGACCACGGGGAAGATCGACAGGCAGGCGCTTCCCTCACCTGATCGGCTGGAAACCGAATCGGAAGGGAGCTGGAGCCCTCCCAGAACTTCCCAAGAGAGGACTCTCGCTCGGATCTGGGAGAGTGTGCTCGGTCTCGAAAGGGTAGGAATTCACGACCGATTCGTGAACCTGGGCGGCGACTCCATACTCAACATACAGGTCATTGCCAAGGCTCGAAGGGAGGGGATACGCCTCACTTCAAAGCAGCTCTTTGAGAATCCGACGGTGGCAGAGCTGGCTTCGATCGCGGATGACACTGCGATTTTCAGTGCCGAGCAGGGTCTGGTGAAGGGTCGATTGGAACTGACTCCAATACAGCACTGGTTCTTCAACAGCAATTTCCTTAGGCCGAGCCATAGAAGCCTGTTCCTTATGCTCGAAGTCTTGGATAAGTTGGATGCGGCGATCCTGTCGAGGACATTCGAGGAGCTGCTGAGGCATCATGATGCCCTGCGTCTTCGATTCGCGGAGGGAGAGGATGGATGGGTGCAGTGGTTGACCGATGAGGTCGTTGCCGAATCCATTATTCGGGTCGACATCTCTAACCTTTCAACTGAGGAAGAGAACTCAGTCGTCCACGAAACCGTGAAGGAGCTCAGCTCTGCCATGGATACTGGCCGAGGGCTGCTGATCCGTCTGGCCCTTTTCGAACGGGGCGCAGGAGGATTTGGAGATCGTCTTCTGATCCTTGCCCACCACCTCTCCGTCGATGGTGTCTCCTGGAGGATTTTGTTGGAAGATCTGGCAACTTCCTGTGAACGATTGCGAAAAGGTGTTCCGAATCAGCTGCCGCCCAAGACGACTTCACTCAAGGAATGGTCTCACACACTCGCGGAATACGCGCGGTCCTCCAGAGTACGGCGGGAATTGGAGTTTTGGAAAGGATTGGGACAGTTCGAAATTTCGCCACTTCCTCGGGACCGGCCTCATCGGAAAGACAACATTGAAGAATCGGCACGAGACCTGTCCGTTGAACTTGATGCGTTGGAGACAGATGCTCTCTTGCACCGCGTCCACGAGACCTACAATACCCAAATCAACGACGTGCTTCTGACCGCATTCGCACAGTCGATCGCGGAATCGTCTTGCACCGATACGATCCGGTTGGACCTTGAGTGGCACGGTCGACGAGAGGTGGTCGAGGGCTTGGACCTCTCCCGAACCGTTGGTTGGTTCACATCGATTTTTCCCGTGGTTCTGAAATTGGCCCCATGCTCGGATCCGGGAGAGGCCCTTAAGTCGGTCAAGGAACAGTTGCGCGCTGTGCCGGAACAGGGCTTCGGCTACGGGCTGTTAAGGTACCTGGGTGAGAGCCATCAGATCAGGAAAACTTTGGAAGCTCAGCCTCGATCCGAGTTATTGTTCAACTATCTTGGACAATTTGATGGGACCCTATCGGAGACTTCACTTTTCCGAATGGAGGGTCCCTTGGAAGTCTCTCACTATCCGGCAGACCAAAGAAGCTACCTTTTGGAGGTCAATGCGACCGTCATTCAAGGGAAGTTGCGGTCTGTTTGGACCTACAGCGAAAATCTACATGAGCGCTCAACTATAGAAAAACTCGCCCACAGCTATCAGAGTGCCCTTCGATCGCTCATCGGCCACTGTCTTTCTTCGGGTCCGGGTGAGCTTACGCCGTCCGATTTTCCTCTGGCAGGATTGGACGAAGAGGAACTGGGGAAACTTGCGGAAGAGATTAACCGAATCGATCGATCCTAGCGATTTGGCGTGCAGCCATTCTACAGAGACTCACTGAATGAAACTAGAGAACGTTGAAGACGTCTACTCCCTATCGCCTACCCAACAGGGTATGTATTTTCATATCCTTCAAGAGCCAAGCTCAGGTGTCTATCTCCAGCAATACAGCTGCACCCTGATTGGGGCCCTCAAGTACGAGGCCTTCCGACTTGCCTGGCAACTGGTGATCGAACAGGAGCCCGTTCTGCGGACGGTTTTCCTGTCTGAGAAACTCAAGCGGCCCCTCCAAGTGGTGCGTAGGGAAGTGGGATCGGACTGGTGGCAATTCAAGGACTGGAGCGGAATGGAATCGGGAGCTCAGCGGGAGCTAATTGAGGAATTCCTGAGGGCTGACCGGGTGAGGGGTTTTGACCTTTCTCGGGCGCCCTTGTTGCGAACCACCCTTATTCGATTCGCTGAGCATACACGCAGGTTTGTGTTTAGTTTTCCCCACATCCTGTTTGATGGCTGGTCGGTCCCCTTGATCCTGAAACGAGCATTCTCCTTTTACCGTTCGGATGACAGAGAAGAGCCGATTATTCGGCAGGGTTCAGAAAATTTTCGAGAATACATCGCCTGGCTGAATGGGCAAAACCTCGCTTCCGCGGAAGCATTCTGGAAAGAGAAGCTGAGAGGCTTCAATGATCCGACACCTCTTCCAGGCAAGGAGGGAAGGGGAATCTCTTCAGTTGAAGAGAGAGGGCATAGGCAGGAAGTTCAGAGCCTGAGCGAATCCTCCACCGAGACCCTGCGCTCGATGGCGCGAAGTCATGGGCTCACTCTTAACACGCTGATATTGGGTGCATGGGGAATGCTATTGAGCCGATACAGCGGCCGACGCGACATCGTCTTCGGAACGACGGTTTCGGGGCGTCCGCCAGATATGCCGGGGGTGGAGCGAATGGTTGGTCTGTTTATCAACACTCTTCCACTGAGGGTAAAAGTGGCACCGGATAGCCAGCTCGTACCCTGGCTGACGAGTGTTCAAAAGCAGCAGATTGAAATCCGAGAGTACGAATTCAGCCCGTTGGTAGAGATTCAGAAGTGGAGTGAGATTCCGCCGGGTAGCCGGCTCTTCGACAGCATTGTCGTTTTCGAAAACTTCCCCGTTGATGATGCACTATATGGGGAGAATGGGAGCCTGGAGATTCGTGATGTGGAGTATAAGGAACAGAGCAATTTCCCGCTCGCACTTCTTATTGTCCCCGGCACACAGATCGAATTTGTGGCGATTTATGACGGTAACGAATTTTTCGATACCGCTATCATCGGACTCTTGGGGCATTTGCAGACCCTGCTTGAGTCGATGGCACCGAATCCCATCCAGGCGCTCTCCAAGCTTTCTCTTCTATCGGAAAAGGAGAGGGGTGAGTTGCCTCACTTCTGGATGTCTCGAGAGGAGAAATACCCGGACCGAGGAGGGATTCATCAATTCCTCGAATCGCATGCGGAGCGGAAACCGGATGCAGTCGCGGTCGAATTTGAGAATACGCATTTGACCTACGGCGAACTCAATCGTCGGGCCAATCAATGGGCTCACCGTTTGATCGATTACGGCGCAAGTTCCGGAAGTTTTGTTGGAATATTTATGGAACGCTCGTTGGAAATGGTTATCGCCATTTTCGCCACCCTTAAGAGCGGAGCGGCCTACGTGCCATTGGATCCAGCTTACCCTAAGGATCGACTTTCATCGATACTTGAGGAGACAGGTGCCGTTGCCATCCTTTGTCAAGAGCACCTCGCGCAGAGGCTTTCCGACCATGGGAAGCAAGTATTCTATCTCGACGGCGACGGGCAGCCGAGTGATTGCAAGGGCGTGGAGAATCCCGCCCTTCGCGTCGAGGGCGACACTCTGGCCTACGCGATCTACACTTCAGGTTCGACCGGAAGGCCTAACGGGGTATTGGTGGAGCATCGAAATCTGATTCATTCAACTGTCGCTCGTATCAGCTACTACTCCGAACCAGTCAGGAATTTTCTCTTACTCTCCTCTATTTCTTTTGACAGTTCGGCCGCGGGCATCTTTTGGACGCTCAGTTCGGGAGGTAGGCTCGTACTTCCTCGACAACGTCAGGAGCAGGCTATGTACGAACTCGCGATGCTTTTCGAGGAATCAGAGATCTCACACTCTCTGATGCTGCCATCTCTATACGATCTCCTTCTGACCTACAGCAAACCGGGGCAACTCTCTTCCCTTCGGTCCGTTATTGTCGCCGGTGAGGTTTGTCCGAAGGCAATTGTCGATCGGCACTACGAACGATTGCCTGAGACCGAATTATTCAACGAATACGGGCCCACAGAAGCGACCATTTGGAGCACGGTGTATCGCGTACCATTCGAGATAGAAGGCCCAAGCGTTCCCATAGGCCGCCCCATCGCCAATACTCAAATTTACCTGCTCGATGCTGATCTTCAACCTGTCCCGATTGGGGTTCCTGGAGATGTGTTTATTGGTGGTGATGGTTTGGCCCGGGGTTACCTCAATCGAGAGGAATCGACGGCCGAACGATTCGGACCGCACCCCTTCAGTAGCGATCCTAAATCCCGTCTTTACGACACCGGAGATCGGGCTCGTTTTCTACCGGATGGCTGTATTGAGTTTCTTGGTCGAAACGACGATCAAATCAAGATTCGAGGTCATCGAGTCGAATTAGGTGAAATCGAGAATGCGCTGAGAAAGCACCCGTCCTTGCAAGAGGTAGCGGTGGTAGTGAGGGATGTGGATGAAGCAGAAACGATGCCGTACCAACCGAGAAGGGCGAGCGCGCTTTCTCTCGTGGAGACTGAAACATTACTAGACTCCGTGATGTCGCTGAGCGACGAGACCGCGAATCAATTATTGGTCGAAGTCGAGCGATTTGCAACTAGGGGCGAGCCGGCTGAATAAAATCGCCCCCGTTCGCTCCGGAGTGGGTCTGTATAGTTGGAAACACGAGAAGAGATGAGGAAGCTACTTAGAGACATAAACAGTCTCCCATTCAGATTTACCATCGAATACTACCATCCGACTTCAGACGGATTTGTCTACGAAAAAGAAAGACTCGACTCGCCGGAACTTTGGGATGCGTTGCGGGAGAGACATCCGCACTTTTCGATCCCTCGCGAGCGCAACGAATGGGTCAATATGTGCGAACTCGGTATAGGACGAGATGGACTTGATGGGTCCCTTAACACCCGCGCCGTTGAAATCGTGGACCTGCTGACTCGCAGCGGGTTCAATCGCATGCATTCGGTCGGCGTAGGTTCGGCGGCACTGGAATACCACATCAAAAGGCTGTTCTCGAAACTGGAACTCGTCTGTTCAGATCATGCCCCTTCCACAGTAGAGATACTTCAAGGGGTTTTCTCGGAATGTGACTCCGTTCGCAAATTTGATGTCCTGGACCGCGAGAGTTGGACAGGCTTAGAGAATCATAAGGACAGAGTCATTATGATCAACCGGCTTGATCCGCTGTTCTCCGATGAGCGCTGGGAGCAGGTGTTTCGAAACATGCACGATTGCGGAGTCGAACACGTACTATTTATCTCCGCCTGGATGCTGACGCTAAGGTATTATCTCATGGTGAAGAAAGAAAACCTTTTGAGCAGAATTCGAAGGACCCAAAGGACGTTTACGGGCTGGGTCAGAACCAAACGCGTGTTTCAATCCTATTGGGAGTCTCTCTACGAGGAGGAGGAGGAATTGATTCTGGGGGGGCTCCCCGCATTCCTGTTGAAGAGAAGGTAAAGCACAATGACGCGAAGACTGAAGAGACTGAAGGACTTCGAGATCTCCTTACAGATTAAGAACGAAAACTTCATTCGTCCACCTCGTGAGAGGCAGAGAAATTGGCTGCTGAATCGGTCGCTTAATGAGTTCGCAAACAACCTGCTCCACCTGCACGAATTGGCCGCAAATTTCGTTGAGGGGAAAGAGGAATCTCACGTCCAAGGCCGAGCTGAGGCGGTGCTGGAAGATGAGGACATCATGGAGGATTGGCAAATCCCACTGATGGAAGCAATGGCTCAGGCTGTAGTGGAAGGAGAAGGTGATGTCCTTGAAGTTGGATTCGGAAGGGGGATCTCTTCCACCTTTATTCAAGAGATCGGAGTAAGGTCCCATACCATCGTGGAATGCAATCAGGCGATTGAACAGCGTTTGCTCGAATGGAGGAAAGACTATCCCGGTAGGGATATCCGTGTGATTCGTGGTCGCTGGCAGGACACAATCGATCAATTGAAGATCTACGATGGGATATTTTACCACACCTACCCTCTTGATGAGACGGAGTACGCAGATCAGGTGATTAAAAGTACGACCTTCGCTGAGAGCTTTTTTCCGATCGCTGCAAGCCATCTCCGAAAAGGGGGAAACTTCAGTTACCAGACCTACGAGATTGATTCTCTCAGCCGTGAGCATCAGAGGCTTCTCCTCGAATTCTTCAGTTCTTTCGCCTTGAAGGTAGTAAAGCCGTTAAATCTGCCTGAAGATGTCAGGGATGCATGGTGGTCTAACTCGATGACTGTTGTAAAAGCGGTTAAATAGCTGATGAATTCGGAGAGTCTTCGCCACCGAATCGAGTCTCTGTCTCCCCATCTTCGGGCCCTTTTGGCCAGCCGACTCGATAAGCTTTTGGATTCCGGAGGGAATGGAAATTCCTCCTTCGAAACTGGCGCGAATCAGGAACAACGGAGGGGGAATAGCCCGCAGATATTGGCCTACGTGGTGCCAAAGAAGGGGGAGAATCCGACCAACTCTGAGCTTTACGAGCTTCTCCGGGAGGAACTGCCGGATTACATGTTGCCGGCGACGTTCATGCAACTCAACACGCTTCCACGTTCGCCGAACGGCAAAGTCGATCGGCGAGCACTCCCTCCACCGGAAGAGATCCTTTTCTATAGCGATGATGATTTCGTGGAGCCGAGAAACGAGGCGGAGCGGAAGCTGGCGGAAATCTGGGCAGATGTCCTAGGCATTGAGGAAGTTGGAATCAATGATAGCTTCTTTGAGATAGGCGGAGATTCCATCCTCAGCATACAAGTGATTTCTCGAGCGAGAGAGGCAGGGCTCTCCTTTTCCTTCAAGCAGCTATTCGACCACCCAACGATCGCGCAATTGGCGGGAATTGCTGAAGAGTCTGAATCGACCGAGGCGGAGCAGGGATTGGTTAAGGGACCCGTGCCGCTTACTCCGATCCAGCAATGGTTTTTCGAACAGGAGTTATCCGAGCCCCACCATTGGAATCAAACTTTTCTGTTGGAGGTTTCGCCGGACCTGGATTTATCCCGACTCGATCGATCCCTGGCTGTGATCGTTCGGCACCACGACGCACTGCGTCTTCGTTTCTTTACTACCGAATCCGGATGGAAGCAATCTAACATGGGGGAACCGAAGAGCGCGTATTTGGCGCGGATCGACCTCTCGGAACAACCCGTCGAGAAACAACATTTGGCCATGACGAGGGCTGCTTCCGATATTCAAGCCGGAATCGATCTTGGCGAAGGCATTCTCCTTCGTGCGGCCTTTTTTGACCTGGGAATCGGAGTACAGGGGCGGATCCTGATCACGATCCACCATCTGGGGATCGATGCGGTATCCTCGCGGATTTTATTGGAGGATCTTGTGCGCGTCTATGAGCAATTAGGTTCCGGCTCGACGGTCGAGCTGCCGACAAAGACGACTTCATTCAAGTCCTGGTCTGAGAGGCTCATGAAGTATGCACAGTCAGAGGTATTGAAAGAGGAGATGGAATTTTGGAGCCGGCAACCATTACTCTCAGAGACCTCGTTGCCAATGGACTTTCGGGATGGTGACTTCATGGAGGCCTCGGCCCGAGAGGTTTCGGTATCGCTTCCCGTGTCCAAATCGGAGGCTCTCTTTAAGGAAGTTCCCAAAGCTTATAATACCCAGATCACCGACGTGCTTCTAACCGCCCTGATTCAGTGTTTGGCGCCTTGGACAGGAGAGAGGATTCTGGCGGTGGGGCTTGAAGGCCATGGGCGGGAGGAGATTTTTCCGGATACCGATCTCTCGCGAACGGTTGGCTGGTTGACTTCCTTTTTTCCCGTCTGGCTGGATTTGCGAGGGATCGATGAGCCGGGTCCGGCATTGAAATCGATTAAGGAGCAGATGAGACGCATCCCCAATCGAGGGATCGGCTATGGATTGTTGCGCTATTGCCACGCAGGCCCGGAAGTTTCCCGAGTCCTTAGAGGTCAACCTCAACCGCAAGTCCTTTTTAACTATCTTGGTCAACTCGATCAACTTTCATCCGCCTCCTGGTTGAAGTTGATTGACGGTCCGATGGGAGAGTCACGCAGCCAGAAAGGAAAGAGAAGCCATCTTCTCGAGATCAACGCATTCTCTTCCAAGAGACGCCTAGAGTTCATATGGACATACAGTAATCGCATCCATCGGCGAGAGACGGTCTCCGCTCTAGCGGAAGACTTCACCGAGCGACTGCGAATACTTATCGCACACTGCTTGAATCCGGATGTGGGGGGCTTCACTCCCTCGGACTTTCCAGACGCGGGATTGGATCAGGGCGAACTCGATGGGTTCATTGATCGGATCACCTAGCCTGGAAATCTCAGAAGATTTCCAGGCTAAACAACAAAAGGGCACAGAAGATATTGACGCCGAATACATTATGCACGTTACCGGGGCGCTCAAGTCCTTATGCTCCAATAAGAAGCGTCGATCGAGATCAGAAAAATGAAGTCTTTGTCCCCTTCCCTATCTTCTGTGCCCTTTTGTTCATTAGCCCGCTTTTTTGGCCTCACAGCAAACGTGCGGCAGGAGGGAGATTGAGCCGCGACAAGCTGGTAGGAAATTTGTGAGAAAAGCGGGCTAAGCCGAATTGATAGGAGGCTTTCCTTCGGGATGAACCGAAGAAATGTAGAATCTATTTATCCCCTGACTCCGATTCAGGAAGGTCTGCTCTTCCACCGTCTACACCATCCGGAGTCGGACCTAGGGTTCCTTCAGATAAGATGCCTTCTCAAAGGCAAACTTGAAGTTGATTCTTTCGAATCCGCTTGGAGTATGGTGGTGAAGCGGCACTCCGTATTGCGAACTTCGATTCATTGGGAGGAGCTCGATAGGCCCCTTCAGGTGGTTCACCGAGTGGCTGAGCCGTCTCTCCAGCGGAGGGACTTGCGCAAGACCGACCCCATGGAGCAGGAGGTCGCGCTGCAATCCTTTCTTGAAGAAGATCGGGAGAAGAGGCTCGACCTTTCAAAGGCGCCGGTGATGCGCCTTTCACTGATTCAGACCGCGGATAACACCTTTCGCTTTATCTGGAGTTGCCACCATATCTTGCTCGATGGCTGGTCTGGGGCACTGGCTTTCAATGAAGTGTTTGAATGCTATGGTAAGCTTCGTCAGAAGCGCGAGATCGACCTGCCGACACCAAGACCTTACATTGAATTCGCCACCTGGATCAGGCAACACGATTGGTCCGCTGCCGAGTCTTATTGGAGGCATCTCCTGAAAGGATACCGCACTCCGAATTCGATCGCCTCGAAGAGCATTTCCCGCGGGTCCGGAGGCCAAAGCGCAGCCGTTAAGGAGACGGGACTCGATCTGCCGTCTCAACTTACCCAGGATCTAAAATCGATGGTCGAGCGTCATCAGTTGAGTCTCAACACGGTAATTCAAGGAGCGTGGGCTCTCATCCTCAGTCGCTACTATGTTTCCGAGGATGTTGTTTTCGGGGCCACCGTGTCCGGCCGGACCGCCCCTCTAAAGGGTCTTGAATCCATGCTCGGAGTCTTTGTCAATTTTGTTCCGGTGCGGGTTCGAGTGACGCAGGAGATAGGCGTGTCTGACTGGTTGCGGGATATTATGGCGCGGAATGTCGAGGTGCGCGAATTTGAGAATACCCCGTTTCCTCGCATCAAGGAATGGAGCGAGGTGCCTGGCCGTCAGGGTTTGTTTGAGACCCTTCTGATTACCGAAAACTATCCATGGGAGGGCCATTTCGCGGTCGATGGAGGGCTGCTGGTGATCGACGAATTTCGCGGGGATGTGACCACGGACTTTCCGCTCAACCTGATTACAAAGCCGGGCCAGAAATTGTCACTTGCTCTCAGATACGACCCACGATTCTTCGAGTCAGGAAGAATTGAGTCCATACTTGCTGCCCTCCAACACCTTATCGAAGGCGTGGTTTCGGAGCCTGATCGGCAGGTATCCGACCTGGTACGCCTAGTCACTGCGGATGACGATTTTTTGCCCAAGGATTCGGAGGTGGTCACATCTGTCGGGACTTCGGAGACGGAGCGCGATCTCTCTACCGTTTCGCCGCGGCGGGATAGCGATGCGGTTTGCGAAGAGGATGCCATGCCCCCTCAGGATGTGCTCGAACTTCAACTGATCAGGCTTTGGGAGAGAGTTATCGGGATTGAGCCAATTGGGATCGAAGACGATTTCTTCGAATTGGGAGGAACCTCTCTTGTCGCCCTGCAGCTGATCGACGAAATCGAAAGCTCCCTCGGTAAAAGAATCCCTTTAGATGCGCTTCTCCAGAAAGCGACCATCGAGCATCAGGCAAAGATTCTCCGCCGCAAAAAGTGGTCACCGCCCTGGACCACGGTTGTTCCGATTCAACCCAAAGGATCGAGACCTCCGCTCTTCGTCATACCTCCCTATGCCACATCGGTTATCCTCTACAACGATCTGGCACGATACCTGGGTTCGGAGCAACCCACTTTTGGTTTGGCCGCTTGGGGGCTCGACGGAGAGCACCCTCCCTATTCCGAAATGGATGGCCTGGTCGATCACTTGATCAAAGAAGTTCAGAAAGTTCGACCACACGGTCCGTATTTCTTCGGGGGCTATTCTTTCGGTGGAAGGGTCGCTTACGAAATGGCCTGCCAACTCGATGTCCGGGGTTGCGGGACAGGGTCGCTTACGAAATGGCCTGCCAACTCGATGTCCGGGGTTGCGGGACAGCCGTAGTGGCGCTCTTCGATACTCACGGCCCCGGCTATCCAAACTACCTATTCAGCGAGTCCGTAGATTACTATTTACTCGGAGGCCATGGGCGCCATTTAGACAATCTCCGCAAGAAACCCATCGGCTACCCGATCCGATTGATCCGCAATCAGATACGGAAACTGAGAAGCAAGTTTCGTAGAATTGAGCCCGCAACCGAGGAAGAGCAGAAGGGTGGGGGAGAGCATGAACTCGCCCTCAGCCCCGGCGAGTCGGCTCACACTCGCAAGCGGATGATCCGTTTCGAGGATCCGTACAGCGAGGAATTTGCAAGTTATGAACCTGGAATATATCCTGGAAAGGTCACCGTCTTTCGCGGAACCAGCCAGCCGAAGATCATTTTCGCGGACCGCACCCTGGGGTGGGGAAACCTGGCTTCCGGTGGAGTCGAAGTGATTGAATACGTTAGTACCCACTCTGTATCGGATCGGTCCGCCCGGAATCTAGCCGCTAAGCTGAAACCCTGTCTCGAGAGAGCTCAAGCGGCGAGCCCAGAGGATTCTGTCGGGCCCTAAGTCCGACAGAATCCTAACCTGGAAATCTCACCCCCGTCTCCGAGGGTCTATGCCGAGGCAAGAGAATTCCAGGCTTCAGAGTCCCTCGGCTGCCCGCTCCGAGAAGAACGCTCGGGTGTGGCCGAAATCGTAGGGGTTCCGCGAATCCGAGGAGGCGCTTTCAATCTGCCGAGATTCCCCGAGACCCAACTCGCCCGCATAATGAACCAGCATTTCCATCGATACCTGATCTTCCAGCGCCCAGCCCGTGGAATCGAAGACACTGGCCTGTTTTTTGGCTGACTTATAAGCGTCTTCATCCTTCAGCAGCTCAACCAGAGTTGGTCCGACTTCCTCTCGGGAGAGCTGCTGACATTCTCCCGATTCCAGAGCCTGTTCCAAGCTGTCTGGACAGACCAAGCTTCGCTGAAGAAGGGATTTAGGCAGTTCAATCTTTCCGGGAAAGTCTGATCCGGCTCCATTGATGTGTACCCAGGGTTGAGTCTCGGTATCTTCGAATACCGGCCCCTCACCAATTTCCACAGAGGTTGCGGTACAGAGAATGTCGGCGTTCCTGACCAGTTCCTCAATTGAAGATTCCTCGACGACAATATGAGGAGTCATGATGCATGAAGACCGTCGGCCAAAGCTCTGGCTGATTTCCGAGTTCTTATCGTAGATGAGGATTTTCTTAATGTCGAATGTTCGCAGCAATCCGTGTAATTGCGTTATCGCTTGCGCGCCGCAGCCGATCAGTCCAACGGTTTCCGATTCCGGATTCGCGAGGATCTTGCTGGCGATCGCAGATGCCGCGCCGGTCCTTAAAGCGGTGAGAAAAGTGCAGTCTGCAATCCCGATGAGGTGGCCCGTAGTGGTGTCGTAGGCGCTCACCGTGGACAAGATGGTGGGAAGATTCCACAGGCGGGGATTCGAGGGATGATAGCCGACTACCTTGATGGTGGCCTTCTCGCCGATTTTCATTACCGGCATCCACTCGATCAGGCCGCTACCGTTCTTGTCGTGGTAGTGAAAGCCGTCTCTGGCCGGTACGACGATCTCCGCATCGTTGAATTGCTTCAATGCGAGGGTCAGACGATCGATCATTTCATCCATGATTGAGTCCAGACCGACGTGCTGAACGATCCGTTGGGTGTCTTCAAAGGAAAGAACGAGAGTTTCCATGGTTAGTCGATTTCAGGTTTTGAGGTTCGTAGTTCGGGACCTCCCAGATCCCGGGTATGTAAGGAATCCCAAGGTAGATAATCGGCAACTGCCCCCACCATCCTACCCTGAATTCTTCTTAAAAATGTCAAAATCCTCCGTTCAGAGCAATCCCTTTTTCATCCGTTGCGCAGGAACCAATTCAGGTGTTCGCAAAGCCCTCAGGGTTCCGGCTCTTTTTTTTTGATCTTGCCCTTTACAGCGGTTAGTATCCATGTCATGAGGAGAAAGAAGGATAGAGCGAGAGCGCCGAATCCGCAATAGGCGACTGGAATGGAACTAAGGTGGTGGTGCTCTACGAACTGCCGATTGAGTCTGGCTCCGAAGTGAGGGCTTCCCATGTTGAGCTCTTCGATGGTGCTCAGCACCTCGGCTCGAAGTAGGTAACTCCGCCCCTTTCGTCCTTTGAAGCTGCCCACCTCTCGGAATACGGTACCACTTTCTCCGTCTATGAGAGGCGCCCTTAGTAGAGCTCTCCATACTCTGTCTCTGATTGAGCGTCGGGTAGAGGAGATGTAGAGGAAATCACGGCAGTTTCCATGAGCGACAACGGAGTTACCTTCTGTGACGGACCAATTGATGTCCAGAGATGAAGGTCTCTCTACAGCGGTAACGGAATCCTCCAGTTTCATGCCCGGTGTCGCGGTGATTTCGATCTCCACCTCGTAGCGTTCGTCGTGTTCCGCTAGGAAGCTTCCGCTTACCCCTTCACCGGCTTCGATACTGAGGGGCAACTTGAGTGGTTTCCAGTTCAGTCTACGATTGTGTTGGAATACAATAAGCAACAGACTTAATCCGATAAGAGTTAGGAGGACCGCACCGCCAAGAAGCCCATTCCTCAGCGTGAGCCAATTTCCGTCGGACCGTTTCGGTTTTCCGGGCATCGGTGAATTCGAGTCAGGCGCCAATTGCAAAGGCGCGTTCGACGAACCAGTAAAGGGCAACCAGGGTCAGACCGTAGGAGCCAAATCTAAGGACGTATCTGGGATAAAACGACTTAGAGCGGATGGTGAAAAAGATTGGAAAGATGGCGGCGATGACGGCGATCTGTCCGATCTCCACTCCAATGTTAAAGCCAAACAGTGAGAGCACAAGCGATCCGCTCCGTAGGCCCAGGTGAGTCAGAACGCTGGCGAAACCAAAACCATGAAAGAGCCCGAAACAAAAGATGATCAGCCATATACGGCCCGCGAAGATCTGCAGGACATTGTTCAGCGCCGCAACCGCGATTGATGCCGCGATGACGGATTCAACGAGGCGAGATGGCAATTGCACGATGCCGAGGGCGGCCAGGCTCAGAGTGATCGAATGAGCCACCGTAAATAGGGTCACAACCTTGACCACCTGGACGAAGGCAGGCCGGAATTGCATGACCGGCAGTCATTGGCGCTCCTCGCGCTTCATTACCGATGGCAGGATGAGAGCGACGAGGAAGAGAATGTGGTCCTTCCCATCCCAAATATCGCAAATATGCAAGATACCCTCTCGAACGAATGCCCAAAATCCGCGATTGGACGGGGGGACTGTCAAATCGATTGATTGCTTCTTGTTCTTCGAAGTGAAAATGAGAGAAACGGTCTCTCCGGTGTCGGTCACTCCCGTAAATCGGTTGTATTCAACTAGGAGAAAGCCACGATGTTTTGGATCACTCTCGAAAATTAGTGAGTAGGTGACCTCAAGGACTTTCGGCAGCTCCCGTACATTATCGACCGAAAATTCAAGTGCAGCGAATTTCCCAAACGAAAGATTATGGAAGCTATAGGACGTGAGATCCATTTCGAAGGGGATCCCATTGGAAGCAATTCTTAGCCCATCCGAAACGTAGGATTCGACTCGTCCGTATCCCTCCTCGAATTCCACTTGGGATACCTTTCCATCTGTATTCTGATCGAGATCCAGAACACCGTTGAGATCGCTCAAGGTGATTTCGACACGACCCTTGAGTGCGTTTTCGAATACGCTGAGGAAGAGATAACTCTCGCCGAGGCTATGCGCCTCGACAGCCACCGTCATCTGGAGAAAGATAAGCGCGACAGGGATGTAGCTGATTCTCACTTACACAGATGGCTGGAAAGGTCCGTTTTCGAACCGCCGATTCCGGGATAATTTCGGGACGACTGGATTCGAACCAGCGACTTCCTGCTCCCAAAGCAGGTGCTCTGCCAGGCTGAGCTACGTCCCGATTTATGTAATCTCTTATCAATTAAGAGATTGCGGTTTTATTGGATAGGGTAGGGATTTTCGGAAATCTACCAAAGTAGGGCTAAATACCTTTATATTCAGCATATTGTGTCCCCTGTTTGTCCCCTTGGAGTATGGCTTTCGGAAAGGGATTGTCTACAAAACAGGATTTGTGGGGTAGGACAAGAGTCTATTCACAATTCGCTGTTCCTGTCAGTATCCTTCGTTAGGAGGAGTTCTATCCCCATAATGACACTTTTGCGTTCAGTGTCGTCGGTTAAGGGAAACGTCGCAAGTATCCTCCAGCCCTGTACCTGATAAAAGCGCTGGGCCACCTTGTTTTCCACTGGAGTGGAAAGGATAGCGCGAGGAAATCGAACTCTATTCAGAATCTCATCGTGGATCACAGTGCCTATCCCCTTCCTCCGCACTTCGGGAATCGTCGCTAATTCGATGAAGCCCCAAGACCGATTGAGCGCGGGATCAGCGTCACCCAGTTTTCTGCGCACCCTATCGAACCACCAGTTGCCGATAACATTTTGCGTTCCAAATCCAAACCCCAATATACCACGCTCGTGCCATACGGATATTCCGACGAAACCCGGAGCCTGTGCATATCTGATGAAGAATTTCAGGGACGACTCGAAGTCTTTGCTCCAGCAACGGCAATAGACACGAACTGCATCATGAAAATGGGGAGAATCATGCCGCAAATCCCGCGCCGTTAGTTCCTCTTTGATAGGCATCCTCGCTGTTCCGATCCCTGGCCCATTGGCATCGAATGTCGACGATAACGTTTTGATTAGCCAGCTTCGGTGGCCCTCCCATAGAAACCGTCAACAAAACCGGGGATTCGTTCTTGGAGCGTCTCATACCCGTCTTGGTTGTCCTCGTAGGTAATGTGACGATACGTCCTGATGTCGAACGGAATGTCACCTTCATCTTGGGTAAGAATAATCACGTTCTTGCCCAACGTGTGGGCAATGCCGAGTTCATAGAAGACATTTGCATTCCTACCGGTCACATCGGCGACAACGACGAAGGCGGCGTTGATTCCAGCCCATATGTCCTCCATGATGTTCGAACCGAAGAGATCATCGGCGCGCTTCGGGTCAAGCTGACATTGGACCAAGATCGGTTTGAGGATTTTCCCGTACATTCGATCTGACCACAGCTCACGAAAGGGCATGAGAACGAAACACATGCTGCTTGAAAGGGCAAACTCCCTTCCAGCGAATACTGGACTGACCCGCATGACTTGATGGCCAGGAACAGAGAGGCCGGCTTTTTGCACGATCTCGCGAAACCACGGCAAGTGCCTCTGCGCCTCCGTTTCCAACCTCTTGTCGAATCGCTCTGTTTTGAGAATGTACCCTGCGATGTCGGCAACGATGTGCCGCGCCCTCGGATCGTCGCCTAGCGCGCCGAAAAGGTCCTTGCAGAACAGGTACTTGCTCCGTCCTTGCACGGGCCGTGCGAACGTCTTCGGGACACCGTGGACGTCCATCAGATACGCGATCCAAGTGTGCGTGTAGCCAATGTCCAGCATCTCAGAAACAGCAAGGCCGAGCCGTCCGGTGGATGCAAATGTTAGGCAACTCATCGATACTGATCCAACTGTGCGTGTAGAAAACAATCTAACATGATCGCGTTCCACCTCTTTTGCAGTGCCGGGATCTTGCCTATGGTTTCAACCGACGACGCGATCGCGTTTAGGTCGTCGAGCTTTGCTTTTCTAAAGTCTCCTTCATTTGTTTGCTTGTGCCGAACTAGTGATGCGTATGCTGAACTCGGTCCTCCTGCTGAGAATGCCTGCTTTGCTGGAGCAAGGCGATTCTTAAAGTCGCCTAACAACGTGAGGACACTTTAGTACACGCCCTTGCCGAGGAAGCTCGCGACCACAAACATGTCCTCGACGTGGTCATTGTTGGGGCGATTCCGAACTGCATTTAGCAGTGTCTCTCGAATTCGCGCCAATTTGAGCCCTTGTATCCAGAAAAAACTTGGGACTTGATTCCACAAGCAAAATTGAAAAATCGTGAGGCGATGGCTTTCGCTGACATCTATACTTTCCCGTTCCCGATACCACCGCCATAGAACGATCGGGGATGGTTGCGATTCCGACATACCCCGAGACAGGACGTGCCATGCTGCGATTTCTTCTTCTAGTCCTTCGGGAGCAATGGAAAAGCTCAGCCCTTTAACCGCTATGGCGTCCGGGGAGTCTTCGATGACAAATCGTTTCCCTTCATCGTCCCCCGGATCCTTGGAGAGAATGAAGACATCGCTACTGTCAGGCGCCCGTACGACCTTTGCGACCTTTTCCATCAGCGAATCGCGAAACTGGTCGATTCGACGCTCAATTATGTCATCAAGGTCGCGGGAGTCACCTAGGTGATTGCCGGCGCTACGTCGGACGTAAAATGTTCCTTGGCGCAATATCGTCTTAGAATCGCCGCTCGGAAATCGGAAAGCACCATCTTTCGCGATCACATGCGTAACGCCAATGGACGGGGGAATGAGTACTACGACTACGATCAGATTCGTAACGCGAAATTCTTTGGAGCGTAGACCGGTAATCGGCGGATCGAGGTACCTATTTACTTTTTGGAGCAGCCTGTTTGCGTCCTTGATAGTGTCAGCAACTACTCGAGAAATACCTAGGACCTTCTTGTCAGAGTCGTTTACGCCAAAAACAAGATAACCGCCAAAAGTATTTGCGAAGGCGCTTATATCTTTTGTTATTTCTAGCCAGTCTTTTTCGGACTGAGGATAGAATTGGCGTTTGTAATCTAGACGGTCATCCTCTTCACCGTATTCGACGAGATATAATGCCGTTTCCCTTGTCAATGGGTCATCAAGGGCAAGGTGTTCACGGACGCTTGTCATCGCTAACGAAACCGAGCTATCTGCCTAACGACCTCCATCACCAGCGGCCCACCGATGCTTACCGCGTCAGCGCCAAAGAGCTTTTTACCGTCTGGTGAATGCAATGGTTAGATTTTTATGCCTCATCACTTTTAGAGTGTATAGTCTCACATAGTGAAGCTTACACGTCCTGCGTTTGTGCTAATAAATACTTCCACATCCTCGCTTGCTGGTGCCATTCCGCTCGGCACATCGATGTATATAGCGGTAAATGTTTTCGGCTTAAGTATAACGGAAATGTTTACATCAAGCTCAGTCCCGTTCCATCCGCAGCCGCTCCTATGGTATCCTGAAGCCAGTGTTGTAAAACCATCAAATGAACCATCAACTGATTCAACTTGAAAATCAAATCTTTCAATATCATTCTTTTCGCCGTCTTTAACAAGATACTTTGTATCCTTCTTAATCCTATAGGTGCTTGAACAGGGAGGCTCAAGGCACAAACAGTGAATAATGTATCCGGTCCATCTCAGCGTCGCCTTGCTAGCAAGTGCTGGATTACGGTTTGGATTGTAAAGTATAATTTGATATCTATTTAGGTCTTCCGTGTATCCTCGAGCGACCCTGACAATTGATGTTTTAAGTTATTTGGAGGCATCGGCGTCTCGCTTTTCATCTGAATTATAAATAATTGTTATTGTTCCGGAGTTGTCATTTATGGCGTTGCTGTTGTCTCCCGTAACGGCTTGCTCCATTTCTTCGGCAAATACAAGAGTTGAGTAAAGCGTACAAAATATCAGTATTAAAGCTTTCATATCAGTTCCTGATATTTATTTCGCCAGAATTGTTGTTAATCGCATTGCTCTTATTGCCCTCTACGCGCTGGTTTATTGTTTTTTCAGATCTTTTGGATTGGCTATTCCTCTGGGAAGATAGAGTTGCCCATGCGGTTATCAATGCAGCCACAATAACTCCGACTAATCCAATTATTGCTACTCTTATTTGCGTTTTATTCATTTTTGTTTTCTTTGCCATGACCGTTCCCAGTAACGAAAAATATACATGTATAAACAGATTGAAAAATCTAACAACGTCAAAGTCCAGCGATGCCGGGCAAAGAGGGCAGATTCTGGCCAACGGCATTTAGCGGCATTCGCTGGGACGATTTGTTGTGTGCCGGGCAGATCCGACTGCTCGATGGTGATGTTAACATCAGAAGGAAATGACATATGGAGTAAACAAAGTCCAGACCCAGCCTGATGGAGGCGAAGGGTAGCCAATGGCAAGAGTATCACAGCGATGTGGGCTCGAAGGAAGCCGGAGGCCAAGACGCGTGCTGACGAACAGGTATGCCCCGCACCGGAAGCGGTGGAGGGCAGGCAGATTAGGCGGGGGAAGACTGGGACGAGTCTGCAACACAAGATGAAGTCCTTTATCCATCACATGGTTGACCCACGTACATCTGACGGTGGTGCGTCGAAAGCAGTCGGATTAACCCCGGGAGAGCCGCTATGTCTCCTGCAAAGGAGTGAGCAACCCGCAAGGGAAGCCCATCGCATAGGGGCAGTCAGCCGAGGGCATAGTAGTCGCAGGAAACGAGCCGGGAGTAGTCGCCGACGGGAAACCCGTCCGACGAAGAATCCGGAGGACTCACCCCGACAAAGGCCCGAACGGTGCCTGTGTCGAAGGGCACGGGTAAATGAGAGTGGCAAGTAGGAAGAGCGTCTAATGAACTCATCGCAGCTGACCAGCTTAGAAGAGTTTGTTGCGTCGCGAATATCCAAAAGCCCGACAGGACGGATCCGGCTCCGCGAGAGTATCTCGGAGCGGAAGACCATGCAGCGCGCGCTGCACTTTGCCAGCTACGCCGACGACTGTGTCACCTTCGTCCGAAGCCAGCGAGCAGGGAAACGGGTGATGGCATTTCCCATCATTCGGGATCGTCTTCCCCTGGACCTGATCCTGCCTGATCAGCCGAACCGCCACTTACGGACCCGTTCGAGTGGTGGTGTGGGCTTTCTATTACCCACAAGTGTCATATTGAGTCTGGAGGTTCCAGCCCTCCGTCAAGTCTGCCAGTCGCTTCCAACCTCTCCACAGAGAGATTGTCCCGGGTGGACCGTCGCTTTTGCGAGCTAAGTACCCACCAAGCCTGGCGATCCAGATGACCACTTCGCCAATAGCGGGTGATTTCTTTGGCAGTTTGCTGTTCCTGTTAACTTTCAGGTAGAGGACTCGCCACTCATGCTCTGCGAGTAGTTCTGTGCACGGCGTTTTAGGATCCGTCCTGGCAATCAAGGTGATCATGAATAAGCGCCAGGCCACTATACTCATGACCGTGAGGTATCTCACCAGCCGCTCGGCATATCCCAACCGGCACGCTTCGACTCTGAAGCCCGATTTCAACACCTTGAAGTACATTTCGATCCTCCAGCGCAGGCAGTACCACAGGACCTTTTCATAGGCTTCATCGAATGAGCTCACCGGGAGGTTGGTAAGGAGCATCCATTCTACTGGGTCCTCGCCATCTGGAGGGTTGGGCTCAAGGACATAAACAGCGTACATGTCAATGTCAGAGAGCTCGTCGGTATTGTGTTTTGCGTGATTGCGCGGAGGGTTGAACCGGAAGGATCCGAACCTCACGGTCACGGTAGCGGTGCGTGCCTCCCGTCCCTTACAGTGCTTTGTCTTTGTGCGTTTGGGGATGTCTATGGTGTAAGCGCCGGTCTCGGGTTGTTGACCAATATGATCCCACAGTTTGACGACGTCCTTCTCTGCATATCTGGATTTCCTGTTAACGGTTCTGTTCACGTTGGCTCGCACCAGAACAGCGGCTCCCACTCGAGCGCTCAGCTCGAAGAAGTCATAGAGATCGGCTTCTCTGTCGCACACCGTGATGACCTCGGTATCACCCAACGCCTTTTTGGTATTTATCAATGCTTCGAGCCACCTGTAGCTTTCCTTCTCTTCGACAGGAAGCACTTCACCAATCTGTTTGCCCTTCCCGGCCCCTTTCTGTGGGCGCAGTATTCGCGAGAAAATCTTCTGATCGAGCAAGCCCAGCGGCAAACCTTCGGTGGTTACCGCCAAACAGGTATGCATAATCAATCCGTTGGAATAGATCTTCTCAACGTTCTTGCCCTTCTTCAGCGACATCTTTCCCAGTCCCTCGGTCCTGGGGTGGCTGGTGTAGACGAAGTAGCTGGTATCTTGAATCGCCAACACCCTTTGGTGTTTGCCGGCACGCTGCGCCGTCTTGCCACGGTGGGCCGCCAAAATCTCACCTACCTCAACGTTCTCGTTCTGGAAGAAGCGGTAGGCCGCTTTGGTCTCTGCCCAATCGGCGCAGGCTTGGTTGATGGGGCTTTCCGGAGCCTCCGAAAAGCGGTCACACATTTTCATAAGCCTTGCCTTTAGTCGTTTATCACCCAGATCAACATCGGCAAGCTCTTCGGCTGCCCAGCCCGTTTCCTGTTCGATCCTCATAATAGACCTCCATCCTGATGGTTGACGTTTCTCTACGGATATGTATATTATACATCTACCATAGAAGGAAGGAGATGTCAATGAAGGACCCGCTACAGAGACGGAAGAGACTCTTGAGAAACTTCGAGCAATACTCGGAGTTCGTGCGAGGATCGGTTAACAGCGTCTGCGCCAAATGCAACAGGGCACGCTGCATCTGTGAGAAGAAGACTTCGCGAAGGGCATATCGGCTAACCTATAAAGACAGCCAGCAAAAGACACGCATCGTCTACGTTCCGCGAAGCAGGCTTCCGAGGATCAGGAGGATGATCACCAATTACGCCAGAGTACGGAAGATCATCGATCAACTCATCGAGACGAACCTTGAGATTTTCAAAAGGGAGGGGGGGCGTTAAAATACCTAACACTTGTGGGTAATAGAAAGGTGGTGTGGGAGGGGCGCCCCGTGAGGGGCGTCCCTATCCCGATAGGCCCGTTAGCGCAACCTCGCTTATAAGAAATTCTCAAGTTCACAATGTTCAATCGAGTCAATCAAATGCGATCTCCCGGTAACGCGGCAACCCACACGCTGGTAAAGGGGCATATACTTCTCTTGGACCGCACCCAACACTCGTCTAATTCCTTCGGCTTTGGCTTGCTCCACAAGCGCCGTCCACAGGCGATGAAAAGCCTTTCCTCGAAACTCCTTGTTTATCGCGAACCGCTCAATCCGACCGTCTGGCGCATACCGAACGCAACCTACGACTCTGTCATCGGCGAGAGCGCAGACATGCGAGAACGATGTGTCTCGTTCGTCGTTGATGAAAGAAGGTGTAAATCCCTCTTCGACGCAAAACGCATCGTTACGAAGATTGCGTATCTGGTCTTTGTAGCGGTTCCACTCAACTTTCCCGAAAAACATCCCCGAATCGCTCGAGTTTACATTCTCTGTATCGCACTTGGAAACTTCAAACCTGCCATAGACAATATCTTCCGTAATGTCGCCGTATCCGAGAAACCTCCCGACAAGTTTCCTGCTTGCGGGCCGCAAATGGGCCATGATCGCGCCGAAATGGACTTTTCGCTCATCGACGTGTTCGTAAACAAGTCGCAAAAACGCCCCGTAAAAAACCCCTCCGGAACACGAAAGGATGGCTTTTTCAGTTTGTCCATCCTTCGGGTATTCGATCTCAAACGTGCCGAAAACTCGGCGTTCAGTTGCGACTAACCCAAAACTGATTGGGAATGTGTAATTCTCACCCGCGTGACCGTGAGCTTGCGTGGCACATCCGGTCCATCGACCGCTCAGGGCCTCAACGCTTCTGGGGTCAATTCGTGTAGAATTTTGGGGGTTCTCGCGCCGCGTGTTGCCTCGCAATTGCAGTCGGCGTCGCTCTCGGTCTTCCTGAAATGCCTCTGTAACGGCGGGAATTAACTGTGCCGCATCGTTCGTCCATAGGTTTCCCTGAAATTGCGGTGGTAGTTCCGCTTTTTCATCTACAGACGGATCGGCGATGAAGATGATTACCCGCTTTGCAGCTCCCCAGAACGCACCGACCTCGGCTAAACACTACTTTGCACGAAGTGAAGCGGGGGTGGCCAATAGGATACATACTGGGCATTCTTCAATTGCGGCTTGTAGCTGTTCCGCCAGCAGACGGCCCGGGAGCATCGTAGCGACATCCCAGCGGGGGATGGTTGCTTTGTCTAGAAGGAGGCACAGTGATGAATAGGCCCCTTTGTCCTCGTCGCTGTGGCTAATGAACACTTTCATAGTGGCGATGGGCGAGGGCCTAACGTCAAACTGATGAATTTCTGGGAGCGGAGCTTCCAGAAATTTCATCGAGTGCCTTGTTAGGCTCTCTATTACTGTCCGGGAACTAGCCTTACGCCACGTACAGCTTCGAGATCAACATGTTTCGTGTAGGCATAATCCCATGCGCGAAATACCCCACCTCGATTGTCTGATTCAACTAGAATTAATGCAGCGCTCTCTCCGTCGGACTTATTTAGAATAATTAATCCGCCTCTGTCGTTTTGGGTTATTTCAACTTTTCCATTTCCTACGAGTATTTCATTCGCTTTGAGAGTATTCAGTTCTAGATTCCCCCTGGATCTAAATTCATTTGCAACTGCTGCGATGATTTCGTTGTTTTGGGAAATAGACCTCTCAATATAGTTCGTTACTTCTTGGGTTATTAGTATCTTGGATAGAGTTCCGGTGAGTAAGAGCGCATATCCGAGAACTGCGGTTACAAGAGAACCGATGATTGCCGATATTATTTTATCTTTCATTTCCGTTTTTTTGATTTTGCCTAACTAAGAATAGTTTGCGTCTACGCAATAGGTGATTGAGCAAGTTATCGAATCCCGCTGCCCGTGTCAAGAGGTGCAGGTTTCGTTCTGGAGGACAAGAGTTTAGGTTGATTCCGAACGATCGGATCGAGACTACAAATTTTTGCGTCAGCGCAAGAAAACGTTGTACCTCGGTGCAATCTATCCTGTAGAATTATTGCGTTGACGCGTGCCAATAGAAGTGAATATTTGTTCACCAATGGGAGCTCCAGCGCAGAATCCGAAATTGTTGGAAAAGATGCGGACGACGCTCCGGGGCCGCTACTACAGTTACCGCACGGAGCAGACCTATATACACTGGTGCAAGCAGTTCATCTTTTACCATAAGCTCCGGCATCCCAACGACATGGGTGAGAAGGAGATCACGGATTACCTCAATCACCTGAGTCAGGTGAAGAGAGTAACCGCAAGTACTCAGAATCAGGCTTTAAATGCCATTCTCTTTCTGTACAAGGAAGTCCTGGAAGCCGAGCCTGGAAAGCTCGAAGGATTAGTACGGGCAAGGCGTCCACATAGAATCCCTACGGTTTAATCAGTCTCCGAGATCAAAGATATCGTCCGCGCGATGGAAGGCACTCCGCAACTCATGGCCCGACTCCTTTATGGATGCGGAATGCGGCAGAGGGAATGTCTGCAACTGCGAATAAAGGATGTTGATTGGGGGATGAATCAGATTCTAATTCACGATGGCAAAGGGATGAAGAGCCGGATAACTCTCCTTCCCGACTCTCTGAAAATCCCTCTCCGTGAACATCTGGAACGAGTTCGCTATCTCTATCGGCTGGATCGAAAGAGTGGGGCAAACGGTGTTTACCTGCCCTTTGCAATCGATCGCAAGTATCCGAATGCGGGTAAGGAATGGTCCTGGTTCTGGGTATTTCCCGCACGTCTCCCTTCCGTTGACCCGGTATCTCGGATTACGCGTCGGCATCACTATCATCCGAGCGCATTGCACAGAGCGGTAAAGAAGGCAACCTCGATGGCCGAAATTCCCAAGAAAGTGAGTTGCCATACGTTTCGACATTCTTTTGCAACCCATCTTCTCATGAATGGTTATGATATTCGCACCGTACAGGAGCTACTAGGTCACAGCAACGTTTCTACGACGATGATCTATACGCATGTGATCAAGAGGGCTGGGTATCGCGTCCGGAGCCCGGTGGATGATATTGATCTTAGTATTTAGCATACGTCTCATCTTATGAGGGCACCAACTTCGGATTCTTGGCCGTGAACGTTGTTCGATTTATTGCGTTACCGCTCTTGTTTCCTTTCGGTCCTCTGAGGGCATTCTAAAAGTGTTGATGGGAGTCAGCGCTGTTGGCTCGCACCACCGCCAAGAGGACACGTTCTCAGACAGAGGCACAGTGTGCTGCTAAGATCTCGAAAAAGTACATACGCCAGTTGGAGCGACGCAAAAATAAACCGTCTGATCTTCGCGCATGGCCTACCTTCAGGCACAATCCCTCCAAGTCTGGCGGGTAGTCCGAAATTCCAATCTCTGCCTTCCAAAACCTTTAAAACCCCGAGTTTCGTACCTCGTCTTACCGAAATTCCTACAGATGCTCAATCCGAGTATCACCCGAACTCTCAATCTTGACTGTTTGAGCCAACTGTTCGGTCTGTAGGGAATACCAAGGTAGACGTAAATGGGGATCACGAGCATCTACTACCTCCCGTATCTGGCACCGAAGCCCGTTGCCTTGGAGGACACCCTGGTAGGCTCTGAGGAGGTCAGCGCACTAGACGATTTCATTCACCTTCGCTCAGGTTTTCTCAAGAGGAAGCTTGAGACTTTCGCTGCTTTGATCAAAGAACGGCTGCGACTAAAAAACCTCGACCACGGACGTATCGATTCCGACCGGGATTTCCTGAAAACGCCTCTCGCTCCGTACCGAAGCTTCCGGGAAAGGGATGCGACGATGTGCTACCAGAGGAAACTGGATCTCAGCAAAGAAGCCAGACTTCAGGACATCCAGTGCTTTCAGGATTTGGTCCCCTTGGTTCGCGACTTCCTGAACGTCCGAATCACCCCGATCGAAACTCGAGGCAGAAAGCATGATTCACATGTTCGCAAGCCCAGGCCCCTTTGCATCGAATTGGCCCTTGCCACCGACAATCTGAATCACTGAGCCTTGGGATTGAACCAAGGCCCTCCTTACACACTGAAGGTTACGTTCAACTCAATCGATACCTACAATCTTCCTCCTCTGTGCTGTAGATTCTACTCTAGAGGCTGGCCCTGTCCTTCCCTTCGCCCATTTCCTCAGGGCAGCGATACGCTCGCTCATCAGCTTACTAAGAGGCACTGTTTCATTGAGCTGCATCGTAACCGTCAAATCTGACGGTTCTTCCCGCCGGGAAAACCCATCATACAGTGAATCAACGAACAGCTGCTCGACCTCTGAACCTGTGAGACCATTTGTGGCTTTTGCCAGGCGTGACATGTCGTAATCCACGGACATTCTCCCATACTTCCCAATCACGATTTCCCAGATCGCGCTCCGCTCCTCCTCATTCGGAAGATCAACGAAGAACAGCTCATCGAACCTTCCCTTTCTAAGAAGTTCAGGCGGCATCTGAGTGACGTCGTTGGCCGTTGCCACCACAAACACGGGGGAGGTCTTGTCCTGCATCCAGGAGATAAAAGTCCCAAACACTCTCGCAGATGTCCCACCATCACTGACTCCAGAACTCCTGGAACCGCTAAATCCCTTCTCGATCTCATCAATCCAGAGGATACAGGGAGCAATCGCTTCCACGGTTCCAATGACGGAACGGAGATTCCTCTCACTCTCCCCGACTATACCACCAAAGAGCTTACCAGCATCGAGCTTCAAGAGTGGGCGGCCGAAGACGCTGGCTGTTGCCTTCGCCGTGAGGGACTTCCCAGTTCCCGGAATTCCAATAATCAACAGACCTTTTGGACTCGGTAATCCGTATTCAATCGCCTCCCGGCTGAATGCGTCCTTTCGCTGTATAAGCCACTCTTTCAAGAGTTCAAGTCCTCCAATCTTCTCAAGAGTCTCGCAAGTCTCCCAGAACTCCAACATCCCGTTCTTCTTCACCTCTTTCGCTTTCTCACGAGATACAATTTCGGGAGAGACCACTCCAGATTCGACGATTGAAAGAGCAAAGGCATTCTCAGCCTCATTGGTAGTCAGTCCGCTTGCGGAATCAATGAGGTGATCTCTCACGACTCCCTCTGGCAGCCCGAGTCTTGCTGATTCACATATCGAGTCCATCACAGCGCCAAGATCATCCTTACCTGGAAGTGCAAATTCAACTACGACGAACTCTCTCTCAATTTCTGGAGGAAGTTGAAGCCGACATCCCAGAATTACCATAACCTTTCCCACATTCTTCCCAGATCGTAGGGATTCCTTGATTCTCCTTGTGAGGAAAGGATTAGACTCTTCGAAAAACTGATGAAAGTCTCTTAAGAGAATCATCGTGTTCTCAGATAGTTCCTCAACCAGTTCGAAAACATCTATTGGGCTCTGCGCTTCCCTCACGCTCCCGTCATGACTATTGACTAGACCTTCAGTAATTGACCAAGCATAGAGGGAGTAATCCAGACTCTCTGCGATTGACTTCAACTCTCCTTCAACTCGAACTTCCTCATTTGACACAATGTAGATACCGGAATACCCGGCTCTGATGTAATTTGTAATCTCAATTCTCATCTTTGATTTCTCCTCTTCTTTTGATTAATGAAAAAACCCGCTCTGCATCGAACAGAACGGGCCTATAGGTGATTTTCTCTCCCCTCTTTAGACTTCAGATAGATTCATTCTCTCCCACTCCAAGCATTCCTCTCTAGAATCCGATCGGAATTGTATTCTCTGAGATGGATCTCTCACCTCCCACTTCTGGGACTTTTCGTCGAATTCGATCGAAGTTGCTCGGACAACGGACAGTCTTCCTAGTAATTGTAGGGGAAATGCTTCTGAATAAAGGCATCTCCCCAGACCATCAGCATTGAATGTCAGCTTAAACTCAGCCATTCCTAGTTCCTCCAATTTCTCTCTCTATTTCGATGATACTCTTTGTTGTTTCGCTACCTTACTCGCCTGATAATACTCAGGCTTCAACTTGCACTTCCAGGCTTGTCCTAAAGCGTTCTCAAAGTCCTTTGTAGCTTTCAGACAGCCTCTTCCAGAATAGCCTTTAGCCTCCATAGTCGAGTTTCCTTCGGTATCGAATGTGATCTCAATTTCCTTCTTCATTTCACCCTACCTCCATTGTAACCTTGATTTGTCCGTTGGATTGATTCTTCCTTCTAACAGTGTAACCACGCTTCCTCGCCTCTCTCATAGCTTTATGGACGCCATAGAGCTGCAGTAAATGGCCATAATCCTTACCGACCTCTTTCTCAACGTGGCCCTGCCACCAGTCGCATGTAAGGACGTAGTTTCCATCGTTGTCTGTGTTCAGGGCTATGTCGTAAGGCCCTTTTAGCCTGATAACGAATTCTCCTTCATATTGGTTGCTCCCATATCCTCTTGCTTGAGTGTTTTCCAAGAGCAAGAAACCCATTTCTGAACAAGCCGTTCTCAGCGCTTCAATGTCTTTGATCTGGGTCTGAATAGTTGTGAAATGGCTCATAATTAGCTTCCTTTCTCAAATGAAAGAGCCCTGGCCCTATGTGAGTGTTTTCTAACACCCTTTAAGGACCAAGGCCCTGTTTTCTTCTCGTTTACTTGATTCTAGGCGATCATATGGAACTTCCTCTGTCCCAACCTGCCAAATTGCTCCACAATCTCTTGACTGTCTTTTCTCGCCAGCTCCCTGGCTGTTTCTCCAAGATTCCTAAGCCCTTCTTTAAGCCGGGAACTGGCAAACTCATCATCCCTGTATTCCTCTGCTGTCTTGAGAAGGAATTCCTGGCGAACCCTTTCCAAGTGCTCTTCCATTACTTGGTCTCCAGCAAAGTTGAGATCTTTGAACTGGTCGATAAACCGGATAAGTCGGTTTAGGGTTTTCTGATGAATCCCTGTCTTTCCAGTCTTGATGCTCTCGAGCATTTCCTCACAGAGCTTTCCTGTCTCTTCTCTGAGAGAAGCCACACAGTCGGACACAAAGCGATTTACATCTCTATTGATCCTCGACGCTGCCTCTTGAGCTGCTTCTTCCCTCGCCTGAATGATCTCACGCTGGCTTCCAATATCGATGAGATCCAGGTTCAGACCTTCTGGGACAGTGATCTGGAAGAGCTGGGTATGGAAACCGAAATACCTCTCCATCCTCTCTCGGTCAGGGAATGATGCCTTGATCGTTTCAACCAGCCTCTCTGGATCACGCACAAGACCCCTTGCAACCTCTTCCCATTCTCTTAATGCCTCAGCCCTAAGCTCGGTATATTGAGAGAGCAAATCGAGCTTCGCTTGATTGAACTCTCCTTCCTGCTGCCTCAGTCCTGAGGTGACACCCTCCAATTTCGCGTTGGGTAGGAAATGGCTCAGTCCGTTCAGGAATGGGAACGAATTTGCCTCTACCAGAGAGTGAGCCCTTCCTTCAATCAGGGAGAAACGTTCGAATCTCTCTTTCGGGACCAGCTTCTTGTGTCCAAGGCTAATCAGCCTCTTTGTCACGGTATCCGGGTTTAGTCCCAGATCCTCTGGTTTCAGTTTTTTTGTCGCTCGCCAATAGCGAACAGACACGTTGATCAAAACACCCTCGCGGGTCAGTATGTCTAATAGTTGCTCATTCATTGTTGTTATTTTCTATAGTTCAGATTTACGATTTTCTGCACTTCACTATGAATTTCTCGCGAGCAGATCATCTCTCATTTCGATGAGACAAAGCTGCCCTTGTGCACTTTGATTCCGGCGGAATAGGCCGGAAGTAACTTTATTCAGGGTTAATTCCGCTTCTAAGAAGACAGAGGAGCCTGCCCCTACCGCACAGAACGAGGGTAGGGAACAGACTTTCTGTCATTTGCCTTGTGGCATTGGCATGGTTTCGCCTGGCGCTCGGGTCGCATCCCTCCAGATTGCGTTGCCCTATCCTCCAGGTGGAAATCTTTCAGATATTGAGGAGGGATCTTCGCTTTGACCCATCCAATGCCTTTCAAGCAGGAAACGTGACTTCTACAGGATTCTTCTATGCTCTCCTGAAGAATACTCTCGCGCTGACTACATCCCTGGTCGTTCTCACGCCTCAGCGGAAATTACCAGCTATACGGGGAAAGGGATCTGTGCTTCACTCACGCAGAAGCCCTTTGCCTTTCGGAGAGCGTTTCACAACTTTCTCCTACTTCGCTTTTACGCTCCTCCTTCAGAACAGACTCCTCGGTCGATCCAATGTGATTTGAAACGCTTGTTTGAAGTCTGTAATTCAAGGCTTCCTCTTTCAAGAGAGATTCCCTAAGCAGTTCTGAAACAAGCTCTGTCATGGGTATCTTCCGGGACTTTGCTCGATCATATAGAACTGGAATCAGCTCTTCATCGATCTTTGGACTATACATGCTTCACCTCCTTCCAAAAAAAAGGAGAGCCTCAATCCGGCTCTCCAACGATTTCAAATGCTCTGAAGCCAGTATCTCAGCTACCGGTTTCTGAACAGGTTCAGCGTTCTGTTGTTGACGACGACTTCTGTCTTGTACTTCATCTCGCCATTCGACTCATAACTGGATGTCGATACTCTTCCTCCAAACTCGACAGATGCTCCTTTTCCTTCTGTGGTAAGGATCTTTGCGAGTTCATCTGAAGCGTTGAACATGGTGCAAGGGACGAATTCGACTCTCTCCTTCTTCTCCTTGACGTCATACCCATACTTCGTAGCAATCGTGAACTTCATGACTCTTCTCTCAGATCCACTCATGATTGCGTCTCTCACTAATCTTCCTGACAATATACATATATTCATTTCATATCCTCTCTGAACCAGTGTCCTCACTGGCTAGTATCCACTGTTTACGAATCACTGTTTCCCAAGAAACAGGACTCATTCAAGTCGCTAAGGTTCTCATTGCCTCAGCGATACCTTGCAGCCTTGCTATCGATTCTCACACTTTAAAGTGAGCTATCGGTAACTATGACTACTATTCTCTCTATCGATGTTCTCTAAAAACTGAGTCTGTAAAAACAAAGACAGTCTGAATTCTAGGTTATCCTAAGAAGGATTAAGCTAAGTATTCATCATCGGGTGAATATAATGGTCTGGATAATTTGAAATGTTCTCGATAGATCTGAATGATAGTATCTAGCTGATCGTCGATTTCGCGAGTTATCTTGACGATGTCTCTTAGACTGTAACGAATCTTGTTGGTGGCCGTTAACATGCCACCGTTAGATCGTCGCTCTTTCTGATCCCTGTCCTTCATTGTCATTCCTAAATGAGAATGGGTTTAAAAATACTTTTGATGAAAGTGTTAGGAATTTCCGTTACTGCCTATCCCGTATGTCAGACCCACAGCCAAATCAGGTCGAAAGATATTTAAATTCTGCAATGCTTCAGTGTAGATGAGAAAGAAGGTCACCGAGAAGGAGAGAAAACAGAAGCAGATCGAGAAGATCAGAGAGATCTACTTGAGGATCAAGAACGATCCCGATGCAATGAGACAGGCAAGAAAGATTTCAAGATCGGCTTAGAAATATCTGCCCTTCAGTGCATCATACGGGAGAATTGTTGGCGGTCTCTTGTTCTGTCTGACACAGACGATCTGATACGCCTTGATCGCCTTGGGATTTCTCAGAGTCCTCCTGTCTTCTAAATACACAATATCGCAGTTAACCAGGGCAGCGCAGGCGATGATGTTGAAGTCATTGAGAATCTTCTTCTTTCGTTGAGTGCCACCATACGACTTATACTCTCTGAAGAATTCCTCGGCCAAGTCTCTTATATCTCTTGTCTCTTGGATGAGTCGCTTCGAGACTAGGCTATCGTAGATAGGAAGAAGCTTTGGGGCACCTCTCAGTTCATTTCTTATCAGCCGAAAATTGTGGACCGATAGAAGTGCATCTGCCTTCATCCGCTCTACAAGCTGCTGACCATCTTTATCTTCAACGATTTTCCCGTAAATATTCGTGTCGAGAATGACTGTGATCATTCTCCAGACAGGAAGCGGGCATTTATAAGAATTTGGGCTCGAAGCGTCCTGAGCTCTAGGAAGTCACTCCAACTCCTCCTCATACATCAGCCTTGGGAATCTGGTCTTGGTGTCTCTGTCAGCCAGCTTCCTTGCCTCTGGAACCAGATATCCGAGATTTCGATACTTCCTCAAGGCTGACTCCCAGAATCTTCCCTCTTCGACAGTCAGACATTCGGGAACCTTCAAAGGATTCTTGTCCATCTCCCAGCCATGTGCTGAAAGATCGCATTCAAATACGAGAGGATACCTTCCCCTTCAGGCGTCAGACAGCCTCGCTGCCTAAGGTCGACACAATCCCTCCTCGACTCCTCGAGATACTTTTTAAGCTTCTGAATCTCACTCTCCATTCCCATCTCCACCAACTCTCCTGGCGATTGAGAGTATGGGAAACGCTTAAAAAAGACTTATGTAGTTCCATTGGTCATATTGAAAACTATATCTCTCAGTGAATAGATCTCCCTGGCAGACAGCCTCGCCTCGATACTCGAAGATACGCCAGGAACCTGGGAGAACTCTGCCTGCTCTACTCCTTTCCATAGCAGTTCATTTCTTCAATTGATCCAGAATCCTCATACCTTCTTCGGTAATCTCATACAGGCGTGTTCTGCCCTTGCGAATCGTCCCAACACTCTCAATCAGGCCAACACTGAGTAGTTCCTTCACCACCCGGTGAACCATATAAATCCCTATTGGGTATTTATCTCTGAGTCTCTCCCTGATCTCTACGACTGTCTTTCCTCCCTTATCCATCGGTGTCGGCCGGCCGATCTCTTCGAGGACTATTCTCCGGTCCTTGGCCCTCACCACGAAGGAGTATTTTACCCAGTCAATATCTTCGGGTTCCTCTACGTGGGACACTCGGACTGCCTTTCCAAGCTCGGTGAGCACATATAGCTTCCTCGTCTTCTGAGCTGGATTGAGACAATAGACCAGCCTCCGAATCTCAAACTCTCTGAGCAAGTGAATCACATCGGGTAGGAGAATTCGGGGGCTGAATTCGGCGGCCGTCTCGCAGATCTCAATTGGGGTCATTGGCTTGCGCAAAATTCGAATTAGGGAACTCTTCTGACAACCTCGTTTTACCCATCTCACCAGACCCTCAATTTTTTTCACCTCTGGTTACCATTTCGCTGATAAAAATGGCTTTTCATGGAAACATTAGGAAATTCAACTCTCCCCATCAGGTTCGCGGGAATTTCCAACCTTTCCTTAAAAACTGTATTTAATACTCCATCACAAGTATTCCTCAGACTTTAAGAAGATGGTTCCTATCACATATCCAACGAGCTCTGATTCCCGGACGAAGCAGGCTCTAGATACAACACGTGAATCCGATAATCCAGATACTTCGCTTGACGATCTGATCAATCAGAAGGGGCAAATTCTGAAGACAAAGCTGGAGGTCTTCGCTTCCGAGATTCACGAGAGAATAAGAATCAGATCTAGAAACATTAACCGAATCTCTGACGACAATGAGACCGTGAAGAAAATGCTCAAAGAGCTGAATCGAATGGAGAGATACCGGCTTCGAGATACAGGGGGGCAGCAGAGAACCCTTTATCAGGAGGTCTTCACGCTAGAGAAAGAAAGGAGGGAACAGGATGTGGAATGCTGGAGAGATGTAGTCCAAGTGATGAGGGACTTTCTGGATACGTGGGAGGCTCACCAGCAGGCGAAATCGAAAGCAGACCTCTTCAAATACTGAATTTATAGAAGAGAAGCTACAGCAGCTCTGTAAGAGGCTTAAACCCATTATAGGTCCGAAGGCCGATGCTCTCTGGTTTGCGTTATCGAAGAGGGAAAATTGGAATCGGGAAGTTCAGTGAAGAATCAAGCCGAATCCGTTAGTGTGAGCCTTGAGAGGTATTCCAAAGAAATACTAAAGGCAGCCCTCGAAGTCCTCAGATCGCAAGAGCCGGCCACCATTCGATCCCGAGGGGCCTCCGATTCTGCTGAACTGGCACGCCGTTGAACTTTCCATCGCAGCTTCGTGGGATCCCCTGCTAATCGAAAAGTATATAAAGATCGAGATCCTAGCTAATGACACAAATGCGGTTAAAACATAGGAACACGGAACCCAAGGGCGTATTCTGAAGCGGGTACCTTCTTACGGGGTTTTCGCTAAGGTAAGAAGCTGAAGTCGATCACAGAGCAAATACGCTTCTTTAAGTCGGACTCCAGCAATCCTCCTTCATTGCGAATCCGTGAACGGATACCTTGACTTCGATTCAGAAAGTCAGGATCTCGCTCTGCTTAAATCCAAAGTTCTTGAGAATCCTATCCTCTAGCGAATTTTCGGCCCCTACAAACGATGATTCAATCCTCTCGGGGAGATCGAGGTAGCTTCCTCGTCTTCTGAGCTGAATTGAGACAAATGACCAGTCTCCGAATCTCAAACTCCCTGAGCAAGTGAATCACATCAGGTAGGAGAATTCGCGGGCTGAATTCCAAGGCAGCTTCGCAGATCTCTATCGGAGTCATCGGCTTACGCAGAATGCGAATTAGGGCACTCTTCTGACAACCTCGTCTTACCCATCTCACCAGTCCCTCAATTTTTCTCACCTCTGGTAACCACTTCGCTAATAAAAATGGCTTTTCACGGAAACATTAGGAAATTCCACTCTCCCCACCAGGTCCGCAGGAATTTCCAACCTTTCCTTAAAAACTGTATTTAATACTCCATCACAAGTATTCATCAGACTTTAAGAAGATGGTTCCTATCACATATCCAACAAGCTCTGATTCCCGGACGATGCAGGCCCTAGATACAACACGTGCATCCGAGAATCCTGATACCTCACTTGACGATCTTATCAACCAGAAGGGTAGAATTCTGAAGACAAAGCTAGAGGTATTCGCTTCTGAAATTCACGAGAGAGTAAGAATCAGATCTAGAAACATTGACCGAATCTCTGAGGACGAAGAGACCGTGAAGAAAATGCTCAAAGAACTGAATCGAATGGAGAGATACCGACTCAGAGATACGGGGCAGCAGCAGAGAACCCTTTATCAGGAGGTCTTCACGCTAGAGAAAGAAAGGAGGGAACAGGATGTGGAATGCTGGAGAGATGTAGTCCAAGTGATGAGGGACTTTCTCGATACGTGGGAGGCTCACCAACAGGCGAAATCGAAAGCAGACCTCTTCTAATACTGAATTGATAGAAGAGAAGCTACAGCAGCTCTGTAAGAGGCTGAAACCCATTATAGGTCCGAAGGCTGATTCACTTCGGTTTGCGTATCTGGGTTCGGATACTCCCAGGTCGAAGCAGGAGTTTGAGTCCTTGATCCAGCTGCTCGCAGCAAAGCACCTCACAGGGAAGGTCGACGAGGAAAGTATTCTTCTACCACCTCCTTCTAGAGAAGATGCTTCTGGAGAGATCCTATTGGGAACCTTGGTCTACCGGGAGAAACGACTCTACCCAGTTTACCTCAGGAGAGAAAATTTCCAGAAGCATATTGGTATCTACTCCATCACAGGGGGTGGGAAGACGAATGTGTCTCAGAATATTCTGCTTCAGTTGTTGGAGAAGAAAATCCCGTTTCTTGTCGTTGACTGGAAGCGAAGCTACAGAGACCTATACACTCTCAAACGGACTGCGGTTAAGAAAATTGAGACGTATACGGTAGGAAGGAAGACGGCATCGCCCTTCTCTTGGAATCCACTGAGAGGCCCTCCCGGAATCCATCCGAAAACCTGGATCAGCGTTATAGCTGAAATCCTTGAAAAGAGTCATATTTCTGGGCAAGGCGTCGCAGACATCTTTACCGAGATTCTCGATAGGAAATTTGAGGCCCTGGGCGTCTATACCGGGAGATACATCCACTATGACGGAATAGCATCTGAGAAAAACAGATCACACTGCCCCTATCGTATCTTCCTTCGACAGAAGGGTGATTGATTGCATTACGTAGTAATGTGGGGAACCCATCTCTAATCAAGCCCTCCAGAACAACCGCATAAAGCGGATCTCAAATTACTTCAATCTGTATATCTCAATGTCATCCGTCGTCAAAATACCAAACCTATCCTTGGAGAAGATACAACCACCATCCTCTCCTCTTGTCCTAAACTTCACTGTTGTCCCTTCCTCTATCGCTGCGGGAAGGCTGAAAGGTGTCCGTGGATTATCCGACGATCTCTTGATTTCTATTGTATAGAGAATTTCGCCGACATTAACCATAATTCCGTATCTTGCCTCCTGAGCCTTCATGGTCTCAATTCCAAAAAGACTCTCACCTCGTTCAACAAATTGCGCACGACTACCAAACTCGCGAACCACGCTCCCTACCGCATAGGCGGTATTATACGACGGCTGCCTCGAACAGCTAGTTAATCCTATCACAGCCGCGAAATGCATAGTTACTAACCAGCTTCCAGCCCTTATCTTCTCTAAAATCATCAAAGGCAATACAACGCGCCCCTAATCAGCCTTTCCCCTTTTTGTAATTCACCGAAGTAGTAACAGATTCAATTGAAAGACCGATCTCCAGTGGTCATAATCAGACTATGTTGCCTGCAAGGAAGCACCTAAAGCACCCTTATTGGAGAATCAGCACTCTAGAAATACTATACCCTCTCTTCAGAAAATGGTGGAAATTGGTAACTGAAATATCCTAATCCAAAACAAATGAACCCTACGAAGACGAGCCCGAATTCTAGCATAGAGGAACCAGAACGAACAGAATCCCCTTCTCTCACCGCATCAAACGATCGTATAATTGTTCTCCGAGTTTCAAGTTCTTGTCGTAGCAAACAGGACATCGCTCCAGCTCTTGCTTCAGCTTTTTCAAATCCTCTTCTACTGATTCTTTCAGACCATCCGAATCCCTAACCTTCAATCTCCTTTTTAGTCTCTTCCGCTTTTGCTTAAGCCGTCTCTGAGCTTTTGATAGCGTTTCTGCCAGACTGTTCAGCTCTCCAATATGTCTCTCAATTCCTTCAAGTTCCTCGAAGCTCCTCTCGTTCCCACCCGCAATCATTCCATTCTTAGAAAACAGCAAAGTCTCCTGTATCTTCAACAATAACTTCATCCTTTCAACACTTAGTTTTTTGTAGGATTCCAGAAGCGATTGCTTAGGTCCCAATCGCTCGATCTCCTGATAGTTTTCATAAAGGCACTTGCCAATATTATCTGCTAGTGCCTCAATCGAATCTCGAACATCAATATTGTCTGCTCTCATCATGCGCACATCACTCTCCTGCGCCTTAAGGACTCTAGCTCTATTTCTCACCAACTCGTCTCGTTGTTTTCCAATCACATCTTGGACCTCAGCAAAGCGAGGCCCTATCCGCGAGAAGGATGCGCCCCTAACCTCCCAGCTACCTACTGCTATTCCAAACAAGATTAACAAAATAGTTCTGGTCCAGTCCGTGTTCATTCTTCAACCTCATCTCTCTTTGGCAGTCCAGCCAACGTTTCAATTTGGCTTCTTAGTAGTTCCCTTTGTCTATTTAGAACGTCAGGCTCTGTTCTACTCAGGTAGGCAACAAGAGTAAGATACGGAATCTCTACGCCGTCCAATCCACTGCCCTTAGTCTTTACGCTAAATCGACTTGTCAGATTAGAATACAGTGTTTCCAAGAGGTCAGAATCGAATGCAGGCTCAATGCTTTCCAACTTTCTCAATTTCGTCTTAGCATATTTGCTGAAGCTTATGGGACTCGAACCAATCGCTATTACCCTGTCAATAGTTGGCGATGACTCGGACCAGTTTGAATAAAAAGACGGATTAATCTCCTCAGCGTAGTTCTTGCTCTCTTCGAGCAAATACTGCCTCAGCTCCCGATGTGTGATTAGGCCGTCGTCCGAACTGTCGGCCTGCCCTCTAAGACCTTTCAAGATCAATTCCGTAAAACGACTGCTCTTGTCAGACGCTTTCTTATCAAACTTCACAGATTCACTCTTAGCGCAGGCGTAGTATACATCCAAATCGACATTGACTGCGCCGCTGGCCTCAGGGGCCTCGAAGTTCACACTCATTTGACCATCCAGATCTTCCGGCCCCTTGATTTCTCTTCTAGAGATATTCGTTCTACACATATCTAGAAAGACAGTAATTGACGATGGGCTCCGCAACATTAGGCTGTTAATTACATCATCCCAGAAATGAACGGCGTTATGCTCCACATACCCCTTAGCTGCATCTTTAGGCAAAATTACCGTCTTCTCATTGAGTGTTGCGCCGTGACCTGAGTAATATAAGAAAACTCGATCACCTTCTTTTATCGCCAGCTCTTCTAATAGAGTTGCAGCTTCCTGCAGATCATCGCTAGTTATTAATGAAATAGTCCTGTGAGACATCGGGACATCGTCTGGTAACTTGAGAGTCGTCGAATCTCGGATTGGATGAAATAGGATCTTCGACTCAGACGTCAGCACCTCGTAGATTGGTGTATCAAAATACTCGTAGACCTTTCTTATATCCTCCTGGACTCCCGGCAATTTGCTCAAGCTGTCATAATCCCATATCCCTACTAATATGATCCAGCTTCGTCCGGACACGGTCTCGACAACTTTTACGTTCTCCTCCTTGTAGTCTACTGGACCTCGTAGCGTAAATTCTATTGGACGGCCATCTTTGTCAGACTGCTGAGCATTAAGAGAATAGCGAAAGAAAAAGAACGCTAGGAACAATTTGGCGATCAGGTTCCTCCATACGCGAATACTGGTCTTGCTTCTGTTATTCATATCCGGCTTAACGCTCTACCAACAATCTCACAAGTGACAACACTTCGTCTTTATCCATACGACCTCTGAGTTTCGAGCTAAATTCGGCAAGGTGATGTGAAGTCTCCGCAAATTGGCCAAATTCAGATATCCGCGGATTGAATTGATCGTCTGGACGAAGCGCAAAAACTAGCAAATATACGACAGAATCTTCCGTTGTCTTGATGAGAGGAATTTCTATATCAACATAACTCGCCTGGTCTCCAAATGCGATATCGTCAATGAATACTCTTCGTGTGTCGATAATCACAGCATATTGATATGGCTTATCGAAGGAAGACTCATTTTCTTCAAACTGTCGGAAAATTCGAAACCGGAGAACCTCATCTTCTAGTTCTCGCACATTAACCGTGTATTGGCCTTTTAAAGAGTCTCCATCGTAGGTGGAGAACAGTGGCTGGATGCGTGGTGTCCGGTCGTAGCTTTGAGCTGCATGTTCAATTTTATCAGAGAGACGAGAAACCGATCTGCCTCGTCGAGGAAGTTCGTTTTGCCGAAGTAAAAGGCAGCAACACCAGTGACCAGAGAGAATATCGAAAGCACTACTGACACTATTGCAAACGCGTGCATTCTCAACTGGCGAATGAAGAGCTGCCCCCGATGACCGATATACTCCCAGGCCTTGATATTCCGTAGAAACTGTGGCTTTCCCAATGATTTGCACATAATTCGGCGCTACGACAAAGTGTTACACGGAAGGTAGTGCGAAGAATTGTGTGACTTTCAAAAGCCTTCCGTCAGCGGTGACACCGTCTTCTTCTCAGCTTAAACCTTCTTCGCGGAGGTTACTCTCTCCTTACTACGTCGCGTAGTCTTCTTCTTGGTTGCCATAGGTTTGCGGCCTCTGTATTTTTACCGAGTAGATATTGCCGGGGCATGCACGCAATGCGATATTCTCCGACGTCCCTCTTTCGATGTCAAGCCGCACAAGGATCTCCATAGCGACTCGAGGCCCCTTCGATCGTTGCTGCTATCGACCGATTGAACGCATAGATGTCGACGCCTTGGTCCCGGGTCTTCTTCGTCAACTGAACGTTGTAACCCTCACGAACAAACAGTTCCGCCACGAGTTCCTCAAAGTCTCTCGGCGAAAGATCATATAGAAATTCGGGATTCTCGCTGAGGTATTCGAACCAACTTTCACCCATTGATTCAATTGAAATGCGAAGTTCATCGTCATCCAGTGAATCGGGTATATAAAGATTCCGCATACCCTGAAGGAAGCATTCCTGAGCGGGTGTAGCGCCCTGCGCGATTTCCCTCAGTATCTGCTATCCGGAATTTCGATGGAAATTCCAAGTCAGAAAGAACGATAAACTGGTCGTGAAATCCAATGCCCTCCCTCGACATTGCCTCGAACCTAACAGTCTCACCAACAAGACGCCCAGACAGGGTCCGCCAGACATTTTCAAATATCGCGTCGGCTAATTCTGTGAATTTGACGACCTCCGGTTTCATCCGCTCCTCAATCCATAACAACCCGCCTCAACGTTCTAGCTGAGTATGCATCGACTGCATTTAGCCACTGCTAGATTCTTTCACGCTTCCATTCGCCCTCTTTCAATCCTCCAGAATGCCAAATTTCCAACTTTATGTCGAAAAAATCTAAACCCCTTCCGATCTTTTCGGATATCGCAAGAGAGAAGAATGGAATCTAAAACCCCCACAAAGAAGAGAGCGGAAGCTGATACTCTAGATCTTAGGAAATATCCAAAGGAAATCCTAATGGCTGCTTTCGAGGTTCTGAAGTCGGAAGAAGACACAATCGAGACATCGAATGTGGCCTCTGAGTCTACTGGCTAAGAACTCCCTATGAGTCCTTTCCCTGTCTCAATCAACCTCGCTGCTGACCGAAAAGTATATAAACGACAGTCTCCTAGCTTGGCGAGTGTCATATAAGAACTGAAAAGCTAGGAATCCAGAACCCAATAACGATTACTGAACTGAGAACCCTCTTCAAGGGTTTGCATTTTGGTTAACGTTTGAGGGGGTTGGCCCTAACGTTTGATGCTAATCACTTAAATAGCGTAGCTTGTAAACCAAGGCATGAAGGATGAATACCCCAACTACAGGAGAGAAGGAATCACCAGCGATCAGCTGTATGAGAGTCTGGAGCTTGGAGAGCGAGAGATCGTCGATGAGTTCCTCATCTACTGCTCGATCACAGCAGGGAAGTCCAAGCTTCGCGACATCCGAATGAATATGCTCCAGATTCGCGATGTCATTGAGAAGCCGTTTGATGAGATTGATCTCCAGGATGTGAGGACATTTCTCGCCCTCCTAAATCGCTCTGGCCGCGCGAACTGGACCCAGACTGGCATCAAGATTCATCTTAAGAAATTCCTTAGGTGGAGATTCCAGGACTGGAACACCAGATTTGTTGAGCTGCGAGACATCAAGACAACCCAGAAGATTCTGAATGAGGAGCGCATCAATGAGTCCACACTGATAACACCCGAAGAGCTCAAGTGTCTGCTCTATGCGGCTGGCTCTCTGAGGGACAAGGCGCTTCTGATGGTGATGTATGAATCTGCCGCCAGGCCACAAGAGCTACGCCTTTTGAAATGGCGTGACGTTCGCTTCCTCGACGATGGGATAACCGAGATTACTCTGTATTCCCGTAAGACAACGAGTTCACGAACTGTCTTCGTTAAGGATGCCACGATGCATTTGAGGCGCTGGAGCGAGGAATATGCTACTCCTCATAGGAGTCCGGACGATTACGTCTTCCCTTCACTCAATCGCCCTGGCAAGCCGCTTACCCGATGTGGATTAAACTCTTGGCTACTCCGTCTGGCCGATAGGGCAGGATTGGATCGACGCCTCTACCCTTACCTTTTTCGACACACAAGGTTAACTGAGCTCTGGAGATTGATGCAGGACATTCTTGTCCATCGAAAATTTGCTGGCCATTCCAAGGATAGCTCCATGACCTCAGTTTACGTTCACCTAAGCACTGCTGACGTGAAGGACTCGATCCTCCGGAAGGTGTATCAAGTAGACGAACCATCCGAAGCGAATCACACCAAGCTGGCGCAAGAGAACGAGGCGCTCCGCAAGGAATTGAAAGGTGTCGATGAAATGCGGAAAGAGCTAGACGTGTTCCGCAAGGATTTCCACCAGATCGCCAGCGTCCTCAAGAAGGTATCATCGATTGAGCAGCTGGAGGCTGCTTATGAGCGAAAGATGTCAGAGGCTGCCTGACCCGGGCCACCCGTGTTGGCTGTCAACGCGCTTCTTTCTCGTCGAGGAGGTCACCCACATTTTGAGACGAACCCGGAACTGTTCGGAATCGTTCGATCAGCTTCGCCGGACCGTGCGGCGATAAGGTTATTGCGACAATACCCAGAATTGAGGGCTCAAACCGCATGAGATTTTCGAGAAGTCTGTCTGGCAGGCGAAAAAACTGTAGTGTCTTCCGAAGTTCGTGTGTGCTGATCTTTCGAAATTTTCATTTGTGGATAATCCTTCCATTTCTTCTTACCTTGGGCTTTGCGTGCGAAATTGTGTTTTGTCGATTGATAAGATCATTCAGATCCTGATGTGGATTTCTACCCGGACGCATTCGGACCGCACGACTCATATTGTGTCCATGCTGTAAACGTCGGGATAAAACCCCAGAGTTATCTTGACTAAGCTAAACTTAGCTATTAATTAGAGGGAATGATACTTGTAAACACCCATGAAGCGAAATCGAAGCTCTCGTTTCTCCTCACGAAAGTTGAGCAAGGTGAGCTGGTTCGCATTTGCCGCAACGGGCGACCGGTCGCGGATCTGATGCCGGCGGCAAAGGAGAGACGTGATCCGTTGAAGAAGCATCCGGAGCTGAGCAAGATTGAGATAGGTTATGATCCGGTGGAACCGCTAGGGGAGGATGAGTGGCCGGAAGCTGCGCCGTAAGAGAGGAAGGTAGAGATGGTGCTACTCGACACATGCACGCTACTCTGGCTTGTTGGCGAGGAAGATCGAATTTCGGCGGAGGCGAAAGGAGTCATACAGAGGTATGCCGACAGTCTCTATCTATCGGCGATATCCGGATTTGAGATTGGAGTAAAGTACGCCAAGGGAATGCTGCAACTACCTCAATCTCCGTTTGATTGGTTACAGCGGGTGCAGGCCCATCACGGCATCACGGAGATACCTGTGACCTTGGAACTTGGAGTGAAGGCATGCCTATTGCCGCGAATTCACCGGGACCCATGCGATCGAATAATCATTGCGACCTCGCAGAAAATGGGGTTTCTGATCGTGACCCCTGATCCCTTGATTAGGTCCTATCCGGACGTAAGAACCGAATGGTGAATGAAAGCAGGCCGGCGGCGTGGTGAAAGTCTGGTGATCGGGAACTGATGATGGTACAATCGCGGAGAAGGTAGATTGCCGATCGCAAGACAAGATAGTCCAAATCCGCCTATTGGGCAGACCACTCTCCTTCTGGCAGCACCGATTTGAAGCGGAGTGTCTGTCTCTTGAGGCGCTCAGGGTTGGGTTCGGGACGGCGTACTCCGAATGGAGTGAAGGTCAGGCGGGGGGTCAACTCGAGAGGAGGGTCGGCCAGGTCCTCTTTGTAGAAGCGAGAGGTGGGAAGCAGGTCGCCGGGGTAGGTAAAATTGTCGAGGGTAGCCAGCTCCACGCAGATGGAGGAGCCCACGGCACTCTCCAGCATGCCGCCGACCCAGACCGGGATGCCCTCCTCTTTGGCGCGATCATGTACCGCCAGGGCATTGTAAAGGCCTCCGACTCTACCTGGCTTGATATTGATGAATTGGCATGCTCCAGCCCGGATCGCCTGTTCCGCGGCCCTGACGCTTACGATCGTCTCGTCAAGACAGAGCGGGGTCGCGATTTGCTTCGCCAGTTCGGCGTGATCCAAGATGTCTGCGTAATGGAGGGGCTGCTCGATGAAGGCAAGCTCCAGGTCGTCGATCGCCTTGAAAAAGGGAAGGTCATCGAGAGTGTAGCCGGAGTTGCAGTCAATGTGAAAAGTGGTATCGGGAAACGTCTTCCGGACCGTCCGGAGCATCTCAAGGTCCCATCCCTTAGCCACCTTCAGCTTGATGCGAGGAAACCCTGAATCGACCGCTCGCTGAATGTTACCAAGGAGCATGTCGAGGGAGTCTTGAATTCCGAAGTCTGCGCCGGCACTCACTTCCCTAGTCTCTCCCCCCAGCAGCCGGTGCAGCGGTGTCTCCGTGACCGCGCTCTGGAGTGTCCACCAGCAGATCTCGATCGCGGCCTTGGCGAAACTGTTGCCTTTGAATGTATCGAGTCGCGCATTCAGTTCGGCCGGATTATCGAAATTGTGTCCGACGATGTGCGGTGCGAAGATCTCGGTGATATGGTGAAAGGCCGAACCAGCGCTTTCGGTAAGGTAGGTGGGAGCGAAGAAAGGTGTACTTTCCGACCATCCCTCGCAATCGCCGCTCGTGGCCTTCACCAAAATCGAGTGGATTTCGTGGTCGACGCCGTAGGCAGTGCGCCATGGGTAGAGCAACGGCATAGTGACGTAGTAGACATCCATTCGCTCAATGCGCATTGGTTTTACGATTACCCCTTCTACTGATTTGTTGACTGCATTGCCGGATTGCTGGAGAGCTACCCTTCTTCTCCCGCTTAGCGGGATATGGAGGGTCTCCGCTTGAGCTGCAAGGACCGTGGAATAGTTAGATTGTTGCCGGCCCTTTGCCGGAAGTCTCTTTTATGAACAATAGTTCCTTCGACTCCCAGCCAATTTAGATCCGTTACGCGAGCGGCTGAGAAATCGGGACATGACCGGTTTGTCTCTTTCCCATTCCTCCAGACACATTTGTGCTTGGAGAGGCTTCGTCTACGTTCTTGCGTTTCCTGCGGCGTTCTGGCATGGTCTTCACCGTGAAAATACTACTTCAGGCCTGGCTTAACGGGTGAGTTACCGAATTGACCGAAGAGCGATTTCCTGTCAGCCGCTTCACGGTCCGAGGAATCCGCGCGAGGGTTAGCGTCTCAGATGTGGAAAAGTACCATCCGCGTCACCGCGTATTGGCTCGGCTGCGGGCCTCGATCCGCCTGAGTCCGGATCCGATTGCATAGGTCTCCACCTGAGAACTGTACATGCACATGGATACAACTGTCGAAAACATCATGGGAAACTTACGTACGTTCCTGCTCGAAGAGCTGCTCGACGCGGATGACATTTCCGAAATCGACGCGGACGAGAACATCATTCAGAGCGGCTTCATCGACTCAATGGGCGCCGTGCGGCTGGCGATGCACATTGAAGAAGCCTTCGGGTTCGCGGTCGAACCTGTCGATTTCACGCTCGAGAACTTCCGAACGCTGAGCTCTCTCGCCGCTTTTATAATGGACAAGAAGGCCTTAGCATGACCGGTCTTACAGCGAATGGTCACGCCCTCGATCTCTCCCCCGATCGGTTCGGCGAGCTCGAATCCGCGAACGATCTGTTAGGCAATCCGATCGCATTGTGCGAAGCGATGGCCGGGCGCGGATACCTCTTTTTCCGTGGGCTGATCGACCCAAGCGTGGTCCTCGAGGCGCGGCGCGAGGTCCTGCTCAAATTCGCGATTCTGGGCGAGGTGGATGATCGCGAGTCGTTAATGGACGCCATCGAAGGCTGTCGCGGAGCGGTGAGATCGGCCAACCTCCGTGCCTTCTCGGAGTCCGTTCGGACTGGGCACTGGTTCTTGCGGGTGACGGATGCGCCTGAGCTGCTCGCCCTACACGAGGCCTTGCTGGATGGCCCCATCCGCTCATTCGACTTCCGCTGGCCGCGGCTCGCCCGCCCCGGCGAGGGATGCGGCTTCCACTGCGACGGGCCCTACATGGCCCGCGGCACCGACGTGAGACGCATCTTTAGCTCGTGGATCCCTCTGGGCGGCGTTGCTCGGATCGAGGGCGCGCTCATCCTTCTTGAGGAGAGCCATCGCAATCAGGCCCTACACGCCGGCTACCTGAAGATGGATGCTGACCGCGACGGCCTTGAGTGGCTGGACAGCGATCCCGTGCGAGTCCAGAAGCAGTATGGCGAGCGCTGGCTTACCACCGACTTCGAAGCGGGCGACGTTCTCTGTTTCACCATGCATACCTTGCACGGCGACCTCGACAATAAGTCTCCGGTGCGCCGCTGCCGTCTTTCTTCCGATACGCGTTACCAGCGCGTGGACGAACTCGCCGATCCTCGCTGGAACGGCGAAACCATAATAGCCCACGGCGACAGGCGCGTGTTCTATCCCGGTCTTGGGGCCTGGAACAACGCGGATTTTCAGGACGAGTGGAAGCGCGTCGACGAACATGGCCGCCTGCTGCCCGGTGGGGAGAAGTCGTGACTGACACAACAGACACCGAACCGGATTCCCACGCCGCCGCCGGGCTCGCCGCGCTGCTGAACTTGAATCATCCGATCAAGCGGGCCACTTCCGAGTGGGCCCGGGCTGAGCTCACGCGCGACGGGATGGTCGATCGTGACCGAGACTGCGTCTTCGACCGTAGGGCCTGGCAGGCTTGTGCCCGATACGGGATCCTCGGTGCTTCTGTTCCAATCGCCTACGGTGGCACCGAGCGGTCGCTTGTCGAGAGCCTCCTCATGCTCGAAGGGCTCGGCCACGGCTGCCGTGACAACGGCCTTGTCTTCGGCATTACGAGCCAGATGTGGAGCACCCAAACGGTAATCGCGAACGTTGGCACTGAGGAGCAAAAGGAGCAATGGTTGCCGGGTCTCGTCTCTGGAGAAATTCTGGGAGCCTTCGCCATTACGGAGCCAGACAGCGGGTCTGATACCCTATGCCCTGGCAACCCGCGCCGAGGCCCTGAACGATGGCTCTTACCGCCTCGAGGGCCACAAGGCATGGCTGACGCTCGGTTCGGAAGCCGACCTCGTCGTCGTTTTCGCGACTATCGATCCCGATTCCGGGCCGTGGGGAGTGACTGCCTTCATTGTGGACACGAGCGCGCGGGGCGTTGAGATCGTTGGCAACCGTGAGAAGATGGGTATGCGCACTACGCCCTTCGGCGACATCACTCTCCATGACGTCGTGGTTAGCGAAACGGATCGGCTGGGCCCGGAAGGTGGCGGCATCGGCATCTTCACGGACGCCATGGAGGCGGAGCGCGCTTACGTGCTTGCCGGGCAGATTGGATCTATGGAGCGACAAATCGAGGAGGCGGTCGAGTACGCGCGCACCCGCAAGCAGTTCGGAAAGTCGATCGGGAAGTTCCAGGCGGTCTCGCATCGCATCGCGGACATGAAAGTGCGTCACGAGGTTTCGCGAGTCCTGATGTACAAAGTCGCGCTCGCACAGCAGAGCGGCCGACGGACGACCATGGACGCAGCGATCGCGAAACTCGTTGCCAGCGAGGCGGCCGTCGAATCCGGGCTCGACGCCACCCGGGTCTTCGGGGCCAAGGGTTACGTGAGCGAATTCGAGATTGAGCGCGACTTGCGCGATTTCGTCGGGGGCCTGATCTACTCCGGCACCTCGGACATCCAAAAGAACATCATCGCCCAGCTCCTGGGTGTGGGCTGACCCTGACCGCGTCAATGTGCTCGTTGACTGCACTATCGGCTTCGGGCTCGGGTACGCGGTCAAAGACAAGGGCGAGGAGGGCCTCGATCCTTAGAGGCCTGTACCTGCAAGCTTCTCGCTGAGTGCGCGCCGGTTGATTTTGCCGCTTCCAGTACGCGGAAAGGTCGACTCCACGCTGATATACTGGGGCACGGAGTACGACGCGAGCAATCCACTTGCATGCCGGAGGATCTGGCGCTCGTCGGCAATGGCGCCGTCGTGAAGAATCACGGCAGCCAGGACCCGCCGATCCTCGGGCGATTTACCATCGGCGAATCCCGCCGCCTCACGTACCGCTTCATGAGCGCACAGCGCGGCTTCAACTTCGTCGAGCTCGACCCGATATCCTCGAACCTTGATCTGACGGTCTTTGCGGCCGATGAACTCGAGCATGCCGTCGACGCGTCGTCTCACGAGGTCGCCGGTGCGGTAGTAGCACTCGCGGAAATTCGGCAAGGTCTCACGCAGGTAGAACGCTTTCGCATCGAGGTCGGGTCGGCGCCAGTACCCTTGCATCATAGTCGGCGATCGGATGATAAGCTCACCGGCCTGCCCGTCGGCAACTTCTCGATCTTCGTCGTCCACGATGAGCCCTTGGGAATCTGCCCAAACCTCCCCGATGGGCACGGACTCTTCGCCGGCGATGTCAGCGGCGCCGAAGTCGTAATGGGTGCACTGGTTGACCTCCGCCGGTCCGTAGATGTTGCTGAAGCGAGCTTGAGGCCAGTACGACATCAGCGAGCGCAGGTGCTTGGGCGGAAATGGCTCACCGCCGAACGTCACCCATCGCAGAGAGCTGTGATTGAAGTCTCCGAGATCGCCGCGATCGACGAGCTGAATCAACGCGAGCGGTACCGAGTCCCAGATCGAAATCCGCTCGGCCTCGATGAGCCGTGCGAGATCGACGGGGAAGGCGGCAATTTCGTCCGGAATTACGATCGTCGTCGCCCCTTTGAGCCGCGCTGTGAAGCAGGCGAAGGTGCATTGATCGACATGTAGGGGTGCGAAGTCGCTGATGCGATCGACTGGAGTCACCTCGTAGGTGTCGGCGGAAAGTCGCGCGTAGCTAAGGCCGCTGTAGTGGGTGTGCATGAGACCTTTGGGCTCTCCGGTCGAGCCTGAGGTGTACATGATATAGGCGAGATCCAGCTCCGTCGCAGCAACGTCGGGTGCGCCCTGCTTCGCGCTCGCTACCTCCGACCACGACACCGCTCGGACTGGCAGTTCCCTCGCTTCATCGAGGCCCATGACCGCCTCTAGTGGGGTCTCCTCGGCCAATATCCTCGCAAGCGCGCGGTGCCGATCCGACTCGGAAACGATGATGCGCACTGAGCAGTCGCGAAGAATGAACCGCACCCGGCCGGCAGGTGCCGCCGGGTCGATGGGGACGAAAACTGCCCCGCCCTTCAGGATGCCAAATATCGCAATCTGCGTCTCAAGACTCTTTGTGAGCATCACGCCGACACGGTCGCCCCGCCCGCCCTTCAGTTCGATTAGCGACTGCGCAAGAAGGTCTGTCCGCAGCGCGAGGTCATGGTAGCTCAGCTCGCTGCCGGCGAAGCGACAGGCGGCGTGCTCAGGCCGCGCTTGCGCTGCGTCGTCAACCGCGTGCCACAGGAGGTACGGCGTCGATCTCTTGGCCATATCCGTGATCGTTTCTCGTTCCGCTTCGCGGGTCGCATCAACAGGAGATTCTATTCGTGCAGGTTTATATTTGGCTGCATACCCTGCTCTAACAAGCGCAAATAGAAGGGAAACTGTTTTGCCCTAGGTATAACATGAAACGGCTCCTCCTCCGCTTGGACGCCGACTGGGGGGCGAAAATGGCATAGAGAAGATTGGAGGAAACCTATCGCCCGATTCTGTTGAGTCCTCACTCTGCCCCGGGAGAGGAATTAGAAGGATGTCGGTGGCGGAATCGACAGTGATCCGCGAAAGCACCCAGAGAGTAGAAGGGCTCCGCTAAATCGCATAGCTAACCCCGGTAGATTCCTGAGGAAAGCTTCTTGCCCCAAAAGGAAGAAGCCCTACCATCTTACCCATGGAAGACTTCGATGACGCTCTTCTTCCGGAAGAGAGGAAAGGGGCGAGCAAGGTAGGAGTCATAATTACGAGCGCACTCGTTGTGCTCTGCCTATTCATCGGGTTGATCGCTCTCTACTTCGCCTACCAGGCCCGCACCGAGCTTGTCGAATTCCAAAATGAGCTGAAGGCGAAACCTGACCAAGCGATCGAACTCAGGGCCGAGCTGGAAAAGCTCAACAAGAGCATTCTGAATGTCGGAGCGGAAACGGTTCGGAACAAGAGAAAAGCTGACGCGGATCGAGACCGTAGCCGAAAGGCGAATGATGAACTTCGACGCGGCGTAAGCCGCAATCGACAGCGTATCGAGGATTTCGACGGGCAGGTAGCGAGGATCGCGACCAATGTGGTCGACGAACCAAAGAGCTCCCGTGAGATTCTTCCAGCTGAGATTGCGATTGGTGAGGTGGAGAGTGGCGAAAAGTCTCAGGCGGACTACCATATCGTCCAGCCGGGCGACAATTTCGGCAAACTGGCGGACCAATACGAAACCACCATTGACGCTTTCTTTAGAGCGAATCCGGGAGTCAATCCCCGGCGCTTGCAGATTGGCCAGAAATTAAAGATTCCGGAGTAGATTGTCGGTGAAATGTTCGAACTAAAGCGAGTATGGACACTGACCGGGTCGAATGCATTCGTCTCGAGTGCCGTAGAAAAGAATCTCCCGACGTTCCACCGTGTACCCATTCGGCAGTGGTGCCTTTTCATCCCGGACTTTCCCGTTTAGATTGAAAACGCGGCTGCATCGAGTGCAGACGAAACGCGACTGATCTCCGGCTCCTCTTTCTTGGTAGAGGGTGGACTGCCCCGGTATGCGGACCGGCTCCAGATCACCCTTCTCGGACAAGATTTTCAGATTTCGGTAAACCGCTGCTATTCCCAGGTTCGGCGCATAGCCGCCGGCGATCGTCAAGATCTCCTTCGGCCCCAGGGGGCGCCCCGACTCCTCAATTGAACGGCGAATAGCCTGCCGCTGTTTGGTTTCGCGAAGTAGCATTGTATTTATCGAGTGGCTGGCAGTGGAGGGCTCCTTCTTCAGTTTGCCCAGACTACGGAAAAGGTCCACTTTGACAACGGAATTCAAGCTCGAGAGGGTATTTTGAGATTCCTTTTAAAAATCCTAAGCTATTCATGGTGAATAGTATAGGGTGTTTACCGCAGCTTGGAATTCCGATAGGAATTCCAAGCTAGGAATCTGTCGGACTTTGAATTTCGCAGCATCGCGGAGGTTCGGATGCAACGGTGAAGGGTGCAAAACTAGACCAAGTCCATACCGACAGACTCCTTGCACAGGATGGAGAATACCGATTGCCCAACTCCATCCTATCCACGCTCTGGCGGCGGCAGTGCGTTTAGGAAGATGTCGTTGGTGGAGTCGGCCGAGACCCCCGAATGCATTCAGAAAGTGGGAGCGCCCCGAAGAATCGCAAAGGCAAACCCGACAGATTCCTTCCTAGGCGGTCTTCTGAAGGTCCTGGCTGCGATAGATACGATCGAGGCAGCTGGACACCCGTCGGAGCAGTTCCCCGGTTTCCGGGCTCCCGATGACTTGGGAGACTCTATCCTGGATTTTCTCCCACTCCGGATAGGCACAGTTGAGCGTTTCCATTCCCAACCGGGTGAGCGAAACCCAACGGGTGCGTCGGTCGGGCCCCGGCTTTATCACGATCATCCCCTTTTCCTCCATCGGCTTGAGATTCCGGCTCAGGGCCGATCTGTCCAACCCGATTATATCCGCCAATTCTCTGATTGTCGAAGAACCTGCTATCCGCGCGGCCAAAAGGATGACAAACTGGCCTGAACGGAGTCGCAGTGGTCGAAGGGCGTCGTCGTAGATCTGGGTGACCGCTCTCGACAATTTCCGGAGATTGTAGCAGGTGCAGAGCTCCGTCGCTCGTATGCACATCTGGAGGGAGGGGGTTTCCTCTCTCTTGGTGATAGGAACTTCTGATGGCATGTCCTGATCGCTATCGGAATGTCTATTCGGAGAATGAGTCAAGGCTCGTTCCGAGTCAATCTTTTAGAGAAATCGAGCTGTCTTTCGTTGGGCCTTCTGAAATTCGAAATCGAAATTTTCGGCTTTTCGCTACCGAGGCTGGCGGCTTTGAGACCGGCCCGAAAGAGGTCTGAGAGATTCTCCGCCCATACTCCCTCTCCCCGCATCCGGACTCCAAAGCGCGAGTCGTTGAGTTTCCCACCTCGGATCCGTTGAATACGGTCGAGAATTCTGTCCTTCTTGTTCGGGTGCTCCCGGTTGAGCCATTCGATAAAGAGTTCTCTGACTCCGAGCGGAAGCCTGAGAGCTGTAAATCCCGCATGCGAGGCGCCGGATTCCCTCGCCGCTTTGAGAATCGCCGGAATCTCCTCGTCGTTGAGACCGGGAATGACCGGCGCGATCATGACGCCGGTAGGCACACCGTCAGAGGCGAGCTGGGCAATCGTTTCAAGCCGTTTCTGGGGAGAGGCCGTTCGTGGTTCCATGCTGCGGCTGAGGTCCGGATTTAGGGTTGTAACGGAAATGCTGACCGCGACCGCTTGACTGGAGGTGAGACTCCGTAGGATATCCCTGTCTCGTGCGATAAGGCTGTTCTTGGTAATAATCATCACCGGATTTCGAAACCGCTCGAGCACGGTGAGGCATCCTCTGGTCAGCCGAAGTTTTCGCTCGATGGGCTGGTAAGGGTCGGTCACTCCGCTCATGGCAAGCACTTCGGGTCTCCACTTCGACGAGGAGAGGGCTTTCTCCAACAGCTGAGGGGCGTCCCGCTTGACCATGATTCTGGTCTCGAAATCAAGACCGGCTGAGTATCCCAGATACTCATGAGTCGGTCTTGCATAGCAGTAGATGCAGCCGTGTTCACACCCGCGATAGGGGTTTATGCTCTTGTCGAATCCGATGTCCGGACTGTTGTTCTGGGAGACGACGCTCACAGACCGATCGACATAGTAGCGAGTCGGCACGGATTGCGTGCTGGCGGCCGCCTCCGGATCGAGAATGATCTCCTCTTTCTCGAAGCGATTGCGAGGATTCAACGCTGTTCCGCGTCCGCGGGGTGGGGGAATATTGAGATTCGACTGATAAGCCATATTAATGAACATATGTTCATTAATATCGATTCTGCAAGTCGAAAATAGAATGAAGTTCGAGACGTTGAGCCTCTGCATCTGGGAGCCAATCGGGCGGTGGAAGGTACGCCTATCCGCTCCGACATACCCTCCAAGGCCAATGAATCCGAAACAGCTGGATCGTTTTTCTAAGTGCCCACTGATTCCCCTTGGCGAAGCGGATTAAGGAATATGTCGGAGGTTGGAATCGTCACAGTGTCGGCTTGGGCTCAGGCGAGTTTAATACCTCCGCGATCCACGAACTTCAACTCCGACAGATTCCTAGGGTGCGAGTCGGGTTATTCTCCACCTATCGTTGTCCTGCAATTGGTAGTAAAATCGATCGTGAAGACGATCCTCCCGTCCCTGCCAGAACTCAAATGATGTGGGCGTGACGCGGAAGCCTCCCCAAAATGAGGGAAGGGGGACCTCGCCATCGGAGAATCTCCGGCTCAGTTTCTCAAATTCCTCCTCGAGGAGGGAGCGGGACTCGAGTGGAGTGCTTTGGGGGGAGGCCCAAGCTCCGATCCGGCTGCCCAGCGGACGGGAATTGAAGTACTGAGTTGAATCCGCTTGCGAGATCCTCTCGGCACGACCCTCGATAGATATCTGCTTTTGAATTGGGTGCCAGAGGAAGAGGAGGGAGACGAATGGATTTCCGGCAATCTCTCTCGCTTTGCGGCTTTCGTAGTTCGTGAAGAAGACGAAGCCGCGTTCGTCGAAACTCTTGAGAAGTACGGTTCGGGAGGAAGGTTTGCCGTGCTTGGAAACGGTGGCGACGCTCATGGCGGTCGGATCGCGGATATCCGCGGCCTTTGCTTCCCGGTACCATTCCTCAAATTGGAGGAAGGGATTCTCGCTGAGTTCCGCCCTCTTCACTCCATTGTTTCAACGACTCGAAAAATGATGGAGTTCAATCCCACTCCAAGATCACTCCCAGGGCCTCATGCGGCTTGTTATAGAGGAGGTGGTAGGCCTCGGGAGTCTGTTCCCAAGGGAGGCCGATGGGTAATCAATTCGGAGAAACGCACGCGGCCGTCTATCAGTATCTGCGCTGCTTCACCAAGGCATTCTTCCCGCGACTGATCGATGCGCATGCCGGCGATAAGGAGTTTGCCCATGAAATCGTCTCCGAAAAGGGGAAGCGGCGCACCCTGGTATTTGGAGATCAGATGGATCACTCCTTTAGGCGCGAGCATTTTCTGGGCTTGCTCAAAGGACCGCAAACCGGCGTCGCCCCCCACGCATTCAATGACAACGTCAGCTCCCTTACCTTCGGTTAGCTCGAGGACCGCTGATACCGGCTCCTGCTCCGAGAGGTCGAAGACTACATCCGCACCGAGTTTTTTAGAGATCGCGCAGCGGAGGGGATGGGCGTCAACCGTGACGATGCGACCTGGATTGCGCGCTTTGACGGTCTGGGTGCAGAGGGCACCGACCAGACCCTGACCGAGGATAACGACGGTGTCACTAGGCACGATAGGGGTGGAGCGCATCCACATTACAGCGCTGGTGGTGAGAGGAAGGAAGGTTGCCGCTTCGTAGCCCAGCTGATCGGGGAGAGGAAAGAGCCTCCAACTCCCCGCTTCTTCGACGACAAATTGAGCATGGGGGGCCGTCACTTCGACGCGCTGGCCCACCGAATAGTTCCTAACCTGATCGCCGATCGCTACCACCTCTCCAGCATCGGAGTAGCCCATAATGTCGGGGCTTACGGCTTCTTCTAGAACATAGCGGTGGAATAGTTCCGAACCTCGGCTGATGAGACTGCGTTTCACCGCCACTAGCACTTGATCCGGACCCGGGGTCGGGACTTCAACCTCGACCATGCGGACGTTGCCGAATCCCTCGAGTTTCTCAAGTCGCCTCATTCCGATTTTGGTCGGAGCTTCTTATCTTTCTCGATCGGAACGGCACGACCGTCTTTCCACCTCTCGAGAAATTGACTTCCCTCCGGACGCCAGGCCGGCGCCGAAACGGCGAGAAACACTAGATCGCCGTTTCCGTTGTTGGTGATCTTATGCTCAGTGCGGGGAGCGATGTAAATGGTATCGTCCTGGGAAACTTCCGAAATAATGCCGTTCAGCATCATTGCGGCATTTCCCTTGAGGATATAGTATGTCTCCTCGTCGGTCGGGTGGATATGATTCAGGGATGAAGTGCCTCGCGACATTATAATGTAGGCGAGGCTATGCCTCTCGCTTGTATTTTCGGCAAAGCGCCCTACAAGTTCGTAAATGATCTCTCCATTCGGAGTGCGAATGGGATTGTCGATCTGCTTGAGATCGAAAATCGATGGGTCCGACTTGGATCGCGGAGTATCAGTGTCCTGTGAATCCGAAGCGTGCAAGGTGGCTAACGTTGAAAGTGAGAAGAGTGTGAACACCCGACGATAACGAATCATTTTATGTATTGGCCCTTCCCTCTTCTGTCTACTCTTCGATTGAGAGGAATCGTATTGGGGAAGGCGATCCAAATCAGAGGAATCGGGCTTACCTGAAGATCCGGCTTGCCACTAGAAGGTATGTGGAAAGGCTCGAATGGTGCAGGTTGAGCGACGAGCGAAAGGGGCGACTAAGCGGAGGAGAAAGCATCGGTCGCGACTCCGTCGAAACCGGTGCAGCGCCATTATTTTGTTGGACAGTGGCCCCATCCGGCGCAAGAGGATCGGCGCCTACCGGCGCTTGAAGCGACGGCTTGAGAAGGCTCGAGCCGAGCAGGAACGATACGAGCGTGAGGATATGCCCGCCTTCCGCTCCTGGTTCCATTTCCAATTCGGAGAACGCCTGTCCCGGATAAGGGACCTCGAGGCCGAGTATGAGGACAAAGATTCCCTCGTCGATCAGGTTCGGGAGGAAGTGATGTGGCGAGGCGGCCCTTACTATGCGGCCTACCGCCGTGTCCAAGAGCGGCGCGAGCGGTGGGCGAATGGAGAAGAGGATGAGCCATTTGACGGCCCGAATCCAGATTTCGGTATGGATGACGAATTCGAATCGTCGGCAGAATCAAGTGACGGCGATGTCGATTTCGAATCATTCGAATCCATTGCCAGGCAACTTTTCGAGGAGGCCTTTGGCGGCGAATTCAGTAGCGATGATGATGAGACCGGGGCACCCCAAAACTTCGGGCCATTCATGGGCTTGGGAGAAAAAAGAGCGCCGCAGGCGGAGGGCGCAAGATTGAAGGGATTGTACCGTCGCCTCGCGAGAAGGTTGCACCCCGATAACGGATCGGGAGGCGAAGGCGATCGTTCGGAGTTATGGCACGAACTCCAGGAGGCTTATGATCGGCAGGATCTCGATGCCATGATTAGGTTGGAAGCTAAATGCGATCTTCACTCCGGAACTGTATCCGACAATATTCCTGTTTCCCGGATCGACGAACTCATCGAAGAATCAAGAGACATGCTGCGTGCTGTCCGCACTTTTCTTAGGGCGAGCAAGAACGAACCGGCATGGGGATTTGCTGGCAGTAATGGGCACCGGGAATCCCTCGCCCAGGAAATCGAGAGGGACCTCATTGCGCGGGAGTCCTGGCTTTGCGGCGCTCTAAAGGAACTGAATGTTATCCTGAAACGATGGGTGCGTGTGCCGCGGCGGAAAAGAGGCCGAAAGATGACGCGAATCCAGCCCAGTCAAGATTCCTCACCGGATATTGAGAAACCCGTTGCCTTTGCCCAGAGCACCCGGACGCCGGATCAGCTGGAGTTCGAAATTCCGTTCTGAACGGAATTCAGGCGATACTCTCCTTGTGGAACTCAGCCCAGTCTTCGAGATTATTGAGGTTCACCGCATCTTTGACCGAACCGTCGTCAGAGCGTCCCGCTACGCTGCAGATTCCCGACCGGGTCCCGTCATCGTGGTTGTATCCCACGATCGAGTCGTTTAGCGTCTGCACCGCGTTCTGATCGAGGGAGCCGCCTTTCTTGCTCAGAACCCAGCTCTCCAGTTCACAATAACTCGGCTTGTTATCCCTCATGTAAGAGAGGAATTCCTCTTTCTCGATCCCGAGGCCGTCGAGGACCATCTGGTCGAAACCCATGCCCACGGCAGGGTAGTCGTCGTGCAATTGTCCTGTTGTGTCGAGGGAGACCTTCAGCCAGAGTCTCGGAAGGTGCAGTACGCCCAACGGTCCGGCGGTGCCGGAGCTAATCATAGGAATCATGTTTGCCATTGTCTGTTCCTTTCGTGAATTGCTTTTCTTTGAAGTTCAGGTTCGCCACTTCCGCCACGTTCAACGCCCAATGACGGAAACGACGCAATCTTTTGAGCGCGATCGTCTCGGATCAACAATATTCTTTGCTATGACTCGGCTCACTTCCATCTCACGCTCTTACCACACGTCAACTACTGCAAATTAAAATGATCCGATCGGATCATTTTAATTTGCAGTGATTATCCGAGGCCGGTCCGAAAGATTCCCGGTTCACAGCCGATTTACCACTGCCTCGACGTCGTCGGTCGGCTCCAGGCACTCGGTTCCGACGCAGAGCTGGTAACCGGAAGGCTGGGAAGGCTCTTTCGATCTGAGAAGAAAGGTGCGGCGCCACGGCTTACGGCTAAGTTTTTTCCTGAGGGGATCGAGATCTTCAATCCCCTTTATCTTGATGGTAACGACGCCGATTGCCTCACTGACAAGCCCGGCCAGGGCGTGAGAGATTCCGCTTGGAACGCGCTGCATCAGAGCCGAATAGGAACGACTCAGCGAGTCGAGACTCTCTATGTATTTCGAATCCGCGGTGAGGGCATAGAGGCAGGAGAAGCAGTGGACCAAGCTGGAGATGCCGGAGGGTATGGCGCCATCCCACCAGTCAATCTTGCGGCTTGCCAGTATTTCGTGATCTCCACTGGTGAAGAAAAAGCCGGTCGAATCTCGATCTTTGAAATGGTCGAGCGTGGCATCGATGATCCGGCGCGCTCGGTCAACATAGACTTCGCTGCCTCCCGGCTGGATCCATTCCACTTTCGATGCCAGACCGAGTAGCGCCTCAGCGTAGAAGGAATAGTCGTTCAAGTAGCCATTGAAACGCGTCTTGCCATCGTAGTGGACGGCGTGAAGGCGGCACTCATCGTAGCGCATGACCTCCCAGATCCAGTCCGCGGCGCTCTTCGCGGCTTCGAGCCAATCGGGTCTGTTGAGGTAGAAACCGGCCTCGGCAAGTCCCCGGATGGCGAGGCTGTTCCAGGAGGTGAGCTGCTTGGTGTCTTTGGCGGGAGGGATTCTCAGGTCACGTGCCGAAAGCATGATCTCGCGGAGGGGGCGGAGATTCTCCCTTTCTTCGATGGTGGCTCCGGCCAGTGCCGGGTTTGATCTCCCCTCTTCGAAATTCCCCTCTTCCGTAATCTGATAGGTCCGACAAAGCCTGGTGCCATTTTCTTCCCCAAGGATCTTTCGCACCTCCTCAGGGGTCCAAACGTAGTACTTGCCTTCAACCCCTTCGCTGTCGGCGTCGAGGCTCGAATAAAATCCTCTTTTCGGGGATGTCATTTCCCTTTCCAGCCACTCGACTGTCTCCTCGATAATAGATCGATAAAGCGGCTCCCGATATCGCAGATAGGCCTTCGTATAAATATCCAGGAGAAGGCCGTTGTCGTAGAGCATTTTCTCGAAATGGGGAATGAGCCAGAAAATATCCACGCTGTAGCGTGCGAAGCCGCCGCCGATCTGATCGTAGATTCCACCTCGCGCCATGGCTGTTAGGGTGGTGTTGATGACATTGTCAATTCTCTGTGCCAGCTCGGCCTTCTCCAGATCAACGGTCGCGCTTCCCCGCAGCTGCAGAAGAAAGTTGAGAGTCGTCGAGGGAGGGAATTTGGGGGCGCCTCCGAACCCGCCGAACTTGTCGTCGTGCTGGCCGACGATGGTCTGGGCTGCCTCAATGAATGAAGTCGGTGCGATCGGCCCCTCCGATATCTCAGCCGGCTGATTGCTGGCAGCGAGATTGCCGATTATGGCACGGGCGTTCTCTTCCAGCTGATCCCGATTTCGTTGGAAGTGATCTGCCACTCTGATGAGGAGCTGCGGCCATGGAACCATTCCTCGACCACGCTCATCCGGAGGAAAGTAAGTGCCTCCGGTAAAGGGGCGTCCGTCGGGTAGGCAGAAGACGTTAAGAGGCCAGCCTCCATGGCCGGTCAGCATTTGAATCGCCTCCATGTAGATCTGATCGATATCTGGGCGCTCCTCGCGGTCCACTTTGATGCAGACGAAATGCTCATTCATGAGCTGGGCGATGTAGTCGTTCTCGAACGACTCGTGGGCCATGACGTGGCACCAGTGACAGGAACTGTAGCCGATGGAAACGAGGAGGGGTTTCTCCTCCTTTTTAGCGCGTCCTAGCGCCTCCTCGCCCCATGGGTACCAGTCAACCGGATTTTCCCCATGTTGGCGAAGGTATAGACTCTGTTCTTCTGCCAGGCGATTTGACACTTCGAATGCCGAACGAGCATGCTCCAACCGCTGAGAATGGCAAACCAAAGCGAACCCGCCATCAGTCCGTTTGCTTGAGATGAGCATTGAAAGTTGCATACTAAACCCAGTCGTTTCAAAGTCTCGAGAATAGATGAAGAGCACTTGTCACGCTACAGCGAATCCGCGACGGAAGGCGGAGATTCGGATACTATCGGATCGAGTCGCGAATCAGATCGCGGCCGGGGAGGTGATCGAGCGACCCGTCGCCGTGGTCAAAGAGCTCCTAGAGAACAGTCTCGATGCCGGTGCCACCCGTGTTGAGATTGAGTTTCGAAGTGGTGGGAAGAGCTACATCCGAGTCGAAGACAACGGGTGCGGCATGAGTCCGGACGAGAGTCTCCTGGCGCTGGAAAGACACGCCACCAGTAAGATTCGGAAGGCGGAGGACCTGCTTGAAGTCGGAACCTTTGGATTTCGAGGCGAGGCCCTTCCCTCGATCGCGGGGGTTTCCCGTTTCTCGATCCGGACTCGAAATGCCGAGTGGGACCACGGAACCGAGATTCTGGTTAATGGTGGGAAATTCATCCACCGCAAGGATTGCGGTATGCCCGTCGGGACTCGGATCGAAGTGGCGCACCTCTTCAATTCCGTCCCCGCAAGGCGGAAGTTCCTGAAAACAGAAAATACCGAAGCAGCCCATATCGTTCATCTCGCCCGCCTCTATGCGGTTGCCCATCCGGACGCTTCATTCACCCTTTTGGAAAAAGGCAGGAGGATTTTTCAATCCCCGGTCTCCGGCGGTCTCCTGAACCGGGTGGCGGAGGTCTTTGGTCGCCAGTTGGCGCACAACCTGATCGAAATCCGAGTCGAAGATGACGGATTCGGCTTGGGCGGTCTGATTGGAAAACCAGGGGTGGGTCGATCCACCCGTCAGGAGCTTGTCACCTATGTGAATCAGCGCCTGGTCGACAGTCGGACACTTAATCTGGCCCTGATCGAGGCTTACCATACCTATATCCCAAAGGGTCGTTATCCAATCGCCTTTCTTTTTCTCGAATTGGATCCGAGCGCCGTCGATGTGAATGTGCATCCGGCAAAGAAAGAGGTGCGATTTCGTGAGGAGGGTCGAATACGCCAGTTCGTCATCAACGGTGTTCTATCCCGGTTGCGGGATGCTTCCGGAGGAGAGTCCGAGGTCAACGCCGGCCAGGAGACGCGACCCGTTCCGGTAGAATCCCTTCGGCCGGCAAGCGATGCTTCCCGGCTTGCGTCTTCCCTTCCTCGATCGCAAGGCGGGCACCCTCCCAGTACTCCGTCGGAACCGGCTGGGTCGGATGGGGACGATCACCCTTCCTCTTTGGCGCGAGACACTCCGTCCAGGATCAATGGCGTTTCACTTACCTCTCCCTGGCGCTACTTGGGTCTGGCTCACGAAGTCTGTTCCATCTTCGAGACAGACGCGGGGATCGTTGTCCTCAACTGTCGGGCGGCGATTGAGCGAATCCATTTTGAAGAGATCTTCGAACGATTGAGAGACAAGGAGATTCTGAGACAGAAACTGCTCTTCCCGACTGCCTTGGAATTGGACTCGGTTCTCTCCGCTACCTTGGAAGAGCACCTCTCTTTCTTCTCCGAAGCCGGATTCGATATTGAGCCGTTCGGTCGAAACTTTTACCGAATCGAAGCCCTCCCGGATTGGCTTCATCCCTCGGAGGCTGAGAATTTCCTTCGGGACTTACTCGGATTGATTCGCGAAAGAGGTCTCAATCCGGTCAATCGCGAATTCGCTCACGAAGAATTGGCACGGCGGGCAGCGCTCTTGGCGGCGAAATCAGAACCGCTGCCTTCTCGAGAGGAGATGGAAGCTCTCGCTGTTCGACTTCTCGCCTGCCGCAACCCATTGACCGATTCGAGAGGCAACGCCACCTTCTTCGAGTTTTCGCAGGCTGATCTGGAGAGAAAGTTCAAGGGCTCTGCCGCTACCTGATGGGGTTCACTTATCGTTACAAACCAGTTATCACCCGCCCTTAAGGAGCCGATTGGAATGATGTGGGATTCTTCTTAAGTACTGGATCCCGGGGTTCGTAGGGTAGGTGATTTCGTGCTTAACAGAAACATGGCCAACCTCTATCCTATGCTACTTTTCACAGATCTCCGTTTCATTTTCTTGTTGCTAGGAGTCTGTCGGACGAACTTGGTCACTTGCGAAGCAATCAAACGTAAAAGTCCGACAGACTCCTAGCCATGAGTGAGATCGCAGACGTGACCGCTCCACCTGAGAGCGGTACAAGTAAAGGGCCCCGGTCCCTGGGTGAGAAGGCGCCGAAGAAAGAGAAGGCGTTTCGATTCAATACCGGTACGGATCCTGAGAATTTTAGGACCTCGATTTTGAACCACTTGAAGTTCACCTTCGCCCGCGACACCGGATCGGCCAGGACACGCGACTGGTGGCTGTCAACCTGCATGGCGGTGAGGGATCGCCTCCTGGAACGGTTTATTGCCACCCAGTCGAAGCACAATCAGACAAACACCCGCCGTGTCTACTACTTCTCCCTTGAGTATCTCATGGGGCGCCTCCTTTCGAACAACCTTCACAACGCCGGCCTTTACGATTCGGCGCAGAAGGCTCTGGCCGATCTCGGCTACGACCTGCGCGAAATCGTCGACGAGGAAGTTGATATGGGTTTGGGCAACGGCGGGCTCGGTCGCCTCGCTGCTTGCTTCCTCGATTCCCTGGCCACTCTCGAGTATCCGGCGGTTGGGTACGGGATCCGTTATGAATTTGGTCTCTTTCGCCAGGAATTCGTAGATGGAAAACAGGTCGAGCATCCCGACAACTGGCTCCAGTACGGAAATCCGTGGGAAGTGGTACGCCCGCAGTATGCTTTTGAGGTGCAGATGTACGGCGAGGTGGAGAACCATTTTAACGATCGCGGAGAAGGGCAGCCGGCTTGGGTGCGAACCCAAAAGTTCATCGGTGTTCCGTGGGATGTTCCGATAGTAGGATACGGTGGGAAGACGGTCAATTTTCTGCGACTCTGGGAATCAAAGGCCTCCGAAGAATTCGATTTCCATGTCTTCAATGAGGGAGGGTACGTGGAGGCGGTTCGGGAGAAAGCGGTCGGAGAGACAATCTCCAAGGTCCTCTATCCGAGCGATAACAGGGACAGCGGCAAAGAGCTGAGGCTCGTCCAACAGTACTTTTTTGTTGCCTGCTCCCTTCAGGATATCCTGAGACGGTACCGAAAAAAGAACAATGACTGGGAGAAACTCCCGGACAAAGTAGCGATCCAGCTCAACGACACCCATCCGTCCATCGCTATTGTTGAGCTGATGCGGATTCTTGTCGATGAGGACGAACTTCCATGGGAGCGGGCTTGGGAGGTCTGTCGGAAGGTCTTCGCTTTTACCAACCATACCACCCTGCCTGAGGCGCTCGAAACCTGGTCGGTCCAGCTTTTCAAGAAGGTCCTCCCCAGGCACCTGCAGATCATCTACGAGCTTAACCGCCGGTTTCTCCGGGACGAGGTGGAGGTGAAATGGCCCGGTGACGCAACCAAGAAAAGTGAACTCTCTCTTGTCGAGGAATCTGTTCCCAAGAGAGTGCGGATGGCGCACCTCACGATTATCGGAAGCCATGCCGTAAACGGAGTCGCCTCCCTTCATACCGAACTCTTGAAATCGCGGTTCTTCCCGAGCTTCTGTGAGCTCTACCCGGATCGTTTCAGGAATATCACCAACGGGATCACTCCCCGGCGCTGGCTGAAGGCTTGCAATGGCCCGCTCTCCGCCCTGATCGATGAGAAAATTGGAGGGGAATGGACGGTTCAGCTGGACCGGTTACGACGACTTGAGGCCTACGCGGAGGACGTCGAATTTCAAAAACGATTCCTGACTGTCAAACTGGAGAACAAGCGGAGGCTGGCGGATCTGATCTCCGGTCTCTGCAACATTAGGGTAAGTCCCCATGCCATTTTCGATGTGCAGGTCAAGCGCCTCCATGAATACAAACGCCAGCACCTCAATCTTCTCCATATTCTGACTCTCTACCGTAGGATCGTCCAGGACCCCACCTATGAGATTCATCCCCGGGTTTTTGTTTTCGCGGCCAAATCGGCTCCCGGGTACGAGATGGCCAAGGTCATTATTTACGCCATCAATGCGGTGGCCGCCCGTATCAATAGTGATGAGCGGGTGGGTGATAAACTGAAAGTCGCCTTCATCCCCAACTACGGGGTTACGCTGGCCGAGCGTATCATACCTGCGGCGGATGTATCGGAGCAGATTTCGACAGCGGGTAAGGAAGCATCCGGTACCGGAAATATGAAGCTCGCGCTTAACGGCGCTCTCACCATCGGAACCCTCGATGGTGCCAATGTCGAAATTCGCGAGGAAGTCGGCGACGAGAACATATTTATCTTCGGCAAAAGGGCTGAGGAGGTCGAGGACCTGCAGCGGAATGGATACGATCCCCTCGATCTCTACTTTGAGAACGATGAGTTGAAATCGGTTCTCGATTGGCTCGGTTCCGGCTTCTTTACTCCCGAGGAACCGAACGCTCTTGATCCGCTTCGGGACAGTATGCTCAAGGGAGGGGACCCTTACCTCGTTCTAGCCGATTACGAATCGTACTGCGAAGCACAGAGGCGCATCGATTCCGCTTTTCGTGATCGTGAGAGCTGGGCGCGCCGAGCTATATTGAATGTCTCTAGAATGGGTAGATTCTCTTCCGACCGTACCGTGCGCGAATACGCTGAGGGGATTTGGGATCTGGATCCTTTACCGGTTTAGTCAGCAAATCCCGGGAGATTATCCTGGCTAGAGTTGTTGGATCGTTTTTGATCCTTCGGTGTCTTACGGGAAGATGAATCAGCTGAACACTCAGTCGTTGAATTTCGCGATCAGCTCGCTCGCGATCCTGATGTTTGGAGATATCGTTTCAGCCTCGGATTCGCCACGTTCGATCACTCCTTTCTATCCCGGAGAGAGGCTGACTTACAAGTTGAGTTGGGGACCATTCAGCGTTGGTACCGCTGTGATGGAAGTCAGGGAATTCCGCGAGCAGAAGGACGAGTGCGTATACAATTTCGCCTTTTTCGTGAAGACCAGTCCTTTCGGAGACCTATTTTATAAAGTGCGAAATAGATACACCAGCCTGGCCGAGCTCAACCTGAAACGCGCCCTCTACTACACTAGGAGGGAGAACGAGAACAAGAAAAGTCGTAGTGTCGACGTCGCCTTTGATTGGCAAGCCCGGAGTGCACAGTACATTCGTGAAGGGGTGGGGCGCGACCCCGTGCCGCTCCCCGAATCAGCTCTGGACCCGCTTTCCGCGATCTTCGCGGCCCGTCTACTGGAACCGGAAGAGGGGCCGCAATATTCCATGAACGTGACCGACGGGAAGATAGTCGGAAAGGTCGACATCGAGATTGGAAAAGGACACCGACAGAAGACCAAAGCAGGGAGTTTTGATGTTCGGGTGGTGAGGCTGGAACTGGGCTCGATCGCGACCGTATTGGGGAAAAAGAAATCCTCCTTTGCCGAAGTCTGGAGCTCCAATGATCGGCACCGGGTTCCCGTGAGGATGCAGGGAAAGGCCGTCTGGGGCACTTTCAGAGCAGAGCTGATCAAGATCGAGCGCAACGCCCTGAGCCTGAAAAACTGTTGGCCGTCTCCGTTCCGAGGCGGAGCGAGGGACAGAGACGGCCAACAGTTTTCCAGGCTAGGGGTACCATCGGAATAGATTCGTTTCATCGGGCAGCGCCTCCTGCAATCGGTCGCTGATCGCTGTCACTCTGCCGAAGACCTCCTCCGGAAAACGGGAGTCGAAGGCGGAGACGTTATCCACCACCTGCTGGGCGTTACGAGCCCCGACCACGGCGGCCGCAACGCCCGGTTGTCGGAGATTCCAATGGATCGCCAGATGATGGAGAGGAGATCCGAGGGGGGATGCCAACGCCCCCATCTCCTCAACCAAAGGGTGGATCTTGACCCAGACTTGGGGATCAAAGAGTACACTGCGTGAGCGGACGTCATCTTCGCCAAAGACAGGGTGGGGAGGAAATTTCCCTGTCAGGATTCCCTGCCCGATGGAGCTATAGGTCACGACCGCGATGCCGTTTTTTCGGCAGTAGGGCAGTATGTCGGCCTCTGGCTTTCTCCAGAGAAGGTTGTATCCGATTTGGCACGCCTCGATTTCTCCCACCTCGCGGAGGGCCTCCATATTTTCGGTCGAAAAATTGCTCACTCCGATGGCTCCAATCAGGCCCTTCTCTCGCTCCCCTACCAGGCGCTCCATGTGGGGGCGCATATCGACTCCGCGTTTCGGATAGTGGAGATAGAAAAGATCGATCCTCTCCGTTCGCAGATTCGAAAGGCTCTGATGAAGCGCTCTGATGATTGAATCGGGCTTCTTGCCGACGCTCGCCTTGGAAGCGAGGAACGCCTCCTCTTGTCTGTTTCGAAGAAAAGAGCCGCAGAGTCTCTCCGAGCGGCCACCCCCGTAGGCGATTGCCGTATCCCAATGTCTCACTCCCCTCTCCCAGGCCGCTTCCATCGCGCCGAGAGTTTCGTTGTCATCCTGGCCGCCCCAATCATCTCCAGCGAAGGCCCAGCACCCTAGCGCTAGTCTGAGAGTCTTCTTACCCGCCGAGCCGATGCAAGTGTATCTGGGAATTGGGTGCGGATCTGTCGGTCCAGAATCTGCCGGGATCTCCATTTCTAATACTTCTCGTTAGTAATCGACCAACACAATCGCAATCCCCCACGCTTGTCGTGGGGTCGTCTTAGGTTTCCAGGCTACGGTTCAGAGCAGTCTCCTCATCACCCGCATCTCTTCCCGCGATTCTCGCCCCTCGTAAGCTCTCGTTGGGATCCACCGATTGACGGTTTCAAATCGATCGCCGAAGAGCCGATCTATTTCTTCCGTGGATACGGGGAACGGAGGGCCTTCAGGGTCATCGATTTTGACAAAGAAAATAGCGAGGAGGGCCCCATTATACTTCAACGCCGAGTGGGTTCTCAGCACGTAGTCCCGGCGAAGGGAAGGGTCGATGGCGCAGAAGAAAGTGTGCTCGAAGACCCAGTCGAAAGCTTCTCTGAAACTCGCCGGCGGGTCGAAGTAGTCGCCCAGCAGGTATTCTTCTTTTCCAATCTTCGGAATGCTGCGCGCCTGATCCAAAGCCGATGAGGATAGATCAAATCCGATTGGAGTACACTCGGGCTGAGCGAGGAGGCGGACGTCATGACCGAGCCCACAGCCCGGCACCAGGACCTTTCCCGATACCTGATTCGATTCCAAGAACTGGGCCAGGGGAGGTGCTGGCGCTCCCTTCTCCCATGGTGTGTCCCCGGCGAGATACCTCGCGTTCCAATCCAGGTTGTTCAATTTCTTCGATCTTCGTCGTAAGCCTTGTCGTAGTCTTTGTCGACAACCGAGAACCATAGCCTCACGTCAGCCACAGATTCCGCCCTCATCGTGAACTGCGACACCCTCATCGACATCGTAAACGTCAACGTCGCGTTGGGAGGAAAATCGATTCTGCGAGACATTTCATGGAAACTGCAGAGAGGAGAGAATTGGCTCGTGAACGGTCCGAACGGAAGCGGGAAATCAACTTTCCTGAACCTTATCAAGGGATCGATATGGCCGGCGCCGGACGGTGTGGGGCTGCGCACTTACCATATTGAAGGCGAAACGAGCGAGAGCCCCGTGGGTTTGGAAGGGAAGATCACGCTCGTATCCCCAGAGCAGCAGATGCGCTATGAGAGAAGCGATTGGAATTTGACCGCCGAAGAGGTGGTACTCACCGGATTCGAGGATGCGGATCTTCTCTATCAGCGTCCGAGTCGGATCCAGATGCAGCGTACGGCTGAGCTCTTTATTGAGTACGGTCTGAATGGTCTCAGAAAGGTCCCCTTCACGGAGCTTTCCCAAGGAGAGCTGAGAAAAATCCTGATCCTTCGAGCGCTGGTTACCTCCCCGGTGGTTGTCCTGCTCGATGAGATGGGCGGGGGTCTTGATCTCGTCTCTTGTGGCCAGGTTTTGGTGATGATTGGAAAGGTGGTCCGTTCCGGATCGCAAGTCATCATGACGGCTCACCGGGCGGAGGAGATGATACCCGTTGTCACTCGAGTGGCGGAGTTGAAAGAGGGGAGGCTCGTGAGGCAAGCCGCTATTGAACGGAATCTTCCTGGAACACGACCCGTCGCGCCGAGATCATTGCCCCTGCTATCGAAAATTAGAAAAGGCTTTGGTGATAAGCCCGTGCCCATTGGAGTAAGTATGAAAAACGCCGATGTCTTTCGGGACGATCGGAGGGTTCTCAAGGAAATCGAATGGGAAATCGGACCGGGGGAAAATTGGTCGATCTCCGGTCCCAATGGTTCCGGCAAGAGCACTTTGCTTGGCCTCGTCTACGGCGACTTTACTCCGGCCCTTGGTGGGGTGGTTGATCGCTTCGATGAGCAGGGAATCCTCAGCGTGCAAGAGGCGAGGAATCGGATGGGTCTGGTATCTGCGAAACTCCAGGCGGCCCATGACTTCCCCGTCTCTGTATCCGAGGTCGTCGCGAGTGGATTCTTTTCCAGCATCGGCCTGATCGAGATTCCCGATTTCGACCAATGGAACCGTGTCCAATCCGTCCTCGAGATGATGGGTCTCACCGCCTTCGCTCAGCACTCGATCACGGAGCTCTCCTACGGTGAGGCGCGCTTGGTCATGATCGGCCGCGCCGTGGTCCATTCTCCCTCACTGCTGCTGCTCGATGAACCTCTCGAAGGTCTCGATGCTCAAATCAGAGAGACCCTGCGTAATTGCCTGGACGAATTCGTCCAGCGGGGAATTCAGCTCGTCATGGTCTCCCATCACCCGGATGACATCCCTGAGTCGATCACTCATCTCCTCACATTGGAAGAAGGAATGATAGTGCCTTGACATCTGTCCGCCTCAGATCGAATCGAATGCCTTCTTTTCCGGCGAATTTCATCCTGCTAGCCCTACTTGACCAACTCAACTTCCGAAACGGTTTTTTTCGGGGGTAGTAGGGCTCAGGAGGCGCATCAACAGTAGAGGTGGGTTGGCAAAACCGCCTGTAGTGTAGACCTACGCTCTTCCCAGGGCGGGATTTTTTCGTATAATGGTGGGCCATCATGTTTCTGAGGTGTAATCGTCGGCGCAAAGATGGCAAAGAGCACTACTATTGGAATATCGTTGAGAACAAGCGTGTCAGCGGGGGGCGGGTGGTCCAAAGACAGGTCCTCTACCTTGGAGAGATCAACGATAGCCAACACGAAGCGTGGCGCAAGAGCATCGAGATTTTCGAAGAGGGCAGGGAAAGACCCGAACAGGTGGCGCTGTTTCCGGAAGATCGTGCCCCGCCTGTGGGCGACGAAAGTATTGTTAGAATACGGCTCAAAGATCTCAGGATCGAGAAGCCGCGGCAATGGGGAGGGTGCTGGCTTGGGTGCGTTCTATATGAGCAGTTGGGACTGGGAGAATTCTGGCGGGAGCGTCTCAGACCCTCCCGTCAGGGTACCCGCTGGGCCCATGTGCTGCAGACCCTGGTGGTTTACCGGCTGATGGCACCGGGAAGCGAGTGGCGGCTGCATCGGGAATGGTATGAGCGAAGCGCGATGGGCGATCTGATGGGGGAAGACTTTGGGATCGCCGAGAAGAACACGCTCTATCGCTGCCACGATCGATTGCTCAGGCACAAGAAGGCCCTGTTCAGGCACCTGACCGAGAGGTGGAGCGATCTGTTCAATGCCCGTTACGAGATTTTGCTATACGATCTGACGAGCACCTATTTTGAGTGCGATCCGAACCAGGAGCCGGCGGCCTCGAGCCGACTGCGCAAGTTCGGCTACAGCCGCGATAAGCGACCTGACTGCGTGCAAGTGGTGATCGCCCTGGTGGTGACTTGTGAGGGCTTGCCGATTGCCTATGAGGTACTTCCGGGTAACACGCAGGATAAAACCACCTTAAAAGATTTTCTTTCTCGGGTGGAAGAGAACTACGGTAAGGCGAACCGGGTGTGGGTGATGGATCGGGGCATTCCGACCGAGGAAGTCTTGCAACAGATGCGCCAAAGCGAACCCAGGATCCACTATCTGGTGGGTACCCCGCGCTCCTGGCTGGGTCGCTTCGAGCAGTCGTTGCTGCAGAAGGATTGGAAGCAGTTGCGTCCCGGTATCGAGGTGAAACTCCTCAGCGAGGGAGGTGAAACCTACGTTCTGGCTAAAAGCGACGATCGGGTGCGCAAAGAAAAAAACATGCGCCTGCGTCGTTTACGCCGTCTTATCGAGGCGCTCAAGAAGCTGCGTGAGAGCAAACGGCGCTACCAACGCGATACCATCCTGATCAAACTGGGCGAAGCCAAAAAGGAGGCCGGTCCCCGGATCTTTGGATTACTCGACATCGAGATCGCCCCCAAGGGCGCCCCCACTGAAAAGCCGCCTTTGAGCTTCCGGTTGAACTTAAAAAAATACCGCCAAGCCTATCGCCGCGAAGGCCGCTATCTGTTGCGCAGCACCCTCAGTGCCGAGAACCCCGAGCAACTCTGGCGCCTTTACCTGCAGCTCACTGAGATCGAGCAAGTCTTCAAGGAAATCAAGAACGACCTTTCCATCCGCCCCATCCATCATCAGAGAGATGATCGCATCGAGGCGCACATCTTTATCAGCTTCCTTGCTTACTCTCTGTGGGTCACCCTGAAACGTCGACTCTACCCGATGGCTCCGGGACTGACCCCAGCCGAGGTGCTCTCCAAAATGGCGGCCATCCAAATGCTCGATGTGAAACTGCCCACCACCGACGGACGCACCGTTGTGCTTACCCGTTACACCGAGCCCGGTGAGGACCAAAAGCTACTACTGAACCGGTTACACCTCGAACTTCCTCCCCAACCACCCCCCCAAATCGAATCCAAATAACCCCTCCTGTAGTGTAGACCTTTGGCCCACTATCAACGACTTACGTCGAAATCAGGCCCCAGTTGAGAAAGACGGGCTAGAGGAATCCTTGAGGATTTCTACGATTCGGCCATTGCAGCCGGGCTACAGAAACGCTCACGCGATCCTCTACAATCAATCCGCGTTTTCCTCGAATCCGCGGTCAGTTGCTCTTTCAGTCGCACTCAAAGTCTCAGCTCCCTGATCAGCTTCTCCACCTCTTCCGCTTCCTCCGGGTCGAGTTTCCTCAGAACTTCCAATTCCTCCTTGGCCTTCTCCCGGTATTGGGCGGCGAGCTCGGCGTAGGCTTCGGCGAGGTATTCTCTCGCCTCGGCCAGATCGGGCTTGAGCCTTATCGCTTCAAGGTATGCGGGAACTGCTTTTTCGTAGAGCTTCTGCTTCCTGTAACAGTATCCGAGATTGCTGTGAGCCTCGGCGAAATTCGGCCACAATCGGACCGATGATTCCAGCTTTATCGCGGCCCTCCGGTACTGCTCCGCCTCCATCAGTTTCTCACTGTCTCTAAAGAGACGCTCGGCCCGAATCTCTCGCTGGCTGCGAACCGCTACTTGAGCCTGTTCCGTAGTCGGTTCCACCGGCAGCGAAGTCGCCGCCCCCTTCAGAATTCCTGGTAGCAGAAGGAAGCCTACCAGAAAAAGTGTCCTCCTCCCCCAAACCAGTATTTACCGTCGAATAGAACTCATGGTCGAAACTATTCAACACCTACCCAGCGGGATTCTCTTCGTCAAATACTCAGTGGCTCTTTGTTGGTATCCTAGTAGAGCCAATACTTGTGGCTCATCGCCTGAAAGACCCTCGCCTGACTCTGCCATTTCTCAAGAAACGCGTCCAGATTGGCCTCCGTGCCGTCACGTGTGATCGCCTTCCACCACCCCGTAGAGCCCACATGCTTGTTGAATAGAATCCGCTCCTCCTCGCTGGCGGAACTGAAGGGATTTTTTCCGCTCCAGAGTACCGCAATTTGCATCATGTGAAAACTGACCTCGGTAGGACGCAACACGCGCCAATCCTTGACTTTCAAATAGGCGCCGCGCCCGGGCCTTCCATTAGGCTGCCGAACCGGGACTATGACGATTTCGAGTCCAGGGATCCCTCTCGCCGACAATTCATCTCGAATCTCTTCCGGACTCTTGCCGGGGTATCGCACGATTCGGAAGAGATGGTGCCACCCGTATCCGTGGGAGAAGTCGCCCAGCTGGCAACCGAGTCCGGTCATGGCGTATCCCAGTACCGCGGACAGGTCCTTGATCGCGGGCGAAGTCTGGATCCATTTCAATCTGGTATCGGGCCACATCATGTCACGCTGCCATCCTCTCATGGGAATGACGGTCAGTTTACCACTTTGCTGAGTCCGCCTATCCACATCCATCCAGCCCGGTACCTCCTTCGCCATTTTGGCGAGTTCCCCAATGGTGAGTCCGTGCACGTAGGGGAGACGGAAGGCTCCTACGTAACTCATCCAACGTTTTTCCAGAAAAGGGCCGTCGACTTTCAGCCCGCCCAATGGATTCGGCCGGTCCAGCACCACCACTTCGACCCCCTTTTTAAAGCAGGCCTCCATGCTCAGCCGCATGGCGCTGACGAAAGTGTAGGAGCGCACGCCGATATCCTGTAGATCAATCACAAGAACGTCGATGCCCTCCAGCATCTCAGGGGTCGGCTTTCTTAGTTTTCCGTAGAGTGAACGAACCGGCAGTCCGGTCCTGCGATCGAATTGATTCTCAACCGGAACGCTCGCCTTTTCGTCTCCGTAAATTCCGTGCTCCGGACCGAAGAGCGCCACCAGACTTGCGCTCTTGTTATTCAGAAGAACATCGATCGTGCTGACCCCTTTTCGGTTAACCCCGGGGGGGTGGGTCAAGAGGCCGACGCGCTTGCCCCTGAGAATCTGAAAATCGCCCTGTGCCAAGACGTCGATTCCCAGATAAACCTTAGCCTCGCACGGATACCAAACCAAAGATGCAGCCAGAAAGAGGAGAGGAAGGAATAGTACGAATCGACTGGAAGCCCAGCCCACCGAACCAGTTGGCAATGATAACGTCTTTGATCGAATTAAGAAGCTAGGAATCTGTCGGACTTTGATTATCGCAACATCGTGGAGGTTCGGATTCAACGGTGAAGGGTGCAAATCTAGACCAAGTCCATGCCGACAGATTCCTGCTAGGAGGCTGTCGGACGAACTTTCGTACTTGCAGAGCAATCGAAGCACAAAGTCCAACAGCCTCCTAGCTCCGATCTCCCTGGTAACCTCGTCCCGAACCTTGACCACTGATCTCCTTCTTCCAAGAAGAAACGATCTCCGTGGCCTCTTCAATATCTTCTGCGTTTCAATTCGTGAGAATCCTGCTTTCTAGATAGGTAGCTCAATCTGGTGAATTGTAACTGCCGGGTATTCAGCCGAATGCGGTCGATGAGTCTCGAATCCGTTGGCCTCGGTCAGCGGGCCAGTCTGGAAATCTCCTAGATTTCCAGACTAGGTAGCTTCCTTCGCCTCCGCCGCTCGCCTTGCCGCCTCCTCCTGGATCTCTCGAAGCTTTCGGAATGTCTCAGCGGCGCGATAGGCGGTGATTCTGTAGAGCACGCTGCTGGCCACTCCCGCGAAGTAGCCCATGATCATCCCCCCTACCACCGTAGCCGTCACTTTATAGACCGATTCTACCAACACTCCTGCCTCATCGCCGGCTCCCCCAAGTGCGGCCATCCTGCTGCTGTCCCCAAAAATGCTGAGGAGAAAGTCACCGATGCTATAGGCGGATAGGTAGATGAATGGAATCGTCAGGGGATTGGAAAGAAACTGCAGTCCGACTAGGACCGGCAGATTGCACCGGATCACAATAGCTGCGATCAGGGCAAGCGGAATTTGCGCTCCGTAGAGAGGCATAAATGCGAGAATGCAACCGGCGTAAAAGGCGGGCACAACATGCGAGGTCCGAAAGGACCAGAGATAGGCCCGGCTTCGCGCCGTTTTGGCAAACCACTTGATAAACGGATAGCGATGCAGGTTGGCACGCCTCGGGAGCGGCCGGAGCAGCCGCTTGATCCAGCGAATGCGAGAAAAGTGTCTCTCTTTGAGCGTTGCGAATTCAGCAGACATCGCCTTCTCCCCGGCGTCGCCCGGGGCAGTCCGATTTTTCAGCGCGTCGAGTAATAGTACCGAGCTCAAAGATACAGGAGTTTGCCAATATATCGACATCAAAGTTCAGGAATTTAGTAGGAGGAAGCTGTCGGGTTAGCAGTTAGCGATCACCGATGGGACCAGCCGTGTTGGCGTCTTCGTAGGCGGCGGGAGAGTTAACCACCCACAGCTTCCTGGTTTCGAAATGCTGACGCATTCCGCTACGCACCGCATTAGTGCATGTAGCGGAATGCGCCAGCATTTCGAAGAACGCGCCGTTGATTTCGGCCACCGGCCCGTCCGAAACCCACCTCACGCGGTCCGGCAAGTGCGGCCGCCATTCCGGATCTAATTCGGCAGATTGGATTCAACGAACCGTCCTCACCTTCTCCCGAACAGCGGCCCTCAGCAGCTCCTTCCCTTCCGCAATCGATCGTTCCAACGAATACTCTTTTGGCGCGATCTGAACCATATCGCCCCCATCGAGCCCTCCCGGGTTCGGTTCCGCCAGGTCCTCCGCCACCAGCCCGGCAAAAACCCAGGCCCGCTTCTTCCCCGCGAAGGCCGAGCGAACCAACGTGCCCGGACCCTTGCCCTGCAACGAACTGCGATCAAACCTTCCCTCCCCCGTAATGATAAGGTCGGCCCAGTCCATCTTCATTTCCAGTCGAAGCCAGCGCGAGACCAGCTCGATGCCCGGTACTAGAGTCGCACCGCAAGCCGCCCGGAGACCGAACGAGATCCCGCCCGCCGCCCCGCTCCCCGTCTCTTCGTAGAGAGACTCGTCCGCTTCTTGATAACGGCAGTGCAGCCTCGCCATCCGTTTCCCCTCTTCTTCTATCCTCTCCCAATCCTCCGGCTTCAAACCTTTCTGGGGCCCGAAGATGGCGGCCGCTCCATTTTCCCCGAATAGCGGATTCTCCACATCGCATGCAATCCGTATAGGGGGAAGTTCCTCCGGCACTCCTCCCGCAAACGCGTGAACTTTGTTCCATCTGGCGGGATTCAGCCCCTCGATCGCACTCTTTTCTGAATCGAGAAACCCCAGTCCCAGCGCCTCCAGCGCGCCGAGACCGAGATCGTTCGTCGCACTCCCTCCGATCCCGAGCAGAATCGCCTCCACTCTGCGCTGATGCGCCTCTCTGATCAGATCCCCTGTCCCGTAGCTGGAAGTGACCCACGGATCGCGTGCCTCCATCGGGACTCTCTCCAGACCACTCGCCTGGGCCATCTCTATAATCGCGATCGTGCCCGAGTCCGGAACTTCCAACCAATCACACAGTACCGATTCCAACGATTCGAGTGCCACCAATCCGAACCGCGCCGAAATCTCCTCGAACCGAGGACCACGGACAGTCCTCTCAACCAACTCCCCGCCCCGCGCCTCCGTTAGAATCCCACAGAATCCCTCCCCGCCGTCGGTCAGTGGGGCGCTTTCCACCTCAAAATCCGGCCCCTCCGCCTCAATCACATCGACCGCCACCCGACAGGCCTCCTCCGCCGTCATAGAGTCCTTGAAGGAGTCAAATGCTACCAGTATTCGCATGGGTCAGGAATCCGTTGGGCGTCTTAACCGCAGATCACGGAGATTGCAGAGGTAGTCAGATTGAAAAAGACAAGCAGGGCAATACATCAGAACTTCAACGTTGATGCAGGCCCGCGGGCCTTCCGTAGGACAAGCGTCCTGCTTGTCCCGAGAGTCAGCCGAAGCGGTTGACGTGGGCTCATTCGCCCGCTATGAATTTTCAACCTCGACTGTTCGGTCTCCGCCCGTGCGATCTGAGCCCAGAACATCCAAACTCAGCTCAGCCGGACTTCTGGACCATCCCCTCCTCGGAGGGTCCTGGGGTGGGTCGTTACTTCGCCAATTTAGGCACCCGACGCCACTATCGTTCGCCCTCCGTCTCCCGAACTACATTAGGTAATGTTGCCCTCCGTAGTGGTTCCCATTCTCAGTTCCCAATCACCACTGTTTCCGAACTGGGAGACCTCCCGACATCCGTTTCTCGACTTGATCTCGCGAAGAAAAGTACGGAAACTTTCTTCTCCACCATCCGCTCTTCCCCAGGAATCTTCACTGAAATCGCAACGCTCACGCCGACACTTAAAAACTAAGCCTGACCCCGATCCCCTTAACCCGCCCCTGGTCTCTCAAGAAGTCCAGGTCTCGTGCCACGGTGCGACGCGACACTTCGATGCGTTCCTGAATGTCTACGAGGAACGCTACCAGCCCCGCTACGGCATCTTGCGCCCGATCATCCCGGAGGTCCGTCAACAAGTTCCTGGATTGCGGCGATTTGGAACGGGGGTTCGCTCGTGTACGCTGCGACCACTGTAAGCACGAGTACCTGCTGGCGTTCTCCTGCATCCGCCTTCGCCCGAGGCTACGGCGAGACAAGAGGGGCGCTGGTTCTGCCCGACGGCTTGCCCGGCATCGTCATGACGATCCACTCCTTTGGCGAATAGCTCGATTGGCACCCGCATCTGCACGCCTTGGTCGCCGACGGGCTGTTCCTGCGCTCCGGCCTGTTCTACGTGTTGCCGGAGGTGAGCCTGAAGGCGCTGGAAGAGCTGTTCCGTGCGCGGGCCATCACCTTCCTCATGGACAAGGGGCTCCTCCCGCCGCAGCGCGCAAGAATGCTGCGTGGGTGGGTGCATTCCGGCTTCAACCTGCATCACAGCCGGCGTGTGTTACCCAACGAGCATGAAGACCTGGAGCGCCTGGCCCAATACATCATCCGCAACCCCTTCGCCGTCGAGAAGATGCAGGTCGGCGCCCCAAGCCGGGCCCATCCGGACGGCTCGATTATCTACCGCTCCGGCCTCAACCCAAAGAATCAGCGCAACTTCGAGGTCTTCACCCCGTGCGACTTCATCGCCGCCATCACGCAGCACATCTCCGGCAAGAGCTTCCAGCTCGTCCGGTATTATGGCTGGTATAGCAATCCCGCAGTGGCGGGACGTGGCCAGCGCGAGAAGCGCGCCGCCGAAGAGGCCAAGATCGCCGGACAGGCCGTGGAGATCATCGATGTCTCCGAACACAAGCCGCGTCGTATCCCGCTTGTCGCGCCGTAGCCTTTGGCGAAGGCGGATCGGCAAAATGGCGGGAACTGATCAAGAAGGTCTGGGAAGCTGATCCGCTCCTGTGTCCCAAGTGTCAGAAGGAAATGCGGATCGTGGCTCTCATCGATGACCGCGAGGTTATCGAACGTATCCTGCGACACCTCGGGCTTTGGGAACAGGGTGTAAGCGTCTTGCCGGCACGAGCGCCGCCCGAGATTGCGGACAGGGTCATCGAGCCCTGGCTGGATCACCCGTTCCCCGATTACGATGTCGAGCCGGTCATGATGTAGGCGAACGGTTAAGACCCTCGCGACAGGAGCGGTCTATCTCTCGCCGGCACGTTCAGTCTCTAAACAAACCTGCTTCGGCGCTCAGGCCAGCCCCGACAATCCGAGAAGCGTGTTTGCGACCCATTCTTGACCCTCCCGCCCGATTCCGGTACTTCCTCTGCCATGAATTCGCTCCTTCAGGTCGGTCCCAACGGGCATGTGTCCCTACCCCCCCCAAAAAAAAAGCGATTTCTTATCAGTATGGCCAGTGCCTTGACCTATGAAGACTACAAGGTGGCCGCACCGGAAAGGACCGAAATTCCATTGGTGAAGCGGGCGCCGCAACCGGCTTTCTAACGACTGAAGAGTTGAGACTACAGATTCAACCTAATTGTCCTCTCGAAAAAGCGGTGGCACGCGGAGGTTGGGTGTTCTGGAGGCACCTATGGGTCCGATACCGATTCGGACTCATTTTGGTACGGTAAACGGTCTGACAAACGCCGAATTAAATGAACCTTTATAGGTGGCTTTTCGACGCGGGTAATTAGAGCCAACAATTCAGGCGGCAAGCAGACATTCGGAACAAATGCATTCGCCTCGTTGGCTGCACGCAAAGTTCGCTTGTAAAGATTGCATATATCGACCGTGGAATAATTGCGAATCAGTGATCAAAGGACCGAATTTTTCTCAACAATGCCGCAATTTCCTCCTCAGAAAAAGCTGAACCCCACCCGCTCATCGATTCATCCAATCCAACCGAGGGCCCTCCGTCCCTAATCACCTTTTTAATCCTTTCATTAGTCACACGCTGCTGCCAGGCTCTGTCAGTGAAGTCACGAGGGATAGGATCCAAAGCCGCTGCTACGGAATTGGAAGCGTCGCCATAAATTCCATGACATCTCGCACAATGCATGGCATACTTATCATCAACTGAAACGGACTGTCCTATTCTGAATTCTTCATTCCCGAACTGCATTGATTCATTAACCGAACCCGAAAGTCCCTTTCTTAGGAACAAAACCCTCCCGTCGCGAGACTTTGGATTTCCCAGGACTGTAATAAGAACATTTCCGTTTTCGTCTCTTCCTAAAGAGGAAATACCAAAGACTCCACTTGTATCAACGACGGCCAAAAACTCACGCTGATAGTTCCCGTTCCTATCCTTTTTAAGACTCCAAATTTGTCCGGAATAGTTGTCCGCAAATATATAACTCCCATAGAGTTCTGAGTACTTACTGCCTCGGTATACAATTCCTCCTATAACACAACGATCTATCGCATTGTGTCGATACCAGAAAAGCGGTGGGGTTTCCTTACCTATCAGTGAATCCGGCTTTTTGCCGCCAAATCTGGATTCTGTAAACGGGTCTGGTCCTTCCATATAACTCCACTGGTGATTTGTGCCTTTGCTTGCTATGTTCACCTCTTCGTAGCTATCTTGCCCAACGTCACCAACCCAAAGTTCTCCAGTCTTCGAATCAAATGAAAACCGATATGGATTACGCAATCCAAGAGCCCAATACTCCTCCAGTATCTCCTGTCGCCCAACGAACGGATTGTCATTGGGCACAAAATAATTCCCCGTCCTGCCATTGCGAGGCTGCCGTCGAATCTCGTGACTCACTTTGACGCCAATCTTATCTACGTCCATTCTAAAAATCCCTGCGAAGAGACGTCCATCCAGTTTCTGGCTGCGCCCCAGCGCATCCCTTCCCATTCCACTCGCGTCTCCTATGGAAAGGTAAAGAAAGCCATCTGGTCCAAACTCCACAGTGCCACCGTTATGCAGTCCTGCGTCATGATGCAACTGTTCGATCAAGACAGTCTCTGATGCCGCAGATACAACCTCCTCGTGATCCGTGATTTGGAATCTTGAAAGCAAATTGTACTGATGGTTATTCTTTAGCGTTGTATAATATAGGTAGAAATAACCCTGATTAGGTGAATCCGTCCTCCCGAATTCAGGATGAAAGGCAAATCCCAGCGCCCCATTTTCACCATAACGGTTAAGATGAACCTGCCTAGAGATGTCTAAGAAGATTCTCTTCGACACAGACGAATCAGTAAGGACTTTATACAGGACTCCTCGTCTTTCCAAAACAAACAGTTGTCCCGAATTCAACGGATGAGAACGTAACTGAATTGGGTGTTCGAATCTTAGAGCTGGATACATATCCTCGAAGACCCACTGGCCCTGTTCATCGATTAAAAGTTTCATCCTCAACGCATTAACTGCTCCGTGAATGATAGGTGACTTCTTGTAAAGATAGGCTGTTCCTAGACACGTAACCGCCAAGAGTAATACGAACCAACTTAACGGTGCCGTTAGCACTTTCCAGGCAAACCCGAGAATCGTAACCAACGACAATTTAATCTGAGTTTCCTCGTCTGAGACTCTAGTAACGATGTGTACGCAGGAGTGTAGTGCTCCAAAGAAAAGAAATGTAAACACGAAATCGTAGAGAAAAAGAGTGGGCTTAAACGGAATAACTGTTAGAAGAAATATCAACAAAGCCGGAACAAATATGCCAATTGATCCCACCTGAATCACGAGTATCCATCTACCCTGTGCAGAAAATGCATTATCTCTGCACTTCAGTTCAGCGAGTATGAAGAGCGGCAGGTTTGTCCCAAGAAACCAGATCGGGATTTTCACAAAATCCTCAGCATGTAGCGGGGTATTAATTGTCGCCCAAATGAAACTTAGTGGATCAAATGGTAGAGAAGCTGCAACCTGTGCCAGGAATAGTGCGGAAACAACCACCAGCAGGTCAGTCAGGCAACGAGTTGGCACTCTGAGTCTATTCTGCTTCATTCGAGAAGACAACTTACTTACTGTTTTCCAAATATCTCGAGACTAAATCCAAAATCCAACAGAGCATCGAGATCCAGAATCAGGTGACCAAGAGACTTTCATTCATTCTTTCCGTCAACAGAGTATTCTTAGGCGACTCTTCGGGTGCTCTGTATTGAATGATAATCCGAAGGAACTCCGTCATCGGGGTGGCAACGTTTCCGCGATCGAAAGTATGGTCTATTAAAGAGTATATCCATCGTCATTTGGGCAAGCCAGAACTTCGCCCTATAGTCCAATTCGTTATTCGAACGTCGTCGCACTCGGACACTAAACGGATGGAAGAAGAGTTCTACACGCCTACGGTTCTCCGAATCTTCCGTAACATGAATTTCTTGTTGACCAAACAGGGTGGTACCCGAACTCATTTATCAGGCCTGCTTGAATATTTGCGTGAATTCGTAATACTATCCGTCAAGACTTAGTTTTTTGAACACGTTTTTCTTTGAGTGAAGTAGAAGAGGCTGGTATTCAAAGTGTCGCGATCGACAAGGTTTGGGACGAGGTTTGCGACAAGGTTACCAGGGAAACCGAAATTGCTTCCGACATTCGAACATGAAGATTCTGATCGCTATTCCCTCATCCGCGGTGTTCTCGAATCTGCGGGAGACTCCCTCTTCCATCCGTGGTACTGCGGAGCCATCCGTGGGCTACACTTCCTCTCTTATTCCTCTTCGTTTCTCTTTGTTTCCTTCTGTTAAATTCTCTTCAGCGTGGAAGGAGCCACGAATTTGGTTGGGGCTACGCTGCGCTAGGAACTCCTTGTTCGCGGCTGAGGGCCGCGTCAACACCTAAGGACCCACCATGCGCGAGGGTGCGCTGAGACAAAATTACCAGCCGCTGTTTCAGGAGGCGGCGAAGTCTCGGACGGACTGGATACAGCCGTTCTGCATGCTGATACTGGGGGTGATGGGGGTCTTTTTCATTCAGTCGGCACAGGCCTACAGCGGGCAGTCGCAGTGGATGCGACAGATCGTGTGGCTGATTTGGGGACGACGAGGAAGAGCAAGAGGAAGACGAAGATCGTGACATCGACCGCCTCAGTTTCAAACCCCGCTTGATCCGGTTCCTAAGTGGCAACCGGTTGCTGGAGCTGATCTGAAACGGTCGTACGGGGTCGCCGACCGCGTCCAGACCTGGCGTTCGATGGGATAGTATCTTCCCAACAGGCAAGGATGCCTGCTCCACCTTGCGCCAGGCGACAGAACGGCAGCATCGCAATCGCACTAACACCATCCCTCCATACCTTTCTCGAATGAGTTTCTGACCGTTCCTTCTCGTTCAGTCGACATAACTGTACTCTCCTTCCAAGCCGATCGGGCCAACAGTGAGAGCAAGTGCGCCGACTAGGCGTTACCCGCCTCGTTTGATTCGCAGTTGATGTCCGGAATGGTCTCCAATTCGCGAATGAATTCTGGGATCTGACGAGTTACTATGCCCCAGACGACGGATTCCTCCACCCGATCGTAGCCGTGAGCGAGAATATTCCGGAATCCGATGATCGCCGGCCATTCGCTGATGGCTGAGAGGTCATTCGGTTCCTTCCGCCTAATCCGGCTGAGGGCCTCTCCAATAATCTCGAATTTCCTTTCAATCGCGGACGAAAGCATGTCGTCTGTGCAGTAATCTTCGAAACTCTTTCCCCTGGCAAAGCGATCGATTGCTCGGGCTACAGCCAAGCCATCGTAGTAGTGCTTGAGCGATTCCTCATTCATGGACGATTACGCGGTCCCGCTCGCTCGATCGCTTCAGAAACGGATTTCGGACCATGCGCGGCGTCAATAGCTGGACCGGACGCCCAAACCGTTCGGCCGCCTCCGCGATGAATCCGAAATACCTCTCTGGCATGGTCTCCGGTGAGGGTGCTTCGAATTCGGCAAGGAAATCGATGTCACTCGTCCCGGAATCATCGCCTCGTGCTACCGAACCAAACAGGCTTAGCCGCTTGATCCCAAACCGTCGACACAGGTCCTGTGTCCCTTCCGCAATTTGTGTGCGCAGGTCCATGCTCAACATTCTGCGAGTTTCCGGTGGTACTTCAAGGACCGATCGGACGGCTTCTTGGACGACCAAACGGCCGTCGAACACTCGTAATTCATTGCTTGTTTCCTTCTGCGAACGAATGCGGCGCTCACCGATAAAGATGGATAGCAGACCGCAGGTCTGGGAGCCAGCTTTAATCGGTGAAGCGGCCTTGTTCCGAAAGAAGGACTGCAAGAGGTCAGGTTTACTATTTAAGTCTCCTGGCATACCAGCACCTGGCAGCCTGCTCTTGCCGGTCGGGCGCCACCTGGCTGCTTAGATTCGCGATGCATCCCATATTGAGATTTTGGCTGAGCCACCAATGGGTCACGCCGATCTGCGATTTTATCCACCATGCAAAAGCTAATTTGGATTCGGCCCCCTTCTTCCATTGAGCGGTTCAAAGTGCAGCATTCTTGAGCCTTCAACATGCTCTGAATCGAACCGCTTGATGAGAAAAAGAGCCGCTTCAAAGGCCTCAGCAATACTCTGAAACGTGAAAAGTTCCTCACCGTAGCTTGCCCCGATTCAGGACACGAAAGAGGCCACCGAAAAACTCCATCTTTGGCTACCGTGGCATGACCAGAATCTGTATCTGGATACTTCCTGTCCGGCCAACACAAATACTAAACCTGACCCCTGCTATGGGATATTCTAGTCTTCCTGGTCGATTTGGAACACGCCAATTTGGCCGATTGGTGGGATCCGCCTTCTCCCTACGAGCGCATGTGGGTTAGCCCAAAGCGACCGTGCTTCAGCTCTGTCGCAGGAGGGTTTGGAAATAAATCTCACGCGGGAACATCAACCGGTAGGTAGACAACAATACGAAGCCAAACCCCTTTGACTGCCAAAGGCTGGATACGCGGGACTCACATGGAGTTTCGCGTAGATGGCCTTTGGTAGATGTAGGAGGGCATGATTGATACGCGTTTTATGGATTGGGTATGGGGCGCCAGAGAGAAGATTGAGGCGAGAGGGCGTACTTTCTGAGATGTCTCCCATAAAAGGTCCCATTGCAGTTGATCTTCAATGAGTTTTCTTCTGCTGGAACCAAAGTTGGTTACATGAGATACATTCTTCATGTCGAGATAGGCTGCCAACCCCTGCTCCTTCAGGACGCGCTGGTATTGGTAGTTATTGACCAGCCCATCGAGGTTGATGACGGGTTTGCGAGTTCTGAATCCAATCTCACCAGCGTCCCAGCACGCAATAATGGCTTCACCTGGCAAATTGCGGTTGATCTCCTCAATGATCAAATACCTGGGATGCTTCTCGCGAGACGAAGTGAAGTCTGCCAAACTGAACCGATTAGTGATATAGATCGCGCCAAATAAGAGTGACGCCAGAACTGCTGTGGATACGCTCACCATGCGAAGCCAGTGCCAGGGCACAGTTGCTATCAGGATGAAGACACACATGACTCCCGTGTAGATAAGAGGAAAATAGTAGTAGGTATACATGCTCAGCAACGATCGGTACATGAATGCATAATAGCCGAAGAGACCAATCCCATTGAGCAGGCAAATCATGTAGAACGCGCGTCGCGTTCCCTTCAGAATCCATATGCAACCTAGCACAGCGACAAGCGCGAGCAACGGTACAGCCAGAGGAATTCGTCCGCCCAAAGTCCCGAATTCAGTCATATTTCGACAGCCATGAAATAGGAATTCGGGATCGCCTGATGTGAGGAGTTCGTTGAGCATCGTCCGCCCCAGAGAGGATCTTATATAGAGCCCGTCCCAGTGGTGGAAACAATTGATTTTTAATGAGTTATGGGCAAAAAAAAGGCCGGATAGAGCTGCAAAAAGCTCGATCCGGCGAAAAAGGGCGCTTATGCTTGCGTTAGTCAAATACAAAGCACGCCCTTCTCATGAAAAATATTGCCGTACAAAGCTTCCTGCGTCCAGCCCTAACTCCAGTCATTCGATGCAAAGACTACACCGTGTTTCTGGAAACAATGGAGCGGATTGACCGGGTTTTGATCGACTCCTCGCTGGAAAGGGAGGCGATCGTAAAAGCCTTGGAAGGATGGGATGAAGCGGGAGGGAAGGATCGGGAGCGACGCGCTCTAAGAGCGATAAAAGCGCTGCGGGTGGAGGTGGTGCGTCATTTACTCGGAGGGATATCCTTTCGTTGTCTGTCGCAGGAGTTGGGACGCAGTGAGCTTCTGGCTAATTTTTGCCGGGTGCGTGAGGTAGACGGGATCCGGAAAATATCGAAGAGCAGTCTGGAACGGGATTCGAAATTCTTCGACGAAGCGTATCTGAGACAGCTGCATGCAAGGATGACCGAGGTGGTGGGCAATGCTGAACATTGTGGTGAGGCAGGATTAGAGAAGCCGATCGATACGAGGGAATGCCTGATCGACGCCACTTGCCTGGAAGCGAACATCCACTGGCCCGTGGACTGGGTCTTGCTCAAGGATGTGGGAGCAACGCTGCTCAAGGCGATCAGTCTGATCGGGCAGGCGGGAATGAAACAGCGCATGCCCCAGGGAGCAAAGGGATTGGCTCGGGAGATGAACAAACGGTGCCTGGAGATGACGCATGCGCGTCGGCGCCGGGAGGCGGGCAAAGCGCGTAAAGGGATCCTGCGGCGGATGAAGCTATTGCTCAAGAAGATTGAGGGCCATGCCCTTCGCCACCGTGACTTATTGGAAGCTATGTGGATGCAAAGCGATTACACCGAGAAGAAGGCGAGCCGAATCATCGAGCGAATGGATGGTATGTTAGAGCAGATACCGCAGGTCATGAAACAGGCGCACGAACGGATCATAGGGGGGCGGCAGGTGAAGAATGAGGAGAAGATCCTGAGCGCCTACGAACCTGAGATTGACGTCATCGTGCGAGGCAAGGCAGATCGGGAGGTGGAGTTTGGCAACACCCTTTATTTATGCGAGAGCGCAGAGGGATATCTGTTGGACTGGAAACTGTATGGGGGGCAGGCCCCGAGCGAATTGAAGCAGCTTTGGGAAAGTCTGGAGAGGCAAAAGGGCTTCGCTTTAGAGGAGAAGATCGAAGCGATCAGTGGGGATCGGGGCTATGCCTCGAAGGCGGCCAGCAAGCGGCTCCAGGCAGAGGGGATTTTTGACGCCCTTACGCCCCGCAATCCACAAGAGCTCAAGGAGCGGATGGAGGAGCCGCGCTTTGTCCGGTTGCAGCGACGACGAGGGAGCACCGAAGGCCGGATCGGAGTGCTCAAGAACCGATGGCACGGGGGCAAGATACGCAGCAAAGGCTTTGACAACCGTAACCTTAGCGTGGCCTGGTCGGTTCTGTCCCACAATCTATGGAAAATCGCGCAGAGACTTGCGCAAGAACATGAGAAAGAGGCAACGCAGGCGGCATAGGGATCCAAGAATCGAGTCAGAGGCGCTTCCTTGGGAGAACTATCGACTCAAAGCGAGAGGAAGGGTGCTGGAAAGGTGCATAACGGATAAAAGGTAAGCTACCGAGGACGGAAGGCATGTCGTGGTCTACATAACGTGACGAAGATTGATATCGGTATCAGGCTTCCACCCAAATCCTCTCGGATTTGGGACAGCCTCTATATAGCCTGAAACTGGGATTGGTCGCCCGAATAATGAGGCGTTGATAATGCAGTAAAGAAGGCAGTAGATCACACATGGGAGAGCTACACGAAAGGCCATTCGCCTGTCCTTAAGCAGAAAAATGGCGACAGTTGTCGCGACGGAGAAAGGCAAGGTGTCAATCCGTGCCGCTGTAAGAAGAGCCAGAGCCAGACCTACCTTCCAAGGGGAGAGGCCATCCTGCAAATATCGGATCAGAAACCAGCAGCTTGCACCAAGACAAACGACTACAATACCGGTTTCCATTCCGGATACCGCGACTTTGTTCCAGAACCAGGGGTTGAGCAGCCAAATTCAGGCCCCAAGAACAGCGAGCCGTATCCCGGCCATTCTGCGGAGTACTAGGTAGAGCAACCATCCGCTGAAAATGAACAAACCCGTCTGCAAGATCGTGACTGCATAGGGCGAGAATTCTTTTCCCATCCCGGTCCAGAAAAGGGGAACCAGCAGCAGCAGCCAGAGAGGATAATACCCATTGGTAAAGTTGATGCCGTCGAATGTCGTTCCATGTCCCTCGCTGATGTGCCACGCGATTTGGAGGTAGTAGTAGCCATCATCAAGGAGCATCGGGCCTGCCAGTCCGAGAGCTGCTGCTATGGCGGCGAGAACACCGAGAGAGACAATTGATAGTATGGCAAGAGGCCACAGTAGAGGCCGCGAATTTTCTCCTTTTTTGATGTTCGCGCCTCCTATTGCCTAACTTCCAGCATGAGGCAGCGCTGACCGAGTGCGCCGCGTCTATGCAGGAAAGTACATGAAGGGAATCGGATGGATTACCGGAGTTTCGATGATTGCTGCTCCCCAGCTTGTGTTCCGGTCAGTGCGGTAATTGACAAGCATCTTTATCTCTGTCCGTTATAGTGCTTGCATTGGTGAATCATGGCGGATGCAGCCGACGACATACTCCTACCGCAGTTCCTGTCCGGTTTCGGCGTCGAGGATCTTAAAGTTTTCGACGTGATAGGCGGGATCGCCGCGAAAGGCGAGGCGGACGTTGTAGAGGTCTTCGATATCGACGAGGAGTCGTTCGTCCTCGGAGCGGAGACGTTCGAGGGCGTTGGGGTGGCAGAGGATGCGTAGGACGAAGGTTTTATCGGCATTTTCGAGGTGGGACCGGAGCCGGCGCAGGACGCTGACGATGCGGCGTTGAATCTCGACGCTCATGGTTCGGGCCGATTTGACGATACCGCGGGCATTGCAGTAGGGGCAGCCGGCGTAGATTCCGGAGGAGACGCTCTCCTGGTGTCTCTGGCGGGTCATCTGCATGATACCGAGTTGAGAGATTGGGAGAATGTGATTTTTGGCTTTATCCTTTTCCATCTCATCCCGCATGATCCTAAGAACCGTATTGCGGTCTCGATGCTGCTTCATGTCGATGAAGTCGATAATGATGAGACCGCCGATATTCCGGAGTCGGATTTGGCGGGCAATCTCCTTGGCGGCTTCCATGTTGACCTGCAGAATGTAGTCTTTGCCGTCACCGTTCTTTTGCTTGTGGGAGCCGGTGTTGACGTCGATGGCGACAAGGGCTTCGGTCTCTTCGATTACGATCTCGCCGCCGGATGGGAGAGGCACGGTCCGCTGAAAGGTCTGCTCGATCTGTTTTTCGATATTGAAGCGCTCGAAGACCGGGATGCTCTCACTGAACCGGACGATTTTTTTCTTTGAGCGTGGGGAGATACGGTCGACGAGGGCGTGAATACGATCGAGGTCTTCATCACTGTCGACGAGGACCCGATCGACCTCCTCAGTGAGAAAATCCCGGACCGTTCGCTCGATTATATCCAGTTCCTCGTAAAGGCAGGCCGGTTCTGAAGAGGCCTCCATTTCGGCCTGGATCTCCTCCCACTGGTGGAGGAGGATGTGGAGGTCCCGGACGAAGTACCTGAGTTTTTTCTTGTCTCCGGCGGTGCGGATGATGATTCCCATTCCCTCCGGAATGGTGAGAGATTTCAGAATCTGTTTGAGTCGTTGACGTTCTTTTCCGGTTTCAATCTTGCGGGATATCCCGCATTGGCCGGCGAATGGCATGAGGACGATGTAGCGTCCTGGTATGGCGATGTTGGTGGTTGTGCGAGGACCCTTGCTTCCAATCTGAGCCTTCGTCACCTGAATGATGATCTCCTTACCGATCGGATAGTGTTTGGGTATGTCTCGGAGGCTGATTTTCTCTTTTCTCTTCTTCTGTTCGGCGCTTCGCGTGTCCCGGACGATCTCGATGGAGGAATCGTTAGCGGCGGGGAGAATGTCCCAGTAGTGAAGGAAAGCGTTCTTCGGCATACCGATGTCGACGAAGGCGGCCTTCAATCCCGGCTCGAGATTCTGGATTCGCCCTTTGTATATGCTCCCGACCATCCGATCGTCGCCGGGCTGTTCGAGCTCGAACTTTTGGAGCATACCGTCGACCAGGAGGGCGACGCGATGCTGCAGCGGCTCCGAATTTATGATGATCTCCCGGAACGGAGAGTCATCCCGTTTCAGCGCTTTGACGAGACGCTGGACGATAGGGCGCTGTTTGGAGCGCTCCTCGGCCTCTCGGGCGAGCTTTCCGGGATTTACATCCGTAACCGGATGTTCTTTGGGCGCGGATTGTAGTTCTTCTTCAACTTCCGAAGAAATCTCTTTGGTATGAAGTGCATCTGATGAGTTCATATTGCATCAGTCTTAAAGGTTTGAAGGGGTCCCTCATTTCGGGTTGCGCCGGCGTTACAGATCGCGAATTCGATTCCGTGTAAGAACGCCTCATGAGAAATCCCTCCTATAGCGGTATACGCTCTGGACGAGACCCTGCAGGATGCAACAACTCAAAATAAAGGACCCACCGTAACTTAGAAATGGAAGCGGGAGACCGGTGATAGGCATAAGACCGATTGTCATGCCGATATTGACGAAGACATGAACCATGAACATGACACTGACGCCGACGGCGAGAAGCATACCGAAACGGTCTCTGGCGCTTCCGGCTATGCGAATGCCGTTTCCCAGCATCAACGTGTATAGGCCTATCACAACCACACTTCCGACAAATCCCTTTTCCTCTGCCAGCACGGAGAAAATGAAGTCGTTATGGGCAACCGATTGAGGGAGGTAGCCCAGTTTTGCTTGCGTTCCCTCACTCCAACCTTTTCCGGTGAGACCACCGGAACCGACTGAAATGAGAGATTGGCGAAGGTTCCAACTTACCCCGATTCCTCTCGGGTCGACTGCATCCGGAGCCACAAAGCCGAGGATCCGGTTGCGCTGGAAGTCCTTGAGAGGAACCCATGAATGTTTCTCGAATCGCCCGCCGATTTGAAAGGCGGGAATATCGTTCTCTTTCAGGAAAGCGCTGTATCGGTAGATATCGACCGCGAGTATCCCCATCAATAAGAGGAAGACAACAAAGACGGCGGCGAAGAATCGCTCCGACAGTTTGGATACGTATAGAAGAGAAAACACCATGGGGGGAAAAACGAGGGCCGATCCTAGGTCCGGCTGCATAAAAATCAACAAAATTGGTATGAGGACGACCAGACCGACTTTCCCGAGGACGGCGAGGGACTCACGAAAGGTGCCGATCTCGGATCGGGCGAGCAGGCTTGCGACCATGATAAGGACGCCGATCTTAGCCGTTTCGGAGGGCTGAATATAGGTCACGCCGAAGTCGAGCCAGCGCCATGCATTGAAGCGCTTTACGCCAAGGAGGGGGAGATTAAACGGGGGCGAGGAGAGCTCCAACATGAGGAGGAGAACGAGGCAAGCGTAGTAAATCAGGTGCGCTTTTTCGAGGAAGAGGTTGTAGTCGATACGGGCCAGAGTGAAGTAGATCCCGGTGCCGAGAAAAAGCCAAACGATCTGCCGCATCCACTGGGAGTGGCCACTATAGGCTTGGGCGGAGTAGATAAAGAAGACACCGGTAAGGCCGAGAATCGCGATACAGACGGGCTGCACCCAATCGGTCCGATTGGGAGAGGCCTGCGAAAAGAGCTCCTGGTAGTTTTCTCTCAGGGTTGAGGGTGGCATTCGACGGATTGGATTGGCCGATCGGGAAAGTTTGGCATGACGAGGACGAGAATTTCCGTGTCCGGTCCGCGTTTATCGCAATTTCTTCGGATTGGTTGGTGTCCTCTGATTCGTTTCTACTGAAATTCAATCAAGACAAAGACCCAAGACAATGAATAAGACGAAGATGCTAGACGTTTCGACGGAGCGCTGGCCTGGAGACGGAAATGAGGAAGAGGATGACGAAGAGGACGATCAACACCTCGCAGCGCTTGACTCGTGGAAGTGAGGAAGAGAGAACGCTGGGCCGAACATATTCGGGCTGAGAAGGTGGCTGAGGAAGAAGAGGAACCAACGGAAGGAGGCGAGGGTAGCGGATCGAAAACGGGAAAGCGGGCCGTCGATGAGCCCGCGAACATACCGTTGTGCGTCGATCTTGACGGTACTCTGGTTTATACAGACACATCGTGGGAGAGTGTTGTCAGGCTGCTGCGGAGCCGGCCGTGGATGGCCTTTTGCTTTCCCTTATGGCTGATTCGGGGCAGAGCCCGTTTCAAGGCCGAGATTGCCTCAAGGGTGAGTTTCGATCCTGAGGAACTTGGCTACATCGAGGAGTTGCTGGAGTTCCTCCGCGAAGAAAAGGCCCGGGGCCGCCACCTTATTCTAGCGACGGCAGCGAACGAGCAGATCGCGGATTCCGTAGCGGGGCATCTCGGCCTTTTTGACAGCGCTTTCGGTAGTGATGATCGAGTCAATCTGAAAGGAGCGCGGAAAGCGGAGACCCTGGTCCGGGCTTACGGGAAGAGAGGTTTCGACTACGCCGGGAATGATCGAGCCGATATGGCCATTTGGGAAGAGGCACGAACAGCCTATGTAGTGAATGCTTCGCCGCGACTACGGGATCGGATGGCGGCGAGGGGACCGTTTGTTGGGAAAGCGCCGATGGGGGACCTAACCCTACTCCAACTCGCCCGCGCTCTGCGGATCCACCACTGGTCCAAGAACACTCTGCTCTTCGTTCCTTTTCTGGCGGCGCATCATTTCGCCGATATATCGGGATGGATTCAACTGATGGTTGGTTTCCTGGCCTTCGGGACTTGCGCCTCGAGTGTCTATCTTGCCAATGACTTGCTCGACCTGGAATCGGATCGCAGGCATCCCTCGAAGAGGGGTCGAGTTATCACTTCGGGAAGACTCCGAATATCCCACGGGATCTATCTGGCACTAGGGCTTTTCGTCGTGAGCATTCTTTTGTCCTTGGTTTTGCCCGTGGGTTTTCTTGCTTGTTTCCTGATCTATTGGCTCGGGACGAATCTTTACTCGCTCATCCTCAAAAGGGTCTATCTGGTTGACGTTGTGGTTCTTGCGGGATTGTATATTCTGCGAATTCTTTCAGGTGCGGAGGCGGTGGGTGTTTCGGTCTCTCCCTGGTTGGTCGCCTTCTCCCTCTTCTTTTTCTTGAGCCTCGCGCTCTCTAAGCGGTATGTTGAAATTCTCGGCTTCTCCGATTCGTCCGCTTCCAAGATCTCAGGGCGAGGTTACGGTTCCCGAGATCGCGGAGTAGTCTTTGCTTTAGGGGTAGGAAGTGGGATTTTTTCGATCCTGGTTTTGGCCTTGTATATGAACAGTGGGCATGTCGACACGTTGTACGGCACAGCCGAATTCATCTGGATTGGGGTGGTTTTGATGCTGTTCTGGATCGGGCGGGTTTGGCTGCGGGCCAAGCGCGGCCTGTTGGATGACGATCCTATTCTCTTTGCCATCAGAGATCGAACCAGCTATGTTGTTCTAGCTCTGATCGTGGCTTCGGTATTGCTTGCGGGGCCAGTAGTGGGATGAAAATCATCACAAGTTTGTGAAATGTCCGCGTTAAGATGAAAGCAGAATTCGAATCCTGGGGAAGGACGGTGGGCTGCGAGGCGGAAGCGGAACCGATATTCTGGCGGAACGAATCTTTCCCGGATCTGCTGGATGGCAGAACCTGCCTGCCCTACGGTCTGGGCCGGAGCTACGGCGACTCATGTCTGAATCCGGGCGGATTCATGCTGGAGACGGCGGGCCTTGATCGGCTGATCGCTTTCGATGACGAGGCGGGGATTCTTCGGTGTGAAGCGGGAGCGTCGCTAGACTCAATTCTCAAGGTCATCGTGCCTCGAGGATGGTTTCTGCCGGTGTGCCCGGGAACAAAAAATGTTACGATAGGAGGAGCGATCGCCAACGATGTGCATGGGAAGAACCACCATGTTGCGGGCACTTTTGGGTGCCACGTAACGCGATTCGAACTCCTGCGATCCGACGATCAAAGACTGGTCTGCTCGGCGAAGGAGAATCCCGCCTATTTCGGAGCCACCATCGGAGGTCTCGGTCTGACCGGCTTAATCACTTGGGCCGAGGTGCGCCTGAAGCGGATAGAAACCGCTTTTCTCGACGTGGAGACCATAGAGTTTGGGGATCTCGGCGAATTCTTCAAGTTGTGTGAAGAGGAAAAGAATTACGAGTATACCGTGGCCTGGGTGGATGGTATGGCGCGGGGGAAGCTGGTCGGACGTGGGATCTATTTCCGCGCGAATCACTGTCCCTCCGGTTCGGGGAAAGGCTTGACCCTACACTCTACTGGATCCCTGCCCGTTCCTACAATTCTTCCTGGGTGGTTGCTGAACCGTCTCAGCGCGAGGGTGCTCAACGGGCTCTATTTCCACCGACAGCGTTTAAGAGGGAAAGCGCGCCGAGTTCACTACGACCCCTTCTTTTTTCCCTTGGACAGGATCTCCCATTGGAATCGTCTCTACGGGAAACGGGGATTTCATCAGTATCAATTCGTCCTACCCGAATCGAGGGGAGAGGAAGGAACGCTGGAAGTTCTGGATTGTCTGGCACGATCGGGACTTCCCTTTCCCCTCGCAATTCTCAAAAAATTCGGTTCGGTCGAATCGCCCGGATTGCTGTCGTTTCCAAGGCCCGGTTTTACTTTTGCGGTCGATTTTCCGATGCTCGGTGAGAAGACGAAGCGCCTCCATCGACAGTTGGACGAATTGGTCATGAAGCACGGTGGGAGGCTGTATCCGGCGAAGGATGCGCGGATGCCGGCGGAGATGTTTTCCAATTCGTATTCTGCGATTGAGGAGTTTGAGGCCTTTATCGATCCCCGGTTCAGCTCCGGATTTTGGAGAAGAGTGACGACGAGGAAGGATGGAGATGATGCGAAGTGAAACACGGAGAAACACGGATAAATGGAGGAAAAGGAGAGAAAGAAGGCGCTGATTCTGGGTGCGACCTCGGCCATCGCTCAGGCGGTGGCTCGAGAGTTGGCGCTTCTGGGCTATGATTTGCATCTGGTGGCGCGCGATGGGGAACGGCTGAAAGTGGTTGCGGATGATCTGAGGGCACGCAGCTCATGTCACTGTTCCGAAATGGTCGTCGATCTTGCGGAAACGGAGCAGCACGCAGAAATTCTCAGCCATTCTAATGAGGCCCTTGGTGAGCTCGATCTGGCGCTCATCGCCTATGGCACGCTGGGCATCCAGCAGGAATGCGAGAGCGATTCCAATCTAGCCGAGAGGGAGTTGACTACGAACTTCACAAGCGTTGTCTCCCTTCTCAATCTGTTGGCCGGCTATATGGAGAACAAGGGAAGCGGCTCTCTGGCGGTGATAACATCGGTGGCGGGAGACCGAGGAAGGAGGAGCAACTACCTCTATGGTTCCGCCAAGGGAGCGGTGTCGATCTACGCGCAAGGGCTGCGAAACCGGCTCAGCCGAAAGGGTGTCCACGTTCTGACAATCAAACCGGGATTCGTCGATACCCCGATGACTTCCGGCCTGGGCAAGAACCTGCTCTTGGCGAAGCCCGAAGACGTCGCCAAGGATATCGTGGGCGCGATCGTGAGAAAGCGGGATGTAATTTACACGCCCTGGTACTGGTTCTGGATCATGCTCGGGATCAAGATGGTGCCGGAGCGGTGGTTTAAATATTCCAATCTATAGTCAGGAATCTGTCGGATTCGGGATCATGCGACTACGGGTTAGTGCGCCACCTGGGTGCGATGGTAGCTAGAGGCTGTCCCAAATCCTCTCGGATTTGGGACAGCCTCTATGTAATCTCTGTGATTATCGGGGCCGGTCCAGCCAATTTTGACCGTGGTCCCGGCCGTGGCGGCAGCGGGCACGTCAAGCGTGGCCGTTACGAGGCTGATTGTGATCTCGGCAGAGGCCAGAACCGACCCGGATGGTGCGAAGAAGTATCGTACCTCATAGGCTCCTGGATTGTCCGGAGCGCGTAGCGTTGAGGGGCTACCTCTTGAAGTATAGGCGTAACTCAAATATGCTCGTTCATTTGCGCCCGCCACAACGATAGTGATGTAATCACGACTGTTATTCGGTCCCGTCCATTCAATTTCGAACTCGCTGCCGGCCGGAACGGCATCCAGTGCCGTAATTGTAGCACCGACCGCTGTGATAGTGATAGGAGCTTTGGCAAGGACTGACCCCGATTGTCCTGTGATGTACCTTACTTCATAGCTGCCGGGCTCGGCAGGCGCTTGAATGGAGGCAGGGTTGCCCTGTGAAGCGTAGGCGTAACTCATGAAGTTTTTGTCAGCTGCTCCTTCAGAGACTATCGTAATGTAGTCACGGTTATTACCGGGCCCTTCCCAAGGCACCTCGAACAACTTGCCGGCCGCAACTTCTGGTGGCGGGGATACGCGGGCCTCAACCGGTGTCACTTCGATGTCCAATCTCGCCAGGACGGCTTTTGTATGTCCGAAAATATAGCGCACCTCATACATGCCAGGTTCATCGGAAGCGGTCAGATGAACGGGACTGCCTCGTTGGGTATAAGAATAGTTTCGATAGGCCCGATCAGGAGCGTCTTTTTTTACGATGGTGACATAGTCGTTCCGACTATTGGGTCCCTCCCACTTTACCTCAAAGATCGAGCCGGCCGGTATCTGGCTTGGGGCTTGGAGCGAAGCCTCCCCCGGATCGTCTACGATTTCAACAGGAGCTTCTTTAGTTTTTTCAACAGTCTGCGAAAGGGCTTGCTTTAACTCATTAGCATCGTTCGCGGACAGAAATAGACCACCGGTGTTTTCTGCCAGGCAGCGTAACCCGATCTGATCCTCCTCTTTTACGTCGAAACTAATGACATGAGCGGTGAAGTCATAGCCTCCCATTGCCAACTCCGCTCCGACCTCACAGGGATCGGCCTTACAGGTTTCGACTCCATCGCTGATGAGGACAACTGAAGCCCGCTCGTCGGTGTAACCGAGTTCTTTGGCTGTGCGCCTAACCGCTTCACTCAATGGAGTCATGCCTTTGGGATTGATTGAATTGATCGTTCTGATGATGTCCTCCGGGCCGGCCTCACCGACCTGGATTAATACTTCGATATCGTCGCAATCACCTTTCCGGCGATGTCCGTAAGCCGTAAGTCCAACCTGAATATTTGTATCCCAGTTGTGAAGGAGGTCGGCGATGACTTCACGCGCAATCTGGATCTTGGCCTTGCCTCCAATCCGTCCCGACATGCTTCCGGAAGCATCAAGCACGATCATGAGTCTAGGTGGATCGCCGGCAAAGACGACAGATGGGGTGAGCGTCGCTAAGGCGAGCAGTAAGAAACCGACAAAACTTTGATATCGCATAAGCGCTCCCTTTTATTTTCCCTTGATGTTTGGCTAGTGATCGGTCTCAGGCATGCGGTGGCCCGCGTCGCTTGGACCCCTTGCTTCGACGGTTCATTTCCCCTCTCACTCGGAGCACATTTCCCGCGGGGACGGTAATAGGCGCTTCGAAATGAATGGCATTTTCGTCTCGCTTGGCAGGAACACGCCGCCGTCCCGTAGTGACTGAGACGTCTTCACCGTCGTCACAGAAATCCAACGCGATACTCCTGAGCGTGAGTTGACCTTGCAGCACACTGAGAGAGGCGCCTCGCTCACGGATGTCAATTTCCCCCCAGCCCGAAGCTAACGACCAGAAGCATCGAAATCGGCCGTTTGGAATCTGAACCGGGCGAAAGCCTATGTGCCCACGCGTCATATCGAACTCGAAGCCGCTCAGTGCGTTCAGCAGACCATAGCTTGCCATGGACCGACCGTAGTTGCTACCGCACTCAAACTCATTCCACGGGTTGCGTCGCTCACCGTCGTAGCGGTCGCGGATGCTCTCGACAACAGCCAGACCTTCCCTAAGCAGCCCGTTCTGAATCAACTGGACCGCCGCCGCATATTCGAATCCATGCATGGTTTCCTGTGCATAGGTGAGAGGGATTGCCGGTTTGGGTTTGCCGGCGAGGGGATTGCCCAATACGCCGGCCACCGTGTAGGTGGTGGTGTGTTCGGTTGGGTTTGTGATGCTGAACTCGAAGAAGGCTGCCGGGATGCTCGAGTCTCTGTCATTAAGAGGAATGAACGGGTTGAATGCCTCAAGTCTGATCTTGGCGGGAAAGGAAGTGCCCTTGAAGTCGAGGTTCGCGAAAGGGTAGCGTCCATCAAAGCTGGTCGACCCGAAATGAGGCATGCCTGCCAGGGTTTCCCGTTGGGGGCCAAAGCCGTATCTGGCGGAAGGTTCAGGACCGAGTTCGCCAATGTAGGGAGGTTGGAGATCACCCTGGAGGATGCGGGCGTCAAGAACGTCGCCGCGCGTCTCAGCCTTGATGGCGAAATGGGAGAAACCGTTCAGGCCGCCCTTGTTGGGGCGATTATAAATCTCCCAATCGATCAGCCGTCCATTGCCGGCTAGACCGATGCTGCCGGACCCGATTCCGCCGAGCGGGAAACTGATCTGACCGAGTTTCGACCCTTCATACTTGAACCGACTCATCTATCTACTTCTCCTGTGGAACGCGAGGTTGACGTGTAAGGGTGCCATCCCGAGTTGCCTTCAGTGATTAGTGCGAAGTCTCCAATTTGGACACAGCAAGATGCAATGGCAATTCCGCCAAGCGGGGAAAGCAGATTTTCAATCTGCCGTTCCGCAGAGTCTGGAAATTGTGTGAGATTTCCAGGTTGGAGAATTCGCAGAAAATACGCAGAAGAAGGAGAGGTGAAGAAAAGACTCATTTACGGCGCAGTATTGGCCCTCCTCGGTTTTGGAGTCGTTGAGTTCGTTTCCTATGGAGGACTGATTCGGCAGGAAAAGCGTCACAACTCGAGGTATGAACCGGCTGATGCGATAACGGCCAGGCACTCCGAGATTATCAAGAGAATGATAAATCGGGAAACAACCTATACCGATTTCAGTGCTCGTTTGGGTTGGTCGATCAAAGAAAATGGGAGGTCCAGACTGTATCGAGCGAACTCTTCGGGGATTAGAGGTGACAAGGAATACTCTGTTGATCCGCCCCCTGGCGTTATTCGAATTTCAACCTTTGGTGATTCCTTTGGCAAAACCCAGATTCCTTATCAGAAAGGGAGGGCTCTCATTGATCCCGAACTGAATGCGGGCGCTCGAGGACTACAGAATGCTTCTCCATTATCCCAAAGAGATTCTGTCGGAACTCGGTGGGGATGACTTTTTCTACCCGAGTCTCTATTCTTCTGATGGAATTGATTGGTCGGCAACTGTTCGCTTGGGCAAAATTTTGGCACGGAATGCAAGGAGAAGAACGGCAGAATCCGAAATAACGGTAGACGGGAAGTATAATCAGAATTCAGAGGCTTTTAAGGTGACGAGGGAGATATTCGACGCCTTTTACAGTGAGGTAGAAAAAACGGGTCGATTGCCATCATAGGTATTTTCCCGAACAGAAAAGATGTCGCTGAATTTCAAAGAAATAAAGAGAAGCGATACCTTCCTCTGCTATCCCACTTCAAGGCGAGAGGCTACAGATTCGTGGATCTTATGGATGTGTTGGAAGGCCAGGATGTGAGGCGAATGTTTGTCATACACTACACGGCTCTTGGAAATCGGAAGGTGGCGGGACACTTAGTCAGTTATCTGAGGACCATTAGCCCCTTCTTCGATGCTACACAGCTGATGCACGGCCAAAGGTAGCTGAGACTTTAATTGACTGTTCCATGTTTCGGCTTCCCGGGAGTACCAGAAAGTCGCCCGCAAACCCGCATGGACATTGAAGTTTCAGATTCTGGCGAAGCCGGTGAAGGCGCTCTCTCCCGTGGCCACCGTCCAGCGTCCGACTTCGATGTTGATCCAGAGTTGCAAGAAAACACCAAGGGCGGCCGGCCACATCATCTCTGTGCCGAACTTTGCCGTGATCCATGGCCAGAGCACCATCTCGCCGGAGCCGATGGCGAGTCCAATCATTACCGCACCCGGGCCCGTCAGTTGCCAAAAGCTTCGCTCCCTTTCGGGAAGATCGGCATCACGCAGATCCGGAATTGGAAGCGTCATCGTTTACAGGAATTCGCCAAAGACGGCGAATTCCCTACTCATTCAGTCGAGATCCCTCCCAAAAGACACTGATGCCCAGTTCCCGGTACTTGTCGCGGCCCTCTTCCGTAGTGGGTATAGCCCAGCAAAGCGGAACGCCCAGGTCTTTCACCTGATCGGCGACGTTCCGCACGCAATCTTCCACTGTTCCGAGGGAGTAACCGGGATGGCGTTCCAAGCTGAAGAGCAAATCGTTGGGACCGAAAGCGAGGTAATCGACACCCTCTCTCCTGGCGAATTTTCGGGACCGGGTGACCCCTTCAACCGATTCGAGTTGAAGACAGAGCACTCCGAAATTGTTCCACCATTCGGCATACTGGGGTCGGTCGACGGGTGAATCGAATAGTTGCAGTCCGGCCCGGGCTCCGCCGCCCCAGCTTCGGCGACCCAGGGTGCCGTAGTAGAAACACTCGATCGCCTCATCGACGGAAGTTTCCTCCATCACCTCGGGCACCATGACGGATGAGAGGCCGAAATCGCAGTAGCGCCCCACCATGTAAGTAAACCGGGTGTGGGGGATACGCATCTGCGTGGGCACCCCTAATTCTTCCGTCACGGCGCAGAATTTCGTTATTTGATCCTCCGAGAAGGTAGAATGCTGGCCGTCGATGAAGATCGCATCGTAGGAACCAAGGGCTAGGGAATCCTCCAGTTCGGAGCGTCCCATATCGAAGGAAGTGATGAGCATGAGAACCTCTTCCCCGCTCTTGAGACGTTGCTTGAATGTATCACTCATGTTTTGTGGTGTGGGCGGCGATCTACCGCTAATATTTGGACATATTACGTAGTCTAAACTTCGCGACAGAGTGGGTGATTCAGAGACGGATAGCAAGACCCAGTCCCAAATCAGGCGAACATTCCGACAACTATCGCCCGAACGTGCAATGTAGAGGTGGTCCGTGGCCTCCGGACGCGGAACAAGAGTGAAACTGTAGTAAGAACCTCTGCCGCGCCCGGAGGTCACTGCCCACCCGTTCTTCCTGACGAACAGAAATGGGGGCAAGATACGGACAGAATAAAAAGGCTTGCTCCCTCCTTGGGGCTGCGTCGGAAAAGAAAGGCGAAGTCTTACCGGCACCTGAGTACTTGCGTAGCCCAAATCTATTCTGACACTCTTTCCCGATGAGAGATCTCCCTCTTGGTGAGACTGGTGGGCCGGGTCTACCTTTAACCAACGGCCGTCAGGTCGCGCGAACGAGTGACAGTCGCTGGCTGGTGGTCACCGATGAGCGACAGCGCGTAACCGATAAGGCCTCCGTTGTGATTCGCTTTTCGGAGGAGGCAACACCGTTCGAGGAAAGCGATTTTGGGAAGCCGGTGGAACTGACCGGGAATCTGACGGGGGGGCTTCTGGGCGCGGCGGCAGGACCAGCGGACCAAGGCTCCATTGTGGTCGACGACCAGGACGTCTTGCACGCTGTCTGGAGGCGTCCGGCGCGGGACGGGAGCGACGAGCTTTGGTACTCGAAATGCGCCCTAACCGGAAAACGACTTCATTCCAAGCTTAGCGTGGCCTCAAATTGGCAGGGACCTGGTAGCGCAGCCGAAGTAGCGGTGCGATTGGACGAGCCGGGAAAGGGTACGGCGTGCCTTGGCGATATTGTCGTCACTCAGGACGGAACTGTTTTTGTCGCCTACAGCCAGGGTTGGCCCGGGGAGCGTCGGGTGATATTGGCGAGTCCGGTGGGGAGTGATTGGAAACGCACAGCCATGACGGACCGTTGGGATTTCGGCGATCCAGTCCTGGACATTGACGAGAACGGGGTCCTTCACCTTGCCTACGGGCCCGAGGCGAGCGATGCCGGTTTATTCTGCACAGTTGATTTCGGTGAATTCCATCCGCGCTTCGTGCACGATCCCCGCGGGATGGCGGAGCGCTATGGCATCTACTACACGCAGAGCCGAGACGGTGAAACCTGGACGAATGCGGATGGAATTGCCGAGGGCGCCGAGCTGGTCGCGTTCTCCAGCGATCATCCGGTGCTGGCCGCCTCCCGCGGAAGGATTCTCATCGGATATATGGCTCGGGGAAATTGGCCCGGCATGGTCGACCGAATCTTCTACTCCAGCTATACGACGCGCGGCGAGGAGTCGGGCAAGTGGAAGATGCACATCAACATCAATCGCGATCTTTCCGAGGAGGTGGCGGCGCCGACCGCCTTCGTCGATCGTTTTGGCCAACCGCGTCTAGCATGGGTCAACCGGAACCGCCATCACGCTTTCATGAGCAGATGGATCGGGAAGGGCTTATCCGAGCCACAGGAACTGCGCTGGGCGCTGGAGATGGCGCCGGTCTTGAGTCCGGAAAAGCGCATGCCGGTCGACGCCGAACACTTCGGCCTGCTCTACCTGACCGGCGGTGGCGAGGTCCGGTTCGGTCGGGTTGAGGTGCCTTCGATCGACCCGCGATCGGGTGGCAGCGTTTTGTTTCTCGATCTGTGGGAGATGAGTGGGTACGAGCATGTCGAGGTCATGGTCAACACGGCCAGGAAGGATCCCCGGAACCCAGTCTTTCAAGGCGAGCCCGATGCCTGGGATGCGCAAGCGATCTGCTACGGGACCGTTCTGCACGACGAGGGAGTCTATAGGATGTGGTACACCGCTCGCTCGGCGTCGACCGACTGTGCGTTCTGCTGTTACGCGGTCAGCGAGACGGGATAAACTGGGAGCGCCCCGATCTCGGGCTCTTCGAGTATCACGGCAGCAAGAATAACAATATTTGCGTACTGGGCAACGATCCTCCAATCGAGATTCCGCTACGTGGCGGAAGGCCGACTCCAAATCCGTCGGTCTACAAGGACGAGGATGAGCCGGATCCGGAGAGGCGTTACAAGATGATGCTCAACTCCCAGTACGTGAACGATGTCTGTCTCTTCTGCCTCATGATGTACTCGCCGGACGGAATTCATTGGACCCTGGCCGATCCGAATCGAGAGGCGACTGGAGCGACGGCGTTCATGCGTACGGAGTCCGGTGTGATCGAGCTCATGGAGTCCAATACCCTTTTCTTCGATCAGTGCGATCCTGACCCCAGGCGCAAGTGGAAAATCTACGGCCAAATCGCCGGTCGCACCGGACCGGGAAATGAAGTGCGTCTGGGTGCGGTTGCACATAGCCCTGATGGCATCGACTGGACTGTGGAGTGGGATAATCCGGTCCTCGATCCGCGTGGTGGAAGCGAAGAGGGCGATCACCTCATGTCGGTTTGGCCCTACCGCGAATATTACCTGGGCGTGCCCGACGTTTGGCCCGAGAGTCGATCCTGCGACGACGAGCTGACGGTGAGCCGCGACGGTTACCATTTTGTCCGGGTAGCCGATGGGCAGAAGCTGATACCGCGCGGCGAGCTCGGCGAATGGGACGCGCAGTTCGTTTCCAACGCCAATACCGTAGTGGAAGTCGACGGTGAGTTACTGATCTACTACGCGGGGACACGGCAGCCCAATCTTCTGGGACATCCCAGTAACCAGTTTGTGATCGAGAAAGCCACCCAAGGTCAGACCGGGCTGGCGCGGCTGCCGGTCGACGGCTTTACCTACCTTAGGGTCCGACCGGATCAAGCGCGAGGGACCATTGCGACGAACCCAATTGCGGTTCGGGATCTCGCGGGTCTGGACCTCACCGTCAACGCCGCTAACTTGAGGCCAGGGACCGACTACCTGCAGGCAGAACTAATCGATGAGGAAAGCAGCCAGGTGATCTTCAACTTTGGTATGCCGAATTGTGTTCCAGTGGACGAAAGCTCGACCTCCGCGATCTTGCGGTGGGGAGACAAGTCGATCGGTGAGGTAGGGGGAGGCGCGATCCGAATTCGATTCCACATCGTCGGTGAGGCAGCCCGCTTTTACTGCTTTGGATTTCAGCCGTGGGGCTGAAAACGAAGTTAGCCCAACTTTCTGCGAAAGTTGGGCTAGCCCTAGTTTCGCACTTTATAAGTTAAGTCCTTGATAATCAACACGCGTTTTTGAAAGGCACTACAAAATCGGTTCGATTTTTATTTTGCTCATACTCTTCTTAACGGGCAATTTCTTCCATTGGATCTGGAAGAGATTGTAAATCTGCTTGTGGCTCTGTTCGGGAATGCCCGCTTTGCGCAGACGATAGACTTCTCCCTGTCGAGTGGGCAATATGACAGTGGCATAGGTATGGGTTTGGAGGACCCGCTTGATGGTCTGCCAGGAGCGGGTGTCCCCGTGCCGCTCCAAGGTGTATTCGATAAAGCGCAAAAGCTGGTAGGCCAAAATGGTGATAAAGACGTGGCCCTCAACGCGCGGTTCAATCTGGTGGTGGTTGGGTCTGAGGCCCAAGTCGCTCTTGAGCGCTTTGAAGCCGTCTTCGGCCCGGGTCAAAGTCATGTAGAGGCGCCACAGCTGGGCCCCGCTGAAGTTGTGCCGATTGGTGCGCAGCACAGAGCAGCCCAACAGTTGAGCATTCTCATCACAGGCCTGGTCCCTTCGAGTCCAGCAAAGGCCGCACTTTTTCTCTTTAGAGCCCTTGGCGGCTTCGACCAGTTCAATAGAATAGAAGCGCTGCACTCGGGAATGTTGCCCCTGTAAGCGCCCGATCGCGGTATGGATTTTTGCGGGCTCCTTTAAATGGCCTTGATCGACCCTTTTCTGAAGCCCCTCGAGCGCCTTCATAAAGCGCTCTTCGGCCCCTGAATAAATCGCCTCTTCCTTGGCCCGCCTGCGCACGCTCTGACACAACAGCACATACTCCTCGCCTGCTTGCCTCGACTCCTCCTGCGTTGTCTCCTGGTCCCCTTCACTCTCATTTTCTTCTCCCACCTGCTCTTTTATCCACTTCACCTTCACTTCCCGGTCCCAATCCCTCCCCTCTACCTTTTCGAAACCGGAAGCCTCCTGGAACTCTGCAAGATAAGCCTTACGCCCCCGGCGGCTCTGGTTGACCAGGTAGCCGAATCCCTCCTCGCGCAACAGTTGCACATTCTCCCGGCTCGCGATCCCTCCATCCATGATGATGAGGGTCTTCTCACGCTCGCCCTGGGCCCCCACCGCTTTCTCCAATTCAGCGATCATCTCCAACAGGGTCGTCGCGTCATGGCGGTTGCCCGCAAATATCCGATGTCCCAACTCAAAGCCTTCGGTATCGAACACCATCCCCACCACAATCTGAACACAATCGTGGCGTTTCTGTTTGTTCTTTCCCCGTTTCGCTTTGCCGTTGCTCGCACCCACCCCTTCGAAGTGCGTATTGGTAAGATCATACAGTAGTACCGTCCGATCCAAACTGAACAGTTCCCCCTGGCGCTCGCGCATATGCTCTTCGATCCTTTCGCGGTTCTCCACCAACCGATCGCTCACCCGGTAGTAGCGATGCCGATCCGACTTCACCGCCGCCACTCCCAGAAGATCTCCCAGGGCACTCTGCCTGGCCCACTGGGGCAAGGCGTTCTCAGGCACTGGATCCACCAGCCGGTTGATCACCGATACCTTAGCCGCATCCCTTTGCGCCCGGTTCAAGCCCACCTCCTGCAAGGCTTCATCCATCCTCAGCTTTTCCCACCCCTTAAGCCCCAGCAGAATCGGTCCCAATAAAACTCCCGCGGCGCTATGCTCCACTTTATCGGCCAAGACCCCATCAATTGCGTTCTGCTGCTCTGCAAAAGCCTCGGCCTTTTGGCGCAGTCCTCGCCACCGCCCCTCCCCATCAATCCGCCGCAGGATCAGTTCAATCCAGTTCTGCTGTCGACGCGTATACTCAGGGGCCAGAAGTTCCTCGATCCCGTAGAGCTGCTTTTGCACCGCCTTGGCAATGGGTCCAAAGTCCGGTCGACTGATGGCCCCATCGCCCAGGGAGACCACCACTCGCTGTCGCGGTTTACCTTCGCTGTTGCGGTAAGATTCAAGCAGTTGGAGGACCTGGCCGCTCTTGGAATGCTTCAGACGGAAAAACATATCCCGCCAGTCTGGGCGGGCAGATAGGGAGAGTCAAGAACTACTGAAACTTATAGTCCCTACACGATCAATACAGGACAAACCTTCATTGCTCATTAACGACTTACGAATAATAACGTCTCTAAGTTCAGTGCTTTCCGCCCTTCAGTACGCAGTTTGGGCTAGGGTTCGTGAGAAGGCTTTTTGATTCCTTCTCTGATCGAGGGCGAAGGGCGGTTTTTCAATACCGCCGCATATCGTTTGGGATCGTCATTGTGGTCAAATTATTGTTTCAGTCCTTCCGCATCGATCTTGACCTGTTCGACCACTTCTGGCGGATAGAAGGCGTGTTCATCCGAAATTCCCTGTCGTTTGTAGATACCCGAGCTGTACTGGTCCCATCGGAAAACGACGCCGATGAGAAGAAGCAGACCGATCGCAACTCTAAGAGTATGCGGCCGAACGAGCACTCTAAGACTGGTTTCAAGGAGGTGAAAGCAGATCGGAACGATTGGAATAAGAAGCCGGGCGAACATGAAGTCTCCGCCGATACGTACTACAAACAGGGCGTAGGGAAGGGCGAAGAGAGTGCCGAGAATGAAAGCGCGACTGTCTCTTTCCTCCATCAGCCGACCGCGGGTGAGCTGATGGAATATTCTAGGTGTCACTGCCATCAAACCGACGGGCAAGAGGAGCAGAACATAGGTTGTCTTTAGAAAGAGCCAGAGGTAGAGGATACCTTGCGAGTAGTAAGGCGATGATATCGATTTTGCGTAATAGGTGTTCGGGAAGGCGTATCCGTAATAGGAAAAACGCCACACCCAGTAGGGAAGATAGATCAGGACCAAGGGAATCAGGTAGTAACATAGGCTCACATGCCACTGTCGACCGCGATCCCGCAGCACGATGAAAGGCACGGACGCGACGTAGAAGATCATCGCGTCCGGACGAGCCAGGACCGCCAGAGTCAGAACAAGCCCGGCCCACAGAGTTGATCTTGTGGATTCGCCCAAAATGAGAAGGCAAAAGCCGAACGACACCAGGGCGGTTGTGAAAGCCGTCTCGAGTCCGGGTGTGGCGTAGACTTGAAAGTCGTGATGCAACAGCAGGGCCAATGCGGTCAAAGGAATGACGATAGACAGGTTGGAGCCTGGGTGGAGGGCCACTCGGAAAGTGAGATGTAGGAACACGAGAGCGACAGTAAGAAACGAAGTGATTCCGAGAACCTGCGAAGAGAAGACCGGGTCCAGACCCATCTTGATCCCCGCCGCGATAATCACTGTCCATAGGAAATTGGTGTACCCTTCGACCTTTTCACCGGCGTTGAAGACAAGCCCGTGGCCGTCGACTAGATTCTCGGCGTAGCGAAAGGAGATGAGGGCGTCGTCACAGACCCAACGCAGTGAGATCGCTTGGTAAAGACCGCAGAGGAAGATCAGACACAAAAGCAGCCAGGCTAGATGCCGGGTGCTTATCGACTTCCCAGACATTGCCCTACCACCTTCCCTCGCCTGGAAATCTTACACGATTTCCCAAGCTAGGCGATCGCCTCTCTTCCGATGCGGCAGAAGCCCTCGGCGTGGGTGCAGTCCTTCATGCCGGCAATGATCTGGGCTTCAAGTCCGCGGTATCGAGAAAGAATGGTGTACTGCTCGGGCAGCGAAGGCTGGGCCGCCAGCTTCTTCATCGCTTTAACCTTGCGGTCGATAGTCGAATCAATGTTGACGTAAAAGTCCGGCAGAAACTTCGTCACCGGGGCCGTAGCCAGCTGAGCTTCGTAGCAGACGTAACCCGGCACGGCGCAGGGAGCGTGTTCCGTCTCAATACCCGGTACTCCGCAGTAGCATTTTGCCCACAACACAGCCTGCGCCGTCTCAACGTGATCGGGATGGAGGATATCGTTGATCCAGTGGCACAAAATCATCTCCGGCTTAAAGGCGCGGATGGCATCGATGATCTCCAGCCGTCGCTCGGGGCCCAGCAGGAGCGGGCTGTCGCCGAAGTCGAAACAATCGATGGTGGCGCCGAGGATTCCAGCGGCGGCGGTGATCTCTTTCTCGCGGATCTCCTTGATCTCGTCCAGCGAGGGCGTCGGATTGCGGGCGTAGAGAGCCGGAGCTTCGCAGCGTTCACCGTAGCTCAGGTCGTGGACGTGCACGGTGGCGCCTTCGTCGACGTAGCGGGCGATGGTCCCTCCGGCGCGTGAACAGAAGTCGGCGGCATGGGCGCTGAAGACTAGTACTCTCTTGTGCTGTAGGAACGACATTGGAATTTCCTTGGGTGAGGTGAAAAGGCAATGGAGAAGGACGATCCACCATTCAGTTGGTCAAGCGCTCTACTGCTTTGAACTGTGTTCCTATGACCATCGAAGTACTCCCTTTCTATAAGGTTCGGAGACACCTCCAAAGACGCCTGGATTTCATGGAGTACCGATCGTGGGTTTCATTGGACTTATTGGAAAGCATGAATTCTTGCGCCAGAGCCTCGATCGACCCAGTGCCTGAAGAGCGGTTTGACATTGTCCGGCAGTTCCGCGAATACAGTCGCCGGCACGTGTCCGGCCCTTTGTATTCGTGCATTTAATCTCAGGCGTCGGCCGATCGCAAGCATTGGCAGAGTTGTGAAGTTTCCTTCCTGCTCCGCCTCGATTCCTGCGAGGCGCTCGACCGGACATATCGCGTAGCCGAGGTTGTGACGAAAAGTATGCCGATTCCGAGGATACTTGTGCGGGTGGCTGTATCCGCCATAGGGCAGTCCACAGCACTCCGTCCGGTGAGGTCGCGCCCCACATCCCGGAAAGACGATCGAGAGTGCCTCCGATTGCGAGCACGTCATCTGGTCGGGCGCACAAGAACTCCTCCAGAATTCGCCTTTTAGCGTCTTGGTGGATAATTCGGCGTCCGGGAGCCTCTCCTGGCGGAAACGGACCTTCGCGCTTCGCGGGCTCCGTAATTATTCGGATTCCGGTTGGGACATCGTCATCCACGAAGCGCGCTTCGAACTGCCGGTCGCTCCATTCCGGATCATCCCAGAGGCGGAGTTTCATGTTTATAGATTCACCCCAGGCCTGAGCGGAAACAATGTTGCCCCGCGGATACCGGTCGGCTGATTGAAGGCTTTTAATTGCATATTTTCCTCCTTTCGACAGAGTTTGATCCTCGATTGATCCGGCCAGCATCAGCGTGGTTAGAGGCCGTAGCTGACTTTACGAATATCAACCTCCGATCCGAAGCTTTAGTCTGTTGCGAAGTGCAATGCCCGACAGATTCCTAGTTGGGCAATCTCAGTATCCTACCGAAAGAAGATAAGCGAATGCCACGAAGTCATCGTCCTTCAGTAAGGGGGAAACGCTATGTTGTGTCATCGGTCCATTACCTTGCGACGATGGCGGGGGTTCGCATCCTCGAACGGGGAGGCAATGCCGCCGACGCCGGAGTTGGGACAGGGATTTGTATCAATGTAGTTCAACCCGGGTTCACCCATTTCGGTGGGGTGGCGCCGATCATCTATTGCCCGGGATCGGGAGGTCCGGTGGAAACGATCAGCGGACTGGGGCGTTGGCCCAGAGCGGCAAGCATTGATTACTTCCGTGAGCATCACGCCGGAGATCTGCCGACCGGGATTTTGCGGAGCGTCACCCCGGCCTCGCCTGACGCATGGCTGACGGCGTTGGCGCGATACGGTAGCATGACCTTTGAAGAAGTCATCCAGCCGGCGTTAGACTTGGCCGAAAACGGTCATCCCGTGGATGACCAATTATACGATTTTGTCAGCGGGAATGAGGTCAAAGCGTCGCCCTCGACCGCGCAAGTGTTTAACCCCCGTGGGCATGTTCCCAAGGTTGGCGAGATTCTAATACAGAAAGACTTGGCCGAATCCTTCAGACGGATGATTGAGGCCGAGCGGAAGGCCGGCGGCAGTCGTAGGACAGGGATTAAAGCGGCCCGCGACCTTGTCTACAAGGGTGAGGTCGCCCGTGAAATTGCGGAATTCTGCCGGAAAGAAGGGGGCTTGTTGACCTATGAAGATCTTGCGGAGTTTTCGGTTCGCGTGGAGCCGCCCGAGCGCATCACTTACAAAGGTTACGATGTCTACAGTTGCGGACCTTGGTGCCAAGGGCCCTCGCTGCTCATGGCGCTCAAAATCCTCGAAGGGGTCGACTTAAAGGCGCTGAGGCATCAGTCGGCGGATTATCTTCACACCATCATCGAGACCATCAAGCTCGCCTTTGCGGATAGGGATGCCTACTTCGGCGATCCCGATTTCGTGCAGGTCCCGATGACGGGTTTGCTCAACGAAAGCTACAGCTTGGAGCGAAGGAAAGAAATCGATCCGGAACGCGCCGCGCCCGACATGCCGTCTCCGGGAAACCCGTGGCCCTACCATCATGAGCCGCGTCGAGAAAACGGTCCCTTTCCTACGGTAGACCCGGATCGGCCTCAGCCGGAGCGTCTATCGATCTGGGAAAACGATACCAGCTACCTCTGTGTGGTGGACGAGCAGGGCAACGCTTTTTCCGCGACGCCTTCCGATGTGGTTGGTTGGTCGCCGATCGTCCCCGGACTTGGCTTTCCTATTTCGGCACGCGGCACCCAGACCTGGCTGGATCCGGACCACCCTTCCTGTCTTCAACCTTGGAAGCGCCCGCGCCTTACACCGAATCCAGCGATGGTTCACAAAGATGGGAGACCTTTTATGCCCTTTGGCTGCCCCGGCGGTGACGCTCAGGTCCAAGGGATGCTGCAGGTCTTTCTCAATATTGTCGAATTCGGGATGGAGCCGCAGGGCGATCGAGGCGCCTCGCGTCATCAGTCGCAGTTTTCCCAACTCGTTCTGGCCGCACGGTTCACTGCCCGCAGAAGTAACGGTCGAAGCTCGTGTTGCGCCTGAAGTCCGAGATACCCTCATGAGTCGGGGGCATATCCTCGATGATGACGAGGAGTGGAGTGTTGCAGTCAGCCATGTGTGCGCCATCACAATTGACTCAGAGAGCGGGGTGCGCGCCGGCGGGGCCGATCCACGGTCTACGTCCTACGCCATTGGGTGGTAGGATCTAAGATACGAGTGAGACAAAGACAAAGAGAGAGTTCCCGCAAGTGGCAGCAGAGCAGTACCTCAGCCTGACGGCATGTTCCCTCTTCCCCTCAAATCTCAGTTTCATTTTCTTATTGCTAGGAGCCTGTCGGACGAAATTTCAGAACTCGCTATTATGCGGGTTGTCGGGGTGGGTAGAATCGCAAGTAGAATTCCCGACTTTTAACGAGAGAAAGAAAACGGTAGGCTTCTCCTTCGAAGAACTAATTCGAAGAAAATGGAGAAACCTACCGAGCAAGAAGAGTCCTGCCAACAATGCCTCCTTGGGGTAGACAAGCGTAATCCCTGCCTGACGGTCTATCGGGACCTGAGCAAAGGCCAATTGCAGGTCTATTACGGCCATGAGCTATTGGAAGTGGTGGGGGACGATCGCGAGCAGGTTGGATTCAAGATTCTGGTGGGACGGCTCTATAATGCGGGGTTGAAGATAGGGTGCTTACAGAGACAATTTGAGGTTGACCCCAAGACGATGAAGCGGTGGGGCGAGGCCCTGCAAAGTGGCGATGCCGAAACCCTGGGCCGGGTGTTGGCGGGGCGCCGGTGGCATCGCAAATTGACCCGGGAAATACGGAGTTTTGTGCGGGTGCGCTTTTTTGAGATCTATGAGCAGAGCCGGTACGCTTACAGCAAGAAGATACGCGGTGAGATCGAGGAGGTGTTCGCAGTCAGCCTCAGTGGGGAAACCCTGCGCCCTTTGTTTAAGGAGCTCAAAGAGGCCTTGGCCAAGGAGGCCGAGCAGAGGAGGGGGCAAAATCGGGAGACTGCCTGGGATTCTCCCAAGGGTTCACCCTTGCAGGCAGAGCAGGAGCAAGCAGAAAACAAGGCCGAAGGCGAAGAGGAGAATCGCAAGGAGTCTCCCGATTTTACCACGGGCAGTTCCGAATCGGTGCAGTGGTGTCGACATTTAGGGGTGCTGGTATTCAGTGAAGGGCTCGGGCAAGTGGCTCAGATAGATGGCGAAAAGGGCTGGCTTTTGAAGCAATGGCTGGCCTGCGCGCTGTTGGCCGCGGTGAATATCGAGCAGAGCAAACTGCTCGATCTGGAAGACCTGCAAAAGCTCATCGGGCGAGTCCTCTATACGCCCCATCTGCAACGCCAAAGGCTCAGCGCCCTGGCCCATGAAGCGCTTTTAAGAGCGATCCTCAGGGTGAACGCGAGGAACCTGAATGCTTCTTGTGAGCAGAGCTTTTATTATGATCCGCACACCAAACATTACACCGGCATGAGCAAGCTCCTGGCGGGCTGGTGTCCCACCATCCGTTTGGCCGACAAAGCGCTTCACAGCGATTTTATTCATACCCTGAAGGGCTCTCCGGTCTATTTTGCCAGCACCGACAACTACGAGGATATAAGGAAACGGTTTATCCCCAACTGCGAAGCGATGCTCGAATTGGTAGAGGTGCCTGCGGATAAGAAGGTGAGCATTTACGTGGACCGGGCGATCGCCGCGGACTGGTTTTACGAAGCCATCCTGGAGCATCCTCAACTCGAAATCATCACCTGGGAAAAAGGTTTCAAGGCCAGCCCCTGCAACGGATCGACGGACAACTGCGCCTGCTGCGCCCCAGAAACCATGCCGAAGATCTCCAGGAGTATTATCTTTGCTATCAGCGGGGCCCGTGGAAAAAGAATCCTCATCTTACCCAATGGGTGGTGGAAGCGACCAATCCCAGAAATCAAACCATTACGGTGAGCATCTTAGGGACCGACCCAAAAGCCCCCGATGAAGCAGTCCTCAAAGGGATGTTCAGTCGCTGGATTCAGGAGAATGATTTCAAATACCTCGATAAGTACTTTGGGATTAATCAGATCACCTCTTATCGCACCATCCACTACCAGCGCTTAGCCCAACACCTTGAGGATAGGCAGGAGAAAAGCGGTGCCGCTAAAGCACTCCTGAAGCAGAAAACCCAATCCACCGAAGCATTGAAAAGACTGCTCCTGGCCGAACATGCCCATCCGGGCCAAAGCACCTCAAGGAGCGCCATGATCGCTCGCCTCGATCACAAGCTCAATGCCCTCCAACTCGAAGGGGAGCAAATCGAGACCGAATGCTCGCGCCTGGAGCGACTCATTGAGCAGAACTATGTCCGCCTGGACACCTCCAACAAATCCATCATGGATGCCTTGAAAATCCTCGCCCGCAATAGTTTCTACAAGCAGTTTGAACCCTTTAAAGAAGGCTACGACAACTATCGTGACGACCACGATCTGTTTCGCAATCTGACTCACTGCGACGGCGCCCTCATAGAGAGGGGCGCAACCGTCGAAGCGCATCTATTCCCAACCGCAAACTATTCCCCTCATTTGCAGCAAGTCGTGATTGAGTACCTCCAGACTCTCAACCAGAACCCGCTCCTGATGCCCGACCGCTCGGGCCGAACCATTACCTTCCAACTCGGCTATAAATCGAGATTTAAACTTGCGATTGCATAGCTCCTTTAAAGGGGCAAGATAGTGAGGTCTGAAGTTAGCGCCGCCTGCGGCATGCCGACACTTTCGTGATCAGACGGTTCTCAGGCTTGTTACGGCGGCGATCGACCAGGCTGAGGAATGACCGTAGGTTTGCAGGGGCCGGGAATCGTTGGTCAACCGTCCCGGTTAACCCCGGAAACCCAAAGGCTGAGGGAGAAGAGGCGCGAGAAAGGGTCGGGTACTTTTCAGTAGCCTGGAAGCCTAACGATCCCCAGGGCGAGCCTGGGGGATCGTTTTGTTCTGAGCCGCACGGATTAGCCTGGAAACCTCATCTGACCCCACGACAAGCGTGGGGGATGTGTTCTTAGCCACAACAGCACCTCGCAAACCAACGCTAACGCGATACTCCTCTTCAGGAGGGCCTCAATGTAGATCCGATGGAAAAGGAAGATACTCATCAGCCGCCAGGCATCCGCGGGATAGGTGTAATACAATCCATCAGAACTTGGTTTTTTGAACACGTTTCGAACTGAAGCATGTTGGTAATCAAAGTCGTGCGATAGACAAGGTTACCAACGTGTTTCGAGATTCCTTTCTAGTTCGATCAAGAAATGTCCCGACCATTGACTTGCTTAGATCTCAGCGGAGCAAACCTCGTCTCGAACCTTGTCTCGATCCCGCAGATCTCAAGGACGACCTTTGGATACACTCCAGCTCTTCACTTGAACATTCGTACTTGGAATTTCAATACTGGAAATTCTCTATCCGTTGTTTTCTCAATCCTTTGGGAGAATCCTCTTCTCTGGTTGCGGCTATGCTGCGCCAGGCATCCGTGGGCAACAAAATTGCGGTGGGAAGGATAACCCACCGACTCAAATCAACATCATCTCGAACTCAAACAATCCCGCGATCTCCCCAATCTCGCGGTTCCAGTGACCGAGGGTGGTGGCGGCGTGGTGAACGGCGCCGGCTTCCAGCCACTGGGTGTAGCCGGAATGGAGGTCGGTGTGAGAAAATCGGAAAAAACCGGCCAAGGCTCCGGCGTCGGGGAGGGTGTCTTCAAGGATCTCCCCTTCCGCTGCGATCAGTCGGTAAGTTCCTGAAGTTGGGGTCAGGCTCAACAGAGTGGCCGGGCCCGGAGCCAACGAGTAGGCGAAGGATGCGCCTCGCCCATGCAGACCCGTGAAATTCCTGTTCCCAATGACCGATGCAGGGCAGCCTTCTCTACGAATTCCATCTTCCCCCTCCCCCGAATTGGCGACCACAATGGCGTTGCGGATCTCGTCCATGACCTGGACTTCGGTATACATCGCGACTCCGGTCAGTTCTTTGAGGAGCAGCATGGCGAGGGCGGTGGGCAGGTCCCCCGTACAGGTGAAAGGTCTTCCCAGAGAGTTCTGGAGACCATGACTGTAGCAACCCGTAATCCCGATTTCCGGATTTTTTAAGCAGACCCCGGCGTGACAGTTAAAGGTACCCGCATCCACCTGGCACTCCTCGACCAAATCGCAAAAGGCCTGGCAAAGCCTAGCCGAGCGCCGCGCCTCGTCGTCCGTAAGTTCGGCAACGAGATAATCCCGATTCATCTCGACCAGTCGAGATGAGGCTTTTTCGTCAGCGACGGCACGATATCGCTTTTTGAGCTCTTCATTATCGACCCTGACGATTGTAGCCCCAACGCGCTCCTTCAGATCGTCCTCGTCAATCAGAATATCGGTCATCAAGGGGAAGATTTCTCCCACTGCCAGGAGCCGGGCCCTGCGAAGAACTTGAGTCGTTCTGACCACGGCAAAGAATCGCTGCAGGTCACGCTTCGTCCTTTCGCTCTCTTGATATCCTGTGACAACCCGATAGGAGCGGCCCTGCCGAAGGAGCGTGTTGGCCAATGCCTGGGTTCCAATCTGGCTCGTATTGCGCACGATATCCTCCATCGTGTAACCGGTGCCAACGGTCTCGAGGAGCTGGGGATTCCAAATCAGAATGGGCGCTTCGATCTCCTTCAGAGCCGCCCAGCAGATGCCGCCGAATACCGCGATGGTGGTCACGACGACGACGCAGTCAGGCTTTTTCGCGGCGATTTCTCTGCCGCCTGCTTCCGCCGCGGCTTCATCGCCAATCAGGTTTCCGTCCCAGAGCAACTGTCCGTAGTTCGAAAGGGTATCCCCGCAACGCTGGGCCACCTCCCCCTTCTCACGAGGAAAGTCGGCGCAGATCCCTTCGTAGTAGTCGACGTAGAAAGGCAGATAGCCGATGCGGAGAGGGGGGGGTTGGCGACGGCTCAACTACTTTACCTTTTCAAGTTGGGCAGAGAGGCCACCAGTTTGGGGCGAGAGCCCTCGCCCTGCCACGCCGCAGGACTCGAAGGCGGGAGCCCAGGAAGGAACTGAACACCAACACTCCTACCAATTCAGTCGATTCGGACAATGCTCGAGGGCCCTCGCCCCTCCAGAATTCGCTACCGCTCGAGGGAACCCAACCACCCTCAGTCATCACCAATCTTCTGTTTATACTTCGGTAGATCACCTGCGACCCAGGGTCGGAAGTCCTTGACCATTGGGTCGTCGATGGGCGCCTGAAATCCCTTGCGCGATTCCTCCAAGAGCTCGGCCGGATCGAGACGCACGCCGTTCCTTATAACTGTATTCACTCCACCCAGATCATCGATCCGGTCCAGCGGGTTGCCTTTAACCGCGACCATGTCGGCCTTCATACCCGGGGCGATTCGGCCGATCTCGTGATCGACATTGAGCACCCTCGCATTTGTGGTCGTGGCCGCGCGCAGGGCGTCGATAGGCTCCAGCCCGGCATCGACATAGAATGCGAGTTCGTCATGGAAGCTGAATCCGGGTATGAGAACGAACGGCGCATCGGTCCCGGCGGCGATCGTTACCCCCCTCTCGTGGCAATGGAGAAGGAAGCGCTTCAGGTTCGGCATCGCAGCCTGGAAGCGCAGGCGCGGACCCGATTCGGAGCGACGATAGGGAATCGATTCCCAAATGTCCAGAAGCCCAGGGTGCACCCATTCCCGCCTCTGATCGTGAAGGAAGAGATGCTCCATACACCGCCCCAAACGATCCCACACTCCCAGAGTTGGGTTCATTACCGTCTGATGCTCGAGAAAAACATCGATGAGGGAATCATCCTCCTCTTTCGTCCCCTCCTTCCATGCCGCATCACACCGGCTGAAATGCTCAATTTCGTCCAGACCGGCGTGCGCCGCATCCTCCGAGGAAGTATCGTTGAGATGGGCGAGGACGAACATTCCGGCGGACTTAGCCTCTTCCACCCCCGCCCGGAGCATCGGAAGGTCAATGCTGGCGTAGAGCTTTATGGCGTCCACCCCTCGCTCGATATTCTCCCGAATGGATTCCCTCAGTTCCTTCTCCTCCGCATGATGCTTGACGACATGATGCCAGATACCTTCCGGGCCATCAAGCGCCGGACCGCAGCAGATGATGCGCGGACCCCGGCTCGAATCGGCACGGTTCAGTTCCCGCTGTTCGAGAATAAAGTCGAGGTTATTTCCCGTATCGCGGATCGTGGTCACGCCGGCGCCAAGAAACGGATAACCGGAACTTTCCATATAGTGGGAGTGGGCATCGATCAACCCGGGTATCAGAGTACAGCCGGGTAGCTCAACGCGTTTCGGATCTTCCGGGATTTCTTCAACCGGAAGGATACTTTCAATCGATTCGCCATCGACGAGAACTCCATACCCCGGGCGCGCCGAGTCCGAGTCACCATCCCAGATTCGGTCGGGGATTAGGGCGTATTGATCTTTATTCCCGTTCATCTGTCCTCGGGTCTTCGAATTGGGTTTTGAAAAGGAGCGGCAATTTCTGGAATCGGGCGGCGCGTCCGGCGGCCACGCCCTACCACCCGACGATGCATCGAAATTACAGGGAGGCAGGAAGATCCATCAAATCCAAGAAAACGAAGGATGCTCAGTTTTCGATCTACCATGGGGAGGTAGGGCGTGGCCGCCGGACGCGCCGCTTTTACTAGGTTCAATTTTGGATCTTCGATCGACGCTTTTGACACGATGGATTTTCTAGCTGGGAATCCGACTGTATGCGTGCATGATCATCGACCGCAAGCCCCTCTTGCCTTAAATCGAGTATGGTCCGATTTCTGAAAAGCATCCTTCTACCCACCCTCATCGCGGGGGTTTGCATACTCGCGCTCACCTATGCCTTCGGATGGCTCCTCGGACCGGAGATCTCCGAAGAGCCGGAACTATTCGATGAGGAGGAAGCAGCGCGTATAACGGAGGAGCGTAAAGTCCATATCGACCTCGAGAACCCTCTTCGCATCCACGTTGAAGTGGATTACTCGGAAGGGGTGGCGGCGGACTGGTATCCGAAAGGGGAATCGCCGATTCTTCGGGAGCTGGTGGATGAGGGCAAACTACCCCCCGTCAAGGAGAGAGTCGGCTCGGAGCCGGTCGTTTTCCAAGGAGTCGAGGGCATCGGCCAGTACGGAGGGACCTGGTTCCGCATGGGCCTGAGCAATTCCGATATCGGAGGCAATGCCGCCTACATTTCGGGGGACCTTCTGGTACGATGGTCTCCCTACGGCTATCCCATTGTCCCTCACGTGGCGAAGAGCTATGAACACAGTGAAGACTACCGGGAGTGGACTTTTCACCTGCGGGAGGGGATGAAGTGGTCGGACGGGCATCCCTTTACGGCGGAAGATATCGTCTACTGGTGGAATTGGGATGTGAACTTTTTCAAGGGGAGCTTCGTCTCTTCCGGAGCGGGAGTCGTTCCCGAATTCATGAGGGTGGAAGGGCAGTTGGGAGACATCGAGATGGTCGATCCCCGAACTGTAAATTTTATCTTTCCGTTGAGCTACCCGTTTTTCCTCGAACGCCTCGTTTCCAATGGAAGCCTTCCCTACAAGTCCCCGAAGCACTACATGCAGCAGTTTCATCCCGAACTGGGCGACCAGGAGGTCATCAAGTCCACTATGGGAAAGCTTGGCATCGGATCTCCCGAGAGCCTCTACCGTAACCGGCAGGATCGCCTAAATCCCGAACATCCCCGTATCTGGCCCTGGGTCTATCATACTTACAAGCCGGGAGCGCCCCAGGTCTTTGTCCGCAATCCCTACTACTTCGCTGTCGACACCGAAGGTAACCAGCTCCCCTACATCGACCGCGTGTTCTGGGAGGTCAAGCCAGCCGAATTGCTCCCCACGACGGTTTCGAGCGGAAAACTCGGAATGCACGCGCGTCTCCTCGGTTTTCAGGATTATACCGAATACATGTCGAACCGGGAAGCCAACGGTTATGAGATTTACCATTGGTACATCTCACAGTCCTCCTACTGGGCGATCTGGCCGAATCTGAACAAGAAGATTGATCCCGACGATCCCTCGACCGAGCAGAAGAGCCGTCTCCTGAACAATAGGGATTTTCGCCGCGCCCTCTCCCTCGCAATCGATCGGATACCGATCATTGAAGCGGTCATGTCCGGCTTTCCCAGCCCTGCTCAGCTGGCTCCGGGACCCGCTTCACCCTTCTATCACGAGAAACTCTTAAGCAGCTATATTGAATACGATCCTGACCGTGCCAATGCCCTTCTTGATTCCATCGGTCTCGCCCAACGCGATAAAGAAGGATACAGGACCTTTCCCGATGGAAGCCGCATGGTTTGGTACCTCAACTACCCAAAGATTCTTCTTCGGGATCCGGTTCAGTTTGTCATCGATGATTGGAGAGACGTCGGACTCCGGGCCGTGCCGAAAGAACGATCTATGGGTCTCTTTGGCGTCGACACCGCCACTCTCCGCAATGACCTAACGGTCTGGCAGGGCATCGAGCAGTTTCTCCCTCTAGTCGGACCGGCCGACTGGGTACCGGTTCGCACCCGCTTCTATTCCGCCATCGGATTTGCCAGATGGTATGAGTGGGGCGGACTCTACGGCGATCCCAGAGCAACCCAGTTCGGCGGAATTGAGCCACCCCAAGACCATCCTCTGCGACGCTCCATGCAGGTTGTCGATGAAGCGCGCCGAGCGATCGGATTCGAGGCCCAGAGAAAAATCCTGAACGAGGTCTTTGAGATCGCAGCCGAGGAGGTCTGGACGATCTCCATCTTTGCCAGCCCTCCCCATCCTGTGGTGGTGAAAAATGGTTTCCGCAATGTTCCCAAGTTTGCCATCTATAGCCCCTATTTCACGGTTCCATCCCACGCCGGAATGGACACCTTTTTTGTCGAGAACGCAGACGAAACCCCGGGAACGATCGCCCAGCTTAAGGAGGCGATCATATCAGTGACTCCCGATCCCAGGTTGGCTAGACACGGTAGGGCATCCTTCGCCTCTACACTTGCCAACCTGATATCCTGGCTGGCTAGCGGAATCCTCGTCGCTGGATTGGGACTGCTCGCCTTTCGCCATCCCTTCGTCGCCCGAAGGCTTCTCATCCTGATTCCCACATTGATCGTCATTTCGGTCGTCGCATTCTTCACCATACAGCTTCCGCCCGGTGATTTCATCGAGGCCAAAATCCTGCAACTGGAGGCATCGGGCATGCAGGCGAATCGCGCCGAGATGGAGGAAATACGCGCCGAGTTTCACCTCGATCGGTCAGTTCTATTTCAATACTTCCACTGGGTTGGGCTCAATTGGTTTCTGAACTTTGAGGACGAAAATCGCGGTCTCCTGCAGGGGAATCTCGGTCGCTCAATGGAGTACCGCACTTCCGTCAACGCAATTGTCGGAGATCGGATCCTACTGACCGTCACCGTCTCGCTGGCAACCATGCTCTTCACGACCGTCATATCGTTGGCTATCGGCATCTATTCCGCCGTCAAACAGTACTCCTGGGGCGACTACGTCTTCACCTTCCTCGGCTTCGTCGGCATGAGCGTCCCCAACTTCCTCCTTGCCCTTATCCTGGTCTACCTCAGTGGTAGGATCTTTGGCGTCAACACGCTCGGCCTCTTTTCCAATGAGTTCGCCGGTCAGGCGGAATGGGACTGGCCCAAGATCTTGGACCTCATCAAGCATCTCTGGATGCCGATCATTGTCATCGGCGCCGCCGGAATCGCTGCCAGTATGAGGGTTATGCGTGGAAACCTGCTCGATGAGCTCAACAAACCCTATGTCGTCACCGCTCGGGCAAAAGGGGTACGACCCTTCAAAATGCTGCTGAAGTATCCGGTCCGCATGGCCCTCAATCCTTTCATCTCCAGTGTCGGATACATCTTTCCCCAAGTCATCTCCGGGGGCGCCATCGTCGCTATCGTTCTTAGCCTGCCCATGGTCGGGCCGATGATCCTGGAAGCCTTTCTCTCCGAGGACCTTTACCTGGCCGGCTCCATGCTTATAGTGCTCAGCCTCCTCGGCGTCTTCGGCACCCTCGTCAGTGATCTGCTCCTCCTCTGGCTGGACCCGCGGATTAGGATGGAGGAGAGCGGCTCGCGATGACAGAGAGTTGCGAGTTTCGAGTCTCGGGTTGCGAATCTAACGAATGCAAACTGAAGGGTGAATTTCTAATCGCGGAGGGTTCTAATTCTTATGGCACAGGACGATCTCGATAATTTCGGGGCTTATCGGAAGGCGAACGAACTGTTCGATCTAGTGGTAGAAGAGATGAGACGATTGGAAGAGATTCCGATGAGCTGGAGGCTCGTGTCACAGCAAGTCGCAAGCGCCGACTCGATCGCGGCGAACATCGAGGAAGGGTAGCTGATTTGCTCGCTTGTGCGAGATTCAACCAATGGTAAGCCCGAACGGCAACGCGAAATCCGCCACGCGCAACTCGCAACTCGCAACTCGCAACTCGCAACTCGGCGAAAGCGACCTGGGCTCGCTTTCGCAGTGGCAGCTCATCCGCATCCGTTTCGCCAAGCATCGCATGGCGCTCTATTCTCTCTACGTCATCCTCGCACTTTACGGCATCGCACTCTTCGCCGAGTTCTTCGCCCCGACCACCAAACAATGGAATGACATCGATTTCATCTTCTGTCCTCCGCAGCTGCCCCGATTCAGCTTCGAGCACGGCTTTTATGTCGTGGCCCTGGAGAAGCAAAAGGATCCGATCACTCTCCGCCGATACTTCACGAAGGACCCGGATCATATCATCCCACTCGGTTTCCTTGTTAAGGGGGAACCCTATGAGCTCTGCGATCTCGTTCCAATGGAACGCCACTTCTTTGGACTGAAGCATCACGCCGAAGGGGAAACTTTCTATTTTCTTGGAGCCGATAAATTCGGTCAGGACGTCTTCAGTCGGATCATCTACGGTTCGCGCATCAGCCTCTCCATTGGGCTCGTCTCAATAATCGCGACTTTCATCCTCGGCATCGTAGTGGGCGGGATATCGGGTTACATCGGTGGGCGAGTCGACAATCTCATTCAACGATTCATCGAGATCGTCAATTCCTTCCCCCAGATTCCATTGTGGCTCATACTCGCCGCCATCTTGCCGGCCGATTGGTCCCCCCTGCGGATGTACTTCGCCATTACCATTGTCCTGAGTCTCCTCACCTGGACCGGCCTCGCTCGGGTTGTCCGCGGAAAGCTTCTCTCCCTGCGCGAGGAGGATTACGCCGTCGCCGCCCTCCTCATCGGCGCCGGACATGGTCGCATCATCTTTCGTCACCTCGTTCCAGGATTCCTCAGCCACATCATCGTCGCACTCACCCTCAGTGTTCCCGGCATGATCCTCGGTGAGACCGCCTTGAGCTTCCTCGCCCTCGGCCTGCGCCCACCGGTCGTCAGCTGGGGGGTGATGCTCCAGGACTGTATAAAGTTTCAGATCATCACCGACCACCCCTGGATCCTCATGCCCGTCCTCTTCATCGTCCTCACCGTCCTCTCCTTCAACTTCCTCGGCGATGGCCTCCGCGATGCCGCCGATCCTTACTCTGTCAATTAGAAGCCCAACTTTCTTCGAAACTTGGGCTATTCCCTCTCCTCACGGAGAGAGCTACGCAGACCGAATTCGTAGCTCTTTGCGTGAGGAGAGGGGGAAACAGACCGAAAGAATGGGAATTAAGATTGACCAGCTACCTCTATACGAGCGCGACGATTTATGTGCACTCGAAATACCATTGACAAGTCAGACTATATTGAACCTATGACTACGCTTACTCTGAGTGAAGCAAAGGCGAAGTTCTCTGAAGTCATCGATAAGGTGTCTTCTGGCGAAGAGATTCTGGTTACGCGAATGGGTAAACCGGTTGCCCGTATCACTCAGTTCGAGTCGAGGAATTCCCACCTTCGACTAGGATTCATGCGTAAAGGCTTGGATGGCACTCAGTTCGAGTCGAGGAATTCCCACCTTCGACTAGGATTCATGCGTGGATGGCTGAAGACTACGATGAATGGCCCGAAGCTGAAGCCAAAGCATTGGGAATGATAGATTGAATGCGTCTCTTGCTGGACACCCATTCACTCTATTGGGCCTCGTTTGAACCTGAGAAACTGAGTAGGGAAGCAAGCGAACTGCTTCAGGTCGAAGAAACCATGCTTTTTGCGAGCTTAGCGTCTCTGTGGAAGATGGCGATCAAGTGCTCCATTGGGAATTTGAAGATTCCGGATGGATATTTCAGTGAACTATCCCGACACGGCTACGAATTGCTCCCCGTAACAGTCTCTCACGTTGAGACATATTTGAAGCTGCCCCTCATTCATCGTGATCCGGTTGATCGCGTTCTCGTTGCTCAAGCTCAATCCGATCAGATGACGATTCTGACGCGTGATGTGGAGATTCGAAAGTACGACGTTCCTTCGATTCTCGCATAGTCGTCTTGATCGAAGTCCCGTTCCCAACTGACCAGTTCTACGAAACTCCAATCGGCGATTCTACCTCTTCTTCGCCATCCTAACCCAAACTGCGTACTGAAGGGCGGAAAGCACTGAACTTAGAGACGTTATTATTCGTAAGTCGTTAATGAGCAATGAATGTTTGTCCTGTATTGATCGTGTAGGGACTATAAGTTTCAGTAGTTCTTGACTCTCCCTATCTGCCCGCCCAGACTGGCGGGATATGTTTTTCCGTCTGAAGCATTCCAAGAGCGGCCAGGTCCTCCAACTGCTTGAATCTTACCGCAACAGCGAAGGTAAACCGCGACAGCGAGTGGTGGTCTCCCTGGGCGATGGGGCCATCAGTCGACCGGACTTTGGACCCATTGCCAAGGCGGTGCAAAAGCAGCTCTACGGGATCGAGGAACTTCTGGCCCCTGAGTATACGCGTCGACAGCAGAACTGGATTGAACTGATCCTGCGGCGGATTGATGGGGAGGGGCGGTGGCGAGGACTGCGCCAAAAGGCCGAGGCTTTTGCAGAGCAGCAGAACGCAATTGATGGGGTCTTGGCCGATAAAGTGGAGCATAGCGCCGCGGGAGTTTTATTGGGACCGATTCTGCTGGGGCTTAAGGGGTGGGAAAAGCTGAGGATGGATGAAGCCTTGCAGGAGGTGGGCTTGAACCGGGCGCAAAGGGATGCGGCTAAGGTATCGGTGATCAACCGGCTGGTGGATCCAGTGCCTGAGAACGCCTTGCCCCAGTGGGCCAGGCAGAGTGCCCTGGGAGATCTTCTGGGAGTGGCGGCGGTGAAGTCGGATCGGCATCGCTACTACCGGGTGAGCGATCGGTTGGTGGAGAACCGCGAAAGGATCGAAGAGCATATGCGCGAGCGCCAGGGGGAACTGTTCAGTTTGGATCGGACGGTACTACTGTAGGATCTTACCAATACGCACTTCGAAGGGGTGGGTGCGAGCAACGGCAAAGCGAAACGGGGAAAGAACAAACAGAAACGCCACGATTGTGTTCAGATTGTGGTGGGGATGGTGTTCGATACCGAAGGCTTTGAGTTGGGACATCGGATATTTGCGGGCAACCGCCATGACGCGACGACCCTGTTGGAGATGATCGCTGAATTGGAGAAAGCGGTGGGGGCCCAGGGCGAGCGTGAGAAGACCCTCATCATCATGGATGGAGGGATCGCGAGCCGGGAGAATGTGCAACTGTTGCGCGAGGAGGGATTCGGCTACCTGGTCAACCAGAGCCGCCGGGGGCGTAAGGCTTATCTTGCAGAGTTCCAGGAGGCTTCCGGTTTCGAAAAGGTAGAGGGGAGGGATTGGGACCGGGAAGTGAAGGTGAAGTGGATAAAAGAGCAGGTGGGAGAAGAAAATGAGAGTGAAGGGGACCAGGAGACAACGCAGGAGGAGTCGAGGCAAGCAGGCGAGGAGTATGTGCTGTTGTGTCAGAGCGTGCGCAGGCGGGCCAAGGAAGAGGCGATTTATTCAGGGGCCGAAGAGCGCTTTATGAAGGCGCTCGAGGGGCTTCAGAAAAGGGTCGATCAAGGCCATTTAAAGGAGCCCGCAAAAATCCATACCGCGATCGGGCGCTTACAGGGGCAACATTCCCGAGTGCAGCGCTTCTATTCTAGAGCCCGTCCCAGTGGTGGAAACAATTGATTTTTAACTTGGTAATTCCCCGTAGCTTGCTACGGGGTCGCGCACTTTATAAGCAGGGAGGGTGGAAAAAAGGAAGGACGGAAGCAGTTTAAAGCGAGGATGGCATTGTGTGTGGCAGATCCATTACCACATGGTGATGCCGGTGAAGTATCGGAAGGCGTTGATAGAGGAAAGAATACGGAGGGTTTTGAAGGAGACGACGGAAGGGATCGAGGAACGCTATGCGATCGAGATGGAGGGATTGGGATGTGATAAGGATCACGTACATCTGTTGTGCGGAGCACATCCCAAGATGGCGCCCGGGAGGATCGTGCAGATATATAAGAGTATAACGGCGCGGGAAGTGTTTGGGCGAGAGAGTTGGATAAAAAAGGAGCTATGGGGAGGAGAATTCTGGTCGGACGGCTACTACGTGGGAACGGTGGGGGAAAGAGGAGACTGGGCAACGGTGGAACAATACGTGCGCGAACAAGGAAAACCGAAAGAGGAACTACGGCAGTTGATGCTATCGTGAGCATGGGCGTGATCTGCTACGATTCGATACCCCGCAGCTTGCTGCGGGGAGGTTCATTTGAGTTATGGGCAAAAAAAAGGCCGGATGGAGCTGCAAAAAGCTCGATCCGGCGAAAAAGGGCGCTTATGCTTGCGTTAGTCAAATACAAAGCACGCCCTTCTCATGAAAAATATTGCCGTACAAAGCTTCCTGCGTCCAGCCCTAACTCCAGTCATTCGATGCAAAGACTACACCGTGTTTCTGGAAACAATGGAGCGGATTGACCGGGTTTTGATCGACTCCTCGCTGGAAAGGGAGGCGATCGTAAAAGCCTTGGAAGGATGGGATGAAGCGGGAGGGAAGGATCGGGAGCGACGCGCTCTAAGAGCGATAAAAGCGCTGCGGGTGGAGGTGGTGCGTCATTTACTCGGAGGGATATCCTTTCGTTGTCTGTCGCAGGAGTTGGGACGCAGTGAGCTTCTGGCTAATTTTTGCCGGGTGCGTGAGGTAGACGGGATCCGGAAAATATCGAAGAGCAGTCTGGAACGGGATTCGAAATTCTTCGACGAAGCGTATCTGAGACAGCTGCATGCAAGGATGACCGAGGTGGTGGGCAATGCTGAACATTGTGGTGAGGCAGGATTAGAGAAGCCGATCGATACGAGGGAATGCCTGATCGACGCCACTTGCCTGGAAGCGAACATCCACTGGCCCGTGGACTGGGTCTTGCTCAAGGATGTGGGAGCAACGCTGCTCAAGGCGATCAGTCTGATCCGGCAGGCGGGAATGAAACAGCGCATGCCCCAGGGAGCAAAGGGATTGGCTCGGGAGATGAACAAACGGTGCCTGGAGATGACGCATGCGCGTCGGCGCCGGGAGGCGGGCAAAGCGCGTAAAGGGATCCTGCGGCGGATGAAGCTATTGCTCAAGAAGATTGAGGGCCATGCCCTTCGCCACCGTGACTTATTGGAAGCTATGTGGATGCAAAGCGATTACACCGAGAAGAAGGCGAGCCGAATCATCGAGCGAATGGATGGTATGTTAGAGCAGATACCGCAGGTCATGAAACAGGCGCACGAACGGATCATAGGGGGGCGGCAGGTGAAGAATGAGGAGAAGATCCTGAGCGCCTACGAACCTGAGATTGACGTCATCGTGCGAGGCAAGGCAGATCGGGAGGTGGAGTTTGGCAACACCCTTTATTTATGCGAGAGCGCAGAGGGATATCTGTTGGACTGGAAACTGTATGGGGGGCAGGCCCCGAGCGAATTGAAGCAGCTTTGGGAAAGTCTGGAGAGGCAAAAGGGCTTCGCTTTAGAGGAGAAGATCGAAGCGATCAGTGGGGATCGGGGCTATGCCTCGAAGGCGGCCAGCAAGCGGCTCCAGGCAGAGGGGATTTTTGACGCCCTTACGCCCCGCAATCCACAAGAGCTCAAGGAGCGGATGGAGGAGCCGCGCTTTGTCCGGTTGCAGCGACGACGAGGGAGCACCGAAGGCCGGATCGGAGTGCTCAAGAACCGATGGCACGGGGGCAAGATACGCAGCAAAGGCTTTGACAACCGTAACCTTAGCGTGGCCTGGTCGGTTCTGTCCCACAATCTATGGAAAATCGCGCAGAGACTTGCGCAAGAACATGAGAAAGAGGCAACGCAGGCGGCATAGGGATCCAAGAATCGAGTCAGAGGCGCTTCCTTGGGAGAACTATCGACTCAAAGCGAGAGGAAGGGTGCTGGAAAGGTGCATAACGGATAAAAGGTAAGCTACCGAGGACGGAAGGCATGTCGTGGTCTACATAACGTGACGAAGATTGATATCGGTATCAGGCTTCCACCCAAATCCTCTCGGATTTGGGACAGCCTCTATTCTATTGAACTGGTCGAAGCCGCCAAGGGCTCTAAAGAGAAAAAGTGCGGCCTTTGCTGGACTCGAAGGGACCAGGCCTGTGATGAGAATGCTCAACTGTTGGGCTGCTCTGTGCTGCGCAGCAATCGGCACAACTTCAGCGGGGCCCAGCTGTGGCGCCTCTACATGACTTTGACCCGGGCCGAAGACGGCTTCAAAGCGCTCAAGAGCGACTTGGGCCTCAGACCCAACCACCACCAGATTGAACCGCGCGTTGAGGGCCACGTCTTTATCACCATTTTGGCCTACCAGCTTTTGCGCTTTATCGAATACACCTTGGAGCGGCACGGGGACACCCGCTGCTGGCAGACCATCAAGCGGGTCCTCCAAACCCATACCTATGCCACTGTCATATTGCCCACTCGACAGGGAGAAGTCTATCGTCTGCGCAAAGCGGGCATTCCCGAACAGAGCCACAAGCAGATTTACAATCTCTTCCAGATCCAATGGAAGAAATTGCCCGTTAAGAAGAGTATGAGCAAAATAAAAATCGAACCGATTTTGTAGTGCCTTTCAAAAACGCGTGTTGATTATCAAGGACTTAACTTATAAAGTGCGAAACTAGGGCTAACTCCAACACCAGAGTTTGAAGGACTTCGCCCGAGGAAGATTCGAACAATTCGGCCGATTAGCGGCGGCGACAGAGCACCGCCCTCCATCTTGCATTCGCAGCCGTTGGGGTGGAGGGCGGTGCTCCGTCGCCGCCGCTGCTGCAAGTTTGACACTCGATTGATCCCATCCGGGGGAAACAAAACGAAGCTGAAGTCAAAGTCTCCATCGGATCCCACCGCTGATCAGCCGCGGGGCGCCGATAGTGACGAGTCCGTTGGAGGCCCGGCCGGTTTCGAATTCGGTGTCGGTGACGTTTTCGACGGAGACGAAGAGGTCGAAGTCGTCCCGGATCGCCACCACCACCGACCAGTCAAAGACGAGATAAGCATCGAGTTCCAGAGAATTGAGGTCGTTTTCAAACTGGGCGCTCGAATACCTTAATTGGAAGGTATTACGCACTCGCCTCGCTGTCTGCCACAGGAGGGTAGCGGTCGCAGTGTGTTTCGGAGTCTGGGCCAGTCGGTTGCTTTCCAACGCCGGATCATCGGCGCTCTCTGTGATGCGGGAGCCGCTGTAGAGATAGCGTCCCGTAAAGCTCCACTTTTCTCCCACGGGGAGGACGCTTTGGAATTCGACTCCGCGAATCCTCGCCTCGTCGAGATTCCTTCTCTGTCGGCATGAACCTCCCCCTGGAACGAATCCACATGGAGCGACGAACCCCGGACCGGGAGCCAGGGTTACGTTCGCGACCGCCTCTTTAAGAAGGTTGTCAAAGTAGGTAACCGAAAAACGCTGCGCGCCGGACGCCTCCCACTCCACCCCGATTTCACCACCGTAGAGGCGCTCGGGATTGAGATCGGGGTTGGCTTCGGTGATATCCGAGCGGACTCGAAAGGGACGGTATAGCTCGTTTAGGGTAGGCGCTCGAAATCCAGTGGCGAAGTGCCCGCGCAGATGCAGATTTTCGGAGAATCGATAGGCGACTCCGAGGCGTCCGTTCCCTACCCACTTCTCGCGATCTGGAAAACTCTCGTCGCGAACCGTTTGACCGATTCTCAGATCCGTACGCTTTCTGAAACCGCTTTCACTCTTCCAGTAATCGACCCTGGCGGACAAACTCACCCTGAGCGCTGCTGCCGCATCCCAGGTGTCTTCGACGAACAGCCCGAAGAGCGACTGCTCACCTCCGGCTTCACGTTGAAAGTTGAAGTTCTCGCCGTTGAAAAAGAACTGCTCGTTAGTTTCGCCTTTCACCCACCGCGCATCGATTCCGGCAACCATCCTATGATACTCTCCAAGGAGAGCGCTACCGACGAGTCCCCCACCCAAGGATTTGGCCGGGACGTTGAATTGATCGAGGGCCGGACGCTCGCTCGAGCGGTCCGCCGAAACGGCGGAGAAAAAACTGCTGAAGTCGCGTTCTTGATAGTAGAACAATGCTTCCAAAGAGGTGCCATCGGCCGGAAGTTCATGTCTCAATCGGGCGCTGATGTTGTAGCCTTCCGTCTCATTTCCTGCCAGGGGCGTCCCATTTCCCCGTTCTTCCCGGAAATAGGACGCACGGACCGAAAGGAGAGACGGCGCCGCAATTTCAATTTCCACACCTCCTTCAATCAGGCGGGCTTCCGAATAGGCATCCCGATCTACCGGCCCCCTCTGGTCGGCGTGAATGATCGGGTAACCGTCAGTGGTGAACAATCCGGCGGTGAGAAACGCTTCTCCGGAAGAAAAGGAGCGCCGAGCGCTGAGTAAAGCATCGGCCGTCCCGCGCGTTCCACCCGACGCTTCGAGAAAAGTAAAATCCTCCGAATCCCGGCGAGAAAAGATCTGGATTGTGCCACCGAGAGCGGCATTCCCCCACGGTCCGGCCCCGCCTCCCTGCAGTATCTCGATCTCCCCAACTCGACCGATGGGAAAACGATTCCAATACACCCAGCCACCGAAGGGATCGTTCATGGGCACCCCGTCCAGCAGAACGAGAGTCCGTCCCGCTCCATTCGGTCCCAAATTGCGGAGGCTTACTCCCTGAGTCGTGGGATGGGCCACCCGACTGCTCGTCCTCCGAAACAGACTGAACCCAGGTATTGCTCGTAGCGCATCGTCCAATCGGCGCTGCGGCGCCGATTCGAGATCCTTTCGATCAAGGAAATCGATTGAGAGGAGACCTTCGGTTGAGGTCCCGTGATAGCGCCGGGAGGTAACCGTTAACTCGGGGAGTTCCTCGGTCTCGCCTGGAGCTTCCGCGGGCATGCCGATTGCAAGCACCAGAGTGACGACAACTACGACACCCCAATCCTTCAATGGTCTTGAGCAGATTCTTGACGGGGAACTACAACGCACGCACAAGGGGATAAAGAAGACCGCTGAGGGTGCAACAGAAACTGTTGGTCCCGTGGAACTAACGAGGATGAATCGATGGTAAATTTCCCAGCGACTTGATACCCCGACCGAGAAAATCAAGACGAACGTCGAATGCCCTTGCTGGGAGGAACTAAGTTCAGAACTCGCTATTATGCGGGTTGTCGGGGTGGGTAGAATCGCAAGTAGAATTCCCGACTTTTAACGAGAGAAAGAAAACGGTAGGCTTCTCCTTCGAAGAACTAATTCGAAGAAAATGGAGAAACCTACCGAGCAAGAAGAGTCCTGCCTACAATGCCTCCTTGGGGTAGACAAGCGTAATCCCTGCCTGACGGTCTATCGGGACCTGAGCAAAGGCCAATTGCAGGTCTATTACGGCCATGAGCTATTGGAAGTGGTGGGGGACGATCGCGAGCAGGTTGGATTCAAGATTCTGGTGGGACGGCTCTATAATGCGGGGTTGAAGATAGGGTGCTTACAGAGACAATTTGAGGTTGACCCCAAGACGATGAAGCGGTGGGGCGAGGCCCTGCAAAGTGGCGATGCCGAAACCCTGGGCCGGGTGTTGGCGGGGCGCCGGTGGCATCGCAAATTGACCCGGGAAATACGGAGTTTTGTGCGGGTGCGCTTTTTTGAGATCTATGAGCAGAGCCGGTACGCTTACAGCAAGAAGATACGCGGTGAGATCGAGGAGGTGTTCGCAGTCAGCCTCAGTGGGGAAACCCTGCGCCCTTTGTTTAAGGAGCTCAAAGAGGCCTTGGCCAAGGAGGCCGAGCAGAGGAGGGGGCAAAATCGGGAGACTGCCTGGGATTCTCCCAAGGGTTCACCCTTGCAGGCAGAGCAGGAGCAAGCAGAAAACAAGGCCGAAGGCGAAGAGGAGAATCGCAAGGAGTCTCCCGATTTTACCACGGGCAGTTCCGAATCGGTGCAGTGGTGTCGACATTTAGGGGTGCTGGTATTCAGTGAAGGGCTCGGGCAAGTGGCTCAGATAGATGGCGAAGAGGGCTGGCTTTTGAAGCAATGGCTGGCCTGCGCGCTGTTGGCCGCGGTGAATATCGAGCAGAGCAAACTGCTCGATCTGGAAGACCTGCAAAAGCTCATCGGGCGAGTCCTCTATACGCCCCATCTGCAACGCCAAAGGCTCAGCGCCCTGGCCCATGAAGCGCTTTTAAGAGCGATCCTCAGGGTGAACGCGAGGAACCTGAATGCTTCTTGTGAGCAGAGCTTTTATTATGATCCGCACACCAAACATTACACCGGCATGAGCAAGCTCCTGGCGGGCTGGTGTCCCACCATCCGGTTGGCCGACAAAGCGCTTCACAGCGATTTTATTCATACCCTGAAGGGCTCTCCGGTCTATTTTGCCAGCACCGACAACTACGAGGATATAAGGAAACGGTTTATCCCCAACTGCGAAGCGATGCTCGAATTGGTAGAGGTGCCTGCGGATAAGAAGGTGAGCATTTACGTGGACCGGGCGATCGCCGCGGACTGGTTTTACGAAGCCATCCTGGAGCATCCTCAACTCGAAATCATCACCTGGGAAAAAGGTTTCAAGGCCAGCCCCTGCAACGGATCGACGGACAACTGCGCCTGCTGCGCCCCAGAAACCATGCCGAAGATCTCCAGGAGTATTATCTTTGCTATCAGCGGGGCCCGTGGAAAAAGAATCCTCATCTTACCCAATGGGTGGTGGAAGCGACCAATCCCAGAAATCAAACCATTACGGTGAGCATCTTAGGGACCGACCCAAAAGCCCCCGATGAAGCAGTCCTCAAAGGGATGTTCAGTCGCTGGATTCAGGAGAATGATTTCAAATACCTCGATAAGCACTTTGGGATTAATCAGATCACCTCTTATCGCACCATCCACTACCAGCGCTTAGCCCAACACCTTGAGGATAGGCAGGAGAAAAGCGGTGCCGCTAAAGCACTCCTGAAGCAGAAAACCCAATCCACCGAAGCATTGAAAAGACTGCTCCTGGCCGAACATGCCCATCCGGGCCAAAGCGCCTCAAGGAGCGCCATGATCGCTCGCCTCGATCACAAGCTCAATGCCCTCCAACTCGAAGGGGAGCAAATCGAGACCGAATGCTCGCGCCTGGAGCGACTCATTGAGCAGAACTATGTCCGCCTGGACACCTCCAACAAATCCATCATGGATGCCTTGAAAATCCTCGCCCGCAATAGTTTCTACAAGCAGTTTGAACCCTTTAAAGAAGGCTACGACAACTATCGTGACGACCACGATCTGTTTCGCAATCTGACTCACTGCGACGGCGCCCTCATAGAGAGGGGCGCAACCGTCGAAGCGCATCTATTCCCAACCGCAAACTATTCCCCTCATTTGCAGCAAGTCGTGATTGAGTACCTCCAGACTCTCAACCAGAACCCGCTCCTGATGCCCGACCGCTCGGGCCGAACCATTACCTTCCAACTCGGCTATAAATCGAGATTTAAACTTGCGATTGCATAGCTCCTTTAAAGGGGCAAGATAGTGAGGTCTGAAGTTGAGGGACTAAGGGTATCGGACGAAGTGTAGGGACTGAGAGGAAAGACTAAGTGTAGAAACAGGCAATTTGGGACATACCTCCACTTTACCCACATCATTCGTGAAGGTCGCTGCTCCACGCCCTTAGTCCCCACTCTTAGTCGGTTACACTTAGTCGAACCGCTTAGCCGATGTCTTTGTCTTAAGCCTCGTCGCAAACTCGTCGTGTCAACTTTTGATCCGAACTGGACACTCAATGGAGGAGCCTTCAAATTACCTCACAGCATCGACAACCACCCCCCACGGTCCCTTTCCGGTTGGGATGGTAGCCACGACCTCGTTTGTTTCTGTGTCGATGACGGAGAGATTGCTGGAAAGACCATTGGCGGTGTAGAGCTTTTTCCCATCCGGCGTTAGAGCCAGGCCCCAAACTCTCTCACCAACACGGATATATTTCAACGCCTTGAGAGATTCCAAATCGACCACTGCAACATGGTTAGCCCGACCCGTTGCGACATAGAGGCGGGAACCATCAGGAGACACCGCGACGCCCATCGGTTTGACGTACTCTCCGTCGATAGACAATCGCACCTCCCCGACAATCTTCTGCGTTTCCACATCAATGACCGAGACAATGCCGCCAATCTCAGCCGTGACGTAGGCGCGCTTGCCATCCGGGCTGAAGGCGGCCGCTCGCGGCCGCACCCCCACCATAAGGGTACTGGCCACCTCATTTTTTGTCGTATCAATGACGGAAATGGTGTGGGTCGACTCGGCCGTGACATAAACCCATCGGCCATTGGGACTGACGGCGACACCCTCCGGTTCAATGCCCACCGGGATTGTCGCGATCTGCTTCCCCGATTCCGTATCCAGAACGGTGGCGGTGTTGGCATCTTCATTGGATATGTAAAGCCGCCTTCCATCCGGGCTGAGGGCGAAGGCCTCCGGATCGCTGCCCGAAGGGAGGGTACCCACCATCTTCCGTAATTTGGTATCGACAACTCCGATGACATTATCATTGCCCAGCGCGAGGTAGAGTTTCTTGCCGTCGGGGCTCAGTCCGATGCCCCGGGGACGGTCCCCCACTTCGATCGTGGCAATGGCTCTGTCGGTGGCAGTATCGAACACCGTTACGGTGTCGTCGTATTCGTTGGACACGTAGGCGAGGGGCACGGCGCCGGCACTCAAATGAAGCAACAGCAGGACGGGCCACAGGAGCAGTAAGGCAGAAGCTTGTTCGACTCGGTTTCTCATTTCGGTTTCATGCGGTAGCGGAAAACAACCTTTGCCGCCTCCACGGCATCCCGGTCGTGAGATCTTTCCTTTTTCAAAACAAAGAGAGTGTGCGAAAGCTGACGCCGCTTCAAATCAAACGTGAGGGAAGCGCCCTTGTGGCCATCGAAAGGCGGCTGGCTCTCCAAGTAGCGTAGAAGAGATTTCGCGTCCGTGCTCTGACTTCGGATCACCGCCTCGGATACGATCTTCACGGCCGTCCAGTTGCTCCACGATTCGTTGTCCATGGGCACATTGAATCGTTTCAAATGGCGTGAATTCAATTCCCGGGCGCTGTAGCGAAAGAGCGAATGGTGCCACATGACCGGCCAGTAAACATCACTGCTTTTTCGGCCACTATTGATTCGCGCCAATGTGGCTGCAACCGGATCAGCGATGACAAGGGGCCGCGAATGACCAGTTGCAATATAGCTCTCAACGAATGCCGCCTGTCGATCGCCCCTCAGCCCTACGAGGATAAAGTCGAACCCGGTCGAAGGTATAAGCTGCATGTCGAGATCATCGTTCTTGGCGGCATCAGCCAATGACATTGCACCGACAAGCTCGCCCCCAATCTCGGAGACCGATTTCCGAACCTTCTCTTCTAATTCTCTCCCTCCAGAATCTTCTGACCGTATAAGGTAGAACCTACGATAGTTTTTCTCTTTGACCAAATATTCACCGAGAGCGCGGACGTAGTCTGAAGTGCCGGCCTCAACATGTAGACAGAAGGGTCCGGAATCCGCCCGAAGGGATTCCAGCTTAGCACCGCAATTCAGGAGCAGCGTCTCCGATTGTTGGGCAGCGGAACACGCCCTTCTAAATGCCTCGACCTGGAGATTCGAAATCAGCGCCGAGACGCCTTCCTTTTCGATCAACCGCCGGGCGATCCCATCCGATTCAGCCTCATCCTTCACTAGCCCGATCACAAGTTGGAAGGATTTCTGGAAGAAACCGGCCAGGACATTTGCCTCTTCAATGGCCAGAGTGGCGCCGCGAAAGGCAGCAGAGTCATCGGGATCCAGGCTATCAATGGCTGGAAGAAGAAGCCCGATCTTTATCGGCTCGGTGTCGCTTGTCTCCTCGGCCAGACCATTGGAGTAAAAAGCAACTCCAGTCAGAAGGACGAGATAGGCAGCAAACATCGTACATCGAACATCGAACACCGAACACCGAAGGTCCTTACTTCGACGTTGGATGTTGTTCGTTCGATATTGTAAGTTCATGCAAGACTCTTAGTCGCCACTCTTAGTCGATTACACTTAGTCCCTCCACTTAGTCGAATGGCTTTGCTGCGAGGGACTAAGTGGAAAGACTAAGTGTTCCCAACAAAGTGTAGGAACTAAGTATGACTCCTGAACACTGAAACCCGATACCCTAAACCTAAGAATTCGTGTCAACTTTTGATCCGGAATGGACATACCCCCGACACAGGATTTCCAAACTTTCAAGGAGAATCTACTGACTCGGGAGCCGCTTCTTCTTCCAATATCGGCTCCCCTTCCATCTCCGCGGACATATCAATTGCCTTCATCGTCTCCGTCCAATCGCCCGGTGGAGTCCACTGACCGCCCCCCTCGCCGACCTCATCAGGGCGACCGACGGGAAGGACCTTGGCGCTACGCGCGTTGACGTAGTAGAACACATCCGTGATCTGCTTGTCATCGAGCAACTGCTTCCACGACTGCATCCCCCTCTCCACACGCCCTTCTTTCACGAGATCAAGAAACTCCGCGTAACTGAGCGCCTTGATCGACTCTCGTAGATTAGGAGCAATGGTACTACCAAGAGCATCCAGGCCATGGCACCGGTAACAGTAGACATGAAACCATTTCCAGCCACTGTAGATCCGGCCGTAGAGCTCCTCTTTGTTCTCAAACGGTAAGGTTTGCACCTGACCGAAGATCGAACTCAATGCGATCAAGGAAAGGGTCAGGCAGAGAGCTGATCGTCTAGGCCGCACTTTCATTGCAGGGACCGGTCGAGACCGAATTGGTTCCTAAGTTCTGAATAGATACCTCAATCTACAGGTAGGTTCGCGTGCGGTTTGAAGGGGACGAAATCAACGGAACGATCGACGAAATGCTCACACATTCCGCTACGGGCAACAATTCGGAACGTAGCGGAATGCGTGAGCATTTCGTCCTCCTGGATCCCGATAGTTTCAAATTCGATTGATCCTCCATTCGGCAGCGTGCCTGGGCACTGATGCTCCGCTTCACACTACTCCTCGAACGGCAAGATCGGAACTCCATATTCTTTGAGAATCTGCAAAACGTCCGAACGACGTTGTTCAAGCGCTTTCTCCAGACGAGACTTCAAGTCCTTCTCCCCATGTCTTACCCCAAGGGAGATATCGAAAGCAAAGGGCAGATCGTCTTCTCCCGATGGCACCGGAACCAACTTCAACTGCGTCGCCTCGCTCTTCGCATAGTAGCCTGCAATCGGCCCCCATACAATAGCAACGTCGATCTCCCCGGCAACAACGGCATCAATGATGCGTCCCGGTGGATTCTTCTCCGTATAAAAGGTGTCGAATCCGATCACCTTGTCTACGATTCCTCGCTTGCTCAGCTCATGGACCGGAGGGGGGTTGGTATAGTCATTGCCGAGCAGGTGGACTCCAATTTTGATTTCCTTCAAAATCGGATCGTCGAGCGACTGTAGCCCGAGATTCCTGCTCTCCGGATAAACGAAGACGTAGCTCGACCGGTAGTAGGGCTGCGTCCAACTGACCAGATCGTATCCCTTGGGAACCCCGATAACGACGTCGCAACGACCTTCCTCCAGTGTCGCTTTCAATGTATTGCGAATAAAGCCCCGACGCTGGCCCCACCATACGTACTTGACCGTCGTACCCAACTCGTCAGCCAGCAGATCGGCGATCCGATTTTCGAATCCCTCCAATCCGCGATTGGTAAAGGGCATATTTTCCGGATCGGCCGCAACGCGAAGCGGCGCGACCGCCGACTCGATCCCGATTGAAGCTAAGAGAGAAGCAGCACCTCCCAAGAATGCGAATACGACAAGAGGATAGAGAAATGCCCTCATAAAAGAGACACTTTCAGAAGAGTTCTCCTGGCCCCGAAAATGGAATTGAATTCCTACAGCGAAAACACGGTAAGAACACCACCGAGGTTGCTCAGTTGGGCGACATCGCCAAAGGCGCCCAGGGCGCCGAGTCCGGCTGTTGGATCTTCGTCCCCAATTCCGGCGGCGGCGCCAATCCCGGCCCATCCTCCGACCCCCGAAAGAATAGCGACGTACTGCTTTCCATCCGGGCCCAGGTAGGTGATCGGGTTACCGATGATTCCGGAGGGCGTCTTGAACTTCCACAAGACTTCGCCGGTTCGTGCATGGACTGCTTTAAACCACCCTTCCATGGTGCCATAAAAGACGACATTACTACTCGTGACGAGCGCCCCGCTCCAGGCCGCTAGATCCTCCTTGATGCCCCACTTCTTTTCTCCCACGGTAGCGTCCCAGGCGATGAATTCACCGCGGTTGCCGCCGGGGCCGGGAAACATGCGCACAATCGCGCCTACGTAAGGTTGGCCCGCCTGATATTTTACTTCAACGCCTTCATAATCCATCCCCACATTAATCGTAGGAACATAGAAAAGACCGGTCTTCGGTGAGTAAGCGGCCGGCTGCTGGTCCTTGGCGCCCATGGCCCCAGGGAAGATCTCCTTCGTGTTCCTGGTCGCCGTGGTTCTTTTCTCCGCAACTTCGATCGGCTTGCCGGTCGCCATGTCGATGCCGGTTGCCCAATTGACAACCCCAAACTTTTCCGCCACGAGGAGCTCACCATTGGTGCGGTCCATCGTGTAAGCGAATCCGTTGCGATCAAAGTTGACCAGGGTCTTTCGCATTTTTCCGTCGATTACCTGATCGACGAGTATATTCTCATTTATGCCATCATAATCCCAGGCATCGTGAGGGGTCTTCTGATAAGCCCACTTAGCGATTCCCGTATCCGGATTCCGGGCAAAGATAGTCATCGACCACTTGTTGTCCCCGGGGCGTTGATCCGGGTTCCAGCTGCCCGGATTGCCCGTGCCGTGATAGAGCAAATCCAACTCCGGATCATAGGTGTACCAACCCCAGGTGGTGCCGCCTCCGCGCTTCCATTCGTCACCCTTCCAGGTTTCGATGGATCCCGGAAATCCGACTTCCTCCTCCGGCCCGGTACTGTACATCCGCCAGACTTGCTTACCCGTGTTAATATCGTTGGCGGTGAGGAATCCCCGCACCCCGAATTCGCCACCACTGATGCCGGTAATTACCTTGTCCTTGACGACTAACGGTGCGCTGGTTAAGGTCATTCCCTCTCGATAGTCGCCCTGTTTGACCTTCCAGAGCTCCTTTCCGGTGGAGGCGTCGAGGGCCACTACATGGGTATCCAATTGAGCAAGGAAAATCTTGCCCTCGGCGTAAGCCACCCCGCGATTCACGGTATCGCAACAGGCAACAGGAATAACCTCTTCTTCCTGGCGGGGAAGATACTTCCACTTAACGGGAGCCCCCTCCTTGCTCAGATTCAAAGCGTAGACGATATTGGGAAAGGGGGTGTGAACGTACATGGTGTCCCCGATAACAAGAGGCCCTCCTTCGTGACCACGCAGTACTCCGGTGGAGAAGGTCCAGGCCGCCTTCAGTCGCTTGACGTTTCTCGTGTTTATTTGGCTCAGCGTACTGTATCGCGTGCCCGAATAGTCCTTTCCAGGCATGACCCATTGCGCGTCGTCATTCTGCAACTCCAGCAATTCGTCGTTTGCTGTCAGGCCCTGGGGCACCAAAGCTACCAGCGCCGCCATGAGTGATTTCCATACCATCTTCATGATTTCCTCCTCGTTAATCCGATTCCCAAGCCTAATCGTACCTGCTAAGGTTCCTGATCTCAGCCACACGACCAGAAATACTCGGTGTAGCTAAGCGCTCTGCATTCATCTAGCCACGCCCGCGCCGGATGCAAGGAGAAAGGAGACTTTTCAGTTTTAAGGCGTCAGGTTAACTTTTAGCCTTCGCGCATGACGAAACCATGCGAATCCACCATCTACAGCACGCCCCCTTCGAAGGGCTCGGATGTATGGAGTCATACCTGCTGTCACAGGGACATCAGCTAACCTCTACTCACCTCTATAAAGGACAGATCCTCCCACCCTCGGAAGAAGTCGACTGGCTCATCGTGATGGGTGGCCCGATGGGGGTCTATGAAGAGTCCGACCACGCATGGCTGATAGAGGAGAAGAATTTCATCAAAGAGGTCATCGACTCAGGAAAGGTGGTTATCGGCATCTGCCTCGGGGCCCAACTGATCGCCGAGGTTCTGGGGGCCAGGGTGGCCCGAGGCATGCATCGGGAAATCGGCTGGTTTCCAATCCTACGGGCCGAGGAGACCTCCCGCACGATTCTGGATCCCATTCTCCCAAAAACCCTGGAGGCATTTCACTGGCATGGGGATACCTTTGAGATCCCCAATCAGTCGATACCGATCGCCTCGAGCGAAGCCTGTCAGAACCAGGGCTTCATCTTCGAAGACCGGGTCCTCGCCTTTCAGTTTCACCTCGAAACGACCCCTCAATCGGCCACCGCACTAATAGAGAACTGCCGCGACGAACTCGACGGCAGCGGCTACGTCCAATCCGAGGAATTCATGCTCGCGGACCAAGTTCGGTTCGACCGGATTAATGAAGTAATGATTAGGATTCTTCGACTTCTCGAAGAATCCTACTCCGGTCCCTCCGCACCGCACGATTCACAAAGTTGAAGAGCCCGCCCCAGATAAATCCCAAAATCAGCACCATGAAAATGACTGTCGATACTTCGACCATTTACGGATTCCTTAGTCCCAGCATCTGGTGCAGTCGCGAATTGAGGGAAAAGAGAAGGAGGATGAGCAATCCCCACTGCACGACACAGGTCCCCAAGCTGAAGGATCGGAAGGGATGCCACCAGCCTTCCGGGTCATAAGTGGTGACAGACTGATAAGACCAGAAGACCAGGATGGCGATCGCCTCAATCGGGACGACGAATTTGATGACCCAGTCAAACCATGTTCCGATCTGAAGGTCGTTGAATTCGACATTGAGATAGGTTTGGCGGAATCTCTTCACTCCTCGCTTGATCACGGCGAAGGCAAAGAATGCGCCGCTGATGATCAGACCCAAACCCCAGACCCAATCTTGGTTGTTAAAGAACCCCATCGATAGGGCCGAGGGAAGGCCCAGAAGTGCGGTCAGAAACGCTACGATGATCAATGCCTTGATTCGGCTAAGCCCGAAATCCATAAAGAACCGGGTAGCCAGTTCCAACAGTGCGATGAGCGAACTCAGGGCGGCAAAAAAGAGGGCCAGGAAGAATAGCGAGATAAGGATCTGGGCACCCGGCAGTTGTTCAAAGAGCTGGGGGATGGCAATGAAACTCAAGCCCGTGTTCCCGCTGCCCAGCACAGCCAATGCCTCATCAGTGCTGCCGCTCAGGGAAAACACGGCCGGAATGATTGCGAGGGCCGCAAGCAAAGAGGCAGAGTTATTACCGAAACCCGTAATAAAAGCGTTGAGGGTGACATCCTCCTTCTCGCGCATGTAGACGCCGTAGGTCAAAGCCAAGCCCCAGCCCGCTCCGGTCGACCAGGCGGATTGGGAGAGCGCCTCGAGCCACATTCTCGGATTTGCCAGAGACTCACGGTGAAATCCGAAGAGATAGTTGAGTCCCTGAGAAGCATTGGGCAAAGTCAGGGACCGGCCCACACCGATCAGAAGCAATACCAAGAGCGAGGGAAGCAGCCATCGATTCGCTCTCTCGATTCCAGCCACGACGCCGCGCGAAATTATCAGAGAAGCGATTGCCAATACCGCAAGGTGATAGAGAGCGGGTTCATAACCGGAGCCTGTGAAACTCTTCCAAAAGACGTCATGATCGGCCCCGATCAACCCTCCGAAAGTGGCTGAAATGAAGTACTTGAGCGCCCACCCGGTAACAACCGAATAGTAAAACATGATCCCCATCGAGCAAACGACCGCGAAGGCACCCATCCAGGTGTAGTTCTTGCCCAGGTACTCCGAAAATGCGCCCACCGGACCCTTGCGCGTGCTTTTTCCAAGGGACAGTTCAATCATCAGGAGCGGAATTGACCAGAGGACCAGAAAGAGCGCCCAGGGAATGAGAAAGGCACCCCCGTACTGACCCGCCAGGCGTGGAAACCGCCAAATATTACCGGCCCCGATGGCCATACCCAGCGTCGCCAGCAACAAACCCCAGCGGGAGGAAAACTGTTCCAACTTGGCCATTAACTACAGATGCAAGTTCTGATCGCAGTGAATCCTAATAAGGAACCGGAGTGATGGAGAATTGGAGAGCTGGAGTATTGGGAAAATATCCATTTTCCCATCACTCCACGATTCCATCTTGTCTCGCCACCGTGTCATGCCATAGACCCGCAAGCAAGACGAAGGCGGAAGCTACAGGGGCAGGGACGGACACTCCTCCACTCCAACACTACACCACTCCGCTCTTCCCCTCACAACACCGCCTTCAACACCCTCCCCGTATAACTCTCTCGGACTCTCGCCACCTCCTCCGGTGACCCGCAGGCGACCAGCCGCCCTCCTTTGTCGCCGCCTTCGGGACCGAGATCAAGGAGCCAGTCCGCGGTTTTCACCACGTCGAGATTATGTTCAATGACCACCACCGTATTTCCCGAATCGACCAGGCGCTGCAGAACATCGAGCAGCTTCTTGATATCATCGAAGTGCAGGCCGGTGGTCGGTTCGTCCAGAATGTAAAGCGTCCGACCCGTATCCGTTTTCGCCAGCTCGCGCGCCAATTTTATTCGCTGGGCTTCGCCGCCTGACAGCGTGGTGGCCGACTGGCCGAGCTTAACATAGTTGAGACCCACATCGATAAGGGTATCGAGAATCTTCACAATGCCGGGGTGATTCTTGAAAAGCTCACGTGCCTGGGCGACCGACATGTCGAGGACATCGGCGATCGAAAAGGACTGGAAGCGCACTTCCAGGGTGGCCTCGTTGAATCGCTTTCCTCGGCACTGTTCGCAGGGCACGAAGACATCGGCCAGAAAGTGCATCTCGACTCTATTGTAGCCGTCACCGCCGCACTGTTCACATCGGCCCCCCTTAACGTTGAAAGAGAAGCGACCCTTCTTGTATCCTCGGGCCCTCGCCTCCGGTAGGAGCGCGAAAAAGTCACGAATAGGTTCAAATACCTTTGTGTAGGTTGCGGGATTGCTTCGCGGCGTGCGGCCAATCGGCCTTTGATCGATGTTGATCACTTTGTCCAGGTGCTGCAGCCCGGTAATCGCCTTGTGCTCTCCCACCGTCAGTTTCGATTCGTGCAATCTCTGAGCCAGGGCCGGATACAGAATCTGGTTTACCAGAGTTGACTTTCCCGCCCCGGACACTCCCGTGATGCAGGTGAACAGTCCTAACGGTATCCGCGCCGTCAAATTATCCAGGTTGTTCTCGGTCGCGCTCTTCACCTCGATCCATCGGTCGTTGGGACGGCGGCGGCGGCCAGGCAGCGGGATTCGTTTTCGCTCCGCCAAATAGGCCCCCGTCAGTGAACTCCGATCCCTCTTTATCTGCGCCGGCCGGCCGGCCGACACCAGGTGACCGCCCAGTTCTCCGGCACCCGGTCCCAAGTCGAGGATCCAATCGGCCGCCTCGATCGTCTCTGCATCGTGCTCGACCACAATGAGGGTATTACCGATGTCCCGTAGATGACACAGCGAATCGAGCAGCTTCCGATTGTCACGCTGATGCAGGCCAATCGATGGCTCGTCAAGAATGTAGAGCACCCCGGTCAATTCGGAGCCGATCTGCGAGGCCAATCGGATTCGTTGCGCTTCACCTCCCGACAACGTCGGTCCTTTCCGGTCCATCGTAAGATAGTCAAGACCCACATTGACGAGGAATCCAAGACGGCCCACAATTTCCTTCAAAAGTTCAGATGCAATCAGCTTCTGATTTCCGGTAAGCTTCAGTCCGGTCAGAAAAGAATGCGACTCGCTCAAGGACATCCGGCAGATGTCGTCGACATTTTTATCGCAGATCTTGACGGACAAAACTTCAGGCTTGAGACGCTGTCCCCCGCAAGCTCGACAGGTGGACTGGGACATAAATTGGTTGTAGTAGGATTTCATTCCGTCGGATTTGGTCTGCCGGTAGCGTCGCATCAGGGTCGTGAGTATCCCCTCAATCGAAAAGGTATAGGAACCTGAACTCTTTCGACCCTTCCACTCGACCGTCAGCTCCTTGTCGCCGGAACCTTGCAGAACCAGATTTCGAACCCGCTTGGAAATCCTTTTCCACGGTCGATCCATATCGAGGCCCCACTGTTGCTCCATCGCCTTGATTTTCTCCAGTCCCCAGGCGCCGTCTCGCTCCTCTCCGTCGATGAAGTAATTCTTCCAGGGAACGATGGCGCCCTCGCGAATCGACAGGCTCGGATCCGGAATCACTCTATCTTCATCCATCTGAAGGACCGTTCCGAGTCCGTTGCACTCCGTGCACATTCCCTGCGGCGAATTGAACGAAAAGAGAGGGGGATCGAGTTTGGGGAAGGCGAATCCGCAGCAGGTGCGCTCCTCGCTCATCCTAATATCCTCGCGCCCCAGGACATGGAGAACGATGTGCCCATTTCCCACTTTCAAAGCAGTTTCCACGGAATCTGTCAGTCGGCTCCTGAACGCGGCCCGATGCCGGATGACTAGCCGGTCCACCACCACGTCAATGTTGTGCTTTTTTTGCCGCGCCAGTCCCTGCACATCATCCAGGCTGCGCACCACCCCGTCGATCCGCACCCTGGAGAATCCTTCCTGACTCAGTTCCTTGAATCGCTCCCGATGTTCGCCCTTCCGGTTCTCAATGATGGGAGCGAGAAGAAGCACCTCCGTCGATTCGGGTTGCTCTATGATTTGTGCTACCATGGTGGCGGCGTCACCTCGGCCCACCTCGCGGCCGCACTTGTGACAATGCTGAACCCCAACTCGGGCGAAGAGGACTCGCAGATAGTCGTAGACCTCGGTGATCGTCCCCACCGTCGAACGCGGATTCTTGCTCGCCGCCTTTTGCTCAATCGAGATGGTGGGAGACAACCCGCGTATCGTGTCAAACTTCGGCTTCTCCATCTGGCCGAGAAACTGGCGGGCATAGGAGGAGAGCGATTCCACGTATCGCCGCTGCCCCTCCGCGAATAGGGTATCAAAGGCGAGGCTCGACTTGCCCGATCCCGAGACCCCGGTCACCACCACAAACCGCTTCTTCGGGATCTCAACGTCGATATTCTTCAGATTGTGCTCACGCGCACCTTTGACGAGGATGTGGTCGTACTCCTTGACGAGGCGCGCCGATCTCCGCTTTGCGGGCATGGTGGCGATTCCTACCGATTCCTCGTTTCCCTTTCAATCCCGCAAATCGTCAGGAGCATAAACTTTGAGCCCGCGCACCCTAACGAATGCTTTGTCGGCCGTCGCCAAAGAGCTGCAATTGAGCCTGCGCGCCACCGCCACTAGAAGGGAATCGTTCGTGAGCAGACCGAATTCTCGCTGCAGACTCAGGGCTTCAATTAGATCGACCATCACAATCGATTCGAGCCGTAGCCCCATCCCGAAGAACCGGTGCATCTGCCTCTCATAGATCGTCAATCGGCCGACCATCTCCGGCTTCTTCGATAGAACGCGCGCCGGATTCGGACGGTCAATCCAACCGTTCTCTCGGGCTTCGATGAGCATCAATGTGTGCATGAGCTCGGCAACCATGGGCATGGGAACGACCCCAATCACTTCATCCCGAGCACAGCGAAGCAACAATTCCACATACTCGCGTGATTTCTGCTGGTTCGCGTAGACAAGGATGTTCGCATCAATTGCTACACGCTCGCCTTCGCCAATCTGTCCGAGGTTCACTCGATCTACATCACAACTCCATCACTACAGACCGATTATTCTCCGTTCTTAACAAGCCGTTTGAAATGATAGGGTTCATACTGCCAGGATATCCTCCTCGAGAAGCTCGCTCAGTTCCTCCAACCCGAGTTGGCCGCCGTCGGAACAGAATAAGCAACATGAATGTTCAGCATCCGAATTCGGTCCAACCTCATGGAGAAATCGCACCAGCGCCTCCTGAATCAAGTCCGCAAGCGGGCGCTGTTCCCTCGCCGCCCGCGTTTTCGCCTCCACCAGAATCTCCTCGTCAATAATGGTTCCGACTTTCTTTTTCATTTTTCAAATTCAATCAACCGCTACACCCTGGACAACGCCGCCCATAGCGCGACCTTCGGGGCCCAAGCCCCAGCCTTCAACGACTTCATATTGGAAATCTCCTCCAGTCATACTCCAATCCCTTTCATTTTCCAGCCGTTGGGGCCCAGGCGGCGCTGTTCTTTGCCGGATCAATCGAGTTTGAAACGAACGGCATACAAGAAGACGAAATGCTTACGCATTCCGCTACCAACCGTGACGCAATCTGTAGCGGAATGCGTAAGCATTTCGACATCTGCACCGTTGATATCCGTTTCCCAGAACCCCCGAAAACCCGCATGTAAATGGATGTCAAATCAGTATGGTCGAAGAAAATCAAGAGCTCCTTCGAATCAGCCATAGGCCCCTTTCTCATGCTTCCCCAGCATCCGGAGGAGCCGATCGTCCGCCCCTTCCAGGACGTGATCCGGCATGCGGTAGTTGAGAAAGGGATAAAATCGCTGGGCCACGAATCGCTGGCTGTAGGCGACCGTGGCGACGTAGCGCACCCGATCCGACTCGTTCAGAGCGCCGCGGTGCCAGACCTGGTTATGAAAGATATACGCATCTCCAGCCTTGGCGTAGATTGAATGCGGTCCCCGGCCCTCAAATTCGGGTTCTTCCTGAGTCGGAGGAGTGCGCCCCGAATAATGGCTTCCGGGCACGACCTGCGTCGGTCCGTGTTCAATCAACTCGACATCAGTAAGGGGGAAGAGCGCATTGAACGCGTAGCACGAAATGCGAAGCCGTGGATCATGCCTGGAAATCTGCAGGGCAGGGAAAAAAAGGACCCTGATCGACATGCCAGCGGGTGATTCCCACACCATTGCCGTTGCGGAGAGCGTTCATCGCCATCATGTGGCAATCCCCACCAAGAATCGCTTCTGCCAGACCGGCGACGGGCTCTCGCACCATCAGGTCTCGAAAAGATTGATGGTACTCGAACATCCGCATCAGACTCACTCCCCGGATGTGGTCGCCTTCCTCATCGTCCTGCAAGGGCTCGTCATCGTACTTTCGAATCATCCCCTCTTTCAGGGCTTCAACTTCTGCCCCGGTAAGCACATTTCCGAGGTGGAGCCAGCCTTCCCGATAGAACTGATCGACGAGCTTTGCTGTCTCCTCCTCGCTGTAGGGCTCACCCTTTTCCATCACATCGCTGCGATAGGTTTCACTGAATACTTCTGCCGATATCATATCTCGATAGTCCTTGATTCTGCCTAGGCACACCCGACTCAATCTAGTGAATCGAAGATCCCGCACAACCGTCTAGGTGCGATGCTTCGCCGGGTCAAGAGCACCGTCCCGAAACTAAACGTCTTCATTTTGAATCTGCTCTAACAGTTCCCTCATTTTCCTGATGCGCTCTTCCGTGATGGGATGGGTCCCGAGATACTTCTGCCAAAGCGGTTCGTTCTTCTCCTTGAGGATGGTGTCAAAAAATTCAAGGGGGCTGCCGGCGCTTCCATATTTTTCAAAAACCAAGCGCAGGGCATATTCGTCAGCCTCCCGTTCCTGTTTTCGGGAGTAACCATTCTCGGCGATGGCAATCGATGCCTGAACTGGAGAGAGATCATAACTCGAGAGAGTCAGAGCCGCCGCGACCCCGATCAGCAGCCCCCGTCCGATCCGGCGAAGGATGTGACGGTGCTGATGATGCCCTAGCTCATGGGCGAGAACGAAGGCCAGCCCTTCTTCCGTTTCCAAAGTTTCGAGGAGCGGAGGCGACAATCCAATACCCCCACCCGGAACCGCAACGGCGTTAGCCGCGTCGAAATCCAAAACGAAAATACGATATTCAAGATCGCGCAAAAGAACGTCTTCGCTGATCTTCATCAGGATGGCCTCGGCCATCTCAAGAGAGGGGAGATCCCCGCCCTCTTTGTCCAACAGAGTCGCGCTCTCCGAAGCCAGCCGACGCTCCCATGAATCGGGGATAAACTCTGAAAGCCCAATCCCGATAAGACCGAGAACGAAGTAGGCCGCGACCAAGACCAGGACGACAGAAAGTGCGTTCTTTAGAACCGTCTTCCGGTCGGACTTGCCACGAGATGCGTCGGCGGTCTCTTTAAGAGGTTTCGGGACGAACCGCATCGACGTATGTTACCGCGGTGGAATATGCGAGAATCTCGACACTACCGATCCTCTGCCTCTTGCTCCCTTTAGAAATGGAAGAGGTCTCGAGCCGGGTGTTGAGAAAAAGATTCGCTTTCGGGCACGACTCCTTCATGCGGAGCAGAGCCTCTCGTCTGCCACGGTCAATGAGGGAGGCATACGAACCCAGCTCACCTCCGGAAATCATCCTGAAAGCCGCCAGGAATCGTTTGAAATAGTCGACTGAGACGACCACACTTCCCACCGCCAAGCTCACCGAATCTACGGACCGACCATCAGGCGGATTCCTGAAGGTCACCACAGGAATCTGAAGGAGCAACGCTTCCCGTCGCGCAATACTCTCATAGTGTTTCTTCTCGAGATATCGGCCCCACCCGAATCCAAGGGCCAGTAGGAACAGCGCGACAATCAGTTCACCCATCTCACGCCACCTTTACGGCTGTCCCGTAGGCGAGAATCTCCGAAGCCCCTTGGGCGACCGACGAGGTGGTGTAGCGCACGTTGACGACGGCGTTTGCCCCCAGCTCTCGGGCCTGCTCCACCATTCGGTTGGTGGCTTCATTCCGTGATTCCTTCAGAAGCTCAGTGTATCCCTTCAACTCGCCTCCGACGATGTTCTTGAGACTGGCCATGAAATCCCGGCCGACATGCTTGGCCCGAATCGTACTGCCTTGGACTATTCCGTAGTGCTCCACCACGGCCCTGCCCGGCACCGTCTCGATATTGGTAAGGATGATTCCTGACTCAGTTTCCATGGGGTCTTTTGGGTTCGCAATTAACGACTGGACGAACCTAGAGCGTCACCGAGCATCTCGTCAATCCAACTGTCTGGGTCAGACCCATAGCCAGCGCCACCAAGACATGAAAACGAGCCAACCCTAAATAGACTAAACAGATACATCCACTTCTCCCCGGTCTTGCAGGAAATCCTTGGGATTGATTTGACAGGACACACTACCCTTAGTACTCTTTTGACTGAATAGTACTAAAAGCATGCCAACGATCAGTGTAAAGTTGACGGAGCAGGACGCGAATCTCCTGGAAAGAGTGGCGTTGAGAATGAGGACGTCAAAATCGCAGGTCATTCGCGACGCCCTGCAGAAGGGGTTGAAGAGAGACCATGTGGACAGTCGAGGGTCCTTTTACGAGATGGTGAAGGACCTTGTGGGCAGTGTAGAAGACGCGCCTCCAGATCTTTCGACCAATCCGAAGTATCTTGAGGGTTTCGGTCGGTGAACGAGCGGATAATTGCCGATACGGGCCCATTAGTAGCATTCCTCAACAGGCGAGACACTCATCACGAATGGGTAGCGGACGTGACAAGGAGCTTGGAGGGACCATTCTATACGAATGAAGCGGTCGTTACCGAGTGTTGTTTCCTATTGGGTCGTACCCATGATGGAGTGGATCGACTTCTCACCATGATTCAACGGGGAAGTTTGCGGATTGAGCTCACTCTGAATGGTGAAGTCGCGAGAGTGCGGAGATTGATGAAAAAGTATGTCAATCTTCCGATGTCTTTAGCCGCTGCATGCGTCGTAAGAATGACGGAGATTTCGACCGACTCGAAAGTCCTGACCTTGGATGAGGATTTTGCGATTTACCGGAAACTTGGTCGGCAGATCATTCCCTTAATCGCCCCCTTCTAACCTGGAATTCTCCTGAGAATTCCACGCTAGGAATCCGTCGGGATCTGCACTTCGCAACAGTCCTGAACTTCGTATCGTAGGTTGATGTTCGTAAATCGCGACCGAATTCATGACGACAGATTCCTAGATCAACCCCGCCCCTTCCAGCGCCTTTTTGATCGCCATCTTTTGCCCTCCGGTTGACTCCTGCATCGGAGGTCTAGGCTTTCCCGCCGCGCGCCCTTGCAATTCCATGGCCGTCTTCACGTTGGCCGGTAGATTGTCTCCTTCGATGGCGTTCCAGATGGGTAAGAGAATCTCGTGGAGCGCACGCCCGTTTGTGTGGTCACCCTTCTCGACCGCATTCCACAGCTCGACGTAAGGTTTCGGAACAGCCGTCAGGCAGGCCGCGATCGACGCATCGACTCCGAGCGAATAGGCCGAGTAAAGCAAGGGATCCACGGCCGCCGCGATGATTCCTTTCCCTCGAAGCATGAGACAGAGATCGGCCATGAACTTGAGGTCGCCAGCGCTTTGTTTGACGCCGATCACCCCCTCCTCTTCCGTAATGATTCTGGTCAATTGCACGGGAGAGAGATAGGACCAGGGGACCACGTTGTAGATGATCACCGGCAAACCCGTCTTTTCCGCAATCGTGGCAAAGTGGCGTTGCATGGCGGCGTCATCCGGGCGAAACAGGTAGTGCACCGGGGTGACCTGCAAGGCTGCGACTCCGAGATCCCGGACTGCCAATCCGCGCTCCACGGCGGTCTTCGTGCTGTTGGCGATGATGCCCGTGATCACCGGCACACGGCCCTTCGCCTCCTCCACCGCCCATGCCGCCAAACTGCGGGTCTCCTCGGTGGATACCGTATGTCCTTCCCCGGTGCTGCCCGTCACGGCAACGCCGTGGACCCCGGCATCTTCAATCAGATATCGGACATCAGCTCGAAACGCCTCCTCCATGATATTGTCCTCATCGTCAAAAGGCGTGGTCATAGGAGGTATGATCCCTCGAATCTCACTTGCGATATCATCGTCCATACGGCTTTCTCTCCAAGGAGTTGTACTCCGTATTTCCTACGGAACGATCTCCCCCGCCCACAGGTGTGTCAGAAACTCCGATACGGTGTAAATCGTAATGTCTCCCAATTTCAAAGACCGTTCACCCTGGAAGACACCGAAAGCCGCTACCTTACCCTTCCCCAGGTCTGCCCGTAGACGAGCAATGCCTCTTCCAAACCGTCTTTCCCAGTGGCGTGATGCTTTGATTTCGATAGCCCTAAATCCGTCTACGGTTTCGCAAAGGAAATCGACCTCCACTCCATCGTAGCTGCGCCAGAAAAAGAAAGGATAATTCCTCTTCCTGTAGCTCAGATAAGCACGCAGTTCGGACAGAATATAGGTCTCGAGAAGCGGTCCCAGCTCTTCCTGAGTAGGTGGGTAAGGAAGCCGCCCCGATAAGGCGCGGGCTACCCCCGAGTCAAAGAAGTAAAACTTCGGATGAGAAACCTGCGTCGTCGCCGATTTCAGACGCCACGCCTTTACCCAATACCCGATCAAAGTGTCGACCAGGATCTCGAAATAACCTTGCACGGTCTGCCTGCTGACTTGGGCATCCCTTCCAATCGCGGTAGAGTTAGTCAGCTGCCCATTCTGTCGTGCCGCAATCTCGAGAAACCTGGAAAAACTGCCGATATTGCGGATTAGTGCCTCGGCCTGGATTTCTTCCCGTAGATAGGTTTCCGCGTAACTTCGCAGGAATTCTACCGGATCCCTGCTCGTCACCGCTAGCGGTAAACCTCCGTAAAGGATCTGCCGATCGGTATCGACTTCGGCTCCCAACTCTCTCGAAACAAGAGGATACATGTGGGTGACTCGAGCCCGTCCTGCCAGAAGATTAACACCGGATCTTCTCAGTTTTCGGGCACTGGATCCGCTCAGTACCAATCGTATCCCGCATTCTTCCATCAAGCGTTGTGCTTCATTCAACAGTTCCGGGACTCTCTGAACCTCATCCACTACGGCCCAGCTTCCTCGAGCTAGATCTGATAGCTCCCGGTAAAGGAGCTCTGGATTTCGACTCAGACGCAGCGCTTCGGTCGTGTTCAGCAGATCGTAGCGTCGAGATTCACCAAAGTGCTCTCGAATCCAGGTTGATTTGCCGGTTCCCCTCGGTCCCAATAAGAGGATCGAATGCTCCGGGTTGGCCAGGATTCGTGTATACATTCCAGCAATATTTCGCGAAAAACGCTGATGCGCAAGCAATCTTTCCTGAAAAACGCTATTAAGTTGGCAATTTTTCGGGAAAAATGGTGATTATATCGATTCAGATCGATCAGGCATTCGCTCACTCGCCTCAAGGACAAAGATCTCTTCCTACGGGGTAAGAGACAGGATAGTTCGGTCGATTCATCCATAATCCATCTATCCTGGGAACATAGGAGCGTTGACAAACCTTAGATTACATGTAATTCTGTATGTATGAGTACAAAAACGATCGCACTTGATACACGAGTGTACGAGAAGCTGGCAGGACTCAAGAGGGGTTCGGAGTCATTCACAAAGGTGATCGATCGTCTCATTGAAGGAAACCGAGCGAGAACGATTGGGGAGATTCTGGAGGATCTGAGGAGGAGCAATATCGAAGAACTGTCAGACTCAGAAGCGCGGATAATGGAATGCGTGACAAGAGAAAATCGACTGGAAGAGGTGGGGCGGCCAGTTGATCTGTCTTGATACGACAGTCCTGATCGATTTGTGGAGGTGCCGAGGCAGGGAGGAGGCGCCTGTGGTTAGGTGCCTAGCCCAGTATCGCGGCGAGGTCGAAGTTGTTCCTTGTCTAGCGGCGGGAGAGTTCTACGAAGGCGGCGCCTGTATCAGTGGGAATCGCTTTCAGGAGTCGATACAGTTTCTTGAGAGATTCACGATCGCAGACATTTCAAGGGAGACTGCGCTCCGCTACGCGCAGTCGGTGTCGCATCTAAGGAGCCAGGGTAAGATCGGTGGGGTGTCAAAAGTGGACGTTTGGATAGCATCATGTGCGTTGGAACACGGGTCGAAACTGATTACACGGAATCCCAAAGACTTTAGATCGATTCCTGGCCTCGAAATAGTCAGTTACTAGACCTAAAAGCTGTACTAACAACGATGGGTTGTCGGGTCCCTAGCAACTCAATACCCGCAGCGCGCAACTCTCTCCCTCTCCCCCTTCCGCTGTCTTCTCAAATCTCTTGGGAGACCCTCCTCTCGCTTCCGCCGCTACTGCTACTTTCCTTGCCTTCCCGTCTTTTCCCGTGTCGTCGAAACTTGACAGCTACCTGCCGGTATACTACAATGTAGTGCATGAAGAAATCGGACGTCTACAGCTGGCGGGTTGACCCGACTCTGAAGAGCGAGCTTGAGGAGGCAGCCCGAACCGAAGGGACTAGTGTAGCCCAATTACTCAACCGCATCGTCTCCTTGTGGCTCAAAAAAACAAAGGCAGCAACGGTGGAAGATGAGGCGATCGAGTATCGGATGCGGCAGAAAGCGATGAGGACCTTCGGATCGGTCCTCTTGGATGAAGGCCCATACACCGCCAACCAGATTCGGCAGCGTGTCCGCACTCGTCTGAAAAAGAAGCATGCAGCCACGCGGCCTGATTGACACGGGGGCGATCCTGGCCCTGCTCGACAGAAGCGATTCCTGGCACGAGGCCTGTGTTCGATCGTTTTCAAGTGTTCGTTTGCCCCTGGCAACGACAGCGGCGGTCCTGGCAGAGCTCTTCCATTTTCTTGGTGAGAACTCTCGAGCAAGAGCGAGTGCGTGGAAGTTGCTTCGTTCGGAGGCCATCACGGTCCTACCTATTACGGATGATGATCTCCGTGCGATTGACGATCTCATGAAGCGGTATGCCGATCGACCAATGGATTTTGCAGATGCGACTCTCGTTAGACTTGGGGAACGCGAGTCGCTCTCTACCATAGAGCCCGTCCCAGTGGTGGAAACAATTGATTTTTAATGAGTTATGGGCAAAAAAAAGGCCGGATAGAGCTGCAAAAAGCTCGATCCGGCGAAAAAGGGCGCTTATGCTTGCGTTAGTCAAATACAAAGCACGCCCTTCTCATGAAAAATATTGCCGTACAAAGCTTCCTGCGTCCAGCCCTAACTCCAGTCATTCGATGCAAAGACTACACCGTGTTTCTGGAAACAATGGAGCGGATTGACCGGGTTTTGATCGACTCCTCGCTGGAAAGGGAGGCGATCGTAAAAGCCTTGGAAGGATGGGATGAAGCGGGAGGGAAGGATCGGGAGCGACGCGCTCTAAGAGCGATAAAAGCGCTGCGGGTGGAGGTGGTGCGTCATTTACTCGGAGGGATATCCTTTCGTTGTCTGTCGCAGGAGTTGGGACGCAGTGAGCTTCTGGCTAATTTTTGCCGGGTGCGTGAGGTAGACGGGATCCGGAAAATATCGAAGAGCAGTCTGGAACGGGATTCGAAATTCTTCGACGAAGCGTATCTGAGACAGCTGCATGCAAGGATGACCGAGGTGGTGGGCAATGCTGAACATTGTGGTGAGGCAGGATTAGAGAAGCCGATCGATACGAGGGAATGCCTGATCGACGCCACTTGCCTGGAAGCGAACATCCACTGGCCCGTGGACTGGGTCTTGCTCAAGGATGTGGGAGCAACGCTGCTCAAGGCGATCAGTCTGATCCGCAGGCGGGAATGAAACAGCGCATGCCCCAGGGAGCAAAGGGATTGGCTCGGGAGATGAACAAATGGTGCCTGGAGATGACGCATGCGCGTCGGCGCCGGGAGGCGGGCAAAGCGCGTAAAGGGATCCTGCGGCGGATGAAGCTATTGCTCAAGAAGATTGAGGGCCATGCCCTTCGCCACCGTGACTTATTGGAAGCTATGTGGATGCAAAGCGATTACACCGAGAAGAAGGCGAGCCGAATCATCGAGCGAATGGATGGTATGTTAGAGCAGATACCGCAGGTCATGAAACAGGCGCACGAACGGATCATAGGGGGGCGGCAGGTGAAGAATGAGGAGAAGATCCTGAGCGCCTACGAACCTGAGATTGACGTCATCGTGCGAGGCAAGGCAGATCGGGAGGTGGAGTTTGGCAACACCCTTTATTTATGCGAGAGCGCAGAGGGATATCTGTTGGACTGGAAACTGTATGGGGGGCAGGCCCCGAGCGAATTGAAGCAGCTTTGGGAAAGTCTGGAGAGGCAAAAGGGCTTCGCTTTAGAGGAGAAGATCGAAGCGATCAGTGGGGATCGGGGCTATGCCTCGAAGGCGGCCAGCAAGCGGCTCCAGGCAGAGGGGATTTTTGACGCCCTTACGCCCCGCAATCCACAAGAGCTCAAGGAGCGGATGGAGGAGCCGCGCTTTGTCCGGTTGCAGCGACGACGAGGGAGCACCGAAGGCCGGATCGGAGTGCTCAAGAACCGATGGCACGGGGGCAAGATACGCAGCAAAGGCTTTGACAACCGTAACCTTAGCGTGGCCTGGTCGGTTCTGTCCCACAATCTATGGAAAATCGCGCAGAGACTTGCGCAAGAACATGAGAAAGAGGCAACGCAGGCGGCATAGGGATCCAAGAATCGAGTCAGAGGCGCTTCCTTGGGAGAACTATCGACTCAAAGCGAGAGGAAGGGTGCTGGAAAGGTGCATAACGGATAAAAGGTAAGCTACCGAGGACGGAAGGCATGTCGTGGTCTACATAACGTGACGAAGATTGATATCGGTATCAGGCTTCCACCCAAATCCTCTCGGATTTGGGACAGCCTCTACCATATTCACGATCGATCTCGACGACTTTGAAACCTATCGCATGAGCTACAAGCGAAAGTTTCGCATCATCCCCGGACCGTAGTCGTTGGGCGCGAATCACGCGCTCGGAAGCATTAACGCCTGCTGCCGACCTTCGGCGGCCACTCGCAACTCGATACCCGCGACTCGAAACTCTCCTGTCCTCTCCCCATCCGTTGCCGCTCTTTCATCCGCTGCTACAACTCTTCTGCAGCGCAACGGACCGTCTATCGTGATTCAATAACAGCATTGATCCGCCGCATCTGCTCCTCGGTCAGCTCGAAGTCCAGCGCCTTCGCGTTCTCCACCACCTGATGGGGACGGGTGGCGCCGACAATTACGACCGTTATACCCGGTTGCCGAACGGTCCAGTTAAGAGCGAGTTGGGCCAGCGTAACATCGCATTCCCTGGCAATCTCTCGCAGGGCTTCGTTCATCGCTTTGGTGCGGGCGAACGCATCCCCTTGAAAGGCAGAGTGCCGGTGACGATCGTCGTCAGGAGGATACTCTTCTGCCGGTTTGATGCGATCAGTGAGGAGACCTCGCTCAAGCGGACAGTAGACGCAAATCCCGATATTCAGTTCGCGGCAATAAGGGACGATTTCGTGCTCAATACGACGGTCGATCATACTGTAGCGCGGCTGCAGGGAATGAAGAGGAGCAAAGGCAGAGAAAGCCTTCATTTGCTCGACGTTGTAGTTGCTCACCCCGATGGCACGGATCTTTCCATCCTCCAAGAGCGAAGCCATTACTTCCGCGGTCCTCTCAAACGGGGTGTTCTCATCAGGAGCGTGCACCTGATAGAGGTCAATGACATCGATTTTCAATCGTCGCAGACTCTCTTCGACGTCCCGTTTGATTCGTTCCGGCGAACTGTCGCGAACCGCGTTTCCGCCCTCCCAGTGTACCCCGCATTTGGTCGCGACGATGGCTTCATCCCGTCTTCCCTCGATCGCCTTTCCCACAAGAATTTCCGATTCTCCGTTTTCCCCGTACACGTAGGCGGTGTCCAGGAAGTTCATACCCACATCCAGGGCCTGCTGGATGGTGGCGATGGAGTCGCCATCATTGACGTTGCTCCACCGAACTCCAGCAATCGGCCAACCGCCGAAGGCCAGAGCTGAGACTTTGAGACCTGAACTGCCGTATTCCCGGTGAATCACCTTAGATCCTAATGAATCAACCACGCTTTGGAGTAAATGCTTATCTTGCTCTTCCTCTTTCTCCCGAATCACCCATCGGGCTAGAGAACGAATTCTAGGGTGGGCCGTGGCCTCCGGAGGCGGCAGAGACCTTGATGCCAAATCCTAGTTCGTTCCGCGTCCCGAGGCCGCGGACCACCCGTTTTATCCGCGTCGGGCGCGGTCGCGGACCGCCCTGAAGAGATAAACATTGCAACCGGCCTGATAACGGCGAAATCTGTTGATCAGCGACCATGAAGATTGCGATTTTGCACGGACCTCGAGACCTTCGGATCGAGGACCACCCCCTCGACACCGACACTTTCAAGCCCGATGAAATCTGGGCGGAAACGGAGATCTCCGCCTTCAAAATCGGCACCGACCGAGGCAACTATGAAGGGGCGGAACAGGTACCAGGGGCACCGGATTATCCACGATGGGTTGGGGACAGCAATCTCGCGGTGGTTCGTGCCGTGGGGCACGCGGTGACCGGGGTCAAAGTCGGCGACCGGATTGTGACCCGCCAGGCTCACCAGTCAGAATTCATTATTTCCGAGTCTACCAGCTTGGTAAAGGTCCCGCCTATGGTGGATTCTGAAGATGCCGTCTATGCGCACCTCTATGCATTGAGTTCTCACTGCTACCACAAAGCCCAGTTCCGGCCCGGAGAGACTGTGGCCGTAGTTGGAGTCGGAGTTTTGGGTTTGGGGGCAATCGCGGTAGGACCCCTTTTCGGGGGGCGTGTCGTAGCATTGGCCAACAGCCCTCTTCGTCTGGAGATGGCGGAAAGAATGGGGGCGCACGCAGGGTTTCTCTCCGACGATCCTGATCTAGGGGAAAAACTGGGCGAATTTTCCGGTGGGCTCGGTATTGATTTGGTCATCCTCACGGCCAATCCTTGGCCCGCTCTCCGTACCTCGATGCAGATCGTCAGGCCCAACGGCAGAGTATCGATTGTGAGCCTGCTGGGAAGGGGGGAGCCTCCCCTTGATTTTAACCCGCTGCCGATGGAACTGTTTTACGACAAGGGCATCTCTCTCGTTGCAGTCTGCGGCCCAGGCGGAGAACTCTATCCGAACGCGCCCACCAGACCCGGAATGGCAACGGTGAATCGCTTCGCCGACCGAGCGGCCGAGCATATTCTCGCTCTGATGGCGGACGGAAACCTTGAACCAAAACGCCTCATTACCCATCGTTTTCCCTACACCGAGATGGTCAAAGCGTACGAAATGGCCGACCTTCGTGAAAAGTCGATGTTGGGAGTGATTTTCAACTGGAAAGATAAATGACGAACATCAGCACAAAAGAGATTCAACGACACAATGTATCACGCTCGTACGAGCTCTTTGATCGCGCCGGGGAGCTGATTCCGGGCTGGACGCAGCTGATCAGTCGTAGACCCAGCCAATTTGCTAGAGGGGTGAGCCCGGTCTACGCGCAACGAGCTAAGGGCTCGCGCTTCATCGATGTCGATGGAAACGAGTATATCGATTGGGTGAACGCCGTCGGCGCCATCATCCTGGGTCATACCGACGAGGTCGTAGACTCCGCGGTGAAAGAGCAGATCGACCTAGGGAGCATTTTCACGGTCAACAGCCCATTGGAGCTAGAGCTGGCCGAACTCCTCAACGAAACCATTCCCAGTTCAGAGATGGTGCGCTACACCAAGGGAGGAGGGGAGGCCTGTTCGGTTGCAGCACGCATCGCGCGTGGTGTGACCGACCGCGACAAGATCCTTATCTGTGGTTATCACGGTTGGCACGATTGGTACCAGGCAGCCAACTACGGCGTCGACCCAGAAAGCGGCGAGTATCCTTTCGCCGGGATTGAACCGACCGGAGTGCCCAAGCTGCTGGCCGGTACCGTCATTCCTTTCACCTACGGCGATTTGGACCTTCTCTCTAACTTGATGAGTGAACATGAAGGAGACGTGGCGGCCATCATGATGGAACCGGCACGCTCCGAACTACCCGAACCCGGCTACCTCGAAGCAGTCCAGGAACTTGCCCGTTCCCATGGCGCCCTCCTCATTTTCGATGAAGTCTCCTGCGGCTGGCGACTTGCGATCGGCGGTGTCCAGGTCGTGGTCGGGGTGACGCCCGATATGACGGTCGTGGCCAAGGCGATGTCCAACGGCTACCCGATGGGCGCAGTGGTCGGCTCTCGCGAGGTGATGGAACCGGCCGGACAGATGTTTATCTCGAGCTCTTACTGGAGCGACAACACCGGATTGGCGGCCTCGCTGGCGACCATTCGAGAGCTGAAAAGACGGGATGCCGAGACCCGTTTTCGGGAGATTGGCGAAGGACTGCGGACTGCTCTCAACCAGGCCATCGCCGATGCGGGATTGAAGGGGGGATGTAACGGCCTGCACACCAATCCGGCCATCGAGCTCGAACTGCCGGACGGAGTCGACAGCCGAAAAGTTGTAACGCTTTTCATTCAGGAGATGGCTCGCCGCGGTGTCCACACCTACATGGGCTTCAAAGCCACTTTGGCCCACACCGAAGAGGACATCCGCCAGACCGCCGCCGCCGCCGCCGAAGCCTTCAGCATCATCAAGGGAGGGCTGGATTCCGGGAACCTCGACGAGTTGCTCCTAGCCGATCTGAAGAGGGAGCCCTTTCGCCGCCTGGTGCGGTGATTCCCTTGCTTGCCACATCCTCTTATTTTCAAACCTGTTCTTCGCTCGGCGCCGCCTCATGGAATTGCAATTTGTATAGATCCATGGATACCTGGCAACTAACCGAAGCCGACCGGGCTATGATCGCGCGCGAAGTGGAGCCTTTTCTCCCCGATCGTGTATTCGATGCCCACGCCCACCTTTTCAGCCATGATCATTATCCGGGAGACACGCTACCGGCCGGGCTGAAAAATACGCCGGCGCGCCTCGGACTGGCAGAGTACTTCGATTACATGGAATGGATCCATCCGGGAGGCAGGAGCCGCGGCGGACTTTTCTTTGGGCTCGCTTTTATGGGCGACCGCCAAGCCAACAATGAATTTGTCGCTGCGGAGGTCGCGCAGACTGGTCTCGGAGACAACTCCTTCGGCCAGATGATCATCTCGCCGGATATGGACCCGGAATTCGTTCGCGCCGAGGTCGAGCGCCTAGAATTCGTGGGACTGAAACCCTACCACACTATGGCCGAGATCGAGGGCCCCACATTTCTCGCCCCGATCGAGGCATTCTTAGTCGAAGACCATGTCCGCGTCGCTCACGATGCAGGACTCACTATCACTCTGCACATGGTACGCGATCGCGCCCTGGCGGACCCGGTCAACCAGGCCACTATCCGCCGTTATTGTGAATCCTATCCCAACATCCGGCTCATCCTAGCCCACGCCGCCCGCGGTTTTAATCCGTGGCACACTATCGAGGGGATCGAAAGCCTGCGAGGGCTTGAGAACGTATGGTTCGATACATCGGTTGTGACGGAGGCGGGCGGATTCGAAGCGATCATTGAGACCATGGGTCATCAGCGTCTCCTTTACGGTTCGGATTTTCATGTCAGCCATACACGGGGACGCTGCGTCGCAATCGGGGATTCATTTCATTGGATCCAGGCGGAAGACATGAATCTGGAAGAGCGACACACCGTTTTGGATCCGGTGCTGGTCGGCCTCGAATCCTTACGGAGCCTGCGCCTCGCCTGCCTACGACTGAAACTGAACCACAGCCAAATTGAGGATCTCTTCTGGAACAATGCCGCCGAGCTCTTTTCGCTCTAAAAGCTTCGCATGTCCACCAGTGTCGTAATCGTGGGCGCAGGCATGGCCGGCTTAAGCGCCGCCTTCCACCTGGCCGAGAAGGGGGCTCGGCCCGTAGTGGTAGTTGAGAAGGGCAAAGTGGGCAGCGGTTCCAGCAGCCGCTCCGGCGCCGTCAACAGCATGCTCATGGCGACCGAAGCACTAACCAGGGCCCGCGGCATCAGTTTTGATATCTTCGAGCGCTTCGATCGCATCCTGGATGATTACCAATTTCACCAAGTCGGCTGCCTCGGCATCTATAACGAGGAGCAACTCGAGGCGGCCCGGCAACTGCACCCCATGCACCTCCGCGCTGGGGCGCGCTTTGAAGTGCTAAACCACCGCGAAATCGAAGAGCGCTTTCCCGATCTGAAAATCAAGGCCGACGAGTGTGGCGTTCTTGACCTGCGAGGGGGATACAGTGACCCCGAGCGTTACATACCTGCCTTGGAGGCAAAGGTGCGCCAACTTGGCGTAGAGATCCGCGAGCACACCTCCGTCGAACGCTTTCTTGTCCAAAGCGGGCGAGTCCGGGGCCTCGTCCTCGACGACGGCCGAGTACTGTCTGCTGACGCTACGGTTTGTACGGTCAATGCCTGGGCCAACTCCCTGCTCTCCGAGGCCGGTCAGGCGTTGCCGACGCGCAACTTCCAAATCGAGCGCTATGTGACCACACCCCTCGCAAGGGCCCCGCGCCTACCGGCGACCAACGATGATGCCCGCGGGGTCTACTACCAACCCACAGGGGATCGGCGGCTCCTTATCGGGGGCGGCGGGCACGAACCGACCCAGCTGCACATGCCCGATCAAAACTTCGATCTGACGGAACTGAATCCAGATCCTGCCTGCTTGCCCTACCTTAGAGAGGCGGTGCGCGGGCGCCTGCCCTTTATGGACCACGCCGAGTTCGACTACCACCGCGTCGGCCTGGTGAGCTACCCAATCGACTTCGTTCCCAACATCGGACCGGTGTCTGCTCTACCCGGACTCTTTCTCGGCACTCATTTCTGTTCCGGAGGGTTTGGCTATCATCCCGTCGCCGGCCGGTTTCTGGCCGAATTCATCATCGATGGCAGAACCAGTATTGATGCGAGCGAATTCTCCCCCGACCGCTTTAGCGACTTCGACACTCCCGACTATCTCAATCAAGACATCAACTTCAGCGCCATGATCGAAACGCACGGCGCGAAGACAACCGGCTTCGTACGTAAGCGGCACTAGCCCTGTGCTTGCGTCCTCATATCTGCTGGCCCACCTTCGTCTAAGCAAGTACACAATTTCGAGGATGTCCTTCCCAATGAGATTTTTTCCGTTCCAAATGCTTCTGTATGTATTCCTCTTCGCCGGCCTGGCGGCACCCCTGACAGCAGGAGAACGTACCCTCGAGCTAACGCCGTGTGCCCGCAATGTAGGCGTTGCCGGCGCACAGTGCGGTACCATGGAAGTGCTCGAGGACCGCAGCGCGACCGAGGGGCACAGGATTAAGCTAAAGGTCGTCCTCCTGCCGTCGCTGGGCCGCGAGCCCAAGCCAGACCCGCTCTTTCTTCTCGCAGGAGGGCCGGGAATGCCGGCGAGCGAGTTGGCTGACTTCGCCGAGCTGCACCTGCGGCGGATTCGCCAGTCCCGTGAAATCGTGCTGGTGGACCAGCGGGGCACGGGGGAGCTGAGTCCCCTACAATGCGACGACATAAACTCCGGTTCGACTTACTACAATTTCGAGGAGGAATTCCCCTACAAGATACTACGCGACTGCCTGGCCGGATTCGATGCCGATCCGAGACACTACACCACGCCGGTGGCGATGGACGATCTCGACGATGTGCGCGCTGCGCTCGGATACGAACAGATCAACTTGTGGGGAGGCTCCTACGGTACTCGGGCGGCACTGATTTACCTCCGTCGTCATCCCAACCGGACCAGGGCGGTCATTCTCGACGGAGTGGCGCCGACAGCGATCCGGCTACCGCTACACTTAGGAGAAGATGCGAACCGCGCCCTGGAATTGATGCTGGCCGACTGCGAGACAGATGCCGACTGCAGCTCCTCCTTCCCAAAGGTCCGACAGAATTTTCGCGAACTGCTCGACAGATTAAGAGACGAGCCTCAACATGTCAGCGGACCCCACCCCAGAACCGGCCGGATGCTCGACTTCGACATGTCGCGGAAGAGCGCTGTGTTCCTCTTTCGCGCCGCGCTCTACAGCGACCAGATGACACGTCTGTTGCCCCTAATGATCAAGCGCGCCCACGCCGGAGACTACGGACCGATCCTGGCTCTCGCCGATTCCATTGGCGAAGCGGCCAAGAAGATGAACTTGCCGATGCTCTTCTCAGTGCTATGCGCCGAGGACATCGGTACCATCAGCAAGGAGGACCGCGAGAAATTGGCGATGGAACCGCTCCTCGGCACGGCCGTGTTGGACATGTGGGAGAAAGTTTGCAGCTTCTGGCCACTCGGTGAGCTTCCGGACCACTACCACGATCCTGTGGTTTCGAACAGACCTGTCCTGGTTCTGTCGGGCGAATTCGATCCGGTAACTCCTCCCCGCTGGGGTGAAGCCGCAGCGCAGCACTTGTCGAACTCCCTGCATGTAGTCGTGCCCGGGGCAGCGCACGGCACTTCCTCCTACGGTTGTCTGCCCAGGTTGATGGCGAGTTTCCTCAACGACGCAGGCATCGACGACTTGGACACCAACTGCGTCGAAGATCTCAAGAGGCCGATGTTCTTCGAATCCTTCGCAGGACCTCGGGTCGGAGCAGCACCCAACGAAGGGGAGGCGCCGTGATCTCAGTCGAAGGCCTAACCAAACGCTTCAAGGCCGTTACTGCAGTCGATGGGATTTCTTTTCAGGCCGCGGACGGGAAGGTGACAGGGCTGGTGGGCCCCAACGGTGCAGGAAAGACCACGATTCTGCGAGTGCTCTACGGATTGATGAAGCCTGACGCCGGTCGAATCTCGGTCGATGGCATCGACGTAGCCGAAGATCCTCTGCGGGCACAGGGACGAATTGGCGTCCTGCCCGACGCCCATGGGCTATACCCACGACTCACTGCCCGCGAGCACCTACGATACTTCGGACAGCTTCAGGGAATGGAAAGTGCAGAGCTCGAACTGCGAATCGACTCTTTGGTCGATCTGCTCGACATGAAGACGATCGCAGACCGACGCGCACAAGGTTTCTCGCACGGAGAGCGCATGAAAGTCTCGTTGGGGCGAGCCCTCGTCCACGAACCGCCTACTGTCCTGCTCGACGAGCCAACGACAGGGCTCGATGTGCAGGGCACGCGGGCGGTGCGAGGCTTGATCCGCCGGATGCGGGACGACGGACGTTGCGTCCTATTCTCGAGCCATATCATGCAGGAAGTGTCGGCCCTCTGCGACCATATCGTAATTGTCGCCGAAGGCCGCATTGCCGCCGAAGGAACGCCGGAAGAGCTACGAGTCAAGACCAGCCACGAAAATTTGGAGGACGCCTTCGTGGCGCTCACTGGACTGGACGAGATTGGCCAATGAATGCCTTAGCTGCAGTGCTGCGCAAGGAACTGGTCGACGGCATCAGGGACCGCCGTTCCGTCGTCTCAGCGCTGATGTTTCCGATACTCCTTCCTCTGTTGCTGACGTTCATATTCAACAAGATGATTGAGCGAGACCGCGAGGCCTGGGAGATAGAAATACCAATCGTCGGGGCCGAGCGGGCGCCCGACTTGGTCGACTGGATCCAGCTGCAAGGGTACGAAGTTTCGGAGGGGCCGGCCGATCCCGAGGCCGCGGTGCGCGCCAAAGTCAATGACTTCGTTCTCGTCGTCCCCAAGGAATTTGTGGAAGATTTCCGACAAGCGCGAACGGCGGAATTAGAGCTCGTCTACGATGGGTCGCGCAAGGAATTGTCGCAGGCCATCAGACGAGTTCGGGATCTGGTGCGCAGCTACAGCCGCCTGGTGGGTAACCTTCGGCGCGTGGCGTCAGCCCCTTGGTGGGCAACGCCATTGCCATCGACGACGTCGACCTGGCGAGCGCGCGGCAGCGAGCTGCGAACCTGCTCAGCTTCATCCCAATGATCATCATCCTTGCCACCTTCATCGCGGGCGTGAACGTGGCCATCGACACTACCGCCGGCGAGCGTGAGCGGCATTCTCTGGAACCACTGCTTGTCAACCGGGTGCCGAGAAGGACGCTCACGGCCGGCAAGTGGTTGGCAGCGTCGATCTTCTCCGGCGCTGGATTCGCGTTGACGCTGGCCAGTTTGCTCTTTGCTCTGAGCCGCGTTCCGCTGCAGCAGATTGGCATCGATCTGGAGATTGGGACTCGTGAAACGATCGGCCTTTTGCTCTCCGTGTTGCCGCTCACGCTGTTCGCTTCGGGTCTACAAGTGGCGCTGGCTACCTTTGCTCGCTCCTATAAAGAAGCTCAGACCTATCTCTCGATGTTGGTTATACTGCCGATGGTTCCGCACTTCATTGCTTCGATGACCACCTTGGGCGACGCCTGGTGGATGCACTTGATTCCCGCGCTGGGCCAGCATGTGTTGGTGACCGGAGTGCTCGGCGGAGAGCCGTTTTCGATCCCCCTCTTCCTCACTGCGACCCTTTCCGCAGTGATCCTCGGATATGCATGCGTCGAGATAACGGCCAGGCTATTCCAGCGCGAACACATCGTTTTTGGAAGCTAGCAGTCAGTCGGACTTTGACGCTCGATTGCTGTGCAAGTAGCCAAGCCCGTCCGACAGACTGCTAGCAATAAGAAAATGAAACTGAGATTTGAGAAGTGTGACGTTTCTAAGTCCTTCCGAGGATCCTCTTGTGCGAATGTGTCTCGAAACCCTGAAGAATCCCGATGTTTCAACATCAGAATTTTGGAAACCACGAAAAGGTAGGACAATTCGTCTCAAATCTCAGTTTCATTTTCTTGAGAGGAATCTGTCGGAATCAATTGTGACGCCCATAAGCCCCTTCAACTTCCGATCGCACCTTCAGCCATGTTGGGAAGTGCAAAGTCCGACAGATTCCTAGCATTGTAGATCTTGTGAGATTTCCATACTAAAGCAGGTTTTCTATCAGCTTTCGGCTGCGGAGGTCGAGGAGGTCGAGATCTGGGACTTCGAACCGATTGCCGTCAACGTCGAGGAGAAGGAGGCGACGTTCACTGGGCCACTGCGCATTCTCCGACACATTTTGGATGACAAACTCCCGTCCACCGCGGTCCGTATCCACTTCCCAATAGGAGGTGCCGTACTCCGACCGGATCGAAATCACCTTCTGCACCACCGATGTCAGGTACCTCTTCTCGAGCTCCTCTTCGATCAAGGACCGCATGTCAGACTGAATCTCCGCCAGATCCTCGATCATAATAATCTCTACATCCTTTTCATCGAGGAAAGAGATGAATTGATCGGGATAGGAAAGTGGGGCCGCGCGAACGATCTTTACCCTCAGGTAGCTGCGGTCGTTTCGTACCGTGAGTCTCAACGCCCACGGCGGAGAACGAAAAAGGATGATGTCCTCGATCGAAATCGATTTGGGATGGGACGAGTTCATTTTGAACAATTGCGTAGATTATTCTGGCTAGGAATCTGTCGGGCTTTGCACGTCGCTACAAACTTGCACTTCGTTTCGGAATTTCGCTGTAATAAATCGCTTCCAACTTCATACCGACAGATTCCTTCCGAGAAAATGAAACTGAGATTTAAGATGGTTTGTCATAACTACGCAGGACAATCTGAAAAACTGACACCGGAAGTCCGAAGCTCTTCATAGATCCGAGACAGATTGGCTCAGCACCATTCACTGAAGGAGTTAGAAGTGCCCTTCTTCACAAATCTCAGTTTCATTTTCTTTTTGCTAGGAGTCTGTCGGACGAACCGGGTCACTTGCGAAGCAATCTAACATCAAAGTCCGACAGACTCCTAGCAGCCTGTGCGATTGCCGCCCAACGGCCAAAATTCGTCGAGCAGGATCCTGGCCGAATCGAGAGTCGGTCACGTTGATTTCGGTACCTCACGAATATTGCGGACAACCAAGCAAGACAGATTCCTAGGCTGGCACCTTCCTTTCTTCATCTTCCCTATACGACGTCGTTTTCTGGTAGGTTTGGACAAGTCTGTAAAAGTAGCCGCGACGCGCGATCAGTTCGGCGTGGGTACCGGTTTCGACGATTCGCCCCCGATCCAGCACGAGGAGGCGATTGGCACTCCGCAGAGTGGACAATCGGTGAGCAATGGCAAAGGTCGTCCTCCCTCTCACGAGGCGGGCGATCGCTTCCTGTATGCTCTGTTCCGTGGCCGTATCGAGGGAAGATGTAGCCTCATCGAGAATCAACATTCTTGGATTCTGGAGAATAGCCCGAGCGATCGCGATACGTTGTCGTTCACCGCCGGACAGCGTGCCGCCATTCTCTCCCACCTGGTTGTCATAGCCGTCCGGCAGCCGGATGATGAACTCGTGAGCGTTGGCCGCCCGAGCCGCCTCAACGATATCGGCGGCCGATGCGCCAGGCCGACCGTAAGCGATGTTCTCCGCCACCGTTCCACTGAAGAGTAAGGTCTGCTGTGCAACCATTCCGATCGTCCCGCGCAGATCCTCGATGCGGATGTCGCGGAGGTCGCGATCGTCCACCCGAATCGATCCGCGGGTGACATCGTAAAAGCGACACACCAAGTTGATCAGAGTGGATTTGCCGGCACCGGAACGACCGACGAGGCCAATCATTTCGCCCGGTTCGACCTCGATCTTGACGTCTTCGAGCACTGGCTTCCCGGGATCGTAGCCAAACGCCACATCCTCGAAGACGACTTTCCCTCTCAATTTCGGCAAAGGCGAAGCTTCAGGATTCTTGAAAGGCTCGGGCCGCGCGTCGATCACTTCAAAGATCCTTTCCGCACCGGCGAAAGCACGCACCATGAAGCTGTAAAAATCCCCAAACCAACGGAGCGGTTGATAGACCATCCAGAGATAGCTGATAAAGGCGATAAGAGCCCCCAGCGTCAGCTCCTCATCAATGATCTGCCTCCCTCCAAAATACCAGACGAGGAAGAGACCAAAACTCATAAGAAAGTTACTCACCAAAAAGAAGACCAGCCAAGTTCGTTCGGCTGCGATACTTGCCTGCATCACCTTCAGGTTTCTAGAATCGAACCGTTGGGCCTCTTGCTCCTCGCGGGCAAACGCTTTCACCACTCGAATTCCCTTAATCGACTCATTGAGGTGGGAAGCGAGTCGGGACCAGCGCACGGACCACCTTCGCCATGAACCCTCCAGGCGTTTCCAAAGCAGACTCCCAGCCACCCCGATCAAGGGGATGGGCAGGACAACCAGGCATGCCAGCTGCCAGTTCATGACAAACAGAAGAATGAGAATGCCGATAAAAAGGAGACCGTTGGAAAGAACGAAAGGGAGATCGAAGCTCAGGTAGTCCTCGACGTTTTCTGCGTCATTGGTCATTCGTGAAACCAAGGACCCGACCTTTCGCTTCTCGTGAAAGCGGAGAGGGAGGAACTGAAGGGCGCGATACAGGTCCATTCGCAAGTCGGCGGCGGCACGGCAGCCGACGGAATTGCTAAGCCAGCGCCGGGCCACGCCGACGCACCAGGCCAGCGCGGCAATCGCGAGCAGCGCCCCCGCATATAGAATAAGGCGTCCAATCTCCGCGCGTGGAGTCAGGACGTCGTCGATGATGTGACGGATGATCAAAGGGGGAGCGAGATCGAGCAGAGCCGAAAGAGTGGTTACGACCAAGAGGGCGACGGCCAATTTGGAGTAGGGCAACAGATACCGGAGCAGCCTTCGCAGAGTGTCGATCTTCCTAATGCAGGCAGGACAGATCCCGCCGCGTTCGGGGAGAAGTCGACCGCAGCGGTGACAGCGGGTGGCTTCAATCATTGTCGGCAGGGCAAGCGGCTTGTCTTCCAGAAGAAGATTGAGATTCACCGCCACCTCTCCGAATACAGGGACGAGGGAGCTCGAATAGGGCACTTGGATGGACTTTTCTCCCTTTCGCTCAATGATCAGCTGCCCACCACCTACCAATGCCTCGGCTCGCGCCTTCCGAATCGCGCTCAACGGAATCTGCAACGACTCCTCACCACCGTCGACTACGGCGACACGGCGCCCCGTCATGACCACCCACAGCTCTCCAAATTTCCCGTCGCGCCCCAGGTCGGACTTTACTTGGACGATGACCTCCTCGTCCGGCGGCACCAAGCGACCGATCTTTGCGGAAACAGCGGCACAAGGACTCTCGAATAACGGTCTCATTGGGAACTATCCGTCGACCGCAATGACAGCGGATGCCTCTTTCTGCAGCTCGACCAGATTGTGAAAGATACCTCTGCGGGCGATGAGTTCGGCATGCGTTCCCGTCTCTACGGCACGCCCTTCTTCGATCACGATCAACCGGTCGGCGTGCCTCAGAGTCGACAACCGGTGGGCAATCGCAATCGTAGTACGCCCCTTAACAAGCTTTCCAAGAGCATCCTGGATCTGAACCTCCGTCTCCACGTCCACTGAAGATGTAGCTTCATCCAGTATGAGAATCCTGGGGTCGTGCAAAATGGCCCGCGCGATGGAAATGCGTTGCCGTTCCCCGCCCGACACGTTGATTCCCTTCTCGCCCAGGATCGAGTTGTATCCGTCCGGCTTCGCCACGATGAAATCATGGGCGTTTGCCGTCCGCGCGGCGGTCATAACCTCCTCCATGGATGCGCCCGGCTTCCCGTAAGCGATATTCTCGGCGATTGAACCGCTGAACAGAACCGGCTCCTGGAGGACGATGCCGATCTGCGTGCGCAGGTCCTCAAGCCGGATCTTTCGCACGTCGACGCCGTCTATCTCGATCGTTCCATCGTCGACTTCGTAGAATCGGGCAATCAGATTGATTGCGGTGGTCTTCCCTGCGCCCGATTTTCCAACCAGGCCAACCACCTCCCCAGCCTTGATGTTGAAGTTCAGATCGCGAAGGATCGGCTTACTCTTATCGTAGCCGAAAGTGGCATTGCGAAATCTGATGTCTCCTCGGATCTTCGGCATCCGGACGGCGTTTGGATCGTCGTAACGCTCCGGTTTGGTATCGATCACCTCGAAGATGCGCTCGGCGCCGGCGAAGGCGCGAGACATCCAACTATTCACCTGGCCGAACCATTCAAGCGGGCTGTAGAGCAACGACATATAGGCGTAGAACGCCATCAGGGTGCCCAGGGTGATGCTCCCGAGAAGGACCTCGCGCCCGCCGAAGAGCCATACCGCCAACACACCCATCCCGGTGAGGAAACTGATGGTGGCGAAAAAGATCCCTCGATGAATGGCGGTGGCGATTCCAATCTCACGTACCTTCCGGTTGATCTTGGAGAATCGTCGTATCTCTCGATCTTCCTGGACGAATGATTTGATCAGCCGAATTCCCGAGAGCGTTTCCTGGGTGCGGTCCGTGAGATGGGACCAGGTCTGGCCCCACTTGGTGAAATATCGACGCAGACGCGGCCAATAGTAGACGCTCCAGATTATAATTAGGGGCACCGGGAGTACGACATACAGGCTCAACCCCCAACTCATCCAGATGAGGAAGAAAAGGATTCCTACAACCGTCAGTGCATTGATGACGATATAGGGAAGGCCATCGACGAGAAAATTCTGCAGCATGCGGGAGTCGCGTGTGGCGCGGGAGATCAATGCGCCCGCCTTTCGCTTGTCGTAGAACTGCAGCGAGAGCATCTCCAGGTGACGATAGAGCTGGCTCTGGATATCTGCCGTAACCCGGGCCCCCAACCATGATACCGTCCATCCGTGGACCCATTCCGCTGCCCAACTGAATATCCGAATAACGACCAAACCCAGGACGAGCAACCCGAGTAGGCCGATGCGGTCTTCCGGACTGCCGCTGTCGGTCGCGAACGGGACCAGAACGTCGTCCACCAGAGCACGGGTGATGAGAGGGGGCAGCAGTTCCGCGCCGCTACTCAAGATCGAGGCCACCGCGAGCAGCAGCCCGGAACGCCAGTAGGGCCTCAGATAGACAGCCACCCGTCGAATCGTTGCCGCGCGAGAGGTGCAGGCGGGGCAGATTCCTCCTCTTATTGGCAAAAGTTGGCCACATTTTTCACACCGAATTCGGTCCAGTTCGGTGTTGATTCGAAGCTGTTGCTCTCTGCGCAATTGTTCGATGCCCCGTGAGACCTCGGCAAATTTCTCTCCCAGGGTCCGTGAATACTGAACGGAGATGGTCGGTTTCCCGAGGCGCTCCAATTCAAGTCGATGCCCCCCCACCAAAACCTCACTACGAACTCCGACGATGTCCTGCATCGCCAAATCGATGGTGCCGTTGGGGCCGCTCTCCGGAAGAACCAGCACCCGTTCAGCGGTGGCAACCAGGCACACCCGGCCATAGGCGCCGTCATTATCCAAGTCCGTCCAAACTCGGATCAACGGTTCCTCCATCGGTAACAGGGCGGAGCTGATCTTTTTCTCCACCGCCCCGTTGACAGGGTCGAGAAGCTTCATCGAATTTTTGAATAAAAAAGGCCGCGGTATCATCATACTCGCGGCTTCTCGGTAAAGGGTCCTGTTCTAAGAGCTACTGGTTGAACAGAATGGGAGGGCTGAGAAGCCGACGGATATGCCAGTATGTAGAATTGGGTAAGGTCATTACTGGTAGGCTTCTTCGAACGTTAGCTTGGACCGTGGGATGTGGGGCGAATTAGGTGATTTCGGAAAAAACGCGTAATCTAGGCCTTCCCATACAAACCGCAAGCTTCATTCACCCGTTCTGCGAGACGGCCCAGGGTGAAAGTTTTCTGGGGAGGAAGTGGCTGATAGGCAAAAAGATAAAAAAAGAGCTAGACAAACCCGAGGGAATCAGTCATGCCAAGATGGTATGAAAGACAAAAGATCTTACCATCTGACTCCTTCGATAGATCGTCTAACTCTGCGTCTGATCTTGCCCGAAGAGCAGGAGCGATTCAATGATCTTTTGATCCAACATCATTATTTGCACAGTGCGGGGAGCGCGGGAGAGACCCTGCGCTATGTGGCTTTGATCGACGGGCAATGGGTGTGTCTTTTGCTGTGGGGAGCGGCTAGCTACCGGCTGAAGGATCGAGACGGCTGGATCGGCTGGGATGGGGCGCGACGGCATGCGCGCTTGAAACTGGTGGTGCAGAACCGGCGTTTTCTCATTCTGCCCGGGCTCAAGCTGGCCAATCTGGCCTCCAAGACGTTGGCGATGTGCCTGAGAGTCTTGGCCGATCACTGGGAGCAGGCCTTTGCCTATCGCCCCTTGGTAGCGGAAACTTTCGTGGACCCACAGATCCACCGAGGCACTTGCTACAAGGCGAGCGGGTGGACTCCTTTGGGCTTGAGCGCGGGATATGGTCGACAGCGGGAAGATTTCTATGAACGCCATGAGCGCCCCAAGCAGATCTGGGTCAAACCCCTGCGGGCTGATGCTCTGCAACTGCTGCGCTCGCCAGGGCCCTTGCCCAAGGCACACCGTGAGGCCCTCAATGCCAACGACAACTCCCATGCGGTCTGCCTCAAAGTGGAACAGATGACAAGCCTCTGGGAACGCTTCCACCAGATCGAAGACTTCCGTCGAAAAGCGGGCCGTCGCTATCGACTCGCCACGGTCTTGAGTATGATTGTGCTCGGCACCCTCTGCGGCAAACACAACCTCAAGGAGATCGTGCGCCTGGCCCATCACCTCAATCAAGCCCAACTGCGCGCCTTACGCTCCTGGAAAAACCCCAAAACAAGCCGTTTTCAGGCCCCCTGCTATGATGTCTTCTACCGGGTGTTGCAAAACGTCGAGGCCGAGCTTTTCGATCAAATCCTCACCCAATTCATAGCCTCGCCCGAGGGCCGTTTGCCCCGCGATATTGCGGTTGACGGTAAGACTCTCAAAGGCACTGACAAAGAACCGGCCAAGGCCTTGCACCTGGTGGCCGCGGTCGATCATCAAAGCGCTCAAACGATTGCCCAAGTCGCTACCGCCGACAAATCCAACGAGATCACCGCCGCCCAAACTCTCCTGCGCAAGATGCCGGCCATGGACGGATCCACCTTCACCTTCGACGCCATGCATAACCAAAAAGAAACGGCCCACATCGTGGTCGAAGAACTCGGTGCTGACTATATCATCCAGATCAAAGACAACCAACCCACCATGCATCAAGACGCAAAGAATCTTTTCGGCCCCTCCCCCTTTTTGTCCACCAAACCGTAGATAAGGACCATGGCCGCCTGGAGATTCGTCAAATAGCAACCCATCCTCTAAGCGCTCCCTCCCTTGGCTTGCCTCATGCTCGTCAGTTCGCCTCTGTCCAACGCACCTTCCATTATCCTAACAAAGCGAAACCTTCCTCGGAACGCTCCTACTATGTCAGCAGCCGCGATCCCACCGACTTGAGCCCTCCTCAGTTCCTATCGAAAATCCGCAACCACTGGGCCATCGAAAACAAAAACCACTACCCCAGAGATCGCTTCTTCGATGAAGATCGATGTATGATCCGTAACCATAACGCAGCCAGAATCCTGGCTGCTTGCAGGCAACTGGTTCTTAGCCTCAAATCTACCATGGGCTTCGAATCCACCCCTGCCCTCTGTGATCATTTTACCTTCAACCTACACAAGGCCATCAATATCATCACCTAATGTCCCGAGAATCAAAACACCGTACGAGACGGCCCCACTCTGATTCGGCGTTCCCTCGAGATTGAGCCCAAGTATCCACTCTCGTAGCGACTACATCATCACCCGAGGAAGGCGTTTCTCAAGAAAAGATCGTACTTTAGGTAGGCCACTCGACCGCAGGCCGCCGAACAAATCGACAGCATCTAATTCGAGCGATTTCAAGATCGAAGGAGCCTTCTTAGATGAGACGATTACAAGCGCGAATTCCAGCAAACTGATCAATTCGCGTTCCTTCCGGCGGCTCTCCTTTACCGCTGCCTCAACATCCCGGAAGTAGCTGGGAATAAAACTGAATAGAATCTGTATGTGCCGTGAGTCCTGTCGCCCCCGCTGCGGTATGTCGGATAGGTTGGCAATTTTGGCCTTGAGCAGCGTAAACGGTGAGGGAATCTGAACTTGAACACTGCTCGCGCCCACCTCAAAGGTGTAGATAGGGTTCTCGATTTCCTTGATCGTGGCACCGTTTATGTATCGGAGCACTTCAATCAAAAGGGGCTCACCTGCGGGGTCGCGCGCTACTACAACTCCCACCTCGTTGCTCGGCGGCCTGAGGGAGAAATACTGGGGCTTTGTATTGGTCAACTGGGCGATCTCTTTAAGAGTCTCACGGTCGCCGATCACATCTATATCACGAGAGACAAAGGGTTCCAACCCGGCCGTTTCCTCATCATAGTGCAATGCCCATAGATTGATCGCTTGGCCACCCACTATGGTCAGGGGTCTTTCTGCCGCCAGAAATTCTGCGTAGTCATCCGGCGGCCTCGCATCACTCTCCAGTTCCGGCATTTATACCTCGATTCAGAGGCCGGCCACCAAGCGTGGTTTTCTCTTTCCGGCAAGTACTGAATTCTTCTGCTGCACATCGATCCGCGATATCAGTCCGAGTTCAATCAGTATCTTATCGAATTCGCGCTGTTTCCGTTTGAACCTTGCGACTTGCGCGGGCGTTTTAAAATCCCTCGGCATCCTCGGCTTGTAGCCCAATACTGTTTGCCTGAGTGCCTCTGCTGTTTCCTTGTCCCCAACACGTACACGAATAAACTGCCGTATTGCTTGACGCAAGAGTTCCATCGATGTTGCGCTCTCGACGCGGGCAATTGTCTCCAAAGCCGCAATCACAGCTCTATGCTCCGATACCGATTTCCGCCGCTTTGTCTGGTCGAGTTGATTGGGCATTTTAAAGAAAGGTTGATTCAACCTTAATCCCACAGGCGGTCGAATCAAGGAAATTCTAATTCTGGATTCCCTGTGTGTCAGAACTGAGCCGTCCAGGTCAAAAATGAGATTGCAAAGGCAGGGAGAATCCCCATCCCTCTTCTCCAGCGCTTTAGAGGGAGCCTCCTCGTCCGCGGCAAGGGCCCTGCCCACCTCATCTTCAATGGTTAGAGACTATCCTTCCTGCCTATGGAAGCGGACGCCCTTCGTCGTATTCGCGACTTCCACCCCGACTACAGCGATTCTTCCGAGCGAGAGCTTTCAGGAACGGAGGTCACTGTTCGAGATGCCCAGCTCGTGATCGCGAAGGAGCACGGATTTCCAAACTGGATCCGTTTCAAAGCAGAAATCGAACGTCGCGAGTTCCTTCCAACGATCTTCAAAGCGATCAAAAGCATGAGAAGCTCACGAAGAGAGGACTCCATAAGCTCGTCGTGAAGGAATTCTCAAGGCTTGCAGAGCTCGGCCCGATCATTGACGTATTACTCGATCCTTCGTCTTAATCTTTGTCTTGGGTCTTTGTCTCTACCTTGCTCCTGGTGGTGAAACTTAAGCATCCGCAGGACAAGCCTTCGGGATTGGTTTGTTCGCCGGGATTTCTGTAGCCTGAAAACCTAAAACAACCCCACTGCAAGCGTGGGGGATTGAATGAATCAAACGCTTTCGCGTTTATTCCATCTTTCCCAATGCTGCGCGTACTGCCTGCCCCATGGGTCTTCCCTCCAATCTTCATCGGGAATCTCTGCTCCTTTAAGCAACTCTCCCGGCTCATAGGCAATGCCATCCAACACAATCAAACCCAAATCCGGCTGAGCCGTTATCCTTTGCAGCGGATTGCCACGAACACTGATCAAATCTGCCACCGCTCCGGAACGCAAGCGGCCCAACTCGGGACGATCCAAAAAGTCCGCGGCCACCGAAGTAGCCGATTGGATGGCCTGAAGAGGCGACATCCCCGACCCTACCAGCAGTTCCATTTCCCGCCATAGACTTTGGCCCGGGAGGATGCCGCCGCAAGGAGTGTCGCTCCCGGCCAAAACGCGCACCCCTCGATCAAACAATGCTCCCGTGAAACGCTGGGCCGCCTCCAGTCCTCGCCTCCACTCCTCCCCCAGTTCCGGATCGCCGGTGGCGGAAGCCCACTTGAAAAGATCGGCCGGCATATACAGTGATTCTTCTGAAGTCGGACCAACTTCGCACCGCATGCGCCACTGACTGTCCCAATAGGCCAAGGTCGGGGTCGCGGTCATCGCGAGTTCAGCAATGGCATCGGCCACCTCCTGTTGTCGGTCCCAAGTTTCGGCAAACCCCTCCTTACCCCAGACGTTCAACCAACCACGTGGCCGGCCCGGCCATAGGTCCTCTACGATGCCATCATGATGGTAGAACTCATCTACCCCGGACCGGCCCGCTATCAACACGCCGTGCTTGGAACAGTGCATCGATACCTTGCGACCGCCTTCGTGGCTCTCGCGGGTCATCCCGGGTATCCATTCCGGTTCAATGGAAGCATAGAGTTTGATCCCATCCACCCCGGCCGCCAGGGTTTCGCGTACCGCCTCGACCGCATCTTCCAGATCCGTTACCTTCCGCGTCACTTCCTTGTGATTTACCCTCGGCCCATCGAGAAGAGGCCCGAGAGAAATAATCCTCGGCGATCTATGTTCTTTCCACTCTTCCCGGCGTTGGAGGATCCATTCGAGATCATTACCCGTGTCCCTCACGGTAGTGACCCCATAGGCGAGGAAGAGGGGACCCTTCCAGCGCATGAAGTGCATATGAGTATCGATCAAACCCGGGAGGATGGTGCTGTCCTCCTCCCCATGAACCGGCAGATCGGTGGGCAATTCAGCCACTGCCGCAAGGCCGACGATCAGTCCGTCCTTAACCACAACGGCGTGATTATCAAGGGTTCGCTCCCCATCAAAAATCCGCTCAGCCGTATAGGCCTCAGCTCCGTCGCGACTCAGATCTCGATTCGCCATTGCTTCTCCAGCCCAGACATTTCACAAACTTCGTGATGACAGATTCCTTGCCAGATATGCATCCTACTGCATCAATGACATTGAAGGGAAATTCTAAACTACGAGAATTCTACTAATGGCAGAGGACACCAAAAGCCAGACCTACTTCGACGAATGGATTCAGCGCGAGGCGGTCGCCGAGCGCATGGTCCCGATGATCGGCAGTCTCTATCGGGATAAGGGAGTCGTCATCACCATATTCGGTCGCTCCCTGATTCGCAGCTCCCCAATCGACATCATCAAGGCCCACCGCTTTGCCCGGAGAATCCTGCAGCGCGAGTTGTCCGTCCAGCTGGGCGCTCAAATTGTCGAAGCCGTCGCCTCCATTGACCTGCCTGCATCGCGAATCGACATCGGAAAGTTGGCCAGCCGATTTCAAAACGAGCATGCCGGCTCCGACGTTGCCGGCTTCGTCAGCACTCATCTGGCGGATTTCAAGAAGACAACCAATGTCCTCCCTGAAAGACCGAAGAATATTGTCCTCTACGGATTCGGACGGGTGGGCCGGATGCTGGCCCGGATACTCATCGACCGCAGCGGGGGCGGCGACAAATGGCGCTTGCGGGCGATCATCGTGAAGCGCCGAGGCCCGGAAGACCTGCAGAAACGCGCCAGCCTTCTACGGCGTGACTCCATCCACGGACCGTTCAAGGGGACGATACAGATCGATGAAGAGGAGAACGGTCTGGTCGTCAACGGCAACCTCGTGCGTGTTATCGACGCCCATTCACCGGACCAAGTCGACTACCTCCACTACGGCATCGAGGACGCCATCATCGTGGATAACACGGGGGTGTGGCGAGACCGCGACGGACTCGAGCAGCACCTCGCCGCCAACGGCGCCGGCCATGTGATCCTAACCGCTCCAGGCAAGGGCGACATACCCAACATCATATACGGGGTGAACAATCAGGACATTCGCGATGACGACCGCATTGTTTCCGCCGCCAGCTGCACGACCAATGCCATTGTCCCCGTGCTCAAAGCCATTGATGACCGCTTTGAGATCGTGCAGGGACACATCGATACCTGCCATTCCTACACCAACGACCAGAACTTGATCGACAACTATCACAACAGGGGCCGGCGGGGACGCGCCGCACCCCTCAACATGGTCATCACCGAAACTGGTGCCGCCGTCGCCATCGCCAAAGCTCTGCCCCAGCTCGCCGGCAAGCTCACCGCCAACGCCATTCGGGTGCCCACCCCGAACGTCTCTCTGGCTATCCTCAAGCTCACCCTCGTCACCCCCACCAGGGTTGACGAAATCAACGATTACCTGCGCGCTATCTCATTGGACTCGCCCCTCCAAAGCCAGATCGACTATACCACCTCGGTGGAGGTGGTTTCGAGTGACTTCATCGGATCGCTCAAGACGGGGATCGTCGATTCGGGGGCGACTATCGTGCAGGGCAACGAATGTGTCCTCTACGTCTGGTACGACAACGAGTTCGGCTACGCCGGGCAAGTCGTGCGCATCGTTCAGCACCTCTCAGGTCTTGAGTTGCCTTCCTTCCCAAAGTAATTGAATTGTATTGCCGTATGCAACAGATTGAGCAAGGCATCGGGACCCAGGTGTTCACTTTTGAACGCCACTTCGAAATCTACCGCCACAGCGGGCGCCGCATCATTCCGCTCTTGATGCCGCCTTCTTCTTAGGACATCGCAACACCCCTACGGCAGAGTACGATTTTCGATCGGAAAAGGCTTTTGAAAGTGCCGCGAATCGACGCCCACGTCCATGTATTCACAAGGGCTTCATCGGAGTTTCCGCGCCAGACCAGCGACCAACTCCCAGCCGACCGCGAGGAATCGGCGGAGAAGCTGCTGGCGCAGATGGAGGCCAGCCAGGTGGATCAGGCGGTGCTCGTGCAGATAGGCGGCACCAGCCTCGAGCACCACGCCTACCTCCGTCACTGCCTGAATGTTCACCCAGGCCGATTTCTCGGTATTGGCCTGATCCCGGCGGACGAATCCAGGCCGCAGGATCACATGGACCGTCTGGCAGCCGACGGGAAAATCATCGGATTCAGACTGATGTCGATCGGCGGGCCGGCCGATCCGCTGGCGCCGATGGATATCCGCAAATTCGCAACCTATCCCATCTGGAGGCATGCCGCCGAAAGGGATTACGTACTATGGTTGTATCCCCAAGCAGTCGATGCTCATACCCTGCCCTTTCTCATCGACGCCTTTCCCCAAGTTCGGGTCGTCTTCAACCATATGCTGGCCTGTCCGGGAAAGGGCAGTTTCAGTTGGGACGACAAAGGCCGGCCGCGAGTGGAGTTTACCGACTTGCCAGGGGTGACGCGGTACTCAACGATGGGGTTGCACCAGTACGAAAACGTCTACGTGCACCTTTCCGGACAGTATGCCTTCAGCAATGAGGCTTGGCCTTATCGCGATCTGACGACGTGGCATGAGCGCCTGCATATTCCGAAGAACCGTATGCAGGGATTCGGAGCCGGCCGACTGATGTGGGCGACTGACTTCCCGTGGATCGCGGAGGATCCTGGCTACGACAAGATGACGCGCATCGTCGAGGAACTGCTACCCGAGCTTACCAAGGATGAGCTTGCAGACATTATGGGTGGAACGGCAAAACGGCTTCTGCGTTTTCCCGAGTTGCCTGGTGGTGCCTATGGTGCAGCATAGTAGCAATCAAAGAACGACCTTAAATCGCGATTGAGATGACCGAGAGAGACAAACCTATCCTCTGTTCTCTTGTCGTGCTCTCCCGTCAATCCCCTCCTGGGAGGGGCAAGGGGTGGGTTGCCACGATTTCAATGATATGACACAGCTCAAGCAGTGGGAAGAAGAGGGTTTCCTCGTCGTAGAGGGAGCCTACGCCGGAGAGGATCTGCAGCGGCTACAAGCCGCCTTCGATCGCTACGCCGCCGAGGCCAAGCCACAATGGCTGGATGAAGTTGAGGCCGGAACAAAACCGGCAGCCTACTTTGACATTCCTGAACCACTGCAGAAGGACGAAGCCTTCATCGATCTTGCCGACCACCCCGGCTACTTCGGTCTTTTGCGGGAATTCCTGGGAGAGGATTTACTCTTCGAGGGCGCTCAGGTGCGCACCCTGCCGCTGAGCCCGGTCAGTTACGTGGGTTGGCACCCCGACATCCCACACGGAGAGCCTCAGCACATCAAGGTGCAGATCTATGTCGAGGAAGTGCTCGCAGACGGAGGCGCATTCGCCTTCGTGCCCGGCAGTCACAAAGCGGACTCGGGTCCGTATCCAGTCTACGATGAGCTCGAGCAGATGCCGGGACACAAGCTGCTACCGGGCGCCGCCGGCACGGCGATCCTCTTTAACAACCACGGGTGGCACACCTCAATGATCAACAAGACGCGGGCGCCGCGGAAATCGATCATTCTCAGCTACGTCGAGCAGAGTGGAGGGAAGAAAAATCCAGAACGGCACGAAGGGATCGTCGAAAAGCTGACGACCCCCCAGCGCCGGATGCTCTTCGGTCTGGAGAGCTAGGAGCCTGTCGGACTTTGTCCTCGGATTGCTGTGCAAAAGGTAAACTCAGACCTCACTATCTTGCCCCTTTAAAGGAGCTATGCAATCGCAAGTTTAAATCTCGATTTATAGCCGAGTTGGAAGGTAATGGTTCGGCCCGAGCGGTCGGGCATCAGGAGCGGGTTCTGGTTGAGAGTCTGGAGGTACTCAATCACGACTTGCTGCAAATGAGGGGAATAGTTTGCGGTTGGGAATAGATGCGCTTCGACGGTTGCGCCCCTCTCTATGAGGGCGCCGTCGCAGTGAGTCAGATTGCGAAACAGATCGTGGTCGTCACGATAGTTGTCGTAGCCTTCTTTAAAGGGTTCAAACTGCTTGTAGAAACTATTGCGGGCGAGGATTTTCAAGGCATCCATGATGGATTTGTTGGAGGTGTCCAGGCGGACATAGTTCTGCTCAATGAGTCGCTCCAGGCGCGAGCATTCGGTCTCGATTTGCTCCCCTTCGAGTTGGAGGGCATTGAGCTTGTGATCGAGGCGAGCGATCATGGCGCTCCTTGAGGTGCTTTGGCCCGGATGGGCATGTTCGGCCAGGAGCAGTCTTTTCAATGCTTCGGTGGATTGGGTTTTCTGCTTCAGGAGTGCTTTAGCGGCACCGCTTTTCTCCTGCCTATCCTCAAGGTGTTGGGCTAAGCGCTGGTAGTGGATGGTGCGATAAGAGGTGATCTGATTAATCCCAAAGTACTTATCGAGGTATTTGAAATCATTCTCCTGAATCCAGCGACTGAACATCCCTTTGAGGACTGCTTCATCGGGGGCTTTTGGGTCGGTCCCTAAGATGCTCACCGTAATGGTTTGATTTCTGGGATTGGTCGCTTCCACCACCCATTGGGTAAGATGAGGATTCTTTTTCCACGGGCCCCGCTGATAGCAAAGATAATACTCCTGGAGATCTTCGGCATGGTTTCTGGGGCGCAGCAGGCGCAGTTGTCCGTCGATCCGTTGCAGGGGCTGGCCTTGAAACCTTTTTCCCAGGTGATGATTTCGAGTTGAGGATGCTCCAGGATGGCTTCGTAAAACCAGTCCGCGGCGATCGCCCGGTCCACGTAAATGCTCACCTTCTTATCCGCAGGCACCTCTACCAATTCGAGCATCGCTTCGCAGTTGGGGATAAACCGTTTCCTTATATCCTCGTAGTTGTCGGTGCTGGCAAAATAGACCGGAGAGCCCTTCAGGGTATGAATAAAATCGCTGTGAAGCGCTTTGTCGGCCAACCGGATGGTGGGACACCAGCCCGCCAGGAGCTTGCTCATGCCGGTGTAATGTTTGGTGTGCGGATCATAATAAAAGCTCTGCTCACAAGAAGCATTCAGGTTCCTCGCGTTCACCCTGAGGATCGCTCTTAAAAGCGCTTCATGGGCCAGGGCGCTGAGCCTTTGGCGTTGCAGATGGGGCGTATAGAGGACTCGCCCGATGAGCTTTTGCAGGTCTTCCAGATCGAGCAGTTTGCTCTGCTCGATATTCACCGCGGCCAACAGCGCGCAGGCCAGCCATTGCTTCAAAAGCCAGCCCTCTTCGCCATCTATCTGAGCCACTTGCCCGAGCCCTTCACTGAATACCAGCACCCCTAAATGTCGACACCACTGCACCGATTCGGAACTGCCCGTGGTAAAATCGGGAGACTCCTTGCGATTCTCCTCTTCGCCTTCGGCCTTGTTTTCTGCTTGCTCCTGCTCTGCCTGCAAGGGTGAACCCTTGGGAGAATCCCAGGCAGTCTCCCGATTTTGCCCCCTCCTCTGCTCGGCCTCCTTGGCCAAGGCCTCTTTGAGCTCCTTAAACAAAGGGCGCAGGGTTTCCCCACTGAGGCTGACTGCGAACACCTCCTCGATCTCACCGCGTATCTTCTTGCTGTAAGCGTACCGGCTCTGCTCATAGATCTCAAAAAAGCGCACCCGCACAAAACTCCGTATTTCCCGGGTCAATTTGCGATGCCACCGGCGCCCCGCCAACACCCGGCCCAGGGTTTCGGCATCGCCACTTTGCAGGGCCTCGCCCCACCGCTTCATCGTCTTGGGGTCAACCTCAAATTGTCTCTGTAAGCACCCTATCTTCAACCCCGCATTATAGAGCCGTCCCACCAGAATCTTGAATCCAACCTGCTCGCGATCGTCCCCCACCACTTCCAATAGCTCATGGCCGTAATAGACCTGCAATTGGCCTTTGCTCAGGTCCCGATAGACCGTCAGGCAGGGATTACGCTTGTCTACCCCAAGGAGGCATTGTTGGCAGGACTCTTCTTGCTCGGTAGGTTTCTCCATTTTCTTCGAATTAGTTCTTCGAAGGAGAAGCCTACCGTTTTCTTTCTCTCGTTAAAAGTCGGGAATTCTACTTGCGATTCTACCCACCCCGACAACCCGCATAATAGCGAGTTCTGAACTTGAAACTTGCTTCCGTGGCCGAATCGCCTCGATCATCGCATGCGAAGATACCCGTAGGGAAACCTACAAATATAACTCGAAGACCCATGCAAAAGATCGTCCGATTACCCCAGGTCGAATTGAACTTGGAGAATGCGACCGTCGTGGAAGTTTTCCGCTCCGAGGGAGAAAAGGTGGGGAAGGACGATATCTTGCTGACGATCGAGACCCAGAAGGCGACGGAAGACCTGCCCTGTGGGGAAGATGGTTACGTTCGCGCTCTCCTGGTCAAAGAGGGGGACGAGGTCAACGTTCACGATGCCTTGGCGGTTTTGACGGACGAACCGGATGAGCCCTTCGACATACCACAGAAGGAGAAAGCCGAGAAGGTTGGATCGGTAGAGCGGGCGCCTGAATCCTCGGGCCGTGAACAGACAAGGGCAGGAAGGGGCGACGGAAAGGTCCGGGCCGTCCCGGCGGCTCGGAAACGGGCGCGGGTTGCGGGGATCGAACTCGCCGAAGTGAGTGGAACCGGGCCCGGAGGAAGGATAACGGTGGCCGATGTCGAGGCACATATCCAGGGGACCGGCGACACCGGGAGCGGAGAGAGAGAAAGGAAACCCCTGTCGGTTGCGAGAAAGGCCCTGATCAATCAGATGGAACGCGGGCATAAGGAAATCCCCCAGATTTCTATTTCCCGATTTATGGAGGTAACATCTCTGACCGAGAAGCAGGAGGGCGTGACCTTCACGGTGTGCCTCGTAGATGCTGTGGCTCGTGCTTTGGCCAATCATGAGATCCTGCGGACGGTATTGGAGCGTGAACACACCTGGGTCGCCGATGTGTCAGTCGCCGTTGCGATGGATACTCGGCGCGGCCTGGTTGCTCCTGTCATCAGGGAGGCCGACGGACTCTCATTGGAGGAAATCTCGAATCTGCTCAAAGACTTTCGCAGGCGCGCCGAGGAGAACCGGCTCAAAGGAGAAGATCTGCGCGGTGGGCATTTCGCCCTTTCAAACTTGGGAATGCTCGGGGTCGATCAATTCACACCCATGGTTTTCGCCGGGCAGACCGCCGTCTTGGGGGTCGGCCGAGCGGTTGACGCCGGCGAAGGGCGGAAATCGGCCTGGTGCACTCTGGCAGTGGATCATCGGCTGGTCGATGGGGCGGAGGCCGCGCGTTTCTTGGAGACCTTGCAGCGACTGATTCTAGAAAAGTATCAGTCTTTGGGGAGTTCGAGGAGCAGAGATTTAACCACGGAGGGCGCGGAGGCACGGAGAGAATGAAAGACGGTTCGACCAGCCGTGAGGCGGTAGGGCGTGGCCGTGCTCGCCTGAGCCTGTCGATGGCCGGACGCGCCGCCGAGAATCGAGTTTAGTATTCTTCCGAAAGTAGATGAGACTACTGGAACATCAGGCAAAGACTCTCCTTCAGAATTTCGGTTTGAAGTTCAATCCGTGGATTTTGGTACGGGAACGCCGAGATCTGAGGGCGGCTGTGGAAAGCGCCGGACTTCCCGCCATCGTCAAGGCCCAGGTTCCGTTCGGAGGGCGAGGAAAGCTCGGGGCGGTTCTCGAGGCATCAAGTGAGGAGGAAGCCGGGCAGCAGGTCGACGCCCTCTTGGGCAAGAGTCTTTCAGGCGTCGAGGTGACAGCCGTCTCGGTCGAACCCGAACGGGATTTCGAAGAGGAATTCTTTGTCGGCATCTCGTGGGACTACGGGGCTAAACGTCCGGTTGCCCTGCTCAGTCTCTCGGGTGGTGTGGAGGTTGAAGAGGGAGTGCATGCCCATTCTGAAAAGAGACACTTCGATTCACGGTTTGAGCCGGCTCCCTACGCCGGTCGTGAAATCGCCCGGGCTTGTGGTCTCGAGGGAAAGGCAATCGTCGCTGTCGGTTCGATACTCTCCCAGTTATCTCGAGCCTTCCTTGAGTTGGACGCGAGCGTTGCTGAGATCAATCCGCTGGTCTTCATCGAGGGCGAGGGTTTTATCGGACTCGATGCCCATCTCGAGATCGAGGACGATTCGCTCTTCCGGCAGAAGGGTTGTTTGGAGGGCCTGGGAGAACTGCACTCGGCAGCGGGCGCGCGTGCCGCTACCGAGTTTGAAAAGGAGGCGCGGCGCATCGACGAGATGGATTACCGCGGCGTAGCCGGCCGGGTAGTCGAGTTTGACGGCGATCTCGCCCTTCTCATCGGGGGCGGCGGGGCGAGTCTGACCATCTTCGATGCCATTCGGCGCCACGGTGGGAAGCCGGCCAACTACTGCGAGGTGGGAGGCAATCCGACGGAGGAGAAGGTCGCCGCCTTGACCGCGCACCTCTTGTCCAAACCCGGCGTCAAGGGGCTGGCTGTGATCATGAATGTAGTCAACAACACCCGAGCCGATGTGATGGCACGCGGAGTTGTTATGGGAGTGAAGAATTTTGGGAAAAAGCCGAGCGAAGTGGTGACCCTATTCCGCATTCCCGGATCTTGGGAGGATGAGGGAAGGGAGATTATGGAAAGAGCGGGAGTGCGGGTTCTCGGTCGGGAGACCTCCCTCGATGAAGCAGCGAGGTTGGCGGTTGAGATCCATGAGAACTAATGCGGCACGCTCCCGTCGTGCACTCAATCGTGCTCTAATGTCGAAAACCTCAGATGAATTGGCTTACAGGGAGATTTCCTTCATATCGGTTGCTAGAACCCAAGCCGGCGTAGCCGGAACCAACAATGTTGCGCAAACATGATGGGATTTCATAAGTGAGGTACTAAGAGAATCCGGACAAGGTTCGAGACAAGGTTCGAGATGAGGATTGCTCCTCTGAATTCGGAGTGGACCTTGTGTGAGGAGGTTCCTGTTCGAATTCAGTAGTTAACTCCGACCACCCTGGTAACCTTGTCTGCCTCGGCAAAGCGGAGCGGCGACGGGTCTCGAACCTTGTCTATTCTTCTGGCAACTTACTCAAACAAACTTCGAAATTCAAAGTAGGGACGCCGAACAAACTGTGACAGACGTGGGTTTTCTAACCGGACAAGAACGCATCCTAGTTCAAGGCATCACCGGCCGGGAAGCCAGCGGGATGGTCGAGGATTCGCTCGACTACGGCACCCGGATCGTGGCCGGTGTGACTCCTGGTAAGGGTGGAGAAACCGTTCATGGTGTTCCGGTCTACGACACGGTGGTCGAAGCGAACGAGAAACATGGCGTTGATGCGACGATCGTGTCGGTGCCTCCCTTCGCCGTCCTCGATGCCGCCCTTGAAGCCTTCGAGTCCGGGGTCAGGTTGATGCTGATCATGACGGAGCGCGTCCCGAGACGGGATACCAGCAAGGTTCTGGAGCGGGCACGCGAGCTCGGCTGTCGGGTCATCGGGCCCAATTCGCTCGGCATGATTCGGCCCCACCTGGTGAAGATCGGCACCATTGGCGGACGAACCGACGCGGTGCGACGGTCCTATACCCCGGGTAAAGTGGCCATTCTCTCCCGAAGCGGCGGGATGACGACGGAGATCGCAAGCTTTCTCACCTTTCACGGAATCGGCCAGAGCGTCGCCGTCGGAGTCGGTGGGGATCCCATCATCGGTTCCGATTTTACCGAACTCGTGGAAGTCCTGGAAGACGACCCATCGACCGAGGCGGTGGTCCTCTTCGGTGAACCGGGAGGGATGGCCGAGGAGCGGTTAGCCGAACGCCTTAGTCGAAATCCGAGCCGGCTCCGCATCAATGCCTTCCTCGCAGGGGATTTTGCCGACGAAATGAAAGGCGTCCGCTTCGGCCACGCCGCCGCCATCGTGGAAGAGGGACGTGGGTCGGTGAAAGGGAAGAGGGAAGCTCTGCGAGATGCCGGGGTGCACGTCGCCGATGGTTTCGATGGGATCCTAGAGGGGCTACAAGAGTTTCGAGTTCCGAGTGGCGAGTTGCGAGAGTGAGCTGCCGTACTACGCAGCGGATAGGAAGAGAGTTGCGGGTTTCGAGTTGCGAGGCACCGTTCTGCTCTTTGTCGCGAGTCCCGCTCAGCGGGATCGATCGCGTCGGAGGATCCGGCCCAGCTGAAACATCGGATTAATTGAGCAACGGATGGAGAATAGGGATTGATCCGACTACTGTTTTATCTGCAATGATTGGGGGAGGGGAAGTCGCAACGGATTCGAGCCGTCTTCTCCCGCTCCGCGGGATGCGCCGAGCCAGGGAAGACAACGGATTGGGAGATAGAGTTGCACTACTTAGCACTGCGTACCCTATCAATTACATCTCGTTGGTTCCCGATTCTTGCGAGTCGGGCTACCTGTTCCCAATAGTGCGATGACCGTAGCCGGATTCGCAAGAATCCGGATATCTCTCCCCCGGCTTCGCCGGGTCGAGCCCAGCTTTCGCTGAAAGCTGGGCTAACGGATCCAATTCTCGATCGAAAGGCCTTCGATTCTGTCGTAATGCCGAGTGTTGCCAGTGACGAGAATCGCCCGACGCTCTTTCGCTATCGAGGCGATCCACAGGTCGGCGTCGGCAATTCGATTTCCGGCCGACTCCAATTGCGTCTTCAAAGCCCCGAAATATTGAGCCGAGAATCGTTGGATTCCGTGTATTGGAAGAGGATCGAGAAAGAGATCCACGAGAGCCTTGTTGTGTGCGGCTCGATCCGACTTTGCCGCTCCGTAGTATAATTCACTCGCGGTAATCCAGGTGGTGCATACCTCGTCCCTAACGGTGCGCCGAGTTTCAATGACTCTTCGATTGCCCCGGAGGATCTCGATACAGGTGTCGGTGTCGAGTATTCTCGCCATCGTTTCAAAAATCCGAGAGAGACCGCTTGAGGAGATGAGGTCCTTACAGATCAACCGTCCGACCTGAGCTCCGTTTACCGTAAAGCTGGTCGATCTCTTCCTCGACGGTGAGATCAGACTTCCAGCGACCAGCAACGGATTCCCAGGCGGCGGTTTGCCGCTCGATTTCACCCGTATCAATCTCAGGGCGTTGAGCCACCGCCAGGGAATACTCCAGCCGAATCAGAACCTCTTGCGTCAGGCTGCGCCTCGCCGTCCTCGCTTCTTCCTTGAGCTTGGAAAGCAATCCATCCGGGAATTTCTTGATCGTCATTGTCGCCATCACATTTAATCCGTTTTACAGGTAAAATACAGTAATTATGCATGCCGTCAATCATTTACGCTGACGAGTTGGAGGAGAACTGACCGCAGATTCCACAGATTGCGCAGAATTGGGGAGGAAAGGGACGTAGGTGTAGCCCTCCGATCAAGCCTTTGGTGGACCGAGTCGTACTACTCAGGGCCGTAGGCCGGTTTCAAGCCGAAGGTTCGTAAGGCGGAGCGGTTTATGAGTCGTACCAGTTCGGAATAGATTCCGATTTGGTCGAACTTATTCGGAATGAATTCCGAATTGGTTTCTTGGACGAAGTCCGGATTGGAAGTCGATCTCATCCTGGGAGACGGAGAGGTCGCGATTGAAACCAAGAGTACGGATCGCGTGAATTCCCGGGACCTCCGCCCTCTCCAGGCGTTCGTGGAAGAGTATTCGCCTCGGAGGGCCTTTTTGGTCTGCAACGAAAGGGCGGAACGAGTGGTCGGTCCAGTCAGGGTCACTCCTTGGAAGGTGTTTCTTCAGGCGTTGTGGGCCGGAGAGATTGTGAGTTAGCGATGCAACCGATGAGGGGGGAGGGAGTTTCGAGTATCGGGTTTCGTGTTGCGAGTGGGAGCGCTCCCTCACCGAGCGGATCGGATCGACTTCACATCCCCCACGCTTGTCGTGGGGTAATTTGAGGTTTCTAGGCTACACCAAGCGGCCCAATAAAAGACGAATCCCCCAGGCTCGTCCTGGGGATCGTTAGGCTCCTTGCGAATGCAGCTACCGCAGTTGATCGAAGAAATGTGTCTTTATTCGCCGCAGTGATCAAAACGCAACGAGTCAAAGCACAGCAACGAAGGGAAAACCGAAGGTCTTATCCGTTGCTCGCTTAATCCGTTGGAACCTCTTCATCGCACTATCCGTTACCGTGCTGTCATTCGTTGCGAAAATTCATGTGCATCGAATCAAAGGAGAGTGTCGGGTTAAACCATTGGGTGCCAACGGCCGTCAGGCCACATCGATCAGTTGCTGCTAGCTGGCACCATGGCTCTCACCCTTCGAGCTAATTGCTTCGTCTTCTTCGATGCATGAAAAAGGTCATGATTTTTCTGTAGATTCATCCAGAACACCGGTTCCGTGTTGGGGAAAGCAATGAAGAGGCGCCCAGCCATTTCCGGGCTGATGTTGATATGCCCATTAATCAGGCGCGAAACCGTGGAACGGGAAACGTCCAGCTTCTTTGCCGCCTCGCTTACAGAGATATGAAGAGGTTTCAGATAACCTTCTGATAGAAGCTCGCCCGGGTGGGCAGGATTGTGCATGACCATTGGTTTGTCCTCCTAGTGATAATCAATATCGAACGCTTCGCCATTCTCAAAACGGAATATCACCCTCCAGTTGCCGCTCACCCATACCGACCAGAAGCCCTTATACTCTCCGGTTAACTTGTGAAGGTGAAAGGCTGGTACTCTCATGTGCTCAATGGCCTCCGTCGCCTCTAGCGCGGTCAGGATGAGACGTAGTTTTGCTCGATGTCGAGGCTGAATCTTGGATGTGTCGCCAGTCTGGTGAAACCGTCGTAGTCCTTTGTGCTTAAATCCCGTGATCATGGGGCAAAGCGAAAGCAATTGATCTTCTTGTTAGTTTGTAGCGTATTGCGCAACACGCGTCAGATTTCTTTTTGAGTCCGTCGGCGTGCATTCATTCGCTCCTCGACTAGCTCGGGACAGGCTCTGTCGAACTGCTCACGGCAGGGAAATTTTGCTCCGCTTTTGCAACCTGAGGGAACACAGAAGTAGCTTCCCTTGCCACGGCACAGGAATATGCTGGTTTTCATGGAGCTTGTTTTCCAAGTAACCCAGGAATCGGACGGGGGCTACGTCGCCGAATGTCTCTCCGAAGACATCTTTACTCAGGGAGAGGATTGGGATGCGTTGCGTAAGAATGCCAAGGAAGCGATCTTGGAAAGCGTTTGAGTAGGGTTCAGGTTCTTGGGACTCGGGCTACCGTGTGGAAGGCGCAACGGATCACAGCACGGCAACGGATATGGAGAGTCCCGATTCTTGCGAATCGGGCTACATGTTCTCATGCATGCGAAGACTGTAGCCGGATTCGCAAGAATCCGGAAATCTCCCGCCCGGCTTGCCGGGGCTAGGAAGATGTCGGAGGTGTAGCCGGCCGCGACTTGCTAATGCATTCAGATGCGAGTACTCATCACTTGTTGCTGAAAGCCCTTCCGACAGATTCCTAGGGATTTCCATCTTCCCTCTTCATTCGGTAAAATCGTTGGCTGAGGTTCTCGCGGTCCTGCGCACAGCCGCGATCGTGGGGTGCGCCGGGTAGTGGCTGATAACCGGGATCGGCGGTGAGGTCATCGTCGTATTCGACGGTGTGGGCCTGGGAGGGATCCAGCGGGTAGGTGAGTATTCGCTCGCTTCGACCTCCGGGCAACGAGGTATTTCCGATGGTGATTTCAAGGGGAACGATTTCTCTGGAAGTCTTGAGGATTTCAACATTATCGATGAGAAGATCCAGCTCATATTCGATCGGTTGAAGGGCGGGAATGCTCGCATCGAAGACGATCTGAGCGAGGCGGTTCAGATCCACGAGGGGACCTCCACCCGTGATGAAATCCGCCAGAGCGAATTCGACTGTCTGCCAGTTCACCGTGAGGTCGGGAAGGGGAAGCTCCTTGTTGAGGAATTCGTCTGCGAGGTCGCTGTCTTCGAGGCGGACGTCGAATTGGTGATGAGCCGACGGGGATCCGATCTTGATGTCGAACCTCAGCGTGTCGAATCCCGTCACGTCGATGCCCGCGGGGCTGACTGTGGGAGGAAACAAGGTGATGATTATCGAGAAGAAGGTGGAGGTGGAACCTGCCGCAAGCGTCCCGGTGGCGTGAAGCGCGAGGTCGCCCGCGACCCCTGTGGAGCCGGGAGCGTCGGCGGAGATGCTCACGGCTGCGTCGTCCCGGAAATCCGGGAAGCTCCCCCCGTAGATTGCGAAGTTGAAACCCGCGAAATTGTTTGCAGTCGCGCCGGTGTGGGTTGCGGCATCGAAATTTGCCTCGAAGGGCAGAGGTGGACTCAGAATCGGGCAAGGGCAGGTGCGCGACCAGCCGTCCCGAATCGCGAACCAGGCCTCTTTCTTCGTCACCTTGTCGATTTCCCCCTCGACTTTTTCGATCCGCATGACGCCGAGATGCTCTTCGTTGGTGAAATTGTCCGGACCTTCGCCGAACTGCATTCCGGCTGCCTCCTGGGTTACAGGATTTCCCGTCTTCCAGAATTCATCTGAATAGAAACCCAGGTTCCCGCCGAATACGAGGTGGCAATGATTCTCGATCTCCGCCCAAAGTGCCTTGGCGAATAATGCTTGGGCACGCTCATCTTGAACCATGGTGCCGTTGTTCAAGCTGTCGATTCCCGTTTCCGCGATCCAGAACGGTTTGCTGGTCATCGATTCAACTTGCTGGAAAAGAGTTCCCATGGTCGGTCCGCGAAAGACATTCACGGCCCAGATGTCGACCCCCGGGACTTCATCTTGCGGTGCGATGCCTGGACTCCCGTCTTTGTTGATCACGTTTGTTATTCCACAGACGTAGGGTCCAAACTCCGGCCCCGAACCTCCTCCCTGTTCGGCCTTGATGGCCATCGCAATCTCGTTCTGAAGGGAATACCAGTCGCTCAATTGGTCCGTGAAGAAATTCAATTCATTTCCTGGCGCCCACATCAGAATATTGGGCTCACCCTTGAATTGACGGACCAGCTCGATGTGGGCGTCGACGATAGTCTGGCGGAGAGCGGGGTCGGTGAAGTCGGTATCTGGATCGATGAAGCTGCCCATCACAATCCAGAGGCCGTGCTCAGCCGCTTCCCGGATGAAGGCGCTGGTAGTCCCGATTTCCCAGATCCCATTCTTTTCGATGCGGAGGGCGCCGAAGATACGGATCGTGTTGGCACCAGCTTCCGCCATGATGGGGCCGTCCCGTGCGATCAAGCGGGCGTCGCTATAGGTTGTGACTGTACCTTCCTCTGGACTTTCGCCGATCGGAGTCGGGGAATAGGCAAAACCGCGTAGTTGAAACCAGCTGCCGTCGCTATTGAGCAGATGCCGACCGGTGATCGAAGGGAGTGGCTGATTCGCGAGGGTCGTTGCGGTCGTTTGAATCAGAGCGATCGAAAGACCCACCACCTGTTGAAAAGGCCGGCCCCAACGAAACACAGTTTCAATCATATCGTGCACGCTTCGATTGTATCGAATCTCAATGGCGGGATAGAGCGCATTCTGGCATTAGCCGCATTCTCAAGAATCTAGAGCGCAACGAGTCAGAGGAAATCGACGAGTATGAGCGGTGGGCCCCGTCCGGTGTCGCGGAGCTTTGATCAATTACCGCCAACCGGCACCATTGCCTGTACCTTTCGAGCCAGTTGCTTCGCCTTTTTCGAAGCATGAAAAAGATCATGGTTCTTTTGCAGATTCATCCAGAACACCGGTTCTGTGTTGGGGAAGGCCAGGGACAATCGCACGGCCATCTCTGGGCTGATGCTTTTATGTCCATTGACTAAGCGCGAAACAGTCGAACGGGAAACGTCCAGCTTCTCCGCCGCCTCGCTTACAGAGATATTCAGTGGCTTCAGATAACCTTCTGATAGAAGCTCGCCCGGGTGGGCAGGATTATGCATGACCATTGGTTTGTCCTCCTAATGATAATCGAGGTAATCAATATCAAATGCTTCGCCATTCTCAAAACGGAATATTATCCTCCAGTTGCCGCTTACCCAAAGCGACTAGAATCCTTTTCCGGCCTCGTTCGCTCTCGGGACGGGCAACATTCCCTAAAGTCTTGAGTCGACTTCAAATTGGGAGCAGAGTGATCGAGATGAAGTTGGCGAAGAGCGGCATCACTCCCAATGCAGCGGCTGAGATTGCGGAAGCGCGCATCAAGGGCCATATTGAGCGCCATCTGCGGTGTTGTCGGGTGTATCTCTTCGGTTCCCGGGCAAAAGATAACGCGTTACGGAGAAGTGATTTCGATATCGCCGTGCTGCCGAACGAGGAATTCGACTCCAGCGCGATTTCGGTTTTGCAGGATGCGATCGAGGCCGACGATAAGATCATTTATTCCGTGGACCTTGTGAATCTCGCTGAGACCTCGCGGAAGTTTAGAGACAGTGTCTTGCGGAATAGCATTGTATGGAAAAGCTGGATCTAGCCCAGAAGGCTCTGGATACTTTTCACGAGATTCTCAAGGAGCCGTTTTCCGTCATCGTCCGGGATGCCACGATCCAGCGATTCGAATACTCTTCTGAGGTTTGTTGGAAGGCGCTCCAAGCCTATTTAAAAATCTATCCGGAAATTGAAGTTCGTCACCCCAAGGGTTGCTACCAGAAGGCCTTTGAGATCGGGCTTATTGATGAGACACTCTGCATCAAACTCCGTGAATCGGTGTCCGATCGGAATAGAACTTCGCACGCCTACATAGTGGAACTGGCCGAAGCGATCTTTCGGAACTGTCCTGAACATGCTGCTTCCTTCCAAACCCTTTTGGATACTCTGCGCGAAAGGATAGCAAAGGAGGCGATCGATTAAAGGACAGCAACGAATGGGGAAGGCGAGAGAGCTTCGAGGGGCGGGTTTCGAGTTGCGAGTTACTGTGGCGTAGGTCACGACATCGCTGTCTTTGTCGCGAGCCTTGTCGTGAGCTTTGTCGAATCCGCCGGAGCAGCATCTCCCAACGGGTTTGACGATTGTCTACAGCGAGCCCCTCCACTAGTTCGGGACAGGCTCTGTCGAACTCCTCATCCGGCAGGCCGGGAATTAGGTGAACAACGGATGGGGAAAGAAGGAGGGAGAAGGGAGTTTCGGGTTGCGCGTTTCGAGATTCCTTTCCGCAGGGTCTGCCCGAGCTAGCCCTACTTGACCAACTCAACTTCCGAAACGGTTTTTTTCGGGGGTAGTAGGGCTCAGGAGGCGCATCAACAGTAGAGGTGGGTTGGCAAAACCGCCTGTAGTGTAGACCTACGCTCTTCCCAGGGCGGGATTTTTTCGTATAATGGTGGGCCATCATGTTTCTGAGGTGTAATCGTCGGCGCAAAGATGGCAAAGAGCACTACTATTGGAATATCGTTGAGAACAAGCGTGTCAGCGGGGGGCGGGTGGTCCAAAGACAGGTCCTCTACCTTGGAGAGATCAACGATAGCCAACACGAAGCGTGGCGCAAGAGCATCGAGATTTTCGAAGAGGGCAGGGAAAGACCCGAACAGGTGGCGCTGTTTCCGGAAGATCGTGCCCCGCCTGTGGGCGACGAAAGTATTGTTAGAATACGGCTCAAAGATCTCAGGATCGAGAAGCCGCGGCAATGGGGAGGGTGCTGGCTTGGGTGCGTTCTATATGAGCAGTTGGGACTGGGAGAATTCTGGCGGGAGCGTCTCAGACCCTCCCGTCAGGGTACCCGCTGGGCCCATGTGCTGCAGACCCTGGTGGTTTACCGGCTGATGGCACCGGGAAGCGAGTGGCGGCTGCATCGGGAATGGTATGAGCGAAGCGCGATGGGCGATCTGATGGGGGAAGACTTTGGGATCGCCGAGAAGAACACGCTCTATCGCTGCCACGATCGATTGCTCAGGCACAAGAAGGCCCTGTTCAGGCACCTGACCGAGAGGTGGAGCGATCTGTTCAATGCCCGTTACGAGATTTTGCTATACGATCTGACGAGCACCTATTTTGAGTGCGATCCGAACCAGGAGCCGGCGGCCTCGAGCCGACTGCGCAAGTTCGGCTACAGCCGCGATAAGCGACCTGACTGCGTGCAAGTGGTGATCGCCCTGGTGGTGACTTGTGAGGGCTTGCCGATTGCCTATGAGGTACTTCCGGGTAACACGCAGGATAAAACCACCTTAAAAGATTTTCTTTCTCGGGTGGAAGAGAACTACGGTAAGGCGAACCGGGTGTGGGTGATGGATCGGGGCATTCCGACCGAGGAAGTCTTGCAACAGATGCGCCAAAGCGAACCCAGGATCCACTATCTGGTGGGTACCCCGCGCTCCTGGCTGGGTCGCTTCGAGCAGTCGTTGCTGCAGAAGGATTGGAAGCAGTTGCGTCCCGGTATCGAGGTGAAACTCCTCAGCGAGGGAGGTGAAACCTACGTTCTGGCTAAAAGCGACGATCGGGTGCGCAAAGAAAAAAACATGCGCCTGCGTCGTTTACGCCGTCTTATCGAGGCGCTCAAGAAGCTGCGTGAGAGCAAACGGCGCTACCAACGCGATACCATCCTGATCAAACTGGGCGAAGCCAAAAAGGAGGCCGGTCCCCGGATCTTTGGATTACTCGACATCGAGATCGCCCCCAAGGGCGCCCCCACTGAAAAGCCGCCTTTGAGCTTCCGGTTGAACTTAAAAAAATACCGCCAAGCCTATCGCCGCGAAGGCCGCTATCTGTTGCGCAGCACCCTCAGTGCCGAGAACCCCGAGCAACTCTGGCGCCTTTACCTGCAGCTCACTGAGATCGAGCAAGTCTTCAAGGAAATCAAGAACGACCTTTCCATCCGCCCCATCCATCATCAGAGAGATGATCGCATCGAGGCGCACATCTTTATCAGCTTCCTTGCTTACTCTCTGTGGGTCACCCTGAAACGTCGACTCTACCCGATGGCTCCGGGACTGACCCCAGCCGAGGTGCTCTCCAAAATGGCGGCCATCCAAATGCTCGATGTGAAACTGCCCACCACCGACGGACGCACCGTTGTGCTTACCCGTTACACCGAGCCCGGTGAGGACCAAAAGCTACTACTGAACCGGTTACACCTCGAACTTCCTCCCCAACCACCCCCCCAAATCGAATCCAAATAACCCCTCCTGTAGTGTAGACCTTTGGCCCACTATCAACGACTTACGTCGAAATCAGGCCCCAGTTGAGAAAGACGGGCTAGTCGAGGGTCTCACTTCAACCCCTGCAGAAAGCGTTGGGATATACTTCCCGCTCCCCATCGGCTGCCGTGCTGTCATCCGCTGCAAATGATGAGAATGGACTTAGTGAAGGACCGAAACAGGTGACATTGATTGTTGACCAGAGGCCGGGATTCTGCGGACATAACAGGCTTGGTAAAAGGGGCAACGAGAGTGATTAATAACGGTAAAGAAATAAGTATATCGGAGGCGATCAATGAGGGGATTCGCCACGAGATGCGGCGGGATCCGAATGTTATTTTGCTGGGTCAGGATATTGGGCCGTATGGGGGAACTTTTGGAGTTTATAAGGGGCTTTACGAGGAATTCGGGGAGGACCGGGTGCGGGATGGGCCGCTCTGCGAGGCGGCGACGTGTGGTTTCGGGATCGGGTTGGCGCTCGCTGGGATGCCGGCGGTGGTGGAGATTGAGTTCGATGATTTCCTGACTCTGGCATCGGACGCGCTGGTCAACCAGGCGGCTAAGATGCGGTATTTTCTGGGCGGGCAGGTGCAGGTTCCTCTGGTCGTGCGGACGCCGGTCGTGAACCGTCTTGGTCTGGGAGCGCAGCACTCCCAAAGTCTGGAGGCTTGGTTCATGCACGTGCCGGGGTTGCGAGTGGCGATTCCATCGAATCCAGCCGATGCGAGAGGGCTGATCGTGGCAGCAATTCGAGACCCGAATCCGGTTCTGTTTATTGAGAATGTCCGGCTCTACTCGGCCAAGGGTGCTGTGCCCGAGGAGGTGGAGCCGATCGAATTTGGGGAAGTTCGTACTTTACGGGACGGGAGCGATGTGACGGTGGCTACCTACGGTGGGATGGTGAGGCCCTGTCTGGAGGCGGCTGAGAAGGTGGCTGGAGAGGGAATTGAATGTGAGGTGCTCGATCTAAGGACGCTCTCGCCGCTTGATCGGGAGGGAATCTGTGAGTCGGTGCGCAAGACGGGAAAACTGATTGTCGCCCATGAAGCGGTGAAGACCGGAGGGGCCGGAGCGGAGGTGGCGCAGAGCGTGGTGGAAGGGGCGTTTGATTATCTGGAAGCGCCGATTGTGCGGGTCGCATCGAAGGATCTGCCCATCCCGGTAGGCAGTCTTCAGGATTTGGTCTACCCGGATTTGGAGGATGTGGTGGAAGCGGTGCACACGGTAATGGAGTAACCCATCACTTCAGGTGGACACCTCGTGAGAAACGGGGAAAGAAACCACGGAGGTCCTAGCGCAGCGAAGCCGCAACCAAAGGATTAGAAGACAACCACGAATCCCGCTGAGCGGGACGAATGGACATAACGCAGCCGCAACTAAAAGTGCGCGAGGATCAACCACGGAGGCCACGGAGACACGGAGAATGGGAGAGGAAAATACCACGGAAGCGCACGCTTCAGCGCGCAGCGGCGCGCATAGGCGTGCTGAAGAGGAAAACGCGGATTGAGTTTGGAGGGATTCTCACGAATGAAGTATCTAGACAAGGAGGAATTGTGGAGGCATTTATCATCCTCTTCTCCGTGTCTCTCCCGGCTAGCCGGGATGGTTTGCTTCGTATTGTATACGCATTCAACCACTTATGAGAATCCTTTAAGAAAAACGTGTTCAAAAAACTAAGTTCTGACTGATTGTATTACGGAGGCACGGAGAATGTGAAAGAGTATGCTCGAAGCGGAATTGACGGAGCAGATTATTGGAGCTGCTATCGAGGTCCACCGACACTGGGGACCTGGGTTGTATGAAGAAATCTATGAGAGGAGCCAGTGCAGGGAATTGGACTTGCGCGGTCTGGCGTTTGAGCGTCAGTTGCAGATACCGCTTGTTTACAAGGGTACTGACGTTGGAGATGCTTTGAGATTGGATGTCCTGGTTGAGCGAAAAGTGGTGCTTGAAAACAAGCATGTGAGGGAACTTCTGCCCATTCATGAAGCCCAACTTCTGACCTACCTAGAGCCCGTCCCAGTGGTGGAAACAATTGATTTTTAATGAGTTATGGGCAAAAAAAAGGCCGGATAGAGCTGCAAAAAGCTCGATCCGGCGAAAAAGGGCGCTTATGCTTGCGTTAGTCAAATACAAAGCACGCCCTTCTCATGAAAAATATTGCCGTACAAAGCTTCCTGCGTCCAGCCCTAACTCCAGTCATTCGATGCAAAGACTACACCGTGTTTCTGGAAACAATGGAGCGGATTGACCGGGTTTTGATCGACTCCTCGCTGGAAAGGGAGGCGATCGTAAAAGCCTTGGAAGGATGGGATGAAGCGGGAGGGAAGGATCGGGAGCGACGCGCTCTAAGAGCGATAAAAGCGCTGCGGGTGGAGGTGGTGCGTCATTTACTCGGAGGGATATCCTTTCGTTGTCTGTCGCAGGAGTTGGGACGCAGTGAGCTTCTGGCTAATTTTTGCCGGGTGCGTGAGGTAGACGGGATCCGGAAAATATCGAAGAGCAGTCTGGAACGGGATTCGAAATTCTTCGACGAAGCGTATCTGAGACAGCTGCATGCAAGGATGACCGAGGTGGTGGGCAATGCTGAACATTGTGGTGAGGCAGGATTAGAGAAGCCGATCGATACGAGGGAATGCCTGATCGACGCCACTTGCCTGGAAGCGAACATCCACTGGCCCGTGGACTGGGTCTTGCTCAAGGATGTGGGAGCAACGCTGCTCAAGGCGATCAGTCTGATCCGGCAGGCGGGAATGAAACAGCGCATGCCCCAGGGAGCAAAGGGATTGGCTCGGGAGATGAACAAACGGTGCCTGGAGATGACGCATGCGCGTCGGCGCCGGGAGGCGGGCAAAGCGCGTAAAGGGATCCTGCGGCGGATGAAGCTATTGCTCAAGAAGATTGAGGGCCATGCCCTTCGCCACCGTGACTTATTGGAAGCTATGTGGATGCAAAGCGATTACACCGAGAAGAAGGCGAGCCGAATCATCGAGCGAATGGATGGTATGTTAGAGCAGATACCGCAGGTCATGAAACAGGCGCACGAACGGATCATAGGGGGGCGGCAGGTGAAGAATGAGGAGAAGATCCTGAGCGCCTACGAACCTGAGATTGACGTCATCGTGCGAGGCAAGGCAGATCGGGAGGTGGAGTTTGGCAACACCCTTTATTTATGCGAGAGCGCAGAGGGATATCTGTTGGACTGGAAACTGTATGGGGGGCAGGCCCCGAGCGAATTGAAGCAGCTTTGGGAAAGTCTGGAGAGGCAAAAGGGCTTCGCTTTAGAGGAGAAGATCGAAGCGATCAGTGGGGATCGGGGCTATGCCTCGAAGGCGGCCAGCAAGCGGCTCCAGGCAGAGGGGATTTTTGACGCCCTTACGCCCCGCAATCCACAAGAGCTCAAGGAGCGGATGGAGGAGCCGCGCTTTGTCCGGTTGCAGCGACGACGAGGGAGCACCGAAGGCCGGATCGGAGTGCTCAAGAACCGATGGCACGGGGGCAAGATACGCAGCAAAGGCTTTGACAACCGTAACCTTAGCGTGGCCTGGTCGGTTCTGTCCCACAATCTATGGAAAATCGCGCAGAGACTTGCGCAAGAACATGAGAAAGAGGCAACGCAGGCGGCATAGGGATCCAAGAATCGAGTCAGAGGCGCTTCCTTGGGAGAACTATCGACTCAAAGCGAGAGGAAGGGTGCTGGAAAGGTGCATAACGGATAAAAGGTAAGCTACCGAGGACGGAAGGCATGTCGTGGTCTACATAACGTGACGAAGATTGATATCGGTATCAGGCTTCCACCCAAATCCTCTCGGAGGTCAAGTCCGCCTTTTCCTGTAAAATCGAAATGGCATAACCTCTATTAGATTATCTTTACTTTCTTCCCTTCAGGCAGCGAATTTCATCAGGTCCGGATCCTTCCAGGTGCTCTCCGGATCGCTCCAGATCTGTTTGAGTCGTTCCACCAGGTAGGGTTCCATGCGGACTCCTCGCCAGCCTTCTGAGGCATCCACCAGGACCGCGAAGATCAGGCACAGTCCGCTCGTTTCGGAGCGGAATCGGGGAATCACTTTGGTGCGACGGCGCCCTTCCCCGAAGAGTCGCTCCAGCAGATTGGTGGTGCGGATCTGTTTTCGGTGCAGGAAGGGAAATTTCAGCGCTGTGAGCGATTCCTCCAGGTCACGCTCCAGGCACTTCATGGCGGCTGGAAAGCTCCCCTTGTATTCCTCGATGATGGCGCGAGCCTGTTCTACAGCCTCGCGGTATCCCTTCGCCGTAAAGGCTTTGTGAATGAGCTTTTTGAGGGTGGGACGGGCTACCTCTGGAAGCTTGTTGACGATGTTGCGCATCTTGTGCACCTGGCAGCGCTGCACCAGGCTGTTCGGAAACTTCCTTCCCACCGCCTTGCGTAGACCCGAATTACCGTCCATCACACTGAGTACTGGATCGGCCAATCCCCGGCTCTTCATGTCCTCCAGGAAGGCCTCCCAACAGGCGCTGCTCTCCTCTTGTCCCCTACGGCCATATGAAGCAATACCTTACGTCCGTCCCAGAGCATCCCGTAGGCGCATAGGACCGCCACTGCCCTCTTGTCTTCGGGCCGCAGCCTCATATAGATCCCGTCCAGAAACAGATAGAGCACGCGCTCACCACTCAGATCTCTTTCCTGCCACTTTGCAAAGTCCATCCTCAGACTTTGGCACACCTCATTGACCACGCTGCGCCCGGTCTGCTCTACCCCCAAAGACTCGATCAGCGCCGTCTCGATATCGCGCTGACTCATCCCTTTCACATAGAGCATCGGCACCAGCTCCAAAAGCCGCTTCGAGCGTCGTCCGATCGCTTCCAGCCAGGCCGACTCGAACGGCTCCAGCCCGTCGCGAATCTGCGGTACCTGCAGCTCAATCGTCCCTTCGCAAAGATGCACTTTCTTCGGCTCATAGCCATTGCGGTAGCCCCGCAGTGCTCCATCACTCGAGCGCTCATAGCGCTCTCGCCCCAGAAAATCGCTCACTTCGATCTCCAAGGCTCTTTGCAGCATCAGCTGGGCTCCCCGTCGGGCCGCCTCCCCCAGTGGATCTGTGCTGCTCGCGATTCCTTCCATTAGCTCTTGCTCTATCTTCTCACTCGATGCTATCTTCTTCATGGTGTAGTCTCCTGTTTTTCGGGGCCGCCTTTCGGCCCCGGTTTGGTTACATTTTTGTTTTCAGGAGGTTACACCATTTTTCTTTTTACAGGAAGGATAGGACGTCACCTCTCGGATTTGGGACAGCCTCTACCTAAGACTAACGAAATGTCGTGTTGGGCTGCTGATAAACTACAACGTAACGGTGCAGAAGACGATGTCCACAAAGTGCGATCTACGGAATTGTTTTAGGGGATTCATAAGACAAGGCCTAGATGATGCTTCTTTCAATCATCTCCGTGTCTCCGTGCCCTCCGTGGTTACTCTTCGTGCGTTCTTGGTTCCGGCTTCGCTGCGCTAGGCGCTTCGTGGTTTTCCAAATCGTGAGACTCCAGTTTTAAACTATGAACAACGAACCTGATCTCAAGACCCAGCTGCATTGGTTTCAGCAGATGTGGACCATTCGGTTTTTCGAAGAGCATGTGGTGGATAGTTTTCGGAAGGGGCTGTTTACCGGCTCCACTCATCCCAGTATCGCTCAGGAGGCGACTGCGGTGGGGGCGGGTGCGGCCCTGGAGGATACCGACCCGATTCTTGCCACCTACCGTGGGCATGGGCACGCCATCGCCAGAGGTCTCGATTTGAATGCGTTGATGGCCGAGGTCCTTTGTAAGGAGACCGGTTGCTGCCGGGGCCGTGGCGGGTCGATGCATCTCTGTGATGTCTCGAAAGAATTCTGGGGCAGTAACGCTATCGTGGCAGCGAATATACCCATCGCCGGGGGTATGGCGCTCTCCAACAAGCTGAAGAATGATGGTCGGGTGGTCGTGACCTTTTTCGGCGACGGAGGTTCATGCGAGGGTGTTTTTTATGAGACCCTGAACATGGCGGTCCTCTGGCAGCTGCCGTTGGTCTTTGTCTGTGAGAACAACGGATTCGCAATTTCCGTACCGACGGAGAAGGCGATCCCGGTGGAGAATATCTCGCAGAGAGCTGATGGGTTCGGACTTCCGGGGGTCACGGTCGACGGTAACGATCCGCTCGCAGTGTATGATGCTATGCGCACCGCGGTGGGGCGGGCGCGAAACGGCGAGGGGCCTACCTTGGTTGAATGTAAGACGACACGTTGGGAACGGCATAGCGCCATTTCCGGCGGAAAATATGAGAACGAGGAGGAGGCGAAGAAATGGATGAAGGTCGATCCGATCCCTCGGTTTGAGAAAGTGCTGGAGGAGAGAGGAATCGATCAGGAGGAGCTTGATCGGTGCCGGGAGGAGGCCAAGAAGGCGGCGGATGCGGCGTTGGCGTTTGCAGTCGAGAGCGCGGAACCGAAGGCGGAAGAGGTCGCGGATTTCGTCTACGCTTGATCCGAAAGGTTGAGCAAGCAAAGGATAAGGCCTTTGTTTCCCCATCCGTTGTTTTCTCTTCAGCACGCCACCGCGTGCGCTTCCGTTGGGCACGCTCTTCTTCGGACTATCCGTTGCCGTGCTGTCAGCGGTTGCTTTCTTAATCTGTTGGGGTTTCTATTTTCGAACCGTCATGCGGGAAGTTCATTGCGATAGGATTATCGAAGTGGTGCGGGATCTTTGCATTGAGGGCAACTGTGCCTTGCGATGCGATATGGTGGCGGCTTATGAGAAAGCGCTGGAGGAAGAGGAGTCCGAAGCCGGACAAAAGGTGATCGGGCAACTTCTCAAGAACGCTGAGGTTGCAAGCGAACGAAGGATACCATTCTGCCAAGACACGGGCTACGCCGTCCTCTTTCTGGAATTGGGTCAGGAGGTTCGAATCGTTGGCGGGGCTCTGCGGGAGGCGGTGGATGAAGGCGTGAGGCAGGGCTATTCTCAGGGGTATCTGCGGAATTCGCTGGTCCGATCTCCAGTCGATCGGGTCAATACGGGCGACAACACACCGGCGACACTGAACCTCGAGTTGGTTCCGGGCGAGAGTCTGAAGATCTCCCTGCTGGTGAAGGGGGCGGGCTGCGACAACATGAGCGCGGCCCGTATGTTCACCCCGGCGGAGGGGTTGGAGGCGGCCAAAGAATTTGTCGTGGCGACGGTCGAAAAGGCGGGGCCGAATGCGAGTCCGCCCGTCACCTTGGGAATAGGGATGGGGGGTCCATTTGCCCAGGCCGCGACGCTGGCTCAGAAGGCGCTTCTTTGGCCGGTTGGAGAACCCAATCCCGATCCGGTCGTGGCCGCGGTCGAGGAGGAATTGAAAGAGCGCATCAACGATCTGGGCATTGGTCCGGCCGGGTTCGGGGGACGGATCACCGTGCTGGGGTTGCATATCGAGATGGGAGCCTCCCATATCGCGAGTTTTCCGGTGGCAGTGAACATTGACTGTCATTCGCATCGGGTGGCGGAGGCGGAAGTTTAGGCTCGTGATTCTCAGAAAACGTACCTGTCTAGATGAATCTTCAGGCTCCCCCAGCCTCGCGCTGGGGTGGTGCCCGGTTTCTCAGCTACATGAAGCCAACCGAAGTGTATCCCACTCCCCGCCTCTCTCCCCTCGGCCACCCTTGCGGCCGAGGGGAGTGGGGGGATCGGACGGTCGAATAGCCAGGAAACCTAAAGATCCCCAGGGCAAGCCTGTGGGATTTTCGTCGGTGGACAAGGGATGAATCAAGAGAGTATCGAGCTGAAGACACCACTGACTGATGAGGCCATCACGCCCCTTCGAACGGGGAACTGGGTCGCGATCTCGGGGATCATCTACACAGCGCGGGATGCGGCGCATCAGCGTATGTCGGAGGAAGTGGAAAGAGGACTGGATTTGCCCTTCGATCCGGAGGGGCAGGTGGTTTACTACGTTGGGCCGACGCCGGCGCCGCCGGGACGGGCCGTCGGTTCAGCCGGCCCGACCACCTCGGGGCGGATGGATCCGTTTGCTGCGCTGTTGATCGAGCGCGGACTCAAGGGTATGATTGGGAAGGGGGGCCGTTCGCAGGCAGTGCGTGAGGTTATGCAGAAGTATCGATGTGTCTATTTCGGTGCGGTGGAAGGAACGGCGGCTTTGCTCTCCGACCACATAGTGAAGGCAGAAATCGTCGCCTACGAGGACTTGGGGACGGAGGCTATCCGGCGTTTGGAGGTGAAGGATTTTCCCGCCGTGGTGGTGAATGATATCTATGGTGGGGATTTGTATGAGGAGGGGAGGAGGAGGTATGAGCGAAGGACGTAGGAGCCCGCTGCGGGTTTCGAGTTGCGGGATGCGGGATGCGGGATGCGAGATACGGGATGCGAGATGCGGGGGACGCGTGAAACCCGGCGAGCCGGGACTTCGCTGGGTTCTGCAGTGGAGAGGGGGAGGCGGCGGCCGAGGGTCGATTACGCTTACGATTACGAGGGTCGATTGCTCGACGATTACAGGTGGAGGTCCGATCGATATCCGCAATCTAGATCGTAATCGAATTCTCGACAGTCGATTGCGTCTGCCGATTGCGGGAATCGACTGATGTTGAAAGAAAATCCAATGGAAATTCGCAATCATAAGCGTAATCGAAGATCGTGACTTCTCGATTGAAGAACACTATAACCTTGTAGTTCCGTGAAGATTAAATCCATATCCGCGCATCCATTGCAGTACCCGGAGCCGCATGACCACGGGAAGCTTCGTATAATTACGCTGGTTCGGGTCGAGTCGGAGGATGGAGCGGTGGGCTGGGGGGAAGCGATCACGATGTTTCCCGATGCGGCGAAGGCGACCAAGATGGTGGTGGAAGAGGGCTACGCTCCCCTGCTGGTGGGTGAGAGCGCCCTCGATGTGGAGCGGCTCTGGCATGCCATGCTGGCGAGGGTCTGGTGGTATGGCCCGCAGGGCATTGCGGCGTTTGGAATCAGCGCGGTCGATATGGCCTTGTGGGATTTAAAGGGACAGCTTCTGGGCCAGCCTGTCTGCTCGCTTCTCGGCGCCAAGTTGCATGACGGCGTCTCGGCTATGGCTTCGATCCACCTCGACATGGAGGATCTCGATTGGACGGTGAAGGAGTTTGAGTGGTTCCGGGAGCAGGGCTATCGCATTGTGAAAGGGGGTTGGGGCAAGCGACCGGAAGCTGTCTTCGGGCTGGATCGCGAGCGCGATCTCGAGTTGGCCGACCGGGTGCGCGAGGCGATCGGGGAGGAGATGGAGCTCGTCTTCGATGTCCTTGGGGCACGCGTGAAATGGGATGTGCCAACCGCGATTCAGCGCTTTCACGACCTCGAGCCCCATCGCCTGAAATGGATCGAGGAACCGCTTCCGCCGCACGATCTGAAAGCGCATGCCCGGCTGCGAAGTGCGGTAAAGACGAATATCGGGACGGGAGAACAGGAGTGGAACGTTGAGGGCTATCGAAGGCTGATTCAATCCGGTGGGGTCGATGTCGTGCAGATGGATCCCGGGCGGTGCCAGGGAATTACCGGCTGCCGGCACGTGGCCAAGCTGATCGAGGCGGAGAATCTCGGGTTCACCGCCCATACTTGGAGCAGCGCTTTGAATACCGCCGCCAGTGTTCACCTCCTGGCCAGTTCCACCCACGGTGTCTCAATGGATTTCAAGCCCCACGAATCACCAATGCAGCATGAGCTGGTGAAGGATCCGTGGATTCAGAAGGAGGGCTTTCTCGAGGTCCGCGATACGCCGGGATTGGGGGTGACGGTGGATGAGGAGGTGGTGAGGAAGTACGAATTCTAGGCAGGTGATCTTCTGTCGCAGCCAACGGTGCTTTGGAAGAGAGCAACCACGGATTTCACGGATGGACACGGATGAAAGAAACCACGGAGGCCACGGAGGGGAAGTTTTGTATCTATACCTCTGAGTGAGGCGAATTGACGCGGATGACACTGCATGAGGGAGACTATTGACAGGAGTGAGAGCGGCGCGTCCGGCGGCCACGCCCTACCACTTGGCAGATCATCGAACATGACTCAATTAGTCAGGTACCTTCAGTTCGCTACCGTTAGGCGGTAGGGCGTGGCCGCCGGACGCGCCGTAGAGATCATTTCCATCTAATGACATCTGCCAGAATTTAGAAAGAGATATAGGGCAAAAGAGTATGAACCAGAACGCACCATTTCGACTCGACGGTAAGGTGGCTCTTGTGACGGGGGCGGCGCAGGGGCTGGGAGCGGCGACGGCTAAGGTTTTGTCGCAACAAGGGGCGCGAGTGGCGGCCGTCGACATTGACGAGAGTGGAGTTTCGAGCACGGCAGAAGAGATCGGGGACTCGGTGACGCCGTTTGTCTGCGATGTATCTCTGGTTGAGGAGACGAGGAGTCTTGTTGATCGGGTGGTTGAGGATCTCGGCCGACTCGATGTGCTGGTCAACAACGCCGGGATCTGTCCGCGCATCGATTTCGTCGATGCCGACGAGGAGGACTGGGAGAAGCTCATGGCGGTCAACGCGAAGAGTCAGTATTTCATGATGCAGGCAGTGCGGCCGGTCATGAGCGGCCAAGGGGGTGGGAAGATTATCAACATCGCCTCCACAGGTGGACGAATCGGCTCCTTCGTCGGTGCCAGCATCTATAGCGGGACGAAAGGAGCCATCGTGATGTTCTCGAAGTCGGTCGCACGCGAGGTGGCAGCCGACAATATATTGATCAATTGCATTGCTCCGGGCGTGCTCGACACACGACTGATGGCGAATATCTCCGAGGAAAAACGTCAGGCTATCTGCGATCAGATTCCGCTCAAACGACTCGGGCGTCCGGAAGAGATCGCCTATATGGTCGCTTTTCTCGCCTCCGACGAATGCAGCTATGCCACCGGAGCGACTTTCGATGTTAATGGTGGGTGGGTGATGCTTTAGATGTTCCGGAGTTCACGGTTCCCAGTTCACGGTTCAGGGGTTGGGGAGGGGAGAGGAAGTTGCGAGTGTTTGGGGAGGGTTCAGGGTTCAGTGGTTCAGGGGAGAGAGAAGAGGTTGCGAGTTGCGGGTAGCGAGTTGCAGGCTGCGAGTGGCAAGCGACGGGGCGCGAGTGGTGAGTGGAGGTAACTTCAGGCGTAGGTCGTGAGCTTTGGCGATTTTCGGGTCTGAGAGGGAAGAGAACGTCTAGTGTCCAGGTTTCGAGAGGGAAGATCCTTCGTCGCAAGCCTTGTCGTAAACTTCGGCGTAAGCATTTGAACAACAGTTTCCGACGGAATCTGAGAAACGGAGCCTGTCCGATCGAATTTGATCGAGGTTTCGTAGACATCGGCTAAATCTGGACTAAGGTGGACTAATTTCTGGTGAGATACACTATACATGAAGCGAAGACTAATTTCTCCAAGTTGGTGGCGGAAGCGGAAGCTGGGGAAGAGGTCCTGATCGGAAGGGGAAGGGGTGAGCCGACAGTGAAGTTGGTGAAGCTAACGGGCCATCCTTCTCGGCTTCACTGCCATCCGGAATTGAATGGATCTATAAAGCGGATGAACAGGGAAGCACTGACTCAGCCACTTCCGGTTGAGGAGTGGGGCGAGCTTGGAATCTGACTGAGATTGCTCTGCAAATAGCAGAATTCTCCAGGTTCGGTTCTGCCAGACGTGTATGCGCATCCAGATTTTCCCGTCAGATTCCAAGCTAGACCCGGCAAGCCGGGATTGGAGGAAGAGTGGGAATGGGTTGGGAGGACGACTTCTGAGAAAGACCGGCTGCTAGTGACGTAGATACAGATGGCTGTATTGGATACCTGCACCTTTCTATGGCTGGTCGATCGGCAGGAGGAGCTTTCTGAGCAGGCGGAGCGGACGATTGATGAGGCGGCCGAGCTTTATTTGAACAGTATAAGTGTCTCCGAGATTCATCGGTGGGTACGGCTGGGCGCTTTGGAATTGGCGGTGGAAGCGGAACTGCTGGATAGTTGGTTCAGGAGAGCGTTGGAGCATCATCGAATCGCTTGCCAACCGATAACTCTCGAAATCGCTCACCAAGCCGAGTTGCTTCCATGGATCCACAAGGATCCCGCGGATCGATTCATACTGGCAACGGCGCAACTATTTCAGGTGCCTGTCATTTCGCCTGATGAGAGGTTTTCGGAGTATCCAGTTGAGGTGGTGTGGTGAGGGCGAGGAAGTTTCGAGTTTCGGGATACGAGTTGCGAGTGGGAACGGGTCCAGATTTCGGGTGTCAGGTTTCAGGTGCCACCAATCGATCATCATTGTCTCTGTTGTATTCCATGCTGCGGCCGAGGCTGCAATGACCGGTAGGAACATTGGCACGGTGATGCTCAAAGTTTCCGCGTCCTTGCGGGCGCGGCTACAACATAGGTTGATAATTTGCCTGACACCTGAAAACTCTACCTACTCGCAACCCGCCACTCGAAACTCGTCACTCGCGGAGCGCCGGCCACCATTCGGGATCGTGGGGTTCGATGAAGCCTTTTTCGACGGCTACGGCGTAGATGAGGCCGTGGTTGTAGGTGAGGGTTCCTTCGTAGCCTGTGGGAATCCCGTCCCAAGCGCGCATTTCATTTCCAGTGCCGATACCGCCCGAGAAGACACCGGCAGCATAGCCTTTATCGAATTCGTCGGCGAGGTGAAGGGCCTCATCTTTGAAGCCATAAATCGACAAGGCCCTGAGGTAGTATTCGAGGAGATTGGAGGAGACGGCCCCGTCGGTGAACATCTCGTAGGTCGGTTGCGAACCCTGCACGTGCTGGGGCCAATAGTGATCCTCGTAGGCGTGGGGGATGAGATTGACCGGGAGTCCGAGTTGCGGAGAAATCGGACAGACTTCCTTGCGGAGTTTCTCCAGACCGCGAAGGGCGCGAGCTGCGGCCTCTTCATCCAGCAAGCCGAATGCAATCGCCATACCGTTGATGCAGAGGTAGGCATAGTCGTGCAGCTCACCGTCGCGGCTGCGCCAGCCGGCCACCCAGCCTGTTTCCGGATTGATGAAGGTGGGCCCGTAGGAATTGCGCATCTTATCGGCGATGTCTAGGGCGTCATTTTTCAGGTCGGACGCACCCAGGTCCGCGAACAAGGGAGCGGCATTGCGAAAAGCCCGGTAGGACCAGGCATTGGAGTAGGCGTCGAGATGACCGAAGCAGACCGTGTCGATACCATTTGTGCTGCGGGTAAACTCGCCGGAGTTTCCGGATAGGCTTTCCTTTACGAGGAGGCCATCGTCATTCGCTTGGGAGGCCATGCGACGAAAGATCTCGACCAGACCCGGTTCGATTCGCTTGAGCCAATCGGGAGACGGATCCATTCGATGAGCGGTTCCCGCGGCACAGAGGAGAGCGGGGTCCGCATCCATGAAATACTCCCGCCAGTAACCATATCCGCCACCGTCGAGAACGGCCTTTTCTACCGTGAAACGCAGCATCTGAAGGAGGTTGGGCCCGTTGTCCAGCTGCCGGGTGTGCTCCAGCACTTCCAGTTCGGACCACTGGCCGAGGTGACAGTTGACCGAAACGCAATTGTTGGAGAATCCACGGTACTCGGGACGGTAGCAGGAGAAGAGGGTCGCCCAATGCCTGCGGATTCCCGGAGAGACAGACTTCTGTGCTCCGTTAGTTCGTCTGGGCTCAAAGTTCGCGACGGAGAATTCGAGCCGGGCCGTCCGTTCTCCCTCCGGAATGGAGAAACAGAATCCATCGTCGCTCCTCTCGGTCGGAACAATGCCGCAAGTTAGCGCTTCGCTCTCGCGGTAACTTTCCGCCTGCAGATGTATGCCGCTTTGTTCTTTGCCACCGGCTCCATCCTCGACGATTGAGAGGCAACCCACGCCTTCGCCCGCAAGGTAAGCGGGCAGCGGAACGTGACCGTTGCGTCCGGGGATCAAGGAAGGTATCCCGCAGACTCCGGTGGGGCTTGTCCTGACGTCGAATGCCAGGCGCCAGGCTTCATACTCAACGGCGTGAAATGAGATAGAGCAGTTCTGCCTGATCTCGAGTAAAATCCGTTCCGGTTCCACCGTGAAAACAGCATCGAGCTGAAGCCCGTTTATGGCAGTCAGGCCGAGATACCGCACCTGATTACTTTCGACCTCCAATTGTCCAGTCCAGAGGTGAGAGCCGACGTCGCAGTCCAAGGTTCGCAAGACCGGCCCCGATAATCCCGCCAGGGGTAAAATTCGCACTGATGCATTGGAAAAAGAACGAGTGACGAGCAATCGGTTGATGTCGGCCTTCCCTTCTCCCAGATCGTCCCAACCGAGATGGAGCAGAATGGGACGGTAGAGAGAGAACCCAACCGCCAATCGTGGCCCGCGAAAAAGGAGCATCTCGGCCCTCTGCTCGATCGCCATTCCGGTTGTTGGCTTGGGTTCGAATTTGCCCATGCTGAGGACCCGGTTGTAAGGCGCCACGGCAGGCTGTTCTGCGAGCGATTCTCCGAATACTCTGAGATTTTTGAAGATGCCGTAGGGCACGTTGTAGAGGTCGCCGTTGCACTCTCCGTGGTTCGGCCAAACCGGGTGCTCTCGATCGCATTCGATACGGAGGTGGTCGGTCTCAAGTCCTCCCAGTTCGATCCGGTGTGGAGGGGTCTCCTGGAGCGCCTCTTCAAAATGGCGCGTCATTTCATCCATCGATGATTCGGCGGTCAGTCCCTGGCCCGAGAACTTCGGATTGGCCCGCAAGTCGAGGTCGCGCACAATTTCCCACTTTCGTTGCTCCCGGTCGAAGGTAGTGACAGCAAGGTGGGCCGGGTGCACCGGAACCGGAGGACGACTGCGACCGTAGACGATTGGAGGCAACTCCAATCGTTCGATCTTCACCCTTCGATAGAATCGAAGGGTGATCACCGCTGTCTGGGCGTCTATCTCAGTCTGGAGGCGCCCATGGTGGACACGTTTGATGCCTCCGTGAGTGAGGGGAAAGTATTTAATCTCTTCGGGCATGTGGATTTTTTTCTGGGTTCGACTATGAGTAAAATCGGTCTTGGAATCGAGAGAGATCAATCATCCGACTGGCGTTGTGGGAGTTTCAAGGTTCTGTGCCAGAGGTGGCCGGAACGGCAAAGCTGCCTAAGAGGGTGTTCGTAGCCCCGGCCGTGAGGGATGTAGCGGGACATATATGCGACGATGCTTGCCATTGCCGCTGTGTCGAAATGCTCACGCATTCCGCTACCGAATCTTGCTTGTAGCGGAATGCGACAGCATTTCGACGCCCGCTTGGACGATCCGAATTCTTTTGAGCCGCCACCCAATCCGCCTACGCGGCGGATTATCTCCTGCAGAGTCCTAGTTTCACATTGCACAGGGGCTCCTTCCCTTCAACATGGTGTGACCGCCATGAAGATCCAATGAACCAAGGCAACCACAGTTTCAAAGCGGGTGCGGCCGGTTTGGTGGTGGACCCTCCCCTCGGTCTTCCCTTGTCCGGGGTGGTGAGTCGTGACCGGCCGGCCGAGAGTCGACTCGCTCCTCTCGAGGTGACGGCGGCGGCGTTTGAGTTGGGTTCGAGGCGGTTGATTCTGTGCGGGGTCGATACGATTGCGATACAGTCGCCGGAAGTGGATGAGCTTCGCGCCGAGGTTGCGAGGTGCACTGGAGCGGATCCGGCGGGGATTCTTCTCAATTGGAACCACACTCACCATTCGCCAACCGGTTGCCGATCGTTTTGCGGGCTCTTGGGCGAGAAGGATCCGGAACCGCCAAAAGCTCTTCTCACCTATATCGACTATTTGCATGCCCGAATCGTCGAGGCTTGCCGGTTGGCCTGTGAGGCGCTCGAGCCGGCCTGGGTGCGTTGGGGGCTCGGGCGGCTCGACGAATCGGTCAACCGCCGGCAGAGGGATCCGGATGGAAACGTGACCAAGATTGGATGGAATCCAGAAGGGCTCCTCGATTGTTCAGTTTCTGTCCTTCAGGCGGTGCGCCGCGATGAGAACGCGATCGCGACGATCGTCAATTACGGCTGTCACACGGTCACGACGGGGGTCAAGTATTGCGGCTACTCTCCGGACTATCCGGGTCCGATGCGCGATTACGTCCGCAATGCTATCGGTGGCGAGTGTGTCTTCCTCCAGGGCGCGGGGGGCAACGTAATGCCGCGAATCGCTTTCGAGGACGCCTGTGAGTCGATGGTACATCTGGGACGCCGGCTCGGCATCGAAGCGGTGCATGCAGTGGCCGATCGACCAGGCTGGCCCAAGCGACTCGAGGAAACGGGGTTTGGTTCGGGTACGGCTTTGGCGCTTTTTCGTTGGTCCTCGGTTGAGGAAGAGCCGCCAATCCTCGGGGCGGTTGAAGAGGTCGTGGAGTTTCCCCTTCTCCCATTGCCTACGGTGGAGGAACTCACCGAACTGATTGAGAAAACCGAGATCGAGGTCGAGAACGCAGAAAAAAAGGGAGCGAAAGAAACCGAGTTGCGGGTCCTCCGTTTTCACGGGCTGAATTGGGCGCGGCGAATCAGGGACGAGATCGAGGGTGGAAGTCCACGGACGTCGGTCAAAGGAAGCATCAATGCACTCCGCATCGGGGACGGAGCCATCGTCACCGGGCCAGGCGAGATTTTTACCGAAATCGGCCTCGCCGTTAAGGAGCGTTCTCCCGCCGATGTGACTCTTTATGCCGGCTACTCCAACGGCGCCATTTCTTACTTTCCCACTGCGGCCGAATACCCGCTCGGTGGTTACGAGCCGAACTACGGAAACAAGCCCTACGGCCTTCCCGCCCAGGTTACTCCGCAGAGCGAAAGGATCCTGATTGAAACCGGCGTGAAGCTCGTCCGTTCCCTTTTTCCCGAAAGAGAGGCACCCGAAGTGGAAGGCTGGACGGCGAGCGGAGCACTTCCGGTGCCGCCGGAGCGTCAGAAGATTGAGAGGCCGAGGTGATGGGGGAAAAGAGTTTCGAGTTGCGGTTCGACCGGTCGTCTTGAACTGACCCTGGCGAAAGGCTCATTGGAGAATCGACCCGTCGTGGCAACGCTATGCCGAGGCACGAGTACGGCGCGCCCTACCACCCGACGGTAGATCAACTCGCTAACAGAACCCAACCAATTGAGATGAGCGAACAGACGTTCAGCCGCAAGGCGGTAGGGCGTGGCCTTCCGTCTTCGCCAAGGCTGCGCCGAGATGCATCGGCCGCGCCGCAGAATGACTTGTGAGATTGGAGGAAAATATGGAGATTCGAGAACTCGCCAGCCTGTTTGCGAAGGACCGTTTCGAACAGATCAAAGAGGCGTTAGGTAGAGCCCGTCCCAGTGGTGGAAACAATTGATTTTTAATGAGTTATGGGCAAAAAAAAGGCCGGATAGAGCTGCAAAAAGCTCGATCCGGCGAAAAAGGGCGCTTATGCTTGCGTTAGTCAAATACAAAGCACGCCCTTCTCATGAAAAATATTGCCGTACAAAGCTTCCTGCGTCCAGCCCTAACTCCAGTCATTCGATGCAAAGACTACACCGTGTTTCTGGAAACAATGGAGCGGATTGACCGGGTTTTGATCGACTCCTCGCTGGAAAGGGAGGCGATCGTAAAAGCCTTGGAAGGATGGGATGAAGCGGGAGGGAAGGATCGGGAGCGACGCGCTCTAAGAGCGATAAAAGCGCTGCGGGTGGAGGTGGTGCGTCATTTACTCGGAGGGATATCCTTTCGTTGTCTGTCGCAGGAGTTGGGACGCAGTGAGCTTCTGGCTAATTTTTGCCGGGTGCGTGAGGTAGACGGGATCCGGAAAATATCGAAGAGCAGTCTGGAACGGGATTCGAAATTCTTCGACGAAGCGTATCTGAGACAGCTGCATGCAAGGATGACCGAGGTGGTGGGCAATGCTGAACATTGTGGTGAGGCAGGATTAGAGAAGCCGATCGATACGAGGGAATGCCTGATCGACGCCACTTGCCTGGAAGCGAACATCCACTGGCCCGTGGACTGGGTCTTGCTCAAGGATGTGGGAGCAACGCTGCTCAAGGCGATCAGTCTGATCCGGCAGGCGGGAATGAAACAGCGCATGCCCCAGGGAGCAAAGGGATTGGCTCGGGAGATGAACAAACGGTGCCTGGAGATGACGCATGCGCGTCGGCGCCGGGAGGCGGGCAAAGCGCGTAAAGGGATCCTGCGGCGGATGAAGCTATTGCTCAAGAAGATTGAGGGCCATGCCCTTCGCCACCGTGACTTATTGGAAGCTATGTGGATGCAAAGCGATTACACCGAGAAGAAGGCGAGCCGAATCATCGAGCGAATGGATGGTATGTTAGAGCAGATACCGCAGGTCATGAAACAGGCGCACGAACGGATCATAGGGGGGCGGCAGGTGAAGAATGAGGAGAAGATCCTGAGCGCCTACGAACCTGAGATTGACGTCATCGTGCGAGGCAAGGCAGATCGGGAGGTGGAGTTTGGCAACACCCTTTATTTATGCGAGAGCGCAGAGGGATATCTGTTGGACTGGAAACTGTATGGGGGGCAGGCCCCGAGCGAATTGAAGCAGCTTTGGGAAAGTCTGGAGAGGCAAAAGGGCTTCGCTTTAGAGGAGAAGATCGAAGCGATCAGTGGGGATCGGGGCTATGCCTCGAAGGCGGCCAGCAAGCGGCTCCAGGCAGAGGGGATTTTTGACGCCCTTACGCCCCGCAATCCACAAGAGCTCAAGGAGCGGATGGAGGAGCCGCGCTTTGTCCGGTTGCAGCGACGACGAGGGAGCACCGAAGGCCGGATCGGAGTGCTCAAGAACCGATGGCACGGGGGCAAGATACGCAGCAAAGGCTTTGACAACCGTAACCTTAGCGTGGCCTGGTCGGTTCTGTCCCACAATCTATGGAAAATCGCGCAGAGACTTGCGCAAGAACATGAGAAAGAGGCAACGCAGGCGGCATAGGGATCCAAGAATCGAGTCAGAGGCGCTTCCTTGGGAGAACTATCGACTCAAAGCGAGAGGAAGGGTGCTGGAAAGGTGCATAACGGATAAAAGGTAAGCTACCGAGGACGGAAGGCATGTCGTGGTCTACATAACGTGACGAAGATTGATATCGGTATCAGGCTTCCACCCAAATCCTCTCGGATTTGGGACAGCCTCTAGGTAGTGGCGATACACGCGGAGTGCGCGAGTTGGCCATGGCGGTCCGGGCTGAATACGTACCCGTCCATGACGGATTTCGCGATGCGGCCTCCCTGACTTTGGCCTATCTCTACCGAACCTATGGTCTTGAAAAGGGCGAGGCAATGGGCCGGGCCTGCACCGAGAAAGCGATGCCTGAGGGTGACCCTCCTCAGTACGCTCAGGCCGATCTGCGCGATCGAATCCGGACGATCGCCTTTGGATGGCACTGGCATGCCTCCCGCTTCCGTCTCACGGAGGATGACGAGAAGGTCACGTTTCGTTTGCTACCTTGTGGCAGCGGGATGCGGTTGATCCAGGAAGGCTACTACCAACAGGGGCCGTTTGGGCCGCCCGAGGCCGGTTCACCTGGAGAAGGAAGGGTTCCTCGCTCCAAGTCGCCTTCGAGGTCAAACTTCATGACTGAGGAATTCCCTGCCTACTGTCACCACTGTTCGGAAATGGGTCACATCTCCCTGAAGAACGGGATTTCAACCTTTATCGTGGAAGGATGGACTCCATTGCGCTCGCGGGGAATGTGTCTACAACACACCTTTAAGGATGTATCTCTTGTGCCCGACGAGTTCTATCGTCGCGCCGACTTGCCGGTACCGGATGTTAGGGAGAAACCCACGGTTTCAAAACGCCTTTTCACGCTGGAAGAGCTCCATGAGATTGAGACTCATCCGCTCGACCGGCTGGTCGATCGCGCGGAACGAGGCGACGTCGAAGGGGCCCTGGAAAGTGTGGAGGAATGCCTCATTGGCTGGAGGGAATCGATTCATGATGTCTACTGTCTATGGCCGCCGCTGCTTTGGTGTGAAGTCCTCCAGGATTTTGGTGATGAGGCGCTGGCCGATGCGGTTCGGGCGACTGTGCCCGATCTCTTCGGCCACATTCGGGGTGCGGACCCTGCCGGTTGGGCCTCCTTTTGGTCCATTCACCTTCGGCTTCGGGGAATCCAACAGAAGGAGCATTCGATCGAGTTTGTCGTTGGAGAGGAATCGCTTTTCGTACCTGATGTCTTGCCCAAGGATTTCCCCTGGTTCATCGATAGGCTCAATGAAGGACTGGAGGAGCGAGGGTGGGGAGATGTGGGGGACTTTGAGGTTGAGGATGGAGATCTGGTTCACAGACTTCCGTAGGAATCTGTCGACTTAGCTTTTGCCCTTTTACGGAGCGCTCGATCTGTTCGGGTGCATTCGTGGTTCGCGGCCCATACCACCATCGACATCTTCCTAGTCCCGGCAAGCCGGGGAGGCAGAGCGGGGACTCAATTGCATCGAGCTGGGTTTCCCCCAATCTGCTTTTGGCCATTTTCGTGCTATCCTAACTCACGGTGGCCGCCTGCAACACACCAGTCACCAAGAACCAACTTGACAAAGACAGACGAACACTGAATCGGAATGTAGCGCAATGCGTAAGCATTTCGACGATCACGCCTAAGAGTGCCAGTAACTTCCTGCAGATTTGGAGGAGCTAATTAGAAATGAACCTCAAACTCGCCTGTGCTGATTTCACTTTTCCACTGTTAACCTTCGAGCAGACCTTGGATCTGTTGGTGATGCTGGAGATTCCCGCCGTGGATATCGGCCTTTTTGAAGGAGTGAAACATCTAACGCCTTCGGAGGAACTCAAGAATGTAGAGAAGTCGGCGGCAAAGTTGAAGGAGGCTCTGGAGAGCCGCGGCTTGGAATTGGCCGACCTGTTCATGGTTCCGGCCTTGGATCGCGAGTCCTTGGCGCCGAACAATCCGGATCCGGAGGAGCGTCGAAAGTCCAGGGAGATTTTGGAAAAGGGATTGGAGTATACAAGAGGTGCCGGCGGCTCCCACCTCACCCAACTACCTGGAGTTCCGTTTGAGGGAGAGTCGGAGGAGGATTCATTCAAACGGGCTTCGGAGGAGCTGGCATGGAGAGTGGAGAGGGCTGCGGAATTCAGTGTTGTCTATTCGGTGGAAGCACATCTCGAGTCGATCATCGAGAAACCGGAGGAGGTGATCAGGATGGTGAAGTCCGCGCCGGGTCTTACTCTGAGTCTTGACTACACTCATTTCACCAAAGCCGGCTACCCCGATTCGGAGATCGAACCACTGCTTCAGTATTCCAGTCACTTTCACGTGCGCGGCGCGAGAAGGGATCGCTTACAGGCGCCATTCAGTGAGAACACGATCGATTACGGGCGCGTTCTGAAAGTGATGAACGACCAGAGCTACACGGGCTACCAGGCCCTCGAGTACGTCTGGATCGAATGGGAACACTGCAACGAATGCGACAATCTCTGCGAGACGATCCTCTACCGGGACTATCTGAAGGAGGTGGCGGAAGGATTCGAGAGTCAGGATTCTGGAAATCGTACAGAATCCTGACTCTCGAATCCTATAGGACTTTATCCTCCGCTTCGTAATCGAATTCCTTCGGATCGATCTCGGCGGGTGGATTCGCTGTTTCCCATTCGATCGTCTTGCGCAGGGCTTCTTCCTCAGGGACAGTTTCGGCGTAGCCAAGCTCGGCTCGAATCCTGATTGAGTCCAAGACGATGTCTTGCCTGATATCGTTGTCGGGGCGGAGATGCTCCGGGATGCTGTTGAAGGGAAGGCGCACGATCTTGCCGTCCCATCCGGTTATCGCGGCAATTTTTCCTACCCAATCGGCTTCGGAGTGTGCTCCCGGTTCGGCAACGTTGTAGATTTTACCGGCCGCGTTCCTGTTGGTTACGGCAAGGAAAATCGCGTGAGAGATATTGTCGACGTAGCCTCGAGAATGCCGCCATTCGGCTAGACCCTCCTCCAGAATGATCGCAGGACGCCCGTCTCCCATGCGCTTCAAATATCGGAAGAGTCGATGTCTGCTATCCTTCGGACCGTAGATCGCGGGAAGGCGAAGGATAGTCCCGCTGATACTCGGATGCCGCATGACATGATGCTCAACCGCCCGCTTGTCGTACTTCTGCCCGGTCAATTCCAGCTCGAGCCTCAGGGGCGACCCTTCTCTTAGGGGCATGGGCTGAATGCCACACTTTTCTTTTTTCCACAAAACACCAAAGGCACGATAGACGTCTCCGCTGCTTAGCGCCACCACCCTCGGAGTAACATTCTCCATCACCTCCATGAAGCTGGTTGTCTCTTTCTTTGTGTAGAGGATGGTGTCCAGCACGACATCGGGATTGAGAGCCTTGAAGGCGACTCGATAGGTACGAAGACTATTGCGATCGCCGACTATTTCGTTTGCCCCGTTCACCCTCTGATCGACTGTTTTGCCACGGTGAAAGACAGTGACCTCGTGGCCGTGCTCCAATAGAAGCTGCACCGTCCTTGGAGCTGTAAAGCCAGTTCCCCCAATTATTAGAACGCGCATTGAATACAGTTTATGACCGGGAGGTCGGGGGTATCGAACCAAAAATGGAGGATTCGGCCCAACTTTCTGAGAATATTGGGCCGAATCCTAGCTGAAGCCTCCTTTTTCGCAGCAGTCCGCGGATGAAGTGAGGTAGAGGCGGCCAAAGATGAGAAGGGCGAGGAAGAGGGCGAGGAAGTACCATGGAAAGTAAGCCAGTGACTCGACAAAGACTGTCTGCCTCAAATCCTCGCCGGAGAGACCCTGGTGTCTCGTCTTCAATGTAGCCACTAGAATGGTGTAGAGGATTCCGATCCCGCCATAGCCAAGATTCATGGCCAGCCCTTTGAAGCTGAGGACCGTAGCGCGCTGTTCTGAGCTCACAATCTGATTCAGGTAGTGGCTGATGAAGAAGCCCAGAAACGACCAAACGGAGAATAACGCCAAAATGAAGAGAATCCCCGAATAGGGGATGGCTAGCGAGGTCCCGGCCAGTCCCGTAAAGGTGAGGGCCGCGAGAACCCAGGTATTGAAATGAGGTGAACGGTCCTCGGCCATCTTTCGGGCGGCCCCCGCCACCGCAAATCCAATGAGCGCAAACGAGGCGCCGGCCACTCCAAAGAGAGCCTCCGGGATAAGTATGATCCGGAAATATTCGCTGGAGAGCGTAACATAGTGGCGGACGATGTGGTCGAAGAGAATCCCTGCCAGAATAACGATCAGGGCGAGGGGGGTATTCAGAATCCATCGTCCGGCCCGAAAAGTGACTCGAAACGCTTCAATCGCCTCAGATCCGGAGCTGGGCTCACTCTCGTGCTGGATCTCGGTGGGCAGATTCCGCATGCCGAGTGCGGCAGCAAGTGCGCAAAGTGCCGTTACCAGATTGAGCCATAGGGGAAGGCGAAAAGTCTCCTCCTTGGTCAGTTCCCCTGGTAGGCCAACCCACCCGGCGACCGCGTTGAGTAGACGCGGGTCATAAACCGCGGCACCTACGATCATGGCGGTGAAGAAGGCAGCGGACTGATAGCGCATGAGGCGTTCCAGAACCTGAGGCCACTCATCGGAGCTCCCCTCTCGATTAATGGTATCGTAAGCGAGCGCTTCATCGGCGCCGCTGGCCGCGGCTTCAGCGGCTCCGCTGAGGAAGCGGTTCAATGCGAAAGCCCAGAAGACCAAGGAGTGATTTCCGAGAGGGACAAGGCACATGATGAGGAACTCAAGAACCATTAAGAATCCCGCTAGAACGATCAGGTTCTTCCGTCCGAAAATGTCCGCCAGGGCGCCTGAAGGCACTTCGAGAACAACGTTGGCTCCGGCCCAGATGGCGTTGAGGATAACGAACTCTTCCAGGGTTAGACCGAAGTCGAGGAAGAGAATCATATAGACCGGGTAGTAGAAGCGCGCACCGAAGAAGACGCGAAAAGCGATAAAGCGCTGGATATTGGGGTGCTGGACGGCGGAGGTCATGGGGCGGGGAAATTCTATCTAACGTCTTGTGTCATAATCGTGATCTAATGTCGAAGGTGCCGGTCCTCGTGGTCGAAGCAACCCACCCCAAACCCCTCCAAGGAGGGGATCGACGAAAGATCACGATGGAGACTCACTAACGTAGAGGATTCGATTGGCGTCATCGCCCCTCGACGATCTGCAGATAGCTCTGGATCGTCGAATCAAAGCCATTGTCTAGAGATTCGACGATTATGGCGTGGCCAATTGAGACCTCGAGAATTCCTGGGATGGTCAGGAATAGCGGCAGATTTGTTTGATTGAGGTCGTGCCCGGCATTGACGCCCAGCCCGAGTGACTGGGCCTTTTCCGCCGCCAGTTGAAATATGGGAAAGACGCTGTCCCGTTCTCCCGTGTCGAAGGCTCGGGCGTATGACTCAGTGTAGAGCTCAATTCTATCTGTTCCGACATCCGGAGCCCTCTCGATCAGTGCGAGATCAGGTTCCATGAAGATGCTCACTCTGATTCCCCGGGCCTTAAGTTCCTGAATGATCGGCACAAGCTGCTTCGAATCGCTCTTCAGATCCCAGCCGTGGTCGGAGGTGACTTGGTCCGGCGCGTCCGGAACCAGGGTGCATTGATCCGGCTTCGCCTCCTTGACGACCTCGAGGAATTCGGGAATCGGGTTGCCTTCGATGTTGAACTCGATCCCCGGCTGATCTCTCACCAATGCGGAGAGATCACGAACATCGGAGTATCGCGCATGCCTTTGATCCGGCCGGGGATGAACTGTGAGCCCATTTGCTCGGCAGGAAATGCACCGCCTCGCGAAGGATAGGACATTAGGATAATCTCCTCCACGAGAATTTCTCAGGAGGGCGATCTTGTTCAGGTTCACGCTTAATTGGGTCATCTGAGTGCGGTCCGGTTGTTTGTTGAGGTTGGAAGCATACCCGATTGGAGACCAATAGGTTGCGAGCGAAATCCTCCGTTATCGATTTGAATTCCCAGAAAGCGCCCTGCCTTCTGAGCTTTCGTTTCTACTAGGGTGACAATTCAGAAATGCCGGTTGCATATATGGAATCGTAGCACGTATCAGGGTTTGAGAAAAGCCTGAGAGGGAACCTTCGTCTCCCTACTCCTTTCGGGTCTTTGTCTTGATCCTAGTTGTGAGGTACTAAGCATCCCACGGGCTTGCCCCGTGGTCTCTAAGGTTTCTCGGCACCACCACAGCACGGCTTGCTCCCGCAAATGATTCCTTCCTAAAAAAATCGCGACAGCGAGACTTGCAGGTAGCTGTCGTTGCGGAAGGCGAAAGCGGTGTTGCGGGGAGCGACGCTGCTGAAGGCCTGGGCTTCAACCTCGATTTTGTAGGAATCTCCGAGGCGACGCTCCGCTTCGACGCGGATGGAGGCTGTGCCATCGTCCAGGTCAACAACGGTTCCGGCCAGGATTGCGGTATCGCTGACATCGTTGAAGGCAAATCGGGCGCCCGTGAAGAGGTCGTTATCGAAAATGGTAGGGGGCGCGAATCCCTGATCCCGGCCGTCGTAAAGGTACTCCGCGAGGAGGCCGATATCCATGTTTCCACCGAAGGTCTGGTAGAAAGTGTACTCAAGCCCCCCCACAATGGAGCCGAAAGTATCGCCTTGGCCTTCGCGCACGATGCCCTCGAGTTTCCAGAGCCACGCATCACGGGTATACTGGAGATCGAATCCAATCTGATGGATGAGATCGTAGACAGGAATCAATTGCTTCCCGTCGATCGAAAGATGAAAGCGCGGCTCGCGGCTGGTGCCGTAGAAGTAGGAAAGCCCGAGGTCCCAGTCCCCTATGTAGTGGGAGTAGCGAAGGGCATAATCGACATGCCATTTTCCTGCTCCCGATTCATAGAGAGCCGAGTCCCGATCGACCGAAAGCGGACCGCGCAGACGGCCGCTCCTGCCCGGAAAGGTGCGCTCCCGGAATCTCGGCAGGACAAAACTTGAGAAAAGTCCGAATGAGGTCTGACGCGATATCTGGAGCATGGGCTGACCGAGGAAATCCTCTTCGTCGAGGGCCTCGACCTGATCGATCTGGTTGATAATATTGACCAGGTGCCGGGATTCTGTGACTCCCCAGAAGACACGGGTCAGGCCCATTGTAACCTCCCACTGATCGCTTACGCCACGCCAGTAGGCCTCGCGGATGTCAAAATGGGAGCGCTCGCCATCCTCCGAGTCGAGTCGTCCGAATAGGACGAGGCCAATCTGCCGACTGCCCTCTTCATTTTCCCAAGTGAGCTCGGGTTCAATGCTGAGCGAAGCCTGGAAATCGGCGAGTTGCTGTGAAAAAGCGGCATTTTCCGGAAAGACGCGTGTTTCCAAACCGATAAACCTAGAAAACTCCCAACTCCCCTGCTCCTCTTCGCTGAGGGCCAAGCCGGCTACGAAAAGCAGGGAAAGATAGACCGTGAAAGTTCGGTTCAAAGAAAACTTCATCGATATTGTAAGCGGAAGCTCACGGTTTTCTTCCTAAACTTTCGAAGAAAGTTGCCAGGAATCTGTCGGGTTCAATCCCGGCCGTATCATATCTGCCACTCTCGTTTCGAGCGTCCGAGATGCTGCGAAGCCCAGCGCCCGACAGATTCCTAACGGGTGCGCGCCAGGACACCTTTGACAAAATCATTGTCGTTCAGTCCGATCTTAAAATTGTACTCTCCGAAGAGAAGATCGCTACTTTTACCCGTCAGATGATTTTTCATGGCCAGACGATGAGCTCTCCAAACACCGTCATACTGTCGATATTCATCAAAGATCAGAGTTTTTAGGAGATCGCCCCTGCGGTCGTAGAAGTCGACTCGTCGAATTTGGTAAATATCCTGATCGGTCCATGCGATCTGCTTGGTGTAACCCGACTTTTCGTACTGTGGTAGTCGCTCAACGACGTCGGTGGTCAGGCCGTCAATTTCCTCCTCCCGAAGGTAGCGATACTTAAACTTGTTCAGTTCAAGAGCGGTGAAATCCTCAAAGGCGAATTCCGAGCCGACGAACGGCCCCGACTTATTCGCCGAAGAGATCCGTTTCACCCGTTTAAGGGCGGGGAGATAAAGCCACTGGTCATCCGGATCCAGTATCTTGGCATGGGAGAGGAGGGCGGTCCCGTCGATGTCTTTTGGGCTGTCAAAGACGACCAGACTTTTGTCTCCCAGATTCTCATCGGGCACTTCGAGCGTCGTGATGCGGAGACTTCGCGACGACTCCTGGCCGGCGGTGTTGCGAAGGACCATTTTTAGAGCGACCCGGCTGTCGCCGAATCCCCTGTCCGACCGGTCGCTTCGAGCCGCGATCTCGAATCCCTGCTCTTCGGGCGTTAGGGCCCATGCCGGGGTAAAGAATCCCAACGCGACCAAGGCAAGTGCGGTGCGCCTTATCTTATTACTTCGCCGGTGCGGCAGCGGTCTGTTCATCGTAGATATCTCCTCTGTTCTTTGCTTGGATCTGTTTGAGTCGATAGCCGGCGATAAGAAGGGCCGGCAGAAGAAGAAAATCGAATACCAGGGCCAGAATCACGGCCAACGCAGTTAATAGCCCCATCTCGTAATTGATCCTGAAGGTGGAGAAAGCGAGGATGGAGAAGCCAAAGGCGAGGATCACGGAATTAACCGCCATCGCCGTGCCCACGGTACGGAAAGTATAGCGGATCCCGTCGGGAACCGAAAGGCCCTTCTCGCGGATGCCCCTAAGATACTTTGTCAGAAAGTGGACCGTATCGTCGACGATGATGCCAATCGAGGTTGCCGTGACCGTCGCCGCCGCCATTCCGACCATGCCGACGAGGACAGCCCAAAGGCCGAATGTCATGAGAATCGGGAGTCCGTTTGGTATGAGGCTCAAGAGGCCTAGTCTGAGGCTGCGTAGGGTGAAAATCATGATGACAGAAATGATGAATACGGCGAGGAGGTTGCCCCGGAGCATGCTCTCAATATTTCGCTTGGCGATCAGGGAGAACATGACCGCGGCCCCGGTCGATTTGGCCCACATGTATTCGGGCGTATTGTTTTGGAGCCATGTCTCGGCCCGTTCGACGAAGATACGCGTATCAACTGTCGAGACATCACCCAGAGTAGCGGTCACTCGAGTAGACGACTTGTCGATGTTGATGCGGTCGTTTAGATCAAGGCCGTAGGGGAGGGAAAGCTCGTAAAGAAGAAGATACTGTGCGGCGAGCTCACGGGCCTCAGGAATCTTGTAGTAGGGCGCAGCGTCTCCGTGCATGTTCTTGTTCAGACGCTTCATGATATCGGAGAGACTGTAGACGTGGGTGACTTCCGGTTGACTCCGGAGCCAATCCGTGAAGTTCTCAAGATGGGCTAGATACTCCGGTTCGCTCACCCCTCCCGGCTCTCCCGCCTCGATGGAAAATTCGATCGGGTAGAGCCCACCCAGATTTTCGAGGGCGAAATCTGTGTGCTGTCGGAAGGTCACACGCTTGCTGAAATACTTTGTCCACTCATCGTTGAGATCGTTAGTCGGCGCGAGGAGGGCGAGGAGCACGGATAGGGTGCCCAGGATTGCGAGGATTCCACGATAGCGGTAGATGGAGAACTCGGCGATCCGCTCCATCAACGTGAGATCTGAAGGGGCGCGCTCCCGGGCTACTTTGAATTTTAAGGGAAGAAGGCTGACCAGGGCGGGAAGGAAAGTAATCGAATAGAGCCAAGCGGCGCCAATGCCGACAGCAGTAATGTTGCCGAGGTGATTGAAGGGGGGGGAATCGGAAAAGTTGAGGGCTAGAAACCCGACAATCGTTGTCAGGCTCGTAATCGTCACAGGGAGGAAGTTGATTCGGATGGCTTCAACAATTGCCTCCCCCTTGCCGAGTCCTTCTCGCATCGCGCTCCGGAGCGAAATGAGAATGTGAACGCTGTCGGCAATGGCGAGCGTCAGGATGATGGTCGGTGCGGTCATCGAGATCGGGGTCAGCTTGATGCCCATGAATCCGCCGATGCCCATCGCCGTAACCGTCGAGAGCATGATGACTCCCAGAGTCGCCACCGTCCCGCTCAGCGTTCGAAGCGATACAATCATGACCAGGAGGAGGGTGAGGTACATGATCGGAACAAGTGTCGCCAGATCGCGCACCCCGGATTCGGCGAAGGTGTTGTTCAGCATTGAGACTCCCGTGATCGCGACGGTCAGGTCCGGATAGGCCGATTCGATCGCCGCCTTGATCTCCCGGGCTTTTGCGGCGGCTATCGGAACTTCCGTGAGACTCTTCTCCGGATACTGCAGAACGACGTTGATCCCAGTCGTATCCGCGTCGATGGAGATGACGTTGTTCGCCAGTAACGGCTCCGCCAGTGCGATGGCTCGCTTTTTCCGAAGTTCCTCAGCACTGAGCGATGCCCCGTCGATAATCAGATCTTCCACCGTGAGGTCATCCTCTACCGACCAAGTGTGCTGAAAGTTCGATATCGAGTCCACCCGGATGGCGAAGGGGATCTGCCAGGCTTTTTCCGTGAGTTCCTCAATGGCGGGCGTCACCGCATTCGTAAAAACCTCTCCTATCCGCGGTTGCACTACGAAGAGAATATTGTCGTTCTTCGTGTAGACATTCTGAAAGTTTTCAAAGGCCAACAACTCAGGATTGGCCGCGGAAAAGAACGCACGATAGTTCGTCGCGAAATCCAAATGACGAGCTTCGCTTCCTATCACGACCCCGCCCCCTATCACAACCGGGATGACCAGCCAACGCCATCGGATGATCCTCTCCGCCAGTCGCGATGCAAACGCGTCAACTTTGGAATTCGGCTCTTTGCCCCTTCCGTTGCCCATTCCCTATTCTTTCCCTTTTTGTTTATCGATTGGTCAACAATTGGGGTCTAAGACTGCAGTTGTTTACCGATCGTTCAATAATAATGTTAAAAAAAAGCTAGTCCCGTTTGCGCAGGTTGCTGATAACGAAGGCTTCCGTTTGCTCCATATCCTTGATGGAAAAGATCGCCTTGCTGGCGACACAGATTCCGGTGAGCGAGGTAAAGAGATATCGGGCCAGGACTTGGGCCTCTTCGTCCTGGCGAAATTCACCGTTCTCCTGACCCCACCGTATCAGGTCGGTCAGCTTGCGCTCCGTTCGTTTGTAGCCTTCAACCATGAAAGCCTCGACCTGTTCGTCGTGGGCGGCGAGTTCGACCATCGTGTTCATGGCCAAGCAACCATGCCTCACATCGGAGCATTTAGTGGCCATATTATTCATGTATTCGAAGAGACTCGAAACCGCGGCAAGGGCTGAGTCGGATTTCGCCACGATCTCGCTCATCATGGCGAAATATCCATTCAAATAGCGTTCCAGGGCGGCCATGAAAAGGGCATGCTTGTCCCCGAATGCCTTGTAGATACTCCCCTTCTTGAGGCCCATTGCCTCTACCAGGTCCTCGAGCGATGTGCCTTCATAGCCGTTATCCCAAAAGGCCCGCATGGCGGCTTCCAGAGCTTCGTCGACGTCAAATTCGCGGGGTCTTGCCATCTCTCGTGCTGTTTCGGTGACAACTTACAGTTAGGAACCGATCGGTCAACAAAAATTGCAGAATATCCGAATTTTCTCGCGGATAGGGCCTCCATTGTAACGGAATCCGCTGGCCTCGGCATAGCCCGATGGGGTGAAAACGAGTGAGGATTTCTAGTCGAGCAGTACGCGGGATTCAAGGCGGCGATCCCGCCGAGCGGGACCCTCCACCTAAAGGTTGCCCATGCACGATGGGGGGTCCCGGCGCGCTGGGATCGCCAACGCTGAAGTTGGTTTGCGATCGAAGAGAAAGGAATCAGACTCTTGGAAAACGTGAAGATATCGAAATTTAGAAACTGTGGATACGGCAAGCAGATTGTATCAGAGGCGATTGGCGAGATTGAGTCCGAGGTGGAGACGGATGTCATGATTCTCTGTTGCCAGGAAAAGAATCAGGGATTCTATGAGAAGTGCGGCTTCGATTTCGGCGAGGAATTCAAGATCTTGGTGGGTGACGAAAGAAACCCGATCCGCAACGAAGGTCTCGTCTCTCTTAGATTCTTGAGTGATCGAGCGAAATCCTCGCTGCCCGGAGAGATCGTTGAACCATTCTATTTCTCGGAAGATCCGTGGTGAGCAGGTAAACGGGAGGCAAAGAATATGGCACTGATCAACCACATCGAGTTAAGGGTGAGCAAATTAGCGGGATCGGAAAAGTTCTACGATCCGATTTGCGAGTTCCTCGGCTACGTGAAGCACCATAGTATGAAGGCCTCCATCCTGTATCGAAGAAAGGATGGAGTCGGCGATCTGATTCTGGTTCGAACCCGGAAAGCCGGGCAGGGAAAAGCCTACGATCGGGAGGCGCCCGGATTCAGCCACCTGGCTTGGAACGCGGAGAGCCGGGAAGAGGTGGACGAACTCCACGCTTTGCTGGTGAAGAACAAGGCGAAGATCCTCGATCCTCCCTGCGAGATGAGTTATAGTCCCGGATACTACGCGGTCTGGTTTGAGGATCCGGACGGAATGAAGCTGGAGCTGGCCTTCACGCCCTTTCAGAATCCAACGCTGCAAGAGGAGGTCAAAAGGCTCAAGAATCGGAAAGCGCGTTCTAGTTAGAGGCTGTCCCAAATCCGAGAGGATTTGGGTGGAAGCCTGATACCGATATCAATCTTCGTCACGTTATGTAGACCACGACATGCCTTCCGTCCTCGGTAGCTTACCTTTTATCCGTTATGCACCTTTCCAGCACCCTTCCTCTCGCTTTGAGTCGATAGTTCTCCCAAGGAAGCGCCTCTGACTCGATTCTTGGATCCCTATGCCGCCTGCGTTGCCTCTTTCTCATGTTCTTGCGCAAGTCTCTGCGCGATTTTCCATAGATTGTGGGACAGAACCGACCAGGCCACGCTAAGGTTACGGTTGTCAAAGCCTTTGCTGCGTATCTTGCCCCCGTGCCATCGGTTCTTGAGCACTCCGATCCGGCCTTCGGTGCTCCCTCGTCGTCGCTGCAACCGGACAAAGCGCGGCTCCTCCATCCGCTCCTTGAGCTCTTGTGGATTGCGGGGCGTAAGGGCGTCAAAAATCCCCTCTGCCTGGAGCCGCTTGCTGGCCGCCTTCGAGGCATAGCCCCGATCCCCACTGATCGCTTCGATCTTCTCCTCTAAAGCGAAGCCCTTTTGCCTCTCCAGACTTTCCCAAAGCTGCTTCAATTCGCTCGGGGCCTGCCCCCCATACAGTTTCCAGTCCAACAGATATCCCTCTGCGCTCTCGCATAAATAAAGGGTGTTGCCAAACTCCACCTCCCGATCTGCCTTGCCTCGCACGATGACGTCAATCTCAGGTTCGTAGGCGCTCAGGATCTTCTCCTCATTCTTCACCTGCCGCCCCCCTATGATCCGTTCGTGCGCCTGTTTCATGACCTGCGGTATCTGCTCTAACATACCATCCATTCGCTCGATGATTCGGCTCGCCTTCTTCTCGGTGTAATCGCTTTGCATCCACATAGCTTCCAATAAGTCACGGTGGCGAAGGGCATGGCCCTCAATCTTCTTGAGCAATAGCTTCATCCGCCGCAGGATCCCTTTACGCGCTTTGCCCGCCTCCCGGCGCCGACGCGCATGCGTCATCTCCAGGCACCGTTTGTTCATCTCCCGAGCCAATCCCTTTGCTCCCTGGGGCATGCGCTGTTTCATTCCCGCCTGCCGGATCAGACTGATCGCCTTGAGCAGCGTTGCTCCCACATCCTTGAGCAAGACCCAGTCCACGGGCCAGTGGATGTTCGCTTCCAGGCAAGTGGCGTCGATCAGGCATTCCCTCGTATCGATCGGCTTCTCTAATCCTGCCTCACCACAATGTTCAGCATTGCCCACCACCTCGGTCATCCTTGCATGCAGCTGTCTCAGATACGCTTCGTCGAAGAATTTCGAATCCCGTTCCAGACTGCTCTTCGATATTTTCCGGATCCCGTCTACCTCACGCACCCGGCAAAAATTAGCCAGAAGCTCACTGCGTCCCAACTCCTGCGACAGACAACGAAAGGATATCCCTCCGAGTAAATGACGCACCACCTCCACCCGCAGCGCTTTTATCGCTCTTAGAGCGCGTCGCTCCCGATCCTTCCCTCCCGCTTCATCCCATCCTTCCAAGGCTTTTACGATCGCCTCCCTTTCCAGCGAGGAGTCGATCAAAACCCGGTCAATCCGCTCCATTGTTTCCAGAAACACGGTGTAGTCTTTGCATCGAATGACTGGAGTTAGGGCTGGACGCAGGAAGCTTTGTACGGCAATATTTTTCATGAGAAGGGCGTGCTTTGTATTTGACTAACGCAAGCATAAGCGCCCTTTTTCGCCGGATCGAGCTTTTTGCAGCTCTATCCGGCCTTTTTTTTGCCCATAACTCATTAAAAATCAATTGTTTCCACCACTGGGACGGGCTCTAGTTAGGAATCCTCACGCCCTCTGCGATACTGCTCTCCTTGGCCCCGTCCGGTGGTGTTCCGCCCCATTCAAGAGTAGCGCCCCGCTCTAAAGTGCGAGCTCGCTCCTCTCCCAATTGACCCAACTGTCACATCCGAATGTGCGGCCGCACATTCGGATGTGACAGTTGGGATTAAATATGTGTTCCGGAAGCGAGCTCCTCCGATTCCCGTATGAGTTCGACAGAATTGGAATTATGCGGTTTCTTACTATACATAACGACAAATTTAATTGCGCATACGAGAGATGGTGTTATGTCCTTTCTTTGTTATGCGTGCATTAACTATCACAGATTCCGAGGAAATGATCTTGGTTTTACAAGATGAAATTCGTCGCAGCGAGCAATCTCGTTACGACCATCGCCTCCATGGCGTCTTATTGGTGGCCCAAGGGTTGAGCGCCCATCAGGTGGCCGGTTATCTTGGCGACAGTCCGCGCACGGTGCAGTATTGGGTGCAACGTCTTAATCAGGACGGGCTGAGCGGTCTGGCCGAAAGCCCAGGGCGGGGCCGACCCTCCCGTTTGAGTGAAAGGGAACTGAAGCAGTTGGATGGGATTCTTCGGGAGAGTCCCCGCGAACACGGTATGGCGGTTAACCTGTGGGACGGCAAGACGCTGTCTCGGTGGCTTAAAGAGAACTGGCAGATTGAGCTGAGCGTACGGCAATGTCAGCGCCTCTTCCGACAGTTGGACTTTCGCCAGCGCAAACCTCGTCCGGTCCTTGCGCGGGCCGATCCGGTGGCACAACAGGCGCATAAAAAAAACTCCGTCGACTAGCAAAGGACCCTGAGATAGATCTTTGGTCTTTAGATGAAGTGCATTTCCAACAGTACGGTTCGCGTTGCCGCATGTGGGTGCCTCCAGAGGTGAAGGAGCCGATCTTAATGCATGCGCCCACGCGCGAGAAAGTCGGTTACTTCGGCGCGGTCCGTTTGCGCGACGGCAAGTTTATCTATGCCAGAGAAGAGGACCGCTTTAATGCTGACAGTTTCTGGGGATTCTTGAAGCTTTTGAGACAACGGACAAGCCGTTCACCCGGGAAAACGGTACTCATCTCAGACAATGCGCGCTACCATCATGGGCTTCTGCATAAAAGCTGGCGCGAGGAATGCGCTGATGTATTCGAGCAGGACTTTCTGCCTCCTTACAGTCCGGAACTCAACCCCATTGAACGGATCTGGAAACTGACCCGTCGACTCTGCATTCACAACCAGTACTTCGCCTGTATCGATGAAGTCTCCGACCGGGTGGAAAGCAAGTTTCAGGAATGGGCAACGGGGAACGAAACCCTCCGAAAACTCTGCGGTATCATCTAAGCCGTTATGCGCAATTATTTATGGCACCGAGTATAGTTGGGAAGACGTAGTCGCCATGCAATTTACGGAAGACCTCAAAGATACCTACGAACGCGAAGGCTTCCTGGGCGAACTCGAGATCTTCTCGGAAGAGGAGATTCTCCATTTTCGCGGTTGCTTTGATCAACTGGAGGAGCGGGAAGGGCGGGAGAACTGTCAGATTGGATTGGCGGGCCGGCATTTGACGGAGAAGTTTATCTGGCAGTTGGCGACGGACCGGAAGCTGCTGGATGTAGCCGAGCAGTTGATGGGCGAAGACATCTTGCTCCTCTCGACCCATTTTTTCTGCAAGTACCCCGATCCGGAGGCAGAGGCGTTCGTCGCCTGGCATCAGGATGTTACCTACTGGGGATTGGAACCGCCCGTGGCCTATACCGCTTGGATCGCGATCGACGACAGCGATGTGGAGAATGGATGCATGCAGGTCATCCCAGGCTCACACCGGAAGGGGATTATTTCCCACGGGAAATCCGAAAAAGAGGGAAATCTTCTCAGTATCAATCAAGCGATACCGGACGAAGAGGTCGACGAATCGAAGAATGTGAATCTGGAGTTGAAAGCGGGCGAAGTCTCCTTTCATCACGGCCATCTCTTTCATTCCAGCCGCCCGAATAACTCAACCCGCCGACGATGCGGACTCACCGTTGAATCCGAACCTCATCGATGTTGCGAAATTCAAAGTCCGACAGATTCCTAGCGGGAGTCGAATTGCACTGGCCCGGATTTTATCTGTCTGGCTATGACGCCGGCTGCGGCGTCGAGTCCACGGCGAAGAACCCAGGCGCGATCGGTGACGCTGCCCTCTAGTTGAATTCGGAGGAGGGCCTTGCGCAGGTGGTCTTTTGCCTCCTTGGAGATCCCTGAGCCGAGACTGACGAGGGATTCCGCCGTGACTTCGTAGATAGCGGCACAGGACATGTGATTGCCTTGATTGTAAATCGGGGCCCCGTAGCTAATGGCCAATTTTATGATGCGCAGGGCGGGGACAAGTGAGGCCGGATCGGCCCCGCGAGTGGCCGCCAGCTCCTCTTCCTGAAGGGGGGGCGCGGATGCAGCAGCTACTGTGGCAGTTTCTCCCAGATTCTCCTCCGAAGCAAACAATAGACTGCAGCAGAATGGCAAAATGAAGGTATAAATATTAGTTTTCACGTGCCGATTGTAGGTTGGGCAGATGGTCAGAGCGACAAAAAAAAGGAGCGGATCGATCTGACTGGCCTTAGTGCTCGAGTTTCCGGGTACGATGATGTATGCTCCCTGAAACATCGCCATTTTGAATATTTTCTTTCTAGCCTTATCCGCTCTATATGCGTCTTTCGTCATCGAAGAGATTGAGATCTCGAGAGGCAAAGAGCTTGAGTTTGCGACCCTCGGGAAGGGGGTTAGCAGCAAGATCACTTCCCAGCGCATCGAAGTTATCCGGGATTTCAACTCTTACAACGCATTCTGGAAAGCGCACACCGGAACTCGCGAGCTGATCCCTCAGGAATTGGAGGTCGATTTCAGCACGGATATGGTCGTCGTCGCCTTTCTTGGGGAGCGGATGAAAGGGAGTGGAACGATCGCTATTCGCAGTGTTCTTGAGACCGATACCAATGTTATCGTGAATATCACGATCGACGTGCAGGTAGAACACTCAATCGCGACGATACATTCCGAACAACCCTACCACGTCATCAAACTCGAACGATCCGGCAAGCTGGCCCTGTATAATCTGGTGGTGGAGGAGGATTAAGGAATCTGTCGGAGTCCGTTTCGCGATATTGCCGGTCGTTCCTGAAATGTGCAACGGAATGTCCGGGCTAGGAATCTGTCGGGCTTTCCGTCGCCGCTTTGCTGTGCCGTGACAGGTGCACTTCGCAACAGACCTGAACTTCGGATCGCAGGTTGACGGTTGTAAACGGCGACCAAATTCATACCGACAGATTCCTGCTAGGAGTCTGTCGGACGAACCTGGTCACTTGCGAAGCAATCGAACGTCAAAGTCCGACAGCCTCCTAGAATCCAAGAGTTGCTCTGAATCCATAGGTGATGGGGTCACCCGGCACCCCAGCGTTAAGGTCGGGAACGATGCTGGTGTAGTAGCGGTTGTCGCTGAGGTTGATGGCAAAGAGGTGGAAACCGAAACGATCGGTGGCGAGCCCTGCTTTCAAACTGACCACGGCGTAGGCCCCCTGAGCGAGATTTGGGCTATTGGCTTCATTGAAGAAGGTCTCCCCCACAGATCGTAAATCGAGGGCGGCGTAAAATCCCTTTTCCGTTTCAAGGCGAACTCCAAGACTTGCCGTGTAGCTGGGAGTGAAGGGAGCGCGATTGCCTTTGAAACTGACGGATGAAAAGGGATCGATATAACTCTCGAATTCGAAATCCACGGTTCCGACCGCGCCTTTCAACTGCAGTCCTTCAAGGGGACGGAATCCGATCTCAAACTCGAAGCCTCGGGACCGAGCCTGTTCGGCATTGACGACAATGTAGTCGGTAAAGGTGAAGGTTCGCTCGACCTGATAGTCATCGATCTCGTTCCAGAAACCGGTGAGGTTAAAATCGATTTTTCCTTCGGGGTGCACATAGGCCAGGCCGAATTGGCTGCTCCAAACGGTTTCCGTGCTAAATCGCGCCACTTCCGGGTCATCGCTGAAAGCGGAGAAACCACCGGGTTTGAATCCCAGCGCGGTTACCGCGAAGAATCGCAAGTTCTCTTTCAATTCGTAGGCAAATTCGAAACTGGGGGCGACTTTAGTAAACGTTCGGTCCCCGATGATCTCTCGCGGCGGAGCTAAATTGTCTGTTTTGGTCCGGTTCATCGTTTTCCGAGTGTGATCGATGCGCAGACCGATTCCTAGTTCTAGATTCTCTATGGGCGAGATGCCGGCCCGGGCAAAGAATGCTGCGTTCTCCTCAACCGAGTCGAAGACGGTCTCCTGACGAACTGAGAATGGAAGGGGCGGGATGAAGAAGGTGCGCACTGAAGTTCCTCCGGTCGAGGCACGAAGCAGGAAGAGACCCGCATTCCAAGAGAATCCACCGGCTTCGCTAGTCGGTGACCGGAGGAGAAACTCTTGGGTCCACTGTTCCTGATGCTGCTGGATCGTGGATGTGAATCCTGGAAGGGGCGAGAGATCGAGGTCCAGAGCGTTGGGATCGAGGTTCCAGTACTGGCGTGCTGTTGTCGAAGATAGGGTTCCCCATTGGAAGGTCCTTGCGAGGCGAAGGTACTGACCGTTGCGATTGATCAGGGTGCGACCCTCGAAATCGGATGCGACTTCAAAGAAGTCTCCCCCTAACGGTGTCAAAAGTTGAGAGCCGTCATCGAATTTTTCGGCGTCGATTCCCGCTGTGATTTCCAAGTTCTGATTGGGACGGTAATGGATTTTGAGATGTCCGCCGTAGGCTTCTCGATCGTCTGTGATCCTGTCGAGAGTCCGATTTCGCAAGTAGCCTTCGCGCCGGGCATATCGGCCCGCCAGGCTAAAAAAGAGTCGCTCCTTTTGGATGGGTCCGGCGGCCTGGAATTGCAAATCGGCGCTCGCATGATTCCCGTACCGAAACGAGGTTGTGGAGCGAAATCGATCCTCCGTCCCGCGAGTTCTGATGGAAATTACGCCGGCCTGAGCGTTTCGCCCAAAGAGACTGCCTTGGGGACCTCGGTAGACTTCAACACTTTCGATACTGCTCAGGTTGGCGGCATAAGAGAATGCGCTTCCCATCGCGACGTCGTCAACATAGAGGACTACCGCCGGGTTACTGAAGAAGGTGGTATTTCCGATACCCCGAATTGTATAGATGTCTCCGAACGAGCGCAGGGAGTTCGATGTGATTGACAGGTTTGGGATTCGCGCCGAGATCTCCGACAGAGGGCCGGTGATCGATGGGTTGAGCGCCTCCGTATCCAAGTAGGAGACAGTTGCGGCAACCGCCTTGCTACCCTCCTCGCGAGCCACGTAGCCCGGCAAGGCGACCAGCTCAGAAGACTCCTGTGAAAGGAGGGTCGAGCAGGAGAGAACGAACAACAGACAAGCCGCGCTGAAAGGCCGGCTCTGCCGGCTCAGTTCGTCAAGGGCGCTACGATGGAATGGAATTTCGATTTTCTAGCCTGGAAATTCTAGTTTGGCAGTCGAATTCGAGGACCTAGCTTAGTCGTCGTCGTCCTGAGGAGAATGGAAAACATGATGGTGAAATCGAGAAACGAGTTTGGAAGAATAGAATCTCGCATCCTGGGAGCAATCAGTATTTTGCTGGTGGCATCCCAGCTGTCCGCCAACGGGGCGGACTGGCATCAATTTCTAGGGCTCAATCGAGACGCCGTCTCCCTTGAGACGGGACTTGCCAGGGAATGGCCGGCCGGTGGGCCGAGGCAGCTTTGGACAGTCAAGCTGGGTCCCGGTTTCGGAGGCGCGGCGATTCAAGGGGGTGAGGTCTTTGTCCTCGATCGCGTATCTGATGAGGGCGACCTCCTTCGGTGCTTTGCTCTGCCGACCGGCAAGGAGCGGTGGCGTTTCGAGTATCTCATGCCCGGTCGTCTGCCCCATCACGGTTCGCGATCTGTCCCCACCGTTGACGAGAAGAATGTCTACACGATTGGGCCTTTCGGTCAGGTCCATTGCGTCGACCGCGAAACCCATGAGCCGGTCTGGAGTCTTGATATCGCCGTAGAGTATGGCGCCCTCCCGCCGCTATTCGGATTTGCGCAGTCACCTTTGCTCCTCGGGAACCTGGTGATCGTGGCAGTGATGAGTGAAGAAGTCGGTCTGGCAGCACTTGACGCGAAGACAGGCAGGGAAATCTGGCGGACCGTAGGGGTGGGCGAGAGTTTCTCCACTCCGGCCCTCCTGAGGCTCAACCGCAAGGAGCAGATCGTCTTTCTCTCTTCGGTGAGACGAGGGGGGCTCCTCTCGAGTTTTGATCCGGTCAACGGGAAGCTTCTGTGGCAGAGCAGAAACTATGACATTCGTCTGCCCATTCCAGCCCCGATTCAGATTGGCGAGGGGAGGCTGTTTCTCACCGGAGGCTATGAAGCGGGTTCGGTCCTACTCGATGTGGGACGGGATCCGAAGAGAATGAAATTTCCGGAGCTTTTTCGGTTGGAACGAGGGTCCCAAATCCATCTCCCCTTCCTCATTGATGAGCATCTCTTCTTTATTGGAAACGAGAATGAGATCCTGGAGATTGAGTCGCGCCATGTAGAAGGCGGCTTGATGTGCGTCGACCTTAATGGCAGCGTCAAGTGGAAGACCGGCGCTTCGCCGAACTTCGGTCGAGGGGGCATGATCTTCGCCGACGGTCTGCTCATCATTCAGGACGGTCAGAATGGGATTCTTCGATTGGTGCAGCCGGATCCTTCCGGCTACAGACAACTGGCCGAGGCCGATGTCTTCGGTGTCGGCGAGGAGGACGATTCAAAAATGTGGGCACCGATGGCCCTGAGCGACGGCAAACTGGTCTTACGCAGCCAGACCGAGTTGAAATGCCTCGATTTGCGGGACGGGGAAAGAGTGGAGTGATGGAGTGGTGGAGAGTTCGAGTCGAAGGTGAGAGGAGTGGTGTCGGGTGTCAGCTCCATGCCACTCCCTCACTCCAATACTCCACTCTCGGTTTCGAAAACCCGCAGATCGTCGAAAAGGATGTCCTTACCCGAGTAGGGTATCCCCCAGAGAGACGCTTTGCCCTTACGTGGTTCCTTATCAGTGGTCGCGATAGTGTTCCATCTCGAGGGTTCGATCTGGTTCGATTTCCAAACCTTGCCGCGTATCTCCCAGAGATTTCCGCTAACTTCTGCGATCTGGAGTATGATCGACATCCAGCTCCCTGATTGCCACTCCAAGGGTGCGGACTTCAAAGTGGTTTCGTCGTGAGCGAGTTTCACGGTCCTGGTTGCAGGATTGACGAGAAATCGGACCCCTGTGATGCCGTTCAATCCGACACCAAAGACAGGATGGCGGCGGCCCGCCGACTCAGACCAAACGCGGAGACTGACGCTAATGTCTTCTTTTCTACTGGGTCCGAAGAGAGCGCCAAATTCGGCAAGAGGTTCGCCCCGAAGACGGAGAACTGAATTTCCGTCCAATCTAACTTTGTCAAAATCGCCATCGAGAATGAAGAGGACTTCCGGCTCGACCCCGACCTGAACCTTTTCGAAATCTTCATGAAAAATCGGGGATTGAAGATTGGCATGGAGGGGATCTGGAGTTGAAGGTACTGGATTTGAGTCGATCGCTTCCGGCGTCGAAAGAAATAGGGCGGAAGCAATGGCGGTAACTCCAACAGCCGGACTCATTCTTTGGTGAGCGCCAGAGATGTGGTTCTTCGGAGTGAGAAGTGGGCGGCCGCTAAAATGGAAAGGAGGCTGAGAACAGCCATCGCCACCGCCAGAATTGCCATGCGGAGCAGAATAGACTGCGGTCCCGTTGCGATTAGGGTAGGCCAAATCGCAGCTACGGCGGCGGCGGCGCCAACCAAAAGACCCCAAATTATGAGCCAGCGATTCTCGCCGAAGATCAGCCGGAGGAGTTCCCGATCTCGAAACCCCAACGCTCTCAGAAGAGCGAACTCGCTTCGCCTCTCCAACATGTTTCGAACCACCACGATGCCAAGTCCGGCGCTGCCCAGCAGGAGTCCCAATCCGCCTAGCGCTTGGAAAATGGCCAGGTAGGTATTTTCAACCGTTTGGAATTCGGAGAGTCGCTCTGAGGTGGACTGCAATTCGAGACCGAAATCGGAAAGAGTCTTCGTCAAGTGCTTGGAGACAGAGGCGGTTCTCCCAGGGGGAACGTCGACTAGAAAATAGCGGTAGCCGCTGACGGAGGGAAATCTCTCGATGAGCCTCTCCTCGGCGACTAGAATGTTGCCTTGAAGGATCGAACCGACCACGGAGCCTGTGATCTGCACCTCGAAAGGTACTCCTCGATCGTCGAGGTAGGTCAGTTTATCTCCGATTGCCATCCCCAGAGCCCAGCGCACGGTCGCCTGGTCGGCAATCGCGGCAACCGGTTCTCCCTCCTCTACCGGAAGATTGAGGAGGCGCCAACCTTCAGGCGAGGAGTATTCTCTCCCTTTTCTTTGAAAGCGGAAAGCGTTTCGCCCAATCAGGTCGTCCGGCGACACGCCCAAGAGGCGGGGTTCGAGAGCTCGATTGAGGTTGAGGCAACTCGCGTCGTCACCTTCCCGGAGGCGCATCGGGACAATGGAGACGTCGTTCAGTATCTCATGGTCCAATCCCAGAGAATCGCGGCCTTCCCTGGTATTAAGGTCATCATAGATGGGAAGGGTTGAGCGCCCGACGAGGGCGAACCCTCCAGTGCCGGAATCTCGTTCCAGGCTGATTCCGCGGGTGTCCTTGTGAAAAGCGCTGACCGCTACGACGATAAAGACGCCTGAAGCGAGAACACCCACCGAAGTCAGGCTCCTACCCCAACGGCGGGCGACGTTTCTTTTTCCCAGATCGGGAAGACTTTGCAGTCCGTCGCTTGGGTGCAAGGATCGCGCCAGCCAGGCTCGGCAAAACGCAATTCCTGCGAGAAGGAGGAGCGAACCGGCGCCGAAAAAGAGGGCGGGGGAGTCGAAGCCGGCCCCTGACCGATCGGATCCAATCAATCCTGCAGCCCCGCCCAAGGAAATCACTCCGAACCAGAGGGCAGCGGGCTTTCCACCGCCGTTTGCCGCTTCATTCGGTCGCGTGTAGAGAAGGGATTCGCGAAGAAGCTGATGCGCTGAGTAGCCGAGTTGTCTTCTGCCCGCCGCCCACATTGCGATCACGGGAATGCCCGCGCCCGCGGCAAACCCACCAATCAGAGTCGGCGTCGATGCGTGGAAATGAAAAGTGACCGATCCTACTGCTCCCTTCCAGATGGTCGAGAGACCGAGCAAGACGAGAGGCGTGTAGACGAATGCCAGGACAAGGCCAATCAGGCTACCGAGAAGGGCGAGGACGGTTCCTTCCACTAGAAGCAGTCTCCATACTTGCTTTGGATGAAAACCGATGGCCAGGAGAAGCCCTGTCTGCTGAGACCTCTGTTCGATTGTGAAGACAAACAGAAGAGCGGTGAGAACGGCGGCGGCGGAAATGAGAAAGGAGCTGAAGCCGGTGAAGAGTTGCCCGAAGTCTACGGGAGACTCGATCGCCGCGGTCGATTGCGAGCGGAGAGATTCGAATCGCAGTCCCATTCGCGCTGGGTCGAGATTGTCTCGCAGCCCGGATTCGATTTGCGATCGGGTGAGGCTCACTTTGGGAAGGCGGATTGCGGTGAGGCTTCCCCACCGGTTGGACCACATAGCCTGTCCATCTAAAAGTGAGATAAAGGCCTTTGGAGTGCCTCGATAGTTATCCCAGTAGCGCTCGTCTTTAGGCCGGATAAGATCCAGATCGATCGGCAGACCAGGCTCCCAGTCCCGGCAGTTATCCGCATCTGCAAGGCCCGGGAATTCCGGCATCCACTCCGGCGAGACCCCTTCAGTGTCCATCGCGTAGACGCCGGCGACGAGGAAATCTCGGGACTCTTCGATGAGCTTCCTTCGATCCGCCACGACGTAGTAGCTCAGTTCGATTTCATCACCCACACCCACACCCAGATCATCACCCAACCATTCGCTGATGAAGATCTCGCCCTTTCCCGCGGAGTCTGGAAGGAAAGAGACGGATCTGGGATCGATGGCCGAGACTATCGAGTAGGGCGTGAGCCGATCTTTGTGGCGAATCCCGTTTACAAAATAGGTGAGGACGCCTCCCGGCTCCAAAGTCGAGGAAGCAATAGAAGATATCTCGGGATCTCGTAGGGCGAGTTTTCTGGCCGCCTCGAGTACTGGTCGTTCGAGAAAAACTCGATTTGAGATGATTTCCCATGCATCCACACTCTCCAGACTTCGCACCTCGAGACCGAAGTCCTCCAACTCCACCGAGCGTCGCAGGGTTTCGGTGAGGGAGGGAAGAGATGAGGATCCACTCTCTTCGGGTCCGCTCAGGAGCATGTTGGCTCGATCTCGCAGGCCGAGAACCCGCTGAAGCGTCGGAAGTGGGAGGTAGATGCTGGAGGGAGGCAATTGAGAGGCCAGAGGACTGAAACGGCCGAAATCTTCATCTCCGATAATGGATCCTACGGTCCCCCGAAAGGCGACCACGGCGTCGCTCTCTCCCGAAAGAGGAGCGTCGCGAGAGAGATCACCGGGCTTCTCGCAACGGAGGATCAGTGCATCTCCGACCTCGACTCCGAGCCGGGCCGCCAGTGTTCGATTGAGAGCCACGTCCGGGCCTTCACTTGGCTTCTGTGCCCGACCCCTCGGTGACAGTTGCCAGAAACGGGATTCAACCCCTAGGACCTGAACGCGGTTGGTCCGTTTCGAACCGTCGGGCAGGGTCACGCTGCCCTCGGTCGCCAATAAAGGCGCAATGACGGCATCGTATCCCATCATTACCTCGTCGGCCAGTTCGGTGCGAAAATAGCGATCTCCCGAATGGAGGGCATGCTCAATCGCGCCAATCCGAAGCGAGGCGAGGCGCCTGAGTGTGAAGTCGACCGAGTCGCCCACCATGAGCGCCCCAATCAGGACCATCGCTCCGATTCCGCTGCCCGCAATCACCCCAAGGTGAGTCCGCCAGTAGAATGCCGCGCTTCGGCCGATGAGGCGCAGCCCTGTCATCTTCATTGCAAGGTTCCGCCGTCCAGCTTGTAGACCCTGCTCATTCTTTGGGCGACGTCCGAGGCGTGTGTCACCATGATCAGGGTCACGGCTTCCGATTCGTTCAGGCTGACGAGGAGGTTGGCGAGAGAGTTGGAATTCTCCGCATCCAGTGAACCGGTAGGTTCGTCGGCGAGGAGGAGGCGGGGGTGGTTGATGAGGGCTCTCGCTACAGCCGCTCGCTGCTGCTCTCCCCCGGAGAGCTCTGAGGGTCGGTGATGGATGCGATGTTCCAGACCAACGCTCCCGAGGAGATCCTTCGCTCGACCTCCATAGTCGATTCTCGAGTCGCGGCTGGCCTCGGCCAATGTCGGCACCAGAACATTCTCGAGAACACTGCACTGGGGCAGTAGATGATGCAGTTGAAAGACAAATCCGACGGTCCTGTTCCGGTAGTGAGCGGCCTCTCTTTCCGCGAATTCGGTTAGATTCTTTCCTTCGAAAAGGATCCTTCCTGCGGTTGGTCTGTCGAGCGCACCGATGAGGTTGAGGAGCGTACTCTTGCCGGAACCTGAAGGCCCGACGATGGCGACCGATTCACCCTCTTCAATTTCCAATTCGATCCCCTTAAAGACTTCGACCGGTTGGGTTCCCGTCGGTGTGTCAAATCGTTTGGCGATCCCTTGAAGTTCAAGTATCATCTTGAGGGCTCGGCGGAACCGATTCGCTAAGACCGGAAGGGGGTGCGGAGGGCGCTGGAGGGGGTTTGTAGAGAGTGACAAGACAGCCGCCCAGAGCCGCGAAGAGGATGCCGGCGAAAAAGGGCCATCGGATGGAGGCGACCCCACCGGCGGGAGGGTGAAGAGACATCGCGACGATCGCGTTGACGATTGGGGCGCCTGCAAATACGATCGCCATGACCACGGCCGGGGAGCCCCTTGCGCCGAAGGCCAGAAGGACTCCAAAAGCACCGATCGCACCAGCAATTCCTGCCGCCAAGGACCATCCCACGCCCTTCATTGGGAAACTCCAGGTGGCTCCGCTTAACTTGAGTACGACCAGGGGCGCCACGATGGCCGTGAGAAAGTAGGCAACCCCGACGATCAGAAACGCCTTGTAGCGGCCGTCGGCGGGATCGGACATGCCCAATTGCCCAGTGTGAAGCAGGACACCGTAGATTCCCCAGAAGAGAACCGTCATGAGTGCGTAGTATAGCCAAGTCATTCTTCCTTTTACTCCTTTTTCGAACACTTCCTAGTAAACAACAGCTTGATTCTATTCAGCATTCGAATCGAGACAACGACTCTGTGACAAATAAATCGACGGCCGTCGATTTATTTGTCACATTGGAATTGGATTTTCAGGTGGTTAGAAGACGCCGAAAACGATCCAATTGGGTCTGCGAAGCGTGCATTCTACCTTTAATCTCGAGCGGATATTCAGAGGCTGCATTCCTTGATCAGCAATTTAGACATACTCTGGATCGAGTATTTGGAGAGGACTTGCGTTCTTCCGCGGAGGCCGAGGGATTGGGCCTTATCGGGATCGTTTAGGAGAGTCTGAAGCGCTTCCGCCAGGGCCTCGGGGGTATTGGGCTGGTAGAGGACACCTCCGCCGGTTGCTTCGACGAGTTCGGGAAAGGCGGCGACGTTTGGCTGCACCACAGGCACACCCGAGGCCATTGCTTCCAAGACATAGAGGCCGAAAGCCTCGCCGTATTTCGCGGGAACCGAGAGCACTGTGAGTGAACGGAGAAAGTCGGCTTTTCCCTCGCGACTCAGATTTGTTCGGAACTCTGCAGGATCAGAGAGGCCGGACTGCATCAGCTTTTCTTGCTGAAGTTTTATGTACTTTCCATCGGATGCGGTGACTGTACCTGCAACATGGAGCCGGCAGTTTGGAACTGCTCCGTTCTTCATCAGGAGAATATAGGCGTCCACCAGAATTCCCAAACCCTTTTCTTGGCAGAGTCGCGCGAGGTAGCCGATGGTCGGCGAGTTCGAGGTGTCTGCGGGAGGTCCGTAGCCATTCGTGTTGATGCCATTGGGGACGACACGAATACGCTCCGGAGTCAGCTCCAGGTGGTCAGCCATAACGTCGGCGAAGTAGCGGCTGGGTGCGATGAACTGGTCGACGTCCCCACACCGCTCTCTCATGACGGCCCAGGATTTCGTGGAATAGGGTGTCCCGAGTCGGTTGACGAAGTCATCTTCACCTTGGAGAAAGCAGAAGACGGGAACGGAGAGGGTGCGCTTGAGGCTTCGCGCCATTCCGATCTGAAGCGCCGTAGAGAGAAAAATGACTTCAACCGACCTCTGGCCGGCTAGCCAACATACAAGCTTTTCCACCTCCTTCGACTGCTTCCCCTCTTCCCCTTGCAGCATTGAAACGGTCATCTCTCCGAGTTTCCTGACCTGGGTCATGCCGCTTCCTCGACTAACGACGTTTAGAATAGGTTGAAAATTGAGGATATGATCCAGCCAGGAGGGAGTGCGCCGAAAGAGTGCGAATCTCTGTTGGAGGAATACGTTGATGCCGCCGAAGAAGAGCGGCAGCATTTCGGTTGTGGGCTCCTCATCGGTCAGGACGGGCAAGTAGATGGGCAGCATTACAGCGTCCTTGCCGAGGTCCCGCAAAGCCCGAACCAGAGCATTGTCGCGAATACACACACCGCAGAAATAGGTCCCGGTTCCGGGTGTGATAAAGACCATCGTCATCTGTAGTGCGAGAGATTCCTAGGGCTGCCCGTCGGCGATTCGAAAGGCGTAGACCGAACCGTCTTCGGAACCGATTACAAGAGTGTTTCCGGAAACTGCGGCCGATGAGATGATGGGTGCCCCGATCTCGTAGGCCCAGATCTGTTCGCCATCCTTAAGACGGACGGCGTAGAGCCGGCCGTCTTTGGAGCCGACCAGAACCGCGTCCCCACAGACTACCGGTGAGCTGTCGATGGCGCCGCGAGCGTTAAATACCCACACGCTTTCTCCAGTCTCCCGATTGATACCGTGGAGTTTCCTGTCTCGCCCACCGATGACGATGATATCAGATGAGACCCCCGGCGAAGAAAAATAGGGGAACTCTCGATCTCTGTAGGTCCACTCGATCTCCTTTGAATCGATCCCGAAGGCAATGACTTCGTTGTCAAAGTGTCCGAGATAGCCCCTGTTTTCGGCGACTGCGATTGAGCCTGCGATATAGGACCCGGTATCGATCTTGCCCACTTCTGCTCCGTCCTTCAGGCGCAGCATGTAAATGAAGCTGTCGCAGCCTCCAATCAAGGCGATTCCTCGCGGAAGGACAGCCGGAGTACCGTTCACATAGCTCATCGTTTCGTGAGTCCAGACAGGTTCGCCGGATACTCCATCGAGGCAGTAGATGGTTCCGTCGTAGCTCCCGAAGAGGATAAGCGGGTTCGGGTGACCGGGAATGCGACTCCAGTTCGCTCCCCCGAGGATCTTGTCCCCGCTTTCAAATTTCCACTTCAGTTTTCCATTCTTGGCTTCAAGTGCGTACATGAATGTATCGGACGATCCGATGAAGACGACGCCGTCTACGATGCAAGGAGCCGCTTCGACCGGCTCCTCTGTCTGGTATGACCACAGTTCCTTTCCGGACTTTAGATCAAGGGAGTGTATTCTACCTGAATTCGAGCCGATGAATACCCGGCCGCGGTCGATCGAGGGTGAGGATACCACCGGCCGTTCTGTATTGAATGTCCAGATGAGCTCAGGTTTAGATGAGATTCGGAGGGCGGACTGCCCCTTCAACTGGGGACCGCCGCGGTGCATGGGCCAGGATTCGGTGTTTCCTTTAAGCTCCTCTCTCCCCGAAGCGGAAACAGAAGGGAGGAAGAGGAGGAGGATCAAAGAGAGAATCCCTTTGAATCTGGAAGTCATGAAAATTGGTTCCTTCGACTGGTTTCTTATTGCTGGATACAGGTGCCGATTGCGAGGTCCATTTTCTCTCCCTGCTCATTTAGCCAATCTGTCGAAGGCCTCTTTATAGAGGCACACAAAGTCCTCCTTTGTGACCTCTCGCGGATTGTATTGTGCCGTCCATTGCCGGGCGGCGGCATCCGCCAGCTCGTCGATTAGGTTGAGGACTCGAGCTGGTTCTAAAGAGGTCTGTCCCTGATTGGAGCGTTCGACGAGGGACTGTACTCTTAGGTTGAGGCGGTCGGCAGCCGCCTCCGGCGAGTCGCTTTGCTTTTCCGGATCGACCTCGCGGGCGTATTCCGAATAAGTCGCGAGAGCATCATCCTGAGAGGTGTTAAATCGCATAGTTGGTGGGAGCATTAGGCCGACGGCACGGCCATGGACGAGGCCCAGTTTGGCGGTCAGAGGATTTGCCGCCGCATGGGCGCATCCGAGCATGCTGTTCTCGATCGCCACTCCGGCGTAGGCGGCGCCGAGAAGCATGCAGGATCGGGCTTCCTCATCATCGGGGTGGTCGAGAAGAGTCTCAAGATTTGCTTCGATGAGTCGAAAGGCGGCCCGGGAGTAGTGGGATGAGTACTCATTTCGGTTGCGTGCTACAGCCGATTCCAAGGCATGGGCGAGAGCATCGATGCCGGAGTTTTCCGCCACGGCGGCCGGTTGAGAGAGGATCAGCTCGGGGTCCAGTATCGCCACCGCGGCCATTGCCTTGAGGTCTCCGCAGGCCATCTTCTCATGGGTTTCGGGGTCGCTGATGAGAGCGTAGGATTGGCATTCGCTACCTGTACCTGCGGTGGTGGGAACGGCGAGAAATGGAAGCATCGGCTCTTTTGCTCTGCCGAAACCTTGGTACTCCTCGATCTCACCTCCGTTCGTTAGGACAAAGTTGCAGCCCTTCGCGGTGTCGAGGCTGCTGCCGCCGCCGAGTCCGACAATCCCATCAACGGCGCCCGACTTCGCGACTTCGACGCACGCTTCGACACAACGAGAAGTTGGGTTTTCTTCGACTCTGTCGAAGATCACAACGGTTGCTCCGGAAACTTTCAGAATCTGCTCAGCTCTCTTTACGTGACCTGCTGCGACGATCCCCGGATCGGTAACGAGGAGGGGCCTTCGGAGACCGAGTTCGGTAATTTGGAATCCCAATTCCTGAATCGCGCCGCAGCCGAAGATGATCCTCGGCATGGGTCGGGTGGTGAACGAATTCATCGCTACGAGCCTGTCGGACTTTGTCCTCGGATTGCTGTGCAAAAGGAATCTGTCGGAATCAACTTGGTCGCCACTTGGATCCTTCAGCCTCCGATCGCAGGTCCAGCCATGTTGGGAAGTGCAAAGTCCGACAGATTCCCAGGCCTCGTGAATCGCCCTCCGCCGGTAGAGGAATTCGAAAAGATTCCCTTCGTGCGGTTGATCCCAATCCACCTGGCTGGTTGGAGTCGGTCCCAGATTCAAGCGGTCAACCTGGCGAGAGCGGAGAAGATCTTTTCTCCAGTCCGGATCCGATGTGATCGCGGTCACGACGAGGGAGTAGCCGATGACGTGGAGCATTTCTTCCTGCGGGAGTTCAACTACGGACGCGTAGGGAAAGAGCATTTCTGTGTTCGCCAAGGGATGGCCAAAATGCCGGCAGCGAATAATCGTTGGAAGGACAAAGGTTAGGCCTTCTTGCTCCACTACTCGGTGGCCGCTGCGATAGCGCGATGTAACATCTTCCGCGCCTCCCTCGGCGAGGCCTGATTCGATCGTTTGGTCTATAAAGTCGACCATCGGTTGTTCCGTGAAACCGGCCAACTTTGCTCCCTTGTCCTCTCTGCCGAGAGGAACAATACGAACGAGTTTCTCAGCGATCGCTTGCGCGATCTTGTCCGCATGTTTCGTCACCAGGATGGAAGAGGCGTTGATGCAGCTTCGGCCGCTGTTTGACGCAATCGAATCGATCAGCAGGTCGAGAACGGACTCCCACCGGTCGGCCCAGTCTTGACCGATCAAGACCTTGCTTCGTCCCGGTCCGTGAACCTGAATCCTCGGATTGGTGGCGTATTGCTTGATGGTTGCGTCACCACCGAATATGATCCCGCGATCGACGTTTCCCAAGATAGCCTCCGAACCTTCGTGGTCGGAAGGGTAGAAGTAGAAACCTTTCCTGGGGTAGCCGGCTTCGATTAGAGACCGGACGATGCGATAGGGAGTCCAAGGATCGTTGCGGCCCGGTTTTAGCACGACCGGGATCTTCATGGCGAGGCAGGGAAGCCAGAGTGAATTCACTCCGGGAGAATTGCTCGGAAGGACCACGCCGAGACAGTTTCCAGATGAATAGAAACTCAGTTTGAGGCCGTCGACTTGAACCAGAGAAGAATCAAAGATCTCAAGAGGGAGGTCCCGGGTCAGGCCGTTCAGGACAGTGTCTATTTGCGAAAGTACGAAGTGGATCTTCCCCATATTTGAGCGACAGAGGCTGTGGGGAAGCCCGGTCGAGGCGGATAGTCTCTCGATGTACTCTTGGGGTGACTCTCCTTGTGGGTTCGAGGTGTCGGGAAGGGTGGACTCGAGAAAGTGTGAGGCCGCCCTCCGGCAGATTTCAATGAGGTCTTTGGTGGGAGTCTTGGAGAGAGCGATTCGGGCCGATTCGATTTTCAATAGATCACGTCGAATGAGTCCCGAGTTTATCTGGCTGACGGTTGCGATCGGACTTCCTGTTGCACTATCGAGGATCTCGACCGTATCGAGGCTCTCGTAAGGAACTCCGCCTCGAAGGGCGGGGATATGTGGTAGCTGATTCATTCGAAGGAATCTGTCGGGCTCGGCTTGGGTGAAGGAGGGAGTCGGGTCTCTCGCCCATCGGTGAATGGAATCATGCGACACTCCAGAACGTGATCATGGTTCCAGACATTGATGGATAGTGTTCCTAATAGACCCCCTCCACCACACTTTTACCGCCCCCGCCGACGGGGCGAACATCGCCTACCCCGTCCCATGGAAATTCGGCACATGGCCGGCGCCTTATCGCCTCGTCGCGCTCCAAGAATCGCGGCATGAAGAACTCGCGAGTCATGGTGGTGAGTTCGACCCGGCCATAGTCACCGTATTCCACCGGTTTCTCCGTCTCCTCGTTATCCACGATGCGCAGAAGGGCGCGAGGCTGTGGAGCATAGTAGGTGATGCTGTAGCGATCCTCCGCTTGGAGGGGGCGGCTTTGGGCCAGACCCATGAGCGTGTTACCGTAGGTGGGAAGAAATCTTACGCGATCTTCGAGGACCTCTTCGATGAGAAAGCGGACATTCTGGGGAGTCATGCTTGTGCCTCCGCAGAAGACACCCTTCACCCCGGCGTCGGCGATGGAGAGTATTTCTCCCAATGCCTCGAGCAGTTTCGGAGTCGTGAACAGGCATTGAATATTGCGATTCCTGAGAAGCTCAACGCCCTGGTTGACGACGTGGTCCTTGTAGGCATTGGCCTGGTCGAATTGTCTCGAGGCGATGAGCTTCTTAACCCACCGGGTGTCGAGGTCGACGAAGTAGCAGGAACCGCCGCGGAGATTTGCGAGGTGTTCGATGCTCAAGCGCAGGCGCCTGGGACCGGTGGGACCAAGCATGAGCCAGTTCGAGCCCTTCGGGAAACCGGCATCATCCAGACCTTGGGAGAACTCGGTATAATCGACGAGATGGTCTTCCCAGCTTAGACGCTGCTTGGGAAGGCCCGTGGTTCCACCAGTTTCGAAGACCATGAACGGCTTTCCCTGGTAAGCGCGTGGAATCCAGTTCTCGTTAGGTTCGTCGCGAAGCCATTCGTCATGAAAATGAGGGAATCTCTCAAGATCCGCTACGGACTGAATTTCGGATCTCGGGTCCCAGCCTGCCGTCTCCGCCCAGTTGATCCAAAAGGGGCAACCGGTCTCAGGTGAGAAATGCCAAAGTACGCTCTCAGAGAGGTGCCGGTCGAGGTCTTCGGCCGCACTCCGAACTGCGTCTCTGATACTCATTCCGGATTATTTTGGAATAAATGAGCCTTCAAAGCCCGATAGATTCCTAGGGGAAGAACTTGCTTAGCGTCTCTTGAGACGGAGCTCGAGTGAGTAGAGAGCCCACCACCAGGGCGATGAGACTGCAGAGGAATATCACTGCAACCGGCATGGCCCCGCCGATGAGAAACTCGCGTTCCCCTCCGTAATCGGAAGCGCGAAAAAGAAAGAACCATGCCACGGCGGCGACCACAATGCAGGATAGGGCACCGAATCGGGTAGCACGCCGCCAATAGACGGCGGCGAAGACCAATGGAAAGAGTGACGCGAATCCGGAGAAGCACCAAACTCCAAGGGAAAAGATCTGCCTCGGTTCGGCGAGGGAGAGGAGATAAGTGACGAGGACGATTGTGGTGATAAATCCGCGAGCTATCCAGATGACCTGGCGGTCGGAATATCGATCGCGCCCGAACGTGTGAAGGACAATGTCCTGGGTAAAGATAGTGCCGAGACAGACGAACTGGGAATCGAGAGAGGACATGATCGCTGCCAACACGCCCGCCGCCACCAATCCGCCGATCATCGGGTTGGTCAGCTTTCCCACCATGAGGCCAAGCGCAGAATTAGGGCTGGCCCCGAGAGGCACGACTCGGGCTCCATCCAAAATCGCACCGGTGGCCCAGATGCCGATCAGGATACAGGGAACCCAGGTGATCATGATGCAAAGGGGGTGGGCGATTAGAGTGAGTCGAAAGGTCTTGGCCGATTTCGCCGTGAGCCAATGTTGGAAGAGATGGGGAAACATTCCCACCGAGAGGGGAATGAAGCAGTAGGTGAAGAATTGCATCTGCGACATATTGCCCGCTCTCACCAGCTTGGCTGGATCGGCCATCACGCTCGCGCTCGCCGGTCCGCCCAACGCCTGGGCGATCATGACAAATGCAGTGAGACCCATGGCCATAAAGACTAGGGTTTGAAAGGTGTTGGCCCAGGCCGCGCTTCGAACACCTCCACGGCAGACATAGGTTAACACCACAGCCGAAATGACCGCCGCGGTAATCCAAGGAGGTATCGCTCCTCCGGTATCTGGAAAGAGTTCGGGCAGCGCCCCGCGGGTGACCGCGCGGAGGAGACTTCCGGCTCCCAGCAGCCCGATGAGTAGATAGGGAATGACAAGGCCGACAAGGATTGGGAAAAGGAGATATCCGATAGCATTGCTTTCGAAACGGTCGCGAAAGAATTGGATCTGAGTGTGGTAGCCGTGTCGCTTGCCGATGGACCACAGCTTCAGCCCAATGAAAAAGAACACTCCGGAATGGATGAGCCCAGACCAGGATGCCATGAGACCGTAGGGTCCAATCCCGACGCGGTAGGCTTCACCGGTGCTGCCCACCATGGCGAAGGCCGTCATGGTGGTGCCGAAGACAGACATGAGGAGCAAGAACGGGCCGATCGACCGGCTGGCGACAAAGAAGTCACTGGTTGTACCCCTGAAGAAACGCCCGCTCACCTGGCCAAGGATTAGAATCAGGCCGAGATAGATCAGAATGATGACAAGGGGTGTCATGGGGTTACGGCGGACGAGAGAAAGTAGGTATGCTTCGGAGGGTTCCCGGTTAGCCCGTAGATCCGAGGTATTGGAGGGGCGAGGGCCCTCGAGCCCCAGCCGTATTGATCAATTTCACAAGTGTGCTGGTTTTGAATTCGTTCAAGGGCTCGAGGGCCCTCGCCCCTCCACCTAACGGTTAAAGGTACCCGTTGGAAGGTCTCAGCGGACCGGGATCGCCGTCGCGAATCGGCCAATTTGCTCGATTTTCGACCTGCGATTGATAGTCGGGAAACTCGGATCAGCATTGTATTCAATAATTCACCTTCGTCCGGAATCGCCTGCTTCCTCGGATTCGAGGTCAGCCGGCCAGGCGAACCTTATTGCGAGGAACCACACCAGTGCCGATAGGAGGGAGAATACGATATGGTAGGCGAGGCCGACGGGGATGAAGCCCAGCACCAGCGTCCCATTCTCCCAGAGCCAGAAATCCTGGTGAAGAAGGAAGAGCAGAACCAGAAGGATGTATACGATGAGGCGATTCACGGCTCTTGCTTGCGAATCGCGTAGAGATGCGACTGGCTCGCCACATAGAGGACGCCGTTGGCCTCAACCGGCGAGCTGTAGATGGGAGACCCGAAATGGATCCTGTCGATGAGCTCCTTTTCGGTTCCCGCTTTCAGGATCACGAGGTCACCGTCTTCCGTTCCGATGTAGACCTTGCCGTCGGCCGCCAAAGTCGACCCCCATATGCGGCTGTTCGTTTCGTAGACCCATTTGGGTTCGCCGGTATCGGCATCGAGGCAATGGATGTTTCCGGCATACTCAGCAGCATAGACCAGATCATCGAGAATCGACACGGTGGATATGGTTCTGCCTATCGCCGAATATCTCCAGAGGGCTCCGCTCTTGCTGATATCGCCTCTCCCGGTCACGTCGATGCAGCTTAATTGGCCGACGCCGTCGCCGTGCTCCGGATCCTGGCCAACCGCAACGTAGGCCCGATCTTTGTAGAAAACGGGTGTGGCGATCACCTCGCTCGGGCCGTCGTAGGTGGCGTATTTGATCGATTTGCCGCCCTTGAATCGGTGAGACGGGGGATTGCAGTCGTAGCGCCAAAGCTCATTCAGGACGTCCCATCCCTCTTCCCCTTTTATTGGAGCGGTATCGAAACCATAGCACCATCCGTCCGATCCGCCCCATATCAAGATTCCTTCGCCGTTAACTTCGCCGTAGGTGGGGGATGACCAACCGGCATGAAGGCAGCGTTGGCTCACGCCGGCGGCGTCTTCGCCGAGGAGTTCGCCTGTGTTCTTGTCAAGGACGATAAAACTCGGGGAAAAAGGAGCGGGGATATTGGTGTGAGACCAGTCGACACCGTTTGAGGTGGTCACATAAACCCGTTCCCCGACAACGAGAGGCGAGCAGCTGGTGATGTTGTGAGGAAAGACCCCCAGCTCGTCTCGAATATCGAATTTCCATAGAATGTCGGCGTCGTAGTCGTTCGTCTCTACGGCCGGCCGGCCTGGCCCAGCCCTATATCTCCCTTCATCTTGAAACGGCCCGCCGTTTCCATCTTTCAACCCGTTTACGTCGAGACACATGGCCTCCCCACGATTTGTTACGAGGTAGGCACGCTCACCGTCGATCGCAGGGGAGGAGCAAATTCCTATGTATTCCCAATCGCTGACTTTGCCCGCCCCGAGTTTTGGCGCAGCCAGCTGCCAGAGGAATTCACCCTCCGACTCGGAGAAGCACATCAGGATTCCCCGGTCCCCTTTGGTCTCAGGGTCACGGGGTGATTCGTTATTGGTCCCGACAAAGACCTTTCCTCCAGCGATTGTGGGATTGCCATAGGATTGGGAACCGAGCTTCGCGATCCAAAGGATATTCTTCGTGGTGGCTGGATCAATCTCCTCACTTTTCGGATTCGGTTTTCCGGGATCGAAGTCCGATGGAAGGCCTTGTGCCTCCGAAATCATGTTTCGTGAGTGATCGCGGCCCCACATCGGCCAGTCCCCCGCCAGGCTGGTGGCGGAAAGGGCACAGAACAGATAGAGAAAAGGGAGAGTGGCTTTCATTCTTCTTTTCTTTCCGATCGTAACGCGGTGTTCTCGGTAAGAGACAGATTATCGAGGTAGACTTTCTTCAGGCTCTGTGGTGAAAAACCATAGAGTCCCGGGGCGCCTTTCTTGTGTGCATTCCTGTGCGGCACTTCGATTGTCCATTCGGTTGGTTCCGAATTCTCCCGAGGCCATACCTTCGCTCGCACGACTCCGGAACCATCCGGAAGGACATCGACCTGAGTCTTTAAAGTATACCAGACATTGGACCGCCATTTGTACGGGACGGATACCTTCAGCCTCTCGTGGTTGGAGACCACCTCGAGGATCTGCCAGTTCCCGATTAAGGAGATGTTGTAGCGCTGATTGATCAGACCGACGTTAGACATCACCCGCCGATTTCCATCGGACATGACATCGGCTTGGAGTATGTAGTTCCTCAGCTCGGGAAGGCCGATAAACGTCATAGATCGCTGAAAGAGGATGCGATCGAGGGTGTTGGCGAGGACTTGGTTTTCGCCCTGCTCGAGGATCTGCCAACGCACCCTTGCACCCATCCACGGTGGGGGCGGATAGGAGAAGGCGACGCCCGTTTTCGATCTCTGATCGAGGGAATAGGATTCGAAGTCGTCGGCAAAGGGTATTCTTGGAAGGATGCGACCTCTCGTGCTCCCGAGCAGCGCATTCTTCCGGCACGACAGCTTTAGAGTCGAGGCGGGTGCGTCTTCTTTGACTGCAAGCCGGTTGTCCGGCCCGAAATCTCCCAAAGGTGCCGCAACTTCGCCCCAACGCAGATCCCCGACCGGAGACAGTCGATTTCCCGCGGCGTCCATTGACCAGGCCCTGAACTTGAGGCTCTCTCCCTGATTCAAGGCGAATTCAGCCGGGACAATTTGCAGTCTGTGGGGAGATCGTCTTTCGTCAGCCCGGACGCCGGAAGCGATCATCGCTTCAGACTCAGGTTTGATGGGCGACTCCGACCGGGCCTGTTTCGATTCGGCTTTGCGCCGTCTTTTCTCTTTCCTGGAGAGTGAAGTCTTCCGCCCTTTGCCAAAACAGTAGAGCTTTTTCTTGGTTAAAACGTAGAGGCGTCCTCCGAAGGCAGACGGGGCTCCGAGGCACGCGCCCTCGAGTTGCGCTTCGCTCAGGATTTGACCCCCATTCTTTCCCGCTCGAATGACAACCAGGCGACCGTCGAGCATGGGAGCGTATATTTTCCCGTCGGCGTAGAGAGGGGAGGCATGAAGCTGGTCCGGGGCAAGCTTCAACTTCCAGACGTCGCCGCCCGTATTGAGGTCGATACAGTGCAATTCGCCGGTTCGGACGATCTGGTAGGCGTGGTCACCGTGGAGGATGGGTGAGCTTGTAAACGCTTCGAGATTATTGCGCCAGATCTCTGATCCACGCCCTAGCAGCATCTGATTGTCCATCTCTTCGGGGAGTGACTCCGGGATATTCAGGGCCACCATTCTTCCGATAGTTGATGAGTCGAGATTCTCCTTTCCGTGGATTGCAACTAGGGTGTTCTTCTTCCATCGCAGGACCGCGGAGTTCACACCACCTCGGGAGAGCTGATAGCGGAAGAGAGGTTTTCCGGTCCTCGCTTCAAGGCAGACAATGTTTCCGCATCCGGTGCCGGCGAAAAAGACGCGGCGATCGCCCAACGTGTCGAATCTGAGCGGCGAAAATGAGCTGTCTTTGGGTGGCACTCCCGGTTGAGAATACCAGACCAGCTCGCCATTCTCCTTGTCGAAGGCGTAAAATCGGTCGCGGGCGGGACCGTTACTGCCCCAATTTGCGGTAATGGCGTGGACGATAACGAGGGATCCTTCGATTGCCGGTCCGCCGGTTCGGCCATTGGGAAAAGTCAGCCGACCCAATTCCTCCATCATGGAACGCTCCCAGAGAGAATTCCCGTTCCGGTCAAATCCGACCAGGAGACCGGCACTCGTCTGCAAATAGACGTTGCCGGTTTCCGGGTCGATGGCAGGGGAGCCGATTGCGTACCGATTGTAGATGATATCACTCAGGAAGTCGCTGAACCGCCGCTCCCAGATTTTCTTGCCGGTGCGGGCATCAAGGGCGAGCAAGACCTCCTGGAGATTCGCACCCTCGCCGTCGTAGCCGAAGACGTAGACTCGCTCCCCGGCAATCACCGGGGTGCCGCCACCTGATATGGGATAGGTCCAGAGGGTTGACTTCCTAACGGGACTGAGTCGCCCAGGTAAATTCGTCTCATCCGAAGAGCCATCCTGACTGGGGCCACGCCAATGCAACCAGCCTTTGACCGGTTCCGCCCGAAGGTCCGAAGCTTCTCTTGGACCGAGGACCGCCAGGCAGGCGAATGCTGCCACCATGGCCAATGTGGCAGGGCGCTTACTACGGGACTGGCAACGGAGACCCAGGGCGATACTTCCGTATGTTCTCATCGCATGTTTCGTGACTGAAAATGGACAATCGCTTGTCGTTGTCGATCAAATGTCGGGGCCGTTGTCTTGAATTGCGACCCATAGTTAGAGGCTGTCCCAAATCCGAGAGGATTTGGGTGGAAGCCTGATACCGATATCAATCTTCGTCACGTTATGTAGACCACGACATGCCTTCCGTCCTCGGTAGCTTACCTTTTATCCGTTATGCACCTTTCCAGCACCCTTCCTCTCGCTTTGAGTCGATAGTTCTCCCAAGGAAGCGCCTCTGACTCGATTCTTGGATCCCTATGCCGCCTGCGTTGCCTCTTTCTCATGTTCTTGCGCAAGTCTCTGCGCGATTTTCCATAGATTGTGGGACAGAACCGACCAGGCCACGCTAAGGTTACGGTTGTCAAAGCCTTTGCTGCGTATCTTGCCCCCGTGCCATCGGTTCTTGAGCACTCCGATCCGGCCTTCGGTGCTCCCTCGTCGTCGCTGCAACCGGACAAAGCGCGGCTCCTCCATCCGCTCCTTGAGCTCTTGTGGATTGCGGGGCGTAAGGGCGTCAAAAATCCCCTCTGCCTGGAGCCGCTTGCTGGCCGCCTTCGAGGCATAGCCCCGATCCCCACTGATCGCTTCGATCTTCTCCTCTAAAGCGAAGCCCTTTTGCCTCTCCAGACTTTCCCAAAGCTGCTTCAATTCGCTCGGGGCCTGCCCCCCATACAGTTTCCAGTCCAACAGATATCCCTCTGCGCTCTCGCATAAATAAAGGGTGTTGCCAAACTCCACCTCCCGATCTGCCTTGCCTCGCACGATGACGTCAATCTCAGGTTCGTAGGCGCTCAGGATCTTCTCCTCATTCTTCACCTGCCGCCCCCCTATGATCCGTTCGTGCGCCTGTTTCATGACCTGCGGTATCTGCTCTAACATACCATCCATTCGCTCGATGATTCGGCTCGCCTTCTTCTCGGTGTAATCGCTTTGCATCCACATAGCTTCCAATAAGTCACGGTGGCGAAGGGCATGGCCCTCAATCTTCTTGAGCAATAGCTTCATCCGCCGCAGGATCCCTTTACGCGCTTTGCCCGCCTCCCGGCGCCGACGCGCATGCGTCATCTCCAGGCACCGTTTGTTCATCTCCCGAGCCAATCCCTTTGCTCCCTGGGGCATGCGCTGTTTCATTCCCGCCTGCCCGATCAGACTGATCGCCTTGAGCAGCGTTGCTCCCACATCCTTGAGCAAGACCCAGTCCACGGGCCAGTGGATGTTCGCTTCCAGGCAAGTGGCGTCGATCAGGCATTCCCTCGTATCGATCGGCTTCTCTAATCCTGCCTCACCACAATGTTCAGCATTGCCCACCACCTCGGTCATCCTTGCATGCAGCTGTCTCAGATACGCTTCGTCGAAGAATTTCGAATCCCGTTCCAGACTGCTCTTCGATATTTTCCGGATCCCGTCTACCTCACGCACCCGGCAAAAATTAGCCAGAAGCTCACTGCGTCCCAACTCCTGCGACAGACAACGAAAGGATATCCCTCCGAGTAAATGACGCACCACCTCCACCCGCAGCGCTTTTATCGCTCTTAGAGCGCGTCGCTCCCGATCCTTCCCTCCCGCTTCATCCCATCCTTCCAAGGCTTTTACGATCGCCTCCCTTTCCAGCGAGGAGTCGATCAAAACCCGGTCAATCCGCTCCATTGTTTCCAGAAACACGGTGTAGTCTTTGCATCGAATGACTGGAGTTAGGGCTGGACGCAGGAAGCTTTGTACGGCAATATTTTTCATGAGAAGGGCGTGCTTTGTATTTGACTAACGCAAGCATAAGCGCCCTTTTTCGCCGGATCGAGCTTTTTGCAGCTCTATCCGGCCTTTTTTTTGCCCATAACTCATTAAAAATCAATTGTTTCCACCACTGGGACGGGCTCTAGTTACCTCCTGGAATCCTGCGCCACTTGGAGCGCAAGACAATTTATCTCTACTAGTAGGGTCCTCGTAGGGTCTGTCCCTTTTAGTATCCTGGTTTCATACCCATCCCAGCGAGATCCCGGTTACGCTGGGACTTGCCGGATCAATTTAGCGCCAGCTCTCCACCCGAACTCCCAAGCTGCAGGCAAACGAGGCGGCCCTGGTTGTTGCGGCAATAAAGGCGGCCATTCGAATAGGCCGGCGCCACCCAGGAGCGACCGCCTAGGACCTGTGCCCGGGCCAGTTCCTTGAAATCCGTCGAGTCCGCATTCGCAAGTACGAGTTCTCCTTTTTCACTCAGGATTACAAGCTTGCCGTCGACAAGGATGACTGTTCCCACACCCAAGCCCCGTTCCGACCAGTTCACCGTGCCGGTATTGAACTCAACGCATCGAAACGGGCCTCCTCGGCCGATATTGCCATGGAACCCGAAAAGGTGTCCACCATCAAGAACGCTGCTGCTGAATTGGTTTGCGAATTCCTTCGATTTCCAGAGGAGGTGCGGATTTCCTTTGGGCGCCTGGATGACGGCTGCTCCGGTTCCATAGCCGGATGATATCAGAATCGAATCACCCGATACGATCGGAGTGGCGGCATTGATGTCGAAACTGGTCTTCCAACGATGCTTCCACAGTTCCTTTCCGTCGGTCAGGCGGAAAATCACCAGTCCATAGGCGCTGAATATTGCGGTTGCCGCTTCTTCTCCCTCTCCCATGAGGACGGGTGATGAATATCCTGCCTTGTAACGACCCGATTTCCAAATCAGTCGCCCGGTCTCCATGTCGAGTGCGATGAGGGAGGAATTCTCTCCTCCGACCTCAACGATCAGATGGTCGCCGGCGACTAAGGGAGACCCTGAGTATCCCCATCTTGGGGGTGTCCCGCTGAAATCCCTTGGTAGGTTCTTCGACCAGAGGAGTTCGCCTGTCTTCGCATCCAGACAGAAGAGATCGCCTTGGTAGCTCAAGGAGTAGAGGCGGCCATCGTGGATTGTCGGAGTTGTGGCAGTTCCTCCTTCGAATGATCTCCTTTTAAAGGGACATGAATATCGATGAGCCCAGATCTCTTTACCGGTCCGGGCATCGAGAGACCGAACGACATCAACGTCATTTTCGTTGCCCATGGTAAAAACGCGGCCTTTTACAATCGCCATGGAAGAAGATCCGACTCCAACGGGTGATGACCAGAGTCGCTTGGGGCCGTCTTCAGGCCATTCGAGCAATAGACCGCTCTCTTTTGAGATTCCGTCCCGTTTCAGTCCACGCCATTGGGGCCAGTCGTCGGCCGCTCCAGTCAGAGGAGAAAAGAGGGTGGCGAGGCAGGCGAATAGCCGTGAGATTTTGACCCATCGGCCTAAGGAGCCCCTAAATGCACTCACCTGTTTAAAAGAATCCACGAGACACCACACTGAATCCTATTTGACAGGGCCGGAGATATGCAAAGGATTTGTTCCTATCATGGCGGATAGGTCGTTGAAATACCCGGACAATGCGCCCGGTAAATACTACGTTGACAGCTCCTGCATCGACTGCGATCTGTGCCGAGAAACCGCTCCCACCATGTTCACTCGGAACGAAGATGGAAGCTACTCCTATGTTTCCAAACAGCCCGCAACGGACGAAGAGATCCAGTTGATGTCCATGGCCATGGATGGCTGCCCCGTCGAAGCCGTAGGTGACGACGGGGATCAGTAGCTTATCGAGCCTCTCTACTCGCTCGTCAGAGCGACTAGAGAGCTTTCTAGTCAGATCCCTTTTTGACGAAGGCGACGACTTCGTCGTTCTCCTTTATCTTGATCTTCTTGTTGTGTTCGGTATCCGAACCGATGTGATCGGTGGCCGCGGCCACGAGGAGAGGGAGATACTTGCGCAGGTCTTGGTCCTTGTCTCGAATCTTGACATGGATGGTCCAGAGTTGCTTGGGAGCTTCCGAGGCTTCTCTTTCTCGATTGTCCCGGGCCGTGATACGTATAAACTTCTCGTATTTCGTCTCCGGCACCACTCTCTCTTCGAAGACGATCTGCTGAGAAGGCCTGCGGACATAGGTGCTGGAAGGATCTGTCGCTTCATAGGTGAAAACCGGCTGCGTTACCATTTTCAGATCGATCTGGGGTTCCCCGATTCCGTAGGCAATGTCGACGATCATTTCCGCGTCTTCCGCGCTCGGCGCCTCGTAGTGCCCTTTACCGGAGAGGGCCGTCTTGACGAACCCTTTCACCTCCTTGTATTGGAGGTCATCCTCGTGCACTGATGCGTCCGAGCTGACGATGACAAAGGAGCGGTGGCCTTCGAGATCGGGATTGTTGATGGCGTCGACGTTAAAGGAGTGGGGTGTGGCGCAGCCGCCGGTGAACAGAACAAAAATGAATGTGAGAATCTTGCTTCTTGCGACACCGCAACTGAACATTATGAATTCCCTCTAACCCGAATTTTACTAGGCGTACAGACTTTAGTTTTCTCGGGAAAGCGGGAGAAAACTTAACGGAAATTCGGGGCGCTTGGTTAATATTCCTACCGTTAACTTCCGGCAGCTGTGGAAAACAATGATTGCGCCACGGTTGGTAGCGGAAAGCGGAGGCTTTTCGATCTTCGCTATTTTCCAGTCGAAGAACTCTGGAGGTGAACTAGGAATCTGTCGGGCTTTGCACTTCGTAACAGACCTGAACTTCGGATCGTAGGTTGACGGTTGTCAATTGCGACCAACTTCATACCGACAGACTCCTAGCCTTCGGAATCGTGTAATCCTTTCTCGCGGTCTCTAATTCGCTCCTCGAGGCCAATTAACAATCGAGGGCGTTCTCAGCTGTTCCCATTCACTGTTTTAAATACGGTCCTGTTCGAAAGCAACTTCTCGCAGTCCGGGCTCGCTTGGAGGATCTCTTCAACCGAGATTCGGAGCGGTCTGCGGCGAGCGCCGCAACGCCGATATTCTGCTTCTCCGTTGGTCGGTTCTTCCTCCTCGCCGCAATCATCGGCTGTGTCCTTGCGATCCGCTTTCCTGACGCTTTTCTCTTTCCCTACTTCGCGGAGGAGGATGGCAGCATCTTCTTTGAAGACGCTTTCGAGCTACCTCTGACGAGCCATCTGTTCACCCCCTACAACGGCTACTAGCATGTCTATCCTCGGCTTCTCGCCGAATTTTTCCTCGGACTTCCCCCACCATTGTCCTGGGTGCCCACTGCTTTTCACATCGGGGCTCTGATCCATTCCGCCGTCCTGTTGGCATGGTTCTACTTGCCCTGTTGCCGGAACATCGTCCGGTCGGATTGGATCCGATTGGCAATCTGCCTCCTTATTTCCTTATGTCCCGATAATGAATTCCACCTGCGGCTCAATGACCTTCAGTGGCACTTTCTTTTCTGGCTTACCCTAATCTCGCTGGTACGATTTTCATGGAGTCTTGGTGGCTCGATGATGATGGCGCTTTTCGCTGTTGCGGCCCTTCTTTCGATGGCGACGCATTTTATTCTTCTGCCGTTCTTTTTCGTGCGGGCATGGGTGGCCCGAACACGGCGGGAGGCCCTGTTCTTTATCTTCATTATCGCCGTCAGTGCGGTTCACCTCTACGCTTCCCTTTCCTTATCTACAGATATGCCGATTCTCGAGGACGGTCTATTGACGAGTGGATACGCAGCCGTTGTTTTTTCTTTTCCCGAGTGGTTGGTGGCACGTTTGCCGGTTTGGATCTGGCAAGGCTTTTTCTCGATTTGGCGCCTCGGTTCCTGGCTTTGGGCTCAACCCTTGTCGTTGCCGGCATCGCTGCTTGGCTTGTGGCAAGGATCCGAAATCGAGATCCCCGCGGTTTGATGGCCCTATGCGTGCTCGAGGCCGTGTTTCGTTCCGGTTCCTACCGCCTGCGTAACGTCGCCGTGGGATATGCAGTTGTCCTAGCTGCATTCTACGGGCCGAAAGCGGTCCTAAAATCGGATCCCACTCTCCCGCGCCGCTCCTTCGCCCGCGCTGCCGATCGGATCAATGGCGCCCAGGAGAGGTTTGTCCGGACCGGCGTTCCGCAGCGCGTGACCCTTCCCATCCTTCCGGAGCCATGGGCCGAGATAAACCTCAATATTCCCAACCTTGCCCGGCTTTACGGTCTTCCTCAATCCCTTCCTTTCCCACCCTCCTGGAATAGCCGGGACGAAGGCGAAGCGATCCTCGAACATCCCGAACTGGGTGCTCTCACGGTCCTTGATGATGGTTGGCGCCAAAGCCAATGGCTCGGCTTCTTGCACACCGGGCACTGGCCTTGGGTCTACCACCGCGGCCTCGGCTGGTTCCGTATCAAAGAAGGGTGCCGGCCGGACGACTTCTGGCTCTACGATCCGAATCTCGACTGGATTTGGACCTCCGCCTCCCAATATCCCTTCCTCTACAACCTCCAGCCCCAGACCTGGCTGAAATACCTGCCGGACACCCGCCACCCACGTTGGTTCTATATCTTTAATCCTCGGGATGTTCTGGCCGAGGGTTGGGGTATCCGATAGCCTTGGAACCATGAACATCAGTTTCAATCCTCTGAGCAATCTTGAGCCCGGTTCGGTTTTCCGAGAACGCAGATCAGAAAACTCGAGGGGCTGACGATGACCCACCACCATGGCCATGCGATTGGGGCCGTGTCGAGCCAACGAGCCATGGTATAGGGCTGGAGGAGAAGCACGAGAATGCAACCGACCAGAAGAGCGGTTACCACGCTGCGCGAACTCCCCTTCTTAGTAAATATGGCGGCCGCGAAGACACCCAGGAGAGGGGCGTTGGCGAATGCCATCACTCCCAGGGCAAAGTTAATCAGAGTCTCGTTGCCGATCGACTGTAGAAACACGGCGAGAACGGCGAAGGCGACAAGCAGTGTTCCCATGAGGACAACCGCGGTTCGCGGTGCGCCTAGAGTGGAGGAGGTGAAAGGGGAGGGGGCTTCCGAATTCACTGGGGATTCCCCGTTTCTGCTGCTGCTGAGACGGGCTCGCCTTCTCCAGGGATCGTAAAGATCCGCCAAGGCGCTGCTTGCCATGGCGTTGACAGCGGAATCATAGCTGCTCATGGCGGCGGCGAAGAGGCCTGCCATTGCCAGGCCCTTCAGGCCCGCCGGCAGGTGATTGAGTAGAAACTGCGGAAAGACGCCCTTGGTGTCGTTGATAAGGTCGAGGGGGGCCTCGGTCCCTATCAGATCGGGCCGGCCGTAGTAGATCGAGAGAAGGAGGCCGATTAATAGAAAGAGGCAGACAACCGGTATCCCGATCAGAATTGAAGCGATCAGCGATCGGCCTGCTTCGACCGAGCCGCGGGTGGTGAGCATCCGCTGTACCATATCCTGGTCGACGCTGTAGGCGGAGGTGGAAACAAACGTCGAGGCGATGATACCCGTCCAGATGGTGAAGGAGAGTTCGCGCTCAAGCCGGAAATCGAGAATCTTCAGTTTGTCCTGACCTCGGTAGTCTCTCAGGGCTGAGTAGATCTCCTCCCCGGTCAGAGGGATTGCTTCAAGCAAGAGGTAGATGGTGAGGAGTGCGATGAGGACAACGATGCCGATTTGAAGGACATCAGTCCAGATCACCGCCTTGATCCCCCCGGCGGCGGTGTAGAGCAGGCCGATGGCGCCAAAAACAATGATCGCGGTGATGAGGTCCTCTGTCGCCGTGCCTCCGGAAAGAATCAGCGCGAATGCGATCGCAGCGATAAAGAGTCGTGCTCCGGAGGCGAGAAGCCTTCCTACCAGAAACATGAAACTTGCCGCCATCCGGGCGGTGGAACCGTACCGAGAGTCGAGGTATCCGTAAACCGTTACGGTGCCGGCGCGGTAAAGCGGAGGGAGAAATAGGCCCGCCACCACGAAGGCCGCCATGACACCTCCTATGTTCAGAACCAGGTAGGTGAGGTCCCCACCGTAGGCAAGTTGGGGGACGCTTACGAAAGTCGCCGCACTCAGGGTGGTGGCGAGAACAGAGAGCGCCACTGCCCAAGTGGGCATATTACGGTCTCCCAGGAAGAAACTCCGGGCGTCTTTCTGGTTCCGCGAGGTTAGATAGCCAATCAAAACCAGTAGAAGGAGATAAACCCCAAGAATCGCCCAATCAGTTGTGGAGAACTCTTCCATGAGTGCTGAAAGTTACCATTTGGCAGCTCAAGGCAGGACTGATCGCGGTCGCTGCCTGCCTTGACATTCAACCATATGTATGGTTGGTTCAATAGGTGAAATCGATCGGAATATTTCAAGCAAAGACACATTTTCCCAGCCTGTGCAACGAAGTTGCTGCTACGGGTTCTTCCGTGCTGGTGCGACGGCGGGGTCGGCCGGTAGTGGTGATATCACCGGTCCCCGCGGAGTTTGAGCAGGAGCGGACCGATATTCTATCCGCGTGGCAAGCGTGGGAATCGAGTTTCGGTGAGGACGAACCGGAGGAGGACTTCCCTGAAGTGTGGAAGCATCGAACCGACCGAAAGTCAAGCCCGCTGGAAGAATGAACAATGCAGAGCGACTACTTGCTGGATACGTCGGTTTTCTGCCAACCCCTACGACGGAGACCGGTGAGATCCGCATTGAGCCGCTGGAGCCGTGCCGGCGACCGGAAGTGCAAAGTTTCGCGTGTGTCTGTGGCCGAAGTGGAATGGGGATTGTATGTTGAGGACAGGGAATTGCGATGGCGGAAATATCGGGAGATCCTGGAAGACCGACTGGTGGTGTTGACAACCGACGATAACGTCTGGAGCGTTTTTGCTCAGATGAAGGCGCGACAGAGGAAGGCCGGTCAACCGATTTCCGATCTGGACCTGCTGATTGCGGCAACGGCTCGATTTCATCAGCTCGTCGTTGCGACTCTCAATCATACGGACTTTTCGCGTATCGAGGGACTAGCCTGGGAAAATTGGTACGAAACCTAAGCTTTGAATCTGGGATCGGATTCTCCGGATTCTTGCGAATCCTGCTGCAGCCTCTACCTAGGATCCTTGGTCAGATCATGGAAACTGACCGATTCATCTGATTCGAGATCATAGAGAATCCATCTCTTGTCGCGGAAGCGGTAGAGGACAGGAAACAGGTTTTCTTTGGTCCAAAGAAGGCCCCATTTGGAAGAGTTGAAATAGACGCTCTCGTTGTTCCCTGAGAGGTGAAGCCAACCCAGTATTTTGTGGTTGATCCACGGGTAGAATTCATCGTTGAAATACCCGAACCACCGCAACCACTTCCAGCCGCCACCCAGATCCACCGCTCCTCCCAGACCGCGATTCGGAGGTTCCTTTGCAAAACCTTCAACCGAGAAAGGCTGATAGAGTATCGGCAGAGCCTGCCGAAGAGCGGCTTCGTTCTTATTGGGGTCTGCCCGATGGTAGATCGCAAAATTGGAATGGCCATCGGTGCGTCGCCAATTGAATTCGCCTGAATTCGCGACCTCAATTTCGCAGGGCCAAAGCTCGCTCGTCAGGAACGTATCCCCTTCCTTGAGCTCATCCACTTTCAGGATTCGCGACTCTCCATTTGAGCGAGAGACGAGTTTCCTTCCCGGTACTTCGATCCAAATCGCCGTCTCCCAGATGTTGTGGGGTCGACCGATGATCTCGCTACTCGAATCATCTTTCGGACTTTCCTCCAGCATACGGAGGAAGTCGAGACGCTGGGACCTCGAAAAGCATATCTCAGATAGTTCCGTAGAGGAGGATCCATCTCCGAAATGAACTTCAGATCAGGCAGTTTCCAGAAGGAATTGTGCGGACTGTAGTCGAACGCGCCCCTGCCGGTGGCGGCGGGAAAGAGGGCGATTGGCAACTCCGAGCGGAGTAGTCGGACAAAGGCATGGGGATCGAGAATCACGTTCCACTCCAGAAAACCGGGTAGCGACGCACCCGCCGAAAGGTAGATCCTCGCCACTTTCCTTTTGAACAGATCCGGCTCCCGGTTGAATGGGGCCGCGATCGACCGCGCCGAACCGAAACTCAAAATATGAACCGGTTCTTTGGATCGCCCCAAGACGTCGATAATGAGTTAAATTCCCTGCTGCTCCCTCTTGGGGAGATCTATAATCACAGGGACCCGACCTTGGATCGAAGGGGCCAGAACGATCAAGAAAAGGACAAGGAGTCTGTCGGACTTTGACGTTCGATTGCTTTGCAGATGACAGAGCTCGTCCGACAGATTCCTAGGTTGTCATTCGATCCTCTGATTGAGAATGAAAGAGTTGTTGGATGACGATGTCTTCTGGAATTCCGATATCAGCCATTCTGGATGTGCTTCTCGCCACTCCCTGAAAGCTCGCTGTTCCCCCAACTCAGGATTTCCGAAGAACTGATAGTAGTCGTCGAAGATGACGATGCTGCCATCAATCAAGGTCGGGGTTACGAAGTCGAGGGCGAGTTTAGCCGACTCATAGAGATCGGAGTCGATATGGATGATTGAGCTCTTCCGCAGTTCGATACGATCTCGTGTCTCTGCGTTCAGGGTATCGGCAAAGAATCCTTTAACCGCTATGACTTTGTCGCGGGGCAATTCGGCCTCTTCCAGATTTGCGAAGAACTCGTCTTCAGTGCAGGCGTAGCTACCTTGAGGGAAGAATTCGTAAGCTTTGTCGATGTCGGAGAGCTCGGGGATACCCTCGAAGGAGTCGAATGCAATGAAACGCATTGCTTCCCACGACCTTTGAAAATCCATCTTCGTCTTCTCAGAATCGGCAAAGGAATGATCGTATTTGCCGGCCAGAAAATCATCGAGGATCATCCTTCCGGCTTGGTAGGCGGATTTGATCGAGTTGCCTTGGAAAGAACCAAATTCGATGAAATCGCCCCGGAAACCGGAGAGCATGAAAGCCTTGAAGAAGATGGTTTCCTTAACCAGGCCGTCGGTATAAGCTTTCCAGAGCGGGATTAGATTTTCCCACAGACGCATAACTTGCTTCCAGATCTCTTGGTTGGAGTTCTGCAAATTGAGATTGGCGGCCCGAAGCTTGCCGATCTCCTCTTCGAGTGCAGCAAGTTTCTTTCCCTCGTGGTCAGGTTTGGTCTCTATGCTGTTATCCATCAATATCCAGTCTCTTTGTAAACACTCTGTCTTCACGTGTTGCAATAAAGAGAGTTTCCGACAGATTAAGAAAACAACGGATGAGACCATGGGATACATCCGCTTTCGCGGAACCGCTAGTCAAGAAACCTAACAATCCCCAGGACAAGCCTGGGGGATTCGCTCTCGTTCTGAGCCAGCTCGAGTAGCTTCGAAACCTCAATTCACCCCACGACAAGCGTGGGGGATGTGAGCTCGATCCATCGCGATCGGCAGGCGATGACGGCTGTTCGCCCGCAAACAGTAACCCGGAATTCGAATCTCTCCGCATTTCCCATCCGTTGCCTTCCTAATCCCTTGAGAACCCCTCCTCAATCAATCCGCTGGAATCTCCGTGCTCTTTTCTCCTTTCGACGGCTTGAATTTCAGGATCGAGTGTGTCGCGGTATCCACAAACTGAACATCTGGTGAGGATGTTTCCAGAAATCTGAGCCACTTTTTGTCCGCAGCCCTAAGGAAAAGAGGGTGGTCTTTTCTGCTGGTCCAGAGCCAGTCCATGTCCTTCGTCCACAGCCAATAGCTGTCCTCGCGTGCCCCTGGTCCGCTGCAGTAGAGCCAGCCGAAGACTTGGTGAAAGATCCAGGAAAAATAACCTTCATAGTAGTAGCCGAGCCATCCGAGCCAGCGCCAGCCGGCCAGTTGGGGTTCGGCCTCTCCGAAATATTCGACCGCCGCACGGGATGTATCATTCAGTTCCACCGTTACGGGAACGATGGGTTTGGTGGTCCCGCCGCATTCAAAAGTGGAAACTCCTTCCTGCTCAAGAATGAGATTCAGTTGGTACTCTCCATGCTTTTCGGGAGTGATCACGCGAAGGTTCAGGTGAGCTGTCATTCCCGGTTCCAGATCGTCTTCGAGATTGGCGTATCCGGCATCTCCGAGCGGGACTGTTTCCCCGTCCCTCGTCCAAAACCCATGCAATCGTATCCAGAGTCTTCCATCCCTGAACCCGTTCGCATACCAGGTCTCCGTGCCTTCGTTTCGAACGGTTACCTCGAGATGGAACGGTGCCTTCTCCAGTATTGTAACCGGCCCGGTACCGACTTCGATCAGCGCCCGCATGGAGTCCTTGGGGAGACCGCCCCCGTCGTGCATTTGCTCGTAGCATTGCGAACGTTTTGAAATCTTATGGTAGCGTTCTTCCCACTCCGCGTTCACGGAATCCCCCATCAGTAGTAAGGGCTGCTTCGATTCAGGCGCAACTATCCGTAGATCGAGTTCGAGATATTTCTCGAGATCACTTACTATCTCCCTCCGCTGGTCTAGAAACGACTCGTATTCAATTTTGAAAATGTTCCGGCCGACATTCCTGAGGAGCGATTCCCATGCCTCCTCATGCTCGATCAGCATCTTCCTCGCTCTCTCGATCCTCAGGTAGTCGAATAGTAGATCGGAGTTGTCATAGGAGTGCTTCTCCCCCCGAAACTCCCAGATTCCCGACTGCAGCGCTTTCTCGTAGGAGATCGCCTGCCGCAGTTTGTTGCGACGGGTTATCAGGATGTACCTCGGATTCGGAATGTGCGATTCGAGTAGCTCAATATTGCCTTCTTCCCGGTTTTCCATATTCGTGCTACGCAGTCTGGCGAGAAGCGGTACCAGGGTGTCCCACATAATCTTCATGCTGAAGATACCGTTGGGTCCGCGTTCCCTCTCCAGAAGGGCGTGAATGTAGCCGGCCAGGTCGATACCCGGCGCAATCCCGTAGGCCCGCTTCCTCTCTTCAATCGTGGTGCCCTGAAACCATTCCTCGGGATTTCCCAAACGGTCCCCTTGGGCGAGCGTCTGCCCGATGAATGTGCTTCCCGAACGGGGAGTAGCGCAGATGACGATTGATTGCCGGTCCTCCATCAGATCGTCCGTCTCTTGTTAAGGCCTGGATAATGATCGTCGAGCGTAAGGAAGTAGTAATACATGGGCATTTCTGAGGGAACCTTGGCGAGGACTTGGCCCGCCAAGAGGCCCGAGTTACTCAAATACAATGCCACGCTCTCGGCATATCGTGGAGTACCGGTGGCCAGTATCGCTATTAGTACTATTGTCCGACGGCACTCGATCCTATCCTCGTCGATGGCAATAAGGCTTCGCTTAATCAGCTCGGGCCACATTCCGAACTTTGGTTGCGGTTCCGGTTCGACTGGTTTATCTTCGCCCCGTTCGCTCTCCCTCTAATTTTTCTGCATATCTGCTTAATTCCTTATATGCCTTAAGGAGTTTGGAGGCGTGTTCCCCGATGACTTCAGAATGCTGACTCAGATCTCCGAATGTGGCAGCTAATTCTGCGTAGTCGCGGTGGCTCTCGTTTATGTGCTCCTGAAGGGAATTGATAAATTCTGATGCTCTTCCGAGCTCCAGATAGAGGCGAAGGCGGTTGAGTTCGAGGGCCTCAAATATCTTTACAAAAGTGCGTTCAGATTCCGAAAGGCGATCGAGAAAACCGAGCGCCTCGGGCTTTAACTCGTTTGGATCGTAAAGAAAACCGATGCCGAATATCACGGGCACTGTGACAAGCTTCCATGCTCCGAGTTTGAAGTCTAGAATGGCGTCCTCGACAGCCGAGAGGACTCCGTTCTTTGGGCCGCCCTCTTCCAATGCCCAAGCAAAGTCGCCGTTTCCGCTGTATCCTCCCTTTTGAAGAGTAGGCTCGCCCGGGATGGTGCCCAGAGAGTAAGAGAATGGATGCCGTTCAGACTCCGGGATAGATTCGGGGGCGTAGTAGAGATCTCGGCGAGCGCAGGGCCAGGCAACGTCATGGAGGATAACGGTGCGAGGTCTGGGAGACTTGGCAAGGATTGCCTCGAGCTCATGGTAGACGGTGTAATAGTTGTGATCGCCATCAATGATGTAGACATCGTGAGAAGGCAAATCCGGGAGAAATTCGAGCGAGCCACCGCGATGCACGACGGTGGATTCCCCTCGCATTTTATTGACCCATTCCTCGCCGATCTGCGTATCGATTCCGGTATAGTGACCGCCACTTGCCTTGCATAGGTCAACGAAAAGGGTGGATAGTCCTCCGCCGTTAATTCCGATTTCGCAGATCGAATCGGGCAGCAGAAGATCGAAAAATTGCCCGATCAATTCCTGGAATTCCCCAAGTGAAAAAAGGAGGAGATCGGGCTCTCGATCACTTTTCGAATCGGCCATAGATTGGGAGTTTCTTCCTCCCATGTTGCTGTGTCAACCGGGGGAGCCGAATTCGAATAGCGTGAGGTCTCTGCAGATGCGAATCTGTTCCATTGGCTTTCTTGCGGCGCGTCCGGAGGCCACGCCCTCCCACCTGGCGGTCATCGGACCCGATATTCCAATTCTGTCCTAGCCGGAGCGGGTGGAAAGGACCCGAAATTCCGTTAGGCGGTAGGGCGTGGCCTCCCGTCTTCGCCAAGGCTTCGCCGAGGTGTACCGGACGCGCCGCTGATCGATCGAACGACCAGCTCCTCACGCATCTGTGATTGCAGCCCTAGTCAGCTGCGTAAGAATAAGTCCCCGTGTTTTTCCGAAGCCAAAAGGCGCAACTCTCCGCAATTTTCCTGTTGGGAACTATCGGTTCTGTCACGAACCTTTGGGCGAGTGATCTGCCCTACATTGGAATCGCCGTCATCTGGATGCTGGTCGGCCTGTTTGCTTTTCATTTCTGTGAGCGGCGCGGATTTCGAGCGTTCTGGTTCAGCTTTTCGATCTTCTGGGTCGCGATTGGCGTGGGAGAGTACGTCTTGCGACCGACCGCACCCTTCGTCGATGAATTCGAGCACAGGATTGAGGGAAGCTACAATGAAGGCTACTTTGTGCCTGATGAGCTCCTCGGATATGGGGCACCGAAATCGGTCAAGAAGCGATCAACCTACTTCCGTGGGAAGGAGGTGCTCTACGAAGTCGTCTATACTTTAGACGAGAATGGATTGCGGACCGGTCTTGCGTCGCACGACCGTGAAGATCAGAGGGAGTGTATCTTCTTCTTTGGCGGATCCTTCACCTTCGGCGAGGGAGTAGACGACCAAGAGACCCTTCCCCATCAGGTGGAGCTTGCGACAGAAAGGCGGTACAGGTGCTACAATTTTGGGTTTCATGGATACGGGGCCCATCAGATGCTGGCCATTTTAGAAAATGAATTGGAGGGACGGATTGTTGATTGCAGACCAGGATACGGAATCTACTTGGCTCTGCCCGAGCACGCGGCGCGCGCCGCCGGCAGGGCGGTTTGGGATACGGCAGGTCCCCGCTATGTATTGGAAAACGATGGCGAACTTCTCTTCGTCGGGCGATTCGACGATCAGCGAACTTTCGAGCAGGAATCGGAGCAGATCGGATTCCTCACAAAATTCCGAAACTCATCTATCCTTCGGAAGATAAACGAGCACGGTCAGAGAATTGATGACATCTCCTTGTTCCTTGGGATCGTCGAGCGATCCAAGGCAATCTTCGAGAAACGCTATCCGGGCAGTGAGTTTCACGTTCTCCTTTGGGACGCGGAGGATAGCCATTCGTGCAGGCTAGTTCGTGGACTCGAAAAGAGAGGCATAACCGTCCACCGAATCAGCCGGATTGTACCCGATGTTTTGGAAGAGAAATACCGCATCCCGTACGACAACCACCCTACATCACTGCTCTATACAGAGCTCGCGGAATACATCGTTGAAACGATCGTGGCAGAGTGAGTGCTCCCTCGAAATCCTTCCGGATTCCGCTAGGAAGAGATATTTCTGTCATTCACTCTTTCAATGATCCGAATCCAATCTAGGATGAATCCAGATTGAGTCGCCTGTGTTCGTCCTACTCATTGCAGCCAGCCTCGCCCTAAGCTGGATCTGGATTTCAAGCTTCCTGGTGCGGAGGGATCAGCCCCATCCGCTGCGAGTTGGGGTGCTCCTGACGTCTCTCTTCAACGGGCTCTTCGTCGTGATTTCGACCGAGCTGCTAAGCCTCTTGGATTTCTTGCAACGCGAGAGCGTGGCCGGCGTGTGGACGATGGTAATCCTCTTACAGGGAGGCATGATTCGGAGAAACCGAGAGGGCATTCTCCGGATCCTTCAGGTCTGGAATCGGAAACTGCGCTCCTACCGGCCGGATCGTCTCACCGTTGTGTTCGGAATCTTCCTGTTCGTGGTTCTTGGATCAACTGGAGTGACCGCTTTCGTCGCGCCGCCCAATAATGCCGACTCTATGTCTTACCATATGAGCCGGGTCTTTTTTTGGACGGAAAATGGAAGCATTGATTTCTTTCCCACTCGCGACGATCGGCAGCTCTTCTATCCACCCTTCGCGGAGTACTGCATTCTCCACCTGCAGATTCTTACGGGTGGCGATCGCCTGGCAAACCTCGTCCAGTGGTTCTTTTTCATCGGTTGCCTGGTGGCCTGCTCGCTCATCGGCGCGGAGCTCGGAGGAAGCGATCGGCACCAGCTGCTCACGGTCGTCTTCAGCGCATCAATCCCGATGAGTATTCTTCAGGCCGCGACTACTCAGAATGATCTGGTGGCCTCGTTCTGGGTACTCACCTTCGTCTATTTCGCCCTGCGGCATATCAGGGGCGACGGACCCATGAATTGGTCTGGGGCGGGCGGAGGACTGGGGCTCGCCATTCTGACCAAACCGACGGCCTTGTTTGCTGCCTTTCCTTTTGTTCTCTGGGTAATTATTGGAGCTTTCTTCACCGCGAAAGGGAGAAGAATCCTGAAAACAGCGGCCCTCTTGATACTGGTCGTATTGATCAACGCGCCCCATTGGACCCGCAGCTTCAGGACCTACGGGCATCCCTACGGATCCGATGCCCACCGGCGCGTCGCGCTTTGCGTAGATCCGGGTATCATCTCTTTGGGATCCAACCTTCTTCGCCACTTCGCGATGCACTTCAAATCCTCCGATATACCGTTAGGAGTAGGCGAACCTCCGGCTCGAAAACTCCAGACAATGGTAGAGTGGCTCCATAGTCTGGCCGGCAGGTCGGTAAATGAGACGGATTCAACCTGGCTCGATCAGAAGTTCAACCTGATAAGCGGAAAGGGTTTATCTTTTCACGAGGACTTTAGCGGGTTTCCGGTACATATCTTGATCCTGCTGGTCTCGATGAGTTGCTCTCTCCATCTACGGCGGACCGATCGAGGAGTGCTTCTCTATCTGATCGCTACAATGGCGGGTTTTCTTCTCTTGAGTTTCCTTTTGAAGTGGCATCCTTGGATGACTCGTTTCCATGTCACCTATGCGCTGCTGGCCGCGCCTTTCGCTGCGTTTCTCGTATCAGATCTCAAGAAAGCCGGATTGGCGCTCCTTGTGGTTTGCGCCACGAGTTCGTTCTTTCCTCTTTATTCGAGCGATGCCCGGCCTTGGCTCGGAGAGTTGAGCGTCTTCATGAGGGTGCGAGATCAGCAATACCTGGTGAACGCTCCCAACCCTACTCGACGGGCTCTGGCAGAGATTCCCAGTGTCCTAAAGGACCGGGACATTAGACGCATCGGTCTCTTGCTAAAAGGTGCCTCGCACGAGTATCCTTTGTTCGTCTTCATGAAGAGGAGACATCCGAATCTCGAATTCGAGAACCTTGGAGTATCCGAAATGAAGGGAGTGTTGGGAAGGAATGCATTCGGACGGGGGCCCGAGCTTCTAATCGCCAACATCTTGGGTGGTCAATTGATTGAAATCGAAGGAACCTTCTATTCAAAGTTGTGGGGAGACCATGGTTTTCAGATCTACGAAAGGAGAACCATGGATCTCGAGACGGACTCTCGCGTTCCCTTTCGTACCATCCGCGAGATAGGATTCGATGCCTGGGAAGGACCTTATCCTGAGTGGGGTATTTTCTCGGAAGTTCGGTGGATGCTTGGAATCCACGCCATGATAGTCTTTCAACCGGAGGGACCTATTACAGATGCAGAAGCTACCAATGTCCTCTTTTTCGATGCGATGTCCCATATCGAGAATCAGAAAATCCGAGTCTCAATCAACGGATCCGAGATTCTCGATGTAACGCTGGGACGGCCCCATGTCTGGCAAACGGTAGTCACGGAGCGGTTTCGATTGAAGCAGGGCGAGAACCTCCTGAGAATCGGCTGCACTATGAGTCTCCCTAACGCCTACGATCCGCGAGACATGGCCCTGCTGATGAGCGAGATAAGCTTCGGTGATCGTTGATGTGATTCTCTCATGATGGCGCGCGATCTCAGAACAAAGATCTCATGCGCACTCATTCTGACGGCCCTCTTCACGGCATTGGTTATTCGGTGGTCGTTCGAATACGGACGACTCTCTCAGGATCCGACCTACGATGACGTGACCTACTTTACGGATGGGTTGGAGCGCCTGCGTCTATTCTATGCGGAAGGGCTTGGCGCCTACTTCAAAGATCTGATCCTGTCACCTGCCCATAGTCCTCTCTCTTCGATCCTCGCGACGACCGCTTTCTCCATCTTTGGAGCGACGGATTGGGCTCCTTACGTGATGAATGGAGCGGCTGTGGCACTGCTCCTTCTGAGCATCGTATACATTGGCCGAGACATCCATTGGGCATCGTGCGTCGCGGTAATGTTGCTCATTCTCTCGTTACCCTATCCATGGTTCGTCATTCACGATTTTCGTCCCGACTCAATCTGTTCTCTATGCACCGCGCTCGGCGTCTATCTGTCGCTGGAAGCGTCGAACCAAACGGAACAAAGACTTGCCCGGCGGTTCCTTTTGCTCGGCGGAATCTGCTTCGCGCTGGCTCTCTTGAGCAAACCTATTTTTATTGGTCACACCGGTGTTTTTGTCCTCTTCTCTATCTCGATTTACCTTCTGAAATATCTGACTTCGAGGGAGCAGAGGAAGGATAGGATGGCGATTCTATCGGGGCTTCGGGATCTCATTCACCTCGTTGCCCCGATTTTCATTCTGGGGACACCTTTTGTGCTGTTCGGCGTTGAAGAAAAGGTTGGATACTTTCTTTCGAATATCACTGGAGACCCGAGCGCCGCCTGGAGAATTGAAGGGGGGTTGGGAAAGTCGCTCGCCTATTTTGCACACGAGCCCGTCGGTCAGTTTCTCGGCCCATCCCGGTTTACCGTGGCGGGGTTGATATTACTCGGTCTGACTGCTACTCTGGTAAAATCGGATAGGAACGAACTTCGTGCTCAGTGCCTCCTGATCGTTGCAGGGCTGCTCTCTTTTATGATCGTAGCGGCGGGTAGGATGGAGCAGCCCTTTTTTGGAGTCTTCTATATCGCTTTCGCAGTGTTGCTGCTGATTCGGTCTTCGGTGTTTTCAATTTTGGCGATGCAGAACAGCCAGAAAATGAGTTGGGGTTTCTTTACGATTTTCGGGATCGCCATGTTGCTGAATTTTGTAACTTTCGAACCTGCAAGAGTCTGGCCCCATAACCCACCACAATCCAGAAACATTGCGTCAAAGGAAAACAGCACGAATGAGAGAATTATTGAAGCACTTATAGGACATCCGGCTACGAAACGGATGGAATCCAGTAGGGTCTTCGTAACTTTTTCAGGGTTGGTGAACGAATTTCAGAACTCGCTATTATGCGGGTTGTCGGGGTGGGTAGAATCGCAAGTAGAATTCCCGACTTTTAACGAGAGAAAGAAAACGGTAGGCTTCTCCTTCGAAGAACTAATTCGAAGAAAATGGAGAAACCTACCGAGCAAGAAGAGTCCTGCCAACAATGCCTCCTTGGGGTAGACAAGCGTAATCCCTGCCTGACGGTCTATCGGGACCTGAGCAAAGGCCAATTGCAGGTCTATTACGGCCATGAGCTATTGGAAGTGGTGGGGGACGATCGCGAGCAGGTTGGATTCAAGATTCTGGTGGGACGGCTCTATAATGCGGGGTTGAAGATAGGGTGCTTACAGAGACAATTTGAGGTTGACCCCAAGACGATGAAGCGGTGGGGCGAGGCCCTGCAAAGTGGCGATGCCGAAACCCTGGGCCGGGTGTTGGCGGGGCGCCGGTGGCATCGCAAATTGACCCGGGAAATACGGAGTTTTGTGCGGGTGCGCTTTTTTGAGATCTATGAGCAGAGCCGGTACGCTTACAGCAAGAAGATACGCGGTGAGATCGAGGAGGTGTTCGCAGTCAGCCTCAGTGGGGAAACCCTGCGCCCTTTGTTTAAGGAGCTCAAAGAGGCCTTGGCCAAGGAGGCCGAGCAGAGGAGGGGGCAAAATCGGGAGACTGCCTGGGATTCTCCCAAGGGTTCACCCTTGCAGGCAGAGCAGGAGCAAGCAGAAAACAAGGCCGAAGGCGAAGAGGAGAATCGCAAGGAGTCTCCCGATTTTACCACGGGCAGTTCCGAATCGGTGCAGTGGTGTCGACATTTAGGGGTGCTGGTATTCAGTGAAGGGCTCGGGCAAGTGGCTCAGATAGATGGCGAAGAGGGCTGGCTTTTGAAGCAATGGCTGGCCTGCGCGCTGTTGGCCGCGGTGAATATCGAGCAGAGCAAACTGCTCGATCTGGAAGACCTGCAAAAGCTCATCGGGCGAGTCCTCTATACGCCCCATCTGCAACGCCAAAGGCTCAGCGCCCTGGCCCATGAAGCGCTTTTAAGAGCGATCCTCAGGGTGAACGCGAGGAACCTGAATGCTTCTTGTGAGCAGAGCTTTTATTATGATCCGCACACCAAACATTACACCGGCATGAGCAAGCTCCTGGCGGGCTGGTGTCCCACCATCCGGTTGGCCGACAAAGCGCTTCACAGCGATTTTATTCATACCCTGAAGGGCTCTCCGGTCTATTTTGCCAGCACCGACAACTACGAGGATATAAGGAAACGGTTTATCCCCAACTGCGAAGCGATGCTCGAATTGGTAGAGGTGCCTGCGGATAAGAAGGTGAGCATTTACGTGGACCGGGCGATCGCCGCGGACTGGTTTTACGAAGCCATCCTGGAGCATCCTCAACTCGAAATCATCACCTGGGAAAAAGGTTTCAAGGCCAGCCCCTGCAACGGATCGACGGACAACTGCGCCTGCTGCGCCCCAGAAACCATGCCGAAGATCTCCAGGAGTATTATCTTTGCTATCAGCGGGGCCCGTGGAAAAAGAATCCTCATCTTACCCAATGGGTGGTGGAAGCGACCAATCCCAGAAATCAAACCATTACGGTGAGCATCTTAGGGACCGACCCAAAAGCCCCCGATGAAGCAGTCCTCAAAGGGATGTTCAGTCGCTGGATTCAGGAGAATGATTTCAAATACCTCGATAAGTACTTTGGGATTAATCAGATCACCTCTTATCGCACCATCCACTACCAGCGCTTAGCCCAACACCTTGAGGATAGGCAGGAGAAAAGCGGTGCCGCTAAAGCACTCCTGAAGCAGAAAACCCAATCCACCGAAGCATTGAAAAGACTGCTCCTGGCCGAACATGCCCATCCGGGCCAAAGCACCTCAAGGAGCGCCATGATCGCTCGCCTCGATCACAAGCTCAATGCCCTCCAACTCGAAGGGGAGCAAATCGAGACCGAATGCTCGCGCCTGGAGCGACTCATTGAGCAGAACTATGTCCGCCTGGACACCTCCAACAAATCCATCATGGATGCCTTGAAAATCCTCGCCCGCAATAGTTTCTACAAGCAGTTTGAACCCTTTAAAGAAGGCTACGACAACTATCGTGACGGCCACGATCTGTTTCGCAATCTGACTCACTGCGACGGCGCCCTCATAGAGAGGGGCGCAACCGTCGAAGCGCATCTATTCCCAACCGCAAACTATTCCCCTCATTTGCAGCAAGTCGTGATTGAGTACCTCCAGACTCTCAACCAGAACCCGCTCCTGATGCCCGACCGCTCGGGCCGAACCATTACCTTCCAACTCGGCTATAAATCGAGATTTAAACTTGCGATTGCATAGCTCCTTTAAAGGGGCAAGATAGTGAGGTCTGAATTTACCCTCGATTGGCTCGCTTCAAAGGATCATTTGAACCTCTCCTTTTTCGATCACCATGTCTATGACCAGTTGGACAGATTCAAAAAGGCAATTTATCGCTCCGCCTTTATCCTACACGCCGAGGATAACACCGTTGGCGTGTTCGAATGGTTACCCTCGTGGTCAATTCATTCCCAAGTCGCAGACCTGATCGAAAGCGACCCAAGATTCAAACTCGAAACGACCTTTGATACTCCAGGTCCTGGTTCCTACAGGCTCTACTCTAATTCCGCGGTAATCGACTCCGAAGCGGGTTCATTCGGTGAATTCGATGAATGGACGGGCTTTCTCCCATTCGAAGGACCCTATCCTCAGTGGAAACTTGGAATCGTGCGTTGGGCCCTCTGGCCACAATCGACAGTTGTGTTTACCCAGTATACTCCAGGACAGGCAATTCTCGAGATTACCGCCCGCTCTCCCTATGTTCAAAAAATGGCAGTGTTCCATAATGACAGCAAATTGACAGACCTGTCGATAGGCGCAGGAGATGAATTCTCGGATTGGAGCATTCCAATAGCCTGCGAATCCCATCACAATGTTATTGAGTTCGTGTTTGAGCAAGAGCCCGTATTGGAGGCAGATGGATTCCAGAGGGCGGTTCTATTCAAGAAACTGAGTCTAAGGTGAATTACGGACGGAGCTGTTCTCGGGTCGAAAGAGTTTGTTGAGAGCGTTTTCTTTGAGCATCGCGACCAGTTCGGGAGAGGGCGACGAAGTGGCGCGAGAAATCGGAGATCCAGGACTGGGGATTTGATATAGAATGGACAGATGTGAGATTCCTGTCTCATATCTTTCGCGGCAGCGAAATGAACTCATGAATACGCCCTCTCTCAAGATTGATCTCTACAGTGACACGGTTACGCGTCCCACGGACGGTATGCGTGAAGCTATGGCTAAAGCGGAAGTCGGGGACGAGCAGAAAAGAGAGGACCCGACGACGAGAGCTCTCGAGGAAAGGGTGGCCGGCCTGTTGGGAAAGGAGGCGGCGGTGTTTTTACCTTCCGGTACTATGTGTAATCAGATTGCGATCCGGGGACACTGCGGACCGGGAGAGGAGATCATCCTCGATCGGACGGCGCACGTGAGAAATTCGGAGGGGGGAGGGTCGGCCGCGCTGAGCGGGGCACTGGTCTACCCTTTAGAGGGAGAGCGGGGGATCTTCACGGCAGATCAGCTGACTTCAGCAATTCGCCCGATCAATAATCACTTTCCACGTTCCCGCCTTGTGGTGGTCGAGCAGACTTCAAATGGGGGCGGAGGGTCGGTCTGGCCTTTGGAGGCGATTGAGGGTGTCTGTGCTGTCGCCGCTGAGCACGGGCTGGCGCGTCACATGGACGGCGCCAGGCTTCTTAACGCGGTGGTTGCGACCGGGATTTCGGCGGACAAATATTCAGCTTCACTTGACTCCGTGTGGATTGATTTCAGTAAGGGCCTGGGCGCTCCGGTCGGTGGGGCTTTGGCAGGAAATGGAGAATTCATCGAGGAGGCATGGAGGTGGAAACACCAGTTTGGGGGTGCGATGAGGCAATCGGGTATCATTGCCGCAGGAGCTCTCTATTCACTCGAGCATCATGTCGATCGTCTGGCAGAGGATCACGAGAATGCGAGTCTGCTGGCCGAGGGATTGCAGGAGATCGAGGGGATCACGGTGGAGCCAGTGGCAACCAACATGGTCTTTTTCGATGTCGCAGGTAGCAACATGACGGCCCAGGGATTCAACGATTTGCTCCTCGAGCAGGGCATGCGTGTGTCTACACCTGCACCGACCCGCTGTAGGGCGGTGACGCATCTCGATGTCTCCCGGTCCCAGATTGAAGAGGCTGTGGAGATTATGAAAGGGGTGGCGGCGGGTGAGCTGAGGTTGGCAACCTGACTGATTATCCCGCTGATAGTCCAGCTAGGCTCATACCCGTCAACCTTGCTGCTGTCATTCATTTATGATCAGTAACTTGGGTATAATTGGTGGGTGCTCATTTTGTAGAGGAATGCGTGAGCATTTCTGAAACTCGGCTACAACGGTCGACTTGTAGAAATCCTTACGGATTCCTCTACGAGGAGGAAGTTCCTGGGAAAACGGAGTGCCCGATATCTTCAACCCGGTGCGTATCCAAGATCATTCTCAGTCATCCAGATTAACCGATTCGAATTCCTTTTCAATGATTCGGTCTATTCTTTGGAGCTCCTTGCGGTGTCTTTTGAGGGCACCATAGTGCTTCATCCAGGGTTTCTGCTTCTTCTCTTTCTCAAGGGACTTCAATTTCTCCGATATTGCATCAGTGAAAAACTGGCGCATGGACTGACTCCGAGCAGCTGCCGTCATCTTGGCTTCGCGGAAGAGGCGGTCGGGGAGTTTAAAGGTTGTCTTCATTTCGCCTAAGGTACCCGTGAATATGGGAGCCATCAATTGCAATTGTTCATCACTCTTGGAATCGTTCGAACAGCCTGAGAATTCCTACTTCTTTGCAAAGTTTCCAAAGTCCTCATCTTCGCTGTCGCGGCAGCGGAAGAAGACGACGGGAGCGGTTTCGAGGAGCAATTCATTTTTTTGATTTCGCAGTTCGACTTCGAATTTAACGACACCGCGATCGGGGCGATTCTGGGAACGCCTCGCTTCGATGACTTTGGCGGAGAGCGTGACCTCGTCTCCGGGTCGCATGGGATTGGGCCAGCGTAGATAATCGTTGCCTGGGGAGCCGAGACAGGTGGAATTGATGATAAAGGAATCGGCCATGAGGCGCATGGAGATGGCGCCGGTGTGCCAGCCACTGGCAATGATGCCGTCGAAGATCGAGGGAGTGTGTCCTTTCTCACCGGTGTGGAACGATTGGGGGTCGTAACGATGGGCGAATTCGAGAATCTCCTCCGTGGTAACCTGGCGCGGACCGGACCGGAATTCGCGACCGACCTGGAAGTCTTCGAAGTAGAGAATCATTCTTTATGAACAGGATTGAGGATTGCCCTTACGATCAGGGTGACCGATTACTGGTTAGTCGGATGGCCAACTTGCGGGAATTCACAATCTATGTTGATCGTGAAAAGAGGGAGGGCCTGGCGATATTGACCACTTCCCGGCGGCTCCCGCTGATTGGTTGAGCTCGGTGATCGTCCTAGATCTGAACTGATTGGGCATAAAACATTGGAGCAGAGCTAATTAGGGTAGAACTGAGGTGTTGGCATGCGGCCTGCATTGAAGCGGCAAGGAAAAGGACAACGAACGAGCAGGAACAGGAGAATGAAAGCACTAACGAGAATGAAAGACATCGTAGCGTCCAATGTCAATGCGGTGCTGGACCGGGTGGAGGATCCGGAAAAGCTGGTCCGATTGATGGTTCAAGAGATGGAGGATTCGCTGGTCAAAATGCGGACCACCTGCTCAGAAGCGGCAGCCGCACGGAAACGCTTGAAGGATATTGTGCGAGATAATTCTGCAAAGGGGGGAGAATGGAAGGGTCGGGCGTGGCGAGCTGCGAAAATGGGTCGAGATGACCTGGCGAAAGATGCATTGGTTGAGAAGCGGCAGCTGGAGAGGATGGGAAGAGACTCGGAACGGGAGATGGGGGAGTTGGCGGATCTTCATGGCGTGCTGAAGGAAGAAATCGCAGAAATGGAGGAGAGTCTGCGCGAGGTTCGTCAAAGGCGGCACCTGCTGGTTGAAAGGCATACCAAGGCTCGGCTTGGGCGAAGAGTCCACGGAGTGATTCGGCGCTGCGAATCCGCGGAATTCCCTCAGGATGTGGAAGGATACGACGACGAGGTAGAGAGCGAATTCGAGTACACGGCTTCAAATCGAAATGAAGAGGACGCGATAGAGAAGGAGCTGCAGAAGCTCAAGTCGGAGATTTAACAAACATCCTACTATGAAGTGTGTGAAATGTCCGACTTGATGGCGAAACCGAAGGACGAGGAAGGCAGGACGAGAATAGATAGAGGCTGTCCCAAATCCGAGAGGATTTGGGTGGAAGCCTGATACCGATATCAATCTTCGTCACGTTATGTAGACCACGACATGCCTTCCGTCCTCGGTAGCTTACCTTTTATCCGTTATGCACCTTTCCAGCACCCTTCCTCTCGCTTTGAGTCGATAGTTCTCCCAAGGAAGCGCCTCTGACTCGATTCTTGGATCCCTATGCCGCCTGCGTTGCCTCTTTCTCATGTTCTTGCGCAAGTCTCTGCGCGATTTTCCATAGATTGTGGGACAGAACCGACCAGGCCACGCTAAGGTTACGGTTGTCAAAGCCTTTGCTGCGTATCTTGCCCCCGTGCCATCGGTTCTTGAGCACTCCGATCCGGCCTTCGGTGCTCCCTCGTCGTCGCTGCAACCGGACAAAGCGCGGCTCCTCCATCCGCTCCTTGAGCTCTTGTGGATTGCGGGGCGTAAGGGCGTCAAAAATCCCCTCTGCCTGGAGCCGCTTGCTGGCCGCCTTCGAGGCATAGCCCCGATCCCCACTGATCGCTTCGATCTTCTCCTCTAAAGCGAAGCCCTTTTGCCTCTCCAGACTTTCCCAAAGCTGCTTCAATTCGCTCGGGGCCTGCCCCCCATACAGTTTCCAGTCCAACAGATATCCCTCTGCGCTCTCGCATAAATAAAGGGTGTTGCCAAACTCCACCTCCCGATCTGCCTTGCCTCGCACGATGACGTCAATCTCAGGTTCGTAGGCGCTCAGGATCTTCTCCTCATTCTTCACCTGCCGCCCCCCTATGATCCGTTCGTGCGCCTGTTTCATGACCTGCGGTATCTGCTCTAACATACCATCCATTCGCTCGATGATTCGGCTCGCCTTCTTCTCGGTGTAATCGCTTTGCATCCACATAGCTTCCAATAAGTCACGGTGGCGAAGGGCATGGCCCTCAATCTTCTTGAGCAATAGCTTCATCCGCCGCAGGATCCCTTTACGCGCTTTGCCCGCCTCCCGGCGCCGACGCGCATGCGTCATCTCCAGGCACCGTTTGTTCATCTCCCGAGCCAATCCCTTTGCTCCCTGGGGCATGCGCTGTTTCATTCCCGCCTGCCCGATCAGACTGATCGCCTTGAGCAGCGTTGCTCCCACATCCTTGAGCAAGACCCAGTCCACGGGCCAGTGGATGTTCGCTTCCAGGCAAGTGGCGTCGATCAGGCATTCCCTCGTATCGATCGGCTTCTCTAATCCTGCCTCACCACAATGTTCAGCATTGCCCACCACCTCGGTCATCCTTGCATGCAGCTGTCTCAGATACGCTTCGTCGAAGAATTTCGAATCCCGTTCCAGACTGCTCTTCGATATTTTCCGGATCCCGTCTACCTCACGCACCCGGCAAAAATTAGCCAGAAGCTCACTGCGTCCCAACTCCTGCGACAGACAACGAAAGGATATCCCTCCGAGTAAATGACGCACCACCTCCACCCGCAGCGCTTTTATCGCTCTTAGAGCGCGTCGCTCCCGATCCTTCCCTCCCGCTTCATCCCATCCTTCCAAGGCTTTTACGATCGCCTCCCTTTCCAGCGAGGAGTCGATCAAAACCCGGTCAATCCGCTCCATTGTTTCCAGAAACACGGTGTAGTCTTTGCATCGAATGACTGGAGTTAGGGCTGGACGCAGGAAGCTTTGTACGGCAATATTTTTCATGAGAAGGGCGTGCTTTGTATTTGACTAACGCAAGCATAAGCGCCCTTTTTCGCCGGATCGAGCTTTTTGCAGCTCTATCCGGCCTTTTTTTTGCCCATAACTCATTAAAAATCAATTGTTTCCACCACTGGGACGGGCTCTAGATAAGTGGCTTTGGGCGATTCGCATTTATAAATCGAGATCTCTTGCCACCCACGCCTGTCGGAACGGGGACGTCTTGATTGAAGGCAGGCGGGTGAAACCCTCGCACATCGTGAGGGTAGGTGACGTAATCGAGACAAACCGGGAGGGATGGCTCCGCCGGATTGAGGTGGTCAATCCAATCGAGCAACGCGTTGGGGCCAAGTTGGCAGTCGATTTCTACAAGGATCTCAGCTTGGAAGGAGGGCCGAAGAGTCGAATGGAACGGATTGAAGAAGGGATCGCGTTTCGGGCTCGTGGAGAGGGAAGGCCGACCAAGAGGGACCGACGGGAATGGGAGAGGAAAGTGAACCCCGGCAAGACGGGACTTCGCTGCGCTCAGCAGTAAACAGTGATCAGTGAACGGTGGGGAGTATCGGGTTTCGAGTGGCGAGTTGGGAGTGAGAATCGAATTGGGGCGGAATTTTGAAGATCCGGAAAAGGAAACCCGCGCCAACATTGGGGTTTCTAATCCGGTTCGAATTGGATCCATTCGCGATCGGCAAGGCTCCAGAAGAGGGGAGAGTGCTCGGGGGAACTCCAGAGCCAGCCAAAGTCGAGGTCCCAGATCCAGATACCTTGATAGGTCGTGGGATCGGGGAAGAAACAGCTACTTTCAAGGTAGTATTCCAATGGAAAGGATTCGAGGTATAGATTGTGATGGGTGTTCCCCCTCATATTGAATTCGGTCCGGGCAACTTCGGAAAGCTCGATTCCGGTCTGTGTCGTGGCGACCGACTCCGCCCTGAATGCGTCCGACGGGAGGGGCGATTGATTTCCCGATCCGCTTGAGATTCGGATTGGTGAATGGATAGTATGGGCTGAGGAGGCAGGGAGCTCCAGTTGTGGGCCCGAGGTGCTGGATGCAACGAATCCGGTAATCTGGCCTCCGGTCCTAAAGTATGCGGCACTATCGAGAACGAAGGTATCGGTAACCGGACTGAGACGGCCGCTCCCGAGATCGGATCGTGTCGGATGGTCGCTGATGGACCTCTGCCCATCGGTGGCGATAATGGGAAACGGATAGGCGACCCCATTGGTATCGATTCGATATGGGGTTCGGGCTTCGCCCAAGTCGCCGCCGTTGATCTTGATATCCGGGATGGTTGAGGTGGGATGGATGCTGAGCCAGGGAGTTGAGGTTCCGGATGGGGTGACGTCGCCGATGAAGAGGAAAAAGCTGACCGCTACCTCCGCCGCATCGAGCCCAAACATTCCGGAAGAGGCGGTGAAGTTTGCATTGGCCAGGTTAATACCGCCAATTTTGGTTCGGAGCTCGGGCGTAGGCGGGGCATCCTCTGAAGCGATCTTAATTCGTTTGATATCGGCGATCCCGTCAACACTTCCGGTAAGGGTGGTTGACGAGATCAGAGCGACATCGACACGAGAGGAGTCGTTTCCCAGAGTGAAGACGGAAAAGAAGGTGCCGTTGGTCGAATTATCGATGGTGAAGGAGGCAAGACCCTGCTCGTAGGTGGTACCAGGCTGAACATAAGGGGAGGAAACCTCGGCTCGGTGATCGGAAAGGCTGATGAGCAGGGTTGTATTGGGATCGTTGCTACCAAATTCGGCAAAAACGAGATCACCACCCGGATCGAGGAAGGAAACGCGGGTGATTTCGCCTGCGATCGATGAAAAGACCGCGGCCGGACCCTTCATTTCGAAGCCGTTATAGATGTTTCCCATGAATGTCGTACCGTCGTTGACGAAGCCGGCCTCACCGGCTCTCTTGAGCGCGGAAGCCTCGGCCCTGACGGCGGTCCTCAGATCCTTTATGTCCTGCTCACTCAGGGCTCGATTGTGAAGCCGGAGATCGTCGATGGTTCCGTTAAAGAATTCATCGTCGAGATTCTTGCCAATAAATAGGGATTCGATTGAGGGTAGCCAAGATATGTTGCCAGGAAAGATGGCACGGCCGCGGACCTCAAGCGCCCCATCGAGGTAAACACGATATTCACTCCCGTCCCAGGTCGCGGCGAGGAAGTGCCAGAGTCCATCAGTAATGGACACTGAGGAAGTCCCTCCAAAAGAGACGATAGGCGCCGTGTAGCCTTCGGATACAATTCGACCCTGGCTCTCCGTCAAAACCTGAAATCCACCGAATTGGGCCCCTAGAATGTCGTGTTTTCCGGAGTAGATCGGTCCGAGTCCTTCAGGGTTCGAATTTGTCTTGATCCAGGCGGTGAGAGAGTAGCGCCCGACTTGCAGTCCGAGGTTGGTCGAAATCTCGATATAGTCGTCTACTCCATCAAAGGAATAGGCGCTGCCAGGGTTGCCAAAACGATCCGAGGTAAGGGTCGCACCAATGACCTCACCGTTGTTTGTGTTCTCACTCTCATCGTTTGCGTTACCGTTGAAGGGGTAAAAGGCGGCGACACCGTCATCCAGCGATTGGCTAATTCTGATGTAGCCGCTGTCCGCTTGGCTGAAGAAGGTGGTGGTTCCATCTCCACCGGTTGCGGTCACCCAATAGAAGTAGACGGTTCCTTGAATCGCGGTCTGGTCCTCGAATCGGGTACCGCTCTGAGTCGCAATAAGAATTGCCTCGGAAGACTCCTCCCGGGTGTGGCGATAGACAGAATAATTCGTCCTGCCGATAACGAGGTCCCAAGTGACGACAATCTGGTTAGTAGCGCTGTTGTCGGTCGCGCTCACGTTCTTCGGAGTTCCGAGTATAAAGCCGGAATCGGAAAGACCGAATGCGCCGCTGAATTCCTGGATGAGAGCATTGATCCAGTAGAAGTAGACGACTCCTGGGTCAGCTGAGAAATCATCGAAGAAATTGGGGCCGGTGTTGGCAATCTTGACAGCTTCCGCACTGCTGCTGGTGGTTCCTCTAAATACCTCGTATGATTCCGCCCCGACGATGGCCCCCCAGGAGAGCGCAACTCTTTCGATTGAGGTCCCGTCGCTCGCCGCGAGATCCCGGACTGTGTTGACGGCGAAGCCGAGAGTCGATTCGCTGAATCCGCTGGTCTGCGAACCTTCCTTCGATTTGACCCAATAGTAATAGAGCGTGCCGACGCTTATATTGAGGTCCTGAAATGTGTTTTCAAAGCGTGTCGTAAAAAGGTTTGCGGAACCGCTGTCATCGATAGTGTTCCTCCACAGCTCGAATTGTGTGATTCCCGCGACGGGTGACCAGTCGATCACAATTTTGTGATCGAAGGTTCCTTTGGTTGCGGTGACCGACTCAGGGGGAGAGAGTGGCTGGGGTTCTCCCTCGCCTCGTATAGGAAGGGTATTGTCGCCCAGGGAGGCATCCGATTCCACGGTGACGAGTCCACTGTAAGTAATCTCTAGTGTGGGGACGAATTGGAGTGTCACTTCCTGCGAACTGCCCGATGGAATGGTTCCGGCGAAATCCCCAAGAAAGCCGGTTGGTAGGCTGATTGAATTGACCACCAGAGGAGCGCCTCCTTCGTTCGTAATGGTGAGTATCCTCGATAGAGTCGATCCGATCTCAACCGTTCCAAAGTCGAGGTCTCCCTGCAAAGATATGATGTGGGCGCCGACCACGGCTTGGCGCTGCTCGCGCTCACTGTTGTCCGCGCCCGTCTTGGTGGCCGTGAAAGTCAGGCCGTAGACTCCATCGATCTTCCCCGTGGGAACGGTGGATGTGTAGGTTACCATTCCTTGCGCGTCGGTGGGCGGCGATTGAAAATTACCGCCGATGATGAGGTCGTTGACTTCCACGATCGCGCCAATCACGCGGTTGCCCTTATTGTCCTCTACCGTTATGGTAAAGGCGACGCTCTCTTCCCAGTCAAGAGGCTGGTCCTCGGCGGGAACTTGGTCGATCGAAGTGATGTCCAGGAATGTCACGTCTTTGACGTAAGTCCCAGTCCCGACAAAATTGTCACTGTCGTTCTGGACATTTATGACGAGATCATTGGGGGTTAGGTAGCCGAAGATTGCTCTATACTCGATAACCGTTTCGCCAACTCCGACAATTGCCGCTGGACTACCTGGATCACGCCAGTCATTGTCCATCCCCTGAACCTTCCACCCCGCGCCGGCGTCAATTGCCTCCTGAGGCTGAATCATTATAGTAATGGTGGCGGCCCCTAGTTGGATCGAAAGGAGGGAGAGGGACAGTCCGAAGAGGAGAGTGGAGATCCTGTGTGGGTGCATATTTGGGCAGATTGTACTAAAGAACCGGGTCGAAAGAGTCGAGATAAGAGGTTCCTGCCCGTTTCCAACTTCATACTTTGTATTTGCGCTTTGGTTGGCGCCCGTTATTCTGTGTGCTCTTACTTCTTAAGATCGATCAGGTCATGAAGAAAGTGTGCTTAGTGGAAGACAATCAGGACAACGCCGACCTGATTGAGGACTTTCTGGCCGACGATTATGATCTGACTTGGTTCGACGATCCGGCCGATCTGTTCTCCTACCTCGAAAGTCCTGAAGCCACTCCCCCTGATATATTCCTTATGGATATTGGGTTGCCGGGAATGGACGGAGTCGAGGTGCTCACCAAAGTCCGTCAGATGGACGAATATCGTGAGATACCCATGATTGCTCTGACCGCGCATGCCATGTCGACGGACAGAGAGCGTTTCAAGGAAGCGGGATTCGACGGCTACGTGACGAAGCCGATTGTCGACGACGAGCTCATCGTAAACGAGATCGAACGATTGACGCTGGTTTCGAATTCGTCCGAGGAGAATTAGACTCTCCGAGCCGGAATCGGAAAAGACCCGGGTCCCGCAGGGCTCGATCAAGGCGAGGTCCGATCCCTCCTAGGAGTCGGTCGGTATGAAGATAGTCGCAATTTAGGACCGTCAAATTCCGAACCGAAGTTCAGGTTATTAGCGAAGTGCAAAGCCCGACAGATTCCTAGGAGACCATTTCTTGCATTCTGGAGAAGCGTAGGATGTTGAGGAAGTTAATCCCCGCGTGGACGGCGGCGGCGTAGAAGAGGGTCTCGGTCCAGAGGCATAGAGCTCCGAGGACGAGGCCCATTGAGAAGGCGAAGAGGGGCCAGAAAATCCATGCTCGATTGGGGGGAAAGTGGACCGCTCCGAAGATCAGGGAGGAGAGCAGGAGTCCCGCCTCATTGAGTAACCAGCCTCGAAAGAAGAGCTCCTCGGCAATTCCGCTGCAGAGGGCGATGAAGAGAATCTCACTTCTGCTCAATTTTCCGAACCACGCCTGCAGCTCCCGCGCGCTTTTTCGCAGCGATCGCCATTTTCTGACGGAGAGAACCGAAATCGCATGAACGAAGAGGACGATGACTATAGAGAGAAAAACTGGATGCATCCAATTTCCCTTGGGGAGGGAATAGGGGTGGAAAAGATCCAGATTCTCCGCCCTCGCGGCAATTAGAACGGAGGCAGTTAGAGAAAGTGCGAAGTAGAAGACAGCGACGATTCGGACTATTCGAGTATCTGCCACCCTAGGGATCTGTCGCCGATTGAATCCGCCGCCGGTCAGAGCCGTTTGCAGTTCGCCTAACATGATGCGATCTGAGGAGGCGGTCTGCGTCAGATTCTTAGGGATGCTCTTATTCGATCTCGGGATCAACCGAAATGTAAGTCTGCGGATCATGAATTTATCAGCCTTGAGTCTTCTGGAGAGAGTCGAAGAGAGCCTGAGTAGGGAATTGGCCGGCAGTGATTGCGAGCGACTCAAGGGGGCCGAGGTAAAGAGGGTCCTCGATTTTTACAATGAAAGCGCCCTTCTAAATGTGGAGGACTCGAAAGCCGAATCTCCGCTTGGAACTTTGGCCGTTCAATCCCTTCCGAAAACCGGTGGGCGGGTCGCATTCAAGGGCTCTATTTCCGTCCGGCATGGTTCCGTAAGGGATGACTTCCTTGTCACTTTTGAGAGTGAAGAGACGGTCGATGAGGAGTCGAAGAATCTCTGCCAGAGATTTTGGCGTCTGCTCAAAGAGGAGGGGGATGATACTGATGATTCCGAATCAACCGATAGCAATGGAGGATTGACTTCGAAGGAGGGCGAAAGCGATATCGATGGATGACAACGAAATCGCGCGCGGAGGCATATGCGCTGCTCACCGAGCATACCAAGAGCGATAGTCTTATCAAACACGGTCTGGCAGTGGAGGCGGCCCTGCGGTGGTACGCCCGTCACCTAAATGAAGACGAGGAACTGTGGGGCAATACCGGGCTGCTTCACGACTTCGACTATGAGGAGAATCCCGATCTCAGTGAGGGTGGGCATCCATTCGTCGGCTGTGGGATATTGAGGGAAGAAGGTTATCCTGAGGCTATGATCGAGGCCGTTCTAGGCCACGCCACCTATTCGGGAGTCCCACGCACAACGAAGCTCGCAAAGGCGCTTTTCGCCTGCGATGAGTTGACCGGTCTGATCGGCGCAAGCGTCCTGGTTCGGCCGGATCGGTCCATCCATTCCTTAGAGGTGAAGTCGGTCCGTAAGAAGATGAAAGACAAGTCTTTTGCGCGGGCCATCAATCGGGAGGATATTCTCACCGGGACAAAGGAACTGGGAATTGAAATGGGCGAACACATCAATAATGTGATCGCAGGGATGAAGTCGGTCGCGGGCGAGCTGGGGCTAGGTTAGGATGGTGGCGTTGTTGGGTTCGCCCAGGAAGAGGATGCGCGACTGCATATCCCTGAGGGCGGTGCGCACGGGTTTGAAGGAGTCCGAAATGGTAGCGTATATCTGATCGAGTTCGAATTTCTGAGCCAGACGGTGGCGACTGGCGGCCTGAAACTGAGCACTTCCAACCGATTCATAGTATTCCAACTCCGGCACGGCGCGGTAACGAGCGCGATATTCGATGTGGTCGGAGAAGACGCTGGTAAGGACGAGGGCCTGGTTGCCCAAGTTAGTAACCAAATAGAAACGCTGTTGTAAGTCCGCCCGATCGATTTCTTCGAGAATGTCAACGACGTAGAAGTGGGCTTCTCTCGTCCTTTCCTGGGCTGGGTGGGGCAGTCGCTTTGTGAAGCGAACAAGAACCGATGCGATGTAGTCCGCTACCGTGCGATCGTCGATTCCCGCATCCATCAAGACGTGACGTACGACCACGTAAAAATACAAGCTAAGCGATATTCTCAGGTAGGCCGGCGTTTCCAGCAAGGCGTGAAAGAGCGCCTTTTCATCGAGCAGTAAATCCCTCGTATTCTCGTCGGCGAGAAGGTCGACCAAGGCGCATGTGTCGTTCGGGCAATTTTGGAAGACGGAGACGATGAAATTGAAATCCGCATCGCTCAATCTGGCTCGGCAGTTTGGTAGTACTAGTCTCATAACAAGGGAAAGACCCTAGGGCAAGAGAGGTGTGCAGGCAAGCATTCGCTCATTGCGTGCGCCATTTTGAAAATTCCTTTACGAACGATCCCATTGCCATCCGACAGGCGAAAGTGGCAATCCGTTCCTTCGAAGAAACGATTTGATTGGAAGCCGAATTTGGTCGAAGGTGTCCCTATGAGCTCGGGAAAATCTGTCATCCTGACTGCCTGTCAACCGACCGGCGGGCTCCACCTCGGTAATCTTTTGGGAGCCATCCAAAACTGGGTGGCAATGCAGGATGAATATGAATGCTACTTCCCCATCGTCGATATGCACGCCATAACTTTGAAGTATGATCCGGCCGAATTGCGCCGGGGCACGATAGACTGTGTAGCCGAGTATATGGCCTGCGGTCTCGATCAGCAAAAATGCCATATCTTCGCACAATCGCAGGTGATCGGACACGCCGAGCTGGCATGGGTTCTCGGGTCCCTTATACCGGTGGGGCAATTGCACCGGATGACGCAGTTTAAGGAGAAATCCGCCAACCTGGACGGTGCCTCAATCGGCTCCGGGTTGCTCAACTACCCGATTCTGATGGCGGCCGATATTCTCCTTTACAATGCGGATCTCGTTCCCGTGGGTGACGACCAGAAACAACATATTGAGTTGACCCGTGATGTGGCGGAGAAATTCAACCGGACCTACTCCGAGACTCTCAAGGTTCCCGAACCATTTATTCCGAAAACCGGGGCTAGAATAATGTCTCTACAGGAGCCCGATCGAAAGATGGCGAAGTCGGATCCGAACCAGAACGGAGTAATCTGTCTGCTCGATCCGCCCGGCGTAACCCGAAAGAAGATCATGAGTGCCGTGACCGACTCGGGACGGGAAGTTGTCGCCCGAGAGGACAAACCGGGAATCACAAATTTGCTGAACATCATGAGCTCTGTTACGGGCCGATCAGTTGGCGATCTGGAGGGGAAATTCGAGGGAGTGGGCTATGGGGAATTCAAATGGGCGGTGGCGGAGGCGGTGGCCGAGCGACTGCAACCAATTCAGGAAAGTCACGCCCGCCTAATCTCGGATCGAAATAACTTGGTATCAGTGCTCTTGGAGGGGCAGAAAGCGGCCCAGAAGAAGGCGACAGAGACTATCAAGACTGTCTACAGGAAAGTGGGGTTTCTCGATTGTCTCTTGAGTGATTGATTTGGGTTGCGGGATCCGGCAAAGAACAACTATAATATCTTCCCGGGCGGTTATCGCTCCTCACCTAATCAATGCCCGGAAATGAAACTCTCGTCCTTCCCTCCGCTCTCCAAGGGGCCATTCATTGCAGGTGATCTGATTATTATTGCGATCGCCGTTCTGATTGCGGTTTACGCTCCGAAGCCGTATAATGCGATCACGGCTTCTTCAATTATCCTCTGTGGGATCCTGGGAATTCTCATATTCTTTCTCCCCTTTGTGATTGAGTATTTTTCGCAGCTCTGGGTAGCGAAAAACAGCTACGAAGGTACAATTGAGAAGCAGTTCGACAGTCTTTTAAAGGTTGTCGACGAAATCGATGAGGTGGCTCGAGTTCTATCCGGACTGGCAAAAAATCTTGACCGCAATGGAGAAAGGTTGGCCAATCTCGATACCGAATTTGACGAGCGATTTTCCCAGATCGGAAGTACGGTCGAGGAAGCGTTGGAAGCCCGAAATGAGGAGATCCATCGAACGATCAAAGAGCTGTATGGCAACCAGGAGAAGGAGTTGAATGAGATCTCAGCCGGTCTCAGTGAGGTGCGCGATCAGATCAGAGAATCGATCGCCGCCCAGGGAGCTGAGGAACAGAGCCCGGTCGTCGAGATGGAATTGTCCGGTGAACTTCCGGTGGTGGAGGAAGCGGCCGTGGCGGAGGATTCTCCCGAAGAGATCAATCCTGAGCGGGAGTTCGAAGAGGAAGGGATTTTTCAGTTTGAAACCGAGCCCGATTCACGCGCTCCATTCAAGAGGCCGGCTTCCAGTCCTGTTTCGCTTAGTCTCGTCGCGGTGGTGAATGTCGGCATCGGAAACACCCCCTACGTCCGTGGAGATGGCCCAGGCTTGAGTTGGACGGAGGGAGTACCAATGAGGTTTCTAGAGATAGGCAAGTGGGAATGGACGATCGAGAACGCGGATGAACCGGCTGTGATCCAGATATTCAAGAATGACGAGATTTCGGCCTTCGGTGAGGAGGTGTGCGTGGGAGTAGGGGAAAGAGTCGAAATCCACCCGAAGTTTCCCTCCTAGGAGGAATCTGTCGAGATTCCCTTTGCAACTTTGCGGAGCGCCCCTGCTAACCCAGTGCAGTTGTGGAATGCGGCCGATTCCAGCACCGGCATCTTCCTACTTTTTACGCATGTTGATACCTTTGATTCCGCAAAAAGTAGGATAAGGTAGATTCTTTCCGGAATTCTTGGTACCGGGTGGAAGCGGATTTACGGCGCTGAGAATTCTCGCCTTCTTGATTACTTCGACTTCCTTTTCCGTCAGTTCGGTCTTCTTTACGTTGTTGGACCGGCGAGTGCGTTTTTTCTTTCTCCTTCTACTGACTGAAGGCGAGCCATTACTGTTCTCCACATCGACCGCACGATAACCGATTCGCGCCTTAAATGCCGGCGAAGTATAGGGAAGGAGGAGCCTGACCAGTTCGGTTGTGTTGTCGATCTCAATACCGGTTGATCTCGCTACACTTCGAAATACGGTCTTGAGCTTAGCATAGGCTTTCTCTTTTGCCTGAAGCTTCTTTAGTTCGTCATCAAGAGCCTTCTTGAGCGCTCTTCTACGATCCGCTGAAGACAGTTTCGTTATATCCTTCTTTAGCTTAAGTCTGAGTTCTTTCATTAAGAACCCATTACCACTAAACACCTGCGCATGGAAGGAAAAAGTTCTCTGCCCGCATTTCTTACAATAGTGCAGCGATCAAGTTTGGCCATGTGGATATAAAATCGTGGGGTGTTATTTTGAGGTCTGCTTTCGAGCGGGCAGAAAGAGGGCGAGTGAGGCGGTGAGGAGGGGAAGGAGGGCGAGATATTGGAGAGCTGTTGAGAGTCCGAAACGATCTGCTATAAGGCCGACGATGGGAAGGCTTAAGGCGGCGAGACCCCAGCTGAAGCCGAGAGGAAGGCTCGAAGCAAAGGCGACATTCTGGGGTGAGACCTCCTGGGCGAGAGCGACCAGGATCGAATTCGAAGCCATGATTCCTAGGCCGCCCAGCATGAGCCAGATGTAGCTGGTAAGCCCGTCGGTGTGAAGATACGCGAGAAGAGCAGGAGATGCCAGAAGAATAGAAATCCATACGATTCGCTTGGAGTTCCACCTGTCGGCGAGATAGCCGGCGAGAAGGCTTCCAAAGACCCCGGCGAGATTGAATATCGCCAAGGGTACGCCACCTTCCACCAAGGAGAGCCCGCGGTCCCTTCCCAGCTGGGTAATGTAGAAGCCGAAGCCGACGAAGGTGACGCTACGCAGAACGACCACGATTGTAATGAGCAGGAGAGGCCTCGCGGTTTGGCGGAGAGATCGAACCAGGGAATGAAATCCAATACGTTGAACAGCTGGATTCTTGAGCGGCACAAAGAGGGCTACGATGAGAACGGCAAACATCCCAGGTAGGCTCAGCAGAGGGAGAGCCCGGATGCCAAATCGCTCCACGAAAAAGGGGATCCAAAGGGGGGAAAATCCAATTCCAAGGGTTCCACCAAAGGCGAAGAGTGAGATCCCGAAAGCACGGCGATTTGGGCTGAGGTCACCCGCTAGGGAAAATGCTTGCGGATGAAACGCGGAAACTCCGAGCCCGCCGAAGGCAAGAAACGCAGCGAGGGTCAGATAGTTGGGGGCGCGGCCGAGAAGGGGAACGAAGATCGCTGCCAACAAGGCGCCGCCGAGCACAAGATTGCGGCGATTCATTCGGTCTCCCCAGACGCCCATGAGCGGTTGCGTCAGGTTGCATAGGGAGAGTATCGTTCCAAGGAACCCGGCAAGGGCGAGTTGGAGTTCGAGGCGTTCGATGATCAGAGGAAGGATCGGCGTCAGTAACGTGGCATAGAAATCGACGCAAAAATGTGAGAGACTGAGAAGAAAGAGTCGGGTCCTCTGCACGTGACTAGGAGTCTGTCGGACTTTGACGTTCGATTGCTTCGCAGGTGACTAGGTTCGTCCGACAGACTCCTACCAAAAGTGAATCTGTCGGTAAGAAGTTGCTCGCAATTTACGACGGTCAAACTCCGAACCGAAGTTCAAGTCTGTTGCGAAGTGCAAAGTCCGACAGACTCCTAAGAATTCGACCCGGTCAATTTTCTTACTAACCCGGCTCCAATTACGGCATGAAGGGAAGCCCGCAAAGTTGGGTGCCCATCCAGTGTCTCGTTAAGATTCATTATGGTCCATGCGACGAGGCGGGAAGGCTCCGCGGCGGTGACGGTGGCGGAAGCTGGGAGGCGGCTCGTAAAACCCATATCGCCGATAAAGTCGTGCTCCTTGAGAATCGCAATTTCCTTGTCTCCCTTGGACACTCGAGCGGTCCCGTCGAATATGAGAAAAAGGGTCGTTACGGTCTGACCCTCTTCCACGATCAGGCTGTCCACTTCGTAGTCTCTCCACTCCACCTGGTGCATCAACTTCATGAAGTCAACCGCACTGAATCCTTCGAAGATCGAGTAAAACAACCTTTTTTCATCCTCGGAGAAATCGACATCGGGAATAATCTCTGTTTCCGGCTCGGGCCCTTCATCCTTCTCGGTGGACTGGTTCCAGGGGACCACAGTCCCTTTCATAAGGTCTTCACGCAGTTGTTCCAACTCCGTTTCCGTCTCGATCAGCATCTGGCTTTTGCCCATTAGCTTTTCTTCGCTCTCTTTTAGAAACGCCTCACGGTCCTGGAGGATGTTTTGAGACTCCTCAACCGCGTGTTGCATTTTCTCGGCTGCTTCCATCTTTTCCTCGAGGGCCCTCTCACGCTCCTCGAGGAGCTCGAGCTTCCTGGACTCGAGGCGCTCCAATTCGGCCGGATCACCCTTTTTCGATGCACGCATTTGCCGAGTTTGAACAGCACGGGTGACGTCTTTAATGAGATTTCTTTGGTCGAAGGGTTTTTCCTGAAATCCAAAGGCGCCGCTTTGAAAGGATTTTATGGCTATCTCCTTGCTCGCTTCCTCGCTCATCAGAATGACAATTGCGTTCTTGTCCAACTTGCGGAGTCGCCTGAGAAGGGTAAATCCGTCGACCGGTTGTACAAAAATCTCTGAAATGACTACGTCGAAGTCGCCCTCTTCATACGCTGTCAGAGCGGCTTCGCCATCTTCTACCATAGTGACCTCGATTCCGCCTCGTTCGAGTATCGTCTTCAATAATTCCGCCGATTCGGTAGAATTGTCGACTGCAAGAATTGATCCCATTTTCGTCGGATTCTTAGAGGAATTCCCCGGGTTTCTAGTCGAATCTTCCCACTCGAAGCAAGTCGAATGCTCCGGGCTGGGTGGTGGCTTCGCCAGAACGCCTGGATGGATTTCCTCTGCTCTTCGATTCTGAATATTCAAAACATGCCCCCGGTGGACTAACAGACGTTAGTCTTTTAACTCTTTGCCAAAGACGTTGGCATGGGGTCTTCATCTTCGAGAATAAGGAGCTATTCTCCTTGGCGTGGTCTGAGGGTAAGAAATCTGTAAATCCTTCGATTTGATGAAATGGATGGGTGATTTTTGCGTCTAATCATATATCGTGGGGTTTATAGAATCGTTGTTTCTCAGATAATGTCTGTTTTGGGTGAATCATGAATAAGAAAAGGCAATTTCGTTTAATTGGTCGTCAAACTACCGCCGTAGGGCTGATCATTTCTCTCTTGCTTTCGGCCGTTCCCGGATCGGGTGCGCATGATTCTGAACGAAATGGAATGAGCCATGGGGCCAAGGGAGTGGTGAAAGGTGGACTCGGTGGCGCTGCCTTAGGTGCATTGATTGGAGCGGCGGCGGGTGATGCCGGAAAAGGCGCTGCGATCGGCGCCGCCAGTGGTATTGTTATCGGAGGTATCGCCGGGCATTCCAAGGATCAGAAAGAGCGGGCCGAGGAGAGGCAGCAGGCGCGGATCGCGGCGGAGAGAGCTCACGAGCGGGAGATCCAGGCGATTCGCAAGGGGGAGTACCTGGAATCTGAGGAGTGGAACGAAGATGTGGTTGTCATTGAAGGGTATCCCACCGTTGAAGAGGAAGTCCGGGAAGCCGAGAGGCGGGCCGATGCCTCAGAGAGCCGCCTGAAGGAACTTCAAGCCGAGGTAGCGGATGCGGAGGAACGGGGCAAAGCCCTGGAGGAGGCCGAGGCTCGCCGCGTCGTTGCGGAGGAGAAAATCCGCGAACTCGAAGCGTTGAGAAAGACGCTGGACGAGGAAGAAGAATCCGCGAACTAAGATTCCTGCGTTCCCCACAGGATCGGCGATCTTAGTGCTGGTGTTCGTAATTACGGTGACGTTTGTGGGAGCGCCATTGGGGGTATTGCAAGGCGCCCAAACCCGGACGGGTCGGGAATCCCTTGCGCGTTTGGGCAACGCCGCAATACCCCCGATGCCGCCCCACCGCCTTGCGGCCTGGCGCTTTTGGCCTTGAGCCGCGTTAGCTTTGAGTCGCAGGGTTCGTACCTAGCCCACTCAAAGCCGCCTTGCTCAAGACCAAAATCGCCTAGGCAAACGCCATCGTAATTACGAACACCAGCACTTAGACCGAATAATACCTGGAAGCCGCAGGGGTCGGATCTGTCTGTTTTCGGATAGCGGTGGTTCCGAATTGAGAGTTGAGTGTTCGCCGCATTCACTTAAAGACTATCCGGCCTGAAAACTGGATGGATTTCCCAGGTGGGAAGAAGTGGGTTCTTTTTGAAACCTCTGTTTTGAGAGAATGATGAGCGAGTCGATTCGAATTTTGGTGGTGGGAGTTGGGCGCATGGGACGCTCGCACCTGAGGGCCTATCTGAAGTTGGAGGGCTTTGAAGTGGTGGGTTTGTGCAAGCGATCCTGGGAAAATGTTGAGGCGCTTCCGGGCGAGGTGAAAGAGGTGCCTCGCTTCGAATGCTATGAAGAAGCACTGGAGAAGCTGAAGCCTGATGCGGTGTCGATTAATACCTTTTCCGATACCCACGCAGATTACTCTCTGCAAGCCATTGAAGCCGGAGCACACGTGTTCGTGGAGAAGCCGTTAGCGGAAACAGTGAAAGATGCGAGAAGCGTAGTGGAGAGAGCAAAGTCGGCAGGCAGGAAGCTTGTAGTGGGCTACATTCTCCGGCATCACCCGTCATGGAACAAACTGGTCGAACTGGCCCGAGGTCTAGGCAAGCCGCTGGTGATGCGAATGAATCTTAACCAGCAAAGCAGCGGCGAAGCGTGGAGGTGGCATCGGAATCTGATGGAAACGCTTTCACCGATTGTCGATTGTGGCGTGCACTACGTCGATATTATGTGTCTGATAACCGGGGCAAAGCCGACTCGCGTTCATGGGGTGGGAGCTCGCCTCTCGCCTGAAATCTCGCCTGAAATGTACAACTTCGGGCATTTCAACGTGGCGTTCGATGATGGATCGGTCGGCTGGTATGAGGCGGGCTGGGGCCCGATGATCAGCGAGGAGGCTTTCTTTATCAAGGACATCATGGGTCCGGAGGGTTGCGTCAGTATCAGCCTGAAGCCGGGTGGGGAGCAGGGGATGAGCGCGGATATCGAAACTCATACAAAGACAAGCTCGATCCGCTATCATCGGTCGGCAATGGACCCCCAGGGCAACCTTTCGCATCAAGATGAGTGGTTGGACATGGAGGAGGAGCCTGGGCACGACGAACTCTGCGAGCGCGAACAGAGTTACTTTCGCGACGCGATTCGAAATGACGCCGATCTCTCGGCGCACATGGACGATGCCGTGAACAGTCTACGGATTGTGTTGGCGGCGGATGAGTCGGTGCGGACTGGGAGAGTGGTAGAGTTGTAAATACAGGACGGAGCGGCGTGGACATGAAGATCGAACATCGAACGCCCAACATCCAACGTCGAAGTGGGGACCTTCGGTTGTCGATGCGGACGAGGAGAGAGGGAAGACTGTTCAAGCTGCCCAGCACAGTTAGCTGAATCGCTTACTGGAAAGGCCACGCTGGAGTCTGATTTAGGAATCAGTCGGACTTCCGATCACAAATTTTGGAGCGTCCGTGCTGTTTGTGATTGCCGAAATGAATACATTCCCGGATTCGAGCGAGCTTTGCTCGTCACAGTGAAAGAGAAACCGCAATCCTCGTCCTTCGGAATGCTTGCCCCTCTGCGAATTCGTTCCTTCCGCAGTCTATTCTGCAGCAGCACCTTGTGGTGGTTCGCAATGTGGTCGGAGTTCATTGCCGTGGGGTGGATTGCTCTCGAACTAACGGACTCCCCATTTTCCGTCGCTCTCGTGAAATTCTTTCGGATGTCTCCCCTGATTCTGACGGGACTCTTCTCAGGAGTCTTGATTGATAGGTTTGGAAGACGACGTGTGATCATAGCGGCGCAAGGTCTGCATTTCCTGGTGGTCGCATCGATGGCGTTTCTGTTTGGAAGCGGTCAAGGAGAGTATTGGCATCTGGTCGCAGGAGCTTTCTTTTTAGGGATCGTATTTTCAGTGGACTATCCTTCTCGCCGATCCTTGATCCCGGATCTGGTGGGAAAGAAGATGACGAGTGACGCCGTGATCTGTGACGGAATCGGATCAAATATCTCCCGTGTATTGGGTCCCCTGACGGGAGGACTTTCCCTGCAGTATCTTGGACCCCCAGGTTGCTTTTTGATTCTCTGCGTCTTTTCTCTGTCGTCCCTTTTCTTCCTTCTGCAATTGCCGACTGGCCCGATTACTCGGGATGCGATGCCTTCTGCGGAATCGCCTTTAGCGCAGCTGAAGGAAGGATTCAACTACGCGCGGGAGCACCAGGTAATCCTCGCTATTCTTGGTATCACCATGACGATGTGCTTTTTCGGATTTCCCTACCACACATTGCTGCCCGTCTTCGCCAGAGATATCCTCCACCAGGATGCGGCTGGGCTCGGTTTTATCGGAATGGCCGCCGGCCTCGGCGCCTTTCCGGGGATCTGGATCGTTTACAGACTTAAGACCAAGATCCCGGAAGGACTGATCTACTCCGTCGGGACATTATGCTTTGCCCTGACAATCGTCTTTTTCGCTACCTCTTCATCGTTCCCTCTTTCCTTCTCAATACTTTTCTTTGGAGGCATCGGATTCTCCTGCTTTTCCCTGATGCAAACGACCCTTATCCTTGCTTCTTCCAGCGACGAGATGAGAAATCGTGCCATGGGATTATTGGTTCTGGCGATTGGAATCAGCCCATTGGGTGAACTTCAGATGGGAGCGCTCGCTTCTAGGTTCGGCGCTCCCTTCGCCCTTCAGCTGTCGGCTTCCTTGGCCGTACTTTCGATCCTCCTAATCATGCTGCTCTTCCCTAAGATCCGAGGCGCGGGCGGTGTGGAGGAATGGAAAATCGCCGAAGAAGATAGGTGAAATTTCCGGGTCATAGTTTGCGAAAACCGTGCATGTCCCGGAGGAGGTCCTGGGGAAAGCCTTTGGCCGTAAGTTCGGAGAAGGCGGCCTTCCAGTTCATCTTCTCGCTGGTGTAAAAGTCCAGGTAAGGTTTCTGATCGAGGCAGGAATAGCCCAGGTCGCGTTTTGCCTTCTCCACGCTCAGATTGTTGTAAGGGGTATCGTTGGAGCAGTGATAAGCCTCAAATTGGTCAGGGGGATTTCGCACGGCGAGATCGAACAGGTGGGCTGCGTCAGACATGCGCACCTGACCGGTCACCAGCATGAAGAAGGGGGCGAAATTTCTATCGGTCTCTCCCTCGTTCCGGTTCGTCATGTCGTCATGCATGAGAAGGCCAGGACGAATGGCAGTGAACTTTACCTTTCCGCGGGAGGCGAACCGCCTTCCGATCAATTCGCAAATCCACTTATGGAGAAAATAGCCGCTCGTTTCCTGCCCCGGAAACATTCCGGCATCCTCGGTTATGGGAAAGTAGCTCCGCCAGAAGTCATCAGAAAACTGATCCATGGGAAAGAGGGGATCATCGGAAAGATAGGTATCGTTAGGAAAGGGAAGGCCACCCGAACTGGTGTATACGACGTGCTCCACACCTTGCTGCTCGGCGGCGGTCATGACGTTGACCATCCCCATGGTCGATAGTTTGGCATCGCCGACAAAGAAGGTTACGATGGCATCAATTTCTTTGCAGGCGCTCTCGATCTCATCGAGTTTCATGATGTCGCCACAAATCTGGGTGCAGTCAAAGTTGCAGGGAGCGTTGTTGATATCGAAGACGGTGACTTCGTGTTTTGCCGCAAGATGCTCGGTGATGAGCCCGGCGTAGTGGCCGTTACCACCGATTGAGAGAAGTTTCATGGCCCTGTTGCGGTGCAGATAAAGGGGAGTGAACTCGCCGCTATGGAAGATGCCATAAGACTACCGTTGTGCAGAAACACGACGGCCCGAGCGGGTAACAAACCCAAGGAAAGGAAAAAAACGATGCAATCAGCACAAGATCAGGTCAAATTGAAAGATTGGAAGGGCTCTGAGCTATCGACTCCTGGGTTGGCAGCCAGTCAATCTTGGGGATGGAGCCGGTGAGCCGCGTTTTGGCTTCTTCGAAGAGTTCGTCTCGATCTTGCAGAGTGAGGGCGCGCCAATGAAGGAAGTGCTGCCGGATCTGGGAGATAAAATCCCGGTTGAGTCGGAGCCAGGAATCGCGGGTGCCGGAGAGGAGTTGGATTTCAATGCGGACTTTGAAATCGCGTGTTTCCTGATCGGGCGGTATGGCGATTGAAAGTTTCCGGGAGACGCCGAGGTCGAAGGGCTTAAGCCAGATCGTGGAAGCGATTGAAAGTACATAGTGGTAGTCGCCTTGGGCGCTCGCTTCGGTGTCGACCGAGAGCTCCGGAGTATCGGAGAAGAATCGCCCGGCACCCCCTTCTCCGTGGTCGAGGAGCCGACGATCAAAAAACGCGAGGATACCGAGGCGACCGCGAAAGTTGAAGGAAAAGGGAAGGTGGAAACGCAATCTGTCGCCGACGGGTTCCGGAAGGTCCCAACCGGCATCCTCCGCGGGGGCGGCGATTTCCATAGCGGAGCGGGCCGGGAAATAAGTGGATACGAGGACGGCGGCAAAGAGGGTGACCGATGCATAGACCGAAGTGAACGAGGTGAAAGTCATGTTAAGGCCCCCGGTCAGGTCGAGCACGGTGAGGAGGCGGCCCGCTCCCTGACTCAGAATGTATCCCAAAATCGATCCCACGACGGCATAGACCAGGGCCTCGGTGAGGAACATCGAGAAGACATAGCGCGGAGCGATTCCGACCGAATTGTAGACGTAGATTTCGTCGCGTCGTTCGTAGACCGATCCACGCATTGTTTTAAGGACCGTAATGGAGGCGATGATCAGAGGTATGACCAGTTCGAGAAGATCACCCAAACCAGCTTCTCGCGTGCGTCGCGCCCAATAAGCCACGCCGTCGAGCCCGTAGGAGAGTGGTTTGGCGGTCTGTTCGAGGTAACTTTCGACCAATTGATCGACTTCCTTGCGCCCGGCATCGGGCATGGCGATGGCGTTGGCACCCAATTCCATTCCCCTTGGGAAAGAGTTCCCATGAGCACGCCACCAAACTGAATGAATACTGCGGTGAGAAGAATCGACAGGAGGGAAAAGGCGAGGACTTTGGCAATGGAGACGTTTGATTCCATTCTATAACACGTTTCGTATCACCTCAGCGCAGCGCTGCCTCCGACGTCGTCCTGTGCCCTCCTAATCCGCGGACAACATGCCTCCAAGGATCATTCGAAGGGCACCCAAGGTGGTCAGGACAACGACCGCCGCGTCAAAGACTTTCGGTGGAATAGTGGGGAGCGCCCATTTGCCGAGGAGAGCTCCGAAGGCAATGACCGGGACGATCATGATATTGAATCTGAGGGAGTGCCAGGTGATCATTCCGAGGCCAACGTAGAGAGGAATCTTGATGGTGTTGAGGGTCAGGTAGTACCAGGCGCCCGTGCCAATGAATCGCTCCTTGGAAAAGCCCATTCCCAGCAAGTAGATATTCATGATCGGCCCCGCCACGTTGCCGACCGTGGTAGCGAATCCAGCCAGTCCTCCCATCGTCAGAACGATCGCCTTTCGGTGGGAGACTGCGTCCGACGAAACGCGCCTGCCGACAAGATGCAGAAAGAGAAGCGCGAGGATCATCCATCCCAGGAGGGGGAGGAGGGTCGCGTTGTCCAACCACCAGAGAACAAAACCTCCCAAGACCATACCGAAAACAAGACCGGGTATCAGTCCCAAGAGCCGTGGCCAGTCCGCGTGGTGCCGGTACCAGACCACGGAGAATATGTCTCCTGTAATGAGCATTGGGACAAGAACGCCCATCGCCTCCTTGGCCGGGAAGATCGTCACCAGAACAGGCACAATCAGAATACCTAGCCCCGGTATTGCGGTCTTGGTGAAGCCGACCATTAAACCGACCATGAGGGCGAAACTCCAGAATTGGTAGTCCACTAATCACTTCCTCGATGCGGAGGGATCCTGGTGACATCTTTACTGACGGCCGTCAGTTGAGATGTCGCCAAGCGGGTGGTGGTCGGACGCGGTGGAAGGGGTGCCGACGGGTCGGGAGCGCTGCAAGTTTGGCGCACCAAGAGGATCTCAGGGTGCCTTCCGAACGCGGCTTCGCACCCGTCTACCGGATTCCTCACTTTTGCGGATCATGTCCATAAGTTGCGAAAAGCGGAGACCGACCTCGGGCGGGCAGGAATTCTCGAGCTTGCCCTCACGAACCCGAAGGAACTGCTGCCAGACGCCGAGTGAGCGCGGGAAAGTGAGCGTTGTGTAATCTTTATCGGAAGGAGAGCGGAATTTCAGGTACTCCCCCCACATCCCAATCTCGAGAATGCCCTCGCGGCCGAATATGCGAATACTTCCGATGCAGGATATGCTGTCACCGAATCCACCAAGGGAGAAGACGATGCCGTTGCGGAAGCGACCGGATATGGCGGAATTTATCTCCACTGGAGCACCGGCGTTATCGAGCAATGCGGAGACTTCGGCGACCTCGCTCCCAATTATGTCGACGACGGTGTTGATCATATGGGACCCGGTGTCGAAGAGGAAACCGCCACCGGAGATGCTAGGGTCTTGGCGCCATGTACCGTGGGTGCTGACTTTCCATCGTTGATGGACGGATGCCGCCACTCCGGTGACTTCGCCGATCTTTCCGGAGGCAATCAGTTTTTTCGCTTTATGAGTAGCCGGAGAGAGGCTACCGGGAAACGCCACCACGAGGATTCTCCGAGTTCTGTCGCGCACACGGATAAGGCGGCGCGCTTCGCCGGCGTTTATAACCATGGGTTTTTCGAGGAGAACGTCGAGCCCGGCATTGAGACAGTCCCGCGCATTTTCCAAGTGAAACTTGTGCGGAGTGACGATAAAAGCAGCGTCGGGGCGAGTCTCATTCTTGAGCAGCTCCGAAATCGAGCGGTAGAATGGGGGAGGCGATTTTCCGCTTTCCTGGAAAAGCTCACGAGTGATCTGCCGTTGTTCTTCGCTGACTTCCACCATCGCTTGAATTCTGGTGGTGCGCGTCTGTTTCAACATTCCGCGGATGTGATGGCGCGCCATTCCACCGGTACCGACCAATATGGCATTAACTTTGGACATAACTTTCTCAGGCTATCATCTGTCTATTCCTCTTTTCGTGAATGCCGGGGCCCGAGAACTCGAAACGAAGAGCAATTGCCAATGCAATACCTTTTCCGGGAATTGTGCTCCTCTCCAAGCATTGGATGTGACACCGTGTCATCAAGGCAACGGAATGTGCAGATCCTGTCGGCGATAGAGGCAGGTTCCGTCGAGGTCTTCGCAGACGTAGTAAAGAGCGTAGGCAGTAAGGTTTCTATGGGGCGCATTCGCCTGATAAACACGGTGAATCTCAAACTCAGCTCTTCTTGTTTCGGAAGAAACAGCAGATTCGGGATTTGGAAGAAGCTGGTAAGGAGTTGACACATTCCAGTCCGGAGAGGAATCAACCCACACTTCGATCCCTTTCACTTCGTTGTTCCAATGGGCCTTGATGGAGTCGTTGGGATCGAACTCCAAGTGGACACGCGCTGCGTTTTCAGAGACGTCCGTTGAGGGGACGACGGTTACTTCGATGTGAATGAGGTGGCCAGGGTCGCGAGTGATGCGATCCTCAGGGTCGGGTTCGATATCAACTGACTGGTTTTTCTCAATTCTAGGGGAGGGTCCAGCGAATTCGGCTCCCATGGGCTCGACTTCGAGGGGCGCGGGCTCTTCACCTCTTTGCTGGATTTCTCTTCGAGCTGCCTTGATCCAATCGTAAAAGGGGTAGGGCTTGTCCAATCGGGGTCCATACTGTTGGATTCGGCGTCGCCAGATGTATTGGTTGGGTTCGATTTCGAGGGCTTTCTTCCAGGATTTTATGGCATGGGAAAAATCAGTTGGGAGGCAAAACTTCGAATCATAACGCTTTCGGTAGGCGACTCCCAAACGAAAATGGAAACTACCCTCGTCGTATTTTCTAACCACGGCCTCTTCGTATCCCCGGATCGCCTCTCCCAGGTCCGAATCCCGACCCCATTGAACGAGGGCATCCGAAAGAATAACCAGTGAATCGAGGTCGCCTGTCCTGGCTGACTTTCTCATCTCTGTAATGCTCGGAGGTCCTGGTGTATCGTGGTGAGCAATCGTTTCCGCGACGTACTTAGTATCTAGAAAGGCCTCGAGGTCTCCTTCACGAGGATTCACTTTGCGAATGACTCCCGTTTCGTCGATCAGCAGCGTGATGGGCACACGATCGACTTCGAGGCGATTGAGGGGATCAACCAGAATCGGCCAATTCATCTCCTTCCACTGCATGAAGAGGCGGCATCGATCGGGGTGCTGTTCCTCAATGATTCCGACCATCTGGATCTTACCGATCCGCTGGAGTTCTCGCGTCCTTGAGTGCCACCCGGGCACGTGCCTACGGCAACCCGCTCACCAGGAGGCGAAGATGTGAAGAACCGTCTTTTTTCCCTTGAATTGGGAGATTGTCGCCCGAGTTCCGTCTACCAGACTAGGTAAGACAAATTCGGGGAACAGAGCACCTTCTTCGTAGAGGACCGAACCTTGTGATGTCTGATTTACGGTCAATAGAATGGCTCCCAGAACAAAGACAGAGGAATTCTTTCGAGTCTGCATCTATTCTGTATGTTGCTTATTCAGGAGAAAGACAAGGATCTGCGGGCAGGGCGGCAATCCACGCGGTCTGTTGCTAGTTGCAAAGTCCGACAGAATCCTAGGCATAGGCATTTTCTACTGGCGTCTTTCGACTTCTGATTACATTCGATTTTCAGTGGTACAGTCAAAAGCCAGCACGGTCAGTCAATACTTGAAGGATCTTCCACGAGAGCGCAGGGATGAGATCCAAAAGGTGCGGCGTGTCATCAGGAAGAACATCGGCAAGGGTTTCAAGGAAACCATGAATTGGGGAATGATCTGCTATGAGGTTCCCCTGTCGATCTATCCCGACACCTACAACGGGAAGCCGTTGATGTTTGTCGCGCTCGCTGCCCAGAAGAACAATTACTCGCTCTACCTGATGTGTATCTACCAGGACCCTCGGTTTGTGGAAACCCTTCGGAATGGATTCGATAAGATTGGAAAGAAGCCGAATATGGGGAAATCCTGCATTCGGTTCAAGAGGGCTGACGATATCCCTCTGGATGTCATCGGAGGGATTGTTCGTAGAGTCTCGCTCGAGGAATTTCTGAGGAGTTACGAGCAGGTTAAAGGCAGCTAGAAATCGGACCGTCTTTATTGTGTTGGCAAAGAGCTCTACGTTAGTTGTGATTCTCGGAGCTCGCTTCTGAAGAAGCGGCGATGTGTATAACCCAATTCGTCTTGTTCGAGGAGACCGTGTTTCCGCGGACCGCGATTTGCCCTATATGGATAAGAACAGTATAGCGGAGATCCTCCATGAAATTGGAGTGCTGCTTGAGCTGAAAGGAGATAATGCCTTCAAGATTCGGGCCTACCAGTCGGGCGCTCGCGCCCTTGAAAGCTTGGAGGAAGATCTCTCGACCCTGATCGCGGAAGAACGGTTGACCTCGGTGAAGGGGATTGGAAAGGCATTGGCAGAGAAAATCCGGAACCTTCATGAGGAAGGTAAGCTCCCGTTCTACGAGGAACTGAAGGCATCGGTTCCGGAAGGGTTGATCGCAATGCTTGAGATTGCGGGTCTGGGGGCGAAGAAGATCAGGGCGTTGCATGAGACCTTAGAAGTCGACACGATTGAGAAATTGGAAGAGGCGTGCCGCGAAGGCAGAGTCGCTTCGTTATCTGGTTTCGGAGCCAAATCCGAGGAGAAGATCCTGATTGGTATCCGAAACCGTGAAGCCTACAGCAAACGGCATATCTGGTGGGATGCGTTTGAGATTGCCCAACCGATTTTGGAAGGCCTTAGGGACCTTCCTGCGGTGAAGAGGGCGGAACATGCGGGAAGCCTTCGACGCGGACTCGAGACGGTGGGTGATCTCGATTTCATTGCGGCGTCGGCCGAGCCATTGCCGGTGATGGACTGGTTCACTGGTCAGGAGGCGGTAGTGGAAGTAACGGCAAAAGGGGAGACGAAGTCGAGCGTTCGCCTTCACGAGGGGTTACAGGCGGATCTTCGGGTCGTGCCTGAGGCACAGTTTCACTTTGCGTTGCACCACTTCACGGGTTCGAAGGACCACAACGTGCTGATGAGACAGCGAGCGCTGAGCCATGGGTATAGTTTGAGCGAGTGGGGATTATCGAGGAAATCGGAAGGAGACGAAGGCGACGGTCGCGGGCTTAATGATGGTCCGGCCTCGGAGAATGAAATCTTCGAATTCTTGGGATTGGCTTACATTACCCCGGAATTGCGTGAGGGAACAACCGAGATCGACGAGGCGGAAGAGAGGAAGCTACCTGACCTGATCAGGAACGAGGATCTCAGAGGGGCCTTTCACAATCATACCACCGCTTCCGATGGTCATAACACTCTCGAAGAGATGGTGGAGACGGCGGAGGGGATGGGCTGGGAATACGTCGGTATCGCGGACCATTCAAAGGCCAGTTTTCAAGCGAACGGTTTGGATGAGACCAGGCTTTCCAACCAGATCGAGGCGATTAGAGAGCTGAATCGGTCGGATCGGTTTAAGATTCACGTCTATGCCGGAGTGGAGTGTGACATCCTTCCGAGTGGAGAGTTGGATTTCGGAGACGACATACTGGGAGAATTGGACTATGTCGTCGTCTCGGTGCATTCATCTTTCTCCCAGAGTCTCGAGGTGATGACAGCGCGCATCATAAAGGCGATTGAACATCCGGCGGCGACGATGTTGGGGCACATAACGGGCCGCGTACTTTCACGAAGGGAAGGTTACCAGGTTGACCAGGAGAAAGTCATCGACGCGGCGGTAGCAAACGGGAAGATAATCGAGTTGAACGCGAATCCTTATCGCCTCGACATGGATTGGCGACTTTGGAGGAAAGCAGCGGAGAAGGGTCTGCTTTGCGCCATTAATCCCGATGCTCATAGCGCCCAAGGTCTCGGCTATTACCGGGCTGGCGTGACGGCGGCACGAAAAGGTTGGCTGACGGCAGATAAGGTGCTGAACACCTGGAGCAGGGAGAGTGTCTCTGAATATCTGAAGAAATCTGTCGGACTTTGAACTTCGAACCAGCGTTGAGCTTGAGATCCACCTGTGGAGGATGTTAATCTCGACTAGGTTGATACCGACAGATTCCTGAGAAGATGAAATACTTTGCCCACGAAAGCGCGGTCATCGATGAACCGGCTTCGATTGGCGATGGAACGCGAATCTGGCATTATTCGCACATTTGCGCGGATGCGGAAATTGGCGAAAACTGTACTCTTGGCCAGAATGTGATGCTTGGACCCGGAGTCAGGATTGGAAACAATGTAAAGATTCAGAACAATGTTTCCGTATATTCAGGCGTCACCGTGGAAGATAATGCCTTTCTGGGACCCTCCTGCGTGTTCACAAATATCTCGAATCCGCGTTCCGAAATTGTCCGTAGGGATCTCTTTGAAAGCACCTTGGTTCGCCGGGGAGCGACGATCGGGGCCAACTCGACAATCATCTGCGGTGTGGTGCTGGGACGGTATTGCTTTGTTTCGGCAGGATCGGTTGTGACTAAATCAGTATCTGACTACGCATTGATCAAGGGATTGCCGGCGCGTCAAGCAGGATGGATGAGCCGTCATGGACACCCTTTGGACCCGGGGAGTGATGGTCTTATGGTCTGTCCGGAGAGCGGGTATCGCTATACGAAATCGGAAGATGAAAGTATTCGGTGCCTGGATCTCGACGAGGAAGCGCCCCTTCCAGAGGAGATGCGAATCGGACGGAAGGGTTATCGGGATCAGGGATGAACGGCGGGTTTCTGGAGAAGATGCTCGGACGGATGGAGTCGATCTTCCAACCGGACCTGGAGGCGCATCACAGGGACTTGAAGGAAGCAATTGGCGGTAGCCGGATTCTGGTCATTGGCGGGGCGGGTTCGATAGGGAGCGCCTTTATTAGAGCCGTGGTGCCGTTTTCGCCGAATACGTTAGACTCGGTCGACCCCAGCGAAAATAACTTGGCAGAACTGGTACGAGACCTGCGTTCGTCAACCGCGAGGTTGCCCGAAGTATTCAGGACTTTCTCGATTGGCTTCGGCTCTGAGGAATTTGCCGCTCTTTTGCGAGCGGAAGAGCGCTATGACTACGTCGTCAATTTCGCCGCCCTGAAGCATGTTCGATCGGAGCGGGACCCCTTTAGCTTGATGCGGCTGTTTAAAGTGAATGTTCTCAGTAACAAACTGCTTTTGCAGCGGTTGCTGCCTTCACCGGTTCACAAAGTGTTTTCGGTCTCTTCCGATAAGGCGGTGAATCCAACCAACTTGATGGGGGCGTCAAAAGCCTTTATGGAAAGGGTCTTTCTCTCTTATTCCGATCGAATACCCTTCAGCAGCGCGCGATTTGCCAACGTTGCCATGTCCGATGGGAGCCTGATTTACGGATTCGAGAAGCGGCTGGAAAAAGGCCAACCGATTGCGGCGCCCTGCGACATTCGACGGTATTTCATCTCACCTCAAGAGGCTGGAGAGCTTTGTCTGCTGGCCTGCTTTCTGGGTGGGAATCGGGAGATTTTTTTTCCCAAGCTGGATGCCGACATCGACCTCCGAAATCTGGCGGAAGTGGCGGAGCTCTTCCTCGAAACGAGGGGATACACTGCGACTCATTGTGCTTCCGAGGACGAAGCGCGGACTCTGGCGGCGAAGAGTACACTCGCCGATGGGGGATGGCCTTGTTTCTTCGCCCCGTCCGACACCAGCGGAGAAAAGCCGATTGAGGAATTCTACAGTGGAGAGGAAACGGTCACCCTTAATCGCTTCGAGGAGATAGGGGTGGTCGAGAAGGAGCCCTTCTGCGAGAGTGAATCGCTCGAGAAAGCGTTTCTTGCCATCGAGGAGCTGACACAATCCTCAACCTGGCAGAAGGAAGCTTTCGTGCGTGCATTCAGACTCGCCGTGCCCGAACTTGAGCACGTCGAAAGGCATCGAAGTCTGGACGAGAAGATGTAAGAGGATCCTGCCGCGCTTTCTTGCTGGATTACGACGGGGCTGCATTTCTCTTCCGGCAGGATCCTTGCAAGGAATCTGGCTATTCCGCTGTACCTTCCTGGGCCTCGCGTAGTTGCTCGCGTTGACCGACATCGATCCAGTCCTCTTCGATCTCGAAGGCGCCGATCGGTAGATCGTCTTCCAGGCAGGAATCGAACAGGTCGGTGATATCGAATTGCTGGTTCGGAATGCGGTCTAGAACCTGGGGTGAGATTAAATAGATCCCCGCGTTGATGACCCTCTCGAGGATCGGTTTCTCTTCCAGTTGGGAGACACGGGAGTTCTCGAGGCGTAGGCAACCAAACGGGACTTGGTGGTAGTATCGGCGGGTGCCGATTGTGACGTCGAACTGCTCTTTCTCGTGGAAAGCGATCATTCGATCGAGATTCGCCTGAGTGACTATGTCTCCATTGACTAGCAGAATGGGATCCTGTGGCTTTTCGGGGAGGAGGGAGAGGGATCCTCCCGTTCCCATGGAGTCCGACTCTCGGAGATACTCGATCTGACAGCCGTGCCGCGCGCCGTCTTGGAAATGATCCTCGATGATGTGGCCGAGATAGTTGATGGAGAGAAAGATCTTTCTGAAACCGAATCCGACCAAGTGGAGAAGAAGCCTTTCGAGGATCGGCCGGCCGGCGACTTTGATCATCGGTTTTGGGATATTGTCGGTCAACGGGCGAAGCCGCGTTCCCTTACCGCCGGCCATGATGACGGCCCAGTTGGTCCGTTTGCGAGCTCCCAGAATTTCGTGCAACAGATGCAAGCCGAGCAGCTTTCGCTCCCGGTCAATGATGGGGACCTGGGTCATTAAATTCGCTTGCATAAGATCGAGAACTTCGGCCCGACCGACCTCGGGTCCGACGGAGAAGTAGTCGCGCCGAAGGTGGGGTTCGACGGGAGATTCGAGAGAGTTCTCGGCGAGAAGGGCGCGTCGGATATCGCCGTCGGTTACGATTCCCACGAGATGTTCCTCCTCATCCACAGCGAGGGCGATGCGGGCGCCCCCCTGGTCAATCCCGAGCATGGCTTCGCCTACCGTGGAGGAGGGTGAGATTCGAATCAGAGCAAGAGAATCGGAAGTCAGGCTTTCTTTTGGCATTCGACTAACCAGTGTTCGATTAAGTGGGTCATTCCGCCAATCGTACGGGACATTTTCTCAACCGTGACGCTCTCGAAAACTCGGTAGAGCCGGTCGATCCGGGAACGATTCATAAAGAGACTGACCCCTTTTCCCGCAAGGGGACCCTCCCTGATATCAGTAAAGGTACCGGGTTCAATCTCCCGACCCAATCCGAACCCCATGGTGCGATCGGTGAAGCTGCAGGAGAGGAACCATCCGCCAGGCTTTAGGATGCGATGCACTTCAGAAACCGCCTGGAGGCATTCGGGAAATCGATTGCAATATAGGGAGACGTTGTCGACGACGCCGTCGAAGGTGGCATCGGGCCACGGCATTTGGACGAAATCCCCTTGGCGGAGGTCACCTTTCAGTCCCTCATCTTCGAGGCGCCGGCGTGCGATCATGAGGCCGGTTTCGGAACCGTCGATAGCGGCGACCGAGAACCCCTCTTTGGCCATGTAAATGGTGCAAGCACCGGTGCCACAACCCATATCGAGAATGCGCATCCGGCTGCGATCCTCCGCCATCTGAAATCGCGTCGCGACGAAGCGTATGACGTATTCGGGCGGATACTTTCCCCATTCCTGTGACTGAAAGACTTTCTCCCAGGCGGGGTCCCAACTTGATTCGCGGGGTGCTCTGTTCATGTGTCTCGTCGGATAGTTTTTGGTTGCCTGTATCCTAGGAGCCACCTCGGTCTCTCGCCCGTCTCATCGGCCCAACAGCGGCAAAGTTGGTCGAAAGCCTTTGAGTCCGAGATGACCAGTGCGACTTTGAAATCAAGGAGGGAGCCGCCAACCCGTTTTTTGAATCGCAGGAGAGGGTCGTCGGAGGCGGAGGTGCGCCCTCCCCCGAAGTGGACACCCTTGAGACCGAGCTCGGCTGCTTTTTCCAGTCCTGCTTGGTAGAGACTGTACATGAAATGGCTGTCGGCCTGAGGATGGCGGGCTGCGAGATGGCAGTGTCCCCAGCGTGGGCCGAAGAGCCATATGACAGCAGCCGCCAGATCGGTGCCGTGGCGGGCGCTGGAGATTTGGGCGCCGTCCAGGTTCTGAAGCTGGGTAAAATATCCTGGGGAAAAACGAAGTCCCTCCGGGGCATTTAGTCGCTCCATGGCCTTGGCATAAAAGGAGGGAAATCCCTCCCAGTCCGAGGTGTTGTTCCACTGTATCTCCAGACCCTCGCGGCGACTCTTGTTGACTCGGTTGCGGAATTGAGAATTCGCATTTTTCCACACCGTCTCAAGACCGACCGTAAGGTCGACGAAGATCGTTTTTCGGTCGTTCAGTATGCGAGCATCCGGAGGCAAGCAGGATGTGTTGTTGAGGAGCGGGTGAAGGCGAAAGAAAGAGGCTACGATTCCTCGATTCGCGCTCGAGCGGCGCCACTCGGCCCATGATCGATCGAGGAAGGCGAATTCGACTTTTCCCCGGGCGAGCGGTCCTCCATAGCCGTTGCAGGTTTGCAGATCGTAGAAGCCTCCAGGCAGAGTTTTGCAGAGATCCGAAGGTATGGCAGTGCGCAAACCGGGCACCAGAAGGCCTTTGTCCTCCTCTGAGAAATTGAAGCAATGCTTGGCTACCCATCCCTCTTCTTCGTGAAGCTCATGATAGTCCGGAGTGAAATAGACATCTTGCATCGTCGCGGGAAATTCGGCGAGGGCCTCGTTCCATTCCTTGCTACTCAGATTGTCGCAAGATGGGATCATTATTTTCCGGGGAAACGCTTAGCTCTTCAAATTTCTTAAGAAGGAGTTCCTCTTGGTCCGGCAAGCGCGATAGGATTTCGATAACCCTAGGCGCCGAGCGACCGTCTCCGTAAGGATTGTCCACGCTCTTCAGCTCTTGGCGAAACGATTCGCTGAGGGCTCGTTCAATCGCAGTGGCGATGGCGTGGCGACTCGGTTCGGCGTCGATGACATTGCAGGCTCGCTCACGTCCTTGCTGCCGGATCCCGATGTTGACAGCCGGAAGAGCGGCACTGGCTGATTCGATGAGGCCACTTGATGAATTGCCCACGACCGCCCCTACCTCTTTCAGGAGACCACGGTAAGTTCGGCTGCCGAGGCTTTCGAAATAGAAGATATTAGGCCTGACCTTGGCGAGGGCGCGAAACTCCCTCTCAATTGCCTCGCGCCCCGGATCGGCCGAAGGAGCGGTGATAACCACAGATTCGCTATAGGTCGAAAGAGCGTCCGCTAGCGCTTCCGCCTGTTCCGGTGTCTTGTCCTTTTCCAGGGTCACGGGATGATAGGTCACCAGGAGGGTCCTCCGATCCGGAATGAAGCCGAGGCGCTTTTCAAGTTCCTCGGGACCGTCGAATTCACCTCTCACGAAATGATCGAGCGCAGGATCGCCCACATGGTGGACTCTCCATCGCGACTCTCCCATCTGGAGGATGCGTTTGGCTGATCGTTCGGTACTGGGAAAGTGAAGATGGGACAGTTTGGTCAGGGCGTGCCGGATCTGCTCGTCGAACGCGCCCTCGGTGACGTCTCCGCCACAGAGGTGGGCGATCGGAATACGGTTGATAACGGCGGCGGAAGCGATTGGAAGAAGCTCGAAACGGTCTCCGTAGAGAACGACGATACTGGGTCGGTGCCGGGCGAAGGCATCGGCGAAGGAAGTCAGGGCATGACCGGCTGCTTGGCCTGAGAGACTGTCCCCTACGCGCTCCTCTAGAAAAGGGATTCGTTGAGCAATTGGCCAGCCGTCTCGCTCAATTTCAGAGATGGACTGACCGTGTTTCGCGCTGAGATGGGTTCCACTGACGAATAGAAGTGCCTCGAATCGAGGGTCGTCAAAAAAGTCGTGGATGAGCCAGTAGGAAGGGCCGTAATCGGAACGTGAAGATGTGACAAGCGCGACCTTAATTTTCATCGTAGGTCCTCTTCATTGACGATTGCGCCCATGTCGACCGAGCGGCGCAGAGTTCGACCAACGAGTTCTTCGACCGCGTCCGGTGGCAGGCCTCCACCTCCACAACGGAGGGCGTGGAAGTCAGACATCTGGAGAGTGTGCCCAGCGGAGAGGTCGATGCGGAAGACGAGCGAACGCCGCACCGCCGCCATAGCGTCATCTTCGCTGGAAGTCGGTTCCTTTAGCCCGGAACCCATCATCTTCTCGGCTCTCCGAACCTGCTCGACGAGCTCCTCGAACTGGTCCGGTTCAATGGAGGCGGCGTGGTCGGGTCCGGGAAGTTTCCGGTCGAGCGTGATGTGTTTTTCTAGAAGGGCCATCTGCTGTCCGACCCCAAGGAGGGCAGCCGTAGATCCGAGGGTATGGTCGGAAAGGCCCACCGGTATCTCGTACTCCCAACGCATGGTGGTGAGGCAGAGCAGATTCATTTCTTCCTCTGGAGCGGGATAGGCACTGACGCAGTGGAGCAGAGCGACGGGAACCGGTCCGTTTTTCCTGATTCTCTCCAAGGCACGAGACACCGAAGTGCTGCTGCCCATTCCGGTCGAGAGGAGCATTGGTTTTCCAAGCTGGGCTAGCTGATCGAGGAAAAGAAGATTGTTGAGCTCTCCGGAACCGACTTTGAGGGCCGGCAGTCCCAACTGGCAGAGAAATCGCGCACTCTCGATTTCATCTGGAGTGCTCAGGAAGAGGATTCCCCGCTCCAGAGCGTGGGCCTTGAGTTCATGGTGCCAGGGCCGGGGCAGTTCGAGACTCTTGAGCATTTCAAATTGATCGCGATCGTCCCCATCCTGGACTTGCTGATACTGTGCTTTCTTGGTTCCCGGAAGACAGATTTTTTCGGTGATCCAAGTCTGAAATTTCACGGCGTCGGCCTTGGCCTCGGCAGCTGCATCCACCAGCTTGTGAGCAATTTCCAGGTCGCCGTTATGGTTAACCCCCGCTTCAGCTATAATGAAGCACGGTGAACCGGTTTCAATCACGTGATTCCCGATTGGGAATCCGGTGTCGGATTGCTTCTGGGTGGGATGTTTCTTGCAAGCTGTCACGACTATTTTTGTAGCGCAAACGGCCCCTTGGCTCCAGACGGCATCTTTGATATTCGAAACAATGCAGTTTACGCTTTGGGGATTCGCTTTTACTCTTGCTGGAGGAGAAATTCCGCAAGACGCAGGTCCGACTCTGTATTAATATCAATGGAGCGTTCCTCCGGCATGAGATAGCCGTAAGTTCGTTCTGAATACCAGCTTTCTTCGGCGAGGAAACGCTCGCACTGGACGAGGAAGATGGCGCCATTTTCTGCGTATCGATCAGGCAGTTCCTGACGATTGCGATTGAGGTCAGCGGTCGAGTAGTGAGAGATTCTCGCACTACTATCCATCTGGAACATCCATTCGGGATGGTGATGCACGGCAGTGAGGCTGAGGACGGCGTCGCCTTTCCGGGAGCGGAGAAGGTTGATAGCCTCATCGATGTCGCTCGCCTGGCGCAGAGGAGAAGTTGGCTGCAACAGGATCATTTGGTTTGGATGGTAGCTCTCGTTTTTCGCCAGCCACCTAAGAGCGTGAAGGGGAGCCGCCGTCCCCGGGGTGTCGTCTTGGGCCAGGGCACTCGGCCTCATGAAGGGAACTTCGGCGCCGAGATTTGCCGATACCTCGGCAATCTCGGAGTCCTCCGTCGAGACGATGATTCGACGGACATGTCCGGCTGCCCGGGCGGCGCGGATCGTCCATGCGATAAGGGGTTCTCCACCGAGTGGAACCAGATTCTTATTCGGAATACCTTTTGAACCCCCTCGGGCGGGAATGACGGCGAGGCATTCGTCCGGCATGGCGATTACGGAAGAAATTCGATTGTGCGGCGAAGAATGCATCGACCGCACCCTTTGATGAGAGGAACCTTAGCTATTCGAATTAATAAGAAAAATCAACTTAGGCAGTGCGTTCCTAATTCAACATTGATATAAGCAGTTGCCATGGGGCGAACAAGATGGAATACGGGCGGATTGTCGCTACCATAACGCGATCTTCGATTCGGATACTCCGAGAGATCCATTGCCCGGCAGCTGTTTCGATTCAATGTCATCCAGCGATAAGCTTCTGAAGAACACCTCGGTCTACACCGCAAGTAGTGTTCTCAACGGCGCCCTTCCCTTTTTCCTTCTGCCTATACTGACACGCCTCCTGTCGCCTGAGGGGTATGGAGTGGTCGTTACCTTTGTGGCCCTTTCCGGAGTCGCTTCCCTCTTTGTCCTCCTTTCCGCGAACGGGGCGGTAAACGTCAGTTTCTTTCGGATGAATCGCGAGGAGTACCGTCTTTATCTCGGAAATGCGATCCTTGTAGTAACAGGCGCCTTTCTCTTTCTTCTCGGTTGCTTGGCGTTGCTCTCGATCTGGTACCGCTCGGTTGCCGACCTCCCTATCGGCTGGGTCTGCGTGCTGCCCTTGTTTGCCTATCTTCATGCCATCACTCAGCTTCTTCTCGCCAACTGGCAAGCGGAGGAGAATGCCGGACGTTTTGCCCTTCTCCAAATAGGGGGCACGCTGTTGAATTTTGCCCTTTCAGTGACTTTTGTGGTATTTCTGAAAATGGGGTGGGAGGGGCGGATTTTCGGGCTCATGGGGGGCGTGTTAGGGAGCGCCCTTTTCAGTATATTCTATCTTTTGAAGTCGCGGCGCATCGAGATGCGTTTCCATCGAGCTTACGCTTCTGATATTCTCAGGTATGGGATCCCGCTAATCCCGCACTCATTGGGAGGGTGGGTGATCGTGTTTAGCGACCGGGTATTCCTCAATGTGATGTCGGGAGTGGAGGCGACGGGCGTTTACACGGTTGGCTACATGTTTGGGATGGTAATTGGAATACTGGTCGATTCATTCAACAAAGCGTGGGTGCCGTATCTTTTCCGCAATCTCAAGTCAGCGACTTCCCGGATCAAGATGAGGTTGGTCGGTGTGACCTACGCCTATTTCTTCCTGGCCCTCATTATTGCGGCACTCTACTCATTCCTTGCTCCTCCCTTTATGGCGATTTTCGTGGGAGACGAATTCCAGGGGGCCGGCTCCTACGTCCTCTGGGTGGCGATCGGCTATGCTTGCAATGGGATGTACTATATGGTCAGCGGCTATATCTTCTACGAAAAAAAGACGTATCTGTTGGCCTGGGTGACCTTCGCCGGCGCCGTCTTGAACCTCTTTCTGAATTTTATCCTGATCAGAGCCAACGGTCCCATCGGGGCGGCCCAGGCGACAGCGCTCTCCTTTTTCGCCTCCTTTGTAATGACCTGGGTGCTTTCCTGCCGTATCTATCCCATGCCTTGGGCAATTTGGCGTCCTTTTGGAAGTGAAGAGGACTGAGATCATCGCCCGGCTCAACGAGGCGGAAACGGCCTTTCCGGTCGCAGAGTGGAAATGGCAGGGTTTTCACGTTTGGCCACTTCTGCGCATTTTGATCGGGTACGCCCTTTCAGCCGAGAGCGACTATCGACAGGAGGGAGATCGTGCCGGTGGGAGGGGAATGAAGTTGAGTCGCGCCCTTTCCCTCGTGAGAGGGCTGGCAAAATCCTCCTATGCTCGACTCGCCGACCACCAAAGAAACGCGTCGATATCCGAAGCAGTCGATTTCGTTTTTCTGAGCCATTCGACTTGCCGGAATTTCATCGATGGGAAGTGGTATGACATCTTCTGTGATCCATACATTGAGGAGTTAGAGAGGAGAGGAAAGGGATGTTTTGTCTTCGAGTACGTCCCGAACTACGAGTTTCGAATACCGAGGTACGGGCCCTCCCGTTTCGTTCAGTTGAAGATCGACGGGTTGAGGGCCTATAATACATTGTACCAAAGGTCAGCGCAGGATGCGGTCGAATTTGAAGGGATCGATGGTCTTGATAGATTCCTGAAAACGCATTGCTCTGAGACGCCTGTCGGCGACCCAAGGAAGTACCTTCGACAATTGCCGATTCTACGCTGGTTGGCCGAATTCTACAAGAGTGTGATGGTCCGGATGGAGCCCTCTGTGGGCATCGGCGTCTGCTACTACACTTTGGAAGGGATGGCGTTCAATCTGGCATGCAGGGAGTTGGGAATCCCTTCCCTCGATATTCAGCATGGTGTGCAAGGGGAAACACACATCGCATATGCCGATTGGTCCGTACTTCCTACAGATGGGTTTGAACTTCTGCCCGAGATCTTTTGGTGTTGGAGCGAAAGTGAAATGAGGGTTCTTTCCCGGTGGCGCGGGAGAGATTCAAGCCGGCATCGTGTCGTGGTTGGGGGCAATCTGTGGCTCAATATGTGGCGGGGGACCGGGACACCGCTTGTTCGCAGATACGATCGAGAGATTGAAAAGTTGAAGGAGAAGCACGATGGGAAGGCGACCCTGCTCGTCACCCTCCAACCTGGCGCGGAGCCTCTTTCCGGCTGGCTGCTGGATTACATCCAACAAACCGCGTCGACGTGGCGGTGGTGGATCCGTCTGCATCCAGGCATGGCCCTTGAAAAGGGGAGATTCCGCCGTAGCCTCGATCTAGGTCGGTTTCCCGAGATCGAGCTCGACGCTGCCACGGATCTGCCGATCTACGGCTTGCTTCGACATACCGACATTCACATTACCAAATACTCATCGACGGTCCTGGAGGCTGAGGCCTTCGATATTCCTTCGATCGTCACGGATCCTATCGGCCTGGAGGTGTATCCCGAATTGATCGAAGCAGGGAAGGTCCTAGTCGCCTCCAATGAGGAGGAGCTTGATTCCACACTGAGTCGACTCAGTGCTCGCGATCGAACGCACTCCAGATCTTCGGTGGCCGAACCGACGGGAGTGGTCGAAGCCATTGACCTGCTGCTGGATTGCCTAGAGGAAGGGCCCAAAGAGGCTCAGACCCTCGGGAGAGGTTCGTCATGAATTATTGAAGGCAGTACTGGTCGGATAAAGGAAGCGCCGGCCATCGCTTTGAGAATGAGGAGTTCTACACCAAGATGGCCCGTGAAAGGCTCTACCATCTCGACGGTGGCGATACCTTGCTGGATTTCGGTTGCGGTTCAGGCGAGCTCCTCGGTCATTACGCAACTGCCTACGGAAAAGTCGCCGGAGCAGACTTCTCTGAGACTATGCTGGAAGCCGCGAAGAGAAATCTCGCGAAGAAGGGGTCGTCGGCTGAAGTTGAACTATTCCTGGCAGACGAGAATACGGTCTGGGATCGTGTGCCTGGGTTTTGGGACCGAATCACGGCATCCGAGGTGGTTCAGTATTTCGACAATTCGCGATTGGATCGTTTCGTCCTGGCCGCATCCCAAAAACTCAATCCGAGCGGGAAAGTAGCGTTGTTCGATATCATCGATCCTCAGATTTATCTCTTCTATAGGATCGGGCTCCTGGATTCGCGGCGCAGATCGTTTCTCGGAGCCCTGATTCGCATGGTAGGAATCACAACGAGAACAGTGCATCGAGCACTGCGAGGAATACCTTCCGATGAGATTGGGAAGAGTTACCGGCCCGATTCGATCAGGTCGATCAGCGCGAAGCACGGCTTGAGGATGGAGTATGTTTGTTCCTTATACTACGAGTATCGCTACCAAGCGGTGCTCTCGAAGCCTGACTCCTGACCCGAAGATTGAGGAATTGAAGTGAGCACAAAGGAACAACGCACCGAGAGAACGTCATTCTCGCTCTTTCAGGAGGCTTGGTGGCTGGAGTTGGTCGCTCCCGGTGAATGGAGCGAAGTCGTTGTGGAAGCAGGAGGGCAGATCGTTGGTAGACTGCCTTATGTGAGGCACAGTAAATGGGGAATGACCTTCCTCACCATGCCGCCTCTGACGCAAGTCTTGGGGCCCTGGCTACTGGTCGGCACGGGGAAAGACTCGAAGCGGTTAGGCCAGGAAAAGAAGAGACTGGGTAAGCTCATTGAACGCCTCCCGGAATGCGATGTGTTCAGTCAGAATTTCCACTATTCGATGGAGAACTGGCTGCCTTTTTATTGGAAGGGGTTTAGGCAGACAACACGGTATACCTATCTGATCGAGGATCTTTCCGATCTGGATACGGTGTGGGGTGGAACTCTGGAAAAGGTAAGGACTGATGTCCGCAAGGCCGAAAAAGCGCTCGTTGTACGGGATGACCTCGAGATTGATGAGTTCCTCAGAATTAACGCCATGACTTACCAGCGATTGGGAAAGAGTATGCCCTATTCCAATGAGCTGGTGCGTCGCATCGACCGGGCCTGTGGCGAAAAAGGAAATCGCCGGATCTTTTCCGCGATCGACGCCAATGAGAGAATCCACGCCGTTGCATACCTTGTCTGGGACGAGGACTCGGCCCACTACCTGATGGGAGGAGCGGACCCCGATCTGCGGTCGAGCGGCGCCGGCAGCCTCGTCCTATGGGCAGCAATCAAGTTTGCCGCTACCGTGACCCGGCGATTCGATTTCGAAGGCTCGATGATCGAACCCGTCGAACGTTTCTTTCGCGCCTATGGAGGAAAGCTGGTACCCTACTCGCGAGTCTGGCGCTACAGTCCCCGGATGAGGAGGCTGCGCGCCGGACGAAACCTGCTCAATCTTTTCACCGGTCGAGAAAGTGACTAGCCCGTTCTCTGTGGGCGAGAGGCTGCACCGAAGGGCGATGTCGGATTACTCAGCGGGCTCAGAAGTCTCGAATGACGCGATCTGCGCGGATGGGGAATCTGGAATACGGAACGGATCTTATGAAATTTCGTAACGAGAGTAGTCGTGCTGGTTAGGAAGTGAAGCGCCGTTATTTGCTCGATGTGATTCAAACGGATTTCCTGGGCCTCGATTGAATTGTAAGTCGAGGACATTTCAGGTAGTGGTATCCTAAAACGTTGAGGCGCTGTCCGATCTGTAGTGAAAGAGTTCTCGAGTCTATAAAACCGTGGGGTGAAGTCTTTTTCCGAAATACTGGGTGAGAGGATTCCCAGTGAATTCTCACACCAGGTCACTTCGAACTTCTATGTCGAGCGTCTGGTTCGGGAGGAGGCGTCGGTAGGGAAAGTGTTGGATTTAGGGTGCGGTGCTGGTGATTCCGTCGAACTCTTGGAGGAACCGAAACCGGATGTTGGGTGGATTGGCGTTGATATCGAGGAATCCCCCATTAACCGCTTGATCGGTCTGGCAGGCAGGTTGAGGGGGCTTGAACCCCGCAGTATCAATGCGATCAAGCTTCTCTTCTGCGGTCAATTCGTCTTCTGGGCCAAGAAACCAGACTAGGTTGTTGAGACCGGATGCAAAGGAGGGAACCCAGATCCATCATTTTCCACCATCCCCTGCCGATCATAAAGGAGGGCAAGAGTGGCAGCCAGGTTCGACCTTATCAGATGCTTGGTGCGTTTCGCGAGCTGGACTATGAGGTTGTGGAAGTGACGGGATACGCAAGGGAGAGGCGTAAGCGGATTGGTCTGGTAGTCTCGGAGATTGTGGCCGGGCGGCGATTTGATTTCTGCTACGCCGAATCTTCGACCATGCCGACTCTGCTGACGGAACCACATCACCTGCCTCTTTTCCCTTTTCTCGATTTTCGATTTTTCGCTCGTCTCAAGGCAGCGCGTATATCTGTGGGGCTATTCTACAGAGATCTACATTGGCGATTCGAGCAGTATCGAGGATCGGTCTCTCTATTGAAGCGAATGTTTGCGGTTCCTTTTTATCGACACGAATTGCGGCAATATGGGAAATGGGTGGATCGGCTCTTTTTGCCTACTCTGGCGATGAAAAATGCACTGCCGGATGCGGGGCGATTCGCTGAGGTGACGCCGCTCCCACCGGGCTGTCGGCCCTCCGAAGACTCGGATTCGCTGACTCGAGAATCCGGTGATATGCTTTCCCTATTCTACGTTGGAGGAGTTCTTCCGCCTCTTTACGATCTCAGATCAATGATTCGTTTAGTTGGAGAGATCAAGGCTGTGCGTCTTGTTCTCTGCTGTCGAAAGGAAGAGTGGGAAGCGGTTAAGGAATACTATGGTGACGATATCCGTGAGAACGTCAGCGTGGTCCACAGCCAGGGGAAAGCTCTTGAGGAGCACTATGCTAGGGCCGATGTATTCTTACTCTATTGGGCCCCCAACGCCTATCTTGACTTTGCCTTTCCGGTGAAGCTGACGGAGTCGCTAGGACTTGGAGTGCCGGTGGTAGTTCGGGAAGGGACGGAGGCGGCGCGATTTGTTCAGGAAGAGGGAACAGGTTGGGTGGTCAGGGATGACCGAGAACTGCGAGACTTGCTTGGGCGACTCAGGCATGACCGCGAGATTCTGACCTTGACCAGAGTTCGAGTCAGAGAAGTGAGAGAAAGGCATACATGGAAGGAGCGAGCGAGGCAGGTGAAAGAAAGCCTGGTAGGAATTAGGCGGAGTTAGTACCTCACTTATAAAATCCCATCATGTTTGCGCAACATTGTTGGTTCCGGCTACGCCGGCTTGGGTTTCTGTCGGACGAGTTACTAGCTCGCACAGCAATCGAAAGACCTAGTTCGACAGACTCCTAACTCCGCCTAATTCTTGTGAAGATTGCTTTTCTTGCGGGCCGCAATGCGGTCCATACCGTCAGGTGGGTGAACGCCCTTGTAGAACGCGGTAATGAAGTTCATCTCATTACTCTTCATCCAGCGGGAGACGAAGTGGATGCTCGGGTCGCTCTTCACCTGCTCCCTTTCGGGGGCCGAATTGGATATTTTCTCAATGCGAGCAGGGTCAGGCGCATTCTTCAGGATATTGAGCCCGATTTGCTCAACGTCCACTATGCCAGCGGCTACGGGACACTTGGGCGACTCTGCGGCTTTCATCCCGCAGTGCTTTCGGTTTGGGGCAGCGACGTCTATGATTTTCCCGAAAAGTCTTTCCTGCATCGTGGCCAGGTAGTGAGAAATCTCAGGTCATCGGATCACATTTGCTCGACGAGTAAGGTGATGGCGGAACGGACCCGCAGTCTTCTGTTGGAAGAATGTCGGATCTCGGTAACTCCGTTTGGGGTCGAAACCGATCTCTTTGCTCCAAGAAAAGTGGAAGATGCGGCCGATTGCATTACGGTAGGTACGGTGAAGAAACTCGGCTCCAAATACGGGATCGACATCCTCATTCGAGCGTTTGCCTTGCTTACTGGTAAGGGATCAAAAAGGGACCCTGATCTTGCCCACAGGCTTCGCCTACTCATCGTCGGGGAAGGGCCCGAGCGAACCGCGCTGGAGAAGTTAACGCAGGACCTTGGAATTGCCAGCCAATGTGAATTTGCTGGAAGTGTTCCACATCGGGAGGTTCCCTCTTTGCTGAATCGGCTTAATGTCTATGTGGCGGTAAGCCGACTTGACAGTGAGAGTTTCGGCGTCGCGGTACTGGAGGCGTCGGCCTGTGGTCTTCCGGTGGTAGTCTCGGATGTGGGAGGTCTTCCTGAGGTGGTGATTGAGGGTGAAACGGGTCTGGTGGTGGAAAGGGAGAATCCCGAGGCGACGGCATCCGCCTTGGAAGAGCTGGTCTTCGATGACGAAATGCGAAAAAAGATGGGTGAAGCAGGAAGGAACCATGTGATCCGGAATTATGAATGGACTGCCTGCGTCCGTAGAATGGAGAGGGTCTATGAAAAGGTGGTCAGTGAAGACGTAGTCGCAAATCCACACCGCTAGCCTGGAATTCGAGAAGAATTCCAGGCTGATCTTTGATCCCATGCGCATCATCTACCTTCATCAATATTTCAATACCCCGGATATGGTGGGGAGCACTCGGTCCTTCGAAATGGGAAGAAGGCTAGTGGAAGGAGGACATGAGGTTCATATGGTTACCTCGAATGTCCGCCCGGACGCTGACACGCTGCGAGGTTGGTATGAGACAGAAGAGAGGGGTATCCGTGTACATTGGCTTCCGGTGCCGTACTCTAACAAGGCGGGTCCGTATTCTAGGCTCCGGGCATTTCTGAAATTCTCGTTCCGCGCGATGGGAAGAGCCACCTCTCTGGATGGCGATCTCGTTTTCGCTACCAGCACGCCGCTGACCATCGCGCTTCCGGGACTATACGCTTCGTGGCGAAGGAAGGTTCCGTTTGTCTTTGAGGTGCGGGATCTTTGGCCGGAAGCGCCGATCCAGGTTGGAGCTCTTCGCTCGCCGTTTCTGATTGCCCTGGCGCGACGATTGGAACGATTGGCGTATCATAGAGCGAAGCGGATCGTCGCCCTCACGCCGGGAATGCGGGAGGGAATCCTGGCGGCGGGAGTCTCCCCTGACAAGGTAACGGTGATCCCGAATTCCTCCGACTTGGAGGATTTTTCGCCCGATCTTGACGGATCTGCATTTCGAGACCGGCTAGGGGCCGGGAATCGTTTCCTTATTCTCTATTTTGGGACAATTGGTCGAGCGAACGGCCTGAATATGGTTCTGGATGCAGCGCGGGAGCTGAAGGACGGTGGCGAAGAGGATGTCCTGATCGCATTGGTGGGCGACGGAAGTGAGAAGGTCCGTCTGCAGGGTAGGGCGGACGCGGAGAGTTTGGATAACGTGATTTTCGTTGAACCGGTGCCGAAGCGAGAAGCCCCGTCGGTGGTGGCGGCGGCCGACGCAACACTGGTCATCTTCGAGAATCTTCCGGTGCTGCACACCTCGTCACCGAACAAGCTTTTCGATTCCCTGGCGGCGGGAAAGCCGGTGCTGACGAATCTGACAGGTTGGATACAGTCTCTCGTGGAAGTGCACGAGACGGGTCTCTGCGTGAAGCCGGACAGCGCGGTCGATTTGGCCAATAAGATTCTCGTTCTGAGAGATGATCCGGATCGTTGCAGGCGGTTCGGTGTTAATGCTCGCAGGCTTGCTGAGGAGAAGTTTTCACGTGATATTCTGGCGGATAGACTGCAAGCAGTGTTGGAGGCGGCGGCGGCGTGAGTCGTTCGTCCTTTGGGGAAAGGGAACGCGGAATTTGAACTGTCTACCGGGGAAGCCTCACTCTCCAGCTCGTGGTCGAGTATCCGCCTACGAAGATCTGCTCGTCAAGTCCGAGCAATACGGTATAGGTTCGATACTTCTTCCTTCCCTGGGTTCGGTACACGGTTGCCTTAGGCCGATTGACTCAATCCGCCTTCTCTGTAAAGTTGTAAAATCGAAGAAGCCGACCTATCCCAACCGAATGTACTTGCGGGTATCAGGGACTGAAGCCGCGAATGTCGTGGAAGCTCTAAAGAATACTCCGGATGCGCAGTAAGGGCAACATCACGGATGTTCGGGCCATTGGAGATCGTATTGCGGGAGCAATTCTCATTATTGCGATTGGTTGCGCGACATCCAGCAACTCAAATTCGGAGGGGAGGGAGGATAGTCCCAGGACCGGAAAAGGAGTAAACGATTCGCGAGCGATCGCGGATTCGTTCACCGGTCGCCTCCTGCTCGCGATTTCGGATGGGGAGATGACAGCAAGCGCCTATGTGGACGGCCGGCTCCATGTGGGCTCCCGTGACACTGTGGAGCGAGATATCCTAACGGCAATAAAGTTACCTATCAAGTATCGGAATGGTCCGGACCGCGAGATATCGGTGAGCGAAACGGAGGTTCCAAATTCGGTGATCGGTTCTCCGTTTGCCCTAGCGATTTCCGGTAGCCGGGATGAAGCATATGTGCTTGAGTCGTTTGGTTCGCCGTTGCCCAGCGTCCGAGCGGTGGAGAACGTGTTCGAATCACTACCTTCGGGCAGTACTTTGCGATCGGTCGATATTCGCGATCCGGTGAGACTCAGAGTCGTCGATCAACTCTACTTGGGCGAAGGATTCCATACGGTCGACGTGCATCCCACAGAGGAAATTCTGGGAGTCTGTTCCGACACGCCGGGCAAGCAGATTGGCCTGGTTAGGGTTCGTAGCGGCGGAGAATTCGGCGAACCAGTTTTTTTCCCCCTGAGAGGGGTTGAGGATCCCGAGGCGCCGACGGGGAATCTGAAGTGGCATCCTAATGGGAGATTTCTTGCCGTAACTCTGACTATGCTGAACGCAGTGGCATTTTTCGAAGTGAGCTTTTCAAATTCTCTCGATGGGGTCGAATTGATTCCCTGGGGAGCACCCGTTGAGGTTGGAAAGTTCCCCTACAGCGGCATCTGGACTCCGGATGGGCGCCACTTCATTACGACGGACGATCAATGGGGCAATGATGTTCCAGGATTCTACTTTGATCCGCCACCGGGTCAGCTCACGGTGGTGCGATTTGACGCCGATGAATTGAACGGCTCGATTCGGCATGAGGTCGTCTCCACAGCTGGGACCGATATCAGTCCCGATGGTATCGCCATCAGCCCTGATGGGAAATATGTTGTGACGGCCAATTTGGTACGGAGCTTCATGCCCTGGGATCACCCGCTGTTCACCCAATATTCTTCATTGTCGTTCTTGCGTCTGAATCCGCATAGCGGCGAGATCCGTCACATTTGTGATTACCGATTGAAAGGAATCCTACCGGAGTCGGTCACATTTGATTCCGTCGGACAATCGCTCGCGGTGATCATGTATGATCGTTTCGATCCGAGAAATAATGACGCCGCGATTCAATTCTGGTCGGTTGTTGGAGGAGAGGATCCCGAACTGATCCCGTCAGGATATTCAATTTCGGTATCTCGTGGCGGCCACGCCCTCGCCCTGATTCCGAGCGATGGCTAAGCGTACATTCGATTTCGCCGTATCTCTGGTTCTGATTGCTCTATTTTTTTCCCTCCTGCTGGTTGTTGCCCTTATCGTCTATTGGCGGATTGGAAAGCCAATACTTTTCGTGCAACTTCGACCGGGAAAGGGAGGCAGGGTGTTCAAACTGATAAAGTTTCGCACCATGACGGGTAGGAGGGACTCGGAAGGGGAGCTGTTGCCCGACTCGGACAGGTTGAATCGTTTCGGAAGGTTACTTCGCGCCTCGAGCCTTGATGAGCTTCCCGAATTGTTCAATGTGTTGCTCGGCAATATGAGTCTGGTTGGTCCACGTCCTCTACTTATCCAATATCTGGATCGCTATACTCCGGAACAGGCACGGAGACACGAGGTGCGTCCGGGGATAACCGGTTGGGCGCAGGTAAATGGTCGAAATGCGATATCTTGGGACGAGAAATTTAAGCTGGATGTCTGGTATGTCGACAATTGGTCTCTGCTCCTCGACCTAAGGATTCTGGTCATGACCGCCTGGCAGGTGCTGCATCCCTCCGGAATATCCCAGGAGGGCCAGGCCACGATGGAGGAGTTCATGGGCAGTGAAATTGCGGAGGGCGAGGAGGAGGATGAATAGCCCGCCAAAGAACCTGATTATCATTGGAGCGGGAGCCTTCGGCCGTGAGGTGTTGGGCTGGGCAAAGGAGATTCAGGGGTGCGACGGCGAATGGACGGTCAAGGGATTCCTGGATGACAAGCGCGATGCGCTGAGCGGCTTCGGTCTCGAGGAGGAGGTTTTGTCAAGTGTAGACGACTACGGCGTGGAGCCGGGTGACCTCTTCGTTTGCGCGATCGGGGTTCCAAAGCAGAAACGCAGGGTCTGTGAGAAGATACTGAGTCGGGGAGGGGAGTTCGTGAATCTGGTCCATCCCTCGGTAATTGTGGGGCGGGACGTGAAGTTGGGCCGAGGAATTATTCTGTGTCCCCGTGCGACACTCTCGTGTGACATCGTGGTGGGTGATTTCGTAACGGTGAATCTTCACAGTTGTGTCTCCCATGATGTTCGAATTGGGAACTGGACCCAATTGAGCGATCTCTGCGATCTATGTGGAGGTGTAGCTCTCGGCGAGGAGGTATTCCTTGGAAGCCACGCATCAATCTTGCCCGGATGCCGGGTGGGTGATCGAGCCGTGGTTGGGGCGGGCGCGGTGGTCAGCAGGGACGTAGAGGAGGCGCAGACGGTGATCGGAGTGCCGGCTCGTCCCCTCGACGCAACTTCAAAGCAAAGTGGTTGAGAAGATTTACCTTTCGCCGCCCCATCTGGGAGAGGGAGAGTGGGAGATGGTCCGAGAGTCCTTCGCGACGAATTGGATAGCGCCTGCCGGCCCTCATCTCGAAGCCTTCGAACGGGAGTTCTGTGAAGCGGTTGGGGTTCCGCATGCGGTTGCGGTAAGTTCGGGAACGGCAGCTCTTCACCTCGCTCTGCTCTTGGTCGATGTCAGATGGGGGGAGGAAGTGCTCTGTTCGGATCTTACCTTCGTCGCTTCGGCAAACGCAATTCGCTATGTCGGGGCGCGGCCGGTCTTCATCGATTGTGACCGGGCAAGCTGGAACATCGATCCCAATCTCCTGGATCAGGCTTTGAGAGAGCGGGCGGAGGGAAACCGGCTGCCTCGTGCGGTGGTGGTGGTTCATCTCTATGGTCAGTGCGCGGATCTCGATGCCATTGCCGAGGTATGCGATCGATACCAAGTTTCGGTGATTGAGGACGCAGCCGAGGCGTTGGGCGCAACCTACGGCGGAAAGAGCGCTGGCACGATCGGCCGGATGGGGACATTCTCCTTCAATGGAAATAAGATCATTACGACCGGAGGAGGGGGGATGCTGGTATCGGAGGATGAGGAATCGATGCGTGAGGCCCGCCATCTCTCCACCCAGGCATGTGATCCGGCGCCTCATTATCAGCACTCGAAATTGGGATTTAACTATCGCATGAGCAATATACTTGCGGGAATCGGTCGAGGGCAGCTCGAGTGCCTGGAGGAGCGGGTGATGACGAGGAGGAGCAATTTTGATTTTTACAACAGCCGGATGAAGGACCTACCCGGAGTTACCTTTATGCCTGAAATGGAGTATGGGAGGGCGAACCGGTGGCTCACATGCTTGACGATCGATCCGGAAAAGGCAGGTGTGACGTCCGAGGAATTGAGGCTGGAGTTGGCAAGAAATGAGATTGAGGCGAGGCCGGTATGGAAACCGATGCATCTCCAACCTCTCTATAGCGATGCGGAATGTGTCGGAGGCTCGGTTGGCGAAAGTCTCTTTCGGAACGGCCTTTGCCTTCCCTCTGGCTCCTCCCTCACGGAGGAGCAGAAGGAGCGCGTGGTGAAGGTTGTCGAGAGTCAATTTTGACGGCTAGAAAGGAAGCGGTGTCGTGCCCGAGAATCGATCCTCGTTTGTTACCCTTCTCCGGTATCTGATCCCGTCGCGCACGGCTCTGCTTTTTGTGGCCTATTCGGCGATCTTCGGACTCAGCCTGTATCTCTCCTACGCACTGCGATTCGATTTCTTTGTTCCACCGAGATGGCGGGAGGTGCGCCTCGAAAACCTGACCTGGATACTTCCGCTCAAACTCGTGCTCCTCTTTTTCTTTGGGCAATTCGGAGGCCTATTGAGTTATTTTCGTCTCCCGGATCTCTATCGAGTCTGTGGCGCCCTGGGGAGTGCGGCGTTTTTTCTAAGCCTGATTTGGTACCTCGCGGAAGGAAGGCTCTGCCCTCCCCGCAGTGTGATTCTGGGTGACTTTCTTTTCTCCCTTCTCCTGATCAGTGGCTTTCGGGTGGGCTTGAGAGTATTCCGCGAAAGGATTCTGGTTGAGAAATCCGGTAGCAAGAAGCGCCAGAGCAGGATTGCTATCGTCGGCGCCGGGGATGTGGGCGCCGGGGTAGCCGCTGATCTATTGAGCCGGAAAGGTCCGGCCATGAGGCCGATTGTTTTCTTGGATGATAATCCGAAAAAGTGGAAGAGACACATCCACGGAATCACGGTTGTCGACAGCCCGGACAATCTCTATGCGGTGAGTCGGAATTTCGGAATCGAGGAGATTATCATCGCCATGCCATCTGCGCCTACTCGACGGGTTCGGGAGATTGTCGAACTGGCGCGTGGGTTAGGGCTCAATTCGGAAATTGTCCCCTCTCTGGCGGAATTGACCACGGGTCGGGTCAAAGCCACCCGGGTTCGGCCGGTCGAAATCGAGGACCTGCTCGGAAGGGAGGCGGTAGAATTAGATTCGGAGAATATCCGTGAGATGTTGCAGGGTAGGATTATAATGGTTTCGGGCGCGGGAGGCAGCATCGGCCGCGAACTGTGCCGCCAGATCGCATTCCGCAATCCTAAGCGGCTGCTTCTGATCGAGCAATCCGAGGTACAGTTGTTTCAGACCGAGCAGCAATTGCTGGAGGAAGGCTACGGATCGATCGTGGATCCGCTTCTGGCCAACATTCTCGACACATCCCGCATGCGGGCCGTTCTTGAGCGGAATCGACCGGAGATCATTTTCCATGCCGCCGCTCACAAGCATGTCGCTCTAATGGAGAGACAGCCGGGAGAGGTGATTAAGAACAATTCACTTGGGACGAAGGCGTTGGCCGATCTAGCGAGCGAGTTTGGGGTGGAACGATTCGTATTGATTTCGACCGACAAGGCGATCAATCCGACCAGCGCAATGGGAGCGAGTAAACGGTTGGCCGAGATCTACATTCAGGCCAAGCAGAATGTCGAATCCAACAGTACGCGATTCATGGCGGTCCGGTTCGGGAATGTCCTCGGCTCCTCCGGAAGCGTGATCCCCATTTTTCGAAGGCAGATTTCTCAGGGAGGACCAGTCAAAGTAACCCATCCGGAAGTCTCCCGTTTTTTTATGACGGTGACGGAGGCGGTGGGTCTGGTCTTGCAGAGCGCGACTCAGGGAAGGGGAGGCGAGATCTTTGTCCTTGATATGGGCCGCCCGGTAATGATTCGCGAATTGGCCCGGCAGATGATCGAACTGAGTGGATTTCGTCCCGATATCGATATAGAGATTCAATTCATTGGACTCCGGCCGGGCGAAAAGTTGAAGGAGGAGGTGCAACATCGAAGGGAAACCCTCGAGCGGACGCAGCATTCTCGAGTGATGAGATTTGTCGGCAATCCTAAGTCCGAGACCGTGGTCGAGGATTTCTTCAGCAGCCTCCCTAATTCCCTCAATCAGATCGACGATGGGGATCTCAAGGATTCGCTGACCAAGTTAATTCCCGAGTATCGTCCCTTTACCTATTAGCCCGGCTTGGGGAGAAAGCTGGTCTAATACGGCCGGAAGTAGCGGACGCCGTTGGTGTCCTGAAATATGAGTTCCTGGTTACTGCGATCCACACCAATAAATTGGATCCCCAGTTTCTCATTTAATATGCCGCCGGCTCGGACTACACCCTGATCGACCATGATGAGGGGCCTCGAACCCGAATCCTTGACCGCATTGATGTTGAGACGATCAACGAAGGCTGCTACAGTCGGGTCCTGCGTCGGCATGGAACTTCCCTTTGCCGATTCCGTGGGGGCGGGCGGCACCGATTCAGGAAGAGTTTCCGGCTTTGTTACAGCCGAGGCCGGATGGGGACCATCCCGAGACTGAGCATTTCGAACCACTGGAGAAGACGAGGAGGGTGCGGGCAGGACTTCTTCGCTCTCCTGGAGCATGCTTGGGGTGGGCGATGAAGAGATACCCGGCTCTCCTTCATCGCGTCCGAACGCCTTGATAACAAAGTAGATACCGCCGCCAATGATCGCAATCAGGATAAGAAAGACGGCCAGACCTTTAACGAGCACGGCGGTTCCGGAGGGTTTGCTCTCGGGCCTCTCTTCCTCAGGCGCAGTGGTGCCTGTCGGGGTGGAGTCCCCGGTCTGAGAATCTGGCGGCGCATCCGTAACTGGGGAGGGAATTGGCGGCGGCGTCAGCGCGGATGCGTTTTGGCCGGCTAGAGACGGGGAGAGCGGTTCGGTGGGTGCGGTCGGATCGGCCCTGGGATCGGCCGGACTGGTTTCCGGTTGACGGTCTGGCGCCGGACTCGGCGTGAATCCTCTGATCTTGAGCGCCGGCGCTTTATTCTGATCGGAGTCTTCGGTGGGGGGAGCCTGTTCGGGAGCGGAGTCGGTTGCGCTCTCCTTGTTCAGTTTCAGTTTGATGGCCGGGCGCCCCTCGGGGGGCTCCGATGAATCCTCCTTCCCGGTTTCTACCCCTCCTTCACTCTTTTCTTCTGGCTCCGGTGAGGTCGGTGGGTCCGGAGGGTCTGTTGGGGCGGTGGGTTTCTTCAGAGAGAGACGTAGTTTGGGACGCTCTTCGGCTTGACTTGAGCTTTCCGATGAGCGGTCGTCGGACGATTCAGAAGAATTTGTTGTATCGGAATCCGGCATGGTCGATAAAAACAATCTGCTGTGGTCGGATCTCCAAGATTCTCAGACCGTATTCATTGCTGACAGTCCCATTGAGACGGTAAACTTTGTTGTTCATCAGCACCTTGCTGTTCTTCCCTGCCAGCCTTATCCCCCGGATATAAATCTCGTCGATATAGGCGAGAATGGCTGGGTCCGGTATGCTTCTAGCTGTTCTTGCGGCTCTTGCAGGACGCCGTTGGGGAGGCCGGGTCGCCCTTCTTGGTTGAGTGGAAACGATCGGTCCCGTGACGGCAGGTGGGGGTTGGGAGATCGCAGGAGCTGACGGCGGAGTCGCCGGCCCAAGCAATGCGTCCAAATCAGGTTTCCCGGAGGGTGGGGGAGCTGGTGCCGGAGGTTTGGAGGAGGTAAGGATCGAGTCTACCCTATCCATATTCGCGTTACCCCGGGCGACGACGTCTGCCACTTGACCCAGGATAGGTTTCTTTATCTCGGGTTTCTGATCTGTCGGCCCGGTGGCAGAGGCACCTGGGCCGGTAGACGGCGGAACCGCCTTGGGTTCAGGGGTGAGCGCTGCGACGGGCGCAGGAGCGTCAACTTTCGGGATTTCTTGAGGAGCTGGGGCGGAGCTGATGGTGGTTGAGGGCGAGTCGGCACTCTCTCCTTGGCGCCCCATCACACCGAGGACGAGGAAGGCCACCGCGCCGCCAAAAATGGACGCGACGAAGATGGCGGCGATAAGGATCTTGAGGAATCCAGGCCCGGAAGAGGAACGGTTGACCTGCTCGTAGGAAGTGGGAGCGGCAAGGGCCTCCCCTACGGCACGATCCTGCTGCGCCTTTTTGAGGGCTTCGTTGATCAGGCTCATTTCAACTTGAGTTCCTTTACGGCGCGCCGCACGTCCCAGTAATTGACTTCGTCAGAGGATCTAATAAAGGCGGAAAGGAGCGATTTGTCACATATATTATTTATTAATCTCGGTATCCCTCGGCTGGAACTGTAGATTTTTTTGAAGGCCGGGTTGGTGAAGTTGGGTCGGCCCATCCCGCCTGCCATGGCGAGCCGGTGTTGAATGTAATGCATCATCTGTTCGCTGCTCAGAGCCCTGAGTTTGTAGTGAACCAGGATGCGTTGCTTGAGTTGGCGAAGGCGCTCTTGATTGAGTTTGTCTTCGAGTTCGGGTTGCCCCAAGAGGATGATCTGAAAGAGCTTCTGTTTATCCGTCTCGAGGTTGGAGAGCAGTCGGAGATGCTCCAGAGCTTCGAAAGTCAGATTCTGAGATTCATCGATAATAACGACGATGTCCTTTGGGGCATGAATTCGTTCGAGAAGGGACCGGTTGAGGTGCTGCATCAACTCGTCACGCGCCCGAGCCTTCGTCTCCTCACCGAGTTCGGCGAGGATCGCCCGGAGCAGTTGAGTTTCCGAGAGTCTTGGATTGAGGATAAGGGCCGTCTCGTAATTCTCCGGCTCGAGTTCGTTGAGGAATTTCCGGCAGAGCGTCGTTTTGCCGCAGCCTACTTCACCCGTTAGAACGATAAACCCTTTTTTCTCAGAAACGCCGTAGCGGAGATGCTGGAGCGCCTCCATATGGGTCGGACTCAAGAAAAGGAAGTTAGGATCGGGAGTGATGTTGAAGGGCATCTCCCGAAATCCGTAGAAACTCTGGTACATTGAGGCAGCTCTTCGTTTTACAGATCCCGAAGATCGCTAGCGGCATCGGGCATGATTCCCAATTCGTTGGGAAGAGATACTATTGGAGGCGGATCCGAATTGATTAATCGAGAGCAGATTGGAACCACTACTCATTCATAGCAAAACTTTTATGAATTTCTGAAAGGAGATTTTTCTCTTTTCAAATCTCCCTTTGCTGTCTAGGTTAGGTGGTTGTGGGGGCATAGCGCCGCCGCCCTCGAGCGCGAAAGAGCCATGAAGTTTCTCACCCTATCCGATATCGTTAACACTTCCCTCGTCTGTTTGCTGCTTGCGGTCTCGACCTATTCGGCAGTGGTTATCGTGAGAACCAATCGAGAGTACGGGAGGTTTTTCGAACGCGAACGCATTTTTGAAGAGAAGATAGCAGTTGCCCGGGAGGAAGTGAAGAGCAAAGCGGAACACCTTGGCCGTCTGCGGTCCAGCCCCAGGTATCTGGAGAGGGTGATTCGAATGCGGTTAGGCTACGCGCGAAGCAACGAGTATATATTTCATTTCGAGTCGGAATGAGGACAGAGGAGGCAGGTCTTCTGCCGCGGCGCGTAGGAGATGCCCCCATCATTTCAAGCGGTTTCCTAGGTACTCGATCACGTAAATACGTTCCTGTATGTGGGAGCGCCACCGGGGGATGAATGAGTATGCGGCATTAAGAGAGCGGTATGCGCGCTTTGGCCAGGCCCAGGTATTCAGATTCTGGGATAGGCTCGACCCGAATGAGAAGAAGCATCTGATCGAACAGGCCAAGGAAATCGATCTAGAGGAGATCGGTAGACTGACTTCGGGTCTCGCTTCACCCGCCATTGGAGGAGAGGGGGGAATGGCCGAAATTGAGCCTGCACCTTCGATTGCTCACCCTGAGAGCGGAGGTGACCTAGAGGCTTGGTCTAGGGCGCGCGTTTTGGGGGAAGAGGCACTGCGCGATTCAAAGGTGGCGGCCTTTACGGTGGCCGGAGGTCAGGGTACTCGCTTTGGATTCGATGGTCCGAAAGGAACCTATCGGATCTCGCCGGTAAAGGGTAAGCCCCTCTTTGCCATATTTGCCGAGAAGATCAGGCAGGCGCAGGAGTACTATGGCGCAAAGATCCCTTGGTTCATTATGACAAGCAGAGAGAATCATAACGAGACGACCGAGTTCTTCGAGCAGCATGGGAATTTTGGCCTCTCCGGAGAGGAAGTATTTCTATTCGTCCAGGGACAGATGCCTTCGGTCAGTTTCGAGGGGCGAATACTGCTCGAGTCGGTCGGCCGAATCGCTATGAATCCGGACGGCCACGGAGGTTCCCTTCGGGCTTTGGTGCGTAGTGGAGCGGTCGACCGGATGCGCCAACAGGGAATTGAGGTAATCAGCTACTTCCAAGTCGACAACCCGCTCGTCAATGTGGCCGATCCTGCATTCATCGGCTTTCATATCGAACACGGGTCGGAGCTCTCCAGCAAGATGGTGACGAAGAGCGATCCCGAAGAAAAGGTAGGTCTTTTTTGCCTGAGGGATGGGCGGCTCAGTGTGATCGAGTATAGTGATCTGCCTGAAAACGTTGCCGCGATTCGCGATGCGAAGGGCCGGCTCAGCCATAGGGCAGGGAGTGTCGCGATTCATCTGCTGTCGCGCGAATTCGTGGAGAAGGTCGGTGGTGGTAGCGAGGCCGAGATTCGTCTGCCCTTTCATCAGGCAAGGAAGAAGGTATCCGTGATTGATGAAGATGGGCGGAAGATTGCGTCTACCGGACCCAATGCGGTCAAGTTTGAGATGTTCATCTTCGATGCGATCTCTTTCGCTTCCAACCCCATCGTTGTAGAGACTCTTCGGAGTGAGGAATTCAGTCCGGTTAAAAATGCAGAAGGCCCTGACTCGCCCGAGACCTGCCGCGCCCAGCAGCTGCGCCAATGGGCACGATGGTTGCGGCGGGCCGGGATAAATCTGCCTTGCGACTCAACTGGTCTGCCTTCGATCTGTTTCGAGATCAGTCCCCTGTTCGCAGCCACCCAGGAGTCCTTTGTTGAAAAGTGGCAGGTAATGCAGGGGAAGCCTGTGATTTGGGAAGGGACGTATTTAGAATGATCAAGTCAAGAGCTGGCGCGTATTCGAAGGACCTTGAGAATTGAAGGGTCCAATTATAGAAAAGGTCAAAGAAGCCGGGAGGAAGGGGTTGCTCCTCGATTCCACGGTCGAGAATCTTCTCGATTGGTACAGTTTCGAATCGCTCCCAAAGTGGGCCATTGAGAGTATCGAAGAGCTGGTCTTGGCGGCGGCTTGGGATGAACTGAACGATCGATTTTATAAGCATCTCGAATTCGGGACGGGCGGGATGCGTGGCCGTACCATCGGCAGGATCGTGACCAAAGTGGAAAAGGGCGAAAGTTTGGAGGGAAATACCCCGGACCACCCCGCGGTGGGAAGCGCAGTCTTGAACGACTTTAATGTTGTGCGCGCCACTATGGGTCTTTTTCGCTACAGCGAGCGATTTATCCGGGAGCATACGACTTCGTTCGCAATTCCGAGGCTCGTCATTGCTCACGACGTGAGGCATTTCTCACCGTACTTTTGTGAGTTGGCGGCGTCGGTTTGGTCGCGCCTCGGAGGACAGGCCCTTGCTTTCGAAGGCGCCAGGTCAACGCCACAGTTGAGTTTTACCGTCCGTTATCTCCGCGCCACCGCGGGGGTGGTGATCACGGCGAGTCACAACCCGCCCCATGACAATGGCTACAAGGTGTATTTTTCGGACGGGGGTCAGATCGTAGCGCCACACTCGGATGGTATCCTCGGAGAAGTAAACCGGATAGAATGGGAGGAAATCCCCGACTTTCTGGAGAAAAATCTGGATGGCGTAGTCACGCTTCCGAAAGATCTGGATGATGCCTATCTCAGCGCCTTGGAGGAGAATGTAATCGATGCGAATCTTCTGCGGTCGGCAGCACCGAGAATCGTATTTACGCCCATTCATGGGACAGGGGGGGTCGTGTCCGTTCCCCTGCTGAAACGCTTCGGTGTGGAGGTTATTACGGTAGCCGAACAGGATGTCTTTGATCCGGGATTCCCCACCGTCACCTCGCCGAATCCGGAGAACAGGGAGGCGCTTCAGCTTGGAATCGAGCGGGGCCGTCGAGAAGATGCGGATGCGGTCATTGGGACCGATCCCGACTGCGATCGAATGGGAGTGGCGGTTCGAAATTCGGAGGGCGATTTCGAGCTCCTGACCGGCAACGTAATCGGGTCTCTTCTCGCTGAATATCGAATTCGCAAACTCAAGGAGGTGGGACTTCTGCCGCCTGAGGGCACTCGTTCAGCCGCCCTCATCAAGACGTTCGTCACGACCCCTCTCCAGGCTTCCATCGCGGAGAGGCACGGGCTGAAAGTGATCAATACCCTGACTGGATTCAAGTACATCGGCGACAAGCTGCTGGATTATGAAAAAACGCTTCTCAATCGGCTCCGCGCGGAGGAGGGAATCGCTATCGATTATGATTCCAGCGAGGTCCGGCGACGCACCGAGCTTCTCCTGAAGTACAGTACTTTCTATGTTTTCGGCGGAGAGGAGAGTTACGGGTATCTGGCAAGTGACAGGGTTCGAGACAAAGACGGAAACGCCGCCGCCTTGATGTTTTGTGAGCTGCTCGCCTTTCTAAAGTCCCGTGGTCTGACACACGCCAGCTTTCTCGATGAGATCTACTTGAAGTATGGCTACTACCTTGAGGAACTCCTCAATATCGAATTCGAGGGTGCTGTCGGAGCCGGCAAGATGGCAAAGATTCTCGCCTCCTACCGGGATGATCCGCCCGATTCCATCGGTGACTATAAGGTAAGCGATTTCATCGACTTCGGGGTCGATGAAATCGAGGATGCCGATGGCAAGCGGATTCCCCGGCAGGACTTCTTTCTCCTTCAATTGGACAACGGGTATTCTTATGCGGCGCGAGGTAGCGGTACCGAACCGAAGATAAAGTTCTACCTGTTCGGGCATGAGAGTGTCAGCGAACCCGCCGCCCTTCCGGATGCAAAATTGGCGGCGGCACGAACAATTGAAGCGATCAAATCGGCGGTAGAGGCCGATGCTCGCGGGCGGGCGGGTTGAACATCATAGCGAGATCGCGTCCCGCTATCGCGAGCCGGATCAATCGAGGATGAAAATGCAGAGGTCGGAGAAGACAAAATAGGTCGAGGACGAGATCGACCTTCGGTGAATCCGCACTTCAGTAAATGGAAAATCAGCGCCCGGCAGTGAGGAAACCGATCATTCTCCCTTGTGCTCGGCACGTATCTTTATGCCAATGCCTCCCCTGGCTTTGAATTCGGCGAGGACTTCGCACCACCTCGGTCGCAGCGCTTCGACGAGATCGTCGAGGAGGGCATTTGCCAGGTGTTCATGGAAGATACCTTCGGATCGGTAGCTCCAAAAGTAGAGTTTGAGGCTTTTTGATTCCACGATCCGCCGGTCCGGGATGTAGCGAATCGTGATACGGGCGAAATCCGGCTGTCCGGTAGCGGGACAGAGGCAGGTAAACTCATCCGATTCAAGGGTTACGATGTAGTCTCGCCCAGGATTCTTATTGGGGAAAGTCTCGAGTTTGCGGGCCGGCTTGGTCGTGCTTCTCCCTAGAACCGAGAGTCCCTTGAGATCCGATTCGGTGGTTCGTTTTCTGGCCATGTTTCTAGTGATCTGATCAGAATTCTCGATGATTTCCTACACCATGGCAATGATTGCGTAAATTGGATGTAAAAATGCGGCATCTATCGCCCGTGAACTCGGATTTGCGTTTACTTGCTCTGTCTCATCGAGTAGATTTCTCAAACTATAAATGCTCGGGAACCTATCGGGGGGCAGGCAGAGTTCTGATTCCGAGTCGTCCTAAATAAGACGGGCCATGCATCGGGCTCATCACCATTCAAGGGCCTTAACTTTACTCTGCCGAGACCGATCTCTAGGGAGACCTGTACTGTATGAAGAAGCCTAAACACTCAGACACTTGAATCAAAAGGACGAGGGAAGGGATGGATTCACCCTCATCGAGATTATGATGGTTGTAGTCATAATCGGATTGCTGCTTACCATCATCGTTCCTGGGGTTGTTCAGGCGCGCGGGTCGTCCCAAAACGCCCGCTTGGCGAACGATTGGCGCACCTTTTCATCGGCCTTTCAAACCTTTACATTGGAGAATGGAACTTACCCGGACGAAGTCGCTCAGTCAGTTATTCCAACGGGCATGGATGACTACCTGAGGTCTTTCAAATGGACCGAGACGACTTTTGTAGGAGGAAGTTGGGACTGGGATTACGACTCCTACGGGATCATGGCAGGCGTCAGCTTGGTCTCTTCGAATCTAGGTATGGGACAAATGCAGCGCCTGGACGACAGATTCGATGACGGAGATCTTTCCTCCGGGTTCTTTCAAAAACTCGGCCCGACTCGGTTCGCAATGATTTTGGAACACTAGAGGAAGCTGTCGGCCGGGTGATTCTGAGTGCGCGGAAAGAGATTCAGCTGGCAGGGAAGTATGTAGAGCTCTCCAACGGGCACGACTTGGAATCGTTGTTCTGCATGTTTGATGAGAAAGCGATTTATCGATCGAACTACGTGGGTGCGTTTGAAGGCCTGGGGGAAATTACCGAAATGATGCGGAGTTTTTTCGCTCGGTATGGCGATGTCCGTTGGGAAGTCCGCGAATACCGACCTTCCCCAAAGGGCGGAATTGAGTTCGAATTCATCCGCCACGCATGCGACGCGGAAACGGGCGAACAAACAACAGGGAGCGGAAAGGAGCGAATCGTTTTCAACGATGCGGGCCTTATCACCGAGATCGAAGTAGAGACAGGCTAGGAATCTGTCTGGCGTTTCGCTTGGCAAGATCCACGGGATTCAGGACGCGAGGTGAGGAAGGTAGATTTCGGCACGTTTCAGAGCGATAGATTCCTTGCCACCCGCTGCACCTTGTGACGCGTGACGGTATTGCCGCGGGAGCCTCTGCCCTTGGTGGCGAGCTGAGAAAAGTCGAATTCGACAATCTTGTTTCGGGCTCTCGATTTCGGGTCCAAGTGGAGGTGGACGGTATTGGCTGGTTCACCGTTATCGGCGTGGTCGAAATAGAGGACACGTGTCCCAGGATTTCCCTGGGCGAGTTCGTAAAGCTTGTCCCTGGTGACTCCGGAAACGCGAAACTTCTTGGCATAGGAGCGACCCGATTTGCCGTCTCGATAGATCATGCTGTATACGGTCGGCGAGTCTTTTTTGAAAACGGCGATGTGGGCGGGGTTCTTTCCTACAAAGGACTTTTCAGCGACGCGTGAAACCTGCATCGTGCCGTCGCGCCGAAAAACGATGATGTCGTCCATTCGGGAGCATTTTTCTATAACTCGATCGCGTTTGAGCCCGAACCCGGCGAATCCGTCCTGGGCATTGAGGAAGAGAGTTTCGCCGGCCACTGCGACTTTGGAAGCGATGATCCTGTCAAATGTCTCGATGGCGGTCCGCCGCTCCCGACCCTTTCCAAACTGCTTCTTTAACTCTTTGAAGTAGCGGATTGTATATCGAGTCAGGCCTTTGAGGTTTTTTCTGACTTCCGTGATCTCTTCTTCGAGCGCCCGGATCTGGTCGGCGGCCCTCAGAGAGTCGTATTTTGAAATACGTTTGATACGAATCTCGAGGAGCCGGAGAATATCGTCATCCGTTATTTTTCTCTTCAGCGTTCTACGGAAGGGGGCGAGCCCAACCGATACCGCTTTCACGACGGCCTCCCATGTCGCTTTGGTCTCAATCTTGCGATACACCTTCTTTTCAACGAAGATCCTCTCAAGAGAGGCGAAATGCCATTTATCGAGAAGCTCTCCGAGCCGTATCTCCAGTTCCTGCTTGAGGAGATCCTTAGTCTTGAGGGCGGATCTCTTGAGAAGGTCGTTAACGGGGAGAAAGCGGGGTTTCCTGCCATCGATAACGCAGGTATTGGGGGAGATCGAGATTTCACAGTCGGTGAAGGCGTAAAGCGCTTGAACCGCCTGGGAAGGATCGCTACCCGGTGGGAGATGGACCATGATCTCGACATTTTCTGCGGTGTTGTCTTCGATCTTGCTGACTTTGATCTTACCCTTGTCATTGGCGGATAGGATCGAGTCGATCAGGCTTGTCGTTGTGGTCGCAAAAGGGATTTCGACGATGGCCAATCTTCTTCTTTGGAGGGTCTCGATTCTGGCCCGAATGCGAACCCGTCCTCCCCGGATTCCTCCGTTATAATCGCTGCAGTCGGCGATACCTCCACTGGGGAAATCGGGAAGGATGTCCGTCTTTTTTCTTCGCAGGGAATCGATTGAGGCATCGACAAGCTCGTTGAAGTTGTGGGGTAGAATCCTGGTCGAGAGGCCGACCGCGATTCCTTCCGCACCGTGCGCCAGGAGCAGTGGAAACTTCAGGGGAAAGTTGACCGGCTCTCGGTTTCGCCCGTCATAGGAATTCGCCCAGACGGTTGTCTTAGAATTGAAAACAACGTCGAGAGCGAATCTGGAGAGGCGCGCTTCAATGTAGCGGGATGCAGCAGCGGGATCTCCCGTGGCGGGATTTCCCCAGTTTCCCTGGCAGTCGATGAGGAGCTCCTTCTGGCCCAGTTGAATCAGCGCATCCGCGATAGCGGAATCACCGTGGGGATGGTATTTCATGGTGTTGCCGACGATGTTCGCCACCTTGTTGTAGCGACCATCCTCCAGTTCTCGCATGGAGTGCAGGATGCGGCGTTGAACCGGTTTCAGGCCATCCTCGATGTTGGGCACTGCTCGTTCCAGGATGACGTAGGAAGCGTAATCGAGGAACCATTCGCTGTACATGTCGGCGACGTGGGAAACGATTGTCTCAGGGGCTTCCTTTTTCTTTCGTGGCATTGGTTTTCAGATCACGCCGAAAGCAGATCCAGGTCTACTTTGAGATTGTCGATTATATACTTCTGACGGGTGGGTGTATTTTTCCCCATGTAGAAATCGAGGGTCTCCTGGATCGAGGTGTGCCTCCCGATGACGACCGGGTCCAGCCGCATCTTGTCGTCGATAAAATGCTTGAACTCATCCGAAGAGATCTCGCCAAGACCTTTGAAGCGGGTGATCTCTGGGTTCGCCCCCAGTCGTTTGACTGCCACTCCTTTCTCCTCCTCCGAGAAGCAGTAGATCGTATCCTTCTTGGTTCTCACCCGGAAGAGAGGTGTCTGCAGGATATAGAGGTGCCCCTGTTTGACCAAATCGGGAAAGAACTGGAGGAAGAAGGTGATGAGGAGGAGCCGGATGTGCATGCCGTCGACGTCGGCGTCGGTGGCGAGGACTACTTGATTGTAGCGCAAGTCATCAAGGGCCTGTTCGATGTTCAGCGCATTCTGCAGCAGGTTGAATTCCTCATTCTCATAGACCACCTTTCGAGAGAGGCCGTGGCAATTTAGAGGTTTGCCTCTCAAGCTGAAAACGGCCTGGGTCTGAACGTCCCGAGCCTTAGTGATCGAACCACTGGCGGAATTTCCTTCCGTGATGAAAAGGGTCGATTCGAGCCGGCGTCGGTCCTTGTCGCCAAGGTGGACTCTGCAGTCTCGCAGTTTGCGGTTGTGGAGGCGTGCTTTCCTGGCGCGTTCCCGGGCAATCTTCTGAATGCCTCGGAGTTCCTTGCGCTCCTTCTCGCTATCGAGGATTTTTTGCAGGAGCCGGTCGGCAGTCTCGGGATGGCGGTGAAGGAAATTGTCGAGCTCCTCCTTGACGAAGGTATTGAGAAACCCACGAATCGTAGTTCCGCCGGGCGCCATCTCCTGTGAACCCAACTTTGTCTTGGTCTGCGATTCAAATATCGGCTCTTCCACTCTCAGACTTAAAGCGGCGATGATGGAGGCCCGGATGTCCGCCGCTTCGAAGCCCTTCTTGTAGAACTCGCGTATCGTTTTCGCCACGGCCTCGCGGAAAGCGGCCTGATGGGTGCCCCCTTGCGTGGTGTGTTGCCCGTTAACAAATGAGTAGTATTCCTCTCCGTATTGTTCGCCGTGGGTGAAGGCGATTTCGACATCGGGCCCATTGAGGTGAATAATGGGATAGAGCGGATCCGCATTCAGATTTTCGGACAGGAGGTCATGGAGACCGCTTTTGGATTTGAAGCGCTTTCCGTTCAATCGGATTGTGAGACCGCGGTTGAGGTAGGCATAGTTCCGGACCATGTTCTCGACGTACTCTTTGCGAAACTTGAAATCGCCAAAAACCTCGGTATCTGGGTGAAAGGATACTGAGGTGCCGTCGCTCTCGCCGGTCTTCTGATTCACTCTGTGCTGCCGCGTCACCTTTCCGCGGGAGAAGGCAAATCTGCGGGTCGCTTTGTTTCGAACGGCCGAGATTTCGAAATCCGAGGAGAGCGCGTTGACCGCCTTCAAGCCGATTCCGTTTAGTCCGACCGTCTTTTTGAATGCCTCTGAATCGTACTTCGCTCCCGTGAAGATGTCGGCCGCGCAATCATGTATCTTGGTTAAGGGTATCCCCCTGCCATAGTCCCTGACGGAGGCGCCGTCGCTTCGCAGAGAGATGTCGATGATCTTCCCGAACCCCATCACGAATTCGTCGATCGAATTGTCGACCACTTCCTTGAGCAGAAGATAGATGCCGTCATCCGCCGCCGAACCGTCCCCCAGCTTGCCGATATACATTCCCGGCCGAAGACGGATGTGTTCTTTCCAGTCGAGCGTTCGGACGCTCTTTTCCGTGTAGGTCTGCTGGGTCATTTGTCGTTAGTATGGAGAAATGGGAATCATCGATTGAACGGTCTCTGATCCTAGGATTTCTGAACAGTTGGAGATATCTGTCCAACTTGCCGTAGGCAAGAAAATACGTAAACAAATGAGCACTAGGAGGAAGCTGTGGAATTTAGTCAAGAGGTAGGGAAGAGGCTTTGGATCGGATTCCGGTGGAAAATTCCCCCTTGATGTGAAATAGGGCGATCGTGTTCCGCATGATTCGCAGACAAGACTGAAGAACGCGCTTGATCCCGAAAGGTGGAACGGATCGAATTCTCAGGGTTTCCGCGGAGGTAGGTGCGCGACAGATCAGAAAATGTATAAGGATCGGACTTTACCTTCACGGAATTGGAAGAAAGAGACTTTCTATGGAGTATGAAGCCGTCATTGGGCTCGAGGTGCATGTTCAGCTCAAGACTCAGTCCAAAATGTTTACCCGGGTTGCGAATCGGTATGGAGAACCGCCGAATTCCCTGACTGACCCGCTGATTATGGGTTTACCGGGCACCCTTCCGGTGATGAACAGGGGCGCCATCGAGAAGACGATTAAGGTCGGTCAGATGTTTGGATGCCGGATTGCGGATGTATGCAAGTGGGACCGAAAAAGCTACTTTTATCCGGATCAACCGAAGAACTACCAGATTTCGCAGTATGACGAACCCATCTGCCGTGGTGGGGAGGTGGAAATCGAGTTGCCCGGACCTTCTCGAAACATCATGGGTGAGCATCGCAAGGTTCGTCTGAATCGTATCCATTTGGAGGAGGATGCGGCTAAATTGACCCATTTCGAGGGAGAGAGTCTGGTGGATTTCAATCGATCCGGGACCCCCCTGATTGAAATCGTAACGGAACCCGTTCTGCACTCGGCAGATGAGGTCTATGCCTTCCTCGTATCCATAAAAATGCACTTGCTCTATAGCGATATCTCGGACTGCGACATGGAGAAAGGACAGCTCCGCTGCGACGCTAACGTGAGCGTGCGGCCCCAAGGAAGTGATACCTTGGGCAACAAGGTCGAGTTGAAGAATATGAATAGCATCACGGGGGTGCGCAACGGGTCTGCCTTCGAAATCAAGCGCCAGACGCGAGTGATCGAGAAGGGAGGTACGATCGATCAGGAGACGAGACTGTGGGATGCCGAGAAGGGAATTTCCGTGCCGATGCGTTCGAAGGAAGAGGCTCATGATTATCGCTACTTCCCGGATCCGGATCTGATGCCGGTCAGAATCGAACAGGCATGGACGGAGCGGTTGGAAAAGGAGATTCCAGAGCTTCCTTTTGATAAACAGAGGCGCTTCTTCGAGGAGTACGAACTCCCTTTTACGGATACTTCGGTGCTCTGTCCCGACCGTGCCTTAGCGGATTATTTTGAATCCGCTCTGGCCAACTGTGGAAGGCCGAAGGAGGTCGCCAACCTGATCGCCAACGACTTGCTGCGGGAACTTTCGGCGTCCGGCGATAGTGGGATGCTCCCGATCGGGGAGTCTAAGGTTCGACCGGAGCACGTGGCCGAACTCGTCAAGATGACGGAAGAGCGTGCAATATCAAAACAGGTAGCCCAGGATGTGTTGGTCGAAGTCTTCCGCACGGGCCGGACGCCAGAGGTAATTGTGGCGGAGAAAGGCCTTCAACAGACTGGAAACAACGAAGAGCTGGAGCGCCTATGCTCTGAGGCAGTAGAGCAAAACGTCAAAGCGGCCGAGGAGTTCAAATCCGGCAAGGAGAAGGCAATCAATGTGCTCAAGGGTCAGGTCATGAAGGCAACTCGAGGAAGAGCGGATCCCAGGCTGGTGGATGAAGTGCTGCGGGAGATTTTAGGGGGGAAGTGAACAGTCAACAGTAAGCAGTGAACAGTTGGAGGTTTTCTGGTTCTGCCTGGCGGGTCTCCCTTCGATACGTTCAGGCCTTGGGCGGGTGTCCGTGACAGCGACATCCCTTCCGGTATCTCCTCCCGTCGTCCACTGTAATCGAGAATTCCGAATCGACTTTAGTGACGTTGGAGTGGTGGTTGCAGATTCATAGAAACGCGTACGCGTTCCGCTACTCCGGACATGCGCTCTGCCTCTCGGAAATCGGGTAGGAATATGTCGGTGGTTGAAGCCACCGCAATCCACAGACCTTTCGGGAGAGCTCAATCTCGCCGAGAAATACCAACGCCAAAACCGACGAATTCCTACCAGCTGATGCGCAGGGCGGAGGTCCATCCCCAACCCCGATAGCGCCCTCCGTCTTCGACGCGATCATCCATTGCGGTATGATTTATCCCGGTCTGGAACTTAAGCTTGTGGCCATACAGGTAAACGTTCAAGCCCGCGTAGAACTCGTTGTATTCGTCTCCGCGACCGGATTCGATCCGATTGTCATAGAGGGCCAGTCGGATGCCGTTATGATCGGAGCTGTGGAGGTAGGTATAGCGCGCGACGACCTGAAGATTTTCGGTCAAACTAAGATAGGGCATGGCGACGGCGCCAAAGAGGTCGCTCTGGGTGCCATAGCCTTGGCTAGCGGCGAGGTCGCTGCGGAAACCCCACCTGCCGGTATCGTACTCAAAATTGAGAGAAACGACATGCTCATGAGGTATCGTGATAGGATTGTTCTCATCCGGAAGGGCAGGGGTCAGGCTTAGTAACGAAGTATCGGCGAAAGGAGAGGCGCTTCATCGGGATTGGTGTAGGGCGTTGGAGGCGGGAGATGAATTTCCCAAGGCTCTTTATTGGATCAGAGAACGAGCAACATTACGTAATGTAGTTCGTAAGGTTTAGAGAGCAGAGGGAGACCGGCTTGGTCTGAGCCTCTGGGGTGGTTGGTTATCGGTGGGTGGGGTTTAGAGCCGATCCTGGTGAATCCGGGCGACCCACCCCTTGCCCCTCCGAGGAGGGTATGGTCCTGAATCGAGCTTAGATGGTAGATCGAGTCCCGGGCGATGGTCCGTGGCCTACCCTTCGACTCGCTAGTGGTAGGTAGGACGTGGAACCTTGAATCCCGGCCCGAACCTACATGGAGGTATTTAGGTGGTTGATTACTAAGGATTGACTGAGGCTACAGATTGTTCAGAAGCTCACTTGGAGTAGAGGACACACATTGGTAGGAATTAGGAATGAAGGTTTCGGGGATTCTGGGTGGGCCGGGGGCGGCAGAAATCGCCGATACGGCAATTCACGCGAAGGATGAGCGGTAAGGACTTTTCAGAAGTCGTCGAGCTGATCGTGAAGGAAGATCCCCGCTACAGTAAGGGGGCCTACTTCTTCGTGCGGAAGGCGCTCGATTATACGCTGAAGGGATTGAAGGGGGGCGGTATGGGGGAAAAGCGCAAGCATGTATCAGGAGGGCAGCTGCTGGAAGGAATTCGGAAGTACGCTTTAGACCAATTTGGGCCAATGGCCATGACCGTCTTTGAACACTGGTCCCTGAGTGAGTGTTCCGACTTTGGGGAAGTCGTGTTCAATCTCGTTGAATATGGCGTGTTCGGAAAAACCAAGAGCGACAGGAGGGAAGATTTCAAGAATGGGTACAAATTCAAAGATGCGTTTGTTAAGCCGTTTCTTCCCAGTAAGAATTCCAAGGGAGGCAGAAACGACTCTTAAAAGTCTTGATCTCTTCCAATATCTTCCGCGCCCTCTTGCCTTCTGCTAGGAGTCTGTCGGACGAACTTTGGGACTTGCACAGCAATCGAAGCACAAACTATAAGCCTCCTAGCGTTCTGTCGTGATTGATGATGTCGATTGGGAGCCCTTCTTCGAGGAAGAGGCGGCCAAGATCAGAAAGAATCAACGTGCACCGGGAGTGGCTCTTATTCTGGGAGGACGGGAGAGAGAGGACGGTTTAGAACGCACTTGGGGTAACGCCGGCATTGAACCTGAGCGAGCTCTGGAGTTGGATACGCCCATCCGGGCCGGCTCTATCTCCAAAGTCGTGACCGCGATCGCTGTTCAGCAGCTTGTCGAGTCGGGCGACTTGGAGCTCGAAGTCCGTTTAGGGGAGGTCGTCGGCTGGGAACTGCCCCATGGCTATGGAGAGGCCACCATCGGCAATCTTCTAACTCATCGTGCGGGAGTCGGTGAACGTTTTGCGCGCCAATCGACTCCACGGGCTGAGGAGATTGCTAATCTGTCCGATTACCTTCGGGAATCCTTGCCGCCGCCGGTTGCCGCGATTGGGGAGACCGTGACCTATTCCAATTTCGGCATTTCCCTGGCTGGGCTTGCGGTCGAGATTGTGAAGGGGAAGCGTTTCGCGGACTACGCCCGCGATGAGATCTTTCGTCCCCTGGGAATGGAAAGAGCGACCTTCATTCCCGGCCCTGAAATGGAACCCGAGATGGCGGAAGGGTACAACTGGGTCCTGGGAGCTTATCGAAAGCTGCCTCTTCGTCATTGGAAGGTTTATCCGGCTTCTTCTCTGGTCGCTACCCCGAGGGAACTGGGCCTACTTATGCGGGAATTCCTGGAGGAGGAGTCGTCGATTCTTGCCAACGCCTCGGCCCTCCTTGAGGAGCAGACGAAGGCCGTACCCGATTTACCGGGAATGGGTTTGTCTTTCTGGCTCGATAGGATTCAGGGACAGAAGGTGGTATGGCATACGGGTCATATGCCGGGACACCGGACCGGATTTTACCTATTTCCAGAGGCGGGATTCGGCATCGTCCTTTACTATAACATCGATCCCAATGTGCTTCGTGGATTCTTGGAAAATGTGGTCTCCTTCGCTTTCCCCGATCCCCCGAAGGCCTCGGTCGCCGAAATACCAGCGCGTCCACAATTGAATCAGTTTCGGGGCCATTACCGACACTCCTGGTATCCACACCATCACCTTGGAAAATGCACCGCCCTGCTCGGTCAGGAGGTTGAGGAATTCGAAGTCAAAATGCGGGATAGGCGACTCCTGGTTCGAGGGGAAAGCTACTCTCACCTCGGAGGAGATGTATTTGTCGATGAGAAGCAGGGGAGGCGCATCGGATTTCTGCGTGATGGGCGCGATCGCGTTTCGGGTCTCTACAGGGGAGGCCGGGATCGATATGAGAAGATCTCAGCAGCAACAAGGGGCCGAACGCAGATGGGTTTAGCGGCGATCTTTGCAGCGGTATTCAGTGCATGCCCGATTTTTATCGGCGTTGGCATGCTCAAGGGGACTCCCATCCTCTCTCCTGAGATCGGATGGGGCTTGTTCTTGACGTGCTTACTCAACATGGGTTTCGGGTTTGGGATTGGCGTGATGACGGCCCGAGGCGCTTCCAAGCTCGTCCAGGATGTACCGTTTCCCCTCGGCCCCATTTTGGCGCTTCCGATACTTGGGTGTGTGATTTGGTTGCTGTCGATTGTGCAGATCATTCTCTCCTGGAATACAGGTTGGAGCACTTCCGCCTGGGGCTGTTTCGTAGCGGTAGTTGGCGTTGCGTCGGAGGGGGCTTTCCTCTGGTTCCTGTCTTACTGGAACTTGCTGGGTTGGCGGTATTAGCCCACTTTTCTCACAAATTTTCGAGCATCCAATTGCGGCAGAGTGCTCCTCCCGCCGTGGTGCTGCATGACGGCCACAAAAGCGGGCCAATTTAGCCTGAGAATCCTGTGAAATTTCTAGGTTGGGGATCTGTGGGACTTGAAACTTCAATGTAGATGCGGCTTTCAGGGCACCAGATTGCGTCCTTCAGAGAGCGAAATTCGCAGGAGATCGATTTCGTTCTCGTGCTCGTCCTCGAAGATGTTGGGCCCGCCGATGGCAGAGCTAACCCACGGATGCCGGGCGGCTGATCCGGCGCTCTCTTCATCCGTGGGATCGCAGTGCCATCCGTGGGCATTACTCAATCGAAACGGACCACCGATTTTAACCACGTCGGGCGCAGCCGGCGGTGTGACCGACTTTATCATTTTGCTAAGGGATTGACTGGGGGGACCTAATGAAGTCTGAATTTGAAGGAGGATGCGACGTAAGCTTCAATGTCTACCGATTTGAAATCGAAAGAAGAATTCGCCCCTTCTCTGGAGGAGTTTTTCGATGAGCCGGTCGAGCGTTACGCATTGCCGAATGGTCTCATTGTTCTACTGAAAGAGGATCATTCGAGCAAGTTGGCCTCGACCCAGGTCTGGGTTAAGGCCGGCAGTATCTGCGAGGGGGGAAATTTGGGCGCAGGACTTTCCCATTTCCTTGAGCACATGTTGTTCAAAGGAACGGCCAAGAGGCCGGGTAGTCAGATCAGCCGAGACGTGCAAGGAGCGGGCGGATACCTCAACGCCTACACAACCTTCGATCGGACGGTCTACTACATCGACCTGCCGAGCGAATCAATAGATCTCGCTTTGGATGTCCTGGGAGATGCTGTCTTCAATGCCCTCCTCCCTGCCGATGAGGTGGAGCGCGAGCGGGAAGTCATCTTGCGCGAGATTGACATGGGGCAGGACGATCCGGACCGGCGTGTTACCCAGGCCTTGTTTGGAAATGCATTTCGGCTGCATCCTTACAGGAATCCGGTAATCGGACATCGTGAGGTCTTCGAATCTCTCCAGCGAGGGGATCTGGTGAGCTACTACAAGGCACAATACATTCCCAACAACACGGTTTTGGTGGTGGTCGGTGATTTCGATGTCGATACGGTTAGGGAGGCAGTGGATCGCAATTTTGGAAAGTATTCGCGCGTGGCCCTGCCGATTCCGATTTCGGTCGAAGAACCGCAACAGTTGGCGTTGCGCGAGGAGCATCTGTTTGGCGATGTGAACGTCTGTCGCGGAGGCCTCGCTTTCAAGATCTGCGGGATTGCGCATCCGGACGCCCCAGCCCTCGATGTTCTCGCCACAGTCTTGGGAGGTGGAAACAGCTCCGTCTTGTGGCGGCGTTTGCGTGAGGAGAGGAAGATCGTACACTACGTCGACGCCGCCACATGGTCGCTCGGGAACAGTGGACTCCTCTGGATCTCCTATCTCTGTGACACCGATAAGCGCGAGATTGTCCAGAATGCGATACTCGAAGAGATAGAACGGAATCGTGCCGATGGCTACACTGACAGGCAGATCGAAAAAGCGCGGAGGCAGGCCTTGGTGAGCGAAATTGATCTTCGCAAGACGATGAGCGGTCAGGCATCTCGATTGGGACTCGCGGAAGTGGTCATCGGAGACCTCGGTTACCCGAAGAACTACTTTAGCCGAATTGAGACCGTCTCAACCGAGCAATTGATGGATCTTTCGTCGAGTTACCTGAGAAAAGAACGCCTGACCGCGGTCTCTTTGAATTCGCCCAGCCCTACGACTAACGATAAGAGCAAGCAGGGCCGGGAGGATTCCGGCTTCTCCGATTTCGAAACGGTTGAACTACCTAACGGAGTGCGAATCGTTTGGCAGCAATCGAGGCGACTGCCGAAGGTGCATTTGCGAACCGTGCTTCGTGGGGGTGCGCTTTACGAGCCACCTGCGCAGAGAGGGGTGACTGGGGTTCTGGCCACTCTTCTGACGAAGGATACGGAAAAGTGGGACGCCTCCGAAATAGCCGAAGCAGTGGAACGGTTAGGGGGAGTCTTTGGAGAGTTTGTTGGGAACAACACGTTTGGGATTTCTCTCGAGGTGATGTCCCGGGATGTCGAATTCGCCATTGAGCTGCTTGGAGAGAGTATGTTCAACCCCAATTTCAAAGGGGAGACATTCGAACGAGAACGGACGGCTCAGATTGCCTCATTGAAAGAGGAGTTAGACGAAATTGTTGATTTCGGGAAAAGACATCTTCGCGAGCTGTTCTTCGGAGACCACCCGTTTTCTGTCGATTCTCACGGTACCGTCGAGGCTTTAGAGGGTCTGACGAAAGAGGAAGTGAGGGAGTATTGTGGGAAGCTTGTAAAAGGAGCGAACCTGGTTCTCGGGGTATCGGGCGACTTCGAGGAAGAACTGATCCCGAAGCTCGGGGAGCTGTTCGGTGGAATGACGGATGATGCATTTGCTCAGGTATCGGTTCCATTCAATGGCCCGCCTCGATCCGGGGAATTCGAGCGCAATCTCGATCGAGAACAGGCGGTCGTGTTTCAGGCCTACCCTGACGTTGGGATTGTCGACTCGCGCTACCACATCGGTGAACTTCTGGTTGAGCTCTTCAGCGAAATGTCCGGCCGGCTCTTCCTTCGAGTTCGGGAAGAACTCGGCCTCGCTTACTTTGTCGGCGCCTCAAGAATGTCCGGAGTCGAGTCCGGTATGTTCTATTTCTGTGCCGGCACCCATCCCGGCTCTCACCGCCAAGTCGAGGCTGAATTCGACGATGAGATCAGTCGTGCCCGACGCGGAGATATCTCTGAAGATGAGCTTGAGCGCTGTCAAAGGCGTCTCAAGGCACAAAAAAGAATGGGCCTTCAATCGATCGGATCTTGTGCCATGCAAGCGGCCTTGAATGCCACATACGGCCTGCCGGTTAACGATTGGAAGAACTATGACGAACGGATCGACTCAATTACGACTGACGATCTGAGGCAATTTGCGACCGAAATGTTTAATCCCGACCGGGTTGTAAAGCTTGTCGTCAAACCTTGATTCGAGCAGCACGCCCCCATTACCTGAAAAGAGGCGTAAGGGTTTTGCCTTGGTGCTGGCCCTCAGCATGGTATCGTTTCTTTCCCTCCTTCTACTCAGTCTTTCGGCCTTGGCGCGGATTGAGACGGCGGCTGCTTCCTCTCAACGGTCCCGCATTATTGCGCGCCAGAACGCACTCTTTGGACTGAGGATTGCGCTTGGTCGGCTACAGAAAATCGCCGGTCCTGATCAAAGAGTCACAACGACCGCAGCTGCATTCGCAGAGACAGCGGAAGGGAATCGCCATTGGACCGGTGTGTGGGATTCGGCGAGGCCGGACCAGGGCCCGATCTGGATGGTCTCGGGAGTGGAGCCTGAGCACCAAGTCCCGCTCGATCCGAGAAGTTCGGTTGAGATAGTCGGTCGGAACACGGTTGAGCAACCGGATCAACATGTGCGAGTCGCCAAGGTTCCGGTTGGTCTGGGGAACAGTAGGGGAAATATTGCCTACTGGATCGGCGATGAGGGTCTGAAGGCTAGTGTTGGAATCTCCCAACGGGAGTTGGAGAGCAGGGCATCGAATGGCGGTTTGGCGGAGTGGGAACGGAGGAGATTGCGGCAGATGATGGCCGGGCGATTCAGTCCTCAATTCGCATTTCGGGGCGATGACGGTTCGCCCCTGTTCGACCCGGACAGCGAGGAACTCCAAAGTGTGATCGGGAAAATACGGGATCGGAAAGACTACAGTTTCCTGTCCAACCGAATTGGCAGACGGAAGAGGCGTTCCCGGTTTCATGACCTGACGCCTCGCGCGATGGGCCTCCTGGTTTCGCCCGGTCATGGGTTGAAACGTGATTTGTCGGTGAATCCCGACTCCCTGGGCAGCGAGGGATTTAGGAGATACATGGATTACGATTCATACATGGTCCGTCCCGAAGATGAAACCCATCAGGATTTCAGAGGCAGTCCAGAGAGTCTTCGAAGACGCTATCGGATCTCGGCTCCCAGTACTCTGGTGGAGGGAGATATATGTCACTCCGTAGCTCCCGTTTTGACGGACTTCTACATGCTCTTTACCGTTACAAAAGGGAAGAGCAACGGTATCGTGGTTCGCTACCGAATGCACGTTGAACTCTGGAATCCGTATACGAGCGCGCTGCAACCCGAAGATCTCGAGCTCGAAGTGACGGGGCTTCCCTTGGTGCGGCTTGAAACGGAAGACGGCCAGGTCAGGGAAATCGACCTTCAGAAGACCCTCAACAACGAGTCTCGACCCGACACTCCCCTCGTCATTGTCCTCCCCTTTCGCGACAATCCGAACTGGCCGGGGGAGGATGACCATTCTTGGTTGCCGGGTCGAATCTACAGCTGGATCGCTCCCAATAATGCATCCCGCGGCGCCCCGAAATCAGAGAACGGCGGAGAGGCACAGTTTTACAGTAGGGCCATGAACAACGGGATCTGGGAGGAAGAGGTGCAGGGGATCCTTTACCCCGAGCCGAGGGGTCAACGCTTTAAGATCGTCTCTCCCTTTCCAACTTTTCTCAGCGTTAGGCTCCGGAGAGCTCCAGGAAAGGGTGGAGGCACGTTGGTCAAATTCAGTCGCTATCGGTATGACGATTTCGAAACTTCCTATTACAAAAGTACACAGCGGCCGCTGCAGTTCGGCTATCGATTCAGGATTTTCGAACCCGGTGATCTGAATCTGACCAAGAGCGGATGGAGCAAGTCACTCTGGATCCGAAACAATGATCCGAGGGATCCCAATCCTCGATTTGGGAAGGTGAGTGAGGGCGCCTCCTATTTCCCTCCTAATGGGTACTCGCCCGACAGTTACACGCTTGTGAAAATCAAGCAGCCACAATGGCTTTTCGATCGTACTCAAGGGAAGACGGGCAAGAACTATATGGAGGATGTACCTCTCTTTGAACTGCCCAGGCAGCCTGAGGTTTCGCTCGGTGCCCTCCAGCACCTGCAGATTATCGGAAGGCCTCCATTCTCGATTGGGAACAGTTGGGGAAGCGGAGGAGAGGTCGACCTCAATGCGTCGTTCTTCGAGCGATTCTTTTTCTCCGGTCTTGCCTCCTCGTCTCACCTGGAGATCACTCCTGCGGGGGCGCGGCTTCCCAATTCTCGCCTTCGATTGTATGGAGGAGGGAGAGCCAAACCTCTCGACCTGAGAAGGATCTTTGATCCCAGGGAGGAGACCGCTGGATTTTATCTCGTCGACGGCGCCTTCAATGTGAATTCGACTTCGCCGACGGCCTGGGAGGTGATCCTCGGCGCCTTGCAGCTTCGGAATTGGCGCTACGTCGATCTGGACGAGAGAGAGGGTGACATCGAAACGGATGGGAGTAACTCCAGTGTCGCCGTTCGGGATCTGGAACAGAGTTTCCTGCGATTCTCTCAAAGCGGTGAGGAGACTTTTGAAACGGGTCCCCATACGAGCTTGGACCATCAACTGGAGCCGCCAACTCAGTACTTCCGGATCGGTGTAAAGACTGTCTCCGATCAACCCCAGGATTCGAGCAGGTCCCAATTGCAGCAACTGGCGCGAAACTTGGCCGACAATGTCCGATTGCGGATCAGGACCAGAGGCCCATACAGATCCATGAGTGAATTCTTGGCAGCCGATCCGATCTTCGGATCCACTCCGAATTCGACGAACGGGCAGAGCGCTTTGGAGGCGGCGATTGCAGCGGTTCCCTCAATCAATCTTGACGGCGCCAACGAGATCTACCACCGCGTCTCCAATTTTCTCACTTCGGCGGACATATTGACCGCGCTGGCACCCATCTTGACGGTTCGCTCGGACACTTTTCTGATCCGTGCCTACGGAGACGCGGCCAATCCCGTAACCGGCGAGTTGGAAGGTCGGGCCTGGTGTGAAGCTCTGGTCCAGCGGGTACCTTCCCTGGTCGATCCTTCCGATCAGGTGCAGCATACTCGGCCCAATGGATTTGGGCGCCGATTTAAGATCGTGAAGTTCTCATGGCTCAGCTCGTCAAATATTTGAATCGGTTCTTGATACCGGTTTGGCTGTTGGCAGTTGGACTTGATCTGTCGGCGACCGAAGTTCTGTTGGATGTCGAATTCCGCGTTTTTGGTATCCCACCTCCGGAGGGGCTCATATTCAGGAACGCTGATGGCAGTGTTGTAGAACTGCTGTTCCTAAATAGCGGACGCTCTCCAATTTACAGGTACCGAGGAACCAATCCCATCGCCTTTTTCAGAGAGGAGGTTGGCGCTCTGTCTAAAGCCTCGGTGGGATCAAAACTCAGAACCGTCGCCTCCGTCCGTTTTCTACCTGAAGAACAAAGACCATTGTTGCTCTTCTTCCCCGATCGACCCCATTCCGGCGGAGATGAGCAGTATCGTGTCGTATCTTTTGATGACAGTCCGAGCGTCCTCCCTTACGGTAGCGTGATGTTCTTCAACGCTTCCGGGGCCCCCATGGTTGGGCAGGTTGGCGAGACCAGAGTCGAATTGCGATTCGGTCCCAGTCGCAGTTTCGTTGTGAAGGGGAGCGTAAGCTCATCATTCTTCGTGTTTTTCGACAACCGGTATCACTACACTTTTGAAAGTCCCATTAGCTGCTCGTCGGAAGAACGGCTCCTGCTTTTCTTTTCTCCCCCCATGGTCGAGGGATCCTCCGAGGTCCAGTACCGTATGCTTCGCGAGAGCCGAAGGCCAGAACTGGAGGGGAAGGAAGATAGATTGACGACAGGGAATTGAAATTCCTCAGAATCTATTCGAGCTGTGAATGAATCGGGAGGATGAAGCGATGTTGATTATCCAGATTCCCATGGTGATGACGGTGAGTCTGATTGTGGTCTCCTCGGCAGTTGCGGACCTTGCGCCCTCCTCCGCGAAATCGGTAGGCGTAAAGGGGGTAGTTTTTCAGTGTCGTGTATTTTCCATTGAGAGCAATAGCCGGGTCTACTACCTGGACGGGGAAGAACTGACGGAACTCAAGTTTCGCGCCAGCGGCCGATCTGAGGTCACGATTCTTCCAGGTTCATTTCCCCTTCTTTTCTATTCTGCTCCCGATCGCGGCTCAACCGTTCCGAGACCGATTGCGAGGCTTGGGAACAGGCCTTCCGGTTCTTTACCTCTCCTCATCTTCAGACCCCTGCGGAATTCGATCGAGAATGGAGACAAGTATTCGGTGATCGTATTCGATGACAATGAGAGGCTTCTTCCTCAGAGCCACATCGTCTTTTTTAATCTGAGCGGATTTGGCCTGCGGTGTCGCGTAAACGGAGCTTCCTTTGATCTGAATGATGGAAGCAACAGTAACTCGTTTTTCGTCAACCGGCGTATCGTTCCCGAGTTCACGCACGCTGAAGGAGAGATTCGGATCGACTCCTCAACGGTGGAGTGCGAACCCGATGAACGGCTTCTGCTCTTTTTACTTCCTCCCTTCATTGAGGGATCGGCGGAGGTTCAGTACCGGCTGCTTCGCGAAACAGTGAATCGACCACGGAGCTAGGATCAGGTCGGGCGAAGATTGGCAATTCTGCAGGACAGTCCGATGACAAAGCCCGACCCGATCCTAACTCGGGGGTCGGAGAAGAATCTCCTTGGCCGATTTTCCTTGCTGTATCATGGGGAGGACGTGCTCGTCATAGTGGCTGACAACGTCGAGGAGAAAAGGCCCTTCGCATTCCAGCATTTCCCGGATACCGCTTCTCAAATCCTTCTTCAATATCACCTGCCGGGCCCGACATCCAAAGCTCTCCGCCATCTTGACAAAGTCGGGATACAATCCTCCCGGATTGTCTGGGGAACCGATGTTTTCCGGGTCGCCTAGAATGGTCTGGGCTCGAACGCTCTCGTAGAGCAAGTCCTCCCACTGCATGACCATTCCTAAGTGCTGATTATTGAGAAGCAGAATCTTGATGGGAATCTTCTCAACAACGGCTGTGGCCAATTCCTGGATGTTCATGAGAAGCGACCCATCGCCATCCACGTCGACAACGATCCGATCCGGGTAAGCGACTTTGGCTCCAATTGCGGCGGGGAGGCCAAAACCCATCGCTCCCAAGCCCAGGGAACTGAGGTAGCTGCGTGGTTTGTGGAATCTGTAAAACTGGGCCGCCCACATCTGATGCTGGCCGACCCCGGTCGTAAGAATGGCTTCTCCGTCCGTCTCTTGGTAGAGGACTTCCACTGCTTCCTGGCCCAGGACGTATCGATCGTCTCTTTCGTAATCGAAAGGATGGGTCTCCTGCCAATCTGCGATTTTTACATACCAGGGCTCGAGATTGGATTTCGCAAAACCTGTCTCTTTCGCCAGTTCCGCGAGCCGCCCTAATGCATATCGGACATCGGAATGGATCGGAAGTCGGACAACCTTGTTTTTCTGGTGCTCCGATTTGTCGATATCAATATGGACAATGACCGCATCGGGGGCGAATTTGCTGGTTGGTACTCCCGTAATGCGATCGTCGAATCGTACGCCCGCCGCGATAAGCAGGTCGCTTTCGCAGACGGCCCAGTTCCCTGCTACCGTCCCGTGCATTCCGAACCATCTCAATGACTGCCGATGCGATTCAGGAAACGCTCCGAGTCCCATCAATGTCGTCGCTACGGGCACCCCAGTGATCTCTGCGAGGGCGGTCAGTTCTTCTTGCGCATGGCCGGAAATGATCCCTCCCCCAGTATAGAAGACGGGCCTTTCTGATTTTTCAATCAGCTCCAAAACGGCTTTGAGATCCTCGTCGCGAGCGTGGGGCTCGGGCTGATAACCGGGAAGTTGAACGGAGCCCGGAAAGACCGGTTCGGCCAATCCTTGCTGCACGTCTTTCGGGATATCGATCACGACCGGCCCTGGGCGCCCGGTCGTGGCAATGAAGAAGGCGTGCTTCACGGTTCGGGGCAGGTCTTCGATGTCGAGCACCAAATAGCTGTGTTTCACTACCGGGAGAGTCATGCCGAAGAAGTCGGTCTCCTGGAATGCGGCTTTCCCAATATTCCATTGATGCACCTGCCCGGTGATCGCGACCAATGGAACGCTGTCCATGAAAGCGTCCGTTATACAGGTCATAAGATTTGTCGCACCGGGACCGCTGGTCGCCATGCAGACTCCCGCTTTCCCTGTGGCACGGGCATATCCGTGTGCCATAAAGCCTCCTCCCTGTTCGAATCGGGGAAGGATCGTGCGGATTTTGCGGCTTTTGGTAAGCGACTGATGCAATTCCATGGAGGCGCCGCCCGGATAGGCGAACACAACGTCGACGCCCTCACGCTCAAGGGCGGCAACCAGAATATCTGCACCATTCATTTCGGGCCCCTCTTCATCTTGAGGGAACGTAACCAGTTTCTCAGACTTCATCGGTCTCTTTCTCGCTGTGAGTGATTATTCCAGATCCTGTTCAAAGACGTACAACTATGACGACGCTGATTCAATTTCTTTAACTGCTGCCGGAAGAGAGTCTTCTCTTGAAGTAGGACCGAACTTTCGGATCAGCCTACTTCCGCGGATACAGCTACGACGCAAGGAAGGACCGACCTCAACACCGCGGGTCGAGCGATCGGGATGCCCAATTTACACAGGAGCGTCGCATACATGTCCGTACTTATACTGGTTTCAGACTCGGGTTGTCCAACATATATTTCCTAGCTGCTTGCACCGATAGGGTAAACCTGCCATCTTCGAGATATGCTCAAACTGCTCTTTATCGGAGACATCGTGGGTAGTCCCGGTCGAAGCTTCGTGGTCGAACGGCTCCCCGAGATTCGGAAGGAGCTGGAGGTGGATCTTGTGGTCGCTAATGCGGAGAATTCAGCCGGCGGCGCAGGTCTTTCCGGGAGGATTGCCCGGCAGCTCCTGGAAGGTGGAGTTGACGCCATAACTCTCGGGGACCACGTCTGGGATCAGCGAGGCTTTGAACTTGAGATCGCTGAATTGGAGCGCGTCTGCCGGCCGGCTAATCTTCCCGAGAATTGCCCCGGCCGGAGATTTCTTGTGGTCGAGCGGAATGACGTTCGAGTCGGCATATTTACGGTTCTCGGGCGGCAGTTTCTAAAAACCCTCAGCGCTTGCCCTTTCTCCTGCTCGGATCGGATACTTTCTGAACTCAAGAGCGAAACAGACCTCGTGCTCACCGAGGTTCACGCCGAGGCGACTTCCGAGAAGATAGCGCTGGGGTGGTATCTTGATGGCCGCACCTCCGCCGTTATCGGCACTCACACGCATGTGCCCACAGCCGACGCGACGGTTCTCCCACGGGGAACCGGATACCTTACAGACGCCGGCATGACGGGTCCCTATCACTCGGTCCTGGGCCGGGACGTACAGCCGGTTGTGGCAAGATACCTGGATGGCATGCCGAGGAAGTTTACAGTCGCGGAGGGGGACGTAAGGCTCTCCGGCGCGGTCATAACGATGGATCCGGCCACCGGTCTTTGCGAAGGGATCGAACTGGTGCAAAGATCCTAGGAATCTGTCGGACGAACCGGGTCACTTGCGAAGCAATCGAACGTCAAAGTCCGACTATAAGCCTCCTAGGTATCCTAGTAGACGCTGACGGCTTCAAATGAGCTGCTGTGAGCGGGGAATATTGGGTGGTTCAGTCGATCCGAGCTGATCTTTTCAAACTGGAGGCCAATGAGAAAGTCATGCCCGATAAGCCTGAGGAAATCCACCTTATGGACGCTCAGGGTTCGACTGTTTTCGGCCGCAACAACATCAGCGCTGGAGACGCTGTTCTTGAGGAGGCTGATCTCGCCGAAAACATCGCCCATTTTGAGTGTTGCAATCGACTTCCCATCTTGAACCACCTCAAAAGACCCTTCGTATACAATGTGGAAGAACTGATTGCCGTGTCCGGCGTGGACCACTTTTTCGTTTTCGGTAGCCTCGCTGATTGCGGCGAGTGAGGCGAATCGTTGAAGGGCCTGAGGGTGCCAGTTCCGGCAGAGTGGGATTCTCGCGAGGAAGGCATGCTTCTGGATCACGTGTCTGATGTTCTCGACTCCGAGAGAGGGAACCACAACCTCGTCGAACACCTCCCGGGAGAGCGTCAGCAGAGTGGTCTTTTGAATGGTACGCACGGAACGGGTACGGGGAACTCTCTGAAGTAGAGCGATTTCGCCAAAAATATCGCCGTCGCCCAACTCGGCAATTTTCTCGCTTCTACCGCTGGGCAGGTCCTTCAGCACTTCAACCCTCCCGGAGAGTACTGCGTAAAGCGCATCGCCGGTCTCTCCTTCTTCCACAATGTTGGTACGTGGCTTCACCGTTGAAGTGGTCGCTCGCTCTGCAATCTTGTGAAGAATTTCGGGCTCGGTGTTCTGGAAAAGAAGAGTCTCGGAGAGCCGTCGCGAGATCTCCTCCAGGGAAACTTCCGAGAGATTCCCTTTTAGGATTGCGCTGCGGGTCCTGATGAGCCGACTACGGACCAGTTTGACGGAATTCTTGAGTAAGATCCAAAGTCCGATAAAAGCGGAACTGAGTATCAGAGTGCTGAGAGCGATCAGTATGACAAGGCTGACCGTCCTTATATTCTGTGAGTAAACGAGATTGGTAAGGAGATCGACCGCATTGAGCTCAAAAATCCTGCAGTTGGAGTAGAAGACCAGGAAAAGCCAGCCAACCGTATAGAAGCTGTAGATGAGCAGATATCTCCGATCGGAGAAAGTCAGTCTCATGTTCAGAACCGTCGAGAGGAGCTTGTTTTGGACGAAGAGAAAATCCCGGGAAGTGGAGAGCCGGATCTCTCTGTAGAGGGCTGAAAGCAGTCCGATCACCGGACTTCGCGTGAATGGTTCGCTGATATAAAAGAGGCCAAGCAGGAGAATATACTCGAGGTTCGGCCGCCATGTTGAAAAAAGACCGGCGATAAAGAAAAGCGGAGCGACTTGCATCAGAGCGACGTCGATCTCGCAGAATCGACCGCCCATGCGGGCGTCCTTTGTGTCCACTTGGAAGTGGGGGACAAGTGTCCTCCAGTGGAAGCGAGGGTTGTAGACTTCACATCCGTGTCCTCGAATGACACATGCGGCCAGAGCGTACCCCAGACTCAGTCCGACGCTCAAAAGCAAAAAGGAGAGGACCGCTTCCCACCCCTCTCCCGGTATTTGAATTCCGCTCGGTTTGACGATCAGGCTAAAGAATCCGAAGAGTATGAGCCCGATGCCGATTATTTGGGCGAATTTGTGGCCCATCGGCACTCTCCAGTCGATTGCCCGAATGCTCTCTTCGGTCTCTCGGTCCTCTTCCAGGATGTTTGCATTTAATGCTTTGAGGATCAGCTCGTAGAAGCTGCGCAAGGGGGGACAATGGCGATCCTGAATCATTCGCAACAGGACTTCCGGGACGGAACTTGGATCTCGGAAGGACTTGAGTATTCGCCACTGCCCGCGGTCGACTGTGAGGTAGGTCTGGCTGGGAATGCTTTTTATTATCAGATACCTGCCTCGATTCTCACCTTTCCTGATTCTTTTCGAAAGAGTGAGCTTCGCGGTCGTCAATACCTATTCCTGATCCATGCCGGTCCTTTGGATTGCGTCCAGCGACAAAGCATTTGGGAACCCAGGGAGATTGAAAAGGGTCCCACGCATCGCCCTCCATGTGAAGAAGATACGACCCGTGCGCTCGCCCCTTAACCCGCAGGCCCCCCATAGAAAATAGATTGGCTTCTAAAACCCCAATCCTGGAGATCCCGACAGATTCCTAGAGGCCCTCAATCTCTCTGGCGAAAGAGAGCCGATTCTCGGATTTGAAGAAGGCGGTACCGGCTACGAAGGTGTCGCAGCCATGCTCCCGGCAGAGGCGAGCCGTTTCCAGGTTGATTCCCCCGTCAACTTCGATCCGAAAACACAGTCCTCGCTCACACCTCCATTCGTTGATCACTCCAATTTTTCCGACCGCCTCTTCCCTGAATGCCTGTCCTCCAAATCCGGGCTCAACCGTCATCACCAAGACCAAGTCGACCTGATCGAGGAAGGGCAGGAGTTTCTCTGGTGAGGTGTCGGGGTTGACAACGATTCCCCGACTGCAACCCAATTCGCGAATATGGCTGAGGGTCTCCTGAACGGGGTAGGATGGCTCCACATGGATGCTGATCAGGTTGGCTCCCGCCTTTGCAAATGCCTCCACATGAAGGTGAGGCTGATCGAGCATGAGATGGGTGTCGAAAAACAGACGGGTCATCTCACGGAGGTCTTGGATAGTCTGAGGACCGAAAGTGATATTGGGGACGAAATGGCCGTCCATAATGTCGAAATGGACCCAGGAGAGGCGTGCCTCCTCTATGAGTCGAGCGCTCTCTTCCAGATTCGAATGTCTGCCCGCCAGAATCGACGGCGCGAGAACGACTTGATTTTCCCCCAAGGTCTCAAGGATTCGAGAAGTTTGGGTGCTCTCTACCATGGATTGACAATCGAGTCTTTGATCTTGCGAGCGAGGTCACGGGCGAGAATCGGTATGGATTGGTATTCTGCCGGTTGCAAGCCATCGTCTGCCAAGGTCTCTTCTGAAACGGTGAATTCCCGGGATTCGAATAGGGTTCGACCGCTGCGAGCCTCCGTCAACGTGGCAGTAGCTCGAAGGGAAAGGGCAAAGGAGCGACCGCGGAGAGTATCGTTTCCCTGGGTCGAGGAGAGACGTCGAGTCACTTGCTGGAGCGTGACTGCAAGGAGGGCATCCGCCTCCCTCTCGGATGTTACCAGCACCCTACCGTCCCTCAGAAACGCTTCGATCAGGTTCTGGGTAAAAAGAGCGGGAGCCTGGGGGAGAGAAGAGCGGTTCTCGACCAGCTTGATGTGAAGGGATTGGAAGGGCAGATCGGCCGGACTACCCAGGTGGTAGTGGGCACAGCCGTTGACCAAAGTGAGAATCGCGAAAAGGGAGAGGGGAATAGCCTTGGCGCAATTGAGGCGAGGAATCCCCTTGGCTCCTATCCGGCTGACCCTATTTCTGAGGAGTTGCCTTTTCTCGATTTCGGCCCCGCCTCCAGAAAGTAAGGGTTTTATTGATACTTTTTCGGTCTTTCTTGAGCTCGTCATCTTCGCTGCCTGAGATCTCGGCGACCTCAACTGCGTCGGGCGCCTCTTCCGCGGATGGGTCCAGAGTCTGGTTGGCCTCCGTCGCGATTTCCGCTTCCTTCCTTCCCTTTCTGGCGATGAGTCCGAATCGGCCCTTTCTCTTGGTGCGAGGCGCCTTGCCTGCAATTCGACCCGTCCTCTCCTCTTCCGGTATTGTCTCGATGACGGATCGATAGTCTTGAGCTTTTTTGGCCGAGACCGAATTCGGCGCTACATCGATGGCCTGGCTGAAAAACACTTCTGCCGCAACGTAGTTTCGGCGCTTCTTGTAGTAGAATTCCCCCATAACCAGCTTACTCTTGGCGTAGGTCTCCTGCATGCGCCGGAGTCCCTCCTCGCCCACCGCGAGCTCGGGACTATCCGGGAAGAGAATGAGAAAATCCTCGAAATATTTCATCGCCTCCCGGGTCGAACCCTGGTCGTACTGGGGGCCATCCATGAGTTTGGCAAAGGATTCGGCCAGATCGAGGTAGGCATCCGGGGCCAGCATGCTTTTGGGATATGTCTCGATCAGCCGGTTCAGAGTTATGATCCTCTCCAGCGTCTTGCCCAGTTTGGCGTAGATCAGAGTGGTGTTCATCAGAGCCAGTGGAGCATACTCGCTGTATGGAGCGCTGCCCACTATCACCTCAAAGTATCTTGCCGCCTGGTCGTAGTTCCGATAGGGAATGACGCCGAAATAGCGCGAGGTCTTCTTGGCCATCAAGGCGCTGGCAATCTCGAATTGCTCAGTCAGGACATCGCCATACTGCTCAAATTCGGGGTAGCTGCGTATGATTCTGTAGTAGTTCTCGAAGGACTTTTTCCATTTTCGCTTTTCGAAGTATATCTTGGCCGAGCGGTAGAGAGCGTCGGGGGCGTGAATCGAGCTGGGGTACTTTTTGTAGACGGTCTTAAACTTGGAGAGCGCGGCCCTCTCCTTGCCTTGTTCGAGTGCGGAGAGCGCCAGTTTCATTGCTGCGTCCGCTTTCTCATTCTGAATCGCGATCGCCTCGCTCTGCGTTCGCTTTTTTCCGAAGAATGGCAGCCCAGCCTCAAGCGCCAGCGGCGCCGCCATGTTGAATAGGAGGAAAACGGGAAGTATGATTCTCACTTCCATCTAAAAAATTGCACTGATCGTGACCATCCGGCCCGACAAGCTAACATCATGATATTTGAGGATGGACAACGCACTTTGTTCCATCAGTCGAATCGCGTTCCTCCGTGCAACCGGTCTGTTGCTCACTGGTTCAAACCGGAAGGGGCACTCAATTCATCCTCTTGAATGAGCTTGTTGGCCCGCTCAATGTCCTTCAGAGCCTGGGCATTCATCTCGTTGTCGACAATTTTCTTAGCGGCGCGAATGGCGTTCATTATGGCAAATTTATTGCTCGAACCATGAGCCTTGAGGACATGGCCACCCAGTCCCAGCAGAGGGGCTCCTCCGTACTGGTCCGGGCTCAGCTGGTCGTGTAAGTTGCGATAGACACCCTTTGAGAGAAGGGCCCCGGTGAGTCGGATTGGATTCTTGTTTATCTCTTCCCGAAAGAAGTCTTTCATCGAGAGAACGAGGGACTCGCATGACTTCAGAACGACGTTGCCCGTAAACCCATCACAGACGATAACGTCTACCTTATTGCTGAAAACATCAAGTCCCTCAATGAGGCCGCGATAATCGATGAGGGATGCGATCTTTTTCATCAGCTTGTGGGTGGCAAGGGTAAGTTCATTTCCCTTTCCCTCCTCGGTTCCGTTGCTCAGAAGGCCAATACGGGGGTTGGCTTTCCCCAGAATCACCCGCGCGTAGTGCTTCCCAAGAATCGCATTGTGGACCAGATGGTTCGGCTTTGCGGTAGGATTTGCGCCTGCATCGATGAGGACAAAATGCTGGTCCTTAGCGGGCATGGGCTCGGCAATGGCGGCACGTTCCACCCCTTTCAGAGGCCTCAGTTTTATGGTGCTGCTGGCCACCAGGCTGCCCGTATTTCCACAGCTTACAACGGCTTGGCAAACTCCTTCCTTAACCAGTTCGATAGCCCGAAACATCGAGGCATCCCTCTTGCTTTTCATGCTCTGAACCGGCTTCTCGTCCATTCCAACGACCTCAGACGCCGGATAAATGCTGACACGGGGTTCTCCTGCCAGCTTGGCCACTTTGAGCAGTCGCTCCAGAAGACGCTTTTTCCCGACCAGTACTATTCCTTCAATATCCTCCAATTTCTCAAGGGCCAGGGCGACGGCACGAACAACCTCAGCCGTGCCCAAGTCCGCGCCCATCGCATCGACCGCAATTTTCCCTTCACCCTGAAATTGGCCCATCTGCTTTCCGAGTAATTGAGCTTAGGTCCCGTGAAGACGGAATGCGGATCCGGATCTGACCGTTTGCCGCGCGATTAGATATCCACCAAGACGGCTCGCGAAGGCGTTGTTTACGAGCGGGCTCTCAGAGATTCGGTTGTTCGAAACAGGATCGGGTAGAGAGAATCCGGGGCCAAACTATACCTCCAAATCAAGAACTTGCCGGCCTCGGTACATTCCGTTGGCGGGATTTACCCTGTGAGGCCGAAAGAAAGTGCCGTCCGTTGGATCCTTCGACAGCTGCGGAGCACGGAAACGATTGGCTCCCCGCCGTTTTCGGCTTCTCTGTTTTGAATGCTTTCTTTTCGGAACTGCCATGAGTTCTCCGTTTTCTGCGATGTTGGTTTCTTTGAAGCCAGTGAGAAAAAGAGGGGGGTTATTGTAGGTTGGGTTCTTCGTGCGTCAAGATATGATTTGGACTGCTGGGAATCGGTCGAACAGATTCTAGATAATGGTGGTCGCCAGAGACAGCGCCAGGACGATTCGGTAGCAGGCAAAGAGAGCGAGACCGTGACGGGTGAGATAGGAGACCATCCATTTTACCGCTAGAGCGGCGGAGATTGCGGCCACCGCCATTCCTAGAAGAACGGGAACCCAACCTAGGACTGAGTACATTTCAGGACCGGACTTTAGCATCTTGTAGAGGGCCGCTGCGCTGAGCGTGGGTAACCCCAGCAGGAAGCTGAACTCCGCGGCGCGTCGTGGACTTAACCCGACCGCGTAGCCCCCAATAATTGTAATCATTGAACGGCTGGTCCCAGGCCACAGGGCGGCACACTGAAAAATTCCAATCAAGAGCGACTGTCGGGGGGAGAGTTGATGCAGATCGGGTCCGATCCGTGAACCTCTAGATTGGTTTGGCCCGTATCGACTTTTCCTCCATTTTTCCACCCACAACATAAGGATTCCTCCCACGAACAGGGCCAAGATTACCGAGGGAAGATTGAACAGATAGGAAGAGATAGCATCGTGAATTGCAAGTCCAACTACGGCTGCCGGAATAAAGGCAAGTGCCAGATTTCGGGCGAGAAACAGGCCCTCTTTGTCGCCCCCGAGGAGCCCAAGAATGATAGCTTTGATAGGCTGCCAGTAGAGTAGGGCGACGGCGGCAATTGCTCCAAATTGAATCACGATAATGTAAGCATCGAGGGCCTCTCCGATCAAAGTAGGGTCCACTTGCTGATGCGCATTATCGTGGTTCTGGGTCGGCGGGTTGGTCTTGGGGGATGCGAGGCCAAGTAGGTGATTCGCAAGGATGAGATGTCCGGTCGACGAAATTGGGAGAAATTCCGTAATTCCTTCGATCAGCCCCAGGACAATTGCCTCCCCATTCCCAAAGTCTAGTCCGTGACTTTGAGGCTCTTCCAATTGGGATACACCCTTCTCCCTTGCAGTCGAGTTGTCGCCTGCCGCAAGGAAGGCCCGAGTAAGGGGTATGAATTGTAAATCGCCCAACCTGGTTTCATACTCAACGCCACCCCGGCGTGAGGCCGGGAGAGCTCCGGACACGCTAAACAGGCTGTTCACGGGAAAGCCTACGGCACCGCAAACCACCAACGCTACGAGACTGGCCGAACGCATGAGCTATCCCACTCGAAGGAATCCGCGATCTTCGCGAAGTTCCGATTTACCGGGTTGAGTTTCTTCATCGCTTGCCATCTTCTCAATTGGTCGAGTAATCTGGATCTGGAGGGGTAAGGGGATGACCGAGGATCTGAAGGATCTTACGAATAAACTCAAGCTGGGAAATGATCTCGCCGGCAGTGAGGCTGAAGCGGCCTCGCGAATGCTCGCTTCAGGGGATATTGATGATAACACAGCGGGCGACTTTCTCGTCGCTTTGGCCGATAAGGGAGAGACCCCTGCCGAAGTTGCCTCTTTTGCGGCCGCTTTTCGGGAATTAGCGGTCGATCCGGGCCTCTCCGATTTCGCCGAGAAGGCGTTGGATGTGGTTGGGACAGGTGGTGACGATTCCGGGAGTTTCAATATTTCTACGACAGCTGCTTTTGTCCTCGCGGCGGGAGGAATTCCGGTTCTTAAGCACGGAAATCGATCTATCACTTCGAAGAGTGGAAGTGCCGACCTCCTCGAGGCGCTGGGTATAGGAGTGGAGGCAGAACCGGAGAGAATTCGACAGTCAGTCCTGGAACTCAATTTCTGCTTTTTCTTCGCTCCTGCCTTCCATCCCGCCTTCAAAGCGATTATGCCGGTTCGACGCGAGCTTGCGGCGCAGGGTAAGCGCACGATCTTCAACATCCTCGGACCGCTCATTAATCCGTCTCGTCCCGCCAGACAGATGACAGGCGTTTTCGCCGAAGAGTGGGTCGAACCACTTGCCGAATCGCATGAATCTCTTGGCTTGCGGAGCGGGATTGTAATACATGGGAAACTGCCGGATGGAAAAGGGATGGATGAACTGTCCTGCGCCGGCGAGAACCGCGTTGCCGGATTTGGTGAGCTGCGAGACATCGATGGATATTGGAGCCCGGAATCCCAAGGCTTCTCTCGTTGTTCTGCGAGCGACCTAACGGGAGGCAGTGGGGAGGAGAATGCTCAGCTGCTCGAGCGGATAATCCTGGGTTCGGCTCCCGCCGGCCTCATCGACACAATCGTGTTGAATGCCGGAACGGCCTTCCTCATTGCGGGACGATCCGACGGAATTGAGAGAGCCCGGGAATTGCTCCTCGGTGGCGCTGTCAAGGAGTGGCTGGAACGCGCCCGGGAATTCTATGCGGGATGAGTAGGCGTTACTTCGGGACGGACGGAATTCGTGGCGAGTTCGGCGGGGATTTGGTGAACCTCGATTTTTCCGAGAGCCTAGGGAGGGCGCTGCGAAGATACCTCGAAGAAGCGGTGCCTGATCGAGAGCGGTCGATTGTGATTGGACGGGACAGCCGAAGATCCGGTCCCGAGTTGGAGAGCAGATTTATTCAGGGAATCTCAGATTCCGAATTCAGGGTTGTGAGAATCGGCGTTTTGCCTACTCCGGCTGTGGCCATGTGCACGAGAGAGCTGAAGGCTGACCTTGGCGTCGTCGTGACGGCTTCGCACAATCCGTTTACAGATAACGGTATTAAGTTCTTCTCTCCCCAAGGACACAAGATTGGTGATCGGGTCGAGGCTCGGATTGAGGAGCTTATCGAGGTGAAGAGCGGAGAGGATGTCTCCAGGGGAGAGGCGACCGTCGAGGACCTGAGTTGGATCGAAAAGTATCGCCAGTTCGCCGGATCATTGCTCCCCCCCGACTGTCTTCGTGGGTGGAAGATCGTGGTCGACACTGCGCACGGCGCTACCGTCCACTCTACTCCTGATGTGCTGCGGAATTACGGGGCCGAGATCGTCCCAATTGGCCACACCCCCGATGGAGAGAAGATAAACGTCGGTGTGGGCAGCGAATATCCGGAGGTTTCAGCCCGGAGAGTTCGTCTGGAAGGCGCCGATTTGGGAATCTCCCATGACGGCGACGGCGATCGCGTAGTTCTCTGCGATGAGACCGGTTCCGTGCTCGACGGAGATGAGGTACTCGCAATCCTGGCATTCGATGCATTGAGGAAGAACAAACTTCCGCGAAAGACTCTCGTCACCACGGTAGTCAGCAATCTTGGCTTGGACAAGGCTCTGGCAAAGGAGGGTGGGTGCGTCGAGCGAGTAGCGGTGGGTGATCGCAACGTTATGGCGGCCATGCTGCACGGCGGATTCGCTCTCGGCGGCGAGTCATCGGGCCATTTTGTGTTGGGTGATCTCGCCCCGACAGGAGACGGCCTAGTCGCGGTTCTTCGCGTCCTCCAAATCCTCCTGGAACGGAAACAACCCCTCTCCCAATTGCGAAGGGCTGTAGAACTCTACCCGCAGGCACAATGCAATCTGGTGGTCGAAGAGAAAGTTCCGCTCCAGGAAATCCCGGAATTGGCAGACGAGGTCGCACAGATCGAGGCTTCTCTGGCCGGTGAGGGGCGCGTCCTCATCCGCTATTCCGGGACGGAGCCGAAAATCCGGCTCCTGGTTGAAGCTGCCCTTTCTGAGAAGATGGACGGTGCCATGGAAGCGCTGAAGATAAGTGTTTCCCAATATCTGAAAGTGAAGACCAAATGATTGGCGGCCCGAAGAGTCGAAAGCGCGGGATGACGGAGATTGGTATCGATGCGCTTGATTCCAGACTGCGAAAGCAGGCGGAGAAGGCCATTCAAGCGATTGAGCAAGGGATATTTCCCTACGGCATAGGCGTTTGCACCGCAATATTGAAGAGGCATCCGGAGTGTCTGGAAGTGAGAAAGTGGCTCCGCAAGGCGCAGATCGGTTCGGCTCCACTGCCTAAGAGTCCTTTGCGCCGAACGATAAACCGCATCACCGGTGCCCCTTTCGTCCTCCTGGAACAGGCATCGACGAAAAACGATCCGATTCGTGCCCTGCATTCCGCTGAGCGTTTGCTCACTTCGGATCCCCGCAACGCCACGGCGCTAAAAATGTTGGCACAGGCAGCGGATTCGCTTCAGCTCAAGCGGACGGCCGTGTTCGCGAGGGAGGCGATAGAGAAGGAGAAGCCCGAAAACGTCCCTAATCTCCTCGCATTGGGCCGCGGCTATGTTGATCTCGATCGCGGAAATGACGCAGTAAGAGTCGGCGAGACGATTCTTGAGAGGGACCCTTCCAGGGAAGAGGCGCTGCAGTTGATCAAGACCGCTTCGGTTCGCGAATCGATTAGAAAAGGCGGATGGGCGCAGAAAGGAGACAACCGTGAAAAGTTGATCCGCAACGTTGAATCGGAGGTTCCCGGGAATCCGGCTCCAAAGGAGGAATCAGCAGGTTCCATAATGGAGACCGTTGCCGCGATCCAACATGGAATCGAACGAGAACCACGGAATTTCGAGCTTCTGGCGGAGATGATCAGACTTTGTGAGCAGTTGAACGATAACGAAGGTGCCCTCGCTTGGGTTGGGAAGGCCCGAGAGCTGCCCGAGGGTCAGATCAATGCCTTTCTCGATGATAAGGAGGTTGAACTCGGGGCGCGTGAATTCGAGTGTTGCATATCGGCCAAGGAAGAATTGATCAAAAAATCGTTGCCAAACAGGGAATTGGAAGACGAGCTGGAGCAGGAGCGAATCCAATTGCTCAACTTCCGTGTTGAAAGGGCCCGGGATTTGGTCGCACGCTACCCGAATGACGAGATCCGCCGCCTGAAATTCGGGAAGCTTCTCTTCGAGATCGCGGACTATGAGGCTGCCGCACGGCAGTTCCAATTGCTTCGCCAGAACCCTAGAACGCGCTTGGAAGCCGTGCTCTTTCTTGGAAGGTCATTCAGATCGGACCGCAAATTTGATCTCGCTGTGGATCAATTCGTCGAGGCGGAGAAAGAGACGGACGCTTCTGATCCCTTGGGAAAGGCCGTCCTCTACGAGTTGGCCGAGTGTTATGAACAGATGGGAGATTCGAAGAGGGCTCTCTCCGAGTTGAAGAAGATTTATAGCGTCGATTTAGCCCTAGTTTCGCACTTTATAAGTTAAGTCCTTGATAATCAACACGCGTTTTTGAAAGGCACTACAAAATCGGTTCGATTTTTATTTTGCTCATACTCTTCTTAACGGGCAATTTCTTCCATTGGATCTGGAAGAGATTGTAAATCTGCTTGTGGCTCTGTTCGGGAATGCCCGCTTTGCGCAGACGATAGACTTCTCCCTGTCGAGTGGGCAATATGACAGTGGCATAGGTATGGGTTTGGAGGACCCGCTTGATGGTCTGCCAGGAGCGGGTGTCCCCGTGCCGCTCCAAGGTGTATTCGATAAAGCGCAAAAGCTGGTAGGCCAAAATGGTGATAAAGACGTGGCCCTCAACGCGCGGTTCAATCTGGTGGTGGTTGGGTCTGAGGCCCAAGTCGCTCTTGAGCGCTTTGAAGCCGTCTTCGGCCCGGGTCAAAGTCATGTAGAGGCGCCACAGCTGGGCCCCGCTGAAGTTGTGCCGATTGGTGCGCAGCACAGAGCAGCCCAACAGTTGAGCATTCTCATCACAGGCCTGGTCCCTTCGAGTCCAGCAAAGGCCGCACTTTTTCTCTTTAGAGCCCTTGGCGGCTTCGACCAGTTCAATAGAATAGAAGCGCTGCACTCGGGAATGTTGCCCCTGTAAGCGCCCGATCGCGGTATGGATTTTTGCGGGCTCCTTTAAATGGCCTTGATCGACCCTTTTATGAAGCCCCTCGAGCGCCTTCATAAAGCGCTCTTCGGCCCCTGAATAAATCGCCTCTTCCTTGGCCCGCCTGCGCACGCTCTGACACAACAGCACATACTCCTCGCCTGCTTGCCTCGACTCCTCCTGCGTTGTCTCCTGGTCCCCTTCACTCTCATTTTCTTCTCCCACCTGCTCTTTTATCCACTTCACCTTCACTTCCCGGTCCCAATCCCTCCCCTCTACCTTTTCGAAACCGGAAGCCTCCTGGAACTCTGCAAGATAGAGGCTGTCCCAAATCCGAGAGGATTTGGGTGGAAGCCTGATACCGATATCAATCTTCGTCACGTTATGTAGACCACGACATGCCTTCCGTCCTCGGTAGCTTACCTTTTATCCGTTATGCACCTTTCCAGCACCCTTCCTCTCGCTTTGAGTCGATAGTTCTCCCAAGGAAGCGCCTCTGACTCGATTCTTGGATCCCTATGCCGCCTGCGTTGCCTCTTTCTCATGTTCTTGCGCAAGTCTCTGCGCGATTTTCCATAGATTGTGGGACAGAACCGACCAGGCCACGCTAAGGTTACGGTTGTCAAAGCCTTTGCTGCGTATCTTGCCCCCGTGCCATCGGTTCTTGAGCACTCCGATCCGGCCTTCGGTGCTCCCTCGTCGTCGCTGCAACCGGACAAAGCGCGGCTCCTCCATCCGCTCCTTGAGCTCTTGTGGATTGCGGGGCGTAAGGGCGTCAAAAATCCCCTCTGCCTGGAGCCGCTTGCTGGCCGCCTTCGAGGCATAGCCCCGATCCCCACTGATCGCTTCGATCTTCTCCTCTAAAGCGAAGCCCTTTTGCCTCTCCAGACTTTCCCAAAGCTGCTTCAATTCGCTCGGGGCCTGCCCCCCATACAGTTTCCAGTCCAACAGATATCCCTCTGCGCTCTCGCATAAATAAAGGGTGTTGCCAAACTCCACCTCCCGATCTGCCTTGCCTCGCACGATGACGTCAATCTCAGGTTCGTAGGCGCTCAGGATCTTCTCCTCATTCTTCACCTGCCGCCCCCCTATGATCCGTTCGTGCGCCTGTTTCATGACCTGCGGTATCTGCTCTAACATACCATCCATTCGCTCGATGATTCGGCTCGCCTTCTTCTCGGTGTAATCGCTTTGCATCCACATAGCTTCCAATAAGTCACGGTGGCGAAGGGCATGGCCCTCAATCTTCTTGAGCAATAGCTTCATCCGCCGCAGGATCCCTTTACGCGCTTTGCCCGCCTCCCGGCGCCGACGCGCATGCGTCATCTCCAGGCACCGTTTGTTCATCTCCCGAGCCAATCCCTTTGCTCCCTGGGGCATGCGCTGTTTCATTCCCGCCTGCCGGATCAGACTGATCGCCTTGAGCAGCGTTGCTCCCACATCCTTGAGCAAGACCCAGTCCACGGGCCAGTGGATGTTCGCTTCCAGGCAAGTGGCGTCGATCAGGCATTCCCTCGTATCGATCGGCTTCTCTAATCCTGCCTCACCACAATGTTCAGCATTGCCCACCACCTCGGTCATCCTTGCATGCAGCTGTCTCAGATACGCTTCGTCGAAGAATTTCGAATCCCGTTCCAGACTGCTCTTCGATATTTTCCGGATCCCGTCTACCTCACGCACCCGGCAAAAATTAGCCAGAAGCTCACTGCGTCCCAACTCCTGCGACAGACAACGAAAGGATATCCCTCCGAGTAAATGACGCACCACCTCCACCCGCAGCGCTTTTATCGCTCTTAGAGCGCGTCGCTCCCGATCCTTCCCTCCCGCTTCATCCCATCCTTCCAAGGCTTTTACGATCGCCTCCCTTTCCAGCGAGGAGTCGATCAAAACCCGGTCAATCCGCTCCATTGTTTCCAGAAACACGGTGTAGTCTTTGCATCGAATGACTGGAGTTAGGGCTGGACGCAGGAAGCTTTGTACGGCAATATTTTTCATGAGAAGGGCGTGCTTTGTATTTGACTAACACAAGCATAAGCGCCCTTTTTCGCCGGATCGAGCTTTTTGCAGCTCTATCCGGCCTTTTTTTTGCCCATAACTCATTAAAAATCAATTGTTTCCACCACTGGGACGGGCTCCAAGATAAGCCTTACGCCCCCGGCGGCTCTGGTTGACCAGGTAGCCGAATCCCTCCTCGCGCAACAGTTGCACATTCTCCCGGCTCGCGATCCCTCCATCCATGATGATGAGGGTCTTCTCACGCTCGCCCTGGGCCCCCACCGCTTTCTCCAATTCAGCGATCATCTCCAACAGGGTCGTCGCGTCATGGCGGTTGCCCGCAAATATCCGATGTCCCAACTCAAAGCCTTCGGTATCGAACACCATCCCCACCACAATCTGAACACAATCGTGGCGTTTCTGTTTGTTCTTTCCCCGTTTCGCTTTGCCGTTGCTCGCACCCACCCCTTCGAAGTGCGTATTGGTAAGATCCTACAGTAGTACCGTCCGATCCAAACTGAACAGTTCCCCCTGGCGCTCGCGCATATGCTCTTCGATCCTTTCGCGGTTCTCCACCAACCGATCGCTCACCCGGTAGTAGCGATGCCGATCCGACTTCACCGCCGCCACTCCCAGAAGATCTCCCAGGGCACTCTGCCTGGCCCACTGGGGCAAGGCGTTCTCAGGCACTGGATCCACCAGCCGGTTGATCACCGATACCTTAGCCGCATCCCTTTGCGCCCGGTTCAAGCCCACCTCCTGCAAGGCTTCATCCATCCTCAGCTTTTCCCACCCCTTAAGCCCCAGCAGAATCGGTCCCAATAAAACTCCCGCGGCGCTATGCTCCACTTTATCGGCCAAGACCCCATCAATTGCGTTCTGCTGCTCTGCAAAAGCCTCGGCCTTTTGGCGCAGTCCTCGCCACCGCCCCTCCCCATCAATCCGCCGCAGGATCAGTTCAATCCAGTTCTGCTGTCGACGCGTATACTCAGGGGCCAGAAGTTCCTCGATCCCGTAGAGCTGCTTTTGCACCGCCTTGGCAATGGGTCCAAAGTCCGGTCGACTGATGGCCCCATCGCCCAGGGAGACCACCACTCGCTGTCGCGGTTTACCTTCGCTGTTGCGGTAAGATTCAAGCAGTTGGAGGACCTGGCCGCTCTTGGAATGCTTCAGACGGAAAAACATATCCCGCCAGTCTGGGCGGGCAGATAGGGAGAGTCAAGAACTACTGAAACTTATAGTCCCTACACGATCAATACAGGACAAACCTTCATTGCTCATTAACGACTTACGAATAATAACGTCTCTAAGTTCAGTGCTTTCCGCCCTTCAGTACGCAGTTTGGGTTAGGATACCGTGATGTGGCCGAAAGAGTGAATTCCCACTATGGAGTTGGTCGGCTCCCCGGCGCCCTCGACTCCAAGGAAAGCAAGGATGTTGTCGGTGGTTGAACCGACCGGGTGTTCGAAAACAAACTCAATTTGCAGCCGGTTCCTTGACGATAAGTCCCAGGAGGACTCCGCCCAAGGTCGTCTCCACAACCGTTCCTAGAAACCATCCCAGGGCCAGTAAATACGGAATCGGGAGCACCGAATAACTCCCGTAGGCCATCGAGGTGCCCGCGCCCAACCCGAAAACGAATCCATAGAATAGAGCTCTCGCCATGCTTTTTTCGGTCGAAAAGGCTGCGTAGATATAGACGAAAACGATGGACGAAATTAGAACTACGAGAAGAAGAAGCCACGATTTCATCTCTTCTATCGGTCGCCAAAGTTGAGCCGACTCGTTGTACATTGGAGCAAGTATCATACCGTGGATGACGTTATCGAGTATTAGCCATAAGACAAACACTGCAAGGGTTCCCAATGCGATCCGCTTCTTCATCCGCTTCCTTCGTGTTATCTCCGTTGTGATTCGGCGGTCCCTTCCACGGATGACCTCTTCTGGAAGGTCTCCGGATCCCAGATCCAATCCTGAATCGGCTAATAGGTACCGATACAAAGGGCCTGTCAACGTCCCATATATGTTAACTGAAAACCGGCTTCCTGAGGTTCCGCCCAACGTTCAATTCCTCCCAGTCGCTACCGCTCATCTTCATAGCCCCGCTCGTTCGTCGTAATCCGAATCGATCTCGATATTCTTTGAGTATACTTTCTACGTACTCCTTCGATCCAATCACCACTCCGTCGGCAAAATAGCGCACCCGACACCGCAGTGCCGTCGCCACCGGTAACTCGCCTCCTTCTTCCACCACTTTGATCCATGCCTCCCTCGGTATCCTCCCGTAAACCGACTCTTGAGGCGCATCCAGGGCTCCCTTGCAGTAGAGAAGCTGACGATACTCTCGAGCCGCTTTTCTCCAACTCAGGGGTCCCTCATAGGTCCCACGATCCGCTTCCACAATCCCCTCGCGAGCCCCATCATGACCTCCTACCGCCTCCCCGTAACCGCTCCAGCGGTAGTCTTTCGGGTCCTCCACGATCCCCGCCCGCACCGGATTCAAGTCGATATACGCCGCCGTGCTACGCATCGCTGCTTCCCGGCCCTCCACCAGCGTGCTCTTGAAGCGCTCCGACCACAAGGTCCCATACCGATGATGGTTTTGGTTATACCAGATCGTATAGCGCTCCTTAAAACTCTTCATGAACTCTGATACATCATGCATCCGCGCCAGAAGACGCCTTCGCCACATCTGCGCTTCTTCGCCTCCTCTTCTCAAGGCTGTCTCCAGATACTTGATCGTCATCCTCTGATGCTGGGTCGGATCCGGGTAAAGCACTGCGTAGCGCCGCAAAAGCTCCCGGTCCGATACCTCCGCCCTCTCCTTGTCCGGAACCCTGACCAGGATGTGGAAATGGTTGCTCATCAAACAGTAAGTGAGAACCTCCACCCCTGAGAAATCCGACACCTGCCAGAGCTGCTTGCGCAAACGCTCCTTCGCCACCGGGTCGAACAGAAAGGCTCCGTTTACCGTCCGTGTGATACAGTGATATACCGCACTCGCTTCCACTACTTTCAATCGATTCATCCGCATACCGAATACCCTCTACAAAGACTAATAAAAAGCGCAAGTAAAAAGGGACTGACCCTTTTACTTTTATTTTACTTAGGCGGATTCTTGGTGGTTATCGGGGGCGTTGGCGACGGATTTGGGAGGAAGAGAGGTCGGTGCGATATCGGCTCTCCGGGAGGGCCTGAAAGAGATCCTCGAAGCTGTGTGGAATGGTGATATCGGAGAGGGTCACGAATCTCTGGGAGAGTTTCCTTCCGGCGACCAGAAATCGGCAACCGTGGTTTCGTATGGAGATGAGGGCGGAGATGAGGGCGGATCTGTCGTCGTAGTAGCGAGTCTGAACAATTCTCTCCAATGTGTCGACGCCGACGATGAAGGTGGTGTTGTTGACGATTGCGGCCTTCTCGAAGAAGCGTGGGGCTCGGGTGAGAAGCAGGGGAATTGTAAACTGGCGGCGGCGGGCTTCGATCGTCTGAAGGTCAAGAGGGGGTTTATCTACGTTTAGGACGGACAACTCGAAAAAGACATCGCCATCGAGAAAGTCGGCGGCGGCCTTGGCTAGTTGAAGGTGGCCGGTATGGAGAGGGTTGAAGGCACCCGAGAGCAGGCCGGCGGGTTGACGGTCGACGTACGATCGGAGGGAGAGGTCAGGCATTGACCACACCGCGGATCGGCGGCCCGAACGGACGGAATCCAATAAGGGATCGGCTCCCGAAGATGCTGCCCTATTCATAAAGCATGGGTCCGGAAAACGCCAACAGGAAAAGCGCCTCTAGTGATCGACCCAGAAGGTACTCCATGCAGGGTTCCCACCGGATTCGATGAATGGCACCTTTGTCGTGCGGGGCAAGGATGTTTCTCGGATCTCAGATGGACCCTCCGGTGATTTGACCTTATCTTCGATCTTCCCAACCATGAGGATGGCCAATGATAGGGGAGGACGCCCGCGAGCTCGAGAGGCTTTTGGACAATATATACCTCTACAAGAGCAATTACAAGTGGCAGGGATTGCCATTCTGGGTCTGCCTGGCGTGCGTCGAATTCGCCATTCTCGACCTGCTGGGTAGGAGTGTGGGCAAACCAGTTGCTGCACTCATGGGCGAGATACTGCAGACTGAAATACCGGTCTACTATGCGAGTGGAAATCGGGGCGACACTCCTGAGGATGAAATCTAGATTGACCTCATTGGGTTGGTGTCAGAATCCTGAGAGAGTGGGGCTTTACTTCGACGACGAGGCGAGTATCCGATTCATGGGTCTGCCCGTCGGTGTGGAAGAGGCCCGGCCTTTCTCGTTCGATGATAAATCGGGCGCCGCGGAGGCTAAGAACCGAAGGGCTCTTGTCTATGGTTCCGTTGAAAAGGCGAACAGCGAGAGGGATGGCTGCGAATGGATGAGGCTTATTGACCCTGGTAAGATCGAGCAAGCCGTCGTTGATTCGGGCTCCCGGGGCGATGATGGCGTTGTTCCCGTACTGAGAGGAATTCGCCACGGTTATAAGCCAGGCTTGGTGTTCGGATCGCTCTTCGCCACAAAAGACAGTGTAGTGTTCTGAGCGCGATCGGAGATACACCGAAGTGCAGACTCTCAGATAGGACAAGAATCCGCGCTTGCGAAGCGAATTGAAGCGGTGGCTGATTTCGACGTCGAAGCCGACACCCATGACATTGAAGAACAGGTGTCCATTCGCGCTCCCCGTGTCTATCTCGAGAATGCGGCCCGACTTGATCGTTTCGAGGGCGTCGATCGGATTCAGGGGAATCCCCAAGTGGCGGCCGAGACCGTTTCCGCTACCGCAGGGGATCAGTCCCAGGGCCGAGTTCGTAGCCACGAGCTGTTGCGCCACTTCGTTCATGGTTCCATCCCCACCGACTGCTACGATGATCGTGCACTGGTCCTCCACTGCCTGCCTCGAGAGCTCGATGGCGTGGTTCGGGTGTTCGCTGAAGACGATGCTGCCGGAATGCTCCGTTCGGCTGACGAACGATTTGATCTGGTCGACGATATGCGGGTTCTTGCGAAGACTCCCGGAAGAGGGGTTTACGATGAACCGAATGCTCATCGTGCGATAAGATCCATAAGTTCCTCGAGTTCTTCGAAATGCTCCCTCAAACTTTTCGCCAGGGTTCCCTCAAGGAACCTACGGCAGAGGAGTCTGGTTTCTTCGTATAGCTCCATTGTGTAATAGAGACGGGCAAGAAAGTAACCCAGTCTTTCGTCCGCAGGGTGTAGTCGAAGTCCCTCAACTAGCACAGTAAGGTCCTCTGGACGGGCCGTAATCTTGGAGTTGAGCCAAACCTCCCCTATGAATTGGTAGAGCTGGGCGCGGGAGTCGCCGAGAGCCCGGGCCTTTAAGAGTGAATCCACGAGTTTAGTCGTTTCCTCCCTATCAAAATTGCGTTTTCCTATCCCGCCCCGTCGATTCTCCCCTCGCAGGACCGATGCGGCGTAGCAGATATAGGTCGAAGGCGATTGGGATCTTCGTTCAATTGCTTCTTGGAAAGACTCCGCCGCGAGATCGTAGAGCTTTTGCTTGAAGGAATAGTAGCCTCGATAGGCGGCCGCTTTTGGTGAGTCGGTCAGCTTTTCGTAGGCGCATTCAAGATGTGCGTAGGCATCGCAGGGCTCCCGCGTGACCAGGAGCAGCATTCCTGAGATGAGATCGATCTCTCCCTCGGTAGCGACCGATAATTCTAGAGTTTCACCGGTCGGCAGCCTTGGCTTCTCTATGGTACGATACCGGTAACTGCCGGAGCGAATATAAGTTTTGAGGCGTATTTCAGTTTCATCGAAACTCAGCCCAGTCATTTCGTGGTAGGTTTCTTCCGTGAGCGTGGGTGCCGATTGAATCGAAGCGACAAGCCTGGGGAAGGCTTCCTCGGGCAGATCCACATCTCCAAAGAGAAGAAAATGTAGCAAGGCCCAGGATTGAGAGTAGAAATTCCCCTGGCCGTGTTTTTCACTGTTTTATTCCGGTGACACTTTGGTAACGCCGAAAAGTCGCTCCAGCGGAATGAGCCGTTTGTCTTGCAGATTGTCTGAGTGCCGCAGATCAGCTCTTCCGATTTCGGCTTCGCTCTCCGAGAAACGAATCGTGGAATAGATCTCGGCTAAACCCTCGCTCAGCCAAGGGGGCAGATAAAAACCCAAGCCGGAATTGATATAGTGCATGTACTCGTGGTAGACGGTCTCCCGCAGTACCTGGATTGGCCTTCCCGCATTGACCAGAATCAGGTCGCCTTCGAGATCTTGTGTGAAGAGACCGGTCAGCGTTTGGGGTTTACCCTCATAGAGAGGAGCATATCGCCGGACGGTGGCATCGTTCTTGCAGATGAAGACACGCAGGGGCAGGGTCTTCTTCGACACCAGATCCGGGAACATTCGAGTCACGATTGCCTTCACTTCCCGGAGCTCGGTAATAATCCGCGAGGTCTCTCCCTTCGAGGAGTTCGAATAAACCTCGAAGTTGTCCACCGATCCCAGTAGCCATCGGTTTTCGGCCCAGGCGTCCTGCGTCAACGCTGAGGTTGACAAGACGATGGCGACCGGTCCTAAGAGCCAGCTTCTTGAACGGAATAGCGTCTTCATCCCAGTCAGGCGCGAAAAGCCGAACGGGCCTTCGCTATGCACCGACCGGGATCTACTGAATACTCAGCCGTCAGTCAAACCGTCAAAGCAGCTGACGGTGTCTTGTAGATACTGCAGATGCTGAACCTTTCCAACCACGGAGCGAGCATCGGGAAACCCGCATCCGCATCGATGCTTCTGCTAAGTAGAGCCCGTCCCAGTGGTGGAAACAATTGATTTTTAATGAGTTATGGGCAAAAAAAAGGCCGGATAGAGCTGCAAAAAGCTCGATCCGGCGAAAAAGGGCGCTTATGCTTGCGTTAGTCAAATACAAAGCACGCCCTTCTCATGAAAAATATTGCCGTACAAAGCTTCCTGCGTCCAGCCCTAACTCCAGTCATTCGATGCAAAGACTACACCGTGTTTCTGGAAACAATGGAGCGGATTGACCGGGTTTTGATCGACTCCTCGCTGGAAAGGGAGGCGATCGTAAAAGCCTTGGAAGGATGGGATGAAGCGGGAGGGAAGGATCGGGAGCGACGCGCTCTAAGAGCGATAAAAGCGCTACGGGTGGAGGTGGTGCGTCATTTACTCGGAGGGATATCCTTTCGTTGTCTGTCGCAGGAGTTGGGACGCAGTGAGCTTCTGGCTAATTTTTGCCGGGTGCGTGAGGTAGACGGGATCCGGAAAATATCGAAGAGCAGTCTGGAACGGGATTCGAAATTCTTCGACGAAGCGTATCTGAGACAGCTGCATGCAAGGATGACCGAGGTGGTGGGCAATGCTGAACATTGTGGTGAGGCAGGATTAGAGAAGCCGATCGATACGAGGGAATGCCTGATCGACGCCACTTGCCTGGAAGCGAACATCCACTGGCCCGTGGACTGGGTCTTGCTCAAGGATGTGGGAGCAACGCTGCTCAAGGCGATCAGTCTGATCCGGCAGGCGGGAATGAAACAGCGCATGCCCCAGGGAGCAAAGGGATTGGCTCGGGAGATGAACAAACGGTGCCTGGAGATGACGCATGCGCGTCGGCGCCGGGAGGCGGGCAAAGCGCGTAAAGGGATCCTGCGGCGGATGAAGCTATTGCTCAAGAAGATTGAGGGCCATGCCCTTCGCCACCGTGACTTATTGGAAGCTATGTGGATGCAAAGCGATTACACCGAGAAGAAGGCGAGCCGAATCATCGAGCGAATGGATGGTATGTTAGAGCAGATACCGCAGGTCATGAAACAGGCGCACGAACGGATCATAGGGGGGCGGCAGGTGAAGAATGAGGAGAAGATCCTGAGCGCCTACGAACCTGAGATTGACGTCATCGTGCGAGGCAAGGCAGATCGGGAGGTGGAGTTTGGCAACACCCTTTATTTATGCGAGAGCGCAGAGGGATATCTGTTGGACTGGAAACTGTATGGGGGGCAGGCCCCGAGCGAATTGAAGCAGCTTTGGGAAAGTCTGGAGAGGCAAAAGGGCTTCGCTTTAGAGGAGAAGATCGAAGCGATCAGTGGGGATCGGGGCTATGCCTCGAAGGCGGCCAGCAAGCGGCTCCAGGCAGAGGGGATTTTTGACGCCCTTACGCCCCGCGATCCACAAGAGCTCAAGGAGCGGATGGAGGAGCCGCGCTTTGTCCGGTTGCAGCGACGACGAGGGAGCACCGAAGGCCGGATCGGAGTGCTCAAGAACCGATGGCACGGGGGCAAGATACGCAGCAAAGGCTTTGACAACCGTAACCTTAGCGTGGCCTGGTCGGTTCTGTCCCACAATCTATGGAAAATCGCGCAGAGACTTGCGCAAGAACATGAGAAAGAGGCAACGCAGGCGGCATAGGGATCCAAGAATCGAGTCAGAGGCGCTTCCTTGGGAGAACTATCGACTCAAAGCGAGAGGAAGGGTGCTGGAAAGGTGCATAACGGATAAAAGGTAAGCTACCGAGGACGGAAGGCATGTCGTGGTCTACATAACGTGACGAAGATTGATATCGGTATCAGGCTTCCACCCAAATCCTCTCGGATTTGGGACAGCCTCTAAGTAGAAGACAACGGGTATCACCATGTGGCGATTTCCACAGACGAATGATCCTGTCTGTGGTGAGCCAACCGAACCTGCAAGCTTCAGCGCGGCCGGAGGCAGCGCTGATTTCGGTCAAGAGTCGACTCGGGTCAGGATAATGGGATGACTTTCCTGGGCCTTGCCGCCGTCGAAGAGCCTCCAGTTTTGGGTGATGGTGCCGTCGTCGTTGAAGGAAATGGACATATCGTGCATGTGTTTTTCCTTCTTAACGTCGATCCCGCTGCGCTTATCAAATTTCATCCGAACTGTTTTTTCGTCAGAGCTCTTGAAGACCATGGCGGGTTGATTTTGCAGCATACAGAAGTGAGTCAGCGCCAGTTTGCCGTCTTTATCGTGGTACATGGTGACCATTTCCATAGGAGTATCAGGAAATGTGCGTTCCTCCACCGCGCTGCCTCCTGCGACAACGCGATAAACCACCGTCATATCCGTGGGGCCTTGACCCATATCCATCTTGCCTTCCCATTTGCCGGCCAGCGATTTTATACGCTCGAATTCGGCGGATCCCTGGTAGGGTGGTGGGTGCCCACCTTCGGAGAAGGCAATTTTGGCGCCGAATAGGGGCACCAGAATGAGAGTAATCGATGCTATTGTTTTCATATCAAGGCAGAGTCTGGCTCTCCGGTCGATCATAGGCAAGGACTGCTTTCGTTACTTCCGATCTGCCATGGACAGATTGCCTGGAAGCTTGCTCAGGTGTGTCTATCCTCCTCATTCCAACTGCTCCCTTTGGCATCGGCCGCGGCGCGGAGGCGGCGGTCACGGGTCCAAAGCGAAACACCGCCGATGACTGCAGAGGCAAGAATCCTCCTTCACTCCAGTGTACTGAGCAGCCTTGGACAAGAGCTCGTCGTCGATATTGATCGTCGTTCTCATGCATCAAGTGATGCCTCGCAACGGCATCATGTCAATTGGGAATGTACTGGTGTTTCTGCCTTCGCTTTGATTTGGGCAGAGTGAAGGGATCCGCGGTCATTCGGCGGGCTTGGGCCACTGATAGCGACGCATTACCAGCTCGACTTGCGGATCGTCGAGAGAGATTGGCTCGAGGAAGGTCTGATTAAATTCCCGGACCCAGCATTGGCCGGTTTCGGCGCGCTCCTAGGGCGTGGTGAATCGGTAGATGTAGCGGATCATTCGAATGGTATGGGGAGGTGTCTCGGGAAACGGATTTTCCCGTAGCAGGGCGAGGACAGTGGGTTCGTCCTGGAGGAGACGAATGGCGAAGTAGACGGGCCAGAGTTCATTCTTGATCGAACCAAAAGAAGCGAACCAGATCTCCCAGTCGATCCGGTGCTGGTAGGGGGCGAAGAAGGGCGGGCGGCGACTCGGATCGCCCGGTTTGCCGAAGAATCGGTACTCCTTCCACTGGGCCTTGGGGCTGGTTGGGACAGCGTAGTTCGTGCCTTCAACGGCGATCTCATACCGGACTTTGCCGACCGTGCCGAAAGCGCCGTAAGTATTGACGAGGCGCAATCGCTCGAAAGAGGTGTTCATTCGCTGGTTCGGCGACAACAGGTTGGTGACCGGCGCGATGCTGAGGTAGGAGACGAGCCCCAGAATCCCCAGGCGGATGCCAAACGCGATCTTGCCACTCCGAGTCAGCTTCCGATGCTTCCTCGGTTCGCGGAGGCGCGCCCACCATCTCTTGGGAAGAAGATGGCGATAGAACCGGTCGTCGATACAGGCCAGACACGGGACGATGGTGAGGTGGTTGAGAAAGGAGAGGTTACCGCTGACAATGAGCTGGATCTGAAACAGAATCATGACGAATCCCGCCCCGTTACGAATCGGTCGAGGGAGCAGGAGCAGGATGGGAACGAAAAGTTCGACGACGTGGTTGAAGGCGACTCCTGCCTGGAGCACTGAGCGCGGCAGATGGTGGAAGTACCAACTGAAGCCATTGGGTATTGGCTGGGTTTCGAAATGGTAGAAGAGGGCGGACAATTCACTCCAGTCCCAGACTACGTCACCGCGCAACTTGATGAGGCCCGCTCCCAGCATGATTCGCGCGATGAGCCAGCAGTAGAGAAAAATCACGATGCGAGAGGGTCGCGACTTGGGAAAGGGACGCCCGTCGAGGAGGGGAGCGAGAAAGATGGCCAGGAACCCCGTCTCGAGCAGCTGCGTTTCCCAGCCGTAGCCCCAAAAGAGTTGGCCGACTTGCACGATGGACAGTTGCAGTGCCCACAGGATAAATAGCATTACACTGTTGGCGTAGCCGCAGAGAACCGTGATCGATACGGCCAGGCCGACCCAGCCGAGGGCAAGCAGAAAGCGGTCGGAATACTCGAACCAGAAAATCGACGGCATCTGCCGGAAAACCTCAGCCGCACCTCCGTGATTCCGGGAGACGAGCTCGAAGAAGCGTTCGATCGGGAGGATGCCGTTTTCGCCGATCAGACCCGGAGCTTGACGGACGAAGACCAGAAACGCCATGGTGTAGCAGAGCCCGAGCAGCCGTAGAATGATAAAGCGGGTAAACTGGTATTCATTGGCAAGTGCTTTCTTGGGCGCTTACCAGCGGCGAATCCGTTGGGGAAGGGTGGATTTAATCCATTGAAAAAACCGTGTCATTTGACTGCAGCGAATAAAAGCACGGCAGCGAAAGGGGATCAAGGTTCCCCAATCAGGGCGTTATCGGCATCACTGCTGAGAGGCCGCGAACCTCGCCCTCTCTTCCTTACCGTTGCAGTCTTTCGAACAGGCGATAGGTCACTCAACGCTGACTTCTACCGGAAGTCGAACCACGCATTCGATTGGACTCCCATCCTGCAGCTTGGGCAGGAATAGCCATCCTCTAATCGAAGCTTCGATGGTGGAGATTATGTCGTCGTCGTAATCGCCTTCAACGGAGGCTTTATCGACCAGGCCGCTGCGATCGATTGCCACCGTCTTACTGCCTCGGATCCCTCACAACTCCGCCCCAATGTTATCGATGAGGCGGGCCTGGCCGAGTCTTGCGGCGGCGATGATTCGTAAGGTTTGGGTGGAACCGTTGGGAGCGAGGAGGGAGGAGGCGTCGCGAACGGCGACGTAAACGGGCGCGAATCCCACATTTTTCAGGGTCGTCTTCGCTGCCTCCTCGAGAAGAGAGAGATTCTGTGGCTTCTTTCGAATCGCATTTCGTAAATCCCGCAGCGTTTGATGCAACCTAGGCGCGATCGAGCGTTCTTTCTCAGTCAGGTAATGGTTGCGGCTGGAAAGGGCGAGGCCGTCCTCCTCGCGGATCGTGGGAACGCCGATGATGTCGATCCTCATATTCAACTGGCGGGCCAGGGTGCGGATGAGGATAAGCTGCTGCCAGTCCTTTTCACCGAAATAGGCGGCGTCCGGCCGGACCATGTTAAAGAGCTTGGCCACGACGGTGGTGACGCCGTCGAAATGGCTGGGTCTATCGACACCACAGAGGATTCTGGAGAGGCAGGGAATGGAGACGACGGTCTGATTGGCTGGTCCGTCCGGGTAGACTTCCTCAACCGAAGGGGCGAAGAGGACGTCGACGCCCAAACTGCCGAGTTTTTCCCTGTCGTCCTCCAAGGTCCGGGGGTAATCGCCGTAGTCTTCCCCTTCGCCAAACTGAGTCGGGTTGACGAATATGCTCGTCACGACCAGTTCGCAATCCTTACGCGCCGCTTCGACGAGCGCGAGGTGGCCTTTGTGCAGATTGCCCATAGTGGGAACCAGGCCGATGCGGTCTCTTGGCCCCTGACCGCCGAGGAAACTACGGAGTTCCTCCACTCTCTCGATCGTCTCCATCAGGTGAAGCAGTGCTCAGGGGCGGGAAAACTCCCCTCGTGAACCGCTTTGGCGTAGGCTTCGAATGCGCCCTTCACACCCTCTGTGCTCTCCGCCATGAAGTTCTTCACGAACTTCGGCACCCGTATCGACGACGGAGTGACGCCGAGCATGTCGTGCATCACCATGATCTGGCCGTCGGTATGAGGCCCGGCCCCGATGCCGATTACCGGCACTTCGAGGCGCTCCGTGATTTCGCGACCCAAGCTCACCGGCACGCATTCGAGCAGAATGAGGACGGCGCCGGATTCCTGAAGAATCAAGGCCTCCTCCACCATGACGTTGGCCTTCTCCGGATCCCGGCCTTGAACGCGGTAGCCTCCAAAGCGATTGATCGACTGGGGCGTGAGGCCCATGTGGGCGCATACCGGTATGCCTCTCTCGGTCAGCAGTCGTGTGGAACCGGAGAGCCAGGCGCCGCCTTCCAGTTTTACGACATGGGCGCCGGCTCGCATCAAGGCGGCCGCGCTTTCGAGCGATTGGCCTTCCGAAGCGTAGCTCATGAAGGGCAGGTCGGCCATGATAAGGCTGCCACGGCTGCCGGCGTGGACACATTGCATGTGGTAGACCATATCGTCCAAGGTTACGGGCAGTGTGCTGTCGTGACCTTGGAGCACCATGCCGAGAGAGTCGCCCACCAGCATGACTTCAATTCCAGCCGAGCTGATCAACTCGGCAAAGCAGGAGTCGTAGGCAGTCAGAGCGGCGAACTTCCCTCCCCGCTTCTTCATTGCGGACAAGGTATTGATCGAAACCGGTCCTTTTCGAGATTGAGAACTCATCAGACCTTGACCTGTTCCCGAGCGATTTGAACCTGGGGCTGGACGATGCGCCGGCGCTCCGGTGTGAGTCGATCCAGCAGTTCTGTTGAAGGCTGGTATCCGTGGCGAAAATTTCCCCATGACGGACCATAGCGATAGACGACGATTCTTCGGGTTCCCTGATTCGACCGCATGGCCGAGCCGTGGGAGATGCCGTCGACAAAGAGAAGGGCGTCGCCGGCATGCAGATGAATTTCGATTGCTCCCTCTGTCCCTTCAACGGTGGCGTTGTTGGACATCCGATGGCGTTCGTAGTGGGGATGTCTGAAATTCGATTTGTGGCTTCCCGGAATGAGCATGGTTCCCCCATCTCCAGGACCGATTTCGGTGAGTGCCATGAGAATGTTGATCTGTCCGCACATGAAGCGACCTCCGTGATAGCGGAATTGGTTACGCATGATGGGAGGATAGCCTCCCGAGTGCAGGCCAATGGCTTCTCCGGGCTCTCGAAAGTTGGCGAAATTTTCGTCGATGAAGAGGGGGCCGTGGGAGTGATCGAAGGTGCCCTCTCCGCCGACGAAATGCTGCAGTTTCTCGAACCACGAGGGATGGTCGATCAAGTCCTCAAACGGTTCTCCCGCCTCGTAGATCTGTTGATAATTCACGCCCGAGGTCTTGTCGCCGTACTCGTGAGCCTGGACATCCCCGTGCCATTCTCCAGGTTTCAACGGTGGGATGTCGTCCAGGCAGTCGTTCAACCGCTTGACTTCCTTCCCGCTCAGCGCGCCTTCAAGATGGAGGAAGCCGCGAAGGTCGAAAAGATAGACTTCAAGGTCGGAGGGCATGGTATAGCTCGGTTCCTTAGAGAGTAAACGTATGTTCGGTCTGAACGGGCCTCAAGGACAAATAGCAGTTCCATCCCGGAAGACTCCCCTCAGATTTCGAATTGCCGGGACCAGCAGTCTGTCGGTATAAACTCGGCCGTAACGAATGTGGATGACGTTGAATTTCAAACTTCAGGGATGTTGCGAATACCAAAGCCCGAGAGAATCCTGGTGCGGTCTGGACGGATCGGAGATCTGGAGTCGATTGTCGGTTTCCAACTCCAGTTAGCGAAGGAGACAGAGGATCTGGATCTGGATTGGGAGACGGTCAGGCAGGGCGTACAGGCCGTGTTTGAGAACCCGTCAAAAGGACGCTACTGGATCGCAGAAGGGTCTGGCGAGGCGGTGGGCGGCTTGCTCACCGTGCCGGAGTGGAGCGACTGGCGCAACGGCACTGTGCTGTGGATTCATTCTGTGTATATCGTGCCGGCGGCCCGCCGATTGGGAGTGTTTCGGGCGCTCTACAGTTCTCTTAAAGCTCGCGTGGAAGACTCAGAATCCCTCTACGGCCTGCGGCTTTATGTGGATAAGAACAATGTCCCGGCGCAGCAAGTCTACGGCGCTTTGGGGATGGATGGAGAGCATTACAGGCTCTTTGAGTGGATGAAGGGTTGATTCGGAATTCGTAATCTTCATGCCTTATTCTGGTTCCATGACGCCGGGTCGCTATGTTAGGATCTTTTTCTGCTCGTAAAATGTCCGCCCGGACATGCGACAGTGCGATTGGGCATTTTCATATTATCCCGACGACGTGATGCGCCATCCCCGCCACATGCGCGCCGTCTGGGATAGCGATCCACGTCTTGTCAAAGGCAATCTTGATCCCTCGGTCGTCAAGCAGGAAAAGAGGCGTTTCTTCAACTTTATCTATCGTTAGCTTTCACGGCCAGAATGGGAGAAGCTCTGAAGGGAAAAGTGGCCCTGGTTACGGGTGGGGCGTCGGGTATCGGCCGCGCCATCGCGTTAAGATTCGCGGTGGAGGGTGCGAAAGTCGCGATCGCCGATATCAAGGTGGGCGAAGGGAAGGAGACTGAGGCGGTCGTCCAGGAAGGTGGGGGTGAGGCGCATTACATCCGCGCCGATGTGACCGAAGCCGATGAAGTTGAGGCTTTGGTGGAGGAAATCGTCGCGACCTTCGGCCGGCTGGACTGCGCTTGCAACAATGCGGGAGTCCTTGCTCGCAAAGTCGCGCCGATGGCCGAATTTTCGGAGGAGGATTGGGATCGAGTCATCCGGCACAACATGAAGAGTGTCTTCCTCTGTATGAAGTATGAATTGCGCCAGATGCTGAAACAGGGCAGTGGATCGATTGTCAACACCTCCTCGAATTATGGTTTGGTCGGCGCCGGACACGGGGTGAATGCTTACGTAGCGAGTAAACATGGGGTCGTCGGGTTGACTAAAGCGGCGGCTCTCGAATACGCCACCAAAGGTATCAGGGTCAATGCGGTCTGTCCCGGCCACGTGGAGACCCCGCTAACCGCCGAATACCTTAGCGATCTGGAAAGGAGAACGGAGGTCCTTTCACGCTATCCGGTGCAGCGGCTTGGAACCATGGATGAGATCGCTTCCGCTGTACTTTGGCTTTGTTCCGAGCAAGCCTCTTTCGTCACCGGCCATGCTATGGCGGTGGACGGCGGGTATGTAGCGCGGTGAGCTGGAATAGGCCCGATTGCTCACCTCTCGGTCTGTGCGTTCCGAACCTGTTTCTCCCCCTGTTCCCTTGCGGTCGCGGCTACGCGACAATGGATTTTCCGTGTGTCAACCGATTCGTCCTTGCCTCAGTTGCCTCCCAATTTACGCTCGCACTACTGGGAGAATGTACCGCTTCAAGTCCGAGGACCTTTTGGAAGCCTATACCAATGCCTGAGGTTGTCTCACTGGGAGAGTTGCTAATCGACCTTTTCGGCAGGCCTGCGGGCGTGGCCCTCAAGGATGCGACCAGTTTCATTCCGTCGCCCGGCGGCGCACCCGCCAATGTCGCCGTGGCTCTTGCTCGGTTGGGTGTCGACGTCGGGTTCATCGGAGGAGTGGGAGACGATCCGTTCGGTGAAGAGCTGACCGATATTTTGCGATCAGAAGGAGTCGATGTCGCTCATCTTCGAATGGTCTCCGAATCTCCCACCATGATCGCACTGGTAGCGACCGCCAGCCCCGTTGACCAGGATTTCACGATTTACCGAGGCGCGGACATGAAACTGAAGCCGGAGGACCTGGATCGCGATTACATCACTTCTGCAAAGGCCCTTCTCTACGGATCAGTGACTTTGAGCGGAGGCAGCGCCGCCGCCGCTCTCCAGGCCGTGCGCTGGGCCAACGATAAGGATGTTCTGGTCGCCTATGACGCCAACCTGCGGCCCGCTGTATGGCCCAGTTTAGCGGCGGCGCGCGAGGGAATCCTGGGGGGCATGCGTGGGGTCGACGTGTGCAAACTGAATGAGACGGAAGTCGAGCTTATTGCCGGAACCCGGGAACCGGCAGGAGGGAGCCACTGGGTGCTCGATCAGGGGACGAAGCTATGCTTGATCACGCTCGGAGCTGAGGGGACCTATTTCAACAACGGTCGCTCGGAGGGTCACGTGCCGGGGTTCTCGGTCGACGCGGTCGACACCACGGGATGCGGCGATGCGTTTTGTGCTGGGCTCACGGTTGGCCTGCTCGAGGCCGGAGAATCGGTGGAGGATCTCGGCAAGTCCGAACTATCCGATATCGTGTGTTTCGCCAACGCAGTCAGCGCCATAAGCGCGACTCAGACCGGGGCTATGGCTGGGTTGCCTCGAAGGGACGAGGTGGATGAGTTTTTGCAAGAGAGGGTAGAGGGTGAGCACAGGATTCATTCTTGGCTTGGCATATTGATATCGCACCCGATTCGACCCTTTATCTCCGAAATCAGTCGGGCCTCAGGCTGACGGGATACCGCGGGATAATTCGAGCCTCAGACAATCAGCACCCAAGAATACGAAAAGCTGCCGCTTTCCGCTACAGTCCGAATCGAATTGTGTAGTGGAAAATGGCAGCTTTTCGATCTTCACTGAGGTTGACAAAGCATGGTTCCATGCATTATGTGTATAACATGAAGAAAGTCCAAGTTTTGTTTCCTGAACCCGTTCTGAAGCAATTGAAAGAGCGAGCAAGTGCTGATGATCGGCCGTTGAGCGAGCTGATTCGGCGTGCGACAGAGTTCTGGCTGGAACGCGCCGGGGCAACGGGGATGCAAGGACCGAGAAAGGGATTTCCTACCTTCGATGGCGGCGAGGTTATGGTCGATGCGGATCACCTGCGGGAAGCCGTTTACGGCGAAGGTGAGTGAAGAGTCTGGATACGAATATCCTCGTCTATGCGGCGAATCACGGGTGCGCGGAGCATGAGCAAGCGAAGGAGATAGCCGAATCGTTGATGAACGACCCCGCTTCGTGGATAATCGCTGATCAGGTACTCTTCGAATATTACAGGATCCTTCGCAGTCCTTCGATCTTGGAGAAGCCATTGATTGCTGCCGAAGCAGCCCGCCATATTGCTTTTTTGCGCGAAGATGTAGGCTGCATGCACTGCGCCTACGCCCTGGATTTGTGGGAAGCCGCTAAACCTTTGCTGTCGATGCAAACCTTGCGCGGCACACGCGTGTTCGACGCAATTCTAGCCGTGACGCTTCAAGCCAATGGAGTCCGTACGTTTTACACGCGTAACACCTCTGACTTCGAACGCCTCGGCCTGTTCGAAGTGATTAATCCAATCGATTAATTGAGAAATGCTCACGCATTCCTCTACGATCGCTTTAGAACTGTATTGGCTCTAGGCCGAGTGCAAAAATGAGGAGGGAAAGATGAGCACAAGAATTCTCGATAGCAAGCGAGAGAAACGCCTGCAGCCGGCTCATGGACTTTGGCGGCAGTATAATCCGGAGGGCGCGTGTTGCGCCTTTCGGGCAAAGAACGTTGCTGAGGCAAAACGTTGGCAACGCACAACCAGAAGAGCGCTGGCGAAGGTGGTTGGTCTTGACCGGCTGACTGCAACCGATCCTCGGCCCCGGCTGGTCGAGCGGACCGACAAGGATGATTTTTTCAGGGAAAAAATCCTGCTGCGGACGACCGAGCATACCCTGATGCCGGTCTATCTGCTGTTTCCCAAACAGAGCGAGGAGCCTCCGCCGCTGGTGATCGCTTTTCACGGGCACGGCTATGGGGTTAAGGACATCGTGGGACTTTGGGAGAGTGGAGAGGAGCGAGATGAACCAGAAGGCTATCACAAGGACTTTGCAGTTGCTCTTTGTCGTGCCGGCTTCGCCGTGGCAGCGCCAGAGATATCCTGTTTCGGCGAGAGGCAGACCGATTTCTCCCATTTGAATCGGCCGATCAGCGGATCCGCTCCGACCAGTTGCACCCACGCCGCCATGTTGGCCTTTCATCTTGGATTATCAGTGGTGGGTCTACGCGTGCACGACGGAATGCGTCTACTCGATTACCTCGAGACTCGAACGGATATCGACACCACCCGAGTCGGGGCGATGGGGATATCAGGAGGAGGCATGCACACCTTCTTTTCAACCTGTCTCGACATTCGCATTCAGGCCTGCGTTGTTAGTGGCTACTTCTCCACTTTTCGCGACAGCATTTTGGCGATGTCGCACTGTGCCTGCAACTTTGTACCAGGGCTGGGCGATTTCGGGGAGATCTATGATCTGGCCGGTCTAATTGCTCCCCGTCCTCTGCTGGTTGAAGCCGGAAGTCACGACTCCATTTTCCCTATCAAGGCGGTCAAGAGAAGCGTAAGCAAGGCCCGTTCAATCTACCGGACTTTCATGGCGGACGGTGGGATATCGACCGACTACTTCGTGGGGAGACACCAGATCAGCGGTGCTAAGGCGTATGACTTTCTGAGGGAAAAACTGGTGCGTGAATAAACCCTTTGTGCTAAATGAACGGGAGCCCGAGAACCGGGTGGGATGGGTACGGCTGTTTAGATGGGCGGCTCTTCGCGGGCCCCGACCCAGTAAACGTTGTTAGTGATGTGGTCGCCGCTGTCTATGTAGCCGGGGATATCCTTGAAGTACTCAAGGTGGCCTCGCGGGTACTCGGCGGATCCGTCGAAATAGAGGTAGGAGGGGAGCTGGAGGGCGGCGATGCGATTGGCACCCACTGGGCGTTCTGCGGTAGGGGTGTTGAACGGGGTATCCGGTTCGGTTTCGGTCAGAACTCGAAACTGGTCTCGGGAGGGGTCCGAAACCAGCCAGACAGAACGATCGCCGTTCTCGCTGCTGCCTTCCTTACCGGGCACATACACATTCTGGGGCCGCTCTCCCGCGTCGCGCGTCGGCTTGCCTTGTTTCCATCCGCGGGACAGTGGTCGTAAAGTGACCAATGCGTAGAGGCTGCCGTCATTCCGGATGCCGAACTGAGCGGCCGTCGGACGCATCTGGGGGAATGCTTGCTCCACTTCCGGAATCACATGCTGGTTCCAGCGTCCGTTCCGATCAACGCTGTGGAGCACGATTTTTCCGGGACGCTCGCGGTGGGAGATGCAAAGCATCAGAACTAGGTTGTCGTGGGTGCTGACGATTCCGGCACACGCGACCTCGGGCGGTGGCATCGGCTCGTGACGCTCTTCCTCGCTGCGGCAGAGTAGGTCCATCGCCTCGGGAGTCGCCGGAACAGAGACCGGAGTCCCATCCGCTCGCTGCCAGGTAACTCCTCGGTCGACGCTCCGCATGTAGCAAACCGCCTGGTGTAGTGCGCGCCGGTCGGTCCTGCCCAACCCCTCGTAGAATGAGCCGAGATAGTGCAGGGTCCCATCCAGTCCGAGACCGATGTAACCGGGATATGCGGCGTAGCCTCCAAGGTACTTCTCAGTGCGCTGTAGGAGGCGGGCCTGTCGATGCCACGGTTGCCCTGGCGGCTTGATGAATAGATCCGCACCTATTGGTCGGGCGGGGCGCATGGTGAGAAAGAGGGTGTTGTCCCAGTCGCAGACAATAATAGGATAAGTGCCGGACCCGGCCGGCTCCTCTGGAGTCCACTCCGATGAGTCGTTGGGCCGGACAGAGCTCCGGGAGGTAACGGGTGTGCCGTGGCCGCTTAGAACGACGTGCAATGTGCTGTCGTAGTCGATCGTGATGACAGGGCGGGCATGGTTGTCGACACCGGAGTTGAGCGTCACCGTCTCGCTCCACTCATCTGTTCTGTGGCAGTAGGACCGCACCCGGCTGATGTCCTGCCACACGACGTGAGTTTTCCCGTCGTAAGTGACGATCTTGTTGCCGCTGCCGCCGGTGGCGCGTTCGCTGCCGATTTCAGATATTCGGTGCCGCATGGTTGGATGCTTCAACAGGATGTTTCAGGGGCATAAACTGTCTCCTATATGTAGTGATACCGAGAAGTATCAAACTTAGACGAGAAGACAGCGATTCCCCTCCCACCGAGATCTCGCTACGAAGTGTGTGAAATGTCCATTATAAGTTTTATACTGGAAGGAAATCCTCATTTTCTTCACTCTCTAGATTATCCCCGACCGAAGGGAGGGGAGAATCTGAGGAGAGGTGCCAGAGTGGCCGAATGGGCCTGACTCGAAATCAGGTGTGCTCATTGCGAGTACCGGGGGTTCGAATCCCTCCCTCTCCGTGTTTTCCGCGATCGCGGAAAACAAAAAAGATCGCCCGCGGTAACCCTAAAAAACCGCGGGCGATTCGGATGAACTTTCGTTCCCCTTGGTTCTGACTGAATCAGCCTCGTACAAGACGAGAATAGAAAGGTAGGCAAGAAAAGGGGTGAGCGCAACCACGGAGGAGGGAAATCTACGGATTTTTCCTGAGTGGAGGTCGAATCTGTAGTTCCCGCCTCGAATGAACTTGGGAAGTCACTCGGGATCCCGCATGGACATTGGGGTTTGACGGTGTCGCCTAAATGTCGCTCCTTTAGGCGGGAGCCCTGGAATAGGTTGGATCGGAGAGGAGGAGGCTCGTACGGTTTAGCGGAGAGCGGAGGCTTTTGATTTTCGAGAACGAGAAGGAAGACGAAGGCCAATGAGGGCCATACAGGTGGCAGCGGTTAGTATGCCGGCGATCCGGTTGGATGTATCTTTATCGAGATCAAGGGGGACGACGGCAGCAGTGTGAGTGGGTCGCTTTTGTAGACCGGACATCTCACACACTTCGTCGTAAGCCTCGTCGTCAGCTTTGTCGGATTCCTCCCGGGATGAGTGAGGCTCTAGCCAGCGGCCCGAGGAACATACGGTGGACTCCGGCAATTTCGGTTGGTCTTTCACATCTGGAATCTTGTACCCGTTCCTCTTCTCTAAACTTCAAAACACTTGGTTATGGTATTTTGAAGGAACCGAACGGTGGTTTCACCAGTTTAGTGATGGCGAGGATCTCTTTCTGCCTTTAAACGAATGATCTGGAGCGAAGATCCCGCGCCGGCGCGGTCCGACAGAGGGAACTGAACAAATGAAGCGCCATTGGTATTCACACTTTTCAGCGATCCTGGCTTGTCTCGTCTTTGAGCCCGTCGCGGCTGAGATCGAATGGCCCGAGCTTCATCTCATCCCCTTCGCCGAGGGCTTGAGTTTGCCGACCGACATACAGAGTGCCCGCGATGGGTCCGGAAGGCTCTTCGTGGTGGAGCGAGCGGGCAGAATCCGGATTCTACGGAACGGTGAGCTGGAGGCCGAGCCCTTCCTCGATATTCGGGCCCGAGTGCGCGATAATGGTAGCGAAGAGGGGTTGCTGGGGCTCGCTTTCCCACCCGATTTTGCTTCCAGCGGTTTCTTCTTCGTCAATTACACGAATGGTGCTTTCGGGAGCTCCAGGGTAACGAGAATCTCTCGATTTTCTCTAAATCCCTCGGATCCCGATGATGCGGATGAGGGCTCCGAGTTCATCCTCCTTGTTGTTGGCCAGCCTTTCAGCAATCACAATGCGGGACAATTGCAGTTTGGTCCCGATGGATTTCTCTATTTCGGCCTGGGAGACGGCGGAGCAGGAGGAGACCCCGGGAACCGGGCTCAGAGTACCCTGAATCTCCTGGGAAAGATGCTGCGAATCGATCCCGATGGGGACGATTTTCCGGGAGATTCGAATCGAAACTACACCATCCCCTCGGATAATCCATTCGTGGGCGTGGTCACCGTGGCCGATGAGATATGGGCCCTCGGTCTTCGCAATCCTTGGCGATTTGCATTTGATAGGGCAACCGGGGACCTCTATATCGCGGACGTGGGCCAGGATCGATGGGAGGAAGCTAATTTTCAGGCGGCCGATAGCGGTGGCGGTGAGAATTACGGCTGGCGCATTAAAGAGGGAAATGAGATATTCAACCCACCGCCCGGCGGTCTCCCTTCAGGGCTGACAGATCCCGTCTTCGAATATTTTCACAGCAACAGTAATCTTTCCATAACCGGGGGCTACGTTTATCGAGGCGAATATTTCCCCAGGATGCAGGGTGTTTACTTTTTGGGGGATTTCGGATCCGGCCGCATCTGGGGTATTGCGCGCAACGATGCCGGTGTGTGGGAGAATAGGGAGTTGATGGATACGAACTTCGGGATTTCGACGTTTGGCGAGAATGAGCACGGAGAACTTTATGTCGCAGCTTACTTTTCCGGGGAGATTTTCCGTCTCGCCGATACTCCGTTTCTGGTCACCGGGGCGGCGAAATTGGTGAATCGGGAAACTCCCTTTCTCGGCAACATTTATAACGGATTCGAGCTCATGGCTGAAACGGCCACCTTCTCTTCCCAGGCCGGACAGATCACTCGAATCTCCTTTCTGGATCCGGGAGGAGATCTTACGTTTGCCGAATTCGGCAGCCCGGAGAGGGAGACCACGCTGACCATCGACCTCGATGAATTCCAGGGACCCGTTCCTTCGCCCTACAATCAGCCGGGAACCGAATACGTCAAAGGTCGCGCCTCGTTTGCCATCGATAATTCGACGGCCGGGACTTTCTTCTCTGTCTTCACGCTTGGAAATGATCCTACGCGCGTAGACGTGGCTCTGATCACCCAAGGAACTCTTGAAGGCGAGGTCGATGGCATCGCCGATGTCCAAGCTATATCCATTCGAGGAGCCAACGGGGGGCCGGCATTCATCGGGGGCATCAATGCGGCCAATGCGAATTTCTCCAGTGGATCCGGGGTAATTGGAATCGATGCGGCGGATGTGCGGGTTGGGGATTTCCTTTTCATCGGTGATTTCACTCCTTCGGGAACCGCGGAGCCTTGGATACGGATCAGTCCGGAATCGTCCGACACTTTGGATCTCCAGATTAGCGGCGGCGATTTTCGGGAAGCAACAGGTGGGTTTCAGATCGATACCGGAGGGGTCGTCTATCCATTTCCTTTTCGAGTCCGAGAAGGACAACGTTCGATTAACGACAGTCCCTTTCGGCCCGACCTGGGCGATGGCCGCCTCGACCCGGCCCTCGACACGGTCCTTTCCAATCCAGATATCTTCTTTCGAACCGACGGTCAGACGGTGATTGAGTCGGGCGGAGGGGGCCCGAGTGCTGCTTCTCCACCCAGCCACGCACCTCTTGCCGCGTTTCCAACAGAAGTAGAAACCTCGAGCGGGGCTTCCCAGGTTCGGGTTAGTGTGAGTTGGGAAAGAGAAGACCCCGCCGAAGGATCTGGGAATGGAACGGCTGATGAGCAGGTGAGGAGGTCTGGTTCACTTCTTTTGAGAGAAGAGGACGCCTCAGCGCTCAGATCGATTTGCGGGGGCGAATTTCCCTGTCTGGATTACGCCGCAAATGATTCGTTCGAGCTCGAATACAGCGGCGCCGGGGGTTTCTGGATATTGGACGTCGAGTTCGGTTGGCTCTGGTCTTCAGAGCTTCTCTTTCCGCTGTTTTGGAGTCCAACGGCGAAGGAATGGATTGAGTGGCGGAAAGAGGAGTAGCTGTTTTTCAATGATCCAATCCGCTGCAGTTAGACCCTTTTGGGGAGGGACGAGGGCCCTCGAGTCCCCCAAGCCGTCTCGTCGAGCATTGTTCGCCGAATGGGTTGGTGCGGTCAGGACTCGAGAGCCCTCGTCCCTTCAGGCGGACACGAGACAACCGTGAAAGCGGTAACCATCGTGATCGACAGCTTCGGGATCGGATTTCTTCCCGACGCTGTACTTTATGGGGATGCGGGGGCAAATACCGCTCTTCATATCTGCGAGGAAGTCGAGGATGTCCGGCTTTCGAACTTGATGCGGTTGGGGCTGGGAAACTGTTCTGAACTTCTAGGAAATTCCTTACCCGGAATACCTGGGGTGGAATGTCCACTGGCTGATTTCGGGGTAATGAAGGAAAGATCTCCGGGCAAGGATACGACTACGGGTCATTGGGAATTGGCCGGTGTCATTCTGGATAAACCCTTTCCTACTTATCCGGCTAGTCCTCCATCCTTTCCCGATGAGATTATGGTTCCGTTCTGCTGGGCCATTGGTTCCGGCATTTTAGGTAACGAATCGGCCTCTGGAACGGAGATCATTGAACGGCTGGGAGCTGAACATATGAGGACCGGCAAACCCATTGTATACACCTCCGCCGATTCCGTATTTCAAATCGCGGCGCACGAGGAGGTGGTAGCGACAAAACGGCTCTATGAGATCTGCCAGGCGGCCAGAGGAATCTGCGATCGATTTCAGATCGGGCGAGTGATCGCGAGACCGTTTCTCGGTAGCCCCGGCAATTTCGTCCGGACCGAGCGAAGACGGGATTTCAGTATCGCTCTTCCTGAACCCACGATTCTTGACTCCCTCAGCGACGCCGGTGTTCGGACTGTTGCGGTGGGAAAGATCGGCGATATATTCAATCAACAGGGGATCTCGGAAAATTACCCCGAGAAGGGGAATCCGAAGTGTCTCAATCGAGTACTGAGTCTGCTCAAGGGTCGGCCAGAGGAGTCATTCTTCATGTTCGTCAACCTCGTCGACACGGACATGATCTTCGGCCATCGCCGAGACCCCACGGGCTATCACGAGGCCCTTGCTGCGATCGATGTATTCATCCCTCGGTTTGTTGAACTGATGGACGAAGGGGACCTCCTGATCATATCCGCGGACCACGGATGCGATCCGACGTTCCGTGGTAACGATCATACCCGGGAGTATGTACCGTTGCTGGCGTTGCGCAAAGGCGAGCCGGGGAAGTCGATCGGCGTGAGGGAGTCCTTCGCCGACCATGCTCAGAGCATCGCCCAGTTTTTTTCGTTGTCGCCCCTTAGAGCTGGAGAGAGCTTCATCGAACGTCCAACTTCGAACGCCCAACGTCCAATGTCAAAGGTGGGACCTTCGGCAGTCAACCGGGATGGTCTAGTTACACCCGAAGGGAATGTAGGAGCGGGTTTATCCCGCGAAGATCCGGCCCGAAGGTCTCACAAACCTTCTTCTATTTCGAGGAATTCAGTGGATCGGAAAGGTTGAATTTTGCAGATTCTGCGCCAATGCTTGTTCTGATACCTGACACCCGAAACCTATTCGTTCGAACTGCTTTCGCCCATGTTCCCTGCCACCGACTACCTAAAGAATGCGATCGGTGACTTTCGTCCCGAGATCGGTCTCGTGTTGGGATCGGGTCTGAACTTCCTTGCTGATGAACGCATTCAGCCCGAGAGGATGATTCCCTACAGCGAGATACCGGATTTTCCGAAAGCCACCGCCCTGGGGCACAAGGGAAATCTGGTCTTTGGCGGTCTAGGAGATCAGGCCGTTGTCTGCATGCAGGGACGCTTTCACTATTACGAAGGGCACCCGATGGAAGACGTGGTCAAACCGGTTCGGGTGATGGCCCAGATGGGAGTCAAAACCCTTGTCCTGACCAATGCCGCCGGGGGGATAAATGAGAGTTTCTTTCCGGGGACCCTGATGCTCATCTCGGACCATATTAATCTTCTCGGAACGAATCCCCTGATCGGCGAGAATTTTGAGGAATTTGGTCCCCGCTTTCCGGATATGACGTTTGTTTACGATACGGGGATCCGCGACCGGGCTCGTGAATCGGCGAAAGGTTTGGGAATCGACTTGAAGGAAGGAGTCTATCTTGCGACTACCGGCCCCTCTTTTGAAACCCCGGCCGAGATCCGCGCATTTCGCAATCTCGGCGCCGATGCGGTGGGGATGTCGACGGTTCCCGAAGCAATCGCCGCTAATCATGCCGGTCTGCGTGTCTGCGGGATCTCCTGTATATCGAATATGGCTGCCGGAATGTCCGGCGAGCGACTCACCCACGAGGAGGTCGAAGAGACCGCAAATCGTGTCAAGAGTCAGTTCGCGGATCTTATCGAAGAGCTACTGAGGAATTTGTCCGGCTAGGAGGCTGTCGGAGGAACTCTGTCAATTGCCAAGCAATCGAAACGTCAGAGTCCGACAACCGTCTGGCCCGTCTGTTTCTTTTGAGGGTGAGAAAGTTAAATCCGGAGGGTCCCCGGCCGATATTTAGAGCCCGTCCCAGTGGTGGAAACAATTGATTTTTAATGAGTTATGGGCAAAAAAAGGCCGGATAGAGCTGCAAAAAGCTCGATCCGGCGAAAAAGGGCGCTTATGCTTGCGTTAGTCAAATACAAAGCACGCCCTTCTCATGAAAAATATTGCCGTACAAAGCTTCCTGCGTCCAGCCCTAACTCCAGTCATTCGATGCAAAGACTACACCGTGTTTCTGGAAACAATGGAGCGGATTGACCGGGTTTTGATCGACTCCTCGCTGGAAAGGGAGGCGATCGTAAAAGCCTTGGAAGGATGGGATGAAGCGGGAGGGAAGGATCGGGAGCGACGCGCTCTAAGAGCGATAAAAGCGCTGCGGGTGGAGGTGGTGCGTCATTTACTCGGAGGGATATCCTTTCGTTGTCTGTCGCAGGAGTTGGGACGCAGTGAGCTTCTGGCTAATTTTTGCCGGGTGCGTGAGGTAGACGGGATCCGGAAAATATCGAAGAGCAGTCTGGAACGGGATTCGAAATTCTTCGACGAAGCGTATCTGAGACAGCTGCATGCAAGGATGACCGAGGTGGTGGGCAATGCTGAACATTGTGGTGAGGCAGGATTAGAGAAGCCGATCGATACGAGGGAATGCCTGATCGACGCCACTTGCCTGGAAGCGAACATCCACTGGCCCGTGGACTGGGTCTTGCTCAAGGATGTGGGAGCAACGCTGCTCAAGGCGATCAGTCTGATCCGGCAGGCGGGAATGAAACAGCGCATGCCCCAGGGAGCAAAGGGATTGGCTCGGGAGATGAACAAACGGTGCCTGGAGATGACGCATGCGCGTCGGCGCCGGGAGGCGGGCAAAGCGCGTAAAGGGATCCTGCGGCGGATGAAGCTATTGCTCAAGAAGATTGAGGGCCATGCCCTTCGCCACCGTGACTTATTGGAAGCTATGTGGATGCAAAGCGATTACACCGAGAAGAAGGCGAGCCGAATCATCGAGCGAATGGATGGTATGTTAGAGCAGATACCGCAGGTCATGAAACAGGCGCACGAACGGATCATAGGGGGGCGGCAGGTGAAGAATGAGGAGAAGATCCTGAGCGCCTACGAACCTGAGATTGACGTCATCGTGCGAGGCAAGGCAGATCGGGAGGTGGAGTTTGGCAACACCCTTTATTTATGCGAGAGCGCAGAGGGATATCTGTTGGACTGGAAACTGTATGGGGGGCAGGCCCCGAGCGAATTGAAGCAGCTTTGGGAAAGTCTGGAGAGGCAAAAGGGCTTCGCTTTAGAGGAGAAGATCGAAGCGATCAGTGGGGATCGGGGCTATGCCTCGAAGGCGGCCAGCAAGCGGCTCCAGGCAGAGGGGATTTTTGACGCCCTTACGCCCCGCAATCCACAAGAGCTCAAGGAGCGGATGGAGGAGCCGCGCTTTGTCCGGTTGCAGCGACGACGAGGGAGCACCGAAGGCCGGATCGGAGTGCTCAAGAACCGATGGCACGGGGGCAAGATACGCAGCAAAGGCTTTGACAACCGTAACCTTAGCGTGGCCTGGTCGGTTCTGTCCCACAATCTATGGAAAATCGCGCAGAGACTTGCGCAAGAACATGAGAAAGAGGCAACGCAGGCGGCATAGGGATCCAAGAATCGAGTCAGAGGCGCTTCCTTGGGAGAACTATCGACTCAAAGCGAGAGGAAGGGTGCTGGAAAGGTGCATAACGGATAAAAGGTAAGCTACCGAGGACGGAAGGCATGTCGTGGTCTACATAACGTGACGAAGATTGATATCGGTATCAGGCTTCCACCCAAATCCTCTCGGATTTGGGACAGCCTCTATTTAGTCTATGTTTCACCTCGCTAGCCGCAGCGCGGACCCATTTGTGTTGCGCCGCTATTTGCCCGCGGCCGGATTCTTTCCAATCCTGTTGTGGCTTCTTTTCGCCAATCTGAGTGGGCGCGCGGCCGGGCTCCTCGCCATCGAGAATGCGATCGCCCTATTTGCCGTCTCCAACCTCGCCTTTTTTACCCTCATTTTCTATTTCTGCTCGCGCCGCATGGATGCTCTCAAGTGTGCGAAGGACGAGAGCGTCCGATCGTTGAGAGATAAATTGGGACAGCATAGCCAGCTGATCGAACAGTTACCGGATCTGGTTCTGCGAATCGGACGCGACGGGATCTGTTTGCAGAGCTGGAGAGGCGCTGCCTGTGAGTTGGACCTTCCGGCCCAGGAGCTGATTGGGAAGAGATTTGATGAGTCTCTTTTCGGCGGTTCTGTAAAAGAGGTCATGGCGCAGCTGCTGAGTGCTCTCGATTCTGGAAAGAGCGCTTGCCTCGAGTATTCCTCGAACATTCTCGAGGGGAGTGAGAATCCGAGGAACCTGGAAGCGCATATCGCGCCTTGGGGAAAGGAGGAAGCCTTTCTTTTCGTCCGAGACATCACTCAGAGGTGTCGCGATTCCGAGGCCCTACGGGAGAGCGAGTCTTTCAATCGGGAGCGGATCGAGAAGCTCAACAAACGCCTCGTGGAAACTAACGCTCAGCTGGAAGACTCGGTGGAACGTGCCAACCGAATGGCGATGGAAGCGGCGGCGGCGAGCCAAGCCAAGAGCGAATTCCTGGCCAATATGAGCCATGAGATACGAACGCCTATGAATGCGGTAATGGGGATGACCACTCTCCTCTGCGACACCGAACTGACGACCCAGCAGGGGGAATTTGCGGAGACCATACGCAGCAGCAGTGAAAGTCTGCTCTCGATCATCGAGGACATCCTTGATTTTTCGAAGATTGAGGCGGGTCAGGTCGATCTCGAGAAAATCCCCTTCGATTTATTGCAATGCACAGAGGATGTGCTCGACCTCCTCCCCGGTGCGGCCGGAGAGAAAGGGCTTGAGATCATTCATGAAATCGAGTCCGGCGTGGGTCGGCATTTCACGGGGGATCCTGTCCGTCTGCGGCAGATCCTGGTCAACCTGATGGGAAACGCCCTCAAATTTACGGAGCGGGGAGACATTAGGTTGAAGATCTCGAGGGTAAGAAAGTCCGGGAAGAGGGACTGCATTCTCTTTTCCGTAACCGACACGGGCATTGGAATTCCTCAAGAGGGCAGGGATCAGCTTTTCCTCCCGTTTACTCAAGTCGACGCATCCACCACTAGGCGCTTTGGAGGCAGTGGTCTTGGGTTGGCCATCAGCAAACGGCTGTGTGAATTGCAGGGCGGAGATCTGTGGTTCGAAAGTGAGGAGGGAAGCGGCTCTACCTTCTTCTTCACGATCCTGTTCGAGGAGAGTGACTCGAGGCCATCGCCCGATGTGCTCATCACCACGTTTAAAGGAAAGCGGGTCCTGGCGGTCGACGACAACAGCGCCTTTGTCAGAAGCCTGGCCGGGCTTGGCGAGGAATGGGGCCTGGAAGTTTCAACCGCGACCACCGCGGAGGAGGGTCTTGATCGGGTGCGGGAAGAGGAGCCCTTCGATGTCGTTATGATCGACTCTGAGATGCCGGAGAAAGGCGGTGTAGTGGTGGCAGAAGAAATCAGAGAATGCGAATCCGGGAAGAGTCTTCCAATCCTGTTTGTGACTCCAGCCGGGATCGGTCCCTCGCCCCAATTCGAAGTGAATCTGGAAGACGTATTCTCTGTTTCGAAGCCGCTTAAGCAGCGCGCTTTGAGCAAGATCCTCAGGCGTATTTTCCGTCCCTCACGAAAGCCGTCGGGATCGCCTTGGCCGAATCGGAATCCGTTTAACGAAAATTCCAGCGCCGGCGAGGGAGAGCAGCTGAGCATTCTCGTCGTCGAGGACAATGCCCTGAACCAGAAAGTCGCGCTAATGCTCCTAAAGCGAATGGGCTACGTCGCCGATCTCGTGGTCAATGGTGTCGAAGCCATCGAAGCCATCGAAGCCATCGATAGGAAATCGTACGACGTGATATTCATGGATCTCCAGATGCCGAAAATGGGAGGAATCGAGGCGACCGAGACGATCCGACGCGATCTCCTCGATGAGGATCAGCCTCATATCATCGCCATGACGGCCTCCGCCACGAAAAGAGATCACGACGCCTGCCTCAAAGCAGGGATGAATGACTTCATCTCAAAACCCATTCGGGTCGACGAATTGGCTGTCGCCTTGGAAAAGGTGCCCAGTCCTGTCGTTTCCCACGCTTCGTAGGCAACCGTATCGGTTTCGTGGCTTAGGATCGGGATGACCAGATCGGACTCATGTGACAACTAAATCGACGGCCGTCGATTTAGTTGTCACATGAGTCCGACAGGATCCCGAGTCTACAATATCTCCTTTTCGTCCGCTGGGAATTTGTGCAGCATTTGGCGGATGATTAAGATCGGAGTGATAAATGTATCTGACAGGGCCAGTGCGGGGGTCTATGAAGACATACCGGGAAAAGCCGTCATCGAGCTGCTGAGGACCTACCTCACGAGCTCATGGGAGCCTGAATATGCGGTCATACCGGATGAGCAGGAGGGGATCGAACAGAAGCTGATTGAGTTGGCCGACGAAAAGGGATGTTCCCTCATTGTGACGACGGGAGGAACCGGCCCGGCTCCCCGTGACGTCACTCCGGAAGCGACTGAGGCTGTCTGCGAGAAGATGATGGCTGGGTTCGGGGAACTCATGCGTGCCACGTCTCTACAGTATGTTCCAACCGCTATCCTCTCGAGGCAGACGGCGGGCATTCGGGGCCGAACCTTGATTGTGAATCTCCCGGGCAAGCCGAAGGCGATCAAGGAATGCCTTGAGGCGGTCTTTCCGGCTATTCCCTACTGTATCGACCTGATCGGTGGGCCTTACCTCGAGACGGATGAGTCGGTCATTAAAGTCTTCCGGCCAAAAACAGATTGAAATCGGCGCCCGCCGTGGAGCATCAGGAAACTACGAATCACGCGAATCTACGCGAATGGTAAGATTGGCATACGAAGTGTTCGTGTTCGAGGACGGGTATTGGCGGCTCTCATTCCGGCGTTGTACTTTGGAAAGAGACGGGTTCGGGTAGAAGGCCAGGTTTGTCCGCTCCTCCGTGATGGCTTGGTCACGGTAATGCAGCAGATGCAGTTGTGGTATGGACATCAGCCTGCGGTCATTGAAGCGGTTGGTGGCTTTGCGCCGAGGACCAGCCCAGCGGAGGCAAGGACGGCGTGCTGCATGTCCGGCGGCGTCGATTCATTAGCCAGCTTCCGTAATAATCGAGATGGTCTTCCCTTGGATCATGCTGGTGCGGTCAAGGACTTGCTCTACATCTATGGTTTCGATTTGGGAGGATTCAAGACAGGCGAAGAAAACCATCCCAGATTCGACGAAAACAGGAGGGTTTTGTCGAGCATGGCAGAGAGCGAGGGTGCGGAGTTGATACCGGTCTACACAAACATTCGATCGCTCGAAGAAGATTCGCCTGGGAGGTTTTATACTGACATATTCGTTCGGAGATCGCATGCTGCGTGTCTGGCCGCTGCCGCTCATGCGTTCTCAGGCCGACTTGCGAAGTTGCTGATTCCTTCTACGTCCGTTATCGCAGATCTTGGACCTTGGGGTTCCCATCCGCTGATCGATACTAATTACAGCAGCGGATCGCTCGCGGTTCGCCACGACGGGCTGCGATATTCGCGGATGGAAAAAATAGTTATGATCAGCTCGTGAAAAGACCAAGGTGGAAGACTGCGATTAAGTGGTTCGATCGAAGAGTGCTCGGGGATACCCTATCAAAACTTTCCCGCACCACACGACGTCGCTATGACACAAGCATTGGTTAGCACCTAGTGTTGTCCCATTCTTATCGTTGTCCTCTCGAACCTGAGGCCTTTCATCAGACTTGAAGAGGCATGATCGTTGATGATTTCCAGAGTACGGAAGAATCGGGTCGAGCGCGGATTTCCGCTTCCGTTCGATGGGAGGTCTGTGATCGGGAGGAACTATGTGTCTGTATCGAGACCGATCTGCAGTTCGCCAATGATCTGGCATGTAGTTCAAACTGCTTCCTTCTCGATGAGTCCGTGCCTTCCAGCCATACAGTGTGAGCTGTTGAGAGTCCGTCGAAACCTGATCTCCGTGTCATACAGAAGGTGAGTTCGGGTCACAAATGGAATGAAAGCAAATTGAGGCATGAGACCTATACCGATCTGTTTTTTCCTTCTCTCATTTACCCTAGTCCAGACGGGGATTGTTGCCTCTGATAAAGCACGTGCGGATACTTCCTCGAGCGGATTCCGCAACTTTGAAGCGATAAAGGCGGAGATCGAGGCCTTGGAGCCGGAAAGAGTGCTCTGACTGGAGATCGAGTGGAGGACCTGCCTGCTGGAGGGTCTAAAAGAGTCAAGCGAGCAGAAGAAGCCAATTATCCTTTGGATATTTATCGACCGTCCGGTAGACGACGAGCGATGTTGAGTCTTCGCGGGCGCGGCCCGTGAGGCGGTTTTTTCCAATCCCGAAGTCATACGTCCGATCAACGAGGATTACGTCCCGGTCGCCCTCAAAGCGGGCCTGGTCAACAATCCGCCGTGGGGTCTGGAGGGTCGTCTCTACCGAGAGATAGGGCGCTCCAAACCGGCGCCGCAGGGAATCTGTGTGATCAACTCCGGCGCTAAGGTACTCGCTTGGGCACTCATGTTTGATAGTGATGCAAGCGTGGTTCGATTCCTCGATCACTGTTCGAAGCGTTATGCCCGGTTTCCCGGTTCATTATCAGGCCGGATCATCGGTCGAGCGCTGGATGAGAACGGCGACCCGATCGCCACCGTCGAACGGCAGGAGCACTACGTCGAGGCGACCTTTGCCATTCAGGAAGGCGTTCAGGATCGCTTTGCCCGTGCCCTCTCAAAGAGCGGATCGGGTGAAGAGTTGGCAACCTGGTTTGCGTGAAGTGACGGATGAGATCACGACAAGAACGTACTGGGAAGGTCATCTCAATCGTGATCCAAGGTCGTTCTTTGGATGCGTCTCTGCTGCTCCAGGACCTCCGTGTGCTCCGCGGCTGGATCTTCTAGCGAGGATATAAATCTGCAGCCCCATCGCGAAGAGAACGATGATGAGGCCCAGAATATAGGGTGACCTTGGACCAAAGTGCTCCGCCACGTACCCTCCGAGGAGGGGGCCCAACATGAATCCCCCACCGACGATCGCCTCATTGATTCCGGTACGCCGCCCGAGTGGATTCTTCGTGTAGAGGGTGTGGAAAATGCTGAAAGAAAAGGTGGCGCCGGCGACCAAACCGAGGCCGAGCAGGGCAATCGCAAAGACGAGTGTGGATTCTCCGAACGCGAACCCTGCGAGGCTCACGATGCCAATAAACTGGGCCGTGAAAAGAAGCACGGTTCGGAACTGCCAACCCTCAATCAGCGCCAGAGCAATGAATGTGACCGCCTGGGAGACCCCGATAAGGGCCAGGAGGTTGCCCAGGGCTACGGGGGATATGCCCAGATCGGTGGCGAGTTTGGGAAAGAGTTGACGCACCGCCGAGTGGGAGAAAAAGATCGCGAAATTCGCCATCCAGGCGATTGCCAGAAGATAACCGAATTCGGGATTGGTCTGAGGAGCCGTCCCGTCTTGCAAGGCGGCATCGGGACTACGATCCCGAGCCGTCAACAGGATAAGAACGGCCAAGCCGACCAAGCCCGCGGAAATGTGGAAAGGCAGGGTCGGATCCACTGCGAAAAGCAGTCCTCCAAGAGCGGGACCGGAGAGAATGCCGAGCGACGATGACACATTGTATGCGCCGATGCTGAACTGCAGTCTTCTACGGCCTTTGCCCTCTCCAAGCCATGCCTGCATGGGCGGCCAGCAGGTGGACATTACCAGACCCAAAATCGCGGAAACGGCGATGAGCCCGCCGACCCGAGTCATCATGGGATAGATCAGGATCACAATTGCCATTGCGACGCTGCCGCCGGTGAGGGTTCGCCGATAGCCGAGGCGTTCCGAGAGACGTCCAGAGAGCAGAGATGCAAGGCAGTAGCAAAGCGATCCCGAAGCGCCGATCAGACCGAGGTCCTTATAGTCGGCCCCGAGCTGAATCGCCATCAGTGGCACGCAGAGACCTACGGCGATAAAAGAGGCGTCGACCAGAAAGGCGACGAGGTAGATCGATAGGTCCTTGTTCAAGAAGGGTTGTCCTTACCGCGAGGTAGCGGGGCAGTCGAGGGTGATCGTGGGTTGAGGTGTCAGGGTTTGTGTTCAGTTGTCGGGACCTGGGCGAATCTCGAGTTTCGCGTTGCGATGCCGCAGGTTCCTTTGTCGCGAGCTTTGTCGTAAACTTCGTCGGCTCTGCTCCAAATCACACCTTTATCGATCCCCTAAAAATTCCTAACGGGTTGAATTCAACCAGGTTGACGCCGAAGCTTACGACTAAGAGATGCAGGGAACTCCAACCACCGAGAAGCCTCCCATCCCTCTTCGCAAACTTGGTCGATGTTTCTGTCTGTCCCACTTATTCCTCGGGCCTACCGAGGAGCACACTTTGGTTCAGGAGACTTCGACAAAGCTCGCGACGAAGTTGACGACAAAGTTTAGTAAACTCCTGAAACCTCTGAAATCCTGTGGACTTCTGATCTGGACCGAACAATCCGGCTTGCCGTAATCAGCCGCTTGGTCGAAGATCTCTGAGGATCTGAATTACCATCCAGCATGAAACTGACCGACAGAATTCACCTCGTAGGAAGCGGGGCCCAAGGCATCGGACTGAGCGACGACTACGACTGCCATATCTACTTGATTGACGGCGGTGGGGAACTGGCCCTGGTGGACGCGGGTGGTGGATTGGATGTCGGGCGGATTGTGGAGAATATACGGGCCGATGGGCTGGATCCATCGAAGGTCCGGCACTTGCTTCTGACTCATGCCCATGGCGATCATGCCGGAGGTGCGGCGGGCCTGCGGGCAGCGCTGGGCGAGCCTAGCGTTTATATACATCGTGAATGGGCGGCAACCATGCGTTCCGGAGACGAGGAGGCGATCAGCCTCCACGAGGCCAAGAGAGTGGGGCTTTATCCCACGGACTATCGGTTTCAGGCTTGTCCGGTTGATGTCGAATTGTGCGAGGGTGTGAAAGTTGATCTTGGCGACCTGACCCTGGAAGTGATCGAAACTCCCGGCCATTGTAGCGGCCATGTCTCGTTTCTCATGACGCACGAAGGTAAGAGGATCCTATTTTCGGGCGATCTGGTATTCTTCGGCGGCAAGATCCTCCTCCAGAATATTCCCGACTGCGACCTGCAGGCGCAGATCGCAAGTTTGAAAAAGGTCCGCGATCTGGAGATCGATATGTTCTTTCCCGGCCACCTTACCTTTTCCCTGCGCAACGGCCAACGGCATATCGATGAGGCGCTCAAGTTTGTCGACGGGCTCCTCATCCCGCCGAATTTTACTTATGAATGGTGATGGATGCCGGATCGATAGGATGTCAAACTCATTGCGGCGGCGACAGAGCACCGCCCTCCAACATGCACTTGCAATCCTTGGATGGAGGGCGGTGCTCTGTCGCCGCCGAGAATTGGAGAAAGAGGATGACGAAGAGGAAGGGGACGATAAATTCGCACCTATTTGCCCATCAATCCATAACTCCACGACTCCAATACTTCACCACTCCATTCCTCTGATACCCAATCATGCCAAGATCTAGAACAGCTCGCCGCTACCCCGCCTGGATGGGGAAGATGCGGGCCCTGACGAAAAAGGAGATCAAAGAGTTCCTGGCCGGTCCGGTGGTAGCTCGGTTGGCAACAATAAAGCCCGATGGCAGTCCCTACGTCACTCCGGTGTGGCAACACTATAACGGGCGGGAGCTCTTCTTCATTCCTCGGGAGCGATCCGCCTTCGTGCGCTATCTCAAAGCGAATCCGCGCATCTGTATTTCCTGCGCCCTCGATAGTGGGTTCCATACAAGAGTCATCTTCGAAGGCAAAGCCGAGATCCTCGAGGGCCCGACCCCGATGAAGGGTCGAACCTTGCGTATGGCGCGATCAATGGCCAAACGCTACCTCGGGAAGCGCGGCCCCGACTATCTCGAAAATACTCTCGACCGGCCCCGCTATCTGGTGCGGTTGGTTCCGGAAAAGATCACCTCGTGGGAAGGTGTCGAGTGGGCGGCAAGGTATCTCGAGTGATCGGCGGCGGGGTTGTCTTACGAGCGTTTCTGGGCAACATCTCCTCAATCGAAAGCTCACGCTTTCCGCTACAAAAATTCCGAAATCCTGGAGTGGTAGCGGAAAGCGTGAGCTTTTCGAATTCGCGCCGTCTGGGCGGGCTTCTTCTAACTGAGCCGCCGGCGCCGGACGTATCCCCCAATCAGACCCAGGACGCCGAGAGTAAAAAGCGCCAACTCACCGGGCTCAGGGATGGCACCATGAGTCGTGATCAAGGTTATCACTGCGCTGCTTCCGGAGACCCAGTTCACTGGACTTCCAGCCACTCCCCCCATTTCCAATGTAACCGAATCCTCGGTGAAGTTATCCACGACGGAAGCGAACTTGAGGATCGTCTCTACTCCCGCCCCCACTACCGCGGAAGTCGGGACAGGCTGCAAAGCGAAGTTCGTTGAGCTGAATTGGACGGTGTCGTCGATGAGGCTGGCACGGGCCTGAGACTCGGTCGTACGGTGACGACCGCCCACAGATCCAGGCTATTCAGTCCCGATTGTCGCATTCATTCGCTACCTGGGGCAGGATGATCACTGGCATGGAAACATTGGAAAAGAGTCTACTCCAGACTGACTCGATTTCCCGATTCAGACGACTCACGCCCGGCTTCGAGGACCTTGAGGATTTTTAAGCCATCGTGGAAGTTGGGGTTGATCGGTGTGTTGTTGACCATGGCATCAATGAAGTCGACGACGGCGTGGACGAATTCGTGTTCGTAGCCGATGATGTGTCCCGGAGGCCACCAGGCGGAGATGTAGGGGTGGGTGGATTCGGTGACGATGATCGTCTTGAAACCCGCCTCGTTGGCGTCGTCTTCCCGGTTGTAGTACCCCAGTTCGTTCATCCGTTCCAGGTTGAAGGCGAGCGAACCCTTGGAGCCGTAGATCTCGAAAGAGTTGAAGTTTTTCCGGCCCCCGGCGAATCGGGAGCTCTCGAAGGAGCCCATGGCGCCGTTCTCGAAGCGGACCAGCATGGCGGCGGCGTCGTCCACCGTGACTTCGCCCATTTTCGCGTCCGTGCCATCGACCGCTCCGCCGAAAGTGCTCTCTTCCGCCTCATCGACTAGGGGGCGCTCCTTGATGAAGGTGGCGAGCATGGCCTGGACGGTGGTGATATCGCCGACCAGGTAGTTGGCGAGGTCGACGCTGTGGGAGTTGAGGTCCCAGTGCGGTCCGCCTCCCGCCGTCTCTTTGCGCAGATGCCAGGAGAGGGGAAAATTGGGATCCATGATCCAATCCTGCAGGTAGCAGCCCCGCCAATGGTAGATGGTGCCGATCCGTCCCTCTTCGATGAGATGTTTGGCGTAGGAGATGGCGGGGCACCGGCGATAGTTGTGATTCAGGTAGTGGGTAACTCCGCTCTTCTCCACCGCATCAACCAGGTTCGCCGCCTCTTCCGCACTCATACACATGGGTTTTTCGCAGAAAACGGCCTTGCCCGCTTCGGCCGCGGCCAGGGCAATATCGTAGTGGAGGTAGGGAGGGGCGGAGACGTCGACGATGTCGATATCGTCACGAGTCACTACTTTTTTCCAATCGGTTTCCGTCTCCTCCCAACCCCATCGATCGGCGAATTCTTGAAGCGGTTCGGCATGGCGGCCGCAGATGACCTTGAGGACCGGTTCCGCATCGACATCGAAGAAGAGCGGGGCCTCCCGCCAGGCCTGGCTGTGGGCCTTGCCCATGAATTTGTAACCGATCAGGGCGACATTCAGTTTTTGTTTTGCCATGGCCGTAATCCTTTTCGATTAGGCGGCGGGGTTTCAAGGATTAAGCGCGGATTGGATGAAAACGGGATGACCGCGGATTCGAGAAGGACGCGGATTGAGGAGAAGGGAGAGGGCAACGAATTAGAGGAAGGCAACGAATGGGAGAAGGTAAACTAGAGCCCGTCCCAGTGGTGGAAACAATGGATTTTTAATGAGTTATGGGCAAAAAAAAGGCCGGATAGAGCTGCAAAAAGCTCGATCCGGCGAAAAAGGGCGCTTATGCTTGCGTTAGTCAAATACAAAGCACGCCCTTCTCATGAAAAATATTGCCGTACAAAGCTTCCTGCGTCCAGCCCTAACTCCAGTCATTCGATGCAAAGACTACACCGTGTTTCTGGAAACAATGGAGCGGATTGACCGGGTTTTGATCGACTCCTCGCTGGAAAGGGAGGCGATCGTAAAAGCCTTGGAAGGATGGGATGAAGCGGGAGGGAAGGATCGGGAGCGACGCGCTCTAAGAGCGATAAAAGCGCTGCGGGTGGAGGTGGTGCGTCATTTACTCGGAGGGATATCCTTTCGTTGTCTGTCGCAGGAGTTGGGACGCAGTGAGCTTCTGGCTAATTTTTGCCGGGTGCGTGAGGTAGACGGGATCCGGAAAATATCGAAGAGCAGTCTGGAACGGGATTCGAAATTCTTCGACGAAGCGTATCTGAGACAGCTGCATGCAAGGATGACCGAGGTGGTGGGCAATGCTGAACATTGTGGTGAGGCAGGATTAGAGAAGCCGATCGATACGAGGGAATGCCTGATCGACGCCACTTGCCTGGAAGCGAACATCCACTGGCCCGTGGACTGGGTCTTGCTCAAGGATGTGGGAGCAACGCTGCTCAAGGCGATCAGTCTGATCCGGCAGGCGGGAATGAAACAGCGCATGCCCCAGGGAGCAAAGGGATTGGCTCGGGAGATGAACAAACGGTGCCTGGAGATGACGCATGCGCGTCGGCGCCGGGAGGCGGGCAAAGCGCGTAAAGGGATCCTGCGGCGGATGAAGCTATTGCTCAAGAAGATTGAGGGCCATGCCCTTCGCCACCGTGACTTATTGGAAGCTATGTGGATGCAAAGCGATTACACCGAGAAGAAGGCGAGCCGAATCATCGAGCGAATGGATGGTATGTTAGAGCAGATACCGCAGGTCATGAAACAGGCGCACGAACGGATCATAGGGGGGCGGCAGGTGAAGAATGAGGAGAAGATCCTGAGCGCCTACGAACCTGAGATTGACGTCATCGTGCGAGGCAAGGCAGATCGGGAGGTGGAGTTTGGCAACACCCTTTATTTATGCGAGAGCGCAGAGGGATATCTGTTGGACTGGAAACTGTATGGGGGGCAGGCCCCGAGCGAATTGAAGCAGCTTTGGGAAAGTCTGGAGAGGCAAAAGGGCTTCGCTTTAGAGGAGAAGATCGAAGCGATCAGTGGGGATCGGGGCTATGCCTCGAAGGCGGCCAGCAAGCGGCTCCAGGCAGAGGGGATTTTTGACGCCCTTACGCCCCGCAATCCACAAGAGCTCAAGGAGCGGATGGAGGAGCCGCGCTTTGTCCGGTTGCAGCGACGACGAGGGAGCACCGAAGGCCGGATCGGAGTGCTCAAGAACCGATGGCACGGGGGCAAGATACGCAGCAAAGGCTTTGACAACCGTAACCTTAGCGTGGCCTGGTCGGTTCTGTCCCACAATCTATGGAAAATCGCGCAGAGACTTGCGCAAGAACATGAGAAAGAGGCAACGCAGGCGGCATAGGGATCCAAGAATCGAGTCAGAGGCGCTTCCTTGGGAGAACTATCGACTCAAAGCGAGAGGAAGGGTGCTGGAAAGGTGCATAACGGATAAAAGGTAAGCTACCGAGGACGGAAGGCATGTCGTGGTCTACATAACGTGACGAAGATTGATATCGGTATCAGGCTTCCACCCAAATCCTCTCGGATTTGGGACAGCCTCTAAACTACGAAACATACGAATCTGCGCGAATTAGGGAGGGAGCAGACGCACCGCCGTGGGGCCTTCGTCGTCAGCTTTGTCGCGAGCTTCGTCGAGATGTCTTGGGTACAAATGAAGCTACGAATATTTCCCAGGGAGCCTATTCCTATGAGAGTCGACGAAGCTGCGGGATCTTCTGTCGTGGCTGTATGTTGAACCAAGGCTTTGACGGCGACGAAGTTCGCGACAAAGCCTACGACTAGGAGTCTATCCCTGACCCACGCCAACTGAATCCGTTTTCGATTGAAGGGTTTCCAACCGTGAACTGTGAACTCCGGAACCCCCCATTCAGACCCCCGTGCACATCAACCGTAGATACACTTCGACCCCCAATTTCAGCTGTTCGAGTTCGATCCACTCATCGCAGGTATGGGCTTGGGCGATGTCTCCGGGTCCGATGACGACGGTCGGGACGCCGACTTCGCTCAGGGTGCTACCGTCGGTTCCGTAGCCAACTCCGGCGAGTTCTGTTGGAAGATCCATCTCTTTCAAGACCCCCTGGACGTATCCGGCGAATGCTTCTCCTCCTTTTGGATCGAGCGCAACGTCGATGATAAAGGGCGATTCCTGGGTCACCTTAAGATTGCTATCGGACCTGCGCAAATCGTCGAGGAGTAGCTCGACCGTCGGTTGGACTGTTTCGTTATCTTCCCCTGGGACGGTCCTCCTATCCACCGCGATTTGGCAGCGTTCCGGGATAATATTTATCTGCTCTCCGCCTTGGATCTGGTTGATGCTGCATTCAGCCTTGCCGGTTAACGGATGAGTCGCACTGAGAGAGGATATGTAATTGGTTTCCAGGGCTTCAATGACCTTTACCATCATACTGATGGCGGAGCGACCGTTGGATGGATTGGATGAGTGCGCCGCTACTCCCTCCGTCCTGATATTCCATCGCACGGCCCCGTTGTGAGCCACTACAGGTGCCAGTTCAGTGGGTTCACCCACGATTACCCCGGCCGGCTTCCAACTCAAGGTTGCCAGATTGTGCTCCGCGAAGGATCTGACACCTCTCTTTAATATCTCTTCGTCGAGCGAGTAGAGAATGGCCACATTATTGGGAGTCTCCGACTCGGCGGCGTAGCGTTGCAAGGCCCAGAGCATGGCGGCGCCACTCGATTTGGTGTCGCATGCGCCTCTCCCGTACATGCGTCCGTCTTCGATTTTTGCACCGAGCGGGTCAATCGTCATTCCTTCCAGGCTGACTGTATCGAGGTGGCTCTCAAAGAGAAGCCAGGGTGATCCTTCGGCGACGGCATGGCTAACCAGGAGATTGAATCCCTCCCCGTTTACGGGGAATCGGTTTGTCTCGAAGCCCATTTCCTGAGCTTGAGCCTCGAGGTATCTTGAAAGCTCGAGTTCGGGATCGGGTCGACCGGTAATGTACGAGTTTACGGTGTCGAATCCGACCATGGTGCCGAGGAGACTTTCGCAGTTGCTGTGCATGGGAGGGAGTGTAGTCCTGTTCCGAATCGATTGTCAGTAAGATTTCCCGGCGGCAGGTGATTCGAACTTCACCGGACTGCCCGGAGACCCGCATCCAGACTAAAGTTCGATTCAGCTTTCTACTTCTACCATGTCATTATTTTTTCTCCCGCGTCTTCCGCAGCTTTCCCAGAACCTCGGTTTCCGGATAGAAGGCCTGCCAGGCAAACCAATAGACGAGAACGGAAGGAATGGCTTCCCCGGTGGCGAGATCTTGGACTTTGAACTCGTGGCTCTGAGGGTCCAGATGGAGTACGATATTTTTGCCGTTGACGACATCGCTGAGGTTCCTACCGACTGGAAAGTGAGCCGCCTGGTAGGCTTTGGGCCGGCCGCCAACAATGATGCCGAATACCCATTCCTTCTGTTTTAGATCCTTGCGATAAGTCGGAACTGGGAACATGGTTGACCGACTTCTACGGTACTCGGTGTAGGCGTTATCCCCGTATTCGCGGGAGAATCCCGTCTTAGTGGAGAGCACTTCGCCATCGGGATACCGCGCTTTCCAAGCTTCCCACTTCATCATGGCGCTATTCCGCCACTTCAAGGTTGTGTCCAACATCGGTCCCGCCACCGCTTTCATGCCCAGTTGGGACCAGAGGCTCTCCGTCGCCCGATCGTACATGAGGACGTCGCTGTTGTAGAGAAGTCCCGAAACTCCAAAGAATTTCAATTCCGTTCCGATCTTACGATCGAATACCATAGCGGTTCCACAGAGCGGGCAGTAGGTCACCGCAAAGTGATCCTCGCCAATCGAATCGTTGACTACTTCGTGGTGGTCGAGGATGCGAATGGGATAGGCCCGGGTCTCGCCTCCGCTCGTGACGCTCACCACCTGATCGTTGTCATACAGAAAATCGACCTCATCGACCTGAATGAACCGCGGTCTGTTGATCGAGGGTATCGCATTCTTCCCGACACCGCCGGAGATGATCTTGTTGACCGGTATAGACGCGTTGCTGACGTCGAATCCCTGAATTTTCCGACGCTTGGCGGAGGCGTCGGATAGGGGAAGAAGGAGAAGGATACTCAAGAGGAAGGGCGAAGAGAAATGAAGAGCCTGCTTCATGCATAGAAGGAGAGAAAACTACGGGGAGTTATTTCCTGAGGAGGGGAGAAGCAAGCATTTGACATTGAGAATGCGTTATCAACAATTCCCAGGAAGGGGAATGAAGTTGGGCGGGTTTGACTACCCTGTCTGCGGAGACTGTCTGCCGTCCCAAACCTACCCGATAACCACGGTAAAGGGATCGGAGCATGTGCGGTGGCGTCGCTGGTGTATAAGCAGTAGCTGCGTTTATCTCCGGCCCGATTTTCCTTGTAATATTGCTGTATCAAAGCAATATTACAAGGATGCTGTCGAGAAAGCTGTTGGGTGAGATTCGTAAGCGCCTGGAGTCCATGCCGGCGGTGGCGCTGCATGGAGCGCGGCAGGTAGGCAAGACGACACTTGCGCGAGAGGTTCAGAGAGAGGTGGACGGGGTCTACTTTGATCTGGAGGATCCTCGGCAGGCAGTGTGGTTCGAGGATCCATTTGCCTTGTTCAGGGAGTATTCCGAGAGGCTGATTATTATCGACGAGGCCCAGAGGAGGCCGGAGCTATTCCCGATTCTCAGGGTTGCGATCGACGAAGATCGGCGAAACGGTCGGTTTCTGCTTTTGGGTTCTGCTTCGCCCAGTTTATCACGGCAGAGCAATGAGAGTCTGGCAGGACGTCTTGCGACGCTGGTACTTCACCCTTTGACGTACGAGGAGCTAGGAGAGGGATTCAGTCTCAGCGACTGTTGGGTCAAGGGTGGATTCCCTCCCGCACTGCTTGGAGTGAAGACCGAAGAAAGTCTGATCTGGCGAAGAAACTATCTGCTAAGTTTCTTCGAGAGGGATCTTCAACGGTTGGGATTCGGTCTGTCACCGGAAAGGATGACTCGATATTTCAACATGCTGGCGCACGTCCATGGCCAGCTATGGAATGCCAGTCTAATTGGGCGTAGTCTTGATGTTGGTGTGCACACTGCGAATCGCTATTTGGAAGCGCTGTCGGAGACCTATTTGGCGGTCAGGATAATCCCCTATTTTGCGAATCTCGGCAAGCGGCTTCGAAAGTCTCCGAAGGTGTACATTTCCGACTCGGGTCTCCTCCATGCTATATTGAACATTTCGACCCGTGCCGATCTGCTTCGACATCCTTGCCTTGGCTTCTCTTGGGAGGGCTTCGTCTTGCAGCAGGTTCGATCGGTGCTCACTTTTGGTTGGGAGACCTCCTTCTGGCGGACGGAGGGAGGGGCGGAGATCGATATCCTGCTGCTGAAGGCAGGAAAGCCCGAAATCGGGATTGAGGCTAAAGCCAACACTACGGACCCGCGCCCTCGACGTGGATTCCACCAGGCCTGCAACGACCTCGAAATTGAGCACCGTTGGGTCGTTTACCCCGGAGAGGCCAGAATGCCGTTGGCCCACGGTTGCGAATTGCTACCCTTGGTCGAGCTTGTCCGACGACTCCGCAGCATGGTTGAAGGAGAAAATCGTGAATCGAAATAGGGAGGTGTCGCCACGATGCTCGTGGCAGGTGCCGCCGGCTTTGGTCCTTTTAGCGAAAATTACGTAACAGATGGTGCCTTCGTTCAGGTTGTTACCCATGCCGGGATGGAAGAGGGCGTGGATGGTGGCGATGCTGCTCTACCTACCTGTTCGTCTGAACGGAGAAGATAATTCGCCGCGGCTCAGTTACCTGGCCACAACTCCGGATTGGAATCATCTTCTGCAGTATTCGGGAACGATCTCGGAGAGGCGATTCAGATTTCTCCTCGATACCGTCTATGCCTATGACGGGGCCTATAACGGTTGGATCAGCTTGGACGAAGGCTATGCGCTGATTCGCAAGTGCGTCGGTGACGATGAAGGCAGTCTCCGTTTTCGCTTCGGGGAACTGGATCAACCGGGTGATGCCTACATCGGAAAGCGCTCGACGCCGCGCTATTGGCGCACCCGGCGCGAGCTACCGGAGCTTACTCCCCACCTTCCTCTCCGTGACGTGCGGATAACCCTGGATCCAGGACACATTGGTGGCGCTTTCGCCAAGATGGAGGAGCGCTGGTTTAGGATCGGGGAAGATCCACCGATTCGTGAAGGTGACCTGAATCTGACGGTTGCACGAATTCTACAATGTCGACTGACCTCACTGGGAGCGGATGTCAGCATGACCCGTGATGCGGCACAACCGGTTACTCGAGACACTCCGGAGAGTCTGGAGTTGCAAGCCCGGCGGATTCTGGGCGGTTCGACACGGGGAATACGATTGGACTCAGACATTGAAAAGACCGTGGAGAAGGAAGAGGACGCGGAGCGCGCTTTAGGTGAATTCCTCTTCTATCGCGTGAGCGAGATTCGCGCTCGGGCGCAGCGTGTAAATGCTGAATTTCGGCCCGACCTTGTCTTGGCGATTCACTTCAATGCGGTTGCTTGGCCGGATTCCGCCAACCCTTCCCTGGTTGACGAGAATCATCTCCACCTGATCGTGAACGGCGCCTATCTCCCGGATGAGATTGCGCGGGACGATGTGCGGTTTGAAATGTTCATAAAGCTTCTTCAGGAGACGTCGGAGGAGGAGGTTGCGATTGCGGAATCGATTGCCGGCGCGCTTGCGCAGGCTACCGACCTGCCTCCCTTTGTCTACGAAAGACCCGGCGCCAAGCGAGTCGGCGACAACCCTTACGTCTGGGCTCGAAATCTCCTGGCGGGCCGGCTCTACCGCTGCCCAGTAGTTTATCTGGAAGCTTATGTAGCCAACAGCCGCGAGGTCTACCCGAGGCTCCAGGCGGGTGATTATCCTGGATACAGAACCATCGATGGTAAAAGTCGGCGGAGCCTATTTCGCGAGTACGCGGATGGAGTCATGTCGGGGTTGCTGGGATATTTCCGGGACAACCGCTGAGGAGTGGGAGCTTCTCCGTTCGACCCGAAGTTTCATTGGATCTTCAATTTCTCGCAGCCGATAGCGGACTTCAGCCGGATGCTTTTGATCCCGATCGCTGTATACCAATTCTGCATGGATCTGGTACGACCAATGTCGCCGAATTCGCAAGAATCCGGACAATTTGCAGCAAGTCATTCTTTCGCGCTTGGAACTGATCTGCTTGCGCAATCATTGTTGATTCGCAATGAGGTTCCTGTAGGCAGATGATCGGAGGATTAGTATCAAAGCGAATTCTTCTGGCCAACTGTGAAATGTTGTGGTGCTAAAGCAAAAGTCCCGGTGCGAATTGGAGGCAGCCAGTATTTTAGAGGCGGTGTTCAGCCGCACGATAAAGACGTATTTCGCGTTTAATCATGATGTACACTCCTGCAAGTCTTTTCATGGATACCTCCTACTATGTCTCACAAGGCTTGAAGTTTAACACGAAAGATTTCGAAAGGCTGAAGAGTGAATTCCCACCGCGATCCCTTAGATTGATTCTTCCAGCTGTTGCAGTTCGGGAATTAAAGAGGAAATTTGAAGAGTACGCTCAAAATACAACCGCAGAATTTCTGAGTTCTGCTAGAAAGCTTCCCGATCAAGTAATTTCTGAAATACCTGATGCTGGAAAAGATAAATTGGAATTCACGAAGGCGGTCTTGGGCGCTCTCGAAGAGGAATGGGATGGATTCAAAGAGCTTTTCGTAATTGACGAACTACCCAGTGTTGGAAACTTGGAAAAGGTTCTCGACTGGTATTTTGAGCGAAAACCACCCTTCGGTTGCGGTAAGAAAGCCAAGGAATTTCCAGATGCCCTGATCTTCAGTTCCTTGGATGAGTATTACTCAAATAAGAAGGCAAGAATCGCGGTTGTGAGCAGAGATAATGATATGGCAGAAGCGTGCAAAGGCCGGCACCACTGTGAGTATTTCGAATCTCTTTCGGATTATTTGGATTCCTGCGCAGAAAATCAGCGACAGCTCGAGCAAGGGACGGTTGTGCGTGGGGAGGCGATTGCAGCAGAGCAACTGCGTGAGATACAATCCATTATCCTAATGGGATGCAGCCCAACCACCATTGAGGTACAACGTCTCCTTCAGCTGATCAAGGATAAGGGAAGCAACTACGAGTTCTTTTTTCAAAGGATTGCTGATCCGTTTTGGGTTGGTCCTCTGCTTGAATCCGGCTATTTCAAAAGTCCTCCAGGCCGGGAATTGATCGGGAAGGATCGAGTGGCTTTCCCGTTCTGGTGGCCGGTCGTCTACTTGTCTCGGATTGCTGAGAAGGTACCTGGGGAGGTTGTCGAAGTCGTCCTCGAAATAGAGGAGACTGAAAATCCTCGAGTACTGCACGAAATCGCAGAGATCGCTTTCAAGATTCCGGATGTATTCGAGTCTCTGAGGTTGGAAACAAGAACAGGAAACTATGTCGATGCTCCGTTTCCATTGGCTCGCAGAAAGATTCTCCCTCAGCTCTTGCTAAAGTGGGCGTCCGGAGGAGAGGAGGGGCTGAAGTCTGCCTTGAGGCTCTGTCGACGTTTGATTGCATTTCGACCAGACCACTTAGCCGAAGAAAAGAAGGCGCGCCGAAGAGCGGACCCGGACGATTTCTACACGGTACTTAACCCTGAGACGGATTTCGATCAATGGGAGTACCAACAGATTCTGGAAAAGGGAATCCGCCCGCTGGCGGAGGCCGCGCCGCTGGAGACCGTGAGAGTCGTGGTCGACGCTGTCGTGAATATGATTCAACTGAAGTTTCACGAGGGAGAGCGTGAAGAGGATCCTTGGGACGACTTGTCCGAAATCTGGTGCGTGCGTGTGAATGAAGCGTCGCGTAGTTATTCCAACCCGAAAGAAACACTGGTCAGTACTCTCACCTATGCCTGCGAGCAAGTGTACGCGAAAATGCCGGAAACGATTCCCGAATTGGACACAGTCTTGCACGAGGGTCGCTGGCTTGTATTCGATCGAATCCGTATGCACCTGTATGCGATGAATTTGACGGAGGAGACAATGCCATGGATTCGTGAATTCATCGTGAACCACGAAGGCTATTATGAGTCGGATCACCGCTATGAGTTTCAGCGAATGGTCCGGATGGCTTGCGAACACTTTGGCGATAGCCTTCTGAGCGAAGAGGAACGTATAGTTATCTTCGATTCCATCCTCAGCGGCTTCTCAAAGGAACGTTATCGGGGGAGGATGGGAGAGCACTTTACCGAAGAGCGCTTCCAGGTACACAAGCAGTACTTTCATCTGAAACAGCTGAGACCCTTTGAGACGGTGTTGTGCGACAGATTTCGAAGACGCTATGAGGAGCTCTTTTCTGAAGAAGAGAAGGCGCCTACTGACAATGATTACTCGCCCTACAGAAGCGAGGGTGCCAAATCGGGCGGGAATCGAAGTCCGGTGTCAGTAGAGGAGCTTGCCTCGATGACCGACTCGGATCTGGTTGCTTTTCTTAATGAGTGGCAGGATGTCCATCGGGACCCGGATGAGTGGTGGATCGACGTCGATTTCGTTGGTTTGGGTCTCGCGCTTCAGGAAGTCGTTATCGACGATATGGACCGCTTCGCAAACTGGGCCGATCTTTGGCAGGGAGTGCAGCGGCCTGTCTATTTTGTATACGTTCTTGCGGCGGCAGCTCAGGTCCTCAAGAGCGGTCTGTTGGACCACCTCGATGCATGGTTCGACCTTTGCGATTGGATTCTCACTCATTCGGATAGTGCTTTGGCTGAAGATGAAAAACGGGCAGACACCTCGCGCGACAGTCCCTGCTGGCGATCTGCGCGCCGAGCAGTCCTTGATTTCCTCGAAACGTGTCTGAGCAAAGAGGTTAATGTCCCGACTGTCTGGAGGGAGCGAATATTCTCGCTCCTGAAGAACCTTTCTACCGGGTATGATCGACGGCTTGATCAAGGCGAATTTGAGTTGGCGAAATGGGGAGACCCGATGGGCATAGCCATCGATAACACCCGAGGCAGGGCTTTAGAAGGGCTCATCGACTACGGCCGTTGGGTGCGCATGCAGACAGATGAATCAACGGAGGTTCGGGAGATGTTCGAGGTTTTGGAAACCCGATTGTCCGGAAATCCGTCTGTCTCGTTACCTGAGTTTGCCTTATTGGGTTCACAGTTGAACAGGATGTTCTTCTTCAATCCCGAATGGGTACAGGATAACGCCCGTCGCATTTTGCCACGGAGCGAACAGGCAAGTTGGAAGTCTGTATTCGGGATGTATCTTAGTTATAACAGTCCTCTTTTGAAAGCGTTCGAAATAATGAGGCCCGAGTTCGAATACGCTCTCTCGGACATTCGGATATTGACGAGCGAAACCGATCAGCGGAGGGATCTAATTAGCACCCTGGGCGAACACCTATTCAGATATTTCGCGTGGGAACTCATTCCGCTCGAGGGCAATGATAGTTTGCTCGCGCAATATTACGCGAAGACTCAGACCAAGCACTGGGCTCATCTGTTCGACTACGTTGGCCGATCGCTAAAACGGAACGAAACGCCTCTTGAAGCGGCCATTCACGACAAAATAATGCAGTTCTTCGATTCTCGCATCGCCGTGGGATGCGGAGAGGAACTGAAAGAGTTTAACTTCTGGCTAGAAGCGGAGTGCCTTGACGCGAGATGGCGTTTAGAATCCTATTCCAAGATTCTGGATGTTGTTAAGGGGATTGAGATTGGTATAGCCCTGCAGATTGAGGCGTTGCGTGGGCTTCTTGATTCTTATCCCGACCTCGTTGTAACCTGCTTTGCCAAACTGACCGACCGAGCGCAGAAGGTTGAATCCGGTTACATCCAATCGGAAGAGGCGATTCCGATCCTGCGTTCCGGATTGAAGAGCGCGAATCCCGAGACCGAAGCTGCAGCGGAACGGGCAAGAGAGAATCTATTGAAGGCGGGTCGATTCGAGTTTCTGGACATCGATTTGGATCAGGAACCGGATTCCGAAGCGTAGTCCGATTCAGCTTTCCAAGACAATGAAGGGCGAGGCTCGACTGTCGCGAACTATCGTGTGAATAGTGAAAGCGAGATGCATAAGTGCATGAATCCCGACTATTTTCAATAAAGCTGCTTGTAAAACTGTCCTTTTTGAGCATACTCGTAAAAGGACATTTGAAGTGGATATATAGATAATTGTATGCCCACCGAATTGCGCATCTCCACTCATCTAAAAAGACAGGGATGGAAGGTTAAGATATTCGACAAGGAACGGCTCGAAGAGCCACACGTCACGATCATGTTTAAGACAACGAAGTGGAGATTAGCTCTGCGGAGTCTGGATTTTCTAAACGATTCGCCCAATCCCTCCTCTATTCCAGAGGACCTACTTGGGGAAATTGAGGATAATCACGATTGGCTAAACTCGAAGTGGGATGCAAAGTATCCTGAGAATCCTGTCAGAAGTGGTGCCGATTGAACAATGCGAACTGAAACAATTTATGTCGGAAGAAGCGCAGAAGCGACAAAGCTTCTGAATAACCTGAAGCCACGAATGATTTCGAGAAGGGCCGAAATAAAGATTGCTCTGCGTTCAGCTCGTAAGGCAAGCCTTTGGATTTTCTCCAGCGAGCACTATGTCTATGAAATGTTGAAGTCCCTTTCGTTGCCGTTGGACCGTCGTCTTGGCGATATGATCGTTATGGACAAGATTGAGCCGTGTCTCGCAGTCACGCTTTCGGAGTTCTTCAATTCGGTAGTGTACCGACAGCCGGCTGGAAGCTATTTACCTCTTCCAGAACTGGTTGAAGTATTGGATACCGACAATCGCCCGGATCTAGCGATCGGTGGGATTCTGGACATGAACGCGGGGCTCTTGACGCTTTGGCGTGGAGATCTTACAAAGCTCGTAGTTCCTCTCTCTACGTTTAATCCCAATTCATCGGGCGCCAGTCCGGATTTTCGAGAATTTCGAATAGTCGACTACGGACAGACTCTACAGTTTGGGGAATACGAGGCCGCATTCGATACGGTTCTGTACGAGTACGACTCGGAGTATCGTAAGCGATTGAACAAGAAGCGTCGCAAAGAAGAACGGAGTCTCGGAGCCTCAATTCGCCGCCTAAGACTCCAGAGACGACTTAAACGTAGGGATCTAGCTCCACTATCCGAGAAGACCGTTGCGCGAATCGAACGTAACGAGGTCAAACGTATTCAGAAGAGAACGCTTCAGACGCTCTCGGATCGACTTGCAGTGCCGATCGAGGAACTTGGTGGGTTCTGAGGAGAACACCTATCCCTTTTCGCGTCTTAGCAGATCCTCGATTATACGAACCACGTCGTCAGCTGTGGGGTTTTCGGTTTTTTCAACCTTGTAGTTCTCAAGTCCCGAGGCGATTTCACTGATCTTATCGCCGAGAATCTGCATTTTATGGGCGAGCGCATCGCGGTCCTCGGTTTCCCAGTAACCGCCTTCATCGCGGATTTCGAGGTTTTCGATATAGTTTCTTTTCAGATACCTCAGTAGTCCGACAATCCAGATATGGGAGTCGACGGAGGAAAACTGAGTCTTGGTCGAGACGAACTGGTCGGGCCCTTGATCCCCGAAGACCATGGCGAGGAGCTCTCTTAGCTCGCCTTTGCAATCGAAGAGAAAACTCAATGACTCGCAGCCGGAACCGGGATGGAGGGTGACTCCCTTGAGAGGAAGGTGTCCGAGGATCTCCGCGCCCTTGTCGGAATGTTGCAGTTGCGCGGTGCAGGGTTCGTTCCAATCTTCGTCCATGTGGGTGAAGTCCCATTTCATGGAACGCGCTATGTCGGCCAGCTCTTCGGCAAATTCATCGATCGTAGAGATGTCGTTAAGGCTGCCGCGGTAATGGATGGTAAGGCCCATGAATTCTGTTCTGATGAGACTGATGGAACCGACCAGGACAAGGCAATGTTCAATTCGCAGGATTTCGGTTGCATCAGACTTTTGGTCGTTCGATTCTTTTCAGAATGTCCGGTTTTTTGCGAAACCGGCTACGGAAAGAGCGAATGATATCTACTGGTTGTAGCTGGTTTCGCAAGAAACCGGGTGAAATACTCGACAGGACCACTGCTTGATGCGGAGTCTTCCTGGATGATCGATCTTTCGGGTAGGGTGGCTCTCATCACCGGCTCTTCGATGGGCATCGGCCGTGCTTGCGCTTTGGAGATGGCCCGGAACGGTGCCGATATCGCGGTTAATTATCGAAGCCACAGCGAGGAAGCCGAGGAAGTTGGTGAACAGGTTCGCGAGATGGGTCGAAGAGCGATTGTGGTCGAGTGTGATGTCAGCGACCGTACCGAAGTTGACAAGATGGTGGCTCGAGTTGTGGACGAACTTGGACAATTGAGTATTGCCGTTTGCAACGCCTACTACAGCAAGCGTCAACCCTTCCTCGAGCTTTCACAAGAAGCCGTGCAACGCACCTTGGATGTCACTTTCGTGGGCGCTTTTAACACCGCTCAGGCCGCGGCTCGGGTGATGGCGGAGCGAGGTGAAGGGGGCGTGCTTCTCTTTATCAGTTCGGTGCTCTCCCATATTCCCATACCGGGTTCCCTGGCCTACAACTCGGCCAAGGCGGCCATGAACCAGATGAGCGCCACCATCGCCCGCGAGATGACCGGGCACCGTATCCGTTCGAACTGCATAGAACCGGGCTGGACCGACACGCCGGGTGAACGGCAATACTCAACCGAAGAGCAGATTCGCGAGTCCGGGAAGAGACTTCCGTGGGGCCGTCTTGCCACCAGCGAAGACATCGCGCGTGCCGCCGTCTTTCTCTGCTCCGATGCGGCCGACTACATTACCGGTTCGTTGCTCAAGGTGGATGGGGGATATTCCCTCGAGTCGTGGAGCGGAGCGGGTTGATTGGGTTTTGCTAGTTCACGGTTCACGGTTGATGGTTGGGGAGGGTGTCAGGTCAGAAAGAGGTTTCAGGTTTCTGGTTGCGAGTGACACGTGGTCTTTGTCGCGAACTTCGTCGTAATCCTTGTCGTAAGCATCCTTGCAAATTCAAACACCATTGAATCTCTACTCAGAGCGCGGATTTTCGCCAATAAACCCTCGACGATGTTTACGACGAGGCTTGCGACAAAGGTTGAAGGCCAGACTGGACCGTCACAGGTAAAGCCAATGGATCCTAACAGTCAATGACCCCCCTCGACTGGACCGTCGTTCTCCTCATCAACGGAGGCGTCGTCCTCTACGGATTGATTGCCTTTCGTGGGCAGGATGAGAGCTTTGATTGGTATCTGGCAGCGAAGTCGATGCCCTGGTGGGTGATTGGTCTCTCGGCCTTTGGGACCGCGGTCGACAGCGGTGACTATGTGGCGGTCGTGGGAGGGGCTTACGAGTTCGGTCTCTCCCAGCTCTCGCAGTGGTGGTTGGGCATATCGCTGGGATGGATCATTCTGAGTTTCTTCGTGATTGTGCCCATGTACCGATCCGGCGTCTTCACGAACGCGGAATGGCTCGAATTTCGTTTCGGTCCTGCCGCCCGACTCCTGGCCGTCCTCATCAACATTCAATCGCGCACCAACGTCTTGGGAAACATCTTCTTTTCCCTTTTCCTCGTCTTCAACCTGGTGGGAGATCTTGGGGAAGGTTGGAGCTGGACGATCGTAGTGACAATGGCCTCGGCCGCCGCTCTTTATATTTTCAGAGGCGGTCTTAAAGCGGGCGCCTTCACCGATGCTGCCCAGAGCACGATCATGATCGTCGCCTCGGTCGTGCTCTGGGCATCGGTGTGGACCCGGACAGGAGGTTGGTCGGGTTTGAACGAGAGACTGGAGAAGATCGAGCCCGGACTTGCCGATTCCCTGCTGCGCGTGGGTGGCTATTCTCCACCGGGAGTACCCGCTGGTTTGGTCATTTTTGGTCTCCTCATAGTGTTGATAACCTATGCTGTGATCAACCAATACGAAGCGATTCGGTTTCTTGGCGCCCGTTCGGAATGGGACTTTAAGATGGCAGCCTTGGTGGCCAGCGTGGCCACCGCCGTTTGTCTCTGGTTCAATGTCAGCATGGGTCCTCTGGCGCGGGCCGACTTCCCCCACCTCGAGGTCATTGATCAGGCTTATCCCCTGATGATCGAGAAGTATTTGCCGGCGGGACTGATCGGCTTGGTAGTGGCAGGGCTGATCGCCGCCGGTTTTTCCACCCTCGATTCGGTGGGGATTGGAATATCCAGTCTCTTTGTACGCGATCTTTACGCCCGCTATCTCATTCGCAGCGCCTCCGACGAACATTACACGATGGTGGGCAAGTGTTCGGTGCCAGTCATCTTCGCGCTCGGTTTCGCCTACTTGCCGTTCATCCAAGAGGGAATGTTGAAATTCTACCTTCGGCTGGCGGGAGCGATCGCCGTCCCTCTCATGACCGTGATTTTGATGGGAGTCTTCACCCGGATCCACCGTCGATCGGGCGCCATCGGCCTCCTGGTTGGTTTGGGCTATGGAATGTTCGCCATCGTGGCGGATTTCAACCAGTGGGATTTGCCGGTCTGGCTAATCAATACCTGGTGGACTTACCTTTGGAATACCGTTTTACCCGTCTCCACAATGCTGGTCGCCTCGAGCATTTTCGGACATTTCTACGGTAAGCCAACCGAAGACGAACTCCGAGGTCTGGTCTTCACCAAGGATGAGATCATCGAAGATCTGCGCCAACTGATGGGTCGCCGGCTCAAAGCTTTGGAAGGCACCTGGCTTCAGAAGACCCTGCTCGAGGCCCCGATCAAACCGAAGTTCCCTTTCGAGATACCGAAGGGAGGATTGCCTTGGTTCAAACGTCCAGGCCTTTGGGCCTGTGTCTATCTTGCGATTGCTTCTTTTCTCTTATTCGTCGTGCTCTGGTAGCCCAATTTTCGGTAAAAACCGCGCAAGTGATCATGGGAAGAGGGAGAGTTCCCTGAAGTGTGAGAGCAGTACCTCAGCCTGACGGCATATTCCCCTTCCACTCAAAACTCCGTCAAGCATTGCAGTTCGGGCTAAAGCGCCGAACTACGGAACGGTTTACGAATGGGGCGCGGTGCCTTCGTCACCCGTTGTCTTGCACAGCGCTGATCTCGTCTTCGGAGATCTTGTGGACGCTTTTGGGGTTGAAAGTCTGTTGGGTGCTGACTCTTAAGGCCACTTCGATGCGGCCGCCGGTGAGGACGAAGAACTGGATGAGAAAACCCCCGCCCTCCATCGCTTCAATCTGGTAATCGCTTTCCTCCAGATCTCGCAACCAGGCAGATGCATCCTGATCGAAGTGGGGGCGTTCAATGACCTCCCTGGGCAGTGCCATTATGAGGGTGCCCGGCTTATCTTCGAGCGCCTCTCCGATCTTCTTACGTGTTTCAACCATGAATGGGATGACACCGGCGGTGTAATCGTAGTCGTCGGCCTCACCTCTTTCTGGAGGAACGATACCCCAGGTCATGTGATGGATGAAAGGATTGCCGTAACCCTGGGACAACATGTGTTCGCGTGCCTTGTCGTCAACCGGATGCACCACGGCGACGTAATCGAACCAGCCGTCCCCTCGCGAGGGGCTCTCTTTGGGAAGACCGGAAGGGACGTTGATATAATCGCAACCATCGACCGGTGAAGGGTAGCATCGATTGTCCCAACCAGCCACGTATCCAACCTCTTTCAGAGGTCCTGCCACCAGGTGGGGGGGGTCGACAAAGATCGCGGCGTGATCGGGATTGGGGAGAAGCGGAACGTCCGCCTGACTGATTTTTTTAGCGACTTCGAGGGCCTCGTCCAGCCGCTCGCGTGCGTTCGGGATTTCGAGGCGTTCGTTGAAGTCCTTGGGTAGAATCACTTCTTTTTCCATAGAGCACTCCTTTCGACCGATGGTGGTCGACCGGATACAAGTGGCAAGGGGAAATTCGCCTGGTTCGGCAACCGGAACGTTCCCGCTTTCCGGTCTCGTCTTGTCCGAGCACTCGGGCGGCGGAGGATCTAGCCCGCTTTTGAAACTATCGGCAGTGAATCCTGCCGACCGGCCCCGGTTGCTTACGAAATCGGCTAGCGAATGGACTCGGTCGAATTGTCAAGCCGATTCTGAGGGGACGATGCGATCCTTTAAAGTCGGGGCTTATCTCGTTGGGATCCATGGACAAGGTACGAGACCCGTCGTCGCTCCGCTCTGCCGAGACCACTGGGTGCGTTTTTGGTGGGTTGTTGCTGCGAGGGGTGTGTCAGTATCAGTCTGGCAGTTCGATGGTACCCTCCACTTCGCAGATGAAGCGGTCTCCCATCGGGAGGCAGTCGAATTTGCTGCCTCCTTTCATGCCTTTGAATCGACCGGTACCGTTGTAGTAGACGGCGGTGCCGACGTCGTGGCCGTCCTTAAGGGTGCTGGTCCACCTCTCGTAGTAAGAGGAACCGTCGGCGAAGACGAATTTTCCGTATCCCTGACCTTTTCCGGTGCCGTCGTCGCGGTAATCTCCGGAGCCCCATATATCAATTTTGTAGGGTGGCTCGGCTGGGCCTTTCAGGCGCGATCCCACCCCTTTGGCTTCAAAAAACGCGATGACGTGGCCGGGTTCGTCCCCCACTTCGACGGTCTCGAATTTGGTCGCGACGTTGATGTGTTGAGAGTGGAAGTGGATTTTCTCGCCTGCTGAGACTGGATGGGAAGAGAGGACCATCAATAGGATGAAAAAGGTCGATTGAATCTTACTCATAATGTATCTCCTAAGATCGATATGACCCTACTTTGGTTAAGGATGCGGATTCTGCAATTTCCTTTCTTGGCGGCGATCATCTCCATACTTGCGGGTTGTACGGAAAAAAGACCGAATGAGAATGTTGACGCAAGTGATGAAGCCATAACTATTGCGGTCGTCCACGGAGCGACCTTTGGAGAGGCTGCTAGTTTCGGCAAAGGGCTGGTGGAATTTGAGGGGACTTTTGTAGTCGAGACAGAGATTGGTACGAGTCCGCCTTTTACTCGAATGCGCTACAGAGGCGTCCCTTGTTATTTCGTGCGCGGCCATCTGCCTGAACCTCCCGGAGTGGACCATCCGCCGGGTTGGGAAAAGATTAAGACTTGGACGGCGTTGCATCAGCTGGGAGTCACGCATATCTTTGGAGGAGATGTCTGCGGAAGCATAAACAAAGACTATGGTTTCGACGATCTGGTGGTTGTAGACGACTTCATTCTGAAGGACAACCAGAGACCACCGAGTGTGCTGCAGGCCGCTGGCATATCGAGACCGGGAATCTTCCCCGATTTCCAGGTCCCTTTTTGTCCAGATCTGCGACGTCTCTACATTGAAGATGCGAAAGAGGCCTACCATGGGCGGGTCTACTCGACAGGCGTTATCGTTCAGGACGATCCCGGGCGTTTCGAAACTCCTGCTGAGATTCGCTACCTGAGACTGATTGGCGGCGACCTTGTCAGTCATAATGTGGTCACGGAAGCGGTTTACGCCCGTCAACTTGGGATGCACTTTGCGCTTCTGAATTCCGTTTCCAATCCGGCCGTCGGGGTTGAGCCCTTTACATTCGGCGATATGCAGAAGAGCGTGCAACGAATTGCTCGCGGCACCGTGCCGATACTCCTCGAGTGCATTGCTCGCATGCCAAAACTCAAGCAAACTTGCGGATACGGTTGTACGGTTGAATCGGTCGAGGGATCATTTACCGACCCGAGTGCACAGACCGATGAAAATATCTACTGAGTTTGTTTCAATTAGACCGGGCGAGATTGCCTCCTCCTTCTCTCAGATTCTCCCTCGTCGCCGCTTTCTTGGAAAAGGGCTCGCCGCTCTTGTCGGGCTGGGCTTAGGTGGACTGCCTTTGTCGAAGGCGGAAGTTCAGATTCGACCAGCGCCGTTCAAAGGGGGCGAAGAAACAAAGGTGCTACTGGACACCGATATCGGAAGCGGTATCGACGACGCAACCTGTCTTGCTTATTTGCTGGCGCAGCGGCGTTGCCGATTGATGGGAATTACGATCGCAACGGGCGACTCGGAACGCCGGGCACAGATTGCGAGCAGTTTGTGCCAAGTCGCGGGAGTCGAAGTGCCGATCTACAGGGGGATCGAAGCGCCGCTCCTTGTTCCCCAGCGGCAGCCGATTGCGGAACAGGCGGAACTTCTGGGAAATCTTGCTCGCAAACGTGAATTTGCAGGTGGGCAGGCAATCGACTTTATGCGCGATCTGATACGCGCGAATCCGGCCCAGATTGAGCTCATCGCGGTTGGACCGCTGACCAACATTGCGCTCCTTTTTGCAATCGACCCTGAGATTCCAGGCTTGCTTCGCGGGCTAACCCTGATGTGCGGCAAATTCATCGACTATCCGTCGCCCTGGGGGTTAAGGGAATGGAACGCGATGCTGGATCCGCATGCGGCCGCAATCGTCTACCGGAATCGCTGCCGTCGACATCGTTCGATTGGACTGGATGTTACCCTTCAACTCGCGATGAAGCCGGAAGCAGTGGCCCAGCGTTTCAAACACCACCCGCTTCTGAGGCTCGTGCATCGATATTCAGAGGCCTGGTTTTCACGCCGCGAGCTGCTCCACTTTCATGATCCTTTGGCCGCCGTGACAATATTTAATGAGGACATCTGCTATTTCCAGCGAGGGGAAGTGAGGGTGGCTCTCGATACGGAAATGGATCCCGGCCGCACTCATTGGGCGCCACGTGAACAAGATGGTCCGCATGAAGTTGCCTTGGAAGTGGACCCGGAGCTCTTCTTCGATGAATATTTCTCAGTCTTCAGCTGAACTGGTATGAATCCCGCGGAACACGGAAGAGGAGCGGCAGCCGGAAAGTGGATCGCCTTAGTCTTCTGCGTTTTGGGAACGATCCCTAGAGTAGCTTCTGGTGAAGAACCGGCGTTGGGCGTGGAGCTGCGCTTCTCCGCGAGCGGCCAGAATCTTGGAGAAGCATCGAGTCTTTCGGTGGCATTGGGTGATGTTGATGGGGATGGTGATCTCGACGCAGTTGTGGCGAACCGCAATGCCCCCAATCGAGTGTGGCTGAACAACGGAGCACAGTCAGATTCATTCGAGGAAATCGAACCTGAATTCTGAGGCCCTCTGTCATAGGTTGTCCGTCCTTAGTTAGATTCTTCGTATAGAAAAAGAAGATGGAATTTGGGATTCTCGTTCCGAACTATGGTAAATTCGCTTCACGGGAGGCGATGGCGCGCGTTTCCACGGCGGCCGAGGAGTTGGGCTACGACGCTATCTGGGTGGCCGAACGACTTCTGGTTCCGATTCCTGCGAATCAGGGCTGGAGCCAGATCAATCCCACGGCCTATGAACCGCTGATCGCTCTTTCATACCTCGCTGCCATCACTCGGAGGGTATAACTGGGAACGAATATCGTGATCGCGCCGTTCAGGAATCCGCTTGTGTTGGCAAGGCAGGCAGCGGCCTTAGACCAGCTTTCGGGGGGACGCCTGATCCTTGGCCTCGGTCTCGGCTGGATGCGGGAGGAGTTTGAGGCGGTCGGTATCGATATGAATGAGAGGGGCCGACGCACCGACGAGATGATCGATTTGCTGAGGGAACTTTGGGAGAAAGAAAAACCGAGCTTTTCAGGTCGGTTTACCGAGTTTCCGCCCATTCAATTTGAGCCGAAACCGCTGCAGAAGAAAGTGCTCATATGGATAGGTGGGGTGGGGGACGCCGCCCTTCGAAGGGTAGTGCGGTGCGGCGACGGCTGGACGCCGACCGAGCTCAATCTGCATGAGCTGAAAGAGAGAATCGCTTTTCTTCGAGCTGAGGCAGAGCGCAGGAAGCGACCACTTGACGAGATTGCAGTTTCTTACGGCAGCCGGTTTACCAGCGACAGGGAGGGAATTTCGGAGATGCGAGCGACGTTGCAGACTTGCCGGGGACTCGGCATCAACCATTTTCGGCCGGTCTTCTCCTACCAATCGATCGATGAACTGGTGGGGGAAATGACGATTTTCGCGGAGAACTTTATCCGCTGAGCAAATCCATCTTTTCAAGCAATCTCTGAGCCCTGCTACGCTTTGATTCGTCAGCGTCCCGGGCGACGATACGTTGGAGGGCGGAGCGTGCGACCGGGTCGCCATTTTCGCCCATCTCGAAGGCCATCGCGTCTCTTTTTTCGTTATAGCTGTTATCGTATTCGACGACCTGCATGCCCGACTTTTCCCAATAGTGTTTGAGATGGCTTTGATCCGGCCAGTGGGCGTAGATCTCGTCCCATGTGTGGGGCTGACTATGGGGCTGCAAACTGCCCGGAGCAATCGGATCACTGACCTTCTGGTAGCGGGCGTCGATGGACATGCGCAGTTTGGCGCTTCGGTTGGGCACGCCTTTGTGCACGGCCATACTGTGGAAGATGAGCACGTCCCCTTGTGAAAATGGGTTGCTCACCCAGGTGCCATCGAGCGGATCGGTGACAGCCAAACCTCCTGCTCCCAGCGCAGGGTGAAAATCGTAAACGCCTTTCCTGTGCGAACCTGAAGCAATCTGCAGACCTCCCATATCTTCGGGCAAATCGCCCAATGGGATCCACGCCGTCAGCGTATCGGGCGTTCCCTGGATGGGGATAAAGTCCTGATGTGGCGGGGTGGTATAGGCCTCGAAACTGGGGAAAATAGTGCGGCCAATGATTCGGGGATGAGGGAGGACCGGCTCATCGAAGATGCGTTCCAACAGATCGACCAACTCCAGACGATGTTGCAGGGCATGGAATGCGGGCAGGCAGTACATTCTATGGTACTGCTCCATGTATTTCGGTTCGGGCTCGACGCAAAAGCTGTCGAGGTCTGCGATGGCCTCTTCCAATGGTGTTCCCTCCTTGATCCAACCGGCGTCCCGAGCCACTCCTAGGTTTTGCAAGCACAGATCTTCGAGAAGCCCCGTCGGTAGGAGCGAAGATAAGAAAAGATAACCGTCCCGCTGCAAACGGCGATTCAGCTCGGCGCCATCGTCAACGACGTCTTTGGATTCGAGGAATGGTTGCATGATTGTTGTTGGGTTCAGGTGTCAGGCGGTTGGCAATCAGTTTGAGTCTTCTGTTTATTCGATAGTGCTCGGGAGGTCAAGTAGCCGACGCTGCCGGCAGTTCGGGTAAGTACTGGTATCCGGGTTCGGTCTTCGATTTCATTCCGACAGGGTACTAGCCGAGGAGCTGGTCGCGGCATTCGAAGACCTTGGAGATGGCCTCGATTACGGACCTCAGCATATCTTCGTCCGCCAGAAGCAGGTTCTGGGTGAGCCACAGAGCCTCGTTCGAGCAAGCCCTTTCCGCATTGGGAAGTGAGAGCTGACTAAAATCTGGAAAATCGCTTTCAAAATAGGCGGTCGGGCCGCCATTGGATCCGAATTTCCCTTTCCTGAAAAGCGGCTGTTTGTGAACCGGCAGGGCATAGCCAGGACTAATAGGGATACCCTCGGCTCGAAGCGCCTCAACCACCTGCTCCTTCGTGATTTCTCCCCAGACGCCCGCGTCGAGTCGGATACAGAATAAATGCCAGGACGATCGCGAACCTTCGTCAAGGGGGGCGAGATTGATGTAACCTTCGATGTTGGCGATTTCGGAAAAGAGGAAACGGCAAGACTCTTCCCTCTTTTCGTGCAGAGAGGGGTAGCGGCTAAGTTGAGCCTTTAGGAGGGCGCCCTGGAATTCGGTCAGACGATAATTACCGCCGTAGTTATCGTGCGCGTACCATGGTCCATCGGCCGTCCTGCCACAATTCGAGATGCTACGGCTCAATTCGGCGATACCTGGATCGTTCGTCACAATAATCCCGCCTTCACCGCTGGAGATATTCTTTGACGATTGAAAGCTGAAGCATCCCGCCTCTCCAAGAGTCCCGACAGGTTTCCCCTGGTAAAGGCCTCCCCAAGCCTGGCAGGCATCTTCAATGATCACCAGATCGTTATCCTGCGCCATCTTCTGGAGCCGATCGAGTCCAGCCGGCCGGCCGCCAAAATGGACCGGAAGGATTGCCTTGCTGCGTGGAGTGAGCGCCTTCTCCACTTCCGCCGGATCGATATTGAGAGTGTCGGCTTCGATATCGACGAACACCGGTTTCGCGAGAGCGTCAAGGACAGGCGTCGCGGAAGCGACAAAAGTGTAGCCGGGGACCAGGACTTCATCGCCCGGGCCGATTCCAGCGGATCGTAATGCGATGCTCAAGGCAGTGGTTCCGCTCGAGGTCGCGATCCCGAACGCGGCTCTGTGGTACTCGGCGAAGGAGCGTTCAAAGTTGGATACTTCCTTCCCCCGGGTTGATCCCCACTCTCCGCTTTCGAGCACGCGGAGAAGCCCCTCTCTCTCCTCGTCGCCGAATACCGGCCAGGTGGGGAATGGTTTCTCGGTTACTGGAATTCCTCCCCTGATCGCGAGGTTCATTGCCAGTTACCATAGTAGCTCGAACCGAGGCGTCAACAGGAGGGATGATTGAACCAAATCCGACTCTCTCGAAGAATGAAACCGAAATCAGCTTGGAAGACACTTCCATTACCTGAATCGAGGATACCCTCTTTCTCTTATCCCTGTTATCCCACCGCTCCCGCTTGTAGGAGCCTTCCCTTCGGCGATTCTGCTAAGACCGCTATGTGACAAATAAATCGACGGCCGTCGATTTATTTGTCACATAGTTTAGAGCTGTAGGCGGGGGCTGATTGGCCTGTTTGCAAGTTGAAGTAAATCGTGCTGTATTTGGTGACTATAGATATCTTATGGAGAGGCCGGGCAGATTCGGAACGAAGAAAAAGAGTGGGAAGTCCCTTGTTGAGAATCAAAGAGATCGAAGAAAAGCGTCACTTCATCAAGACGGCGGGACTGCGAGAGGGTGCGAGGCCTTATCGGAAGCACGCGAACCGCGGCGGTACTCCTTACGAACTTTGTCTTGAAGGATTTTTGAAAGGATGGACAGAGAGGAAGAATTCGACTGCGACAGCTTTACGAGAGTCGAGCCGCCGGCCTCTGGTAACGAGGAGGTAAGGCGGCGACATGAGGCGAATCGGCAGGGTTGGAATGAAGGCGCCTCGAAATACACGGAGTCAATAGAGCGGGACATCGAATTCATTCGGCAAGGAGGCAGTAATCTGCATCCGATTGAGCGGCGTAATCTGGGGAAAGTCGGAGAGTGGTGCCGAACCGCCATCCATCTGCAATGTGCCTCGGGAAGGGATACGCTGTCGCTCTGGAACGAAGGGGTGGAGGAGGTAATCGGCGTCGATATATCCGATGTGCATATCGGGAACGCCCGGCGAATCTCAGAAGCGGTGGGCGCCGAGGCGCGCTGGTATCGATGTGATGTCCTCGACGTTCCTGAAGAGCTCAATGGAATCGCAGATCTGGTCTATGCGGGACGAGGAGCGCTTTGCTGGTTGCACGATTTGGAACGATGGACTCGGGTGATTGCGCGCCTCCTAAAGCCGGGCGGAGTCTTCCACATCCTGGATGATCATCCTTTTACCTGGCTGTTCGACAGTCAGCAGGAGAGACTGATCTTCTCCGAGGTCAATTACTTCAACTACGCCGAGTCGAACAAGGGTTGGGGCTCAAACTTCATTGGAAAGTTGGATATGCCGGTGGAGAAAGAATCGACGAAGTACGAGCGGCTATGGTCCTTGGCATCCATTATTCAGGGGGTGATCGATGCGGGAATGGAGATTGAGTTTTTCGGCGAGCACAAGGAGGAATACTGGGATTCCTTTCCGATCCTGACCGACGAACAGCGAAAGCTGATCCCCATGACCTTTTCGCTTATGGCTAAGAAGAGGCAGTCGTGACGGTCCTGAAACTTCAATGCCCATGCAGATTTCGGGCGACCTTCGGGATTTTCCATGAGGTAGTAATATGGAGCCTTCAAGGGAAGTTTCAGCCCCCACGGATTCGGCTACGAAGTGTCAGCCGGTGGCTGGAGCTGACAGCTTTCCGATTCAAGGTGAGCTCGACTTTGAATCCGGTTGCACGGATGGATATAAGAATTGGCTCCGCCAACAGGAGGAGCGACTCGAGGCGATTCGTGAAGAGTGGGGCCTGCCCGTGGGACTCAGAGTGAGGATCAAGCTGAAGGATCTTGACGGGGAGATCGAAGGCAAACTGGAATTGGTGGAGCAGCCGGTTTCAATCGACCGGAGTGTTCCACTGCACCTCCGAGTTCTGGCAATCGACGTCTTTCTTCCCGACATTGAGTACTGTGTTATCTGTTAGGCTCCCCCGGCCTCGCGCCGGGGTGGTGCCAGGTTTCCCAGCTGCAAATTTCGACTGGATCAATATACCCCTCTTCAGCCCCCCATTCTCACCCAGCCGCACCTTGCGGCTGGGTGAACGGGGGGCTGAAGAGGGGTGGGAGGGGCACGGCCACCTTTACCCAGAATCCAGCATCACCCCGGCGCGAGGCCGAGGGAGCCGAAAGCCGACAGGACGAGGTGGGGGAGGATTTCCCGAAATTCCCGCCTCTTGAAGGGTTGCATTTGGTAACCGCAGACCAACTTGCAGCTTGTTGTCTCAGAATACGCCTTAGAAGTCGTAGGTCAGGACTCTTCCTGTTGGGGTCGTGACGGTGATTCGAGTGGTGTCGGTATTGACGATGATTTCTTCGTAGCTCTCCTCGAGGACGCGTGTGAGGGAGGGGATATGCTTGCCTTTGCCCGGATCTGATCGAGGCCTACCGTTCGCACGCCTTCATCAAGCATGAACTGCTGAGCGGCGGATGCGATCTGCCGCAGATTATTGAAGATCTGGCGTTCGTCGACAACCATTCTCTTCTTCAGGAAAGTTTCGTACTGCTCGGGATCGAAGATGCGAGCAGCGAGGGCGTTTCCCTCTTCGTGGTCTTTTGAATATGCTTTGAGCGCGAGCTTGAAGGCGACATCGCTCGCTTCAGGTCGGGATCCTTGGGAGTGTATCCAATCGATCGCTTCATCCATTCGTCCGGTGCCTATCCAGGCGTAGACGGCGTTATCAAGGGACTCCCTTCGAACTCGCACATCATCGACCGACAGTGCCCAGTCAGCCACTTCCCGTGGACTCCTTGCAACCCAATCTTGAACGTCAATCCTCAGGGCGCTGTCCCGGATGGATCCATCGGCTAGTTGATTTATCCAATGGCCGACCGCATCCGGCTCGTATTGAACCCATTCTCTCATCACATCGGACATCCAGTGTTCTCTGATCCCCTCACCCTCAAGTGACGATATGTGACCAACCAAGTCTTCGTATTGTTCGGCCAGGTTCTCGATATGCAAAGCGGTACCCAGAGATGGACTCCCTGTCGATGCGAACTCGCGATTAGGGGAAGGGTCGCTTTCCTCCGACCGTGTTGGCAGAGTTTTTCCAATGTGTGCGGATGAGGTGCCGAGGCTAGTTGAATCTTGCGCCTCCACGAAAGGTAACGCGTTCGCGATGTCATGGGGAGCCTCACGCCCGCTAGGTAGGTAGCGAAGATTTGTTCGCTTAGCGGTCGTAACGATTCGAGAAAAGACGCTTGAACAAATCTGGCATATCGCTGTCGGCATTGAATAGCGTTGGACCTCTACGTTTCAGCAGGCGATTTCGCGAAAGCAAGATTACCCCTGGCCCTTATAGTTATGAATAGGAATCTCATCTTCACCTGTTCTCTCATCTTCCTGCTACTGCTCTCGGGCTTTCTCGCGCTCCGTCAATTCCTACCTGATTCCCGGAACGATGGTTCACAGAGTGAGATCGATCGCCTCGAGAACGAAACTCGGGAGGCTAAGGGTATGCTCTCCGGCAGAACGGGAGGTGAAGAGGAGGCGGCGAACAAACGTCCTGGGAGGGGTAGTGGTAGGCTTTCGGGCGTGGATCGAACTGGCGCCGTTGATCAATTTCGAATTCTACAGAGATTGGAGAGTGCCGGATTCGAAGCCGCTCAGGGAAATCCGGGAGGATTCTTTGCCCTTCTCGATCGAATTGAGAGCAGGCGGGAAAGGGAAGCCATCATTCGCGGCGCCTTCACCTTCATGGCCTCGCTCGATCCCGAGGTTGCGCTCCGGTTGGCGAAGGATTTCGAGGATACGAACGAGAGGCAGTTGGCGCTGCGCACGCTGGTTTACGAATGGAGAGATGGGCAGTGGCCGACTTCCCGTCAGTACGCCGGCATCATTCTAAGATCCGGATTTTCGTCGGGTCTCGGGTATATGCTTCTGGATGGAGAGAGTGCGAGACCGGATGTGGCGGTAGCGTGGGCCAACGGTATCTTGGAAGGGCCTCGAAGGATCGAACTGCTGGGCCGGGCGGCGGGTCTATTGGCGGGAGACAATCCGACCGAGGCCTTTGAATTGGGCAACGACCTAACGGGCCAAGAGTGGGATCGGTTCGTGACCCTTTTTTCGCACGGCTGGGCCAGTGAGGATCCCCTGCACGCCTGGGAATGGGCGGCGGAAATGGAGGATGACGATTTTAAAAGTCAATCCAGCGGGGAATTATTCAGGTGTGGACAGCGCAGGATCCGGCGCAACTGGCGGAGAACCTCGAATCGGTTACTGATGGAGACATGCGACAGGAGGCCATCAAGAGGATTGCCAGTCGCCTGGTCTACAAGGATACGGAGGCGGCGAGGAGCTGGGCGGAATCATTGGAGGATCCTGAGGAACGAAATCTGGCCGTGGAACGGGTCGAGAAAACGGTACCTTCCGGAATCGGAGCTTATCTGGACCAAAAGGAGGGTTATCCAACCATCACAAAACTGATGCCCGGTGGACCGGCAGAGACCAGCGGTCAACTCCGAGTCAACGATCGTATTCTGGCGGTTGATTCTGGGAATGGCCAGTTTCGCAATGCCTGGTCATTGAACATGGGTCAGGTGGCGAATCTTATCCTCGGGGAACCGGGAAAGATTGTCAGGCTGGAGGTCCTACCGGAAGGCGCGAAAGAGACCGCGGATTCGGTTATTGTCGAAATCACGAGGGAGCAGCTGAACTTTCAAAACTAGCAAGGAAGCTGTCAGGCTTAGCAGCGCAACATTGCAATGGTGTGGGACGTTCTAGGTATCTTCGCGCACCACTTCCAATTCTACCACCGACAGCTTCCTAAACGCTCTGCTCAAGGCAGAGCGGGGACTCCAGAGCCGTGCCGCAATCTCGCTGAGTTGGATCTGAAACGAAGATCGGGCTAAGGTGATTTTCGTAATTGATTGCTCTCTCTGGCAGCGAATCTATTTTTGGAAAGTAGGGTTTGATATGAACCATTAGTGGGAGCTTAGGAATGAATATCGACTTTGCGGAGCGGAAAATCTCGGCCCGGTTAGTGTCATCGTGCCTGGCTGTAATGATTGCGACGGTGCTTGTTGTCTTTCCGGTTGGTCTGCGTGGTCAAGGAGCGGGCGAGCTTGAACCATCGATTGCCAATAGGGCGCTCGATTTGGGTGGAATTCCCCAGCCATCGATGAAATCGCTGGCCAACATCGATCGGGGCACACCCCTCGATCCGGATGATGCGCCCTTTATTATCGATGAGCCGGGCTCCTACTACCTGACGGGAAACATCACGGATATCCCGGCCACCGAGCCGGTCATCACCATCAACAGCAATGATGTCACACTCGATCTGCGTGGATTCGCAGTTCAAGCCTCTGGCGTATCGGGGGGAACCACGCCCGCCGAATCGGCAATTAACATCCCGAACAGTGAGCGAAGCGAACGATTTCGGCGTCAATCACGATGGTGGAGGAGGCCTGTTCGGTTTTGCCTACGGAGCCAATATCGGCTGGATCAAGTTCGCTCAGGATTGGAACAACCCGCCCCGGGTTGACCTTTTGACCGGGCAGCTTTCGGGCTATGCCTATTCGGCTAACGTCGGTTGGGTCGACCTCGGTTCCGATGCGGTGCACTTCGTCAGCACCAACGCCATCGATCCTGGTCCCGATAGCGATGAGGACGCGATTCCCGACTCTTGGGAACTCGAACAGGTAGAGGCGAGTGGATCAGGCACCGGAACGATTGCGGGCGACCTTGCTCTTCTGGGTGAAGTTGGTGATTTCGACAGCGACGGTTTGTCGGATTCAGGCGAGTTTCTTGCCGATTCCAATCCCTTTGATGGAGTGGAACGCTTTCGAATTATCGAGCTTACTCGAGTTGGTTCGCCCGGTAACAACGTGACTCTCGAGTGGACCTCAAGTCCGCGTCGCATCTACGACATCAATGGAACGGAAGACCTGGGGGCCGCTTTCAGCATCGCAATAAGCGATATCCTCCCGTCTTCGGGCACCACGACAATTCAGCTCTTGACGGAACTTCCTGAAACCGAGAGCAAATTCTACAACGTCAGTGCTCGAGTTCCTCTGTCACCCTAACCCAAAATTCGCAGAATTTTGTCTTGCCTGGAAATCATCTTAGATTTTCAGGCTAAAGGTAGCCGCAGGCACGAAGGAGCGTCTCCTGAACCAGAAGTTCGTGAGACGGTGGACGATCGGGTTCCCGGTCACCGGCGATGGTGGCGAGGAAAGCTTCGAGCTCGAGTTCGTATAGATCCTGCCGCGATCTGTTCTCCACTTCTACAATCTGCTCACCGGCCGAGTGCCCCTCCCGGGCTTGGTCGAGGCAAAGCCGGATGCGAGGGCCGGGTTCAAACGGCTCTAGAATGATAGCGCTGCCGTGTGTTCCGTAGACCTCAAAACGCCTGGCGGTGGGCGGTGTTTCGCAGGAGGAGATATCGATAAATGCGATCGCCTCGGAAGTCTCGAACACGGCAAGCGAGTTATCGACCACGCCGACCGCATCACTGTCGTTACGAAGAAAGGCCGTTACCTTATCCGGGCGACCGAGGAGCCAGACGACCTGGTCAAGCATGTGGGCCCCGAGGTCGAAGAAGATGCCTCCTTTGAATATTCCAAGCACTTCTGCGCGCTCCGTGGGGATGGAGGTCGACATATGGCCGCGGACAGAGGTGATTTCGCCAAGGAATCCATTGTGAGCCCATTCCGCGATACGGTAAAAGGCGGGGTGATAACGCAGCATGTAGCCCATCTGAAGAAGGAGGTTCTTCTCTCCCGCGGCGCGGACAACTCGCTGCCATTGGTGCCAGTGATTGCCCGCCGGCTTGTCGTACCAAACGTGTTTGCCGGCCTGGGTTAGGGCCTCGGTTTGATCCAGGCTCTCCAAATTGGATCCTTCCGAGGCAACTGCGACAATCGATGCATCCTCCAGAAGCCGGCCAGGGTCATCAAACCAAGTAACGGACGAGAAAGGACCCTCCTGTGTGGAAAGCTCCCTCCTTCGCTCTTCATCCGGTTCGTAGACGCCTACCACATCGACGTTGGGATTCCTTTGCAGGGCCAGCAGTTTTCCCGCCGCATGGCCGTGTTTGGTGCCGTATTGGGCCCATCGAGTTTTGTTCATAGTTGTGTCCGATTCGGACTGTCGGGACTCGTGCTATCGGTGTCAATGATCTGTTCCCTGATCGGCGCCTCTGTTCGGAAGTAGGGATGGGATCTACAGAAGGCGGAGGGCAAACGAGAATCAAGAGAGCTCCAGACTGCAAAATCAGATTATCAGATTATCAGATTAACTTTGACAATCCGATTAATTCGGAGAAAGTTAAACGGTTATGAAAGAGATGACGGCAACGGAGGTATCGAGGAACTTTCGATCGGTATTGAATGAGATCGAATTTGAAGGTGAGGAGATTGTCTTGACGCGAAATCGGAGGCGGGTGGCGAGGCTTATTCCGGAGCCGTCGGGACAGGATGCATTGGAGGTTTTTGGGGATCTCTACAGGACCTTAGATGAGGCAACGGCAGAGGAGTTGCTTAAAGGAATCGAAAAGGCACGGGGAAAGGGGCGCAAAGTGAAGGGAACTCTTAAGGAATTGAGGGACCCATGGGTTTCTTAGTCGACACCGGGATTTGGATTTCGGTTGAGCGGGGGGATCTTTCAGCGGCGGATGTTCACGACATCACTCGGAATGAGCGAGTATTTCTTTCGCCGATAAATCTCGCGGAATTGCAGATGGGTATTGAATTGATGGAAGATCCCGGCCGGCGGCAACGGGCACTGGCGACGATCAGGCGACTGAAGAGGAAACCGCTCCTGCGCATTGACGGAGTCACAGCGGAGGTCTTTGGGACACTGGCCGGCCAGCTCCGGAGGGCGGGGAGAGGTCACCAATTTCGCATTCAGGATTTGTGGTTGGCGGCACAAGCGGTTCAGCGGAGCTTCAAGCTACTCAGTGCCAATGTGAAGGATTTCGAAGACATCCCGGGGCTCGACCTGATTCCGGTAGAAATCTCCAAGTTGCGCGGACCGTGAAAAAGAGGCGACAAGCGAGACCCGTCGCGGCGCAGCGTAGCGAAACCGGATGCTCGTCCTACGCAATGGTGCCGCCCACTCGAACATCGAAATCTTGTGATATTTCCAGGCTACAGGAGATTCGCCTTAAACCGCCGTCGCCTCCTGGACAAGCCGCTTGAGAGTTTCGGCGTCCTTGAGGAATTGGTCGGGGCTGTGGTCCCGGACGAACTCGAGCATGACGGCACGCTGGGCGGAGGGGCTATCGACGGCCCTAAGGTAGGCGCGCCAGTCATCCTTGCCCTCACTGAGAGGTTTGCGTTCGAGTTTTCCTTCACGCGTGTCCCAGTGAAAGGCATGGAGATGGGAGAGGTAGGGAAGTATTCTCCGTAAACCCTGGAGTCGGGTTTCAGTGGACTGGGCGTGGGGAGGTTGCCAGTAGAGTTTGACGTTGGGATGAGCTACTTCCTCGATCAGGGAGAGAGCCGAATCCACCGTGTCGGTCAGGGTATTGCCGTGAAATTCGAGAGCGATTTCGACTTTACGGGATTGGGCCGCCTCTCCGATACTCCGAAGGTTATCTGCGATCGACGAACGGTAGTCGGGTTCAGAATCCGACGAGCCCTGCTTACCAGCCCAAACCCGGATGATGGGGGCGCCAAGGGCAATCGCCGTCTCGAGGACGGTGTTAAAGGAGAGACCGTCATCCTCGCTGCTCACGGAACGATAGTAGGAGCCGTAGGCAAAGACCTGGAGTCCGGCCTCTTCAGTCTTCCGGCGGACTTCCTTAGCCCGATCGTGATCGCCGTGAGGGACATGAATATCGCCGCCCCATTCGATACCGTCTAGATCCGCATTTCGGACGAGGTCGATGATCTCATTCGGCTGGAGTTTGCGAAAGGTGACGGAGAGGAGGCCGGGGAGGAGCATGGAGTTGGTGTGGGTGGTTCGAGCTAGGTTGTGCCTTGGCGGAATCGTGTGCTACAAAAGAATAGTTTGCTCATCCTTGATGTCGTGGCAACCCACCCCAAACCCCTCCCAGGAGGGGATAGGAAGAAGATCGCGATTAAGGATCACAAGAGGTAGGGTTACTATCGGCGATCGCTCCACTTATACGCCCTCCGCGAGTTTTCGCAGAAGACTTTCTGATAGGCGGACTCTGGTTTCGATCGGACGTAGTCCTGAGCGAGCTGCAGGACTACCCCATAGCTTCTTTCGCTGTTATCGGAAACCGGCCAATCACTGCCGAAGATCATGCGGTCTTCTCCGAACGCGTCCCAGAGGAGGTCCAGGACGGGCGCATAGTGGGCAACGTCCTTGGGGGCGGGACGTATCTTGCTACGGAGGTCCATCATGCCGGAGAGTTTGCAATAGACATTGGTGTGTGAAGCCGCCTTCCGCATCAGAGCGACCCGATCCGGATCCTGATCCTCACCGTCCATGGGAAGACCGGCGCTGTGGTTGATAATGATGCGAAGGTCGGGAATGGCGCTCGCGATCTTAACGGTTGCCTCATTGAGTCCGCAGTCGAAGGAGAGATCCCGATCGGCGAGGAGACGGAGCGCATCGATGTGATCGGGCTCCCAGAGCCGCGACCGGATGCCGCGGAAGACGGGGTCTCGGGCAAACCGTTCGATGTGTTCCTTGAAGCGTTCGTGGTTAGCGTCCAGGTTGCCCACCAAGCCGAAGATGAAAGGATCCTCCTTGGCGAGGTCCAGCACCCATTGGTTGTCCTCGACCCAGTGGCTGCATTCGACGACGATGGCGCCGGTGGTTCCGGCGGGAAGGGCGAGCACTTTGCATCGTTCTGGAAGGGTGGTCTTGTAGAGGACAGGATCGTCAGGCTCGGGCCAGGGAGTTCCCTCTTTGCGTGACGGATCGTAAAGGTGGATGTGGGTGTCGATGATCATGGTGGAGTGGTGGACTACATGTGGAATCTCTAATACTCCAGCTTTTCAGAATTCAGGCAAGAAAATGCTGATTGTGGTAGCTTCCTCCTTTGTGTGCCGTTAGCAGGAAATGAATGTATCCCACGGGCTTGTCCCGTGGTCTCTAAGGTTGTCAGGCTACACCGCACGGGTCTCACTCACCGAAGATCCCCCAGGCTCGCCCTGGGGAAGAATCAGGTTTCTCGGCTATTCGGGCAGGGTTGAAGTAATTCCAGTTTTTCAAATCTCCGCCCCGGTTCGGTTGTCCTGGGAACGGGGTGTGAGATCGAAGAGGGTCTGGTGGCCCTGAGTAAAACGCTTGAGTTCGTCCACCATGATCTTGAAAAAGCGCGGATAGCTGGTGGCTGTGACGCCGGCGATGTGCGGGCTGAGAAAGACATTCTCGAGTGGAATGATTTCGCTATCCGGCGGTATCGGCTCGGGATCGAAGACGTCGAGACCGGCGATAATATCGCCGCGCTTAAGGCGCTCGATCAGCGCTTCGGAATCGATGATGGGACCCCGCGAAACATTGACCAGCACCGCACCCGAAGGGATCCGATTCAACTCGCTTCGACCGATCATGCCCTTTGTTTTCGAGGTCAACGGTGCGAGGCAGACGATGGCGTCGCATTGCGAGAGGACATTGTCAAGGGAGGTCTGCAGGAAACCGACGGCATCGGCCATCTCGTTTGGCAGGTAGGGGTCATGTACCCAGATTTCGACCTCGAATGGGCGAAGGAATTTTATGAGACGCCTCCCGATATGGCCGCAGCCGATGAGTCCGACTCTTTTGCCGAACAGGTCGCCGTGGAGGTATCCGGGGTTGTTTTTCGTTGTCCGTGTGGTTTGGCCGGTGATGATACGGCGAAACAGCGCTCCGGCGTTGCGCATCGAAATCAGGAGCAGGCCCAGCGCCCATTCGGCAACGGGGTAGGATGAGCCGTGGGTGGTGTCGACCGTGCGTATGCCGCGCGACCATGCCTCTCCCAGATCGATGCGGCTGGCGAAACGATCCCCTTCCAGTTCCCCAATGAGTTTCAGCTGGGGCGTTCGATCCAAGATCTCGGCGTCGATCCTGGGCGCGCCGTGACAGAGGATCAGAGCGGCGGTCTCTGCCAGCTCTTCAGCGAGCCGTGCCCTGTCTTCAGGCCGGGTGTTGGCGTCCTGGATTCCGCCGCCCTCAAACTCGATCCACCTCCAATCAGCGAATTCTTCAAGGCGCTTGAGATCGTTGGGGTCCAGGTATTCCTCGCGCACCCTTTGATTGCATGCAATCACCACATTGAGTCGTTCTTCGTCCATGGCCTAATCGTTTCACGAGAGGAGGGAGTGTCAAATTTCTTAGAATTCGACTGAGCCGCAAGCTCGTCCGGACTACGCGGAGGCCGGCGCGTTCCTGTGCGGCTTAGTTCGTTCCTCGACGACCGGAATGCGGAACATATCAATCGAGCTTCGAAATTAGTCCCTTCAAGTATTCGGCGTCGGATTTTGCGCAAGCTTCCAGATCCGGCGGCTCGGAATCGGTATTACCCAGCCGTTGGAGCATGGATCTTTCCAAGTCATACTCCGTGTGGACCGTGAGGGGGCCGTCAAAGTCTATGGACTTGAAGGTTTCGAAGCAGAGCGGCCAATCGACGCAACCCTGCCCGGCGATGGTGAATTTGGGTTGAAATGCCGGACTGTTCCCGATGGGCTGGGGTGCGTAGTAGGGGTCTTTGATGCCGACAATAGAGAGGTAGTCGCGGATCATGGCCAACCCTATCGGCAGGTACTCGCCGTCCAAGGCCAGATGACCAATATCCGGGTAGGCGCCGACATGCTCCGGCGGAAAGTCTCGGATCAGGTGCATCAACCCGGCGCAGTTTGAGCCCAGGCATCGGCCGCTGTGAATTTGATAGCAGGTTTGAACGCCGTACTTTTCACTGAACTTCGCAAACGCTTCCAGGCTGGCACGAGCTGCGTCCAAAACTTCCCAGTAGTCTTCGCCCTCCGCGAATCTGTAGAAACCGATTTTGAGGCGAGGGACGCCGGCCTCGGCGCAGGCGGAGTAGATCCTCTCCACTTCAGGAGCCTGAGGGTCTATCATTGATGTCGGTGCGGTCGCCAATGGGCAGGAAAGCCCGTGGGAGGCCCAGTGAAAGATCGCTTCAGGCAGAGTTTTGGTCACGTTGTCGGGATTCACGGGGTGGCCTGGACGGATGTTGAGGTCAATCCCGTCGAAGCCCAACTCGGCAGCCTTTTCGCCGAGTTGCTCAACCGAAAGGCCGGAAAAGAGTTTGGAGTTTAGAACGATCTCCATTGCCAGGAGTCTGTCGGACTCTGTGATTCGATTGCGGTGCAAGTACCAAAGCTCTTCCGACAGACTCCTGGCAAGAGGAATCTGTCGGTAGGGAATTGTTCCGGAATTACATCCGCCACCCTTCGATCTGAACCTCAACGATATTGCGAAGCGCAAAACCCGACAGATTCCTAATGGGCCACGACCCCTACCAGGCGCTACGCTATCAAAACTTCCGCCTCTACAGTGCCGCCAATTCCCTCTCCATCTTTGGGCGCCACATGCTCAACCTTGCGGTCACATGGGAGGTTTATGAGATCACGCGATCCGCGATCGCCTTGGGATTTCTCGGGCTCATTCAAGTGATTCCCTTGTTTGTTTTCGCCCTGCCGGCCGGCCACTGGGCCGATCGATTCAACCGCAAGCGCATCGTCATTTTTGCCCTCCTGGTGAATTCTGTCCTCTCCCTATCCCTGGGGCTGGTATCGTTGAATAGGGGAAATCTCTCCGAAAACGGGATTTTATCCGGCATCAGCGGCGCGCTTGCATCCGCTTTGAGTGGGTTTGAGCGGCACGCCGACACCGGCGGCGTCAATCTCGCAGATCCCTCCCTCTCTCTGATCTACTTGATCGTTCTGCTTATGGCCCTGTTCAAGATCGCGGCCGATCCCTCGCGCCATGCCATGATCCCGCGTCTCCTTCCTCTCGAGGCCTTTCCCAACGCCGTCACCTGGAATCGAACAATATTTCAGGTTGCCAAAACTGTGGGGCCGGTTGCCGGAGGATTCATGGTCGCGTATCTCGATTTCTCCGTCGTCTACGTTCTGAATGCTGCTTTCGGCGTCATCATTGTCGCGCTCTTTGCATGTATTTCCTATTCCTTTGAATCGACCTCCGGGAAACGCTCTGCAACGGTCCGGGAGCTTTTCGCCGGTGTCCGCTATGTCCACCAAACCAAAGCGGTATTGGGTGTCATGACGCTGGACATGTTTGCTGCTCTAGTCGGTGGGATTGAGACCCTCCTGCCTATCTTCGCCGACCGGATCCTTCACGTTGGAGCGGTCGGATTGGGTTGGTTGCGTGCCTCTGAAGGACTGGGAGCGTTTGCGGCCGCGCTTTACCTCGCCCATCGACCCCCTCTGCGGAATCCCGGCCGCGTGATTCTATGGTCCGTCGCTCTGTTTTCGGGATCCGTCTTTCTCTTTGGGGTTTCCGGCTCCATGGGTCTGTCCCTCTTTGTATTATTCCTGTTGGGCGCATTCGAAAATGTCGGGTCGGTGGTGCGGCAGAGTGTGATTTACCTGATGACGCCTGACTCCGTGCGGGGTCGAGTGTCGGCCGTGACTCAGGTGTTCCGCGGTTTCGCCCGGCATCTTGGGGCGATGCGAGCTGGAGTGGTGGCCGCCCTGATCGGCCCGGTTCCGACTGTACTTTGTGGAGCCGTTGGGACTCTTGTCGTGGTCGGGGTGGTCCGCCGCCTGTGGCCGGAAGTAGCCAGCATTGGAAACCTGGCAGGCCTGCGTGCGAAAAATGTGGAAGAGGAGAGTCGGTGAGGCGGAGACGTGGGGAGAGTGGGAATGGTGTCAGGTTTTAGTGTTCAGGAGTCCAGAGGGTGCAGTGAACTCCTGCAAGCCGGGGATTAGGAAAACAACGGATAGAGAGCCATGCAATCCTGGCAAGCCGGGAAACATCGAGGTAGGCAGCTTCCTCCTTCCCGCTTCGCTCCAAACTACGAGTTACTTGATTGCCGTCAGGTGTAGGACCGCGCTCGCGAGGGATGACCGTTCACCGCCGAAAAGACTTTAAGGGAGACTCAGGTAGGTCCGAGTGAATCTGGAAGGGGGCGAATTCAGGGTTTTGAATGAGGGAATCTGTCGAGGTTAGTCTTGTCAAAAAAATGGCCCACGCCGGATCGGCGCGGGCCATTTCTTAAAGCTATGTGCAGTTAGTTAGGCGTTCCGATTCCGCCTGTTGTAACCGATCGCAAGACCGATCAGGCTCGTGCCCAGGAGCAGGATCGAACCTGGTTCCGGGATTACAGACACAGCCTCCAGGGCGTTGACGTTCTCGCTGGCGACGCCAAAGGTGCCCCTTACGTCAAAAGCAGTGTCCCAAAAATGGCCGCCGTGGGTCAGGTAGGTGGCCGCACCTGCACCCGCTCCCAAGGTATAGACAAATATCTCGCCGCCGTCAAAAAGCGGGCCGCCACTGGTGGGGTGAGTAATAGGATCGATGGTGAACATAATCGTTTCGAAGCCGACCATGTGTCCATCCAAGTTGAACGCAGCTTCTATATCGATCCCCGTAAGCCCTTTTAAGGGGGCAATGGCCGCCGCGAGTTCTGCTACGCTCGCAAACGGGGTACTCATATGGAGACCGGGACCGGTATAGGACCAAATCGCTACGCCGTGGGGATCAGAGGTTCCTTCGAGCGAGTATCGGATGGCATCGTCTGCTCCTGGTCCTTCGGGTCCCCAGACCTCCAAACCGTCGAGATCAGAAATAAGGTTCATGTCATCGATATCGGTAACAGCCGCGGCCCACAATCCTTTCCCAGAGCTGCCCCAATTTTCGTAATAAATATCGGGGCTGGTGTCTACCGAGAAGAGTAAATGAGCCGCATCCGCAATTATGGCAGGGAAGAGGAGGTCAGTGGCATGGGCTAAGGCGTGCACTTCACCATCGTTATCTGTAAATCCAAGGTGGGCATCTCGGCTACCGGTGTAGTCAAATGTACTGTCGGTTGTGCCTCCTCCGCCGTCCCAAGAGATGACCTGTTCAGGGTCAGCCACGGCCGGCATTCCTGTATCTCGATCAAAATGATCGGAAAATTCCTTGCCCGCCACTTGCGTCGGCGCCGGCAAAAGGCCAAATGCTGTTGTCGCCGGAAAAGGCCCCCGGACAACATAGGGCGACGCATTGACCAAATTGGCGGTCAGAATAAGGCCGGTAGCAGCACATCCCATCGTGATGGTTTTCATGATCTGTTTCTTCATGTTTTTCATAGTTATCCTTCCTAGGATTGAACTTGGTCATTCCCCGTAGCTTGCTACGGGGTTGCTAGCTTTTTTAGGAGTAGTGGGTGGGAGAGAGGAAGGAAAAAAGCCGACTAAAGCGAGGTTGGCACTGTGTCTGGGAAATACATTATCATTACGTAATGCCGGTAAAGTATCGGAAGGGATTGATCGAGGAGAGAGTGAGGAGGGTATTGCAAGAAACGACAGAAGGGATCGGGCAGCGCTATGAGATCGAGATGGAGGGGTTGGGATGCGATAAGGATCACGCCCACCTATTGTGTGGAGCGCATCCGGAGTTGGCGCCTGGGAGGATAGTGCAGATATATAAGAGCCTAACGGCGCGAGAGGTCTTTCGGAGGGAGCCGTGGGTAGGAAAGGAGCAGTGGGGAGGAGAATACTGGTCGGACGGCTACTACGTGGGGACAGTGGGAGAGAGAGGAGATTGGGCGACGGTGGAAGCATATGTGCGCGAACAAGGAAAACCGAAGGCAGAACTACGGCAGTTGATGCTATGGTGAGAAAGTGCGAGGAATGCTAAAGTCGGATACCCCGCAGCTTGCTGCGGGGAGTCTTCATTTATATATTCTCCGAAATCTCCGAGGATTGTAGATCCCCCATATCCCCCCGAACTCTACAAAATTGTTGAATTCTCATTCGATTGTCAATCCCCTTTGTGAATTTATTGCTAATTTTTCCAATCCCTTGGGTCCAGTATCCCGAATTGAGGAGGAGCGACATCATGGTCGGGAGTTCTGGAAGCGGGCCCGGAAGGTTTCTGTTGGAGACCCAATGGGTGCGAGAGACGCGGTGACCGGTGATGAAACTTCGCCGGGCGGCGACACAGACTGGTGTCGGGGTGACCGCTTGTGAGAAACGAACTCCCGAGGCGGCAAGTTGGTCCAGGTGCGGCGTTCGGATTTCCGGGTTGCCGGAGCAGCTCATGGCGTCAAACCGCTGCTGGTCCGTCATGAGGACGAGAATATTGGGTTTCTTTGGTTTCATTTTTCGTTTGATGCCGTGCAGCGGTGACGGTATACTTGGTAAGTATTGCGAAAGGAATCTGTCGGTATGGACCCGGTCGGTATTCAGCACCTTCATAAGTCCGATCTGACCTGATGGTATGTTGCGAAGCTCGAAGTCCGACAGATTCCTAGTTCGACCTCTTACCGGACCCATACGAACTCGCCGCCAGGTCGACGCATACGATCTCCTTGTCATTGCGGGCGAAGAGGCTCTTTTCGGCGAAGGCGGGATGGCTCCAGACAACGGGGCGCTTACCGGTGTAGTTGGTCGGTTCGAGGACTTTCGCGCGTCCCGTTTCATGATAGCCTTCCGGCGTGAGATGGGACAGGATCAATTCTCCCTTCTCATTGAAGAGAAAATACCGATTGCTGCCCGAATGATGGACAATGAATGCGGTTCCGTGTCGGGATTCGTCGTGATTGCCCACGGTCGGTATTTTCGTCTCCCAAAGTCTTTTGCCATCCCTTGCTCGAACGCCCATAAGCGCTCCCGACTCGATATCACAACCATAGACCATCTTCCCGTCGAAAAAAGGAGTGCTGATCCCGGCATAGACAGCATTTCTGCCACTTCCGCGCCAGAGCAATTCAAAACCGGGCTTCTCCTCGTTGAGTTTCAGGAGGCCAGTGGCGCGCATACCGCTGGCGAATAGAAGGGAGCCATGGAGACGGGGTCGACAGACGGAAAATCCGTAAGAGGGTCTCAGGTCGGCGGTCCAATATACTTCACCGGTCGATGGGTTGAGGCTGTTGAGGCCTTCCGGGTGCCAGATAAGCAGAGCTGCTGCCGGCCCCCGTGATCGATCAAGGTAGGAGGACAGTAACCTGGCTCGGCAGCTGTCAGGGCGCGCCATTTCTCTTCTCCCGTATTCTTATCAAATGCCACTGCGACACTGCCTTCACCGCCCACGACGCAGTAAAGAGTATCGCCGACAACCAGGGGATGGGCCGAATAACCCCAATGAGGTGTCTCAGTATCGTACTTCTCGTTAAAGGAAACCGACCAGATCTCTCCACCTGTGGTGGCGCTCAGGCAGACCAGGTTGCCTTCGGCCCCAAGGGAGTAGACCTTTCCCTCCGCAACGGTTGGGGTGGAGCGGGGGCCGGAGGGAAAAGAAAGTTGGTATGGGCGGGGATATTCGTACTTCCATAGGAGGTCACCGGTGCCCGAGGAAAAGCAAAGGATGCGTTCTTTCCCTTCAAGCTCATCTTTCCAGCCGGCCCGGTTCGAGATTTCCCCGGAGGTTTTCTCGTAGTCCAAAACGAAGACTCTCCCGCCGGCTACAGCCGGTCCCGCATAACCCAGCCCGACCCCATGCCTCCATTTGAATTTCAGGCCTCCTTCCGGAATCTCACCGATAATTCCTGACTCGCGCCAAATGGAATCTCCCTGCGGGCCCAGCCATTGAGGCCAGTCGTCGGCGTGGCAGAGGAGGGGACTGGAAATCGAGCCAATGCAGCAAGCAATGACGAGGTGTTTGGCAGTGGGTTTCATTCGGAGCATTGGTCTTGGTGAAAAGTTAGATTCTAACAGTCGCATATCAGATTTCAGGTAGGCCGATTTGAGTGCTCGAAATCCTTACGGATTCCGCTACAGGGAGCGAGTCTTTCCGTAAAGGAACGCGTGAGCGTTTCTTCGACCTCATTGCCGGTAAAACGATCCCTAGAATTCAAAAGGAATCCAGACCTTCGGAGCATGAATCTTCGTAGTAAGCCTGGTCGTCAGCTTTGTCGAAAAGAGATCGACCGATACCCTCGGAAGCTGATTGTCAACCGAGACCCGTCTCCGTCCTCCGAAGTCGGACTGCGCCGTGACAAGCGGTTGACCTACGCCTGCCGGCACTCGTGGGACAAGCGCTTGCTTATCTAATTTCGTGTAATCTGTAGACAGGTTGAAAAACATCAGTTCATAGTAGCGTCCGCCATGACAGAAAAGCCGAACATCCTTTTTATCATGACGGACCAGCAGCGGTTCGACACCATCGCGTCGCTGGGTAACGAGCACATATTTACGCCGAATCTTGATCGGCTGGTGCGGCGGGGGTTGGCTTTCACGAACGCCTATTCAAACTGTCCGGTGTGTGTGGCGGCTCGCACCATGATCCGAACCGGGTGCGAACCGCCGACCACGCGAATTTTCAGTAACGCTCGATCCGATCCCGTACCGGGCCAGGTTGAAACCGTCGAAGGTCGATGCGGTCCTTATCTCGCCAAACGGATGAGGGAACTGGGCTACCGCACCTTTGGAATCGGGAAATTCCATAGCGGTCCCTGGAACGAAAATCTGGGCTACGATCTCCATCTACACAGTGAAGAACTCTATCAGACTCCGGAACAAAGGGAAGGCGACGCTTATGCTTCTTGGCTGCATCGGGAGTTTCCTAAATACGACCATCTGGAAGTATTGATGGGGGAGCGCACGGAGATGTACTACATGCCGCAGATGAGCGCGCAACCGGCTCAGTGTGCCGTCGAAGGTTGGGCGGCTGCTCGTGCTGTCGAGCAGCTGGCGGCGCACGACAGGCGGCCCTATTTCGGGTTCGTATCTTTCGTCGGTCCCCATCCTCCGTTCGCCCCGCCCATTCCTTTTAATCGGATGTATGATCCGGATCGTATGCCTTCGCCCGTCAAGGGAGACATCAAAACGGACCATATGGACCAGCAGATCCCGCAGATGAATGACAGAATCTGGGCCGAGTCCATCAACGATCCCCATGCCCGGATCCTCAAGGCCAGGTATTACGGCGAAATGTCCTACATCGATCACTGTCTTGGAACAATTCTGGATGCGGTTGAAGAACAGGAAGAAACCGAGAATACCTTGATCTGCTTCTTCTCCGATCATGGTGACCACCTGGGGGATCACCACGGGTGGCAGAAAGAGAGCTTCTTCGATGTCAGTACCCGGGTCCCCTTTCTCGTGAGCTGGCCGGCACAATTGCCGGCGGACCAACGACGGAGCGAACTGGTCTGCTTGACGGACCTGTTTGGGTTGGCCACGGGTGCAGCAGGTAACAGCGAGGTCCGAGAAGGAATCGACCTTCTTGGTGTCATCGAAGGATCCGCCGCTCCCCGTGATGCAGCTATCGGCTACTACGGCGTGCCCGGCTCGTCCGCCTTCAAGATTATGGTGCGCGAGGCGCGCTGGAAGTACATCTACCTGGCCAACGGCGGCCAAGAGCAGCTATTTGACATGGAAAGCGATCCTCATGAGCTTCAGAACATGGCCGCGGAACGGCGGGAGACCGCGGTCCGGTTGAGAGAGAGGGCGGTCTCCGCCTGCCGGCAACCTGGTGCCCACGATGCGCTGCATAACAACGATCTCAAGGAGCTCCCGTACAAGAAATGGGAATGGGAGGGACAGAGGGTCTACCAGTTCGACCGATCCAAGGGAATCTCGGATTTTCCCGAGGATCCAGGTGATGTGCTGCGCCAGAGTGACAGGTAGCTTGGGAATCACGCGCCCTCGCCTTCGATGCCCATAGCCTGAGCGGCTCGTCCGAGCTGCCGGTCATGGGTGACAAACAGCAAACCGAGTTCTGCCGAATCGATCCTTCGTAGGTTTCCCAAACATCCTTGAACCCTATCCGTTGTCGTGCTTTCATCCGTTGCTGATCTCACTCTGCGGGCCAGAATGAGGAATGAGTCGAGATCCGCAGGTTGAGACAGAAAGGGAAGGGGATTGAAATCCAAACGACAGGAGCTCGCAGATAGTCCCGAAGATGCAATGGCGGTCTACGCCCGCGAGGGAGAGCGGATTGCCTACGATCTTGGAAACCGCGGTCCGATCAAATTCGACGAAGCCGGCACGCTGGACAAGGACATTCTGGATGCCTATTTGGGTTACGGCTTCTACGTGTTCGAAGAGGTCCTGAAGGTCGAGGAGCTCAACGATCTGAGGGCAGATTTGGAGGGCGTGTTCGAACGAGCGCCACACACCAAGAATGCTCTGGTTGATGCAAAGGGCCGACCCGCGCTAGGGGCTGAATTTTCGAAGCCGACCTTCCATTTCGCCCGGCCCTTGAGCGACCCCGTGGGCGGCACATCGAAACACGACGGCCGCCACCCGGCGAGGATGATGGAACCGGAACCGCCGAGCGACGCTCCGGACTTCGTGATTTCCTCGATCGACGGACCCCTGCAGATCATGGACTCCTGCCTCCGGCTTTATGGCCACCCGCAATTGCTGTCCATTGCAGAGCAGGTCAACGGACCGGATTTCACCCCGTTCGCCGAGTCCATCATCGTCAAGCAGGCGGGATTGGGGACGTCCGTGGCCTGGCACCAGGACGGAACCAGGCGATGGGACAGCCCGGACTGGGATGCCGGTACGCACGGGTTCAATTTCATGGCGCAACTGTACGGAAGCACGGCGGCCAACGGGGTTTGGTTGCTTCCCGGATCGCACAAGCGGGGCAAGCTCGACATCAAAGCAATGATCGAGTCCAACAACGACTCTGACCGACTGCCCGGGGCCGTACCAATCGTGTGCCAACCAAGCGACGTGGTCATGACCAACCGCCAGGTCCTTCACGGCTCATTCGCCAACACTTCGCCGGACAAGCGGGTAACGTTCAATTTTGGGTTTCACCGCCGGGCCTCTGTGCTCAACGTTCGAACGGAGTTTAGGGACGAAGGGCGTATCTACGACGAGGAGGGGATCCACCAGAGGTCTCGTTTGATTGCCCTGGGAATCGATGCCCGGAAACAGCGCTTCCCTCACGAGTCCAGCTACATTTATCGGCCTCTGGTTGGACACGAGAGGGCTAATCGGTGGAATGAAGAAGCGAGGGTACGCATCCTGAAAGACTACAATCTGAGGGACCTTGGAATCTGACCAGGCACGGACACCTACGGATATGGAAAAGACGATTATCTCCGTAGCAGTAGTCGGTTCCCAACCGACTAAGGAGATGAATCCGGCAGTGCCGTATACGCCGAAGGAAATCGCTGAAGCGGCCATCGAGTGCGGAAAAGCCGGGGCTGCCATTGCCCATATTCACGTTCGCGATCCCAAGAGCGGGATAGCATCTTCCAGGATCGAGCTGTTCAAGGAGGTCGTCGACCGGATACGGCAAGTGAGTGAAATTCTCATCAATCTCACGACCAGTGGGTTGCATTTGCCGGGCGACAACGTGATTGAAGAGCGCCTGGAGCCAGTGACCCTGAAACCCGAATTGTGTTCTCTCGATATTGGTTCATTGAATTTTGGGGATTGGATTTTCGAAAATCCACCGGAGTGGGGGAGAGCAGCGGCGCAGCGGATGCGCGAGCAGGGTGTCAAACCCGAGATTGAAGTCTTCGATGCGGGGCATATGAGGCAGGCTCTCCATATGATCGGGGAAGGGTTGTTCGAAGATCCGTCTTGGGTCCAAATGTGTATGGGAGCAGGGTGGGGTATCGAAGCGACTCCGGAGAACCTAATCTTTATGAAGAACATGCTGCCGCCCGATATCCCATGGTGCGTGATGGGTGTGGGCCGAAGTCAGTTGCCTATGATTACTATGAGCATCCTTTTAGGGGGTCACATTCGAGTCGGTTTCGAGGACAATATCTACCTGCGAAAGGGAGTCCTCCTCAAGAGCAACGCGGAGATGGTCGAGGTCGCGGTTAATCTCGTTGAGCAGCTCCAGCACGAGGTTGCCACACCGGCCGAGGCACGCCGGATCCTTGGAATCTAGTCTTTCCGAAAATTTCGCAGCATCGTCCGAGACCTGGATCATCCCGCGCTTGTTCGTGTTGAGCGTTGTTGAGGCCCGGGGGAGCCTGCGACCGAGAGACGCTAAATCGGTACCCGCGCTTGCGCGGGATGATTCACGGTGTCTAATCTAGAGGTATGAGCGAAACTATCGAACAATCAATGGAAGTCCTGGCGTCCGACGACGCCTTTGCCATACCGGACCGCAAGAGTAGGAGAAAGTGGAGCGGGCCATGGTGGCACATGGCGACTCTCTGCGAAATGGGTGAAGCGAAACGAATTCCGAAACCGGCCGTCAAACGGGCGTTGCAACAGCTAAAACATGGGGCATGGCCAAAGTTCGTGGATTACTAAGGAGGATGCTCCAAGAAGCAATCTAGACCGTTCAAAGATGGACTGCTGCCACTGTGAGATGGGCGTCTTCTACGCGATTCTTTCTTCATGCGGCTGCAATGTGGATGCGGAGATGCCCTGGATACGTGAGTGGTTCCTGAAACATCAGCTTCCCGATGGCGGATTGAACTGCACACCCTCGGCCTATCTTAGGTCGCGAAAGAGTTCGGTTGTATCAAGCTTGCCGCCTCTCGAGGCTGTCCTCTTTTTTACCAGGCGAGATTATACTGATGCTGAGGCCAAGTTCCTCGATGAGGGTGCGCGATACCTGATCGAACATCGATTGGTTCGTTCCAAGAAAGATGGAAGCGTCATCAACAAGGAATGGTTGAAGCCGTTCTTTCCCCGCTTTTTCGAGTACGATATTCTGCGGGGATTGCATTACCTCGTGGAGTGGTCGAAACGAAGAGGCAATTCGCTGCCGGTAAAGGTAATAAGGGATGGACTCGATCACCTCAAGGACTACATCGAGAAATCAGGAATCGTCCTTGGCAGACATGTGAACGATAAGAAAGGAGATTGGCGGGGTAGCACGTTTCCTCTGCTGAAGTCGGTGAGCCGGGTGGGGAAGGTATCTCCTTATCTCACCAAGCAGCTGAATGTAGTGCTCTCTGCGGTCGGGTAGAATAATCGCAACGGATTCGTTGGGAGGCGGTCGCGACTCTCGCCGGATCTGAGAAAGGGCGAGCCGGCGGTGTCGCTTCGGACGGCGTGCCCATGGTCGTGGAGGTCGCGAATCCGGAGTTGTGGGCGACCGGCTGCACCAGAAACTATTCGGCGCAGATCATTCTCTTCCTTTGCGCAGTTGTGCTAGCACCTCGCGCAGAGGCGCCCAGTATTCCCGGTCCGCTTCTCGTTCTCGTTCCTCCTCCTGTTTGATCGCTTGTTGAAGGGCCGCTTCGTCACCTGCTTCTGCAATCTTGAGCAACGGACGTTTTGCCGTCATAGTGCCACTCAATTGCGAATAGCTGCGGACCACTTCGATCAAAAGAGACGCCGTACGCAATTCTCTCATCCAGAACTCGACCTGACAATCACCTGGATTCTCCCTGTTCTCGAAGTAATTCGCCTCAACCAGTCGAGTGAGCATTGGCCAATCCTTGTCGCGCTGGGTCTTCTTTGCCTTCACTAGGTCCTGGATCGAAAGCAACTCGATGCGTCCTCCTTGATCATCTTCGAATGTCGTTCGGCGTTTCCAAAGTTCCTCAAATTTGTCCACCCCGCGCATCTTAGACATGATATCGACGCGAAGATTCCATGCTTCCGGATGACGGCATCTGAAGTGTACCGCCAGGCCCATATCGAGATACCTTGATTCGAACGGCGGCACGGCTATCCGCTCCGCTTGCAAATCGTCGAGAGCTGACTGAAGTCGGACGAGATTTTCGGGTTCCGCCAATATTGCCAGATCGGTGTCGCGACTAAACTCCGCCGCGCCGTATAAGACGCAAGCCTGTCCGCCCATCAAGAGGCTTCGCACACGGTGCGTCTCTATCGAAGAAAGGACTTTGCGTATCGGGCTCGGGGTCAAGAGAACCTCCCAGGGCGATATAAGTGGCCCACATCTTCTCGCTCTCGGCCCACCGGGACTGCGGGCTTATCTGGTACCACTCCACCCATTCAGGCTCACAGATACTGTCAATGTCGACCATATCTTGCAATCCGTTATGTGACAAATAAATCGACGGCCGTCGATTTATTTGTCACCGCTCTGTCAGGCCGATTAGACAGAACACAAACCTGGGTCGTCTTTTACGGCGGCAAGCCCAGTAGGGTGGTCAGGAGGAGGCGGTAAATCAGACCGACGAATCCGGCTGTTCTGCGCATGGCAGGGAAGGAAACACGGCAGGGAATGGGGATCAAGGTTTCGCCTGCGGTGACCTGTTACCCGTACATTCCACCCACTTCCTTGCAGATTTTTCCCAATTGTTCGGGATAGGTCTGAGAGAGTATTGACCCGACGTTTGAATTTTCGTGATCTGGACTGTCGACTGTGCTTACGATTCGGTCGACCGGTTGGTGGTTGAGGAATACTCTCGAAGTCGGCGAATGCGGTCGAGGCGAACGATTACATGGTTATACACTGCATCTGGATTGTGGGGAAAAGCAAGGGGAAGGGATGTGGTGCGTTCTTGCTGAAAGAGTATTCGGGTGAACGGGATCACTGATGTCCCGCACACCCGTATGGTTGGTTTCCGGTTTTCTTGGTTCGGGCAAGACGACTCTCATCAACGGCCTGCTGGCGGGGGACTGGGAGGGGGACCGTGTAGCCATTGTCGTGAATGACCTCGGCACGGTTTCGGTCGACGCGCAACGAATGGCCGATGCCGCTTCGGGTTTGCTTGAACTGCCGGGTGGATGCGTCTGCTGCAGCATCCAGGGTGAGTTGTCATCCGGTTTGGAAAAATTGCTGGAATCCGAAGCCGCTCCGTTTGACCGCATCGTTTTGGAGGCCTCCGGCGTTTCGAATCCTGCCGGTATTGCCTTGGTGCTGGAGCGTGAACCTCTCGATGAATGGGTGCGACTGGATCGGCAGATTGCCGTGGTTCACGCCGTGCGCCACACCACCTTTCGCGGCGCGATGGTGCAGGTGGATAACCAAGTGAGAGGGGCAGACGTCATTGTCATGAACCACTATGATGAGGCGCAGGAAGAGGTGCGGCGTGCGACCCGCAACGCGGTGCGCGATGTGAATCCCGAGGCGCCCATCATCGCGACTACCTACGGCAGAGTCGAACCCGCGGAACTGGTGGCAGCGTCCGGGCCAAGGCGGCGGACGGAAGAGACCGCACCCGACTCGTCGACGGGTTGGAAGAGCTGCCGCATTCTGTTTTCTGAATCGGTCGACCAGGCTGCGTTGGAGGCTGCGCTGGGCGCATTGCCCCGAAGAGTGCTGCGACTGAAGGGGTTTGTGAGGGAATCCGCCGGCGGCATCTTGCATGTGGAGAGAGTGGGCGAAGAATTGTATATGGAGAACTGGGAAGGGAAACTCGATCCGGTGGCGGTGGGGACTCTGGTTGCCATAGGAGACCTAGGCGTGGAAGAGTTAGCCCTTGCTTTCCGTGCGCTTCCCGGCGCCCGGGTTGAAGAAGATCGAGTGCCGCATAGTCATTGAAGGGTGCTGGATCAATCGAGAGTGTAACTTCCACAATCGGCGTCGATCCGACTGACTCTCAGAGTCGAACTTCGACTATGCGGCCTCGACGAGACCGCCTACGTCGAACTCAATACCGAATGTTGTAGACGCGGTTGGCACGAGAAAGAGGATGACGAAGTGGAAGGGGAAGATTCCAGCGTTCTCCGCTCTCGATTAGTCAGCCGGGGACTCCGTCCATGGGCACATACCCGACCTCCTGACGCGGTCCCTCTAGATCGAAACTGCGCCAGGGGCTTTCAGACACGGCGTAGTAGACGGCGAACTTGGTGGAGGGTTTTGCGACGATACATTTCTCGACCATCTGAGAGATGTCTCGGTGGCTGCACCAGCAATCGGGACACCCTGGGCTCGGCTGATCGTCGGCGTTTACGGCGCCGATACGGAGACAGATGATGGAGATGGGTTGGGTCGAGGTATAGGTCCGCGCCAAGGCCTCGACGCACACCTTGCTCGAGGCGTAGAGGCAGGTCGGTCGCACCGGATCCGCGGGAGTGATTCTATGGAGTCCTGCCGTAGCCGGGTCCGTTGTTCCCGCCCTCATTGATTGGTACGGTTCCTCATCGAAGTATCCCCAGGAAACCATCACCGTGCTGGCCGCCACCACTCGCTTGACACCGGCGCGCACGCTGCCCTCGAAAATATTGTAGGACCCGACAATGTTGCTGTTGAGGACGCTCTCCCAAGGGGCTTCCGGGCGTGGGTCAGCCGCCATGTGGACGATCGTATCGAAGCCCGTTAGCCCGTCTTTCTCAACTGGGGCCTGATTTCGACGTAAGTCGTTGATAGTGGGCCAAAGGTCTACACTACAGGAGGGGTTATTTGGATTCGATTTGGGGGGGTGGTTGGGGAGGAAGTTCGAGGTGTAACCGGTTCAGTAGTAGCTTTTGGTCCTCACCGGGCTCGGTGTAACGGGTAAGCACAACGGTGCGTCCGTCGGTGGTGGGCAGTTTCACATCGAGCATTTGGATGGCCGCCATTTTGGAGAGCACCTCGGCTGGGGTCAGTCCCGGAGCCATCGGGTAGAGTCGACGTTTCAGGGTGACCCACAGAGAGTAAGCAAGGAAGCTGATAAAGATGTGCGCCTCGATGCGATCATCTCTCTGATGATGGATGGGGCGGATGGAAAGGTCGTTCTTGATTTCCTTGAAGACTTGCTCGATCTCAGTGAGCTGCAGGTAAAGGCGCCAGAGTTGCTCGGGGTTCTCGGCACTGAGGGTGCTGCGCAACAGATAGCGGCCTTCGCGGCGATAGGCTTGGCGGTATTTTTTTAAGTTCAACCGGAAGCTCAAAGGCGGCTTTTCAGTGGGGGCGCCCTTGGGGGCGATCTCGATGTCGAGTAATCCAAAGATCCGGGGACCGGCCTCCTTTTTGGCTTCGCCCAGTTTGATCAGGATGGTATCGCGTTGGTAGCGCCGTTTGCTCTCACGCAGCTTCTTGAGCGCCTCGATAAGACGGCGTAAACGACGCAGGCGCATGTTTTTTTCTTTGCGCACCCGATCGTCGCTTTTAGCCAGAACGTAGGTTTCACCTCCCTCGCTGAGGAGTTTCACCTCGATACCGGGACGCAACTGCTTCCAATCCTTCTGCAGCAACGACTGCTCGAAGCGACCCAGCCAGGAGCGCGGGGTACCCACCAGATAGTGGATCCTGGGTTCGCTTTGGCGCATCTGTTGCAAGACTTCCTCGGTCGGAATGCCCCGATCCATCACCCACACCCGGTTCGCCTTACCGTAGTTCTCTTCCACCCGAGAAAGAAAATCTTTTAAGGTGGTTTTATCCTGCGTGTTACCCGGAAGTACCTCATAGGCAATCGGCAAGCCCTCACAAGTCACCACCAGGGCGATCACCACTTGCACGCAGTCAGGTCGCTTATCGCGGCTGTAGCCGAACTTGCGCAGTCGGCTCGAGGCCGCCGGCTCCTGGTTCGGATCGCACTCAAAATAGGTGCTCGTCAGATCGTATAGCAAAATCTCGTAACGGGCATTGAACAGATCGCTCCACCTCTCGGTCAGGTGCCTGAACAGGGCCTTCTTGTGCCTGAGCAATCGATCGTGGCAGCGATAGAGCGTGTTCTTCTCGGCGATCCCAAAGTCTTCCCCCATCAGATCGCCCATCGCGCTTCGCTCATACCATTCCCGATGCAGCCGCCACTCGCTTCCCGGTGCCATCAGCCGGTAAACCACCAGGGTCTGCAGCACATGGGCCCAGCGGGTACCCTGACGGGAGGGTCTGAGACGCTCCCGCCAGAATTCTCCCAGTCCCAACTGCTCATATAGAACGCACCCAAGCCAGCACCCTCCCCATTGCCGCGGCTTCTCGATCCTGAGATCTTTGAGCCGTATTCTAACAATACTTTCGTCGCCCACAGGCGGGGCACGATCTTCCGGAAACAGCGCCACCTGTTCGGGTCTTTCCCTGCCCTCTTCGAAAATCTCGATGCTCTTGCGCCACGCTTCGTGTTGGCTATCGTTGATCTCTCCAAGGTAGAGGACCTGTCTTTGGACCACCCGCCCCCCGCTGACACGCTTGTTCTCAACGATATTCCAATAGTAGTGCTCTTTGCCATCTTTGCGCCGACGATTACACCTCAGAAACATGATGGCCCACCATTATACGAAAAAATCCCGCCCTGGGAAGAGCGTAGGTCTACACTACAGGCGGTTTTGCCAACCCACCTCTACTGTTGATGCGCCTCCTGAGCCCTACTACCCCCGAAAAAACCGTTTCGGAAGTTGAGTTGGTCAAGTAGGGCTAGGGCTTGAAGATTGGCTTGGTATACCTGCCATTCAGTCAAGGAGACGGCATTAATCGGGATACGACGAAGCTCGCGCCAAAGACCAAAGAGGGGAGGCTCCAAGTCGGATAGCTCTCTTCTACCTCGTCTCCCGATATCCGGCGATCATGAGGCCACCGATTTCACAGAGCGGCTCGAGGAAGGATATATCGGCATCGGAGTATCCACCCGCCTTGTTGCCGAGGGCGGCACCGCCGACGAGTTCGTCGTCCACCAGGAAGGGGAGTCCGAGGTAGGCCTTGAGCCGGGCGTGTCCGGGCGGCAGGCCGCCGCTGCGGGGATCGCGGCCCGGGTCGTTGGTGAGCACCGGCCGGCGGCTTGTCATAACGGCGCCGTTGAGGGTATTGAGGTTGTGGAATTGGAGGTTGGAGACAATGTCGTGCGGACCGTAGTTCGGCTTGTAGACATCGACCACGGCGTGGGACAGAAAGTAGGGCGCTCCGGATGTGCCGTATTCGACTTCGGCGAGAAAACCGAAGTCGCTCTGCGATACCTTCAGAACATCGGGAAGAAGCTGGAGGAAGGCGCGCTCGATTGAGCCTGTTTCGATTACGGTTCGGAGGGCGGCGCCGAGGGGAAGGAGGAGCGATCTCGGAATCGTTGCCTGATTGCCGTTGCTCTGCTGTTCCCAGTAGGACGAGAGGCGCCTAGCGGCTTCGCCGAAGGGTCCCTGCTGTGCGAGAGGCGAATGAGCCAGATCGCTGGTCAGCTGATTCCAGGCCCCAATGTCTGTACTGTTATCCATCTAAACTCGAAGGGGTTTAATACCGTCTTAGTTTTTGACATCGAGGCAACCCACCCCAGACCCCTCCCAGGAGGGGATCGACAGGAGATCACGACGAGGATCACGAACGGAGAGGGCAAATCTGATTAATCCTTTAACGTGCATTATAGTGATAGTCGCACCGGGCGCTGTCCTTTGAGATATAGCCTTCGCGTAGATCCTCTTCGATCGATTCGGGAGCGCGATCTTTGGGATTGCCGTAGCCACCACCTCCAGGTGCGGTAAGCAGGATGCGATCTCCTGGCTCGAAACGGATGCCTGCGTACTTGCTTGTCGAAACTTTGCCGTAGAGTTCTTTCACCGTCTTCCACTCGTTGGAACCGGCTTTCTTGATTAGGGTCCCGCCCGTGCTGCCGGGAAGGCCGCCAAAGAGGGCGAAGGGTTTCACTTGATGGTGGTCGCTGCATTGACTGCCGGTAATTTCCACATCCGCGAGCAAGGTGCGGCGATACCCAAGTCCGCCACGAAACTTTCCGGGCCCGCCGGAATCCTGCACCATCTCGCAGTTCTCGACCCGCAGGGGAAAACGGGTTTCGAACACCTCGGTAGGGTTGAAACGGCAGTTGCCGTTGATCGCGATGACACAGTCGTTGCCGTCGTGGCCGAAGCGGCCTCCCCAACCACCGGACATGATGTCATAGCAGGCGAAATACTCGTCGTCGTCCGGGTGGTTGCCGCCGAAGACAAAGTTTGTGCCGGTGCAGCTCTCCGACGCCATGGCGCGCTTGGGCACACATGAGGAGAGGGCGCCGATCACGATATTGGCAAGACGCGGGTGAGTCTCGGTGTTACCTGCTACCAGGGGGCCCGGATAGTCGACGTTGGTCACGAGAGACGGCGGCGTCACTACCCGGATCGGTCGGAAACAGCCGGAGTTCTTGGGTATGGTGGGATCGGTCAGGTGAAGCAATCCGTTGTAGGTGGCGCCAATGGTCACGCCCAGGGTGGCGTTGATCGGACCCCTGGCCTGCTCTGAGCTGCGGCGGAAGTCCGCCACCACCTCGTCACCCTGCACGAAGATCTCGGTGCGAACGTAATAAGGCGTGTCCTCGATGCCATCGTTCTCGATGACGTCCTCGAAGTCGTACTTGCCATCCGGGAAGCCGGCGAGCTCGGCGCGCATGCGCCTTTCGGAATAGTCCTTGAGATCCTCGCAGGCCTGTTTGAATACGTTCTTGCCGTACTTCTTGATGAGATCGATGGCGCGCTGAACTCCAAGATCGACCGCACCGATCATGGCTCTCAGATCTCCGTAGTTCTGGCGGGGGGTGCGGACGTTTGCGAGCATCAGCTTCCAGACCTCGTCGACGTCGACATCCTTTTTCTTGATCTTGACTGGGGGGACGCGCAACCCCTCGTGAAAGATCTCAGTTGCCTCGCCGCAGAACGCCCCTGGCACACTGCCGCCGATCTCCGCTATGTGGCCAATGCAAACCGCGAACCCAAAGAGTTGACCATCGACGAAGAAGGGCTTGAAGAAGGTGTGTTCCGGCACATGCAGGCCGCCTCGATAGGGATCGTTGTGAACGATGACGTCGCCTTCGTCGATGGTGTCGAACGGGATCTCCTGGGCGCACGTTTTGATCAACAGCGGCATGCCGCCGATCATAGTTGGACAGAATTCCGCGCAGGCAATCATGTCTCCTTTGATGTCGGCGAGCGCGCAGGTGAAGTCGAGGCCCTCGTTGAAAATCGTGGAGTAAGACGTCTTCATCAGCAGGATGCCCATCTCGCGGCACAGCGACACCATGGAGGAGTCGATGATGTTCATCGTCACCATGTCCATGGACGACGTCGGCTTCTTGTCGTTGTCGGCGACCCCGAGCTGCTCGATCTTGAGCTGGAAGTAACCTTCCTTGGTCTCGCGGTGCTCGGACCACTGAATGCACCAGTCGGAACAGAACACCCGGGACGAGCCATTGTGCTGCACGCTGATGCCTTCGTCGTAAATTAGCAGTCCGCAATTGGCGCACTTGATGTAGCGCTCAATGTAGTAGTTGTTCTCGGAAAATCGCATGGTTCATTTTCCGCCCGGCGGGCGGAAAATGAGAAAGAGGATGACGAAGAGAAAGAGGAAGATCAATCGAGTTTGGAACTTCGTTCCAGTCCGTAAGATCGTCACATCCAGATGTGCGGCCGCACATCTGGATGTGACGAACGCTCACGGATACCTCGGGAGAACCGTCCGGTTAATTGGCCAGCAAACCCGCTTGGCGATTGAAGTACCCGGTCAAGTTCTGATGGTGATGTGAAGTTCGCCGAAATCGCCTACTCGGAGGTTCTGGCCCGGGCCGATGACAGTTACTGAAGCGGGTTCTTCGATTACGGCGGGTCCTTCGATGCGTTGGCCGGCCTTCAAGTCCTGGCGCCGAAAGATCGGTGCGTCGAAGCGGCCCTCGACGAAGCCGACCGAGCGGTGCTCCTGTTGCCGCGGAGCAGTGCCGTTGGATGAATCGATGGTCCGAAATTCGGGTTTGGGAGTAATGGACACTGCGGTGGCGAGATAGTTGACGATTTCGATGTTCTCTCCGGGGATACTGAAGCCGAAACGGGCCTTGTGGGAGTCGTGAAAGGCCTGCCAAACGGTCGGGGCGACCTCCTCCGTGAAGGTCTCGAATTCGATGGGCAGCTCGAGCTCGTAGTTTTGCCCTAGATATCGCATCTCCAGGGAGCGGGTCACCTGAACATCTTCTACGTAGCCTTGCTGTTCAAGATCCGCTAGACATTCGGAAACGAGCTCGCGCAGGACTTGATTGGCGACTGAAGCGTCGAAACGTTGGGAAGTCAGTTGAGTGGTCCGCTGGCGATCGACGCGGGCGTCCGCCTGGATGAAGCCGTAGGCAGAGAACTGACCGGGGTGGTTGGGGATGATGGCGGTGGGTATACCCATTTCTACAATCAGTTCGCCTGCATGCAATGGGCCCGCTCCGCCAAATGCGAGGAGAGTGAAATCGCGTGGATCGAGGCCCCGTTCGATGAGCACGCTGCGGAGTGCACCGACCATGTTGTTGTTGGCAATGCGCACGACTGCCATCGCGGTCTCGTCGATGGATTGGGCCAGGCTTCGGCCGACTTTCTCGACCGCCTGGTGTGCCGCGTCAGGATCAAGCGCCATGGTGCCACCAAGGAAGTTATGGGGATTGATTCGCCCTAACACTAAATTGGCGTCGGTCACCGTCGGTTTCGTCCCACCGCCATTGTAGCAGGCGGGCCCGGGATTAGCCCCGGCGCTCTGTGGCCCCACTCGGAGCATGCCTCCCTTATCGATCCAAGCGATCGATCCGCCGCCCGCGCCGATGGTCCGGATGTCGATCATCGGTATCTGAATGGGCACGCCCCACTCAATCTCAAACGCGGTCGTGAAGCTCTCCCGGCCTCCGGTGATTGTTGAAACGTCGGTCGAAGTCCCGCCCATGTCGATGGTGACCATCGACTGGACCTCAAGGAGATCGGCCAGGCGCTTGCCGGCAACGACGCCACCGGTCGGTCCGGAAACCATCAGGTTGACTGGGGCCCTGGCGGCGGCAGCGAGCGTCATTTCGCCGCCGTTCGACTTGATCATCACCAGATTGTCACCCAGACCCTTTGTGCCCAAACGCGCGCGCATTGATTCGAGTTGGCGACTGACGACCGGTTTCAAGTAGGCGTCGGCGATGGTCGTGCAGGCGCGCTCGTACTCTTTCCATTTGGGCAGCACTTCGTAGGAGAGCGAGACCGGCAAGTCCGGGGCCTCCTCCGCGAAAATCTCCTTCAGTCGCAGTTCATGTGCCGGATTGAGATAAGAGAACAAGAGCATAATCGCCACTGCCTCAATCTCACCCAGCTCGTGAATCTGCCTGGCGATATTGCGCGCCTCTCCCTCATCGAGGGCCGTGACGATCTGGCCATAGCGATCGATGCGCTCCGGCACCTCGAAACAATGGCGCCTTTTCATCAGCGGCTTGGGCTTGATCCAGCTCATGTCGTAGTGGAACTTGCGGTTGCCGCGCTGGATGAACGGGATGTCCCGGAAGCCTTTGGTTGTGACGTAGGCAACGACCGCTCCCTTGCGCTCGAGAATGGTGTTGGTGGCGACGGTAGTGCCGAGGCGGACGTTACGGATGGCTTCCGGGTGGGCGAACTGCTCGAGGCCTGCTTCGATTCCGGCGACCGGATCTTGTGGGACGGACAAGCGTTTCCACACATCGATCGCCTTGGTTTCGCTGTCGTAGGCGACGAAGTCGGTGAAAGTCCCCCCCCACATCAATGCCGAGCATGTAGCCCGCTTTACCAACAGATTTTCTGGGACTGTTTTGCGACATGATGCGTCATCTTTTTGGGGACGGCATACTGAACACGAAAAGCGGGCTAGGCGAGAGAAGGATACGCAAGATGTTGAAGGGGTTCACGGAGCTGACATCCCTTCCGCGTGTAGTATCAATGGAGTGCGATGCATCGCAGGCTGTTACGGCGAATGGCCGTAAATACCTTCGAGATTCTGCCCTAACACTTTCAGTTCCTCGCTGAGTTTCTCAGAATCTCCTGTCCATCTTCCTACCGGCACTTCGATCAGGGAGGGCGCCTCGATGGCCAGCGCCGTGCGGAGGGCCGCTTCCAGTTCCTCCGCGTTGTAGGCTCGGATGCCGCGAGCGCCGAAGGTTTCGGCCAGGCGGACGAAATCGGGGTTGTGGAGTTGCGTACCGATGATATGGCCGTCGAATTGCTCCATTTGCGCGCGCAGCACGTTGCCGTAGGCGTTGTCGTTGAACACGATGGCGACGGCATGAATACCGTATTGCACCGCGGTGGCAAGCTCCTGGACATTGTAAAGAAACCCACCGTCGCCCGAGATGGACACCACCGCTTTGTCCGGTTTGGCCACTTTCGCTCCGAGCGCGATAGGATAGGCGCATCCCAGCGTGCCGAGAGAAGAGGAGGTAAGGAGCGTCCGCGGTGCGTAGGTGGGATAGTAGTTCCGGCTGTAGTAGCCCATCTGGTTCATGCCCATGACGAGGATACCGTCATCCGGAATGGCGGCGCGAATTGCCTCCATGAATCCGTGTTGCGGCTGAAGCTGATCGGTTGGGTCGAATCGGGCGTCGTTGATGGCCTTTACTTCCTTTGCTATGCTCGGAGGCGAGGCGGAAATCTTCGAGACAAGGATGAGCAGGTCTTCCAAGCAAAGACGCGCATCACCCGCGATGCCGAGGGAATGATGATTCTTCCGTTGGATCTCATGATCGTCGACATCGATGCGAATCACCTGCTGTCGATCGATCCGGTCTCCGAAGCCGGTTTCTGTTCCCACCGCCAGGATGACATCACACCGGTCGATCCAGTCTTTGAGCGGGCCATAGCGGAGTTCCGCCAGACCCAAGGATAGCGGGTGCCGATCCGAGATCGCCCCTTTGCCTCCGGGTGTGGTTACGACCGGGGCCTGTAGGTGCTCCGCCAGGGACTGGAGAACCTTTGAAGAATCCGAGTAGACGCCGCCGCCTCCCGCCCAGATAAGAGGCTGCTGTGCGTCGGCCAGGATACGGGTCACCTCTTCGAGCCTTTCGGGGTCGCCGCTCTGTGGCGAGTAGGTCTCCGAGTCAAGCAGTTCCACCTCCTCTTCCGCCTTGAATGTGGCTGAGGAAATCTGGATCACCACCGGTTGACGCCGGCCGGTATTGAGATGACGGAAGGCTTCATGCACCAGCGCCGGGATATCCGTCGGAGACGCAGCGCGTCCCGACCATTTGGTCAAAGGTCTCAGGAATGAGCGATCAATCTCTTGGTCCGCTGCGCCATGGCTGGTATACGGTGATCCAGTTAGGACAAGGATGGGTGAGGAGACGGCGTGGGCCGTGGCGATACCGGCGCAGGCATTGTAGAATCCAGGTCCCGGTACCACAAGAGCGGTGCCCACATCACCGCTGGCGCGGGCGTAGCCATCCGCCATAAAGCTGGCCGCCTGTTCGTGGCGTGTATTGATATAGCGAATCCCTGAATGTTGATAAATCGCGTCGGTTGCCTCGTATTGTCCCGCGCCGGGTATACCGAAGACGACGCGAACTCCATTTTGGTGGATCGACTCTATTAAGGCCTGACCGCCGTTCATTGTGGGCATGGGTGCCTCGGCTCAGAGGACATTCCTTGAAATGTTGGGGCGGACTCGAGCCATTGCTCAACCAGTCTCCTCGTGTCGCGTGCGGCATCAACTATTCGATCACGTTCAGAGATCAGTTGGACGCATAGCGATTCGCTGTAGTCGATCTCGGCCAAGGCTCTGAGGACGGCGGAGAAATCGATGTCGCCCCGGCCCGGGACGGTGTGCTCGTGGGCTTTCACCTCGGGAGGTGCGATGATCCGTTTAACATCGTGCGTGTCGGAGACCAGAACGTGGGTCAATGTCTCACCGGCGTAGCGGATCATCTCCTCCGGGGTTTGGCCGGGCCTACAGATAATGAATGAGTGGCTGATGCCGTAGGTGTACCCGATCTGCGTGCAGCCCGCTTCATTGACGAGGTCAACCGTGGCGTCGGATTCCTCGATGAAGCCTCCGGGATGAGGCATGAAGTTCAAACGGACGTTGCTCGACTCGAGGATAGGGGCGATCTCGTCGATTGATTGCAGAAACGAGCTCCGAAATTCAGACACCCGCTCACTGGAGTTCCTAGCCGGTAGGCCCCAGAGATGGGAAGTCATCATCGGGCAATCCAAATCGCTCGTCACAGCTGCGGCGTGGCCGATGTTTTTTACCGCTTTCCTTCTTGCTGACTGATCAAGGTTTGCGATGCAGAGAGGCGGATCCCAGCCGCCGACGTCCATTGCTGCCAAATGTAGCTCGTGGTCCTTCAGGAGGCGGGCCAGGTTCGCCATTTCTGGTCCGGTTGCAAGGTGTGCTTCGAAGTGACGGGATTCCGAGATGTCGGCCGCTATTTCTACGTGTCGGTAGCCGGCGTCGGCGATGAGTCGTAATGCCTCAGGTAGGTCAAATTCGCTGTAGGCACTTGTGTGGATGGCGAGTTGCATTAGGAATCTGTCGCACATAGAGATTCGTTACATTCCTGAGGTTCAGACTCTGAGCTGGCCATTCTACACATCGATTGTGTGTATGCCGACAGATTCCTTCAGCCAGTCATCGGGCCCGGTTGGACTCGGTTCCTTCGGAGCTCCGCCTTCTACAAGCATTGCGGGATTGCTGAGGGCGTTGTAGCAGGTCATGAAGGCCCGGCGGGGTCGGTCGGAGAGGTTTGGGGCGGAGCCGTGAAGGAGGTTGCAGTGAAAGAAGAGAACGGAGCCGGGGGTCATCTCGCAGTAGACTCGTTCGAAAAGGGGTTCGACGAGGGCGGCGATTTCCGCCTCCGAAAAGAGGTCCTCGACCAGGAGGTAGCCATGACGCTGAAAATTTGCGAGAGCGTTTCGGTCCGAAGACATGATTGGACAGGGTGAAGGTTTTCTGGGGAGGAAGTGGCTGATAGGCAAAAAGATAAAAAAAGAGCTAGACAAACCCGAGGGAATCAGTCATGCCAAGATGGTATGAAAGACAAAAGATCTTACCATCTGACTCCTTCGATAGATCGTCTAACTCTGCGTCTGATCTTGCCCGAAGAGCAGGAGCGATTCAATGATCTTTTGATCCAACATCATTATTTGCACAGTGCGGGGAGCGCGGGAGAGACCCTGCGCTATGTGGCTTTGATCGACGGGCAATGGGTGTGTCTTTTGCTGTGGGGAGCGGCTAGCTACCGGCTGAAGGATCGAGACGGCTGGATCGGCTGGGATGGGGCGCGACGGCATGCGCGCTTGAAACTGGTGGTGCAGAACCGGCGTTTTCTCATTCTGCCCGGGCTCAAGCTGGCCAATCTGGCCTCCAAGACGTTGGCGATGTGCCTGAGAGTCTTGGCCGATCACTGGGAGCAGGCCTTTGCCTATCGCCCCTTGGTAGCGGAAACTTTCGTGGACCCACAGATCCACCGAGGCACTTGCTACAAGGCGAGCGGGTGGACTCCTTTGGGCTTGAGCGCGGGATATGGTCGACAGCGGGAAGATTTCTATGAACGCCATGAGCGCCCCAAGCAGATCTGGGTCAAACCCCTGCGGGCTGATGCTCTGCAACTGCTGCGCTCGCCAGGGCCCTTGCCCAAGGCACACCGTGAGGCCCTCAATGCCAACGACAACTCCCATGCGGTCTGCCTCAAAGTGGAACAGATGACAAGCCTCTGGGAACGCTTCCACCAGATCGAAGACTTCCGTCGAAAAGCGGGCCGTCGCTATCGACTCGCCACGGTCTTGAGTATGATTGTGCTCGGCACCCTCTGCGGCAAACACAACCTCAAGGAGATCGTGCGCCTGGCCCATCACCTCAATCAAGCCCAACTGCGCGCCTTACGCTCCTGGAAAAACCCCAAAACAAGCCGTTTTCAGGCCCCCTGCTATGATGTCTTCTACCGGGTGTTGCAAAACGTCGAGGCCGAGCTTTTCGATCAAATCCTCACCCAATTCATAGCCTCGCCCGAGGGCCGTTTGCCCCGCGATATTGCGGTTGACGGTAAGACTCTCAAAGGCACTGACAAAGAACCGGCCAAGGCCTTGCACCTGGTGGCCGCGGTCGATCATCAAAGCGCTCAAACGATTGCCCAAGTCGCTACCGCCGACAAATCCAACGAGATCACCGCCGCCCAAACTCTCCTGCGCAAGATGCCGGCCATGGACGGATCCACCTTCACCTTCGACGCCATGCATAACCAAAAAGAAACGGCCCACATCGTGGTCGAAGAACTCGGTGCTGACTATATCATCCAGATCAAAGACAACCAACCCACCATGCATCAAGACGCAAAGAATCTTTTCGGCCCCTCCCCCTTTTTGTCCACCAAACCGTAGATAAGGACCATGGCCGCCTGGAGATTCGTCAAATAGCAACCCATCCTCTAAGCGCTCCCTCCCTTGGCTTGCCTCATGCTCGTCAGTTCGCCTCTGTCCAACGCACCTTCCATTATCCTAACAAAGCGAAACCTTCCTCGGAACGCTCCTACTATGTCAGCAGCCGCGATCCCACCGACTTGAGCCCTCCTCAGTTCCTATCGAAAATCCGCAACCACTGGGCCATCGAAAACAAAAACCACTACCCCAGAGATCGCTTCTTCGATGAAGATCGATGTATGATCCGTAACCATAACGCAGCCAGAATCCTGGCTGCTTGCAGGCAACTGGTTCTTAGCCTCAAATCTACCATGGGCTTCGAATCCACCCCTGCCCTCTGTGATCATTTCACCTTCAACCTACACAAGGCCATCAATATCATCACCTAATGTCCCGAGAATCAAAACACCGTACATGATTGGACTAATCTCGTGGAGTTCTGCGAAGGGTCAACACGGAAGAGCGGAGGAGGATTGCGATCCAAGGCTTTTCACGAGTGGATTGCGTTGACAATGTGAAAAGGCGCTTCCTTCTGCGGTCCGTCAGGATTTGGTCTATCAAGCACCTTTTGGAGGGTGGTATGTTAGAGCCCGTCCCAGTGGTGGAAACAATTGATTTTTAATGAGTTATGGGCAAAAAAAAGGCCGGATAGAGCTGCAAAAAGCTCGATCCGGCGAAAAAGGGCGCTTATGCTTGTGTTAGTCAAATACAAAGCACGCCCTTCTCATGAAAAATATTGCCGTACAAAGCTTCCTGCGTCCAGCCCTAACTCCAGTCATTCGATGCAAAGACTACACCGTGTTTCTGGAAACAATGGAGCGGATTGACCGGGTTTTGATCGACTCCTCGCTGGAAAGGGAGGCGATCGTAAAAGCCTTGGAAGGATGGGATGAAGCGGGAGGGAAGGATCGGGAGCGACGCGCTCTAAGAGCGATAAAAGCGCTGCGGGTGGAGGTGGTGCGTCATTTACTCGGAGGGATATCCTTTCGTTGTCTGTCGCAGGAGTTGGGACGCAGTGAGCTTCTGGCTAATTTTTGCCGGGTGCGTGAGGTAGACGGGATCCGGAAAATATCGAAGAGCAGTCTGGAACGGGATTCGAAATTCTTCGACGAAGCGTATCTGAGACAGCTGCATGCAAGGATGACCGAGGTGGTGGGCAATGCTGAACATTGTGGTGAGGCAGGATTAGAGAAGCCGATCGATACGAGGGAATGCCTGATCGACGCCACTTGCCTGGAAGCGAACATCCACTGGCCCGTGGACTGGGTCTTGCTCAAGGATGTGGGAGCAACGCTGCTCAAGGCGATCAGTCTGATCCGGCAGGCGGGAATGAAACAGCGCATGCCCCAGGGAGCAAAGGGATTGGCTCGGGAGATGAACAAACGGTGCCTGGAGATGACGCATGCGCGTCGGCGCCGGGAGGCGGGCAAAGCGCGTAAAGGGATCCTGCGGCGGATGAAGCTATTGCTCAAGAAGATTGAGGGCCATGCCCTTCGCCACCGTGACTTATTGGAAGCTATGTGGATGCAAAGCGATTACACCGAGAAGAAGGCGAGCCGAATCATCGAGCGAATGGATGGTATGTTAGAGCAGATACCGCAGGTCATGAAACAGGCGCACGAACGGATCATAGGGGGGCGGCAGGTGAAGAATGAGGAGAAGATCCTGAGCGCCTACGAACCTGAGATTGACGTCATCGTGCGAGGCAAGGCAGATCGGGAGGTGGAGTTTGGCAACACCCTTTATTTATGCGAGAGCGCAGAGGGATATCTGTTGGACTGGAAACTGTATGGGGGGCAGGCCCCGAGCGAATTGAAGCAGCTTTGGGAAAGTCTGGAGAGGCAAAAGGGCTTCGCTTTAGAGGAGAAGATCGAAGCGATCAGTGGGGATCGGGGCTATGCCTCGAAGGCGGCCAGCAAGCGGCTCCAGGCAGAGGGGATTTTTGACGCCCTTACGCCCCGCAATCCACAAGAGCTCAAGGAGCGGATGGAGGAGCCGCGCTTTGTCCGGTTGCAGCGACGACGAGGGAGCACCGAAGGCCGGATCGGAGTGCTCAAGAACCGATGGCACGGGGGCAAGATACGCAGCAAAGGCTTTGACAACCGTAACCTTAGCGTGGCCTGGTCGGTTCTGTCCCACAATCTATGGAAAATCGCGCAGAGACTTGCGCAAGAACATGAGAAAGAGGCAACGCAGGCGGCATAGGGATCCAAGAATCGAGTCAGAGGCGCTTCCTTGGGAGAACTATCGACTCAAAGCGAGAGGAAGGGTGCTGGAAAGGTGCATAACGGATAAAAGGTAAGCTACCGAGGACGGAAGGCATGTCGTGGTCTACATAACGTGACGAAGATTGATATCGGTATCAGGCTTCCACCCAAATCCTCTCGGATTTGGGACAGCCTCTATGTTAGTATTGAAAGTCGTATAGTAGACAAGGTTCGGGAGCGAGGTTTGCTGAGGAACCCCGTTTACTGGCTGAGGAACCATGCTCGATATCGAAGTTGTACCCTGTTCGGAAGTAAACCGCGCCGTCGAGATCTTTAATCGGGACGGATTCGTCGCTTTGTCGGGCACGCTCAATGAGGAGCAGCTCGCGTATGCTCAGGAGGGCGCGAGGCGGGTTTTGGACGAGCAGCTTGCAGCCACTCCCTTGGAACAGGCCAACCGCGGATACGCCCGCTACTCCTTTGGAAGCCAGGTGCACCATCCAGAATGGGCTATGCTCGTCGACTTGCCCACTGTTCTGCCCGTGCTCGATGCCATCTGGGGAGAGGAAGACTATACCTGTTCCGGAGGCGGTGGTGACTATTCGCACCCCGGAGCAAAGATCCAGCACCTTCATTCCGACCTGGGCGACGTGCTCAAGGATCCGCTGGGCCAAGTAAGTGTCTACGACTTGCCCTCCCCATTTATTGTGGTGAACTTCCTGATGACGGACTTTGCGGAGATCAACGGCGCCATCCGTTTCGTGCCCGGAACTCAACGCACACGCTTAAGGCCGCCGAGCTTGGAGGACGAACCGGAGCACTGGAGGAATTCAATTGTCTGTGCGCCGGCCGGTACCGCTCTTTTGCGGGACGTCCGCTGCTGGCACGGCGGCACAGCCAACAACTCGGATGCCCCGCGCATTATGACCAGCGCCGGGTATTTCGCTGCTTGGTTTCGCAGGGACGCGAGCGACGGGGTCTTGCCGCTCGAACGCTACAGGGAACTTTCTGACCGTGGGAAGAGGCTCTGTCGTTATATCGTGGATTGGGATCCTTGAGGCTGAATCGAGGTCTGATTGCAGCGAATCAAGGGACGGCAACGGATGGGGAGAGAGGTTGGAGAACATTTTTGATTGGAAAACAACCCAATCCGCTGAAGAGATTGAGGCGCAGCGGATGACGGGACTGCAACGGATGGTGCACGAAGACTCGGCGATCTGAGGTATGGAGCTTCTACACGAGGACTTGACTCGCGAGATTATCGGTGGGGCGATTGAAGTTCATAATCGTGTTGGTCCTGGGTGGGATGAGGAGGCGTATCACATCGCTTTGCTCAATGTCTTGAGAGGCAGAGGACTGAAGGTCGAAAGCAAACTCAAAGGAAAGCTCTGGCATCGGGGTATACTAGCTGATGAATTCGAGCTCGATTTGGTGGTCGAGGACAGAGTCGTATTGGAACTAAAGCACCTTAGAGCTGGATTCGCTGGCAGTCACTCAACGCAGCTCATCAACTATTTGAAGTATTGGGACAGGGACCTTGGAATGTTGATCAACTTTGGCCTTGATCGCCTGAGGTACGAGAGGATTCCGTTTACCCCGATCTCACACACGATCGAGCTAAGAGGCCGATGGCAGGACATTGGGAACTTAAATCGTGAATCAGCCGAAAATGTCAGGAAGTCAGTTGGGAATATCCTCAGCGAACACGGCCTTGGATACGGGATTACAACATACGAAGGACTCTTTTGTGCAGAGTGTTGTGCTGCGGGATTGTCAGTTAGCCCTAGTTTCGCACTTTATAAGTTAAGTCCTTGATAATCAACACGCGTTTTTGAAAGGCACTACAAAATCGGTTCGATTTTTATTTTGCTCATACTCTTCTTAACGGGCAATTTCTTCCATTGGATCTGGAAGAGATTGTAAATCTGCTTGTGGCTCTGTTCGGGAATGCCCGCTTTGCGCAGACGATAGACTTCTCCCTGTCGAGTGGGCAATATGACAGTGGCATAGGTAGAGCCCGTCCCAGTGGTGGAAACAATTGATTTTTAATGAGTTATGGGCAAAAAAAAGGCCGGATAGAGCTGCAAAAAGCTCGATCCGGCGAAAAAGGGCGCTTATGCTTGCGTTAGTCAAATACAAAGCACGCCCTTCTCATGAAAAATATTGCCGTACAAAGCTTCCTGCGTCCAGCCCTAACTCCAGTCATTCGATGCAAAGACTACACCGTGTTTCTGGAAACAATGGAGCGGATTGACCGGGTTTTGATCGACTCCTCGCTGGAAAGGGAGGCGATCGTAAAAGCCTTGGAAGGATGGGATGAAGCGGGAGGGAAGGATCGGGAGCGACGCGCTCTAAGAGCGATAAAAGCGCTGCGGGTGGAGGTGGTGCGTCATTTACTCGGAGGGATATCCTTTCGTTGTCTGTCGCAGGAGTTGGGACGCAGTGAGCTTCTGGCTAATTTTTGCCGGGTGCGTGAGGTAGACGGGATCCGGAAAATATCGAAGAGCAGTCTGGAACGGGATTCGAAATTCTTCGACGAAGCGTATCTGAGACAGCTGCATGCAAGGATGACCGAGGTGGTGGGCAATGCTGAACATTGTGGTGAGGCAGGATTAGAGAAGCCGATCGATACGAGGGAATGCCTGATCGACGCCACTTGCCTGGAAGCGAACATCCACTGGCCCGTGGACTGGGTCTTGCTCAAGGATGTGGGAGCAACGCTGCTCAAGGCGATCAGTCTGATCGGGCAGGCGGGAATGAAACAGCGCATGCCCCAGGGAGCAAAGGGATTGGCTCGGGAGATGAACAAACGGTGCCTGGAGATGACGCATGCGCGTCGGCGCCGGGAGGCGGGCAAAGCGCGTAAAGGGATCCTGCGGCGGATGAAGCTATTGCTCAAGAAGATTGAGGGCCATGCCCTTCGCCACCGTGACTTATTGGAAGCTATGTGGATGCAAAGCGATTACACCGAGAAGAAGGCGAGCCGAATCATCGAGCGAATGGATGGTATGTTAGAGCAGATACCGCAGGTCATGAAACAGGCGCACGAACGGATCATAGGGGGGCGGCAGGTGAAGAATGAGGAGAAGATCCTGAGCGCCTACGAACCTGAGATTGACGTCATCGTGCGAGGCAAGGCAGATCGGGAGGTGGAGTTTGGCAACACCCTTTATTTATGCGAGAGCGCAGAGGGATATCTGTTGGACTGGAAACTGTATGGGGGGCAGGCCCCGAGCGAATTGAAGCAGCTTTGGGAAAGTCTGGAGAGGCAAAAGGGCTTCGCTTTAGAGGAGAAGATCGAAGCGATCAGTGGGGATCGGGGCTATGCCTCGAAGGCGGCCAGCAAGCGGCTCCAGGCAGAGGGGATTTTTGACGCCCTTACGCCCCGCAATCCACAAGAGCTCAAGGAGCGGATGGAGGAGCCGCGCTTTGTCCGGTTGCAGCGACGACGAGGGAGCACCGAAGGCCGGATCGGAGTGCTCAAGAACCGATGGCACGGGGGCAAGATACGCAGCAAAGGCTTTGACAACCGTAACCTTAGCGTGGCCTGGTCGGTTCTGTCCCACAATCTATGGAAAATCGCGCAGAGACTTGCGCAAGAACATGAGAAAGAGGCAACGCAGGCGGCATAGGGATCCAAGAATCGAGTCAGAGGCGCTTCCTTGGGAGAACTATCGACTCAAAGCGAGAGGAAGGGTGCTGGAAAGGTGCATAACGGATAAAAGGTAAGCTACCGAGGACGGAAGGCATGTCGTGGTCTACATAACGTGACGAAGATTGATATCGGTATCAGGCTTCCACCCAAATCCTCTCGGATTTGGGACAGCCTCTAGGTATGGGTTTGGAGGACCCGCTTGATGGTCTGCCAGGAGCGGGTGTCCCCGTGCCGCTCCAAGGTGTATTCGATAAAGCGCAAAAGCTGGTAGGCCAAAATGGTGATAAAGACGTGGCCCTCAACGCGCGGTTCAATCTGGTGGTGGTTGGGTCTGAGGCCCAAGTCGCTCTTGAGCGCTTTGAAGCCGTCTTCGGCCCGGGTCAAAGTCATGTAGAGGCGCCACAGCTGGGCCCCGCTGAAGTTGTGCCGATTGGTGCGCAGCACAGAGCAGCCCAACAGTTGAGCATTCTCATCACAGGCCTGGTCCCTTCGAGTCCAGCAAAGGCCGCACTTTTTCTCTTTAGAGCCCTTGGCGGCTTCGACCAGTTCAATAGAATAGAAGCGCTGCACTCGGGAATGTTGCCCCTGTAAGCGCCCGATCGCGGTATGGATTTTTGCGGGCTCCTTTAAATGGCCTTGATCGACCCTTTTCTGAAGCCCCTCGAGCGCCTTCATAAAGCGCTCTTCGGCCCCTGAATAAATCGCCTCTTCCTTGGCCCGCCTGCGCACGCTCTGACACAACAGCACATACTCCTCGCCTGCTTGCCTCGACTCCTCCTGCGTTGTCTCCTGGTCCCCTTCACTCTCATTTTCTTCTCCCACCTGCTCTTTTATCCACTTCACCTTCACTTCCCGGTCCCAATCCCTCCCCTCTACCTTTTCGAAACCGGAAGCCTCCTGGAACTCTGCAAGATAAGCCTTACGCCCCCGGCGGCTCTGGTTGACCAGGTAGCCGAATCCCTCCTCGCGCAACAGTTGCACATTCTCCCGGCTCGCGATCCCTCCATCCATGATGATGAGGGTCTTCTCACGCTCGCCCTGGGCCCCCACCGCTTTCTCCAATTCAGCGATCATCTCCAACAGGGTCGTCGCGTCATGGCGGTTGCCCGCAAATATCCGATGTCCCAACTCAAAGCCTTCGGTATCGAACACCATCCCCACCACAATCTGAACACAATCGTGGCGTTTCTGTTTGTTCTTTCCCCGTTTCGCTTTGCCGTTGCTCGCACCCACCCCTTCGAAGTGCGTATTGGTAAGATCCTACAGTAGTACCGTCCGATCCAAACTGAACAGTTCCCCCTGGCGCTCGCGCATATGCTCTTCGATCCTTTCGCGGTTCTCCACCAACCGATCGCTCACCCGGTAGTAGCGATGCCGATCCGACTTCACCGCCGCCACTCCCAGAAGATCTCCCAGGGCACTCTGCCTGGCCCACTGGGGCAAGGCGTTCTCAGGCACTGGATCCACCAGCCGGTTGATCACCGATACCTTAGCCGCATCCCTTTGCGCCCGGTTCAAGCCCACCTCCTGCAAGGCTTCATCCATCCTCAGCTTTTCCCACCCCTTAAGCCCCAGCAGAATCGGTCCCAATAAAACTCCCGCGGCGCTATGCTCCACTTTATCGGCCAAGACCCCATCAATTGCGTTCTGCTGCTCTGCAAAAGCCTCGGCCTTTTGGCGCAGTCCTCGCCACCGCCCCTCCCCATCAATCCGCCGCAGGATCAGTTCAATCCAGTTCTGCTGTCGACGCGTATACTCAGGGGCCAGAAGTTCCTCGATCCCGTAGAGCTGCTTTTGCACCGCCTTGGCAATGGGTCCAAAGTCCGGTCGACTGATGGCCCCATCGCCCAGGGAGACCACCACTCGCTGTCGCGGTTTACCTTCGCTGTTGCGGTAAGATTCAAGCAGTTGGAGGACCTGGCCGCTCTTGGAATGCTTCAGACGGAAAAACATATCCCGCCAGTCTGGGCGGGCAGATAGGGAGAGCCAAGAACTACTGAAACTTATAGTCCCTACACGATCAATACAGGACAAACCTTCATTGCTCATCAACGACTTACGAATAATAACGTCTCTAAGTTCAGTGCTTTCCGCCCTTCAGTACGCAGTTTGGGTTAGTGAACTGGTGGCATCACTAGAAATCCAAGGGGCCGAAATTGGAGAACGGAAAGTTCCTGGATTCTTGGTTGACGCTCAGGTCTTGGTTCTGTTTTCGGTGGGGAAGGAAGGAAACTCTGCGTGTATGTTTGCGAGAATGATTAGCTATCTGCGCTGGACGGGGATGGAAATCGGTATTCTGGTCAATATTGGCAGAAGAGTGGTACAATTGAGGGCTGTCGATTCTTGAGTATCCGCTGCTTTGCTGTCATCCGCTGCGCATACTGGAAAATATCGTACACAACAGAAGTGAGTAATCAGAAGACAAAGTGAGACCACAAAGCGTCTTTGAATATGAACTCATCCGTTGCCGTGCTGTTATCCGTTGCGCACAGTAGAAACCAATTGGAGGCTGAACAGTTGTAGATGGGAAAGGTAGGACTATGTATGTAGGTGTTCAAGGCATTGGAACTTCGAAGAAGGAACTCCAGTTCCTGACGCGTCACGGCGTGACCCACATGGACACGACGATTGATCCGGATGATCTGGATCAGATGAAAAGGCAGCGTGAAGAAGCGGCCGCCCAAGGAGTGGAACTTGAGATGATCCATATTCCGATTCCGGATAGCATCACGCTGGCGCGAGACCCGGAGCGCGATCAGGACATCGACCGGATTTGTAAGTGGATAGAGAATGCGGGCAAGGCAGGCCTGCGAGGTCTGAACTACAACTTCAGCGTCGTTGGCTATCAGCGTACCGAGGCCCGATTTGGTCGTGCCGGTTGCCAGCTGAGTTCCTTCGAATTCTCAAAGTACGACAACGATGAACCGCATGAGGGCGGGGAGGTGAGCAAGGACGAAGTCTTTGCACGGGCTACTCATTTTCTCGAGCGCGTGATACCCGTTGCGGAAGAGTACGAGGTGCAGCTTGCAAGCCATTTGCCCGATCCCCCGGCTCCGGTCCTGCGTGGCGAGGAGCGATGGAACTATCCCGTATTCGAAGGGCTCAAGCAGTTCAGTGAGCTGGTCGACAGCCCCTGCCACGGCTTCAACTTTTGCTGCGGGGTGGCGGCGGAGGGTCTCGATGACCCGGGGAAAGAGCTACCGCCTATAGTCGAGTACTTCTCAGAGAATAAGAAGATCTTCAACGTGCACTTCCGAAACATTCAAGGCGGACTCAATGACTTCGTGGAAGTCTGGCCCGACGAAGGGGATGTGAAAATGTTCGAGCTGGCGAAGATTTTCCACCGTACCGGATATCCCTACATGCTCATGCCCGATCACGCACCGAAGCACCCGGATGACGAAGCTCCCGAAGGGATGTCTCAACGTGTCCGACAGGGCTGGGCCTTTCAATTCGGCTACATTATCGCCATGATCCAGGCGGTTGAGAACGATGAGAGGGAAGGGGAAGAATGAAACGATTAAAGGTTCTTTATCTGCCGATGGATACGATCGATCCGATTTGGCGGGAGGAGGTGGTTGCGGCGGTGTCTCCCAATCACGATCTGGCAATCATTGACAACAGCAAGCCGATTGCGGAGCAGTTCGCTGGAGTAGAGGCGGTCCTGGACACCGGAGGGAGCGTGGGCACCCGCGAGATGTACGACGCGGCTCGGGATGTCAGGCTGTGGCAGATCCTCGGGACCGGGCTCGACCACGTCGATCTTGAGTATATGAAGACAAAGGGGTTCGTGATTTCCAACAGCCCCGGTCAGTTCAGCAGTGTGGCGCTGGCCGAATGCGCCATGATATTTATTCTTAATCTGTCTCGCCAGATCTGCGAGGCTGCGGTGAACTTCAAGTCGGGGACAATGTACGAGCCAACGGGGTCGGAGGTGGAAGGAAAGGTGCTCGGGATCATTGGTTTCGGTGCCAGCGGCCAGGACCTCGCACGGAGAGCACGGCCCTTCGGTATATGGATTCAGGCGGTGGATGTGCGGCAGATCGAAGCAGAGGTTCTGAATGAACTGCGACCGGAGTTTATGGGTACTCCGGACGACATCGACCGTGTGGTGAGCGAAAGTGATTTTCTTTCGGTCCACCTGCACTTGACGCCGGAAACTCGTCACATCATCGATTCACGCCGCCTCGCATTGATGAAATCCTCAGCTTGCATTATCAATGTTGCCCGGGGCGCCTTGGTAGACGAAGCCGCGTTGCATGAAGCCTTGCTCGGCGGTCGGCTGGGGGGCGCCGGCTTGGATGTCTTCTCCCAGGAGCCACCGGACCCCACCCTGCCTGTTTACCAGTTGCCCAACGTGATCACAACTCCACACATTGCAGGCGTAACAGACGGAACGGCCCGGAAGCGAGCGGGTGCCGCGGCCGAGAATTTGGATCGTCTGGCCCAGGGATTAGAGCCGCTTTTTCGGGTGGATCAGTAGAAGGGCCGGAGTCCTTCGAGGACAGGTAGATTGGATTTGGATAGAATCTTCGATGCTGATTCGCTTTGACTGGCGCAGGGTCTTCGACGGATTGCCGGGAGGTTCGGAGAGGCCGAGATCAACGGCGAGATCGTCGAAATGCTTACGCATTCCGCTACGAGCTTCGATTCGGAGGTAGCGGAATGTGTGAGCATATCGTCGTCGACCAAGGTTGGTCGGATGTTCACTTCACGGCCAGTTCCAGGCTTCGAATAGTGATGGAGTTTTCCCTCCGCTCCTCGGCTGTTTGCCGCTGGTGGCACCCGTTGTAGACACAGATCTCGTTCCAACCGTCGACAATGCGGGCCACATCGAAGGTGTAGTTGAAAGCCGTGTATTCCGGTAAGTGATGGGTGAATTCCCGCTGGGGAAAGAGCAGTAGGTCGGTTGGCTCTCCCTCGAGAGCTGGCCAGACGTCGTTAAAGCTCACGCTAATGGGAGGGAGGTCGGCGCGCCGATCTACGACGACTTGAATGATCAACTCCAGTCCTAGATTGGTGGGTTCGGAACACATGGGCAGACGAAAGAGACGCCGCCAGTCCGGCTCCAGAATGTGCGGCAGTGGGTCGGGTCCATCGAAGGGAGGATTCCACACTGGCGCCAGCATGGTCGTGAACGCATACTGCTTGGTTTTCCCTCGCAGGTTTTCCAGATCACCGACGCCGCGAATGGCCGAGTAGTCGGCTCGCATATTCTCCATCGTGCAGATCCGCACATTGGCGTTGTCTTCGTCGGCAGCGTAATAATTGTAGAGGACAATTCCGTCAGCGCCCAACGCCAGCTTGCCCGCCGCGGCTCCTCGAAGCGCTTCCGTGATTACGAAGGGACAGCGAATTTCGCTGCCGGGCACATCCTGTTCGGTGATTGAGGAGTGTTCTATACTACCCACCGCCGACTCGTGGTTGTAGGCGGGAACGCCGTTCAAAGCAACTTCGACGTTGCCGTAGATGGCGATTTTTTCATCGAATTCAGCCCTGAGCCGATCCACTGGCAGGTCCCAGGAGGTCTGCATGTAATTGCTGAAACTGAGAAAATCGACAAAGCCGGCTGCGACCACGTCCTTGATGTCAAGTCCGATACTACGGAGGGCGCCGAGCTCTGAAGGGATGCGCAGGCCGAAAGGGTAGGGAGTACTGTTTTGCTCCGCCTTCGCCTGGGTCAGGGCGCGAATATCGCCGATCCATGCTGAGATTGTGTCGACCATCTCCGGTGATGCATTGGGCTCACAGATGGCTGGAGTGCGCAGGAAGTCGAGCTCGAGACCCCGAGCGTCATAATCCATCACCAGTTCGCGGATCATGGTGTAGAAATAGTCCCGCACTTCTTTTTGCTCGTAGTTGAGCCCGACCCAGAGGACGTCGGCATGGCGTCCGGGTCGGAGGGGAGTTCCCGAGAGGCGATTAACCGGATCTTTGAAGAGCGGACAATTGATGGGATTGTCGACCCACTTCTCGAGATAGCCATGCGGGTCGTTGGTACGCACCGAGATCCACGGGGCTATCTCCCTCTCTTCGCAAGCTTTGATCGACTCGGCCAGCCAATCGACTCCGGCCTCTACGAGGTCGAGGTAGTGGTCCATCATGGCGAAGTTGGTCTCAGGCGGGTGAGCACGAAACCAGTGGGCCCATCGCTGGTCGCCTCGGGTGTACCCGTCGAGAGCGGTCGGCACCACCTTGCTTGGGTACCACGCGATCTGGGTGTTAGGACTGATGGCGAAGGTATCGACCCCGCTGTCCTTCAGAAGCTGGGCGAAGCGATGCATGACCTTGGCGGAATACGGTCCACCCTCGGGCTGCCAGATGTTCGGAGACCAAAAGAGAGCTCCCCAATCGCCGTTGTAGACGACGCGGTGTTGGGATGTGTTCACGGGTGAGGAGGATGCGGAGCAGCGATTGGAAAGGTCAAGACTCGCATCGGCCCGAATCCGGAAAGGATGTGCCCGTTATCGACGGTCCGGAGGATACCGAAACACGCGGCTACACGACCCTATTCAGAGAAAGAAGATCATGGCTCTTGCAACCTCCAAGGAGACCAGGCAGCTTTATAAAACCGATGATTAGAAAGTCTAAAGGATGGTTGAGGATGACCCTGTTGCAAAAGCACTGGAGAAACTCGATTGGATCGGGAAGTTATCGAAGCGGTCTTTCCCTGACGGTGGTCCGAAGGAACCTGAGGAGATACGGGACCTCTTGAACCGGATCGTGCTGGATGTGCGGGCGGCACTTAGGTTGCTCGAAGGGACGCGGGAAGAGGGGGAGTCGGACGAGTCGGACGGGAGAGAGAGACTCGACCCCTACGGCATCGGCGAGGCGGCGCCGGAAGTGGCCGCGAATACTCTGATATGTGTGATCAATCAGGCAACATACCTGCTCAGGCGCCAGGTTCAGAGACAGGAGCGAGATTTCCTTGAAGAAGGAGGTTTTACAGAGAGGCTCTACCGAGTGCGCAAAGAATGGAGAGGTCGGCAAGCTACGAAGCCGAAACAAGTCGAAATTCGATCAGGTGAAGTGGATTCCAGCCAAGGCCTTTAGGGCTGCTGCACCTACCGAGGACCAAAGAGCTCGCGATTGATGAAACTCACCCAAGCCCAGATAACTGAGTTCGAAGAGCGGGGCTACCTGTTCTTCCCGGGTCATCTGGAAAGGGACGAGGTAGCTGTTCTACAACGGGCGGTACCGGACATACTGAGTCGCCCAGGGCCGGAAGTGATTCTTGAGAAAGAAGATCCTACGGTCGCCAGGCTGGCATTCGGTGCTCACGTGTATTCCGAACCTTTCCGGTGTCTCTCGCTTCTCCCCCGCCTGATAGGCCCGGTGCGTCAGCTCTTACAGGATGGTGTCTACCTTCACCAGAGCCGATTGAATCCCAAGCCGGGTTTCGGTGGGGGCACCTCCTGGGAATGGCACCAGGACTACCCACCCTGGCATATGATAGACGGCATGCCTGAGCCGCGATGCGTAATGGCATCCGTGTTCATCGACGACTGTTCAGCCGCTAATTCGCCGCTCCTGGTGGTGCCGGGATCGCAACGGCACGGTACTCTCGACTCGAAACTTCATCAAGACGCGAAAGGGAGAGGGTATGCGTTGCATCACATCGATCACGCCACCTTGGAGGGTCTTGCCGATGAGAACGGAATTGAAGCGTTAATCGGGCCGGCGGGATCGGTTGCTTTCGTCGACTGCAACGTCGTGCATGGTTCGGCTAACAATGTTTCCCCTTGGCGACGGGCCATACTCTACTTGATTTACAACGCCGTTAGCAACACCTGCACCGGCACGGAACGGCCCTGGTATCAGAACAATCGCGACTTTACACCGTTGCAGCCCCTCGACGATGATTGCCTGAAGGAAACTGTCGGGGGCTAGTACTCGAGTACTAAGTCCGACAGATTCCTAGCGAGAAATTAGATCATGGCCAAACGGAGAGTCTGGGTTCTGCGGAGTTTTCATGATCGATCGATCTACGAGAGGCTGTCGGAACACTTCGAAGTCGAGGTGTGGGACAGCCATGAATCGCCGCCGCGCGACCTCATCAGGAAAAATGCAAGTGAGTTCGACGCCTTCTTGCCGGAAAGTGTCGATCTCCTCGATGCCGAGGTTCTCGACCAGGCCACTCGTCTTAAGGTGATCGGCAATCGGGCGGTAGGGACTGATAACGTCGACATCCCTGCTGCGACGCGGAACGGAATCGTTCTAACCAACACACCCGGTATCTTGCAGGACGCTTGCGCGGACTTTACTTTCGCCCTGTTGCTCGATGCGGCTCGCAGGGTTTCATATTCCGACCGTTCGATTCGTTCCGGAAAGTGGAGGTTTTTCGACCAGACGCCCTACCTTGGCTTGGACGTCCACGGCAGGACCCTGGGAATCTTCGGCTTTGGCGGAATAGGGCAGAAGGTGGCTCGAAGGGCTCAGGGATTCGAGATGCGTGTGATCTATCACTCGAGGACGCGTAAACCCGAAATCGAGAAGGAACTGGGAGCGGAGTGGATGCCTGACTTGCCCTCCCTCCTGCGGGAGGCTGACTTCGTTTCGTTGCATTGTCCTCTAACCGACCAGACGCGGCAAATTATGGGGGAGGAACAGTTTGAGATGATGAAACCTACATCAGTATTCATCAACATGGCACGGGGTCCGGTGACGGATCAGAGGGCTCTCTATGAGGCGCTTTCCAACGGCTCCATCATGCGGGCCGCGATCGACGTTTCAGACCCTGAGCCTATATCCATGGACGACCCGTTACTCAAGCTGGATAATGTCACCATCTCCGCGCACATCGGGAGCGCGAGCGAGACGGCATTTAGAGGAATGGGGCTGATGGCGGCAGATAGCATTGTGGCGCTGTTGCATGGCGAGCCCTGGGAGCATGTGGTGAACCCGGAGGCGTTGTGAGATTTCTCCAGCTCAGAATATGCAAGCTCAATGGAGTACCCAGTGCGTTCGTTCATTACAATTTACGGTGGGCCGCGACGTCCCGGCGCGGCATGAGGTCAAGCCTAGCTTCCCCGCGATTCCGCGTCCGGAGGCCGCGGACCACCTCGGATTGCATGGTAGGTGCCCGTGCGTCAGGAGTCCGCTGAGTTTGGGGCTAGGAACGAAAAAAGGGCGTCTCGCCTTCGATCGTTACTCTACGGGCGTGTCGTCGGTTAGGGAAGTAGTCCCAGAGGGCTTTATGTTGGACGCATCGGTTGTCCCAGATGGCAACAGATCCGCATTCCCATTGAATGCGACATTGGAATTCCGGCTGCTCAATGTGGTCGAAGAGCATATTTAGAATCAACTGGCTCTCCGGTTCTTCCAGTTCGACGATGCGGGTGGTGAATATGCGGTTCACAAAAAGAGTGTTACGACCGCTGACCGGATGGGTACGCACCACCGGATGTGTAGCATGAGGGTACTCTTTGCCTTCATCCTCAGTTCCTTCGTACCGTCCCCGATATTGATGTTCGCCGTCGTGTAGGGCGGTCAGGCCGCAGAGGAATTGTTGCATCGGACCTGAAAGTGAATCGAAAGCCGCTTGTGTATTTGCGAAGAGCGTGTCACCACCCACGGGCGGAACTTCAAGCAGATAGAGCACTGTCCCGAGCGGCGGTTTGGCATCGCAGGATACGTCAGAATGCCAATTCTCACCTGCGATGTGCTTGGAGTTCTTGTCCGTAAGCAACTCCATGATTTCCGGATGGCCTTCGAGGAGCCTAGGCCAGGCTGGATGAAGGTGCAGCTTGCCGAAATAAGCTCCGATCGCTTTCTGTTGGGTTGGTGTCAGGTCCTGATTTCGAAAAAAGAGCACGCCGTGTTCGGCTAGCGCATTTTGGAGCGACGTTACCGATTCCTCGTCGAGCGGCTGTGCCAGATCGAATCCTACAACTTCAGCTCCGCAGCAGGGCGTGATAGGCTTGAGGGAAAGCTTCATTTCTCTATGAATAGCAGTAAATGTCGGATAGTAGTGTGAAAATTTCGTCTGGAAACAAGAATAGTCTATGACAGAGGAACAGAAGTACCTATTTGATTTGCAGGGATATCTTGTCTTGAAAGGCGTTCTGCTCTCTGAGCGACAGAGCTCCTGCACCGCGATTTTGGATCGTCTAGAGGAGATGGATCCCGCGCAGTATCCTGAACCATTGGTTCTCGGGTCGGAGAAAACGTCGGAGAATTTGTACATCTCCAATATTCTCGAGTCGGATCCGGCCTTTCTGGAGCTGATCGACTTGGCTCCGGTTTTGGATGTGATTGCCGAAGTCACTGGGGGCCCCTACCGGTTGAACCATACCTATACCATTTACCGTTGGGGAGGCGGCTACACCGGTATGCATATGGAGGGAACGCCAATCAACCCGAAGTGCCAGTACCGCTGCCGGAACGGCCAGATGATATCCACTCTGACTAAAGTCGTGTATCCGTTGTTGAATTGTGAGGAGGAGGATGGGTGTTTCGCGGTCATACCGGGATCGCATAAGAGCAACTTTCCCCGTCCTTGGGGAAGGCACCCGGAAGAGAATCCGGCTTTAACGCCGGTGCCCGCTTGCGCGGGTGATGCGATCATCTTCACAGAGGCGCTAACTCATGGTTCGATGGTAAACACCTCCGGTCGCCCCCGCCGAACTCTGTATTATTGCTATAGTATCGGTTACATGCCCGATTGGGGTGGCCAGGGGCTCCACTTCAGCGGGGATTTGGAAGGGAGGCTTTCGGAAGAGCAGAAGGAGATTGTTCGGTTGAAGTAATGGGGGTCAAGTCCGCCTTTTCCTGTAAAATCGGAATGGCATAACCTCTATTAGATTATCTTTACTTTCTTCCCTTCAGGCAGCGAATTTCATCAGGTCCGGATCCTTCCAGGTGCTCTCCGGATCGCTCCAGATCTGTTTGAGTCGTTCCACCAGGTAGGGTTCCATGCGGACTCCTCGCCAGCCTTCTGAGGCATCCACCAGGACCGCGAAGATCAGGCACAGTCCGCTCGTTTCGGAGCGGAATCGGGGAATCACTTTGGTGCGACGGCGCCCTTCCCCGAAGAGTCGCTCCAGCAGATTGGTGGTGCGGATCTGTTTTCGGTGCAGGAAGGGAAATTTCAGCGCTGTGAGCGATTCCTCCAGGTCACGCTCCAGGCACTTCATGGCGGCTGGAAAGCTCCCCTTGTATTCCTCGATGATGGCGCGAGCCTGTTCTACAGCCTCGCGGTATCCCTTCGCCGTAAAGGCTTTGTGAATGAGCTTTTTGAGGGTGGGACGGGCTACCTCTGGAAGCTTGTTGACGATGTTGCGCATCTTGTGCACCTGGCAGCGCTGCACCAGGCTGTTCGGAAACTTCCTTCCCACCGCCTTGCGTAGACCCGAATTACCGTCCATCACACTGAGTACTGGATCGGCCAATCCCCGGCTCTTCATGTCCTCCAGGAAGGCCTCCCAACAGGCGCTGCTCTCCTTGTCCCCTACGGCCATATGAAGCAATACCTTACGTCCGTCCCAGAGCATCCCGTAGGCGCATAGGACCGCCACTGCCCTCTTGTCTTCGGGCCGCAGCCTCATATAGATCCCGTCCAGAAACAGATAGAGCACGCGCTCACCACTCAGATCTCTTTCCTGCCACTTTGCAAAGTCCATCCTCAGACTTTGGCACACCTCATTGACCACGCTGCGCCCGGTCTGCTCTACCCCCAAAGACTCGATCAGCGCCGTCTCGATATCGCGCTGACTCATCCCTTTCACATAGAGCATCGGCACCAGCTCCAAAAGCCGCTTCGAGCGTCGTCCGATCGCTTCCAGCCAGGCCGACTCGAACGGCTCCAGCCCGTCGCGAATCTGCGGTACCTGCAGCTCAATCGTCCCTTCGCAAAGATGCACTTTCTTCGGCTCATAGCCATTGCGGTAGCCCCGCAGTGCTCCATCACTCGAGCGCTCATAGCGCTCTCGCCCCAAAAAATCGCTCACTTCGATCTCCAAGGCTCTTTGCAGCATCAGCTGGGCTCCCCGTCGGGCCGCCTCCCCCAGTGGATCTGTGCTGCTCGCGATTCCTTCCATTAGCTCTTGCTCTATCTTCTCACTCGGTGCTATCTTCTTCATGGTGTAGTCTCCTGTTTTTCGGGGCCGCCTTTCGGCCCCGGTTTGGTTACATTTTTGTTTTCAGGAGGTTACACCATTTTTCTTTTTACAGGAAGGATAGGACGTCACCGTAATGGGGGAGATAGGATGACGAACTATGCAACAGGGCAATATGTGGGTAGGCTGGGATAGGGTCTCTTGGGCGATAAGGACAAGGAGCTCGAGAGCCCAGACGTCGCCAAGGCTATGACCGGCAAGCCTCGCCCCTCCAGAAAAGCGAGTCAAAGTCCCATCCAAATGGCACCGATTGGGGCTATTGAAAGATTGCCTACACTGGATCCGACTCCACGGCCAAGGGTTCCTCGATGGCGGCGTAGTTCATTTTGTAGAGGTGCTGATAGAGTCCTCCATTAGACATGAGTTCGACGTGCCTACCGACCTCCACGACCTCGCCGTCTTGCAGTACTACGATCTTGTCCGCACCGCGAATGGTGGAGAGGCGGTGGGCGATGACAATGGCGGTTCGGTTGTGAAGGAGTTTCTGTAGGGCTCCTTGGATAAGCAGCTCAGTATGGCTGTCGATACTGGCGGTGGCTTCGTCGAGGATGAGGATACGGGGGTCCGCCACGATGGCTCTGGCAAAACTCAGCAATTGTCGTTGACCAACACTCAGATTGACCCCCCGTTCGGCCAGGAAGGTATCGTAGAGGCTGTCCCAAATCCGAGAGGATTTGGGTGGAAGCCTGATACCGATATCAATCTTCGTCACGTTATGTAGACCACGACATGCCTTCCGTCCTCGGTAGCTTACCTTTTATCCGTTATGCACCTTTCCAGCACCCTTCCTCTCGCTTTGAGTCGATAGTTCTCCCAAGGAAGCGCCTCTGACTCGATTCTTGGATCCCTATGCCGCCTGCGTTGCCTCTTTCTCATGTTCTTGCGCAAGTCTCTGCGCGATTTTCCATAGATTGTGGGACAGAACCGACCAGGCCACGCTAAGGTTACGGTTGTCAAAGCCTTTGCTGCGTATCTTGCCCCCGTGCCATCGGTTCTTGAGCACTCCGATCCGGCCTTCGGTGCTCCCTCGTCGTCGCTGCAACCGGACAAAGCGCGGCTCCTCCATCCGCTCCTTGAGCTCTTGTGGATTGCGGGGCGTAAGGGCGTCAAAAATCCCCTCTGCCTGGAGCCGCTTGCTGGCCGCCTTCGAGGCATAGCCCCGATCCCCACTGATCGCTTCGATCTTCTCCTCTAAAGCGAAGCCCTTTTGCCTCTCCAGACTTTCCCAAAGCTGCTTCAATTCGCTCGGGGCCTGCCCCCCATACAGTTTCCAGTCCAACAGATATCCCTCTGCGCTCTCGCATAAATAAAGGGTGTTGCCAAACTCCACCTCCCGATCTGCCTTGCCTCGCACGATGACGTCAATCTCAGGTTCGTAGGCGCTCAGGATCTTCTCCTCATTCTTCACCTGCCGCCCCCCTATGATCCGTTCGTGCGCCTGTTTCATGACCTGCGGTATCTGCTCTAACATACCATCCATTCGCTCGATGATTCGGCTCGCCTTCTTCTCGGTGTAATCGCTTTGCATCCACATAGCTTCCAATAAGTCACGGTGGCGAAGGGCATGGCCCTCAATCTTCTTGAGCAATAGCTTCATCCGCCGCAGGATCCCTTTACGCGCTTTGCCCGCCTCCCGGCGCCGACGCGCATGCGTCATCTCCAGGCACCGTTTGTTCATCTCCCGAGCCAATCCCTTTGCTCCCTGGGGCATGCGCTGTTTCATTCCCGCCTGCCGGATCAGACTGATCGCCTTGAGCAGCGTTGCTCCCACATCCTTGAGCAAGACCCAGTCCACGGGCCAGTGGATGTTCGCTTCCAGGCAAGTGGCGTCGATCAGGCATTCCCTCGTATCGATCGGCTTCTCTAATCCTGCCTCACCACAATGTTCAGCATTGCCCACCACCTCGGTCATCCTTGCATGCAGCTGTCTCAGATACGCTTCGTCGAAGAATTTCGAATCCCGTTCCAGACTGCTCTTCGATATTTTCCGGATCCCGTCTACCTCACGCACCCGGCAAAAATTAGCCAGAAGCTCACTGCGTCCCAACTCCTGCGACAGACAACGAAAGGATATCCCTCCGAGTAAATGACGCACCACCTCCACCCGCAGCGCTTTTATCGCTCTTAGAGCGCGTCGCTCCCGATCCTTCCCTCCCGCTTCATCCCATCCTTCCAAGGCTTTTACGATCGCCTCCCTTTCCAGCGAGGAGTCGATCAAAACCCGGTCAATCCGCTCCATTGTTTCCAGAAACACGGTGTAGTCTTTGCATCGAATGACTGGAGTTAGGGCTGGACGCAGGAAGCTTTGTACGGCAATATTTTTCATGAGAAGGGCGTGCTTTGTATTTGACTAACGCAAGCATAAGCGCCCTTTTTCGCCGGATCGAGCTTTTTGCAGCTCTATCCGGCCTTTTTTTTGCCCATAACTCATTAAAAATCAATTGTTTCCACCACTGGGACGGGCTCTACCTATTCTTGTTTTCACGGTCGGCTTGGCGGCGCTGCACCCGGCCGTCGCCTCGCCCGACTTTGTTGTGCAACCCGATGATGTTGCCATCGAGGCCGGAGGACGTGCCATCATTCAAGCCCAAGTCCATGTTAGCGATCGGAGTCCACGTGGAACGGTCTACCTGGGCGCTTATCCGGATGCTTCGAATCGGTTTGACGATTTCCAAATCAATGGAATCGATATTGCCTGGAAGAGTCCTTCGCTGCTCGAAACAACACGGGTTTGGATTCGTATTTGCGACTTTTCCGGCTGCGCAGATTCGCGTACTGTGACCATTTCGGTCCGCGCCGCCGAACCGGCCGGGTTTCCCGCTCCTTTCGAGGATTCAGTCGATCTGGGCGGGGGTTGGATTCGGTCTGATTGGCTGGGAGATGTGAACATCGCCTTCTTCCCTTGGGTCTTTCATGCACGGCATTCGTGGATATTTGTCTATGACGGAAGCACTGCCGACAGTGCCTATCTATTTGACCTGAGTTCGGGGTGGTGGTTCTGGACCAATGCTTCGACCTATCCCAGTCTCTTCAGCTTTGACCGCGGTTCCTGGATTTTCTATATCGATGAAACAAGCGCGCCACGGCGATTTGTCGATCTGGAATCAGGCGAGCTCTTCAGCCTCGAATAGGAATCTAGCGAAATCTTCTCTCGCGTCAGCGGTGATCGTCTTGCCTGGATACCCGCATAGGCGTTGAGGTTTCTGATCAGTTTGACGTTGCGATCCGAATTCGCCCTTGCTTCCATAGAGAGAAGAGGGCTGTGTTCCCAATTTTGCTTGGGCAATGCGGCAGATCGGAAAAAGGTGGATTGATAGATGAAGTTCGGTGCACAGGTCAGTTGTTATCGGAACACTTGGGACAGCATTCGGGCGGTCGTCGAGGTGATGGAAGCGGGCCCGTGGGAGAGCGTCTGGTTCGCCGACCATTATCTCCCGCCCCCGCCCCGTCGCGAAGAAGAGCATCGCAACGCGCACGAAGGATTCACGGTGGTCTCGGCGGTGGCTGGATTCACGGAAAGGCTGCGGTTGGGCCATCTTGTTCTGGGCAACACCTACCGCAACCCGGCCTTGGTGGCCAAAATGGCCACGACTGTCGATCAGATCTCTCATGGACGATTCACGTTGGGGATCGGCGCGGCGTGGTTCGAACGCGAACACGAAGCCTACGGTTGGACCTTTCCGTCGATGCGGGAACGGCAGGATCGTTTGGAGGAAGCGTGTTGTCTTATTCGCGCCCTCTTTACTTCCGATGAGCCGGTTAACTTCGAAGGACGCTACTACAGTCTCGACGAGGCGCCGCTCGCTCCGGGTTGCCATCAGAAGCCGCACATCCCGATCCTGGTAGGCGGCACCGGTGAGAAACGAACCTTACGGACGCTGGCCAAATACGGCGATGTGATGAATCTCGACGGATGGGCTGGTGGCCCGATGACGGCAGACTATTTCCATCACAAGATAGGTGTGCTTGAGCGTCACTGCGAAGCAGCGGGCCGGGATCCTTCCGAGATTAAGCGCACGGTGTTGATGCCGACGAAAATCACTGACGATAAGGCTGAGGCGGAAGGCTTCCTCGCGGCACGTAAGCTCGGAGCTGGCTCCGCCGTCGGAACCAAGAACTACGTCATCGACCGCATCGGCGAGATCATCGACGCCGGCGCTGATGGGATCATGCTGGGCGGCATTCCGACCGACGACCTAGAACAGTACCGTCTTGTTGCGGAGGAGGTGATCGGTGTTTTCGACTAGGAATCTGTCGGGCGTTGCACGTCGTTACAAACTTGCGCTTCGTATCGGAATTTCGCGGTAATAAATCGCTTCCAACTTCATACCGACAGACTTCTATACAGAACGACAAATTTAATTGCGCATACGAGAGATGGTGTTATGTCCTTTCTTTGTTATGCGTGCATTAACTATCACAGATTCCGAGGAAATGATCTTGGTTTTACAAGATGAAATTCGTCGCAGCGAGCAATCTCGTTACGACCATCGCCTCCATGGCGTCTTATTGGTGGCCCAAGGGTTGAGCGCCCATCAGGTGGCCGGTTATCTTGGCGACAGTCCGCGCACGGTGCAGTATTGGGTGCGCAACGTCTTAATCAGGACGGGCTGAGCGGTCTGGCCGAAAGCCCAGGGCGGGGCCGACCCTCCCGTTTGAGTGAAAGGGAACTGAAGCGAAAGCCCAGGGCGGGGCCGACCCTCCCGTTTGAGTGAAAGGGAACTGAAGCAGTTGGATGGGATTCTTCGGGAGAGTCCCCGCGAACACGGTATGGCGGTTAACCTGTGGGACGGCAAGACGCTGTCTCGGTGGCTTAAAGAGAACTGGCAGATTGAGCTGAGCGTACGGCAATGTCAGCGCCTCTTCCGGCAGTTGGACTTTCGCCAGCGCAAACCTCGTCCGGTCCTTGCGCGGGCCGATCCGGTGGCACAACAGGCGCATAAAAAAACTCCGTCGACTAGCAAAGGACCCTGAGATAGATCTTTGGTCTTTAGATGAAGTGCATTTCCAACAGTACGGTTCGCGTTGCCGCATGTGGGTGCCTCCAGAGGTGAAGGAGCCGATCTTAATGCATGCGCCCACGCGCGAGAAAGTCGGTTACTTCGGCGCGGTCCGTTTGCGCGACGGCAAGTTTATCTATGCCAGAGAAGAGGACCGCTTTAATGCTGACAGTTTCTGGGGATTCTTGAAGCTTTTGAGACAACGGACAAGCCGTTCACCCGGGAAAACGGTACTCCTCTCAGACAATGCGCGCTACCATCATGGGCTTCTGCATAAAAGCTGGCGCGAGGAATGCGCTGATGTATTCGAGCAGGACTTTCTGCCTCCTTACAGTCCGGAACTCAACCCCATTGAACGGATCTGGAAACTGACCCGTCGACTCTGCATTCACAACCAGTACTTCGCCTGTATCGATGAAGTCTCCGACCGGGTGGAAAGCAAGTTTCAGGAATGGGCAACGGGGAACGAAACCCTCCGAAAACTCTGCGGTATCATCTAAGCCGTTATGCGCAATTATTTATGGCACCGAGTATAGCTCATGAAACAGCTTAACCTCGGAATCGTGGGCGCTTGCGGCCGGGGCGCCGCATTCAAAGGTGCTTGCGACGCTTTGCCGCAGATTACGATTCATGCGGTTTGCGACGTCGATTCGAACGGGCTGACTGCGACGCAGGAGCGTCTCGGAGGATCCGAACAGTACACCGATTACGGTGAGATGTTGGAGAAGTCGGAGTTGGACGCGGTCATCCTCGGGACGCCGATGCACTTCCATGTCACGATGGCGATTGCGGCTCTCGAGCGCGATCTCCACGTCCTATCGGAAGTCACGGCCGGAGTTTCGGTCGAGGAATGCCGACGACTGGTGGCGGCTTGCCGGAAGAGCCGTGGCGTTTACATGATGGCGGAGAATTACACCTACATGCGGCCAAACGTGATGGTGCGCGAGATGGTCCGAAGCGGTTTCTTTGGCACGCCCTACTATGCGGAGGGAGAATACATCCACGAATTGAAAGGGTTGAACGAAGTCACGCCTTGGCGTCGGAAATGGCAGACCGGAATTAACGGGGTGACTTACGGCACCCACAGTCTGGGACCCATTCTGCAGTGGATGCCGGGCGACCGCGTAGCGGCCGTTTGCTGTGCCGGATCCGGACACCATTACCGAGATTCCCGCGGGAAAGAGTACGTGAGCGAAGACTCATGCGTGATGCTCTGCAAGATGGAATCAGGTGGCCTGGTCAAGATCAGGGTCGACATGCTCTCCGATCGCCCCCTTGCGTCGACCAATTACCAGCTTCAGGGGACGGACGGTGCCTACGAGTCGGCGCGGGCACCCGGCGAAATGAATCGCGTCTGGCTACGTGCACGGTGCAAAGATGCGCAGACTTGGTTGGAACTCGAAGAGTTGACGGACGAATTCCTGCCGGATTTCTGGAAGAAGAATATGCAGCGCGCAGAGGAGGCCGGGCATGGAGGCGGCGATTTCTTCGAAGTTCTAGATTTCGTCAACACGATCGAAGGCAAGTGTCCTAATCCAATAGGAATTGACGAGGCCATGGACATGACGCTGCCAGGGTTGATCAGCCAGCAGTCCATCGCCGAGGGTGGCCGGTGGATCGACGTGCCGGACTCGAGAGATTGGAAATCTCACGAGATTTCCAATCTAGTTTGACTCGATTTCGGCCAGGCGACGCTTTGCGCGATCGGCATTGTCGCGAATTCGCTGATCGGTTTCTGCGGTGATCGGCTGCTGGGCGGCGCGCTGGAGGGCAAATATTGCATCTTCGTGGCCCTCCCCGGCAAGATCCATAACCTCCTCGAATATCCTTTGGCCAAATTTTGTGTCCGTGGCGATGGTTTCGAACGCTTCCTTCTCCCAAAAGTACTTGAGCTCGTGATCTTCCGGCCAGTCCTCGTAGACTTGCTCCCAGGTGAGCCGCCCTCCATTGAGATGGGGTGTGAGCATATGCTCGGATATGGGAAGCCCAAGCTTCATGTAACGGTTGTCGAGTGAGACGCGGAGTTGATCTTCGGTCGTGTTGGGCAGCGCCCCGTGTACCATGAGGCAGCCGAAAATCAGCGTGTCTCCGAGTTCGAAATCGTTGCATCGGGGAATCCCTCTCGCTTCAGGATCATTCACCATTTGACCGCCTGCTCCTAGCGAAAAGTGGTGGTCCACTACCTTGCCGACCTTGTGGGACCCTTCTACTACGGCCAACGGACCCAATTCGATCGGGCAGTCGTCAAGGGGAGTCCATACCGTGATCAGTTCGAGATTGCTTTGAAAATGAACAAAGTCCTGGTGAAAAGGCGTGGTGTGCTGCGTGTAATGGGGGAACCAAAGCCTCATAATGACGTGGGGATGTGGAAACACCGGGCCTTCCACGAGGAGCCCAATTAGCGATGTGACCTCGGAGCGGTGGGCGATTTCGTGAAGAGCCTGTAGTTTGTAGGCCTCTTGGTAGACGTCCTGGTATTCTCGATCCGGTTCGGTACAGGCCTTCTCCGGATCCACCAGGCCATCGGAGAGCTTACTGCCGGGAACGATCCAATCGCCGGCATCCCGAATACGCCCCAAAACCTGTAGACGCAGCTTCCAAAGTTCATCCGGGTCCTGAAACTTTCGCAGGAAAAGGTAACCCTCTTCATCCATGCGTCGGTGCAGTTCGACCGGATCGTCGAGAGCATCGTTGGATACACGAAAAGGCTGCAGATTCATTTTCATGTCGCGCAGTCTACGTTTTCGGTGTTCACTTTTCAACTCAAGATCGGATATCTGAGAGATTTCTTATCCAATAAATCACGAAAAGAGTAGCAATTCTCGAAGGGCAACAGAGCGGCAGGCAAAGAAGAAATTGACCGCGGATCTGCAAATAAAGGCGGACTGTAGTAAGGAGACATTATCCGATGGATATTAACCTCACGGGCAAGCGGATCATCGTAACGGGCGGTGCCACCGGAATTGGTGGGGCCTCGGCGCTCAGGGTGGCAAGCGACGGAGCCAAAGTGGCCCTCTTCGACGTCAACGACGAGGAGGCCACAGAAACGGTCGACACCATCAATTCCTCGGGAGGGGAGGCACGCTTCTGGCATGTCGACGTTCAGAAAGAGAATGTTGTGGCAATCGCCGTGTCCGAAGCCGAAATCTGGCTGGGTGGAATCGACGTCCTATTGCACTTTGCCGGGGTGCTGAAAGGTGCATCTGTGGAACTGGACGAATTTCCGGAAGAGACGTGGGACACCGTGCTCGATATCAACTTAAGGGGCACCTTTTTGATGGCGAAATACGTTGTCACGTTGATGAAAAAGCAGCAGAGCGGCGTGATCATTCTGGCCGCTTCCGGTGCCGGGGTGCGTGGGGGGTCTTCTTCCTATGCATACGGCGCCAGCAAAGGAGGCGTTCACGGCTTGACCATGGTGATGCAGAGTACTCTTCAGAAACACGGCATCCGAGTGAACGACATTGCGCCCGGATCGGTTAAGTCGCCCCTCAAGATTGCACAGGTTAGAAGAATGGCCGAGGCGACGGGCGATACGACTCATCTGGACCAGAGGATTGAAGGCCTGAACGAACCGGAGGACGTTGCGAACATTGTTGCCTTCATGGCCAGCGACCAGGCCAAACTGCTGCGGGGAACCGTCTTCACAGGCTAGGAATCCGTCGAGGAATCTGTCGGCGTAGCTCCGTGATTTGCCCGCGTAGGCGGAATATCCGGGTGCATACGAGAATCGCCGGAGTTAGGATCACCGACAGCTTCCTTGTCCGGCAAGCCGGGAAAGGCTGAGCGAAGGATGATTTGTTCGACAGCTTTTTTCTGCTTTTCCGTTTGACCGACCCGCCGTGGGGGATGGACGATTGGGAAAAAGGAGATCTGTGCCATGGCTGAAGAGATTATTGAGAGAATGTGGTTTTATGTGGGGGGAGACGGGATATATGTCTACGGACTGGATCTCAGTTCCGGAGAGTTGACACCGGCAAGTTCGGTCACGGAGGTGAAAGGTACATCTTTTCAGGCGGTCCATTCCTCGAACCGGTTCCTCTATTCGGTGGCGGAAGGTGAGTCGGTCTACGCCTTCGCCGTCGATCCGGCCAGCGGCAGTCTAACGAAACTAAACCATCAGTCGTGTGGAGGTTCGGGGCCGTGCCATGTCAGCGTGGACGCTACCGGAAAGGTCGTCTTGGTGGCGAACTACGGCAGTGGGAGTGTGGCGGCGCTGCCAATTCGAGAGGACGGCAGCCTGGGTGAGGCTACGAGCTTTATTCAGCATGAAGGATCCAGTGTTAATCAGGACAGGCAACAGGGGCCTCACGCCCACTCGATCAAAATCGATCTGGGTAACAACTATGCCGTTTCCCCCGATCTTGGAATCGATAAAGTCCTGATTTACAAATTGGATGCGGAGAGCGGCAGCCTCATACCCAACGATCCGCCTTGGGTCGAAGTGCACGCAGGCGCCGGGCCCCGGCATATCGCCTTTCATCCTAATCGCCGGTATGCCTACGTCATCAACGAGTTGGACAATACGACTGTGGCATTCGAGTATGATGAGAAGCGAGGGGCGCTGGAGACGCTTCAGGTGATTTCCACTCTACCGAGTGAATTCGTGGAGACCAGCTACTGCGCTGATATTCATGTCTCAAACGACGGTCGCTTCGTTTACGGTTCGAACCGGGGACACGACAGCATTGTAATTTTCGCTGTCGATGAAAGCACGGGTAAGCTTTCGGTGGTCGACTATGAGTCCACTCAAGGCGAGTGGCCGCGCAATTTCGCCCTCGACCCAACCGGCCAGTATCTATTCGCCGCCAATCAGAATACGAATAATGTCGTGACCTATCGGGTTGATCGAGATACCGGGAGGCTCAGTCCAACCGGCGACCAGATAGAAGCGCCAGTGCCGATCTGTATTACGATGATTCCGGTCGATTGACTGTAGATCTCGATTTAGAGTCGCGACTGAAAAGGGAAGGTCCCTCAATCTAATGTCGTGAATCTTGATCGTGATCAGAGAGTGTCTACCCTCGATATCGAGGCAACCCACCCCAAACCCCTCCGAGGAGGGGAAAGAATGTGATCTGAAATCCAAGTTCTGAAGGATACCAAGAGCATGTCAGGTGACACCGCATTGCAGGCAGCGATCTCTCATCTCGAAACCTATGGCTACTGCGTGTTGCCGAACCGGATGCCGCGACCGGATGTGGAAAGTTTGGCAGAACGCTGCCTGTCTCTGCACGCGGATCCCGCCTGCAAGGAATATATAACAGGAGATGAAGGCTATCAGACATTGTTCGGTATGCTTAACCTGAATGCCCGAGTTTGGGACTATGCGACTCATCCCGACGTCCTTGCTATCGCACAGCATTTCCTGGGCCCCGGGATTCGTGTGGTTGAGGCGGCCAGCAAACCCACCTGGCCGGGCGCGCCAGCGCAGGGCTTGCACGTCGACTCGGCCTCTGATTTTTTGGAGGTGCCGGACGTCCCTTGGATGATAAATACGATTTGGATGTTAACCGATTTTACCGAGGCCAACGGTGCCACCGGTGTGGTGCCGATAAGTCATCGATCGCGATTGAAGCGTCCACCTGCGGAGGTCTCCGAAGAGGGTTGGTTGATCCAGCCTGTCACTGGAGAAGCTGGATCCGTCGTGCTGTGGCACGGCGGTCTCTTCCACCAGGCAAGAGCCAACCGTTCAGACCAGGTTAGGGTAGGGCTCAATATTGCTTATTACCCTCGCTGGTTCAATAATTGGGTTGAAGGAGGCCACCAACCTGTCTGGCCTGAGACCTTTGAGCGGATGCCACCCGAAATGCAGGCTCTCTGTCCGGGAAAAAGGGGGCGCAGCAGACAGAGTGTCTATGAAGAGGCGTGAAGTGAGCCATCCCAGTCTTGGAGTTGGAAAGTGGGTCTTCGTCGACTGGCTGGGCATCGAGCCGGGATACGGAACACAGTGGGGAGGCTCCCTCTCCGAAGGTTGGTGCGTGCCCGAAGGGATCGAACTCAAAGTCCATAGACCGGCGGTCAATCCCATCCGAGTAATCATTCCCGACCGGCCGTGGGAGGATAATCGTATCTCTCCCTATGCCACTTTTCTTGAGGATGACGGTATCCTCCGCTGCTGGTATGAGAATGGTGGAGGCTTGGGCTACGCCGAGTCCGCAGACGGTGTGAATTGGAAAAAACCCAGCCTCGGTCTTTGCGAATGGAAGGGATCGCGGGACAACAATCTCGTACCTGTCGTAGGGCTGGAGGTTGATCCGGAAAAAGCATCGGGTTTTCCTCATGGTTGTGGCATCTTCAAGGATTCTTCCTCTCCTGAATCCGAACGCTATAAAATGGTGAGCTGCCGTTGGACGGACACGGAGCGGCAGGTTTCGGGCGCTGTCTCGGCAGACGGTTTAAACTGGACAGCCTTACCGAAGCCGCTGATGGAGCATCAGCATGCAGATACTCAGAATATCTCTCTGTATGATGCAGCACTTGATAAGTATGTGCTTTTCACCCGCCAAGCCGGCGGACTCACGCAGAGGAGGGGAGTGAATAGGGCTGAGTCCACCGACTTTCGGCATTTTGCTTCGTCTCGGCCGGTCCTGGAGAACAGCCCGCTCGATCCGCCTGACTGGGATATCTACTGCAACGGCTACTCAAGATGGCCCGGTGCCACTGATGCTCACCTCATGCGGCTTTCGGTCTACGAGCGGACACCCGATACGATGAAGGTACACCTTGCCACCAGCCGAAACGGCACGACCTGGCATCGGCCCTTGGGACGGGAGCCTTGGGTTGGATCGGTGACCGGGCCAGAGAGAAACTATCCTACAGTCTACGCGTGTTCCGGAATCGTTGCCACGGAATCCGGGGAGTGGTCCACCTATCTGGGCGTTACTGAAAAGCTGCACAATCAACCCAAGGAAGATCGAGAGACAGCCCGGTCGGGTATTGTGCGGGCGGTGCTCAGGGAAGACGGTTTTGTATCGATATCGAGCCGAGGGCGAGGCACCTTTTGGACGATTCCGTTCCAACTGAATTCGGACACAATCCGCGTCAACGTCCGTACCCTTTACTCCGGTTTCCTTCGCTGCCAGATTCTCTCCTCAAGTCCTGGGGATGTCGGAAGTGCCACTCGTTTCATAGAAGACCTGGAAGACTATACGCTCGAGGCATCTCAGGAAATCTCAGGCGACCATATCGACGCTCCCCTCAGCTGGAACGGCGCCGGCAGTGTCGGCAGCTTGCGCGGCCAAACGATCCGTCTCAGATTCGATCTATACAAAGCAGACCTTTTCGCTATTCGCTTCTGAATAGCCGGTGGTTCTCAGTCCCAGAAATCTTGTATGAACGCTTCTAGAACAGTAGGTAAAACAGCCTCCACTTCACCCATCGAAGTCGGCTCTAGACTCGAGCTCTTCGTCGATGATTACCTGATTGACCGTTTAGAGAATGCGCGGCTGAAGTTGCACGCTCCCGTAAGGCGGGGGACAGCGATAGCTTTCGATGAGCCATGGGAGGGAGCCTACTCCGCCTATCCGACGGTGCTTAAGGATGGTGAAGTCTATAGAGCTTACTACCGTGGCAGGCGCGAGGGAAAGGGAACTGATGCTGAGGAAGTAACCTGCTGTGCAGAAAGTCAGGACGGTGTGAAATGGGTGAAGCCCAATCTGCGCATTTACGAAGTGGGAGGAACTCTTGAGAACAACGTTACTCTGGCCGGACCACCGCCGATTCCCCACAACTTCACACCCTTCATAGACAGCCGGCCGGGTACACCTTCATCGGAGCGATTTAAGGCACTGGGGGGATTGATCAATTTCTCCGATGAGGCGGGCAAGGTTCGTCACGACGGTGTCGACGGCGTGATGGCCTTCGTTTCTTCGGACGGAGTTCGGTGGCGGCCGATGCAGGAAGAACCGGTCATGGACAGGGCTGTCCACCCGCTTCCCACCGACACAGCCCAATCCTGCGCCTTCTGGTCGGAGTTGGAAGGTCAGTACGTCTGCTACATGCGCATGTGGTACGATGCGGGAGGGAAGCCACACAATCCTGGTTGGGATGGAGACATTCGTTGGATCGGCAGAACGGTCTCTGACGATTTTCTGCACTGGAGTGCGGCTGAGCTGGTCAGTTTCGGGGACGCGCCGCCAGAGCACCTCTACACGAACCAGATCCAACCCTACTTCAGAGCGCCCCACATCTATCTCGGATTTCCCTTTCGCTTTTTGCCGGAGAGACAGCTGGTTCCGGAACATCCTGTTTCGGGTGTCAGTGACGGTGTCATAATCAGCAGCCGCGACGGAGTGAACTGGGACCGAACCTTTCTTGAATCGTATCTCCGTCCGGGACGCGACCGCAGGAACTGGACGGATCGAAACATGATCATTGCCTGCGGGATCGTTCCAACGGCCGAGGACGAACTCTCGCTCTACTGGATCGAGAATGTCCGCCACGAAACCTGTCGCCTGAATCACGGTACGCTGCGGATGGACGGCTTTGCCTCGCTGAACGGCCCATACGGGGGCGGAGAGTTGATTACGAAGCCTCTGGTATTTTCCGGCTCGGAGTTGGTGGTGAATTTTGCGACGTCGGCGGCGGGAAGCGTGGGCCTGGAGCTGCTTGACGTCGAAGGCAGACCCTTGCAAGGGATGTCTCTGGAGAATCATTGCACGTTCGTCGGGGATGAGATCGACGGAAAGGCCCGATGGAAAAATGGGGCCGACCTGGCAAAACTGGCAGGCAGTCCTATACGTATGAGATGGGTGCTGCGGGACGCCGATGTCTATTCCTTTCGATTTCAATGAAACGATTTGCGGCACCCTCCATCGATACCCGCGGAGAATTGCTCCTCCCTCCGACGGAAGAGATGTGGGAGGCGATGCGCTCAGCTGAAATCGGCTGGCCCTTGCGGAACGAGGACCCCAACGTCCTGAAACTGCAGGAACTGGCAGCGGAGATGACGGGCCAGGAAGCGGCGCTTTTATGTCCTACGACGAACGTCTCCAATCTTTTGGCGATGATGTCCTTCTGCGCCCGTGGCGACGTGGCCATCATGGAGGCGCGTTGTCACCTCTGGTGGGTGGAAGAGCGTAACATCGCCGCACATTCCGGCGCCGTTCCGCGCCTTATTGGTGGGGGCAAGTTGGGAATGATGGCTGTCTCGGAAGTCGAGGCTGCCCTGGTCGAGACCGCCTACGGTTTGCATCCCCGGACGTCAGTGGTCTGCCTGGAAAATACCCATAACGTGGCCGGAGGAGTCGCCCTCCCTCCGTCATATATGGCCGAGGTTACGGAGGTAGCCCATCGCCACGGTGCAGCAGTGTTCGTCGATGGCGCCAGGATGTTCAACGCCGCCGTTGCACACGGCGTAACCCTGCGAGAGATGGCCTCCACGGTGGATGCTGTGAGCCTGAGCCTGAACAAGGGAATTGGAGCGCCCTACGGGTCGATGTTGTGTGGATCGGCGCGAATCGTTGAAGCCGCGCGCGACCATCATCGCGTTCTGGGCTCTCATTCAGTACATAAAGAAGGAATCTTTGCGGCGGCCGCCATCGTGGCTTTGGAGACCATGGTAGACCGGCTGGCTGAAGACCATGCACGTGCGCGACGACTGGCTGAGTTGATCACGCAGATGGATGGGATTCATGTCGACCTGGAGACGGTGCAGACAAACATCGTGCGGGCGGAGATCGACGGTATGCCACCTGAGGAGTTCACCGATCGCATGCTTGAAAAGGGTGTAGGGGTGATGGTCCTAGATGCAGGAGCGGTCAAGTTCATCACGCATCGAGGGATTAGTGACGCGGATATCGATACTGTAGCAGAGATTGTGCGAGCCGTTATTAATCGATGTCAGGTGTAAATATTGAGGAACGGTTTCATTTTGATCTGAATGGATTCCTACACCTGCGCGGGGTGTTGTCGGAGCAAGAGTGCAGAGAGCTGGGTGAGACTCTGAGACGGCTGGAAGGGCAGAACTATGAGGACCTCTGGATCGCCGAAAAGGGGCCGGGTCGACCGACAAAGGAGTTGAATCGCGAGGGGCAAGTACGTTTGAACGGATTGCCTCGGCTGGACCCAATATTTGACAGGCTGATCGCCCATCCTGTGATCGTTCCCTTCCTGGAGGAATTTTTGGGCAAGCCGCAGCTGATCAATACATGGTCAATTTCGAAGTGTAAGGGTGCAGTAGATGGCGGCTGGCATCGGGGTGTAGAGCCGACAGATTTTTCTTGTCGCAATGGCGAAATTCGCAGCCGAATGCTGAATGTGGTTTTCTTTTTGACTGACAATGGGCCGGACGACGGTTGTGTCGTGGCGATCCCCGGTTCACACAAGAGTAATATCGATCTAACTTGGCGCGAGTACGAAGGATTGGAGATGCCGGGGTCGGTGCCCGTAACGGGCAAGGCGGGCGATGTGTTCCTGTTTTCTGAAGCGGTGATTCACAATGGGTTGTTGAAGAAGACGGAGGGGGTTCGGGCGAATTTGTACTACAACTATGTACATGCACATTACAACGTAATGATGCGCGAGCCGAAGAACTGTCACCACTTTTGCTTTCCTCCGGGGATTCGGAAACGGTTCAATGCCGAAGAGAAAGCGATGACGGCTTGGATGGAGTTGGTGAAATGGGATTATTGAAATCGATCAAAATGCTGCCCGCGAGGAGCCAGTCGAATTTTGTTCTCGGATGGCTTTTTAACAGTCGCGTCCGAGAGGCTCCTTGCCTGGTACGCTCACACGATTTTCAGGCCAATATGAGGGACTGAGGACTCAATGATAGTGGCATTTTTCAGGCCTCAGCACCCAATGGTCGAGAGTCCGTGAGAAGAGAAAGACAGCCATGCAAAAGGGAAATGAAGCGGCACCGGCAGTCGTCGAAATCGGATCGCGCTGGGAACTGTTCGTGGATGGTTTCCTGATCGATAGACTTGAGAATGCACGGCTCAAGCTGCATTCACCGACCGAGCGGGAGGTGGCGATCAAGCTCAATGAACCTTGGGAGGGTGCCCTGTCCTTCTACCCGACCGTGCTGAAAGATGGGGACACTTATCGGGCCTATTACAGGGGCAAGCCCGGTTTGCAGGGTGAGCGCGCCGAAGGGGAGGTCACCTGTTACGCGGAGAGCGACGATGGCATCCACTGGAAGAAACCGGACCTGGGTCTTTTTGAAGAGAGGGGAACACGTAAAAATAACGTTATCCTGAGCGGGAAGACCATCTCCCAGATTCCTCACAACTTCACGCCCTTCATTGACTTTCGACCTGGGACGCCCACGAATGAACGATTCAAGGGCCTGGGAGGGCTGATCAATTTCTCCGATGAATTCGGGAAGGTTCGCCACGGCGGGGTGGACGGGGTGATGGCCTTCGTCTCGTCCGGTGGGATTCACTGGAAACCAATGCAGGATGAACCCGTCATGGGCCGCGAGGTCCATCCTCTTCCGACCGACACCGCCCAGACCTGCGCTTTCTGGTCGGAAGTTGAAGATCAGTACATCTCTTACACGCGCTCATGGTACGACGCCGGTGGAGCACCCCACAACCCCGGTTGGGGCGGCAACATTCGCTGGATCGGACGGAGTACTTCGCCCGATTTTCTGGACTGGAGTCCGGCTGAGCTGATCAGCTTCGGAGACGCGCCGCCGGAACATCTATACACCAACCAGATCCAGCCGTATATGCGAGCGCCCCACCTTTACCTGGGATTTCCCTACCGTTTTTTACCCGAGAGGCAGATCGATCCGGATCATCCCGATTCCGGGATCAGCGACGGTGTCCTGATCAGCAGCCGTGATGGCGTCAATTGGGATCGCTCCTTCCTCGAGGCCTTCCTTCGTCCCGGGCGCGATCCCAGGAACTGGACGGACCGCAATATGTGCATTGCCTGCGGCGTAGTGCCGACGGCGGAGGATGAACTGTCCCTCTACTGGGTGGAGAACTACCGCCACAGCAGCTGTCGCCTCCGGCGTGGAACCGTTCGGATGGACGGTTTCGCTTCTGTGAACGGACCTTACGAAGGTGGCGAAGTGGTCACGCGTCCGTTACGTTTTAGGGGGAACGAGTTGACGCTCAACTACGCCACGTCGGCGGTGGGCAGCGTGGGGGTCGAACTCCAGGATGCCGATGGGACCCCGATCGAGGACTTCGCCCTCACGGACCAGATGGCAATGGTCGGTGACGAGATCGAAGGCGTCGTGCGGTGGCGGGACGGAATCGAAGTCGCGAGCCTTGCAGGCCGTCCCGTGCGCCTTCGTATGATGCTGAGTGACGCAGACGTGTATGCCTTCCGATTTGGGTAGACATTCTGACGTAATGGCAAGGGGGAGAACAACTGGATCGAGGCTAAATTTCTATTGTGGAGAATGCTTAATACATCCTTTCCCCTGTATTCGGACTTTAACCGAGGGCCCTGAATTCTCCCCAGGACAAGCCTGGGGGATCATTTGAGAAAGGGAGCAAAAGTGCGGTGTAGCCCAGAAACCTTAGAGACCACGGGGCAAGCCCGTGGGATACCAGATTACCTGCTGATGGCATGAAAGGCGGAAACAACGCTTTCACTAGATCAAGGTTCACGGTCCGGTGAGCTCCACTCGCACACCGTCGGTATTGGCCGCATCCAGAAACATAGCGCGTTTGCCTTGAGTGCCTTGATGCGGTTGCGGCTGGCCGGGAGGAAGACATTCGCTCGATTTGGCGGCCTCGAACGATTCGCTCACATTCTCCACTTTCAGGCAGACGTGGTGCAGGCCTGAACCGTTTGCCTTCAGCCACTCCTGCAGGGGATGTCCTTCGACGAGAGGTTCAACCAACTGAAGGTGTGTGTTTCCCAGATCCAAGTGAGTGAGGAGTACGGTTTCGTCGTTGACCTTTTCAGAAAAGAGGACGGGGAAACCGAACCGCTTGTGCCAGATTTCAAGAGCCGCTTCGGTGTCCTCAACGGCAATAGCTATGTGATCGAGTCCTTGATACATATTCTCTCCTTCTCCTTGGGAGAACCGACTACCCTATTGGATCCTGGAGTTCAAGCAGTGAGCAGTCAGGCTCTAAATTGCAGTAAGCCAACTCCCGGTCATTATTTTGCTCGAAAGACAGGATTCTGACGGATAGTCCTAGCCCATGCTGTCGAAACAACAGATCCACCATTTTCAGACATTCGGATTTTTGGTCCTGCGAAAAGTGTTCGATCCAGATGAAATTCAGACGATCGAGAGGGAATTCGACCACGGTCTGGACACGGCCTACAGAGACAAACCTTTTGACGGATCGGCCCGGCACTGGGTGCCGATGTTGGGGGAGGAGACACCGTACTTCGCGGCCCTGCTGGAAGACCCGCGATTTTGTGATGCCGCCGAACAGCTTTACGGCGACGATGTGATCGGAATGGCTTGCGACGCCAATCGCTATGTCGGCGACACGAGGTGGCATCCTGATACAGGTAGTCTCCATCAGTATGGGATTAAGTTCGCTTTCTATCTCGATCCGGTTGGTCCGGAGACTGGCGCCCTTCGCGTCCTACCCGGTTCACATTGGCCTCCCTATCACAATCAGCTGATTGAAGCACGGGAAGAATCCCGCCTCGAGATTCCCGAGGTCCCTGCTTTCGTCTGTGCATCTGAACCCGGTGATGTGGTGGGATTCGATCTGCGGCTCTGGCACGCGAGCTGTGGAGGCTCGGACAACCGCCGGATGTCTACACTCGTCTACTACAACAACCCGAAGACGCCGGAGGAGACAGAAGCTACTCGGATACAGGGACAGCGAAACGCGGATACGATGGAGAAATTCGGCCTGCCTGACGGTCCGATACATCCGCCTGACTGGCTTGCGAATCCACACCACAGCCGAAGACGGCAGCACTGGATCCAGAGGATGCGGGCGTTGGAGTATCCTGGGTTCGCGGAAAACTGAAGGGTTATACACTTAGTCACTCCTCTTAGTCGCAACCCTTAGTCCCGTGGCCTAGTCCCCCGTAGTACATTCAGTCGACTAAGCGGCCAACGATGCCAGAATAGCTTTTAGGTAGCCGACGGAATAGGCCAGGCCGACGTCGCCTTCAAGGCTCGGAATGTGGTCGGGATTGATGAATCCGTTGAAGCCGACCTTCTGGAGCTCCTTGATAATTTTGGCGATATTCATGTCGCCGTCGTCCAGCAGCACTTCCTCGAAACCATCGGCAGTGGCGAGGCTGCCACGGACATTGCGCATGTGAACGGTGAAGATCTTCCCTTTGCGTCCGTAGTTGCTGATCTCGTCGCAGACAATTGACGATCCGCCCGCTTCGGCACGGGTACCGCAGCAGTAGAGGTAGCCGACGTTGGCGCTGGGGAAGGCATCGATGACGCGATGGAACCCCAAACCACCGAAAGGCGTGTTGGGGTGCGGAATGTCGGAAGGATGGAGGGCGAGGAGAATTCCCATCTCCTCCACTAATGGAACCAACGCCTCATAGACGGTGACGAATCGACTCCACCATTGGTCCAATTCTTCGTGGGTAGGAACCTGCGGAGGGGGGTCAGACCGAATCGGGCGTTCTCCCCTCGAAGTATAGCCGCCACGATGGACGGACGTATAGTGTTCCGATAAATCGAACGTATCTCCCGCAAACCGCTGCCGGACGATTGGAATTCCGGCTTTCCCGAACACTCGAACGGCTTCGCACGCATTCTCCAGCTCCTCATCCCCACCGGGCTGATTCTGCATGAATTTCTCGGTGATGTCGGGCAGCGTCACTCGATTGATGTCGAGCCCCCAGGATCGGATCCGTTTTCTGATTCGCACGACTTCATCGAAGTCCGGGTATCCCCGCTCGGTGACTCCGGGAAACGCGGTCCCGCCTCCAAAGTCTATTCCTTCAGCGCCGAGTTGAGTGACCTGCCGCAGATACGAGTCCGAAAGCCCGCCGTCCCATACCGATATTTTCATGGGGTTGGATTATTCGGCCTTTGATGGCGAGGCAACCCTGTAGTTGTCGGGTATGCAGCGAATTTAAGAACGGCAACGAATGATGGAGTGGAAGTTGCAATCAGGGCGGCTGCGAGATCTACGAAGCGTTGTAGGCAGACGATGGTGGGAACAGATAGCGACAGAGACGCGAGACAAAGAGTAAGACGAGGATTGCTCCTCCTTCGCCTTTACTCCAGAAGGTGCTGGGATCTTAATTCTGGAGCTAATAGAGCACCGGAAGAGCGTAATAAGGCAGTATTGTCGTCTGCATCCTCCGCAATCGAATAAGGGACCCGGATAGTTGATTACTCAAATGCTGAGAAGAGGGTGTATTTTCGAATAGGCCGGAAAGCCCCCCAGAATTCGAACCTGTCGGGACGCAAAGGCACTCCATGGTAGAAATCGACGTGAGCGAAAAAGAGCGGTTCTCGGGCCGAATGTCACGAGAGCATCGAGACGCCGCGGTCGAGGCTGTACATAGAGGCTGTCCCAAATCCGAGAGGATTTGGGTGGAAGCCTGATACCGATATCAATCTTCGTCACGTTATGTAGACCACGACATGCCTTCCGTCCTCGGTAGCTTACCTTTTATCCGTTATGCACCTTTCCAGCACCCTTCCTCTCGCTTTGAGTCGATAGTTCTCCCAAGGAAGCGCCTCTGACTCGATTCTTGGATCCCTATGCCGCCTGCGTTGCCTCTTTCTCATGTTCTTGCGCAAGTCTCTGCGCGATTTTCCATAGATTGTGGGACAGAACCGACCAGGCCACGCTAAGGTTACGGTTGTCAAAGCCTTTGCTGCGTATCTTGCCCCCGTGCCATCGGTTCTTGAGCACTCCGATCCGGCCTTCGGTGCTCCCTCGTCGTCGCTGCAACCGGACAAAGCGCGGCTCCTCCATCCGCTCCTTGAGCTCTTGTGGATTGCGGGGCGTAAGGGCGTCAAAAATCCCCTCTGCCTGGAGCCGCTTGCTGGCCGCCTTCGAGGCATAGCCCCGATCCCCACTGATCGCTTCGATCTTCTCCTCTAAAGCGAAGCCCTTTTGCCTCTCCAGACTTTCCCAAAGCTGCTTCAATTCGCTCGGGGCCTGCCCCCCATACAGTTTCCAGTCCAACAGATATCCCTCTGCGCTCTCGCATAAATAAAGGGTGTTGCCAAACTCCACCTCCCGATCTGCCTTGCCTCGCACGATGACGTCAATCTCAGGTTCGTAGGCGCTCAGGATCTTCTCCTCATTCTTCACCTGCCGCCCCCCTATGATCCGTTCGTGCGCCTGTTTCATGACCTGCGGTATCTGCTCTAACATACCATCCATTCGCTCGATGATTCGGCTCGCCTTCTTCTCGGTGTAATCGCTTTGCATCCACATAGCTTCCAATAAGTCACGGTGGCGAAGGGCATGGCCCTCAATCTTCTTGAGCAATAGCTTCATCCGCCGCAGGATCCCTTTACGCGCTTTGCCCGCCTCCCGGCGCCGACGCGCATGCGTCATCTCCAGGCACCGTTTGTTCATCTCCCGAGCCAATCCCTTTGCTCCCTGGGGCATGCGCTGTTTCATTCCCGCCTGCCGGATCAGACTGATCGCCTTGAGCAGCGTTGCTCCCACATCCTTGAGCAAGACCCAGTCCACGGGCCAGTGGATGTTCGCTTCCAGGCAAGTGGCGTCGATCAGGCATTCCCTCGTATCGATCGGCTTCTCTAATCCTGCCTCACCACAATGTTCAGCATTGCCCACCACCTCGGTCATCCTTGCATGCAGCTGTCTCAGATACGCTTCGTCGAAGAATTTCGAATCCCGTTCCAGACTGCTCTTCGATATTTTCCGGATCCCGTCTACCTCACGCACCCGGCAAAAATTAGCCAGAAGCTCACTGCGTCCCAACTCCTGCGACAGACAACGAAAGGATATCCCTCCGAGTAAATGACGCACCACCTCCACCCGCAGCGCTTTTATCGCTCTTAGAGCGCGTCGCTCCCGATCCTTCCCTCCCGCTTCATCCCATCCTTCCAAGGCTTTTACGATCGCCTCCCTTTCCAGCGAGGAGTCGATCAAAACCCGGTCAATCCGCTCCATTGTTTCCAGAAACACGGTGTAGTCTTTGCATCGAATGACTGGAGTTAGGGCTGGACGCAGGAAGCTTTGTACGGCAATATTTTTCATGAGAAGGGCGTGCTTTGTATTTGACTAACGCAAGCATAAGCGCCCTTTTTCGCCGGATCGAGCTTTTTGCAGCTCTATCCGGCCTTTTTTTTGCCCATAACTCATTAAAAATCAATTGTTTCCACCACTGGGACGGGCTCTACATAGAGACGGTCTGATAGTGCTAAACGGGGTGGTCGAGACCGCCCATCTCGACTTGCTGGGAGCCAAGATGGAAAAGGATGTTGAGCGGATTCTGGAGCTGGACCGGCCGCCCTACCAGTTCGTGGTAGGGCACGTCCAGCAGGACCCTCCGCCTTTTGAGCCCTATCTCTTCGGCGATGTGTTGCACAATGATATGGTCGTGGAGGTGACTCGGGCGGTTCTCGGTGATGGGGTGACCAACTGCTTCTACTCGGGAAATACCAATCTTCCCGGATCGGGGCACCAGCCCGTGCATGTGGACTCAGGGCAATTGTGGCCCGAACTCGAGCAGGCCCATCCTCCCTGCCGGCTGGTCATCAATATCTCGCCTATCGAGATGGGGCCGGAAAACGGCAGCACCGAGCTGTGGCTTGGGACGTACCTCGATACGACCAAATCGGTGCAGGATCCTGACATCAAGGTTCTTCCCGAGCGGTTGGAGGCCCGCCGGGCCAAGATCCCGCCGATCCAGCCACGGGTGCGAAAGGGAGCGGCCATAATCCGCGATATGCGGCTATGGCATCGGGGTATGCCGAATGCGTCTTCGTCTCCCCGGCCAATGATCGCCCAGATCCATACCAGCGCTTGGTTGCAGAACCGGCCGATGCGATTTCCAAAAGGCACGGAGGGCTGCTTCGAACACCCCCACCTGGTTAGCCTCGTAGAGTTCGTGAAGGGGATACCCGACTATTTGGGCCGGCATAAACCCTACGATTTTCATGGTTGAAATTCCGAGCGCTGGCACGCGTGGAATAGATGACGAAGAGCTAAATAATCAATCGCTGAGATCACGGAGCACGCCGAGTGAGGAACGCAGAGAAATGGTGGGAAGAATTACGAAACATTACGTAATGTAGTTCGTAAAATTTCCGATTTCGGGGAAACCGCGGATTCGAGAAGGCAAGAGATGGAGTCGGTGAATCCTTGATCCGCATCCGTTGCCGTGCTTTCATTCGTTGCAGCGCAATGATAACGGAACCTCCCCAGGTTACGGAGATTCAGGGACTCTACGGTCCGATCAGGGTTCCGGAGAAGCTCCTGCAGCGGATCTGGCAGCGGGGCGAATTCAACGCGGATGGCCTGCGCACGACGGAAGGAAAGCAGATTCGGATTCTGCATCGGGGCGATTGGAACCTCCAGGAGGGTCCCGATTTTCGTGATGCCGAACTCGAGATCGGCGCAGAGCGTTTTTCCGGTGATATCGAGATCCACTTCTATATGGGTGATTGGAAGAACCATGGGCACGATATCGACGAATCTTTCGACAGGGTTGTCTTGCACGTGCTCCTCTTCGAACCGAACGCAGGAATTTCCCCACCGAAGACGACAAGCGGACGCCGACTGCACAATGTCGTGCTCTTGCCCTGCCTCTATCAAGGTTTGGAAGACTATGCCAACGAAGAGGCGCTTCTCTCCCTGGAGAAACGGTTTGATAGTTTCGCCATCGTATCGTCATACCAGGGCGGTTCGACGGCGCTTCGGGCCGCGATGAGGGAATCGGCCGAGAGGAGGTGGAGAGAAAAGAGAGAAACTGCCCATCGTCGGATCGAACGCTCGGGTTGGGATGAGGCCTGTCACCAATGTTTTCTCGAAGTTCTGGGTTACCGAAGAAACCGAGTTGCGATGACCGCAATTGCATATCGTTACCCGCTCTCTGAATTGATTCGGTCGAGTGCGTCGGCGGAAGATCTGTTCCTTCGCTTTCGAGATCTGTTTCGACTAGCGGGTCTGAGACCTGCCAACCGTCCGGAAAAACGAATCCAACAGTATCTCACTCTCCTAGATCAAAGACCTTCCTGGCCTCGGGACTTGATCGATTGGTCCGAGGGTTTGAGTGATGAAAGTTTCGGGGCCCGCAACACCCGCGATTACCGGCGCCAAGCGAGATTGAGAGAATTGAGGGGATCCCTTGAGCGGGAGGTAGTTGCCCAATCGGTCGGGGGCAGTCGTCTCGACAATCTGGTCTGCGATGCATTTCTCCCTCTCCTGGCGGCAAAAAGTGGTCGGGAATTCTCCGATCTCTGGTTTCACTGGTATGCCGGCGATTTCCCCGAAACCGTCGCTATGTTTCTGAAGCAGATCGATCTCGTCGATGGGAGAGCTTGGCCTGTCTCCAACGGCGCCCTCCAAGGCGCCATGTTGATGCTGACCAAGGAGGTCGCAGGAGCCAGCGCGTCCGGAGACACCGATACGGTGTTTTGATTCTCGGGACATTAGGTGATGATATTGATGGCCTTGTGTAGGTTGAAGGTGAAATGATCACAGAGGGCAGGGGTGGATTCGAAGCCCATGGTAGATTTGAGGCTAAGAACCAGTTGCCTGCAAGCAGCCAGGATTCTGGCTGCGTTATGGTTACGGATCATACATCGATCTTCATCGAAGAAGCGATCTCTGGGGTAGTGGTTTTTGTTTTCGATGGCCCAGTGGTTGCGGATTTTCGATAGGAACTGAGGAGGGCTCAAGTCGGTGGGATCGCGGCTGCTGACATAGTAGGAGCGTTCCGAGGAAGGTTTCGCTTTGTTAGGATAATGGAAGGTGCGTTGGACAGAGGCGAACTGACGAGCATGAGGCAAGCCAAGGGAGGGAGCGCTTAGAGGATGGGTTGCTATTTGACGAATCTCCAGGCGGCCATGGTCCTTATCTAGAGGCTGTCCCAAATCCGAGAGGATTTGGGTGGAAGCCTGATACCGATATCAATCTTCGTCACGTTATGTAGACCACGACATGCCTTCCGTCCTCGGTAGCTTACCTTTTATCCGTTATGCACCTTTCCAGCACCCTTCCTCTCGCTTTGAGTCGATAGTTCTCCCAAGGAAGCGCCTCTGACTCGATTCTTGGATCCCTATGCCGCCTGCGTTGCCTCTTTCTCATGTTCTTGCGCAAGTCTCTGCGCGATTTTCCATAGATTGTGGGACAGAACCGACCAGGCCACGCTAAGGTTACGGTTGTCAAAGCCTTTGCTGCGTATCTTGCCCCCGTGCCATCGGTTCTTGAGCACTCCGATCCGGCCTTCGGTGCTCCCTCGTCGTCGCTGCAACCGGACAAAGCGCGGCTCCTCCATCCGCTCCTTGAGCTCTTGTGGATTGCGGGGCGTAAGGGCGTCAAAAATCCCCTCTGCCTGGAGCCGCTTGCTGGCCGCCTTCGAGGCATAGCCCCGATCCCCACTGATCGCTTCGATCTTCTCCTCTAAAGCGAAGCCCTTTTGCCTCTCCAGACTTTCCCAAAGCTGCTTCAATTCGCTCGGGGCCTGCCCCCCATACAGTTTCCAGTCCAACAGATATCCCTCTGCGCTCTCGCATAAATAAAGGGTGTTGCCAAACTCCACCTCCCGATCTGCCTTGCCTCGCACGATGACGTCAATCTCAGGTTCGTAGGCGCTCAGGATCTTCTCCTCATTCTTCACCTGCCGCCCCCCTATGATCCGTTCGTGCGCCTGTTTCATGACCTGCGGTATCTGCTCTAACATACCATCCATTCGCTCGATGATTCGGCTCGCCTTCTTCTCGGTGTAATCGCTTTGCATCCACATAGCTTCCAATAAGTCACGGTGGCGAAGGGCATGGCCCTCAATCTTCTTGAGCAATAGCTTCATCCGCCGCAGGATCCCTTTACGCGCTTTGCCCGCCTCCCGGCGCCGACGCGCATGCGTCATCTCCAGGCACCGTTTGTTCATCTCCCGAGCCAATCCCTTTGCTCCCTGGGGCATGCGCTGTTTCATTCCCGCCTGCCGGATCAGACTGATCGCCTTGAGCAGCGTTGCTCCCACATCCTTGAGCAAGACCCAGTCCACGGGCCAGTGGATGTTCGCTTCCAGGCAAGTGGCGTCGATCAGGCATTCCCTCGTATCGATCGGCTTCTCTAATCCTGCCTCACCACAATGTTCAGCATTGCCCACCACCTCGGTCATCCTTGCATGCAGCTGTCTCAGATACGCTTCGTCGAAGAATTTCGAATCCCGTTCCAGACTGCTCTTCGATATTTTCCGGATCCCGTCTACCTCACGCACCCGGCAAAAATTAGCCAGAAGCTCACTGCGTCCCAACTCCTGCGACAGACAACGAAAGGATATCCCTCCGAGTAAATGACGCACCACCTCCACCCGCAGCGCTTTTATCGCTCTTAGAGCGCGTCGCTCCCGATCCTTCCCTCCCGCTTCATCCCATCCTTCCAAGGCTTTTACGATCGCCTCCCTTTCCAGCGAGGAGTCGATCAAAACCCGGTCAATCCGCTCCATTGTTTCCAGAAACACGGTGTAGTCTTTGCATCGAATGACTGGAGTTAGGGCTGGACGCAGGAAGCTTTGTACGGCAATATTTTTCATGAGAAGGGCGTGCTTTGTATTTGACTAACGCAAGCATAAGCGCCCTTTTTCGCCGGATCGAGCTTTTTGCAGCTCTATCCGGCCTTTTTTTTGCCCATAACTCATTAAAAATCAATTGTTTCCACCACTGGGACGGGCTCTATCTACGGTTTGGTGGACAAAAAGGGGGAGGGGCCGAAAAGATTCTTTGCGTCTTGATGCATGGTGGGTGGGTTGTCTTTGATCTGGATGATATAGTCAGCACCGAGTTCTTCGACCACGATGTGGGCCGTTTCTTTTTGGTTATGCATGGCGTCGAAGGTGAAGGTGGATCCGTCCATGGCCGGCATCTTGCGCAGGAGAGTTTGGGCGGCGGTGATCTCGTTGGATTTGTCGGCGGTAGCGACTTGGGCAATCGTTTGAGCGCTTTGATGATCGACCGCGGCCACCAGGTGCAAGGCCTTGGCCGGTTCTTTGTCAGTGCCTTTGAGAGTCTTACCGTCAACCGCAATATCGCGGGGCAAACGGCCCTCGGGCGAGGCTATGAATTGGGTGAGGATTTGATCGAAAAGCTCGGCCTCGACGTTTTGCAACACCCGGTAGAAGACATCATAGCAGGGGGCCTGAAAACGGCTTGTTTTGGGGTTTTTCCAGGAGCGTAAGGCGCGCAGCTGGGCTTGATTGAGGTGATGGGCCAGGCGCACGATCTCCTTGAGGTTGTGTTTGCCGCAGAGGGTGCCGAGCACAATCATACTCAAGACCGTGGCGAGTCGATAGCGACGGCCCGCTTTTCGACGGAAGTCTTCGATCTGGTGGAAGCGTTCCCGGAGGCTTGTCATCTGTTCCACTTTGAGGCAGACCGCATGGGAGTTGTCGTTGGCATTGAGGGCCTCACGGTGTGCCTTGGGCAAGGGCCCTGGCGAGCGCAGCAGTTGCAGAGCATCAGCCCGCAGGGGTTTGACCCAGATCTGCTTGGGGCGCTCATGGCGTTCATAGAAATCTTCCCGCTGTCGACCATATCCCGCGCTCAAGCCCAAAGGAGTCCACCCGCTCGCCTTGTAGCAAGTGCCTCGGTGGATCTGTGGGTCCACGAAAGTTTCCGCTACCAAGGGGCGATAGGCAAAGGCCTGCTCCCAGTGATCGGCCAAGACTCTCAGGCACATCGCCAACGTCTTGGAGGCCAGATTGGCCAGCTTGAGCCCGGGCAGAATGAGAAAACGCCGGTTCTGCACCACCAGTTTCAAGCGCGCATGCCGTCGCGCCCCATCCCAGCCGATCCAGCCGTCTCGATCCTTCAGCCGGTAGCTAGCCGCTCCCCACAGCAAAAGACACACCCATTGCCCGTCGATCAAAGCCACATAGCGCAGGGTCTCTCCCGCGCTCCCCGCACTGTGCAAATAATGATGTTGGATCAAAAGATCATTGAATCGCTCCTGCTCTTCGGGCAAGATCAGACGCAGAGTTAGACGATCTATCGAAGGAGTCAGATGGTAAGATTTTTTGTCTTTCATACCATCTTGGCATGACTGATTCCCTCGGGTTTGTCTAGCTCTTTTTTTATCTTTTTGCCTATCAGCCACTTCCTCCCCAGAAAACCTTCACCCTGGGAGGCGAGAGGCCGCGCTGACTGGGCACTTGACAAGGTGAGGTCCCGTGCCTAACTTCTGGATTCTTCCAACTTCTCGAAATAATTGAGAGTGGGCTGTTGCCCGCTTTTTTTTTCAGTATAACTTCGGAAAAGGCCACTTTGATGAGTAGTGAAATCCTTTCTGTTCTCGAATATATGGAGAAAGAAAAGGGCATCTCCCGAGAGGAGATGATCGGGACTATTGTCAGTGCGATTCGGGGCGCGGCGGAGAAGGGTGGCAGTGCCGACCAGGATTTGCGAATTGAGATCGATCCCAAGACGGGGGCGTTGAAGGCCTGGACGAAACTGATGGTGGTTGATTCGGTGAGTGATCCGAGGGTCGAGATACATATTGAAAAGGCGAGACTCTATGCCACCAACCCGATTTTGGGCGAAGTGGTCGAAAAGGAAATCGATCCGGCTTTTCTTGGACGTATTGCGGCCCAAACGGCTCGCCAGTCGATCATGCAGCGGCTCCGCCAGTTCGAGAAAGAACGTATTTATGATGACTACAAAGACATGGTCGGGGACATTCTCTCCGGGATTGTACGGAGAAGGGAGAGGGGAGATCTCATCGTTGACGTGGGGAAGGCGGAAGCAGTCCTTCCACCGAGAGAGCGAGTGCCGGGAGAGGACTACGCCCCGGGTGAGAGAATTCGTTGTTTATTACTCAATATTGAACCATCAAATCGAGGTCCGGAGCTGATCTTGAGTCGGGCCAGTGTGCGTCTTGTCCGGCGGCTATTCGAACTCGAGGTAACCGAGATCGCCGATGGTACGGTTGTCATTGAAGCGATCTCGCGCGAACCCGGCTACAGGACAAAAATTGCGGTCAACAGTCGAGATACCAAGGTCGATCCGGTTGGTGCGTGTGTGGGAGCGCGAGGGGCGCGAGTCAAGAGCATCGTACGGGAGCTGGGGGGAGAGAAGATCGACATTATCAGGTTCTATACCGATCCGGTGAAAATGCTTGAAGAAGCGATTAAGCCGGCCATTCCACGGAACGTTGATATCGACGAGGCGAATCGACAGATGTCCTTTGAAGTAGCGGAAGACGATCTTTCGGTTGCGATTGGTCGGCGAGGCCAAAATGCGAGGTTAACGAGTCGGCTCCTGGGGTGGAAGCTCGATATTTCGAAGGAGCAGCGAGTCGATCTTGGTTTCGATGCCCGGGTCCAACTGGCGGTGGCAGGATGGCACGGAGTTCCAGGAATTTCGAATGAGGATGCGGAGAAGTTGGTCGAAATTGGCATCGTCAACCCGGAGGCTTTTGTCGACGTCGAGGTGACCGATTTGGTGGACGCGGGTTTTGAGGAGGAATCGGCAAGTGGCATATACGAAAAAGTAAACGAGTACCGCAGTGCGCACAGGATTAACCAATAGGAAGTACGGTCCTGAGGAAGCGGCTGCGAGAGTGAAGAGGATACTCTAGGCGGCAACGTGAGCGTTAGGATATACGAGCTTTCCAAGCAGTTGGAAATGACCAACGCGGAGCTTATGGGGCTTCTGCGGGAGCGTGGCTTTGTCGTGAAAACGGCATCCAGTACGGTGGACAATATCTCGGCTGAAAGCCTGGTGGAGGAATTCGCTCCGAAGATCGAGGAGGCGGAATTCGCTCCGAAGATCGAGGAGGCCGCCGGCGGGGAACCGGCTAGGGAAGAGCCGGAGGTCACGGAGCCGATTGAAGAGCCGAAAGAGACGCTGGTGGCGGGTCCTCCCGCCGCCTTTGTGAAGACCAAGGAAGAGGTCGACCGAGAGAGGCAGGAGCGCATCGAATCGGAGCGTCCGAAGCCGGTGGTTGTTAAGGCTCCGGTGCCGGGTATGATTCCGCCACCGCCGGTCGTTTCGCCTTACAAGCCCGTTTCGCCCAGTGCGCCACCCAAACTTCCAACCCCGGAATCCAAGCCTTTGGGCTCTCCGCTGCCGGCGGCGTCCACGGTTCAGATAACTCCAGTGGGCGGAATTCAGCCGGCCGGCCCCCAGACCGCGGTGCCACCGAAAGCCGCAAAAACGGGCGTTGGTGGGGAGGAGGATTCGGAATCCAAAGTGGAAGAGGTTGCGGTCGACGAGAGCAAGCTGAAAGGGCTCGAACTAAAGCCGCCCATCGTGGTGAGAGATTTCGCAGGGCACCTTGGCTTGAAACCGTTTCGACTCATCTCCGAGCTCATGGAGCTCGGGATCTTCGCCTCGATGAATCAGGTGGTTGACGAAGAGGTCTCGCAGAAACTGGCTCTTAAGCATGGGTTTCGGCTTGAGGTGCGGCATCGTGGGGAGAAGGCGCCGGAAGAATCGAAGGAGGAAAAGAAAGAGGAGGCGAAAGAGGACGAGAGCAAACATCTGGTAGCGAGACCCGCGATCGTCTGCATACTGGGCCACGTCGATCATGGGAAGACGACCCTGCTTGATACGATTCGAAGGACGGACGTGGTGGCCGGTGAAGCGGGTGGAATTACGCAACACATCGGCGCCTATCAGGTCGAGCACAAGGAGCAGAAAGTAACCTTTATCGACACCCCCGGACATGCCGCTTTCTCCCAGATGCGGGCTCGCGGCGCTCACACCACCGATATCGGGGTGCTGGTGGTGGCGGCTGACGATGGGTTTATGCCCCAGACGGACGAGGCCCTCGGGTATGTGCAAGAGGAGGGAGTTCCAATCATTGTAGCGATCAACAAAATCGACGTCCCTGGGGCCAATGTGGACCGCGTAAAAGGCCAGATGCAGGAGCGCAACATTGCGGCCGAAGACTGGGGTGGGGAAACTCTGACGGTGGAGATATCCGCTCTCAAGGGCGAGCGCATCGGCGACCTGCTGGATACGATTCTGCTCCAAGCCGAAATCATGGAAGACCTCAAGGCGAATTCCAATGCCACTGTGAATGGGGTTATTGTCGAGGCCCAGAAAGACGTCGGGCAAGGCGCCAACGCCTCCCTGATCGTTCAGAACGGAACCCTTCGGCTGGGTGATTCGCTGATCTCCGGTCCCTATTTTTGCAAGGTGCGGGCCCTGCTCGACGATCGGGGACGAAACCTGAATTCGGCGGATCCGTCTACTCCGGTACGCGTTACGGGTTGGTCCGGGCCCCCGAAGTCCGGATCCGCTTTTAGCTGGGTCAAGAATGAGAAGGTGGCGAGGAGCGAGGCCAAGGAGAACGATCTCGAGATTAGAAAACAGGGGCAGGAAGAAGCGCCCACCGAAAAAGGAGCGACCCTGGAGAACATCTTCGAAGCTATCTCAAAGTCGCAGAGGAAGGTATATCGGGTCATTGTAAAAGCAGATGTTTTCGGCACGGCGGAAGCGTTGGCAAGTTGCCTCGAGGCGATCAAGAGCGAGAAGATCGTCCTTGAGGTTGTTCAGGCCTCGGTCGGCGCCATCAGCAAGAATGATGTTCAATTGGCTCACGCGGCCGACGCGACGATTGTCGGATTTAACGTGAGTCAGGAGAGCGGTGTGGCGGGGGAGGCGAAACATCACGAGATCGAAGTCTATCGCCACAACATCATTTACGAGCTGATCGATATCGTGAAAGGCGCGATGGCCGATTCTCTCGAACCCGAGAAGCAGGAGAACAAGATTGGGGTAGCGGAAGTTCGTCAGGTCTTTCCGATCGGCAAATCCGGAAGTGCCGCGGGTTGTATGGTGGTGGAAGGACGAATTTCACGAGAGGGCAATGTTCGGGTGATTCGAAACGGGGAAACTCAGGTTGTGAGCAGGGTGGTCGCTCTCAAACGAATTAGAGAGGATGTTGCGGAAGTGCGCTCCGGTTATGAATGCGGCATCAGGATGGGCGATTTCGACGATTACGAGGAAGGTGATGTCATCGAATGTTTCGAGATCGAAAACGTTCGTCCAATTCTTTGAACCTGGAAGGCTGTCAGACCTTGTGGTTCGATTGCTGTGCTGCGGAAAGGCAGTGACATGAAGCAATTCCCGGTGCGCCGGGATCTCGCTACGAAGTGTGTGAAATGTCTGGGTTAGGAGGGGAGAGTCTGTATGGGCCAGCGAATGTTACGAGTCTCCGAATTGGTTAAGCGGGAGATCAGTGATCTTCTACATACCCGTTACCGATCCGAAGCGACCTATATCACGATTACGGATGTCAATGTCTCTTCCGATCTGCGAAACGCTCGAGTCTATTTTTCGGTCATCGGCGATTCCGAGAAGGCGGCCTCGGCGGCTCGATTTCTGACCACGGAGAGTCGAGAGCTAAGGAGGATGCTTGGAAAGAGAATCGTATTGAAGTACCTGCCGAACTTGAATTTTGTCTATGACGAATCCCAGGAGCGGGGAGCCCACCTCAATGCGCTGATCGACGAGCTCGGGTTGGATGAGGAAAGCTAATGTACGAATTATTTCCGCAGTTTCGTGAAAGTTTCGCAAGCCTTCTGGATGAACTCGAGGGTAAGAGAGTGGCGGTTGTGGGACACCTGCGACCGGATGGAGACAGCATCGGTTCCCAGATTGCGCTCTGCCGAGTCCTCATAGATCGAGATGTTGATGCCATCGCCATCAGTCCCGATCCGATTCCACGCATTTTGAAGTGTTTTGTGGGCGACACACCGTTTCAGTCCGGTGACGAGGCCAAGGTTGACGGAAGGTTGGCGGTATGCGTCGATTGTGCCGACATCGTGAGAATTGGAAAGGGGCTGCAGAACGAGTTCCCGGAGATCCTCGCCAATATCGATCACCACATTTCGAACCAAAACTACGCCGTGCAAAATCTGGTCTCTTCCCAAGCTTCGGCCACGGCAGAGATTCTTGCCGGCCTCTTCTTCGATCAGAATCTCGAGTTTGACGCTATCACGGCCCAAGCTCTCTTCGTTGGGATTGCCACTGATACGGGACAGTTTAGATTTCCTTCCACCACGCAGCAAGTATTCGCCATCACCGGTCGACTTTTGGAGTTTGGAGCAGATGCCGCGGGCGCATCGCTGCACCTTTATGAGGAGGAAAGCGTGGGCAAGCTCAAGTTGCTGCAGAATTTCCTCTCCACCCTAAGATTCGAGTGCGGTGGGAAGGTCTGTGTCGGAATTCTTCGGGATGGCGCCTATGAAGAGGCAGGCGCCCAGAAAGAGGATTCGGAAGGGCTTGTCGATTACGCCCGGGCCATAAATGGGGTGGAGATAGGGATCCTGGTGGAAGAACGAAACGGATCTATTAAGGGCAGCTTCCGATCCAAGGAGCCGCTTCATAGGGTCGACAAGTTGGCGTCGCAATTTAACGGCGGGGGCCACGCCTGCGCAGCGGGTTTTAACTGCGTCGGCCCGCTAGGCACATTCTATCCGCGAATGTTGGAGACTTTGAATGCGCATTTTCGCTCCTTGGAATCGAAGATTTAGGAGCCTGTCGGAAGAGGTTCATCATTCGCAGAGCGAACCAACGAAAGATTCCGAGTGGCCTGAAACTTCAATGTTCATGCGAGTATTCCGACGACCTTTCGATACTTCCAAGATGTAGAAATATGGAACTTTCAATTGAAGTTTCAGCCTCGTTTGATCCGGATCCGAAGTGGCAACCGGCGGTTGGAGCTGACTCCTAAATCTATGGAACCACCCGGCCAAAGTTTTGAAGGCGTCCTCCTCGTGGACAAGCCGACCGGTCTCACTTCACATGATGTGGTTGACCGAGTCCGGGCCAAAGTGAGGATGAAGCGGGTCGGCCACGCCGGGACACTGGATCCGAATGCCTCGGGGCTACTCATCATCCTGGTGGGAAAGGCGACCAAGCTTTCGCGCTATCTGATGGGCCTCGACAAGTCCTACCAAGGCACTCTTGTCCTCGGCAAGTCGACCGATTCGCATGATGCGGAAGGGGTGGTGACGGCGGAGCGCGGAATTCCGGAACTGACGAAGGACGGTATCGAAGGGTATCTGAAAGAGTATCTTGGAGATCAGTACCAGGTGCCGCCCATGTTCTCAGCGAAAAAGGTGGGAGGGGTGGCCCTCTACAAGCTGGCCAGGAAGGGAAAAGAGGTTGAAAGAGAGCCCCGCTTTATCCGCGTCACCGCGATTGAAATGCTTGCCTTCGAATCGCCCGAGGTGCAATTTAAGATTGATTGCAGCAAAGGCACCTATGTCCGAACAATCGCTCACGATCTAGGTGAGAAGATTGGCTGCGGCGCCTACCTGTCGACTCTTAGGAGAACCGCGATTGAGCGTTTTCGAATCGAGGACTCAGTTGGCCTCGATGATCTTGAATCGATGGAGCTTGGGGAGGTGCATCGAATCCTTATTCCGGCCTACCAGGCGGTGCCGAGTAACGTTCTATGAGGCTGCCGGCAGCGGTTAATGAGTTGAGCGACGTAAAGCTCGGAAAGAAGGCGCTCCACTTGGCCATCGGCATGTTTGACGGAGTGCATCTGGGCCATCGTTCGGTTATTGAAGCGGCGATTCAGTCCGCAAGGCGAAACGAAGTTTCCGGAGTTTTGACTTTTTGGCCCGACCCGAGCCGAGTGTTGTACCCTGAGAATCCTACCCCCCTCTTGATTTCCTCGGAGACGAAAACAGCTATTCTCCACGGAATGGGTGTGGATCTGGTCGTTCAAAAGGAATTCACCCGGACGTTCGCAGAAGTCGCAGCGGAGGATTTTCTGCCCTTTGTAAAAGATTCGCTCCCGACGCTTGCATCAGTTTTCGTGGGCGAAAATTTCCGTTTCGGCAAGAGTCGAAGAGGGGATGTAGGACTCATGATCAAGGAGGCCGAGAAGCTCAGGCTCCATGTCTTCAGCGTCGAGTGTATCCAACATAATGGCACCGACATCAGCAGTACTCGAATCCGGGAACTTCTCCAGGAAGGACGAATTGAGGAGGCCAATACGCTCCTGGGCTATGTCTACTTCTGCGAGGGGAGGGTTTCCAGCGGTCAGAAGATCGGCCGGCGAATCGGATATCCTACCATCAATCTCGCCTGGAATCCGGAGTTGTGTCCCCGCTACGGAGTCTATGCCGTGAGGGTGGGGTTGGAAGGTCGAGGAGAAAGCCTTCCGGGAGTTGCCAACTATGGGCTGAGACCGACGACATCGCAGGGTGGGGAACCGTTGCTGGAAGTTCATCTCATGGATGGAATCGAAGTGCTCTCGGGAGAGAGGGCGGTCGTCAGGTGGTACGCTTTCATTCGTCCGGAAGCCCGTTTCCCCGATTTGGATGCTCTTCGCAAGCAGATCTCAATCGACAAGGAAAAGGCCTCCGCCATCCTCAGAGAAACAGGCTAGGAATCTATCGCAACTTCACATAACACTCTGGGAATTGAAAATGGCATAGACGACACCGATTAAATTCTCGGGAGTGACCAGCTCCGGATCCCGAGTTGGATTATTCAGACCCTTGGCCACCCAGTTGCGGTGCTTTTTTTGAATGAGCTGATGGACGTAGCGATTGCCGGACCGGCTTCTGTAGGCGACGATCATTCCGATTTTGAGTTCCTCAAAGGCAATTGGGGCTGTGACTATCAAAGTGTTGCTGCCGTATATCGGGGCCATTGAATATCCACCCCCGCTGCCGAGCGTGCCCCCGCCCACTCTTCCTCTCACCTTTTTTGCTGCCTGCAGCGTATCGGCTCGCTCAACCGAGGAGATTGGGCCTCCGCTTCGCTCCACAGTTTCGCAGGATACCGAGGCCAAGGCGGTTACCAAAATAAGCGAGACACGCAGGAGCCTCAAAGACCGGCTGCGAATAATGGCTACTTCTGACATTTTCGGATCTAAACTTGATCGGGCTCTGGTATTCGGTGGGAGGCAGTCCCGCCTGATCAGCCCACCAGTTATACATCGTTTCCAGGGTGCCGATCTTTCGCAAATTCCAGGAGTAGCAGAGAACAAGGACGCGTAGGAAAACGAATAAGAGGACGATCTCCTGGGCGTTTCACGCTCGGAAGTGCGGATAATGGCGCCCCGAACTCCGCATGGGCATTGAGTTCTTCAGTCGACAACGTGACAAATAAATCGACGGCCGTCGATTTATTTGTCACGTTGAATGGGAGGGCCGGCCCATCGGAAAAGCGACCAGGAAGATGTCGATGGAGGTAACCGTCGTGATCCGCGATCGGATTGAGGAAGCAGGAGGGGACGGTAGGATCGCAAAGCTTCGTCGACAGACTCCTAGGGTATTCTACCGCCGGATCTGGAGGGTTTCGGGCAGAGACCTGCGGTTTTCAGGCTATCCTGTTCACCTCCCTCGCGGACGATTTGAAGGGAATGCGCAAATGGTTTCTCAGTCTCCGCCTCGCGGTTTTCTTCGCCGCTACGATAATGGTCGTCCCTTTTCCGGCGAGGGGAAAAGAGTCGAAAATGCATCCGTCCTCGAGAACTTATCGGAATGCGGTGGGTGATGCTCTCGAGGTCGCCTCCACGGACCCGGATTGGAAGGTGATGCGAGGCGCCGGCGATTCCATGCTTCCTCTATTCGGAGACAGTTCTCTTCTCCTTGTCGAACGAACCGACTATTCAAGCCTGAAAGTCGGGATGATCGCAGTCTACCGTGATGGCGAGGGGGATTTGGTAGCACACCGAATCTTCTCACGGGAAGGGTGTGGCTTTCGCGCCAAGGGCTTCAACAATCGGCGATTGGATTCAGACCCTGTTACGGGAGCGAATTTCCTCGGAATCGTGTTTGGCGTTGTAACGGCACCGAAAGGAACCGGAGATGAATCTGCGCTCGCCCTTACGGGCGATCTTCCGATTGCCTATGGGAAGAAACACTAGGAATCTGTCGGACTTTGCGCTTCGTAACATCGCTGAACCTCGGATCGTAATTTGACGGTCGTAATTCTCGACCAAGTTCGATCCGACAGATTCCTAGTCCATCAGCTCATTGATGGCATCAATGAGTTCGATGCGGGTAAATGGCTTGGTCAGAGAGCGGAGGGCTCCGAATTTCTTGGCCGCAAAGAGATAGGAACCGGGAGTCAACTTTCCGCCGCCCGAGATTGCGATGATCTTGACTTGCGGATCGGTCCGCCTCAACTCGACGATGGTTTCGATGCCCTCCTTGTCGGGCATGATGATATCGGTAATGATGATATCGACCGGCTCTTCTTCATAAATCCTGATACCCTCATGACCGTTCTCCGCCGTGAGAACGTCGTAACCCTCCCGGTCAAGCATTTGACGGGTCATTTCTCTGACTCCGTCGTCGTCGTCTATGACGAGAATCTTCAAGTGGTGTAGCGCGAAAAGGGAAAGGGATTGAGAAAAGAATTAGGTGCTGACCACTATCAGTAATCCTACCAACAATCAATCCTTTCTTCGTTCTGGTGTTCGTAACGACGAATCCCGGGAGGAAGAACTCGAGAGTAGGTGTGAACGACAGCACCTAAGCTTCAGGGAGATAGATATGAAAAGTGGTACCTGAGTTCTCTCCACTTTCAATGAGGATGGCGCCTGAGTGGGAAGAGACGATTCCGTGGACCACTGAGAGTCCTAGCCCGACTCCCTCTCCGACCTTCTTAGTGGTGAAAAAGGGTTCGAAGACGCGGTCCAAAGTGCTGCGATCCATTCCGTCCCCGGTATCGGCGAAGGAGAGCCTGTTGTACATACCCGGATGCAGGTCGGAGTGCTCTCGCGCCAATCCGGGTTCGACCGCTCTCGAATCCAAGGTGACCCTGAGTACCCCGCCTTTCTCACGCATGGCGTGAAAGGCATTGCTGCAGAGATTGGTAACGATTTGGTGAATTTGACTCTCTTCGGCTTGGACCGGTGGGCAATTCTCTTTGATGTTTTCTATGAACTGGATCGAACTCGGTTTCGATATTCGGATCATGTCGAGGGTTTCGGTGACAACTCTTCCGATCTGGATCGGGCGTAGTTCCCGGTCCCCGCCTCGGCTGAAAGTCAGGATCTGTTTGACCAGATCTCGGGCTCGGGTAGCCGCCTTGTGAATCGCCTGAAGGTCGGCCAGAATAGTTCCGGAGGACTCGACCTCGGCGATCGCCATCTCGGCATGTCCCGTAATTGCTTGGAGAATATTGTTGAAATCGTGAGCGATGCCTCCGGCAAGAGTGCCGATCGTCTCGAGTTTCTGTGATTGGCGAAGTTGCCTTTCAAGAAGACCCCGCTCCTCGGAAACAAGACTCCTCTCGATTGCGATTCCGGCGATCTGAGTGGCGGAATGAATGATCTCCAGACGGCGGGAATCGGGAGAGCAACGATATTTCCAGAAGGCAGTGAAGGTGCCAACAACCAAGTCGGAACCCGAAATGATGGGTAGCGAGCAAGCGGACTCCAGTCCGGCTCTCAGAGCTGGGTGCCGCAATGCCCTCCAGTTCGGGTGGGTGGCTATATTCTCGGCCACGACCAGCTCCTTGGTGTAGGCGGCGGCACCACTTGAATCTACTTCGGGTCCGATAGCGACATGATCGATCGCCTCTCGAAAAAAACGAGGAAGAGTGGGAGCTGCGATAACGTGCAGTGTTCTTTTTTCCAGGAGGTGGATCACTGCGATCATGTCAGGAACGACCTCCTCGATGCATTTAATGACAGCCAGAATCTGCTGGTCAAGGGGTGCGTCGTCGGCGATGAGTTCCATGACTCTATTCCTGCCCCGCTGGAGTTTTTCTGCCCTTCTGCGGTCGGTAACGTTGCGACCGATACCGATAATTCCCTGCGGCCTCCCCTTCTCGATAGCGGCCCGCTGCGAGATCTCAATCGTCACCGGCTCACCTCCCTGGGCGGAAATTTCAATATCAAATGGCGGGTAGACATTTCCCGTTTTGAGCGTTTGTTCGGTGAATTCTCTAGCTTCTCGGTTTAAGGGATTTCCCGTGAAATGGGCGTCGTATCGAGTCGCCCACTGGCCTGGGTTGAAACCGGTAACCATCTCCACGGAAGCCGAAACGAAGGTGATGGCGCCGGACGCGTCGCACGAGAATACGAAGTCGCTGGCGCTCTCAACTATCGAGGCGAGCTCAGAAGCGACGGATTCTATCTGCCTCATGATACACGATACTAAAACTCGAATCCCTCAAGGAAGAGGATCAACTTTTCACTCTCGAATCCGGTCAATGTCCTCTCTCCGAGTTGGAGGTTCATCCAGGCTTCTTTATCCGGATCAAGGAGGGCGATTCGCGATGTTGCGGTGTCGATACGAATGATTCGATTGCCTTTGGAGAAAACCCTGAATCGACCTCCGCTGGCCCCTGGAATCGCGTCTATCTTACCTTGAAGATCGTAGGGGTGGTCTTGGGCAAGTTTGCTCTGGGAGATGTCATTGTGATCTGGAGTTTCTCCACGGTATGGAGATTCAATGACTCCGAAGAGGAATCCGATTACGATTACGGTCAGTGCGGTTATAAGTATGTTCTCGAGGATCTTCATGTCGAGGGACTAAATCGCCCTCAGTCCCTTGTCAAACCGACACAGAACTCGAGTTCTTTGGGTAATCGAAAAACTCGATCTCCCCGATCTCTTCTCCGATGTGCGACCAATGCTCCACCTTCATTCGAATCCTACCGGTTCCGCAGGTCGGTAGGCGGGGGATCTTTTCTTGAGAGAGAAAGTTGATTAATTCCCACAGTGTAGGATTGTGTCCTACGATTGCCACGTCGAGGTAGCGGTCGTCGATCCGAGAGGCGAAATGGAAGAGAGAGGAGCAATCCGTTTCGTAAATCCGGTCGCTTCGGACTACCTTTCGAAAAGGGAAGCCGATTTCCTTGGAAATCAGACGGGTGGTTTCCAGGGCCCTCTTTGCCCCGCTACTGAATATGGCGTCGAAAGTGATGGAACGCTCCTTCAGGCGGGATCCCATGAGGGGCGCATTCTTCAAGCCACGCTTGTTCAGGGGTCGGTCATAGTCTGCAACGCCGGGAGTCTTCCAGCTCGATTTCGCATGTCTGATCAGGGTGAGGTGCCTCATACTCCCCAATCAGACCGCATTTCCCCCGTCATTTCAAACGGCTTCTCATCGCAATTCGAATTTCTCTGACCATGGAGTCAATCAGCTCGCTGCAATAAGAATGCCGATGACCAACAGTCCAAGAGAGAGAAAGGATAGGTCCGCGAGATCGTTGAAACCAAGGTGGAATCCGGGAATCAGTCTGCTTGCTGCAAGCATGCCGCCCAAAAGCAGCGCCGTGACCAACAGGACACGCTTTAGGTATTTCCTAAGCTCCCTTTCTCCCCTGTCCGAATAATCTAGATGGTTGAGTCTCATGTCTTTTTCCCTTTCAATTATAATGAATAATTCACGTCTCTATATTATCATATTCAGGAGAATAGGTGAATAGATTGAACACCCCGTTGGGCCTGAAGTGATTCCCCAAGAGAGCACGAGGATTCTATAGAGTGCTGCCCCCTGGCGGTGCGTGCTCGAGGGTTCGACCGGTATACCACAGGCCGGATCAATCGAGCAGAAACTCTTTCTAGAGTCGATTGAGAGGCAGAAGGGCCCAAGGAGGACCTGGGGCACCGATTCCGCAGAGACAATCGACAAGGTTCGAGACAAGGTTCGGGAAGAGGATTGCTCCGCTGAATTCCGAGCGGGTTAATCGTGAGGACATTTCCTATCGAACCAAGAAAGTAACTCCGAACTCCCTGGTAACCTCGTCTCGAACCTTGTCCCATACCACCCTGCCGGATTCCGCTCAGCGGGACCAAAGGCATATTCATTTACATTTCAGCTCACCCATTGGTCGGCGCCAATTTAATGAGCTCGGGATGCTCACGGCGCTTTTTTTTAGGCGGTAGGTACGGATATAAATCTCCTCTCCGTCGGGAGTATGGATCAGGGAGTAGTTTCCGTTTTCTTCGTCAATGAATCCCCTTCCAGAACGGGATGATCCGGCTCGCTCTCCCGTCGTGTAGATTAGAAAATTCCTCTTTTCACGCCTTCCCGGGCGACGACCGGCGGAGAATATGATCGACTCCTGAAGGTACTTCCTTCCGAGCGTAAATAGGACTCTTCTGAATTCTCCCTCTTCCATCGCAGAATGATCGAGGTTCATGAAGTAGAATGGCGACATCTGTACTGACGGCCGTCAGTACAGATGTCGCCACAATACCCGGTTGCCCGGTTCAGGGCGGCGACGGAGCACCGCCCTCCAGTATATTGTTGTAATCATTGGTTGGAGGGCGGTGCTCCGTCACCGCCGCCACTGCCGATTGGATATTCGGCCGATCCGTCTCAGGTCGCTGGGCGGGACTTCGCAGGGGAAGCTCTGTCCGAAGTGCGCCAGGCCGGCTGAGAGGCCCGATTGATTAGAGACTTCATATATCCTATCTCCGCAAAGCGCGATCGAGGACCCAGCCTTGGAGCGTGTACTCCGGAAGATTCCTTCCGTCGTGTTGCCGCATGCCATCGGTTTTCACTTTGATCTTGGAGACGCGGAGGCTTATCGCTGAAGAGGCGCTTGGCGAATGTCCTTCGATCTCGCGGGTTTCGAGAACCTGGACGCGGGCGCCGGCGGGAAGAAAGATGGGATTGGCGCTCATGAGGATGCCTCCACGGGCAGCCTCGGCGAGTCCTCTGGCCATGGGGGTGCGTTCAAACGTCCGGTAAGCAAATAGCTGAGTATCCATTTTCCGGACAGTGGCGAAAATCTCCGCCGCGGCTGCCTTTTGGAATTCACTCCCCTGAGCGGCTCGACCGGCTACGTAAACGCGGCGATAGCGCGATAGCCAGGTGTCACGGGCTTTTCCCATGTCGCGGATCGCCTTTTTCATTTCCTCCCTCAGATACCTGCCCTCTTCACTGGACGCCTGATTCAGATTGATTCGATCCTTTACCCTGAGCTGTTCCTTGTAGTTGATATTTGCGCGCGCCGCCTCGTATCGCTTTCGGGCTTCGCCCAGGGCGACCTCGCTTGTCGCGTAGGCATAGTACTTGTCCCGTTGTGCTGGATGGCCGTAAACTTTAAGATAGCGTTCCTGGGCCTGCCGCAGACGATTCGGTTCTTTATTCTTGTAGAGGCTTCGCAGAGCGCCGACCCGGCTTACTACACTGCTCTCTTCCAGTTCTTTGAGCCCTCGACTCATGCGCAAGGCGAAATGAAAGCAGTCGTTGGCATAGATATGGTGGTCGGCCAGAGGTTTGCCATCAACACCGATCATCTTTCCGTCGGACTCTCCACCCCAGCTTCCCTTCGTCCGATAGCTCGACTGCGTGATAATCGTGGCCCTGGGAACTCTGAAGACCTTAGTGGATGATGTTTCCCGCGATGAGCTGGAAGCCGTTCCCTGGGGTGTTTCGGACGATTCGGTAGCGGGAGGGGGAAAGTTTCCGTGCACCCTATCCACCTCTCCGTCACGGAAGTAAACGGTTCCCTGTCCATTATAGGTCCAGATCTCTTTCGTCCCCATGCTGGCCTTTGCATTCGGCTCCCCTAAAGTACGAAGAACGGAATCCATCTCCTCGCCTCTCCAGCCGGCGGCTTGGACCAACGCCGCCGTGGCGATCAATGCAAGACCGGGCAGTATCAAGGCACGAATTCGGGTAGCCATTTTACTTTCACTGGGAGTAGAGAATGGGTACATCATCATAACGGTGTGTTCGGCGACTTCCGGTTTTGGTTTAAGGCAAATCCAGAACATCGAAAAGTGGTGACAACAAGATCACGATCAGGACCCTTGATGGGATCAGTCCGATCGGAGATCGATCGCGCTTAGGATTGCGGATGTCGATTGGTTACATAGGTTTCATTCGCAATCGATGATGGTAATCGTAAGTGTAAGCGTAATCGACGATCGAGCTGAACATCTGTCCTGGAACCCTTGGCTCGCCATAGCTCTTGTGCGACGGCGGCTGACACCCGAAACCTATGAACCGGATCAGACAATACTAATCTATGACCAAAATCTCTGAACATGATCTAACCCGTTCGCTTCCCGATGTCCGGTCGACGATGAGGTTTGCGGCATTGCAATCGCCGGTCGAGGTCTATCGTGATCCTTGGGGAATACCACACATCAAGGCGGAGAGCGAAGCGGATCTGTTTTTTGCCCAGGGGTTCGTGACAGCGCAGGATCGCCTTTGGCACATGGACTATGATCGAGTCCGGGCCCTGGGGCGATGGGCGGAATACGTCGGGACCCGGGCGGTAGGTCACGATCGGTTGATGAGGACGGCGGGAATGGGTCGGACGTCGAAGCTTGATTATGAAGCTTGCGGGGAGGAGTCCCGCCTGATCCTCGATCAATATGCTTGCGGTGTGAACGCATACCTCGAGGCAATCGAGGAAAAGGACACCTCGCCCGGAGCCGGCCTCCCGATTGAATATCAGCTCCTTGAATGCCTGCCGGAGACCTGGGAGCCGTGGCATTGCATCGTTGTTTACAAGATGCGGAACACGCTTCTTGGCACTTTCGAGCCAAAACTCCTGCGCACTCGACTGGCTCAGAATTCCGAGACCGCCCGCGCGCTCGCCTCGATTATGAAGGGGTATCCCCGTGGGCATCTTGTAACTGTTCCTCCAGGAGGGGAGTGGCGGGGTGAACCTCTGGACGGGCTTGAGGAACTGCTGAAGGTGGCGGCGGAGGTGAATTGGCTGGGCGAAACCGACATGGGATCGAACGCGTTTTCAGTCGGAGGTAAACGCACGAAATCGGGCCAACCCCTAATGGCGGGTGATTCGCATCGCGGTTTGGATACTCCTAACGTCTACTATCAGGCACACCTGAGCTGTCCCGAATTCTCGATTGTCGGATATTCCCTCCCTGGTATGCCCGGTATTATGCACTTCTGCCACAACCAACAGGTGGCTTGGGGCATGACTTACGGCAGCGCCGATACACAAGATCTCTTCATAGAGCAGTTTCGCGATGTTGATGGTAAGAGGGAATATCGATTCAGTGATGAGTGGAGGAAAGCGGAAGTGCTGACCGAACGACTGGTGGTGAAAGGAGCCGATCCTATCGATCTTGAAGTGACGATCACTCATCACGGACCGATTATCGCAGGGGATCCGGCACAGGGCCGCGGCATTGCCATATCCGATCCTGGGCTTCTCGAAGGAACGCCCTGGGTCGATGCGATGAGAGACGCCATGCGATCGCGGTCCGTCGATGAACTTCACGCCGCGTTTGAGAAATGGAACGACCGTGTGAACAACTATGCGGTCTGCGATGTCGACGGAAACTTCGGATATCTGCACGAGGGAAGGATACCGGTCCGCGATGAAGGCAATGGTTGGCGAGCGGTTCCCGGTTACGGAGGCCAATACGAATGGCGTGGCTTCATTCCCCACCATTACCTTCCCCGGTCCATCAACCCTGAAGCCGGGTATGCCATCACATGCAATCAGCGCGTTGCCCAGGATGACTACCCCTACTATGTTGGGATCCATTTTGCGCCCGGGTTTCGAGCGCGGCGCATCCAGAGTCGAATCCTTGAATCAGAGGCGACTACGACTGAGGATATGGCCTCCATTTTGGCCGATCGCATTTCTATTCCGGCACGGAACATAGTCAGTCGTTTGAAAGGGGTTGACGGCGGGGATTCGATCTGCGCGCAAGCACTTTCTTTCCTTGAGAATTGGGACTACCGGATGAACCGCGATGAAGTTGCACCAACGATTTATTCGGAGGTGAGAGCCCAGCTCGTCGAACGGCTAGCGCGCTCAATTTTTGGCGGCGATGCCGACGTTCTCCTTTCCGACACTGCCGGGGCGGACCCGCACCTCAAGATGGTTGCGGTTGAGATCGATAGGGCACTGGTGGAAGATGACGATGCTCTTTTGGTTGAGGGAATCAATTGGGACGAACTGCTTAGGGAAAGCCTACTCCTCGCCTGCCAATCGCTAACCAGAATAATGGGTCCGGATCCTTCAAGGTGGACATGGGGTGAGGCCCATCGCACCAGGCCTCGCCACCCGCTCTCCGACGATTTCCCGGAGGTGGCGAACCGCCTGGACCCTCCCTCTCTCCGTGTCCACGGGGACTCGGATACTCCCCTGGCTGGAAGTTTTTCCGCCCCCAAACGGTACGGGGTTGCCGGCCTCTCGGTCACGCGCTACATTTTCGATCCGTCCGACTGGCGAAACTCAAAGTGGATCGTTCCATTGGGAGCGTCGGGTCATCCCGGCAGTCCTCACTACGCCGACCAGGCGGAACTGTGGGCAGAAGTGGAATTCATTCCGCAGCTCTGGGACTGGGATGAGGTCGAGGAAAAAGCGGAGTCGCGGCAGATTTTGACTCCGGGCTGAACGACTAGCCCGCTTTTCTCACAAATTTTCGAGCATCCTATTGCGACTGAATGTTCCTCCCGCCGTGTTGCCGCTTGCCGGCCATAAAAAGCGGGCTATTTAACAAAAGGGCACAGAAGATCTTGAAGGTGTTCAAAGATCTAATTTCCTTTTTCGAAGAAGAACCAACGAGGTGGGAGACAGAGCAGACTGTCGCAAGGAATGACCGAATCCGCCTTCGAATTCATACGACAACATTTTCCACATCAAGATCTTCTGTGCCCTTTTGTTTTTCAGCCTGGAATTCTTGTGAGATTTCCAGGCTAGATTGGTCAGCAAGCTTCACCAGGCAGCGATGGGATTGCCTGGAGACCCGGTTGCTCCAACCAGTTTCAGCGGTGCCCAGGTAAAGAGAAACTCATAGGCCTTTTCCTTTGAAAGGACGTCGAGGTCGAGGTTTTCGGAGTTGGTGATCCCGCGCCGGACAGTGAGATTCATATGGCCGTAGGCGAATGACTCCGGATCGCCCTGGTTGGGAACATCGTAGGGCTCGAGGCCCCAGGTGTCGGAGCCAACCATGGCGATCTTCGCAGCGGCCAAGTGATCGCATAGCTCGGCGCTCACCCCGGGCTCGCCGGATTCAAATTCGGCATGGGCCGGAGCCCGCTCCTCGGGTGTCTTCTGGTAGTCCTTCCAGAGGCTGTTCCAGCCCGTTCGGAAGAGGACCACGTCTCCCTTTCCGGCTTTCTTGATTCTCTGCTCCTGGAGCGCCGCTTTGTAGTCGGCCACGGTTATGGCATAGCCTTTTTCCAGGCGTTCGACGCCTTGCAATCCTGCGATGTCGATCAGTATTCCGCGAGTAAAGAATCCGACCTCCGCGATTTTTTCGGTGCCGACTTTTTCAAGACCTCTGGGACCTCCGACCTCCTCTAAACGATGACCGTTGTAGAAGTAATTACCGTCCTCCCATCCGTCCACCCCTTCGATCCGGATCATGGGATGGGCCAGGCCGTCCCATTGCGTCCCAACCTGCCCAATCTCGGCCGTTAGAATTTCGTCCATGAAGGTCATGTCAAAATTCTCGCCCGGCCAGGAAAGAAGGCCGTGGGTGGGGGTTCCCCCACCGGGAATGCTCAATGCGTAGGTGCGACCGGGAACTAAGGGCATGCCGTTGTAGTAGGGCATGCCGAGGGTCGCAGTTTTTCCTTTTTTGACCAATTTCGCGGCTGCAACCCTCTTTTTCGGCGTAATGTGGTTAACGGCGCCTAGAAGATCGTCAGCTCCGAATTCGCTCGGCCACCATCTTTCATCAACCGGGTTGTTTCGCGCCGGTAAGTGTATTGCCGCAAGTGCGATTCCGATAGTCGCGGTGAGGTAAGACATCACCCTTCTCTTTCTTATTACTTTCATGCTCTCTCTCTCTCTGTTCATTGGCATTTCGCAGACAAAATCCTTTTCCTAGTCACGATTAGTCGGGATCAGACGAAAATCCAGTTGTTGTTCGAACAAAATCAACAAAACCGATCCTGGCTAATCGAAGTACTCCCGGCCGATCTTCCAGCCTGCAATGATCCCGATTACCGAACCGAGACTGCTGGTGAAGAAGGCAAACATAAACCCACCGAATTGCGAACCCAGCCACCATCCTCCATATCCTCCAACGACCGTACCGACAAAGATGCAGAGTTTGACCATGGGATGGGAATCTATGGGGGAGACTCCGGGAAGTCCAACACGGTTTATGCCCTCGAAATCTCAAGAGCATAAAAAAAGGCCCGGAATCCTTAGAGAATTCCGGGCCTTCTGTTAAACTTTCTGTGTTGGATTAGAGATCTGTCTCCGATCGTTGTCTAACCGGTAGTAACAATTCTCTGGGCGATCTCCGGGATAAGTTTCGCCACCGCTTGCCTTGCCGATTCCTGGAAATTTTCTAGAATCCAAGTGTCGACACCTCCGAGGGCGTAGATGCGCCCGATTTCGATTCCGAGATTTTCCTTTCCTTCGGGAGCCCTGAGTTGCGCCGCTATGCGAGTCTCGTATTCTCCCAGTCGATGGAGTCTCCAATCATGAAGAGAAACATCGAGGACGACTGCGTCTTTCGGCACCTTGGCGCCCAACCTCAAGTAAACCGTTTTTACAGGCAACTCCGCCTTTTCAAAGACTTGGGAGATACTCTCCTTCAGATAGAGATATCTATCGTATTCGTTGATCAGCCTGCTGCTCGTGCGGGAGCTGTGGTACAGCTGGTCGGGCAACAGGTCGATGATACGAACGTAAAGTGTATCTCCGGCATTGATACTAACGGTCTGTGTGTTCGATTTGGCGAACGCGTATGATCCTGCGAGTAGGGCAGTGATGAGTATTGTAGCTGATAATTTTGCATTCATTTTCTTTCCTCCTGTTTTAGTGAATTAGAGGGCTAAGCGCCTTCTTTATTTCCTGCCGATCTCGTCGAAGTAGGATCAGGAAGCTTTCATGACTATGAGGCACGGCTGCGGTAGCCTGGAACCCAGCGCCACCCCGGCACGAGGCCGGGGGGAGCTTCGGCCAGGTCAAGCAAGTATGTAGGACCGCGCTCTCGACTCGGCGAAGCCTTGTGCTAAGACGGTTGCGCGGGATGGTATATGTTGGAGTCTTGACTCTGGATTATCCCCCGCAAGCGGCGTCCTACATCTTACGGTAGTCCGACTCGAATTCCTGAAGAGCTGTCTGCTACTCCCTAGCCTGGAAATCTCAGAAGATTTCCAGGCTTTTGACGGAATGACACAGAAGATCTTGAATTTGAAAGTCTTATGGATACATCACCAATGAGTATTCGGCCCTTTGCTGCGACAGTGTGTAGTGGAATCCACCCTATTGGTTCGATGCCGAAAGCAATCTCCGATGGTGAAACTCCTCAAGATCTTCTGTGTCATTCCGTTGGTTAGCCCGCTTTTTGACCTCAAATTCAGACCTCACTATCTTGCCCCTTTAAAGGAGCTATGCAATCGCAAGTTTAAATCTCGATTTATAGCCGAGTTGGAAGGTAATGGTTCGGCCCGAGCGGTCGGGCATCAGGAGCGGGTTCTGGTTGAGAGTCTGGAGGTACTCAATCACGACTTGCTGCAAATGAGGGGAATAGTTTGCGGTTGGGAATAGATGCGCTTCGACGGTTGCGCCCCTCTCTATGAGGGCGCCGTCGCAGTGAGTCAGATTGCGAAACAGATCGTGGTCGTCACGATAGTTGTCGTAGCCTTCTTTAAAGGGTTCAAACTGCTTGTAGAAACTATTGCGGGCGAGGATTTTCAAGGCATCCATGATGGATTTGTTGGAGGTGTCCAGGCGGACATAGTTCTGCTCAATGAGTCGCTCCAGGCGCGAGCATTCGGTCTCGATTTGCTCCCCTTCGAGTTGGAGGGCATTGAGCTTGTGATCGAGGCGAGCGATCATGGCGCTCCTTGAGGCGCTTTGGCCCGGATGGGCATGTTCGGCCAGGAGCAGTCTTTTCAATGCTTCGGTGGATTGGGTTTTCTGCTTCAGGAGTGCTTTAGCGGCACCGCTTTTCTCCTGCCTATCCTCAAGGTGTTGGGCTAAGCGCTGGTAGTGGATGGTGCGATAAGAGGTGATCTGATTAATCCCAAAGTGCTTATCGAGGTATTTGAAATCATTCTCCTGAATCCAGCGACTGAACATCCCTTTGAGGACTGCTTCATCGGGGGCTTTTGGGTCGGTCCCTAAGATGCTCACCGTAATGGTTTGATTTCTGGGATTGGTCGCTTCCACCACCCATTGGGTAAGATGAGGATTCTTTTTCCACGGGCCCCGCTGATAGCAAAGATAATACTCCTGGAGATCTTCGGCATGGTTTCTGGGGCGCAGCAGGCGCAGTTGTCCGTCGATCCGTTGCAGGGGCTGGCCTTGAAACCTTTTTCCCAGGTGATGATTTCGAGTTGAGGATGCTCCAGGATGGCTTCGTAAAACCAGTCCGCGGCGATCGCCCGGTCCACGTAAATGCTCACCTTCTTATCCGCAGGCACCTCTACCAATTCGAGCATCGCTTCGCAGTTGGGGATAAACCGTTTCCTTATATCCTCGTAGTTGTCGGTGCTGGCAAAATAGACCGGAGAGCCCTTCAGGGTATGAATAAAATCGCTGTGAAGCGCTTTGTCGGCCAACCGGATGGTGGGACACCAGCCCGCCAGGAGCTTGCTCATGCCGGTGTAATGTTTGGTGTGCGGATCATAATAAAAGCTCTGCTCACAAGAAGCATTCAGGTTCCTCGCGTTCACCCTGAGGATCGCTCTTAAAAGCGCTTCATGGGCCAGGGCGCTGAGCCTTTGGCGTTGCAGATGGGGCGTATAGAGGACTCGCCCGATGAGCTTTTGCAGGTCTTCCAGATCGAGCAGTTTGCTCTGCTCGATATTCACCGCGGCCAACAGCGCGCAGGCCAGCCATTGCTTCAAAAGCCAGCCCTCTTCGCCATCTATCTGAGCCACTTGCCCGAGCCCTTCACTGAATACCAGCACCCCTAAATGTCGACACCACTGCACCGATTCGGAACTGCCCGTGGTAAAATCGGGAGACTCCTTGCGATTCTCCTCTTCGCCTTCGGCCTTGTTTTCTGCTTGCTCCTGCTCTGCCTGCAAGGGTGAACCCTTGGGAGAATCCCAGGCAGTCTCCCGATTTTGCCCCCTCCTCTGCTCGGCCTCCTTGGCCAAGGCCTCTTTGAGCTCCTTAAACAAAGGGCGCAGGGTTTCCCCACTGAGGCTGACTGCGAACACCTCCTCGATCTCACCGCGTATCTTCTTGCTGTAAGCGTACCGGCTCTGCTCATAGATCTCAAAAAAGCGCACCCGCACAAAACTCCGTATTTCCCGGGTCAATTTGCGATGCCACCGGCGCCCCGCCAACACCCGGCCCAGGGTTTCGGCATCGCCACTTTGCAGGGCCTCGCCCCACCGCTTCATCGTCTTGGGGTCAACCTCAAATTGTCTCTGTAAGCACCCTATCTTCAACCCCGCATTATAGAGCCGTCCCACCAGAATCTTGAATCCAACCTGCTCGCGATCGTCCCCCACCACTTCCAATAGCTCATGGCCGTAATAGACCTGCAATTGGCCTTTGCTCAGGTCCCGATAGACCGTCAGGCAGGGATTACGCTTGTCTACCCCAAGGAGGCATTGTTGGCAGGACTCTTCTTGCTCGGTAGGTTTCTCCATTTTCTTCGAATTAGTTCTTCGAAGGAGAAGCCTACCGTTTTCTTTCTCTCGTTAAAAGTCGGGAATTCTACTTGCGATTCTACCCACCCCGACAACCCGCATAATAGCGAGTTCTGAATGTAGAGCAAGGCAAGGGATGAGGCATCAAATCGAAAACGAGTCCTCGAATATTTGTGAGAAAATCGGGCTAGGGCACTTCCTCTTCCGGCGTCCTCAGGTTGCGCGCATCAAATTCCTGATACGGGTACTTTGCGAGAGCCTCTTCATCGAGGTCCACGCCAAGACCGGGACGGGTGGGTAGCTCGATATAACCGGACTCCACCTCAAAAGGTATATGGGAGATTTCCTTACCGACTGCCTCGAAATTTACGAAGAATTCGGTGATGAGAAAGTTCGGCATCCCGGCGGCGGCCTGAATGGTGGCGGCGAGGCCAACGGTAGTGCTGTTGTAGTTGTGCGGTGAGACCGAAACATGATAAGGCTCGGCCATGGCAGCGATCTCCCTCAATTCGAGAATCCCGCCGCAGTTGCAGACGTCCGGGTTGATAATGTCCGCGGCCCGCTTCTCAAACACGGTGCGAAACTCCGTTTTGGTGTAAAGTTCTTCTCCCGTGACGACGGGAATGTTGATGCTTCGTTTGGCCTCCACCAGACCGTCGATATCCCGCGCCGAAACCGGCTCCTCGTACCAGTAAGGAGCGGAAGGCTCCATCATTCGAGCCACTCGAATAGCATGAGAGGGTGAGAGCCGACGATGGACCTCTACCAGGATATCGACCTCGGGACCGACGGCTTCCCGCACAATTCTGATTCGCTCTACGGCTGTCTCTTCGTCCTTACGACTGATGTAGGCGCGCCACGGACCGGGAAACGGATCAAACTTGAGGGCAGTAAAGCCTCGGCTGACCAAGGCGGCGGCCCGATCTCCCAGGTGCTCGAGCGGCCTGTCTGGATCATACCAGCTTCCCCAACCGTTGGCGTAGACTCGGATCCTTTTGCGGCAGGGTCCTCCCAGCAGGTTGTAAACAGGTTGTTCCAGAGCTTTACCCACAATATCCCACAAGGCCTGTTCTATGGCACTGATCGCACTGTAAAGATCCATCGATCCCCGTTTGCTGGCAAAATCGGTATAGGCCATGTAGGTGAAATGCTTGATATCAAAGGGACTCCTTCCAACTAAGTAGCGGCTCAACTGCTGCAGATGGATTTCGATCGCGCGGTCGCGATCAGACTGGGTGTAGGCTTCGCCCCATCCATGAATGCCTTCATCCGTTTCGATTCGGACGAAGAGCCAGTTCTTGGCTACATCTGGGTGGACCAGGAAGGTCCTGATTTCGGTGACTTTCATCCGGAAGGGTGGCTTTCCTAAATGTTGAAATCGGAATTTGGAACCGTATCGCGGAAGAGACAACACAGCAGGGCAGGGGAGATTTCAAGGATCATCAACCCGCTATGTCCTGGAAGGGTCCAGCCGCTCCGCGACAGGCTCGAGGCCTTGAGGCTCTGGAACGGGCAACCGATGGACCCGTCGTCGCCGCGCCTTGTCGGGGCGGACAAGGTTCGAGTCCGGCGGAGCGGGATCGGGACGAGGTTGGCTCCGCTGAGTTCCGAGCGGATTTTCAAATCAGTTCGGCCGCCGGATGCAACTTCGAGGCCGGATCAATCGGGGCTGAAACTTCACCGTCCATTTCCATATCTCGACCTCTCGGCTGGATCTGAAAGGCGCCCGGAAACCCGCATCGGCATTGAAGTTTCAGGTCACCTACAATCCTACGGAATTTCGGACTCCGGGATGGGGTGGCCCGAGTCGTCGAAGAGAACGAGGTTGGTTTGTGTTTCCTTGGTGCGGCGAAAGGGGCCGACGACGAAGCGGTTTTCCCCGCCTTTAGGGCTCGAGTTACGCTTACGGAAGGCAGCGGGGTTTGCCGCCACATAGGTCGAACCCTCCGTCGCAAGAACCGTCCCGGGTGAGAAACTGAATTCGATCCCGGCCCCCTTCAGTTGCCAACCGGAGATGTCCACCGCGAATCCGTTTCGGTTGACGATCTCGACGTAGTCTTGGCGGGCGTTGTCAGGGTCCTGGGTCATTTCAAAACCTCCGAATCGCAAGGCAAGGTCCTTCGTGGGTTGGGTTTGGGGAATGATTCCACCGGGTTCCGCGCTGTGGGTTAGGAAGAGATGACGTCGTCGACGAACGAGATAGTCGCCTTTAAGGGCCTCAATGGCGCTGGGGAAGTCCTGCCCGTGATCTCCGTACCACGGCCTTCCCCACTTTCCGTGGTCGAGTTCGACCTCGACCGTCATTTGGGATTGGAGTTCGTCGATTCGCCTCTCGTAGTAGCGTTCGGAGATGGCAGTCGAAGGATCATTGAGGAGCCTGTCCATTAGAGTCCTCAATCGCCTCAGGTACATCTCACGAATACGGGGTGTGCTGAGTAGAGCGTCGATTAGAAGGTTAAATTTGCCATCAATTTTGCGGTGATTCCTGTCGCCGAAGAGGGGATGAGACTGAGGGTCATGTTCGGCCCAAATTGTGTCGTTGAGAAGGCTGGTCGTGTAGTTGCGACCGAAGACCAGGTCTTTGTCCCATGGCAGGAATCGCCATTCGCGGTCACCGTTAGTGTCGCGATAGAGGTAGTAGTTCTTGTAGATGCAATCATTGTCATGCATGATCACGATGCAAGCCCAGTAGTTGATACAGGCTGGGATATCGACGTTGTCCAAGAGGAAACTCTCCCGGGCTCCGCTGCGGAGCCGCAATCGGTTGACCAGGCTCCGGAGGTCCCTCCAGTTTTCCTTTCGACGGGTTTTCTTTTCGTAGAGGCGGGGCGAGGCGGAGATGAGCACGTTGAAAACTTTGTAGAGTGCGCCTGTCGGATCTAGACTCTGCCTTCTCAAATAGTCCTGATCGACCTGTTCGGTGAAGATCGAGACCATGAAGAATTCTCCGTTGAGTTGCTGTCGTAGGGGAAAGGTCACACTGTATTCCGCGCCTGCGTCGCGAAGGGTCTCGTAGGCTAGTATCTGCCTGATATAGGCCTTGTCAGCGTAAGTCGTGTTGAGATTGATCTCTTCGACCCGTTCTTCATCGGGGTGAAAGCGGAAGTGATGGCCCTTGTTAAAGTCGAATTTGAACGATTGCTTGGGAAAGTCCCTCGAAGTCGCTCCTCGGTTGCGCACGAATACATTGTCATAGAATTCTCCTTCGAAATAGACTGAGCAGCGTGCGCCTCGGGGGGCGGCCGCGGCACGGGGGTCCGCCGTCCACCAGTGGAAAATCGGGATCGAAGACTTGATTCCCGGATCCTGAACGATGGTTCCAAAGTACTCCGGTGAATTCGTCTCCGACAGGAAGAGCGGGGCGCGCCTTCGGGACCCTTCCGCGCTCGAGACTTCGACTCGCCACCTCAACATTTGCCCGAGTTCGTAGTGCGAATTCGGAATATTGGCAGTCCATTTCCAGTCACCGGCGACCGCATCTGGAGTCCTTCCGTCGTCGCGCATTGGGACTTCGAGTTCGGGAGAATGGTCGATGCGAAACTTTAGACTGACCCCGGCGATGACCGCCTTGTCGAAGCGGCGGACATTCGCCGTAATGACAGTATCGGTCGCCGTTCCGAGCGATGCGGGGCTGTGACTAACGCTATCGAAGACCGGGGCTCCGAGGGTATTGGGTGCACCGGGGGTCGCATTTTCCAAGTATACCCGCTTCTCAGATTTTCCTGAGGCGAATACGAAACCATAGCTGATGTCTTTAAACTGTGGTGGATAGTTGGAGCCGTGATCCGACACCACCTTACCGTCCTTGTCGACAAGGGCCAGATACTCGCCTGAACTACTGAGCTTGAAGTTGGTGTGAAGCTCCTTGCCTGAAATGGCGCGATCTTTCCCTGTTGCGAAGACAACGGCGTATCCAAGGGGTGCGATCCGGGTCGGGGAGGGAAGGGACCACTTCCTGAGATCTTTCGGATCGTCAGTAAGATGCCACCCATCTAAATCGACCACTTCCCCGTCCGGATTGTGGATCTCGATCCAATCCAAATCATCTCCATCCTCGTCTTCCAAGCTCAGACTGTTTGAGGCCATGAATTCCGAAATGACCGGCGTTTCCTGAGGTCCGCCTATGCTTACAGAGGATAGAATAACTGTAACTAGAGCCCGTCCCAGTGGTGGGAACAATTGATTTTTAATGAGTTATGGGCAAAAAAAAGGCCGGATAGAGCTGCAAAAAGCTCGATCCGGCGAAAAGGGGCGCTTATGCTTGCGTTAGTCAAATACAAAGCACGCCCTTCTCATGAAAAATATTGCCGTACAAAGCTTCCTGCGTCCAGCCCTAACTCCAGTCATTCGATGCAAAGACTACACCGTGTTTCTGGAAACAATGGAGCGGATTGACCGGGTTTTGATCGACTCCTCGCTGGAAAGGGAGGCGATCGTAAAAGCCTTGGAAGGATGGGATGAAGCGGGAGGGAAGGATCGGGAGCGACGCGCTCTAAGAGCGATAAAAGCGCTGCGGGTGGAGATGGTGCGTCATTTACTCGGAGGGATATCCTTTCGTTGTCTGTCGCAGGAGTTGGGACGCAGTGAGCTTCTGGCTAATTTTTGCCGGGTGCGTGAGGTAGACGGGATCCGGAAAATATCGAAGAGCAGTCTGGAACGGGATTCGAAATTCTTCGACGAAGCGTATCTGAGACAGCTGCATGCAAGGATGACCGAGGTGGTGGGCAATGCTGAACATTGTGGTGAGGCAGGATTAGAGAAGCCGATCGATACGAGGGAATGCCTGATCGACGCCACTTGCCTGGAAGCGAACATCCACTGGCCCGTGGACTGGGTCTTGCTCAAGGATGTGGGAGCAACGCTGCTCAAGGCGATCAGTCTGATCCGGCAGGCGGGAATGAAACAGCGCATGCCCCAGGGAGCAAAGGGATTGGCTCGGGAGATGAACAAACGGTGCCTGGAGATGACGCATGCGCGTCGGCGCCGGGAGGCGGGCAAAGCGCGTAAAGGGATCCTGCGGCGGATGAAGCTATTGCTCAAGAAGATTGAGGGCCATGCCCTTCGCCACCGTGACTTATTGGAAGCTATGTGGATGCAAAGCGATTACACCGAGAAGAAGGCGAGCCGAATCATCGAGCGAATGGATGGTATGTTAGAGCAGATACCGCAGGTCATGAAACAGGCGCACGAACGGATCATAGGGGGGCGGCAGGTGAAGAATGAGGAGAAGATCCTGAGCGCCTACGAACCTGAGATTGACGTCATCGTGCGAGGCAAGGCAGATCGGGAGGTGGAGTTTGGCAACACCCTTTATTTATGCGAGAGCGCAGAGGGATATCTGTTGGACTGGAAACTGTATGGGGGGCAGGCCCCGAGCGAATTGAAGCAGCTTTGGGAAAGTCTGGAGAGGCAAAAGGGCTTCGCTTTAGAGGAGAAGATCGAAGCGATCAGTGGGGATCGGGGCTATGCCTCGAAGGCGGCCAGCAAGCGGCTCCAGGCAGAGGGGATTTTTGACGCCCTTACGCCCCGCAATCCACAAGAGCTCAAGGAGCGGATGGAGGAGCCGCGCTTTGTCCGGTTGCAGCGACGACGAGGGAGCACCGAAGGCCGGATCGGAGTGCTCAAGAACCGATGGCACGGGGGCAAGATACGCAGCAAAGGCTTTGACAACCGTAACCTTAGCGTGGCCTGGTCGGTTCTGTCCCACAATCTATGGAAAATCGCGCAGAGACTTGCGCAAGAACATGAGAAAGAGGCAACGCAGGCGGCATAGGGATCCAAGAATCGAGTCAGAGGCGCTTCCTTGGGAGAACTATCGACTCAAAGCGAGAGGAAGGGTGCTGGAAAGGTGCATAACGGATAAAAGGTAAGCTACCGAGGACGGAAGGCATGTCGTGGTCTACATAACGTGACGAAGATTGATATCGGTATCAGGCTTCCACCCAAATCCTCTCGGATTTGGGACAGCCTCTAACTAGAGAGACGATCGACCGGTACCCCGCGTAAGCGGGATTAGGAAGATGTCGGTGGTTGAATCCGCCACAGTTCACGAACGAACCGAAGTAATCAGAAATCCTCAGTGAATCCAGACAATCCGAACCGACAGATTCCTAGTGCCACTGAATCTGTGGAATATCGGTTTTCGGAGGCGGCGGGAAGTGATGGCCTCGCTGGCTCGTCAGATTGCGATTGGGTCCCGACTGGAATACTTTGTCAGGTTTGCCAACCAGGGCTCCGTTTTGCACCCAGGACTGATCCCCGCCGTAGAGTTGTGCGACGAGACGTTCGGTCAAACCTTCGAGCATCGCGGAATGGGTCGATTCGGAAGCCAGATCATTCATTTCATCGGGGTCGGTCTCCAGGTCGAAGAGTTGCCGATGATTGCCGACGGGATAGTAGATCAGCTTGTAGCGACCTTCGTGAATCATGCGGCAGGCATTGTCATCTTCGCCGACTTCCCCGTAGAAAAAACTGCGCCTTTCTTCTCCTACCATTGAGATTCCTTCGACTGTCTCGGGAATATCGATTCCTGCGAGATCAAGCAGTGTCGGCATCACATCCTGCCATCCGACCAAGCGGTGATCGACCCGGTTGCTTCCCACTCTTTCGTCCCCGTCTCTGCCCAATAATATCATGGGAACGTTAGCTGACCATTCGTAGAAGAGCCGCTTGGCCCACATCCGATGATTACCGAGCATATCGCCGTGGTCCGATGTGAAACAGATAACGGTGTCGTCGAGCAGACCCTCCTCCCTCAGAGTTCCGACTATTACCCGGATACTGTGATCGATGTGGGTGCACAGTGCGTAAAATGACCGTCGCGCCATCGCCGCCTGAGTTTCATCGTGGAGGTCTCCCCGCGCGGTCGCGGCCTGAAGAGGAAAAGGAAGATCGGAGGCTTGGGCCCAGCCGCCGGCAAAGGGTTTATCCAATTCGATCTCTCGGTAAATGTTGATATAGGATTCCAGGGGTACCAATGGCGGGTGGGGGTGCCGATAGGAGAGAAACCAGAAACCGGGGCGGGTTGGATCGCGACGCTTAATCATACTCGCCATGGTTCGCGTCGCCCAACTCGTAGCATGAGTTTCCTCGGGCAGATGCCATGGGCGGGTCGTGTACTCATTGTTGCTCATTCCGTGAAGGAAATGCTGCCCGGCATAACCCGCATCACTGAGAAAGATCTCATAGTCGTCGGTGACCCCGTACTGAGTGCGCCCTTCTTCATCAAGAACTACGTCGTCGAATCCGATTCTGTCGCGCTGGGGATAGACGTGGAGTTTGCCGACGGCGACGGCTTGATAACCGGCCTCTCGAAAAGTCTGGGCCAGGGTGGGCAACACGGGCATCGGCATCGTTGACTTGAAGACTCGGTCCCCATGGGTGCGGGGAGTGGTTCCGGTCATGAGGGTCCGGCGAGCCGGTATGCAGACGGGACATTCAGCGTAGCAGTTGGTGTAGCGAGCACCGCTCCTTGCCAGTGAATCCAAAGTCGGTGTCTGAATCGCCGGATGGCCCGCAATTCCCAGGAGGTAAGCCGGCCAGTGATCAGTTGAGATCAGTAGGACGTTGGGTCGGGTATCCTTCATAGTTCCTCACGTCGAGATTACTATTCCTTAGTGTTTTTGTTCATTGCGATAAACCTAGCTTACCGCCCCGTCTGTTATCGGCTCCGCTGAGCGGGACCGGGGGAGCCTCAGACGCGCTTAACATGAAGTTGCGAACACCAGCTCTAGGCGGTTTGTCAACGGATCAGATTCGGAATTGATCGACAACGCCACTGGAAATACCTTTTCTCCGAGCTATGGCCTTCGAACATAAAGGTACGATAAAGGAGATTTCCGACACCCAGACTTTCCCCAGCGGGTTCTCCAAAAGAGAGTTCGTCATCACCACCGACGAACGCTTCCCCCAGGAGATCAAATTTGATTGTCTCAAAGAGAAGGCCGAAATGCTTGACCAATTCGAAAAGGGAGATTCCGTCCTCGTCAGTTTCGATATTCGGGGTCGCGAATACAAGGGCCGCTATTTCGTCGATCTCAACGCCTGGAAAATCGAATCGCTCGGAGACGAGTCCGCCGCTACAAGCGATCCCGCAGGTGATCCCGGCTCCGACTTCGTTTCCGAAGACAGCACCGACGACGGCGGCGAAGTCGACCAGGACATCCCGTTTTAGGAGCCGGTCGATCGGACCCAAGAATTTGCGCTGCAATCGAAAGTCATCGGTCGACCGGCTCCAAAAACAGCCATTTATTCTGACGGTCGTCAGAATAAATGGGAAAGAAGGGATGAAGGCGGAGCGGATCGGGCCAGTGATGCAAGGGCTCGTGTCTGGGAAGGTTTGAATGCGGCAATGAGCGGGTCGTCTCTTCGACTTGGAGGAGGCGTTGAATTCGTTCTTCGGTGGGGGGATGGGTTCTGAGAAGGTGAGGTTGAGCGACTCGGCGATAGGGAAAGAAGAGGTTCTCCCACCAGGGGCTGGTCGCGCGCTCGAGTTTGTAGAGGGCGGAAGCGAGGCCGCGGGGGTCGTTCGTAAGTCTGGCGGCGTCCATATCGGCGGCGAACTCGCGGGTACTGGAGAGGGCCAGCTGGAGGAGGGCGCTGATTGATGGAGCGAAGTAGAGGACCGTGATCAGGAGCCAAGGGAAGGGCTTGTAACCGAGGAAAAACGCGGGGAGGCTGAAGAGGAGCATGACCAGGCCGATCTGGGACATCAAGGAAGTCAAGCGGCCGAATAAGAGGGAGAGCGAGACCACGGTGGTATCCCGATTCTTCAGATGGCTGATTTCGTGTCCTAGGATTCCGGCGACCTCTCTTTCATCGAATCGGGATAGGATCCCCTGGCTGACGGCGATGAAGGGGTGCTCGGGCGATCCCATAGCGAACGCGTTAGGGGTGTGATAGGGCAGGTAAAAGAGCCTTGGTCGGGTGGGCAGTTCTGCTCGGCGGGCGAGGGCTGCGGAGAAGGTAGTAGAGCCTGGGATGGTAGTAGGGATCCAACTCGCTGGCGCCGTAGAGTCGAAGTAGGGCATCGGGCCTTGCCCGATTCGAAAAAAGAAAGGTGAAGAACCCAATTCCAAGAATGCCAACAAATCCGACCGGGCCAGCCAGCATCCAGGTGACGATGGTCAGCAGACCAGACAGGCCTGCGATAATGAGGAGGGTCTGCCTTGCGTCCCGTTCTCGATTCTCTCTGTATTGATGTGGCTGGAGCATTTCCCTAGGTCCTTTACAGCATCGGAAATGCCGAATTCGAATCCGCCATCGTTTTTCGGTTCTTGTTGAACTGGAGAAGGTTAGAGAATCTGACTGATCATCGGACGGCGCCCGACTGGGACAGATTGTCACTCCGAGGATGTTTTACCGCCTCCATTGCCCAATTTCATTGACTTCCGAAAAGAGCAATCTTCATTTGATAAACATGCATTTGCTCCATGGCAGCGTGGATTGATGAACTGAATGAACCGCAGCGTCGCGCGGTCACCTTTGGTGAGGGTGGGCTCCTCATTATTGCGGGCGCCGGCACTGGAAAGACCCGCACACTTGCCTGTAGGGTAGCATGGCTTATCGAACAGAAGGTCTCTCCGGATCGCATTTTGCTGCTGACTTTTACCCGGCGTGCGGTGGCGGAGATGATCGGACGGGCAGGGCGCTATGCCGGGCCGTCCACGGCGGGCCAGGTCTGGGGAGGCACGTTTCACTCCACCGCCAATCGCCTCCTTCGTCAGTATGGCAGAACGGTGGGATTGGAGCCGAATTTCACGGTGATCGACCAGACCGACGCGGCCGACATGATGAATCTGATTCGCACCGATCTCGGCTTAAGCCAAGGTAAGCGCAGGTTTCCGAGGAGCAACACCCTGGCGGCGATCTATTCTCGCATGATCAACAGTCGAATCAAGCTTACGGAATTATTGGAGGCCCACTTTCCCTGGTGCGGCGACGAAGGCGAGGGAATCCGGAAGGTATTCGAGCAGTATACGAAGCAGAAGAGGGAGCAAAAGATCCTCGATTATGACGATCTCCTTCTCTACTGGATGGCCCTTGGCGGTGCCGAGCGGATCGGCCGCATGATTGCGGATCGTTTCGAGCACATTCTGGTGGATGAGTACCAGGATACGAACCTGCTCCAGGCGGAGATTTTGGAGGCGATGCGGCCAAAGGACGGGATTCGCAACATTACAGTAGTAGGGGACGACGCTCAGTCCATCTACTCCTTCCGCTCTGCAACGGTCGAGAACATCATGGAGTTTCCGGAAAAGTTCGGGGCTGAGACGATCGTCAAGCTGGAGCAGAATTACCGCTCCATCCAACCGATCCTGGACGCCTCAAATGCGGTGATGGAGTGCTCCAACCAGCGCTACACAAAGACACTCTTTTCGGAACGAAAGGGGGCCCAGAAACCGGCCATCGTCACCTGTATGGACGAGGACGAGCAATGCGGTGAAGTATGCCAGCGCATTCTGGAAAAAAGGGAGGAAGGGGTTTCGCTCCGGGAGCAGGCGGTCCTCTTTCGGGCCGGGTATCACAGCGACAAACTGGAAGTTGAATTGACCCGGCGGAACATTCCGTTCGTCAAATACGGGGGGCTTAAGTTTCTGGAAGCGGCTCACGTGAAAGACATGGTGGCGATGCTTCGAGTACTGGAAAATCCTTCCGATGCGGCGAGCTGGTTTCGCGTATTGCAATTGCTGGAGGGCGTCGGGCAAGTGACGGCAAGAAGAATAATCGACAACCTGCTGAACTCGGAAAACGGGGGCGATCCGATTGAGCGCCTTATCCTTCATCCGCCGCAAGTGCCCGCGGCAGCCCGTGAATCCTTCGATGATTTGAGGGGAACAGCGAAAGATTGTGTTGACGGCGCTGATCGGGGACCAGCGGTCCAGGTTGAGCGTATTCGGAAGTTCTTCGAGCCGATCATCGAATACAAGTACGATAATTCGGATTCACGATTGAAAGACCTGGAGCAGCTCGAGCAGATCGCCACCAACTATAGAACGCGGGGCGAGTTCATTACCGACCTCACTCTCGATCCTCCCAATTCCACCCAGGATCTGGCTGGTCCTCCTTCTCTTGATGACGACTATCTCATTCTCAGTACGATTCACTCGGCCAAAGGGTGCGAATGGGACGTGGTCCACATCATTCATGTTGCGGATGGCATGATACCGTCCGACCTGGCCACGGGCAGCGGGGACGAGATCGAAGAGGAGAGGCGTCTACTCTATGTTGCGATGACCCGGGCTCGAAATATTCTGAATCTCTACTTTCCCTTGCGTTATTACCACCGTCCTCGCGGCCTAAGCGACAGCCATAATTATTCCCAGTTGACCCGTTTCATTCCGGCCTCGGCCTCTCCTCTTTTTGAAAGAATCAGCGCCCATGCGGTCAGTGAGCAGGAAGACCCGGAAAAATTCGGCCCAAGTTCAGACGCGACCGAGAAGATTGATGCGATGCTGGGCGAGCTTTGGAGTGAATAAAGGTCAGGTTTTAGGATTGGCGATTCGCCTTTTGTCCCTCTCAGGAATAATGCGCTTCAGCGAGTGGCCGGTGGGTGAGGTTTGAGGTTTCCGGGGTCAGCGCTCGATGACACTCCCGAATTGAAACTTCAATGCTGATGCGGTTTTTCGGGCGAGATTCAGGCCCATTTCGAGGTTTACGTCGTCGAAGTCGTGATCTGTTGGGAAGGCGATTCTAAGCGCGCGGGCGGTAAGTGCCTCATCCTAGGAGATGATCTCCGCTATCTCTTCCAAGGAAGCGTCCTCAGTTCCTTCAACGAATTATGTACAGATTCGAAGTGGAGTGGTGGAGTTTGGAGGGAGTAATGGATTACCGGAGCATGGGGATGATGAAACGACGGGGGGGATTTGCAGGTCGCAAATCAAAAGATTCCCGGCTCCTCTTCGCTGGCTACTTTCAGCTCCACGACAAGGTATTGTCTTCCTTTGCCGAAGAAGACTCGTTCGAACCGAACTCCGTCCTGCTCGCCTTCCTGGATGAATGGTATGTCATTGAATTGCTCCACTAAAGGGACCGAGATATTGCATTCCAGACCGACGTTGCCGAAGTCGGTCTCAAGGTTACCCACGATCATATTAGTGACCTCTCCAACCACATCCCTTACCATGGCGTCATCGAGCATCCCAGGATCCTGTGAGAGCATCGCACAACCGATTCGAAGTCCGAATTCGGCGCTCACGACGACGCGCAGTTCACCTTCGACTCGTCCATGTAATTCGATGCTGGCAGCCAGCTTTTCTCCCAGAGGGTAATCATCTAAGATTGCCTCATTGGCCTTAAGTTGCATCGCTACCATCTCCGAGAAGGTATCGGCCACCCTTCCTCCGAGAAAGCCCTTCAAATCCAAAACGTCTATAATGGTCATGATTCCTTTTTCTCTATAACGGTTTCACGGTCTGGAACTGAAACCCTTTAGGCGCAGGCGCACTTTCGATAGAAACTCCTCCGCACCAGGGACCGAGTCATCGACCACGAGGAAGCGAATTCTCCGAGGATTCATTGAGACGAGATGAAATTCTCAATCTCTTCGGAACGCAGCTGAACACCGATCATGGCTCTCTCCATAGCATCGGCGCCGAATCCGAGAGTTGTAGGAGATTCTGTTTCGATGGGGTTGGAAAGGGATTGATAGCCGTATGAAGCACCCATCATGTGGGCACACGCATTCCCAAGGTGAATAATTGAGGAAAGAGCGACCGTGTCAGCCGGGGGATCGTGATGCCGTGCTATCGCCTCAATCAGGATTTCAGGGAGCTTCCATTGCCGAAGGATATCTGCGCCGACCGCGGCATGGTCGAGCGGATTGAGAGTCTTCTCCGCTTCCACGATTGAGACTCCGTTTTTCTTTAGAAGATCGCGCAGGCCGTTGGGAGAGAGATTGTAACTCTGATTAATAACAATCTTTCCAATATCGTGCAAAAGCCTGGCAGTGAAAGCCACATCCTCCGGTTCCGGGGGATCGGGATGAATTCGACTTAACTCCTGGGCCGCGACCGCTGTCGTGACGGAGTGGCGCCAGAGTCCGTTCTCCGGAATCCCGTATAAGTCCGCCGGGCGCTGCAATGTACCTCCTATAGAAAGTTTCCATACGAGGTTGATAAGAGGTCCGAAGCCGATTAGGGAGATTGCTTGAGGTAGGGAACCGACGGGATCGGATATTCCCGACGCGGCGGTGTTGCAGACGCTCAGAATTTTCGCCGTGAGAGCCGGATCGATCTGCACGATCTCCTCGTTGTCGTAGTCCGAGTAGTAGAGCTCCATCAACCGGCAGGCCACCACCGGTGGCGACTTTAGGTCGAGGTCCGAATTCCTTTCTTTGGTAACGCTCATGAAATATCATCCAGTTCCTACAGGATCACGAATACGGGACCGCGATTGACCGCGGTTAGTAATGGCTTAATAACGGTTTTAGTGCTAATTTGTTTAATTGGACCCTTTCCCAAATTTGATGGGAGTCGGGACTGTGACCGGATAGAGGCTGAGGTGGATGAATATACCCTTTTGAATCTGGGGACTCTGCCGCGTGAAGATTCGTCCGAACCGATAAGGAACGGCCTCACAGCTGAAGATCCTCGTGGCCCGGGCTTTGAACGGTGACACAACCAGTTCCGACATTCATGCGAAGGGTTCTTGACAGGTGTCCGCCGATGGCGTGGGCCTGAATCGGGATTCCGTTTCCGTGAAAAATATCGACCAGAGCTTGCAGGTTCCTCTCTCCGATATTGAGGTTCCCGGAGGCACCTTTCATTCGAGCTCCGCCCGCTGCTTTTGCGATGAGGCGGGTTCTTTCCCCACCGGCCTGGTTGAGGGAGTGAAAGAGTCGAGCAACGCCGGTATCGACAAAGGTGAACGGCAAATCGGCGGCCTTGTCCGGCAGGATTGAGGAACTTGGCAGAAGAACGTGAAGGAGGCCTCCGATCTGAGCGATGGGATCATGGACGGCGATTCCGAGACAGGATCCAAGGGAGTAGGTGATCAGTTCCTGATTGGGATCATCACTGATCTTCATATCGGAGATGCCGACCACGAGCTGGCTGGAGGAGGCGCATTGTACAAGGCTCATCGCGCAATCTCCTCCTCTCGAATGTCTTTCTTCACAGTGTCTTGTAGTTTCGGCTGGTCCGTCCTGTCTTGGTCTGCATGTAGAGAAACCCTCGGCTCGAGTGAAACGAGCTCTCGCCGAAGCTAAAATCGTCTAACCAAAAACATCGGTGTCGCTTTCGAGAAATGAAGTCTCGATACCACGGGAAGGTTCAAAGCCGAATTGTGGCAGTTCAGTTAATCTTCGTCCCTCCTGAGACTTTCCATCAAACCGCAAGGAGTATGCGGCTTTGCACTTCTTTGAGTTTTTCGTGGGCGTCTATGAGGTATCCCGCGAGCGCGTCGGAAGAGACGTCGATCTCCTGGGCAGCTTTAGGATTGCATTCGAATGCCCATGCATCCTTTCCGTGATTGAGGCCCATGCTGGCCACGATCCAATTGGAGAGGTGCATCATGCAGGTTGGGGCTTTGAATTCCGATACCTCCATGGGACTGTACTGGTACTGGATAGGAGTATAGATTTCCGGCGAAAAATCCCAGCTTTTAAGAAGAGAGGCCCCGATCTCTGCGTGATCGAAGCCCAAGACCTTCCTCTCGGAATCGGTCAGGCTCATACCTTCCTCTTCGAGATAGTGAAAGACCATATCATACGAATCGGAGAGGTATTTGTTTATGACGACCTTACCGAGAGAATGAAGCAATCCGATCGTGTAGGCCACGCTTGGATTCTGCCCTGTAACCCAAGCCATCTTCTCCATAATCACTCCAGAGGCGAAGGATTGTTCCCAGAGTTGACCCTCGTCGAGACAGCAGACAGGCTGGGCGTCACGAAGGAGTTCTAAACTACAGACCATAGCGACAAGCTTGCACACCTCCTGCATGCCGATCTTTCCAACGGCTTCTTCGATATCGACAATACGAACAACGTAACCGTAGTAAGCGCTGTTGCTCAGCCTGAGTACCTGGGCCGTAAGAGAGGGATCGATTTTTATCAACTCAACGATCTCATCGAAGCTATAATCATCGTTCCTCAACAGGTTCTGAAGTTTAGGCAGGACCTGAACCCCTGGAGGGATATCGTCCACTTTCTCTATGAGTTCCTCGAGATTCATTTGAGGCAGATCTGTTTGGATACGGTCGTTTTTACCTCGAGAAGTCCGCTGCCTATCTCGAAACGTAGGTTTCGATTGGTCACTCCACCCAAATCCTCTTCCTCAACTTCGAGCCCTTCTGCTTCAAGGATGTTGTGAATCGCCTCAATGTTGCGCGCTCCCAGGCTGAACATCGCGTCGCCACTAAGTTCGCTGGCGCCTCCCGCTAGGAAGATCTTGAGCGCTACCCGATCAGCGCTGTTTTCTTTCATCTTCCACATTAGCAACTGCATTCCTGTATCGGCGAAAATGGAAGGGTGCATAATGGCCCGATCCGGGAACTTGCTTGAATCGGGAAGCATGAAATGCAAAAGGCCCGCGATCAGATTCGCCGGATCATAGGCGATTATCGCGACGCATGATCCGAGTGCATACGTGCTCAACGTTGCGTCGGCGGAGTTTGACACTCCGAAATCACCAACTCCGATGACGCAATGCTCCCTCTTCGGTTCTAAAGTGATTGGTGCTTCAACCAATTCATTCCTGGGTGTTGAGGATTAAGTCTCCATCCACCCCTGAAAATCGGCTAGAGTTCGAAACTGTTTAGGATAAAACTGAATTCTCGCAGCGGCTATTCCGAGAATCATTGATCGTTCTTTTTCAGGAACCCCTTAAAGATCGACTTTGCTTTTTCCAATCCGGAGGATTCCCCTTCGTCCCCGGAATCCTGGAAGAGCTCCCCGGCTTTTCGATTTATCAGATCCTTCACCGCCGATTTCCCGACCGAGGTGAGCGCCTTTCGGAGGGCGTCGGGATCGATCTTCAGCTTCGGGTTGTCGAGAGGGCCCTCGATTCTTACGGGAAGGGTGAGTCTCGAGACCCGCCTCGTCCCTATCCTGGGGAGCGTCACCTCAGAATCCTGAATCGTTACTTTTATCGGGAGAGTAAGATAGGTCCTTTCCAGAGTGCCCTCTCCTTGGAGAGAAAGGGTGCCGCCGTTAAAAGGGAAGTCGACATCGTCGGGAACGGACTCGGAAATCTGGTCGATCGAAAGATTCCTGACGTAGAGGGAAACCGAATTCGCTCCCTTTCCGGAGGCGAGGCCTCCTGCTATCAATTTTCCGAATAGGAGGTCCGATTGGGCGTGGACGACTAACTCGGGAACACCCTCGAGCAGCGAGGGATTGGTGGAGAGGTTTTTCCCCTTAATGTCGAGTTGCTCGCCAGGCATCTGTTCGACGCGGACTCCGTTCGCCGTGATGCTGGTAATCGTGAGGGTCGGGCTGCCGGAGATTCGGTGATTGGCGTAGAGCCCGGCGTATCCCTCGGCCTCTCGCTGTCTGCGAAGGCGTTGGGAGAGCGATTCTCCATCTTCACCGGGTAAGTCGCGGTATTCGGAGAGCCGGTCGAGCCAGGCCTTGAGCTGGGAGAGGCGCTGCTTCCACGTTTTCGCCTCTTCCACGATCTCCTCGAGGGACTTCCCATCACCGGTTGGGACATCCTCTGGCTCTCGCTTTTTTCCAACGATCACTCCTGGAAATAGTCGCTCCTTCCCGATCGCCGCGCCCGATACCTCTACATGGTCGGCGGCGAACTTTCGACGGAGAAGACTGAGCCCGCTGACGTCGGCCTCAATCGTCTGCGCCTCGAAAGTATTGCGTTCGAGATCGGCAGGATCGGCTAGGGCGAGGTCAGAAATGGAGAGACGGTTACTTGAGATGTCGAGTTCTACTTTCCCCACGTCAACGGTAGCTCCATTGACTTTCTCGAGGCCGGTTAGGAGGGCGACCTTGAGGACCGTCGCGTCGAGATAGTGGTAGGCTACCGTAATAAGGAAAAGGGTAAGGACGGCGATTACGACCCCTACGACTCGAATAGGATTGCCCCGCTTGGCCTGGGCCAGCTCATTCCAGGACTGCTTCCCTTTCACTCCTCCGAGAAAGATGAAGGCGAGAACCCGCACCCACGGTTTGCCAATGGCCCTCTGGTATCCTTCCGAGTTCTCCTCCAGTTGAGCCATTTTTTCGCGAAATCGCCGTAGGGCTCCGATCACCAGCCGGCCCACCACGAATCCGTAGAGCAGACCGAGGAAAAACCCTCCCGTGGTGACGTAGTTCTCGAAACCGAACCAGGCTGTGACCGGACCGTTGATGAGGAGCTCAAAAAGGCTCGCCGTGGGACCGTCAATCAGGATCCGGCCGATCCAGAAAGAGACCGGAAGAAGGAGATAGAAGAGAAATCGACCGATCAGGAGGGTGAGCCCGGCGATGAAGAGGTTGGCGTTGAGCAGCAGGAGGAGGAGAATCTCAAATACCAGGAGTCCCGGCGCCTGGGTGAACCCGGGAAGAAAGGCCAATGCGCCACCGAGGAGGGTCGCCATCATGAGTTGGCCCGGGGTGGCCCCACCACGTAGAAAACTGCCGATTTTTCGGAGGAAAAACATCGGATTGCATTCTATTGCCGGCGGTTGGAATTACAATGATGATCCTCCCGCCGCTCCCACTGCAAATTAGAATGATCCGATAGGATCATTCTAATTTGCAGAGATTCCGGGCGGAGGAGAATTTCGAGATTGCAACGGGCGTAGAAACTGACATTAATTGAGGCTGGTCCGAACCGTTGAACTACATTAGGAAATTGGAGATTCGAATTGTGAAGACGCTTATTCGCTCAATTCTTGCGGCCCTACTCGCGGTCCTATTCACAGGCACAGCACTGCAGGGCCAGATGGTCCTCTTTGGCGCCGACGGGGCGGGCGGCAACCCCTCCAATCTCTACATCCTCAACAGATCGGATGGGTCTGTCGATACGGTGATCGGTCAGATTGGATTCGCGGTCACGGGTTTGGCTGTTCATCCTTTGACGGGACAGATGTACGGTTCGGTATCCAGGAATGATCAAACCGCTCCGGGCTATCTCATTTCGATCGACAAGCAGACCGGCCAGGGATCGATGATAGGAAGCTTTGGATTCGGATCTGGTGTTAAAGCCGAGGAGCTCGGCTCCCTCGGCCTAATTGCGGACCAGACGATGGCGGATATCACTTTTGATCCATTGGGCAATCTCTTCGGATGGCTCGAACCCAATGATGAAGACCTCTTTTCGATCAACCTCAGTACCGGGGAGGCGACCAGTCGTGGAGAATCCGGTCTGAGCACAGAGGGTTCCGGTCTCGCCTTCGACTCTACCGGCACCCTCTATTTTGCCGGAGACGATCAGGGCAATAATCTACATACGGTCGACCCATCGGATGGTTCCGCTTCACTGCTGCGTACTCTCTTCGGCGACGGCGGATACGGTAGTATCAAGGGTGCTCTCGCTTTTGACGAGAATGACGAACTCTACGCCTCCCTCAAGATTTTCACCAAGGGCGATGAGTACCTCCTCGGCAGGATCGACACGGATACCGGTGAAGTGACGGTGTTGGGGCAGTCGGTCGATAAACTCGATGCGATCGTCTTTGATGCCATCCCCGAGGCCTCGACGCTGGCCCTTGTTTTGTTAGGGGCTTTGGCTCTGGTCTCGGTCTACCGTCGGAAGTGATCCCGCTGAGCGGGAGCGGCGGGAGGCTGCGCTGACTGGACTTCAATGCTGATGCGGGTTTCCGGGTGGGAATTTCAGACGTTTCGGAAGCGAAAATTGAAAAAATCGTTCTCGTTCTCGTCCTTCCCGCTCAGCGTGGTTGAGACGTCTGAGGTCGCGAGTCTACTGTGTTCTTGCTTTTTTTGGATCGAGCTGCTTAAATCGGTTCCTTTCATAAAGCGTAATATCGCGACAGCGCAGCATTCAGACTTGGCGACAGTTGGGAGTATGAGAGCTTCAATATACCTATCGTTTCTAATCCTCGTGCTTGCCGGTTTGCCCGTGCGGGGGCAGTTGGTACTCTTCGCCGCGGATGGTTCGGGCGGTAAACTATCGAATCTTTACATTCTGAAAAAGGCGGACGGCTCGGTTGATACCGTCGTGGGTCAAATCGGGTTCGCGGTCACGGGGCTGGCACTCAATCCGCAGACTGGAATTCTCTATGGGTCAACGGCGAAGAAGGATCCAAATTCCCCTGGAAACCTTATTACGATAAATGCGCAAACGGGCCAGGGAACAGTAGTGGGTCCCTACGGGTTTCCTGACGAGACGATGGCCGATCTTACCTTTAATGCCGCCGGCGTTCTCTTCGGCTGGCTCGTGGGAGGCGCCCATGATCTTTTCACCATTAGTTTGGCAAACGGCCAGGCGACATTAGTGGGGGACTCAGGGCTGAACACAAACGGCGGCGGCCTTGCCGCTAACTCTCAGGGAGAGATATTCTTAACCGGCGAGACTTCAACAGGAAACTTGCACGAGATAAATCCCGTGGATGGTTCGGCGTCACAAGTGGCGAACTTATTCGGCGCAAGTTCCTCGGACTACATCAACGCCCTTGCTTTTGATGAGTTTGGTACGCTGTTCGGATCATTGAAATCCAATGTTGCTTTCGAAGGGGAGCCATCAAACACCAATCGGATATTGATCACGATTAACACGTCCTCTGGTGAGATCACGGAACTAGGAAACAGTGTGGATTCCCTCGACGCGCTCGCTTTCGCCATCCCGGAGCCATCAACCTATGCTCTTAGCTTGGTGGGGGCTCTGATCAGCTACTCGCTTTTTCGGAAGCGGGAGACCTCCTCAGGGTAGTACGACTTTCCAGCCTGCAAATCCAGCAGGCTTGGTCCGTAGGATCTTGGGGTTGGTTGATGCGAAACACAGAAGTCCTGGCATCAGAGACCGCACCTCGTTCTTGAGTATTGGAGGGACGAGGGCCCTCGAGTCCTCTTCTACCGAGCAATCTGCTTCGCCTTGCGACGGAAAGTGTGAGGTATCCGAGCTGAGGGACTCGAGAGCCCTCGTCCATCCAGATTTCACTACTCCGGCAAACAAGCCCATGGCCCTACCGGCCAATGGTGAATTGAAGTTTCAAGTTAAAACAGCTCCAGCTGGCCCGGTTCCTCTCCTTTTTCCTCGGCGGCTTTGATCTTCTTGAGGCGTTTGCGCAGGAGGTTGTGGTTGGAGTCGTCGGCTTCGAGTTTATCGAGGATGAGCTTGGCGCGGTCGATGACGCTCTCGGGTAGGCCGGCGAGGCGCGCCACCTGGATTCCGTAGCTTCGGTCAGAGGATCCACTGACCACCTGGCGGACAAAGATGATTTCATCGTTCCACTCCTTCACTGCAACGCAACAGTTTCGCACCCTGGGCAGGAGTCTCTCGAGCTGGGTGAGTTCGTGATAGTGGGTGGCAAATAGGGTGCGAGGTCCACTGGGTCCTTCCCCGTGAAGATGTTCGACAACGGCCCAGGCGATGCTGAGACCGTCGTAGGTGCTGGTACCGCGACCGATCTCATCGAGAATGATGAGGGTGCGTTCGGTTGAGTTGTTGAGGATGTTGGCAGTTTCGTTCATTTCCACCATGAAGGTGGAATTGCCGCGGGCCAGCTCATCGGATGCTCCGACTCGAGAGAAAATCCTGTCGACCAGTCCTATCTGGCACTTGCGTGCGGGTACCCAGGAGCCGATCTGAGCCATGAGGGTGATGAGTGCGACCTGGCGGATATAGGTCGACTTCCCAGCCATATTGGGCCCAGTGATGAGTATAATCTGGGCTTCATCGGAGCCTAGTTCCACGTCATTGGGAACGAAGGCGTGGGTCCCGGCGAGACCGAAACGCTCTTTCCTCATTGTCTGTTCGACCACGGGATGGCGGCCTTCCTCGATCTCGATGCGATCGCTTTCATCGAGGGAGGGGCAGCAGTAGTCCCATTCCCGTGCTGTTTTCGACCAACCGAGATAGAGGTCGATTTCGGCCAGGGCGTTGGCCGATTCCCTGAGGTTCTCCGACTCGGCCAGGATGTGGGCGGTGACGTCACGGAAGAGGGTTTCTTCACGCTCTATCGCTTTTTCATCAGCATGGAGTATCTCGCGCTCTTTCTCCTTCAGCTCCTCGGTGTAGAAACGCTCCGCATTGGTCATAGTCTGCCGGCGGATATAGTTGTCCGGCACGAGGTGGAGGTTGGACTTCGAGACTTCGAAAAAGTAGCCGAAGGCGTGGTTGTAGCGGATGCGGAGATTCTTGATCTTGGTCCTTCCCTGTTCCTCCTGCTCCAGCTTTGAAATCCAGGCTTTGTTCTCCCGATTGAAGCTGCGCAGCTCATCCAGTTTCGAGTCGTAGCCATCTCGGATGTAGCCACCTTCCTGGAGTTGGTTTGGAAGATCATCTTCGAGAGAGCGTTGCAGGAGTTCTCTCATTTTGGGAAAGTCGCGAACCCGCTTGGAGAGACCACGGATGGCCCGTCCCTCAAACTGGTCGAGGATTCGCAGGATAAGGGGAACCTGCTTCAGAGTATCGCGTACGCTCCCCGGCTCTCGGGGATTGTTGAGGCGGTTTTGCATTCTTCCTAGCACCCGCGGCAGGTCCCGAATACACTTCAGGTATTCCTGCAGTTCCGAGGCGTAGCCGGGCGCTTCGAGAAACTCGCCCACACATCGCTGCCGCTGCTGCAGCTCTTTAAGATCGAGAGTCGGTTCGGAGAGAAAATTCTGCAAGAGGCGCGCTCCAGCCGCCGTAACGGTGCGGTCCATAGCATCGAGGAGGGAGCCTTGTCGGATGTTTTGGGCGGACTGAAATATCTCGAGATTCCTGATTGTGGCAGGATCGAGGAGAAGACTGCCGGAACTGCGGTATTCCCTGATCTGCCTCAAATTCTTTGGTTTGGCGCAGAGGTTCTCAGTAGCGTAGTAGACCAGAGCGCCGGCCGAACCCAAGGCGGGATGTTCTTCTCGGATGCCGAATCCTTCGAGATTGAGGACACCGAGAGCATCGGTGACCGACTGTACTCCCGAGGAGCGATCAAAGTGGTAGTCGGACACTTCGGTCAGGGGCCGGCCATCGCAAAACTGCTCAAACCGTTCCAGCCAGGGGTGGATCTGGTCATTCCTCCGCCACTCCTGGCGTCCCCATTCCGGCGTGATAATCTCTCGGGGATCGATGCTCGTGAAAACCGGCATGAGGTTGTCCGGATTCTCTTCCTCGGCGATCTGGAACTCTCCCGTCGTCAGATCGAGCCACGCCGCCAGGAGATTCGATTTGTCGAAGTTGAGTGCGAGGAGAAAGTGATTCCTTTTTGATTCGATCTGATGGTCCTCGAGGGTGGTGCCGGGAGTGAGAATCCGAGTGAGCGCCCGCTTGACGATCTTTCCCGGTTTGGGAGCCTCCATCTGGTCGCAGATGGCCACCTTCTTGCCCGCCGCGAGGAGCTTGTTGACGTAGCCGTCGACGGCATGATAGGGGATCCCTGCCATCGGCATTCCGTTTCTTTGGGTGAGGGTGATGCCCAGAATCGGCGCTCCCTCCTCCGCGTCCTCCTGGAAGATCTCGTAGAAGTCGCCCAAGCGAAAAAGGAGCAGAGTATTGGGGGGCAGTCCTCGACGGATCTCGAGATACTGCACCATCATCGGAGTGAGACTGCGTTTCTTCTTGGGCATCCTGGAATTCGGGCGACCGGTTCATGGTGATAAAGGGATCCCGAGGGAGTCAACGACGATTAGAGACGGAAGGTGCGCAGCGGCGCACCGAGGTCGATTGCGCTGACGATTACGGTGGTCGATTATGGGGGAGATCGACGTCTTGCCATCACCTCGGTCTTATGATTTCCTAAAAGCGGTCGAATTTTTGAGAGGTATGTTGGATCCAGCGATTGGTGATGGAGGAGGAAGGGAAGACGCTTCTGAGCATGCCGGTTGAACTTCAATATCGCTATTTCGGGGGTGAGGGTAAGCCGCCTTTGGTGATCCTCCATGGCCTCCTTGGTTCTTCGCGAAACTGGCAGGTTGCGGGACGGGACCTGGCGGCGGACTATGAGGTCTTCGCCCTGGACTTGCGCAATCACGGCTCTTCACCTCATGCCGATTCGATGACCTTCGACGATATGGTCGAGGATCTTTCGGGGTGGCTCAAGCACCAGAAGCTGGGGAGCGTTACTTTGATGGGGCACAGCCTGGGCGGGCGGGTGGCCATGCTGTTTGCCACCCGGCATCCCTTGATGGTTCGATCGCTGGTGGTGGTGGATGTGGCGCCGAAGGACTATCCTCCCTTGCACCGGGATGTCGTGGCTGCCCTCCGGGCGGTAGATTTGGGAAGATTCGAAAAGAGGACAGAAGCGGAAAAAGCGATTGCCGGAAAGGTGGAGAACTGGACGATGCGGAAGTTCCTCCTGACGAATCTAGTACGGGAACCGGACGGCGGCCTCAAGTGGCAAGTCCCGCTGGACGTTTTGGAGGAGTACATGCCTCTCATCTCCGGAAACCCTCTTTCCCGGGAGGCTGACTATTCGGGTCCTTGCCTCTTTGTACGGGGCGCCTTATCCAACTACATCCTGGACGGAGACAAGGAATTGATCGGTTCGCATTTTCCCAAGTACATCCTTTCCACGATTCGAGATGCGGGGCACTTCGTGCACACCGAAAACAGGGAGGCTTTTGTGACCTGCATTCGGTATTTTCAGGAGGAGTCGCTGGGGAAGAAGAAGGTGTGACGGGACAATCCCCGGCCTTGTGCCGGGGTTTGTTAGGTTTCCTCGCTACAGAACGGGCGTCCCACCCACCTCTCTCCCGTCCCTTCTCCTCCCAGCCGTCCACCGGCTGGGAGGAGAAGGGACGGGAGAGAGGCTTTGGGGCGCCGCTGCACTTTTTTAGATTCAGAAACCAGCTACACCCCAGCGCAACCGCCGTCGCACGGCTGTGGCGTGTCAAGAGGCTGGGGGAGCAACGCGCCGGAGGCCCGACGGATTCCTTGCCCAATACCATTACCCAGGACTAAACCCGATCATATCACGGATCTGCTGCTGCGATCCCGGCATGCCGGGATCGCGGAAAGTCTCTGATATGCAGCAGTTTCCGGCGCGCTGGGATCGCGCTTCGAAGCGTGTGAAATGTCCGTGTTAAGTTGACAATGGGAGTCGGGAATTCTTAAATTGTCGAAGTATGTCGAATATCGGGGGACAGGTGATTGGGTTTTTGTTCAGTGGCTTCGGCGTATTCGGATTGCCCTTTGGAAATCGAGGCATGCGCCTTATTCCGAGGATCTTGAATGTAGGGAGTTCGATGCCGCGGGTTATTCCAAGAACCATCTCGACTCTCAGTTTACTCTTTCTTTGCGCCGGACCCCTCGGGGCGCAGACGAGGAGTAGCGCAAGCTACGAGATCACGCTCGAGGCGACTGGAATCAATGGAAAGAAACTCACCAGTGCCAACTACCGGATTGATTCTACTGTCGGCGCCACTGCTGCCGGGATTTCTCAGGACGCTACCCCGGTCTACGTAGTAAAGGGCGGCCCGGCGGCTCAGCTTTACGATATCGTCGATTTGCGGATCACAGCGGATCCCGATCCGGTGGATGAAGGGAACGCCACCCAGTTGGCGGCGGAGGCAATCGCGGACGACGATACGAAACTGGAAGTCGCCTCAAGCGAAGTGGGGTGGAGCGCGGATACTGCGATTGACGCCATCACCGCGGAAGGGTTGGCCACAAGCGAGAGTGTATTCGAGGATACACTGGTAGTAATCACCGGCTCCTATCTCAGCGTCGAAAGTGTCGGAGATCTCACGGTAGCGAATGTGAATTTCGACGATTTCGGGACCTACGCGGGAGACGGCTTGCCGGATGGTTGGCAGGTCTTGCACTTCGGATTCGATGATCCCGATGCCGCCCCCGAAGTGGACCCCGACAAGGACGGGCTGGAGAACCTTATCGAATTCGCCCTTGATGGAGTACCGGTGGACGCCGGGTCCGGGATTGCCCTTCTTCCCGTGCCCACGGCGGAACCGGATGGCGGGGATGATTTTCTTACGATAACATTCCGCAAGCGCGAGTCACCGGCGGAGGTAACCTATATCGTCGAGGTGGAGTCGGATCTCAGTTCCGAATCGTGGACGCCGGTGGATCCGGTGAGCGTGGGACCGCCGGATCCGGGTGGTTTCGTGATCGCAACCTATCGCGACACGATCGCGATTGGCGAAGCGTCCGGACCTCGCTTTATCCGCATTCGTATTCTTGCCCAACCTGAGGTGCTTCCGTGAGGAGCTCTCCTTGCAAATCCTCGGTGAACATGCCTCATGTGTGATCACACATCATGAACAAATCACAAATCCACCTCCTTTTCTGGATCATCTTACTCGGCTCCTGCCTATGTTTGCCGCTCGCCGGCGCGGTTCCGGAGATCATCAATCACCAGGGTCGTGTCACCGTCAACGGAGTCAATTTCGACGGTATGGGCGACTTCAAATTCGCCCTGGTCGACGCGGCGGGTACGACCACTTTCTGGAGCCACGACGGGACCAGTGGGGGAGGCGGTGAACCGACAGGATCTATCTCCCTGACGGTCGATAAGGGTCTCTACTCGGTGGGCCTGGGAAACGATGATCCTCCCTTCTTCATGGATAAAATTCCAGCTTCGATTTTCGAGGAGAACAGTGAGGTCTTTCTTCGTATCTGGTTCCGCGAAGGGGCCAACCCTTTCGAACAGCTTTCACCGGATCAACAGATAACTTCGGTGGGATTCGCCATGGTGGCCCAAGAGGTGCTTGATCCGGGGGTAACGACCGTATTCGTCAGCCCGGTGGAAGGGGGAACGGAGGCCGATAACGGAGATGCGCTCATGAGCATAACCGGCAGTGGCCCGTCCAATCCCTTTCTCGTGAAGGTGGAGCCCGGGCTCTACGATCTCGGTAGCACGTCCTTGACAATGAAGAATTCAGTGGACATCGAGGGCTCCGGAAAAAGCATCACAAAACTGATATTTTCCCTAACGAATAATTCGGCGATTTTTGCCGCGAACGATACCGAATTACGCTCTTTGACTGTTGATGTTTCATTTCCGACTGGTGGCGGTTCGGGGATCCGGAATATCGGCGGATCCGCTTCGATAAGCGATGTCGACCTTGAAGTGAGTGGAGACGGCGTTCTCGTTCTGACTGCCGTCACCAATGAAGGCGTAGGTAATCTGAAGATCAAAGATTCAGCCATCACGATGAGCTCATCCGCGACGAATTCGCTTACAGGGATTCAACAGTTCAGTGCAGGATCGTCCATGATTGCAGAGCGTGTTTCAGTCGACTTGAGTGGAGGAGTGGCCAACCGTGCAGTTGATGTTGAAGGTGGCGAAGCGCTTCTCAGGAATGTCGACCTCAGTACCGAGGTGGGAGATGGAATCTTCACAGTTTTAGATGTTGAAGTGCTCGTTTTCAACAGTCGCATCGACGGCCCGAATGCGATTAATGTGGTGCACGCAGATAGCACCGTAAACGCAGAGAGCAGCCAGATTATCGGGGCGATCACTGGCGCCGGAACCGCGAAGCTAGCCAACTGCGTGGACGGGAACTTCGATCCTTTGGTCGAATTCGATTCCAGCTTCATCGCGGACAACGCGATCACGAATGCCAAGCTCGACACCGACGCCGTGACCAGCGACAAGATCGACGACGGCGCCGTAGCGGTGGCCGACCTCGATACCACGGATGTGGATTTGCGCTATGTCAATCAGGATGGGGACACAATGGCGGGATCCTTGGATATGGGTGGAAACAGCATTACGGGGGTTGGCCCGAATGTCACCGCTACGGGCCCGCTGACCGTTTCCGCGACCGGCGGATCCAACGATCTCAGCCTGGATTCGGACAACAATATCGAGATCAATGCTCTTTCCGGAAGCATCAACCTCAACTCCTCTGGTTCGACAATCAATCTGAACGCGAACTCCAATGTGACGGGAACCTTGGACGTCTCGGGTGGGAACATCACCGGCACCTTGAACGGCACGGCGGACAACGCGGACACGCTCGATGGGTTCGATTCCTCTGAATTCGCGTCGGCGGCGGCAAACACCGTGACGGTTGGGCCTGTGGGCAGCGACGTAGACAACGGTTTGGCGCTGGTCAACGCACTTGCTGGTATTACGGACAACGGCCCCTCGAATCCCTACGTCCTGAAAGTTGAGCCGGGAAATTACGAGCTTTCGGATACTCTGGTAATGAAAAACGACGTCGATATTGAGGGTTCCGGAATCGGCGTGACCCGGATAATCTCCTTCTCGAATTCTGGTGCTGCTCTCTCCACTGCCGATAGTGCCGAATTGCGTGCCCTCAGCTTGAGGGCAGATTTCTCATCCGCGACTGGCGGTAATACCGCCATCATTCACGCCAATGGCGATGTAGCCTCAATCAAAGGTGTGTCCATTTTCACGATCGGTAACGGTCTTGGAATATTGGGCGGCATCGTTAATTTCGGGCGCGACCTCGATGTGAGCAATACCATTATTGGGTTGGACGAACCCTCACAATCGATTACAGGCATTCGTCATTTCGGTACCGACTCCGAAACTACGATAAGTCGGGTAAAGGTATTCCTGCTTAATGGAGCAGGCAATAATCGAGCAATAGCCGCGGAAAGAGACGGCATGGAGCTCAACAATGTCAAAGTCGACGCGGACCAAGGCGACGGCCTGTACGCCTCTGGGGTGCTTCTGAAAGTGTTCAACACCCGGATCCAACGCACCCACTGCGGTGAATTCCACGGAGGGAGGCGATATCAGGGCGGAGAGTTCCCAGATCGTTGGGACAGTTTCGGAGGCGGGAGGAACGACGAAATTTGTCAATTGTTTCGACGGAAACTTCGATCCCCTCGGTGTCATCTCCAGCCATACGCACACGACGATCTTTACGGAGTCGTTTGTGGTCGAAGGTCCACTCAGCCCTGGAGCAAGCTATGCCGGCCCTGGAATTCAGATTTCAAACAGTCCCGAAAGCCAATTCATGGTCTGTACCGCCGGTGGGTCCATTACCAGACTTTTCGTGCACGCGGATCAGATTCCTGGAAGTAGCCAATTGACCATCGTTGTAAGGGTCAATGGGGGAGACAGTGCTTTGTCGGCTCTTCTTCCGGGAACCCAAAACGAAATTAACGCTAGCGATTCAGTTTCGGTAGCTGAAGGAGACCGCATAAGTGTCTCGCTTGATCCCAGCATTTTCGGATTCGCGGACGTATCCGTGACGCTGGAGTTCTCTTTTGATTCGTCGACGCCATAGGAATCTGTCGGACATTGCTTTTTGAACACGTGGATAACATCAACTATCTGGGCGCGTTTGTAGATTGCGGGGGATTCAAAGACCGACATCTTCCTAGCCAGAACTCAAAAATAAACTACGCATCATGAAACTTCGACGATTCGACCAGTTTCTGTTGCTTTGCATTTTTGTCCTCGGCCTCTGTCTACCGCTTTTCGGTGAGATTCCGGAGATCATCAATCACCAGGGCCGTGTCACCGTCAGCGGGGTCAATTTCGACGGTACGGGCGACTTCAAATTCGCCCTGGTCGATGCGGCGGGCACGTCCACTTTCTGGAGCCACGATGGGACCAGTGCGGGAGGCGGCGAACCGGTAGGATCTATCTCCCTGACGGTCGATAAGGGACTCTACTCGGTGGGCCTGGGAAACGGTGCTTCTCCATTCTTCATGGACAACATACCCGCCTCGATATTTGAGGAGAACAGCGAGGTCTTTCTGCGCATTTGGTTCCGCGAAGGGGCCAACCCTTTTGAACAGCTTTCACCGGATCAACAGATAACTTCGGTGGGATTCGCCTTGGTGGCCCAAGAGGTGCTTGATCCCGGGGTGACGACCGTATTCGTCAGCCCGGTGGAAGGGGGAACGGAGGCCGACAACGGACAGGCGTTGCGGGACGCTCTCGACAGCATCTCCAGCAACGGCCCATCCAGTCCCTTTCTCGTGAAGATCGAGCCCGGGATTTATGATCTCGTGGGAAGCGTACTATCAATGAAGGATTCTGTTGATATCGAGGGGTCGGGAATAGGAGTAACCACTCTCTCATTTACTTCCTCGGGCATATTTTCGGCCGACAATTCCGAACTGCGCTCTCTGACCGTGGATGTGGAATTTTCACCATCGGGTGGAATTGCCATTTGGAATAACGGATCGACATCGGCTTCGATCCGTGAAGTTGCCGTAAAGGGCAGCGGTGGCGCTGGACCGACTGCAACTGGAATCTTCAATCAGAACGGCGAGTGGGAAATCAAAGACACGACCGTTTCGATTGTGACAGCAAGCAATAATCGGCAAGGAATCCGCCATGTCGGCGCCAACGCGGTGACAGTCGTCGAGAGAGTCGAGATTGATATCGAGGATTTCGGAGTCGGTGTCTCAGTTGAAGCCGACGGGGCAGTCTTAAGGAATGTCGACGTCCGTGCCGGACCAATTTCCAGTGTTGGGGTGAAGGTCTCAAACGGAATTGGTTTGTCCATTTACAATAGCCGATTGGAGGGTTCTCTCGCCTCCATGACCACTGGGGACGCGAGCGACGTAATCAATCTCGAGAGCTGTCAGATTATCGGAAGTATTTTGGGTACGGGTACTGTAAAGCCGGCCAATTGCGTGGACGAGAATTTCGATCCTTTGGTCGAATTCGACTCCAGCTTCATCGCGGACAACGCGATTACGAATGCCAAGCTCGCCACCGACGCCGTGACCGGGGACAAGATCGACGGCGGCGCCGTAGCGGTGGTCGACCTCGATACCACGGATGTGGATTTGCGCTATGTCAACCAGGATGGGGACACGATGGCGGGATCCTTGGATATGGGTGGAAACAGCATCACCGGGGTTGGCCCGAATGTCACCGCTACGGGCCCGCTGAGCGTTTCCGCAACCGGCGGCTCCAACGATCTCAGTCTGGATTCGGACAACAATATCGAGATCAATGCCCTTTCCGGTAGCATCAACCTCAACTCCTCTGGTTCGACAATCAATCTGAAGGCAAATACAACCGTCACCGGAACTTTGGGCGTTTCGGGTGGGAACATCACCGGCACCTTGAACGGCACGGCGGACAACGCGGAGACGCTCGATGGCTTCGACTCCTCCGAATTCGCGTCGGCGGCCGCGAACACCGTTACGGTGGGACCGGTGGGCAGCGACGTGGCCAACGGGTTGGCGCTGATCAACGCACTTGCTGGTATTTTCGACAACGGCCCCTCGAATCCTTACGTCCTGAAAATTGAACCCGGGAATTACCAGCTTTCGGAATCTCTGCAGATGAAGAACGACGTCGATATTGAGGGTTCCGGAATCGGCGTGACCAGAATAATCTCGGTCCCTCCTTCGGGAGGCGCGGTGCAAACAGCGGATAACGCGGAATTGCGCTCTCTCAGCCTGCTAGCTGACTTCAGTTCGACCAGCGGCGGTATCGCTGTCGTCAATTCGGTTCCCAATTTCGCCTCAATCACTAATGTATCCATTGTCATGGTTGGGAACGGCGGCGGCCCTTTGACCGGCATATTTAATCTCGTCGGTGACCTCGATGTGAGCAATTCCATCATTCGGTTGGACGATCCCTCCGGGTTCCTCAACGGTATCCGTCATTTCGGAGTCAACGCCAAGACGAATTTGAGTCGGGTCAAGGTGATCCTGAAAAATGGAGATGCAAACAGTCAAGCTGTAGCGGCGGAGAACGACGGCATGGAGCTCAACAATGTCGATGTGCAGTCGGACCAGGGCAGCGCCCTGGTCGTCTCTGGGGCGCTTCTGAAGGTGTTCAACACCCGTGTCAACGCGCCCACTGCGGTGAATGCCTTTTCGGGAGGCGAAATCATGGCGGAGAGTTCCCAGATCGTTGGGACAGTTTCGGGAGCGATGAAGTTCGTCAACTGCTTTGACGGCAATTTCGATCCTATCGGTGTTATCGCCGGCCATTCGCACACGACGATCTTTAATGAGTCGTGTGTGGTTGAAGGGGCGCTAGCGGCGGAAGAGACCACCTTTGCCGGTCCCGGAATTCAGAACTCGATTCCATCAGAAACTGACAATCATTTTATGGTCTGCACGGGTACAGGGACGATCACCAATCTCCTTGTCCATGCTGAGGTTTCAGGTGGTTTTTTGGACATCACAGTAAGGAAGAATCAGGGAGACACTTCGCTGACGACCTTTCTAACAGGAGGCGCAACCGATGCGAGCTTCCCTGGCTCAGTTGGGGTGGTAGCAGGAGACCTCATCAGTGTCGGCCTGTCGACGGCGGATGCTTTCTCCGATGTGTCGGTGACCCTGGAGTTCACCTATGATTCGTCGGCGCCAGTGACGCCTTGAACGTGCATGGGGCCGCGAGTCCGTAACCTTCACCGGACGGTATATTCTTTCCGGTATCGGTACACCCTCCAAAAGTTTGTGAGAAAAGCGGGCTAGAGCCGTTCATAAATCGGTCCGATTTCTAATCGGGCAAACTCCAGATTCGGAGCGAAGCCAGGAGAAATTTCTCGAGGGCTGCGCCCTCGTTGAGATGCACTTCCAGAAGTCTCACGGAGTGTTCCAATTCCTCGATGGCGGAGCTCATTCGATTGAGCAATGAAGGATTGTGCGGCTCCTCATCTCGGATGGCAAAGTTGCGGGTATGGGTTTCCAATTCCCCCAGCATTCTCTGCCTTATACCTTTGCGCAGGCCGGTTTTTACGGCCTCTCTCTCTTCGTCATCCATCTCCTCCGGGAGCGAGGCTCTTCCGAGATTCCAATCCTCATCGGCAAGATTCTCCAGTCGATCCAGGAAGCGGGTGACGAGGCCATAGAGAGCCATCACCACACCGGTGATCTCCCGCGCTTTCCTCGGACGACGAAGGAGCGCCTTTAGCCATTCGACATAGTCCTGCAACCAAACCGACCATCGTTCGTCGTCCAGATTGTCGGAGCTGATGGGTAGTCGGAAGTTAAAGCATCGACTTCGAATGGTTGCGAGGAGGTCGTAGGGGCGGGTCGATAGGAGAAAGATGGAATGATGAATAGGGTCTGGAAAAAAATTATTGACCGCTAGCGATTAATGACCGCTAGCGATTAACGTCCTAGAAGGGAGTCAGTATGCGTAATAGGCGGTTAAAGATTTTGGGAGCGAGTGCGGTTTATCACTGTATCAGCCGTACCGTGGCCGGGGCGTTTTTGTTGAACGCGGTGGCGAAAGAGAGGTTGCGCCGACAGCTGTGGCAGGTGGCGGACTTTTCGGGAGTGGAGATCCTGACCTACTGTTTGATGAGTAACCACTTTCACGTTCTGATCAGGGTGCCGGACAGGGAGGAGGTGGTTGTGTCGGACCGGGAGCTGTTGAGGCGGTACGAGGTGCTTTATCCGAAGCCGACGCCGTATCAGACGATGTCGGTGAAGTATCTGGCAGGGGTTCTGAAGCGAGGAGGAAAGGAGGCTACGATGTGGCGGAGGCGTCTTCTGGCGCGGATGCACGATGTCTCGGAGTTCATGAAGACGCTGAAGCAGCGCTACACCATCTGGTATAACCAGACCCACGAACGATATGGGACCTTGTGGGCGGAGCGATTCAAGAGCACTGTAGTGGAAGGCAGAGAAGCAGCTCTGCGAGTTGCAGCGGCGTATATCGACCTGAATCCGGTGCGAGCAGGGATCGTGGAAGATCCCAAGGACTATCGCTGGAATGGCTATGGAGAGGCGGTGGGAGGCAGTACTGAAGCGCAGGAAGGAATCTGCGAGGCGGTCGGCGCTTCGTATGGCCGGCTTCTTAAATGGCGGGAGGCATCGCGGGAGTATCGGCGTTTGCTCTACTGCAAAGGGTCGTTGGATGTACCCCAAGAATCGCTCCGCGGAAGAATCCCGACCGAGGCATGGATCAAAGTGATGGAAGAAGGAGGCCAACTGCCGGTGGCAGCGGCGCTACGGTGTCGGGTGCGCTACTTTACGGACGGAGCGGTACTCGGTTCCAAAGAGTACGTGGAAGGCATCTTTCAGGAATATCGAGATCGATTTGGAAAGAGACGACGAAGTGGGGCTAGAAAGATGAAGGGCAGCGACTGGGAGGGACTGACGGTAATAAGGGATCTGCGAAGGGAAGTCTTCAGCTAGAGGCTGTCCCAAATCCGAGAGGATTTGGGTGGAAGCCTGATACCGATATCAATCTTCGTCACGTTATGTAGACCACGACATGCCTTCCGTCCTCGGTAGCTTACCTTTTATCCGTTATGCACCTTTCCAGCACCCTTCCTCTCGCTTTGAGTCGATAGTTCTCCCAAGGAAGCGCCTCTGACTCGATTCTTGGATCCCTATGCCGCCTGCGTTGCCTCTTTCTCATGTTCTTGCGCAAGTCTCTGCGCGATTTTCCATAGATTGTGGGACAGAACCGACCAGGCCACGCTAAGGTTACGGTTGTCAAAGCCTTTGCTGCGTATCTTGCCCCCGTGCCATCGGTTCTTGAGCACTCCGATCCGGCCTTCGGTGCTCCCTCGTCGTCGCTGCAACCGGACAAAGCGCGGCTCCTCCATCCGCTCCTTGAGCTCTTGTGGATTGCGGGGCGTAAGGGCGTCAAAAATCCCCTCTGCCTGGAGCCGCTTGCTGGCCGCCTTCGAGGCATAGCCCCGATCCCCACTGATCGCTTCGATCTTCTCCTCTAAAGCGAAGCCCTTTTGCCTCTCCAGACTTTCCCAAAGCTGCTTCAATTCGCTCGGGGCCTGCCCCCCATACAGTTTCCAGTCCAACAGATATCCCTCTGCGCTCTCGCATAAATAAAGGGTGTTGCCAAACTCCACCTCCCGATCTGCCTTGCCTCGCACGATGACGTCAATCTCAGGTTCGTAGGCGCTCAGGATCTTCTCCTCATTCTTCACCTGCCGCCCCCCTATGATCCGTTCGTGCGCCTGTTTCATGACCTGCGGTATCTGCTCTAACATACCATCCATTCGCTCGATGATTCGGCTCGCCTTCTTCTCGGTGTAATCGCTTTGCATCCACATAGCTTCCAATAAGTCACGGTGGCGAAGGGCATGGCCCTCAATCTTCTTGAGCAATAGCTTCATCCGCCGCAGGATCCCTTTACGCGCTTTGCCCGCCTCCCGGCGCCGACGCGCATGCGTCATCTCCAGGCACCGTTTGTTCATCTCCCGAGCCAATCCCTTTGCTCCCTGGGGCATGCGCTGTTTCATTCCCGCCTGCCGGATCAGACTGATCGCCTTGAGCAGCGTTGCTCCCACATCCTTGAGCAAGACCCAGTCCACGGGCCAGTGGATGTTCGCTTCCAGGCAAGTGGCGTCGATCAGGCATTCCCTCGTATCGATCGGCTTCTCTAATCCTGCCTCACCACAATGTTCAGCATTGCCCACCACCTCGGTCATCCTTGCATGCAGCTGTCTCAGATACGCTTCGTCGAAGAATTTCGAATCCCGTTCCAGACTGCTCTTCGATATTTTCCGGATCCCGTCTACCTCACGCACCCGGCAAAAATTAGCCAGAAGCTCACTGCGTCCCAACTCCTGCGACAGACAACGAAAGGATATCCCTCCGAGTAAATGACGCACCACCTCCACCCGCAGCGCTTTTATCGCTCTTAGAGCGCGTCGCTCCCGATCCTTCCCTCCCGCTTCATCCCATCCTTCCAAGGCTTTTACGATCGCCTCCCTTTCCAGCGAGGAGTCGATCAAAACCCGGTCAATCCGCTCCATTGTTTCCAGAAACACGGTGTAGTCTTTGCATCGAATGACTGGAGTTAGGGCTGGACGCAGGAAGCTTTGTACGGCAATATTTTTCATGAGAAGGGCGTGCTTTGTATTTGACTAACGCAAGCATAAGCGCCCTTTTTCGCCGGATCGAGCTTCTTGCAGCTCTATCCGGCCTTTTTTTTGCCCATAACTCATTAAAAATCAATTGTTTCCACCACTGGGACGGGCTCCAGCTAGGAAGCCGACAAGATTCGAATTTGGATCTTTGGGTGTGGGACGAGAGACGAAGAGCAAGAAGAAGACGAAATGCCAACGTATTCCGCTAGCCGCTACGTCGCTGCTGGGAGCGGAATGCGTCAGGATTTCGATTTCAATTCGTGCGGGAGCCTAATCTGGCAAGCTCCAGATCCTGAGCGAAGCGAGGAGGAATTTCTCGAGGGCGGCGCCCTCGTGGAGGTTTACTTCGAGAAGGCGGACGACGTGCTCTAATTCCTCGATTGCGTCGGCCATCCGATTGATCGATGAAGGCCCAAGGGCCGCCTTATTTCTAAAGGCGAAGCTACGAGTGTGCAGTTCGAGTTCACCCAACATTCTCTGTCGGATGCCCTTGCGAAGACCCGCCCTCAAAGCCTCTCTTTCCTCCTCTTCCATCCCCTCTGGATGGGAAGACTTTTGGGCTTTCCAGAGGTCGTCGGCCAGGCTTTCGAGAAGATCCAGGAACCGGGTGACCAGGCCGTAGAGGGACATCACGGCATCGGCAATTTCGGGACCTTTCCTCGGGTGCGTGAGGAGGTTCTCGAGCCACTTGATGTAGTCGTTCAACCAATCCGACCAGCGACTGTTGTTCAGATTTTCGGAATCGAACGGTAGGCGGAAGTTAAAGCAGCGACTACGGATGGTGGCGAGAAGGTCGTAGGGACGGGTTGTGAGGAGAAAGATGGTTGTGTCGGCCGGTGGTTCTTCGAGTGTTTTCAAGAAGGCGTTGGAGGCGGCTGCATTCATACGGTCGGCCTCGTATATGACGGCGACCTTGCGCTCCGCCTGGTTTGGAGAATGCTGGATCACGCGGATGAGCCGGCGGGTATCTTCAATTTTTATCTGCCGGGCCTTGCCGGTTGGCCGGAGAACAAATAGATCCGGGTGGACGGCGGTCTGGGACGGCATTGAAAGCAACGCGGCGGCAATCGCTTGAACCACTTCCCCGAGCGCCGTCAAGCTCTCACCATGGAGGAGGATGGCGTGGGCCAGTCTATTCTTTGCCAGGGAGCGTTCGAGAACTTCGACGGGCCTACTGTGGCGGAGCTGCTCAGACAATCCGCTGGCTAAGCTCATCCCAAATCCGCTCTTCGATTTTCTGGCGCGATTCAGTTCCGTCGACGACGACGAATCGCTCCGGCATCGCCTTGGCAAGGATCAGGTAACCCTCCCTGACTTTTCGGTAGAAACCGATGGTCTCCTGCTCGAGCCGGTCCGGCACCCCGGTGGCGCGGTGTTTGATCCGTTCGAAACCGTCTTCTGCCGGGAGGTCAAGAACCACGGTAATATCGGGGATAATGTCTCCAACGGCGAAGGTGTTGATCATGTGGACGGGTTCGGCCGCAATCTGCCGGCCCACCCCCTGGTAGACGGTGGTCGAGTCGAGGAATCGATCGCAGAGGATGATATCGCCGCGTTTCAGCGACGGCACGAATACCTCTCGGACAAGCTGGGCCCGGCTGGCGGCGAATAGCAGCAATTCGGTCTCGGGCGACATACCACGGCCCGGCTGGGCAAACTTGAGAAGATGTCGAATCTCTTCTCCGATCTCGGTCCCGCCTGGTTCGCGAGTGACCACGACATCCAATCCCGAGTCTTCGAAACGGCTGGCGATGCGGCCGATCTGCGTCGTCTTTCCGCTGCCTTCCGAACCCTCGAAAGTGACGAGCCAACCTCTCGGTTTGGGCGTCCGCTTCTGTGTCGATCTCCTTTTGCGCGGATGCGGGGTCTTGCGATTGTTGGCTCGCGAATTTACTCTCGCCTTCGCGCGCGGGGCCGTCTTCTTCTTTGCCATTTTTCAGGTACCCAAATTTCGAATGTGACTATTGACATCAAAGATGGAGGGACGTTTGCCGGTGCGAGCATAGGTGCCGACGGCTGCTACCGCCAGGGTGACACATGCGGGGGTGCTGAGACCGAGAAGCTGGGCCGTTGCAAATCCGGCCCTGAATTGATCCTCGAGTCCGTCTTCAGCCTTGGAATCTTCAATTGTGACTCCGTCCACCCACCAAGCATCCTCCTTCGTAGCGCAGCCGGCGGAGCTCTCGAGTTGCACAGTGACGCAGGTGAGAGAGAGATCCTGTTGTATGTGTGAAGCCAGTTTTTTCACTCCCTCTGCATCCCCTTCAACCGCTTGATGGCCCAAAACGGAAACGATGCGCTGAGCTTCGTCGAGATTCAGACCGAGCGTGACTTGGCCATGGGAGCGAAAACGAGAGATGGTGGAAAGGGCGGTATTGATGTCACCGTCCGTGCGACTGCCTGGATCGGCGAGGTCGAAGAGGAAGATCCTGCCTTGTTCCTTGGGCCCTAGATTGGGAAAGACCCGGTCGAGCAGGGCGGTTAAAATCGGTGTCATGTTCGGGATCCTGGACCAATTCACCATGGCCATGAGGTCCGCCCTGGAAATGGCGTCAAACAGAGCCCCTTCTCCCAGCGCTTCGACGATCGCGGCATAGTTTATCTCGGCCAGACTGTTCGGGTTAGAGAGATTGATCGTACCATCGTCGAATTCGAGGGCAAGATTTTCCCCCGGCGCACAGATGGAAACGGCATTCGTCCTCTCGGCAAAGTCCTCGCAAACGGGATGGATAGAGGGATGGCCCAAGGCGCCAAGGTAGCGAACGTTGAGATCGAAAGCGAGAAGGGCTTGAGCCAAGTTTGGGCCTATTCCATCCAACTTCTCGTTTCGGGAATTCAGTTCGAAATTCGCCTCTTTACCGGCAGCGCTCTGAATGCTGTTGCCGAAGGCGGCAATGGTTCTGAGGGAGCGAGAGTCCTCCGGTGATTCCGGTCGCCGATCCATCGGTGAGGAACTCCTGGTTATGAAACCGTCGAACCCCACCAGGGCGTTCTTGGCGTTTAAGGCGCCAGCCTTTTTCTCCAATTCCCGAAGCGTGATTTCCTTGTAGTCCATTGCGTATCTCTGCCGATGCCTCGTGTTCGATCTCAAGAAGGCTCAGGGCTGAAGGTTCAGGAAACGCGCTCGAGTCGTGAACAGCAATATAAAATGTGGAACCTCGACTTTCGATGGAATCCTCAGCGTGACGGAGGCTGGGGGAGCCCCCAGCCCAGACACGGTAATCAACATGGCCTCGGGCAGCGAAAGCGAAACTAATCGACAAGGTTCGTGTCGAGGCTGAGGGAATTGGCATCTACTTCGATTTTCGGTTGCTTGGAGAGCCGCCGAAGAACAAAGTCCGAGAGACTCATATGAGGGGAAGAGTGTAGCAGGGAACAGCCGAATGAATTGGGAGATTGTTGCTGGGGTCGCCGAGTTTGAGCCGCTGATAGGAGGGGTTTTCACTTATTTTCATCACTCAAATCTGGCGGGAAAGATCATCGTCCTGCTTCTGGTTGCGTTCAGTTTGATCGCTTGGACGGTTATGATCGGGAAGTATCTCGATCTCTCACGGCTTCGGTCCCTGAACCTACGACTCGATCGGAGACTAGGGGAGGTGGAGTCGATTTTGGCCCTGGACCCGTCATTTCGAAACGGCGCCGCCAGTCCCTACGACAGCCTTCTGAAAGAAGCCTATGGCGCCTACCATCGTTCCGATGCTTCGCCTGCCGCGAGGGTAGGTTACGTGGAGAACGCGCTGCAGCGAGGAGTCGCGGAGGTCACGATCGAGTACGAGAGCAAGATGGTGCTCTTGGGTTCGATCGTGACCGGGGCGCCCTTTCTCGGCCTTCTTGGTACGGTTTGGGGAGTGATGGATGCATTTGGGGCCATTGCTATGGAGAATTCCGCCAGTATCCAGATACTCGCACCCGGGGTGTCCGGCGCTCTCCTTACCACGGTGGCGGGTCTGCTCGTAGCTATCCCCTCCGTATTCGGCTATAATTTCCTCCTCACCCATACCAAACTGATGATTACCGAAATTGAAAATTTCGCCAGTTCCCTGGCCGATCGGATCGAATACGAAGGAATCTCTCGGTAGGAATCTGTCGGGCTCTCCTGTTTTGAAGATCTCATAGTAGTGGCCACGAGCCCGACAGATTCCTACCGAGAGATTCCTAGCAAGAAAATGAAACTGAGATCTGAAACTTTTCATCCTTTTATATTCGAACTCTTCACCTCAGATCTCAGTTCCATTTTCTTTTTATTAGGAGTCTGTCGGACGAATTCAGTTACTTGCGTAGCATTCGGAGGACAGAGTCCGATAGACTCCTAATGGCGCGGACCTTCCAACGCCGTGAGCGCCTCGGCGCCGTCTCCGAGATCAATGTGACACCCCTGATTGATCTGGCCTTCGCACTTCTCATCATCTTCATGATCACGGCGCCTCTTCTGGAGCAGTCGATCGATCTCGATCTTCCGGTTGAGTCGGCCGATTCTCAGGCCGGGAAGGGGGAGGACCGCTTTCAGACCATTTCCATCGATGCAGAAGGGGTGATTTATTGGGGAGAAGAGATCGTCGATGTTGCCGAGCTGGAGGTTCGCCTTGACGACTTGGGCAACGAGGCGCGCCCGCCGACGATCCATTTGCGGGGGGACCGCACGCTGCCCTACCAGAAGGTAATAACGATTATTGACTTGATTAAGGAGAACCGCCTTACACGGATCAGTCTGGATACGGAGGTGGAATAGGAATCTGTCTGACGGTGCTTTCTCTCTTCGCGGGCAGATTCATCCATTTGGATTGTGCGAAGGTTTTGGGTGGATTGGAACACCGACAGATTCCAGCCCTCTCTGCCTGTAAGCAGAGAGGCAACATCAGCGTAACGATTCCAGGTACTGAATCGCTTAGTCTGCAGACTTTGGAAATCGAGATACAGGATCTTCGGGGAACGTCGCAGGGAACGCCTTCGGGCGCTGAACTCGGTGGGCGAAGGCAGGGCCAGGTACGGGCTGTTTTGCTGTCGGTTTCCCTACATGGGCTGTTCTTTTTACTGCTTTTATTGGGCGGGCTCATTAGCCTCTTCAGGAAGCCGGCCGAACCTCACGAATTCATCCTTTCCGCCTCTCCGCCGCGTGCCGTGGTGGGGAAGACGCCAATCAGGCCGCTTACGGAACCGAGCTTTCCTGAGCGGGTCGATCCCGCAGCCGTGCTGCCGGAGGCGCCGTCGGATCCAATCTCCTTTGATGATTTCATTAAAAAGCATGGCGCTCCCAAGACGGCTCAAACGACGAAGACGAAAACGGCGCGAGTGGATTTCGATAGTTTCAATCTCGATGAATTGGAGGAGAGGATCCGGGACGCTTCCACCAGCGCTGACAATGGGGAGATGGTTTCGGAGGATGCTGTTCAGTCTGAATTGCAGGATTACATGCTCAAACTGAAGGACCTGATCAACCAGTCGTGGGAGAAGCCCGTTCAATCCGGCCAAGGCACTCTCGAGGCGACAGTGCAATTCAGAGTCGATCCCAAGGGACGAATCAGTGACGTTCAGATTGTCGGCAGCTCGGGTAATCCGGTATTCGATACATCCGCGGTTGAGGCGGTTTCGGGAGTTCAACAGGCTCAAGCAATCCGTAAGAGTCGAAGCTTGGGGCCGACTCCGGATGGGAACGGTTACAGTCCAAGGATCACTTTTCGGCTAGATTAGTACCTCACTTATAAAGTCCCATCATGTTTGCGCAGCATTTATGATTCTGTCGGTCCGGGAGTCTGTCGGACTTCAAAGTTTGATTGCTTCGCAATTGACTGATTTCCTCCGACAGACTCCCGGACCGACAGAATCCTTGTGGGTCGTATTTCCCAGACGGGTCGGGATAACCCTTCGTGGACTGGGGATTATTTACAAAAGTCTGTCTTATCTGGATCTGACTCAGAGACGCTCAGGAGCTCCTAAATTACTAGATGCTAAACAGATAGAGAACATCCATTTTCATTGGCACTCGACCTGCTAAAAGAGGCTCAGTGGTCAATCTACGACTCAGCGGTTCAATGCAGAAAGATCTGATTGGGACGGTTTCACTTCCGTCCTCTCGTTCTCGGCATATCCTCAGGCTGTTGATTGCGGCGATCCTTGGGATGGCGCCGATTGCCTTGTTTACGGTGAGTAAGTCGGAGGCGGCGACGCTGGAGGAAGGCGCGGTGGTTCTCGACGTGAGCGAGGGGGTCAGGAGAGTGCGGGTCCAAATCCTTGATGAGTTTTCCGGTCAATGGGAAACCTATGCCATCGCACACCTCGATGGTCGAAAGGGTAGGGTCAAAATTCGAATCCCGAAAGGTGCCACCCTGGACCGAATTCGTCTCCACAGCAGTTCCTCGGACGCCTACCCGCAACGATTCTTCAAGGGCAAGAGCCGGTTTTCGGAAATTGCGGTGGAGGGATCGGTTGAGCTAGCCGCTTCGGGTCGATTCGCGACCGATTCTTCCGCTGGATTGGAGGATTCATTGGAGGGGGAAGAAGGGACAGGATCCGCAGTCGAGGAAGCGGACATCTGGAAACTGATCGGCGAGACAATCTATTTTTTCAATCAGTTCCGAGGACTTCAGATTTTCGATCTTTCGAATCGGGATAACCCAATCCTGAAATCGTCTCTGAGGATGCCGGCGGTGGGTGAAGACCTCTACCTTCTGGAAGGCGACCGGCTCGCGCTTTTAACCAATCAAGGTTGGAATGTAGGATCTTCCATGCTCCTGATCGATGTCTCGGATGAGAGCGCCCAAGTGACGGAATCGTTTCCCATCCCGGGCTACGTGTTCGACAGCCGAAGGGTGGGTGACCGAATTTACGTAGCGGCTCAACATTATGAAACGGGTGATGAGGGCGAAGGTATCATCAGGTCCTTCCAGAATGTGAGGCTGCTGGTTTTCGACGTCTCCGGTTCGACCGACCCGAAGTTGGTTTCAGAGCAGGATTTCCCTGGATACGCATCGGCGCTCACGGCGACCGAAACTCATCTTCTCCTTGCGGTGAGATCGCCGCAGGACTGGTCACGTTCCAGCGTCCATGTCCTTGGTAGTTCGGAAGCGCCAGAGGAGATCGGGATCGTGGATTTGGTCGGCGCCCTTACGGATAAGTTCAAAATGCAGTTTGAAGATGGGGTCCTGACCACGATCACCCAGGTTCGAGGGGCGGATCTTGGGGGCTTGTTCACTCGTGTGGAGACATTTGCCTTCGATGAAGGGGTGATCGAGCCGAAGAGACTTGACCAGCTCGATTTGGCGGAGAGCGAAACCCTCTACGCCACTCGATTCGATGGAGGTCGGGTCTATATAGTGACTTTTCTCCGTATCGATCCACTGTGGATAGTAGATCTTAGCGATCCGAGCAATTTGCAGATATCTGGTGAACTTGAGATTCCGGGATGGTCGACCTACCTCGAGCCGATGGGCGACCAGTTACTCGCCATCGGGGTTGAGGACCGCAGTGTGACGGTGTCACTTTTCGACGTATCGGATCCCTTCAATCCGACTCTGACGGAACGTATAGCGATTGGGAACCGATCCTCATGGAGCGAGGCTGTATATGATGAAAAAGCGGTCAGTGTTTTGCAGGATCAGAGCCTGGTTCTTGTACCCTATCAATCCTTCGGGGAGTCCGGAGCCGTCAACGCAGTGCAACTCATCGAAATGAAAGATGACACCCTGGTTGAGCGGGGCAGCATTGTGCACGAGTTTCCCGTCCGCCGAGCAACCGCATTGGGAGAGGCAAATCTGGTATCAATTTCACAGAAGGAGCTTTTCATAATCGATATTGAAGAGCGAGACTTTCCCGAAATCGTTGCTCAATTGGAGATCTCGTGGGCGACTGATCGTGTCATCGTTTTGTCGGAATTCCTCATTCAGATTGAAAATGGGCACGCCTATTGGGAGCAATCCACGCCGAAGATCCGGGTGACTCCGATAGAGGAGCCGGACTCAGTGCTCGCGGTGATGGAACTGGAGGTGGGGAGTCTGGTTGGTGCGACTCTTCGTGATGATCTTCTCTACCTGATTCAGAGGAAGGAGAGTGGGGGTGCGGGAGATGGTTCCGGATCCGGCTACGATCTTCTGATGACGATTGTCGATTTCAGCCAGCCGGAGGAACCGATCCTTCTGGGCGACGTGGGAGCCCCAATCCAGACCAGGGAGTGGATTGGTCAATTGGAGGCTCTGTGGCTCGTTACCGGTAGTCTGGTCTGGTATTCGCGGGCTTCTGATTTCTTTTTCTTCCGAAGTCCATATCTGGATCTTCCCGAACCTGCATTTGGCGACATCGTCACTGGGTTTATCGCAATCGATGCTCGGCGCTCGATCTTCAACTATCAGAATGCGGTTCAGTTTTTCGCTTTTGCGGTGACCAATTCCTCCGCGCCGGAGTTTTCATCCGCCGTCACGGTGCGACCCGAATTCGCCTGGCAATTCAGCGAGGCATTCAGTGGGGAGAGGTTGATCCTGATGAGTTACGACACCATGGAGTGGACGGAGGGCGGTCGTGTTTCTGGATCTTTTCTCCAAGTCATTGATTATCTCGACCTGGAGGAGCCCATCCTACGAGATCCTCTTGGGATTCCGGGAAAGTTAGAGGAGATCCAATTGGAAGATTTGGATAGTGGAATCCTTTTTACGAGTTCGGCGGGAAAATTCAGTGATGAGACAGGAAGCGGGCATGGGACCATGCTTGAAGCGTTGGCTTTCGACGGCGCTAATGTCTTTCTCATCGATGAAATTGCAATCGAAGAGCCTTATTATACTCCTTCAACTATGGAGGGTAAGCACTACTACAAGGGGATCAGCAAGACTCCCGAGACCTCCAGCGGGGTTCTTCATCTCTATTGGGACGAATCCGGTTTCTTCGACGTTTTGCCGTCACGGAGTTTGGATGAGTATCTGCAGGGATTGAGGCTTGAAGCCGGATATCTGCTGGCCTTTTCCCAAGGGAGGCTGCATGTGGCGGACGAATCCGATCCCTTTCAGAGCAACCCGTTCCAATCCTACGATATCGCGCCGGGTCTGTGGTTGAGCCTCGACGAGGCGGCCGTCGTTGAGGGTCGAGGAGCATGGTTTTCGGCCGGCGACTACGGTGTGGAATCCGTTATTTTTGAAGAGGTCGAATCGGCTTCCCCTCTCGCCGAGTTCAACCAAGAGCAAGCTGCATCAGCTACCGCCTGGATCGATATTGCCAACCAAGTAATCCAACTTTCAACGACCGACGAGGCTGATTCCGTAGGCATCCTTCATTCCGATATCTGGCTCTTTGTTCCGACCGATTTCAGGCCGTTCGACCTCGGTTCGACGGATGTTGGAGACGGTTGGAAATGGTCCGAGTGGTTCGGGGTTTACAACGACGTTTCCCTACCTTGGGTGATCCACGGTGATTTCGGGTGGATCTATATTGGCGGAGACTCGGTTGACGACTTCTGGTTTTGGACTCACGATCTAGGTTGGATCTGGACCGGCGACTCCACCTTCCCCTTCGCCTATCAGTTTGAAGAGGATTCTTGGCTCTGGTTCCTCGTCGGCCAAAGCGATCCGCAGTGGTACTACGACTTCGGATCGGATTCCTGGTTAAACAGATAGAGGAATCTGTCGGATTGGCAGTTTATACTTTCAGGGGTATCCGCCTTCTCAGTGTGATCGTCGAGTTCGGGGGCGATTGAGCACCGACATCTTCCCAGGAATCTGTCGGACTTTGCACTTCCCAACATGGCTGGACCTGCGATCGGAGGCTGAAGGATCCAAGTGGCGACCAAGTTGATTCCGACAGATTCCTTTTGCTAGGAGCCTGTCGGACGAAGTTTACCTTTTGCAGAGCAATCCGAGGACAAAGTCCGACAGGCTCCTAGCCCCGGCAAGCCGGGTAGGGGTGCGCCGACTCACAATATTTTCGGTCGAGAGCAGTCGGACGTTTTCCTTAGCGCCGTGATGAATCCGGCTGAGCAGGAACAACGGATTAGGGGAACAAGGGATGGGTGAACCGAAGGTCTTATCGGTTGGGGGATTTCTCTTTCGCAAATTCGCGGTTGCATTGGGTGGGGAAGGTGGCATTCGATTGTGAGGAGTCTGTCGGACGAACTCTGTTACTTTCGAAGCAATCGAAGGTCGAAGTCCGACAGACTCATAGATTGGAGATAGTAGGAATAAGATGAAGACGGTCATTTTGGAGGAGGCGGGGAAGTTGGCGTTTGCCGACACGGCGGAGCCGGCTGGGCCGGGGGCGGGAGAAGCGCTGGTTCGAATTCAGAAGGTGGGGATCTGCGGGACCGACATCACTGCCTACCGAGGGCGATTTCCCTTCATCACCTTTCCTCGGATTCTGGGGCACGAGCTGGGAGTATTGGTTGAGGCGGTGGGTGAGGGAGTGACGTCGCTGAAGGAGGGCGATCGCTGTGCGGTCGAACCCTATCTCTATTGCGAAGGGTGCCCTGCGTGCCGTCGAGGTCGGACGAATTGCTGTGAAAGTTTGAGGGTCTTTGGAGTGCATTGCGACGGCGGAATGCGGGACAGGGTGATCCTGCCGGTGAGGAATCTGCACCGTTCCAACAATCTAAGTTTCGATGAGTTGGCCCTTGTTGAGACGATGGGAATCGGGAAGCACGCGGTAAGTCGGGCGCAGTTGGAGGAGGATAAGACGGTGGCGATATTGGGCCTGGGCCCGATTGGGCTGACGGTGGCGCAGTTCGCGGTCCTTGCCGGGGCCCGAGTGGTGGCGCTGGATGTGAGCGGGAGGCGGATTGAAATGTGCCGGAAACTCTACGGGGTGGAGACGCTCGAACTGGATATTGAGCGTTCCCTGCCGGAACAATGGGCGGAGAAGATGGGTCCTTTGCCTGGAACGGTTTTCGATGCGACGGGGAACGCCGCATCCATGACCGCTGCATTTACTTTGCCGATGAACAGCGGAAAGTTGGTCTTCGTCGGGTTGATCGATGGCGACCTTACTTTCAGTGATCCCGAGTTCCACCGTCGCGAGCTGAGTGTTTTGGCGACAAGAAATTCGGTAGCAGAGGACTTTAGGGAAATTATAGCCCACATGGAGGCGGGAGTGATCGATGTCGCACCTTGGATTACCCATAGGACGGAGGCGATGCAACTGCCGGAGATTTTTGATGCTTGGATTTCGCCCGACTCGACGATTCTCAAAGGGGTGGTCGAGTTTTGAGTTTTCTGTCGGCTGTTGGGTTCCAGTATTCGGGAGAGGTTATGATTGCAGCGTGCGATTGTGAGTGCGGATTGTTCCAGCACCGACAGAAAACTAGCCACTCTGCCGAGCGGCAGAGTGGGGAGAGATCGACTTGAGATCGAGATTAAGAGACACGACTGGAGAAGAGAGAGTCCTCTATTGGACGCTCCTGGCGGTCTTTCTTATTTTCTGCTTTTCCTCAGCCAGGAGTCAGGGGGAGGAGGGTAGAAGGAGCGGTGGTTTTCGGGCTACGCATGGGGTGGCGGTGGGGGAGGTTGAGGCGACCGGGGCAGTGGTGTGGTCTCGAAGCAATGGCGAAGCCTTCATGCATGTGCTTTTGACTGGTGTTGGGGTGAGTGAAGCGATGCATCGAACGAAGTGGGTTGATGCATCGCGCGACTTTGCGGGCAAGGTTAGGCTCGACGGTCTCAAACCGGGAACCGAGTACACCTACAAGGTATGGTTCAGCGCATCGGATACGGGAAAGCGCAGCGGACAGAACGTTGTGGCGGGTCGTTTCAAGACTCCTTCGGCACCCGATTCAAAAGAGGCGGTGACTTTTGCCTGGGGAGGCGATCTCGGGGGAACGAACGTGTGTCGCGATCTGAAAGCGGGGTATCCGATTTTCGATGCGATCAATTCGCTCGACCTCGATTTTTTCATTGGTTTGGGCGATATGATCTACGGCGACGGCATCTGCGAAGCGGTGGGAAGGTACGGTAATTTTCAGATACCGAGGGAGGTGGGATGGGCCGCCACGGTGGAGGCCTACTGGGCGCAATGGAGATACAACCGGGATGATTCCGGTTTCCAAAAGCTACTCTCAGGGATGCCCTACTATGCAATTTGGGATGACCACGAGGTGGTCAATGACTTCGGTCCGCGGGAAGATCTGAGGGAAGGAGCGCCCTATGTTCGAGGCCAGCACCTGATGCCACTGGGTCTGAAGGCATTTTTCGATTACAACCCGATCGCGCAAAGTCCCTTAGAGAAGGGTCGGCTCTATCGGCGGATCAGGTGGGGCAGTCACTTGGATCTGTTTTTCTTGGACGCCCGACAGTATCGCGGCCAGCGGAGCCAACCTGATACCGAAGATAGCGGGAAGTCAATGCTGGGAAAGGAGCAGCTTGAATGGTTCAAGAGCGGGTTGAAGGAATCGAGCGCAACCTGGAAGTTTATCGTATCGAGCGTTCCGATGTCGATCCCTACCGGGTGGCCGGAGGAGAAAGGGAGAGATGGGTGGGCGAACTTTGAACACGATACCGGGTTTGAACGCGAGCTCATCGATATTCTTGAAACGATGCGGCAAATGGGAGTTCGCAATGTCGTATGGATAACAACAGATGTCCACTTCGCGTCGGGGTTTCGCTATGTGCCCTTCGAAGAAGAACCCGAATTCAAGGTCTACGAATTCATCAGTGGACCCCTCAGTGCTGGGCTTTATCCCAATCGAGAGTACGATAAAACGCTTCGACCCACCCGGCTCTTCTTTTATGGTCCGGAGGACGGAGTCACGGTGGCGAGCTTCGAAGAGGCGACGAGGTGGATGAACTTCGGCGCGGTTCAGATCAGCAGGAAGGGAATGTGCACCGTTTCGATTGTGAACGGTGAGGGGAAGATGGTGTATTACGAAAAATTGCTACCCAGAACCAGCAAGCCGGGAGAGGACGATGGTTGACGGAAATTGCCGGTTCTAGAAGTCGTCCGCTCCCGGCTTGCTGGTTCTAGCCGTCGGTGCGTCGATCACCCTCCGTGCTGCCCCGTGAGCCCTCGATCAGGTTTCGTCGTAGTTCCTTCAACTCGTTGAGATTTTGAATTTGTTGTTGGCGGAACTGGTCGATGGCGGCTTCGACCGCAGCTTGGGGGGTGCCGGCGATCGTATCGATCAAATTCTGGCGGTCCTGAGCGAAGGCCTCCTTCATTGAACTCATGTTCTCCTTAACGTTGTTCAATTCAGTAGAGAAGGCAGGGGCATCAGGGCGTTCGGGCCGATTCTGGCGGATGATTGCGAGTCCGATACGGATCTGCGAGGCGAGTTGGATCTGGTCGAGGATGCGGTCTTGATTGTCCATTCGGAATTGGTCGATTGCGGATGAGACATTGGCCGGACTGGGGGTGTCCAAACCGTTGAGCAGGGTACGCAGTTCCTGTCGCAAATTCGCTTGGGTCTCTTTGTAGTCCACCAGCCTCTGGGAGAGGAAGTTCGACAGGTCGTCGGTGGGATCGACCACTTCGGGGTGATCCGAAGTGCCGTCGTTTTGAGCGCCAGTCGAACTGGTGAAAGAGAAGCCGATTGAGACTGTGAGGAGAGCAGTTAGAAGCCCGCCCGCAATGCGCTGGGTTGCTCGTTTCATTGGTGGTCCGTTGCCCACGAGTAGGTAGAGGCTGTCCCAAATCCGAGAGGATTTGGGACAGCCTCCATGGTAGATTTGAGGCTAAGAACCAGTTGCCTGCAAGCAGCCAGGATTCTGGCTGCGTTATGGTTACGGATCATACATCGATCTTCATCGAAGAAGCGATCTCTGGGGTAGTGGTTTTTGTTTTCGATGGCCCAGTGGTTGCGGATTTTCGATAGGAACTGAGGAGGGCTCAAGTCGGTGGGATCGCGGCTGCTGACATAGTAGGAGCGTTCCGAGGAAGGTTTCGCTTTGTTAGGATAATGGAAGGTGCGTTGGACAGAGGCGAACTGACGAGCATGAGGCAAGCCAAGGGAGGGAGCGCTTAGAGGATGGGTTGCTATTTGACGAATCTCCAGGCGGCCATGGTCCTTATCTACGGTTTGGTGGACAAAAAGGGGGAGGGGCCGAAAAGATTCTTTGCGTCTTGATGCATGGTGGGTTGGTTGTCTTTGATCTGGATGATATAGTCAGCACCGAGTTCTTCGACCACGATGTGGGCCGTTTCTTTTTGGTTATGCATGGCGTCGAAGGTGAAGGTGGATCCGTCCATGGCCGGCATCTTGCGCAGGAGAGTTTGGGCGGCGGTGATCTCGTTGGATTTGTCGGCGGTAGCGACTTGGGCAATCGTTTGAGCGCTTTGATGATCGACCGCGGCCACCAGGTGCAAGGCCTTGGCCGGTTCTTTGTCAGTGCCTTTGAGAGTCTTACCGTCAACCGCAATATCGCGGGGCAAACGGCCCTCGGGCGAGGCTATGAATTGGGTGAGGATTTGATCGAAAAGCTCGGCCTCGACGTTTTGCAACACCCGGTAGAAGACATCATAGCAGGGGGCCTGAAAACGGCTTGTTTTGGGGTTTTTCCAGGAGCGTAAGGCGCGCAGTTGGGCTTGATTGAGGTGATGGGCCAGGCGCACGATCTCCTTGAGGTTGTGTTTGCCGCAGAGGGTGCCGAGCACAATCATACTCAAGACCGTGGCGAGTCGATAGCGACGGCCCGCTTTTCGACGGAAGTCTTCGATCTGGTGGAAGCGTTCCCGGAGGCTTGTCATCTGTTCCACTTTGAGGCAGACCGCATGGGAGTTGTCGTTGGCATTGAGGGCCTCACGGTGTGCCTTGGGCAAGGGCCCTGGCGAGCGCAGCAGTTGCAGAGCATCAGCCCGCAGGGGTTTGACCCAGATCTGCTTGGGGCGCTCATGGCGTTCATAGAAATCTTCCCGCTGTCGACCATATCCCGCGCTCAAGCCCAAAGGAGTCCACCCGCTCGCCTTGTAGCAAGTGCCTCGGTGGATCTGTGGGTCCACGAAAGTTTCCGCTACCAAGGGGCGATAGGCAAAGGCCTGCTCCCAGTGATCGGCCAAGACTCTCAGGCACATCGCCAACGTCTTGGAGGCCAGATTGGCCAGCTTGAGCCCGGGCAGAATGAGAAAACGCCGGTTCTGCACCACCAGTTTCAAGCGCGCATGCCGTCGCGCCCCATCCCAGCCGATCCAGCCGTCTCGATCCTTCAGCCGGTAGCTAGCCGCTCCCCACAGCAAAAGACACACCCATTGCCCGTCGATCAAAGCCACATAGCGCAGGGTCTCTCCCGCGCTCCCCGCACTGTGCAAATAATGATGTTGGATCAAAAGATCATTGAATCGCTCCTGCTCTTCGGGCAAGATCAGACGCAGAGTTAGACGATCTATCGAAGGAGTCAGATGGTAAGATTTTTTGTCTTTCATACCATCTTGGCATGACTGATTCCCTCGGGTTTGTCTAGCTCTTTTTTTATCTTTTTGCCTATCAGCCACTTCCTCCCCAGAAAACTTTCACCCTGGTTATGAGTCTGGAAGGAGAAGTTTGATCTTTGGAGGGAGTTGTCAATGGTTTGGGGATGGAGAGGAAGAGAGAGGGAGGGGGAACGGTCCGAAAACCTTACGAACTATGATTCGTAAGGTTTCGGGGGTACCTTGGATTGATTCACGGGTTCGAGACAGATGATTGGTTGATCAGCGTTGACGCGGCAGGTGGAGCCCTTGCAAGATTTCGGCTCGATGGACTCTGAGGTCACCCCAAGAACGCGATCCCGGATTCCAATTGTGGGAGGGTTGGTGGGATTCTTCCGGTCCGGGCCTGATCTTCCGGTGATGGGGGACAAGGACTGGATCAGCGGCATCCTGATCGAAATGGGAAAGTCGGGGAAGGGCGATGCGGTGGTTTACAACTTCGACTTCGCGTTTACTTTCTGGATCGGCGCGGCTATTCTGTCGACCCTGTTGGCCCTCTTTGCGTGGAATGTGAAGCCGCATGAGTAAGTCTTTGTTCTGGTTGAGTTTCATTTCGGCGTTGATGGGTGGGGTCGATGGGGCGGCGGGCGCTTCCAGGCCGGATCTTGTGATCGTCATCAGTATTGATCAGTTCCGGTATGACTATCTGGAACGGTTCGAAAGACATTTCGAGGAGGGTGGGTTTCGGCGCTTCCTTGAGAAGGGAGCCAATTTCATCAACGCCCATTTTCGCCACTCTTCGACCAAGACCGGTCCCGGACATGCGGTCATTCTCACGGGTGCGCATGCCAATTCCAACGGCATCATTACGAATACCTGGTTGGATCGGGAGACATTGGAACCGGTCTACTGCGTCCAGGATGATGGAGCGATCCTCTTGAACTTGGATGGTTCTAAGGGTCGATCGCCGCGTTTGCTTCTCGGATCGACGGTGGGGGATTCCCTGAAAATCTCGACCGGATACCGGGCCAAAGTGATCTCCGTTTCGACCAAGGACCGGGCCGCGGTGTTGATGGGAGGGAAGATGGCCGATGCCGCCTATTGGAGAGTCAATGGTCAGTTTGTGACTTCGGACTACTACACTTACAAGCTACCGAAATGGGTCGAAGATTTCAACCAAGCACGGCCAGTCGATGAGTATTTCGGGAGGGTATGGGATCGAATTCTACCAGAAGCAACCTATGCCATCCAGGCGTCCGACGACTTTCAGGGAGAATTCGACGGCGTTGGGCTCGGGCGTACCCTTCCTAAGCGCATTGATGGAGGACTGAATGAAGTCGGCCCTTCATTCTACTCCGCCTTTACAAGCTCGCCATTCAGTCTGGAGGTCCTCTCGAGATTCGTGAAGGAAGCGATTGTTCGCGAGAAATTGGGCAAGCGGGGTGTGACCGATCTCCTCTGTGTCGGTTACTCCGCGATCGATCGGATCGGCCACAACTTCGGACCGGGCAGTCACGAGATCATGGATGCGGTGGTGCGGATCGATCGTATACTCGCGAATCTATTCTCTTTTGTCGAGGACACGTTGGGATTGGACCGCTGCCTTCTCGTCATCACTTCGGATCATGGAGTGGCGCCGATTCCGGAGCGTATTCTGGTCCGCAACGACCGCCTCGAAGCGGGACGAGTCGAAACGAGTGAAATGTCCTCGGTGGCGAAATCAGCGCTCGATGACTCATTCGGTCCTCTTCCCGGCGAAGATCAATGGTTGGTTGTCCACTTCGAAAATGTCTACCTCAACCGGGCGGCGATTGCTAAAAAGGGTGTGGAGGTTTCGGATGTGGAAAGGGTTGTAAAGAAAGCCTTGGAGAAAATGAGAGGCATCCGAACGGCTTATACAAGAACTCAGCTGGCGAGAGGTTGGGTGTCCAACGATGAGGGGAGGAAAGCGCTCTTGAGCTTTCATGAAAAGCGCAGCGGAGATTTCTTTGTTCAACTGGAGCCCTACTTCATCCTCAACTTCCGTGCCAACGGCACCGCTGGAACGGACCACGGCACCCCCTACAGTTACGATAGTCACGTGCCTTTACTCTGGTACGGAAAGGGGGTTCCGATCGGACGCTTTTCAAGGCCGGCCAGCGTGGTGGACATAGCTCCGACACTCTGTGCGATGCTGGGTGTGACACCGCCCGATCTGAGCGAGGGGAAGCCGCTGTTTTGATTGTATCTGATCAACATCGAACATCGAACGCCCAACATCCAAGTGGTAGCACCAGTAGAAAACTTTGTCGTGAACTTTGTCGATGGAGGCAGGTTTCGAAGATCGATTGGACATCACGATTAAGAGCGACGATGGGAATGCCGACAGGCACACTTAGTCCCCACGCTTAGTCGTATACTCTTAGTCGAATCACCTAGTCGGGAAAGACTGAGTGTAGCGACTAAGTGCTGCTGTTCACAATTACGGTGACGTTTGTGGGAGCGCCATTGGGGGTAGTGCAAGGCGCCCGAACGCGGATGGGTCGGGAACCCCCTCCGCGTTTGGGCAACGCCGCAATACCCCCAATGCCGCCCCACCGCTTTGCGGCCTGGCGCTTTTGGCCTTGAGCGGCGTTCGCTTTGAGTGTCAGGGTCTTAAAACCCAGCCCACTCAAAGCCGCCTTGCTCAAGGTCAAAATCGCCTAGGCAAACGTCACCGTAATTGTGAACAGCAGCACTAAGGGTATTGGGCGAAGTGTAGAAAGAGAGGACGGACTAAGTGTGCAGGTAAAAACTGAACACTGACACCCGAAACCTGACACCTCTAAGCTCTTCGGCGGGACTCGATATGAACCAGGGAAGTATTCGACTTCCGAAGCGGGGTCTCTGTGCCCATCGTGGAGCGATGGACACCCATCCGGAAAATACCCTATCGGCATTCAGAGAAGCGATCCGATCGGGGGCGCACATGATTGAATTCGATGTCCGACTGACGGCCGACGGAGTCCCGGTTATTATTCATGATCCGAGTGTCGATCGGACCACGGATGGGGAAGGGGAAGTTGGCGGGCTGACCTGTGCCGAGATCAAGGAACTCGATGCTGGAAAGTGGAAAGGGCCCGAATTCGAGGGTGAGCTACTTCGGAACCAAGGAGCCGATGGAGGTTGAGCGGCTCTTTTCGTTGGGCGTCGAATTTCCGCTGGTCAATTGGTTGGGTGAGGCGATGGAAGTGGCGGAAGGATTCGGAATTGAGCGTTGGGTGCCGGAGTTTGGAGTTGGGAAATTTGAGAAGTGACAGTGAGCAGCTCATCCTTTCTGTCGAAGCGACCCACCCCAAACCCCTCCCAGGAGGGGATCGACCGGAGATCACGATTGAGACTCACGGTGGGAGAGGAGAGCCTCAATCGATCCTATTCTTCTCGCAAATCGATTACAGGATACTAACCTCAACCCGAACATCTCACAAATCTTCTACTACGACAACGGATCTCACCGCGTGCCAAAGCCTTCCCTTGCCCAGCGACCTCAGAGGGTCTCAATCCCGGCGCGCTGGGATCGCCCGCCGTGCTTCGGAAAGGCGTTGGTAGGCAGCGATTCCCGGCGTGCCGGGATCTCGCGACGAAGTGTGTGAGATGTCCGGGTTAAAAGGGATTAGACTGGAAACCATGGTCCATATGTCGACGCGACTCCGACTTTTACTCGAGACGTTGTTTTTTTGGCGCAGTTTGTCTCACCTGACTCTGGTTGCGGCGGTGGTTCTGGCTGGATCTACCGAAACCGCGCTGGGGGTGAGTAAAGCCAGAACAAGGCAGAACGAACTGAACGGCCAACTATGGGAGGCGGTGGGCGAGAGAAGGCATAAGGAAGTTGAAGAGCTCTTGCGGAAGGGAGCGGATCCGAACGCCATGACGGTTGAGGGTTGGAGAGTGATGATGGAAGCGGCGAAATCCGGCAACTGGCAAGTCTTCAGGAAGATCCTGAAAAAAGGGGGCAACGCCAGGGCAGCCGACAATGACGGTTATACGACTTTGATGGCGGCGGCGGCGGGGGGAAACGAAAAGATCTTCGACGCCGTGTTTCGCGAGGCCGGCTTTGGAAATCTGGTGGACAACAGTGGATTTACCCTGGTCATGGCCGCCGCCATGGGCGGGAACGAGGAGATTTATGCACGGACCCGACAGCGGGGGTTGAGTCTGACGGCAAGAGACAGTGATAACTATAGTGTGATGATCGCCGCCGCCAGAGGAGGGAATCTGGAGATTTTTCTGGAAGTCTCGGGCGCGGGCGGCAATCCGAAGGATACCGATGACGACGGATGGACCGTTTGCCACGCCGCGGCGAGGAGTGGGAATGCGGATATCTTCTACAAGGTTCTAGAGGGAGGCGCGAATGCGCGGGCGCGGGACAGGGAGGGCAACTCCGTTCTGATGGCGGCCGTGAAGGGAGGGAACTACGCCATCATGTCGCTGCTGGTCGAGCACGGCGTGGATCCCAATGTCGCTGATGTCGACAAAGTGACACCACTCATGCTGGCCTGTTTCGGGAAGACCATGACGGTGGCACGCCTCCTTTTGGATGCTGGTGCCGATATCAACGCACAGGACGCAGAGGGTGCGACGGCTCTCCTCGATCAGATTCGGGAACGCGATTTTGAAAAAGTCGTGTATCTACTCCGCGCCGAGGCCGATCCGAACCTTGCGGACAAGAAAGGACTCACTCCTCTTATGATGTCGAGCGCTTTCGGAGACCTCAATATCGTCGCTCAACTGCTCAAATTTGGGGCCGACCCATTGAAAAAGGATGAGGGCGATCGAACCGCGCTGAATTACGCCTCCGCCACCGGCCATGTCAAAATCGTGGACCAGATAAATCTCGCTGTGCAGATGCAAAAGACGGGTGGGAGTCTGCCGGAAGAGTGAGTGGGGGGAGGGAGAGGAGGAGAGGGTTGCGAGTCGGGGAAGTATCCGTGTTCAGTGTTCAGGACCTTCGGCGGGTGAGTCTTTGTCGCGAGCTTTGTCGTCAGCCCCTCGACGTTGCTCGGGGCCTTGATCCCTTTGAGCAGGACGAAGGGCTTTGTCGAATCGGTTCGGATATCGGAAGTTAACCATGAGATGTCCGGGCTAAGAATCTGACGGTGGAAGTTTGAGTCTTTTCAGAGATCCGTGACAGATTCGCACAACACCATCCACCGTAGGAGTTAGAAATGCACCTCTCCACAAATCTCAGTTTCGTTTTCTTAATGCTAGGAGGCTTATAGTTGCTCGAACCGGGTCAGTTGCGAAGCAATCGAACGTCAAAGTCCGACAGAAGCTTCCTAGGGGTGTGTCCGTCGTCCTTCGATCGTCCATCAGGCTTACGAATGTGAGCTTCGATTGGTCGAGGTTGCATCCTATCGAATTTGTCCCCTGACCTCTGACCGCTGACCTCTGGCTAGGCCCCCATTTACCGTTGACCTCGGTTCGAATCTGCCTGAACTATCTTCGAACACCGACACTTGGGGCCGTAGCTCAGTTGGAAGAGCGCCACAATGGCATTGTGGAAGTCGTCGGTTCGAACCCGATCGGCTCCATTGGAATCTGTCGGGTGTAGGTTTGCAGCGTCACAGAGCCCATAAGTTCCACCCTCGATTGATCCGTCTCGGGCGAACCTGAGGCCGCGCTGATTAGGAGGATGTCGGTGGTGGAATCCGCCGCAGAATACGTATGCAGGCAGATGGGAGAGTTCTTTCGCGAAATCCGATGGCTAAGTCCGACAGATTCCTAGAGGGCGCGATAGGTGTAATCGAAAAGGCCGTCCTTAGAGTAGAAAGTTACCAGCTCCCGGTTGTGTTTCAGGCCCTTGAGGTCTGTCCAAGCAACGGAAAGGCGAACTTCCTTCTGGGTACTTCCGATACCGTTGATCTCGCGCTGGCAACTATAGTCTCTCAGCGGAATGGTAGTGAAATAGGCCTTGGGATCAAAGGTCGCGCTCCCCGGGAGTCCATCAATCTCGTTCCAGTTCAGGTTGTGGATTTCATCCATCTCGCACTGCAGGATCTGGGCCGCGAAGTCGCCACTCTTGACGTTCTCGCTGATCAGAATCGCTTGACCGAGCCCGCTGAAGCATCCGGCCAGAACAAGCGTCATGACCCCGGATCCCATGATGAATTCGACTAACGAAAAGCCTCTTTTGTTTCGACTTGAGTTCCCTCCTGGGGTCATTCCCTCAGACGAGTTGATCTTGCGCTCTTTTTTCATGATGGAAGAATGGTAGGGTATACCCCCCAGGTTGTCAAAGTGAAACATGGTCAAGGAGTTATGAAATTCTGATGAAAAAAATGTAAAGCAACACGATGGTGAATTCCAGGTACATTTCTGGCAGAGGAGCCGATCGGCTTCGAAAAGGGACCTTCGTGTAGGGAATCGGGTTACATAAGTTAATGGTCAGGATTCAGTTGCAACGCTCCTATGGTTTCGAGGAGGCTGTGGAATGGAACCGTAGTGGATGAGCCAGTTCTGCCTCGAGCCGGATTTTGAAACACCTGGGAGCCGGCGAAGGGGATCGCACCAATGGGAGCGGTGGCATCTTGGTTTAAGGGAAGGACCCCAGCCCGAACATCTCACAAATCTTCTGCTACGACAATGGATCTCACCGCGTGCCAAAGCCTTCCCTTGACCAGCGACTTCAGAGGGTCTCAACACACTGTCGACCGCTGTGCTTCGGAAAGGCATTGGCACGCAGCGATCTACGCCGTCTCGCGACGAAGTGGGTGAGATGTCCGGGCTAGCCCGTCTTTCTCAACTGGGGCCTGATTTCGACGTAAGTCGTTGATAGTGGGCCAAAGGTCTACACTACAGGAGGGGTTATTTGGATTCGATTTGGGGGGGTGGTTGGGGAGGAAGTTCGAGGTGTAACCGGTTCAGTAGTAGCTTTTGGTCCTCACCGGGCTCGGTGTAACGGGTAAGCACAACGGTGCGTCCGTCGGTGGTGGGCAGTTTCACATCGAGCATTTGGATGGCCGCCATTTTGGAGAGCACCTCGGCTGGGGTCAGTCCCGGAGCCATCGGGTAGAGTCGACGTTTCAGGGTGACCCACAGAGAGTAAGCAAGGAAGCTGATAAAGATGTGCGCCTCGATGCGATCATCTCTCTGATGATGGATGGGGCGGATGGAAAGGTCGTTCTTGATTTCCTTGAAGACTTGCTCGATCTCAGTGAGCTGCAGGTAAAGGCGCCAGAGTTGCTCGGGGTTCTCGGCACTGAGGGTGCTGCGCAACAGATAGCGGCCTTCGCGGCGATAGGCTTGGCGGTATTTTTTTAAGTTCAACCGGAAGCTCAAAGGCGGCTTTTCAGTGGGGGCGCCCTTGGGGGCGATCTCGATGTCGAGTAATCCAAAGATCCGGGGACCGGCCTCCTTTTTGGCTTCGCCCAGTTTGATCAGGATGGTATCGCGTTGGTAGCGCCGTTTGCTCTCACGCAGCTTCTTGAGCGCCTCGATAAGACGGCGTAAACGACGCAGGCGCATGTTTTTTTCTTTGCGCACCCGATCGTCGCTTTTAGCCAGAACGTAGGTTTCACCTCCCTCGCTGAGGAGTTTCACCTCGATACCGGGACGCAACTGCTTCCAATCCTTCTGCAGCAACGACTGCTCGAAGCGACCCAGCCAGGAGCGCGGGGTACCCACCAGATAGTGGATCCTGGGTTCGCTTTGGCGCATCTGTTGCAAGACTTCCTCGGTCGGAATGCCCCGATCCATCACCCACACCCGGTTCGCCTTACCGTAGTTCTCTTCCACCCGAGAAAGAAAATCTTTTAAGGTGGTTTTATCCTGCGTGTTACCCGGAAGTACCTCATAGGCAATCGGCAAGCCCTCACAAGTCACCACCAGGGCGATCACCACTTGCACGCAGTCAGGTCGCTTATCGCGGCTGTAGCCGAACTTGCGCAGTCGGCTCGAGGCCGCCGGCTCCTGGTTCGGATCGCACTCAAAATAGGTGCTCGTCAGATCGTATAGCAAAATCTCGTAACGGGCATTGAACAGATCGCTCCACCTCTCGGTCAGGTGCCTGAACAGGGCCTTCTTGTGCCTGAGCAATCGATCGTGGCAGCGATAGAGCGTGTTCTTCTCGGCGATCCCAAAGTCTTCCCCCATCAGATCGCCCATCGCGCTTCGCTCATACCATTCCCGATGCAGCCGCCACTCGCTTCCCGGTGCCATCAGCCGGTAAACCACCAGGGTCTGCAGCACATGGGCCCAGCGGGTACCCTGACGGGAGGGTCTGAGACGCTCCCGCCAGAATTCTCCCAGTCCCAACTGCTCATATAGAACGCACCCAAGCCAGCACCCTCCCCATTGCCGCGGCTTCTCGATCCTGAGATCTTTGAGCCGTATTCTAACAATACTTTCGTCGCCCACAGGCGGGGCACGATCTTCCGGAAACAGCGCCACCTGTTCGGGTCTTTCCCTGCCCTCTTCGAAAATCTCGATGCTCTTGCGCCACGCTTCGTGTTGGCTATCGTTGATCTCTCCAAGGTAGAGGACCTGTCTTTGGACCACCCGCCCCCCGCTGACACGCTTGTTCTCAACGATATTCCAATAGTAGTGCTCTTTGCCATCTTTGCGCCGACGATTACACCTCAGAAACATGATGGCCCACCATTATACGAAAAAATCCCGCCCTGGGAAGAGCGTAGGTCTACACTACAGGCGGTTTCGCCAACCCACCTCTACTGTTGATGCGCCTCCTGAGCCCTACTACCCCCGAAAAAAACCGTTTCGGAAGTTGAGTTGGTCAAGTAGGGCTAGTACAAAAGTTAGCGCGTTGAAGATTTGAGTGCGCTCAATTTTAGACTAGGAATCTGTCGGACGAACCTGGTCACTTGCAAAGCAATCGAACGTCAAAGTCCAACAGACTCCTAGGTAATACTACTTAATCTTGTGATTTTGCAAAAAACCGAAGCCCAATCCTGGTCAACGTGGCCTCCTGTGGCGCAGACCTACTCTACATAAATGGCGACGCCGGTGGAGTTGTCGGGGCCGCCGCGTTCGTTGGCGACTTCGATGATTCGGTCGATGAAATCCTCCGGTGTTTCGGACCGCCAGACTTCGTTGAGAAGCTCCTCCTCGGATTGGGTCTTGGTGATGCCGTCGCTGCAGATGAGGAGGCGGTCACCCTCTTTGAGGGTCTGGTGGTAGACATCGACTTCGATCTCTCCCTGCTGTCCGAGGCAACGAGTCAGAGTATGGGAGAAGTATTCCGGTATGTAGGCCTCTTGCCCAGGTTCGAGGCGGGCCTTCATCTCGGCCGCCATGGTGTGATCAGTGGTGATCTTGATGTAATCGCGATCGCGAAAGAGAAATACGACACAATCGCCGACGTGTCCGATGGAGATTCCCCTCCCGTTCAGTTGCAGGGCGGTGAGGGTCGAGCCAATCCCTATCTCTTCACTGATTTTTCGACCCTCTGCATGCACCTTCCGGTTGATGAAATTGAAGAGTCTCTCATAGTCGAGGGGATCGGGATAGCGCGGGCCGGATATGGCTTCTTCGAGTTCAGCAATCGTCATATTGCTGGCTTCCTTGCCACCCGGAAGCCCACCCAACCCGTCGGCCACGGCGTAAACTTTCCGTTCCTCATGGACGAGGAACATATCCTCATTTTCCGACCGGACTTTACCCTTGTCGGTGTTACCGAATGTGCAGAATTTCATGAATGGAGTCGGAGGAAAGGGGAGATGTCCAAATTGCCTCCCTCTCAGGGAGCGCGATATGTTGTGTCGGCGAATTCTCCTGGGAAACGATGTCGTTCGGGTTCTCTTCGAATCAGTTCGTTTACGGTGGCAGAGGGGGCCCCTATCCTTGAGTTAATGAGATCCGGATATCAAAAAGTATTGAATATTTCGGCGGCTGATAGGCCATCACCGATTTCGACCCTCCCCCTCGAAATTGCCAAAAGAATAGGCTTTCCGGCACGGATCTCAATCCTAAAGGTTGGCAGAATTTGTAAAAATTTCATCAAAGGGGTAGGAAGATCTCGGTCCGGTTGAAGCGGTTAAAAGGGATATGGTTGGAGTGGGGGAGGACTTCGAGGAAACGTTTGCCGTATTGTCGGGTGAGGATTCTGGAGTCGATAATGGTGACGGTTCCTCGATCCGTGCCGTTTCGGATGAGGCGGCCGACACCCTGGCGCAGTCTGAGGATCGCCTCCGGGAGGGTGAGTTCGATAAAAGGGTGGCCGCCATTGGACCGGATCCATTGGCACTTAGCATCGATGATGGGGTGGTTAGGATTCTCAAAGGGCAAGCGTGTAACAATTACTTGGGAGAGGGAAGGGCCGGGGACATCGACGCCGGCCCAGAAGCTGTCGGTTCCGAAGAGGATAGCGTTTCCTCGCTTGGCGAATCGTGAGGTGAGCTGCGATCGGGAACCATCTCGGGATTGGACGAGGAGGGTACGGCCGTTGGAGAGGAGAGCGTTTTCGACGACATCGGCGACGGCGAACATGGTGTTGTAGCTGGTAAAGAGGACGAGGCTTCCACCTTTCACTCTGAGGGTGCAGAAACTGATCGTGTCGGAGAGGTAATCGAGATCGAGATTCGGTTGCCGGTGGGATGGAGGGGGAGCGTCGGTAGCGATATAGATACGCATCTGTTTCGGATAGTTGAAAGGCGAAGTGACTTTCTCGGCGGGATATCCGGTGGCTCCGATTCTTTCTGAAAAGCTGTCGAGGCGCAGCCCCAGGGCAAGGGTGGCGCTGGTAACGATGACGGAAGTTCGCCTGGAAAAAATGCTTTCCCTGAGGTAAGGGGCGACATCGATGGGGGCGTTTCGCAAGGTGACGATTTGACCCTTCTGTCCGCTCCGCTCGATCCAGTAGACGTGATCCGGGCGAGAGAGTTCGACGCACTCCGCAATGGAACTGCGATAGTGGGTGAGCTGGATTTTGAGGTCCTTCATTTCCACCCGCTCGGGACCCTCCATGCGACGGTCTGCAATCTTACCGATGCAACGGATCACTTTATCCAATTGCGGATTGAGGAATGGTTCGCACCAATTCTCCTCGTGGAGGCGAACGACTTCTTGATGAGACAGAAAATCCCGTCGTAGGCCGGCGAAGAATCGTTCGCCCAGGCCTATTGCTTCCTCGACCGTTTTCTGATCCGAGGGGACGCCGCAGAGGGAGAAAAATCCCCTTCCATTGCGGGGATTGTAGAGTCGCTTGAGGAGGCGGTCGAGGCCGTAAGAGCTGATCCGGAGTCCGAGTTGCTCGGTGGCGACGGAAGGGATAGTGTGGGCTTCGTCGAGGACTGCGAAGTCGTTGGGAAATAGGATTCCCGGACCATCTCCGGCCAGGGAGGCGCGCATGAGGGAGAAGAGGAGACTGTGATTGAGAACGATGAGATGGGCTTTGGCGAGGCGTTGCCGGGCCTTTTGGAAAAAGCAAGTGGTGGGGTTGCAAACTCTCCGATTGCAGGCGCTGGCGTCGGCGTTGACCCATTCCCAGACTGCCATGGGCGGCATGGGACTAAGCTCCTGCAGCAACCCCTCCTCGGTGTCCCCGGCCCATTTCGTGATGCGTTCAAGTTCGGCCCATTCGGTGGTGGGAAAGAGTTCGGTCTGGGCGGTCAGCGCCTTGGCCAGGCGGTTGGGGCAGAGGTAGTTCCCTCGACCGAAGAGCAATGCGGTGCGAAAATTACGGTAGGGATGCAATTCTCTGTCCGCATTGAAGAGTCGACAACAGTGCTTCAACTCTTTACTAATAATCTGCTCCTGCAGGGAAATTGTGTGGGTTGAGAGGACGCATTGACGTTTGCTCTCGAAAGCATGGATGATTGAAGGGATCAGGTAGGCGAGACTTTTTCCGACTCCGGTTCCAGCCTCGAAGAGGAGCGGTTGGTCGGTCGCCAGCGATTGGGCGGCGGCAATCGCCATTTGCTCCTGTTGCGGTCGATGTTCGCAGGCCAGATGATTCACCAGTGATCCTTGCGGCGCGAAAATGGATCCGGTCAATTCGAGCACGGCCGAGGCCGGTTCGGGTCCCTGAGGTGGTTCTCGCAGGCTGATCACGGTTGGGGCCTAAAGTAGGTAATGTCTCCGGAAAGTCTAGTGGGGAGTGGCGAGTTTCGGGTTGCGAGTGACGAGTTGCAAGACCAGGTGGCGCAGGTCAGGACATCGACCACCCTTCCGGTATCTGTTCCCATCGTCCACTGCGATCGAGAATACCGAATCGACTTTAGGGCACGACTCAGGGTAGGACATCGGCGACCTTCCAAGTATCTTCGCTCCCGTCGTCCACTCAATCGTGCACTCTTGTCGATCTCTCCCCAGACTCTTCTGAAACGGTATCGTTTCGGTCTCTTAAAATGGGCGCCCCGCGCCCGGGACATTTTTCGGTCTCTTAAAATGGGCGCCCCGCGCCCGGGACATTGCTTGGTCGATTCCTCGGACTGCCCCATGCATCCCGGACCAGGTGGATTGAACTTCACTCGTGTTCGCGGGAGATCGACGGAGCTGACGACGAGGATGACAGCTGGGTCGAGTCCAACAACTCCTGAACCCTGAACCCAACCCACAATCCAGACTGGACAATAGAACGCTTCCGCCTAGGTTGATGACCGGCGAAACGGTACCATGCCTACCCCATTAATAGAGAAGCTGCTTAACCTGCAGGAATGTGATGCGCGCCGGGATCGGATAGTAGAGCAGTTGGAGAGGATTCCCCTCGAAGTTGAAGGGTATAAGATCAAGATCGATGCCGAACGGAAGGCAATCGAAGCGGCACAGATGGCGGTCAAAGAATTGGAGGTAAAGCGGAAAGACCTCGACACCGAGGTGGGTTCCTCCGAGGGCCAGATGAACCGCTATAAGACCCAGCAGCTGACAGTAAAGAAGAACGAGGAGTATCGCGCTCTTCAGCATGAAATTGATATCATCGCGGCGAAGATCAGCGAATTGGAGGAAGAGGAGATCGGGGTAATGCTGAAGATTGACGAATCTACCGAATCAGCGAAGCGCGCCGAAGCCCAGCGAAAGAGCACCATCGAAGATTACGAGAGACAGATCGTTCAAAGATCCAAACACAAGGAGGAGTACGCGCAAGAGTTGGAAGGAGCGAAAGGGGCCTGTCTGCAAGCAGAGGAGGAGATCGGGGCTTCCGAACTGCGGTCCTATTACTACGTCAAGACCCAGGTCAAGCGGTTGCCCATTGTCGTTCCGGTGGTGGAACACAAGTGCACGGGGTGCCATATCAAACTGCCCACCGACCTCGAGGTTGAGGCGCGCATCTCCAAGGAGATGGTCTCCTGTAACGCCTGTGGGCGCGTGCTCTACTGCTAGTTTTCTGTCGGGCTGGGAGTCTTGCGGACTCTGTGTTTCGATTGCTGCGCAAGGACTGAAGCCCGCCCGACAGACTCCCCGCCCGACAAAAAACTTCTTGCAAGTTCGGCGAAGATGGATTTGTATTTTGTAGGTCTTCGGGGAGAGGGCATTTGTTCTCTTCCTTGAGAGGAGAAAGGAAAGTCCGGACACCATCGGGCAGGATTCCTCGTGAAAGCGGGGGTATTCGGGATGTGAGTCTCGGGTAACGGAAAGTGTCGCAGAAAATATACCGCCGGGCCGCCATTCCGCGTTCGTGGGTGGAGGCCGGGTAAGGGTGAAATGGCGAGGTAAGAGCTCACCGCCCCGAGGGTAACCGAGGGGGCAAGACAAACCCAATCCGGTGCAAGACAGAATAGGAGACGGGGGAGCCCACCCGCAATCGTCTCGGGTATGTCGCATCCCGATTCGTCGGGAATCGTTGCGGGGCAACGAGGAATCGTTGCGGAGCAACGATAGATAAATAAATGCACCCTCTCTTCCCGGCGCCTGATGGCCGTCGAGTGGGGGTAACAGAATCCGGCTTATTCCTTCCCGAAGATCTATTTTCTTATCTCCGGCGCCTGAAATCTGCTGAGATTTCAGGCGCCGGAGATAAGAAAATTGTCTGTTGACAGGGTGGAGTGGGGTCGCCATCTTCGCCGTTTCAAATTTCGCACCCTATGGCGAATCTTAAATCAGCGCGAAAGGACATCAGACGGATTGCCAAGCGAGACCTGCGTAACCGGCAGGCCCGAAGCCGTCTCGGGACGCTGAGAAGGAATCTCGATCAAGCGATTGCGGGAGGAGAGGATGAGACCATCGGATGGGCGATTCGATCCTACGTCTCGGGTCTGGATAGGGCGGCGAAAAGTGGTGTGATCCATCGGAGGAAAGCGGACCGCACCAAAGCGCGCTGTGCCCGTCTCCGGAAGTGATTGATCCGGTGTAACTATGGGCAATCTGAGAAAAAAGCGGGCGCGCAAAATCGCGAAACACAAACGGCGAAAGCGCTCGAGGTCAAACCGCCATAAGAAGAGGTCCTGGGGTTAGGAATATGTCAGGTTCGGCCTCGGAGGTATAAGGAGCGCTCCGGCTCACTGGGGGAATCTTTTATCCGCGGCTGATTCCACCACCGACATCTTTTTAGTCTGCTCTGCTGGGAGGCAGAGCAGGGACTGAATACCCCTTCGGAAGGGAAGTGAAAGTGCTTAATTGGAGGGCAATTTTAGACGTCTTGAAGGTTGTTTTTTTCTTGTAAATGGATCTATCACAGCTTCATTTTAGAATTTCCTTTAATAGGCTGAATCAATAACTTAGGTCTCGTAGCAGTCGTTCTCATCTGCTGAGTATCTCGCATTTCGTTTATCCTTAGGTTCTCCCATGCTCTCTTCCAAAAGCAAAGGGCTGTTCGTCGAAATCAGTGGCTTTTCGATCCTGGCCGCGGTTACCTCCGGTTTTGAACCACCGTTGACGATCGAGAGTCTTCACGAATGCCAGGCGTCCGATGATGTTGATGAGATCCGCCGCTTCATCGACGGGTTGAGAACCAAGAAGTCGAGGGCCTTCCTTCCGGCACACTGCGCCATTTACCCTCAAAGCCGATTCGTAAGGAAGACCACTTTGGATTCGCCGGCCAAAGCAAAAGATCCGAACTACTTTGCGGAATTGCTCTCCTCCCAATTTCGAATCGATCCGGAAACGAACTCTGTGGCGGTGGTCAATGCGGTGGATGGCAGTGAATTTGATGTGGAGAAGGGTTTGCAGAACCAGAAGGAGCTCTTGTTCTGCGGCGCCGGTGCGAACGAGATTACAGAAATTCAGGACCAACTCATTGAATACGGCATTTACCCCGATACTCTGGAACTCGGTTCCGTTTCCAGTATTGGGGGGCTGAAGAACTATTCCCGATTCAAGAAGGAACGCTTTCCCACCTTGATTCTCGAAATCACGCCCGAGAACTCGAATGTGTTCATATTCGGCAACGAGCAAGTCGACATCTGCCGGCCGATACCTTACGGCCTCAACAGCATGTTTCCGACCGTGCAGAGCGAGCTCGGCTTGAAAGATGAGGATTCAGCGCGGAAGCTTTTCTTTTCCAATACCTTCGACTTTACCGAATTGGGACCGAGCCTGCTCAAGAAAATGCTCAAGGAGCTGCAGGCCTCGACTGGGTTCTACGAAGTCCAAACGGGACAGACGATAGGGCAGATTTTTTGACTTTACTACCTGTGAATTTCCGGTGGATTCACAGCACGTTGGCCAAGTCTCTTGGAGTTGACGTGCTCAACGTGGATTACGCCGGTTGGCTCAACGCGCTGGAAATCTCGGTCGGCGACCGGGTTCAACTGGAGAGTTTGGACAACCGTTGGGTCGGGCTCTTCGGTCTGATGGGGGATTATTCGCAGGAGGGTAGTAATGGCGTTAACCAGACCTAAGCGGGTAATCAAAACGCACTGGCACCCCAACTTTCGAAATCCGGAGACACTGCCGGATATCAAGGTTGTCCGAACCTCGCTGCTTCTGAATACGATCGCGATTGCGGCCGGGATACTGGTCTGTGGAAAGTTTGGTTACAATGAGTACACCCGATTCTCTTTAAATCGTGGAATCGGTCAGCTGGAGAGCAAGATCAGCTCGAAGAAGGTCGAGAACGAAACCAATCTCAAAGAGAGCGGTGAGTTTGACACTCTTTCCAAGAAGCACGACGAACTTGCGTCCTTCCTAGCGGTTTCGATTGAGCCATCGGATCTGTTGATGATGCTCTCTGAGCAGCTGCCCCGCGAGATTCTGCTCCAAAATGTCAGTTTTACCGACCAGCAGATTCAGGTGGGGAAAAAGAACGTGAACTCCAAAGCGATCAACCTGCGCGGTTCCGTGATGGGGGATCCCGAGGTGGCGACCCAGATAGTGACGGATTTTATCACGACGCTGGGAAATTTGGAACTGATCAAAGCCAACCTCAATAGGATCGAGCTCGTTTCGCTGGTGCGGGATCCCAGTCTCGGGCTCTTTAATTGCGTGATACGGATCGAATTAAAGCCGGTATAGCCGTATGGATTCGGAAGCCCTTCTGGCCAAACTCAAGCAGTATCCCATTGCCGTAGGTGGAGTGGTGCTGGCGATCGTCTTCGGTCTGCTCATCTACTTCAGAGGGGGAAAGATACCTGAACTTGAAGCCAAGCAGGAGGATTTGGATCTGAGATGGAAAACGATTCAGACAAACGCTAAGCAGGCCGTGGATATTAATGAGGACGTTTCGAGGATGACGCAATTTGCCGGCGAAATTGACGAGCGTCTGATCGATCGGGATGCTCGCGCGATCAATTATCAGTACTTCTATCGTCTCGAAGAATCAAGCGGGGTGAGTCTGACCACGCTCAATCAGTCAGCTTCTGTGCCCGCAATCAGTGTCCCTCTTTCTCTAACCGCTCCGGTGGAATACGCGGTGGCGGCGGCCGGTACCTACCCGCAGATACTGAATTTTCTTTACTCCCTCGAACATGGCAGGATTTTCAGCCGCATTGAGACCTTTTCCTGTACGGCAGCGAGCGATGAAGAGGCCAACAATGTAAAAATTAACCTCAAGATGAGCATTCTCGGCACAAATGAAAAGAGTTCTGCGAGGCATCGTCGTCTTTTCTTTCATTTCGCTTTTTCTCGGTCTATCCAGGAGCGAGGTCTCCGGGCAAGGTGAGCCGCCCAAGAAGGTGTCGCAGAAATCAAATCGTGAGGCGGCTTTAGATTCGGTCGAGGCGATCCTCAATTCCGAGGATGCGGTCTTTCTGGAGAAGATTGCGGCGGCCAAGAATCCTTTTGAGCCGGAAGTGGTTGAGACGGTGCAACCGGCGGACAAAATTGTCCGGCCGGATATAAAGCCGACCACGGTAAGGCCGGCGGGACGGTTGCCGCCGGAGGCGGTCCTCCGGAGCGTGGCGAAGCGACTAAAGCCGAAAGGAAGCCTGGTTACCAGCAGGAGGAGCGTTCTACTGCTGGCGAACGGCGTCAGGCTGACGGTGGGAGACGTGCTGCCGGTGAGAATCAGGGGAGAGACCTACAATATCGAGGTTAGTTCGATCACGGAGCGAGACTACACTTTAAGCCTCAAGGGCGTAGAGGTGACGAAGAACTTTATTGATATGAAACAGGGTGGCTCGATGAGTTTTGATCGCAAATGAGGAAGAGACAAATCCGGATAAGATCATTTTTAACCCACAAGAAAGGCAACGAATCATGATTCGCAGCAGCAAAAGTATCCATACCCTCGTTTACCTCGCGATGGCGACCCTTGTCTGGGGCCAGGACGAGCCGATGGTGGAGGAGCCTGATATTGGGGAGGAGGTTTCTCAGGAGCAGGTCGATTTGACGATCGGCGCCGAGGAGGAGGGAGTCGTTCTGATGGAGGACGAGCCGGTGATGGAATCTGAACCTCTGATGGAGGATGAAATCTTGATGGAACCGGAGACCTTTATGGAGGATGAGATGATGGAGTCGACCCCTCTTCCGGATCTGCCCGACATGGATTTCGAGATGCCGACCGAAGATGAGGTGATGATGGAGTTACCGGGCGCGGATACGGCTACGGAGGTGTCTCGCGATGCGGAGACAATCTCGGTGGATTTCCCAGACGAAGAGATTCGAATCATCATCCGGAACGTGGCCGAACTCTACGATCTCAATGTGGTGATTCCCGATACCCTGGTGGGGAGCACTTCTCTCAAACTGCGCAACGTATCCTGGCGGCAGGTCTTTGATGTGGTACTCGAGCCGATTGGGTTCACCTATGTGGAGGATCGGAATATCATCAAAATTCGGAGCATTGAGGAGCTGATATCGGAACCGGTCACGACTCGAGTCTTTGTCATCGACTATGCTACGGCAGGGGAGCTTCAAGCCTCGATTGCGCCCTTGGTCGATTCGGCCGCCGGGGGGCGCATCCAAGTCGATTCCAGGAGCAATGCCCTCGTTATCACGGAGCGGCCCTCCAAGATGAATGATATTCAGGTGATTATAGAGCGCCTCGATCGACCCACCGCCCAGGTCATGATAGAATCGAAATTCATCGAAATTACCAATCGCGACACCCACGACATTGGGATCAATTGGAGTTCCCTGGCGGGCTACGGGGTCTCGGCCGGTCCCTTGAGAAGGGAGTGGGACCGGACCCAAACCTCGGATGCGACCGACACGACCGACGACGAGACGGTTGATACGACAATGAACTCCACCAGCATCGGCACTACCGCAGTGTTGCCGGGAGGGTTCACCAGTACGACCGATATCAATAACGACAGCGACACGGATTCGACCCTCACCCGAACCTTGAATCTGGTCACTCAAACGTTGCAGGGCCGCATCGACTCGGCCGTTTTTAACGCCGACGCCTTCCAAATTGTCCTCAGCGCCCTGAACACACTAAGCGACTCGGAGTTGGTTTCGAATCCGACTGTTGTGACCCTGAACAACACTCCGGCGCAGATCAACATCGGCGAGGAATTTCCCATCCCTTCCTACACCTACAACGACGAACGGGGGACTTTTGAAGTAAGCGGGTTCGAGTTCCGTCCGATAGGCATTATCCTGAAGGTGACTCCGCAAGTAAACAGCGCCGGATTTATCAATCTCCATATCAAGCCGGAAGTCAGCAGCCGGGTCGGGACGGTCAATTTCGGTGGAGCCGCCGCCGCCCAGATTCCGATCATCGCTACCCGCAAAACGGAGAGCACGATTACAATTAAGGATGGATTCACACTAGCGATCGGCGGCCTGGTAGAAAAGACGATCACCACCACGAGCAACAAGGTGCCGCTCCTCGGGGATATCCCGGTGTTAGGGCGGTTGTTCAGGAGCGACAGCGATACGGAGGACCGGCGCAACCTTATCATCTTCATCACCGCTAAAACGCTCAACCCGGATGGGTCGTCCTACAAGGATGTTTTCTCCCCCCGAGCGCTGAATTCGATGGGAGTAACAGCGGATGACGCTCCCGGTCACTCTCTCAGCGATTCCGAGGAGGCGCTTTATCAACAGATCCAAGAGGCTCGCGACGCGCTCGAGGTCAGAAACCGGGAAGCAAAGCTGCAGAAGCAGCTCGACACTCTGCGATCGATTCAACGGTCCGGCAATTTATATAGATACAGGTACCACTCCAAGAAGAAGAAGCTGGAGTAGCCGGGTTGACCAGGGTGAAAGTTTTCTGGGGAGGAAGTGGCTGATAGGCAAAAAGATAAAAAAAGAGCTAGACAAACCCGAGGGAATCAGTCATGCCAAGATGGTATGAAAGACAAAAATCTTACCATCTGACTCCTTCGATAGATCGTCTAACTCTGCGTCTGATCTTGCCCGAAGAGCAGGAGCGATTCAATGATCTTTTGATCCAACATCATTATTTGCACAGTGCGGGGAGCGCGGGAGAGACCCTGCGCTATGTGGCTTTGATCGACGGGCAATGGGTGTGTCTTTTGCTGTGGGGAGCGGCTAGCTACCGGCTAAGGATCGAGACGGCTGGATCGATGGGGCGCGACGGCATGCGCGCTTGAAACTGGTGGTGCAGAACCGGCGTTTTCTCATTCTGCCCGGGCTCAAGCCCAATCTGAAGACGTCCCTTCTTGATCACTGGGATCCTATCGCCCCTTGGTAGCGGAAACTACCCACAGATCCACCGAGGCACTTGCTACAAGTGGACTCCTTTGGGCTTGAGCGCGGGATATGGTCGACAGCGGGAAGATTTCTATGAACGCCATGAGCGCCCCAAGCAGATCTGGGTCAAACCCCTGCGGGCTGATGCTCTGCAACTGCTGCGCTCGCCAGGGCCCTTGCCCAAGGCACACCGTGAGGCCCTCAATGCCAACGACAACTCCCATGCTCTGCCTCAAAGTTGACAAGCCTCTGGGAACGCTTCCACCAGATCGAAGACTTCCGTCGAAAAGCGGGCCGTCGCTATCGACTCGCCACGGTCTAGTATGATTGTGCTCGGCACCCTCTGCGGCAAACACAACCTCAAGCGTGCGCCTGGCCCATCACCTCAATCAAGCCCAACTGCGCGCCTTACGCTCCTGGAAAAACCCCAAAACAAGCCGTTTTCAGGCCCCCTGCTATGATGTCTTCTACCGGGTGTTGCAAAACGTCGAGGCCGAGCTTTTCGATCAAATCCTCACCCAATTTATAGCCTCGCCCGAGGGCCGTTTGCCCCGCGATATTGCGGTTGACGGTAAGACTCTCAAAGGCACTGACAAAGAACCGGCCAAGGCCTTGCACCTGGTGGCCGCGGTCGATATCAAAGCGCTCAAACGATTGCCCAAGTCGCTACCGCCGACAAATCCAACGAGATCACCGCCGCCCAAACTCTCCTGCGCAAGATGCCGGCCATGGACGGATCCACCTTCACCTTCGACGCCATGCATAACCAAAAAGAAACGGCCCACATCGTGGTCGAAGAACTCGGTGCTGACTATATCATCCAGATCAAAGACAACCAACCCACCATGCATCAAGACGCAAAGAATCTTTTCGGCCCCTCCCCCTTTTTGTCCACCAAACCGTAGATAAGGACCATGGCCGCCTGGAGATTCGTCAAATAGCAACCCATCCTCTAAGCGCTCCCTCCCTTGGCTTGCCTCATGCTCGTCAGTTCGCCTCTGTCCAACGCACCTTCCATTATCCTAACAAAGCGAAACCTTCCTCGGAACGCTCCTACTATGTCAGCAGCCGCGATTCCACCGACTTGAGCCCTCCTCAGTTCCTATCGAAAATCCGCAACCACTGGGCCATCGAAAACAAAAACCACTACCCCAGAGATCGCTTCTTCGATGAAGATCGATGTATGATCCGTAACCATAACGCAGCCAGAATCCTGGCTGCTTGCAGGCAACTGGTTCTTAGCCTCAAATCTACCATGGGCTTCGAATCCACCCCTGCCCTCTGTGATCATTTCACCTTCAACCTACACAAGGCCATCAATATCATCACCTAATGTCCCGAGAATCAAAACACCGTACCGGGTTGACGCACCCAAACATGAAACGGGTACGGAAAATGAAACGAATACAATTTCTCCTGGCTCCGATGATCGTGATCGGCGTCTTTTGGGGCGGGGCCACGGCGCTCCATGGGAACGGCAAGAAGACCCTCAGTTCCGGTTCGTCCCACACCTTGATCGTGGGCGAGAGCAACTCCCTCTGGGCCTGGGGGGGGAAACCAGTCCGGACAGATCGGAATCGGCAATACGACCAATCAGCTGGAGCCAGTTCGCATCACTCAGGATCAGGACTGGAATTATGTCAGCGCTGCCGGAAATCACTCGCTGGCCATCAAAATCGACGGTTCCCTCTGGGCCTGGGGTGAGAACTCCAAGGGTCAGTTGGGCGACAACACCACGGAGGACCGATTTATCCCGACTCGAATTGGGAATGATGATGATTGGGTTGCGGTTGCGGCCGGTAGCGCAGGAGGAGATTCGGGTTACTCCGTCGCGATCAAGGCGGACGGGCGCATCTTCGCCTGGGGAGACAATTCGGGCGGTCAGCTGGGGCGCAGTCCCTTTGAAGTCACCGAGCTTAAGACTCCAACTGAAGTTGATGAAGGTAGTGGAAACGCCTACATTGACTTGTCTGCGGGACCCTTCCATGTCCTCGCCATACGCTCGGATGGGAGCATTTTCGGATGGGGAGGTAACACCGGCCACCAGCTCGGTCTCGGCCTTCCTGTAAATAGTCCTTCCGCTCTGCCTATCCAGGTACCCCAGCAGGCCGGATCGGCGAACAACTGGGCCTCTGTTGAAGCGGTTGGTTTCGCGTCCTTTGCTATCAATCAGAGCGGTCAGCTTTTCTCATGGGGAACAAGCCATCTCCTGGGGTTCGGCCCCAACAATCCGATTAAGACCTCCCCGACCCAAGTGGGGTCCCTGAGTGATTGGGCCGAAATCTCACCTTCCGTGATTCACATTCTGGCGCTCAAGACGGACGGCGTCCTCTTCGGGTGGGGCGACAATTCCTTGGGCGAACTAGGGTTTCCCCGGTCCGACGTTCTGGGAAACATCCTGATCGACAATTTCAACTTCCCGCTCCCCACGGAACTCAACTTGCAAGTTGGATGGGAATCGGTGGCCGCCGGGGAAGCCTTCTCCATCGTTCAGAGTAACGATCAGATCGTGTTTTCTTTCGGGACCAACGACATGGGACAGTTGGGTAATGGAACCGTCATTGGGACCGACGCCATCACCGAATCGTTTTTTGGGGTGCCCGATCTCGTGGTGAACGACATCGAATTCGACGCGGCCGATACGGCCGTCGGAATAGCGCCTGGCGCCACCCTGAATCTCGAAATATTCGTGGCCAATAACGGCACCAAGAGCGTGCCGAACGGACCGGGAATCGTGGTCGAAGTTCGCTTCAGTCTGGACGACGATTTCGAACCGACGGACCAGCTGTTGATGGCGCCCGATGGGCAGCCGTTGGTCTACAATAGTGGTATACCAAGTGGTGTGGCGCAGACTTTTGTCACCCAGGTGGTGCTTCCCCCGATGATTGATGCAGGCGAATATTTCCTGGTGGCGGATGTCGATACAAGTGACGTCATCGAGGAAACGAGCGAGAACAACAACACCGGCAGTTCGGGCGAGAAGCTGGACTTCCTGCCTGATATTACGATTGCGATCGATGAGGGACCGCTGGTCGGCGAGATTGTCCAGGCCGGCGACGATTTCAATTTCATGGTGACCCTGAGTAACATCGGAACCGGCGACGTTCCCGCGGTCCAAGGAGAAGTAGGCGAAGACGACGGATTCGGCCTTCGGTTCTACCTTTCCGAGGATCCCTTTCCAGGTAACGCCGGCGACGTCATCCTGGTTGAGGACCACTAGGTTGCGGGGGGGCTGTCGGTTGGAGTAAATGTGGTCCGGGCGATTGCGGCCAAGATACCTCGCTCTCAACCGGAAGGGAGCTATCGGCTCGTTGCGGTGGCGGATTTCGATGACCGGGTCACCGAATCGGACGAGACCAACAACGTCGATGCAACCACCAACCCGGTCGTGGATGTGCAGGGTATCGCTGTGGTCGACGCGCTGGACAATCCGCAGGTGGATCTGAATGACGGATTCGGCGTTCAGGTCATCGGATTCGAAAACAGCGGCGACGGCGAGTGGTTCGGCCAGGAAGGCATATTCGTGGAGTTTGCGGTGGATACGATCGGGGTTATGGTGGGTAACAACGACGCCGCCGAAAGTCCCCCGCTTCTAGAAGGTCAAACGACGGTAATTGGAGCTAGTATACCGGGACCATCCAAGATAGGGTTCTATTGGAGTTCAGCCACCGAGAGCACCGAAAATTTCCTCCAATTTACGATCGATGGAACAGAGCCGGCGGAGAATGGAAGGATCTCCGGGGTAGATCAGTTCTCGCGGGTCGAGTTCATCCTTCCATCTTTGAACAACGAGGTGGCATGGACTTATACCCAGGGTCGAGCCCCAATCGAGGGTGTGGAGGAGTCGGTCTTCGTCGACGCGGTTACGATTGAGCCGGTCGAGGGGATTGATCTCATTGTTGACAACGTCGAGTTCACTTCCGGTACCTTCGTCCCGCAGCAGGATCTCATCGAGATCGTGATCCTGGCCCGCAATCAGGGCATCCCGGTCGACATTCCTGAGGATTTCATGGTCCGGGTCGTGCTTTCCCTGGATCAAGATCCATTGAGCACGGACGATGACATACTGTTGGGGAACCTCGATCGATTCAGCGACAATTTTGAGGCCAATGACCGCTTCGGCTATGCGCCGAATTTTGATATTCCCTCCATGGTGGATCTGGGCGGGGTTTTACAGATTATCCCGCCCGGTGATTACTTTCTGGTCGTCACCATCGACAGCACCGGTGCGGTCACAGAGAGTGTCGAGGACAACAATACTTTCGTCTCAGCGTCGGCCGGGATCCGAATCGAACCGCAGCCCAACCTGGTTCCGGTGGCGCTCAATTTCAACACCGTCTTTCCCGATCAGGAAACCGATCCCGAGCCCGATTTGATTCTCTTCGGCGACGAGATCATCTTGGAGTTCTCGGTGCGCAACGATGGGCTCGCCATCACGACGACTCCATTCAAGATACAGCTCGTGCTCTCCTCCAATGTCATATTCGGAGAGGAGGGAGATTTCGTCTTCTTCTCCGTGACGGAGACGACCGGACTGCCCGTCGGCCAGACACGGAACTACCAGTTCTCAAGGCAGGTGCCACCGGATACTCCCATCGGCGAGTTTTTCTTCATGGGGCTGGTGATCGATGCTGAAGGCGATATTACAGAGTCCAACGAGGAGGATAATGCTCTCGGGTCCGATAATCGGAACCTGGTCTTTTCAGAGGTCACGGTGGCCGAAGCAGTGCGCAATCCTCAGGATGGTTTTCTGCCCAATATTAGGAACAGCGACCTGCCCGGCGTAGACGCTCCCTTCTTCGGACAGAGCGAGGAGCGATTCGAAGGGCCGACCGCGGCGGAGGGCGTCAATATTCTCGACGATGAAGTGGCTGGTTTCGAATTTGATATCGACAACCCGGATGGTCCCTCGGTGATCAGCTTCGCCTGGAAAGTCAGTTCGGAGCGCGCCTTCGTGGCCCAGGGTGAGCAGGAGGAGATCCTCAAATTCGACACCTTGAGCTTCTTTATCGATGGAGATTTGCAGAAGTTTATCTCTGGGTTCATCGATTGGCAGATTGAGAGTTTCGAGGTCCCGCAGGGGATTCACACGGTTCGGTGGGAATACGAGAAAGACGGTACCGTTTCGTCCGGTCAGGATACCGGCTGGGTGGATCGGATCCAGATCACAAGCCCGGATTTGACTTTCGAGTCGGGAAGTGACCCCATCGCCGATCCGGGCATTATGTTGCTCAATACGCCGCCGGTGGATGGTTTTACAAGTGGCGCCGAATTGCAGGTGCAGCTGCGATTCACCAATCAGGATGTCGCCGAAGTCAGGTCCACACCTCCCTTTACCATACAGATCCGGATCTCTCCCGACCCGCAGTGGGATGAGGACGACAGCCAAGTCAAAAACGATTTCGTCCTGGAGAACTTCCTCTTTGGAGACGGCGTGGATCCGGGTGAAACGGTGACGGTGGTGCGGACCGTTGACGTGCCGCTGAACATCGCCCAAGCCGACAATTTCCGGCTCGCCGCCCGGTTGGATTTCTTCAATGACGTTCCGGAGTCACGGGAGTTGAACAACACGGTCTTTTCATCTGCCGCGGTGGTTCCGATCCAGCCCAATATCAACTTGGACCAGGCCTTGGATTTTGTGGCTCCGTTCGGCTGGAAGACCGGCGGTGATTCCACCTGGTTCGGCCAGAACAGTGTCTTCGCTCCGCCAGAGCAGACTTTACCGGGTAACGATTCAGCCGCTCAATCCTCACCGGTGGGGGTGGGGGAGGAGACCTTCTTGGAGACGCAATTGACCGAGTTGACCGTTCCGGCCCTACCGGCCCTGGTCTCTTTCTCGTGGAAGGTTTCGTCGCTTCCCAACTTCAATCGACTTCGCTTCCTCATCAGCGATGTTGAGCAAGCGCGCATCTCCGGTGAAGTGGATTGGCAACAGGAGACCTACTTTGTCCCCGCCGGCACCCAGAAGGTCCAGTGGCTCTACACGAAGGACAGCGGAGAGGAGATTGAGGGTGTGCTGGATACGGGTTGGGTGGACAATGTCACCTTTACGCCGATTAATTTGCCGGATCTGAGGATTAAAATTCTCGAGGTGAACGACAACAATCCAGGTGTCTACATCCTCGACCGTCTCGATGATCCGGATGGGGACAAAGTTCCGATCCGAGTAGTGGCGGAGAATCGAGGGACGGATGTTCCGCCCACCTTTAACTTCGTCGCATCCGATATCGAGCTGCGGCTTACGGCTGATCTGGTATGGGGTAACGACGACGATATCCCCCTCGGTCAGGTTGCGTTTATTCAACAGTCCCAGGGAGGCTCGGGTCTGCAGATCGTCTTCGAAGGGGATGTGCTTATTCCGGACTACGCCGCCGCGGGTGACTATTACGTCGCCGCCTTCCTCGATTTCAATGAGCGCGTCGTCGAATACGAACCAGCGGACTTCATTCCCTTTACGGCGACAGACAACAACTTTGCCATCACCGGAACTCGACAGGTCACGATACGCCGTCTTCCCGATTTGGTGATTGAGAATTTCCAGATCGACAATTCGAAGCTCTACTATCCGGAAGGCGCCCTCCCGATCAGTTTTGACATTCGCAATCGAGGACTTGAACCGACTGTCGGAAGCGTTCTCTTCAATCAGAGAATCACTCTCTTCTCCCATTTTCCGTTCGCCCTGGTGGTCGAAGATCTGCTCGGCCAGACGGTCAACGACGTCTTCCTGGTGGATCGATTGCTTCTGGCAACTCTCGACATCGACGTTCTTTCCAACTTTCCCGAGAACGCCTTCCTCCCCGGCATTGACGAGTTTAATCCCAACGACGGCGTTATCCATATTGAAAGCGAGCTTATCCTGCCGACTCTGGCCGAGATCCAGGACGTGCTGCCCGGTGCCCTGCCCGACGTTACCCTACGCATCTATCTCCTATTGATCGAAATCGATTCCGCTAATGAGATCGAAGAATCGGACGAGAGAAACAGGTTTGTGCCTGTATTTCCGATTCAAATCGTCTTCTCACCGTCGGGTCCGGAAGACTTCGCGGCTTGGGCGGCGCGAAACGAGTTGGATCCGATCGATCCGGACGTCGATCCCGATGGAGATGGATTGAACAACCTGCAGGAATTCGCGGTCAATTCCAACCCACTGTTCGCCAACACCAGCGGATTGGGGATGCTGGAAAGCGCCGGGATCGTCGTATCAGAAAGTGAGGATTATCTGGGGCTGACCTTCGACCTGAACATCTTCGCCAACGACCTCCTCTACTTCGTCGAAGTCTCACAGGATGGCATGTCCTTCACGCCGATCCTCACCATTGAACCGCCCTTCCTCGATTTCACGGGACCAAACAGTCTCAATGGCAACGCTGGTCTGAACACGAGCAATCTCGTCATATCCATCGCGGAACGCGGCTACACGGCACGAATCACGGTACGGGACAGCGTTCCTGTGGAAGCTGTACAACAGAGATTCATGAGGTTGCGAATTCAGAATGACTGATGAGTGCACGCGAGGGTAAATCAATCAATCACATCAATTTCGAAAGCCCAGCCATGAGATCACCGCAGTTCCAAAATCGTTCTCGTCTGCGCGCCCCCCTTGTTCCCTTATACCTGCTCCTGTCGGCGCTCGCATTTCCCGATTCAGGGTTGGCGGAGGGAGGCCCGATTGCGGCTGGGGATGAGCATTCGGCCAGGGTTATCGACGCCGGAGCGGCCGAGAATCCGGGAACCCTTTGGTCATGGGGCAATAATCGAGACGGGCAGCTCGGGACTGGAAGTGACATCGATCAGTTCGAAGCCACTATCATCGGCGTCCATACCAACTGGGACGTGGTTTCGGCCGGAAACAGCCACACCGTGGCGGTTCGTCAGGACGGGACTCTTTGGGCAATCGGCAGCAATGCTCAGGGTCAATTGGGGCTCGGTTCCGGGGTCGGTTCGGTCGATGTGCCGACTCAGGTAGGTGGGGAAACAAATTGGGCTTCGGTCTGCGCCGGCGCCTTTCACACCTTGGCCCTGAAGTCTGATGGCTCGCTTTTCGTTTTCGGCAGCGACAGCAGCGGGCAACTGGGGAATGGTGACATCGGGAGTGACGGTAATCCCTTCGAGAATACGTTCACCCCCACCCAGATAGCGGCCGGTTCTACCTTTGCTGATATAGCAGCCGGGGATTTCCATTCCGTGGCCGTCCGGTCGGATGGAACCATGTGGTCATGGGGAAGCGACTTGCACGGTGAACTGGGTCTCGGCGGAAGTTCGATTTTCGTGACCAGTCCAACTCAGGTCGGATCGGACTCAGATTGGGAGATGGCGGCCGGGGGAGGGAACCACACTCTGGCCATGAAGACAGGCGGTACCCTCCATGCCGCGGGTAGAAACCTCGAGGGTCAATTAGGGATCGGGCCGAACTTGAGTGACCAGGTAGAGTTCGTCGAAATCGGAACCGACACCGATGATTGGGCCAATTGCGGAGCCGGGCAAAAGCACTCCATTGCCACCAAGACAGACGGCACCGTATTCGGTTGGGGCGGAAATGGTGACGGTCAGATCGGGAATGGGGACAATCTCAATCCGCGTAACCCCCTGCAAATTCTTGGACTTCCGACCATTGCCTCGGTTGCGGCGGGCCGCAAACATACTCTGCTCCTGGCCAATGATGGGCGGGTCTTCGCCGCTGGTGACAATGGAAGAGGACAGTTGGGCAACGTCGGAGTGAGCGCCTCGAATGTCTTCCTGGAAGTCGGCTTCGTGGTTCAGGTGCCGGGCGTACCTCGTCCGGATTTCACCATTGAGAATCTGGATGTGGACAATTCCACCTTTCAATTCTCGCTTGGGCAGCAAGTCAATTACTCATTCGATCTGAAAAATGACGGAGTGAATTTTACTCCGACGGGAACCCCGGTAGAGATTACGGCCCGTTTGGTAAACGCCTCCGACGACATTGTAGTCTCGATGGTCCAATTCAACGGCGGACTTACCGGTGGGTCATCCTTTACCATCAACGGGGTGTTGGACATCGATCTAGCCGTCCCCCTCGGTAATTACTCGATAGAATTCACGGTCGACGCCACGGATGTCGTGGATGAGGAGAACGAAGACAACAACCTGGCCACGGCTCCAGGTACTTTTGAGATTTTTGGTTCACCGGATTTTCTCCTGGTCACGGCTGCGGTCATACCGGGAGAGCTGAGGCCGGGCGCCAATATGAGTTTCAACATTTTCGTTTCCAATCTCGGGAGCAATTATCCGGCTGACTCCCCTCCCATTCCTGTTGATATCGGGATGACGATCAACGGCACCCTGGGCGATGCCGATGATGTCAGCGTGGCCACCGTGGAATTGGCCGGCGGTATTGGAGGCGGGGCCACCGAGCAGTTGTTTGTGTCTTTGAATCTCCCCGACCAGTTCCCGGTCGGTGACTATCGATTCTCCTTTGTGGTTAACTCGGACGGGGCGATCGAGGAGCTCCTCCCGGAAATCCCGGTCATCCCGGACAATAATACCTTTATCAAAATTCTTCCATTCTCATTTTGGCGGATTTCGAGATCCCTTCCGCCACTTTCATAGGCAACGGTCTGAATCCCGGGGATCCTCTCGACTTTACCGTTTCGATTCGGAATACCGGCGCCTCTTTTGACGATAACGTCGCCTCCTACGAGACCCTTCTGGTTCTCACTTCGGACACGACCATCGGCAATGCCGACGATGTCACGATCGGCACTTTCAACTTCACGGATGGTCTCGACTTCCAGGAGACCATCCTTTTCGACGACACCATAAATCTACCTTTTGACGTGCCGCCGGGAAGCTACCGGGTCGGATTCCGCGCCAATAACACCAACATCGTGGCCGAGATTGACGCCGGCAACAATGATTTCGTTACGGGACAGACGATCGACTTCTTCCCCGATTTCATCATCAGTGAGTTGCTCATTCCGAACGCCGATTTCGCACCCGAAGGGGTGGTAGGTTTCAAGGTAACCGGGACCAATCAGGGAGGTAACCACCTTGCCGGTCCTAATCCTATCTCGGTGTCGATTAATCTGACCGTGGACGATATTTTTGGAAATGCCGACGACGTTCCACTGGCCGGAGTGATGGAGCATGCCGGGGACTTGTCGGGTGGCGATTCCTTTACTATCAGCACCGGATTCACGGTACCGGCAAGCGTGCCCGCGAATACCTATAAAGTAGTGGCGCGGATCAATCCCGCGGGTCTGATCAGCGAGTCCGATACCAACAACAATACCCTTTTCTCGATTTCGACCTTTTCGCTGCTCGGCGATCTTCAGCCGGATGCCAATAACTTCGAGTTCGGAGGCATCGTCCCTCCCCCCTCCTATAACAGAGGGGATGAGATTGAAATTACGAAGATAAGGGTGCGGGATATCGGGCTTTTCGATATTGTAGAGGTTTCGTCCGTGCAGGTGATCTTAACCCGCGATCTTACCCTGGGCAATCTCGATGACATTATCCTCATTCCGGAAGCGGCGCTCGGCCAGGGCCTGGGTGGCGGTGATCCCGCCGGAGAATTCGTCGATCTGGTACCCTCCAGTCCTCTTTTGCCCGCTTTTGTGCCCAACGACACGCCGGAGGGCGAATACCGATTAGCGGTGCGAGCCGATTCCACGGGTGTGATCCCTGAGAGCAACGAGGCCAACAACACGATCTTTTCCGGCCCCGCGAGTATAATCATCAACGGACCCAAACTGGGCCTCGCGCTCGAGGATGACCTTTGCGGGCCCGTCGATTCCGACGCAGTTCGGTGAACAGCAGGGACTCGATCCCCTATTGGGAGGCGTATCTTCCTGGTTCGGCCAGGGTACGATGGTCCATTTGGGAACCAATGCCGGCCAGGCCGGCGCTATCGGCGACGGGCAGGAGAGCTTCTTCGAGGTCAATGTGTTCTTCGCTGAGGTATTCCAGATAAGCTTTAATTGGGCGGTTTCCTCGGAGGCGGGTTTTGACTTTCTGATCTTCAGCATCAATGGGGAGGAAATCGACGCCATTTCGGGTGATGTTGCCGCCTTCGCGGGAGTCACCAGAACACTTGATCCGGGAAGTTACACATTCCGTTTCACCTATCGAAAAGACGGCAGCGTTTCGGCCTTCCAGGATACTGCCTGGGTTGATTCGATCGTCTTCACTGCGTCTGTGCCGCCGCCCCTGAGTGATCCTGACTTCGTCGTCAGCACGGCTGATTTCACGCCTGATACTTACATCGTGCAGCGTGATAACTTCGAATTCAATGCTCTGGGGTTGAATATCGGAGGCAACCTGATTCCGATTCCTTCACTTCCGTTGTTCGTCGAAGCGGTTCTTACGATCGATACCGATATCGGTAACGGCGACGACATCGTTCTGGGATTGCTCCAGATCATCGAACCGTTGGATGAATCCAACCAGTATGTCTTACACGCTGAGATCGAGATACCTTCGACGAATCGTTCCGGCAATGTCATCCCGGCTTCCGCCAACTATCGCCTCGGCCTTCGTATCGATCCCGTCAACGGCGGGCCTCCGACCGGGAACTTCGTGGAGCTGGACGAAGATAACAATGCCTTCCTCTCTTCCGACCCGGACATCATTGTCGAGACGCGGCCGGATCTGAAGGTGGAGAATTTCATCCATGAGGATGGCCGTTATGCCTTCGGTGAAGAGATTCCTCTCTCCTTCGAGCTGGTTAACGGTGGACTTCGTGGCATCCCGAGCGTGGCCGAAGGAGGAGATCCGATCCGCATTCGCCTTTTCATGAACCAGGGAGTGTTCACCGAATTCGATTATTCGGAAGGACTCGATATCGGCGAGCGTCGATTCTTCCAGATGTCCGTAACGGTGACGGAGGACCATCCAATTTCGATTGATTGTGGCCATCCCAATGCTTTGGCCGATGTGACCGACGTGGTCGAAGAGTCGAATGAAGAGAATAATGTCAGCCCGAATTTCATCCTCGACACTTTTGTTACTGGAGTGGATCTAGGCGAGGCCCTTGACTCTCCACAGTTGCTCTGGGAGCGGGAAGGTTCCTTCTGCCGTCCTTGGATAGGACAGACCGATGACTCCTTGGATGAAATCGACGCTGTCAGTGCACCTCAGAATCTGGGCGAGGGCGAATTTTCCACCGTTTCGACATCTGTCTTCATTGATCAGCCGACCTTTGTCTCTTTCTGGTTCAAGGGCGAGGTCTTCTTCCAAGTACGAAAGAGCGGCGAGATCGTCCATCAAGCTAATCGAGAGAGCCCACAAGGAGAGGACATTTGGTCCCTACATACCTTCTCCCTGGAAGCATTTGACTTCTACACCTTCACTTTCTTCGCTGGAGACGTTCTTCTGGAAGCAGACCTCGTCCAGATAAGTGGCGAAACATTGGAAGCGGGAGAGGTCTTCATGGCCAGCGCCGCTATCACGGTCGATCTGTTCAACCTCTTCTTTCCTGAGATTGAGGTGAGCAATCTTGAATTCTCCGGCGCCCTTCCCCAGATTCTCATTCGAGGGGACACCATCGATCTCTCTGACGCGGTTTTGGAGATCGTCAATACCGGTCAGCTCGACGTTCCGGCCAATTCGCCGATTATCTTCCAATTCGTCCTTTCGACCGATCAGAATTTCAACGACGTCAACGACATCCTCATTCGCAGCGATGCCTTGGGAGTCTTGAGGGACACCCATCGTATCCAACTTGATGACGCCCTCGTAGCCAGCGAGGACCCGCTCATACCGCGTGATGTCAGTGAGTTTTTCAATCTGAAGATTCCCGAGTACACGCCTCCAGGTATCTACTTTGTCGGTGTCTTGGTGAATGCCACCGGTGAGATTTTTGAGGTGGATGGGAGCAACAACGTATTCTTCACCACTCAGTCTATCGTCCAGGTTGATCCCGGCGCCAATGCCCTCTCTCTCGATGTCGCTCTCGACCTCGATGTTGTCGCGCCGCCGATCGGTCCCCTCGCCTCAACGAGGGTGGAGCAGGTCCCATGGTTCGGGCAGACGGTTGTAACCAATGACGGCACCGATGCGGCTCAGACTCCGTTCCTGGAAGAAGGTCTCGAGACTTCCTTTGAGGTCGCGATCGAAGGTCCCGCCGAGGTCACCTTCAACTGGAAGACCGACACCCTCGAGAATCTGAACAGTATTGGTCTCTTTATAGACGGCACCATCGACCGGCGGGTTTCCGGCCTAGTTGATTGGACTCCGGAGAGCGTTGTTCTCGGACCTGGCGACCACACTCTGCGATGGGCCTACCAAAAGGGAAAAAACACGGAGTCCCAGGATGTCGGATACGTCGACCAGATCGCGGTTAATATCTTCGATGTCGCCGTCACGAATATAACAGGCGCCAATGAGACGCTCGACAGGGGTGACACCGTCGGGGCTATCAACATCTCGATCTTTAACGACGGCAACTCCGACGTCGTACCAGATGCCGGATTGGAGGGGCAAGTCTTCCTCACTTTGGACGGGACCATCGGCAATGCAGACGACCTCTTCCTCCAATCCTTCCCATTGTCCGGTACGATCAATCCAGGTAACACCAACGTTGAAGTTTTCAACACCGGAGTAATACCGCCGACAGCCAATCCGGGCGTATACAACGTCGTCGTCATTTTCGATACCCTTGGATTCTTCAACGAGGTAAACGAAGACAACAACACCCTGGTTGCTACGGGTTTCACGATCACGGTTGACCCGGCCTTGGTGCCCTCAATCGCCGAAGCGGTCGATCATACGCCGCCCCCGGACTTTATCTTCGGCGGCGATGGCGCCTGGTTCGGCCAGACGGCTGAATCCGAACCCATAACAGACGATGGTGATGCCGTGCAGTCACCGGCGCTCCTGGTCGCTGGCCAGCAGGCGTTCTTTGAGATTACGGTTCCCGGTCCCTTCAATCTGCAATTGGACTGGAGGATAAAGTCAGCCAGCGACAGCCTCACGCTCACGGTTGACGGGCAGGTTATCGACTCAATCGTCGGCGATACTGGCGCTGTCTGGGAATCGGTTGACATCAATGTCCAGTCCAGTGCAACGGACCGGGTTGTTCGCATCACCTACCAGCGCAACAATAACGAAGCGGATGATCCGGGTGCGATGGCCTTTGTGGACAACGTCGCAATCACGGCCTTGACTCTGCCGGATCTCATTATCACCGAACTGCAATTCACCGAGGGGACATTCGTAATTCAGAGAGATACCCCGCTGATAATTACCGTTACCGGAGTGAATGCGGGCGTGACGATGGGGGATCCCCCAGTGAGCGATCTGTTCAGTGTCGAGGTGAGACTTTCGATCGACAAGATCTGGGGTAACAGCGACGACATCGTGCTCGGAAAGCTGAACGAGATAGAAGAAATCGGAACCGATGGCCGATTCGTCTTTAATCAGAAATTCTTCCTCAATATCTGTCTGCCCGAGGGCGACTATCATGTCGCGGTCTTTGTCGACAGCACTGAGATCTTCCTTGAGTTCGACGAAGGGAACAACTTCTCCTTCTCCGATCAGCCTGATGTGACGATCGATGCCCAACCGAACCTGTTTGTTCGCAGCCGTGTTTTCCGCAACGGCAGCTACTTCCGCGAGGGTGAACTGCAATTCCAGTTTGACGTGGACAACATCGGATGCGAAGAGTTTCCGATCGGAGAAAATTACGACATCCAGGTCGATTTTATCGGCGAGTTCACCAATATCTTCGACGACCAGGGAGCGGATCGCACCGAGCAGATTAGGGTAGAACTGCTCGACCGGACGCTCGCGACATTTGGCGACAATCGTGGAATTGGGTTCGATCCGACACTGTTAAATCCGCCCGGAGTAACCTTCAAAACGAGCTTGCAGATGCCTCGCTATAACGAGGATGAGGTCACCGATGTTTACGGATTTGGAGATCTCGCTGAGCAAGACCCGGTGCCGACCGGCACACCCGCCGATGAGGGTTTTATTCCCATTGATTTCGCCCTCGATGTCGTCCTGAGCTCCGAGACTGTGTCGATGGTAAATGTCGATGCGGGTGGAACCACCACCTTCCTTGGCACTCACAACATCAATATTCTGGCCACTCCGATTAATCAGAGCTTTGCGGACTTCCAAGGGTTCTGGGATGCTGAGCCCTCCGTTCCAGGGGATGTCGGTGGCTCCGTAGGCGCACTGGGCGCTGATGACGACGGTGACGGATTGACTAATCTTCAGGAGATGGCCTTCGGCACCGATCCTAGCCCGTCTTTCTCAACTGGGGCCTGATTTCGACGTAAGTCGTTGATAGTGGGCCAAAGGTCTACACTACAGGAGGGGTTATTTGGATTCGATTTGGGGGGGTGGTTGGGGAGGAAGTTCGAGGTGTAACCGGTTCAGTAGTAGCTTTTGGTCCTCACCGGGCTCGGTGTAACGGGTAAGCACAACGGTGCGTCCGTCGGTGGTGGGCAGTTTCACATCGAGCATTTGGATGGCCGCCATTTTGGAGAGCACCTCGGCTGGGGTCAGTCCCGGAGCCATCGGGTAGAGTCGACGTTTCAGGGTGACCCACAGAGAGTAAGCAAGGAAGCTGATAAAGATGTGCGCCTCGATGCGATCATCTCTCTGATGATGGATGGGGCGGATGGAAAGGTCGTTCTTGATTTCCTTGAAGACTTGCTCGATCTCAGTGAGCTGCAGGTAAAGGCGCCAGAGTTGCTCGGGGTTCTCGGCACTGAGGGTGCTGCGCAACAGATAGCGGCCTTCGCGGCGATAGGCTTGGCGGTATTTTTTTAAGTTCAACCGGAAGCTCAAAGGCGGCTTTTCAGTGGGGGCGCCCTTGGGGGCGATCTCGATGTCGAGTAATCCAAAGATCCGGGGACCGGCCTCCTTTTTGGCTTCGCCCAGTTTGATCAGGATGGTATCGCGTTGGTAGCGCCGTTTGCTCTCACGCAGCTTCTTGAGCGCCTCGATAAGACGGCGTAAACGACGCAGGCGCATGTTTTTTTCTTTGCGCACCCGATCGTCGCTTTTAGCCAGAACGTAGGTTTCACCTCCCTCGCTGAGGAGTTTCACCTCGATACCGGGACGCAACTGCTTCCAATCCTTCTGCAGCAACGACTGCTCGAAGCGACCCAGCCAGGAGCGCGGGGTACCCACCAGATAGTGGATCCTGGGTTCGCTTTGGCGCATCTGTTGCAAGACTTCCTCGGTCGGAATGCCCCGATCCATCACCCACACCCGGTTCGCCTTACCGTAGTTCTCTTCCACCCGAGAAAGAAAATCTTTTAAGGTGGTTTTATCCTGCGTGTTACCCGGAAGTACCTCATAGGCAATCGGCAAGCCCTCACAAGTCACCACCAGGGCGATCACCACTTGCACGCAGTCAGGTCGCTTATCGCGGCTGTAGCCGAACTTGCGCAGTCGGCTCGAGGCCGCCGGCTCCTGGTTCGGATCGCACTCAAAATAGGTGCTCGTCAGATCGTATAGCAAAATCTCGTAACGGGCATTGAACAGATCGCTCCACCTCTCGGTCAGGTGCCTGAACAGGGCCTTCTTGTGCCTGAGCAATCGATCGTGGCAGCGATAGAGCGTGTTCTTCTCGGCGATCCCAAAGTCTTCCCCCATCAGATCGCCCATCGCGCTTCGCTCATACCATTCCCGATGCAGCCGCCACTCGCTTCCCGGTGCCATCAGCCGGTAAACCACCAGGGTCTGCAGCACATGGGCCCAGCGGGTACCCTGACGGGAGGGTCTGAGACGCTCCCGCCAGAATTCTCCCAGTCCCAACTGCTCATATAGAACGCACCCAAGCCAGCACCCTCCCCATTGCCGCGGCTTCTCGATCCTGAGATCTTTGAGCCGTATTCTAACAATACTTTCGTCGCCCACAGGCGGGGCACGATCTTCCGGAAACAGCGCCACCTGTTCGGGTCTTTCCCTGCCCTCTTCGAAAATCTCGATGCTCTTGCGCCACGCTTCGTGTTGGCTATCGTTGATCTCTCCAAGGTAGAGGACCTGTCTTTGGACCACCCGCCCCCCGCTGACACGCTTGTTCTCAACGATATTCCAATAGTAGTGCTCTTTGCCATCTTTGCGCCGACGATTACACCTCAAAAACATGATGGCCCACCATTATACGAAAAAATCCCGCCCTGGGAAGAGCGTAGGTCTACACTACAGGCGGTTTTGCCAACCCACCTCTACTGTTGATGCGCCTCCTGAGCCCTACTACCCCCGAAAAAAACCGTTTCGGAAGTTGAGTTGGTCAAGTAGGGCTAGGGTTGCCAATCCGATGCATGCCTTCGACACAGACGCTGCTGGTACCGAACCCGGCCCGGCCTTCGGGTTTATCCAACTCAACGGCGACCAGTTCCTCAGCGTCACATTCAACCGGCTCGCGCCTTCCGCGAACGGTGAATTGATCGATTATGTCGTCGAGGTCTCAGAGAATGGCATGTTTAACGACACGGTCGTTTTGATCACGATGGATTCGTTCGACTCGATCAATACCCTGCTTCTCGATCCCGCCGTTGTCAGTGTCATCGACAATTTTTACCTGCAGCGAGTGACGGTCAAAGATGTAGGGCCCGTATCCGGGTTTACGTCCAGGTTTATCAGAGTAAGAATCGTCGATAATTAAATGATTTCGACGGTAGTCAAAATCAATAGAGCCCTGAGACGTGACCCTGAAAGAGCTTAATGAAGAAGACTCCTACATTGCTCGCAATGTGAGCGGCAAAGCACGGTAGTAGAGAGCGGTGCTTGTTGAAGAAAGAAAATCGTACTGCGTAGAACCAAAGGGAATTCAGAAAAAGGACCAACAGGGTCCAGGCCGATTTCGAGGTCAGATTGAACTCGAGAATTCCCTCTCCGAATCCCTTCCATTCTATCCAGTAGTGGAAGTGGGCGAGGGCGAATAGCAGCGAGAATCCTAGAATGCTGCCGATCAGGAGAGTCGGTCCCCTCTTCTCCACCACGAGGTAACCGCGAAAGACGATCTCCTCGATTATTCCTGCTGCGATAAGCCCTGCGAGAAACAGCACCGTGACGGTGGATTGTTCCTGCGAGACTTCAAGAGCGTACTCACCTGCGGTCTCGATTGCCAGGATGAGCATGCTTCCCAGGACCGCGATCAGCATGGTCGCATTTCCCGCCGGTGTCGCACCGGGTATAGCCTTTGTCTGTTCTTTTCCCCGGCCCGCCTCCTGGTAGTCAAGGTACCAAAAGCGGCCAACGACAAAGGCTATTCCGCAGGCCAACATTATTGATAAGGGGCTCTGGTTCACGAATTCGAATAGGAAGTTCGCCGAATCCAATGTGAGCACATCCCTTGCCAAGCACGATTCTTTTCGAATCGGAACGGTCCCCACAGAATGTTGCGGGGGACGAAATAGTACCCCGTAGTGAGATGGCCCCACCCAACGGGCGATGTGCTGTGGACTCCCAATATTCCATCAGATCGGGCGGGATCGTCGAATTCCTCGGCCTTCTTCCAATTGGCGCCAATGAGACTCTCCAGAAGATGGGACATCCCGGATTCAGAAAACTTGATTTTGAAGAGTAATGCGCTAGTTTCTGATTCTATGCTTGTTAGAGCCGAAGGCGAGAGCACGAAAGAATCCGGATATCCCGACCTTGGCGCGATTTCTCTTCGTGTAAAATCTCATCTGGAGAGGCTGTCAGGGTTCATGGATGACCAAATCGGGGAGTTTGAAACTGAAATTCAGGACCTCGTAGCTTTTTGCTTGAAGAACGGGGGAAAGCGAATTCGACCTATCCTCCTTTTCTACTCCGGTTGGCGTTCCGAAGATGTGGTATCGGAGGATCTCGTGAAGGCTTCCGCGGTGATCGAATTTGTTCATCTGGCCACTTTGGTTCATGACGATGTCCTCGATGAGGCGAGCCTGAGGCATAATGACTCGACCGTAAGCAAGAAATACGGCTCCAAAATCGCTGTCCTTCTCGGAGATGCCCTTTTTTCGCAAGCGCTCAAGCTCGCCTCCGAATTTCCGATTGTCGATGTCTGTCGGGCCGTGTCGGAATCAACTCGCAGGGTCTGTTCGGGGGAGATTGAACAGACTTTCCAACGAGGCAATCCCTCAATAGCGGTTGAGGATTATTACCGAGTTATCGAATTAAAGACAGCCGAACTCTTTTTTGTCTCCTCCTTTCTCGGGGCGAAACTCGGTGGCTACGACCCCGATTTCATTAGGGCGGCCGGGATATTCGGGCGGCACCTGGGCATCGCCTATCAAATCTATGATGATCTCGCGGACTTTGTTGAACTCGAGGAACGGACCGGAAAGACACTGGGAACCGACATTGCCAACCGGAAGGTCACTCTCCCGCTTCTGCTCCTCTTGGAGCGTCTTGATGAGCCGGGCCGGGATGACCTCACCAACACATTGCAGAGCAGCCGGCAGATCGATCTCGAGGTGATTAGAGCGTTGCTTGCGGAGCATGGAATATTCGAAGAGGTGGGAACCCGGTTTCGAAGGGAATTGGATTGCGCCGAATTGGCTTTGGCGCCTTTTTCGAATTATACCCCCGTTAGATTCCTTTCCGAGATCTGCGATTGGGTGAGGTCGATCGGGGAGAGAAATCTGTTCACCCCCTAGGAGTCTGTCGGACTTAGACGTTCGATCGCTTCGCAAGTGACCAGGTTCGTCCGACAGACTCCTAGAAGAATCTGTCGGTATGAATTTGGTCGCCGATTACAACCGTCAACCTGCGATCCGAAGTTCAGGTCTGTTGCGAAGTGCAAAGCCCGACAGATTCCTAGCCCGCTTTTCTCTTAGGCTTCACGGCTAACGCAAAGTCTGCATTCGCGCAGAGGTCGAACAGAAAAATCGGACAACCTCCAGCTGGGAATAGACTTTGCTCGGGAACTCTCAGATTGAAGGTGAGTCATATCGTCCACCTGATATCGCTCATTCTGATGCTGAGAATTCAGGCCCACCAGGATTCCGTCGAAAGGAAATTCGTAATTGAACGGCAGAAGAATCACAGGATCCGACAGACACCAACCTGTTGGAATTAGATTGCCTCGGCGGCGGATATAGCGAAAAAGGACGATTAAATGCACTCCTCGATGGCCATTGACAAAGCCCTAACCCAAAGCTCGCTCGGAGCGGCTGAAGAAACCGATAACGATCTCGCCTACGTGCGCCGAGTGCAAGGGGGTGATGTCGAGGCCTTCGATCATCTCGTCCAAAAGTATCGGGAACGGCTCTTTTCCATCATCTACAACCTCACCTCCAATCGCGAGGATGCCGCCGACCTCACGCAGGAGTCTTTCATCAAGGCCTTTCGCTCGCTTAAGCGATTCCGAGGCAAATCGTCTTTCTTCACTTGGCTCTACCGAATCGCTATCAATGCTACCCTAACCGATTTGAAGAAAAACCGCATGCGGCGTTTCTTTAGTTTCGAAAAGATCAACGAGGAAGTCTCCTCCGCGGAAATCATTGAAGCATTGGCCGTGAGAACGAATTCCGACCGGTCCGTGCTTCTGAATGAACTCCAGGAGAAATTGAACGAAGCGCTTCATAAGTTGTCCCCTAAACATAGGACTGTGGTGGTTCTTTTTGAAATTGAGGGACTTAGCCATCAGGAGATTTCGGAGATTATGAACTGTTCCGTGGGAACTGTACGATCACGACTTCATTACGCCAAACAGCAGCTCCAGGCCTACTTGCAGGCCTACATTGATTGACTTTTTCAAGTTGCGGATGAACAGAGATTCGGAAGTCAGCCTTGAGGATATCCTCAGACTGAAGCGCATAGAGAGACCGCCGGTTGAGTTCTGGGAGGACTTTGACCGGAAGCTTCGCCGCAGGACTTTGCAGGCTCTAGTCAGTGAAGATCCAGGGCCTCGCTCCCGCTTTCGATCGCTCTTCTTTCGGCTGGCGGTTGCCATCCCGGTCGCGGCAGCGGCAGGAGCGGCCCTGATCTTTGTCGTGTTCCAGAGCGGAACAAAAGTAGAGGAGCGCGTGCCGGTAGACCTCAATATTGCTAGAGCGGAAACAGTTAAACCAATTATTGGTCCACGGTTGGTTGAGTCCCGCCGGTCGCAGAACTATACTGTGTTCGTTGCCCCTCATCTCCAGAAGACCTTCGTCATCGAAGTCATCGAGGTGCCGCAAGACAAGAAACTCTCCTACCAGAAAAACCTGAAGCCTCGTACATTCACCGCTCTGTCCTCATTGGCTGAGTCTCGCATATCCGCTGATCCCCAAGAAATTGCGCCTCGTGACGTGCGGTTCGTCTCGGCGCCCTCGCTTCAGTATTTCTAGAATCCTGCAGGAATCTGTTGGGTCGGAGCGTCAGCTCGTTTTCAATTTGCCTGATTCTTACATCTGATCAGGGGATTCACCGCGACAGATTCCTATCCTGAAGCTCGTGCTTGCGAGGAGTGTTTTGCTCCTTTAAGAATTGAACGATGGCCGAATTGCGGCATTTCAGGTGGCTGGCTCCGACGATTCTCTGTATCTGTTTTCACGGGACCATCCGGGCGCAGGATGAAGGTGATTTCCTCAGTCTTCAGCGTCGAATCATTGCGATCTATGAGGAGAACCGCAATGCCGTGGTCCGGGTCAGCGCTGCCTTCGAGAATGCCGGCGAGGGCGGCAAAACTCGCGTAGACATTGGGACCGGATTCTTTATCAGCCGCGATGGTCATGTTTTAACCAATGCCAATTCCACTTCGGGCGCCGACCGTATCTGGGTGGTGCATAATGAGATCTCCTACGCCGCAGAAATGCTTGGGGGTGATTCCTATACCAACATCTCTCTCTTGCGGGTGCTGTCGATCCCCACAAAATTCAGGTTCCTCCACCTCACGGATTCCCCGGAGTTGCCTGCCGTCGGCACGATGGTGTTGAGAATAAGCGCCCTCCTCGAATTCGATCCCAGCCCCTCTTTCGGCCTTGTTACGGGTACAGAGAGTCGATTCGGGTCCAACATCTTTCCCGTCCCCTACATTAGAACCGACATACCGGGGGGGCCGGGAGAGGGCGGTTCACCTCTGCTTGATCTCAATGGGAAATTGATCGGAATCCTGGTATACGCTCTTCCCTCCGAGGTGCAGGGATCCTATTCACTGCCCGCTCGCGCCGCTCTCCGGATTCGTGACGACCTCCACTTCTCGGGAAAGATTAATTACGGATGGATTGGAATCGAAGTCGAGCCCCTCAGTT
>CBDDCD010000001.1:0-2131357 GCA_965226025.1 Candidatus Moanibacter sp. | reverse complement strand
GGTTTTATGGATCACGTGAATCTGGCCGAGGCCACGCACAATTGTTACGACGAGGACGCTAAGATTGGCTTAAACCGGTTATACGACGAAGGGCCGCGCGAAACCAGCCTGTGGGAGGAGACACTGTACGTATCGCGCACCGATAATCAGTTGTTCGACCAGGTGCGACATTTTGCGCGAATGTATGACCGGATTCATCAGCCGCAGTTGTGCGAAACACCACCAGCGGCGTGGAAGCCGGTCTGGTGCACCTGGTATGGGATCAAGGACAACGTCACAGCCGATTACGTGTTGGAGAATGTTCCGCATCTGGTGGAAATGGGATTCGGCAGCGTCATCGTGGACGCTGGCTGGTGGATCGACGGATACGTGGAGGAAGCGACCGGTCATTACAAGGCCAACGAGAAATTTGCTGACATGAAAGGGATGGCAAAGCGCCTACAGGAGGAGGGTTTGCGTGTCCTGCTGTGGTGCGCGCCCCTATTCAGGCTTGATCAGATCCGCGACGATCCATTTATCGCCAAGAACCTGCTCAAGTCGGATTATCTAAGTGAGGGCGACCTGTTTCTCTGCCCACGATGCCAGTCCGTGCACGACTATGTGGCTCGGATGGTTGAACACCTGATGCAGGAATACAGCGTCGACGGCCTCAAGATAGACTTTATGGATGCCTTCGAAGAGCGCCTTTCCTATCCCTGTCAGGCCGATCACGAGCATGCCTATGCTACCTATGGTGAGGGTATGCACGTGTTGCTGCAGACTATACACGCGGCCGCAAAGGGGGTGGGCAACGATGCGCTGCTCGAGTTTCGTATGAACTACACCAATCTGATCACGCGCAGTTATGCGACTAACCACCGTGCCCAGGATTCGCCGCTGGACTTCGATCACATTCGCCGCATGTGCACCCGGTTGCGCAGCTACATGATGGACCCAGAGGCGGGAAGAGAGGGCAGTGTCGCGGTTCACGCCGATCCTGCTTGGTGGCAGCCCCACGACCGGGCTGAGATCGTCGCCTGCTTCATGAGTAGCCTCGTCACCAGTGCCGTACCCATGTTGTCCACCGACTTGCGTGCTCTAGAAGGGGAGCACCGCCAAATCGTCAAAGCTTGGCTCGAATTCTATAACCAGAACACCGACCTGCTGATGTTCGGTCGGCATCGGGTGCTGAGTACCGATCCGCACTATTCGATTTTTTCGATCTACCGGGATGTAGAGGCCGTCATCGGCCTCTACACCAACACCATGCCGGGCCACCTGGAGTTGCCTGAAGTGGGCGTGCAGCGAATGTGGATCCTGAACGGTTCGGCGCAGGACCATCTTTTCTCACGGCTGGAAGGACTCCCGAAAGGTGATGTGACAGTGAAACGGTACGGGCGGGCGCTCAGGCTACAGGAATCCTCTAATTTGCCGGTAATGGCAGGAGCCGTCCTGCTGGATATGCCCTTGGAGGTTGGCGGCGCACTTGAAGTGTTGATCAGCCAGGCCTGATTATGAGGCAATTCAACTACGAGAGCCGTTCACCGTAAGTCCGACAGATTCCTCGTAAGAGAGTATGGTGTCTTTTTTAATACCGCACGCTTTCTGAAGGCTTATGTCCAGCTCGGTAACCGCAGAGATTCCCAAAACAATCCACCACCAGTAGACAGGAACCCACCCTGGATGAAAAACAACCCAGCCCCTGGCGAGCTGTCTTTCTCCTATCCCCCTTTCAGAGTTCGTACGTCTTCCCAGGCCTGGCTCTCCCACGAGCGCTGGATGGCCGCCTGGACTTGGGCCACGGCCAGGGCCTCGCCAAAACCGGGCTCTCCCTGTTTGCCCTCGGCGATCGATTGCAAAAACTGGTGGGCCTCTATGACTTTGAGATCATCGTAGCCCAGACCAATCGCCGGTCCCGGGTTGAAGTGCCCGTGAAACGGCATCCCGGGGCCACTCATGGTGCGGGTATAGCCTTCACGGGTCGGGTCCTCCTCATTGGCTGTGTAGAGTTGCAACTCGTTCATGCGCTCGAAGTTCCAGCGTACCGCGGCCTCTGTCCCATGCACCTCGAAGGCCATCTCGCACTGCGCCCCCTGGATGATGCGGCAGACCTCCAGGGTGCCGTGGGCGCCGTTGGCAAACTGCACCAGGGCGCTGACGTAGTCCTCGTTGGTGACCGGTCCCCTGGGCCCATCGGTGCTGACCGAAAAGTGCGTGCCTTGGCCCGGCGTGGCCAGGGGACGTTCGGCGACAAAGGTTTCCTGGTTGCCGACCAGGCGCTTTATCGGCCCGGCGATCATGTGCGCCATATCGGCCACGTGCGACATCAGATCCCCCAGGGCGCCCAGGCCGGCTGCCTGGCGTTCGAAACGCCACGATAGCACCCCGTGCGGATTGCTGGCGTACCCGGCCAAAAAGCGGCCCCGGTAGTGCGTCAACTTGCCCAGCTTGCCCTCCTGAATCAGTTGCCGGGTGTACTGCACCACCGGCGCCCACCGGTAGTTGAATCCCACAAAGCTCAGCACCCCGGCCCGGCGCGCCAGGCGCTCGATCTCGGAGGTTTCCTGCGGGTTGCGGCCCACCGGCTTCTCACAGAAAATGTGTTTTCCGGCCGCAGCCGCGGCCCTGACCATTTCCAGATGCATGCTGTTGGGTGCGGCAATATTGACTACCTCCACCTCGGGATCGGCGATCACTTCCTTCCAGTCGGTGGTAGAGCGCGCAAAACCAAAGCGCTCCCGGGCCTCGCGGGCCCGTGCCTCGACATCGTCGGCGCAGATGACCAGGTGTGGCTGCACCTCGCTATCCGGGAAACGTACCCCCACCTGCTTGTAGGAGTGGCTGTGCACACCACCCATCCAGCCCATGCCGATCACGCCAATGCCTGTTGTTTGCGCCATCTTCGATTTTCCTATTTTCAGAGGGTCACTACCTTGTTCTCACGGGCTGCTTCTGCCATGCGCGCCGTGCTCAACAGTCCCCATTGCACTCGCTGTTTACTCATGATCCGTGCTCCTGCTGTGGGACCCACCTTTCAAAATAATCCGGCGCCCACCTGCGGGCCAGGTACATCATCTACTGATAAGAAATTGCTTTTCTGGCGGCGCGGACACGCGCCCGCTGGGACCAATTTGAAACTTCACTGCCGTTGCGGACTTTGCGGCCATCCGCGGCTCCAGCCAATTGGCCGAAACATGGAATCGACGGGGGAAGATTCAAACCCCGATTGATTCGGTTCCGAACTGGCAACCGGCGGCTGGAGCTGACCCGAAGAAGCGCGTTCACGGTGAAAACAGTAGCTGAAGCGGGCTGGATGGGTCAAGGCGAACGACGAAGTCCCCTCCGTGCTACTTTGAATCGGCTGATTGATCCGGAGAACGTTTCAGTCACTCATAAAGACATTACACAAGGCCGCCAAAGCCCTCGGCAAACGTATACCGATCGAATTGTCGAACCAAGCGGTCGAGATCAACGCCGGCTAACGCAGCCGTACCTGACCGCAAACGTGGGCTTCAAGTAGAAAGAACACAGCGAAAATATGAATGACCTGGATCGGGTTACGGAATGGGATAATCCAGCGCCAGGAATCTGGACGATTACTCTTTCCTTCATATCATATCCAGGATGACGGGGTAGAAGGAAAGACTATGCGAAGTCACATGGTGATCAGCGATGAGTGAACGTGATACTCAATTTCTCTGGTCAGGAATCGTCGGTGGGAGGGATGAGTTTCATCGAGCAGACTTGAAAATATTCTTGAGCGAAGATGAATGCCAGACGTGGCCGGTATCAATACTTTTGTATTCTGGTGCTGCGTCCTATTCTGAATTGGTGATACTTCCCAACGGCACAGTCCTGTGCTTTTTCGAAGGTGGCGAAAAGCATTCAAATGAGTCCATAAGAATCGCAACATTCGACGTGGACTGGTTATCTTCAGATCAGAAGAGACAGGCGGCCGCTAACCCGAAAAATGGAATGGCTTCGCAGGACGTCCACCTTCTGGAATTCCCATAGGCAAGTGGACATTCAGAATGAATGGACGGCCTTCTTTCCCCACCACTTCCAGTCCACGGTCAAAGGCATCGCCAACCCGAGATTCATCCGTCACGTGTATACCGTCTACACCATACCCCTCGGCGATTTTCAGTGGATCGATGGAATCGAGAAACACTCCTGCATATTCGCCGGTCTTCTTCATGGTGCCACCTGCCGATGCAAAGGATCGGGCGACGACCCCATAGGCCTGATTATTCGGGATAACCCCCCAGCCGGTTCTATCTGTGCCGCTTCCTGTATCCGAGGCATGCGTAATGACCACAACGGGCAACCTGGCATTCCAGATGTTACACATTTGTCCAAGGGATTGGGCTAACCCGGCCCCGAGATGGACTACCATGACGGCCGGATCGTTTTTGACCTGTGTGTACCCTCCGGCCATGCCGGCGACTGCGCCTTCGTGGAGCGCCAGAATGCCGTCTACCTCAGGATTCTCGTGAAGTGCATCATTGACCCTGCCGTGCATCCAGCTGGACCTGACTGGATCCACTGATGCGCCAGCCCGGCGCGAGCTCAAAGCACAGATCTACCACTTAGTTGACACCAAGGGTGGACTGCTGATCAGGAATACCGGCATCAAGGACACAAGGCAGTATGGAGAATTCCTTGCGTCCATCGAATTTAGTCATAATTCATACGTTGGCGGTACGGCCCCAAGGACTGAGATGGGAAATGGCGTTTACACCTCAACCGAACTGCCGCCTTCTGTAACCCTTCATAGTCATCAGGAGATGTCCTACCTGGACACAATACCTGACTACGTCTCCTTTTATTGCGAGTTACCTTCGAACAACGGGCAGAAGACCAATTTATTCGTCGACACGATCTGATGCTTGAAATGGAAACCCATTTCGCATTCGAGCAAGGCGAGGTCATTATTCTGGACAACATGCTGGTCGCACACGGCCGAGGGGCTTTCGAGGGTCCAAGGGAGATGTTCGCTGCCCTTGGGAACCGAGACTCAGGCCAATCCACCATGGGTGCGAACTGACCGGGCGGTGGTGGTTTTCTGTTTCAACATGTTCGGAGACGCCCTGCGCGATCCCAGACTACGGGACGGAGAAGGCAATATGGGACCAGCAGAGTCGGTGATGCCACAACGGATCTGTTTGATCATAAACTCCGCGGCATTGTCGACATTTTTGACGGCGTCAAAAAAAACGGTGAAATGAACTTGAAGAGATCAGGGAACGCTCTCTGCATTCCATGCCATGTCAGGCGCTTTTTTCTCTTGGCCGGTTGGGATGTGGGGAGGAGGGTTAGGGTTTGTTTCCTGTGAATTTGCACCAGACCACTTTGACGGCATGTTCTGGCCTTAAACCTACAAAAACTGTGTTTGTATGATCAAGACACCAACAACTTCAGACTCGGCACCACTTGAAGGATGCCGGGTCATCGACTTCGGGCATTACTTCGCGGGGCCGCTGGCAGGCATGTTGCTGGCCGACCAGGGTGCCGAAGTCGTGAAAATCGACCGATCTGGCCAAAAGAAGACCCCGCTGCCTGTCGATACTGTTTTTAACCGGGGGAAGCAACGGTTGCAATTGAACCTGAAAACACCTGATGACCTGGAAAACGCCAAACAATTGGTGAAATCAGCAGATGTGCTGATTGAGAATTTTCGACCTGGAGTCATGAGGGACTTGGGGCTTGGTCCGGACGAGATGACAAGACTGAACCCGAGATTGATCTATCTGTCCCTGCCGGGATTCCCCTCATCTGATGAATTCAAGGCGTCAATTCGGGCATTTGAAGGTATTGTCAGTGCTGCAACAGGCTTTTTCAGGGACCTGCATGACATTCGCCGAGAGTTGGAGGCGCCTCCGGTTTATACCCCGTTGCCGGTACCGTCTGCATATGCTGCCGTTCATGGCGCTTTGGCAGTGACACTGGCGCTTTATGCCCGGGAGCAGACAGGTCTGGGAGATGTCATCGAGGTTCCCCTTAGCGGGGCTGCCATGTCGGCGATGGGGGCTTTTGTCAATCAATGGAGCCCACTGAACAACTTGCGGCGTCCAAACCCCGCCAATCAGCCATTGCGGGATCGGATGAAGCGCGCGGATCCTGATGAACAGGATAAGTTGGTTGAGGAACTTCGCACCCTCTATCATCCCATGTGGGACAGCTATGCCACTGCTGATGGAAACTGGGTTTATATGCTGGCGCATAACAACAGCCGGCACAGCGTCAACCTGGTCAAAGGCCTTGGCATTTACGATGACCTGATCGCAGACGGAATGACAGACCTGCCTGCCTACGAAAACCTGGGAAGAACCGACAACCTGCAACTCGCTGAAAGGCTTTTGCCGGATTTGAAAGAAAAATTGCGGGAGCGGATCGCAGCGGCATTCCTGAAAAAATCAGCATCAGAGTGGATTCCAATCATGAAAGAGTGTGGTGTCCCCTTCAGCATTCACCGAACAACCAGAGATTGGCTCTATGCCCCGGAAGCTCTTGAAGCGGCTTTAGTCGTAGTCATCGATGAACCCCTGCATGGAGAAGTTCGTCAATTGGGCCTGCAAACAACCCTGTCGCGGACTGCTGATGACCGGGTTCAACCCAGCAGGTCTTGCCCAGCAAAGCTTTCAAAACTGTTGCGGAATCGGCAGGTGTGGCCTGCAAGGAAATCCCCTTCCGCCAAGCCGGGTAGAGGGATACTCGAGGGAATCAGGGTACTCGACCTCTCAACTGTACTTGCAGGCCCCTGCTGCGCAAGAACACTGGCGGAGTATGGAGCAGACGTCATCAAGATCGACTCGCCGTCACCCTACCTTACGACTGGGACGGTCTTCCGGCTGCACCTAGAAGTCGGTCAGGGAAAGCGGAGCATCATCCTGGATCTCAAGCAGGCAGCAGGCAAGGAGATTTTTTTTAAGTTGGTGAAGCAGACCGATGTAATTGTGCAAAATTTCCGACCTGGTGTTGCTGAGAGGTTGGGCATTGATTACGATTCGCTTTCAAAACTGAACCCGGAGCTTATTTATCTCAATCTCACTGCCTTCCAGGGTCCACGTCCCGGACCTTGGACTTACCTGGCTGGATTTGACCCGGTCCTGCAGGCCGCCACCGGCATCATGACGCGCTATGGGGGCAATGGGCAACGGCCGGAAATTCATGGTTTTGCATCATGCATAGATTATTTGACCGGTTATTCCGGAGCTTTCGGGATTGCCCTGGCATTGCTCAAGCGACAACTTTTTGGTGGAGGTACGCTGGTATTGACTTCACTTGCGCAGGGAGCACAGCTTGTCCAGGCCCCTTTCATGTTGGCAACAGCCTCATCGCAATCTGCTGCTGAACCGCAAGGTCAGAGAGCCCAGGGAGAGCATTCGCTGCAACGAATCTACCGGGCCAATGATGGCTGGATATTTCTCGCGGGGTTATGCTCCGACTTGCCAAAATTGCATGAATTTCCACAACTTGCCGGCGTGCCGCTGGGGCATGAGTCCGAGGAGGAGCGCTTGAAAGCCCTGGTGAACGCCATTCAAGAACATCCTGTTGGATTTTGGGTCAAGGCCTTCAATGACGCTGGTTTAGGATGTCATCGAATCGACTGTACCGACGAGATACGAAACAATTGCTTGACTGAGGTCAACGCAGAGGATCTGAAAGACTGGAGTTATGGAGATTCTATATCAGTGATTCGGGTTAAAGATCATCCTGCCGGCAGTCCGGTGGACAACCATCCACCAACTTATGCTCGCTTCAGGAACACTTCATTGAAAATTGGAAAACCCATGCCCAAATTGGGAAGCGACACCCGGTCAGTCCTGGAAGAGATGGGCCGAAGCAAGCAGCAAATCAATGACCTGCTGGCATCCGGTGTCATAAAAGACCAGTTGCATGACGATTATTTGCCCTTTTAGGTGTGTAGGCGATGCTAACCCCGCTATGCAAATGTTGCCAACGCCTGCGGTGCGGGGTTTTTGATTAGGTTTGAACACTCCATTGGACGGAACACCCTCCAAAGCACTCCTGACTCTCCCATGACTGATAAGAAATCGCTTTTCTGGTGGTGGGGGCAGATGCCCGTTGAGACCGGTCTGAAGAAGCGATGTCATGATGTGAAAGGAATGTGACGGGGCTGGATGGATCAAGCAGAAGCGTTGAAGCCCTTCCGGGTGGTTCGAGGCCGCTTCGCACTGCCCGGAAGGCCGCTATCGACGGCGGAATCAATATTGAGGCCGTACTCCTGTCGCGCGGAGTCCTGAAGAACCTTTCCATTGCGAACATCGCGGGCCACTGCTTGGGGATCTCGTTCTCGCGGGTCGCCCCATCCTCCCCCGCCGGCCTGGCGGTGGTAGACGCTCTCACCCTCGGAAATGGATGTGGAAATCATTGTCGGAAGAACCTGCTCGCCATCTTCCCGACGGAGGATGTTGATGGATCCGCGTCCCGGCTTTCCTCCCTGCAAGCCGTAAGGGAGGTGATCGCGTCGATCCGATCGGATTGCAAGATGGGCTTTCCCGGAAAGCAGCCGCCATTCGCGCTCGATGGCCAGACCGCCGCGATATTTTCCCGCACCGCCGCTGTCGGGAACGTATCCGTAGCGTTCGATGCGAATGGGATACCCGCACTCAGCTTCCTCAATGGGAATGTTGCTGGCGACATTGGCAGGGTTACACAGTCCGTCGTTGCCGTCCCGATCCGGACGTGCACCCCAAGTGCCCGAATGCAAATCCATAAAGACGTAAGGCGTGCGATCAGCGTTCTCTCCGCCGATGACTACGATCGTGTTCCCGCCCTCCCCAGCCGCGTGAATTCGATCCGGCAGGAGACCGGCAAGAGCTCCGAAGACAGTGTCGGCGAGCCGAAAAGCGGTAACTCCGCGCATCGAGGAGGCGGCGGGCATGACGCCGTTCAAGACGGTACCGGGCGGAGCGATGATCTCCAGCGGTCGGAACATCCCGGCAGTGTTTGGAATATCCTCCCTGAGCGCCGCGCGGACGCAAAGAGCGACCACGGACGCGGTCATCGAGAGGGTGCTGTTGATCCCGCCCGGGACCTGTGGATCGGTGCCCGTAAAATCGGCTGTCAGAGTGTCACCCTTCACGGTGACAGTGACATAGAGCTTCACTCTCGGCCCGCCGACCCCGTCGCTATCCATATAGTCAGTGAAGCTGAGACTGGCATCCGGCCAGGAAGCGATTTCCGAACGGACGAGACGTTCCGTATAATCGATGAGCTCCCGCGCGCAGTTCTGGTAGGTCTGCGGACCATAGCGGTGGATCAGGTCGTGAATCGCACGCTCTCCTATGTGGCAAGCGGAGAGTTGGGCCATTAGATCACCGATGGTCATGTGGGGAACGCGCACGTTCGCGCGAATCAGCGAGAAGATTGTTTCGTCCGGTTCCCCTCGGCGATACAGCTTGAGCCACGGGATGCGAAGGCCTTCCTGGAAGATCTCCGTGTTGTCACAGGCCGAACTTCCCGGCACCCGGCCGCCCATGTCGAGATGGTGGGCGGTGCTGACGGCGAACCCAACTCGTGCGCCCTCCCAAAAGATCGGTTTGACAATGAAGATATCCGGGATGTGCATTCCGCCCTCAAACGGATCGTTCAGGATGAAAATATCTCCCTCTTCCAGATCATCGCCGAACTTCTCGAACAGAGTCGCCATGGCGAAGGGGACGGCGCCGAGATGGAGCGGAATGGTTACTCCTTGAGCGATCATGTCCCCTTTCGCATCACAGAGGGAGGTCGAGTAATCCAAACAATCGCGCACGATAGTGGAGTAGGCCGTTCGATACAGCGCCATGGCCATTTCGTCCGCTGCCGCAGCCAACGCATTCTGGATGATCTGGCGGGTGATCGGATCTATAGACTCAGGCATGGCAAGGCTCTATGTGGATGTTCATCTTTTCGTCTACTCGGGCGGTGTGTTCGGGCGGAACTACCACCGTGGAGTCGTACTCGTCAATGAGCAGCGGCCCGGCGGTACCGTCGAGAGAGGCCCGTGAAACCACCGGCGTGGTGATTGTGCCCCATGCGGGACCGAAATAGGCGTCACGCATAGAACCGCCTGATTCATCCCATTCGGTCCGTCCAATGGCACCTTCCTGATGTTGCACTTCAATGCGTCCAATCAGTCGGATAGCCACGATCTCCATAACACTAGCGGAGTCGGATCGATGCCCGTAGAGCCGCTCGTGCTCCTGCAGAAAGTCGTCCGTTATCCGCTGCAGGTTGGAACTGGTGAAGGTCTCAGCGAACGAAGGAATCCGCAGCTCCGAGGTCTGGCCGTGAAAACGGGCGTCCACACTGTAATGGAGTTGAACAGAATCCGCGGAGTAGCCCTCCTTCCGGAAACGCTCGAGCAAACGATTCGTGATTTCGCGTCGAAGGTCTTCCAGAATAGCCGGGGAGGTCGGATCTCTGGAAATGGGGCAGCTGACAACCTCGTGGTGCTCGACTCCTGAGAAGAGAAGCCCGAGGGCGCTGAATAGTCCTGGCAGGGAAGGGACAACAACCCGGTCGATATTGAGATCGCTTGCCAGATGGGCAGCGTGAATGGGACCGGCGCCGCCGAAGGCCATCAGCACAAAGTTGCGAGGATCCCGCCCGCGTTCGGTGGATACTTCGCGAAGCGCGCGCATAGTTCTGGCGTTTGCAATCCGATGGATTCCGTCGGCGGCTGCGAGAAGGTCGAGTCCCATGGGCGCGGCGATCCGGTCGACAATGACTCGTCGCGCAGTCTCCGGATCGACCCTCACCTGCCCGTCAGCGAGACTTCCCGGACGGATGAATCCGAGGACCGCATTCGCATCCGTAAGGGTTGGCTCGGTTCCTCCCTGCTGGTAACAGGCAGGACCCGGGATGGCGCCGGCACTCCTGGGACCGACATGCAATCCATCTGCCGAATCCAAGTATGCGATACTTCCTCCACCCGCACCTACCTCGGCGATGTCGATGGTCGGTGCGCGAACGATCTCACCTCCCCCTCCCACCAGCCGACTGCTTGAAGAAAGCGAGGCGCCGACTTCATACTGCGGGCTATAGGAAATTTCGCCCCCCTCGATGATAGAAGCTTTTGCGGTGGTTCCCCCCATGTCCAGGGTGATCACGTTCTGCAGCCCCATCTGGGAGGCGGTCAATTTTGCCGCGAGAACCCCTGCCGCGGGTCCGGACTCGAGCATGAAAACCGGTCGCTGAGCAGTTTCCCGTTCGGAGGCCAGACCTCCGGATGACTGCATGATAAGCAGTGGTCCCCGAATGTGCTGCGCGTCCAGTCCGCTCCGCAGATCGGTCAGGTAGCCTTGCATTACCGGGCGCACGTAGGCGTTGACCGCAGTGGTCGCGGTTCGTTCGTATTCGCGCCTTTCCGGCAGCACCTCCGAGGAGAGGGACACCTGGAGATCCGGGAGTTCCTTAGACAGGAACCGTCGAACGATCTTTTCGTGCTGGGGATAGGCGTAGGCATGTAAAAAACAGACCGCGGCGGATTCAACTTCCGCTGCCAAAAGGTCTCGTTTGAGCTGATCGAGTTCCAAAGGATCCACATTACTCAGGACCTCACCGTCCGCACCGACGCGTTCTCCGATTTCGAACCGAAAACACCGCTCAATTAGTGGAGGAGGCTTCTCGAAGAAGAGATCATAGAGTTGAGGGGCGCGTATTCTTCTCAACTCCAGCACGTCGCGGAACCCGCGAGTTGTGACCAGCGCGGTCTTGGCGCCGCGCTTCTCAAGCACCGCATTCGTGGCCAAGGTCGTGCCATGCGACACCTCACCCACTTCGCCACCATCGGCGCCGGCCTTGCCCAGGAGGTATCGAATGCCATCGAGGACAGCCCTCTCGAAGTCAGGCGGCGTTGAGGGGACCTTGTGGCTCCAGAGCCCACCGTCCCCGTCAATGAGGACGACGTCGGTGAACGTGCCTCCCACGTCGGCCCCAATACGGATCTGCCTGGTCATGGCCCGCTTTTCTCCCAAATTTTCGAGGACCCGTTTGCGATCTGATGCCTCATCCATTGATTAGCGTCACGCTGGGGACGAAAAGCGGGCTATCCAACAGAACGACACAGAAGATCTTGAAGAGTTTTACAGATTGAACATCCCCTCTCGACGTAGAGCCATCATCTTGAGTTACACCACGGACTGTCGCGCCGAGTGGCCCAATACTCTTTCGAGATTTATTCATAACATTTTCAAATTCAAGATCTTCTGTGTCATTCTGTTATAAGCCTGGAAATCGTGTGAGATTTCCAGGCTAGGGAATGACAGGCAAAAGGATGTGCGAGGGATATTTCCGATCGTGATACACGGTTTGCCTGGCGATCTCGATTTCGTCGTCCATCCCCTGGTCATGACCGGTATTTGGGTTTCGATCCCAAAGAGGAAAATTGCTGCTCGTAATGTGGACTCGGATGCAGTGATCCTTCAGAAAGACATTGCTGGTCGGCAATAGCTCGATGGTGTATTCGTAGATTTTCTCCGGCTCCAGCAGACGCGGCGACTCCCAAATCGACTCGCGAAACCGGGCCCGGATAATCCCCTCTGTTAGATTGTATGCGGGACCATACGGGTGGACATCAATCAGCCGAGCGATGAAGTCCGTATCCGCGGCGGAGGAAGCCGCGTACAGTTTCATCACAATCGGGCCAGTGACCTCAGTCTCCCGGTCCAGAGGCGCGCTTGTAAAAACGAGCACATCGATTCTGCTCTCGTTTGCCCGCTGATCCACTGCTCCGGGCCTGATAATGCCGGGAACGCGTGGAGGTCTCTCATTCGAGGAATGGTTTCCTCCCAACGTGGGAACCGGATTCTCCGGGTCGTAGATGTACTCGCTCGCCGGTTCGTCGCACGGCGGTTCCTTGCTGAGCCAACCTTTCTTGGAGCCGTCTGCATGAATGAAATATGGCGTAAACTCCGTTCGGGATAACGGCCACTCGTGCTCAAACCGCCACTTATTGATCCCCATCACGAAGATCTTGATGGGCGGCTCCCGTTGAACACCGTTGTCGATTCCTCGAACGATGTGATCCAACCAACGGATGGCCAACCCGACCTCGTCCTTGGACGCGTCCGCCCCAAAATCCAGGTCTCCCACCACTTCGTTGAAGTGATCGCAAGGGTTCACCACCACCCGAATTTCACTCGTGGCATTCACCTCTCTTAGCATATTGAAATACCGAAATGCCGCTCCCGGGTAGTTATCGTACCATCCTCCCATGATAAAAACCGGAATTCGGACTCGGTGCACCCGGTCCTGCGAGCCGATGGCCTTCCAGAAACCGTCATAGGTGGAATGAGAAACGTAATCACGCCATAGCTTGTTCGGCTCCGTCCCCGCCACCGTGTCCAGGTCAATCAGCGGCAGATGTCGGTACCAATTCTCCCACCCCATCGCCTCCACCTTCTCCTTACCGCCGGCATCGTATATTCGTCGAGCTGTGTGGGCCAACTGCAAAGCCCCATGGTCCCGATATGCGCGCTCCCAGAGATCTGGGTTCATGTTCTGCGGAACCATTGCCTTCAGATTCGGATGCTGGAGTGGTGCCACCAGCCACTGAGTATTTCCCCAATAGGACTTGCCGTACATCGCGATGCACCCGTCGCACCAGGGTTGATCGGCGATCCAACTGAGTGCGTCATACCCGTCCTCCGCGTCATGGAAAAAACGGTTGTCCACGCCCGCCTCACCTTCGGACTGGCAATGTCCGCGGGTCGATTGACCGACGTATGCGTAACCGGCGGCAACGAATCGCTCCCAATCGTCGCCGAAGCTCGGCCTGTAGGCGCGTGCGAAGACAACCGGGAATCTACCTTCAATTGCGGGCCTCCAAATTAGCGTGTGGAGCCGGACTCCATCACGCATTGGAATCATTTCCTCATCGGTGATCGGCGCGCTCATTCGGATCTATCTGTCGAAGGGATTCAAGCATGGCGGGATAGGGTTGAAAGGCGCAGCAAAGAAGGTAGAGGGAATGCCTTGCTCGATACCAGCCCTGATCTATCGCAATCTACTCCGTCAAGCTACCGGCATACTCCTCTGGTTTCACGGTGTCGGAGAAAAGGGGTCCCGCGCTATCCTGCATTGCTTCCCCGGACGGACCTTCCTCACCCAATCGGAACATCGCCCGGGTCGCCCAGTCAATATCGATGTCGCACACGAGAAGTTCCTCCCGATTCAACTCGGTCTGACCATGGATGCGGCCGTCCGGCGTCACGATTAGGCTACGGCTGTTCTGGTGGGGAGGCAAGCAGGCGTTGCGGGACGCAAACCAGACTGTATTCTCTGCCGCCCGGGTAATGATCATGGCGTGGTGCCCAAGACACAGGCCATACCGTGCCTTTCGCATTGTGCGGCGACCTCGGCGTGTACCTCTGCAAGCCATGCGACCGGAACAGGCGCGGCAGTTGGTGCAATGTCAACCCGGTAGCCAAAGGTCTGTGTCTCCGGGAAGCCAAGGATCTGCACGCCCTGGGCCGCTGCCTTATCGATGGCCTCCAGGATCGCCCGTCGATTGTCCTCTCGATCCGAGGTCTGGCGCGTCTGTGCCAAGGCGATGCGTAGCTGAGTCATCGTATTATCCGCAGGTGCGCGATTGTCGAGTAGCGATTCCACAATGCGGCTCCTCCTGAATGGCTAACATAGTGCATTCGCCGGAGCCGTCAATGAGAACCCGTTTGCCGGTGCCACCAGCTCTCTCGACACTCGAAATCCGGCCGCCCTACCATGGTCGACCGCTCCTCGGCACCCCTCAATTCCAACGTCGAGCGCAACCCTCTATCCCGCTCCCGGCATCCTTATAGAAACCAGATTCAACGTCTTGCACTCAAAAATCGGTGATGCCGGCCCATTTCGACCGCACCAACTTCAGTACCCCTATCGGGGTATTACCGGAAGCATAAGGCGGGAAGGGAAGCGCGGGCTGTGAAAGACGGTCTGGCGCAGTTTCGACATCTCTGAGGTCAAGGCCCGAGAGTTCAAGATCGACACCCTTAAGTGGCTCAAGGATGACTCCATTGACGATGACAAACACCTCGGCGAACCTGAAGATCTAGCCAACGAAGCAATTTCTGGTCGATTATCGAATTCCTATATCGCCCATTCCGGAGCAGAAACGCAAAGTGGAAAAGGTGGAGGCATTGCTGGCGCACCTGAGCGACGTACGGGAGCGCCTCACCCGCGTCCCGGTCATTCTGATGAATCTTCGCCAATCCGTCCTCGTCGCCGCTTGCTCCGGCCGCCTCACACAAGATTGGCGTTCATTTAATCCTAATGCCGAATCAGGTCATGCCCTTCTAGATAAGGTCAAGGAAGGGCTCTTGAAGTCCTCAAAAACAGAACGTGACCGAAACCTTATCCTGAAATGCTTCGAACTGCCGCTTCCAACCGATGAAGATTTAGGAATCGTGGATCAAGTGCGGACTGAATACGCACCTTGTCTCATTGGCATGATCGGTCATGTGAAAAATGGGAGCACTCCCTCCCGAAAAAACTCTAACTATTGGAAAGGAAGTATCCCGTCGGTGAGCTCTGGCGAAGTGAGGAATACGGTGATTCACGCAACCAATGAAAGAATAACAGAAGCCGGCGGCGACCCTCTTATTATCCTCAATATCGATCCATCCGTATTTTCGATCCGCTGGGAATGGGATAGCGACTGGTGGTTTGGCGAGCCCGCCGAATCTGCTTCATCTCTCCGGTTATTGCTTTTTACCTTCCCCAATCCGAAAGACGGTAGCAGTATGGTTCAATCGAGACCGAACCGCCTGTCTAGAAGATCGGCGTGAAAGGAGTTTCCCTATGGCAGAGAATTTGATTTGGACAGAACCAAACGACCAGGAAGTTCTCGTAAGAGCGGAAGATCTGCACAACTACGTGAAAAGGTTGTACATCAGCGCGGGCGTGCCAGAATCTGATGCTGAGACCATGGCGAAGCTGCAGACCGAGACCGATGTTCGAGGGGTTCATTCCCACGGAACTCGTGGCGCTCCGCAATACGTTCGCCGCATCCTTAAAGGGCAGACCAATCCCACGCCGAAGATCCGGATCGTGAATGAGGGACCAGCATTCACGGTATTCGACAATGACGGCGGTTTGGGGCACCTGGGGTCCGTGCGAGCGATGGAGTCTGCCATCGAGAAGGCCTCGGACAACGGAATCGGTGCTGCGACAGTCATCCACAGCCGGCATTTCGGTGCGGCATTTTACTATGCAATGATGGCGGCGCAAAGCGACATGGTTGGCTTCGCCGTCTCCAGCAGCAGCCCGTTAGTCGCACCTTTCGGGGGCAATGCCTGCGTCCTCGGCAACAATCCGGTCGCTTACGCAGTCCCGGCCGACGAGGAATCTCCACTCGTCCTCGATATGGCGACGGGGGTGTCCGCGTGGGGCCGGGTCGCGACGATGAGACTGTATGGGAAGAAGCTGACTCCAAACTGGGTCCTCGATAAGGATGGCAACCCAACCGACGATCCCCACGAAGCGGACGTTCTTTTGCCGTTCGGCGACGCGAAGGGGTCAGGCTTCGGCATCATTATGGATGTCCTGGCCAGCGTCTTGCCGTTCTGTGTAGCAACCCCCCACCGCCATGAGGAATACGAGGAACAGCGAAATTCAAGCCACTTTTTTCAAGCGATCGACATTTCGAAATTCACTCCCATTGAGGAATTCAAGGCAGAGATCGATCGCATGATCGGAACCGTTCGGGAGTCCCGGCGCCGATCCGACATCGATCGCATCTACCTCCCCGGTGAGATTGAATGGCTCAAGAAGGAAGCCTGGCTGAAGAGTGGAATCCCGCTGCATAAGGTGCACGTGGAATCACTCGAAGAGATAGCCGCAGAATTGGGGGTTTCGGAGAAGCTCATAGTTGGACCTCGTGTGGTGTCCCGCTAGTGACGGGTAAGACGGGATGGGACTCGGGATCAGGACTCGCCTCAAGAGATGTGTTTCCGCGCTCGTGCCCATTGCGATTGCGAATCGCACCTACATGAGGCAATTCGACCTTTCCGAGAGCGTATTCAAGTGGTGGCGAGGAGCTCGCTGCCCGCAGCGACGGGTGGAGGGTAACGGTGTCGTGCTCAACGGTAAGTTATATCTTTTCGGTGGCTACGTTACAATCGGTGAAGTATCGAATCTATGCCATATTTTCGATCTCGCCACCAAGTCATACTGATACTGATAAGAAAAGAGCACCTAGTTTTCCATGGCATTACTCATTCGGATAAGTGCGATCGCATTAGCTACGGGCGTTGCTCTATACTGGCTCTTCGCCGACACTTTCAAGCGGTACGGGAAAATCAAAGAGGATCGACCCCTGATCATAGCTCACTGGGGCGACTATATCGACTATCAGATGTGGCGGGAGATCTTTGATGCATTCCGTCAGAAACATCCTGAAATCGTGTTCGAGAGGCGCCATCTGCCTGTCGGCAGGTACGCTCTGAAGATCCAGCAGCAAATTGTCTCCGATACTGCTCCGGACCTGTTCATGTTTCAGGATGAACCGTTTCCTAATCTGATTAAATCGGGAAAGCTTGAGGATGTGTCGCCCTACCTGAAAGCGATGGGCAGATGGGGAGAGAACGGGGAGGTCGTGAAGGGGGAGTATTGGAAGACGGCGGTCCGCAACTTCGGAGAATACAATCCGGAAACGGGAGAGTGGCAACAGTGGGGCATGCCGGTGTGGGGCGGATGCAATATGCTGTTTTACAACAAGGCAAACTGGAATCGTGCCCGAATTCGGATCCGCCAATCGCCCGATGCACCGGGTCTCGACAAAAGAAATGATGGCTGGTGGCACGTCAACGATGAGAAGTGGAGCCTCAAGGAATTCACAGAAGTCTGCCGGAGGCTGACCATGGACTTGGATGGAGATGGACGGACGGATCAGTACGCCTTATTCATGCCTTGGGCACACTGGATGCCATTTCACTGGATTGCGGGAGCGAGTTTTCTGAACGAAGACAAGACGAAGACCACATTTTATGGACCGGAATGCGAAGCCGCACTGACGTTTTTTCAGGATTTACGACTCAAATACAGGGTAATGCCGGCACCCTCGTCCCTTGGTGCTTTGAACATGAATACATGCTTCTTTACCGGCATGATCTCGATCTTGTGCACGGGTACCTACGGTCTGATATACCTGAACGCAACGGGCATAGATTACGACATTCTCCATTTTCCCCGAGGTCCCGGCGGACGGCGCTATACGCGTTTTTTTTGGGATGGTATGGCTATGACGAGCCTGTCTCAGAAGAAGAAAGAGGCCTGGATCTTTTTGGATTTCTTGACCTCTATCGAGTCGCAGAAAATCATCGGGGACTATCAGATGGCACTGCCGAGTTTAATGGCGTCCGAACACTCTTTTCTTAATGGGGGAAAGGGCCCCGCACGAGACGTGGATCTGTACAAATTCACGGAAGCGGCAAGAACTTACGCCCGACGCCAGCCCATCAGTGCCCATTACGCGCCCATGGAACGGGCTCTCATCAAATGCATGGGCGCCCTCATCAGTGAAAATGAAGACTTTCGCCTGACTCCCAGGCAGACCATCGCCCGGTATCTGTTCGAAAGTCCCGAACTCTTAAGAAAGCTGCCTCCGGCTGATCCTGTCGAAGCGCAAAAGTACAGACCGGACTGGGAAGCGATGAACAGATGAGGCGAGTCCTGATTCGGTCCAGCACCACTGATAAGAAATCGCTTTTCTGGTGGAGCGGGCAGATGCCCGTTGAGACCGGTCTGAAGAAGCGATGTCATGATGTGAAGGGCATGGTGAAGGACAGGTGGAGCACCCTGGAAACGTCGTTGATCGACTCGGGCGATGTGGTCGACCACCCGTATGAGCCGCAGTTTCAGGCGTTCGTCGATTCGATCGGCTCCCGCAAGCCGATGCCTCACACCGACTTCGACAGCGCGTTCGAATCGACTCGGGTGGTGTTCGCCGCCGATCTCTCGGCTGCCGAAGGCAGGCCGGTCAAGCTGTCCGAGCTGAGCTGAGCGGCGACAATCAGCGGCAACCCCCAACGACCATCGTACACGCACCACTTCAGAGCTCAGTGTGTTGCAGCGACGCCCAGCGATCGTAGTACAGATGAAGCGATTCCGGGAGAAACTCGCGCGTTCCGTCATTGAGCATGAAGGCGCACCTGCCCGGGTGCGACTTCGGCTCGTCTCCGAGGTGCTTGTGATAACTGGTGCAGATCGTCAGGCGTTCACGGTCGGGGGTGTGCAAGGCCCGGTGCAGGAGATCGGAGTTCCAAAAAATCGTCTGACCCGCCTTGAGGTCGACTCCCATGTCACCGGGTAGTCTCTCATCGATATTGTTCTTCATCACCTCGTATTCGCGCTCGGTGCGATAGCGGCGATGGCTGCCGGGGACCAGGAAAAGGGCAATGTCGTCGACCATGGCCATTTCCCATCGGCAGTAGGTTCTCGGCCGCCGAAGATACTTCAGATGCTCTTCTTCATCGCGATCCAGAAGCCCAGCATCGTCGCTGTGCCAGGCGCCCCTGAACGGCTTGTCCTGGGGATTGGTGAACATCGCCATCGGGCTGAGGCGAATGTCGGTGCCGATCTGCCCGTGCACGTAGTCGAGTAGATGTTTGCAACCATAGTATTTGCCGAAGATGGGCTCGCCGAAGTCGGGACAGTTCAGCCCGACGATGTGGAACGGTTCCCCTTCGCCCTTGTAGTCTACGTACAGGTCGACTTCGCCGGCGCGGACTTTGGCCTTGATTCTGCGAGCGGCGGCACACATCTCTTCGGTCATGCCCGGTTCCACGGCGTCGTCGACGATGAAATAGCCCAGTTCGTCATAGTCTCGCAGGTGTTGTTCGGTCAGCATCGGTTCAGCGTACGCTCGATTGAGGCAGACTGCTTCATTTCAAGAATTCGTCGACATGCGCAAGTTCACCGCCAATCTTCCCAACCAACTAAAGTCACGATACCGTGGCAAGCGTGCTCGTTTGCAGCGCACTTTGCAGAGCGCAGAGCGGGAGGGATTTTCTCAAGGAGAAAAATCCTGGCAGGAGGCGCTCGGCACCGGCAACCACCAGGAAGCTGCCCTTATCGCTCAGGAGCGCGGATGGGAACTGACCTGAAACTGCGCTATTCGAGCAGGTTTTGGGAGGATCACGCGCTATCATGGTCGGTTCTGAGTAAGGCAGATTCCTGAAGAAAAGATTGGACCACGAAGGGCACCGTGAATGGGTAGGGAAACTCAACCCCATAAACTCATGCCGGAGACCACGCTACAGGCGCGATGCCCTCAAGGTGTGTCTTGACATCGACAATCGCCGGTTTCCCCACATCAAATGCCTGAGCGAGCGCACTGGCAAGCTCGCTCGGCTGCTTCACCGTAATGCCGAAACACCCCATCGACTCGGCCATCTTGGCGAAGTCCGTATCGGGGAAGAGCCAGAGTTCATCGGAGCCGGGCGTCCGTCCGCCATAGACAGACTCGACGCCGCCCTGTTCCTGGTTCAGGGAGTGGTTGTTGTTGATCACCGTGACCGTGTTAATCCCGGTTTTCTTGGCGGTATTCAGCTCTGTCATATGATACCAGATACCACCATCACCAGTGAAGCAAATCACCGGCCGGTCGGGTTGGGCACATTTGGCGCCCATGGCCGCGGGAAGGCCCCAACCCAGTGAACCTGCACAGCGAATGAACATCTGGTCGGGATGTTTGAGGTCGATCATGGTGCCCGTCCAGATGCCCGAATGCCCCGTGTCGGAGACGAGAATCGCGTCGGATGGGAGATAGTCGGTCAGTTCCCGGCAGAGGCGCTCCGGTCGCATGGGTACGATGTCCGAGTTGACCACCTCGCTAACGCCCGCCTTCCATGTCCCAACCAATCGCTGCACCCGTCCAATCCATTCAGTGCGCGGCTCGACTGTTTCTGCATGCTCAATCATTCTGCGCAGTGAGTTTCTGACGTCCCCCTGCAGCCCCACTTTAATCGGGTAATTGCGACCCAATTCATCCGGGTTGATATCGAGTTGGATGATCGGTGTTCCCTGAGGCGGGATGCGGTATCCGTTGGTCACTTGTCCACCGGTGTGACTACCGATGAAGAAGACCAGATCTGTCTCGCAGAGGGCTTGGTTGGCGCAGGCTCGCGAGTATGAACCGGGAACGCCCACCGCCAACGGATGGTCCCAGGGAAACATCGCTTTGGCATTCAGAGAAGTCGCAACCGGAATGGACAGCTTCTCTGCCAAGGCCACGAGTTCGGCTCTCGCCCCCGAGGCGGTCACGCCGCCGCCAGCCACAATGATGGGCCGTTTGGACTGGGTGAGCACTTGGAGTGCTTCCGAGACTTTTTCGAGCTCCGCTTCCGGTCGGAAAGGCGGCACCTGGGCAAACATGGATTCAACGTTCACTTCCAGATCGGCCTCGCGATCCACCACCGCCTGTCCCGCGAGTCCCTCCAGATCGAGATGGACGGGCCCGGGTGTGCCCGATGTGGCGGAGCGGAAGGCTTGACGCAGGTAGACCGGTAGTTGCTCCGGCTTGGCGACGAAGGCGCTGTATTTGGTAACGGCCGCAAAAGGCTTCACGTGATCAACTTCCTGATAAGCGTGGCGCTGCTGGTTATTCTGGTCTTCCCTCCCGGTTACGGCAATGACCGGAGAGCAGGCCAGATAGGCGTCCTGCAACCCGGCCGCAAGATTGACCGCACCCACCGACTGGGCCATACAGATGCCGGGGCCGCGGTTCACCCGGGCGTAGGCATCGGCCATATACGCGGCCGCTTTTTCCCCGTGGGTCTGGATGCGCTTGATTCCCCGCTTTTCCATTTCCATCAATGCCCTCGGGGCAATGTAGGGCATAAAAAATACGTGGGTAATCCCGAAACCGTGGACAGTTTCAGCAAGAAATCGCGCTCCCGTCATTTTAGGCATACTCTTTTCTCCCGTAAGCAATGTTCCAGAGGCTCCGGGCACATCTCGCCCGGGACATGCCCATCGACTTCACGAATCGTCTTGTGCAGCATCTCCAACAATTGGTGTATTTGCTCAGGTTTCGCCGGCTCGTGCGTCCACTGTAGACCGACCCTGATGTGCTGACGATATTGCTATACGAGATCTAGCAGGGTGCTGAATAACGTGAAGAACCTCGTCTTCTCTGGCGCCTTAGTCCGCATAATGCGCACCTTCGACATTTTCTGGTATTTTATCCCCTCCGCTTCACGGGAGGCAAGTTGGAAATCCCCATCTATCCGGGGGGCCACCCAGGGTGAAAGTTTTCTGGGGAGGAAGTGGCTGATAGGCAAAAAGATAAAAAAAGAGCTAGACAAACCCGAGGGAATCAGTCATACCAAGATGGTATGAAAGACAAAAAATCTTACCATCTGACTCCTTCGATAGATCGTCTAACTCTGCGTCTGATCTTGCCCGAAGAGCAGGAGCGATTCAATGATCTTTTGATCCAACATCATTATTTGCACAGTGCGGGGAGCGCGGGAGAGACCCTGCGCTATGTGGCTTTGATCGACGGGCAATGGGTGTGTCTTTTGCTGTGGGGAGCGGCTAGCTACCGGCTGAAGGATCGAGACGGCTGGATCGGCTGGGATGGGGCGCGACGGCATGCGCGCTTGAAACTGGTGGTGCAGAACCGGCGTTTTCTCATTCTGCCCGGGCTCAAGCTGGCCAATCTGGCCTCCAAGACGTTGGCGATGTGCCTGAGAGTCTTGGCCGATCACTGGGAGCAGGCCTTTGCCTATCGCCCCTTGGTAGCGGAAACTTTCGTGGACCCACAGATCCACCGAGGCACTTGCTACAAGGCGAGCGGGTGGACTCCTTTGGGCTTGAGCGCGGGATATGGTCGACAGCGGGAAGATTTCTATGAACGCCATGAGCGCCCCAAGCAGATCTGGGTCAAACCCCTGCGGGCTGATGCTCTGCAACTGCTGCGCTCGCCAGGGCCCTTGCCCAAGGCACACCGTGAGGCCCTCAATGCCAACGACAACTCCCATGCGGTCTGCCTCAAAGTGGAACAGATGACAAGCCTCTGGGAACGCTTCCACCAGATCGAAGACTTCCGTCGAAAAGCGGGCCGTCGCTATCGACTCGCCACGGTCTTGAGTATGATTGTGCTCGGCACCCTCTGCGGCAAACACAACCTCAAGGAGATCGTGCGCCTGGCCCATCACCTCAATCAAGCCCAACTGCGCGCCTTACGCTCCTGGAAAAACCCCAAAACAAGCCGTTTTCAGGCCCCCTGCTATGATGTCTTCTACCGGGTGTTGCAAAACGTCGAGGCCGAGCTTTTCGATCAAATCCTCACCCAATTCATAGCCTCGCCCGAGGGCCGTTTGCCCCGCGATATTGCGGTTGACGGTAAGACTCTCAAAGGCACTGACAAAGAACCGGCCAAGGCCTTGCACCTGGTGGCCGCGGTCGATCATCAAAGCGCTCAAACGATTGCCCAAGTCGCTACCGCCGACAAATCCAACGAGATCACCGCCGCCCAAACTCTCCTGCGCAAGATGCCGGCCATGGACGGATCCACCTTCACCTTCGACGCCATGCATAACCAAAAAGAAACGGCCCACATCGTGGTCGAAGAACTCGGTGCTGACTATATCATCCAGATCAAAGACAACCAACCCACCATGCATCAAGACGCAAAGAATCTTTTCGGCCCCTCCCCCTTTTTGTCCACCAAACCGTAGATAAGGACCATGGCCGCCTGGAGATTCGTCAAATAGCAACCCATCCTCTAAGCGCTCCCTCCCTTGGCTTGCCTCATGCTCGTCAGTTCGCCTCTGTCCAACGCACCTTCCATTATCCTAACAAAGCGAAACCTTCCTCGGAACGCTCCTACTATGTCAGCAGCCGCGATCCCACCGACTTGAGCCCTCCTCAGTTCCTATCGAAAATCCGCAACCACTGGGCCATCGAAAACAAAAACCACTACCCCAGAGATCGCTTCTTCGATGAAGATCGATGTATGATCCGTAACCATAACGCAGCCAGAATCCTGGCTGCTTGCAGGCAACTGGTTCTTAGCCTCAAATCTACCATGGGCTTCGAATCCACCCCTGCCCTCTGTGATCATTTCACCTTCAACCTACACAAGGCCATCAATATCATCACCTAATGTCCCGAGAATCAAAACACCGTAGGGGGCCACCCGTATTGGTCACTTTTCACTTGACCTGATTTATGCACGGGTGTCATTGAACGACACTCTTAACAACCCTACTCCCCGTCCTCCTTCGAGGGACTACGGAGAATCTTCGGCTTGTTATCCTTCGGGACCGAGTGTCGTCCTATGAGATGGGCTGGATACCCCGCTGCTCAAAAGAAGGAGAAAATATCATGCCTTACAAATTCCAACCCGACAAGATGTACATGTTGCCCACACATTTTGGCCCCAGCATGGGACCAAGGCAGGGGCCGGAAGGACGCAGATTCGAGTGCAAGGACAATCCCAAGACAACGAGCGTATCGGTCAGTTTTCTGACGAATCGCGAGCAGCTTGAAGAACTGTTGCCCGAACGCTTCGAGGTTGGCGCGGAGCCCGTCGTTACTGTCTCGGTATCCTATATGAAGGAGATCGAGTGGTTGGCCGGTCACGGATACAACGTCCTCGGTGTCAGTTTTCCCGCCGTCTTCGATGGGGAAAACATGACACCCGTGCCGTTAAGTCCTTCGCCTACGCCCGCGGCCGAACAACCGGATGATGGCATGCTGAGGGGGGACATTGCACTACAAGTATATGCCCAGGACCGGGGAATGGGGCCGTGCCGATGTCGGCTATGCCGTGCTGACGCCGGAGGGGGCCCCGAATACGGTTGTCAAAGAGATGTGGCGAGGTGAGGGAACCGTGTAGTTTCACAAATCCAGATGGGAAGACCTTCCGACGCAGTACCCGGTCGTCAGCGCCTTTCATGAGTTGGAAATTGTGGAATACCGTGGCTCGAGCATCTCCAAGACCATTGGGGGCAAAGACCTCAGTGATCAGCGGATTCTGCGATAGAATTCTTATGGTCGGCTTCAACTGTGCCGTTAGTCCGGAAATCTCATAGATTTCCGGACTGGTAGCGAAACCGCATTCGCAAAGCTTTGATATTGAGAGGATTCGATTTGAGAGAGGGGAAATCAGAGCGGATTTGGAAACGACACTGTGTTGATTATCGTTTCCGATGAAGAAGATTAATATCCTGGTTCAACATTTTGGCTCTCATTTACTTACAATTCGGTTTCGCTTTCTAACCTGGTTATTTGTGTACCGATCCCGCTCAGCGGGAGACAACCTCCAATAACCGGGTTACGGCGAGTTTCGCGCCACTTTGATCGCCTCCGCTCGAGCGACGCCCCTACGCGGTCGGTGCCTCACGAAATCGAGTTGCTTCGCTCATTATAGGCGAAGGCGAATGTTTCTCTGGAGAATTATTCAGAGCCCTGCCAAGGGTCCCCGGGTTTCCATCGCCATCGAGATTCGCTCGTTGCGGCCACCTTCGCCGTCGCTGTGGTAGAAGCGGACGGCGCCCTGGAATCGGTCCGTCCGCTCGACAAGATCCAACTCCACTGCCGCCGACTGTCCCGGGACAAAGGGTTTGCGAAAATAAATCGTGATTTTGTGGAACCGCATCTGCCCAGCGTCGCCCCCGACCTTACGGTAGAGGAGCGCCAGGTAATCCAGTGCCTGATCCATGTAAACGCCTGTATAAATGTGCTGATAGAGATCCGACCGATCCATATGGAAGACCGTCGTCGTGGTGTCGTGCAAGACCCGCCCGTCGACGGGCTCATGAAGGCGGTATGACTCGATGTTCCGGTTGATCAGGTCATTTTCTGTTGCCTCATGCTCGTTCAAGATTGCCAGTGCCACCGGTAGGTCGTCTGGTCTACGCCTGCCAGGAGGCGCAAACAGACGAGTCAGGGCCAGCCAGAATTCAACGCGTCCGACGAGCGGTTGGGGGTCGGCGTCTCTGCTGTACAGCTCGCAGTTCATGACCAGATGCCCGCGCTTCAGCTTCCCCCGTTCGTCCCGCTTTGTCACCAACCGAACCCGGTATTCCTGTCGCAGCTTTGTCCGCAACGAACACGATTCGCCGAAGGTTTCAAGTCTTAGGACATGGTTAACCGGGACGATCCCGTCGCTGCGGGTGGGGCTAAAAGACCAGTAGGGACTCAGGACTTCTTGAAGCCCGGGACCGAGAGTGCGGGTCAGGCTGGAGGTTATCAGTTCGGAGTCCTTATTGAGCATTCTCCACTCAACACCCCCCTCTGTGGTGCCTTCCAGGAAATCCATTGATTGCATTATCAGTGATCGTGCCGACGAAGATGTCCCCTGATGGCTATCGTAGAGCTGACCTCTGTGAGCTCGGGATGCCCAGTATCTGGCGTGCCTCGCTCGGTGTGGCGACTTCGCGTTGCAATTGCCCAACCAGATTCGCAGCGACCTCGACCATCTGAGCGTTACTCTTAAGCAGAACTCCTCTTCGGAGATAGATATTATCCTCAAAACCGACCCGGATATTGCCGCCCAAAATGATGCCCATCGTAATCATCGACAACTGCGATCGCCCGACACCCAAAACGGACCAGGGGACGTCAGGGGGCAGTTGGTTCTTCATAAACAGTAAGTTGTCCGGCGTTGCTTCGATGCCCCATCCCGCACCCATACACAATTGGACAAACGGAGGAGGGTCGAACAATCCCTCGCCAATTAAGTGCAGCGCCTGCCTCATATGACCTGCATCGAAGACTTCGATCTCGGGCTTGACACCACTCTCACGCATTCGTTTTGCCGCGGCCCTTCCCCACGCCGGCGGGTTGAGAAACATGTGTTCCCGAAAGTTCATCGAGCCGACATCAAGCGAACAGATATCTGGTTTTAACGCCACCGGCTCCAGGCGTTCTTCGATGATGTTTTCTCCGGGTATATTCCCCCCGCTCGTCGTAAGATTGATGAGGATGTCACACTCTTGTCGAATCCGATCCACGACCTCCCGGAAGAGCTCAATCCGCGAACATACGACTCCCGTTGCCGGGTCGCGCACATGGATGTGTGTAATCGCCGCGCCCGCTCGACTACATTCGATTGCCGCTTGTGCAATCTCCTTCGGTGTATACGGAACTGCGGGGTTCATTTCCTTGGTGGGTGCCGATCCCACCACCGCTACCGAGATGATTGTTTTTACCATAATCGTCTGCTTCTTCTCTTGCCGCCGACGGATCAAGTTAGCTTCGAATCATTCATCTGGAATTATAACGTTGTCGCTAACCCCCAGAAGAGTGATCAGGGTCGCCGCAACTGATAAGAAATCGCTTTTCTGGTGGTGCGGGCAGATGCCCGTTGAGACCGGTCTGAAGAAGCGATGTCATGATGTGAAGGGTATGTGACGGGGCTGGATGGATCAAGCAGAAGCGCTGGAGCCCTTCCGGGCGGTTCGAGGCCGCTTCGGACCGCCCGGAAGGGCGCGCTGGCAGGGAAATCACCGTTGGGCGGCAGACCGCTCCTGGCGCGAGGGCTCAGCCGTTCGCCTACGCCATAACCGGTTCGGTGTCGTAGTCCCGTCTTCGCTTCGCTACGCCGTGGCAGGCAGGGGAACGGGTCATCGTAGCAGGGTTCGATGACCCATTCGTCCGCTTCCGGTGGCGCGCGTGCCGGGAAGACGCGCACGCCCTGTACCCACAATCCGAGGTGGCGCAGGATGCGCTCGATGACCTCCCGGTCGTCGATGAGCGCGACGATGCGCATTTCACGGGAACATTTCGGTTGAAACCCGAATGCACCCAGCCACGCAGCATCCGGGCACGGTCCGGCGGAAGCAGACCCTTGTCGAGGAGAAACGTGATGACGCGGGCCCGGAACAGCTCTTCCAACGGCTTTAGGCTGACATCGGGCAGTAGGTAGAAAAGACCGGAACCTACGAACAAGCCGTCCGCGAGCAACATGTGCAGGTGAGGGTGGAAGTCGAGGTATTCCCCGAACGTATGGATGGTCATGACGATGCCGGGGATACCACCGGGCAAACCCAGAGTGGTTTGCATGAATTCAAGCAGGCATTGGTGGGCGATGCGGCAGAGGTCCTTGAGTAGACTGCGATCGTAGCGAAAATACGGGCGGAGCATCTTGGGAATGCCGAAGGTGAAGTGGCGGTGAGGTACCGGAAAGAGGATCGTCTCGCTCAACAGCGCCCCAAAGAGTTGCACCTTCTTCTGGTGGCACGACGGGCAGAACCAGCGCCCCTCTTGTCTCGCCGTAGCCTCGGGCGAAGGCGGATGCAGGAGAACGCCAGCAGGTACTCGTGCTTACAGTGGTCGCAGCGTACACGAGCGAACCCCCGTTCCAAATCGCCGCAATCCAGGAGCTTGTTGACGACCTCCGGGATGGTCGGGTCGAAATGCGCATGGAGACCACGGGACGCAAGGAACTCGTGCGGTGGGTCTTGTCCTGGATGCCCGATGTGAGAGTGCTCGCACCAAAGAGCTTCCGGGACCGGATCATGGAGAAACTCCGGGATGGACTCCGGGCGCAGGAATGAGACACAAGGGCCGAACAACACGCTGCTCACCTACACCTTGACCGCGGACGGTCAAGGTGAGGGAGAGCGTGAGCGTTCGAGGGAAACATACATCTTACATGAAGCACATTTTGTTTCCCGCCAATTTCATCTGGGGTACGGCTACTTCTGCCTACCAGGTCGAGGGTGCCTATCAGGACGACGGAAAAGGCGGCTCAGTGTGGGATACGTATTCGAACCGGTACAATCTTGCTAACGGAGAAACCGGTAACGTCGCCATCGACCAGTACCGCCGCTACAAAGAAGATGTGCAACTGCTCGGAGAAATGGGGGTGTTCAGGAGTATTCTTGATCCTCCCTTATGCAGATCGAAGAGGATCGCCGTGCCAGCCCTGCCCTCGATGTGGTGAGCTGTGGCCAAGTCGTACTCTTCAAGATCCTTCGCTTCGGATGTCTGGGCACTACCGGGGATCACGCTGAAGGTGTGGGTAGTTTCGTCCACATCGGTGAGATAGAATACGACCGAAAGATATCTCGTGTAGTAAGGGGGCCCGGTTCCGCCTCCGCACGCATCCCGGTGCCAAACACATTCGGTCGGGCCATCCCGATTCGCAGCCCGAACCATGACGGAATGTTCATCAGCACAGAGCTCGGGTCCCATAATGGCCTCCATAAGCGGAAGCACGGACCGCGGCCGCATCGTGAAATCAAGTTCCGGCTGAGCGAGCAGGATATTGACGGATTGGGATCGTCCGTTCGAAGGAGGTCGCCACAGCGTTTCGTTCTCGGCCAGATCCCGGTCAATTGTCAGGTTGATGAGATTTACCTCTTCGGGTGTCAGCGCATCGGGTACTACAAGATATCCGTACTGGGCGAAGAAATCGAGCTGTCCTATCCGATCGTCTTTCATTACCTGACTCATTCATGCAGTCAGTCCTAGAATAGGTACGCATATGCCCTCGATGTCGAGAAACTACAGGATCGACTCCCGAGATGGGAATGAAACAGTATGTATTCTTGTTTAATGGCATCTCGGGGAAGGCCCGAAACATTGCCCGAAGGGATTCGATGATTGGACGGTTCTCCCCGGGCAGGGACTTTACCACAATCCCGATATGATTTTCAAGGGACCCGACGGCGGGGATCGCAAAACGGTCAGAGGATATGTCACCGATATCATTACGGACCTGTCCCTGGACTGGCTGAAACGACGTGATCCGGATCGACCCTTCTGCCTATTCTGCCACCACAAGGCGCCCCACCGGCCATGGGAATCAGACGAGAAACACGCCCACCTTTACCTGAACGAGGAGATTCCGGAGCCGGTCACCCTCTATGACGATTACGCCAACCGTGCCTCCGCCGCCAAAGCCGCGGAAATGCGAGTCGGCGTCCATATGCAGTTTCCCGATCTAAAGCACCAAATCAACCACTCTCTGCCGGAGGAGGAGCTTCGAAAGTGGGCCTACCAATTCTATATCAAGGACTACCTTCGCGTCGTCGCCAGTATCGACGACAACATCGGCTGCATCTTAGATTGTCTGGATGAAGAGGACCTAACTGACGATACGATCGTCATCTACACCTCCGACCAGGGCTTTTTCCTGGGGGATCATGGGTGGTACGACAAACGTTTCATGTATGAAGAGTCCCTCAGGATGCCGTTTATCGTTCGCTACCCTAAAGGGATAGAGGTCGGAAGCGACAGCAGCGATATCATCCTCAACGTCGACTTCGCACCCACTTTGCTGGAGTTGACAGGGCTGGATCCGCCCCGCGACATGCAAGGCCACAGCTTCCGCTCTGTCCTCGAAGGAAAGGATCCCACCTACCGGCAGACCTCCTTCTATTACCGCTACTGGATGCATAAGGCCCATCACAATGTCTACGCGCACTACGGTGTCCGAACCGAAAGGTACAAACTTATCTACTACTACGCCGATCCTCTCGGTCAGATGGGTTCGATCGGCGAGCGCGAAGAACCGGAGTGGGAACTCTTCGATCTGAAAGAGGATCCCTGTGAACTGAACAACGTCTATGCGAAACCGGAATACTCGGAAATCGCCGCTCAAATGAAGATCGAGCTGGACCGACTGCAGAGGGAAGTCGGGGATGTTCCTTACGAAGTCTGAAGGCTGGAAATCTCGTGAGATTTCCAGGCTCGCTACGATCTCCGACCAGGGGACGCCCCGATTGATCTGCCCATGGATCGGCGATCGCTTTTCATGACTGAACCCAGGAACATCACAGGGGCGCAATCCATCGGGGAGCGAATCGCAAGCATGGGCCGCGACCATTGGCGACAATAGCGGTGCAGTTCCAAGGAGGCCGTCGAAGCAGCATTCCGGAGATAGATATGATTGTGGTGATTGAGCTGAAATTCGATATTCGGTCCCAGGAGAGATTCCACTGGACCAAAAATCTAATCGCTCTCAATCGTCTGCTGGAATACTCCCCCCCTTCCCCAAACGTTGTAAAGGCAAACGCAAGAGGGATTCGAGCCCATCAATCTGTTAAACCCTATTGACATGCGGCCTCAGGCCAGGACGCCGCGCGCTTCCATGGCCGTGGAAACTCTCTCATTGCGGACGCCGTGCGAATCGCAGTGGTAGAAGCGTGCTGCACCTTCGAACCGATCCTCGTGTTCGACAAGATCCAGTTCCACTTCTGCCGCCTACCCCGGCACAAAGGGTTTGCGAAAGAAAATTGTAATTTCGCGGAACCGCATGCGCCCTGTGTTCCCTCCTGACTTGTGGTAAAGTAGAGCCAGATAATCAAGCACCTGGTCCATATAGACGTTCGTATTAATGTGTTGATAGGAGTCCAAACGGTCCATGTGAAAAACAACTGACGTCCTCTCATGGTACTCCCGACCGTCCGCGCAATTCTCGCATCGGTATGACTCGATGCTCCTGCTGACGAGGTCGTCTTCGGTCGGTTCATGCTCCTTCAGAAAGGTGAGCGCTGAAGGCAGCTCGGTAGGCCTGTGCTTCCCCAGGGGGGAAATCGGTCGGGTCAGGGCCAACCAGAATTCCGCCTGTCCGACGAGCTCATGGGATTTGTTAACCCGGAGCATGTCGCCTCTCAGGACCAGATGAGCACGGTTCAGGGAGCCACTTTCATCCCGAGTAGCGACCAACCGAAGACGGAAGTCCTGCCTGAGTTTCGATCTCAGTACACACTTCTTTCCGAAGGTCTCAAACTTCAGGACGTGATTAACTGGAACGATTCCGTCACCGCAATGGGCGTTGTAAGTCCAGTGAGGCCGAAGAAGGGTGCGAATTCCGGGACCGATTGCGCCGCTGAGGCTGGGAGTGGACAATTCGCAGTCCATATTGAGCATGTCCCACTCAACGATCCCGTCAGCTGAGCCCTCTAGGAAATCTTCTGATATTTTGGCGGGCTGCATTTCATCTCTATCCTCGAAGATCTCGCGCCAGCGCGGTCCTACAGGTGGTTGCATCGCTTGCAGTATCGATCCCTATCGGTCTGACGCCGGACCCGAGACGACATCTAGCAGAGCTTCTCAATGGGATCTAGATTCCGAGGATCCGGCGGGCGTCCGCGGGTGAGGCAACCTCACGCTGCAATTTCTCAACGAGCTTGACGGCGACCTCGACCATCTCAGCGTTGCTCTTGAGGAGGACTCCCTTTCGAAGGTATATATTGTCCTCAAAGCCGACCCTAATGTGACCGTCCAAAATGATGCCCATGGTAATCATCGGCAACTGCGCGCGGCCCACGCCCATAACGCACCAGGGGATCTCGGGCGGCAGCATGTTTTTCAAGAAAAGCAGATTCTCCGGCTTCGCTTCGATACCCCACCCGGCGCCCATACACATCTGGACAAAGGGCGGGTCTTCAAACAGACCTTCTCCAATCAGGTGAAGGGCCTGCCTCATATGCCCTGCGTCGAAGACTTCAATCTCGGGCTTCACGCCATGCTCGCGCATGCGTTGGGCCGCGGCCTTCCCCCACTCCGGCGGATTTCGGAAAACGCGATCCCCGTAATTCATCGAACCTACATCAAGAGAACAGATTTCGGGTTTGAGCGTCACTGGCTCCAGGCGCTCCTCAATCACATTTAATCCCGGTATATTTCCTCCGCTCGTTGTGAGATTGATGAGGATGTCGCACTCCTGACGAATCCGGTCGACCACCTCCCTAAAAAGTTCAATTCTGGGACAGACGATTCCCGTTTCGGGGTCGCGGACATGAATGTGGGCAATCGTTGCTCCGGCTTTACGGCATTTGATAGCCGCTTCCGCGATTTCCTTCGGCGTATAAGGCACCGCCGGATTCATTTCCTTGGTCGGCTGTGATCCCACCACGGCTACCGAGATGATTGTCTTTTCCATATCCGAATGCTCCTAGCCTCAGATTCCAAGGTCTCTCAGATTATAGTCTTTCAGAATGCATTATCGGGTAACAACAAATCAAAATTACCGGTTATCATCGGAATTTCTAGACCCTCGGCCTTAAGCTGTTTGGCTGCATCCGGTAATGCATCGGCGACGTTGTCGGGATTAACGGCGTAGTCCGGGCGCACGGCCATATCGTAGCCATCTATGCCGACTTCATGACCACGCTTTATTAGTGCCCCCACATCATGATCCTTCAGACTCTTACTGAACAGAATTATTTTTTTCATCCTTACCTCGTTTAGGTATTTTGGTGTCTGGTAGGCTGGTGGACCTGTGGACTGGTGGACCAGACAACCAGGCGACCAGCCTACCAATCCCCCTACGGTTGGCAAAACTGGTCTGCCAGCAGGTCGGTTATGAACGCATGGCCCGGGCAATGGGTGATCATGAGAGGCAGTCTAGCCTCGAGTGCCACCTGCTGCGGGGTTACACCACAGGCCCAAAACACGGCGGTCTTGCCGGGGGGCAATTGGTCCATTCGGGCTCCGACGATAGGATCGGCAAGGTCTGCACCGATGGCGGCTGGGTCGCCGATATGGATCGGAGCCCCGTGATTCCACGGGAAGCGGGCCGTTAGTTGTGTGGCGATGATCGCCTCAGCTGGGGTGAAGTAGCGCAGGGTTACGATCAGCCTTCCGCTTAACCTCCCGGCCGGTCGGGTCTCGAGGTCAGTGCGCAATACCCATACCTCGGGCGGCAGCTCTACCCCGGCTCTGCGTAAGGCATCGTCGAAGGTGAGGCTAGCCCGTCTTTCTCAACTGGGGCCTGATTTCGACGTAAGTCGTTGATAGTGGGCCAAAGGTCTACACTACAGGAGGGGTTATTTGGATTTGATTTGGGGGGGTGGTTGGGGAGGAAGTTCGAGGTGTAACCGGTTCAGTAGTAGCTTTTGGTCCTCACCGGGCTCGGTGTAACGGGTAAGCACAACGGTGCGTCCGTCGGTGGTGGGCAGTTTCACATCGAGCATTTGGATGGCCGCCATTTTGGAGAGCACCTCGGCTGGGGTCAGTCCCGGAGCCATCGGGTAGAGTCGACGTTTCAGGGTGACCCACAGAGAGTAAGCAAGGAAGCTGATAAAGATGTGCGCCTCGATGCGATCATCTCTCTGATGATGGATGGGGCGGATGGAAAGGTCGTTCTTGATTTCCTTGAAGACTTGCTCGATCTCAGTGAGCTGCAGGTAAAGGCGCCAGAGTTGCTCGGGGTTCTCGGCACTGAGGGTGCTGCGCAACAGATAGCGGCCTTCGCGGCGATAGGCTTGGCGGTATTTTTTTAAGTTCAACCGGAAGCTCAAAGGCGGCTTTTCAGTGGGGGCGCCCTTGGGGGCGATCTCGATGTCGAGTAATCCAAAGATCCGGGGACCGGCCTCCTTTTTGGCTTCGCCCAGTTTGATCAGGATGGTATCGCGTTGGTAGCGCCGTTTGCTCTCACGCAGCTTCTTGAGCGCCTCGATAAGACGGCGTAAACGACGCAGGCGCATGTTTTTTTCTTTGCGCACCCGATCGTCGCTTTTAGCCAGAACGTAGGTTTCACCTCCCTCGCTGAGGAGTTTCACCTCGATACCGGGACGCAACTGCTTCCAATCCTTCTGCAGCAACGACTGCTCGAAGCGACCCAGCCAGGAGCGCGGGGTACCCACCAGATAGTGGATCCTGGGTTCGCTTTGGCGCATCTGTTGCAAGACTTCCTCGGTCGGAATGCCCCGATCCATCACCCACACCCGGTTCGCCTTACCGTAGTTCTCTTCCACCCGAGAAAGAAAATCTTTTAAGGTGGTTTTATCCTGCGTGTTACCCGGAAGTACCTCATAGGCAATCGGCAAGCCCTCACAAGTCACCACCAGGGCGATCACCACTTGCACGCAGTCAGGTCGCTTATCGCGGCTGTAGCCGAACTTGCGCAGTCGGCTCGAGGCCGCCGGCTCCTGGTTCGGATCGCACTCAAAATAGGTGCTCGTCAGATCGTATAGCAAAATCTCGTAACGGGCATTGAACAGATCGCTCCACCTCTCGGTCAGGTGCCTGAACAGGGCCTTCTTGTGCCTGAGCAATCGATCGTGGCAGCGATAGAGCGTGTTCTTCTCGGCGATCCCAAAGTCTTCCCCCATCAGATCGCCCATCGCGCTTCGCTCATACCATTCCCGATGCAGCCGCCACTCGCTTCCCGGTGCCATCAGCCGGTAAACCACCAGGGTCTGCAGCACATGGGCCCAGCGGGTACCCTGACGGGAGGGTCTGAGACGCTCCCGCCAGAATTCTCCCAGTCCCAACTGCTCATATAGAACGCACCCAAGCCAGCACCCTCCCCATTGCCGCGGCTTCTCGATCCTGAGATCTTTGAGCCGTATTCTAACAATACTTTCGTCGCCCACAGGCGGGGCACGATCTTCCGGAAACAGCGCCACCTGTTCGGGTCTTTCCCTGCCCTCTTCGAAAATCTCGATGCTCTTGCGCCACGCTTCGTGTTGGCTATCGTTGATCTCTCCAAGGTAGAGGACCTGTCTTTGGACCACCCGCCCCCCGCTGACACGCTTGTTCTCAACGATATTCCAATAGTAGTGCTCTTTGCCATCTTTGCGCCGACGATTACACCTCAAAAACATGATGGCCCACCATTATACGAAAAAATCCCGCCCTGGGAAGAGCGTAGGTCTACACTACAGGCGGTTTTGCCAACCCACCTCTACTGTTGATGCGCCTCCTGAGCCCTACTACCCCCGAAAAAAACCGTTTCGGAAGTTGAGTTGGTCAAGTAGGGCTAGAATCGATCAGGAATGCCACACCGTCCTCAGGCCAGAATTCTCGTACGTCGGTCGGTTCCCCAATCAGTTGGCCGTCACGGTAAACCCGATAACGGGGAAGATCCGTTCGTAAGTCGGCACATGGAGCCGCCTACTTCGGCTGCGGATCTCCCGGGTCGGTTACATCCACGACCGGACAGGCTTCACGGTTGCGCTGGCAGTAGACCAAAAAATCGTAGGCGTCGCTGCGGGGGATCACCACGAGATTACATTGAACGTATCCTGGCACTTTGTAAGTAGTTATGGTGGTCCACTCGCCCTGACGCATGGCCAAACGAGCCTCTTGTGCTAAAGTTGCCATTGTATTTCTCCTAACTAATTTAGGTATAAGGTGTTTAGGTATAAGGTATAAGGGTATAGGGAATAAGGTTGGCATAATTCCAAGTGCTGGCTTTTGTCTTCGAGGGTATTTAGCGAAGCTCCTCCTTATACCCTATTTCTTATTCCTCTAAACACCTTCCCAAGTATAATCTTGGTATCCTTCATTTTTGACCATCAAGGCCGACTTAACCATCGTTGCCAAATCGCCTTTAGGTTGGTAGTTAATCAGGCTCTTGGCTTTAGTGTTGCGGTGGTCATAGCGGTAAAGGACAGTCAGGCTGACTTCCAATGGTTCCATTCCGGTGGCCGCGGCCAATAGTTTTGCACCCTCCGGTAGGGTGAACGGGTCCGGTGACCCACAATTAAAGTCCTCATTGACAGCACCCGGTTCCTCAACCGCACAAACCAACATATGGGCGATATCGCGGGCGTCGTTAGGCTGGTGATACCAGGGCTGACCATCGAGGTTGCGGGCGGCGCACGGTTGATCTTCGCCCGTTGCACGTTCTTCAACTTCATGCCAGAGCTCGCTGCCGTCGGCCTGGTAGAGGTCGCCCAGCGGTTGACTCTGACCCTTGCGCAATATGTTGACCACGTTAGCCACGGTAAAAAGATTGAGAACCTTATCACCTGAGAGGACATGGCTCGGTCTGACGATGACGTAGCGTAATCCGGTCTCTCGATGGACAGTCTTGACATACTCTTCACCGATGAGCTTAGACAATGAGTATTCTCCGTCCGGGCGTTTGGGATGGAGCTCGTCAACCGGATGATAGGCGCAGGCAATGTTTTCGCCGTTGTTGGGGAAGACGCCCGACGAGCTGGTGTAGACCAGGCGATCGAGTTGATCGGCGCGTTCGCCACAGACCTTGGCGATTACCCGGTTCACTTGCAGGTTGTTGTCGAACTGGGGGCCGACGAAGTTGGCGGTATGGATCACGGCGTCCACACCGGTGACTGCCTCGTTCACGAAATCTTCATCGGTCAAGTCGCCCTCAGTGCGCTCAATGTCCAAACCATCTAGCCTATCAATGGTCGGGTCGTTGGGAAGGACGCTTCCGCGCACTTCGTGATTGTGGTCCAGAAGTTGACGGGCAAGACGGCAACCCACCTGGCCAGCCGCACCAGCTACTAATATTTTCATGCTATTTTCTCCTCCTAATGTCAGTTACCCTCTAGCGCATTTGTGTCCAGTAAACAGGGTTCAGACACGCACCAGCGAAGTGGAGACCCTGCCATGCGGCAGAGCTATCGCGGGACTGGGCTAATTAAGAGGATCTCGGCATTTCTTCGGATGAAAAACGCTCGAACGCCCAACATCGAACATCCAACGTCCAAGTGGGGAAGTTGGGCTGAAGACAGGCGTTCCCTTCGACCCGTCTTCTCTACTCTCCCGTACGGCAGAGCCGAGGCGCGCAGGCTCAGGGCCTTCGGCGGTGTTCGGAGGTGGGAGGCTATGGAAATTGAAGCGATTCGTCGGCGAGGACGCGGATGAAGAGGGTGTCCTCGCCGGTAACGGGTATTTCGATGAGCAGGTCACCGCTGTCGATGGCGGTATTTGTCGGTGTGAGGACGAATTGAGACCAGTCATCGTTGAGGAGCTCCGAGGTTTTCTCGACACGGAAACGGACAAAGATATCACCGGTCGTCGGATCCCGCCCGATGAGAGGCACGAGCATGTTGAGGTTGCGAATCTGTGATTCGGAATAGAGGCCGGCGCCGACCGCGGCAGCGTAGAGACTATCGCGCAGGGCAGCGTTGTCGACGTTCGGATCGAACCCGAAGGCCGCCAGCAACACTTCCGCGCTGTCATTCATTCCATCGCCGTCGGTGTCGTCCGAAAGCGGATTCGTGCCGGAGATGAACTCGTTCTCGTTATCGAGGCCATCGCCGTCGCTGTCGAGTGCCATATCGGTGTCATCGTTCTTGTTGAAACCGTAGGTCTCCTCCCAATGGTCGGGGACACCGTCGCCGTCGCTGTCCTCCGTCTCGATCTGGACGGTGGCGAAGCCGGGGATTCCCTGGTTGCCAAGCGTGTCGTAGGGGGTGGCCATGAGTACCGCTTCCTGGCCCTCCTGCAGACCTTCCAGGGATGCGAGTTCCTGGAACATGATCGTCTTGGCGGGTACGGCTGGTATTAGTGAAATCACGTTTCCCACAGGGGCGCCGCCCACAAGCCATTGGTAGTCGATGCGCGCCATGAGGACAGTGGCGGGAGGAGGTGGATCTTCCGCCTTGCGAAACACACGGGCAAAGGCCACGGACCAGTCGTCGTCTTCGTCCTGCACGCGAGCGACGAGGAGATGGATACCGTCGCTCAGGGCGGCGATCATGCCCGCAGGGATGTCGACGAAAAGATCGACGCTGGTGGCCGGGGTCACCGGAATCGAGGCGCCGTTGCCCGGTCCCGGATCGGAATCGAAATAGTACTCGGCGGCGACGATGTCGGGAACGGTGCCGTCGAACACGGTGTTGGTTTTCCGGAACGAACGGGCGAAGGCGACGGACCAGTCGCCGTCGGCGTCCTGCACCCGGCAGACGAGGAGGTTGGTGCCGTCCGGTAACGCAGCGATGGTCACGACCGGTATGTCGACCGCAGTGTCGATCGTTTGTCCCGGTGTTATTGCAATGGGTGTCCCGTTGCCGGGACCGGGGTCGGAGTTGATAAAATATTCCGCCGCCTCGATCGTCTGTGCACCGGTTGACCGCGTCAACACGAAGAAAGCGAAAACCGCAACAATGGGATAGCGCTTGCTCACGACGTGCTGAAAAAGCCAGGATGCGACCCGTTTACTCCGGGAATGCCTCGGCCGACACCTCGAAACGGAGTCCGGAGGTATCCGTCGCCGTCGCCGGCACGACTAATTGCGTCAGCCTGGGAATACCCGGTACCCCGGAGGGCACGTAGGGCGTCGAACCGCCATACATCCCCATGTCGTCGCCGTTTAATCCCGCGTTCGCGGCGGGACTGCCGCTAGCCAGCTGGTAGAGGGCGTCGAAGGAGCCGGTGTTGACGAATACGGTGGCGAAAATTTGCCCGTTTATGTTGTTGTTGCCACTCGGCAGATAGGTGCCGCCAATAGACATGCAGAAGGAAAACGAGGCATCAGAATCGAAGTTTGCTCCGCTCGGGAAGGTAAAAATGGTGTTGGAAACAAACGATAACGTGACGGTATTGATATCACGGTAAATGATGCATTGCGAAGCTGTCGTATTTGAATTGTTGAGCTGGAGATCTCTGATCAGGCAATTGAATACGGAGCTGGTGGTGCCGTTTAATACAAGGGTATTGATGTGGTAACAGCGGGTGATGGTCGCTTCGCCGTTAATCGTCCAGTCGTGGCCGGCGCTATAGCACTTGTCGATGGTGATCCCGGTGACGCTGGAATCGACAATGTACTGCCCCGAGATGCCTCGCGCGATGGATCCGGAGCTGTCGCCGGTTGACACGTCTTTTTTGAAAGTAATATTGACGTCAGCGAGGTTGTTGGTGAGGCCCGGCACTCCGTTATTTAGAAGGAACCAGCCCGGACCTATGAACGTGAGCTGCTTGTAGCAATTTAAACTGCTGTAAGCGGAGGGGGAACCGGCGATGAGTATCGTATCGCCGTCGACAGCGTCGTTGTAGGCCGTGGTGGTGCTCGTGTACATGGCTACGGAGCCGGAATTGTTGTCGACGGTAAGCACGTCGGCAGGAAGCGAAAGGCAGGGCAGTAGTAGACAAATAAGCGGAATCTTGGTTTTCATGACTGATGTGTGGTAGGAAGTTATAGTGAACAGTGAAGAGATACCGCTGAGTGCAGTGAGGACGCCGGCTCTCATGGTCAAGGCTATAAACCCGGGATGAACTGCTCAGATGTCGATGAGGCAGAATAATCAGACAGGTTGTTTATTAGAGGTCCACGGTCTATAGCAGGGAACGCGCGCCACCCCGGCACAAGACCGGGGCAGCCTCAGAGACGCTAAACAGGTACTACGGCAGAGTTTCGCCGAGGCAGGCCGGGCCCTCCATTCGACTACGCTCAGGTCAGGCCGGGCACCCTTCCCCGGGAGGGCGACCCATCCCTGACCCCTCCCAGGCTTATCCTGTTCCGTAAGTCAGCTGGCTACTATCAAGGTTCAGTTCGCCTGAAGTGATCATCCTGTAAAAGCTGGCGATGTCTTGGAGTCGCTGCAACCCACGCCAAAGTGTCTTGGGCCCTGGCTCTCCATCGCATTTTCGCGCTAAGAATCCGCCCAGTTGGGCCACCATCCTTACTGCCTGCCTGAGAGGAGGCGCTTTGATGGGTAGTTGCTCGGTGCGATTGACGAAGCAGTAGAGCGCCTTCCATTCATGCTCTTCGAAGTTAATGCTACAGGGTTGCTGGGGCTGGTGGCGGCTTTGATGAGTCAGATAGAAGATACGCCATGCCACGACCATGTCGATGGCCAGGCAAGCTTCCAGTTGTTGGCGGCTTTTGAGTTGACGATCTTCAATTCTACATCCGCTTTTGAGCACCTTGTGATAGACTTCGATCTGCCAGCGTATGGTATACCAGCGCACTCTTTGCACGGCTTCTGTTAAACAGTTTACCGGCACCGTCGTCAGGAGCATCCAGGAGAGTGCCCTGCTCCCTTTTGGGGGATCGTTTTCATGGGCATAGACGGCCCACCCTCTGATTTTCTCCTTATCTTTCGATGGCTTTTTTAAAAGGACCTCTTTATGGCGGATTTGGAGGTTGGCCAGGCGCTTTTTCTCTCCTGGTTTTCGAGGTACTTGCACCTGCAGGATGCCCGCCACTTTCTCCTCCTTGAGGCTCTCCCAGAGCTTCTTTTGCTCTTCTTTGAGGATGCGGTTATGGGTCGCGCGCACTAACAGCTTCGGTCCCTTTTCTCCCTCTTCTTCGGCGTGGGCAAAGAGTTCATAAATATCGGCTTCTCGATCGCCCACGCTGACCCACAGCTTCCCCGGATCCTGCTTTTGCGCTTGCACCAAGGCATCGTAACTTTTGATCCATTTGTAACTCTCCTTCTCTTCCATAGGTTTGTTCTTTCTTTGCTCTTTTTGGGGCTTCTTGAGGTCTCTCACCCAGGTTTGCACATCCAATAGCCCCAGGGCCAATCCATCAGTGTCAAAGGCCATCGTGTCGTGTACGATCCATCCTTTGGTCTTGCCCGCCTGGGTCCCGATCTCCCCCAGATCAACCGCTTGTTGGTGCCCGCTGTAGTTTGTCAGCATGGTGTCCTGCACCCCCAATATGACCTCTTTTTCCCGACAACGCTCAATCGTCTTTTCGCTATGCGCTCCTACTATCCTGACCATCCTTACCCTTTCGTGAGCAAAGAAGCGATAGGCCCCTTTGCTCGCTGCTACGCTGCCGCAGGCTTGCGGAATGTTCGCCTCGGGCCGAGCGTAAAAGTCCAAACTGAGCCGATGCAAGCGTTTGTGAAGCCGCTCATCGCCCAGCTCAATGCCCTCAAATTCCTTCTCTGCCCAATTCAATAAAGAAGGCTTTTGCCACAGTCCCTCTCGGCCTCCCAAGAGCTCCCGAAAATCTTTCCTTAATGGATAACAGTAGACCGCTTTGATCGATTTTTTATGCTCGTGGTTTTGATCCATTTTGCCCCGCCCCTTGGTCAAACCCAGATACTGCCAGTTGGCCGCCCGATAAGAACTGCCACGGAATCGTTTGTGCTCCACGAAAGTTTCCAAAAGGAGCGGTTCATAGCCATAACGTCGTTGCCAATCAGAGGGAAGCTGCCGCGCGCACAGACTGAGTACCTTGGAGGCCAGATTGGGTACTCTGACACCGGGTAAGATCAAAAAGCGCGCGTTGTTTACCACCTTGTCCAGATGGTCCAAACGGTGCTCATCATCCCAGCCGATCCATCGATCGCGCACCTCCGTGCGCCAGGCCGCAGCACTGAATCCGAGGGCCCCCAAAATCCCCTTCTCCGATACGATCAGATAGCGCATCTGGGCCCCCGCCAAGGGACTATTGCCCAGGTAGTGATAGCGCTCTATGAGCCCACTCCACAGCTTAAGCCGCTCGGGTTGTTGCAGGCTCACAGGCTCAAGGCCCACTTCCCCTATTTGCTTTAAACTGCATTCTATCGATAGAGGCCAAAGCCACTCCTCCAAAGCCCTTTCTTTCTTTCTCCTCTCTGCCTTCCTGCGAGGGGCCGGCAATTCAATCAGGCCTCGCTTCTTAAGACGCAGTAAAGCCACTCGACAACTCATCTCCTTGAGCTTTCCCTGACCGTCTCGCCAGTCCATTAACTCACAGACTTTGATTGATAATTGGCGCCGTGTTAGCTCTTGGCTTGCCTCCACCCACCGGTTGATCCTATCCAGGATGGCGGGCGTGAAGCTCTGTCTACAGATCGTATGGGTTTTGTTCATGCCCACGAAATCGCATCGTGCGCATCGATGTGTCCAGCTCTTTTATGGGGAACGATGAGCTCCCAGGAGGGGATCTGTTTACTGGGGAGTTCATTGATGAAGTTCCCCTCCCGCGGAGGGGTTAGGGGTGGGTTTCTTCCCAAGCAAGTTTCCATCTTAAATTGGCGTTAGCCGACTGCCCGTTATCGCGTTCTGCCGTACGGCGGTTAAGTTTCGGGTCAGTCGCGCCCCCGGCTTCGCTGACGCTTGCCGGATCAAACTCTGCCGTACGGCAGAGTGAAACTTCAAGCAGTTGCAGGATCGAAAAGCTTCCGTCCCGCCGAGCGGGACTACATTCCGAATCGAAGTGTGTAGCGGAAAGCGGAAGCTTTTCGATCCTCGCGAGTTTTCGAGAACGAGGACGAGCACGATTACGAGAACGATACTTGATCTGCCAAACCGGAACACTTAAATCGCCAATTACCGTCCTCGAAACGACTGAGAATTTCACCTGCGACCCCGTTGATAACCCTGAACCTGACGAAGGGCATCTACATTGAATTTTCAAGTTAACGTGGACAGGCTCTTGTCCCTCTTCGCTTGCGTGATTTGAGCCGTCGGTACATTCTAACAGTAATCGTAGCTACTCTATACTTGGGAAGAAAAAGGTAGACACCCCAATGCTTGGCGCTATTGCAGGCGATATCATCGGATCGATTTATGAGGGCAACCCCATCAAGACGACCGACTTCCCACTCTTTCAGGCAAGTTCCCGCTTTACCGATGACACCGTTCTCACGGTAGCGACGGCCGACGCCATTCTGAACGGAATCGATTACGCGGACGCATACGGCAGCTATTTCCGGCGTTATCCGAACGCGGGCTACGGACTTTCCTTCATCCAGTGGGCGAGTCAACCGACCAAAAGTCCCTACGGCAGTTGGGGAAACGGATCGGCCATGCGGGTGAGCCCCGTCGGCTGGGTGGAAGATACCCTCGAGCGTGTCCTGGCACGATCCGAAGCCAGTGCTTCCGTAAGCCATAATCATCCCGAAGGGATCAAAGGCGCACAGGCCACCGCCACGGCTGTCTTTCTTGCGCGCTGTGGGAGATCGAAAGAATCTATCAGAACGGCGCTTGAGGAGCGGTTCGGTTACGACCTGAGTCGGCCACTGGCTGACATTCGGCCCACTTACCACTTCGATATCTCCTGCCAGGGTTCGGTCCCCCAAGCCATACGTGCCTTCCTGGAGGGGGAAAGTTTTGAGGATGCGGTTCGGCTTGCCGTCTCCCTCGGCGGCGATTCCGACACCCAGGCCTGCATCGCCGGAGCAATCTCGGAAGCCTTCTTTGGCGGCGTTTCCTCCGAGATTGAGAGGGAAACCTTAGAGCGCCTCGACGTCCCCCTCAGGCAAGTCGTGGAGACCTTCCGCGGACGCTACCAGCAATAGTCAGGAATCGAGATCGATCTGACTAAAGTCCAGCTTGCCGATGGGGGTGTAGGGAATCTCTTCAACCTCGATCCATTTTTTCGGCATTTCATGTGGAGCAAGTCTCTCTTTGAGAGCCGTCCTGAGGCGATCCGAAGTCACATCATCGGCTTCTTCGTCGACCACATAGATGACCACGATACATTCTCCCCACTCCGGATCGGGGGCTCCCGCAACGACCGCTTCGGCCACAAGACCGGTTTCAGCGAGGACACTCTCGACGACCTAAGGATTTATCTTTTCACCGCCTGAATTGATGATACGGTCGAGCCGTCCTTTAATGAAAAGGCTACCATCATCGTCGAATACCCCGAGGTCATGGGTTGCGAATCCATCATCGAGGGACTGTGGAAGGTTTGGATAATAGCCGCGAAAGAGTGCATCAGAATTCACGATGATGCGCCCGTTTACATTGGGTCTGGCGGGCAGGCCGGCGGGATCTCGAACAAAGATACTGGCGTGGGGCAACGGGTTTCCCACGCCGTCTTTTCCGTCGAGAAAGTCGTTGCTATCGAGCAGGGAGATTGCCGCTGCCGACTCCGTCATTCCATAACAGGGTGCGATCGGCAATTTCGCCTGCCGGGCGGTATTGAGTAGCTCAGGGCCGGCCGGACCTCCTCCCAAAAGAATCCTCTTCAACTTCCCCAGCCATCACCCCGTTTCCGCATTCTTCAGTAACCGGATCAACTGCGTGGGCACGAGAGAGAGAAAGTAATGCTCCGGTTCAATCTCCGGTAGGATCCCTTTGAGAAGGGCTTTGTACTCAAAAAAGTTGAGACTACCTTCGCTCACAAGAGACCGAAACACCTGCATCAACCCACTGACGTGATAAAGAGGAAGCACGCAACAATTGTGAAGCGGCTCCCGGCCGAAGTATTCATAGAAGCCATCCGCTGCAATAAACAGGTTGTCCCAGGTATGGATGGCAAAGCGCACTTCGCCTGAGCTGCCGCCAGTCGGGATCATGATGGCGGGCCATAGTCAATGATAAGAAATCGCTTTTCTGGTGGTGAGTGCAGATGCCCGTTGAGACCGGTCTGAAGAAGCGATGTCATGATGTGAAGGGTATGTGACGGGGCTGGATGGATCAAGCAGAAGCGTTGAAGCCCTTCCGGGCGGTTCGAGGCCGCTTCGCACCGCCCGGAAGGGCGCGCTGGCAGGCAAATCACCGTTGGGCGGCAGAACGCTCCTGCCGCGAGGGCTCAGCCGTTCGCCTACGCCATAACCGGTTCGGTGTCGTAGTCCCGTCTTCGCTTCGCTACGCCGTGGCAGGCAGGGGAACGGGTCATCGTAGCAGGGTTCGATGACCCGTTCGTCCGGTTCCGGTGGCGCGCGTGCCGGGAAGACGCGCACGCCCTGTACCCACAATCCGAGGTGGCGCAGGATGCGCTCGATCACCTCCCGGTCGTCGATGAGCGCGACGATGCGCATTTCCCGTGAGCATTTCGGTTGAAACCCGAATGCACCCAGCCACGCAGCATCCGGGCACGCTCCGGCGGAAGCAGACCCTTGTCGAGGAGAAACGTGATGACGCGGGCCCGGAACAGCTTTTCCAACGGCTTGAGGCTGACATCGGGCAGTAGGTAGAAAAGACCGGAACCTACGAACAAGCCGTCCGCGAGCAACATGTGCAGGTGAGGGTGGAAGTCGAGGTATTCCCCGAACGTATGGATGGTCATGACGATGCCGGGGATACCACCGGGCACCTCTCCGAGTACACGCTGCAGCCTTACCATCTGCTCGCCTACCACGGAAATTGGTATGTCTTCGCCCGCAACATGGCGAAGGACCGGGTAGCCACGTTTGCGATCTCACGGTTCCGGCGCATCGAGCCCACCGGCTGCTGTTCGAGCCGAAACTCGCGGTCTATATCACGGCGCTTTGATGTAATCATTGAGAAAGGCAAAGCGCAAAGTGATAACTCTGCCGCCGGGTCTCGTATCTTCCCTAGCGGCCACCGTGTCATCATTCCGTTGATTGAGGCAGATCCGTATTTGGCATTCATCGTGGGGAGGCGGTGCCAACCGCCGGCAGATGGCCTGGATGATGCGGACGCGACCACGCCTGAAATGGGAAATCGAACGTATTGTCGATTTTACAAGAGTTATGCCAAAATGTGGGCTCCCGATACCGGCCGCCTGGTCACCGATCGACTCTTCGAGACAGCCAACCCACGCCGGATGAAAAAGATCTAGCTGTTGAAGGAATTGGGGTTATAGGTAGAGCACCTAGTTTGCCATGGCATTACTCATTCGGATAAGTGCGATCGCATTAGCTACGGGCGTTGCTCTATACTGGCTCTTTTGAAGCGAATTGACTGATGGTTTTTCCTGCCTAAGTGCACACCTATAATCACAAACATATCACGGAGGTCCGAATATGAAAGATCTGTTCTCACTGGATGGAAAAATCGCATTGGTGACCGGTGGTTCGACCGGGATCGGGGCGATGATCGCCGAGGGCTTCGTCAACTTTGGGGCGAAGGTTTACATTGTGGCGCGCAGAGAAGACGTCCTAAAAAAGAAACAGGAGGAACTTGCGCAAATCGGTCCCTGCGAGTACATCGCAGCCGATGTTAGTACGGTTACCGGGATCAAGGAGCTGGCAGTGTCCTACGGTGAACGGGAGCAGTCACTCGATATTCTGGTCAACAACGCCGGAATCAGCGACGGTCGCAGGGAGATCGAGGACCTTAGTGAAGAAACATGGGACGCGGTGATGGAACTGAATATCAAATCCATCTTCTTTATGATCCAGGCTTTTCTGCCTTTCCTACGTGTGGGAGCTTCTCCCGAAACCCCGAGAAACGTGATCAATATCGCTTCTATCGACGGCTGTGGTAAGCTCAACTCAGCCTACAATTTTGCCTACGGCACCAGCAAAGCAGGCGTCATACAGCTGGATCGGCATCTGGGCGACAGGTTGGCCTGGGAGGGAATCCAGATCAATACCATCTCCCCAGGTGATTTCCCTTCTGATTTGAACAAAACAGCCCGGGATCACACTGAAGAAATGAAGAATTACATTCCGGGCAAGCGGATCGGAGAGAAGGAGAATATCGCCGGAGCGGCCATATTTCTTGCTTCGAGTGCAGGGAATTTCAACGTAGGCTCCAATCTCGTCGTTGACGGTGGGGAGAGCGTGCGAGGCATCCAGCGGGCATTTTCTGCAAAAATCTGGCCTGATTTTGTTCGTTTGGACAAGTAGTTGCGCATATCGAACTGCACGCCCCAGCGGAGAGTGGCCTTGATTTCGACTTCGGCTCGCTCACGTAATTCGTGCATACAACCAATTCCATGCCAAAGACACGAGCCACGAATCAACACCAGGAATGACCGGTTCAAGAGTTTAGATGATCAGCATAGCATAACGTAAGCGCTGAGTCAAGTACATTTCCTTATTAATAGAGGAGACCTAAATATGCCCGATTCAACAAACCATCAAATCCTGCTGGTTTCTCGTCCAGAAGGGGAACCGAAATTGAGTGATTTTCAGCTGGTGGATTCCGAATTACCTTCTCCCAGCGAGGGGGAAATCTTGTGCCGTACGATTTATCTTTCTCTGGATCCATACATGCGGGGGAGGATGAGTGCGGCGAAAAGCTATGCCAATCCGCACGAGCTTGGCACGGTGATGGAGGGGGGCTGTGTGGGAGAGGTGCTCGCCTCGAACGATTCGGAATTTGCTGAAGGAGACATCGTGTTGGGCCATGGCGGGTGGCAGGCGCATTTCGCTCTGCCGGGAAAAGCGCTGCGTAAGGTCGATCCAACATTGGGGCCGATCTCCACTTCGCTCGGAGTGCTGGGCATGCCGGGCATGACGGCATACACGGGGTTGCTCAATATCGGCAAACCGCAGACTGGTGAGACGGTGGTCGTAGGTGCTGCTTCCGGAGCAGTGGGTTCGGTTGTAGGGCAAATCGCAAAAATAAAAGGGGCCAGGGCAGTAGGCATTGCGGGGTCTGCAGAAAAATGCCAGTATGTCACGAAAGAATTGGGATTTGATGCCTGTGTGAACCACAAAGCAGCCGATTTTGCGGAGCAAGTGGCCGCCGCTTGTCCTGACGGGATTGACGTCTATTTCGAGAATGTGGCCGGCAAAGTGTTTGAGACGGTGTTGCCGCTGTTCAACCAATTCGCCCGAATTCCTGTATGCGGCACCATCGCCATGGCCAATGCCACGGAGCTGCCGTCTGGTCCCAACCAAGTGGGTCCTCTGCTACGCCAAATCCTCACCAAACGCCTCACCTTTCGGGGCTTCATTGTATCGGATTTCATGGACCAAATGCAAGAAGCTTTCAGCGCTTTGGGAGGCTGGATTCAAGAAGGAAAATTGCGCTACAGGGAAGACATCGTCGACGGATTGGGAAATGCGCCAGAGGCTTTTATTGGGCTGCTCAAGGGTGAGAATTTCGGTAAACTCGTCATCCAGGTTTCGGACGATCCTACAAAGAAATCCTAATCTGCTTTCAAACTTATTCGTCGAGCACGATGCGGTAGACCGGCTGAAGGGAGAACCCTCGGAAGGAAAAACAGAGAGGCCTGCCCCTGCAGGAGCCGAAAACTCAAAAGAAAAGAGAGCCAGGGGTACTAGCCCAAACTGCGTACTGAAGGGCGGAAAGCACTGAACTTAGAGACGTTATTATTCGTAAGTCGTTGATGAGCAATGAAGGTTTGTCCTGTATTGATCGTGTAGGGACTATAAGTTTCAGTAGTTCTTGACTCTCCCTATCTGCCCGCCCAGACTGGCGGGATATGTTTTTCCGTCTGAAGCATTCCAAGAGCGGCCAGGTCCTCCAACTGCTTGAATCTTACCGCAACAGCGAAGGTAAACCGCGACAGCGAGTGGTGGTCTCCCTGGGCGATGGGGCCATCAGTCGACCGGACTTTGGACCCATTGCCAAGGCGGTGCAAAAGCAGCTCTACGGGATCGAGGAACTTCTGGCCCCTGAGTATACGCGTCGACAGCAGAACTGGATTGAACTGATCCTGCGGCGGATTGATGGGGAGGGGCGGTGGCGAGGACTGCGCCAAAAGGCCGAGGCTTTTGCAGAGCAGCAGAACGCAATTGATGGGGTCTTGGCCGATAAAGTGGAGCATAGCGCCGCGGGAGTTTTATTGGGACCGATTCTGCTGGGGCTTAAGGGGTGGGAAAAGCTGAGGATGGATGAAGCCTTGCAGGAGGTGGGCTTGAACCGGGCGCAAAGGGATGCGGCTAAGGTATCGGTGATCAACCGGCTGGTGGATCCAGTGCCTGAGAACGCCTTGCCCCAGTGGGCCAGGCAGAGTGCCCTGGGAGATCTTCTGGGAGTGGCGGCGGTGAAGTCGGATCGGCATCGCTACTACCGGGTGAGCGATCGGTTGGTGGAGAACCGCGAAAGGATCGAAGAGCATATGCGCGAGCGCCAGGGGGAACTGTTCAGTTTGGATCGGACGGTACTACTGTATGATCTTACCAATACGCACTTCGAAGGGGTGGGTGCGAGCAACGGCAAAGCGAAACGGGGAAAGAACAAACAGAAACGCCACGATTGTGTTCAGATTGTGGTGGGGATGGTGTTCGATACCGAAGGCTTTGAGTTGGGACATCGGATATTTGCGGGCAACCGCCATGACGCGACGACCCTGTTGGAGATGATCGCTGAATTGGAGAAAGCGGTGGGGGCCCAGGGCGAGCGTGAGAAGACCCTCATCATCATGGATGGAGGGATCGCGAGCCGGGAGAATGTGCAACTGTTGCGCGAGGAGGGATTCGGCTACCTGGTCAACCAGAGCCGCCGGGGGCGTAAGGCTTATCTTGCAGAGTTCCAGGAGGCTTCCGGTTTCGAAAAGGTAGAGGGGAGGGATTGGGACCGGGAAGTGAAGGTGAAGTGGATAAAAGAGCAGGTGGGAGAAGAAAATGAGAGTGAAGGGGACCAGGAGACAACGCAGGAGGAGTCGAGGCAAGCAGGCGAGGAGTATGTGCTGTTGTGTCAGAGCGTGCGCAGGCGGGCCAAGGAAGAGGCGATTTATTCAGGGGCCGAAGAGCGCTTTATGAAGGCGCTCGAGGGGCTTCAGAAAAGGGTCGATCAAGGCCATTTAAAGGAGCCCGCAAAAATCCATACCGCGATCGGGCGCTTACAGGGGCAACATTCCCGAGTGCAGCGCTTCTATTCTATTGAACTGGTCGAAGCCGCCAAGGGCTCTAAAGAGAAAAAGTGCGGCCTTTGCTGGACTCGAAGGGACCAGGCCTGTGATGAGAATGCTCAACTGTTGGGCTGCTCTGTGCTGCGCACCAATCGGCACAACTTCAGCGGGGCCCAGCTGTGGCGCCTCTACATGACTTTGACCCGGGCCGAAGACGGCTTCAAAGCGCTCAAGAGCGACTTGGGCCTCAGACCCAACCACCACCAGATTGAACCGCGCGTTGAGGGCCACGTCTTTATCACCATTTTGGCCTACCAGCTTTTGCGCTTTATCGAATACACCTTGGAGCGGCACGGGGACACCCGCTCCTGGCAGACCATCAAGCGGGTCCTCCAAACCCATACCTATGCCACTGTCATATTGCCCACTCGACAGGGAGAAGTCTATCGTCTGCGCAAAGCGGGCATTCCCGAACAGAGCCACAAGCAGATTTACAATCTCTTCCAGATCCAATGGAAGAAATTGCCCGTTAAGAAGAGTATGAGCAAAATAAAAATCGAACCGATTTTGTAGTGCCTTTCAAAAACGCGTGTTGATTATCAAGGACTTAACTTATAAAGTGCGAAACTAGGGCTAGACCTTTGGCTCTCTATCGCATGGATTCCACACGATCCACCACCAATATGGTCCATCCGGATCTGAGTGCTCATCCGTGTGTGGGAAAGTCGTTCGAGTCTGCAGGCCACACTGTTCGTCGCTGCTGGTGCGGAGCGACCAGATGATTGGCAGGGTACACCGCTTACAAGCATTCCAGAAGACGACCGGGATCGACCCGTCTTCTGCGAGTACCACGGCCACGGCACACGGGCGAGCGCCTACCTCATACGCAAAGGCCCCTGGAAGTACATCCACTATGTTGCCGCACCCCACCAATTGTTCAATCTGGAAGACGATCCCGAAGAACTTAGCAACTGCGTTAACGCCCACACAGAAGTCGCGTCCGATCTGGAAACGGAGCTTCGGAGGATATGCGATCCCGAGGCGGGAAGCGACCGCGCCGAGGAATTCATCGAGGCTCAGATGGCAGAGCTGACCTGATATAAGGACTCCCAACTGGCTCGCGCCAAGAGGGGTGAAATGGTCGTGGCGGCAGAAATCATAAGAATTCGGTTGACCGAGATTGTCACCAGCTGAGAATTCTCAATGCAGGAGTTTTTCAAGGAGGCGAAATGGTAGAACTTGGTTCGGGAGACTACATCTACAAGACGACAGGTGAAAATTGGGGGAAACTGGAAAAGGATGCGACCTACAAGGAGGCGACGGCGGTAGCGGTGGACGCGGAGGACAAGGTGTATGTGTTCAACCGCGGCACACATCCGATGATCGTATTCAATACCGAAGGCGATATTCTGGATACGTGGGGGCACGGGGAATTTACGAATCCGCATGGAGTGTCGGTTGGGCCGGACGGGTCGATCTACTGCGTCGACAATGGGGACAGCACGGTGAAGAGGTTCACCCCCAATGGAGAAAAGATCATGGAGCTCCAGGCTGAGCATCCCGCGAAAGAGATGAGTGGCGACCCATTCTGCATACCCTGTCACCTGGCGGTCGACAAAAACACAGGGAACATGTTCGTAGCCGACGGATACACCAACGCTCGGGTGCACAAATACGATCCGGACGGTCGTCTCCTGATGTCCTGGGGGGAGTCAGGTACCGGGCCTGGACAGTTCAACATTGTCCACAATGTCATTGTCGACGATGGACTAGTCTACATCGCTGATCGCGAAAACCAGCGCGTGCAGGTTTTCGACACGGATGGAAATTTCGTGACCCAGTGGAACGACATGTCGCGGGTCGCAGCGATTTGCTTTGGTACTGGGGACGATTCGAACCTGTATCTAGGTGAGTATTTTTGTGGCATCGCAAGCAACTCGATGGGGACGGACCTGGGCCCCCGCGTGTCGGTGATGGACCGGAAGGGGAATGTCCTTGCGCGTGTGGGGACGAATTCCTACGGCGATGAGCCTGGTCGATTCTATTCTCCTCACGGGATCGCAGTCGATTCGAAGGGAGATATCTACGTTGCGGAGGTGTCGTGGAGTGACTACGGGAGCAGAATGGATCCGCCGCGTGAACTCCGTTCGATGCAAAAGTTGATCCGGAAGAGATGAAGCCTCAATCTACGTTCACACTCCCGGGTTTAACCTACCCGACCAGGGGATGACTATTTTCAACAGATATTTGACGACCCGTAGGACCGTTCACTTCATCCTGACATCCCAAAATCAGATCCACCTCCGCAACACCCGCTGAACGGCATCATGAGGGAGACTTTATGAAAACAGCAAAAGCAGCCGTGGTTCATCAGCAAGGTGGTCCGTTTGTCATTGAGGATATCGAAGTGCAAGACCCGGGGCCGGGAGAAGTCCTGGTCCGGATTGCCGCCAGTGGAGCCTGTCACAGCGACTGGCATCAAGTGATGGGAGAAATCCCCAAATCCTTCCCTGCCGTGTTGGGCCACGAAGGTGCGGGAGTGGTTGAAGAGTTGGGTCAAGGGGTGTCCGAATTTTCACCCGGGGATCGTGTCATGTTATCGTGGATGCCTGCTTGTGGGACGTGCTTTTATTGTCAACGGGAACACACGAACATGTGCGAGACCTACCGCCCCTGGCTTGAAAAAGGCACTGCGATGGACGGCACCACCCGGCTACGGCTGAAAGGAGAGGAATTGACCCAGTTTTCGACCCATTCCACTTTCGCGGAATATGCCGTGGTGCCCGAACAGGCGTGTGTCCCCCTTGACCCGGAAATCTCCATGATCTCTGCTTCGCTGGTCGGGTGTGCGGTGATGACGGGGGTTGGGGCTGCGATGTATACGGCCCAAATCAAGCCTGGCGAGACCGTGGCGGTATTCGGATGTGGCGGGATCGATCTCAACGTCCTGCAAGGCGCTGCCCTTTGTGGTGCAGAGACCATAGTGGCGATCGATACAGTGCCCGGGAAATTCGAAAGCGCCCGCACGTTTGGCGCTACTCACACCTTAGATGGGAATGAAGATGTTCGGCAGGCTTTGCTCGACCTTTCCGACGGACGAGGCGTCGATCACGTCCTGGATGCCACCGGCAATCCGAGAGTCCAGGAAAAAGCCATCTACCCGCTACGGCGGGGCGGTACGCTCACCCTCGTGGGGGTGGCGCCTCACGATGCGAGGGTTTCTTTCGATACCTTCCGCATGCACCATCAGGAAACCCGGGTGCTGGGCTGCTTTTACGGCACCGGCAATTACCACCGCGATTTTTCAAGGATTATTCGACTCTACAAAGCCGGCCGCCTCAAACTAGACGAGCTGATCTCGCGCCAGTCTCCCTTGGCAGAGATCAATGAGGTCTATGCCGATATGCTGGCCGGCAGAATCAATCGGGGGGTATTGACGCTTTAGGCAGAAGGCAGGGGGCAAACTGCACTACCTAGAAACTGATAAGAAATCGCTTTTCTGGTGGTGCGGGCAGGTGCCCGTTCAGACCGGTCTGAAGAAGGGATGTCATGATGTGACGGGGCCCGTTAGGTCAAGCAGAAGCGCTGGTGCCCTTCCGGGCGGCTCGAGGCCGCCTCGGACCGCCCGGAAGGGCGCGCTGGCAGGGAAATCACCGTTGAGCGTCGCGAACCTCGCAAATGAACTCAAAGAGCGAGCCACAAGACGCGCGTCCAAACATGCAAGCGCTAGTCACACGACTGACCCCTGACGGATCGCGCGAGAAGGTGCTGGTTCATGACTGGCCGCAGCCGGAGCCGTTGTCGGGCAATCAGGTCCTGAGCCGGACCAGCCATACGGGGATCACCAACGGCTCGGAGCGCAACGACCTGTTGGGCGGCAATTACGCGACGCCTAACGAAGAACTGCCGAGGTCGTGGGGGTACCAGAACGTCGGACAAGTGATGCAAATCGGACCGGACGTGACCGACCTGGTCGTCGGCGACGTGATTTTCACGGACCGGGCGCATCTGGAGCACGTCGTCAGCCGCGAAGACGCCAACGTCGTCAAGTTGCCCGACGCCGTCGATCGCACGCACGCGGCGTTGTTCGGTATGGCCAGCGTGGCGATGCGCAACTGCTGCAACGCGCAGTTGGAGCTGGGCGAGCGCGTGCTAGTGGTGGGCGCCGGCTGCATCGGTCAGTTCGCCGCGCAAATCGCCACGCTACGCGGCGCTCGTGTGACGCTTTGTGATATTGGCGCGGCCCGGCTCGACCGGGCGCGCCGAATTGGGGCCGCGGAAGAGGTTGTAGACACGCGCGGCGACGGCTGGGACCAGAACATCAGGCAGGAGTTTTACGATGTGGTGATCGACCTGGCGGGCGTGCCGGGCATGGAGGACCAGCTCATCAATGCGACGAAGTTTCGCGGCCGGCTGTTGCTTGTCGCCGGCCGGGACAAAGTCCAGTACACGTTCAACTTGGGCCAACGGCGCCGCATCACGATTCGGCAGGACAGCCATTTCTATCGTGATGACCTGCATAACGTCTGCCACTTGGTGGAATGCGGCCGGCTCGCTGTGGCGCCGTTGGTCAAGGACGTCGTCCCGGTCGCCGAAGCGGACCGCATTTATGCCACGTTGCGCGACCGGCCAAACGAGCTGATGGGAACTGTGTTTGTCTGGTAGAACGAGCACGGCGGCGCGGGAACACGCCGCATCGAGGAAGTCGTGCAAGCTGTATGCGTTTCAGTTTTTTGATGCTGATGATGTGAAATCTGAATGAGGGAGCATAGAAGAAATCTTCGCGGTCGAGTTGCCGCCGCATACGCAGGTCTCGCCGAGCTGGATATGCGGCACTTTTTGCGCGCTCCGACGCTAGCAGTCTGTCGGACTTTGACGCTCGATTGCTGTGCAAGTAGCCAAGCCCGTCCGACAGACTGCTAGCAATAAGAAAATGAAACTGAGATTTGAGAAGCGTTGTATTTCTAGGTCCTTCCGAGGATTCTTTTGTGCAATGTGTCTCGAACGCCTGAAGAGTCTCAATCTTCCAACACCAGAATTTTGGAAACCACGAAAAGGTAGGACAATTCGTCTCAAATCTCAGTTTCATTTTCTTGGAAGGAATCTGTCGGAATCAATCTGGTCGCCAATAAGCCCCTTGAACTCCCGATCGCACGTCCAGCCATGTTGGGAAGTGCAAATTCCGACAGATTCCTAGGGTTTCCATGGTGAGGATGACTTCTCCAATTCCCGCGCCAATCAACTTTGACGCTCTACGTGCCGATTTTCTCCGGGCTTCCACCGCGGCGTATCTCGACAACGCCTCGTGCCATCCCCTTAGCGTCCACGTGGCCGCCGCCCTGCACCGCTATATCGATTGGGCTACCTGCGATGTCGGTGAGCCATGGTGGCCCGCCTGGGCGCAAGTCCGCGACGAGTCGAAGCGTCTGTTCGCCGCACTGATCAACGCCCAACCACGGGAGATCGCCTTTGCCCGCAGCGCCGTCGAAGCTGAGAGCAACCTGCTCAACGGCATGGACCAAATCCGCGCCCACGCCCGCGAATTGACGGACCGCCCGCAAACGGAATTACCCGCGATGGGGTATCCGAGCATCACCCCTAAAGGGAATGAAAGCCCGATCGTAGCGTTTGCCGTCGACGACCCTGTCGCCATCACGAAAAAACTCAAGAGTGCCGAGGTCCACGTCGCCATGCGCTTTGGCAACAAGATGCGGATCTCGCCCTCGGTCCTTAACAACCACCAAGATATTGACCGCCTTCTGGCGGCTTTGCCATAGCAGAGGGCTAGGATTGATAGGAACACGCCTTTGAGACGCCACCGACACGCACCTGTTGCGTAAAAGAACATATAACTATTCGTGCTTTACTCGAAGGGGATCCTTCTCCCCTTCCGCGCGATGCCTATACAGCAGCTTCACGGCATCCGGCATCGACTCATAGGTCGTGCGAGGAACGATCGCGTTGTTCCGTCCGACGAATTCTAGACTCAACCACCAGGGCGAGTAACGCGTCAGGACCGTTACGCGAGGTTCCGAGCTGGGGTTGGCTGCCGACGAGTGCCAGATCCGGCTGTCGATCATCACCACGCTGCCCGCCGGACCAGAGAGCTGCATCTCACCCGGAATCGGTCGATCGGTGGGCACCTCGTCGTGCAGCTCGGGCGGATTCCGGGGATCCAGATGACTCCGCGGGTTCCGTAGATCCTTGTGGCTGCGCGGCACGACCCACGTGCCACCGCTGTCGGCATCGAACGGGTCGAGAATCCAGAGCGCCGTCAATCCCATCGTCACGTCCGGGAAGGGCATCCGAACCCGTCCCGCCTGCTCGCGGTCCGTCAGGTCGTGCGGAAAGTCGGTGTGCCAGGACCGCCGGTTGCTCTCGTCGTTCGGGGGACGGGTTTTGAATTCGGTCTGTGCGATCCGCACGTGCGGGTCGAGCATCGCCTGGGCAACGCCCAAAATTCGCTCGTCGGCGAAGTAGGCGGCCAGGGACGGAACATAGGCCACTAGACACTTTCCAGGTTCGCCGTTCGGCCCATTTTGAAAACCCCACGACCCGCCCCAGGCATCATAGTCCTTGATCGCCTGCTGATGACCTGCGATCACCTCTTCGCGAACGGCGGGGATGCGATCCTCAGGGATCACACGCTGGATCAGACACCATCCCTCCAGCTTTAGATGGGTGACGTACTCCTCAATCTTCCTCACTTGTGCCAAGGCAGGCCGCTAACCCGAAAAATGGAATGGCTTCGCAGGACGTCCACCTTCTGGAATTCCCATAGGCAAGTGGACATTCAGAATAAATGGACGGCCTTCTTTCCCGACCACTTCCAGTCCACGGTCAAAGGCTTCGCCAACCTGAGATTCATCTGTCACGTGTATACCGTCTACACCATATCCTTCGGCGATTTTCAGTGGATCGATGGAATCGAGAATCACTCCTGCATATTCGCCGGTCTTCTTCATGGTGCCACCTGCCGACGCAAAGGATCGGGCGACGACCCCATAGGCCTGATTATTCGGGATAACATAGAGGACCGGAATCTTATGGTGCGCTGTCGTCCAGAAACCTGAGTCTGAATAGTAGACTGAGCCGTCTCCTACCAGACCGACGACTGGTTTATCGGGTGCGGCAAGTTTTACGCCGATGGCACCGCCGACACCGTAGCCTTCTGACCCTCCAGCAGGCTGGAGATACAGGTTGTTACCGGCAGGCTGTAACCCACCCAGGCATTGCATCAGAACAGATTGCTCCATCAGAATTAACCCACCACCCAGGCGTTCCAACGATTTGTCCATAACATCAGCTAGGACCCACGGACGAACTCGAGACTCTTGCGGTGCAACGTTCTGCATCTCCTCCTTACGTTTCGCCTGCTGAGCAGCCGCCTGTTCGAGCACCCAGTTGCGCCGATCAGCAAACCGATCGGAGTCTCCCGCGGTTGAGGCCAGGCATTCGTCTAATCGCTCAAGCGTCCGCCCTTCATCTGCCAGGACGGCCAAATCAAGACCCTCAAAATTCTTCAAATTTTCAACATCCGGACCTACGGCAACAAGACCTTGTGCCTTTGAGAACTGGCTGAAACTTCCCATCTGCCGTATACCCATAGCAATGACGTAATCTGGATCTAGAGCACTCGTATCTGCACAATGCAGCTTGTGATTAGCTGGAACGCTACGCATCCACTGATTGCCTCCTCCGGTAATGGCAATACCAAAACGTTCGGCGAATGCAGTAAGCTGGGCTTCCGCTCCACTCTTCCAGATCCCATCTCCGATATACAGAATAGGACGTTCAGCTTCAGTCAGTCCACGTGCGATTTCTTCGACATCACTATCTGCAGGATAGCCGGCTCGAACGTCCGGCAGGCTGCCTTCTACAATGTCCACGTCCAACTCGTCAGGGATGAGCGTGCCCTCATAGAGAGCCAAATGGACTGCACCTACTGGGGGCGTTTTCGCCACCAGGAGCGCACGATACATCGCATGCGCAATCCCGTCGGGCCGAATCACCGCCCAACTTGCCTTAACAAAAGGCGCCGAAATGGATGTTGGGCCCACATTGTGACTGAGGTGGTGACCCCAGCCGGTTCTATCTGTGCCGCTTCCTGTATCCGAGGCATGGGTAATGACCACAACGGGCAACCTGGCATTCCAGATGTTACACATTTGTCCAAGGGATTGGGCTAACCCGGCCCCGAGATGGACTACCATGACGGCCGGATCGTTTTTGACCTGTGTGTACCCTCCAGCCATGCCGGCGACTGCGCCTTCGTGGAGCGCCAGAATGCCGTCTACCTCAGGATTCTCGTGAAGCGCATCATAGAACCGTGCTTCGGCAGACCCAGGGTTGTAAAATACGTACTTCACACCCAATGCTGCGAGTTGCTCAACCAAGATCTGAGAGGGGTTCCCTGTGAACGATCTTGTCTTCATAGACTATAGCCTTACCTTCTTTACGCCGGCGGGCGGAATCATAATCGGCCACCTGGAGAGTATGCTGTAGAGACTTTAATTCCCGTTCCTTCCATCTGCTTCCTCACATGTTCCATGCAGTCATCAACCGATGAAAAAGGCGGATTGGGATACGTCTCCAAGCTGAAGCTCAAATCGTTTGCCCCCCAGTGCAGCATCGCAATCCCCGGTTTGGCAAGTTTCCGCGCATTGATTACCGTATCAACGGATTCGATTTGGAAAGAAAGGATACCGTTGCGGTTCCACCATTGAGCATACTCGACTCGATCACGTTCGGGCTCGAAGCCATATCCTCCACTCGGTCCCCAACTGCGTTTGCCGATGGGTGGGTAGTAGAACGCAGCAATAGCTTCATCAACGGTGGCTTCGTCTTCAACCTGCGGCACAACAATTGCCAAAGGGCCTAAATCGAGGTAATTTCCGATGAGGTAAGCATTTCGAGTATGCTTAATGCGGAATTGTACAGGCATACCCAATTCTTTCGCGTTTTGACAGAACTCAAGAAGTTTCTCTTCGTTGAATGCAGCGTGTTGACTGTCAGTGACGACCATATCATAGGAATCTTCACTGAGAATCGCCTCAAGTTCGCTTTTGGCGGTCCCCAATGACGCTCCTGCAATGTTTATGCTTTCTCCTTTGCGTGTGCGTTCTCTCAGCGAGGTGTTATCTGGCATATACTAGTGTCCTCCTTAAGGTTATCCTAAGTTTCGTCCTATCGCGAAAGTCGCTCGTAGACCGACCTGAAGAAGCGCGTTTACGGTGAAGACAGTAGCTGAAGCGGGCTGGATGCGTCAAGGCGAACGACGAAGTCCCCTCCGTGCGGTCCGGGGCTGCCCTGGTCCGCCTAGAGCAGCGTAGCCGCAACGAAAGGATTAGAAGACAACCACGAATGATCAAGTGAAGAGCTGACGCCTTACCGAAGGTCCTTGGAAATTGAACATTGAGTATTCGAAATTGGGCCTCTCGACCACCCCAATCCGTTAGGATCAGCGGGATCAAGACAAGGTTCGAGACGAGGTTCGAGACGAGGTTTGCTCCGCTGAAATCTAGGCGGCCTTACAGAAAGGACACAGTTCGATCGAAAAGAGAAGGTGGCCCGAATTTAGGTAGTAACCTTGTCTATGGCACGACTTTGATTACCAACATGTTACAGTTCGAAACGTATCAAAAAAACCAAGTTCTGATGGATTGTATTACGGAGGGGACTCGTTTGACTTCGAAGGGCAGGCGCGAGACAGGCCGTACCTGTCGCGATTCGGGCGCTTGGCTGGGACCGGAGAAGCATCGAGTTGGATTCCCGGCACAGCAATGAGCCAAATCATTTAAGTTTTGCGGTTTAACCGGCGGAAGGTAGCATAGAAAAAATCTTCGCGGTCGAGTTGCCGCCGCATGCGCAGATCTCACCGAGCTGGATATGCGGCACTTTTTGCGCGCTCCGACGCTAGCAGTCTGTCGGACTTTGACGCTCGATTGCTGTGCAAGTAGCCAAGCCCGTCCGACAGACTGCTAGCAATAAGAAAATGAAACTGAGATTTGAGAAGCGTTGCATTTCTAGGTCCTTCCGAGGATTCTTTTGTGCAATGTGTCTCGAACGCCTGAAGAGTCTCAATCTTACAACACCAGATTTTTGGAAACCACGAAAAGGTAGGACAATTCGTCTCAAATCTCAGTTTCATTTTCTTGGAAGGAATCTGTCGGAATCAATCTGGTCGCCAATAAGCTCCTTGAACTTCCGATCGCACGTCCAGCCATGTTGGGAAGTGCAAAGTCCGACAGATTCCTAGGGTTTCCATGGTGAGGATGACTTCTCCAATTCCCGCGCCAATCAACTTTGACGCTGTACGTGCCGATTTTCCCCGGGCTTCCACCGCGGCGTATCTCGACAACGCCTCGTGCCATCCCCTTAGCGTCCACGTGGCCGCCGCCCTGCACCGCTATATCGATTGGGCTACCTGCGATGTCGGTGAGCCATGGTGGCCCGCCTGGGCGCAAGTCCGCGACGAGTCGAAGCGTCTGTTCGCCGCACTGATCAACGCCCAACCACGGGAGATCGCCTTTGCCCGCAGCGCCGTCGAAGCCGAGAGCAACCTGCTCAACGGCATGGACGAATACCTGGCCGGTGGCAATATCGCGACCAACGATCTGCATTACAACGCGGCGCTCTACAATTACAAGATGCGGGAAATGGACGGATTGGAAGTGCGTATCGTCAAGAACCGCGACTGGCAGATTGATATCGGGGACATGGCTCGGGCCATCGACGACAGAACCCGGTTGATCGCCGTCACCCTGGTCTCCAACGTCAACGGATACCTGTCGGATATCAAGGCGCTCAGCGACCTGGCCCATGCCCATGGCGCGTATATCTATGTCGATATCATTTAGGGCGCGGGCGCCGTGCCTATCGACGTGCGGGCGATGGGGATCGATTTTGCCGCCTGTTCCGCTTTTAAATGGCTAATGGGCGTCAAAGGTTTTGGGTTTCTCTACGTGCGGGAAGACCTCCAGGGCAGCGTCGCCAAACCGACGCAGCACGGTGGCGGGGTAGCGTTTCACTATCCGCCCTGGAGCGAAACCCCAGCTTCCGAAGCGGACCCTATCACCTTCACGCCGGTATCCGGACCCACTATGTACGAGGTCTCCTACCCGTCCTATGAAGGGGTTGTCTCCACCCAGGAAAGCCTGCGCTACATTCACCGTCTCGGGATTGACCAAATCCGCGCCCACGCCCGCGAATTGACGGACCGCCTGCAAACTGAATTACCCGCGATGGGGTATCCGAGCATCACCCCTAAAGGGAATGAAAGCCCGATCGTAGCGTTTGCGGTCGACGACCCCGTCGCAATCACGAAAAAACTCAAGTGTGCCGATGTTCACGTCGCCATGCGCTTTGGCAACAAGATGCGGATCTCGCCTTCGGTCTTTAACAACCACCAGGATATTGACCGCCTTCTGGCGGCTTTGCCATGACAGAGGCCAGACCGCTCTGGAGGATATTTTGTTCGAGATGTTCTGCGCGCCGCACAGCCGTGACATTCGGCAACATCCTTTATTCGCAACTGGGAGACACCCATACATGGGTAAACAGGACTATCAGGTATGAGGTCTGGGTAGCTAGAGCGATGGGAGCGTATATCCTTACGGAGAATATTGATGATGTGCTCGTAGAGGAAAATATGAGGCTTCTTACACAAGCCTACGCATAATGAAGCGCATAACGAGCCGGATGGACGGCAGGGGCTTACAGCCGCGCGTGATCCGCAGCGTTCGGGCGACTACACACATCCCGAGCGGCTGAAAAGGTGCCTAACTTCGGTTCCGGGAAATCGACAAAGTTGACGACGAAGCTTACGACGACGATTCCCTGCCGGGAAGATGCCTCTCCCAACTTCAGACCTCACTATCTTGCCCCTTTAAAGGAGCTATGCAATCGCAAGTTTAAATCTCGATTTATAGCCGAGTTGGAAGGTAATGGTTCGGCCCGAGCGGTCGGGCATCAGGAGCGGGTTCTGGTTGAGAGTCTGGAGGTACTCAATCACGACTTGCTGCAAATGAGGGGAATAGTTTGCGGTTGGGAATAGATGCGCTTCGACGGTTGCGCCCCTCTCTATGAGGGCGCCGTCGCAGTGAGTCAGATTGCGAAACAGATCGTGGTCGTCACGATAGTTGTCGTAGCCTTCTTTAAAGGGTTCAAACTGCTTGTAGAAACTATTGCGGGCGAGGATTTTCAAGGCATCCATGATGGATTTGTTGGAGGTGTCCAGGCGGACATAGTTCTGCTCAATGAGTCGCTCCAGGCGCGAGCATTCGGTCTCGATTTGCTCCCCTTCGAGTTGGAGGGCATTGAGCTTGTGATCGAGGCGAGCGATCATGGCGCTCCTTGAGGTGCTTTGGCCCGGATGGGCATGTTCGGCCAGGAGCAGTCTTTTCAATGCTTCGGTGGATTGGGTTTTCTGCTTCAGGAGTGCTTTAGCGGCACCGCTTTTCTCCTGCCTATCCTCAAGGTGTTGGGCTAAGCGCTGGTAGTGGATGGTGCGATAAGAGGTGATCTGATTAATCCCAAAGTACTTATCGAGGTATTTGAAATCATTCTCCTGAATCCAGCGACTGAACATCCCTTTGAGGACTGCTTCATCGGGGGCTTTTGGGTCGGTCCCTAAGATGCTCACCGTAATGGTTTGATTTCTGGGATTGGTCGCTTCCACCACCCATTGGGTAAGATGAGGATTCTTTTTCCACGGGCCCCGCTGATAGCAAAGATAATACTCCTGGAGATCTTCGGCATGGTTTCTGGGGCGCAGCAGGCGCAGTTGTCCGTCGATCCGTTGCAGGGGCTGGCCTTGAAACCTTTTTCCCAGGTGATGATTTCGAGTTGAGGATGCTCCAGGATGGCTTCGTAAAACCAGTCCGCGGCGATCGCCCGGTCCACGTAAATGCTCACCTTCTTATCCGCAGGCACCTCTACCAATTCGAGCATCGCTTCGCAGTTGGGGATAAACCGTTTCCTTATATCCTCGTAGTTGTCGGTGCTGGCAAAATAGACCGGAGAGCCCTTCAGGGTATGAATAAAATCGCTGTGAAGCGCTTTGTCGGCCAACCGGATGGTGGGACACCAGCCCGCCAGGAGCTTGCTCATGCCGGTGTAATGTTTGGTGTGCGGATCATAATAAAAGCTCTGCTCACAAGAAGCATTCAGGTTCCTCGCGTTCACCCTGAGGATCGCTCTTAAAAGCGCTTCATGGGCCAGGGCGCTGAGCCTTTGGCGTTGCAGATGGGGCGTATAGAGGACTCGCCCGATGAGCTTTTGCAGGTCTTCCAGATCGAGCAGTTTGCTCTGCTCGATATTCACCGCGGCCAACAGCGCGCAGGCCAGCCATTGCTTCAAAAGCCAGCCCTTTTCGCCATCTATCTGAGCCACTTGCCCGAGCCCTTCACTGAATACCAGCACCCCTAAATGTCGACACCACTGCACCGATTCGGAACTGCCCGTGGTAAAATCGGGAGACTCCTTGCGATTCTCCTCTTCGCCTTCGGCCTTGTTTTCTGCTTGCTCCTGCTCTGCCTGCAAGGGTGAACCCTTGGGAGAATCCCAGGCAGTCTCCCGATTTTGCCCCCTCCTCTGCTCGGCCTCCTTGGCCAAGGCCTCTTTGAGCTCCTTAAACAAAGGGCGCAGGGTTTCCCCACTGAGGCTGACTGCGAACACCTCCTCGATCTCACCGCGTATCTTCTTGCTGTAAGCGTACCGGCTCTGCTCATAGATCTCAAAAAAGCGCACCCGCACAAAACTCCGTATTTCCCGGGTCAATTTGCGATGCCACCGGCGCCCCGCCAACACCCGGCCCAGGGTTTCGGCATCGCCACTTTGCAGGGCCTCGCCCCACCGCTTCATCGTCTTGGGGTCAACCTCAAATTGTCTCTGTAAGCACCCTATCTTCAACCCCGCATTATAGAGCCGTCCCACCAGAATCTTGAATCCAACCTGCTCGCGATCGTCCCCCACCACTTCCAATAGCTCATGGCCGTAATAGACCTGCAATTGGCCTTTGCTCAGGTCCCGATAGACCGTCAGGCAGGGATTACGCTTGTCTACCCCAAGGAGGCATTGTTGGCAGGACTCTTCTTGCTCGGTAGGTTTCTCCATTTTCTTCGAATTAGTTCTTCGAAGGAGAAGCCTACCGTTTTCTTTCTCTCGTTAAAAGTCGGGAATTCTACTTGCGATTCTACCCACCCCGACAACCCGCATAATAGCGAGTTCTGAACTTAGTCGCGAGCTTCATCGTGAGCTTTGTCGAAAGGATCGGCCGAAGAGACCGACAAAGTTAACGACCAAGGTTCCCTGATGGGGGATAGGGGGTTGTTCCTCCCTTCGTCGCAAACTTGGCCGTAAGCTTGGTCGGCTGTTCGAAGAATCCGCAAACTATCCGATGGGATCGCGGATGGTGCGCGGTGGCGCACTGAAGCGCCGAGAGATAGCAGAAAGATGGAGGGCAGAAATATGAAACCTTAGGTAATGTAGTTCGTAAGGTTTTCGATTTCGGAACCAGGAACTTCGAACATTCACGGGAGGCAATTCGGGCTGGCGTCCTCATGCCTCCGTGATACGTTGCGCTGAGGACAAACTGCCTTCATTATTTCTCCTCGGGGAACGGCTTGCGGATATCGTAGCGACCTTCGTTAAGGACCGGGAGAGTGCCCTCCGCTACCATCAACTCCAACGGCGATTCTCTAGTTTCGAGCGGCATGATGACCACGTTCTTGATACGTAGCGACTCATATATGGCCATCATGATTTCCATGGTATAGCGTGCTTGTCGACCACTGCTCCGGTGCTCGGGAATCTTGCCGTCCATCCAATCCGTCAATTCCTGGTATTGGTTAGTCCCCTCCGGACGGGGCTGAATCTTTTGCCAACCGCTCACCTTCTCATTCTGAAGCAGAATCTCACCGTCTGCGCCCTCTGTGATTCGGCCTTCAGTGCCGGAAATGAGGGGTATTGGCACGTTTGGCTCAGGCAGGTCACTTTCGTATAGACCTCGGGTGCCGCCATCGAAGCAGACCAGGCCCATGCACAGATCCTCGCAGCGGCTGCGGCGCTCCCATCGGTCGGTGGTGCGCGAGGTTTGCCCAATCACCCAAAGCGTCTGCGGATCGGATAGAATGTAGCGCCACCTATCGATGGCATGGGTGCCTATGTTGAGCAATCCTGCCCTGGGCTTTGACCGACTATAGACCATCGTCGGTTGGCCGATGGCGCCGTCAGCGACACGTCGCCGGATTTCGGTCATTGTCGGAGTGAACCGGGATTGATGCCCGATGGCGAGCTTCGCCCCATTGCTTTCGCACGCCTCAATCATGTCATCGGCTTCGCCCAAGGACGCCGCCATCGGTTTTTCCCCAATGATACCTTTGGTTCCCGCGTTCGCCGCCGCGATGGTGATTTCCGCGCGAACCCCTTGCCATGTCGGGATGCTGACGATGTCAAGATCCGCTTTTCTAAACATCTCGTGATATTCGGTGAAGACCGCGGGAACGGAAAATTCCTCCGCAACCTGCCTAGCCACTGCTTCGTCGATATCCGTTACGGCAACAAGCTCGGCGGCCGGATGCTCTTTCCATGCCTCTGAATGTGAGCGTCCCATGCCGCCGCATCCAACGACCCCAACTCGGTATGGTTTTCCCATTATTTCATCTCTTTTTCTTCAAGCATGACAAATTAGCAGTCATCATCGATTAGAGGCAACTGACAAGGAATCGTTTTTACCTGCCATAACCCAACCAATGATGGCTGGTCCCCTGGCGTTCGTATGAGCATCGATGAGCTCGATACCTATGTCGCCATGGTAGAGAAAGCTCGCCGTGCTTGGGCTGGGCGTGTTGATGTTCGGTTGGGTCTGGAATGCGATTACGCGCCAAGCAATCCCGATTGTCGAGGCGAGTGCTTCGCTTGTGCCATGAAGTCCGATTTGAAAGTCCTGCTTACTGACCGTTTCACTGGGGCTCTCGATTCGGCCACCTGGACGACCGAAATTGCGGTAGGGTCTAGTGGTAGAGTCAGCGCCGGTAACGGAACCGCCCGCATGGAAGCTTCGACCTCTTCGCCGACGGCGCCTACGCGACGATTGTAGGCGGGGCCAGCTATCAGCACAATGGATGGACAGTATCGGACCTTCGCATATGTGGGAATACCACTGGAGCATGAAGGGCTATCCACCGATGCCTGACAATTCGTGGTTGGAAGAATTGCTCGAAGCACTGGAAAACATCAACAGTAGACCAGAACGAGACAGCGTAGGGAAACGCGGACAAGCCGCGTCCCTAGCCTCAACCGTTCTGTAAATAAATGGAATACATCAAGTTCAGAGATTCAATTTCCCGAGAGTTGCAGTCTTACCCATCAGGCAAGACGTGGAGAGAATTAAAGAATTCATTGAACCTTCCATATCAACAACCTTGTCCAGAGTGGCTCTCCCGTCTGGAGCAAGAGATCGGTCTGGAGCGAAAAGAAAAAAAGGGGAACTCCTTTGTCTGGAAATTAAGCCATGTTTGACCACATAGGGATGTTTGTTTCTGACTTTGATAAACGACTTTGATTCAAAGGCCTTTTTGCTTCCCGCCAGGAATAACCGGCTGAACAACGGATGGGGAACCGAAGGTCTTATCCGTTGCTCGCGGTCATTGTTTCAACGCCAGTTCTCAGGTTGAGCTTTACGACCCGCGGATCCCGGGCCGCTCTACGAAGATTCCCTCATCGTCTTGGCAAGCTTCGCTTGCTATAGAGGTCAAGCGTTTGCTACAGTTCAGCATGAAGTTGGTGAGCGTCGAAGCGGTAGTCGACAGCTGGAGAAAACAATGAAAGCAGCCGTATTGTACGGACCCAACATTCCTTTAGCCATCGAGGAACTCGAAATCGAGGCGCCGCGAGAGGGCGAAGTGCTTCTCGACATCGTCGGTGCGGGCGTCTGCCACAGCGACTATCACCTAATTGACGGCCACGTGACGGCCCGGAATACCCCCTGGGTTATGGGACACGAAGGTTCAGGCGTGGTCAGGGAGGTTGGATCCGGTGTGACCGGTGTTGCTCCCGGCGATAAGGTCATCCTCTCACTCGACGCCATGTGTGGTTGCTGCCGGAACTGCAGCGCCGGAAGTCCAGCACTGTGCGAGACGTATCCTATTAGGCCGGTGACCCGCATGACGAAGAATGGGGAGCCATTCTACCACATCAGGCCAACGTTTGTAGAGCAAACCGTCGCCCTGGCGGATGCCTGCGTCAAAGTTCCGGACGACACGCCTCTGGAGAAGGCTTGTCTCATAAGCTGTGCAATCATCACGGGGATCGGGGCGGTCGTCAATCGGGCGAAAGTCGAAGTGGGTGCAACGATGGCCGTGTTTGGGTGCGGCGGCGTGGGCCTGAACGTCATCCAGGGCGGTGTCCTGGCCTCGGCCGGAAGGATCATCGCGGTCGACAAAGTTCCCTACAAATTGGAGTTGGCCGAGCAGATGGGCGCTACTGACTTTGTCAACGCGGACAAGGAGGATCCGGTTGAGCGGATCAAGGAGATCACCGGGGGCGGAGCTGACTACGCCTTCGAAGTGGTCGGATTCCCGGCTCTGGTCAGGCAGGCTATCGACTCGGTGCGATCGACCGGAACGGCGGTTATGGTCGGGGTGCAGCCAACCGGTCAGGAAGTATCAGTCGAAGGTTGGCACCTTTTGCAGGACCGGACCTTGATGGGGTCCTTCCACGGTGCGGCCCGCGCTCGCGTCGACTTTATCTGGATTCTCGACCTATACAATCAAGGCAAAATCAAGATCGACGAGCTTATCTCGCGCTATCGTCCGTTGGAGGAGATCAACGAGGCCTTCGACGACATGAACCAGGGGAAGGTTGCGCGTACCGTGATTGTATTCGAGTGAAGTTCTTGTTTGGGGGCCTGCGAAAGCACTGCTCCGCGTATTTGATTTCCCAGATCCCACCATGCACAGCAGTAGCATCCGAGGCACCGATTTCAAAATTCTCTGGCGAGACAAGATCGTCCCTCACGCCGAGTTTTTTGCGTCCTTTCGAGATACGGATCGGGTAGGAGTCGTCGTCCCGCACCGGGTCGAAGGAATTGGCGCCATCACCCTGATCATGTCATATGTGACGGCGTTCTATGTTCGCTACCGCGAGCGGGGTTCGGAGTTTTTCGCCTACCCTGATTTCTTTACCTTTCAGCACGAAGCCCCTTGTGCCGACTACGGCATGTGCGACATTTGGCCCTACCATAAGAACGTCCACGTCGCCGAGGGTGCGCGGCAGATGGGCGAGGCCATCACCGATCGGGGCGTGACCGTACTGCTCGTTCCGGACAGCAATGCAGGTGAAGTCTCGATTGCACCGGTTGGACTGGAAAGCGCCAGACGCAATATCAGGCGCTGCTTCGCCTACTCTGAAAACGGTTGGACGGAAGCGTCTGATCTCGTCATCGAGTGCCGGAGTGATCTGCTCGGCGACTTTGCGCTTGCTGTTCTCGATTCGGTAGGTTCCGACGAATCGGTGCAGGAGCTACGCGTGCGGTGGCAGGAGCAACAGGCGACGGGAAGGCTGCGTCAATCATTCCGGGAGTTGGACCTCAGCGATGCATTGCTAAGGATCGGCGACGGAAAAGTGACAAGATGCTCAGCCGACGTGGTATGACGCTGTGGAGATTCGAGACGGAGATTGAAACCCGCACCGTCGACGTGCATGTCCGACGCCTTTGGTCACGCTTGCAAGTACTTTTCTAGATCATCACGCTTTGCGGCATGACTTCGACTTCACATCTCGACCAACGCCTGCAGCAGGACATCGACTTGATACGAGACAAGGTCTCGGAGATGGCCGACCTGGTGGAACAAGCTCTAAAGGAAAGCTCCCTCGCGTTTCTCAAGAGCAAGGGGAAACTGGCCTATTCGGTCATTTACAGAGACCGGCATGTGGATGAGCTGGAGAAGGAAATCGACCGACTGTGCCTCGAGTTTCTCGTAAGGCAGCAACCGGTTGCCTCCGACCTTCGCTTTGTCTTCGCCACAATCAAGATAAATCAGGATCTGGAGCGTATCGGAGATTACGCCGAGAGCGTCGCCCGCGAGGCTGTGGCCTTGCGGTCCTTGGAAAGTGATGAGGACTTGAGCGACATCAAGGCGATCAGCGACATTGCCATTCCGATGATGGTCAACGCAATGAAGGCTTTCGTCACTGCTGACGTTGAACTGGCCCGGACGACTATTCGGCAAGATGAAAAAGTAAACGATCACCGCAATCGCATTTACGACCGGATTTTTGAGTCTCCCAGGGAGGATCGCCCGAGTAGCGCGTCGGTCAGACCGCTCATGACCGTAGCCCGACGCTTCGAGCGGGTCGCTGACCAAGCCACAAACATCTGCGAGGAAGTCCTCTATATGTGCACGGGCGAGGTTGCAAAGCACAGCGGTGATGAAGTTTGCCATATCCTTTTCGTTGATAACGGTCGAAGCGGTTTTGCTCGTTTAGTCGATCATCTTTGCAGGGACTTAAAGACAGAGGATTTCGATTTCGGCATCGCTTGCCTCGAAATAGAGGAGCTGGACTCGGAATGGAGCGAGCAGCTGCAGCAGGCGGGTGTGCAAATGGATGGTGCGCCACCCACGTTGGAGGAAGTTCCCAATCGCGACCAATATGGAGTCGTCGTCGCCCTCGGAGAGGCGGCCAGACCTGCCCTGCCACCGTCCCCGACACATGTTGTAGGCTTGTGTTGGAACGTGCCCGATCCTCTTGCGACGGATCTGGCGGAGGGCGCGGAGCCCGTTTCCTACGAGGACGTGCGCAGATATCTTTTCAAACACGTCAGAAATCTCGTCCAGGCGATCACTGGCGATAAACGAAACAAGAGGAAATCGAAAAGGAAACTTAATGAAGATTAGGATCATGCGGTTCTTTCTCTTGGCTCTCGGGGCTGCTGCTTTCTGCCTATCCTTCGTAGGATTACAGAGTGGCTGTGGAAAACAGTACGCTGGCAGGCAGACCATCCAAAACGCCGGTTCCGACACTATGGTCAACCTGGCCCAGGCGTGGGCGGAGGAATACGGCAACGTGAATCCGGCGATATCTGTGGAAGTAGCTGGAGGAGGATCAGGCACGGGTATCGCGGCCCTCATCAACGGCACCGCGGATATCGCCAACTGCAGTCGGGCGATGAAGCCCGCGGAAGCCGAAAAGGCGAAGCAAAATACAAACAAAACGCCCCAGAGACTGATTGTGGGGTTGGATGCCCTCGCCGTTTACGTGCATAAGGACAATCCATTGGAGGAGATCGCGCTGGCTACGCTGGCGGAAATCTATGGTGAGAACGGCGAAACCGAAAACTGGTCGCAGCTAGGTATCGATCCACCCCGGGGCAACGACGAGATCGTTCGCGTGAGCCGCCAATCCAATTCGGGTACCTATATGTATTTTCGCGAGGCGGTACTGGGCAGGAAACGCGACTATAAACTCGGATCCCTTGACATGCACGGCTCTAAGGATGTAGTTGAGCTGGTTGCCAAGACGCCGGGGGCAATCGGCTTCAGCGGAATGGGGTATGCCATCGACGAGGTGAAGATGCTGAAGATCGTCCAGGGCGAGGGTCAAGAGTCCTACGCTCCGAGCGTCGAGAATACCTTGAGCAAGAAGTATCCCATCGCCCGTCCTCTCTTTATGTACACGCTGGGCGAACCCACGGGAGATATAAAGGCTTACCTCGATTGGTGCTTGTCGGCCGCTGGACAGAAAATCGTTGAGGATAGTGGTTACGTCTCGGTTCCGGCTGGAGAATGAGCGTCATCCTCCCTAGATCGCGCTCCCGGCAGAAAATCTTCCTGGAGGCAGGAATCGAATGGACCATCCGCCTGTGCGGGATCAGCGCCATCATTCTCGTTTTTGGTATTTTCTTTTTTATTTTCCGGGAAGGTTCGGGCTTCCTCCTACGGGAGGACGGCCTGGACATAGATGAGTTTCTGACCAGCCCTGAGTGGTATCCGACGTCCGTCAGCAATATTCGGTATGGCGTCCTGGCGCTCATAGCGGGATCTGCATCGGTAACTCTGTTGGCCATGCTCATTGCTGTTCCCTTTGGGTTCGGCGCCGCCATCTACGTCGCCGAATTTTCGGGCCCTCGGACGAAGGAGGCCTTGAAGGTCTTGATCGAGTTGCTCGCCGCGATCCCTTCGGTGGTGTGGGGTTTCCTCGGTCTAACCATCATGAACGAGCTGATCATCGAGATATTTAATGCCCCCATCGGTCTCACGGTCCTCAACGGTGGAATCATACTGGCCCTCATGTCCCTGCCGATCATCGTCTCGATTAGCGAGGATGCCCTGCGGGCGGTTCCCGATTCCTACCGAGAGGCAGCCATGGGCATGGGAGCAACGAAGTGGCAGTTCATCCTGAAAGTCCTTTTGCCGGCTTCGAAAAGCGGCTTGCTTGCGGCCGCTTTGCTGGGGATTGGGCGAGCTATGGGCGAGACGATGGCGGTCCTCATGGCCACAGGTCACGCGATCAATATGCCGACGGGCCTGTTGGATTCGGTCCGCACCTTGACCGCCACGATCGCCGCCGAACTGGGCGAAACATCAATGGGCTCCGATCACTATCAAGTCCTCTTTGTTATCGGAATGCTTCTATTCTGCATCACCTTCACGATCAACCTTACGGCAGATTTGGTCGTACGTGGCATCCGCCGAAAATGAGCTACCAAGCCAATCAAACGGAAATGAACGCGATCTCCTTCGCCGCGACGGAGTATACGAAGAAGAAGGAATTCCGTGGTCTGATTCTCCAGAGGATCCTATTGGGAATGACTGCGCTAATGATCCTGCCGCTGCTGCTCATCATCGGGTATCTTCTCTACAAGGCCTTCCCCGTCCTCTCCATCGGATTCTTGCTTGAATCGCCCTCCCGAGGCATGCGGGAAGGAGGCATATGGCCCGCCTTTTGGGGAACGATCTGCCTTGTTTTGACCTCTGTCCTGATCGCCTCACCGGTTGGAATCATGGCCGCCGTTTACCTCAACGAGTATGCGGCCGACAACTGGTTCACCCGGGTTATCAATTTGGCGGTGTTTAACCTGGCCGGTGTACCCAGCATCGTTCATGCGCTATTCGGGCTAGGCGCCTTTGTCCTCTTTGCCGGGATCGGTCGTTCCATCCTCGCTGCCGGACTTACCTTGGCCGTGATGACTCTGCCCGTGATCGTGCAGAGCACTAAGGAGTCTCTGGCCGCCGTGCCGATGGCTTTTAGAGAGGCGTGCTGGAATGTTGGAGCCAGTCGGTGGCAGACGATTCGTGGAATCGTCCTGCCAAACTCCGTGAGCGGAATTCTTACAGGCATCATTCTCGAGGTGTGTCGCGCAGCCGGGGAAACCGCCCCCATTATGTTCACCGGTGCGGTGTTTTACAAAGCGGTGGCCGGCGGCGACGTCTTCGCCTATGGGCCCCTCGATCAGTGCATGGCTCTCTCCATGCACCTCTTCACTATCGCCACCATGGTTCCCGGTGTTCCAGAGGCGGTCCCCTACGCTACCGCAATTGTCCTCCTGGGAACCGTGCTGCTCGTGAACGCTACTGCCATTGCGCTTCGAGTCTATCTCCGCACCCACAGAAAATGGTAGCTCCCGAGAAGCTGATCGAGATCGATGACCTGACTGTTTCCTACTCAGGAAAAGTGGCCTTGAATCGGGTCACTTTCGACGTCAGCCGCAACGAGATCCTTGCCATCATTGGGCCTGCCCAGTCAGGCAAAACGACATTGTTGCGGACTCTCAACCGCACCATCGATTTCATTTCGGGCGCCACTGTGGAGGGAAGCCTAAAGGTGGAGGGTGAGGATGTTGCCACCATACCGGATGTGTGCGCATTGCGTCGCAAAATCGGGATGGTTGCCCCTTTGCCCGTTGGTTTGCCCCTTACAATTTACGAAAACGTAGCTTTCGCGCCTCGGCAGGCGGGCTTGCGGAACCGCGGGAAACTCGACGAGTTGGTCGAGCGGTCCCTGCGGCTGGCCGTTTTGTGGGACGAAGTCAAGGACCGGCTGGCATCTCTCGGTACTATGCTTTCCGGTGGGCAGCAACAGCGCCTGACGATCGCCCGGGCCCTATCGCATCAGCCCGACATCCTGTGTTTGGACGAGTTCTCCATTGCGATCGACCCGATAACCACCATGCGAATTGAAGCGGCCCTTCAGAATTTGAAGTCGGATCTGACCATCATTCTGGTAACCAACCTCGTTCAGCAGGCCCGCCGTCTGGCCGACCGAACGGCATTTTTCCACAATGGAGATCTTATAGAGATCGACGACACCGAGACGATTTTCTCCGGCAGAGCCGCCCGGGAGGAAACAAATCAATTCGTCAGTGGGGTGTTTGGATGAGCGAGGGCCCTGAAGTGGCACTGGAAACCTCGGGTCTCAACCTGTGGTACGGTGACTTTCAAGCCTTGCAGGAGATCAATTTCAACGCGGCTCGCGGCGTGATCACGGGACTCATCGGTCCGTCCGGGTGTGGAAAGTCGACCCTTCTCCGTTGCTTCAATAGAATGAACGAACGTTACGGGAACGTCACCACCACCGGCCAAATTCGAATACATGGGCAAAGTATTTACGACCGGGTTGTCTCCACCGTAGAGTTGCGGAAGACGGTTGGAATGGTCTTCCAGCGACCTAATCCGTTGCCTCTCTCCGTCTATGATAACGTCCTCTTCGGCTTGCGTATTCACCTCGAACCCGAGCAGCTCAAAAAAACAGACTTTGACGAGGTGGTGGAACAGTCCCTGAGGAAAGTTTTTCTGTGGGAAGACCTGAAGGATCGGTTGCGAATTAAAGCGACCTCCCTTCAGTTGGAGCAGCAGCAGAAGTTGTGCATCGCTCGACTCCTTCCTCTCAAGCCTCAGGTAATACTGATGGATGAACCCTGTTCTTCTCTTGACTCGGAAGGGACTCAAGCGGTGGAGGAGCTGATGCTCGAATTGGCTGGTGAATACACTATCTTGATTGTCACCCACAACATGAGTCAGGCCCGGCGCATTACCTGGGAGTGCGTTTTCATGTTGTTGGGCGAGATTATCGAGTCGGGACCGACTGAGAAGTTATTCCTTTCCCCGGAAGATGACCGTACTGAAGAATACGTAGAGGGACGTTACGGTTGAGCAAGGAATCTGACCTGCCCTAAGGCGGTAAGATTCCTAGCAGGAAGGTACGAAATAGACATTGCACTGAATTACGGCCGTTCCTCTGGTAGGGCCGTCGTGATAGATGAAGGCGGGTTTCTTGCCGGGTGCGAGGGGATAGGCGCCGGTGGCTCGCTCGAGGTTGGCGCGATTGAAGAAATTCCCGGGAGGAAGAGCCGGCTCGACGGACCAGGTTTGGCCGCCGTCGGCTGAAGATAGCCAAGCGAGGATTTTGCCTGGCCCGTCGGGATTGCCTAAGAATCCGGTGGGGACACCAGCCTCGTTCCATCCCTTGGAGAGCGGGAGCAGCTCCATCAGCTGGTAGATGGTACCGTCCGCTGTTCTGGTAGTGCCGCGCTCAAGGCTGCCGGGTCGCAGATCGGGGAAGGCCTGCTCAATCACGTCGAGGGTGTGTTGCTGCCAGAGGCCGGGGCGGTCCAGTTTCGCCATGATGAGCCGGCCCGGTTCTTCCAAGTGAGAAATATAGAGGATGAGGGGATTGCCTGTTGAGTCCACCGCGATAGCTCCGCTGGACGCCACCCTTGAGCCGGGATTGATCTGGTCGAAGGTCTCGGCGTGTCGGACAAAGAGATCCATCTGCTCAGGGCGCGCGGGTACTTCGATAGCGCTGCCGTCGGCTCTCTCCCAGGTCTGGGTGCCGTCCCGGCTGCGCATATAGCCGACGGCTTGCTCGAGACCGTATTGGGGATCGCCGCCCTTGGTCTCGAAATAGTCCCACACCCCGTGCAGAGTGCCATCCGGAGTCATAGCGAAACCGTTGGTGTAGGTGGCATAGCCGGAGTACTCATCCGTCCGCCTGATCGGTTTGGGTCCTTTGCTCCATTTGCAGTCGTGCGGTTTGACGTAGAGATCGACTCCGCTCCACCCGTCCGCGTTTCTCATGGTCAGATAGAGGGTGTCGTCCGGACCGCAAATCAGGACCGGGTAGGTGCCGGCACCGACTGGGACATCGTCAGTCCACTCGGAGGCGTCGTTGGGGCGCAACGATTGGCGGTAGGTGTTAGGCGAGTTGTGTCCGCTGAGAACGGCGTGGAGGTAACCTTGGTGATCGACAGTGAGGATCGGCCGGGCGTGATCGTCGCGACCCTGATTCAGAGTGAGGGGCTCGGAAAGCGACTTGGAAACATGGTCGTAGGTCCGGATGCGATTAAAATACTCCTGTTCGGTGTGATCCTGCCAGACGATGTGGGTCTTGCCTTCATGGGTGACGATCTTGTTGCCCGAACCGGTGGTCGAGGTTATGCTGCCGGTGGCGGAGATGTGGAGGGAGGCGAGGTGGCAATTCGTTGGTGATGGCATCTGTTGAATTCCAGGTAGAGGCTGTCCCAAATCCGAGAGGATTTGGGTGGAAGCCTGATACCGATATCAATCTTCGTCACGTTATGTAGACCACGACATGCCTTCCGTCCTCGGTAGCTTACCTTTTATCCGTTATGCACCTTTCCAGCACCCTTCCTCTCGCTTTGAGTCGATAGTTCTCCCAAGGAAGCGCCTCTGACTCGATTCTTGGATCCCTATGCCGCCTGCGTTGCCTCTTTCTCATGTTCTTGCGCAAGTCTCTGCGCGATTTTCCATAGATTGTGGGACAGAACCGACCAGGCCACGCTAAGGTTACGGTTGTCAAAGCCTTTGCTGCGTATCTTGCCCCCGTGCCATCGGTTCTTGAGCACTCCGATCCGGCCTTCGGTGCTCCCTCGTCGTCGCTGCAACCGGACAAAGCGCGGCTCCTCCATCCGCTCCTTGAGCTCTTGTGGATTGCGGGGCGTAAGGGCGTCAAAAATCCCCTCTGCCTGGAGCCGCTTGCTGGCCGCCTTCGAGGCATAGCCCCGATCCCCACTGATCGCTTCGATCTTCTCCTCTAAAGCGAAGCCCTTTTGCCTCTCCAGACTTTCCCAAAGCTGCTTCAATTCGCTCGGGGCCTGCCCCCCATACAGTTTCCAGTCCAACAGATATCCCTCTGCGCTCTCGCATAAATAAAGGGTGTTGCCAAACTCCACCTCCCGATCTGCCTTGCCTCGCACGATGACGTCAATCTCAGGTTCGTAGGCGCTCAGGATCTTCTCCTCATTCTTCACCTGCCGCCCCCCTATGATCCGTTCGTGCGCCTGTTTCATGACCTGCGGTATCTGCTCTAACATACCATCCATTCGCTCGATGATTCGGCTCGCCTTCTTCTCGGTGTAATCGCTTTGCATCCACATAGCTTCCAATAAGTCACGGTGGCGAAGGGCATGGCCCTCAATCTTCTTGAGCAATAGCTTCATCCGCCGCAGGATCCCTTTACGCGCTTTGCCCGCCTCCCGGCGCCGACGCGCATGCGTCATCTCCAGGCACCGTTTGTTCATCTCCCGAGCCAATCCCTTTGCTCCCTGGGGCATGCGCTGTTTCATTCCCGCCTGCCGGATCAGACTGATCGCCTTGAGCAGCGTTGCTCCCACATCCTTGAGCAAGACCCAGTCCACGGGCCAGTGGATGTTCGCTTCCAGGCAAGTGGCGTCGATCAGGCATTCCCTCGTATCGATCGGCTTCTCTAATCCTGCCTCACCACAATGTTCAGCATTGCCCACCACCTCGGTCATCCTTGCATGCAGCTGTCTCAGATACGCTTCGTCGAAGAATTTCGAATCCCGTTCCAGACTGCTCTTCGATATTTTCCGGATCCCGTCTACCTCACGCACCCGGCAAAAATTAGCCAGAAGCTCACTGCGTCCCAACTCCTGCGACAGACAACGAAAGGATATCCCTCCGAGTAAATGACGCACCACCTCCACCCGCAGCGCTTTTATCGCTCTTAGAGCGCGTCGCTCCCGATCCTTCCCTCCCGCTTCATCCCATCCTTCCAAGGCTTTTACGATCGCCTCCCTTTCCAGCGAGGAGTCGATCAAAACCCGGTCAATCCGCTCCATTGTTTCCAGAAACACGGTGTAGTCTTTGCATCGAATGACTGGAGTTAGGGCTGGACGCAGGAAGCTTTGTACGGCAATATTTTTCATGAGAAGGGCGTGCTTTGTATTTGACTAACGCAAGCATAAGCGCCCTTTTTCGCCGGATCGAGCTTTTTGCAGCTCTATCCGGCCTTTTTTTTGCCCATAACTCATTAAAAATCAATTGTTTCCACCACTGGGACGGGCTCCAGGTAGAATCATAATGCGAACATCTCTGTTCTCAAGTGTAGACAACATCCAACGTCCAAGTGGGGACCTACGGCGATCTATGTTCGCGTACTCGGAAACTTGGGGGGTTTGTCATTCTGCGGCGCGTCCGGCGGACGCGCCGCTCCTCGATACACCGACCAGTCCTTCAAGGAATCTTTCGTATTCAGCAGAATCATGGATAGCAGAATCATCTTTTCCGAGATGAGGCAGAAGGGAGAGAACCTCGTGCCCCGCCACCTTGCCCAAGGCATGAAAACCCTCCTGACCAATGGGCTCGAGCTCGAGACTGCATTCAGCCGCCATCCTTTACTTTCGCTCTTTCTGAATGATTCTGCTGTCCATGATTCTGCTGAACTTTCTCCGGCACACCGATTGCAGGCGACCACACATGGGCGAACGCTGCAACCTAGAGGCCGGAGCTTTTCCCGCGTTGTGACAAGATAACCTCCAAAATACCGTACTGCCGGTAATCAACCCCGGCATCGGGAAGGAGGTTGTCCTGGGGATGCTTAGGGATGACTAGTGCCGATCAGCGGTTGCACTTCTCTTTGATTGCCGCTTCGCTGCGGAAGGATTCTTTAATGGATGAAAGGTAGCATAGGAAATGAAGACGTATGGATCGGGTGATTTTGTTTATCGAGCCGTTGAAGGGTGGGGACGCGGTCAGGAGGGCTGGGATTTTGGAATTGTGTCGTCGGTGGCGACGGACTCTCAGGATCGAGTCTACATCATTGACCGGGAACCGAATCCGGCCGTGGTCGTGATGGACAGAGAGGGAAAGCTGCTCAACAGCTGGGGGCAGGATTTCTTCAAGGTCCCGCACTCCATCTGGATCAGTCCGGATGATGTGATCTACATGACGGACTGCGAAAGGAACATCGTATCCATACACACGCTGGAGGGAGAGGTGATCTCGATTTTGGGAACGGCTGACAAGGCCGGCGAGCTTGGCAAGCCGTTCAACTCCCCGACTTGGGTGGTGCTGGGAAACAGTGACGACCTCTATGTCACGGATGGATATGGCCAGAATTACGTCCATCGCTTCTCCGTGGAAGGGGAGTTGCTCTGCACATGGGGTGGGGCGGGGAAGGAGCCCGGGCAGTTCGATATACCGCATTGTGTACGCGTAGACAGGTACGACCGGGTGCTGCTGGTGGATCGCACTAATGAGCGAATTCAGATATTCGATGCGGAGGGGCACTTCCAGGATCAGTGGACCCAGTTCATGGCGGCCAACGACCTCTACATCGACAAGAACGACATCGTGTATCTCGCTGAAGCGCCGCGACGGATCAGCATTCTCAATCTCAATGGAGAAGTGATCACCCAATGGGGGGAAGAGGGAGACGGGCCCGGGCAAATCATCGATCATCCCCACGGTATCTGGGTCGATTCGCACGGAGACATCTACATGTGCGAGGTGCCCTTTACGCCGAATCGGCTGACGAAGTATGAACGACTTCAGTGAAGTTCAGTGTGGCTCAAATTCAATGAAACTGAGGCGGAGAAACGGAGACGAGGAGACGCGGAGAAAACTCCCAACGGATTCGGCGGGCTCACCGCAGGCGGATTAAGAATACAACGGATTCTGGATCCGAAATGCTTACGCATTCCGCTACACCGACGGAGTTAGGCTGTAGCGGAATGCGTAAGCATTTCGACGAACGCACCGTCGATCTGGTCAGAGAATGCAGAATTTTCTTGTAGCGGGTTACGGCAGTCTCGAGTATCCCTAATTGTATTGAATTCGTCGCTCTTGAAACTGCTGAAAATGGTTCCGCTGTTTCGGGACATGTATCAGATCAAACCGTAATCATGTCGAGAGGACTCATATTATGCCGGTAATCCAACAAGACCTACTCCGCAAGATCAGCCGCGATATATGTAATGCCACCGGCGTCCCCCAGGAGGACGCTCACATCGTGGCCGATCATGTCGTGAACAATCACCTGGCGGGGCACGACTCCCACGGGACGTGGTTTCTGCCCGGCTACGCTCGATCCATGAAAAAGAGATACCGGCGCTGGGAAGACCACGAAGTTTTGCGCGAGAATCCGACCTTGAAGATCATCGACGGGCATGGCGCCAATGGAATTGTGGCCTGCACGCGGGCTGTCGATCTGGCGGTGGAGAAGGCCCGCAGCGCCACTTTCGGCTTTATCGGGCTGCGCCATGTCTCGCATATCGGACGCCTAGGCGACTACCCTCCACGCATCGCTGAGCAGGGCATGCTGGGGATGGTCTGGCTCAACGGAGGTGGGTTGTTTCTGGTTCCATTCGGCAGCGCCGACCGACGCCTACGGCCCGAACCGATCTCATTTTCGGCCCCTCGAAGGAACGGTTCCCCCTTCATGCTCGACATGACCATGACGGTGGTGGCGGGTGGAAAGATCGAACAGAAGATTGTTCGTGATGAGCCCTTGCCCGAAGGATGGGTGGTCGATCAGGAAGGAAAATACGTCACCGACTGCCACAAGTATCGCGATTCCGATGCTAATGGTGTTCTGCCATTGGGCGGTCTGCAGTTCGGGCACAAGGGTTTCGGTCTGGGAATGATGGTCGAGATGCTGGTAGGTCCGCTCAGTCATGCCGGCTGCACCAAGGGCCCGGAAAAAGGCGGTGGGGGAGGGGTCATGATCCTGGCCATCGACATTGAGGCTTTCACCGATCTGGACACCTACAAGGACGAAGTCGAAGGGCTTCGGGAGTGGGTCTGCTCGGCGCGTCCGCTCCCCGGTTTCAGCAAAATTTATGCACCGGGCGAGATCGAAGTTGAGACGCGCGAACGCCGGATGAAGGAAGGGATCGAATTACCGGAAAAAGTCTGGGCCGCGATCGTCGAAGTGGCCGAGGAATTTAAGGTGGAACTTCCGGCCGAAGCCGCGAAATTGCAGTAGATCGAGAGGGTGCGATGGCATATAAGTTGGGCTATTGTTCGTTGAGATGGAGGGATCCGGATCTTGAGCCCGCATTGGAGGCGCTCAACGAAGCCGGCTGGGATGGATGGGAGTGTCGCTTATCCTTGAATTGGTTGGGGACCCCGGCCCGCGTCCGTCGCCTATGTGCCGACACGGGTATGCCCCTCAAGATACTCGCCGCCAACGGCACCCCGACAGACCGCGGTCGCGAGAATATAGAGATCAACAAACGGCGGATCGATTTCGCGGCCGAGATCGAGGTCGACTGTTTCATGTACATGACGGGCCCGAGACCCGAAGGATCTGTCACCGAAGACGACCTGAAGACTGCTGCCGAGGGAGCCGAATCCTGGGCGGAGTATGCCGAACAATACGGACTGGAACTGAGCTATCACATTCACTCGTGCTCCATCATCGACTCTTTAGAGGAATGGAGGATCTACATGAACCATCTAGACAAGGCCAAGCTGTGCATCGACGTCTCCCATGCCGAGTATTGGGACTACGATGCTGTCGAATCGATTCGCGAATTTAAAGACCAATTGAACTACCTCCACCTCCAGGATTGGACCGGGCCCACCCGGTTCGATGACGGCAAGGACAAGCGGGCCTGGTGCCCGGTTGGGGAGGGCAATGCCTGTGACTTTCCGGGCATCCTCTCCGTTCTGAAGGAGATCAATTACGATCGTTGGGTTACGGGTGTTCCAGGTATTCCCAAACCGGGCCGCGAAGACGCGCTCTCCATGGCTCAGGAGAGTAAATCGATGTATGAATATATGCGGGGGATTGGATATTGATTTTGGTTATGGTGAATTTGGAGGGGCGAGGGCCCTCGCCCCTCGTATCCAACCTGGCGGCTAGTCAGTCGGTACCGAAAACCGGAAATCGATCGCGCGAATCGTCGATTTACTCATGAACCTAACAATACAGCCTCCCCGTAGACCGTCCAACACCATCATAGCTGGAATCGCCGGTCTGGCCCGCATGACGGACAAGGCTCGAGCTTTCAAGAGTGATTCGTTCGGTGACTTCAAATACGGTGAGGATTCGGGATTGGATCGAGAGGTCCTTGAATTCATTGGCATGCAGGCGGGGGAATTTGCCGACGCTGCTGTAGAGCAGAGTGATGATGAGCTGTCCGATCTCGCTTTAAATAGGGCTCAGAGAAGCGAACAAGAGATCGAGGATTTTAACCGGGAACATATTCAACGTGAGCCCGAAGATGAGCTTCATGTCCGCCTGCTCAACGAACGTCTCGCCAAATTCGCCCCGGATCGTACGGATATCAAGACCGTCTTTGCCTCTATCGAGCTGGATGATTGGGGATGCTTCAAAGACCGCGACCTGACAGGACACCCTCCTCGGAGTCCCTACATACGAGATGTGTTTCATGCGGTGGGGGTGGCGCGCATGGCCGACAAGGCACGCGCTTTGACCGCGGGCAAACTCGGTGAATACCGCTATGGCGAGGATTCAGGTCTCGATCGGAGAATCCTGGAATTTCTCGGACTCGATGCGGAAGAGTTTCGTGAAGCTGCCTATGCCGACCCGAATGATTGCGAGCTCAGTGAATGGCTGGTGGAAAAATGTGGAAAAAAGGCTCGGGATATCAGCGTCTTCAATGCGCGCCAGGTGGATCACGGCCGTTACGCTGAGGCGTTCGATCGCCTGGAAAAGCGACGAGCCGAAATCGCGCCCGAGCGAAGCGATATTGAGACTTTCTTTGATCTTATTGACTTTGATGACGAACAAAGTTTCGGAATGACCGATCTCAGTCGGCACCCACCTCGCAGCGTTTTCGACGAGACCGTTGGCGGCGTCGCCGGTCTGGCCAGAATGATCGACAAGTTCCGTGCCTTGGAAGGAGGAACACTGGGGGAATTTTGGTGTGGCGAGGAATCGGGCTTTGACCGCATGGTCTTGGAGTTCATTGAGCTCAGTCAAAGCGAGTTCTCCAAAGCACTGCAGGAACGAACCGGCGAGGGCGGCTTGATCGAATGGCTGAACGAACAGTTGCGTGAAAAGAGCGGTGAGGAGAGAGGAAGATTCAATACTGAGCTTCTCACCTTGGGGCCGCGCAATGAGCAACAGTGGGCCTTCTTTCGCAACGCCGTCAACCTACTCGATCCCACTCGGAGAGAACTCGAGAGCTGGGCTGCTTTGACCGTCCTCGATGACCAGGTCTCCTTCGCGCGGCTCAAGGCCGGAGTATAATAAGCCAGCCGGGACTTGCCCAGAAAGGGGCGTCAGGATTAGTACGAATTCACGGAGAGTCGTGGGGCAGATTTGCAATCTGCCTAAGGCGGCGAAAGAGAATTGCAGATTGCAAATCTGCCCCACGAAAGACTCCGAATTTAGGGAATGGCGAACGCTCCCAGCCGTGAGATTTCTCTGCAGAATCCGGAAGTACGGTTCGACAGATTCTCCTATGCGCAGTCCAAGTGTCCCTCTTTCCAGCGGCCGAACATGATTTCTTTCTGCCCGCCCTGGTTGATTTTCGACATCTTTTCCCGTGCGTCGAGCCACCGCTGGGTCCATTCTTCGGAGTCACGAAGCTCGCGCTCCGGATATTTTCGGCTGCGAGCGACAAAACCGGGAAAGGCTTTCCTACCGGTAGGTTGGCCGATCGGATTGTAACGGAGATCGAAGCTCCAACGGATGCGGTCGCTGATGTTGGAAAGCGATCCATGGACGGTGTAGCGGTGCATCAATATCACATCTCCCCGTTTCACGGGCAAGGGTTTCATCTTCTCAGCCTCGAAGAGCTTTTCGGGAATCTGGGTCGCGCCGGCGAATTTGGGACCGTTGCCGTGATACTTGGGGCAGTGGGTCAGCAGCTTTCTTTTGTGGCTGCCGGGAACGACTTTGAGAGGTCCTTGCTCGAGGGCCGTGTCATGGAGGGAGAACCAGACTGTTAGCATCTCTGTGTCGTTCGCTTCATCGACCACCACTCCGTTATCCTGGTGCCAGATGGTCGCGCCCAGGATTGGATTGCCGAATTCGTTTTTCGGTAGAATGGATTCGGGCGGTTTGACGCGCACATGCTGGACTGGATTGGAGTAGATCTCGGGGCCGATTAGAGACTCCACCGCATCCAAGAGCCCTTCGTGGGTAAACAGGTTGAGGACGGCGGGTCCGGTCCAAAAAGGTGCGTCCGGCGCCACATTCTGGAAAGGTAGAGAAAAGTCGAAGTACTGATTGTAGACAGCACCGGTAGCCTCAGTGAGCGCGATAACTCGATCCCCGAATTCCAGATTTTCGAAACGATCCCCCAGCTTTCCTTGCTCGTGGAGATCATTGATGAGATTGTCGAGGACCTCGCCGTATTCATCGATCACCGCGTCGAGGGCTTCATCCGCGATGACGTTCTCAGCCACGACGTAGCCGTATTTGTTGAAATGCTCGATCTGTTCGCTAGTTAGGTGGGCCATTTATCTTTCTCCGCTGTCCTTGTTCTCTCTTGCTCGCCCTTGGGGCGTGTGAGTTCTGCCAAATAAACGTATCATCAAATACGAAAAGAATCTCGGAAAGTGAAGTCCCAAATTCCTGCATATAGACAGAAAATCCGGAGGATTTTCTGTCTAGCCGAGGAGCAACCGTGTATTTCCGTCTTCTGTGCTGAGAAAAGGGACCGATTTTTCGAGGAAAGTCTGCAACAGCGATTCCGGCGTCAGATCGGAGGTATCGATTGCAAACCCACGTTTTATCCACGAGGAGCGGACCTCGGTCTCGAATCGTTCCAGGATCTCCTCCACGTCGCTGGAAGGGACGAGTTGGTGGGGGTGTGGATCGGAAGCCATGCGCGAACGGATCACATCGGGACTCGAGTGCAGGTGCACCAGTATAGTGTCTGCCGGAAACTGCGGCTCATACTCTCGAATCTGGATGTTGATCCCCGGGTAGTAGTATTTAGGCCCGTAGACGATCTCCTCGATATGGAATCCGCCCAACAGCATATGTTCGTACTTATGCAGAAGCACGACATGATAGGCGATTTGGAAGCGCTGGAAGCGCTCTTTGATGGCGGGCATCATCGCGAGCATGGCTTTCTGCTCTTCGGGCGCGAGGTGCATTGCGTCGGGGATTGTGAAATGATCGTCCAAATGATGATTGATGCCCCGCTCTCGACCCCACTGATGGATCCCATCGATCAAGGTGCTGACCCCGGAATATTCGCAGCCGACTGCAATAATGTGCATAGTGGTGTCAATCCTGCGGTGTGGATGGGCGAGGTCGAGCCTTATTGAATCCTGGGAGTTTCCGGAGGTTTCTCCTTTGTGGAACGATAACCAAACCAGGGGCCTATTCACGGAGTCCCGTGTGGAGCAGATTTGTAATCTGCTCAGCTGCTCAACATGGGGAAGGCAGATTACAAATCTGCCCCACGGGCTGCGCCCCTCCGAAAGTAGGCGTTCTTGGTGGGGACGAGATCAGGCTCGGCTCCCGGTTTGCCGATTGCATCGGAAGCACTTTCGTGAAACGAATGCCGTGACCATCTGATTGGAACCACTAGGAAAGGAAGAAAGCCATGCCCATTGTTCAAGAAAACGTTCTACGCCGACTCAGTCATGAGATCTTCGCCGCTACGGGAGTCCCCGAAGATGATGCCCGCATCGTGGCCGACCACGTGGTGGACAACAATCTCGTCGGGCACGATTCTCACGGCACGACCTTTCTGCCCCGGTATGCGCGGCGGATGAAGAGTGATTACCAACGCTGGGAGGACCGCGAGGTCCTGCACGAAAATCCCTCCTTGATCATCATCGATGGGAAAGGCGCGGATGGAATCGTCGCCTGCACCCGAGCCGCCGATCTGGCTGTGGAGAAGGCGCGCCAATCCACTTTTGGATTCGTTGGCCTTCGCAATGTCACGCACATCTGCCGGTTGGGGGATTATCCGCCTCGGATCGCCCGGCAGGGCATGTTGGGTATGGTCTGGTTGAACGGCGGCGGCATGTTCTTGGCACCCTTCGGCAGCGCGGATCGGCGCCTGCGTCCCGAACCGATCGCCTTTGCCGCTCCCCGGCGAAACGGTCCTCCCTTCATGCTCGATATGACGATGACGGTGGTTGCGGGAGGCAAGATTCTGCAGAAGATTATTCGCGAACAGCCCTTGCCGGAAGGATGGCTCATCGATCACGAAGGGAAGTACGTTACTGACTACAACCAATACCAGAATGTCGAGGATAACGCGGTGCTGCCTCTAGGCGGCATGCAGTTCGGTCACAAGGGATTCGGCTTGGGGATGATGGTAGAGATGCTGGTCGGCCCGCTTACTCGCGCCGGGTGCACCAAGGGCCCGGAGAAAGGCGGCGGGGGAGGAACCATGATCCTGGCCATCGATATCGAGGCTTTCACCGACCTCGATACCTACAAGGACGAGGTTGAGGGGCTTAGGGACTGGGTCTGCTCCGCCAGACCTTTACCTGGATTCAATAGAATTTACGCCCCGGGAGAAATTGAAGAGGAGACCCGAGAACGACGCTTGAAAGAGGGTATCGAGCTGCCCGGGCCAGTGTGGAAGGACATCGTCGAGGTGGCAAAGGAGCTGGGGGTGCAGGCGCCGGAGATCAGCTAAGTATCTGTTGGAGTTCGCTCAGTTATTCCCTGATCAATGAAGATTGAATCCATCACTCTTTCCGTCTTTGAGCAGACGGGCGAGACCGCACGCTTCAACATGACCGAAGTGGAGGAGGGCGCCTGGCGTCGCTGGTCTCAAGCGGATCGCTCGCAGGCCCCAGGAGTTATTCATGTGATGCACGTGCTGACGGACGACGGCATCGAAGGCATGTGTACGGTAGGCGACGCTCGCTATCGAAAGATGGTGCCTAGCGACTTGGATCAGCTGCGCTACCTTGCGGTTGGTGAGGATCCTTTCGATCGCGAGCGTCTTAATTCGAAACTGAGCTACGCAACGCGCTTCATGTTCACCCGCCCGGGTTGGTTTGGCGCCTTCGATAACTGCCTCTGGGATATCGCGGGAAAGGCGGCGAAGTTGCCGGTCTGCCGGTTGCTCGGTAGAGCGCGCTCTCAGGCCCCGGCTTACTATAACTACGGCGGGAATACCATAGAAGCAGCGATCGACGATGCGCGCCGGGCATTGGACATGGGCTTTCCTGCGTTAAAGGACCACTTTGGCGAAAGGTGCCGAGAAAACATCACCTGGTTTGAAGCCGTTCGCGAATCCGTCGGACCGGACGTCGATCTTTTGCACGACGCGGCCGGTTGCACCTATACGTTCGAGGAGGCCGTGCAGGTGGGGAGGGCCTTGGAGCGACTTGATTTTCTCTGGTTCGAAGAGCCGCTACCGGACCGGGATATGATTCCTTTACAACGGCTCTGTGCCGCCTTGGATGTCTCCGTTATGGCGCTCGAAACGATGATGCACGATCTAAAACTGAGCGCCACCTGGTTGATTAACGGAGCAACAGATCGCGTTCGGGCCAACGCTCGGCACGGAGTCACCTCGCTGATGAAGTTGGCCCACCTGGCCGAATTGCACAACACTACCGTGGAATTGAATGGACCCGGGGGCCTATTCGGGTTGGTGCACGCCAACATGATGTGCGCGATCGGGAACACCAGCTACTACGAATATTTCCCTAACGGGTCACGTGACGAGGCAGGCAAGGAGATTGGACTGGTCAATCCACCGGTTCCAGAAAACGGGAGCATTGCTCCTCCGGATGCGCCGGGCTGGGGAGCGGAGTGGGATCGGGACTATTTTGAAAAGACGCGAACGGCGGCGCTGTGAGAGTTTAATTCGTGGAAGCCACGAATTAAACTGGGGCAGCGAAGCTGCTACCAAATTAGTGATTCGTAGTTCGGAAGAATTGCCGATGGAATAAGGAGAGGTGCCGACTGATAGGAAAATAACCGATGGGGAATCGTTGTCTATTGAGTTACCGGCCCGTCAATCGGAGAACGGCGCGTCCAGAGGCCACGCCCTACCACCTTGCGGAGTACCGACACCTGGCTCAACCCGGCTAGTTGGGCTGTGCTAAGCCGTCGAGCCACCGTCAGGCTTTGGACAATGAGAAAGATCGATCCTCTTTCTGAGAACGTTGTATCCCAGTATCACCGTGACGGCTTCCTTCTCGGATCGGGTCTCATTACGGAATCGGTGGCTCGGCGGGCAGAAGCAACGATGTGGGAAGTGATGGGTATGGATCGCGACGATCCCGCTTCCTGGGCGAAAGAGAATGAAGATGCTGTATCTTCAACGATTCAGGCAGGCTTCAAACCTCAGGAAAGTCAGTTTCAGTATTTTGGAAATCAGGTACGATGGTAACACCATCGGCTCGCCTTCACCTCTCCAACATTTGAAACGATGAGAAGTAATGAGAGACCCAACATCCTATTCCTCTTCGATGATCAGCATCGCTACGACTACCTGGGTGCGGCCGGGGCTTCCTTTCTGAATACGCCAAACTTGGACCGTTTGGCCAGCGAGGGGGTCCTCTTCACCCAATGTGCCACCAACAGCCCGCTTTGCGCACCGTCTCGGATGGCGCTGGCCACTGGGCTGCAGGCGGTTCGGGCGGGGGTCCTGGCCAACGATTTCGGTAAGGCGCCTCATGGCCTTCCTCTCTTCTACCAAAGGATGCGTGACCATGGTTATCGCACGGCCTGTGTGGGCAAGCTGCACCTCGGCGGCACTGGCGCTCCCGGTCCCAATGGGGATCCTCCAGGAGCCTTCTCCCTCGGCTTCACCCATCCCTGTGAGTGCGAAGGGAAGATGGCTGCCGGATATCATTCCGAGCCGTTCGGGCCCTACACCCATTACCTTTATGAGAAGGGACTACTAAAGGATTTTCATGAGGATTATCAAAGGCGGGTCGAGGCCGGCTGGGCGCATTCAAATTGGGACTCGGTTCTGCCGGCCGAAGCGTTTGAAGACGCCTTTATCGGTCGACGAGCCGCTCAGTGGATCGAGGATGGCCCAGAGGATCACCCTTGGTTCATGTTCGTGAATTTTGTCGGTCCCCACAGTCCCTTTGACCCACCCAAAGAGTACGCCGATCGTTACCGTGAGGCCGAAATGCCGGATGTGATTCCAGCGGAATTTGAGGGTAAACCAGAGTGGATCCGGCAACGGAATATTGGACTGACTCGGGAAGCGGTTACCGAAGCGCAACGTCAGTATTGCGGGGCGATCGAGCTCATCGACGACCAGGTGGGGGCGATTCTCGATGCCCTCGAGCGCCGTGGGCAGCGGGAGAACACCACCATCATTTTCTCCAGTGACCATGGAGAGATGCTCGGAGATTTCGGTCTCTATGCGAAGTTTGTCGCCTACGAAGCCTCTCTTCGGGTGCCCCTGATCGTTTCCGGTCCGGGGATCCGGCCCGGTCTGAGATCGGACGCACTGATCGAATTGATCGATATCAACCCCACGATCTGCAAACTCGCCGGGCTACCGATGCAGGAGAATATTGATGCGTTATCGTTTGTTCCTCTGTTACGAGGAGATGCCACCGAGCATCGGACGGAGACCGCTAGCGTGATCGAGAATTTCCGGTGTATCCGCACCCGGGAGCACAAGCTGATCATGAACTACAATGATCGATTCGAACTCTACGACCTCGTAAACGATCCTCAGGAGAGGCACAACACTGTAACGGAAAGGCAGGACCTATTCAACGAACTTCATGGACGTCTGCGTGAGCGGTTTTGGGGTGGGAGGAATCTGCCGAAGGGGATGGATGTGCGGATATAGTCCGGGAATACTTTCCCGAACTTTGTCGTGAACTTTGTCGTCTGTTCCTACCTCCGAGACACGTCGTAATTTCCGGTGAAGATTCAGGATAGGTGACGCCCAAGCTTACAACAAAGTCTGAGGAGAGATCCGACTCCGATTGACTATTCTTCGACAAAGCTCGCGCCGAAGCTCACGACGAAGATTCAGGATTCTGTGAATCCTGAAAACTACCCCGCCGCCCAAAGCACTCCATTTGTTATCAGCCTCTGCATCATCTCTCGCTCGAAGGTCCCGGGCCCGTGGCCCAGGGCGGTGTAGAAAACGCGTCCCTCACCAAAGGGTTGGGTCCACGCCAGCGGATGCTGCTTATCCTGCCACGTTGCGGATGCCAATATGTGAATCGATGGGTCCCAGGCCGACATGTAGATCTCATCCTCCACTTCGAAGTTTTCAACGCCCGAAGTGATGGCATGGGCTTGGTCCTCAATCTGGACCTCGAAGGTGAGTCCCGGCGGATGCCAGTTGGCATGCCCACCGAGCAACGGCACGGCGCGGGATGGAATCCACCAGGAGGTTCCGTGTATGCCGACAAGCCCGCCGCCTCCGGAGACATACTCGAAGAGTCCGCGTTCCTGCTCCGGGGTTAGGTCGTCGAGTCGCTCGACGTTGCCATCTTCATGGCGAACCGTTTTGGTGAACCCGGTGCCGAATACGCAGACATCGTAACCCTTGAGATCGAGCAGGGCCTCCTTGTCGTCGACCAGGTCGGCGTCGATCTCCGCGTGTTGATCCAGAAAAGTATGGATGACAACCGCGCTCTGGTTAAATCGATGGTTTTCTCCGGATAGGACAAGTGCATTCATGATGTTCTTGGGACGATCGTAGTGGCTTTTTCGCTGATTGAATCGGATCATGAAGTGAAGGCATGGTAGGCGTCAATCAGTCATGTAGGTTTGTCCGGACGTTAGTAAATCTCGCTGCGATTCGAGCCGATATAGGCGATGCTGACCGACTTCAGAAGACCAAATCGGTTCCCATCTTACTTCGTTTCTATTAATCGTGATCTCCCGTCGAGTCTAGATCACGATAAAGATTCCCGACAATGGATCGAGCAGGTACCCCTACGGCACCTCCACCACCACATACGACTCATCCACGGAAACTGGATAGGTCTCAACCGCGAGCGGCCCTTCCTGTGGTCCGGACAATTCCTCGCCCGAAACCGCATCTGCATTGTAGCTTTTCACCCTGGTATTGGCCGGGTTCCACCAGGACTTTCCGGTCTTGATATCAAACTCCCATCCATGCCAAGGACAACGCAGGAATTCGCCTTTGCGAATGTAGGAATACTCACCGGGCATGCTGGACTTTAGAAATCCGGTCAGGCGTCCTTGGCAAAGCGGCCCACCCTGGTGGGCGCATTGATTGCGTATCGCGAAATACTCTCCTTTGATGTTGAAGACCCCTATTGATCGCCCTCCGATATCCACCAGTTTCCTTTCACCCGGCGGAATTTCGCTCACCTTAGAGATGACGTGTTTACCCATCAGCCCGCTTTTTCCGCAATTTCCGAAACAACCTCTCGCGGCAGAACCGCCCTCTGGAACCGTTACTTACTTGTCGGCCACAAAAAGCGGGCTATTCAGCCTATAAAGCCTCCGGGCATTATCCGCCATGATCGCCCTACGCAGTTCGGGATCCATATCGGAGGGGACCGCCTGTTTGGGTGAGTCGAAATCCCAGTGCGGATAGTCGGTCGCAAAGATCAGTCTGTCGTTCATATCCATCTGGTTGAGAAGCTGATGGAAATAGCTCTTCTTCGGCGGTTCCTCCATCGGTTGGGTGCTTACCCAGAAGTGCTCCCGGACGTAATGGGAAGGCGGCTTCTGCAGCTGGGGTACCTCCTCACCCAGTCGTTGCCAGCATCGGTCGAGTCTCCACATCAGTGGTGGCAACCAGGCGAAACCACCTTCGATCAGCACCACCTTAAGAGTAGGGAACCGCTCGAAGACCCCTTCCAAGACAAGGCTCGCCACTTGTGGCTGGAAAGCCTGAGGCATCCCGCCGTGGTCTTCAATGTAATGCGATGGCCAACCTGTCCCGGTTATCGGTCCGTTGCCATGACCTCCGAAATGAACTGCGATCGGAAGATCGTGCCTCTCCGCCGCTTCGTACATTTTCCAATACTTTCGGTGTCCTAAAGGATCACGAGTGCGCACTACTAGAAAGACCTGTAGAAAGGCGGGATGACCGCCGATCCGGTCGATTTCCCGGGCTGCCAGCTCGCCGTCTTCGTAGGCTACCAGAACCGATGCCCGAATCCGGGGTTCCTTCTCGACCCACTCTTCCAGCTGCCAGTCGTTCCAGGCGGTCGCCAGTGCCGCCCCGTATTCCAGATTTGCTTGTCCTCCCGCGCCCATCAAGGGAGTCATAATTCCGTAGTCCATCTCCCACTGGTCAAGCAGTTGTTCCCGCAGGAAGTCCAAGTCCGACCCGGGTGGTCCACCGTTAGGGGGCCAGGAATCGTGGCGCGCCGCATTGGGGACGATCCGAGGGTAGCCGGGCCCACCAATTCCCCGTCCTCCTACGATCTCGTGGTGCTTGTGCCAGCGCTTGGGTAAGTACCTTAGCACCGTTTTGGGTGAAGGCATGGTGACATGGATATCGGTGTCGATCACCGCGACTTTTTGCGGCCGTACCTTGGCGGTGACTTTGCCTTCTACCACTGACGTTGCCATATCGACCTCAACGTTTTTCCTTCAGGCGGCGGATCTCTCCAGATCTGGAATTTCTAGACCTATGAAGGAACTCGAACTGGCGTTCCTTCGACAAGGTTGACGACAAAGCTTATGATGAAGATTCACTGACTTCCGTCTGAACTCCAGGCTTCCAAACTTGGTCGTAAGCTTCGTCGCTTCTTCGTTTTCGTACATCTGCTGTTCTCTCACTGCCATTCCTTCGACAAAATTGATGACAAAGCTTACGATAAAGTTGCGCTGCCGTCCACCCCTACTCCGAGATTTCTGGGAAACTCTTTGTTGTAAGCCTCGTCGTCAACTTTGTCGAATCGGAGCGGTAACATGTATAGGTTGCCGGAAAATATCCAATATCGAAGGCTCAAGACTGAATGATCAAGTGGGGAGCTGGCGCGTTTCCGAAGGCAATTGAGACTTCAACTCTGAGCCTTCGGTGTTGAGACTTTGTTTGCTCAAAGCCTATAAAACCCCCGCGCGTTCTCAGAATAAATCCTTCGCTTCAATGACTCTGATAGGTCCACCGGCAGGGCATCCTCCGGCGTATCAAAGTGCCAGTGTGGGTAATCGGTGGAGAACATCAACATCTCATCCGAGTCCAACTGCTCTATGATCTGGGCCATCTGCTCCCGATCGTCCGGCGCGTCGCAGGGCTGGATGGTTAGACGGATGTGCTCCCGAAAATAATCGGAAGGGGGCCTTTTGACCCACGGCGTATCGCTCCGCAGCCCCTTCCATTCCTTGTCGAGCCTCCACATCAGTGACGGCATCCAGGTAAATCCTCCTTCGATCAGTGCCACACGAAGGGCCGGAAACCGATCGAATGCGCCCTCCACAACCAGGCTGATCACCTGCGATTGAAAGACGCTGGACATCCCGGCATATTCTTCCACAAACGTCGTTGCCCAACCCGAGGGCGTGGAAGGGTGCCCAGGCGCTCCGCCGTAGTGAATTCCGAAAACAAGATCGCGCCGAACAGCCGCCTCGAAGATGGGATCGTAACGCCGGTTTCCGTAGGGAGCCTGAGACCGCACCGGCACGATAACCTGCACAAACCCGGGATGACCTCCAACTCGTTCGATTTCGCGGGCCGCGAGCAGGGGGTTCTGGCTCGGCACCACGATCGAACCTCGCAGCCTCGATTCCGGCTCCAGCCACCCTTCAATTTGCCAGTTGTTGACTGCAGATGCCAAAGCCGACGCCAAGTCCTCGTTGTGCACGCTCGAAACCTGGTAGATGCAGGTCAAGATTCCGCGCTCCAGCTCCCAGGCGTCCAGAATCTCACTCTGGACTTGATCCAGGCGTGACCCCGGTGGACCATTTGAATCGGTGCGGAAATCAGATCGTGCGGCGATCGGGGATCCGGCTGGATAGTCGTTGGCACCCGGCCCCTCAAACGCGGAGTATTTCGTGTAATCGACCCAGTGGTCCGCCAAGTAGGGTTGGAGGGTCTCCAGGGAAGGCAGCGAATTGTGAATGTCGCAGTCGATTAGGGGCTGTCCGTCCCGGTCCTTTTTGCGCTGCATTTTCTGGTTTTGGATTCTCGGGCGGAGGTACGTCGTGACCGTTGACGGAGCGCGACGGCCCTCGAGCCCTTGAACGAACTGGGAAATTAGGCTCCTACAGTACTTTTCGCGCGGCTTGGGCTCGAGGGCCTTCGCCCCTCCAGAATTCACTATTATTGCAGCGATTATTCACTCTCTATCGGCGAAAGAATACTGTAGATCCAAGCTAAAATCTGATGACACAGTCCCGGTCAGATATCCAATTTTAGAGGCTTCTCATTCCACAGCTGCTTCAGTCGTCGATCACGACCGCAGTTCCATCTGTAGAATTTGTACCGGGTTGGATTCTTCTTGTAATAGTCCTGGTGGTAATCCTCGGCCGGCCAGAATTCGGTGAGCGGCAGCAGTTGCGTGGCAAGCGGTCCTTTCAAGATACCGGCTACGCGTTTCTTGGACGTTTGGGCCAGTTTCTCCTCCTTTTTGGAATTGTAGAATATGGCCGTCAGATAGGAGCTCCCTTTGTCGCAGAACTGGCCTCTTTCATCCAACGGATCGATATTTACCCAGAAGATCTCCAAGAGTTCCTTGAAACTGACCTTCTTGGGATCGTAGGTCACTTGCACCACCTCGAGGTGCTTGGTCTTTCCAGCCGATACCTGCTTGTAGGTCGGGTTTCGTTTTACCCCTCCTGCATATCCTGAAATGGTCCGGATCACTCCCTCCACCTTGTCAAAGGGCGGCTCCATGCACCAGAAACAGCCGCCGGCGAAGACGACGGTGCGTTGCTCGGCAAAGGCTGACGAAGTCGTCCCTATCCAAATAAGGAACCACAGAGAAAAGAAGCGCGATAGCATCATTCTAATATCCATCCCATTATTCAGAACCGTTGTTGAGCGCAAGAGGATAGCAACGGATTCCAGGGACTGCGAGTTGTGGAAAGCAATCCGGGCAGGTTCTCTGGAAATGAGCTGTCGAATCCACAGTTCGAAACATCGAATGCCGAAGGTCTTTACTTCGACATTGGGCGTTCGATGTTCGATCTTGGGCGTTCTTGTCGTATCTGGAATGGTGCGGCAGCTTCGTCGAACAATATCGAGCTTCGCCCTCAATCAACCCGCCGCCCCCACCATCTCCGGCTTCATCGCGCCTTCCCCGAATATGATCGAGAATCCCGTATCATCCTTCTGCTTTGCCCGCCCGTCCATGTAGCAGGCGCTGAAGGCCCGGCGCGGCTGATTCGTGGAATTGACCGCTGAGGTGTGCAGAACGCGATTGTGCAGCAAATAACCCTCTCCTGCTTCACACTCCAACATTTCGGGATTGTACTTTGCCAGCACTTCCTCGATTTGCTCCTCCTTCAAAAAAACGGTGGGGTCATCTTCCTCGTAATGGAGATGGGAACCGGGAAGGATTTTGACGCAGCCGTTCTCTATCGTGGAATTATCCATGGCCATCCATACGGTGGTGATGGGTGGACGGTCCACTCTGAGAAAATAGTCCTGGTGCCAGGGCAGTACTGTTCCCTGACGGGCGGGTTTGTTTATGAACATGGCCCGGAAGACCGAAATCGGAATACCGGTTCCGTAGGCGCGTTCGGAGATATCTCGGAAGAGGGGCTTTTGCATGTAGGCTAGGAACAGCGGATCGAATTCAAGACCCTGCATCTTCCGGTAGGCCAGGGTTGCTCCTTTGTGGCCCTTGGTCTGCTTGGTCATGTCCTTATATTTGCCCGTCGTCGTATCGAGCTGCATCATGATTCGATCGTAGGGAACGTCGGCGGTCCCCATCATGATTTCGTCAATGCGCTTCTGTAGCGCGTGCAGCTCATCATTGGCTATGAGCCTACCCAGCTCGACGTAGCCCTCTTCCTGGAAAGTCTGCCACTCTTGATCGTTCAGCGTCTGTCGCATGATAAGATCTCCATTTCCGAGGGAGAGGATACTCGTGGATCGGGCGGGCCTGCAAGTGAATTGGCGATCGAATTTCGGCGGCGACAAAGCGCCGCCCTCCAGATTGCAATTGCAGCTGTTCGGTGGAGGGTCCCGGCTCGCTGCATACGCGTTAACCTAAGGGGTGTCCGTATCGGGAAAAAGCTGCGATTCTGCGTGTGGAACGGTTTTGAGTGCGGTGGCTTGGCACCGCTTTCCCGGGCGAGGCTTGACTCGTCCCCCCATGATTAAGCTGCATACGGACCGGCAGGCATCAAGCTTCCTGCCATCGAAAGCGGTGTCGAGCCACCGCACTCGAAATTCTCCCCATACGCTACCCGAAATTCGATTGCGCCTTCGATTACGAATCTCGATTTGTGCCAATAGTCGAACATCGCAATCTTAAGCGTAATCGAAGATCGATCCCCATCAAACAGAGTCTACCCGCAGATAACCGGATTGGGCCGGTCGCTGTAGCCACCGGGGAGGTAGGGAAATCGCTCTTCCAGGTCATCCGCGAGCTCAACCCCGAAACCGGGCTTGTCGGGCAGATCCATGTAGCCATCAACGACGTCGAGAGGTTCTTTAAAGATCTCGGTCCTTAGCGGATCGTAGGTCTCGAATCGTTCGAGCATGAGGGCATTCGGACTGGCGGCGACGAGGGCCGCATTGGCGAGATTGCAGCTGCCGTCGCCCCAGCTGTGAGGACAGAAAGGCTTTCCTCCCAGGGCGGCCATACGAACAACCCTCCAGGCTTCGAGGAGGCCAATTCGGCCGGCATCAGGTTGCAGCATGTCGTAGGCTCCCCGATCGAACCACTCCTTCAATTCGTGGCGGTTTAGAATACCCTCGCCGCCGGAAATCATTACGGTCGGAAGCGCTTCCTGGAGCCGCAAGTGCCGGTCGAAAGCATCGTCTCCATCACGCCTCATGGGCTCTTCGAACCAGGTGAACTTCAAGTCTTCCAGCACGGGAGCGAGCTGCAGGGCTTCCTCCAGAGACCATGGTCGCAGTTCGAGGGCGAGGTCAAAATCGGGGCCCACTGTTTCTCTCACCCGTTGTAGATATGGGATGAATTTGTCGACCGTCATGCCGCTGTACTCCCATTCGGTGCCGGGGCGGAACTTGTAGGCGGTGAAGCCCTGCTCCTTGACCGCTGCGGCCTCTTCGATGAGCTGGTCGGGCCGGTCGTGCCAGGCGTATTTGACGCCGGCGCTGGCATAGACCCGCAGGTGGGTGTTGGGTTCGGCGTCGACGGCGAGGATGTCGTAGACCGGCCGCCCACAGGCCTTGCCGATGATGTCGAAGATGGCCGCCTCGGCTCCCGCCCAGGCGGATCGGCCGACACCGGTTCTGCCACCCCAAGCGAGCCTATGGACATCGAAGGGATTCTTTCCAATGAGGGCCGGTTTGACGACTTCCGCGAGAAAGGCTTTCACCGGCAAGCAGCAGCCTGCACCGCTGTAGCGGCTCGAGCCGCCGATACCTACAATTCCCTGGTCGGTGAAGATCTGGACGATGATGGAATCCGATTTCCACCAGATCCCGCTGCCCACCCGTAGCTGCTCCTCCGGCGGGTACTCGACGGAAAGGAGGGTCACTTTCAGATCGGTGATCTCAATATCCTGGCGCTCGATCCCTTCGAGGGGATGATGGCGTTTCCTGGAGAGCGGTTGGGTTGTCATTTAGATTGGGTGGCTGTTTTGGATCAGTCAGAGTTTCAATCGCGTCTGGCAGGAACCGATCCCAGCGGAATGGTGCTGGAGCCGGGTTGGGAACGCAAGAAAGGAGATGGACCCGTCGCCGCTACGCTTTGCCGAGGCAGGCAGGTTCGGGAGCGAGGTTCGTAAAAAGGTTGCCAGGGGAGGGAGGATTTACTTTTCCAGTTCGACCGAGAATGTCCTACCTGTCCTTCCACTTGGAATCCAGCGGAGCGAACCTTGTCGCGAACTCATCGACCATAGATCACAACAAAAGACTAGGGGAGAGATACACCCCTTTCGCGCTTGAGCGACCGCTCAAATCCTCCACTATGGAATAGATACCTATGATTTCGCTAACCGACGAGCAGGTACGCTCTCATAAGGAAGAGAGGTTTCTGACCCGCATCCCGGTTTTGGACGCCGCGGAAGCGGCGGCCGTGGATATGGAGCTGAAGGCCGGCCGTCTGTTGTCGGGGGTTGATTCAATTTCGGTTTCTGGTTTGTCTGGAAATACAATGGGGCTTTAGGACGAATTGATAGGAGCACAAAATCGACAGGAGGAACGTAATGGCACGCGACATCAAGATAACACGGATCAGAACTACGCAGTTCAGCGATGAGATAAAGGACATGAGCCTGGAGGCGCGCTACGGATTCGACACCGTTTACGAGGCGGGGAGCACGTTACACCAGAATGGGAGCGTATTGACCATCGAGACCAGCGCAGGCGTAAACGGCCAAACCCTCGGTGGAATCGACGAGCGGAGCGCCCAATATCTGCTCGGGCGGAATCCGCTGGACCGCGAGATCATCTGGCATGACCTCAAACGTTCCCAGCGCGGCGGCGACGGCACGCCACCGGGCTCGGTCGACATCGCACTTTGGGATTTCGCTGGAAAGCTTTTTGATGCTCCGATCTACGAGCTCCTCGGCGGAGGATGGCGTAAGAAGCTTCCTGCCTACGCCTCAACCTACCACGGCGACGAAAATGGCGGGCTTACCACACCCGATGATTTCGCCCAGTTCGCCAAACACTGTAAAGATAAGCACGGCTACCCTGCTTTCAAGATCCACGGCTGGGTTAACGGTCCCATTGATCGGGAAGTCAAAGCGGTTCTCGCGATCCGGGAGGCGGTGGGTGATGGAATGGACCTGTTGCTCGATCCGGCCGGTGCTTTCCAGACCTTCGAAGACGTTCTCAAGGTCGGCCGCGCCGTAGATGAGGCCCGATACATGTGGTACGAGGATCCCTTTCGCGGCGGCGGTTTTTCCCGCTTTGCCCACGTGAAGCTTCGGGAATTGATCAAGACCCCCATGCTTATGGGTGAGCATGTCCGGGGACTGGAGGCCAAGGCGGACACGATTTATGCCGGAGCGACTGATTTTGTACGGGCCAATTCGAGTGCCGACGGAGGCATTACCGGAGTCATGAAAATCGCTGCACTGGCCGAGGCCCATGGTCTCGATGTGGAGTTGCACGGCGGCTCTCTGTCCCATCGCCATATCATGTCCACCCTGCGCAATGCCAACTACTATGAGCTCGGTCTCGTGCATCCGAGGGTTCCCGATACCAAATCGCCGATCTACAGTGAACGCCGTTGGCTCGATGAACTCGATTCGGTGGATGAAAACGGGTGCGTCGAGGTGCCGGAAGGACCGGGATTGGGGGTCGAGTTGGATTGGGACTATATCGACGACCACAAGACGGGCGAGAGGGTGTTCGATTAGATTATCGGGTCGAAGTCTGTGAGGTCGGAAGTTCGTCCTCGTCCTCGTTCTCGTCTTCGGAGCGCAGCGATTTTTATCGAAAAATTTATCCAAGCAACTATCCACTTCGGTGCCGATCACTTTGACCGAGGTTCAACTTGATCATCGAAAATTCGTGCTGTTTCGAGGACGAGAACGAGAATGAGAACGAGGACGATTCCTGGTCGATCACGACATCCCGTCTTGACTGAGAATCAATTGGCCCGTCAACTGTCGGCATCAACTTAGGCAAGGAAAGGCAGTATGCAGGTAGAAATTGAGAGATTATTTCGGGCGCCGTATTCAGTGCCCAACGGATTGCAAGTCGTGGATGAGGGACTTTGGATTGTCGACCAAATCACTGATCGCGTCTCATTGATCGAGATCGAGAGTGTGGATCCCGACTACGGGAACACGAAGTTCATACGGGACATTCCTTCCGAATCGGCCAATACGAGCGGCATGGCCTTCGGCGGCGGCGCCCTCTGGCTGGCGGCCAACGGGGATGGATCACGTTGGCGGCCGGTGCGCGATACGGACCCAACGAAGGGTGCGGCCGAGATTTTTAAGGTGGATCCGCGGAACGGAAATACCCTGGCCCGGTATCCGGTTCCGGGCGGCGGCGGGGTGCACGGCTTCGAATACGACCACATCGAAGAGGGTGTGGTCTGGGTGACCCATCCCGGGCGAAAGGAGATGAGTAAGGTCCGCCTACCCGATTGGACGGTGGAGCGGGTCTACGAACTTCCCCTGGTAAGGGCCCATGGCGCAGTACGGATGGAAGACGGGATCTGGGTGACTTTTACGGCCGATCGGGTGATTGTAAAATTGGATCTCGATTCGGGTGAGGAGCTGGACCGCGTCGAGGTGCCGGAGCCTCATCCCCAGCCGCACGGGCTATCCCTCTATGGCGAGGACTTTATCTATTGCGACGCGAGTTCGGGTTGGGTGGCGAAGATCAATTTGGCGCATTGAGACCTAACGTTCCATGTATTGAGACAGTTGCATCACCCGGAGCAGCGTTGCCACATTCAAATTGGGTGAGTAGAGGAAAGATCAACCACAGATTACTCACTTGCTCTGATAGCAAGATCGCAGGGGACAAGGAGATAATTGGACACGAGTTAGACGCGCCACAATCTTAACATCGAATTGCACTGAAGGATAAACAATGGCAAAGGATAAGATTAGAATCGGCATCATTGGGGCGGGCGGCATCTTCCGTACCAGGCATTTCCCGGGGTTGGCAAAGGTCAAAGACGCAGAGGTCGTGGCGCTCTGTAATCGGTCGGTCGCCAGCGGTCGTAAGATCGCTCAGGAGTTCGGGCTCGAACCCGACTTGATGACCGATCCGCACGCCTTAATTGCGCGCGACGACATCGACGCGGTGATGATCGGGACCTGGCCCTACAAGCACTGCGAATTCGTGCTTGAGTCGCTTGACGCCGGTAAGCACTCCTGGGTTCAGGCTCGGATGGCAATGAACTTGAGAGAAGCCCGGTTGATGTATGCGAAGGCGGAGGAGACCGGTCTCGCCACCCAGATCTGTCAGGCCCCCCACGCCTTGAAAGGCGACTACTATATGCGCCGGTTGATTTCCGAATGTTACCTCGGCGATGTCACCAATATCGTGGTGCGGTCCATGGCGCCGGCTCAGCTCAACCCGAAAATTCCCTTGCACTGGCGACAGATCGGGCGGCTTTCCGGGCTCAATACCATGAGCGTGGGAATGCTCTATGAATTCGTCAACCGCTGGTGCGGAGACACAACCTCGGTAACCGCCCAGGCATCGACATTCGTCAAGCGACGGTCGGTCGGTCGGGGGAAGATGGGTGATGTGGATCGCCCCGACACAGTCAACATTCTCGCAACTATGGAAAGCGGAGCCACCGCCGTCTACATGTTTTCCGGCGCCGCCCACCACGCGCCCAGCGAGCGTATTGAGATCTACGGCAATGCGGGTACCCTCGTCTACGAGACGGCAGGCGATCTGGATGCGCAACACATTTTCGGCGCCAAAGGAAGCGGCAAAGCCCTGAAGGAACTCTCGGTGCCGCGAAAAGACAGGCGTTCATGGACGGTCGAGGCGGACTTCGTTAACGCCATCAAGACCGGCGAACTCGCCGAATCGACTTTCTACCAGGGAGTGAAATACATGGAATTCACCGAGGCCGTCTTTCGTTCCGTTGAACGGGGCCAGACCGTGACGTTGCCACTCGTCGACTAGGAATCTTTCGGACAGGTTCTACCGAGGTTGTGTGAGAAATCAGTAATCTCGGTGCGTTCGTTGATTGCGGGTGAATCCACCTCCGACAGATCCCGCAGCGATTGCCCCTAAGGCCGAGCGGGGTGCATTCCGACCTGGAGTATGCTGTCACCAGTGTGAACTTTCTGTGTATAATTTGAAACACAGGGGTATATTGATCCGCGCGCATCGCAGTGAAAAATGCGCTCCACCTCCATAATCTGCCTTGGCGAATCTGCGTTTGTGGAGCTTCGGCTTAGCAGCAGACGGGCGTCGCCAAATAGAGGCCGCTGCACGAACATTCCAACTTCCAATTCGCAAGTAGGCTTGATACGTTCCAGCCGCTGGTCGGTGAATGGCGCAGTATCAGAATTTTGACGCGAATGGACACTTCAATGAATCCGACGGCGATCGACAGAATCACAAACCTGAGGCTTATTGAGAATGGGTTGCTCCATATCCAGTTCGAGTTCGACCGTGATGCGCCCAGTCATTTCCGTATAGCTCGTGAGGCCCACTTGGTATTCTATCGCAGCATGGTCGAGGGCCGGTTTCCGAACCGCGTGCTGAATTGAAACTTCAATGTACATGCGGGGTTTTGGGCGACGTTTTCAGGGGTTTCGAGAGCGAAAGCTGCAGAAATCGTACTCGTGCTCGTCCTCGAATCGCCTCGTGGAGATTTATCCTCCCGCGGATGGCATAGCTATCCCACGGATGCCTTTCGGTGATTCGGTCTTCTCTTCATCCGTGGGATCGCCTTGTGCCATCCGCGGTCTATTCTCCCTCCAGTCAGACGATCGAACTGATCATTCTCAACCTCGATGGATCCGCAACCACGTGCAGCCGGAGGCCGGATTGACTGGTCACAGATGAGTTCGCAATATCCGGAGCGGAACGGGAATCCTTGATCCCTATCCGTTGCTGTGCATTCATCCGTTGCAAATCTGATTCCCTTGCGACACGATAGTCTAAGCAATAACGCAACAACGCGGCGAGAGATGCTGCATTGATGCTGGTGGGTTCATAAAGTTCACTACGGGCCGGTGCAGTCGAGTCAGAAACAAACGGTGTCCACGAAGACGAAATGCTCACGCATTCCGCTACAGGCATCGATCTAGTTGGTAGCGGAATGCGTAAGCATTTCGACGATCGCGCTGTTGAATTCGGCCTATCCGGACAGCTCTGAAACCCGTATCGGTCCAGCTGAGCGTGATTTCAGATCAGGGTTCTTCGGGTTCTCACATCACCGCTGTTGACAACCTGACCCCCATCGGGATCATCCTCTACGCTGTAAGGTTCCCTGTTCTGCGCGCGACATAAGGAAACGATGAATACTATAATTTTGAATCTTCGACGGATGGTAATTCGAACCACTCTAACCCTGCTTGCCCTTTCTCTGATCGTCAGCACGGGCGTTCAAGCAATCGAGATCCAAGCCCTCGACCTGTCAAAAGAGTTGGAGGCTCTCAGCAAGAAACACATGATGAGTGTCGAACTGGTCGCTCAGGATTCTTTAGAGGAGAGCTTTGCCGCCCTTCGTGGAACCGGGATTGAAGAGAAGGCACGCAATAGGGGCGACCGCGCGCCGAACGTAAGGTTGCCCAATGCCTTGGGTGAAATTGTGAGCCTCAATGAGGCTCTGGAGGAAGGTCCGGCGGTGCTTCTATTCTATATGGGCGAGTGGTGTCCCTACTGCAATATAACCCTGCGAGCTTACCAGAGAGCCCTACCGGAGATCCGGGCAGCCGGGGCAAACCTTTTTGCAATCTCACCGGAAAATCCGAACAACAGCCTGTCGATGATTGAGAAGAACAATCTCGAATTTGAGGTCTTGACAGATCGAAACAGTAAAGTGGCCAGGAAATTCGGGATCTCTTACAACATGGACGAAGCATTGAGTGCCATTTCCGGCGGAATGGATATTTCGGAAAAGTACGACGCTAAGAGACTCGAGCTGCCTTTGGCCGCGACCTACGTCATCGATCAGGATCGAACCATAAAATACGCCTTCGTCAACGTCGACTACCGGCTGCGCGCCGAACCTTTCGATGTATTGAAAGTACTTATGGCGCTAAAGCGGTAGGAGGAGACCATCCATGGTAGCGAATTTTTTGAGAGCGGCGCCCTATGCGGATGACGCGATGAATTTGCCCGTTGAAAATGTTGAAGCCGCGATTCCTTTTTACGAAACAGTAATGGGATTCAAATTGGTTTCGCGTAGTGAGATCCCATGCAAATCAGCTGTTCTAGGCAGAGATGAAATACAGATCGGGCTCGCCGAAAACGGTGGTGATCCGAGCCAGGAGGGCTGCTTTTTCGAAGTCAATGACGTGGAGGCAGCCTTTAGCGAACTGCGGACAAACGGTCTCGAACAAGACGACGCCGGCTACCGAAATGACCAACACGGCAAGACAGCCTACCGGGTCTTTTTTGTCGTTGCACCCGATGGATTGTGTTACTGTCTCGGTGAGCGCCAGCCATAGGTTGGCGAGATCCGAATCGGGCTAAATTGCGTTGCTTCAAGGGAGGCCTGTGACACAGTTGATGTATGCCGACAAGCCTGAGGATCGGCCCCTACAGGTTATTTTTCTATGCGGGCGACCGGAACGAACCGCCGCATACCCATGTTCAACGTGATAACGCGGAGGCTAAGTTTTGGCTTTCTCCCGTTCGTTTGGCTTGGAATCGAGGATTTTCCGGTGCAGAATTGCGGCGAATAGAAAGAGTGGCGGAAGAGAACGAACATCGACTTTTGGAAATTTGGAATGAGTACTTCGACGTTGGCTAGCAATCCATTGGCGGTTGATGTGAAGATCACCGACGAGGCGTTGGGCGTCTCTCTCTCCGACGGTAGAATTGTAAGTGTACCCATCTCGTGGTACCCGCGTCTATCTCATGCATTGCCGCGACATAGGGAGATATGGGAGTTGATTGGAGGAGGACATGGCATTCACTGGCCGGAACTCGATGAAGATATCAGCGTGGAGAATATCCTCTTTGGGCAACCTTCAGGAGAGAGTGCGCGATCCTTCACGAAGTGGAAAGAGTGGTATCGGCAGAAAGTGTCCGAGCCAACCGCTTGAAGCAGAGAACACCCCACGACTTCGAATACCGACAATTTAGACTCCAAAACGTGTTGCAAAGACAAACCTTTGACTGATTGTCGCACGATGTCAGATGACGACGGATTCGACAACCGAACAGTTCGGTGAAGAAGCTCAGGGCTTCTTCCACCGTGAGGGCTACCTGATCCTTTCGAGCTTTTTGGACGCTGAGTTCAACGAACGGTTGCGGGCCGACGTCGACGAATTGATGCGGAACCGTGAGAAAAAGAAGGAACGGCTGCTCGTCTCCTACCGCGAGCTTGGTCTTCTGACTTCGCATCCGCCCTTGATGGATATTCTGCAGACTTTGATGGGGCCGCGCTTCAGCATGCATCACATCCATGCGGTGCGTCAGAACGCAGGGACCAGGGGTGTCAACTGGCACCAGGATTACGAGCAGTTCCCGCAGACCAACCGCTCGCACATAATGGTCCACGTCTTCTACTATCTGAACGGGCTCAATGGCGACATCGGCGATCTGCTGGCCTTGCCACGTTCACAGAACCTAATTGTGGCCAGGGACGCTATGATGCCTTTCGGCACCGAGGATCTACCCGGCTCACTTTGCTTCGACGACGTAGCCCCCGGCACAGCCATCATCGTGCACTCGGCCCTCTGGCACGCCCGCCGTCCCAAACCCGGCGGCGAGAATGGGCCGCGCTACTTTATCGACGTTTCCTATTGTCAACACGGCGTCTTGTGGCCCAGTTACGGAGGTGAGAGGCATGCCAAGATTAACCAGACGGCGCTGGATCAGGGCCTCGGACGTGAAGGTCGTTACGATTTTCTCTACGACAACACGCAGTTCTTCGATCGCGCTGCCCTCACGGAGGAATTCAGTGAAGCCAACAAGGGGAGCATCGCCCTCCAGATGAAGGGCATGGTCGATGGCGAATAGTGTCGAGTATCATAAACTCTACGAGACTGGTGCTGAGGACGCAAAATCGATCCCCTGACGATCGTCAAAACTAATGTCACAGCGAGCAGACGGAGAGGAACGCGCAGGTTGGGTCAGAATATGAAGTCCGCTCCCGACCCCCGACCCGACGATCCGGAGCCTATTGCCAGAGGTTGTTGCAGCATCCAGCTCGCCCGGCTCGAAGGCCGCTGGTGGATCATCTCCCACGTGTGGTGAATAGGAAGGAGCGTCAGGCTCATTTCAGAACAGGGACTCAACATGCGGATACTGAAGGATCCGCTCGTCTCCTGTTATCACAATCAGGTCCATGCTTCTCGCCGTCGCCACAATTACCCGATCGGCCGGATCGGTATGGAATTCACCAGGTAACGACCACGCTTCCTCGATGATGCGAAGGGAGACGTCGAGGACCTCCCAGCCATTTTCTCCGGTCACGAATCGGAACCAGGTCTTCCAATGCCTGTCCAGTTCCAGCCGTTGGCGCTCGTAGGCACAGGCTATCTCCGCAGCGCTGACTGAGGAGATGAATATCTCAGCCTCTGGATGGGAGACAAGGGCCAGGGTGGTCTGGGGTAACTTGTCGGGTTCAGCGGCAATCCATACAATGGCGCAGGTATCCAACAGATACCTCACCTCAGCATTTCCCAGTCTTCTTCCGGAATCAGGGGCTCAGTTAGATCTCCATGGATTTTCACCGTTCCAACTGCACATCCGATCCGGGTGCGGTTTCTCCGTCGTTTTCTAACCGGAACCATCTCCGCAATTGGCTTGTTGTGCCTGAGAACAAGGCATGTCTCACCCTTCTCCACCTTGGCTAGGAACTTGCTCAGGTGGGCCTTCAATTCAGCCACTGATGCTTGCATCCAAGTAAAGTAGATAAAATTATGACCATAATCAAGTCCCTTTTTATGGCCTCAAGAGTGGGCTCGATGGCCATGGCGCGGGGCAGTGCCTCTACCACATACGGACGAGTCCCGATTCCTTGATTCGCTCATCGTAGCTGAGAACGGCCAAATTTTGGACTCGACTCGAGCTCACAATCAGGCGATCAGCAGGATCCCGATGGAACGAAGCGGGGAGGCAGCAGAGCTCACAAGCCACCTTCGCAGTGATGGGCAGCAACCGGACCGTTCTTGGATGCGCGGCCGCCGCCAGCCACTCATTAAAAGACAGTTCGAGCTTCAACCTTCTCAGGTCCACCAGCATGCTGACTTCCCAAAGGCTGATCGTACAGAGAAATGGTCGACCTGATGGCGGCAGCCCATCCAGTGCGGCGCGGTCTTCGGCCTTCAGAAGACTGTCTCCAAGCATCCACCAAATCCAGGCATGTGTATCCAGTATCGGTATTCCCTCCCTCATTTGAGCGCCTCCAGCTCCGATTCCGCTACTACCGGAGAAAAAGGATCACCCACAAATTGTCCGGTTCCTCTTAACTTCCTCCATGGCTTCGTATCTTCCTCCCCATAGCTGACCAGCTGTGCCACCACCTTCCCTCGCTTGGTGATGACGACGGATTCGCCGGTTTCATGGACCTGATCAATCAATCCCAAACATTTCGCTTTGAATTCGCTCGCCGAAATCGGTTTCATATTGACCAGTCTTACAAACTGGTCACATATGTCAAGTCCAGTGGAACTTAATTCTGAGTTGTTGCGCTATAGTCTCTGGTCCGCATTCTGACCTGGAAATCTCGCAAGATCCCCGAGCTGGTTGATCCTGAATCCCCCATGACCCCAAGAGCTAAACTGATCATACTCCTCAGTTCCGTGATCATTGCGGTCACGATGGGCACTCGACAATCTTTCGGACTCTTTCTTCAGCCGATGTCGGAATCTCTTTCCATGGGCCGTGAGACCTTCAGTTTGGCTATGGCGGTACAGAGCATCCTTCTTGGGATTCCTCTGGCCGGAATGCTGGCCGACCGAATCGGCCCGCGTTCGGTGGTTGCGGTGGGGGCCATTCTCTACGCCGGCGGTTTCGCAATGCTGTCTTTTGCCTCTTCGGCGGTGGGTCTCTTTTTCGGATTGGGTGGTGTGATCGGGTTAGCGCTGAGTGCGACCTCCTACGTGGTTATACTAGGCGCAGTTGCCAAAGTTGTTCCGCCGGACAGGCGGGGGACCGCATTCGGCATCGTGACGGCGGCTGGCTCATTCGGGACGTTTACGGTCGTACCGGGTGTGCAGTGGCTCCTCAACAGTGTCGGTTGGCAAACGACCCTATCCTATGCGGCAATCGCAGTCGGCATAATCGCGTTGTTCGCACTCGGGTTTCCTTCCCGAACGCAGGAGCCTGCGACCGTATCGGGCGATCCATATGAAGAGAAACTCGGAGAAGTGCTGGCCCAGGCCGGCAGACACTCCGGTTATCTCCTGCTCAACGCGGGGTTCTTTGTGTGCGGATTCCATGTTGCCTTTATCGCCACGCACTTGCCGCCCTTTTTAGCAGACCATGGTCTACCGAAGATGATCGCGGCGACGGCTCTGTCTCTCATCGGACTGTTCAATATGATCGGTTCATTCCTTTTCGGTCGCCTCGGAGACCGTTACCGCAAGAAGTACCTTTTGAGCTTCCTCTATTTTGCCAGAGCCGTCGTCATCACCTGTTTCCTCATCGTACCCGTCACCAGCGCAACCGCCCTGATATTCGCTGCGGTCATTGGATTTCTTTGGCTTGCGACGGTTCCGCTGACCAGTGGAACGGTGGCGCAGATTTTCGGAACACGCCATCTGTCCTCCCTCTATGGTATCGTCTTTTTCTCCCACCAAATTGGAAGTTTCATTGGCGTCTGGCTAGGCGGCCGTATATACGATGAGACCGGTTCCTACAATGTTGTCTGGATCGGCGCCATCGTCCTCGGCCTTGCCGCTGCCATCGTGCATCTGCCGATTAAGGACCGGACCCTAGAAGCCGGCTCCGGACTCACTCGCTGACCAACCAGCGGAGCGCGGTGCACTGCGAATCCGCCGTATTGATCAGATCCCGGCCCACTACTGACTGCATGCAGACTCGCATCTAGTCTGGAAATCTGAGAGGATTTCCAGGTTATGGCAGACAAAATCGACTACACCTCGGCCGTTCCCCAGTACACCTTTGCCGACTCCCTCGAGGAGCAGGAGGCGCAATTGGAATCGAATCCTCTCTTGCAGAGCTTTGCCGTCTCGCGGCAGGAAAACGCCGATGACCCGGTCCGTCCGGTTTACCACTATGCCAATCCCGATGGCCGCCTGAACGACCCGAACGGACTCTGTTTCTGGCAGGGTCGCTGGCACCTGTTCTACCAGACCTTCCCTCCGGAAGACCCTCGGCCCCACTGGGGGCATCTGGTCAGCGACGATTTGATTCATTGGCGCGACCTGCCTCATGCCCTCTACCCCCATCCGGAGGAAGGCTGCTGGTCGGGCGCGTCGTTGGTCGAGGAAGATCGCGTCCTGGCTCATTACTACGGGCACCCTCGAGGGAACATGACGGCTGTCAGCCGCGACCCCCTGCTGCTGAATTGGCAAAAAGTGAGCGGGATCATCCCGGTGCCCGAATCGGAAAATCCATCCTATCGTGTCTACGACCCTTGTATCTGGAAGAAGGACGGGATCTACTACTCAATCTCGGGCGGCACCCGCCCCATTGGTCCGGGCGGTCGAACGCGTCGGGCGAATTTCTTGTTTCGCTCCGCCGACTTGGAGGAGTGGGAATACCTGCATCCCTTTGTCGAAGACGAGCTCTTCTCCGAAAACGGCGATGACGGGGCCTGTCCCTATTTCTGGCCCATCGGCGACAAGCACATGCTCCTTTTTTTCAGCCACATGCGCGGGGGGCGGTATATCATCGGCGACTATGACAAGGCGCGTGACAAGCTGATCGCCACCGACTACGGCTGTTTCAATTTCGGCGCCGCCAGGCCCGGTGGGGTGCATGCGCCATCGGCGGCACCGGACGGCGAGGGCGGCCTCATCGTGATATTCAATGTGAATTGGGCGCTGCCGTCGCCAGGGTGGACCGACGACCATCGCGAGATCCAGCATTTTGGCTGCTGGGAAGGCCAGCAGATCATGAGCTTGCCTCGGCGTCTGTCCTTGACCGATGAACACGGACTGAGGATCACACCGGCCGGCGACATCGAATCGCTCCGCGCCGAACATGTGCAGTTGGCCGACCAAACAATCGTCGCCAACCGGGAGACCGTCCTCCACGATGTCTCAGGTAACGCCATCGAGCTGAGAGTGGAAATTGACGCCAACGATGCGCCGATGGTTGCCCTCGACGTGCTTCGCTCCCCGGACCGGCAGGAGTTCACTCGAATCGCATTCTACCGCAACCGCGGATTGAAACCCGTCCTTCCCGGCGTGCATTCCAGCACCCCACCCGATGGCGCCGGGACCCACAGCCTGATCACCATCGACTCTTCCTGCTCTTCGATTTTGCCGGAGGCCCGTTCCAGGCCACCGGAAACGGCGCCGGTTTTTCTGGAGCCGGACGAGCCGCTCAAGATGCGGGTGTTTGTCGACAGGAGCATCGTCGAAGTCTTCGTCAACGACAAACAATGCGTCGCGGTCCGCGTCTACCCCGGCCGCGAAGATAGTATCGGTGTCTCTCTCCTGGCTCAGGGCCGAGAGGCGAGGCTCATCGCCTTGGACGCCTGGCAGATGAAGAGCATCTATGCGGCACGGTAGGACCGAACTTGCGTCTGGCCACGAGGTCTGCGGTCCCTGATTCCTAACCCTAACTTGACCAACTCAACTTCCGAAACGGTTTTTTTCGGGGGTAGTAGGGCTCAGGAGGCGCATCAACAGTAGAGGTGGGTTGGCAAAACCGCCTGTAGTGTAGACCTACGCTCTTCCCAGGGCGGGATTTTTTCGTATAATGGTGGGCCATCATGTTTTTGAGGTGTAATCGTCGGCGCAAAGATGGCAAAGAGCACTACTATTGGAATATCGTTGAGAACAAGCGTGTCAGCGGGGGGCGGGTGGTCCAAAGACAGGTCCTCTACCTTGGAGAGATCAACGATAGCCAACACGAAGCGTGGCGCAAGAGCATCGAGATTTTCGAAGAGGGCAGGGAAAGACCCGAACAGGTGGCGCTGTTTCCGGAAGATCGTGCCCCGCCTGTGGGCGACGAAAGTATTGTTAGAATACGGCTCAAAGATCTCAGGATCGAGAAGCCGCGGCAATGGGGAGGGTGCTGGCTTGGGTGCGTTCTATATGAGCAGTTGGGACTGGGAGAATTCTGGCGGGAGCGTCTCAGACCCTCCCGTCAGGGTACCCGCTGGGCCCATGTGCTGCAGACCCTGGTGGTTTACCGGCTGATGGCACCGGGAAGCGAGTGGCGGCTGCATCGGGAATGGTATGAGCGAAGCGCGATGGGCGATCTGATGGGGGAAGACTTTGGGATCGCCGAGAAGAACACGCTCTATCGCTGCCACGATCGATTGCTCAGGCACAAGAAGGCCCTGTTCAGGCACCTGACCGAGAGGTGGAGCGATCTGTTCAATGCCCGTTACGAGATTTTGCTATACGATCTGACGAGCACCTATTTTGAGTGCGATCCGAACCAGGAGCCGGCGGCCTCGAGCCGACTGCGCAAGTTCGGCTACAGCCGCGATAAGCGACCTGACTGCGTGCAAGTGGTGATCGCCCTGGTGGTGACTTGTGAGGGCTTGCCGATTGCCTATGAGGTACTTCCGGGTAACACGCAGGATAAAACCACCTTAAAAGATTTTCTTTCTCGGGTGGAAGAGAACTACGGTAAGGCGAACCGGGTGTGGGTGATGGATCGGGGCATTCCGACCGAGGAAGTCTTGCAACAGATGCGCCAAAGCGAACCCAGGATCCACTATCTGGTGGGTACCCCGCGCTCCTGGCTGGGTCGCTTCGAGCAGTCGTTGCTGCAGAAGGATTGGAAGCAGTTGCGTCCCGGTATCGAGGTGAAACTCCTCAGCGAGGGAGGTGAAACCTACGTTCTGGCTAAAAGCGACGATCGGGTGCGCAAAGAAAAAAACATGCGCCTGCGTCGTTTACGCCGTCTTATCGAGGCGCTCAAGAAGCTGCGTGAGAGCAAACGGCGCTACCAACGCGATACCATCCTGATCAAACTGGGCGAAGCCAAAAAGGAGGCCGGTCCCCGGATCTTTGGATTACTCGACATCGAGATCGCCCCCAAGGGCGCCCCCACTGAAAAGCCGCCTTTGAGCTTCCGGTTGAACTTAAAAAAATACCGCCAAGCCTATCGCCGCGAAGGCCGCTATCTGTTGCGCAGCACCCTCAGTGCCGAGAACCCCGAGCAACTCTGGCGCCTTTACCTGCAGCTCACTGAGATCGAGCAAGTCTTCAAGGAAATCAAGAACGACCTTTCCATCCGCCCCATCCATCATCAGAGAGATGATCGCATCGAGGCGCACATCTTTATCAGCTTCCTTGCTTACTCTCTGTGGGTCACCCTGAAACGTCGACTCTACCCGATGGCTCCGGGACTGACCCCAGCCGAGGTGCTCTCCAAAATGGCGGCCATCCAAATGCTCGATGTGAAACTGCCCACCACCGACGGACGCACCGTTGTGCTTACCCGTTACACCGAGCCCGGTGAGGACCAAAAGCTACTACTGAACCGGTTACACCTCGAACTTCCTCCCCAACCACCCCCCCAAATCAAATCCAAATAACCCCTCCTGTAGTGTAGACCTTTGGCCCACTATCAACGACTTACGTCGAAATCAGGCCCCAGTTGAGAAAGACGGGCTAGAGAGAGCTTGTGAAGTCTTGTATCCTGTGGTGATTGTCTAAAGCGATCGACCGGAATTCATCGCTGAATTTCCTATCTCCGGAAACGATACTCCAGAAGTCCATCGCTGCGTTGGTCATGGGTCGCCACAGCGGCATGTCTTCCGGTCGAGGAAGGGGCGGATCGATTGCCCTTGTGGGCATGTCGCCTTATTCCCTCTCGGCACTCTTCGAGGCAGCTATGACAAAAGAAGGTCCAGGACGAAGGGAACGCGTACGGAAAGGGTGGTCGCTGTCGTGCACTCAATCGTGCATTGCGACCGGATTAATCGCGTCCTTTCATGCCTTTCTCGATGGCTTCGCACAGCCTCATGGTTTGGACCAGGTCTTCAAGCCCACTCCACGGTTCTTTGTCTTCCCGGATGCATTCGACGAAGTGGCGGGTCTCGTTGAAGTCGGGTCCGCCGACGTCGTCGAGATCGAGCGGTGTTTCATAGGCGGCGCCGGCCTCGTAGAGTTCGCAATTTCGATCAGCTGTTGTCAGATCCAAGTAGGCGGAGAACGCCTCTGCGTGGGCTTCGACACGCTGGATGCGAAAGCCGACGTCGTAGTGGCTCATCATGATAGCATGGCAATCGTTTGTGAAATGAATGGCTGCATTGTAGTGGATGCTTCCAGGCCTCGATCCCTCCCAGGAATTGGCGTAGACTTCGTCGAAATCCGCGGGCTTGTGGAGAGAGGGACCGGCGAGCCACCGCAGCAGGTCGACATGGTGGATGGCGTCACAGATGATCGGAGCCGGCGTCGAACCCTCCATTTCCGGTGTGAATAGTGGGGTGAGGGGTTTGTTGTAGGTGGCTGCCACATGGACTGCGCCGCCGTGCATCAGGATGAGGTTCTTGACCGCGAGGACTTCGGGATGGTAGCGGCGATTGACGGACACGATGGCTTTGCCTCTGCTCTGTCGCGAGGCAGCTAGCATTTGCTCCGCCTCCTCTGAAGACATGCCGACCGGTTTTTCGATCGAGGTATGGATATCGCGAGCCAGGCAGTCCAAGACGATTTCGGTGAGGTGGGCGGGCATGGTCTCGACGTAGACGACATTGAGTTCGCAAGTGTCGAGCATCTCCCGGTAGTCGGTGAAGACTTGCTCGGGGGAGTGGTCCATTCTTGCTTCGGCGAGGCGATCCGGGTTGATTTCCGCCACCGCTGCCAGCACCATTTCGGGCTCGTTCTTGATCATGAAAAAATGGCCTTGCGCATGGCGCCCGGCTCCAATCACCGCAACTCGTAATGGATCCATAGCTTTTTGCTATGTTGGTAGCCGAGGAAGTCAAACAAGACCGACTTTCCTTATCTAGTTCGGAGGATGTCAGGGCGCGCCTAATCCGGAAATCGAGAGGGGTTTCCGGATCAGGAGTCTATCCGAAAATAAACGGACCCAATTCCGGTCAGGCGAAACCTCCTGATGATGTCAAGGGATCTGTCATACAGATTCCTGGCTTGCCCGATGCTCTTCCAATACTGTCGGATTCAAGGCGATGCCTATTCCAGGTCCATCGGGAAGGTGGTAGTGTGAGTCAACGATGCGTTCGGGCGGTTCAACCAAGTTGGCTCGCCAGGAATTCAGACCCCAAGGGTATTCCAAAACGAGGAAACCGGGATGGGCAGCCATGACCTGGGCTCCGGCCGCCAAGGTGACCGGGCCAAAGGGTCCGTGTGGGGCAATTTGAATTCCGCGACTCTCGGCCATGGCCGAGACTTTGTGCAGTTCGCCGATGCCGCCGACTATACCTACATCGGGCATGGCGATGTCGAGGATTTTCCTATCCAGCGCCTGCCAGAATCCGCGACGAAACTCGTACCGTTCGCCGCCGGCCAGGGGAATCGAACAGCCCTCCTTTACTTTCAGATAGCCCTCCCAGTCATCGTCGGCGACGGGTTCTTCGAACCAATAGAGTCCGATGTCGTCCAGGGATTCGATAACAGCCAAGGCCGCCCCGGCGGTGAAGAGGCCGTAGCAGTCCAGCAAGATATCGACCTCAGGACCCACGGCTCGGCGCACGGCTCGAACGCATTCCAAATTCTCATCCAAGTGATCGATCCGGTCGATCGGGCCTGGTCCGCTGAATGGGGCAAGTTTGACGGCGCTGAAGCCATCGTTGACTGCGCCTCGAGCACTCTTGGCGAAGGCTTCGGGTGTAAGGCTCGGCGTGGCTCGTGTGATATTGGCGTAGAGACGAATGGATTCATGGCAACTCCCTCCCAGGAGCTCGTGGACGGAGGCTTCGAGCGATTGCCCCAGAAGATCCCATAGGCTCTGGTCGAGAGCGCTGAGGGCGCGCACTTCAACTAAGGAGCGAGGATCGGTGCAGAGATCGGAGAAGAGTGAATTGATCTCGCGAGGATCGCGGCCCACGAGGCTTTCCCCCAACTGTTGCAGTGCCTCGATGCAGTCATCCCGGGGTGCCGATGGATTCAGCTCCCCCAGGCCGGTGAGGCCGGTATCGGTGTGAAGGAGCACGAACACCCAGGTTTCCAGTGCATTCGCTTTCACCGTTTCCAGTTTCAAGTGGGTTATTTTCATTTTGCCGGAAAGCGACTCCTCGTAGAGGAATCCGCCCGCCTCGGCGAAGCCCTTTAGGGCGGAGACGGGTAAGGATTTCTACTATTTGACCTTTGTAGCCGAGTATCAGAAATGCTCACGCATTCCTCTACAAAAGGAAAATCCTATACCAAAGTATATGGTTATAAATCGAAAACAGAAGCAAGGCTGAGGATCATACGGCTCGCACGATTCCAGCAAAGGACCTAAATTGCGAAGCGACTAAGAACTCGCATTGGAATTGAACTTGATTCATGTAGTCTACTCTCTGTGAGCGATTCGTGGAAAGAGTCGCGGGGTTATTACCCCGGCGATTGGGTCCGGCCCAGAAGCAACTCAGGCGACTGGCGGCCGCTGGTCGATCTAACGGAAGTTTTCCCGGGGCATCGATCGATTGACAGGAGTGGGGACTTCGAGCTCTACGATGCGCCCGTTGGGGTTCGCCTCACGGCGGAAGAGGCAGACAAATCGGAACCTTTGGCTTTCGACGGTGAGGAGGAAGATCTGGGCAATTCGGTTCATGTGTGGAAGTCGGACGACGGTTACCATCTGCTTTACTATGAAGGGAGTTGTGTCGCCTACGCGATCAGCGACGACGGTTACAAATGGAACCGGCCCAAACTGGGTATCGTTGAGAAAAGCGGTTCGAAAGAGAACAATCTGGTGACCGATCAAGGCGGCGACACGTTTAAGTGCGTATTTGAGGATCCGAAAGCGTCCCCGGAAGAGCGTTTCAAAGGGATGGGCTGCGAGGGCGCCATGCTCAACTCGGAAACTTGGGAGGTTGCGAATGAGGGCGAGGAGGTCGACGAGAAGGAGGTAGAGCGCTGGTGGGCGGATCAGGAATATCTAGGGCCGGACTTCACGGGCCCAAGGTTGGTTTTGAAGGGGCGGGTTATCGGATGGACCTCCCCGGATCGCATCCACTGGAAGCGGTGTGACGAGATCCTGGCAAACTTCCCCATGGACGGGGGCCTTTCCGTCAGATACGACGAGAATTCCGGGTACTTCTATGGCTACTGCCGCATACAAGGGGTTCCTCAAGAGCAGTTCGATCTTCCAGGTAGCGGTGCGCCGGAAGTGGGCATCTTCCACAGGGCAATTGGTCTGACTCGAACCAAGGATTTTCTCAATTGGACTGCTCCAAAGCTGGTCCTGTTTCCCGATGGACAGGATCCGCCAGATACCTCTTTTTACGGAGGAGGCTACTTTCTATATCCCGGAAAGGAGGATTTGCACTGCATGCTGGTGCAGGTTTACCATCATGCGTCGGATCATGTGGACAGCCAGATCGCGTTCAGCCGCGATGGATTGATATGGCAGCGCCCGAAGAGGAGAGCGATCATCCCGGTTGGTGGACCGGGATGTGACGATTCTGCGATGGTCTACTCATGGGGTAGTGGAATCGTCGACTTGCCGGACGGTTCTTGGGGATCGCTCTTTGGAGCCTACAATAAGCTGCACAACGCGCCTCGCGTCCCAGGGAAGCAATCGACGGCTTTGCACTGGGCCCGTTGGCAGCCCCATCGATTCTGCAGCATCGAATCGGAGGTGGAGGGACGTTTCACCATTCCTACCGTAAGCCGAATTTTTGATGATCTTCGGCTCAACTATCGGTGTAAACCCGGTGGTTGGATCAAAGTCGAGATTCTGCGCCAGATTCCCTCGCGGATCCATCCCGACGTAGATCCGGTTGCCGGCTTTACTTTTGCGGAAAGCGATCGACTCACCGGCGACTCGACCGATGAGGTCGTTACTTGGAACGGGAAGGGTGACTTGTCGGGAATTGGAGAGATGCTCGCGATTCGCCTAAAGATGTTTCGGGCCAAGCTGTTTGCCTACAAGGTCTGATCATGACCGACATCCGAGTCCTGGAGGAGGCAGTGGCGAACATGCTTCCTTCTCACCAGAGCATCCTCTACGACGGTTGGCTGCTTCGGTTCAATCCCGGAAAAGGCCGGAATCCGAACTCTGTATGGCCGCTCAATCCGAGTAATCTATCCTTCGAAACAAAGATCGACTACTGCGAGCGTGAGTATGCTTCCCGCGGTCTGCAATGCAGTTTTCGACTGTCCGAATTGGAGGATCTTGGAGAAATTCAAGAACTGCTCCTGAATCGGGGCTACACGATCTACAACCCGAATATTGTGATGGTCACCGGGAAAATGGAAGCGACGGATGCGGAATTGTCTGAACTGAAGCTCGAAGAGTGGTTGAACCTGTTGCTACGTCTCGACCCGGACCTGAAGGCAACCGACATCGAGTGGAAGCGGAGACCCCTGGCGAATATCTCATTGTCTGCGTGGTATGGAGTCGTGGAGCAGAATGGCGAGGTATGCGGATACGGCCGTTCTGTTCAGCAAGGCCATCTCTACCAGATTGCCGAGATCTGGGTTTCTGCCGCGCTTCGCGGCCGAGGATTTGGCACCCGATTGATCCGAGGCCTGATGGAACGAGGGAGACAGGCAGGAGGGAAGACGACCTTTCTAACCGTTAGCAAGTACAACGCCGGTGCAAGGCGACTCTACGAGCGGCTTGGGTTCGAAGATCGATACAGGTTCCTGTACTTGATTCGCGAGGATCGAAAAGTCTAGGTTTTCGAATGCGAACTTGAACCATTCGGCCTCGGCGAGACCGCCTACAACCACCGGAGATCCGAAGATTGTAGACGCGTTCGCCTACCGGGTAGGAGTCCGCCGTCTTTCTCGAACCTTGATGAAGACGAAATGCTCACGCATTCCGCTACAGAATGCGTAAGGATGGGTAGCGGAATGCGTGAGCATTTCGACGATCTCTCCGTTTATTCCGTCCTCATCTGACTGCTGGCAAATCCTCATGGGCATTGAAGTTTCCAATTAGATTCCCTTAGAAGTATCTTATGGAAATCCTCCTCCGACAGTGCGACTTATCCGACGAATACCTCCGCTTTGCCGCCCAGATCGGCGCCGACGGGATCGATATTCATAATGCCGAAAGCGTTCCGGGTTTTATTGAGCAGGGTTATCCCGATCAGAACGAGTTGCGCCGGATCAAGGAGCGGATTAACAGCTTCGGGTTGGAACTCTACCGGCTCGCGCCGCAGGATGACCCGCTCGATTTCATGCTAGGCAAACCCGGAGGTGAGAAAGACATCGACGATCTCAAAAAGACCATCGAAATCATGGGTCAGCTCGAGATCCCTTTTCTATCCACGCCTCTTCATTTTGATCATCCCGGTCATCGCGGCGGCGGCCAGTACACCCATCGGGGCGGATACAAGATGGGCGGTTTCAGCGTCGACAAGATGAATTCGAGCATGGGGGAAGAGCCGTGGGAGCCGAGGGTCTCCATCGAAGAGCATTGGGAGCGATCTCTCGAGCTGTTGCGGGCCCTGGTCCCTGTGGCCGAGAACAACAACGTCAAGCTGATCACCCATCCTGGCGACCCTCCCTTGTCCAATGCCTATGTCTCACCACAGCGTTGGACCGATCTGATGGATTTGGTCCCAAGCGCCCACAACGGTCTGCTCTATTGTGTTGGCACCCGCTACGAGTCAGGAGTGGATATCTGCGACGACATTCGAAGTTACGGACGCAAAGGACTGATCTTCCACACCCATATCAGAAACGTCAGAGGGCAGATCCCGACCCACGGCGGCTACCAGGAGGTGGCCATCGACGATGGCGATATCGACCTTTTCGCGGTTCTTAAGACATTGCGGGAAGTGGGTTTCGACGGTGGGCTCCAGCTCGACCATATGCCCGCCTACGATTATGACGACCAGCACCGGAAGATAGCTTGGGCGCAGGCGGTGGGATATGTCCAGGCACTGCTGGGAGTGCTGGGTTGAGACATCTTCCGGTTAGAATCGCTTTCAGCTTTCCAATCTCCCGCATGTCTACGAACCATACATGAAATCGTGTCATGAAATTCCAGAAACCTCGTTGCCTTGATTAGCCCGGTAGATTCCGTTCCAATGGGGAATTTACTCGTCCGTTTGGTTGCCAAACTCTCTTCATCGCGAAAAAGGCATGCCCAACGGATTGGAGAAAACAACGGATCGGGAGAAAGACATCGGTTGGCAGGTAAGTCATTGACGACCTTATCCGTTGCCGTGCCTTCATCCGTTGCTAACATCTGGCGTATTGGAACCGGGAACTTCGAACCATTCAGTGAAGGCAATTCGGGCTGGCGCCCTCATGGCTCAGTGATACGTTCGCAATCACGCCGTGGCCAATAATGAGAAAGATACATTGACTATCACGATCGACAAACTGGAGGAACATATTGGTGCGCTTGTTCAGGGGATCGACATTGCCTCGCCACTTGACGACGGCACAGTCGAAATTCTTCGCGAGGCCCTCTTGAAAAACTCGGTACTCGTCTTCCGTAATCAGCTTATTACAGACGAACAGCATGTAGCCTTCAGTCAGCGTTTGGGGCCACTCCAAATGACCATGGCGAGCGATCCCTATGGGGGTGGCGGGCCGATCAATCGAATCTCCAATGTCGATGAGAACGGTGAAATAATACCGCCGGAGGACAATCGGTCGTTGTATCAAGCGGGTAACATGCTGTGGCATTCGGACGGTTCTTTCAAGCGCGTGCCATTGCGTGCCTCGCTCCTTTCAGCAAAAGTGGTTCCGCCCGAAGGCGGTGAGACAGAATACGCGAGTCTTCGTGCCGCCTATGCTGCCCTGCCGGAAGAGAAAAAGGCGGAACTGAGAGGTTTGGTTGCCGAGCATAGCATGGCCCACTCGCGCGTTCAGATCGCTCCCAATCTGATGAGCGAAGCCTTCCAGAAAGAGACCCCTTCCGTCCATCAGGTCGTCGTGCGCACGATCCCCGAGACGGGAGAAAAGGCGCTCTTCGTCGGCTCTTATGCGTCCCACATTGTCGGATGGCCGCTCGAGAAAGGCAGGGCTTTGTTGAAGGAACTGCTGGCTTGGTCGACGCAGCGGGCATTTCTCTATCGACATAAATGGCAAGCGGATGACCTGGTCATCTGGGACAATCGTTCCTGCCTCCACCGGGGCCGGCGGTGGGAGAGCGGAGCTTATAAGCGCATCATGCACCGCACGACGTTGGCCGGCGATGGTCCTACGGTAGAGTAAGGTTGGAGGCAGGATGTTTAGGAGGACGAGTCCTGGCGACAATCATGTTTGAAGGCTTCACCAAAACCCGGATCTCGGCGAACGGAGTAACGATCAATCTCGTGTGCGGTGGCAGTGGACCTCCCGTGCTGTTGCTGCACGGATATCCACAAACTCATGTCGAGTGGCATAAAATCGCACCCAAGCTGGCCGAGCACTACACCGTGATCGCGTCTGATCTGCGCGGCTATGGCGACAGTGACAAGCCGCCTGCCGCCGATGGGGATCTTAGTGTCTATTGTAAGCGCACGACCGCGCAGGATCAGATCGCGGTCAAGGCCTATTTCGGCTTTGACACATTCCACGTGGTTGGACACGACCGTGGTGCCCGCGTCGCTCATCGCATGGCGCTCGACCAACCGGAACGGATCAGAACCTTTACGTCCCTGGACGTAGTCCCCTCTCAGGCGGCTTTTGATCATATGGATAGTCAGCTAGCCTTCGCCTGGTTTCACTGGCATTTGATGCGTCAACCGTCGCCCCTGCCGGAAACCTTGATCGGCAACAGTACCAGGGCATATCTGGATTTTCTCTTGGAGCGATGGTGTGCGATCGATGGGTCGATTACATCAGAGGCCTACGAGGAATATCTACGATGCTTCGATAATCCTGAGACGATCCGGGCTACCTGTCTGGACTACCGTGCAATTGAGCTTGACCTGCAGCACGACGAAGCGGATCGCGGCCGTAAGCTAACCTGCCCGGTGCTCGTACTTTGGGGCTGCAACATGGCAAAGCGGCCAGGCTGGCAGACCGGTGCTAGCTTGGATATGCTTACTGTCTGGCGAGAACGGGCGACTGATGTTCGGGGAAAGGGTCTTGACTCTGGTCATTTCCTGCCTGAAGAGCGGCCGGCAGAGACAACCGCCGAGCTGCTGGCATTTCTATCAACGAGCAAACCCAGCTTATATTGAGGAATCATTCAATAGGAGGGAACTATGGCGAATCCACATTCTTTGGACGGAAGGAAAGCCTTTGTCACCGGCGGCAAACGCCGAATCGGTCGGGGGATCGCACTGGCGCTGGCTGAAGCTGGATGCGATGTGGGCATAAACGATCTAGCCCGTGACGCGGACGGTGAAGAAACCCTGCGGCTGATTCGAGAAAGGGGGAGGGAGGCTGACTTTTTCGAGGGTGACATCTCGGACCGATCGCAGGTCGAGGCAATGTTCAAGGCCTACCTGAATCGATTCGGACGGATCGATATTCTCGCCAACAATCCTTACGGAGGGAAGGGTCAAGGGTTTCTGGAGCTCACTGAAGAGAACTGGGATGCGAACATCGACGTCGGGCTAAAGGGGTTCTACCTCTGCAGTCAGCAGGCTGCCCGCGCCATGATCGAGCAGGGCGAGGGAGGAACCATCGTGAGTACATCGTCGGTGCACGGTAGAAGGGCGTGGAAAACGGATACGGCATACGGGGTGGCCAAGGCGGGCGTGATTCGATTGACCGAGAGCATGGCCGTCGATCTGGGAAAGTACGGCATACGGTGCAATGCCGTATTGCCCGGCCACATGGATACGAATCACATTTTCGGCACAGATCCTCCGGCGATAGGCAGCGTTGAGGATAACTTGCCAGTTCCCTTGGGTCGGCGTGGGACACCGGAGGACATCGGTCGCGCAGTTACCTTTTTGTGCTCGCCGGCAGCGGGTTGCATCACCGGGGTTTCCCTGCCCGTGGAAGGTGGCATGTTAGCGACGGGGTAGGGCAACGGATCTCAATATCCGGCTTCAAGCATTTTCGAACTCCGAAACTTCAAACCGTACCACGCCTGGCAATGCCCTTCCGAATGACCTTCTTAGTCGTTTGAAGAGCTCAAGAATCCAACGACAAACGAAGCGGAAGACCCCAGGAGTTGGCAAAAATGCGGATGGCAAAACGATGAAACATTACGTAATGTAGTTCGTAGGGTTCTCGATGCCGGTTACAGGCAATTCGTAATCCCGACTAACTGGATCCAGATTTCCTACAGATGGCGAGCGACTCGGCTACTGAAGACACCACGCGTACTGATCCGGTCCGGTTTTAACTACCATTTCCTTTATCAGTTTGCGCATAGACGAGATACGATCGTTATGAACCGGATCGAACGCCAGATTGCGCATCTCCCCCGGATCCTGTTTTAGATTGTAGAGCTCGTCTACCTCGTCCCGGTTTTGTATATATTTCCAGTCTTGGAAGAGCACCATGATGTGAGAGGCGAAGTACTCTGGGTCGGTACTGTTGCCGACCACTATTCCGTCTCCGATTTCGGCATAAACGGGAAGTTCCTCGGGTTCGACGCCCTCGATAAGCTCCTCCGCCACGGACCGCCCGTCGATGTTGCCGGGTATTGGGCAATGAGCGAGACCGAGTAGGGTAGGCATGAGGTCGACGCCTGCCAGCGGTGTTTTGATCCGAACTCCGGGGCGCAGCCGGGAGGGCCAGGAAATGATGCAAGGAACCTTGACCGACTCCTCGTAGAGATATCCTTTCTCGACGAATCCGTGGTTCCCCAGCTGCTCACCATGATCGCTGCTGAAGACAAGCACAGTATTCTCGGTCAGACCTTTGCTTCTTAGACAATCCACGATACGGCCGATCTCCCTGTCCACGTTGGCTACCAACGCATAGTAGTGCTGCATGATGACCCGCATCTCGTTTTTGGAAAGATTCGCCTCCGTTATTCGGCGCCTCCCGCGATGTTGGGATTCCGGCTTGCCGACAAGCGGATCTCGGAAGTTATCCGGTATCGGCATCTCTTTCGGAGGATACTCTTTTAGAAGATCAGGTGGAGGCGCCATGATCGGATGAGGATCCTTGATTCCCACCATCAAGAAAAAGGGATCGTCCTGATCGCACTCCCGTGATTCAAGAAATTCGAGGGAGCGATCCACGACCCAGCTGGTTCTCTGCTGTCGATGATCCGTTATTTCTGCATAGGGCAGGATGCCCTCCATGCGTATCATTCGGTTTGCGGGGTCGTAGGGATTGATAATCCCAAGTTCATCTAGATAGGCAAAATGTGGATCCGGGAGGCTTAAATCGTGATAACTATATTTGATCCAATAGTCAGTAAACCCGTGCTGCGGTTGGTCATCGTTGCCGAGGTGCCAAACACCAGCGATGCCACACTTGTAGCCCTCTCCTTTTAGTACATCGCCGACCGTGATCGTCTTATCGGGCATCGAACAGCCCGGAATCCCCTTCCACTTCGGCGCGTAATTTATGTACTGGCGATGACCGTGGGGATACAGACCGGTTACCCAACTGGCCCTTGCCGGAGAGCAAATAGGAGAAGCGCAGTAGGCATTCTCAAATGCGATGCCGTCGGCCGCCAGGCGATCGATGACGGGAGTCCCAACAAGAGAGCGACCCGTATAACCGGGAATGTCCCAGCGCATTTGGTCGCACAGTACCCAGACGATATTGGGTTTATCTGTCTTCACAAATTAGGCCCTGATTCGAAGACGGCCCCAGCCGCCGATCAGCTTGGTCGAAGACTTCGAACAGCGCACCCGGCGGGCTTTTAGTCTCCAGTGTGCATCCAACCAGAGGATGACGGATCCGGTCGCAAGACAGTCCCCGGAAATTCCTGAGAAATACGGGCTAGGAGTCTGTCGGAATCAATCGGGTTGCCAATCAGCCCTTTCAACTTCCAATCGCACGTCCAGCTCCGTTGCGAAGTGCAAAGTCCGACAGATTCCCAAGCCGGGTTCAAAGGCCTTCCTTCAACCACGCCCTCGCCTGATCCATTTCGGCGAAGTGGGCAGTAGGGAATTGATCGCCGGGCATGGGCTTCGCTTCGGAGCTGGGCTCGCCCTCCTCTTTCCCGTGGACGAAGGCCATGCGCTCGACACCAGCTCCACTCGCTCCTTGCAGATGCTGGCCCCAAGTTCGCTGGCCTTCGCCACAGCGGCATCGAGGTCTTCGACCATGATGTAGTTCATCCACATGGTGGACGCGTCGCCAGCCTCTGGCGGGGCTGCGATGCATCTCGCAACCGGCTCCTCGCCCTGCTTGAACATGGTGTACGTCGCACCCGGCCCCATTTCCATTTCTTCAGTCGTCCAGCCGAGAAGTTCGGCGTAGAACTTCTGGCTGCCATCCTTGTCCTGACTCACGAGTTCGTTCCACCCGAACTGTCCTGGTTTTTGTTCACTCATAGTTTTGCGTCGGTTGAACTTGGTAATTCCCCGTAGCTTGCTGCGGGGTCGCTGACTTTCTGAGGCATGATCGTGCGTGGAACGCCCGATCCAGCCGTAGGAAGGATGTTCGTGGTAGGATGGCCCTCGGTGGGTGTATAGCGTCCTTTTGGCGGAGGCTCCCCCGGTCTCGTACCGGGGTGGCGCTGATTCGGTGCTACAGAATGGTGACACCCACCAACCCCTCCCCCGGCCCTTCTCCCCCCAGTCGTGACAACGACTGGGGGGAGAAGGGCCGGGGGAGGGGTATTCTGATCCAGTCGGGTATGGTAGCTGAAAACCGGGCGCCACCCCGGTACGAGACCGGGGGAGCCTGCAACGTGTTATTCAGGTAAGCCCCTCGGGGCAAGTCCGTTTCAACGTCGAGTACAACATAGGCAATTACGGTCCGAATGGCGAAGGAGTTCGATACCCCGACGCTTGCGTCGGGGAGTCTTCATTAACTTACTTTTTGCAAGCACCCATCTGTAACGTGCGCGCTCTCTGCCTGCAACCGATTTTCTTGTTTTTTAACCGGACTGTCCTATCATTTTCCCAAGCTGAAAGTCGGCAAACATCGAATTGCAACGGGTGACAGGACTGTAGGACCGCGCTTGCCGAAGGCCCCGAGCGAAGTCGAGGGGCGCGGGATGAACCGGGTTGGAGTATCGAATCGGCAAATCCTTCGCGAGCGGACTCCTATGATTCCACCGTCAGAGTCGGGCTCCAGAAACGCTTACGCGTTCCTCTACGAATGAAAGATAATTGACTTCGGATTCGAGGAAACCGCAGATTGAAAGTAGAGGGACTTTCCAATGGTAATGGAATCATTGAACGTAGTCTTTGAGGGGACGATGAAGTTCGTCGCGACGAACCGCGAAACGAAATCGCTGCGAGTCATCGTCGAGTGTCCGCAAGGGCTGGAATCGGGGACGGATATTCGGGTCGTCATCACCACTTTTCACTCCTTTACCCGCGATTGGAAATCTGAAGGTGCGTCGGTTGAGAATGGAGAGGGTGCGGTTGTGCTCGGCCATGGACTGCCGATCGGATGGGACGAGATGATACGCGGCGGGGTGGGGCCGGCCGGAGGCGGACTCGTCGGCCGCCCCGTTGGGGAACTCTATTTGTGCACTGTGCAGGTCACCCAGTCAATTTCTCCAGGGTCGCGCCTCGTGTTCCCGTTCCTCGCCAACAGTTCGCCTCACGCCGATGTGGAGGGTTCCCTCCAAGTTAAAGTAAGAAAGCCTGAATCGTATGAATTCGTATGCGTCGGTCCTTCGTTTCGTCTTCATAACAGTCCGGGCAATGCTACGCGCCTTGAGGCTCGAATCACCGTCGCCCCCAATGATTCAGGTAAGCGCCGTCTGGTCATCTTTGCTACCGACGACAATCTTAACCCGATTCCCGATTTCCGAGGGGAGGTCACAATCAGTTCATACCCGGAAGGCCCGAGTCTGCCGGCAACGATTCCGATTGGAAATGACGGACGCTCGGTTGTTGAAGGAGTTGAGATCGAAAGGCCGACACCTGTCCGCATAGCGGTGCGGGAAATTGAACGAGGCTTGGAAGCCACAACCGGACCCGTGGTGTCCTCCCTCGAAGGTGTGCGAAAACACTTCTTCGGGGCCATGCACTTCCATACTCGTCTCTCCGTTGACGGCGACCGCGATCCTCGTGCCGCCTACGCCTATGCGCGGGACTATCTGAACCTCGACGTCGTCGCCATGACCGACCATGCCCCCATTGGTCCGGCTTGGGTTGAATGCCTCACGGTCAACGAAGAGTTTTACGAGCCGGGACGCTTTGTGACGGTTCCCGCATGGGAAAGCTCGAACGCCTATGGACACGCCAATCTCTATCTGCGCACTCCCGAATCGAAGGGTGGAACCTGGCTGTGGAACCCGGACGTCTGCCCTTCGGAGGTAACCTTTCCGGACGACGTGGTGATGGTGCCGCATCATCCTAACTGCGGCCAGGTGATCGAACGAGGCACCCACCGGGAACTTCTGAGCAAGGGAATATTCTGGGCGAAATACGACTGGTCGATACCAAATCCTAGGGCGCGTCTGGTGGAGATCGTGCAAGGACGCAGCAACTTTGAGGCGGATGCATTGGACGCCTACTGGGGTATCAAGATGGGAGATCAAGGAGCGTCAGTGCAGGATGCATTGGCACTCGGTTGGAGGCTGGGGTTCGTTGCCGGTACCGATAATCACGAGGGATACCCCACCCAGAAACCGGGTCAATACGTGGGAATGACATGCTACCGCGCTCCCGAATTATCCCGTGATGCCATCTGGCAGGCTTTGGATCAACGATGGACCTACGCGACTTCGGGAGTGCCGATCGTCTGCGAATTTTTCGTCAACGGTGTCCGTTCGGGAGCCGAAGGAACTTTGGCTTCAAACGGTCCGGTCGCCTTTTCAGCACGCCTCCACGGAACCGCCCCCATCGAGGTCGTCGAAATTGTTTCTATGGGGAGGACAGTGTGGCAGCGGAAACCGAATTCCTGGGATGTTGAACTGAACGACGAGCGACTCCCTGCGCCCGAAGGTGATTGGGCCTATTACTATCTTCGATTGCGACAGCAGGACGGACACCGGGCCTGGCTCAGCCCGGTCTGGCTAGGAAGCTGTCGGTCGTAGTTTCGATTCTTTGCGGCGAGTCCCGGTTTTCTCGGCGTTTTCTTGAATCACGGCAGAATCCACTACCGACATCTTCCTAATTGCTCTGCCTTGAAACAGAGCGGAAACTTAGCTGAGATCGGCGATAGGTAAGTTTCACTGCAACTAAAAGTGATCCGATCGGATCACTTTTAGTTGCAGTTCGGAATGGAGATCGTGTTGCCCGCGGACCTTGAGTGAGATTCAGATCGGCCCTACCTGATGAATTAGAGGACGAGGTTTTATTGATTGAAAAAAGCGGAAAAGGAGAGAGGCTATCTGAGTCAGAATGGCATTTAACGTAAAGAAGCGGGGACGTCTAACCTACTACTACGGTGGGGATGCGCCGGTCCTTTCCAACCTTGTCACCGAGCAGCTCGATGGCGGGGACCTTAAGATCCACTTTGCCGGGTTGACCGGCGGCTATTCGGCCATGAACGCTTTGAATCGCGATGAGCTGGTGACGATGCAGCCGAAAATCGAGGTCGAACTCGTCTTCCGTTCCTGGGAGAAGTGGCTGCAGGACGCCGGCATCTGCGATTCGATCGGCAAGATCGATTTCATCGAGTTGCATGCCTTCGCGTCGCAGCCCAAAGCGCCGGATCCCCGTCTCGATCCGGAAGGGTTTGTCGCCGAACAGAACCGTCTCCGGCAGGATTATGCGGAGGCCTACAGCGGCTTTTTCCGCGACCACATGGGCCATACCGGCGTGCCCTCGCGCTTCACCGTCCACGTCGTTGATTTCCCCGATAAGGCGGCGTCCTACGAGTTCTACAGCGTCGGGCTCTATCAGCCCGCTCTGCACGAGTGACGCCCCGTTCCGTTGTCGGTCTGAGGTACAATCCAGTAAGACCCTATTTTTCCAGCCGAATTTTGACCACAGATTACGCAGATATTGAATCTGGTTAATCTGGGTAATCTGCGGTTGGTCTGTTATCATTCACCTAATTCGGTTGCGGCTAGGCTGCGTTAGACTATTCGCAGGCCATTTGAAAATGAAGGCGACTCCGATTCGAGAGGGGAATACTTGATCCGTACCCGTTGCGGTGCTTTCATCCGTCGCACACCCAATGACTTGAGTGTCTTTCGTCCGAACGGAAAACGAGAGATTCCCGAGCTTTCCCATGGATGACATCATCACATTCTCCGCGACCTGCCAGGTCGCGGCCATAAAGGAGAAGTCTGTCTCGGCGGTGGAGGTGGTCCAGGCCCACCTCGATCGGATAGCAGAGGTGAACCCTACCCTCAATGCGGTTGTCCAAATACGATCGGAGGGAGCATTGGCCGATGCCCGCGCTGCTGACGCTTCCCTCGCGCGTGGCGACAGCCCGGGACCACTGCACGGCGTACCCATGACGATCAAGGATTCGATCGACACGGCCGACCTTATCACCGCTGCCGGCACCCAGGGCCGAGCGTCGTTCGTTCCGGAACGGGATGCAACCGTGGTCGCCCGCTTGCGGCAGGCCGGCGCCATTCTGCTCAGCAAGACCAATACGCCGGAGCTGACCCTCAGCGCCGAGACCGATAACCTAGTCTACGGCCGCACTAATAATCCATACGATCTTGCCCGCTCACCGGGCGAAAGCAGCGCTGGTCCTGCGGCCATCGTCGCGGCCTGCGGGTCGGCTTTCGATCTGGGCAGCGATACAGGAGGCAGCATTCGCCAGCCTGCTCACTTTTGCGGTATCGCCGGGTTGAAGCCGACCTTCGGCCGCGTCCCCAGCACAGGACACATCGTCTCCTACGATCTGGGCGCTTTGAGTCCACTGACCCAGATCGGCCCTCTGGCGCGTCACGTCGAAGATATCAAGCTGATCCTCGGCGTCATCGCCGGAGTGGATTGGCGGGATCCCAGTGTGGTCCCGATGCCCTTGGACGACCCGGGTGCCGTCGTGCTCGGCGATCTGCGTGGCGCTTTCTTCACTGACAACGGGATCGTATCGCCGACCCCCGAAACAGTGCAGACCGTAGTTGATGGCGTCAAGGCGCTGGCAGAGGAAGGAGTCAAGCTCGAGGAAGATTGTCCCGCGGAAGCCGCCTCCTCGACGGAGGTGTGGCGGGAGCTCCTCGTGGCCGACGGCGGCGCCTGGATTCAGCGAATTCTCGATGCGGCGGGAACCACCGAGGTGCATCCGCTCGTTAGAGATCGATTCCTTGGGGGCGAGCCGGTCTCAGGGTCGGAATACTCTTCGCTACTGACTCGGGTTGACCGGTTTCGCAGCGCCATGGTTGGCTTCATGGCCGATTACGACTTCATTCTATGTCCGGCCAACGCCTTTCCAGCCGCACCCCATGGAGAGATATTCGCCAAGGGCGATGGCTATACCTATACGCGCATATTCAATCTCACCGGTTGGCCCGCGATCGTCGTCCGTTGCGGTACCTCACCGGAGGGTTTACCCATTGGCCTGCAGGTGGCGGTTCGACCGTGGCGAGAGGACGTAGCTATGGCGGTTGCCGCGATTCTGGAGCAAGCATTTGGCGGGTGGCAGTCTCCGCCGGTGTAGTGCGCTATCCTCGTACTTTTTCATCGGGTTTCGAGGCCACGAATTTTCGGGAATCTGCGAGGAAAAGAAACCGTGAAGTGAAGGGGCGAGGGCCCTCGAGCCCTCGCCTCTCCATTCAGGCGGCTGATGATACCGACGTTCGAGAGAAGTGGAGCTTTACACCCCGCACACCGGTATGCATTAAATTCGATGGTCAGATCATCTGAACGAAGCTCTAAGAAATTGGTCGACCACACAGATCGTTAGGAGGCAAGGCGACATGAATGAAACTGAATTCGACAACCATTGTGAAAACGTGCAGCGGGATGGGTATACGGTGATCCCCGGGATGCTCACTCCCGATGAATGCGACACGGCGACACGGGAGCTGAACCGCATGGCGAATAGCAGAGAACGAGGCGGACTGGAGTGCGTCTTCAACAAGGCTGAAGTGTTTGAGCGAGTCTATCTGATTCCGGATCTGCTGCGTCTCATCCGCCATTTCCTGGGGCAGGATACGGTGCTGTGCGCTGTGCACGGATCCATCATCGAACCGTGCAAGGGCGGCGGAGGTTTGCATGCCGATGGCTCCGTCACCGGGCATTTGCGATCGCGCTCGCAGGCACCGGTTGACGAAGGGCTGCGCATCACAAGTCACGCCATGTCCATAAATACGATTTTCTGCGTCAGCGAATTCACCAGCCAAAATGGCGCTACGCAGGTGGTTCCGGGCAGCCATCGGGTCGAATCGAACGGAATTCCGGACGATTCTGTTGAACAGGCTAGCATCATCGAGGCGGAGAGGGGGTCGACGATTCTTTTTCACTCCAACATCTGGCACGGTTCGTCGGAGAACCGCAGCTCAGAGAATCGATATGCGATGATCGCGCCCTGGCGTCGTAACTGGACGAGGGGGCCCTACGAGCTCTGCCGCATGGTCAAACCGGAGGTGTTGGAGCGAGCCGGCGAAGAAGGGAGACGGATTTTCGGGTTCGATGCCTTGCAGCCCTACGTCGAAAAGTGGCAGTGGGACCGCGAGGCCGGAGAACCGAAGCCGGAGTACGGCGAGTTGAAGCGGGAGTGACCTATTTAATGAACGCCGTGACTGGCAGGACCACCAGCATTGCTGCCCCGGCTAAATAGAACACCGCATTCAGGCCGAAGGTATCGCCAGCCAGGCCGAAGAGGAAGGGTGCCGCGGCGGCGGCAATGAAATTCAGGGTGTAGTATAAGGCGTAGCCTCGGCTGCGGCGCGCCTGGGCAAAAGTCGGGACCAGGCCGATGTAGAGTACAGATGAAGTGCCGTTAAGCACGAAGCCGAAGAGAGGCAGAAAAAGAAACAAGAAAGAGGTGGCGGCGATATAAGGCAAGGCCCAGCAACCGAGGATCATCAAGGCTTCGGTCAACAGGATGAGCCGCACGGCCCCCAGTCGGCGCATTGGCAGGCCACAAAGCAGCTTGCCCATGGCTCCACCCAGAAAGGTCAAGGAAACGCACCAACCAACAGTTTCTCCACTGATACCTTCGCGGACCAATAAGAATCCAAGGAATGCCATTACCCCACCGCGTATGGCGGTATCGAGCGAACCAATGGTAGCGTATAGACCAAACTGTCCCGGCTGGGTAATGCCCCAGCGCTCAAGGCGTTGGCGCAGGGCCATGCCTCGAAGAGGTCGAGGTCGCGGCTTATTCTCTTGCTGCTTCTTTTGATGCCTGTGCCGCCGGATATCACGACGAAAGGCCACAAGGTAGAAGAAACCAACGGCCGCGCCCACACCTCCCAGAATCCCACAGCTGCCGCGCCAACCGACGAAACCGATCAGGATTCCGGTCACAGCCGGGAAGATTACCTTGCCGACATCACCGAAGAAGTTGAGCGTGCCAATGGCCCTGCCCGACCGCTCGGCGGTAAAGGTGTCGGCCACCAGGCCCGTGCCCACGGGATGATATACCCCGCCGCCGGTACCCGCCGCAAAGACGGCCAACAATGCGATCGGATAGGTGAAGGCCAGCAGCAGGGCGGCGTAACCGAGACCGAATACGGCTGTTCCCAAGCCTAAGAGAAGGATCTCTCCGAGGCGCTCGGCCAAAAATCCGGCCGGCAGTTGCGCTGCACAGATGGCGCTGTAGTTGATGGTCTTCAGCAAGCCCGATGTGGTATAATCGAGGCCGAGATCCGCCGCGATAAAAGGCAAAAGGAGAGAGAGGCTGGCGACATAACCATCGTTGACGATGTGGTGCAGGTTGCACCACCATAGCTGCCTGCGCGGATTATGGGAAAATGAATCGCTCATCGATAATTTTTTGCCGTCGGGGCCGGCAGCAATGCAGGCTAGGCACGGCAGCTCACTCCATTGCAGCTCGGATCGGCCGCTGCGTGCGAGTACAAACAGCAACTTGACGTTGTCGGGATCAGCTGAAAGCATGAACGTTGGACCAAGAACTCGAATTCGAGTAGTAGTTTGATCATATGCAGGACCTCCGAATTGCGATGGTCCAGATGAACTGCCGGGTGGCGGATCACGACGGCAATCTCGTCACTATCGGGCGCTTTACCGAAGAGGCGGCGGCGCAGAACGTCGACATCGTTTGCTTCCCGGAGCTGTGCGTCTCTGGCTATAATGCGGGCGACACCTCCAAGCCGAAGCCGGAACCTTTACAGGGCGAATCTCTCCGCAGTCTTGAAGAGATTGGACGAGGCAACGACATCACCCTGCTGGCGGGCCTACTCGAATGTGACGTCAGCGGCATCACCTACAACACGCAAGTCATCTGTGGACCCGACGGTTTTGTTGGCCACTACCGCAAAACGCACGTACCCACCTCGGAGAACGGAACATGGTGTCAGGGTGACGCCCTGCCGGTCTTCAAGCACGCCAAAGCCTGTTATGGCATTGAGATCTGTTACGATTCCCACTTCCCGGAAGTGAGCACCATTCTCGCGGGGAAAGGCGCGGAGGTCATCTTCCTCCCGCACGCCTCCGCCCGCGAAACCCCGGAAGACAAGCGCACCCGCTGGATGCGCTATGTCCCCGCGCGAGCCTACGACAACAATGTTTACGTCGCCATCTGCAATCACGTTGGAGACAACGGGGCCGGTATCTGCTTCTCAGGTGTGACCTTCATCTGCGACCCTCGGGGCGTCGTCATCGCCGAGGTGGAAAGCGGCACGGAGGAAGAGATGATCGTGGCCGATCTACGAGGCTCCGTTCTGGGGGAAAGTCGTAGCGAGCCGGAGACCTTTTTTCGGCATTTCCGACGTCCGGAGATGTATCGACTCTGGGAAGAAAGACCGAGGACCAGTAAGTGATATCGGTCAACTGGAAGCCCTATTCAAGTAAGGCGAAATAGAACGGTTATAAAAGGAGACTCCAGCATGCGTTCCATCGATCGCGATCGATTCCTCGAACAGGGCTACCTGATTGTCAAGGAAGCCGTCCCATCCAGCAAACTCGAGCGCCTTCGCAGGGCATACGAGACGCTCGTCGACCGTCAGCGCAACAACTGGAAGGCCGAGCGAAAAGAAGGCGACCCACCGGGAGGTGAGTGGGAGAAAAGCGCGCAACCTCGTCTGCTGTTGCAGCGGCCGCCGTTGGTCAATCAGCTTGATCGGGAAACCGCGCCGGCGGTCGAAGTCTGGATGGAAGAGAACATCCGGGGGAACAGTTTGAAGCTGCTGGATGAGTCGGACGCTGCCGTCACCGAGATGATGATGATGTGCAGTCCGATTCGAGATCACGGTCCCGCAAAGTGGCATCGCGACATCCATCCGATCGACACCGCTCCCCTGCAGGGATATATCGACGACATTGTCGAAGGAGGTCCGCGCTACCTCCAATGGAACATCCCTCTCTACGACGACAGCGTCCTTTGGGTCGTTCCCGGTAGCCACCTGAGGTGCAACACGCCTGAAGAGAACGAGCGGCTGTCGGAGGATCCCTGCCAACCCCTGCCCGGCGGCGTTCGAACACACCTTGAAGCGGGTGATGGCGTCGTCTACATCACCCCGATCCTCCATTGGGGCAGCAACTACAGTACCCGGTTGAGGCGAACCGTACACGGAGGGTTCTCCGTTTATTCCTGTTTTGCCGATCTCTCGTTTGTGGACAGTTTGTCGACCGAGGCTGCTAACGCATTCGAACGTTGGGATCGCCAAACCAGGGAAATGAAGTCGCACACCGAATCTGCATTAAGAGCCGTGATCGATGCGGATCGTGCCGCCTTCCAGGATGCACTCGACAGGCTTCACCCTCGCCGAGGCGAAAAGGGAAAGATCCTTTCTACAGTCTTTTTGTGCAAGGCTGCCCTATCGGTTAGACTCTCCAAGGATCCTCCGTATCCCGAAGTCTCGGAAGATCTCGCAGGACGCGTCCACGGTTCTCACTACACCACCCTCAATTGGGGTCCCGAATTCGCTGACCGGTTCTCATCATCCGATGCCGATTCGTTGTGGCAGCGCTTCGAGCCGCTGGACAAGCTGCTTCAATCGGAAGAGGAGCAGTTTTTCCCCGGGTTTCAGTCCGGGCCCATGATGTACCACTTCAACGAAATGCCGCCGAATTACACCACATCGGAGTTTATCTCGAGCTGGGTTTAATTGAAGTGATCGTCCTACCGAATCGAATCAAATCTGGATTCCCGCCCAACGGAACTCCGTTCAGAATCGAAGGTTGTAGCGGAATTCGTGAGGATTTCGTCTTCGTCACAGTTTGACGAGTATTGCGGGCCGCTCAGCGGTCCGCGTGCGGCGTCTGCAGCCTTCGAGTCTCCTTTCCTTTTAGGCGGTAGAACGGGTAGAACACTGCCTCCCGGCGAAAGAGTCGACCGAATGGTTTAGGTAATAATGACTTTCTCTCCCGCACCCGCGCTGTCGTAGAGGGCGTCGAGGATTTTCATAAAGGTGTGGGCTTCCTTAGCGTCAACCTCCGGCGACACTTCGCCGGCCACGGCCATGGCGAAGTGCTCGATTTCGTGATAGAAGGGGGAAGCTCCGGGCGGCGGTTCAGTGTGAGGAATATCCGGCTCCGCCGAGATCTCATGACGTTCGTAGCCATTTTTGGTGCGTCGGAAGATTGCTTGATTGGGCGCGTCGTCCGTATCGCGGCGACCGAGACCGCAGCGTGCGTTCCCTGCGATTGCTCCCTCTGTGCCGTGCAGTTCGCAGATGCGGACGGAATCACAGTGGCTCGAATTCGTAACGTCGATCTGGATAGTCGCGTTCCCTGCGAATCCTAAAAGTCCACTGAAGTAGTCCTCGGAGGGACCCTCCGGACCGTCGTAGTAGGGGTGGATGTGATGCTTTGCAGCGAATGCCCATTCCGGCTCTGGGCAACCCAACCACGACCAGAGGAGGTTGAGATCGTGGGACATGTGCTGCGACAGGACTCCTCCTTTCATACCGTAAACCAGAAGCCAACGATTGGCATCGGAGTAGGAACCAACCGGGCTGGCATTCTTACTGAAGTAACGGCCGTGGTAGGGCTGGCCTATCTCGCCTGAGTCAACGGCCGCCCGCGCGGCCCGATTGTGGGGGTAGTGACGCAAGTAGTAACAGAACTGGATCACCCGACCGGCGCGTTCAGCGGCAACTTCCATCTCGAGGATTTCAGGGGCCCGTATAGCATGCGGTTTCTGTACCAGGACGTGCTTGCCCGCCGCCAGACTGTCAAGGACCATGGGGAGGCGGATGTCGGGCGGTACTCCGAGGTAAACGGCGTCCACCTCCTCGTCGTCGAGGAGTTCGCGATAGTCAGAGTAGGCGCGCGGGATGGAGAATTCATCGACCACGGGCCGCCCGCGCTCCGGGTCCAAGTCGGCCAACGCCGCTAGGGTGATACGAGCCGGAAGTTGAGAGGAGGAGAGAGCTGCCTGGCGTCCGGTAAAACCGGCGCCGACGATACCGAGGCGGATGGGTCGAGTCGCAGTCATGCTTGAGTAACCGAAATCGAGTGATCAAATGCTGATTAAGAACTTTTCGACAGGCAGTCAAATCCTCCCGGGTTCAGGTGTCGAGGGGTATTAGAAAGGAACTATGCGCAGCTGAAAGAGGTCTGATCGAGAAAATGAGGGAGCCGCGAACCATTTCCAAAAGCGATCATTGGAACGGTACCCGATTTTTCAATCCGTGGATGGGCCGCAGTACGCATCGTGGGTTGCGCGACCTTCTTAAATGGCACCTTGACGGGGGCGGGGCACGCTGGCCGCGCTGGCGCAAATCCCATGCGAAGGTTTTCCGACCGTTGACCATAGGCGAGACACAGCTCGCTGTGACATTCATCAACCACGCCAGCTTTTTGGTTCAGTCCCGCAACGTGAATATCCTTTTGGATCCTGTCTATTCAATGCGTACGAGTCCCGTCACCTGGGCGGGTCCCCGGCGGGTCCGCACTCCCGGGATTGCCTTCGATTCCCTCCCTCCCATCCAGGTCGTTTTGGTCACGCACTGTCATTACGATCACATGGACCTGCCGACCCTGCGGCGCATCGATCAACGGGACCAGCCGGTATTTCTCACGGGGCTCCGCAATCAGCGGCACCTGATGTCCGTCGGGATTCCGCCGGATCGCGTCAGGGAACTCGACTGGTGGGAATCAGTTTCTCTCCATCAGCTGGATGCCGCATTTGGGTCAGTCAACGTGACCTACACGCCCTCTCAACACTTCTCCGCCCGCACTCCCTGGGATGCCGACCGCGCCCTCTGGGGCGGATTCTGCATCGATTTCGGTTTCAGCCGTGCCCTCTTCCTCGGCGATACTGGGTACTGTGACATTTTCAAGGATTTTCCCAATCGGTTGGGGCCCTTGGATTTGAGCTTTGTTCCCATTGGCGCCTACGAACCACGCTGGTTCATGCGCGACTCCCACGTCAATCCGGAGGAGGCACTACGTCTCCACCAGGATCTCGATTCAGCTCAGAGCATCGCTATGCATTTCGGTACTTTTCAACTCACCGACGAGGCCATCGATGAACCGGTGGATCGGTTGAGAAACGCGCTGGCGTCGGAGGACTTGCCCGAGGCAGAATTCCTAATTCCGCGCGAAGGCGAAACGAGGATCTATGAAGGCCGTCTGCTCCGGTGAATTCGGGACCTATGGTCCCGTCCAGAGCCCGGTGGCTCGGTGGCGCTGGCGCTTGCGGGTTCGGCAGGCCGACAACGGACCGGAGCAATCGAGTTTGAAACTAGCCAGATCGATAATCGGATTGGAGGGAATAGTGCCGACGGATAGCATGGCAATCCCGCGGATGAAAATAAAGCCCCATCAGCCGCCAAGTTGGAGGGGCGAGGGCCCTCGAGCCCTATGCCGTAATCACCCAGAAGATCTCCTCCCGGCTTGCGGCAACGCCATCCAGCAAAAGAGAGATGGGGAACGGAAAACAAAGTTGGTTCGTGGGCTTGAGGGCCCTCGCCCCTCCATTTTTGATACTATTTTTCGTGGTGAATTCTGAGAATCCTTCACCCGGAGATCCGCCTCTACATTGAACATTCAGGTCAGCGCCGGGCTACCAAACTCCCAAGTCCTGCAGCTTTTTGGTTACCGCCTGATCCCACCCGCGATTGGCCAGGGGGTTGGCGGGACTGGGATGGATGATCCTCGAGATTTTTACCGGCATCCCAGCGAGGGCGAGGGAGGCGCGTGTTTCGGAGAAGGCGCCGATCGCGATGAGCCATTCGGGTTCGAGTGACGCTACAACCGCGCGGAGGTGAGCATCACATGCGTGGTAAAGTGGATTCGACTCGGTAGACGGCAGTTTGTCGGGCGTTCGATTGCGGCCGCTCGCTTCCATGAAGACGAGGGGACAATAATTGGCGACATAATGCCGATCGAAGAAGCGATCCGCGGTCTCGAATTTCTCGGCGAAGAGGCCCCAGAGACGAGTCCCGCTCACTTCGGAACGACTGCACTGGAACCCGTGAATCGGACGCTTCGGATGTTCTGGCTTTGGTTTTCCGACGTCGGCGGATATACCGAGCCAGTCTCTCACCATTCCCACCTCTCCGAATGGAACGCCGGTCTGGGCCATTCCCCATGGTCCGGGATTCATTCCGAGAAAGACGACGTCCTTTCGAGTCGAGGCGTATTTCGCGGCATAGATGGAAAAGGGCTTCCAGGCGTAGCAGAGGGGATTGTAAACATAGGCAACGGGCTTGGAGAACGACAGTCTATTGACTGCTTCCCGATTGACTTTCGCGGCCTTAAGTATCTGCGGGGTGAGGGACATCCGTTCGAGGGTGGTGGAGGTCGATAGAAAGGTTTCAAGTTTCAGGTTTCAGTGAAGAGTGAAGACGAACTGGTAGAATAGGGCTTCGAATGTAGATTACGATGACCGATTACCCTTGGAACGGAACTCCTTTGCGATCAGTCGAAGTTTATTGCACTTCGGAATCCGATCGCGCTTACGATCGCGATGGTGGACTGCTCGGAGGAATCCACACTGTTCACCGTTTCTTTTTCACTCTCGACCACTTACCCCAAGGGCGAGTTTTCCTCGACCTTGTCGACTTGGGATGCATTATCCAATTAGCGAATTCGAGTACTGAAGAAACATGATTAAGAAGGCTCTGGGTTGTGGCGTCCTGTTGCTGATAATCCTCTGTGTTGGGTTGTATTTCGGATTCTCTGCGATCCTGAGCAAGGGACTGGAGTCGGGGGTCGAGACCTTGGGTCCCAAACTGACTCGCACCTCTATAAAATTGGAAGATGTGCGACTTTCCCTCTTGAGCGGGAATGGGGTTGTCGAAGGATTGGAGATCGGGAGTCCGGAGGGCTATAAGGCCGATAAGACATTTTCCTGCGAAAAGATCGAGATTCAGATCGCACCGATGTCGCTCCTATCTGATCACATTGTGATCGACAAGATTCATATTATTGGACCCGAGATCGTTTTCGAGAAGAAATTCACGGGAAACAACCTCAGCGCCATCCTGAAGAGTGTGGAGGAAACGACCGCGGAACATTTACCGATCGGTGAGGAAGAAGATGAAGAATCGGCAACGAAACTGGAGATCGGGGAGTTCCTCCTTGAAGGCGGTTCCGTCTCCCTGGTGGTGGCGGGAAAGAGTCTCAATGTACCCTTGGCCGATCTGCGAATGAATGATCTTGGTACCGCGGAGGGGGGACTTGCGCCGGCTGAATTGGCTGCCCAGATCATAAAGGAGGTTGTCAAGGAAGTGCTTGCGGTGACGGGCAAGGCGGCCCAGCAACTGGCCGGGAGTAGTGCGAGTTCATTGGGGAAGGCGTTGCAGGGAGGAGGAGACGCTGCAGGCGATATCGGCAGCAAGGCAGCCAAGGCGGCGGAGGGGCTAAAAGGAATATTTTCGAAAAAGAAGAATGAGTAGCTGGAGGGACGAAGGCTCTCGAGTCCCCAAACCAGGCGCTCTTGCCTGTTCTGGTCGAAATCTCCTCCGGTCAAATCTACGATTCCCATACACGGACGGGACTCGAGAGCACTCGTCCCTCCAGACCTACCGGCTCAATCGGATTTGTTTTCGGGCTAGATTCCGGCCATAGCGCGGAACTGGGCGCTGTAGACTCCGTAGCTGATGAGTGCCATAAAAGGGACGACGAATCCACCGATTCCTGGAATCCACTGCAGCCCGATGAGGAGAAAGAAGAGAATCGAAACCAGAATCTTGGTGAGGAGCCTCTTACCGAAAGGAGTGTAGAGCCGGAAGGGTGCAACGAGCCTCAGACGGTAGTAAATGACGCCGGGAACCAGCCCGATCACGGGGATGAGGCTAAAAGAGAAAACCGATGCCCAGAACGGTTGGGAGGCGTGTCCGGATTCGATGGAGATAGTCGCGAGCGAACTGCTGGTCAGCCATCAGTTCGTGGCCGCAGGCGTCACATTTTTGCTTCACTTCACGTTCGGTGAAGCGAGTCGCACATACAGGGCATCTTTTTTTGGTTACGAGGCGGTAGGGGTGAGCCTCGAGATCTTCCTCGGGCTCATCCTTTGACTGACCAAGGGCGCCGATTCTGGCGGGTTGCCCTCGTTTCGAACCGCATTTAGGACAAGCCATCGCTGAGCGGTAGACCGATTCATGGCATTCTTCACACTCCGCTTTCGATCTCTCTTCGCGATATTGGGCGTACTTCTGGGCCGAGAAGAGAAGAGTGAGCGCGATACCATTGAGTATAATCATCAGGACTGGGAACAAGAGCAGAGCAAAAATCCCCAGCGCTGCCCAAAGGTCCTCTGACCAGCTTATGATACTCTGAAGGCCCAGATCATCGTCCTCATCCGCGCTCCTCAAGTGTTCGAGGAGGTTGTTCCGCATCTTGGCGGCGGAGTAGGTGCCCCCTGCGATGAGAAAAATCGCGGCAGTATCGAAGAGGCCGGCCTGCTCGATATTCTCCCTGATAAAATCAATGTCGAGGGAGCTGAGAACGCCGAGGTAGAGTAGGACGGAGAGGATAGTCTTCGAATAGCCGTCAATCTCGCTCAGCGCCTCGCGAGCCTCAGGAATCTTGTCAGCCGCAATCTCGAGAAGCGACATCACTCCCAAGAAACAAATGGTTCCGCCATGGGTGAACCAGGTGGGCTCGTCTCCGATGCTCTTAAGAAGATCGATGTTTCTGAGAAAGGGGAATTCCGATCCGTAGCGGAGAGATACCGCGGTAATAAATGCGGGAAGGAAACCCCGAGAGGAGAGCAATCCGATCGAACCTAAACCGTGAATGAAAGAATTGATGTCCATGAGCCCGGAAATCTGGTAAGACTCGGAGCTAGGCTCGCCCAATATCAAGTGAATCGCAAGCCTACCGTGGCGGCGGCGATCCCGGCACACCGGGACCCTCCACCGAATTGCCGTGCATCGCACTTCGACAAAGGACTTCCAATCGCAGGTCGAGTGTCATAGCATAATGAACGATAGAATCTGGGACAGGAAGGGGCGATCGATTCCGCATCGATCGCGGGTGATACCATATCAGGCTGGTGATGTCCCCTTGAATTGACGGACCGCTACCGAGTAATTTATCGAATCGTTATCAGCGTCGGGGGCTTGACAGATTCTTGGTCGATCAGATGTATCGCACACGGCTCATTCGAGAATTCGCAGTCCAGGCGGCCCTTGTATCGGCAAGCCTCGATCTTTGTGGCGAGGCTAACGAATTGGCATACGACCTGAAGCTAGTCGAGGCCGCACCTGGGGGAGTGACTCGAATTCACGGTTCCGTCGGTGACGGCGGGAAGGGGTTACCGGTAGCAGGTGGATACGACTGTGACGGAGACGGTCATGTCGACACGGCGTTTGCCTCTATCCAGGCCAATCCCTTGGGTCGCACCAGAGCCGGTGAGATCACTCTCATTTTTGGAGACAGTTCGATTGGGGGGGTGATTGATACAGCCGGTTTCCAGGCCGGCGTCTTGAAGATCGCGGGCGATCAGAATTTTGAGGTGGCAGGGGCAGAAATCTGGATAGACGACGTTACCGGCGACTCGTTGGGAGATCTCCTTATCTGCCGACAGAATTACACACCAGGAGGTGGACGAGAAGGGGCAGGAGCCTTGAGCATACTCAACGGTGGCAGCGTCCTAAGGGACGAAGCAGAAAAGTTGGATTTCCTCGATCTTCGTTCACCTCCGGCGTCTGTCACGATCATGACACTGGTTGGAGTCATGGCCTACGACCGTTTCGAGATCTGGGTCCGAACCGGGGATGTGACAGGCGATGGGATTGCCGACATCGTCGTAGGATCTGACGAGGTGGATGGGGATGGCGAATCCAATCGAGGTGCGGTCTATGTCATCCGGGGAGGAGACCATCTTGCGGCTGATGCCATCATTGACCTTCAGAGTTTCGGCACATCTCCTCTCTCCGGACACGTCGCACGCATCCTACCTCCGCCGGATTCGGACAGATATCATATGGGTTCGACGTGTCAGATCGCCGATCTGGATGGAAATGGGAGAGGGGAAGTCCTGGCTTGCGGGGCGGCTCTCAATCGTGCCGGTGCCGGAATTAGGCTGCCGGGCGCTCCCTCCGGCACCGGGGAGAGTTCCGGAAGCTTCGCTCCCGGAACTCTCTACATCGCCTGGGACGACAATTTCCCGACCGAGGCCTGGACTCCGGGCTATGAATTCGTTATCTGCGATCCGACCATCGGATCGAGCACTCGGATCGAGGGAGCAGAGGACTTCAACGACTCTTTTGGGGAAGAGATTGTCGGAGGATTAGACTATGACGGGGATGGTTTGGCCGATCTCTTTGTCGGGGACCTCACAGCCGATACGAGCAACGGCTTCAACTCGGGCGCGGGACACGTCTTTTATGGGGCCGAGGGCCTCAAGGGTCTCTCCTTTGGTCTTGACGAACCTCCACCTCAGGTGGCGAGCAGCCTTATTCTGGGACCGAGGTCTGGGTCCATAGGAGCCGATACGGTCGCTCATGGAGATTATGACAACGATGGGATTGACGATCTTATCATCGGGAATCCACATGACCGGCCGCAGGGTCGGACGAGTGCCGGAACGATGCATGTTATATATGGTAAACTCGGAGGTTGGCCCGAGACAATCGATCTATCTCCAGCAAATTTGCCGAGCCCGGCGGAGGTGCGGATTGCCGTTATTGAAGGTGCGAATGGTACGGTTATCTTCGACAACGGGGATACCCTTTGCTACAGCGCCGCCTCCGGCGATATCGACGGAGATGGTCACTCAGATATAATCGTGAATGAGATGGTCGGAAACGGCCTTGCTCCGGGAACCGTGGATGTGGGGAATCTCCTCTTGATTAGCGGAGCTGCCTTACTCGAGGCTCCTTTCTCTTTTGAAGATTGGTCATCGGGTTCTTTCTCAGGAGGACAGGAAGAGACGGGTCCGAATGAAGATCCGGACCGGGATGGAAGGAGCAACCATTTTGAATTTCTCTTTGCCCTCGATCCAGAGGAGGGCGGTGGGGACTCGAGCCTCCCAACGGTCTCGGAAGAGGGAGGCAAAATCCGCCTCACCTATACGAGGACAGCCAATGTCGGTTACGTGGAATGGATCTACGAATACTCCGAGAATCTGATCGACTGGCAGATCAGGGAAGAAGGGACCGACTACACCGTGATCTCCCTAACCGATAATGGGGATGGCTCGGAGACCGTCGTCATCGAACTCACGGATGAGTCTTCTAATCTTCAGAGTCAGTTTCTCCGAGTTCGGGCCCTTACCAATATTTAGCCTGGAAATCTCAGTCGAATTCCAGGCTAAATATGAGAATGCGGATCTACGCGATCTCCGACCTCCATGTAGACTTCCGTGAGAACATGGAATGGGTGGAGGGACTCTCGTCGGTCGATTACAGTGATGATGGTCTAATCGTGGCGGGTGACTTGAGCGACGACATCGAGGACTTGAAGAGAGCGCTTTCGATTCTACGTAGCAAATTCCGGTGTGTCTTTTTCGTTCCGGGGAATCATGATCTGTGGATAGCGAGGGACGATTCTACTGACTCGGTTACCAAATTCCGCAGAGTCCTCGATATTTGCGCCGAGCTCGAAGTTGAGACGGAGCCACGGCAACTGGCCAACAGGTCCGGTGGAGCAGGCTTGGTGATCGCACCTCTGTTCTCCTGGTATGTGAAACCGGAAGAAGGGAAGGATAGTCTATTCGTGTCGAAAGAAGGCGAGGACCCCTCTCTTCGGATGTGGGGCGACAGCCATTTTGTCACTTGGCCGGATTCCTTGGAGTCTCCCTCCGACTATTTCCTCGAGATCAACGAAGAGCGATTCGGGGGATTGGAAAAGAGTCCAATTATCTCCTTCAGCCACTTTCTACCCCGAGAAGAACTGATATTCGCTACAGATCAAGAAAAGGCCGAAATGCCGGATGTGGCGGACGCCCATCCAACCTTCAATTTCAGTCGGGTTGCGGGGAGTTGGGGGTTGGACCGCCAGATCAGAAAGCTTGGTTCGGCTATCCACGTCTACGGCCATCAGCATCGAAACCGGCGGCGCACCATCGATGGCGTCCAATACATTTCTCATTGCTTCGGCTACCAGTGGGAGCGGGTAAACGGCCTGATCCGGAATGTGGAAAGAGGGCCGCTGCTGATTTGGGATGACGGGCCGGTGGGTGAGTTAGGTGCCGGCCAGGAGGAAGGGCAAGGGATCGCGTAGGGCTGAAACTGAGGAGATCGTGGAAGACGAAAAGCTATCCGAAGACATTTCCCTTCAGATCACGCCCCGTCGTTAGTCCCGCCCAATCACTCCCTTTCATCTTCCTCGCTCCCCCTCGCCGCTGGCCCAAGTGTTCCCGATATCCCTTTCCGAGCATCCACCGATCCTCCCACCGCCTCTCCATATCCGCTCCACCGGTAGTCCTTCGGATCATTCACCAGTCCCGCCCTCACCGGATTCAGGTCGATAAGAATCCGACACTTCGGTTGCGCATTGACCTCATTCAGCACTCTGAAATGCGACCTGCTCTGATCCGGAAAGAAAGGAGGGCGAGGCAAGTGTTAGCCTTACTGAAATTCGATTCACTCGACGTGTATAGCATACAAAACTCCGGGCCGCATGCACTCAAGTCTTATTCTCTTAGGACTCTTTGAGCTCGGTAGGTTATGATTGATTATCCTAATGAGATCCGGCTGAATCATCTCCACGATAGCAGGCACATTGTAGGTCTCAAGTTCCTCTCTTGATCCAGTCCCCATAGATCTAAAGAAGGAAATCGTAGTTCGCAATTCCGGGATGGTTTTCTGCGCCATCATTCTTTTAGTGAGACCAAAAAGATGACGGTAGCCTGTAATCTCCCAAGCAGCAACATTTTCCCTATTGCCTTTCTTAGGCGAGAGATCAAAGACTGGCGACACAATCGCCCCCAAAGCAGGCTCCAACGGTCTTATTGCTATGCAAATACTTTCCGCATGAGAAGAGCCCACGTTTCTGCAGATTAGAAATACTCTTGAAAGACTCTTGTCTGAGGCAACTCTGACCTGAAATTCCGGTCTAGAGGTAAGCCAATTCTGAAGCCATACACCCGAAAGCGCGGCAGAGACCGCAACTATCAGGGCTGCGAGGAACTTCATGCCGCCACGCCACAACTTCGGCCTCACCGATTCTCCCTGCTGCATCCTTATTCCTTTAGGATTCGCCGACCTAGCTCGAATCTATCGTCTTCCAATCCGAACTCTTCGATTCTGCCCAACTCGTGGACGACATTGTAATAGTTCAGCGCGTCTCTGTCGTGACCCAGTTCGTCGCAAATCTGCCCTAAGTATGCTAAACACACTGGTATAAGCGAATCATCATGGTCGATCGACTCTACAAGTAGCCTCCTAGCCTCCACGTAGTCATCTTTTGTATCTGCTGACATGAATGCAACGATGCCTTGGTAAATCATTAGCTCTGCCCTTCGAAAAGGGCTCGTGTGTAAGCTGTGAGATTCCAGTAGATGCAAGAGCTCTCCAGCCTTTGCATGTTCCTGTGTGCGAGTAAGGACCCGTACCTGCAGCATTACCAAATCGAAGTCATGTCCGGCGATAGGCTTATCGAGAAATTGACTGCTGCGTACTATTGTACTTGTGATCGAGTCAAGAATACTTAATAAACGGGAAATAGTATCGGAATGAGGAGCAATCGCAGTTCCTCTTTCAGTAAAGTGTCCTTCGAGAATCGTCAGGAATTCGTCTCTTTGCTCTTCACTTCTCATCTCTTCTGTTATGAGAAGAGCTGCGTGTTTGGCAAGATTCACGGCTATTAGCGTTTTAGTAATTGAATTCTTATCGTCCATTTTCAACGCTGCAAACAGGGCACTGAATCCTGTTGCAACACGGTCTCGCGATAACTCCCGAACTCCTGTTTCCTGCAGGCTTCTTACATCTAGGTAATTCTCCGTACCTTTACCTAGAAGAAACCGTGTCTGTAGGTCTGGATCGTATTCTCCCCAAAGCTCCAAACGTTCTGCCAATACATCTCGTAGTAGCGGTTGATTCTCGTTGGCAACGGATTTCTCAGTTGATGCATCTAGGTCGCGAATGGTAACACCGTTTGCAGAAATCCTGTCTCCACCGTTATATACGAAATCAGTAGTGCACACGCTGTAGAATCGATCATCCTGAATTTCCTATCCATCAGGTAAGAGTAGGCTCTGGCTAAGTGAACCGTCGGCGTAGATGAAATGTTGCTCCAGACCGGAAAGATGAAGAAAAGAATAAGGAACTAGTGCATTGCGGGCCACAATTTGGGCAATATCCCCACCCATTAGAGTAGCCTTCTTCAATCGATCGTCGAAAGGCAATGCCGACCACAGTTTCTGGATCGATAGTGGGCCCTGCGGAAACCCGTCTCGAATGGCCAAGCAGTTCAACAGGGCGAAATCTGTTGTAACATACTCTCGCATAGCATCAGTCAACAGATTTCCCATCGGCGATGGTCCCACCAACCCGTATCTTCCGAAGGCATCCACCGGCCTTAGGATCCGGCAGTTTATTCCTGCGCTTCCAAGTTCTCTTGCATGGGATAGGCTTGTTTGAATCTGTCTTGCAACTTCGGAATTGGAATCCCATAACGAAGAGGAGATCTTGGCTCTCTCGAGCGTCCCCCCAGTCAAGCTTATTCTTCCGTTCTTTCGGCTGATGACCAACTTAAGAATACCAACATCGTAGCCCTCGTGCTTCGCAGGTCCGGAGTAGACCGGTGGAGCCACTAAAACACTGTCCCCGATCGCGTCAGCCTCGAATCTCCCTGGGCCGATCAGGTTACCCGCAATCACAACGTTGAGTCGTTGGACTGATCGACGTAACCCGCTATCTTCCGACTTAAATGGGCTCTGCCTTCTTGCCAACGCCTTAGCAATCGCGTAGGATTGCTCCGAGTGCGTCAAAATGAAATTGATATCGGAATGATAGAATGGATCGTTCAGAATGCTCCACAGTTCTTCGACTTCCGATACCACAGTGAGTCCCGAGAGATGACGTTCCGGTACCAATTCTTTACTCATTTCGCTGATCGAAGCAATGACTCGAACTGACAGTCCATCAACATTGTATTCCGTTGTTGGCTGTAAGAACACGTTTCCTGTCCGTGAATCTCTGAGATTGCAGCATAGAAGGTCTAGATCTCGTCCTTCTCTGTTCAGTCGAATAACGCTCTGCTTCAGATCGTCAGCCCCGTACTCTAGATCCATGTTGCCAAGTGCAATTGCATCATATCCCGCGATAGCCATGATCCTGAGGAGTCTCAGTGAATCCGGATCAGGAGTGATTACTGAACGGTCCTGGGTCAGAAGGTGTGACTCATATGAGCCGAAGAGGGAATCCCCTGTATCAACAACCAGCACATGGTCCCGACCAAACTCTCGTTCATAGCGATCGACGATGTTGGCGATGACGGCTAGACCACCAATAACAGGATTCCGTCTATCCTCTGACGAAGCAGCGTCGTAATCGTGAGAAATATGCCCCTTCATGTCACCTGTATAAATGAGAACAAGAGTCACTCTATCCGTCCTGAGCCAGAGAGAAACTGAACCCGTCCCTACGAAAATGAGCACAGCAGCAACAATTAATCGCCAGCGAAGAGGAAGACCAAATGGAATACGCGCGAGGATTCTATACACCTCTGAAGCAATCCAAATCATGGCTAATCGCACCCAGTTTCTCCAAATACGCAAGTTACTATCGGAAACTCTCGTCAACTGTTCCAGCGACTCGAGGTGAGTTTGGTTCTCTTTCCTGATTTCAAGCTACACGATCGATCACCTTAGCCGTAGGTTGGTGCACAAGTCTCCATTGGCCGAATTAGGTGACTGGATCCGTGCCCAAATCAAGATCTAACGTTGTCTCACAGTACTAACCGAGTGTTCGACTCTTCATTCGGAGCCGAAAAATCCGAATTCATCTTTCCATTCCGCACACAATACACTCTCTTGATGATCTCGGGCCCCTCGGTAGTGTAGCGGATTATCTTGATCTCCCCATCTGGCGGGACTCGCACATAAAACATTTGGTATTCACGCCAGGCGCGCAAAGACGCTGAACTCTCAGAGAGAGAGACAGATGTAAGTGGCTGACATAGCACTTGACCTGCATTTAGCACAACCGTTGGTCCGAGAATGTCGATTCCGCTCCCTTCATGAATATGGCCGCAAATGAGTAGAAGTGGCTGGAACTGCTCGACTAACCTTCGAATAGACTGGCTTCCTTGGTGTACTCCAGCGTTGTTAATATCTACTTTAGTCGCGGCGGGGACGTCGTGACTCAGGAGTATGGTTCTTGACCAATCTTTATGCCCCTCAGCAAATACCTCTATCTGCTTCCACGTACTCCCTTCTGACCATTCATAGGGAAATCCTACTCCAATACTTCGGGAACCACCGAAGCCAACAACCTTGTAGCTTCCCCTTCCAACGGTTTCAGGCGAATTTGCGGGGTTCAATAGGTCCACGTTGTGTGCTCCAGATACTCGTAATGCCGGATGGTCCCAATTTCCCGGAACCAATAGCACTTTCTTTGAAACTGTCCTTGCAATTTTCGTAAAGGCTTCAGCCAGACTCTGGTTTAAGCTGTTCACTTGTCTTTTGCAAAGCAACGAATGCGTTTGCTCCACAAACTGGGGTGGAAAATCGCCGACGCAAAGGATGGCGTTGGGCCGCAATTGTTCCCTAGCTGCAATCGAGACCAACATAGTCACTGCCATTAAATTGCCATGCACATCACCGAAAATGACAAATGAGCACGAATTTCTATCGTTGGATTCCAAATTCATCGGTTATAGATCTTCACTCCTACTTGCTCATTGATTCATGCATTCGAATCCGCAAGAAGCAGATCGGATCTTGTATCCGTTTCAGCTAGAAGCTTACAAAAAATGTCCAACGCTGCTTGGCTTGTGGACATCAATTGGTCTGCTAGCTCGCCATCGAGCTGTCTCGGTTCCGTCGCTTTAAGCCTCGTACGAAAATCACATAATGCCTCGATGTAATTACAATCCTCTTTGCTTAGCACACCCTTGAAATGTGTCTCTTTGACCTCAAACAAAGCTCGGCCCAGCTCCCCTGGCGCAGGTGCTGGGAAACCAAGACTCATCAAAATTGCTCGTCCAAAGTCTACAAGTGGCTCAACTACCTTCTCTCTCAAGTCGCCCGTAACTTGCGTACGAAAGTTCATTAACGCCGTTAGACCGTTATCTTCATACCTCCTGATGAGCTCCATCGTCGAAACACAATACCCGTTCCTGACCATTGCCTTCCAGGGTGAGAATAGTCCTTTGTCATAAATGGGTGCTCCATCGGCGAGAAACGAAGCCACAATAGGGTGTCCTTGACGAAGTGAAGTCCATAGCTGAGTAAGCCCAAATAACTGTAAATGGAAGGGTCTACTGCTGCACTCCTGTATCTCGACCTTCGAAAGCGTTAGGATTTCCAAGGCTCTGCGATATGTATCTTTTACATAATCCTGTCGATCCGCATCATCAATATCCGAATCGTCAATTACCAAGCAGATGTCTACATCAGAATCCTGATTTCCTGTCCGCCTCTTAAACGAACCGCCCACCACATACGAAACAAGACGCTCCTGAAATTCCAGAAGAGCACGCTGCCTATAATTCCAGAGCACAGCCATTATTGCGGCAAAACCGTGGTCGTACAAGCGACGCGAGTTGCTTATGGCCTCTATGCACTTATATCTTCCCGCTTCCGCTTCAGTCCAAATGTCATCGATGTGAGTAAGTTGCGTTTTGACATCTGCTAAGCCTGAGCGCTTTTTAAGGATTGACGTCCACTGTTTGAATAGGCTTTCGCCGCTTTCGTCCTCCTCAAGCTCTCTTGGGGTGAGTGAAAATACGACAAGGCAAACAGCCTCGAAATCATTCGGGTTTTGAGACGAATTGATTAAGCAGATCGAAGAAATGCTCGATTCCGGGAATAGGATCTTTACCGCCGAAGCAACGCCTTTGTACCTTTGTCCCTTTTCTTCAAATTCCTCTTCGATCCTTGAATCGGGACTAGGAGCATCTACGATTCCTAAGATATGTAAGTCAATATGTTGCTCTGTGGCTTTCGCCTTCTGCACCAATTGTTCGAAATCATCGGTTCTACCTGCATTTCGATATGCAATCATAAGGTTTTCAGTGGCGAGCTCTGAGAGGGACTTATCTTTGCACTTAGGTGAGTATTCTTGGATTAGGGCAATTCCCCTGTCGATTTCATCTTCTTCAATATGATAGAGTCCCAAAAGTGTGTTGTAATTCGCGTTTTCGGGTTCCAACTCCACAGCTTTCTCAACGTGCTCAATGGCCGAATAACGGTCTTCAACAAAGAGAAGCCTTCCCAGCATGTAGTGGATTCTAGGATTGGATGGACTCAGATTAACGGCTCTGCGAAGATGAGAGACTGCGGTATCGTTATCAGCATTGTGGGCGCACGCTAGTGCAGCATAGTAAATTATAGTGCCACTATTCGAGTCCAGCGCACGGTCGCTCAGACGTGCGCGAATGTCAGAAGGCAATATGCCGATTCTTTCCTCGTCCTCCCGCAAACCTTCTAACAGTGCATACTCCAAGGCGCTAGAGTCCTCCAATTCCAAGGCACAACGTATAAGCAGCCGAATGGCTTCATGGCGAGTTGGATGTCTATTGAAATATGCAACAAGGTGATCATAAGTCTCTTGGTACGCTTCGATTTTGAGCATATTGTCGAACAAAAATCCGGCATCGTCATCGTTTGGCTCGAGTATATCTGCGGCTTGGAGGAGGAGCTCCTTTGAAGCGCTCTCATTACCATATTGCATCAAATAGAGAGCGGCTTGGACCTCGTACCATACAAGATTTGGACATAGCTTCGTTCCCCGCATACAAACCTTGAGGGCATCTGCATAACGTTTGGCACTGCTATACTCCAGCACAAGCTTCTTGGAGTATCCTACGGTGTTTTGATTCTCGGGACATTAGGTGATGATATTGATGGCCTTGTGTAGGTTGAAGGTGAAATGATCACAGAGGGCAGGGGTGGATTCGAAGCCCATGGTAGATTTGAGGCTAAGAACCAGTTGCCTGCAAGCAGCCAGGATTCTGGCTGCGTTATGGTTACGGATCATACATCGATCTTCATCGAAGAAGCGATCTCTGGGGTAGTGGTTTTTGTTTTCGATGGCCCAGTGGTTGCGGATTTTCGATAGGAACTGAGGAGGGCTCAAGTCGGTGGGATCGCGGCTGCTGACATAGTAGGAGCGTTCCGAGGAAGGTTTCGCTTTGTTAGGATAATGGAAGGTGCGTTGGACAGAGGCGAACTGACGAGCATGAGGCAAGCCAAGGGAGGGAGCGCTTAGAGGATGGGTTGCTATTTGACGAATCTCCAGGCGGCCATGGTCCTTATCTACGGTTTGGTGGACAAAAAGGGGGAGGGGCCGAAAAGATTCTTTGCGTCTTGATGCATGGTGGGTTGGTTGTCTTTGATCTGGATGATATAGTCAGCACCGAGTTCTTCGACCACGATGTGGGCCGTTTCTTTTTGGTTATGCATGGCGTCGAAGGTGAAGGTGGATCCGTCCATGGCCGGCATCTTGCGCAGGAGAGTTTGGGCGGCGGTGATCTCGTTGGATTTGTCGGCGGTAGCGACTTGGGCAATCGTTTGAGCGCTTTGATGATCGACCGCGGCCACCAGGTGCAAGGCCTTGGCCGGTTCTTTGTCAGTGCCTTTGAGAGTCTTACCGTCAACCGCAATATCGCGGGGCAAACGGCCCTCGGGCGAGGCTATGAATTGGGTGAGGATTTGATCGAAAAGCTCGGCCTCGACGTTTTGCAACACCCGGTAGAAGACATCATAGCAGGGGGCCTGAAAACGGCTTGTTTTGGGGTTTTTCCAGGAGCGTAAGGCGCGCAGTTGGGCTTGATTGAGGTGATGGGCCAGGCGCACGATCTCCTTGAGGTTGTGTTTGCCGCAGAGGGTGCCGAGCACAATCATACTCAAGACCGTGGCGAGTCGATAGCGACGGCCCGCTTTTCGACGGAAGTCTTCGATCTGGTGGAAGCGTTCCCAGAGGCTTGTCATCTGTTCCACTTTGAGGCAGACCGCATGGGAGTTGTCGTTGGCATTGAGGGCCTCACGGTGTGCCTTGGGCAAGGGCCCTGGCGAGCGCAGCAGTTGCAGAGCATCAGCCCGCAGGGGTTTGACCCAGATCTGCTTGGGGCGCTCATGGCGTTCATAGAAATCTTCCCGCTGTCGACCATATCCCGCGCTCAAGCCCAAAGGAGTCCACCCGCTCGCCTTGTAGCAAGTGCCTCGGTGGATCTGTGGGTCCACGAAAGTTTCCGCTACCAAGGGGCGATAGGCAAAGGCCTGCTCCCAGTGATCGGCCAAGACTCTCAGGCACATCGCCAACGTCTTGGAGGCCAGATTGGCCAGCTTGAGCCCGGGCAGAATGAGAAAACGCCGGTTCTGCACCACCAGTTTCAAGCGCGCATGCCGTCGCGCCCCATCCCAGCCGATCCAGCCGTCTCGATCCTTCAGCCGGTAGCTAGCCGCTCCCCACAGCAAAAGACACACCCATTGCCCGTCGATCAAAGCCACATAGCGCAGGGTCTCTCCCGCGCTCCCCGCACTGTGCAAATAATGATGTTGGATCAAAAGATCATTGAATCGCTCCTGCTCTTCGGGCAAGATCAGACGCAGAGTTAGACGATCTATCGAAGGAGTCAGATGGTAAGATTTTTTGTCTTTCATACCATCTTGGCATGACTGATTCCCTCGGGTTTGTCTAGCTCTTTTTTTATCTTTTTGCCTATCAGCCACTTCCTCCCCAGAAAACTTTCACCCTGTGGAGTATCCGAGGAGCTCTGGAGCGTGCTTGACTAGGCGCTCCAGTACTTTTATAGCACGCTTGGGATCCGTTATACCTTTTTCGTAGACTGCATCCAGTTTTTTTAGAACTTCGATGTCGTCATCGGAGGATCGCAGAAACCTCTCACATAAGGAGGCGATTTTCGATGGATTCTCCTCGCCGCCAAAGTGAAGTTCACACAACTCGAGCAATGCCGTCCGATTTCCTTGAGTTCGGAAAAACGCACGTTTGTAAACATCACAGGCTAAATGTCTGTCATCATTCTTGAAGAGCGTTCGGGCGAGTAAAATCTCGAGAAACGGTGCATCATCAAAACAGACGGAAGCATCACCTTCGAAGAAGCCACGGGCTGTCTCCATATCGCCGCGATGATAGGCGTCGATCCCCAGAATGGCATGTGCCCAGCGGCGTTGAGGAGGGATCCATTTTCGTAACTCGCATTTGGCCTTCGCTGACTGCAGATATCGTGCCTCTTCAAAGTCTCGCAAGGCACTACAGAAGATCGGCAATGCAAGCTCTTGCTCTCCGAGCGAACAGAGGCACTCGGCGAGCAACCAGCACGAGGAACTGTCATAATCCAAAATGTCCGCGGCAAGGGCTCTGATTGAACGTACATCTTTATTCAAACGCCTCCGTGACCTATACCAAGCGGTCAAGATTCGGAATTTCGTAATGTCTTGGGTTGTGTTTGGATAACCGCTCAAAGCGTCATTGCTCGTGTCTTCGATCACAGTGCGAAGCCTGCCGAGAAAGCGAGTGCTATCGTGCTCGAATGCAAGGTTCAACAAATCGATCAGAGGCCACAGCGGAACATTTGGACCATTTGATGCATACCTCAGTAGTTTGGCTGCATAATCTGGAGCTCCGGTTTCGATGGCCACTTTCGCGAGCCAGTACGTTACAATAGAGCCCGTCCCAGTGGTGGAAACAATTGATTTTTAATGAGTTATGGGCAAAAAAAAGGCCGGATAGAGCTGCAAAAAGCTCGATCCGGCGAAAAAGGGCGCTTATGCTTGCGTTAGTGAAATACAAAGCACGCCCTTCTCATGAAAAATATTGCCGTGCAAAGCTTCCTGCGTCCAGCCCTAACTCCAGTCATTCGATGCAAAGACTACACCGTGTTTCTGGAAACAATGGAGCGGATTGACCGGGTTTTGATCGACTCCTCGCTGGAAAGGGAGGCGATCGTAAAAGCCTTGGAAGGATGGGATGAAGCGGGAGGGAAGGATCGGGAGCGACGCGCTCTAAGAGCGATAAAAGCGCTACGGGTGGAGGTGGTGCGTCATTTACTCGGAGGGATATCCTTTCGTTGTCTGTCGCAGGAGTTGGGACGCAGTGAGCTTCTGGCTAATTTTTGCCGGGTGCGTGAGGTAGACGGGATCCGGAAAATATCGAAGAGCAGTCTGGAACGGGATTCGAAATTCTTCGACGAAGCGTATCTGAGACAGCTGCATGCAAGGATGACCGAGGTGGTGGGCAATGCTGAACATTGTGGTGAGGCAGGATTAGAGAAGCCGATCGATACGAGGGAATGCCTGATCGACGCCACTTGCCTGGAAGCGAACATCCACTGGCCCGTGGACTGGGTCTTGCTCAAGGATGTGGGAGCAACGCTGCTCAAGGCGATCAGTCTGATCCGGCAGGCGGGAATGAAACAGCGCATGCCCCAGGGAGCAAAGGGATTGGCTCGGGAGATGAACAAACGGTGCCTGGAGATGACGTATGCGCGTCGGCGCCGGGAGGCGGGCAAAGCGCGTAAAGGGATCCTGCGGCGGATGAAGCTATTGCTCAAGAAGATTGAGGGCCATGCCCTTCGCCACCGTGACTTATTGGAAGCTATGTGGATGCAAAGCGATTACACCGAGAAGAAGGCGAGCCGAATCATCGAGCGAATGGATGGTATGTTAGAGCAGATACCGCAGGTCATGAAACAGGCGCACGAACGGATCATAGGGGGGCGGCAGGTGAAGAATGAGGAGAAGATCCTGAGCGCCTACGAACCTGAGATTGACGTCATCGTGCGAGGCAAGGCAGATCGGGAGGTGGAGTTTGGCAACACCCTTTATTTATGCGAGAGCGCAGAGGGATATCTGTTGGACTGGAAACTGTATGGGGGGCAGGCCCCGAGCGAATTGAAGCAGCTTTGGGAAAGTCTGGAGAGGCAAAAGGGCTTCGCTTTAGAGGAGAAGATCGAAGCGATCAGTGGGGATCGGGGCTATGCCTCGAAGGCGGCCAGCAAGCGGCTCCAGGCAGAGGGGATTTTTGACGCCCTTACGCCCCGCAATCCACAAGAGCTCAAGGAGCGGATGGAGGAGCCGCGCTTTGTCCGGTTGCAGCGACGACGAGGGAGCACCGAAGGCCGGATCGGAGTGCTCAAGAACCGATGGCACGGGGGCAAGATACGCAGCAAAGGCTTTGACAACCGTAACCTTAGCGTGGCCTGGTCGGTTCTGTCCCACAATCTATGGAAAATCGCGCAGAGACTTGCGCAAGAACATGAGAAAGAGGCAACGCAGGCGGCATAGGGATCCAAGAATCGAGTCAGAGGCGCTTCCTTGGGAGAACTATCGACTCAAAGCGAGAGGAAGGGTGCTGGAAAGGTGCATAACGGATAAAAGGTAAGCTACCGAGGACGGAAGGCATGTCGTGGTCTACATAACGTGACGAAGATTGATATCGGTATCAGGCTTCCACCCAAATCCTCTCGGATTTGGGACAGCCTCTAAATAGGATCTCGTGGTAGTTCTCCGCGAAGCGATGCAAAGTGTGCCCAGGCCTTTCCATATCTGCCATTGTAGTAGTGAAGTAATCCCTCGCCCAAACGAAGTACAGGAGACTTAGTGTCTAGAAAAGAGGCTGATCCCCAGGTCCGCTCAGCCTCTTCGATGAGTCCGCATCGAGCTGCAAAGAGCATAGCTACTGAGACCGATACAAGTGTCCCTTCTCCAAGCTCGACTTCGGCAATTAGAGGACTTACTACCTCGCTGATATCTATACTAGGTGTCCAGTTTTGACGGATTCCACCGCTGGCTGACAACTTCATGCAGATAGAGAGTTAGAGAGGACCGAAACTAGCAAATGGTCGGCGCATTAAGTGTCGGATGCAAGAGATTTCCTTTGGTCTTCGCATCTACGCAGTCTATTCGCAACACACTCCAAGATTTGCAGCAAGCACACTCCACCTCGGACAGATCTCTCCGTGCTCTTTCTTTATCAGAGCAGGACCACCAACGCTTTGGACCGAGTCATACTTGCAAACGTCGGGATAAGGGTTCGATTTCCCAATATAAGACACTGGATCAGACCAATTTGCGACATGGCGGAGAGAGGGTGGGGATTCGAAGACCCGGTGAGGCTGTTCCAAAGGAGTCTACCGAATGCGATCAGCTGAAAATTGGGATTCCACAGCGAGTCCGATCGAAATCGAAAAAGAGGGATTCAGGCTGGTGATATCCTTAGATCAGAAAGAACAGGAAGTATAAGAAACAGTATAAGACAGAGTTCTCTGATTGGGAGAACAGCCCGAATACTACCTAAGTCTTTGAATATAATGGTGGTGGGAGAAGGATTCGAACCTTCGAAGCGTAACCGCAGCAGATTTACAGTCTGCCCCCTTTGACCACTTGGGTATCCCACCGGAATTTTGGACAATCGGGTAAACTAGGGGAGGGAGGGTTTTTGCCAAGGATAAATTGGGGGAGGAGGGGAGTTGCGCAGGGTGAAAGTTTTCTGGGGAGGAAGTGGCTGATAGGCAAAAAGATAAAAAAAGAGCTAGACAAACCCGAGGGAATCAGTCATGCCAAGATGGTATGAAAGACAAAAAATCTTACCATCTGACTCCTTCGATAGATCGTCTAACTCTGCGTCTGATCTTGCCCGAAGAGCAGGAGCGATTCAATGATCTTTTGATCCAACATCATTATTTGCACAGTGCGGGGAGCGCGGGAGAGACCCTGCGCTATGTGGCTTTGATCGACGGGCAATGGGTGTGTCTTTTGCTGTGGGGAGCGGCTAGCTACCGGCTGAAGGATCGAGACGGCTGGATCGGCTGGGATGGGGCGCGACGGCATGCGCGCTTGAAACTGGTGGTGCAGAACCGGCGTTTTCTCATTCTGCCCGGGCTCAAGCTGGCCAATCTGGCCTCCAAGACGTTGGCGATGTGCCTGAGAGTCTTGGCCGATCACTGGGAGCAGGCCTTTGCCTATCGCCCCTTGGTAGCGGAAACTTTCGTGGACCCACAGATCCACCGAGGCACTTGCTACAAGGCGAGCGGGTGGACTCCTTTGGGCTTGAGCGCGGGATATGGTCGACAGCGGGAAGATTTCTATGAACGCCATGAGCGCCCCAAGCAGATCTGGGTCAAACCCCTGCGGGCTGATGCTCTGCAACTGCTGCGCTCGCCAGGGCCCTTGCCCAAGGCACACCGTGAGGCCCTCAATGCCAACGACAACTCCCATGCGGTCTGCCTCAAAGTGGAACAGATGACAAGCCTCTGGGAACGCTTCCACCAGATCGAAGACTTCCGTCGAAAAGCGGGCCGTCGCTATCGACTCGCCACGGTCTTGAGTATGATTGTGCTCGGCACCCTCTGCGGCAAACACAACCTCAAGGAGATCGTGCGCCTGGCCCATCACCTCAATCAAGCCCAACTGCGCGCCTTACGCTCCTGGAAAAACCCCAAAACAAGCCGTTTTCAGGCCCCCTGCTATGATGTCTTCTACCGGGTGTTGCAAAACGTCGAGGCCGAGCTTTTCGATCAAATCCTCACCCAATTCATAGCCTCGCCCGAGGGCCGTTTGCCCCGCGATATTGCGGTTGACGGTAAGACTCTCAAAGGCACTGACAAAGAACCGGCCAAGGCCTTGCACCTGGTGGCCGCGGTCGATCATCAAAGCGCTCAAACGATTGCCCAAGTCGCTACCGCCGACAAATCCAACGAGATCACCGCCGCCCAAACTCTCCTGCGCAAGATGCCGGCCATGGACGGATCCACCTTCACCTTCGACGCCATGCATAACCAAAAAGAAACGGCCCACATCGTGGTCGAAGAACTCGGTGCTGACTATATCATCCAGATCAAAGACAACCAACCCACCATGCATCAAGACGCAAAGAATCTTTTCGGCCCCTCCCCCTTTTTGTCCACCAAACCGTAGATAAGGACCATGGCCGCCTGGAGATTCGTCAAATAGCAACCCATCCTCTAAGCGCTCCCTCCCTTGGCTTGCCTCATGCTCGTCAGTTCGCCTCTGTCCAACGCACCTTTCATTATCCTAACAAAGCGAAACCTTCCTCGGAACGCTCCTACTATGTCAGCAGCCGCGATCCCACCGACTTGAGCCCTCCTCAGTTCCTATCGAAAATCCGCAACCACTGGGCCATCGAAAACAAAAACCACTACCCCAGAGATCGCTTCTTCGATGAAGATCGATGTATGATCCGTAACCATAACGCAGCCAGAATCCTGGCTGCTTGCAGGCAACTGGTTCTTAGCCTCAAATCTACCATGGGCTTCGAATCCACCCCTGCCCTCTGTGATCATTTCACCTTCAACCTACACAAGGCCATCAATATCATCACCTAATGTCCCGAGAATCAAAACACCGTAGGGAGTTGCGAGGTACGGGATGCGAGATGCGGGTGACGCAGGTATCCTCGTTACTGAAAACTCGAAAGTCTGCCCCCCTCTCATAGCAGACCGGCTTCGGAGAAGCTGTAGAATCCTTGGCCGGAGGGGTCGAGCATTTGGGAGCCGACGATGATGTGATCGAGAAGATCAATGTCGACGGTTTTGGAGGCCTCCCGGAGCTGGCGGGTGATTTCAATATCCGCTTTGCTTGGTGAGGGGTCCCCGCTGGGATGATTGTGAACGCAGATGATGGCGGAGGCGCTGAGCCGAATGGCGTCGCGGAAGACTTCCCGTGGATGGACCAGGCTGCTGCTGGCGGTGCCGGATGTGACTTCAACCCTCCGGATTAATCGATTTTTTCGGTTGAGGCACAGCACCCAGAATTTCTCCACCTCGAGCCCAGCGGCAATTGGTGCAAAATGCTCAAAGACGGAACGAGGCGTGTCGAGGACGGGCGGGGTCTCTCCGCGCTGGGAGAGGATGCGGCGCGCGACCTCCATTACTGTGATCAGTTGAAGAGCTTTGACCCGACCAATCCCCTTCAGTTTGGTGAATTCGGATTCTTTCCAGGTAAGAAGACCGGCCAGAGAACCCGCTTCGGAGATGAGGCGGGTGGAGAGGGAGAGGACATCCTGATCTCGGCTTCCACTACGCAATAGCATGGCCAGAAGCTCGGTATCGCTCAGTGCCGCGGCGCCGTGCCGCTCCAACCGTTCCTGGGGCCGCTCGTTGACGGCCATGTCGCGAAATCGGGGGTAGTTTTTCTGATCGAAGGAATCTGTCGGACGCATTTAGCTCGGGATCTCGATGGTTCGCCTGAGGGAGCGTTCGTCAGAATTGATCGTATGGCAAGATCCGGCTGATTCCTTCGATCAGAAAAACTTCACGTAGGAATCCTTCCGGAGGCGCTGGAGCCAACGGTCCTGGGCTTGTCGAGCGATCTGACCGGCAAGGATATTTTCTATTGTATCGCGTACTTCGACCAAAGCCTGAATACCCTCATCTCTCTTGTCTTCCAGGTAGAGAATAAAGATCTGTTCACCGAGTTCAATGGGGTGGCTGAATTGGTGGGGTTCGAGGGCGAAGGCGGCCTCGCTGAGCTCGGGACGCAGATCGGCCCGATTGATCCATCCCCAGTCTCCACCTTTCTTACTCCGGGAGTCTTGGCTTTCCTCCTTAGCGATATCCTGGAATTCCGCACCTTCGTCCAGCTTGTGCATGATCCTCTCCGCGTTTTGGCGGAGCAGGTCCTTGGGTTCGTCAGCGAGCGGTTTCAGCATGATAAGTCGGAGATGGACGCTCTCCTCCTGAAAAAAGTGAATCTTGTTGACGTTGTAAAAGCTCTCGATTTTTTTCGGGCTGATTTCGGAAAGGGACTTCCGCATTTCACCATGCATGACGCTGACGATGATATTTTCTTCGAGGTCCTTGCGAAACTCACTGACCGTCTTGCCTTGGTCCTGAAGGCTTTCGAGGAACTTGCGGCGGTCTTCGTTGAAGTCTTCGATCAGGATTCGGTCGTATTCGTTTTCGATGACCGACTGCGGTATGTTGTACTCTTTTTTCCGGAATTCCTTAACGATGAGCACGCGGTCGATCAAATCCTGCAGGACGTCAAAGTAGAGCTGAGACATGTGCTGTTCAAACTCCCTCGGATTCCTTGCCCGCTGACGAATCTGATTGATCAGCGGCGCCATTTCACGCCGCAGCTCCTCAAAAGTAATAATGCGCTCCTCCGCAATGGCAGCGATGCCATGTTTGAAAGGAGGTTCCCAGATTTTGTGTGCGGCCTGGGCCAGGAGAATCGTGGCTCCCGTAAATTGCAGGATAAGCGAGGTAGCGATAGACCCTTTTATCATTTGGAAAAAAAAGCCCGGAATGTTGTGGAAAATATGAGGGTATCCTTAGTCGTGATATTCCTCACTGTAAAGATTGGATTAGGAATCTGTCGGACCCAGCTTTGCGGTTTTGCGGCGCGTTCGGATTAATTGAGTCCATTCAAGGATCGCGGCAGATTCCACCACCGACATCTTCCTAGTCGATCTTCTGTTACATCGACCTTCGTGGATCCTGATCGTGATTTAGTGTCGTTTACAACCTCGACAGAAAGGTCCGGATTTCTCGAAGTCTCGGAAGGGGAGATTTTTTGGTCAGGCGTGGGAACCGACCGTCTGTCTTAATGAAGTTCTCGCTTTGGGCTGAGGCCTTAAGGCACTTTAGTCTGTCACCCTCTGTTTCGACCGAGAGAAGGCCCTTGTGTTCCGCTAGGCAGCGGATCTCCGTGACCAGAAGGAGGGCCTCAATTGCCTTCGGGATGGGTCCGAATCGGTCCTCGAGGGCTTCGCGAATCTCCCTAACTTCGGATTGGCTAACGGTTAAGGCCAGCTGGCGATAAAAATCGATGCGGAGGCGGGTCTCGGGAAGATAGGTCGAAGGAATGTAAGCCTCGATATTTCCGATTCGGAAATCCTCTAACTCCTCTTCCTTCAGAACCGCGAAGCCCGGGCGCACTTCTCCTGACGCTCTCTTGTCGCCTTTTCCGATATTGACGAAATCGAGACGCAGATTGGCACGGATGGCCTTCGCTCCTTTGTCCCCTTTTAACCGGGCGATGCTCTGTCTCAGGAGGTGGCAGTAAAGTTCGAAACCGACGCCGGCAATGTGGCCGCTCTGTTGTGCGCCGAGCAGATTTCCCGCCCCTCGCAACTCGAGATCGCGCATTGCGATTTTGAAGCCGGCGCCCAATTGGGAATATTGGCGGAGGGCGGAGAGACGCTTTCGTGCCTGATCGATCAATTGGGTATGGCGGTGGAGGAGGAGGTAGGCGTAGGCCTGTCTTTTAAACCGGCCCACTCTCCCTCGGAGTTGGTAGAGTTGGGAGAGCCCGAATCGATCGGCCCCTTCGATGATAATTGTGTTGCAGTTAGGGATATCGAGGCCGGATTCGATTATGGTGGTGCAGACGAGGACATCGAATTCCCCCGCCACGAAACGAGTCATGATATCTTCCAGGTCGCGCTCTTCCATCTGGCCGTGTCCCACCGCGATGCGTAGATCGGGGAGCAGCTCCCGTAGTCGGGTGGCGACCGAATCAATCGTCTCCACTCGGTTGTGGAGGTAGAAAACTTGCCCTCCTCTTGCTGCCTCATATGAGATTGAGTCCTTGACGATCTCGACGCTGTAGCTCTTAACGTCGGTTTTGATGGGAAGGCGGTCGGAGGGTGGGGTTTCAATAACGCTGAGATCGCGGGCGCCCATCAGAGCGAGATAAAGCGTCCTCGGGATGGGAGTTGCGCTCATCGTCATGACGTCCACGTTTTCCTTGAGTCGCTTGAGCTTCTCCTTGTGTCGCACGCCGAAACGGTGTTCTTCGTCAATGACGAGGAGGCCCAAATCCTTGAAGTGGATATCGCGTCCGAGGAGGCGATGGGTTCCGATAATCACGTCGATTCCGCCTGATTGCAGTTGAGGGAGGATCTGGCTCTGCTGTCTTCTAGTTCGAAAACGGCTGATCATTTCGACGATGATGGGATAATCGATCATGCGTTCGCGAAATGTATTGAGGTGCTGTTGGGCCAGGACGGTGGTTGGAACCAGGACCGCAACCTGACGTCCCTCCATCACCACTTTGAATGCTGCTCGCAGGGCGACCTCTGTCTTCCCAAATCCGACATCGCCACATATCAGCCGGTCCACAGGCCTCGGGAGTTCGAGGTCGCGCTTGATTTCCTCGATCGCTTTGAGTTGATCCGGAGTCTCCCGGTAAATGAAAGACTGCTCGAATTCCCGCTGCCAATCCGTGTCGGGACCACAGGCGTGGCCCTCAATGAGATTCCTTTGTGCCTGAAGATTGAGAAGTTCGGCGGCAAAATCGAGGGTCGCCCGTTCGGCTGCCTGTCGGGTCTTGTCCCAAGTGTTGGTGCCGAGCCGAGCGAGCTTCGGTCTCACTTTGGAGAGGCCCACGTAGCGGGTGAGGAGATGAGATTCGCTGAGAGGGAGGTGAAGGGTGATCCCTTCGTCAAATTCGAGGGAGAGGACCTCCTCTTCTGCGCCGCGGATTATCATTTTCGAGAGGCCACGGTAGGCGCAGATTCCGTGTTGCATATGGACTAGAGTGTCATTTTCCGCGAGCTCTGAGAAATCGAGCAATTGATCGACCTGGGAGCGGGTCGGAAGAAGACGTTTTCCGGAACCGGATAGGCGTTTCCGATAGCGTCCAAAGATTTCGCTATCGCTGACTACGACAAGACCGACTCTATCGATTTCCTGGGACCAGGCGGCGGCATCGGAGGAATCGCGAAAAATGAGGCGAAAGCCCTCCTGTAGGTTTCCTCGAAGAAAACCAGGCGATAGCTTCCGGAGTTTGTCTTCCTGATTCAGAATCTCTCGCAGGCGCTCTTCGGCGGCTTGGTTTGGAGTAACGCAGAATACTGCGTAGCCCTCCGCTTCCCACTGCAGGACCCTTCCGAGAAACTGGCCTCGGGCCTCCTGCTCCGATTGGAAGCGATCGATGCCGATCTCACGCTCGAAGTTATAGGTCCGGTACCCGCTCAGCGGTTCCGTGAAGAGGGCCTCTTTTTCGCCTTCGGTACCGAAGACTGGATCTTCGGTTTCAAATTCCGAGAGGGCACACCAGGAATCGGGGTGTTCCGACCGCAGATCCAGTACTTCCCTGAAATTGGGCACTGGTGAAGGGATCCCTTCGGGATAGCTGAAAAAGGAGGGAAACTCAGAGAAGAGACGAGCCGGTTCCCACAGTATCCAGTTGATCCTGTCACCCAGGTAGCCGTAGATATTTCGTTCCCGAGTCTGTGATCGGCCGTAGGGGACGGCCGTGATCGTGAGCCTGTCCGCCTCGCCGAGGGAGCGTTGGGTTGTCGGGTCGTAGGTTCGGATGGACTCGATACGGTCGCCGTAAAAGTCGATGCGGTAGGGTTGATTCGCGTTGACCGGATATAAATCCACAAGCCCACCCCGAATGGCGAATTGGCCCGGGGTTTCGCAGATCGCCTCGGAATCGTACTGGAGCTCGGAGGCCAGCCTATCAATGAGGTTTCGGAAAGGGAAATCAGAACCCGGAGAGAGCGAAATCTCGTCTCCTACGAGTTTGTCTAGCGGCGGAACAGGGTGGACCAGACCTCTCGGGGTCGTGACGATGACGAGTCGCTGATCGGAACTCTTCTCATCTCGAAAGTCCTTCAGCCGGGTGAGAGTGGAGAGGCGGTCGCACTCCGAATCGAAGGTCTCGGGATCCTCCGATTCGAGGAGCGGGAGGTCCGGGAGGATTCTAGCCTCCACCCGGTTCGTGCCAATGATTTCGGATGTGAGGAACTCGATTTCTTCAGCCCACCTTTCGGCCAGCTTGTGACTCGAGGTGAGGAGGAAGGTGACGGGGGCCGTTTCCCTTGTAATAAGTTGGCTGCAGGCTGCGGGAGCCGCGGCTTCATTGACGCCGGTGAGGAAGCGGTTTATTCTGTCCCGCGAAATTGTGGCCGCCTTCATAAGAATTCGACTTAGATTTCGACGGAGTCGAAATCTATGTTTCCCCATTGCTGGAGAGCAAGTTTTGCTGCCTCCTCTTCGGCTTCCTTTTTGCTCGCGCCTTCACCCGAACCCATGATCTTTCCATTTACGGACACCTCGACCTGGAAGTTCTTATTATGGGCGGGCCCGGATTCGGCGGTAACGGTGTAGGCCAGAGCGTTATTGCCGAACATCGGCTGAACCAGCTCTTGCAGACTTCCCTTTGGATTTTGCTCGTGCTGTATGAATTCTGCCAGAAGTCCCTCGATATCGCCGTACCAGGAGAGGATCACTTTTCGCGCCGTTTCCCAATCGCTGTCCAGGTAGATGGCGCCGATAATAGCTTCGAGCGCATCTTCGAGAATCGAGTCACGGTTGCGACCTCCCTGATGTTCCTCGTTTACGCTCATGCTAATGCAGGATGCAAGTCCCAGACTGCGTGAAAGTTCAGCGAGGTGAGTGCCGCGAGAGAGCGCCGATCTCGCCTGGCTCAACATTCCCTCCCGTTCCGAGGGCATCAGTTCGAAAAGATGCTCCGCGAGAATGGCCGAAAGGATCGCGTCCCCAAGGAATTCGAGACGTTGATTGTGTTGCTTCTGCCCTATGGAGCGGGACCTTTGCTGAAAAAAGGAGGGGTGGGTGATGCTGCGTTCCAGGAGCTCTCTGTCTTTGAAGCAGTAGCCGATTGCCTTTTGGAGGCGGTCTAGTCTAGGCAAGTGGGGATTGAATTCTTTTCTTCTATTATTCAATTTGGTCTTTTGAACCTATTCTATAATATAAGGGGCTGGTATTCAATCAATTAGGTTCGAAGTTTTGAGTATTGGATGCCAAACATTCGATGTTGGATGCTGAATCGAAGTGTTCGAAGCTAGATCACGATTAGGATTCTCGACGGGAGAACATTTCCATAGTGCATTTTTCGTCGTGACTCTCAAACGTGATCTAATGTCGATCTCCTATTTCGAGGTCAAACCGATCAATCACCTCCAAACACAGATGCTTGTAGGCGATGGCGCCGGAGCTGAGCTGGTCGTATTGAAATATGGAATCGCCGAAGCTCGGTGCTTCGCTTAATCGGATCGAACGTGGGATGACGGTCCGAAAGACCAAATCGCCGAAGTGGCTTCGGACTTCCTCGGCGACCTGACGACAGAGATTGGTTCGGGAATCGTACATCGTCATGACGATTCCTCCGATGTCGAGTTTGGCGTTGACCCCGGCATCGCGGAGCCGTTCGACAACACTCAATATTTGGCTCAATCCCTCCATCGCAAGGTACTCGCACTGCAGAGTTATGAGAAGGTGATCAGCGGTGGCCAGTCCGTTCATTGAGAGCAAGCCTAAAGCGGGAGGACAGTCTATGATGATGACCGAGTATCGATTCGACCTCCTCAAAGGTTCGAGGCACCGCGCCAGTTGGGCGAGATAGTCGTTCCTTTGTGAGAGCTCAATTTCCGCCGCCGCCAGGTCAACTTCGGAAGGGATGAGAGAGAGGTGATCGATGGAGGTTGGGACGATTTTTTCCTCCGATGATCCCTCGCCGCTGAGCGGACCGTAAAGACTCGTCCCTTCATTTTTTTCGACTCCCAGTCCACTGGTGGCGTTAGCCTGGGGATCGATATCCACGATTAGAGTCTCGATCTCCCTGCGTGCCAGGGCGGCTCCCAGATTGATCGCTGTAGTCGTCTTTCCGACACCGCCTTTCTGGTTCGCAATCGTAAAAACGGTGGACGCCATTACGAGGCAGTATGCTCAAGTGCCTCGTTCCGAGTCTAGCCCGAAAAAGCAAAAATTCGGTTTGAAATTTCCCTACGGTTTCTGCTAAAAGACCATATCAGCAGCCTTTAGAAGGAGAAACCGTTTGGGGGGCGGAGCCCTTGGTTCTCCCGATAGGCTGGCATTCCGGCGATCCACCAAATCGCCGGATTTGTCTCTGTGGCGCGGTAGCCAAGTGGTAAGGCCGGAGTCTGCAAAACTCCTATACGCCGGTTCGATTCCGGCCCGCGCCTTAGGAATCTGTCGGGTTTGGGTTCGGAGGTCGTGGATCGGATGTCCCTTTTTTGTGCAGCGAATGCCTGAGGGCAGTTCCAGCACCGACAGATTCCTTAAGCTCTGCTCAGAGGCAGAGCGGGGACCAGAAAGTCTGTAGCCGGCTCCTTCCGGAGGCGGCTACAGACCTTCTGGGGAAAGAATTCCGGAGAGGGTAGCCGCGTCCTCAGGGACGCGGAAGTCATCGGGTAGGAATTGGCGGTGGGCGGTCAAAAGTTCGTAAGAATCCGGTTACTTCGGATTAGAGGCTCGCGGTCGTGGGACGCCTCTGTTATCTTGCCGATCCCAATTTTGCAGAATGGCGGATGGTGGGCGATGGGAGTCATTGCCTGAGATTTGCCGAATTGAGACGTGCCGACAGATGAGGATCTTTGTTGTTCTCTTATGCGTGAGCGGAGCATTGGTGGGTGTTGCTGAAACTCCTTCAACCCTCATCAGTTTTTCTGATCTCGAGTATCAGGGGGCCTTTCGGTTGCCTGAGAGTACCTTTGGCGAATCGAGTTTCAACTATTCGGAAGGTCCGATCGAGTATAACTCACTTAGCCATTCCCTATTCATTGTTGGCCATTCTCACCATCAAGCGATTGCCGAATTTGGTGTTCCCGCGCTTGTGCAGAGCGCGGATATATCGAGTTTGAATATGGCGAACGCCCCTCTGCAGGGATTTTCGACCGTTCTGGAACGCGCTTCCGGTGGGAATCCCCAGAATCTCAATCGAATCGGTGGAATGGAATTCGTTGAAAGTCCCGACGGTCCTGAGATTATGGTGAACGCCTATGAATATTACGATGCTCCCGGGGACAACACGCTGACCACCCTTGTCTTGCGCGAGCCGGACGATTTGGCGAATTCGGTTTTCGATGGGGCTTTTCGATTTTCGGGTGGGGCAGGCCATACCTCAGGCTGGATTTCTCCGATACCGGTTGAGTAACAGAGCGAGCTTGGCGGTACCCACATCACGGGCCAATCGAGCGGAATACCCATCATTAGTCGAACCAGTGTGGGCCCGTCCGCATTTGCATTTGACCCCCTCGACATTGTCGGTGAGAGCGTAATTCCCAATCCTGCTCCGACCCTAAAGCTGCTCGATTTTTCGCTTCAGAATCCGCTCGAGAGCGACCTATCAAACAGTTCGGGAAAGAATGACGTTTGGACCCATCTCAGCCGTGCCACCTATGGTTTTATCCCACCCCGTAGCGCCACCTACTTCACGATCGGTTCCTCGGGAGGCTATCAAAGCGGAGTTTCTTACAAATGCCAGCCGGCAAACACGGAGAGCAACTGTGGCGGTTATTGCGCGCAGGATGCCAATGACAAATATGCCTACTTCTGGTTGTGGGACGTTCGCGATTTTTTGATGGTAAAAGAAGGGAGTATGAACTCCTACGATGTGCGGCCCTACGACTATGGAGAGTTCATTCTCCCCTTCGACAGCCCCCAGATTGGCGGTGGCACCTATGATCCGGAGAGCGGGCTTCTCTACCTCACATTGCAGAGAGCCGACCGGCTCCAAGGTACCTACTACAATCCACCTATTGTCGCGCTCGATGCGGCCGGAAACGAGTCAGGGCAATCGCTCGCGGCCTCCGCACGCACCTTCGGCATCGGATCGGCCTGCGTGGAAGCCCCCGCGCTTCCGCCCCCTACGGGGAATGTAGTCAACGTGGCCACCGATGGCGAGCTGCAGAACGCGGTAAACAATCTTGTCGCGGGTACGACGATCATAATCGGTGCAGGGACTTACGAACTGAGCAACACGCTTTATGTTCGTAAGGATGATGTAGTTATTCGCGGTGAAACCGGGAAATGCGATGACGTGGTTCTGCTAGGGAGGGGAATGGACAACACGGATGATGGTCCGGTGACGCACGGAATCTGGACCGACGCCAACAATATCACGGTCGCCGATATGACTATTGGCGAGGTTTGGTGGCATCCCATCTTTCTCGATCCTGATGCTGATTCGCCATTGATCCGTAATGTGCGACTGGTGAATGCCGGAGAACAGTTCGTCAAGGCGAGTTCCGGAGGGAGTGTCGGAATCGGAGTCGATAACGGGGTGGTTGAATACTGCGTGCTGGAATACACTGATACGCCTCCGACGATCGATCATGGCGGCGGGATCGGCTACTTCAACGGCGTGGATGTCCACGGGGGCACAGGATGGACGATTCGAAACAATCGATTCATCAATATGCACAATCCCGATGGCACAGATCACCCCTTCGCCCCAGCAATATTGATGTGGAACGGATCCACCGATACAATCGTGGAGAGCAATCTTTTCGTTAACTGCGACAGAGCCGTCGCTCTGGGGCTGATTGATCGCGAACCCTACGACCATAGCGGTGGCATCATTCGCAACAATTTCATTTACTATGAGCCGGGCCTATTCAGCGCCTCTCGCCAGGCCTCGTCGGATGCGCCCATCTTGGCATGGGATTCGGCCGGAACCAAAATTCTGCACAATACGGTTCTCGTGAATGGTAACCACTTCAACTCTTTGCAGTTCCGGTTCACTACCACCGGAGGCGCAGCAACAAATAATCTGGCCGATGCTTCAATCCACACCCGAAACGGCGCCGAGTACACGGGAAGCGGGAATTCTTTCACGGCCGCCGCCAATCTATTTGTCTCACCGTCCGAGGGGGATCTGCACCTGCAGGAAGGCGCGGTGGTCGCGATGGAACCGATTGTCAGCGGAGCTCTGCAGGACTTTGATGATGAGTTGCGTCAAGGACTGGTCGAGGTCGGAGCCGATATGAGGATCAGACCCAACGACGAGCCGATCGACTCGGACGGCGACGGGATCGTTGACGTCCTGGAAATCGCGATGGGAACGGATCCCACTCGGAGCTCATCGGTATATGTGCCGGCCTTCGAAACGGAAGGAAACGAGATATCACTGGTTTACCAACACTCCACCGAGCTGAACGGCGTCACTTTCCAGCTCGAGATGAGCACCGATCTCGTGAATTGGCAACCGGTTACCCCTGACGACGGGAATTTCGAGGAAACGGACAACGATGACGGAACGGAATCCGTCCACTTTACGCCGGATCCGAGTTCATTGATCTTTTTCCGGCTCAAGGTGAGTCAGTAATTCCGAAAGGGGTTTTAGAAAGAGAATACTCAGCGCGCTTGATAGTCGGTCCCTCAGGCCAGTTGAATGGTGATTGAGTGCGTTGGCGAAAGAGTACGTCTTCTTGCGAAGACGGCTACGATAGAGGCAATTATGAATCACCGCCAGGGTAGCCTTTCCCGCAAGGGAACAGGTCGGCCTGAGTTTCTGCCTCCTTGCGGAGACGGCTACAGAGAGGAGGTAGCCGTTTCTTCAAGGGAACGGATGGACGGGAAGAGGTTTCTTCGTTTTCGCTTGCGTCCGGGTTTCTGTGGCACCTAGTTTCGTCTAGGTGCTTCTAAACGGCGCCGTTATTACGCTCTTCTAGCACTTCTGTTGATGACGGGAAGACCTGATTACCTTGGGGCGAGTGTTGTCTCTCGAAGATTTCCACGGGCGTCGTTGTGCCCTGATCTTGCTATTTTGGTGAGGTCAGGTATTGGGAAGAGGGAGAGGAGTCCCAAGACAGCTGGGGCGTGTTCAGCATTGAGGTTTTCGTTCTCATCTACTGCCTTGCTCGCCCTATTGCTGGTGTTCCCGCCTTTTATGGGTAAGGCGGCGCCCTTGGTGAATCCTGGGTTTGAGACAGGGGATTTTACGGGATGGACGACAACGGGGTTCAATGACTTGGGCTTACCTGTAGTAGCGGCGAACTTGGGAGTTTTTCCGATTGGGGGCGAGCACTTTGCTGAGATTTTTTCCGGGTTTAACGGCTTTGATGCCACAATCTCCAGACTCGAGGGATCTTTTGTGGGGTCTTCCAGTGACCCGATTATGAGCATTGAGCTCGGTCTATTGGATTCATCGCCCGATCCAACGGGAAGCGGAACCAGTTCCTTTTTGGATTCTTTGGGAATCAGCCTGGTCGATGCTCTAACGAGTGAGACGTTTCTCGTGGCCATGGCCGACCGCAATGGAGTGCATATCAATCCATTGGCGCAGATGCCGGGATTCACAGCCTTGGCCCCGGGTGACCCTACCTTCAATTTCCTAAGTCTCGACCACCATCATACGCTGGTAGCGGATCTGTCGGCCTTTGCGGGGCAGGATTTGATACTGAGTTTCGATATGTTCAATGCGGATGACGGGTTGAGCGATACCTGGTTGATAAGGGGAGTGGAGTGCGATCCGATTTCGGGATTCAAGCCTGAAGTGACCATCGCCTCACCTGGGGGAGAGATACCGGAGCCGTCGGAGAGTGCATTGTTCTTCAGTGTCCTGCTGATTGTAATTGGAGGGAAATTGATTGGCAGGTTGAGAAAGGCCTATGCCGTCCGGAAGTTGGGGTGAGGCGTTGATGATGATTCCGGTGAGTAACTCTCCCCGTTCTTGTCCCGCCGAGCGGGACGGCTACGGTGATTCGCAAATCGTTAGTACCTGTAGCCGCGTTCACAAGAACGGGGTCGAGGATTGGGATACGACGAATTTTCCAGCAAAATCGAAATTGGGGCCAGCTGAGCGGATGACAAGATGAGACTACGAGAGCGGGGACGGGTGGAGATCCTCACGGCGGGCTTGCTGGCCATGGTGGCAGCAACGCTGACGGGATTGCTGGCGCCCTTTCTAATATCGCAGGAGATCAGTGAGGACCTGCCGGAGTTTACGATCAAGGAGCAGGTTGAAGGACAGATTAGCCTCGAGTTCGAGCGGCGGATCGAAGATCGGGACCGGGTGTTGGCTATCGAGGTGAGCGATGACATGCTGAGCTGGTTCACGATCCAGCGGGAGGATTTTATAGCTTTCGAGTCAGTGGATCTACCCTCAGGAGAAGGGCAAAGGGTAACGGTAACGATTGCCCAGCCGGAAGGGCTGGAGGCGCGCTTTTTCAGGCTCAAGATGATTCAGGCCTCGGTGAGTGAGTTTGTCCTGCAGGGTCACTACATGGAGCACGCGATCAACATCGACAGCGAGACCGACCTGGAGTTTTCGGGGATCTTCCATGACCTGAGGACGTTTCTCTCGACAACTCTGTTGAGTGTCACAAACACGAGCGGCTCGGCGATATCGATACCGATACGAGTGGTGGTGGAAAGCATCAGCGATCCTGGGGTGACGGTGGCAAATGCCGAAGGGGTGACGGAGGAGGGAAAGCCCTTTTTCGACTTCAGCGGGCAGGTGGAAAGCGGGACGCTGGAGCCGGGCGAGACGAGCGCAAGCCGTCCCATTTCCTTCAATAATCCGGGCTTTGCCCAGTTTGCGGTGATCGTGAGCGTGGAGGGTTGGGAGACGGAGATGGGCTACGTAGAACTGACGCTGACGACGGAAGGCAATCATTCGGTGATCATGGAGAAGGAGACGGCGCCGGCCTTGGGATTGCCGGAAGGGGTGGGCGAGGAACTGATCGTGGAGGTGACCGACACGACGGCGGCGACTTCGGTGGATCTCTCCCAGGTGCAGACGACAGGGGGAAAGGGGCAGATTTTCTTTGGCGAGGCCGGAACAGCGACCATAGCCACGGTGGTGACATCGGGAGGAACGCCCAATGAGGCCCGCATTGCGGTACGGCATGCGATTACGAGCGGGTTCAAGGGAGACATCAAGATCGAGGCATCCATATCCGGCACGGTGGAAGCGGAAAAGTTTGTCACCGCCATAGCGGCCACGATCCTGCCGCGCTGCGTCTACGTAAGCGATCAGGAACCGGTGAAGCAGACCCTGAGCATGGTGCCGGGGTTCGCCGGAGTGCAGTTTGAGGATGAGACCTTTCTGGTTAATGGAGAGTTTTTCAGTCCATCGCAGAGTAGCGTTTCATCGGGCTGGAGCGCGACCTCGGAGGAAGGAGTGGCGGAGAGGCTGGTGAGGCGAATCGGTTGCGAAGCCTACTTCGTAACGGCAACTTCGCCGATCCAGACATTTGCCTCACTGGTTCGAAGAACACGACTAGAAGCGGATACGAAGACGTGCCGCAGTTCGGATCCGCCAGGAGACACGGACAGTGAGAACTCGGGAGGAGGGTCAACTGCGGGCAGCTGTCCCAATGCAGACCGAAGTGACGCGCCTAAATCGGTCGATCTGTCCAGCGGCGAAGAGGTTTTGGTGGCGCATGATCTGGCCATACTGGGTCGTGGAATCGACTACATCTTCCGGCGCACCTACATTGGGACCAACAGTCGTGCCAACACCATAAACCGCAAGGATTTTGGAGAGAACTGGGCCTACACCCAGGGTGAAAGTTTTCTGGGGAGGAAGTGGCTGATAGGCAAAAAGATAAAAAAAGAGCTAGACAAACCCGAGGGAATCAGTCATACCAAGATGGTATGAAAGACAAAAGATCTTACCATCTGACTCCTTCGATAGATCGTCTAACTCTGCGTCTGATCTTGCCCGAAGAGCAGGAGCGATTCAATGATCTTTTGATCCAACATCATTATTTGCACAGTGCGGGGAGCGCGGGAGAGACCCTGCGCTATGTGGCTTTGATCGACGGGCAATGGGTGTGTCTTTTGCTGTGGGGAGCGGCTAGCTACCGGCTGAAGGATCGAGACGGCTGGATCGGCTGGGATGGGGCGCGACGGCATGCGCGCTTGAAACTGGTGGTGCAGAACCGGCGTTTTCTCATTCTGCCCGGGCTCAAGCTGGCCAATCTGGCCTCCAAGACGTTGGCGATGTGCCTGAGAGTCTTGGCCGATCACTGGGAGCAGGCCTTTGCCTATCGCCCCTTGGTAGCGGAAACTTTCGTGGACCCACAGATCCACCGAGGCACTTGCTACAAGGCGAGCGGGTGGACTCCTTTGGGCTTGAGCGCGGGATATGGTCGACAGCGGGAAGATTTCTATGAACGCCATGAGCGCCCCAAGCAGATCTGGGTCAAACCCCTGCGGGCTGATGCTCTGCAACTGCTGCGCTCGCCAGGGCCCTTGCCCAAGGCACACCGTGAGGCCCTCAATGCCAACGACAACTCCCATGCGGTCTGCCTCAAAGTGGAACAGATGACAAGCCTCTGGGAACGCTTCCACCAGATCGAAGACTTCCGTCGAAAAGCGGGCCGTCGCTATCGACTCGCCACGGTCTTGAGTATGATTGTGCTCGGCACCCTCTGCGGCAAACACAACCTCAAGGAGATCGTGCGCCTGGCCCATCACCTCAATCAAGCCCAACTGCGCGCCTTACGCTCCTGGAAAAACCCCAAAACAAGCCGTTTTCAGGCCCCCTGCTATGATGTCTTCTACCGGGTGTTGCAAAACGTCGAGGCCGAGCTTTTCGATCAAATCCTCACCCAATTCATAGCCTCGCCCGAGGGCCGTTTGCCCCGCGATATTGCGGTTGACGGTAAGACTCTCAAAGGCACTGACAAAGAACCGGCCAAGGCCTTGCACCTGGTGGCCGCGGTCGATCATCAAAGCGCTCAAACGATTGCCCAAGTCGCTACCGCCGACAAATCCAACGAGATCACCGCCGCCCAAACTCTCCTGCGCAAGATGCCGGCCATGGACGGATCCACCTTCACCTTCGACGCCATGCATAACCAAAAAGAAACGGCCCACATCGTGGTCGAAGAACTCGGTGCTGACTATATCATCCAGATCAAAGACAACCAACCCACCATGCATCAAGACGCAAAGAATCTTTTCGGCCCCTCCCCCTTTTTGTCCACCAAACCGTAGATAAGGACCATGGCCGCCTGGAGATTCGTCAAATAGCAACCCATCCTCTAAGCGCTCCCTCCCTTGGCTTGCCTCATGCTCGTCAGTTCGCCTCTGTCCAACGCACCTTCCATTATCCTAACAAAGCGAAACCTTCCTCGGAACGCTCCTACTATGTCAGCAGCCGCGATCCCACCGACTTGAGCCCTCCTCAGTTCCTATCGAAAATCCGCAACCACTGGGCCATCGAAAACAAAAACCACTACCCCAGAGATCGCTTCTTCGATGAAGATCGATGTATGATCCGTAACCATAACGCAGCCAGAATCCTGGCTGCTTGCAGGCAACTGGTTCTTAGCCTCAAATCTACCATGGGCTTCGAATCCACCCCTGCCCTCTGTGATCATTTCACCTTCAACCTACACAAGGCCATCAATATCATCACCTAATGTCCCGAGAATCAAAACACCGTAGCCTACACCTACGCCGATGAGTTTCTGATGAAGGATGGCAGTGGACCGGACGACACGGTGAACTATGTCTATCTGAGGGACGGCTTCGCGGGCTACGCCTTTACCAACGTGGGACCGGGACTGTGGCTGCCGGAGGTTCAGCAATATACTCAGCTTCGTCTCCTCTCCTCAGGCAATCTTCAGGTGCGCGAGGTGGATGGAACGGTGCGCCTATTTGAGGGCTTCTCCAACACGAGTACCCCGAACTTCAATGGCCGACTGCGGGAGCTGCGCGATCGCAACGGCAACCGTCTGAGCTTTCACTATGAACCGGTCGATCCGGACGGAGTGGGAAGCAGCGGTGATGAGAAGTTCGTCCTGGCGTTTGTCATCGATACGATGGGACGTGAGATCAGGTATCAGTACTTTGCAGCGACACCACAGACCAGCCTGACAGGGCGTATTCTGAGCGTTGTGACGGCGAACAGCGCGGCTCACGGCCGGTTGGCGCGAGTGGTGGACTTCAAGGGAGACATGGACTTCGACGGGGGAGCCGATTCCGAGGATTTTTCGGGGCAGACGAACAATCGCACGCTCGTCTTCGACTACGACGGGGAAGGGAATCTGGTGCGATGCACTGGGCCGGCGGCCACCGGGACACCCAACGGCAATGACTTTCCCAACGGCAAGACCCATCGCTACCGCTACATTACCAGTGCGGATCTGCCGGGCTTGGTGGCGGGATTCTTCGGCTTGACGGCTGCGGAGCAGAGTCGGGTGACGGGACGGCTTCTGCACAAGATCACGCATCTGTGGCGTCCCAACGAAGTGGGCAACAACCCGCAGAGCGATCCTTCGGACAACCTGGCGTCCCAGAGATGGACCTATGACACGGTGGGGAACAGCCGTTTTCTGGGATTTGTGACGGGGCACACGGTGGGGGGGACCAACAGCAGCAACCTACCCGCCGGGGGGACGATTGCCTATCAGTACACAGATTTGAATCCGCTGCGTTCAATGCCGGTGGGCGTGAATGTGGATCCTTCCCTACTGGGCAATCTGGCCTCGCTACAGGTGGACGTAACCGATCGAAGGGGTAACCAGAGCCAATACATCTACAGCGGGGAGAAGCGGCTTTTACAGTACAGCGAGTTCACCCGTGGCCTGCGCAACAGCGAGCCGGCCGGTTACACCAAGAGCTATCAGTGGAACGGGGATCGGCGGCTGACGGACAAGACCGAACCGAAGAGCAACCGGCTCCTCAACACTTACAATGAGGGCACTAGCGATCGCTTTCAGCAGGGCAATCTGATTCGGCGGGTGGTTTTGCCGGACGGGCGAGGAGGAGACCAGGGAAAGATCGAGACAGTGACGGTCTACGAGCCCATTTACAACCGGCCCTGCCTGGTCATTTTTCCGCGGGGAGCGGACATCGCCAACAACGACTTCACGCCGCCCATCGCGGATGTGATTGGGCGGACGGAGACGGATCCTTACGACAACGGCCGGACGATCGACCGGCGCTACAGCCGCGAGGAGTTATTCGATTACCAGGAGTCGACCGAGGGTGCGGATACTTTCGGGGATACCTCAGGATCTCCATTGGCCGGCCAGACGGTGGATGGGGACCCGGTGCTGGCGGTGGAAGTGCTGCTGCTTCAGGAATTGGGACTGCCTGAGACGACGGCGGGAGTGCAGGAGTTGCGGCAGCGCCTGGAGGACAATCTGACCGAGCTTGGCCTGGGGGATCTGAACCAGGATGGGGACACCTCACCGAGGTTCAACGGCAACATCGTGAAGCGGGTGGATCCCTCGGTGGTGCTACTGTCCGGATCGAACCAGTCGTCGATCGAAGGGGATCAATTGCAGGAAGTAGTGACGCTGTTTCGCTACAATCAGTTCGGTCAGCTGACCTCCACGGTGGATGCGGAAGGCAACGTGCACCTAATGGCCTACTTTCCTGAGGACGATCCGGATGGAGACAGCACGGCGACGCCGGCGCCGTCCGACGGGCGCACCCTGGATGGGAACACGGGAGGGTATTTGAAGGAGACAGTAGGGGACGATGCGCATCTGGCGGGGGCCAATAATGGAGAGGGAGCGGCGCCGACGCAGATCAGGAACCTCTATACCTATGACGATGTGGGCAACCGGACCAGTATGACCGACGGCCGCGGTATCCGCTCCGATATCTTCGTCAATGAGTTGGACCAGGTCGTGCAGAGGACGCGTGCCGCGGCTGTACCGGGCGTATCGGCTGAGGAGCCGCTGGGCCTGACTGCGTTTGGCTATCTGAGCAGAGTCTCCTACGATTCTAACGACAACGTAATTCTGAGACAGGTGGAAGACCGAGGCGACACTTCCAACACCGGCGGCTTTGTCGATTCCAACTTTGTTTACGACATACTCGATAACCAGATCAAGATTAGAGAAGAGGTGGACGTCAACAATGTGCTTGTGACGCGCTTTCGATACGACGCCAACGAAAACCAGGTCATGGCCAATTACCCGGAAGGCAACGCCGACGCTTCAGTCTACGACGAGCGGGACCTGCTCTTCCAGTACATTCGCGGCACTTCCGGCTTCGACCGTCCCGGCGGCGACGGTACCGTCCCCTCAACCACCACCTACAACTACGACCAGAATCGCAACCTGATCGAGATCGTGGATGCCGAAGCTCACGGAGGAACCCCATCGACCATCGCCGGAGTAGGTGACCTTACGGCTTATACCTACGATGGATACGATCGTCAGGCGACGGTTACAGACCCGCTCGGCAACATGACGACATACTTCTATGACCCAGAGGGAAACGTTGTCCGCACAATCGCCGACGGCGATCCGGTAAATGACCTCGCGGGCGCCACCCAGAATAGGACCCTCTCCGTCACGGAGTTCATTCACGACTCACTCAATCGCGTGGTCGCCACGCACCGCCTCCTCTTCGCGACCCCGGGCGTGACCACCAACCGTGTGCCGATCCTCACCGATACCCAGGCTATGGACGGCTTGGCGCCTTACCTTCCGGACGCCGGATTCGACGGAGCCCAGGTCCCGGGAGCGATCGGGATCAGCGTCATCGGCCGAGTCACAACCATTTCCGAATACGACCGAAAGTCACGAATGAAATTTACCATTGAGGATGACCTTGACACGGCCCGAATGGACTATGACGGTGCAAATCGAGTCATCCGGACCGTGGACCCTTTGGGCAACACAGTGGATACCGCCTACGACGACAATTCTAACGTCATCGAGCGGTCTGAGAGGGACCTGACGGAAGTCCCCGGGGTCGCTGACGAATTCTTTCGAACTACCTATCTCTACGATAGCCTCGATCGCCTCCAGACGGAGGTGAACAACATCGGCCAGACGTTCGACTATCGCTACGACTCGCGGGGAAACCTTGTCGCTGTCGCCGACGCTGAAGGACCGGTAGGATCCAGAACGATTGGCCGTCGTGGTCTCGGCTCTAACGCCGCCGTCGTCTTAAACGACTTCGGCAACGTCTTCCGTACCCGCTACGACGGCATGAACCGTGCGATTGAGACTGAAGCAGTCCTCACAGCCAGTGGGCGGGGCGATGGGGCGAACATCGGCGCCACCCTCGAAGGTATCCTGAGCTCATCGCCCTCGCCCGACCCAAGTCAGTCCGGTGATGGGCTGATTTCGACCTATTACGCCTTCGACGACAATTCTCAGCTCCTCGCTCAGCGCGACGATAACGGCAACACCACCGCCTACATATACGACAACCAGGGCCGTCGGCGTATAGAGCGCCTCGGGTTGAACGAGTCGGGCACCGCATTCTCCCTCGTCGGTGCGGACTCGGGTGTCTTCAATGTGCCTTTGCGTGGAGGCGCTATCACTCCACTGGACAGTGAACCGACAGGTACGAATATGGTGTTCGCGTACGATCGCGATGACAATATCAGCCCAAAGATCGATGAGGCGGGCAATGTCTTGAGTTACACGTACGACGCAGGAAACCGACCCAAGATCTGTTCGATAGTTCGGGCCAGCGGCTTCGTTGGAACGACGCTGTTGACTTGGCAGTACGATGGCCTTTCGCGTCAGATGCAGTGCACGGATAATAATGAACCGGCTTTGACTACGGACGATGTGAGCGTGACCTATGCCTATGACTCGCTTTCCCGGCAGATCGAACAGACCCAACAGGTGGGGGAATCCGGTAGCGTCCGAGTGGTGTCTCGCGACTTCGACATAGCGGCGGCCGGGGCTGTGTTGGCCCGATCCTCGCTTACCTATCCCAATGGCCGCAGGGTAATCAACACCTACGACAAACTCGACCGTCTGGTCGCCCGCGCCGACGACAACGGCGCCGGTGGCACCTTTGCGCCTATCGGCATCTATCAATATATAGGTGCTGGGCGGGTGGCCACACTAACCTACCAGAATGATACGCGCTTGACCTACATCGGCCAGGTGAGCGGCCAGAACGCCGATGTGGGGTACGATGGATTGCGTCGGGTGGTCAATAAGCGCTGGGAACGCTTCAGCTCGGCGGATAATACGCCTGGTGACGATGCCCTCATCGTGGGCTTTGGCCACGAGGAAAGTTCGGGAAATCCCGCCTACGACCGCATGAATAACAGACGGATCGAAGAGAAGTTGCACGACATTGGCAATTCCGAGGCGTTCCAGTACGATGGTGTCTATCGCCTGGTCGAATTTGATCGCGGGACGCTCAATGCCAACAAAGAGGAGATCGAGACCGCCACCACCGTGGGCAACACTCTCCAGGAGCAAACGTGGACCGTCGATGGGGTCGGCAATTGGACGCAGAATCAGCATAGGACAGACGGAATCCTGGCCACCGAGAACCGGTCGCACTCCGACTTCAACGAAATAGGAACGGTCAGCGGCAGTCCGTACGGCAACGGTGTTTCCGGTACGCACATCATGGACCAAAATGGCAACCTGACCGATGACGGGGTTCGGGTCATGAGCTGGGATTCCTTGAATCGTCTGCGCCAGGTGCGCCGGAAATCCGACAATGCCCTCGTCTCTACCTATACTTACGACTGCTTGGGCCGTCGCTTCCGCAAGGCCGTGACCAATGGAGGAATTCACAACAATACGACCCTGAACGGGACGACCGAGTTTCTCTACGATGACTGGCAGGTCGTGGAAGAGCGCGACGGTTTAGACAACCTTACGCAGCAGTATGTGCACGGCCTTTATATCGATGAGCCTCTTGTGGTCGACAACCGGACTGCGGGCACGACCGTATCCGAACTCAACGATTCAGTCGGCCAGCAGCGCCACTTCTACCACTGTAACACGCTGTACCACGTGTACGGACTCACCGATGAGGCCGGAGGGCTGATCGAGGGGTATCAGTATGATGCTTATGGACGCCATACGGTTATCGCTGATGGGAATGACAGTGATGCTGTCGTGAATTTCAATTCGAATGATGTGCGGACGGAAGGTGGGAATTCGACGGTCAATAATCCGTGGCTGTTTCAAGGGCAACGATTCGATCCCGAAACAGGGACTGGATACTGGAGGTTGCGGTTCTACTCATACGATCTGGGGCGATTCCTCAACCGCAATCTCTGGGGATACATCCAAGGCAGGATGAACCTATATGATTTCGCTAAGTCGGCTCCTACAATGCTGGTTGAACCTTTCAGCGAAACGGTAAGAACAGTCCATTTGACCAATATAGCAAAGGATCTTGAAAACAAACTGGGAAGAGAGCCTACTTTCGGAGAGGTCATGGGAGCCTGGAAAAAAGCAGGATTTCCCGGGTCGGAAAAGAATCCAGAAGCACCTGTAGTAGCACCAGCCGCGCCGAATCCGACCAGACAATGGGGAAGCGGACACCAATCCAAGGGCAATTGCTGGCGGTACGCTTGCGATTATCCGATGACCAAACCTACGTCACCTCAAAACACATTCCCTACGCAAAAGGACCCCGGAGGGGTACTGAACTGCGAACAGCTCATTTTGTACATGAGGAAGGCGCATGGTGTCAGTCGGAAGGAAGTAGGTAAAGATGAGTTATGCCCTTGTGGGCAATGGAAAATCTTTGTTGTTCTTTCAGACTCTCGGGGTAGGGGCGGGAATGACATGCATTTCTACAGAGAGGATAAGAAGGGCAAATGGTCACACAAGATAGACACACTAGCTCCATCGACAAAAGATGCGGCTGGGAAACCAATAACCGACCCAGAAAAGGCAGATACAGATTATTCAAAAGTAAGCCCGAGGATGGAAAATTACGATCAAGGGTGCGGTTTTTTCTGTGTGGAGCCCGGTGCTTGGTAAAACGTCTGGCAAGGTCTACGATGGACCGAATATCAGTGGCATTGAATCTTACCGTCATCTCCATGACAGGCAGATGGCCAAATTGAATCTCCGATGACAGCGAAATGCTGCAACGATTCATTCGACCTAATGGCATTGGGCTGTTGGTTCCAGGAGCAACTGAACGGTGCCGAGACCTGGTGGCCTGGATAACTTCGCGCAATTCTGAAGAGAAACGGAGAGCGGGGATGAAAATATAAATAATCCCTGCCCCTTACTTTCCATTCGCAATCCGTACACTTAAATAATAAGCCTGCTCTTATGAAGGGGAGGACAAAGGGGTCGGGCTTATTATTTAAGTGTAGTTCCGTGAAAGCAGCTCCGATACAATCCTAGGTGGTGGCGCATTAAGTTCGGGCGCACTATTTGAGTCTTTGCTCTTTACGGGAGAGAATCCGAAGAACAGGGAAGAAATCTCTCGTATCCAGTTTGGGTCAGTCCCGTGAATCCTCCGAATTCTTGCCCCTTCGACAGGACAGGCTCAGGGCAGGCGAATCCGGCGACGATAGGCGAATCTACGGCTGGCTAATATTGTCCTTTACCGCCAACGATCGGGCAGGGATTCGAGCGGAATGGCTTGGACGAATTCGGAAACAGGATAAGGGTGAAGGCAGCGGGAGACAATGAATGTGCCGGCCATGCACACGGCTGGGAATTCATCGGCGATTCGAGAGAGGCTAAGTGCATCTCGATGGGTGGGATGTTCCGTCCACTTCGCGTCGGCCAACTCGAATCGGCCTCCCCGGTGAAGAAGGAAGTCGGCCTCTTTGGCGCGATCGCGCCAAAAGTGGAGGTCCCAACCGCCCCTCCTGTTAGACTGTCCTCGACGAATTTGACCAAAGACAAGAGTTTCCCAGAGGGGTCCGACCAAAGGAGAGACATTGAGATCGGAAGCCTCTCGAATACCGTTGAGGAATGAACACAACCCCGTATCGCCCATGTAGAGTTTGGGTCTCTTGACAAGCGACTTCGTTCTGTTTGAAAACGAGGGCTCCGATAGCGCCACCTGTCCCGATGCCTCGAGAACCGAGAGCCATGCCGCGACGGAGGACCCCGCGACTCCGATGTCGCGTGACAGTTCAGCCCGGTTTAGCAGTTGTGCCGTGCGCAAGGAACAGGCCCGCAGGAATCGCTCGGAGTCCCGCAGACTGGACACCTGCAGCATCTGGCGCAGATCCCGCTCCAGAGAGAAATTCGCCGTCTTCGGCGAATTTCCCCTAATAAAAGTCGAGGTTGTCGGTATTCTCTCTTGGTGGAATGGAAACCACTGATCGAATCGCAATAACAAAATCAGGAGAAGAATAATGAAGTCATCACTTTTGAGGACCACAATTAGACTTGCAATAGGTTTGGCCCTCGCCGCTGTGTTCAGATTGAATTTGGCCGGCTCTGAGGACCAGGTTCAGATGAGGCGGATATTGTCTAAGGAATCCAGGAAGGAAGCCTTGGGGAGCCTTGATCAGCTCTTTTCGCCCACTCGGTTGGTTCTGCCCGACCAGTTAAGAAATCCTTTTGAACTGGCAAAGAGTCCCCTGGTAGGGCCGACCGAGCCGGAACCTCCAGAACCTCCGACACCTGTTGTTATCAGCTATGACGAAATCCTCTCGGGGGCGGCGGAACAGTTGGGTGCCAGTGGGAGCGTCGTGATGGGCAGTAGCGGTCGGCGTCTCTTGCAGACCAGATTGGGAGTGCTGGAGGTCGGGGATCAGGTTGTCGTCCGTTTAGGAGAAAATGAGCACAAAGTGAAAGTCGAAGAGATTGAGTTGGGAGGATATGCATTGCGTGTAAACGATAGCACTCTGAGAAGGAGCTTTCTCGACACGAAAGGAGTCGTTGAATGGAGTCGAGAAGCGCGGTAGCGCCCGAACCGATTAGCCTGCGCGCATTGGAGCAGCGAAGCCGCAATCAAAAGAGAATAGGAAAACCACGAATGAACATACCTGCGCGCAGTGGCGCGTTGAGGTACACGAATGGGGAGAGTATTCCCAGCGCATTCGAGAAGACACCGTATGAGGAGCGTCCAATATCGAAGGCTCAAGTCTGAATGTCGATATAGAGAGTCGCCGGTCTTCAGATTGAAACCTTACGTAATGTAGTTCGTAAGGTTTTCGAATCAGGGATAAGAGAACTGGCAGCGAATGAGCGATGCAGGACAGAGCACGAAGAGGGAGTGGATTCAGAAGGCGGTGGAGCGCCATGCCGGGCCGCTTACCCGCTATGCGGCGAGCATTACAGGGGATGAGGAGAGCGCACGAGATGTTGTCCAGGAGACCTTTCTGCGGCTCTGCCGCGCCGAGCGAGCACGGATTGAAGGACATCTGGTGCCTTGGCTTTTCCGAGTCTGTCGAACGCGGGCTCTCGAACATGCCAATCGCGAACGTCGCATGACGGATCTTAGTGATCGCACGCTCGAGCAGGAGACGAGCCCGGACACGCTTCCATCGGATGCTGCGGAACGATCGGAGGCGGTTCGATCACTCTTGCAGATCCTGGACACTTTACCCGCGAAGCAGAGAGAGGTGATTCGCCTGAGATTTCAGAATGGTCTTAGCTACAAGGAGATTGCGGAAGCGACATCAACGTCGGTCAACAACGTGGGGTTTACCCTCCACACCGCTCTAAAAACCCTTCACACGAAAATCAAAGGGGAGACCGGCCTTCTAGCAGGAGATTGCCCTTATCAGAGATGAATCAGGACGATCCACAGTTTACTGCATTCGCGCTGGGTGAACTCGACGCCAAGGCAAGAGCCGAGGTGGAGCGTGCCTTGTCCGGAGACACCGATCTGCAGAGAGCGCTGGAAGAACTGCGTGCCTTTGCCGTTCTCCTGGAGAATGTTTTTGAAGAAGAACCGATGCCTGGTTTGTCGGCACCTCAGGTGGCTCGGATAAGGGCCGAACTCGACTCCGAGGAACCAGAGCGAGAGGACCGGAGGCTGATCCCTATCTGGACCTGGGGAAGTGTGTTGGCCGCCTGCATCGTGCTGGTTTTCTGGGTGGGCATTCATCGTAGCGACCCGCCTTCAAGCGGGCGGGGGCTGACGGAGTCGGAGACTGAGATAACTCCTTCGCGTGACAGAGAGCGTCGACGAGTTGATCAAGTGCAGGAAGTGGTCGCTAGGAAGGATGTGGAACAGTCGTTTACGGTGACACCAGACAGCGACCGGAGAGAATCATTGGCCGCCGCGGAAAAGCTTCTCGAAATTCGTGCGCCTGGCGATCTGGTCGGTGTTGCTTCTGATATCCGAGATCCATTCGAACTTGATAATTTGGCGATGGCGTCGAAATCATTTCGAACGGCGAGCCGAGCCGATCTGGCCTCGATGAAGGCGAAGGATCTTCTCAGCCTATTGGCCGAATTCCTTCAGACGAAAGATGCCGCATTGGTTACAAGCGCGAACGAAACCCGGATTGTGACGAACGGAATCCAGATACGAGCCGGTGATCTGATTCCTGTCAGCCTCCAGGGACGAATATTTGGTGTGCGGGTCCTGGAGATTACTAAGAAAAGCTATACCTTGGCAATGAACGATAGTCGATTGACGCGGAGAATGGCTGAGGGTAAAGGGTTGGATTGAGTCTGGGGTGAGCTCGGGTGGTGAATCGTCGGGGGGCGACCACCGAATTCTTACTTGGAACGCGGGGTGGTAGCCGTGCTCGCAAGGGCGCGGGTGTGCCGCAGAGGGGGAGGTCCGCCCCCTTGCGGGGACGGCTACACCATGGAGGTTACGAGTGAACGTCAAGGTAGCCGTTCTCGCAAGGGAACGGATTCGGAACTAATGATCGTCTATTCTCTCCATCGCCGCAATGAAGATCCTCCAGAAGCGATCCCAGAAATTGGGATCTCGAAAGGAGACCTCCGGGTAACCTGGCAAAAGGCAGTCGGAGTAGGGATAGTCTTCAGCCTCTTCTACAATTTTCTCACGGACCGGATTTTCGTAAATGTAGTGAACGACCGCTTGAAAGGCGCCTCGTTCTCGGTCTTTCTCCTTCAACACTGAATCGAAGGCTTCATCCTGAAGGCGAAAAAGCGTGAGCAAACGGTTGATGTGCCTACGAAAAAAAGGCGTGGCCTTCTTTTGATCGCTCGTTTCGGACATGCCCATCCAGAGGAGGTGCATGTGGTCGGGCATGAGCACGTAGATGGGGCAGAAGAGATCGTATTTCCACAGGGTTTGAAGGAGGACCTCCCGGAAACGGAAGTGAAAGTTGTCGTTTAACCAGCCCGACTTTCGCTGGTTTATGGTCATGGACCAGTGGACGTAGGCGAAGCCTTCGTAGAATTCGGGTGGGAGGCGGGGAAGAGGGCGGTGTTTTGGGTGGATGTCGGACATCGTTGAGGATCTGGGTCGATCGGTGATTTTTTATAGAAAGTAGCTATATTGGGGTTGTTGGTCGATTCAATCATTGGGCAGCGAATGGTCGCTGGAAGTTCGTGACCAGTTTCCGGTTCGGGTCCGGATCCTTGCGGCCCCGGCTACGGATGGGAAGTAGCCGCGTCCGCAAGGATGCGGACGAAAAGCTCAGCGGTTTCGATACGTCCGCCTCCTTGCACTTCGACTTCGCTCAGGACGGACTCCGACGGCACCAGGGCGGGATGGATAGCCCGTTTATAGAGATTGCCATCGGCGGGGGCGGGCATTTTCATTTCGGGATTCCGGCTTTCTGGAAATTCGGCGTAATATGGAAAAAACCTCCCTTTCCAATAGCGAGATCCTGGTGGTAGAAGACGAACCGCTGTTGCGGAAGCGGTTGGCGGGGTATCTGGAAAAGCAGGGAGCGGATGTGACGGCGGTGGAATGCATCGATCACGCGCGCAACGCCCTCTCCGATCTCTCTTTCGATTTCGCTCTGGTGGATATCAACCTGCCGGACGGTTTGGGATTGGATCTGCTAAGGGAGGGGCGATTCTCGGGAAATACGGGAGTGGTGATCATGACGGCGGACGGCGGAGTCGATAGCGCCGTCGAAGCCATGCGTTTGGGGGCCGGGGAGTATTTGACCAAACCTTTTCAGCCGGAGGAACTACCGATTGTATTCGAGCGTTGTAGGCTGGCCAAGAAGACGACGAGGCTCTTTCAACACCGGCGAGAAAACGAGAGCCAACTGGAGGAGACCTTTTTCTTCGGTGAGGGGTTGGATTCAACTCGAAAGCAGCTGGAGAGAGTTATTCAGACCGATGAGCGATTGAGAGAGGGGTTGCCACCGGTCTTAATCGAAGGCGAGACTGGGACCGGTAAGACCTCGGTGGCTCGTTGGCTGCATCACCGGGGACCGCGAAGTGAGCAATCCTTGGTTGAGGTGAACTGTTCGACTCTACCCGAAACGCTGGCTGAGTCGGAACTGTTCGGGCATGAGCGAGGCGCTTTCACGGATGCCAAGACGGCACGTATCGGGCTCTTTGAGGCAGCTGATGGGGGCACCCTCTTTCTCGATGAGATACCGAGCCTCTCGCCGGCGATACAGGCGAAAGTCCTGACCGCTGTCGAAGACAGCAAGATCCGGCGCGTAGGTGGCAACAAAGAGATCACGGTGAATGTGAGACTGATTGCGGCAACCAATCAGAGATTGCGGCGGATGGTTGAGGAAGGGGCCTTTCGGGAGGACCTTTTTCATCGCCTCGACTTGCTGCGCATCGTCATCCCTCCTCTTCGCGATCGGGGCAACGATATCTTCAAGTTGGTGGAATTCCTTCTCGGGCAAATCAGTCGCCGCTACCGGATGGAAAAACCGGCGATTAGTGGATCGGGAAGGAATCGGCTTCTCGCGTCCAAGTGGCCGGGAAATGTCCGAGAGTTGGCCCATGAACTGGAGCGCTCCGTCATCCTCAGTGATTCCGAAGTTTTGAATTTTGACCATCTCGACTCTTCAGCCGGTTCGGTGGCTCCCTTTCCGGTTGGAGACACCTTTACGGTGTTTTGATTCTCGGGACATTAGGTGATGATATTGATGGCCTTGTGTAGGTTGAAGGTGAAATGATCACAGAGGGCAGGGGTGGATTCGAAGCCCATGGTAGATTTGAGGCTAAGAACCAGTTGCCTGCAAGCAGCCAGGATTCTGGCTGCGTTATGGTTACGGATCATACATCGATCTTCATCGAAGAAGCGATCTCTGGGGTAGTGGTTTTTGTTTTCGATGGCCCAGTGGTTGCGGATTTTCGATAGGAACTGAGGAGGGCTCAAGTCGGTGGGATCGCGGCTGCTGACATAGTAGGAGCGTTCCGAGGAAGGTTTCGCTTTGTTAGGATAATGGAAGGTGCGTTGGACAGAGGCGAACTGACGAGCATGAGGCAAGCCAAGGGAGGGAGCGCTTAGAGGATGGGTTGCTATTTGACGAATCTCCAGGCGGCCATGGTCCTTATCTACGGTTTGGTGGACAAAAAGGGGGAGGGGCCGAAAAGATTCTTTGCGTCTTGATGCATGGTGGGTTGGTTGTCTTTGATCTGGATGATATAGTCAGCACCGAGTTCTTCGACCACGATGTGGGCCGTTTCTTTTTGGTTATGCATGGCGTCGAAGGTGAAGGTGGATCCGTCCATGGCCGGCATCTTGCGCAGGAGAGTCTGGGCGGCGGTGATCTCGTTGGATTTGTCGGCGGTAGCGACTTGGGCAATCGTTTGAGCGCTTTGATGATCGACCGCGGCCACCAGGTGCAAGGCCTTGGCCGGTTCTTTGTCAGTGCCTTTGAGAGTCTTACCGTCAACCGCAATATCGCGGGGCAAACGGCCCTCGGGCGAGGCTATGAATTGGGTGAGGATTTGATCGAAAAGCTCGGCCTCGACGTTTTGCAACACCCGGTAGAAGACATCATAGCAGGGGGCCTGAAAACGGCTTGTTTTGGGGTTTTTCCAGGAGCGTAAGGCGCGCAGTTGGGCTTGATTGAGGTGATGGGCCAGGCGCACGATCTCCTTGAGGTTGTGTTTGCCGCAGAGGGTGCCGAGCACAATCATACTCAAGACCGTGGCGAGTCGATAGCGACGGCCCGCTTTTCGACGGAAGTCTTCGATCTGGTGGAAGCGTTCCCGGAGGCTTGTCATCTGTTCCACTTTGAGGCAGACCGCATGGGAGTTGTCGTTGGCATTGAGGGCCTCACGGTGTGCCTTGGGCAAGGGCCCTGGCGAGCGCAGCAGTTGCAGAGCATCAGCCCGCAGGGGTTTGACCCAGATCTGCTTGGGGCGCTCATGGCGTTCATAGAAATCTTCCCGCTGTCGACCATATCCCGCGCTCAAGCCCAAAGGAGTCCACCCGCTCGCCTTGTAGCAAGTGCCTCGGTGGATCTGTGGGTCCACGAAAGTTTCCGCTACCAAGGGGCGATAGGCAAAGGCCTGCTCCCAGTGATCGGCCAAGACTCTCAGGCACATCGCCAACGTCTTGGAGGCCAGATTGGCCAGCTTGAGCCCGGGCAGAATGAGAAAACGCCGGTTCTGCACCACCAGTTTCAAGCGCGCATGCCGTCGCGCCCCATCCCCGCCGATCCAGCCGTCTCGATCCTTCAGCCGGTCGCTAGAGCCCGTCCCAGTGGTGGAAACAATTGATTTTTAATGAGTTATGGGCAAAAAAAAGGCCGGATAGAGCTGCAAAAAGCTCGATCCGGCGAAAAAGGGCGCTTATGCTTGCGTTAGTCAAATACAAAGCACGCCCTTCTCATGAAAAATATTGCCGTACAAAGCTTCCTGCGTCCAGCCCTAACTCCAGTCATTCGATGCAAAGACTACACCGTGTTTCTGGAAACAATGGAGCGGATTGACCGGGTTTTGATCGACTCCTCGCTGGAAAGGGAGGCGATCGTAAAAGCCTTGGAAGGATGGGATGAAGCGGGAGAGGGAAGGATCGGGAGCGACGCGCTCTAAGAGCGATAAAAGCGCTGCGGGTGGAGGTGGTGCGTCATTTACTCGGAGGGATATCCTTTCGTTGTCTGTCGCAGGAGTTGGGACGCAGTGAGCTTCTGGCTAATTTTTGCCGGGTGCGTGAGGTAGACGGGATCCGGAAAATATCGAAGAGCAGTCTGGAACGGGATTCGAAATTCTTCGACGAAGCGTATCTGAGACAGCTGCATGCAAGGATGACCGAGGTGGTGGGCAATGCTGAACATTGTGGTGAGGCAGGATTAGAGAAGCCGATCGATACGAGGGAATGCCTGATCGACGCCACTTGCCTGGAAGCGAACATCCACTGGCCCGTGGACTGGGTCTTGCTCAAGGATGTGGGAGCAACGCTGCTCAAGGCGATCAGTCTGATCCGGCAGGCGGGAATGAAACAGCGCATGCCCCAGGGAGCAAAGGGATTGGCTCGGGAGATGAACAAACGGTGCCTGGAGATGACGCATGCGCGTCGGCGCCGGGAGGCGGGCAAAGCGCGTAAAGGGATCCTGCGGCGGATGAAGCTATTGCTCAAGAAGATTGAGGGCCATGCCCTTCGCCACCGTGACTTATTGGAAGCTATGTGGATGCAAAGCGATTACACCGAGAAGAAGGCGAGCCGAATCATCGAGCGAATGGATGGTATGTTAGAGCAGATACCGCAGGTCATGAAACAGGCGCACGAACGGATCATAGGGGGGCGGCAGGTGAAGAATGAGGAGAAGATCCTGAGCGCCTACGAACCTGAGATTGACGTCATCGTGCGAGGCAAGGCAGATCGGGAGGTGGAGTTTGGCAACACCCTTTATTTATGCGAGAGCGCAGAGGGATATCTGTTGGACTGGAAACTGTATGGGGGGCAGGCCCCGAGCGAATTGAAGCAGCTTTGGGAAAGTCTGGAGAGGCAAAAGGGCTTCGCTTTAGAGGAGAAGATCGAAGCGATCAGTGGGGATCGGGGCTATGCCTCGAAGGCGGCCAGCAAGCGGCTCCAGGCAGAGGGGATTTTTGACGCCCTTACGCCCCGCAATCCACAAGAGCTCAAGGAGCGGATGGAGGAGCCGCGCTTTGTCCGGTTGCAGCGACGACGAGGGAGCACCGAAGGCCGGATCGGAGTGCTCAAGAACCGATGGCACGGGGGCAAGATACGCAGCAAAGGCTTTGACAACCGTAACCTTAGCGTGGCCTGGTCGGTTCTGTCCCACAATCTATGGAAAATCGCGCAGAGACTTGCGCAAGAACATGAGAAAGAGGCAACGCAGGCGGCATAGGGATCCAAGAATCGAGTCAGAGGCGCTTCCTTGGGAGAACTATCGACTCAAAGCGAGAGGAAGGGTGCTGGAAAGGTGCATAACGGATAAAAGGTAAGCTACCGAGGACGGAAGGCATGTCGTGGTCTACATAACGTGACGAAGATTGATATCGGTATCAGGCTTCCACCCAAATCCTCTCGGATTTGGGACAGCCTCTATCTAGCCGCTCCCCACAGCAAAAGACACACCCATTGCCCGTCGATCAAAGCCACATAGCGCAGGGTCTCTCCCGCGCTCCCCGCACTGTGCAAATAATGATGTTGGATCAAAAGATCATTGAATCGCTCCTGCTCTTCGGGCAAGATCAGACGCAGAGTTAGACGATCTATCGAAGGAGTCAGATGGTAAGATCTTTTGTCTTTCATACCATCTTGGCATGACTGATTCCCTCGGGTTTGTTTAGCTCTTTTTTTATCTTTTTGCCTATCAGCCACTTCCTCCCCAGAAAACTTTCACCCTGACACCGATGATTGGCTCAATTCGAATTGGACTTTTCCCGAAGAGGGTTTTAAGCTTGAAGAGGCGATCAATCGGATTATACAACAGGCGTTGAGACAAACGGAAAATAACGTCTCGGCGGCGGCTCGGTTGCTGGGGGTTAAGAGAGATTACATTCGCTACCGGCTGCGGGAGAAGGAGTCACTTTGAGGGCTATTCCCTTTGTCGTGGTTGAGGCCGGGGGAGCTTAGAACCGTAGGGCGATGCAGCTCTGCAGGGTTACCGGTCGACATTCCGGAAGCTTGAATCGCACGGAGAAGGCCTTCCTTGGGAATATTACCAAATCGATGATAGCGAAAGATAGATCATATGGTGAATAATTCCCATTACGTGTCGTATTAGGGATAGCGGAGAGTGTTGTGTAAATGCGTTTAAGATCTGGAGACCAACGATTTAGGTGATAATTTAGGGATTGGCACGGGGCCTGCAAAAGGAGAAGGCACAAACCAGCTAAGAATTTAAGATTTCAAAATAGGAGAGAGAACAATGAACAAGTTAGTAAACCTGATATTTATTCTGGCCCTTGCTATTTTCTACTTTGGAGAAAGGGCGTGGGGACAAAACGACGACGGTTCCGCAGGGACACCGGATCGACCCGAAGTGGACCGGCCGGAGATTCTTCCAGGAGACCTCCTTGAGGAAATCCAGAGCTACCGGGCAGAGAAGATTGAAATGCGTTCCGATCTTCGCGATGTGCTCGCGGAGCTCGACCAGCCCACGAAGGACGAAGTTCGCGAGGCCATTGCCGGTTTTCGCGAGGCGAATGCGGATCGGATCGAGCTGCAGCACATCCTGGCCGCCTCGATTCGCGATCAACTCCATGATATCCGTGGAGTTCGTGACGACAGGCCGGAACCTGGCTCTCTTTCATCGGAATTGGCTAATAGGATCCAGGACTTCAAGGATGAGCGGGATGCTCTGATCCAGCAGCGCCACGCTTTTATGGACTCAATTAGGGATCTTTCAGACGAGGAAAAGGAAGCCGCCATCCAGGCGTTCCGTTCCGATCTCCGCCAGGAGCTCGAAGTTCAAAAGGAGCTGCGCCGACGGATTCGAGAGGATGTTGAAGGGGAAGTGAGCGGCGCGCGGCGAAACGAAGGATAGACTTAAACCGGATCATGAAGTAACGCCGGAAAGGGGTTCCCGGCGCTGGCAGGCAACTCGAGAGATGCGAGTTGCCTGTCTCTATTTTCAAAACCGGCAGCCTGAGGACAAGCGCGACCAATTGTCCTCAGGCTGCCGGTTTTGAAAATACACGAGTTTAATTTGCTGCGCTCGGTTCCGAAGAGACTATAGAGTTTCGTGTTGATTGGAGCCTATAACTGGGAATGTTGCCGGATGCTTGGTTCTCCAATGACAAAGTCCGACAAGCTCTTGACTCGAAAGGACGTCAGAATGGATGGGGCCCGCTTCCGAATCCTGCGGTGTGGCAGGCGAGGGCTCTCGAACCCTAAGACGAAGTGAAATCCAACCTACGGCAGCGACGGCGACGGAGCACCGCTCTCCAATCAACGGTTACAAGCCGGCTGTGGAGGGCGGTGCTCCGTCGCCGCCGCGAATTGGCCGGAATGCTCGAATCTTGGCTAATACCGATCCCCTGTAGATCGGCATCTAATATGGAGTCCCACGACCGGGATCAGACGCGTTGGCAAAGTACCTACAATCCTTACTCCTGACACTGAATCTGGCCTGCCTCTCGATGAGCGGTCAGGAGGCCGGGAGTTCCGGAGCGGAAAATTATCTGCCTATCGACGAGACGGGTAGAATCGATGTCGATTCGCTCAACGACGAGCAGTTGGACGCGCTGATCGAGGGTTGGGGTTTGGGAGAGGCAGAGCCCAAATGGACGAAGGAATTCAATCTTCGCGCGCTTGCCGGGTTCAATGACAATGTTGTGCAAGGAGCCTTCGATCGAGATGGGAGTCCCTACTTCGGGGCGGATTTCGAAGCTTTCCTCTGGCGAGACCCGCGAAAAGGGAAGGCGGATATATACGTTTACTTCTATGGAGAGTATATACGGTATACAGATGCACATGAAGTGAACAATGAGAGCATCGCGATCCTTCAGAGCAGGATCAGCAAGGCGATCAATACCACGGCTCACCTCGGCTCTGTCCTCCAGTACACGTATGCCGACGAGGTGTTCGACATTTCATCGAACGATCTGGAGACGGATACCGCGATCCTGGAGATTCACCAATTCGAGGTCAGGCCGTTCCTTAAGAAAGAAGTGAAGGGGGGGCGTTTTCTCCAGCTGGATGGGGGCGTGCAGGAGAACCTTTTTAGAGATTCAGTCGATAATTATCTGAAGCCGTTGGTTAAGTTCGGCTACGGCGGCCATCCCTTTTTCCGCGGTAGACTGGGGGTCAGTTACGAATATGGAAATAAACTCTACGATAGCCGGTCGCAGCGGGACAGCAGGGGATTCTCCCTGCCGGAGACGATGCTCGAGCTGGAGACCCAGGATATAATAGGCAAGTGGAAACGAGATTGGGGAAAGGATCGAAATCTTCAAACTCAGACGAAATTAAGTGTGAAGTTGAATCGTGACAACGGCTCCGGCTATAATGATTACGATCGCTACGGCATAAGTCAGAAGTTTACCTTCAAGACGGGTCCATGGGAAGTCGTCGGGGATGCAAAATACAGCTATTTCGATTACTCGATTCAGACGGTTGGCTTCCTCAATAACGCTCTCTTTGAACGAAAGACGCTTCGAGCTCGAGGGCGGGTCGAGCGCGAAATTGCCAAGAAATTGAAGCTCTACTGCGAGTACGCCTACGAACAGAGCCGGTCCAATCGACCGGAAGAGGAGTTTGATCAGCACAATTTTACGGTTGGAATCGATCGGCTATTTTAGCATCCATTGTGTCGCCGATTCCCCGGTTCAACTGATCGGGGAGTCGGAGACACAATGGATGTAGGGACCGACAGATTCCTCCGGGCGCTCTCCTGGGGAGTGATACTGCTTACGATCGCGATCTTTGGCGCGATTGTGACGCTGCTCAGTTTTCAGTTCCGGGGTCAGATCCGGAGTCAGATTATTGCACGGGATGCAGAGGTTCTCTATCCGGTTGCTCTCCTTGAGTTGGAAAAGGCCGAAGAAGGGATGGTAACCGACTTTCTGGGAGACCCTCTGTTTGACGAGGAAGCGCTCCTCCTCGATGTCGTTCTGAAGACATCGCAATTGAAGGGTGTATTCGGGGTTCGCCTGTTCGACAGTTTAGGACAGTTCTCTGTGGCAGTGCCGGGTAGTTTCCTCGAAGGCGGGTTGGATGAGCGTGACTTGGAGACTCTTCGAGGGTTGCAACCAGTCAGCCGCTTCGAAGCCGACGGCAGACTGGGTGACTACTTCACTGATCCTGTTGCGGATTTAGATTCGAAACCGTATGCGCTGCTCGAGGTCAGCATTCCGCTTCACCGGGCGGAGACAGGGGAATTACTTGGCCTCGCCCAGTATCTGGTCGACGGCGAGAAGATCAAAGACGAGTTCGATGTGCTCGACGGGAATCTGCGACGTTTTGCGGGGTTCGCGTTCGGAAGCAGTAGTCTCATCATCGGCGCGGTGCTCCTCTGGGCATTCCGAAGACTGAACGACAAGAATAGGCTGCTGAAGGAGCGGGGCCGCAAGCTTGCGGAAGCGAATGCCGAGCTCACTTTGGCGGCAAAGAGTTCCGCCATCGGAGCTGTGAGCGCTCATCTTATTCATGGACTGAAGAATCCCCTATCGGGATTGCAAAGTTTTGTTTCAGACCGGGACCATGATGATGATGAGAGAGGAGAAGATGAATGGGAATTGGCCGTGGAAACGACCCGTCGCATGCAAACGATGATCGAAGAAATCGTCGCGGTTCTGCGTGAGGAAGAGGTGGCGTCGGAATACGATTTTACGTTGGAGGAGATAGTGGACTTGATATCGGCAAAGGCCTCTCCGGTAGCTGAGAAGAAAAGGGTTTCACTTGAATACGATGGTCCTAGGGAAGGATCGATCGACAGTCGTAGAGGAAACCTTCTCCTCTTGATCCTGATGAATCTGATCCAAAACGCGATCGAAGCTTCGGAACCGGAAGGTGTGGTCCGGCTATCCACAAAAGGGGATGAGAATCTAACCGAGTTCAGGGTGATTGACGGCGGAGCCGGAATTCCCGAGACAATAAGGCAGAATCTCTTTTCTCCTACCAAGAGTTCAAAGGAGGGGGGAAGCGGTATCGGTCTCGCCATCAGCCAGCAGTTGGCCAATCACATTGGAGCCGAATTGGATTTGGAGAAAAGTGATGGAAGCGGAAGTTGCTTTAGGGTTCGCCTGAACCTGGAATCTGTCTGAGTTTGGTTATAGCAACATTCCAACAATAATTTCGGAATTTGAAACCTGGAGTTAGAACTGAGAACCGATTGATCCGGCTGGGATCGGTGGCCCTGGCGATCGTATTCTGGCCGTTTGCCTACGGTCAGACTCCAGGCCAGGAATTGTGGAGTTTTCCGACCGGCGATGTCGTGTTCTCATCTTCGGCGGTAGGCGATGACGGCACTATCTATGTCGGTTCAGAGAACAACAACCTCTATGCGATAAATCCGAGCGGCACTCAGAAGTGGGTTTTCACTGGGGCCACGGATTGGATCGATTCTTCGCCCGCGATCGGTTCCGACGGTACTATCTACGTCGGTTCCTGGGATAACAATCTTTATGCCATCAACCCCGCCAACGGCAGCCAGATCTGGAAGTTCGAGACCGACAGCCTCATAATCGCCTCGCCCGCCATTGGTGCAGATGGCACCATCTATTTCGGATCTTCGGACGCGACTTTCTATGCCCTCAATTCGAACGGGACTACAATCCTGATGGATCGTTGAAGTGGACCTTCTCAGTGGACGTCGTCGAAGGAGAGGACAGTCGGATATCCTCATCGCCGGCGATTGATTTTGATGGAAACATCTATTTCGGCTCGGGCAACAACAGGCTCTATTCGGTGGATCCTAGCGGAACTGAAAGGTGGTCGTTTACTGCGGGGGGCAATGTTGACTCTTCGCCCGTAATCGGGGTGGACGGGACCGTATATTTTGCATCTCGTGACGGATACATCTATGTCCTTGACGAGTTTGGGATCGAGGACTTCTCCATCTTGGTGGGCGATGTATTCTTCAGCTCACCGATTCTGGATGATGCGGGGAACTTCTATATCACTTCCTTCGTTGGAGGCGGGACCAGCAAGGTATTCGCATTTCGGGAGGATGGTGGATTTCTGTGGGAGTTTGCGATTAGCGATCTGGTTGATTCTTCTCCCACCATTGCTCCTAATGGCGCTCTCTATATTGGAGGCTTCGACGGTCGTCTCTATGCCATTCACGCCGGCAATGGCCTTGCCAACAGCTTCTGGCCTCAGTTCTCTCATGATCCCAAACACACCGGTCTCGGCGCTGATAAACAGACTCCCGTAATAACTTGGAGTGATCCTCCCGACATTGTGGTCGGGACCAACTTGAGCGGAGTCCAGCTCAATGCCATGGCCAATGTTGCCGGCTCATTCGAGTATGTTCCACCAACGGGAACTGTTCTAGCGCTTGGTGAAGGACAGGTTCTCTCGACGACCTTTAATCCGAATGACACTCAAACCTATCGTTCCGTAACGGCTCAGGTTCTAATCGATGTCGTGGCCACCGATGTCTTCGATGGGGTCATATTGGGTGATAACTTCTTCTTCTCTGCTTGGTTCGGAATCTACAATGTCACTTTCTATCCATGGATCTTCCATGTCGAACATGGGTGGCAGTACGTCTTTGAGACCGGTAACCAGGGAGAGGCCTGGCTTTTCGACAACGAGTCAATCGACTTCTGGTGGACCAGTTCCAGTTTCCAACCCCTCACATTCTGGTCCAATACGCGGCAGACGTTCAATTTCTACTTTGTGGGCACGACCGATCCACGCGATTTCGTCGATCTCGAAACGGAGGAGTTTTGGACGATCCCCTAGGAATCTGTCGGGTTTCGCTCTGCGATATCTCGGAGCATTGTTGTTTTATTTTGCGTTCGTGGATCAAAGCCGAATCCAGCACCGACATCTTCCTAATCGCTCTGCGGGAGGCAGAGCGGGGACTCAATCGGATAGGACCCATTGCCGACGTTGCGGGTGCCTATCTTGAGATGGCAAAAACATGGCTGGCAGAAATATGAAACCTTAGGTAATGTAGTTCGTAAGGATTCTAGTTCCAAGACGAGAGGGTAGTGGCAACGGATGAACGGACTGCCGCGGAGTCGAAAGGCAATCAGCAACCATGTCTGACCACTACGACGTTATTGTCTTCGGTGTCGGCGGGATGGGAAGCGCGGAGAAGGGGAGGAGGTCTCGAGTAGCGAGGTTGTCCTTCTAGTCTCAGGGTTCTCGGCGAAAGGCGACGGCCGGGGGACAATAGAAACCACGAAGATCGGACGGCTCTCGACAGTTAGTCTGTGGTTTCCATGAACCTGAGCGTATGTTCCAAGCTCCAACAGTACCTGAACCCTGAACCCTGAACCCTGAACCCTGAACCCTGAACCCTGAACCCTGAACCCTGAACCCTGAACCCTGAACCCTGAACCCTGAACCCTGAACCCTGAACCCAGTATCTTCGCCCACTCTCAACCGGGACTCAACTCCCTCTCCTCCAGTATCCGGCGAAGAAATAGCAACCCACTATCGAGATCGGATATTTCGCCGTCGAGTTGAGCTTCGTAGCAATGATCGAGTAGAGGCTTAAAATGGGGGCCGGGTGTCTCGCCGAGATCGATCAGGTGGCGGCCGAGGAGGATGGGTTTGGGGGCGGAATCGATTACGGCGAGGGCCTCGGCTCTTTCGATGAGCCAATTCCCGGCGGGAAACTCGTCGGTCTCGAGAGGAGGACGGCCCTGCATGTCGGCTCTTGCCACACGAACCAGGCGATCGATCCGTTGTACTTTTCGCGCCAACCTGCGGATGGCGGAATCGCCCGCTTTGGCTCTGTAGAGTTCGAGAGGGCGCAAGTGTGTCGTGACCAATGGAATGACCGAGTCGATCAGGTCCTTCTGCTCGGTCATTCTATGGAGAAGTGAACGGGTAGGCCCTTCTCCTGCGCTCTCGTGTCCTGGTGAGCGGATCCGTCCCGATTCGACGACCGTGGTCGAGGGTTTACCCAAGTCGTGGCAGAGGACGGCGAATCCTACGACGGTGTCTTCCCATTCGGCTCCCGTTCTCTCACTGGCGAACGCGTCCATACAGTGAAGGGTGTGTATCCATACGTCGCCTTCGGGATGCCACTCAGGTTCCTGCTCGCATCCAATGAGACTTTCGAGCTCGGGAAAGTAGCGGATCCAATTACAGGCTTGGAGAAACCTGAACCCGATCGAGATCTTGCGCCCTTTAAGGAGGAGCTTCCTGAATTCCTCGAATATCCTTTCCGGGGGAAGGTTCTCCGGCTCGATATGGCGGCAGAGTTCAACCGTCTCGGGAGAGATTTCAAAATTGAACCTCGCCGCAATCTGCATAGCGCGGAGAACACGCAAAGGGTCTTCCGAGAACCGGTCCGTGGTGTGACGTAAGATCCGTTTCTCCAGATCCGCAATCCCATTGAAGGGGTCAAAGATTCGATTCTCGATCGGATCCCAGGATATTGCATTGACCGTAAAATCCCGCCGGCCGGCTGCCTCTCGTCTATCCATATTGGGGTCGCCTTCGACGGCGAAACCTTTGTGCCCCTCTCCGGACTTGGATTCCCTTCGGGGAATCGAGATATCGATGTCCATTCCGCGAATCTTGAAGACGGAGAAAGCCCTACCTACCTGATCGACGGGGTGGTGAGTGGTGAGTAGATCCTCTAGTTCCTGTGCCGGAAGCCCGAAGACTTCAATGTCAACATCCTTGACCGGTTCTCCCAAGAGCGCGTCCCGTACGCTTCCGCCGACTAATTGGGGCCGTCCACCGGCGTTGGCGATGAGCTTGAACAGATGCCGGCACCTTTCCTTCAGGGCCTCGGGAAGGAATTGCGGGTTTTTTTCGAGTAGCATGGTGCCAAGTGGAGGTCGGATGTCCGAGGGCAGTCTTGGTCGCGAGCTTCGTCGTAAGCTCTTCGTCGAATCTTGCCGTGACAATGTCTTTCTTGGGGCCCCTGAAACAGCCTCACTACGGCCAGTAGATTTCGACAAAGCTCGCGACAAGGCTCACGACTAAGATCGGAACATCATCCGGGTCAAACCACCGGAACATCCGGCGCTACCAAACCGGAGGCGGCGATCACGACGCCGACAAGAAGACCGTAGAGGATGTGCACGATGAGGTGAGCCACTCCCACGGCAATTCCCACTCCGCGGAATTCTTCGAGGGGATGTACTTCGGAAACTGTCGCTATGAGAGCGAAGCAGACAATCAAACCGTGAATGAAGCCCAATCCAGCGCCGGCTGAAATGACCAGCGTCGCGTTCATCGGCGACGCGACCATGAAGGCGAGAGAGTAAATGATGCCAAAGATGGATCCAGATATCAGATGGAAAGTGGTTCCGACGAAAAGGGCCGATTCTTCTGTGCGGGTAAAGATGCTCCCAACGGCGAAGACCATTCGTGCGTTGGTGACCCCTGACCGGGTTATCAGGTAGAGCATGAGGGTCATTCCTCCGGTGCCGATCAAGCCCGCGGATATCGAATAGGCGAGAAAGGGAAATACCTGGGAGAGCTCAACCATGACGTAAGGGTAATTCGTCGGGCCTGATTTGAAGATTCCTTCCCGGTGGAGGCAACTGCATTTTCTCGACTTCTGAGTAGATACAGAATCGCGAGGCTTCCTTTGCTCCCTCAAATGGCAGAGCAGTACCTCACCCAAAGGGAATTCGGAAGGTGATTTCTGCGAGAGAGTACGCTACTGTGGCCCCAGAATTCTCTGAGGGACGAGGACGAGAACGATTGCAGAGCATCGCAATCACTGTCCTAATGGTGTGATGACAAATTGGAAGATCCGGACCCATTTTCAGATCCTAGGTGCCCTCTTGGCAGCCTTCACCGGCTGTCGTCCGGCGCAGGATGAGCAGCGCTACGAGATCAGGGGAGAGGTGATCTCGATCTATTCGCTGAACAACGAGATCACGATCAAACACGAGGAAATACCCGGCTTCATGCCGGCCATGACGATGCCGTTCAAAGTGCGGGATGTGCGAATGCTGGAGGGTCTCAAGCCGGGCGATCTGGTGAGTGGCACGTTCGTGGTAGCGACAAACGGGAGCTACCTGTCGAGTCTGGGGAGTGAGGGATCGGGTCGATCAGATTTGCCCGATATTGAGTTGCCCTCCGGGGTAAGGCTGATTCGAAAAGGAGACCAGGTGCCGGATATGGCATTTTTGGATGAGAATAACGAACCGAGGAAACTATCGGATTTCCTCGGAAAGCCTGTAGCTCTTACCTTCATCTATACGCGCTGTCCTGTCCCGAATTTCTGTCCATTGATGGATCAGAATTTCGCTGAGGTTCAGGCCACGATAAAGAAGGGAGTGCGATTGAAACGAGATTGCCGGTTGCTTTCGATCACGTTTGATCCGGATTACGATACGCCCGAGGTCCTTCGCAGACATGCCCAAAAACGAGAGGCCGATCCGAACATCTGGCGATTCTTAACTGGGGAGAGCGAGGCAATTGTTCGATTTGGAGAGCAGTTCGGGATCACTGTTGTACGAGACGGCGAGGGAGCGCCGGAGATCACCCATTCGTTGCGGACGGTGGTTCTGGACCGGGAAGGGAAGGTGACGAAGAATATTCGAGGCAACGAATGGACCCCCGATCAGTTAATCGAAGAGCTGGGGCGACTATGAAGGTGACTGGGGAGGAGAGAGGCCCACGGATGGCAAAGCAATACCGCGGATGAATAGTGGATTTGATTCACACGATGTTCCCAGAAGAGAGGATTTGTGAATCGTCTGTTGAGCGACAAGCGTCAGCCCTAAGTCTTTGGTGAGACCAAAAATGAGAAGGAGCAATGAGTATGATTTATGAGGAGGAATCCTACCTGATTCGGAAGTGTCTCTTCGAAATTCCGTGGAGATCAGCTAGGCATTCTAGCAAATCTTGGTCTGGAGCGAGTGGATATTAAGCGGATAGCACATGGATCGCAGCAATGCGAATGCAGGGAAAACTGCTCGGCGCTGAACTAGCCCGCCGTGGATTGGGATACATTACTTCTCCTATCTGCAGAGCGTATTTTCGGGATCAGATTGTTGATGAATCACCCATCGATTGTACTATCGTGGAGGAAGAGGTCATATTGGTCGGGTCCGCTTTGTACGAAGACAACGAATTCAATGTTCACCGAGGAATTTCGTTCTTGGAAGCGTTAGATCTCGAGTGGGGGATCGCGGCAAACTTTGGGAAGAAGGAATTACAGATTACGGGCTTACATCGGAAGGTGCTGTAGCTCGAGGCTGCGAACCGTTCGTAGTACGATGAAGCTCGAACCACGGGAATCAGCCGTCAGGCATCCGTGGTATTGCGTTGCCATCCGTGGGCCAAAATATATCCGCTCTCAGAGGACTACCCTGGCTTTAGAACGGCAAGGAAAGTCGCCATCGAGGCCAGTAGGAGAACGACCAGGTAGGTCACGGTTGGATGGCGTAGATTCTTGGCTGAAGCCACAAGGGTGAAGACCGAGAGGAGTAGCCAGATGGCGAATTTAGACTGCAGCCAAAAGGGGAATCCGACGCGGAGGTAGACCGTGAGCGCCAAACCTGTGATGAGAATGATAAAGATCGTGACGTTTCCAATGATCCGAAAAATGGTGCGATTCGATTCGGAGCAGGCTAGGACCGTGATGGCACCGATCAGGAGGAAGACGCCAACGACGTGCAATGTCTTTATCAGACTGTACCCGATCATTTCTCGAATCTTTGAAACAATGGGTGCATCCGATCAGGCTGATGATGCAGATGGTCTTTACAAGCGCTATCAGGTGGGCGAGACTCTCGTAGCGGAAAGCCGCAGGATTTCCGCGATGAAAGTATGAAGTCTTATTTCGATCTGGAGGGCGATGGTGGCTCCGATGTGATGGGCCAGGTGGCTTCTCAAAAGGAGAAAATCGGGGCCCGACTTTCAAATGTGAGTCATCTTCTGGCTGTTGCATCCGGCAAAGGCGGCGTGGGGAAAAGTACGCTGAGTATGCAATTAGCCGTCATCTTAAATCAGCTGGGAAATAAGGTTTCGCTGCTTGACGCCGATCTGAACGGACCATCGCTGGCTCGACTTTCCGGGCTGAGGACGGTCGCCTTGGTTCCCGGGGAGACGGGGTTGGCTGTGCCGAAAACTGCCTCCGGGATTGGTGTTATTTCCCTTGGGTCGGTTATACCGGAGACCGAACCGATTGATTTCGAGAGCGTGGCAAAAGGAGACTCGCACGTCTGGCGGGCGGCGAAGGAGTTTTCCACCTTGGCCGACATCCTCGGGGCGACCGACTGGGGGAACCTCGACATCCTTATTGTGGATCTTCCTCCGGGGGCGGAGCGTTGCTTTCAGTTTGCCGAGTTCTTCGAATTTAAGGCGACTTTCGTAATGGTTTCAATTCCTTCCGAACTATCGCAAGGGGTGGTAAATCGATCAGTGGCGGCGATACGAAGAGCCGGATCGCCTATTGCCGGGTATATTGAAAACATGGCCGGCTATTACTGCGCTGAGACGGACGAGGTGAAACCCCTTTTCCCGTCGGGTAATGTTCCTATCGATCTTCCCCTACTCGGCAGAGTCCCGTTTGATCCTGAATTGGCAGAATGCTGCGACAAGGGTTTGACAGTGGAGAATATGCCCGTTTCGAGAACTGCCGAGGCTTTGCGCGAAATTGCGGATCTGATCATGATTGAACTGGAAAAATGACCCCAACATTTGAAACAATGCGATTAGGAATCTGTCGGACTTTGACGTTCGATTGCTTCGCAAGTGACCAGGTTTGTTCGACAGACTCCTAGCAAAAGGAATCTGTGGGCAAGGAATTGGCCGCGATTTACACACGACACCTTTCGATCTGAACCTGCAGGTTGCTACGAAGCGCAAAGTCCGACAGATTCCTAGTATGAGATTTCTTTGTGTCAGCTGCAATACTCAGATGAACCTCATCAAAGACAGGGAGGGAGTCGTTCCCGATGAGCGCGGCTCTCTTTCTCTCAAATATGAATGCCCGGACTGTCTGGTTCAGATCGCCATGTTGACGAACCCGTTTGAGACTCAAATGGTCTCTTCATTGGGGGTCGAGATCGGTGGACGCACCCTCTCTGAAGGCGAAGGTATCGTCGTCGACGAGAAAGGAGAGGCGGTTGGCGTTCATCCCGCCTCAGGCAATTTGGCGTCAGGAAAATGTCCATTTTCCGACGAAGCGCGGAAAGCGCTGGGGAGAACTCCGGAGGCAACTGACTCTGCACCGGATGCGGTTGGAATCAAATGGACGGCACAGGCAATTGTACGACTCCAGAACATCCCCGAATTCGTGCGTCCGATGGCCAAGCAGGGAATCGAGAAATACGCGATCGAACAGGGCTACACGCAGGTAAACGAAGAATGCCTGGACTCGGCCAAGGAGCATTTTGGGATGTAAGGCTGTGAATCTATCGGAAAATGTTGTTTGATCCGAGAGATACGACAGCCTCCTTCCGACAGATTCCCGCGAAGCGGGAGGATAATGGATGATTAGTACTCGAGTGCTTTATCGGCGGCAGGGAGGAGGTAGGGTTGCGAAACGAATTAAAGGACGGCGTAGCGAATGGGGAGTTTTGACCAACGGATACAAATGCATGCTGGAGGGTTCAGGCTCGCCGGGATCGCTGCAGCAATGCGGTTGTGAATCGAGGACGAGAACGAGATTTGATCGTCGAAACTGGTGAATTCCGCCATTTAACGTACTGACGACCTTGCTTGCCAACTCGCAACACGCAACTCGCGACTCGCAACAGACTTCAAGGGTGGACGGGGAATCCAGTTCCCACTCTTTCACCCGACCCTACGTCATTTCCTGGAATCTGACGAATCGGTGCAACTTGAAGTGCGAGCACTGTTACTTGGACGCAGGAGGGAAGGGCGTTCGGCGTTTGAGAGATGGCGGATTCGCCGATCGGAGCGAGTTGGGGACAGAGGAGTGCTTCGGGATTGTCGACCAGATCGCCTCATTCGCGCCGGAGGCACTGACTATACTAACCGGTGGTGAGCCCTTGTTGCGGCGGGATATTATCGAGATCATCCGCTATGCAAGCGAGCGCGATCTGTGGACGGTCTGCGGCACCAACGGCGTACTGATCACTGAAAGTCTGGCCGGGATATTGCGCGATAGTGGGTTGCGGGGACTCTCCCTGTCCCTCGATTCGCTGGATTCGGCTCGCCACGATCGCTTCCGGGGCGTGGAAGGCGCCTGGAAGAATACGGTTAACGGGGCCGGGATTCTGAACGAAGCAGGACTCTCCTTCATTGTCCAAACAACGGTGGGCAAACACAACCTTGGGGAGGTCTCCTCGATTGCCGATTTCGTGTATAGCGAGATGGGCGCCAAAGTGTTCAACCTGTATTTCCTTGTTCCGACCGGTCGCGGCCAGTTTATCTCTGATATCTCAAGCGAAGAATACAACCGGGTACTAATGGAGCTTTCGCGCATTCAGCGAAAATTCGACGGGAAAATGGTGACAAACGCTAAATGTGCTCCGCATTACTTCAGGCACCTTTTCGAACAGGAACCCGAATCGAAATTCCTGAAATCCTTTACCGGCGGAGCCGGCGGGTGCCCGGCGGGCACGCAATACATGGGTATTCGTCCTAACGGTGATATGACGCCTTGCCCTTATCTCCCTCTCTTCGGAGGCAATCTGGGTGAAAAGTCGATGCCCGAGATATGGAACGATTCCGAGCTTTTTCGAACCATCCGAAAGCGGGGAGAACTAGGCGATCGGTGTGGTGAGTGCGAATTCAATACCCGGTGCGGGGGGTGCCGGGCGAGAGCTTTCGGCAGTAGCGGCGATTTCATGGCCGAGGACCCCCTTTGCGACTATTCGCCGGGAAAATATTCACCGGAAGAAATCGGGCCCACTCCCGAGATTGAGTATGGCCTTCCTTACTCCTTCAATGCAACCGACGAGATTCAATGGGAGCCGGCCGCTCAGGAGCGAATGAAACGAATCCCCGCCTTCGTACGAGGGATGGTGAAACGATCGGTTGAGAAATTTTGTCGGGAGCATGATTTGGAGACGGTGACGCCCGAGGTGCTGGCCCAGATCAGAGAGCGGATGCCGACGCCGAAGGTCTTCGGCAAGATTTAGGCGGGAAACTCCGCCCTGCGCCTCCAAAATCTACGGCGCAGGGCGGAGTTTCCCGCCTAAATCTATATGCATTCGGCGCGAAATGGGGCGATGAGGTAATGGATCCGAAATTAATTCGGTGGCTTCGGGCCTCTCCAGCTGAGTGGTCACAGGCATGGAAGTTGATGCGAAAGTTTGCCGAACATGGAGTCTCTTTCACGGATTGCGTTTCGATCGCCCTGCTCAAGAAAGAAGGCACAAAAGATGTCTTCGGTTTCGATCGTCATTTCGAGTATGCGGACTTCAGAATCCTAGCCCCGGCAAGCCGGGGGGGGACGAAAGAGAGTGGGGTTAGGCGGTTGTTTTCCCGGTAGGCTTGTAGCGGAAAGCGTAAGCTTTTCGTCCCGTTGGCGCATGGTCGAAATCCGTAAGGATTTCGACTGAACTCATTGGTTCCCGAACGATCTCCTGTCGAGGGATCAAAATTACTCGACGCGGAGATTGGTATTTGCCAGATTCGCGCTCTGGGTGCACGTCCCTGCAATGGAGGGTGCCGTAAGTCGACTGAACATTAGGAAATAAAGTATGTACAAGAAGATACTCGTCCCTGTGGACAACTCTGAGTTCTCGAATCACGCCATTCGAGTAGGAATTGAGATCGGCAAGAGGTATGACTCTGAACTAACGGGCAATCATGTCTATGCCGCGAAGATGCATGATTATCGGTTCAAGCAGATGGAGTTCACGCTGCCCGACGAGTACTTGCAGGAGACTGAATTGGAGCGCCAGCGAAAGATTCACGATAGTCTCATAACCATGGGATTGAAGCTCATTTCCGACTGCTACCTCAACGAGATGGATGAGCAGTGCCAAGGCGCCGGTGTACCCTTGGAAAAGAAGATGATGGACGGGAAGCATCACGTCGAAATTCTAAAGGACATTGCGGCGTCGTGCTATGATCTCACGGTTATCGGAATCAAGGGAATCGGAAAGACCAAAGACAGCCAGATTGGGTCCGTCTGCCAACAGGTGGCGACACATGCGAAAGGGGATGTGTGGGTGGTCAAGCATGTCGAGGAAGAGAATGGATCACCTCGAGATTCAATCCTGGTTGGTATCGATGGGAGTCCTCAATCTTTCGGAGGATTGATGACGGCGATCGATCTGGCGAAGAAGATGGGAAAGAAGATGACGCTGATTGGAGTCTACGATCCCTACCTTCATTACATGGTTTTTAATGGCATTGTTGATGTCCTGACCGAGAAGGCGGCAAAGGTATTTCGATTTGAAGAGCAGAATCAGTTGCACGAGGAAATTATCGATACCGGTCTAGCCCAAATCTATCAATCGCATCTTGATGTCGCTGGAACGATGGCGAAAGAGGAGGGATTGGAGGTCGAGAAGGTCCTTCTAGATGGCAAGGCCTATCAGAAGATCCTGGACTATGCCCGAAAGAATCCACCTTGGGTTTTGGTCCTGGGGCGCGTTGGTGTCCATACGGAAGATGGGACAGCCGGGCTTGGCAGCAATACGGACAACCTGTTGAGAATGGCTCCCTGCGACGTGCTCCTGACTTCAAAGCTAGTGCATCCGAAACTGGACGTGAAAGCGGAGGAGAGTATCCACTGGACTTCCGAAGCGGAGGAGAGGATGACTCGAGTTCCCAGGCTCGTTAAAGGGATAGCACGTACCGCCATCCTCCGTCTCGCGGTGGAGCAGGGACACAGTGTCGTGACCAACTCTCTTATCGATGAGGCGGTTGATCGGTTCATGCCGAAAACTGCTGCACGAGCAACGCAGGACTTGGCGGAGACGATCGCCTTCGAAAAAGCGAGCAAAGGAGATGCCGCGATATGTAAGCATTGCGGCACCACCGCCTCCGAAGACGAGCCCGTAAAATGCGCCGTTTGCGGAAAGAGTGAATTCGAGAAGGTTACAGCGGACATGGTGGACAAAATCATCGCGTCGGAAGGGGGCTCTCAGGAGGAGGCATCCTATGATGGCCGCAAGCTAAAATGGACCCTCGAGGCGAGAAGGCTCCTTCCGGCTATCAAAGACAACTACCAGAAGCGTCGGGCCAAAGCCTACATTGAAAAGGCGGCCAGGATGCGAAAACTGGATGCAGTGACTTTGGAATTCGCGGAGAAAGTCCTCAACGAACTGGGACACGAGGATAGTCTTGCCGAACTTGCCGAGGAGATTGAGCAGGGGAATGGGAATGTGGGGGACCAAGAGATCCTCGATTCCGGCATGAAGTTGATCGCACGGGACCGGGGCAACGTTCCATTGAAATCGGTCTTTGCCTGGGCGGAAGATGCCGTGGAACGAGTCTTGCGGGTGCCCGCTGGATTCATGCGGGACCGGGTCCAGGAGAAGGTCGAGAATATGGCTCTCGACGAAAAGGTCTTGGAGATAAGTATGGAACTGGTGGAGAGAGGGATCGCGATGGGGCGGCAAATGATGGAAGAGATGCTCGCCACGGCCGGTCTTTCCAAGAATTCGAACGGAGCTTCGGCATCAGCGGCACACACAGAAAGCATCGGTCACAACGGATCGAACGGGAAAGATCATGGACAAGGCGGTGAAGAGCCGGCCCCGGTCTATGCCGATGTCGATGTCAATGACTACACCGAGAATTCCCCTCCCAAACAGATGATGAATGAGGAGGGGATTATGAACGAGTTGGAGAAGAAGCGATCCTCTCGCTAGATCTTTACACTTCGTCCGCAACACTTAGTCTCTCCGCTTAGTCCCTACCGGAAAGGCCAAACGACTAAGTGGACGGACTATGGGTAAGTGACTAAGTGTGGCGACTAAGGTCGCTTAGTAGAGACCTACCAGGATGATTCGGGTATCCGAGTTTCGATTACGATTACGAATTTCGATTTCCAGAGGTCGTTTCAACTTTTTCAATAATCGAATATCGTAATCGGTTAACGCAATCGACTATCGAAAGTTCGATTGCGGGCTCGATTACGAGTTTCGATTGCGTGGGATCGACCCCGGAATGTTCAGTATTCGACGCTCGCAATCGTAAGCGTAATCGACAGTCGAAGGTCGCTCCAATAACCGTTACTCGCAACTCGCAACTCGCAACTCGCAACTCGCAACTCGCAACTCTCTTATGCCCTCCTTTCGCTTCTGTCGCCCGGATGATATCTCCCTCCTCGTAGAGGCGACTAAGCAGGCGTTCGACATCCATTTCCCTGATCGTCCTCCGATGACGGAAGAGCTCTTCAAACATGAGATCAGAGAGCTCAATCTTTGGTCCAGCTCGTGTATGTTGGCTTCTGAGGAAGATCGGCCGATCGGCGTTCTCATCGCAGCTAAGAGGGAACGCGCATCTCTCATTCTTCGATTGGGAGTTGCCACTGAGTTCCACGGAAGAGGGTACGGAAGCCAGTTGGTGACCTCGCTGAAGGATAAGATGAGGGTCTTGGGGCCCGGGATTCTTGCGGTCGAGATTCCTGAAGAGCGAAGTGATCTGCGGACCTTCTTTGAGAAGCAGGGATTCGAGCGGCAGGAGGAGTACTGTGACTTTTGCCTCGATGCCGAGAATCCAGATCCTGAACTCCCTGAGCTGGTTACCGAAATCGAAACTAATGCGATCGAGGATCGCCTTCTCTATGATTGTGAGGGAGAGACCGTCGGCGATGACGGACGATTGGCGTGGGCGCGGCAGACCCAGACTATTGCGAATCTTAAGAAATCGATCAAAGGCCTGGCAGTGCCGGATCTCGATGGGTTCGCTGCTTATCTCTTTTATCGCGTCGTCCAGGATCAGGAATCGAATGTGGACGAGAGTTATATCGAGATCCCCGCGATTGGCTGTAGGGAAAAAGAAAAAGCGCCCATACTCTGTGGGTTACTCATTCGCACCCTCTCGTCTCTTACCGGATCCAGGATCGTAGTGCCGAAGCTATCTCCCTTGGAGGTGCGTTTCGAGATTCTTGAAGAATTGGGATTCGTACGGGGCGGGAGGACGTTGAGGTATCGTGTTGAAACACGGTAGGGGTGAGAGTGAGAAGAGAAGAAAGGAGCGGTTTCAGGTGTCGGGTTTCGGGTGTCAGGTCACTTCGATCCTTGTCGTGAGCTTTGTCGAACAGAGTCCGTCTGAATCGCAGGTAGTCCGAATGTCAACTGGTTCGGCGCGCTTACCGCAGGCGGATTCCGATGAATACGGATTGTAAAGGGAGGAGATTGGCAGTCCCGCCGAGCGGGAAAAGGACTGCAACGAATGGGGGAGGGGAGTGATTGCCCAACGGATTCGAGAAGACAACGGATTGGGACCAGAGGGTTTCCACACTTAGTCTTCCCACTTAGTCCTCTAAACTGGATAATCGACTAAGTTATCAGACTAAGTGTGGCCGACTAAGGGTGGGGACTATTACTCCGGCACCTAAATAGTGACATATCGCTTCGCATTGTTTCGGTAATCTACGGCTTAAACGATGATCCGTGATGCTACTATTTAATGGCCGGAGTAATAAGTGTGTGAAATGTCCGGGTCAGGATAAAGTTGCACCATTCCTTGATCAATGGGACTTGAATATTCGACATTGACTATTCCCCAACTGCGAATCCAGCGTCGCACCTGAACCCTGAACCCTGAACCCTGAACCCTGAACCCTGAACCCTGAACCCTGAACCCTGAACCCTGAACCCTGAACCCTGAACCCTGAACCCTGAACCCTGAACCCGTCATGGCGGACCTTCTTAGGAACTGGATTCTACCCACTCGCCACGGCGATCCTTACCGGCGGGCCGCTGTCATGTATCTCATCTATGGAATCGTCTATCTTTTCGGCGCGATCCTTCAGATTACACCCGAAAGGATGGGGGTCTATTTTGGATTTGTGCCCTGGTGGGCTTTCTATCTTCTCGGCGCCGTTGCGGTTGTTCTACTGCCTCTTCTCGTCTGGTATCGTTTCAAGTGGTTCACCCGCATTCTCGGCTTCGGTCCCGCCGTCAAGGCGCTCAGCCTCATCCTGAAACAGTTGCGCCTACATGACGCAGGCGAGACTCCGTTCATCTACAATTGGTTCTTCCTTGTCGTTGCATTCTGGGCAGCCCTTCACCTCTTTCGAGCGGGTTGGGGGCGGCAATGTTTGTCACATTCAAGGAAAAAACTGGGATCGGAAACCTCCTCTTAATAGTAATAGAACGATGTTTTATTGGTGGAAGAGGTAATCGGCCAAGAGGGAGATTGATGCAGATTCAGGGCTCGGTTCTAGGATCGGCTCATCTACTACAAAGACGAAGGTAGGCTTGAGCGCCGAGGGCTATCGGACGATACGGAATCCTAGATTATGCCGGCTGTGGAGCCGCCAGATCATCGGGCCGGACGCGCCAGCGGATGAGGGAGATAAGGGCGATTTCGAAGAGGAGCGCGATGAAGGCGTATTTTGCCATAGGGACGAGGGGGGAAACGGTTTGGCTGGGTTTGAGGTAGACGGAGTACCAAGAGGAAAGGCCGGTCTTGATGCCGTGTTCCCGATTGAATCCGTCCCAGACGTAGAATGAAACGGGGATGAAGACACCTTCGGAAAAGGTGAGGCCTTCGGAGCGCTCTCTTTTCTGCTTAAAGATGACTGACCACTCGCCGGCGTCATATTCGGCCACCATGGACACGCCGTTTGATTCTTGGGCTTGCAGGCTGGTGTATCCGTTCCCGGTGTATTGGGTGACTGCGCCGTCGCTCGCTAAGTCGGCGAACCACAGATCGACAGATTTTTTGGGGTCACCGAGAATGAAATAGGGTTTCTTGAAGCCCTCGGGCATATCGGTTGGCCACTGGACTGCAACGGCGTCGGAGTATTGAACATTTTTCTCTTCGGATGAGCTCTCCGGTTGCTCCGCTTTTGCACTGACGGGAAGATCGGGAGCATTGCGGCCGGATTGGTCGGCCGACATGTCGTTCCAGGTGATGAGGAATGCGATTTCATCCGAATCATAAAGGGCCCTCACCTCGATGGCATTAGCGACGGGGTAGTACTCCCGACCGGGCTCAATGACTTGGCCCACGATCGGGATGTGGGCGGAGACGGCATTATCGAAGAGAGCCTTCCCTTTGGAAGTGTCCAGATCATCTTCGAGATATTCGGCGACGATGGTGGTGGCGAAGTTCGGCTCATCGCGATCCGACAGTGAATAGATGTAATCGACCAGGTCCCAACGATCCTGCTCGGACATTGAGTCCTGGTAGGAGGGCATAGGAGTGCCGTTGAGCCCTGTGGTAAAAGTTCGATAGATGTCTTCCCGGGTGGGACCGCCGCGGTAGGCCCATCTCTTGGTCAGGTCCGCGGGTCTGATTAGATTCTTCTCGTCTCCGAAATCGTCCTCAAGGGTCGGCGCGGAGACACCGTCGGTTCGCCCCAGATCCCCGTGACAGGTGTTGCATTCGTTCGCTACGTATACTTTGCGGCCTCTTTGGGCAGACTCTTCCGAATAATTCGGAGCCTTCTCGAAGGTGAGGGGAACAGGGACGAAGTCCACATCCTCGAAGTCGGCATTGAACGTTTTCAGGTAGTAGGCAAGGTTCTCGATCTCCTCTTCGCTGAGATTCCCGAAGGCGGGCATGCCGGTGAGGGGCATTCCCTTTCGAATGATATGCTTGATATCCTCGGTGGTCGGTAGTTCGCCGCTCGGCGTGGTCCGGATTTTGTATTTTCCGCTGGTGAAATTCCTCGGTTTGGGCCGGAAAAAAGCGTTGGCGGTACCCTTACCGTCGCCCGTCTCACCGTGGCAGTGGGCGCAGGTGTTCTGGTAGAGCTCTTTGCCCGATGCTCTTTGGCTGTCGGTGCCGAGATCGAGCGCTTGAGAGTGAAGAGAAGTAACTGCCAGAAGCAGAGCTCCGCTGAGTAATGCAGCGCGGAATTTCCGGAACCAAAGGTGAGCAGGGAACCACGGGGGGCATAGCGCAGTTGAGTTGCAACAAAAAGTGCGCGAGGAAGGAAGACAACCACGGAGGTCACGGAGACACGGAGAGTTGATGAATGATTTTTTCGTCTGAGTTTCCCTGGAAGGTTCCCTCAGAAAAAATACAACCCACTTGCATGTGGACCGCAACCACGGTTCAGAAGAAACATTCCTCAACAAATCCAACACTCTTCTCCGTGCCTCCGTGGTTGTCTTCATAACATGCTCAATGGGCCAGTTCCATATCGGCGCGAGGGCTGGTATTGGTGAAATGATAGATAAACATGATGACATTCCAGATCTCCTCCTCAGTGAGGAACTTTTCCCAAGCCGGCATGGCCGAACTCCATGGGCCGGACTCATCGGGTAGATCAGGCCCACCCTTTGCCACTCGCCAGAAAACGTAGTTCTCCTGGAGCTGGGCGATGGTCCCGGAGTCGGCCAGATTGGCGGGAATGGGATTGAAGCCATGGGCGTAGAGTCCATTGCCTTCGAGGGTGTCCCCGTGGCAGAAGACACAGTTGTCGTAGTAGACCTTGCGGCCGTTTTTGACGTGTTCCAGAAAAGCCTGCGGATCGTCGGTTTCGAGCTTCCGATAGGGGTTTCCCAGCTCGGCGAGATTAACATTCTTGCCCTCGTAAGAAAACTGAGAGGGAGGGGCGGGATGGATGGAGCGGCCGAAGACCGGAGCGACGATTTCGGTCTGCATTCCCAGGTAGACATTCCACGCTACGAGGAGAGGAATGAGTAGGGTTACGACGGTCAGGGGTAATTTGAATTTCCGGTCCACGATGAACCGGACAATCGGTCCTGTGGTCTCTCTGAGCTTTTGCGAATCCGACGCGATGTAAAAAAGGAGGGCAATCGTAATGATCGCCATAAACATCTGAACGATTGAAGCGGGAAGAGGTGGAGCGACGGCGTATTTAAGTATGAAGTAGAGCCCGACCCACCAGACTACGACCCAGAAGAGGGCATTCATCCAGGCAAAGCCCCTCCATCGGCCGACCGTGTAAAGGACGAACATGACGCCGAAGATGATAGGGATGAGGATGAGGTTACCCATCAGGATTCTGTTGGACCTTGTTTTTGAATCAGATTCCTAGTTTCCTTTCTTTTCGGCGAGGAAGTCTACCAGACTTTTAAGTTGGGTTGGATTGACTTCGTCGTAAAAGCCAGTGCCACCGAGGGTCGCGATCATGAGTCCCTTTTGGAAGCCATCGGCGATGGTGGCATCGGGATCGAGGATCGATTCGTAGATTTCGGCCTTCGAAAGACGTGCGCCAACATCGTGAAGCGGGGGGCCGAGCCCTGTAACGGCCTGATCGAAATTGTGACAGGCGATGCAGGCGTATTTGGTGATCAATTCTTGAGGACCGGAGGCGGTAGCAGTTCCTTCAGCTGCCGGCGACCCGGCCACTGGGGCAGCCGAAGCTACGGCCGAAGAATCTGTTCCTCCAAAATACTTGAGGTGCGTATCCGGTGTGACGGAGGGCGTTCCACCCATGCTTTGAAGGTAGGCAATGACCGCAAGTATCTCCTGCTCGGTCAAATTGATGGGGACCTTGTTCACGGGTGTCATGATGGGATTGTATCCTTCAACCACATACTTCATCGGTTCAAAGAGAGATTCTGCGAGATACTCAACGTCGCTGTATCCCTCGATGCGATCAGCGGCGCGTTGGCCGACGCCGGCGAGATCCGGGGCGCGGGTGCCTTGTGACCCGACCGTATGGCAGAGAAAGCAAGTCCCTTTGTCGGAGGCAATCGCACTCCCGGCTTCGACCATCTCATCCACGCTCATGTCGGAGCGGATTTCGGTGCTCTCGGGAGGGTAGGACTCCTTTTGCGGCACCTGCTGTGCCACGTACCAGTAGAAGAGCGTGGTGAGGACGGTGAGAGCAATGATCTTGAGGAGGTTGACCATACTGGTATCTAGGAAGCTTTGGCTGGTTCCCAGTCCCTCTTGTTATGGAGGTCAGCGAGCCAGAAGTTCACCATGATGAATCCGAAAAAGATCAAGACAACGATGGATACTATGGTGGCGGCGAATCCTAGTGTTGGGGTGAAGGCATCCACCGAAGTATCCTGCATCACTTCGTAAACATGCCAATGGAGACGCAAACCGGAGCGGACGTACCCCATCAGACCCATGAGCCAGGTAAAGGTCACGGCTAAGAAAAAGAGCATGTATTGAGCGCGGTTCGAAACTTTTCCCCAACGAATTTTTCCCACTTCGGGGGCCTTTCTGAAGATGACGACATCCATCGCTGTGGCCATGATCAGGACCATGAAGACGGAGGATACCTGGAGGACGGAGTATCCGATTCGGACTGTTGCTTCGACGAAGTATCCATCGATCCCGTACCAAATTACAATGACCGCTGCGAGGGCGAAGAGCAGGGCCTGCCCGAAAATTCCACGGCTTCGAAAGGTGAGAGCCAATGCCGCAAACATACCCACTGCACTGACGAGAAAGAGAACCATGTGGCCGCGAGCGGCTTGGAGGGCGTAAAGAAGAAAGAGCGTTAGGATCGCAATAATGACGAGCGATAGTTGGGCCATGACGCTCTGCTGAAAGAAAGGAATAGGCGTACCCTTGTTTCCGCGCCGGTAGAACAGAAAGCTTAGGTAGGTGGTCAGAATCAGAATGTTCACGGCCGTGTTCTTAGCCGACATGACTCCGAGAATTCCCAGGATGGGGTGGTGCGCCCCACCCATCTGTCTCTGCTCCTGCACGGAGGCGACGAGTGAATGAGGAGTGGCCCAGACGATGAAGCAGATGGTGACGAGGCCTAGGAGGTACTTGATGTACTTCCTATAGCGTTCGGCTCCCTCGATGCGCTCCATGCCCAACCAGAGGTAGAAATTGGCGCCGAGAAACAGCATTCCGATGAGGACTGCTTGAATGATAAAGAGCCAGGAAAAGGCGCCCCCCATTAGGACCATTCCCATCTGGGCACGAAAGGCGTAAATCTCACTCCCAAGCCAATACCCCGCGAAGGGAAGAGGCAGAAGAGCGCAGATGGCGACAAAGTTTCCGATGTAGCCCATCCAGTCGTAGTGGGCCCTTTCCTCATCGGTCTGCGCGCTGAGAAATTTGAATCCGGCGTAAGCCGCGGCGATCGAGCCCCCAAGGCAGAGGTTGGCAATCAATCGGTGGATATTTATCGGCATCCAGGTATAGTTGTTGACCGCCTGCCAGGTGCTGACGAGGTTGCCCGACTCGTCGATTCCGCTGGGCGACATCATGAAAGAGAGCCAGGCGTTGGCAATGAACATGATAATGGTACCGACGATGTTCAGGCAGAGTCCGAGAAAGAGATGCATACGGGGTGAGAATTTACCCCAGCCGTAATAGTAGCTGTAGAGAAATACGGCCTCCGCGAAGAAGAGGAGACCGTAGGGCCAGAATGTAGAGTCGAAGATAGAAACGAGATAGTTGGTGAACCGGGGATAGAGGATCATCAACATGAAGGTGAGGAGCGCTCCCAAAGTCGCGGTGAAAGAAAAGGAAACGGTCAGGAGGCTGGTGAACTCATGGGCGAGTTTGTCGTAGCGTTTGTCTCCCGTCTTGTAGCCGATGAATTCGATGAGCAGGGCGAACATCGGCACCGCCAGGACGAAGGCCGCGTACATTAGGTGCAGTTCGCCGACCGCCCAGATCGCCACGCGGCTTCCGATCTTGGGGAAAGCCCGGTACTCGACGTTTGTCGCCTCTTCCGACAGGCCGAAAAGGTCGCCCGCAGCTAGGAGAAGGACAACGAGGGGAAGGTGGCGTATTGCGACTTGAAGGAGCCGGTTCAATTTCCGTTTTTTCCTATTTCGTCGGTTCCCCTGCGCGTTGGCTGATTGGATCAATCGAGGGTGAAACTAGAGGTGTCCACCAAGACGAAATGCTCACGCATTCCGCTACAGGCATCGACCTGGCATGGTGCGGAATGCATGAGCATTTCGAGTTTTCGAGGACGAGCACGATTTCTGCAGTTTTGGCTCTCGAAACTACAGGAATCATCGCACGAAAACCCGCATAAATAATGAAGTTTCCAGTGAGGTATGGCTGTTAAAGGGTAGTGGGACAACGAGACTACCACACATCTTCCAAATCGCCGGCGGCGAGCGACTTGGCCACTTCCTTGGCCATCCAGGCGTCGAAACCATTTTGGGATTGGACCTCGATAAAGCCCCGCATGGTGGAATGCCCGTTTCCGCACAGCTGACTGCAGGCGATGAGATATTTTCCCTCTTTGAGGACCTTAAAAGTGACCGGAATCGTTACTCCGGGAATCACGTCCTGCTTTACTCGCATGGCCGGTATCCCGAAACTATGGATGACGTCTTTGGAGGAGAGATGCACGATGATCGGTTTATCAACGGGAAGGTAGAGCCGCTTCGCCACGACGTCGTCCTTTCCGTTGGGATCGCCGGAGTCCAAGCCGAGAAGATTGGTTTCCAAGTCGATAAGCTCGGGCTTGGTGGCGCCGAAAACCCGATCCAATCCGGGGTAGTGGTAACTCCATGTGAACTGTTCAGCCACGACTCGGACGACAACGGATTCCGATTCTTCGGGAAAGTCCTCCGTCCATTGCGCCCAGAGAGGGATGGAGAATCCGGCCAGCAGGACGATTTCCGCGACGATGATAGCGATTTCCGTGACCGAACCGAACTTCGATTTCGTGCCTTCGTAGTCGGCCTTCGGATTACGCGATCGGTGGAATCGGAAAAGGACAAAGATGAAGTAGGCGGTCCAGCCGACAAAGAGCAAGAGAGCGAGCCAGTGGAGAAGCCAATTGAGCTCGTCTAAGGCGGCCCCGTGTTCCGAAACATCAATGGGTAACCATGGACGCCCAAAGAAATCCTTCATCTCTTGTTCCATTACAATTCTCCTCGTTACTTGATATGATTTGTCGAAACTCTGGTCATCGGATCAGCAAACTCTGCCGCCCTGGATCGGCGCCAAAGATAGATAAAAAAAGAGGCGAATCCGGCCAATACGGTGGTGGTAACTCCGAGAAGAAGGAGCAGTGCCATATTCACGCCGTTGGCGAGATTTCCAGTCACCTTTCCAAAGCAGCTGGTGCAGGCGGATAGGGGGTTGGCGGCAAAAAGTAGCAAAGCGGCAATGGAGAGTACTCGCGGAAAATTGCGAAGTAATTTCAAAGCTGATGCGGGATTCCGGACGGCCGGAAATACGATGAGATTCGAGCCATTTGGCCGATTCGCGGCGGCGACGGAGCACCGCCCTCCATCGAGCATGCGCATCCCATGGTTGGAGGGCGGTGCTCCGTCGCCGCCGCTGCGGTGAATTCGATATCCGTTTGGTCCGGCTGCTGTCACCGCGAGTGGGGTTGCGCGCGATCTAGACCGCAGATTGCTCATAGATTCTGCATCTTGTTGAGGAAATAATTCCCGTAAAAAAAAAGGCCGAGGCCGGCGGCAAATGAGGCAATGCCTACAAAGAGGTAAGGACCAGCCTGCTTTACCGACCACCAGCCAAAACCAAAGCAAAGGATAATGGAGATGGTAATGAAGCAGATATGGAAAAGCTTGAGCGACATTAGTAGGAAACCTTCCACCTTAGTGACTCAACTCGACCGTCTGGGATACAATGTCCTGATCCGTGGCGATGGGAACAACCATGAGAATGAGGAAGAAGACCACGGTTATGCTCAGAGACCAGTAAACAAGGCTTTTCTCCGAAATGAGATGCATGAAAAAGGATACGACCATGGACGCCTTCACAAAGGCGATACAGAGCGCGATGCTGATCGTCGCAGGCACCGAGAGATCCAGGTCGGAAACGGCAACCGTAATGAGGGTAAGACATAACAGGGCAACAAAAATGCCAATGCAGGTCCGCACATGTTCGTTCAGTTCTTCGATATTTTCGGCCATACCATTCTCCCTTTCAAAGTTCGTTCAATCTCACTACAGATGGCGATCTACATTTCGACGGGTCGTAGTCACATGAGATAGAGCACGGGGAACAAGAAGATCCAGACGAGATCGACGAGGTGCCAGAAGAGCCCGGCGCACTCGACCCGTCCGGTAAACCGCACCGGCTGCGTCTTCCACATTTTTGATCCGGGGAAATGGAGGTAGGCAAGGGTGCACATGCCCGCGATAACGTGGAGCCCGTGTAGACCCGTAAGCGTAAAATAGATGGCGAAAAACGTGCTTTCGGAAGGAAAAAGACCGTGGTGGAACTTGGCGCTGTATTCGATGTATTTGACGATTAGGAAGCCGAGGCCGCAGAGCAAAGTGCCGTAGTTGTAGAGGCGATATTTGCCGAAGTCTCCCCGCACCAAAGAGGCCCAGGCCAGGACCATGGTGATACTGGAAGTGATAAGTATGACGGTGTTGAATGTCGCGAGCGGAACGTTGAGAATGCTGGATCCTTCTGGCCAAACGTCGGCCCCAACCCGAAGAAGGACATAGGCGGAAAAGAGCCCGCCGAAGAGCATCACCTCGGAGGCGAGAAAGAGCCAGATGCCCAGTTTCGCATTGGTAAGGCCGCTATCCGGTCTTGGAGTGTCAATATAGGGAATTTCGATGGCGGACACTCAGGCACCTTCCTTTTCTTCAAATTGTGGACTGAAATCGCGCGAAGCGCCCGGCACGCTGTACTCGTATGGGTCTCCGTAGGCGACAACCTCGGAATCAAAATTACCGTGTTCGACGGGAGGCGAAGGGGTGGCCCACTCAAGAGTGGTGGCTCCCCATGGATTGCGACCGACTTTCTCGCCTTTCTTGATGCTCCAGATCAGGTTGATGAGAAACAGAACCTGAAACAGGCCAAGGAGCCACGCTGAATGGGACATCAGCTTGTTGAGATGGAGGAGATTGGCGGCGTGGGAATAGAATCCCGGATCGATGACGGCGGCTTGGTCGGCATAGGCAGCGCCCCCGTCGTAGAGGCGGCGATTGATACCGGCCAATCCCTGGATCATCATAGGAAAGAACACCAGATTCATACAGATCAGAGATCCGAAGAAGTGGACCTTGCCCATCATTTCGTTCATCTTTCTGCCCGTAATTTTCGGAAACCAGTGGTAGATACCGGCGAAGAGGGCAAAGAGTGTCCCCGGGGCCACCACGTAGTGAAAGTGGCCAATCACGTAGTAGGTATCATGGAGGTGGATATCCGCGGCGCTGAGACCTAGGGGTAGACCGGTCAGACCTCCAATCCCGAACATGGGAAGGAATCCAAGGGCAAAAAGCATGGGGGTATTGAATCGCATTGATCCGCCCCACAAAGTGAGAAAGAGGCAGGAGAGGACGACCACGGAGGGAATGGAAATGATCATCGTGGTAGTTTGGAAAAATGCGTTCATGGTTGTCCCCATACCGGTCATGAACATGTGGTGAGCCCAGACGGCAAAGGACATGAAGCCGAGAAATATGAGAGAGTAGACCAACGCCTTGTAACCGTATAAAGGCTTGCGCGTATTGCAGGTGATGACCTCGGTGGCGATGGCGAACCCCGGGAGGATGAGGACGTAGACTTCAGGGTGGGCGAGAAACCAGAATAGATGCTGCCAAAGAATCGGGCTCCCGCCGCCGCTAATGTCCGCCACTTCACCACTCACGACGAGGCCGGTGGGTAGGAAAAAGCTGGTTCCTGCGACGCGGTCCATAAACTGCATAAAGGCGGCCGCCTCAAGGGGAGGGAAGGCCAGGAGGAGGAGAAATGCGACCACGAGCTGCGACCAGACAAAGAAGGGTAGCCTCATGTAGGTCATCCCTTCGGTGCGAAGCTGAATGGTTGTGACAATGAAATTGATGGCGCTGAGAAGAGAGGAAGTGATGAGAAATACCATTCCCACGAGCCAGAAGGTCTGGCCGTGACCGACTGTGATGTCGGCCAGCGGAGGGTAGGAGGTCCAGCCGGCCTGGGCGGCGCCCTCGGGCAGGAAGAAACTTGAGACCATGATAACGCTGCCTACGAATAGGCACCAGTAACTGGCTGCGTTTATCTTCGGGAAGGCCATGTCGACGGCGCCGATTTGGAGAGGCAGCACGTAATTGGCAAAAGCGCCCACGGCGAGGGGGACGACCCCCATGAAGACCATGATGGTGCCGTGCATCGTCCCCATCATATTGTAATGATCCGGGGAGATGGCGCCTCCCGTGCTGGAGAAGAGAAAACCGAGAATCGGGACCGGCTGATCGGGATAGGCCATGCTCCAGCGCATCAGCATCATGAGCGAGAATCCGAAGAGAAGGAAGAAGCCTCCGGTGATGCCGTACTGGATCCCGATGACCTTGTGGTCAGTGGAAATGATGTATCTCCGCCAGAAGGGCAGTTCAACGTGATGTTCTACTTCGTGCGCCTCGGTGGTGGTAGCGGTGTGATCAGACATAACTCTCGAAGAGACCGATCCCTAGCAGAGGTTGGGGTTACGGTCTCCTTTAACTCTCAGGGTTGGCATTCTTAGCAGAGGTAGAGGCGCCAATCGTGCAGGATCCGATTGGTCACTTCGAAAAGGCGAAGTCGACGGTCTGGGTTCCGTCCGCCGCTACTGTTACAGAGGCGGTACGTGTACCCATTTTCTCATGCCAGGCTTCGACTTCATAAGTACCGGCTCCGAGTCCCGCTATCTCGAAGGTCCCGTCCTCACCCGTCACCGCGAAGTAGGGATGCTCCAAAACGGCTGCATAGGAACCCATCCAAGGGTGTTTGTCGCATTTGATCCTGAACATTCCCTCTGTCTTTTTGAACGATCGCGGTTTGGAGACCTTCATCTTCCCCGGCATGGCAAGATTGAACTCTCGATTCTGTTTAGGGAGAGCATGGACGTTGTGTAGGACGCCGTCAGAATTCGTGAAGACAATATTCTGGCCCTTCATTAACGCGAATACGTGGGGGCTGTATTTGCAGCCTTTCTGGTCGATTGTCACCGGTACCGGTGACGGAGCATAGGGGCCTCCACTCAGCCCGCCCGTAATCGAGAGAAAAACGTTGGCCAGCGCATTGTTCGGGCCCAGGACCAGGGCTTCCGAGACAGGGGCTGTGCCCTGATCGCTCCAATGGGTGGAGCAAACCGGCTCATCGGCCATGTCAATTTCCTTTAGATTGGGCAGATTGCCCTCAAACTTCACCGTCCCGACGATTTTTGCGCCCCCGGTCGGTATCGGTAGGCCGCCTTTTACAGCACCGGCGGAGGGCGGCGGAGCGGAATCCGGCTTGGGTCCATCGGCTGTCTCGCCGCCCCCTCCACAACCGGAAATCGTCAAAGAAACGCTCAAAATCAACGCTGTCGCGCCGACTCGACAGAGATTCGTGAAACTCATACCTGAATAACTCCCTCAGCTTGCGGTTTAAACATTCCTCCCTACGGGATACTGATTACTTCATCCCGGCGCGGGTTAGTGGCAAAACCACCACCGAAGAGTCTTCGGCCGGCCCGAATTTGTATCCGGGATGGTTTCTATGAGTCGCTATCCAGATCTGTCAATTAAGAATAGCATTTTAGCCGAGAAACCTGAATCCTCCCGAGGGCGAACCTGGGGCATCCTCCATAAAAGGAGTTGGTCCATTGTTAGTAGGTCGGCGCCGCGGCGATGCCGGAAGATGCAATTACTACCCCGACCAGCAGCCCATAAACGAGATGGCCTGCGAAGTGTGCGAGGGCTACGGAGTAGCTAGCCTTGCGGAATTCCTCCAGGGGATGCTGATCGGCAATGGCGACCATGAGGCAGATACTGACCACAAGGCCGTGGAGAAAGCCAAGTCCGAAGCCGATTGCGATCGTCCCGCCGGCCGAGATTGGGGCCGGGGCGAGGAAGACAAGGGTGTAGAGCATGGCGAACAGGACGCCGGAAGCGACATGGAGGATGGAGCCGACCAGAAGAGCGGAATCGAGCGACTTGGTAAAGAGGCTCCCAACGGCGACGACCATGCGGGCGTTGCAAATCCCGGCCTCGGTAAGGAGATAGAGGAAGGCGGTCATCCCGGCGGTTCCGATGAGACCGGCGAGCGTTGAAAAGATGAGGTAACTTAGAACCTGCGAAAGTTGGTCCATGAAGGTTGGAGCTCTATTTATGGGGAAGGGTCTGGGGGGAGTAAAGGATTTTGGCGTGTTGGATCGGCTGGAGTAGAGGAGTAGGGGAGAGACGAGTCTCGAGATTCGGGCCAGTCTAGGTCGTACACTTCAATGTCAACTTCGACCCAAACTCTCTCCTGAAACTTGCGCAGTCGAATTTCGTGAATCTCAAATATGCAGACTTGCTTTACGGAGTCCTCTGAGCCACCATATGGCTGCATTTTTACCCACGCTACCCGAGCTATCTGATTGGGAGGGCCTCCGGGTCTCTTCCGGGTTCGAATTCTTGTCTGTTACCATGAAATCGGCATCGAATGGTGCTGCAATAATGCAGGCACTACTTCCGTCTGATTCCGTCCCTATATGAGCGGCATTGCCCTACAAGATGCGCCCACTGTCCTGGTCGTCGATGACGACGCATCCGGGCTCACATTTTTGGCGATCAGCCTGACGAAATTGAACTACCGAGTTCTCACGGCGGAGAGCGTAAGTGAGGCCCAGGCGGCGATCCGGGGCGCCGGAATCGAAAAGATTGACTGCGTCCTGACCGACTACCGTATGCCGATTGAGAGCGGGCTCGATCTATTGCAGTGGGTGATGAAAGAGGATGAGAGTCTCTCCACGATCATCGTCACGGCGGAGGGGGAGAAGGAGACGATCAGAGACTCGCTCCGGGGAGGAGCGAGTGATTTTCTGGAAAAGCCGGTGGCGCGAGAGACTCTGGCGAGAGTCATCTCTCGAGGGATCAAGGAGACGGCCCGCAACCGGCAACTGCATGCCACCGATGAGGAGGTGAGGGCGGTCGGGAGGATGGGGCAGATTTTCCAAGCGGTGAGGGACCCGGACCTTCTTCCGTATCTGAAGGTTTATTTTCGACCGCTTTATGAAATCGGTGGGGATTTCGTGAATGTCTATCCTCTCGGTCCGGGGCGTAGTGTCTTCTTGCTCGGCGATGTCTCCGGGCATGATGTTCGGGCCGCATTTATTTCGGCATATTTCCAGGGGATGGTTCGGGGATTGCTTCTTCACGAGACAGGGTTGGGCGAGGTCTTCGAACAATTCAACAGGACCCTTTTGGAGGAGTGGAATCCACAGGAAGCCGACGGCCAGGAAGAAGGAGTAGGAATCTCGGTCTCTCTTTCGGTTTGCGCCGGCATCGTTGATCTTGCGGCGAACCGCCTTTCAATTCTCAACTGTGGTTTTCCACCATACTTTATCTGTCGAAGCGATGGGAGATGTTTTGTGGGGGACAGGGGTAATACGCCTCTGGGATGGTTCCCCCTTGAGGAACTTGATCAGGAGAACCTGCAATACGGGTGCAGTGGGTTTCTCTTCATCAGCACGGATGGGTTGATCGACTATGCAGCACAATTAGGGGTTGATTCGCTGAGTGTCATTTACAAGCTTCTGACAGACGGGGTGGACAATGGGCCTGAATCGGAAGGCAAGCCCCGCGACGACATTCTCGTTATGCGGCTTCAGCTCGACAGGCAATCGCCTCCGGAGGAACTCTTTCAGCCCCTCATTTACGAGCACTACTCGGGAGGGGAGCATGAGGATATCGATCAGATGCAGCGGGTCTGGCGCCGCAGTCTACGGTATGCCCTGGCTGAGGAGCTGGATGATCGTCTCTACGATTTGCTCCTTTGTTGCCGCGAGGCCGTGATCAATGCCCTCAACCACGGTTGCGAGAATTCAGTGAAGAAGAACTGCATTTTTCAGGTCACCTACAGTCCGGCTTCTGGAGTCGTACGGGTGCGGGTTGATGATCCGGGACACGGCCATGGTTTTGACCTTTCGGAACGATTGAACCGACTCGACGAAGTAGACGGCTCTCACTTAGGTCTCGCCATTATTCAGGACCTGAGCGATTCGTTCGAGTTAATGAATAACGGCTCTACGACGGTATTCGAGTTTCACATCAAATGTAGAGTCTGATGGTATCGGGAGAGTTGGATAGGGACAGCGGATCACTCTCAATCAAAGTAAAGGGTGATATTCTGAGCACCAATGCCGAGGATTGCGCGGCATCAATTGGGGGGATACTCAAGAAGAACGCCAAGACCGCCTGCAGGCATCTTAAGCTGGATTTGAAATCGGCCAACATGATCGATTCGGTGGGCCTCAATATGATCCTCGGCCTGATCAGGAACCTCCAGGCAAATGGCAGTGAGGCGACAATCTACATCTCGAGCCCGGCTGTTAATCGAGTGTTTCTTTTCTCCCGTCTGAATACGATCGTAAACGTCGTGTTTAAGCGCCGCCGGCGCCGTTAGGATTCAGTCGGACTGGGATTCTGTCGGATTCGGCAACTCGCTGCGGCCATTGGGATAGTATCGCGAGGTTGCGGAAGCACAACCATCTATATACGCGACGACAGATTCCCAGTCCGACTGAATCCTAGACCCGGCAAGCCGGGAAAAGTGAGTGGAAGATTCTATGGATTCGGGCTTAGGAGTTTGTTGAGACAACCCTGTGACTTGTGAAGCAGCTGAACGCAAAGAAAGCGAGACTCCTATGAGCGCTGGGACCTCATATGGCCAGGAATCTTACTAACATATCGATTGTCGCGGTTGCGACGTTTGCTTCGCGGATCCTTGGTCTGGTCAGGGATGTGATCATCTTTGCGAGCCTCGGCGCCACGGCCCTGAGTTCCGCGTTTCTGATCGCCTTTACCATACCGAATCTGTTTCGGCGGCTGTTGGGAGAGGGGGCTCTCACTTCGGCCTTTGTGCCGATTTATTCGGAGGAGGTGGAGAAAAGAGACCGTGATGGAGCGTATCGATTCCTAAACAAGGTCGTAACGCGACTGGCGCTCGTTCTGCTCTTTCTGGTGGTTCTCGGGTTAATCCTCGCCCTTCAGGTGTCGCGGATTCCCGGATTGGCCGAACGTTGGTACATTTCCGCGGAGTTGGCCGCTCTCTTGTTACCCTATCTGCTTTTCGTCTGTCTCGCCGCGATTCTGGGAGCCGTGCTCAATGTCCTTCGTCGATTCGCTGTGGCGGCGCTTTCCCAGGTCTGGATCAATCTCTCCATGATTCTCGCCCTCGGGGTGTTTGGTTACCTCCTGGGCGACGATTCTCGAGAAAGAGTCAATTTTCTCTGTGGCGGTGTACTCTTCGGAGGGCTTCTTCAGATCCTCGTGCCAATCCTTGCCTTGAGGCGTGAGGGATGGCGCATTCAATTCGATCTCAAGGGCTCCGAGCGGCTCAAGGAAATGGGCAACCTCTTCCTTCCTGGGGTGTTGGGGGCGGCTATCCTCCAGGTTAATTTCGTTGTTTCCCGGATGATCGCGTTGTGGTGGAGCGACGAGGCGGTTGCCATCCTCTACCTGGCAAACCGGTTGATCGAACTGCCGTTAGGTATGTTCGTAATCGCGGTCACTACGGTTTCCTTCCCGGATCTTGTGCGGAACGCCGCAAAAGGCGAGGTGTATGGTTTCTCAGAAACTTATCATCAGAGTATGCGACTGATTCTGGCTATAACCTTGCCTGCTGCACTCGGTCTTTTTCTGCTCAGGGAACCTATTCTTCAACTGCTCTTCCAATGGGGTGCGTTTGGAAGAGCCGACGTCCTGACCACCTCACCGGTCCTCGCCGCTTATTGTCTGGGCCTTCCTTTCTTCGCCTTTGCGACCCTCTCCACTCGAGGCTTTCACGCTCTCAAGGATATGCGAACCCCGGTCAGACTGACCTTTTTCATTTTCGTCCTCAATATCAGTCTCAGCCTCATCCTGGTGAGGCCTTTCGGGATCGTTGGGCTGGCGCTTGCCAATGTATTGGCCATGATCGCACACGCTCTGGCTATGCACGTCCTTCTCAGCCGGAAGATGACGGAGCTGAAGAGCGCGTTCTCTCTCTTCGCGGTGATGAAAATCCTCGGCGCGACTTTGGGGATGGGAATCGTTACGGCAGTGGGGTGGTCGGAAGTCTCGTCTCAATTCTCGTCACTGAAACTCGAGTCCCTTGTCGCGGTTGCCTTTGTTATTCCCATTTCAGCACTAGGTTACCTTCTCATGCTTCGGTTGATGCGCCTGGAAGAGGCGAATGAGATTGAACTGATGTTGCGCAGGATGCTGCGATTTTGAGGGATTGCCATCCTCGCTCGGTCTTCAATCAATCTTGCCCTCTCTCTCGCAATCCTTATTATGTGAGGCAGAATCAAGGTGGAGCATTTTGGCTGGGTGCGGCACCACCGAGGGTAGTTGGGCTGACAGATCCGCTCTATCAGTGGTTAGTTAGTGAAATTTAAGCTCCACCGAATAAACTCCGACGTTTCCTATTGAAACTCATGAGTCGTTTGGGTCGCGTTCAGCTGTTTTTCTTTCGATCTCTAATTCAATTCGGATGGGTGTCAACCGGTTCGACGCTAATCGGGGATCCAACCTTCACCGACATGGATCCGGTGAGTGGAGCGATGGGCACGGTGGTAACCCTTACGGGGAGTGGCTTCGATTCTCCACCCTACACGGTGACGGTGGACGGCCATGCGGCGGCAAGCGTTTCCACTTTTGCTGATTCGATTGATTTCACGATCGCGGTTGGCACGACCTCAGGTAAGGTGGTTGTCTCGGATGGGTCGAACGATTTTGAAGTCGGTCTGAGTTTCGAAGTGAAGAGGACGATCGACGTCACGCTCAACCTTCCCTCCGGAGTTTCGGTCCTAAATTACGAGTTGGCATCGGGCACGAATTTCGTCGATCCGGTATCCGGCAGTGGGCCCCATTCAATCACAGTACCTCTCGATTTCTCAGGGATCGTCTGGGCATTTCGGAGCGAGGAGGACCCGGTCTACATGGCCGTAGTTACGTCGAACGACAACGCGGTCACGATTGACGCCACCAGCACTGCCGAGGGCCTTGCATTCATATCCCCTCTGTTGGGGACCCGGAACGATACCAAGACCTCGGAAATTATGGGCCTGATGGATGGTTTGTCCGAATTGAACGATCTCGCCGCCCTGATCGAGGCCCATAGCGGTGATGGGCAGGATTTCCTAGATGACGCGAGAGTCGACGATGCTCTTCAGGCCCTTCTCACGATCGTGCTGAATCCGCCGATGGGCAGTAGCATCGGCACCTTGGATTTTGAGGGGGGCACGCCGACTGGTACGAAACTAAAAGAGATCAACCCGAATTTTTCAACTACCCTTCCAGCGACCAATGTCCGCCTTGACAGCAAACTCAAGGATCTCTCCCCGAAGAATCCGAAGGACTATATACTTGAGATTTCGACAATTGAAGGAAAGACAAATCCAGCGGACTGGGCGATCGAGGTCTTTGAGGTGCTGCCCAATAATTTCGAAAACGGCTTCGATTCAATCGATCAGATCAAGTATACCGATACCTTTGATTTCCTGGAACCCCGTCCCGTAGCGGTGGGATTCAAAGGTGCGGACCTCGACGCAGCCAAGATCGATATCGTCGAGATTCTGGCCAATCTGATTCTGGACAAAGTTTTCCCCCAAGCGGATGAATTCAAACCGAATGAGTTTCTTCTGCCCAAGGAAATACCGGCGGTCTACGTAGCCCAAGCCTACAGTGGAAACATCATCTACGGCACGCGAATTCTGCTCTCGGACCCGCCGGCGGAGTTCAATCCCGATCCCAGCGTCTCTTCCAATCAGGTGGATGTCCTCAATTCCGAAGACGTCAACAGCCAGTGGGAATTCGCTCTCGCCAGCAATGTGATCATCGCCGCCATCGACGTGGGTTCCGTTGTCATCGATCTCAAGCATTTCATGAAGCGTGAGACCCTCGCCAATTTCATCCAGAACGTCCTCATCGATGTAGGCAAGGCCATCCAGATTATGCAGAATCAGGGAGGCGGTCTCAATGTTGAGAATATCTATCTGCTCGTGAGAAAGACCGCGGAAGCGGTTCTGAAGGCGGCCATCAGCGAGTTTGCAGATGCCGGACTTTCCGAGTCGGCGAATCGTCTAGTGAAAGGAATCGGGAAGACATTCGCCAAGGCGGCAGATGTTACGGGAAAGATCAGTTCCATTGGTCAGGCGTTGGAGAGGACAGCGGGTGTGGTCACACCGCTTGCTCTCGCTCTTGAGCGGTCGATCGTCGTGGTGGGGGATCCTTTCAATCCTGACGTCGATCGTATCTCGCCCAACATAGGCCAGGAGGGGGAGACCGTCGTCGTGAGCGGTCGGAACTTCGGGTTTCCGCTCCCGGATGGCCAGTTCACGGAGGATCCGAATGAGGATCTGAAAGTCGAGTTCTGCCAGAGAGAGAGCAGCGCAGTGGAGGGTGCCCCTTTCGCCAATATGCTAGAGGCCGAAATCGAGCGGCGGACCAACACCCAGATCCTCATTACGGTACCGGATAATTTTGAAGAGACCTTCGATTCCGGGCCGTTCCCCCGAGATATCTTTGTCTGCCTCGATAAGGAGGGCAGCCAGCCTTCGAGTTCGGAGGGTGTCGGTGCGGTCGGAACCTTCATGATCCTTGAACCACCGAACATCCTCGAGATCAGACCTGAAATTGTCATACGCGGAAGTATCATTACGGTGCGGGGTGAGCGATTTGGTAACAAGGCAGTCGCAATTTTCGATGACGACCCCGCCACCGAGGAAATTGACGAAGGTATTACGCGGAAGCCAATCCGGGTCGAGGATACATTTTTGGTCGTCCAGTTGCCCCCTCCAAGCACGCCCGGCTTTGGGGATGGCGATCACTCGGTGATCATAAAAAGAGGGAAAAAGAAGTCGGGCCCGGGAATGATCACGATCGGATTTCCGCCACGCACGCCGGGCTCGAACGGGCTACCGCCGTCGGGTTGGACGATCAACGTCACCAGTTTGACCGATACGATTGGTGACGACGGGGAGATTAGCGTCCTGGAAGCATTCAAATACGCCAACGGGGAATTAGGTGTGCCGAGCCAACACGCGCCGTGTGAATTTGCTTCACCGCCTGATGATTGCCCATTTGTTCCACGAGATACCGATGGCATCTTTGGAGATGCCGATGGCGAAGGCGATTGCGATACTGTGAATTTCCCAGACAGATGCTTTGGAGGTCAGGGATTTTCCGATTCAGTCATAGTTGATCCGCCACTAAGCGGCGGCACGGCGAACGTCAGCGAGGCTCCGGCGCCGTTGGATAGCGGAGATTTCTATATTTTTCGAGGTATCACGATCGACGGAACCGCGGCCGCATCAGGAAACGGACTCACTCTCAACGGAGTGGTTCGTGCGGGCGCGGACGACGTTACATTGCGTGGCTTTCCGGGGGACGGAATTGTTCTCCAGGGCAGTTCGAACAATTCCTTTGACGGGATTACGATTGAAAATGTTGGTGGTGAGGGACTCAAAATTCTGGGTGATTCGGATGACAACCAGATCACCGATCTGACAGTAAACGGGGTAACCGGAAATGCCTTGAGTATCTCAGGTGGTTCGGAAGGGAACATTTTTCTTCGTACAGCCATTGATACGACCACGAATGGCCACGGAGTGCACATTTCCGAATCGAGTTTTAACCGATTCACGACGACGACGATTGCCAACACGGGCGGTTCGGGATTTCGGATTGAGGGAGCAACCGATCAGACATTCTTCAGCAACACGGATCAGGATACTTTCGATTCGGCCGCGATCGAGGCTCTGATACCTAACATAAGCGATCCCGGTGCCCATGGAGTTCACCTTCTGGGAGGGGCGAAACGCAGCACGTTTCGCAGTCTCGTCATTGCCGGTTCGACTGGAATCGGGGTATTTCTTGAGGATGATGCATCCGAGAATTACTTCGACAGGCTGGTGGTTAAGGATGCGGCGCTCCACGGCGTCCACCTCTCTGGCGATTCCGTTCAATTCAATCGCTTCCAGACTCACAAGACCGGCAAGCTCAGCGACGAAATAAAAGCGGCCTTCGACCTCGAGTTGATCATCCTCAACAGTGGCGGCTACGGAATCCTGCTCGATAACGGAGCGGACGGGAACGTGCTCGGTCCGAGAAGGATATTTGATAGCACATCGGGAGGGATTCGCCTCGACGGCGCTGGAACGGAGGAAAACTTTGTCGGCAAGGCGTATAATTCCCCGCCTTTTGCACCCAATGACATCCTACCCTCGCTGGTTTACAACAGTGTCGGTCATGGTATCCACATCAGCAACGGCGCCAGTCGAAATACGATCCAGAATCTGAATGTTTCGGGAAACGGACTCGCACCCGACGGTGTGAATGTCCTGGCTGTCTCCGATGGAGTACTGATTGAAGACCCGAACACAATCGGAAATCGGGTCAGTGGAGTTTGGACGGGATTTCAGTATTTCGTCTTCGGGACCGGCACGGAGCCCTTTGCATGGCCTAACACCGGCAACAGTGTGCAAATCAGAAATGGTGCCAGCGGCAATGAGATTGGTGGGTTTTCCATTGTCAGGAACAATCTCTCGAATGACTTTCTTAACGGCGTACTTATTGAGGGAGCGAACACGATGGGTAATATCGTTCGGGATACCGATATTGGACGTACGACCACAACCGGGACGTTTCTGGGCCAGGAATTCGCGGGACCCGGAATGAACGGCGTTGCCATCATGGGTGGTGCACACGACAACCTGATTGGGAGCCGTGAAACCGATCTCAGAGTATCGATTGACGCTTCACCGAATGCCGGGATCCTGATTGATGCTAGTGACGACAATGAGGTCGTGGGTTGCTTTTTCGGTCAGCCTTTTCTGTTCGTTGACTATTCCGGTGGAGGCCGAAATCGGATTGGGATCCATCTTAGCAACGGAGCCAAGGGAAATCGAATCGGTGAGATTGGACCCCTGATTGGTCCGGCGGTCGAAGTAAATCTCCAGATCGATGATGTTGTCGACCGGACGAATATCATCGACGAAACGTCTGAGGCAGGAATCTGGATTGAAGATTCCGGTGGTACATTGGGTGTTCAGGACGCTCGGATGGACCCGAATGTTTTTCAGAATGTAAGCGTGGAGAGCGAAGGAATCGGTCTGAGAATCTCGGGAAACTCAAAAGTGAACGACATTGGAGGTTTCCGTGGCGGACCGACTGGATTCTTTCTCTTTTCCGAATTTTTCACGCAGGAAGACAACTTTGTCCTCGGAAAAACCGCCGGTCTCGAAATTGACGGCGTCCTCATCGCGAATCCAGCCGAGCGCAACAGGTTTCTCAATAATACGTTTTCGAGTGAGACCCACTCAACGAACCCGGATCCCGTGGATCAAGCGGATCTTACCGCAGGTCCCCCTTCTGGGGTCGGTGTTCTCGTGAAGGGCGTCTCAACGGGAAACATCATCGGCGAGACGCTGCGTGCCCGCAATTTTGTCGGAAACAACCGCGTCGGCGTCTACATCGACGGCGCTAATGACAATCTGTTTCGGGGTAACGAGATCGGCAATGGTTTTTCCCCTAACAATCTCTTCGGTGTGGTCATTCGAAACGGTCAGGGAAATGAGATCGGAGGGCGGTCGGCAAACCATGCGAATATATTCGGCGCCAACGGACTGGTCGGCTTCTCCACGGTATCCGACAATCCTCACGCCAGCGCCGTCCTGATTACTGGAGGACAGGAAAACATTGTTCGCAACAACGATATACTCGAGACCCGGGGAGACAGTGTGATCATTTCAAATTCGAGCAACAATGTGATCGGGGGCGCAGCAGGGGCTGAAGGCAACATCATTGCTGACGGTCCTTTCGGGGATGCGAGCAGAAACGGGATCGTCATCGATGGAGCCGGAAGCAGCGGGAACATTATTCAGAGCAATCTCATTGGAATCGATCGAACCGGGGCCAACTTTGGCCTCAACATAAACGGCATCGAAATCCTGAATGGTGCTTCTAATAACCTCATCGGCGGAAGCGGCCTAGTCGGCCTGGGCAACCTCTCCATCAATTTGCCTGCCGGCAACGTAATCGCGAACAGCACTGTCCACGGCGTGCGTGTGATCGGTGGCGCAACGGTGGGGAATTCAATTCTCAACAATCGGATCTATAACAACGGGCAGTTGGGGATCGAAAACGATACGGGCGGCAATCACGAATTGGAACCCCCTTTCAATATGTCATACGGTGCCGGTTCGATTACCGGATCCGTCGATGTGGGGATTCCTGAGGGAAGCACGGTGGACGTTTTCTCCGATGCGGGAATGCAGGGAGAGATCTATCTCGGGAGCGCCGAGGTCAAGGTCGACGCCTCTTTCGCCACCAGCAGCTTGCTGCCCGCGTTCCTCAGCAATGTCACAGCCACGGTCACTCATGCCGGGACCCGATCTACTTCCGAATTCTCCCTGGCGAGCAACCTTATCGCTTTCAACGTCACCCGGGCGGATGGGGAGGCGCCGGGTGATCAGTCGGTCAGTATCGGAAGCGGAGATCTGGCGGTGCTATCTATGCAGGTGGTCGCCATAGGCGCCGATGTCAAAGTCAATCATATCGCTTTCGAGGCGGATGGAACGCTTCTCGATGACATCCAGATCGATGGGGTGAGCCTGCATCGCGATTCGGATGGGGACGATCAGGTTACGGAAAGAGACGGTCGCCTCGGTGAAATCGAAAGCTACGACGCCGACAACGGAGTTGCCGGGTTCGACCTTCCCGGGATTCTTGTCCAAGTGGACGATCCTCAGGTTTGGATACTCGTCTACGAGACGAGCAACAGTGTGGCCGATGGGATCACCTTCACCGCGAAAATTGCCTCGGCGGCCGCGGTCCAGGCGGAGTTCCCGTTTCCTATCGGAGTGAACGCTTTGGCCGTCGGCCCCTTTCCGGTTGCATCCGACAACTTTACAGTGGGCGCCTCGGCGGGAGATCCCCAGACCTTCGCCGACTTTAAATCGGATAACTTCCCGGGTCAGGAAGGAAACCCCGACGTGAGCGGAGAGGAGGCTGATCCGGACGGCGACGGGATTCCGAATGGCGCCGAATTCCTCCTCGGAACCGATCCCAATTCGCCCGATCCTCACGACCAGACCGAGGCCATGATAGAAGGCGGGTTCCTTGTCTTTGAGTTTGTGCGCCGAATTACGGCTGTCGACGGAACCGTGACGGTCGAATTCTCCGACGATCTGATTAATTGGGGACCGGATCCCGGAATAATCACCTCTGTGGAGGAGTTCAGCAACGGTGACGGGACCAGCACCATCAGGGTAACGACCAGCGTCCAGGCCGATCTGATAGTGGGGAAGTTTGCGCGAGTGAAGGTGACATTCTAGGAATCTGTCGGAGTGTGATTCGCAGTCTGCCGTGCCAGGTTTCGAACTGATCCCGGTTTGTCGATCAACCCACCCCGCGCCCCTCCGAGGAGGGGATGGTAGCAAAATCGAGGCCGAATCCTCAGTTCCCCTCCTGGGAGGGGCGCGGGGTGGGTTGATCGACACGCCACCTTCGGTAGAAATAAGGGGTTATGGGCCTCCTGATCCTGCCGATTTAGATAGAGTCTCAATAGTCGAGCCTCATGGGCGTAAAGGCCGGATTGATAAAGTGCTTTCAATCTGTTCAATTGTTTGTATACTTGCTTGTTTCAATGGATGATGGGGCTTTTCCTGAAGGACTCTCCCGGACTCAATCGTTCGATTGCTTTGCAAGGAATCTGTCGCAATGAACTTGGTCCAAATGCCCATCCTTCACTTTCGAAATGAACCTCAGCGATGTTGCGAAGAACAAATTCGGACAGATTGCTAGCTCCGGCTATGTCGGGTTTGGATTGAAATTGGGCTCCCTCCCAACTCGAAATGAGTGATATATTCCTTGTTGAAGACAATCCGGACAATCCGGACAATGCGGACCTTGTCGTAGACCTGTTGGCGGGAACCTACGAAGTCACAAGATTTGTCAGCGCCAACGATCTCTTGTCGTTTCTTGATAAGTCTGATTGCTCGCTGCCTGCGCTCTTCATTCTAGACATCAGCCTCCCTGGGATGGACGGTGTCGATCTTCTGAAGGTGTTGAAGGAGCGTGATGAGTGTATGAAGATTCCCGCTTTGGCGCTTACCGCTCATGCCATGAAGGGCGACCAGAGTCGATTGCTGGCGGCCGGATTCGATGCTTATATGAGCAAACCGATCGTTGATGGAGAGGCATTGACCGGAGAAATCTCGAGGCTCATTCAGTCCTAGGATTCTGTCGGTCATTGTGATTCGATTGCTCCACAAGTGATAAGGCTCGTCCGACAGAATCCTAGGAATAAGAAAATGAAACTGAGGTCTGTGGAAAGTAGCGATTCCTACTCCACAAGTGGGTTAGGATGCGGCATTCTTTTGCCAAGGTCTCAAGATGCCTCAGGTATCCAGCGCCGATTTTTCGGATAGGAATAAAGTAGTATGACATATCGTCACAGATCTCAGTTTCATTTTCTTGGTAGAAATCTGTCGGCATGGGTTTGGTCTAGATATGCACCCTTCACCGTTGTATCCGTACTTCGGAGATGTAACAAAATTCAAAGCCCGACAGATTTCTAGCTACCGATGAATTTGAAAGCAGTTCTTCCCAGGTTCTCCCTGTGGGCTCTGGTTGTCGTCCTTTTAGGGGCAATCCTGGGGGTGCTCTCGTTTCCCGAGGCCCTGCCGGTTTACCTCGATATCAAACAAGCGATCTTCACTCTGGTTAGTCTTATTATCATGGTTCTGGTCCTTCAGTTCGTGAGAACGGACAAGCGGGTCAATGAACTTGCCGAGGTTTCCTTGGCCATTGGACGGGGCGATTATGAGGCCCGATCCAACGATCGGGGAGAGGATGGGTTGGGTCGTCTCTCCTCTTCGGTAAACCGGATGGCCGAGAAGATCCAGGCCTCGATCGCGGAGTTGGAGTACTCCCACGAACAGTTGGAAGTCTCGAGTGCGAAGTTGGAGCAGCAGAATGAGGAGCTCTCCCTAATCGTCGCGCGGCAGGAGAAATTCGGGGATTACCTGTCGAGAATTTCCTCGATCGAGGTCAACGTCATAACAAATGCGGCAATCGAGTCGCTGACGGAATTGACCAACAGCCACGTGGGGCTCTTTTTCCTCTTCGACAAGCAGAAAAACGAGTTGAATTGTATCACCAAGAGAAGCATTGATCAGTCGTTTCTTCGCAGCTTTTCAGGGGGCGGCGCCATGGAAGGCCTTCCCGGTGAGGTGATGCGGCGAGGGGAGTGGATTGAAATCGATGACATGGATGAGGAAGCGCTCCCCGAGATCAACGTCGGATTGGGGCGTGCCAAAGTGAGGAATATCACTGGAATTCCGGTGATCTTTCAAAAACGGTTTCTTGGAGTCGTGGTCTTGGCAGGTCTGAGGACGATCGATGCCACGACCCGTCAGATGTTGAAGAATCAAGCCGAGGCGCTCGCCAATTCCCTCTCCAATGCGATCACCTATGGCTCGGTCCAAAAACAGTCGATCCTGCTGGAAGATGCCAACAAGGAACTGCTCGCGGCGCACAAACAGAAGAGTGAATTCGTTGCCAACATGAGCCACGAATTGCGAACACCCCTAAATTCGATAATCGGTTTCTCAGGCATCCTCCTGAAGAACCGGAAGGGCGCTCTGCAGGAGAATGAACTGAGTCGGGTGGAGAAGATTAACCGAAACGGGAAGCACCTACTTGGCCTTATCAACGATATTCTTGATCTCTCGAAGATCGAGGCTGGGAGGATGGATTTCATTTTTGAAACGGCCGATCTGATACCGGTATTGAGGGATGTTGTGGAAATGCTCCAGCCTCAGGCTGAGGGCAAGAATGTCACCCTGTCCTGCGAAATTTCCCATTCCGATATCGTAACCGAGACGGACGTTCACAAGCTAAAGCAGATATTGATCAATCTCGTTGGAAATGCGATCAAGTTTACCAAGGAGGGATCGGTGACCATCCGCTGCGGTTGGGTGGACGGGGCCGAAGAAAGAATCAAGCTCGACGTGATCGACACCGGAATCGGAATCCGACATGAGAATATCGATGACATCTTTAAGGCATTCAAACAGGAAGACAGCAGCACCTCCCGCGAATTCGGCGGAACCGGCCTCGGATTGACGATCTCTCGCTCCATGATTGAGCTGCTCGGCGGTAGCCTATCCGCCCACAGCGAAGGAGCCGACAAAGGCAGTACTTTTACGGTAATTCTTCCTGGTCGAAAGGTAGACGGAGCTCCGTCTCCGGCACCCGAGAAAAAGAGGGTTGAGACAGTGCCGGCGATCGAGGAGCCAGTTCCCTCGGGGAACGGGAAAGGTAAGGTTGGGGAGACGGAGGCTGCGACTCCGAAGGCGATTGATGGCGAGACGGTCAAGATTGACCGTCGGAAGGTGGCGCCCTATAAGAAGCTTGGAAGCGCACCACCTTTCGCATCCCCGACCGTCGAGTCGGATTCGAAGACAGAACTGAGGAGGATCCTACCGATCGAACCGGGGAAGCGGGTTCTGGTGGTCGATGATGATTCCGATGCTCGAGAATTTATCTGTCAATATGTGAAGGAACTGGGCGCTGATTTTCGGGAGTGTGGGGAGCCGCTGAAGGTGGTCGATCTGGCCAAGGAATACAAACCCGATCTCATCACTCTGGACATCATGATGCCGGAGAGCAACGGATGGGAGGTGCTCGGGAGGCTAAAAAGGGATCCCGATGTCTCCAGCATACCGGTGGTTATTGTGAGTATGGTGGCGGACAAGAGCAAGGCGGTCTCCCTGGGGGCGATTGACGCTTTGACCAAGCCGGTTGTGCAGGAGGATTTCATGGCCTGCGTGCGTCGTTCGATCAATTCCGAGAGTATTACCAACCGCAAGATTCTGGTAGTCGATGATCTGCCCGACTACCAGGAACTTTTGAAACTGTGGCTGGATGATAGCACGAACGAGATCAGGACGGCGGGAAACGGACTGGAGGCACTGCAGGTTTTGAAGTCCTTCATTCCGGATGTCATTTTCCTCGATTTGATGATGCCGGTGATGGACGGCCTGAGCTTTCTCCAGGAATTCCGATCAGAAGAGAAGTACGCCGGAATTCCGGTTATCGTTGTTACCGCGAAAAATCTCTCGCTCGAGGAGCGAAAATTTCTCGAGTCACGATCCGATAAAATCCTGAGGAAAGGGGAGGAGATTCTCAGTGACTTTTAGGCGGGATGTCGTGCGAGACCCATTTCGGGAACAGATAGGTGAAGGACGCAGCAGTCGAAGAGGATAAGGCTCGGGTGAATAAAGACATTCAGGAACATTTGTTTATGATGAACGTCCTTATCGTGGACGATCTCCAAGACAATCGCGATCTCATTGTGGCCCTCTTGGAAGATGAGGGCTATACCAGCCTGATCGAGTCCGTGAACGGAAAAGAGGCTTTGGATATCCTTCAGAGCGAGACCGTCATTGATCTGGTGTTACTCGACATCAACATGCCTCTGATGGACGGCTATGAGCTTCTCGAGTACATGAAGGGGAGTGATCGGCTCCGGTTCATTCCCGTGATCATGGTCAGCGCGATCAGCCAGCTCGACAGCACGATTCGGTGCATTGAAAAAGGAGCCGAGGATTACCTGGTCAAGCCTGTGGAGGAGACTCTCCTCTGGGCCCGGGTGCACGCAAGTCTCGAACGAAAATACCTGCGCAACAAGGAACGGGACCTACTCGAGCAGGTCCAGGCGGAAAAGCAGAAATCCGAGGAATTACTCTATCACATAATCCCGGAGAGTGTTGCAGATAGGCTGAGAAGAGGAGAGGAGAACATCGCCGATACGATCGACGACGTAACCGTCCTTTTCGCCGATATCGCTGGATTCACGCAACTTTCAACCGATATCGGACCATCGCAACTCGTTCAGATGCTCAATCAGGTATTTCGCTACTTCGATGAGCTCGCAGCAAAGCTTAGGCTTGAGAAGATCAAAACGATTGGAGATGCCTACATGGTGGTTGGAGGGATACCCCCCCATACCGAGGAACACGAAAAGCGAAGCATGGACTTCGCCACCGGAGCCCTGCAGTTCATCCGCAGCTATAACCAGACTAGTCCGGTTGAACTCAAACTCAGAATCGGAATGCATAGCGGACCCGTCGTAGCCGGCGTCATCGGACAGACCCGATTTACCTATGACCTCTGGGGCCAAACCGTAAATGTCGCCAGTAGGATGGAGTCACTCGGCGTCCCAGGCTGCGTCCAGGTGCCCGAATCGACCTACGGTCGATTGGGTTCAATTTACAGCTTTACCCCACGAGGCAAGATCGAAGTCAAGGGAGTTGGAGAAATGGAGACCTACCTATTCTCTGAAGAGGGCGGATTGACCGAAAAGCAGGAGAGCAAGCTGCTCGAAGAATCTGGGTCGACGACTCCTTCTTCGTATCCGACAGCGATCTAGCCCGAGCATCTCACAAATCTTCTGCTACGACAACGGATCTCACCGCGTGCCAAAGCCTTACCTTGCCCAACGACCTCAGAGGGTCTCAACACACTGTCGCCCGCTGTGCTTCGGAAAGGCTTTGGCACGCAGCGATCTACGCCGTCTCGCGACGAAGTGTGGGAGGTGTCCGGGCTAGCCGCTGGACGCGCCGTGGAGACCGGAATAGGGTTCGAATACAGAGGTCTCTGTCCTTGGCGTAGGGGAAGAGGGAGACGAAGAGAAAGAGGAAGATCAACTCAGTATCCGTTGCCACTGCCTCTCTTTGGCCTGGATCGCGGCTTTGAGGGCGCCTCCTGCCACGTGCTTCTTGTAATCTCGACCGATAGTTTGGACTCTTGGTTCGGTGAATCCTTCTCTTTGAAGCATGAGCTGTAGGGTCGGCGCCATCTCCCGAATCCGACTTCCGCCTCCCGTAACGATGATGTTCTGAAGCAGTTCGGGGATGCTCTCCTGATCGGCCGCGGCAATAAGGGCGGTTGTTTTTTCAAAGATCCGGGCGAGAAGCTCATTGCAGGCGGTACCTACTTGATCGCCCACTTGGAGCCTTCTGACCTTTCCGCCGATTAACACTTCGACCTCGATCTCATTCTTGAGGGGTCCGACGAAGGAGTGTTCCTCCTTGATCTCTTTCACTCGGCTTAAAGACAATTGGCAGTCAGGGTAGGTATTGAGAATCTCCTGAAGAAGGCGTTCATCGACGGCATCGCCTGCAAAATCGATACTGACTTGGTCGTCGCCCAGTGGATAGTATCCTTGAACCAGGCAGAGATCCGTGCTACCCGCGCCGATATCGATAAAAAGCGAGTTCTTAACGGGATCAACGTAATCTTCTTCTCCGAGGCGGCTCTCGTCCCGGTAGCCAAGAGCTGCTAGAAATGGTTCCGGAATCAAAATGACCTTGTCAAATACTCCTTTGACGGCGCTTCTGACGCGCTCTCTGGCGGAGTTGTCCGCGCGCGCGGGCACTCCCACAACTGCCCGAATTCCGTCATTCGAGCGATTTTTGAGTCGCTCCTTGAGATGCTGGGCAAAGTCCCGGGCGGGCTTGAGATCGTTGATGATTCCGTTGCTCAGGGGTCGCTTCAGGTTGAGATGAATGCGACGATTGAGCGCTTCCTTCCCGAAAAGAACCGAGGCATCGTCGGGCAGTATTCCATTCAGGATTCCCTCTTCCGCGTAACCCACAATGGTCGGTATCGTTTCGCTCAATTCTCTCTTGTCGGAGGAGGAAAGGGAAGCCTGTATGCAGGTCGTATTGGTCCCTAGATCGAGACCGACCATGAGCGGCCTTTTTCGAGCTGCTCGGGATTCTTGGAGCCTCTCGGAGTCACCATCCGTGCTGGTCGCGCCGGCTTGTTTTCCCTGCGAGGATTTCTCCTCCGTCTTAACCAGTATCTTCGATTGAGATCGTATTGTTGTCATGATTTAGCACCTTAAGATTCGCGGGCCTTCCCAACACCTCGGCGTCCTGAATCGCATCGATCATTCCCGCTACTTCCGCGATCGGAATCCTGCGATGCAGCGTTGAGTGTTGGACTTCGGTCCCTAACAGTCGTCGCTGGCCCATATCGTCTATAAACTTGGTTTTCTCTACGGTCGGATTCTGATTCCAGTTATAGTCAATTTCGGGTTTCTTTTTCTCGTTGGCATCCTCTCGGGACCTTTCGCTAGTGTCTCTATATAGCCGAATTTCCGGACTCTCCTCTTCCCGGTTCAATTCACTTCTTTCATTCCTTTCAGGCAGTTTAGCTGGCGATCCATCAAGCAACTCGGGTCGAACTCTCTTGGCCAGCGCTTCACCAAGAATTTTCTGATTTGCCTCGCTGCCTATCGCCTTTCGGTACTCTTCCCGTATCATCACCCGGATCCGTTCCTTGCACTCCTCCCGGTTGGAATCAAAGTTCTCAGCCCACGACCTTATCAGTCTCGGGAGGCTCTCACCCATCAACCTGCGCATCTTGTCAGTTCGGCCTTCCCGTTGGTGAATACAGGCAGCTCGAAACTGAACCATGATCTGCGACCAGAGCGCTTCTCTCGTTCCACCTGCTCCGGTCCCTTTGGTTTGCTCTTGCACGGGAAGTTTATCGTCCTTCGGAATAGGACTTTAATACCTCTACCGGATCGCCATCTCATCGGGCCGCCTGCCGAAACAGTTCCCCTACCGCTTTCGGTCCCAGGGGGAGTCCAGAGTGGCGACATCTGTACTGACGGCCTTCAGTACAGATGTCGCCACTCGGATCAGAGACTTGAGTGACGATACGGGTTCTCGCGCGACGATCTTCCCTGTCTTGATGCTGCGGATTAAGTGAACAACGGATGGGGAACCGAGGGTTTTTTCGGTTGCTTGCTCAATCCCTTGGAAAACCCTCACTCCCTTCGTCTTCGCACTGTTGTACGAGAGCGAGGACGAACGGTATGAAGGCTCAAGACTCAGAATCAGATTCGACTGATCCGGTAAGCGCATACATCCGGGTCGCCATTGCAGCTTCGGAAATTTTGCCTGGGTGGGGCCTTGACAGATTGCGATAGGCCCTCCCAAAACTGGCACACCCGGAGGGACTCGAACCCCCAACCTCCTGGTCCGTAGCCAGGCGCTCTGTCCAATTGAGCTACGGGTGCGTATGGGACGGATCTCCGAAGAGTCGATAGACCGGACCTCTCTTCAGGCCCGCCGCTGGATTCCCGATCGCCAATACTTGGATCTTTAGCGTACGAAAAAGGAATCCAAAACGGAAGCTTCAGAGAAAGAAGGGGAATATGGCCACAAAACCGGAAAAATCAAGTACAAGCAGGATCTTTTCGATTTACCTCCCTGATTTCCGGGACGAAGTCCACTAGGCCTCGTAGCAGGCTTTCGGAACCGTCGATCGTGGATTCCAGCCTCTAAAGCATAGTGTCCGAAAGCCTGTTACGAGGCCTTTGGGATCTCGGCCGGAATCTCAACATCATGAGGATGGTTTCTCTTCACTTTGCGGAGACGCGAACGCCGTCTGAGCATTCGGTCGAGCTTGAGGACCAAAAGATCGATCGATTTGTAGAGATCCTCCGTTTCTACGGTGGCAACGAGAGCTGGACCATAAATCTCAATATGTCCTTTGGCTACAAATTCCCTGAATTTCGAGTTGTTTGCGTCGTGCTCCAGCTCGACCCGCACTCGTATGATCTGGCCCTCGTGGCGAAAGAGCTTCTCGGCCTTCTCTTCGACAATTTCCTTCAAGGCTGTGGTCAGGTCTAAATGGACTCCGGATATTATAATCGGTTCATGCGATTGACTCATTGATCTTATCCTTTCTTTGATGTCGACAACCAGTTCTCACCATCCTGAAACTCAATACAACCCTGGCTCGTCGGGAATTGCAAAAGTGGACTCCATGAGAAAGCTCCGGTAGATTCTGAGAGAATCTCACCCCGCTTCCGTCGGTGAAGGGAGTATCCAAAAGGTCTCAAACTCAAAGCTTCCTACAATCTAACGAAGTTTCGGAGGATTGCAACCAGGTAAAGAGTGTGAAATGTCTGGGTTAAAGGGTAAAAACGGCATTGGAGGAGGGCATTATAAGCGAATTTTCTATACCAACGATGGGTGAGGAAGGATTCGGGCCTAGGCCTAAGCTGATTGATCTGGCTGATTTCGAGAGCTGGATTTTGGAGGAAGACGATGATATCCTGGCGATAGACAAGCCCGGTTGGGTGGTGTGCCATCCCTCAAAGAGAGGACCTCTGTCCAGTCTCGTTGGGGCGAGTCGATTGTATACCGGGATCGACAATCTGCATCTTGTAAGTCGTCTTGACCGGGAGACCAGCGGTGTCGTCCTTCTGGCCAAATGTCGCCGGGTGGCACGCCGCTTTCAGATGGCACTTCAGGAAAGAACCGTGGAGAAGGTCTATTTCGCGATACTGGAAGGGGATCTTCGAGAGCCGGTCAGGATAAATCGGGCGATCGGACGTGATCCTGACAGTGCGGTCGCGATCAGACAGACGGTCCGCCGATCGAGGAAGACGCGGAGGGCGGTGAGCTGTTTCGAACCGTTGATCAATCGCAATAGTTACAGTTTGGTTCGGATTAGGCTGGAAACAGGGCGCAAGCATCAGATCCGCGTCCACGTTTACTGGTTGGGTCATACAGTAGTTGGTGATAAGATCTACGGTCCGGACGAGACACTCTACCTCGAGTTTATTGAAAAGGGTTGGACCGTTCGACTGGGGAAAGCGCTCCCTTTGCAAAGGCAGGCTATCCATGCAGCAAATCTGCGGTTCAATTTCCCCGATGAGTCGCGCGAGTTCATGGCACCCTTACCCCCTGACATTCGGGAGTTCTGTTGTGAGACGATGGGAATCGCCGAGGAGGAGCTCGAGGAGGTGACGAAGAATAGTGGACCTCTGACAGCCTACATCTGACGTCTACGCCACTTTTCACTGTTTACTGCTGAGCGCAGCGAAGTCCAGGCTTGCCGGGGTTCACTCTCCCCCCCTACACTGGATCGCCTTCATCGCCGCCTTGACCGCGGTGACATGGGCTTCGACGCGGGCATCCAGGGAGCAATTGGTGGGACACTCGAAGGTGTAGACGAGATCACCGTGGTGGGCCAGGAGGTAGCACGACTCTGGCCACTGGGGCCGAATCTCGAGATCGAGAGGAGGATGGAGGACGCTGTTGGTGGCCGGATACCCTTCGATTACGCTGGAGTGATCGAGGCCAACAACCGATTTGACAGCCCCGAGGATGGATGGAGCAGGGGAAGGGACCCCATGCCGGTTAAGCTCGTAGAGGTAATAACCTTTTGCTTCGGAATCTTCGTGCAGCGCCGCGAGAAGGGAATAATGGGCGCCGTTCCGGGAAAGCCATTGAGTATGGCACCTGGCCTCTAGAGTCTCTAATTCGAGGTAATCCCGATTGATGTCGCGACCCTGGGCGTTCTCGCGAGATCCGGCCAGAACCCCTAGTGGATTCAGCAAGGGGCAGAGACAGAGACCGAGAGAGCGGGGAAAGTCGCCTCCCCTGAGGAGATGGAGCAGAGCCATCGGGCCAGCCGGCTCGTCTCCGTGGGTGCCGGCCGATAGGTAGAGAGATGAACCTCTAAGCGTTCCCGCCCTCGTTAACCCCACGAGCGGAACGCCTCCGACTATACCCATCTCGTGAAAGGTGAAGTCGAACTGGGTTGCCGCCCTTTCGAGATCCTCATAGTATCGCGGAAGGTCAAACTGTGATTTTTCGCTTTTCAATCGCGCCCTGTTTATCGATAAGTTTCAAATTCGAGTAGATGGTAAGAGTTCGAATTGCCCCTAGTCCTACCGGACATTTTCACATTGGAAATGCGCGTACCGCTCTCTTCAACTGGCTCTATGCGCGCCACACCGGCGGAACGTTCATAGTGCGGATCGAGGACACGGATCGCGAGCGCAATTCGCCCGAGTCACTCGAGGTCGTTCTGAGTAGTCTACGTTGGCTGGGTCTGAATTGGGACGAAGGACCTGAAGTAGGAGGTGAATCGGGGCCCTATTTTCAGAGTCAGCGCGATGCGATCTACAAGGAATATCTGGAGCGTCTGAGAGACATCGGCCGAGCCTATGACAAGGACGGAGCGGTCTATTTCCGAGTTTCGGGTGAGGACCAGACAATCGAAGATGCGGTACGGGGAAAAGTGGTGCGTAGGGAGGAGAAGGACTTTGTAATCTTCCGGTCCGACGGTACACCCATCTACCATTTCGCTGTCGTGGTCGACGATATTGCTATGGGGATAACCCATGTCATTCGCGGGGAAGAACATCTTTCGAATACAAGCAAGCACACGGAGCTCTTTGCCGCTATGGGCGCGCAGCCTCCGATCTTCGCCCATGTTCCTCTTATTCTCAAATCTCACGGTCCGGGCAAGATGGGCAAGAGGGATTGGGGCTTCCAGGTTGGCGACTATGAGCGCAGGTTGTTCTTGTCCTCCGCGGTCCGGAATTATCTCTGTCTTCTTGGGTGGTCGCCTAAAGACAATCGTGAGGTGCTATCGATCGACGAAACCATCGATCTCTTTGATTTTCCCGGCATCAACAAAGATGCCGCTCGATTCGATGAGAGGAAACTTGCCTTCATCAACGTTGCGCACCTGAGAGAGCTTTCGTTGGAGTCGTTCGTTTCGCTCGCTCGCCCGATTCTCATCCGGAGTGGGACGATAGAAGAGGGGAGCGATGAAAATTACATCAAGGCGGTACTTCAGTTGTGCCAGGAAAAGGTTCGGTCGTTCGAGGAGCTTCCCGATTATGTCTACTACTTTTTCAGAGAGGATTTTTCATTCCTGGAAAAGGCGGAGAGGAAAATCATGGGAAAGGGTGAACCTCTCTCCCGCTTGCGCGAGGTGCTTCCCATTTTTGAGGCGATGAACGACTTCAGTGAGGAGGCGCTGGAGAATAAACTCGGCAAATTGGCAGAAAGTATGGGCCTATACACGGGCGACTATATCCATCCGACTCGGCTGGCTGTCTCCGGGACCAATGCCGGTCCCGGAATCTACGCCCTGATTCGAGTGCTCGGCCGAGACAGAACGCTATCGCGAATCCGACGATTTCTTGACAAGCGCTCCGGTGAGGAGGAGGGATGAATGGTGGAAACTGGGCACTGCAGATGATTCGCTAGTCACCATGCGGATTCTCCAGCATCTCGTCAAACAACAGACTCTCCGAGCACCTGTCGAAATGCTCACGGATTCCGCTACAAATTACCATTCCGTGGGTGGGGGAATGCGTTAGCATTTCGTCGTCTTATCGAAATTTAACCGAATACAAAATGAGCACAGCAGAGACGAGCGCTCCGGCCGATTTCATTCGCCAGAAAGTCGCAGAGGATATGCGGACGGGCAAATGGGAAGGGCGGGTTGTCACGCGTTTCCCGCCCGAGCCCAATGGATTTCTGCACATCGGGCACGCTAAATCGATCTGCTTGAATTTCGGGGTGGCGAGGGAATTTGGCGGGGTCTGCCATCTTAGATTCGATGACACCAACCCGGCGAAGGAGGAATCAAAGTATGTCAAGAGCATTGAGGAGGATATCAAGTGGCTGGGATGGGATTGGGGAGAGCATCTCTACTTCGCATCAGACTACTTTGATACGCTTTATGAGTACGCTCTAAAGCTTATCCGGGCTAACCTTGCCTATGTCTGCGATTTGAGCCCAGAGGAGATCCGAAGCTATCGGGGCTCACTGACCGAACCCGGGAGGGAGAGTCCTTATCGAGATCGGACCGTGGAGGAAAATCTCGACCTGTTTGGCCGTATGAAGGCGGGAGAGTTCGAAGAAGGATCCAGGGTTCTTCGAGCAAAGATCGACATGGCGGCGCCGAACCTCAATCTCCGCGATCCCGTCATCTATCGTATAATGCACAAGATTCACCATCGCACGGGCGACACATGGTGCGTGTATCCACTCTACGATTTTACACACGGTCAAAGCGATTCCATCGAAAAGGTGACACACTCACTCTGTTCGATGGAATTCGAAGACCATAGACCATTGTATGACTGGTTCTTGGAAGCCCTCGAGATCTACCATCCTGAGCAGACTGAGTTCGCGCGCCTCAACTTGAATTACACGATCATGAGCAAGCGACGGCTATTGAAGCTCGTCGAGGAGGGCCATGTTGACAGTTGGGACGATCCTCGCATGCCGACCCTCTCCGGAATGCGCCGCCGCGGCTACCGTCCGTCCGCGATTCGTGACTTCTGCGGGAGAGTCGGTGTAGCCAAGCGGCACAATGTAGTCGAAATCTCCCTTCTCGAGCACTGTGTGCGGGAGGATCTCAATAAGAGCGCTCCACGGGTGATGGCGGTTCTAAATCCCCTTAAGGTTGTGATCGAAAACTTCCCGGAAGGCGAGGTGATCGAACTAGAGGCGGTGAACAACCCCGAGGATCCCAGTGCGGGAACTAGAAAGGTGCCATTTTCCCGAACCCTTTATATCGAACGGGACGACTTTAGGGAGGACCCTCCGCGAAAATACTTTCGGCTCGCTCCGGGTCGGGAGGTGCGGCTTCGCTACGGATACTTCGTGACCTGTACTGAAGTGGTGCGAAACAAGGAAACCGGCGAGGTTGTGGAGATCCTTTGCAATTATGATCCGGAGACCAAGGGAGGGCAGTCCCCGGATGGACGAAAAATTAAGGGGACCATCCATTGGGTCTCGGCCGATCATGCTCTTGATGCCGAAGCGAGGCTCTACGATCGACTGTTCAAGAGTGAGAATCCGGAATCAAAAAAGGAAGACGTAGACCTTATTTCGAATCTCAACCCTACATCGCTCGAAGTTGCCGAATGTAAGGTGGAACCGAGCCTCGTGTCGGCCCGGCCAGGAAGCATCTTTCAGTTCGAGCGTATTGGATATTTCTGTGTCGACCTCCGTGATTCAAGCGACCGCAGGCTCGTTTTCAATCGCACCGTGGCTCTGCGAGATTCCTGGAAAAAGATCGAGAAGAAAGGAAACTAGACCGAACACCTCACAAATCTCTTGCTGCGAATTTTGTGTGGTGTTCGGTCTAGTTTCCTTTCTGGTTGAAGAAGATTTCAGGATGTGTCTTATTACTGCGTTCCGTTTCGGTTGCGGACGAAGAATGGGTGGAGAACTCTCTGGCGAATTGAAGTCTAGTTGTCTTGAGAGTCGTGTATCATGAATTCTATTTCGCAGGAGGAGACTCGCAAAATTTCGGGATGACCAATGGCCACGAATCTCTTTAAGAAGGTCTGGGATGCACATGCCGTGAGGCAGCTTGCCAACGGACAGACCCAGCTATTCATTGGAACGCACCTTATCCACGAAGTGACGACTCCCCAGGCTTTCGGCATGCTCCGGGAGTTGAAGCTCAGGGTGCGGTTTCCCCACAGAACCTTTGCTACGGTCGATCACATTGTGCCGACCGACGAGAGCTCGGAGCCGTTTTCCGATGACTTGGCCGATAAGATGATCAAAGAGCTGAGGCGAAACTGTGAGGAGTTCGGGATCACCTTTTTCGACCTCCACTCAGGGCATCAGGGAATCGTCCATGTGATCGGTCCCGAACAAGGAATCACCCAGCCGGGTACGACGATTGCATGCGGTGACTCGCATACCTCGACTCACGGTGCATTTGGAGCGATTGCCTTTGGTGTCGGAACCACTCAGGTTCGTGACATCCTGGCGACGCAGACATTGGCAATGGGTGAATTGAAAGTGCGCCGGATAAACGTCAATGGCCGGCTCGGGACCGGAGTCTATGCCAAAGACTTAATTTTGCACTTGATCCGTAAACTGGGAGTAAACGGAGGGCTCGGTTACGCCTATGAATACGGCGGGGAGGTTTTCGATCGATTCAACATGGATGAACGGATGACCGTTTGCAACATGTCGATAGAGGGTGGAGCCCGCTGTGGGTATGTTAACCCCGATGAGACCACCTACGAATACTTGAAAGGTCGCCCTCACTGCCCCGGCGAGGAGGATTGGGAAGAGGCAAAGGACCGGTGGCGTAGCCTCGCATCCGATCCCGGATGTGAGTATGACGATGTCGTTGATGTTTCGGGTGAGGATATCGGACCAACCATTACTTGGGGGATCAATCCGGGACAAGCAATGTTCATCGATGAGAATATACCGGATCCCGGAAGTTTACCGGAGGGGGAGCGTGCTACCGCCGAAGAGGCGCTGGAACACATGAAATTGTCTTCCGGAGTCCCTATCGCGGGAACCCGGGTAGACGTCGCCTTCATCGGTAGTTGCACCAACAGCAGGCTCTCTGATCTCAAGGAAGTGGCCCAACACCTGAAAGGACGAAGAGTGGCGCCGAAGGTCCGGGCTCTGGTGGTACCGGGCTCTGAGGGGGTGAACGCAGTGGCCGAGGAGATGGGAATCGCCGAAACCTTTCGGGAGGCGGGCTTTGAGTGGCGGAGCGCAGGATGTTCGATGTGCCTCGGAATGAATCCCGACAAATTGGTCGGCGATCAGATCTGCGCCAGCTCGAGCAATCGCAATTTCAAGGGTCGACAGGGAAGTCCCGACGGAAGAACAATCTTGATGAGTCCACTGATGGTGGCGGCCGCTGCTGTCACCGGTCAAGTAAACGATGCCCGGGAAGTATTCAGTCTCTAGGTTCCTCTAATGGTGGTCTTCGACAGAGGATTGAACCGTATCACTTCTCGAATTCTCTGAACCGTGAGGCGAAATTGAGATAGAGATGCCCCTTGAAAAAATAACAAAGTTTAAGGGTCGCGGAGTTTACATACCGGGAGATGACATCGATACCGATCGTGTCATACCTGCTCGCTTCATGAAGTGCATTACCTTTGACGGTCTAGGAGAATATGCATTTTACGACGAACGGCGACAGGAAGACGGAACCCCAAAACAGCATCCGATGAACGATCCACAATTTGAAGGCGCTACGATTCTCCTTTGCGGGGCCAATTTCGGCTGTGGAAGTTCAAGGGAGCATGCTCCGCAATCGCTCTACCGGTTCGGCATCCGAGCCCTTATCGGGGTCAGTTTCGCGGAGATTTTCTTCGGAAACTCCCTGAGCCTCGGCATGCCTTGCTTGAACGCGGATCGAGAGGCGATTGTCGGCCTTGCCAATGTAATTGAAAAGGACCCTGGTATCGAGATTACCGTTGATCTGAGGGTTGACCAGGTCTCCTTTGGTGATGAGGGATTCGCGATTGAAGTCGCATCCGGGGCGAAGAGCAGTCTCCTCGATGGAAAGTGGGATCCGATCTCTGACTTAATGGAGGGACTCGAGGCGACGGATGAGCTTGAGGCCGCGCTGCCCTACTAGGAATCTGTCGGCCTTTGGACTTCCTAGTTCGTTGAGCTTCAGATTGATAGGGGTGGTATGCACAATCGGACGAGGTAGAGTAGGATAGATTCCTAGCAAATAAATGATCAGCATCGTTGACGGGGCCGGCATATTTATCTGGCCGCTCGGGTTGTGTTCGTTCTTCTCCGTTTTTATTATCGTGGAGAGACTGATTGCTCTGCGAACGAACAATGTAATTCCGAAGGAGCTTGTCGACAGCTTTGTGGCTGGACGAATACCCGAAGCTCTCGACGAATCTGTTGCGGGTCGCATTCTGCGTTTCTACTCGAGAAGCAACCCGGATCCCGACCAACTCAAGGCATTTGCCCGACTCGAGATCTCTCGTATGGAGAAAGGTATGTTTATACTCGAGATTGTGGTCAGCGCCGCTCCCCTTATCGGACTCTTGGGAACTGTTACGGGCCTCGTAAAAGTCTTCGCAAATATCTCCTTCGAAACCGGAATGCCCGATCCTGCCTCCTTCGTCGAGGGAATCGCACTGGCATTGACTACTACGATGTTGGGACTTTCCATCGCCATTCCTTCTCTTGTTGGGAACAGCTTTCTGATACGGCGAGTGGACACATTGGCGGTGCGGCTGAACGTTGGCGTTGAGCGCCTCATCGATATCAGCCGGGCGCCTAAAAAGGAATAGTATCTGGCGCCGGCGCTTGGTGTTAAATCTGTGAAAAAAGCGGGCTAGTGGATATTCTCGAAACTCGAAGGCGTCGAAAGGTGGATATCAATATCGTTCCGTTGGTCGATGTCCTTATTGTGCTGATTTTCTTCTTCCTGGTTTCTATGCAGTTTCGAAATATGACCACCCTCAATCTTGTTCTACCCAAGATTGAGACGGCCGGGAAAAATAAGAACGTCGAGCAGCTTGAGATCGCGGTCGACGCCGCGGGCCAGTTCTTCCTCAGCGGAGTGCCGGTCTCCAAGGATCAACTCGAGTTCTCCGTACAATTGCAGGGTGAGCTGAACAAAGACGTTCCGGTCCTTGTCATGGCCGATGAGGAGACCTACCTCAAGCGAGTTACCTATATCATGGATGTCTGCCGCGAGGCCGGGCTGGAAAAGATCCGACTGCAATCCCGCTAGAATTCCCGACTTAGGCCAATCTTCTAAGATTGGCCTAAGTCGGGAATTCTACCACCGGGTCGACGTCGGCATCGTAGTCGACGCCGGGTAGGCCGAATCCGAATAGTTTGAGGAAGTCGGAGCGGTAGCCGGCGTAGTCTGAGATCTCTTCGAGATTTTCGGTCGTCACTTGATGCCATAGTTTTGTGGCCGACTCCTGAACGTCGGGGCGCATCTCGAGGTCGTCGATGCGGACTCTGCCCTCTTCGTCGAATACTGTCTCTCCCTCGCCGTAGATTTGGGTTCTGAAGAGGCGATAGATCTGCTCGACGCACTCCTCATGGATTCCCTTCTCCTTCATCACCTTAAAGAGGACCGAGATGTAGAGCGGAACCACCGGGATGGCGGAGCTCGAGTGGGAGACAAACGCCTTGTTCACCGAGGTGAAAGCTCGGCCTCCGATCGACTTGAGCGAATCGTCGATCTCCCGGGCGGCGTTCTCAATGTGCTTCTTGGCAATTCCAATGGTGCCATTTCGGTACACGGGCCAGGTGACTTCCGGACCGATGTAAGAATAAGCGATTGATGTGCAGCCCTCGGCGAGCAGTTTCTCTTTTCGCAATGCACCAATCCACAATTTCCAGTCTTCTCCCCCCATCACTTTGGTTGTTCCGTCAATCTCTTCTTCCGAAGCAGGTTCGAACGTGATCTCCGTAACTTTGCCCCTGTCGGTATCGAGGCCCTTACTGGTAAAGGGCGCGCCGACAGGCTTTAAGGCCGACTTATGAATCTGGCCGGTCTCGGGATCAGTTCTCCGGGGCGCCGCCAGACTGTATACGAGGAGATCGATCTTGCCGAACTCCCGCTGCATCAGGTCGATTGTCTCTTGCTTGACTTCGTTGTTGAAGGCGTCCCCATTGACACTCTTGGCGAGGAGACCCTCTTCACGGGCGGCCCGTTCGAAGGCGGCGGAATTGTACCAGCCAGCCTCTGCGGTTCGGCCTCTTTCTGATCCTCGGTGCATAAAGACCCCGATGGTTGCGGAACCGCATGCGAAGGCGCTGACAATTCGAGTGGCCAGTCCGTATCCCGTGGATGCTCCAATGATAAGAGCATTCTTTGGCCCATCCGAGATCCGCTCACGGGAATGCACGATCTCGATCTGTTCTCTTATACTTGCAGCGCATCCGGTTGGATGGGCCGTGATGCAAATGAATCCCCGGGTCCGCGGCTTGATGATCATAGGGGTCTGAGACTAGGTGCTTGGGTGATTAGGGAGCAATGGAAAAACAGTTGCACCTCGGCACAGTCTCGGGCTGCGCTGAAATAGCTTAGTTTCATTTTCTTATTGCTAGCCTTGAAATCTCATGAGATTTCAAGGCTAGAACCAAAAGGGCACAGAAGATTTTGAATCCGAATATATTATCGCGTAGTTTCGAAAGTATATTGGGTTATTCCCTGGGACAGTCGGTTCTGCTTCCCACCTCGATGGATCTATTTCGAAAAATGAAAGCAATTCTGTGAACCCTATTAAGTGGAAATTGCACTGGCAGATCCTGCTGGCGCTTGGATTGGCCGTGATCTGTGTGGGGTCTGTCAAGACTCTTGGTATCGAGGACTCCGGCTTCACTCGAGGATTGGAGGCTTCCTGTCGATTCGTAGGGGACCTTTTAAAGAATGCCCTGAAGATGGTCGTGGTGCCGTTGATCGTCTCGTCCATTATCAGCGGCGTCATGAGCCTGGGATCAGAGCGCAATGTTGGGCGAATCGGCTTGAAGGTGTTGATTTACTATTCCGTCACCGGGTTGCTCGCGATAGTCGTTGGACTCATCCTGGTGAATACTCTTCGTCCGGGTGTGGTGGATGAGGAATTGGCCGCACGAATTCTCGGTCAGGCCCAGGAGCCGGACGAATTCATGGAAAAGGTGGAGGGTCGAGGCGCTTCCGATATCGTAAGCATCGTGCACCGGATGTTTCCCGCCAACATCATCCAGGCGGCGACCGACAACGGCCAGCTGCTGGGGGTAATTACCTTCAGCCTTCTTTTCGGATTCTTCATCAGCAGACTTCCTGACCGTCCGCGCCAGTTGCAGTCTGAACTGTGGGAGAGCATTCAGCAAGTGATGATGATGGTCACAAACCTGATAATCAAGTTCGCGCCGCTCGGCGTCTTCGGGCTTGTAACTCCAATTATCTTGAGGACCGGCGTCGATGCCATTTTGCCGCTTACGAAGTTCTTTCTGACCGTTCTCTTGGGACTGGCGATTCATCTTTTCGTTTCCCTGGGAATACTCGTCAAACTGGTCGGAGGGATACGGCCGCTGCAGCACTTTCGAGCGATGGCGCCGGTGTTGTTGACCGCCTTTTCCACTGCATCCTCTGCCTCCACCCTGCCGGTCACAATGGAGACTGTGGAAAAACAGGCTGGAGTCTCGAGCAGAACCGCCAGTTTCACTCTTCCCCTCGGGGCTACTGTGAATATGGATGGGACCGCGCTTTACGAGTGCGTGGTCGTGATTTTCATCGGCCAAATCTACGGTATCGAGATCGGGCTCTCGACTCAGTTCAGCATCCTGGTCCTGGCCCTGCTGACCTCCATCGGTGTCGCCGGAATCCCCGCCGCGAGCCTCGTTGCCATTACCGTAATTCTCGGAGTGGTGGGTCTGCCTCTGGAAGCTGTCGGACTGGTTTGGGTGACCGATCGCCTGCTCGATATGTGCCGCACCGCCGTTAATGTCTTTAGCGACACCTGTGGCGCCGTCATCATCGGAAGGTCGGAAGGGGAGGCGGGAATCTATGGTAACGGGTAGGGTGACTGTCTGTCGAAACCGTGAAATTCCAACTTCAGGCCGAGTACCGGCCCACCGGTGACCAGCCCCAGGCGATTGAGGCCCTGGTGGAATCGGTGGGGAAGGGTAATCGCTATCAGACGCTGCTGGGAGTTACCGGATCGGGAAAGACCTTTACGATGGCGAATGTCATTGAGGCATTGCAGCGTCCAACCCTGGTCATTTCGCATAATAAGACGCTCGCGGCCCAGCTATATTCGGAATTCAGAGGATTCTTCCCCAGTAGTGCGGTCGAGTATTTCGTCAGCTACTACGACTACTATCAGCCCGAAGCCTATATCCCGCAGACGGACACCTACATTGAGAAGGATTCATCGATCAACGATGAGATCGAGAGACTTCGCATCTCCGCTACGAGCTCCCTTATCAGCCGCCAGGATGTTATCGTGGTGGCCAGCGTCTCTTGCATCTATGGATTGGGCTCCCCGGAGGATTTTTCAGAACTGATGATCCCTCTTCATGTAGAGGAGGAGCTCGGGCGAGATCGATTTCTGCAGCGGTTGGTAGAGAATCTGTATGAGAGAAACGATATCAAGTTCACTCGTGGCCACTTCCGAGTCCGAGGTGATGTGATCGATGTCTTTCCCGCCTACATGGAAACCGCGGTTCGAATCGAATTCTGGGGCGACGTGGTCGAGAGTATCAGGGAACTGGATCCGCTGACGGGCGAAACCGGCAGCAGGTTTGACCGTTTCCACCTCTATCCGGCGAACCAGTTCATTACCCCGAAACGCAAAGTGGAACAGGCGATGGTGGAAATCCGAAAGGAACTTGAAGATCGGGTTGGGGAATTCGAAAGAAGCAATCGATTGTTGGAAGCGCAACGCCTCCGTATGCGAACCGAATACGATCTCGAAATGATGCGGGAGATGGGTTTCTGTAGCGGAATCGAGAACTATTCCCGCCACCTCTCGGGACGAAAGGAAGGCGAAAGACCGTGGTGTCTGATCGACTTCTTTCCCAAGGATTTCCTCCTCATCATTGATGAGAGTCATGCCACCGTTCCCCAGATCGGGGCGATGTATCGAGGCGACCGGTCGCGTAAGGAGAAGCTCGTCGAATACGGTTTTCGCCTTCCCAGTGCTCTCGACAATCGGCCCCTCAAAGCGGAGGAATTCAGCGAGCTCACAGGTCTGACAATCTTTGTGTCCGCCACTCCGGCAGCCTTCGAAATGAAAGTCTCAAACCTTATCGTGGAACAGGTCATTCGCCCGACCGGTCTGCTCGATCCCCTCATGGAAGTACGTGAAGCGCAGGGGCAGGTGGAAGATCTGATCGGGGAGATACACCATGCCGTTGAAAAAGGGGAGAGGGTTCTGGTTACGACCTTGACAAAGCGAATGTCCGAGGATCTCACCTCCTACTTTCGCGAACGGAAAATCAGGGTCGAGTACCTGCATAGCGACATCGATACGATTGAGCGCATCGAGATTTTGCGTAATCTCCGTCGTGGAGACTTCGATGTTCTTGTCGGAATCAATCTGCTTCGAGAGGGGTTGGACCTCCCGGAGGTGGCTTTAGTGGCGATTCTTGATGCTGACAAGGAAGGCTTTCTCCGCAATCTAACCAGCCTGATTCAGACCGCTGGAAGGGCCGCCAGGCATGAAAAGGGGAGGGTCATTCTCTACGCCGACAAATCGACGGAATCGGTGATGGAGACACTCAGAATCACGGGCGATCGGCGTCGAAAACAGAGCGACTACAATGCGCTGCACGGAATCATTCCCCAAAGTGTCAAGCGGGGCGACCAGGCGAGTCTACACTACGGCGACAAGGCCTACGAGATCGATCCGGTGAGCGTTAAAGAGGCGGGTGGGGATGAGGATGTCGCCGTTGTCATTGCCGACCTGGAAGCGGAAATGCTTGAGGCGGCGGATACGTTGGAATTCGAGCGCGCCGCCCTTCTTCGTGACCAGATCGAACTGCTCAAGAAGGGTGAGTTCGGCGATCGCAAGCCTCGCAAACCTCTCCGCACGAGTCGATATCGCCGGCGACGCTATAGCCGCAATTAGGAAGCTGGCGGTGTTCGCATTCGGAGTCTCCGGACGAAATCAGGCATCTGGGTGCATTCAAGAGTTACTCGCCAATCAGCCACCGACATCTTCCTAGCCTGGAAATCTCAGACGATTTCCAGGCTTATAACAGAATGACACAGAAGATCTTGAATTTGAAAGTCTTAAGGATCAGTCTCGAAGGAGTATTCGGCCATTCGCTGCGACAGTCTGTACTGTAACCCACCCTAATGGTTCTACGCCGAGAAAGGATGTCCGATCTGTGAAACTCCTCAAGATCTTCTGTGTCATTCTGTTGGTTAGCCCGCTTTTCGTCCTCAATGTACCGCTACGCAAAGGATGAGGCATCAAATCGCAAACTGGACCTCGAAAATTTGTGAGAAAAGCGGGCTAGCCAGTGGTGAGCTCGTCGAATCAGGGGATTGTTAGGTTTTCAATAGGAGCTACACAGAGAGAGACCGAAACGCCCTGGTGCGACTGTCGATTGCGCTTGCGATTCCGATGGTCGGTTGCCCTTCCTCTTCGTCAACTCTTCTTTTGAATCGGAATTCTAACGCCATATGCGCTCATCATCAGAGCGGAACTGAGTCGTCACTCTACCGCTAAACAGCTTTCAGCAAACGCCTCGACGTGCTTCTGCTGCAGATTTTGGTCGCTGGGGATTCCGGTCACGTTGATCCTGCATCTTCCTTGGGAGAAGACCGGGTAGATGTGCTCGCCGTAGAGCTTGACCGCGGCATCCTCTGCAGCGGGCGGATTCCGGAAAAGTCCGGAGTACTCGGTTGAAAAGAGACGTTCGATTGCTGAATCCTGGGATAGAGACTTCCAAACGTGCTCCGCGGTTGCGAGTCTCTTCAAAACGGTTGCATGGTCATCTTCAAGAAGCTGAAGATCGTGTAGCATCGCTTTAACGAAGGCGCGAGTGACAAGATGCTCGAATGAACAACCGCGCGCCCGCATCAACACATTCCCGTTCTCTGTTGCCTCCTTTCGTCTCTCGGGGTCGGGAAAGTACGCCAGCAGAAGACCCGCCGGTCGCAGCGCGAAGCTTCGAAAGCACTTTGTCGGGCTGAGGGCGATCAACAGGGGTGTTTCGCGATCTACAAACGGCGCCAGTTGCCGCTCGTAACTCATCCGCATGACCGCATCGTAACCTACTGTTTCGAATAGGCCGGCAAATTCAAATCCGGGGTAGGCTCGATCCAGGATGATAAGGCGATCCCGTTCCGCCGCCCAATCAGCACGCTCTAGAATGACGGACTCTGCTGTCACGCGACCAGTCGTGTTCATCGGCCCCGCCTGATAGATCGGCAAGTCTCCTTCCGCGGTCATAATGCCATCGGCGGAAAATTCCTGGAAACCAACGCGGCAGCTCCTGGCGATCGCGGAGTAGGCCGGCCAGCCCAGTTCCTCCACCGCAATCGAATTCAGGCTTTCGTCCATTGTGAGGGCGATCTCAACCGCCGATTTGACGGCGCCGGTCCCGGCATCGGATGCGAGGATGAGCTCGAAGGATCCCCAAAGGGGCTTCGGTATCCGCTGCCATCCCAAGACCGTCGATTTCAGTTTCTCCATAAGAGCGGAGGAATTCTGGTAATAACCGCCTCCGCTTCCCTCCACTTCCTCTACCATGTAGCGAAGGAGGGTCTCGGAGGTGGCAACCGCTTGCCCTTGGGAGTCGAGCACGATACCGATGCCGTAGTTGTGACCCTCGGGATCCGCGTCAAATAGGATCTTAGCGATTTGATTGGCGTCTTTGCCCTCCGAGGCGAGAGCTTGTGCCCGGCTCTCGACCTCTCTTCCAATGGCGAACGATTCTGCGGTCGTGTTCACTTTTCTTGCAGCAGACAAATAACGTTGGAAGCAACGGGTCAAGCATTGTCGCGAGCTTTGTCGAATCTCGATCGGGAATCCCTCTCCTCTCCCCAATCCGTTGCTTTCATCCGCTGCCAATCTCTTCTCTCCCCCAATCCGTTGCCTTCGCCAATCCGCCAGCTTACCCTGGAACCCACGCTTTCGGCGCAATCCCTTCGAGGTGGGTTTTGACGTCGATAACAGTCGGCCTCCCGGAGTCAAAAGCCTGATCAAGGGCCCCAGGTAGTTCGCTCGGTTTGTGGACCGTGATTCCAAGGCAGCCCATTGACTCTGCAATTCTCGCGAAATCGTTGTCGGGGAAGAGCCAAAGTTCGTCAGAGCCCGAGGTTTGAGCCCCGTAGATCGCCTCGTTGCTGAGTTTTTCCTGGTTCAGGGAGTGGTTGTTGTTGACCACCGTGACAGTATTGATACCGCATCTGACGGCCGTCTCCAGTTCTGATAAATGGTACCAGATACCTCCGTCGCCCGTGAAGCAGAGCACCGGTCTGTCCGGTTGAGCACATTTGGCTCCCATAGCCGCGGGCAGAGCCCAGCCGAGCGAACCGGCGCAGCGGACGTAGATCTGATCGGAATGTTTCAGATCGAGCATGGTGCCGGTCCAGATACCCGAATGGCCCGTGTCGGAGACCAGAATCGCGTCCGAGGGCAAATTGTTGCTCAGTTCCCGGCAGAGGCGCTCGGGCCGCATGGGCACGATCTGAGAGTTGCAGAATTCACTGACGCTCTCCTTCCAGGTCTTGACCAGTTCCTGAACGCGGCCGATCCACTCCGATCGCGCTTCGACAGTCTCGGCATGTTCAATCATTCTCCGGAGTGAACTCCGGACGTCTCCCTGCAGACCGACTTTGATAGGGTAGTTGCGTCCCAGTTCGTCCGGATTGATATCGAGTTGAATAATCCTCGTTCCCTGCAGAGGGATGGTGTAGGCGTTTGTCACCTGTCCTCCGGTGTGGCTGCCGATGAAGAAGACCAGATCCGCCTCACAAAGGATCTGGTTGGCGCAGGCTCGCGAGTAGGAACCGGGGACGCCAACTGCCAGCGGATGGTCGCTGGGGAACATCGCTTTGGCATTCAAGGATGTGGCTACCGGAGTGGAGAGCATTTCCGCCAGGTCTATCAATTCGGCTCTGGCGCCTGAGGCGGTCACCCCGCCTCCCGCTACGATGACGGGGCGCTGCGCCCGAGTCAGCAGCTGCAGAGCTTCCTCCACTCTCTCAATCTCCGCTTCAGGTCGAGAGGGCGGCACTCCGGCATACATTTCTTCGATAGTGACTTCGAGATCCGCTTCTTGTTCGACCACCGCCTGTCCGGCGAGACCTTCCATATCCAAGTGGGCCGGTCCGGGAGTGCCCGACGTCGCGGAGCGAAAGACTTGACGGAGATAGAAAGGGAGCTGATCCGGTTTTGCGACAAAGGCGCTGTACTTGGTCACGGCGGAGAATGGATCGACGTGATCAACCTCCTGATAGGCGTGACGCAGTTGGCTGATCTGGGTCTCGCGCCCTGTCAAAGCAACAACCGGGGAACAAGCCAGGTAGGCATCCTGCAACCCGGCCGCCAGATTAACCGCTCCTACCGATTGAGCCATGCAGATTCCCGGACCGCGACGCACCCGAGCGTAAGCATCGGCCATATAGGCGGCCGGCTTTTCCCCATGCGTCTGAACCCGCTTGATCCCCAGCTTCTCCATTTCCATTAACGCCCGAGGTGCGATATAGGGCATGAAAAACGCATGGGTTATCCCTAGACCGTGAACGGTTTCGGCAATGAATTTTGCTCCTGTCATTCTTGGCATACCACGAAAACGACCATGATTCTCAGTTCCTGGCAACGATGAATTCGGTCCGTTCCTTGTTCGAGATTCGATGGGCGGATAGGGTGCCCGAATTCGGAACCTTACGAACTATCTTACCTAAGGTTTCTCGCCGGTTTCTCCCCTCTCAGAAAACCTCCGGTTGGCCGGGCTACCGCGGCACAGCACTGGCCGAATCAGTCGGATGCGGCTGTTGGGACAGCGACAGAGCGCCGCCCTCCACCCAAGGGCTGCAGGTACTCAGTGGAGGGCGGCGCTCCGTCGCCGACGCTGCACTTCCTATTCCCAGGTCCCCGCCGTATCCCGACCTGGGAACCTCCTGCGGTGTGCGAGAATACGTGTCAGCACGTCACTTCGAGAGATCAACACATAATCGATATGACGAGACGTGAGAAGAACCCAGTAATTCGACTTATGAATCTCCGAGGTAAATTCGAACGACACCTTATCCGATCGAATGGGCGCCTGAATATCTAAAGGATTTTGCGTGAGCAACTCAACGATTTCATAGCGGACCGATTGGATTGTTCCAAAGGCTTCTTCCTTTTTGGGTCCATCTTGAGCGCAAAGGTGACCAGTTTAGTCTGGTCTCCTTCGAATCGCGGTTCTTCTCGATAACGGTTCACCAGCTATCCGTTTGGCAAATTCGATCTTCGACTGCTTCCTAGCCGAAGACCTCTCTTCGCAGATCCCTTATCACCGTCAACCCCTCCCAGTCGCTGCCCTTCATCTTCCGGGCTCCACTGCGTCGCTTACTCCCGAACTGGTCTCGATATTGCGAGAAGATGCCTTCCACGTACTCTTTGGACCCGAGCACCGCTCCGTCCGTGAAATAGCGCACCCGACACCTCAGCGCTGCCGCCACCGGCAGTTGGCCTCCCTCATCCATCACTTTGATCCATGCTTCCGTACGTATCCTCCCCAGGAGCGATTCCCGGGGTGCATCCAACGTCCCTGTGCAGTAGAGCAACTGCCGATACTTCCTCGATGCCTCCCGCCATTTAAGAAGTCGACCATACGAGGCGCTGACTGCTTCAGCGATCCCTTCCCGCGCTTCAATCCTGCCTCCCACCGCCTCTCCATAGCCGCTCCACCGATAGTCTTTGGGATCCTCCACAATCCCCGCTCTGGCCGGATTCAGATCGATATAGGCCGCCGTCACTCGCAGGGCTGCTTCCCTGCCTTCCACAATCGTGCTCTTGAATCGCTCCGCCCATAGAGTCCCATACCGTTCGTGGCTCTGGTTATACCAGATCGTGTAGCGCTGCTTCAGTGTCTTCATGAATTCGGATACGTCGTGCATCCGCGCCAGGAGGCGTCTCCTCCACATCTTCGCCTCCTCCCCTCCTCGCTGCAGAACCGCGGCCAGATATTTCACTGTCATCGTCTGATAGGGCCTAGGCTCCGGATAGAGCACCGCGTAGCGGCGCAGCAGCTTCCTATCCGATAGGACCACCTCTTCCCTGTCCGGCACTCTGATCAGAAGGTGAAAATGGTTGCTCATCAGACAGTAGGTCAGCACCTCCACTCCGGAAAAGTCCGCCACCTGCCACAGCTGCTTGCGCAGCCGCTCCTTCGCAACAGCGTCGAACAGAAACTCACCGTTAACGGCCCGATTGATACAATGATAGACCGCGCTAGCTCCGGAAATCTTGAGACGTCTTATTCGCATACTGGCTCTCTTCTAAGCCTTCCCTACTTGAGGTCAAGCAATTTTTTTCCTGACCCTATTTAAGCTCTGATGTTGGTGCGCCGAGCGAAGCGAGGCGCTTCTTATCCGGTGAATGTCCGGATGTTTCAAAGTAATAGCGAAACAGAAACTACCGAGTGTTGTCCCGCCGAGCGGGATCAGCTAAGTCATTAAAACGCGTGGACCGCGCTGACAGGTCGAAACCGGAAACCGTTGCTTCTGTGACGTGTGGAAGGATGGCGAAACGGCATATGCGAAGCGTACACAGGGAAGCATGCAGGCCGCAGAGGGTTCGCAGTCCTCTAAGGCAATTTAGCCCCGTAATGAGTGTAGAAGCAGGCGACGACGGCGTTAACGTGAGCGGAAGTCAGCACTCCACGGATCGCAATGGCGAGATCAGTGGGGGCCTGTCGGGGTTCGAAGCCGTGGCATGTATGCAGAGAAGCGTTCTTGAACTCGGGAGAGCGCACGGGTTCCCGCAAGGGTATGCCTATGCAACCAACCGGAGGATAGACAGATGACCCGTGTGCAGTCAGACCGGCCCATAGTACTCGGAGACGGTAGGACCGATCACGAGGGGAAGGGGCGGGCTGAGCGGTTAAGCGAGCAAAGTACTCACGCATGGGGAAGGAGTGTCCCGAAAAAGAGCGTGTCACGCACCCTGCTCGAACTGAGAGAGAAAGCGAAGCGGGAACCGAAGCATCGGTTCCGTTCATTGTATCGAGAGATCAACCTGCCGATGTTGTATGAGAGCTTTGGAGAGCTCAAACGTAGCGCTGCGCCCGGAGTGGACGGCGAGACGGTGGCGAGCTACGAAGGCGATCTGGAGAACCGACTGAGGCAGCTGTTGGAGCGACTGGTGAACAAGACATACCGGGCGCAGAAGGTGAGAAGGCGGCATATCCCCAAGGGGAAGGGAAAGACCCGACCCCTTGGCATACCCGCCTTGGAGGATAAGATCGTCCAGCAAGCGGCCAGTCGATTGCTGCAAGCAATCTACGAAGTCGACTTTCTGGATGTAAGCAAGGGGTATCGGCCGAACCGTGGGGCCCGCGATGCGAGCCAGGAACTACGCGAGCAACTCTTTCTGAAAAGAGTGCACTGGGTAGTAGAGGCGGACATAGAGGGCTTCTTCGAGAAGGTCGATCATGACTGGCTCGAACGCATGCTGGAGCAACGGGTGGACGATAGAGCGTTCATGCGGCTGATCCGCAAGTGGCTCAAAGCCGGAGTTCTGGAAGAAGCCGGAGAGGTGATCCACCCTGCGACGGGAACGCCGCAAGGCGGGATAATTTCGCCGGTGTTAGCGAATATCTATCTGCATTACGTCCTGGACCTGTGGATAGAAAAGAGAGTGTCCCGACGGATCCGGGGGTGTAAGGTCTACATGCGCTATGCTGACGATTTTGTCGTTGGTTTCGAATATGGAGCAGATGCGCAGTGGTTCTATGAGGAACTGCCCAGGCGTCTGGCCAAATTCGGCCTGAGCATGGCGGCCGATAAGAGCGGAATCCTCCGCTTCAGTCGCTGCGATGTGAAAGGAAGCGGATGTTTTACCTCCCTCGGGTTTGAGTTCTATTGGGCCCATACGCGAAATGGAAAGCTGACGGTGAAGCGGCGAACCTCCAAGAAGAAGAAGTTCAAGGCCTCGCTGTTGAATCTGAAAGAGTGGCTGAGGAAGAACCGCAGCCGCCCGCTCAAGGAGCTTGCCGTCAGGTTGAGGCGCAAATACCAGGGGTACTTCAATTACTACGGGGTCATTGGGAACTCGTATATGTTGAAGCGCTATTGGCAGGCGAGCCGTCGGATCATCTTCCGAGGGCTCAATCGCCGCAGTCAGCGCAAAAGCTACAATTGGGCCGGCTTCGAGCAGATGTGGAAAACGCTGGCCATCCCGACTCCCAGAATCAAAGAGAAACCCTACCGGAAGCACCACCAATGGCAGCTCTCCTACGTATGAACCACGTCTCGCTACCTCCACTGCGCGATCGCTCAGAGGAGCCCTGTGCGGGAAGGAGCAGCCGACAAGACTGCAGTCCAGTTGGTGAAAGTCCAACCATGTCAATTGCCCAACACAGACATGTAGCGATGCCACATCCTGGAAAGGGTAACCCTCCAGGCGATGCGTGGTGTAAAAGGCCTGGCCGCCCAATGCTGCAGAGCATTGCGGTGGGTGTGATCGGGAGGTCTAGCAAGGGTAGGAGCCTGAAGATAAACGAATGTCTGCAGCCCCGAAAAGGGCTCTCTGCGGAAATCACAAAGCAGGGATGGTTTCGTGTGCCGAACGTATTTCTCGTAACGTGAGGCCGCAGCCGCGAGGGAAGAAATGGGTAAGTGCACTTCGTGGACACGGCGGGGTATGGGACCAAGCACCTACGCAAGGAATGCAGAGATAATGTCGGGAAGGACCAATACGCAGCAGGGACTGGCAACAACCTGCAAGGACCCAGCAAACGAGGGACAACCGAGGCGCTGGGAGGGTATTGGTTTGGCGCATGAGCCCATAGGAGCGATGAAGGTGGAGTAATGTCTACCGAGAACACCATCAAGGTGATCCTGCAACTGGGTAAGGCCCGGAACAGGCAAAGGGGCTCTGGGCACTCGGTGGTCTTGGAGAACGTGGAGGAGACCGGACTCAGTGCCGGAGTCATCCCTTCACGAATTCAAGACGAGGGTGGAAGTAAACTGTGCCGCCAAGGGGCGTATGTGAGTCAGCGCTTAAACCTCAGGCGGAATGGGAAGGCCTCCACGCCAGAAAATGACGTGCAGAGCCGAGGTCAGAACCGGACTCGGGAAATCCGACCGTCCGGGATCGTAGGGAGGCCTGTGGAAACGGGGACTATGGTTAGGGCTAAACGGGCACGTACCGCGGAAACGCTGAAACGACCAAGCCTTGACCTACGGTCGCGCGCGTCACAGATCTATCCCGACAACCGCACGCAGGGATCTGCGAGGGGGCCGTCGGGCAACCGGCGGTCCTACCTTGATGGTTCACCCCTTTGTCTCACTTTTTTTCTGGGGCCGATCGTCCCATTGTCCCATGGCGAAGTCTCGGGCGTCTCTCGGATCGCTGAGCTTGCGATAGAGTGGTCCACGGGTCCAGTGGGCCTTGCCGTGGAAGAGGGTTTCCAGTTGAGGTGGAATCTGTTTGGTGAAGGTTGGGCTCAAGGTTCCTTGGTCCCAGTAGGGGAAGAGAGAGGAGCCGTATCCGGTGATGATGATTACGCGTTCGCTGTCCGAGCGGATCTGTCCGGTGGCGTGGATCAAAGTCTCGCTGAAGAGTAGAGTGGAGCCGGCAGGAGCGATAACATGGTGGATGAGGGAGCGATCTTGGTAGGCGGCGGCGACCACGTCTTCGGTTGGGATATCGATTTTGTGACTTCCGGCCACCACCACGGTCCCTCCGTCATCGGGCCCCAGGTTGGTCAGATTAGTCAGAGTCTTGACGAAATTGCAGTGGAAGAGGCCGTCCTGAGTGTGGGTGCCGAAGGGGATGTCGGTTCCGCGGTGGAAACCATAGGTAGGCGGCTCTTTGAGGTCCTCATCGGGTTTACGGCAGTTGATGTGGGCGTTCATTTCGACAATACGGGCCTCCCCGCCGATCAGTTCTTCGGCCATCGAGACCAGGCTGGGGTGGGTGGCGTAAGCAGTGATGGCCGGATCGACCTCGACAATATGGGCGATGAAGTGGTGATGGGTTTCGCTCTTAAGGAGATAGGCTCCGCGCACCCGCGGCCCCGCCGGCGATGGGTCCTGCAGTTGAGTGAGTTCACTGCGCAGCTGGTAGAGCACCTCCTTGAGTCCAGCCACCTCGGTAGCAGATAGAGCATCTCTCACAATGACGTAGCCTAGCGCATCGAGATGGTAGCGCTGAGCCGGCGTGAGAGCCGGGAAAGGTCGCTCGAAGGTCAGAGATGTCATCGCAGGTCAGTTTGTAGGGAGGGATGTCCAGGGAAGGCAAGGCGATCCCACGGATTGGAGAAAGGGATCAAGATGAAGACAGAGAAAGTGCCGCTTCGAGCACAGCCGGCGATGAGTATTTTCATGGGAATCGATCATCCATTCAGTCTATTCGAGTCCTGGTTTAGAATAGAAATCATCCTACTGATCAGGAACAGACGAAAAGCCAGCCGGTTTTGACTGACAGTTGGTGAATAGAGATGATCCAGAACTAGGTTCACGGTGGATCTCGGCACGAATTTCTTACCAATATCCTCCAGCCACGGTAGACCTAATTTCGACTTTTTCGCTACGCGATCGGTAGACAGTCCCTTCAGGACGTCGTCTAGGAAAGGAGCTGGGAAGATTGACTTGGCAGACTTGGAGGAGAGTTCGTCTTGGAACATTTCTACGACCTCCTTCTGCCTCAGCACATTTCTAAGTGATGCGGTTGCGTTATAAGTTGCAAAGCCGACATGCGGGCTCAGAGAAGCGACGATCTCTCTGAATAAAATCCGTCCCGTGCGGAGATGATCCGGTAGCTGTCTTATCTGTTGAAGTATCATTCTCGACAACAAAGGTGTTATAACTTCCACGTAGGAAAGCTTCAGATCGGAGAGCGAAGCCATGATTGTGGGTACAAAGAATCCCTGACACATATTGTCACGCCACTGGGACAAGGTATCTCCGTCCTGGTGAAGAAGTTCCTCTGGCAATTCCTGAGTTGGAAAACCGTATTGCTGGTAATCTCTCAGGTTCCTGAAATCTGAACAAAGGGCGCAGCCGACACTGTGACGTACAGTTAGGGCAGATGAAACTTCATGCGGGGAATGACTTTGGTCACCCCTAACGACACCTCGAATACCTTCTTCGAATAGGGTCTTCCAGAGCCCGAAGCCGTCCAGGTATCCGGATAGATGGTCTATTCGGCCTTCTCCTAGAAGGAGAAATCGATTGATTATCTTCGGGAGGGGTTCGTCAGACAGATCGGTGTGGTAATAGGTGTTGGATACATTTAGCGAATTGGCCAACTCATTTGCTACATAGGCGTCACTACTCTTCAGTCCGGAAGACGAACGCAAACCCCAGGTGACAGTCCTCAATCCTTCTATACCTTCGGCACTCTCGCGAAGTAGGCACAGAATGCATCTACTGTCGTATCCGCCTGACAAGGGAAGGACCCAAGTAGAAAAGTCCAAGTTGAGGTAATGGATTGTGTTTTCAAGCGCTTCTCTAAGCCCTTTTTCATGTTCAGTCTGGGACCGTACTGATACCGAGAAATCCCTCGTATTTGATGTCATGGATAGCGACCACTCGGTCTTATTAAGGAGGACGGCGGAATCAGGCGGAACTCTCTCTATTCTCCTATCCCATGAGTGAGAAGGGCCCAGAGTGCCCGTGGAAAGCATCCATGGGATCACTTTCTCATCAAACTGGAAGCTACCCAGAAACATCGTGATCGCCCTCTGCGATGTGGAGGAAACGAATACTTCCTTGTCCAGATAGTACCAGATCGTTCTCGATCCAGCGGGATCGCTCAGGACCTCGAAAGAATTCTCTCGGTTACGGAAGAGCGCGAATGAGCCATCCAAGGATTCCTGAGCGGCTTCCTCCCACTTGACGTCACTTTCAATGAGCCGGCCCAGCAAGATACTTTTGCCACTCTCCAAGATCGCGTCTGACGGGTTCATAACTCCATAGGCGATGTTGTCCTTAACCAGGACCCTTGGTGGAGTCGGAGTGATGTTGTCCGGTGCCAGGTGGCTGCAGATATCCTCGAGACGATTCGCAACGGAGGCAGGGAGTGGGTTCCGGGAATAGACATATATCACCTTGGACATCGGTAACCTCCTAGCCCGCTTTTCTCACAATCCTTCGAGGATCGTATTGCGGCAGAATACTCGTGCCTTCGTGTTGCCGCATACCGGCCACAAAAAGCGGGCTAGGAATCTGTCGGACTTTGCAACATGGCTGGACGTGCCATCGGAAGTTGAAGGGGCTAATTGGCGACCAGATTGAATCCGACAGACTCCTAGCCTGGAAATCGTGTGGGATCTCCAGGCTAATGTCGACCGAGTGCGCCAAATTTCGAGTCGACTCTCTGTATGGCGAGCAGCAGAATCTCCTGGCCTTTCTCGGTCAGGACGAGCTGCAACTTTCCATCGAGACGCGCGAGGACACCGCAAAAAAAACCCGCTTTCCGTGAAATATTCCTACGCCCTTGCCGGGATTGTAGAATAGCCGCTTCCCTTTCGGTGAGAAGAAGTTCAATACCCCGCTCTCTGCTCTCACGTAGTAGCCGACCCGATGGGGTTTTCGGTCTCCTTCAAGAAGCAGGCGGTTGTCCCCCTTCGGACCGTTGTAGTCGCTCGATGGGCTATTGGCAAAATTGCTCTCCGAGTTTTGCTCGTTGCTGGGGGAGTTTTCGAATTTGTTGATTGAGTTATCGTAGTTGCTCGGTGAATTGGCGTAGTCCCCGGGCGCAAATTCATCAGGAAGGTCGGACTCCTTGACAAACCATATTATTAAGTCTGCCGGCGCGGCGGAGGCGAAGAAGAGAAACGCCAATATCGCGAAGAGTCTCATGTGTGTTCGATTCACAGCCAACGTTCCGAGCCCCGAATTTGCTAGGTGCTTCCGAGATCCAGTTGAATGTTGATGGCCCGTTCCACTCCCATTAGTTCATTCCTCGATGCCGATCCGGCGCGATTTACGAGCAGCTTCTTACTTACGGTAGTAATCTGATCTGCCATAGCCTTTGACCTTTGTCCCCGCAGTGTGACGTATGACTCGCACGGGTAGAGACGACTCACATGGCTCGTGAGTGGGACTACCTGGACCCTATTCAGAAACTGATTCGCGGCGTTGTTGCTGACAATGATTGCTGGTCTTTGGTTCCGAAGCTCGCCCTCAATCGATGGTTCGAAATTCACCCACCAGATTTCACCTCTCTTCATCGCTAATATCGGTACAGGTTGCTTCTACCCACTTCAGTGCTTCCTCCTCTCGGCCACAATCGGCTGCCATCTTCTCATAAGCTGCGTAGAGCTCCTTTCGAACCACATGGGGGCGCACTAAGTCCTCAATAAAGCGGCTGATCTTGCGGGGCCCGACTACCTCTTTCAGGCCGTCGTAGACCTCTGCATCGATTGTCAAAGTGAGTTTCTTTTGCATCGGTACAGTCTCGATTTACAACACGTATATTACACGTTTACATCCAAAGTCAAGAAGTCGGCTCTTCAATATGGAGTTACGCTACCGGTTGCTGCCAAGCAGACGATGGGCTGAGGATACGGAGTGTTCCTAATGGACTCCAATTCCTCTACTTCCCCCGAATTGCTGGACAGGAAAAGATCCAGTATTAGGAGGAAGCGATGGAAAAGAAGAAGGTATCCTGAAGCGTTCAAGAAGGAAACCGTCGAGTATCTGATCAGCAGCGGCAAGCCGATCCTGCACGTTGCTCGTGAGCTCGGGGTGCACGATGTCACTTTAGGGAAGTGGAAGCGGCAGTATGCGGGCGATCCCTCCCTATAGACACCGGATCCAGAACAGCTCAGCGGTGAGGAATTGTTGCGAGAGCTGCGGCGTGTGAAGAAAGAGAATGAGTATCTGAAGCGCCAGCGAGAGATCTTAAAAAAAGCCATGAGCATCCTTTCGCAGGAGCCGAACGGAGAGATGCGATGATTAAAGAGCTTTCGGCTCAGTATCGGATTGGGGAGATTTGTGAGGCCCTGGAGGTGAGCCCAAGCAGCTACTACGCGGCGCTACTAGAGGCGAAAGAGTCCATCCAAAAGAGAGAGGCGCAATGAGCATCTCAAGGAGCAGATCAAGAGGGTCTTCGAGGAGAATAAGCACTGTTATGGGAGTCCCCGAGTGACCCACCAGCTGCGAGATAAGGAGCAAGCTGTTCGGAGAATCGAGTAGCTCGGCTGATGCGCCAGGAGGGGCTCAAAGCGAAACGCAAAAAGGCCTTTCGGCCCAGGACCACGATTCGAGTTAAGGAGGAATTAATCGCCCCCAATCATCTGGCCCGACTGAGCTTCGACGAGATCAAAGCAGTCGATCAATTCTGGGTCAGCGACATCACCTATGTGCCGACCGCTGAGGGATGGCTTTTTCTCGCCGCCATCATGGAACTAAAGAGCCGCAAAATCGGTGGCTGGACCCTGGAGGGTCATATGCATACCTCCGTCATCGAAAAACCCTGGAGCGAGCTTTCCAACGACGTCAGCCGCCACCAGAGCTTTTTCTTCATTCTGATAGAGGCTCGCATTATACCAGCCGGTCGTGGCAGAACCTACCCCTCGCCACTCGGTTGTTCAGTCGCTTCGAAAAGCGGGCTTCTAAACAAAAGGGCACAGAAGATCTTGAAGGGGTTTAAAGATCTGATTTCTTTTTCTGGATAAGAACAATCGAGGTAGGATGCAGAGCAGACTGTCGCTGGAAATGAACGAGAATGCCCTCGAAATCACGCCATAACATTTTCCGAATCAAGATCTTCTGTGCTCTTTTGTTTTTTAGCCTGGGAATCTTGTGAGATTCCCAGGCTAGGACCTGATCAACCGGGATAGATCTCGAGCAGCGTAACGGCGATCTCCGAAGGCGTTTCGGCGACGGCGATTCCGGCGCCCCGGAGGGCCTCGACTTTGGCCTGGGCGGTGCCACTGCCGCCTGAGACGATGGCGCCGGCATGGCCCATGCGGCGGCCCGGAGGAGCGGTCATGCCGGCGATAAAGGCGGCGACCGGTTTTGTCACGTTTTCCTTGATGAAGGCGGCGCCTTCCTCTTCCGCATTCCCACCAATCTCACCGATCATGATGATGGCTTCGGTATCGGGATCCTCGTTAAAGAGGCAAATGGCGTCGGTGTGGGTCGTGCCGACGATAGGATCGCCCCCGATCCCGATGCAGGTGCTCTGTCCATGGCCGCGACTGGTGAGTTGCCAGACCGCTTCGTAGGTCAAGGTCCCGGAGCGGGAGACGACTCCGACTTTACCGGGTTGGTGAATGTAGCCGGGCATGATGCCCATTTTGCACTCACCTGGGGTGATCACACCGGGGCAGTTGGGGCCAATGAGACGGGTGCGACTGCGCTGTAGCTTGGCTTTAACCTCCATCATGTCTCGAACCGGGATACCTTCGGTGATGCAGACGACGAGATCGATTCCGGCATCGACTGCTTCGAGGATGGAGTCGCCGGCAAAGGGAGGAGGGACAAAGATGAGCGAGGCGTTGGCGCCTTCCTGGCGAACAGCCTCGTGAACCGAATCGAAGATGGGAACTGAGTCGTCGAATTTCTGTCCCGCTTTGCCCGGCGTGACACCCGCCACGATGGTCGGAGCATACTCGATGCATTGCCGGGCATGAAACCCGCCCGCTCGGCCGGTGATTCCTTGGACGACGACTCGGGTCTCGCTATTGACGAGAATGCTCATTGGCTGCGGCTAACCTGCTCCAGGATCATCGGAAGATTTACTGAGCCGCAGCCAGTTGGACGATTCTGCGGGCGGCGGCGCTGAGGCTCTCGGCGGGGATGATGCGGAGGCCACTTTCGTCAAGGAGAGCTCTTCCCTGATCAACGTTTGTGCCTTCGAGACGGACGACGAGGGGCACGGGAATGTCAACGGCCTTGGCGGCTTCGATGATTCCTTTGGCGATGATGTCGCATTTCATGATTCCGCCGAAGATATTGACGAGGATCCCTTTGACGTTCTGGTCCGAAAGGATGATTTCGAAGGCTTTTCCGACCTGCTCTTCGTCGGCGCTTCCTCCGACGTCGAGAAAATTAGCCGGACTTCCTCCGTAGTGTTTGATGATGTCCATGGTCGCCATGGCGAGGCCGGCCCCGTTCACCATGCATGCGATGTTTCCGTCCAGGGCGATGTAGTTGAGCGAGGATTTGGAGGCCTCCACCTCTTTGGGATCCTCTTCATTGAGATCCCGCAATTCGAGAATATCCGGGTGGCGGTAAACGGCATTGTCATCGAATCCGATCTTGGCGTCCAAGGCCTGAAGCCTTCCATTCGGGGCAGTTATGAGGGGATTGATTTCGACGAGGGAGGCGTCCTTTTCGTAGAAGAGCCTGTAGAGTGATTGAGCGATGCCGGCCATTTCTTTGAGAGTGTTGCTTTCGAAGCCGAGTCCGGTTGCGACCTGCCTGGCTTGGAACGATCTCAGTCCGAGAGCTGGGTCAATCAGGACACGGGTGATTTCCTGAGGGCTCTCCGCCGCGACTTTCTCGATCTCAACACCTCCTTCGGTTGATGCGATAATGATGGGTTGGGCTGTGTTTCGATCGAGCAGCACGGCAATATAATACTCCTTCTCAATCTCGCTGGCTTCGTTGAAGTAGACGGTCCCGACCTTTTTGCCGGAGGGGCCGGTTTGGTGGGTGACAAGCGTGTTACCGAGCATTCTCCCTGCGACTGCGGCGGCTTCCTCCTTCGACGAAGTAACATGGACTCCTCCCTCGAATCCGTCTGTGAACGTGCCTTTACCGCGTCCCCCTGCGTGGATCTGGGCCTTGACCACAACCGGGCCGTCGGGAAATTCGCCCAGCGCTTCCTCGATCTCCTCTGATCGATGGATGGCGATCCCTCTTGGTACCGGTATGCAATATTCCTTGAGGAGTCCTTTCGCCTGGTATTCGTGGATATTCATGGGGTGCCGATCACCTTCTCCTGAATCTCGGAGATGCGGCCGATGCCGGTGCTCGAGAGCTCGATTAGGGCATCCAATTCTGTTTGTGAGAAAGTCGCCTCCTCACCCGCTCCCTGGAGTTCCACGAATCTGCCGGTCCCTGTCATGACCACGTTAAAGTCAACGGATGCCCCTTTGTCTTCGGAATAATTCAGGTCCAGAATGGGATTTCCTTTAACCAGCCCGACACTGACCGCGGCCACGGATTCTAGAAAAGGATCCTCTTCCATATCGCCGTCTGCGACCAATTTTGCTGCCGCGAGCTTTGCTGCAACGTAGGCTCCGGTGATCGCGGCTGTCCGGGTGCCGCCGTCGGCTTGAAGAACATCGCAGTCCAACCAGAAGGTATAACCAGGGAGCTTCTTAAGATTGGCTACGGCGCGAAGTGATCTCCCGATAAGTCGTTGAATCTCAATCGATCGGCCGTCGATTTTTCCGCGCGTGCTGTCACGTGTCTTTCGGTCTAGAGTGCTGTAGGGAAGCATCGAGTACTCGGCCGTAATCCATCCTCCTTCGACGCCCTGATGGACCATCCATCGTGGAACCGCCCGTTCAGCGGTTGCGGCGCAGATCAGTTTCGTGTCTCCGAATGAGGTGAGCACCGAAGCTGTCGCATTGGGCGCGATCCCGGGGACGAAGGAAATCGGCCGAAGCTCGTCGAATTGACGCTCGTCGGGTCTTGAGAATGAGGCGGGTGATTCAGAGCTCATCTGAGGGTTCAAAATTTGAGTGATCTGAGAAATCTGCGGTCAAAAAGCTGCCGAAAGCACGGACAAGGACTAAGACAAAGATTCAACTGATTCCGTAGGCATTTCCGTGGGTCGGTCGAGCCACTTTTCTTCCTTTTTTATGAGATCGATCAGCCTGTCCACCGCTTCCTCTTCGGGGATATGGTAATCGACGCATTTCTTTCCGACATAGAGGTTAATTTTGCCGAGCGCTCCGCCGACGTAGCCGAAGTCGGCATCGGCCATCTCGCCGGGGCCGTTTACGATGCAGCCCATGACGGCGATGGTAACTCCCTTGAGGTGATCGGTCATTGAGCGCACTCTCTGGGTCGTAGACTGGAGATCGAAAAGGGTTCTGCCACAACTGGGGCAGGCGACGTACTCGGTTTTCGAGATTCGCGCCCTGGCCCCCTGAAGGATATTGTAGGCCAACGAAGTTGCCCTGGGCAGGTCGGGCTCCAACTCTATGCTGATCAGGTCGCCAATTCCGTCGCAGATCAGAGCGCCGGTCAGGAGGGCGGCCTCGAGAAGGCGATCGCCGAAGTATTCTTTGCAGTTGATGCTGTTTTGGCGAGTGTTTCGGATCCATATGGGAGCAGTGATACCGAGGTCATCGAGATGACCGGCGAGGATGCGGTAGCTCCCAATCGGGTGGACTCCTGGACTCGGGAGGGAAAGCGTGAAGATCAGGTTCGAGGAATCTGCAAGTGCGAGGGCTGGGGCGAAAGCGGGTAGTTCTACGGGATCAATTTCCAAGGCGAGGCTGAGGTTGTTCTGCTCGCAGTAGGAGAGATATTGGGCGAGCCGATCTTCCTCGCCGCGAGAAAACTTCGCTTGAAGGACCCAGCCGGTACCTTTCGACCAGTCAACCGTGTCGAGCTCAGCGCGGGTAAAGTGGCCGGACGTTGAAAGCACCAAGAAAAGCACTTCATCATGGAGGGCTAACCTCAACTCCCCCAAACTCGCCAGGTCTTCGATGGAGTGGACGTCCACGAGCAGGCCCTCGATCCTCGCCTCTTTGAGCTGGGTATGGGTCCGTTTCACCTCCTCCACGATCTCTGGGTACTGGGACAGTGGTTTGCCGGCAGCGACAATCACTCTTGGCGGTTCCTGAGCTCCAGCCTGAGCGCCCGGACCCAACTCAACCCTACCGGTCTCCCTTCGAGTATAGGAAAACGGGTCGATCGGATCCTTCGGCCTTTCCGATAGTGCAAGTTGGCCATGTGACTCCCAGAGTATGTTCGTCTTATCGGCGAGATCCTGGGCCACCGGTACTTCGTCTACCGGATCTTCAGTTAGCGAAACTCTAATCGTGTCACCGAGTCCATCGAAGAGGAGGCTGCCGATTCCGATGGCGCTTTTGATGCGAGCGTCGTCCCCATCGCCTGCTTCTGTAACTCCCAAGTGTAGGGGGTATTTCATCCCCTCGACCGACATTTTTGCGACCACCAATCGATAGGCTTGGATCATCACCTTCGGATTGCTTGCCTTCATCGAGAGGATGATATCCTTGAATCCGTTAGACTCTGCTATACGAATAAACTCGAGGGCCGATTCGACCATTCCCATGGGCGTATCGCCGTACCGATTCATTATCCGGTCGGAGAGGGAACCGTGATTTGTTCCGATGCGCATGGATCGTCCCAGGGCTTTACACCTTACGACGATGGGTGAGAAATCGTCATAAAGACGCGCCAACTCGCTGTCATACTGTGCATCGGAGTACTCCCGAACCGCGAATTTTTTCTGATCGACGTAGTTTCCAGGATTTATTCGGACTTTGTCGACGTGCTCGGCAGCTTCGAGGGCGGCGGAGGGGAGAAAGTGAATGTCTGCGACTAGAGGAACGTCTACCCGAGCCTGGCGAAGTTCCCTTCGAATGTCCTTGAGGGCTCTCGCCGCAGTGATGTTCTGTGCGGTTATTCGAACGATCTCGCAGCCCGCTTCAACGAGAGCGATGGTCTGCTTGACCGTGGCGGCGACATCCTGGGTGGGAGTCGTGGTCATAGACTGGATGCGAATGGGGTTATCGCCTCCGACGCCCACTTCCCCGACACCGACCTCTCGGGAAGCCCTGCGCCGGGCAACTAGCCGGGAGAGGCAGTAGGACGATAGATCTTCTTTCCTACTCGTCATCGGGGAAATTCGAGTCTGAAAACACCGGCCTGATGTGGAGGGAGTTCTGCAGCTCGTATTGTCGCTCCGCCTCGTTGTCGCCCTGCCAACGCCTGATATCGAAGAAGCTGACATAGATGATGAGGAAAAAAAGGAGGAGCATGAAGATTCCCTGAGTTCCGGCAACGATTCCTGGAGGGAGTGCTTTCCCTCTCAATTTGGCTAAGGTGGCGAAAGCGATATGTCCACCATCCAGGACCGGAATAGGCAGAAGGTTGAGAATGGCGAGGTTGATATTTAGGAGGCAGACAAACCACAGGACGAGGCGGATGTCGATCTTTGAGAGCTGATCGATGGCCCGGATTATCCCCGGTGGTCCACTTAGATTTCGGATCCCAATGTCCGAGTCTGTGCTGACCAGACTTCCGAGGACTTGGAGGGTTGTCTCGATAATACCGGTGAACTGGTCGATTGGATTGAGAAAAACTGTCAATTTCAGGCCACTCAATTGGGTGCCTATCATCGGTCTCTTCTGAGGCGGGATCAGTGAGGCGGAGGCGGTGCCGAGGATCGCGAAGTGCTCGGTTTCCTTTCCCCGCTCAACCGTGAGGCTTAGGGTTCCCTCCGGCTTCTCATTGACCAATACGATCCAGGAGGCGAGTGAGGTGTAGGGACTTCCACTTACTGATTGAATGCGATCGCCGCTCAGGAGACCGGCAAATACGAGACCGGTCGGATCATTCACGTGGTGAACTGCAAGAACTGAGGGCGACGACGGGTCAGTAGGATCGGGTTTTCCTTCGGACCTGTAAATCGGTTGCAGAGTGATCGATGCTTCACGTTTGATATCTCTTACGATCAGCTCTCCAAGAGGCTTGGTGAAGGCGACGGCCTCCGGCTCAATCTCAACGTAGAAAGTCTCTCCGGCACGTTCGATCGTGAGAGTAACGCTTCTCTCGCCTATCTCGATCAGGTATTCGATAAAGCTCCTGAGCGAGAACATTTGGGTGCCGTCTGCAGCCAGCACCTGGTCGTCGAGTCTGAGACCGGAGCGTGAGGCGGGAGAATCCTCTTCGATGTGCTTCACGATCAAAGAGTGAGCCGGCCTGATATCGACGAGCCGGAGGCGTTCACCCGAGGCGGGGTTGATTTCGGCGAGACGTGGGAACACATCGAGCTTGAAGATTCTACCCTCTCTTTCGACTTCAAAGACTGCTTTCGGGCTCCCTTCGCCATCCCGTCCGGAACCGGTGATGAGAGTATGGATCAATTCGGAGAAATTTGAGACTCTCTGTTGATCGATGGAAACGACCTTATCTCCGGGTCTAAGGCCGGCGGCGAAAGCAGGTCCTTCGACCTCAGTGTTCTCATCGAGACTTAGCCTTTTGCCCACGTAGCCAATCACGGTGGTTTGTGCTTCCTCGCTCGATGGTTGGCCGACGCCCCACAGAATGGAGGAGATAACAAAGGCAAAGATGACATTGAATACGGCACCCATGACAGCGACGATGAGCTTGTCTATATAGCTGATCGGTGGGAGTTCCTCCGCGTCTTGCGCGTATCCCCCTTCGGCGGCTCCGAGCTCCGCGAGTTGGGGAAGAGCGACGTAGCCGCCGAGGGGAAGGAGAGAAATACAGTACTCAACTCCGCCACGGTTCCAAGACATAATCTTGGGGCCGAATCCAATTGAGAATCTCTCAATTTTGAGCCCCCTTCTTCGTGCGGCCAGGAAGTGGCCCAGTTCATGGACAAAAATGGACCCGCCAAACAGCAGAATAATGAGAAAGAGGGACCACGTGTTGGCAAATAGAGCCTGTATCACCTCGGGACTCATTTAATTGGACTCGTAGAAAATAGACAGCAAAACGCAAAGAAGGTCGCGGTAAAGGTCTAAGTGCTGGTACTCGCAATTACAATGACGAACAAATCCGGCCTGCCCGAGCCTACCGAAGGGCATAGGCATTGAAGTTCGCCATTTTCCGGCTCAGCGGGGTTTCTAATCAGTCGACTGTCGGCTTCGAACAAGATCTCTGCCGAGGGTCCTGGCGGCGGAATCGGCGGCGATCACATCGTCGAGGTTGGCGGGATCGAGGTTGCCTGTCCTCTGTAACGACTCTTCGATGATCTCGCTTATTCCGAGATATTCGATAGCGCCGTCCATAAAGGCGGCTACAGCCACCTCATTGACGGCGTTGAATACGGTGGGTGCGATTCCGTCCGCCTCCATCGCCTCCCTTGCGAGACGGAGGCAGGGGAATCGGTCGGGATCGGGTGGATGAAATTCCAGATCCCACTTCTGTGCGAAGTCGAGCGATTTCTCCACACCGGGAGACCTCTTGGGGTAGAGTAGAGCATTCTGAATCGCGAACGTCATGGAAGGCGGGGAGAGCTGTGCGATAATGGAGCCGTCGACGAATTCTACCATAGAGTGGACGATACTCTGAGGATGGACGACGACGTCGATCCGATCGGGCCCGGTAGCGAAGAGCCACTTCGCCTCGATGAGTTCCAGTCCTTTGTTCGCCATGGTTGAGGAATCGACGGTAATCTTCGTACCCATTGACCAGTTTGGGTGCTTGGTGGCGTCCTCCGGCCGGACAGTTTTCATTTGAGCGCGAGTGTAGTTGCGGAAGGGGCCTCCGGACGCGGTCAGAATGATTTTGGCTACCTCTTCGATTTTTCTCCCATCGAGGCATTGAAAAATCGCATTGTGCTCACTGTCGACGGGAAGTATTCGAACATTGAATTTGCGGGCTGCGGCCGTGACGAACTTCCCCGCCATGACGAGTACCTCCTTGCTTGCGAGAGCGATCTCCTTGCCGGCTGCGATTGCGGCCAAGGTCGGTTCGAGACCGGTTGTTCCGACTATGGCCACGACTACTGTATCGACATCAGAGAGGGTTGCAATTTCTTTCAAGCCGTCCATTCCTCGCCTCAATGTGACTGAATCTGGGAAAATTCCATCTTTTTGCGCATCCTGATGCGCGCCGGGATCGAAGATCGCAACCTCTTTGATATCAAATTCCCGGGTGATCTGAGCAAGTTGTGAAGTTCGGGAATGGGCCGCGATGCCAACCAGGCGAAGGCGACTAGGATTGGCGCGAATCACTCTAAGAGCACTGTCTCCTATCGAGCCGGTCGCTCCAAGGAGGGCGATTCTCTTTGGTTTCATTTTCTTTTAAGGAATCTGTAAGTATGAACCGGGTCGAATATTTCACGCCTCGTCCGTCGATCTGAACCTCAATCGTGTTACGAAGTTCATAATCCGACAGATTCCTAGGGGATTACAGTGGCACGAATCAACACATAGCCGCAAGGGGCGCTTAGAATGAGGCTGTCGGCCAGATCGAGGGCGCCTCCGATTCCTGGGATTATGGTCCCGGAGTCTTTCTCCTGCGCCAGGCGCTTCAGTCGCGATTGGATGAGATCGGAGACAATCGCGGCCATCGAGATCGGCAGAGCGAGCAGGACAGCAGTCATTGGAGAGAGCATCTGGGGAAGGTGCTCTTTGAACGCGACTGAGTAGGCGGCGCCCGTTAGTCCGGCAGCAATGATTCCTCCAATCGCTCCTTCCCAGGTCTTATTTGGACTTATCTTCGGAGCCATCTTTCTCTTCCCTATTGTGGTTCCGATGAGAAAGCCTCCGACATCCGTGATCTTCGCAGTCAATATGAGCCAGATTGCCAAGAACAGACCTTCTTTCTGATCTCCCGAAAGCTTGAGAGTAATGACGATGAAACTGAGGGCGAAAGGGACACAGAGCACCCCGAAAAAAGTCGCGGCGACCCGCCTCATGGTGGGACTGCGGCTGAGTTCGGCTAGTATCATCAACGCGGTAAAGGCCAGAGCGAAGAAAATAAACTCTGGGAGCGAGCCAAAATATGAGAGTAGCACGAGGGCGATTCCAAGGACCAGACCCGGTAGGGTGTAACCCGTCCTTCCGGATTTCTGAAGGAGGCCGTAGAATTCAGCTTGTGAGAGGAGAGCGAGAATAACGATCAAGGTGAGTCCCGCAATAGAGCCGAAAAGAAAAAGAGCAGCTATCGAGACGATCCAAAGGCCCAGGGTGCTTAGGACTCTCGGGATCACTTGTTAAGTAGGGGCACGGGAGGAGAACTGCGCACTTGCTCGCCCGTCATCCCGAACCGGCGCTCTCTTTTCTTGTAGCTCTCAATCGCTTCTTCGAAGTCCTCGGGACTGAAGTCAGGCCAGAATTTTGGCGTAAACTTCCACTCCGCATAGGCTCCCTGGAGAAGGAGGAAGTTACTCAGGCGAGTTTCTCCGGAAGTCCGGATGATGAGATCGGGGTCTGGGATATCACCGGTATAGAGGTAGCGAGAGAGCTTTCTCCAGTCGAGTTCCTCGGGGTTTTCCCTTCCTTCCCTGACGGCGTCGAGGTATGCGCTTACGGCATCCACGATCTCCGTGCGTGAGCCGTAGTTGACGGCGAGGACAAACGTCCATTCAGGATACCCCGCGGTCTCTTGAACGGTCTCCAGAAGGTTTCTTTGGATGCGGTTTGGGAAGTCCTCGATACGTCCGATCACTCTCAATCGAATTCTGTTCCGGTGTAGTTCTTGAACGTGGCTCTTGAGAAAGCGCTCCAACAAACTAAGAAGGAGTCCGACTTCCTCCTGGGGGCGGCCCCAGTTCTCGACCGAGAAGGCAAAGGCGGTGAGATAGTGGACCCCGAGGGACTTAGCGCTCCGTAGGATCCGAAGGAGATTTTCAACCCCATGCCGATGCCCTTCATTGCGCGGCAATCCCCTTTTCTGGGCCCACCTTCCGTTCCCATCCATGATGATACCCACGTGGTTGGGGACATTCTCCATGACCGCTCCGACCCTGTCTTTCACAGTTTATCCTTCTCTTTCATAGTAAAGGAGTTTTCGGACAAAGAGCAAAAGGAATCCGTCGGCGAGGAGTAGGCTGGACTTCGTGGTTCGAATGCGGTGCAGGTAGCAGAGCCCTTCCGACAAACTCCTCGCCGACAGATTCATAGAAGAGCTTGCCGAGTCCTACTTATTATCTATATTGGTCTGGCAATAGATGAGGAAACTTGCAGAAAGGAGGGATCTGTCGGAGGTATTCGATGTCGAAGCGGTGCGCAAGGATTTTCCAATCCTTGAGACCCGTATTGAGGGCAAACCTCTGGCTTACCTGGACAGTGCCGCGACGGCGCAGAAGCCAGAGGTTGTGATCCAAAGAGAGATTGAATTCTACTCGACCCAAAATGCCAACATTCATCGAGGGATCCATTACTTGAGTGAGAAAGCTTCCGAAGAATACGAGCGCGCGAGAGAGAGAATCGCCCGATTCTTCAATGCCTCCCGAGCGGAGGAGATCGTTTTCGTCAGAGGGACGACGGAAGGTGTAAACCTGGTAGCACACTCCTTTGGTCGAAAATATGTGGAGCAGGGCGATGAGGTGGTGGTTTCGATCCTCGAACATCACTCGAATTTCATCCCCTGGCAACTGATGGCGGAAGAGCGGGGAGCGACCTTGAAAGTGATTCCCATGGACGACCGCGGGGTTCTCGACTTTGAGGCCTACCAAGCGCTGCTTGGTGAGCGCACCAGGATCGTGGCGCTGACCCACATCTCGAATGCCATCGGAATAGTGAATCCGGTCGAGGACATGATTCGAGCGGCACACAAAAAGGGGATCCCGGTGCTGATCGACGGAGCCCAGTCGGCGCCCCATATCCAGGTGGATTTTGAGGCGTTGGATTGTGATTTCTTCGTATTCTCAGGACATAAGGTGTTTGGACCAACGGGGATTGGAGTCCTTTACGGGAAAGAGAAGTGGCTCGACGCGATGCCGCCGTATCAAGCCGGTGGAGGAACGATTCGTTCCGTTACAACCGAAGGAACCGAATTTCTCGACTGTCCGGCAAAGTTCGAAGGGGGCACCCCTCACATCGCTGGGGCGGTCGGACTGGCCGTAGCGATCGACTACATCGAGAACCTGGGACTTGAGAATATTGTGGAGTACGAATCGGAATTGTACTGCTATGCGCGTGAGAAATTGGGAGACTTGCCCGATTCGATTATCTGGGGCGATGGTCCGGAGATGGCAGCAGCAGTATCGTTTGGCGTTAAGAACGTCCATTCTCACGATATCAGTACATTCCTCGATTCCGAAGGCATTGCCATACGAGCCGGTCATCACTGCGCCCAACCTCTGATGAGACGCTTCGGAATACCGGGAACGGCCCGGGCTTCATTGAGTTTCTATAATACCAGGGAGGAGATCGACCGGCTCGCCGCCGGCATCCTCAAAATAGCACGATTTTTCAACTGATGGACGACCTATTCGAACTTTATCAGGAGATCATTCTCGATCACAATAAGAGACCGAGGAACCACCGTCCCATGGATGCGTGCACCCATTCGGCAGATGGGCGAAACCCTATCTGTGGCGACGAAATTGCCGTATATGTAAAGCTGAAGGACCAATCGATCGAAGACGTTTCTTTTCAAGGTGAAGGGTGTGCCATCTCGAAAGCTTCGGCTTCTCTTATGACGACGCGGGTGAAGGGAATGTCGATCGATCGGGCGAAGGACGAGTTCAGACGCGTTCAGGGAATGTTGACGGGAACCGATGATACCAGTTTCAGTCTCGAAGAGGCTGGGGATATCGCTTCGCTTTCAGGGGTGCGCCGTTTTCCATCGCGGGTCAAGTGCGCGACCTTGGCATGGCATGCCCTGAATGCGGCCTTGGAGGGGACTGACGCCATCTCTACTGAGTGATTCGACACCCCGATGGAATCTCCCGCCGTCCGGCTGATTGACGTCAGCAAATCTTTCGACGGCCATACGGCCGTGGACACACTCTCGCTCGAGGTACCGGAAGGATGCATCTACGGATTCTTGGGGCCCAACGGTTCGGGGAAGACCACCACAATTCGACTAATTCTGCATCTGGTCCTTCCTGAGGGCGGGGAAGTTGAGGTTTTCGGCAAAAGGGAGGTCCGAGCCTGTAATGATCGAATAGGCTATCTCCCGGAGGAGAGGGGTCTCTATCGGAAGCTGACGGTGAATCGACAGCTGGCCCTCTTCGCCCGGCTCAAAGGAATTTCGGGACGAGCAGCAAGGGAGTCCTCCCGCTACTGGCTGGAACGGCTGGGGTTGTTGGAATGGGGCGACAAGAAAATCGAAACCCTTTCCAAAGGGATGGTGCAGAAGATACAATTCATAACCTCGATCATCAATCAACCGGATCTCTTGATTTTGGATGAGCCTTTTTCGGGGCTGGATCCGGTGAATGCGGAGTTAACCCGTGAAGTGATTATGGGACTGCGTCGGCTTGGTAAGACGATCATCTTGTCCACTCATGACATTGCCACGGCGGAGGACCTGTGCGACCGGGTGTTCATGATATTTCGAGGCCGGAAAGTGCTGGATGGAAGTCCGGAGAAGATTCGATCGGAACACGGTGGGGAGGTTATTCGAGTCAGATTCGAAGAATCGCTTGTACCTGAACTGGGCGAGATCCGAGGGGTGGAATCCCTTCGCGATTCCGGTCGGGATAAGGTGATTCGGTTCGCGGGTGACCCTCAAGAGATCCTGAAAGAGCTCGTGCAGCGAGGTCGAGTGGTGAACTTTGAGGTGAGCCGCCCATCCTTGCGCGAGATATTTGTCCGCATTGCAGGGGGAGGGAATGTATGAACCGAATCCTGAGCATCGCCTTCAATGACTATCGTCAGACCGTTCTCACCAAGACCTTTCTGATCAGCATTTTACTGATGCCCCTGGTTTTCCTGGGGATTCTGGTTGTCCAAGTCCTTGCTTCCGACGTCGAGGATACGAAGGACAGGAGGGTGGCGATCATCGACCGGAGCGGGACGCTGTTCGAGGAACTGCAGAGCAAGGCCCGGCGGCGAAATCAGCGACAGATCTTTCGCGGCGAAGGGGAGGGGAAGAAGCAAGTTAGGCCTCGCATCGTGATCGAGCCGTGCGCCGATGGAGGAACGAGGGACGGCCTTTTACTGGATCTGTCGAGGCGGGTACGGGAAGGCGATCTCTTCGCATTCGTAATTATCGGCAAAGATGTTGTTTCTCCGCAAGAGGGGAGCGACAACAAAATCCTTTACTACTCGAATTCCCCGACTTCTCTACAGTTAGCTGTTTGGCTGGAAAAGGTTTCGAATGAGAAGATAGAGTCCGTTCGATTTGAATCTGTCGGGATCGATCGTCGGATCGTTAACAAGCTGAAGCGACGTGTCGTTATGGAGCGGTTGAAATTGCCCGAAAAGACTGATGAAGGCGAGATTAAGTCACCTGAAAAGATTGATCTGAGGGCGGCCTTTACGGTTCCCTTCGGCGCTTTGATGGTGCTTTTCGTGACTGTAAATCTGAGCGCTCCGGGCATGCTCAACTCGATCATGGAGGAGAAGATGCAGAAGATTGCGGAAGTGCTTCTGGCCTCGGTCCCGCCCTTTCAGATCATGCTTGGAAAACTCCTGGCATCGACGATGGTGGGACTCACTTTTGCCACAGTATATCTCTCCTGCCTCTATGGAATCCTCACCATATTCGAGGGGGAGCACCTGGTTCCTTCGGCCCTATTCGTATGGTTTTTCGTCTTCATGATACTGGCGCTTTTGACGTTCGGATCGATGTGGGCTGCGATCGGCGCAGCCTGTGCCGATATCAAGGATACTCAGAATTTTGCCGGCCTTACGGTGATGATGATCATGCCGCCTCTGATCCTCGCTCCGCCTGTCCTTCAGTCTCCAACCAGCAGCTTCTCGGCCGTTGTCTCTCTGATCCCGCCATTCACGCCCATGCTTATGTTCTTGCGCCTGGCCGTCCCTCCCGGTCCTGCCCCTTGGGAAGTGGCAATGGGGATTTTCCTATCTACAGGATTCGCGCTTTTCAGTATCTGGGCGGCGGGCCGAGTCTTCCGAGTCGGTTTGCTGGCCCAGGGGCAGACGCCCAGCTTTCGGCAGATTGTCTCGTGGATATTTTCGAAGTAAGTTTTCAGGGTTTAGGGTTTGGGTGTCTTGTCGACAAAGCCTTCGACGAAACTTTCAACAAAGACACCCAAACCCTAAACCCTGAAAACTATTCCGCTGAAGGTTGAAATTCCCAGCGGCGTTCCTCTTCGTTCCAGTGTTGGAGCGAATCAAGAGGAACGAATTCGTAGCGGCCGGTTTTGAGATTGAAGGCTCGAACCGTTTCTAGATTGCGCTCCCTCTCTTCCTGTTCACGGGCTTCGATATTGGCCTGTCTCATACGACCGAAGAAACTCTCAGCGTCGGTAGTTTCACCGGTCACCACGGAACCGATTGAGGAGTCGCGAACGTCTTCTTCGACACTGTTGCAGGAAACGAAGAGAAAAATCGCCGGTGCCACGAAAATGAGATTGAGTATCACTCGTTTCATTTTGGATGGAGTTTAGGGCTCGAGGGCTCGAGGGCTCCGTTAGCAATCGTATTCCAGCGCTTCCCGGTCGAACTCCACTGTTCCGACCCGGGTTACGGCGCCTGTCATTCTGACGTCATAATCTTCGGAAAAGTTCAAATAGAGCAGGCCGCCCGGCATGTGAACGGTCAGATTGCGATCAACCTCGCCCATTTTGACGGCAACCGCCGCGGAGGCACAGCTACTGCTTCCCGATGCAAGTGTGTAGCCTGCTCCTCTCTCCCAGATCTCGATGCGGATATTCTTCCGGTCCATGACGAGGAGGAGTTGGACATTGGTTCGATTGGGAAAAAGAGAATGGGTTTCGAGCAGCGGTCCGATCGATCTGGCCATTTCAGGGGAGATCTCATCAAGAGGCAGGATACAGTGGGGATTTCCAATGGAGGCGGCGTAAAATCGGTATATCTCTCCTTCCAGCTCGATTCTCTCATCAAGGACCTCGCGGGGTGGGCCACGGACGGGGATCTCTTCGCTCTGGAAGGTCACCTTTCCCATATCAACCGTGATCGAGCGCCCGTTCTCTAGAACGACGCACCTTACTAGACCGCCGGGGGTCATCACGGTGAAAGGCTCCCCCGAAACCTTGTCCGTATCCCAAAGATAGCGGGAGAATATTCGCAGACCGTTACCACTCTTTTCCGCCTCACTTCCGTCGGGATTGAAGATTCGCAAACCGAAGTCGGCCTCACTGGATTCGAATGGTCCGAACAGGATGCCATCGGACCCGATTCCAAAATTACGATGGCAGATGCGCTCAATGGAATGGCTGGAGGGTGGTTGGCTTTGATGGGAGGGATCCAGGACGAGGTAATCGTTCCCCAGGGCGTGATATTTTTGGAAGTTCATACTGCGAAATCGATCTGACGTTTGAACCGATCGACCTTCTTAACCACAACGCGGATCGACTGGCCAACGCGGTAGGATGTTCCGCTCTTTCGTCCTACGAGGGCTGAACCTCTTTCGCCCATGGAATAAAAATCGTGAGGCAGATCGGAGGACTGCACAAAACCATATGCCATCGAGTCTTTCAGTTCCACAAAGAGCCCATGGTTTCTCACATCTCTTATCAAAGCCTCGTAGGATTCTTTTTTGCGCTTCTTCGTCTCCCGTTCGAAATATTCAAGAAGCTTTACTTTGACAGATTCTCTCTCCGCCTCCTTGCTGTTTTGCTGGGTCAGGGTAAGATGGCCGGAGAGGGATTCAAGATTGCCGGCTCCATAGTGCTTGATCTTCCGTTCCGGAGCCGTTTGGGCTTTCTGCGCTATGAGATAGCGATCGAGAATGCGATGTAGTATAAGATCGGTGTAGCGACGAATCGGGGAGGTGAAGTGGGCGTAGTGTGCCTTGTTCAACCCGTAGTGTCCGTCGCGCTGATTCCGGTAGCAAGCCGGTTTCATACTGCGCAACAATTCGATACGCAAAAGGGAACTGAGTGGGTGTGACTTGATCATACGGACCAGTTTCACCATTTCTTTTCGATGAGTGAGGTCTCCCGCCTGGATCTCGAAATTCGAGAGGTACTCGCGAAGTTCCACCAGCCGCTCCGCTTCCGGCCGATCGTGGACTCTGTAAATCAGGGGGATCTGCGCGGCGCCTATCGTTTTCGCGATACTCTCATTCGCCGCCAGCATGAATTCTTCAATGAGCTGGTGGCTCTCATCATAGGGAATCTTTTCGATCCTGGCAGCAAATCCCTTTTTATCGACGACTATTTTCACTTCCGTTGTGTCGAGTTCGAGGCTCCCCTTGTTTGTTCGTTGAGAACGCAGTCGTCGGGCAGTATTCCAAAGCAATCTCAGATTGTTCCGCAGCCGTTTTATCTCCCGTTCATTCAAGGTCGACAAAGGCCGACCCGATGAACCGGTTTGATGGGCGGGCGGCGTCGGAATTTGGAGCAACTGGTTACGTTCGGTCTTCTTGAGGAGAGCGAAGGCTTGAGAATAGGTGAGACGCTTTCGACTGCGAATCACGGTATTGGCGAAGGTGGTGTTTTGGATGCGACCTTTCTGGGAAAATGTCAGGAGCACACTCTTGGTGAGGCGATCTTCTCCCTCCACCAAGCTGCAGATACCGTTGGAGAGAGAAGGGGGGAGCATGGGAATCACCGAACCCACCAGGTATGTGGAATTTCCGCGTTTTTGGGCCTCTCGGTCGAGAGCTGAGCCCGGTTTCACATAGGCGCTAACGTCGGCGATGTGGATACCGATCCGCGTCTCTCCGGAAGCCAACTCCTCGATCGAAAGAGCGTCGTCAAAGTCCTTCGCATCGTCGGGATCGATGGTAAAGGTATACAGTTCCCTGAGATCAAGACGGCCTTTGAGGTCTCTCTTGCGAATGACACTGGGAATACTTGTGCTCTCCGAGAGGACGGTCTGGGGGAAGTCGGGACTGAGATGAAAACTGCTCAGAATCGCTTCGTATTCTGCGGACGGAGTGTGGGTCTTACCTAAGACGCGGACAATTTCGCCTTCCGGATTAAGGTGCCGGTCCTTCCATTCTTTGAGTTCGACCAGTACCTTATGGTCGACTTTCGGATGTGGGCAGAGGGAGGATTTCTGGGGATTTGGAACGAGCAAGTCGAAGTTCAACCTGGGGTCGTCCGGGATCACATAGAAGTAATGATGGCTCCGTTTGAGGGTGCCGGCAACGGTTGTGCGGGCCCTCTCGATGATGCGAATCACCCGAGCTTGATCGGGTTCCGGAATTGCGACCGCCTTTCCTTTTCGTCCCATTCGGTAGCTGAAGGTCTTCTTCTTTCGGCGATCGATCTGTGCGAATACACGGTCTCCGTGCATCGACACTCCGGTATCCCTCGCGCGTACGGTGAGAACCTCTCGTCCCGACTTTCCCGAATCCGAATCCGGAACGATCGTGGCGGAGCCGCTCTGCCGGAATTTGATGATACCGGAAACGAGATCCGCGTCCTCTGGTAAACAGTAGCGCCTCTCGCCGATTCTAGCTATCCTTCCGGATGCGACAAGCCGGTTTAGTCTCCTTTGCAGGGTGGAAACCTGATTCCTCTCCAACTTGAGACTTTGGCCAATTTCTTGGGCTCTCAACGGGAGGTAGGTCCGGTTTCCCAGAAGGTTCAGGATGTCTTTGTCTGTTGGCATGAATTATGAATTTGGCGGCCGGCTAGAAGTCTACCGGTCTTGGATGTTCGATTGCTATGCAAGTGACAGAGTGCGTCCGACAGATTCCTAGCCCGCTTCTTGGGGCCGGCAATCAGCACCGCAAAGGGAGGGAGGTTCTGCCGCAATGGAATGCTGGAAATCTTGAGAAAAGCGGGCTGGATTAGCCTCCATTCAAGTCACCCAGTATCGGTTTCACGATGATTGCTTTGGGTCCGATCGCTTGCTTGATGTTTTTAGTGGGTTCCTGAGTGACGTAATCGAGCAGGACGCCGCCACCGTCGTCTCCTTCGAGAGTCTTGTGGTATTCGACGTGCCCGTCGAGAAAAGCGATGTGGCCTCCTCCACTTTCCCAGGGAGACGCATCCGGATTCCAGGTTCCGTCCGCTTGTAATCCCCGTGTCCAGATCAGAGGGGTCGTGGTCGCCGGGGAGTTCGGGCTAAGTCCGGCGGCGGCTTCATAGGCTACAGGGGATCCGAACCACCTATCCACTTTGGTCACCTTCCCAGTCGATCTATTCTTTCGGATGATTACCCTGGGTAATTCCACGGCGGCCGCCCTGGGGTCGGCATCGAGAAAGTAGAGAAGCGCGTCGTTGAGATCGGATTCTCGAGCCAGAATCTCCCCGAAATCGTAGATATTCGTCACCGCTTTGGATCCGAAAATCGGTATCGTCCGAGTTCGATTTCCTTCGATTGAGAATGCCAGGTAGGCGACCGCAATCTGACGAAGGTTGCTGCGCGATTTCTCCCTTTGGGCGAGCTCTCTCGCTTTACCCACCGCCGGTATGAGAAGGACAGCGAGGATTCCGATTATCGCGATCACGGTGAGGAGTTCTACCAGCGTAAAGGCGGACTTTGCGCTTCCCCGTTGAGGTTTGAGAAGAGGGTGTGAGGAGAGGGCTAAGAGAATGGGGTTCACTTCTCGTCAGGGGGAGTCTGCACCAGGTCTCGCAGGTAGGCGACGACACTGGGGATTGCTTCCACGAGTTCGTCCCTACAATCCTCATAGGCGCTCAGACTCATACCGAAAGGATCCGCAATCTGGATTTGAGTAGCCGAAGGCAGTTTCTCGCGAAAGAGTAGGATCGGAGCATCAAGATCTTCGAACATCTGGCTCAACTGATATCGGTGCATCTCCGTCATACAGAGGAGTACGATGGAAGCGTTGACCAACTCCCGGGTAATCCTTCGGCTTCGGTGTTTGCTGAGATCGAGTCCGACTTTCTCCAGCGCCCGTATCGAGTTCATTGAGGCGGTATCGCCATCGACGGCCGAGACCCCAGTTGATGTGATATTGAGGGCGGAAAGCGGTTCCTTTTCCTTGGCCAGAGCGTGACGGAGAAGCTTTTCGGCCATCGGACTTCGACACACATTTGCGGTGCATACGCAAGTGACGTAGTTGGCTCGAGCTGACATCCTTGGGCGTTTCCGATGGAGATGTTCGTAATTCCGATCTTCCGGAATCTGTTGGTCGCCTCCCTTTCCGGAATTTATCCCGTCTGGCTACGAAGTGTGTAAAAAAGCCGGACTGGGAGTCTGTCGGACTTTATGATTCGATTGCTCTGCAAGTGAAAAAGTCCGCCCGACAAACTCCTAACAGAAATCTGTCGGTATGGACTTGGCCGACATTTACACCCTTCACCATTCAATCCGAACCTCCCCGATGGTGCGAAGTTCAAAGTCCGACAGATTCCTAGAAACTTGGCATCCTCCGCAGGACTTGTAAAGCAACAATGATATTGATCGCTTCTTGCAAAATCGGATCAGATAGACGATTGATGGAGGCGGGAGCGGCTTGACCTGCGCCCCCGGTTGAGTTGGCGCCATTCGGATCGCCAGGGCGCTGGGAGATTCCTTCCTCTTCCCGGAGGTGGAAGTCCACCAGGGTTTCAATGTCTACCCCCTTTTCGTAGGCGTAGTAGGCCCGAGTATCTTGAAGGGGATTGGTCGAAACATCGATTTCCGGTTGTAGACCTATATTCAGCAATGACTCTCCGGAAGGAGGCCGAATTTCGCCCGAGATTATGTAATAGGGAGTATTGTCCAGCTTGCTGTAGACAGCCGTTTGGCCGGCAGTGGATGCGCCGATGAGGATAAATTCGTCAAGAGCCTGAATCCCGTCGAGGAGCGCTTCGAGGGGACCTTTGGTCCCTCGGTTAACGAGGATGATGAGTGGGAAAGGCCGTGTCTCGTCATTCGCTTCGGCTTTTTCGGCGGGGTCCAGATCGAGTTCTGTTTTGTCCTTAAAGGTGCCCAGGAGCTGTAGCTTTTTGGTCTCGTTGGCAGACAGAAGATGCCCAAAGGAGATTGTCCCCTCGAGATCGGAATGGATATTTCTCAGGTCCAAGACGACGGCGGGCTTCGACAGATACTCTATGATCGGAGTCAGGTCTGCCTGAAGACCGTAGACTCTGATGTAAGTAATTCCCCGTTTCAGTCTCTTGACTCCGGGAGGCCTATGATTCAATTCTGGGTCTTCTGGTGGTTCGGAGATGATGGTACCGGGATAAAGGGCGCCGATTCCACGGAGGAGGATTTCATAGTCGGGCAACTCCTTCAGTCCACTGAAAAAGACCGGGTCGAGGAGCCTTGGGTCAAGGTTTCTGATTCTCTCGCCGTTGGATTCAAGCTCAGAACCGGGGGCCGAGGAGAGACAGTGAACAAAGATCGAGAGCAGAAGGAGACGGCTGAACATCGAGATCGCAAGGACTCTGTCCGACGATCCGCTGGATTGTCAAATGTTGAAACGTTACTGCTGGAAGTCTGTCGGAGGAAATTTGTATTTTGCCAAGCAATCGAGTGTCAAAGTCCGGCAGACTCCTAGCATGAAGTTCTATTTCATAGGAATTTGCGGTGTTGCGATGGGAAATGCGGCGATTCTGTTGGATCGCTTGGGTCATTCGGTGTCGGGGGTTGATTCGGGGACCTATCCACCAATGTCTGAACTGCTGAAGGAGGCTGGAATAGAGACTTTCGAGGGCTACGATGACGACAGACTGGAAGATCTGAAACCCGATTCGGTGGTCGTCGGAAACACGATCTCTCGGGGTAATCCTGAAGTTGAATGGCTGCTTGAATCGCGTCGATTTCCGATTCTGTCGTTACCTGCGCTTCTCCAACAGTACGTTCTCAAAGACCGATTCAACATCGTGATCGCGGGAACGCATGGAAAGACGACAACGACGGCACTGACTACATTTTTGCTCCGGGAGAACGGAAGCCGCGCCGGTTACTTTGTGGGAGGAGTACCTCGAGATCTTCCGGTCGGCGCCGAGATGGGTGATGGTGGCGCACCTTTTGTTATCGAAGGCGATGAGTACGATTCGGCTTTCTTCGACAAGCGAAGCAAATTTGTCCACTACGCTCCCAGTATCGTGGTCATTAACAATCTGGAATTCGATCACTGTGACATTTTTCGAGATCTAGGGGATGTACAGCGGAGCTTTTCTCACCTTCTGCGATTGGTCCCGCGATCTGGCCATATTCTCCTCAACGGCGACGACCGGAACATTCGAGCCCTCTTGCCGGTTGAGTGGACTCGGGTAGTAACTGTAGGAATGGGAGAAGAGTGTGATTTGCAGATATCCGATTTCGAAGATCGTGGAGGGAAGTCTAGTTTCGTACTTAAATGGAAAGGAACTGATTGGACGGCGCTATCAATGTCCCAGGGGGGCCTGTTCAACGCACGCAATGCGGCGATGGCTGCGCTTGCGGCCGGACTTGCGCTCTATCCCGACGAACCGACCCGAATCGACTTGAGCCCGGTTAGGCGCTTTTCCGGAGTGAAGCGGAGGCAGGAGATCCTCTTCGCTGATGAACGAACAACGGTGTTTGAGGATTTTGGCCATCATCCGACTGCGATCGGGCAGACCTTGGCGTATCTTCGATCGAGGTATCGGCGGAACGAGCTGATCGCCTGTTTCGAACCTCGAAGCAATACATCCAAGAGGAGCATATTTCAGGTTGAATTCGCAGATGCGCTAGGAATCGCGGACCGGGTTTTGATCGGTCCCGTCCACCGCGCTGCGCAGATACCTGAAAAGGAGCGTCTGAATACGGCACACCTGGCGGGCGTTCTAGAGGGGAGGGGCGTTTCTGCGGATGCATTTGACGAAAATCGAGGGCTCCTCGAAAGGTTGCTCCATCAGTTGCGATTAGACGAGGGGGAGAGTCGAGTGGTATGCTTTTTTACGAACGGATCCTTTGATGGAATCATGAAGGAGTTGGTTGCGGCACTCAGCCATCACCGTAGAGGGGTCTTTCGAAACACCAAATCAGATTAGTTTCCGGGTTGGCCATTTTTTCAGTTGTCTTCTCCAACCGATCCGCGAGGACGTAGAGCAGCTTCTTCGCGAGTTCTGGATTGGTCTGGATCATTTCATCGATGCTCTGGTAGACACGCACCACAGTTGCATCGGTTTTCGCCACTACGGTGCAGGTGCGTGGTTTCCCTAGAATCATACTGAGCTCTCCAAAAATCGTGTCCGGCCTGGTGAATTCGGCGACGGTGACATTTCCTTTCAGGACTTCGAGAATGCCTTCCGACAGAATAAAGAGGCCCGAATCTGAGTCTCCTTCGCTGATAACGATGTCCCCCGAGTTGAGGCGGATGATTTTCTCGGACATTATTCATACTCAATGGCTTTCCGTTCGAATATTCAAGCATGGTGTCGAGACTGGGGAATTCATTGATTTTAGTATTCAACGTCGTGCCGTAGACAAGGTTCGAGACAAGGTTCCAGGGTGTTCCGAGATTCCTTCCTTATTCGATCAAGAAAGACCGCACCCATTTATCAGCTTAGATCTCAGCGGAGCAAACCTCGTCTCGAACCTTGTCTCGATCCCACTGATCGTCCTAACATTGAATAGCCAATGTTCAATTCTCAAGGATCATAGGGTAAGCGGCAACTGTACACCTGTTCACTCGTAATCGAGCCTTCGGTATTGGATTTCTTTAGTTACGGCTTTGCGGATCAAAGCATTCCCTGGAACTAGTGACGGACATGCCTCCCCTTGAGGAGACAATCGAGAGATTCCTCGCCTACTTGGATCTGGAAAAAGGTGCATCCGGAAATACGATCGATTCGTACGGATCCGATCTCCGGCAATTGGCCCAGTATTTGAAGGAGAGTGGGCATGAGAGTTGGTCCACGGTTGAAGCAGAGACAATTGCTTCTTGGCTAGGATGGCTGACCTCGAAAAGGTATGCCGTCTCGACTCTTGCGAGAAAGCTGACGGCGGTGAGAATGCTCGCCCGATACCTGGTCAAGGAAAGGGTGCGGGAGAACGATTTTACGGAGCTGGTGGAGGGTCCGCGAGGGCTTCGCAAATTACCGGCGACCTTGACGGCGGGCGAGATTGAGCGACTCCTGGAAGCGCCCGAGCGGGGTACCCCGCAGGGCGTTCGCGACCGTGCCATTATGGAACTCTGTTACAGCAGCGGGCTTCGAGTATCCGAAATTTCATCCCTCTATCTGCAGGACTTTGACGGGGAGAGCGGCGTCCTGAGGGTGGTATCGGGTAAGGGGGGCAAGGATCGAATCCTTCCGGTTGGACGAAAGGCGATTGATGCAGTGGACGCCTACCTGGCTGCAGGCCGACCGAAATTAGTCAAGCCGAAGACCGGAAGCGCGCTTTTTTTGAGTTCCCGAGGAAGCCCAATATCGAGAAAGACGATCTGGCGTTCGATCAAAGGTTACGCTGCCAGGGTGGGCATTGAAAAGCCGGTCAAGCCGCACATTCTGCGGCATTCTTTTGCCACTCACCTCCTTAGCGGAGGCGCCGATCTGCGATCCATCCAGGAAATGCTGGGCCACGCCGATGTTTCCACTACTCAAATCTACACCGCCGTAGAGAAGCGGAGGTTGATCGATCAACACGATCAATTCCACCCCAGGAATCGAGGGCTCAAAGGAACCCGGCGATAGCTCTCCGATTGATCTCTATTGCCCTAACTATCAGAAGTTAGCTCTTCAAATAGGTTTTGGAGGGTAATATGTTGGTATTCACAGTAGTGCGGTCGATCCGTCGTCGCTGTGCTATTCCGAGATAGGCAAGTTTCGGGACGAGGTTACCAGGGAAGTCGGAGTTACTTTCTCAAGTCGATCAGGAGTGACTTCTCTGTTAACTCGCTCAGAATTCAGGGGAGCAAACCTTGTCCCGAACCTTGTCCATTGATTGCGGCTCTTTCTGTTGGCGGCATTGGATTTCAGGATTCCATTCGTCGGCCCGCATCAGGCGGTTGCCGTTTCACCTGCCTAGATTTACATATCCTGTTGCCATCTCTCGATCTTATCTGTCCCTTAGAGCCACTCGAACAGATTGGGATGGAGGTAATTTTTCTTGGAACCGGAACCTCTCAGGGGGTGCCGATGATTGCTCACGACAGCCCGGATCTCGATTTGGAGAATCCCAAAAACTGGCGCACCCGGCCGAGCATCCACGTAGTCATGGATCGCATCCACATTCAGGTCGATGCGGGCCAGGAGTTCCGCATGCAGTGTCTGGCGAACGATATCAGGCAGGTTGATACCTTCATCTTAACTCATGGACATGCGGACCATATATTGGGAATGGACGATCTACGTCGTTTCTGTACGATTCGCGGAAGCACCGCTCTTCCGGTTTACAGCACTAAGGCCGGTCTTGAGAGAGTTCGCAGCGTTTTCCCGTATGCCGATCGGGAAATCCCGGTCCGAAGATACTATCCTGCTTTCCAACTCCTGGAGATGCCCGCCAGGCTCGCATTGGAAGGCGGCGAGGTTCGGTCAACCCTTCTCCCACATGGTGACATGCAGGTGCTTGGGTTGGTCTTTATCGAGAACAGCACCGGAAGAAAAGCTGTCTATTATACCGATTGCGTTGAGGTCGATAGGCACCAACGGGACATGGCTCGAGGAGCCGATCTCGTTGTTCTCGATGCCCTACAGCCGAGGAAACACCCCACCCATATGTCAATCGATGAAGCTGTCGAAACCGCCCTCGATATCGGCGCACCGCAAACCTACTTTACTCACATGGCCTTTATGGTAGACCACGAAACCTGCGATCGGACTTTGCCGGAGGGGATATCCCTCGCCTATGATGGGCTGAGAGTGCAATTGTAGTGCTGAATTGTCCATTTGGCTGGGGTTTCGATGCTCCAAGTTTTTCTTTGTCTCAATTTCCGTCTGGTTCGGAGCAGAGCGACCTGGAAGATACCGGCGTTGGAATCGGCCGCAAACCACGAACGATTCCAGATGGCGCGACTGCTTCGTGAAATTGCAAAGCGAATTCCGGCATCTTCCTAGGAAGCGTCGCTGGCCGCGGTTGAAGGGGGATTGGGAAACGTGCTGGTCTTATCTTCAATACCCGGCTCTTCGAACACACCGATGGAGCGGAATTTCTGGTAGCGGCGCGCCTTGAGGTTCTTAGGGGACAGCTTTCTTAATTCGCCGAGTTTGGAGGAGAGGGCAGCCTCTAAACTGGAAGCCGCTTTCCGGTGATCTCGGTGAGCGCCGCCAAAGGGTTCCTCAATCACCCCGTCGGCGATACCGAAACGCATCAGATCCTGTGCGTTGAGCTTAAGAGCTTCGGCAGCTTGGGGCGCCTGGGCGCGATTCCTCCAGAGAATAGCGGCACAACCTTCCGGCGAGATCACTGAGAAGTAGGCGTTTTCGAGGATCAGAATGCAGTCTGATAGGCCAATTCCCAATGCTCCTCCGGAACCGCCCTCACCGATGATCACCGAAATTATAGGAACTCTCAGGGAGCTCATTATCCGTTGGTTGAGTGCGATCGCTTCCGCGACGTGTCTCTCTTCCGACTCAATGCCTGGATATGCTCCTGGTGTGTCGATAAAAGTAACAATGGGCATTCCAAATTTGGCCGCGGTCTCCATCAACCGAAGCGCTTTTCGGTACCCTTCGGCTTGGGGCATGCCGAAGTTTCGCCGCAGATTCTCCTTGGTATTGCGTCCCTTTTGTTGAGCCACAATCATGATGGATCGACTTTCGAAAAAAGCGCTACCACCAATTAGGGCCTGGTCGTCTCCGAATCTCCGGTCTCCGTGCAGTTCCTGGAAATCCTCGAATATCGCATGGATATAATCGAGGGAGTAGGGACGATTCTGATGTCTCGCAATCTGAACCCTCTGCCATGCAGTCAGATTCGTGTAGATTTCGCGTTCCGTGGTCTTGATCTTCCTCTCGATCGCGGCTATTTCGTCTGAGACATCCAATTGGTTTGCCCGAGAAGACTGCCGCAGTCCGTCCAGCTGCTTTTCAAGCTCCCGAATCGGTTTTTCAAAATCGAGCAAAAATGGTGGTCTATCTTCGGCCATTTCTACGATCCTCAAATTGGGTCCATTGCAAAGTGGAAAGCCCGACAGATTCGTAGCGGATATCAATCTGACGACTCGGGTTCTTTTAACTCTGTCTTCCACCCCAGAAGCCGGGCCTGAGCCCCAAATTTTTCGGCAGTCGCTTTCTCGCCCTTTTCCATCCAAATTCGAGACAGGCTGGTGTTGATATGCACGTCCTTGGGGCGAAGTCCGTATGCCTTCTGGGCCGCTTGCAATGCCCGTTCCAGATCTCGGACTGAGAAGTAGACTTCAGTCAGGGCATGCCAGGCTTCGAAACATTCGGGTTCGTTCTCAACCACCTGGTTCAGCTTTGTCAAAGCTGAGGCGTTGTCTCCCAATGTGTAGTCGAGGGTCGCCTCTTCTACCATGCTCAAGCTGGCATTTCCGGACATTGCGGTCGAAATTGAACCATTGTTTAGCTCGACTGCTGAGAATCTGTCGGAAGAGTTCTGCACCTTGCAAAGCAATCGAGTCAAACAGTTTCGACAGACTCCTAGCCTAAAATGGGAATCTCCGCAACTCCAATAGGGGGATAGGTTCTTGACATGGAATACCCATTGCAGTAGCGAAGGGCTCTGGTTGCGCCGTTGCGCCCATGACTTGGAATAATTCGCATCTGGACAGACCGCGGCCGATTGAGAGTAAATGCAGCCATCCAAGCGTTATTCTAAATTTCCACGAAAGGATTCGGTCTAAGGAATCGGTGTTTTCCCATGTCGGTTGAACAAACAGGTACTTTTTCCGCGGAGCTTGAGGGACAACTGAAAGAATCTCTGCGCCGCTGTTCACCTGAGACAGTTGAAGCGGCGATTGCCTATCGACGGGACGGGGATACGGAGAATCTGCCGGTCATCGTGCTGGGTATCATCGAACGATTCGTCGAGCCCGAATTTCGAACCCGCCTTAAGCTGGGAGGTGAGGACCTACGTATTGTCGACGATCTTGGGGTTGATTCTCTCCTGATGCTTGAGATTGTGATGCTGGTGGAAGAGACCCTCAACGTTTCTATCCAGAACGACGAGCTGCTCGAGCTGCGGACCTTGGACGATGTCAAGACCCTCATTCAGTGTAAAATTGAGGGGATTCCAATGCCTCAGAGGCCGAAGCATCTGGCGGTGGACCAGATCGCCGCGGTGGTCCCCTATCAACACCCATTCTTGTTTCTACAGGAGGCGGTGCTGAGGGAGCGAGAGGCGGAGGGGCGCTACGAAATAAAGGGGGATGAGCGATTTCTGGAAGGGCACTTCAAGGACAATCCTGTGTTCCCGGCATCACTGATGATCGAGGCGCTCGGGCAGTTATCCGTTCTATTTCTTCTCTGCTGCGAGAATTCGGATCTCAAGGGCATGGTCGATCCCAATAGCGTTCTATTTGTTTCCTGCAACGGGGTGAGGTGCCATCGGGTGTGCCGGCCAGGTGACGTGCTGGTCTTGGATGTCCAATTGATTCGAGTCAGGCACCCATTGGCAGTCTTCAAGGGAGCGATTGTCGCGGAAGGGGAAAAAGTTGCCTTTATTGAAGATCTCTCATTGTCTTTTACCTATAAGGACAAGGAGTCTGTCGGACTCTGACGTTCGATTGCTTCCCAAGTGGCTAGGTCCGTCCGACAGACTCCTAGCAAAAGGACACAGAAGAAATTGAAGGTGATGCCGAGAGTTGTCGTTACCGGGATCGGGTTCATCACGAGTATCGGAAACGAAAAGGCGACGGTCTCGCGAAATCTCAAGGAGCTTCAGCACGGGATTGAGCTCTACCCACCTTTCCAGATCGATAGCAGTCCGGTCAAAGTCGCGGGAACAGTTAAGGAGTTCGAGACTGATTCGAACGATCCGGAAGACTGGAAATTTCCCGGTAAGGAAAAGGTCAAGGTGGATGCCTTGCGCACGATGGCGCCCCATGGGTTGTATGCCCAATGCGCGGTCGATCAGGCGATCGTAGACTCAGGCTTGTCCAGAGAGGAGGTCTCTAATGAACGAACCGGACTCTTCTCGGCCTCGGCCGGATCAATGTCGAACATCCATCGGAACATGGATCGTTTGCATCGGCGTGGCGTGATGCGTTGTTCACCCATGGGAATCGTTTCGTCGGTCGCAGGTACCGTCAATTTCAATCTGGTTGCCTCTCTCGGTATCAAGGGGGCTTCATTGGGGTTTGTCTCGGCCTGTTCATCTTCGGGGCACGCACTGGGCTATGGTCATGACGAGATTGCCTGCGGTCGCCAGGACAGGATGATTGTTGTCGGGGCAGAAGATGGAGACCTGGAGAACATATTGCCCTTCGCGGCTATGCGTTCGCTCTCCGTCTCAAAGGACCCGGATCGTTCTTCCCGGCCCTTCGACAGAAAGCGGGATGGATTCGTGGGGACCGGGGGTGCCGCGGCCATGATTCTGGAAAGCGATGAGGTGGCGCGCAAACGAGGGGCGCCGATCTATTCCGAATTTCTCGGTTGGGGACAGGCGTCGGATGGGTACCATGTTGTGATCTCTCATCCGCAAGGTGAAGGTCTATCCGCTGCGATGGAAAATGCGTTACGCTCCGCCCGCGTCTCGCGGGAGGAGGTGGACTACGTGAATGCCCACGCCCCTTCGACTTTTGCGGGCGACTTATCGGAGGTCAGGGCGCTGCGCCGGACTTTCGAAAATGGGAATGGCCGGCCCGCCATCAGCAGCACGAAGGCGCTCACCGGACATGGATTGTCTTTGGCCAGTGTCATGGAAGCTTCGTTTTGCGTGTTGGGCATGAGCGAGGGATTCATACCGGGATCTGCTCACATTGAGGAGCTTGAGCCGGAAGGGGAGGATCTGGAGATCATTCGGACTTCGAGAGACACAAAGCCCAAAATTGTGGTAAGCAACAGTAGCGGTTTCGGCGGAACCAATGTCTCCTTGGTCTTTGGCGGTTACAACGGCTCTTGAGTGTGCGAAATGTCCGGGCCAAATCTGAGGATCCTTGTTTTGACCTCAGGGACGGGTGGGGGACACAATGCAAGAGCGCGAGCCTTACAGTCCTGGATTCGGAAATTACATGGGGAGAAAATCGAAGTCAGGGTCGAGGAAATTCTCGAAGGGTCGTCAACCCTGATCAGTCTTGGCGTGGGTTGTTACAACTTGATTCAAAGAACTGCCCCGCTTCTGCACAATCTCTATTGGTGGGTGGTGGAAGCCTTCATGTTGGTAAATGCCAGGCTGACACTCTTCGGATACTCCTATTTTCGTCGAGTCTTGTTGGAATTTGAACCCGACGCCATCGTAAGCGTTCACGATTCAACGAATCGCGGCTATTTTCGATTCGCCCGGAAAGTACTGCAGAATAGGGAGCTTAAGTGCGCAACCTATTGCGGAGAATTCACCGGTGGCTCGGGATTCAGTCGCAACTGGGTTGATCGGGAGGCCGATCTGTTTTACGCCCGCACCGATGAGACGGCGCGCTTTGCGCTAAAGCTTGGGATAGCTGCAGAGAGAACCAGGATCATCCAAAACCTCTTTCCTCCAGAGAGTTTCGCCTCCCCGATGAGCGAAGCGGAGAAGGCTGAGTTTCGTCGCAACGTGCTGGGACTGGATGGGGATCGGTTTACTGTTCTCCTGGCGGCTGCCAGTTCGGGCGCTAACCACCACCGACTCCTGCTGGAGGTTTTGATGGGCTTTTCTGATCGACTTCAGGTCATTGTCATCTGCGGTAAGGATGAAGGCCTCTACCAGCTCCTGAAACGTTGGAGGGAGCGGAATCCTGACTTTCCGATTTTCCTTGAGGGATTCAGCACCCAGGTTCCGAAGCTGATTGAAGTGAGCAGCGTCTTGGTGACGCGTCCCGGATCGAACACAAGCGCCGAAGCGCTCTATTTCGGCTGTCCTATAATCTTCAACGGAATGGGTGGCTTGATGCCTCAGGAAAGACTCACCCTCCGCTACTTTCTCAAGCACAAGGCGGCTGGACTGATCAAAAACGAGAGAGAGTTCAGCGAAACCGTGGGAAGGTGGGTTGATTTCTCGGGAGAGTACCTCGAATGTCAAAAAAACATGCTAGCCTTAAGGGTGGATGCTGGTCCCGAGGCGATGATCCGGGAATTGACCGGGATTCCGTAAAGCATCAAAGCCGCCCTGCGGGAGTATCGGGGCTCGGATGCTCTCGAACCTTGTCACCTGCACGATGTGGAATACCAGCATGTTAGATTCCAGAACGTGTTCAAAAAACTAAGCGGGGTGGAAGCAGCTTGAAGATAGCCTATTTATTCACGACCTTTCCTGTCCTGACGGAGACAACCTTCCAACGAGAGATCCGGGTTCTGAAGACTAAGGATATCGACTTGGAGATCTATTCTCTATGGGGGGGAGATCTGGAATTCGAGAAGCTGACCATCAGACAATTTCCGAAGTGGAAACTGCTTCTACTCTGCTGGTGGATTCCCTATTGGATCGCGAAGAAGCCACACGCATTCTGGGCCATCGGAAAGGAGATTCGAAAGCTTCCCATCCCTTCTTGGGGCAATCTGAGCGAAACCATCATCGGCTTCTCCTTTGCCCTCATCAATGCCGGCGCATTCAAGGCGAGCGCTCCCAACCTGATTCACGCGGCATGGTCTACCATGCCGGCAAGCGCCGGGCTTTTATTGAAAAAGCTTACGGAGATACCATTCTCCATTGAGGGCCACGCTTATGATGTCTTTAAAAATGGGGGAGACTGGCTATTGAAAACCAAGATCAGAGAAGCCGAGTTCACTCGCACTTCCAGCGAATCGACACGGCGCCGGCTTCTCGAGATTTCCGGAGAGGAGGACGACATTCTATTGGTTCGGCGCGGGTTCGATAGGTTCCCGCCGATGTCTCCAATTCGAACTGCTCGGACGACCCTTCGTATATTGAGTGTCGGGCGGCTGGTCGAAAAAATGGGCTACTTCGACCAGCTTGAGATTTATGCTTGCACCTTGGCAAAAGGTATTGAAATTGAGGTACGGATCGTCGGAGAGGGCTTCCTTCGCAGTCAGCTCGAGAGTCGAATTCGGGAACGTGGACTGGAAGAAAGAGTGACCTTGATGGGTAGCAAGCCGTTCGAATTCGTATTGGAACAATTGGCCTGGGCCGATCTCTTCTTCTTTTCTGGGATCATTGCCCAAGATGGAGACCGAGCCGGATTTCCCAATGCGGTCGGTGAAGCTATGGCGGCGGGGGTTCCGGTATTGGCAACCTCGGTGGCCGGCATACCGGAAGCCATCGAGGACGGCAGAAGCGGGATTCTGGTCGATGTGCATTCGTCCTCAAGCTGGCTTGAGCCGATGCAAAGACTACAACGGGACGACCGCTTTTATACCGACTTGAGAGAACGGGCGCGGGATTGGGTCGAGAAAAACTTCGACGCTTGGGCGAATATGGAGGGGATGTATCGAGCCTTCCGCAATTATTCGACGTAAACGGTGATTGAAATGCCAGGAATACAGCTCATATGAAAAATACCCGATTCATCAGGTTATTACCTAATTCCCGATTTTACGCCATTGGGCATTTCGTCCGCAGCCGAGGCACACAACCTTCTGGCCGCGGAGATCTTTGAGCACCTTCCGAATCAAGCAAGCAAGGAGCAAGCCTCTCTCCTGAGCTCCTCTTCGGAGAGAGAATTGAAGTATCTCTTTTGGAAGCGCCGTGCCGTTTCGAAGGCTCGGGGTTTGAGTTGGATCTGAATCGCTTTGACATTATTCCCAAGCGGCTTCCACCGCTCCAGATTCGATCGCATTTTGTGGAGCCCCATCACGGCGAGTGTCGGGCAGCCCATGGCGGCGGCGACGTGGGCGGGACCGCTGTCGCGGGCGATGAGGATTCGGGCGCGCTGGAGTATCCAGGCCGCTTCCGCCAAACCGGTTTGACCGGAGAGATTCCAGACGGTCCCGGTTCGGGAAATCGTCTCGACGAAACGATCGACATCATCGTCGTCGCTTTCGGAGCCGATCACAACAATCTCAAAGTCTCTTGATTGGCGGAGCCATTGGGCAAGACGGCAGAGAGCGGGAACAGGAAGCCGAATCTTGTCGCCGTGGGCAGCAAGATGAAAGACGGCAAACGGTTTGTCTCGCGGCCACCAAGGGAGAAGATTGGGTATCCTGGCACGGGCTTCCGGGTCGGGCGAGATCCACGGTTTTAATGAACCCGGAAGGTCGATTCCCATAGGAGCCAGCAGTTCGAAATTGTACTCTGCTTCGTGTTTCAGCCCCTCCCTCTTGCGATTCGGGATAGTGTGGGTAAGAAGCCGCGAATCGGTCCCACCTGTGAAGCCGATTCGGACGGGAATCTGGGCTTCGACGGCAGCAGCGGCAACAGCGCCGTCATCGTGAAAGTGAACGATGCAGTCCGGTTCCAAGCTCTGAATTTTCCTAGCGAGCCGCGGTTGACCCGGACCACCGAAGTCGGAGTTTTCAGTTGAAATGATCCCGGTGAGAAGAGGGTGGGAGTGGAAGAGTGGTTCGATCGCGCTGCGGATCAAAAGGTAGAGCTCTACTTCAGGCAATGTATCGCGAATCGGTTGAAAACAAGAGCTGGTGATGACCGCATCGCCGATTCGATCCGTCCTGGCCAGAACTATTTTTCGAATGTCCTTCAACTGATTTCGACTAGGAATCTGTCGGACGAACTCTCTCACTTGCGAAGCAATCGAGCGTCAAAGTCCGGCAGCCTCCTAGCCTGGAAATCCCAGAAGATTTCCAGGCTAAACAATGAATAGCCCGCTTTTCGTGGCCTGCAGGCGGCAACACGATGGGCGCAAGAATCAGCCGCAGTACGATGCTCGAAAATCTGTGAGAAAAGCGGGCTAAAGCCGCTTGGCGATATCGGTCAGGGCGTCGGCGATGATCTCGAGGTCTTCTCGCGTGTGGCGGGCGGAAATCGAAGTGCGGATCATATCCTTACCGGGAGTGACACCAGGAGAAACCGCCATTACCGTAAATATGCTCTTCTCCATGAGCGAATTCCACATCCGGTAGGTCCGTTCTTTGTTACCCAATACGATCGGAACCGCCGCGGACTCGCTGTTCCAGGTATTGAGATTGAGCTCCGCCAGGAGGTTCTTGTAGAACCGGGTGTTTTCCCAAAGCCTTTCGAGATGATCGGGTTCGGTCTGCAGTATTTCCAGGGCAGCTTCTGCGCATGCCGCTTGGCACGGGCTGATTGCGGCGCTGAAAATGGTCTGTTTCGAGTTCGTTCTCAAGAATTCAATCACCTCTCTGGAACCGGCCACGAATCCACCGGTGCTGGAGAGCGCCTTGGACAGGCTGCCGGCAATCACATCGACGAAATCGGTGGCTCCCAGATGGTCCGCCGTCCCCCTGCCGCTGTTTCCCAAAACGCCAACACCGTGGGCGTCATCCACCACGACAAAACAGTTCTGCTCCTCGATAACCTCCAAAAATTCCGGAATCCTGGCAATGTGACCCTCCATCGAGTAGACGCCTTCGATGACGAGGATCTTGGGAGTCTCTCGTTTCTCCAGTTGGAGAATCTCGGCCAGATCTTCCGGGCTATTATGGCTGAATCGTTCTACCTTGGCTCCGGTCTGGCCGATTCCGCACCAGAGTGATGAATGGACATTGCGATCGACCAGGATGAGGTCTCCCTTGCAGGCGTAGGTAGCCACCGCTGACATGCAGGATAGGTAGCCGGCGGTTGATACGTGGCAGTCCTCTTTGCCCAGAAACTCAGCCAGTTTTGCTTCGAGGTCGATATGATATCGCCGGCTGCCGTTGGCCAGTCGCGCCCCAGTGGTGCTGCTTCCCCATCGTTCGAGAGCTTCCTTCCCCGCTTCCAGGACCTTTGGATGGTTGGTGAGCCCGAGATAGTCGTTGCTGCTCAGCATAATCATCTCGCGCCCGTCGACAATTACACGCGAGCCAATCTGCTTCTCTATGGTATGGTACCAAGGGTTGTATTTCAGACGCAGTTTAGTTGCATGGTCATCGCGACAGCGTTTGAGAACCGAGCGCTGGGATTTTGGGTTCTGGGAGGGGGAGAGGGGTGCTGTATCGAGTTGAAGGCTGCTCATTTTTGCAGAGTGTTGATCGGGATACGGTTCACCGGCACATCGTATCTGCTAGCTACCACTGGAATCGGCAACAAAAGTTTCGGAAAGCAGAAGAAAAAGCACGCAAGACCGAAGCTACGCAAGTTAAAATCGACCCAAGGGTCAAGAATCTATCCCACTTTTTCGAGATACCTCCTTCTCCGAGGATAATCCTCATCGAGCTTGTAATTCGCTCATTGTTAGGGGAATACGGTGGAGCGTGCAAGTCGAATTCTCATCTCCAGCTAGAGATCCAGGGTGAAAGTTTTCTGGGGAGGAAGTGGCTGATAGGCAAAAAGATAAAAAAAGAGCTAGACAAACCCGAGGGAATCAGTCATGCCAAGATGGTATGAAAGACAAAAAATCTTACCATCTGACTCCTTCGATAGATCGTCTAACTCTGCGTCTGATCTTGCCCGAAGAGCAGGAGCGATTCAATGATCTTTTGATCCAACATCATTATTTGCACAGTGCGGGGAGCGCGGGAGAGACCCTGCGCTATGTGGCTTTGATCGACGGGCAATGGGTGTGTCTTTTGCTGTGGGGAGCGGCTAGCTAGAGGCTGTCCCAAATCCGAGAGGATTTGGGTGGAAGCCTGATACCGATATCAATCTTCGTCACGTTATGTAGACCACGACATGCCTTCCGTCCTCGGTAGCTTACCTTTTATCCGTTATGCACCTTTCCAGCACCCTTCCTCTCGCTTTGAGTCGATAGTTCTCCCAAGGAAGCGCCTCTGACTCGATTCTTGGATCCCTATGCCGCCTGCGTTGCCTCTTTCTCATGTTCTTGCGCAAGTCTCTGCGCGATTTTCCATAGATTGTGGGACAGAACCGACCAGGCCACGCTAAGGTTACGGTTGTCAAAGCCTTTGCTGCGTATCTTGCCCCCGTGCCATCGGTTCTTGAGCACTCCGATCCGGCCTTCGGTGCTCCCTCGTCGTCGCTGCAACCGGACAAAGCGCGGCTCCTCCATCCGCTCCTTGAGCTCTTGTGGATTGCGGGGCGTAAGGGCGTCAAAAATCCCCTCTGCCTGGAGCCGCTTGCTGGCCGCCTTCGAGGCATAGCCCCGATCCCCACTGATCGCTTCGATCTTCTCCTCTAAAGCGAAGCCCTTTTGCCTCTCCAGACTTTCCCAAAGCTGCTTCAATTCGCTCGGGGCCTGCCCCCCATACAGTTTCCAGTCCAACAGATATCCCTCTGCGCTCTCGCATAAATAAAGGGTGTTGCCAAACTCCACCTCCCGATCTGCCTTGCCTCGCACGATGACGTCAATCTCAGGTTCGTAGGCGCTCAGGATCTTCTCCTCATTCTTCACCTGCCGCCGCCCTATGATCCGTTCGTGCGCCTGTTTCATGACCTGCGGTATCTGCTCTAACATACCATCCATTCGCTCGATGATTCGGCTCGCCTTCTTCTCGGTGTAATCGCTTTGCATCCACATAGCTTCCAATAAGTCACGGTGGCGAAGGGCATGGCCCTCAATCTTCTTGAGCAATAGCTTCATCCGCCGCAGGATCCCTTTACGCGCTTTGCCCGCCTCCCGGCGCCGACGCGCATGCGTCATCTCCAGGCACCGTTTGTTCATCTCCCGAGCCAATCCCTTTGCTCCCTGGGGCATGCGCTGTTTCATTCCCGCCTGCCGGATCAGACTGATCGCCTTGAGCAGCGTTGCTCCCACATCCTTGAGCAAGACCCAGTCCACGGGCCAGTGGATGTTCGCTTCCAGGCAAGTGGCGTCGATCAGGCATTCCCTCGTATCGATCGGCTTCTCTAATCCTGCCTCACCACAATGTTCAGCATTGCCCACCACCTCGGTCATCCTTGCATGCAGCTGTCTCAGATACGCTTCGTCGAAGAATTTCGAATCCCGTTCCAGACTGCTCTTCGATATTTTCCGGATCCCGTCTACCTCACGCACCCGGCAAAAATTAGGCAAAAATTCCAGCCAGAAGCTCACTGCTTCATCCCATCCCAAGGCTCGATCTGCGACATCAAAACAATCCGCTCCATTGTTTCCAGAAACACGGTGTAGTCTTATCCCTCCGAAAAAGATAAATGACGCAGCCACCTCCAAGATGGTATGCGCTTTTCTGACTCCTTCGCTCTTAGAACTCTGCGCTTCGCTGCCCGATCTTTTGATCCAACATCATTATTTGCCATGGGCTTCGATCCCACCTTCCAAGGCTTTTCGACGATCGCCTCCCTTTCCTAGCTACCGGCTGAAGCGAGGCTGGAGATCGATCAAAACAGAACCGGTCCCAATCTGGCCTCCAAGACGTTGGCGATGTGCCTGAGAGTCTTGGCCGATCACTGGGAGCAGGCCTTTGCCTATCTTGGTAGCAAACTTTCGTGGACCCACAGATCCACCGAGGCACTTGCTACAAGGCGAGCGGGTGGAAACACGGTGTAGTCTTTGCATCGAATGACTGGAGTTAGGGCTGGACGCAGGAAGCTTTGTACGGCAATATTTTTCATCAATCAGAAGGGCGTGCTTTGTATTTGACTAACGCAAGCATAAGCGCCCTTTTTCGCCGGATCGAGCTTTTTGCAGCTCTATCCGGCCCAACGAGATTTTTTGCCCATAACTCATTAAAAATCAATTGTTTCCACCACTGGGACGGGCTCTAGATAAGGACCATGGCCGCCTGGAGATTCGTCAAATAGCAACCCATCCTCTAAGCGCTCCCTCCCTTGGCTTGCCTCATGCTCGTCAGTTCGCCTCTGTCCAACGCACCTTCCATTATCCTAACAAAGCGAAACCTTCCTCGGAACGCTCCTACTATGTCAGCAGCCGCGATCCCACCGACTTGAGCCCTCCTCAGTTCCTATCGAAAATCCGCAACCACTGGGCCATCGAAAACAAAAACCACTACCCCAGAGATCGCTTCTTCGATGAAGATCGATGTATGATCCGTAACCATAACGCAGCCAGAATCCTGGCTGCTTGCAGGCAACTGGTTCTTAGCCTCAAATCTACCATGGGCTTCGAATCCACCCCTGCCCTCTGTGATCATTTCACCTTCAACCTACACAAGGCCATCAATATCATCACCTAATGTCCCGAGAATCAAAACACCGTACTAGAGATCATTGAATAGAGCATCGGCATTTTCGAGCCAGGAATTCCTCCTTGCCCAGAGCTCTCCGGAACGGCCAAGCTTTTGGCGCAAGCCCTTGTCGGTTAAGAGCTTGAAGAGATTGCGAGCGAGCTCGTTGGTATCGTGTTGGTCACAAAGTAGACCGGTTTCGCCGTCCTTAACGGCCTCCCCGACGCCGCCGAATCGAAAACCGACCACTGGGAGACCGAAGGAGGAGGCCTCCAGGTAACTGAGACCGAACCCTTCGACGCTGCGGTTGTAGGGCACACTGGTCATCGCGAATATGTCAGCCTGTTTGTAGATCCGACTCAGGGCTCCGTCATCAACTTCACCGAAGACTTTGATCTTGAGTTCGTATTTTGTTGCGTAGGCGACGAGCCGCCGAAGGTAGCGTTTAGTATTGGCTGGTCCAACAATCCAGTAGACTGTCTTCGCCCTCTCTTCAGCCGGTAGCTTCCGAATCGCTTGGAGGACGTAGATTTGTCCTTTTCGTGGATAGACGCGGGCGACGGTGAGGATAATCTTGTTGTTCGACTCCTGTTCCGGTTCGGGAATTTCACGGGGCAGGTCTGTGCGCAAGGCGTTGGCGGTGACGACGGCCCTCCCTTGGAGGGTAGGAAAGCGATCTTCCAGGAGGCGGCGGGTAAAGTCCGAGACGACGCCAATTCGGTCGGCACGCTCGAGAAGTCGCCGAAAGAGGAGGCGACGGTGGAAGAAAGAGGAGAGAGAGTGTATCTCGGTTCCGTGAAGTGCAACCACCAGTCTGGCCGGTCGAAACAAGGGGAGGAGCAGGAGATACATCATCGCTCTGATCGGACCAGGTTCAGGAAGAAATAGAATACTTCGACCAATCTCCTGGCGGTCCCGAATGAGGTAGCAAGCAAAGGCGATTCGAGATATCCAGCCTTGGGTGCCCTTAAAAGGAAGAGTGCGTACAGGATAAGGAAAGTGGCGTTCTCGGATTTCAGGAGCAAACGGTGCCCATACCGTGACGTCGAAACCGCGTTCTTGGAGGGACTTGGCCATCTCCTGAACATAGATCGAGATACCCGCTTTACGGGGAAAGAACTCGTAGGAGGCGACAATCACCTTTGGACGACTGGTGGTGCGCGCCTCAATTTGAACATTGCGCATCCGGTGAATTCGGTATTCTACGTGCTGCCTGCGAAGTAGGATTTATGATACACTACGCTTGGGTGGGTCGACCGACTGATGTACCTGGATAATGTCCCGAAAAGTGACTGATGAAGATTCTGATATTACAGGATTTTCTGCGCGGAGGCGGTACGGAGCAACAGGTAATCTTCCTCGCCCAGTATTTCAAGAATGAAGGTCACGATGTAGTGCTCCTAACTTTTCGACCTGCCGGCCCCTTGGAGAAAAGACTGGCCAATACCGGAATCCGCAGGGTCTCTCTCCAGAAGAACGACCTGGGCCTCTCTTTCTTTGCCCCTGGAATCTTCGGAGCATTGCGGAGAGAGGCCCCTGACACTATTCTATGCATGGGGAGAATGGCCAACTACTACGCGGGCCTAATCCAAAAGAGGCTGAGGGATATTCCCGTCGTGGGTTCGGTTCGGACCGGGAAGAGACTGACATTTCTCTATGGATGGTCGCTCGGGCAGGTAAGGGCAATCATCGTAAACAGCCGGTGGTGGCGCGACCGCTTGAAGAGAAAGGGAATCGACCCGAGAAAAGTCAGATTGATTTACAACTCGATGGTTCTGCCTTTGGAGGGGAGAACCGGCTCCGAGGAGAGGAGCCGTTTTCGCAAACGGCACGGCGCAGGGCCTGCCCACTGCGTTTTCTTGAACGTGGCCAATTTCCGATCGGGAAAGCGCCACCGTCGATTGATTCGAATCTTCTCCAATCTTCGCGAGAGTGGAGATTGGCAACTCTGGTTGGTTGGTCAGGGTAGGGAGCTGAATCGATGTCGGAAGGCTGCGAGGTCCTATGGTATCGAGGAGAGAGTCCGGTTCTTCTATTTCAAGGATGACCCCGGTCCATTTTACGCGGCTTCGGATGTCGCGGTTTCAGCGTCTATCGAGGATTCACTTCCCAATTTTGTAATAGAAGCTCAGGCGGCGGGATTGCCGGTGATTGCCTCAGACACCGGAGGAGTTGGGGAATCCTTCAGCCCCGGCAGTTCCGGGTTTCTCATACCGGCGGATGATGACGATGCGTTTCACCGGGCCCTCGTGCACCTCAAGGCGGACCGGCCATTGCGAGAGAGTTTCGGCAGGAGCGGGAGGGAATTCGCCCGGAATCGTTTTTCGGGAAGAGAGCGTGCCGAGGAGGTTTTGAAATTCCTCCTGGAGATCTCTCCCACCAGCGCAGGCTCGGGCCGCGCTGAAGATCAGGCCGTGACAGTGAATCCGCCAACTTTGGGGAAGGCGCAGCCCTTTACACGTGGGCACATCTACCTTATATCGGGCTGGCGGAAGGTCGTCTTCTGGCCTCTCTACTTCCTCCTTCGATTCTATCTCTCAACTCTGAGGTTTCGAGGATCGACGGAGACTATGGGGAACCTGACCCTCTCGTCCGAGGCCATGCTCTACCTCACTTGGCACCGGCACATTCTGGTGACGTCTGAGTTTCTACGTCGATATCGTGACGCTGGTCGGATCTATTCTATGGTCAGTCCCAGCCGCTTCGCCGCCTGGTTGGAGGCGTTCCTCTCCGAAATGGGATTTGTCACTGTCCGCGGTTCGAGCAGCCGGAGGTCGATTGCGGCAACGAGGGAGCTCGTTGCCGCAAATCGCGCCGGGAACGATGTGGCAATTACGCCGGACGGCCCCAGTGGGCCGAGGTTCAAATTTAAACGGGGGGCGTTGTTTTTGGCCCGGGTAACCGATGCTCCTATTCTCATCGGAGGTGCAACCGCGGCTTGGGTTTGGCAGTTGCGCTCGTGGGATCGGCAGCTTATCCCATTCCCGTTTTCTAAAGTCCATCTGTCGGTTCACCTCTGTCCGCGATACTCCAGCTTGGAAGCCAATTCAGAGGAGGCGGCAGCCAGTTTCTTGAAGAGCCGATTGATGGACGTGACCGAACCAGAGACAAAGCCGAGCGAGTTATAGGACAAGCCTCTTCCGTAGCTCTGCGCAGCCTGTCACGCCGTTGCCTCGGGCGGAGGCGGATGAGCCGCAGGGACTGGGTCGAAGCCGAATTGCTCCCACTTGGCGGAGATGTCACGGAGGAGCGCTTGGGCGGAGACGGATGAAGAGAAAATCGAATCGCCGACAGGCACCCGCGGGATATCTAATCAGTCCGATGGGTGCGTTTCAAAACGATCTTTCGGGGCAGGTTCGAGGGAGCGGGCAATTTTCCAGTGCAGATCCTCGAGAAGCTGGCGGTTCGCGGCGATGAGATCGGCAAGGATGGCGACAATAAAGAGTAGGATTCCGGATGACATCAAGAGGGTCGCGAGAATGAGGGACTGAATGTGCCCCTGGCCGTCTCCGGCAAACAAAAACGCGAGGAACCGGAGACCGAGGATGAATCCCGGTAAGAAGACGATAAAAGCACAGGCAGAGAAAAAAGCCATGGGTCGGTAAAGGATGAAGATTCGGAGAATCGTGAGGACAGAGCGGGCGACATAATCGGGAATACTCCTAACCAATCTTGATGAGCGAGTGGGGGGACGCACTCTCACTGGAACTGAACAAATGGGTATTCCTCTCTGCCCTGCCTGGATAATCGTCTCTATGGGATAGGTATATTTGCTAAAAACGCGGAGCTGCAGAGCGGCGCGGCGCGAGAAGGCCCTGAACCCACTGGGCGCATCGACGATAGCGGTCTTACTGAAGAGACGTACGACCGCACTTCCGAGCCGCTGCATGCACTTTTTGGCGAATCCAAAGTTGGGATTGTCGGTGATGGGGCGAGCCCCGACCACGATCTCGGCGATACCCTCCTGAATCGGTTTGAGGAGCGCCGGAATATCGTCGGCATGGTATTGATTATCCGCATCCGCATTCACGATAATATCGGCCCCGGATTCAAGGGAAGCCTCAAGACCGACGGAAAAGGCCTTAGCCAGGCCCCGGTTGGCCGGGAGATTGATGAGATGGTCAACTCCCCAGTTGCGGGCGACCTGAGCGGTCCCGTCCCTGCTGCCGTCGTTCACGATGAGGATTTCGATCTCATCAACACCATCCAATTTCCTGGGTAGAGCATTTAGGGTGGCGACGAGATTCTCTTCCTCATTGAAGCAGGGAATCTGTATGATCAGTTTCAGCGAATTTCTATGTTCTGGATTCTCGGGCGAAACGGCCGTCTTGCATGTGGAAAACGTGGTCACAACGGTCGGCTAGAGCAATGTTGTGAGTGACGATCAAAACGGCGTGTCCCTTCTCGGCCGCAAATTTGTAGAGTAGGTCAAAAATTAAAGCGGAATTCGCTACATCGAGATTTCCGGTCGGCTCGTCGGCGAGAATGAGGGAAGGGGAATTGGCCAGAGCACGGGCAATCGCCACCCGCTGCTGTTCACCACCGGAGAGCTGGGTGGCGAGTCGGTCCGTCTTATCGTCGAGGCCGACGTCGGCCAGCAGAGCGAAGGCTCGCTCTTTCATTTCCTCCGATTCAAGGCTGTTACGCTTCTGCATCGGAATCATAACATTCTCAAGGACTGTGAATTCGGAGAGTAGAAAGTGAAACTGAAAGACGAATCCGATGTACTCATTCCGCGCTTTCGTGCGCTCTTTATCAGATGCTCTGGCCATTGGGCGGCCCTGCAAAAATATCTCGCCGGAATCCGGGCGATCGAGAAGGCCGGCCAGATAGAGTAGGGTGCTTTTCCCGCATCCGGAGGGTCCGACGATGCCATGGACTTTGGAAGCGCTGAGTGTGAATCTGATATCCTTCAGAATTTGAACTCGGTTCGACTCCTCTCCCAGACTGTGCCGAATATCACTGCAGTTCAGCACTGTGTTCGACGTTTCATCGACTTTCGGTTGGGAATTCATCCTGCGGTACTTCGAATAATTCCGGCCGGCTCAAGACGCGCCGCCTTTTGAGATGGGAAGTAGCTCGCTATGAGAATGACAACAAACGCGGTGGCGGCTGCGGCAAGGTAGTGTGAGAGACTCCAATGGACCACAAAATGATCGACCGTGAAAATTCCCGTTATGTGGACTGGAATCTTCGAAACAATAAAAGTAAAGAGACCTCCCAAGAGGCAGCCGGAAGCGATTCCGATCGTGAGGATGATCATGCCCTGAATTAGGAAGATCAGAGAAGCGTCGGCTCGCGTATAACCCATCGACCGGAGGATCGCGATCTCACGACTCTTTTCCATTACGATTATGGCCAGGGTATTGAACATTCCCAATCCCGAAATAATGATAATCGTAGAGACGGTAAGGGCCGATGAGATCCTGAGAGCTCGAAAGACTCCCAGAGAGGCCTTCTCCCGCTCCTGCCAACTCGCCACGGAATGCCTCAGGATGCGCTCCATGTGACGCGATTCCACCAGCGCTCGTTCCTTGTCAAAGAGGTTGACCTGGAGAAACGTGGTTCCATGGGGTCGTCTCAAAACGTTTCGTGCTTGGTCGATGTGGACGAAAACCCTCGTCCCATCGAGTCCCGAAACTCCCGTTTCGAAAGTCCCGCTCAAGCGAAATCGAAAGTTGCGCCCGAGGGACCACGCAATGACGGTGTCACCGGTCTCCAATCCGAGACGTTTCGCGAGCAGACTTCCCACCAAGACTCCGTAGGGAGATTCACGAAATCTCTGTAGACTTCCATTTACAATCTGCTCTTCGAGATCGGATACCATCAAGTGACTCTGCAGATTGATTCCATAGATCTCTACAGCCCTGGAGCGGCCGCTGTTGATCAAGTTTACCGTACCCTTCAAAACCGGAGAGATCCCGGAGACATTACGAAACTGCCGGACTGCATCCATCACCTGTTCAGTGTTTACGATTCCGGGTATGTATCTCTTACTGTTCCGATGCGAGTAGTGAAAACTGCCTGCTCCTCCAGGGGAACGGTCGACCGACATGCTTCTGAGCGTATCCTGAAGTTGGTCCTGAATTCTTAGGACGCCGTTTGTTCCCCAGATCGTTTCGATGAAGAATTTCTCGAAGCCGCTCATCTGGGCTTGGGAGAGGACGAAAAGACTCACCCCGAGGATTATGCCGGTGAGACTCATCAACATTGCGCGTCGCCTCGAAAGGAGGAACCGAAGGGCGATTCTAAAGTTTGAGGACATTAGGTGATTATGAACACCAGCGCTTAGAACTCCGCAACATCGCCAAAGCTCAGATCGATGGGTGCGGGGTGTGGAACTGAGTGCGGTTCATACCGACAGATTCCGGCCTACAACTTTACTCTGATTCCCTCCCTGAACCGATCCAATTCTTCGACGATAACAGATTCTCCCTCTTCCAGACCGTCGACAATTTCGACCAGGTTGAGGCCCTCGTATCCCGTCTTCACGGATCGCAATTCCACGATTCCGTTGTTCACCACGTAAACCACATTATTGAGGAGAGCGCGATGAGGTATTAACAGTGCATCCTCATGTTCCCCGATGATAACACTGACTTCGCCCGTCAACCCCGGCGTCAATCGCTCTCGTTCAAAATCGAGTTCGAGAAATACGCTGTAGCGCTGCGTCGTCGGGTCGGAGGTCGGGAGGAGCTGCGACACTCGACCTTCAAGAATTTCGTCACCGTAACCGAGAAGGCGTGCGGTGACATCCTGGTCCACCCGCACTTTGGAGAAGTCCTCCTCGCTGATGCTGGCCACGATCCTGCGTTCCGCGGCGAGGACCTCTGCGATGACGCTTCCCGGTCCAATGAGGTCCCCTTCATGGAAGGGGACGGAAACTATGGTACCGTCGATGGGACTATTCACGGACATCGCTTCAAGTTGGCGTCGTTTTGTCGCGAGGCTGCTCTCGAGCTTCTTTAGTCTCGTTTCGTCGTTAATTTCCTGACGTTCCTTCTGTTCGCGCAGCTCGTCGAGTCGGCGCCGGGCAGCCTGGAGCTTACGTTGTGAGACGCTTCCCCTCTTGTCCAGTTCCTCCAGATCATTCACCACCACTTCTTGCGCCATGATGGCGAATTTGAGGGAGGATCCGAGGGCAAGGTGTTTTTGGTGAGCCTCGTTGTCGATCTCGATCGACTCGATTTCGAATTCGATATTTTCAGTGTCGAGTTGAAGGAGGAGCTCATCCTTAACGATCCTCCGGCCGATCGCCATGTGGGTAGCTTTCACTTTACCGCCGTGCACGGTCCGCACTTGCATTCTGTAGGTTTCTTCGATTCTGAGGGTTCCCGATACGGCATCGATTGCCTTGCCTCTTGCTACCGGCTCGACGTAGGCGGAGGGACGCGACAATCGGAGGGCGATAAATATCACGTATCCGATGATTAGGGCAGTAACGAGTAGGGTAAGTGCGAAGCGAATCTTCATGAGCCCTCCGGAATTGTCAGGTAGTCAATGGCTGGATCTCTTCCAATATATGCGAGAAATTTGGATAGCTTCTTAAGGAAGCGAGTACGTTTCTGAAAAATGGAATACTCCTGGTTTCTGAAGTTCAGGCGCTTCTGTTGGAAATCAATCTCCGAGAGGAGGTCGTTCTCGTTATCCGTCCGAACTTTCTCGAACACCTTCTGTTCTACCGTGAATCGCTCTTCATTGAGGGCGAGGACCTTGAAGTCCATGTCCAGGTCGAATGCTTGACGTTCCGCCTCTTTTCGAAATTGCTCTCCCAGGTTATTAAGTTGCGACTCGAGAATGCGAATTTGCGCCTCTCTGGCGACTTTCCTACCCTTATTGGCGAATCCCTGAAAGAGGTCCCATTTCACTTGCAGGCCTCCGAAGTAAACGAATGTGAGGACGTCATTGCGTGTCGAGGTATCTCTTTCTTCTTGGCTGGCTAACAGGAAGAAGTCGAGACTCGGGCGATTTCGAGCCCTGTCTATAGTTAGGCCATGTTTGGCTCTCTCAATTTCGTTCAATTTGATGAGCCAATCAAACCGACCCGCCACGCCCATATCGAGATAGGATTTGAGGAGCTCCGTCACTCTCGCGTGGGAATACGAAATTTGGGGAACCGATGTCGGAAAATCCTGGATGTCCCATTCCTCGGTTCCGGTAATGAGGTGGAAGTGACGCAGCGCTCTTTCGATTGCCGTGCGGGTGCGCTGGATTGCGAGGAGAGTTTCCTCGAGTCCGATTCGGCTTAGTTTGTGCTCGTCCTCTGAAAGTGCCCCGAGTTCCTTCCTCTTCTCCTGATTATCGATGCGCATTCGGAGGATCTGCTCCTCCGATGTTCTGTTCTCGAGAGAGGTCCGGTAAATGACGAGATCGAGGAAGATGTTCCGGATCTGCTCCACCAGACCCAGGTAAAATCGCTCGTACTCGACCCTGGATCTCGAGACATTGAGCTTTCCCAGTCGATCGCTCGCGTTTATAGCGCCCCAACGGAAGATCGGTTTTTCCATCGAGAGAGTGAAGGAGCCCGCAAAAGTCTCTGTCCTGTCGAGGTCACTCCTATCTCTAACGGCATAGCCTGCGTTGAGAATGAGGCGGAGATTGGGATACTTTTGGGCCGAAAATATGAGGGCATTTCCTTCCGATTCTCGGATCCGCTCGGCATGCAATTGGAGAGAAGGAGCCTGATCGCTCGTCGCCTCGTAGATTTGGGCCAGTTCCGGATAAATGTCTTCGGGGGTTATTAGGCCATTTTGCGGCTCCACCGATCCCCCGGGAGATGCGAGGAAGAAGCAGCTTATCAGCGCATTGAGAAGGTGAGTGGATCGCCCCATTGATCTATCTATCGAATTGGTAAGGTTTGTAATCCGATTTGTTGGGTAGTGAAAATATCGCCATCTGCTTGGTGGGGCTACTATCCTTAGGCCTAACTTTGAACCACTCCCAATTGATCTCACTCATGCGCCTCCTCAAGGCCTGGTTGAACGGACTCTACCGCATTCCGATGCGGTGGGCTCTTCTGATTTCCCTGCCGTTGATCGTCTGGATTCTCTTCCTTGTCTTGGGCTCATTGTCAAGCTACCACAGCTCTGCACGAAAAAGAGGAGCATTAGACAACGCAGTTCCATTTTCCGTAGAGATTGCCAGATTCTTCCTGCGGGATCAACTGAACCGGTTCCGCTTGAAAATCAGGTCCCCTCTGATGCCACAGGAGAGTGCCCTTCCCCTGGTTGAACTGAGAATCAGCGCGGACAGCTTGAAACAACTGAATAGCCAACTTCCGGCGAGTGGAAAGTCCCAATACTACCCCGCCTTTTTGAATTGGGAAGGCAGACTTCATCGGGTCAAGGCGCGCTATGTGGGAGATAATTACTGGCACTGGCTCTATCCTCAGAAATCATGGCGCATCAAGGCGGGCAAGTCCCAACCGATAAATGGAGCTCGAGAATTCAATCTTAAGAATCCCAAAACCCGTATTGCCTTCAACGAGGCCATCGCCATGGATTGCGCGTGGGATGTTGGCTTGATTGCACCACGAGTTTTTCCGGTTCGATTAATTCTCAATGGAAGATATTCTGGTGTCTATCTCTGGCAGGATTCAGTTGATGAAACGGTGCTCAGGAGGCGAGGGAGACGGCAGGGAAGCCTTTATAGCGGCGATGGCGCACCACCTGACGCCACAACCGGAGTCAGTACGCTTTGGAGAGATCAGACCCGATGGGAGAAAGCAGTGTGGAAAAGCCCTGATGCGGAGATGGATCGGGGAGACATTCGGCATCTGATCGAACAGGTATCGGAGCGATCCCTGACGAACTTTTACGGATTCGCGAAGAAGCATTTGCAGATGGATCGGTACGCCACTTTCATATGTCTCGATAACATCTTCGCCTGCGGCCATCACGATTTTCACCACAACCACAAGCTCTATTTCGATCCCGAAAGCGGCAGAGTGGAAGCGGTGGCGTGGGATACCGATGATTGGCACCTCGGATCGACCGCGCTTGATTGTGCGCACAGTCCTCTTCTGGTGAAGTGGAAACTCATTCCTGAGTTTGATCACCTCCGACTCAAGAAACTCTACGCGTTGATAATCCAGGGCCCTCTAACGGTGGAGGGGATCCTCGGCCGAATTCGGGAGTATGATAATCAGATCCGAGAGGCCCTGGAGGCCGACCACTTGAAGGACTTCAAGCATCCCAGCGCAGTCCGCCTGTTGAAATTCAAGAATCATCCTATGATCGTCTATGACATGGCGTTGTATTCGGAGCATTTGGATTTTTACAGGTTCGGCATAGAGAAGCGGTTGGGCCTCCTCATAAGGTATCTCGAAGACAGTTCTATCCGGTTTCAGATTTCGAGTGGCTCCAATGGAGTTGTCGTGACCATGGCCCCCACCGGAACGGTTGCGGCCGAATTGAAGGCATTGCGGGTGGAAGGTAGTTTCAGCGATCTTCTCGTCTATCGGGATCGAAATCGGAATCGGAAGCTGGATGACTCCGACGAATTGCTCACCGCGCGACGATCGGGAACTCAAGCTGTGAGGGTCGCACTTTCCGATCTCATTTATCCCGGCTACCGAAGGGTTGGGTTGAATCCAAACCGCTCTACCCAACTGTTCGGACTGTATGACTATGTCTCTGCACCACTTCCCTACACTTATTTGCTCAAGCCGATTGCGGGAGAGATCCTGAACGTAGAACTCGATTGTATCAACGCGGTTACAGGGAAGCCCGTATCAGCACAGGAAACTCCCCTGGCAAAAGATCTATTTGACAAGAATTCCTCGCTCCATCCCTGGGACCTGCCGGGTGAACCCAATTGAAGCCACCAAGCTTAGGATTCATTTATCTCGTAGCCGTCGTTCTGAGTACGGTGTCGTTCTTCTATTGGGTTGATTCCGTGCCATGGTATGAAGAATCGGGAGACTCGATCGAGGGGAGGAGAAAAGAGGCGCGGTATCTGGAGCGAATCGCCGAACGGACTGAGTCTCCCGCCAAGAAGGCGGAGTGGCTCAAAGAGGCCATTGAGATTCGGATAGATCTGGGAGAGAAAGAGAGCGCCGTTCGTCTCTCTGAAAAGCTGTCTACACTTCCCGAAGAGCTGCAGGAGGGTGCCTGGAAGTTTAGATTCTACAGTCTTCTGGATTTGAACGCCGAGGCCTACCAGGAGGCCCTGAGTCTCTTCGAACGGGGAGAGCGGAGTGATCACATCCTTGCGGCAATGGCTGACCGGCTTGTCAGCCTTCCTCATGATCCAAGTTTCAAACGTCTGTTGGAGGCGTTCAGGGAGTCGGACTCGTTGGCCGAGATTCAGGGCGGGGCCGGCAACGCACACGGGTTTGCGATCTCAGAGGATGGGTGGACGAGGGGAAGTGAACCCGGTTTCCTGATTCTAAGAAACGGTGGAATGTCGCCATTATCCCGTACCCTCAAGCTCGCCTGCCATGCCTCCAGTTCCGATCTTCCCATCGCCGTGGCGGTCAGAGACGGATCCTCCAAATTGAAAGGGGTCTTTCCGGATGAGCAAAGGAACGTGATTCGTTTTCCGATTGATCCCATCGAGCCCGGCGAAGAGCGGCTCGTGCGAATTCAGGCGGATAAGGCCTGGACTCCAGGGGGCTGGGACAGGCGTAAACTCGGAGTCAGGGTATTCGTGGAACAGTGAGATCTCAAAAGAATCATTGCGTCTCTAGCCCGCTTTTCTAACAAATCCCCGAGGACCGTTTCGGGGCAAGAGGCGTATCCCACCGCGGTGGGGCCTATCGACCACGAAAAGCGGGCTTTCGAGCAACCCCTATCACTTCTCGATAACTTGGAATAGCTGAAGACGAACGCACCTGCTCAGCATGAATCAGTCGATTTCTTCTCAATACTCTTTCTGGATGCAATTGAACCCGTGGGCAATCTTCCGCGATCTGTATGTGAACAGAGGCCTACTTTGGCAGTTCACGATTCGGAACGTTCAGATTAAGCACAAAGGGAGCTATTTTGGCTTGTTGTGGTCGGCATTCACTCCGCTTCTGATGATGGGGCTCTATTACTTTGTATTCGGCCTTATATTTCAGCGAACATACGGCATGCTCGATGACGAGACAGGCACCGATTTCGCGCTGGGACTCTTCCTGAGTCTAACCCTCTACCAATTCGTCGCGGAGGCACTCTTGGTAGCCCCCCTCATTATAGTAAACAGTCCGAATCTAGTAAAGAAGGTCGTTTTCCCCCTCAGCATCCTCCCGGTTGCGACGATGGGCGCCGCTCTGTTTCACTTTCTAGTTAGTATTTTACTCTTTTTCGTGGGTATGCTGATATTCGGTAGGGGGCTCGGATTGGATAATCTTTGGTTGCCGGTAATCGTTCTTCCCTTGGTCCTTTTGACGATGGGCCTCACTTGGCTGCTCTCCTGCCTGGGAGTATTTTTCAGGGACATCGGGCATCTGATGCAGGTTGTAACCAGCATCATCCTCTACGGAAGCGCGGTTTTCTATTCGACCTCAATGATTCCCGCCGAGGCCTGGAGTATTATGAGGTACAATCCCCTCATCCACGCAATCGACATGAGTCGAAGCGTGCTGCTGTGGGATCTGCCTTTGAACCTCCTTGATCTCTCCTATTTGTATCTTTCCGGGATTGTCGCTTTCATTCTTGGCTACGCCGTGTTTCAAAAATTGAAATCGGCCTTCGCGGATGTGATGTGAAGTGATGGAGGAAAAGCGAATTATCGTGGACCTACTGCCGGTCCTTCCGGGAGGCGGGAACGGCGGAGCAAAACCGTTCGCGTTTGAATTGGTTCGTGGCCTCGGCAGAGTGTCACCACGTTGTCAATTCTTTCTCCTCGCTTCGGATCGGAATTGGGAGGAGCTCGCCTCCCTTGAGTATTCCAACGTTCATCGAATAAACCCTAACGGCACTGTTCGCAGAGGATTCATTGGACGTCTGTTTGGCCGAAAAAAACCAATCCCGCAGTATCCCCTGGCGGCTGACCTGATGTTTTGCCCCTTTACAGGAATTTCCCCTTATTTCGCAGACCTTCCCGTGGTATCGGTCGTGCACGACCTTCAATTTCGGTGCTATCCCCAATTTTTCGATTCGGATGAACTTGCTGAAAGAGAGGCGAATTTTTTGAAAGTATGTGAACGGTCGGTCAGGATAATCTGTGTATCGGAATTTGTCAGGGCGAGCCTCCATAAAAACGCGGAAATTCCTCGCAGCAGGACGGATGCGATTCACAGCCGATTGTCCTCTCGGCTTGTCCCGCCATCGACTGATGGTGTTGGGGCAGTATTGAGCCGTCTGGGACTGCGGGAGGACCAATTTGTCCTCTACCCGGCCAACTTTTGGTCACACAAGAACCATCGAATGCTCTTGACCGCACTTGGAATGTATCTTGCCGAGCGATCGAATTCGGAATTGAGATTAGTCTGCACCGGGAATCCCGATTGTAATATGGAGAAGATTAAAGAGGCCGCCGACATGATGGAATTGGGGAGATTTGTAATATTTCCAGGTTTCTGCACGGAATCCGAATTGGCAGCCCTCTACCAGTCTTGTCTCGGCGTTATCATTCCATCTCTCTACGAGGGTTTCGGGCTTCCTGTCCTTGAGGCCTTCGCTTTCGGTAAGCCGGTGCTATGCAGCAATACAACAAGCATGGCTGAGATCGCAGGTGAAACTGCCATTTACTTTGACCCCAGGATACCCGAGGAGATTAAAGATGCGATTGGGAGGTTGGTAAACGATGAACTCGAGAGTGGCGAGGCGGCCGAGAAACGGCGAATCCTGGCACGCGAGTATGGGGATTCCCTGGAAATGGCACGGCAGTATACGCGAGTATTTGACGATGTCATTTGAAACAATGGGGTGAATGCCGGTGGCGACAACCCTGTCAATAATAACTCCTTCGCTCAATCAGGGGCGCTTCATTGAGCGCACCATACAGAGCGTTTTATCTCAAGATGTGCCCGGTTTGCAGTATTTGGTCTGCGATGGAGGTAGCACGGACGAAACTCTGGATATCCTACGAAGCTTCGATTCTCGGATCGATTGGAACTCGGAGCCCGACGAAGGGCAGACGGATGCGGTGAACAGAGGAATCTTGCGATCTTCGGGTGAAGTCATCGGGTGGTTGAATTCCGATGATATTTATTACCCCAACACGCTTCGGGAGGTCTGCGCGTTCTTCGACTCCGACTCCGAGGCGGATGTGTTCTATGGAGAGGCCAATCACATCGATGAAGATGATTCCGTAATTGAACCCTATCCGACTGAATTGTGGAATTTGGAGCGACTTAAGGAGACTTGCTTCCTCTGCCAGCCCGCCGTCTTTTTCAGGAGGCGAGTGGTCGATCGACTCGGTCTCCTAAGAAGCGAGCTCCGCTACTGTATGGATTACGAGTACTGGTTGAGGCTCGGTCTCAGTGGTGCAGTCTTCGCCCATCGAAAGCTGCTTCTGGCGGGTTCCCGAATGTATGCTGATAACAAGACGAAACGCTTTCGGCGGCAGGTGCACGCGGAGATCAACGACATGCTTCTGCAAAAGCTAAGATTCGTTCCGGAAATCTGGATCTTTCATTACGCCCATGCCGTTCTCGAATCGAAGGGCAGATCCCGAAAACAGAAGCTCCGATTTGCCCTCGGCCTGTCTCTGATTTCGATCTCCGCTTCTGTTCGATGGAATCGGCGAGTAAGTCGCAACGTCTGCAGGACTATATTCAGATGGTTGAGCGGCAGTCTCAAGTAGAGAAATGAGAATAGGATTCGATGTCAGCCAGACGGGTAGCGGAAAGGCAGGATGTGGATTTTTCGCTGACAGCCTAATTCGCCAATTGACGACATCCGATGACACCAACGAATACTTGATCTATCCCACTTTTGGCGACCATTTTTGGGATCCGGATTGGGAAAGAACGACATTCAACGCCGACCGGACGGGAGTAAGGAGAGTGAACGGGCATGCCACCCATCGGGAATCTCGGGAATTTTGGTCGCGGCCGCCAGATGACTTCGAGGAAAGGCTCGGCTTCCCGGACATCGTTCATTCCATGAATTTCTTTTGCCCACCCAACGGAAAGCGGTTCCGTATCGTCTATTTCCTTCACGATCTCTCGTTTCTTAGAAATCCGGAGTGGACTACGGAAGAGAATCGTATCGCGTGCTTCGATGGAGTTTTTCGGGCCAGTCTTTATGCGGACTGCGTGATTGCGAACTCGGAATACACCCGAGGTGATTTTCTCCAGACCTTTCCTAGTTTTCCTCATGATCGAATTCGGAATCTAGGGGGTGCGAGTCGTCTCCAACTTAGGGAGGACCTGCCAAAACCACGGCGGTTGCGAAATCTGAGAAAAGGTGAGTTCTGGCTCGTCGTCGGTACGCTGGAACCGCGAAAAAATCACTCTCGGCTCTTATCCGCGTTCTTGAAGCTCAAGAGAGATCAGCAACGCTTGTTACCAATCGTTGTGGCGGGAGGGGAAGGTTGGTTGGATGATGAAATTCGAGAGGGTCTGGCCAACCCGGAACTTGAGGAGGAGTTGCTCACCTTGGGCTATGTCGATGAGGGCGAGCTCCATTGGCTCTATCAGAACTGTTTCGCCTTTGTTTTCCCATCCCTGTTTGAGGGACTGGGGCTCCCGGTCCTTGAAGCGATGAGCTGCGGAGCTCCGGTCCTGACTTCGAACTCTTCCTCGCTCCCCGAAATCACCGGTGATGCCGCCCTTCTGGTTGATCCCTACGAGGAAGAGAGCATCTACCAGGGACTACGCACTCTCGTATTGAATCCCGGGCGGCTACGCAGTCTCGCCGCTCAGGGTTTGCGGCGGGTAAGGGAATATTCCTGGGAGGCCATCGCCGGCCGGGTGCGGGACATCTACGATGAGGTTCTGGCTCTTCCCCGAAGATCTGGACCGCGATTCGAATGAGGAGTATCGAGGACAAAGTGAGTCCCGCGAGCCTGAAGGAGTTGGAGTCCCCGGAATTTTCCCGATTCATGGAGGACCTGAATGACTTTGCCCAACCATTGGGACTGCATCGCTATGTGAACTTCAGCAAAAACTGGGAGTACCCGTGGCTCTGGTTCAATGGTCTCTGCAGGGTCGTTCAGCCCGGAACGAAAGTACTGGATATCGGAAGTGAGCTTTCTCCGCTCCCTTGGTTTTTTGCGGACAGGGGAGCCGAACTAACCCTGGTCGAAGCCCATAGTGCTCATTTGGAACACTGGAGTTGGATCAGAAAAAAACTGAGCTTGTCGGTGGAATGGGAAGTGCTGCCGAGTTGCCGGCTGCCTTTCTGTGACGAGAGTTTCGATCTCGTGACGAGCTTCTCCGTGATCGAACATCAGTCCGAAAGGAAGCTGGCCGTCGATGAGAGTATCCGAGTTCTGAGGAACGAGGGTGTCCTGGGTTTGTCCTTCGATCTTTGCGAGGAGGATCGAGGAATGACCTATCCACGAGAGAGCGGGAGAGCGCTTAGGCTTTGTGAATTCGAGGATCTGATCTGGCGACACGAGAGCTTCAGCTTCCGCGATAAGCCTATCGAATGGAACGAGTCCGAAATCGATTGCTTCCTCAGGTGGCATCGGACGACCGCGGAACACCATAATTACGTGGTCGGGGCCGCTATTCTGTCCAAGGTGAACTCGTCGGCTGATTTGAAGCTTTAGGGCAGATGCGGCTATTGGGAGGATTGATCCTACGTCCAAGATGGTGCAACTTTGGCGACCGGCGGCGACGACAGAGCACCGACCTCCACCGTGCACGTGCAACCGCTGGGTGGAGGGCGGCGTTCTGTCGCCGCCGTGGTAGCAAGTTTAACGTTCGGTTGGTCCGGTGAAGGTCGTTGGGTCGGGAAACGGGGTGAAATTGGAGTAAAGGATGGAGGGAAGGGACGCACTTAGCATCGCGCGGGAGCAGGTTCGACAGGGTCGAACCGCGATGGCGGAAGAGACCTGTCGCCGGATTCTGGAGATGCATCCGAATCATGTCGATGCCTACCAGTTGCTGGCCCTCCTTGCCTTTCGACGGGGCGACAGTGAAGCAGCGCTCAAGCTTGTCGAACAGGCGATTGCAATCGAACCCGGGCACATCGCCTACGTGCGTTCCAAAATTGAACTCCTTCGGGCTCTCAAGAGAACCAAGGAGATCATCGATCTCTGTCAGGAGATCCTTCGAGAGCGGTCCGAATTGGCGGAAATTCATCTGGACCTCGGGATCGCGTGGGCTTCGGAGGGAAAAAAGGTAGAGGCTTTCTCGGCCTTTAGTGAGGCGCTCCGGATCAAGCCCGAGCTTGTCAGCGCTCGCAGTAATCTTGGCATCGTGTGCTACGAGAGTGGGCAGTTTCCGGAGGCTGCATCCCATTTCAGACAGGCCTTGAAACGTGATATCGGTTCGTTGAGCGCCCACTTTAATCTGGGTCGAACCCTAATGGCCATGGGAGAATTCAGTGAAGCGGAGCGGTCGTTTGAAAGTGCGCTCAAAGTGGCGCCGAAGCATTCTTCAGCTTTGAATGAACTCGGCCGGCTTTTGCTGAAAATGGGACGACCCCGAGATGCGAGGATCTGTTTTCTTCGCGCAACAAGGAGCAACCCTGCCTCCGCAATTTCCTTCAGCAATCTCGGCACCAGCTGTTTCGAATCGGGCGAGATCGAGAATGCGGTTGCTTCTTACAGACGCGCCCTGGAAATCGATCCTGGCTATGCCAACGCCCACTACAATCTGGGTGTGACGTTGAAGTCTGCGGGACAACTGGAGGAAGCGAAAAATTCGTTAGATAGAGGCTGTCCCAAATCCGAGAGGATTTGGGTGGAAGCCTGATACCGATATCAATCTTCGTCACGTTATGTAGACCACGACATGCCTTCCGTCCTCGGTAGCTTACCTTTTATCCGTTATGCACCTTTCCAGCACCCTTCCTCTCGCTTTGAGTCGATAGTTCTCCCAAGGAAGCGCCTCTGACTCGATTCTTGGATCCCTATGCCGCCTGCGTTGCCTCTTTCTCATGTTCTTGCGCAAGTCTCTGCGCGATTTTCCATAGATTGTGGGACAGAACCGACCAGGCCACGCTAAGGTTACGGTTGTCAAAGCCTTTGCTGCGTATCTTGCCCCCGTGCCATCGGTTCTTGAGCACTCCGATCCGGCCTTCGGTGCTCCCTCGTCGTCGCTGCAACCGGACAAAGCGCGGCTCCTCCATCCGCTCCTTGAGCTCTTGTGGATTGCGGGGCGTAAGGGCGTCAAAAATCCCCTCTGCCTGGAGCCGCTTGCTGGCCGCCTTCGAGGCATAGCCCCGATCCCCACTGATCGCTTCGATCTTCTCCTCTAAAGCGAAGCCCTTTTGCCTCTCCAGACTTTCCCAAAGCTGCTTCAATTCGCTCGGGGCCTGCCCCCCATACAGTTTCCAGTCCAACAGATATCCCTCTGCGCTCTCGCATAAATAAAGGGTGTTGCCAAACTCCACCTCCCGATCTGCCTTGCCTCGCACGATGACGTCAATCTCAGGTTCGTAGGCGCTCAGGATCTTCTCCTCATTCTTCACCTGCCGCCCCCCTATGATCCGTTCGTGCGCCTGTTTCATGACCTGCGGTATCTGCTCTAACATACCATCCATTCGCTCGATGATTCGGCTCGCCTTCTTCTCGGTGTAATCGCTTTGCATCCACATAGCTTCCAATAAGTCACGGTGGCGAAGGGCATGGCCCTCAATCTTCTTGAGCAATAGCTTCATCCGCCGCAGGATCCCTTTACGCGCTTTGCCCGCCTCCCGGCGCCGACGCGCATGCGTCATCTCCAGGCACCGTTTGTTCATCTCCCGAGCCAATCCCTTTGCTCCCTGGGGCATGCGCTGTTTCATTCCCGCCTGCCGGATCAGACTGATCGCCTTGAGCAGCGTTGCTCCCACATCCTTGAGCAAGACCCAGTCCACGGGCCAGTGGATGTTCGCTTCCAGGCAAGTGGCGTCGATCAGGCATTCCCTCGTATCGATCGGCTTCTCTAATCCTGCCTCACCACAATGTTCAGCATTGCCCACCACCTCGGTCATCCTTGCATGCAGCTGTCTCAGATACGCTTCGTCGAAGAATTTCGAATCCCGTTCCAGACTGCTCTTCGATATTTTCCGGATCCCGTCTACCTCACGCACCCGGCAAAAATTAGCCAGAAGCTCACTGCGTCCCAACTCCTGCGACAGACAACGAAAGGATATCCCTCCGAGTAAATGACGCACCACCTCCACCCGCAGCGCTTTTATCGCTCTTAGAGCGCGTCGCTCCCGATCCTTCCCTCCCGCTTCATCCCATCCTTCCAAGGCTTTTACGATCGCCTCCCTTTCCAGCGAGGAGTCGATCAAAACCCGGTCAATCCGCTCCATTGTTTCCAGAAACACGGTGTAGTCTTTGCATCGAATGACTGGAGTTAGGGCTGGACGCAGGAAGCTTTGCACGGCAATATTTTTCATGAGAAGGGCGTGCTTTGTATTTGACTAACGCAAGCATAAGCGCCCTTTTTCGCCGGATCGAGCTTTTTGCAGCTCTATCCGGCCTTTTTTTTGCCCACAACTCATTAAAAATCAATTGTTTCCACCACTGGGACGGGCTCTAGATAGTGCGCTCTCTATCAATCCCGACCATGAGGAAGCTCAGTCCTTCCTACTTGAAACTCTGGCCCACTGTTGCGAATGGGACCGAGTCCCCGATCTCACATCGAGAGTGTACCAGGCAACACGACAGTCCCTCAAGGAGGGGCGAAGACCGGCGGAGACCCCTTTTTTGAATATCGGGCGGTATTCCGATCCGGGCTACAACTTCCGTGTTGCATCAGCGTGGGCGAAGGAGGTTTCGCAATTTTCAGGAAGGAAATCGAAATCACCTAGTCGGCCTAAGGGAGGTGGGAAGAGGAGGCGAATAAGAATCGGTTACGCCTCGGCCGATTTCCGAAATCATCCGGTTGGACACTTCACTCGGAGTTTGTTGGAGGGCCACGACAGATCACAATTCGAAGTCCGTCTTTATTCCTATGGAGTCGATGATGGAAGTGTATACCGTTCCTCGGCCGAGGAGTGTAGTGACTCATTCACGGAGATAAGCGGGGTTCCGGATTCAGAGGCGGCCCAATTGATCAGAGCCGACAGAGTCGATGTTCTGATTGACCTAACGGGGCATACAACGGGGGGGAGAATGGGGATCTTTGCTTTGCGTCCGGCTCCAATCCAGGTGGCGTATCTTGGTTTCTCAGCCTCGTCCGGCGCCGATTTCATGGACTACCTTATAGGAGATCCGGTTGTCACGCCGATGAGTGAGCAGGTCCAGTATTCCGAGAAACTCGCTCTTTTGTCTCCGTGTTTCGTGGTGAATGACGGAGCCTCGCTCGAATGCAACGAGGGCTTCACGAGAAGCGAGCTTGGCATTCCCCAAGAGGCAATGGTCTATTGTTGCTTTAACCAACCCTATAAGATCGATCCGATCATGTTCGAAGTTTGGATGCAGATCTTGAGACAGGTTACCGGAAGTGTGTTTTGGACGGCGGCCTTCAACCCCTTGGCGGTTGAGAACCTGAGACTCGAAGCGGAGGCCCGCAATGTTTCACACTCGCGGCTGATCTTTTCTGAAAAGGCTCCCTTGGAGAGGCATTTGAAACGGCTCGAGGTTGCTGACCTGTCCCTTGATACCCGGATCTACAATGGCGGCTCCACGACGGGAAACGCCCTCTGGGCGGGCGTTCCGGTGCTCACCCTGGAGGGTGGAAGCTATGTCTCAAAAATGACCGCAAGCATGTTGTATGCGGTGGGTTTCGGGGAACTGGTGACTCGGAATCTAGACGAATATCGCACAACGGCAATCAGTTTGGGTGAGGACAGAACCAGATTACGTCGACTCTCGGCTAAGTTGAGAAGAGACCGAATATCGGGACGGTTCTTCGATACACAGAGATTTGTCAGGAATATTGAAAAGGCCTATCAGGAGATGTGGGAGCGATATTTGAAGGGCAAGAAGCCAAGGCAGTTTGAGGTGTGCGATGGCTGACCAGCGCGCCAAGAGAACATAGCGGGCCGAGTGCCGAGATGAAATGGCAAATTACTTTATTGGAGGCAGTCCGCGTTCAGGTACCACCCTGCTGCAGGTTTTGTTGTGTCAGGATCGGGAGACAAATCCGCCCAATGCCGAAGCGACCTACTTGAGATTGCTAGTTGAGGCATACCATCAGGCAAAATTGGAATTCGAGAAGTTCGCTGATCACTTTTTTGACAATCGGGACGATTTGAGAAGTTTCCATTCCTGGATCGTCACTCGTTTCTTGGAGAGGACCTTTCAACGATACGGCGGAGTGGCGAATCTTGTCCACAAAGACCCACATCTTTCGAGATGCTTCCCCGAGGTTCTTGAGCTCGTCCCAGATGCAAGATTCCTTGTCATTATTCGTGATCCGCGAGATACCATCGCCTCTCTGATTCGAGTTGCGGATCGAGTGAGGGCCCAGAAGAATGCGAGAGAACCACGAAAGCGAAATGTCCTCGGGCTCTGCAAATACTATCGGTCTTACTATTCGCCCGCTCTCAATTGCGAAGCCCCAGGATTCAGGGAACGGCTCTTCGTTCTAAAATACGAAGATCTGGTTCTTCATCCGAAGATGGTTATGGAGGGATTGAGAGCGTTTACCGGTCTGGGTCTCCGATTCGATCCCGGCGCGGTGCCCGACACCGGAGATATGGACTTTGTGAAGCGCTACGGGGAGTTTGCCACGCAAAAGTTTGGTGGCCCTATTGATTCGAGCTCGATCGGCGGTTATCGAAAAGTATTGAAGGAAGGTGAGGTGGACGAAGTCAATGTCGCTTGCCGTGACTTCATAACGAAGTTTCGATATTGCTAGAGTTTTAACTGGTCGATCTTTTGGGCGATCCGCTCCGCGGCACGCCCGTCACAGAGATCGCCGAAGAGCTCGCGACGATATTCGGCCCTTTTCTCCCTATTAAGGTCGGGCTGATTTAGGGCTCGTTCGACCGCCTTGGACACTAGCTTTACGTCGTAGATTTCCTCTCCCACATCTCGCCAGCGCCATTCGATGCCGTTCGGATCGAAGAAAGAGGTCTTAAAGCGTGAGGGATTGGTGATGAGGACGATAGGCCGGTCCAGGGCGAGAAACTCGAAGATGACGCTGGATGCGTCGCTGATCAGAAGGTCGGAGTGTTGAAGATAGGGTATGACGTCGGCCGCCGGATGCTCGACAAAGTGAACATCGGCAATTTTCTCGGCCATCCCACGCCAGATTATTATCCAGTCGGGATGATGACGATGAATCAACGGATGGGGTTTGACTATAACCGAGATATCGTTCCGAACTCCGCGGATGAGCTCGATGAGTCGATCTCCAAACATTGGTGCCGAGGAGAGTCCATCGTTCCAGGTTGGGGCGAAGAGGACCGTCTTGTTTTTCGGGTTGAGAGAAACCGGGATGGGTAGAGGTGCACCCCGGAAGAGCGGATCCATCTGAACGTATCCGGTTATCCAAAATTCCCGCTTGGGAGTGCCACCGTTTCTTATGCACCAATCCCGATTGGACTCACTGGTGACGCAGACGTAATCGGAAGTCATGGCCGAGTAGCAGGCCGAATTCTTACTGATTAGACCGTTGCGAACCCAAACAATGTGAACACCCGGCAATCGGGGTCGTAGGACGGAGGCGTAGGATTCGGCCATGACCAGGACGTGAGGGCGGAACCGAAGGACTTCCTCAATATGGACTGCAAGAAGGCAGCAATTATTCCTGCGAACGGCATCAAAAATGGGGCGCAGAATAGAGAAATGGTACCTCTGATGCATAAGGAAGGCGACTCGTTTGCGGACTTTACCGCCTACCTGATATTCGGCAGGACCTATCGATTGCGAGAGATTGAGATTCGCAGCAAGCAGATATGGATCCTCCGGCCAAAGTTTAAGTGCGCGATCGATGTTCGCCTTCGCCTTTTCAGTATTCCCATTCTCCCTATAAGATAGGGCGAGGATGTATCGCGAGGTGATCTCGGTAGATTTGTGTTCCGGGATCGATTCGAGGGCCGAAATCGCTTCCTCGAAACGCCCCATTTTCCAAAGTGTTTGACCCAGGTTCAGGTGGGTTTCCGGATTCTGAGGATCGCTCTGAGTTGCCTCTCGCCGGCGATTCAGCGATTCCTCCGTCTCCTCCTGAAACCTGCGCAGGATACGCAGGTTCGCAAACGCTCCATCGAAATCCGGCTGGATTTCGAGAGCCTTTTTGAAGTTGGTCTCCGCTTCATCTATTTCTCCAAGCTCCTGCTCTACCAATCCAAGCGCGTTGTGAGCGCGATAGAATCCCTCATCCGCCTGCAAGGCTCGTTCAAAACACTTTTTCGCCTCCTTGAGTTTCCCTCGCTCGAAGAAGGTGGCTCCCAATAGGTGGTGAGTGTGTGCGTTCTTTGAATCGAGACGAAGTGCAATTTCAAAATGCTCAATCGCTTCCTTCCCTCGAGATTGATTTCTGAATGCCATTCCCAGGCAGTTGTGCGCTTTGCCGTGATCCGGTTTCAGTTCGATGCACTTCTCAAAGGCGGCAATCGCTTCTTCAGATTCACCCAGCTGCTGAGAGGCGATTCCCATCCATAGGTGACTTTCGGCGGAACGAGGCTCAATCACCCTTGCTTTCCCAAATGATTCCAAAGCGGCCCTGACCGCGCCTCGAGCATACTGTGTAAGACCAAGATTGTGCCAAGCCATGGCGTAATTGGGATCGATCTCAACCGCTTTCTGAAGGCAACCCATCGCCTCTCTAATCTGTCCATTCTGTTTTAAAACGATGCCAAGATTGTTGTAGGCCTTTGGGTTTCGGGGATTCAGCTGTAAGGCCTGCTTTCCGTGATCGACCGCACTGCTAAGGTTTCCGCCGACCCGGTAAACCTCGGTGATGTTTGTGTGATAGACGGAGTTCTTTGGGTCGCATTCCACCGATTTTAGAAGGAACTTTAATGCTTCCTCATGTTTGCCAAGTTGATGCGCCGCCAGTCCGATATGATGTAGCGCCTCAGCATTCTCCGGCTGTTTTCGAAGAATACGGCCATAGAGCGCTACAGCTTCATCCAGTTTTCCGCCCTGATGGTAGTGACGAGCTCTCCTCAGACTTTCTTCTGCTTCGGTCATTGCAGAATCAATTGGTCAATTTTAGCGACAATTCTTTCCGCCGCGCGACCGTCGGTAAGATTTCCAAAGAGCCGCTCTCGATAGTGATTCCGGCGTTCCAAGCGATTTTCAGGATTGGTCAGGTTGCGGTCGACTACACTCGGTAGATCCTCGATTCGGTCGATCACGTTGGCAACGTCTCTCCACTGCCATTCAATCCCTTTCGAGTCGAAGTGCGAAGTCCTGAATCGGTTGGGGTTGTTGATCAGTATGATTGGGCGATTCAATGCGAGAAACTGAAAGATTACACTGGAGGCGTCACTCACCAGCAGGTCCGCTGCCTTGAGGTAGGGAACAACATCGGCCATGGGATCGTCCACGAAAAAGACATTCTCATTGGTCCTTTCAAGATTGCGCCAGATCTGGACCCACTTGGGATAACGTTCGAATATTACCGGATGGGGTTTGATGATAATCGAGATCTTCTTGTCGTTGCCACGAATCAGATCAACCACTCTTTGACCGAGAATGGGTGCGGAAGAGAGATATTCATTCCAAGTAGGACCATAGATGACGGTCTTGCCTTTCTCCGGTAGAGAAAAGGGTAGGGGAATGGTTTCGTTGCGAAAGAGAGGATCCATCTGGACGTAACCGGTGAGCCAGAATCCCCGTCTCGGATTCCCCCCGTATCTGACATGCCATTTGCGATTCTCCTCGCTCGTGAGGCAGGCGTAGTCGGAGACGCGCGCGGCGTAGCAGGTTGTGTTATTGCTGATCAGTCCATGGCGGGTCCATACAAAAATGGCTCCAGGCAAGCGCTTTCGAAGAAGAGCTGCTTGGGATTCGGATACCACGACAACATTGGGTTGAAAGTCCAGGAGATCTCTGACATGAGGAGTCAGTATCACCCGATGCTCCTTCGGAATCTCCTCGAAGATGGGATTAAGAATCCGATAGTGATATCTTTCGTGCATGTGTAGGGCAATTCGCTTGGATCCGAAGCTGGCGGTTTTCGACCCTTCCGTAAGATACCCAGTGCGGAGGGATGCTTCGGCCGCGAGATAGGCGGCATTACTCGGCTCGAATTCCAAGGCTTTTTCGAAGTGCCTCCGAGCCTCATCTTCGAGGCTTTGCGAGCTCAGGGCCTTACCCAGGAAATAGTGTGCTTCGGCACAGTCGGGCTCGGCTTTAAGGCACTTTGAGAGCAGCTTTACTGCTTCATCATCGCGACCGCTTTTCCATAGGGCCGTCCCGTATTTCAGAATGATCCGGGGGTTTGAGCTATTTCGGCTGTAAGCGAAGCTCAATCCTTTTGAAGGTTCTTCAGCGCCGTCGAGGAATTTTCGGGCGAGCTCAAGGTTATTTTGAGCCGCACTCAACTTTGAATCCAAGCGCAGTGCCAGTTCATAACGTTTTATGGCAAGTTCCACCTCCCCCTTTTCCTCATAAGCGGTTCCCATCCCATATTGGGCGGAGGCGAATTCCGGATTGATTGTGAGCGCATGCCTGAAGCTCACAAACGAACTGTCCAGATCTCCATCCAGAATACTGATGAATCCGAGAAAGCAATGGGCGCGTGCGTTGTTCGGATCAATTTCCAGAATGGTCTTGAAGCATTTTCTCGCCTCTTGTCGATTCCCATCATCATTGTAGACCAAACCGAGATGGATGAGGGCTTCGATATGCCTCGGCCTTCGTTCCACAATGAACTTGAAGGTCGCTATGGCTTCATTAATTTTTCCAAGTTTCTGCTGGATCACTCCAAGTTTAATTCTCGCGTTAATCGAGGTCGGATCGAGATTTGCGGCCGATTCGAAGTTCTCGAAGGCATCCTCGATTTGTCCCTGAGCTTCGAGGATCCTTCCGATATAGAAATAAGCTTCGGCGTAGCGAGGATTGATTCTGATCGCATTCTGAAAGTGAGCAACTGCCGCCGCTGTCTTTCCAGCTTTGTTAAGCACCCTGCCGAGAGTGTTGTGGGCCTCCGAATCCTCCGGGTTCAGCTCGATTGCCTTTCGGCAGGCCTGTATTGCGGCATCGCGCTTGCCGCACCTGTAGAGAGCTTTTCCGAAGTCACCGTAGTAAATGCCCTTTCCGGGATTAATGCTGATCGCCCGATTGATTAGATTCGCGGCTACAGCCGGTTGCTTCATCTGCATCGCCAGCACCCCCAAGAGATGGAGGGCGTCGGGATGGTTCGGTTCCTTTGACAGCACATCGCGGTAGAGCTGTTCCGCAACTTTGAGGTTGCCAGATCGGTGATATTGGACTCCGCGTTGGAAATCCTGTTTAACCGAGTGCACGCAGTTTGCATAGCAGTCCCGTTTCGAGAAGCAACGACAATTGTTACGAGGAGTCTGTCGGAGGGGTTCCGTCCCTTGCGAAGCAGTCGAACGTCCGAATCCGACAGACTCCTCGCAGAAAGTCTTCGAACTCTCAGCAAAAGTGTGCAAGTTTGCGGTGCGATGCATCCTCGAAGTGTGCTGATCGTCAAGCCAGACACCTACGGAGATCTTGTGTTGATATCGGCGCTGGTCGGGCGGCTGGCCGAGGCTTGGCCCGGTTGCAAAATCCATATTCTCGTGCGTAAGGGATATGAAGACGTCGCCGAGATACTGCCGGCGAGAGTTAGTTGGCTGACGACCTCGATCGATCCCTACATTGAGAGTCCGTCTGGTGCGAACAAATCGGTTGCTTGCCTGCTGCGCGATTTGAAGAGCATCGAGCCGGAGGTGGTGATTGCTGGCTCAATTTCTATGACTTGGTTGGAAGTGGTTGTGGCCGCCAATTTTTCGTGCGCTCGAACCATTGCCTTCGAGAAGCTTGATATCGCCAAGGGAATGGAATCCGATCTCAAGAAAGCGTATGGGTTGGATCCGCATACGGTCTTTGGGGAGCGAATTACCTTCGATGCAGAGATTGAAGATTGGCGTAATTGGCTCGTCATGGCGGATAGGCTTCTTGAGGTTGAATCCGAATTCACTCGCCCTCGACTCTCTATTCCCGAAGCGCTCCAATCCAAGGCAGATCGATGGCTGGCGGAGAAGTCTCTCTTGGTAGGAAAGTGGATGGCATGCTGTCCGGCAGGAACCGCAAACGTCCCCTTGAAAGCATGGCCGGGCCAAGCCTTCGTAGAGACTTTGGGCCGGCTCTATCGGGAGCGGGGGCTTTCCTCTCTCCTTCTGGGTCACACCGATGAGGATTCTACACTGTCGAGGATCGCCCATGGTCTCAGTGAGCAGGAGGTTCCTGTCTGTGTCTGGATGGGCGAGGGCGGCGACATTGGTGTTCTTGCCGCCCTCATCAGAAGGGCGCGTCTCTATTTCGGAAATGATACGGGCGCCATGCATCTTGCCGCCGCTCTTGATGTTCCGGTTGCGGCTGTATTCGGAGGGGGGACCTGGCCGCGTTTTCGCCCTGCCGGGCGTCGGACCGCGGTCATTTTTCAGCCTCTCGATTGCTTTGGTTGCAGCTGGGAGTGTCCTTTCGGGACCGCCCCCTGCCTAGGCTTGATTCCTCAAAATATTGCCTATCAAGCGCTCGAATGGATTCTAGAAGACATTGGTGTAGAATCACATACGGAGTTAAGATACAATGGGGAAATCGATCGATTCGGCTCCTTTAAGAATTTCTCGAAGCATCATAGCGGGCTCCTGGTCGAGTCTTGGAGGGAGAAGGAGGCGGTTATCCAGGAGCAGTTGAAACGGATCGCGGCGTTGGAGCGTGAGCTGGAGGAAGAGTGAATCTGTCGCTACCGCATTGGACAGAACCTAGCCTGTATCGTCGTAGGTTGACCTTCGGCATGTCTTCAAAGCTCAGTCCGACAGACTCATTCTATCGTGGTTGTGCCTCATTGATTGATAGGTATCTTGAGGCGCGTAAGCCGCCGATCGAAGATGTGGAGCGGGACCTTCCGGTTATTTCTGTCGTCACTCCTGTGCTCAATGGGGAATCTACGATCGTTGAGACGGTCGAATCGGTGCTTTCGCAGGGCTATCCTCGCCTTGAATACACGATCGTCGATGGCGGTTCGACGGATCGAACGTTGGAATGCATAGCGCCCTTTCGATCCCGGTTTAATCGTATCATCTCGGAGCCTGACTCCGGGATGTACCACGCCTTGAAGAAAGGATTCGGCGTCGCGTCGGGGGACGTTTTCGCCTATCTCAATGCCGACGACCTCTATCTTCCGGGCGCCTTAATGCGGGTCGGAAAGCACTTTAGAGACAACCCGCGTTGGCGAATTATCTACTTTGAGGATGTCGTGGAGAGCGACGGATGGTGGTTCGCGAATCGGGCTCAGCCTCATGTGAATCATCGAAAGTTATGGAACGGACACATCCTCTACCAGGACGGGGTTTTTTTCTCGAGAGAAGCGTTCGAATCCGTTGGGGGGTTCAATGCCGAGTTGAAACTTGCCGGTGATTGGGATCTATGGACGCGATTCTCGGAAAAGTACCCCCTTGAGAGATGCGAGGGTCATGCCAGCTGCTTTCGGATTCGAAGCGGGCAGCTCTCATCAGACCGCGCGAGCTACGACATTGAACTGGCCGAGTCCCGGGAAAGGCTCAAGTCGAAGGGGGCCGGTCGAGGCTTTTTCGGACGTGCTTTGCGGGAGGTTCGGGCAAAGGTACTCAATGCGATGGGGTTTGTCCGTGGGCGATCCCAGTTTTACCCTATTCCGGTCCATCAATTGCCGCGGTCCACGGTTGATCCGCCTCCACGATTTTCCGACTCTCCCATATGTCCGATAACAGGTGAGCGGCCTGGCCGATTTCTCTTCAGCAGTCAAGATACCCGGTTCGGGGACAAGGGCGTCCATCATTGGTACTTGTGTGAAAAGAGCGCTACTGCGGTTTGTTATCCGCCGTTGAGCAGGGAGTGCCTCGATGGGCTCTATGCGCGGAATTACTCGGTTTCGCCCGCGTCTCCACCGAGCAGCCGGAATCCGGAAGGGCTCTATGCCGACTTTCGCGGAGAGTCCTTGGTTTCGCGTTTCGTGCTCGAAGTTCCGCTTCCGTCTGTCGTGTCGAGGGGAATCCATTCGAAGCGAGGCGAATCCGTTTGGAACGACTTTACAGCCGATGAGTTGCTGGAGATGTCCAACCGTGTGGCTTCCGCGGATGACCGGGAAATCGCCTTGCTCGATGTGGGCTGTTTTGAAGGAGGACTGCTTGAGGAGCTGAGGAAGAGGACCCACTGGACCTTGGTAGGCTCTGATCCAAATGTCTCTGCGGCGGCTGTAGCCAGAGAGAAGGGTTTTGAAATCTGGGAAGGGCACGCTGAAGACATGGCGGCCCTTCTGCCCTTATCCAGGAAGTTCGATCTCCTCTTTCTCGGCCAGACGATCGAACATCTGAACGAGCCATTGGTGGCGCTGCGGCGGCTGGCCGGCCTGCTCCGAGAGGAGGGGCGACTGATAATGAGCACGCCGAATCTGAATTCGAAGCAGTTGGAGATCTTCGGACCTACTTGGGCGCATTGGCATCCACCCTATCATCGGCATATATTCAGTCTCAGAGCGTTAAAGCAATTGGGTGAGGAGGCGGACTTGAAGCTGGAAAAGTGGGGGAGTTACTCACACCCCTACTGGTCCGCGATGAGTCTACAATTGAACCAACGCGGAGTGGACGGATTCGTGCCTCATGGGATTCCAGTGCCTGCGGAAATCATCCCCAAGGCCGAGTCTCTCGCCGGTTGGGCCCAACTGCTCTGGAATTGGCGGGGAAGGGGAGATTATTTGTATGTGGTGTACCAGAGGATGTAGGAGATGGCTGGGGATAGGGTAGCCAGGAAGCCTAACGATCCCCAGGACAAGCCTGGGGGATTATAAAGTAGGACTTGGTGTTGATAGCTGAGAAACCTAAGCAACCCCAGGACGAGCCTGGGGGATTAGACAGTGGGAATCGGCGCTATTAGCCTGGATATCTAAGAATCCCCACGGCGAGCGTGGGGGATTGGCATGGAGCCGTATCGCTACCTGTCCTTTTCGTGACGTCGACTGGCTATCCCACGGGCTCGTCCCGTGTTGCTTAAGGTTTCTAGTCTAGAGGCTGTCCCAAATCCGAGAGGATTTGGGTGGAAGCCTGATACCGATATCAATCTTCGTCACGTTATGTAGACCACGACATGCCTTCCGTCCTCGGTAGCTTACCTTTTATCCGTTATGCACCTTTCCAGCACCCTTCCTCTCGCTTTGAGTCGATAGTTCTCCCAAGGAAGCGCCTCTGACTCGATTCTTGGATCCCTATGCCGCCTGCGTTGCCTCTTTCTCATGTTCTTGCGCAAGTCTCTGCGCGATTTTCCATAGATTGTGGGACAGAACCGACCAGGCCACGCTAAGGTTACGGTTGTCAAAGCCTTTGCTGCGTATCTTGCCCCCGTGCCATCGGTTCTTGAGCACTCCGATCCGGCCTTCGGTGCTCCCTCGTCGTCGCTGCAACCGGACAAAGCGCGGCTCCTCCATCCGCTCCTTGAGCTCTTGTGGATTGCGGGGCGTAAGGGCGTCAAAAATCCCCTCTGCCTGGAGCCGCTTGCTGGCCGCCTTCGAGGCATAGCCCCGATCCCCACTGATCGCTTCGATCTTCTCCTCTAAAGCGAAGCCCTTTTGCCTCTCCAGACTTTCCCAAAGCTGCTTCAATTCGCTCGGGGCCTGCCCCCCATACAGTTTCCAGTCCAACAGATATCCCTCTGCGCTCTCGCATAAATAAAGGGTGTTGCCAAACTCCACCTCCCGATCTGCCTTGCCTCGCACGATGACGTCAATCTCAGGTTCGTAGGCGCTCAGGATCTTCTCCTCATTCTTCACCTGCCGCCCCCCTATGATCCGTTCGTGCGCCTGTTTCATGACCTGCGGTATCTGCTCTAACATACCATCCATTCGCTCGATGATTCGGCTCGCCTTCTTCTCGGTGTAATCGCTTTGCATCCACATAGCTTCCAATAAGTCACGGTGGCGAAGGGCATGGCCCTCAATCTTCTTGAGCAATAGCTTCATCCGCCGCAGGATCCCTTTACGCGCTTTGCCCGCCTCCCGGCGCCGACGCGCATGCGTCATCTCCAGGCACCGTTTGTTCATCTCCCGAGCCAATCCCTTTGCTCCCTGGGGCATGCGCTGTTTCATTCCCGCCTGCCGGATCAGACTGATCGCCTTGAGCAGCGTTGCTCCCACATCCTTGAGCAAGACCCAGTCCACGGGCCAGTGGATGTTCGCTTCCAGGCAAGTGGCGTCGATCAGGCATTCCCTCGTATCGATCGGCTTCTCTAATCCTGCCTCACCACAATGTTCAGCATTGCCCACCACCTCGGTCATCCTTGCATGCAGCTGTCTCAGATACGCTTCGTCGAAGAATTTCGAATCCCGTTCCAGACTGCTCTTCGATATTTTCCGGATCCCGTCTACCTCACGCACCCGGCAAAAATTAGCCAGAAGCTCACTGCGTGCCAACTCCTGCGACAGACAACGAAAGGATATCCCTCCGAGTAAATGACGCACCACCTCCACCCGCAGCGCTTTTATCGCTCTTAGAGCGCGTCGCTCCCGATCCTTCCCTCCCGCTTCATCCCATCCTTCCAAGGCTTTTACGATCGCCTCCCTTTCCAGCGAGGAGTCGATCAAAACCCGGTCAATCCGCTCCATTGTTTCCAGAAACACGGTGTAGTCTTTGCATCGAATGACTGGAGTTAGGGCTGGACGCAGGAAGCTTTGTACGGCAATATTTTTCATGAGAAGGGCGTGCTTTGTATTTGACTAACGCAAGCATAAGCGCCCTTTTTCGCCGGATCGAGCTTTTTGCAGCTCTATCCGGCCTTTTTTTTGCCCATAACTCATTAAAAATCAATTGTTTCCACCACTGGGACGGGCTCTAGTCTAGCAACGCGGCGGCTCTCCTCACCGCGGATCCCCCAGGCTCGCCCTGGGGAGGATTCAGGTTTCGTGGCTACTATTCCAGTTGTTCAGATAGGACTTTATGGCCCGCGAGTTAATATCTCCATAGCTCCCGATATATGCGCTCGGCTGGAAGAGTCGATCGATCCCCGCCTCGATGGCATGCTCCCGGAACCTCTCCCACATAAAATCTTGCGCCGAGTTCATTAACATTGTTACCAGCTCGCTGAGACAGACCGCTGGGTGAATGCGAACGGCAAGGTGCACGTGGTCAGGGAGAAAAGATGCTTTAAGGATTCTGAATTGATAATTCGCCTCTTCGGATTGCCATGTTTTCGCGATCGCTGGACCGGAGGCGGATCCGAATACACCTTTGCGGAAGGAAGTAGCAAGGACGATGTGGTAGCGTAGACAAGCTACCGCATGGTTGGGATGAAGGACTGTCTCATTCTCTGGAGCGATTGAAAATTCCTTCTCGTAGACCGGCGGTTTCGGCCGAACCTCATAGCCATGATGTTGACTCTGCTTTGAGAGGTAGCGGCTCACCTGTGAGCGGGTGTTCTTTCCGAAGGTAGTTGCGAAATAGCCTTTAGAAAAGATCGAAGTCTCGGGAGGAAACGCGGGTAGCTCCCGAATGTGCTTCGTTAGGCGTCCTTTCAATTTGCTAGCACAAGCCGAGACGGGGTCGGATGGTCGAAGGCTGGCTAGAAGGATAGCGTTTCTTGAATCGGAGGAGCATTCGAGGGTGTGAATGCCGTAGTTTTTCGCGAGGCCTCTGATGTCGTCGATATCCAGATCGCTGAGTTGGGAAATTGGTCTCCGGCGGTAGGTTCCCCAGCGGAAATAGACCTGGATCGAGTAGGCAAAGTTGAGATTGTCGGCGGAGTAGGGGGTGCGGTGCATTTGGGTAGCTTAGAAACCTAACGATCCCCAGGACAAGCCTGGGGGATTGGGTGACGGAGCAGTGACTGTAGCAGGGAATCCTAATGGATCCCGAGGACGATTCTGGGGGATTGGCAGAATCGGAATCGGTGTTGGTAGCTGGGGAAACCTAAGAATATCCACGGCGGGAGTGGGGGATTGGCATGGAGCGTATCGCTACCTGTCCTTTTCGTGACGTCGACTGGCTATCCCACGGGCTCGTCCCGTGTTGCTTAAGGTTTCTAGTCTAGCAACGCGGCGGCTCTCCTCACCGCGGATCCCCCAGGCTCTTGATACGCCATAGCCCTCCGGGCGACGGCGGTTGCCCTGGGGAGGATTCAGGGTTCCCGGCTGCAAGGGAGCGACCCCTACGCCACAGATCCTCCGGGCTTGCCCCGGAGGATCTGTGGGTTTACTGCTACGAAAAGACTCCTCCAGGATTCGCTCTGACTTCGATCGCACGCCCTAGCATGTCGCTTCCCAAGATCTCCATCGTTACCCCCTCCTACAACCAAGGTCGGTTCCTCGAGTGGACTCTTCGCAGTGTTATCCTCCAGCGGTATCCGGGTCTCGAGTACATCGTGATGGATGGCGGATCCACGGACGGGTCTGTTGAAATCCTGGAGTCGTATGATGACCACTTAGCTCAATGGGTGTCGGAACCTGATGGGGGACAGGCATCTGCGATTGCACGAGGGCTATCCGAGGCCTCGGGGGAGATCATGGCCTTTCTCAACAGCGACGACATGCTGGCCCCGGATGCGTTACATTTCGTAGCCGATTTCTTCAACCGGAATCCGAATATTGACGCCCTTTACAGCCATCGCTGCGCCGTCAATGACGAGAATATTGTCATCTACTATTGGATCCTGCCTCGGCATTCGGATTACCTTATGTCAAGATGGGATTTGATCCCCCAGGAGACATGCTTCTGGCGCCGCCATCTTTGGGAGAGGGCAGGAAATATCGATCCGGAGTTTGAGTTCGCCTTGGACTACGACCTCTTCATTCGATTTATGCGAGCGGGGAAGATGACAAGGATCAATCGCTTTCTTGGGGCCTACCGTGAGCATGAGTCTTCCAAGACGGCCCGGCACCTCGACTCTCTTGGGCTCGAAGAAATCCAAAGAGTCTGGTCCCGATACAAGCTGCGGAGTCGATCTTTTCACACCTATGTGTATCCCCTTCTTAAGAAGTGGGTCGAGGTTGCGAGTTCGAGGCATGTTTGCCGGGGTCGCCGTCTGCCGGGAGCCTTGGCTGCAACTGGTTGGCACTATGATGAGCTGTGGGGTAGGCAGCTGACTGGAAATGGAATTCCGCCCCATAGGTAGCGGTGTATTTTGGATACCCTAAGATCGCCCAATTTCAAAGTGACAGATGTATGCCCCCCCGGCAAGATTGATTGAGATAGAACCTATTGAGGTAATTTCCATGGCTGAAGAGAAGAAGGAAGGGAATATTTACGACGAGGTACCGTACCCAGTGGCTTCGTATCCGCAGACGCATCCGGACCGTTTGTATGTGATCGGGCGATTGTTCGGAATGCAGCCGAAGCCGGTGGAGGAGTGCAGGGTGCTGGAACTGGGGTGCGCCAGTGGCGGAAATATCATTCCAATGGCTTACTCTCTGCCTCGAAGTGAATTCGTCGGCCTGGACTACTCGGCCCGGCAGATCGAAAGCGGTGAGAAGCTGATTGAGTCGGCCGGTCTCAGTAATCTCACATTGAAGTGTAAGAACCTGGACGATTTCAGAGAGGAGAATGGAAAGTTCGACTATCTGATCGCCCACGGGGTCTACTCATGGGTGGGAAAGGAAGATCGTGACGCCATCTTCAGAATCTGCCGCGAGAGCCTGAGTCCTGCGGGAATTGCCTACATAAGCTACAATGCATATCCGGGATGGAAGATGCGAGGGATGCTTCGGGAGATGCTGCTTTTTCACACTTCTCCCATTGAGGATCTCAAGGAAAAGGTAAAACAGGCGAGGGCATTCACGCAATTGCTTGTCGAGTCGAACCCATTGCCGGAGGATCCCTACGGGATCTATCTGAAGAAGGAGCTGAAACACATGAAGGCCCAGACCGGCTCCGGTGTGTTGCATGATCTTCTGGAGGAGTACAGTGACCCGGTCTATTTTCATCAGTTTGTCAGTCATGCGGGAGAGAATGGGCTACAATATCTGGGCGAGGCCGAATTCCACTCCATGCTGCGGACGAATTTTCCCGTCGAAGTTAACGAGGTCCTCGAGAGGCTCCGGAATGACCTCATTGCTACTGAGCAATATATGGATTTTCTTCGTAATCGGACCCTTCGGCAGACCCTTCTCTGTCGGCAGGAGGTGGAACTGAATCGAACCGTTCGATCGTCAATCGCGAAAGAGTTTTACCTGGCTTCGAATTTGAAACCCCTATCCGGGAAAGCGGATCTGCGAAAGGGCGTCAATGAGCGATTCCAGTCGCAAGATGGAGCGGAGATTGAGACCCAACATCCCCTGGCGAAGGCATTTCTCTGTGTCTTGGGTGAGAAATCGCCCCAGACCATATCCTTTGTGGAAGGGCTGGAGGAAGCTCAGGAACGGTTAGGGAATCCGGGTCTTGAGGACGATGTCACGGAAGAGCTGTCTCGCTTGCTGATGGGTGCGTATTCCAAGAATATAATTAAGTTTCGTTCTCTTCAGCCCGTCTTCCATACAAAGCCGAGCGAGTATCCAAAGGCTTCCAGCCTGGCGAGGGCGCAGGCCGCAAATGGAACTGAGGTGACCAATCAGCTGCATCAGACCATTAGAATGGACTTCCTGAGCCGGAAGATCATCTCTCTTCTCGATGGGAAAAACAGTATTGAGGAGATTGGTGAGAAACTGATTGAAAAGATCGAGTCCGGCGAGATCGATCTGCAGCAAGGAGAGAAGAAAGTGGAGGATCGGGCCGAGATAAGAGCCGTTCTGAAGGGAAGCCTGCCTGGGAGTATTGAGAAATTCGCCCAGAGGGCGCTGCTCGTAGGGTAGCCCGGAAACCTAAGAATCCCCAGGACGAGCCTGGGGGATTGGGGAATGGGGGTTTGATGCTAGGTAGAGGCTGTCCCAAATCCGAGAGGATTTGGGTGGAAGCCTGATACCGATATCAATCTTCGTCACGTTATGTAGACCACGACATGCCTTCCGTCCTCGGTAGCTTACCTTTTATCCGTTATGCACCTTTCCAGCACCCTTCCTCTCGCTTTGAGTCGATAGTTCTCCCAAGGAAGCGCCTCTGACTCGATTCTTGGATCCCTATGCCGCCTGCGTTGCCTCTTTCTCATGTTCTTGCGCAAGTCTCTGCGCGATTTTCCATAGATTGTGGGACAGAACCGACCAGGCCACGCTAAGGTTACGGTTGTCAAAGCCTTTGCTGCGTATCTTGCCCCCGTGCCATCGGTTCTTGAGCACTCCGATCCGGCCTTCGGTGCTCCCTCGTCGTCGCTGCAACCGGACAAAGCGCGGCTCCTCCATCCGCTCCTTGAGCTCTTGTGGATTGCGGGGCGTAAGGGCGTCAAAAATCCCCTCTGCCTGGAGCCGCTTGCTGGCCGCCTTCGAGGCATAGCCCCGATCCCCACTGATCGCTTCGATCTTCTCCTCTAAAGCGAAGCCCTTTTGCCTCTCCAGACTTTCCCAAAGCTGCTTCAATTCGCTCGGGGCCTGCCCCCCATACAGTTTCCAGTCCAACAGATATCCCTCTGCGCTCTCGCATAAATAAAGGGTGTTGCCAAACTCCACCTCCCGATCTGCCTTGCCTCGCACGATGACGTCAATCTCAGGTTCGTAGGCGCTCAGGATCTTCTCCTCATTCTTCACCTGCCGCCCCCCTATGATCCGTTCGTGCGCCTGTTTCATGACCTGCGGTATCTGCTCTAACATACCATCCATTCGCTCGATGATTCGGCTCGCCTTCTTCTCGGTGTAATCGCTTTGCATCCACATAGCTTCCAATAAGTCACGGTGGCGAAGGGCATGGCCCTCAATCTTCTTGAGCAATAGCTTCATCCGCCGCAGGATCCCTTTACGCGCTTTGCCCGCCTCCCGGCGCCGACGCGCATGCGTCATCTCCAGGCACCGTTTGTTCATCTCCCGAGCCAATCCCTTTGCTCCCTGGGGCATGCGCTGTTTCATTCCCGCCTGCCGGATCAGACTGATCGCCTTGAGCAGCGTTGCTCCCACATCCTTGAGCAAGACCCAGTCCACGGGCCAGTGGATGTTCGCTTCCAGGCAAGTGGCGTCGATCAGGCATTCCCTCGTATCGATCGGCTTCTCTAATCCTGCCTCACCACAATGTTCAGCATTGCCCACCACCTCGGTCATCCTTGCATGCAGCTGTCTCAGATACGCTTCGTCGAAGAATTTCGAATCCCGTTCCAGACTGCTCTTCGATATTTTCCGGATCCCGTCTACCTCACGCACCCGGCAAAAATTAGCCAGAAGCTCACTGCGTCCCAACTCCTGCGACAGACAACGAAAGGATATCCCTCCGAGTAAATGACGCACCACCTCCACCCGCAGCGCTTTTATCGCTCTTAGAGCGCGTCGCTCCCGATCCTTCCCTCCCGCTTCATCCCATCCTTCCAAGGCTTTTACGATCGCCTCCCTTTCCAGCGAGGAGTCGATCAAAACCCGGTCAATCCGCTCCATTGTTTCCAGAAACACGGTGTAGTCTTTGCATCGAATGACTGGAGTTAGGGCTGGACGCAGGAAGCTTTGTACGGCAATATTTTTCATGAGAAGGGCGTGCTTTGTATTTGACTAACGCAAGCATAAGCGCCCTTTTTCGCCGGATCGAGCTTTTTGCAGCTCTATCCGGCCTTTTTTTGCCCATAACTCATTAAAAATCAATTGTTTCCACCACTGGGACGGGCTCTAGGTAGCGGAAACCTGAATGGGAACCCCACAGCAAACGTGGGGGATTGGCCCGTGGATGCTGTAAACTCTGCCCGTAATCAGACAGTGACTGACGATCCCACGGGCTCGTCCCGTGGTGCTTAAGGCTTCTGGGCTACCTCCGGCTTCCCCCTACAGATCCCCCAGGCTCTTGACACGCCATAGCCCTCCGGGCGACGGCGGTTGTCCTGGGGAGAATTCAGGTTTCTCGGCTAGGCCTTCTTTGCAATAAACCGGATATACTCGCTTGCGATATGGGGCATGCCGGAGTCGCCGCGGTAGACGGTTTCGATACTGAAATCTCTCCTTTGGAACCAATTCATGAGATCCTGAGCGTGAAAGAAGTAGCCGGTTGATGAGAGACCGTTGGTGTGGAACTCGTACTCTTGAAAGGGTTTGGCGCGATAGGTATCTCCTTCATACTTCAGGTTCGTCCAGGGTCCGGCGGGATCTTCCGAGGAGGCGCAGAAGCCTCCGATATATATTGTATCGCCCAGGCGACTGCAGTTTTCGAGAAGCCGGAAGGGGGTGCTGGTATGGTAGTAAACGCCGTGGGCAAACACGGTATCAAAGCGCCCATGAAGTTCAGGATGGAGGCAGTTGAAGTTCTCAAAGAGCAGCTCCACGGTGTTCCAAAGGTTGAGCTGGTTGGCCAGCAGGACCTTAAGGTGATTTTCCGGGCGCAGTTCGACGCAGGTAATCGATCTCACGCCGAAGCGGAGGAGGGCGGCGGTCTGAAAGCCGTCCAACGGACCGAGTTCCAGGACAGATTGTCCTGATACCGGAACCCGTTCATTGAATTCGGCCACTGGCTGAACGATCGGATCCTTGAACCCGGCGTCATTGTAAACCGACCAGATCTTGTTCAGATCTCCGAGGTATTCGATAGGGCCTCGCAAACGATCGTAGAGCAGGAAGTCTCGTATCTGCTGCCAGAGCGTTGTCGTTTTGCTGTCGTGCCTGAGAAGCAGTTCAAGGACCTGGGACCAGGCGCTATCGGTTTGAGGGGCTTCACAGATGATGGCCCGATCGGCTGATTCGAGATTTTCCGTGAGATCCGGAGAGGCGAGGGGTAGGCAGGATACAGTGATTCCCTTCTCGGAGGCGCACCCTTTGACAGCCTCGAAGCATCGAGCGGTGACACTATCTTCCCCAACGAGCAGAATCCTCGAAATCTTTCCTTCAGGTTTTTTCGCTGTGAGGGATAACGTCAGATATTGGGCAAGTCGCTTCTCGTCGAATCCGAAATTCAGGAGAAAGTTTGAGGACTCGATTTCAGGTAGGATGGGGGCGGGTTCGTCCATGCATGTGTCGTGTGAGGATGGGGGCGTTTTCATCGGCGCAAACAGTGTTCGGTAGATGGTGGACCGCGCTCTTGACACCGACTCCGGCCTTCGGCCTACGCCGTGTCAAGAGCGCGGTCCTACACACACAGAATTCCGACGAACTAAGATTAGACCACGATTAGCTGCGGCCACAAGAGAGCAATCGCAATTCCTGCAAAAAGAAGACCCGCTTCGTTCCACGAAGCGGGCCTCCGGTAAAAGTTTGTATCTTTTGATTCTTTACAGAATCAAGATGACCAGATCACTCTGTGAAGAGTTGATCGCGGCCACGTGTCCGCCGCCATGGAAGATGGCGACGGAAGGATCTGAACTGAGATTGAGCGTCGTGTTCAGATCTCCGTGTCTCAGGTGCTGAACCTCGACGCCTACATCAGCGATGATGACGGCAGCATTGACGAGGCTAGTGGGGCCGCCGACCGAAATGCCCTGCGTGCGGGCCAGTCCGCTGGTGCTACCTACGGCAATGTCGTTAAGGGAGATGAGTCCGATCGTCCCTCTAGCTCCAGTGGTACTGACGTTGGTGGCGGCGCCATCCAGAAGCTGGCCGGCCGTTCCACTCACATACTTACCACCCCTCTTTGCCGAAACACCGGAACTGACCGTAAAGAGACCTCCCGGCTCGTTGGCCGCCCCGAAGGTGCCGTCAGTAGTCAGATCGAGCTCGATGGTCAAGCTCTCGATCGCAACATCCGTATTGTCGCCAGAGGTACCACGGTCTGCCGGGCCGTTGTCGTCGCCTGCCATGAAGAAGAGACCACCGTCAGTGCCCGAAGCCATTAGGGTGACTCCGCTGGTACCGAAGATCTCAATGTTTCCGATGGAACCCGCCGTGGCGAAGCCTACGCCCAGGCCCGAGGCTTTAGCAGCCGAAGAGGCAGTAGCGATCGACTGACTATCAGTACCTTGGTTGAGCGAGATATCGCCAAAACCGCTTCCGCTCGTTGAGAGGAAGATGACGTTGGACAACAGCGGCATATCCGTAGCCATGGTATCAGCAGGAGGAGTCCTGACAGGGTCGGCTTCCCCGACGGCATCCGCGTAATCATGGTCGGCGTCCAGGTTGGTAACGGATATGACTCTGTACCCACTGGAGTTTGCTGTGAACTCGGTGTTCTTGTCCGTCCCCAAAATGACACCGTTATCCACCGTGATGTTTCCGAAGGAATCCGCCGATATCGAACCGGCGGCTGCCGGCGTGTCCCCAAAGAGGCTAATGCCATACTGGCCATAGATATCACCCATTGTTCCCGACACGACTACTGCTGAGCCGCCGACCACGATTGAATAGTTGGCGGCGCCGTCTATTCCTCCTCCACCATCGGCCCAGAGGCCGTAGAGCATGTTACCGCCTACAGTGATGTCAGCTCCGATTTCGAGCACTCCGCCGATATCGTCGTGATCTCCTGCCCAAATGCCATCCCAATCGCCGACGGTGGTTACGGGACTAGAGATTGTTATGTCGCCATCGGCAGTCCACTGTCCCATGCTACCCATGATCGAAATGGCGCTGTCTGCCGCAACGGTAATTTCTCCCGTACTGCCATCGCCAACAACGGCATCACGGGCAATCAAACGGCCAATGTCTCCAATACCGCTCATGAAGTCATCCGGCATGTCGGTGTCTATGGTGATGTCACCGTCGTTTGTCCAGAAATCGCCGAAGTCGACAACGCTTCCGCTTCCATCTGCGTCAACGTCAAGAATAGCGACATTTGCCAATTGGTTAAGGAAGTTAGTGTCACCGCCGGTTGAGCCGATTTTGCCGACCGTGAGGTGGTCGTTGTCGGTCGAACTGTCACCGCCGCCGCTAACCGAGAACTTAATGACATTTTCGAGGTTGAGGTCTTTGTTGCCTTCGATGTACCCGGCGCCATAGCTGATTCCATCTTCAACATCCGAATCAGTGATATGGATCAACGCACCTCCGTCGGCATGCTGGGTCAAATTTCCAAAAAAGGTGAGGTTACCGAGAAGGGAGCCATCCTCAATGTTGAGCAGATCAACAGCGGCGAGTTCGAGACCGGGTGGAAGAACTACTGGATCTGCGTCCGGATCAGCTGGTTCCCGATTTGCGGCCCAGATTTCCACACCTTGGATCCAAGCCTTATCGTCGGGAGTGCCGAGAGCGTTGAAGATTCCCTCAGCGTTGGCGTGGCTCATAACACCATTTTTGAGACCGCCGCCGTCGGAGGTCCCAACGTGAATTTCGCCCAGGCCGTGGGCTTCGAGAGAGAGGCCGATGGTGCCGCCGCTCACAGTACCCAAGAACCTGACATTGCCGATCGGACCCTCATTGAAATCGGAATCGAACTGATTGTCATTGGAGTCTTCGGCCTGACTTTCCGTGGTGACGAAGAGACCGTCTACGTCCTTCTCGAAGGTGAGATTAGCGAACTCCTCCGACCGCATTATGAGGTTTTCGACGTTGATATCGAAGATGATATTGTTATCCGAGAAATCGTCTCCATCCGGCGAAATGACGTCGAAAGTCATGGGCGTTTCATCGGGCGTATCGAAAATGATCGTCTTGCCCTCCGTGTCCGCCAGAAAGTCAGTTACGTCTTCCTGAGTCGTGGCTTTAGTGATTGGGAAAAGGATGCTGAGATCGCTTTGCCGATCGATGTCATCCATGTCGACGGTGAGGAAATCAGTCATTCCGATATAGCGGGAGGCGATAAGATCCGCGTCCAGGCCCAGGCGGGGGCTGTTGAACGAAAGCCGGCCGTCGACGGCCTTGAAGGGGAGTGAGAATCCGCCGGTGTCGATCTCGTTGCCTTCCTCGACGTTGAGAGCTCCGCCCGCGATCTCCACCACTCCGCCGTCCTCGTTTAGCGGCGAAAGGGGATGGATCGAAATAATGGGCATGGCAGTCTGCCCCTCGGTGTTGACGTCGCCAATCCGCAGGTACTGGAGGATTCTGACATCCGGCGCGATCACCCCGGTCAGCCTCCCGTCGCCAGGACTATCGGTTCCTCTAAAGTTGGTGTTGGCGAGACCAAGTCCACCGAAGTGATTGACCTGACTCCCGGCTCCCAGAACTTCGACGGCTCGGATGTCGGCCATAAAATTCGCTCCCTCGAATGAGTCATTGGTGGGATCGTCGGAATCTCCGTCGATGATCGTCACGTCTACCCGAAGAGGATCATTTCCCAAGGAGAAGACCGAAAGGAAGGTCGACTCGTCTCCACCCGAAACGCTCAGAGTGGCCAACCCTTTAGAGTACCAAGTAGTACTCTGAAGATACGGTGAAGGCTGCGCACTTTCGTGTTGTTCGAAAGAGATGGTGAGCTTTCCGTTGCCTCCAAACTCGGCGAAGACCACGTCCCCGTCGGGATCGAGGAATGAGACTCGGGTGAGTTCGCCAGGCGTAGCTGCGTAGGAAGCGACGAGCGAACTCTGTTCGAATCCATTGTAAGTGTTTACTACTCCCGTAATGTCCTCGTGATCGGTGGCGTGATCGGTCGCCGTGGCGTCCCCTGTGAGGAGGAGCGCTTCGTGCGACAACAGCTGGCGATTCTCGAGTGCTTCGACTTTCATCGTGGACTTCCGGAGTTTGCTGAGTTTATTATTCTTTCTCATAGGGAACAGATCAATTTAAGTATTTAGTATATCTAATTTACGACACATAGGGTCCCCGCAGGGAACGGTAAAGTTCAAAATAGCTCTGGGACATTGTCTAACATCCGGGGGGATGTGAGGCATGGAAGACTTAGCGATTTTATTGAATTTGACGTCTGAGAGGCTTTGTTAAGGCCCATGTATTTCAAACAATCGAGAGTTTTTCTCACTAATAAAGGAAAGCTGTCAACGAAAAAAATGACAAAAGTTATTTATTTTGAAGGATATGCGAGATTCCTAAAACGATGACCCTGAGGTCGCGGTATTATGGATCTTCCTCGAGTTCGATGGCGCGGTAGAATGATTGGCTCTGGAGGGCGGCGTCCTGATGGATGATGGTGAGGCGATCGGAGGTGGGTTCGAAGGTGCCGGGGCTCTGCCAGGTGATGAGGACGGCTGACGACTCCACCCGAAATTAAGCCTTGAAAGCGGTTCGCCTTGAGAACAATGGTACGGGCTATCGAGGGATTGACCATGCAAGAGGTAGTGACAGTCGAGGAACCGGTGGAAGAGCGACGGCCCCAAGCGGGATCGAAGGTTGAGCCCATCCCTTTTCAAGGCAGCTCGAAAGGGGGCGAAGAGCCCGTCGCGGTTGTCAAGGGTGTGTCGAAGCGGTACACTCTATGGGGCGAGCCGATCGACCGTCTGCGGGCGCCGCTTTTGAGGGGCGCCGCTCGATCCTCGTTCTTGCCGGGATCATTTTCGTCGTGGTTGGGAAAGAAGGCGGAAGGGATGGCGCGCGAGTTTCGGGCTTTGAGCGATGTCAGCTTCGAATTGAAGCGAGGGGAGAGCCTCGGAATCATCGGAAGGAACGGAGCCGGGAAGAGCACGCTGTTGCAGATAATGGCAGGCACCTTGAGGCCGACCTCCGGATCGGCAAAGCTGAGAGGGCGCGTCTCGGCCCTCCTTGAACTCGGTTCGGGTTTCAATGCGGAATTCACGGGCCGAGAGAATGTTCTCCTTCAGGCCGCCCTTGCGGGGGCCTCGCGGGGGGAAGTTGAAGAGCGGTTCGACGAGGTCTTGGCCTTTGCCAACATCGGGGATTTTGTCGACCAGCCGGTAAAGGTCTATTCGACCGGGATGTTGTTGCGCCTGGCCTTCGCCACCGAGACGATCTTAGAGCCCGACGTCTTTCTGGTGGACGAGGCGTTGGCCGTGGGGGATATTTTTTTTATTTCCAAGTGCACCCGTTTTTTCGAAGAGCGGCTTGCCGCCGGGATGTCGCTCATCCTGGTCAGCCATGACATTTCTGCGGTGAAGGCGCTCTGCCAGCGGGCGCTCGTTCTCGACGAGGGCGTACCGCGCTACCTCGGTGATTGCACGCGGGCGGAGAGCATCTTCCATGAGCTGCATGAGGCGGCTCTGCGAAAAGCCCATCCGGTGATCGATTCTGGTCCCTCTGATCAATCCGCGCGACTGAGGAATCCGGAGACAGGGCTGACTCTTCCCGACGGGGCCGGCCTTCGAAACTGGCCGGAAGGGAATGAGATCGGCTCCCGTGAGGCTGAGATCGTCTACTCCCAGGTGACGGATGCGAAAGGCAATCCCCGACTCACTTTCTTTCAGGGGGAATCCATTCGACTGGATCTCTACCTTCAGGCAAAGGTCGACCTGGACCGCTGTCACTTCAGCATTCAGGTGAGTGATTCTTATAACAACGTCGTCTACGGGGTCAGCACGATTAATCTTCGCCGCGATCCTCAGGATCTGAAAGCGGGCGAGCTCCGGCGTTGGCGGGTGGAGTTCAAAGGGTTGGGCCTGGGCCAGTATTTGGTCGATGCGCTTCTTTTCCTCGGTGATCGCGGCGACGGGTGCCCGGTGCACCATGTCCATCGCGTGGGCGGCATCGCCACCATCTCCGTAGGTCAACGCGGTCAGCGTCCCGATTTCGTGGGGATGGCGGATCTGCGGGCGGCGATGGAATTCAAGTGACTACACCACCCCGCCCGTTCCGGGCTAGCCTCGCCTATTCCAGAAATTCAAAAACCCTCGCCAGATACGGGCGCCGACGGTCGTCTTCTTCCCCTCGATATAGGTTCTTACCCGCATGCCTTCATGGCTGAATTTCTCTGATTCGGGAAGGAGGGCTTCAGCCAGAAAGATTGAGAATTCAGGCTCATTCTGACTATCTGCCTGCGATGGCTCGCGAGGAGCCGGTCCGCCGTGAACCGTCAGCATTCCAGGGAGGTACTCTTCCCGGCTCGTCTTTCTTCTCGGTAGAACCTCGATCCGGCTTTGGAAGCTCTTCCCTGTGGCCTGCCAGCGGCCATCGATACTGCTACCGACTTCGACGAGCTGGGCCTGGTCCTCGGTCAACGGTATGACGATTTTCATCCTGCGGGTGTCACCGATTCGGAATACGGAGGCATGAGCCGGAAGGTAGGCGCCGGTCAGTCGTTCGATATCGGGGGTGAGAATGTAGCCCTGGGTGGGAGATCGAAGTTCCAGCTTTTGGGCGAGCTGCTGCGCCCGTTCGTAGGCGACGATGGAGGATTCGAAAGCGGCGGCAGCCTCCGGAATACTGGAGTGGTCGTCCCAGGCGTCGCTCGTTTTGAGAGACATGAGTCGGACCTTGGCCAATTCCATGTCTGTCTGGGAGGTGGAGAGAAGGGAATCGAGCGATGGATTCTTGAGTCGTGCCAGGAGCTGGCCTTCCTCGACCCAGTCTCCAGTTTGCACAAACAATCCTTCGATCGTCCCGGCGATCTCAATCCCGACTTCCTCGGCATGTTGGGAGAGGACGATCCCTTGTTGCGAGACTTTGAAGTGTGAGGGGACGACGGCGAGGAGACCGACCAGGCAGACGACGATCAGGGCGATCAGGCCAAGACGTTTCGTTGTGGACTCGCTCTTTTCAATTTTACTTTCGGGATTCATTGAATCCGAGACCACTTTCAGTATCGGGATCATGACAAAAGACACCTGTACTGCGATGCCGATGCTGTCACCGAACACTTTGAGTCCAATTGGTTCGAGAACGCGAGAGAAGATTTGACCGATAGAGTAGATCACGATCAACATGTAGGAGAAGGCACAGACGGAGTAGACGATGAAGAGCCTGCCGTGATTGGCGTCTTCGATGAGCCTCTCTTGAGTCGTATTTCTGATCCCGAAGATCAGCCTCTGCAAACGAGTGGAACAATAGGCGAAGGCTTTGGCGCGAAGGTTGGGGATCTCGAAGAGGTCGAGGGCGATGTAGTACCCGTCGAATCGCATGAAGGGATTCAGGTTAAAGAAAAGGGTGTTGATACTGGCCACGATCATGGCGTTAAAGGCGAGGTTTCTGGCCAGACCGTCCTGCAGATTTAACCACACGTGCGCCGCCACCGAGGCGATGAAAAATTCCGCGAAGATGCCTGCCACCGTGGTGTAGATTTTATGGCGGCGGTGGCGCATCATCCAGGCATCTGAAGCGTCGACGTAACCGCAGGGCGTGAGGCAGATCAGGCAGGCGCCCATCTCATGGACTTCCCCTCCGAAGTGTCGGCAGGTCATGGCATGGCCGAATTCATGAAACGTTTTGATGACGATAACCGAGAGCCAGAGCAGAGCGATATTCGACGGCGTGAAAAATTCGTCTCCACTCCCCGAAAAGGTGTCGCGGTTAAGGAAGAGCCAAAACAGGGTGGATACGATGAAGGCGATCGAACCGAGGACAAACCATCGGCTCCACAGAAACCGCATGGCATGAGTGACTTTCCCAAGCCAGGGACTGGGGTCGAAGAGAGGGACCTTGAAGAAAATCAGATTGGATAGCAGTTTGAGCCATACTTTAATCGGATCCACCTTCATCCGCTTCTCGCTCTGGGCGTAGTCGACGAAACGGCGCGCGTTTATGTTCAGCAGGCCGCTTACTCCCAGCTGGTGGATAAAATTGTTTATCTCCCCCAGCGAGTAATCTCCGTGGGGAAATCGCTCTTGGCAGATCTCTTGGATCTCGGAGAGCCTTCGCGTCCCATCGAGCAGTGTAACTAGATACGCCTCCTCTGTCCGCAGCCTGAAGTAGGTCAGGGCGAGAGGATCCTTCACCACGTAGTACTCCTCCTTTCGGAAGAGTTGCTTCTGCATGACCAGGTCCGCCCGAAAGGAGGCTGGGATCATCATCCCCGCTTTCCGATCGCTCTTCTCCTCCGCCGTCGAGGTCTTGGATTCGATCGCCTCAGTCATCTAGGAATCTGTCGGGCTTTCGGTCGCCGCTTTGCTGTGCCGTGACAGGTGCACTTCGCAACTGACCTGATCTTCGAATCGTAGGTTGATGTTCGTAAATCGCGACCAACTTCATACCGACAGTTTCATTTTCTTATTGCTAGGAGTCTATCGGACGAACATAATTACTTGCGCAGTAATCGAAAGTCAAAGTCCGTCAGACTCCTAGCCAATGCAATCCGATCTTAGAGCAGGATTTCGAGGGCGCATAAAGGAGAAATGAGGGAATGGTTTGGATCCCAAATGGATTCGAGAATGCAAAGAAGGAAAGGACGGGAACGAATGGAGTGCGGAAAGGATCCCGACGATCAATTCCGTTGGCTTCGGAAGGGATGGACCTCAGATTCCCCAAACGGCGTCTCTACGCTGGGTCCGCCGATTACGTAATGGACCTGAGCGATGGCTGAGTTGTTGCTGTAGATCGCTTCTTCGAGTTTGATTTGCGACAACCGGAGAGAGAGTTCCGCGCTGAGGACATCGTTGATTGAGGCCTCGCCGAATTCATACATCTTCTGGGCTTGGGCGACACTTCTCTCTCCGAAAGAAACAGAAGTCTCCTGTGCTGAGATGACGATGCGGGATTGACGGAGGATGGAGTAGAGTTCGCGGAGCCGCCAAGTGATGTCGTTCTCAAGGTACTGCGAGGTCAGACGGCTTTTTCTGAGCTCTGCTTGATTGGCAATCACTAGGCCGCGTCTGCCGCCGGCACCGAACAGATTCCATGTTCCTGAGATACCCACCATCCAGCCGTCGAGACGTATATCGCTGTTAAAGTAGGAAGAATTGAGCTGGTAGTCGGCGAAGCCTTCGATTTTCGGCGAATACTGGGATTTCGCCGCACCGACGCCGACTTCGGCCGCTTCGACCTGCGCCTTTGCCGCGAGGAGGTCGGATCGTATCGCCAGGGCCCGGTCTCTGGCCTCTTGGAATTCGATTTCAAAATCCCTCTGCTTTAGGTCTCCCTCTGTTTTCAGAGGGGACCCCGCTGCTCCAGATTCCGGCAAATTGAGCGTGCGGCGAAGAAACTGTTCTCCCCGCAGCAGGTCGCTTTCGGCCCTGGCGGAGTCGGCGCGGGCGCTCATCAGCTCGGCCTGGACTCTCAGCGTATCGAGTTCGGGGATCTCTCCGAATTCATACCGACGCAAAGTCTGTTCGGCCAGGATTTCGAAAGTCTCTACGGTTTCATCGTGAATCCGCATAACGTTTCGGCGATAAAGAAGATTGTCGAATGCCTGATTGACGATGGAAGCGATTCGGTAGGCCGTGCTCTGCGCTTCGAAATAGAGTCTTGTGCCGAGCAGTCTCTGAACCTCGGCCTGCCTTTTGACGCTCTTCCCGTCGTAAACGAGAAAACGGACCTGCAGTCGAAGGCTGTAATTTCGCTCCGCAATTGAGGTCTGTTCCGAGGGAACAAACGGTTCCTCAGTAGAGGCTCGGTCGAGGAGGCCTTGATCGCGTTGAGAGGCGTTTGCCACCAAATCTATGGTTGGGAAGAGCCCTGCTCTCACCTGCATGTAGACGCCCTCCTGTCGAAAGAGAGTATTGCGGGCTTGGAGCACTTCGGGGTTGGCTTCCATCGCCCGGGCCAGCGCCTTCTCCAGAGTCCAGACCCTCCCTTCCAGTTCTATTGGATCGTCCTTAGCGCGATTTTCATGGAACATGCGGCCCGTTTTTCCGACTAGAGTTCCAAAGGAGGCGGGCGGGGATTTGGGCTTTCGCCGCTCTTCCGGTGATCCGGTCGCGCTGCTCATTTCCGCACGAAGGGAAAAAGCCGGCAGCATCGCAATGCCGAGCGCAAGAAGTCTCCAATAGATCACGACAGGGACAATGACAGTCCCGTTCTGCTGGTCAATATTTGAGGGGTGGGGGTTGCATTCGTAATTGCTTGGCTTCCTTGGCGTGGCTGAGGCTCCCCCGGCGCAAGGCCGGGGGAGCCGGCAACACTGCGCTCATCCTGCTCCTCTGGCGGCTTCGACGTGACAGGTGATCACACCTCTTTCGAGTTTAGATCACGATTAAGAGTCACGACAATAGATGGAAGCGGTCCTCCTCTCACGTCGTCACTCTCGATTGTAATCTCGAGTCGATCTTCTCCCTAAATCCTACTTGATAACCCACAGCAAATACAGATCCGTCGGTTGCTGGTTCGCCAGCACGGGTTTGGAGTCGGGACGCGTTCCGATTGACCGGAAGATATCGGAGAGCGGATATTTCTTGAGGGAGAGCGCAACCTCCGGACCGCTTTTATTTTCAAGGGCAAAGACACCTCGGCGGGCGATCCTCAGCGCTTCGGTGGCGATGTGCTTGGCGAGGGAGGGGTAGATGCGAGAGAAATAGCCGGCAGAGATCACGAGGTCAAATTCCCCATCCTCGAAAGGGAGGGTCTTTTCGGGGTCGAACGCTTTTGTCTGGATACCTTCCGCCACCAGAAAATCGGCGCCGAGCTCGAGTCTCCTCTTCGAGGGATCGGCGCCGAACCACCGCCATTGTGGGCGTTCCCTCTTAAAGAGAATAAGGTCCTTTCCCCAACCGCAACCGATTACGAGGGCCGATTCGACCTCGTCGATCGATTCAAGTTCGGATACAAAAAATGAGACCAGGTTGCCAATTTGGCTGATCGGATTTTCTCTCCACGCGGCTGCCTCTCGTTCGCTGGTGAGGAGGTCTGCCTCGGCTTCGTAGAGGTCGGGGTAGGGGAGCAGAATGGATTGGAATTGATCATCCCGGTAGGGGACTATGCTGAACTGGGTCTGAGGCCCTTCTGATCCGGTTTTCGCCCTCCCCATTTCGAAGGCAACCACCGGGGCGCCCCAGAAGAAGGCATCCGCGATCGAGCTAATCTCGATGGTGGTCCCCTTTTTTCTCCAATTGACGGTTCGGACCTCTTTGGGATTCCGGCAAAAATCATACGCCTCTTTGTCGAGGAGCCCCCAGATCGAGTGAATCTTGGTATTGAGAATCCCTCCCAGTGCCAGCCAGTTGTTATAGCCGACTCGAGCTTGAGTTTGGAGTGGATGGACGAGGGCTTCGGGCGTTACTGCCACGGGTGGAAGGTAGGGTTCGAGAAAACGGAATGCGGATGAGTTGATAAAACTGACGGTGCAGTGCCCCTCCGGAGAAAGGAGGTCAAGGATTCGCCGAAAAGAGCTCAATTTCCCACCCCAGATCTGGTTGATCTGATAGATGATAATAGAATCGAAGGCTCCGTATTGCTCGACCCTATTCTCAAACCAGTCCGTGTCCCACGGATCTTCACCTACATCAGGAAAGTCATCGAGGTATCGGTGCAATTGCCTTCTCGGCTCGACCAGAGTAAATGTAATCTCATGGGAGATCAGAATCTCTCTTATTGCGCGCGCCAAACGCCCGTCGCCCGGATTAAAGATTGCGACGTGTGAAGCCGTAACGGAAATGCTCTCGCAGAGCCTGTTTTCCAGAGCATTGAGGACCGGTGGGGAATTCAGACAGCGCATCTTGACTGGGAAAAAAGGCTTTACGTTTCCGTGCTAAAAGGCAAGTACAGTACTAGGAGTCTGCCGGTATGAACTTTCCCGGATTTCCATCTTCCACCGGTTGATCTAAACCTCAACCGTGTTCCGAGGTTCTAAAATGGTAAAATGGTGCGAGGTTCAAAGTCCGATAGATTCCTAGCGACCTTCGCCTGATGTCTACCATCACCAATACGATATCGCCGGATGTCCAGCGCCTGGCCAACGACATCTCGGCGCGTTTGGCGCAAGTTGCGCGGGACCCGCCCGATCTGGTAGCTTACCTTCACGTGCACGCGGAGTGTGTCGCCAAGGCGCTGGCGCCGCGCGGATTTGCCTATGAGATGCGCAGCGGTGAACAGTACCAGCGTGTTATAGGGAGGAATCTCGAAGATCTGGATTTCCGGGAGGCGCCCGAGCAGGAAGAGAGTTTTCGGCAGGTGATTCGGAAGGTCTCCGAGGATAATCGAGCGGCTTTGCTCGAACCGAATTCGTTTCCCGCCGGAACCGAGGCAATGAGAGGGCTGAAAGTCGAGGACGCCCCCGCTCCCGACCAGCTTCCCCTCTTCAACAAGACTCCGTTTCAACACTTCTTTGTTCCCATAACGTTGGATAGCGGAGTGGTCGGAATTCTGAGGGTGTGGTTCAGTAACCCCGACCCGGAGCTGAGACAGTCGAGGTTGGCCCTCCTCCAGTCTGTCTGCCGCGACATCGAGCTCTACCTCAAGGCGCGAAGAGCGGCGGATGTTACGGAGGAGCTGACCCGGCTCAGTACGTATACCCATCTCCTGGAAGAGTTGGCCGGAGACCTCGACCTGGAGACGACTTCATGGAATTTGGTGAACTATGCGCGGGAAGCGGTCGCCTGTGATCGAGTGAGTATATTCACGGTTCGAGATTACGCCCGCGAAAGATGGCGGATGAGCGGAGCAAGCAGCGAGATTGAATTCGAGATTCAGGCTTGCAGCGGTCTAAAAAAGCCTCATCCCCGAAGCGAGCATGTCGAAGTCCTCAAGGCGCTTGTGGGCCGCCTCCTTGAGCACACTACGGGAGAACAGGCGGGAGGTTCGGTTTCGGCCGATAAGGGCGAGGATGGGGAGGTTGCGGATGCGGAAGGACATGAGGCAAACGAGGCTACGAAACTCGAAGAGAGTCCGACTTTGGACGAATCCGAAGATCCTCAGAGCGGGAATTCGGGTGACGAAGAGAAGGCGGAATCCGGCCAGAGAGCGGGCGAACAACGCCTCCTGACCGTGCCCTCTGAAATTCGGCCGCGGACACACGTCGCCCTGGTGCAGCGCGATCCATCAAAAGTCGAAACGCGCCCGGCCGAGATCAACCATTATTTTGAAATGATTCCCATGAATTGGGCCACCGTCCTTCCCTTGTTCGACCGGGAGAGGCGACTGTGCGGCGTTCTTCTCTTCGAGGGCCGAGAGGTCACGAAGCAGCTGGGAACTTCGATCTATCGGATGCGGGACCTATCGGTCGCGGGAGGGCAGGCCCTCGGAACAGCCCTTTATTGGCAACAGAGCCGAATGTTGCGTTGCGCCAAACTCGCTCGCGAGCTTAGGGAGCGTCTGCTCGCCACCCCGGCCAAAAGAGTATTCTGGAAGGTCGTCGTGCCGATTCTCGCGGTCATCGTGATTCTGTCCTTTCCCATTCCCTACCGAATCAAAGGCGACGCAAACGTTATTCCGGAAAAGCTGAGGTCCCTCCCCGCACTCAGTTCGGCTCGCCTCACCGAGGTGTTGGTCAGAGAAGGGGAGCAAGTCGAGAAAGACCAGTTGATCGCGAAGCTGGACACCGAGGATTTGGAGATCCAACTGCGACAGGCGAACCAGGAATACGAGCGCTACATGACCGAGGCGGACAACGCTTTCACGGTGAAAAATGAAATTGAGATGCAGATCGCCCGCCTCAACGCGGCAAAGGTCGCGGCCACCATCGAGAAACTTCACTACGATATCGAGCATTCCGCAATCCGCTCGCCTTTCGATGGGGTTGTAGTGGGTCCGCAGAATTTGCCCCAGCGGGTCGGTCGCGTGATGCGTATGGGCGAAACCGTTGTCGAGGTGGCTGAACCGCTGAATTGGGATGTAAAGGTGAGAGTCCGGGAAGAAGACATCGTCTACCTCGAGGCCTTTTTCGATCAGAAGGGTGCCATATCCGGGGAGTTGAGGCTGGCCGCCGACCCGACCCAGACTTTTCCTTTGCAGGTGGTCGACGTGGCCCAGTTCGCCTACGGGCTTGATACCAGTGAAAATGGGTATTCCTTTGCTCTCACCCTGCCTCTTGAGATCGATCGGGACAGCCTTGATTTCCTCAAGGTCGGTTTCGCTGGAAAAGTGGAATTTAAGGCCGGTCGCCGTCCCGTCGCATACGTCCTCTTCAACGATTTTATCCGCTTCATCAAGCTGCGTTGGCTCTAGGATTCTGTGGAAATTGGAAGCCGGACGAACTCAGCTGGTGGTGTGCAGCCCAACTTCCAGCTCCGGCTCCCAAATTCCACGGGATCCTCATGCTCTGCCGAGGAGCAGAGCGGGGATTCAAAGTGGTGGGTCTTCGTCGTTCCGCTGAGCGGGGTGAGGAATCGGAGGTGCGGTGAGTGAAAGGAATCTGTCGGTGTGAAGTTGGTCGCGATTTACGACCGTCAAACTCCGAACCGGGCACGGAAGGGATTTTTGTTGTTGGATATTGCTTGTCCAACTTTATCAGTCCAGAATGGGCTGATTTCTCTAACCTATAGGTCCCCCCGGGGAACCCATTCCGAGTCAACCGCGGGGCAAATTTCTAGAATTCGTGTTCATTCGTGTTCATTCGTGGTTTCTCTTCTTTCTCTTTTCGAGGCTACCGCAGTTTGGCTCCCTCATCGCGGTGGTCCTGATCGCCTCTCCCTTGCTGTCTGCCCCTGGCGATACCACCGCTCAGTCAATCTCCAAGACAACCCATTACTTCCCCTTGAGCGGGGCTTCGAGGGGTTCCCTGCGTTCCGTCCTCGTGCCCAATGAGGACATCCGGCTGAGCTCGCCCGCGGGTGGACTGATCGTCTCCTACCATTTCGAAGAAGGGGACACCATTTCGAAGAATTCTATAATTCTTGAGTTGGACTCCGACTACCAGCGCGCCGAAGTTGCTTCGGCCAATGCGCTGTTGGAGGGTTCGATGGCGGAACTTACCAAAGCCCAGAAGGACTTTGACCGTGCTCAAGCTTTGCGGCGTGAGAATATCAACAGCGAAAAACAGCTTGAAGAGGCCGAGTACCATTTGGCGCTGGCAAAAGGGAGACACAATGAGCGCCTTGCAAATCTCTCCAAAGCCGAAGTTCGCCTACGAGAGCGCTACATACGGAGTCCGATCGAAGGGATCTTCCTCAAAAAGGCGAAGTCCGTCGGCGAGGCGGTACAACGTCTTGAAACCGTTGCTCGAGTTGTCGACGACACCCAGTTAACCCTCATCATCTATTGCGATTCGAGCCTTTTCGGAGAGATCGATCCCGCTCTGAGCTATTCCATCGAACTCCTGGACGGACCTCACAAGGGAAGGATCATTCCGGGCGATGTCTTTCATATCGATCCCTTGATCGACCCGTCGAGCGGCACTTTTCGGGTGAAACTGAGAGTACGGAGCCACCAATATGGAGCGGCCGGAATCTCAGCCCGTTTCATTCCCTCTCCGGTGCCATTGGCGGGGAGAGTGGAGTGAGTGCGGGTACGAGTTTCGTGTGGCGGGCTGCGAGTGGCGGCTGGGAGTGGATTCAGGTTTCGGGTGTCAGGTGTCAGTGCCCTTTGTCCTAAGCCTCTTCTTAGGCTTCGTCGTTTCAACCTTGAATCGAAACTCGCAAAGTCGAGCATTGTTGAAAGCCGTAAGGAATGTAGGAGCGGGTTTATCCCGCGATGAACCCCTCTGGTCAAAGACTGCCGCAGCGACTATTGGCTTTCCAACAATGCTTACGACCAAGTTTGAGACGAAGGACCAGGAAATCGGCCAGGTTGATATCGACGAAGCAGACGAAGAGGCATACGACAAAGAACCTAGTGGAATCTCAAGTCCTGACACCTGAACGCTGAAATCTGACACCCGAAACCTCTCTCCCAGTGTCAACCTGCATTACACCTCGTTCGATATGAACGCCCTCGCTCTGAAGGCAATCAACTCCTTACAGCACATTCTCTATCGCCTTCTGGTTCGTCGTTACTGGATGCGCATCCAGGACTTTCAGCAGTACCCTCCCAAACCGATAGTCGGGGAGAGATTCCGTTCCGGATCTTTGGGACCATCTAACGGTATACGGTTCCTCGGCGTCACCCCGGCTTTTCAAGCCGCGGAACATCTGGAAGAGACCGTATTGAGTGTGCTTGATCAAGCTTATCCTAACATTCGTTATGGCGTTGTCGACGGCGGTTCAACGGATGAGACGGTATCGATCTTAAAACAGTACTCGGATCGGCTCGACTTTGCTCAGTCGGCGCCGGATCGCGGCCAGAACGAGGCGATCAGAAAAGGGTTTTCTCGTCTCCTGGGCGGGAGCGAACAAAGTGGGGATAACCGCATAATGTTTTGGCTGAATTCGGATGATCTTCTGCTTCCCGGTAGCCTCCAATTCGTCGCCAGGTATTTTCAGGCTCATCCCCAGGTCGATGTCGTTTATGGTCACCGGGTCATTATCGACTCGGAGGGCCGCGAAATTGGCCGATGGGTCCTGCCGAGACACAGTCAGAGAGCACTGCGTTGGGTTGACTATGTCCCCCAGGAAACGCTCTTCTGGCGGGAGCGCGCCTGGAACGAGGTCGGAGGACTCGACCCTGATTTCCAGTTCGCAATGGATTGGGATCTGCTTCTCCGATTCCAGGAACATGGACTTCGTATCATGCGGTTGCCCTATTTCCTAGGATGCTTCCGATTTCATTCCAGGCAAAAGACTCAGGAGCATCTCTCCGCCGTCGAGGCCGGTGATTTCGACCTCTCCCAGGAGGAATTTCAGCGCATTCGGTCCCGCAACGTCGGTCGGGAATTGCAGAATCAACTCATAACTCGCTTCGGTCTGCAAGTGAAGATCCTTGGTTCCCTCTACGCCCGTTTGCTCGCTCTGGGGATCCGAATCTAGCAGTCAGCGCCGCGTCCGGACGAGCCTGCTTACCCGATCAATCGCTAAGCGGGATCGAGACAACGTTCGTTGCGTCTGGTCTGCTCTGGAAAACCTTCCGCTCCCCATCCGTTGTTTTCTTAATTACCGGGGTCGCCGTATAAGCCTGTCGAATCCGTTGGGAATCACTCCTCAACTAAGCTGTCCCTTCCTCCTGACTTCCCTACAACCTTTTTCCACCAAGGAAGGCGGAGGTGCGTGATCTCTCGTCTCAACTTGGAAAGCTGGTCTTGTTTGTCCGCCTCCAGTTGGTGGATCAGTTGCGTCAGCTTGTCGTTGTTTTCGAGTCGGGCGGCTCGGTCTTTCTCAGACTCATCGAGGAGGCGATAGAGTTCGTCGATCTGACGTAGGCGCTCGCGATTCTCTTCGTGGCTTTGCCGCATGTGCTCGCGACTATCCTCACCACGCTCCCGCCGATCTTCCTCGATCTCCCGGATCAGTTGGTTGAGTTTCTCGATGTCCCGAGTCAGATCGATTCGTTGCTTCTCGCTTTGGACGAGGACTTCGGTGAGTCTCTCGATCTGCTTTCCCCGCTCCCGCCGGTCCTCTTCCAGGATTGCGATGTACTTTCGCAGTCTATCGATCTCCTGATTAGGTTCTCTCTTGTCCGCCTCAAGGCGACCCTTAGGTGAAGCTTCCAGGAAGTCTTCACCATACCCATCGAGCATCTTGAGTGAGTGTCCCGTTTGCTCCCAAAGCTCGATTGCTTTTTCGGCCAGCATGGGCGAGACTTGCTCGGAGACTTTGGGGTCGGTAAGCTCCTTGCAAAGCGTTCCCGCGAGGACGTGCAGGGCCCCGGGTGTGAGAGTGCTACCGGTGTATTTTTCCGCCAGACGTCGGATCTCTTCGAATCGTGGCCACCCGCCTTGGGCCGACTTCGTCCCTTCGTACTCTCTGAGGGTTGCGATCGGTTTGTCTATGAAAAGGGGATCCCCATGCTGCGAGAGTCGAAGCCACAGATCGGTGTCGAGCGCGTAGTGCAGTTCAGGATCGAGTCGGTTTCCAATCGAATGAAGTGTCTCTCTATGGATGAATGTTGCCGGCTGTAGGATTTCGTTCTCCCCGTATCTGAGAATCTCTTCTGAAAACCGGAAGCCTTTTGGATAAAACGGCTCCCTCTTTTTCCCCTCAGCATCGGTTCTGAATCCGCTCCCCGCATAGAAGGGCCGGTCCGGCTCCCGGTCGAAAGCCTCCATCATCGCCAGCAGGGCACCGGGTTCATAGAAATCGTCGCAGTTCAGCCAGGAGACCAGTCTCCCCTGGGCGAGAGAAAACCCTTTGTTCACGGCATCAGATTGCCCATTATCCGGTTCCGATTCGAAATGGGCAAAGTGCTCACGGTAGGACTCCAAAATGTCCAGGACTTCCCTATTCGAATCACCATCGATCACGATCAGCTCCCAGGAAGGGCCGGTTTGCGCCAGCACACTCTTCAGACACTGCTCCAAAAATCGGGGCTGATTGAGGCTGGGGATGATGATGGAGAAGAACGGGGGCATTGGCCGAGGCAACGTGTCTTGCTTAACTCGTGGATTACTAAGAGCTTGGAAGATTCCAAACCTCCTCTGTCTCGAGGTCGACGAAGTTGCGGGGATTACTGGAATCGACGAAGTAGAAATTAAAGGTTTGGCGGTCGAATGAGTAGAAGGTAAACACGCCAAATGTCGAGAGGCTCCACCAGAAGTCATTCGATTCGAGGTCGTAGAAGAAGGCCTCACCTTCGGTGACGGGAAAGATGTACTGAAAACAATGTTGGACATGAAAGACCCATGGGAAAAATACGGGGTTGTAAATACCGTACCACTCCGAGAAGAAGAATCCCCCGCCGAGATCGATCCCGGCGAAAGGATCGCCGCCCTCCACTGTGACGGTTGCCGTGTCGCTATCGATGCTCTGAGAATCGTCGGAGACTCGCACCCAATAGTTCGTCGTCTGGGTCAAGGCCGGCGTATTGAAGAATTCGTCGGACGCATCGGCGCCGGCGTTGCTGATTACAAGAGTCCCTCCCGCAGCCAGGGTGGCCTGTGCGACGCTGAGGTTGAGAGTATTCCCGACCTCGCTACTGCCGTTGAAGTAGAGGTCCACATTGTAGGCCGTTAGCTCAACCTCCGCGCCCGTTCCGTTGAAAATCTCAATCGACTTATTGCTGCTGCTCCCTTCCACGTACTCGGAGAAAAGGAGGTCAGCCGCGGTATCTCCGTTATCGAGGGAGTGGGCGCCGAGGCCCCCTAAGGTGTCCTGCGGAAACCCCTCCCACTGGTCGGAGATGTCGCCCGGGTTGTCGAAGCCGTTGGTATCACCCATCTTTACCGTCGAAACACGTCGCAGCGTGTGCTCGCCAGTCGTGATGTCGCCCGTTCCCCATTCCGAACCCGGGTCGCTCCCAATGACGCCGATGACATCGATGATGGTGCTGTCCTTGGTCAAAGCCAGGGCGTCGTTTCCGTTGAAGAAAGTGACGTCGCTGGTAACATTCGATACCGTCGGGATGTTTGCATCGGCCACCGGATTGGAGCTGTCACCGCTCTCCCCTTGAAACCAATCGTAAGTCAGGCTGCCGATACCTTCAGCCATCACCATGAGGAGTCCGGATTGTCCGTTGGTGATGGTCTGGTCCACGGGTTGCTCCGTGATGATAAGTTCTGGGGACGGGTTCTCCGCTCCCGGTGTGTCCTGGGCGTTCGGGTCGTCAATTGCGAAGGCGCCGATGAGCCAATTGTTGTTGGACCCGTTTCGAAAAACGTGGGCCGGCGCGAAAGGACCACTGGGACCAATATCGACGCCCCCCAGCATCTCGCCGTAGAACCTCTCTCCTCCTTCACGCTCCTCGACGACTCCCAGGACATCGACTACAGACGACCATGGCAGGGGATCAAGATCCGGCACCCCGTCGTCGTCCGTGTCAATATCGACTCCTGCTTCGCCCTCCTGATCCGCTACACTGAAGACCTCCGGACCGGTGTAGTCGCGAACCAGAAGATGGGTCACGTTGTCGCTATTCTCGAAGAACAGGTCGAAGAATTCCTCCGTCACCAGCTCCGGGGCGAGGGTGAAACTGAACTCCACCCCGAGAAAGAGTCCGGATTGCGGGATCGAGCCCTGGAGATTGAGGGCGAACTCGATGGTTCCACTTCCCTTGGTTGGATTCTCCCCGGAATGATCCCCAACCACGATGTAGCTCAGCCCCTCCAGCGACTCTCCCGCATCACCGCTGAGTTCGAAATACTCGTCGTTGTCGTCACCCGGCATGTCGATGCGAATCTCGTTGATCTGGACCGCCGGCAGCGGTGTCGAAAGTAGGAGAGAGAGTGTGAGGAGATACCAAGGGATCGATTTCCGTTAGGACATGGTTCCTGTGTGGTTCCTGTGAGTTTTCTTTTCCAGATGAATGAATGTTTGCTCGAAGGACTAATCAAGGCTTCTTCTAACCCGGTGGACCGGCATACGACAATCGAAATCGTCGGGAACACCACACTGGTTCGCCGAAAAAATCTGATTCATCGGTCATTTAGGTCAACCGCACCGTCGAATTGTGACGTTTATTCTGATGATCGTCAGTGCCCGATAAATAGGGTCAAACTAAAAACAGCTTGACCTTTAGGAAGTCTAGAAGAGAAGCAAGATGCGGATTAGACGTCTCAAGATATCGGGAGCGAGCGCGGTTTATCACTGTATTAGCCGCAACGTGGCCGGGGCCTTTCTGTTCGATGAAGTTGCGAAGGAGCGGCTGCGCAGGCAGATGTGGCAGGTGGCGGACTTTTCTGGAGTTGAGGTGCTGACCTACTGTCTGATGAGCAACCATTTCCATATTCTGATCAAGGTGCCAGACAGGAAAGGGGTGGTCGTGTCGGATCGGGAGCTTGTGAGGCGCTACGCCGTGCTCTATTCGGAACCGATCCCGTATCAGACGATGACGGTGAAGTATCTGGCAGCGGCTCTGAAGAGAGGAGGAGAGGAAGCGAAGATGTGGCGGAGGCGTCTGCTGGCGCGGATGCATGATGTCTCCGAGTTTATGAAGACACTGAAGCAGCGCTACACGATCTGGTATAATCAGACCCACGATCGGTATGGGACATTGTGGGCGGAGCGATTCAAGAGCACGATAGTGGAAGGCAGGGAAGCGGCCCTGCGGGTTACAGCGGCCTATATCGATCTGAACCCGGTGAGAGCGGGGATCTGGAGGATCCCAAGGACTATCGGTGGAGCGGCTATGGAGAGGCGGTAGGCGGCAGTCTTGAAGCGCGGGAAGGAATCGCTGAAGCAGTCAGTGGCTCGTATGGGCGAGTTCTGAAATGACGGGAGGCATCGCGGGAGTATCGTCAGTTGCTCTATTGCAAAGGTTCTTTGGGAGTGCCCCAGGAATCGCTTCGAGGGAGGATACCGACCGAAGCATGGATCAAGGTAATGAAAGAGGGAGGCAAGTTGCCGGTGGCGGCGGCGCTGAGGTGTCGGGTGCGCTACTTTACAGACGGTGCGGTGCTTGGATCCAAGGAGTATGTGGAGGCTGTCCCAAATCCGAGAGGATTTGGGTGGAAGCCTGATACCGATATCAATCTTCGTCACGTTATGTAGACCACGACATGCCTTCCGTCCTCGGTAGCTTACCTTTTATCCGTTATGCACCTTTCCAGCACCCTTCCTCTCGCTTTGAGTCGATAGTTCTCCCAAGGAAGCGCCTCTGACTCGATTCTTGGATCCCTATGCCGCCTGCGTTGCCTCTTTCTCATGTTCTTGCGCAAGTCTCTGCGCGATTTTCCATAGATTGTGGGACAGAACCGACCAGGCCACGCTAAGGTTACGGTTGTCAAAGCCTTTGCTGCGTATCTTGCCCCCGTGCCATCGGTTCTTGAGCACTCCGATCCGGCCTTCGGTGCTCCCTCGTCGTCGCTGCAACCGGACAAAGCGCGGCTCCTCCATCCGCTCCTTGAGCTCTTGTGGATTGCGGGGCGTAAGGGCGTCAAAAATCCCCTCTGCCTGGAGCCGCTTGCTGGCCGCCTTCGAGGCATAGCCCCGATCCCCACTGATCGCTTCGATCTTCTCCTCTAAAGCGAAGCCCTTTTGCCTCTCCAGACTTTCCCAAAGCTGCTTCAATTCGCTCGGGGCCTGCCCCCCATACAGTTTCCAGTCCAACAGATATCCCTCTGCGCTCTCGCATAAATAAAGGGTGTTGCCAAACTCCACCTCCCGATCTGCCTTGCCTCGCACGATGACGTCAATCTCAGGTTCGTAGGCGCTCAGGATCTTCTCCTCATTCTTCACCTGCCGCCCCCCTATGATCCGTTCGTGCGCCTGTTTCATGACCTGCGGTATCTGCTCTAACATACCATCCATTCGCTCGATGATTCGGCTCGCCTTCTTCTCGGTGTAATCGCTTTGCATCCACATAGCTTCCAATAAGTCACGGTGGCGAAGGGCATGGCCCTCAATCTTCTTGAGCAATAGCTTCATCCGCCGCAGGATCCCTTTACGCGCTTTGCCCGCCTCCCGGCGCCGACGCGCATGCGTCATCTCCAGGCACCGTTTGTTCATCTCCCGAGCCAATCCCTTTGCTCCCTGGGGCATGCGCTGTTTCATTCCCGCCTGCCCGATCAGACTGATCGCCTTGAGCAGCGTTGCTCCCACATCCTTGAGCAAGACCCAGTCCACGGGCCAGTGGATGTTCGCTTCCAGGCAAGTGGCGTCGATCAGGCATTCCCTCGTATCGATCGGCTTCTCTAATCCTGCCTCACCACAATGTTCAGCATTGCCCACCACCTCGGTCATCCTTGCATGCAGCTGTCTCAGATACGCTTCGTCGAAGAATTTCGAATCCCGTTCCAGACTGCTCTTCGATATTTTCCGGATCCCGTCTACCTCACGCACCCGGCAAAAATTAGCCAGAAGCTCACTGCGTGCCAACTCCTGCGACAGACAACGAAAGGATATCCCTCCGAGTAAATGACGCACCACCTCCACCCGCAGCGCTTTTATCGCTCTTAGAGCGCGTCGCTCCCGATCCTTCCCTCCCGCTTCATCCCATCCTTCCAAGGCTTTTACGATCGCCTCCCTTTCCAGCGAGGAGTCGATCAAAACCCGGTCAATCCGCTCCATTGTTTCCAGAAACACGGTGTAGTCTTTGCATCGAATGACTGGAGTTAGGGCTGGACGCAGGAAGCTTTGTACGGCAATATTTTTCATGAGAAGGGCGTGCTTTGTATTTGACTAACGCAAGCATAAGCGCCCTTTTTCGCCGGATCGAGCTTTTTGCAGCTCTATCCGGCCTTTTTTTTGCCCATAACTCATTAAAAATCAATTGTTTCCACCACTGGGACGGGCTCTATGTGGAGAGTATCTTCTCCCAATATCGAGATCAATTCGGGCGAAGGCGACGAAGCGGGGCCAGGAAGATGAAGGGCAGCGATTGGGAGGGACTGACGGTGATGCGAGACCTGAGAAGAGAGATCTTCGGCTAGGATCCATTCTTAGGTCGCTTTGGGGCTTCTGTGCCTAACCCAACTCTGTGGGTATGTCTGCCATACATGGCAGATTCGACCACGGACATCCTACGAATCGCTCAGCTCTGCTACTGGGCGAGGACTCAATCGGCTGGGGGGGACAGTTTTCTCAATCTGGACGGCGTTATCGCTCCTATTGCCATTAGTTGGCATCCGATTCTTTATTCGCAAGCTATATTAGTCCTGACCCTATTTATTCCTCGATGGATGGGATTCAGAACCAATCCTGGTGGCTAGGGCAACCCACCCCAAACCCCTCTCCGAGGCTTATCCTGCTCCATAAGTCAGCTGACTACTATTAGGGTTCAGTTCGCCTGAAGTTATTATCTTGTAGCAGTAGGCAATGTCTTGGAGTCGCTGCAGGCCTCGCCATAGTGTCTTGGGCCCGGGCTCTCCGTCGCACTTTCGCCCTAAAAATCCTCCCAGTTGGGCCACCATCCGTACCGCCTGCCGCAGGGGCGGCGGCTTGCTGGGTACTTGCGTTGTCTGATTAACAAAAAAATGCAGCGCCTTCCACTCATCTTCTTCGAAGTTTACACTACAGGGTTGCTGGGGCTGGTGGCGGCTTTGATGAGTCAGATAAAAGATACGCCACGCCACCACCATGTCGATAGCCAGGCAAGCTTCCAGTTGATCGCGGCTTTTCAGTTGTCGATCTTCAATTTTACATCCGCTTTTGAGCACTTTGTGATAGACCTCGATCTGCCAGCGTATGGTATACCAGCGCACCCTTTCCATCGCATCGCTCACACTGTTTACTGGCACCGTTGTGAGGAGCATCCAGGAGAGTGCCGTTGTCCCCTTGGGAGGATCGTTCTCGTGGGCATAGACGGCCCAAACTCTGATTTTCTCCTTTTCCTTCGATGGCGCTTTTAAAAGGACCTCTTTATGGCGGATCTGCAGATTGGCCAGGCGTTTTTTCTGGGCCGGTTTACGAGGCACTTGCACCTCCAGGATCCCCCCCACTGCTTCCTCCTCGACCGCCTCAAAGAGCTTCTTTTGCTCTTCTTTGAGGATGCGGTTATGGGTCGTGCGCGCTAAGAGCTTCGGTCCCTCTTCCCCCTCTTTCTCAGCGTGGGCAAAGAGCTCATAGATGTCGGCTTCTCGATCGCCCACGCTCACCCACAACTTCCCCTTTTCCTGCTTTTGCGCTTGGACCAAGGCATCGTAACTGCGGATCCATTTGTAACTCTCCTTCTCTTCTATTGGCTTCTTCTTTCTTTTCTCTTTTGGGGGCTTCCTGAGATCTCTCACCCAAGTTTGCACATCCAACAACCCCAGGGCCAATCCATCGGTGTCAAAGGCCATCGTGTCGTGCACGATCAAGCCCTTGGTCTTGCCCGCCTTTGTCCCGATCTCCCCCAGATCGAAAGCTTGTTCATGCCCGCTGTAGTTTAATAAAGTGGTGTCCTGCACCCCCAATATGACCTCTTTGGGCCGACAACGAAAAAAGGTCGTTTCGCTATGCGCTGCTACTATCTTTTGCATCCCTACGTTTTTATGGGCAAAAAACCGATAGGCCCCTCTACTCGCTGCCAGACTGCCGCAGGCTTGCGGAATGTTCGCCTCGGGCCGAGCGTAAAAGTCCAAGCTGAGCCGATGCAAGCGTTGCTGCAACCGCTCATCGCCCAGCTCAATGCCAAAAAATTCCTTCTCTGCCCAGTTCCATTCACGAGGCTTTTGCCAGAGTCCCTCTCGGCCTCCCAAGAGCTCCCGGAAATCTTTCCTTAAAGCATAACAGTAGACCGCTTTGATCGATTTTTTATGCTCGTGGTTTTGATCCATTTTGCCCCGCCCCTTGGTCAAACCCAGATACTGCCAGTTGGCCCCCCTGTAAGAACTGCCTCGAAAGCGTTTGTGCTCCACGAATGTCTCCAGCAATAAAGGTTCGTAGCCATAGCGTTCTCGCCAATCGCTGGCTATACGCCGGGCGCACAGACTGAGCACCTTGGAGGCCAGATTGGGTACTCTGACACTGGGTAAGATCAAAAAGCGCGCGTTGTTCACCACCTTGTGCAGATGGTCCAAACGGTGCTCATCATCCCAGCCGATCCATTGATCGCGCACCTCCGTGCGCCAGGCCGCAGCACTGAATCCGAGGGCCCCCAAAATTCCCTTCTCCGATACGATCAGGTAGCGCATCTGTGCCCCCGCCAAGGGACTGTTGCCCAGGTAATGATAGCGCTCTATGAGCCCGTTCCACAGCCGCAGCCGCTCGGGTTGTTGCAGGCTCACAGGCTCCAGTCCCACTTCCCCTAATTGCTTTAAGCTGCATTCTATCGATAGAGGCGGGGGCAACTCTTCGAAAGCCCCCTTTTTCATTCTCCTTTCTGTCTTCATCCGAGGGGCGGGCAATGGGATCAGGCCTCGCTTCTTAAGACGCAGTAAAGCGACTCGGCAACTCATCGTCTTGAGCTTTCCCTGGCAGTCTCGCCAGTCTAATAACTCACAGACTCTGATCGATAGTTGGCGCCGCGTGAGCTCTTTGCTCCCCTTTACAATCTGACTGATCCTATCCAGAATGGCGGGCGTGAATTTCTGTTCACAGATCCTTATTACATTGTTCATGCCCACCAAATTGCATCGTGCGCATCGAAGTGTCCAGCTATTTTATGGGTAACGATGAGCTCCCAGGAGGGGATGGTCCAGAAATTTGGGCTGGGGATCTTAGAAATTGGTTCAGCACACAAATTAATCGCGCTTCGGATTACTTGGCCTCTCGATTTGGTCCGGCTGAGGGGCGACTACGGTGTTTTGATTCTCGGGACATTAGGTGATGATATTGATGGCCTTGTGTAGGTTGAAGGTGAAATGATCACAGAGGGCAGGGGTGGATTCGAAGCCCATGGTAGATTTGAGGCTAAGAACCAGTTGCCTGCAAGCAGCCAGGATTCTGGCTGCGTTATGGTTACGGATCATACATCGATCTTCATCGAAGAAGCGATCTCTGGGGTAGTGGTTTTTGTTTTCGATGGCCCAGTGGTTGCGGATTTTCGATAGGAACTGAGGAGGGCTCAAGTCGGTGGGATCGCGGCTGCTGACATAGTAGGAGCGTTCCGAGGAAGGTTTCGCTTTGTTAGGATAATGGAAGGTGCGTTGGACAGAGGCGAACTGACGAGCATGAGGCAAGCCAAGGGAGGGAGCGCTTAGAGGATGGGTTGCTATTTGACGAATCTCCAGGCGGCCATGGTCCTTATCTACGGTTTGGTGGACAAAAAGGGGGAGGGGCCGAAAAGATTCTTTGCGTCTTGATGCATGGTGGGTTGGTTGTCTTTGATCTGGATGATATAGTCAGCACCGAGTTCTTCGACCACGATGTGGGCCGTTTCTTTTTGGTTATGCATGGCGTCGAAGGTGAAGGTGGATCCGTCCATGGCCGGCATCTTGCGCAGGAGAGTTTGGGCGGCGGTGATCTCGTTGGATTTGTCGGCGGTAGCGACTTGGGCAATCGTTTGAGCGCTTTGATGATCGACCGCGGCCACCAGGTGCAAGGCCTTGGCCGGTTCTTTGTCAGTGCCTTTGAGAGTCTTACCGTCAACCGCAATATCGCGGGGCAAACGGCCCTCGGGCGAGGCTATGAATTGGGTGAGGATTTGATCGAAAAGCTCGGCCTCGACGTTTTGCAACACCCGGTAGAAGACATCATAGCAGGGGGCCTGAAAACGGCTTGTTTTGGGGTTTTTCCAGGAGCGTAAGGCGCGCAGTTGGGCTTGATTGAGGTGATGGGCCAGGCGCACGATCTCCTTGAGGTTGTGTTTGCCGCAGAGGGTGCCGAGCACAATCATACTCAAGACCGTGGCGAGTCGATAGCGACGGCCCGCTTTTCGACGGAAGTCTTCGATCTGGTGGAAGCGTTCCCGGAGGCTTGTCATCTGTTCCACTTTGAGGCAGACCGCATGGGAGTTGTCGTTGGCATTGAGGGCCTCACGGTGTGCCTTGGGCAAGGGCCCTGGCGAGCGCAGCAGTTGCAGAGCATCAGCCCGCAGGGGTTTGACCCAGATCTGCTTGGGGCGCTCATGGCGTTCATAGAAATCTTCCCGCTGTCGACCATATCCCGCGCTCAAGCCCAAAGGAGTCCACCCGCTCGCCTTGTAGCAAGTGCCTCGGTGGATCTGTGGGTCCACGAAAGTTTCCGCTACCAAGGGGCGATAGGCAAAGGCCTGCTCCCAGTGATCGGCCAAGACTCTCAGGCACATCGCCAACGTCTTGGAGGCCAGATTGGCCAGCTTGAGCCCGGGCAGAATGAGAAAACGCCGGTTCTGCACCACCAGTTTCAAGCGCGCATGCCGTCGCGCCCCATCCCAGCCGATCCAGCCGTCTCGATCCTTCAGCCGGTAGCTAGCCGCTCCCCACAGCAAAAGACACACCCATTGCCCGTCGATCAAAGCCACATAGCGCAGGGTCTCTCCCGCGCTCCCCGCACTGTGCAAATAATGATGTTGGATCAAAAGATCATTGAATCGCTCCTGCTCTTCGGGCAAGATCAGACGCAGAGTTAGACGATCTATCGAAGGAGTCAGATGGTAAGATTTTTTGTCTTTCATACCATCTTGGCATGACTGATTCCCTCGGGTTTGTCTAGCTCTTTTTTTATCTTTTTGCCTATCAGCCACTTCCTCCCCAGAAAACTTTCACCCTGAGGGGCGACTTCGAAATGCAGAATTGGCATTGCCAAGACACATGCTAAGGCGGTATACGGGGATCGGCTCTTTGAAGCCCCGAATTGTGCGTAGCGATCTTCCGAAATTACCTATCGGCTGTCTGTGTGAAATCAAACGCCGATTGAATCGATTTCTCAATATCAGTTAACCCCCCCCTCCGTACTCATTTTCGATATGGAAACAAAAAAAACACTCGCCGTTTTTTTCTGCTGCAATCTAGTCTTTCACTATTCGGCCTTTGGAGGCCCGCCGTCTTCGGATCTAATCATCACAGGGGTGGTCGATGGTCCACTGAGTGACGGCACCCCGAAGGCGGTGGAATTGTATGCCGTCGACGCGATCGCCGATCTGAGCATCTACGGGATCGGTTCGGCTAACAATGGGAACGGCACGGACGGCGAGGAATACACCTTTCCGGCGGATTCGATTTCGGCCGGCCAGTTCATTTACGTCGCGTCTGATACAGTCCCTTTCAATGCCTTCTTCGGGTTTGATGCCGATTACACTGATGGTGCAGCGCTCATCAATGGAGATGATGCGGTCGAATTGTTCATGAACGGAAGTGTTGTCGATGTCTTTGGAGATATCAATGTTGATGGTACCGGGCAACCTTGGGAACACCTCGACGGTTGGGCCTACAGGGTGAGCGACACCGGGCCTGAGGCCTGATGGGTCTACATTTACACTTGCGAATTGGACATTCAACGGTGTCAACGCGTTGGACAATGAAACTAGGAATGCTTCCGCTTCAACTCCCTTTTCCATAGGCACGTTTACAGGCAGTGGAGGCGGAACAAACGAACCGGTCATCGTCGCCTGCGGCAGCACGCTGGAGGTAAATTTCGGGACTGAGGCGACGCGTCAGGTGACGGCGACGGATGCGGACGGTACCATCGATTCGATCGATGTGACCGACATCAACCCAACCCTTTCGGGCGGGTCGATCACGAGCGGCAGTTTCACCCCGGCCAACGGTTCGCCGGCCACCGCCCCGGTGACGGTTTCGGATCAAGTGCCGGTTGGTTCTTACGCCGTCGAAATCACGGCCACCAACGACGACGCTGCGCCCCAGTCCGGGACGTGCACACTCACGGTGGACGTTCAACTGCAGGCGATCGCCGGCATCGTCATAAACGAGCTTCTGGCGGACCCGGCATCGGACGCTCCGGGTGATGCCAATGGGGATGGTACGAGAGACGGCAGCCAGGACGAGTTTGTGGAGATTGTAAACCACACCGGCTCCTCCCTGGACCTGAGTGGTTGGAAACTTTCGGATGGAGTCGCGGAGCGCCATATCTTTCCGGGTGGATCGACGGTGCCGGATGGGAATGCAATCGTGATTTTTGGGGGAGGCACCCCGACCGGAAGCTTTGGAGGCTCCACCGTGCAGACCGCCTCATCCGGTTTCATCGGCCTGAACAACTCCGGGGACACGGTGACGCTGGCCGACTCCTTCGGGACGACCCAGGCGGAGCTCACCTATGGCACCGAGGGAGGCAATGACGAGAGCCTGACCCGAGATCCGGACGTGACGGGAGACCTTCCTTTGATCGCCCATTCTACCGCGACCGGATCCGGCGGCGCCTTATTTTCACCGGGCACTCGAGTCGACGGATCTGAGTTTGGGGCGACCGGCGAACCGGCCGGTGACCTTTTCATTTCCGAAGTGGTCGAGGGGACGAGCAACAATCGGGCGGTGGAGATATTCAATATTACAGGCACGACGGTCAGTCTCGATCCATATGTATTGGAACGCTACTCGAATGGCGCTTCGACGCCGACGGCCTCTCTAAATCTCTCCGATGCAGCCGGCACCTTGGCCGATGGAGACGTCCTGGTGATCGCCAACGAAGGTTCCGATTCGGCCATCCTGGATGAGGCCGATATCGTCAATACGGTGGCATCGTTCTCCGGAGACGACGCCCTCGCCCTGAGGAAGGATGGGGTGTTGTTGGACGTGTTCGGTATCATCGGGCAGGACCCGGGAGATGAGTGGGGGAGCGGGGATGCGACGACAATGGACCACACTCTGCTGCGGCTTGCCGCGGTTCGCCAAGGAAATCCCAACGGCTTTGGCAATCCGTCCGACATCACGGATGAATGGGAGGGATTGCCTTTAAACACCTTCGATCGTTTAGGAAATCACGTGGTTGAGGGTGGAACGGGATTAAATGAACCTGTCATTGTCGATTGCGGAGGGCCGCTCGAGACCAATTCCGGCACCGAGGCCATCCATATCGTCACCGCCTCCGACAGCGACGGCCTCGTAATCGGGCTTTCTATAACCGGCATTTCTCCCACCCCTCCAACCGGATCGATCACCGCGGACGGTTTCGTTGCTCAAGTTAATGGTACGCCCGCATCCTTGGAAATCACCGTATCAGACGACGTCTTTCCGGGAGGCTATGTTGTCGAGATTACGGGCACCAACGACGATACCATTCCACAGACCGGATCCTGCAGTTTGACTGTAAATGTGCTCAGCGACGATGTCTTTGGATGGGTGATCAACGAATTCTTTGCCGCGCCTACGGTGGATCCCTCAAGCGACGCGAACGGCGACGGCATCGGCAGCCCGGCCGACGACGAGTTTGTCGAAATCGTTAATACTACGGGTTTCGAGCAGGATATCTCCGGGTGGTCGCTCTCCGATTCTGGAGCGACCCGGCACATCTTTCCAGCCGGCACCATCCTCGATCACGATCAGGCGATTGTCGTGTTCGGGGGAGGGAGCATCTCGGGTTCCTTCGATGGGGCTATCACCCAGTTGGCCTCCTCGGGAGCTCTGGGGCTGAACGATCTCGGCGACACGATCACTTTTGCGACCGACGCTGAGGCGGTACAGGCGGAGGTGTCGTACGGGACGGAAGGCAGCCCGGGTCAAAGTCTCAACCTGGACCCGGATCTATCGGGACTCGACTTCGTTCCCCACTCGACCGTGGCAACTTCGGGCGGCGCTCTCTTCTCTGCCGGCACCCGGGTCGACGGCTTCGGTTTCGGCTTCATTTTCATCGAGGGAGACGACCTCTTTTTCTCTGAGTACATCGAAGGCACTGGAAACAATCGCGCCTTTGAAATCTACAACGGGACGGGGGATGCGGTCGATCTCAGCCTCTACTCCGTCGAACTCTACTCCAATGGATCAAGCAATCCGAGTTCAACCCTCACCTTGAGCGAGGTGAAACCGATGTTGGGCAATGGTGACGTGCTCGTGATTGCGAATCCAAATGCTGATGCTGCGATTCGCGCCCAGGCGGATGAGACGAGTGATTTGGTTTTTTCAATGGCGACGACGCCATCGCCTTGCGCAAGAACGGCGATCTCATCGATGTGATCGGCGCTATCGGCACAGACCCGGGTTCGGAATGGGGGAGTGGCGATACTACGACCCTCGATCACACCCTCCGGCGGTTGAACACGGTTTCCGAAGGGACGCCCGGCGGGTTTGCGGACCCGAACGACATTACCGACCAATGGCAGGGTTTTGATAGTGACGACTTCGAGGGGCTCGGCGCCCATCCTGCCCTGGGTGGGTCAAGCAGCGGCGAAGTAATTGATCTGGAGATCTTTCAGATCCAGGGGACGGGTGATGGTTCTCCCTTCGAAGGCGAGATGGTGCGCACCCAGGAGAATGTTGTCACCGGCATCCTATCCAATGGATTCACCATGCAAACACCTGACGACCGGGCGGATGGAGATGCGGCGACCTCCGACGGAATGTTCGTCTTTACGGCCGGTTCGCCCGCCGTGGAGGTGGGCGATTCCGTCACCGTGACCGGTGAGGTGATCGAGTTCTTCGACCTGACCGAATTCTCCAACAGTCCGGTGATTACGGTTATTTCCTCAGGCAACCCGCTGCCTCCTTTCGTGACCCTCGATGAAAACGACCCCTCCGGCGATCCCGAATCGGATATGAATCTGGAACGCTTCGAGGGCATGCGGGTGCAGGTTTCAAGGTACCACTACGGCGCCTACCGGCTTCTTTGGGGACACACCCGCGGTGGCAGGGACGAACCGGACATTTCGGGAGCCCGGAATCCTATTTCCGGGAGAGATGGGATTGCCCGTTTGGGACGGTAATCCCGAAGTCTTCGAAATCGATCCGGACGGGCTTGATCTCGAGGATGTCGAATTGAATGCCGGATCAACCTTCGACGCGACCGGCGCGCTCTTTTTCTCCTTCGGTGATTATCAGGTGCTGCCCGACACTTTTTCCTTCGCCCCGCCGTTGCTGCCGAGACCGGTGCGCGATCGAACGCCGGGCGAGTTCACCGTCGGGAGTCAGAATCTGGAGCAATTTTTCTCAACCGCCGAAGGTTTCGACGTTCGGTTGGAGAAGGCTTCCCGGCAGATCCGCGAGGTCCTCAATTCGCCCGATATACTAGCGGTCCAGGAGGTCGACAACCTCAGTACCCTCCAGAGTCTCGCGACCGAGATCAGTAACGACGATTCGAGCGTAAGTTACATCGCTCTTCTAATGTCCGGAAATAATGGAGATTTGAATCTCGGGTTTCTCATCCGTGACTCCATACGAATGGACACTTTTACGCAGATGGGCGCCGATGAGATGCTGTCGTTCGACAGTTCGCTACCGGTGTATGACCGTCCGCCTCTCTTTTTCGAAGGGGCTTTCGTGGACAACGGGAACTCTTTCCCGATCAAGGTGATCAACGTCCATAATCGGTCGCTCAACGATTCGAACACCTCTTTTGTGCGCGACAAACGAAATGAACAGGCCCAATCGATCGCGCAAATGGTTCAGAATATTCAAGCGGCGGATGCAGAGGCGAACCTGGTTGTGATTGGTGATTTCAATGACTATCATTTCACTGACGGCTACACCGATATGGTCGGCCAGATCAGCGGCAATTTCGATCCGAGTGAAAGTCTCGTCTCCGGTCCGGACCTGGTCGATCCCGACCTTTTTGTGCAAACCACCCATCTTCCGGAGGAGGAGCGCTATTCGTTCGTCTTTTGGGGTAACGCCGAGGCCCTCGATCACGCCTTGACCTCGCAGGCCCTGCACGACTCCGTCAGCGGATTCGAATTCGGCCGCGGAAACGCGGATGTGCCGGAGAGTCTCGAGGATGATCGGACGACTCCCTTGCGGTCTGCCGATCACGACGGAGCCGTTCTCTTCATTACGACCGGCGATGTATTCGAAGGTGTCCCCTTCCCGGATAACCCGCAGTGGCGCTTTTCAACCTGGTTCGGAACCTACTTTGTCGGATTCTTCCCATGGATCTACCACCTCGAACATGGTTGGCAGTATGTCAGCGGGGAGAGCACTGAAGATGAGATCTTTGTCTATGATCTGATCCTTGGGGATTGGCTCTTCTTCAGCGATCTCACTTACCGATGGTGGTACGAATTCGGTGACCTTCCCGGCTGCCTCTTCACTTTTGAAGGCAACACCCCAGAACTCCGATTCTTCGCCCGGCCGGATTCGGTGATCATTTCGGTCCCGTAGCGAAACGGGGTTTGAAACCCCAGGCTACATTCCTTCACCGCTTTGCGGTGGGTTTCCGACCGACTAAATACGAGCCCGGAACGGGCTGGGTATTGTAGCTTGGGGTTTCAACCCCAGGGATCCGGATCGACGCCGAATGCGGCCTGGAGGGCCGCAGTAAAACGGTTGACTCAATTGGAGAATCGACACTTTGTCTGTTGCCATGAATAGAAGCCGCCTCCTGGGAAGCGCAATCCAGTCTTTCGATCTTTCTGGCCTCGTGGGTCGACCGATCTCCGAACTTACCCAAGTGCGTTCGGTGATAATTGCCGGGCTCGCCTTCTTTTTGAGCTCCTGTTCGCAAGATCCGACCGTTGAAATAGTCGAAGTCAAACCGGCATCGAGTGCGAAACCGGAATCGCGCAAGGAACCGGCCCCGACGCAAGACGGGCTTCGGGAAAAGAGTAAGGACTACGATGCACTGAGGGCGGTGGGGTATTCGTTTGGCCGTCAGATGGGCCTTCAGAGTAGCTATTCGGAGGCGGATATCGATGCCATCGTCGACGGAGTACGCGCGGTTGCCAATGGCGAGGGTCCCCCTGCCGACATGAATCGTTTGGTTTCTCGGGCCCAAATCATCGTTAGGGATCGGCGAAAGGCCTTGGAGGCAGAGCAGGAGCAAGAAGCAGCCGTCGATGCCCAGCCGAATATTGAAAAAGGGAATGCCTATTTCGCAGAACTGGATGCCGACGAAGAGGTAAAAAAGACGGCCAGTGGGCTTCGCTACAAAATTCTGGAGAGGGGAACCGGGGAATACCCGGCGGCAACGGATAGAGTCAAAGTCAACTATCGCGGAACCCTTATGGACGGCACTGAATTCGACAGCTTATTCAAAAGAAACAAACCGGCCGAATTCAGGCTCAACGGGGTGATCAAGGGTTGGACGGAAGGGCTGCAGCTGATTCGTGAAGGAGGCAAGATCATGCTTTATGTCCCTCCCGATCTCGGTTACGGCAACCGGCCCCGGCGTGGAGGTGTGATCAAAGCGGGAGACACCTTGATCTTCGAGGTCGAGTTGCTGGAAGTGAGGAAGTCCGCCGGCTCCGGGACCTTCAAACCACAGCTTCCTCCGGGAGTGAAATTGCCCCCAGGAGTTAAGTTGCCCGACTCGCTGCCGAAGGACATTCCTCCACCGCCATCCGGTCCGCCGCCTGGACCGCCGCCGGACCGACCGCCGCATAGTGTTCCGCCACCGAAACCGCCTCCCGAAAAGCCGAAGGCGGCCACCTCCGACTAGGAATCTGTCGGACAAACTTTGGTACTTGCGAAGCAATCGAAGCACAAAGCCCGACAGAGACCGGGATCTCGACGAGAGCTTACGACCAAGCAATGTCCGGGCCTCGGGGTAGCCTTTTTCACAGGGCGAAACCGACTTGCAGGAGAGGGTTTGGGAAGGGATTCGATCGCAGTGGACGATTGAGTGGACGACCGGCGGACTTCGACTGGATATAACTGCGCTCGTGCACTGAATCCTGCAATTCGTCGAATCACGGAAGTTTCAAGAGAGTTGACGATGAAGCTCACGACAAAGAAGGAGAGATCTCTCCTATTGATTGTTTGGGTATCTCTCCGGTCGGCGTATTCAAAGGTATCCGAAATTGCGGTTGAAACGGGGATTGTTACCGGTATTGTTCTACCTGCATTCCACTATCCCGGATTGCGCATTGGTCACAACCGTGAAGATTGGTTAAGATGGAGCGGCGAGTCTCGGTCATAACACGCACGAAGGGCCGTCTCCTTTTGTTGAGAAGGGCGGTCCATTCTGTGCTCCATCAGACCTTTTGTGACTGGACGCACGTCATCGTCAACGACGGCGGCAACGCTCAAGAACTTAATCTTTTGCTGAAGGAATTCGAATGTCGATATGAGGGGCGGCTCAAGATCTTTCATAACTCTGAGAGTCTGGGTATGCAAAACGCCTCCAATCTCGGAATCGAAGGCGTCGCTTCCGAATTCATCGTCATCCACGACGACGACGATTCGTGGCACCCCGAATTCCTCGATAGTTGCGTTTCTTATCTTGATGAGGCCGGTCCCGAGAGTATTTACCAAGGAGTTATCTCTCAGACGGAAAAGATCGGCGAAGAGATCGTTTCATTTGGGGAGATCAAGGAGTACAGCCGCGACGGGTATTTACCCTGCCTGAGTATCAGCCTCTTCCGTACTGCCTTTGAAAATCCTTTCGCACCGATTGCGTTTGTCTTCCGGCGAAGTGCGTATTCCCGGATTGGGCCCTTTGATCAGAAGTTCGACGTGGTGGGAGATTGGGATTTTAACCTCAGATTCCTCAAGCGCTTTGATATCGGCGTCCTGAGCAGGAAGCTCGCCTACTACCATTGGCGACGCCGGGAGGACGGTGCCTCTTTTCCCAACACTGTGACGAAGGGACGCCTCGAACACGAGGTCCGCGCCAATTCACTGAAGAATCACTATCTAGAGCCTGTTCGAAAAGGGTGAATGCCCTCTGTTGTGAGCGTTTTGGCGGCATAAGCAAGGCGGATCGGTTCGGATCAACCCGTAAATGGGGTTCTCCGAGCCGATCGGACGCCGCAGATGCCCCAAACCGCCACAACCCGAAGGGCTGGGGCGGTTTTGGACCTGAGCAGCGTTCCCCTTGAAGAGCAGGGACTTATGTGTCCCGGCATCTTCAAGGGCGCCTCGCTCAGGACCAAAATTGGCTCCAGCAGAGGGCGTTCACCCTTTTCGAACAGGCTCTATCTAAGGGCGGATTTTGACGGTCGTCTCGACCACTTTGGATTGATGCTCTCTCTTTCTCGATCGCAGTTCGAAGCCCGCGAGATCGGCGAGAAATCACTCAATAAGATCGATCAGCTGGAAAGGAGGTTGGATGACCTCGAATCGAATCAAGCTCGCGTTGGATTCGATTGGTTTCGAAACAGGACGAATTCCTCGAGCTTCAACGGCTCGGTCAATTTCCGTCGGGCTCCAGCTCCACTTGCTCCCTTCGCCTTTGACCGGTTTTACAAGATTCTTTCCAAGGCCCGGGTCGTCTCCTTCGACGTTTTCGATACTTGCCTCTTGAGAGTCCTACGGAGGCCCCGCGACGTGTTTTGGATCTTGGAAGAACGAGCAAGGAAATCGATGGGGTTGGAAGGCGTTGCTCTCGAACTTGCACGAAGGTCGGCGGAGCGCGTCGCACGAGAGCGGGCGAAAACCAGAGAGCGATCCGATGGAGGTCTGTATGAGGAGACGAATATTAATGAAATTTACCAGGTATTTGGCGAGCTGACTGGGATGCCGGCCGAGCTGATTCCTCGACTCATTGGTCTCGAATTGGATATCGAATCCGAAGTGCTCTTTCCCAATCCGGTAGCGCAATCGATTATTCGAAAGTGTGAGGAATTGGGCAAAGAGATCGTTTACACTTCGGACATGTATTGGGGCGCAGAGGTGATCGCAGGACTTCTCTCTTCGAATGGGTTTCCTGAGAAACGGCTCTTCGTCTCCTCCGAGATCGGTCTGACCAAGGCTTCGGGAAGGTTATACGACCACCTCCTCAGCAAAGTGGGCTGCAATCCTTGGGAGGTGGTGCACTTTGGTGACAATCAGGATTCGGATCTGGCACGCACGCACGAGAAGGGCCTGAGTCCGTTCCACATCAATCGCGATTACTTCGAACGAGCCTTCGTCGATCAGTCGGAAGATCGATTCGCCTATTACCCGAAGGACACTCTCTCGAGTCTTTGCACGGGAATGGCGAATAGGAAGCGCCTTTCTTCAAACCAGGTCGATCTGGACGGTAAGACCATTAGGGGGGCGCCGAACAGCTATCGAGGAGAGGGGAAGTTCTGGTATGACATCGGCTATGAAATAGCCGGCCCTTTGCACTTCTGCTTTCTCAATTGGTTGGTCAAGAAGTCAATCAAGTACCACCTCAGGAGACTCCACTTTCTCGCCCGCGATGGCTATTTTCTCAACCAGTTCTACCAGAAGATTGAGGAGAAGTGGGGACTGGAAACGGAGAGCGCCTACGTCTACTCGTCTCGAAGGCTTCTCAACTTCGCGAAGATCGGGAATCTTGACGAAGACGCGATGGATTTCCTCTCCACTCCGAATCCCAACCTGCGAGTGGAGGACTTTCTCACTCGGATCCATCTGGACCCTGGCGAATACATTCAACGATTGGCGGTTCAAGGGTTCACGAATCTGAAAACAGTCGTGACCACACCGAATGGTGTCTTTCGCTCACTCGACGAATACTACGCCATGAGGTCGTTCTTCCTCTCGATCGAAGACGACATCGTCAAAAGGGCGAGTGAGGAGAAGCGGAACCTCCTGCGATTCCTTGAGTTCGTTGGATTTCGCGAGAAGAAAATCGGAGTGGTGGACATCGGTTGGCAGGCTTCCTCCATCCTGTCTTTGAGGCAGCTGCTCGGAGTCGATGAGGAGAATGAATTGTTCGGCTTTTTCTTCGGAACCTGGAGCTTTGCCCGCAAGGCGGAGAAGGCGGGATGCCAAGTCGAATCCTTCTTTTTCCATATGGATAAACCGGAGACTAGAAAGTCGCTGATCAACGAATCGGTGTCGCTTTTCGAGATCCTTTTTACGGCCCCGCATCCGACTGTCACCGGTATGGAAAAGGAATCGGGACAATGGGAGCCGATTTATGGAGAGCCCGATTATGAGGAAGAAGAGTTGGAAAAGCTGAGGATCATGTGGAGGGGCTGTAGCGAGTTCGTAGATGAAATGGTCGACTTCCTCCCTGGGCCCCTTTATTCTGAAGGATTCACCTACCTCGAATTAGCCCTGAACAGGATCCTTAGGGAGCCCCGCTTTTCGGAAGCGGTCGCCTTGGGGGGATTCAGACACCGAGAGAGTTTTGGGGGCTCCTCGCCTTTCCGGTACCTAGCCAAACCTCCCGCCAAGGCGACGACATTCTGGAACCCGCGAAGGCTTTACAAGGCCTATGAAGATTCTCAGTGGAAGAGCGGTTTCCTGACTCTGCTCGATGATGATCGGCGGAGACAGTTGATTGATTCAAGGAATTTGGCCGAGAGTTCCGAATGAACGAGAACGAACGGCATCGTTTCGAGCATCCCCTCTATATCTCGGTCGGTCACACCGCGAACAGTACTCAGAACACGGGAATTCAAAGGGTCACTCGATCGTTTGCAAGAGCGGCCGGGGAGTTGCTCGATGACGTCGAGTTGCTGGAGTGGCACAAAGAGCCGAAGTGCTTCAAATATCTCGGTGAGGATTTAAGGGCGCAATTCTCGGAATTTGGAGGACCCGAATTCCGAAGTCCCGACATCGAAAACGGGTACCGGCACCTCCGAAATGGATTCCCTACCTGCCTCTTCCTGTTTCTCTAAGACGCCAGGTCCGTGAGGCTATTCGGAATCGGCATCGATCGCGCCTATGGAGGTTCCAACCGGAACCGGGAGCTTGGTTGGTTGTTCCCGAGCTCGTCACCGCCAAGGAGATGGGGGACATCACAGACTTTGCCCAAATTCGGAAGGTCAGGATCGCTGTGATATTCCATGATTCGATTGCCATACTGCACCCGGAGTGGGTGAACGACAAAGTCAACCGGAACCACCGAAACTATCTGGAGGCTACGACGAACGTCGATTGCGTCATACCCGTATCCCAGTTCGCCGCCGACGGCTACCGCGAATATATTGAGGAGAACGGGCTCCCCTCGCCACCGATTCGAGTTTGTGAGAATGCCGCTGAATTCTCCAGCTACAGTCGCAAACGAGAGTACAAACCGCCCGATACGGAGGAGGTCTTCGCACTCTGTGTGTCTATGCTCGATCCGCGAAAGAACCATAAGAATCTGGTCGAGGCGTTTGACTGGCTCTGCTCCAACTATCCAAAGATTCCACTGCATCTTACCCTGGTGGGAAACACTTACCCCGGCGCCACGGATATCGAGAATAGGATTCGCCGCGACTGTCGGAGGAATCCGCGTTTGCGATGGTTGGGACAGGTCGATGATTATGAATTGGAGTCGCTCTATCGGGGCAGCCACTTCTGTGTCTTCCCCTCCCGTGTCGAAGGTTTCGGGTTGCCCATCATGGAGAGTATCTGGCATGGCCTGCCGTGCATTTGCGCGAATGAGGGCGCAATGGAGGAACGGTCGATCGGAGGAGGGTGTCTCACCGTCGACGTCGGGGATTATCGGCAGATAGGACTCGCCCTCAAAAAGATGGCGGAAGACCGCGATCTTCGAGAAAAGCTCACCGGGGAATGCGTCGCAAGAGAACTGAGGACCTGGACAGATTATGCTGTCGATTTGGTAGGTTGCCTGAATGGCAGATGATCTACCCCAAAGGCATTCAGGATTGGATACTCGCAGAAAAGCCGGAGGGCGGAGAGTTCGAGAGATTTACCTTTCCCGGAGACCTCAACAAAACGGTCCATCCTATCTACGAAGAGGATTTCACTTTTGAGTTGTGGCTGAAAGGGAAGGGGGCGCAGCCCAACGAACCGGTGCAGGAATATTTCGGATTCATCAGAGAGCTGGCGAATCGGTTTTCCCTCCTCAACCGGCAGATGGCCTATGAGAATCCCGCTTCCACCCACCATGCCGGCCACGATCACTGGGCGACGGGTTGGGCCGGGATCGGTATGCTTCCCTTGGCCCTTTACATCTATTATTTGCATAGTTTCGGGATCAAGGGATGCGTTCTTGAGTGCGGCGCATTCAAAGGGGGTTCCACCTACTGCTTGAGCTGGGTCTGTGACTACCTCGGACTTCGTCTTCTATCTGCGGATTCGTTCGACGGCCTGCCCGGATCCGAAGGCCACTACTCGACGGGAGACTTCAGAGGGAGCCTCTCGGAGGTCCGTGAAAATGTATCCCGTTTCGGCAGGATAGAGGCGGTGGAATTTATTGAGGGTTTCTACGCTGAATCATTAGCAGATCTCAAAGAGGATCTGATGATAATCTGGCTCGATGTCGATTTGAAGCAGTCCGTCCTGGATGCTTTGGGTCATGCTTACTCCAGACTGGTTCCTGGCGGCGTGATCTTCTCCGATGGATTGGTCGATGTGGTCGACTATCGAGGGGATCAGATTCGTGATGGGGGAGGGGAGCCCGCCGGGCTCTACCAGTTTTTTTCGGGAAACCAGATTCCCTACAAAGCGAAGCCTGCGGGGCCAAAGGGCCTCTCTCTGATCGTGCCCGACTGCCGCGAGAATGAGAGTATTCTCTACCAGGCCCGAAAACACGATATCCTGGTTTTCAGTTAGTATTCCGGGCTAGGAAATGTTCTGCGTGTCTGAGGCTCCCCCGGCCTTGCGCCGGGGTGGCGTTGGGTTCAGAGCTACAGATGGCGACTCGAAGTTTATGCCGCCGTTACATCCTCAGACGCGATCACGTCTGAGGATGTAACGGGGGGAGTGGAAGGTGATCTTTTTTAGCCCAGAATCAGCACCACCCCGGCGCAAGGCCGGGGGAGCCGATAGCCGGCAGGATGGTAAGCAGTCACCCCGGCTCGCCGGAATTGTGGTCCCACTTCTCGAGTACGAATTCTTCCATTGGATTGGCGAAAAGTCCATGGATTTCGAAATCGGGGCTGGCCGCGGTAATCTTGAAAACGTTGTGCGCCCAACACTGAATTACATGATTGTGAACCTGATCTCCCTCGCCCACCCCGATTGTCATGGTGTATTCGGCCGGTTTCAAGTGGGGCCAACGGAATCGGATTCGGTAGTAGTAGCTTCCGCACTCCGGTATGGTGTAGCGTCCTTTGGAGAGGGGAAAGTTCGTCTCCCCGCATATATCTTCTCCGAACCGGTCGTGAACCATGTATCCGCAGATTATCGGCATGGGTGCGCGGGTAACGTGGATGACGGCGTGAATGAGCAGTTCCTCTTCCGGTGTCGCGAGGAGGGCCGGTTCCAATTCGTCGTTGGTCAGAGCGGCCCTTTGAATAATCACCCCTTTTCGGCCACTCAGGGTCTCAGGTTTCGTCTCCACCCAAGGAACCCTTTGCTTCGATCGTCTCTCCCTCGCTGAAGGGAGAGAAGGTCCTATGGAGGTGATCGAATTTCCATAGGTTTCGTCGACCAGCATTTTGGTATAGAGAGCGATTCCATCCTTGGTCTCGCCGTCGAAGGCCAGTCTTCCGTGATCGAGGATCAGGACTCTGTCCACGACGTTTGCCAGAGTATGGAGGTCGTGTGTTACGAGAAGCCTGGTCTTACCTCGCATTTCGTTCTTCAGGTGTCGGAAACACTTCTGCTGAAAGAAGATATCTCCAACTGCCAGGGCCTCGTCGATAATCAGAATATCAGGATCGACGAGGGAGTTGACTGCAAATGCGAGTCGCAGGACCATTCCGCTGGAGTAAGTCTTGAGCGGTTGATCGATGAAGTCGCCGATTCCCGCGAATTCGAGGATCGCCTCGTATTTTTGATTGATCCCCTCTTTGCTCAAACCGTGTATGGAAGCGGTGAGGTAGACATTCTCACGCCCCGTGAATTCGAGATTGAATCCGGATCCAAGCTCGAGCAGTGCCGCTACCCTCCCTCTGGTCTCGGTTCGACCTTCCGTCGCTTGGAGAGTGCCGGCGATGATCTCAAGAAGGGTGGTCTTTCCCGAGCCGTTAGCACCGATGATCCCAACCGTCTCTCCCACTTCAACCCTGAAGCTGATATCTCGTAGGGCGTGGAAATCCCGGTAGGGAGATTTGGCGAAATTCCCCATTTTCGACGTCGCCTTCGGAATCGAAGAAAAGATCCTAGAAATTCCTTGGAGAATCGGACTGGCCAGGCGCGCGGAAGGCGACCTCCAGATCCGGTAGACCTGAGCCACTCCCTCCACCGATATGGCAGGCGCCGCAGCCGATTCGCCGACGGCCGTATCCGCCGCTGTCGGATCCGCAGAATCCGGCTTCTCTTCCAATATTCTCGGTTTGAGCATGTTTCTCTCCGCGCTCGACAGGGCTTCCGGTAATCGGAATATTCCATATTCGGACCTTTTTGTAAATCCTCCACCTGCTTACGGCCGCGGCTACACCTAGGAATCTGTCGGACGAACTTTCGTACTTGCAGAGCAATCGAAGCACAAAGTCCGACTATAAGCCTCCTAGGTGGAGACTGAGTTTCGAGCCTTCCAGCCGATCTTCCTCGTGGTTCCTGCTGAGCGGGATTCTGGTTTTCGATCTGGAATAATCGGGAGATGATGGAATCCTACTCTTGAGGACGGGCGGGCGGCTTGACTTCAGGGTGAGGGTAGACGATTATATACCTTGGATATCGTTTGGGTCGGATTCAGGTGATTTTGTCCGGCCTACAGCAGTTCTGCTGATCGGTGACGGATGGAGAGAGAAACCGCAGTGATACGATTTGATACAGCAGGAGAAGGCCGCAATACAGCTGTATTCAAGGCTCGAACGGGCGGCGCACTCGTCATTCTTTTATCACTTGTTGGATATCTCCTTCCGCCTTGCGGTCTCTTTGGGTCTGATGAAGCGAGCAACCTCATTCTCAACTCACCCTTCATTCCGGCGGACTATCAGAGCTCGCGAGGTTCGAACTCGAGAAAGACGCGGAATCCCTCCGCCAGTCTGTTGAGTCGCAATATCCAGTTCAGAGGCCTGGTCCAGATCAACAGTGAGTGGGAATTTTGCATCTACGACACGAAGAGTAAAAAGGGTGATTGGGTACCATTGGGTAACGCCGATGCGGCCTACCATGTCCTCGAATTCTTCCCCGAGACTCAAAGCATCATGGTAAAGCGTGGTGATGTTGAGGAGGAGATCTTCCTCGAGAGATCGGAGGGGCCGCTGCCTCAAATTGGGATCCAGAGCATGGTGCAAAATCTGCCGACCATCCCATCGAAGCCTCCGGCATTCACACCTCCCAAACCTCCCGGTAAGCCCCTTTCCCGGAAGCCGCCGGATTGGATACCTACATTGCCTCCTGACTACCGGCGCAATGGTGGTCGGGCGGGAAGGAATCCCGGTTCCGGTTCTTCCATCTCGAGGTCAAGGCGTTCAGTCGGAAATACGGCTCCCGGAGTGCCGAGTCGAAATCCTCCTTCGATACCGCCCTCTCTCAAGATCCCTGGACCGCCGCCCTCGGCCCCTCCCGGGCCTCCCCCAGAGCTCCCTCCGGACATTAGGAACCGGCTGAAGGAACGGAATTGACCCGCCCGGGCGGGATATCTCATTAGCGCCGCCTCCGGTGCGCTGGCACTTGCCGGACATGTCTGGGCGCAGCCCGCAAGGGCGGAGACCGATCAATCGAGGTCGAAACTTCCTCGATCCTCGAAGAAGAGCGAAAGTTGCCCGCGGAAGGCACAGGGCGATCCCGCAGTTGGAAGAAAGAGTGACTACCCTCACGTGGCAGAGCAATCCCTCAGCCTGACGGCACAGTCACACTTCTACTCAAAGCTTGATCAAACAGTGCAACATCTCTCCCAAAGCTTTCTACTTCGATCACCCTTTGGCTGAATCCTCTAAGGACCCGCTACTCGAGACGGGAGAATCGGGTCGATTATGGAGCCAGAATGGCACGAGCCGGATCGAGCGGGAAGGGAGACTCGCGGATGCCCCGCATCTTGAGCTGGGTTGGTTGTTGGTCGACGGCGATACCACTCAGAGCCTCTGGATTTGGTCCCAGGATCTTGGCTGGCTATGGACTGGGAAAACATCCTACCCTTTTCTCTTTAGCGCCGACCAAGGAGACTGGCTCTGGTACAAGGTGGGTTCATCGTCTCCCCGCGTCTTCTACGACTTCGCCGACTCAATGTGGGAAACGAAGAGCTAGGAATCTGTCGGACTTTGAATTTCGCAGCATCGCGCAGGTTCGGATGCAACGGTGAAGTGTGTAAATCTGGACCAAGTCCATACCGACAGATTCCATCTTACCATCAGTGCGATATTTCGGCGGTCTCCTAACGGCTTCCGGTGTTCTTTCGAATTGCGTTTTTTGCGAGAATTTGAATGATCTACAACCTATCATGAGAGTGGACCGGCCGACCCAATCCCCAAACAACCATTTCTGTTCCAATCCCGGCTTTCGCCTTGGTTCTACTCTACTGGTTCCCGCGAGTCTGTTGTTCGCCTGGATTTCACTCGAGGGACAGCTTCTGGATGTCGGCGACTTTGTTATTCTTGAGCAAGAAAGCAGCTGGACCTACGAGGGCAGTGGAACCGCATCGGAAGGTGGTATTTCGGGCACAATAATTGGGACGGTCCTGCAGACGACGACCGACGGGGGGACTTTTCACGGCACCGAGACAACCGAAGTTAGCCGAATAGGTGCAGTCACCTTTACGACCCAGGCGGGATCACAGTCTTTTAATGAGGGAGAAAATCTCATTTTCAGCCTGAACGGAAACCTCCTTCTCCACCAGACAGGAGGCAGCGATGAAACGGGTTCCTTCTTTGAGACGTTCGAAAATCCCGTAGCGATTATGCCAAGCCAGATCAGCGTTGGAGAGAGCTTTCCCTTTGCGGGTAACTATACCTACGAAGCAGGCACCGGTACCGGGAGTATCACCAATGGTTCAGTCACGATAGACGGGATTGAGATTGTCGAGACCGTCGCCGGTACTTTCGAGACTCTCAAAGTGACAATTTCCAACGACTATGAGGAGTCCAATCCCGGTTTCACCGCCGAGGGAACCAGCACCCAGATATGGTGGTTGGCGAGAAATATCGGAATCGTCCAGCTCCAAGTCATCGAGAATGAAACCAGCACGGATGGAAATTCCACCCAGGACGTCATATTCACATTGTTTTCCTCCAACCGCGACGTGACGCCCTTACCGGTGGTTGAAGAGAGCGATCCCTTTGGCGGGATTCCCCTTGGTGATGGGTGGTTCTTCTCTGAGTGGTACGGTATTTACAACACGGCCTTTTATCCCTGGATTTTCCACAGCGAACATGGCTGGCAGTATATTTTCCTTCCGGCCCAATCCGACAGCGTCTTTATCTACGATTTGGAGGCCAACGAAATCTGGTGGACCTCTTCGACGTTTCTACCTGTCACCTTCTTCTCTTTTGGTCGCGATGCATTCATCTTCTACTTCACTGGGACAACCAGCCCGCGGAGCTTTGTAGTCCTGGCGACGGAGGTGTTCTTTACCATCCCCTAGGAATCGTATTGTTGGTTGTGCGTTTTCGGACGGTTGGCGGGTAATGGGCTATGCGGAGGGGAGTTTAATCTTTGGGGAATCGGAACACCAACAATACGATTCCTATTCCGATCTGCCGGGGACGGCAGATCGGCGGTACGATTTCGCGGTATATTCGTTAGAAGGAACTACCGCGAACGGCGATGGTCGGGTGAAGAATTCACCGGTCTCCAAGTTTACAAACTGGCGTGTCTGGCTCGTGCCTTGAAAGTAAAAGATAAAGGCCTTTCTTGAGAAAGAGTAGAATGTGAATGGTTGGAAATTGCAGGTTGTCCACCAGAAATCCTCCGATTCGAGATCGTAAAGGAAGACCTCCCCGATCCTGACGGGAAAAACATACTGCCACCCATGTTGGACGTGAAACAACCAAGGGAAGTCAAACGCAAAGTAGATCCCGTACCATTCCGAAAAGTATAAGCTGCTTGCGAGTTCAACCGACTTGAATAGGTAGAGTTCGGGGGGAGAGAAACCCACACTCAGAATTGGACGATCCGAATCGCTCGTGGACTCTCGGCTATGAAAGCTTCTGAGAGGCTCGCCCCGGTTAGAGCCAGAACAAAGGAGAATATCAGTTGGAAGCGATGTCGACTCTGCGTCGTTCTTGCGCTCAATCTCGCGGTTCGGGTGATTTGTAGTAGGGACGGACGCAATTGAAAAATGAAGGCAGCGGGAGAGGGAGCAGAGCGCTCCTCTTTCAGCACTGAGTCCTAACCCGAACCCCCTTCTTTGAGCCACTCGACAAACGAAATATCACTGTTGCGCCGGCTTGGAAAAGAACTCTTCCGTTTCGAGATTTACGAAGTTCCTGGGATTGGTTGAGCCGGCGAAGTAAAAAATGAATGCGTTGCGGGAGAAGGAGTAGAAGGTGCCGGGCTGCAAGGCGGAGGAGGTCCACCAGAATTCGTCGCATTCGAGGTCGTAAAGGAAGACTTCTCCAACAGTGACCACAAAGACGAACTGAAAACCGTGTTCGACGTGAAAAACCCAGGGGAAAAACATCGGATTGTAGATGCCGTACCAATCCGAGAAAAAGAACCCTCCCCCCAGATCAACCCCTTCGAATGGGTCCACTTCACCGGGGGTGAATTCGATCGTCAACTTGGGTCGATTGGAGGCATTAGAAGCTTCCCTGCTATCGATCCGACGCGCCGTCTGTTGTGACGATGGTCCGATTAGGATCCAGCCAAAATTGCCGAAAGGATTATCGAGCCAATCCTGAACGTCCGCGATCATTTGAGGACCAATAAAGGTCGAAGTCGTAGATGATCCGAGTAGGTCTGCGTTTCCCGAGGAGATGCCGAGAAAATCACCACCGGGTGAATTCGAATTCTGAGAATTGAACATTGACTGGTTCCAGGTCGCATCGCCCGCCTGCGCGCTGGCTCCGGTACCTCGTCCCGTACTCGAATCCGCCTCTCCCCAGTCTCGGGTCAGTTTGCGCAAAGAGAATGAGTCAGCGGTTCCGCGGGTCCTATTTACATGAAGAGCGAGGGAGACGATTTCGATGGTGGAGCCCTCGGGAATCTCGGGTGGCCCGATATTGAATGCGAAGAGCGCTCTCTTCCTGAGGCCGTTGTTGTCGCCACCGGCGAAGATGTGGGGACCGGAGCCGTTGCTGTTGTTGACGCTGTTCTCAAACAGGGTATTGTCCTTCACCGGATCGAGTACAACCGTGACGGACAAACCTACCGATGGTAGCATCAGGTAAGCGGCAATTATTGTAGCAAGGCGCTGCCGGGATCGCATTGTTCTGGCCTTTGTCATTTTGGGGTAGAAGTTGATTGTTGGTCATTCTGACACTCTTCGGAATAGGGGAGCGCCAGGAAATGCAGTGTAGTGGGCGATTCAAGACGGTAATTTCGAACGAATCAATCGTTTTAGGAGGATGCGCCGCCTTCGGGCAGAGCAGCGAGGAAGATGCCGTTGATGGGATCGGCGGTCGGACAGGAAGGTTCCAATATTGATCAGCTCTCCGCAGATCGGGATTGCAGATTCGGCCGAGGCTCGAGGGCCCTCGCCCCTCCAATTCTAAGACTGTTTTCCTGGGACTCCTACGGTGCCGGTTTGCTGAAGAACTCTTCCGTTTCCAGGTTGACGAAGTTTCTGGGATTGGTTGAGCCGGCGAAATAGAAAATAAAGGCGGTACGGTTGAAGGAGTAGAAGGTGCCGGCTAGCAATGTGGAGTTCGACCACCAGAAATCGTCACATTCGAGGTCATAAATGTAGACTTCCCCGCTCGTTCCGGTATCGAAGATGTACTGCCATCCATGTTCGATGTGAAAGACCCACGGATAGAAGAGGGGGTTGTAAATCCCGTACCAGTCGGAGAAGTAGAAGCCTCCTCCGAGATCCGGATCCTGGCCACTGAATGGATCGACGAAACCTCCGTTCCCTTCCACCGCTTCGACGATGATACCTGGGCCGGAAGGAAGTCTGCGTTCAAGATTCCTGGGCACGACTTGAAGAAGGTAGTCTCCAGGTGATGGAGGATTAAAGAAGAAGGAGGACACGTCTCCAATATCTGTTTCCGATTCATTCTGAATCTGGACAGCGTTGGTGACCGTGATATCGTCAAAGAACCAACCGACATCGTCTCCTCCAAATAGCTGTCCTCCGGTAAAGTCGTAGCAAAACCGGATTGTAATTTCCTCGTCCGCAAAATTGCTTAGGTCGCTGGTTTTTAGGCTAAAGTTTGGCTCCCGCAATGCAGGGTCCAAGGTTCCTTCTTGACTGAAAATGTCTAGCCACGTGACCCCTCCGTCTGTTGATACCTGTACTAGTGCAACTTGAGCATCAGTTACATCGAAAAGGCGGCTCTGAAACTGCAATTCACTTTGAGAACTAGGACGAATCCTTCGATCGATCACCATATACTGAGCTTCCACGACTGGGAACACATGATGAAGGCGGAAACGAAATGAACCCGAAGATACGGAAGCCGATTGAATCACATCGTAACCTTCAGATGAGGTAATCGTTACATTGGACGATCCATCTTCACCGCCTTCCGTCCACGGACTCGTATCGACTTCGATGTCACGAGCGATATAGCTTGTAGCACCCCCAACCATCGTAAATGTGAAGGTATTGTTTGACCCCGCGAAGATCTGAGCGGGTGGAGTGATCGATGGTGGAGTATATTGAAGAATGTAGTCCTGTTTCTCATTCTCGTTGTTACTCACTAGGACATTAACGATGAAGTCTTCCAAACACGGCGCGGAGAAGGTCGTCTCGTAGTTTCCATCAGAGAGAACAGGAACGGAATATCCACCTGATTGAGCGGTCACTGCGAAGAAGCTGCTGCCGACCACATCAACCCTGAAGCCGCCCATTCCCTCATCGAGATCGTAGAAGTTGTTCCCGTTCAGATCGTAGTAGACGACACCGGTGATGAAAGGAGTGGCCCCAGATTGGGGGCCGAAATCCTGGGTGAGGATGAGGGGACCAACTGTTGTCTCGATCTGGGTGACATGGCTGATGCCGGTATTCGTTCCTAGGACTACACCCACCCCAATTTCTCGAAAATTACCGTTGTGAATCGAGTTTCTGTGTCCGGGAGGAAGTTGCATACCGAATGCCATTCCTAACTCACCGGTTCCCCAGTCGACGTCCATGCCGGCGTGTCCTTGCTCGACCGTATCGGCAAAGGCAAAGATGTTCTCCCCGGTTCCGCCGGGGGGGTAGCCCGCGTCAGTGAGACGCGTGCCAAGCGTGCTACTGTCGCTACCGGTATGGTCCTGAAAGGTATTGTTAAGGTGACGTCCTATCCTTCCTGTAAAAAGAAAAATGGTGTAACCTCCTGAAAACAAAAATGTAACCAAACCGGGGCCGAAAGGCGGCCCCGAAAAACAGGAGACTACACCATGAAGAAGATAGCACCGAGTGAGAAGATAGAGCAAGAGCTAATGGAAGGAATCGCGAGCAGCACAGATCCACTGGGGGAGGCGGCCCGACGGGGAGCCCAGCTGATGCTGCAAAGAGCCTTGGAGATCGAAGTGAGCGATTTTCTGGGGCGAGAGCGCTATGAGCGCTCGAGTGATGGAGCACTGCGGGGCTACCGCAATGGCTATGAGCCGAAGAAAGTGCATCTTTGCGAAGGGACGATTGAGCTGCAGGTACCGCAGATTCGCGACGGGCTGGAGCCGTTCGAGTCGGCCTGGCTGGAAGCGATCGGACGACGCTCGAAGCGGCTTTTGGAGCTGGTGCCGATGCTCTATGTGAAAGGGATGAGTCAGCGCGATATCGAGACGGCGCTGATCGAGTCTTTGGGGGTAGAGCAGACCGGGCGCAGCGTGGTCAATGAGGTGTGCCAAAGTCTGAGGATGGACTTTGCAAAGTGGCAGGAAAGAGATCTGAGTGGTGAGCGCGTGCTCTATCTGTTTCTGGACGGGATCTATATGAGGCTGCGGCCCGAAGACAAGAGGGCAGTGGCGGTCCTATGCGCCTACGGGATGCTCTGGGACGGACGTAAGGTATTGCTTCATATGGCCGTAGGGGACAAGGAGAGCAGCGCCTGTTGGGAGGCCTTCCTGGAGGACATGAAGAGCCGGGGATTGGCCGATCCAGTACTCAGTGTGATGGACGGTAATTCGGGTCTACGCAAGGCGGTGGGAAGGAAGTTTCCGAACAGCCTGGTGCAGCGCTGCCAGGTGCACAAGATGCGCAACATCGTCAACAAGCTTCCAGAGGTAGCCCGTCCCACCCTCAAAAAGCTCATTCACAAAGCCTTTACGGCGAAGGGATACCGCGAGGCTGTAGAACAGGCTCGCGCCATCATCGAGGAATACAAGGGGAGCTTTCCAGCCGCCATGAAGTGCCTGGAGCGTGACCTGGAGGAATCGCTCACAGCGCTGAAATTTCCCTTCCTGCACCGAAAACAGATCCGCACCACCAATCTGCTGGAGCGACTCTTCGGGGAAGGGCGCCGTCGCACCAAAGTGATTCCCCGATTCCGCTCCGAAACGAGCGGACTGTGCCTGATCTTCGCGGTCCTGGTGGATGCCTCAGAAGGCTGGCGAGGAGTCCGCATGGAACCCTACCTGGTGGAACGACTCAAACAGATCTGGAGCGATCCGGAGAGCACCTGGAAGGATCCGGACCTGATGAAATTCGCTGCCTGAAGGGAAGAAAGTAAAGATAATCTAATAGAGGTTATGCCATTTCGATTTTACAGGAAAAGGCGGACTTGACCTATTGTTAAACATATCCAGGGAGTGTCTACGTGCGGCATTCGTAATGAACTCGTTGATCGACAGCGGCTGCACATTCTGATCAAGCGTCGCGAATTGATTCACTATCTCTTGCAGATCGACATTAAAGAATTCAAGGGAGCCGACAATGTCCGGATCGGATTGGTTGTTGAAGATATCGATGATGCGCTGCGCTTCGGCGTTAGCGTCCGCCCGAGACCGGTTGATCAGTTCAACAAAGTACTGTTCCTCGTCGGTCGGTTCTCCGATCGAGTAAAGGGTTCCGCTGGGCCCGAGTGGAGTAATCTCGAACTCAATTGTTTTGGAGGGAGATTCGACCGGCGGTGGGGATGGAGCCGCTCGATAGATTTTTGGGGGAGGAAATTCCGTTGCGGGAAAAGCAGTGAGGCCGTTCGGCAAGAAAAATGCTGGAATGAAAGAGAGTAAGAGGATGGTGGAGGATTGCATCTCCATTTTTTCTCGGGTTGGATTTATCACGACATTCTTCGGCATCGAGACGGCTTAACGGAAACCGAACACTGGTAAAGCCTATCTATGGACTGAAGCATGAATGCGGCTTTGAAGGTTCAAAGCCGAGAAGGCAGAGAAGGGTGGTCGAAACGCCTCCGGTGGAATAGGATCAATTGTTCTTAGGAATTGGTCTCTTTAAATCTAGGCCTACTCGAAAGTCTTGTATGCCATGCAATTAACGGCACTCGATCGATCGTCCAAAGCACGATTTCGGGCGACAATTCCGGAAATTGTCAGAAAAGACACGGAATCAATACCAAAAGACGGCGGAGAAGTCAGTCCGAAAATCACGGAATAATCGGTGCCGACGGTGCTCAATGCATACATAGAGTCGGAGATCGGGAGATTATTCCAATTGGGACAAAGTCCGAGTCATACCTGCATGAGCCACTCTTCCTTGAGTTGGAGCGCCGAATCTGGGCCGAAACGAAATTTAGAATTGTGTTAGAGATTGGATTTACTTTGTTTCCAATCGCAGTGCAGGTCACCTACATAATTCCTTCTTACCGGCAGGGAAGATTCATCGGGCAGTGCCTTGATAGTATCGCCTGCCAAGGCCTCCGCCGTGACCAATTTGAAATCCTCGTCTTTGACGGTGGCAGTACCGACAGCACGATCGATAAGCTGACGAACCATGCTTTGAAGCCTACCTGGGTGAGCCGAGCCGACGCCGGCCAAGGCGCTGCGATCAACGATGGGTTGACCAAGGCGAAGGGCGAAATCATCGCATGGATCAACTCGGATGACTTCTATTACCCAGACGCAATTCGGCAGGTGATTCAGTTCTTTAAGAAGCGTTCAGAGGCCGAGATCGTATTCGGAAGAGGGAACTATGTCGATGAAGAGAGCAACGTAATCGAAGAGTACAAAACGGAACGATGGGATTTTAATCGCCTCGCCGACTTCTGCTTTGTCTGTCAACCGGCCGTATTCTTCAGGCGCTCGATACCGGAGAAATATGGTTACGTCGATGAATCCCTCCGAGTCGCGATGGACTATGAGTACTGGTTGCGCATTGGAAAGCACCAGCCCTTCCACCGCTTAGAGGCTGTGCTGGCTGCGTCGCGCCTTCACAACCAGTCCAAGACTCTGCTCTACCGCAAGGAAGTGAATCGAGAGAGTCTCTCCGTATCGCACCGCCACACGGGCCGATGGTCGAAACGTTGGGTCAGAGCGATTGCACAACAGGACGTCAACGTCTGGGCTCAGATTCGAGGCCATACTTCGCCTACGCTACTCTGGCTCCTGCGCCGCCTCAATTACTTCCGATACAAGGTCCAGATCGCTTTGCATGGCCCCTAGATCGCTACGAAACCACAGCCAACAAGATGATACTTCTTGACGTTTCGCACACCTCGCATTGTGCCGCGCACACAGGAATTCAGCGCGTCTGCCGCAGTCTCTATTGGGAGCTGTGGAACTCGGATCGGTGTCTACCTGTGTGCTATGATCCCTTTCAGGAATCTTGGAGGACCCTGACTCTCGCTGAGGTGGGAAATCTTTCACCCAACGTCGGTGAGCTGTCGTCAACATCGCGCAGATCCAAGTGGACGAAGGGGCAGAAGTTAAAAGGGCGGATGAGCCGATTCTTTCCCTTCCTCGCAAGAGATTCCCGCCTTCCCGAAGACAACATCAAAGGTTTCCTCGCGCCTGAAATATTCCGACCAGACTTTTCACCGGTGTTGAGAAAACTTCCCACCCGTCTGGCTGGACCAAGGACCGCTTTGTTTCATGATGCCATTCCGATTGGTTTTCCAGAATACACTCCGGTGCAAACGGTCAGGAAATTTCCGGGCTATCTAATGGATCTTTTGCAGTTCGATGGAATCGCTGCTATTTCCGATACGTCGAAACGTGATCTTCTCTCCTACTGGAAGATGAACGGGGTGGTGGATCATCCGCCAATTGTAGTCATACCTCTCGGAACTGATCTGGTGAGGGAATCTTCCAATGGAGGGCCCCCAGACTCGAGTGAAGGGCCTCCCGTAGTCTTAAATGTGGGTACCCTCGAAGGGCGCAAGAATCATCTCAGTCTGCTCGAAGCAGCCGAGAATTTGTGGTGCGACGGGTTCTCTTTCGAACTTCGCATCATCGGCGCCCTCAATCGTGAAACGGCAGGGAGGGCGATCGAGTCTGTCAGGAAACTCCGGCGACGAGGGCGGCCCGTCCGTTGGGTCGGGCATGTCAGTGAGGATCGAATTCGGGAAGAGTATCAGAACTGCTACTTCAGCATCTACCCGTCGCTCTACGAGGGATTCGGCCTTCCCGTCCTCGAGAGTCTAAGCTACGGAAAACCGTGCATTTGTAGCGACCGAGGAGCTCTCCTGGAACGATCGAAAAAAGGTGGCTGTCTTGTCCTCCCCGATGTTACAAACGAGGCGATCGCTGCCGGAATTCGGCAACTTTTAGTGGATCGTGAGCTCTATCGGAAGCTGGCCGCAGAAGCGAAAAGTCGAACATTCCGAACCTGGGGAGACTATTCTAATGATCTGGTAGCCTGGATTGAGTCGCTCTAGAACTCTTCCGAACTACGTCCGGAAGAGTTCTAGAGTATGTGATTTGAAGTAGTCCCCGTAGCGGCTATGTGACCAATACTCCGCCACTTCCTCGTTCGTCAGGTGCTGCTTGAAGGACCGCTGCAGCTTGCGCCTAAGACTGCGGATCGCTTTCCCCTGGGTTCTCTTGTAGTCGCTCAGTCGTGGCAAATCTCCCGCCTTCCTCATCCTTTTCCCCTTTCTTTTCCGGATCCGGTTGATGCAGTTCAACCCGCTCCTTACTCAGCTTATCGACGGTTCCTCAAGCCACTTTAACAACGAGCTCAGCTTTACGGTTTTTTTACACTAGGAGGCTGTCGGACTTTGACGTTCGATTGCTTCGCAACTGACCGGGTTCGTCCGACAGACTCCTAGTTCGCCCTGGCGGCGTAGAGTTGGTCGATGGTTCTGAGTCGGCGGCAAATGATACGTGCGATATTGAGGATAAGGAGGGAGAACTGTTGTGGCATTCTCTTAAAGAGACGGTGGAGGTCGGACTTATGGAGGGCATAGAGAATGGTAGGTTCCTCGATGGCGCGCACGGAAGCGGTTCGCGCCACGCTTTCTATGAGGGACATCTCTCCGACAATGTCTCCCTGTCTCAGGGTAGCGAGGACCTTCTCATGGTCCGTCTCCAGGTTTACGACCACTTCGGCCGATCCTTCTGAAACGATGTAGAGTGTGTCACCGATGGTGCCCTCACTGATCACCACGTTGCCGGGAGAGTAATCGAGGGTACGGATCTGTTGCGTAAGGGTTTCCAATGCCTCGTTGGTCAGCCCCTTAAAGATGGGAACGATCTTGAATAGCTCTTCCGGTTCGATGAGGTTGAGGATACTGCAGATAGCTTTGAGATCAAAGAAATAACTGAACTTTGAGGACCAGGTGGAACGGATGAATTTGTATCTTCCTCCTCGTCTTCCTCATCCTCTTCAATCCCATCGTCTGCCAAAGTCAGCCTTTCGGTTATCCGCCCACCCGATGGGGTCGACCCATCCAGACCCTTTGCAGCCCGGGGGAGTAGCTGGCTCCAACAAGCTCAGCCCCCGGTCCCCAGTCGACACCGCCCGGCACGAGATGAGATAGTTTATTCTCGAGTCGAATCATTTCCACGTCAAGAAGAGGCCACGATTCGTGCCAGACTCGAAAGAACCGAAGGATCCCTCGCATGGCCGTGTAGGCGGTGTAGCGTTCGATGAGGAATTCATCCAGGGAACCCTCGCGACACAATGAAACGGGGCCAGATTTCGTCACTGCCTCGTAGATCAGGTGTCCACCGGCCGTCTCAACGGTTCCGGTTAGACGCCCGAAATCGTGCACATGCTCATAGCACAGATGTCCATGCCTGTAGGGAAGGGAATAGGTCAAGGGACCACACAGGACTGCGAATCGATTCGGCAACCATTCTCTCATGAAATGGATGCTCGGCTCGCCTTCGCTTCGAACATAGGTGCGGACATTGAGAAACGGGTTGGAGGCAACCGGCTTCGATAGCAGTCGGGTTATTTTCCCTCCCCACCGAAACCTCATCCCTCGCATCGTGAAGGCGACCAGACTCACGAATGCCCGACCCTGGAACAGATCCAGTTCGTAAGGCACCTCCAGGGTGAAAGTTTTCTGGGGAGGAAGTGGCTGATAGGCAAAAAGATAAAAAAAGAGCTAGACAAACCCGAGGGAATCAGTCATGCCAAGATGGTATGAAAGACAAAAGATCTTACCATCTGACTCCTTCGATAGATCGTCTAACTCTGCGTCTGATCTTGCCCGAAGAGCAGGAGCGATTCAATGATCTTTTGATCCAACATCATTATTTGCACAGTGCGGGGAGCGCGGGAGAGACCCTGCGCTATGTGGCTTTGATCGACGGGCAATGGGTGTGTCTTTTGCTGTGGGGAGCGGCTAGCTACCGGCTGAAGGATCGAGACGGCTGGATCGGCTGGGATGGGGCGCGACGGCATGCGCGCTTGAAACTGGTGGTGCAGAACCGGCGTTTTCTCATTCTGCCCGGGCTCAAGCTGGCCAATCTGGCCTCCAAGACGTTGGCGATGTGCCTGAGAGTCTTGGCCGATCACTGGGAGCAGGCCTTTGCCTATCGCCCCTTGGTAGCGGAAACTTTCGTGGACCCACAGATCCACCGAGGCACTTGCTACAAGGCGAGCGGGTGGACTCCTTTGGGCTTGAGCGCGGGATATGGTCGACAGCGGGAAGATTTCTATGAACGCCATGAGCGCCCCAAGCAGATCTGGGTCAAACCCCTGCGGGCTGATGCTCTGCAACTGCTGCGCTCGCCAGGGCCCTTGCCCAAGGCACACCGTGAGGCCCTCAATGCCAACGACAACTCCCATGCGGTCTGCCTCAAAGTGGAACAGATGACAAGCCTCTGGGAACGCTTCCACCAGATCGAAGACTTCCGTCGAAAAGCGGGCCGTCGCTATCGACTCGCCACGGTCTTGAGTATGATTGTGCTCGGCACCCTCTGCGGCAAACACAACCTCAAGGAGATCGTGCGCCTGGCCCATCACCTCAATCAAGCCCAACTGCGCGCCTTACGCTCCTGGAAAAACCCCAAAACAAGCCGTTTTCAGGCCCCCTGCTATGATGTCTTCTACCGGGTGTTGCAAAACGTCGAGGCCGAGCTTTTCGATCAAATCCTCACCCAATTCATAGCCTCGCCCGAGGGCCGTTTGCCCCGCGATATTGCGGTTGACGGTAAGACTCTCAAAGGCACTGACAAAGAACCGGCCAAGGCCTTGCACCTGGTGGCCGCGGTCGATCATCAAAGCGCTCAAACGATTGCCCAAGTCGCTACCGCCGACAAATCCAACGAGATCACCGCCGCCCAAACTCTCCTGCGCAAGATGCCGGCCATGGACGGATCCACCTTCACCTTCGACGCCATGCATAACCAAAAAGAAACGGCCCACATCGTGGTCGAAGAACTCAGCGCTGACTATATCATCCAGATCAAAGACAACCAACCCACCATGCATCAAGACGCAAAGAATCTTTTCGGCCCCTCCCCCTTTTTGTCCACCAAACCGTAGATAAGGACCATGGCCGCCTGGAGATTCGTCAAATAGCAACCCATCCTCTAAGCGCTCCCTCCCTTGGCTTGCCTCATGCTCGTCAGTTCGCCTCTGTCCAACGCACCTTCCATTATCCTAACAAAGCGAAACCTTCCTCGGAACGCTCCTACTATGTCAGCAGCCGCGATCCCACCGACTTGAGCCCTCCTCAGTTCCTATCGAAAATCCGCAACCACTGGGCCATCGAAAACAAAAACCACTACCCCAGAGATCGCTTCTTCGATGAAGATCGATGTATGATCCGTAACCATAACGCAGCCAGAATCCTGGCTGCTTGCAGGCAACTGGTTCTTAGCCTCAAATCTACCATGGGCTTCGAATCCACCCCTGCCCTCTGTGATCATTTCACCTTCAACCTACACAAGGCCATCAATATCATCACCTAATGTCCCGAGAATCAAAACACCGTAAAGGCACCGCCCGCTGGAGCAATTCGGGGTCGACCTCGTAGTGAATGAACAGTACCCTTTCCCAGTCAGCGATCAGGAGGGGTTCACCCAAAACCGAGAGCATGCGCGCTCGAGCCTCCATGCAACGATCAGATGTCGAGATTTGACGTTCTGGTGTCACGAGATCTGTTTTCGAGGTGGCTGTTTTCTGGAGGGGAGAAGGCCCAACGCCCAACGCTCAGGTTTATTGGTATGGTGACCAAGGCCTTGATTGAAGAACCGAGACTTTCCGACAAATCGTCCATCGAATCTTGCATTGGACGTTGGATGTTGGGCGTTGTGCGTTGGATTGTTCGTGTTTCAGGTGTCAGCCGTAGGACTAAGTGGAAAGACTAAGCGTCGTGGACGAAGTGTGGGGACGAAGTGTGAATCTCCTGAACACTAACCTGAAACTTCACTGCTGATGCGGGTTTCCAGGGACGAATTTCACCGTTTACTGCTCACTCTCCCCAGTCCCCGACACGCCCCTCCCCAACAGTGGCGGCGTTTCGCCAACCATCCGTAGAGCCGACTCATCAGCCACATCACTCCGGGGATTTTCGAAAATGGACGCAGGGGCCACGCCCACCATATTTCTCTCGATAGCCGTAGCATCACATCAACCCCCCCAAAGACACCTCCATCCCCCCAGTGCAGTCGCATCTCTTCCTCCTTCTTCCCATTGGCAAATACGGCTAGCGCAACTCCTCGGCGTCCCAACAAACCTCGAACCCGATCCGCCCACTTGCAACAGAACCCACAGGTCCCGTCATAATACAGAACTCCTCGAGGTACCTGGCCGACTTTATATTTCGAAGTAATCAAAGTTTCTGCATATACTGAAAATTAAGAATGTCGATTTGGCAAGCAAAAAGAGCCGGATTGGGAAATTTCCGGTCCCGGCAGGGGAGTCTGGGTAGCTATGAAAGGATCCGGAGGATCACGATCGGTTCACTTTCTCTGCGAAGCCAAGATCCGTTCCTGGATATGCTCTCCGGCTGTGATGGGTTTGTACTTCTCGGGAAGGTCTTCGGTGATACAGCTGGGGAAGGTTTCGATCATAACATTCGGATCGGGATCGCTAAAGAAGGCGATCGATTGTCGGCCGGAAGACGCGGCTTCGGGACGCGGTGTGACTCTGTGGGAAGTGGATCGGAAAAGGTTGTTGCTCCATCGAGCCATGAGGTCTCCGGTATTGATGACGACGGTTCCGGAAATGGGTGTGGCGTCGATCCATTCACCTTCAACATTCTTTACTTGGAGGCCACCTTTGGTGTCCTGAAAGAGGAGGGTCAGGGTTCCGTAATCCGAGTGCTCGCCGGCTCCCAGTTGTCCGGTCTTTGGACTACTGCCGGGGGATTATTCAAATAGCGCAAGGTTTGGCAAAGACCGGTATGTTTATCGTTGGAGCCGAAAAATGACTGGCTTAGCTGAAAGGCCTCGTTAATGAACTGGGGTTCGATCCCGAAATTCTTCAAATAGAGAAAACCGACTTCATGAGCCGCCTCATAAAATTCATCGGCGACCTCCCGCCTCTGCTCTTCCGAGCCCTGGAGGAAAGGATCCATGTCGATCAGGGGAATGCGGGATTCTCTTCTGGGAATGTTCATAGCGAAATTGTTCCGCGGCACAGTGCAGTGCAATCAGTGAAGTTTGCCGGGAATGAGTGTCAAACGGGAAGTTGGTCCGTCGGAAGAATTGTCGAATTTGGGTATTTAGCCGAGAATCCTGAACTCTCCCCAGGGCAAGCCTGGGGGATCTGTCGGCACTGGGACTGATCTGGCTTAGCGAGGAAGCCTTATTCACCACGGGGCAAGTCCGTGGGGTAGCCGAATCCCTGCCCTTGCTCATAAAAGGAAGTAGCCGCGGGACAATCCCTCACGCTTGCCGTGGGGTTTTATTAGATACTCAAACTACCGAATCCCGAGCTCACAAGAAGCAAATCCCCCAGGCTTGTCCTGAGGATTGTTAGGATTTTAAGCTACTACCCCGATGTAACTTATTTACAATTCATTGAGCAATGGGAACGCAGTCTAATTTGAAGGATCTGAAACATGTCCCAGAGGTACTCAGAGAACCGATTCTACATTCTGCTTGGGATCTACGTCGGGGTTTGGGGAATGATGCCGATGCTGACCATCAAACTCATTCCCCTCAGTCTGGAGTGGTTTGGTCTCGGTACTATTGCTTTCAGCTACGGCGCTTTTACGCACGCAATTACTTTTCCTTGCACCGATGCCGTTTCTGAAATCTGGGGTGCGAAGCGAGCTCGAATCCTCGTCTTTCTTGGCTTCTTCAGTTTTCTCCTCGCCAAGACGCTGGTGTTTGTCGGGACGCTGGTCCCTCCGATGCCTTTCTGGGAGGTGCCGGCGACAGTAAAGCAGAAATTCCCGAATTGCTTCACCCTCGAATCCTCCTACTTTGCGAGGCCGGTATGTTCGTTCTCGGGTAGTCCAATCTTATCGTGGAATCCCTGATCGCTCGGACGTCGCTTGACGCAACAATGACAAGATTTCGAAAGCTTCTCCTGATCGGAACTTCCGTAACAATCACTCTCTTTCTCGTAGAGGTTGGATTTCGTTTATTTGCTTATCGAAACGAAACCAAAACACTGGAAGAAATAGACTGGACTCGAAATCTGCCAGAGGCGGGAGAGAGAGTTGCCTTCAGTGGAATAATCCAGATGAGCGGCAATCCGCGAATTGTCTACAGACTTAAACCCAACCTGGCGGTCGTATTTAGAGATCAGCCAATTACAACAAACGCCAATAGGTTTAGAGGAGATCCGGTTCAAATTGCCAAGGGATCGCGATCGACCCGAATCGTCGGCATTGGCGATTCAGTCATGTTCGGCTGGGGCGTGAAGGACAATGAGACCTATTTGTCAGTTCTTTCCAGGATGCTGCGTTCGCGCTATCCGGAGACTTTCTGGGAGGTGATCAATACAGGAGTTCCCGGATACAATACGACTATGGAAGTGGAGACCCTGAAAGAAGAAGGGTTAGCCTACAGTCCCGCGATCGTAATAATCGATTTTGTGGGGAACGATCTTCAGCTACCTAACTTCATCAGCAAGAAGGAGAACTATTTCGCCTCGGACCAGTTGTTCATGCTTGAATTCTTCAGGAGAACACTGGGTTGGGGTACATTGATAAAAGTGCCACTACTTTCGCCCCGCACCGAATTTGAGTCCGACCCCAGGAAGGTCCCAAAAGAGTACGAGGATATGGTCGGACTGGATGCCTACTATGTTGCGATGAGAGAGCTAAAAGCCCTCAGCCGTAAACACAATTTTGAAGTTGCCGTCCTGTCCCAGGTTGATCTGCCCGATTTTGTCAAGGAGATCGGCAGGGAGTTGGGTTTCTACTTAGTCGAGACCACTCCGGTGTGGGAGAAGTATGCCGAAGAACAGAATCTGGATACCAAGGCGGTCTGGCCACTGAGTAAGGAAGATCCTCACCCTTCCGCCTTGGTACATAGCATCATCGCCTTGGCCCTGTTCAGGTGTCTGGAAGACGAAGGGTTGATTCGTAGATGGCAATGAGTAAGGCCGTAATTTTTCCGGATTTCCCAAGGCGGTACTGACGTTTCTCCGCGATCTTGCCACGCCCAATTCGAAGAAGTGGGTTGAACTCACCGTTGCCATTGCGGGAGTTTCGACTGTGCGCCCGCCAAGGGGATCCCTCTCGGAGCCAACGCCAGATCTTAAAAGGGACAGAACTTTTATATTGACACTCTCGTTATCGGAAGTTCCCGGCAGTATGGATTCTGACTGGGACGCGGAAAAGCTCAATTTACCGACCTAGCGCGTTCCGCGTCCGGAGGACACGGACCACCTGTTCGGGCCGTAGGCGGCGGGCGGGTGGCTGGACCGGATTAGCAATTCTTCCGGCTGGTGTGGGCGCTGAATCGGCGAGTCCGCGTAAAGGAGGGCAAAGAAACCGGGGCGAATTCAAGACAGACCAAACTGCTCTTTGAGGGAATGGGCGAATTCGCGCTGGATACGTTCGGTATGGCGGTTCAGTTCCTCGATTCCATGAGTTGCATAGTCGCCGACAACGACGCGAAGGGGCCGCTTACCCGGATCGGTTCGAATGAGGTCCAAAATGGAGCGAGGGACATCCATCGGGTCGGGTGCATTGGGTCCGGAGAAGATCCTCCCGAATCCCTCTCCTATTTTATGCGGGAGGAGGGCGGTTTCACCGTAATCCTGGACGCGGTCCGAGTCAGCGGCGACGACGGCGTTGGCTCCCACATCGGTGGGGAATGCTCCCGGTTCGATGCAGATCGAATCAATTTGGAAAGACCGCAATTCCTCTGCGTAGCACTCGGAGATCGCTTCGGTTGCGTATTTGGTGGCGTTGTAGATTCCGAGGGTTGGAAAATACAACCTGCCGGCGGCGCTGGAGATGTGAATAAGGAGCCCGGATTGGCGTTTCCGCATGGAGGGTAGGACGGCCCGGTTGACTCGCAAGGGTCCGAAAGTGTTGACGTCGAACATGGTCTGAACCTGGTCGAGGGTAAAGCATTCAAGCAATCCACCGGAACCGATACCGGCATTGTTGATGACCACGTCGATCCGGCCGGCTGACTCCAGGATTCCGGCAACCGCGCGCTCGATTGATTCCTCGCTGGTGACGTCGAGCTCAATGACTTCCAAGGTGGTGCCGTTTTGTATTGACTGGGCCTCCAGTTCCCTGGCCGGCTCAGCGTTGCGCCCATCGATTTCGCGCATAGTGGCGAAGACACGGTATCCCTCAGAGGCGAGCAGTTCGGCGGTGAGCCGGCCGAATCCGCTGGTGCTTCCGGTTATGAGAATGACGGGAGGGTCAATTGAGTTTTGGGTCATAGGTAGGATTGGGAATAGATTTCGCAGGTGGATGAGTTTCGAAATGATAGTAAAGATACTTGCCCAGAAATTGCGAGTTGATGCCAGAAAGCCCGATGGACTCTATTTCAGGGGAATACTCAATATCGAAGGCTCAAGTCTCAATGATCAAGTGAAGACCTGACGGATAACCGAAGGCACTTGAAACTTGAAAATTGAGCCTTCGGTGTTGGGACTTTTCTTTCTCAGAGTTCGAAAGGAGAGAGGGCAGAAAAATGGCGGGCAGAAAAATGCAACCTAGAATCGCGAAACCACGCCGAAATCGTGAAACAGAAGACTACGAATGAAAAGGGATATATAATGGCTCAGGTGAAAGTATATGGCCTTCGATCGAATCTCGATGCGAACAAACAAGCCATCTCAGATTCGATTCATGGGGCGGTCGTATCAGCTCTGTCGTATCGTCGGGAGAAGAGGTTTCATCGATTCTTTCCACTCGACCAGAGAGATTTCCTTTATCCCGATGATCGTTCCGAGAATTATATCAATATCGAGATCTCAATGTTCGAGGGACGGGGAGGAATGCCCAACGGATTAAGAAGACAACGGATAAGGAACATCCAGTTTCGAAAGCTCGAGTCTGAATGATCAGATGGGGAACAGAGCGGTTCGAAAAGGTCCCTGCGACTTGAGTATTCGGAGGTAGGGCGGCGAACGTCTCCTCGGTGAAATTGGTTGGATGGCGATAGAGGCAGTATTTTTCGATTCCAGTAACACCTTGATGCGACCGATCGGCGATCGCTGGTTTCCGGGGTTTCGGTTTTTCGAATTTAGCGAGGAGTTCGGACATCCGATGGCGGTGATAACAGATGCCTGGCCATCGGTTTTCTCGAATACTTCGCGGCCTTTGTCATTTCGGCTGAAGAGAAGTGCAACAAGCCGGATATGGGGATGTTCCGTCCTGCGCTCGAGGCAATGGGCGTTCCACCAGCGGAAGTACTCTTTGTCGATGATAGTCCGGAGCTGGTGGAAGCGGTCCGAAAGGCTGGATTCCGATCAGTGGTTATGGACCATGAGGACAATCACCCGAAGGTGTCGGAGCGCGTTACGGACCTTCGGCAGGTCACGGAACGAGGAAGAGGATGAGGAAGACGAAGAGAAAGATTCCTAGTTCATCCACCCGCCCTGGAACCAGCTGACGGCGGATTCGAGGAAGCCGGGAAAGAAAATGTATCCGACTATGACAAGAGCGGCAAGCGCGATCACCGAGAGTACGATCTTACTCATCTTCTGGATAAAATTGAAGACGAGCAAACCAACGATAATGAGGACCATGATTCCGACCGCCTCTTTCGAGAAGATCGTCTTCCAGATTTGGTCCATGTCTACGTCCATGGCGGATTGGGCTGGAGAGTTTTGACTGCTGCAGGTTGGATGATTCGCGAATCCCTAGACTTATTGGATTTGCAACCAAAGAAAAGGAGAAAAATACGGATTCGAGGTTACGAACGGATTCTAGATTATTTGGGTCGAACATGCGTTCGGTAGCTCTTGAGGATATCCTGGCGAGCATGGAGCATGTCCATGCCGTGCCGGAGGGCGAGACGCGGAAGTTCATGACCCGGATGCAGAAGGAACTGGCGTATCTCCAAGTCTACATCGCCGCCATTTCTCCAACGCGAAATGGTTCCATTTATCGCCTCGGGCGAGAAATGGCGGAGCCGTCTTCGTCCCGCCTCTGAGAAACGGCGGGACTTTGCCGAGCCGTGGAGGGCGGGATTGACTCGCTGCGCTCGGGGCTACGTCCCCAACCTTCGGTTGGCCTGCGTACGGCCTCCTGGCGTCGGCCGTCCAGCTCAAACCCGCTGCGCCGCGGGTTCAAACCCGTATGGTCAAAATACTCGTTCGACGCACAAGTTTCTGTTGGACAAATAGTTGAGAGCTCCCTTGCCAGCGGAAGTCAGCCCTGGTTCAGCTTAGTTTTTTTCCTGCCTTCCGCCTGAGCCCCGGATGCGAGCCAAATCCATTCTGCCTCGGAACCTGCAAATCATGAATCTCGCTATGATGTTCGAGCAGAATCTCACGGCCGAGGAGCGCATCATTCATTTTCATTAGGTGCAACGCTATCAAGGTGCGGGGATTTTCAGGAACCACAGCCCTCCGAAACCACCGGACCGCTTCAGATCGACTCTGGTAGACTCCAATCCCATCTCGATACATCACGCCTAGGTCATTCTGAGCCTCCGCTAGGCCCTGTTCAGCAGCCTTCTCGATCCACTTGACTGCACTCTTGGGATCAACAAGGGATACCCCTTGGCGTTCAAGATTCATCTTCCCAAGATTGTATTGAGCTTCCATCACTCCGTCCTCTGCCGCTCTGCGAAGCTTCCTACGCGACTTCTCGAATCCCGCTTCCGCGCTCACCCGATACCATTTGAACGCATCGGCATGGTCCTGAGGGACCCCTTCGCCATTTTCATAAAGAACTCCGAGCTTATACTGAGCCTCTGAATCCCCTTTTTCTGCCATCTGCTTAAGGTCGGAAAACTCTTCAGACTCCGCTTCCACCGAAGCCAGGACGATCAGGGATACGCCGAGAACAGACGCCCACATTCCCCGACGGAACAACGACAGGGACGACGGCACGAGGTAAGGCATTCTAAAAGACCAAAGTAGACTCTGTGATTTGGCAAACCAATCAGGCGATTGTCCATATGGAGTTGCGGGCAATCAGTGCCCCTCGCGGTTTCATGCGTGATTCTTTCGACCGAAGTGTCACGAAGCCTTCTGACATTTTTGCATTGCAAAGGCCAACTCTGCTGGGATGACAGGTGGGCATCAACCGCCCACCAATAGCAACGAGGCCGACGAGCTGATGAAGCGGGTGGAAGCGATTCGGGCGAAGAAACGGTAGGGAGGCGGGGGTTCTTAACTCGCCCGACTTCACGGTAATTCCGGTTGCCCGAACTCTAAGCGTGCGTATTCTCACAGTAAAGGGTGAGTGCGTTACGAGCCCGTATCGTCGTCAGCCTCAAACGTGAGATTGTGAGAATTCTGCCGGGAACGTTTGTCGCCGTCGCCTGTGTCTTTCTGTTTACCTGCAGTCCATCCCGTAAGGGGCAAAGTACGAAATGGGAGACCCTGAATGATGAATTTTCCACGCTATATAGTCAGGGCCGGTACGACGATGCAGGTGAGGTTGCGAGGAAGTCCCTGGCGCTCGCGGAACGAGACTTCGGCCCAGTACATCCCAACACCGCAACTTCGCTTAACAACCTGGCTGAATTTTACCGCTCGCAAGGCCACTACGGGCAGGCTGAACCACTCCACAGACGCTCGTTGGAGATTCGGGAGAAGTCCTTGGGCCCTGACCATCCCGATGTGGCGATATCACTCAATGTCCTGGCGGAGGTTTACCGCAACCAACACAAGAACTGGGCCGCCGAGCCGCTCTACAAGCGATCGTTGGAGATCGCCGAGAGAACATTGCGATCCGACCACCCTGATGTAGCGCCAACACTCAACAACCTCGCACTGGTTTACGAAGACCAAGGGATGTACATCGCTGCCGAGCGGCTTTTCGAACGCTCGCTAGAGATTTTTGAAAAGGCCCTGGGATCTGACCATCCCGATGTGGCGAACTCGCTCGAAAACCTTGCCCATTTATATCGGAACATGCACAGGTTCAAAAAGGCCGACGAGCTGATGAAGCGGGCGGAAGCGATTCGGGCGAAGAAGCGGTAGGAGGTGTGTGCATGTAATGTGACCTTGGTTCGGTGAAATGGAGTGAACCGGCAGAGCACTTAATCATAACGATCTCAAAGACTTGATCACTAAAGAGAAGGTGTCACTTAATGGGACGATAGTCTCCCAGACGGCGCAGTCGCGAGAGACATTCCGATCAAATCGGAGGTCTTCGACCGGATTCAGTCAGTGCATCACATCAAGATTGATTTTTCTCCTGTTCGCATGGCCGCTCCTTGCGTTTGCCAATGAATACGAGCGGTGGTCGCTGGAAGAGCTCTTTTTTAAGACTCCCTTAGTCAATAGAGCCAAACTGTCTCCCGATGGCAGCCACTTAACGTATACGACGCAGGTCGAAGGGACCCGAGTTCTACACACCTATTCCTTTATGGATGGATCGGTAAAGGGAATGCGAGGTATCGAACAGGAGGACGACATTTATTATTTTGATTGGGCTGATGGCGACACGTTGGTTTTTTCACTCCTTGAGATTGACCATTTTTTCGTCGGTCTCTGGGCGGCGAACGAGGACTTGAGCCATAACAGAAGATTATTCACGAGTCGGTTTCACATTGTTGATCTACTCCCATGGCAACAAAGCGAAATACTCCTCACTCAGTATCCAAAAGACAGATTCAGTGGCGATGTATTTCGGATGAACCCATGGAACGGACGGAAACAGAGAATTGTCAGAAATCCGGGCGACGTATACTCTTGGTTGGCGGACCAGAGAGGCGTCGTTAAGCTCGGCCTGCGGATCAAGAAATCAGGGGAATCAGAGTTCATCTATCGGGATACACATGATGCGGAATGGAGAATACTCGATATTGATCCACTGACCGTGCGGCCCATTTCATTCAACGAGGAAGGTAACGCCCTTTTAACTGCGACGAGACATCAAACCGATCGCTGGGTTGTTCAGGGATTCGATCTGCTGGAAGGGAAATTTCGGGGCGAACCCATAAGCCACCCGATATGCGATCTGCTGATTGGAAATCGGTATGTTCTGCGAAAACGGCACACCGGCCAAGTACTCGGATTTACCTATCATACGGAACGCCCGAAAGTAATGTGGTTCGCTCCGCAGTCTCGTGAAATCCAGAAGGCAGTGGACACGGCTCTCCCACAGACCTTTAACAGGATACTGGGTCTAACCGCCTCAGGCAAACTCTTGGTAAGTTCGACGTGCGACGTTCAGCCGCAGATTTTCCATTTCTGGAACCACGTTACGGAAAGAATCGAAACCTTCACCGAATCCCGGCCCTGGCTGAGAGATTTTCCCCTCGCCCCAATGCGCCCTATTGAGTTCAAGTCGCGCGATGGCGTGACTCTTTACGGCTACTTGACATTGCGAGACAAAAAGGACGAAGAGTTACTCCCGCTACTCGTGCTGCCTCATGGCGGGCCGCGTGCTAGAGATTTCTGGGGGTTTAATGCAGAAGTCCAGTACTTCGTCGCCCAGGGTTACGCGGTCTTGCAGGTGAATTATCGAGGTTCCTCCGGCTATGGAAAGAGTTACGAACTGGATTCCATACTCGACGTCTGCACAACCAGCGTCGACGACATTGCTGACGCCACAAGATGGACAATCGAGCAGAAAATCGCCGATCCACGACGCATTGGGATATACGGTGCCAGCTATGGTGGTTACGCCGCCGTCGCTACCTCTGCTCGATACCCTGAATTGTTTCGCTGCGCAATCGCCTATGCTGGTGTCTTCAACATGCACCGGCTCGCCAAAGATCTTTACGAGTCGGCAGAGAGGATGGTATTGTATAACGAGGGTTACTACCCGGACCCGGACCAATATAAAGAACAATATCTTGAAATTTCGCCTGTCAATTTTGCAGATGAAGTCACCAATCCTGTCTACCTTATCTATGGGGACTTGGACCGTGTAGTGAATCGCTGGCAGACGCTTGAAATGAGCAAGGCGTTTAAGCGCGCCAAAGTGGATTATAGATTACAGCGCGTGCTTGGAGGGAAACACGGTTTTCCGAACGAGAAAAAACGCATCGAATACTATCAAGACATCTCAAATTTTCTCGCCGAAAATCTAAATTAGTTCTGCCAAGAAAAGGTACCTATGAGTCAGAATTCCGAGATGTGCCAAATCTTGAAACCATCGACGAAGAGATTCTCCTACTTAATCGGCCGTCGCGTAAACGCCGCCAACAAGGAAGTTTTCCTCCCTACCCCGTCCGACTACAAACCCACGCCTTCCCCATGCACCACAGCCACGCCAGGATCATCAGGCTTAGCATCGCTTTGAAGAGCGGCTCTGGATAAAGGACCGCTAGGACCAGAGGAATCGCACACAGGCACCCTGCCACGATCGCAGTATCACTCCACCGTTTCGCCTTGAGTGTCCTTCCGATCAACGGTTTCTGGCAGAATTGACCGTTAGGGGAGGCGGGGGTCGACAGAAAATCCGCACCCTCTATACTCGAATGAATCGGCTAGCCTTGCAGGAACAGACCTCCTTAACGACCTAGAGTAAATGAAAGAAAAAATTCTGTTTTTGTTTCGAGCTACGGCAATCGTGGCCGCCGGCACTGCCCAGCTGCCCGCGGATATCGTAGAGACGCGAGATGGTTCCAAGCTGGTAGGAAAGATCAGAGAGGTCACGAGAGAGCTTATCAGGCTTGAAACGGTGTATTCCGGATCGATCGAAGTAAAGCGAAGCGAAATAACGGGTTTCAGCACTGAAGAACCGGTAGTCGTAAGATTGGCCAGCGGTACAACGATATCGGGAAGAGTGAATCATAAGGGCGAATCGGCGGTAGAGATTGCGGGCTCGAACGGTGCCCTGAAGACAGACCTTCAGAGCATCGTAGCCTCCTGGGAAACCGATGCCGAAGATCCGAATGTAGTGAAGCTGAGAGAGGAACTCCAATCAAAGCGTCGAAAGTGGAGCTACGAATTTGGTATCGACCTGACTGGAAAACAGGGAAATTCAGATGAATTCGGCACTGCCGCGAGGGGCAAGGCGGAAATGAAGGGACCCAAAGACACGTTCAAATTCTACGGATCCTACGTCACGACCGAAAAAGATGGAGACAAGACGACCAACGAGAAGATCGGAGGGATCGAGTACAATTCTATTTTCCAAGGTAAGAAGGGTTGGTTCGTAAGAAGCGAACTGGAATCGGATGAATTTGAAGGGATCGATCTCCGAATTACCTTCGCAGGCGGGTTGAGCTATCAATTCGACAAACAGCCCAAACACTCACTGCTCGGCAAGGCAGGTTTCTCCTATAGATTGGAGCGCTTTGACGACGGATCGAATCTCGACAAGCCCGGTCTCGACTTCGGCTTGGACCACTTTTTACAGTTCGGAGAATGGGGGCGCCTGACCACGAACCTGAAGTTCATTCCGAGTATCGCGGACCTTTCTGATTTTCGTTTTTCCCAGGATACGGGATTCGAGATTCCGATCGCCGGGTCACAAGTCTGGAGGCTGAGAATGGGATTCTCTAACTTCCTAAACAACAATCCATCAATCGGCCGCGATAAATTGGACACAACCTACTACACGAGGGTCCTCTTCAGTTGGAAATAGCCGGACGGCTAACCGAAATCGCATGCGGATTCGAGCTCAGTGCTCCGACGCCTGATCAATATCAACCGCAGGAGACAGTCCTTCGGGCTCACCAATCGAATCCACCATGGCTTGGACATTCGGGCTGTGCGGCGCTGTGAATTGCGTGACTGCGATCGTCCCATGCCATCGTCGTTTTTCTCAAGTCAGCAGCCCCAGAGTTCTCGGCAATATAGAGCTTCGGCACCGGTATTGACTTGAAAAGCGACGAATCCACTTCGTCAAAACGACTAAAGGTCGCGCTCCTCAAGTTCGCTGCCGGAGTGATGGCCGTAGAGGCTTGTCGCGCTGAGAACGCGGCAGCTTGGAGAAGGCTCTCTCACACTGACGGTACCAGGCCGATGAGCCCGTTGGACGCTGATTCTGGACCAATGACACTCTCTTCTGTCACGGTTTCGACCAGAACTCCTCCGTCTGAAGATCGACGAAGCTGCGTGGGTTTGAGGTCCCAACGAAGTAGAAATTGAAGGTCCCTCGATTGAAAGAATAGAAGGTCAGGGGCTGAAACGCCGAAGTGGTCCACCAGAAGTCCTCTGATTCGAGGTCGTAGATGAAGTATTCGCCCTCAGTCTCCGTCACGAAGATGTACTGCCAACCGTGTTGGGCATGAAAAATCCAAGGATAGAAGGTGGAATTGTAGATTCCGTACCATTCGGAGAAGTACCACTCGCCACCTAGAGGCACACCGCCAAATGGATCTGAGGGAGGCCCACCCTCCTTCGAGTACAGAACAGTTATGCGCAGCACCTGATAACCTGCTGCGGTGAAATCAGCACCGGAGAACATGGTATCATCGAGAATGCCGCCGGCTCCTGATGCCATGAAACCTGTGTGAAGCGTCACCGTGCCATTCTCGTCCACTCCCGTATCCGGAGCGCCCTGCCCGAAGAAGGCTGTATTGGCGGGCAATTCGTCATTGACTTCGGTACCCGCGTCCCAAACCGAACTGCCCATGACGATCATCTCGCCTTCGATCAGGTTACCGGAATCATCGAATATGGGCAAGGCCGTGGGACCTCCATTGGCGACGAAAGCGTCGTTGCTGGGAATCACCATGGAAGCATAACTCAAGTAGCGATTATCGGGGGATGCTCCATCGAGGACGAAGAAGAGGGTATTGCTCTGCCCGGGCGCAAATGGGGGAACATCACCGCCGCTTGTAATGGTGGCGTGCACAGTTCCGGCTCCACTGACGAGGAATTCATTTCCTATCAAGCCGGTCGCACCATCCTCGGAGAGGCTTTCCAATCCCAATGAGGCGGTCTCTCCTTCATTGAAGATGTCGAACCCGCCGTTGTGGAAGCCGATCCAGACCGGGGTGAGGTAAGTTCCGTTATCGGGGGAAAGATTCTCTATCGTCACATCGACACCCACCGGTCTACGCGACACTTCCGAGACGGTGAGTTGCAGAACATCGTAGCCTGGCGCCATAAAGTCGGCCGCAGGATAGCTGGATAAGATGCTGCCGCCCTCGGCGAAGCCTACGTGCGGCTGAACCGTTCCGACTTTCGCATCCCCGGTATTTGGGGCTGCCTGTTCCAGGAAAGCGGTGTTGGCCGGCACTTCATCATTTACCTCAGTTCCCGCGTCCCAGACGTCGCTCCCTGGTACAACGACATCAAATCCTGAAAAATTCCCCGCTTCATCGAACACTTCCAGTGTATGCGGATCACCGTTCGCGACGAAGGCGTCGTTACTGGGAATCACCATGGAAGCATAGCTCAAATAGCGACTACCCGGCGATGCCGCATCGAGGGTAAAGGTCATGGCGCCAGCATCAGAGGGCGCAAAGGGGGGAATGGCTCCATCGCTGATTATGGTTCCATCAACGTGGCCGGCGCCGATATCGAGAAATTCCTCGCCGATCGTTGCGGTGGCGCCGTCCTCGGCCAAACTTTCTAAACCGGGTGAGGCACCCTCACCAATATCAAAGAAATCGAACCCACCGTCGTGAAATCCGACCCATACAGGCGTCAGAAAGTTTCCGTTTTCCGGAGCGAGATTTTCCACCTCAACTTTCACATTCTGTCGGTCAGGCGGGATCTCTACGACGGTGATGCGGAGAACCTCGTAACCATCGGCGGTGAAATCAGCGCCCGGGAAGGCGGTCAGGATGTCGTCGCCGGGATTGAATCCGGAGTGCAACTGGATCGGTCGGCTTTCGCGGACACCGGTGTTCGGAATCATCTGCCCAAGAAAGGCGGTGTTTTTCGGCCTTTCGTTGTTAAACTCGGTGCCCGCGTCCCACACCTGGTTCCCCATTACCACGATATCGGCGCCGAGGAAACTACCCTCCTCATCAAAGATCTCGATTGCATTCGGATCTCCGTTCCCGACAAAGGCATCATTACTGGGAATGATCATCGTCGCGTAGCTGAAATAGCGATTAAAAGGTGAGCCGCCATCCAGGGTAAACCTCATAGTGCTCACGTCCCCCGGAAAATAAACCGGAGGGTCGCCCGGTCCCGTAAGGGTGGTATCGACCTGACCCGACGTACTCTCCGCGAAATCCCCGGCGAGGAGCCCTGAATCCCCATCCTCGGCCAATGACTCCAAGGCCTCGGACGCGAATTCGCCACTGTCAAAGACATTAAACGTCCCATCGTGAAAACCGAACCAGATGGGAGTCAAGTGGGTCCCTTGATCGGGAGCCGGGTTTTCGAATGTCACCTCAACATTGATCGGACGGGAGGGGACCTGTGTAATCGTCAAACGGGCGATTCGATAGCCCTCAGCGGTGAAGTCGGCGCCCGGAAAGGCGCTGAGGATTTCACCACCGGCCTCAAATCCAGCGTGGATCTGAACCGTTTGTCCTTCCGTAACACCGGTATTGGGTGCGGCTTGCGCGAGAAAGGCAACATTGGCAGGGACTTCGTCATTCACCTCTGTCCCGGCATCCCAGACTTGGGTTCCCCAGATCGTGATTCTCATCGGGACGAAGTTGCCTTCTTCGTCGAAGATCGCGTATGCCTTAGGATCCGAATTCCCGATGAAGGCATCATTGCTCGGAATAATCATCGATGCGAAGCTGATGTATCGACTGTCCTGGGAATTCCGATCGAGCACAAAACTCATCGAGCGAGTATCTCCTGGAAAGAAAACGGGTGGGTCACCGGGTCCCGTAATCGTCGCCTGACTGCTTACGCCACCGGCCTCATCAAAATCATCCGTCAAGGGTCCGTTATTCCCGTCCTCCGCTAAGGATTCCAGAGCCCCGGATGCGGATTCGCCGGCAGTAAAGACATCGAATGTCCCATCGTGAAATCCGATCCAAAAAGGGGTGAGTTGGGTTCCCTCATCGGGGGCGAGATTTTCGATCTTCACGTTGACCGTTATCATGCTCTGAGCCAAGGCAGGCAACACAAGGAGTGCCTCTGCAGAATATGTACCCGAACGGATCTCCTCGCCACCGAAATACTCCCACAACAAAAATTTCGTTCCGATGGTCGTGATGGTACGGTTTGTTCCAATGAACAAGTCGGCAGTGTTTCCTACCCAGTCGCCGAACATCCTGAAAGATAATCGAGTAGGGTCGGCTAACGCTATGTCCGTGTCTGTCCATAATGCCTTCGTTAGGTTATCGACACCCACTAGTCCGGTCAAAATATCAGCCGTTTTCCAACTGGCAGAACCAAATGTATGAGTTCCGAGCAGCGTAACGTCTGAGTAGCCATACCAGTCGTGGGTAATTCCATTATAGCCAGTAGCAAATGATACCGCACTGGATGTATCTACTCTCAAGGTAAAGGTGGTAGAGCCATCCGAAGGCGCTGTACCGAATACCAAGTTGTCATCCTCTTCGGGAATTTCGATAGCTCCTCCCGTTCCTGTAGAAGAGACATCATAGTTCGCTGCCGTCCAAGACCCGGTAATGGAAAGGTAAACGATGGCAGACTGTACGTTAGCAGTAAACGCTAACAGGCTGGCGACAATAAACGAGTAGGGAAATAGTGAAAGGTGAATTTTTTCTAGTCGATATTTCATCGCTCATCTTTCTTTGCTTTGTATTTCGTTTTTCCAGAGTCCTCTTTCAAACGCAATCCGAGAATTTACGTCCCCTCAAGAGCCGATACTGAGGCTTCTCCTGGGGAGGGCCTGTCCAGCGGGATCGGGCGCTCATGTAATGCGTGGCAAGCCAGCGTTTCCGGTGGGGACTGCGATTGGGGCCGGATCTGTGGAGCAGGAGGCTGTGAAGAGCAGCTGCCGGCCGCAGTGGTAATGGGGACTTCCCTACTCCAGTCGAAAGACGTACCGGGCACGCAAATGTCCTTCCGGCCGCCCACTATCCAGACTTGGCTGTGATCGAGCGGCTCCCCGCGTTGGCTGCCGGGTGAAACCGACATACAGCTGTTTTCCAATGTGACATCGTCCAGGTCCGCCTCCCGCAGGTCCGCCCTGCACAGGTTCGACATGCTCGCGCCAGCCGACATGGCCTAGAAAAGTCACTCAACAGGTGCCACTGTTGGCCGTGTGATATGAATTCGAGTGCATCTGGCCACCGAAAGGTTGGCTTCTGTGTTCCAGCAAATCTTTTCTGCCCATCTCGAGGCCACCCAGCCACGCCGCTTGACGGTGAGTGGCGGTGGAGCGGGCGAAGGGGTCAGGCATTTTGCATCACAGATCTTCGAGGACTGTCTTGCGAAATGATTCGGCATTTCTTCGGTGGCTGCATCCAGAACACGAAAAGCGGGCTAATCTATTAGCCGAGAAATCGTGTGAGATTTCAGGGTTCGGTGCGAGGCCCGAACCGAGAATGGATTCATATGTGCTACCGAATCTTTTTGACGATGGGAGGTCTGGATACTCCAGATTGTAGTCGTGGACAAAAATCGGCGAGTCAAGCCTCGCTGGGGAAAAGCGCTGTCAAGCCAGCGCACTCGAAAACATTGCTCATACCTTCCTCTCCGCGCGCTTCGCGCGGGACTCATTTATCGCCTCCGGCGAGAAATGGCGGAGAGGGCGGGATTCGAACCCGCGGGACCCTTGTGGGGCCCACACGATTTCCAGTCGTGCACGATCGGCCGCTCTGTCACCTCTCCAGATTTGGAATTCGTATCGATTGCAAGTAAGATAAAGGTCTAATACGAGTAAAAAGGCAATCGATACGAATTCCAAATCTAACTAGCTCAACTTTCGGAGAAAGTTGAGCTGAGAACGTGCTTGCGTAGGGGGAAGAGAGGTCTATAAGAGCGGACTCTGTTGAATCCCAGAAGAGGAGTGTTCAGAAGCTTTAGGGACCTGGGGCACACCGAACCGGCGCGATCGTTTTCCCCTGCCGGGCTGCAGTTGACTTGCTTAACGAAGGTATTCTAAGGCCGTTATTTGAGATTTCGGATTGGACAATTTCAAGAATGCCGCCCAAGACCCTGACAGTATGCGACATAGGTCGTCGTTTCGAACGTCCAATGGACCCTGATTTTGGACGAGAAATGAATCTTCCCGCCTTGTGTAAGAATTAATGGTCTACCGGATCAAGAGAGGACTGGATCTTCCGATTACGGGCGAACCGGAGCCGACGATTGAAGAAGCGGAAGGCATCCGTTCGGTTGCCCTGATCGGGACCGATTACCTGGGCCTAAAACCGACGATGGAAGTCGCGGTGGGAGACACCGTGAAGCAGGGGCACGTGATCTTTACGGACAAGAAGACGCTCGGCGTGAGGTATACGTCTCCGGCCAATGGCAAGGTGGTTGCGATCAATCGGGGAGAGAAGCGGATTTTGCAGTCGGTGGTGATTGAGATCACGGGGGAGGAGGAAGTGGCCTTTACCTCCTATACGGAGGAGCAGATTGACTCCCTTACCTTGGAGCAGGTGAAGGAGAACCTGATTGAGTCCGGGTTGTGGGCTTCGCTGCGGACGCGTCCCTACAGCAAAGTTCCGTCTCCTCAGACCCAGCCCCATTCGATCTTTGTCAATGCGATGGATTCCAACCCCTTGGCGGTGGATCCGGCAGTCGTGATCAGCGGGCGGGAGAGAGATTTTACCAACGGTCTTAAGATTATATCCAAATTGACCGAGGGGAGCACGTTTCTCTGTCACGGAACCGGTTTGGAACTCCCGGAGGTTGATCGCAACGGGGTTCGGCCGGCGGAATTTCAGGGTCCGCATCCGGCCGGGCTGACCGGGACGCACATGCATTTTTTGGATCCGGTAAGCGCCAAGAAGTCGAATTGGTTTCTAAATTATCAGGATGTGTTGGCGATTGGGCCGCTGTTTTCGACCGGCAAGCTCAACGTGGAGAGGGTGATATCGCTGGCCGGCCCGGCGGTTGAGAGGCCTCGATTCATTAGGACACGGGTCGGGGCGAGCACGGAAGATCTTACGGATAAGCAGCTCAAGGAGGGAGAGAGTCGGGTCATTTCGGGTCCGGTTCTATCGGGCCGGAAGGCGGAAGGTCCGTTTAGCTACCTTGGTCGCTACCATCTTCAGGTTTCTGCTTTAAAGGAGGGACGGGAGCGGGTCTTTCTGGGATGGCAGACTCCGGGTTTCGACAAATTCTCGGTAAAACCGACCTTTGTATCTACTCTTCTTAAAGGGAAGAGGTTCGATTTCACAACCTCGACGGAAGGGAGTAAGCGGGCGATGGTTCCGATCGGCATGTATGAGAAAGTGATGCCGCTCGATATCGAGCCGACCTTTCTTCTGCGCGCCCTGATCGTAGGAGACACCGATATGGCTCAGGCCCTCGGATGCCTGGAATTGGAGGAGGAGGATCTGGCGCTTTGCACTTTCGTCTGTCCCGGAAAAACGGAATACGGGCCGATATTGAGGGATAATTTGACGAAGATTGAGTTGGAGGGGTAGGGAGAGTTGCGGGATGCGAGATACGGGATGCCCTTCGACGGGCTCAGGGCCTTCGGCGAGTGGGGAGAGACGATGGAGCTTGGAAGAAAGTGAACAGTGGAGGAGCCTTTTCTTTGTCGCGAGCCTTGTCGCGAGCCTTGTCGTGAGCTTTGTCGAAAACATCGGATGAACATCGAACATCGAAAGTCCAACATCGACCGTCGAAGCAATGATATTTCTACTTTCATATTGAGGCTTTTTCTCCACTACTCCATATCTCGATCACTCCCGAGGATCACTGCTCAAAGACCTTGGATCCGGAGCTCCTTGTTTAGAGTATGAAGTTCCTGCGCAACATATTGGACGACTTGCATCCGCAGTTTGATAAGGGCGGAAAGTTGGAGAAGCTTTATCCTCTCTACGAGGCGCTTGATACCTTTTTATATACTCCGGGCGAAGTGACGGAGGGGGCGTCGCACGTGCGGGATGGGATGGACCTCAAGCGGATGATGGTGACGGTAATCGTGGCCTTGGTTCCGTGTATGTTCATGGCCATGTACAATACCGGCTATCAGGCGAACTCGGCCATGGCGAATATGGGAGTTGCCTCAGCGGGCGGATGGAGGGGAGCAGTGATGGAGTCTCTCGGACTGGGTTTTGTGGCCAGCAGTTTCCTGTCTAATCTGATCCACGGCGCGCTCTATTTTGTCCCCGTCTTCCTTGTCTGCAACATCGTGGGGGTGGTCTGGGAGGTGTTGTTCGCCTCGATTCGAAAGCACGAAGTGAACGAGGGTTTTCTTGTCACCGGCGCGCTATTTCCGCTCACGCTTCCGCCGACCATACCGCTATGGCAGGTGGCGGTTGGTATCACTTTCGGAGTGGTCGTGGGGAAGGAGATCTTCGGAGGTACGGGTAGGAATTTCCTTAATCCGGCGCTGACGGCGCGGGCTTTTGTTTTTTTCGCTTATCCCGCACAGATGAGCGGCGATTTTGTTTGGACCGCGGTGGACGGATTCAGTGGCGCCACACCTTTGGGGCTGGTCGCCGCGGAAGGGATGGAGCCGCTGACGGAACAGATGAGCTGGACACAGGCGTTCATGGGGCAAATGCAAGGTTCGATGGGAGAGACTTCGACATTGGCCTGCCTCTTCGGAGCGGGATTGCTGATACTGACCGGAGTTGGATCCGCTCGTATCATGCTTGCGGTCTTGATTGGCGCCCTGATTACTTCGTCTTCACTTTTTCTAATCGGAAGCGACTCCAATCCGATGTTTCAGATGGATCCGCTCTGGCATCTGGTGGTGGGCGGGTTTGCATTTGGGCTTGTTTTCATGGCGACCGATCCGGTTTCGGCGGCGATGACTTTATTAGGACAATGGATATACGGATTTCTAATCGGATTTCTTGTGATTTTGATTCGAGTGATCAATCCGGCTTTCGCCGAGGGGATGATGCTGTCTATCTTATTCGGCAATGTTTTCGCGCCCATTATTGACCAGCTCGTCATAAAAGCGCATATTAAGAGGCGAGCACTGAGGAATGCGTAACGATACGATCAGAAAGACACTTCTTGTGGCGGCGCTTCTCTCGGTTGTCTGCTCGGTGATTGTATCCAGTGCAGCGGTCATGCTGAGGGCGAATCAGCAGAAGAACAAGGCCCTGGATAAGAAGAAGAATATCCTGGAGGTGGCGGGGCTTCTGGAAGAAGGCAAATCCGTCGATGAGCTCTTCCAGCGATTTGAAGCTCGAATCGTCGACCTGGCGACGGGAGAATTCACGGACGAGGTCAAAGCGGCAGATTTCGACCAGCGCAAAGCGGCCAAGGATCCCGAAGCGAGCATTGCTATCGCGAAAAAGGCTGACCTTGCCGGCATCAAGAGACGTTCGAAGCTGGCTTTAGTCTATCTCGAGCGGGATCCCGACGGGAATTTGCAGCAACTGATCATACCGGTGCACGGAAAGGGACTTTGGTCCACCTTATATGGATTTATTGCGTTGGACTCGGACCTGAAGACGATCCGAGGATTTGGTTTCTATGAACATGGTGAGACGCCTGGATTGGGCGGTGAGGTGGACAACGCTCTGTGGAAGGCGCAGTGGGTCGGCAAGATTGCATTCGATGAAGCGTGGCAAACAAGGATCACGGTGTTGAAGGGCAAGGTGAATCCCGCCAGTCCAATGGCGCATTTTCAAGTTGACGGCCTTTCCGGCGCCACAATCACGGCACGGGGTGTGAGAGATCTATTGAAATATTGGTTGGGAGAGGACGGTTTCGGACCTTTTCTTGCGAAGATCCGCATCAGCTCGAGCAGCCGGTTGCCACTTCGGACCGGTTCGGCAGACTCACCGCAAGGCGGATCAATTGAGTTGGAAACTATCGAGGTCCACGAAGACGAAATGCTCACGCATTCCGCTACGAGCACCGGAGAAGATGTAGCGGAATGCGTAGGCATTTCGACGAACTCGCCGATGATTTCATCGTCCAGGCATGGTCTGGAAACCCGCATTTACAATTGAAGTTTCAAATTAGCGAGAGAATTGCGCATGGCTGATAAGCCCAAGAAGGTTCTGCTAGATCCGCTTTTCAACAACAACCCGATCGCGCTTCAGGTCCTTGGGATCTGCTCCGCTTTAGCGGTTACCTCGAAATTGGAAACCGTCTTCGTGATGGCGATTGCGGTGGTCTTCGTGCTGGCCTTCTCGAACGCGAGCGTGAGCCTGATCCGGAATCACATTCCGAGCAGTATTCGGATCATTTGCCAGATGACGATCATCGCCTCTCTCGTGATTATCGTTGACCAGATTCTCAAGGCCTACGCCTACGACATCAGCAAGCAGCTCTCGATCTTCGTCGGACTCATCATTACCAATTGTATCGTGATGGGCAGGGCGGAGGCGTACGCCATGAAGGAGTCGGTCTTGTCGAGCTTCATTGATGGAGTGGGAAACGGTTTGGGGTACGGAATGATCCTTATCGTGGTGGGTGTGTTTCGGGAACTCTTCGGCTCGGGCCGGCTATTCGGAATCGTCATTCTCCCCCTCTCGAACGAAGGTGGTTGGTACGTCTCGAACGGTGTAATGCTCCTGCCGCCCAGCGCCTTTTTTATCATTGGATTTTTCATCTGGATTTTGAGGGGTTGGAAGAAGGAGCAGTTGGAGGAAGATTGAGTTGGAATTCACTTCTTGTGATGAATGATCGACGAAAAATGAGTGAAGACGTTTGCGAAGATCCCGCCCTAGCGCGGTCCTACATTTGGTCGCATCATTCGGCACCTGTCTTCTATGGATTGAGATCGGAGAAGCGCCGATCGACCGAGCCGTCATCGAAATGCTCACGCATTCCGCTACAAGCCGAAGACTGTTCGGTAGCGGAATGCGTGAGCATTTCGTCTTCAAAGATGCCGACAGTTTCACACATCAAGGTGGAGTAAAATTGGGTTAGACCACGAGCCATGCTAGAAAATTATCTCAGTCTCTTCTTTACCGCGGTATTCGTCGAGAATATGGCATTGGCCTTCTTTCTCGGGATGTGCACATTTCTCGCCGTCTCGAAAAAGGTGGAGACGGCGATTGGCCTCGGGGTCACGGTTATCGTTGTTCAGACGATCACGATTCCAACAAACAACCTCATTTTTACGTATCTCCTGAAAGAGGATGCTCTGGCCTGGGCCGGCGTCTACGGGGTCGACCTCTCCTTCCTTGGATTCATCTGCTACATCGGGGTGATCGCGGCCATGATCCAGATTCTCGAGATGACCCTCGATAAGTTCTTCCCCGCTCTCTACAACGCCCTCGGGATTTTCCTTCCTCTGATCACGGTTAACTGCGCCATTCTGGGCGGGTCCCTTTTTATGGTCGAACGGGACTACAACGTCGGGGAGAGCGTGGTTTTTGGTTTCGGAACAGGATTCGGTTGGGCGATTGCCATCGCCGCTCTCGCCGGTATCCGGGAGAAACTCAAATACAGTGATATTCCGCCTGGGTTGAGAGGGCTCGGAATCACCTTTGTCACGGTGGGACTGATGTCACTCGCTTTCATGGCGTTTTCGGGGATTCAGCTGTGAGGAGTTGCGTGATGCGGGATTCCTTTAGCTTAGTCGTGAGCTTTGGCGCGAGCTTTGTCGAGTGATCGGTCTTGAGAGAGAGAACTTAGCAACGGATGAGGGAGAGATTTAGCAATCCCGGCGCGCCGGGAAAAGAACTGCAACGAATAGGGGAAGGGAGGCAACCCACCCCGCCCTTCCGTCTTCGTTTCGCTGCGCCGAGACAAGACGGGCACCCCTCCAAGGAGGGGATTGGCCAATGGATGAAGCGGTCGCCCAAGAAAGGGAATATCTAAGAGCCCATGCAAGAGATCCTTCTAGGTGTGACGATGTTCACCACCGTCGTGGTGGCGTTGGTGATCGTGATACTGTTCGCCAAGTCGCGGTTGGTGGCGTCGGGAAACGTCAACATCATAATCAATGACGATCCGGACAAGGCGATATCGGTCCCGGTGGGTGGAAAGCTGCTTAACGTTCTGGCGGACCAGAAGATCTTTATTTCGTCTGCCTGCGGCGGCGGCGGCACTTGCGCCCAGTGTGTAGTCAATGTGCACGAGGGTGGCGGTGACATTCTGGCGACGGAACTGTCGCACATCACGAAGAGGGAAGCGAGAGAAGGGGTTAGGTTGTCCTGCCAGGTTGCGGTCAAGCAGGACATGAAGATCGAAGTTCCGGCAGAGGTGTTCGAGGTCAAGAAATGGACGTGCAAGGTGCGCTCCAACAAGGACGTTGCCACCTTCATTCGGGAGCTGATTCTCGAATTGCCGGAAGGCGATAATGTCGACTTTCGGGCCGGTGGATTTATCCAGATTGAATGCCCGGCCTACACAGCGGCTTACAAGGACTACGATATCGCGGAGGAGTACCGGCCGGATTGGGACAATTTCAATATTTGGCGCTATACTTCCGTGGTCGAGGAGGCGGGGACCGAACGAGCCTATTCGATGGCCAACTATCCGGACGAGAAGGGTATCATCATGCTGAATATCCGTATCGCCACTCCGCCACCCCGCGGGCCCGAGGGGATACCTCCTGGGATAATGTCTTCTTACACCTACGCCTTGAAGGAAGGCGACGAGGTAACTATTTCGGGACCCTTCGGTGAGTTCTATGCCAGGGATACGGATACGGAGATGGTCTTCATCGGAGGGGGTGCGGGTATGGCGCCGATGCGTTCGCATCTCTTTGATCAACTCAGGAGAATAGGTAGCAAGCGGAAGATTACCTTTTGGTACGGGGCTCGGAGTCTGCGGGAGATGTTTTATGAGGATGACTTCAAGACGCTCGCAGAGGAGAATGAGAATTTTACCTGGCACACGGCGCTATCGGAACCGCTGCCGGAGGATAACTGGACCGGTCTGGTCGGGTTTATTCACCAAGTTCTCTACGATAATTACCTGAGAGATCATCCCGCCCCTGAGGACTGCGAATACTACATTTGTGGGCCGCCTCTTATGTTGAGCGCCTGCATAGGTCTACTTCATGATCTGGGAGTCGAGGATGAGAATATCCTCTTCGACGACTTCGGAGTCTAGGAATCGGACGGAAGCTGGTTGCCTGTCGGAAGAAGACGCTGATCCTGCTTCACATACGGCTTGAAGTCCGACAGGCAACCAGCTTCCGTCCGATTTCTAGACTAGTATCGCTTCGCGATTTTGCGAGGTGTGGAATTTTCGAGTGCGGTGGCTCGACACCGCTTTGGATGGCAGGCAGCTTGATGCCTGCCGGTCCGTAAACCGCTTAGTCATGGGGCGGACGAGTCAAGCCTCGCCCGGGAAAGCGGTGCCAAGGCACCGCACTCGAAATCGGTACACACTCAGAATCGCTGCTTATTTCCGAAACGGACACACTTTAGGTTGACGCCTTCGCGCCGAGCGGAACGTGAGCATTTCGACAAACTTGCCGTTAACTTCGACGTCTCGGCATGGTCCGTAATTCCGTATCAGCTGTGAAGTCTCTTGTCAGATCGGTCGTACTGTTCTCTCTTGTTGTCGGCTTTTCCGGTAGTGGGGTGGATCTTAGGATATCGTTCGCTGCTGATCGAAACCCGTAATCTCGAGCGTAATCGAAATTCGATGGTCGATTGCGTTTACGATTGCGATAGTCGATTGCTGGAGGGGCGAGGTTCGCGACAAGCTTTAGGGGGAATTTCCCGTTTGAACGAAGGCAATCCCTGGTTACGCTGATCAAGTTGAACCCGAAATTGAGATACATCGCCGGCGCCGTTATCCTGTCCTTTGCTTTCTCCGTTTTCCCGGGTTGCGGGGTAGCCGACCGAATAGGAGGAAAGCAGGCGCCGGTTGTCATTGAGGGTTCGACGATGGGGACCTACTATCGGGTATCGGTGGCCGCTCTTCCTGGTGGGATGGGCGAAGAGGGGTTGAAGGTTGAGATCGAGGGAATCCTGGGTGAGGTCAATGGGCAGATGTCGACCTATATTCCGGATTCCGAACTCTCGCGTTTCAATTCCAGTGAGTCGAACGAGTGGTTTTCGGTTTCGGAAGATACGGCGGAGGTGGTTAAGAGAGGAATCGAAGTTTACGAGATATCTGAAGGAGCGTTTGATATTACGGTGGGGCCGCTGGTCAATCTGTGGGGATTCGGTCCTCAGGGGCGGAGGGAAGATCTTCCGGGCGAGGGAGAGATCGAGGCGGCGATGGAACGAACAGGATCGGCCCACCTCGAAGTGAGGTTCTCTCCACCTGCGCTGAAGAAGAGGATCCCGGACCTCTACGTCGATCTCTCGGCGATTGCCAAGGGATTTGCGGTGGACCGGTTGGCCGAGCTGCTCGAATTGCAGGGTGTGGCGGATTTCCTGGTCGATATCGGTGGTGAGATGAGGGCGAAGGGGATGAAAAAAGAGGGTCTTGCCTGGCGTATCGGGATTGAAAGTCCCGTGGCAGGCGCCAAGGCGCTTCAGAAGATCGTGGAGCTCAACAACAGCGCGATGGCCACCTCGGGGGACTACAGGAGCTACTATGAGGTGGATGGCGTGCGTTACTCCCATGAGATCGATCCGAGGACCGGGCGGCCGGTCACCCACTCGCTGGTCTCCGTTACGGTGGTGGACGCTACCTGTATGGATGCGGATGGTTGGGCCACGGCTCTGCTGATCCTGGGGCCGAAAGAGGGATATGCTCGGGCGGAGAGACAAGATCTCGCGGCGTTCTTTGTTGTCAAAGGGGAGGATGGATTCGAGGAGAGGATGACGCGAAAGTTTGCGGGGATTTCGGGTGGGAGAGAGTTGCCCGCGAAACACGCGAAAGGTCGCGAAAAATGATGAGAGGGAGAGTGCGAAAAGGTGTTGGGCAGAAAAATGAAACCTTACGTAGTGTAGTTGTTAAAGTTTGGATTAGACAATGAGAGACTGGCAACGGACTGGGAGAGGGAGGAGAGAGACGGAGATGTGGAGAGGCGAGGACGGAGAGAAAGACAAAGATCCTGGACAAAGATGAAGGTTTATTTGCTAGCCCTAGTTTCGCACTTTATAAGTTAAGTCCTTGATAATCAACACGCGTTTTTGAAAGGCACTACAAAATCGGTTCGATTTTTATTTTGCTCATACTCTTCTTAACGGGCAATTTCTTCCATTGGATCTGGAAGAGATTGTAAATCTGCTTGTGGCTCTGTTCGGGAATGCCCGCTTTGCGCAGACGATAGACTTCTCCCTGTCGAGTGGGCAATATGACAGTGGCATAGGTATGGGTTTGGAGGACCCGCTTGATGGTCTGCCAGGAGCGGGTGTCCCCGTGCCGCTCCAAGGTGTATTCGATAAAGCGCAAAAGCTGGTAGGCCAAAATGGTGATAAAGACGTGGCCCTCAACGCGCGGTTCAATCTGGTGGTGGTTGGGTCTGAGGCCCAAGTCGCTCTTGAGCGCTTTGAAGCCGTCTTCGGCCCGGGTCAAAGTCATGTAGAGGCGCCACAGCTGGGCCCCGCTGAAGTTGTGCCGATTGGTGCGCAGCACAGAGCAGCCCAACAGTTGAGCATTCTCATCACAGGCCTGGTCCCTTCGAGTCCAGCAAAGGCCGCACTTTTTCTCTTTAGAGCCCTTGGCGGCTTCGACCAGTTCAATAGAATAGAAGCGCTGCACTCGGGAATGTTGCCCCTGTAAGCGCCCGATCGCGGTATGGATTTTTGCGGGCTCCTTTAAATGGCCTTGATCGACCCTTTTCTGAAGCCCCTCGAGCGCCTTCATAAAGCGCTCTTCGGCCCCTGAATAAATCGCCTCTTCCTTGGCCCGCCTGCGCACGCTCTGACACAACAGCACATACTCCTCGCCTGCTTGCCTCGACTCCTCCTGCGTTGTCTCCTGGTCCCCTTCACTCTCATTTTCTTCTCCCACCTGCTCTTTTATCCACTTCACCTTCACTTCCCGGTCCCAATCCCTCCCCTCTACCTTTTCGAAACCGGAAGCCTCCTGGAACTCTGCAAGATAAGCCTTACGCCCCCGGCGGCTCTGGTTGACCAGGTAGCCGAATCCCTCCTCGCGCAACAGTTGCACATTCTCCCGGCTCGCGATCCCTCCATCCATGATGATGAGGGTCTTCTCACGCTCGCCCTGGGCCCCCACCGCTTTCTCCAATTCAGCGATCATCTCCAACAGGGTCGTCGCGTCATGGCGGTTGCCCGCAAATATCCGATGTCCCAACTCAAAGCCTTCGGTATCGAACACCATCCCCACCACAATCTGAACACAATCGTGGCGTTTCTGTTTGTTCTTTCCCCGTTTCGCTTTGCCGTTGCTCGCACCCACCCCTTCGAAGTGCGTATTGGTAAGATCATACAGTAGTACCGTCCGATCCAAACTGAACAGTTCCCCCTGGCGCTCGCGCATATGCTCTTCGATCCTTTCGCGGTTCTCCACCAACCGATCGCTCACCCGGTAGTAGCGATGCCGATCCGACTTCACCGCCGCCACTCCCAGAAGATCTCCCAGGGCACTCTGCCTGGCCCACTGGGGCAAGGCGTTCTCAGGCACTGGATCCACCAGCCGGTTGATCACCGATACCTTAGCCGCATCCCTTTGCGCCCGGTTCAAGCCCACCTCCTGCAAGGCTTCATCCATCCTCAGCTTTTCCCACCCCTTAAGCCCCAGCAGAATCGGTCCCAATAAAACTCCCGCGGCGCTATGCTCCACTTTATCGGCCAAGACCCCATCAATTGCGTTCTGCTGCTCTGCAAAAGCCTCGGCCTTTTGGCGCAGTCCTCGCCACCGCCCCTCCCCATCAATCCGCCGCAGGATCAGTTCAATCCAGTTCTGCTGTCGACGCGTATACTCAGGGGCCAGAAGTTCCTCGATCCCGTAGAGCTGCTTTTGCACCGCCTTGGCAATGGGTCCAAAGTCCGGTCGACTGATGGCCCCATCGCCCAGGGAGACCACCACTCGCTGTCGCGGTTTACCTTCGCTGTTGCGGTAAGATTCAAGCAGTTGGAGGACCTGGCCGCTCTTGGAATGCTTCAGACGGAAAAACATATCCCACCAGTCTGGGCGGGCAGATAGGGAGAGTCAAGAACTACTGAAACTTATAGTCCCTACACGATCAATACAGGACAAACCTTCATTGCTCATTAACGACTTACGAATAATAACGTCTCTAAGTTCAGTGCTTTCCGCCCTTCAGTACGCAGTTTGGGCTAGCCCGCTTTTTTGGTCAGTGTGCCGCCACCGATAAGCTGACGCTTCATGCTGCAAACGGTCCTCGAAAAATTGTGATAAAAGCGGGCTAAGAATTGACGAAATGAATGGGGGGTATATGTTCTCTCAACTGAAGCGATGAAACTCTTCCTTATCACTCTGCTTGTCTTTGGGTTGTTCCTGCTGGCGATGTCGGTCGGTGTGATCTTGGGGAATCGGCGCATCAAGGGCAGTTGCGGAGGGCTCGGCAATTGTGAGGCCTGTCGAGAGGGGGATGAGGATACGGGAGAAGAATGTCTTACTGCCGTCGAGTCGGCGCCGGGGGAGATAGAAATGCTCACGCATTCCTCTACGAAGTAAGAGATTGCGGATTCGAGCTATACTCGGTGCCATAAATAATTGCGCATAACGGCTTAGATGATACCGCAGAGTTTTCGGAGGGTTTCGTTCCCCGTTGCCCATTCCTGAAACTTGCTTTCCACCCGGTCGGAGACTTCATCGATACAGGCGAAGTACTGGTTGTGAATGCAGAGTCGACGGGTCAGTTTCCAGATCCGTTCAATGGGGTTGAGTTCCGGACTGTAAGGAGGCAGAAAGTCCTGCTCGAATACATCAGCGCATTCCTCGCGCCAGCTTTTATGCAGAAGCCCATGATGGTAGCGCGCATTGTCTGAGAGGAGTACCGTTTTCCCGGGTGAACGGCTTGTCCGTTGTCTCAAAAGCTTCAAGAATCCCCAGAAACTGTCAGCATTAAAGCGGTCCTCTTCTCTGGCATAGATAAACTTGCCGTCGCGCAAACGGACCGCGCCGAAGTAACCGACTTTCTCGCGCGTGGGCGCATGCATTAAGATCGGCTCCTTCACCTCTGGAGGCACCCACATGCGGCAACGCGAACCGTACTGTTGGAAATGCACTTCATCTAAAGACCAAAGATCTATCTCAGGGTCCTTTGCTAGTCGACGGAGTTTTTTTATGCGCCTGTTGTGCCACCGGATCGGCCCGCGCAAGGACCGGACGAGGTTTGCGCTGGCGAAAGTCCAACTGTCGGAAGAGGCGCTGACATTGCCGTACGCTCAGCTCAATCTGCCAGTTCTCTTTAAGCCACCGAGACAGCGTCTTGCCGTCCCACAGGTTAACCGCCATACCGTGTTCGCGGGGACTCTCCCGAAGAATCCCATCCAACTGCTTCAGTTCCCTTTCACTCAAACGGGAGGGTCGGCCCCGCCCTGGGCTTTCGGCCAGACCGCTCAGCCCGTCCTGATTAAGACGTTGCACCCAATACTGCACCGTGCGCGGACTGTCGCCAAGATAACCGGCCACCTGATGGGCGCTCAACCCTTGGGCCACCAATAAGACGCCATGGAGGCGATGGTCGTAACGAGATTGCTCGCTGCGACGAATTTCATCTTGTAAAACCAAGATCATTTCCTCGGAATCTGTGATAGTTAATGCACGCATAACAAAGAAAGGACATAACACCATCTCTCGTATGCGCAATTAAATTTGTCGTTCTGTATAGTAGAGGAATGCGTGAGCATTTCTGACTATACATTTAGTCCTCTTGACTCACTGCCGGAGCTTCCGATAAACTCGCAATCCACATGGGGAGGCATCGATTGTGGCTACTTTTCCTGGCTGCTTGGTTCGCGACCCCGGGGACAGCAATCGGAGCTACCGACTTCACCGTCGGGATCGTCAACGGCTCCGCCGGTGGTCAGGTCCTGATACCGGTTGACCTGACGAGCGGCGACCAACCGATCGGAGTTCAGTTTGACATCGTCTACGACGGTTCGGTCCTGGTTTCGGATCCTGTTTTGGATGGCGCCGCGGCCGCGGCTCACACGATCGAATCGAATGCAGTCAACAGTGGTCGCCGGCGCGTCGTGATCTATTCCGACACCAATGCCGTGATCGGGGATGGGGTGATCATCGAGATTCCCTTTACCGTCGCGGTGGGAAGCTATGGCACGATGCAGGTGGTCGATTTGGTGAGCGTGTTAGTCTCGGATTCGAGCGGCCAGCCGATCGCACCATTCGGGACGACGGCGGGGACTTTGGATATTATCGAGATTCCTACGAATCTCGGAAGCCTCACGCTCGATACCGAGACGGGGGAGTTCCAATTCGATCTCACCGGCGAGGAGGGAAAGACGATACGGATCGAGGCATCCACGGATCTCGAAGTCTGGGAGTCGCTGGGTGAGTTTGTGATCACGGATGGTGGATTCTCGTTCACCGATCCGAACGCGGGAGATTTTACGGAGAGGTTTTATCGGGCGGTTGAGGTGGAGTAGACGGGGAGACGCGGAGATTGGAAAGCAACGAATTAGAGGACTACACCAAGAATGGGGAATAGTTGACCACGGATTACACGGATGGGCACGGATGGGGACAACCACGGAGGTCTTTGGGAAGCAAAACCTGAACCAGATTCACAATCGTGGAAACTACGAATCACGCGAATCGACGCGAATCGAAAAAGGTAGATCAACCGCGGAGGACGCGGAGAGCGTGGAGTAATATGGAAGACGAAGATTGGGTAGAGTCGCTGAGGGAAGAGCGTTCCCTTGGGCGTGATACCAACGGGCGTCGAATCCACATGCGGACCGTATCCCTGGAGGGCCGAGGGTTCTCGAGGCCGGCAGCGCTCTATGCCGAGGCATCAGGTTCACCGTGGATAGATGAAAGAGAAAATGCCCAACGGATTGAGAAAACAACGGATTGTGAGCACTCTTCAGCGACTGCCTCAAGCCCGTAGAGGAATGCGGAAGCATTTTTTCGTGTCGAACATTGCCTGTCCTCTATAAGGCAATAATTCGGAAGAATATCGAATGACATCGATTAACGATCTTCCGATCCGCAATACGCGGTTTACCCTGGCTCGGCGTAGCCTTGCGAAGACGGCTCGAATCCGCGGTACTTTCCTCTTTCTCTTCTCCTTCCTCTTCTCCGTATCCACCCTATCCGCGGTGAAGCGGGGGGACGTGGACGAGGATGGCAAAGGGACGATCTTCGATATTGTCATACTCAACAACCATCGGCTCGGGATTTCTACCCTGCCCAATGATTTGGAGCAGTTTGGGGACGTCGATGAGGATGGAAGCATCGATCAGGATGATGTCGCGGCGGGGGTGAACGCCATCCTTGGTTTGGCGGAACTGCCGGACTTTCAATTCACCCGGGTCTTCGAGACTTCTCCCCAGGATGGCGAGAGCGGGGTCGCGGTGACCCGCGAGACCATCCTGCGCCTGACCGGCCCTCTGGCAGACGATGCGATGATCGACGATGACAATCTATTCGCCGAGTTCGCGGGCCAACGGATCCCCGCGCGCATCCACATCTCCAAGGGGAAGCGAACCGTCACCCTCTTCTACGATGAGATCCTGCCCTCCAGCGCCCGGGTGCGGGTGACGTTGATCGGCGATGCTATCCTCGACGGCCGGGGACTCACAATCGATCCGGAAGAGGACGGCGATCCTGGCGGGACTCTGAAATTCGATTTTGACACCTTGAGCCTGACGGTGATTCCCGGAACCGCGGTGTGCGGGAGGGTGTTTGCTTCCGAGCTAGCGGTCGACGAGGAAGGGTTCATGTCGGTGAATGTCCCGCTAGAGGGAGTCACCGTGACGGTAGATGGGATGGAGGAACTCTCCGCTGTGACGGATGCATTTGGCGACTTTCGCCTCGAACCCGTGCCGGCAGGCATCTTCTTTGTCCATATTGACGGCGGAACGGCGACCAATGGGGTGCCGGCGGGCGCCTATTACCCCTTCGTCGGTAAGGCCTGGGAATCGGTTCCCGGGGAGGAGACCAATATCGGCGAGGTCTACCTGCCTCTCATCGTTGACGGCACCCTGCAGGCGGTAAGCGACGTCGACGATACCGAAATCTCGGTCGCGTCTTCAGTCTCGACGGAATTTCCCGAGTATGCCGATGTCTCGATCACGGTCCCGGCGGGCTCCCTCTTCAGCGACGACGGTACGACAGGAGGTTTCGTCGGAATCGCCCCGGTTCCGCCGGACCGTTTGCCAGGGGAACTACCCGAAGGCTTGGCCTTTCCGATCGTCTTCACCGTTCAGACCGACGGGGCCACCAACTTTGACGAGCCCGTTTCCGCCTGCTTTCCCAACCTCCCGGATCCTGAGACGGGTGATCTACTGGCCCCGGGAGAGAAGAGCGCGCTTTGGAGTTTCGACCATGACAAAGGCCGATTCGAAATTGTCGGTTCCATGACCGTGACGGGGGACGGGACGCAAGTCTGTACGGATCCGGGGGTTGGAATTTTGGCTCCAGGTTGGCATGGGAATCAGCAAGGAACACAGGTCGAGGATGGGCGCACAGAAACCATCGAACCGAATCCGCTCGTATTAGGATTCCCCACCGGCACTCAGGAATGTAAGAAGGACCATCGCGATGCCGACTGTGTCTGTATCGATGGCAAGTGGACCTGGCGAGGGAGCGAGACCCATACCGAGGGGGCGGTGGGCGCAGTGCTCTTGCACAGCGGGGAGGAACGATTGGATCGGGTCGACTTGGCCATACCCGGCCGGGGCGATCTGCATTTCCGAATGCAGCGACGGTATCGCAGCCAGATGGATTTCGACGGTCCCCTCGGATTCGGCTGGGATTTTACATACAACGAAAGCATCTTCGTCCAGCTCAGCGGCGATGTCATCCGCATGGATGGAGGTAGTCACATCGACACCTGGCAGCGCAATCTCGATGGCAGCTTCACTCCGCCTGACGGGCAATTCCGGCAATTGATCGAACAATCGGACGGCACCTACGTCCTGCGGTCGCCCAATGGGTTTCAACGATTTTACCGGAGAGATGGCCGCTTGTTTTGCTACCAGGATCGGTTCGGCAACCGGATGTTGTTTGATTATGATCCACGAGGGAATCTACACCGAGTCGTCGATGTTTACGGCCGGGAGATCGAGTTCATCTTCGACACTTTGGAGGACGGGGTGGATCGGCTGGAGATGATTCGCGATTTCATCGGGCGCGAGGTGGTCTATAGTTACGATGAGCGCGGGGATCTGGTCACGGTGCGCACCCCGGTGGTCACCGGCAGCTCGACCGGTAATGATTTTCCCGAAGGTCGGACGGAGCGCTACGCCTACTCCAGCGGCTTTGCTGATGCGGAGTTGAACCATAATCTCTTAGAGCTCTATTTCCCCGAGGAAGTCGCCAAGGGGGGGCCGCCGGTCTTTTCCTGGACCTATGGCAGCGATCCCGCTGATCCCTTGACCTTCGACAAGGTTGTGGCGCAGACCAAAGGCGGCACCAACGACTCGGGGATCCCCGCCGCCGGCACCACCACCTACGACTATGTCGCGCTGAACGAAGGCGAACCCGCCAACCAGCCCGACTTGCCGCGCGGTATGGTCACCATCACGGAGCGCAACGGCAACATGAAGGAATTTTACGTCAACGAATTCCAACAGCACATATTGACCCGACGTTTGACCCGCGGATTCCGCCCCAGCGAGCCGGCTTTCTATGAGACCCAATCCTTTTTCGATGGCGACGGGCAGCTCGTGCGCAGGATCTATCCAGAAGGCAACGAGGTCCAGTTGACCTACGATACAGCAGGTCCCCGGGGCCAGCAGCAGAATGTCATTGAAATCCGCCGGATTGCCGATGCAAGTCGAGGGGGTGGGGAGGACCTGGTCGAGACCATGACGTATGAACCACTTTACAACCAGACCGCGAGTGTGACCGATCCGCGCGGCAATGCTGTGGGTTTCGTACCGCCATTGGGCGCGGCGAGTGCGGCACGTTACACAACGACATTCTTCTACGATTACCAGGAATCGAATCAAACGGTGGAGCAGGCCGAGGTGTTCGGTATTGATCTGGCCTCCGTTTCCCGGAACCTGGGTGATCTCAACTCAGACGCCAAAACCGATCAGGTCGCAGGGAACCTGGTGCGGGTCGCAGCCCCGAGCGTGGTGCTGAGGGCGGATGCCAACGAGGCGCAACGCTTGGGAAGTACCACCCAGGCCATCATCAACGAGATTCAATGGAACGATCATGGCCAGCGGCTCGCCGTGATTGATGCGGAGGGCAATGTCACGGATTATGGCTACAACCCGGAAAACGATCCCGACGGAGACGGTCAGACCGTGTCCGCGGTGTATAAACCGTTGAGCGCCGATCCTATCGGATATCTGCGGTCGATGGTGGTGGACAGCCGCACTTCCGCCCGGCGCAGCGCCGCGGCTGATCCGGTCATGCTGACAACCGAGTATCAATACGACCCGGTCGGAAACCTGGTTGGCGTGCAGAACCCGCGCGGCGTCCTGACCGCCATCGAACTGAACCAACTCAACGAACCGGTGGTGATTACACGCGGCGCCGGTGTGTCGGTGGCTAATGCCAACGGCCAGTTGCTGACCGATGAGTCGCCCTTCGCCTATCGGATGCGCAGTCATTACGATTCCAACGGGCGCGTAGTTTTGACCGAAACCGAGAATCGCGACGGCAACACGCAGGGAGTGGGGGATTATGTCGAGCGAACGATTACCTATGATCTCCTGAACAACCCGGTCAAGAGCACGGTCGAGGTCGACGCCCAAACCGTTCTCGAGACTCAGTTTCGATACGATGAGAACGAGCTGAGTACTCTGGTTATTCAGCCCGAAGGGAACGAGGTTCAGACGATTTACGACGAACGCAACCTGCCTTTCCTGATCACCCGTGGATTCGGGTCGCCCGATGCCTCGACCGTGCAGGTTAACTATGACCGGAACGCCAACCAGAGCGAATTCATCGATGCCGAGGACAACGACGGGGATCCAGGGCCGGAAGTGACCACAACTGTTTACGATGGGTTCGACCGTATATCGGAGGTAGTCGACCCATTAGGCAATCGCAGGGTCACTGAATACGACGTGGCCTCCAGGCCTATCCACACCGAGGTGTTTGGGCATCCGGCGGGACAGCCGAATGGGGCCAACGTCCTGTTGGCCGAGGCCTTCTACCGGCTCGACGAACTGAACCGGACCTATCAGGTCGATCAGAAGCTGTTCCTGGCCGGCGGCTTCAACCCCATTCGGGCCGTGCAATTGCTGGATGAGAACAGCGACGGGTTTGTCACCGACCAGATTGAATACGACGCCCTCTCCCGGACTACCTTCACCATCGAGGACGATCTCGAAGAGCGGCAAAGAGTCTATGATGGAGCCAGCCGGCCTATTGAAACGATTGATGCACTCGGGAACCGGCGCTTGACGGATTACGATCAAAACTCGAATCCCGTTCAGACCACCAGCATCGAGGTGCCTTCGCCGGACCTGGATCCCCAGGTTCCCGACGAACAGTTCGTCACCCATTACGTCTATGACCAGCTCGATCGCCTGGGTCGCGCAACCGACAACGCCGGCCAGACCACGCGCTTTACCTATGACAGCCGGGACAACTTGGTCGCGCAGTCGGATCCTCTAGGCGATCTCATGGACGATCCGCTGGGACTCTTTCCCGGTCCGAGTCAATCCGGTCAAATCAATCATCCCGGCAATACTCGCTCCTATGTCTACGACGGGTTGGACCGCCGGATTCAATCGATCTACGATCTCCGGCAAAACGGTCAGGGTGGGCAGCCGTTGGATCTAAGCAGCCCGTTCAACCCGGATGGCCAGGTAACCGTTACCTATGAGTTTGACGGCAACTCGCGGCTGACCGGGATGATCGATGACAATGGAAACCTGACCGGCTACGCGTACGATGACCTGAACCGGCGGACCGATCAGACCAACGCGGATCTAACGCAATATCTATTTCAATATGACCGGGATGATAATGGCATTCACGTCACCGACCCGAACGGCTCGGTCATCAGCCGGACCTACGACGTCCTGAACCGCTTGGTTCAGACCGATGTGAACCGTGCTCAGGGAGTGGGCGGCACTATCCAGGAGACCTACGCCTACGATGGTCTCTCGCGTTTGACGCAAAGCACCGACGACAACGGATCCGTCGACACGCTACAGACTTGCGAATACATCTTTGATTCGCTCTCCCGCCGGCTCGAGGAGCAGCAAAACGGCCGGCCGATCAGCAGTGTGTATGCCGGGGACGGCAGGCGCCTGAGCTGCACCTACCCGGGCGGGCGAATGATCAGCACGACGTTTGACGCGATCGACCGTCCGAAAACCGTCAGTGATGTCTCTGGTCTGATCGGCCAGTGCTTCTACATCGGAGGGGCAATGCGCGAGCTGAAGCGCGCCCTTGGAAACAACACTGTATTGAGTTTCTTGGACGACGCCGGCACCCAGATCATTGGGTATGACGCGGTCAAGCGAGTGAGCCGCATGCGCCACCTTTCTCCGGACGGCACCTCCCCCTTCCTGGACCGCGAATACTCCTACAACCGTGCCAGCCGGCGAACCTCCGAAAAACGGAATGAGGACTTTGCCCTTCAGGACACCTACACCTACGATTCGCTCTATCGCGTCCTGAATACTGACCTGGACACCGCCGGAATGCCGGGCGCGATAATGCGTGATCAAAGTCAGATTGGCTACCAGCTCGATGGCGTAGGCAACCGTCGGCAGGTCGACACCAACTCAATATCCACTGGGCCGCAGAGTGACCTCTTCGCCGCTAACGAGATGAACGAATACACCAATATCGACGGCGTGGACCGGCAGCACAGCGACAATGGAAATCTGACCGACGACGGCACGCGGACCTTTGGCTATGATTACCGGAATCGACTCGTTTCGGTCGTTCGCAAGAGTGATGGGACGCCTATCGCCGATTATCATTACTACGCCGACAATCGGCGTTCCAGAAAAGTCGCCTTTGACTTGGACATGCCCGGCGAGGTCGAGGCGGAAACGCAGTTTTTCTATGACGGCTGGCAGGTGAGCGAGGAGCAGGACGAATCGAACAACCCTCAGATCACTTTCGTCTACGGCGCAAGTCATATTGATGAGGTTGTGCAGTTCGAACGAACCACCAACCATTCCTTGGGAGCCGACGCCTTTTATGCCCACCAGAATGCGCGCGCCGATGTGGCGGCTATCACGGATTCCGGTGGCAATGTGGTGGAAACACGCTTCTACGATGATTTCGGCCAGGGATATGACGAGAACAAACAGCAGGTCCAATCGAGCGCGGTCGGCAATCCATACGGCTTTCAGGGCCGCCGTTTGGATGCGGAGACCGGTCTCTATTACTTCCGGAATCGATACTACGACCCCCAAGCCGGTCGTTTTCTCCAGCGCGATCCCGTCTGGGACGCTGCCAACCTGGGAAATCAATATACTTTCGCCGCCAACGGACCGATTTCATCAAGAGATCCGGATGGATCGCAGAGCGAGGACTCAGTGAGCTACGCAAATCCGGACCTTGCTTATCTTTTAGCAAAGTGGGCCAATATTGATTGGACCCGCCATAAACCTACTGGGAGCTATGTCGCGGTGATCGAAAAGCTGGAAACTGAAATCCGACATCAATCAAAGATGACGGCTCGTAGTTTATGGGAACAGGAACATCGGGAGCGTAGACGGAAGAACCGTGGAGTGGTTGTATCTGGACATTTCGGGATCTTTTTCGGTGACCTATTTACGGGCGGCAGCTTAACGAGAGGCAGCTTCTATGAGGAAGAGGTAGAACTAGAATACTACGATTGGGGTCGAGGGTTTGCCTCGAATGGTCCCGAAGACTACGATTGGGGTCCAGGGCCTGTCTTGAATGATCCCGAAGAAGAGATTGCGGATATCCCTCCTGACGACCCGGGGTCTGAAACAGAAGAAAACGCTCCTGAGATTTCGGGACCGATTACCAAAACGTTCATATGGAGTTTCCAAAGAGATCCCACGGAGTGTGGCAAATGGATATTGCAAATTGAGGAAAGCGAATAGGTCGAACAAAAATAGACCAACCAGTTGCTTTAAACCTATGGTTAAGCGGATAACAACGGGCATTGTATTGCCTTTCCGGCACGGCAATCGGAAGCGAAGTTTGTTGCTGGCTGGGTATTTGCTTGTTGGACTGCTCCCTGGCATGATGGTCCTGACTCATGCGCAAGCTCCAGCTCCCAAACCGGTCACCGGCCTCATCTATTATGCACTGGAAAACCGTGTTTCGGGTCAGGTGGATCAACGCGGGATAGCGGGCAGCGCAGGCGTCGCTTTTGATCGTTTGATCCTGGCGCCGAATACCCTCTACCGGATCTGGCTTCTTGAGGCGGCCACTCTGCGGGTGGCCGAATTGGACATTACCACGCCGACCACCGGCCAAAGGTTGAGCTTGCCAGTCTTCGTCTTTCATGAACCCAGCGCTCATGACACCGACCTGGACGGCCTGCATGACTTGGGCGAATTCATTCTCGGAACGGACGCGCGAGATGCCGACACGGATGACGACGGCATCCTCGATGGCGCCGAGGTGATTCAGGGGACGGACCCGCTCGATAACACACCAGCCCGCACGGGGATTATCGGCACCTCCGACACGCCGGGAACGGCGATTGATGTGGCGGCCTTCAATGATGTGGTGGTGGTAGCGGATTCACTATTCGGAGTGCTGGTGTTCAACGTCTTCAATGGGATGGATCCGCTGATCATTGCGCAAGTGGACACGCCGGGTTCCGCCCAGGCGGTTTCACTGGCGGGAAACCTTGTGGCGGTGGCGGATGGGTTCGCTGGTCTGGCGGTGATCGACATCTCCGATCCGCCCGCCGCGGGCATCATTCAGCAAGTCTTCTTCAATAGCGGAGTCCGGGCAGTGGCATCGGATGGATTGGTGGGCTTTTTGGGTTTAGGCAGCGGTGTCGTCGCCGCGGTCGATCTCGTCAGCGGGTTCGTTCTTGATCAGCTAATTCTCAGCGGCAATCCCATTGAGGATTTGATTGTGTCGGGTGATCTTCTGCACGTGATTGTGGAGGGGACTTATTATGTCGTTTCGTTTTCGGCCGGTGAACTGAGTGTTGTGGGATCTATTGCTTCACCGGGAGGGGTCAACACTGCGAACGGCCGGATGCGGCTTTTCGTTGGAGGGGGAATTGCTTATCCCGTCCATCGGCAGGGGTACAACACGATCGATGTCTCAGACCCGACTCAACCCCAGATTATCACGAGTCAGAACACTCCTCAGTTCGGTTGGAAGCAGATAGTCCTGAACGGGTCTGGGTTGGGCATTGCCGCGGTGAGTCCCAATCAGGCCTTCGATGGCCCACATCATGTATCGCTTTACGATGTGACGGACCCTCTAGACAACAATGACTTCGTGACCGAATTTGAGACGCCCGGAATCGCACGCGCAGTCGCTCTCTATAACGGGATCGCTTACGTGGCGGATCACCAGAATGGGCTGCAGGTGGTGAACTACCTCGCGTTCGATAACCAGGGAATACCTCCCACCGTTTCTCTCGAGACCAACGCGGCTGCGAACCAGGCGGAAGAGGGTCAGAGAGTGCGGATCAGCGCGCTGGTCGGCGACGATGTTCAGGTGCGGAATGTGGAATTCCTGGTTGACGGTGTTCGTGTCGCGACCGATGGGAATTTTCCCTTTGAGATCCGCGTAAGTGTGCCTCTGCTGGAAGATCGCTCCAGTTTCACGATCCGGGCCCGGGCCAGCGACACGGGTGGAAATTTCTCATTTACCGATGAACTGACGATTGAGGTTCTTCAGGATTTCACGGCGCCTCAATTGGTTGCCTTCCAGCCTGGTAACAGCGCTATTCTCCCGTCTTTGGCGGCCATTTCGGCGATATTTTCCGAACCGATCGATACCTTCACGGTGGACCATAGTTCCTTCAACCTCCTCTCGGCGGGGCCGGATCGTATCCTTGGAAACGGGGATGACTTTGAAAATACTGATGGCACCTTCACCTACCGAGAGGTGAAAATACTGATGGCACCTTCACCTACCGAGAGGAGTTTAACACCGAGGTTCTGGAGTTTGCTTCGTCTCTGGCTGCCGGTCTTTACCAAGTCACTATTGGGACACAGATTGCGGATCCCGCGGGGAACGCGCTTGCTGGGTCTGAGCAGTGGACGTTTACTGTTTTCGGTGAGACTGACACTGATACTGACGGAATCCCTGATGACGTGGAGGCCCTCCTTGGACTCGATCCAGGCGAATCCGATTCAGACGGCAACGGTACTCCTGACGGCGCGGAGGACTTTGACAGCGACGGGTTGAGCAATGCCGGAGAGATTATACTCGGCAACGATCCGGCCAATCCGGACACTGACGACAACGGTGTGTTGGATGGAGACGAAAATCCAGACAATGACGGCTTGACGAACAGCGAGGAGATCGCCGCCGGCACCAATCCGACATTGGCTGACAGCGACGGCGACCAATACTCAGATGATGCCGAGCTTCTCGTTGGGACGGACCCGCTTGATGTGAATTCGGTCCCTATCGCGAGCGGGACAGGAGGGGCTGTGCCGGTTAGCCTTCTCGATCTGAGTATTCAAGGCGGGATCCTGCCACCGGGGACGCATCTTGCGCAGCCGCCAGTGACGATCGATTTCGAACCAGGGCCGTGATTGTGACGGACCATTGTTTCAGCTATCCCGGATCTGTAGGACCGACCTTGGTCGGGATCTCTTCGCAGAAGACGAAATGCTCACGCATTCCGCTACAATCCAAGACGGTGTTTGTAGCGGAATGCGTGAGCATTTCGACGATCGCGCAGTTGATTTCCGCTTCTCCAAACCGTCCCGTAGCCAGCATTGACAGTAAAATCTCAAGTCCGTCGGCGATCTCGGCGGTGACGGTCACACTCAGGTAGTGATAGGAGTGGAATTAGTCAGAAAGAAGAACCATGAAAATACAATCTAAAGCTCAAACTCTTCTGCCATGGGTGGCTGTGTTCTCCCTCTTTTCGATCCCCCTCTCTGCCCAAACCGGCTTCGACTCGGGGAGCGACGGGTCGTTTGGTCCCATCAACATCACGGTAGATACTACGATGGATTTGCCGCCGGACGGAATTTTTCACGCCACAACGGTGAATATAGCTTCTGGTGTCAGCCTTTTCTTCAATCGAAACGAACTCAACACACCGGTATTCCTCCTCGCAACGGGTCTCGTCAACATTGAGGGACACATTCAAGTCAATGGCTCACAGGGATCGTTTATTGCCGGTGGGTTGGGAGGTCCGGGTGGTTTCGACGGCGGTTCCCCTGGAGGCACCGGAATTGATTCTGGGGATGGATACGGACCGGGTGGGGGTTTAGGTGGGATCGCTAACGCGGCGGATCCTGCATCGGTCGGATCAGGGTCTTTCGGTTCAGTTTCGCCTTTTAATGGGCCCTCGAGAAACGGAATTTCCTATGGATCTCCTTTACTCATTCCGATGATTGGAGGATCCGGTGGCGGCGGTGCGGCAGGTGAGCCCGGTTTGGGGGCGGCGGTGGAGGAGGTGCGCTCCTCATTGCCTCGAATACTGAAATTTTTGTCAGTGGGAGCCTCCGGTCTTTAGGGGGGCAGGCCGGTACCAACAGCAGCTGGTTTAATGGAGGCAGTGGAGGCGCGATCCGTCTTATCGCGCCGAAAGTCTCGGGTGGCGGTGATGTCTTTTCCGAGAGTCGGAATGCCTCGAATTTCCGTAAGGACGATCAGTTTGGAGGTTACGGCAGGATACGGATCGACACGTTTGATCGCTCTGACATGAGCTTCACTTTCGATCCTGCAAGTCTCACTACGATCGGCGCCAACATGGTGGTCTTTCCCGCCTTGCCGAGCCTCGATATCATCGCAGCGGCGGGGACGAATATTCCAGAGGGTTCGGGATCGGCGGTGTCAATCGTTCTTCCCTTCGGCACCGATCCGAATCAGACGGTTACGGTTCAGGCGCGTGACTACGACGGCGTGGTGCCGATCGCGGTGGTAGTGCAACCGGAAAATGGGGCGCGGACGGTGGTTGAGGACAGCATCGATAATTTAGCCGCCAATCCGGCGTCGAAGGTGATCAACGTTGTTTTGCCGGTTAATGTCCCGGTGAAGATTTTTGCGTGGACGAGGGAGTAGGGGAACCCCAGGGTGTGGTGATTGGCCCGCTAAAGGACGCGAAAAGGCGCGAAAGAGGGATTTGAACAGAAGAGACTAAAGAAATTGCTCACCCGTCTTCGTTCTGCTGAGTGGGACTTCGCCGAGGCGAGCGCATTCCTCTACGGGGAGTGGAATCGTCTGCTTGTCTTTGTAGAGGAATGCGCTTGCCTCGGCGAAGCCTCTCGCGGAGACGGGTGAACATTTCTCCTTCCGGATTCAGTGAATCCCGAATTTTCAGAAACACCATAGCGATATCGCGTAGGTTCAGAACTCGCTATTATGCGGGTTGTCGGGGTGGGTAGAATCGCAAGTAGAATTCCCGACTTTTAACGAGAGAAAGAAAACGGTAGGCTTCTCCTTCGAAGAACTAATTCGAAGAAAATGGAGAAACCTACCGAGCAAGAAGAGTCCTGCCAACAATGCCTCCTTGGGGTAGACAAGCGTAATCCCTGCCTGACGGTCTATCGGGACCTGAGCAAAGGCCAATTGCAGGTCTATTACGGCCATGAGCTATTGGAAGTGGTGGGGGACGATCGCGAGCAGGTTGGATTCAAGATTCTGGTGGGACGGCTCTATAATGCGGGGTTGAAGATAGGGTGCTTACAGAGACAATTTGAGGTTGACCCCAAGACGATGAAGCGGTGGGGCGAGGCCCTGCAAAGTGGCGATGCCGAAACCCTGGGCCGGGTGTTGGCGGGGCGCCGGTGGCATCGCAAATTGACCCGGGAAATACGGAGTTTTGTGCGGGTGCGCTTTTTTGAGATCTATGAGCAGAGCCGGTACGCTTACAGCAAGAAGATACGCGGTGAGATCGAGGAGGTGTTCGCAGTCAGCCTCAGTGGGGAAACCCTGCGCCCTTTGTTTAAGGAGCTCAAAGAGGCCTTGGCCAAGGAGGCCGAGCAGAGGAGGGGGCAAAATCGGGAGACTGCCTGGGATTCTCCCAAGGGTTCACCCTTGCAGGCAGAGCAGGAGCAAGCAGAAAACAAGGCCGAAGGCGAAGAGGAGAATCGCAAGGAGTCTCCCGATTTTACCACGGGCAGTTCCGAATCGGTGCAGTGGTGTCGACATTTAGGGGTGCTGGTATTCAGTGAAGGGCTCGGGCAAGTGGCTCAGATAGATGGCGAAGAGGGCTGGCTTTTGAAGCAATGGCTGGCCTGCGCGCTGTTGGCCGCGGTGAATATCGAGCAGAGCAAACTGCTCGATCTGGAAGACCTGCAAAAGCTCATCGGGCGAGTCCTCTATACGCCCCATCTGCAACGCCAAAGGCTCAGCGCCCTGGCCCATGAAGCGCTTTTAAGAGCGATCCTCAGGGTGAACGCGAGGAACCTGAATGCTTCTTGTGAGCAGAGCTTTTATTATGATCCGCACACCAAACATTACACCGGCATGAGCAAGCTCCTGGCGGGCTGGTGTCCCACCATCCGTTTGGCCGACAAAGCGCTTCACAGCGATTTTATTCATACCCTGAAGGGCTCTCCGGTCTATTTTGCCAGCACCGACAACTACGAGGATATAAGGAAACGGTTTATCCCCAACTGCGAAGCGATGCTCGAATTGGTAGAGGTGCCTGCGGATAAGAAGGTGAGCATTTACGTGGACCGGGCGATCGCCGCGGACTGGTTTTACGAAGCCATCCTGGAGCATCCTCAACTCGAAATCATCACCTGGGAAAAAGGTTTCAAGGCCAGCCCCTGCAACGGATCGACGGACAACTGCGCCTGCTGCGCCCCAGAAACCATGCCGAAGATCTCCAGGAGTATTATCTTTGCTATCAGCGGGGCCCGTGGAAAAAGAATCCTCATCTTACCCAATGGGTGGTGGAAGCGACCAATCCCAGAAATCAAACCATTACGGTGAGCATCTTAGGGACCGACCCAAAAGCCCCCGATGAAGCAGTCCTCAAAGGGATGTTCAGTCGCTGGATTCAGGAGAATGATTTCAAATACCTCGATAAGCACTTTGGGATTAATCAGATCACCTCTTATCGCACCATCCACTACCAGCGCTTAGCCCAACACCTTGAGGATAGGCAGGAGAAAAGCGGTGCCGCTAAAGCACTCCTGAAGCAGAAAACCCAATCCACCGAAGCATTGAAAAGACTGCTCCTGGCCGAACATGCCCATCCGGGCCAAAGCGCCTCAAGGAGCGCCATGATCGCTCGCCTCGATCACAAGCTCAATGCCCTCCAACTCGAAGGGGAGCAAATCGAGACCGAATGCTCGCGCCTGGAGCGACTCATTGAGCAGAACTATGTCCGCCTGGACACCTCTAACAAATCCATCATGGATGCCTTGAAAATCCTCGCCCGCAATAGTTTCTACAAGCAGTTTGAACCCTTTAAAGAAGGCTACGACAACTATCGTGACGACCACGATCTGTTTCGCAATCTGACTCACTGCGACGGCGCCCTCATAGAGAGGGGCGCAACCGTCGAAGCGCATCTATTCCCAACCGCAAACTATTCCCCTCATTTGCAGCAAGTCGTGATTGAGTACCTCCAGACTCTCAACCAGAACCCGCTCCTGATGCCCGACCGCTCGGGCCGAACCATTACCTTCCAACTCGGCTATAAATCGAGATTTAAACTTGCGATTGCATAGCTCCTTTAAAGGGGCAAGATAGTGAGGTCTGAGGTTACTAAAATTCGACGGGATGGGAGTTGACGTAGTGTGTGACTTCGAATTCCTTTTCGTCGCGCAGCACGTTCTTCAGTTTGAAGATGTGTTCGAAATCAGGGAAGTAGACATTTCCTTCCACTTCACGCTTTACGACGGTCAAAAATAGGTCTCTGCAACGAGGGAGAGTTTGCTGATAGATTTCAGCGCCGCCGCACACCCAGACCTTTTTGTTTCTCATTCTCTCGGATCTTTTCTGCAGGTCTTTCAGGCTTGTGTAGAGGCGAACCGACGGATCGTCATTGATGTGCCAAAGGACCAATTTGCGCGAGAGAATCCAATTCTGCCTATTTGGTAGTGGTTTCTTTCCAAAGGATTCAAAGGTCTTTCTACCAACAATAATGACGTGGCCGAGGGTGCACTTTCGAAACCATTTTGAATCTGCCGGAATTCGCCAGGGGATATCGTTGTCCTTGCCGATGACCCGGTTGAGGGACATGGCGGCGATGGCTTTCCAGGGCTTGGGCATGGAAGGAAGTTTCCCTAGAGCGGCGCGTCCGGCGGCCACGCCCTACCACCTTTCAGGTCATCGAATAGGTAGGGAGCGATTTTCAACCAGAGCCTTTGCAGTGAACAATAAGCAGCATTCGATCAGCCGTGAGGCGGTAGGGCGTGGCCGCCGGACGCGCCGTGGAACTTCGAGATTCAGCGTCTTATACACCATAGTATGTTCAAGAGACCACTATTTGATGGATAGAAACTCGAAATCCACGGTGAGTATGGATTTTCGTGGCTGTTTTCTTACTAGAGGAATGCTTGAAAACCCCCATCCTATGCCTAAACGGCAATGGGCGCTCTTATTCTCGGATGGGGATCGTAGTCGAGGAGTTCGAAATCCTCGTAGGAGAACTTGTAGATGTCGGTGACGCTGGGGTTGAGCCTCATGGTGGGGAGGGGACGTAGTTCACGGGAGAGTTGCGCGTTCACCTGTTCGAGGTGGTTGGTGTAGAGGTGCAGATCTCCGAAGGTGTGAACGAACTCGGCGGTTTTGAGGCCACAGACTTGGGCGATCATCATGGTAAGGAGCGAGTAGGAAGCGATGTTGAAGGGAACCCCGAGAAAGAGATCGGCGCTTCTTTGGTAGAGTTGGCAGCTGAGTTCCTGCTCTTCGACGTCGACGTATAATTGGAAGAGGACGTGGCACGGATTGAGCGCCATTTTGTCCAATTCGCCGACGTTCCAGGCGGAGACAATGTGCCTGCGGCTGTAGGGGTCACTTCTAATTTGCTCGATGATCGTGTCGATTTGGTTGATCGAGCGGCCGTCGGGGGTTTGCCAGTCGCACCACTGAGCCCCGTAGATTCTGCCGAGATCTCCATCTTCATCCGCCCACTCGTCCCAAATTTTGACTTTATGGTCGTGGAGGTAGGCAAGATTGGTGTCGCCCCTGAGGAACCAGAGGAGCTCGTGAATGATCGACTTGAGGTGGAGCTTCTTGGTGGTGAGGAGGGGAAATGTCTGCCTCAAGTCGTAGCGGGCCTGGGCACCGAAGACGGAATAGGTGCCGACCCCGGTGCGGTCCTGGCGAGGCTTTCCCTTGTCCAAGACGAGTCTAAGAAGATCGCAATATTGCCTCATTTCCGATTGCGGACTTTTTCCTTCTCGGCCTCAAGTTCCTCTTCCAAGCGGGTCCGTTCGTTTTTCAATTGGGTTTCGATCTTTTCTGCCTCGGCGAGATCTCCTTTTTCTCGAGTTTCCTCAAGCTGCTTCTTAAGAAAAATCTCCCGTTCCGCGACTTTCGCTTTGTAGCGGGTCTCCAGTTCGTGGATCTCTTTGCGCTGTTCATCGGTGAGGGGAGCAACGGAGCTGGGATCCTCGGCTTCTAGGCGCTCCATGGCCAGTTCGTAGGCGCTTTTCATGAGTTAGTTCCTGTGAGGATTCGTTGGATTGGTCGTTGAGACTGACTCTGTGAAAGAGGTGCGGGAATGGCAAGGAAATGCGAGCAGACTTAAGATTCGGAGAATCTTAAGTCTAAATACTTTTTGTCATCTTGACGATGACAAAAAGTAGGGCGGCGGAGGGGAGGATTGACCACGGAAGCGCACGCGGTTATGCGCGCAGCTGCGCGCTGAAGTGCTGAAGAGGACAATGCGGATTGGGAGAGGGGGGAGGGATGCGAGTTTCGAGATACGGGATGCGGGATGCGGGTTGCGAGATACGGGATGCGGGATGCGGGTTGCGAGATACGGGATGCGGGATGCGCATCGGATAGGGCAACGGATGGGGGAGGAGAGAGACGCGGGGAGGGGGAGAAGCGGAGACGCGGGGACAGCCTAGTTCTAATTGTCGTAAGCCTCTTCGTAAGCTTCGTCGAATAGACTCGAATCAGATATTAGCCATAGTGATCCCGTTGGGACACTTTGTCGCGAGCTTTGTCGTGAGCTTTTTCGATTCATTGGCTGCTACGACATGCTTCCCAGACCGAAGGAGCTTCACTGGTGATCGGGCGACTTCGACGAAGTTGACGACGAAGCTTACGACCAAGTTTGGGAAATGTCCGACGATCAGCCTTCTTCCTTAATCGGTAAGCCTAGGCGTAAGCTTTGTCGACTCCTGGACAACCACGAAATGCTCATGGGGCCGGCACAGTCATCGTCAAGATGACCAAAAGTAGGGCAGCTGGGGGGAGGAAGAGGCATTTTTTTGATTGGGCGAGGGGTCTGGTGCGCATGGCGAGGAGGAGAATAAGGAGAGCGATCAGGCAGATAGGGCCTGTGTTGGGGTGGGCGAATTGGCGTTCGAGGAAGAAGCCGGGAATTTTGAGGCAAATCTGGATGGTTTTTTCCATAATCGAGATCAGAACGAGGGAGCCGTGGTTGAAGAATGAGCTGATCCAGGTGGCGCCCAAGGCGCCGAAGGCAATGGAGATGACACCGCTGTATACGAGGGGAATGGCCAGTGAGACTAGGATCATGTTGAGAAGGAGAGCGCCGGGCGTAAAGAGGCCGAAAAAGTGAATGGTGAGGGGTGTACTCATGAGAGTGGCAGCGGTGCTGATGGAGAAGAGCTCGATGACCTTCCCGGAGTATTTGATGATTCGTCTGTGGTACCAGCGATAGTCTTCCATAGGGAGACCGGGAAACCAGATCATCCTCTCTTTCAAAGCTTCGATCAGGGGCACACCGTAGAGAAGGATGGAAGATACGACTCCATAGGAGAGTTGAAAGCCCGCATTCCAGAGCTGGCGAGGGTCCCACAGTAGGACGCCAAGAGCGGAGGCGAGAAGCCCGGCAAAGGGAGAGGATTGGCGAACAAAAATCCTCGCGCTCCAGTAGAAGGAAATCATGAGAAAGGCCCTTATGGCGGAGGGCGCTCCGCCGGTGATGTGGGCGTAGAGAAAGAGCAGACCGAGGGCCAGAATGGCGCGCGTTCGCTCTTCGATACGAAGAAGGCCAAGGATAGAGTTCAAGCAGATGAAGACGGCTCCGACGTGGAGGCCGCTGATCGCGAACAGGTGCAAGGTGCCGCTTTTCAGGAAAGCCTCTTTTTGGTCCTGGGTGAGGACTTGCTTTTTTCCGAGGAGCATGGCGACATAGATGTTGCCGAGATCCGAAGCGCCCTCGGTTCCCTTACGCAGAATGCTTTCGAATCGAGTATTCTGCTCCGCGCAGAACCGGTAAAAGGCGGTTTCGGATTCCGCCTCTTCCAGAAACCGACCTCGGCGAAGTTCAAGATAGACGCCGGACCGAATAAGGTGTTCGTCAAAAGGATCTGTTTCTTCGAAGGAGCTGACGTAGCTTAGGATTCCCCGGACACGGTGTCTCTGTGTGCGCACGATCTGCGAGTGCTCGGATGTTGGGCGTAGTTGAAAGAAAATCCTCTTTCCAAGGAGGTGGGGAAGGTGGGCCGGCGCGACCGTCACCTCCGCAACCCCGGAAGCAATCTGTCGGTAGGGGCTGGTGGCGTAGGTGCGGATGACGCTGATGGTGAGTTGGGCTTCTCGAGGCGGCAGTTGGTACCATTCCGGTGGCAGCGGGCGATTGCGGTAGGCGAAGTAACCCCACGCCATCAGTATGATTGAGAGGGAGAAGAGAGCGTACCAGAGGGTTCTGGCGAACTCGCCGGGAGCGGAAGAAAATGGGAGGGCGATGAGAAGCAGAACAAGGGCAACGGCGAGGAGGGGGAGGATCGGTAGGGAGAGACGACTTCCGATGATATAGCCGGCGATGAGCGGTAGGAGGAACCAGATCAGGGGGGCGCGGTAGTGATGAGCCTGGAAATCCTGACGGATTTCCAGGCTAGGAGTCTGTCGAACTTTGACGTTCAATTGCTGTTCAAGTAGCCAAGCCCTCTCGACAGACTGCTAGCAATAAGAAAATGAAACTGAGATTTCCTAGGATCTCCGTGGTTTCTTTCTTCCGTGCCCCATTGATGTTGCGAAACGCAAAGTCCAACAGATACCTACTTCCCGGCGGCTAGGTGATTTATGTAGTCTCTACTTCCGACGCGAAGCGGAGCGGCGATCGATGCCTTCAGGTAGGCATGGGCAGCGACGACGGCAGCCTGAAGTTCGAAACCTCTGGCGAGGGATGCAGCAATTGCGGCGGCCAAGGTACATCCGCTACCATGAGTGTCGATTGTCTGGTTTCGTTTCGAGGTCAGCAGGGTCATTCCATTTTCCGCCTTGTAGAGGACATCGGTCAGGATATCAGTTTCCAGATGTCCTCCTTTAAGGAGCACGGCGGTTCCGAATCGGCGGGATATCTCCATTGCCGCCTCTTTCATTTGTGAGAGATCTGAGGGTCGGGTTCCCAGCAAGACTCTCGCCTCGTCTAGATTGGGAGTAATGATCGCTGCCTTCGGGAGGAGAGAGCCTTTGAGAGCTTCGATCGCATTCGCCTCGAGCAGAACGGCGCCGCTGGACGCCACCATGACCGGGTCGACAACGGCCGGAATGTCCGGATGATCGGCAATGAACCGAGCTACCGTCACAATGATCTTCTCGCTGAAGAGCATGCCGGTCTTCAGCGCCCCGACGGCGAAATAGTCCGACACCTGGGCTAATTGCGCTTCGATCATATCCTCCTCAACTGCCTCTACCATGCTCACTCCATTCGGATTCTGAGCCGTGAGACAAGTGATGGCACAGGTACCGTAAACGCCCAAGGCCGAAAAGGTGCGAAGGTCAACCTGGATTCCGGCGCCCCCTCCGCTGTCGGAACCGGCAATGGTTAGGGCAACCGGTGTCTCGTTGGAGGCTGACCTATTTTCGTTTGCGAGATCGGGGTTCTTTTGCACTTGGAAAGATAGACAAAGAGTAAGACAAAGATGAAGACAAAGAAAAATGTGGGCTGGATTCGCAGGAATTCGGACTGGTGGGAGGTTTCGGACCGGTCGGACGTGCCGGACAAGTAGGGAGTAAGGGATGAAAGAGAAGGAACAGACTTTTCTTTTCGACGAAGTAAGGGGGGAGAACGAATTGGCTCCGGATGCTGAGAGGAGGGGTTCTTCGGCCTCAGAAACCCATCCCAAGCCCTTGGCGGTGCGAATGCGGCCGCGGAGGCTCTCGGAGATTGTCGGGCAGGATCATATTCTCGGGGGTGAGGCTCTGCTTCCCCGACTCATCCGGGCGGATACATTGGGGAGCATCCTGCTCTATGGTCCACCTGGCAGTGGAAAAACAACTTTGGCCGAAGTGATTGCGCGGGAATCCCGGAGCCGATTCATGAGGATCAATGCGGTCCTTTCTAATGTTGCGGAATTGAGGGACACTCTGAGGTTTGCGCGGGGCCGGCCAGAGGATCGGACGATTCTGTTTATCGATGAGATCCACAGGTTTAACAAGGCTCAACAGGATCTCTTGCTGCCGGATGTGGAAGAGGGAAACATCCGACTGATTGGCGCCACGACCCATAATCCGGGTTTTTACATTATCGCACCCCTTCTCAGCCGCAGTCATCTCTTCCGCTTGGAACCGGTTTCGGCAGACGATTCATTTCAAATTATGAAGGCTGCGTTGGTGGATGCGGTTCGAGGACTGGGCCAGCGGAAGTGCACCGCGAATGACGGGGTGTTACGATCATTGGCGAACCTCTGCGACGGCGATCTCCGTCGGGCGCTGAATGCCTTGGAGACTCTTGTCATGAGTCTCCCGGAAGGCACCCGAATTTCGGAGAAGGAGATCGCTGCCTTCGCACGGGAGCGGCAGATTCGCTACGATGCGAACGAGGATGAACACTACGATACAGCATCCGCTTTTATTAAGAGCATGAGGGGAGGGGATCCGGATGCCGCCCTTTACTGGTTGGCCAAGATGCTGGCCGGGGGTGAGGATCCGCGCTTCATCGCCCGTAGAATTGCCATTTTCGCCTCCGAGGATGTCGGATTAGCGGACCCGCACGCTCTTCCCATTGCAATCGCCACTTTTCAGGCCTGCGAGTACATCGGGCTGCCTGAGTGCGAACTGCATCTGGCGCACGCAGTTGTCTACATGGCGACCGCCCCGAAGAGCAACTCAACGACCCTGGCGATCAAGGAAGCAGGAAAGTCGGTTAGAGAGAAGGAGCTTCAGGCGGTCCCTTTGCATCTGCGACACGGAAGCACCAAGACGAACAAGGGTTTTGGGCATGGAAGGGATTATAAATATAGCCATGACTTTGCAGATGCCATATCGGGTCAGAATTATATGGAACGGCCCGAACAATTCTACCATCCGAAGGATGTCGGAGCCGAGGCCGAGATTGCAGCCCGACTGAAGCGCTGGCAGGAGGTGAAGAGAAGAGTGGGGAATGGGGGAGGCGAGTAGGGAGATGCGGGATGCGAGATGCGGGATGCGGGAAAGGAAGAGTGAACCTCGGCAAGCCGGGACTTCGCTGCGCTCAGCAGTGAACAGTGTGGAGAGTTGCGGGATGCGGGAAGGAAGAGTGAACGGTGGGAGACTGCCCGCGAAAAACGCGAAATGACGCGAAAATTGAGGAAGGGAGGCGGGTAGATGAGGACGATGACAGATTTCAGTGTTCCGGTGCCTGTTCGTGAGTGTTCAGGTTTCAGGTCAGTTCGGCCGCCGGCTGCCACTTCGGAGCCGGATCAATCGGGGCTGAAACTTCACCGAGGGCTTCATCTTCCGACCTCTAGGAAGTATTGATAAGCCACCCGGAAACCCGCATGGGCAGTGAAGTTTCAGGTTAGTGCGTATTTATTCTTTCTCTTCCTCTTTCTCTATGCCTCAACTTGGTCGGGCAGGTGGACGTTCCGAGCAGAGCTGGGCTGGGAGGCCGAAGAACACCGGTTCTGAACATTGACACCTGACACTTCCAGTCTCGTTAATGCATTCGATTCCTGCCAGATTGGAAAGGAACATCGGGGACTCTCTGGCTGTCGAGAGGCAAGAGGGGAGAATATCGTTGTCGCTTGAGTGGGTTCGGCCTATAGGATGTGGTTAATCCGAGACCTTATTTCCTTTTGGTGAACTCCGTATAGGTAGCAATGGTCGAGGTGCCCCATCGAATTGAACGTCAGAACCAAGAGCGGTCAAATTCAACCACGAGACACAATGCACACTCCGAATATCGATAGAATCAGAAAGACTCTAATCCACTGTTCGATGGTGGGAGTCTTTCTCTTACCTTGCCTGGTTGGGTTGGGCGAGGAGGAAAAGAAACTGCCGGAGCTCGGTGTCTACTATGATCGGGCTGACGGTAGCAAAACAAACCTGAGAATCGCAGAGCGCAAATTCAGGCTCTACTTTTTCGATGGGGAAGGTGGGCGGATTCCCCCGGATTTCGAGGTGGCGGTCGTCCGGTATGAGAACATCGCCCGTAAGGAGCGGGAGGGCACGATGAGACTCATCCTGTCGGAAGATGGGCAATACCTGACCAGTCCACGCACCTTAGTTCCGCCCATCCATTACTGGGTTAAGGTTATCCTGTTGGACAAGGCGAATGCGAGCCGGAAGGAAATTTATGGGCGAGTGAAGCTAAGGATGTAGCCCAGAAAATCTTGGAGGACCCATTCGCCGTCAGGTTGTAAGGGGTGTAATTGAAAAGGATTCTCCTATCCTGGCTTCTCATTGCGCTCGGCGTATTTCTTTCTACCTATACCTCATCGGGGATTGAATATGAAAGCTGGGGTACTCTGGTTGCGGTCGTCATCGTTCTCAGCATTCTGAATCTCTTCCTCAAACCGCTTCTTGTATTTTTCACCCTTCCCTTTGTCATAATTTCTCTCGGTCTTGGGGTATGGCTGATCAATGCGGTTTTGCTCATGTTGGCGGGCAAGATTGTGGAGGGCTTCCACGTCGCATCATTCGTCTCGGCTCTTTGGGGAGCATTCGTGATCAGTGTGACATCGATGATTGCCAACATGGTGATACTTCGCAAGGCGCGACGGCGGAGGAGGTGAGGACCGCGGAAGCGCACGCTTCGGCGTGCTGAAGAGCGCACGCAGTGGCGTGCTGAAGAGGACGACGCGGATTAGGGGAGGGAGGAGAGTTGCGGGTTGCCCCTCGACTCCGCTCAGGGCCTGCGGCGGGTTGGGCGTTGGCATAGCCAGTCGGATCGAGTTTATCTGCCGCAATTCGATGCCCGAAAGTTGCTCTTTTCTTACCGCCATTCAACTATCGTCCGTAATAATCTGCAGCGGAGGATTGAGATGACCATTTCCGAAGAGTCCAGGTACGATCTAGTTGTCATTGGAGGAGGACCCGCTGGTTATGCGGGAGCGATCAGGGCGGGGCAGCTGGGTAAACGAGTCGCCTGTGTGGAGTTGGAGCGCGCGGGTGGGACCTGTTTGAATTGGGGCTGCATCCCGTCGAAGGCGCTATTAAGAGCGGCGGAGCTTTACGAATCGCTGAATCATGCTGGCGAATTCGGTTTTTCGGTCGAGGAGGTTGGGGTCGATTTCGAAAAGGTGATGAGGCGATCGAGAAAGGTCGCGGACCGGATGGGCGAGGGAATCGAATTTCTCTTCAAAAAGAACGAGGTCGACTATCTTCTGGGCCGGGGGCGGGTGTCCTCTCCCGAAAAGGTCGAAATTACTGAGGGGAAGGACGAGGGGAAAGATCTGTCGGCGTCGAATATTCTTGTATGCACGGGTACGAAAGCTCGCACCCTGCCCGGTCTGAAGGTGGACGGCCGGCGGGTTTTGACATCGCGGGAGGCCTTGGCCCTGAAGGAGATGCCGGAATCGATGATCATCCTCGGGGCCGGTGCAATCGGAGTCGAGTTTGCCTATTTCCTAAGCACTTTGGGTTGCGAAGTCACGCTTCTGGAATTGCTTCCTCGTATCCTTCCGACGGAGGATGCTGAAATCTCCGATGCCCTTGCCCGGTCGTTTCGGAAGCGGGGCATAAAAAGCAATGTGGGCGCGAGAGCGGAAGGTTTCAGAGTCTCAGAACACTCGGTCGAAGTGGATCTCATCCAAGGGGAAAAGCAGAGTACCTTCGAGGCTGAATCTATTCTCCTGGCGGTGGGAGTAGAAGCCCATGTCGAAGGCCTTTTCTCACAGGAGATCGAACCTGAGTTGGACGGTGGATTTATCAGGGTCGATGAGAACTATGAGACCAGCGTGAAGGGGATATTTGCGGCGGGCGATCTTATCGGAGCTCCCTGGTTAGCGCACGTTGCCACATTCGAAGCGATTCAGGCCGTCAACGGTATCTTCGGCGTGGCACCGCCGGAACCGGTGATACTCTATCCTGGTTGCACCTACTGCCAACCCCAAGTCGCGAGCGTCGGACTGACGGAAGAGGCGACAAAGGAAAAGGGAATCGATTATCGGGTTGGAAAATTTCCTTTCACCGCGAGCGGAAAGGCGGTGGCGATCGATCACTCCGAAGGTTTTGTAAAACTGATCATCGATCAGAAGTATGGCGAGATTCTCGGCGCGCATATTATTGGCTACGACGCGACGGAACTGATCACGGAGTACGTCCTCGCGATGAAGTCGGAGATTCCGGCGGATGAAATTCATGGAACCATCCACGCCCACCCCACCATGAGCGAAGCCTTGGCGGAGGCAGCCGCTTCGGCGTATGGGGAGGCGATCCACATATGATTTTTTTGGGCCGAGAGTCGGGCGGATTGGAAGACACGCTTGTAAGGTGGTGAATGGGCAGAGTCCGCCCGAATCCCGGCCCAAAAAAATCATAGCGCTCTGCCGAGCGGGGATTGAGTGATCCAGATTCAGAACATATTCCGTTCAACCGGCCAACGGTCGGCGGCTCAGTTTCTTGGTGACGTTTCGTCGGATGCGTTCGCCGAGGAGGTCGAGCAGGGTTACGACGACGAGGATGCAGAGGAGGACGGTGGCGAACTTATCCCATTGTCCGAATTCCTGGTAGACCTGGAGTTGGGTTCCGATTCCGCCGGCGCCGACATAGCCGATAATGGCGGCGGAACGAATGTTATACTCAAGCATCCATATGGAGTAACTCCAGATGAGAGGTTTTGCCTGGGGCCATAGACCGTACTGAAACGCCTGAACCGGATCGGCTCCGATAGTTCGGAGAGATTTCGCAACCTCGAGGTCGCTCGATTCGAAGGCTTCGCTGAAAAATTTCCCCAAATATCCTATGCTGTAAAAAGTGAGGCCAATTACTCCCGCGAGGGAGTTGGAACCTACGATAGCAACGGCGATGAGCGCCCAGATGAGGCTTGGCAACGTGCGAACGAGGTTGAGGAACATTCGGAAGAAAAGGACGAATCCGCGGGGAGCGAGATTCTGTGCGGCTCCGAGTGAAAGGAAGAAAGAGATCGCGATGGCGAAGAGCGTCGCCATGACGGCGATTTTGACGGTCTCAACGAGCGAAGACAGGGTCGCTCCAAGAACCGTTAGATCGGGCGGGAAGAAATGAGCAGTGAATTGGAGGAAGTTTGCCAGATAGTCCAGGTCTCTGCCGGATCCACGAATGACGCTGCTGGAGAAAATGGCGGCGAGAATAAAGATGAGAAAGGTGACATTTATGAGGTTGAGACGCTGGTAACAAGGAAGAGCGGGGAAGCTCGGCGGGGAAGGGGGCGAGCTCGATGGGGCGGGGTCAGTCACTTTGGAGAGACTTTCCTGAGATTCCAGTCCTCGGGACTTTCCGGGTTGAAGCTGAGAACGAGATCGGCGAATCGATTGACGAGGCTCGGTTCGTGAAGGACACAAAAGACGGTTTTCTTCTGCTCTTTCGCTTCTTGTCGAAAGCGACCCAGGACACGGCCCGTGAAGTAGGAATCTAGCTGTGAGACGGGTTCATCGGCGAGAATGACGCAAGGATTCTGGAAGATGGCTCGAGCGATGCAGACCCTTTGCTTTTCACCGCCCGATATCTCGGCGACCCAGTTGTGGACGTACTGCGCGATTCCCAAGTCAAAGAGAATAGAGTATGCATCCTCTTTTTCGGCGCGAGGAAACCCGAGCAGGGTACGCAAGAAGGAGTAGCGGCTTAGGCGTCCGGAGAGGACGTTGGTCAAAACGGACTCGTTCTCAATAAGATTGAAGTTCTGGAAGATGAAGCCGAGGCGGGGACTGATTTCACCCGGTGATTTTCTGATGTCGTCGGGAAAGTGATAGTAGAGTTGTCCCTGGGTTGGTTCCAATCCACCGGCGAGACAGTGGAGGAAGCTGGTCTTACCGACGCCTGAGGGCCCTACGATGGCAACAAACGAGCCGGAACTGACCTCCAGGTTGAGGTTTCGGAAGAGCCATTTTCCGTTCCGGCGCAGACTTAGGGATTCGATATTCAGCGTCGGCGCCGGTTCTCCATCGACCCCCTTTCCGCTTTTCTCCCCCAGGTGCTTTTGTGCCATTCTCAGCTTAGAATTTCATTCGGGAGACAATCGACAACGCCTCCTGGGTTACCTTGAGGTGCTCATGAGCGTCGACTTCGACGAGCTTTGAATTGAAAACGCGATCGCGAAGATGTGGATTTTTCTGGTTCATTTCGAGCAGGACATTTTTCATCCGTTCCCGAATGGATGGGCCGAGGGTACGCCTGATAGAAATGGTATGGGTTGGGACCGGCCCTTGGCTGGCGATCTTCTTGAGTCGCGAGCGCTGTTCCGATGTCAGATAACGGTCCTCATCGAGTACGTAATAGCTGACGGCGGCGGCTTCGGCCTCACCGCTGAGGACCTTTTTCGCCGCCGACACATAGCCGACACCATAGTAAACGTTGCCTTTGCCGAAGAATCCCTCGGGGCCTCTTTCGGCGGTGATTAGGTTTCTCTTGAATAGGTCCCAAGCCGGAATGAGGAATCCGGATGTGCTGGTGCGACTGGAAAAAGCGATGGGGTTGCCTCTGAGCTCCTCGATGTCGGTGTAAGGCTTCTCTTTGAGGGAAATCCAGTAGCTCATGTAGTAGGGGTTTCCATCAATCTCGCCGGCTACAAGGAGATCGGCCACTCCGGAGTTTACCGCCTTGGCGGCCTCGGTTGAGCTAAGAAAGCCGAGATCGATGGTTCCGTTCGCAAAACCAGTCGTGATTACGGCCGAACTCAGAGGAATGATCACCTCAACCGGGCGCGACAACTCCCCGGACAAATAGGCTTCCAGGGCTGCTCTCTCTTCGAGCATTCGGTCGGGATTCTTGTCCGGTTTCAGCGCGATGGTAATTGTCGGTATGGATTGATCATTCTGGGAGCAGGAAACGCCCAGGATGCCGAGCAAAAATGCGAGAAGGGTAGTGAGACGACGCATTCCGCGATTCAATTGAGATTTAGTCTCAGAATGGCAAGCAACGAATGACAAGATGGCAGCGGATGGGAGAGGGAAAGGGATGCGAGTTTCGAGATACGGGATGCTGGGGCGCAGGATGCATTTCTCTTTGTCGTAAACTTGATTGAGAGGAGCTCGAATCGAATATTGCCAGCATGACACCCTTTCGGGGCTCTTTGTCGCGAGTCCAGCTGAGGAGGATCGTAAGCTTTGGCGATTCGGCTTGGATACCAGAAAGCCCGATGGACCCTATGTAGAGCCCGTCCCAGTGGTGGAAACAATTGATTTTTAATGAGTTATGGGCAAAAAAAAGGCCGGATAGAGCTGCAAAAAACTCGATCCGGCGAAAAAGGGCGCTTATGCTTGCGTTAGTCAAATACAAAGCACGCCCTTCTCATGAAAAATATTGCCGTACAAAGCTTCCTGCGTCCAGCCCTAACTCCAGTCATTCGATGCAAAGACTACACCGTGTTTCTGGAAACAATGGAGCGGATTGACCGGGTTTTGATCGACTCCTCGCTGGAAAGGGAGGCGATCGTAAAAGCCTTGGAAGGATGGGATGAAGCGGGAGGGAAGGATCGGGAGCGACGCGCTCTAAGAGCGATAAAAGCGCTACGGGTGGAGGTGGTGCGTCATTTACTCGGAGGGATATCCTTTCGTTGTCTGTCGCAGGAGTTGGGACGCAGTGAGCTTCTGGCTAATTTTTGCCGGGTGCGTGAGGTAGACGGGATCCGGAAAATATCGAAGAGCAGTCTGGAACGGGATTCGAAATTCTTCGACGAAGCGTATCTGAGACAGCTGCATGCAAGGATGACCGAGGTGGTGGGCAATGCTGAACATTGTGGTGAGGCAGGATTAGAGAAGCCGATCGATACGAGGGAATGCCTGATCGACGCCACTTGCCTGGAAGCGAACATCCACTGGCCCGTGGACTGGGTCTTGCTCAAGGATGTGGGAGCAACGCTGCTCAAGGCGATCAGTCTGATCCGGCAGGCGGGAATGAAACAGCGCATGCCCCAGGGAGCAAAGGGATTGGCTCGGGAGATGAACAAACGGTGCCTGGAGATGACGCATGCGCGTCGGCGCCGGGAGGCGGGCAAAGCGCGTAAAGGGATCCTGCGGCGGATGAAGCTATTGCTCAAGAAGATTGAGGGCCATGCCCTTCGCCACCGTGACTTATTGGAAGCTATGTGGATGCAAAGCGATTACACCGAGAAGAAGGCGAGCCGAATCATCGAGCGAATGGATGGTATGTTAGAGCAGATACCGCAGGTCATGAAACAGGCGCACGAACGGATCATAGGGGGGCGGCAGGTGAAGAATGAGGAGAAGATCCTGAGCGCCTACGAACCTGAGATTGACGTCATCGTGCGAGGCAAGGCAGATCGGGAGGTGGAGTTTGGCAACACCCTTTATTTATGCGAGAGCGCAGAGGGATATCTGTTGGACTGGAAACTGTATGGGGGGCAGGCCCCGAGCGAATTGAAGCAGCTTTGGGAAAGTCTGGAGAGGCAAAAGGGCTTCGCTTTAGAGGAGAAGATCGAAGCGATCAGTGGGGATCGGGGCTATGCCTCGAAGGCGGCCAGCAAGCGGCTCCAGGCAGAGGGGATTTTTGACGCCCTTACGCCCCGCAATCCACAAGAGCTCAAGGAGCGGATGGAGGAGCCGCGCTTTGTCCGGTTGCAGCGACGACGAGGGAGCACCGAAGGCCGGATCGGAGTGCTCAAGAACCGATGGCACGGGGGCAAGATACGCAGCAAAGGCTTTGACAACCGTAACCTTAGCGTGGCCTGGTCGGTTCTGTCCCACAATCTATGGAAAATCGCGCAGAGACTTGCGCAAGAACATGAGAAAGAGGCAACGCAGGCGGCATAGGGATCCAAGAATCGAGTCAGAGGCGCTTCCTTGGGAGAACTATCGACTCAAAGCGAGAGGAAGGGTGCTGGAAAGGTGCATAACGGATAAAAGGTAAGCTACCGAGGACGGAAGGCATGTCGTGGTCTACATAACGTGACGAAGATTGATATCGGTATCAGGCTTCCACCCAAATCCTCTCGGATTTGGGACAGCCTCTATGTAGGGGAGTACTCAATATCGAAGGCTCAAGTCTCAATGATCAAGTGAAGACCTGACGGATAACCGAAGGCACTTGAAACTTGAAAATTGAGCCTTCGGTGTTGGGAGTCAGTGTTCAGGTTTCAGGAGTCAGTGTTCAGTGTATTGTCCTTTGTCGCGAGCCTTCACCCTCAGTAGCAGAGCCAATGCGGAGGACGGGTCGGCGTAAGCTTTTTCGATTCATTGGCTGCTACGACATGCTTTCCAGATCGAAGGAGCTTCACTGGTGATCGGGCGACTTCGACGAAGTTGACGACGAAGCTTACGACCAAGTTAGGGAAATGTACGACGATCAGCCTTCTTCCTTAATCGTAAGCTTCGTCGCAAGCTTGGTCGACTCCTCGACAACCACGAAATGCTCATGAGGCAGGCACGGTCATTGTCAAGATGACGAAGAGGAGAGGGTTGCCCAACGGAAGCGCATGCTTCAGCGCGCAGCGGCGCGCTGAAGAGAAGACAACAGATGGGTGCGATTGTTCGCAAGGCTTGTTAGGCAGCTCTCCGTAGGAAGGTTGATGGGCCAGGGCTTTGCAATTGACTCTTTGCAAGCAGAGATCAGATTTTGTCCTCTCCTTCCGGTCGCCAGGCAAAGGCACACTATTTTCACGCTTCGCGAAAATATGCTTCCGTAGTTCAATGGATAGAACATCGGTCTCCGGAACCGAAGATCCGGGTTCGAATCCCGGCGGGAGTACCAAGAAATTCTTCCTGGGACGGAAGAATTTCTAGATTGCGCAGTTCCTGCGGGGGAGAGTTTGGACATGGGGTGCCGCAGAAGAGAGAGAGGAGAAGGATAGGCTCTATTCTCTTCTTTTCGGCAATTTAAGAAGGGCTTTGACTTTTTGGAATTCGCTCTCGTCGCGGTTCTGTCCGAGATTGTCAAGATGGCCGTAGTTGTTTCTCAATTCGGCCATGAGGTAGCTGCGCCGGGTGGTATGGTTGCTGTGAGTGGCCCAAAAGAAACCGGGCAGGGAGGGAAAGTTTGAATTGGCGATGACTTTCCACACCCGGGGCGCTTCACGGGGGTCATAGCCTTGATCGACGAGGTATCCCAAGCCGATGCGGTCCGCTTGATTCTCCATCTTGCGGGAGTGACCGGCGGAGATTGCTCCCTCAGTCAGACTGATGGCGTTCAGCGCGACCGGAACACCTGCCAGAGAGGCGGCCAGGCCTCCCAACCTCAGGAGTATGCGTTCGGTTCGATGATATTCCGATCGGCGGCGGCTGTGTTCCTGGATGACGTGGGCAATTTCGCGCCCCAAAATGAAGGCGAGTTGGGCCTCATTCTCGAGGATCTCGATGAGAGGAGCGAATACGACAACAGTACCATTGGGCGCGGCAAAGGCGTTCGGAGCCCACTTCTGGACGAGGAAGAATCGGAAAGGTATCCGGTTAGGGTCGGAAGGAGGAAGGGACTTTTGAAACTCCGGAATGAGGCTCTCTCCCAGCTGCTTGAGATATTCCTGAGCCTGACGAATGGGCACGAGCTTGAAATTGTGAATGCCCATGATGCTCATTTTCCCGGGCTGTCCCTTTTCAAAATCGGGTGCCTTGACCTTCGGCTCCAACCTCCGCCTCTGTCTGGATTCTTTCGGCAGGAGCTCATTTTTGACGAAGACGAGCTCTGTCGCATCGATCTTACCATCGGGGCGGCGGATTCCCTCATAGGTAACAAAAGTATTGGGTTCAATATGCACGAGCGGGCCGAGCGGCCCTTCATTCCAGATCATCCCACTGAAAGAATCTCGATTTCCTCGCGCCTTTCGCTCGGATTTGTTTGGCCGGAAGGTGATGGTAGTGGAAGGAAGCACCCTAATCCGCTGGCCGTCGGCGGTGATTTCACCGAGTTCGGCCGTGTTTCGCAATGGGACGAAGGGCGTCTTCTCAATTAGAGCAGTCCCTTTTACTTTTTTCCCATCCCGTAGAAAAAGCACGATTGAAGAAGCGTGGATCTCTTGGCTTCCTTCGATTAGATCCCCTTTAACCTTGAGCTCGGTTCCGATTCGAATGGTGTGAGAGGTTGTACCGTGTGCCGATCGCATGCGCTCCTCAACCAGTTCAATCTTGGCATTCGGATCTTTTAATATTCGGTAGTCTTCAATCTCGAAAATGTCCTTCGAAACGATGTCGGTTACATAGCCGTGAACCTCAAATTCGCGCGCCTGGGCAGATGTCGCCTGAAGGAGGAGCAGGGCGAATGCGATTCGGAACAAGAGACTCATTTTTTATCCGGTATGCGAGGATACTGTAGTTCTGGACCTGTGTGGAGTCAAGCGGCGGCGGGCAGGAGTTGTGCGAATCGAAACCTGTCGGCATGATACCCCTTTTGGACTCTTTGTCGCGAGCCTTGTCGCGAGCTCTCCTGTAACTTCGGCACCTTCCTATCGCAGAGGGGCGTTCTTTTTGTCGTGGCATTGAGCTGAGTTCGAATCACTCCGCGAACCCACCGGGAACACAACAGTTTCGTCCTCTTAAAAAGGGCGCCTGCGCACCGGACATTGCTTTGTCGTAACCGTTGGGTTTCCCTCGTGCCCGAAGAAGAGAAGTGTTAAGCATCGTACAATCGCAGGCCAAGTTCCGGATTGAAAGGGTTTCGAAGTTAGGTATACAGGATTGTCATGAGTAAACTCGAAACAGGGGACCCGGCGCCGGAACTTGATCTGCAGGACCAGAGGGGAGAGGTCGTTCGACTATCCGACTTTGCCGGTCGCAGAGTTGTGGTGTTCTTTTATCCCAAGGCGGATACGCCGGGCTGCACGACACAATCCTGCAGCGTGAGTGAATCCCTGAGCGAATTGGATGAACTGAGCGCCGCCGCCATCGGTATCAGTCCGGACAAACTGGAAGACCAGCTGAAATTCGATGAGAAATTCAACCTTGGCTTTCCCCTATTGGCCGACGTCGATCATGCGGTGGCGGAGGCTTATGGTGTTTGGGGAGAGCGATCGATGTACGGCAATACCACCATGGGGATCATCCGTTCCTCATTTCTGATTGATGAGAATGGTTTGATCTCGCAAGCATGGTATAACGTGAGCCCCAAAGACACCGTCCCCAAGGCCGTTGCTGCTTTAGAGGAATCTGTCGGTCGCTGAATGCGGCAATTCTGGAACGGCGAACTTGCCGAGATGAAGATGCGACTAGGTGGCGTTCGTGGGATGTGGAGCATTCAGCGACCGACATCTTCCTAGTTCCGGCGAGCCGGGATCGGCAAAGAAGGGGTTCGGAGGAGTTGAGGTAGGAGTGGTTCCAAATTCTTCTTCCTTTCGATCATGATGATTGCCGGCTGAGCGAGAAGAGAGGACAAGGGAAAATACGGGAAAGGGAAAAGGGGTGTTTGAAGCCGTAGAACTTGGACGAAGGACAACGAAGAAGGAGTACGAGGCCGAGCTTTCTGGGCTTCGTTCTGATCTGCTGAAGGCGCAGGCGGTGATTCGAAAGGCGAATCGTCCCTTCGTCGTGGTAGTCTCGGGAGTGGATGGGGCGGGCAAAGGAGAGTTTGTCCAGCGGCTCAACGAATGGCTTGACCCGAGAGGGGTCGACACGCTGGCATTTTCATCGCCCTCCGATGAGGAGCGGGAGCGACCGCCCTACTGGCGGTATTGGAGGGCATTCCCGGCGCGAGGACGAATCGGGATATTTTTTGGTTCCTGGTACACCGAGCCGATCGTTGACCGGGTGTTTGGTCGCACAAAGACGGCCGACCTTGATCGGGCGATGCAGAGGGTATCGTTGCTTGAGCGGATGTTGATCGATGACGGAGCGGTGATGGTCAAACTGTGGTTCCATATAAGCAGAAAATACCAACGCGCGAGACTCCGCAGCATGCAGGAGCGCCCGAATACGCATCAAAGAGTGCTGGCTTCGGACTGGAGGTACCACCGGCTCTATGAGAAGTTTGCTGGATTCTCCGAGCGAGCGCTGAGGAGGACGGACATCGCTGAAGCGCCATGGATTCTGGTTGAGGCGGAGAATCGGCGATACCGGGAGCTGCGGGCTGCTCGGGCCCTGATTCGTGGAGTGGAGGAGTCGATATCGCGGTCCCGAAGAAGGAGATCACGAGGGCCGGTTGCAGATGGGTTCGAGATGGAGTTGGGAGAGAGTGAAAGTGTCTCGGTCTTGGACAGCGTTGATCTGAATGCGCAAGTCAACCCAGAAAAGTACGCGCGGCAATTGGGGCGCCTTCAGGCCGGATTCAATCGGCTGGTGTGGAAGGCATCGGAGAAGAAGGTTTCGAGTGTCATCGTATTTGAAGGATGGGATGCAGCGGGGAAAGGGAGTGGGATTCGGAGAGTGACCCAGGCATTGGACCCACGTCTCTACAGCCTGTTTCAGATCGCGGCGCCGACGGACGAGGAGAGCGCGCATCACTACCTGTGGCGGTTTTGGCGTCGTTTAGGGAGGGCGGGAAAGGTAAACATCTTCGATCGTTCCTGGTACGGGAGGGTGTTGGTCGAGCGGGTAGAAAGATTGACCCCGGCATGGAGATGGAAGCGGGGGTATTCGGAGATCAATGATTTCGAGGAGCAGCTGGTCGAACACGGCGTTCTGCTCATAAAATTCTGGATTCATATCAGCAAGCCGGAGCAGCTTAAGCGTTTCCGGGAGCGCGAGAAAATACCCTATAAACGATACAAGATAACAGAAGAGGACTGGCGAAACAGAGAGAAGTGGAAGGAGTACAGTGCGGCGGTAAACGATATGGTTGCCCGCACCAGCACGGGAATCGCACCGTGGACCCTGGTCGCCGGAAACGACAAGAAGCACGCTCGTATTCAGATCCTTAAGACCCTCTGCCGGAGCTTCCGAGTAGCTTTGTAGGCACGGAATCCTAGTTCAGAAAAACGAAGACATATCCCAAAGGTTGGGGATCCTCGGGTCGAATTACATTGGAGCAGTTCAGGAATCAGACGGGTGAGTTCTAAGGTTTCCGTCGAGCCGTTCGCGTTCGAGTCGTGTCCCGATCGGTTCGAAATCGTTGCGCAGATTGAGGCCTCGAATCGCTGCCAAGTTTGATGCCTGGGGTGCGCTCGATGGCGGCGATGTTTTACACTTCTCTTAAGGAATTTTCATACTGTTTTGACCGTGTCGCGGCTCGACTCTCGGGGTCTTTACGCTATTATTATTCGACATTAGAGTGGGGTGTTAACCCCAGGTATGTAAACGGGGGAGAGAGCCAATGAAAACGGATGCAGAAACTGATATCTTTCGGCCGAACGGAGCCGACGAGGTGATCCTTGGTGACGACGACGGTATTGACATGAGGGGACAACCTGAAGCCAAAGTGAGCAGGTTTGGCCGGAAGAATGAAGGCTCGGTTCTCTTGGTCGCTCTATTCGTCGCGGCGATAGGAACGTATATTGTGACGACCTTTCTGCGGGCCGCGATTCTCGAGGCCGAGATCTCGGAGAGGGATTTCTGCAAGCTGAGCGCTTTGAATTTGGCAGAGGCGGGAGCGGAGAGCGCCGTTCTGGCGGCGAATGAGAGTAATTGGACGGGATGGACCTTGAGTGGTAATGATGCGACTCGTGCCCTCGCCCCGATCGATATCGGTAGCGGAATGACCGGCAATGTCACGGTTCAAGTGCAGGACAAGGATTTTGACCCATCCATCATCAGCGAATCGCGGATCAATTTGGATTCGGGAATCAGCATACGCCGGCAGATTGAGGTTGAGCTGAGGCCACGCTCGCTTTTCGCCAGCGGAGCGGTGGCGCGGGACTGGGTCTATTTCTACAAAGGTTCCTCCAGCACGAATACGGTGAGGGTAGACAGCTATGACTCGGCTGACGGGCCTTACGATCCCTTCCTGAATCGAAAGGACGGCGGGAGCGTTGGAGGTGACAGGATTTACTGTCACTCAAAGTCCCGGGCGCGAATCTACGGTTACCTAGGGGTAGGTAATGGAAATTCCTATTCGCTCGGAACCAACGGGAAACTGTACGGAACGGGAACAGCGCCCGGAGTAAAGATCGACACCGAAAGGCTGGCTACTGATTTCGGCGCCTCTTTTGAGGACGAGGCTCATCCTGGAGGAGGCGTCTCTTGGTCCAATCCGGGGACCTCGGTGATCAATCTTGGGAACACCGCGGTTCCGGAGATTTATCGTATCTCGGGTGATATGACGATAAATTCCAGCCAGACTCTTCGCATCAAAGGCGATGTGACTCTGATCATCGGTGATGACTTCTCTGTTTACGGTCGACTTGTGGTCCGGCCGGAGGGCGAACTCAACGTGTATGTTCGCGATGATATTCGGACGAATTACTCGACCAGAATCAGAAACCAGACTGAGAGTCCGGAGAAACTTCGAATCTTCTCAACCGCGATTAATGATTCGATGGCCTATTTTCGGTTTAAGGGGAGTGGCAGCCTCTATCTCACGATTTATGCTCCGAGAGCCTACATCGATTTCTATGGGAATGGAACGAGTGGGAATCTCTACGGATCCGTAATTGGGCGCAAAATTGTGTTCAGGGGGAATTTCAAGCTCCACTACGATGAACAGTTGAAGAGTTTCGCGGGAGACGGCCCGACCTACACAATCGAACAGTGGCGTGAACTCGGCCCTACTGAGTTTGTGGATCTGGTGCCCTAGGATTCTGTCGGGTTTACTTTTTGGAGCGGGCGGGAAAGACGGCCGGCCGGTTGCAGGCGAGAAATTTCCGGGCGTTCGACCACCGACAGAGTCCTTGTCCCCGGCAAGCCGGGGTTAAGGGGGGAATCTGTCGGATCGAACTTGGTCAAGATTTAGAACCTTCAAACTCCGATCCGATGTTCAACAATGTTGCGAAGTGCAAAGTCCGACAGACTCCTAGCCAGAAAGTCGTGTGGATTCAATTGGGGAAGTAATCCGAGCACTGGTAATCGGGACGAATCTGATGTATGTTTGTTGGTGAGTCTGTTGGACTTCGACGGGATGAAGGGAACTGAAAGGGAAGGCGCGGGTTCGATTGCATTCGTGTGTTTGATGCCACATCCACCGATTGTGGTACCGGGTGTGGGAGAGGGGAGGGAGAGAGGAGCGGAGTCGACCGTCAATGCTATGAGGGCGGTGGCGGAGCGGCTGGTTCGAGCGCAGGCGCAGACTCTGGTCGTAATATCACCCCATTCGCCGAGGCGAAGCGGATGCTTTGGCATATGGAGGACAGGCAGACTTACAGGTTCACTAGGGCGGTTCGGATGCGATTCGGCGAGAGTCGATCTGCCCCCAGACGTGGAATTCGCCGACCGGTTGGCAGTTGCAGCTCGAGCTCAGAATCTGGAGGTCTGGGAAATCGAGGATGAGGAACTCGACCATGGCGCGGTGGTACCGCTCTACTACCTGACAGAAGCCGGGTGGAAAGGTCCGACCGTTGTCGCAGGACTGAATCCTCCGGGCGAGGATGGTGTTGTGGCTTTGGGACAAGCGATCTCGTCGACGGCAAAGGCATGCGGTCGGAGGACGGCCCTCCTTGCGAGCGGGGATATGAGTCACAGGCTCAATCCGGACTCTCCGGCCGGATTCCATCCTGAGGCCCACCGTTTCGACGAGGAGTTCGTAAGCCTCTTGAAAGATGGTTCGTATAAGGAGGCCGGCCGGATTGACGAGGGACTCCAATCGATCGCCGGTGAGGACGTGGTGGATTCGTCCCGGGTTGCCTTCGCCGCTCTAGAATATGACTCGCAAGGGAGCGAGGTAGTCAGTTACGAGGGGCCCTTTGGAGTCGGGTATTGTGTCGCTGTCTTATACGAATCATGTGTTGAAGGAAAGGTCGGCGGAGACCGATCAAATTCCGGGGATGGGATCAGTGAGGGGGTGGAGTCCGAGATTGATTGGATCCTTCCCAGGCTGGCGCGCTCGGCTGTTGAGCGAGAGGTTTCGGCGGGCGGAGACTCGATCGATACAGAGCCCTCTCCCTTTCTCCTTCAGAAAAAAGGGGTATTTGTGACGATCAGGAACAGAGAGGGACACCTGAGAGGATGCCGGGGATTCATCTCCAGTGACAGCAGCTTGATCGAGACGACCCGAAAGAGCGCCCGATCGGCCGCGTTCTCCGACCATCGATTCTCGCCGGTCGAGGTGGACGAGCTGCCTAATCTGAATTTTGAGGTCAGTGTTTTGGAGCCTATGGAAGAGGTCCTCCGAGTGGAAGAATTGGATCCCTCTCTTTTGGGCGTGGTTGTGAAGGCGCAGGATGGACGGGAAGCTCTCATGTTGCCGGGGATCCAAGAGCTGGATACGGTTGAAAAGCAGTTGAGCGCGGTTCGGGATAAGGCGGGAATCCTACCCGCAGAGGCTGTGAGGATTTTCAAGTTCCGAATTTCGAAGTTCACCGAGGATTCTGTCTAGGATTCTGTCGAACAGTGGGTTCCGAATTAGTGGAGATGGATAGCAGCCCCGTAAAATTTGTGAATCGTTGACGAATCGAACATCGACAGAATCCTAGCCCCGGTAAGCCGGGTGCGGCGGAGTCGGTTTGACGCAGTTTTGAAAGGTGTTGACTGTGGGAGAATGTAGGGTTGCAATGACTATTTGGAAGACCATGAGGAGATTGGGTGTCGGGGTGGTCGTAGGGCTGGCTGTTTATCCAAGCTTCCCTCGATGCCACGATGGTGGGGATCGTTGGATTTTACGGAAGCAACAACGCTGCGATTCAGACATTTCTGGAGTCCAACGGCCATACCGTTTTCGACACGGAATAGTACCCGGAGGTGGCAGAGCAGTACCGCACCCAAAGGGTGATCGAAGGAGAAAGCTTTGGGAGAGATGTTGCACTGCTTGATCGAGCTTTGAGTAGAAGTGTGACTGTGCCGTCAGGCTGAGGGATTGCTCTGCCACCTGAGGGTAATCACTCTTTCTCCCAACTGCGGGATCGCCCTGTGCCATCCGCGGGCAACTTTTGCTCTTCTTCGAGGATCGAGGAAGTTTCGACTTCGATTGATCGGTCTCCGCCCTTGCGGGCTGCGCCCAGACATGTCCGGCAAGTGCCAGCGCACCGGAGGCGGCGCTGACTTGAAAGCCCAGTGTAGATGCCGTTCGTTTGGCTCAAGGCCTTTTCTTGTCCGAAGTGTGCGAAATGTCCGGGCTGGTGGAGGATTGTCCGAGGTTGAAGTTCAGTCTTGGGTGGAACAATTTTTAGGCTGACATTTCAAGTAGATTGGGTAGGAATTAGGAAGCGCTGGATATGCGACTATGAGACCCTCATATACCGTCATTCTTGTCGTCGCTCTCACAATCGTGAGTTTGCAGTTGAACGAATTGGGAGCGGAAGAAGTCTTCTATCCGATATTCGTGATGGATGAGGATATAATCTTTCAGACGATTAATTCCTCGGAGGACATTTCGGGGTTGGCGCAAGTAAGGGGAATCATCCTGACGAAGAATAACGCCAGGAAGTTTCTCGATTCGATCAGGAGGGAGAAATTATCGAAGAAGGAGCACGGATCCGGGGAAGATCTGATCACCACTTTCGATCCGGTGGGGATATCTCACACGAACCTTGATGGAAGGATGGTTGCGAAGTTAAACCGGAACAAGGAGTACCATTTATTCGTGCGACGAGGTGATGAGGATTGGGACACTGAGAACGCTGAGATGTCTTTTCGGTTTGCGGCCACGAAACAGGGGATGCTGCTTGCGAATATCGAAAATGGACGGGCCGAGGTGGTGTTTCGATTGAGGTCGAGAGAGGTCGAGGCTGACTATGAGCGGCAGTTCGAAATCGAGAATGCGAACGAGAAGATCAAGGAGATCGTTACCGAGAGTGAAGATCTGGTGGGGCGGTATAACGAGATTCACACTGAGTTGCTCTTGAGAAATCTGAGCCGCACGACGCGGGAGATGTTGGAGAAAGAGAGGAAGCGGCTGGGAAAGAAAATCAGCGGCAACCAATCCAGAATTGAAGAATATGAGAAGCGGACTGAGGAGCAACTGGAATTGAGCGGTTTTGCCAACACGTCCACCAATTTTACCAGGATTCAGGCGCGGGAATTCCCGATTTCGGTTGAGGATATGCGTCCCCCGGGTGCGCTTTAGCCCTAGGAATCTGTCGGGCTTTGCACTTCGTAACAGAGCTGAACTTCGGATCGTAGGTTGACGGTTGTCAATTGCGACCAACTTCATACTGACAGATTCCTTCTGATATGATGGGTTGAATGGTTGACATTTTCTCCGAGGACACCGGTAATCAGAGGGGGTGGGCAATCGGGGTTGAGGGCCCCAAATTCACAAATTCACAAATTCATGAATTTGCTACTTACGGTGATCCTGGTTCTGTTGTATATGCTGATTCTTCAGCAGATTTTTCGTCAGCAAGGAGAGGAGCGAACAATTCGGTGAGTGAAGGGGAGACAGGCGCTGCCCCGACTGAACCTCCTGAGCAGGGGGAGATTGAGGAAGGGCGCGAGGACAACGGTGAGGGCCTCGATGCGGTAGATCAGGGTGGCTCGGTAGAAGAGGCGCTCGCGGGCGCACCGTTGCAGACCGACTTTCTTACCGTGCTTAGTCACGAAATCAGAACCCCGATTAGTGGTATCATGGGTTTGGCTCAGCTGCTTATCGAATCTGAGATGCCGACTGATCAGCAAGATAAGCTGAGAACTATTGAATCAAGTGCGAGGAGTCTGCTCGAGTTAATCAATCAAATACTTGATCATGCGAAGATTGAGGCGAGGCGAATCAGATTGGATGTGCGAGCCTTTGATCTAAGATCCTTTCTGCATAAGGTGATCGACCTATTCGGCGGTAGGTTCGAGGAGAAGGAGATCGGCCTCTCACTGCAAATAGGCGCGGAGGTACAGGATACGTTCCAAGGTGACGAGGGCCGACTGCGGCAGGTCCTGATCAATGTGATTGGAAATGCCGTCAAGTTCACCCACGAAGGTAAGGTTTGCCTGGATGTTGCAAAGGAAGGGGGACGATCGAGCGAGGATAGATCGGGAACGCTCAAGGAGCAGTTGCATTTCAAGGTTTCCGACAGCGGGATTGGCATCCAGGAGGAAGATATGGATCGAATCTTCGAGCCCTTTTCGCAGGGAGGGAAGGAGACATCGAGGCAGTTTGGCGGAACGGGTCTCGGGCTTTCAATCTCGAAGAGGCTGGTTGAATTGATGGGCGGTCGAATATGGGTCGAGAGCCGCGTCGGAGTGGGGTCGATTTTTCATTTTACAGTGGAGATTCCTCAGGAGATCAGGTCCCAAGACGGGCCCGATCGTGCTGCCAGCCGAGAGAAGCCAAGAGCGACATGGAAACCGGGGACAACCCTGAATGTTCTCGTAGCCGAGGACAATGCCGTCAACCGCCGTCTCGCTCTGGCAATGTTGAAGCGGCTGGGACATCGTGTAACAGTCGTCAAAAATGGTCGGGAAGTTCTAGGGGCCCTTGAAAACGGGAAGTTCGATGTGGTCCTGATGGATATTCAAATGCCGGTCATGGATGGCATTGAAACGACCCGCCGGATCCGAAACGGAGAGGTGGCGAAGGATCTACAGGAAATACCGATACTAGCCATCACGGCAAATGCAACCGACGTCGATCGTGATAGATGCGCGGCAGCCGGAATGGATGGATACGTAAGTAAGCCGATCAGAATATCCGGCCTCGAAGCGGCGCTGCTGGAAGCAGTCGAAGCGCAAAGTCCGACAGATTCCTAGGCCTTGGTGACCTTCCCTGCTTTTATGGCTTTTGCGGAAACCCAGATTCGTGTCACTTTTCCGTTCGGCAATCGGACACGGATCTTTTGCAGATTTGGTCTAAATGAGCGCTTGACCCTCTTGACCAGGTAGGTGCCGATCCCACCACTTCTCTTCGGTATGCCCTTGCGGCTGATACGGCTGCCTCGATGAGGGCGCTTGCCGGTAATTGCGCAGATTCTCGACATGAGGTTTCTCCAAGAGGACCGTCGTTCAATACGTGCTACCTAGTTCCGGATTCTTCTAAGAGGGGTGAGAAAAGCGAGACTGGTTAGAGGATTCAAGCTTTTTTTGTTTATCGCGAATCGTCCGGAAATCTGTACGATCTCCAGACGATTCACGACAAACAATGTTGAGAAAATCACTCATACCCATGTTGCTAGTCGTTTTGGTGACTAGCTTTCTCGTGCAGAGCGCCAAGCAGCCGCACATGCGGGAGCTCCTCTCGGTTTCCTATTGGCGTGGCCTCTTCAGAGTCGGTAGCGCTCTTCGGATCGTACATCGCTATTACGTGGAGGAGGATAGAGTCGGCTACAATCGGCTTGTGCACGCCGCTCTTGAGGGAATGTTGAAGTCGCTCGATCAATTCTCAGCCTACATGCCAAAGAGAGAACTGGAGAGTTTCGAGGAGATCACGAGTCAGAAATATGTCGGGATCGGAATCGAAATCGAACGGATCGGCTCGCGAATTACGGTTGTGACTCCTTTTGAAAGTGGGCCTGCGCTTGAGGCGGGCGTGCTGCCTGGCGATCAGATTGTCGAGGTTGATGGCAAGAATACGGAAGATTTCTCTTTACGGGAGATTACGGCGGTGCTGAGAGGTGGCGAGGGAACGCAGGTAGGAGTGAAAGTCTACCGACCAGGTCAGGATTCCTATTTGAAAATGGAAATCTGGAGGCGCTCGGTCGATCTGGTGAGTGTCCGGAATGCGGTCCTCGACGACGAGGGAATTGGATACCTGCGGATTAACAATTTCGGAGCGGAGACGCCGTCTGAGTTTGTCGAGACCCTTTTCCAACTGGAATCTCTAGGGATGAAGGGATTGATTATTGATTTGAGAAATAACCGGGGCGGACTACTGACGGCGGCAGTCGAAGTAGCAGGTCAATTCTTCGATAGAGGGGAGATCATTGTCTCAACCAAGGGGCGGACTCCATCTCAAAATCGTGAGTACCATTCAGAAACGGCCCGGCGTGAGAGGAGTTATCCAATCGCCATCCTAGTCAATACGGTTAGTGCCAGTTCCGCCGAGATTGTGGCCGCTTCCCTGCAGGACGTGGGGCGTGCGCTGATAGTAGGAGAGACGACTCGTGGAAAAGGCTCGGTTCAAAGCGTATTCACATTGAGAAATGGTGACGGGCTGCGGGAGACGACCGCCATGTACTTTACGCCGAGCGGAAGGACGATCGACCAAAAAGGAGTTGCTCCTGATATTGAAATCGTGCTGGAGCGCTATGAGTACACGAAACTGCGGCACCAGAGGAGGCACAGTGGATATTTGGGCAAGGAAGCATTTCGGCGTGAGTTCGGATTCGATCCGATTATCGACCGGCAGCGGGAAGCTTCGATCGATGCAATCAGAGCGGTCCTCGCGGTGGATTCCTTGCTATTAAGGATCTGACGGAGTGTTGCGGCACAGAGACCGACAGATTCCTAGCCGGCGTCGTCGAGAACTCTGGCAAGAATCCTTTCGGGAAATTGGAGGGGGTGCCCTCTCCAGAGAATTCCACCGTCGGCGTCGATGAGGACGAGATGAGGGATACCGCTGATCCGAAATTGGTAAAAGTAGCGTTGGCTTGGATCGAGTGCGACGGAATAATCAATAGGGAGCTGTTTGAGTGATCGGGAAACGGTCTGCTCATCTTCGGATGTTATTCCGACAACCTGCAGTCCTCGTCCTTGATACTTCGCGAAGATCCCGTTCAGATGAGGTATCGAATCTCGACAGGGTGCGCACCAAGTTGCCCAAAAGTCGATCAGAATGGGATGATCGATTTTGATTGGAGGACCGCTGATGATTTCCACCTGCAAGGGGAGAATCCCTGCGCTGATCGGGCCTTCGGATTCTTCCGAATTCTCTTGGATGGCCCAGATCACAACGATTGCGGCAAGGAGAATGGAGAGAACGTAACCGTACTTCGTTATCAGACCTCGCATCATCATGACAGTATCGAATAATAGATAGATTGCAAATTGGAGTGATTCTCGCAATCGAAAGTTCGTGTGATGAATCGGCCTTGGCTCTCTTCGATCCGGAGAGAGGTGTGCTCGAGGAGTGGATTCACAGTCAGATTGCCCTTCATCAGTCGTACGGAGGGGTTGTTCCGGACCTTGCCAGTCGCGAGCATACGAAGAATTTTCCCCAATTGCTGTCAGGGATGCAGGAGAGGTTGGGCGAGGGATTGATTGACGGTGTGGCGGTGACTTGCGGTCCTGGTTTGGCTGGCTGTCTAGCAGTCGGCATTGCCCTTGCCAAGAGTCTCGCTCTGCGATTCGACGCCCCGCTGGTTGGGGTCAATCACCTTCGAGGCCACGCCTATTCTCCCTTCATCGGTTTCTATCAAAGCGAGCCGGTCTCTTTTTCCTCGCGTCTGGCGGAGCATCTGCCCCACCTCGGATTGATTGTTTCCGGCGGTAACACCCTGCTTCTGGAGATCGATCGGAGCCGGAGCTTAAGAATCCTGGCCCAGACCGTCGATGATGCCGCCGGAGAGGCTCTCGACAAGGGAGCGAAGCTACTGGGCCTCGGGTATCCGGGCGGTCCTCTGATTGAAGAGTCGGGGATGGAGGGAGACGAGAGAGCCATTAACTTTCCCCGTGCCTTCACCTCTTCGGAGGAACCAAAATTCAGCTTTTCCGGACTCAAGACGAGTCTTCGCTACCGGCTTGAGAAGATGAGTGACGGGGACTTGGATGCGCACCTACCCGACCTTTGCGCGAGCTACCAGGCAGCCGTGGTTGAAGCTCTCAGTGTCAAGACTGAGCAATTCATTGGAAACGGGAGGTTTCGAAGTCTGGGTCTCTCGGGTGGGGTAGCGAATAATAAGCGACTGCGGGAGAGTTTAGAGGGTCTGGCGAAAATGTCTGGCATGGAATTCTTCTGCGCCGAATCCCGCCACACCGGGGACAATGCTTCGATGGTGGCATTCGCCTCTCGGGTCGACCCGGCCGGTGTCTTTCCCGCCCCCCATCTCGCCCTCTCTTTCTTTCCCTCGCTCGCCCTTGATGTGACCCCCTCCCATGAGAAGAGTAGCATTGGAAGAATTTGAGGGTTTGGCGGAATCTTATGACCGGTCGGTATTGGCGACTTCAGGTATCGCACACTATTGTTCTTCCAGCGACTGGATTCTGGCAGCCCATTTGCATATGCACCAGGGGTGTCCGACGGAGATCTACATTGAGGATAGCCATTGGATCGTTTTCGCCCGCGGCGATTTGTACGGCCTCGGCCAGGCGTTGCATCCGATGGAGTCGGCTTGGTGTTTCGCCTGTCCTTTGATCGGTAAGGAGCCCAAGCGCATGGTCAGAATGCTGGGTCGGCTCCTCTCGTCGGAGGATCGTCTCAGAGGCTTCGTTGTGCTCGGCGGGATCCCCTTGGGTTCACGGCTTCATGGGCTTCTAAAAAAGGAGATCGGACGATTCAGGAGAGTCATGACGTTTCCAGGGACCGATTGTGTCCAGGCGAATCTCACGGGTGGACTCGAGCAATTCCTCATGCGGCGTTCATCACGATTCCGGGCCCAATCGAAAGCCGGTCAAGAGAGGCTGTCCTCATGTGGCGTTGAGTTCGAGATGAACGGCGAAGGTTGTGGGGGAATCTCCACTTTCGACCGGGTCCTCGAGGTCGAGAAGAGGTCATGGAAGTTCAAGTCGGGCGAGAGCGTCTACTTTCACCCTGACCACCTCAGCTTCTATCGTGAGATGACGATACGGGCGGCGAAGCACGGTCGATTGAGGGTCCTTTTCGCCCGCCGAGAGGGTAGGGATATCGCCTATGTCATGGGAGGCTTGTTGGGGAAAAGCTATCGAGGGTTGCAGATGGGTTTCGATCAATCCTATGCACGATTCGGGCTCGGGAATCACGCCCAGATTCAGATGATACGGAGGCTCGCAAACGAGGGAGTCGAAGTCTATGATCTCGGGATGAGTATTAACTACAAATTGCGTTGGGGGGACAGGATCTTGAAGCTCATGAACATTCTGGTGGCCCCAAGCTAGCAATCTGTCGGACTTAGCACACGACCACCCTACAAGAGATAGAGTTCGTCCGCCAGACTCCTAGCCTAGCATGTCGATTCTTCTCTGATGCCGTCCGCCTTCAAAAGGGGTTTCGAGCCAGGTCCGGACGATCTCGAAGGCGGTTTCCTGATCGATCATCCTCTGTCCTATCGAAATCATATTCGCACTGTTGTGCTCGCTCGCCAACCGGGCGCTATCGGTATTCCAGCAGAGAGCGCAGCGGATACCCTGCACCTTGTTTGCGCACATCGCCTCCCCGTTTCCTGATGCGCCGAAGACGACCCCTCTCTGACATACTCCCTGCGACACCGCCTCCGCCGCCGGGCGAATAAAAAGGGGATAGTCGACGGATTCAGTACTGTGAGTGCCGAAATCCTCCACCTCATGGCCGGAGTCGAGGAGGAGAGATTTGATGGCTTCTTTGTAGCCGTAGCCCGCGTGATCTGCACCCAAGGCGATTTTCATTGGACTAGGAATCGGTCGCACGTCGTAATTGCGGGTTCGAGGGTGAGACACATTTCGACAGATTCCTCGCGTGGCTTCAATGATGAAACTCTACCAGATCTACATCTTTAAGTCCGTCGTCATTTCCAGTCTTCTCGCCGTAAGCCTTTTCGTGTTTGTGCTCCTGACGGGAAACGCGATTCGGGATGTTCTTGGTCTCCTGACGGCAGGTCGCCTTTCCTGGGGAACCTTTGTCGAGCTCGTTCTGTTGCTCGTCCCGTACGTCTTCTCCTTCGCCCTTCCTCTGGGCATTCTGACGGGGATCTTGATTGTCCTGGGGCGGATGTCGTCGAGACAAGAGATTGTTGTCTTGAAGGCGGCGGGTCAATCAACTTGGTCGATTGCTTCGCCTGTCATTGCGGTGGCCTTGCTCGGGGCCGCGGTCTCATCGCAGATCAATAATTATCAAGCACCCGAAGCATTCAGGCGCTACCGAACCCTATTGCTCAACGTGTTTCGGGAGGATCCCTTGCGATTCATCGAAGTAGGGAAACCGATTCACGAGTTTCCAGGATATGTCCTCTACATTCTTAAGAAGCAGGGTAGTCGTCTGGAGAACATCTGGATCTGGGAGCTCGATGAGAAACGGAGGGCTGTTGTTTTGGTTCGCGCCCGCCATGGTGAAATCGGGTATGACGAGGCGTCGGACTCCCTGGTTGTGACTGCGAAGGACGGATTCGCGGAACTAAGAGATAGGAGTAACCCGGATGACCTCAAGCGGGTTCCGACGACCGTTTCTTTCCGAGAGACCGATGAGGTTCGACTTCCGCTGGGAAGATTGCCGGGAGGCGGCCCCAACTTTTCAAAACCTGCCGCTTTCAATCTGAACGAGCTCCTTGAAAAAAGAGACTTCTACGATCGACAGTTGCAGAGGCTCGAGAGCGAACCCCACTCCGGAGAAGCGAGTGATCGATCCATCGCGATAGAAAAAGTTAAATATCAGCTCCAGATTCATAAGAATTTCGCCATGGCGATCTCGGTTCTTTCGCTTGGCTTGATCGCAATTCCCCTGGGTATCAAAGTGGGGCAAAAGGAAACCTACGCCAACGTCGCTCTGGCCTTGGCTCTGGCTCTCTTTTTCTACTTCCTGATGAGCGTAGTCGGCTGGCTTGGGGCCCGTCCGGAACTGCGGCCGGAGCTTCTAATCTGGCTGCCGAATCTGGTCTTTCAGGGTGCGGGTTTGGCCTTTCTGGTGCGTGAGAACCGCGCTTGCTGATTGACCTTTTCTCGCAGATCGGTTTGGGAATGAGGTCCGATTCTGACTCGAGGCTAGGAATCTGTAGCACTTTGAAATTCGCGACATCCTTGACCTTCAGATGGGAATCTTACGGGAGTAGATTTCGACCAAGTTGATTCGGACAGATTTGTTTTAAGTATGTACCTGAAGGAGCTGCGTATCAACGGCTTTAAGAGTTTTGCCGATGGAACTCTTATCACTTTGACCCCGGGGGTTACATCCGTTGTCGGGCCGAATGGATGCGGAAAGAGCAATATCGCTGATGCGATTCGTTGGGTCCTGGGAGAACAGAGCGCCAAATCGCTTCGTGCGGGACAGATGCAGGATGTGATTTTTCAGGGCACGGATCTGCGCAAGGCAGTCAACCTATGCGAGGTAGCCTTGATTTTCACGGAGTGCGAAGAGGAGCTGGGAACCGCTTACAATGAGGTAGAGGTGGTACGCCGCCTCTCTCGCGATACAGCCAGCGACTACCTCCTCAACGGGAAAGGTTGCCGTCTAAAAGATATTCAAAGGCTCTTTCTCGATACCGGAGTCGGTAGGGTCTCCTACTCCTTCATGCTGCAGGGTCAAATAGACCAGATTCTTTCGACGAATCCGGAGGAGCGGCGAAGCATTTTCGAGGAGGCGGCGGGAATATCGAAGTATAAGGCCCAGCGGAGGGAGGCGCTCAATAAGCTCAATCTGGTCGATACCAATTTAGCCAGGGTTTCGGATGTTATCGAGGAGGTGTCGCGCCAGATAGGATCTCTACGCCGCCAAGCAGGAAAGGCCTTGCGCTATAAGAGGATCAGGCGCCGCCTGACTCATCTCGATCTCTCGGTGCAGGCGAGAATCTGGGGCGATTTACGCACAACCGTCGAGACGGCGGAAGCGGAGGCAAAAGCGCTGCGAGTGAAGTCAAAAACTCTCGACCAGATCCTGCTGGGCCGGGAGAAGGAGCTGGAGCGTTGGAGAGGGGAGAGGAGCGAACTTTATGAGACGCTGCAGGAGGCCCAACAAAGGGTCTTTGATCTGAAGTCGGAAAAGGAGCAATCGGAAAATCGCGCGGAATTCGCATCGATTCGGGCCGGAGACATCGAGAAGCGTATCTCCGAGGTGAAGATGGAAATAGCCGATATCGAGAGGGATCAGAAAGTATTGGCGGAACAGGCGGAGGGGGATAGCCGGACCAAAGAGGAGCAGTTGAATCTCGTTTTCACATCCGATGATCTTTTCAGCAGTGAGAACGAAGAGCTGTCTTCCCTACTGTCCAATTTGGAAAAGGTGGAATCCGGCCTTGAGGCGACGAGAGAAAAGCTCGAATCCACCGAAGGCACCATCCCTCGCTTGCGCTCCAAGTGCACCTCTCTGGAAGTCGACCTGAAGACTTTTCAGATCGAGCACGCGAAACTTGCCGATGAGATCCACGGGGCCAAGGAGGAGAGGACGCAGCTTCTATCGGAGCAGAAGCTTATTGAGAAGACCCTCGAGGCAAGAGAGAAGGACCGGGAAAAGGAGGAGTCGAGCCTGAGTGAGAATCGCGATGCATCGGAGGAGCTGCGGAATGCCTACCGAAACCTTCAGTCTGAGATTCAAAGGGTGGAGAGGACGATTGCAGAGCAGTCTGCGCAGATTTCCCTGATCGAAAGTCTGGAAGAGCGATTTGAAGGTTACAGTGACGGAGCGAAAGCCCTGCTGCAGGGGAAACTAAAAGACCTGCTCGAGGAGGACACTTTCCGAATCCTGACCAAGTTCATTCAGATCGATACCGGGTATACCAAGGCGATGGTCGCACTACTTGGGCCGGCCGTCGACACGATCGTTCTCGACGACTCGGAACAGATAACTCCGGTGATCGAACAGCTGGACGAACGAAAACTGGGTCGCGCCTGTCTCCAGGTTAAGGCCCCGGCGAGGCGAGAGACCCAGAGTCCAAATCCTCCGGACTGGTTGAAACCGGCCAACGAGATTGTTGGCGCACGAGAGGCCGAAATGGAAGGGTATCTTGCCGCCCTTCTTGGGGACTGCTACTTCTGCGATCGAATTTCGGACTTCCTGGACTTTTGGAGGGAGAATCCGGAGTTTGAGTTTCTCTTCGTGGCAACCCGCAGCGGAGAGCTGGTTGACCGCAGGGGCCTCTTTTACGGAGGCCACAAAGCGGGGCAGGGCGACACTTTTCTGCAACGAGCGGAAAGACAGAAAATGCTGAAGGAGAGCAGAAAAGAGGGGGAGAAGGAGCGCGACGTATTAAAAGAAGAGGCACAGAGATTATTCGGGCAGCTGGAAGAGAAAGAGTCACTGGTGGAGAGCAAAGGGAAGCTGTTGCTGGAAATCTCCCAAGAGATCTCCATCGCTCAGGGACAGAATATGGGAGTCAACGACAACCTTGTGCGCAACTCTCGACGGACCGAGGAGGCTGAAGCGCAGCTCAGCGCCCTTGAGCAAAACAAGGGAATACTGGAATCGGAACGGGAGAGTGCTCAAGAGGCACTGAATACCGCGGAGAGCGAGATCGAGAAATTCAGAGCGTCCGCGGCGAGTGACGAAATTTCGCTGAACGAACTTCGAGGCGATCGTGATCGAAGGAGGGAGAAACTCTCGGATGTGCGGCTCGACCTCGCGGAAAGTAAGCAGAGGCTGGAAAGTATCGAACGCAAGCTGGATGAAATCGAGAAACAGACCTCCGAAGTCGGACAATTGCTGGTGAAGAGGAGCCAGGAGGTCGACACTTTACTGGAACAGGTTGAGACGCTGAAAGGTGAAGCGAAGGAGCAGGGTGACAGGGCCGGTGAGATCGGGAAAACGCTGGACGTCACGATGTCCGGGCTGGAAGGGGACCGGGAGAAACTCCTGAAGGCCGAGGCCGAGACCAAGCGCCTCGAGGAGTCGCTGGGAGCACAGCGTTCGGAACACCATGATCTGGAAACAGATCTCAATAAAATTGAGATCCAGTCCGCGGAGAAGAATGCGGAGTTGAGGTTCCTTCAGGAGAAGGTCCGGAGAGAGTATGATCTTGAACTGAGTTCCGTTGATTGGCAGCGGGAATTCTGGGAAGCAGGTGATGAGCTGAAGGAGAGAGTTAGGCTCGATCTCGAGGATAAAAATGCTTTAGAGGAAGAGGAGCCTAAGCGCGAGGAACCTTCGAAGAAGGACCTAAGATCCGCCGAGGCAGCCGATTGGGCCGTCGTTTGTGAAGAGGTCGAGGCGCTGCGCGAGAGGATGACGGCGATGGGACCGGTCAATCTCATTGCGATCGAAGAATACCGAGAACTCAAGGAACGGCACGCCTTTCTCTCCGAGCAGAGCGATGACCTTTGGAAATCCAAGGAGCAGCTCTTGGCCGCGATCGACGATATCAATAAGACTTCGCAGGAGATGTTTCAGGAGACTTTTGAAAAGATTCGGGAGAATTTTTCTTACACATTCTCAAAGTTGTTCGGCGGTGGCCGGGCCGATTTGCAGCTTGTTGACAACGAGGATGTGCTGGAGTCGGGAATCGAAATAACGGCGAGGCCCCCAGGCACGAGACTGAAAAATCTGGCTCTCTTGAGTGGAGGTCAGAAGACGATGACCGCGGTTGCTCTACTCTTCGCCATATACATAGTCAAACCGAGCCCCTTCTGTTTGCTCGATGAGCTCGACGCTCCCCTCGATGACGCCAACATCGGGCGGTTTGTCGCCATGCTCAAACAGTTTACGGAATTCTCTCAGTTTATCATCATTACCCACAATAAGAGGACGATCGCGTCATCGGATTCGATCTACGGCGTCACCATGCAGGAAAAGGGCGTATCCAAGCTGGTTTCCATGCGTTTCAATGTTGAATCCGGTCGGACCGAAGAAGTCGGGGAGGAGAGTCGGAAGAGTCCAGTGGCGGGCTAGGAATTCGATTCCGGGCTGGAAATCTGTCGCGCTTTACTCTTCGAGACGAGGTTTGCTTCGCTGAACTCGGTGCGGGAAAACAGTTAAGCAAGTTTCGATCGATTCGAGAAGGTAGGGCCGACTTCCCTGGTAACCTTGTCTCGAACCTCGTCCCGAACCTTGTCGATCCTACAACTTCGCATACCAATATATCGAAGTCCCAATCGTGCCCAATCACGGGTTACTTGGCGCTAAAGCGGCCTGTCTCGGGACCGGAATCGAACTGAGAGGTCGTCGAAGATGGTGTATTCTAGAGGCTGTCCCAAATCCGAGAGGATTTGGGTGGAAGCCTGATACCGATATCAATCTTCGTCACGTTATGTAGACCACGACATGCCTTCCGTCCTCGGTAGCTTACCTTTTATCCGTTATGCACCTTTCCAGCACCCTTCCTCTCGCTTTGAGTCGATAGTTCTCCCAAGGAAGCGCCTCTGACTCGATTCTTGGATCCCTATGCCGCCTGCGTTGCCTCTTTCTCATGTTCTTGCGCAAGTCTCTGCGCGATTTTCCATAGATTGTGGGACAGAACCGACCAGGCCACGCTAAGGTTACGGTTGTCAAAGCCTTTGCTGCGTATCTTGCCCCCGTGCCATCGGTTCTTGAGCACTCCGATCCGGCCTTCGGTGCTCCCTCGTCGTCGCTGCAACCGGACAAAGCGCGGCTCCTCCATCCGCTCCTTGAGCTCTTGTGGATTGCGGGGCGTAAGGGCGTCAAAAATCCCCTCTGCCTGGAGCCGCTTGCTGGCCGCCTTCGAGGCATAGCCCCGATCCCCACTGATCGCTTCGATCTTCTCCTCTAAAGCGAAGCCCTTTTGCCTCTCCAGACTTTCCCAAAGCTGCTTCAATTCGCTCGGGGCCTGCCCCCCATACAGTTTCCAGTCCAACAGATATCCCTCTGCGCTCTCGCATAAATAAAGGGTGTTGCCAAACTCCACCTCCCGATCTGCCTTGCCTCGCACGATGACGTCAATCTCAGGTTCGTAGGCGCTCAGGATCTTCTCCTCATTCTTCACCTGCCGCCCCCCTATGATCCGTTCGTGCGCCTGTTTCATGACCTGCGGTATCTGCTCTAACATACCATCCATTCGCTCGATGATTCGGCTCGCCTTCTTCTCGGTGTAATCGCTTTGCATCCACATAGCTTCCAATAAGTCACGGTGGCGAAGGGCATGGCCCTCAATCTTCTTGAGCAATAGCTTCATCCGCCGCAGGATCCCTTTACGCGCTTTGCCCGCCTCCCGGCGCCGACGCGCATGCGTCATCTCCAGGCACCGTTTGTTCATCTCCCGAGCCAATCCCTTTGCTCCCTGGGGCATGCGCTGTTTCATTCCCGCCTGCCGGATCAGACTGATCGCCTTGAGCAGCGTTGCTCCCACATCCTTGAGCAAGACCCAGTCCACGGGCCAGTGGATGTTCGCTTCCAGGCAAGTGGCGTCGATCAGGCATTCCCTCGTATCGATCGGCTTCTCTAATCCTGCCTCACCACAATGTTCAGCATTGCCCACCACCTCGGTCATCCTTGCATGCAGCTGTCTCAGATACGCTTCGTCGAAGAATTTCGAATCCCGTTCCAGACTGCTCTTCGATATTTTCCGGATCCCGTCTACCTCACGCACCCGGCAAAAATTAGCCAGAAGCTCACTGCGTCCCAACTCCTGCGACAGACAACGAAAGGATATCCCTCCGAGTAAATGACGCACCACCTCCACCCGCAGCGCTTTTATCGCTCTTAGAGCGCGTCGCTCCCGATCCTTCCCTCCCGCTTCATCCCATCCTTCCAAGGCTTTTACGATCGCCTCCCTTTCCAGCGAGGAGTCGATCAAAACCCGGTCAATCCGCTCCATTGTTTCCAGAAACACGGTGTAGTCTTTGCATCGAATGACTGGAGTTAGGGCTGGACGCAGGAAGCTTTGTACGGCAATATTTTTCATGAGAAGGGCGTGCTTTGTATTTGACTAACGCAAGCATAAGCGCCCTTTTTCGCCGGATCGAGCTTTTTGCAGCTCTATCCGGCCTTTTTTTTGCCCATAACTCATTAAAAATCAATTGTTTCCACCACTGGGACGGGCTCTAGACTACGGGAATCACGAGAAGAGTAAGGAAGGTGGCGGAGATGAGTCCGCCGACGGCGACGACTCCGAGGGGGCGTCGACTCTCCGCGCCGGCCCCAAAACCGATAGCGATGGGAAGGATACCGGCAATAGTAGAAAAGCTGGTCATGAGTATCGGTCGAAGGCGAATCAGGCCGGCCGTAATGATCGCCTCACGCGAAGTGGCTCCCTTGGCCATCTGTTGATTGGCGAACTCAACGAGGAGGATGGCATTTTTGGTAGCCAGTGCGATGAGCAGGACAAAGCCGATGCGGCTGAATAGGTTGATGTTCATCGATGGGATTCGCGGGACAAAGGAGGAGAGCGAACTTACCCAGGGCTCCGGGTCTGGAGTGTAATTTGCGATCGCGAAAAGAATAATAGCGAGAGCATCCACCTGTCCGAGAAGCCACAGGGCTCCGAGAGCTCCGACGGCGGCGAGAGGAACCGTGATCATGACGGTAAGAGGATGAACCAGGCTTTCGAACTGAGAAGCGAGGACCATGTAAACGACGATGAGCGCGATCACGATCATGAGATCGATCTCTCTTCCGGATTCCAGGAGATTCTTGGACTGCCCGTCCCATTGGTAACGAAAGTCGGCGGGAAGATTTTTCACGAGAATGGAGCGAGCTCGTTCCATCGCAGTTCCCAAGGGCATGTTGAGCGGGGTACCGGAAATCTTGGCGGAGCGGTAGCGGTTGTAGTGCGTAATTTGGTTTGGGCCACCTTTCGGCTCCATGCTCACGATGTTGCTGAGCTGGGTTAGTTTACCGAATTTGTTTCGCACATACACTCGATCGACCGCTGAGGGAGTGAGGCGGGACTCTCGATCAAGTTGAACGATTACGTCGTACTCTCTTCCGCCCCTCTTCACCTTGCTCAGATCGAGCCCCCCAAAAAGGATCTGGAGGGTTTGCGAGATCTCTTCAATCGAAACACCGAGTGAAGCGGCGCGGTCGCGGTCGATGTATATGTGGAGTTCCGGCTTATCGAGTTTGAATTCCGGTCGGACATTGGAGAGAAATCCTGCTCGTCGAATTTCGTTGGCGATGTCCTCCGTGATCCGGCTCAATTCCGACAGGTCTCGATGTTGCAGGACGAGCTCAAACGACTGTCCGAAACCAACGCTGATCGCTTTCGGAATTGAGGGAAATGCGAGAGCCCCTTCGACTTCATCAAAGAGTCGCGCGCCGAGTCCGGCAGGCCCCGATACAATCTCCTGGGCCGACCTCTCTCGCTCATCCTCGAGGTCTATAAAAATGAGACCGAAGCTGGTGTTGCCCGGTCCGGAGAAGGGTAGCGCGACGGCGGAGAAGTAGCCCGCGACCTCGGGAGTCTGGCTGACAATCTCTTCCATCTGTCGAACCATTCGGTCGGTATATTCGCTGGTCGATCCTTCGGGTGTGAAGGCCATGCAAAGGATCGAACCCTTGTCCTCTTCAGGGATGAAGTCCCGTTCAAGGATTTGGAATAGATAGAAGCTGATTCCGGCGCACGCGAACGAACCTGCGACGATCGTTATTCGGTGTCTGAGGGCCCAGCGAAGCAGCCGTTCATAGGTTCGGGAGACTCCGTCGAGAAAGCTTTCAAATGAGCGAAAGACGCGTCCCATATTCTGCCGATCAACCGGCTGGAGGAGGCGGGAAGCCACCATCGGGGTGAGGGAGAGGGCGACGAAGGAGGAGATTACGACCGAGCCGGCGAGGGCGACAGCGAACTCGATGAAAAGACGGCCCGTGATGCTCGTCTGTAAGGTCATGGGAAGAAACACGGCAACCAGGGCCAAGGTAGTGGCGATGACGGCGAAAATGATCTCCTGCATTCCTTGGATAGCGGCCGGAATGGGCTCCATTCCCTCTTCGATGTGGCGGTAGATGTTCTCCAAGACCACGATCGAGTCGTCGACGACAACCCCTATCGTGAGGATGAGCGCCATCATCGTAACGATGTTTATGGTGTACCCGAGCAGGGCCATGAAGGCAAAGGTGCCGATCACGGCCACAGGAATACTGATGCTGGGGATCAGGGTGGAGCGAACGCTACGAAGGAAGATAAAGATGGTGGCAATGACGAGGAGGAAGGCGACGAACAGAGTCACCCACACTTCGCGGATGGCTTTCTGCACGTAGACACTCTCGTCGTAGGCCACCAGGTACTGAATTCCCTCGGGAATGAGGGGGCGCAACCGGTCCATCTCGCTCTTTATCCCTTTCGCAACTTCGATGGTGTTGGATTGGGACTGCTTGACGACTCCGATTCCCACGGCCGGTTTGGAAACATAGCGCGCGACCGAACGCTCGTCTTCGACTCCGATGGCGGCTCTCCCAATATCTCGCAATCGAATCAGGCTGGTTCCTTCTTCCCTGATGACGAGCCGGTTGAACTCTTCCGGCGTCTTCAGTTCTCCCATCGTCTTGATGGCCATTTCTCGTTCGCGGTTTTCCACTCTTCCGCTGGGCAACTCGATGTTCTGTTGGCGAAGGGCATCGCGCACATCGAGGACGGTTACGCCCCGGGCCGCCATCTTTTCGGAGTCGAGCCAGAGCCGAATGGCGAATCGGTTGTTGCCCCCAAGGAAAATGGAACTGACTCCCCGAACCGTTTGGAGAGGATCCTTGAGATTACTCTCGACGAATTCGGAAAGCTCCAGGGTTGAGTACTGCTCGCCAAAGATCGCGATCCACATGAAGGGCCGGGCATCTTCATCCTGCTTTGAAATGACCGGGTCCTCGATATCTTCCGGGAGGCGTCCACGGACGCGTGCGACCCGGTCTCGCACATCCTGAGCGGAGAGATCGACCGATCGAGCGAGGTCAAACTCGACCGAGATGCTGCTGACCTGCTCCCGGCTCGTGCTTCTCAAGGTTCTAATGCCCTCGATCGTGTTGATGGCCTCCTCCAGTTTCTCCGTCACTTCGGTTTCGACTACGGTCGAACTGGCGCCGGGATAGACCGTAAGCACATTGACGATCGGGGGGTCTACATCGGGGAGTTCTCTGACAGGTAGCCGTCCCAGGGCGATGAGCCCGAAGAGGACGAGCGAGAGACTCATCATAGAGGCGAGGACGGGGCGCCTGATGCAGATTTCGGAAAGTTTCATTAGCCCGCTTTTTTCTTAATGCAGAGTAGCCGCTGTCTAAGATGAAAAGAAAACCACGAATTCACGCGAACGGGCACGAAAGGGCTTGGGGGAGGAAAATCGCAACCAATAGACAAGGTTCGGGACCCGTCGCCGCTTCGCTTTGCCGAGGCTGGCGAGGTTTGCTTCGCTGAATTCTGAGCGGGTTTACTGTGAGGACATATTCTGTCGAATTAAGAAGGTGGCACGGATATACGTAGTAACTTTGTCTCGAACCTTGTCTACTGCACGACTTTAAATTCCAATCTGTTCTACTCCGATACGTCCCCAAAACCAACCTCTGACGGATAGTATTACGAATGATCGGTAATGGTCCGGAAGTCTCCTTAGACATTCAGGCCGGGCTAAAAGGCAGTGCCGGCCTCCGGCCCAAGGGGATTCACCGGCGCACCGGGTCCGATTTTCTGGTGCCCTTCCGTAATGACATGCTCGCCAACGGCCAGTCCTGCCAGAATTTCGACCGCCCCATCCAGTCGCAACCCGGCCGTGACGTCTCTGACTTGTGCCGTATTTTGGCTGTCTACGGCCATGACGTAGGAGCGATCGGCCTGAATGATGAGGGCGCTTTCGGGGATGACCAGGGCGCGTTCCCGTATGCTTAGAACGAGACGCAGGTTGCCGAACATTCCCGGCTTCAACCGATTCTCATCGTTCTCGATGTAGGCGCGCACAAGGACGTTTCGAGTTGATTCGTCAACTTCCGGTGAAACGAAATAAACCTCGCCTTGAAAAGACTCCTTCGGATAAGCCGCGACCGATATGCTGATTTCCTGACCGACATCAAGGATACCGATAAAGCGCTCTGGAACCTGAAAGTCCGCCTTTATAGGTTGTGAATTGACCAGGATCGTAAGTGGCTGGCCGGCTTGGATATATTGGCCCGGGCTGACTCTTCGAACCCCAACCGTGCCCGCGAATGGCGCCGAGATGTTGGCATCCTCTAGTTCTCTCTTTCGCAGTTCGAGGTTGGCGGCCGATGCCTCATAGGCGCCGACCGATTGATCGAAGGCCTGTTCTGAAATGGTGCTCGATTCCAGCAGGCTCTTATTGCGCTCCCGATTCGTTGCCGCCAGTATGAAATTGGCTTCCGCCTCGGCAAATCGAGCTCTCAGCTTCTGATCGTCCAAAGTGAAGAGAAGCTCCCCTTGCTCAATCGTGTCTCCCTCCTTGAAATGGATCTCGCCGATCACCCCACTGATCTCGCTCTTCAACTCGACTCGTTCATTTGGAGCCAGTGAGCCCACCAGTTCGATTTCCTCCGATACAGCTTTTTCTTCAACCGGTGCTACTATGACGTTGACCGGATGCACCTGATTCGATCCACCTGTCTGATCCGGTGCACATGCGTTCATGAAAATCGCGGCCAGCGCGATTGGGAGCGATAGTGCCAATCTAGTGTGATACGACATACTACCAAATAATGGATCCATAACAGACGCCGCTTGTCTTTCTTGGGCGAACCCCTGTTGAGGCTCCGATCGGAAGGAAGGATAGCAAAAGATCAAGCGATTCGGAATCTAACGTCTTGAGTGCCCTTTGCAAATTCAAAGATGGAGGAATTGTGGGAAGAATCGGGCTATGAGTCTGTCCTACTTTGACGTTCGATTGCTTCGCAAGTGACTAAATTCGTCCGACAGACTCCTAGCATAAGGAGTCTGTCGGTATGAAGTTGGTCGCAATTTACGACCGTCAAACTCGGAACCGAAGTTCAGCTATGTTGCGAAGTGCAAAGCCCGACAGATTCCTAGCCGCAATCGTCATTCTGGCTCTGATCACCCAGCGGCTCATCGGCGACGAGCTTCCCAGGGGCAAGATCACTCTATCCGGTGTCCGAGGGAAGGTCGAAGTCACCTCCGGAGACAGGACCCATAGGGCAAGGAACGGCACCCAATTGGTCGAAGGGGTAACCATTCATTTTGGGACCGGCGCTCGGGCCGTGATGTTGATGGACAACGGGGCAGCTCTCCTGATTATCGGAGAAGCCAGAGTTGATGTGGAAAGTTTTGAGGTTTTTCCCTTCCAGCCGCCCCGAGAAAGCCTCTACGAAATCAGAAGGGAGCCGAGCTACTCGCGAACCGTGTTGTCGGTGCCGTTTGGAGAGTTTTTTTGTGAGGTCAAAGTGCTTGACCCGAGGTCGAGTTTCCTTGTCAAAGCTCCTTTTGGATGGGTCCATCGACTTCCCAACGACACCAACTCTAAGACCTCTTTTTACATGCGCTCACGAAAGGGGGAGGAACCATTAATGGCCACGTGGCACGGCCGTATTGAAATCGAGGTCCCCGACCAGGCGCCTCGACTGGTCGAAGGAGACAGCCATATTTTCTTTAAGAGCGACAATTCGCCGATGGTCGCTCATGGACTTGAGTGGAGCTACGTCAAGATGCTGGAAAAGCACATGTATGAAGTTCACAAAAGACAGAAGAAATTCAGATTCAGGTGAGGCAGAGGCCTACCCCCCCGAGGGCTACTCATGGTATGTCGTCGTGGTTCTCATGCTTTTTTATACGCTCTCCTTCGTCGATCGGCAGATCATCGCCCTTCTGGTAGAGCCAATGAAGGCCGATCTCGGTCTGACCGATGTTCAGATGAGCCTTCTGGGAGGGCTAAGCTTTGCCGTTTTCTATACCGTTTTCGGAATCCCAATGGGGCGCCTGGCCGATTCCTGCAACCGGCGGAGACTCATCGCGGTGGGGGTCGCCCTGTGGAGCCTGATGACAACTCTTTGTGGTTTCACGAGCCGATTCTATCATCTCCTACTGCTGCGAATGGGGGTGGGCCTAGGAGAAGCGGCCCTATCACCTGCCGCATTTTCGATGATCGCGGACTATTTTCCCAGAAGGAAGCGAGCCACCGCATTGAGTATCTATTCCATAGGCATCTACCTCGGCGCGGGGTTGGCGTTCACGGGTGGCGCCATTCTCCTTGGCTGGGCGGATCGGCTTGTCTCCTCTCGAGAGGGAAACCCACTCCCCGTTCTCGGTGACATTCAGCCCTGGCAAATTGTGTTTCTCGCGGTTGGACTTCCAGGCCTGCTGCTGACCTGTCTCTTGGCCACAGTGAGAGAGCCGAACCGACAAGGTTCAGGACCAGCCGGCGGGGGAACCAAGAAGCGCAATAGGGCCGGCGTCCCATTGAAGGAAGTGTTGCGCTTTCTAGGTCGAAACTGGAAGGCCGTGGTCTGTCACAATTTGGGCCTCGCCCTGCTCTCTCTCGCGGCCTACTCCGGCGCTTTTTGGGACGCTGCTTTCTTTGAGCGCGTCCACCACTGGAAGCCGCAGAGTATGGGAATCTGGTATGGGATTCTGACCATGGTGGCGGGTGCGCTTGGTGTTGTAACGGGCGGTCGGTTGTCTGACTGGTTGGCGGCTCGGGGAATCAGATATGCGAACATGCTTTCCATCTTCATCGCTTCGGCTGTCTGGCTGCCTTTCGGAATCGCTTACCCTCTGATGCCGAGCGTCCCTCTCTCGCTCGCCATGTTGTTTCCCACCCTCTTTGCGTCGGCCATGCCCTTCGGGTGCGCCGCCGCCGCCATCCAAGAGATGGTGCCCCCGCCGATGAGAGGTCAGGCTTCGGCCCTTTATCTCTTTGTCATCAACATCATCGGACTCGGTATCGGACCGACCGCGGTCGCTTTTTTCACCGAACAGGTCTTCCAGAACCTGCAAATGGTCCGCTACTCGCTGGTCTTGGTGGGGGGAGGAGGTCACGTTCTCGCCGTAATCGTGCTTTGGTTCTCTCTCAAGCCGTTTGTCGAGACAGTGAAGCGGGCGGGGGAGTGGGGAGGGTGAGATGCGGGATGATCAGCCAAGCGATCTCACTAATGTTCAAATCATATGTGGAAGCGACCATGCTTCGTCACGCGGATGGAACCACCAAGTTCACGTCGGCCTCGAGACATCGACCAAGAAAGGTCGATGAGGAGAGAAAGAGATGAATCCGGTCAAGGAGAAAACGGAGAGACCGACCGCCGTTCAGTCTCAGATTTTTTAAGGGAGGGTTCGGCACTCAATCCAATGCTTAGTCGTAAGCTTCGTCGTCAACTTCGTCGAACTGCCCTGAGCCGGAGCGAGATTCTAACCTCGGGCCTGAGAGGGTAGTAGACCGTGAATCGACCAAGCTTACGACGAGGCTTACGACGAAGGGGGATTGCTCAGCGGTAGAAGCTTGCCACAACTCTCCTAAAGTAAGTTTCGTCCTGTTAAAAAGGCCACTCCGAGGCCCGGACATTGCTTTGTCGAAGCAAGCCCGGATCGAGGTGCTAACACAGGGATACCTTTGTGATCTCTTTGTCGTGAGCCTTGTCGCAAGCTTTGTCGACCGGGAAAGATCATCGAGTTTCGTAGTTCTCTAGGCGAAGAATGGCTCTTCGAATTTAGGCTTTTGAGGCGACACAGAAACTCGGCCGGAAACCCGGGTTTGCATTGAAGTTCCCTTTCGGTTTCAGGCTCCCCCGGTCTCGCGCGAGGGTGGTGCTCTCAACGGCGATCGAACTCTCCTACCTTCAGTCGGCGGAGGTACTCGTTAAGGGATCGAACCGCAAGATGGCCGAAGGCGAGGACGATGGGGAGATTGGCCCAGAGCATAGCGCCGGTGCTGAGATCGATTATGGTGAGAATATGTCCGGTGCCGCTGATTCCGACGGCGCCGTAGAGAACGGCGACGAGGAAGAGGAGTTTATAGGGGAGGACTCCGCGGTCTCCGAACATATAGACCACTCCCTGCTCTCCGTAGTAGCCCCAGGTGATCATGGTCGAGATGGCGAAGAGCCAGGAGGCGAGAGTTACGAGCCACTTTCCCAGGCCGGGAAACTGACGGTCGAAGGCATGAGCGGTGAGATAGGCGCCGTCATATTGACGGTGTATTTCCGGATTCTCCAACAGGATGCCGGCAGGGGTACCCACCCAATCGCTCTCTTTCAATGTGACGTCGTTCCACTCGAGGCGCAATTCTCCGGCCGCTTCCTCACTCTGGGCGATCGTGGTTTCGGTGATTTTACCGGTGATTGGGATGGCGTTGGAGCCCGTCTCTCTATGGGTGGCGCCCTGGACGTTCGCTAGGAGGAAGAATTCAGATCCACGCTTCCAGCCTTCGTCTCGAGGACGGGGCAACTCGTCGACGTCTTCCGAGGCTTGGACTTTCCAAGTTAGCGCAACGGCGGCGCTCACTGGAAGGAGGGTGATTTTGGAGCCGAATTCGCCGATCGCGTTTCGATTCCAGCTACCGGTTGCAAGAATAACAAGGGCGGTCAGAGTGCAGATACAGAGGGTATCGATAAACGGTCCGATTCCCCCGACAATACCTTCTCGGGCCGGCTCATCGGTCTTTGCGGCGGCGTGAGCGATGGGCGCTGAGCCCTGTCCCGCCTCATTCGAATAGAGGGCCCGTCTCATTCCCTGCATGAATGCAAATCCGATGGTACCTCCGAGGAAGGCGCCGGCCGGTTCGGTCGATTTGAAAGCGCTTTCGACGACGAGAAGAAGAAGGGAGGGTAGCTCGTCGATGTGGAGGGCGAGGACGGCAAATGCGGAAAGAATGTAGAGCACGCACATTACGGGGACCAGTTTCGACGCGACTTGGCCGATTCGCTTGATCCCGCCGATGATTACCAGACCGACCAGGACAACCATCAGGATACCCGAACCAATGGTTGGCAGACCAAAGTAACTCTCGGTCAGGTTAGCGACATTCCAGGATTGGAACATGCTGCTCCCGGTGAGGGCTGAGTTGATCAGTGTGAGGCAGAAAAATAATGCGATGACCCGGGCGACGGTTTTCCAGACTCCGCCCTTGCTGCCGAGCACCTTGTCGACGACCCACATGGCGCCGCCGTGGGGATTGTCCGGGTCGTCCGTGTTCCGGTAGATCATCGCGAGGGTGATCTCAATTGTTTTCAGCGCCATCCCAAAAAATCCGACGACCCACATCCAAAAAAGGGCGCCGGGCCCTCCAATGCCAATGGCCAGCGCAACTCCCCCTATGTTTCCAAGTCCCACCGTGCCCGAGAGGGCCGCGGAAAGGGCTTGGAAATGATTGATTGCTCCCGGATCATCGGGGCGGTCGTATGAGCCTCGAATAACCGCCACTCCGTGGGTCAGGGCGGTGTACTGGGTGAATCGGGTCCAGATTGTGAAGAGGACCCCTCCTCCAAAGAGAAACCAAGGCGTCCAGGGACCCCAGAGGATGTCAACCAGGCGTTCGAGGATGGGCATATTTAAGGTTCACGGTTCACGGTTCAGTGGGGTTGAATTTTCGTCGTAAGCTTTGTCGCGAGCTTTGTCGAAGTTAAATCCTACGAAGATGAAATGAAGCATACAATAGAGTGGGCGAGATCAGGTTCTGGGGAGAGGATCCTCTTGAACTCCTCGTCGCAAGCTTGGTCGAATTCAAAATAGTACCACAAGTCATCCGCGATAGGATGACTGATCAACGGTCCAAGGCATGTAGGACCGCGCTTGCGCGGGATGAAGGCCGGAGACGGTTGCGCGGGATGAACAGACCGGAGAGATCGAATAGGCCAATCGTTCGCAAGCGAACTCCTACATATTTCGGTGATCAGTCTGAATCACCGAAGGTGGGCCAAGTACACCAACCTCTGACGGTACGGGAACAATGGATAGCAAGGTGATGCTGGCGATTCGGGTTTTCTTGTCTTGCCAGACCTTGAACGAAAGGTGTCTTCCCGTGCTATCTCTGCTCTCTCGTCTTTAGGATTCTCCACGGGAAGATGAGGATGAAGAGATAGAGAAAGATGAAGGAGCCGATGAAGACCTCCCAGTAGAACCGGCGATACTCGAGGAAGTAGTCGACGAAGACGTAGATGATCGTTCCGTATATGGAGAGAAAGATCAGGGAGAGGAAGGTGCGGACCCAGAGATCTTGCTTCGTCTTGGTCATTAGCCAGCTATTATCCCAGAGCAGCGAAGCAGCAAAGCCAATTGTGAACAACAGTACGAAGTCCGACAGAATTCCAAGCCGGCGTAGCCGGAACCAACAATGTTGCGCAAACATGATGGGATTTCATAAGTGAGGTACTAAAGCTGCTTGAGGAGCCTCCCCGTTTCAGTCAGTCGGGATTCCGCCACAGGTAGGGCCGCAGCCAGATCTTTTGGCTCGAGTCCGGTCGGCGCGAGGACATCTGCCGCGACATCGGCGATCATTGTTTCGTAGCGACCCGGATCGGAGATTCCACTAGAAAGGTTCAGGGAGAGGTTCAAGAGACAGGTTTCAGGGAGTCTCTCGGGGGCGTCCAGGGGACGGTGTTGATACCGCACCGGCGAATGAATTTCATTTGGAAATCCCCATGATTGTAGGGCCTCCGCGCCGACCTCGGTATGATCGGATCCGTAGACTGTGCGCTCCCATTCCAGGATCGACTGGGCATTAACTGGAGAGGCTCCCACTTCGATTTTTTCCTGGAGATCCGAGCACTGCATCAGAATAAGCTGCCCGACTGAATGGAAGAGACCGAGAGCATAGGTTGATCGAGTCTTTTCTCCTTCCCGGCTCGCTAGGGAATCCATCAGCAGGGCGGTTGCCAAGGCGTGGCTCCAGATCGACTCTCTCTTGAATGGATAGTTTGAATCAACCTGATGTCTGAGCTCGAGAATCGACTTCTTGGCTACCAGGCCACAAATATCACGTGTCGCAATGCGGGTGAGAGTCTCGTCCAGATCGAATTTGGATTCGAATGAGTCATCGAATGTGGCGTTACGGACCCGCAGGAAAGAGAGGGTGAGAGAGGGATCCGTCTTGATGACGGTAATCATATCCGCGACTCTTGATTGCTCTTTGGCGACGAGCTTACTCAGCTTGGTCACGGCTGCCGGAGAGGGTGGAACCGACGACACCGAAGTCAGTATCTCTTGGATCTTTTCGGTCATTTTGCGGGGAGAAGGGGGTGGGTTCAATAAAACGGCAGATTCGAGGGTATGAAAAGAAAAATCAGGAGGGTTGATGCAGCGGCCCAGGGTGAAAGTTTTCTGGGGAGGAAGTGGCTGATAGGCAAAAAGATAAAAAAAGAGCTAGACAAACCCGAGGGAATCAGTCATGCCAAGATGGTATGAAAGACAAAAAATCTTACCATCTGACTCCTTCGATAGATCGTCTAACTCTGCGTCTGATCTTGCCCGAAGAGCAGGAGCGATTCAATGATCTTTTGATCCAACATCATTATTTGCACAGTGCGGGGAGCGCGGGAGAGACCCTGCGCTATGTGGCTTTGATCGACGGGCAATGGGTGTGTCTTTTGCTGTGGGGAGCGGCTAGCTAGAGGCTGTCCCAAATCCGAGAGGATTTGGGACAGCCTCTAGATAAGGACCATGGCCGCCTGGAGATTCGTCAAATAGCAACCCATCCTCTAAGCGCTCCCTCCCTTGGCTTGCCTCATGCTCGTCAGTTCGCCTCTGTCCAACGCACCTTCCATTATCCTAACAAAGCGAAACCTTCCTCGGAACGCTCCTACTATGTCAGCAGCCGCGATCCCACCGACTTGAGCCCTCCTCAGTTCCTATCGAAAATCCGCAACCACTGGGCCATCGAAAACAAAAACCACTACCCCAGAGATCGCTTCTTCGATGAAGATCGATGTATGATCCGTAACCATAACGCAGCCAGAATCCTGGCTGCTTGCAGGCAACTGGTTCTTAGCCTCAAATCTACCATGGGCTTCGAATCCACCCCTGCCCTCTGTGATCATTTCACCTTCAACCTACACAAGGCCATCAATATCATCACCTAATGTCCCGAGAATCAAAACACCGTATGCAGCGGCCCCATCCTACCCTAGCCCGCTTTTCTCACCAAATTTTCGAGCATCCAATTGCGGTAGAGTGCTCCTCCCGCCTTGGTGCCGCATGCCGGCCACAAAAAGCGGGCTAGGGATCTGTCGGTATGAAATGGGTCGCAATTTACGACCGTCAGACTCCGAACCGAAGTTCAGGTCTGTAGCAAAGTTCAAAGCCCGACAGATTCCTAGGCATACAAAGTGCGGCGTAGGCGCAGCCATAGGACAAGGTTCGAGACCAGGTTTGCTCCGCTAAACTCTGAGCGGGTTAACTGTGAGAACAAATCTGATCGAATTGAGAAGGAAGTCCTAATTCCCTGGTAGCCTTGTCCCGAACCTCGTTCCCGAACCTTGTCTACTGCTTGAGTCGAGGATCCTATTGATCAAGATCGAGTAGATAGCGATATTGAAAACAACAACTACTGATCCCAGGGCGATCTGGATCGGGCGCGTGAGTCCCTCCGGGTAGAGGATCGGGATAAGGTAGTGCTCCACGAATCCGGAATCGTAGACCCCGCTGCCCTGCTTGGATCGAATAGAGTTCTCCCAATGAGTGAGGGGACAGATCCAGCCACAGTACGCGATCAAGGCTGCCCAAGCGGCTGCAGGAAGGTGGATCCAAATGAGCCATCGCCACTTCAAGGCTAGGATCCCGCCCAGGAAAGCGAAGAGAATAAAAGCGAGATGGCCGATTACGAGCAGATCGGTAATGAAATCCAAATCCATCTTCTTGCTTTCGAGTGCGGCGGCCTGACGCCGCTTTTATTCAGGGTCAATCAAGATTGCCCGATAGGCTTGATTAGGAATCTGTCGGATGAACCTGGTCACTTGCGAAGCAATCGAATGTCAAATCCGACAGACTTCTAGCCCCATTTTCCTGCATGCTGCCAGGTCTTCAGGGTAGGTTATTTTGAGATTCGTCTCTTCGCCCGGCACCAATTTGACCGGGAAGCCCGCGTTTCGAACGAGGGGCGCCGTCGATGTTTCAAGCCATCCTTCGTGATTGGCCCTGCGGTAGGACTCCCGCAGTAAATCTGATCCAAACGACTGAGGGGTTTGCAGCTCTCCCACTTTCTCGCGCGGAATGTTTTCTCCAAGCCAGTCACCCTCTTGAATCGCCAGGCTACTACGCACCTTGAAAGGCAGAAAAGGGGCGACCGAGCATGATTCGGTCGTGTCAGCCAAGACCGTTTCAAAAAGGGAGGATGAGGCGAGGGGACGAGTCACTTCATGGACCAGAACTACGGGGAAACTCGCGCGTTCCAATAGTCTTCCAATCGTCTCCTGCCTCGTGGAGCCCCCTTCGATGAAACTCAGATTCGGCAGGCCTTGCACTTTGGCGACGAGAGTTTCGTACTTGTTTCGCAACTCTCCGCGGATGCCGACAATAATCTCGTCGCTGAAAGGAGCTACCCTCTGGGCAACCATCTCGAAGAGGGTCTTTCCATCAATTTCCAGTAACCCTTTCTCTACTCCACCCAAGCGCTCGCCTTTCCCAGCGGCCGGGATCAGGCAGGAGATCTTGTTTAGGAATCTGTCGGACGTTGCAATTCGCGAGTTCCTTTAGCTTCAGATCGGAGACGGACGGTAGCAATTTTTTACTCAGTTCGTTCCGACAGATTCCTAGTGGTCCAGCCAGGGGAGAGTCCGTTTTGGACCACATATGCAGCGGCCCTGGATGCGATACTTGCCGGGATGTCTAGGGCCAAAAATGGCGCCGCTTTCGATGTAATATTCGCCCGACAGATTCGGCCCCACGATCTTCTGTTTTACAATTCGGTACGAGCCGGGACAGTCGGGGCCGTATATGCGATCGTTCTTGATCCAGAATCCAGTATTCATCTGCGCCCAGATATCGGAAGACTGAGTTCCGTTTCTTTTTCCCGAAAATTCCGTCGAAGTCAACCGTAACCGGAGACTTGTGCCTCTGTGACAAATAAATCGACGGCCGTCGATCTGTTTGTCACAGAGGTTCCTCTGGCAGAGAGCGGAAAGGCCTGTCTTTGGCAAGCTTGAGAATCCCATTGAGAATCTCGTTGCGCTCGATTGGCGGTGAATCGTGGTCTGGTTTCTTCAAGAATATGAGCGAATACTGAGACGGAAGACCTAAACGCCGGCTAGAGGTTCGCCAACCGATTCGGAAAGGTGTCTCGTTGGGCCGAGTTTGAGGTCAGCGCCGCCTCCGGTGCGCTGGCACTTGCCGGACATGTCTGGGCGCAGCCCGCAAGGGCGGAGACCGATCAATCGAGGTCGAAACTTCCTCGATCCTCGAAGAAGAGCGAAAGTTGCCCGTGGATGGAACAGGGCGATCCCGCAGTTGGGAGAAAGAGTGAATACCCTCAGGTGGCAGAGCAATCCCTCAGCCTGACGGCACAGTCACACTTCTACTCAAAGCTCGATCAAACAGTGCAACCTCTCTCCCAAAGCTTTCTACTTCGATCACCCTTTGGGTGCGGTACTGCTCTGCCACCTCCGGGTACTATTCCGTGTCGAAGACGGTGTCAATCGTCACCCGGAAACCCGCATGGGCAGTGAAGTTTCAGGTCAGACCTGAGGCTGGACTGCAGCGAGTTCTTCTGCTCTTTCGGATCCAGGATCTGCGGTAGATGTGAATGGGGAGTCTGAGTCCGTAACGAGTTCGCTGGTGAGTTGGGAGCGAGGGGCGAGGCGACTGAGGGATTCCAACACTCGACCCGGTTCTCCCCAGTCTGACCAGTGGACGCCTTGCAGGCAGAGAGTTTCGATAAAAGGCGCGACCTTCTGGAGCACATCTCGCGAAAAATCCGCGATGTCTAGCATGGCGTAGGTCTTTGCCAGAGCGAGACTCTCTCGGTCTGGTTCGAGGAGTCCTCTGGCGACGGCGTTGAAGACAATCCGGAGGGATTCGAGCTGTTTCATGATTTCTGGGAGGAGAGACCATCCAATGGACCAGAGGGTCCTCGCTTTCACCGCGGTAACCATCGTATTCCAGAGACAGCCATTCTCCATGAGACGCTCTGCCGATGCTTGATCCGGTTTTTCATAGAATTGAAGAACCGGTCTGGGCTGCTTGTGGTCGGCCCGAGATCCACCCCTGGGATTCGAATCTATCTCGATCCAACCGTACTCGGTCTCCGCCCTTTCGGGCAACGCGCTGAGAAGGATCAGTTTATCCAGGCTCTTTTCGGCCGAATCGCAAACGGCGTTCAGGTATTCGATGAACGAACCCTCTGGATAGGCGAAATGATCTGAAGGAAGTATGAGAAGAGTGGCCCCAGGATCGATCGAATAGATGTAGGCGGCAGCAACGAGGATGCCGCTTGCGGTTCCTCTCCCCATCGGCTGCCTGATGATTTTCCCGGTTGACCCGGCTCGCGTGCTGTCTATCAGGTATTGGCTGTGCGAGGCGTCAATAACCGTCACCACATTGTTCTTCGGCACAACTTTCGCGGCTCGGTCGATGGTATGTTGGAGCATCGAGCGTGAACCGGTGAAAGCGCAGTACTGCTTGGGCCTGGTCTCACCGAGTGTCTCCAGAATGAAGGAGCGCATGCGGACGCCCTCTCCGCCCGCCAGGATGATCGACCATCGGGAGGCACTGTCTGAGGATCTCTCTTTCAGGGAGTGAGTTCGAACTCCTCGCGCTATCGATTTGATCACGAAATCCGGCTTTGAAACCTCCAAATTTGGGCCGGACAGACTCACGGAATTGGTTGCTGTCCGCCTGTATGTATTTACGGGTTATCGTGGAAGTGATTAAGGGTTCAGGGGTTTGAGGTCAGTTCGGCCGCCGGCTGCCATTTCGAGGCCGGATCAATCGGGGCTGAAACTTCAACTGAAGGTTCCATATTTCCACTTCTTGGGGGTACCGAAATGTCGCCCGGAAATCCGCATGTATATTGAAATTTCAGGTCAGTGAAACTGAAGGGAAGGGTTGCGATCGTAACGGGGAGTTCCCGGGGCATTGGCCGGGCGGTGGCGCTTCGCTTTGCCCGAGAGGGAGCGAGAGTGGTGGTCAATTGTCGCTCGTCTGTGGATCGGGCACGCGAGGTCGTTGAGGAGATTGAAAGTATTGGCTCGGAAGCGGCCGCGGTGCAGGCGGATGTGTCTCAGAAAGCCGACGCTGAGAGACTGTGCCAAGAGACCCTTGAGACTTTCGGCAGGGTCGACATCCTGATCAGCAATGCGGGGATCATTATCGACCGTCCCTTTGTGGAGAGCACGGAAGAGGACTGGGAGTCCGCTATGGGCATCAATCTGAAGGGCTTTTTCAATGTTACGCGCGCCGTTTTGCCGGGAATGATTGAGCAGGGCTACGGCAGAATCATCGCGACCGGCTCCATTATCGCCGAGGTGGCCGACTTCGGAGGCAGTCACTACCCTGTATGCACCGCATCGAAAGGCGGTATCGTCAGCCTGATCCATCCCATCGCGGCGGAGGTAGCAAAGAAGGGAATAACGGTGAATGCGGTTTCTCCGGGGTTTATCGCAACCGAGATGCTGGATGAGATTGACCCGGCGGGGCTCGAGGAAGCTGTCAGACGGATACCATTGCAACGTTACGGAAAGCCGGAAGAGATCGCGTCGGCAATGGCCTTTCTGGCGTCTGATGATGCGGCCTATATAACCGGCCAGACCCTGCGAGTGAACGGAGGCATGTCGATGAGCTAGGAGTCTGTCGGGCTTTGCCCTTCGCAACAGTCCTGAACTTCGGACCGTAGGTTGATGGTCGTAAGTCGCGACCAACTTCATACCGATAGACTCCTAGCCCAAAATTCTGCGAATTTTTGAAACATCGGGGTGAATGGAAGCAGAATAGAACGGCGAACCACCTTCAACCGGAGCGCCGATGTATACGATCGGATACGGCCGGGATATCCGGTAGAGCTAGTCGAGGATGTGATCAGTCTAACCGGGATCCCGGAAGGTGGGCGCATCCTGGAGATCGGTTGCGGGACAGGTAAGGGGACCGAGCCCTTTTCGTTGCGAGGGTACTCGATGGATTGTCTGGACATTGGAAGGGATCTGGCTGCGGTTGCTTCAGCTAAGTTCGAGGAGTCTGAAAACGTGCGAGTTTTCGTGAGCTCATTTGAGGAATGGGAGCCGATGGATTGCGTCTATGATATGGTGATGGCAGCGACGTCGTTTCATTGGGTGGACCCGAGGGTTGCCTATTTGAAGAGCGCTGCGGTCCTTAAGTCGACGGGAGCCTTGGCCGTGTTTTCGAGTCAGGCCGATCGGAAAGAAGAAGGATTTTTCGGAAGAGTGCAGGAAGTCTATGACACCTGTGCACCCTTCATGGCGAAGCTCGCTTCAGAATCGAAGAAGGAACGGGAATAACCTGTTGGGGAGGAACTGTTTCGGGAACCGGTCACGCGCCGGTATACCTGGTCGGTGGAGTACACCGCGGGGGAATACATCGACTTGCTCAGCACCTACTCCGATCACATTAGTTTGCCGGACACTGAGAGGAGGGCGCTCTTTGATGGTATTGCCGATCTGATCAACCGTGAATACGGAGGAAGGGTGCTCAAGCACGACGAGTCGTTTCTTACTGTGAGAAGGATGTGACGGGTGTCCAAGCTGCCGATCTGGTATTTTCCTACCTGCAATGGCCGTAGATCAGGGCTCGGAGATCCCCATCAGCGATGAAGATTGAAATAAGAGAAATCCAGCAAGACACGAAGTGGCCGAAGAGCCTTGAGTTCCACTACGTTTCGTCAGGACACTACCGTGCGACGGTCTCAAGCCGGGGTGTAGGTGAAGGGATCCTTGAATACGAAGAATTCCCTGAGAGCACTGAGAAAATTTCGACGACACAGCTCTTCTCGAGTAAACGCCCAATCGTCTACTTTGCATTTCACAACGAGCAACCGGTTGGCTGGATGGAGGTGTGGCACGAGCAATGGAACAATCGATTGCGAGTCTGGGAATTGCTGGTCGACGAGAGCTTCAGGGGAAAGGGTATCGGGCGCTGTTTGATCGAGAAGGCAAAGGAGGTCGGAGTGGAATTGGGTGCGAGGATGTTGGTCCTGGAGACTCAGAGCTGCAACGCTCCGGCCGTAAGATTCTACAGAAAAGTTTGGTTTGACCTCATCGGGATGGAGCTGGCCAACTACACGAATGAAGATGTGGAACGAAAGGAAGTGCGGCTCGAGTTTGGAATGATTCTGAGGTGATGGTTTACAAAGAGGATGTTCGTAAGGGTTGACTTGGAGCTCAACAGAATCACGTAGTTCTGGAAAGGAAAAGAGAATGGCAAAGGAAGAGATAACACGCTTAGAGCAGCAGATTTTTGAGCTGACCGGAAGGTTGAACGAGTTGCGCAAGTCCAACTCCGCGACCGAGATTCGAAATTATTCCTGCGAGACTCTCGACGGAGAGAGGACGCTGCGGGAACTATTCGGAGATCGAGAGAAACTCCTGGTCATCCATAACATGGGACAGGGATGTCGTTACTGTATCCTTTGGGCGGACGGCTTTAATGGTCTCCTGCCGCATCTTGAATCGGTCATGTCGGTCGTTTTGGTTTCAAAGGACCGGCCGGTGATTCAGCGAAGGTTTGCCAACTCTCGAGGTTGGAGATTCCGTGTCGCTTCCCATCAAGGGGGTGATTACATACGCGAACAGACGGTCAGCGCGGACTCCGACAACATGCCCGGTGCAGTCGTCTACGAGCGAAAAGGCAACACCATCTACCGCAAGAACGAGTGCGCATTCGGCCCGGGCGATATGTTCTCTTCGATGTGGAATCTGCTCGGGATGGCGGGCTTCGGTGGGGACGATTGGACCCCGTAGTTTAACTACTGGCAGAGACCGAAAGAGCTCGATGACGGTGGGGAGGATTTGCTCGAGTAGCCTGGAAATCTGGTAAGATTTCCAGGCTATAAAGCGCCCGCTTCTTCCCATTTGCTCAAATCCATCTCGACATGGCCAAGACTCTTGAGCGCCCGTATCAATTCTTGACGGTCTCCGATCTGCCTGAAGAGGGCGACCGCCTCCGATGTTTTACGATGAGCCTCGTCAGAATCACCGCTTCGTGCCCGCCACCCTTCCTTCCTCAGATCGATGGCGGTTTGCAATGTATTATTTTTGTTCATAGTGATAGTAGGGGTAGAAATTGATATGGCACAGATCAAGATTTACAGCCACTCAGGTCAGAACAGGTGGTTCGTGGCCTGCGGACGCGGCACAGGCACGTTTGATTGATCGATGTTTTCTCCGTGCCCGGAGGTCCCGACCCACCTGTGCCTGAATTCCTTAGCTTGCCGGATCAGTCGAGTTGAAAACTCAGGCGGTGGCTGTCATGATCTTCCTCATCCTCTTCCTTCCCCAGCCCGGTAATCGAGCATGATCTCTTTCCCAGCAAGAGGAAGAGGAAGATAAGATTGGCACGATTTTCCACTCAGAAAGGCGTCTGCAGCCCGTCCGAAAACCGTATCATCATTGAAGTCTCAGGTCAGTCGGGCGCCAGTCAGGTATGCCAATCGGGTTTGCGAATGAAACTAACAGGGCACAGCAATCGGTGGTATGACCGCCTGAGCTCGATTCAGGAGGGCTACTATTATTCCTGGAAGTCGATTCTGGCACCGGGTAATGGCGAAAACGCTTATTTTGAGCTCGTTCGACAGCATCTCATTCTCGACCTGGATGTGTTGGACGCCGGCTGTGGGCATGGTGAGGTCACGATCAAGTTGGCACCTTTCTGTCGAACGATTCATGGCTACGATCGCGTCAAAAGTTACATTGATATCGCAGCTGCGGCGTTAACGGAAAGTGGAGCGGGAAACTGTCGTTTTACCTGCTTCAACTCCCATTCGGAAGCGAACGGTGGCTGCGTGCACGTTCCGGCTCTCGATAGCTCCATCGATGTAGTAATCTCCCGTCGGGGTCCGACTCACCGGATCGAGGACGTGCGTCGATTCTGTAGGCCCGGTGCAACGCTGATCCAGCTCAATCCACTAGGTTGGGTTAGGGATCCTGAGTGGATCGGCGAGGTGCCGGACACGATTCGCCGGGAGCCCGCAGAACCGAATCCCGATTCCAAGATGAGGGAATCAATCGATCGACGTCTCGCACTTGTAGAGCTTCACATACACAGTGCCTGGAATTTCGATGTGCCCGAGTGGCTTTGCAAACCCGTCGACCTCTACCGATTCCTTACTTTTCCCGTGCCCGAGTGGCTTTGCAAACCCGTCGACCTCTACCGATTCCTTACTTTCGGCGAGGATCCCACCGATGTACCGGATTGGTCTGATGTTTCGGACGATCTAAAACAACTGTTTGAGTTTCATGCTGGCTCCAGCGGCCTCGTGCTTCGTCATCGCCGATTTCTTTGGAAGGCGGTCGTTGAATGACGGGAGGGATGAACACGATCTGCGATCGGCTCCTCGGTCAGCTCCTTCTCTGGCACACAACGGATTCAGAGGAGAAGGCGAATTCAATCAGTGAGAAAGGATTCCGATCGGCGATGAAGCAGGGTGTTCACAGGTATACTCAGGCCACTTGGTTCTACCATGTGACGGCCTTTGGGGGCGGAGCGAAGACGGTGGGGCCAGTCACATTCTTGGTAGGCGTCGATCCTGACAATTACGTCCGGGGGCGAGACTACTTTCACGACAACGACAACACTGTGGTATTCCAGGTCTCGATATCTTCAGATCGACTGCTTGAAAAACTGGATCTGCGGCAGGTTACAAACGGGGACGAGTTCGCAAAGGCGTTAGGGGACCGCTGGCAGTGTGACGTCGTTTCGGAGTTTACGGAATGTTTCTCTGATCCCGAAATTCCGTGGTCCCAGAAGACCCGCATGGCAGAGATGCTTTGGCGCATGGCACCTGCACGGTATTTCGAGGCCGGAGTTCCACATCAAATGCTGGTTGCCGAAGTGCCTGGACTGAGCTCCGCCGAATCGGTCCGCCTAGTCTTGTCGTTGCGGAAAAAGTGCCTGGGGTTCCTCAATACTCTGTTGGGTGACGTCCTATCCTTCCTGTAAAAAGAAAAATGGTGTAACCTCCTGAAAACAAAAATGTAACCAAACCGGGGCCGAAAGGCGGCCCCGAAAAACAGGAGACTACACCATGAAGAAGATAGCACCGAGTGAGAAGATAGAGCAAGAGCTAATGGAAGGAATCGCGAGCAGCACAGATCCACTGGGGGAGGCGGCCCGACGGGGAGCCCAGCTGATGCTGCAAAGAGCCTTGGAGATCGAAGTGAGCGATTTTCTGGGGCGAGAGCGCTATGAGCGCTCGAGTGATGGAGCACTGCGGGGCTACCGCAATGGCTATGAGCCGAAGAAAGTGCATCTTTGCGAAGGGACGATTGAGCTGCAGGTACCGCAGATTCGCGACGGGCTGGAGCCGTTCGAGTCGGCCTGGCTGGAAGCGATCGGACGACGCTCGAAGCGGCTTTTGGAGCTGGTGCCGATGCTCTATGTGAAAGGGATGAGTCAGCGCGATATCGAGACGGCGCTGATCGAGTCTTTGGGGGTAGAGCAGACCGGGCGCAGCGTGGTCAATGAGGTGTGCCAAAGTCTGAGGATGGACTTTGCAAAGTGGCAGGAAAGAGATCTGAGTGGTGAGCGCGTGCTCTATCTGTTTCTGGACGGGATCTATATGAGGCTGCGGCCCGAAGACAAGAGGGCAGTGGCGGTCCTATGCGCCTACGGGATGCTCTGGGACGGACGTAAGGTATTGCTTCATATGGCCGTAGGGGACAAGGAGAGCAGCGCCTGTTGGGAGGCCTTCCTGGAGGACATGAAGAGCCGGGGATTGGCCGATCCAGTACTCAGTGTGATGGACGGTAATTCGGGTCTACGCAAGGCGGTGGGAAGGAAGTTTCCGAACAGCCTGGTGCAGCGCTGCCAGGTGCACAAGATGCGCAACATCGTCAACAAGCTTCCAGAGGTAGCCCGTCCCACCCTCAAAAAGCTCATTCACAAAGCCTTTACGGCGAAGGGATACCGCGAGGCTGTAGAACAGGCTCGCGCCATCATCGAGGAATACAAGGGGAGCTTTCCAGCCGCCATGAAGTGCCTGGAGCGTGACCTGGAGGAATCGCTCACAGCGCTGAAATTTCCCTTCCTGCACCGAAAACAGATCCGCACCACCAATCTGCTGGAGCGACTCTTCGGGGAAGGGCGCCGTCGCACCAAAGTGATTCCCCGATTCCGCTCCGAAACGAGCGGACTGTGCCTGATCTTCGCGGTCCTGGTGGATGCCTCAGAAGGCTGGCGAGGAGTCCGCATGGAACCCTACCTGGTGGAACGACTCAAACAGATCTGGAGCGATCCGGAGAGCACCTGGAAGGATCCGGACCTGATGAAATTCGCTGCCTGAAGGGAAGAAAGTAAAGATAATCTAATAGAGGTTATGCCATTTCGATTTTACAGGAAAAGGCGGACTTGACCCCTCTGTTGCGCCTCTATCATCAAGTGTTCCTGACTCCGCGTTTAGGCCGCGCGACAATGGTTGCGGCTGCGAAGTATTTGGAACCCGTTCGCATACTCGATTCCGCGGACGGCTCTGCTATTCGGATGCCGTCCTCAGCAGTAGCAGAATTTGTGGATGAGATTCTGCCCCGCTTGCCCTCGGACGACCTTGTTCGTGGAGCAATTGAAATGGCGTCCATGCGCCATTTTCCCGGCAACGAGCAAGATATCGAAAGGATTGGAGACTGGGTTGAAGAGCGAGCGAGGATTGGAGGAGAGATCGACTCAGAGGAGACAGCCTTTCATTACATCATGTTTGGAGGTGATACATATCCAACCCGTCATTCTCCTTCGACTGCCAGAAGTCTTGCGGTACGGATTCTGCGTGCTTCTGGAAGGGACTACTTTGATCGGTTGCTGGGTCTCGGCGATACGGATTCACTGGAGACGCTATCCGGAGTAATGCATGCCTTTGGCGGGCTGGGCGAGAAACGGGCCGTGCCTTTTCTGGCCTCGCGACTGAAAGATGACCGGAAGATGGGCCGAGTTGCGGCGGTTCGTGCATTGGGAGAGATCGGCACGCGAGAAGCGCTGACTGCGCTGAGAGCGGTTGCAAATGACCGGCGGAAGGTCGTGCAAAAGGCTTTGCAGCGGGCGCTGGGTGACAACTGAATTGTGACTGTTCAGTTTGACTTCACCCCTCTTGCATCGTTGCATAGATACACTCGGCAAATTCGCACCCCGATCCAATTAAGAAAGGAGGCGGCACTATGATTGTAACCAACATCTCACACGGACATCTCTCGGTCGCCTCAAATTTCGCTTAGCGAAGATTCTATAGGGTTCTCGGCGTATTGGGCGCGACTCAGGAAGTGGTGCTCTTTTGCCCTACGCGGTCACCGACCGCGTCTACAGCCTTCGGATATCCGGATTTTGTAGGCGGTCTTGGAGAGGCCGCATGAATCAAGATCGAACAAAGGATAAGACATACCTTAGAGCCCGTCCCAGTGGTGGAAACAATTGATTTTTAATGAGTTATGGGCAAAAAAAAGGCCGGATAGAGCTGCAAAAAGCTCGATCCGGCGAAAAAGGGCGCTTATGCTTGCGTTAGTCAAATACAAAGCACGCCCTTCTCATGAAAAATATTGCCGTACAAAGCTTCCTGCGTCCAGCCCTAACTCCAGTCATTCGATGCAAAGACTACACCGTGTTTCTGGAAACAATGGAGCGGATTGACCGGGTTTTGATCGACTCCTCGCTGGAAAGGGAGGCGATCGTAAAAGCCTTGGAAGGATGGGATGAAGCGGGAGGGAAGGATCGGGAGCGACGCGCTCTAAGAGCGATAAAAGCGCTGCGGGTGGAGGTGGTGCGTCATTTACTCGGAGGGATATCCTTTCGTTGTCTGTCGCAGGAGTTGGGACGCAGTGAGCTTCTGGCTAATTTTTGCCGGGTGCGTGAGGTAGACGGGATCCGGAAAATATCGAAGAGCAGTCTGGAACGGGATTCGAAATTCTTCGACGAAGCGTATCTGAGACAGCTGCATGCAAGGATGACCGAGGTGGTGGGCAATGCTGAACATTGTGGTGAGGCAGGATTAGAGAAGCCGATCGATACGAGGGAATGCCTGATCGACGCCACTTGCCTGGAAGCGAACATCCACTGGCCCGTGGACTGGGTCTTGCTCAAGGATGTGGGAGCAACGCTGCTCAAGGCGATCAGTCTGATCCGGCAGGCGGGAATGAAACAGCGCATGCCCCAGGGAGCAAAGGGATTGGCTCGGGAGATGAACAAACGGTGCCTGGAGATGACGCATGCGCGTCGGCGCCGGGAGGCGGGCAAAGCGCGTAAAGGGATCCTGCGGCGGATGAAGCTATTGCTCAAGAAGATTGAGGGCCATGCCCTTCGCCACCGTGACTTATTGGAAGCTATGTGGATGCAAAGCGATTACACCGAGAAGAAGGCGAGCCGAATCATCGAGCGAATGGATGGTATGTTAGAGCAGATACCGCAGGTCATGAAACAGGCGCACGAACGGATCATAGGGGGGCGGCAGGTGAAGAATGAGGAGAAGATCCTGAGCGCCTACGAACCTGAGATTGACGTCATCGTGCGAGGCAAGGCAGATCGGGAGGTGGAGTTTGGCAACACCCTTTATTTATGCGAGAGCGCAGAGGGATATCTGTTGGACTGGAAACTGTATGGGGGGCAGGCCCCGAGCGAATTGAAGCAGCTTTGGGAAAGTCTGGAGAGGCAAAAGGGCTTCGCTTTAGAGGAGAAGATCGAAGCGATCAGTGGGGATCGGGGCTATGCCTCGAAGGCGGCCAGCAAGCGGCTCCAGGCAGAGGGGATTTTTGACGCCCTTACGCCCCGCAATCCACAAGAGCTCAAGGAGCGGATGGAGGAGCCGCGCTTTGTCCGGTTGCAGCGACGACGAGGGAGCACCGAAGGCCGGATCGGAGTGCTCAAGAACCGATGGCACGGGGGCAAGATACGCAGCAAAGGCTTTGACAACCGTAACCTTAGCGTGGCCTGGTCGGTTCTGTCCCACAATCTATGGAAAATCGCGCAGAGACTTGCGCAAGAACATGAGAAAGAGGCAACGCAGGCGGCATAGGGATCCAAGAATCGAGTCAGAGGCGCTTCCTTGGGAGAACTATCGACTCAAAGCGAGAGGAAGGGTGCTGGAAAGGTGCATAACGGATAAAAGGTAAGCTACCGAGGACGGAAGGCATGTCGTGGTCTACATAACGTGACGAAGATTGATATCGGTATCAGGCTTCCACCCAAATCCTCTCGGATTTGGGACAGCCTCTACCTTACGCCAACAGCGTAAGTTTCAGATTCTCTAGATCTGGCTCCGAAGTGACAGTCGGCCTCCGGCACTGACAAGCAGCTTTCGATTTCGAGTATGACTCTGAAAAACAGGCCATTCAGCAGAGATACCGACTGGAAGAAGGCGGTGGATTTTTTGCATCCCGCAGTCGAAGACAAAGGCGATCATTGGAAATGGCTGCTCGCCTCTGCGCGCGCCAAGTTCATTCACATGCACTCCGGCTACCATCAGATCTGGACAGAGAGCACAGGCGAGATCGTCGCGCTCTCCAAGATCGAGCCTTTAGCTGGGTTCTTTATGGTGCTCTGCAAACCGCAATACCGAACGCGGGCGATCTTCAATCAGATCGTCTCGCATGCGGAGGACGTTCTACGCCTTCTTTCCGAGAAGACCTACTTTCTGACTTCTACTTACGAGGAGGAGGATCCGCTCTCTCAAGTCCTGGTTGAGCGCGGCTACGCTGTCGAGGAGTGCTGCGCCCTATACATGGGGCTCGAAATAGATGCCAGTTACCTACACGCGCACGGGGAAGAGGAATTCTGCGTTCGGCCTATGAACGACGGGGACGAATCCGAAACCGATCGGTGGATTGAGATGATCGCGCACGCTTTCAACCCCAGGCTTCATCGAATCAGCCTTGAACTACAGTCTCATTACCGACAATACCACAAGTTCTGCAAATTCGCGGATCGGGGTAACATCGAACTGATCGCGGTCAGTGACGACGGAGTCATCGCGTCCTCGGCCAGTGTTGATATTGATCCCGTGAACGGCGTCGGTGAGTTCGAGGAAGTTGGTACATTGATAGAGTATCGTCGGCGAGGGTTGGCCCGCAGGGTGATGCTTGTCGGTATTGATTACATGGCGCGGCAAGGTGTGGGGAAAGTATTGGTGCGGCCCCACCCGAAGAATGAAGCCGCGATTCGCCTCTACGAGGGTATTGGCTTTGAAACCGTCGATCGCCTGAGGGGTTATCGTAGAATGTTATCTCGATGAACAGGTTCCCAGTTACAGTTGATACCTCCGGCCTCCTCGAGTGCTTTCCAGGAACCGAAAGAACGAGAGAACCGGGTACTTCATGTTACAATCGATCGTAACCTCAGAACTCGCTATTATGCGGGTTGTCGGGGTGGGTAGAATCGCAAGTAGAATTCCCGACTTTTAACGAGAGAAAGAAAACGGTAGGCTTCTCCTTCGAAGAACTAATTCGAAGAAAATGGAGAAACCTACCGAGCAAGAAGAGTCCTGCCAACAATGCCTCCTTGGGGTAGACAAGCGTAATCCCTGCCTGACGGTCTATCGGGACCTGAGCAAAGGCCAATTGCAGGTCTATTACGGCCATGAGCTATTGGAAGTGGTGGGGGACGATCGCGAGCAGGTTGGATTCAAGATTCTGGTGGGACGGCTCTATAATGCGGGGTTGAAGATAGGGTGCTTACAGAGACAATTTGAGGTTGACCCCAAGACGATGAAGCGGTGGGGCGAGGCCCTGCAAAGTGGCGATGCCGAAACCCTGGGCCGGGTGTTGGCGGGGCGCCGGTGGCATCGCAAATTGACCCGGGAAATACGGAGTTTTGTGCGGGTGCGCTTTTTTGAGATCTATGAGCAGAGCCGGTACGCTTACAGCAAGAAGATACGCGGTGAGATCGAGGAGGTGTTCGCAGTCAGCCTCAGTGGGGAAACCCTGCGCCCTTTGTTTAAGGAGCTCAAAGAGGCCTTGGCCAAGGAGGCCGAGCAGAGGAGGGGGCAAAATCGGGAGACTGCCTGGGATTCTCCCAAGGGTTCACCCTTGCAGGCAGAGCAGGAGCAAGCAGAAAACAAGGCCGAAGGCGAAGAGGAGAATCGCAAGGAGTCTCCCGATTTTACCACGGGCAGTTCCGAATCGGTGCAGTGGTGTCGACATTTAGGGGTGCTGGTATTCAGTGAAGGGCTCGGGCAAGTGGCTCAGATAGATGGCGAAGAGGGCTGGCTTTTGAAGCAATGGCTGGCCTGCGCGCTGTTGGCCGCGGTGAATATCGAGCAGAGCAAACTGCTCGATCTGGAAGACCTGCAAAAGCTCATCGGGCGAGTCCTCTATACGCCCCATCTGCAACGCCAAAGGCTCAGCGCCCTGGCCCATGAAGCGCTTTTAAGAGCGATCCTCAGGGTGAACGCGAGGAACCTGAATGCTTCTTGTGAGCAGAGCTTTTATTATGATCCGCACACCAAACATTACACCGGCATGAGCAAGCTCCTGGCGGGCTGGTGTCCCACCATCCGTTTGGCCGACAAAGCGCTTCACAGCGATTTTATTCATACCCTGAAGGGCTCTCCGGTCTATTTTGCCAGCACCGACAACTACGAGGATATAAGGAAACGGTTTATCCCCAACTGCGAAGCGATGCTCGAATTGGTAGAGGTGCCTGCGGATAAGAAGGTGAGCATTTACGTGGACCGGGCGATCGCCGCGGACTGGTTTTACGAAGCCATCCTGGAGCATCCTCAACTCGAAATCATCACCTGGGAAAAAGGTTTCAAGGCCAGCCCCTGCAACGGATCGACGGACAACTGCGCCTGCTGCGCCCCAGAAACCATGCCGAAGATCTCCAGGAGTATTATCTTTGCTATCAGCGGGGCCCGTGGAAAAAGAATCCTCATCTTACCCAATGGGTGGTGGAAGCGACCAATCCCAGAAATCAAACCATTACGGTGAGCATCTTAGGGACCGACCCAAAAGCCCCCGATGAAGCAGTCCTCAAAGGGATGTTCAGTCGCTGGATTCAGGAGAATGATTTCAAATACCTCGATAAGTACTTTGGGATTAATCAGATCACCTCTTATCGCACCATCCACTACCAGCGCTTAGCCCAACACCTTGAGGATAGGCAGGAGAAAAGCGGTGCCGCTAAAGCACTCCTGAAGCAGAAAACCCAATCCACCGAAGCATTGAAAAGACTGCTCCTGGCCGAACATGCCCATCCGGGCCAAAGCACCTCAAGGAGCGCCATGATCGCTCGCCTCGATCACAAGCTCAATGCCCTCCAACTCGAAGGGGAGCAAATCGAGACCGAATGCTCGCGCCTGGAGCGACTCATTGAGCAGAACTATGTCCGCCTGGACACCTCCAACAAATCCATCATGGATGCCTTGAAAATCCTCGCCCGCAATAGTTTCTACAAGCAGTTTGAACCCTTTAAAGAAGGCTACGACAACTATCGTGACGACCACGATCTGTTTCGCAATCTGACTCACTGCGACGGCGCCCTCATAGAGAGGGGCGCAACCGTCGAAGCGCATCTATTCCCAACCGCAAACTATTCCCCTCATTTGCAGCAAGTCGTGATTGAGTACCTCCAGACTCTCAACCAGAACCCGCTCCTGATGCCCGACCGCTCGGGCCGAACCATTACCTTCCAACTCGGCTATAAATCGAGATTTAAACTTGCGATTGCATAGCTCCTTTAAAGGGGCAAGATAGTGAGGTCTGAACCTGGTTTTCTTAACGCGTTTTGGAGTGGAACATGCTGGTACTCAATGTCGTGCGATAGACAAGGTTCGAGACAAGGTTACCAGGGTGTTTCGAGATTCCTTCCTAATTCGATCAAATATGTCCTCACTGTAAACACCCGTCCAGAACTCAGCGAAGCAAACCTCGTCTCGAACCTTGTCCCAAACATTCATCTTTCCCTATCCGTTGCTTTCTTAATCCGTTGGGCATACCTCCCTTCCCCATTCGTTGCCGTCATTTTCCCGCCCCGAGGGATTGCGGATATACTGCTTTAGGACTCTTTATAAAAATCTCTCCTATTGAAACCGAACGCCTTCACCTCATTTCCATGAGCGTCGAATTTCTACGTTTCATGATTGGGCGCGAATACGCAGCCGCGCAGAAGATCGGGGGATTCATCGTCCCCGACGCTTGCTCGTTGTCTCTTAAATTCCAAGCTCCAAGGAGGCTGAAAATGATTGAGGACGACCAGGAGCAGCATCCGTGGATGTACCGAGCTGTTGTGACGAAGGACGAAAATAGAATGGTCGGGTATATCAGCTTCCATCATAAAGTCCCGGATCCGGATTTGCTGGAACACTCAAACTTCGCGGTGGAACTCGGATACACGATCGAACCGGAATTCCGACGAAATGGGTACGCCAAGGAGAGTGCCCTGGCTATGATGGAATGGGCTCACGGAGTCCACGGGGTGAACACTTTCTTCCTATCCGTTAGTCCGGACAACCATCCATCGATGAGGATGGCCGAAGCGATGAAATTCAGGAAAATCGCTGAGCGGCATGATCCCCGAGATGGACTGGAATACACGATGAAAGCTGAATTTGATGAAATCTTTGGATGAGCGGCAACCGGATCCTAACCATCGGCACCATGATGTTTACTAAGCGGTAACTGAGTTTGTGGCCGGCGGCTGTTACAGGATCATATATTCCGATGAAGAAACCTGGCAGCGGGCGATTAAAGGAAATTAGTCCGATCAATCCATCAGAATTCGAGTGTTAGTACGCGTTTTGGAGTGGAACGGCCTGAGATTCACAACATCCAACGCCCATTGGAGCAATATCTAATTCAATGTCGTATTATGTTTCGATCCGTTGCCTTCTCGAATCCGTTGGGAATTCCCTCTTCGATCTGGTTGTGGCTTGGCTGCGCTACGGGACAATTAGGGCTTGAAGAATGACAGCGCACGAGGCAGCTGACGTCATCGTCGCGGAGATCCGCAGACGGTGTGAAAAATATGAGTGTCCGCTTGTCTGTGCGATTGATGGCGGCAGCGGCGCCGGCAAGTCGACCGTATCCAAAATGATTCAGCAACGAACCAGTGCCGTCCTGATCGACCTGGACGACTTCTTTACCACATGTGTGCCAGAAGCGGAGTGACCTAAACATAGTGTTGAAGAGAGGCTCACTCAAGTCTTTGAATGGAAACGTGTGAGAAACGATGTACTGATACCCCTGATAGCAGAACAGCCGGCCCGGTGGCAGGCCTTTGATTTTGAAGCAGGTCTGAACGCCAGGGGCACCTATGATTTGCAGAGAGACTATAAAATTGCCTGCCCTGCCTCTGTCATCTTGGTGGCAGGATTGTGTTCGGCGTCGCCGCCGCTCGCCGACCTCATCGATTTCTCCGTGCTCTTGGAGGTACCCGTTCATGAACGGCACCGGCGAACGGCTTTGCGCGATGACGCCAAATTCACTGAGAAATGGCACCAAATTTGGGATGATTTCGAGGCCTACTATTTTGGCCAGGTATGTCCTCCGGATTCGTTCGATCTTCGAGTGCCGAACTATGTAGACTCAAATCCAGCCCCTGTTTCAGCGAACTCTACGGGAAAGCAATCTTGATTGGTAAAGGGGAGAAAGGGTGGGCCGTGACCTCCGGGCGCGGCATAGGCGCTAGTTGCAATTTCGCTCTCGTTCCGCGTCCGGAGGCCACGGACCACCTCAATGTCGGCTGTTTAGGGGAGAGTTTCGGGACTGTTTGCTGAATCCTAGATCGTTATGAATGTTCTAATCACAGGAGCGAATCGCGGAATTGGCCTCGGCCTTACGAAGGAATTCCTATCTAAGGATTTCCATGTCATTGGCACGGCGCGTAAGCCCGAGGCAGCGGAAGCACTGCATCGGCATTCTGAGAGATATCCCGAACATCTCACCATATGCCAGGCAGATGTCACTGATCCTGTCTCTGTTGCGAACTTAAAAGAGACGCTATTGAAATCGAAGGTCTCGATCGACATTCTGGTTAACAATGCCGGGATCAGCCTGGAGAAACGAGATACCCCACTGCTCAAGGTATGTATGGACAACATGGATTCGGTATTCAGCACCAACGTCACGGGGGTGGCTCGCATCACGCAAGCGTTGCTTCCTTTGATCCCCACTCATGCTGATGCCAAGATCGTCAATATCTCCTCCGGCGCCGGATTGATCGGCGAAAAGTCAGATTCCCTGCACTACTGCTATGGCACTTCCAAAGCCGCGCTCAACATGTTGACCCGCACACTGGCCTTCGAACTTGGTCCAAAGGGAATTATCGTAACCGCCGTGAGTCCCGGATGGGTGCGTACGGATATGGGTGGGCCGGAAGCTGCCCTCTCTATTGAAGAATCGACCGGGCGCTTGGCTGAGACAATTTTGAGTATGACTGCCAAGGATAACAGCTGTTTACTGAACTTCGATGGAAAACCGAAGAGCAGTGGATGGTAAAAATTCGGGGATGCAGAGGATCAACCACTGAGAACGGAGAAATCGAATAGAAATGAACGGGGAGCCACAAAGAGGTACAAGAGGCGCAAGAAATGCCGGCAATTGGTCTTTGCGCCTTTTCAGTAACTCCTCCTGTCGTGCACTCCGGTCGAATGGAATTCGACCTTCTTCACCCGGTCGAATCTTTCCACGAATCGATCTGAAGCCCGATAGTCTCGTCCGGTTAAAAGGGCCACTCCTGACCCGAGCATTGCTCCGTCGTGTTTTCTTCCGGGCGAAATTACGGCTACCTGTGCCGGCAAAATAGCGTTTTGTATTTCGTCACTTGACTTTTATGAAATATAAATGCAATTTTTATGCATTATGGAATATCACAACTACGACAGTGATTCGAATGTTGTTCAAATGTTTCCCCCTCCTGAGCGAGTACGACATGTTATCCGCCTGGGGCATAATCAGCATACCTGGTTGGAAAAGACTCATGCCGCTGGCCGAATCCTTCTAGATATGATGGTCGTCGATGCAGCGCACTTGGAGCGGCAACTCGAAGTGGTTCGGACGATGCAGGCGGATGGAACTGGGATCATACTTGACTCGAACTCTGCCGAGTTGGCTTCTTCGGGCCATCGGCCTTCAGAGAAACTTCCTTGGGCTAAGGCCGATCGTCCTTGGGTCCCAAGTGATTTTGGGAAAGAGAACAGACAGCAGTATTGTGCAAAGTTGGCGGATTATGCAGTAGAGAATCAGGTCGGTGTCGTGCTTGCGCCTTGTCATGTTTTGCGCGAAGGAGCGCTCGATGAGTTTCTGCCTGTGGATCTGCGACTTTGCGAGGAGCTGAGGACTGCACTTGATTCAGGGGGCGGGAAGAAGATCGCTTTGGACTATCCGTTGATGCTCCCCTATCGATTTTTCCGCGATGCGGCGACACGAACAGCACTTTTGCAAAAGTTGAAGCAGCTTCCATTCGGAAGCCTGTGGCTGAGAATCGACGGATTTGGGTCTGATCAAAGTCCACAAGGACTCCGCAAATATATCAGTTACGCGCGCGCATTTCACGAATTAGAGAAACCTGTTGTTGGGGATTGCGTTGGAGGGCTTGTGGGCCTCGGTATTGCAGCTTTTGGTGCTTGCGGAGGTATCGCTCATGGGATCGCCCAGAAGGAGCGATTCAACACATATAGCTGGTGGAAACCGAGATCGAAGGGAGGAGGTTCGAAGCGGCGGGTATACCTCAACGCAATCGACCAGTTCGTAGATGCGAATGTAGCCCGTACTTTGTTGGAAGTACGAGGCGCGAAGAGTTTGCTGGGGTGCATCGACCGTTCATGTTGCGCTAAGGGCTTGGACGATTTTCTGGAGCGCCCGAATGAGCACTTCATAATTCAGCGCGGACGCCAGATTGCAGATTTGTCGAAGACTCCGGAGACGCGTCGAGCGGAGCACTTTGTGCGGACGCATCTGGAACCCGCGGAGCGCAAAGCTCGGCAAGCTGCCCGTCTAGGCGTGAAGGATGAGAAGCTCTCGAGGAAACTAACAAAGAATGCCCATCGGTTGGACGACATGAGGCGGGTACTCGAAGATTTGCATGCGACGCTTCCGATTGAAGACCGATCTCCAAGCCCTTCATGGAAGACCACGGGTGTTCATGAAATAGAAAGGGCAAGGTGATTACTATGGCGGGAGCGGTGATTAAAATTCTTGGTGATCTGCGAAAGCAAGGGGGATTGAAAGGAGCCGACGTCGCAAATTTTGCTGAAGTCTCGCCGGCCACGGTTTCGCGCTGGGGAAAAGGGAAAGCCTTTCCTCATCCTAAGATGCAGTTGTTTATTTCCGATTTGCGCTATGTCGTAGACCGGCTTTCCGACCTTTACACTCCCGAGGAAACGCGACTTTGGCTATATTCCAAGCATCCCATGTTAGATGGGGCCAGAGCGATGGAGCTAATTAGACTGGGTCAAACTGAAAAAGTTTTGGAAGTGATTGAGCAACTGGATGCCGGAGTGTATCTTTAAGAGATATAGAATATGCGCGGGCGCATTCATGACAGCGAACTTCTGGATGCGCTTGAGCAGTTGGAGCCAAAACCATTTACGGGCAGTTCTTTCCGTATCGTTCCTGAAAGACGAGATCCAATTCAAGCTCGATTGACAGGAAGCGGAGGCCGTTGGGATGATGGGCAATTTCCGGTTCTTTACACGAGTATCGATTCCGGAACGGCGATCGCGGAGGTTAAATATCACCTGAGTCGCCAACCCATTTTCCCCAGTAAAGTGAGTTTGCTTTTATACGAGCTGGAGGTTGTGACCAAGCGAACTCTGAAATTCCTCGATGTGGAAGAACTGACTCCATTGGGTGTCGATGCAGCCCACTATTCGATCTCGGACTATTCTCAGGTGAAGAAGAATGTCTACCCAAGCACACAGGCAATCGGGTCGGCGGCGCACTTTCTAGAGTTTGATGGACTTATCGTACCGAGTGCGCGCGGGGAAGGGAGTAATCTGTTACTATTCATGGACCGACTTCCTGGAGATTGTTTGCCGAAGGCAGGCGTTGGCAGTGTCTTGCCCTGGGAAGAACTCCGGTAAAGGGATTGTCGTCTTTCCGTCGTTCCGATTTCCTGTCCGTGATGTGACTGAGATCAAGAGGCTTGAAGAATAAGCCCTTCGCCGCCCCTGCAAACCTTCCGGAGAATCCCGTCTCAAGCTGGTGGATTCGGATCGTTGGAAATCGACTATATCGTTCTTGACATAGCAGCTATATCAGTATTGATATAGCTAAGAGAACGATGAGTCTGAGACACATTTTACTGGGCATGCTGCGGGAACCGGCGAGCGGGTATGATCTGCAGCGGGAGTTCAATGAAGGGGAGCGGCATTTCTGGTCCGCGAACCTGAATCAGATTTACCCGACGCTGGACCGGATGGAGAAAGCGGGGTGGCTGCGCAGTCGCCGGGAGCCGTCCCCTTCCGGGCCGCAGCGCCGAGTTTACACGCGCACCGCAAAGGGGAAGCGGGAGCTGTTGGCCTGGATCCGGTCCGATCCGATAGTCGGCAAGGAACGCTTTGCCTACCTCGGCCAGTTGATCTCCCTTGGCGAACTCGACGATCTGGAGCACACCGCCCGTTTCTTCCGGACCCTGCGCGACATGCTGGGGAACACGCTAAATCTCCTCAAACATACGGCCGCCCCGCTGGAGCAGCGGCATGCGGAGAATCCGGGCGCCCTGTCTGCTAACGAGTTTCATGAATACCTGGCTCTGCGCATGGGCCTGCGCTCGCTGTCCGCCAAGGTGAGCTGGTGCAACGAGTCGCTGGAGATGATCGAAGAACAGATGACTTCAGGAGGTCCAAATGATTGACACGCTGCATCAGGCGCTGCGCTCCGTTCACATTTCGGTGGGCAGCATCGGACTGATTCTATTCTGGATTCCGGTGTTTGCCCGGAAGGGCAGCCCATCGCATCGAAAAATCGGCCAATGGTTTGTCTGTTCGGTCTACGTTGTCAGCATCAGCGCGTTGATTTCCTGCGCCTGGGCCTGGGCCTGGGCGCATCCCGCCAGTTTTCTAGAACAGCCTGAGCTAACCGCGGGCGCGGCTAAACAACTTCGTTTCTTTACCGGCATCTTGAGCCTCCTGGCTGCTATGGCCCTCGCGGGCGCGGTGCTGGGACCGCGAGTGCTGCGCATCAAGGACAGCGGCCGACCGATGGCCAATCTGCCTCTACATCTTTCCCTGGGGATTCAACTCTCCGCCTCGTTGGGCCTCTTGGCTTGGTGCGTTTACCTGGTGACGACCGCCTCGTTTCAGGGAAGACATATGATCTTGCTTGTGCTCGCTGTCCTCACCTTGCTGGACCACCAACAAGTACGGCGCTACCTGCGGAATCCGGAAAGGGTTCCGTGGCTACACAAGCATTTGGAAGCCATGATCGGCTGTGGCATTGCCTTTCACACGGCGGCCTTGGTCACCATCTTCAGTCGCGTGCTTGAGCTGCACCTTGCGGGACCGCTGGCACTTCTGCCTTGGCTCCTGCCCACCCTGATCGGCCTGCCGGCCATTCACTTGGCTAAGCGGCGGTATGCTCCGCAACAAGCTTGAATCGATTGACAGAAAGTGTGTCTTTATTCTTTCTTGGAACCCTGGTCGGCATGGGATTGATTGTCCTTTTTCCTCGCGATTCGGGAGTGGAGACCGGAGTCGATCCGCGTATGCCGATGAATTCGTTGGAGATTTCGCTCCCTGCGGGTAAAGCTCGGGACGGTGCGGTAGAGCATCTCGTTGGTTCCTTTGCTGAGTCGGATCCGGAGGCGGCAGTTCTCTGGGGCGAAACGATCGGGGATGCCGTTCAGAGGAGCGTTGCTCTAACGACGGTAGTCGAACAATGACGCGCGCGGGATCCCGACTTGATCCGCGTTCTGGTTAACAAAGCGGATATTGCAGCTGACGAGAAAGAAATCCTTTTGCAGAGAATCGAATAGATGACATTACAAACGAGAGACTTAGATCGTAGTACCGACCTTCCGAAGATTATGGAATTCCTTCGGAGCAGAAGGAAATGGAATCCGCTTCCGGATTACTGGACGAATGGTTCCAAGATGGTCCTCTACCTCGATCTTTTCGAGGGTTTAGAATCCAACCACCATCTATGGGAAAGCGAGAGCGGTGAATTACATGCTTACGCAGAATTGAATCCGAAAGAGCGCAACTGGAAAATTCAGGCGCATCCTGAATACCGCGACGAAGAGCATCTCGTCGGTATGATTGATGAGGCAGAGGAATTCCTCGATTCACAGAATCATGCCGGAGATAAGCGGTTTCACTATCAGACGAGCGTACTTGAAAGCGATGCACTGCTCATCTCAATCCTCGAAGCTAGGGGATACAAGCAAGGGAAATACGAAGCGCCCTACTTTCGGCAACCACTTGATTCCGACATTCCTCAAATTGCCCGATGCGGCGATTTCGTCGTAAGGGAATTTTTAGGTGGAGCTGAAACTGAGCAAAGGGCGGCGGCACAGCGAGATTCCTATACGGGAATTCCCGAAGCGGATACGTGGAGCATTCGCAACATCGAACGGATGATCCAATACCGGAAATTCAACGAGGATTTCGACCTCATCGCCATCAATGCGGACGGCATGGTTGGTTCCTATGCGGTCTGCCAGATCGACCATGTCACCAAGATCGGAGAATTTGATCCGCTTGGAACCAGATCGGGACATCGCAGAAAAGGACTCGCAACCGCCGTCATCCAATAAGGTTTGCGACGAATGAAAGAGAAAGGAATGGAAAGCGCCGTCGTCCGGACCGAAGCCGATAAAATCCCCGCCATAAAACTCTATGAATCGAACGGGTTCGCGGTTGTTGAAAAGCTGTTTAGCTACGTGAAACCGACTGGGTGAAGATCGGGCTGAATCTCGATAATCGTCTCGCGCGTCAATCAGTTGCCAATCTCTCGAACGCGCCGTGAAGAAGAAGCGTTTACAACGGATTGAGTGAACAACGGATCGGGCACCGAAGGTCTTATCCGTTGCTCGCGCAACCCGTTGCCAATCTCTGGTTTTTTTTGCTCAGCTTTTTACCGTCCAGCAATAAGTTGATTCGTTAGGCGCTTGGGAAATGATATCGATACGAAACTGAAAACCTGAGTCCGATTTAATGAAGTACGATCCTGAGGTTCCCCTTCGTTTCTACGAAGCCCTAGGGGAAAAGGAGTGGGAGAGGCTTTCGAGTACTCCGCTCGGCGAATTGCTATATCACGTTCACATGGACGTGTTCCGTTCTCAGCTTAAACAGAACCACGATGTCCTCGAAGTCGGCGCCGGGTGTGGTTTTCTCACCAAAGAATTGGTCAGTATGTGCAAATCTATGGTCACATCCGACCTATCTCCGAAGCAGCTCGTCATAAATCGCGAGAAGATGGCTGAACTTGGCCTGGTAGAGCGGATTCGCGATTTCATGATCTTGGACGTAACGGATCTCCAAGCGCTGTCTGCTGATCGGTTTGATGCCGTTGTCTGCGTCGGGGGAGTTTTGAACTATGCGATGGATCGCGAAAAGAGCGCGATCCAGGAAATGCTTAGGGTCACCAAACGCTCCGGTATCCTGATACTTGGAGTGAATTCGGTTGTCGGTGTGATGCTCAGGTGCATGCCAGGAATCGTATCTGAAAAGGGGAAATTTGGGATCGAAGCGATGCGATGGCTGCTTGACACCGGCATTCAGGACCCAATCCATTACCCAGTAGAGAATCGCCACTTCGTGCACATGATGAAGGAATCCGACCTGGATGAACTGTTTGTGGATCAGAATGTACGGATTCTGGAAAAGCGGTCGGCTGGACTCTTTGCTCTTGCCGAAGACGAGGCTCTTGAGGAGGCACGAAAAGACGACGAACTATGGCCCTTGATAGTTCAGAAGGAATTGGAGTGGTCCAAACTTCCGGGCACTCTGGATTGTGGTGCGAACTTGATCTATGTTGTCCAGAAACTGTGAGAGAGCAAGCGCCCCGGCTGAGGAATTACAATGACACTCAAAGTTCGTAACTTCGCCGGCAGCTCCGATCTGGGCCGGATGAAGGAGCTGCATCGAACGCTCACCCGGCTTGATGGGCCGCGTGGACACTGGGTTTCCGGTCGGGTCGAGCATGTTTACCTTTGGGGAGGATATCCGGATCCTGAAGCGAACATTTTCCTACTGGAGGATCCCGTCGTGGATCTGGCTGCTTATGCCATCACCTACTATCCTGAGTCAGCTTACATCCGGCTCGTGGTACACCCTGAATGGAGATCAGACACCGAGATCAAACCGTTCTTAGGGATACTTGAAGAGCACGTTGTCGGTGGATTCTCTGACGGGAAGAAATCTGGGGAGATTGCCGTTTCTACCGGTGTCCATGATTCGGATGATTGGTTGAAGTCACTTATTCGGTCCAGTGGCTACGAAATCCACAGCCAAGGCGGCAATCCCTGTTACATCCGAGAGCTGACGAGCGCCGAAATACCAAATGTTTCGCTACCTGAACAGTATTCGGTCCGAGTCATTAACGATGAGGGGTGGATTCCGGAACGGGTCAGAGCCCAACAGGCGGGGTTTGACGGCAACCCGGTGATGACGGAGGAGAACTGGAAGCGGTGCCGGGAAGGCGAATACTATAAGGAAGGAATCGATCTTGTTGTCTGGCACGAGGAAGACAAAGTAGTGGCCGGTTGTTTGTGCTTGTGCGATCGAGAAGAAAAGGCTGCCGAACTGGAGGACGTCTTCACGGTTCCGCAACACCGGCGTCTTGGGCTGGGCAAAGCAATGCTCTACGCAGCCTTCCGTGCTCTGAGAGAGAAGGGGATTCAGCAGGTCATCGTCAGGACCGGCCGTGGGATTGCCGCGAACAGTCTCTACCAAGGGGTCGGAATGAAGTTGCTCAGCCGAGAGGTCGGTCATCGGAAGTTCTGCAAAGGCAGTGGCTGAATGTTTACAGAAGTTGAAACTGCCTGGAGGTGGTCCGTGTCCTCCAGACGCGGAACGAGAGCGAATCTGTAACGGGAACTAATGCCGCGACCGGAGGGCACAGCCTACCTTTTCTCCTCGCTCTCTGGGAGGTAATAAGAGGGAAATAAATCGCAGTCCTAGCAAACCGGGAATTCGAGAAGACAAAGGATTGTGAAGTTTTCCGACATATTCACCGAAGTTCAAAACCGGGTACTCGCAGAACTCCACGAAAGGGACAACCGAGAGAGGAGTCCAGGAATCCGTGAACCCATGAGCCTAAAGGCGGTTGCCCCATCGGTCGCGCAGTTGTTGTACCTGCTCATCATCCAGAAGAACGCCCGGAATATCGTTGAGTTCGGCACGTCGCACGGATACTCAACGATTTACCTGGCGGCGGCGGCGGCGGAAAAGACCGGCGGCCATGTACATACAGTGGACGTGATGCCGGAGAAAACCGCCTTCGCCAAATCGAACTTGCGAGACGCCGGACTCCTGCATCGAGTTACCCTGGCCACTTTCGACGGCGTCGAATTCGTCGGTTCATTGCCCAATGCGATTGATTTCATCTTCGTGGACTACGGCGTTCCTGCATTCACGCCCGCCTTCGAGGTCCTCCGCGACAAAACTGCCGACGGTTGCATGATCTTCGTCGACGGTGGTCCCGAAGGCTATTGGGAAGGAGACGCCGCCAGGGGATTCGTGGAACTGCTCGAGGAGGACCCTTGTTTTATCGTCACAACTCTGCCGATGCACAAGGATCAGCTAATCGCGGTCAGAATTGCACGATGAGCAAGCATGATTGAATCTGGTCCTCATGCGCGCAATGAAGAGCGCTGGCAACGAATGGGAGAGGTATACTGGCTGATAGAATAGCGATCCTACTGGTGAGGGAAAGAGCAGATTCCCTCAAGTGGCAGAGCAATCTCTCAGCCTGACGGCACGATCAGATCATCCAGGTTTTCCCTCGACCTTTCCGTACCGCAGACCCTTTGGGTGTGGGATTGCTCTGCCACCTGAGGGGTGAACTCGGCGTCGTAATCGGAGAGTTCCATACTACGATCAAGACAAAGACCAAGATTTCACCCCTTTCTGCCCTAACAGATGAAGACGACAGCCGATAACAGTCGATGGAGAATGGGGATCGCTGTGTCCGTTGCCGAAAGCTACATTGGGCAAACCGAGGCGCGGGTGATTTTCGTAGGAGGATCGACCGCTCGCGGCCATGCTGATGGGTACTCTGATATCGAGTTAGGGATGTTTTGGGACGCCGACCCGACCGTCGAGGAACGAAGGAGAGCGATCGCCAACATTCGTGAAGCGGATCCTCAGTTCATTTATGTGTCCGATTTTGATCCGGCGGAGGAGTATTGGTATGATGCCTTCTATATTGGAACCGATGTCTCTGGGCGAAGGGCCTCCGGGGTGTCGGTTGAAATCTGCCATTATCGAGTTGAGATTTTCGAGCGCGTCTTGGACGAGGTGGTCAGCAAATTCGATCCGGACGATTTGAAACAGAACTTACTTTCCGGAGTGCAAACTGGGATCCCATTTCACGGCGAGGAGCAGATGCGAACCTGGCAGGAGAAGATGAGAGTTTATCCGGAAGGTTTGGCAGAGGCCGTCGTAAAGAAAAACGCTCAGATCGAGAATTTCCGTGTTTGGCGAAGCTGGATTGAGCGGAACGAAAACCTGCTTCTCTTGCATCAGGCATTGGTGGAGGTGGGTACAAAACTCTTGAGGATCATATTGGCGCTGAACCGGAAGTATTTCTATGGACTCAAGTGGAGCTTTTGTGACGTAGAAGAATTCGAGGTTCAGCCGAAGCGCTTTATCGATAGATTGAGAAATGTCTTTCGAATTGATCCCGAGTCTGCTGTTTCTGAGATCTCCGCCCTCGTTCTGGAAACGTATGACCTCGTCGAGGAAATGATGCCCGAAATGAAGTTGGCGTGGTATCGATCCGTTTTCCTTTTCCGAAGAACGAAGTGGGAGGTCGCTCCACGCACGGTTCTGAGGAATGATTTCGATAGGGACGGTCCAGGATAGATTCGGCTGACATTGTTATCCAAGACCCTTCGAGCTTGACGGGAAAAGATGCAGTCCGCTCCAATCATCCGCGATGATCTCTCGGAGTGCTCCGACCTTTTCGTCAAGGTCTTCAACAGGCCTCCGTGGGACGAAAACTGGACCGTGTCGACGGCGCTGGCTCGCCTGACCGAGATCGTCGGGACCCCAGGATTTGAAGGGCTAAAAGCGATATCCGACGGTCGGATAATCGGATTCGCCTTAGGGTATGCGGAATCGTTCGATGGAGGAGGGGATTTTTACCTGAAGGAGATGTGTGTACTCCCCGATGTGCAAAGAAAAGGGATCGGGACGGCCATACTCGAAGAGCTGAAGGCACACCTGCTTCGGATTGGAGCCAGGAAGCTCTACCTTCTGACCGAGCGTGGTGGTAGGGCGGAGAATTTCTATGAAAAGAACGGTTTCTACACGAGCGAGACGATGATCATGGTGGGTTGCTGGTTGACGCCGAAGAATTCGACAGGTGAATGAAGCAAACCAATGGATGCCGATAATAGCGGAAAATTCAATATCGTAGACGCGGCCGCTGACCGCGTTTAAGTCTGCGGTTTTATTCGCGCTTGGATGAAGACGAAATGCTCACCCATTCCGCTACGGTCTGAGTCACGATAGGTAGCGGAATGCGTGAGCATTTCGACGATAGTGCCGTTGATTCCGTCCTCTCCAGAACGCCTGGAAACTCGTCGGAGATCTTGATGCATCTCAGCGGAACGAAGTGCATCAGCATTGCAGAATCTCTCCCCAAGCTTCCTACATCGATCACCCTTTGGGTGCGGTACTGCTCTGCCACCTGAGGGTAATCCACAGTGCCGTAATCGGTGAAATTCGTGCCCGAAAACCGCACCAGCATTGAAGTTTCAGGTCTATGATTGCTTCCTAGGGCTCGAAGGATTGAACTTGAGCATGGAGTAGGCAAAGCTCGCAAACACAAGGTGAGAAGATGGAAAGCCTATCGGATGAATTCCTGGATTGGGTCGATTCTGTGGCGGTTAGTGCACCGGAAAGTCTCCCTTTTCGATCTTTCAGCGACACAAGGGCGACCTTTCACACGATTGCGGAAGAGAATCGTAGCGACGAGTATCATTCACCATGAATTGGACTCAACACTCGGCCGGGCTGTTACGGAACTCGGGCTGAACTACCGGGGCTTGCAGCTCGCTGAAACTGAGTCGATGCGCTATGATTGTAACGAAGCTCCTAATCGCGATTTTGATCCTGCGCGTTCGAAGATACTTTATGGTGCGCCGACATTCGACTATCAATGCCGAATACGACCGGGTTCACACTATTTCACCTTCGAGTTTCCGTATTGGAATAGCAGTCGGCAATTTGATTCCTCGGAATCCGATATGACCTATAAGGAGGTGCGGCTCTATAGTTTTGAGGAGTGTAGATCGGGATTGGAAACCATTCTAAGGATTCTCCCCTTCCTTTCGGGTCATCAAGATGCAAATGGAAACGCTACCGTTCAGCGATTAATTCGGGCCGTCGATGAACGCAGATATATGCCTTCAATCGATTATTACGAACGTCAACTGAATGAGATTGACCTTCGCAGCGATTGGGACAGAAAGGCGACCGTTACGGAAAAGTGGCAAGGTCTTGCGGCAAATAGCCACTTGTTTCATCGCACAACGGGGATGGTATGGCGAGCGGCACGAATTCTAAACGAGGATTCCATCGCAGAGGAACTCCGCGCAATCATTGAGTCAGGCGAAATGGAGATGATGGCCGATTGTGAGTGGATTCCGATTCATAAACAGGTTGCTCTGCAGACGAAAGCGGCTTTGATCTCGGCCAAGCTGTCGTTAGTGCTCCTTTTGAGTAAGCCCGTTTTCACCTTTTAAAGAAACAGTAGAGAGTTTGCAGCGGATCACAGGACTGCAACGGATGGGGAACCGAAGGTCTCATTCGTCGCTCGCTTAATCCGTTGCCGTGCATTCATCCGTTGCAAAATTGATGCGTCCAAAAATGAGGAGAGTATGTTGAGCAGGTCCTTTTTCACCGCGTTCGTAGCATGTTTGATTCTGAACATGCTCGGTTCCGTTGCCCTCGTCCAAGGAGCTGACAAGCAATATGGAAAGCATCGGCGGAGCAGGTTCGCATTCGCCTTCATCGGTGATTTTCCCTACGATGACATTCAGGTTCGGAAGCTCGACGGACTGATCGAGGAGGTCAACGCGGATCGAACGATAAAGTGGGTGGTACACGCAGGCGACATCAAGGGGGGATCGGCGCCTTGTGACGATGCCACCTTTGTGGCCCGATTCGAGCAATTTCAGAAATTCAAGCGCCCCTTCATTCTCACACCCGGCGATAATGATTGGACCGACTGCCACCGGGTCAACTCTGGGCAATTCAACCCTGTCGAGCGGCTGGAGAAGCTGCGAGAAATCTTTTACCCGCGACCCGGTTTTACTACCGGTGGCAAATCTCTGCCGGTTGAGACACAAGCTTCCAATCAGAGGTTCGGGAAGTACGTGGAAAATGTCCTCTGGCAGCGTGGAGGGGTCGTCTTTGCTGCGGTTCATGTCGTCGGGAGCAGAAACAACTTGGCTCCATGGGCGGGCATTGACCCGAAGGATTCCTTGGTAAATCCGCGTCCCGATCGCTTGGCGGAGTTTGAAGCTCGTCAAGTGGCCGCCCTACACTGGTTGGAGCATATATTCGGGACCGCGGGTGAGATCAATAGCCCGGGTGTGTTCATAACAATCCATGGCAATCCGCGGTTCGAACTCAAATCGGAAGAAGACGGCCGGGCGGGCTTCAACCAGTTCTTAGAGAAGCTGGCTGTCCTTACGGCCGAGTTCGGAAAACCGGTCGTCCTGTCTCACGGAGACTTTCATTTCTTCCTCATCGATAAGCATTTGCGATCCATGACCAGCGATGGGGAGCTCCGACGACTGGAGAACTTCACCCGAATCCAGAGCTTCGGTAACCCCGATGTGCACTGGGTCAAAGTTTCTGTCGATACGGGAAATCCCAACGTCTTTAATTTCGAGCAGAAGATCGTGGAGGGGAGTAAGTTTGCGCGCTGATTTGCCGTTTTCGATCGCGGAGATCGTAGAACATTGTAGCCGCAACCAGAGAGAAACGATCCAGACAACGGCGAGATAAGAACAACGCCCAACACTCAACATCCAACTCCCAACGTCCAAGTGTGACCTATTGGAGATTAAGATTTTGATTGTCGACTTGCGAACTAACCATTTCGTCGAATCTCTTGTTGCTCATCGAGATTTCCTGTCTTGCAATTGATTCTACCAATTTGGCATTGGATGTTGGATGTTGGATGTTGGATGTTGGATGTTGGGCGTTGGATGTTGAAACACGGCATATCCAGAATTTGAGCCTGTTCCACTTCCATACTCGCAGAGTGGAACGACGGAGCCGTTATAGTTTATCCTTGTATGTTACCGTGCCGTGATTAGTTACGAGATCAACCCAGAGGTCAGCAATGAATCGCTCAACGCTCTCTACGAAGATGCTTGGCCCCATCACAGCGTAGGCTATGATTTCGAACCGATTCTGTCTCATAGCCTCGGTTATGTCTGCGCCACCGAGGATGGCAAACTGGTGGGATTCGTCTATGTCGCTTGGGACGGAGATAAGTACGCATTCCTGCTTGAACCGACTGTGCGCTCGGACTGCCGACGCCGCGGCATTGGCACCGAGTTGGTACGACGTGCAGCCGAGTATGCGAGATCCAAAGGGATTGATTGGCTCCATGTAGATTTCGAGCCTCACCTAATCCGGTTCTATGCCAAGTGCGGTTTCAAAGAGACTGAAGCGGGGTTGTTGGATATGAGAGTGCGAGAATGACAACTTTGCGACATGCAGTAGAGATGTTGGCTCTAGATAGTGATCAGATCTTGTCGGAATTACATCGCCTTCTGCCCGATGGCGATTTCACACGGGCGCGAGTACTGGACATTGGATTCCAAAGCACGGTCATTGAAACGCATGGCTATGTGTATCTCGTCGGCAGGCATCCGGGTGCCGCGGCAACCTACCGGAAGGAATACCGGGTGCTTCCTTCCCTACAGACTCAGCTGCCGTGTCAGATCCCGTGTCCCGATTGGTATATCGAGAAGACAGATGTGTTTCCCTACGGTGTTATGCGGTACCCCAAGATTGCTGGTGCACCATTGACTCGCGATGCTATGCCCTTGGCCGATAGGAGTAGAATTGCTCGGGACATAGGTCACTTTTTCAAGGCTCTTCATCGAATACCGGCCGCAGAGTTTGCGTCTTACGCGGATCGCGATTATCCCGAAAGGCTCCACATGGCTCGTCAATATTGTCTGCCCACTCTCAAAGAAAGACTGTCAGGACATGAGTACGCTTCATTGAAGCACTGGTTTGATAAAGCAGTTAGCGTGTCGAATCTCATGAAATGCGTGCCCACTCTCATACATGGTGATCTGTGGTATGAGAACATTATTGCCGGCAGAACCTACGACAGAGTTGTGGGAATCGTGGACTTCGAGTGCTTTGCGCTAGGCGATCCGGCAAAGGACTTCGCGCCACTTAAATATCTGGGAGACCCACTTCTTGATAAAGCGCTGGATGCCTATGGCAGCGCAAGCTCGGATGTCGCCACCTTTCGAGCCAGAATCCAGCGCCATTGGGAGCTCCGTGAACTTGAAGGACTTGAATACTGTGTGAAGACGGGTGATTTGGTGGAAATCGAAGATTGCGTCCGTAAGATTCGTGAGGGCCCAATCTTGAGCCTAACACCGGAATGAGACCATGCCACGAGTTCAAGCCATTGTAGTCCGTGACGATCGAGTCCTGATGGTCAAGCACAGCCGGAATGGAGAGGAGTTGAGGTACCGTTGTAGCGGAATCCGTGAGGATTTCGTCTTCTTGGGCACTGAGATTCTCAGACTCAATTAAACCGGCCATCCCGCTGAGCGGGACCGTCGGAGGCCGGCGCTGAATAGCGGTACGTCTTTACTCACGCTATTGCTACTGTCATCGTGCGTTGGGCGATACAATGAGAAAAGTCCATTTCCGGGACGAAATAGGAGATGACTCATACCTCGAGTAATATGAGTCATTCTTCGATACAGCTCGATCAGATGAATTGCTCACGGAATTCATGAGAGACGACTTTCCATCGGAGCGGCGGACCATCCGCGGAGTTCTCACACGCCGCGCCAACGCTTGGTTTGCGGATGATCCAAGGCTTGTTTATCGCTATTCAGAGCAGACACTAAAGGGTTCCGCCGAAGCGTAATGAATCGACAGCAGCTTGCAACGAAGCTCAGCACCGTGACGTTCGAACTCCTTCGTGAGAAGGGGTATATCAGCTTCGTAGACGTATTCATGAAACTCGGCTGTCTCGATCATTCGGACTACGTGGACTGGAGGCGGAGGCGCGTGTCCCACCTCGAAAGGGTGATCAAGGTCAATCTGAGCAAGATCAATTTCATCATGCGCTCCGTGCGGAAGACCTCAATCGATGGAGGACTAAAACCGAGTTGGACGGGATACAAGTCGTGGGGAAGAGGAAAGAAGACTTGGCTTCGGTTCTCGAAGTCGAGGGAGCAGTCGATCGAGGCCACTTACGCCACGCATTTCGTACGCGGGAAGAGAAATACAGACACGGAACGAGATTGAAAGGGTGCCAAGAATTTCTGCCGCGTCCGAAGGTCACGGCGCACCCTTCTCTTCAGTTTCCCAAATTCTCGAGCGTCCGGTGAAATTCCCTTTCAGTTGAGGAATGCGAAAGCGTTTCTGAAACTTGCCTGAAGCGGCGGAGTCCCAGAAATCCTCACGGATTCCTCTACGAAAGGAAGACCTGATACTTACTCCCTAGTTCGAAGCGCATGCGCTCGGAGGGACCACAGAGAACGACTCCTCATTTTCTTTGGGCGAACCTGAACCGCCACAGCGCCGAATTCCTTATCCCGCAAATTTCGCTCAATCCGGGCTAACGTCTCGGTACCGGCGTTCTGTCACCTGCAGTTCTCTCAGCTCGAATATCGCTTGATCAAGTCAGCGATCTCGCTGTGTCCTTTTTCTTCAGCCCAGGTACGAGGTTTGGCCCAGTCAGATTCCTCCGGGAGGTTTGGGTTGGCGCCACGATCGAGGAAAAACTTTACCATTTCAGTTTGGCCTTCCCGGGCGGCTTCGGCCAGAGGCGTGCCACCATGTTCCAAGTCCAACGCATCGATATCCGCGCCCGAATCCAGAAGCACTTCGGCGGTGTCGACTCGGCCCGTCTTGGCACACACATGTAAGAAAGTGCGGCCGATCCAATTCGGTCTGTTGATCTCCAGCCCATGATCGATCAACTTTCGGACGATGTCGCCGGGCGGCACGTTCCCGCCCCAAATATCGGTGGGCGATATTCGAGAAATCATCTCGCCGTGTTTGGCAACGAAGATATCGATTAGTTCGGGATCTTCTCTACCGAGGACCTCATGAGTGTATTGATCGTCCCGGATGACAGGACTGTCGTTCAGAATGGCCTCTTTGAGTTCTTCGTCGGAGAGCGAATACGGCGCGTTGTAGGCGCCATGAGAGAGCAAGAGCTCCTGCATGGCTTCGCAGTCGTCCGGGTTCTTGGCACGGTTGATGTAGAGGACATTGCCGCTGGAATCAGAAGCTCCATTGGGATTTGCGCCGGCATCGAGAAGCATCCGCGCTATTTCGATGTTGTTCATTCCGGCGGCTTCGTGAAGGGCACGGCCATGTGGCGCCAGATGCTCGGGCTGATTGGAATCCGCTCCGTGGGCGAGCAAGGTCGAGATGACTTTTGCGCTCTCACTTCTTGCGGCGTGGTAGAGGGGGCTGGCACCTTGAGTGTCGAGTCTGTTGGCTGCTTGGGGATCGCTCCCGAGAATCTCCTCTACTCGCCCAAGATCACCCATAGCGCATGCCAGGCTCAGTGTGACTTCAGCGCCCTTGGCGAGGAGATACCCCGTAATGACCCACTGATTCTGCATAGCTCCCTCCGGGAGGTCGCGATACCAGCGGTACCAGTAGTCGCCGTTGGCCGAAAGCATGGCCGGCGTCTGTCCGTCCGCGCGTTTGGCTTCTATTGATACCCTAAGTTTGAGGAATCGATCGATGAGCTGAATCTGTCGAGTGAGGACAGCCCAGTGGAGCCCGGTGTTGCCGAGGGCATCGGATGCGGTCGCCAGCTCGGGATCTTCGGCGATTAGAATTTCAACCTTGTCGATTTCTTGGGCTTTGATGGCATCCCGAACGGCAATGAATTCTGGATGGAAATTGAACCGTTCCCTTAGGGCGGCTTCGATCAGTTTCCTCACCGCCAGGTGGCCTCGGCGGTCGATTTCGGATAGCAGTTTGTCCCACGAATTGTAGAGGAACCGCGATTTCCCCAAATCGGCACCGTGTTCCAGCAGGTACTGAACAACATCCGCGTGCCCTTCCCTGCCGGCCATGTGGAGCGGAAATTGATACCAGTGCTGGGCATTGACGAGTGCGGGATCGCGTTCGGTAAGCGCCTGAACCCGCGCCAGATCTCCGGCCGCGCAGGCGCTGAACATCGCCCATGCGTCGTGCCCGTTCACGACTTCGGTTCCGTAGATATAGCGCTCGGCATCCATGGAAAGGGGCCGAGTCAGTCGCGCCACTGTGTTCGCGAATGTGTCGTTGCGCGAGGGTGCCTTTTTCTTGAGTTCGTCCATGTTTTCTAATCCTTCTTTGATATTCCGTCTCGCTGACCGCAAGCGGTTGTTAACCGTGTCGGGGGATAGGTCCAGGAACACCGCGATGTCAGCGTGCGTGTATTGTGAAATATAAAAAAGCGTGATTGCCATGGGCTCTTCCAGGTCGAGGGATGCCAATACGCGGTAGAGCGCAATCTTCTCTTCTGTTTTCGCGCGGCGTTCAACGTCGGTCCGATCGGGAATTTCGGATATGTCTTCACTCAGGGATGTCGTGTTGGAGCGCATTTTTCGTGTGAATCGAGTACAGCGCATGAACACCATTCTTCGAAACCAGCCCGGGAAGGCGTTGGGATCTCGTAGGCGAGGCAGGTTTATCCAAGCTCCCACGAATGCCTCCTGGGCCGCGTCTTCGGCCAGATGAAAATCGCCTATTATCGAGTAGGCGTAGCCAACCGCCATGTCCTGGAACCGGTGAACCAGGTGGCTGAACGCATCCTGATCACCGGTCTGTGCCGCGACTACCAGTGAGGGTAGGTCCGAGATGTGATTTGAAGTTTCAGTGCTCATGCGGGATTTCAGAAGCTACTCTTACCGTGTTCGTCACTGAAGAATTGAGGCCCGTCCCGCTGAGCGGGAGCACACAGCGATCCCACGGATGCCTGTCGGCTGATCAGGCGCCTATAGCAGTTAATCATCCTTTTCCCGCGAGCAATGGATAATACCTTCGGTTCCTATCCGTTATTTTCTTGATCAGTTGAAAATCTTTCAGACTCTCGAATCTGGCCAATTGAAGGCCTTCTGAAGGTAAAGCACCAAGTTAGGTTTGAATCTGGTAAACTAGGAAAAGACGAGACAGACTGCCAGAGCGACTTAGTGTGAGGAAGTTTGCCTCTAACATGGCTTTTCGACTACGACAGGAGGAAATAGTAGCCAAATAGACGACGATGGGTCCCCTTGAAACAGATCGCTTGCTCCTCCGCCGATTCGAGATCGGGGACGTCGATGACATATATTCCAAGGTCTATTCCGATCCCGATGTCTGCCGGTACTATCGCCGTACCTCGATTCATTGGAGGACGCGCGCGAGCGAGTCGAAAAAACAGACTTGAACTATAGATCGTAGGTTGACGGTTGTAAATTGCGACCAGGTCCATGCCGACAGACTCCTAGCCTTTGCCTTTGGGAAGGCCCATTAGGGCAAGGGGCTGGCCTACGAAGTGTGCTTGCCCATGATCGTTTATGCGTTCAATCAGCTGCACCTTGCCCGCTTGGTCGGAGGGTCTGTTAACAGGAACGAACGATCCGTAAAGCTCCAGAAACGTCTTGGGTATACCGTGTTCAGAAACACCGACGGCGGGTCGGTGACAATTCTTTACAATCCTCTACGATCCCGCTCAGCGGGATCGTAGAGGATTGTAAAGAATGGCTTCGGGGCCAGGGATCGAACCTGGATTCTCAGATCCAAAGTCTGATGTCCTACCTCGCTTGGACGCTGCGCTAGGAAAACACCAATCGGGATTATCTCGATCAGCCATCCAGTCCGTATGGCGATGGTATAGGTAAGTGCGTAGGCCTGGAGCAGCTGATGAACGAATACGCCGAACGCTCCTGCAATCGCAATTGGAAGCCAGAGTGTCCTGGGAATTTGAAGAGACTCCCTTCGAATTGCAGCAAAGCCGACCAGAAAGAGAGAGGCCAGGAGCGTCCGAGCGAAGACTACGGTGATGGGCGTAAGCTCGCGTAAAACCAGCTTGGTCGCGGTAAATGAAAGACCCCAGAGGATTACAGAAATCAGACCGAAAAGGAGATCCGTTAGTTTTCTTTTGCCTGGAAGTTCAGATTGGATGTCTAATGCCACGGGTGCGATAACGGCCTCACATAAAGATACCAGAGAGGGTAAAACGGGTCGAATTCTGCCGCAAGGTGGTAGGGCGTGGCCGCCTGTTTTCGCACGAGTCTTCGTCGAGGTGAACCCGACACGCTGCTCTTCGCTTCGCAACGATCGAATCAGGTGGCGAATTCCGTGAACCTTTTCGATTTTGGTTATCTATACAAGAGAAGACAGAGTGATAGAAGTCTCGATGAGAGCGGCAGATTCGGCAGTGAGCGACGGTGCAGATCTTGTTCAGAAAGCAAAGCATGGATGTGAAGAATCCTTTTCGACTTTAATCGAGAGGAATAGGCGAATCGTCTACGCATTGGCATGGGCAGCACTGAAACATGGGTGGGATGTCGAAGATGCCGTCCAGGAGACATTCATTCTGTCATTCCGAAAACTATCGTCCCTGAGACAACCAGATCGTTTCCGCCCATGGCTCATCCGCATTGCTCAGAACGTCAATCGTAAACACATCAAGGCGGAGCAGCTCAGGCGGGAGCGATACGTTCGGATCGATGAGCGTACTTCCTGTGGGCTTTGGGACGGGTTCGGGGATCGGACCGATTTCACTGGAGAAGAACAGCAGATGATACGCAGATGTCTTGAACGTCTGTCGAAAGAGGACCGTTCTGTCGTAACCCTGTTCTATCTTCTGGATCTCGACCAGAGATCTATTGCCGAGCTCTTGGACATACCTTTGGGAACCGTCAAGAGCCGGCTCAATCGTTCGCGAATATTACTGAAAGAAAGGTATACGGCTATGAGTGAAAGAGACATACGGTGGAAGAGTGAGGATGACTATGGAAGATCGATAATCCAAGGAATGAGGGGCCTGATCAAATGGAGAAGACTGATTGATGGTGAAGTTCTCTCCAGCTGGAACGCCTTGGATGGTTCTTCTCTCCCAAATGAGTGGCGACAGTCCGGTGATGCGATCATCGGAGAGGACAGGAATGAAACCGTCTCACCACTGATTACGGGCGATGAGTCATGGGAGGATTACGAATTCTCTGTGCTTGTAACACCGATCTCAGGGGGAAATGCACAGGTCTTCTTTCGCATGTCGAAGGACCGCAAGGAGAGTTATCTCCTGGATCTGCTGATGGGATGGCAGGCCATCGCCCTGTCGCTGCGGAGAGAAGGGCGGGTCGAAAAACTGAGTGTGGTGAATCTCGCCCTGTCGCACAATCAGGAGTATGACATTCAAATCGCAGCACGAGGACGTTCACTCACAACCTATGTTGACGGCAGACTTGCGAACCAAGTAACCGACAGCAATTTTGCGTCGGGCGGAATCGGACTGAATGTCTGGCAATGTAAGACCGCTTATCGCGATCCAAGGGTGCGGCTCTTGCACTGAAATTATGGACAGTTCAAACCGCTTCTTAAGTGTTGGGATACGACGATGGCGTTGAGCTCTGAAGTACCTTTTCATGCCTTGCCTGGATAGCCTTCGACAGCATCCGAAATCGGCGCGGCAAACGTCATCGAAATTGAGAATAACAGCATTAGTCCGCAACTAATGGACAAGGTTCGGGTCCCGCTGAGCGGGATTGCTCCGCTGAATTCCAAGCGTGCTTGGGGTGAGCGACTTGACGGAAGAGAAATCGAATGAGGGAGAAGGGATACTTCGGAGTTTCACAGCGTAACGGGCACTGGTGGTTTATCGATCCCAGCGGGGTGCTTTCTTTTCGATCGGGATGAACCAAATCGACTCGGCTACACTTCGCTACCCGGAGAACATCCACATTTGGAAATCGAGCGCTGAAGAAAATGCATCGAATGAAAGGACAGCATGTTTGGGAGAGAGTACCCAACGGATTATGTGAACAACGGATGGGTAATCGAAGGTCTTATCCGTTGCTTGCTCAATCCGTTGGGCAACCAAAGAGAGGGATGGTAGGTCGAAACCGGTCTGCAGTGGGGAATTCTTGATTCCTATTCGTTGCCGTGCTTTGATTCGCTGCACACTCTATGACGTCGCCAATATCCGGATACTATCGATTTCCCGCAATCCATCAGGAGACAATCGTATTTGTCGCTGAAGACGACTTGTGGGAGGTCGCCGCTGAGGGCGGGGTGGCGCGACGATTGACGACCAACCTTTCAACGGTTGCCCATCCTTACTTTTCGCCCGACGGTCAATGGATCGCATTCAGCGGTGCCGAGGAAGGGCCGCAAGAAGTGTGCGTTATGCCCGCCACCGGCGGTCCCTTGCAGCGATTGACATTTTTGGGCGCGATGACGTTCGTCGTGGGATGGGATGGCGACAAGCCCTTGTTCGCCAGCACGGCCGGGCAAGCGTTGCGTCATCCGCCATGGCTGCATCAGATAAGTCTCGACGGCTCGGACCTCGAACGATTGAACCTGGGCCCCGCCAATTACATCGCGAAACGGAACGGCATCGTGGTGTTGGGCCGCAGAGGCGGCGAACCGGCCAAATGGAAACGCTATCGCGGTGGCACCGCCGGTGAATTATGGATTGATCCGGACGGTCAGGGAGAGTTCAGACAACTCATCGAATTGGACGGCAATCCGGCCGACCCCATGCTGATCGGAGATCGGGTCTATTTCCTCTCCGATCATGAGGGAATCGGCAACCTCTTTTCCTGCACCTTTGACGGTTCCGATCTTCGCGTTCACTCGAATCAGACCGACTTTTATGCGCGCAACGCCTCGACCGACGGGTCGCGCATCGTCTATCACGCCGGCGCGGATCTCTATATCCTGGATCCAGAGACTGACGGCGTATCGAGGGTGGGGATCGAGTTCCATGGGGCGCGCACCCAGGCCAGTCGAAAATTCGTCGATGTTGCCGACAGTCTGGAAGACTACGACCCATCTCCGGGCGGAGATTCCTTGGCGCTGATATGTCGGGGCAAGTCGTTCGTCATGGGCTGCTGGGAATTGGCGCCTTCGCAACAAGGCTCACGACAAGAGACGCGCTATCGATTTGCTCGCATTCTGAATGACGGGGAGCGTGTGGTTGTGTGCAGCGACGCCCGGGGCAGAGAGCATTTGGAGATCTTTTCAAAAATTCCTCAGACTGAGAACGCTGATGAGCCTCGAGGAACGATCGATGATGAGCAGTTGGGGCGTCCGATGGCGATGGAAGTGTCGCCAGTGGCTGACACCGTTCTCATTGTGAATCATCGGAACGAACTGCTTCACGTGGATCTGGAATCGGATCAAGTTACTCTTGTCGATCGAAGCGAATTTGGGCCGATGCGCGGATTCGCATGGTCGCCCGACGGGCGTTGGGCCGCCTATGGCTGTTCGGTCAATCCGCGTCAGTCGGTTATTAAGTTATGGAATCGAGAATCAAATGAGTCTCATGCCATTACGAGGCCGATTCTGCACGACGGCCGGCCTGTGTTCGATCCCGCCGGGCGCTACTTGTATTTTCTATCTCACCGCGTCTTTGACCCAGTCTACGACAGCTTGAATTTCGATCTGGGGTTTCCGCGCGGCGTTCGACCTTATATGGTTGCTTTGAACCGGGAGGCGCCATCTCCGTTTGTGCCCGAACCGGAATCATTCCACAAATCGGAGTCGAAAGAAGAGGAAACGGGGGATGGGAAGCCGGACGAGGAATCAGGGGCCGATCCTGAATCCAATGAACTGAAAATCGACTTTGAAGGGATCGAGGACCGAGTGGTGGCGTTTCCGGTCTCGGACGGAATCTATGGGGACATCGGAGCGACCAAGAACCGCGTCTTCTATACGGATTTCCCGGTCAAAGGTTCGCTTGATCATTCCTGGTTCGATAAGACCTTGCCGGCCGAGGCGACGCTGAAGTATTACGACCTGAAAAAACGGGAAGAGAAGACCTTCACGTCGGGTATTTCGAATTTCAAGGTCTCAAGGAAAGGCGATGCGTTGGCCATTCGAGCCGGAAATCGTTTGCGAGTCGTTTCGGCCGACCGAGAGAACCTCGACGAAAAAAAGGCGAGTGATGAAAAGCCCGGACGAACCAGCGGATGGATCGATCTGGCTCGGTTGAAGCTCTCCATCGATCCACCGGCTGAATGGCGGCAAATGCTGAAAGAGGCATGGCGGCTGCAACGCGATTATTTTTGGTCGTCCGACATGTCCGGTGTGGATTGGCAGAAAGCGCTCGACCGATATCTGCCCTTGATCGATCGAGTGGCCTCGCGCCATGAATTCGCCGACCTCATATGGGAGATGCAAGGTGAGCTCGGCACGTCTCACGCCTATGAGTTGGGGGGCGATTATCGGAAGGGTCCTAACTATCGGCAAGGTTTCCTCGGCGCCGATTTTCGTTTTGACAGCGAAGCCAAGGCATGGCGAATCGAACACATCGTGGAGGGCGACACATGGGATGAGAAAAACGCACCTCCCTTGCTGCGACCCGGAGTAAACGTCGAAGCGGGCATGCGTTTGCTGGCGGTAGGCAGCGAGCGACTCGATCGCAAAACGCCTCCCGGTAAAGGCCTGGTTCACCAGTCCAGTGTAGAAGTCGCTCTGACGATCGCCGATCGCGATGGCGCCAATCCGCGCGTGGTGCATATCAAAACCCTGAGACATGAAGCGTTGTTGCGCTATCGCGATTGGGTGGAGCGCAACCGCGAGTTCACTCACGAACGGAGCCAAGGCAAGGTAGGCTACCTTCATATTCCCGATATGGGGCCATTCGGGTATTCCGAGTTCCATCGCTATTTTGTCGTCGAGTTGGATTGCGAAGGCTTGGTCGTGGACGTGCGCTATAACGGCGGCGGGCATGTTTCCCAATTGCTGCTGGAGAAATTAGCGCGCCGGCGCATTGGCTACGATTTGACGCGTTGGATGGGTTCGGAGCCGTATCCCTCGGAGGCACCTCAAGGTCCGATGGTTTGCCTGACCAACGAATACGCCGGCTCTGACGGCGACATTGTGAGCCATTCTTTCAAACTGATGAAATTGGGAGCGCTGATCGGCAAACGCACCTGGGGCGGCGTGATCGGGATCTGGCCCCGCAATTCGCTGGTCGATGGTTCCACCACAACGCAGCCCGAGTTTTCTTTCTGGTTTCGGGACGTCGGGTTTGGCGTGGAAAACTATGGGACGGATCCGGATATCGAGATTGATATCGCACCACAGGATTGGGCTGCCGGCGTCGATCCGCAGTTGGAGCGAGCGATTGAAGAAGCAGCCAAGGAAATCGAAGCCAATCCGCCGCTTAAACCGGATTTTGACGAGCGTCCGAATCTACGGTATCCGTAGCCCGCTTTTTGCACCGACTTCCCACCAGCGTTCTGATGCAGAATCTCCCGCCCGACGCATTTTGCCGACGGACTCAAAAAGCGGGCTATTCATCAAAGGACGCATCTCCTGTAGAGGAATGGGTGAGCATTTCTATAACTCGGATTGAGCCTGAACCTGGTTTACAATCCAGACCCGCCAATCCGAACCTCAGCGATCGTGCAAAGTTCAAAGTCCGACAGATTCCTAGTGGATCTTCTGTCCACGGTCTACGATATTTCCGAACCGGGTTCGTTAGAGCGAATCGACAGCGGCGATTGGAACCGGATCTACAAGGTCCAGGCCGATGGTGAGTGGATTCTCCGCATCAGCCACCATCGGAAAATTCAGCGGCAACTCGAGTTTGAACTGGCGATCGTATCTCTTCTGAGCCAGCTGCTTTCCTACGTCCCGAAAATCAAGCCAGCTTGTGAAGGTGGTTTGTTCGGGCTCTACCACGGGGACCTGTGTTCGCTGTTCGAATTCATGCCGGGGCAGCCGCTTGGTGTGACGAACGCCACGGCGGAGTTGGCGGGCGCGACTCTCGGCAGGATACACAGCGAACTTCTGCCGATTTCTGAAACCCACCGGCTTGTAAACGATCTTTCGTTGATCCGATTTGATTGGACCAGCAACACCATGTATTCCGGCGACTTGCTTGATGAGAAGGCGCTGAATGTGGAAGTTTCCGATCGTGAGCAATGCTATCTTGCAGAATCTCAGTCTGAATTCTGCGTAGATATACGTCGAAAAAGAAGAGCAGATGGATCGCGAAACGGAACGGCGGAGAGTTCTGCGCGCCGTTCAGCAATTACCGGATTCCGAACGCAGAGTTACTACGCTGTTCTACTTGAGCGGATACTCGCAGAGCGAGATCGCCGACTTCCTCGACATTCCGGTCTCAACCGTAAAGAATCGGCTACGAAAGGCGCGTAAACTACCAAAGGATTGGATGCTCACCATGGTTGAAGATACATTGCATGATCATGCTCCATCGAGAGACGATCGATTTGAGCGGCGGGTGCTTAGGAGCACTCTCCCTCTGCAGGTCGGTTGGATAGGGCTCGACGGCGACAAAGATCCCGCCGGGAGCAACGAACACAAACTCGGCGCGACGACTATCGGACGGGCGGAAGCGGATGTGCCCGAATGCCGCGTGTGGTACGTCGAACCGCGCTCGGACCTGCCGGGAGGTGAGTGGGAGACCGTTCTGGAAGAGGTGGCAGCCAGGAAAATCCCAGGGCTGTCAGGTGGCTTCGAGCTGACCGGTGAACTACTCGGAAGAGTCGGCAAGTTAGAGCATCTCATTTACCTGGATCTTTCTTTGTGCGAAACCATCAGTGATGCGGGACTGAAGCAGCTTTCCAATCTTACCAGCCTCCAATATCTCTGCCTCAGTGGTTGCAAGCTGATCACGGATGCCGGGCTCGAGATCCTTCGCAACATGAGAGGCCTTCGATACTTGCGTCTCACCGAATGCGAACAGATCGGTGATAGCACGATGGAATACTTAGCCGGTCTTGACGACCTCGCCCTGCTTATTCTTTCTGGGACTGCGGTAACCGATGCCGGCCTGGAGCATCTGCGCGGTAAACCCAGGCTGACCCATCTTCATCTGTCTCCGCATATCACCGATGCCGGAATTGAAATCCTTAGATATTTACCGGCATTTGTGGACCCAAATGGCGATCATCCGATGTGGAAGATTGATGTCTATCGTTCACCCACTCCGACTCACCTGCATACCGTAGGGGACGGCATCACTTCGAAGGGTATTAGAACGATCTCGCAGTTGAAAGGGCTCTTTGGTGTCGAACTGCGAATGAAATCGAGACGGACTCACCCATCTTGCGCTACTCCCAAATCTGAAGCGCCTTTCATTGAATGGGGGAGAACATGTAGGCGATGAGCAGCTGAATGCGATCGGTAAACTGAGCGACCTGGAATCGCTTGAAATCGGCCGGGCTGTTGCGGGAGATGAGGGATTTTCCGCTCTCGCCGGATGCCATTCGCTCAGGCAGCTGGTTGCCTATGCGCTGAAAAACGTAACCGGCAAGGGCGTCGCTGCCCTAACCGTTCTACCAAACCTTGAGTACCTCTATCTCGGGGGAAAGCAGCTTGACGACAAGAGTCTGAAATCGTTGCCGGATTTTCAGGCGCTTCGTGAGTTCTGGACCGGAAACGGGAACGGATTCACAGATGAGGCTTTTGCCAATATATCGGGTGTACCTAATCTGGAGAGCCTGACGAACATGTACTGCAAGGCAACCGGAGACCGAGCAACCGAACACGTGGTCAAAGCAAAGAAGCTTAAGTCTTACTGCATCTGGGGAACCGAGATTACCGACTCCAGCCTGAGACTCCTGAGTGGAATGAAAACACTGGAAAATCTGCTCCTGTGGAATTGCCCAAATGTGACCAACGGTGGGCTCGATCACCTGGCCACGCTCACGAATCTAAGATCGCTCGACCTGCAGGAGTGCCCCCGATTGACCGCTGAGTGCCTCAATCCTTTTGATTCGGCGGTCCGGATTAATTTTCAGCCGACCAAGTAAGACATTTGGGCATGAAAACCGCTTTCTCAACCGAATTTGCCAGTTCTCTCCTATCGGTGGTGCCATTTCTGTAGCTCGAGAGAAGAAACAGGATCGGGCATAATCAATTTGCGACATTCCTACGCACCCAATGAATACACAACGAATACTGCCCCCAATTGCCGATGAATAGCTTGATTGCATGGTTCGCTCGGAATGGAGTGGCGGCTAACATCCTGATGTTCGCCATCTTGATTGTGGGTGGATATTTGGCGTTCAACAAGATCGTGCTGCGGGAACTTCCCGACTTCCCGAGCCGCGATATCCACATCTCCGTAGCATACCCGGGCTCCACTCCCGCGGAGGTGGAAGAGGCCATCATCATGCGCATTGAGGAAGCGGTCTCCGACGTCGCGGGGATCAAGGAAATGAACAGTTACGCCAATAAAGGATCGGGAAGCGTCCAGCTGCAAATCGAAGAGGGATATGATCTGGGTGTAGTGCTCGATCAGATAAAAGACCGGGTCGACTCCATCAGTACATTTCCAATTGAGGCCGAACGCCCACACGTGCAGATGCCTACGTCGTTTCACGGGCGCCTTATAACCATCGCTGTCTCGGGTAATCTCAACGAGTTTGATCTGAGACGATTGGCCGAGATCATCCGGGATGATCTCCTCAGTTTGCCCAGCATCACCATGGTGCATCTCTCCGTCTCGAGAGCCTATGAGATCGACATCGAGATATCTGAGACCACGCTCCGCAAACACGGCTTATCCTTCGATCAGATCGTTCAAGCGGTGCGCCAATCCTCGATCAATCTTTCGGCCGGAAGTATCCGCACTGAAGGCGGTGACGTCCTTCTGCGAACCTCCAACCAGGCCTACAACTTCGATGACTTTTCAAAGATTGTTGTGATGTCGCGCGAGGACGGTACGCGTCTCACCCTCGGCGAAATCGGAAAGGTAAATGACGGATTCCACGAGGCTCCGCTGATCTCAAACTTCAACGGGAGACGCTGCGCAGTCCTCGACGTCTACCGGACCGGTGATCAAAATGCGATCGTACTGGCGGATGAAGTAAAGAGCTACCTGACAGAAGCTCAATCGAGGATGCCACCAGGTGTGGAACTCGGTTACTATGCTGACGACTCTCAACTGATCAAATCGCGCTTAACCATATTAATGGGCAGTGCTCTCTTCGGGTTCATCCTGGTGATCATTGTTTTGTCTCTATTCTTGCGCCCTATTCTTGCCTTCTGGGTAAGCCTCGGCATTCCCGTGGCATTTTTTGGGGCATTCATATTCCTCTATCTGTGGGGCGCCACTCTGAATTTCACCACCCTCTTCGCATTCATTTTGGTGCTCGGGATCGTGGTGGACGATGCCATCGTCACGGGAGAAAATGTGTTTCGGCATATGGAGGCCGGGAACGACCCTTTGAACTCCGCTATTCGCGGAACTCAGGAGGTCGCAATCCCGGTGATCTTCGGTGTCCTTACAACGATCATCGCCTTCTATCCTCTCCACGGCATGTCCGGATGGATGGGGAACAACCTGAAGCCGATTACGCTCGTCGTGATCCCAGTGCTACTCTTTTCCCTGGTGGAATCAAAATTGATCTTGCCTGCCCACTTAAAGCACTGCAGGCAGCTTGGGCGAGGCCTCCCGGAACGAGGAAATCTGAATTGGCTGCTCCGCTTGCAACGTCTCATTGCGGACAGTCTTGAAAAGGGCGTTCACCGTTTTTACCGCCCGGCACTGGACCGCTGCTTGGAGCACCGCTACCTGACCTTCTCCATCTTTCTAGGAATACTTGCGGTGACGGTGTGCCTGGTTCAGACCAACCGAATCAAGTCTAGTTTCTATCCGCGAATTCCAAGACATTACCTGTCCATACATCTGTTCATGCATGCGGGAACGCCGTTTGAAACGACCCATGCCCACGTGAAAAGAATGGAAGGCATCGTCTTGGAGTACAAGGATCGGGTGAACGCAGAGTACGGCACAGAGATGGTGCGCAGCGTATTCGCCACTGCCGGGGGCCATCCCATAGCCTACACCGCTCGCCGTAACAACGTGGGAGTCGCCGAGTTGGGTGAAATCGTTATCGAATTGGCATCCGAGGACCACAAGGGTGTGCGCTTTGACAGTTCGAAGGTGGCAGCCGATCTTCGGCCCGCCATTGGCGAGATTCCGGAAGCGGAGCGGCTAGCGTTTGGAGGCTGGTGGGGAGGGCAGGTCATCTGGCTCCGATTGACCAGCCCGGATTTTGATGACCTGCGAGAGGCGTCACAACGGTTGCAGGCGAAACTGAAGGAATATCAAGGCTTGACCGAGATATCGGACTCATTCGAACGTGCTGAACCGGAGTTTCAACTCTCGCTCAAGCCGCTAGCCGAACACCTCGATATCACGTCACGTGACCTGGCCCGGCAAGTGAGACAAGCATTTTTCGGTGCAGAAGCACAACGCATTCAGCGGGGACGTGATGACATAAGAGTCATGATCCGGTATCCCGAAGAGCGGCGGAAGTCCCTGACGACCCTCGATTCGATGATGATTCGCACACCCGATGGCACGGAGGTGCCCTTCGACACGGTGGCGGTGATTAAACCTGGAAAGAGTCTTCCCACAATTCACCGCGTCGACCGAAAGCGGCAGATCACGGTGACTGCCAATTCGGATTCCGACGAGTTGGACTTCGATGCCATCGTTCGAGAGTTGGAAGCCGGGTTCCTGCCCGATCTCACAAGCCAGTATGTGGGCATGGAATACGTCCGCTCCGGCTGGGTCGAACAGATGGAAGAGGACAATAAGAATATCAAATTCTACTCCCTCTTGGTCCTGCTCGGGCTTTACGTCCTGCTGGCGATTCCCTTTCGCAGCTACGCGAAACCCTTTGTCGTCATGATCATCATCCCGTTCGGTCTGGTAGGTGCGATTTTGGGGCATATGATCATGGACTGGTTCCTGGGTGTATTTTGGGATGAGAACGTCACCTTCAATCTGATGTCGAAGCTAGGGTTCCTGGCCCTTTCCGGAGTCGTGGTGAACGACAGCCTGATTTTGGTTCATTTCATCAATACTCGATTGCAGGCGGGCGACTCGTTGAAAACGGCTGTTCGCACTGCCGGAGTGCGCCGCTTCCGCCCCATTCTTCTAACTTCGTTGACTACATTTGCAGGCCTGCTTCCCTTGATGCTGGAGCAGAGCAGGCAGGCGAAACACATGATACCCATGGCGATATCCCTGGCCTGGGGGGTCCTCTTTGCCACCTTCATCGCGCTGCTCTTGGTCCCTGTTAACATGCTGATCCTGGAAGATATGAAGCGGGGGCTCAAAGCCTACTGGCGATGGCAGATCGGCGGCGTCTCGGGAAGCGCAGAATTATGGCGATGATTAGTAATCCTCGGGCAACCGCATGAGTCGGGAGACCATATGGTAGTAAGAGGAGACCTCGTTCGAATGCTCGCGGAGGACGCCGACCGCTTGATGGCCGAAAATCATCTCCCAGGATTCGCAATTTAAACGACCTATCCGCGGATGATACTAGCCAGGACGCAACAGCCACAGACCTCCTCGATCGGGTTCGGGACCTCCCACTGAAATTCAAGTCTGGGAGTGACTTCGCTTATGGTGGGCCGAGCCGTCCCGGCACGGCAGGAGCTCGAGTCTCTGCTTCACCTTTGTTCCGCGTCCGGAGGACACGGACCACCTTTAGAATGCTTATACGAGCTAAAGTCCCGCTTCGATTCGCTTTTGTTGGGACTTGGACCAGGCACTCGGCTCGATGAATTTGCGGAGACATCCGCCGCCCTAGCCTGGAAATCTCACACGATTTCCAGGCTTATAACAGAATGACACAGAAGATCTTGAATTTGAAAGTCTTATGGATAAGTCTCGAAGGAGTATTCGGCCATTCGCTGCGACAGTCTGTACTGTAACCCACCCTAATGGTTCTACGCCGAGAAAGGATGTCCGATCTGTGAAACTCCTCAAGATCTTCTGTGTCATTCTGTTGGTTAGCCCGCTTTTCGTCCTTAATGTACCGCTACGCAAAGGATGAGGCATCAAATCGCAAACTGGTCCTCGAAAATTTGTGAGAAAAGCGGGCTAGGCCACCTGGAAACACTGGGCGCGACGGCACGGGAACTGGCGGAGTCCTTACGTCAGCAGTGGCAAATTGAGCCGGTTGTGACGTCGTATTCTGTCCTCCGCCCGTAATCGTCCGACGTAATCATCGCAAAAAAGAAGCGAGCTCAATTGTGACAGGACTAACTGTACTATTACTTTCGGTTTTTATTTTCTGAGCGCTCCTCAGGCCGATTCTGAATTCGGCATTTCAGATCGACGGTTGACATAGGATTTCCCCGTGGGCTATCACCTCGCCGGGGATGAAGAGATTGAAGCTGAAGCGGGCTATTACGATCGCGGCTGCGATTCTGTTTGGATCGAGCCTGTTATTCGGTGCCATGCCGGTGGACTATCCGGCGGCGATTAAGGTGGTGGACGATCGAACTCTGATAATGTCAACCTTTTCCGATGGTGGCGCGTTTACCGGAGAGCGGTCCATGGTCGTATATCTTCCGGAGGGATACGAGGAAAGCGATGAGAGGTATCGGGTGCTCTGTTTTTTCGACGGCAAGGCCATATTCTCCAAAGCGGCGAATAGCCCTGATGGGCTCCAGGTCCGAGCGGATGTCTATATGGATGAATTGGTGCGCGATGGCCTTACCTACCCGGCGATTCTGGTCGGGCTCGGAAGCACCCGAGAGCGTCTTTTTGAACTGACTCCCACCCAGCCCAAGCACATCGAGGAGGACCCGGACGAAAGAGCCGGCGGCCTCGAAAGCTACTATCGATTTATCGTCGAGGTAATTAAGCCCTACATCGACGCGAATTTCCGGACTTTGGACGGAGCCGAACACACCGGCATCGCCGGGCGATCTTTAGGCGGATTGGCCTCCGTCTATTTCGGGATACGGCATCCGGAGAGCTTCGGTCTGGTCGGGGCTATGTCGCCCTCCATGTGGTGGCACGAAGAGCAATTGCTGAAGAGTATGGAACCTGGCGCCAGTCCCGCCCGGCGAGCGCGTTTTTGGGTACAAGCGGGTTCTCAAGAGGGACACATGTGGAATCTGGCCCGCAGGTGCGCTCGGGCCCTGAAGGAGATGGGATGGAAGGAAGGCGATAACCTGGCTTGGTACCAGTCCTACTTAGAGGCTGTCCCAAATCCGAGAGGATTTGGGTGGAAGCCTGATACCGATATCAATCTTCGTCACGTTATGTAGACCACGACATGCCTTCCGTCCTCGGTAGCTTACCTTTTATCCGTTATGCACCTTTCCAGCACCCTTCCTCTCGCTTTGAGTCGATAGTTCTCCCAAGGAAGCGCCTCTGACTCGATTCTTGGATCCCTATGCCGCCTGCGTTGCCTCTTTCTCATGTTCTTGCGCAAGTCTCTGCGCGATTTTCCATAGATTGTGGGACAGAACCGACCAGGCCACGCTAAGGTTACGGTTGTCAAAGCCTTTGCTGCGTATCTTGCCCCCGTGCCATCGGTTCTTGAGCACTCCGATCCGGCCTTCGGTGCTCCCTCGTCGTCGCTGCAACCGGACAAAGCGCGGCTCCTCCATCCGCTCCTTGAGCTCTTGTGGATTGCGGGGCGTAAGGGCGTCAAAAATCCCCTCTGCCTGGAGCCGCTTGCTGGCCGCCTTCGAGGCATAGCCCCGATCCCCACTGATCGCTTCGATCTTCTCCTCTAAAGCGAAGCCCTTTTGCCTCTCCAGACTTTCCCAAAGCTGCTTCAATTCGCTCGGGGCCTGCCCCCCATACAGTTTCCAGTCCAACAGATATCCCTCTGCGCTCTCGCATAAATAAAGGGTGTTGCCAAACTCCACCTCCCGATCTGCCTTGCCTCGCACGATGACGTCAATCTCAGGTTCGTAGGCGCTCAGGATCTTCTCCTCATTCTTCACCTGCCGCCCCCCTATGATCCGTTCGTGCGCCTGTTTCATGACCTGCGGTATCTGCTCTAACATACCATCCATTCGCTCGATGATTCGGCTCGCCTTCTTCTCGGTGTAATCGCTTTGCATCCACATAGCTTCCAATAAGTCACGGTGGCGAAGGGCATGGCCCTCAATCTTCTTGAGCAATAGCTTCATCCGCCGCAGGATCCCTTTACGCGCTTTGCCCGCCTCCCGGCGCCGACGCGCATGCGTCATCTCCAGGCACCGTTTGTTCATCTCCCGAGCCAATCCCTTTGCTCCCTGGGGCATGCGCTGTTTCATTCCCGCCTGCCCGATCAGACTGATCGCCTTGAGCAGCGTTGCTCCCACATCCTTGAGCAAGACCCAGTCCACGGGCCAGTGGATGTTCGCTTCCAGGCAAGTGGCGTCGATCAGGCATTCCCTCGTATCGATCGGCTTCTCTAATCCTGCCTCACCACAATGTTCAGCATTGCCCACCACCTCGGTCATCCTTGCATGCAGCTGTCTCAGATACGCTTCGTCGAAGAATTTCGAATCCCGTTCCAGACTGCTCTTCGATATTTTCCGGATCCCGTCTACCTCACGCACCCGGCAAAAATTAGCCAGAAGCTCACTGCGTCCCAACTCCTGCGACAGACAACGAAAGGATATCCCTCCGAGTAAATGACGCACCACCTCCACCCGTAGCGCTTTTATCGCTCTTAGAGCGCGTCGCTCCCGATCCTTCCCTCCCGCTTCATCCCATCCTTCCAAGGCTTTTACGATCGCCTCCCTTTCCAGCGAGGAGTCGATCAAAACCCGGTCAATCCGCTCCATTGTTTCCAGAAACACGGTGTAGTCTTTGCATCGAATGACTGGAGTTAGGGCTGGACGCAGGAAGCTTTGTACGGCAATATTTTTCATGAGAAGGGCGTGCTTTGTATTTGACTAACGCAAGCATAAGCGCCCTTTTTCGCCGGATCGAGCTTTTTGCAGCTCTATCCGGCCTTTTTTTTGCCCATAACTCATTAAAAATCAATTGTTTCCACCACTGGGACGGGCTCTACTTAGGGGCCCATAACAACAAAGCTTGGGAGGAACAGGTTCGATCGATGCTCTACTTCCTCCTGCGGAAGAATGACATCCACTTCAGTGCTGCACAATTAAAGGTGTTCGACAATCCGAAGAGCGAATTCATGGATCTGACCCGCTGCGGAAGCCACGCATATCCATTGCTTGAGCTGCGCGACCCGAAAGGGCTCCGCATCAATCTGATCGATGCGGATATCAAGATAGCGGATGCTCGACTGGTAGAGTGGTCTGAAGATCCTGATGGATTTAGGATCTGTCAGTCCGTGAAAGCCGGTTGGACGCAGTTGAAGGCATCGTATCGGAAACACAAATGCACTCTTCCGGTTCGTAGTTTCGATGCAGATATGGCATTTGTAAAGAGACTTGCCATCGAGCCGGCCGACAAGCCTGTTTCGATCGATGCGAAGCTCGACGATTGGAGCGAACTAAGCCACTCCAATCTCGCGAACAAGCATTTTTTCAAGAAGGAGAATCCAGAGGAGCTGTTTCGCTTCGATCTGAAGTATGACGATGAGTTTCTCTATATCGCAGTCGAAGTTGATGACGCAGAACCATTCGTCGACCCTAATGAGGGGCGGCCTTGGCGGAGCGATCATGTGAGAGTGAGCGTCGATGCACGTCCCGATCCCGAACGCTCATTGGGGCGCGGCGATGATTCCCAAGTCGATTTTATTGAAGTCCTCATGGTGCCTGGAGAAACGAAGGAATCGATGCTGGTTCATCGCGGGGATCCCTGGGATGAAGCAATCCATTCTGAGGAAGTGCAGGCGATCTGTCTGAAATCGAAAAGCAAGTACGTTTCGGAAATTGAGATACCACATCACATTCTCGATGATTTCCAGAAAGGGCCCTGGAGCGAGTTGCGCGTCAATGTGAACGTTCGGAATTGGAGCGACAATAGCGATCCGGACGATGACGAGTTCGATTGGCAGCCCACGTGGGGCAGCCTGAAAGATAGAGTCGGTTCAGGTACTTTCAGTCGGGTGAGCTCGGAATAGGAACAGATCCTCGGCCTTTCACCTCCGTAATGAAACGGAATGAAGATAGATGCTAACCTAAAAGTTCGAGTCGCTCTCGTCACCGGTGCGCATGGTGGTTTGCCAAGTTCTGGGAACATCCAATTGATATATGGGATGATATGCAGACGGTAGGCGTTCGTTCCGCGTGGGTCTGCTGCGTTCTGGGAGCTCCGCTTCTGATAGCGGGGGATAGTCCGATCATCGTCAATTTGTCCCAGCAATCCGCGATCGGGTATCAGTTCAACGTCCCCTATGGCGTATCCAAGGCCGCGATAGACAAGCTGACCGCGGATACGGCGGTCGATTTTGAGGAAGATAAAGTGACCACGGTTTCAATCTATCCGGGATGGGTTGAGCCGATCGAGTTTACAAAGCCAAGGTCAGAGTCGCCTCGATTTGTTGGCCGGGCGGTAGAGGCTTTGGCTATGGACGACCGCAAGTTGGAAAAGAGCGGCAAGGCTTTTACTACCGTCGATCTGGCGGATGAGTATGGCTTCACGGACATTGATGGTACGACTCCCGAGCGATTCCCCATTGATTTCGGGAGGGACATTAAAGGACCTTGGGAAAGCTAGACAGGAGAGTAGCAGAAAAAGGACGAGATTCGGGTCCTGCTGAGCGGGATTGCTCCGCCACTTGAGGTATTCACTCTGCGTCCTAAACAGTGAAGTTCGTGCCTGGAAACCTGTCGGAGACCCTGAGTTTGCCGAAGGGCACGAGAATTGATTTGTCTAGTTAGTCGGCTCTGCGGAGAAACGAGCAGCATTCTGGCATGAACTTCAAATCGCGAATCTACGATCTATTCACGGCAAAGCGATACGATGCCGAGATGGGAGAGGCGACGGACACGGTTCGGCAGTGTTGTATCGAGCAGCTGAGGATCAATCCGGACAGTAAGGTACTGGATTTGGGATGCGGTACCGGCCTTAGTATTCCCTACCTGGCAGATGCACTTGGACCAGAGGGACGAATCATCGGCATCGACGGGTCGAGTAAGATGCTCGAACAGGCTCGTGGGCGCGCGAAGAGTGAACGATTCGACGACCGAATCCAGTTTGTTCACGGTGACGTTCGCAGACTGAACAACCTGATAACACATTACCTGCAAGACGGGAAAGTTGACGTTGTTCTGATGGCCTTCCTCCTAAGTGCTGTCTCCGGCTGGAAGAACGTCTTTGCCCAGGCTTTTGGCGTCTTGGCGCCCGGCGGACGTTGCGCAATATTGGATCACTTTGAGGAAGAACAGACATGGAGGCAGCGACTAATGCGGTGGAAGTATGCAGCTGACTCGACACGCCGGGGATTCGAGCTGTTGCGAAACGCCACGTCCGACTTCAACATGGATAGCTTCCCTGCCCCAGGCGGAGGCGAATACTACATTGCCGCCGGACGCGCCGCAGAACCACCGACCCTTGAACTTTTTTTTGAGCGAATCTGGATCATCGAAACCCGGTTTGTAATTGACGATGGAAACTCGTCTACAGACGCAGTGGCCCATTGAGGCCTACGACGGATTCCAGAAACAGCATCAACTGAAATACGGCTTGGAATTGCTGTCAAAACTGGAGCAGCATGCTGATTTCGCGGGATCATCGATTGTCGATCTGGGATGCGGAAGCGGCGAACTGACGCTTTCTCTGAAAGGCCGTGTCGGCAAGAAAGGGAGAGTCATTGGGGTCGATCGCGATGGAGGAATGTTGGCCGCTTTTCGGGGAAAGGCTGAAGCGTCAAAGGTTGAGATCGTTGAGTCTGATTTGCTCACTTGGCTCAGCTCCACGGAGGAGAGCTTCGATGTCGTCTTCTCCAACGCCGCGCTCCACTGGTTGCCGGGGTACGAGGCTTTCGAGCGACTGGTGCGGTTGATCAATCGGAGACTCCGCGACCCTGGACATCTGGCCTTTCGATTCTCCCTCCTCCGCAATGCCGAGGCGGTGAAGGATCTCCTTGAGGCGTGCTTGAGAGACTATCTTGATCAGCCTCAACTTCAACTTTCCCGGTCGATCTTCGAGTTCAGAGAATCGCTAAGCTGTGTGGAGAGGAACGGTTTCAGGATTCTCTACTCCGAAGAGAAGGGATATCGTCCGTTTACCGACCGAGAAATGAGCTTCCAATGGATGGTCAGTTCGCAGCCGATGGGAACCTATTTGCCTGAAGGCAGGTTGGCCGACTTTGAGGAGTTCTTGCTGAAGGTATGGCAGAAGAATCCCGTGGAGGTCAGAAGCCATCATGCAGTGATCATCGCTGAGAAGGTTGTTCCATGAGCGACTTATTACTCCGGAAACTGAATATTAACATGTCGCATCGACTCACATATGACGAGACAAGGTTCCTATTCCGCCGGGACGGCATAGATATCCGTGTTAACTATTACTCCGGCCAGCTAATAGGAGCACCCGACATTATCAGGTCCCTTAAATCTTGCAGCATTGAGAACCAAAGTACCACTATTTATTGGCCGGATTAATAGTGACCGTGCGGCCTGGAGGTCGTAGACATCAAGGGGGTTGCGATAACATGGCGGGAAGGGTTAAGCATACCTAATTTTCTGGCCATCAGTCACCTATGATCCAATCTGTATTGCAGACTTCAGGCGTAAAAGGAGAGTAGGAATATGGCTGAAAAGCTACCACGCAATCCTGACCTAAGTCAGCTGAAGAAACGTGCGAAGGCATTACTTCGCAACAAGAATGCGGCTCTGGAACAAGCTCTTAAGCGAATCCGTATTTCGTTTCCAAAATTGAGCGGGAAATCATCCGCGGAGATTCTTGGGGCAAAGTTTGGCCTTCAGGATGCTCAGCTTGTGATTGCTCGTGAGTATGGCTTCCAATCATGGGCTAAGCTGCAAGCTCATGTAAAGTCTATGACCGATCCCGAATGGGTAGCCGGGGAGAGTAGCAGAGCGATCAGGAATACAGGACGAATTGCCGATTACGAAACGTTGAGAACGGAGATTGAGAAGGGTGAATATACTCAGCACGATCTCGACTTGGCGTTAACAGTTGTCATGCGGATGGAAGGCAAGAAAGAGGCAGAGGCCCGCGCTTGTGCAGAACTTCTCATTGAACATGGTGCAGACCCCGATGCAGGATCTGACTCAGATGAAGATTTTGGCGAGAACTACGGTCCTATCCTTCTGGGCCCATGCGAATTCCATAATCCGATCGCTATTCGGTTTCTGCTGGAACACGGTGCCAGTCCAAATGCCGACTTCGAGCGAGAAACCAAGTTTCCAGAGCATAATACGCCCTTGCGTATGTTACTTGGTACTTACGAACGCAAAAATAAGGCGGGTAAACAAGAGGCTATCGATACACTTTTGGAATATGGTGCTGTGGTTCCTCCAGAAGTCTTACCACCATTCTTCGCCATACATCGTGGGGACACAGATGACCTCCATAGTTTCATCAATGAGAATCCGGCCATCGTCCACGAGCGATATCCCGACATGCCGTGGGGAAACATTCCCGTAAAGGGAGGCACCTTGCTTCACATGGCAGTCGAATTTAATGAGCTTGATTGTGTCAAGTTGCTGCTTGAACACGGTGCAGATTTGGAAGCGCGTTCCGTTACGGAAGAGATCGTAGACGGTCCAACACCTTTTTTTCACTCCATCTTCTCAAACCAGGGCGGTTCGTTTGAAACGTCTCAATATCTCCTTGGAAAGGCAGACTTGGCAGAACGCGCAACCTTTGAACGAAACCGTAAGGCGTATTTTGAGAATGTTACACCGTTAGAATATGCCTTGACCTGTAAGGAGTTTGGATTATTTGCGGGGCGAAACGAAGAGGAGATCAACCTTTTGAGGGAGCATGGAGCAGTGGAACCTCCAGCCGAGGAGATAAGCGAACACGTTCAGAGGTTGAAGCGTGGGTAAGGCAGAGTATTTCTGCAGCCACGGAGATTTGCTCCATGACGAATTTCCAACCCAAGCCTAAGCATCTGGGTCCGGAATACGGAGCGCAGTTTCAAGATCGTTGTGTGGCTGAGGCGTATCGAAAGCGGCCCGAATATCGTGGGGCCGACCCAATGACGCCGGACTGCTTGTTCCACGCGTTTAATCTGATATTTCAATGTAGATGCCCTCGGCGGGCTCAGGGTCTCCGACGGGTTTCCGGGCGACGAATCTTCGGGAATCTGCGCGGAAATTAACCTGTGAAGTGGAGGGGCGAGGTCCCTCGAGCCCTAGCAGTTTAGCCGATCTGGTCAGGGCTTTGGCTCCCGGTTCGATCAGGGGCTCGAGGGACCTCGCCCCTTCATTATTAAGGTCGGTATTCACGTTCTTACCACCGGCTGTATCGATCGATAGTGAAACTTCGGCGCTTGAAGATGGAATGCTTCATCTATGGTTCGATCTGGAGCCCCGGGAAGCAATTCTCGTCCGGGAAAATTCAAACTAGGGAAACTAAAATGAAAAGAAAACTGACAGGCTACTATGCTATAAGAAAGGAAGGGAAGTGGTTTCCCTTGTCCGATCTGGATAACCATGAACACGATGCGGATCAGTCCCATGATCATAGACCCAGATTTGAGCTTCTCAGCAGCCGTTGATCCGTTTCTCTGCGATAGCGCCGTACCGGAACTTCGTCGTGAGCTTTGTCGAATCGGTTACCGTTGACGCGGTACATAATCCGTCCATATGAGGACCTAAAGGGACGTCCATGCACTCTCGCCCTGAAATCCACAGAACTCCAACAAAGTTCTCAGAGCTGCGGTATCAGCCCTGGAGCATCGACGATTATATCTGTTCGCTAAATCAGCTTCTGGAGCGTTTCAGGCAGGCCGATGGCGACGAAGCGATCGAAATCGTGAAAGATTGGATCCGTCTGATGAATGACTTCATCAGCAACCGAACTGTCAATAAGATTCAGTATACGAGAGATATCCATGATGCCACGGTGAAGAAACATCGTGATGTACTCGCGAGGAATCTTCCCCGTTATCACACCGCGAATTCCAAGTTCGAGGGGGAGATACTGATCCATCCTCATCGAAAACAGTTGGAGGATGTTTTCGGCGAGCAGTTGTTCAGGACGATAGCTTCACGGCAGTTATCTCGCGGCGAAGAGATCTTGGAGTATCGAATTCGCGAGGAGGAAATTCTGCTCGAAACAGATCAACTATTGGGTTCTTCCGAAATCGAAGAGGAAGAACGACGCGCACGATACGGTGAGCTTTTTCAGGAGACCGTAGAGCTGCGCACCCGTATGGCCCAGAAAATGGGCAGTTCAGATTACTCTGTTTTCGCCAACGAACTGATGGGCCGCTCTATGACAGTGAGCGACAAAATGGATAGATTCTGCGAGGAATGCGCGGACGAATTAATCGAAGTGGCTCTCGAGTTTAGAAGAAGGTACCGTGCGACATTTCCAAATCATAAGGAAGGGCCCGGAATCCCTCTCGATTCTGATACCATGCTCGAGAATCTGGGAAAAGTGGTATGCGAACTGTTTCCCGAAGCTGAGGAATGTTACTCCTTCATGCAAAAATACGAGTTAATGGACATCGATTACACGAGCGGCAAAAAGCCGAATACAATCGAATGCACCTACATCGCGAATGGAAACATGCCCTACCTTTTCGTATTGATGAATCCGCATTCCAGCAAATACCTGCTATTGTTCCATGAGTTTGGTCATGCCATCGCGCATTTCTGCTCTGGGGCTGACGAACTCTTGCCCGGCTGCCGATTCCAACCTTCAGATGATTTGGGTGAATTGCCTAGCATTGCCCTGCAGATTCTTGCTATTGAGCCAATTGTTGGAATTTATCCTGATAAGCGGGTCGAATTGGAGGGTAGGGAACTGCTCGATCAAATAAGGGACCTGGCGGATAACTGCCTGTCCCGCGAATTTTGCAACTTTGCTTATCGTAATCCCGATCTGACGCAGTCCGAACGTGATCAAGAGCATCTCCGGCTGTTGAGGAAATTCTCGCCGGATCGGAAATTTGAACCGGATCAAAGGGAGAGTTTCGAATGGCAGGACATATGGATGATGGGCCGGACCTACTGTTCCATGAACTACGGAATGGGGCAGTTATATGCCCTGCAACTCTGGGCGAGATCGAAGTACGACCGCGCTGGGGCTCTGGACAGCTATGCCTCGTTGTGCAGGAATCTCTGCAAGTTGGATATGGACCAATTGATTGACCAGAATATCATCATCGATCCTTTCGATCGAGCAAAGGCCGAGCATTGGCTCGGCGATCTCCGAGATTGGATGGATGCGAATCTGAGAAACCGATGATTCGCAGAATGGTGCAACAAGATATTGAGGCGGTTGGTGATATCTGGCTTTCCGCCTCCATCCAGGCCCATGACTTTGTGCCGGCCGACTTCTGGCGAGGTGCACTTGAGGCGATGGTCTCGGATATCCTGCCCACCTGCGACGGCTACGTTCACGAGAATGCGAGCGAGATTGAAGGTTTCGCTGCGCTCGGCAACGGGCGACGGGCCAACTTTATGGGAGCGCTCTTTGTCCGCCCGGACCGGCAGTCAATGGGAGTCGGCTCTCGGCTTGTTGATCATATCAAGGGTATTCGGAATGTGATTGAATGTGGAATCTATAAGCTGAACCCTCGCGCCCTGAAATTCTACGAGAGGGAGGGGTTCAGGATTATAGGTGATTCAGCCTGCAAGCATACATCCTGCGAAGAGCACCGCTTGAGGTGGACCAGAGAGAGCGAAACAGGCGACTCATTCGACGATACTTAGCAAGATTAAATTCGATGCGATCCATCCCTTCACGCTTCGAAGAGCAATACAGTGAACTGCAAAGCACGCGGAGCGCGCAGAGAGATGGCCGGAAGAGTGATGAAACACTAGGTAATGTAGTTCGTAAGGTTTTGAAACTCGGGAAAAGAAATAGAGAGATTGCAGTCTTGTCTGGCGGGATTGCGATTCACTTCGTGCCTAGTCTGAGTTGAAAATATCGAACAGGGCACTTTATAGAAGCCTAGCATTCTAAAAGGAGGAGCAGATGGATGTTGATCGAATTTATGATCCTGCGATTGAAGAAGTGGCGAAGACTTATCCCCGTTTGGATGTGTCCGATGCCGTGGGAGCACGGGCCACACGCGATGATTTCATTGAGAAGTTGGCAGCCTCCGGGGTCGAACGACCGACGGACGAGCGTATCGAGGAAATTGAACGCACGATTCCTGGACCGGCTGGTGAACCCGATGTGCCGATTCGGATTTACATGCCAAGGGAGAGGACAGAAGCAGGGCCAGGCTTTGTTAATTTCCACAGCGGTGGCTTTTTTATCGGTGATCTGGAAACGGAGCATCCCCGCTGTCTCATAATGTCGTCCGAGGGTGGGGCCGTATCGGTCGGTGTTGATTATCGACTGGCACCGGAAAATCCGTTTCCGGCGGGAGTCGAAGACTGCTACGCGGCTTTGCAGTGGGTGGTCGAGCATGCCCAAGAGCTGAAAATCGATCCCGCCAGAATCGCGATCGGAGGCGGCAGCGCTGGTGGTAATCTGACGGCGGCGGTGGCCTTGATGGCACGGGATCGGGGCGGACCAACTGTGGCATTGCAGATGTTAATCTATCCGGTCATCGATGATCGGTGTGAGACTTCATCGATGAAAAATGGAGCAGGTCTCTACATTTGGGATTATCATAATACACTGGATATGTGGGATCATTACCTTGGGCCGGAACGGAGCCAGGTGTCGCCGAATGCGGCCCCAGCCCGTGCCGAAGACCTGTCAGGATTGCCGCCCGCCTATGTGATGACGTGCGAACACGACCCGTTACGGGACGAAGCAATGAACTACGCTATGCGACTGATGGAAGCGGGAGTGCCGGTTGAATTACACAATTATCCGGGCACAGTCCATGGATTTGACTTTCTGACTCAATCAGCGATCTCGAAGCGGGCAATAAAAGAAGGGGTGAAGGCGTTTAAGCGGGGGATGGCGACCTAGAAATGCGAGGAGAGGTATTGCTACGGTGTTTTGATTCTCGGGACATTAGGTGATGATATTGATGGCCTTGTGTAGGTTGAAGGTGAAATGATCACAGAGGGCAGGGGTGGATTCGAAGCCCATGGTAGATTTGAGGCTAAGAACCAGTTGCCTGCAAGCAGCCAGGATTCTGGCTGCGTTATGGTTACGGATCATACATCGATCTTCATCGAAGAAGCGATCTCTGGGGTAGTGGTTTTTGTTTTCGATGGCCCAGTGGTTGCGGATTTTCGATAGGAACTGAGGAGGGCTCAAGTCGGTGGGATCGCGGCTGCTGACATAGTAGGAGCGTTCCGAGGAAGGTTTCGCTTTGTTAGGATAATGGAAGGTGCGTTGGACAGAGGCGAACTGACGAGCATGAGGCAAGCCAAGGGAGGGAGCGCTTAGAGGATGGGTTGCTATTTGACGAATCTCCAGGCGGCCATGGTCCTTATCTACGGTTTGGTGGACAAAAAGGGGGAGGGGCCGAAAAGATTCTTTGCGTCTTGATGCATGGTGGGTTGGTTGTCTTTGATCTGGATGATATAGTCAGCACCGAGTTCTTCGACCACGATGTGGGCCGTTTCTTTTTGGTTATGCATGGCGTCGAAGGTGAAGGTGGATCCGTCCATGGCCGGCATCTTGCGCAGGAGAGTTTGGGCGGCGGTGATCTCGTTGGATTTGTCGGCGGTAGCGACTTGGGCAATCGTTTGAGCGCTTTGATGATCGACCGCGGCCACCAGGTGCAAGGCCTTGGCCGGTTCTTTGTCAGTGCCTTTGAGAGTCTTACCGTCAACCGCAATATCGCGGGGCAAACGGCCCTCGGGCGAGGCTATGAATTGGGTGAGGATTTGATCGAAAAGCTCGGCCTCGACGTTTTGCAACACCCGGTAGAAGACATCATAGCAGGGGGCCTGAAAACGGCTTGTTTTGGGGTTTTTCCAGGAGCGTAAGGCGCGCAGTTGGGCTTGATTGAGGTGATGGGCCAGGCGCACGATCTCCTTGAGGTTGTGTTTGCCGCAGAGGGTGCCGAGCACAATCATACTCAAGACCGTGGCGAGTCGATAGCGACGGCCCGCTTTTCGACGGAAGTCTTCGATCTGGTGGAAGCGTTCCCAGAGGCTTGTCATCTGTTCCACTTTGAGGCAGACCGCATGGGAGTTGTCGTTGGCATTGAGGGCCTCACGGTGTGCCTTGGGCAAGGGCCCTGGCGAGCGCAGCAGTTGCAGAGCATCAGCCCGCAGGGGTTTGACCCAGATCTGCTTGGGGCGCTCATGGCGTTCATAGAAATCTTCCCGCTGTCGACCATATCCCGCGCTCAAGCCCAAAGGAGTCCACCCGCTCGCCTTGTAGCAAGTGCCTCGGTGGATCTGTGGGTCCACGAAAGTTTCCGCTACCAAGGGGCGATAGGCAAAGGCCTGCTCCCAGTGATCGGCCAAGACTCTCAGGCACATCGCCAACGTCTTGGAGGCCAGATTGGCCAGCTTGAGCCCGGGCAGAATGAGAAAACGCCGGTTCTGCACCACCAGTTTCAAGCGCGCATGCCGTCGCGCCCCATCCCAGCCGATCCAGCCGTCTCGATCCTTCAGCCGGTAGCTAGCCGCTCCCCACAGCAAAAGACACACCCATTGCCCGTCGATCAAAGCCACATAGCGCAGGGTCTCTCCCGCGCTCCCCGCACTGTGCAAATAATGATGTTGGATCAAAAGATCATTGAATCGCTCCTGCTCTTCGGGCAAGATCAGACGCAGAGTTAGACGATCTATCGAAGGAGTCAGATGGTAAGATCTTTTGTCTTTCATACCATCTTGGCATGACTGATTCCCTCGGGTTTGTCTAGCTCTTTTTTTATCTTTTTGCCTATCAGCCACTTCCTCCCCAGAAAACTTTCACCCTGGAGGTATTGCAGAGGTGGATTGTTCTTGCTTGGGCTTGGTGTCGGGCGGCGCATAATATCGGGCGTCCGGCTAAGCCATGAGCACTACGACACCTTCTCACCATGCAGGCGGTTACGCTGCCTTTCCTTTTGTTCGGGACGTGTACGACATTCTTCCCGCAGTGAAGGATCGAAAAGACATCGATTTCTTCGTCGAGATGGCGCGAGATTTAGGCGGAGACGTTCTTGAGCTGGCGGCCGGCACGGGTCGCATCACGATCCCGACGGCGAGGCTTGGTTTACGGGTCACAGGTCTTGACGTTTCCAGTTACATGCTGGCTGCTTTTCGCGAGGCTCTTTCGCGGGAATCGGACGAGGTAAGAGAGCGCGTGCGGATCATTGAGGCCGATATGCGGCGGTTCGAGCTTGGGACTGAATACCGATTAATTACGATTCCGTTCTACTCGTTTCAGCATCTCACCGAAACCTCCGACCAATTGGACTGTCTGCGTAGTTGTCACCGGCATTTTTCGCCCGAGCGTCGACTCGTAGTCAACCTAACGAATCCTTCCTTGCCCCGGATCCTCAGCGACAAATCTTTCGAGGAGGTTCAGTCGGAACCCGAATTCAGCCTACCGGATGGCCGCAAGGTGGTGAGGAAGATCCGCGATACGAAGAAGGACTTGGTTGAGCAAGTATTCACTTCCGAGTTTATCTACTACGTCTCCCATCCCAACGGCCACCAGGAGCGACTGGTTCACGAACTGCAGATGCGGTTTGCTTTCAAGAACGAGATGGAGCATCTTCTGGCACGCGCCGGCTTTGAGATCGAAGCGATCTATGAGGATTCTGAAAAGACGCCTTACGGTACGAATCACTCCATTAAGGAGATTGGATGGAGTGCGGGAGAGCTCGTGATCGTCGCAAGGAAGGAGCCGAACGTATCGTAGGGATGCAGCGCCTGAAGGAATACCGCCTTTTTGACCGTGGACCCTGAATTTTTGTGGATTCACAAATAATAGAGTCGATTCGAAAAGACTACGCAATAATTGCTAATTTTCCTTACGATGGCATATATTTCAACGACCCAACTCCGTTTTTGGAGAATAATCCGGATGGCTTTCGATATGTCGTTGATGAGATGTGTCGACCCTTTATTGAGGACAAACCTGACTACCTTTGTGGAATAGAATCAATGGGATTCGTGTTCGCTGGAGCCATCGCCTACAAATTGGGAATCAAACTGGTCCAAGCGAGGAAAAAGGGAAATATTCCCAGGAATAGGGCTCAACAGACATTCGTAAATACCTATGATAGAGAGAGTTGCTTTGAGATACCGGAAGGAGTCATAGGGGTTGGATCAAAGGTTCTAATTGTCGATGATTGGTTGGCGCGGGGAAATACGGTTGATGCTGTGATAAAGCTCATCGAAGGGGCTGGTGGTGTGTGTATAGGAGTTTCATGTCTAGCAGAGGGAAAACGTGGGAATGCGCGAGCCGCCATCGAGGGAATGGGGATTCCTGTTTACTCGGTGACGGACGGTGCAGATTCTAAGCTTTCGAGGATCAAAACAGAATATGAAAAATAGAATGACATATAACGAGGGAAGCGATGCCAACCCGGTAGGGAAATTCACCGTTCGGTGGCGGCTCGTTTTCATTGCCCTAAGCATGTCTCTTCTCGGTTCCGTAGCCATGGATTCGGGCGCGTCCGAAGTCAGCGATCTGATTGAAACCCGAGCAGACAGGTTGCCAGTATTCGATGATCGGGAAGCGATGGAGAAGGAACTCGAGTCGCTCTACTCGGAGCGCCTTTGGATCAACCAACGGATTGAGGTCCTTGAGGACTGGTTGAATCGGGCGAATACTCCGGAGAAAGGAGAGGAGGAGTGTCCGGCGGATTGAGAATACAACGAATGGGAAAGCAATTAATGGGAAAGGGGAGTAATACCCAACGAATTCGATTGCAGTGCACGATTCAGTTCACGACAGCGACCACCCATCCAGTTTCCCCTCCCGTCGTCCACCTAATCGTCCACTGTAATCGATAACTCCAAATCGACTTTAGTGCACGACTCAGTGTACGACATCGGCGACCTTACTGATGCCTCCACTCTCGTCTTCCACTCAATCGTGCACAGCGGTCGAAGCACTCCACGAACCCACCTGAAACACAATAATTTCGTCCTGATAAAAGGCCACCCGCGGCCCCGACATTGCTTCGTCGAGAGTACCTCGAATCCAAATCGTACCACCTTGATACCCTTTTCGGCCTCTTTGTCGTGAGCTTTGTCGAACCCGTTCGATTGTCAGAAGGAAACAGGGATGGCTTGAAGAGGAATATTCGAAATCGAAGGGTCAATTCCGATCAATTGTAGAACCTAGCTGCACATGCGAGTGCTTGTCATAGGCGGAACCGGCATGAGTGGTCCCTTTATTGCCAAAGAGCTGCAGAAGCTAGGACATGAAGTTCTGGTGTATCATCGCGGTGTACATGAAAGCCCGTTCTTGTCCGACTGTGAACACATCCATGGCGAGCGCAGCGACCGCAGCCAGTTCGAAAAGGATTTGAATGGGATCGAAGCCGATGCCCTTGTCGACATGCTCAGTATGATCGACGCGGATTCGCAACCTGTCATCGCAGCTTTCCGCGGTCGAATAGGAGCATCGGTCCATATCAGCTCCGGAGATGTCTACCGGGATCTCGGCGGACCCGATCTGCTGAGAGAAGATTCCCCGCTTCGGGAAGGGCCGTCCTTTGGCAAGTCGAGAATCCTCCTGGAGACGAGAAGGCTATACCAGTTCCTGTTGATGAGGCGGCTTATGAGACTGAAGACCGGCTCCTTTCTGCGCAGGGTGTCCTTTCATGAACCGTTTGCCAGGATAGAGGGGAGCGATCCAGTCTACGAAGACGGAACGGCACCACTTCTCGTCGCTGTCAAAGGGGCTCGTTTAGAGGCCGCCGAGACGCTTCTGAAAAGATCGGTGGTCTCGTCATGTTGGGACGGACCTTCGACGAAATTCGACTACAAAAAGCCGGGCATCTACCCTCCGATTATAATCTGGGTCATGGCCTTGACGGCCGGGTTTGTCGGTTCCTTAAGGTCGATAATCAGCGTCCTATTTTAGCCGCGATGCTGGTCAGCGCCGCCTTCCGCGGAATTTATCCGAAGACCTCTCTCCTCAGCTCTCGGGCCACCCTCAATCCCTCCCAGTCGCTGCCCTTCATTCCTCTGGACCCACTTCGTCGTCTTCTTCCGAACTGGTCACGATACTCCGCAAAGATACCATCAACAAACTCCCTCGACCCGAGCACAGCCCCGTCCGTAAAATAGCGCACCCGACAGCGCAACGCCACCGCCACAGGCAATCTTCCCCCCTCTTCCACGACCTTCATCCACGCCTCCATCGGAATCACTGCCGATGATTCCTTCCCCGCCGCCTCCAGCGTTCCTGCGCAGTAGAGCAGTTTACGATATTCCCGCGATGCCTCTCTCCATTTCAATGCTCCTCCAAACGATCCGCGTATCGCCTCGCCTATCCCCTCACGAGCTTCACTATTGCCTCCTACTGCTTCGCCATAGCCGCTCCAGCGGTAATCCTTGGGATCTTCCACGACCCCCGCCCGCACCGGATTTAGATCGATATACGCGGCCGTGATCCGTAGCGCTGCTTCCTTTCCTTCCACCACCGTACTTTTGAACCGCTCCGACCAAAGGGTCCCATATCTATCATGATTCTGGTTGTACCAGATTGTATAACGCTGTTTCAGACTCTTCATGAACTCCGATAAATCGTGCATTCTCGCCAGAAGACGCCTTCGCCACATCGCCGCTTCTCTGCCTCCCTGCTTCAATACCGCTTTAAAGTATCGAATCGTCATCGTCTGATACTGGGTAGGATTAGGATAGAGCACCGCGTAGCGGCGGAGTAGCTCCCGGTCTGACACCACCACCTCCTGGCGGTCCGGGACTCTAATGAGAACGTGAAAATGATTGCTCATCACACAGTATGTCAGCACTTCCACTCCCGAGAAATCCGCCACCTGCCACAGATGTCTGCGCAGCTGCTCCTTTGCCACTGGGTCGAACAGAAAGGCGCCATTAACTGTCCGGGTCGTGCAATGATACACCGCGCTCCGGCCTTCAATCTTGAGTCGTTTATACCTCATTCCGGTATTTGCTACCCATTCGACATGAAGATGTAAAGGTAAAAGTGTCTGACTCTTTCTTTTTAATTTCCCCGTTGGCATTCCGCATCTCGCATGACGAGTGGCGGCTCCTCATTGTCTACGGAGAGAAGATCGAAGCAGGGATGTTTCGCGAATGCTGTGATCGGGTGAACCGATTGATCTGGAATCAGGTCGAGCGAATGACAAGTTTCGGTATTGATGTCATCCTGGAAGGCTGGGGAACTCGAGATCTCAGAGATGAGGCGAGACGGGAACTGTCGAGAATAGGGTTGAGATATCAGTTTCTATTGGTCGAGTGTCCGAGCGACATTCGACTGGAGCGAATCAAGGAAAGGAATGATAATCTGGCTGGAGAGGGAGGTTACATCAGCGGGGAGAGTTTTAACCGAATGGAGAAACTGAAAGAGGAGTTCGATGAAGATGAGGAATTCAGGCTGATAGATAATTCAGAGCACAAACCATGCGCTGCAAGCACCCAGGAGTGCGCGGAGAGGAAGATCAACCACAGATTACCCGGATTAGAAATCTGTGTAATCCGGGAAATCTGGGGTCAAAGCTTGCCGAGAGGAGAGGATTTTGTCCGGTTGTAGTCGCAAAGTAGGTCAAAGAGAGTTCTGTCTGAAGGCTCTGTGGGCGAAGTCTACGATAATCCCAAATACTACGAGATCGCGTTTTCGTTCCGGGACATTCCGGCCGAGGTCGACGTATTTGAGGCGCTGATTGAGGAGCATAGCAAGATCGAGGTCTCTCGGATGCTGGAGCTAGCCTGCGGTCCTGCCCCTCACCTGGAGGAATTGACGAGTCGGGGATACAGCTACGTTGGCGTCGACCTGAGCCGTCCGATGCTGAATTATGCGCAGAAGAAGGCAACCAGGGTGAAGGCACAATCCAGCTTTAGCTGCGCAAGCATGATGGATTTCCAGTTGGATGACCCCGTGGATTTCGTCTACATTCTTCTCGGATCTCTCTGCGCTAGAGACACGCACGAATTGCAGTCCCATTTCGAAACGGTCGGACGTGCGCTCAAATTCGGGGGCCTCTACCTGCTGGACTGGTGTCTGAATTTTGCCCCTACGAATACACGCGCGTCATCTTGGACGATGACCAAAGAGGACATCACAGTCCGGACAACCTGTAAGTATGAGCCTTCCGATACGGTTGAACAGACGGTTGAGGAAATGCTCGAGCTGGAGGTCGAAGAGAAAGGCTCCTCAATGGAGTTGCGGGAAGTATCGATCCATCGGGAGATCTATCCCCAGGAATTCCTGCAGCTAATCTCGAACCACAGCGCCTTCGAATTCGTGGGATGGTGGAATAACTGGGATCTAGGGCAACCGCTCGATGGGACCAAGGAGATCGATAGGCCGATCGTCGTTATTAGGAGGATTTAGCCTGAACATTGCGCAAACCTTCTGCTGCGACCGCGGATAGCACTGCGTCTCAAAGCCTTCCATTGCCCGACGACCTCAGAGGGTCACAACACGCTGTTGCCCGTCGGCATGCGCAAAGGCATTGATACGCAGCACTCTACGCAGTCTCGCTACGAAGTGTGTGAAATGTCGGGGCTAGATTGGAGAGGCGAGGGCCCTCGAGCCCCCGATTCACCGTCGTTTTCGGTCTCGTAATATCGCTTTGCTAGGATGATCCGCCGGTAAAGCGGGAGCGGAGATGTTGGTCTTATACCGCACAGGGCTCGAGGGCCATCGCCCCTCCATTATTGAGGTAGTTTTTCATGCAGATTCCCGATAATCCCTGGCCCGAAAACTCGCATCAGCATTGAAGTTTACAATTGGTCTGACTCCGAGTTAATTGCCGCGCCCCGCCTGCCGTGAGCTCCGCCGATCGGGAGGTCACGGCCCACTCCTGCTTGTATTCCGGATCAGTCGAGAGTGAAACTTCTGCGGTCGGCGTTGGTTGGGCGTGGCTTCTGATCTGCAATCTTGATCCTATAGAGCGAGGCGTAGTAATCTGTAGAGAATCGGTGGTCTTATGGCTCGGCGTGACTGGTATTGCGAAGACGTTCTCTCGGGGAAGCTCGACGTGGAGCGCGTATACGAGGATGCCCAGGTTCTCGCCTTCCACCATCCGAGACCGGCGGCCGAGATACACGTCGTCGTGATCCCCAAGAGTCACGTCCCTTCACTGCTCGACGAGAGTGCCCTTGATGGAGAGCTTCTGAAGTCGATGGTCCGGGCGATTCAAGTGTCCGCGGCTTCTCTGGGTCTTCTGGATGGTGAGGGCTTCTACGTGCGAGCTAATGCTGCAGCTCCCGGAGTGACCCCGCACATGCACTGGCATATGCTAGGGCCGGGAGCAGGTGCGGATTGGCCAGGGGCTTGATGCGGAGGTCCCGAGGCTTCTGAATTATCCACCAGGAACTGATTGAACAAGGGACCAAGGCATGTAGGACCGCGCTTGCGCGGGTTGAACCAGCTGGGAAAATCGAACCGGCAAATCGTTCGCGAGCGAACTCCTACATTCTTCGGCGATCGGTCTGTTCTCCAAATACTGCCAAGTGGATTATCGGTTGACACTCCTATGACTAACCGGATTAATATCCTCAGCGCGTAGCAGGACGCAACCCGTCCGCGGATAGGGCCGTGCCCACCTGTCACACATGACGAAGGTTCGAACCTTCTTTCAGCCTGTATTAGGCGGACGCCAGGCTAAACAAGAAAGGAAGTTCGTGATGAGTGCAAAGCAACTCCTGCCCCGTCCCTGCCTGGAACAGTTGGGTGACGCCGCCAACCGGGGCGACATTGGAGAAACTCGCAGACTCGTTGACCCCGGCCGCTGTGAACAAGGGGTGCTGGACTTCGCGCTGGCGCGAGCGACATGCATGAAGCATCTCGGAGTAGCGGACTATCTGGTCGAGCACGGGGCGAACGTGAATGGCGCATATGGAGGTGATTATGGGCCAGTCATTCTCGCCTCTTGTGAGTTCCTCAATCCTGACGGAGTGCGCTTTCTTCTCGACCACGGCGCTAATCCTAACCTTGAAGGGTCATTTTCGAAGGACACCTTTGCTTCTCCCCTCGGTATGGCTCTGGGCACCTATGTACGCTCACCAAACAAATACGAGGTCGTCGAGATGTTACTCGCCGCGGGAGCGAAGCATGATCAACACGACGCGGTCATGGCCATCCACCTGGGTCGGACGGACGAACTCGAACTCCTGATCGAGGCGAATCCTGACCTTGTGGATCAGCGATTCGATGAAGTGGACTACCTCTGGCTCCCTCTCAATCGCGGGAGTCCGACTCTGTTGCATATCGCGGCCGACTATAATGAAGTCGAGATCGGCAGGCTACTGCTAGCGAAGCGCGCGGAAATCAATGTCCCAGCCACACTGGACGTGGAAGGAATAGGCGGACAGACTCCGATCTACCACACGGTTGCCTCTTGGACACTCCGTGATCCTGAAGGCGCCTGTATGCCCTTCTTGAAATTCCTCCTCGAAGGAGGCGCAGATCTGAACGTTAGGGCGAACGTCCGATTCGAAACGGGCGCATCGTCGTGCGAAGGACAGACCTTGAAGGTGACGCCAATGGAGTTTGCTCTGAAGTTCCAAAATGGTCCTGTTTGGCGAAACACAGCATCCTCCGTTGAACTATTGCGGAAAAGCATAGCTGCTGGTTAGTTTCGGCGGTTGGGCTTAGTGCAGCGAGGCAGGAGATGAGATTAAAGAGTGTAATCTTCGACATGGATGGCGTGCTGGTGGATACCGAGCCCATCTATGTCGCCATCAACAGGGGAATCTTCAAGCGGCTCGGGGTTGAGATTTCTGTGGAGCATCACCTCAGTTATGTTGGCACTTCGGCTGTTCGAATGTGGGGAGAGATAAAGAGGGATTTCGGGCTAGTCCATTCAGTCGAGGAATTGATCCGTGACGAGAAGAGGGCTCAGCTTGACAGATTCGAAGGCCTGAAATCGATACCGCCCATCCCCGGAATTAGGGATCTAATCGATCGGCTTAGAACCGAGGGGATTCCATTTGCCGTGGCGTCCTCTTCGCCGCCCGAACTGATTGAGCTGATTCTCGGCAAGGCTGAATTGGATCAGTTCTTCGAGGTCACGGTCAGCGGTGATGACGTCGAGGAGGGAAAGCCGGCACCGGACATCTTTCTTCTGGCGGCGAAGAGACTGTCTGTTGACCCTGAGTCCTGTCTCGTGATCGAGGACTCACCCCACGGAGTCCGAGGCGCCAATGCCGCCGGGATGATCACGTGTGGGTTCTTGAATCCTAACTCGGGAAACCAGGATCTGAGCGATGCGGATTTCACCGTCGACCATTTCTATGGAAATGATCTGAAGAGGATTTTGGGAATGATCTAAGGATCCGACGGAGGCAGAGACCGGTGAACCACCCATACGATTCTCCGTTCTGCATGATGAAATCGGCGATAGTCTATGATCACCGTTTATGGCAAGGATGCGACACACCTTCCGCGCCCAGTGCATCTTTGCGAAATCGCCGGTATAGAGGAATCCGTGAGGATTTCTACGATTCGATCATCAAAGCCGGGCTACAGAAACGCTCACCCGTCTCCGCCCTAGTGGGCTACGCCGAGGCGGAGCGCATTCCTTTACCAGAAAAGCCCAGTACAACTGCCATAGAGCTGAACTTGAACGAAAACCTGAGAAGAGTTGACTCGAACCTACCCCGTCGTTGCAATGCCTTCACTGCGATTCAGGGCGCAGTCGAGTCCGCGGAGAGGACGGTGTCCACCTGACCGAATCTAAGAGAACTGGAGTGATGAACTCCTTGCCCGAGTGAGCGGACCGAGGGCGCTTTCCTCACAAACTTTCGAGGAGGGTATTGCGGCAGATTGTTCCTGCCTTCGTGTTCCCTTATGCTGGCCAAAAAGCGGGCTGTTCAACAAAAGGGCACGGAAGATCTTGATAGGGTTCAAAGATCTGATTTCCTTTTTCGAGATAGAACCACCGAGGAGGGAAGCAGAGCGGGTTTTCGCAGAAAATGAACGAAATTGCCTCCGGTTACTTCCGACAACATCCGCGGAATCAAGATCCTCCGTGCCCTTTTGTTTTTTAGCCTGGAAATCGCCTGCGATTTCGAGGCTGGGCGTATTTGGCTTCGGCCGGAAAGGAACTTCATCATGACGCAGTATTCTGATTCGCACCTTCGACCCCACGACGATCTGGCCCAAGTTAGGCGTCGCGCCAAAGAACTGCTCCGCAATTTTCGGGCGGGCGCAACTGAGGCAAGGGCCTTGTTCAACATCCACTACCGCGACGCGAGCGCGGAGACCTTCAAACTGAGTGATTCGCAGCTCGTGATGGCGCGGGCCTCGGGCTTCGCCAGCTGGCCCAAACTAAAAGCATTCGTCGAGGCCCGCATGAGGGCAAAGGGAAAAGCCGTGGGCGCTCCCTTCGATTCGGTTTCTGTGCGTTCGCCGCGTCCCCTGCAGATCGGATGGGTCGATCCGGACGGCGACAATGATCCGGCCGGCGGCATTGAGCATACTATGGGCGGTACAACCGCGGGTGGCGCCACGGTAGACGTTCCGCCGTCGCGAGTGTGGTTCATCGAACCGTGGAGCGACCTGCCTGACGGCCGCTGGGAGACGGTGGTTGATGAGATCAGGGAGCGCCGTGCTCCGGGGTTGCATGCGCGAGGCAAGGCCGATGATGCAGCGATGCGCTTGATAGGAGAGCTGGAGCACCTCGTCTACCTGGACCTTGCGAGTTGTGTGAACATTACGACGGCGGGGATGAAAGACCTGGCACGCCTCTCACGTCTGGAGTATCTAGCTCTACGGGGAATGGAGGGAATCACGAATGAGTCTCTCGAGGCGCTCGTTTCACTCCCAAATCTGCGTGTGTTGCGTCTGGATGTGAATCCACAGATCACCGATGCGGGTGTTGCCCACCTGAAGTCGCATCGAAGGCTGGAGCTTGTCACGCTCGGACGGACTGACTGCGGTGATGGAGCGCTCCAAACGTTGTTGGAAAACCCCGAACTGGCAAACCTCACGTTGGGAAGGAGCACCACCGACGCGGGGTTGGCTCTCCTTCCGGAGTATCCTGCCTTGCGGTCTTGGAAGGAGGGGCGACCCACCCACAAGATCGACGCTTACCGTGGACCGGATACGGGCTATCTTGGAATTGGCGGGGATAGAATCACGGACTCCGGTCTGGTGCATCTTGCCCAGCTCGACGGTGTGACCCAGCTCGCGCTCGACACTTTCTACGACAAGAGTCGGCTCATCACGGAGGCCGGCGGTGTGCACATCACAAAGATGACGCGGCTCGATGGATTCGAGCTACCAGGAAGGCTTGTTACGGACCTGTTCCTGGCCGGCGTAAAGGATATGCCGAGAATAACGGGCGTGAGTCTTTGGGATGCCGCGGCCGGGGAAGAGGGGCTCAAGGAATTGGCCGGGGCTGAGCAGATCACTGATTTGTTTTTGGGAAAGTATCACAATCTCACACCACGAGGTCTGGCGACTTTGGCAAGGATGCCCAACCTGACAAAACTCTCGATCGGTAGTCGAAATCTGCCGGACTCCGGTCTGTCGTGCTTGAAGGACTTCAAAGCTCTGCGCAACTTCCGGACCGCCAACGAGAATGTCTTCACCGACGAAGCGTTCCGTCATATCGCGCGGATCCCAAATCTCGAAGAACTCACAAACATGTATTGTCTGCGAAAGGTGGAGAATGATAAACGGGTCCAGAAAACGGGCGATCGATCGACGGAGTATCTTGCAGAGCATGCTTCGAAACTCCGAAGCTACAGGATCTGGATGTCCGATATAACCGATCGCAGCTTGGAACTGCTGGCCCGAATGCCGGCCCTCGAGTCGCTGCTCCTCTATGGTTGCAACCATATCACCGATGATGGTGTTCGATGCCTGGCCGCATTGCCCAAACTGGAAGCGATCGACCTGCAGGAAAATGCCGGTTTGACCGAGGCCGCCGTGACGGCATTTGACCGTTCGGTTCAGATCAACTTCCACCCGCCGAATGCTGATGGTGAAAGTTAGCTCGGCCCGGTGAGGAAGTATTCTCTCCTCCGATTCGGCCAATTCCACGTGAAATCCGCGTTGATTTATGGTGGTGAGAGAAGGTGGGCCGGGCCGTCCCGGCACGGCATGAGCTCGACCTGCAAATCCGAGTTCGTTCCGCGTCCGGTACACCTCGGCGAAGACCCCCGGCAGGCCGGGTCCGAAGACGGGGGGACGCGGACCAACTCTGATTGCAAGATCGAGGATTGAGCCCGTTTGCGATCGTTCCGGAAGAGGAGAGAAATCGAGGATTCGGAAATGACCGACCTACCGGACCTTGACCTGCCCGAGGGGCTGAAGATCGAGAGAGTGATCGAGAAGACTAAATGGTCTTCCAACCAAATGTATCTCTGTGAAGCAACGAATGAAGGAGAGCCTCTGGAGCTCTTCATCAAGATATACCAGAAAGAGGAGGATGTATCGAGAAACGAAGGACCTGCACTGGCTGCTCTTTCTGAGTTTGGAATTCCGGTGCCGCGAGTATATGGGTCGAGTTCTCGGAATCCGTCATATGTGGCCGTAGGAAGAATCCAGGGTACCTCGGCGCCTGATCTACTTCGTGAGGTGGACGAAGGAGAAAGAATAAATGCATCAAACCTGTATGCGCGTCGGATTGGAGAGAGCCTGGCAAAGATCCATGGCTTGGATTTGGAGTGGTCGGCGGCCCCTGAAGCTGGGGGCGGGGTCCATCAGTTCCTCTCTGACGAGAGTTTTAGAATGAAACATTCGCGAAAGGTCTGGAAAAAGGAGAAGCGGTACGGGGAACTATTTTTGTTCCTCAGGGAAAACGAGCCGACTGATCGGTTTCGCGTTTTCACTCATGGAGACCACCATTTTATGAACGTGCTATTCAATGAGTGGCAGATTTCCGGAGTGGTGGACTGGGAATCCTGTGGAATCGGATGGCGAGAGTTCGATCTTGGCTGGACGGTGGTTGCCCGAGCGGGTTTTAGCTTTCTTCGCCCTCTCGCAAACCGAGAAAGCTGTCTTTCAGGGTACCGGAAATATTGTGACTACGACGAAGCTTCCTTGATTTGGAACGAGATTAGAAACTACCTTCACTACGCCTACTGGAACGGAGAGATCAATGGAATCGACGGTAACCGCTATATCGGATTCGCCCTCGAAAGGGCCTTCCACCTGGTTTCGCAGTTTGAGAAGTTGACTGGGAAAGAAGTGAAGGGCGGAGGTAGCGGTATCGGCGGTTCGTAGTCCCCTCGGTCCAGTTGGAGAGCATGGATATTGTAGCCCATAATCGAGATGCCTGGAACCGGATGTCGAAGAAAGGAATTCGTTGGTCAATTCCGGTAACCTCGTCCGAGATTCAAGCCGCGAGAGACGGTGATTGGAACGTCATTCTGACGCCAAACAAGAATGTCCCGAAGAATTGGTTCGGCGAGATAAGGGGAGCGAATCTCCTCTGTTTGGCTTCCGGAGGCGGGCAGCAGGCTCCAATCTTGGCGGCGGCAGGTGCAAAAGTTACGAGCTTCGACAATTCCGACGAGCAATTGGCTAAGGATGAGTTGGTGGCCAAGCGCGACTCGCTCGATCTAAGGGCGGTTCAGGGGGATATGGCTGATCTTTCGGCATTCATGGACGAGACATTTGATCTGATTTTCCAGTCCGTATCGAATGTCTTTGTCGAAGGCGTGAATCCTGTCTGGCGAGAGTGCTCTCGAGTACTAAAGCCGGGAGGTCGATTGTTGGCTGGATTCATGAATCCCATGTTCTTCCTCTTTGATCACGACGAGATTGAAGAAACAGGAGTCTTTGAAGCGAAGTATTCGTTACCTTTTTCCGAGATTCGGAGCCTTCCTGAGGAGAAGAGAAAAGAGATCATCGAGAGAGGGGAGACTCTCGAGTTTGGCCACACCCTTGAGGACCAGATTGGAGGTCAGACCGAAGCCGGATTTGTCATTACTGGTCTCTATGAAGATGATTGGGATGACGAATCGACACCGTTGAACAGATTCGGTGATCTATATGTTGCCACCCTTGCCAGGAAAATGCGGGTTGATTAGGATGCGTATCCATCTCCGTGAGTACGTGTTTAGCGAGTTTGAAGCTCCCCCGATCTTGTGTCGGGGAGGCGCTGGCCATATGGCTACATCCTGCGTATGAGAAAACATACCTCTCCTCCGGCCTTCCTTCTACACTAAGGGGTGTTGAGTTTGTGAACGTCGAGGCAACTGTGCGAATTCAAAGGAATTTTCCATGTAATTCTTGATATTCTAGGATCTACAGATTACTCGGAGAGCCATGGAAGACAGACTTCTGGTCATCAAGGTCATTGCCCACATTGAGAAAAACCTGACTCGGGATATTGGGACTCAGGAACTGGTGGAATACTCCGGTTATTCCCTTAACCGACTCCGTCAGAAATTCTTCAACGTGACCGGCGATTCTCCCAGTGGATATATGCGGAAGCGACGTCTTACGGAGGCGGCAAGGGAGATTCTTGATGGTCATAGGATCGTCGATGTGTGTCTAAAATACAGATACAGCTCGCAGGAGAATTTCACCACTTCCTTTCGGACCTATTTTGGGGTTACGCCGAAGGAAGTCTTTCAGATAAACCAAAAATACAGGACGTTCATCAGTCGGCTGAGGGACGTGTATACAATCATGGAAATAGCTGGATTGCAGCAACTTCGCTTCAACACGACCCTGATGGGTTGCCTGAAGGGAGCTTCGGACTTCTTCGACATGGATCTGACTCCGGCGATGCTCTTCGGACTGAGCGGCCACGCCTTCTTGATCAATATCCATGACGAATTATGTCCAAGTGGTCCCTATGTCTGGAAGAAAGAGGCGTTTAGAAAGTGCGTGAGTAACATTGGGATCGAATTTGCGAGGGATTTCGAGTTTCAAAGAGACGCTAGTATCGAAGAGAGAAAGGAGGCTGAGAAATATCTAAAGGACAATCTGAACGGAGGGCGCCTTGGGATCTTGAACTTTATGGAACACCAGTTGTTCAGTGGCTACGACGAAGATGGATTTCAGTTTCTGATGCCTTGGGATTGTAAGGCCGATTCAGAGACCAGGAGACTCACCTATTCGACCTGGACTGAATGTCTGGAAGGAGCGGGATGGGTCGGATTCAGTGTAATCAGGAAGGGTGAGATGAAGCACGACCTATTAGAAATGACAAAGGACGCGATCAGCCTCGGTCTGGATTTCTTTCGGAATTCCGAAAAGCATCAGTACGAAAAGTACAGGATTGGTTACGGCGCCTACGAATCCTGGATCGAGTCCATCAAACAGGGGAGGGGCACCAGTCACGGGCATTGGTGGAATGGAATGGAAGGGATGATGGGCAAGAAACGAGTGCCGCTATGAGATCGAGATGGAGGGGTTGGGATGCGATAAGGATCACGCCCACCTATTGTGTGGAGCGCATCCGGAGTTGGCGCCTGGGAGGATAGTGCAGATATATAAGAGCCTAACGGCGCGAGAGGTCTTTCGGAGGGAGCCGTGGGTAGGAAAGGAGCAGTGGGGAGGAGAATACTGGTCGGACGGCTACTACGTGGGGACAGTGGGAGAGAGAGGAGATTGGGCGACGGTGGAAGCATATGTGCGCGAACAAGGAAAACCGAAGGCAGAACTACGGCAGTTGATGCTATGGTGAGAAAGTGCGAGGAATGCTAAAGTCGGATACCCCGCAGCTTGCTGCGGGGAGTCTTCATTTGGCCGGTTTGTATGGGCGGATGTCTGAGCACCTTGCGCAGATCAAAGAAAAGGAGTTGGGGGAGGACGAGAAAATCAGGCTTCTTGGGGAAGTCCTCGAATTGGAACAACAGGCTGAACCGAGAATGGAACAGCTGTTGAAGGTGGCGAGCTGAGGGGAATCTGTCGGACTTCGCCCTTCAATAGGAATTCGACTATCCCGCTCAGCGGGACGAATCGCTCAGGAGCGGCCTCTGCGGTTTCGCCGCTGGGCAGAATTACATGTGCTCTTTAAGGAACCGTCCGGTATGGCTTTCGCGGCACCGGGCGACGTCTGCCGGGGTGCCAGTAACCAGGACCTCACCTCCTCCGCGGCCTCCTTCCGGACCGAGATCGATGATATGGTCGGCGGTCTTAATAACGTCGAGATAGTGCTCGATGACGATGACGGTATGGCCGGCATCGACCAGACGGTGCAAGCAGTCGAGGAGTTTCTGAGTATCGGCGAGATGGAGGCCCGTGGTCGGTTCGTCGAGGATGTAGACGACGTGGCCTCGGCGCTGCAGTTTGCTCAGCAGCGTGGCCAGCTTAATGCGCTGGGCCTCACCTCCGGAGAGCGTCGTCGCTGACTGGCCGAGGGTGAGGTAGCCGAGTCCGAGGTCGTCGAGGATGGCGACCTTCGGCCCGATCGCGCGCTCCCCGGAGAAAAATGCGGCCCCCTCTTCGACCGACATGTCGATAATCTCCGCGATGGTGCGACCGTTCCAGGCGATGGCGAGGGTGTCGGTGTTGTAGCGCTTGCCCTTGCAGGAGGCACACAGAACCTCGACCGTCGGGCATGAAGTAGAGCTTGGTGCGGATGGTGCCCTCTCCCTGGCACTCCTCGCAGCGTCCCCCTTTACGTTGAAGCTGAACCTCCCCGGTTTGTAGCTACGGGCTTTGGCTTCGTCCGTGGCTGCGAATAGGGCGCGGATTCTGTCACAGAAGCCGATGTAGGTGGCCGGGTTCGAGCGGCTGTTTCGCCCGATGGGAGACTGGTCGATACTGATAACCTTGGTGACGTGGTCGACGCCGTCGAGGTCGTCGTGGTCGCCGGCCAGGGTGCGCGTGTCGACGAGCTCTTTCCGCAGCCGCTTGTAGAGGATCTCGTTCACGAGGGTGGACTTGCCGGAGCCAGAGGCGCCGGTGACGCAGATGAAGTTCCCGAGGGGAAACTTTACCGTCAGGTCTCGCAGGTTGTTGTGGCGTGCGCCGCGCACAACAAGGGCCTTGCCATTGCCGTGTTTCCGCTGGGGGCGTGTGGCAACGTTCAGTTGGCCGGACAGATAGAGCCCCGTTGGGGAGTCGCCGCAGGCCAGGATGTCCTCAAGGGTTCCCTGAGCGACGACTTCACCACCGTGCACACCGGGACCGGGACCGCCGCACATCTCGATGACGTGGTCGGCGGCACGAATGGTGGCCTCGTCGTGCTCGACGACGACGACGGTGTTGCCGAGATCGCACAGGGATTTCAGGGTAGCGATCATTTTGGCGTTATCCTTTGCGTGCAGTCCGATCGAGGGCTCGTCCAGGACGTAGAGCATACCCATCAATCCTGAGCCGATCTGAGTTGAGAGGCGGATGCGCTGCGATTCGCCGCCCGACAGGGTGCCCGAGGCGCGATTGAAGGTCAGGCAATCGAGACCGATACCGAGTAGGAGGTCGAGGCGCTTGCGGATTTCGGTGAGCACCTGGCGCCCGGCGTCGGCCTCCTTACCTGCAGGTTTCAGCGTATCTAGGAACTCCCGCAATTCGTCGAAGTGCATGTTGCCGAATTCCTCGATGGTCCTACCGGAAACCGTGAACAGCAATCGCGTAGAGCGGAGCCGCTGCAGTCCTGGCAGGTTGTGTCGACCATGACGCTGTTGAGCCAGCGCTTCGTCCCTGAGTTGGCCACATCCCTCTGACGGTACCAGCGGTAGTGGCCCTCGATGTTGTTGCAGATGCCGCGCCACAGCGGCTGGCGCTTCAGCCAATGTTCGTTGTGCCCCTTGGCATCGGGCGGCATCTGCAGCTTTATCGGGGTGTCGCCCAGGCCGAAGAGGATCGCATCGCGCGCCTTCTGCGGCAGGTCCTGCCACGGAGTATCGAGGTCGAATTTCAGTATCTTCGACACGGTGTAGACCAGGTGGCCGATCCACTTGTCGGGTCCGTAAGTGAAGGCCTCGCGGATAAAGCAGCCACCGCGAATGCTGCGCTTGGGGTCGGGCACCAGCAGATCCGGGAGAAAATAAATAGGGTCAGGAAGAAAATTGACCGTTTGATGTAGAAAGTGATGTAGAAAGCGTAGAAGAGAGCCAGTATGCGTATTAGACGTCTGAGAATTACGGGGGCGAGCGCGGTTTATCACTGTATCAGCCGTAGCGTAGCCGGGGCCTTTCTGTTTGATGCGGTTGCTAAGGAGCGACTGAGGAGGCAGCTGTGGAGGGTGGCGGATTTTTCCGGAGTGGAGGTTCTGACCTATTGTCTTATGAGCAATCATTTTCTCTTTCTGATCAGGGTGCCGGACAGGGAGGATGTGGTCATGACGGACCGGGAGCTTCTGCGCCGTTACGAGGTGCTCTATCCGGAGCCGAGTCCCTATCAGCCGATGACGGTGAAGTATCTGGAAGCGGCACTGAAGAGAGGGGGCGAAGAGGCGAAGATGTGGCGGAGACGTCTCCTGGCTCGGATGCATGATGTGTCGGAGTTCATGAAGACTTTGAAGCAGCGCTACACGATCTGGTATAACCAGACCCACGATCGGTATGGGACTCTATGGGCGGAGCGGTTCAAGAGCACGATCGTGGAAGGGCGGGAAGCGGCCATGCGGGTTACGGCGGCCTATATTGATCTGAATCCGGTTAGAGCGGGGATTGTGGAGGATCCCAAAGACTACCGGTGGAGCGGCTATGGAGAGGCGGTGGGAGGCAATATTGAAGCGCGGGAAGGAATCACCGAAGCAATCAGCGGCTCCTATGGGCGAGTACTTAGGTGGCGGGAGGCGTCGCGGGAGTATCGGCAGTTGCTCTACGGCAAAGGGTCGTTGGACGCGCCTCAGGAATCGCTTCGGGGGAGGATACGGACGGAAGCATGGATCAAAGTGATGGAAGAGGGAGGCAAACTGTCGGTGGCGGTGGCGTTGCGGTGTCGGGTACGCTATTTTACAGACGGAGCGGTGCTCGGGTCCAAGGAATACGTGGAAGGCATTTTCTTGCAATATCGAGACCAGTTCGGGCGACGGCGACGAAGCGGGGCTAGGACGATGAAAGGCAGCGACTGGGTAGGACTGAAGGTGATAAGGGACCTGCGAAGTGAGGTTTTCAGCTAGGAATCTGTCGAGATTCGGTATCGGATTTTGAGGAGAAGCCAGCTCATAGAATCATGAATGAACCGCAGATTGGAAGAAAGGGACCGATTTTCAAACCCGGTTCATCCCGCGCGAGCGCGGTCCTACGCGCTTCGGCTCCTGCATCCACCCGGGTCTATCGAGCAACCAACGTCCAACCAGGACAGGCCCTGAACTCTGAACCCCTCGGCTCGCCACTGTCTCGCTGCTGAGGGGGACGACTCCGGTTGAATTCTACGATCTCGCGTCCAGGGAAAGGACATGCGGGTACTCGAGAATGCGAGTATCCGCTGTAATCAGGCAGAGTTCCCGTGCTCGCGCCGTGGCAACCAACAGTCGATCGGCCGGATCGCGATGGAAAGGGTCGGGCAGTCGCCACGCCGAAATGGCAATACTGTCGTCGACTTGAAGGGAAGCAGCACCCAGAGAATGATAGGCTTCCTCTAGCCAGGGGTCGAGCTGCTTGAGGAGAGTGATTTTTTCCAGGTAGGCCAGGCATACAATTTCTGCTGCATTGATTGCGGAAAGATAGAGTTCGTTCTCTCTACTCAAGAGAGATTCCTCAGTCTTTCTCCCTAGATTGTCGGGTGCTTCCTGAGTCCAGATGAGGACGTGGGTGTCCAGGAGAATTCTCATCGAAGCATTTCCCAATCCTCGGAAAAGTCCGTCCTTACAATGTCTTCATGACACACGATGCTGCCTTGCTGGGTGCCCAGTCTTCGCGTCTGAGGCGATTCATTGTAAGGAACAATCTTGGCGATCGGTTTCTTATGTCGCGTCACGACCAACGGTTGGTCGGTTGCTTTCACCTCCTTCAGCGCGGCAATGCATTTCGCTTTAAATTCTGATATGGCCATCGTTTTCATTAGGCCTAAACTGATCTATAAAATAGATCTAGTCAAATTTATTGGTTATATTTATGAAGAGAATGGCACATCCGAACTGACGGCCGTCAGTTCGGATGTGCCGTTCGGTCAACGATATTTTCGGATAGCAGCGCCGTTGTATCGCCCGCATTCCGCATGGACAATGGAGTTCGAATCGGCCGGTTCCAATTTGGGTAGACGGCAATGTGACAAATAAATTGACGGCCGTCGATTTATTTGTCACATTGCCGTCTTCTCAGGGACACTGAAGGGTCGGCTTCACCAAGCGGGGACTCTGGGAGTTTCGCGTGGAAAGCGGTGAGAATCCCGAGGGTTCAGGAGATCGAGTAGGCCAAAACCGCACTGACGGGGAGTGATGCCTCGGAACTCACTTTCTCCGATCCGGAGATTTTGATCTCCGAGTCGATCACCTTGGAGGAGTATGTCGAGTACAGGCAGGATGAGATCGCGATGATCGAAGAGTGCATGCTTGGTAACCAGAAACCTTCAGCAATAGTCGAACTCATTCAAAAATAGTTCGAAATCCTGCCGGATTCGACTCGCTCACCGCAGTCGGATTCCGCTACAGACTATCGTGCGTCGGGTCCCGCAATTTGAAGATGGTTCGTTAGGCGTAATAGACATGGGAAAGAAGAAGAAGAACCCACAGAGCGAGCTGCAAATCGAAACGGAGGAAGGGGTCTGAAATGAACCAAGAGAATGACAATGGAATACGGATTGTAATTATCCCGGGCAGTGTGAGACCCGGTAATGCAACGGCCAAGGCGGTGGCCATAGTGGCGGATGAGATCAGGAAGCAGGAGATCGGTTTAGATGTGATCGACCTGGCGGCAATGAATTTGCCGTTGCCGGGATTGGGGAATGGGTCCCCCGAAGTCGACGAATTTGTTGAAAAAGTCTCTCGTGCCACCGGTGTTATCTTTGCAACTCCTGAGTATCACGGAAGCTTCAGTAGCGTGACCAAGCTGGCGATTGAGAACCTGGGATTCCCCTCCGTTATTTCTGGGAAACCAGTTGCGCTGTTGGGTGTGGCGGCGGGCGCCATTGGAGCGATCAAGTCCCTGGAGCAACTGCGGGGTGTGTGCTCCCATGTCGGCGCCATCGTGTTGCCGGGTCCGGTGTCGGTGGCGGGTGTGCATAACGTGTTCGACGATGACGGAAACTGCACCGATGAATCGACCGAGAAGCGCATTCGTGGCGTGGCAACCAATCTGATCGATTATATTCGCGGTCACATCTGTCCGCGGATCGCGTTGGAAGATATGGTAAGGCAGGGGTGTGGCTAGGAATCTGTCGGAATTAGCTTTCCAGATCCGCGAAAACTTCCTCCTATCTCGGCGCAGTCGATTCTTTCCCGCGAATACAATCCCCGACATCTTCCTTGTTTGGCAATGGGCAGACATTCAAATTTGAGGTGCGTTTTCTTCGACTATGGGAACGTGATCAATGCGGGACAGGACAGGGGATTGGTGGAGCGCATGGTCGAGTTGTCGGGGGTCTTGCCACAGGAGTTCACGGAAGCCTATTTTGGTAGTAGACCCGAATATGATCGTGGGGTTTTGGACGGTGTCGATTATTGGAGGGGATTTTTCGAAAGTCTTGGCACGAGCAGAGATCTCAATTGTCTGCGAGAGTTGGTTGAGCTCGATGTGGCGAGCTGGGCACGAATCGATGAGCACGTTCTCGATTTGGCATCGGATTTAAAACGATCGGGATGCCCAGTAGGTATTCTTTCCAACATGCCGATTGATCAAGCGGACGTCCTTCGGCGAGGTGCTACCTGGGCGAGGGAGTTCGACTTTTTGTTCCTTTCTGCCGAGTTCAAGCTGATCAAGCCGGAACTGGCCATGTATGAGTATGTGATGCGGGAAACAGCTCAGAGTTGCGAATCACTGTGTCTCATCGATGACAAATCGGAAAATATCGAGGGAGCCCGGCGAGCGGGATGGCATGGGATCGAGTTCGATGTTGCCAAGTGTAGCGTTGAGGAACTTAATGTGGAGTTGGAATCTTGGTTGGCGGGGTGATGGCCAAATTCGCATGACCTGAAATCCAACTGAGCGGGATCAAGACAAGGTTTGCTCCGCTGAGATCTAAGCTGGTAAATGGTAGGAATGTTTTATGTTCGAATTAGGAACGAATCTTGGAACACCCTGGTAACCTTGTCTCGAATCCTGTCTTCCTCCCATTCTACATTCGATAGAGCTCAACCTCGATTGATCCTTCTGGATTTCCCGGCGTTTCGTACGACTCCGCCGGGACCGGCCCTGGGATATCCAGCGAGTCCGGGGTCGCGATGATCCGAATTCAGTTGAATCCCGAGTGCCTTGGAAATAGTCGAGTTGGATCCGTCGATTAAAGAGGAGGTGATTGTGAGTGGTGCATCACAGGATAGGGTTGGAAGGGAATCGGTTATCCTGGGTGAGCATCCCTACTGGGAGGACCCTGTCTTCCGCTATCTATCCCGCAAACATCGGTTGGTCGTGGCCGAGGAGGACGGTCCCGAGGCCGATAGAGTGAGCCGGCTATTGGATGGGTTCGTTGCCGGAAGGATTGAGGAAGGGATCTACAAAGCGCTCGAAGTGGAGGCTAAGGAGGACCGCAAGGAGCAGAGGCGAAGGCGAAAAGGAAAGAGCCGACCTCCACTCTACTCGAAGAAGGAGGATCTGGATTCATCCGTCAATATCGCCGACCTGAAGAGACGGATCTTCAACCCGCACGTCTCACGCGAGAACGTCATCAAGGCGATCGAGGCGCTGCCACCCAAAGAGAGAAAAGCGACCATTGCCAGTTTCCCACCGGGATTGAGAAGGCGGTTGGAAGGGTATTTGAAAGGGAGAAATTAGTGAATTTGGCAATCCCGCTGAGCGGGAAAAGCACGGCAACGAATATTGGAGTCTCGGCTTGCCTGGACTCCAACCTAACGGCTGCCCCGAATTCTTGAGTCACCGTTTTTTGCGATCTTCACGAAGCCTAGTATTGCCAAGGAACCATAAATTCTGCCTTCCTAGCAGTCTTGAAGGACTCTGAATGTTTGCATGAAGGCGAAGCTTCTGAAAGGAAAACCTGTCGCCGACGCGGTTCTTGAAGACGTGTCGAAGAGGGTCCGTCTATTGAAAGAAAAGGGGATTGTACCCGGCCTTGGGACGATCTTGGTGGGCGACGATCCGGCCAGCGAGGGCTACATAAAAAAGAAGCATGAAACTTGCCGAGAGTATGCCATTCGGTCATTTGACCAGCGCGTGCCGGTAAGTGCGGGTCAGGATGCACTTTTGCGGGCGGTTCACGAATTCAATCAGGACCCCGAGGTCGACGCCTATCTTGTACAGAGTCCGGTACCGAGAGGATTTGATCTTAACCACGCACTCACCGAAGTTGCCCCGGAAAAGGATGCGGATGGGCTGCATCCGGTCAATTTGGGAAAGCTGGTGTTGCAGGAACCCGGGCCCAGGCCCTGTACGCCGTCCGGAGTCATTGCGATGCTGGAGCACTATGAGATTCCGGTGGAGGGCCGGGAGGTGGTGGTGATCGGCCGGGGTCCGACTCTTGGCCGACCGATGGCCCTGATGTTCTCTCAGAAGATGAAAGGGGCCAACGCCGCGGTGACGGTTGTGCACAGTGCGGTCCCGAACATGAACGACTATACTCTCCGGGCAGATATCCTGGTGGCCGCTGTGGGCAGTCCAGGCATCGTTACACCCGAGATGGTCAGGCCGGGGGCGGTAGTAATAAGCGGTGGAATTGTGTGGCGAGGGAAAAAGCTGCTGCCGGACGTCGATGAGTCGGTTGGTGAGGTGGCCGGTTGGATTACTCCGAGGATCGGAGGTGTGGGACCGACTACGGTGGCGCTGCTGCTTCGGAATGCAGTCGAATGCGCGGAGCGAGGGAGAGGTCTGGGAGAGTGAACCCCGGCCAGAGGGGACTTCGCGACGTTCAGCGGTGAACAGTGGGGAGGGGGAAGTTGCGAGTTGCGGGTGGCGAAGAATTCGGAGTTCATGGTGGATTCGTGGACTTTGTCGCGAGCTTGGTCGAACCAATAATTTGCTGCGGGAGAGATAAGATCGTTACCGACTCCGACGGCTGGACGATTCGGACGGCGGATGGTTAGAAATCTGTCGGGTAGAGGATCACCCGGATTCAGCGTCTGCTAAAGATCGTCAAGACAACCCGTGAGTAAAGGATGCAATCGCCGACAGATTTCTCTACGGGATCAAGGTCACCATCTCGGTCGGGCCGAGCTGTCGCCACTGGTCGATGGTGAAGGTGGGATTGTCACCGGCGTATTCTTTTAACTGCTCATCGAAGTGGATATCATAGTCTCCGCGGAAGACAACACGGTGACCGACGACGGAGCCGTAGAAGGTGCCTCCGTATCCATTTCCATAAAAGTCGACGTAGCTTCGTGGGGCATAGATGACAGCGTAGAGGTCAGGAGTGCCCATTATCCAAAATGAAGAGCTCCAGTCGTAAGTAGTGGTGGAGAGAATTCGAAGTTTATCGGGTTCTTGCGTCTGATTGACGATCTGACCCGCAGTGGACATGTAAAGATCGTCCCTTATCAGGATTTCCAGTTCGCCTGCAGGCATAATGTCGAGGGTCCCATAGATGGCCATATCATCCCCCACGATCATAATGACTTTTCCGTTAATGCGAAGCGTCTGGGAGGATGAGATTACGAGATCTCCAGAAACTCGATAGGTTTCGGTGGTGGCTCCGTTCCCGAGGTTCGTCACAGAACCTCCCGGCATGGTAAAGGAAGTGCCTCCTCCAGGATCCGCTATGTCCGGCATGGACTCTTTGAAATCCATCGCCGTTCGTTCCGGGTCGACTTCCGTTCCGGCCGGTGTATCCAGCCCATAAACTTTCCCATTGGAACCGACAGAAAATGGCTGATTGTATGCGGCAGCGGCGTATCCGAATATCTCCGCGTCAGTGTAGGAGTGGGTGTAGATTGCATCGCCGGCCACTCCGGCGCTGTCCTTGCGATTGAGGAATGGATCGTAAGGCCCTGCGGAGGAATCGTAAGCGTCAACATAGGTGACACTGGTTCCGCTGACCGGCTTGTAGAAGTATGCCCAATACCTTGCGGTGACGGCGTTGGCAAAGAGAGAGCGGGGCCTCAGTTCGACTTCAATCTGCTTCTGTATGTCAGGCCCTGAGAGTAGGCTGATTTTGGCCTCGCTGATAATCGTGGGAGTGAAGTCTTTATCCCGAACTTCGACTGTAATATTCCCGGCGATTCCGCCTCCCAAGTCGATTGGAGAGAGCGCTCGAATGGCGTCGTTGCCATTCAGGGTCCAACCGGTCCAGTCCTTCTGATTGACGGCGAGCACTGCGGTTTCGGCGCCGGCCTCGGCCAGATTGAGAGCACTATCCGAATAAAACTGATCGTTAGAAATTCCCAGCTCCAGAGTGGCGGAGCGAATGAAGGTGGTAATCGCCAATCCTCCAATTGCCGCCACCATGAGAGCGACGAGCAGGACCGATCCATTCTTTGAGATGCTCATTCTTTGGTTCGATGGAACCGCTACCCCTTTTCCATGAAGGAGGTCCGATTGAGAGGGCGGCAAAGTATCCCTACAATTAAGGGATTAGTTTCGTGGCGCGCTATTGCGCCTAACCCAAACTGCGTACTGAAGGGCGGAAAGCACTGAACTTAGAGACGTTATTATTCGTAAGTCGTTAATGAGCAATGAAGGTTTGTCCTGTATTGATCGTGTAGGGACTATAAGTTTCAGTAGTTCTTGACTCTCCCTATCTGCCCGCCCAGACTGGCGGGATATGTTTTTCCGTCTGAAGCATTCCAAGAGCGGCCAGGTCCTCCAACTGCTTGAATCTTACCGCAACAGCGAAGGTAAACCGCGACAGCGAGTGGTGGTCTCCCTGGGCGATGGGGCCATCAGTCGACCGGACTTTGGACCCATTGCCAAGGCGGTGCAAAAGCAGCTCTACGGGATCGAGGAACTTCTGGCCCCTGAGTATACGCGTCGACAGCAGAACTGGATTGAACTGATCCTGCGGCGGATTGATGGGGAGGGGCGGTGGCGAGGACTGCGCCAAAAGGCCGAGGCTTTTGCAGAGCAGCAGAACGCAATTGATGGGGTCTTGGCCGATAAAGTGGAGCATAGCGCCGCGGGAGTTTTATTGGGACCGATTCTGCTGGGGCTTAAGGGGTGGGAAAAGCTGAGGATGGATGAAGCCTTGCAGGAGGTGGGCTTGAACCGGGCGCAAAGGGATGCGGCTAAGGTATCGGTGATCAACCGGCTGGTGGATCCAGTGCCTGAGAACGCCTTGCCCCAGTGGGCCAGGCAGAGTGCCCTGGGAGATCTTCTGGGAGTGGCGGCGGTGAAGTCGGATCGGCATCGCTACTACCGGGTGAGCGATCGGTTGGTGGAGAACCGCGAAAGGATCGAAGAGCATATGCGCGAGCGCCAGGGGGAACTGTTCAGTTTGGATCGGACGGTACTACTGTATGATCTTACCAATACGCACTTCGAAGGGGTGGGTGCGAGCAACGGCAAAGCGAAACGGGGAAAGAACAAACAGAAACGCCACGATTGTGTTCAGATTGTGGTGGGGATGGTGTTCGATACCGAAGGCTTTGAGTTGGGACATCGGATATTTGCGGGCAACCGCCATGACGCGACGACCCTGTTGGAGATGATCGCTGAATTGGAGAAAGCGGTGGGGGCCCAGGGCGAGCGTGAGAAGACCCTCATCATCATGGATGGAGGGATCGCGAGCCGGGAGAATGTGCAACTGTTGCGCGAGGAGGGATTCGGCTACCTGGTCAACCAGAGCCGCCGGGGGCGTAAGGCTTATCTTGCAGAGTTCCAGGAGGCTTCCGGTTTCGAAAAGGTAGAGGGGAGGGATTGGGACCGGGAAGTGAAGGTGAAGTGGATAAAAGAGCAGGTGGGAGAAGAAAATGAGAGTGAAGGGGACCAGGAGACAACGCAGGAGGAGTCGAGGCAAGCAGGCGAGGAGTATGTGCTGTTGTGTCAGAGCGTGCGCAGGCGGGCCAAGGAAGAGGCGATTTATTCAGGGGCCGAAGAGCGCTTTATGAAGGCGCTCGAGGGGCTTCAGAAAAGGGTCGATCAAGGCCATTTAAAGGAGCCCGCAAAAATCCATACCGCGATCGGGCGCTTACAGGGGCAACATTCCCGAGTGCAGCGCTTCTATTCTATTGAACTGGTCGAAGCCGCCAAGGGCTCTAAAGAGAAAAAGTGCGGCCTTTGCTGGACTCGAAGGGACCAGGCCTGTGATGAGAATGCTCAACTGTTGGGCTGCTCTGTGCTGCGCACCAATCGGCACAACTTCAGCGGGGCCCAGCTGTGGCGCCTCTACATGACTTTGACCCGGGCCGAAGACGGCTTCAAAGCGCTCAAGAGCGACTTGGGCCTCAGACCCAACCACCACCAGATTGAACCGCGCGTTGAGGGCCACGTCTTTATCACCATTTTGGCCTACCAGCTTTTGCGCTTTATCGAATACACCTTGGAGCGGCACGGGGACACCCGCTGCTGGCAGACCATCAAGCGGGTCCTCCAAACCCATACCTATGCCACTGTCATATTGCCCACTCGACAGGGAGAAGTCTATCGTCTGCGCAAAGCGGGCATTCCCGAACAGAGCCACAAGCAGATTTACAATCTCTTCCAGATCCAATGGAAGAAATTGCCCGTTAAGAAGAGTATGAGCAAAATAAAAATCGAACCGATTTTGTAGTGCCTTTCAAAAACGCGTGTTGATTATCAAGGATTTAACTTATAAAGTGCGAAACTAGGGCTAAACTCTCGCCTACGGTCAGCCGTTGCAAATGCGTGCAAGCCGGCCTACGCGAAGCGTCCCCCCTCTCAATTGCGAATTGGAAAAGGTAGTTCCTTTATCAGTAGTGTGGCAAATATAGGGGAAGGACCTTAGAATGTCGAGCATTGAGGTAGTCAAAAAAACATGAAAATCCTCGCGGCCCAAGTAGAAGGGATAGACGAGGGATCCAGTGTGTAATTGCCACGATCGCGGATTCACTGAATTCGGTGCAATTGGCGGTAGATATCTGGGAATTAGGGATGATAGTTCTTGCATACGCATTAATGAGGATTGATTATCAGGAAGTGCTGGTGTTTGTAACTATGAACACCGGCACCGAATCTCAAATTGGGCGATGGAGCTAGTTTCGATAGGTCAGGTTTGCACATCTTCTAGTCGCATTGGCGTGAATCTTGGGGGCGATTCGTGGGTCATTTTGAGGAAGGATAAGGTGCCCGAGTTCGACGAGATGGAATCGGAAGTTTGGAAGACGGCGCATGCGGATGAGCGTGGGCAGTACATCGAGTTCGATACGGTTGAGGAAAGGCGGATCAATCTGGATACTCTTCTCAGATATGGCGAGAGTCCTGACTCCGATTCCCAATCGGGGTCGATAAGAAGAATACCTAGGATCCTGAGGAGCACCTTTGCCGAGGGAATCGCGGCAGTCTAGGAAGGAATCTTCCGGGCCGCGTTCCTGTCGGATTTGACGTTCGAACGCTTCGCAAGTGACAGAGTTCCACCGACAGGATCCCAGCCCGGAAGATTCCTAGTAGCTCTGCCTTGAGGCTGAGGCTGAGCGGGATAACTAGAGCTGGAGATTGTGTTTTGTCATTGCCTCTCAAGAGGAATGTTCCATATTTTTCGGGTAGGCAAATCCGGCGAGAGTAGTGAGTAAATCTGACTAGGTTAGATACGGCCGGATGGTGAGAAGAAACACGGACAAGGAGACTAGAAATGAACTTACGAATTAATGACGAAGCGCCGAATTTCACGGCCAATACGACGCAGGGGACGATCGACTTCCATGATTGGATTGGCGATGGCTGGGCTGTGATTTTTTCCCATCCGAAGGACTTCACGCCGGTCTGCACGACGGAATTGGGAACGATGGCGGGTATTGCAAGGGAATTTTCGAAGCGAAACTGCAAGGTCATCGGCCTCAGTATCGATTCGGTGGAAGACCATAGGGAGTGGTCGAAAGACATCGAAGAGACGCAAGGGCATGCCGTGAACTACCCGATGATCGGTGACACCGACCTGTCTATCGCCAAGCTCTACAATATGTTGCCGGCGGAGGAAACGGGAACCTGTGAAGGGCGTACCGCGATGACCAATGCAACGGTTCGTTCGGTCTTCATTATCGGGCCTGATAAAAAGATCAAACTGATGCTTACCTACCCGATGACGACGGGCCGAAACTTCAATGAGATTCTTCGTGCCCTGGACTCCATGCAGCTGACCGCGGCCCACAAAGTGGCGACTCCGGCCAACTGGGAAAATGGGGACGATGTCATTATCGTTCCGGCGGTTTCCGATGAAGACGCGAAGGAGGCCTTCCCGGATGGTTGGAAGGCGGTGAAGCCGTATCTTCGGTTCGTCAAGCAACCATAGAAATCTGCCCGATTCTATCGCAGATCCCAAGGGCTTTTAATGGAATGGCTGTCGGAGAAAGCGAGGGGCAGCTCGTCGATCACCTGGAGGCGGGGGTGCTCATCAACAAGAGGCCTCAAATTTGCACTGACCCAGAGGCGGTCAAGTGTGAGGGTGTCTTGAATAAACACGACGCGTGCCTCATTTGGAGGGTGGCCGCAGTTGCGGATTGAGATCTGGAGCGCGGAGCGATCGTCAGGCGCGGTGAGGGGAAGGCTGCTGCGTTGCATACCCAAAATGCCGGCGGTCAAAGCGTTTGTATAGGTCGCTTCCCAGTCGATCTTGTCGACCACTCTGGAAGTCACGACATTGGCGAGGCCGATTCCGTTGGCATTGCCTCCGGTAGCTTCGGTCAGGTCGAGAACGGTGATGATGGCTATGTCCGGACCGCCGAATTCCTCGGGCTGGCGGGGAATCATGAGACGGCCGATGATATTGGGGTCCATACCGGTCCCGCTGATATTCTTGCCGACCTGCCGAATCGCCAAGACCTCGATCTCCGGGAAAGGAATGCTGGGCATCAGTTCGGCGGCTCTTTTCAACAAATCGGATTCTTTCCTAGTTCCAATCTCGGATGCCGGGAGTCCCGAGATTTCCGCTGTTTCGTCGTAGGCGTTTTCCAGAATGGCCAAACCCCCGACGACATTTGAGTTTTCTTCGTAGATCCGGGCGGCCGGGGCGAGAAATTGTTGAAAGGCGGGAATTCCAAGATTGTGCAGGATGGAGGCGCCTCTTTGACATCCCAGCCCGATCACCTCCATTTTGGCGAGTCCGCTTTCGAGCTTACCTCGGAATGCCGTGTGGGGTTTGATCCGATTTACGAGGAGAGTGTGATCGGCATCGGCCGACGCCGATCCCTGGAAGAAAGACGGCCCGCCTTCGATGTTCCCGATCTCGTTCACCTCCATAGAGGCTCGAATCTCAGCCTCAACCGCCTCGGATGTGATACCGAGATGTGAAAGAACCTCCTTTTGGCCTTCGGCAGTGGCCCCACCGTGGCTCCCCATCGCGGGAACGATGAAGGGCTCAAGCCCGGCCCCTCGAAGACATTCGACGACCGACTTTGCGATCTCGGCTATTCCAGAGATACCGCGGCTACCCAGTGCAACGGCAACGGAGGCTCCCCTCTGCATGCGGTCCAGAATACCGCTTTCCCAAAGGGCATTGTGCACACTCTTCGGAATGTCACTGATCTTCGGCGCATCGAAATCCTGCCGGACTTCGAGGAGGGCGGGAGGCAGGGTCCCGGAGTAGTCGAGCTTCGCGATCTGTTCAAGGAGCTGCATCGTGTCGTTTCTAACAGCATTCCGTGGCTTGTCGATTTTCGAATCAATCGGAAGGATTCAGCGAGGAGAGTTTCCCAACGGTTCGGCATGCTCACCGAGCTTCTCGCGAGGTCTGGTCCCTGAGGCGCTCTGTCGCGAGTCCCGCTGGGCGGGATCGCGAGTTTTGGCGAATACGGATATCGTAGCACTATCGATTTAGGGTCAAAGGTTCCCAGGCGAATTTCTAAAATTCCCGTGACGGGGAATCATTGAGTTGGGTCGCGAGAGCTCGCGCCAAAGAAACCCTATAGATTCCTAGTTTCGGCTCTGGAGGAACTTCCTGAAGGCCTCCTGAATCCGTGCTGGATCGAACGGCTTGGTGATAAAGTCGTTCATCCCGGCATCGAGGCAGACTTCCTCCTCACGCCCACCCATGTTCCCGGTCATTCCGATGAGATAGGCGGGCCGCCCGGGTTGGCGTTCTTGCTCGTAGAATCGAATGGCCTTGCTCAGTTCCACGCCGGAGTAGTTCGGTAGCACGAAATCGAGAAAGATGCATTCGCTGCAGGGGATATTTAGGCACTTTACGACTTTTTGGCCCCCTATGCCTTTGAGGCAATTGATCACTTCGGATCCATCCGTAACGAAACTAAAGTCGATATCCCAATCGACCAGCGAGAGTTCGATGATTTCATGGAGAATGTCATGGTCGTCGACCACCAGAACTCTTGCACTCTCTTTGGCCGGGGCAGAGCTGTTCCTCTGTTCGACCGAGACACCTTCGATGTTGTTGCTTATCAATTGATTCTCCTGGTAGTTTCACCCCTGCGTCGCCCAACGAATCTTAAGATTGACTTCCAGTTTCGGATTCCGGAGGCCCGGAGTCTTGGGCATGGCTTTCTTCTCTTCGGTAGATCGGCGCGCACACTTCGGATTTGAGGGATATCTCGGGTTTCGGCGCTTTGGACGACGACTTTAACCAAGAGTGGAAGACGAAAAGCTGCTGCCTTCCCTACGGTCTGAATTGATGAATGTAGCGGAAAGCGGCCGCTCTAAGAGCAATCGAGATGAGACTCCTTCTAACCATAGAAATTGCAGTCCCGCTGAGCGGGAAGAGGACGGCAACGGATGGGGAGGGGAGGGATGCCCAACGAATTCGAGAAGACAACGGATGGGGGACTAAGTGCTGGTGTTCTTAATTGCGATGGCGTTGCCCAAACGCGCAAGGGATCCCCGACCCGTCCGCGTTTGGGCGCCTTGCACTACCCCCAATCCCGGCGTGCTGGGACAAACGTCGCCGTAATTACGAACACCAGCACTAAGGGTGAGCGATCGAACCAATCCTGGTGTGCCGAAGGACCCACCCCAAACCCTCCCAGGAGGGGAAGTTCCAGAAATCGGGGTTGTGAAGTTTGATCTGATCCGGGAAGAGACGAAGGTGAGTTTGCATCCGTTGCCGTCTTGTTATTGGTTGCTGCCATCGATTCTTCCTCCTTTTATGACTGCTCGACTGCGAGAGATTCAATAGCCGACCGGGACTTGAACTATGCTGTTCGACGTAAGGGATGATGACGCATCGCCCCAGACGGCCCCCTTGGAATCGCCTTGGATTAGCGTCCGGTTGGACCCGATCCCTGCAACATCTTCGCCAGCAACGGGGGGCTGGAAAAGGGGGCTTTGGAATTAGGCTTCAATGTTTTCGCAGGAGGGAATCCGTCTTTCTGATCTCGGCCGCCGCTCCCTATCTGATTGGTGACGGTGGCGTATCCAACTGATGCTCCATCTGCTTTGCCGCAGATTAGTTTTGGACCAAGGAAACCATCTCTCCTGGATCGAGTTCCCTGCACTCGGCCATGGTAAAAGTGGGTTCATGCCCGGCATAGTTTTTAAGCCGCTCATCGTAGTGGACGTTATAATTGCCTCGGAAGACAACACGGTGTCCTACGACGGAACCGTAAAAAGTACCTCCAGTCCCATCTCCGTAGAAGTCGACATAAGTCCTGGGACCATAGATAAGGGCGTAGAGATCTGGAGTGCCCATCAACCAGAAGCGTGATTTCGAATCCTGAGTAGCGGTGGAGAAGAATTTCAATTTGCTGGGCTCTAGCGTCCGATTGACGATCCGACCCGAAATTTTCATTTTGAGATCGTCTCTGATGTAGACTTCGAGATCTCCAGTTGGGGTGATGTGGAGCTTTCCGTAGACCTTAAGGTCGCCCTCAACGATGAGAGTCACTTTACCGATTATTTGGAGCGTCTGGCCGGTTGAGACGATGAGATCACCCGAAACCCGATAGGTCTCCATTGTGGTTGCGCTTCCGATGTCAACTAGGGACAGTGCCGGCATCGAGAATGGAACCCCTCCACCGGGGTCGGCGATGTCCGGCAAGGACTCTTTGAAATCCATCGCCACTCGGTCCGGATCAATGTTTGTTTCCTTCGGAGTGTCGGCGCCATACACCTTTCCATGGGAACCGACCGAGATGGGCTGATTGAATCCAGCCGCGACGTATCCGAATATTTCCGCGTTGGCGTAGGAATGGGTATGGATTGTGTTGCTGGCCACGCCACCACCGTCTTTTCGATTCAGGAATGGATCGTAGGGTCCTTGAGCGGAGTCGTAGGAATCGATATAGGAGACGCTGGTCCCTTCGGCTGGCTTACTAAAGAAAGTCCAGTATCTCGCAGTAACCGCATTGGCGAAAAGTGAGCGGGGTCGGAGCGCCACCTCAATCTGCTTCTGTAGAATTTTCCCCGAGGGTAGATTTATCTCCGCTTGGCTGACAATGATCGGAGTGAAACCCCGGTTCCGTACCTCAACCGTGACGTTGCCTTGGATTCCGTTTCCCAAATCAAATGGAGAAAGAGTTTGGGTAGCGTCATCGCCGTTCAGGTTCCAGCCGGTCCAGTCCCTCTGGTTGACCGCGAGAATCCCTTTTTCAGCGCCTGCTTCGGCCAGATTGAATGCGCTGACCGAATAGAAGCGATGGTTCGAGATTTCCTTTTCCAGGATTGCCGATTGAAAAGAAGCGGCAATAGCGAGCCCTCCGATCGCTGCTACCATGAGTGCGACCAGTATAAATGTGCGATTCTTCGGCTTTCTCATACTTCGGATTGATCCAGGTGCTGCAGGATCTTTCGGAAAGAGACTCGCTAGATAGACATCCGACTAGCACCACAGATTGAACTGTGGCGGTTGCCTCCAGATGCCGCTTTTGGTCTGTGACCGACCGTCGGCGGACTCTGGTAGGTACCGGTGCCTGGCACGAAGTGTTCCCCCCAATTTCAGAACTCGCTATTATGCGGGTTGTCGGGGTGGGTAGAATCGCAAGTAGAATTCCCGACTTTTAACGAGAGAAAGAAAACGGTAGGCTTCTCCTTCGAAGAACTAATTCGAAGAAAATGGAGAAACCTACCGAGCAAGAAGAGTCCTGCCAACAATGCCTCCTTGGGGTAGACAAGCGTAATCCCTGCCTGACGGTCTATCGGGACCTGAGCAAAGGCCAATTGCAGGTCTATTACGGCCATGAGCTATTGGAAGTGGTGGGGGACGATCGCGAGCAGGTTGGATTCAAGATTCTGGTGGGACGGCTCTATAATGCGGGGTTGAAGATAGGGTGCTTACAGAGACAATTTGAGGTTGACCCCAAGACGATGAAGCGGTGGGGCGAGGCCCTGCAAAGTGGCGATGCCGAAACCCTGGGCCGGGTGTTGGCGGGGCGCCGGTGGCATCGCAAATTGACCCGGGAAATACGGAGTTTTGTGCGGGTGCGCTTTTTTGAGATCTATGAGCAGAGCCGGTACGCTTACAGCAAGAAGATACGCGGTGAGATCGAGGAGGTGTTCGCAGTCAGCCTCAGTGGGGAAACCCTGCGCCCTTTGTTTAAGGAGCTCAAAGAGGCCTTGGCCAAGGAGGCCGAGCAGAGGAGGGGGCAAAATCGGGAGACTGCCTGGGATTCTCCCAAGGGTTCACCCTTGCAGGCAGAGCAGGAGCAAGCAGAAAACAAGGCCGAAGGCGAAGAGGAGAATCGCAAGGAGTCTCCCGATTTTACCACGGGCAGTTCCGAATCGGTGCAGTGGTGTCGACATTTAGGGGTGCTGGTATTCAGTGAAGGGCTCGGGCAAGTGGCTCAGATAGATGGCGAAGAGGGCTGGCTTTTGAAGCAATGGCTGGCCTGCGCGCTGTTGGCCGCGGTGAATATCGAGCAGAGCAAACTGCTCGATCTGGAAGACCTGCAAAAGCTCATCGGGCGAGTCCTCTATACGCCCCATCTGCAACGCCAAAGGCTCAGCGCCCTGGCCCATGAAGCGCTTTTAAGAGCGATCCTCAGGGTGAACGCGAGGAACCTGAATGCTTCTTGTGAGCAGAGCTTTTATTATGATCCGCACACCAAACATTACACCGGCATGAGCAAGCTCCTGGCGGGCTGGTGTCCCACCATCCGTTTGGCCGACAAAGCGCTTCACAGCGATTTTATTCATACCCTGAAGGGCTCTCCGGTCTATTTTGCCAGCACCGACAACTACGAGGATATAAGGAAACGGTTTATCCCCAACTGCGAAGCGATGCTCGAATTGGTAGAGGTGCCTGCGGATAAGAAGGTGAGCATTTACGTGGACCGGGCGATCGCCGCGGACTGGTTTTACGAAGCCATCCTGGAGCATCCTCAACTCGAAATCATCACCTGGGAAAAAGGTTTCAAGGCCAGCCCCTGCAACGGATCGACGGACAACTGCGCCTGCTGCGCCCCAGAAACCATGCCGAAGATCTCCAGGAGTATTATCTTTGCTATCAGCGGGGCCCGTGGAAAAAGAATCCTCATCTTACCCAATGGGTGGTGGAAGCGACCAATCCCAGAAATCAAACCATTACGGTGAGCATCTTAGGGACCGACCCAAAAGCCCCCGATGAAGCAGTCCTCAAAGGGATGTTCAGTCGCTGGATTCAGGAGAATGATTTCAAATACCTCGATAAGCACTTTGGGATTAATCAGATCACCTCTTATCGCACCATCCACTACCAGCGCTTAGCCCAACACCTTGAGGATAGGCAGGAGAAAAGCGGTGCCGCTAAAGCACTCCTGAAGCAGAAAACCCAATCCACCGAAGCATTGAAAAGACTGCTCCTGGCCGAACATGCCCATCCGGGCCAAAGCGCCTCAAGGAGCGCCATGATCGCTCGCCTCGATCACAAGCTCAATGCCCTCCAACTCGAAGGGGAGCAAATCGAGACCGAATGCTCGCGCCTGGAGCGACTCATTGAGCAGAACTATGTCCGCCTGGACACCTCCAACAAATCCATCATGGATGCCTTGAAAATCCTCGCCCGCAATAGTTTCTACAAGCAGTTTGAACCCTTTAAAGAAGGCTACGACAACTATCGTGACGACCACGATCTGTTTCGCAATCTGACTCACTGCGACGGCGCCCTCATAGAGAGGGGCGCAACCGTCGAAGCGCATCTATTCCCAACCGCAAACTATTCCCCTCATTTGCAGCAAGTCGTGATTGAGTACCTCCAGACTCTCAACCAGAACCCGCTCCTGATGCCCGACCGCTCGGGCCGAACCATTACCTTCCAACTCGGCTATAAATCGAGATTTAAACTTGCGATTGCATAGCTCCTTTAAAGGGGCAAGATAGTGAGGTCTGAATTTAGCATTCAGAAAAAGTAGTATCCTTAAACGTGAAAATACAATGGTATGGGAAACGAATATATATAGCGAGAACAGACAGCGTCAAAAAGGTATGAAAATTCAGCCGAAGGGCGAGCCTGCGGCCTGGACAGTGCTCAGTCGGAAGAGTCGGGACCTGCTTCCAAACTTGGCGGGATAGACGGGACTCGAACCCGCGACCTCCGGCGTGACAGGCCGGCGCTCTAACCAATCTGAGCTACTACCCCCTTTGTAGAAAGGCCTAAAAGCTACCCCGATTTCTTTAGCTGTCAAGTGATGTTTAGTCATGAAATCCTGCGGATTTCCTGACTGGATTCTCTTCGGCAATCCGTTACATTTGTTGGGTGAAGGAGCGAGGAAGTCTGGCTGAGGGAGTGCGCGGCCTTCTACGGAAGCGTCGATCTTTGAAAGCCGGCCCGCTGGCTCTCGCTCTGGCTTTTCAGGGTGTTTTGCTGGTGGGGACGGCGTTTGTGGTGGTCTTTGTTCCGAGCATGAAGTCGGAGCCGGAGTTTACGGCGCGGAAGACGATCTATCTTCCACAGCGGGAGCTCGATCATCAGATGGCGGTGGCGGAGTTGCAGCAGGTGGCGGGTCCGCCGAAGATGCTGGAGCGGCTGACGACGTCGGCGCTTCTTCCCGATTCCCTTCCTGCGTTACCCTCTCTCCCTAAGATGGAATATAATCTCCTGGATTCGGAGAGGTCCTCTCACGGAGTTGATTCGCTATTCGGGGTGTCGTCCCTTGCAGCCGCGATGCAAGGTCTGCAGGCCACGGTCTCGAAGGCATCACTGTTCGGGGTGGAGGATTCCGGGGAGCGGTTGCTTCTCATGTTTGATGACGGAGGGTCGGTCCTGAACAAGGCGCGGAAAAGTGGCGTGCCGATATCCGAGATCCGAAGAGAAGCGGTATCCCTGGTAAAGAGTCTGGATTCCAATACGCTTTTCGGATTCGTGCGTTTCGTCCGTCGGGTAGGGACATTTCAGGACTATCTGGTGCCGGCAACGGCGGCGAATCGAGAGATGGTTAAGGAGTGGATTGAGGGCTCGCTTGGAACGGGGCGGAAAAAGCAGACGGGATTAGAGGTGGAGGGTAGCGGAATCGAGGCCGCCCTGAGGGTCGCTTTTCAGTTGGAGCCTGATGTGATCTTTCTGCTCTCCGACGCCGACTATCAGCGTTATCGTGAAGGCTCCGACAAGGGAGAGCAGGTGCCCTGGCGCGATATTTCCCGAACGCTCGGGCGATTGCAGAACGAAGTACCTGGTAGAGTTCGAATCCACTTTATCGGATTTCAGGTGGAGGAGGAGCATTCGAGGGAAATGCGCAAGATTGTGCGACGGTATGGGGGGAGCTACCGGGAGTTGTAAGGATTCAGGATACGGGGTTCACCGTTCCGGGTTCACGGTTCCGGGTTTCGGGATCCTGGTGTCAGAAGAACTGAACATCGAATATCGAACGCCCAACATCGAATTTCGAATCGTTCCTGTCGGATAGACGCTGATTGCAATGAACATTGGTTTATAGACCCGGTCCACGTCAAACCGTGAACCCTAAATCAATCCACAGTCATCAGCAGCGGCTGGCGGACGATTTCCGATGCGTCTTCGTCTTCGCGGTAATGGCAACCACGGCTGCGGGGATTGAGGGTGGCGGCGTGCACAATGAGGAGGGCGGTCTGCACGGCGCTGCGAAGATCGAGCATGGCCCTGCTCAGTTTGTAGCCGGCATAGAAGTCATCGATTTCACTTTTAAGTTCGCGCAGAAGGTTGCGGGCGCGGTTCAGTCGCTGGAAGGACCGGACCAGGCCGACATAGTTCGTCATGGTGTTTTTTATCAGATTGATGTCCTGATTTATGAGAGTAAGATCGGCTTCGGCCGTGGGACTTTCCCAAGTTCTGATCTGAGGTTGCACGGAATCGGTTGAGGTGAATTCTCTGACCACGGTTTCGGCGGCGAATTTCGCAGAGGTCAGGCACTCGAGAAGCGAGGTGCTGGCCAACCGATTGGCGCCGTGAAGGCCTGTGCAGGCGGTCTCCCCGATGGCGTAAAGATTCCGAATATTGGTGCGACCTTCGAGGTCGGTGTGGATACCTCCACAGAGGTAGTGGGCGGCGGGGGCAACTGGGATGGGATCGATGGTCATGTCGACGCCGTATTGGAGACAGCGGCTGTAAAGGTTAGGAAATCGTTGGCGGACCGATTCCGCATCGAGATGAGACATTTCCAGAAAGACCGAATTGTTCCCCTCCCGCATCATCTCGTTGTGAATCGATCGGGAGACGAAATCGCGCGGAGCGAGCGATTTGAGAGGGTGGAGCGGATCCATGAAGGCCTCGCCCTTACTGTTGACGAGGATTCCCCCTTCGCCGCGCAAGGCCTCTGAGATGAGAAAGGTCGGAGCCCCTTTTTTGTGGAAGGCGGTGGGGTGAAACTGGACATACTCCATATCCATCACCCTAGCGCCGACCCGGTAAGCCATGGCGACGCCGTGACCGTAGGTACCGGACTGATTGGTCGTGTGGGAATAGATCTGCCCCACTCCGCCGGTCGCGAGAATGGTGCTGCGGGCGACGATCGCGCCGATTTTTCCTGTCTTCAAGTCGAGGACATAGGCACCGGCGCAGGAGAGAGGTTGGAAACGATCAGAATAATCGACCGAACTGTGGGAGGGGGTCAGCAAGTCGACCGCGGCCGTTCGGTTGATGTGCTCAATCCCGGGGGTCTGCGACAGCCTCCGATGCACCGCTTGGAGAATCGAATGTCCGGTTCTGTCCTTCGAGTAGATGATGCGCGCTCGCGAGTGTCCGCCCTCTCGGGTGAATTTCAGTGCGCCCGATTCATCCCTATCAAAATCGACCTGCAGCTCATCGATGAGGAATGACTTTACGGCTCCGGGTCCGTTTTTGACGAGCGACTCGATCGCCTTTTTGTTGGCCGCGCCGTCTCCCGCTCGCATGATGTCTTCGGAGAGTTGGGCGGCATCATCCTGATCATGAAATATTATGCCGCCCTGGGCCCAATCGCTGTTTGCGGTTGTGACGAGCGCATCCGACGAAACAAGAGCGCACTCGAGGCCCTGTTTGGCCGTGTAATGGGCAAAGGCGGAACCAGCGAGCCCGGATCCGATTATGAGACAGTCGGTGTGGTGAATGTCCATTTTGGAGTTATGACCGCAGATTTCCCAGATTTCCCAGATTCTAGCTCACATTTGGTTGGGGCTACTCGACGATGAAGCGCATACTGAGGTCCGCTGCCGGCGCCGAATGGGTTAATGCTCCAATGCTGATGACGTCGACACCCACCTTTGCGTAGGCTTCTATATTCTCTCTGGTGACGTCGCCGGAAACTTCGAGGAGAGCGCGATCGCCGACCCTATCCTTCGCGACCGCTACCTCGATTGGAGACATATTATCCAGGAGAATAGCATCGGCTCCGGCCTCGACCGCTTCGAGCGCCATCTCTGGAGAGGTGACCTCAATCTCGATCTTGGCAGTGTGAGGGGCTAACTGTTTTGCCTTGTTCACGGCTTCCCTCAATGAAGGGGAAGCGGCGAGGTGGTTGTCCTTTATCAGAATGTGCTCGGCCAGAGAGGCTCGATGGTTGTGGCATCCCCCGCAGCGAACGGCATACTTGGCGAGGGCGCGATACCCAGGGATGGTCTTCCGGGTATCGACGAGGCGGACGCCGCGCTCCTTGGCGATGCCGGCGAACTCCCGGGAGAGAGTGGCGATTCCGGAAAGGTGTTGAAGGAAATTGAGCGCGGTTCTCTCCGCCATGAGCAGGCTACGGGTTCGACCGCTAACCAGGGCGACCCGATCACTTCTCGCCATCTCGTCCCCATCCACCGCGAATGTCTCAAAGGTCGTTTTGGGGTCCACGGTTTTATGCACGAGGCGGGCGGCATCGATCCCACAGAGAATCAGAGGCTCTTTGGCAATGATCTCAGCCCGGGATTCGGATTCGGCATCGATGGTGGCTTCGCTTGTGAGGTCCCCCAATCCAATGTCTTCGTCGAGGGCCAGCCTAATGAGGTCCCTGAGCGGCATCAATTTCGGGATCGAATCTCCTCCGTCATGGTGATCATACGACGGAGAGAAAGTTCGGCGCGACGTCTCAGGGTCTCCTCAAGAAGGATCTCCTGTTCCGGACGTGGATCGATCAAGAGATCCCGAATTTTGACTAGAGAGTTCAACTTCATGTAGGGACACAGCTTACAGGATGCGATGAAGCGTTTTTCGGGGTTTTCGACTTCCAGGCGGCTGACCAGGCCGCATTCGGTCAGCATCATGTAGTATGGCGCTTCGGTCGCTTTTACGTATTCGATCATTGCGCCGGTAGAACCGACGAAGTCGCTCCGTGCCGTAATTGCGGTGGTGCACTCCGGGTGCGAGACAATCGCGAGTCCCGGGTAGCGGACGCGGGCTTCGTCAATGAGTTCGACTGAAAACCGGTCATGGACGATGCAGGTGCCGTCCGATGTGAGGATCCGCTTCTCGATCCCTCTCTGACGTAGTTCAATGCGAATATTCTCCGCCATAAGGCGGTCGGGGACGAAGAGAACCTCATCCTGAGGGAGAAGAGAAATGATGTCGTAGACATTTGTAGAGGTGACGCAAACGTCGGACTCGGCCTTCACATCAGCATTGCAATTGACATAGCAAACGGTGGCGGCATGGGGATACTGGGCCTTGAGTGCTCGCAGCTGATCGCCGGTAAGTGAATCGGCAAGGGAACATCCGGATCCGCGATCGGGGACCAGGACCTGAGATTGGGGCGAGAGAATCTTAGCGGTCTCGGCCATGAAAACGACACCTGAGAAGACGATGATCTCCGCCTCCGCTTTCGACGCGTCCACACTCAATTTGTAGGAATCACCCACGAAGTCGGAGACTCCGTAGACAATCTCTGGCTCGACATAAGAGTGGGCCAGGACGATGGCGTTCTTTTCCTCCTTTAGTCTATTGATCTCGAGGGTCAGCGGCGCAATCTCGCGACATGCATCCAGGGTCCACGTCTTCTCGCTGGAACAATCGACGTGAACGAGGTGCTTGAAGAGGCGTTCTGCTTCGTCCTCAACGGCGGATTGTACGGGCGCGTGTATCTCGCTGGCCATTTTCGGTTCTCAGAGTATCGCAAATTTGGAATCCGCTAGGGCGAAAATCACCCACCTTATTCTCCAACGGTGGCGGTCGGATGTAAAGCCTAAGGAATCTGTCGAATTCGGTCGTCTGGTCTGATATTTCGGCTCCGATCTTCGACCATCCCCTCCTGGGAGGGGCCGGGGGTGGGTCGCCCTAAACTTCCGGATCAGTGAGTTGTCCAATTCGAGAACTAGGAATCTGTCGGACTTTCCGTCGCCGCTTCGCTGTGCCGTGACAAGTGCACCTCGCAACAGACCTGAACTTCGGATCGCAGGTTGACGGTTGTAAACGGCGACCAAATTCATACCGACAGAATCCTCTCAATAAAATGAAACTGAGAATTGAGACTAATTGTCATAACTTTTCGTGGTGTTCCGAATACTTGGCGTTGGAAGTTTGCGACTCTTCAGACATTCGTGACACATTGGCACAACCCAATATTCCGAAGGAGTTAGTAATGCTATACTTTTCAAATCTCAGTTTCATTTGCTTATTGCTAGGAGTCTGTCGGACGAACCTGGTCACTTGCGAAGCAATCGAACGTCTAAGTCCGACGAAGACTCCTAGCCTGGCCGTATCCCGTTGACTCCCAACCTAGATTGGTTGATTCTGCCGCCCTCTCAAAGATAAGCACCTCGATTTCGAGTTTTAAGGGGCCGTAGCTCAGCTGGAAGAGCGCGTGGTTCGCAATCACGAGGTCGGCGGTTCGATCCCGCTCGGCTCCATAGTTTCGAATCCGGGAAGGCGGGAGCGGATTCGTGTCCCTTTCGAGAAAACCAAAGTGCTTCATTTCACTCCCGCCTTTCCGGATTCGAAACTACATTCGCGTTGCACGCGAATACTAGGAAGAGAATGACTACAATCGTCTACGCTATTGTTGATGTCGGGTTTGGGAATCAGCTTTTTATAAGGGGAAGCGGCGGGGGCTTCAGTTGGGAGAGAGGGTGCCCAATGGAGAATGTCGGGCCAGACGAGTGGGTGATAAGGAAAGACGTGCCAATGGCTGACTTTGAATGCAAGTTCCTGATCAATGATGAGATCTGGTCAGCGGGGGAGAATATCGTCATTGGAGCTGGCGAAAAGTCGGTTGTTGTCGCGGAGTTCTGATCTTCGGGAATCGATTACGCTTAAGATTGCGCTTCTCGATTGCTGCTGCTCAGAGGTCGAATCACGTAATCGACCATGGCAGTCGACCGTCGCCAGTTCGATTGCGTCTTAGACTACGGTTGTCGAATGACGACGGTCATTCCATTCACTGGAAATCGAACGTCGTAATCGCAAGCGTAATCGAAGATCGTAAGGGAGACCGACATTGCGGGGAGCCTATGCAAGTGGGTATACCAAGCAGTCCTGCTGGCTAGAGGAACCCACCCCAAGCCCCTCCGAGGAGGGGATGGCCCTGGGGCCGACAGATTACTAGCCCGTCTTTCTCAACTGGGGCCTGATTTCGACGTAAGTCGTTGATAGTGGGCCAAAGGTCTACACTACAGGAGGGGTTATTTGGATTCGATTTGGGGGGGTGGTTGGGGAGGAAGTTCGAGGTGTAACCGGTTCAGTAGTAGCTTTTGGTCCTCACCGGGCTCGGTGTAACGGGTAAGCACAACGGTGCGTCCGTCGGTGAGCTATGTCGAATCCCGGCGGAACAAGCCAAAGGATGGGGAGGGATGGCAACGGATTAGAGGAATGCAACGGATGGGGAATATTCAATATCGAAGGCTCAAGTCCGAATGATCAAGGGTAGCCAAAATTTCTGCGAAATTTGGGCTGGAGTGAAGAGCGATGGGTTTCCAAAGGTCTTTGAGAATTGAAAGAGGAAACTCCGAACGCCCTGGTAACCTTGCATGCCTCGGCAAAGCGGAGCGACGACGGGTCTCGAACCTTGTCTATTCTTCGAAGTACTTACCGACCCGAAGTCGGATCCCCATTTGATGCAAAGATTCACCTGCAATTCTGGTTGGAGGAGGATTCAGACAAGGTTCGAGAGCGAGGTTCGAGACCCGTCGTCGCTGTGCTCTGCCGAGGCAGGCGAGGTTTGCTCCGCTGGATTTGGCGCCGCGTTGACAGGCCGTGCAGTTTGGGCACTCTATTCCGCCTGAGGGCGCTGACTCAAGTCGGTTCCAGCGGGTGCCGGTCAGTAACGCCTGAAAGATCCCCTTTCAATATCTAGGATTCGTCGATGCATAACGAGACTTACGAACCTTATCAAGAGGCCAATGAGTTGCTGGGCGGTAATGAGAGCCTGGAAGCGGTTCTGGAGGATGAAGGATATCTCTTTTTTCGAGACGTCATCGATACAAGGAGAATCGACCAGGCACGAAATGACATCCGGGAGATTCTCGCTGAAGAGGGTTATGTTCTCGACGATCCCGATCTCGAACTGAAGTGGTCTGGAAAGGGGCACGTGGGTGATGGCCTGGCTTGCGCCGGTCGGGTGGGCAGAAAAATCTCAGAACTCGAGTCACTCACGGATGTCATCCACGCGTCTCAGTTGGAGAAGATCCTGCGCCGGCTCTTTAGTGGCGAGGTATTCAGCTGGGTCGAGAATCAGGACCGTGTTCGGGTTGTCATCAATGAGAAGGCAGACGTCGCCGATCGACGCGGCGCCGCCCAGCACGTTACGACCGCGACGCCCGCCCATCAGGACTTTTATCATTTTCGTGTGGATTTCGTTACGGCCTGGATCCCATTCGTCGACATCGATTCGACCACGGGTGGGCTGGCCCTGCGGAAGAATTCGCACAAGAACGAGCTCTACGAGCACTGGTACAAAGATTCGATCTATCTGGGCGTTGCCGACTCAAAGGAAGAGGATCGTGAATTCGTACGCATGGGGGCGGTCGCCGTAGGGGAGATGCCAAACCCAATGCCGACCGGACGGTCTGGCTCCGCTCGGACTACCGGGTCGGGGACGTTATCATCTTCCACCCGAAGATGGTGCACTGCGGCCTGGGCAACAATTCCAAGCAGATCCGTATATCGAGTGATTTCCGTTTCCAGCGCCAGGGCGCGCCGACCGTCTGGCAGGCCCAATGCCGGATGTACGAATGCCATGAATTCCTCAATGAAGCCCGCCGCTGCCTGAACGAGATGGATTTGGATGGGGGGGTGGCCGACCGCGTCTGGGAGCAGATGCGCTACTGGGGGCCCAGACCGAACCTCGAGATTAGAGATCAGGCTGAATTGCTGGTTGAGCATCTAGCGGACGGCGCGAATTGACCTTCGGAACGGTCGTCGATCAATGCGACTTTTCCTTTCAGTTGTCGGTTGGGACGAGGCGATTCAGCTCTTCGAACCAGTTGAGAACGACGCGGATCTCGCGAGGCTGATCGTCGCTTTGCTCCACAGGTTGCACAAAGACGAACTGTTGGCCATCGGGCGTGACATCGTATTTGCGACCCGGAATCAAGTTCACCCAGGGTACCTCGAACAGAGCCACCGGATCTTGCCAGTCGAGCGTTGGTTCGGTCTGGATTGCCATGGACCATAGCTGTCCATCGTTTATGTAGAAGAGTTCACGCCCATTGCGCGACCACACAAGGTGATTCCCCCCTCCGTGAGTAATCCTCCGCTTAGCACCCGTGCCTGGAGGATAGGGTTGGACATAGACTTCATGGACACCGGTTTCGAGTGTTACAAATGCGATCCATTGGCGGTCTCCGGAGAAATTGGCCCATCCTTGGGCATACGACTGCTCAACCAGGACCGGACCATATTCCACCCCTCCGTCTTCGGGTCGTGTAAGCTGGGCCACCAAAGAAAATCCAGTTTCAGCACCACTCCTTGAAAGCAATAGAACACGTCCATCCGGGGACCAGGAAAGGGGAATTCCAATCGGAAAATCTTTGCCGGTTACGCTCAACAGTTCAGGCTCTTCGCTGAGGTCGGATGAGATATTCCACAGCGCCTCCTTCGCCCAGAAGGTGATCTGGGTCCCATCAGGCGTCCAGATGGGAAACTGCCCTCCATCAAAAGTGAGCTGGCGCAATCGGTTGTTGGAAAGATAATAGAGGAAGATGTTTGAGCCATCTTCAGCATCGATCAGAACCGCAATCCGAGTCCCATCGGGCGAGAACCTCGGCCAGGAGTAGACATCGACAGGGAGGGGCAGATTTTCCATGGATCCCTGCGGATCCACCAGCGCCAGTGTGGTCTTCTTGTCAGCTCCTCCAACGTCTCCTGGAATATAGACGAGCGTGCCGTTCTCAGAGACGGCGTACTGAACGGCGCCCCCGCCGTAGACATGCACACCCTCTACAACCGGGACAGGGGTCCCTGCGATCTCAAGGCGCTCCTGGTCGAACGGCACCGCCCAGAGGGCGCCGCTCCGGACGAAGACGAGGTGCCCGGTATCGAGGACGCGACCTGCGACTGCGTTGGGCAGCACCGACCGGCGCTCTCCCGACTCAGGAAGCAGGATTTGCAGTTCGCTGGTGCGCCGGCTAGGATCCGAAAGGGTGAAGAGGATTGCGCCTCTGCCCGGTATCACTTGCGGGTACCAGGGCAGACCGTGAACTTCCGGTTTCACAATGGCGGTAGGCTCGCCGCCTGCTGCCGGGACCAGCGCCAGACCAGGGGATCTTCCGATCACGATCAGGTCTTCGCTGGTCCAAACGGCGCCTCGGTGGCCCGAATACCCAGGCAACTCGGTCAGCATTTGGGCTGGTCCTCCGGCCAGAGCCACTTTCCTCAACGCACTATCGACGAGAAATCCTACCCACTGCCCATCAGGCGAGAAAAAGGGTTCTCGACCGCCTTCCGTATTCCTCAGAGGAACAGCGTCGAACTGGTCGATCGGTCGGTGAAAGAGTTGGACAATGCCATCCTGAGTTGCCCCATAGACTAGTGTCTGCCCATCCGGAGAGAGGGCCAGATTGCTTCCCTTAGCGCTAGGGAGCAGGTGGGAATCGGGTAACGAAATCGTGAAACGCGATGGGGTAGTGGACGGTAAGATGTTTCGGCCGTCAATTAGCGCCCAGACAGCCGCGCCGGTAAGCGCCATCAGAACCAGTCCGGCGGTGATAATCGGCAGGGGCCGTTGCCACATCCTAAGTTGCGAGTTTGCTGGGGCAGGTAGTTGCAAGGCATCCTCAATCCCCAACCGCACATCCCCAATATCACGAATCCGATCTTTCGGATTCTTCCGCAAACAGCGCCTAAGTAGGGTTACAAACGCAGGGGAGAGTCCCGTTGGCAATGAATCCCAGTCCGGTTCGCCTTTGATCACTCCTGCCATGATCTCAGAAGCGCTTTCACCTTGAAAGGCCCGACGCCCCGTCAGCATCTCGTAGATTACGCATCCCAGAGCAAAGATATCGGAACGGGCATCGATGTCCTCGCCACACGCCTGTTCCGGTGAGAGGTAAGGCACCGAACCGACAACGGTGTGGGACGCGGTGATCGAATCATCAACCACGGACGGCTCTTTATGGTTCTCATATCGCAGCGTCTTAGCCAAACCGAAGTCCATCACTTTGACGTGCCCGCTTGATGTAAGCATGATATTAGAGGGTTTGAGGTCTCGATGGACGATGCCGCGGTCATGAGCTTCGGAAAGCGCTTCCGCGATTTCCCTGGCAATCCGGACCGTTTCTTCGACCGCTACGGGCCCTCGGGCGATGCGGGAATCCAGTGACTCGCCCTCCACATACTCCATACAGATGAAGGTCTGTTCTTCGAATTCTCCTATCTCGTGAATCCTACAGATAAAGGGATGATTCAAGCGCGCCCCGGTCTTGGCTTCGCGGAGGAAGCGCGATTGCATCTGGAAATCAGACTCAAGATCCAGAGGGAGAAATTTCAGCGCTACTGGGCGGTCAAGCCTGGTATCACGGACCAGGTAGACTTCGCCCATTCCACCCCGCGCGATCTTCTCCTTGACCTCGAAATGGCCGATCTTAAGACCTGAGAGAAATCTGTCATCCGATTCGAAGAGACCCTCCTCAATCATGCAACCGGGGCAAATCGGATCGGCCGTGTGAGAAACAACCATCGACTTGCCGCATTTTGGACACGCCTTCATCGAATCAGACAGCGATGATAGGATCTGAACGGATTCCGTCGACCTCATATCTAGGAAGGGGTGGGTTTCGAGACAAGGAGCGCATTCAGCCAGTGTAAGAGAGGAATTTGACGCACCGTAGAACGTGTTTAGCGCCTGTCGGTCGCAGGCTTCCCCGGCCTTGTGCCGGGGTGGCGCTGGGTTACGGGCTACAGAAAGAGTACCGCAACCACCGCTCTCCGCCCCTCCTTTCCCCGGTCGCCAGAGCGACCGGGGAAAGGAGGGGCGGAGAGCGGGATATTGATTCGAATGTGCCTTGTATAGCCGAGAAACCGGGCACCACCCCGGCGCAAGGCCGGGGGAGCCTCAGGGGTGCGAAACGGATACAGACCTCAAGTCCGACAGATTCCTAGCGTAGAGGCTGTCCCAAATCCGAGAGGATTTGGGTGGAAGCCTGATACCGATATCAATCTTCGTCACGTTATGTAGACCACGACATGCCTTCCGTCCTCGGTAGCTTACCTTTTATCCGTTATGCACCTTTCCAGCACCCTTCCTCTCGCTTTGAGTCGATAGTTCTCCCAAGGAAGCGCCTCTGACTCGATTCTTGGATCCCTATGCCGCCTGCGTTGCCTCTTTCTCATGTTCTTGCGCAAGTCTCTGCGCGATTTTCCATAGATTGTGGGACAGAACCGACCAGGCCACGCTAAGGTTACGGTTGTCAAAGCCTTTGCTGCGTATCTTGCCCCCGTGCCATCGGTTCTTGAGCACTCCGATCCGGCCTTCGGTGCTCCCTCGTCGTCGCTGCAACCGGACAAAGCGCGGCTCCTCCATCCGCTCCTTGAGCTCTTGTGGATTGCGGGGCGTAAGGGCGTCAAAAATCCCCTCTGCCTGGAGCCGCTTGCTGGCCGCCTTCGAGGCATAGCCCCGATCCCCACTGATCGCTTCGATCTTCTCCTCTAAAGCGAAGCCCTTTTGCCTCTCCAGACTTTCCCAAAGCTGCTTCAATTCGCTCGGGGCCTGCCCCCCATACAGTTTCCAGTCCAACAGATATCCCTCTGCGCTCTCGCATAAATAAAGGGTGTTGCCAAACTCCACCTCCCGATCTGCCTTGCCTCGCACGATGACGTCAATCTCAGGTTCGTAGGCGCTCAGGATCTTCTCCTCATTCTTCACCTGCCGCCCCCCTATGATCCGTTCGTGCGCCTGTTTCATGACCTGCGGTATCTGCTCTAACATACCATCCATTCGCTCGATGATTCGGCTCGCCTTCTTCTCGGTGTAATCGCTTTGCATCCACATAGCTTCCAATAAGTCACGGTGGCGAAGGGCATGGCCCTCAATCTTCTTGAGCAATAGCTTCATCCGCCGCAGGATCCCTTTACGCGCTTTGCCCGCCTCCCGGCGCCGACGCGCATGCGTCATCTCCAGGCACCGTTTGTTCATCTCCCGAGCCAATCCCTTTGCTCCCTGGGGCATGCGCTGTTTCATTCCCGCCTGCCGGATCAGACTGATCGCCTTGAGCAGCGTTGCTCCCACATCCTTGAGCAAGACCCAGTCCACGGGCCAGTGGATGTTCGCTTCCAGGCAAGTGGCGTCGATCAGGCATTCCCTCGTATCGATCGGCTTCTCTAATCCTGCCTCACCACAATGTTCAGCATTGCCCACCACCTCGGTCATCCTTGCATGCAGCTGTCTCAGATACGCTTCGTCGAAGAATTTCGAATCCCGTTCCAGACTGCTCTTCGATATTTTCCGGATCCCGTCTACCTCACGCACCCGGCAAAAATTAGCCAGAAGCTCACTGCGTCCCAACTCCTGCGACAGACAACGAAAGGATATCCCTCCGAGTAAATGACGCACCACCTCCACCCGCAGCGCTTTTATCGCTCTTAGAGCGCGTCGCTCCCGATCCTTCCCTCCCGCTTCATCCCATCCTTCCAAGGCTTTTACGATCGCCTCCCTTTCCAGCGAGGAGTCGATCAAAACCCGGTCAATCCGCTCCATTGTTTCCAGAAACACGGTGTAGTCTTTGCATCGAATGACTGGAGTTAGGGCTGGACGCAGGAAGCTTTGTACGGCAATATTTTTCATGAGAAGGGCGTGCTTTGTATTTGACTAACGCAAGCATAAGCGCCCTTTTTCGCCGGATCGAGCTTTTTGCAGCTCTATCCGGCCTTTTTTTTGCCCATAACTCATTAAAAATCAATTGTTTCCACCACTGGGACGGGCTCTAGCGTATGGGATCTTGACGTGAAACAATTGCGGGGATCAGATTAGCGGTCTCAATTTTCGGTTCGTAATCCCAATATCCTGATTCCCTTTCCATGCCCGCTTCTCCTCGACAGAGCCCTGCTTTCTCGACGACGCGCTGGAGTCTTGTCTTCGCGGTTGGTGGTGGAGAATCGGTCGAAGCCGAGGATGCCCTGCTGGAGCTCTGCCGTCGCTACTGGTTTCCGCTTTACGCTTATGTGCGGAAATCTGGGTATCGACATGAAGATGCCGAAGATCTTACTCAGGGCTTCTTTGCGGAGTTTTTGGAGAGGGGGTACTTCTCCCGAGCCGATCGCAAACGGGGCCGATTTCGAAATTTCCTTCTCCGTTCCCTAAAGAATTTCATGTCCAAGGAATGGCGGCGGGATCAAACCATAAAGAGGGGAGGGAACGCCGCCAGGATTCCGTGGGATCTGGCCGAAGCGGAAAGGCGCTATGGTGGTGAGCAATGCGAGGAATTCATACCTGAGATTCTTTATGACCGCGAATGGGCGAGATCCTTGATTGATCGAGTGCTCGAGCAAATGGACAGCGATTTTGGTAAACGCAACAAATCCGAACTGTTTCGGCAGATTAAGCGCCATCTGTGGGGTGAGGCGCGGGATGTCCCCTATCGGGAGTTGGCAGAGAGAGCGAAGATGAGTGTGGGGGCGTTTAAGATCGCCGTGCACCGCGTCCGAGAACAGTACCGTTCCCTGTTGCGAGCGGAAGTCGCCGAAACCGTGGCCGATCCGGCAGAGGTCGATGAGGAGTTGAGGCACCTTGTGGCGGTGATCCGGCAGTCGAGGTAATTCGAGTTTCCGAGCTCACGGTTGGGGAGGGGAGATTGAGCAGTTCAGTATCCAGTAATCACTAGGATCTGGTTGCTGGACGTTTCGCAGTTCTCGGTTCGGGCAGATCTGGTTTGTAGAGGGCGGTCGTCACCGGACGACCGAGCTGGGTCATGTTGTGTACACCGAAGCGCGGTCGTTCGGTGACGACCGCCCACAAGTAGAAATCCCCTCCCTCGCTACCTCCCCGCCGCGTCCTGCACGCGTCACTATTTTTCCGCAGCCGCGGAAAAATGCCGGAAAAATCCTGTAACCGGAGTCACGGAACCGGTTAGTAACCAGGTAAAGACCCAGTCGGCCTGGCTGAGGTTGAATCGATAGCAGATGAGATCAAAAAAATACAATCCGGTGAATGAGTCACCGAAATAAGGAGAAAAGAGAGATGAGAAGAGAAAACAATGTTACATCATGGCGCCGCGCAATGGTTCTCTTGGCAGGGGTGTTCGCACTGATGATGTTGGCAACCGGGAGCGCTGCCTTGGCAAAAAATAACGGTGATGACGATGAGGGTAAGAGGGTCACCGTTTCCGGGGACAGCACATTTTCAGATTGTGGTGGACCCGAGTCGGCATTAGCCCTGCAACTCTTTGGTGACCTCGAAGGCTGTTGGGAGGTCTTTCCCCAGCGCTTTAAGTGCAAGGAGCTGAACGGCTTTGCTTGGTATAGAGAATGGGGCAATGAGGCCTTTGTCGGTGCGCTACACGGCGAAGAAGGCGAGTTTAAAACCCGTTACAGGCTCACTGCCATCTTTGAACAAGGGTTCTGCGGTAAGTTCGAGGATGATCCAGCCGCCTTCCTTACGGAGCTGGCCGGAGGATGCATTCACAAGATCAGGGGTAAGAGCGGCGTCTTCGACGATGCCAAAGGGCTGATCACCTTTTTCGATCTTATTCCCAATCTTGTGTTCGTCGATGGTGACCCGCCATCTGTTCAGCTCCCTGAGGAGCCTCTAGGCGGAACCAATTTTCCCTATGTCGGCAGATTAATTCTCGAAAACGACTTCGACGACGACGACGACGATGATGGCGACGACTAGGAGATTGAGAGGAATCTGACGGACTCGAAGTCCACCAGGTACCTAGCCGCTCCTTGACGCATCAGGCGGCGAAGCCCGGCAACACGAATTGGCTTCAGATGGGGACCCGTGCCGTCGCGCGGGTTCCCATCAGCGTAGGACTGCGACGAGCAAAGATAGGGCAACGAATGGAGGAGGGAGAGAAGGCGCAGCGGATGACAGGACGGCAGCGGATAGGGAGAGGATAGGGATGCCCCACGAATTGAGCGAGTAACGGATAAAACCTTCGGTTCTTCATCCGTTGTTCACTTGATCGGCCGGTCCCGCTCAACGGAACTGCTCCGCTGATTAAGGGCAGAAGGTTCAGATTGTTCCCTTGCCCAGAGGGCGGAGGTTGCTACTACCACCCCTGGCAACCTCGTCTCGAACCTTGTCCTCTTTTACAGCGATCGCAGATTCAGCGTCGAACTCTTCGCCACTATACGGAGAATCACGCTCGGACTGTTCCTAATTGAACTTGGTAATTCCCCGTAGCTTGCTGCGGGGTCGCTGACTTTCTGAGGCATGATCGTGCGTGGAACGCCCGATCCAGCCGTAGGAAGGATGTTCGTGGTAGGATGGCCCTCGGTGGGTGTATAGCGTCCTTTTGGCGGAGGCTCCCCCGGTCTCGTACCGGGGTGGCGCTGATTCGGTGCTACAGAATGGTGACACCCACCAACCCCTCCCCCGGCCCTTCTCCCCCCAGTCGTGACAACGACTGGGGGGAGAAGGGCCGGGGGAGGGGTATTCTGATCCAGTCGGGTATGGTAGCTGAAAACCGGGCGCCACCCCGGCACGAGACCGGGGGAGCCTGCAATGTGTTATTCAGGTAAGCCCCTCGGGGCAAGTCCGTTTCAACGTCGAGTACAACATAGGCAATTACGGTCCGAATGGCGAAGGAGTTCGATACCCCGACGCTTGCGTCGGGGAGTCTTCATTTACGACGGGGTAATAGACAAGGTTCGAGATGAGGTTCGAGACAAGGTTTGCTTCGCTAGATTTGGGCTGGTTGGTTCAAAACGCACCCTTGCCCGGATGGCGAAAAGAACTCTGATCCCCTTCGGTAACTTTATTCCGAACCTCGCTCTCGAACCTTGTCCTGTTTATCGACTATGGCAAAACCCGCTACGAGTTTTTCTTAGCCGCACTGAAAGCCAAGTTCGGGCTTTTCAGAAATGGCATTCGACCGGGGAATGGACAAGGTTCGGGATAAGGTTCGGGAGGGAGGTTTGCTTCGCTGGATACATGCAAGTAGATTTGAACCGGTCCCTTGCCCGAAGGGCGAAGGTAACCCTGACCTCCCCTGGTAATCTTACCTGCCTCGTCCCGCCCTGCGGGAGAAGCGGCGACGGGTCTCGAACCTTGTCTACTCTTCGGAGTACTCATGGAACTGAGATCGGAAGCACGCTGGTTGGATGGATAACTCTACTGTATTGAGGAGAAGCGAACCTTGTCTATTCCGATTCGGACTCCTACGTCGCCGGGTTGACAGCTCGTGCTGTTTCGGCAGGCTATTTTCCATGATGAGGTTTCTGGTAAGTATACTGTTAGGGGCTGTCGTAGCTCAAATCTGGGGAACGATTTCATGGATGGTTCTGCCTTGGCATAACGTCGACATGAGACCGTTCGAAAATGGCGAAACGGTTAGGAAGGTCATAAAATCGCAAGAAGCGGAGTCAGGCATCTACATGATTCCCAACTGGGATCCAAAAATCCATAAAGATACGGATCTCATGAAAGAATGGCAGACGAAGACATCGGAAGGTCCATTTGTCTTCATGAGTGTTCGCGCAAATGGAGCGAATCCAAACATGGGGCCCATGATGGCGATTGGCTTCCTCCTAAATATCATCATAGCCGCCATTCTTTTCGGGCTTGTTTCAAAAACGAACATTGAGACGAAAATAAATCGTGCCATCTTTATCTCAATTGCCGGCGGTGTTGGGGGTCTTTTCCCCATTATCTCTCATTGGAATTGGTGGCACTTTCCAGCTATGTATACAATCTCGGGAGCTGCTGACCTTTTTATTACCTGGTTGCTTGCTGGATTCGTCATGGTTCTCATTATGGACAAGATGGCGAAGGGAAGGGCGTAGGGAGATACATGCGCCCTTTGATCTGTCTGTTGCCAGCGGCCTTCGAAAATTCGGGGCCTTCGTGATTTCGTGAGGGATTCAGATTTCACGGGAGGTGTCTCAAATTGGGCTTCTTTGTCGCGAGCTTTGGCGTGAGCTTTGTCGAACCGATTCGAATTTATGAAGGAAACAGGAATAGTTGGACCAATCGAAACTCGCAATCGTAAGCGTAATCGAAGCTCGAAAGTACCGCGGTCGATTACGCCTACGATTGCGTTGGTCGATTCAAAGATAGGCCGGAAAAGATCGAAGGCTCAAAGCAGACCGAACTGCAACGATTTGCTGTCAGCAACATAGAAGAGAAAGAGGTCGATGAGAAAGAAGAGACCCTGGGCGGTTACGGCGGCGAGGAAAATCCCCGCGGAAAATGGCAGGAGTTTTTCCCGAACGGTGGCCGCACCTCCGAGTTTAAGCACCATATAGCGCGCCACGCAGGCCACGAAGAGGCTGGCCCAGACGTGGTACATGACCCAGGTCGAGCCGAGAATGATGCCGCCCGGATGAAGCCAGAATCCGGTAAAGGTGTGGCGGAGCAGGGTAACCAAAAAGGTGAGCCCCGCGGTGTAGATGGCGGCCCATGTGGCAGGCCGAATTTTACCACTCACCTGCTCTTCCAGGGGTTCTGCGGCATCCATCGTTGCCTCGGTCATAGAGATATAGTAATGGCCATCCCAGGGTCCTCTCGCAAAGTCCCCTGAATCGGGGAAACTGAGCATGCCTTTTGCGTAGACCCCGGACAGAACGATCCAGCCGCCGATAAGGAAGCCGCCTCCGATGGCCACAACGTTCACTAGGAGTATGGCACTGCGCTTGATCCCATAGCGCCGTCCGAGCTCCAGAAACTCGAGTTGCATCCCGGGAATGATCAGAAATCCAAAATAAGCGATGACTACCGAAATGATGGCCGCGAACATCACGCCCTGATCTCCGACGACCGTCATGCCGCCTGTGAACCCGACAATGAGGTAGAGATGCGGGAACATAACGCTGGAAGGCACGCCGCAGTCGGCACGCAGCTTCATGGCTACAAGACCAAAGCTTAAAAGGGTCAGGTATATTATGAGGGTACCGCCCATGGGCATTCCGATCGATCGCGCCCATAGTGCGGCGCCGAAAATTGAAGCGACCAGAAGAATAATCGCTCCTCGGCTCGAGAGTACGTCTTCCCCGCGGTCCACACCGCGGACAGCGGCACGGAGAATACGATAGATGTATTTCCGAGAGAAGAATACGATGAGGACCGAATAGACAACGTAGCCGGACAATCGCTGTTCAAGGGCGTGGGGGTAGCCGGGCAGGTGGGTCAGCCCGTAGAATTCTCCCACAAGGAATTGCGCTCGAAAGAGGAAAAAGCCCACGAGCAGGCTCATAAGCACGTTGAGCTCGAGGAACATGGACAGACCCAGGTAGAGCGCCAGAACCTCAAGATTCAGTCCCGCCAGCATTCGCTGGAAGTAGGGGTTGCTGATGTAGGCATTGATGCGGAGGTTGATATCGAGATTGGGTATACCCTCGTTGATGTCATGGGCGCCGCGAAGGAGACACCAGACGAAGGTGACGGCAAACCCGGCCCACATAAAACGGTTACTCCATCCCTCCGGCAGGAAACGCTCGGCGGCGGATTCTCTTCTCTTGCTTCCTAGGAAAAAGAGAGGAATCTGGGCAAATGGCAGAGGGAGTCGTTGGTTGTCGATCCATTCCCGGCGCATGATCACAGCCATTGCAAACGTTGCTGTGAGGATGAGACCCAGAAAAGCTCCCCAAGTCGTCAAAGGCCGGAGCCAGTCCCTCCACGGTATGTAAGCGGTAAGCAGATAGCGCATTCCGGCAAAGCTGAGGAGATTGTCAGGCTCGACCAATAGCCCCGCACGCTCTGATTCGGGCACCTCCGCCGCATCTCTCTCACGTATTACGGTGCGGCCTCGGTATGCGCTTTCGATTGCTTCGACGTTCATGAACTGCAGATCACGAAAGGCAACCCGGCCGGCACCTTCCAGGCCGAGCTCCAGAATCACGAAGTCCTCCACCTCAATGGGAAAGACGACGCCGTATGTACCTACTCGCCGGAAGCCCTCCTTCTGCTGAAATGTCACTTCCGCCTCTTCCGAGGAAGTGAATGCATCCTGCAGGAAACGCGCCTCCGGACCATAGTATAGGCGACAGTAATAACTGGAGTCGGGACCGAGTCCTTCCGCTTTTGCGAGCACGCTGATGAGATAGGGCTGGCCGGGAATGACCGTGCCCTCCCTACTATGGCCGATGGGTAGGCGCACGCGTAGATGCGTATTAGCTGTTTCATCGGTGTGTTCGATTGACGGAGCTTGCTCGACGCGCCCATCGGCCAGGGTCAGTGGGCCCCATCGGACGTTGCCCTGTATATCCACCATGGGTCCGGCTGACTGAGTAAGGATGCCTTCTGTTAGATTCGGCCCATGGGGCCAAAAGTTAGAATTCACCGCATCGAGGCCTTCAAAATTCTCGGAGCGGGGATACGCTATCATACTGGGAACAATGAAGCGCCAGAACCCCACCGTCATGATGGGCGACGCCATCAGTCCTGCGAAAAGAACACAGAGCAGCTCTGCTCGTGTCAGAAGTTCGAAGCGCGCAAGAGTTCTCAGGACAACGCATAGAAAAAGCAGAGCCAGAAATGCCCAGAAAACGGGAATCGACAATGCGCTGGAACCGAATTCTCGACCGCCTTCCGTAACGGTGCCCATAAATACCCCGCCGACCTCGATGAAGATCCCGGTCAAAAGAATCGACAAGATCGAGAATACGAGGACGCGGGGGATGGAAACGTTCATTGGGACGGGGAAAGGGGTCTATGGAATTGATTCCGGTGAAAAAGTCGTCGATTCGTAAGCGGCGACCTCGTTCTTGCGAACGCGGCTACGGATAGCAATGACTTAGGTAACACAGTAGCCGCGTTCACATGAACGGGGGGGAGTATTGCAACGTTCACAAGACAGCTCCAGCCACCGTTTGCCACTTCGGAACCGGACCTGTCAGGGCGCAGCCCGCAAGGGCGGAGACCGATCAATCGGGGCTGAAACGTTGATGGGGAGTATTGCAAACCAATCCTGGTGCATAGGACGACCCACCCCCTGCCCCTCCCAGGAGGGGATTGTCCATAATCGAGACGAAGTCTTGCGTTGGCTTGGTGGATAAAGTCGCAGACCGTCGTGACCCTTTTCAGCCGATTCTTCGAAGGCCAAGATAAGGTGTTAGGCTGAATTCGGTCTCAACTTAGTTCTCCTTCTGCCCCCTTCCGAAAACGAGCCCGATAACTATCCCACCAATGCCCTTCTCAACCACTTGGTAAATTGTGTCCACCATGGTCCCGGACGGTGGAATCGTGTTCACCCCGTAGAAGATGAGGCCGGTGGGGACGGCCATAAGCAGTCCCACGAGAATGCCGAACTTCAGACCCTCCCCGGCGGGCGTTCCACCCTTGTATCCCATAGGGTAGATGATCGCCATTAAAAGAGCGGCAACCAGATAACCGGCCGCGATCCAGAGCATCATCGGTTCTGTTCTGGCAACATCTGAGAATTGCTCGCTGTAGTAACTCTCCATCAGAACCATGTACCACAAACCGGATAACAGGAACATGACGACAAACCCTGCAATCCAAGCCAATATCACTTTCCCTATATTCATCTTCTTTTCCCTTCTCCCTGTGGAGCTGAAAGTCAGCTCCTGATTTCGATATGAGCTTAGGTAGGATGAGCTCAAACCTGTTCGGAGCCCTACGATAATTTCCCAGAGTAGAGAATGTCGAGCGCCATTAATTGGAGATCGTTGAAAAGGCACTCTATTGCTCCTCGCAACTGTTGCGTGCCGATCGGAGTGCGGAATTGACAGCGCATGAACGTAATATGGATCGTCTCGGACACCCTGCGTCGAGATCACCTCGGTGCCTACGGCAACACCACCATTGAGACGCTCAGACTCGATGCCCTGGCGGCAACCTCGGTGCGCTTCGATCGTCATTACGCGGCCGCATTTCCCACCATGTGCAGCCGTGCGGATCAGCACAGGGAGTTGCTCCGGTTCATGCGAGAAACGAGCGTGGCGCAGCGTCTTATCGAGACTCGCGCGGGGCTTCAGCTGTAGCGCCGTGCCTAGGGCGCTACAGCACCTGATTAGAAATCCCACTCCGTCGGACTGATGCGGTTTTCCGGGCCATTTAATTTTCGGGAATTCAGGTGGAAAACGACTTCAGAAGTGGAGGGGCGAGGGCCCTCGAGCCCCCGATCCAGCTCTCTTTCCGTTGCCCGATTCTGTTTCGTAGGAGCTCATTCCTGCAAGCCTGGAGCTGATCGTTTGGGTGCTTACGGCGTGGGGCTCGAGGGCCCTCGCCCCTCCAACCTGGCGGCTGATCGGACTTCTCTTCATCCGTGGTATCGCCCTGTGCTCAGGCTGAGCGGGATGGGTATTCTTCCCTGCAATCCAACTGGCAGTTGGTCAGTTTCAAACTCGATTGATTTGACGAATCCGATTGCATTGCACGATTCAGTGTACGACAGCGGCCCACCCGCCCAACACTCCGGGCCTCGGCTTCGAGTTCGACATGGACGCGGTCAAAAGGTGGACCGTCGAGACTATGAAGGTTTAGATTGAAACCGTTGTTGCGAGTTTTGTATCGGATTTTCTTCTGAGCTCCGGTCTCTCAGGCCCTTTGTCGCGAGCCTTGACGCGAGCTTTGTCGATTTCTGAAATCGTGGCAGTTTCGATTTCGGGCTAGGGTTCCCGGACAGATCCTAAAACCCCACTTACTGAATGTGATAGAGTTTAGCCGCCAAAGCTCGCGTCAAAGCTCGCGACATAGAAAGCTAATCTGAGACACGTCTCGTGAAATTCGAAATCCCACACCAAATCTGGAAGAACCCTAGAAGCTACCGACCCTGGGAACCGTTGGTATGACTATCTAGAGGCTGTCCCAAATCCGAGAGGATTTGGGTGGAAGCCTGATACCGATATCAATCTTCGTCACGTTATGTAGACCACGACATGCCTTCCGTCCTCGGTAGCTTACCTTTTATCCGTTATGCACCTTTCCAGCACCCTTCCTCTCGCTTTGAGTCGATAGTTCTCCCAAGGAAGCGCCTCTGACTCGATTCTTGGATCCCTATGCCGCCTGCGTTGCCTCTTTCTCATGTTCTTGCGCAAGTCTCTGCGCGATTTTCCATAGATTGTGGGACAGAACCGACCAGGCCACGCTAAGGTTACGGTTGTCAAAGCCTTTGCTGCGTATCTTGCCCCCGTGCCATCGGTTCTTGAGCACTCCGATCCGGCCTTCGGTGCTCCCTCGTCGTCGCTGCAACCGGACAAAGCGCGGCTCCTCCATCCGCTCCTTGAGCTCTTGTGGATTGCGGGGCGTAAGGGCGTCAAAAATCCCCTCTGCCTGGAGCCGCTTGCTGGCCGCCTTCGAGGCATAGCCCCGATCCCCACTGATCGCTTCGATCTTCTCCTCTAAAGCGAAGCCCTTTTGCCTCTCCAGACTTTCCCAAAGCTGCTTCAATTCGCTCGGGGCCTGCCCCCCATACAGTTTCCAGTCCAACAGATATCCCTCTGCGCTCTCGCATAAATAAAGGGTGTTGCCAAACTCCACCTCCCGATCTGCCTTGCCTCGCACGATGACGTCAATCTCAGGTTCGTAGGCGCTCAGGATCTTCTCCTCATTCTTCACCTGCCGCCCCCCTATGATCCGTTCGTGCGCCTGTTTCATGACCTGCGGTATCTGCTCTAACATACCATCCATTCGCTCGATGATTCGGCTCGCCTTCTTCTCGGTGTAATCGCTTTGCATCCACATAGCTTCCAATAAGTCACGGTGGCGAAGGGCATGGCCCTCAATCTTCTTGAGCAATAGCTTCATCCGCCGCAGGATCCCTTTACGCGCTTTGCCCGCCTCCCGGCGCCGACGCGCATGCGTCATCTCCAGGCACCGTTTGTTCATCTCCCGAGCCAATCCCTTTGCTCCCTGGGGCATGCGCTGTTTCATTCCCGCCTGCCCGATCAGACTGATCGCCTTGAGCAGCGTTGCTCCCACATCCTTGAGCAAGACCCAGTCCACGGGCCAGTGGATGTTCGCTTCCAGGCAAGTGGCGTCGATCAGGCATTCCCTCGTATCGATCGGCTTCTCTAATCCTGCCTCACCACAATGTTCAGCATTGCCCACCACCTCGGTCATCCTTGCATGCAGCTGTCTCAGATACGCTTCGTCGAAGAATTTCGAATCCCGTTCCAGACTGCTCTTCGATATTTTCCGGATCCCGTCTACCTCACGCACCCGGCAAAAATTAGCCAGAAGCTCACTGCGTCCCAACTCCTGCGACAGACAACGAAAGGATATCCCTCCGAGTAAATGACGCACCACCTCCACCCGCAGCGCTTTTATCGCTCTTAGAGCGCGTCGCTCCCGATCCTTCCCTCCCGCTTCATCCCATCCTTCCAAGGCTTTTACGATCGCCTCCCTTTCCAGCGAGGAGTCGATCAAAACCCGGTCAATCCGCTCCATTGTTTCCAGAAACACGGTGTAGTCTTTGCATCGAATGACTGGAGTTAGGGCTGGACGCAGGAAGCTTTGTACGGCAATATTTTTCATGAGAAGGGCGTGCTTTGTATTTGACTAACGCAAGCATAAGCGCCCCTTTTCGCCGGATCGAGCTTTTTGCAGCTCTATCCGGCCTTTTTTTTGCCCATAACTCATTAAAAATCAATTGTTTCCACCACTGGGACGGGCTCTATCTAATACACCGTCCCATAGCAATTTCCTATCATTAAGGCCGCACGGAGGCACATGTCTGACCTACCGTGTTTGAAGCGGCCCCCAAACTGTTTTGACGTGAAAACTCTCCTTGTCGTCATCCAAGATGATTACACGAAAGTTCTCTCCTCCTGCCTCAACACGTACAACGATATGCCCCTGGGAACTCTTAAGTTGATTGAGCCGATCGCCAATGACGATCCGATTCGACGGCAGAATGTTGGTTGCGAAAACATCTCGCGGACCCGGATAAATATGTGTCGAGAATATCCGATCAATCACGGGCCAGGATGGCTGTGGATGCGTCCATACCGATATCACCATCACACGGGGCCGAAGCGCTTGGAGGAAAAACGTGCTCACTGAATCCCACACTCCGTGGTGAGGAAGCAAGGCAACTTCGACCGGCCCAACGACCTGTGCGACCGGGGTTAGCACATCGTTCCATATCGGTTCACCTCCTAGAAGGACACCAATAAGGTCGCCGCCGGTAAAGTAATCGAATTTCCCATAGCTTACACGGATGGCCAGACTGCACATGTTTTCGGTTGGATATTCATCGGACTGTAGATCTTGAATTCGTGGAAAATGGTGCCGAGTGTTCGTGCCGACGCCAGTCCAGATCTCGCCATTGGCGGCAATGTTGCGGACCTCGAAGCCGGGGTAGAGCGTGGGATCGCGCTGGAGGACGATTTGGTCATTATGCCCCGATTGGAGGCGCTTAACTTGGAGACCGGACTCCTTCATTTGCGAACTGAGGAATAGGCGGTAGTTTTCCATGTTATTGACCTGGACTGGAGTGGGGTAGTCATAATTCGGCCAACCGCGATCGATTAATACTCGAATAGGAAGGTGCTCGGCGACATCCGTAATTCCTGAGAGCTTATAGCCACCGCGTGCGGTCTCAGATTCCGGTCTCGGCAAGCCCATATGGTCACCGTGGAAATGTGTGAGTAAGGCGTAGTCGAGAGCCGGGTTCGTGTCCTGCGCCAACATGTGCCGGGCGTACCGCGCGATCCACTCTCCCGGCGTTCGCGAGGCGTCGGGCTTTGTTACGCTATCACGCGGCGGCGAAAAGCTGTGTTCATCTGCATCGACGAGAAGGCTGGTGCCATCGGGTAAGATGAGCAGTGCCGAGTCGCCGCGGCCGGTATTGATCTGGTGGATATCAAAGGTACCCGGCGACCAGGGTGGCAGTACTTGGCCAACCTGCTGCGCACGCCCGAGTTCGATACTCAGAAGCAAGAAAGATGCGATTGCAACCAATTCTGGTATTCTTGGCATAGTTGCCCCTTTACCTCCTTTGCCGATATATCGACTCCGTCAAGTCAGTCAAAGTAACCTCCCGTGAACCTGACGTAGCGATCGACGGCTGCGTCAACCACTTCCGGTGCACGGGGAACGGTTTCCCATCCGATTTCAATGGCGGCCGGCCCGCCAAACTTCGTGCGGTTCAACGCGGGGAAAGTCGATAACCCAGGTCCCGGCAGCGTTATCAACGGAGTCACAGTGTAAGAGGGTGACCCGGGAGTGGTTAGCTGTTGCTTTCCCGTTATCAGGTGAGCACACTTGTGGGACACGACAGGATGACTGGAATTTAGTGATTTTCCGCGGCGCCCAGGACAGCGACTATGAGCAATTCGCGTCGACATACTTTCGATGGCAGTACTTTTGACATTGACCGATATGCTCGCGAGATTCATTCGCAAGGCTATACCGTCATTCCTAACGCGATTACCGCGGAACAGGTGCAACAGGCCATCACGGCGATGGAAGAAGTCTACGAGCGAGAGCGCTCCATCGCCGAACGGATTGGAGAGCAAACGCAAAACCAGAAAGTCGCACGCAACATTCTCGGGAAAAACCAGTTCTTCGAATCATTTTATTTATGCCCACCGGTCGTTGCGGTGTGTCGAAAGATCCTGGGCGATGATTTGGTGCTTTACGACACCACGGCACGCAGCATCTTGCCAAGTGGCGATCGAGAACAGCGGTTTGGCTTCCACCTACATGTCGATCGCGAAGCATTCACTGTGGAGCCCTTCAAGGGTGGCACGCACCTCCCCGTCGCGGTGAATGTCCTCTGGGCACTGGTCGATTTTAGTGAGGACAACGGAGCCACCTTGATCTGGCCAGGCAGCCACCGGTCACTTGAGGTTCCCGAATCGTCGCGAGACTATCCCGGCTTTGTGCACGCGCTGATTTCCGCAGGCTCGGTGGTCATGTGGGACGCAGCGACATGGCACGCGACGGGGTTGAACCACAGCGATCACGTCCGACATTAGGCCATCGGCTTTTACCAGCGAAGCTGGGTACGGGGAATGATCAACAACGAGCATCTTTTCTCGCCGGCAGTACGGGCGCGACTGTCACCGGACATGCGACGTTTGCTCGCTCTGGACGGATGGCTACCGGACTATTCCTCCATCCGCGAACTTTCTCAGCAGCAAATTGGCGATCTGGCTCCCTCAGATCGAAACGTGCTAGGCTTGGGAATCTATTGAGCGGTCTGATCCGAGCGCATGACACCCGCCATACTCGGCCTCAACGTAACTAACTATCGAAAGATATCGTCCGCAATTCGATCCCAGATCCCCAGGTATCCGGCTCTACGTTGTGGTCTTGAGACAGCAATTGCTGATGGCGGAAGATCCGTTTGACTCTGGGGGCTATACTTATGATGGACCATGTCTGATCCCATGGTACGAACCTGGTTTGGGATTACAGTGGAGAACAAAGAGTTATATGACTAATTGACTGCGCCCTTTCTCCCTATTAGGAGTAGAGAATGTTCCCAACCACAGTGATCGGTAGCTTGCCGAGGCCGGAGTGGGTCCGCGAGTTGATCCTTGACCGAAAAGCGGAAAAGATATCCGAGGAGGATGTAGATCAGCAGCTCGATCGAGCAATCGAATCGGCTATCCTCCTTCAAGAGCGAGCGGGTCTGGAAGAGATCACCGACGGGGAATGGCGCCGTGAGAGCTATGTCAAGGTTTTCGCGGAGCGCGTGCGCGGTTTCAAGGCCGACCTCGTATGGAGCGGGTTACCCTATCCGGCTGTGGTGGCCCCAATCGAATACGATCAACCTATCGCAGCTGATGAGATCCGTTTTCTGCGCTCTCGCACCCAGCGCCGCGTTAAAGGGACACTTCCGGGCCCGTATACGATCGGCCGAAGAATGTGGCACCCGGAGTATTCGAGAGAAGCGTATCCCACCGCGACAGCTTTGATGGAAGCCTGCGTTCCCATTCTCAGGCAGGAGATCGACCGCTTGCAGGAAGCTGGAGCGGACACCGTGCAATTGGACGAGCCATGGCTGTGTCGTCTCGTCGATCCAGAGATCCGTAAAAGTGACGGGATCGAAGACGTCAACGCGGAGATCGATCTGTGCGTCGATCTGGTAAATCAGACAGTCGATGGCGTGGGAAACGTAACCACCTGCATGCACCTCTGCCACGCTCACTTCGATCATTCTCACGGGAGCGAGGGTTCTTTCGATCTGATCATGTCTGGACTGGCAAGGGTGAAAGTCGCTATCATCTCGCTCGAGCTGGCTACTCCAGTTTCCCACGGAATGGAGTGCCTGGTGAATTTCTCCAAGGACGCTCGGCTCGGACTGGGGTGCATCGACCACTGCGATCGAGCGGTCGAAACTCCCGAGATCGTGGTATCGCGAGTAGAGGAGGCGATGAAGTACGTGGACAAGGAACGCATCGTCCTTCACCCCGACTGCGGGTTTTCGCCCTCGGTGCAGAATCCGATGGATCAGGACGAAGCGTATCTGAAGCTCAAGGCGATGTGCCAGGCAGCTGAGATGCTGCGAGCGAAATACAGCTGATAACAGATTTCTTGAGCCAGCGCATCACTTCATCGACGTCACCGGCGATGATCTGCTCGGTCATCAGGTAGTCGAGCCCGCACTTGGAACTGGATCGGTTCCGGGCCAGGTGTCGCCACTTGGCTAGATCTAGCCCGAACATCTCACGAACTTTCTGCTACGACGACGGATCTCACCGCGTGCCAGCGCCTTCCCTTGCCCGGCGACCTCAGAGGGTCTCAACACACTGTCGCCCGCCGTGCTTTGGAAAGGCACTGGCACGCAGCGATCTACGCCGTCTCGCGACGAAATGTGTGAGATGTCCTGGCTAGAAGTCGTTTTCGTCGAACCAGTAGCCACGTATCTGGGCCATGGGCGCGTCATCGACGATGTAGTTGACGCAGAAGATACGCTCGTCATCGAGCACAACCCAGCCGGTGTAGCCCCCGTCGGAGCGTGGGCTGCGGTCGTGGTCGAGGGGCATGATGATGCCTCCCTGCCGTCTCAGCTCTCGTGCCTTGGCGCTCTCGACCGTCTCCAGGTAGGCCATGGTATTGCGGGCCCAGTGAGAGATGTCGCCCTGCGACTGGCTCGATGTCGTTGCCAACTCCTCCAGTTGACTCTTGGTCCAAGGCCCTGGCGCACCCAGGGTTCCGGCCTGCTGATAGCGGTAGATGACCATGACCTTGCCGCTGGGAAGGAGCCCAGCTACGGGGTCGTGTGCGCCATCCATCGGCGTCTCGTAGAGGCCTTCCCAGGTGCGCCCCTCGTCGTTCGAGAAGGCCTTGAAGGCAGGCAGCCCGCGCGCGGCATGAGTCCCGCCTAGCCCGGAGTCCTCCCGAATATAGCAGACCAGTTCGCCGTCGGGCAGGAGCAGAATGCTTCCTTCACTCAGTTCGTAGCGTTCGTCATGGCCCACAATATAGGGGCCCTGCCATGTCTTTCCCTGGTCCTCTGAGCGTTGGACGATCTGGGTGCAACTGCCTTCAAGGTCGTAGTGGTCTTCCTTCATGCGGACGGACGTCGCTAGCAGCCATGCTCCTGAGGGCAGCTCGACGATGCGGTCAGGACAGATGCCGAAGACTGATGAGTGTTCCGGCTTCGACCAGCTCTCGCCCTCGTCTTCGCTCCACCAGAAGACGATGTGAGAATTGGTTAAATCAGTGTTCTCGTCCGGAGGAGAGGGGAACACATCGCACAGTGCGAGGAGACGGCCATCCTTTAGCCTCTGGATGTGGGGCAGGTTCCACTTGAGGACCACGCCATCCTTGTCCGGACGGGCCTCGACGATGGGGCGGCGCGGGGACCCAGGTGTGTCCGTCGTCAACGCTCCTACGCGTGGCCACGCTCGAGAAATGGCGGACTGTATGCCCGTCACTTTCGCGGTAGATGCAGACTAGCTTGCCGCTGGGCATGCGGGCCACGTCGGGCAACAGCTCGTAGACATCGTCGTCCCGTGACACGGTCACCTTCTCGATAGGCATGTTCAGCCCTCCTTCGGAATAGATATTTCGCTCCACATTCCCTGCATGCGGGAGAAAGAATTTGAAAGGTCACTCCTTATGCCGCACCCTTAGGTCAGAGAATGCACTCCACGAAGCCACCTGAAACACAATAGTTTCGTCCTGTTAAAAAGGCCACCCACGGTCCGGACATTGCTTTGTCGAAATCCTCGTCGTAAGCTTAGACGATCGAGTTTCGATTGCGCTTAAGATAGCGATTCTCGATTGGAAGCGACCGATACGACACTACCCCATTTCTCCAGAAATCGATCATCGTAATCGTAAGCGTCGCGAGCAAAGCAATTTCCTATCATTAAGGCCGCACGGAGGCACATGTCTGACCTATCGTGTTTGATAGGGCCCCCAAACTGCTTTGACCTGGAAACTCTCCTTGTCATCATCGAGGATGATTACACGAAAGTTCTCTCCTCCTGACTCAACACGTACAACGATATTCCCCTGGGAACTCTTAAGTTGATTGAGCCGCTCGCCTATGACGATCCGGTTCGACGGCAGAATGTTGGTTGCGAAGACATCGCGCGGACCAGGATAAATACGTGTCGAGAATATCCGATCAATCACGGGCCAGGATGGCTGTGGATGCGTCCACACGGATATCACCATCACACGGGGCCGAAGCGTTTCGAGAAAAAACTTGCTCACTGAATCCCACACTCCGTGGTGAGGAAGCAAGGCAACTTCGACCGGCCCAACGACCTGTGCGACCGGGGTTAGCACATCGTTCCATATCGGTTCACCTCCTAGAAGGACACCAATAAGGTCGCCGCCGGTAAAGTAGTCGAATTTCCCATAGCTTACACGGATGGCCAGACTGCACATGTTTTCGGTTGGATATTCATCGGACTGTAGATCTTGTATTCGTGGAAAATGGTGCCGAGTGTTCGTGCCGACGCCGGTCCAGATCTCGCCATTGGCGGCAAGGTTGCGGACCTCGAAGCCGGGGTAGAGCGTAGAATCGCGCTGGAGGGCGATTTGGTCATTGCGCCCCGCCTGAAGGCGCTCAACTTGGAGACCGGATTCCTTCATTTGCGAACTGAGGAATAGGCGGTAGTTTTCCATGTCATTGACCTGGACTGGAGCGGGGTAGTCATAATCTGGCCAGCCGCGATCGATCAGTACCCGGATTGGAAGGTGCTCGGCGACATCCGTAATTCCTGAGAGCTTATAGCCACCGCGTGCGGTCTCGGACTCCGGTAGCGGCAAACCCATATGGTCACCGTGGAAATGGGTGAGTAAGGCGTAGTCGAGAGCCGGGTTCTTGTCGTGCGCCAACATGTGCCGGGCATACCGCGCGATCCACTCTCCCGCCGTTCGCGAGGCGTCGGGCTTTGTTACGCTATCACGCGGCGGCGCAAAGCTGTGTTCACCTGCATCGACGAGAAGGCTGGTGCCATCCGGGAAGATGAGCAGTCCCGAGTCACCGCGGCCGGTATTGATCTGGTGGATATCAAGCGTGCCCGGCGACCATGGTGGCAGTACTTGGCCAACCTGCTGCGCACGCCCGAGTTCGACGCTCAGAAGCAAGAAAGAGGCTGATGCAACCATCTGTGAGATTGCTGGTAAAGTCGCGTGTCCGATTTTCATGAGTGATTCCATATCGACCGAATTGCGGTTGTTTATCAGATCATGGTTGATACCACCGCTGTCCAAAATAGACCAGGAATTTAGAATCTGGAAGGGTCATCGAAATCTGGGGATAAAAGAGGATGAGGATGACGAAGAGGAAGACAGTTGCATCCTACTCAAACAGAATACCGTTCCGCTCAACTTCCTCGTAGGACTCCTCGAACTTGGGGCTGCCGTCGTCGCGGATCACTTCGATACTCGAACCCGCCTCGCAGATGGGCAGACTCAACTGCGTATAGCGTGCGTGGAAGGCGCTTCGGTTTCCGGTGATGGAAACGGTCTCTCCGCCGGCGCGGGTATAGCGATAGATGTGCCGAATGGTATCTTTGTGGGAGTAGTCGACCGCATATTTCTTCAGTGCCGCTTCGTCGACATCAATGCCCAAACCCGGACCTTGGGGAACCTTGTAATATCCACCCCTCACCGAGATCGGCTGCATGAGCAGGTTTGATTCCCAAATGTTCATGCAGGTGATGGCCGGCCACCTGACCTGGCTACAGACGGAGCCGACGTGAGCTGCCCAGGTTGTTGTCAGGCCGGTTCCGACCAGTTGCAGCCAAAGCGGCTTATTGGCTGCCTTGGCAATGGCGTTCTGTTCGAGCAACTGCGAAGCGCCTCCCCCGATGATGAGACCGTCCATCACATCCTCGTGCAGGGCGGTCATGATGGGAGGCCTGTCGAAATGCATGGCGATTGGCCGGTTGATACGCTTGCGCAGCTGAACATTTCCCTCGACATCCTCTTGCGGGATCGGTGATTCGATCATCGCCAGCTGATCATACCGTTCGATCGATTTTAGCAGTGGGATCGCATTGGCCGAGTTGACGAGGTGGCCGTTAAAGTCGAGGTCCAACTTGAATTGAGGCGGAACCACCCGAACGACAGCTTCGAGGCAAGCGTGGAGGTCCTGCCACGGTCGAGTTTTGAATTTCGCCGACATATAGCCTCGAGCAACCGCGTCTTTACACTCTCGAGCCCATTCTTCCGGTTCCATGTCGCAGGCCCACCAGGATATGGGGCACCAGTCGCGAACCTTTGACCCAAATAAGCGATTCGCGGGAACATTTTCGTTCTTGGCCACGGCGTCGAAGAGCGCCATCTGCACACCTGCGCCGATTCCGTCGTTCCACAGCAGACCGGCTGCCTCTTCACCGATGATACGGTCTTCGATGTCATCCGACACGGTGGCATGAGTGGCGTGAACAATGGTCTCTCCCCAGCCGACGACGCCGTTGTCCATGGTCAGTTTGCATATCTGGACGATACGCCAAGCCGGAATCCAGTATTGCAGATGCTCGCCGCTGTGGCGAGTGAACGGCACATCGAGGAAGGTCAGTTCAATTTTCGCGACTTTCATGTCTGATTCTCCTCGAGTTGAAGGGAGTCTTCTATCTAGAGGCTGTTCGAAAAGGGTAAACGTCCGCTGCTGGAGGCACTTTTCGAACAGCCTCTATTTAGTCTCTGCTTAGTATCATGTCAATGGCCCCATCATTCAACAATCTAGGTCCTTCGGGAACCGTGTCCAATTTCACGAGGAATGACTTTGACTAGGTTTCTCTTCTGAAACTTCGGCACCGCCGGCTTGTAGAGGGCGGACCCTCTTGTCGCGGTTCAGAGTCAGGACCGGCATCGACATTATTGGACGATTCAGTGCACGACAACGACCAACTTCCCGGTATCGGTGCCCGTCGTCCACTCAATCGTGCACTCATAAGAAGGGAGGTCGATTACGCTTACGATTGGGCTGGTCGATTGTGGAGAGAAGGAGATCGGCGAAGGGCAATCGATATTCGCAATCTCAAGCGTAATCGAAGCTCGAAGCACTCCACGAAGCCACCTGAGACACAATAGTTTCGTCTTGTTGAAAAGGGCGCAGCGCGCACCGGACATTGCTTTGTCGCGAGTCCCGCTGAGCGGGATCACTGCATTTTCGAACAACAGCACTAAGTGAGAGGAACAGGGTGAAAGTTTTCTGGGGAGGAAGTGGCTGATAGGCAAAAAGATAAAAAAAGAGCTAGACAAACCCGAGGGAATCAGTCATGCCAAGATGGTATGAAAGACAAAAGATCTTACCATCTGACTCCTTCGATAGATCGTCTAACTCCGGATCAGACTGATCTCCACGCGTCTGATCTTGCCCGAAGAGCAGGAGCGATTCAATGATCTTTTGATCCAACATCATTATTTGCACAGTGCGGGGAGCGCGGGAGAGACCCTGCGCTATGTGGCTTTGATCGACGGGCAATGGGTGTGTCTTTTGCTGTGGGGAGCGGCTAGCTACCGGCTGAAGGATCGAGACGGCTGGATCGGCTGGGATGGGGCGCGACGGCATGCGCGCTTGAAACTGGTGGTGCAGAACCGGCGTTTTCTCATTCTGCCCGGGCTCAAGCTGGCCAATCTGGCCTCCAAGACGTTGGCGATGTGCCTGAGAGTCTTGGCCGATCACTGGGAGCAGGCCTTTGCCTATCGCCCCTTGGTAGCGGAAACTTTCGTGGACCCACAGATCCACCGAGGCACTTGCTACAAGGCGAGCGGGTGGACTCCTTTGGGCTTGAGCGCGGGATATGGTCGACAGCGGGAAGATTTCTATGAACGCCATGAGCGCCCCAAGCAGATCTGGGTCAAACCCCTGCGGGCTGATGCTCTGCAACTGCTGCGCTCGCCAGGGCCCTTGCCCAAGGCACACCGTGAGGCCCTCAATGCCAACGACAACTCCCATGCGGTCTGCCTCAAAGTGGAACAGATGACAAGCCTCCGGGAACGCTTCCACCAGATCGAAGACTTCCGTCGAAAAGCGGGCCGTCGCTATCGACTCGCCACGGTCTTGAGTATGATTGTGCTCGGCACCCTCTGCGGCAAACACAACCTCAAGGAGATCGTGCGCCTGGCCCATCACCTCAATCAAGCCCAACTGCGCGCCTTACGCTCCTGGAAAAACCCCAAAACAAGCCGTTTTCAGGCCCCCTGCTATGATGTCTTCTACCGGGTGTTGCAAAACGTCGAGGCCGAGCTTTTCGATCAAATCCTCACCCAATTCATAGCCTCGCCCGAGGGCCGTTTGCCCCGCGATATTGCGGTTGACGGTAAGACTCTCAAAGGCACTGACAAAGAACCGGCCAAGGCCTTGCACCTGGTGGCCGCGGTCGATCATCAAAGCGCTCAAACGATTGCCCAAGTCGCTACCGCCGACAAATCCAACGAGATCACCGCCGCCCAAACTCTCCTGCGCAAGATGCCGGCCATGGACGGATCCACCTTCACCTTCGACGCCATGCATAACCAAAAAGAAACGGCCCACATCGTGGTCGAAGAACTCGGTGCTGACTATATCATCCAGATCAAAGACAACCAACCCACCATGCATCAAGACGCAAAGAATCTTTTCGGCCCCTCCCCCTTTTTGTCCACCAAACCGTAGATAAGGACCATGGCCGCCTGGAGATTCGTCAAATAGCAACCCATCCTCTAAGCGCTCCCTCCCTTGGCTTGCCTCATGCTCGTCAGTTCGCCTCTGTCCAACGCACCTTCCATTATCCTAACAAAGCGAAACCTTCCTCGGAACGCTCCTACTATGTCAGCAGCCGCGATCCCACCGACTTGAGCCCTCCTCAGTTCCTATCGAAAATCCGCAACCACTGGGCCATCGAAAACAAAAACCACTACCCCAGAGATCGCTTCTTCGATGAAGATCGATGTATGATCCGTAACCATAACGCAGCCAGAATCCTGGCTGCTTGCAGGCAACTGGTTCTTAGCCTCAAATCTACCATGGGCTTCGAATCCACCCCTGCCCTCTGTGATCATTTCACCTTCAACCTACACAAGGCCATCAATATCATCACCTAATGTCCCGAGAATCAAAACACCGTAGTGAGAGGAACCGGTCCCCCCAAAAAAACTTGTGAAAGGAATTGGTAATTCGTATTGCATAGCCATCATATGGCAAAATGAAGTTGACCGAGTCGAAGTCCGAATAAAGGGAGGAACTCGGCAAAAACTAATCGAAACCTATAGTGAGTTTGATAGTACAGAATTGGAGTGAAATACACGATAAAGGAGGAAGTCATGGCTACCGGAAACATCGACAATTTGGGCGGCAACAAGGAGAAGCTTCAGAAGATTCTCGACCCAAAGAATCCTGACGCTCCTTTATCGCGGCACTTAGGACGAAACATTTGGAGGGGAACATGACAACCCGGGTTGCCATCATCGGAGCTGGCCCCTCCGGTCTCGGACAACTGCACGCCTTTGCCCAGGGGCAAAAGCAAGGGGCGGACGTCCCTGAGCTCGTGTGTTTTGAAAGACAGAGCGATTGGGGAGGTTTGTGGAATTTCACCTGGCGCACAGGGGTAGATGAATACGGCGAACCCGTACATAGCAGCATGTATCGCCACCTGTGGTCGAATGGCCCCAAGGAATGCCTCGAGTTCGCGGATTACACCTTCGACGATCACTTCGGGCAGCCGATCCCGTCTTTTCCGCCGCGCCAAGTCCTGTTCGATTACATCGCGGGCCGCGCCACGCAGAGCAATGTAAGACGGCTGATTCAGTTCAACACTGCCGTCAAGCAGGTCCAATACGCTGACGATTCGGAAAAGTTCACGGTTGCAGTGGAGCACCTGGACAAGGAGCAGACGCGCACGGAAGAGTTCGACTATGTCATTGTCAGCACCGGCCATTTCTCCGTCCCGAACGTCCCTTATTTTGAGGGCATTGAGAACTTTCCGGGACGCGTGATCCACGGCCACGATTTTAGGGAAGCGTGCGAGTTTTCCGGCAATGATGTCCTGGTCGTCGGCGGCAGTTACTCTGCCGAAGACATTGCCCTACAGTGCCATAAATACGGCGCCAGATCCGTAACCATCAGTTATCGGACTGATCCGATGGGTTTCAATTGGCCAAACACGATGGAGGAAGTTCCGCTACTCACCAGGCTGGAAGGAAAAACGGCACACTTCAGAGATGGCAGCAGCAGAGAATTAGATGCGATCATCCTGTGCACCGGCTATCGACATAGTTTTCCATTCCTCGAGAGCAGCCTGAGGCTCAGAACGGACAACCGGCTCTACCCGACAGGACTGTATAAAGGCATATTCTGGGAGCGAAATCCAAGGCTTATGTACCTGGGAATGCAGGACCAGTACTACACTTTCAGCATGTTCGATGCCCAGGCATGGTATGCTCGTGATGTCGTGCTGGGGAGAATAACACTTCCCTCGAGAGAGGAAATGGCAAAGGATATCTCCGCCTGGAGGGACCGCGAAGAGCAGCTCGCCAACCCATTCGAGGATATCGACTTTCAAACCGACTATATCCGGGACCTACTCGAGCCCGTGGACTATCCGGAGTTCGACCTCGATATGGCAGCGGATCTTTTTAAACAGTGGGAACACGACAAGGAGCACAGCATCGTCGGATACCGCGATAAGGCCTTCAAGTCGCCTTGCACCGGCACCCAGGCCTCCGTGCACCACACGCCCTGGATCGAGGCCTTGGACGACTCGATGGCTAGGAGTCTGTCGGACTTTGACGTTCGATTGCTTCGCAAGTGACCCAGTTCGTCCGACAGACTCCTAGCAATAAGAAAATGAAACTGAGATTTGTGGTAAATGACATTCCTAACTGCTCCGATGGGTATCGTTGTGCCAAACTGTCACCGAATTCGCGAGAGCCTCAAACTTTCACCTTCAGATTATCGGAAAGGATCCAGAAGATATGACAATTCGTCTCAAATCTCAGTTTCATTTTCTTGGAAGGAATCTGTCGGAATGAACCTGGTTGGGAATTACCACCGTCGCCGGTCGATTTGAACCTCAGTGATGATCCGAAGCGCAAAGCCCGACAGATTCCTAGCCTCGTGGAAAGGAAGAGTGGATAGCCTGAGGGAGAAGAAACCCTGATGCCGGAAGGCGGCACCGTTGCCAGATCTCGGATTCTGCGGCCCGGAATAAGGACGCTCCCGGTGGGGACCGAACGGTATTTGGTGCGCGGCGGGGGCCTGGTTGTCTTCGCGGCAAAGGCGGGGGACCGCATTGGCATCGTGGACCGGGAGGGGAGGCAAACGTGCGAACTGATCCTTTTCGATAGTGAAAAGAGGGTGGCCAGCGGGATTGTCGGGGCCAGAGCGAGCGGCGATGCAGCCGGGACAAGAGCGATTCTCGCGCGCACAGAACGCCAATTCGACGGCCCTGTGCAGCAGCTTCGCAAGTGCGGTCTCGGTCTGGCCGACCTCAGCTCAATCGATTTGTTCGGCGACGACTCGCGCCCCGGCGCCGAGGTTTCGTTCACTGTCCAGGAAAACGGCGTCGCGCTCGTGGCAGCGCCCGGTGGTCCAATGCGAGTAGACGAACAGGATCCGCCGACAGATCTGGAGGTGTTCGTACACAGAGCCGATCCGTCGGCCACGGCTGAGCCCCGCCTGCCCGAACCACTAGCCGATCCCCGGCTCGATTTTCGCGTGAACCGGTCGACGGCCAGATCCTACACGGTCGGCGCAGGAGAGTGGATAGAGATCATCGACGTGGAGGGCCGGCAGTGTTCCGACTTCCAGGCCTTTCCGGTCTCCCAGCTGGACAAAGGGATCGAGCGCTGCCTGGACGTGACGACCACGCGCACCTTGATGGCGCAGGCTTATCCGGCGCCCGGGCTGCAATCGAAATATTACGACCAGGATATGCGGCCTCTAATCGAGATCGTCCAGGACAACTGTCTGCGGCACGACGCCTTCGGCCTCGCCTGCGCCCCAAAGTATTACGACGATTTGGGTTATCCGGGCCACGTCAATTGTTCGGACAATTTCAACGCCGCCTTGGAGCCCTATCCGATCGCCCCTCGGCCCGGCTGGATGGCTATGAATTTCTTCTACAACACGGGCGTCGACGAGCGGAACCAGTTTTATCTCGACGAGCCCTGGTCGCGCCCCGGCGACCACGTCCTCCTGCAGGCGCTGACGGACCTCGTGTGTTTGACGTCGGCCTGTCCTGATGATATCGACTCAGCCAACGGCTGGAACCCGACGGATATCCACCTTCGGGTTTACGGGCAACGGGAGCGCTTCAAGCGGTCAATCGGATTCAGGAAACGAACGGATGCGGATGTCGAAATGACAAAGGAAACGGGTTTCCACACGCGGACTTCCGCCTTGACGCGGAGCTTCGTCGAATACAACGGGTATTGGCTGCCGTCCTGCTTCGTGCACTACGGTGCGATTGAGGAGTACTGGGCCTGCCGCGAAAAGGCCGTCGTCATGGACCTGTCGGCGCTGCGCAAGTTCGAGGTGTTGGGACCCGACTCTGAGAAACTTTTGCAGTACTGCCTCACCCGCGACGTGCGCCGTTTGGCCACCGGGCAGGTAGTCTACACGGCCATGTGCTACGATACCGGCACCATGATCGACGACGGCACCCTATTCCGCCTCGGCCGGGACAATTTCCGCTGGATCGGCGCGCGCGACCACGGCGGCGACTGGCTGAGGGAGCAAGCCGAGAAGCTGGGCCTTGAGACATGGGTGAAGTCCTCGACCGACCAGCTGCACAACCTGTCGGTGCAGGGACCAAAGAGCCGCGACATCCTCGAGCAAATCATCTGGACGCCGCCGGCGCAACCGGCCCTGGAGGAGCTGCGATGGTTCCGTTTCACGACAGGACGCATCGGCGATTTCCAGGGGATTCCGCTCATGGTCTCGCGCACCGGCTATACCGGTGAGCTCGGCTACGAGGTCTGGTGCCACCCCAAAGACGCCGAAGCATTGTGGGATGCGATCTGGCGAGCGGGCGAAGTGCACAGCCTCATCCCGCTCGGGCTGGAGGCGCTCGACATGTTGCGGATCGAAGCCGGGCTCATCTTCGCCGGCGCCGAGTTCGACGACCAGACCGACCCGTTCGAAGCCGGAATCGGCTTCGCCGTGCCGCTCGAGCGCAAGGAGGCCGATTTCATCGGCAAAGAGGCCCTGATCAGACGCAAGAAGACTCCACAGCGGACCCTCGTCGGTCTCGAGCTGGAAGGTGCGGAGACGGCGGCACACGGAGACTGCGTCCATGTCGGACGGCACCAGGTTGGCATGATCACCAGTGCCACGCGTTCCCCTATCCTAAGCAAGAACATCGCCCTGTGCCGAATGGCGATCGAGTACGCGGCGATCGGCACCGAGGTCGAGGTCGGCAAGCTCGACGGTCACCAGAAGCGGATCCCCTCCAGGGTCGTCGCCTTTCCATTCTACGACCCCGAGAAGAAGAGACCGAGGGCCCAATCCGCGTTCCGCAACAAAGAAAAAGGAGTAAGCAATGGCGAACAATCCGCAGACTGATCTGGAAGCCCATGTGAACGCCGAAGGTCGCGCCAACCTCGTCAAAGAGGTCCGCGAGCAGATCGACAGGCTGGGAATAACCTATCTTTATTATCAGTTTGTGTCCATCACCGGACGCATTGTCGGCAAGGGGATACCGGCAGATCATTGGGAAAAGATGGCGGAGCGGGGCTTTCAACTCGTCTACGGCGCCACGGCCAATCTCTTCATGGATCGCAGCGGAAATTATATTGGCTACGGACCGGAAGAGGCGGAACTGGTCGGCATTCCTGATCCAGAGACTTTTGTGCAAATTCCCTGGGACAAGCGAGTGGGCCGGGTCTTCTGCACGTGTTTTCGCAATCGCGAGGAGGAGGATGCCCCGGGCGCTTTTTTGACCTCGGATTGCCGGGGCAACCTGCGCCGCATCCACGACCAGTTTCAGGCGGACCACGAGGGCCTGCACATGCGGCACGGGATGGAGCCGGAGATGATGTGGCTGAAGAAAGGGCCGGACGGCAAACCGGCCGACGGCTACAGTAAACCGTATTGTTACCACATCGACCAGTTTGAATCGCTGCGGCCGGTGGTAATGAAAGTGATCGAATACGGGCGGGCCATGGGGCTGGATATGATTCAGGGGGATCACGAGGACGCACCGGGGCAATTGGAGCTGAATTTTACTTTTGATGAGGCCCTGCGCACCTGCGACCGCCTGACGACCTATCGCCAGATCTGTGCCCAGGTGGCGCGGGAGTTCGATCTCATCGCCTGCTTTATGTGCAAACCCTTCATGGGCGTTTCAGCCTCTGGTTGCCACACCAATATATCGTTGTGGAAAGAGGGGGAAGAGGTAGTAAACCCGCTTGGCAATGAGGAGTTGCCGGGTCTGGAAGGGACTTTTTTACTGCGCCAGGGAGGTGAGAATCTATTTATGCCGCTGCCGGGGGAAAAGAAACCGGGGCCTGTCGGCCTTCACTGCATCGGCGGGGTGATCAAGCATCTGCCGGCCCTGACCGCGATTGGCTGTTCCACCGTAAACTCCTACCGCCGCTTGTGGGAGACCGGCTTCTGGGCGCCGGTCTACGCCGATTGGGGTTATCAGAACCGGACCTGCGGCTTGCGGGTTTCGACGCCGGGACGGCTCGAATACCGGGCCGTCGATGCGATGGTCAACCCCTATCTTTTGGCCGGCGCGCTCTTAAAAGCGTTTGACGATGGTCTGCGCAACGAACTCGATCCCGGCGAACCCGAGAAGCGCAATATTTACGAGGCCATCGAAGAAGGAAAGAAGGTCACAAAACTTCCTTTGTGCCTCGGTGACGCTCTCCGGGAACTCGAGGGCGACCCAGTGATATCGAGCGCTTTGCCGGGAGATGCTTACAAGGTCTTCATGCATTATAAGAGGGACGAGTGGGAACGGTTTCTGGCCACGGTGACCGATTGGGACCTGGACACATATTGGGACTGTCTGCCCTGATTTTAACGTAATTTGGCTTCTTTATGTGTGGAAGAGCAGGTATTATTCACCGAAAAAAAACGGAGCAGTCGGCAAGGAAATCACTTCCATGCTCCAGGCCTTGAAGCATCGCGGCCCCGATTCGACGGGTTTCGCCCTTTACGGTATCCCTAAGGAAGGCGAATGGACAATTGACCAATTACTGGAACACGCGGCGAGCGATGGAGCGCAAAGGACACCGCTTCGTCTCCAATTGCGATTCCGAATTAATCGCCGTCTATATCGCAGATAAAATGAATAGAGGTTTTTCTCTCGAAGAGACGCTTCGCGATTCGATCGGTCATTCCGCATGAAGTGGATACCGTCGATCCCTATGCGGGGGAATTGAGAGTCTGGAAGAACTAGAGTTTATGAACGCGGAAGAAGATACCCGGTCCCATAAAATGGGACTGCACGAAGAGAGACTCTCGGGACGGTCCCCCAAACACTATATCATCCCCGAAACAGAAGCGCGTTATACCTATCCGAACAGCTTTGAGGTGGACTTCGAAAAGCGGGCGGAAATAGATGCGGTGGAGATGAGCACCTCAGCTGTAAATCTCGGAATTCAGGAGCTGATAAAGGACGGGTGCGGGCATATTGTAGTAAGAAATCCCAACGCCCAGCACTCGCTCGGTGTTGGAATTCTCAATCGGCTCAACCTCGATTTCGAAGGTTCTCTCGGTTATTTCGGGGTCGGGTTGATGGACGGCCCAAACGTTCGCATTTCGGGGCGTGTGGGTTGGTCCTGCGCCGAGAATATGATGGCCGGTACGGTCGTGGTGGAAAAAAATGCCGGCTCCACATTTGGCGCAGCGATTCGCGGCGGCGACCTCGTCTGCAGGGGCGATGTCGGGAGTCGCACCGGAATCAACATGAAAGGGGGGACGATCATCGTGGGGGGACGCACCGGTTCCATGTCGGGCTTCATGATGCAGCGGGGACGCATGATCATTCTCGGGGACGCCGATGACAATCTCGGCGATTCGATGTACGACGGCACGATTTATGTCGCTGGAAAACTCAAGTCGTTGGGGGTGGATGCGGTACCTGGCGAATTGACTGAGTTGGAGATTGGGTGGCTCAACAACAAACTCGCACTCTACGGGATGGCCGCACCCAACGGGGTCGAAAACATGCAGAAGATCGTGGCGGGAAAGCAGCTGTGGAACTACGATAATCTCGAACCGACGGAGAAGAAGATCGTCCTCTGATGGGGGCGAATCCGCAAACGACAGGAAGACTTCTCAAATGGGGAAAAATACATCCGCGGGAAAGCCAGAGCGCAACAAACACGTGCTGGGGCAAAACTTCCTCTTTTCTCAGGAGGTCATCGACGACATTCACATCAAGTCGGAAATGGGCCGTTACCGCATGCGCGGGATGGCTATTTTCAAGAAGATTCCCTCCTGGGACGATTTGACCTTTCTTCCCGGAACTTTGACGCGGTTCGTCATCGAGGGATATCGGGAAAGGTGTGAGACGAAGACCGTCATTGGACCAAGAGCAAAACGGCCTCTGGAACTGGATATCCCGATTTACATTACGGGCATGAGTTTTGGTGCGCTTTCCTACGAGGCGAAAATCGCCTTGGCTCGCGGCGCCACTATGGCGGGGACCGCGACCTGTTCGGGGGAAGGGGGCATGCTGCCGGACGAACGCCGTTTTTCGAGTAAATGGCTCTATCAATGCATTCAATCCCGCTACGGGTTTAATCCCAGCCATCTGCATCTTGCGGATGGGGTGGAATTTTTCATCGGACAGGGATGCAAAGTGGGTCTGGGCGGGCACTTGATGGGGCAAAAGGTAACGGATCAGGTGGCGGAGATGCGCTCGTTGCCGGCCGGTATCGATCAGCGCTCGCCGGCCCGCCATCCGGATTGGCTGGGCCCCGACGACCTCGCCCTGAAAATTGATGAAATACGAGAGGCGACAAGCGGAGAAGTGCCGATTCAGTTAAAACTCGGCGCCGCGCGGGTCTACGACGACGTGCGCATGGCGGCCAAGACTGGCCCCGACAGTATCTATATCGACGGTATGGAAGGATCCACTGGAGCGGGCCCTCATCTGGCGACAGAGGAAACTGGTATCCCGGGAATTGCCGCCATCCGTCAGGCCCGGCACGCGCTCGACGACGTCGGTAAGACAGGGGAAATATCACTGGTCTACGCCGGCGGAATCCGCAATGGAGGCGATGTGGCCAAAGCGCTGGCACTCGGCGCCGATGCGGTGGCGATTGGCACGGCCGCCATGGTGGCGCTCAACTGCAACAAGGATATTCCAGAAGCGGATTACGAAGGAACCGTCGGGGTGCCGGCGGGCAAGTGCTACCACTGCCATACCGGGTTGTGCCCGGTAGGTGTAGCCACCCAGGATCCGGAACTGCGCAAGCGCCTCGACCCCGACGAAGCGGCCACCCGCGTATTCAACTTCCTTCACACCCTGGCGATCGAATGCCAGATGATGGCGCGCGCTTGCGGCAAGACCAACGTGCACTCCCTCGAACCAGAGGATCTGGCCGCTCTGACTATGGAGGCCTCGGCCATGGCAGAAGTGCCGATGGCGGGGACGCGTTTTACGGTGGGTCATCCAGAGATGAGTCGATTTTGATGCTTTCCCCTAAATAGAAAGAGTGAGAAATGGCTGGAGAACAGAAAATAGACGTCGACTATTACCTCAAATCAGACGGGATCGATACGGACCGGGAAAAAGAGATCGGCCAGCATATCGGTTACCGTTATGACGTCAACCTTGTGCCGGATTATAACAGACTGACGCCATTTCTGAAAAAGTATATGGAGCTTATGGGCTGGCGGGACCTCAACTGGCTGGAGGACGTTCACATGGGCTACGAAGAGGGGAAACCGGCGGTATTTGACCGGAACATAAACGGATGGTTGCTCATTCCCGAAAATATGGAAATGCCGGACGACCAGCAGGAACGCGACATGCTCGCGCGGGAACTGCTCATAAAATGCCAGATGTCGGAGCAACACCCTCTGGTGGAACTGCAAGAGGCGTATAAGAAGATTTGAAAATGTCTCTTAGTAACTCACTTATGAAATCCCATCATGTTTGCGCAGCATTTTTGGTTCCTACTACGCCGGGTTGGGTTTCTTTGTGGTGAGCTTTGGCGCGAGCTTTGGCGACTCGACTCTATAATATTGAATCACGAGAATTCGACGATCTGTCCGAGAATCCATGATCGGTAATCGAGTGTGTCACAATACCAGTAATCGACAAGGCTCGCGCCAAAGCTCGCGACAAAGGTTCCCTCTCGGGGATTAGGTATCAGCTCCAGTCAGCTGCAGACGATACAGTCATAATTAATCGTCACTAATGAATTTGATCCCATGTCACTTCCAGAATTCTCCAGATACGTCATCATCGGGGCGGGCATTCACGGCCTCAGTACGGCATATCATCTCGCGCTAAGACTAAAGGCAAAGGGAAGGGGCGATGGCTCCCATATCATCGTCCTCGACAAAGAGGGCGTGGCAGCGGGCGCTTCGGGCATCGCCTGCGGGGTGATTCGGAACAATTACTATCAACCCGCTATGCGCCAGTTGATGGCGCATAGTGTGGCCATTTGGGAAGACGATCCGGAAGTTTACAGCTATCATCCGGTCGGTTATCTGCAGATAAGCCCCGAATCTATGCATATCGACGTCGCCTTGATCTACGAACAGCAGGCGGCAATCGGATACGATTCCGAATTCATCGAAGGCGATGCGGATTGTATGCGATATATGCGGACGATTTTCGAGGATTGGCAGGCCGGAGGAATCACTTCGGTTTTACACGAGAAAAAGGGGGGGTACGGCAACAACAAGGCTTCGATGTACGGATTGGCGGAAAAGGCGCGGAGCGAAGGTGTAACGATCCATACGGGCGTGACTGTTTCCGGGTTTCGATTTTCCGGAGAATCCGTCGCCGCCGTAGAAACCGACCGGGGCACGATCGAAACAGATTCTGTGGTGGTCGGCGTGGGACCGTGGATAAAATCGATTTGGGCCATGCTCGAATTGCCCAAAACAGTCGATATACGCGGCGAGGACCGGCTCTACGAAGGCATACCGATGTGGACCTATTGGTGTCTGCAGGAGGGAACCCTCGGAGTCGATCCGGAGTTCCTGAAGACAAACTCCGGCGCGTTTCCGCCGGTCGTTCACGTCGATTGCGATGAACCTCTCCATTCGGATATAGACGGGTCGTTGATAACCGACGAGATGTGGGGAATTTATTACAAGCCGGATTTCAATTTTGGCGGTGTCCAGGGCGGCGCTATGCCCTACCGAGTGGAGCGCGAAGCGGACGAGGTGAAGGTTGATCCCTACGGACCGAAATCTCCAGAATTCGTCGTTGGAGAAGAATTCGCGCAGATGTGGTGTTCAGCGCTCGCCTTCTGTCAGAAGCGATTTGAAAGGAAATATCCCCTTTACAAGAAGGATGCTTCGGGCGGTTTGGGTTGTTTTACTCCGGACAGCTTCCCGATCTTTGATGTGTTCAAGGGGAATTGTTATATCATTGCCGACTCCAACCACGGTTATAAGATGCTCGGGGTGGGTAAACTCGTGGCCGAGGAACTGATGGGCAAACGGAGTGTGTTGCTGGAGCCTTTTCGCTTCTCGCGCTACGCCGAAGGAAAACTGCACCCGGTATCGAACAGCCCCTTTCCTTGGAGCTAGGAGTCTGTCGGACTTAGACGTTCGATTGCTTCGCAAGTGACCAGGTTCGTCCGACAGAAAACTGAGGTGGTCCGTCAAGGGATTTTTTGAAATAGTACTCATTTTCTGTTTAGAGGGCGTGGCCGTTTAGTTGCTGGAGTCTATGCCATACCGGTGAATCGCGCCTTTGGAGTGATTCGAGGTATCTGTGCTCGTCGTAATTCTGGTTATTTTGCCAGCAGCGAAAGAGAATGCGGGTCCATTTCAGAGCGAGCGCTCGAAGGATGGGTTGGCGGGATTTGCCCTGTTCTTTTTTTATTTGATAGAAGGCGTTGGCCCAGTCGCAGTTTCGGATCGAATGGGCGGCAAATTCAACAAAGCTCTGGCGGACAAAGGTGGGCGCGGACCACCGCCAGGTGACCAGTCGTTTTGCCTGGCTGCTCTTTTTGTGCTGACCGCTGCTGATGGTGACTGGAGCCGAACCATTCCACTGGGTCATGTTCCGGGCCGTTTCGAAACGCGATCGATCGGTCCCAAAGGCGCACAGCAGCCGAGGGCTGAGGGCCTCGCCGGCTCCGGGAAGGCCGCTGAACACAGGGGCATCGGGATGGGTGTGAAAAAGTTCCTTGATACGCTCCTCGTAGGCCTCGATCTGCGGTTGCAGGGCCAAAAGCTGTTTGGCCAGAGTCTGCGCTTTGCGACTGAACGCCTCCAGAGTCGCGGGATCCTCGGTCAAGGCCTCTTCCCGGCCGATCAACTCCAGGCGCTCCTGGATTTTCGCGGCGCTGCGACTGTTATGCTTATAAAAGAACTTTCGCAACCCTTGCGCCGATGCGCTCTTGACCTTCTTAAGCGTCGGCCAGCGTAGAACAAAGCGCAGACACATAGCACTGCCCAAGTCATCGAACAGTTTCAACACCAATGGGTTATACTGCTTCAGACAACTGCACAATTGCTGCTCGAAGCGAGTCGCCTGATCGACGAATCCACGCCGGTCCTCACACAACAGGTTGAGCTCGCGCGTCTCCACACTGTCCGGTCTCAGACACTTCTCAAAGTGCTCGGGATGTTTGAGGAAAAATTCCGCGTGCAATTGCGCATCGACCGGATCGCTCTTGGCCCTGGAAGGATACAATGCCTGTCGATAATCCTTCGCACTGGCCGCATGCACCGGATAGATATCGACAAACTCCAATCCGATCAGAAAATTGATCAACCCGCCACGCTTCTGATCCACCACGATGGCGACGCGCTTTCCCTCACGCCCATACCTTTCTCTCATCTCCACGGCAAAACCATGCAACGCTATCGCATCCTGAGCCACCTGCCGGTGACTCCCTCCTGCCGTTTCCCTCTCGATCATCCAAAGATCATTTTTCTGATCCGCCCAATCGATCCCTATAACCACACTGTATGGATTAGTTTTTTCGCTTTTCTGCATCCCTTTGATCAATTACCTTCCCTTCTGTTTTATTCGTTTTGTGGTTTTCAAAGGCGCTGGATGTCCAGGCGAAGTTCTTATAGTGGATCCTGCTATGAGGATACAAACTGAGGGTTCGTTATCGGTCATCCAGGCAAGCCGTCTACTCGAAATTCTGTCGGAAGTCGTCTCACGACTGCCTCCTAAGTTCGTAGTGGACGGCCGCCTTTGAAAATTAACTCCTCCAGAGAAACAAACTCCTTGCCCCATAGCCAACCCAGCTTCTGCCAAGCTACTCACAATGGGACCTCGCCGAGTTACTCCTTCGGCTCCACTCGGCCCCACTGATGAATAACTTGGAGCTACTATAAGACTCCTAGAAATAAGAAAATGAAACTGAGATTTGTGGAGAATGGCACTTCTAACTCGTTCGGTGGATGGCGCTGTGCCAATCTGTCTCGGATGTCTGAAGAGCCTCAGACTTCCAGCGTCAGGTTCTCAGAATGCCACCATTAGCTATGACAGAGCGTCTCAAATCTCAGTTTCATTTTCTTGAGAGGAATCTGTCGGTATGAATTTGGTCGCCGTTTACAACCGTCAACCTGCGATCCGAAGTTCAGGTCTGTTGCGAAGTGCAAAGTCCGACAGATTCCTAACCTCTGATTCTCCTCGTCTAGAAGTGGCCGTTCATGTAACGTCTGACGAGTGTGATGTCAATGCCCCCAATTGATCAACATCAGGAATGATTCATTGTCTTCGTTAGTTTCCTTCTTCTGGTCTGCTTTTCGGTTCTTACGGGTTTGGTTCGGGAAGTCTTATTGAGATCATCTCAGCCGGTCTCTTTGTCGCGAGCTTTGTCGTGAACCTTGTCGTTCCCATATCATGAGCTTCAGTCACGAAAAGCTGAATGTCTACCGCAGAACTTTAGCATTTAATGCGAGAATCGGTGTCTATATCGAGGGCATCAGCGATGACATCGGGGATGATTACTGAATCGGCGTCGCGATGAAGATTCGACAAAGCTCCCGACAAAGATCAACGAGCTGCGGAAGCGGCATTTCGTACTGAACTCGCATCGAACCCGGATGCACCGTCACCTGAATCGGATCATTGTTGCGTAGGAAAAGATCTAACCTAATGAAACTAACCAATCCCGGATTAATCGCGGAAGTAACGAGCCGGTGGCAAGGAGAGCGCGACTCAAATGGCCGTCCCCTCGTACCCGACCGCATCCTCGAGCGCATGGAGTCGGTCACAACCGGAGAAGCCTGGACCGTTCTTGAGAAGCACGGATATGAGCACAACTTCGCCGGCGACTGGACCATTCTGTTTCCAGAAAGAGTGCTGGTGGGACGGGCGGTCACCTGTCGCTGGGTCCCGCTACGGCCGGAGCTTCACGAAACGGTCTTGAAACATGGTGAAACCGAGGGTCGGATCGGATTTCCAAACTCGTGGGTGATTGACGAGATAGTCGAGGGCGATGTGCTGGTGGCCGACCTTTTCGGTCGAGTGAACTTCGTGGGCGACAATCTGACGACGGCTATCAAAAAAAACGGCGGCCGCGGAATGGTCATCGATGGCGGCCTTCGCGACTTGCACGGCATCGTAAAGATCCCGGATTTCTGTACCTATGTGCGCCGCATTCACCCCGAGGGCATTCCCGGCGTTACGATGCCTGACATCAACGGCATCACCCGTATCGGCGAGGCCACTTGCATCCCGGGCGACGTCGTCCTCGGCACGATGGAAGGTGTGATCTTCATTCCGCCGCACCTGGCAGAGGAGGTCGTTCGTCATTCCGAAGAGCGCTCTGATGCAGCGGGTGCAACCTAGAATCAGTCGAAGATCGCAATCTCAAGCGTAATCGAAGTTCGAAAGACGGCAGGGGGTGCGCGGTGGCGCACCGAGGTCGATTACGCTTACGATTGCGGTGGTCGATTGTGGGGAGAAGGATACCGATCAGGATTAATCGAAGATCGCAATCTTAAGCGTAATCTAAGTTCGAAAGACGGCGGGTGCGCGGTGGCGCACCGAGGTCGATTACGTTTACGTTTGAGCTGATCGATTGTGGGGAAAAGGATACCGATCAGGATTAATCGAAGATCGCAAACTGAAACGTAATCGAAGTGCGAAGGACGGCAGGTGCGCGGTGGCGCACCGAGGTCGATTACGCCTACGATTGAGTTCGTCGATTGTGGGGAGAAGGATACCGGCCAGGATTAATCGAAGATCGCAATCTCAAGCGTAATCGAAGGTTACGAAGCAATAGAACGTCAAAGTCCGACAGATTCCTAGCTCACATTTGCGAGTTGCTCTTTGAGATATCTCACTGCCATCGCTTCTCTATTCTCTCCGCCTCCCCAGTCATGCCCGAGGTGCTCGGGGCAGATGAGACCATCGAAACCGGCATCGTCGAGTAACCGCAACACTCTCGGAAAATCAACGTTGCCCCGACCTAAGAATACTTCGTCCCAACCTCTCCAGTCACCCACCACATCGCGGGCATGGGCAAAGGGAATGCGCCCTTTGACCTTCTCGACCGTTTCATACGGGTCATCTTCGCCCAGAAGCAGAATGCCCGGATCATAAGTCCAACCGTTGAAGGGGCTATCGGCCGCCTGGAGCAACCGTGAGATGCTATCGAAATTCCAGATGAGATACTCGGGCACGCAGTGCCCATGGGTGGCGATCTTTACGCCGCTTTTCTCGGCTTCTTCGGTAAACCGACGATAGACGCCACTGACGAGCTGCCATTGTTCCTCCCGCTCTGTCACCTCAGCCGCCTTCATGAAGTTGAACAGGAGCACCGCCTCAACATGGCAGGCGCCAAGCACTTCGAACGTCTTGCAGACGCTGTCGACCTTCGGCTCCCACTCGGTGGGTTCTGAGAGGACGTCAAACTGGAGCGGTGCCGGAATCATAACCGTAACCTTCTTACCAGCCCCTGTCATTGAATCCTGAACAGCCTTAAGGTGAACTTCATCAGGTACACCGCTGTCCTCATATCCATCGATGGCTCCGCAATGCATGCAGACCTCGTTGACATCTAATTCCTGACAAAGGGCAATGAGCTTCTCTGTATCTCGTTCATTCGTGTGAATACCTACGTTCATCTGAGCACTCCTTAATTGTAATTTTTCGCTGTTCACGGGAATATCAAGGACACCTATATTTCCTTCACTTGAAATGGAATGCAACCATATCTGCTGAGGCAGGATTGATGTAAATGAACCAGATCATTCTCTAATAGTTGAGGTCGATTTCAGCTGGGTTTAGTCAGATATAGGACAAGGTTGGAGTCTCCCAGAAACTGCTCTGAAGAGATAGGTCGATTGCGTTTACGATTGCGGTGGTCGATGGAGGTGAGTCGGATGTCCGCGCAGGTAATCGAAATCCGCAATCTTAATCGTAATCGAAACTCGAACGTTCGGAGGTCGATTACGACTACGATTGCGGTGGTCGATGGAGGTGAGTCGGAGGCCCGGGGCCGACAATCGAAATTCGCAATCTTGATCGTAATCGAAGTTCGAGCGCATTAAACAGGTTGCGAAGATGTCTTGTGAGAACCAGTCAGAAAAATTTACTTGGTATAACCGCGGATACGTCAGAGCTGCCTATAGGAAGTTTGCGATAATGGAATGGAGCGAGGTGAGTAGTCATGACAGCTCGTGAAATCGAGGAAGTTGAGATCGCTGTTTACGATGAATCATGGCCTGAGGCGTTTGAGAAAGAAAGTGAACTGCTTATCAGTGCGGTCGGTGATTACGCAACTGGAAGTGTTGAACACATCGGTAGTACTTCAGTGCCAGGGCTGGCGGCAAAGCCGATAGTCGATATCCAAGTCGGGGTAGCAGGCCTTGAAGAGTCACGGCCGGCCTTCGGTGCTCTGGAAGCGATTGGCTACAGGTACGATTCTGTATGTCCGCATGCCATGCATTTCTTCGACAAGAGGGTGCTGGGAAAGCAACATTATAACCTTCAGCTTATTCCTTATCGCAGCGATTGCTGGAACATGCGTATCGCATTTCGGGATTACTTGCGTTCGCACCTCGATGTTGCACAGCAATACGCCGCACTTAAACGCAAACTGGCGCGGCGCTTTCGCTTTGACGGTGCCGCCTACGGGAAGGGAAAGGGTTCTTTCATCCGCCGGATCGCGGAGCGTGCGTTGGGCTCTTCACATGGCAAATGAGAGAGCGATCGGTACAGAAGTCGATTACGCTTACGACTGAGTTGGTCGATTATGGGGGTCGGTCGGTCGGTGGTTCGCCGGCCCTCTAAAGAAGTTTGAACCAATCCTGGTGGTTAGGGCGACTCACCCCCTGCCCGTTCGACGTGGCTCACGGTCGAGACCCTCCCAGGAGGGCTTCGGCCGTGAGCTCAGCCGAACGGGATGGTCCTGAATTCGGGGCGTGTAAACAATGCTTGAAAGACGTGTAGCAGGCGATGCCGATCCATTCCCGGTTCGCTCTCTGTGGCGGGCAGAAGTCGAGTTGATGCCTTGGGAACCCCGTTTCGAGATTGCACATCGGCGGGTCGTCCCGGGGACCTAGTACTCGAGTTCGTTAATACGATGAAGTATGCCGAGGCGATTTTGGATGCTGGGGGGAGGCGGTCGAGTCGTGCCAGGCTGGAGCCCTTGCTCGACTCGACCAACGCTGCCCAGCGCCAAAATCGTCCGGTCCCATAGGGATGGGCGGCATCGTGGGTATTTCGGCGTTGACCAAACGCGGAGGGGGTTCACGACCCATCCGCGTTCGGTCGCCTTGCACTACCCCCAATGACGCTCCCACATACATCACCGAATTAACGAACTCGAGTACTATGCTGTTGTGAAACCTCTGGATGGAAGAGGGTTTCGGGCCGATTTACTACCGGGCTCTCGCCGAGGCAGGGTTGAAGTAGGAATACGCTAAAGCCGGAGGTCGATTGCGCTTACGATTGCGATGGTCGATTGAGGTGATCAGATGGGTCGGAAATGAAAGCAATTTTCTTTACAGAGTATGGATCGCCGGATGTCCTTCGACTCAAAGAAATAGAAAAACCAGCTCCCAAAGACGATGAAGTGCTGATTAAAGTTCATGCGGCATCGGTAAACGACTGGGACTGGTGCCTCGTAAGAGGTACGCCATTCTATAATCGTCTGCTCTGCGGGCTGCTCAAACCAAAAGTCAATATACCTGGAGTCGACATAGCGGGACGGGTTGAAGCGGTTGGTGAAAACGTAACGAGGCTTGAGCCTGGCGATGAAGTTTACGGGGACTTATCGGAGAGCGGATTTGGCGGTTTTGCCGAGTATGTTTGCGCTCCTGAGACCGCTCTTTCTCTGAAATCCGCTGGCATGACTTTCATTGAGGCAGCGGCGATACCGCATGCGGCACTTCTGGCTCTACAAGGTCTGCGCGATGTGGGTCAGCTTCGGTCAGGGCAGCGGGTACTGATAAATGGCGCGGGCGGTGGCGTAGGAACTTTAGGAGTACAGATCGCCAAATTCCTTGGAGCAGGGGAAGTCACGGGGGTCGATAATTCTGGGAAATTGGAAATGATGAGTTCGTTGGGTTGTGATCAAGTCATTGACTACACGAAGGTGGATTTTACGAAGAACGGGCAGCGTTATGATCTGATTCTTGACACTAAGACGAACCGTTCCGTATTCGAATATGCCCGCGCCCTTGGCCCTGATGGAACTTACGTCACTGTCGGAGGCGACACCGCCCGCCTTTTTCAATCATATTTCTTGGGGCCGATAGTGTGTATGTTCGGTAAGAAGAAAATACGTGTCGTTGCCCTAAAACCGAACAAGGATCTAGACACTATGAACGGGCTTTTCGAAGCCGGCAAAGTCAAACCTGTGATTGATGGTCCCTACAGACTGAGTGAAGCGCCTCAGGCTATTCGGCATTTTGGAGAAGGCAGCCACAAAGGTAAAATAGTCATAACCTTGGAGCATAGTGACAGCACCGAGCAATTTGCGGAAGTGAGCTCGGCCTAGCGCCCTCTCACCCGAGCTTCGAAGTTCGATGAGGGGGACATCGAAACCCGCAATCTTAAGCGTATTCGAAGTTCGAAAATTCGGAAGGTGCGCGGTGGTGCACCGAAGTCGATTGCGCTTAGGATTACGATGATCGATTGTGGAGTAAAGGATACCGGTCAGGACCAATCGGAGATCGACATGAATTGTCAGATGCGCCAAAGATCGTCCGTCTGTGTGCGAGGATGAGGAAGTCTATTTTTTCGATCTTCAGGGTTACCTGCTCTTGCGTGAGGCAGTAGCCGGAGGCCACATAGACCGTCTCAATGGGGCCATAGAAGCCTACTTTGGGATTGGCCCGGGCGATTGGCGGGGGCAGGTGCATTGCCAGCCGCACCACCCGAAACGTGGTTTGAACTTGCAGAACATAGTTGAAGGCGGGGCGCCCTTTGAGGAACTGATCGATCAGCCCACTTGGATCGACAAAGTGCGACGATTCGTGGGAGAGACTGACGGCCTCTTTATTGACGAGAATTTCGCTTCTTTGCGCGGTCCCGGTGAATCTATCAACATCCATTCAGGTGGAGACATGCGCAATATTCGCGGGCAGTTTCGCTATCACGACGGGGAGTTTCATTGCGGAATGATCAATATCCTCCTGGCCTTGACCGATATTGGACCCGGCGACGGTGCCACTGTGGTCGTCCCCGGGTCCCACAAGTCAAATCTTACCCATCCGGCTTTGCGGGGAAACTACAACGATCTCTATGGCACCTCCGCCGATGGTGTGCTTGGGGCCGTCGAGGTCCATATGAAAGCCGGTGACGCCATCCTCTTCGTCGATGCCCTCGCCCACGGTTCGGCCGAACGGAAGAATCCTGGGGAGCGTCGCATCATTGTCTATCGATACGGTCCCCGCTGGAGCAACACGCGCTTCGGGTATCAACCGTCCCCGGAGTTGCTCCAGCGCCTCACTCTGGAGCGCCGAATGATCATCCAGCCGATAGAACCGCTCCTTCGCCCCCTAACCTGTGCGAAACGCCTGTCGAAGCTACCGCGACACGGCTCGTTGCCTCCGGTGCAGTTGCGATGAGATAAAACGCAGAGCGGACGAGCCATTGCTTGCACGGGACCCGCTAATTTCGCGCCCGTGAATCCTTGGAAAGCTAGAAAAGGGGATATTTCCGAGTACTGTATAGGATTTTGCGGTGAGACCGGATCCCAGAGTCCCTTTGGCGCGAGCTTTGGCGATTGAATTCTATGATACCCAGTCACGAAAATCTGGGAATCTGCCCGAGAACCCTTGACCCTAAATCGTGAGTGCCACGATATCAGAATTCGACAAGGCTCGCGACAAAGCTCGCGCCAAAGAAAGCTAATCTGAGAAACTTCTCGTGAAGTTCGAAATCCCACAGGATGAGAGTTGAAGCGCCCTTGGAGCCCGACCTGGTGGACGAGCTCTTCGAGTTCTGGGTGTCGAATTTTGTGTTCCCAGTTGACATAACCCCTCAGGACTTGCTGGAGGGCGATCCCGCGGAGAGGATGACCGTCCACCTGAGAAGGCTGAGCGGCAAGCTGGCGGGAGCCTGCCTGATGGCGACCTCCAAGGGCCTACCGAGCGTGGGCGGATTTGGCGAAGTGGCCACCCGCCCCGAGTTCCGACGCCGCGGCATCGCGACCGAGCTTTGCCGTCACGCTCTTGATGATTTCCGGGCTGGGGGAGGGCAGGCACTCTTCCTGGGAACAGACAACCCCGATACTGCGAGGATCTACTATCGACTCGGGTGGCGCAAGCTAGCAGGCGCTGACGTGATGGCCAACATATCGGATGGCCGCTCGCCGGAAGAGTTCCTAGTCGACCATTTCCGCGACCTCGGGCCGGTCACGGTCAGGGCCGCCACAGTCGCCGACCGTGCCCCAATGATCCCGCTCCTCGTTTCTCCCCGTGACTGGCAAGTGCTGGACTCCAACGCAGCCATGTTTTCCACCCGCTACGCCATACAGAATTCCTGCATGGGCCTGTACCGGAGGTACTCGACCGTGGCCAGGGATGGACAGGGGGCGTGGTTCATCGCCGTCACCGAAGGCGGTCACGTGGTCGGGCTGTCGACGATCCGGCTGGACGGAAACGGAGGGTGCCGGGTGGACGGTTTCACGCATAAGTCCTACCTGGGACTGTGGGGCGAGCTGATCCAGGCGACGACTGACTGGGGTGAGGGCAGGGGAGCTTCTTCGTTCTCGGCGACGGTGTCGGCTGAAGACGAGGAGAAGCAGTCGCTCTTCGAGTCCATCGGATTCCGGGGTACGGGTCCGGGCGAGCCGTTCGACATGGGGGGCAGGGAGGTGGCAGGTGTTCACCTCGAGCGACTGTGAGGCGGGCTGTGGGGCACATTAGGAACTGCTTAGCATGCAAATGGAAGTTGGGAAGTGTTACTTGATGGATCGGGCAACCCACCCCGCTCCCGCTGAGCGGGAGCACCCCTCCTCGGAGGGGATGGTCTTAGTAACGGTCTGAATCGGTACACCCCTTCGGGACAGGAGCCGGCATGTGTTAGCCCTACTTGACCAACTCAACTTCCGAAACGGTTTTTTTCGGGGGTAGTAGGGCTCAGGAGGCGCATCAACAGTAGAGGTGGGTTGGCAAAACCGCCTGTAGTGTAGACCTACGCTCTTCCCAGGGCGGGATTTTTTCGTATAATGGTGGGCCATCATGTTTCTGAGGTGTAATCGTCGGCGCAAAGATGGCAAAGAGCACTACTATTGGAATATCGTTGAGAACAAGCGTGTCAGCGGGGGGCGGGTGGTCCAAAGACAGGTCCTCTACCTTGGAGAGATCAACGATAGCCAACACGAAGCGTGGCGCAAGAGCATCGAGATTTTCGAAGAGGGCAGGGAAAGACCCGAACAGGTGGCGCTGTTTCCGGAAGATCGTGCCCCGCCTGTGGGCGACGAAAGTATTGTTAGAATAGAGCCCGTCCCAGTAGTGGAAACAATTGATTTTTAATGAGTTATGGGCAAAAAAAAGGCCGGATAGAGCTGCAAAAAGCTCGATCCGGCGAAAAAGGGCGCTTATGCTTGCGTTAGTCAAATACAAAGCACGCCCTTCTCATGAAAAATATTGCCGTACAAAGCTTCCTGCGTCCAGCCCTAACTCCAGTCATTCGATGCAAAGACTACACCGTGTTTCTGGAAACAATGGAGCGGATTGACCGGGTTTTGATCGACTCCTCGCTGGAAAGGGAGGCGATCGTAAAAGCCTTGGAAGGATGGGATGAAGCGGGAGGGAAGGATCGGGAGCGACGCGCTCTAAGAGCGATAAAAGCGCTACGGGTGGAGGTGGTGCGTCATTTACTCGGAGGGATATCCTTTCGTTGTCTGTCGCAGGAGTTGGGACGCAGTGAGCTTCTGGCTAATTTTTGCCGGGTGCGTGAGGTAGACGGGATCCGGAAAATATCGAAGAGCAGTCTGGAACGGGATTCGAAATTCTTCGACGAAGCGTATCTGAGACAGCTGCATGCAAGGATGACCGAGGTGGTGGGCAATGCTGAACATTGTGGTGAGGCAGGATTAGAGAAGCCGATCGATACGAGGGAATGCCTGATCGACGCCACTTGCCTGGGAGCGAACATCCACTGGCCCGTGGACTGGGTCTTGCTCAAGGATGTGGGAGCAACGCTGCTCAAGGCGATCAGTCTGATCCGGCAGGCGGGAATGAAACAGCGCATGCCCCAGGGAGCAAAGGGATTGGCTCGGGAGATGAACAAACGGTGCCTGGAGATGACGCATGCGCGTCGGCGCCGGGAGGCGGGCAAAGCGCGTAAAGGGATCCTGCGGCGGATGAAGCTATTGCTCAAGAAGATTGAGGGCCATGCCCTTCGCCACCGTGACTTATTGGAAGCTATGTGGATGCAAAGCGATTACACCGAGAAGAAGGCGAGCCGAATCATCGAGCGAATGGATGGTATGTTAGAGCAGATACCGCAGGTCATGAAACAGGCGCACGAACGGATCATAGGGGGGCGGCAGGTGAAGAATGAGGAGAAGATCCTGAGCGCCTACGAACCTGAGATTGACGTCATCGTGCGAGGCAAGGCAGATCGGGAGGTGGAGTTTGGCAACACCCTTTATTTATGCGAGAGCGCAGAGGGATATCTGTTGGACTGGAAACTGTATGGGGGGCAGGCCCCGAGCGAATTGAAGCAGCTTTGGGAAAGTCTGGAGAGGCAAAAGGGCTTCGCTTTAGAGGAGAAGATCGAAGCGATCAGTGGGGATCGGGGCTATGCCTCGAAGGCGGCCAGCAAGCGGCTCCAGGCAGAGGGGATTTTTGACGCCCTTACGCCCCGCAATCCACAAGAGCTCAAGGAGCGGATGGAGGAGCCGCGCTTTGTCCGGTTGCAGCGACGACGAGGGAGCACCGAAGGCCGGATCGGAGTGCTCAAGAACCGATGGCACGGGGGCAAGATACGCAGCAAAGGCTTTGACAACCGTAACCTTAGCGTGGCCTGGTCGGTTCTGTCCCACAATCTATGGAAAATCGCGCAGAGACTTGCGCAAGAACATGAGAAAGAGGCAACGCAGGCGGCATAGGGATCCAAGAATCGAGTCAGAGGCGCTTCCTTGGGAGAACTATCGACTCAAAGCGAGAGGAAGGGTGCTGGAAAGGTGCATAACGGATAAAAGGTAAGCTACCGAGGACGGAAGGCATGTCGTGGTCTACATAACGTGACGAAGATTGATATCGGTATCAGGCTTCCACCCAAATCCTCTCGGATTTGGGACAGCCTCTAGAATACGGCTCAAAGATCTCAGGATCGAGAAGCCGCGGCAATGGGGAGGGTGCTGGCTTGGGTGCGTTCTATATGAGCAGTTGGGACTGGGAGAATTCTGGCGGGAGCGTCTCAGACCCTCCCGTCAGGGTACCCGCTGGGCCCATGTGCTGCAGACCCTGGTGGTTTACCGGCTGATGGCACCGGGAAGCGAGTGGCGGCTGCATCGGGAATGGTATGAGCGAAGCGCGATGGGCGATCTGATGGGGGAAGACTTTGGGATCGCCGAGAAGAACACGCTCTATCGCTGCCACGATCGATTGCTCAGGCACAAGAAGGCCCTGTTCAGGCACCTGACCGAGAGGTGGAGCGATCTGTTCAATGCCCGTTACGAGATTTTGCTATACGATCTGACGAGCACCTATTTTGAGTGCGATCCGAACCAGGAGCCGGCGGCCTCGAGCCGACTGCGCAAGTTCGGCTACAGCCGCGATAAGCGACCTGACTGCGTGCAAGTGGTGATCGCCCTGGTGGTGACTTGTGAGGGCTTGCCGATTGCCTATGAGGTACTTCCGGGTAACACGCAGGATAAAACCACCTTAAAAGATTTTCTTTCTCGGGTGGAAGAGAACTACGGTAAGGCGAACCGGGTGTGGGTGATGGATCGGGGCATTCCGACCGAGGAAGTCTTGCAACAGATGCGCCAAAGCGAACCCAGGATCCACTATCTGGTGGGTACCCCGCGCTCCTGGCTGGGTCGCTTCGAGCAGTCGTTGCTGCAGAAGGATTGGAAGCAGTTGCGTCCCGGTATCGAGGTGAAACTCCTCAGCGAGGGAGGTGAAACCTACGTTCTGGCTAAAAGCGACGATCGGGTGCGCAAAGAAAAAAACATGCGCCTGCGTCGTTTACGCCGTCTTATCGAGGCGCTCAAGAAGCTGCGTGAGAGCAAACGGCGCTACCAACGCGATACCATCCTGATCAAACTGGGCGAAGCCAAAAAGGAGGCCGGTCCCCGGATCTTTGGATTACTCGACATCGAGATCGCCCCCAAGGGCGCCCCCACTGAAAAGCCGCCTTTGAGCTTCCGGTTGAACTTAAAAAAATACCGCCAAGCCTATCGCCGCGAAGGCCGCTATCTGTTGCGCAGCACCCTCAGTGCCGAGAACCCCGAGCAACTCTGGCGCCTTTACCTGCAGCTCACTGAGATCGAGCAAGTCTTCAAGGAAATCAAGAACGACCTTTCCATCCGCCCCATCCATCATCAGAGAGATGATCGCATCGAGGCGCACATCTTTATCAGCTTCCTTGCTTACTCTCTGTGGGTCACCCTGAAACGTCGACTCTACCCGATGGCTCCGGGACTGACCCCAGCCGAGGTGCTCTCCAAAATGGCGGCCATCCAAATGCTCGATGTGAAACTGCCCACCACCGACGGACGCACCGTTGTGCTTACCCGTTACACCGAGCCCGGTGAGGACCAAAAGCTACTACTGAACCGGTTACACCTCGAACTTCCTCCCCAACCACCCCCCCAAATCGAATCCAAATAACCCCTCCTGTAGTGTAGACCTTTGGCCCACTATCAACGACTTACGTCGAAATCAGGCCCCAGTTGAGAAAGACGGGCTAGTAACCTCGTTCCAAGTGAATCCTTTATCCTACTTCCGAGGAACTCGCAGAACTGATCGGTCCAGCGTCAGCATCGTCCTCGTCCTCATATGCGGTGGAGGGGATCGTGGAACAAAAACTTTCTCGGAAAGTTCGTTAGAGAAGATCGCTACGCTCCGAGGACGAGAACGAGGAGGAGAACGAGGACGACTACTGCAATTTCCGCTGCCGAAAGGACGGGATACTGCCGTACGGAAATTGGCTGGAGACCCTTAGCGTGCCGAAAGGCACGAGTGTTGGAAATTTGCGTTAGTATTCTTCGACCGTCATAGCGTCGAACCGATCCCAGTCCCACTCCGCTCCCCAGCCTGGGCCGTCGGGGGGAACGATGTGGCCATCGACGATGGGTGGAGTATTGGTCAATCCCCAGATCTTCCCTTTATCGGTCAGATTCTCCCGACCCGCTTCAAAGTACCAGGTATTGTCGATGCAACAGCCGAGGTGGGCGTGAACCAGGCCGAACAGGCCACCTTCGTGGTTCATTTCGATGTTGGTGTCGTAGAGTTCGGCAAAATGGGCGAGTTTCAGGACCATCGTAGTACCGAACATTGCATTGGCCCGTAAGAGATCGGTCGCTCCGGAGAGGAGCCATTGTGCCGATAGGTCGATGTCGTGCATCAGTTTCTCGGTCCCCATCACAGGCAGGCTCAATTCGCGGCACAGTTCCTGGTAGCGGTGTTGCTTTCGCTCTTGCATGGGTTCCTCCAGCCAGAGGAAGCCTAGTTCCTCCATGACGTGGCCGACCTCGATAGCTTCTTCGAGCGTATAGGAACAGACTGGGTCATTGATGAGAGTGAAATCCGGTCCCACCACTTCGCGGACATGGCGGAGAATTGGAATATCGGCTTTGCCGCCCTTGTAAGTGTGGAATTTGTAGGCGTTGATGCCGTGGCGCTTGGCCGTCTCGATAACCTCCAGATACACCTCCAACGGGCTGTCGCTCGAAGTCAGGTAGACAGGAAAGCGCTCACGCACCTTGCCGACTAAATCGTAGACGGGGAGGCCGGCCACCTCGCCGAGAATATCCCAAAGACAGTTGTCGAAATCCCCGAACCACCCTGGTTGTTGACCGAGCCAACGAGTACCTTTATGGAGCATCTGGTAGAGCCGTTCGCGTTGGAGCGGGTCCTCCCCGATCGTGTGCCGGCGCAGGATCTCCAACTGGTCGGGTCTCATAATGGTGGTGCACAACCCTTCGACTCCCTCGTCGGTCATCACCTTAAGGAAAGCCTGCCGCAGAGGCTTCTCGTCCGGATGTGTAATGCCACCGTTGGAATACTGAATGCGCCGCAGGTTGGGCACTTCAGTCAGCTGGACGTAACCCTGGGAGCGCTCGGGATCCTCTAGCCCTAGTTTCGCACTTTATAAGTTAAGTCCTTGATAATCAACACGCGTTTTTGAAAGGCACTACAAAATCGGTTCGATTTTTATTTTGCTCATACTCTTCTTAACGGGCAATTTCTTCCATTGGATCTGGAAGAGATTGTAAATCTGCTTGTGGCTCTGTTCGGGAATGCCCGCTTTGCGCAGACGATAGACTTCTCCCTGTCGAGTGGGCAATATGACAGTGGCATAGGTATGGGTTTGGAGGACCCGCTTGATGGTCTGCCAGGAGCGGGTGTCCCCGTGCCGCTCCAAGGTGTATTCGATAAAGCGCAAAAGCTGGTAGGCCAAAATGGTGATAAAGACGTGGCCCTCAACGCGCGGTTCAATCTGGTGGTGGTTGGGTCTGAGGCCCAAGTCGCTCTTGAGCGCTTTGAAGCCGTCTTCGGCCCGGGTCAAAGTCATGTAGAGGCGCCACAGCTGGGCCCCGCTGAAGTTGTGCCGATTGGTGCGCAGCACAGAGCAGCCCAACAGTTGAGCATTCTCATCACAGGCCTGGTCCCTTCGAGTCCAGCAAAGGCCGCACTTTTTCTCTTTAGAGCCCTTGGCGGCTTCGACCAGTTCAATAGAATAGAAGCGCTGCACTCGGGAATGTTGCCCCTGTAAGCGCCCGATCGCGGTATGGATTTTTGCGGGCTCCTTTAAATGGCCTTGATCGACCCTTTTCTGAAGCCCCTCGAGCGCCTTCATAAAGCGCTCTTCGGCCCCTGAATAAATCGCCTCTTCCTTGGCCCGCCTGCGCACGCTCTGACACAACAGCACATACTCCTCGCCTGCTTGCCTCGACTCCTCCTGCGTTGTCTCCTGGTCCCCTTCACTCTCATTTTCTTCTCCCACCTGCTCTTTTATCCACTTCACCTTCACTTCCCGGTCCCAATCCCTCCCCTCTACCTTTTCGAAACCGGAAGCCTCCTGGAACTCTGCAAGATAAGCCTTACGCCCCCGGCGGCTCTGGTTGACCAGGTAGCCGAATCCCTCCTCGCGCAACAGTTGCACATTCTCCCGGCTCGCGATCCCTCCATCCATGATGATGAGGGTCTTCTCACGCTCGCCCTGGGCCCCCACCGCTTTCTCCAATTCAGCGATCATCTCCAACAGGGTCGTCGCGTCATGGCGGTTGCCCGCAAATATCCGATGTCCCAACTCAAAGCCTTCGGTATCGAACACCATCCCCACCACAATCTGAACACAATCGTGGCGTTTCTGTTTGTTCTTTCCCCGTTTCGCTTGTGAACACCGGAGTGAAAGGTGGTCAAAAGTTCCGGTTTGAAAGTGCTCCTGCTTGAAAGAGAACAGAAGGCAGATAGAGAAGAGAGGTTAAACGGCAACAATTTCGTCCTCGATCTGTTCTTTCATGCGATAGCTTTTGCCGGTGATGGTGATAACTTCGGCGTGATGGAGGAGCCGATCGAGAACGGCGGAAGTGAGGGTGGAATCGTTATTGAAGATACGGGCCCACTTTTTGAAAGGTTGGTTTGTGGTGAGAACAATGGAGCCATGTTCATAGCGCTGGCTGATGACCTGAAAGAGGAGGTCGGCGCCGGTCTTATCGATGGGGAGGTAGCCGAGTTCATCAATGACCAGGAGACGTGGAGAGAGGAACTTTTTAAGCTCAGGTTTGAGGCGGTAGGCGGCCTGAGCGGCGGAGAGAGTGTTGATGATATCGACGGCGGTGGTAAAGAGCACGGCTTCGCCCATGAGACAGGCAGCATGGGCTAAGGCGATGGCGAGGTGGGTTTTACCCAGACCGACACCGCCGAGCAGAACAACATTGGAGTTTTCCTTTATAAAGTGCAGGCGGAAGAGGTTCTGCACGGCGCTGCGATTGACTTTGGCGGGCCAGCTCCAATCGAACTGTTGAAGAGTCTTAATGACGGGGAAGCGGGCGGCGCGCAGGCGCCTTTTTATTTTGTTGTCTCTGCGCTGGTGAGTTTCCCCTTCGATGAGATGGTGCAAAAAGAGCATGTGAGGCCATTGTTTCTGAGCGGCCTGCTGCAGCAGGGCGGGGTAATTCTGGCGGATGAAGGCCAGTTTGAGTTCCTTTAAATGTTCGAGTAATTGTTTTTCATCGGGCTTCATGATCATCCTTTGGTTCGGGTTGAGCCTCATAGAGGGAAAGATCCGGATCGGGCAAATCGAGTTCGAGCAAGTCCTGGCGGCGGGTCAGGTGCAAGGCGCCCGGTTGGGGTAACCGACGGGCGCGCTGTTCCAGGATATTGGCGATGTATTCGCAGCTGAAAGCCTGGTAGTCGAAAGCGTCCTGAAGGGCGCCGGCAACCGCATCGGAGCCATAAATCTCGCTCAAAGCGACGATCTTTTGGACATGATGGCCGGGGTTAAAGCGGCGCGAGCGCAACTGTTGGTAATAAGCTTCGGCGCAGGGACTGAGCCGCAAGAATCGAAGCAGCAGTCTGTGTTCTTTGGCTTTGCGCCGTTCTCGCAGGAGTGGCTGCACATGATCGGATGTTCGAAGTCCTGATGGCGGTCGTAACTGCGGGGATGTTCGGCGATAAGTTGATCGCGATGATAAAGGCAGAGGCGTTCAGGGTAGAGTTTTAAGATCAGAAGGGCGCCGGCATAACGGGCCGGGACCGAGTAGCGATTAGACTCCAGAATGACGCGGAACTGGGAATTGGCTCGGGCCTGGGTAATGACCGCCCCGTCATAGGGGTGAATGGGCAGGGGCTTGAGCTTGTCCTTTTCGGCAAAGACTTCGGCCGGGATCCGGCGGGTCTGTCCATGGGTACGCCTGTTGGCGACGGTGTCGAGCCACTGCCGCGCGGCCGTATTGACGGCACTGAGGGAAGCGAGTTGGAGTCCTCGCAGGAAGTTCTTCTTGATGTAGCCGACAGCGTTTTCGACCCGTCCCTTCTGTTGGGGTTGGCCGACCCCACAAGCCTCGATGCGAAACCCATAGTGCCGAGCCAGGTCGAGATAACGCGGATGAAACAGTGGGGGTTCTCCGCGCTCCCGCTTGAGCACCGCCACCTTGCAGTTATCGACCATGATTTTCCCGGGCACTCCGCCGAAGTATTCCAGGGCGTTGCGGTGGCACATAACAAAGTGCTCCTGTTTTTCGGCGAGGGTAAACTCCACATACATGAGCCGGCTGTAACTGAGTACCATGACGAAGAAGGAAAGCCGGCGGCGGGTCGACCCCACGGCGATGGAACCGGCGCTGCCCCAATCGACCTGGGCACATTCGGCGGGAGCAAAATGGAGGGTCAAAAAAGCTGCCTGGGGCTTCGGACGCACTTGGCGAATAAAGTCGGTGAGGATGGTATAGCCGCCCCCGTAGCCCGCTTCACGCACACGCTCGAAAATCTGCCGGGCGCTCAAGTGGTGCTGGTGCACCCAGCGCACAATCTGCCCCTTATAGGGATCCAGTTTGCTCTTGCGCGGTGCGCTGCGGCGGCGCTCATAGCTTTTTTGGCCGATCCATTTGGCCACCGTCTTCTTTGACAGGTTCAGCTCCCGGGCAATCTGCCCCGCGCTTAGGCGCTCCTCATCGTAGAGCTGACGAATCCGGCACCAGGTTTGATAATCGATCATTGCTCTTCTTTTTCCAACGCCTCTTTGAAAATCTCCCCAAGGCTTAAGGGCTGAGAGCTTCCGGACCGTTCCCTTTGCTCCGGGCAATCCAGACCCAGAACCTGATAGAGTGGCTTTTCATAGGCGATCAGACCGATCTCACACAGTTGGCGGCGGGCCTGCGCCAGGGTTGCTGCTTGAAGTTTCAGCAAACAGCACACCTTTTTATCGGAGTAATAGCTTAGCCCCTGGGCATCGGCCACGGTGACCAACAGCAGATAAAGCCCCAGCGCGGGTAGATCACAACGGTTGATGTAATCCTCGCGCACGAAGCGATGATCAATCCAACTGAACTGCCCCGGAACCCGACGCAGCCGTTGAGGGCACAACACTCTTTTTATCGTCATAAGCGCTTTGAATTCTTCCTTGCTCTGCCAGATCCCTTCCCAGGATATCCTGCCCTTTGACTACCAAAGCCTGCGTTGTGGTGGCGATCTGCTCTTGTAACGTACTATTGGTTAAGTGGGCGATAAGTCCCACCATAAGAGGTACTTGCGCAACACAGAGATCTTGTAACCGGGGCCCTCTTAAAGTACTTTTAACTCCTTGCTCTGCAACGGGTTCAACCGTTAAGAGATCTTGTAACGTACTTCTTTGTTTACCACCGTCACGCTTCCAGTAGCCCGGATGGGCCTTGCGCCATTGCTGCACCCGTCGGGTATTTTCGTCCCCTCCAAAGTAATCGCGGTTGTCCTTCTTCCGCAGCCAGCGTCGTTGACTTTCGGCCTTGCTCGCTTTGCGGCAGGGTTGCTGCGAACAATAACGCTGATGCCCACGATTGCGCGCATCCGGATCGTATAACTGCCCGCAGTGACGGCACTTACGCCTCCGCCGGCGCTTCTTCCCAAGCCCCTTTTCCATAGGGCTTGATCCTTCCTCAATCCCGCCCTAAGAAAAACAACAAGACGGCCTTAAGAAAATCTGAAGAAGAAAAAAGAAGAGATCCTAAGATGAATTTTCTGAAGAAAATCTATCCCGAAAAGAAACTCCCTAAGGGGACTTTCAAACCGGCAATCTTGGGGAAGTTTCAGTTCGGCGCTGACATCGCTTTGCCGTTGCTCGCACCCACCCCTTCGAAGTGCGTATTGGTAAGATCATACAGTAGTACCGTCCGATCCAAACTGAACAGTTCCCCCTGGCGCTCGCGCATATGCTCTTCGATCCTTTCGCGGTTCTCCACCAACCGATCGCTCACCCGGTAGTAGCGATGCCGATCCGACTTCACCGCCGCCACTCCCAGAAGATCTCCCAGGGCACTCTGCCTGGCCCACTGGGGCAAGGCGTTCTCAGGCACTGGATCCACCAGCCGGTTGATCACCGATACCTTAGCCGCATCCCTTTGCGCCCGGTTCAAGCCCACCTCCTGCAAGGCTTCATCCATCCTCAGCTTTTCCCACCCCTTAAGCCCCAGCAGAATCGGTCCCAATAAAACTCCCGCGGCGCTATGCTCCACTTTATCGGCCAAGACCCCATCAATTGCGTTCTGCTGCTCTGCAAAAGCCTCGGCCTTTTGGCGCAGTCCTCGCCACCGCCCCTCCCCATCAATCCGCCGCAGGATCAGTTCAATCCAGTTCTGCTGTCGACGCGTATACTCAGGGGCCAGAAGTTCCTCGATCCCGTAGAGCTGCTTTTGCACCGCCTTGGCAATGGGTCCAAAGTCCGGTCGACTGATGGCCGCATCGCCCAGGGAGACCACCACTCGCTGTCGCGGTTTACCTTCGCTGTTGCGGTAAGATTCAAGCAGTTGGAGGACCTGGCCGCTCTTGGAATGCTTCAGACGGAAAAACATATCCCGCCAGTCTGGGCGGGCAGATAGGGAGAGTCAAGAACTACTGAAACTTATAGTCCCTACACGATCAATACAGGACAAACCTTCATTGCTCATCAATGACTTACGAATAATAACGTCTCTAAGTTCAGTGCTTTCCGCCCTTCAGTACGCAGTTTGGGCTAGGATGATTAGTTTGATGTCTGAGATTTTCATGTTTTCGACATGAGATCACAATTATGAGGCACGATGGGAAAGGGAAATGTGTTGTTTCTTCGGTCTTGATTAAGAGTCGATGAGAGATCCACAAAGTCTGTCCACTACCTTTAGTCGCCAAACTTCGTCCCGATCAAGGGCAATCGACTAAACGGAGAGACTAAGCGTAACCGACTAAGAGTAGGGGACTAAGTGTGCCTGGCGGAAATCCCGCTATACTTCCTCCGCCCGCTTTTCCATCGCCATTTTTCATGATTACACTCTCTTTTCTCCGCTCTGCGTCGTGCAGAGCGATTTAGGAAGATGTCGGTGGTGAAATCTGACGAGATCCCTGAATGCACCCAAATGATCCCCGCTCGCCCTAAATTCGCAAAGCGAAGCCCGACAGATTCCTAATGCACTTCAACCGTCATCGCATCAAACCGATCCCAGTCCCACTCCGCGCCCCAGCCTGGTCCATCGGGTGGAGCAATGTGGCCATCGACGATGGGTGGAGTATTGGCCATGCCCCAGACACTTCCGTTGCTATTGGGAGGCAGGTCATCTGGACCCGCTTCATAAAATGTCGTGTTATCGATGCAACAGCCGAGGTGAGCGTGGAAAAGGCCGAAGAGTCCGCCCGCGGCGTTCATTTCGATGGTGGTATCGTAGAGTTCGGCGAAGTGGGCCATTTTCAACAACGCGGTAGTACCGAACAGGGCGTTAGTCCCTAAGATATCCGTCGCCCCGGAAATGAGCCACTGGGTGGAAATGCCTATGTCATGTTTCAGCCGCTCGGTTGCCCTTACAGGAAGAGTCAATTCGCGGCATAGTTGCTGATACTGGAGTTGCTTTTGCTCGTGCATCGGTTCCTCGAGCCAGATGAAGTCCAATTCTTCCATGACATGACCGATCTCGATGGCCTCTTCCAGATTGTAGGAGCAGACCGAGTCGCTGAGGAGTCCATAATCGGGACCCACCACATCTCGGACATGGCGAAAGATGGGTATATCGGCTTTGGCGCCCTTGTAGGAGTGGAATTTGTAGGCGTTGATACCATGGCGCTTGCCGACCTCGATGACGTCCAAATACTCTTCAAGGGTTCCGTCGCCGCTGGTGATGTAGACCGGGAAGCGCTCCCGCACCTTGCCGATCACATCGTATATGGGGAGTCCTGCCACCTTTCCAACGATATCCCAAAGGCAGTTGTCGAAATCGCCAAACCAGCCGCCGTATTGATACAACCAGCGGGTGCCCTTGTGGAGCATCTGGTAGAGCCGTTCGCGTTGAAGGGGGTCCTCGCCCAGCACCTGGTGGCGTAGCATCCCAACCTGATCCGGTGTCATCACGGCCGTGCACATCCCTTCCACGCCCTCGTCGGTCATGACTTTGAGAAAGGACTGCCGCAGAGGCCTTTCGTCCTGCTGACTTATGCTTCCGTGCGTATACTGGATGCGCCGTAGGTTGGGCACCTCCTTCAGCTTGAAAAACCCCTGCGACCGATCGGGGTCTTCGAGAGTGATGAGTTTGATCTCCGTAATCTTCATGTTTTCTATTCCTCCACCTTGGCTCTTTTCTACCGTGTGCAATCATATTCGATCAGGGCAATATCGATCGTCAATCAAATTGGAGAATTCGCTAATTGCGCTCAGATAACGCCTTTCTTCTCTAGCGCCTCAATCCCTTCTTCATCGTAGCCCAACTCTCGAAGTATTTCCCGATTGTGTTCTCCCAGCTTCGGCGCCACTCCGATCTTCGCGGGCGTCTCCGAAAACTGCCAAGGCGCCCCGTGCACCTTAACCGTCCTGCCGTACTCGGGATACTCCTTCTCGCTGATATAGCCGTTGGCCAGCACATCGGGATCATTGGATGCCTCGAGAAGCGTGTTGATCGGAGCCGCCACGATATCCACGCCGCGCAACGTCTCGATCCACCCATCACGAGGGCCCGTCGCGAATAGCTCCGCCAGCGTGTCCAGAATCAGCTTCCGCTTCTCCTCCGACGTCACGGCCAATCCGAGGTCTGACATACCTCGCTCTTTTAGGGTCGAATAGAAGCCGAGCGCCTCCATTCCCTTTTTCCAGCTGTCGCCCCCGAGCTGGAACACGAGCGGTCGACCATCGCGATCATTGAAGCTGGCCGCGAGCCCTGGGTCTTCGGCCGTGCCCGTGACTCGCGCCCCCGTCACGGGATCCGAATCGCGCCACATGGTCGTCGTCAATGTCCACCCCATCAGCCTCACCGTGCTCCCCACCAGGGACGTCTCCACCTTCTGCCCGACACCTGTCGTCCTGGCACAATAGAGCGCCGCAAGCAGCCCCCCGAACGTCAGATATGCACACGACTCGTCGGCCACCGAAGCGATGCCTGTACGCATCACCTGTCCCGGCGCGGAAAATGCCTCCGCGATGCCACCGAGAGCCTGTCCCGCCGCATCCACCCCGCTGAGATTCGCGTGGGGGCCCCGCGTCCCGTATCCCGAAACTGACACGTAGACGAGACGAGGGTTGATCTTCCTTAGATCCTCGTAGCCAAAGCCGTTCCGCTCGGCCGCACCGGGTCGGAAATTCTGACCGAAGATGTCCGCATCCTTCACCAGCTTGTGGAGAATCCCACGCCCCTCCTCCGACTTCAGGTTCAAAGTCAGACTCTTCACCCCTCGGTTGTTCGTCTCGAAAAACGAGCTTGGGTGTCCCGGCACCGCACCGGACGTTCGTGACTTGTCCCCCTTGCCCGGCACCTCGATCTTGATCACCTCCGCACCGAGATCCGCCATCAGCGCGTAGGGAACGGAACCTGCCTGCGCCGTCGAGCAGGTCACAGCACGCAGACCTGTAAGTGGACCGGGTCTGTCAATCATCACGCGTTCCGTTTTCTGAATCTCAGTCGCTTTCTGAAAGTGATTCCAGTGTCGGCATGCGATACCGGTCCTGAGGATCATCCCACCCCTTGAAATTCGGCTTCCGCTTCTCCGCGAACGCACTACGCGACTCCATCCGATCCTCCTTGCAACCGTGCTCGTGCAACTCCGCTGCGAGCTTCCGCAAATCTGGGGCCACCTGCGGAATCATCTGGCGCATCATGTATATCGTGTTGACTCGTGCTGCCGGCGGCAGCGCCAACATGTGCTCCGCCATCTCCATGGCCGTCGGCATAAGATCATCAGGGTCGACGAGCCGGTTCAGGAAGCCCACTTCATACAGCCGTTCGGCTGTGAATCGGAATCCTAGCGCCATTTCCGTCGCGATCGGATGCGGAATTCCGGCGACAAGCCCGTGGTTGTAGCCTCCGAGCAGCCAGCGCTTGGCTTCCGACATCTCGAACATCGCCCCCCTTACCGCCACGCGAAGGTCCGCACGTTCTACGAGCATAAATCCACCACCCATGGCGTAGCCGTTGATCGCGGCGATGACGGGTTTCTCCAGCGTGCCTTCGTTGAAGGGGTTTTCGAATTCCTGCTTCGGCGATCCCGGCGCACCCCGCTCGAGCGACTCTTTCATGTCCTCGCCAGCGCAGAAGCCGCGTCCGGTCCCCGTCAGAATCGCGACTTCGAGCGAGTCGCTCTCTCGAAATACGGTGAAGGCTTCAGCCATTCCGCGACGCACATCCGTGCCCATAGCGTTCAGCCGTTCTGGGCGGTTAATCCGGATGACTATGATCTGGTCGTGAATCTCTTTTTCCACTGATGCCATTACGCCCTCCGTTGGGTTATCCACGTATGAAGAGGAATAATCCGTGAGTTCGCAACCAATCGCGACAAGCATATGCCTACAAAATGGCCCCTGCGACACGCTCAGGACCCGAGCAACGTCGAGGGGCTCGCGACAAAGCAAAGTCCGGGCCGCGGGTGGCCCTTTTAACAGGACGAAACCTGCTTTCGGGAAAAGGTGCTGCGAAGATCTAATGTCGTGAATCTCAATCGTGATCTAAGGTCGAAAGTGCTATCCTTGACATCGTGGAACCCACCCCAAACCCCTCCCAGGAGGGGATCGACTGGAGAGCACGATTGAGAGTCACGACGCGAGAGATTCAGGAGAGAGCCTCAGAGGTTTGCTAGTCACCACCCCAGCGCTATACCTCTTGATCGCGGATCGCATCCCCCTGAAGCATCCCACTCTCATCTCTCTCGATGACCTGAAGAGCTCCTCCGCCTCCCCACTCTTTCATCGAATCCACGCGGTGGCCCCGGCGCTCCATTTCTGCGATCACATCGGGATCGAAGCGGTCCTCATAGCGGAACTGCAAAGGGATGTCGACAAATGCTGGGTCCGTTCCGGGCCAACTCACCCACCGCGGCGCCTCCACCGCCTGCTGTACATTCATGCCGTGGTCGAGTAGGTTGGAAATCACCTGCACGTCCCACTGTACTTGCCGGTCGCCACCGGGCGTCCCGACAGCCGCGTAAGGCCGGCCGTCGCGAGATAGCAGATAACAGTTCAGCGTGTGCATCGTTTTCTTGCCCCTGGCAATCACGTTTGGATGTCCCTCTTCCAACGTGAATCCGCGACCGGTCCGGTTGTTCAACATCACACCTGTCTCTCCCGCCACGACACAGCAACCGAAAGCAGCCGACAGACTGTGGATGAACGAAATCAGGTTGCCTTCCCCGTCGGCCACTGCGAAGTAGCTCGTATTCCCGCCCTGTTCCGGTAGCGCGCCCGCCAGCGGCTCATTGTTAGCTCGATCCGGATCGACCCCCTCTCGGCGACTTTCGGCATACGCTTTGGACAGCAACTGATCCAGCGGGTTGTCGATGAATCGGGGATCGCCGCAGTAGGCCAACCGATCGGCGAACGCCAGCTTCTTCGTCTCTACCATCAGGTGAAGCGCATCGGCCGACCCGAATCCCGCGGACCGTAGGTCATATCCTTCCATCAGGTTGAGCCACTGCAGACCGATCACACCCTGCGACGGCGGAGCCGTCGTGTAAACATCCGCGCCGTGGTAGGTCGTGTGCAGCGGATCGTAGACGTCGGTCACCTGCTCGGCAAATTCCTCCGCCCCGAACAATCCGCCACCTGCTTTGGACGCACGCACGATCTCTGCCGCTATCTCTCCATGATAAAAGATGTCCGGGCCCCTCTCCGCGTAGGTGCGGATCGTCCTTGCCAGATCGGGCAGCACCCACAGATCACCAGGGTTTGGGGCACTGCCACCGGGCAGGTAGGTCGCCGCCGAATCCGCGTACTTGCCGAGTGTCGAAGCCGCGCTTGCAATGAATCGGTTCGTGCCGTGCGAGACGATGATCCCCTCCTCGGCATACTCCGCCGCCGGCTCCAGCAGCTCGCTCAACGGCATCGTGCCGAATCCCTCATTGAGCGCGGCATAGGCACCCGGCGCACCAGGTACGGCTGCGGCGTGCCACCCATCGAGCGGCATCTTCTTCAACCCTTGATCGACGTAAACCTCCCGACTGGCCGTGCGCGCAGCCTCACCGCTGCCATTGATCGCAACGATTCGGCCACTGCTCGCATCATAAAAGACTGTGAACACATCCCCGCCCAGACCGCATTGTGCCGGCAAATCCAGCCATTCCACCCCCGCCACCGCAATCGCCGCATCGAACGCGTTCCCACCCCTCTGAAGAATATTCACTCCCGCCGAAGCCGCCAGAGGCGAAGAGGACGCAACCATCCCCATTTTCGCATACCGCACACCGACGCTCGGACTGGCCTCGATTTTTGCCTTAGACATGGGCGAACCCAAGCGAGACTGTTGTTCGAACCTGCAAAATTCGGTACCCGCTCTGCCCCCCGGCAGAGCGTTTTAGGAAGATGTCGGTGGGAGTATCGGCCACTTACGTCAGATGCAACTAAAATGCAGGAACGTGCCGCAACACGGCAAATCAAAGGCCGACAGATTCCTAGTACGGACTCTCCGCTGTCGTCAACGGACACCAACGAGAAACGTTCAGCCAACTGATTAGGATTTCAAGAGCCTCAGGTGTACCAATTCGCTCCAGCGCTTTTGACGACAGACCTCGAACATATCGATTATCATTCGACAGCGCGGTCTTGAGTACCTGGACCATGTCGCGCGATGCGTCTGCCCCTAACTGCCCCGCCCGCCGCGCAATGGAAGCCGCAGCCGCCCGGCGTACTCGCTTTTCAGAATCAGTGAACAGCTTCACCAAAGCTGGAACCGTCAGATCAGCTTCGGCCCCCTGACAGTTACCCAATGCATCCGCCACCTGCCTCCGGATCACCGGATCTTCGTTTTTCAGTGTATTCCTTAGCGCCGATTCTGCTCCTGCTGCCTGTGACCCCATTTCACTCAGCGCGTGAACAGTGAAACGGAGGGCATCGCCTTCGTTATCCAGCAGCGGGATGAGTCTATCCACAGCCGGCGCCCCAATGGCGGCCAGACCATAGACCGCACTCTGCGCAGCCTCAGCTGCCGGACCGGTCAACAAAGCCATCAGGTCATCGACAATTGCGTCCCTATCACCGACTTCAGATAGAGCTGCGAGGCAGTAGGCCGCTTCATTGCGCACCGCCTCTAAAGAGTCGTTCATGCGAGCCAGCAGATCGTTGCGATCGAATTTCACACTGCACGACGAAGCACCGTTTGTCGTCGCCTCGCCCTGATGCCAACGCCACATCGTCTTGAGCATCTGCTGGTCGGTCGACCACTCCGGTTCTTCCATGTTCCAGGAAGGAGCCTTGGGTTCGGCCGTGCGAGTGAACTGAAACTTCATCATATAGCGGGCACGATCCTCGTTGTTGGCCGTGGCCAGATGCCAGATCTCGTAATGCGCAATCACAATTACTCCGGCGTCTCCGGTCAGCGGCAGCACCGGTATTTTGTCGGGAAAATCGTTGTAGTACTGACTTCCCGGCAGCACCCCTGTAGGACCATGAGACTCCGAAGTGTCCTGAGGATAGTAAAATCCCAATGCGCGGCGCACACGGTGATCGCCTCGTCGCGCTCCATCTTTATGGATCTTCTGCGGTTCGCTATGGGGCTTGTTGACGTGTGGGTAGCGATGGTCTTCCATCTGGTAATCGGGGCCCAGGATGCTTTCAAGCGCACCGGCCACCGCTTCGTTCGTGAAGACCTGCACAAGCTCCGGAATCCGAGGCAAGAGGTTGTTGCCGGGGTTGGGCTCGCGCGCCAACAGATCGTCCATCTGACTTCGAATGGACTGATGGAACGCATCGGGGACGTCCAACCGAAGCGTGAGATACCCATCCAGCAAAAATTGCTGCATCTGCGCGTCTGATAGCAAGTGCCCGTTAGCGTTCATTGTTCCTCCTGGGTTCGGGGTCAATGCACGAAAGAAAGCAGATCTTCGGAATCAGTAGACCCCTGGCATCATCAATTTTCAATGAGAGTTGAGACTTGAGCATTTTGCAATTTCTTACTGCGAACTCGGAGATTTCCTGGAGCAGCAAGGCCGGAACCAAAGCGAAGAGGGTTTTCCCAACGGGTTGAGAACATTCAGTATTGAAATCCCAAGTCCGAATGTTCCGTGAAGAGCTGGAGCGTACCCAGAGGTAGTGCTTGAGATGAAGGGCATCGAGACAAGGTTCGAGACGAGGTTTGCTCCGCTGATATCTAAGCACGTAAATGGTAGTGACCTTTCTTGATCGAATCAAAAAAGGAACCTCGGAACACCCTGGTAACCTTGCATGCCTCGGCAATGCGGAGCGACGACGGGTCTCGAACCTTGTCTATCACACGACATTGAGTATCAGCATGTTACACTCCAAAACGTGCTCAAAAAACTAAGTTTTGACGGATTGTAGTACGAATGAACCCAGGAAATCCCAGCTCCCCGCAGAATCGCAAAGCTAAGTCCGACAGATTCCTAACGCTCAACCTTTTCCCCCCAGGGACCCTCTATAAAAGGAAAGCGTTCCTCCAGCCCAGTGGACAGCTCGACACCCCAACCGGGCGCTTTCGGCAAGGTCAGATGGCCATCTCTGATCACAGGTTTCTCTTTGAGAATATCCCACTGTAAAGGTCCCTGTCCTACGAAGAGCTCGAGCACCGCATCGTATGGAAGTGCCGCCACTAGATGGGCGTTGGCCACGGTGAGCAATCCATTATGCCAGTTCTGGGGGATCAGACGAATGCCACACTCGGTCGCACGGCGGGCGATTCGCAGCGCCTCCGCCATTCCACAGACACCGACGTCGAGCTGAGCAATGGAGTAGGCGTTCGTTTCGAAGAAGGGCTCGAAATCGTCCAATGCGGAGTTGGATTCTCCCCCGGTGATCGGAAGCGCGAGGGCCGAGTTGAGTCGTGCATAGCCTTGGACTTCGTCTTTGGAAAGGGGCTCCTCAAACCAATCCCAGCCCAATTCGTCCAGAACGCGACCTACCTGCAAAGCGCCTTCCTCGGTGAATCGAGTATTTCCTTCCAGTTTCAGTTCCAGGCGATCTCCGACGGCATCGGTCATTTTACGAACGAGATCGAGGAAGCGGTCGATGGTAACGCCCGACCATGCCCAGTGCGTACCGATGCGCATCTTGTAGGCAGTGAAGCCCTGATCGGCCAAAGAGATGGCCTCATCAATGACGGATTCGGGATTGTCGTCCCAATCGTATTGGACGCCCGCGGATGCGTAGAGACGGAGACGTTCGCTTGGTCTCCTGTCGGGCTCATCAGGTTTGAGTTCGGGGACGAGGAGTTCGGCAACTTGCTTTCCCTCGATTTTGGCGCGGATGTCCCACAGGGCCAATTCGATGCCGGCGGAAGTGATGTCGGAGGGACGATCACCTGTGGCAAGGGACACGAGGTCCGGCTCCGCAGGATCGCGACCGATCAGATCGGATTTCATGCGATCGATGCGCTCCCGGATCTTGGGAGGATCGCCATAGGTGGAAGGCTCGGAGATACCGTGGACACCCTCATCGGTTTCCACGATGACGATCGGGCAATCGGCCTTGTAGACGCGGAATTGAGAGCTGAACCATTCGAGCTCCGGTTCGTGTCGACGCGAGAGACAGAGGGTTCGGATATCCGTTATTTTCATAGGTTGACAAGACAGAGAGGCCTTTGAAAAGGCACTCTTTGAAGTTTGCGGGCGCTTTGGGTGACATTGAGGAGGAGCATTACAAACCAATCCTGCTGCGTAGGGCGACCCACCTCAGGCCCCTCCGAGGAGGGGATGTTTCAAAATCGAGACGAAGTCTTGCGTCAGATTGGAGTTTGTCGGACGAACCCGGTCACTTGCGAAGCAATCGAACGTCAAAGTCCGACAGAATCCTAGATGACCGGGACCCCATCCACACGACGTCGATGGGGCTTCTCGTTCTTACCTGCGAGAAGCTCTGCTGCTGTCCACCCCAACTGGCCGTGTCGAATAGCGCCGTAACGAATCCGTGCCGCATCCGCGAAGGGTCGCACGTCGGGCAGATCCAACCAGATGCGCAGCAGAACGCGCTTTTTCGATTCTTCTACGATCTCCGCGTGCCCGTCGCGTCCGTGGAACGTTGTGTAGTTGTTCCAGAACGCGATCGTTCCCGGTTGGAGCGAGAAGGCGTAGGCGTTGGCCGCCGCCGTTTCCGCGATGAAGTCGAACATCTCGACCTCCTCGTCGCTCAACTCGATCCCCGCGGTCTTCATGCCGCCCCGAATCCATCCCGCATGGAACCGACAGGTCACACTTCCGTCCGCCATGGTCCACGCCGGCACCCTGAACTCCGAGTGGGGCTTCTCGCTCGGGTGCGGCCCCTTCCGCGCCCAGAAGTAACCCTCTTCCAGGCACGGCAGATACTCCGGATGCCGGCGGAGGATCTCGTTGAAGACGGTCATGGAACTTGCCGCCATGCTCTTCGGTTCGTCAGGCGCCTGCCGGATGCAGAAAAGCCCCACGCAGTCCGTAAGGTCGACGTGTAGTTTTACCGGAGTCGGCTTACCGAGGATCCTCGCCCCGTTCTTGGGCGCCAAATCACCGTCTGTGATATAGTGGATAAGACCGGCCTCGAGGTTCTGGGTCACCCCGGTCCCCAGATGGGCGCACAGTTCCCAGTAGAGCTTCTCCAAGTCCTCGTAGCGATGCTCGGTAGGCACCCCGCTCAGCGTCGCAATCCCGCGCCCATCGCGGATCTCGAGGAGAAGGTCCCGCACAGTTTCCGCCAAGGAGGGTAGGGGAAAGTCCTCCGCCGTGATCTCCTCGAACGTCAGCCCCTTCATCTTGACGTCCTTCAGGGCCTGTTCCAGCTCCTCCACCTGATCCTTCGTCAGTCTGAACTGCCACGACCGATCCTGCTTCAGGTCCTCTGGTCTCCATGCACTGCGATCCGTTACCGGCTTCCACCTTACCGTCATCTCATTTACCTTTCATTCTCTGGTTCAGACGCGAGCTTGTCGTTGGATTCCGCCAATCACAAGTTCAATCTCGTGCCGCTGACCTGAAACTTCAAGGTGCATGTGGGGACGATTGACACCGTTTTCGACACGGAATAGTACCCGGAGGTGGCAGAGCAGTACCGCACCCAAAGGGTGATCGAAGGAGAAAGCTTTGGGAGAGATGTTGCACTGTTTGATCGAACTTTGAGTAGAAGTGTGACTGTGCCGTCAGGCTGAGGGATTGCTCTGCCACCTGAGGGTAATCACTCTTTCTCCCAACTGCAGGATCGCCCTGTGCCATCCGCGGGCAACTTTCGCTCTTCTTCGAGGATCGAGGAAGTTTCGACCTCGATTGATCGGTCTCCGCCCTTGCGGGCTTCCACCCTCCGTAGCAGAGCTATTGCGGAAGACGGGGCGCCCTGACAGATCCGGTTCCGTATTAGCAACCGGCGGCTCGAGCTATCAGAAAATTGCTTCTGAACACGTCCTCGGCAAACTTGATTTGAATCCAGCCACTTTGCCTTTGAAGCATTGACAAGCTAGCCCGGACATTTCACACACTTCGTAGCAGAAGGTTGGTGAAATGTTCGGGTTAAGAGTCTGTTGGACTTTCGCGTTCGATTGCTTGGCACGTGACCAGGTTCGTTCGACAGACTCCCAGGGCCGATTGTATCTTTTCAAAATTAGCTGAATTTCGTCGTGAGATCCGACCAGCCGGTTAGGAAATCGAACCTATGTCAGAAGAAGGAGATAAACCGCGATTTCCCGGGCCAGCCGTTCTCGCGGCCGAAGGTGATTTGTCCTATTTGCGATCGTTGGACGCCGGTCAGCACGGAGAGTTACTAATCGCCGCCTGTCGGGCAGCCTCAGCAATCGAGCAGGGGCGGCGGCAAAGCGGGTTGTCACCGTCTTCTCCGGCCCCTTGGCCGCTTTCGACTCAGCAGTTCCATAGAGAATGGGCCGACCATGTCCGAGCAACCGCTGAGCGCGACTGATGCGGCGCAACAGCTTGCTGCCGCTCTGGACTCGCTAGGCCAAGAGTACGCACTGGGGGGAGCCATCTCACTGGGTTATTGGAGCGAACCGTTGACGTCGACCTCACACTCTTTCTGCCTCCCGAGAAACCGTCGCAGTGCGTTTGGTGTCTGCAAGATATTGGCTGTGACCTCGACTCGGCAGCGGCGCTCGAATCATTACGGGAACACGGATATTGCCGGGCAACCTACCAGGACGTTCGCGTCGATGTCTTCTTGCCCATCACGCCGTTTTACGAAACGGCGCGTAAGAAGCGGCAAATGGTGCGGTTGGGAAACCAGACCATCGCGATTTGGGACGCCGCGTGTTTGGCGGTCTTCAAGATGATGTTCTTCCGGCGAAAAGATCTAGCCGATGTCGAACAGATGCTACGTACCCAATTGACGATGCTCGACCACTCATGGGTGCGCCACCAGCTTGTGGAAATTTTCGGCCGGCGCGACCCACGGGTTACACAGTGGGATGAGTTGGTAGAGGAAATGGAACTGTGGAAGCAAAGGTGAATGCGACGGGATCGAGCAATTGATATTGCCCTCGTGCAGAATTCAACGCATGAATCGATCGTGTCCAGTGAGCATAATTTAGTACTCACCGCTGAATAGACCGGAACCGAATTATGTCATCCGACCGCCTCAGTGAACAGCAAATGGCTTTCTTCGACACCTTCGGCTACTTGGCTTTTCCCGGGCTGTTGGTCGACCGCATCGACGAGATCATTTACGCATTCGAAACCGTCTGGGCGGCCCACGGCGGCGGTCATCACGGCAAGGAGCACGACGGCAAAGCTCGCTCTATGATCTCCGCATTCGCCGACCAGAGCGAGTACCTCAGCTCGCTGCTGGACGACCCGCGAATCCACGGTATTGCAGCCAGCATTTGTGGAGACGACTTCAACTACACCGGTAGTGACGGCAACTACTACGTCGGGGACTCCATCTGGCATTCAGATGGCTACGTGGAGAAGAAATATCTGACCTTCAAGATCGCTTTCTACCTGGACCCGGTCACCCGCGACACGGGCTGCCTGCGGGTCATCCCCGGGAGCCATCGGTATGGCGACAAGTTCGCTGACGCGGTGGAGGCGCAGTTCCACGACCGCTGGGCCGACGCGGGCGGCAGCCTCGACCCTCAATTATCCCTGGGTATTCACGGCAGCGAAGTACCGGCGGTCGCACTGGAGAGTGAGCCCGGCGACGTACTCGTGTTCAATCACGTCCTCAAGCACGCCTCGTTTGGCGGTAGCAATCGCCGCCGCATGTTCACGTTCAATTTCCAGGAGCGCTTGGGAGAAGAAGATCTACCCGAGATGCGCGAGGAGCTGGCTCAAACGGCTGCAATGACATGGTCTGAAAGCGCCTACGGCGATGCCATTGTGCGCACTGCCGGCCCGGCACGCATGCGTCATCTGGAGCAACGCATGGCCAATGATGGACAAATGGCGGCGGCGGCTCGAGAAGCACGGCAAGAGATGAGTGAACCCTTCCGGGGCGGGCCCCAGTACGAGACGGAAGAGTGGCTCACGGAGTGGGTAGCTCGCTAGGAGGGCGGTCGTTAGATGGACGGACGCGGTCAAAACAAAAGATAGCTGCTATGAAAGAATCACGCGCCAACACCTCGCGCTCGATCACTGAGGAAACAGTGGAAATGTCCACCGATGAGAAGTACCTCTTCGACCTGCTTGGATTTGTGGTCGTACGGGATGTCCTAAGCAAGGAACAGCTGGCGGTGGCCAACGCCGCCATTGACTCCTTGGCGCTCACCCAAAGCCCGGAGTATTTCGGCGACTCAACTGCCTTGAAAGGAGAAAACAGTTCGACGCGCCTGGGCTCAAATGAGAAACTGATGGAATTGCCAAAGCCCAGCAACGGCTACAAAGGCCTCTCTGAGATTAAGGATTCTGCGTGAGCGCTCCTGATTAATCGGCGTCCACGCATCTCTAAAAGATGCTCCGCAAAGAATTAGTGGTTGAGCCGACTTGATCTGAGGTGCGGATGTCATGTGGGGTCCGAAATCAAGTTCGACTATGGTACAGACTCAAGTATTCTCGACGAGACCGAGTATCCGCCTAACATTCGATGGACCCGACGCTTCAAGAGCCGCGCGGTTCATCTCGGCGTTCGGCCAAGATGAAAAGGAACCATGAATAGAGCGATGATACGTCCTGACCTGTTGTCTTCTGATGCATCTGAAGGCATTGAAGTAGTTCAGCTGACCCTTGGTGAATTGCCAAGCTCTCATGTGTATATGGAAGCCCAGATATTTGCCCCTGATTCCTCCTGCTTTGTGCTCCACGAATCTGCAACACCTCATGGCAGCGACAAGGACGATCCCAGACATCGATATCTGGTTTGCGATCTAGATGACAATTGTGCTTTGCGTCCCATAACAGAGGAGATGGGCGCAACAGCCCCTTCGATCTCACCCGACGGCGAGTACCTTTTCTACTTTGTGGATGAAACCGAAGTCAACAGCGGCAGACTGAAGCTGAAACGCGTGAAACTCGACGGGACTGATCGCCAATCACTGCTGGTCCTGGACCGGCCTCCGGCCAATGCGTCCAATCGCCCTAGTCGGCTGTATCCGTTGTCAACGATTCGTTCGGATGGAAAGAAGATCGCGCTGTCGTGTTTCTTCGGTGACGGTAGACGCTCAAGACACGATTGGGGCCTGATGGTCTTTGACCTTGAAGATTTGTCAGGGGAAAAGATCTTATCCGGACCGAGCTGGTGCAATATACATCCCCAGTATTCCAGATCGACCCTTGAGAACCAAAAACGGGATATCCTTATTCAGGAAAACCATGGTAATCTTTGCAGTGAAACCGGCGAGATTCTCCAACTGACGGGCGGGAATGGAGCAGACATCCACGTTATCAGGGATGACGGCACGGATTTCCGGGACATGCCGTGGGGACGGGATGGCAATGAGTTCTGCCAGGGACACCAATGCTGGCGTGGAACAAGTGAATGGGCGATCACGAGTACGGGCACGCAGCAACCCAACGAACAGCAGTTGATCGAAAGCCGGGCTGTGGCACATGCTGGTCACACCGGAACCGCATCCACCAATGGAATCCGCAACCATCTAAGCAGGGACTTCTCCGCCCCCTGTTTCTTTCATTTTGCCACGGACCGTGCAGGCAAACGGCTGGTCACGGATGCCGGCCCCCGGGAACACGGTGGCCGTGTGTTTGTTGGTAGCCTTCATGAACCCGGAGAGAGCGCATTGTCATCATGGGCCTGCCTGGCCAATGCGAACTCGTCATGGAAAAAGGAAGCGCATATTCACCCATTTCTGTCACCGGATGGCACCAAGGTTTTCTTCAATTCAGATGAATCAGGTCTGCTGCAGGCCTATATGATCCGAGGTTTAGAACATCTGAGGCTGAACAAACGACTGCAGAGCGACGCGGACAAGCCGCACGCCTGATCCAATCGTTATACATACTCGGTTCTTGGGTGGCACTAATGACGTTCGAACCAGCAGTGATCCGCTATGTGGCCGCAGGTGGAGTTGTGGTGGACCAGGATCGTGTTCTGGTTCTCCGCCGACCGTCGCGCAATGAAGTCCGACTTCCAAAGGGCCATGTCGAGTCCGGTGAATCGGTTGAGTCAGCTGCACTTCGTGAGGTCTGCGAGGAGTCGGGCTACTGCGATCTGGTCGTGACACATGACCTCGGCTCACAGGAGGTCGAGTTTAGTCACAAGCGGCGGAGAATTGCACGAGGTGAGCGGTACTTTCGGATGGCATTGACGAAATCACCTCCTTTGGTCACCCGTGCCGAGGTGCAGTTCGAACCCTTATGGCTCTCGTGGCAAGAGGCCGAAGTAGCCCTTAGCTTCGAGCCCGAACGCGAATGGGTGCGTCGAGCGAGGAGCGTGACATGATAGCGCCCCCGGTAGAAGCCGGTTGTGAAAAGCGTAAACAAGGCGGTCCTGGCAAACGCCGCCTTGCGGCGACCTGCCAGACCTTGACCGTTAGTCGTCATGGTTTCGATTCGTTGATCTGCTTCGAGATCACACTCAACGGTGAGCGATTGTGTCAGCTAGAGCACACATGTCAGGCAAAGGCGCGACCCAAGGACTGAGAGTCGGCATAATTGGGGGCTCCATCGCGGGGTGTGCCGCTGCCATCGAGCTCGACCGCGCAGGCTGCGATGTTACGCTTTTCGAGCGCTCCACCGGTTCGCTAAAGGACCGGGGCGCCGGCATCGGCTTCCCCTTCGCCCTCGTCGAGACGCTCCAGAAGCGCGACCTCTTCGACGCCGACATGGCCATTCTACCGATAAGGAAACGGCGCTTTATCATCCGAACCGAAAGCGGTGGACGCGTTCTCTGGGAGCAGCGCTTTGACATTGCGGCGACCAACTGGGACGTGCTCTATCGGACCCTGCGCAAACGCGTGCGCGACGATATCTATGAGCTAGGCTGCGAAGTGACAAAGCTTCGTGAGAGCGCAGATAGCACCGTAGTTGAACTCGCCAGCGGAGAGGAGGCCATTTTCGATCTCGTCGTCTGTGCCGACGGATACACCTCCACGGGCCGGAGCATACTGTTCCCCGGCCAACAGCTCCATTACGCCGGCTACATAATGTGGCGAGGTCTGCTGGATGAGCAGCTTGTCAAGGAGGTCACTCCGTATGAGGGGGTGAACATCTTTGCCGTTACGCCTGTGGGCCATCTCATATCCTACTTCGTACCGGGGCGGAATGGCGAAATCGAGCGTGGGAGACGGCGACTCAACTGGGGATGGTACGTCAACACGCCTGAAGTCGATCTAGGGAATTCTCTCACTGACCGAAACGGCACCATTCACGCTACTTCGCTACCCGCGGGTAGCATTGCAGATGAACGGCTCCCGGAGCTGCACGAACTTGCCCGGAGGTTCCTCCCCGAGTTCGTTGCTGAGGCGATTGCTCATACCAGCCGACCGTTCATCCAGGCAATATTCGATGGCAATGTGCCGAGCTACCGCAGAGGCAACATCTGTCTCATCGGTGACGCCTCAGCAGTAGTCCGACCCCATGTAGCGGCTGGAGCCACCAAAGCGTTGTATAGTGTTTTGGCCCTGGCAGAGTCCCTCAAGAATCATCCTTCGCTGGATACGGCCCTGACTCAATGGGATGATGAGCAGCGGTCGGAGGGTGACCGCCTCGTGTCCCTAGCTCAAAGGTTGGGCGAAGCTTTACAGGACGGCACAATGGATTGGGCCGGCATGGACGAACGGGACATGAGCCGGTGGTGGGAAGACGTGATACAAGACCAGAATTGGTACGCGACCGCGGAAATGGATTAGGATTCGGCGCCGCGTAGGACCCGTTGCGCGCATCTACGTCAACCTTGCCTCTGTTGTCCATCTGTAATCGGCCACTTCGAATACCTAGAGAATCCGCTCTCGTAGAGGAACGCGTAAGCGTTTCTTCAGATCGAATGCAACGGACGAACAGTAGAAATCCTCACGGATTCCTCTACAAAAATATGACCTAATATTCGCTCCTTAGGTTGACGCGCATGGGATCACCGGGATCATCGTAATTCTCAACAGCTACATATAGGAGGAACTGAAATGAAAGAATGGTTCGTGGGCAAAGTCGCATTGGTAACTGGCAGCGCATCCGGCATCGGTAGGGCCACAGCAGTGGCCTTCGCGCGTGAGGGAGCCAAGACCGTCGTCTCCGACGTGGATGTCGAGGGCGGCGACGAGACCGTGCGCATGATCAAGAACTCCGGCGGAGAAGCTACCTTCCTTAGGGCGGACGTATCGCTATCGAACGAGGTCGAGGCTCTAGTCCACGAGACAGTCGAGACCTATGGCCGGCTCGATTGCGCCTTCAACAACGCCGGGATTGAGCGCGAGATCACCAATCCAGACGAGCGACACGCTGAGGAGACCTTCCAATCCTTGATCGATACGAACCTCAAAGGTGCCTGGCTCTGTATGAAGTACGAGATTCCGCAAATGCTGGAACAGGGCTTCGGTGCAATCGTCAACACCTCGTCGGTCGCGGGGTTGGTCGGCATACCTGACCAACCGATCTATGTGGCCAGCAAGCACGGGGTCTCCGGCATGACCAAGTCGGCCGCTGTGGAGTACGCCGACAGAGGCATCCGCATCAACGCCGTCTGTCCGGGCCTGGTCAACACGCCCCTCATGGACCGTATCCATGCCAGCAACCCAGACTTAAAGGCGGAAGCCGATAGCTGGCAGCCAATTGGACGTGCGGGCGAGCCGGAGGAGATCGCTGAGGCCGTTATTTGGCTCTGCTCGGAAAAGGCTTCGTTTGTAGTCGGCCATATGATGACGGTCGACGGGGGGCTCGTCGTGCGGTAGGTCCACGCGCCTCGGTCGGGGTCTCAAGCCAGCGGAAATCTGGGAACTACCTGAGGATTGACGATGTTCTCCTCGAGTGGCAGGCGGCCTTCGAGAACGGCGATGACATTCGCGACGGCGCCGGTCGAGACATCCTCGCGGGACTGCTGTGAGTACGACGCCGCGTGCGGCGTCAGGATGACATTGTCCAGCTCGAGCAGCGGGTGTTGTAGTGGCCCCTTCGCCGTTTCCGCATGCATCTCGATGGTCTCAAAGACATCGAGACCCGCGCCCGCGAGGCGCCGTTCGCGCAAAGCCTCGATCAACGCGGCCTCATCGACGATGGCTCCGCGCGCCGTATTGATCAGGTAGGCGCCCGGCTTCATCTTGCCGAGCGCTTCGGCATCCATCAGGTGGTGGGTTTCAGCATTCAGCGGCAGATGCAGCGAGACATAATCCGCTTGCCCCAGCAGCGTGTCGAGCTCGACCAGCTCGACTCCGAGGACATCGCTCTCCTCCTTGGGCGCGTTCGGATTGTGGCGCGTCGCGATCACCCGCATGCCGAAGGCGGCGGCGCGTTTCGCGACTTCTTTCGCGGTACGCCCGAAGCCGACGAGGCCCAGCACACTGACCGACAAACGCTGAATGCGTTCGTACTCCGGCAGGAGATCCAGGAACCGGCTCTCGCGTCGGAAGGAGCTGGACATGAGGGGTAGCTTGCGGGCCAGGGCCAAGAGCAACATGAGGGTGTGGTCCGTCTGGTCCGCAACGCAGAACCCCGGCACGTTCGTCACCAGAATGCCCATCTCTGTTGCTTTCGCCACGTCGATCTTGTCGGTGCCGGCCCCGATCCGTGAAATCACGCGACACCTCGTCAGGCTTTCGACGACGGCCTCCGGTAGCGCGGTGGATACGACATAGAGCGCGTCGCAGTTTTCCACATGTGATATGATCCGCTCGGGCGTATTCGCTTCCACTCCTACTGGTCGATGACCATACTTCCGGTGCAGCCCGTCCTCGAACCATGAGATCGGGTAAAGCTCTGCGTTGAGACGGACGATGTGGAAGTCCATGATTCAGGGAACGGATCAACGATCACGGAGATCTCTTACGAAGCGCCGGCACGCTTCGAGGTAGATGGTGACATCCACGCTGTAGAGCAGGTACTGGATGCCGAGGCCGAGGCCGAGGAGCGAATCATTCATTTTCATAAGTGCAACGATATCAACATGCGGGATTTTTCAGGACCCACAACCATGGACTTCGACTTGCCGCACCCGGTTTTTATCAACGGCATTCCGCTGCGCGTGCATTTTCCATTGAATCCCCCGGGACCGCGCCCCGTGGTGATCTGGAACCACGGCGGCGGGCCTTCGATCAATGGGCGGACACGAAGCGGGAATTGGGGCCAGACATTGGCGGCCGCCGGTTATGTCGTGATTCATCCTTCTCGACGGCCCGTTCCGGATGTCAGACGGTTTCGGAGGGCATGCGTCAGGAACGGTTTTAGAAATCCATTGGAATGCGAGCGATGGATCGCGCAATCCCGTGTCGGGCCGCAGAACACTCACTTTATCATCGATGAACTCACGACGATCGGGAACATGATCGGTGTGACGTTAGACGCGAGCAAGATTGTTGTGGCAGGTCATTCGGCGGGCACGATCACGGTTTTGGCGAACGCCGGGGCCTGGCAGCAGTGGACTCCCGGGGGCGAGGTCTTCAGTGAGCGGGATGACCGCCCGATCGCTTTTCTGGCGACGGCGCCACAGGGCCCCATGTACGCCAATTATTTGCTGCCGGGATTTCAACCCGGAGACAGTTTTGCGCCCATCGACAGGCCGTTCGCGTTCATCACAGGTCGTGGAGACAGGACCGGTGAGCCACCGGAAGCGCGCACAACTGCCTGGCTGACGTCAATCGCCGGCAATAAGTTTCTGTCTTACGATACGGAGCCTGAAGCCCTTCACGAAACCATGAATATAAATAAATGCGATGGAGCCGTGCGCACGCAACACTGCGGCTGGATCGCGTCTTTCGGATTGGCTTTCATCGACGCGGTTGCAAGAGGACGGCAAGAAGCGATCGATTGGCTGGAATCAGATGCCTATCAGATATTGACCGGCGGCGCGATCGGGCTCCACCGTCGATGAATAAGAGGGGACATTCCTCATTTTTGCAAAAGCATTACCTTCCGGTGAAACGGCATGATTCCCGGCTAAGGGCGCTGCTCTCCATAATTGATAATATTGTCGCATGTCGGAGGAACTGGAAATTGTGGTTCGCCAAAACCGCGACACCGACGGAAGTTCGCCGTAGGAGGGACGCTGGATGAAGGCGGAGATGTGCGATAGTCCGTGTCCAAGTGCCCTTTGGCGATCTCTGCTCTGTAAGCCGGCATCGGCACCGCGAGGCGGGTCCGAGGAGAGACCGCTGCCCTTGGCTGGGCGCAGAATTGGGGTTCGCTGGCTTTTCACTTAGGCGGCGCGGCCGGTGTAGCGGTGATGCAGGCCGCCCAGCCGGGGAAGGGCCACGACCTTCCCCATGGCGGGCCGCTCGACTGGTCGGTGTTCAGGGACATCCTTGGCCAAGGACAAATGGCACCGATCCTGGTTGCGGAAGAAGGAGGCCCAGGTCTGAGATTCTGGCCTCGCGGACTTGGGGCGGATGCGGGCAAGATATCGCGAGACGGTTCGCTCGGACACTTCGAAGTCGAGCTTCAGGAGCTCGGCATGAATGCGAGGGGCACCCCAGGTCGGATTCGATCGAGCCATCTCGCGGATGAGACCTCGGATTTCGCAGTGAATGCTCGGTCGGCCACCCTGGGATTTCCATCGCCAGAAGAGCCGAAAGGCCCAGCGGTGCCACTTGATGACGGTCTCGGGTTGAACGACGATCAAGCTTCGCCTCCAGCCGCTCCATCGGTAGAGGATGAGAGCCCAAAGGACCCGGTCCCACCGGGTGAGATGAGGCCGAACAAGTGCCGTGCGATGGTAGACGACGAGTTGGTGGCGGAGTGCCATGATCTCGGCGGCCAGGGAGGCCCGAGACCTGAAGAGTACGATGAGGGAGCCGGTCAGGAGGCGTATCAGAGCGAACATCCGGAGAGGATACAGGATGAATGGTGGTCCGCGGAAGCTTACCCTTCAAATCGCAGAAAGCCTATGCTGGTGAGTGAGATGCTAGCGGCCTGGGTTCGGCCGATGGGGTATTGACGAGGCACACCCGTACGAGCCCCGAAATGTAATGCTTTTGCGGAGCGGTTTGTGAGGTCGATTAAGGATGACTGCTTGAATAGGATAATTCCGCTGGGAGAGAGGCACTTGAAACTGGCGATCAAGGAGAATGTCGAGCACTACAACGCCGAGAGGAACCATCAAGGAATCGGAAACCGGTTGATCAGACCGAAAATTCTGAGCTTGGACGGGGAGATATCGTGGACAGAAAGGTTGGGTGGCATGCTGAAGTATTATTCCCGTCAAATTGCCTGATTCGAATGACATCTGCCTTTAGGCTGACTATTTTGGCGGTACATCCTCTGCAAATCAGTTTTCGCGGTTGTTACCCACAATGCACAGCAATAAAGGTACGAATGTACGGAATCGGATCCCCGGTACGGTGTTTTGATTCTCGGGACATTAGGTGATGATATTGATGGCCTTGTGTAGGTTGAAGGTGAAATGATCACAGAGGGCAGGGGTGGATTCGAAGCCCATGGTAGATTTGAGGCTAAGAACCAGTTGCCTGCAAGCAGCCAGGATTCTGGCTGCGTTATGGTTACGGATCATACATCGATCTTCATCGAAGAAGCGATCTCTGGGGTAGTGGTTTTTGTTTTCGATGGCCCAGTGGTTGCGGATTTTCGATAGGAACTGAGGAGGGCTCAAGTCGGTGGGATCGCGGCTGCTGACATAGTAGGAGCGTTCCGAGGAAGGTTTCGCTTTGTTAGGATAATGGAAGGTGCGTTGGACAGAGGCGAACTGACGAGCATGAGGCAAGCCAAGGGAGGGAGCGCTTAGAGGATGGGTTGCTATTTGACGAATCTCCAGGCGGCCATGGTCCTTATCTAGAGCCCGTCCCAGTGGTGGAAACAATTGATTTTTAATGAGTTATGGGCAAAAAAAAGGCCGGATAGAGCTGCAAAAAGCTCGATCCGGCGAAAAAGGGCGCTTATGCTTGCGTTAGTCAAATACAAAGCACGCCCTTCTCATGAAAAATATTGCCGTACAAAGCTTCCTGCGTCCAGCCCTAACTCCAGTCATTCGATGCAAAGACTACACCGTGTTTCTGGAAACAATGGAGCGGATTGACCGGGTTTTGATCGACTCCTCGCTGGAAAGGGAGGCGATCGTAAAAGCCTTGGAAGGATGGGATGAAGCGGGAGGGAAGGATCGGGAGCGACGCGCTCTAAGAGCGATAAAAGCGCTGCGGGTGGAGGTGGTGCGTCATTTACTCGGAGGGATATCCTTTCGTTGTCTGTCGCAGGAGTTGGGACGCAGTGAGCTTCTGGCTAATTTTTGCCGGGTGCGTGAGGTAGACGGGATCCGGAAAATATCGAAGAGCAGTCTGGAACGGGATTCGAAATTCTTCGACGAAGCGTATCTGAGACAGCTGCATGCAAGGATGACCGAGGTGGTGGGCAATGCTGAACATTGTGGTGAGGCAGGATTAGAGAAGCCGATCGATACGAGGGAATGCCTGATCGACGCCACTTGCCTGGAAGCGAACATCCACTGGCCCGTGGACTGGGTCTTGCTCAAGGATGTGGGAGCAACGCTGCTCAAGGCGATCAGTCTGATCCGGCAGGCGGGAATGAAACAGCGCATGCCCCAGGGAGCAAAGGGATTGGCTCGGGAGATGAACAAACGGTGCCTGGAGATGACGCATGCGCGTCGGCGCCGGGAGGCGGGCAAAGCGCGTAAAGGGATCCTGCGGCGGATGAAGCTATTGCTCAAGAAGATTGAGGGCCATGCCCTTCGCCACCGTGACTTATTGGAAGCTATGTGGATGCAAAGCGATTACACCGAGAAGAAGGCGAGCCGAATCATCGAGCGAATGGATGGTATGTTAGAGCAGATACCGCAGGTCATGAAACAGGCGCACGAACGGATCATAGGGGGGCGGCAGGTGAAGAATGAGGAGAAGATCCTGAGCGCCTACGAACCTGAGATTGACGTCATCGTGCGAGGCAAGGCAGATCGGGAGGTGGAGTTTGGCAACACCCTTTATTTATGCGAGAGCGCAGAGGGATATCTGTTGGACTGGAAACTGTATGGGGGGCAGGCCCCGAGCGAATTGAAGCAGCTTTGGGAAAGTCTGGAGAGGCAAAAGGGCTTCGCTTTAGAGGAGAAGATCGAAGCGATCAGTGGGGATCGGGGCTATGCCTCGAAGGCGGCCAGCAAGCGGCTCCAGGCAGAGGGGATTTTTGACGCCCTTACGCCCCGCAATCCACAAGAGCTCAAGGAGCGGATGGAGGAGCCGCGCTTTGTCCGGTTGCAGCGACGACGAGGGAGCACCGAAGGCCGGATCGGAGTGCTCAAGAACCGATGGCACGGGGGCAAGATACGCAGCAAAGGCTTTGACAACCGTAACCTTAGCGTGGCCTGGTCGGTTCTGTCCCACAATCTATGGAAAATCGCGCAGAGACTTGCGCAAGAACATGAGAAAGAGGCAACGCAGGCGGCATAGGGATCCAAGAATCGAGTCAGAGGCGCTTCCTTGGGAGAACTATCGACTCAAAGCGAGAGGAAGGGTGCTGGAAAGGTGCATAACGGATAAAAGGTAAGCTACCGAGGACGGAAGGCATGTCGTGGTCTACATAACGTGACGAAGATTGATATCGGTATCAGGCTTCCACCCAAATCCTCTCGGATTTGGGACAGCCTCTATCTACGGTTTGGTGGACAAAAAGGGGGAGGGGCCGAAAAGATTCTTTGCGTCTTGATGCATGGTGGGTTGGTTGTCTTTGATCTGGATGATATAGTCAGTACCGAGTTCTTCGACCACGATGTGGGCCGTTTCTTTTTGGTTATGCATGGCGTCGAAGGTGAAGGTGGATCCGTCCATGGCCGGCATCTTGCGCAGGAGAGTTTGGGCGGCGGTGATCTCGTTGGATTTGTCGGCGGTAGCGACTTGGGCAATCGTTTGAGCGCTTTGATGATCGACCGCGGCCACCAGGTGCAAGGCCTTGGCCGGTTCTTTGTCAGTGCCTTTGAGAGTCTTACCGTCAACCGCAATATCGCGGGGCAAACGGCCCTCGGGCGAGGCTATGAATTGGGTGAGGATTTGATCGAAAAGCTCGGCCTCGACGTTTTGCAACACCCGGTAGAAGACATCATAGCAGGGGGCCTGAAAACGGCTTGTTTTGGGGTTTTTCCAGGAGCGTAAGGCGCGCAGTTGGGCTTGATTGAGGTGATGGGCCAGGCGCACGATCTCCTTGAGGTTGTGTTTGCCGCAGAGGGTGCCGAGCACAATCATACTCAAGACCGTGGCGAGTCGATAGCGACGGCCCGCTTTTCGACGGAAGTCTTCGATCTGGTGGAAGCGTTCCCAGAGGCTTGTCATCTGTTCCACTTTGAGGCAGACCGCATGGGAGTTGTCGTTGGCATTGAGGGCCTCACGGTGTGCCTTGGGCAAGGGCCCTGGCGAGCGCAGCAGTTGCAGAGCATCAGCCCGCAGGGGTTTGACCCAGATCTGCTTGGGGCGCTCATGGCGTTCATAGAAATCTTCCCGCTGTCGACCATATCCCGCGCTCAAGCCCAAAGGAGTCCACCCGCTCGCCTTGTAGCAAGTGCCTCGGTGGATCTGTGGGTCCACGAAAGTTTCCGCTACCAAGGGGCGATAGGCAAAGGCCTGCTCCCAGTGATCGGCCAAGACTCTCAGGCACATCGCCAACGTCTTGGAGGCCAGATTGGCCAGCTTGAACCCGGGCAGAATGAGAAAACGCCGGTTCTGCACCACCAGTTTCAAGCGCGCATGCCGTCGCGCCCCATCCCAGCCGATCCAGCCGTCTCGATCCTTCAGCCGGTAGCTAGCCGCTCCCCACAGCAAAAGACACACCCATTGCCCGTCGATCAAAGCCACATAGCGCAGGGTCTCTCCCGCGCTCCCCGCACTGTGCAAATAATGATGTTGGATCAAAAGATCATTGAATCGCTCCTGCTCTTCGGGCAAGATCAGACGCAGAGTTAGACGATCTATCGAAGGAGTCAGATGGTAAGATTTTTTGTCTTTCATACCATCTTGGCATGACTGATTCCCTCGGGTTTGTCTAGCTCTTTTTTTATCTTTTTGCCTATCAGCCACTTCCTCCCCAGAAAACTTTCACCCTGGGATCCCCGGCGACAACAGGTTCCAGCTCTTGACCGCACTCTTTAAATGCCCCATTGTTAATGCCCAAAGACCCCAGGAGATCCAACTATGGCCACCCAGGAAAAAACCTTTCCCCAACCGATTATCTTCGAACAAAGTCGTCTCGGGGGCTACATCGATATAAACGCAGCCGACCTACCCCGCACCAATGCCGACGGAGAGCCCATCGTCGAGCTCACTCCGGAGCAGAGATACCTCTTCGATACCCAGGGCTGGCTATTAATCCCCAATGTCCTGAATTCTGGCCAGGTCGAAGAGATGAGGGACTTTTGTTATCGCCTCCACCAACAACCCGAATCCCTCCCCGACCACCAGCGCACCCCCATTACAGGACCCCTGGAAAAATTGACCGACCATCCCGTCATCGTCGGCTTCATGAATGAATTCCTGGCCCATCCGGCGCTTTCGAGCCAGCACTGTTACGGCTTCCGCATGGAAGCCACTCACTTGGCAATGCGCAAACACGGCGACGGCCCTTTTGCCCCCCACAACGGCAACGGCCTGTTGCGCCTGCCGGGCGACTCGCACATCTACCGCAGCATACCCGGTAAAGCTTGCAGTAGCCTGACTTGTGTAATCTGGGAATTAAACGAAGTGGAGCACAGGGGCGGCGGCACACTGTTCATCGACGGCAGCCACAAAGCCACCTTCCCCGCCCCCGACGGCGTCACGGACCCCGAGTCGCCGCTCTGGAGCTCCTATGCCTGTTCGGCGGGCTCTTTGGTAATTTTCGCCGAAGGCACGACGCATTCGGCCTTGCCCTGGACCAGTAAAGAACGCGACCGGGTGGCCATTTTCAGCCGCTACAACCACGTCAACAGCAAATTTCACGACTGGGATCCACACCCCGATCTAGTCGCTGCTATGCCGCCCAAGCGACAGACTCTCTTCCGCCCCGTTCACGTCGCCAACAATTTGGTCGACTCGGCTTGAGAAACGCTTTCGAAGAAATTAATCAAAATGCCGGGCTTCCCATGGACACCGGATACACGCTGCCGGCCGGTCAGCCCTTCGTAGGTCTAGAGGAACCGCATTTGTTCCTCTGCCTGTTTTGCGTTTAGTGTTTCCGCTGTCCCTCGCTGGGTTCTGATGCAATGGTGGGGTACCCTGTCAACCGGGTTCTCGATCCGCCAGTCCCGATCGTGGCAGAAGCGGAAAAAGGTATTCAAGTATCCTCGGCGGTTGTTCCACGTCTTCAACGCGGTTGCGTGACCGTCGAGAAAGCGGTTCAAACTGTCGGTAGATATCTCCCCTAGCTAAGCCTCGGAGGTGAGCCAAATCCTTTCTGCCTCGGAACCAGCAACTCATGAATCTCGCCATCATGTTCAACCAGCATCCTATCGCCGAGGAGCGTATCATTCATTTTCATAAGTGCAACGTGATCAACGTGCGGGATTTTTCAGGACCCACCTGTCCAAGAGCAATTCACGAAGCGATTTTTTCCGGAATGATCTTCCGGAAATCCGCCCCCGATGGGTTCTGAAAAACCTGAAGGTCAAATTCGGTCATCACGGCCAGGATATGATCGAAAATATCGGCCTGAATGGCTTCGTAATTGGCCCAGACCTGGTCCCGGCAGAAAACGTAGATCTCAATGGGCAATCCATGCGGGGTCGGGAGCAGTTGTCGGATCAGGAAGGTCATCTCCGTGTTGATCATCGGATGGTTCTTCAAATAGGCCACGACGTAGGCCCGAAAGGTCCCAATATTGGTCAGGCGACGTCCGTTGGCCAGCATGGCCAGGTCCACGTCCAGGCTCTTGTTGAATTGTTCCAACTCACGTTTCTTAGTCTCAATATATTCCGAGATAAATTTGATCCTGGAAAATCGCTCCAGCATTTCCTCGGTGCAAAAGCGGATGGTCTGCATGTCGACATTCACAAAACGCTTGATGCGACGGCCACCGGACTCGGACATCCCGCGCCAGTTCTTGAAGGAATCACTGATCAAGGCGTAGGTGGGAATGGTGGTGATGGTCTTGTCCCAGTTCTGGACCTTCACCGTCGTCAACGCCACCTCCAATACATCTCCATCGGCATTGTGTTTGGGCATTTCAATCCAGTCCCCTACGGAGACCATTTTGTTGCTGGTCAACTGAACGCCGGCCACAAACCCCAGGATTGGATCCTTAAAAACCAACATCAGGATCGCCGTCATGGCACCCAGGCCGCTCAACAGAATGGTCGGGCTTTTGCCCACCATCACCGAAATCATCAGGATGCCCCCGACACAATAAACCACGATCTTTGACACCTGAACAGATCCCTTGATGGGAGTTTCCTTGGAGGAGGGGAAGGTGCGGTAGATGTCCAGAAAGGCGTTCAAGGCCGAATCCACCACCATCACGGCCATGGCATACATGTAAATGACCGCGGCACCATGAAAAAAGGCGACCCAGTGCGGATAACGAGCCAGGACCTGGGGAGAAAACGTGTAGATGACCATGGCCGGTGCAAAATGTGACAACTTGTGAAACACCCTCCACTTGACCAGGGCATCATCAATTTTCGTCCGGGATCGTGATACCAGCTTTCGAACCAGGACCAGAATCACCTTCTTAGCCAGGTAATTCGCGGCGACACTCAGGATCAGTAGTCCGATCATGCCGATGATCGCCGTCAGGATACCCGAAATGCCCTGGGACAGGCCGGTCTTCTCCAACACCGATTGCAGGGCATCTAAAATCTGAAGACGAGCTGGACTCTCGTCCTGCAGGATCAATGGATCGGGGGAATTTTCTTCATCGGGATTCATAGGCCTTGAATCAAGAATCAGCCTGATTTTTAGTTTGATGAATGTTCATGTGGAGGAATTGATCTGTTTCAGAAGGTGCTCTCTTTGTTCAGATGGCAGATTAGGAGATCCTGCGGCAAATTGCAAAGGATTGTGCAGGGAGAAACAAAAGCGATGGCCGGAAGGCGGAAGACAGGGGAACGGCGCCGAAAATCCAGCATGCAGGTCAGCCACCGAGCACTAGCCTGGAAATCTCAGAAGATTTCCAGGCTAAAAAACAAAAGGGTACAGAAGATCTTGATGTCGAAAGTGTTATGGTATGAATTGGAAGGCATATTCGCTCATAGCCTGGGACAGTCTGCTCTGTCTCGGACCTCGTTGGTTCTTCTTCGAAAAAGGAATTCAGACCATTAAACGCCTTCAAGGTCTTCTGTGCCCTTTTGTTAAGTAGCCCGCTTTTTGTGGCCCGCAGGCGGCAACACGACGGGAGGAACATTCAGCCGCAACACGATGCTCGAAAGTTTGTGAGAAAAGCGGGCTAGCGAGGTTGGCTGCACCGATATTACATCTTCTGTTCACGACGCGTTTGGTCGCGAGGGCATCGTCTATTTGGCTCCACGGGCACCTCATCCGACGAGCGAATCTGGATCGGTCGCTTGGACGATGCCTTGGAGCAATTGGCCCAAAGAAGGATTTCACGGGGAAGATGTTGAGGCCCTAAACGTCCGGTCTTTGTATACGGAGTGGATCGCTAGATGTCTTGCTGATGCGATCGGCTCTGCCCTCGACTCACATGTCGTCCGATTTGCCTAACCTCACCATCATCTTCGGCGGCCAGACCATCGACGAGCCACCCAGCCACGCTGCTTGACGGAGATTGGCAGTGGGGATATGAACGAGATCACCGATTGCGGATGCGCAGTCTATTCAAAGTTAAGGGCAAAAGTCTCGATGCGACTGCTCATTCTCAGCGACCTCCACCTTGAATTCGGCCCCTTTGATCTCGGGGAGACTGAATTCGACGTCGCCATTCTAGCCGGCGACATCCACACAAAGAGGAACTCGATTCCATGGATCAAGGAAGCCTTTCACGAAAAACCAATAATCTACGTTGCCGGAAACCACGAATTCTACGGGGCCAAGTGGCCTGGATTGATCGAAAAGCTTAGGGCGCTTGTCGGAGACTCCGAGATTCACATTCTTGAGAACGAAGTCATTGAGATCGGTTCGATAACCTTTTTCGGTGCGACTCTATGGACCGATCTGGAACTCTATGGTAATTCCAGAATCGGAACCTATGCCGCGCTGACAATGAATGATTACAAGAAAATTCGCCATTCAACTACCTACAGGAAACTCAAGCCGATCGATACACGTGCGCGCCACATCGCGACAGTCCGAGGCTTGAAAGAGAAACACGCCGCCTCAACCTCAGGTAGGTTTGTCGTAGTCACTCATCACGCCCCTTCTCCACGTTCACTTCCCAAGCAATCTGTGGAAGATCCGGTGAACTGCGGATATCGGGCCCCCGGGACCGAGTGATCTCGCCCACCCGGGCTCCAACACCACCGGCGTTCTGGCCCGAAAGGTGAATACAGCTACCGCTCAAATCTATGATATTTTCCGGCGGCCAGACCGGAGCCGACCAACCACAAAAGCACGTTGCTTCCCGGAGAATTCTTGTCTCGTTTTCCTACTGGCGACTTGCACCCCATTTACAGCGCACCTATACTGGGCACACACAATTCGCGCCTGAGAACGCCGGCCAGAATACACTAAACGACGTGATTCGCCAGGCCACGATTTATGCGTTTGCCAAGACGCCGGTATCTGTCCCGGATGATGTGGTGAAGCGTGATCCCAGTGGCGACCTGTGGCGGGACTGGTCTGATGAGGTGCGGTCAATTGGGGTGGCGAACTAGCCCTGTTTCGCCATCGTTGCGCGTCAGAGACCACACCGCGAAGGCGGCTACGGATGGACAACGACAATGCAATCTGACCCCCATTCGGACGTACGCCGAGAATCCATCCCAACCGGTCTTCTTCGCGCCGCGCGCTACCGACCCTTCCGCCAGTTGTGGACGGCCTCGATCGTCGGTGGCTTCGCCCAATGGATGAACCGTCTCGCAGTCGGTTGGTTCGTCCTCGATCAAACAGGCTCCGCCCTTCTCACTACCATCGCCTATACGGTTCAATCTGCCCCCGGGATCTTCGTCGCCCCATTTGGAGGAGCGATCGCCGATCGCGTTTCGCGGAAGCTGCTGCTTGTTCTGACCGCGGCCGTCGAATGCGTTGTTGCTGTGGGACTTGCCTTCGTTGCCGTCGACGGAATCGAATCGGTGTGGCCTGTAGTCCTCCTGGTCGCCCTCACGGGCGCCGTGAACAGTTTGAAAACACCCGCAACACAAGCCCTGATTCCGGACACGGTGGGGCCAAACGACGCCATTAACGGCATCGCCATCCACTCCGTCGGAATCCGAGGGATTGGCGTCGCAGGTGCACTTTCAGGCGGAATACTACTCGAGAGTTTCGGCCCGGTGACCGTCTTTTTGACGGCCTCGGTACTCTTTGCGATCGCCGCCCTTGCTTTCCTAAGAGTCGACGTCCAACCGAAATGCATCGACCCGGACACCCCTCGCAAGACAGTCCTGCAGGACACACTGGAGGGACTTCGTGTGATGGCCCGCATTCCAACAGTCAGAGCACTCCTGATCCTCGCCGTGCTGGTCGAAATCCTGTGTTTCTCCTTCCGGTCGGTCCTACCCGTGGTCGCCCTTAATCGTCTCGGCCTCGACGAATCCGATCTCGGCGCACTCACGGCGATGAGCGGGTTCGGCTCCCTGATCGGTGCGATCACTCTCGTCGCGCTCAGTGACTATAGACACCGAGGTAGATTGCTCATCCTGATTGCCGGTCTCTACGGACTCGGCGTCCTATCGTTGGGTGCGTCGAGCAACGTCTGGTTATCCTTCGCCGTCATTACCTGCGTTGGACTGACAGCAGCCATCTTCGATGCGCTACAGTGGGGATTGCTTCAGGAAAACGTACCTGACGAAATGCGTGGGCGCGCAATGGGAGGATGGGTCTTCGCCGTTGGATTCGGCTGGATCGGCCACCTGTCGCTAGGCGCCGTGAGCGATGCGTTCGGCGTGCAATGGGCACTGGGAATCAGCGGTGGGCTCGCCCTGCTCGTCGCGCTCGTGCTTTTCACCACGGGCAAGTCCCTCAAAGAGGCTTGACCGACGCCGCCGTGAAGTCCTGTGGGTCCCGATTAACCGTGACAGTTGATTCTATTGAAAATCCCGCTGCCATTGGGCACCCTCATGTTCATGGCTCGCGTCCTCTGCTTTCTGTTTTCGTTGCTCACCTCCACGCTTCGGTCGCGGCTGTCACTGCAGCTGGAGATCGCTGCCCTCCGTCATCAGCTCTCCGCGTATCGGTTGAAGGGCCAAAGACCATGCATCGCACCGCCTGATAGACTGCTCTGGTCCCTCCTCGCGAAGTTTTGGTCGCAGTGGCGCGGAGCCCTGTTCATTGTCCAGCCGCGAACAGTCACGCTCTGGCAGAAAAGGCGATTCCGCGAGTATTGGCGAGCGCTGAGTCAAGCCGGCCGACCAGGTCGGCCGAAGATCGCGCCGGAGTTACGAAATCTCATCAGGCGGATGTGGCAAGCGAATCCCGCCTGGAGCTCACCGAGGATCGTCGCGGAGCTTCACAAGCTCGGGATCGAAGTCGCGAAATCAACGGTGGAGAAGTAGAAACCGCGTGGGGAGGGATTGCCCTCTGCTACTTGGCGGACATTTCTCGATATGCACATGAGGGAGCTCGTCGCTATCGACTTCTTTATCGTGCCGACAGCGACATTTAAGGTGCTGTTCGTTTTCCTCGTGCTGGCACATGATCGACGGCGAATTATCCACTTCAACTTGACAGAACATCCGACGGGCCAATGGACCGCCCAGCAGCTCGTTGAAGCGTTTCCTTTCGATACCGCTCCGCGTTATCTGTTACGAGATGGCGATGGCGTTTATGGTGACAAGGTTCGGCGAAGGATTGAGTCTCTCGGTATCGACGAGGTCGTCACGGCGACAGGCTCGCCTTGGCAAAACGCTTATGTTGAACGAGTGATCGGTAGCCTTCGCCGAGAGCTCCTAGATCACGTTATCATCCTTGGCGAACGCATCGGTCTTTAGACCAGGATGCGCCGGACGGGCGTCCCGTACTTTCAGCCGAACTGGGTCAGGTCGTCGAATTCCCAGTCGTTGAGGGACTCCATCATTATTACCTTCCAAGGGCGGCATGAGTATTCGGGACGCACAGGGATCAGCCGCAAGGCGGGAAAAGCTGGCCAGAATCAAGGCTGACTTCTGTTCGCCGTGGAGGTCCCAGCTCTCTGTGCAACGGCGACTTGTGAGTCGGCCGAGTATTTTGACCCTACGGCGGATTGCACAATCTGTGTGCTCGAAAAGCGGCATGAGAATGGGTGCAATCAACTTTCAGGAACCACACTTTGCCGCGCAAGTTTCGACGTGCTGCATGTGCAGCTTGCTCAAGGCTATCCCGAAGATGCACGAGATCTAGGGTTAGCGCCGGCGCAAACCTGAGTTTTTAGCGAACTTCATATTAGCAGGTGACAATTTCGGCTCGATTTGCACACTTTCTGCTTACTCGTCCAGTTGATGGTCACAGACGAAAAGCTCAGGACTCACGACAAGGCGATTCGGATCAATCTCGATCCTCGTCGCTATGGTTCCTTTGCCGAGATCGGTGCGGGACAGGAGGTGGTACGCTGGTTTTTCCGTGTGGGTGGTGCGGCGGGAACCATCGCCAAGAGCATTTCAGCATACGACATGAAGGTCTCTGATGCGATCTATGGAAAGTGCGAGCGGTACGTCTGCCGCTCCCGCTTGGAGAGCATGCTCAAGTATGAGCAGGACCTCAGCCTGGAAAGACTCAGAACGGAACGAGGCGACACCACCGCATTTTTTACTTTCGCCGACACCGTCTCGGCGAGAAACTTTCAGGGGACGAACGAGTGTCACGGGTGGATGGGGGTCCGGTTCCAGGCGCACCCGCGCGACGAGGACAGTCAATTAATCATGCACGTCCGGATGCTCGACCACACCAATGAGCTTCAGCAGGAAGCATTGGGAATCGTGGGCGTGAATCTCGTCTATGGCGCGTGCATGCTCCACCACGATCCCGATCTCCTCATGGAGTCCCTCCTCGACTACCTTGGCACGGAGCGGATCGAAGTGGACATGATCGAATTCAGCGGGATCGGATTCAGGCATGTGGACAACCGCCTTATGAGCCTCAAGCTCGTGCAACTTGGCCTGAGCAACGCCGCCATGTTCGGTCCTAGGGGTGAAGTCCTCCAGCCGTCGGAGGCGCTGCGTAAGCGCCCCATCCTTGTAGAGCGGGGTAGCTTTCGCCCTGTCACCTACACCAACCTGGACATATTGCGCTGCGCTTGCGAGCGATTTGTCGAAGAGCCAGGAGTTGAGGAAGAAAGCGTCGTCCAACTCATGGAGATTACGATGAACAACCTGATGGCGACCGGCGAGATCGACTACCACGATTTTCTCGCTCGCGCCGACATGCTCGGGGCCAGCGGTATGAAAGTTCTGATCTCGAACTACTTCGAGTATTACCGGCTCGCCGCATACCTCCGCCGATACACCGAAGCCAAAATCGGAATCACGATGGGAGCGGCGAGTTTGCTGCAGCTCTTCGACGAACAGTATTACGCGGAACTGGGTGGTGGAATCCTCGAGTCGTTCGGGCGTCTCTTCAAAAACGACCTAAAACTGTACATTTACCCCTTTCAGGACGAAGACGCCGGCAAACTCATCACAACTGCCAACCTCGAGATCGCCACCGAACTTAAACAGCTTTACGGTCACTTGATCGGGCGCGGCTGTATTGAGGACCTGAATGATTACCGTGAGGAGTGTCTCGCAATCTTCTCGCGGGACGTGCTACGCAAAATTAGCGCGGGCGATAACTCCTGGGAGAAGATGGTTCCTCCGACGGTAGCGGATGTCATCAAGACGCGCAACTATTTTGGTTTCTCAGCAAGACAAGCTTTGGCCTGAGCTTTCTCTCATTCAGAGTTTACATTGTGGGTCCTGAAAATCCCGCACCTTGATAGCGTTGCACATATGAAAGTGAATGAAACGCTCCTCAGCCATGGGATTCTGGTTGAACATGATGGCGAAATTCATGAGTTGCTGGTTCCGAGGCAGAAGGGATTTGGTTCACGTCCGGGGACTCAGGCGCAAGGCGGGAAAAAGATGGGCGGAATCAAGGCCGACTTCCGTTGGCCGTGGAGCTCCACACTTTTTGTGCAACAGAGACTTGTGGGTCGGCCGAATATTTTGACCCTACGGGATTCCTTTCGAACCGACTCGTAGGCAAGCAGTATCTCGGTGTCCGGTGAGCCTTTCACGGTGTATCCGCCGAGACTCGCGGGATCCGCTTCAATTGAGATCTGTTGATTCGAGTTGATCGCCAGGGCGATTTTCCGGGAACTGGGCAGGGCGAGACTAAAGAGACCGGGCTCGCCATTGAAGTTCGCTTCAAAAGAGCGATCCGCCTGGACAAATATCTCTCCTTCCAGGGATTGCGAGCGTTCGTCCAAATCTTCCCGAAGAAGCTGGAGCAGTGATCCCGGCTCTAAATTGGGCAGCATTCCGGGGATCGAAAAGTCGGCCTGGGCGATTCCTGATAGGAAAAGGATCAATCCCATAGTAGTGGATAGAAGGCGGATATGGCCGATGGGATACCGTCTCTGTTGCGCTGATCGCATGGAATCAACTTCAATTGGATCAATTGTAATAACTCGAGATTTTGGCTCGTAGATTGATTGAGGAAGAAAGACTCTCTTTTCCTACTCTAATTTTGAATTCGCATATGCCAACTCCTCGATTGGTATTCCTTTTCACTTCCATGTTGCTTTCATCCGTCGGGTATGGCCAATCAATGGTATCTTCGGAGCTTCTCCATGAGCTGCATAAGTTGAATACCGTTGGTTCGGTCCTGTTCGTCGCGGCCCATCCTGATGATGAGAATACGGCGTTGCTGACTTACCTCGCCGAGGAGGAAAAATTGGATACAGCCTATCTGGCGCTCACGCGTGGAGGCGGGGGCCAGAATCTCATTGGACCTGAGCTGAAGGAAGGGCTCGGTCTCATCCGGGCGAACGAGCTGCTTCGGGCTCGAGAGATCGATGGAGCAAAGCAGCTGTTCACGCGAGCCCGCGATTTCGGCTATTCCAAGAATCCGGAAGACACTTTGGAAAACTGGCAGGAGGAGAAAGTCCTGGGAGATGTGGTCTACGCGGTTCGCTATTTCAAGCCCGATGTGATTATCACACGCTTCAATCCTGCAGCTGGTCGAACTCATGGGCATCACACGGTATCGGCTCAATTGGCGTTGAAGGCTTTCAAGCTCGCGGCGGACCCGAGTCAGTTTCCGGAACAGTTGTCGCATCTGGAGAGCCACCAGGCCAAACGAATTTTCTGGAACGGATATGGCCGGCGTGGCGGGGATGGGTTGAGCGACGAGCGACGAGAAATAGTCGAGCTGGAAGTCGGGCGCTACAATCCGTATCTAGGAACCTCCTACACGGAAATTGCAGCTCGTAGCAGAAGCATGCACAAGAGCCAAGGTTTTGGCCGGTCTGGTCGACGCGGTGAGCGGACAGAGCGACTGGTGTTGTTGGGTGGGGAACCTGCTGACGGGAATTTCATGAAAGGCGTGGACACCACTTGGGCACGCTATTCCGGTGGCGAGAAAGTCGAACGTCTGTTAACGAAGGCGATACGCGTCTTTGATTACGCCGCTCCCTGGAAGGTGGTCCCAAGCCTGATTGAGGCAGATGCGATTTTGGAGTCATTGTCTGCGACAAGACAAACTCGTTCGAAGCGGGAAACGCTACATCGGTCGATCGCCGCTGCTATGGGGATGCATTTCGAGGCCCGAGCTTCCTCATCCTATTTGAGTCCAGGGGAAGAAGCGAGTATTCAGGTGGAACTGGTCAATCGGTCGCCGGTTTCGGCTCGAGTCGGCAGCGTGGAAGCCAGCCTCTTTGATAGTGAGAATTGGCCGGAACGCATCCCTTTGAAATGTATTGAAAACCTGGATAAGCGACTCGATGCGAATATCTCCGAGACCGTGGAGTTCGTATTCAAACTGCCGGAAGACTCGCCATTGACCCAGCCTTATTGGCTGAAAACGAAGCCGAGCAGTGGGAGATACCATTTTGAGAACCCTCGACTTCTGGAGCTGGAAGCGGTTCCTGCGCCTATCGAAGTAATCGCAGAAATCGAGGTAGCCGGGCGGATGATCCAGCTGGCTACGCCGGCGATAGAGCGCACGAGCGATCCGGTGAAAGGGGAGATCCATAAGATCGTGGCGATTCGGCCTAAAGTGGTTCTGAAACCCAATACCTCGGTGCTGCTTTTCGAGAACGCTCGTTCGAAGCAGATCGAGGTGAAGGTCACGGGCCACTCCGGAGACATTCGCGGCACCTTGGTTGCGGAAGCCCCGATGGGCTGGAGAATCGAAATCGGTAATCCAGAATTTGCTTTAACGGATCGAGAGCCGGTTCGCGTGATGAGCTTGACGGTTGTGCCTCCAGAGGAGCCTTCGGAGGGGAGCGTTTGGTTCAAGGTGGTTGATTCGGATGGTAAGTCCTTCGATGTGAGCTCGAATCTTATCGAATACGAGCACATCGGCCGTCAGCCAATTCTGGAGAAAGCTAGGACGAAACTGACACGCCTTGAGCTTGCTCGCGCGGGGAATCGCATCGCCTGCTTTCAAGGAGTAGGCGATCCGATTCCGGAGACTTTGGAACGAATCGGATACCGAGTGGATCGTATTTCGGTCGAGGAAATCGATCGCGCGCGTCTTGAAAACTATGATACCGTGATTTTGGGCCCGCGTGTGTTCGATGCCTATGCGGGGCTGGACAAGCGTTTCGATGAGCTGACCGCCTATGTCGATGCGGGAGGGACACTCATTTCGCAATACAACACGACGAGCTCTCGCACCAAGTCGAAATTTACCTCTCCTTATCCCCTTAGATTGTCCAGAGATCGAGTGTCGGAGGAAAAAGCAGAGATGCGTATTTTGCAGCCTGAACACCCCGTGTTTAATGTCCCCAAAAAATCACCGCAAGCGACTTCGAGAATTGGATACAAGAACGTGGATTGTATTACGCGTCTTCTTGGGACGACCGCTACGCCTCCTTGCTTTCGGCTAACGACCGAGGAGAGCCTCCTAGAGACGGAGGCTTGCTCGTCGCGCAGTATGGCAAGGGCTGGTACGCGTATACGGGCTTGTCCTTCTTTAGGCAGCTTCCCGAAGGAAATGCCGGAGCTATACGACTCTTTGTGAATCTCATCTCTCTAGGTCATGGAAACTGATTCGAACCATAGAGTAGTGACGTCGGTCGAAGAGGAAGGGACGAAAGGGTGGACAGGTCTGTACCTTCTTGTTGTGGGGGCTTTGGCGGCGCAGATAGCCTTTTTCGCCTGGCTGACAAAGGCGTTTGAGTGATGGCTTCGATTCGGATATGAGCTCTTTCGATCTTGCTATTCTCGGCGCCACGCTGAGCGCGATCGTATTTTTCGGCGTCTGGAAAACGCATAATGACCGGAAGCTGGACGAGTTTCTGAAGGGCAGCTCCAATAGTTGGGGCACGATTGGGCTGTCGGTTATGGCGACGCAGGCGAGCGCGATTACTTTCCTGTCGACTCCGGGATTGGCCTACGACAGCGGCATGGCGTTCGTACAAAACTACTTTGGCATGCCGTTAGCGTTGATCCTCATCGCTATCGTATTCGTTCCGATGTACTACAAATTGGAGCTCTGTTCCGTCTACGAGTTTCTAGAGCATCGATTCGATTCGAAGACGCGGACCTTGGGCAGTTTGATTTTCTTGATACAGCGCGGCTTTTCGGCGGGGATCACCATCTATGCTCCGTCGATCATACTGACAAGCGTCTTGGGTTGGGACATGAATACCACCGTTATCGCTGTCGGCCTCGCGGTGATCCTTTATACGGTAACCGGTGGATCGCACGCGGTCAGCTTGACGCACAGGTATCAGATGACAGTGATCCTGACAGGTATGGCGGTCGCGTTCGGCATTGTCGCATACAAGATTTCAGGCCACGCCAGTTTTGTTGAGAACCTGAGCGTGGCGGGCGCTCTGGGACGTCTCAATGTCGTCGATTTCTCTTTCGATATCGATAAACGCTATACCTTGTGGTCCGGACTTTTGGGCGGCTTTTTCCTTTCTCTATCCTATTTTGGCACGGACCAGTCGCAAGCGCAGCGCTATATGTCCGGTCAATCGGTTCGGGATAGCCGATTGGGACTGATGTTCAATGCTTTGCTGAAAGTGCCGATGCAGTTTATGATCCTCCTGCTGGGAGTGCTGGTTTTCATCTTCTATCAATGGGAAAAGCCGCCTGCCACGTTTTTGCCGGAATCGATGATTCAAGAAGGCGCGGAGAAGGATGTGGCAGCCTACCGGAATCTTGAGGACGCGATTGAAGCGAGTTTCGCAACAGAGCAAACGGCATTGAACGAATATGTGGAAGCGATGCGATCGGGTGATGCCTATCGCGAAGAAGCGTCGAAGGCGCAAGTGAAGGCAGCTGGTCAAGCCACTCGCGATTCACGCGCGGATTTGAGGGAGCACATCGCAAAAGTGTCCGGAGAAGAAAGCATGAGGGATTCGGATTACGTGTTCATCCACTTCGTGCTGAATGAGCTCCCAATTGGGCTTATCGGTTTGCTCGTCGCGGTGATTTTGAGTGCCGCCATGTCCTCGACTGCTTCTGAGCTGAGCGCATTAGCGACAATCTCAACAGTGGATTACTACCGGAACCATTTTGTCAAAAGCGCGAGCGATCATCACTACATGAAGGTGTCGCGGATCTTTACGGCGATCTGGGGAGGGCTCGCGATTCTCTTCGCCCTATTTGCGAGTATGGTGGAAAGCCTGATCGAAGCGGTAAATATCGTCGGCTCGCTATTCTACGGAACGGTTCTGGGTCTTTTCTTGGCCGCGTTTTTCATCAAGCCCATCGGAGCTCATGCAGCGTTTGTCGCCGCTCTGATCGCTCAGATTTCAGTATTGGTTCTGTATTTCACAAATATCGTTGAGATAGGCTACCTGTGGTACAATCTGATCGCCTGCTTCCTAGTGATTGTATTGAGCTTGCTGCTACAAGTGTCGCTGGGGGGAGAGAAGGCCTGATGTCCGATCCCGTCATTTGCTTCGGGCAGCAGCCGTGCGGGATTTTCCCGAATAGATTCGTTTTCTCGAAGATCAAGACCGCTCGTCGCTTGCGGTCGGAAATCGGCGGGAAGATCGTCTTCTTTTTGCATGACAGCGATCACGATCACCGGGAAACCAATGCAGTTCTAACCAACCGGCATACGGGGAAGATCGAGCGGATTAATTTTGAAGTGGTCAATAAGACCCAGAAGTTATATTCGCCGCTCTATTGCAAGACGATCAAGCCGGGTTGGCGGGAGAAGACCTGGCGACGTTTGCCGAATCTGGTCGCGCCCGAGCTGGTGCGGATTTTCGAGTCCGTCGACTCGAACAATGTCACCGAGTTTTGCCTCGAAATGTATCGAAGGATGGGCTTGCTCGAAGGAGTTGAGATCGTTCCTTCAAGCGATGGGGTGCTCCGAGACCGGGCTATCGAGATCCACGACTATTTTGTGGATATGCCCTACAAAGGAGAAATCGTTCGCACTCGCGCTCGCGATGGCGGCTATTTCCTCTTCAAAGGGGGAGACTGCTTTATCGAATTGGAGGCGGGTGAGGTTCAAAAGTGTCAAATCAGTCCCACGCGCGACACCCGCTTGTGTTGGATGCAATCGGTCGTTCATTGCACCCACTACATTGCGGGAGAGGGGGAGATCCAGTATCTGAATCAGGAAGACGCGCTGGAAATTGAGTTCGTGAAGCGTGAAGCTATCTGTAGATCGGGTGAAGCGTATGCTGAATGCGAACATGAATGGTAAACGAATTCTGGCCTTTGGAGCCCATCCCGACGATATCGAGTTCGGGTGTGGCGCCTTGCTTCTGGACGCGGGAGAGCGGGGAGCTCAGTTGTACTTGGTGGTCTTGTCTCGGGGTGAAGCGGGGACGCATGGTGATCGGTTGACACGCACCGTCGAAGCACGGAAGGCGGCGGAAATCCTGGGAGCGGACATCCAGTTTCCTCCCACAACAGGGGACACTCGAATACGGGCGGACTTGGATGCGACTCTCTTGGCGGCGAAGGAGATTCGACGAGTCCAACCCAGTATCATTCTGGCTCCGTCTGGGCACCTGAATCAGCACCCCGACCATCGTGAGACGAGCCAGATCGTGCGCGATGCGAATCGACTGGCTCGCTATGGCAATACGCCTGGCCTCGAAGGTTTGGATCCGCATTCTTCGCAGATTCTATTGTTCTACGACATTTCCAGCGAAGTCTCAGCTTCGGATGGATTGAGCTCCATCCTCGTCGATATTTCCAATCAAGTCGAGAAGTGGAAAGCTCTGATGGAGTGCCATTTGAGCCAGATCAAAAATTTGGAGTACATCGATCTTCGGCTTTCGCGAGCGAGAGCGCTCGGCATACAGATGGGCGTTAATTCGGCTTTGCGCCTTTATTCCGAAGGACCTCTGCTGGTTGCGTCTGCACTGGAAATAGGCGCGATGAAGGGCCCGCATTTCTAGGAGAAAGTGCTGATGGGGGAGTCGCTCAAAATCGCTTTACTCTGTCACCCTACGGTGGGAGGTAGCGGAGTCTTGGCTACGGAGCTCGGCCATCAATTAGCGAAGTTGGGTCACGAAGTATTCGTCATCTCGGAGCGTCCGCCGTTCCGTTTGAAAGACGACCATCCCAAGGTGCATTTTTGCGAATCGACGCCGGTTGAATTTCCTCTTTTTAAGAGTCCTGATCACACGCTGCCGTTGGCTACCCGAATCGCGGAGGTGTGCGCGCATCACGCGATCGATGTTGTCCACGCTCACTACGCGATTCCGCACACGGCGGCCGCCTGGATTGCGAAGGAGCTTATCGGCGAAGCGGCACCACCGATCGTGACGACGCTTCACGGGACTGACATCGTATATCTCGGCGCAATGCCCGAGTATCGCTCGCTGCTCCATCACGTGCTTGAGGCCTCGAACAAGGTGACCTGCGTTTCTGAAAATCTGAAGCAGCGGACCCTTGCCCTGTTCGAGCTTGAGAAGGAGATTGAGGTTATCCCGAATTTCTTCGAGCCCAAGCCGGTGACCCGAACGAGGAATGCAATTCGAACGTCGTTGAATATTGGGGACGAGCCGCTAGCAATTCATGCATCGAATCTTCGATTGATTAAGCGGATAGACTTGATGTTGGAAGCTTTTCAATCGGCGCTTGTCGCTCAAGATGCGAAACTTCTCATTCTCGCGGGTTCGGATTCGTCTCAAACCGTGCGCGAGATCGAGCGCCGGAAACTGCAGGGTCACGTGATCGTGGTTGAAGGCGTGCACGAGGTGGACGACTATTGCGCAGCGGCGGATTTCACTCTTTATTCGTCGGAGTACGAGAGTTTCTGTTTGGGAATTCTCGAAGGAATGTGGTATGGGCTTCCCAGCGTGTCGTTCGGCGTGGGGGGCATTCCGGAGGTGGTCCTCGATCAAGAAACCGGCTTTCTAGTTCCATTTGGAGACACGAAGGGCCTGAGTTGCGCCATTGCAAACTTGGTAAAGGATGGGGCTTTGCGAACATCCATGGGCGAGAAAGCGCGTCGGCGAGCAATGAAGAGGTTTTCCACGGACACAGCGGTCAGTGCATATGTTGGGGCGTATCGCGAAGTATTGAGCGTCTCGGCCTAGTTTTAGACCCCCTCTTAGAGTGAATGACACGCCGTGCGACTCATTTGACTCGCTCTCAATGTCTCGGGAGTGACGCTTGTCTTCGGCGTTGGGACCGTCAATATCGGAAGCTATGAGGTCTTGGTTACCTCTGATCGGGCTCGTTGCGACAGTCACTTCCTTTGCGCAAACCTATCCGCCGGAGAGCTGGCAAATCACTCCGCCGAAGAATAAGTAGATCTAGGTGGAAGGTGTCTTTCTATCTTTACATTTGGGGGCTTTAGGGGACTACTCGATTTATCTTTTTGACTTCTCTGTTCGCGTGAGCCAATAAGTCCTGATCGAATTAATCCAAGCATACTTGCCAATGAAACCACTATCAGGAGTCGGAATACTAACGATCATCGCGCTGTTTGCAGCGAGCTCATTGACATTCGCGCAAGAACGGGGAGGGGATAGAGTACGTCTCAGTCCGAACGCGGCAGTCAGCCAAACGATTGGCACTTCCGTAGTTTCGGTGACCTATGGCCGTCCCGGGCTCAAGGGGCGACCTCTGGAATCGCTTACGCCTAAGGGTAAAGTGTGGCGGACCGGCGCTAACGAGTCGGTCGCGATCACTTTTTCAGGTGATGTTACGGTCGGAGACAAAGCGATCAGCGCCGGTACTTATTCCATTTACACTATTCCTGGCGATAAGAAGTGGACAATCATCATCAATTCGAAGTTGTCATGGGGAACTCAATACGACGAAACGATGGATGTCGCGCGGACGACCGCCTCCGTGGCGAAAGGATCCGAAAAAGAGTGGTTTACGATCGATTTCGACGCGCTGTCAGACTCGAAGGCACATATGAATCTTCGCTGGGGCACCAAAGCGGTGACTGTGCCAATCACCGTCAAATAGAGACAGGAGAGCACAGCTCATCTTAAGCAGAGCCTACGAGTACCTTACCGTTCGGGACGACTGACCGGAAGATTGGGTGCCTGACTGAGAAACGGGCCAGAAAGGGATTGAGCTGCAATAGATTCCTCATCCGAACTGTAGAGACAAGCTGAGGGAGGTGAATTGGAGGCTCTGAATTCGCGCTCAAACGGAATCCGAGCGCAGAGAGATATCTTCGGATCGCGAATCTGCGATATAAATCGGAAAGGTATTTAGGTATGCTTTGCTTATTTTCCGGAATGAAGCTCACTCGACCAATGCGTGTTAAAACATGCTATTCATTGAGTATCAACGCTTCTACTTCTTTCTCATATTGATACCCTTGATCCCACAAAAAGTAGGATAAGGTACATTCTTGCCAGAATTCTTGCTTCCAGGGGGAAGGGGGTTGATGTCACTCAGGCTCTTTGCACCCTTGATCATATCGATCTCCTTGTCAGTCAGGTCGGCCTTCATGACATTGTTTGATCTCCGCGTCCGTTTCGTCCTCGCTACCTTTTTTCGAACTGGAGCTGCTCCCAAAGCACTAGATCCTTTATATCCAATCTGAGATTTGAACCCGGGTGACGTGTAGGGTATCAGGAGCTTTACCAACTCAGTAGTGCTTTCGATCTCGACACCCGTCTGCTTTGAGATTCCTCGATAGACTGTTTTAAGCTTTTCATAAGCCGCTTCCTTGACTGCAATTTCCTTCAGTTGCCTCTTTAGTGCTCCTTGAAGAGCCTTTTTCCGTTCTGCTGCAGACAATTTGGTCAGGTCTTGAGCTACTTTCAGTGTTAATTCTTTCATGATGAGTTGTAATGAAAACAGAAGATAACTAAAATGCAATTCTGTTATTGTTGCGACCTCCGAGAAAATTCAGATACCCAAGAGGGTTATCGCAGAGATGTGTTCGATTGCCTGTAGAAGAGTCGCAATCAGTTGCTGAACCGCCTTATTGACGACATGAGGCCCACCGTTTCAAGAGTGTCCATCAGGACTGCCGATTCGTTGCTCCTCGAGCCAGCTCCCAGTCGGCCCAGTCCAGCTCGGCGATGTGAGCGAGATTCTTTTGCTTACGATTCGCCTCTGCAGATCCAGAAGGAGAGGCACCTCACTTCCTGGGGTAGCGACTTCAAGCTTTCCAACCCCGTGACCCTTCCCCATAGATGAATAGTAGGCCGACTTGCTGAGGAGAAAGTCTCCTACGAGGTCAAGATAGCCAACGTGTTGCTGGGCGGATTGGCAGTGCCTTTCAGGCCCAATGATCGTATGAGGTTGCTATCGCTAAAATCCGCTTCGCGACCCCATGAACGTAAATCGCGGTCGTTGCCAAATTCTTGTGTTCAGCAAGTTTCTGAATCGTGCTCTGTCTTTTCAACGACGACAGATTACTGGGAAAGTTCATCCTCCGTCGTGCTCTAAAGTCGTTCTTTGATTGAGGCTACGCTGCATTAGGCCTACGCGGAGCTCATCAATGCGTAGCCGAGAAACTTGACGTAGGCGGCCAGGACCAACATGATGATGAAGCACAACCAAAGGGTGAAATTGGCAAGACGGGATGGAGCAACTCTTTGATCGAGATGTTTGTATCGCAAGTAGATGGCTCCACCGGCGAAGATAGGGTATTGGATGGCGCCGATCATGTGCGCTATGGAGAGCATCCCAACTGGGTTTCGAAAGATAAAGTAGCAGATCGACGATATCAGAGGGACTACCACTGCGAATGTTCGCCGGACCCGAACTCGAGTTGGATAATCATTGCGCTTGGTCAGGCCCAGAACCGCCATGCCATCGGCAAAAATCCGGGATCCGGCGCCCAACCCGGAAACAATCGTGGAGTAGAGCACAATGAATGCGCCCGCCATGAAGAGCCAGAAAGCCCATTCGCCGAGCGTGTGGGTGTAAATGTTGGAGAGGACGGTAATCGTTTCCAGTCCGTTCGGCTGTTCGCCGATGCGGTGGAGAATTCCCGCACCCAACATGTAAAATGGTATGGTTACGCTGGTCAGCAGCAGGAGAGTCATAATCACGTCGAGCTGCATGACCTTGATCCATCCTTTCGCTCGTCCTACCCATTCGTCGGATCTGTCGACCGGCCCGGTAAAGCGCGCGTAGCCCTTCTCCACGCACCAATAGCTGTATGAGACTTGCTCGCCAGTGCCGACGCCGGTGCCACCGTACATCGCAATTGCGGCCAATATGGCGAAGGCCGGAAAAGAAAATGTCAGCCCATCCTTTACCTGGTCCCAGGTGATTGCATATTCGGTCGTCTGGAGGAGGAAAGCGCAGGTGATCGTAGTGGCCGTGAAGAGGAAGACCATCACGGTCATGAGACGTTCGATTCCGACGTAGAATCCTGTCAAAATGATCGCGGAGCAGCCGAAAGCGAGAACGAAGGTCCACCATTCAGACCCAAGGAACGGAAAGACGGCATGTATGATCTGGCCGGCCCCTCCGTAGACGCCTCCTCCACCGAAGATCCCGGGAATGATCCAGATGAGCCAAAAGTAAATATACCACGAGACTCTCTTGCCGTTGAAGGCGGGGAACTTGCCGGGCAAACGGTCGAAGGCGTGGAGGAAAGGCTCTCCGGTCGCGATTGCGAAACGCGCCAGTTCGGCTTGGATGATGTTCTTGCTCCAGCAACTCAGAAGGACAAACCAGAGCATGGAGAAGCCGACCATGGCTCCGAGGCTGGTGGTGAGGATGATCTCTCCCGAACCTACGACACTCCCGACCAGGATCAAACCCGGGCCGAGAAATCTAAGCCGGCCTTTGAAACCCGTAGGGGGTTCACGCACGGCTTCGGGATGAAGTGCATAGAGATCGGACGGATCGACCTCGAGCGTAGGACTCAAAGGAGTGGTCTCTTTGTTGGATTCAGGATCCGTCATGTTGATCTCTGTATGGAGAAGATAAGCGTCTGACCAACATCCCCATTGACAGAACTGTGGATCGTGGCGTTTTGGGTCAAGTTTGGTGACGGTTTTGTAATCGGCGGTCACCATTTACCCTACGATTCGTGACAGACCGAGTGTTTTACAATAGCCAACCGGTTGCCTGTTGAGCCAAAGTAGCCAGCCTAAAGCCTTTCCCCAACGGCCTAACCCCTTGTCTTCGAGGGAGAACCTTGCACCACTTGACACCCTGGAGCAAACTTAGATAGAGTCTGTAAAACTAAGAAATTGATCTATATTCCAAGACCACACCTGCGATGAGAGCGCTGTGGTTAGATAATTTCTATTTATTGCCTGGATATTCGAGGGCTTGATACGCGAGGCTCTCGTGATTCGGATTACACTAAATCACAGAGAGGGCTTGTAACAGAGCTGCGCTGATTCCCAGTAAAATTGTGGAAGCCATGACACACCATCCTATTACCTCGAAAATTCCATGGATATTAGGATGTTTCATCATTGTATCGCTTAGGTATCGAGTTGAGATTGTCTGAGAAAATAGTGTAGTAGAGAGACGGAGGTCTTATTGTTATTCCCAATCATCCGGGATTTCCGACGACGTCGTTAATCTTCGGGTTAGGTGAGAACTTGCTCTGGAGAATTGCTTTTAGTCGCGTTCTTCCGCGTGATAAGCGTGACATCACGGTTCCGAACCCCGAAGATCCGGAATACGCGGAGACGCTTGCGCTTCTCGGCGACTGGGAACAGCGACTCGACGAAATGGAAGAGGCGAGGCTCAAGTCGCGGGTAGAGTCGGTCCTCTTCGGATTGGGGTTTGGCAACCACGATCTCGAAAGGGACACCGCAGAATTCAGCGGCAGCTGGCAGATGCGAATCGCGTTGGCAAAGCTTCTGCTGAAAGAGCCCTCACTCCTCCTCCTCGACGAACCTACCAACCATCTCGATCTGCCTTCGCTCCGCTGGCTGGAGAGATTTTTGACGAACTACCGGGGCGCCATCATCCTCGTCTCGCACGACCAGAGTTTTCTGGATTTTCTGACCCGCCGGAACTTCTCGGTTTCGCACGGCGGATTGGAGATCTACGCCGGCAATTACACCTATTTCGAGCGGGAGTCGGCGGCGGGAAAGGAACGCCTGCTCAGTGTCTACAAGATTCAGCAGCGGTAACTGGCTCAAACCGAACGGTTCATCGAGCGTTTTCGCTACAAGAACACTAAGGCGCGCCAAGTGCAAAGCCGCATCAAAGCGCTTGAGAAAATCGACCGAATCGAAATCGAAAGCGATGAAGAGGAAATCGCCTTCTCTTTTCCTCCGCCAAAACGCAGCGGACGCACCGTAATCAGCCTTGAAAGTATCTCGAAGTCATACGGATCGCAAGCAGTCTTCAAGGACTTCAGCTTCGAGATTGAACGTGGTGACCGCTTGGCCGTCGTGGGCGTAAACGGAGCTGGTAAGTCGACCCTCAGCCGCATTCTGGCCGGGGTAGAACCGGTCGACAGTGGCGAGCGCATCGTCGGATACAACGTGGACATCGCCTATTTTGGTCAGGATCAGACGGACCTCCTTCATCCCGATCTCACCGCCCTTGAAACACTGGAAAAAGTCGAAGGGGACGGGAAACGTGGGAATATTCGCACCATCCTCGGAGGCTTCCTCTTCCAGGGAGATGACTCCTATAAGAAAGTCTCCGTTCTCTCGGGCGGAGAGCGCAATCGACTCGCCCCCGCAAGGCTCCTTCTCACACAGGCGAACTTACTCATTCTCGACGAGCCGACAAATCACCTCGACATGCGGTCAAAGTCGGTCCTCCAACGGGCTCTGCAACAGTACCGGGGTACGTTTGTTGTCATCTCCCACGATCGCTCCTTTCTCGAACCCTTCACGAACAAAGTTCTGGAAGTCGCCCCGAAGGGATTTCGACTCTTCCCCGGCTCATTTCCAGAGTAACTCGCCGACCTCGAAGAAAGAGAGAAGTTGAAAACGCAAATTGAGGAACAGCTCTCCTCATCAAAGAAGAATAGACCTCAAGACCAACCCTCCCAGGCAAAAGAGCGCAGACGACTGAATGCTCTGCACCGGCAGAAGATCGCGCCACTGAAGCGGGAGTTGAGTGACCTCGAATCCAGGATTTCACATTTCGAATCCGAGATTGAATCCATCGAATCCACCATGGCCAACCCCGAATTTTTCAAGCAGGGAGACGAGACCGCGAAAAAAATGGATCACTACGAGTCCCTAAAACGCCGCCTCACTCGTGCCTACGATCAATGGGAGAAAAGAACCGAAGCTCTCAACCGCCTCTGACACCTCCATTGACCCCGCACTCCCACGAAGGCCCTGAGCAGCGTCGAAGGGCATCCCGGATCTCGCATCTCGTATCCCGCATCCCCTCTTCCTCATCTCTCTGCGAGCCGGAGGAACCGGCCTCAACCTCACTGGCGCCGACACCGTAATCCACTACGACCCATGGTGGAATCCAGCCGTGGAGGCCCTGGCCACCGACCGCGCCCACCGCATCGGCCAGACCCGCTCCGTCACCAGTCTCAAACTCATCACCGCCGGAAGCGTCGAAGAAAAGGTCCTCGCCCTTCAGGAAAACAAGGCGAGCATTCTAAGAGACCTCCTCGACGAAAGCGCCGCCTCCACCGCGCGGGTCGGTCTCGGTGAGATATCGGCGCTGCTCGCGTAAGAATACTTACGATGATCCATTTGATGACTACGAGCTATGGCGTCAAAACATCGAGCCTCTCCTAATACTTCAACCTCGTGCTCAAACGGCTTCCTGGCATGAAGATTACAGAGATCGGCAGGCTCGCCCCGGCTAAGTGGAACCAGGTCTGCACCACCGAAATATTCGCATCCTCTTGAGCCCGGACAATGCCACGATCATTCAGATTTCCGTGATCGTTAGGGCAGTCCAGCGCATAAAGACACACCTAAGAAGCAAACTCAATGCGTTAAAAGCAACTTCAACGCCCGGGACCGAATTGTTTATTCGAACCGAGAGTCATGTCACGATCTTCCGGAATCACTCTCCGGAAACACCGAGCTTACCCCGAGATAGTCTTACCTCGTTTTAACAGAATCAAGCGGAGAGTCATTGTAAGGACCCATTTGCAATAAGGTTCTCTTTAAAAGACGACCATGAATGGTCTTCACGCTCTTTTCCGAAACGAAACACAAAGTTAGCAGAAATACAGATTTAACGGGTAGGGCAGCTTGTCGCAATTTTTCAACAGGTGTTTCTCTCGGATGGATCTCTCAGTGATTAACTGACTTGAAACAACACCTAAGAAATTCGCTATCGCGAAATTTACAAAACGTGCGATCAACAAAATAGCCGCTTCCTCGTAGGGCACCGCAATCTTTGATGCTTCATTTATTCGATTCGGATCTACGATCCCGTTTCCCGGAGTTTCAAAAAATTCGTCAAGCGGTATAATCGGAGTCATACCACTTGCAGTTAACGTGTTTCTATGTACTGAGAACCGCCAATTTTCTTTCAAATATATCCCAAGCAACGATTCGTCGGGATATATCGTATTCACCAACGGGGAATCGATCAAATATAGCGCCTGCTTTACGTCTGTTTCAATGAGGCTATCAATCCGATTAGCCCGGTCTGAAGCTTCCCTCAAGAGGGCCATCAGGTAAACAGAAAAACCTACAGCCTCGACGGTCCTCCTTACCGATGAGTCGAAGTGTTGTTTGTCAACAATTTCAACGTCACTCCAATTGAGAAAATCAAGGTTAGGGAAATCTCCGAGTTTCATTGTGAAAGCTCAATATTCTATACATTAAAAATCGCCGCAAGAAGCGCCACACAGCCTATTAGAAAACCAAACCATCCAATAAAAAAGCATATTGCGACTGAACCCACTCTTGATGGAGCGGGACTATTACGCTGAATCGCAGATACAATAAACTGCAATCCTAACAAAGAGGAAGCAATGGCTATAATCAATACAACTGAAGCAATCTGGATGAAGATTAATTTGTACTCTAGTCCTTCTTTATTTACGAGTCCCCACAGTAATGCGAGAATAATACCGGAAGTTGCAATTACGATTTTGAAGAGTTCAATTACAACGTTAGATGCTTTGTCCATCGATGATTCCGAGCACATTTCTAACGATCATCAGGTTTATCAGTATTTCAATTATACTGCGTCGTCTTCGGCCTTGTCAAGGGTCGCTCGTATGTTGCTCGATCTTGACTCGACACAGAGAGCGTCCAGATTGATGTTCCAAAGCCCGCCCAGGAAGCAGTCTCCTATTTCATTGACAGCAGGTTCCACTCCCCCCGATATTGAAGAAACCGCCCAATAACCTTCTTTGTTTGACTTTCTCCGTGCAAAGATTGCGCAGCCGTTAAAGGCATATTTTGATGTTCAGATAATTAAACTCGAAATAGGAGGATCAGAAAATGGAAGTAGTGGTGTTGGCTTTTGCACCCGTTTTCGCAGCGGGTTTCGCGGTTCAGCAGTTTACGGCAATAATCGAGCCAATTCTCGAGAGGGTGAAATTCGGATGCGGGAATCTCAAAAACAAGTGCGTAATCGGCGTACTATCGCTCACTCTGGGTTTCCTGCTAGCATCCTACGGAGAATTACGAGTATTGGAACCGCTGAAATACGGGGGCGAAGAGATTTTTGACATCTTTGTTACTGCATTCGTGATAAGTGCGGGAACCGAGGGCGTAAATTCGATCATGAAGTTTCTAGGGTACGCAAAGAACAAGAAAAAGAAAGACTTAGGTTAAATTGGGACGGAACGAGCGAGCCAAAGAATCAGTTTGATGGCTTAGGTCCTGCCACTCGGAGATCTCTCGGTGGCCTAGCAATAAAGGGTGCATGGGAACGCGTTATTCCTTTTGCACTTTCTATCTCCTGGGATATAGACGATGACGTTACGCAAATTGGCCTTTAGATTTTAGGGGACTATCTACGAGAGTCTTTACTCAAAAACGGAAAGCGGGGAGAAGACGTCTAATGGGGCTCTGGAACAGCGACGAAGAGTCCTAGAATCATTGTTGGGGCCTTTTGAAGACGCTGAATATCAGACTTGGACGAGAAAGACAGCGTATTTTGCGCTCTGTCGCTCCGGAGGGCACTTTGTGCGAGGAACTCCCTGAGGAGTGTAAGCGGCTAGATTCTGAAGTTGGTTCGGAAGATATCGACTGGCTATTGATTGAGGAGCTTCGACAGCGTCTTTCTGAGCATCAGTTAGACTTGAACGAGCCATCATCCGAGGAAACTTCTGCTCCGCCTTCACCGGGTATATCACTCTCAAGCAACCCAACGAACTCGTCCAATTCGTATCCCGTCTCATTCCGGTTATCAGTAAATTCGTCGAGGTGCGGACAACGATCCTCAACGGGTCCAATTGCTTCCTCGAACCTGTAGCGATGCCCTCTCGTTCCCCCCGCGAAACCGAGAATACCGGGTTTCAGTCTGGCTATCTTCTTCACCACCTTCTTCACCGGTTTATTCGTGGACTGATTCCAGATTCTCGATCCACCTCCACTACTTCCCTTCGGCCACACGGCATTATGCCCGAAGTGCATAGGCGACACCGATTTCACCATGCCAGACCAATTGATCGATACCTGGATTCTACTCAATTCAGACGTTTAGGTCGTTAACGTAAAGCTCACGCTATGCACCTGACACTCACCCCTCTGCACCAGATTCTGGTGGCACCGTGTCATATTTCCGAGCACATTTACTCCTAGTGTCGCCGAGAGATACAATATGTCGCTCAACGATAGTTATATTCTATTGTCTCAATCAGGGAATCTCGATTACTTAATCTGATCACGCACCATGGCTAAAGAAATCGCGATAGCTGTCATTCATAGCATGGGCTTCCCGGTCTGGATTTCGCTGAATCCTTTCTGCCACAGCCTACGCCGCAGCCAATTAGAAAGTGGAGGGCTCTGCAAATTCCAATTACGAACTAATTCACCAGTGTCTCACCGACTCCATCAAAACCCTCTACGAAGTCGTTCTCAGGCACTGCAAACGAATCATAGAGATAGGACCCTGAGATGATACCGTATGCAAAATCGGTTTCCCGAGTGGTACTGATCCTCGTTGCGATTCTCCTTGCAAAGTCCACGGCTCAGTCGGAACAACCCTCAGCACCGGAGCCCATTTTTTCGCACCACCTCTCGCAGTCAGAGCATCCTGCAAATTCAGGAGATTCTACGGATACAGCACCCAAAACCCCGATGATCGAATCGAGGACGGAGGCTGAGCGTTGGATGCTCATGATGCAGGGTATGGCGGGAATTGGACCGAGAGATTCAGCCTGGGTGGCATCCAAACTCTTCGAGGGGATGTTGCCCTCGGAAATGTCCTGTTGTGCCAAGCCCGAATTGAAGGATCAGAACGGTCGACATCAATGCTGTGACCTCCAGCAAAATGTTAACGACCGGTAAGACCGCCTTGACGGGACTCTCGACAAAGGCGGCCAATCATTTTCAGACACTGTTTCCATCGACCGGAAACCGCCCATCCCTTCTTCAACAATACCTGTCGAAGGGAATAGCGCCCTCAAGAAAGTACCCTCTTCCTGAGGCAATCGAGATACCGGAGGACTTTGTCGTGCCCGAGTTCACGGCAGATGGCCGGGCGATAATGAGCCATAGAGAGTGGGAGCGGCAGTATCGACTCGTGGGTACGCTTTCTTTGCCAGGCGGTTATGGAAGCTATCTTCATCAAATGGGCGTACGGCCCGGAGGAAGCAGCGCGGCGTCCGTTCGGTTTTCATTGGGTCAGATCGCGAACGCGCATGCCGGGTCAGAAGTGAGTACACCCGACTCTGCCCCAGCTATACATGTCGAGGTGATAGACCTCAAAGATGGGGTCCCACCTCTGGACCCGGACGTGATCCACTATGTGGTGCAGGCCATTCAGCTCCCCATCATTTACAATCGTTTTGGTGGAATGGATTCTGGGGGCATGGTTTTCGTACTCCGCGATGACAAGGAGCGCGGTACTTCAACGGCGGCCACGATCCCGTGTTCTATGGCTCGGGACGCGATCGTGCAACAGATTCTCCCGTTAACCAATCGAACGCGCTATTTCTCAAGAATCCGAAAACCGGGAAGTTCATTGACACAGATGGGAAGGAATTGTTGCCCGAGGCCCCAAAAGTGCCGGTAATGCCGACGGAGCCTCTCATTCTTAGAGGAAATGTAGGCCAGAAGATCGTCATCGACTTCGTGAATCAGATCAAGGACGAGAAAGTCAGTCTCCACATTCTCGGAATGTACTATGATAAACAGATGTCTGTTCCGACGAGCAAGAATGGTGCGCCTCAACTTCGTTACGTTATCAGAATTCCCGATGATGCCAGGGCCGAAGGCACCTATTACATGCACAGCATGCCGGTCGATTTGGACCGCGAGGAGGTATCAAGCTTTTTGGTGAACGAAGAATTAGCGGCGATGCGCAATCAGACTCGCCATGGTCTTTTCGGAGGATTCATTATCGAACCGAAGGGAGCCGTTTACTACGATCCCTATTCCTACCACCTTGAAACTCAGGCGGGTATTGACGGCGAGATTGACCCTGTAAACTATGAAGTCTCGGGTTATCAGGAGATCAAGAGCGGGTGGGCGGCGATCATCGCTCACGGAAGCGAAGAGGGTGAAGTCTTCCAGGCATTTCGTGAGCATACCCTTATCTTCCACGATGATCTTCCAGGCGTTCTGACGGGATTAGTCGAGTCGGATGTAAAAGCAATCAACTATCGTACGGAGCCTTTCAGTGACCTTTTTGATCCAACGGTAAAGGGGGGCGAAATCAAGGAGAAGAATAAGATCCCGGCTGACGTTGATTCGATTGATAAACTCGATCACGGGATACTTCCAATCGGAGTCAAAGAGAAGATCGAGGGCGACGAACACTTCAAGGCGGTGAACGAAAGATTGCCCCTGGGTGTTCCTGAAGTGATTTCTATCAAGCAGAGTGACGCTAGACGTACCTCTTGGCGAGTAGACTATTCTAATAGGCTACTATTTATAGTTGATTTGGAACTAGAAATCGAAAATGACGCTCCCAAGGAGTTTGACGTATTTGAAGGAAAGCGACCTCGCATAGCTGGGGAACGTCCGTTTATCGTAAACGACCACTCCATGGGCTACGGCGCCTATACCTACGGCGATTCTTCCACGCCTCATCCCCAGTTTTACGTGGGCGATCCCATGCGGTATCGGGTCATTCATGGTGGGATGGGCGACCAATTCCACGTGTTTCACCATCACGCGCATCGTTGGCGTTTTCAGCCCGACGTCGAACGCGACAATATGGTACCGCCAAATGAAACGAAGCCGTCCAAATGGGGTCTCAAGTCGGACATAGATGCGTTTAAGCATCAGCCCGATCTGGAACGTTCTATTTCGACCCGTGTTGACTCCCAAACGCTCGGGCCCGCTGAAACTTTTGACGTGATTATGGAGGGTGGGGCAGGCGGAGTGCAGCGTACCGTTGGAGACGTATTACTTCATTGTCACATCATTAGTCATGTAACCCAGGGAATGTGGTCCTACGCCAGAATCTTTAATACGTTGCAACGCCGCACCAATGCCACGCCGGGGCTAGCGCCTTTGCCGGACCGTCTTGGTGACGGAGCCCGGCCCCCCATGGCAATTGATTCGGTACATATGGCCAAACGGGCTCGCAGTCCAGGTAATGAGCCCATCCCTGTCAGCGGGGTACTGGCAGAGGAAAGAATTGATGACGTCAAGGGCGAACTCTATCCATACATCGAAGCCCATCTGCCGGCAAAAGGAGAACCACAACCCGACAAGAAGATTGGAGACGATAAGGTAGCGATCAATCGCGCGAATCGGTGGCTCTGGAGTTCCGATGTAATAAAAGGGGATGATTGGAAGACTTACTTCGGAGAACCCTACGAGGTCTCACCTTCCAGTCCCAGTGAGATCGTTCACTTCGCCCGAGGCTTTCCAACCGTTGGTGAGGGAATGGGAGCTCGGACTCCCGACGAAACCACCACGATCGCCCCTCGACTCCTGTTCAATCCCGTCGATGGACGATTGGCCTACCCACATCTAACTCCCCGTGCCGGACGGCGTCCTCCTTTCGCGCCGAAGAAAATGCTCGTACGAAGAGCAGACGGTACCTTCCGTACCGAGCGTAGCAAGAAACACCAAGGAACGCCATATTTGGGGCCGTCGATGGGCAATGAAATAACTGGCCGAACAAACGGCGAAGCCATCGGTGTGTCCACCGGAAGTGGCCTCGCCCCTGAAGGCGAATCCGGGTGACGTCCTATCCTTCCTGTAAAAAGAAAAATGGTGTAACCTCCTGAAAACAAAAATGTAACCAAACCGGGGCCGAAAGGCGGCCCCGAAAAACAGGAGACTACACCATGAAGAAGATAGCACCGAGTGAGAAGATAGAGCAAGAGCTAATGGAAGGAATCGCGAGCAGCACAGATCCACTGGGGGAGGCGGCCCGACGGGGAGCCCAGCTGATGCTGCAAAGAGCCTTGGAGATCGAAGTGAGCGATTTTCTGGGGCGAGAGCGCTATGAGCGCTCGAGTGATGGAGCACTGCGGGGCTACCGCAATGGCTATGAGCCGAAGAAAGTGCATCTTTGCGAAGGGACGATTGAGCTGCAGGTACCGCAGATTCGCGACGGGCTGGAGCCGTTCGAGTCGGCCTGGCTGGAAGCGATCGGACGACGCTCGAAGCGGCTTTTGGAGCTGGTGCCGATGCTCTATGTGAAAGGGATGAGTCAGCGCGATATCGAGACGGCGCTGATCGAGTCTTTGGGGGTAGAGCAGACCGGGCGCAGCGTGGTCAATGAGGTGTGCCAAAGTCTGAGGATGGACTTTGCAAAGTGGCAGGAAAGAGATCTGAGTGGTGAGCGCGTGCTCTATCTGTTTCTGGACGGGATCTATATGAGGCTGCGGCCCGAAGACAAGAGGGCAGTGGCGGTCCTATGCGCCTACGGGATGCTCTGGGACGGACGTAAGGTATTGCTTCATATGGCCGTAGGGGACAAGGAGAGCAGCGCCTGTTGGGAGGCCTTCCTGGAGGACATGAAGAGCCGGGGATTGGCCGATCCAGTACTCAGTGTGATGGACGGTAATTCGGGTCTACGCAAGGCGGTGGGAAGGAAGTTTCCGAACAGCCTGGTGCAGCGCTGCCAGGTGCACAAGATGCGCAACATCGTCAACAAGCTTCCAGAGGTAGCCCGTCCCACCCTCAAAAAGCTCATTCACAAAGCCTTTACGGCGAAGGGATACCGCGAGGCTGTAGAACAGGCTCGCGCCATCATCGAGGAATACAAGGGGAGCTTTCCAGCCGCCATGAAGTGCCTGGAGCGTGACCTGGAGGAATCGCTCACAGCGCTGAAATTTCCCTTCCTGCACCGAAAACAGATCCGCACCACCAATCTGCTGGAGCGACTCTTCGGGGAAGGGCGCCGTCGCACCAAAGTGATTCCCCGATTCCGCTCCGAAACGAGCGGACTGTGCCTGATCTTCGCGGTCCTGGTGGATGCCTCAGAAGGCTGGCGAGGAGTCCGCATGGAACCCTACCTGGTGGAACGACTCAAACAGATCTGGAGCGATCCGGAGAGCACCTGGAAGGATCCGGACCTGATGAAATTCGCTGCCTGAAGGGAAGAAAGTAAAGATAATCTAATAGAGGTTATGCCATTTCGATTTTACAGGAAAAGGCGGACTTGACCCGAATCCGATCCAATCAACTACAAACACTACGATATTGTTGCCATTGAACTTCCCATTGACTATGGCGCAAGAAGCGGAAAGTTTACGTCGCTCGTCCGTTTTGGTTCGGACCTAGAAGGGGGAGAAGAGACACCCGAAGGCGGCCGCGTCATCGAATTCACTGCTACTAACAATCCGAAGCGGTTCTGGAAAACGATGGTGACGGAACAAGACGGATCGGAATCGGAGACTAGTTCCGATATTCGTATCGGTCCCGGCGACAATATAGTCTGGAAGATAGGGAGCGGACCGCATGGCCTCGAGTTTCCAAATTTCGCAGCCGCTAAGCGAGTCTTGGATTTTGGCGCGGATCTCCCAAGCCTGGAATCGAAGAAGGGCAAGACCATGGAACTGAACGAACAAGGCAATTTCGCTAGCGCGAAAGTAAAGCCGGATTTCTTAGAAAGCAAGATCGCGAATGTCGGTTTCCAATGTTTGGTACATCGGACTGAAATGCAGGGCTCTCTGATTATTCAGCGCGTCGATCCCAACGTCGATCCAATCGGGCAGATATTCGCTCTGCGCGAAGATGTACCCGCGATTATGGAAGGACTCAAGCCAGCCGAACCTCTGGTCATTCGTGCGAGTACGGGTGACGTCGTCGATATTACGCTGACGAGCGCCCTCCGTGATGATGGAGAGGCGAAGTTTGAAAACGAGGGATACAGCAAAGTCGGTATCCATACGCATCTGGTGCAATACGATGTTCAGTCCTCAGACGGCGCCGTTGCTGGGCTAAATTACGAGACGTCAATCCGGCCATCGCTCAAGTGGGATCGGGATAGTGGTACTCTAAAGGAAATTGTGGGCGAAGGCGAAAATGGGGCCGAAGAGCAAGTTCACTATCGATGGTGGTGCGACGTCGAGTTGGGGACGGTGTATTGGCATGACCATTCGCTCCTCAAGAATAGTCTGCCCCACGGACTATTTGGGGCTACAATCGTAGAACCCTACGACGCGGAGTACTACGACCCCGAGACCGGAAAAGCCCTGTACATGGCCAAAGCAAGCGATGAGCCAGATGCGGTCAGCAATACGATCTTGAACAGCACGTCTGGGCGTGGAGGCACCGCGGTTGTTGACATTCGCTTTCCCTCGGATTCAGAAACAAAATCGTTTCGCGAGTTCGTTCCGCTCTTCGGTGACGGAAGAGCGCATAGTAGTGACAGCATTAATCTGCGCAAGAACCCCTTATCTCGCCGAAATCTTGATCGTCGTGACCTGACCACGCTAAAGGAATTTGGAGAAATTCACAAGCGAGAAACCCAGATTCGGCGAGCCGAGGTCGGAGATCCTTTTGAGTTGAGCTATGGAAACGAGTCTCTATTCAGTTCTTTATTCGGCGGCGACCCGGTTACTCCCCTATGGCGCGCTTTCGGAGGCGATCCAGTAAGGATTCGTGTCGAGGGCGGTAGCACAAACGAAATACATTTGCTTAATCTCCACGGAAACCGATGGGCTCACGAGTGGAACAACCCCAATGCAACCCTTCGAGACTTTGGACTCGTCGGTGTGTCAGAGGCCTTTAGCTTCGTCCTTGATTCTCGAATTGGCAACGAGCCTGGTGATTACCTTTATTCCAGCCCCGGACGGGACACGCTCGTAGATGGTGGGAAATGGGGTATTATGCGTGTATACCCGAAAGAAAACGAAGCGCGAGAGGGCGCTACCGCCAGAGGACATATTCTCGTTCAACTGGAGTATAAGAACCCCCAAGACATCGAGGAAATCGTCGTAAGAGCGAATACGATCTTTATCTCGGAGCATGGAAATAGATTTGTCGTGCCGGAACAACAGATCTTCGGGCGAGAACAGATCAATCCGACCGTCTCGAGCGATCCCAATAATACTAACCCGACATACTCGTTTGAAATTGCTGTTCGAGCGGCCCACAACGGCGAAGAATCCAACGAACCAGCCCACACGTTTTTCGCCACCGATAATCCCAAGGACCTCGGCGAGAATATTGATATCAAGCGAATTTGGAATATCCAATCCTTCGTCGATGGCAAATCAGCACTCCAGCCGTTGCCGACTGCTTTCGCCATCGCGCCCGATACGGACGACGAGCCGCAAACACCTACAATCGCCTCCCTACATGTCGCGGCTTTACAAGTCAATTTGCCTATACCAATAGCGAAAGAATCCCCGGTAGCGAAAGAAACCCCGAAGGTACTAATCCGCGCCACGACACACGACGGGAATTTCGTATGGGAGATTGACGACGACAACGTTACGCCGAATCTCATCGCCAAAGCGCAGGTGGGCGATTTCGAATCCCGCCCTCTCCGCCAAGCCCCGCGCGCAGCGTGGGAGGAGGGCGGGACGAGAACCCGCACACAGCGGATTTGAGCTGAGAGGCCGACGGAGTCGGCCGAACGCAGGACACACCAACGGTGTGGGTCCGAAGGACCGAGCCCCGTGCTTCCTGAATATCCGTCGAAGTTGATACTGTTGACCTTCGACGAGTTTTCAGGAACCACAGCCTTGGTGGGCATCCATGGTAGCAAACGCGACCGTCGCCAGTGCACCTCCCTCGGTTGACTCCGCCCAAACCTTCGCCTACACTCTCTGCATGATGAGGATGAGGACGAGGACGCTATGCGCAGATTCCACTCTCGGAAGGACTCGAATTCTTGGCCCAAAATCCGCACGCAGATTGATTGCTCAGGTAAGGATTTCACAGATCCTCGCGGCATGGCTACTTCTATGCCCTGTACTGAGTTCCGAAGGGCGTGACTGGCCCCAGTTTCGAGGTCCCTACTTCAACGGATCCACCGACGAAGGCCCTCTTCCGGTAAGATGGAACAAGACCAAGAATCTCGTCTGGAAGAAGGCATTACCTGGACCGGGTTCTTCGACCCCTGCTATATTCGAGGATTCAATCTTTCTCACTTCATTTGATCGCGAAACCCACGAAATTCTCGCGATCTCCCTGGAGCGACGAAGCGGGAACATTAGATGGTCGATAACGGTTGGTTTTGGGGTTGATTCGCAGGACTACGGTCGGGAAAACCACATGGTTGAATGTTCCCCAGCTTCGGATGGGAAACGGGTGATCTTTATGTTCGGAACGGGTGACCTGTTAGCGGCAAGCCTCGATGGTGAGGTCCTTTGGCGCCGGAATCTACAAAGGGACTACGGCCGATTTAGAATCAATTGGGGTTACTCCAGCAGCCCTCTGCTCTACGAGGAGCGCTTGTATGTCCAAGTGCTCCACAGAGATCAGGGATTCCTTCTGTGTCTTGATCCCGAGACGGGAAAGAATCTCTGGAAAATCGACCGGCCCAACGATGCGCGCGCCGAGTCCAGAGAAGCCTACACCACTCCATTGCCTCTCGATTGGAAAGACAACAAGCTCATTCTCATTCTGGGCGGAGACAATCTCACGGCGCACGATCCGGCAACCGGCAAAGAGCAATGGAGGTGGGGAGAGCTGAATCCGTCGAAACGGGGAAACTACAGAATTGTTGCCTCTCCCGTAGCCGGTTCCGGGCTCGTTTTCGTCAACGCACCCCAGATGGCGCCGCTCTACGCGCTCCAGCTCGGTGATGGTGCGCCCAGCGTGGCATGGAAATTCGAACATCCGACGGCTGATGTGCCAACCCCCGTCTACTATAAAGACCGCCTCTATTTGTTAGCAGGCAGGCGAAAGGTCCTCACCTGCCTGAATCCGGAAACCGGTTCCGTGGTCTGGCAAACACCCCTCGAGGTCCGCTCTTTTTTGAGGGCGTCTCCCTTGGCTGCCGACGGAAAGATCTACTGTATCAGCGCTGAGGGTGAAGTGGTTGTTCTAGCTGCCGGAGATGAGATGAAGGTGCTCTCGAGGATGAATATGGGCGAGTATCCCTGCCGTTCTTCGATCGTAGCATCCCAGGGCCAACTTTTTATCCGGACGGGTGAGAATCTATACTGTATTTCACGATCGTGATAGATAAGGTAGGATATCTGATCAAGCATTCGCGAAATTGGGCAGGATCTCGACGACGCGGGCAAAGGTACGGCCGTCAGGAAATGATAGCCAGTTGACTCGGCCGTAGAATTGGGCACTGCCTTCGCATTCGAGAGCATCGGCAATAAAACTGCATGGCTCGACTTTGAAGAAACCCGAAGGCCGGCTCTTGAATTTCACCCCGTGATCGACCAGCAGCCCTCCCAGAGGGCGTTTGCCCTCGAGTATCCTTGCACGCAGACCTTCCCGGAAGGCCGCAAGAGGGATCTCGATGGCTCCGTATTCCACGGGTCGGTTGGAACGCCCGCTGCGCAGAACCACTTCCCTGTGATACCAATCCTTGCCGTGTTCCTCGCGCTGCACTGAAAGGACAATCTCTTCTTCGTGAAACTCCTCCAGTTTCGTGGTCATGTCCGCGTTGTGCCGCAGGAGTCGGCGGTAGGGTTCCGGCAACCTGTCGCCCGGTAGAAGGTGCACCCGAGGCGGTTCCACATTGCGCCGCTTGTAGAAACGAAAGAGCAGAGCCAGGGATTCTTCTGCCGTTTTTGATGCCATCCTTTCTACGATAACCGGAGCTCCTTGGGTGTGGATGAAGAACGCGAGACTCCTTGTTGTGTCGTAACCTACTGCCAGGCAGTAGATTGGGTAGACATGGATAATTCCATCGAAACCTATGGAGTTGGCAGGGAACCGGTGATCGTCTGGCTCCGTCAGTCGGTAGTCGTTTGTCGAGATTGACTGAGGCCTACTGCGGGCTGACCGCTCATCGCTTCCTCTCCAATTTCCCCTTCGAAAACATCGATCTGTCGACGATTGAGGGTCTGTTCCATGATTGAGAAGGCCACCGGCATGAGAATCAGAATTACGATGGAGGAAACAAGTGTACCGACGCCTAACGAGATGGCCATGGGGACAAGAAAGAGAGCCTGAATAGAGGTCTCAAAGATCATTGGGCCCAGTCCAAGAAAAGTGGTCACGGCGGTGAGAAAGATAGGACGAAACCGACGCATTGCGGCCATTTCAGTAACCTGATCGGGAGGTCTCCTGTGGGTCCCGATTAACCGTGTCAGTTGATTCTATTGAAAATCCCGCTGCCATTGGGCACCCTCATGTTCATGGCTCGCGTCCTCTGCTTTCTGTTTTCGTTGCTCACCTCCACGCTTCGGTCGCGGCTGTCACTGCAGCTGGAAATCGCTGCCCTCCGTCATCAGCTCTCCGCGTATCGATTGAAGGGCCAAAGACCACGCATCGCACCGCCTGATAGACTGCTCTGGTCCCTCCTCGCGAAGTTGTGGTCGCAGTGGCGCGGAGCCCTGTTCATTGTCCAGCCGCGAACAGTCACGCTCTGGCAGAAAAGGCGATTTCGCGAGTACTGGCGAGCGCTGAGTCAAGCCGGCCGACCAGGTCGGCCCAAGATCGCGCCGGAGTTACGAAATCTCATCAGGCGGATGTGGCAAGCGAATCCCGCCTGGGGCTCACCGAGGATCGTCGCGGAGCTTCACAAGCTCGGGATCGAAGTCGCGAAATCAACGGTGGAGAAGTACAAACCGCGTGGGGAGGGATTGCCCTCTGCTACTTGGCGGACATTTCTCGATATGCAAATGAGGGAGCTCGTCGCTATCGACTTCTTTATCGTGCCGACGGCGACATTTAAGGTGCTGTTTGTTTTCCTCGTGCTGGCACATGATCGACGGCGAATTATCCACTTCAACGTGACAGAACATCCGACGGGCCAATGGACCGCCCAGCAGCTCGTTGAAGCGTTTCCTTTCGATACCGCTCCGCGTCATCTGTTACGAGATGACGATGGCGTTTATAATGACAAGGATTGGCGAAGGATTGAGTCTCTCGGTATCGACCAGGTCGTCACGGCGCCGGCCTCGCCCTGGCAAAATGCTTATGTTGAACGCGTGATCGGTAGCCTTCGCCGAGAGCTCCTGGATCACGTCATCATCCTCAACGATCGGCACCTCAAGCGACTGCTTTCGTCGTACTTGGACTACTATCATCCCTGGCGAACGCACCGGTCTTTGGACCAGGATGCGCCGGACGGGCGTCCCGTACGGTCAACCGAACTGGGTCAGGTCGTCGAATTCCCAGTCGTTGAGGGACTCCATCATTATTACCTTCCAAGGGCGGCATGAGTATTCGGGACGCACACCCACGTAGAACACTCCCCGTGTTCGAGTATTGCGAAGGGCCAACGTCTCTTGGGATACGAGCCACGTTACACCACCGAACAGATCTACGAGGAATGTATCGAACACCTTCTTGCATCAGGCGAACTGGATCTCGACGGCGGGAACTGATGGGAGACTATCCGAGCGTGCGCCAGGGTGGATTCTCCTTTGGATAGGGCACGCCTATCTGCCTTTGGTATCTGTCTCACCGGATTTCCGCTAATGGAATGCCTCCGGATCAAGAATCCAACCATGAGGAACAATAGGACAGCCCATCTTCCCAGGAAATCATCCGGAAACGCGCCCCGCCGGGCCCGACCACGGTGAGCAGCTCCCCAGTTTTACCGAACTCGCGTTTGGGAATATCACCGGCTTTCACGGCTGGCGCATCACCCACAAAGTCTCTGCGATCCATGACTTGACCTCCCTGGTCGTAGATCTTGCATACCGCCGGCACCTGCCCGACCTCTGTCAGTCTTTTCTTTGCTTCGGCGTAAACGTCGTCGGGGAGAGGGCCGCGTTCGACCGCATCAACATTCTGCTGCAAATGATCCGGGTTGATTGTGCCAACTATTGTCGTGTGCATGCCCGGGTGCGAAACCGTAAAGCGTAACATGAACGATGTTCGGGATTCGCCACCATCCAGCAACTCGTCCAGTTTTGCCTGTTCGAACGGATCCCAGGACACGCGCCCGGCCACACCGGACTCCCCCGGCTCCCCCTTGGCAACGCCTCCTCGTATGACGTTGCCGATGCCCTTAGCCGCAGCCGTGCTGATCAGGTCTTCGTGCTGTCGCTCAAGCGCCGAATACGGAATCTGCAACACGGCGAAAGCTCCGCTGTCTATATGTTCGGGTAGGTTCGGCAGTGTCCCGGACATGCCGATATGCCGAACTTTGCCCTGCTGTTGCAACTCATGCAGTGCTGCGAGTGCGCCGTCTTTATTGAGGGTGTCCATGCTCGGACTGATGTGGAACTGAACGAGGTCCATATAGTCGGTCTTCATGCGCTTCAGACTCTGCTCGACGCCTTCGATCACGTTTTCACGTGTGAACTCGTGTGCGGACGGACCGGGCAGAGGCGCCGGCGGCGCTCCCACCTTGCAACCGCACTTGGAGGCGATGAAGAACTCGTTGCGTCGGTTCGCGATGAAGCGCCCGATAAACTCTTCGCTCGTCCCGTAATCGATCGAGGTATCGATATAGTTGATGCCTGCGTCGAGGACGGCGTTGAGGATTGTGTCTGCTTGCTCGGCGGTTACATCACGGCCGCGTGGGGCGCGACGTATCTCCATGGCACCGAAACCGAGGCGCGTGACGTTTAGTCCGGTGTCACCAAGCATATTCTTGGTCAGATCAGGCATTTCTGTTAGCTCCGTAAAACGAATGCAGGCAGTCGGGTTGGTCTCCAGGTCTTCTCCCTCTATCAAGGACAAGCTGTTCGTCAAAGTTTATTCAACCGGTCCAGCTGGTCCGAGCGCAGATGCCAGCCCAGCGCGCCGAGATTGTCGTCGAGCTGGTCCGTATCGTCAACGCCGAAAATGGTGACGGTGACTTCGCGGCGAGCCAGCACCCAGGCCAGCGCCACCTGGGCAGGTGTTTTGCTCAATTCAGCCGCGATTTCGCGCACGGCCGCCAGTATACGACCGGGGCGACCATCTAGTTTCCCCTCGAACCGGTCCCTCCATTTCGACCCCCAAAGCCTGTCCTCCGGAGGCGGTTCTTCAGGTGAGTAGACGCCGGTCAGGAGTCCAACCGCCAGCCGGCTGTAGGCCATGACGGCCAGCCCCTGATCCCGTACGAGACCGAACACTTCGTCTTCCAGCTTCCGGTCGATCAGATTGTACGGCGCCTGCACACACACCGCCGGCTCAAGCCCTCTTCTGTCGGCCACCCAGAGCGCTCTGGCGGTCTGCCAGGCCTTGAAGTTGCAGAATCCGTTCGGACTGTCCGGGTCCAGAGGATCGGACGTCGGCCGGACCGTAGGTATTGGCGCAGTCGATAAAGTTTATGCCGCGATCGATTGCAGCTTCGACGGCCGCCAGCGCCTGCGACGCATCCGTCTGCTGCTCGGGATCCCAGACGGACAGATAGTTCTTTATACCCACACCAGTGCCGCCAAATCCCAGAACGGATACGCGCTCCTCTGTCCGTCCAAGTGTCCGATACTCCACGTCTATCTCCCTGTTCTAATCTGCTGGAACGGTTGGCTCTACGCCTTCGGGTATCAGCTCGACATTCCCATTCGGTGGGGTAGCGAAGAGCGTGACGAGGACCATCGGTGCTGTAATTGCGGCGAAGATGGTAAGGATTCCGTTGTAGGACCCGAAGAGGTCGTGCGCCACGCCCAGCAAAAGCGGCCCGGCGCTGGAAGCTGCTACTTCAACCGTAACGAGCGTTCCTCGGATCTTCCCCAGGTGGGCGCGGCCGTAGTAGCGCACCCATAGGGTTGAACTAACCGCCATGAAGATACCCAATCCCGCGCCGAGGGCGGTTGCGAAGAGAGCGGACGTAGCTGCGGAGTCGACCTGGATGAGCAACCATATTCCCGTCGAGATTCCGACCATCGAGACGGACAACAGCAGGTTCAATCGAAATCGATCGGCCATTACGCCACCGAGGAGCACAAAGGTTGCACCGGACAACGCAAAGATAGCGAACATGGTTGCGGCATCGGCTTCGACCATACCGGCATCAAGATAGATCTGGACGGCGTGGAAATGGATCCCGGTGATGATCATTGACGGCAAAGATATGGTGACCGCCATGATCCAATAGGCTCGTGTTCGAATGGCAAAGGCGAGGTCGTATCTCTTTTCAACGACCGGATTGCCGGAGGGGCTGGCCGCTTCGACCTCCGCCCCGTCCGGCCGCTGTCCCAGATCTTCCGGTCGATTCCGGAACAGCAGTGAAAGCAGCGGAAGGACGATGCCGGCGACACAGAGTCCGAGGATCGCGTAGGCCCAGCGCCAGCCGAAAGAGTCAATCAACCACAGGTTGAAAGAGGGAACCATACCCATCGAGATTGCCGAACCGGTGCTCACAATTCCCGCGGCCAATCCCAGACGTCGGTTGAACCACATGGCCATACTGTTGGCTGTGAGCAGTCCCATCGATCCTTGGGCAAGCATGCGGAGGAACAGGAAGGAAAGGAAGACAGTGAGGAGCCCGGTGGCTTGCGAGAGGCCGATGCAGGTAGCGGCCAGGAGTGTGACGACGCCGGCGAGAATCCGGCGCGCGCCAAATCGATCGATGAGGGTGCCGACATAAAACATCGGAAGAGAGGCCAGCAGAGTGCCCAGCATGTAGGCGCCGCTGATCTCGCTGTGGGAGAGTCCGAGCTCGGATCTTATGTGAGGATTGAAAACCGATACGCCGAAAGTCTGACCGGGAGACGATGCCACCTGAATGATCAGGATGATTGGGAGTTGAATCCAGCCGTAGAAAAAGGGTACGCGGGAAGCGATCGCGTCCTGAACAGGACCCAGAATGCCAACGCGCGACTGTCGGTGCGATTCCAATGCTTGAGACGGTTCCGGCACGCCGGTTTGCGCCATTCCCCTCAGTACTTGTGGCCGTCTTCGGCCCGATCCTGCGGCTCGTATCCGATGATCTGTTTTGCCCGCTCTATATCTACCCACCGGTAGTCGTTTCTGGACATGCCGTAGAAGATGCCGAATCGGACCGATTCGTCAGCGCAGATGCTGCATTCCATGATCTGGACGATATCGCGCTGGCTGACGAAGATGTCATGTCCGCTCGGCGGACGCGGACGATCCCGTTCGACCTGGCCGATTCGGATGCAGATGCAGGACATTCCCTTCGCGGCGTAGACCCGTGCGAGTGACTCGGTCCAGACCTTGGTGGCCCCGTAGATGCCCCTTGGTTCCGCTGGGAAGTAGGGTGTGATCAACGGGTATTCGGCCGGGATGTCGTCCCAGCGCTTTTCGACTATCGAGCGGTATGGCTCTTGTTCTCTGTGGCCCTGCGATACCATGATACTGCTGGCCGCGACAACGCGTGAAACGCCGGCGGCGTGGCAGGCTTCGAAGATGTTGTAGGTGCCGATGACATTATTGTCGCGTAGGCTCTCCCAACTTCCGTCATCGCCGGGATCCGCTCCGAGATGCACGACTACATCCATTCCCTCGACCGCTGTCCGAACCGCGTCGTAATCGGCCAGGTCAGACTCGAAGAAATGATCGTCGGGAATGGCGAGATGAGCGTTGCGCTGGGGGAGACGCTGGGAGAATTCACGCGTCCGGTCGAGGGCGAATACGTCGTAGCGATTGGGTTGTTCGGCTAACGTCAGATAGGTGCTGCTGCCAATATGGCCCGTGGCTCCGGTAACGAGCGTTTTTGTTGGTGTTGTCATGGGTCTTAATTCCTCGCTCTATTTGGCCAGGTCCGACGATGGCTCAGAGACTTGGAACGTCTCTAGTGTGTATTGCAGCGACCGGGTCAGATGCCGTTCCATCTCTTCGCTCGCTTGCTCGGCTTTGCCGGCGGACAACAGATCAATCAGGTCGCGGTGGTGTTGCAGGTCCTGCGCGACATCGCGGTTGCGGCGGGCCTTGTCTCGATCAGCCAGGACAAAGATGGCGCCCAGGACCGAATCGAGGATCTTGAGCAGGTAGGCGTTGTCCGACGCCTGCCAGATGCTGCGGTGCAGGGCGAGATCGCAGCGCGTCCATTCATTGGGATCGCCGCTTGCAGCGGCCTCCTCTAGATCCGCCATTCTTGCCGCCATGGTCCGTCGGTCCTCTTCACTCACGGTCTGCGCCGCGAGCCGGATCGCCAGGGTCTCCAGATTGCAGCGGAGCACATGCAGGTCGCGAACATCCTTCTCGGTCAAGGTCGTGACGTAGCGTCCCCCCGGCCGAACGATCACCAGGCCCTCGGCCTCAAGAATCTTCAGCGCCTCACGGGCGGGCACTCGACTGACGCCGAGGAGCGTGCTGACTTCGCGCTCGGTGATCTTGGTGCCTTCGGGCACGCGCCCACTGCTGATGTAGCTGCGCAGCCTTTCGGCCGCGCTTTCACTCAAGAGGGTGCGACCCAGCGCAGCATTCTCGCTGGGGATGTCCAAAACGGTCGAAAGACGCTGATCGGTTGCTGCCATTTGGAAAGTCTCTGCGTTAGATTGACATTGGATATTTGGTAGTATACAGTATATGGTATACTAAAAATAGTCAAGGAATATGAAACCCAGAGTCTCGATATCACGTGTTTGCGACCAGAATACTTATGCCGCGAAACCTTCTTGCGTATAGTGGTCCGGCAGCAGCTCCAGGACTTCGTAACCTTGCTCATGCCAGAAACTGAGTTCCTTGATGATGTCCTTAGTATTCCAGTCCGAGCTCGCTCCCGGTGCCCAGCCATGTCTACGCAGAATTGGATTGACTTTGAATCCTAACTTGAAGCTCACGAAATATCTCCTATCGGTTGATAATTACAGATGTTCAGCCAGATAGCACACCGGCTGGCCGGCTTCGCTAGCCTGGAAATCTCAGACGATTTCCAGGCTAGAGTATAGGGGAATACTATGGAATACAGATATTTAGGGAAATCCGGGCTCTACGCGTCGAGGATCAGCCTAGGCGGCGTGCTGTTCGGTAAAGAAGACTTACCTCAGGGCCAGGTAGATCGGATAATCGGTGCCATGTTCGATTCCGGCATCAATATAATCGATACCGCGTATATATACGGCGGCGGCGAGTCGGAAGTAATGATCGGTAAGGCATTAGGCGAGAAGAGAAAAGACGTGATCCTCGTGACTAAGGGCGGCCATTACAAGGCGGAGTACGATCCTCCGAGCGTCGGAGCCCCTTCGCGCAGATACCTGGTGAGGGAGGTAGAGACCTGCCTTAAGCGCCTGAATACCGACTACATTGACGTATATAGAGGCTGTCCCAAATCCGAGAGGATTTGGGTGGAAGCCTGATACCGATATCAATCTTCGTCACGTTATGTAGACCACGACATGCCTTCCGTCCTCGGTAGCTTACCTTTTATCCGTTATGCACCTTTCCAGCACCCTTCCTCTCGCTTTGAGTCGATAGTTCTCCCAAGGAAGCGCCTCTGACTCGATTCTTGGATCCCTATGCCGCCTGCGTTGCCTCTTTCTCATGTTCTTGCGCAAGTCTCTGCGCGATTTTCCATAGATTGTGGGACAGAACCGACCAGGCCACGCTAAGGTTACGGTTGTCAAAGCCTTTGCTGCGTATCTTGCCCCCGTGCCATCGGTTCTTGAGCACTCCGATCCGGCCTTCGGTGCTCCCTCGTCGTCGCTGCAACCGGACAAAGCGCGGCTCCTCCATCCGCTCCTTGAGCTCTTGTGGATTGCGGGGCGTAAGGGCGTCAAAAATCCCCTCTGCCTGGAGCCGCTTGCTGGCCGCCTTCGAGGCATAGCCCCGATCCCCACTGATCGCTTCGATCTTCTCCTCTAAAGCGAAGCCCTTTTGCCTCTCCAGACTTTCCCAAAGCTGCTTCAATTCGCTCGGGGCCTGCCCCCCATACAGTTTCCAGTCCAACAGATATCCCTCTGCGCTCTCGCATAAATAAAGGGTGTTGCCAAACTCCACCTCCCGATCTGCCTTGCCTCGCACGATGACGTCAATCTCAGGTTCGTAGGCGCTCAGGATCTTCTCCTCATTCTTCACCTGCCGCCCCCCTATGATCCGTTCGTGCGCCTGTTTCATGAAACTGCGGTATTGCTCTAACATACCACTCCATCGCTCGATGATTCGGCTCGCCTTCTTCTCGGTGTAATCGCTTTGCATCCACATAGCTTCCAATAAGTCACGGTGGCGAAGGGCATGGCCCTCAATCTTCTTGAGCAATAGCTTCATCCGCCGCAGGATCCCTTTACGCGCTTTGCCCGCCTCCCGGCGCCGACGCGCATGCGTCATCTCCAACCGTTTGTTCATCTCCCGAGCCAATCCCTTTGCTCCCTGGGGCATGCGCTGTTTCATTCCCGCCTGCCGGATCAGACTGATCGCCTTGAGCAGCGTTGCTCCCACATCCTTGAGCAAGACCCAGTCCACGGGCCAGTGGATGTTCTTCCAGGCAAGTGGCGTCGATCAGGCATTCCCTCGTATCGATCGGCTTCTCTAATCCTGCCTCACCACAATGTTCAGCATTGCCCACCACCTCGGTCATCCTTGCATGCAGCTGTCTCAGATACGCTTCGTCGAAGAATTTCGAATCCCGTTCCAGACTGCTCTTCGATATTTTCCGGATCCCGTCTACCTCACGCACCCGGCAAAAATTAGCCAGAAGCTCACTGCGTCCCAACTCCTGCGACAGACAACGAAAGGATATCCCTCCGAGTAAATGACGCACCACCTCCACCCGCAGGCTTTTATCGCTCTTAGAGCGCGTCGCTCCCGATCCTTCCCTCGAAGGCTTCAGCCCATCCTTCCAAGGCTTTTACGATCGCCTCCCTTCGCCAGCGAGGAGTCGATCCCGTCCGGTTGCAATCCGCTCCATTGTTTCCAGAAGACACGGTGTAGTCTTTGCATCGAATGACTGGTAGTTAGGGCTGGACGCAGGAATGCTTTGCACGAGACAATATTTTTCATGAGAAAGGGCGTGCTTTGTATTTGACTAAGCGCCCTTGGGAGAACTATCGACTCCGAGAGAGGGTGCTGAGCGATATCTACCGAGGACGGAAGGCATGATCGTGGTCTACATAACGTGACGAAGATTTATCGGTATCAGGCACCCAAATCCTCTCGGATTTGGCGAGAGCTCTATGTCTGGCCTTGCCTCGCCTCGTCATCTCAGGTTCGTAGGCGCTCAGGATCTTCCGCATTTGGGATCCGTTCTGCGACCTGGCAAATGAGCGGCTATCTGCTCTAGAGGCTGTCCCAAATCCGAGAGGATTTGGGTGGAAGCCTGATACCGATATCAATCTTCGTCACGTTATGTAGACCACGACATGCCTTCCGTCCTCGGTAGCTTACCTTTTATCCGTTATGCACCTTTCCAGCACCCTTCCTCTCGCTTTGAGTCGATAGTTCTCCCAAGGAAGCGCCTCTGACTCGATTCTTGGATCCCTATGCCGCCTGCGTTGCCTCTTTCTCATGTTCTTGCGCAAGTCTCTGCGCGATTTTCCATAGATTGTGGGACAGAACCGACCAGGCCACGCTAAGGTTACGGTTGTCAAAGCCTTTGCTGCGTATCTTGCCCCCGTGCCATCGGTTCTTGAGCACTCCGATCCGGCCTTCGGTGCTCCCTCGTCGTCGCTGCAACCGGACAAAGCGCGGCTCCTCCATCCGCTCCTTGAGCTCTTGTGGATTGCGGGGCGTAAGGGCGTCAAAAATCCCCTCTGCCTGGAGCCGCTTGCTGGCCGCCTTCGAGGCATAGCCCCGATCCCCACTGATCGCTTCGATCTTCTCCTCTAAAGCGAAGCCCTTTTGCCTCTCCAGACTTTCCCAAAGCTGCTTCAATTCGCTCGGGGCCTGCCCCCCATACAGTTTCCAGTCCAACAGATATCCCTCTGCGCTCTCGCATAAATAAAGGGTGTTGCCAAACTCCACCTCCCGATCTGCCTTGCCTCGCACGATGACGTCAATCTCAGGTTCGTAGGCGCTCAGGATCTTCTCCTCATTCTTCACCTGCCGCCCCCCTATGATCCGTTCGTGCGCCTGTTTCATGACCTGCGGTATCTGCTCTAACATACCATCCATTCGCTCGATGATTCGGCTCGCCTTCTTCTCGGTGTAATCGCTTTGCATCCACATAGCTTCCAATAAGTCACGGTGGCGAAGGGCATGGCCCTCAATCTTCTTGAGCAATAGCTTCATCCGCCGCAGGATCCCTTTACGCGCTTTGCCCGCCTCCCGGCGCCGACGCGCATGCGTCATCTCCAGGCACCGTTTGTTCATCTCCCGAGCCAATCCCTTTGCTCCCTGGGGCATGCGCTGTTTCATTCCCGCCTGCCGGATCAGACTGATCGCCTTGAGCAGCGTTGCTCCCACATCCTTGAGCAAGACCCAGTCCACGGGCCAGTGGATGTTCGCTTCCAGGCAAGTGGCGTCGATCAGGCATTCCCTCGTATCGATCGGCTTCTCTAATCCTGCCTCACCACAATGTTCAGCATTGCCCACCACCTCGGTCATCCTTGCATGCAGCTGTCTCAGATACGCTTCGTCGAAGAATTTCGAATCCCGTTCCAGACTGCTCTTCGATATTTTCCGGATCCCGTCTACCTCACGCACCCGGCAAAAATTAGCCAGAAGCTCACTGCGTCCCAACTCCTGCGACAGACAACGAAAGGATATCCCTCCGAGTAAATGACGCACCACCTCCACCCGCAGCGCTTTTATCGCTCTTAGAGCGCGTCGCTCCCGATCCTTCCCTCCCGCTTCATCCCATCCTTCCAAGGCTTTTACGATCGCCTCCCTTTCCAGCGAGGAGTCGATCAAAACCCGGTCAATCCGCTCCATTGTTTCCAGAAACACGGTGTAGTCTTTGCATCGAATGACTGGAGTTAGGGCTGGACGCAGGAAGCTTTGTACGGCAATATTTTTCATGAGAAGGGCGTGCTTTGTATTTGACTAACGCAAGCATAAGCGCCCTTTTTCGCCGGATCGAGCTTTTTGCAGCTCTATCCGGCCTTTTTTTTGCCCATATCTCATTAAAAATCAATTGTTTCCACCACTGGGACGGGCTCTATATATGTGGCACATGGGCGCCTCGATCGCTCCGCACGAGATGCTCAGGGCCATGGATGACCTGGTAAAGAGCGGCAAAGTCCTGTACATAGGCGGCTCTAACACTCCGGCCTGGAAGTTGGGGGTTGCGTCGGAGTACGCACGGAATCACGGCATGAATCCGATCGTGCTCGAACAGAGCGGATACTCGATGCTCAACCGGAGCTGCGAGTTGGACAGGATCCCATGCTGCCTGGAGTACGGGATCAGTTTCATGCCCTACAGGGCTCTGCAGAGCGGTTTTCTTGCCGACAGATATAAAAAAGGCGAACCGATACCGCAGGACACTGGGGCCGGGAGATACCACAAGCCGAATGTCGACCGGATATCGACCGACGAGAATTGGGAGATCCTGGAGCGGATCAAACAGGTGGCCGGAGACATCGGTATCCCGCTTCAGGATCTGGCACTCGCGTGGCTCCTCCATCAACCAGCGGTAGATACGGTTCTCGCCGGCGCAAGTAGACCCGAACAGGTTACTGAGAATGCCAAGGCAGCTGACGTCAAACTCAGCTCTGATGTTCTTGCCAGACTGGACGAGATATTGGGTATCGACCGGAGTCGCAGGAGATAGTCTGTAAGACCCGCAGTAAATGAGTCGTTCTCTGCACGCGGCGAGTTGCCTACGCCGGCAGCGGTTAGCATTTGGGTCATGAAGTATAGGATCGGACTGGTTGGAACCGGAGGTATTGCCCGAAACCACTATGCGGGCTACTCGATTCTATTGGAGGATCGGGCAGAAGTGGTTGCGGGCTGTGATCCAAACAAAGCAGGGCTTGAGGCCTTTTGCGATGATCGCAACATTCCGCTGAGGTTTACCGGCGTGGATGACCTTCTGCAATCAGGTGAAATCGATGTGATCGTCCTGTTAACTCCTCCGGCGGTTCGCGAGGAGTACATTTTCCCCGCCTTGGAGAAAGGCATACACATTCTCGTAGAAAAACCGTTTGGCTGTTCTTATGCTGAGTGTCGGAGATACGTCAAGGCCGCCGAGGGGTCGACAGCGACGCTGGCGGTAAGTCAGAATCTTCGCTTCTATCCTGATATCGAATGGGCTCACAAGGTGGTCTCAAACGACATGTTGGGCAAACTTACGACGATCACCCACGATCATTACCAGTGGCGCATGCACGTAGGTGGTTGGAGGCGGGACGAGGAGCGACTGGAGATCGCCATTTTCAGTATCCACATTATCGACCGCATGCGATGGATCGCAGGCCTGAAACCGATCACGATCAGTGCAGTGACTCGTAACTCATGGCAGGCAGACGCCCCTCGCGGCGAAGTCTTTACCGACCTTCGGGTGGAATTCGAGCAGGGCGTGGTCGGACGGATGACTTCGTCCTGGTATTCACGCGAGCCCCTTAACCGTCTCTGTGTGGACGGCAGAGCAGCGACCCTGATTACAAGCCGAAGGAGTGCCACGGCGCCCAAGTCCAATGGAGTGATCATCCGAGAAGATGGTCGCCGCGAAGAAAAGGAATTTTTCCGAGAGAATGCCGTTCAGAAGGCATTTGGATATAGTTTGAAAGAACTCTTGGATGCGATCGAGGAAAAGAGGGAACCCATTCACAGCGGACGGGACAATCTGGATACGATGACTATCGTGGATGGTGCTTATCTCTCTGCAAGTCGAGGCGGTGTACCGGTTACTGCGGATGAGGTGCAATGTCGTTAGTTGTAAAGCTTTAGAGAGACGGAGAATAGGGTAGGTGGAAACGAGTATGAATGGGCACGGAATCCATTATGAAGCACATGACCGACTTTAGGAGAGTACAGCCCTCTGACGGTGTGCCGACCATTGGTGAAGGGAAGGCAGGTTTTGTTGCACCGAAGGAATGGAAGATATAAAATCGATAGTGAACTGCTGACCATGCATTGCACCCGAGCCAGGGGCTTGCGCAATAAGACATGAATATAGGCCTCGCTGTACTCTTGTGCGTCGTCGGTACTGTCTCTTTTGGATACACGGCGAGCAGGCCTGAAGATGCCTTCCATTGGAACAGTCTGCTGAAGAAGGGCATAAACATTTCGGAGGCCCTGGAAGCACCCAAGGAAGGAGAGTGGGGAGTCGTCATCAAGGAAGATTACTTCCCGGTGATCAAAGATGCGGGATTCAGTTCAATCCGCTTGCCGGTCCGTTGGAACGCTCGTGCCGCCGAGGAGGCGCCATACACGGTCGATCCGGAGTTCTTCAAGCGTGTTGACCAGGTGTTGAAGTGGGCGATGGATAGAGAGTTCGTGGTTGTTCTCGACTTTCATCATTACTTCGAGCTCATGAAGGATCCAGAAGGCCACAAAGACCGTCTCCTTGGGATATGGCTGCCGACTTCAGCAAGCAGACCGATCGACCCGTCTGGATGGGAGAGTTTGGTAGTAACACTCAGGGTGAAACAGCGGAGCGAGCGGAGTGGGCCGCCTATCTGCGTTCGAAAGCCGAAGCCCATGGAATGCCTTGGGCGTATTGGGGCTTCTGCAGCAAGATCTACGGGATCTATGATCAGGAGACCAAGCGCTGGAATGAGGAAATATTGAAAGGACTGTTCCCCGATTGGTAATGAAAAGAACCGTTGCCATTGTACTTGCCGTGCTATCCGTCGGCGGAGAACGAACGTTCGGACATGAATTCGAGGATCAGGGCTACAGAACGGCCGGAGAAAAATCGAGTGATAGGCGATTTGACCAGGGCCTGACCAGGGAGCAACCAACGTGAACGCCTTCTTCCCGTTATCCCTCTCTCACACCTTCACGGACAACAGCCGCGACACCATCCGCCGGCACTACAACGACGCAACACTTCAATGCTGACATCGACTTCGCCCTTCGCCGCCATTGACCTGTAGGGGGGTGTTGAGGCTAGATTTTGGCGTCAGAGAAATGAGCAGAGGTGACTTGGATCGATATGGGGGTTGGACGGGAAAGACGTCTGAGGCGACCGGTTTCTTCCGGCTCGAGAAGGACGAACAGTGGTGGTTTGTAACACCCGAAGGCAACGCCTTTCTCAGCTTCGGTATCAACCACCTGCATCCTGAGCTCTGGAAACAGGACTACAACCGGGAGGCATGGCAGGATCGCTTGGGCCTCGGCGATTTGAACAGTTCCGATGCCCTACTGTTTTTCTACGGTACGCAGCCAGCGGTGCCATCGCCGAATAGATCAGCTCGAGCAGGCCGGGCCAATGAGCGAGGTGACGCCAAACCAAAGCGACAATCGGTTTCCCGGATTCGTCAATCAGATGGTGAAGATTCTCCAGGAGCGCCCAGATATCTGCCGGAATGTCGGCCTTTTCAAGCAGCAGAGGCAGGCGAGTCCAGGATGGGGGGGACGGAGGCACAGGATCGTTGGGAGGTGCACCTGAAGGTGAAACGCTGAGTGCTGTGAGGGCGATGAGATTGAGACCGTTGGAACGGTTGTAAGCGGCCAAGATGGCCTGAATTGAGGCCAAGTCTTCCCTCGACACGCCCACGCGGGATGTCTACATCTGGGGCGGCCGCGGCGGCATACACGACGGCGGCGCCGGCTACAACCTCAGCAACAACAGCATCCAGATCCTCTACGGCAATCAATGCCATTCCACCGGCAACTGCACCGGGCTGCAGCTGGGTGATCCGGGTTCGCAGAAGATCCTCCACAACAAGCTCGACCTCTCGTTCCACGCCCCGCGCGGTGCCCACTTCGACGAGAAGACGAAACGCTATGTCACTGTGGAGAGACTGGTGGGCAAGAACGCCATCGGCGCCGACATCCGGGCCCAGCGCAACTTTCTGACGCTCTCCTTCTTTGGCGAGCGCGAGCCTGGATACGACATCTTTTTCGAGCCGGAGGCGCGCGACAACACCATCGTCGCCCTCACCCTGCCGGTTTCTCAGTGGGCCAGACATTCTTTCTGGAACCCGGCGACTCGGTGTCAATGACCTACACGCAAGCCCCCAACCTGGCGATGGAAAGCCCACCGCTGACCCGATAGCAGTGATCGGTGCCTATTTTTCCTCTTTTCCTTTTTGTTGGGGGTGGGGTTGCACGCAGGACCACCCTCACACGCGGGTGAACTTGTGTAGCAAATCCTCCCTGCCGACCTCCCCGGCGTACAAATCCCCGCGACTATCGACCCACACCGAGTGCGACCCGTGACCGCGGTCATCCGGATGGATCGGCAGCGGCAGGTTGGAGATCAGGCGGCCATCAGCTGTGAAGATGTCGACCCCCCACCCCTCGGCGACGAACACGGCGCCGTCGCCGTCGACGAACAGCCCGCAGGGAAAGATTCGCCCCTTCCAGTGGTCGAGCAGAGTGCCCTCGACATCGAATATCTGGACACAGTTGTTCGGCTCGCGGTCGGCGATGATGACGCGCTCCTGCTGATCGACGAAGACGCTGTGGACGAGGCCGAACTTGCCCGGCTCCGGTCCCTTCTCGCCCCAGGAGCTGATCAGTTCGCCCGTCGCCGAGAACCGGTGCACACGGTGCTGACCGTAGCCGTCTGACACGAAGATCTCGCCCGACGGCGACTCGACTGCCCTCGTCGGCTGGTTGAACGGCGCGCCCGGCTCACCTGGCTGACCCGGCGTGCCGAGCGTCAGCAGCACCTCGCCGTCAGTCGTGCACTTGCGGACCGTGTGATCGGCGCAGTCGGCGACGTAGACCTCGTCGTTTGGAGAGATCCAGATGTCGTGGGGGACGGGGAACAGGTCCTCGCCCCACGACTTGATGAAGCGCCCGTCGCGGTCGAAGACGACGATCGCCGGATTCGGCTCTCTGTCCACGACGTAGAGGTTGTCCTGCGAGTCCGCCGCCTGGCCGGAGACGACGCCCAATTTGCGGCCTTCTGGACCCTTCCCCCAGTCGCGTACGTATTCGTATTGGTAGTCGGGGTAATCTGACATCTATCTGGCTTTCCTTGTTGAGGATATTGTCTGCAGGCTGACTTCGACTCAGTTACTGATAAGAAATCGCTTTTCTGGTGGTGCGGGCAGATGCCCGTTGAGACCGGTCTGAAGAAGCGATGTCATGATGTGAAGGGTATGTGACGGGGCTGGATGGATCAAGCAGAAGCGTTGAAGCCCTTCCGGGCGGTTCGAGGCCGCTTCGCTACGCCGTGGCAGGCAGGGAAACGGGTCATCGTAGCAGGGTTCGATGACCCATTCGTCCGGTTCCGGCGGCACGCTTGTCACGCTGGCCACGCATCTTGTTGGAGTACCACCCATAGTAGCGCACAAGCTGGAAGCTTTTCTCAGGGATGTGCTGGGTGATGGCTGCTATGAAGTCGCTCGGGGTGAAAACCTCGAAGTTGCGCTGGATCTTCACGTTCATAGCCGAACGGTAGATGACCGAGCCGTCGAGGCCGCGACAGTCCGGCTCGTTGACCTGCATCTTATCCAGGGAGAACGGCTTGAGGCTGACATCGGGCAGTAGGTAGAAAAGACCGGAACCTACGAACAAGCCGTCCGCGAGCAACATGTGCAGGTGAGGGTGGAAGTCGAGGTATTCCCCGAACGTATGGATGGTCGGGTCGAAATGCGCAGGGAGACAACGGGATGCAAGGAACTCGTGCGGTGGGTCCTGTCCTGGATGCCCGATGTGAGAGTGCTCGCACCAAAGAGCTTCCGGGACCGGATCATGGAGAAACTCCGGGATGGACTCCGGGCGCAGGAATGAGACACAAGGGCCGAACAACACGCTGCTCACCTACACCTTGACCGCGGACGGTCAAGGTGAGGGAGAGCGTGAGCGTTCGAGGGAAACATAGATCTTACATGAAGCACATTTTGTTTCCCGCCAATTTCATCTGGGGTACGGCTACTTCTGCCTACCAGGTCGAGGGTGCCTATCAGGACGACGGAAAAGGCGGCTCAGTGTGGGATACGTATTCGAACCGGTACAATCTTGCTAATTGATTCTAGATCGACTTCCAACACAACCAACCCAAGCGAGGGAACCGAGACGTTCATGCCCCCACTGCCTCCAACGGAACCGGCGCCGGTTTCTGGCTTTATGACGTCCTGATCGTCCCAGGTGTTGTGGGCCTTGGGATCGTCGCCGGTGAGAATGGTCGTGCTTTTGACCAGCTCGATTCGTCTGTCTGCCAATGACACCTCAACGTCCAGGTCGTCTGTCATGCTCCGATTCACCAGGAAAACAGCGGCGTTGTCTCCATCAAGGCAAGCCGACACATCGAGCATCGGAACTTCGGCGCGGGAGTCGGCGAAGCGGGGTAGTGCGGTCGATTTGCCGTTGGATCAATAACCGACAGCCTGCGAATTCCGCCCCGTTTAGGCGCCCTCCGTGTTCAGGTTGATAGCGGCGACACCAGCGCTTTGTGGATAGAGTAGAGGCTGTCCCAAATCCTCTCGGATTTGGGACAGCCTCTAGATAGGTTTCCTCCGATTCGCTGAAGTGTTTCAGGTTTTCCTTCAATAGAAGCACGGCAATCTCAGCTGATCCCTCTTCTACGTAAAACTGAGCCAAGCGAGTCAATTGGGGTTCCCCAACCCGATAGTCATCGGCCTCGTTCTCACGAATATCACGTAAGCGCGCTAAGGCAGCATCAACACCGTCCTCTGATATGATGGTAAACAACTCCTTGTAAGCATCTCGTTTAAGGGGCTCGACTTCCTGGCCGTGCAGAATATCGAAGACCGCGGAAACCGGTCCGCCGAGTCTGGAATGCGTGTTATCAAGCACAGCAACCGTCAGCTCCGACTCAGGAAAGTATGTCAACTGGGAAATAAATCCGTTAATGCTTCCCCCGCAGGAAATAAATGCAGCTGTTTGTTCGCCAAAGGTTCTCTCACCGAGGGCGAGACCATACCCGTTGTTTTTCATATGCGGCGTAATCATTTTTCTTAGTGTCTCTTTGTTTTTGAATGGCTTTGCCGCATGTAGAGCTCGAGTCCATTTATGCAAATCGCCTACCGTGGAATACATCATTCCAGCAGCATAAGGGATGCTCGTATCAATGTACGCCGCGCGCCTATATCCAATCGTCCGCGCCTGGTAACCGGTGGCCCGCTTTTTGGTCACTTCGTGAAAGTGTTCATAGCCGGTGTTTTTTAATCCAAGAGGATCCAACAATCGCGTTTGCAATGCTTCATCGTAAGATGACCCGGTAATCTCTTCAATTACGACACCCAGAATAAAATATCCTGAGTTACTGTAACCCCACTCACTTCCAGGTTCGAATTCCAATTCCTCTTGGATAAACTCCTCCAAGAATTCCTTTGGCGTATATGGATCGCGCGACTTTTCCCTGAATTTTCCCACAGTCGTATAGCCCTTAATTCCCGAGGTATGGCTGAGTACCTGGTGGATAGTCACGCGCTCTCCATGCTCTGCCGGGTAATCCGGCACATAGTCCGCCAGCTTCCCTTCCAAGTGTATTTTGCCTTCCTCAACCAATTGCAGAATCAGAGCGGCTGTAAACTGCTTGGTTATGGAGGCGATCCGAAAGCGGGTGTCCGGTGTATTTGCGACCTCCCACTCCATGTGGGCCATGCCAAAGCCCTTGCTGTAGAGGACCTCGTCGCCTCGGGCGATCAGGACGGCACCATTCAGGAGTCCCTGGGCCGCATATTGATTTAGCAGGGCATCAATTCGGTCAATTTCGTACTCCTGACCGAACGATGGAGAGAAGAAAGAAATGACAGATAGGAGTGAGAGACAGGAGAGATGGGGTGTTTTCATTTAGAAGAGTATACATGAAGGATATGTCATTTGTTTGAGGAAACAATGGGCTTTTTGGTTTGGACTGTTTATCATGTGGTAACAATTAAAATGCTATACCATTCAGTCGCTTGCGACATTTTACCCGGCGTTTGGTTACGTTTTTATGAGACTACGAGGTAAATTAGCCACAACAAGCGGCTCGTGAAAACACCGGCTGACGCCGCCGTTCCACAGCCTTAGCGTTAGATTGCAACGGAAGCCCACGCACATCAACACAGCCCCGATTATGGTGGAACAGACGTTCAACGCTCCAATTGCGGTGATCTGGAAGGCCATTACAGACAAGGATGAAATGCGCCGGTGGTTCTTTGAGCCGATGACTGAATTCGAACCGAAGGTCGGCTTCGAAACACAGTTCGATGTACAGTGCGAAGGGCAAAACTACCCGCACCAGTGGAAAGTAACCGAGATCGTCCCGGAGAGGAGAATCGTTTACGACTGGCGATACGGAGGATACCCCGGAGACTCATCTGTCACGTGGGAACTGTCCGAAACACCCGACGGGACGAGACTAAAACTTACTCACAAGGGACATGAGACCTTTCCGCAGGACAATCCGATTTTCAGCCGCGAAAGCGGCGTAGCGGGATGGACCTATTTTGGCCAAGAAAGTCTGAAAGCCTTTCTCGAGCGGCAAGACTCATGACTGGATCTTGCAACGGGCCTGCATCCGTCCACAGGTTCGATCACTCTGCACAGACCTTGCACAAATCCAATCTAACGAGGCAATGCACCGGAGCGGGCTACATTTTCGGTTTTTCAACGTCGTTCGCCTCGTTTGAGGTCTTTGGTTTTTCAACGATCACTCGTGTTCGTCCGCCCGCCCGTTGATCTAGGACGTTAGGTCGATCGAAATGAACAGGTACAAGTAGCACCATCGAAAAAGGACAGCGTTGAAGGTTTGCTCGGTACAACCTGCGATGTCTGCAACCGTCGCTGAAAATACCATCACGGCTGCCAATTGGATGGTGATGGCTGCGGATTGTGGCGCGGATTTGGCGGTGTTTCCCGAGATGATGCTAACCGGCTATGACCAGCATCTGCACGAATACTTCAGCATGACGGGATGGTACACCAAAGTGCAAGACGCGCTCCGGGAGCTCACACGTGTTGCCTCTGAGACCGGGATTTCCGCTGTAGTTGGTTCTCCCTACGTGACAGCGAACGGATATCTCAATGCGCTGGTGTTGGTGCAGCCTGAATCGGAACCCACGCTCGCTGGTGCTCGCACGTTCATCGTGGAAGGATGGAAGACGCTCTGGGGATTCACCGAAGCGCAGGACCGGTCACCCATCGAAATCGGTGGGATCTCCTTTGGCTCGGTCTTTTGCGCCGAAGCAAGCTTTCTTGATCGCGTTCCTGGCCGAGGATTGGAGACGAGCGAGATCATTCTGTGGCCTGGCGTCGCCACCAGAACAATAGATGAGCATGGCGGAATAGTACGCGATGGCTGCGCGAAAGGCGCAGAGGCAATATGCCAGCTGTTCGGCGTGCCTGTAATCCAGTCCGGCTATATATCCCAGGTCACCCAGCTGCCTAAGGATCGAATTCTCGGTGGCTCTGTTGTGTGTGACGCATTGGGCAACGTCATTAGTAGGGCGTCCACTACTGATGGATGCATGTTGTTGTGCGACATCGAACGTGATGGAGACGCTGCGTTTGTCAGATCAATCGACACGAAGGAAAACGGCACACCTCCATCACCCGCCAATCGACTGGCCGGTACTGCTTCCTGAGGCCAGTTCGGCTGAGGGAGACTAGCCGGTGGCGACACAGAACACGCTTGATCTGGTCCGACGCGCAGCCGCTGAAAGCGTGCTTTCCTGCCTCACGCAATTCCCAAAATGGCGCGGCCGGAGAAAATGATCACGAGAGGTGAAATCAAGCGGGTGATCAGCCAAGGCGACCTGATAGAGGACTATCCTGAGGATGCACGTGGTCACAGCTGCTTATTGCATGGCCAAGGAGACGATGGCCGACATCTACACGTCGTCTGCGCACCCAAGGCGGATTTCCTCGCGATAATTACCGAGTACCTACCCTCAGAGGATGAATGGGAACAGGACTTCCGAACACGGAGACCAAAATGAATTGCATCCACTGTCTCGGTGAGATGAAGCGCTCAACGGCGCCCTTCCATGTGGACCGCCACGGCTGCCATCTGGTACTTGACACAGTTCCAGCCTGGGTCTGTGAACAGTGCGGAGAGGCGTACTTCGAGGAACAGGAAGTCGACGCAATCCAGAATGCCATCAGGGCTCTGGACCAACAGGCGCAACAGCTGGTTACAGGTGCGACCTAACAAGGGCTGGAGCAGACAGGTCAGACAGTACCGTGGCCAAGAATTCGGTACGGCTCCTTCCTGTTGATTCTCCTGACTCTACCAGTTCTACTCTGCTGCTCAGTCCCACGTTGTGCCTCTGAGGATCGATAGTGAAGTATGAAGAGGAAGTGGATGAAAGCGAAATGGTCGCTGTGTTTCTGCGGTCAGAGTTGAAATCGGAGCGATGGGCCGACGCTATTCGCAAGGTGCTTACCGAACGCTCCTTGCCAGCCACACTGATTACCAACGCCGATATCTCAGACGATGTCGCAAACCAACAACGGGCACTGGTCCTTGGCAATTTTCGAGGCTACAGAGAAAACCGCAAACTGTTCTCGAACTACCCGGCCGATGTCGTCTGGCATCGGGTCCTACTCGAACGTGACGACTTTCGCCGCCTCAAATACGTAGAGTATAGCTACTGGAATGAGTTGACCGCCGGATCGCGGCGACCACAAGGTGCAGTCGGAACCATTCTAAAAGGAAAGAAGGTCTATGGCGTAAGCAATCAGGGGTTCATTGATGGGGCGGAGTTGGTTCGGTCCGGCGCCACCTTTGATCCTATTATTCTGGTGGCTCCTCATGAGGAAGCTGATCTCGTCATTCTTGAAGGGCATGGACGTGCCACTTTATATGCTCTCGCTGGGGCAGACGGACCTGCGAAGATTCAAGCATTGCTAGGTCTGTCGGAAGGTTTCGCCTCATGGCTTTGAAAAACTGGCACAACAATCGGGTCGAGGCGACGCTGTGACCCGCGCGCCTCACCCATCACGTTAGCTGACGATTCCAAGGTGAAATTCATCATAATTTTCGGTCCTCCAGCTGTAGGAAAAATGACGGTCGGTTATGAATTGGAAAGATTAACTGGACTGAGGCTGTTTCATAATCATATGACTATAGAATTGGTCTTGAACTTCTTCGACTGGGACCAGCCCCAATTCAGACTTTCCCAAGAATTTCGGCGGAGAATCTTTGAAGAGATGGCTTCGAGTGCATTATCGGGACTCATCTTCACCTTTGTTTGGGCTCTTGATCAGGAGGCTGATAGGAGATTCATCGATCGATCCTGTAAGATCTTCCGCGATAGAGGAGGCGACATCCATTTCGTAGAATTACAAGCAGACCTATCAGAAAGGCTGAGGCGAAATGAGTCCGAGTTTCGGCTATCTCAAAAACCATCTAAGCGGAATGTCGCAAAGTCGAAAGCGAAGCTACTTGAGCATGAGCAGGAATATCGATTTAATTCGAACGGAGACTTTTTCTACCAAGAAAGCCACCTCAAGATTGACAACTCCAACATATCTGCACGCGAAGTGGCTGGTCAGATCATAGATGAGTTTGGGCTCGCTACTCTAGACTAGAGGGACAGGAGCTAACCAAGCGGTCGAGGACAATTCGGCCTAGCGGCCTCCTGCCTCACCGCAAACGTTCGGCAAAAAAGAGATGGAGATCGATTACGAACGGGTTCGAGGGATTCTGGATCGGTTTCAGACATTGGATTCCCATCAAGCATACTATCTCAAAGACGAGACGGGTTTCAATCGCCTTGGACGCCTTGTACCAGACACTAGTGATGTTCTGAGACGGGCCTTTGCCGAGTCAGATCGCGTCCTTGACGTCGGTTGCGGTGACGGTCGAACGCTTCTCGCCAACGCGGATCTCTTCAGGCACGGTACCGGGATCGACGAGTCAGCGGATCACATGATCGCTGCGGCGATTCGAGCAAAAGAAGCGAAGGGAATCCGAAACGTGGATTTCCAGACGGCAAAGGCTGTGAACCTACCTTTCAATGACGACGCATTTGACATGGTCTTCACGGAACGGGGTCCGTTGGGACACTGTGACGAGACGCTTGTGGACGCACTCCGCGTCCTTCAACCCGGTGGATTGATCTTCGTTGAGACGCCAGGCACATTTGACGACCTCGTGGTTGAAAAAAGTCGGTTCGAAAAGCATGGTGTCGAAATACAGACACTTTCGATGAGACGACAGTCACTCGTATTCCCAGATTTCTACGGTTTGCTGACGTGTCGATGCGCTGAGTGGGTCTACCTCGGGAAAAGTCTACCATCTCCCGATGAAACAGGCCGAATCGAGAGCATTTACAAGGAGTCCATTGACGCCAAGGGGCGGGTGACAAAGCCTTACGAAACGATCTGGATTTCTGGATCAAAAAATGCCGAACAATAAGGCGCGGGAGGCAATTCCGGTTGAAGCCGCCCGTTTCAATCGATTCCCCTTGATCCGGAATGCCTCCGCTCAAACGGTGGGCTTGGCATGGAGAAGCAGAAGGATGAGCCTTCAAGAAGCCGCCCGGGACTTGGTGTTCTACTCAACGCTAGATTAGGAGACGGCAAATGCACTTCCCAAATGAGAAATTTCTAAGCTTGGTCACCGAGGTCTGTACGGCCCTGCCGGAAAGTCTCGATTATTCAGATTCGGACCAGTTAGGCGAGACGCGCCAAGCTCTAGCGGATGAGAACTGCGATGCTGAGATCGAAACAATTGGACAGTCTACGGAAGGAAGGCCGATAGAACTCCTCCGCATCGGCGCTGGACCAATTCCTCTGCTCTTCATTGGAGTTCCACATCCAGGGGAAGTGGTCGGCACTTTGACCATTGAGCATCTAGCCCGGAATTTCTGTGCGAGCAAGGCCTTGCGAGAGGAATTCGAGCAATGCACGCTATTGTTCGTCCAAGTGAGCGATCCGGACGGTTACGCTCTGAACGAGCCATGGTTGAAGCTGGAGCATACGCCAACCAATCATACGCTCTATCACTATCGACCTGCTTTTTCCGAGCAACCGACATCGAATTTTCCGTTCAAATACAGACATTGGGAATTCGATGATCCTTGTCCCGAATGTAAAGCGTTGTTGAAGTTATTGGATGAGCATCTTCCCGTATACGTGAATGAAATGCACAACGCGGATCTGGAAAATTGCTTTGCGACATTTAGTCTTCAAGAGCCTGAATTGGTTACCCATCTAGAAGCTCTTAGCTCCAGCATCGGTGTAGAATTTGATGGACTCCTTAGTCCATATACGCAGGCAGCCTTCTATGACCGTCAGGCAGCCAAGGATCCAAAATTTGCTCCTACGCGATCGAAACGGACCTCAGGTGCAGGAACATACGACCATCTTAGTAGAGTTCGACCGGGATCGCACTGGTTCAATTTTGAGTTTCCTTATTGGCGGAGCGACCGTCGAAATGACGAAACAGACACAGGTTGTTCGCGTGGTGAAATCCGAGTTGAGAGCCTGGCGATCCAGGAAGCGGCACATGAGTTCATGGAGGAGGGATTGCTCGAGCTGAAAGACAGATACAGCACGGCAAACCATCCTGGCGTTCATCGGTTATTCCGAGCTGTCGACAGTGGACCACGAAGAAGGTCCTTTGACGGTGCAAGAGAAAGCATTGAATCAGATCCCAAGAACAAGGAGAACGCGTCGATATCCTTCGTTTGGCAGGAAAAGGCGTTCGGGATGTATTATTTCATGAGAGCTGTTGGAATGTTCTGGAGAGCGGCGGAGATTTTGAGAGAGCAAGAGATGGCTGACGAGATTCGGGGTATGATTGTACGTGGTCTGGCATACCTTGAAGAGGACTATGAGATTATTCCGGTCAGGGATCTCGTCAGGATCCAGTTGAGCTCCGCATTGGTTTCAATGAAACAGAGCGTTCATCAGCTGCTGAATTTTCCATTGCACTAACGATCCCAACATCAAAGCAGGAAGTTCGACAGGCGAATATGTATTTGGAGTTGAACCATTGCCAAGGCAAGGAATCGCCGTGCGTAGGTGTCTCCGGCCCAACAAGCGCATCGAGATCAACGGCTGACTCGCCCCGAGTTTTAATGATTCATCCTAATTCGGACCTCTATCCCGCATCGAGGCTGCGCGTCCGGTCAGCCGTGCCTCATGCTTAGCGTTGGGTCGGGTCCACCATGAGTGTCGTTGTTACGATCAAGCGCTCAGATGAGAAACCTCCGCTGACTGGAGAAGAATTCCGACGCGTCGTTGAGCAAGACAGTTCTCTCTCGGGTCGCGAGCCGGAGCCGATCATCTGGACTGACGACATGCGGGGTGATGAAGACGGCATTTGCCGGTTCCTTGATAAGCTCCGCAGCCTCTCCCGGATTCTGGATGCGCGCGTTTTCGGGGAGGGAGAGGACATTACCGAGCCGACTCCAGCTCCAGATCGGCGTGCCGGCTGCACATCTGTTCTCTTGTGCGCGCTCGCTCCTGTTGTGGTTCTCGGCATCGTGATGAGCAGTTGGACATGAGTGCCACAAAGCGATTGAAGAAGACGACACGATACCGTCTCGGAGCTGATATTGGCGGCACCTTCACCGATCTCGTCATTCTGGGCGATGATGGCTTTTGTGCGACTCGGAAAATTCCGTCCACTCCCGACGACTATGCGGACGGTATCGTTGCCGGTCTGAAGTCGCTCATTCGCGAATGTGAAATCGATCCGCGGCACATTTCGGGAGTCGTCCATGCTACGACTGTGGCAACAAATGCGATTATTGAGCAAAAGGGAGCGAAAACGGCGCTCATCACGACGCAGGGCTTTCGCGACGTCCTTGAGCTGCGCCGAATACGCATTCCGGTTCTCTATGACCTGACCTATGTAAGACCGCCCCCGCTTGTGCCGCGAAGACTCAGGTTCGAAGTAGACGAGCGGATAGGGCCAAAGGGCGAAATCCGACAGGAGCTGGATAGAGAGTCTGTCTATAGGGTTCTCGCCCAGATTGCAGACGAAGATGTCGAAGCGCTCGCCGTTTGCTTGCTCCACTCTTACGCCAATCCGGCGCACGAGACGTTGGTGACGGGATTGGCCCGGGAGAAATTGCCCGATCTATTTGTAAGCGGCTCTTACGAGATACTGCCGGAGATACGTGAATACGAGAGGACCAGCTCTACAGTGGTCAATGCTTATGTTGGGCCAATCCTGCACAGATATTTGCTCTCCCTCACGAAGAAACTGAAAGTCGCCGGAGTTGCTGCGCCGCTTCAGGTGCTCCAATCGGGTGGCGGTCTGATGACGGCGCAATCAGCGATCCGGAAACCCGCGCACATTATCGAATCAGGACCGGCCGCAGGCGTTGTTGCGGCGGCCTGGATGGCCGGCACCTCCGAATATGAGAACTTACTTACCTTCGATATGGGCGGCACCACGGCGAAGGCTGCAATGATCGAAGAGGGCCGAATAGGGAGGACATTCGAGTACGAAGTCGGCTCAGGAATAAACCTCAGTAGCCAACTGGTTAAAGGAGGCGGCCACGCGGTAAAGTTGCCCTTTATCGATGTGTCTGAGATCGGTGCCGGTGGCGGTAGCTTGGTCTCTGTTGACTCCGATGGCCGCTTGAGCGTCGGACCGGACAGTGCCGGCGCAGATCCGGGTCCGATCTGTTATGGCCGGGGCGGACAGATGGCGACCTTTACGGACGCGGTTCTCTGCCTGGGCTATCTCAACCCAGACAGGATGGCGGGAGGAGAAATCAGCCTGAGCCCCGATAGGACGCGTGAGATGTTTATGGCCCAGGTAGCGGGTCCGCTGAACCTGGATCTCCAGGAGGCCGCATACGGAGTCTTCACTCTGGCGTGCTCCAAAATGATCCGCGCCGTAAAGGCGATCTCGACCTATCGGGGTCGGGATCCCCGCGAATTCGCACTCTTTGCATTTGGAGGAAATGGTCCTGTAGCGGCGGTAGAAATTGCACGATCACTCCAGATGAAGCAGGTTGTTGTTCCGCCAAATCCGGGCGTTTTCAGCGCATTCGGCCTTCTCGTCGGTGAGATTCGCCACGAATTTGTGCATACGTTGCTGCGGGATGCGGAATCGGTATCTTGGCCGGAACTTGAGACACACTTCGCCCGGCTCGAGGCAGAAGCTCGCGACGTATTTGCGGGCGAAGGATGTTTACCAGAAGAGGTAGATTTCCTACACAACGTCGATCTGCGGTATACAGGCCAGACCTTCGAGCTCACGGTAAACATCACCACCGAGCTGGCTAAAACGAAAGAGATGCCCGCTCTTTCCGAGTCCTTTGAACAAGAGCATCTTCGAACCTATGGCCACCGAGGGAGCGGAGATCCGATTCAGATTGTAAACCTGCGAGTAACCGGGCGTTCCCCTCCCGATGGTACCGCTACTCTAGATCCCTCTGCTGTCGTTCTTCCGGACCATTCGGCGGAAGGATCGGAAACGCCGGTTCGGCAAGCCTACTTCGGCCCGGAATATGGCCTTCTTGAAACACTGGTTCTTAGTCGGATGGGTCTGCGCAGCGGGATTAGAGAGGGGCCCTGCATCGTGGAAGAGTATGACTCAACCTGTGTCGTACCGCCGGCCTGCAAGGTTTCTCTCGATCGTATTGGAAATATGGTTATTCAGTTAGAAGAAGGTCGACACGTTCCAGCCGACCCGCCTGCTATATCATATTCATCGCAGGACAAATCAAGATGATGGACCCTCCACAGAAGGATGCATCTCTCGATCCAATCACCTCTGAGGTGATCGAGAATGCCTTGGAGTCGATTGCAGATCAGATGGCTCTGGTTCTCATGCGCAGTGCCTACTCTCCTGTCGTGCGCGAATCGATGGATTACTCCACAGCGCTTTGCGACCGCAAGGGCGAGATCGTGGCCCAAGGCCTGACGACCGCCCTTCACCTCGGATCCTTCCCCCACGCAATGCGCCACCTGATGGACACTTTTGAGGGACGAATGCAACAGGGAGATGTCTACATCGCCAACGATCCCTACGGCGCCGGTGGGATGCACCTACCCGACATTTATATCACGGAACCTGTTATTCACGATGGACGACTCGAAGGATTGGCCGTCGCCCTGGTGCACCATACCGATGTCGGCGGGATCGCACCCGGAAGCAACACCGCCTACTCCACCGAGATCTTTCAGGAGGGTCTTCGAATCCCGTTGATGAAACTCTATGACCGGGGACAGCCCAACGACACGTTGTTTCAGCTAATTGAGAAGAATGTCCGTGTGCCGGTTGAAGTGATGGGTGATCTGCGCGCTCAGCTGGCGGCATGCCGCCACGGGGTAAATGCTTTCGCGCAGCTCGTCTCGCGCTACGGGCCGGAAACTCTGAGAACCTACCTGAAGAGCCTGCAGGATTACGGCGAGCGGATCATGAGGGCCGAGATCGAAGCGGTTCCCGATGGAGTCTACGAGTTTACGGACTATATCGATGGTCTCGGAGAAGAACCGGAACCCATCGTATTTCACGTCGCGGTATCGGTGGAGGGTGATTCAGTGACCGTGGATTGGTCCAGGAGTTCCTCCCAGGTAAAAGGGGGAATCAACGCGCCGCTGCCATTTGCCTACTCGGCAAGTTATCTGGCAATGCGATGCATCGTTCGCCGGGAGATACCCAATAACCAAGGTTATATGCGACCCATCCAGGTGAAGACCAGAGTCGGCACGATAATGAATCCCGTTCTTCCGGCGGCATGCGCGACCCGAGGGATTACGGGATTTCGTATGCTCGACTCGCTCTTCGGCGCCCTCTCCAAGGCTGTGCCGGATCGCGTCCCGGCAGCCGGTGAAGGTGGGTGCACGTTTCCATCCTTTGGCGGCTACCACGACGGCGTGCCATTCGTATTTACAGAGTCGATTCTTGGAAACCGGGGAGGCGGTCCCCATCGAGATGGAACGGAAGGAGTTCCCAACCCCGGCGCGAATCAGAGTAATCAATCAATCGAGATGGTGGAAGCTCAGGTTCCGATTGAGATACGGCGCTACGGGCTGGTGCGGGATACCGGTGGAGCAGGCCGCTACCGAGGCGGCCTGGCCCTTGAGCGGGAATACCGCATGATGGCCGAAGAAACCATGCTCTCTATGCGCTCCGACCGGCGCGACCACCTGCCCTACGGGCTTCGCGGCGGTTGTCCCGGTACCCCTTCCTCAAATGTCATTAACCCGGAACCCGATGAGGTTCACCTTCCACCGCTTCCGATGGAAGGTGTCCTTTTGAAAAGGGGCGATGTCCTGCGCCATATCCAACCGGGAGGCGGCGGATTCGGAAGTCCCCTTGAACGGGATCCGGAGCGCGTTCTCGAGGACGTTCGCAACGAGAAGCTCAGCGCCGAATACGCGCGACGCGAATACGGCGTGGTCATAAGGGCCGGGAACATCAGTCTGGATCTTCCGGCTACCCATCTCCTCCGCTCGAAATTGGCCGCGGATCTGCCTGAAAAATGAAAGGGTAAATCGGACCTATGAACGTCGGTAAGCTACTGACCAAGGCCGCTCAGTCCTTCCCCGAAAATCTCGCCGTCTCTTTCGGAGACCTGAGACGGAACTACCGGGATTTCGACTCCCGTGCTAATCGGTTTGCAAACGCTCTCTATGCCCTGGATGTCGAGCGGGGTGACAATGTGGCCATCCTCACCTACAACTGTCCGGAAATGCTCGAGGCAATATTCGGGTGCTTCAAAGCGGGTTGCGGCGCCGTCCCCATCAATTTCCGACTGCACCCCCGAGAATTCGCCTACATCATCAATCACTGCGAAGCGAAAGCCGTCCTGATTTCGCCCGAATTCAATGAGTCGATACTGGAATATCGTGGTCAATTCCCGAGTGTCGCGCATATCGTAGCGTTAGCGGGGGCCTGCAATGAGATCCTGGATTACGAAGCGCTCGTATCAGCCCAATCACCGAATTTCATCGACGCTGAAGTCACCTGTGAGGATGTAGCGTGGCTCTTCTATACTTCCGGCACTACCGGACGGCCTAAAGGGGCGATGCTCACCCACAGGAACCTACTCGCAATGACGATGAGTTTCTATGCGGATATGTGTCCCGGATTTGGTTTTGCAGAAGTTGCCCTCCACGCTGCGCCTCTCTCCCATGGATGTGGACTATACGCCATACCAAACGTGGCCAAAGCGGCCGCCAACGTCATTCTCGAATCTAGATCGTTTGACCCGGAAATCGTGTTGAGGACGGTTGAGCAGCATAAAGTGACCAATATGTTCGCTGCGCCCACGATGGTAAAAATGCTGATCGATTGCCCGAAATTGAATCGTTGTGACTTCAGTTCGATGAAGGCCCTGATCTACGGGGGTGGGCCCATGCTGGCAGACGATCTCAAAGCCACCATACGCAAACTGGGCCCATGCCTGGTCCAACTGTATGGGCAAGGCGAATGTCCTATGAACATTACTTATCTTCCGCATCATGATCATGTCTGTGAAGGCACTCCCGAACAGACGCGGCGCCTCTCCTCCGCCGGAATCGCCCACACGGATGTCGAGGTGAGGATTTTCGATTCCGACGACCACGATCTGGGGACAGGCAAAATGGGCGAGATCGTAGTCCGCTCGGACATTGTGATGAAGGGCTACTGGCGCGACCCGGAAGCCTCCGCCGAAACCTTGCGAAACGGTTGGCTGCACACCGGCGATCTCGGCTACATCGATGAGGACGGTTACCTCTTTATTATGGATCGCTCGAAGGATCTCATCATCACCGGAGGAGAGAATGTCTATCCGAGGGAGATCGAGGAGATCATCGTCGAACATCCAGCGGTTCGCGAGGTTGCGGTGATTGGCGTTCCCGATCCGAGGTGGGGAGAATCCATCAAGGCTGTCGTATCGCTCCTTCCGGACATGAGTGCCACAGAAGAGGAATTGATTCAGCTATGTCGCAAAAGTATCGCCAGTTTTAAGAAGCCGCATTCCGTCGATTTTATCGATGAACTTCCAAAGAATGCCACGGGGAAGATTCTAAAGAAGGAACTGCGTTCGAGGTATTCTACAAACGATTAAAAGGTATGAAAATTTCCGAACGGGCGCGCGCAGTGGGACGCGTATCATCGAAAGAATTGAACGATAACATCGCCAGGCTCCGCGCCGACGGAAAGGATGTACTTTCGTTGCACGGATCGCCCAACTGGCTCCCGCCGGAGCATGTGCTCGAGGCAGCCAGGCGCGCTGTAACGGATCTTTCGCCTCAACCCACCCACGGAATCAACGAACTTCGACGCGCAATCGCCCAGACGCTCGATAGGGAAGACGGTATCCAAGTCGACCCGGAAAGGGAGATTCTAGTAACTAATGGCGGGATGCACGCCCTCCATCTGATTTTCGCGGTTCTCTTGGATCCGGGAGACGAAGCCCTTATTTTCTCGCCGGGGTTTTTCTTCCACGGAGTGCTGAGGTTGGTTGACGCCGTCCCGATTTACGCCGAAACGCGTCAAGAGAGCGGGTGGCAATGGAACCCGTCTGAGCTGGAGAAAGCCATTACACCACGAACAAAGCTGATCATTCTGAACTCGCCTGCAAACCCCACGGGATACGTCGCGACCGAGGACAAACTTTTGGCGGTCGCTGAAATCGCGGATCGCCATAATCTGCTGGTTGTATCCGACGAGGCATATGACAAGATGGTCTATGACAATGCCACTCATCTACGATTCGCTTCCATTCCCGCCGCAAGAGAGCGCACGCTGACGGTTTGCAGCTTTACCAAGAGCTACGCTCTGCAGCCATGGCGTATGGGTTTTGTATTCGCTCCAGGTGAACTGACTACCTATTTGCGGAATGTCCTAGAGTGGGAAGTGCTCTCGTGCAACCACGTCGCCCAAAGAGCCGCTGAAGCAGCGCTGACCGGGCCGGATGATTGGATCATGGATATTCCGCGGCGCTACCAGAAAAATCGCGATCTGATCGTGAAAGGACTTCGCTCGGCAAAAGGGATCTCGTTTGTTATTCCCCAGGGCACACCCTTTCTCTTCTTGAATATTAGCGGATTGGGCATCCCGGTCGTAGAGTTTTCCCGCATCCTTCTACATAATTTCGGCGTTCCCACGGAACCCGGGCAACATTTCGGTTCCAACGACCACGTGCGGCTGATGTTCGGAGGGACTGAAGAGGCCATCATTGCAGCGGCTAACCGCATATCGATGGCATCCGAAGAGTTATTGAGGCGAGTATAGCCAATGCGACTCCAGCTCTGATTGACCGCTCGTATGGTCTCTGCGAGATCCAGAAGGAGATCCTCAGTTAGTTGCCGAGCATCTCACAGAGCGCTGGTTGGTTCAACAGATTGACGAGTCCTTTCCATGGGATTCCGCTCCGAGACATCTGATTCGCTACTATGATGTTCAGGGAAGTCATTTCCGTATCGGAGCAGTAGTGCATCGATGTCATTGTCCACGATATACAGTTTGCCCCGGATGCTTTTTCGCTCCCTCGGGCGCAGGCCTCCGATGCGAAAGTCTGAGTGGATACACTGAAGAACTCCTTGGAAAAGCTCCTGGTAGGGTTCCCAGGCGGTTGCCAAGATCATGCTCTCGTCGCCGGAAAAGCAACCGATCAGCCCATTGCTGGGGGGCAAGGAGTTCAGCGGTCGAGGATTGACGTCGGCTCGCGGGACCGATACCGGACACCAGACCTGCCCGGGCGTGTAGAGTCCCGATGTTGTCCAACTTGGAGTCGGCATCGTGGCCAGTCTGCCGAACAGAAAGATGAAACACTTGCGGATGTAGTCGTAAGGATCCTCGGCATCGCTTGAGCCGGTGAACGCGCCAACCCGAATGCACGGCTGTGCCCAGTGGGCATCCGATTCAACTGAGGTCGGATTGTGCGCGCTAAGGCGGAAGTCGACTTCGTCGGATCCAGAGGTGATGGTGTGCCGTACGACGACGCCGTCATCGAGCGTGGTTTCCAACTCCAGTGGCGTGCCGGCATCCTGCTCAGACAACAACACGGTACGGTGCGGAATGACCGTCTCCGCCCAATCCCGATCCTGGGATGCGGGCCGGCAGAATGCCTCGAGGTAGTTGACATCGATCTGCGGGAAACCGTGTCCGCAGACCGACAGGTTCTCGTCTGTCCAGGATACCTTGAGGGCGTGAGTGGGGTGCGACATACGTGAATTCTAGCGGACGACTTATTACTCCGGTAACTAAATAGTAACATGTCGCATCGACTCACATATGACGAGACAAGGTTCCTAATCCACCGGGACGGCATAGATATCCGTTTTAACTATTACTCCGGCCAAGCAATAGTGGCACCCGACATTAACAGGTCCCTTAAATATTGCTGCAAATCTCGCGTGGTCGGGCGTTGATCAGTGCGGCGAACAGACGCTTCGAATGGTCGCGGGCTTGCGTCCAGCCGGGCCACCATGGTTCACCGACATCGCAGGTAGCCCAATCGATATAGCGGTGCAGGGCGCGGCGGCCACGTGCATGCTAAGGGGATGGCACGAGGCGTTGTCGAGATACGCCGCGGTGGAAGCCCGGGGAAATTCGGCACGAACAGCGTCAAAGTTGATTGGCGCGGGAATTGGAGAAGTCATCCTCACCTTGGAAACCCTGGCGTCGGAGCGCGCATAAAGTGCCGCATATCCAGCTCGGCGAGATCTGCGGATGCGGCCTTGAACGACAATCCTTACCAACTATAGAAGAAAGCCAAAATCTGTTCGTGGCCCTCTCGCAGAGCTCGAATTTGTCTTTGCCTTTCAGGTTACTCCTTTCTGAAAGACGATAGATCAGAAATGAGGGAACCGCCATCCAGAATTCATTGAAGGACTTGGTTCCGAATATTTCGGGGTGAGATGCCAAGACCTCCTTTCCTACTCCCACCGCCACTCCCCGTCAAGCGGGGTGGCTGGGTTGTTGGTATGACGTGGGTGGTGTGGGACCTGGTCTGGCCCTCCGGGGTCAGTCCCGGGGAGTCTATTGGGCGGTCTTGATCAGGACTTCACCGTCCCTAAAGGCTCGGAACGGGATCCTTTCTTTTTCGCAGAAATCTACCGCCCTCGTAATTGCCTCTGATTCAGGGTGCCTTGAGTTGAAGTGCGGGATATACGAATACGGAATCAACGAGAGTCCGGAGGAGTCAACATCTGGCATATATCCAGACGGGACTGTATTGGGGTCGTCAACGAGATGTAGCCCATTCAGAGTCGGCACGCAGATGCATGAACCTGCACTGTAGCCGGTATAGAGGAAACCGGGGTCGGCCTTGCGTTTCCAGATGTATTCATCAAGTCCGGAATACGCCATGGCCCGACGCAAGACAAAGACGTTTCCGCCCGTCACAAACATCCTGTTGCATTGCTCCAAGGCTTCACTCAGGGCCAATGGGAAACCGAAGTATTCCCGAAGGTTCAACACCGTGACCTCAAACCCGGATTGCGTGAGGTCTTTTGTCACTCTCCCAACCACCGCCTCCCATGTTTCAGGATCTTCTACGCAGTCAACAGCATTCGGAATTAGTGTGAAATGGTTGTCATTTCCTGCCATGCGTCGTAATTCCGCAACATGGGCACTGAGGTGAACGGACGATAGGTATAGGGTCATGGCATTCGCCTCGCGGCGACGATTAAGAGCAGGGGTGCATTCAGGCGTTGCCTGCCTCGCCTTTGTGTGTGCCCAGCGTGGGCGCGCTGTAAATGGGGTGCAAGTCCATTGGATCAGGGACAGCAACCTACCCCCACCGCCACTCCCCGTCAAGCGGCGTGCCTTGTGGCTGGTCGGCGGTGGTCCTAGGATCGGAGTTGGTGGCGAGGCCTAGTCGGACCAAGACTGGCTCGGACATTTGCCAAGGATTGTTTGGGACCCGAGGTGGCTCATTCAGTCAGTCCCGGGGACCCGATTGGAATGCTCCTCGCCATATTTTGGTTTTAGGGTCTCAGGATTCTTCCACCGGAGGCCAGAGGTGGGTGGACAGACCCCGCCGTGGCGATGCAGTCTGATTGCCGCTGGTGTAGTGCAGGGTGCGGCTGTGGTGGAACGTAGCGTCACCCGGTTCATACTCGACCGCCACAGCCTGGCTGGCATCCACCATCACCTCCAGCGCGCCACCAATAGGGTTCTTATACGTGGCATCGTGGTGCTCGGCGATGCCCTGTTTATGGCTACCGGGTATGAACTGCAGCGCACCCATGGCCGTGGTCACCCGCGACAATGCCAGCCAGCAGGTGGTGCTGCGGTAGTTGGCTGCGCCGGGCCAGTGGTAGCCGGCATCCTGATGCCACAGGAGTTCCACCTCGTTATAGGGCGGCTTATAGATCAGTTGATCGTAGCGGTAGTCTAGGTCGTCCCCAAGCAGTTCCTTGCCGACTTCGATGATTCGTTGCAAATAGACGTGGTCGCGCCACCCCGGTATATTCTGTGACGGATTGGGCAACTGCAGGATCTTGTCTGGACCCAGACTTTCCCGCCACGCTGGAATACTGTACCCGCCGCCAATCGCCCGGTCATAATCCTCGGACATCTGGGCGGCCATCGATGCGGAGATCAGACCCCGCACCAGGACGAAGCCATCGCAGTGGAAAGCATCGATTTGGGTTTGGGAAAGAATCGGTTCTGACATAATTGGGCTCCTGTGGTATGGATCAGTAATCTATTCGCCCCGACCGCTTGAAAGCGACGGATTATGAGTGTAACGGTCGATCCGTCGAGGGATCCAATAGTCTACCTTAACCTGCGGCGAATTTGAGAGATGTTGCGAATTCACCATCCACGATCTGCAACCTACCCCCGCCGCCACTCCCGGTCAAGCGGCGTGGCTGGTGGGGTGGTGGTTCACTCAGTTTGTCCCGGGCACCCGACTGGCCTCTTCTTCAATAAGGAAACATCCATTTCCAGCCGACGATTACGAGGGCAGAGGCCGCACCAATGAGTATGAGCCAGACATACCACGGAGTCCGAATCTTTGGCTCGGCTTCAATCTTCTTCCGATACTCATCTTCCCGTGATTCATTCGCTGCGACAAGCTCGCTCAGGGTCGTCGCGATAACGTCGAAATGCTCCATCTCCTCTGAAATCGTTACCGCGCCTTTATCCGTTCTGACGCGTAATCCAGAAATTCCCTTCTGCCACCAATAATTCCCCTTCTGCACCTCGACTCTTCGAACTCCCAAGATTTGATCGAATCGAACCACCTCTTCAACTCGCGGCTTCTCTGGAAAGAACGACGCAACGAAGCGAAAATGCCGAAATGTAAGCAGCCCGTTCTGCGCATCGATCTCTAGGCTCGACCTTTTCAAGCGCGAGCGCTCTGCACCGGAAAAGTAGGCAAAAATTCCAAAAAGCACTGCAAAAGGAAATACGGCGAAGAACATCCTCCAGCCATGTAAATACAGTCCGTAGAGCCCAACGACCGATAGGAAAATGGACGTCGCCACACAATTCGCGTATTTCCAGAACGCAATCTTGGTTTTAGAGCGGCAAACTAGAACGTTGTCCGACATCTATTTCTGGTTAACTTGGTATATTTTCGGTCTACGCAAACGCTGTCCCGCAACCTATCCCCGCCGCCACTCCCCGTCAAGCAACGTGCCTTGTGGCTGGGCGGGGCCAGTAGGATTCGACCCGCGTTGTCACGGAGTGCGGTGAGCCGCTCTACTGCTGGCGCAACCGTTCCGCAGCCTGGCACATGACGGACAGCTTGGCGTAAGTGCGGTCGAGATCGCGGACCAGGGCGGCGCTGGTGGCGAAGCCGCAGTCGGGATTGATGACGAGACGCTCGCGGGGCACGAACTCCAGGGCGCGCTCGACCCGCTCGATAATCTCGTCTGTAGTCTCGATGTGCTCGTCGTTGGGGGACAGCACCCCGAGTCCAAGGATTCTGTCGGCGGGGAAGTCCTTGAGCTTTGCCATGCCGCCGGAGGCCGCCGAATTGAACTCCATGGCGAAGCGGTCGGCGTTCATCCGGTTGACGGCCTCCATGAGTGGATTGAACGTCGTCTGGTCGGGGGCTCCTTCGACGCCGTGGGAGTGGCAGAGGTGAACCGAGACGTAGGCGTTGGTCAGCCCTGCTGTGACCATGTTGACGCTGTGGATCGATAACTCAACCGCGGCCCGGATGTCGGCATCGGTGTCGAGGTGGTAGTATTTCGGGCTGGTGAGCCAGGCCTGCCACGGCTCGTCGAGCTGGATGGCGTCGACGCCGAGCGCCGTCAGGGCCAGGGCCTCTTCCCGGATAATCCTGGCGCAGTCTTCGACAAACGCCTCTCGATGCGGGTACACCGCGGTCGACCACTCCGGATACCAGAGGTGCAGGTGCATGCTGATCGTGAACGGCGATGGCAGCGCCACGACGATTCGCCGGTCGGTGTGCCGGCGCAGAAAGTCCGCGTCGTCACAGACGATGGCACGTTCGCGGACCAGCCGGCCGGTGACGCGCGGGGCGAAACCCGCGGCGGGATCGCGGGTAAAGCCGCTCACTCGGTCGGCGAAGACGCGCACGTAGTTCTCGCGTCGCCACTCGCCGTCGGAGATATAGTCGAGCCCGGCCCGCTCCTGCATGCGGATGGCGAACAGGATACCCGGGTCCAGCAAGCGGTCGGCCTCCTCTTCACCGAGCAGCCCCCGAGTACGCTCGGCGATTACGTCGCGCACCCACGCCGGTCGTGGCAGGCTGCCTATCACCATGGTCGGGTAGAGCTTTTCGAGTTTCATCTGCTTGCTCCGCCTCTGTCCCCGTCAAAACGTCTGCAGCATATTCCGCGGGTCTGTGTTTTAGGTGATTCAGCGATTGATCGCTTGTTGACCAAGATTAGATTTTTAGTACGCAATCGCCATGAAGCAACCTATCCCCACCGCCACTCCCCTTCAAGCGGCGTGGCTGGGTGGCTGGTCGACGCGGGTCTGGCCGCCGGAGATGATGGTGAGGTTGAGCAAAGGTGTTCCCATCAATCGATGCCTAAAACTCTACCTTCCTGCTACGGCGCCTCCTAAATCATTCACTCAAACTCGGCGCTGCCGGGCTCCGTCTGCAGCAACGGACAGCTAGAGAGCCTCAATACCCTGCCATCATTCGTTTTCAACAAACATCACAATGGGATCCAGAACAAGGCAGCGGCCCCTGTAGCATCCGTGCCGATGTAGTTGCCTTGAACGCTATTTCCTCGTGCTTCGAAGATGTATCGCCTTTGGGAGAGCGAAAGCTCGTAGGTTTCAGCCCCATCCATTGATGACGCCATCGACGTCGAATTCATCGGGCATTTCATAGAAGTAGTGCCGCGACGGCCGGTCGTCGTATCCCGGCAGCGCCAGCTCTGTATGGGCCTGCATGGCTTCATCGATCGGCCGGAACCGTTCCCACAGTAGCACGGCCTCCTGCGGCGAGAAGCGTTCGGCGAAAAGCGCGCCCCAGTGTAAGGTGATCGGGTGCACGTACTTCGCTATATTGCGTCTGCTTTCGGGCACTTGGTCGGCGTCGGGACCTCGCAGGTCGCAGATACGCCGGGCGCTCTTGCTCATCCAGATCGTCGTCAGCATTGCCCCCTTGTCGCCCCTGCCGGGGTGAATCTCCTCGAGTTTGGCGAGATACGCAGCGCCGTCTCCGGCGATTGCCGCACGCAAAGCCGCCTCCGTCAGGTCCTGGGTGCGCTCGCTGCGCCGGTTCCAGCGCTCGAACGTCTCGAGCCCTGCGTCTGAGAGAAACTCGGCGTACTTGAGGTCGTGATGCTGGGCGCAGATTGAGAAGCCGCCGTGCAGAGTGCGCCGCATCGTCGTGTCGTAGCGACTCCCCCAATGCAGGATCGGCGTGATGTAGACAACACCGTCACCGGCCTTGAGGTCGGTCTTAACACCCCCGGGAAACGGCACGTGATCGTCGGTAGACAGCAGCTCATTCTCTTCCGGCGTGTTCAAACGGCGATGACTGCCTGGCAACACCCAGAGCACCTTGTCGTCGTATAGCGGAATGTTCCACTGAACGTAGCGCGGACCGTTTTCGATGATGTCGTCCGCGTAAGCCTGAATCGGCGCACTGAACGGAGGGTAGACATCGCGGTGCCAGCCGCGGTGTCCGCTGGAGCCGTGATCGCGCACCGGGCTGCACATCATCATCATCTCCGTGACCCCGGCGTCGTCCGCAGCCAGCAATTCGCGGCTGACGCCCTGCACGTTCTCGTGGTGCCAGATCTCGATGGCGTCAATGCAGTGCTCGTCGACCTGGTCTGCTACTTGACCCGTCATCACCCGGGGCTGGGCCGATGTCTCCCACTGTCCACCGGGCGGATCGTCGGGCCTGCGCTTTCGAGCCCAGAAGATCCTCTGCTTTTCGAGCAGATTCTCGCAACTGGCGCGCATCCGTTCGAGTTCGCGAGGCCGAATCACCTCACGCAGGATCAGGTAGCCTTCCTCGAGAAAACGGTCGCGATTAGCGTTCATGAATAAAGTGATCTCAGGTCGTCTCGTCACACGTGGGTCGACTTGGCGGTCACCGCGTCCACGTGGGAATTCCAGCCTCGCAGAACGAGGTTTTCAAATGGCCGAGTCGGGGCCTCCCGACAGTCGCGGCCGGAGAACATCCTGACGTGCACGACCTTGCGGGGTTTATCGGTTTCGTTCGACATCGACCCGTGCACCAGACAGTAGTGGAAAAAGAGCGTTTTCCATCCGCGTGCGGTGAGTGCCTGGGTAGATGCGCAGTGCCCCCATTGACGTCGTCGTCTTCGCGACGTGGATCATACCCGACACCATCGTATCGTTCCGCATTGGGCCGTACTGCCAGTCCTGGTGCATAGGGAATGGACCGACGACATCCGCCCTGCGCTTTTCGTACACTTGCATCGTCTTGCTCTTCAGTGGAGTCGAAACTCCGTCGATTGCGATCCCGATAGCGATTTCGATTCTTCCTCGCTTAATCGATTCAAACTTAGAACCTCCACGCTCTCCCTCGCCTTGCCCGTCCGCGGGCAAGGTGTAGGTGAGCATGGTGTTGTGTGTGCCCAGCATGGGCGCGCTGTCAACGGAGTGCAAGTCCCATGGATTCGTGACCCGCAACCTATCCCCGCCGCCACTCCCCGTCAAGCGGCGTGGCTTTGGGGCTGGTCGGCGTAGGCTCCGGGCTGGCCCTCAGGGGTCAGTCCCGGTGACCCGATTATGCGGCTATTGTTCGGCATCCATATGTGGTTGTATTGCAGTCGTTTACGGCCCATATTCGGGGCGCTGACTGAAGATGATGTCATTGCCGTCAGGGTCTTGGAGTCGAACTTCGATGGTGCCGAAGTGAGTACCCTCATCGGAAATGTCGGCGTCCAGCCCGGTTGCTTTACATTTCTCGATTAACGACGAAATGTCGTCCACCCAAACGACAAGCTTAATGCCGTCTGCGCTCTCCTGAAACTCGCTGAGATACAGTTTCGCCGCGCCAAGAGTAACACAGACATTCTTGGGTGCATCCGGAGCTCGCTGGAACTCCCATTCTTTTGTGAATCCAAGCTGTTCGCAATAGAACGCGACGCTCTCATCCGCGTTGGAAACATTGAGGAAGGGAACGACCTTTTCGTTGTTGATTGACTGTGTCATGCGAAGATTACTATAAGCGACCAGCTGCTAGAAGCAGAAAACAGCCCAACATCATAGCTTCGTCAATCAAGGGGTAGGGTTCTTGCCGCATAACGTCAGAGTGCACTTATGACGTCGTTAGCCGGCATTAAGTGGCACGATTTGTCTGTGCCCAGCATGGGCGCGCTGTAAATGGGGTGCAAGTCCCTTGGATTAGGGACAGCAACCTATCCCCACCGCCACTCCCCGTCAAGCGGCGTGGCTGGGTGGCTGGTCGGGGTGGTCTGGACGCCGGAGATGATGGTCAGGTGGGGGGTATGCGTGGTTATCGCTTATTGATCAGTGGGACCGCAACGTAAAGGACAGGCACGTTGTTAGGCATTGCCTGCTCCTTCTCGTTCGGCTCTGTGCGCTTGAACCGTAAATTAGAGCCGCTCTACTTTCATGAAGACACTCGATCTGCCAAACTCATGGTCGTTTTTGAGTGAAAAGCCAGTCGTAGAATTCAGGATTGTTATAAGTTCGGGTCCAGGAATCGTGGCCGACGCCCGGATAGACGGTGAATTTGGGATCGCCACCGGCTGCTCTGACGGCGTCGATCATTTCTTGTCCCTTGTCTAGGGTGACGCTTTTGTCCGCGTCACCGTGGAAAGCCCAAATCGGTATGTTGGCCACTCTGGCGGCATCGGCCGCGTTGCCGCCGGCGCAAATGGGCGCGATGGCGGCGAATCGCTCCGGCTGGAATCCCGCAAACGACCAAGTGCCAAAGCCTCCCATGCTCAAACCCGTCAGGTAGATTCGAGATTTTTCGATGGGGTAGGTCCTTTCAACTTGATCGAGTAGTCCTGCCAGCCCTTCGGGTATCCATCTCTCTCCCATTGGGCACTGCGGGGCAATCAGGATGGATTGCGTTTTGAGGTCCTTCATCTTGGCGAAGGGGCCATGCTTCTTGACCAATTCCAAGTCTTCTCCACGTTCGCCAGAACCGTGCAGAAAGAGCACAAGCGGATATTTACGGCCGGGATTGTAATCGTCCGGGAGAATGACCAAATAGTTGTAGGTTAAAGTTCTCGTGATCTCCATTGAGAAGCTCTCCTTTACTTCGGTCGCCTGGCAGGGCCATGAGACAGATAATAAAATCGCATTAGCTAGGGCGAAGATCGATTCCAGTTTCATAGGGCCATTCAAAAAGGCATGAGAGTATCAGTATGGTCAAAACTACGGGGCATAAATTAGTAGCTCTGGAGCATGTAGAAGGTGAGAAGCTTTAGGAGCATGCATCGCAGCTCGAACATAAGATAGATTACGAAATCGCAATCGCCGCCCGCAACCTATCCCCGCCGCCACTCCCCGTCAAGCAGCGTGGCTGAGTGGCTGGTCGGGCTGGTCGTAATGTCGGGGCTGGCTCACTCAGTTGGTAAATGGGAACTGATCAGGTGGATTCTTCATTGGCGAAGTGCTTCCATACGTCGACAACGTCAAACCCCAGAGAAATGAGAGTCAGAATGGACCAGAGGATCAGATAGCCTTTGAAATCTCCACTCGCACCGGGGATTTCCATCACCACATAGATCAGAAGTGGCACCCATATGATATGGCCCAAACCAAGGAGCTTCGAACTTTTGGATGAATCTCTATGATCTTGCAGATGTCCGCGGCAGCCGGTGCATGGCACCCTTGAATGAGAGGACCGGTTCGTTGATTGGAATCATAGCTCGTGTCCCTACGCAGCTGTCGCCACAATGAAGGCGTGGGCGCTTCTCTGCCGCAGGCAGCGGACGTGAGTGAAACCTGAAGCACGCAGCAGCTCGAGGTGCTGGGCCACGGTCAGCCAGGAGGACCGGTATTCGCCGTCGGGTGCTTCGGTCCGCACCAGGTCAGCGTTGATGAGGATGCCGCCGGACTGCAGGGCGTCGGGCCGCCGCGGCGTAGACGCGAGCGACGGAGTCGTCGTCGTCGAGGTCGTGCAAGGCCTGGTTACTCACGATGGCGTGGATTGGTCCGTGGACAGTCAGGGTCCACCCGTTGGTGTTCAGATCCATGCAGTGCAGGGCGATCCGGTCCCCGTAGGGTGCCAGGCGCTCGCCCGCCAGGTGCAGCATGGGCCGCGAGAAATCGAGCTCGGTGTAACGAATGTCGGGAAGTTCCCGCAGGAGGTGAGTGGCGAGGAAACCTGGGCCGCATCCAAACTCGAGCACGTGCGGGGCCGGTATCCCAGGCTTCCCGAGTCGCTGCGCCATGTCGGAGAAATACGCCTTACGATGCTCATTCCTGGCCTCGGCTTCCCGTTCCCAGGCGCGGCAGTATTCCATATCGTGAAATCGATGAGGACTTCGTTCCGGTATTGCTTCAGCGGAGTAGGATCCAGCAAATACGATCCGAGTGAGTTGGACAAGCTCACGAGGAGAGCAAAGGGGATCGAGCCGGGTAGGGCGATCGGACTCGTGCCGCGCCGGGGAAGCGCCTTGGCGCGAGGCTTCGTCGAGGCAAGGAGGACCGGTCACCGGGGCCTATCGACGAGGCGCAGGCCAACGTCTGGCAGTACGTGATCTTCGCGAAACCGTCCCCACTTGTGTCGGCGAAGTCATTAGGACGAGTCTTCGGGGGATGGGATGCCAGCTTTCCGCTCCAGTCGGTGCGGCGTATCACAGCGGTGCCGGTCAAGCAGCTCCGCCCTGCTCGTTGTTCACCGCTTGCACGAGCGCGCGCATATATGCGATGGAATAGGCCAAACCGGTTCTGCCGCCTCCGACCATGTTGGGGATGTGGTCGGGTATGATAACCCCGTCGTAGTCGACTTGGCGCAGGGCCCGCATCACCTCGTGCATGTCCTGATAGCCGTCGTCGATGAAGGTTTCCCTCCAGGGCTCGGGCATGGGGTTGGAGACGTTGCGGAAGTGGACCTTGAAGAGCTTGTTTATGCCGCCGAAGTACCGGATCGCCTCGACGACGCCGACTCCCATACCTGCTTCGCCGCCCTCGAGCCAGCAGCCAACGCAGAGGCAAACGCCGATATTGGGACTGTCGGCGATCTCCAGGGCGCGCTTGTAGCCCACGAAATTGCCGAAGATACAGCGGGGGATGCCGCCGAGGGTATAGACCGGCGGGTCGTCCGGGTGGATGCCTATATAGACTCCTTCGCTTTCGGCGACCGGGGCGATTTTACGGATCATGTACTCGTAGTTATCCCACAGCTCTTCCTCGCTGTAGGCGCGGCCGTGGGTCAGGTCGTCGGAATAGGTCTGGCCGTTCCAACTGCCTTTAGCATCCTCGATATCAAGGACGCGGGCGGTGACGCCGCCACGGCCAGTGGTGTGGCCCGAGCTCCAGATGCCGTTGCCCATATGGGCGTAGGTGTTATAGGGGATGCCAGCTTCGGCCAGGTTGCGGATGAAGTGGATGAATTCGTCGATTTTATCGTCACGCCCCGGCAGGTTGAGGGTCAACTCGGGCACGTTATGGACGCTGTGGTTGGCGATGCGGTAGATCTGCAGCCCATATTGGGCGAGACGTTCTTTGCACTGCATGTAGTAGGCTGCGGTGTGTAGTTCGGGCTCGTGGATAATGAGCATCGCCCACTTGACATCGAGCTGCTCCAATAGCTGTAGCTCTTCGTCACTGGCGGTGTTGGACACGTAGGTGCCGATCTGAATCCCGTGGTGATCGCTGTGGAAGCCGGGTACCGAGCGCAAGGGGTAGGGTTTCTGTTGTATTTCCGAGCTCATCAGAAAGATCCTGTCTGTTGGATTGGGAAAGGTTAGGCTATACGGAAGAACAGCGGTGGTCACAAGATTGAAGAGCTTCACGACTGGGGCTCGTGGTGATTCGCCAAATCACAATCGACGCTCCGCAACCTATCCCCACCGCCCTCCCCATCCGGTGTAGCCGTCGGCGCGTTGACGCCGCCGTTGTTGACGGCATGGTCCCAGTGCTGACGCCGGTCCTCCGGGCGATACTGCTGGTAGAACAGGTGATAGCGTCCCTGCCAGGTGGTGAACCCGTTCGGATCGTTGGAAGGACCTTCTGGATTCACGTAGTGGTAGGTGGGACGATAGGGATCCGAGGATTGGCGCGCTCGGGACTCGGCGAAGCGGACCGCAAGCTCATCCGTTCTCAGCTGCTCGAGTTGTTCCTCGAGGCTTGTTGCGTAGGTGCGCTGTGGCACCTTTGACGGGTATTTCATCAATCCCTGGTGTTGTCCTATTTGCCTTGGCTCACCGAACCCGCTTTCCCCCTTGAAACACCGCTCTTACTTGCCTTGCCGCAACGATATTCTTCGACGGATCCCCATCGAACGCGACAAGATCGGCGACCTTACCTTTCTGAATTGTCCCGATCGAATCGCTCATCCCGATCGCATCCGCCGAGATCCGTGTGGCTGAGACGATCGCATCTGCCGGAGAGAACCCGACCTCGACCAGCAGTTCAAGGTCGTAGTCCAGGTGTCCGAACGCGAGCAACCCCACGCCCGAATCCGTCCCCGGCAGTATCCGCTCCTTCACGTCATACTGTAACAGCTTCCGCATCACCTCCAGCCGGACTTCTGCACGCTTTTCCAGCCCATCGAGCTCGATCTCCCCGCCGTGAGACAACGAGCCGAGATCGCGTTGATTTCTGAGCTCCACGATCCGTGGATACTTCGTCCACGCCTGGAGCGTCGGGCTGATCCAGATCTGGCTCTCCTCCATCATAGCCGCGATTTCGGGATCGAACCGCATCTCATCGTCGGGATCCAGAAACTCCGCGTGTTCCATCAAGTCGATCCCTGCCTGAACGGCACGTTTCATCGACTCTCGGGCCCGACAATGAGCTGCTGTCGTCCGCTCCAAATGGTGCGCCTCGTGAACGGCCGCGTGAAGCTTGGCTTCGGTATACGACGCCCGCCCGGGAATCGTTCCGCGCGTACCTCCGCCGGATGCCATGATCTTGATATAGTCCGCCCCTTCGTGAACGAGTCTCCGCACCGATTTCCGGATCTCGTCTTCCTCGTCGGCTTCTTCGTTACAAAACCAGAAATGCCCGCCCCTACACGTAATCGGCCGCCCGCTTACCTGCATTCTCGGCCCCGGGATGTATCCTCTTTGAAGGCCTTCCTTGAGCGCGAACCCTACCCGGTTCCTTGCCCCGTGCTCACGGATCGTCGTGATTCCGGCGCGAAGATGCTTCATCAGGTTCATGGCGCCCGTCATCACCATCATCTCGTCCGTCTCCGAGAACATCTCGTCGTAGTTGCGACCGTCACCCGCCAGACTGAGATGCGTATGTCCGTCGATCAGACCCGGACACAGCGTTGAACCCGACAGGTCGACGTCAACCGTACCGTGCGGACAGACCGGCCTCACATTTGCCACTTCGTCGATTTCGATGATCATGCCCTGATCGATCAAGACTGCCTGCCCGGATCTGGACGCACCATCGCTCCCATCAATCACCCCGTCAGGCAGCAGCAGCTGCGGGTGCTCTGTATGTGGATTCATCATAGCCTTGGCTTCATCTGTCGTTCCGAAATGTCATTTGTGTATTCTCACCAGCGTGAATATGCCGTTAGATGACACACCCTCTTACTTACCCTGGGCGGCATGGTGGAGCAAGTTTATCGTCTGCGCCGTCCCAGGGAATCGCCGTTGTGGCAGAGCCTGTCGCGGCCTTTCCGCTTTGGATCTCTCAAGCGGAATCGAGGATGTCCTTAGTCCACCCTCACCTCGCCGGCATAACGCTGTGGTTGGAGATAACGATGAGATCGACGATCTCGCATCCGGGACCTATCCCCCCCGCCACTCCCCGTCAAGCAACGTGCCTATGAGGGGGTCGACGGTGGATTGCCCGTCGGAACTAAGCGGCGGCCGCTGGCGGCCCTCCGATACAGTGAATGTTAGAACTTAGTGCGCCAACATTTTTTATGCTCTCGCCTTCGGCTACTGGTCCTTCCTTTCGTCGCTCGGTGCGTTCTCCGCGTGCTGCTTAGTTTGCGTTTCGTCTGGTTTCTTGTAATCACCAATGACCCCTTTCAGGGGGCAGACTGTGAATGCCGGACATTTCTTGCAGCCGACTACTAATGCGATTGGGCATAGTGTCATTCTCAATTCCTCTTTATTCAGTGTTTAGAACGAGTACCTGCTTGAAGCGTTCTACGCTACAGCACACTCACGGCGGCGCGAGCCGACCTTGAGTGATGCGACTGTGCGCAGCACTCCGTGAAGACCTGCTGTCTCTCAAAAGAAACAGAATTTCGTAATTGACGGCAATTCCTTTGAAGATATTTTTCGGGAACCTAGTGAATATTTCCCAGCGACAGATCATGTTTTAGCCTCCTTCACAGAAAGAAGGTAGGCCTGGCTCTGCCTTCTGGAATCGTTCTTTTCATCCTCAGTTGGCAGATGCCTACTGGGGATTTTTGTTTTCGGGGTCGTCTAATTGGTAGGACATCAGACTTTGGATCTGAGAATCCAGGTTCGAGCCCTGGCCCCGAAGCCATATTTATCCATCTCTTTCGCACAACCAAGATTAGAATGCGAAACCGCAATCGCCTGGACCCTATCCCCACCGCCACTCCCCGTCAAGCTACGTGCCTATGTGGCTGGTTTTTTGGGGGGGGGGAGCGGATCCGCTGGAACGTTGCCGATCAGGTGCGGCTATTTGCCGTCGCCTGCAACCGGCTTGCCGGGTTCACCCCGCAGCCTGAATCTGGTAGGCATACACACTCGCACGGTCCAAATGCAATGTTGCCTTGATCGACTGTCCGTCGGCCCCGGGCTCCAGCACATCGCCGTCAGCCCACACAGCAGGGGCGCCGAGGCTGCTGTGCGTGAGGGGAACGGCTTCCTCCTGGGTCCGCCCCGCGACACCCTTCAGTGATACCCGAACCGAGCCGCCCGGCTCGCATTCGTAGTTCAGCAACAGGCTGCTGGTGCCGTATTCCGTCCAGCCGCAGGCTGAGGGAACCGGCAGGATCACTGCGGAAACCGAAGAGGCGCCACTTTGGCCAGCGGGCGAGGCCGATGCGGCTGATGCCGCCGTCGATGAGGATCTGTTTCAGGTCTTCATCGATCTGCCACTTCTCGTTCACGTACCAGCCGTGCGTGCGTGCGCTGGCCGAGAAGTAGAGCCAGTGCTCGTCGCCAACCTCGACCGGACAGGATGCGGTGTAGACGCCGCCGTGGCCCCACGGTGGCTCGGTATGGCAGAGGAAGTCCGGGCGGGATGGCACGTGCAGCCAGCGTTCGCCGTGGGCGGCCTGGTAGGCGAGGGTGACGTCGACGGCGCCGAAAACGCCGATGTTGGAGCCGGCGGTGCGCGGCAGGCTGTGACGGAACTGCCAGACGAATCCGACCGTGCCGGAGCCCGCTGCCATCATGCCCATGCCGTAGTAGTCGCCGCTCACGAAGCCACGGGCCACGGCGGCGATGTCATCGTACTCGTCGGGAATCAGCGCAGTATGCGCCTCCGACCACTGACCGTCCTCGAGATCAGCGTTCCAGATCGAGCGCCGGGGCAGGCCATTAACCCGCGGCATGTGTTTGAGGGCCACGATCCCTCTTCGCTGGCCCGGGTGGTATATGCTGGTGATGACATCAGCTCCGTTCCACTGCGGCGTGCGCTGATCGTACTCCCACTTGAGGCCGTCGGCCGAATGCGCGGTGTAGTATCCGTAATCTGCGAGGCCATCGCGCGCGCCTTGATGGGTCGGGCCGGTGCACAGGGTCGCACGGTAGCGGTGGCTGGACGGCGCGAGGGGGTCGATGAACACCGTCGGAGGGTGCCCGCTGAGGTCGACAAGATTGTTGTTTCGGCCCGCGTAATCGACCAATCCCAGCTTCGGCTTGCGCCAGGCCAGGCCATCGTCGGACTCGGCATAGCCGACGAGATCGCAGTTATGCCCGTTCCAGTCGCGCGGCCAGGCCTGGTACCACATGCGGTAGATGCCGCCATCCCGCAGGATCGTTCCGTAGAGCGACATCCCGGCACCGTCGACGAAGGAATCCAGGGGCAGCAAGGGTTCCGGGTGGATTTCCGGCTTGCGCTGGAAGAAGTAGACCTTGCCGCTCGTTCCGGTGATTTCAGTGCGGGATTCGAAGAGGAGTTCCATTGAGGTGATCTGGATTGGGTCAACCCAAGGTGTCAGCTCACCCATGGCGGCGCGAGCCGACATTGACGTGAAGCCATTGGTTGTGTGCCGGGCAGAACCGACTGCTCAATGGTGATGTTAACATCAGAAGGAAATGACATATGGAGTAAACAAAGTCCAGACCCAGCCCGATGGAGGCGAAGGGTAGCCAATCGCAAGAAGCATCCCGCGGGGGTGGGATGCTAGGAAGAATCCGGAGGCCTCACCCCGACAAAGGCCCGAACGGTGCCTCGTGTCGAAGGGCACAGGTAAATGAGAGCGGCCAGTAGGAAGAGCGTCTAATGAACTCATGGCAGCAGTCGAATCAGCTTGAGCTGAACTTGGAGTCGGAGGAGGCCTGTGCCTGCGAAGACTACAGTTCTGAAGAGTTTATTGCGTCGCGAGTATCCGAAAGCCCGACAGGACAGATCCGACTCCTGGAGAGTATCCTGGAGCGGAAGAACATGCAGCGCGCTCTGCAACGAGTGCTCAAGAACAAGGGAGCCCCAGGAGTGGACGGAATGACCGTGAAACAGCTCAAGGGCTACCTCCGACGTCATTGGCCGAAAATCCAGCAAGCTTTGCTGGATGGCAATTACATGCCAATCCCGGTGCGGCAGAAGGAAATCGACAAGCCGGACGGAGGCGTCCGTTTGCTCGGTATCCCTACTGTCCTGGACCGGTACATCCAACAGGCCGTGGCGCAGATCCTGACCCTGATCTGGGACTATACGTTTCACCATATAGTTTCGGATTCCGGCCGCAACGCTCGCAGCACGACGCCTTGCGTCAGCACCGCCAGTATGCGGCCCAAGGCCTAAGGTATATTGTCGACATTGATTTGTCGGAATTCTTCGACCGGATCCAGCACGACCGGTTGATGAGCCGACTGGCCACACGGATCGAGGACCAGCGGGTGCTTAAACTCATCCGCCGTTTCCTCACCGCCGGGGTGATGATCGACGGCTTGGAGAGCCCAACCGAAGAAGGCACCCCACAAGGCGGTCCGCTTTCTCCGTTGCTTTCCAATGTTGTTCTCGACGAGTTCGACAAGGAGCTCGAAAGGCGCGGGCTGCACTTTGTTCGCTACGCTGACGACTGTGTCATCTTCGTCCGAAGCGAGCGAGCAGGGAAACGAGTGATGGAAAGCGTCAGTCGCTTCATCGAGAAGAAGTTGCGACTCAAGGTGAACCACGAAAAGAGCGCGGTTGGGAGGCCCTGGGATCGGAAGTATCTGGGATTCTGCACGACCCATACGCGCCGTGCACCCAAGCTGCGTATCCACTGGAAAACGATACAACGCTTCAGGGACAGAGTCCGGGAGATTACCGCCCGCAAGGCTGGTCGCAGTCTGCGGCAAGTGATCGAGGAACTCACGCAATACATCAATGGCTGGTGGAACTGCTTCTGTCTCACCGAATCGGTCAATCGTCTGTGCCCGCTGGCCCCTTGGGTCCGGCGACGCTTGCGAGCGCTGGTCTGGAAGCAGTGGAAGAACCGCCACTTACGGCCTTGCCTCGGCGAAGCCCGCCAGGGCGTAGACGGGACCCGTACGGATGGTGGTGTGGGAGAGGCGCCTCGCGAGGGGCGTCCCTATCCCGATCTCTACCTTTGTTTTTCAAGCAAGTCGCCTTCCACGTATTGATGAATCAATCCAGAGATCAATGCTTGGTAAGGGATTCCTTTTTGCACCGCCTTACGTTGTATCCCCATGAGATCGTGACTGCTCAGTCGGATATTGATTCTTTTGTCTTTCTTAAAGGTGTTTTCGCCAGCCTTGGCCAGATCAGCTAGCAATGCTTTGGATGGCCGTTCCAACTCAATCTCTCCACTTTCCAGGGCTTCTAAGATTTCCTTTTCTTCACTCTTTTTCATTTTCGTTCTCGATTTCCCTTTTGTATTGTTTCGTTAACTTCCTACTGGGAAACGCTGTTTTGAGGAGGTAAACATCTCCGTCCTTCACATAGGGTATGGCATAAATGTATCCGTCTATGGGTACTAGAAATATCCTTTGTCCGGGATATCGCTCTTCCTTCCAATGCTTGGAAACTGCCCAGACCTGTCCACTTGCCAAGAGCATGGAGATCTCTTCAAACGATATACCACGTTCCTTCTTTATTTCTTCATTTTTCTCCGGATCCCAATCATATTTCACAGCTCAAATAGTGTGCCTTTTAGGCATCCTGTCAAGGCCGGTCTTTTCTTAGAGAACGTTTAGCATTGTATCGGGCGTGCCGCGAAGCGGGATGCCCGATACAATGCTAAACGTTAATATTGATCGTCCGGTTATTCGTGATACTGCCATGATTTTTCCTCTTTCGATGGTTGAATTTGGACATTCGGAAGTAGGTCCTGGCGAAAAGGACATTTCCAGATTCCTCTCTGTATCAATATGGACAGAATCCTGCCTTTGAATCAGGCTAGAACGACCCCCGGACATGATAATGACCAGGTTCATCTATCCCTCCAAGTCCCCCTTTACTTCTAACGGTATTTCGATCAGCGGCTATGACGTAAAGACGAAACCTGGCCCCTTACCAGTATCCTCAGGACTTGAAAGCGACCGAGGGGCAAAGCGCAATTTACAACATTACGCAATGTAGATCGTCAGGTTCAGCCGGGCGCATGGCATCGTATAGGGGACCATTGACGGAGAGATCTGGCGAAGGCTGGCAGATCAAGGATTTTTGACAATACCAGCTCCAATTCGCCGCACATTCCCTCTATCGCTATCAGTTGCCACTGGGTTCCAGCCCTAGGAAGAACTGTCCCACAGTCTCGTAGTGAGCCATACGGCCCTGAATCTGCTGCGTGATGGCATGTACATCCTGAAATCGACGCTGAATCGGATTGTCGGCAAAAATGGCGTGTGAACCGCACAGGTTGTAGGCCATATCAACCGCCTCGGCGGCCATGCGGATGGCATTAGAACTGGCCAGGCGTAACCGGATGCGTTTCTCGAGGGTTAACGCACGTATCCGACAGGCTCCCTCCCACGCGTCGGACGCATTGTCGAACAGAAATGCTCGGGCGGACCCCCAAACAGCCTCTGCTTTTCCCACCTGCTGCTGAACAACAGGATTGTCCCGCAGCACGTCCGTATCGCCGCACGGCTTCTTACCCCCCGCAAGTTCAATGGCGGCATCCAGACCTGCACGGGCAACGCCGAGTGCCACACACGCGAATCCCGATGCAAAGAGAAGCGAGGTCGGAAAGAGGTAGAGCGGACCCTTCTCGCGAGGGGGAGCGCCCTGATCGAAGGTCCGATGGCCGGGAACCGACAGGTCTTCCACCTTGAATCCGAAACTGCCCGTTCCGTGCAGACCGTTGACCTGCCACACATCCACCAGTTTCACCTCAGCCTTCGGAATCAGACACATCAGTGGATTTCCGGTGCCTGTAACAGATGCGATGGCGCCCATCCAGTTTGCGTGATGGCAACCGCTGCTGAAAAGCCAGCGTCCGGTCAGACGGTACCCTCCGCCCACAGGAAGGGCCTCGGCTGCAGTCGGGGGACCGTTGGCGACGACCGACCGTTCGTCACTGAAGATCTCCCGTGCAAGGGGCTCGGGCATAACCGCGGATCGGCTCGCGAATACATTTGCCTGGTTGACACACCAGGCGGTGCTGCCGTCGGCTTTGCCGAATGCCTCAATGAAGGCTAGGTATTCCAGATAGTCCATCTCGGCGCCACCTAGAGACTGTGGCACAAGCAGGCGAAAAAACCCGCTGTCTGCGATTTCGTCGGCAAGCTCCGGCGGCAACTTCCGTTCACGATCGATACGGTCTGCCGCAGAAACGACACGCGTCAGAAGCTCGCGGACACGGATGAAGTGAGAACCGTTTTGACTTTCCTCAACTGCCATAGTTACAATCCTTTCACCACCGCCGTACGACATTACGACCATAAAGTTCCCTTACACAAGTGCCACAATGAACAGTCAGCGAAATGGATAGAGCGCACGACCGTTACTGATAGAAAATCGCTTTTAGCCCTCCGGAGCGCTCGTCTGGAGTCTGAAGGCGGAAGCGCATATTTCCAACGGAGTAGATTGGTAGTCTGACCGGAGGACTCGAGCACTGACTTTACCGGATTGGGGGGCGCCTCCAAGCTGCTCAATCAGAACCTGCTTTTCCTCCATCAAATATCCGATAGTCGCCTGCTGTTGTCGATTCATCCATCCCGCGACCATGCTCACCATGAAGGGAAACTGCAGATTCATACGCTAGTCCAACTGTGCTCCCAACTTCCACCTACTCAATGGCTTAATCTACTCGGCTGATTATTTTGGCACTACACCCGGTCCCAGCGGGTGAGATGAGGCCGAGCAGATGCCGTGCGATGGTAGACGCCGAGTTGGTGACAGAGTGCCATGATCTCCGCCGCCAGGGAGGCTCGAGACCTGAAGAGTACGATGAGGGAGCCGGTCAGGAGGCGTATCAGGGCGAACATCCGGGGAGGATACAGGGTAAAGGGCGGCCCGCGGAAGCTCGCCCTCCAAATCGCAGAAAGTCTATGCTGGTGAGTGAGATGCTAGCGGCCTGGGTTCGGCCGATGGGGTATTGACGAGGCACAGGAGTCAATAGATCTGTAGAACAGACGCTCCTTCCCGAATTACGATCTCCTCTCTCAAGGCCAGCGCCGCCCGGTGGTCCGGGATCCTGTTGAGCTGTCTTTCAAGGCTCTCTTCCAGCGCGCTCGAATTTCCATCGGCATAATGGGCGAGAGCGTAGTGATAGTCGAGAGAGTCGCAGAGTCGATCCATGCCCTTTCTCCCAAACAATTCCCGGAGGTCATCAAGTTCATCCAGCATGCCGGCGTAGTCCTTCGACCGTGCCTCCTCCATGAGAAGATTGTAGTAGCGCCGAAAGAGTTCATGGCGAATCGACAGGTTGATCCTCGATAAGGGCAGACTGTCCAGAAATCGCCTCAACTGTTGACGCGGGAGGTTTAGATGCTGAGAAGTCAGCATTGCCCACGCGCAGGGAAGATCTACCTTTTCGCTGATTGAGGACTGCGGCTCGACAAGAATCTCTGTTAACCAGGAAGGGAAGTTTCCTGCTGCGGTGGCGAGCAGCTCGATCCAGATGAAGAGTTCCCGCACCCGGCTCTCAGAAGGAGATTCAGGTACTTTCTGGTGAAGTCCTTCGATGCAGAATTCCGGCTGAGCCCTCACCATCGTCGGTTCCGAAACCCAAAAAAACTTCTCTATCTCAGCTAGGCAGCGATCAAGGAATGAATAGACTTTTTCCGTCGTGTATCCGAAGCGCAGGGCGGCGAGATATTCCGCCGCCGCCTCCCGGTATTGCTCCCTGACGTTGAACATCAGCCCGCACCAGAAACGAAAAAGTCCGACCCGATACCAGGTGTTGCGGAGGGGAATCAAGTGGCGTATCAAAATCTGATCGGAGAGATTCCCAATCAAGGAATCGGCATTATCCGATGAATCCGAATTCATACTCTTCTCGAATTCGGCGGAACATCGAAAGAGCCGTTTCGTGGCGAGGCGAACCGCCTGCGGAAGGGAATCAAGGTAGCGGCTAGATTGGAGTGGAGGGACGCTTTCCTTATCGCCCGTCTCTACTTCTCGATCCCAAAGCCATCGCCGCATCCCATCATCGTCGGCCAGCTCCATCAAAGCGAGCTGTCGGGCCATCGGCAGACGGGAGATCGTAAAAGAGGCACGCCCTGTGGATTTATGGTGCCCTGCGAATCGGAGGAGGCTGTTTACGGACAAATGGTCTCTTCTTGGACTGATTCCAAGAGCGGATAGATGCGTGCCTCTCCGGTGTATTTCACACGCATTTGAAAGCGCCTCTTTGATTTGATCTCCGGATCTCATAGCACCTGCACCAAAATACCGATCAACTGCCTCCTTTTGCGAAGGAGTAATCTCCTCGTCAAATTTCGTGAAGTGGGACAGCACCTCCTCCGTTCCCTTTTTCTCCCAGCTTTGAACGTCCGAAATCCGGTCCGGAGGCAGGCCACTCTTGTTCTTGAACACCATCTGTCTTGGAAACACCCAGTGTGGAACACCGAGCGCCACGCAATAGCCTATGTGAGAACCGATTCCCGTGGATACGGTCATCGCGGATAGCTCGATCAGGGTCCGCAAGCGGGGTAGAAAATCGACATCCCAACAGAATCCCGCAGTGATGATCTCATACCCAAGATCGGCGAAGCATTCCAGATTGCCGTTAACGATGTCGCGAAACCCAAGACATACGCGCACCGTGTCGAATCTCTCCGACAATACTTCAATTTCCTTGAAAAATGCGTGGTCCTCGACTCGTACTTCGGTGGTCTCGTTGCTGTGCGGCGGGAAAATCAGGAGGCTGCGCCCGAGCCTTTCCTTCTCCCTCGCAATATGCTCCTCTCGCAACAGCAGGTCAGCGTACCGAATATAGGGACCGATAGGATAAATAATCTTGTTTACAAAAGAGCGCAGATAACGGGCGCGAACTGGCGAAGAGACGATCAGAAGCGGATAAGTGCAGTTTACTTCATTTGAGTAGATCACATTCCCCAAATAGGGTGCATGCTCGATGGCTGCACAGAACTCTTCCTCTTCTCCCCAATTAGCGTAGTTGCGGATGACTTCCTCGTGACCGTAGATATTTCCATGATACTTCAGATTGAAGAAGACCCGGTCTGACATCCGCTCCTTCAGATTCGAACTCAATCGAATTGAATCCAGAGTATACCGCTCTAGAGTGTCCCTGCTGATATATTCGCATTCTCCAATAGAGGCCGTGAAATCTCTTCCCCCTTGGACAATCTGTCGATACCTCTGGAGAGACGAAACGTCTAACTCCGACCGTGGGAGAGAAACAGAATATCCTCGCTCACACTTTCGTCGCTCTCCCGTAGACATAGTCGGACTTTCCCTCATCCTGGAGGCACTTGCGGTAGGCCGCGTCCAGAAAAGGGGACACTTCGATCGCGCCAAAGCCGCTCGTTGCAATTAGGGGTCCCGATTACCTTCTGACCGTCGGGTCTGAGCATTTTCGCAATTACACGAAGGAATGACACAGGGTTATCGACATGCTCAATTACATCGAATGCGGTCACGAAATCCAGTCGCTCCTCCCATTCCTCGGCCCACTTCCTCTAAGTATGAATAGACGCGATGTCCTTTTTGCCTAAGGGGTTCGGTGTAGCTACGGCAGGGTTCGACCGCGATGGTCGTCGAACAGAATCCTTCTAAAAGGTCCAGGAGGGACCCTGCCGCACAACCTACATCCATGAAGTCGCAAACGCGGAGAGACTCAGTCCCGATGAGCCGTAGTTTGTCCGCCAGGCTGCCGTCATGCAGTTTGTAGAAATTCTCCAACTCATCGCTTCTCTCAACTAATCGACGGTATTCTCAGGTCTCAATCGACCACATCTGAGTCAAGTGTTTGGATCGAGCAACCCTCACATTCCCCGATTCGGTGCGCCTGCGGATTCGAGTTTCCGAAGCTGCCCGACCGGATCTTTCATTCGTAGATCGTTTTCCAACAATTCTCACCGCAGATCAGGCACTCTTTTCGAGATTCATCAACCGGATCCGGAGAAACCAGAGAATCTGCTGATGCTAAAACCGACACTGCCATAAGTTAGTCATCGGTCACGGTTTACGATACACTGATCAGAAGATACCGAACTCGACTCCTCTCCATATGGAGCCCAGAAGACTCGTCCCTTTGGGGAATTCCTCCACTTTTCCTCGAAGAAGGATTGTTTCTGGTAGAGTTCTTCCCAGTAAAGGTCGTGCTCTTTCAGTATCTCGATCAAATCGCTTGGAAAGTCGATCTGAGTCTGGTCAGTGCGGATTAATCTTCCATACCAGTAGCTGATCACGGAATGCTGATTTCGTGCCGCGTAGGTCCATACGGCCGCATATTTCGGCCTGTCGACGGGAGCACCGGCGTGCAGCAGCCGCGCATCGAAAATGACCGCATCGCCAGACGTGATTGGTATCGAAATCGGGTATTCGAGGCTGTCTTTTACTTCGATCTCGAAGGGCGACTCTGTGACATTCGGAAGCCGGTGTGATCCTGGTACGACGAGGAACTCGTTCGCCTCCGACTCGTGAAAGTAGGCAATGGCCCGCAGGACTCCGTAACGCGTATTGTAGGGATCGAAGTCCGGACCTCTCATCGGATTCTTGATCGGCGTATCGCGGTGAAAACCGATCGCCGACCGATGAGAATAGATCGCATCGGCGCCGAGAAAGCAGATCTCCTCCCCGAGCACGGACCGCATCGCCGACAAGAGATGACAATTGGTGATGAGGGGCCAGAGGTTCCGGTTCGCAACAACCCGCCCCTCCCTCACATAGGGCTTCTCTTCCCGCCGAACGATCTTTTCCGCGGAAGCGTCATTCTGTCCCGAAATGCACCGGATTTCCCTAAGAAAATGGGAAACTTCGCTGGGACTGAATACCCCTTTGAAATGAAGGAAACCGCCCGCCCGCCAGTTTCGTCGAAGGGCGCCTAATTCGACATTCTCTGCAATCATCTCCGGATGGAATATCCGTAATTTTTGACCAATAATTGAACTCGAAAATTGGATTACGGTTTTTCCTCCATCGGTTTAAGAAAAACGTTACTTTGGACTCAAATGTACGGGCAAGTGGGTGGGCGATCCGTTTCGCTCCAGTTGTAACGATCCCTCCATTCGAATCACTTAATCGGCGCCAACGGAAAATGTTCTGGTAAGACACGGCAGACCGTTTGCGCAGCGTCAGTCGTGCGATGTTCAGAGTTCGACGTTCAATGTTCGATCTTCGCCCAACCATCACCAAGCTGTCCACCCTCCATCCACGACAAGATTGTGGCCCGTGACATAAGACAAAGCCTGCGAGGCGAGATGAGCCAGAAAACTCCTTCCGCTGACTCCATGTGGGACCTTTCTCGGTAGTCGGGTGGACTTCAGCCGAGCAACTATCAGAAAATCGCTCCTTGATCGAATAAACTCCCATCCCGAGGGCCGCGGCGGGCAAGCGCCGCAATCAGCGCAGGATTCGACGGGTCGGAGGAATGCACCTTGAAAGCAACTCCCGCAGATAACCCGGGCGCGAGTAGGTCAGGATGATAAGCGCTACTTCTTCCCTGGAATCCCGCATGGCTCAGGCCATTTTTCTGTGCAGTCGCATCTTGCAGGAAACTCAAATGTCTAGCTTTCTCCTCCAAATTCTTACACACCAGCCTCTTAACCGCGTGAGGCGAAATGCCCTGATTTGTGGGACCCCAGTAAGCACTGACAAAGCCACGAATAAGTTTTATTCTCCAGCTCTCTTGTCTCGGCCTTATTCAATAGCATCAACCGCCGTAATTCCTCCTACGGGTTTCCTTGTTCGCGCACGTATGCTTCCACCGTCGCCCAATCTCCAATCTCCCCACTGTTCCCACGTAGTAGCCGTCCGATCAGAGTTCCCCTCCCCCAAGCTCCTCTTTTGTCCACTTCTCGCGCCGTCAGGCTCTTATAGATCTGTACTATCCTCCCGGGCGCCAGCTTGGGATGGGCTCCGCATAGCAAGTGCACGTGATCCTTATCGCTGCTCAACCCCTCCATCTCGATCTCATAGCGTTCGCCCATCCCTTCCGTGGTTACCTGTAACACCCTCCGTTAATAAGAAAGTCAACGACCCTCTGGCAAGCTACAGGGAATTACCAAGTCAAAATTGATGGAGAAATTCTTCATTACGGGAGGCACAGGATTTCTGGGCTCTTGGCTGGTAGAAGCTTGTCTTAAAAGAGGGATTCAAGTCTTTCTCCCTCTTAAGAAAAATCGAAGGATGCACGCCATCCAGCCCAAACCTTCCAAGTACTCGCTGCTGGAGTTGGGGAGAAAATGCGAAACTTTCGAACTGGACCTAACATCCCCTGAAGAGGTCACCTCCGAGCTGAGGAATATTCAACCCACAGCGATTATCCACTTGGCGGCAGCGGCTGTGGATGTCCAACTGAGCCAGAAATATCCCCTCGACACTTTAAAAGTATCCGGAAATGGAACTCTCAATCTCCTCGAGGCAATCAAAATTTTAGAGCTGAATATTCCAGTCCTGAATCACAGTACTGACAAAGTATATTCAGGAAATAAACCACCTTTTCGCGAAGACATGTTTTTTTCCCAAAAAAGTATCTATGAAATATCCAAGGTGACCCAGGATCTTCTAGGCACTCATTACGGAAAAGACTATGGACTTCAACTGATCAACATTCGATGTGGGAATTACTTTGGAGCCTACGACTTTGATTTCAATCGCATCATCCCCTATGCTGTCCGGCAGCTCTACAAAGAAGAATCGATCCATCTCCGTTCTCATGGCAAATTTACGCGAGATTTTATTTATATTAAAGACGCTGTTGAACTCAATTTTCTGTTAATAGAAAAAGTAAGAAGGAATAAAGGCCTTTGTGGTGAAGCCTTTAATTTTTCTGTCGAGACCGATTTTTCTATATTGGAATTAGTTCGAAAGGTAGCCACATTCTATACAAAAGATCCTGATTATCCCGTAACTACTTCCTCCGAATCCAATAATGAAATCCCTGATATGAGGCTTGACTGTTCTAAGGCTAATACCAGATTAAGTTGGCGCCCGAGGTTTAATTTTGATCTTGGCATCCGGGAAACTATCGATGGTTATAATAAGGTTTTCCAAGAAAGGCCGTCGTTAATGACCTAGCCTGTCCTATTCATACCCGAGCCAGATGGTCAAGCAGATCGTGATTTTCACGGATTTGGCAATGCCTCTGGGTGATTGCGAGGCAAAATGTGCCAAAATATAGAGTCAGGCTCTTCACGCGGAGACAGTTCACTTTATCTCGCAGGATTGGGCGGGGGAGCGCACCCTGCTACTTCGACCGCCCTCTGGGTGCGGCGGGCGATTGACCGCCTACTGAATGCGAGTTCGCGCGACAGATTTGTAAATACGCGAAACGCTGAATAACGCTCCGAATGGGGTAGGCACCGACAAGGAATCTCTGCACGGTAGGAGCTCCCTTTTACCAAACAGTATGATAGGAATGTAGTAGTAGTGTGTTAGATAGTAGCGGCGAGAACAGAGATCAATGGTTGAAAGGAAGATGCCAACTTTCGAGTTGAGGAGGTTTTTTGTCGGAGTTATTCTCGAATTCGTGAAGTGCGCAAAATTCGATATTGGAGCTGAATCATGTTAATGGAGAGACTGGTCCTGACCGTATTGGCAACGATTGCCGTTTCTCTGAACGCGGTGTTCGCCCGTTCCGACGATTACCAGGCTCGATTGAGCTTGCAACCTGACAATCCTGTGGCCCTGCCCTATTGGCAAACGCACTCCGGACGCTCGATAAGCAAGTTGGATGACCAGCCTTTGGCTCCGGAGTATTGGCCAACCGACTCCGGTCCCACGGTTAAAAAGCTGGATCTCGCCCTCTACCAGAAAGGTTCGGAGATCTTTCTGGGCGAGACGGAGATTTCCAGTTCGGTGATATCGGAAAAGCTCCGTGCAAGCCAGACGCGGGCGCTGAACCGGATGGGAAAAAAGCTTCCCAAAATGACGACCATGCTCCTGGACATGAAAGATTTTGGAGGTCGTTTGGACAAGGTTCAGTTCAAGGCGCTGAGGTATTACCTCAAGGCGAGATACGCCGCCCCAGAGCAGTATTACGTCTCGAAGTAGCGAGTCAGGAAATCTCACAGGATTTCCAGGCTAGCCCGTCTTTCTCAACTGGGGCCTGATTTCGACGTAAGTCGTTGATAGTGGGCCAAAGGTCTACACTACAGGAGGGGTTATTTGGATTTGATTTGGGGGGGTGGTTGGGGAGGAAGTTCGAGGTGTAACCGGTTCAGTAGTAGCTTTTGGTCCTCACCGGGCTCGGTGTAACGGGTAAGCACAACGGTGCGTCCGTCGGTGGTGGGCAGTTTCACATCGAGCATTTGGATGGCCGCCATTTTGGAGAGCACCTCGGCTGGGGTCAGTCCCGGAGCCATCGGGTAGAGTCGACGTTTCAGGGTGACCCACAGAGAGTAAGCAAGGAAGCTGATAAAGATGTGCGCCTCGATGCGATCATCTCTCTGATGATGGATGGGGCGGATGGAAAGGTCGTTCTTGATTTCCTTGAAGACTTGCTCGATCTCAGTGAGCTGCAGGTAAAGGCGCCAGAGTTGCTCGGGGTTCTCGGCACTGAGGGTGCTGCGCAACAGATAGCGGCCTTCGCGGCGATAGGCTTGGCGGTATTTTTTTAAGTTCAACCGGAAGCTCAAAGGCGGCTTTTCAGTGGGGGCGCCCTTGGGGGCGATCTCGATGTCGAGTAATCCAAAGATCCGGGGACCGGCCTCCTTTTTGGCTTCGCCCAGTTTGATCAGGATGGTATCGCGTTGGTAGCGCCGTTTGCTCTCACGCAGCTTCTTGAGCGCCTCGATAAGACGGCGTAAACGACGCAGGCGCATGTTTTTTTCTTTGCGCACCCGATCGTCGCTTTTAGCCAGAACGTAGGTTTCACCTCCCTCGCTGAGGAGTTTCACCTCGATACCGGGACGCAACTGCTTCCAATCCTTCTGCAGCAACGACTGCTCGAAGCGACCCAGCCAGGAGCGCGGGGTACCCACCAGATAGTGGATCCTGGGTTCGCTTTGGCGCATCTGTTGCAAGACTTCCTCGGTCGGAATGCCCCGATCCATCACCCACACCCGGTTCGCCTTACCGTAGTTCTCTTCCACCCGAGAAAGAAAATCTTTTAAGGTGGTTTTATCCTGCGTGTTACCCGGAAGTACCTCATAGGCAATCGGCAAGCCCTCACAAGTCACCACCAGGGCGATCACCACTTGCACGCAGTCAGGTCGCTTATCGCGGCTGTAGCCGAACTTGCGCAGTCGGCTCGAGGCCGCCGGCTCCTGGTTCGGATCGCACTCAAAATAGGTGCTCGTCAGATCGTATAGCAAAATCTCGTAACGGGCATTGAACAGATCGCTCCACCTCTCGGTCAGGTGCCTGAACAGGGCCTTCTTGTGCCTGAGCAATCGATCGTGGCAGCGATAGAGCGTGTTCTTCTCGGCGATCCCAAAGTCTTCCCCCATCAGATCGCCCATCGCGCTTCGCTCATATCATTCCCGATGCAGCCGCCACTCGCTTCCCGGTGCCATCAGCCGGTAAACCACCAGGGTCTGCAGCACATGGGCCCAGCGGGTACCCTGACGGGAGGGTCTGAGACGCTCCCGCCAGAATTCTCCCAGTCCCAACTGCTCATATAGAACGCACCCAAGCCAGCACCCTCCCCATTGCCGCGGCTTCTCGATCCTGAGATCTTTGAGCCGTATTCTAACAATACTTTCGTCGCCCACAGGCGGGGCACGATCTTCCGGAAACAGCGCCACCTGTTCGGGTCTTTCCCTGCCCTCTTCGAAAATCTCGATGCTCTTGCGCCACGCTTCGTGTTGGCTATCGTTGATCTCTCCAAGGTAGAGGACCTGTCTTTGGACCACCCGCCCCCCGCTGACACGCTTGTTCTCAACGATATTCCAATAGTAGTGCTCTTTGCCATCTTTGCGCCGACGATTACACCTCAGAAACATGATGGCCCACCATTATACGAAAAAATCCCGCCCTGGGAAGAGCGTAGGTCTACACTACAGGCGGTTTTGCCAACCCACCTCTACTGTTGATGCGCCTCCTGAGCCCTACTACCCCCGAAAAAAACCGTTTCAGAAGTTGAGTTGGTCAAGTAGGGCTAGGAGTCTTCGGACTTTGTGCTTCGATTGCTCTGCAAGTACCAAAGTTCGTCCGACAGCCGCCTAGTAAAGGAATCTGTCGGTATGGAATTGGTCGCGATTTACACACGACACCTTTCGATCTGAACCTGCAGGTTGCTACGAAGCGCAAAGTCCGACAGATTCCTAGCGGGTGACGGTTCATCATGCTGTTAAGCGCAAGAAATAGAGTTCTGTCCCTACTTCCTGTTTTGATGGGTGATGGGCAAGGATTTATCGGGAGGGTCAATGCTGAAATGTCGATTTCGCTCGTCCACCTGAGGGAAACTCCATACAAGGAGATCATTGAACTCTTTGACTAGATAGAAATGTGCAGGGTGCCTCAGGCTTGGGGAATTATCGTGGCTCGGTGGCTATCGACTGGATTCGCTGATGCAAACCCGCGCTGAAAAGGGAAGTGCGTTGCTCTCTCCATTGGCCTACTCTTGCAAGCATAGGCCGCAGCAGTATACGGACGAAGAAGCCCGCCGGAGGACCGAGGACTTTATTTCCGGTCGACCTGAAACATGAAGTGTCTCATCCTCGCAGCCGGCAGGGGAGATAGGTTATCACCTAAAGCGGTTTCAAAGCCCCTTCTGAAGATTCTGGGGCTTCGCCTCATCGAACGGTCGATATTAACGGCCGCCGAGGCCGGCTGCAGGGAATTTTACGTCGTGACCGGATACCGGAGCGCAGAGGTCGAGGATTTCCTGGTAGAACTGGCGGGAAGGATCAAGTTGCCCATCACCCCTGTTTACAACGAGGAATGGGAGACAGAAGACAACGGAGCATCGGTGTTGAAGGCTGCGCCGTTCCTTGGAGAAAAGTTCCTGCTCATCATGAGTGACCATATTTTCGATATTGGCATTCTGAGGGATCTCGCACGCCTGGAGATTGGCAGCGACGAAGTCATCCTGGCCGTGGATAGACGCATCCAGGACAATACCGACGTCGTCATGGATGACGTCACGAAAGTCCTGGTGCATGGGGACAAGATAGGTGGGATAGGAAAGCGGCTAACGGATTTCAACGCTTTCGACACCGGTGCATTCCTTTGCACTCCAGCCATTTTCGATGCCCTCGTGGAGGGCGCGAATCAAGGCGATACAACGCTGTCGGGCAGCATAGGAGTCCTTGCAGGCAATGGCAAGGCCAAGGCGTTTGACAGTGGCTCCCTCGATTGGAAGGACGTCGATACCCCGGAAGACGTGGCCGTCGCGCAAAAGATCCTCTACCGCAGTCTGACAAAGCCCCTGGACGGCTGGGTGGCACGCTATATCAACAGAAGATTTTCACTGCACATCCTCACCCCATGCTTGCTGAAAATCAAGGAAGACATGACGCCGAACCAGGCGTCATTCATCACTCTAATCGTCGGCCTCCTGGCCGCGGTATGTCTCTTTTTCCACCTGCCGGCAGCGGGCGGTTTTCTGCTTCAATTTTCCAGCATTCTGGACGGCTGCGATGGAGAAATAGCCCGCTTGAAAAAAATGCAGAGCCCGATCGGCGGATTCATCGATTCGATTCTCGACCGGTTCACTGATTCCGTCTTCCTCATGGCAATGTTTTATTACTGTCTGACCGAGGAGGCCGTCAAGGATCTCCTTGGAATCGGCGCTGTTCCTGTGATCGTCACGGCTACCGTATTCGCGATTGTTGGTAACTTTCTCGTCAGTTACACCTCTTCTAAATCAGTCTCGGATCTCGGTTACAGATACGTGGGAGGGTTGATCGCCGCTGGAAAGGGACGGGATATCCGGCTATTGATCATATCCATTGGGTGCGTCTTGGGCTCGTTGATCCATCCCGTTTCCATCCTTATCACCCTATGTCTCGTGGCTGCAGCGACGAGCATGATCACCACTAGAAGGCTCTTCCTTTCAGTTAAGTATGCCTTCATAGAAAATTCGCTTCTGAGCCCCGGCCTGAAAGCCGTCGTTTTCGACTTTGACGGAACGATTGCCGACACCATGCCCTTTCTGACTGAACTGGCGGTTGACTTGATGGTGGAGAATTACTCCATATCCCGGAAAGATGCTGAGAAGAAATACCTTCTTACAACGGGTATAGATTTTGGCGGCCAGCTGGAGATCATTTTCCCGGGACATCAGAGCAATAAAAAGACGGGTGATGCCTTCGAAGCTCGCAAGGTAAAGGAAATTGCGAACAAGAGGCCATTCACGGAAGTAATTCCGGTCCTGCAATTTCTCAGGAGCAGGGATCTGAAGGTCTTCCTCTGCAGCAGTACGAATCGAGAGATCATTGCAAAGTATCTTGTCGAACACCGATTATCGGATTGGTTCAATGATTTTCAAGGGTTCCAGAGCGGGAACGACAAGAGACGGCAGCTTGAAACCATCATTTCTGCCCCCCACCTTAAGGGGCAAGAGATTCTTTTCGTAGGGGATTCAATAAAGGACGCCGAACTGGCCGCTTCCATGAAAATACCCTTTCGGGGAGTGACGCGAATCTTCAGGAGTGCAGACTTTCAGAAATGTGGCGCCGACAGCGTCCCGGACCTCACGGCCTTGATGAACCTGTGGAAAGCCTCTGATTACTCCAGGAAATTTCTTGAATTCGTCGGGACTCGATAATAGCAGCTAACGCATCACCAACCTAACGGTTACCGTGCACGTCCCCGGAGCGCGGCGATTATCGGGGGTCCTCGGAATGCATACCTGTGTTTCTGACGGTGATGTCAGAGCTTCCATCAAGTCGGTCTCAGGCTACTTCATAGTCCAACAGATTCCCAGCTTCTTTTGAAGGAGAGTTCCGGGATGAGCATCTGCTCCTTCCCATTCTTCCTTAGAACTTACCCCTCCGCAGGTACTCTACTCCAATTGCCGTCCTCTTGCTGCTTCCATCTGTAGAGTCGGTTCCCGTTAATCTTATGAACCGTTGCCTCAGTAACTACCATTGCGCCGGGTCGACCCTTAAGATTGAAATCTACATCGTAGGTGTTGCCGTCGTCGCCTCGGAAGTCAGTGCATGCGAAAAACAATCCATCTTGCAGTCGAGTCAGTTTGTCCTGATGGACCTTCATCAAGCTCAGAGCCAGCTCGTTGTCTTTGTAATCCATCCGATACTTTCCATTCCCTTCTTTTGCCTTATTCTCAATGTGGGCACTGATACCGGCGAAGATATCAGCCTTCGTAACCCTCTTCTTCTCCGCCTTCGGTTGTTCGATTTGCTCCGACTTTTGCGCGGGCGGTTCCTCTATTTTTTCGGGCTGCTCCTCGCTACCCGCCGGTTGCTCAGCGGGCGGCTCTGACTTCTCCTCGGGGTGTTCGGCGGGATGCTCTTCCGCTTTTGCAGGAGCCTCCTCCTTTTTCCCGGCAGGTTCAGCAGGATGTTCTTCCGTCTTTGCAGCGGACTCCTTTTCTTCGGCGGCTGGTTCGGCGTCATCCGCCTCTTTTGCGGTTGGCTCTACCGTTTCGGTAGGATGTTCCGAACCGGTATCTGTGGGATGCTCTTTTTCTGACTCTCCGCATGAGATAATGAAAACTGAGACAAAACACAGTAAGGAACTTAAGATAGTAAGATTCTTTTTCATTTTTCTCGAGTGGTTTGAGTGCCGCATTGATTGTCGCGGTCCCGCACAAATGTTCAACACAGAAACAACTGATCTGTTTTCGAGGCGCGGAAAAATCAGTCATGCTCGCGTAAAGGTCGATCGAGGAGGATTCGGCGATCGACAGATTCCTTCAAACCTTCTTTACATTGACGGCACAGGGCCCTTTTTTCCCTTTTCCTATTTCAAATTCGACGGTATCGCCTTCACCCGGGACTTGTCCATCGATACCTGAAAGATGAACAAAAAGATCCTCTCCACTGTCGTCTTGGACTATGAATCCATATCCCTTCTCCGAATTAAACCACTTGACGGTTCCTCGCAGCATGGCTCTATTTTCCTCCTAATCTACCTCTCTCACCTAAAAATCCGTAGCTCAGGGATGTTTAGCAACCTAAGTCCGACAGATTCCCAGCGCCCTATCGTTCAACCGATTGATCCCACCGGCTTCCTATGGGTCGGGATGTCATCAATCGGCGCATCTTCTGAATCAAGCTCCCGCGAAGCTTGGGAGGCGCGGCGGGCGGTCTCCTCGATAAAGGCTTCCGTCATTCGATAGGCCTCGTCGTCCGTGTACTGTTTCGGAGGATGTTTGCAGAAGAAGGCAGCGGGGCCTTCCAGAATGCCTCCGATTCCCTTTTCTCGGGCCATTTTCAAGCAGCGGATGGCGTCGATCGCTACCCCTGCTGAATTCGGGGAATCCTCAACCGATAGTCGAAGTTCGAGGTTCATTTCCACGTCACCGAACATTCTCCCTTCCATGCGGATGAAACAGACCTTGTTGTCGTTCTGCCACGGCACGTAATCGCTGGGTCCTACGTGAATGTTTTCGTCCCGCAGACGGTCCGCGGCCACTGCCTGCACAGCCTCTGTTTTTGAGGTCTTTTTTGATTCCAGCCGGCTGCGGTTGAGCATGTTGAGGAAATCGGTGTTTCCCCCGGTATTGAGCTGGTAGGTCCGATCCATCTTGACGCCCCGTTTTTTGAAGAGGTCGGTAAGGGCACGGTGGGCAATGGTGGCGCCGAGCTGCGCTTTTATATCGTCTCCGATTATGGGGATGCCGAGACTCTCAAACCGACTCGCCCACTTTGCATCGCTTGCGATAAAGACGGGGATGTTGTTGAGAAAGGCGACCTCCGCTTCCAGGGCACATTCAGCATAGAATTGAGTGGCCTCCTCTGAACCTACCGGTAGGTAATTCACCAGCACATCCACACTCCTCTCTCGGAGGATGTCGACAAAATCGGATCTTTTCGGCTCTGTCGCGTCGGCCTTCAGAAAGGTACGGTTCTCGGGATAGTCTGCCATGTGCGGGGAGAGGCCATCCTGCACCCTTCCCATCTCTACCACAACACCGGTCTTCGGGATATCGGAAGAGAAGACTTTGGTGCAGTTGGGCTTTGCGAAGATCGCTTCCGAAACGTCCTTGCCTACCTTACGGCGATCGATGTCAAAAGCAGCAGCGACCTCAACGTCGAAAGGGCGGTAGCCACCGATCTCCCAGTGCATGAGGCCAATCGCGGTTTCCGGATTTTTGTCGGAATAGTATTCCAATCCCTGAATCAGGCTGCTTGCACAATTGCCAACCCCTATTACAGCGATTCTGATTTTCTCCTTCATCTCAGGTTCCATTTTTTCCTTTGTTAGATTTTGGCATCCACTATGAGTGGACGTAATTACATAAATTGGAATTTCCCTTTTTGATGGATGGGTTTGAATGGTTGAAATCATCCACCTCTGGAACGCCCCAGTGCAAGTTGCTCGTCCCAATACGCTTTGTCAATTGTTTCTTTTGGGGGATCTGGCAGTTGCTCTTCAGCCTGATGGCGTAGGAAAAGTTCTCATGCTCAAGGTAACTAGAGGCTGTCCCAAATCCGAGAGGATTTGGGTGGAAGCCTGATACCGATATCAATCTTCGTCACGTTATGTAGACCACGACATGCCTTCCGTCCTCGGTAGCTTACCTTTTATCCGTTATGCACCTTTCCAGCACCCTTCCTCTCGCTTTGAGTCGATAGTTCTCCCAAGGAAGCGCCTCTGACTCGATTCTTGGATCCCTATGCCGCCTGCGTTGCCTCTTTCTCATGTTCTTGCGCAAGTCTCTGCGCGATTTTCCATAGATTGTGGGACAGAACCGACCAGGCCACGCTAAGGTTACGGTTGTCAAAGCCTTTGCTGCGTATCTTGCCCCCGTGCCATCGGTTCTTGAGCACTCCGATCCGGCCTTCGGTGCTCCCTCGTCGTCGCTGCAACCGGACAAAGCGCGGCTCCTCCATCCGCTCCTTGAGCTCTTGTGGATTGCGGGGCGTAAGGGCGTCAAAAATCCCCTCTGCCTGGAGCCGCTTGCTGGCCGCCTTCGAGGCATAGCCCCGATCCCCACTGATCGCTTCGATCTTCTCCTCTAAAGCGAAGCCCTTTTGCCTCTCCAGACTTTCCCAAAGCTGCTTCAATTCGCTCGGGGCCTGCCCCCCATACAGTTTCCAGTCCAACAGATATCCCTCTGCGCTCTCGCATAAATAAAGGGTGTTGCCAAACTCCACCTCCCGATCTGCCTTGCCTCGCACGATGACGTCAATCTCAGGTTCGTAGGCGCTCAGGATCTTCTCCTCATTCTTCACCTGCCGCCCCCCTATGATCCGTTCGTGCGCCTGTTTCATGACCTGCGGTATCTGCTCTAACATACCATCCATTCGCTCGATGATTCGGCTCGCCTTCTTCTCGGTGTAATCGCTTTGCATCCACATAGCTTCCAATAAGTCACGGTGGCGAAGGGCATGGCCCTCAATCTTCTTGAGCAATAGCTTCATCCGCCGCAGGATCCCTTTACGCGCTTTGCCCGCCTCCCGGCGCCGACGCGCATGCGTCATCTCCAGGCACCGTTTGTTCATCTCCCGAGCCAATCCCTTTGCTCCCTGGGGCATGCGCTGTTTCATTCCCGCCTGCCGGATCAGACTGATCGCCTTGAGCAGCGTTGCTCCCACATCCTTGAGCAAGACCCAGTCCACGGGCCAGTGGATGTTCGCTTCCAGGCAAGTGGCGTCGATCAGGCATTCCCTCGTATCGATCGGCTTCTCTAATCCTGCCTCACCACAATGTTCAGCATTGCCCACCACCTCGGTCATCCTTGCATGCAGCTGTCTCAGATACGCTTCGTCGAAGAATTTCGAATCCCGTTCCAGACTGCTCTTCGATATTTTCCGGATCCCGTCTACCTCACGCACCCGGCAAAAATTAGCCAGAAGCTCACTGCGTCCCAACTCCTGCGACAGACAACGAAAGGATATCCCTCCGAGTAAATGACGCACCACCTCCACCCGCAGCGCTTTTATCGCTCTTAGAGCGCGTCGCTCCCGATCCTTCCCTCCCGCTTCATCCCATCCTTCCAAGGCTTTTACGATCGCCTCCCTTTCCAGCGAGGAGTCGATCAAAACCCGGTCAATCCGCTCCATTGTTTCCAGAAACACGGTGTAGTCTTTGCATCGAATGACTGGAGTTAGGGCTGGACGCAGGAAGCTTTGTACGGCAATATTTTTCATGAGAAGGGCGTGCTTTGTATTTGACTAACGCAAGCATAAGCGCCCTTTTTCGCCGGATCGAGCTTTTTGCAGCTCTATCCGGCCTTTTTTTTGCCCATAACTCATTAAAAATCAATTGTTTCCACCACTGGGACGGGCTCTAACTACAGAGGTCCCTATTGGCGAAGGCGGCGTCACCTCGGTCAAATCGTTTCAGGGGACGGTCACGATAGTGGGCAACGATCCGCTGAAGCACCGACAACCAATCGTCGGCACTGTGGGCGTTGCTCGACGTGAAATGCCCGTGGGGATAGATTGCATTCTCGCAATTGCAGTTTTGCAGTCCTAGAATTGAACGACCATAAACGTCGTAGGCAAGAGGCTCCGGAAATGGAAAACCCATCTTGGATTGGGGAAACGGCATGAACACAAAGCGACATTCTGACAAAGAAGGATCCAAAATTTCAATTTGGCTTGGCTTTACTGTCATCATGAGCCTGTGCGTCTTCATATTCCTCTTTAAAAACTATCAGGAATCTATTCTACCTATAGGCCTGTGGATAATAGCATCTATTCTAGCCGGCACGGGATTGCACAACCTCCTTGTTACTTCAGAAAGGATAAAGTATGTGAATCGCCTGCTAGGCGTGTGGCTCCTTTTTGGCTCTTTCTTCATTTTTCATGGTGCGAAAGAGCAGAGTGTGCTCCGTCAACTCAATGACGCAAAGGGGACAGCTGCTGGATACCGGGATTCTTTAAAGAATGAAATTGAAATTCCTGTCAAGAGTGGTCACCCATGGCAGGTTCATCAATCCCTACTGACAACTGATAGAGTAGACAGTGTCGAATTATTAGGAATCAACTCTTTAACTGTCATTCATGGACATCGCAATGACCTTCAAAGGATTATCGACCAGGGTGGTTCCGTTAAGATTCTTTTGCTTCACCCGGACTCCGATGCATTCAATGAAAAGGAAGCTGAGGAAGGGAAGCCCGCCTGGCCGGGAAAGAGAGTGAATCGCATTCGAAAGGAATGGGAGGCCTCCATCGCCATTCTCAGAGACATTCTAATCAAGCTAGAAGCAAACTATCGGATGAGGGATCTCGAGGAGAGATTCGAATTAAGACTTCACCAGAGGGAAGTCGACCGGTCTCTCTTCTTTGTTAACAAGTGTGAGGACGAGCTCAGCCAGACTGGGGAAACGACGAAAATTGACAAGAAATACCTATTACTCAAACCATACCGAAATAGCAAAAAAGGAGATGGGCAAGCAAGTCTCAGTATACTTGTTGACGATAAATGGACCGAATATGCCGACAATAAAAAATACTTTGATGAGATCTGGTGTGCTAGCAATACGGTAGAATTTAACCTTGGAGACCTTGAAGGAGTTGGGGAATACCCAACGATAGGTAAAAGCGAAATTGTTACGCAGTTCAAAAAACTGTCAAAGTCCACGACCTGGAAGCTGGTCAAGGAAATCAAGATGAATTTCAGGACCCACCATCCCCAGGGCATGGTAAAGATTGATGATTACATTTACTTCTCGACTGTGGAAGTGGTCGAGTGGCCAGAGCAGAGACCTAGTGGCGGATATGATCGGACGCCTGGAAAGGGTATTGCACATCTCTGCAAGGCTGATTTGGAGGGAAATTTAGTAGATTCGATCAAGCTAGGTGAAAAGAACATCTATCATCCGGGCGGCATAGGTTATGATGGGAAGTATATTTGGGTGCCCGTGGCCGAGTATCGGCCCAACAGTAAATCCATGATTTACCGAATTGAGGCAGCGGATAACACGGGGCACATGAAAATCGATGAAATGTTTCGATTCAATGATCACATAGGGGATATTATTCATGATAAGAGGGCGGGCGAATTACATGGTGTTAACTGGGGTTCCAGATGGTTCTATTCTTGGAAACTCGATGAAGAATTGAAGCCGATCGAACCTTTGAATCCAATGAAGGTTGTAAACGGTAACCATTACGTAGATTATCAGGATTGCCATTATGTCCCATACGGTTACATGTTATGCGCCGGACTGAATAAGTATGACATCGACGGGGATGGCCAAGAGGATTACGCGTTTGGAGGAATTGATCTGCTGGATAATTTATCATTAAAGGCGATTCATCAGATCCCGGTTCCTAAATGGGTTAGCCCTAATCTGGTGATGTCGCATAATCCTTTTTACTTCGAGCTTGAGGATGAACATCTGCGTTTCTATTTTATGCCGGAGGACGACGAATCTACTGTTTATGTTTATGACACTCTTAACTGAGTTAAGGCAGGAAAGTTGACCACTTCACTTAACTTGGTCATTCCCCGTAGCTTGCTGCGGGGTGCTTGACTTTCTGAAGCATCATCGTTCACGGAGAGACCGATCCTCCCGTTAGAAGGATATTTGTGGAGAACGGTCCCTCCCTACGTGTTAAGCGTCTTTTCGACGGGCTGGAAGGGATCTGTCAGTAAGAAGCTCGTCGCAATTTACAACCGTCAACCTACGATCCGCAGGTTAGGTCTGTTACGAAGTGCACTTGTCACGGCACAGCGAAGCGGCGACGGAAAGCCCGACAGATTCCTAGCCCGATATTCTCAGAAGTATCCGACCAGTTCGTCGCGGCACAAGCTGCTTCTCGCCGCGCGGTTGCTTTGCGGCCAGTAAAAGCGGGCTAGCCTGGAAATCCGGTATTCAGGTTTGCATGGCAGTCTGTTCCGAACCCGTTTCAATTTGCTGCCGACGGTTGTAGCTATGGAGAACTCGAGCCCAAGCTGAAAAGCGCACCAGATCAATCCCAAGACGTCTATCCGAAGGTCAAGGTCAGGGGGATTGCTCAACAGGTTGTTTTCTGCATACCTGAGCAGAGAGGGGCTTCGAGGTTGTGAACAGATGCTCGGTCGAGCAACCGAAAAGTTTAAGTTCCAAGGACGACCTGCCATCAAACTTTCCCAATTGATTTCTGTGCCTGGATGGCCTGCTCCGGACCTTAATCCTTCGGTACCTTCGCGGTTCATATTCATATTTCGAGTTGATTAAATCCCCTGCCAGATTATACTCTTTGGGAAACAGCAAATTAGATCAGTCCTTGCATAGGAGTTAATCGATTGCACGAAATGGATTTACGGTGTTTCATCACCCGCTGGGCTCTCCGAGATTGGCAGAAACCTGACAAGAATTCACGGCCAAATTGAGATTGGTTATGACAACGAACCATGAAAACTGGATGGGTCAGCTTGCACAGCATTATGACTGGATGTATAAGAAGTATCCCGATGACCGGCTGATGCTTGTCTTTGATATAGACGGGACCATTCTGGACATGCGCTATATGATACTGAGCCTACTCCAAGCCTATGACGCGCATAACAGCACGGATTTCTTCACGCGATTGCAAATTGATGACATTACAGTGCATGAAAAGCAGGTGCAGTACCTACTGGTTGATCTGGGAATCCCTGTGGCGGAGCATCAAAAAATCCTGGACTGGTATGGTGAACACCTCTGGGAACGGGAATATGTCCTCACCGGGAACCGCCCGTTTCCGGGAGTACTCGAAGTCATCAAATGGTTTAAGATTCAACCGAATACGTTCATTGGTCTCAACACCGGTCGTCCGGAAGGGTTACGCCAGGACACCCTGCGTTCGTTGAATGAGCTGAGTCGTAGCTACCACATTCAATTCCAGGATGAATGGTTGGTGATGAATCCCCAGGGCTCGAATCAGGAAGTAGCTGCTGCCAAGGCTGCTGGAATCAGGAAATACCGTAATGACGGATTCCGCGTGGTCGCCTACATCGACAACGAGCCCGAGATATTGGAGGCCATGGCACAGACATTTTCCGATAAGGAGATCCTTTTATTACATGCAGACACGATCTTCGAGTCGAGTCGATCTCGACTTCCACCGAAAAGCGCAAAAGGCAAAGAATACGATTTGAAGGAGTTGATTTCCGACAGGAAATTGCCGGCGACCATCGATTTTGTCTGGCACGGGATCAACGGTGAGGTCAACTTGCGTCAATTCCTCGCCTCGGACAAAGTCATGTGGGGGGAATGCGATGTGCGTTTAGCGCCCACTGACAACAAACTGATCCTGCGACACGATTCATTCGCAGAATCCAAATACGATGAGGACGAAGAGTGGCTGACGCTGGAACAGTTCCTGGGGCGGGTGCAGCCCACCGACAAGGGCGTCAAATTTGATCTCAAGACTGGAGGGAGTCTACTGAAGCGAATGTCGGATTACCTCTCAGACTACCAGTTTCCAGTTGACCGCCTCTGGTTTAACGGAGATATCGAACATCTACTCGAGGATGGTTTTACGCTGCTTGCGAAAACATATGAGGGGGCGGTCGTGCAAGCACCTGTCGACTTCCTTACACCGCTCGTTTGCAGCGCCCCGAAGAAGGCAAGGGAAATTCTACAGATGTTTGAATCTTGGGGCATCAACCGCTTTTCCATCAGCTGGGACACCGAGAACATGCTCAGGTTTTTCGATCAGATGGGGGAGTGGGGTTATCAAACCAACATATACAATGTCCCGAACCTGGATGCCTTTCTCCGGGCGGTGCTCATGTTTCCGTGTTCGATTACCTCTGATTTCAACTTTCCGCAATGGCATTATTATGGCCGTGGCTCCGGTCAGAACCGCCGACACTTCGAATACATCCCGAAACCTGACGCTTGACCTGTCTTCAGTTCAGGGAATCTGCACTCGAGTTGGTCTGGCGGGAGAACGACTACAACGAATTCTTCAAGGTCAAGCTCCGGGATGAACTCTTGAACGCGGAATCAGTGTCGCACTAATCGGTCCAAGTGGCGACTTGATGAAATCGCCTCCTAAATAGTACTCCGATGCCCAAGCCACGGAGATGCTGGAGGCGTTTATCAAGGGACGGTAATTCGGTTGTCAATACTTCCCCGAAACCGCAAAGATGAACAGAAGTTCCCTGAAGATCGGAGTGGAAAGGCGATTTCAATGATTAGCACAGCAGTTATTGGATATGGCAATGCAGGAAGAAATTTCCACGCCTACCTCATCGGATTGGCAGAAGGGTTGAACCTTTGTGCAATCGCTTCGCGGAGTGCAGAACGACGCCAATCTATCGCTCAAGATCACCCCGATGTGAGGATCTATGAAACAATTGATCAGGTGATTGAGGACGATGCTGTTTCTCTCGTCGTCCTCGCGACTCCGCACGATACGCACGCCGGACTCGCGATCAAAGCGATGGATGCGGGCAAGCACCTTGTCACCGACAAGATCATGTGCATGAACGCCGCCGAGGCAGATGCGATGATCGAAGCGAGTCAGCGAAATAACGTCCTGTTGAGCGTTTTCCACAATCGTCGTTGGGACTGGGACTACCTCACTGTCAGAAAAGTGCTCGAGGACGGTTTCCTGGGAACTCCATACCTGTTCCAGGTTGCGATTATGAGATACGGTCCGCCACAGGGCTGGCGCGGGTTTCGAAAACAGAGCGGTGGAATTCTTTATGACTGGCCGGCGCACGTCGTCGATCAAGCCCTACAACTTGTCGATGCACCGGTTCAAACGGTTTACTGCGATATCTATTACGATACCCGGTGGAACACAGACATGGGCAACTATGCGAACCTGCTGCTGAAATTTTCAAACGGCGTCCGCTTTCAGATAGAAATTAGCAATCTGGCGAAAGTCCCCAAACCCCATTGGTACGTTCTGGGGAATCTCGGGGGATTGGTGCAGCATGGGACAGATCCGCAGGAGGAGGCAATGAAAGCGGGAAACATCGACGCTGTAGAAGAAGACCCCGTCAATTATGCGCAAGTTTGGACGGAAGCCGGTGGTGAGAATCGTGAGATCGTGGTTGAGAGCGTCCGAGGCTCTTGGAAGTCGTACTATCAAAATATCTCGGATGTCCTGAATAAGGGGGCGGAACTCATCGTCAAGCCAGAACAAATCGCACGCATGATGCGGGTTTATGACGCGGCGATGCGCTGCTCGGAAACGGGTGAAGCGGTACCGTTGTAATTAGATCACGCTGTTTTCGAGGAGACGGTGCAGAGCATCGATCGATTCCTGGTCGGACTCGGAACTGGAACGGCTATTTCCCTTAACTAGACAATCTGTGCTTCGCCAGGTTGAACGGGATCAGTGATCATATTGGATATCCGCGGATTTGGCGAGGGCTCGCCGCGTTTCAAATAGTTCACTACCTTTGCCGGCAAATGCTGGTAGAAGGGGCCCAGCCCCAATTTTATCTTTTCGAGGTAAAATGAAGGTGGCTTCATATTTTCTCCGGAATAAAAAGCTTGAAATTCGTGGTCGGTTGCCAACCGGTTGCGCACTTCGGCATAGTTCCCGGCGCTGCCTTTTTCCGAGGAGATTCCGCGAAGCAAATTCATCCATCTCGTTACCGGAGTTTTGTTGGCTTTGAAACGGTTCCAAATCATGCGAGGTGAAAACGTAAATTTCACCAGATCAATCATATAATCGTAAAATTCCAGGTTAGAATAATTCTTCAGCCTGACGTTGAGGGCGGAATAACCATCTAGAAAAGTGAATGGAATATCAACCACCCGCTCTTCAACCTGGTATTGATAGTTGAGTGGCGCCGAGTTACCATACGCCGTCAGCAGCGAGTAGTTCGGATAGATGCCGGGCACCAGGTCAATAAATTGTTTCGTCAGCTCAAACGGTAAGGAGCCAGTATCAGAATCCAAACCAAAAATGAAGTTGGTTTGAACATACGGAATGTAATGGGTAATCAGGTTAACATGTTCGGCGACCGATTTTACCTTGTCCAGCCCGATGTTTTTCCGTTGCTTAGATTTGCCGTTGAAATCGAACCACGACTCGATTCCCGGCAACATGACAAGGAAATTATTCTTTTTCAGGCGCTGCAGATGGGGTTCGCTCAGCAAAGAGAGACTGCTCTCGGCGAGGAATGCAAGACTGCCGGGTTTAACCGCCGACTCGATGACATCCATATATTCCTGGAATCGAACACCGAAGTTGGGATCGTACCAGGCTACTTTCGGGGGCTTGGGCTGTTCTTGGAGAAAGACCAGGTCTTCATGAATCTGATCATAGGGTAAAGTTTGAAAGTCGACCTGGGAGTCTATACAGAAGCTACATTTGTACGGACAACCGAGGCTGCCAATCATCGGCACAAATTGGAGAAACCGGGTCTTGTCTAAATTTTGCCGGATGAATTTCCAACGCTCGCGCAGACCGGGCAGCGTTTGAGGCTGTTGCCTGGCGGTGAGTATGACGCCTTCGCGAGGATTGGGTGAAACGTCATCTAGCAGATCCCGGATAAGTGCTTTGTCGACGAGGCCGACGACGTAATCGAAATAGTTTGTCGCATCCTCTGCATAGGCGCGGGCGTGGGGTCCGCCAAGAACAGTGACAACATTTTTGGTGCGGAAGAGATTTGAGATGCTGTAGGCGAGATACGCGGCAGTGGTAAAGGCACTTATGAATAAAATATCGATATCGTCCGGAAGCTCATGGCGCAAATCTTCCAAACCGGTATATGTGACAAGATAGACTTCATGCCCCATTTGTTCAATCCACACTGCAATGGCTTGCGGCATGATCGAAGCGTAATTCGGATTGACTATCCTGGTATACAATGTATTCGTCGGCTGCTTCTCAATCAGATCAACAATCCCGACCTTCAAAGACTTACGTTTGGTTTGTTGCCGTGTGGGATTAGTAGGTTTCATTTATTAATCTGAGAATTCCCAATTGATCCTTTAGAAGCGTCGAATTTAGCGATTATTCGATATGTCGGGTGGATCTTGCTCGTCAAAATACGCTTTGACAATTGTTTCTTTTTGGTATCTGCGAGTTGAATAGGCGGCTGTCGGAAGAACTTTCGTACTTGCAGAGCAATCGAAGCACAAAGTCCGACAGCCTCCCAGCAGCCTGCAGAGCCGGTGGTGCGATTCGAAGGCCTGGCGGAGTTGGGATGCGGTCACCCAGTCACGGCCGCGTAGGAAGTCATCAATCAACGACGCAACCCTCTCGTCCTGGGAGATGGGCTTGAAACCGAGATACAAGAAGCCAACCCCGCAGTTATGTACATCGGTGGGACTAAAAAGATGTGGAGAGTTCAGGACTTTCTGGATGAAGCCACCTTTTAATTCGTGTTCATTTTCTTCGAGGGTGCGGGTCGGTATGATTATCCGGTAAGCGACGCGACCGGCCTCTCTGGAATTCTTGACAAAAGGGAGGGCAGAGACACTTTCTGCCTTGAGTTAAAGCGGAATCCCGTTTTCAAGTCTGGGCGCCCGCCTCGACAATTTTAAGCGTCCAACGGATTAAACACATTATGGGCACTCCCTCCTTGGAATTCACAATTCCACAGATGATTTCGATAATTATCGGGGTCGGCCTTGTAGTCCTCTTCTTCATCATCGTCTCCTTTTTAAAGTATGGCTAAGAGCTTGGTTATCAGGTGCGTACGTCGGTTTTGGGACCCTCGTAGCGATGCGATTGAGGAAGAATCCATACGCCCTTATCGTCGACGCCCGTATCAACGCGGTTAAGGCGGGTGTGGAGATACCAATCGATCAATTCGAGCAGCATTACATGGCGGGTGGTGATGTCAGTCAGACGACCCAATCACTGATCAACGCTTTGAAAGCGGGCATCGAACTGCAATGGAATCGGGCCTGTGCCATTGATCTGGCGACGAAGGGCACGACCAAGTCGCTCATTGAGGCGGTGCGCACGTCGATCAGCCCGAAAGTGATCGACTGTCCCGACGAGACGGCGGACGGGCGAGTCACCATTGATGGGGTGGCAAAAGACGGTATCCAGGTGAAGGCGCGCGCTCGCGTGACGGTGCGGAGCAATCTCGATCGCTATGTAGGGAGCGCCCAGGAGGAGACCATTATCGCTCGTGTCGGGGAGGGGATCGTGACCACGATCGGATCAGCGGATAGCTACAAATGGGTCCTGGAGAATCCCGATTCGATTTCAAAGAATGTGCTCGATCGAGGCCTCGACACGGGGACCGCCTTTGAGATTCTTTCCATTGATATCGCGGATGTCGACGTCGGTGAAAATGTCGGTGCCAAGCTGCAGGAGACCCAGGCGGAAGCCAACAAGAACATGGCTCAAGCCCAGGCCGAAATCCGACGAGCCGCGGCGGTGGCCCTCGAACAGGAGAATCGGGCGAAAGTTGCCGAGATGGAGGCCAAACTGGTTGAAGCTCAGGCCCAGGTCCCGCTGGCCATGGCGGATGCGCTCAAGACGGGAAATCTCGGTGTCATGGATTACTACCGGATGATGAACATCCAGTCCGATCCCGAGATGAGAAAATCTATCTCAAAACCCAGTGACGAAGAAGAGGAGCCACAATAAGAGCGATTCCAGTCGATACCGGTAGAGCGGATTGATTTTGTTAAGTTGAAGGCAGATTTATGGAAGGGGATGAAAGAAAGTTTCTGCGTGCCCTCAAAATCTCAAAATACAACGGGTGGAGTGTCGCCTGCGTATCCGCTTTTTTTACATTCATCTCTCTGCTCATTGGAGACTTTACGGGCGCCGGCGTAGGTCTTTTCGTGGTTCTTGCCGGGGTCTTCGAAATCCACGGGCATAATCTGTTGCGCCTACGCTTGCGGGAGGCGATCACCTGGCTCGCTGCAAGCCAGGTTTGGCTCTTCACCATCATCTTCTTGTATTGTGCCGGTAAGATGCTTTTCTTCGATCCCAGCCAAATTGGTAGCCTGTTCTCAGGCGAGTCCGGCGAATTGTTGCAATCCGTCGGAGTCGACGAGAGCCTTCTCTTCGATTTACTGCGGACGATTGATATCGACGCAAATTTGTTTCGCGACCTGGTGGTTAAAGGACTCTATCTCTTTTACTCCAGTGTCATTCTTGCTTCCCTCGTTTATCAGGGTGGCCTTTTTTTCTATTACTTGAGCCGACGGAAGATTGTGGCGGCGAAACCGAGTTTGGGTGTGTAGGTTCCGGCCTAGCGGTTTCACCGTAGTCCGCATATAGCAAAACATTTCTCATGTCCTCCGATTGGAAGGAAATGGCAAGGCCGGTATCCAAAACGCGGCAACGAACTGCCGGGATCGGCCTCGTTGTAATTATTCTCCTCGCCTGCAACATCGCAATACGCGGGTACTGGCGGACGAGTACGCCGCCTCAACGCGAACTGGCGAAAAAAGACGGCGTCCGCCCATCAACATCAAATGCAACACCATCTCGAATTTCGTCGCGACCGGGATCTGAAGATGGGAATTCGAATTCTGCTTTCGCAAAAAACAGCACTGGGCCTCGGGAGCTTCACAAGTACACCAATCACCTCATCCATGAAACCAGCCCTTATCTACTGCAACACGCCCACAACCCGGTAAACTGGTATACGTGGGGCACTGGGGCCCTAGCACGGGCCAGGAAAGAAGATAGGCCTATCTTTCTCTCTGTTGGGTATTCGACTTGCTATTGGTGCCACGTCATGGAGAAGCAGTCTTTTGAGAACGAAGAAGTGGCCAAGATCCTCAACGCGCACTTTATCGCAATCAAGGTTGACCGTGAAGAACGTCCGGACATCGACGAGCAGTATATGCTTGCTACCCAGCTTATGACCGGCCGAGGCGGTTGGCCCAACTCGGTTTGGCTGACGCCTGACGGAAGGCCATGGATGGCCGGAACTTACTTCCCGAAGAAACGGTTCATTGAGATTCTGAATACATTATCGGGAGACTGGAAGAACCGGCGCCAGGAGATCGAACGGCAGGCGGACCGGTTGGCAAAATCCATTCAGGAACAGGGGGGCGCCAGGAAATTGCAGGTGGGCATAATGAATGGTCCTCCCGACCAGGGGCTTATCCACAACGCGGTCACTGAGTTTGGAAAGGCCCTCGATACCGTTCACGGTGGATTTAGCGGTGCGCCCAAGTTTCCGCCGCACGGAGTTCTCCGGGTACTCATCCACGAGTACCGGCGCTCGAAGGACGAAAGGCTGTTAGGCATGATCACTCGGACCCTCGATGCCATGTGGCTGGGGGGCATGCATGACCACATCGGAGGAGGCTTCCACCGCTACAGCACCGACCGCACCTGGCTATTACCGCACTTCGAAAAAATGCTTTACGACAACGCTCAGCTCATGCGCGCGTATACCGACGGATTTTCGCTTACAAACACACCACGTTATCGCGAGGCGGTGGACGACATCTTCGGATGGCTTCAACGCGAGATGACGTCGCCTCAGGGTGGATTTTACTCGGCCATCGATTCGGGTGAGGTAGGGAAAGAGGGCCAGGCCTATGTCTGGCATGCAAAGGAGATTAGGGAGGTGCTTGGAGAGTGCGACGGGGATCTCTTCGCCGAGGTATACAACATGAGGGCACACGGCAATTTCCGCGATCAGGCTACGGGGGAACGTCCGGGGACCAACATTGCCCATCTGTCGAAACCGCTCGCCAAAATCGCCCGTGAGCGGGGAGAAGATCCGAAGGTGTTCAAAGAGCGCATGGTTGCAATGCGGGCACGGCTCCTGGCGCGGCGCGATACCTGGGAACAGCCCCGTAAGGACGACAAGATCCTGACGAGCTGGAACGGACTGATGATTGGTGCAATGGCCTACGCCGGACGTCGCCTTGACGACGCGCGATTGATCGAAACGGCATCGAAGGCGGCGGATTTTCTCCTCGATGCCCTCGTCGACGGGAACGGCCGCCCTCTGAGAACCTATCGCGCCGGGCAGGCGAAGCTCCCCGGGTATCTCGATGATTACGCCTATCTGGCCGAGGGGCTGCTCGAATTACACACAGCAACCGGCAAGGAACGTTGGCTTCGTGAAGCGCGCCGCCTGGTGGATGTGATGCGCGCGGAATTCGAAGACGCTTCGAACGGCGGCTTCTTCTTTACCGCCGCCGCGCACGAAGGACTTCTGATGCGCTCGAAAAACCTGATGGGCGGAGGGAATGTCCCAACCCCAAACGGCGCCGCCGTCGTGGTTCTCCTCGAACTCGCTCGGTTGACGGGATCTCCGGATTACGCCCGGTCCGCTGAAAGGACTCTCGAAGCTCTGTCCGGACTCATGTGGCAGAGTCCTCGCGGACTCGAAGCCGGAGTTTATGCTGCCGCCGTATATCTTCAGGACCGTACCTGCGAGCGACTAAGAGACGCAGAGATCCGGAACGCCGACGCCGCAAAGCGTCTCGGACCGGTCACCGCAAGCCTGTTTTCTTCGTCTGAGAAAGTCGCACCGGGACAGAAATTTCAACTTGCCGTGGCTCTGGATATAGAGGAGGGCTGGCATCTCTACGGTCCCAATCCGCAAGCTGAGTTCCTCATCCCCACGACTGTTGATGTGCGGGCAACCGAAGCGCTCGAGGTTGGAAATGTTCGCGCACCTCAACCGGGTAAAAAGCACGATCCGGTTTTGGATCAGGTCCTCACCACATATGAAGGGCGGATGTGGCACTTCTTTCCCGTCACCGTCACAGACGACGCAACGGTTGGATCGGTGACGCTGACGATTCGTATTCAAACTCAAGCGTGTGATGAGACGCGGTGTTTGCCCCCGCGTACCGACGAGATCGAGTACACGCTTCAAATTACGCCTGAATCGTCTCCGAGCGCCTCCCGGCATTCGGTCGTATTCGCGAATACACGAGCGGTAATCCCGGACATGAAGTGAACTTCATTACCGCTCGAAATATTGAAACATTAGGTAATGTAGTTCGTAAGGTTTTAGCGGATCGCCTTTAGATTCGCAACCCTTACTCACAGACTATCCCGAAGCGAAATCCGACAGCATCCTTGGGAGAATCTCGACGACCTGGGCGAAGGTTCTGCCGCTACGGAATGAGAGCTGGTTGACCCGGCCGTAAAAGTGCGCACTGCGGTCGCACTCGAGGGAATCCGCGATGAAATGGCAGGGGTCGACTTTGAAGAATGCCTCCGGCCGACTTTCAAAGTCTACCGTGTGATCGACAAGCAGGCCTCCCAGAGGGCGGCTGCCGTCGAGTATCTTGGCCCGTAGTTCTTTTGGAAAGGCGGTAAGAGCGATATCGATGGCTCCGTATTCAACGGGTCGGTTTGAAGGCATTCCGCGCAGGACCACTTCCCGGTGATACCAGTCCTTGGAGTGCTCTTCGTGGCGCACGGAGAGGACAATCTCCTCTTCGTGAAACGCCTCCAGTTTCGTGGTCATGTCGGCGTTGTGCATCAGGAGTCTGCGGTAAGGTTCAGGCAGCTTGTCGCTAGGCAGGAGGTTTACCCGTGGCGGTTCCAGGTGGCGCCGCCTTAAGAATCGAAAGAGCGGCGCGAGAACTTCCTCTGCCGATTCTGATGTCATCCGTTCTGTGATTCTCGCAGTGCCGTGGACGCCATTGAAGAAGCCCTGCGGCGTCTTACAGTCTCATTTGATTCGAGGAATCTAAAGTCGGCATGAAGCTCCGGGCTAATGAGGTATAACTAACAAAACTGCAATTCCACGGCGACTATACAGGAAACAATACCGAATTGAACCGCGCACAACTCATCAGCGCTCTTGCGAATCATGAATCTAGTCCGTCGGGGTAGCCGTAGGGAGTGTCGTTGCGGTGCGCGGGAAGCGGCCAGCTCTGACCGCCGAGGTTCTGGTAGGCTTCGTGCTTGCCGCAGAGCCAAAGAAACATCTCGGCCGTCTTGCAATCCCGGCGGAACTGCTCGACAAAAGCTCCCGCCGATCCGCTGTAGCTGACAGAGGAAAAGTCGAAGTCCGACTCGACAATCCAATCGCGTTTGGGCGGAGTCGTGCGCCAGTAGAAGTACTTCAGCATGTTCCGCAACGCGGCCTCCGTTGACCTGCCGCGGCGGTGCCAGATCTGATATATCGTGAGGAAGATTGATCCCGCCGGCGAAGCCGTCGGCATGGCGCCGCGGATGGCGTTCAAGTGCCCCATGAAACGGGCCTTGTTGCGGATGAGATGGGAACCTGGTAACACCTCAGTGGGCCCCACTTCCAATGGCGTGTCCTGAGGGTAATAGAACACCTGCAGGTAGTTGAGTTCCGGATCCCACTGGTAGTTGCCGTCCACATGCCAGCCGCCTGTTGCCGGATACGGACCTGTCACCCGGTGATTGCTCATGAGGATGGGAATGTGGAAGTTCACGCCCAGAAGCGAGCGCACAGCTCCAGCCGCCTGCGGATTCAGGATGACTCCATCGATAAACCACTCTTCGTCGAGGATCCCGGTGGGCTCGTAGAACTCCTCGCGCTCGAGATATTCCGTCGTCATACGATTGACGTCGTCAGGCACCACACCTTCGAGGAGCAAGTAGCCGTTCTTGCAGAATTCCAGCACCTGCGAGTCGGTTAGGGTCGGTTCGCAGTTGTAGGTCTTTTCTTTGAGGTGTTTCATTGACCTATCTCCAACGCTCGAGGATAAATAGGAATCCGAGGCCGTGGAACTCGTCATCGCTCATGGTCAGGAGCGACAGATCGGGAAAGGAGATCACCCGCCAACCCTGATTTATCGCCCCGAGTACCGACTGATAGGGCCATTCCTCCGGATCGGAGTTCAACACGACCTCCTCGCCGTCTTCGAACAGCGACATGCCCAAGAGCTCTGTGCTTAGCGAGGTTGACCGGCTGTGAAGGTAGAGAAGATCCTGACGGGTACCGTTCGCTGTCGCAATTTCGGCGATGCCCCCCCGCAATGCTTGCTCGGACAGCTCACCTCTCTTCAGGTCCGCCACGAGTGCTTCCATCCGTTCGGTTTGTTTGCTTCTCATAAAGGGCAATAATTGAGGAATTGTGTAGGTAGGTCCAGATAGTCTTTTCGAGAGTTGCTCTGAGGATCCAGGGATTCTCGTAGCAAGTAAAAGAAAGAGGCCGGAGTAGTGGATGGGTGAGATTCGAACCTTGTCCACAGCCGGAAATCCGGCCGATAAAACATCAGACCCCATTCGACTCCGGTGCGATTGATCTATCACTACGGCAGAAAATATATGAGCATCGCCGATCCTTTCAGAAACCAGAGATTCTCGCAGCAAATAGGATCCACTCTTCACTATTTAGTTGTCGGAGTAATAGTAGCCGGACTCGTAAGATTCAGCCCAATAAGCTCCTCAAGTATTCTGCTACCGAACCGCGGGTGGCCTTCTGAAGGCATGTTATGCCCTTCTTGTTTTTGATTTTCAGGTTTATAACAGAATGACACAGAAGATCTTGAATTTGAAAGTCTTATAGATAAGTCTCGAAGGAGTATTCGGCCATTCGCTGTGACAGTCTCTGTACTTCGGCCTTGCGCCGTTCTTGATTCGTTTTGCACCCTTGGGGGAGCCGTGACTGACAACGTCGAATCTCCCTCCGGATTGCCCTACAGGTGGCCACCTCGCATCTTCTTCAACACCGACGGCTGCCTGGCGTTCAAGTACTTGTGCCGGCGCGATCCCGGAGACGTGACGGAGATGATGATACCCCTTGCCGACACCGGCGTCGACGTAGTCTGCGTGCTGGTGGGTATCAACGACGACCTATCCTGGCGGGGCAGTGCCCATGGGGAATTGTGGGGAGAAACCTGGGGCAATGACATGCGTAACCTACTGCCGAGCGAAAATTCCAGTCCACCGCCGGCGGGCACAAAAATCGAATCATCCGACCTGCTGCAGATGAACCTCCGAGCCATGGTCGACGACGGGCACGACGTTTTCCAGCTCTACGTCGACAGGGCCCGGAAGTCGGGGCTCGGCGTCTATGCCTCCATCCGCATGAACGACGCCCACTGCAACATGGAACACCGGATGGCCGACGCCCGGCGCTCCGCCGTTAAGATGAAACGCCCTGACCTGCTGATCGGCTCACCAGCGGCGGCAGCAGGGGCCTACGCCGACGATTTCAATTTCAGCTGGCAGTGGGACTACGGCCGCGAAGAGGTGCGCCAGCGCTTTCTCGGTCGGTTCGACGAGATTTTGAGCCGCTACGAAGTCGACGGCTTGGAGTTGGACTTCTGCCGCGGGGCCCCCTTCTTCAAGCCGCACCAGGAGATTAAACAGGTCGACACCATGACCGCCTTCATGCGCCAGGTGCGACAGCTTGTGGGCGAACACGGCGAGAGGATGGGCCGTGAGGTCAAGTTCATGTGCCGCGTCGCTTCCAGCTTCGACGCCTCCCTGGAGTTGGGTCTCGACGCCGAGACCTGGGTCCGCGAGGGCGTCGTCGACATCATCTGCATCTCCTCGGCCGGTGGCTGGAGGCCGGTGAACGATGTGGACCGAGCCGTGGCAGCGGCAGATGCAGGCGGGACGCTGGTCTACGTGGGTTCCGGGGGAAGTTATCCCGCCTCTCCGCAGAATGGCTACGACGCCTGTCAACCCGCCGTGCGACGGGCCATCGCCCTGAACGCCTACGAAGCCGGTGCCTCCGGAGTCCATCTCTTCAACCACGACTACGCCAATCATCGGGCCAATCCCGTCGCCGACGGCGACGACAGCGACATGCCGGTCCACGAGTATCCGGCCATATACGAGGGCCGCATGGGCGCCTTCGCCTCCGATAGATTCACCCGCCGCGACCTGCAAAATCTGCGCGACCTGGCGGATCCAAATTCGCTCCGGAACCTGGATCGCTGCTACCAGGTTAGTCCCAGAGGATACGCCGGCGACTATGAGCCGCAAATCCCGCGCAAGCTGGCGCTGATCGGCCGCGGCGCCGGCGACGGGCATCTTCTGCACCTGCGTATCGAGGACGAGGTGGAGGACGGCATCGCCGAGGGGCGTATTTGGAAGACGGAAATGCGCCTTCGAATGACGGAGTACGAAGCAAATCTGGAGCGCATCGTCTGCGAGGTGAACGATCAGCGGGTTGACCTGCAAGGGGCGGCGAGAATTCACAACAGGATAAACGAAGAGTGGCTCGTAGTGGACGATCCGCCACTTAGTCGAGGATCGAACAGGGTCCTGGTCGTGCTGGATGGATCGGCGTCACCGGACGGCTGGCAGTTTCGAGCGCCGGGCGTTGGCGAGGGTTGGCCGACACTGCATCAGTGCGAGCTGCTGCTCCGCTGCGAGCGGGAATGACCGGCCGGAGGAAAGGACACGAGAATGATCGAAGTGCTCAACGGTAGTCCCAAATCTGAGGTCAGCGAGGTGGTGCTGTTTCCGTTCGACGACACCAGCATTCCCTTCACTACGGGACTGAGGCTGCAGCTGGTTCCGGGGAAGTCACCATACAACGGCAACCCGATCGTCCTGCGCAGAGGCAATCCGGGCGAGCCGGACGACGAGAGCGTGATCTTCTACGGAACCGTTATCGAGATCGAGGACGAGTTCCGCATGTGGTATCAAGCCAAAAGCAGTCTGGAGAAGAAGGGGAGGCGACTTGCCTATGCCGTTAGCGAGGACGGTGTGCACTGGGAAAAACCCAGTTTGGGGCTGGTGGAGTACAACGGCGGCAAGGATAATAACATAATCGACCTCTTCGACGGTCAGCCGGTGCTGACCAGCTGCCCGATCCTCTACGACCCGGACGATCCGGATCCCGGCCGCCGGTTCAAGATGGCCATCGAATGCAGCCTCTATATCAACAAGCTGGCCGTGGCCTTCAGCCCCGATGGACTGCGCTGGACCGAATCCCCTCACAACCCGGTCGCGCCTGCGCAGGAAACCGGAAGCGTCGTCAAAGTCGACGGCTGTTACTACGTCGTTTCACAGGACGAGTTGGGCCACCACGGCTCGCACTACGGCATCGCCCGCAAGATGATCACCTTCGCCTCCTACGACTTCGAGATCTGGACGCAGACCTCCTGTCTGGGATTCCGACGGGACCAGATTCCACCGCGCCCGACTTTACCCGACCACAACATGGCGGAGGAGGCGCACCAGGGAGCGATGTTGTGGGATCGGGGTAACGTCATCATCGGCGTCTACGACATGTGGCACGGCAACCCGATGGGCGAGCAGAACCAGATCCACATCGATCTCGGCCTGGTGGTGACCAACGATGCCCTGCATTACCGCGAGCCCATTCCCGACTTCAAACTGATTCCAGCCGCCGGCGAGTTGGAAGCCCCCTCCGGTTTTGGCCAGGCTGTGACCCACGCCCACGGCCCGGCGATGGTCAACCGAGGCGACAAGACGATGATGTGGTATGGTCTGTTTTTCGGTAGCGACGTCCGGCTCGCCACCTGGCACCGCGACCGGCTCGGTTTCTTCGAGACCTTCCGGGAAGTGCCCGTCAGCGACCAGGAATTCTTCCCCATTACCCGACCCGAACCTCACCTGGTCACCTGCGCCATGCGCCCGAACGGCGGGAAGCCGCGATTGTATGCAAACGCCGATGTCTCGAAGCACAGCCCGTTAACAGTAGAAGTGTTGGATGAACAGTTCCGACCCGTGCCGGGATACGCGGGTGACCAATGCGTTCCGTTGGACAAGGAAGGGCTCCGGCAGCCCGTCACCTGGAAGGGCGGGGACGCCCTACCGGCTTCCGGCGACGCAATCCGATTGAGGGTCAACTACGGCAGCGCCCTCAGGCCCGAGGATGCCCGCCTCTACGCCCTCTACGTGACCGAGACCGGATAGGCGGAGGGCTCGAGCAGGGTCAGGCTTAAATACAAGGCTGATATTGCTTTGCTTTAGAAGAAATCCGTTAGGAGCATCCTGGTTCGCGTCTGCGATTTCATCTACCAAGCAAAAGCTAGTTTGAACTCCGCCCCCTTTTGTAATCGAGCGGTTCAACTGAACCGCTCGATTACATTACGGGCCGAAGAGCAATTGAATGCCCGGCGTCCCGGGCCGGTAAAAGTAGAACCAGGCGTTAAACCCGAAGAGGATGATATGGGCCATTACACTGCCCATGATCATCCCGATGGCAACCGGGTAGAGCTTTTCTCTGACCATTTGCGCACCGCCGATCTTGAGGACGATGAATCGGATGAGCCACGCCGTCAGAAGGCTGCCCCAGGCGAGTTGCATCGCTACGGAGCATCCAAAAACAAAGCCGATGGGATGAAACCAGAAACTGGCAAATAGCTGCCTGAGTATCACCGTGAAAGCCGTTCCACCACCTGCAAAAATCATGGCCCACGCAGGTCCGCCCAGCCCACGATCGACTTCTTCCACAGCAGCTGCCTGAAAATAATCGTCTGTTGCTTTAGCGTGCCAACCCACGAATTCTCCGAAATTTTCGATCTCGGGATCAAAGGCGTCGAGGCTGCCATAATAACTGACGCCGAAGCCATAACACCCCGCAAGATAGATCCAACCACCGACCACCAATCCGCCAAAGAGACCCATTAGGCCGGTGTAGAGAATATGTCGTGGCCGGACATGCAGTCGTCTGCCGGCCTCCAGCATTTCGAATTGGATTCCCGGAACAATCAATAACGCTCGAACGCCTAAAGTAAGGGAGCAGATCAGCCATATGATGGCTCCATCGGTCCCTAGAAAAGCCACCCCTCCCACCATCGGGATAAGGAACCAGAAGCGCACCGGATAGTAATACCCATAGACGACCCCGCACTCCGCTCGCAGTTTCATTGCCACGATGGCAAAGGAAAAAAAATGACGAACAACAGGACCATCCCCCGCACTGGGACGTCGAGCCACCGGGCCCATAGGACAATACAGACAAAACTGGACAGGAATATCAGAATCGCTACCCGGGACGAGAACACCTCGTCCGGTCGTCGGATTCCTGCAATGGCCTCCTTAAGTACCCTCAAGAGGTGGCTGCGCCCTAGAACAAGAATAAGGGCTGCATAGGCCAGGAAAGCTGATGCGATCTGGTTGTTCTGGAAGGGGTAGCCCGCCTCGACATTCCATCCAAAAGCCTCCCCGAACCAGTACTGCAATCGGAAGAGGAAGTACCCCAGGATCAGGCTCAAGGAGACGTTCAGGTCCATGAAAAGAGCAAGACCCAGATAGAGAGCCGCGATGGTGAAAGTTACATTGCCCAGCATGGAAGCAACGGCGGGATTTGTCACATAGGCTTTCAGACTGACATTGACGCTGAGGTCGGGTATGGACGGGTCCGAGGCAGCCCAGGCGCGCAAGAGGCACCAGACGAAAACGGGAATCAGACCGGCCCACATGAGCCACTTTGTCCAAATCGGTGGCAGGGCTTTCGAGCGGTCGCCCTCGCCGTCAAACCCGATGAGAAAACGCGGCAGTTGCAGGAGTGGGAGAGAAAATCGCTCTCGGTCGACCCACTGGCGGCGCATGATTACTGAAAAGGAGAAGGTCGCAGTCAAGAGACACAGTAGAAACGACCCCCACACAGAGAAAGGCATTATCCATGCCCGGAGAGGCACATAGGCGGTTAAAAGAAAACCGATCCCCTTCCAACTGAACAGATTATCGGGTCTTACCTTCTTTCCCACCCGATGGGTTTCCGGTAGCCGGGCATATTCCGCCTCGGTGATGGTTTCGGTGCCGAGGTAAGCATCGTTGATAGCGGAAACATTCATCAACCGTAGGTCGCGGAACACTGCGATTCCCTTTCCCGACAGTCCGAATTCGAGCCGGATCTTTTCCCTGGTCTCATAGGGGATAACCAGCCCATACATCCCAAAACGCTGGAATCCTGTCTTGTGCAGGAAGGTCTTGGACGTCTCCCCTGAACCCGTAAATACCTCCTCTAGAATCCGCCTACTGTCATCGGTATAGACTCTGCAGAAGTAGGTCGAGGTGGCCTCCACTTCTCGGACCTGGATAAGAACGCTGAGTATGTGGGGCTGCCCCGGAAGCACTTCCCACTGATCGCGTGGTTTCAATGGAAGTTCCACCTCAAATGACGAGAAGTCATCCTCACGACTGTTTACCAAAGTAGGCAATTCCGCCCACGAGCCCTCGTCGACTTCCGCCCTCTTCCAAACGAGATTGCCTTGCCCGACGAATCCACTTGGCTGGCCAGATTCAAGAATCCCCTCAGTGAGATTGGCTCCGTGAACCCAGAGTTTCTCGTTCAGGGCATCGAGTTTCTCGAAATCTGAGGACAGGGGAATGGTTGCCATCCGCCCCAGAGTAAGCCGCCAGAATCCCGTACTCATGAGCGGGGTGGCAATCAGGCTTGAAAAGAGGATGAAGAACATCTCCGGGCGAGTGATTAGCCGGCGGCGGGTGGCCATGTAAACGAGCCCGGACACCAAGGAAAACCCAACCAATATCCACAAGGCGGGAACCGGTAAGGCCTCTTCTCCAAAAAAGAGAAAGGATCCCTCAATGGTTCCTGCAAAATTGATGGCCCCACCGATCAAGACCATCGAGAGCAAGCTTGCTCCCGCGGACCGGAGGGTGAAAGCGCGACGGCAGGATCTCTCGCTTGCCATGTTGACCGGTTATCGACTCTGTCGTTCGCGCGGGCAAGGGGAAATGGATGGTCCTGAAGAAAACCTAGCCGCGCCAGGACAAACCACGATACTTCCCTCAGTCAGGTTGTAATCGGGATGATCAAAGATGGTAATCGGCTCTTCCCGGCCCAGTTTGAACTTGCCGGGAAGTATGCGACTGGCCAAGGAGTGCTTCAGGATTCTACTGAGACTGCGAAACGGCTCGCAAGCCATTCGCCTGGAATCGACCACGACAACGATATAGGTCCGCCCCTGCAGGTAGTTGTTTTGGATAGTGGTGTTGGCAAAGAATAAACCAACAAAGAAAGAACCTAAACCCTGTCCCGGACTCGGTTGCTCTGACCTCCTTCCGGTTACGCTGGAGTTCAATCTCCGGGTTCGGTCGGCTGAGTCGACTTGCTGGGCTCTCGAGAGCGAATGATCAAGCGCGACAAGAGGGCAACGGTTAGGAGAGGCGCCCAGACCCAGAGCAACTCTGAGAGCAGGACAAAGAGACCGCGCTCCGTAAGGAATCCAGTGACTGAAAGAGGAGACACGAGGATTGGCCTCCAAGGAAGAAAGAATCGCGAATTACTGATGGGACTCAGAAATGCGACTCCTAGACCACCGTTGGTGGCGGCGTCGAGAATGCCATGCGACAGGGCCGATAGGAAGAGAAACCAGAATGCGGCAATCCTTCTCCCGGAGGAAAATGCGCGGCTCCCAGCGGCAGCCAAGAGAAAGGCGAATACGGGGGAGTGAGAAAGGCCCCTGTGACCCAACGTGTGCTCATATGGGATGCCGAGTTGAAAGGCCACAACGTCGGCGTCTGGAAGAACCGAAACGAAAATGCCGGCGGCGAGCAAGGAAGGACAGATGCGTGACTTTCCCGCAAGCGCAAGGGAGATTGGAACAGCCGGGTGCGTCAGAAATGTTGGCATGAATCGCCGGTCTGAGGAGGTACCTTTAGCAAACCTAGAGAACTGCGGTAGAGATGCTGAGCCGTATCCCCATTGGGACTGGGCGTCAAGCAACGTGCCTCTGTGGGTGATCCACAGTCCATTGCGGCCAAGATCGGCTTCAATCTTACGATCATTTCGGCGGTTCGGATTTTGACGGCGTGGCCGAGATACGGGGTCGTCTCGTTGAGCATGAAATCGATTCCAAGAGTGGCGTGGAGGCTGAGGTTGGTCGGGGTGTATTTTGGAAACGAATCCTGGAGCGTTACTTTTCCCGTGTTCCAGCCGATTGTCTGGGCCAGTTGAAGGAAGTTGTCGGCGAAGAAGCCGAAGTATTTGAAACAAGGAGCAGAAGCGCGTTCTGATAGCGCCGTTCACGAAGAAGCCAGTAGAGCGAGAAGACGACCGGCAGATACAGTACGAATGTAAGGGTCGTGAAGGTCACTTAGTACTCGAGTTCGTATTATTGGCGCTCCCACATACATCACCGTATTTTTCGAACTCGAGTACTTAGAGGCTGTCCCAAATCCGAGAGGATTTGGGTGGAAGCCTGATACCGATATCAATCTTCGTCACGTTATGTAGACCACGACATGCCTTCCGTCCTCGGTAGCTTACCTTTTATCCGTTATGCACCTTTCCAGCACCCTTCCTCTCGCTTTGAGTCGATAGTTCTCCCAAGGAAGCGCCTCTGACTCGATTCTTGGATCCCTATGCCGCCTGCGTTGCCTCTTTCTCATGTTCTTGCGCAAGTCTCTGCGCGATTTTCCATAGATTGTGGGACAGAACCGACCAGGCCACGCTAAGGTTACGGTTGTCAAAGCCTTTGCTGCGTATCTTGCCCCCGTGCCATCGGTTCTTGAGCACTCCGATCCGGCCTTCGGTGCTCCCTCGTCGTCGCTGCAACCGGACAAAGCGCGGCTCCTCCATCCGCTCCTTGAGCTCTTGTGGATTGCGGGGCGTAAGGGCGTCAAAAATCCCCTCTGCCTGGAGCCGCTTGCTGGCCGCCTTCGAGGCATAGCCCCGATCCCCACTGATCGCTTCGATCTTCTCCTCTAAAGCGAAGCCCTTTTGCCTCTCCAGACTTTCCCAAAGCTGCTTCAATTCGCTCGGGGCCTGCCCCCCATACAGTTTCCAGTCCAACAGATATCCCTCTGCGCTCTCGCATAAATAAAGGGTGTTGCCAAACTCCACCTCCCGATCTGCCTTGCCTCGCACGATGACGTCAATCTCAGGTTCGTAGGCGCTCAGGATCTTCTCCTCATTCTTCACCTGCCGCCCCCCTATGATCCGTTCGTGCGCCTGTTTCATGACCTGCGGTATCTGCTCTAACATACCATCCATTCGCTCGATGATTCGGCTCGCCTTCTTCTCGGTGTAATCGCTTTGCATCCACATAGCTTCCAATAAGTCACGGTGGCGAAGGGCATGGCCCTCAATCTTCTTGAGCAATAGCTTCATCCGCCGCAGGATCCCTTTACGCGCTTTGCCCGCCTCCCGGCGCCGACGCGCATGCGTCATCTCCAGGCACCGTTTGTTCATCTCCCGAGCCAATCCCTTTGCTCCCTGGGGCATGCGCTGTTTCATTCCCGCCTGCCGGATCAGACTGATCGCCTTGAGCAGCGTTGCTCCCACATCCTTGAGCAAGACCCAGTCCACGGGCCAGTGGATGTTCGCTTCCAGGCAAGTGGCGTCGATCAGGCATTCCCTCGTATCGATCGGCTTCTCTAATCCTGCCTCACCACAATGTTCAGCATTGCCCACCACCTCGGTCATCCTTGCATGCAGCTGTCTCAGATACGCTTCGTCGAAGAATTTCGAATCCCGTTCCAGACTGCTCTTCGATATTTTCCGGATCCCGTCTACCTCACGCACCCGGCAAAAATTAGCCAGAAGCTCACTGCGTCCCAACTCCTGCGACAGACAACGAAAGGATATCCCTCCGAGTAAATGACGCACCACCTCCACCCGCAGCGCTTTTATCGCTCTTAGAGCGCGTCGCTCCCGATCCTTCCCTCCCGCTTCATCCCATCCTTCCAAGGCTTTTACGATCGCCTCCCTTTCCAGCGAGGAGTCGATCAAAACCCGGTCAATCCGCTCCATTGTTTCCAGAAACACGGTGTAGTCTTTGCATCGAATGACTGGAGTTAGGGCTGGACGCAGGAAGCTTTGTACGGCAATATTTTTCATGAGAAGGGCGTGCTTTGTATTTGACTAACGCAAGCATAAGCGCCCTTTTTCGCCGGATCGAGCTTTTTGCAGCTCTATCCGGCCTTTTTTTTGCCCATAACTCATTAAAAATCAATTGTTTCCACCACTGGGACGGGCTCTACGTAGTATCCATCTCGCGCCTCGCCCGCTTTTCTTACAAACTGCCCCCGATCGGTCTGCGGCGGAATCTCCCGCCCGACGCATTGTTGCTGGCGGAGTCCGAAAGCGGGCTATTCCCGAGACTAACAGACGGTAGTATCAGATCGGTGGCTAAGTGAGGATCTTAACATGGGGTATGTTGCGAATACGAGTAAACCTAGCGCAGTGGAGCCGCTGTTATAGAGAAGACGAAAACCACGAATCTCGCTGAGCGGGACGAATGGACACGGATGGGGAGAGCTGTTGTCTTTTGAAGGGCCGGTCGAAGCGGAAGGTACGGCAGAGGTAGGATAAAACGCTTCCTTTCTTCTAGCCGAGAAACCTGATTCCTCCCCAGGGCAAGCCTGGGGGATCCTTAGAGATTAAGAGGACGACTAAGAGGAAGAGGACAATCGATTCGTATCCGTTTGCACGTTTTATGGGGATCAGTTTGCGACAGTCCATTGGCAAGTCGCTCACTCATTTGTTGAGCGCTGCATCCTTTCCAGAATAGGCCTCCTTGAGCTTCTCTTAATATGGAGTTCTGCATCAGATTAGACAAGACTGTCCCGAACCCTCTTTGGGGGGACGAAAGGAAAGTTTGAACAGATTCCTAGCCTCTGGCTTGAGCGAGGCTGATGAGGGCATCTGGCTTTACCGATTTTACTTCGTCCATCACTCTGACGGTGGTGCCGGCCGGTACTTCGAATGCAACTTCTATGATGACTGGAAGCGTTTCCCTTTGCATCTTGTTTCGAACCGCTGCTCGGACGCCGCTGATGCCGATGTTTACGTTGTCAGTGAAGACGTCGCCTCGGGCGGTGACGCGTAAGTTGACGACGACCTTGTCTTTGCCAGGACCCTCTTCGGGTTTGGAAACATCGAGTCCTACCTCTTTCACTAAGACCGCGGTTACGATGAAAAAGATCAGCAGTATGAACACCATATCGATCAGAGGAGAGATGTTCACTGAAGTATCATCCGTGTGCTAATGTATGCGGTTCTTTTCATTCATATCTCGGATCCTTTAGACGATGGGGTGAGTTCGCAGATAGGAGAGGCGCGGGTGGCGTGATATTTCATGGAAGGCAAAGAGGTCGGGGATTAACCGCAGAGCACGCTGAGATCACGGAGGACCGCGGATGGAGAGAAGAGGAAATGACCGCGGATTTGAGAAAACTGCGGATTGTTCTAAAGGGGATAGTTTTGAATGCAACGAATGGGGAGAAGACGGAACGACAGAGCTACAGAGTAACAGATGACAGGACATAGCATAGACGCCTACCCGAATCCGCTAGGATTTGGGTAGGCGTCTATGCTGAGAGGTAGAAGCAATAGAACGCAACGGAGTAGATGGCCCCTATGGCGGTGGCTCCGAGGAAGTGTGCCAGGGGTGAAGCACTTTTTCTCTTGGTCAGAGGCCGGAGGACCTCCTCCCTTTTAGCCATGAGACTCTTCTCTGACTCAAAGGAAAATACGATTCCTATGATCGAGGTCAGAGCCGAAATGACTATCATGGTTGAACGAAGGCGATCACTGCCTAGTTCGGTGAGGCCCGGACCGGATAAGAGTGCAGCCAGGAATGCGAGGAATCCGACAATCGCGTAACCAATGCAATCTCTTCTCCGCAGCGCGATGGCAGCTGCCCAGTCGGGTTCGGTTTTGGAATCCGTGCTCATCAATAGAATGTGTTGTTCCAGAAACGACAATGGGTCGTCAAACCTAATCGATTTGTGTGCGCTCTTGCCGGGATCTGGGAAAAACAGGGCCTCTCAAACCGGCAGCCAGAAGGAAGGCAACGGATTGGGGAGGGGAGAGAAAAGTCCAACGGGTTCGAGGAGGTAAACGGATGGAGGACGGAAACGTTCTTTCATAAAGATGCGACTGATGTAATGTTTGATCGGAGTGGAAGATCAATCAGATTGCCGCGCCCTTTCGCCAGGCGAAACAGGGCGGGCTAGAGCAGATGTCTATGTCGTCGGAGCCGGGGGCATAGGGTGCGCAGTGGGATATGCTATGTGTGCCGGCGGACTCGACGTAACTTTTGTCGATGCGGACGAGCGGAAAGTGGAATGGGGAGGGCTTAATGGTGTGGGACTGGATGATCGTCCCCTTTTCCCGGCACGGTTCGTGTCTTTCGGGGAATGGCTGCCTTCGGATGCGTGTATCGTTGTTCTCTGCACGAAGTGTTTTGACAATGCGTCCGTTTTGGAGCGACTCCCGGAATCGGCCCGAGTGATCCCGATTCAGAATGGTTTCGATCCGGAGTTGATGAAGCGCAGCACTCTCGAAGGCATCGCTTCATTTGTCTCCGAGTCTATACCGGGGCGCGCTCACACGAGAATCACGCGGAGAGGTTACCTCCATCTCGGCGGATGGGGTGAAAGCGATGAGGGGGAAGCGCCCGAGGAAGTTGAGAGGGTAGTGGAGGTTCTGAAGCGACACGGCAATTTTCGCCTGAAGAGAGTTCCCGATGTCCTTCCCTACAAGTACACAAAAGTGATGTACAACGCCGCTATCAGTCCGTTGGCAGCGGTGGCCGGTCTGGACAACGGGCAACTCTTGACGATTCGAAGGGCCCGGGAACTGTTCTTTTCGATCTTGCGCGAGAACTATCGTATCCTGAAGGCGGCCGGCGCTCCATTGGGAGTCGTCGGACCTTTTCATCCCGATACCGTGGACCGCATCTTGCGATTGCCGTTGTTGGCGAGGATCATGGCATGGCCTTTCGCATGGTCTTTACGCAATACCTACTGCTCGATGTCCGGTGACATTGAGAAGGGCCGGACCGAGATCGACTTTTTCAACGGCCACCTGATCGAGCTTGCGGGAGACCGCGAGATACCGCTGAACCGGCTTGTTTACGATTTGGTCAAGCGGATGGAGGCGACCCGCGAGATGCCATCCAGGCGAAGGCTCGACGAATTTATTGGGGAGACTACCCGTTGAGCGGGTCCGACGGATTCGAGGAGACAACGGATGGGGAGGGGGAGAGTTGCGGGTTTCGAGTTGCGAGTGAAGGTATAGTCCGGTCTTCTCCCACTGATCCCCTAGGGGTGGACAATTCAAGAATGCCCAAAGCAGGCGAGATAGGAGAAAACGAACAAAATGAATCGTGCCGGAGGATAGGGAAAAGGTGCTGGTAACGGGAGGGGCGGGCTATGTAGGTTCGCACCTTGTGGAGCAGCTCGTCGGCGAGGGCCGTGCCGTGCGGGTGCTGGAGAAGCCGGGAGTCGCAACGTCCCACTTGCCCGACGATGAGATTGAGATCGTTCAAGCCGACCTTCGCGACGCTTCAGGGGTGGCCGATGCCGCCGAGGGCTGCGAAGTGGTTCTGCATCTCGCCGCGAACCCGAATCTTTGGGCGCGCGATCCGAAGGAGTTTGAACAGGTCAATCATCAGGGGACACGAAACGTTCTTTCCGCGGCACGGAGAGCAGGAGCGAACCGGATAGTGCATGTATCGACGGAGTCTATACTCTCTCCACCGTGTCAGATAGGTGTGATCAATGAGGAGACGGAGACGACTCTGGAAGATATGATCGGACCGTACTGCCGGAGCAAATGGCTTGCTGAGCATGCCGCGAGGGAGGCGGCTGAATCCGGCGATCCGGTTGTTATCGTCCGCCCGAGTATCCCAATCGGTCCCGGTGATCGAAAGATGGGTCCGCCTTCTCGAATGATCTGCGACTTCTGCAACGGGCGCATCAAAGCCTACCTCGATGGAGAATTGAACTTTATCGATGTGAGAGATGTGGCCGCGGGAATATGGGCCGCGGCCCAGCGTGGTGAGGTCGGACGCAGCTATCTCGTTGTCCATGAAAACTGGACTATTATCGAACTGTTTCGACACCTTTCCGGATTAGTTGATTACCCGGCGCCGCGGTGGCGTGTTCCCTACCTTGTCGCGCTCTCATTTGCCTATTTGGAAGAGTGGTTCCGGACTTTTTTCGGGACCAAGCAGCCGCCGATGGCTACGGTCACCGGAGTGAAACTGACACAGCGAACATTGCACTTCGACGGTAGACAGTCCACTTCGGACCTTGGACTGAAGCCGATGCGTGACTGCGGCGAATCGATTGCCGAAAGTATCCAATGGTTTCGGGATGAGGGGAAGATCACGTAGGTTGCTGTGGAGTCAGTGACTTTCTCAAAGCACTGGCAATTACCATCCAATTGGCCGGTTCAATCGAGGGATATTTTTGGAATTCGAGCCAATTCGACTTGAAGTTGGCCGACAATTCTAGTGATTCGCTGCATAGGTAACCCAAACGATGTCGGGCTCCCCGCAATTAGTCATCCTGCCACCACCTTCCGAATCAGGCGAATCGGTCCTGCACGAAAAGGTGATCCTAGGCCTTCCCTTGATTCGGCGGACTGTCCTTTCGGCGAAGCGGGCAGGGATCGAATATGTCAGAGTGGTGACGCAAGTGCGCACTGAGATGGAGCGGGTTATCGATGGGACGGGTGCCGAGGTGATGGCTTCGGATGAACCGATCGCCTTGGCCGGTCCAGGCCGTGTTCTGGTCCTTTCCGCCCCAGTCGTTGCCGATTCCGGTTGGCTCAAAGCCTTGTTGGATATTCGGTTGGAAAGAGAACGACTTTACCTTGACGGCGATGTGGTGGCGGTCATTGAGCTGGAACGAACGGCGACATTGTCGTTGCCGTCCGGTTCTCAAGACTCCGACATTGGTTTGGGTCTGCGGTTCGATCGAGAATTCGAGAGTGAGGCGCTTTCGGCAGACCAGGACGGAAGGCTCGTTCTCTCCAACGACGTGGATGTCAAGCGTGTTGAGAATTGGCTCCTATGTCGCTTGATCAAAGAGAGTGATTCCTTTATCGCCCGCCACTTCCACCGCCGAATCTCCCTGGCCATCTCTCGTCGACTCGCAACAACGGCCCTCTCTCCCAACATGTGGACGCTTTTCAGTCTTGCGCTCGGACTGATGAGTGCTCCGTTTTTCCTCTCCTCTCAGATTGCGCATCAGCTCACCGGGGCGATCATTTTTCTTATTCACGCGATCATCGACGGTTGTGACGGAGAGTTGGCGAGGCTTCAGTTTCAGGAGTCACGCTCCGGTATGTTTCTGGATCTATGGGGCGATAATCTCGTCCATGCCGCCGTATTCTCCTGTATCGGCATAGGATGGTGGATTTCCGGTCCGGGAGTCTGGCCGTTGCTTGTTACCGGGATCGCTGTCGCCGGAGTTTTGTGGACGGCATGGTTGGTCTACCGTCAGTCGGTGAGGTGGTCCCAATCGGGGGTCCCTTCGTTTTCTTCCGTCGTGCGTTCGAGGAAGAGCGGGATATCACGCGTCATAGATGCGCTGGGGAACAGGGACTTCATCTACCTCGTGCTCCTCCTCTCCGCGTTCGGGAAGGTGCATTGGTTTCTGGTTCTGACCGCGGTTGGAAGTCCGATTTTTGCGTTGGTGCTGATTTTTTTGGCAAGGAAAGAGGACGGGAACCGCTAAATGTAAGCCAGATTCATTGCTTGTTTTGAATAGCAATCCCGCCCGGTGGGAAAACAGAGCAACGGATGGGCAGACGAGGAATTCCCAATTGATTGGGAGGTCTGCAAGTTGCCTGAGAGACTGTTCCGCAAATTTGAAACGGCGCGATTGATACTCCTCGGCGCAGCATCGGGGAGACGAGCGGTTACGTCATACCACTTTGCTGAGAAACGAAAGTAGTTTCATATCAACGACTTACTATGGACTGTCCCTTATATTAGATAATTAGCTTGACGGGCTTGGGGCTCTGCCAGGCTGTGTCTTTGGATCTTCATAATTGGGAACGATGGAGGGAATCCTTGTTCGACATTTCTGAGATATAGGGTTCTACTCAGTTGTTAAGTTGGTAGAAAGCGAACGATCATGACGACAACGGTTTCATCCGTGGCGGCTGCGGAAGGGGAGGCGGGATCGGCTCGGGGGCTCAACTTGATTGATGCGGACGTGCACAGCTATCCGAACGCGATGGAGGATCTTCTTCCTTTTCTCTCCGCGCGATGGAGGGCCTATATCGAGCAGTCGGGGATGCCGCTTCCGGGAGTTTCGATATATCCGAAGGTTTTCGAGGTGGCGGCTCGGCGAGACGCCTGGCCTCCGGACGGCAAGAAGCCGGGGACCAACCCGAAATTCTCGCGCGAGCAGTTGATCGAAAATTGGAACATCGACCTGGCCATACTAAATTCGCTGGTGGGAGTTTCCGCAGTCTATAATATCGATCTCGCCAATGCCTTGATGCGAGCGATGAACGAATGGATGTCAGCGGTGTGGTTGGATGCGGACCCATGTTGGCGGGGATCAATTGTGGTCAATGCGCATGATCCCGAAGCAACCGCACAAGAGATCCGGCGGTTGGCGGAGGATTCGCGTTTCGTGCAGGTGCTTCTCCTGGTACGCTCGCATGCTCCCTACGGACGGCGTGAATTTCGTCCGATTCTCAGAGCGGCGGCGGAAGTGGGCCTGCCGGTAGGGATCCATTTTGGAGGAGGAGGCGGTCCGATAACCGCGTGCGGGTGGCCCTCATACTATATCGAAGACCACACCGCCATGACTCAGGCGTTTGAAACGCAGGTTATCAGCCTTGTTTGCGAAGGGGTATTTGAGGAACTTCCGGAACTACGGGTCGCCATTGTTGAAGGCGGCTTTGCCTGGATACCGGCGCTCATGTGGCGGCTGGACAAAAACTACCGCGGGCTGCGAAGCGAGGTTCCCTGGTTGAAGAAGGCGCCAAGCGAATACATCCTCAAACACTTCCGTGCGACCACCCAGCCGATGGAAGAGCCGCCCGACCCGCGCCAGCTTCTCCAGATTATGGAAATGATCGGGAGGGACGATTTTCTGATGTTTGCGACGGATTATCCGCACTGGGATTTTGACGCTCCGGACCGCTCGATTCCCTCGGTTGTAGGGCCGGAATTGAGGAGGAAGATCATGGTTGAGAACGCGGCGGGGTTCTATGGATTCAGTTGAGCATGACGTGGGTGCGGTCTCCGATTTTGAGCCGGGACGCCCCCACCGATTGCAAGTTGCGGAGCGGCCCATAGTCCTCGTTCGCAAGGAGGAGGACTTTTACGCTCTTCGCGACATCTGCCCTCATCAGGGAGCTCCCCTCTCCGCTGGAATCGTGAGCGGCACCCCCAAGCCTTGTCTGCCGGGCGAGGAGATCGTCTTGGACCGCGTTGGGGAGATTCTGATTTGTCCCTGGCACGGCTGGGAATTCGACCTCAGAAAGGGTCAGGCGATTGCGAATCCCGGTCGCGGCCGAGTGAAAACTTATCCGGTTCGAGTGGAGGGAGATCGGGTGATGGTTGACGTTCGAGGCGGCAATCTAGCCGCTGAGAGCGCGGAGGACGCGGAGAGAGATGGCAAAGGGATGGCGGGCTAGGAAAAAATGCCACGATACGGATGATAGTTCGTAAGGTTTCCTGATTCGGGAGGAGATAGAGATCATGGAGCGAACTGGGGAATCGGTAGGAGGGGAGTCAGTGGGGAACGCCTTACCTCCTCGCTGGTATATGTCGCTGGTGGGTCTTTTCCTGTTTTGTCCACTCTGGGGAACGGTCGAGAGGATGGAGCTCGAGCCGGCAATGGACAGCACGCTTTTTTCGGAAGACAGCAGCGCCGCCAATGGTGCAGGGGAGGTGCTGTTTGTGGGTCGAATCAAGAGAGGGCCGAGTTATCGACGGGTGTTGCTCGGATTTGATTTGGAAGGGATTCCATCGAACTCGTTGATTGAGAACGTCACGCTGCGAATCACCACTCGGCACAACCCGTGGAGTAGTGAGGCTTTCGTTTTGCACCGATTGACGAGAGCATGGGGCGAAGGGCTGTCGGATTCGGCTGTCTCACCAATCGGGCCGAGCATCGGCAAGGGCGCTCCGGCGGAGGAAAGCGATGCCACCTGGAGTCACGCATTATTCGGGGGTACGATGTGGAGCATTCCGGGCGGGGACTATGTGGCGGAGAATTCTGCTGTCGCAACAATGGAGGGAACAGGCAGTACGGCCGAATGGTCCTCTGCTCAGATGGTGGCCGATGTCCGTGACTGGTTGGAGAATCCTCGGAGCAACTTCGGATGGATTCTGAAGGGGCCGGAAGGCGGCACGACAACCGTAAGATGGTTGCACAGCCGGGAAACACCGGATCCCGCTCATCGGCCCAGCCTGGTCGTCGATTACACGGACCGGTTAGAGTTGAGGACGGAGCATTTTGACGGTGGGCCTGGATTCCTCAGCGTGTCGGAAGGATCGGACACCGAAGGCTTCGATTTCGGATGGTCCGCTTCCAATCTTGCGGGAGGCGCAGAAGCGGGCGAATTGGGCGGGCTGTTCTCCGGCAGCATGAATGCCTCATCACACTACTTCGGGGACCTCGAAATTGGAGAGGTCAGCCGTTTCGACAGGATCGAGATCAGCGGAAGGTTTGTTGTCGAGGAGAATTTGGAATGGGAGGGGTGGCTCCATATCGGCTTCGTAAATCTCGCCACGGCGATGGAGAACCCGCAGTCGGAATTTCAGAATCAGCTGGGCATCGCGGTTACGGGGCCAGCCGAGGAATCTGAAAGTTTTCTGGTCATGGAAATCTCCAATTTGTCGGATTCGGGACGTGAATTTGGCACCCCGACTAGCGTTCCGTTGAGCACTCAAACAGCGTTCGAGTTCCTCTATGAGCCCGATCCGAGCGAATCTGGCAATGGTTGCGTCCGCCTCGCTCTGACCCTCGAAGACGATACGGTCTTGGAGTCCTTGATTGAGGACTTCCGCATTCCTGAACCGAACGACCAAAGCTTTGATGCCTTTATCGTCGGCAGCGTTCCGTTCCCGGCCTCCGAATCAGGCGGGCAGATGAGAGCCTTCTTCGATGATCTCACCTACTCTGTGAGACCGTTCATTGAAGGGGGCAAGCTCGATCAGGACATTGTGTTCGGGGCATTGCCAGACCGGTCGACGAATGATGCGCCTTTCGCATTGACGGCAACCGCTTCCAGTGGACTTCCGGTTTCGTTTGCGATCGTTTCGGGTCCAGCCGCGATAGACGGGAGCACCGTTACCCTGACCGGAGAGGAGGGATTTGTCTCGATCCGTGCCTCCCAATCGGGCAACGAGGATTACAATCCGACCCCCAGACGAGTGCGTTTTTTCAGGGTCTCAAAGCCGATTGGAAATTCGGTTCTTGGCGCCGAGGGCCTGGGAGAAGGATTCTTCGTATCGGATTGGTACGGTGTTTTCAATCCCAGCTTCTTCCCTTGGGTCTTCCACGTCGGGCACGGTTGGCAATACATCATAGAGTCCGAGATCGAAGGGGAGTACTTCATCTATGATCTAGAGTGTAGCGACTTCTGGTGGACGAAGGCAGCCTTCGAGCCGTTGACATTTTTCTCCTTTAATCGCGGCACGTTTAACTTCTACTTTGTCGGCTCGGCGAATCCTCGTCAATTCGTGGATCTAGCAACAGGCGAGTTTTGGTCGAAAGAGTAGCGGTGATCCTGGAAACTGGTTAGCGTCTTCTTCTGGGTTTCTGGCTCCCCCGGCCTTGCGCCGGGGTGGTGCTGGCTATGTTGCTACATCCCGCCATAGTGATAATATGCCCTCTTCCGGCTTCTCCCCCAAGTCCCCGCGCAGCGGGACTTGGGGGAGAAGCCGGAAGAGGGCCCGGAGAAGGGCAACCGTTTTGTAGCAGGGAATCAGCGCCACCCCGGCGCAAGACCGGGGGGAGCCTCAGAAATACTCAACACGCAACGACTTTGAATTCACCGCGTTCCTTGGGACCAGAACCCTATTTCTTTTACACAAACCTAACGGTTTTTTCACAGCTATTTAACCGTGTTTTGGAGCGACATTCCGATGTTCATAGGGTAGGCTTCTTGAGTTCGAATTTTGATGCGGAAAAGTATGCGAAACATGAGCGAGAATATGAGCAAAGAAAACAAGAGAAATAAGATCCTCAGGGAAATCCTGATGGGATGCGGAATCGCGGCAGTGATTTTGGGGGGAACAGCGATTACAGTGGGCCAAGCTTTCTCTCTCCATCGGAAAGCGAAGAGCGAGGATATCGCTGTTCAGATTTTGCATTCCGAGATGCAACACCTTCGTTCGCTGGAGTGGGATGAGATCGATCGTCTTCCGAGCTGGGGAAGGTTCGACCCGGTTCGGCACAGCTCGATTTTTCCTTTTGGGAATTTCAGGAGCCAGCGCATCATCACGCCGCGAGGAGACTCGGAGAAAGAGATTCGATTGATCTTTACGTGGAAGGAAGGAATAGTGCCGGAAGCAAACAAGCGACAGTTCGTAACCTATGTCACGAAAGACGGATACCACTATACTGTGATCACGCCGCCGGCGCCGAACGGGCTTGATTGGATATAACCAAAGAATCGGAAACGATTCTCTGGTTATTGAGTTGAAACAAAGTCCATCACCTCCTGCCACCATGTTTCGTTGGGGCTGGAAGGCCAACTATTGTGCCCTGAACTCTGGAAGACCCATTTTCGCTTGGGTGGGGTCAGGCTGTCATAGAGGCGAAGGGCGTGCTTCGGGGGTATGATCCCGTCACGTTCCGCCAGAAGCAGGGCGATGGGATTGTCAAAGTCCTGAAGATTCCGGATATTGTCGTACTGGTCTCGGACCATCCATTTTGCAGGGAAGTACCAGTATAGGGTTTGGGCCAGATTGGGAAGGGAATCCCACGGTGTGACCATAATGACGCCGTCGACTGGAACGGGAGGATCCGCCGCCAGCGCGCTCGCGACGCCGCATCCGAGCGATTCGCCCCAAAGGTAGATGGGCCCTCCGTATTCCTCGTAAGCGCGTCGTAATGTCTCTTTCGCATCGGATACGAATGACGCTTCGCTCAGACTTCCGTCGCGACCTCCGTAGCCCGGATATTCGGCGAGGAAGACGTTGTATCCCAGTGGAACAAGGGCGCGGGCGTAGTAGACTCGATCAGCAGCGGTCCCCGCATTTCCATGGTAGATCACAATCAGACCCTTGGGCTTTTCAGTGGGAGTGGCGGCAATGAAGCCGCGATAAGAGTCGCTTTCCTCCGACCAGAATCTGAGTCCAACGCTCCGGATGTCGTCGTCAGTCGGCTTGGGCCGTTGATTGTGGTAGAGCAAACTGGACTGGACGAAATAAACTACGAGGAGAAGGGCGCTGTAGCCGATGGCGAAGCCAACGACCACTCGGAGAGCGAGGTTCATATGGGCCGGAATCTCATATGAAATCGGTGTTGGCGAGAAAATTCGAGGGTCTCATATCCGCCGGTAGCTTGGCGGTGATTCTCTCTCTCTCTCTCTCATCCCAACGACGGTTGGGTTCGGATTCAAACTTCCACTCGGTATGTCACCGGGTCCGCATATTCTATTGGTGCACCCGGGCAGCCGCTTCCCGTTTCGCCGGATTTCTTCAAATTGATCGAGACGGTTAAACCACTCCAGTTTAATGTGGTAGGTGTATTGGAAAATGCCGAGGGCATTTCCGACACTCTTCATCCCGTAGAAACCTTTCGGATTTGCGCGAGTAAGCCCGTCAAATTAGAGAGATCTGGATGCGATCGAGGTAGGGGTGATCCAACCCCCGACATCTTCCTAGCCCCGGCAAGCCGAGTAGGTGAGCGGAGACTGAATCGATGGTATCTCCCCTCAACTCGGTTGTCTCTGGGAAGTTGATTGAGGACTGGGGCGTCGCATGGAGGACCGTGCGACCACCTTGGGATTCCGTCCTACGCCGAGTCAAGAGCGCGGTCTTACGGATTATGATGAATGCAGTAGCTAACTGAAAATCGGAAGGAGGGAGCCACAGGGGGCGGTCTTTTCCCGCGAGCGGTGGTGCGCCCAGTCAAGAAGGAACAAAGAGACGAAGGGTCAGCAAATTTTCCAGCGGGCGACTGCTTCTTCGTCGAACTCGATACCGACCCCGGGCCGATCGGGAAGAGCGATATTGCCATCCTGTGGTCGCAAGCGGGTCTCAGGAGTGACGAGCCGCTCGAAGTTATAGATATCCTGCTCGAGGGCGAAGAACTCGACGGTTAATCCGTTGCTAACCGCAGCGACAAGGTGGGCGTGTAGATTGGCGTGCCAGTGGGGCGCGACTGGAAGATTGAAGGAGGCTGCGGTGTGGGCGATCTTCATGAATTCGGATACACCTCCCAGAACGGCGGCATCCGGCTGCAGGATGTCGGCCGACTTGCGCTCGATCAGATCCCGAAAATCCCAGCGAGTCGCGTGAATTTCGCCGGTCGCCACTGGGATTTCGAGAGCGCGGCTAATCTCGGCATGGCCCTCGAAATCGTCCGGTGAAAGGGGTTCCTCGAACCACCAGAGGTCGGCTGTTTCGACGGCGCGGGCGAATTTGATGGCCTCGTAGGGCCATTTCCAGGCGTTGTTGGCATCAAGGGCGAGACGACTCGTGGGACCGATCGATTCGCGGGCGGCTTCGACACGGGCGACATCGGTGTCGAATTCCGCCCCTCCCACTTTGATTTTGAAGTCGGTGAAACCGAGCTCCCGGTAGGCGGTCATCTCTTCGTGGATGTTATCGAGCGGATCGCCGGGACGGTAGTAACCGCCGGAGGCATAGGCCGGAACTCGATCGGATCTCCCTCCGAGGAGACGGTAGAGAGGGAGGCCGGCGGATTTGGCCAAGAGGTCCCATAGAGCGATGTCGACCGCGGAGAGGGCACGGATGGCGGCACCTCTACGACCTGAGAGCAAGACCTCCTGGTACATTTCCGCCCAGAGTCCCTCGATAAGCTGTGGGTCGCGCCCTAGCAGGAGGGGGGAGAAGGCATCTTCGACAAATGCGATAAGGGAGCGACCGGCGAGGGTTCCGGCGTAGGTATATCCGTGGCCGGTGTGCCTCGTATCAGATTCAATCGAGACGATAAGGTATTCGCGGGCTGCCAGTTGACGGGTTGATATGGCGGTGGGGCGCTCGACGGGGACTCGGACGAGAGAGGCGCTGATGTTGGTGATCTTCATCTAGAGTGATAGAGAGTAGAAACGAGCGGGTTGGAGTAAACCACGGATTCGAAAAGGCACCGGATGGAGAGACTTCGAAATCGGATCTTCAGTCGAATATCCGGTTCAAGAGGGCGGCCAGACGAACGCCGGCTATCTTGAGGCGGTCTTGGATGATACCGATGTGGTGGTGATAGTAGCCGGGTGGCAACTCTCGGAATGCTTCGTTTTCGGGCCAGTTAAGCTGGGTGTAGATTCCTCGCGTGATCGGGACGCATTCCTGTGCCCATTTCTCCGGGTCAAGATTCCGCCGCCATCTTTTTTTGTCACGATTGCGGATCTCGTTCTTGAGTTTTCGTGCTAGACTCTTCCAATTGCGCTTACCCATTCGTGTCTTGAGAAGTCCGGTGTCCCATACCCAGTGCAGGTTGGGCCAGTCCTCGTTGAAGTCGGTCGCGATCCCGTTTCCCCCTTGGTCTTCGCTATAGGAGACGTGAAGCGGCTGGTGAACGTCAGCGACGAAATGGATGAGAAATTTCAGAGCTTGGGCGCGCCTATCCGGATCGAGACCCGGGTCCGCCAGTTCCTTTGAGAATCGATTGACGGCAGCGACGACGCAGCGATCGTCCTTGCAATCGCGGGTTAGATCGATCGTCGTCGTCTGCTTCGGCAGATTAATATAGTGCAACGATGAGGACCAGGAATACTCCTCATTGGAAAGGATCTGATCAGCCCAAGTCGAGGCTTCGGCGAGGGACTCCTTCCCTAGAAGAGTCCGAATTTCGGCACGGACTTTGGCGGTGAGATAGGATTCTGCGATCCTTCCAACGATCTGATGCCCATCGCGACCCCAGGCGGAGAGACTGGCAGAGGTAATCAGGAAGCAAAGCGAAGGGAACAGAACTTGGCCGACCTTCATAAGAACATTGCAAGGTTCTTTTGGTATGAGGTGAATGTCAATTTCACCGGGTCCAAATAGGAATCCCGCTCAGCGGGACTGCTGCGGCCATTAGAAACAGCAGCTGTATTCACTGTCCCTGCCTACCAAAAACAAGGCCCCGTTTCGCGAGGCCTTGCACATAATTCAGTCAACGGGCATTGCTTCGCGCAAAGGCGAAGGGATCGTCGCGTTTTGCTGAATAGTGACTTTGTAGTGGGTTGCCCCGAAAATCAAACTAGCACCGTTCATCGTATCTGTCGAATTGGACGACATTGTTTCCGGCAGACTATTTCGGTGAATCGTCCTATTCGCTGCGCGATTAAGGTTGCACGGGTGTTTTGGACCGATTTTCCTGATGCCCAATAACGAACCGCGATTCAAATCTCAAACCATATCTAAGAGCTTATGAACAAATTCCTTCATACTCGCGTGCGTGTCAACGATCTAGAGAAATCGATCAAATACTATTGCGACAACTTCGATTTCGTGGTGAAGAGCCGAAACGACAAGTCGCCGGCAGGCAATCAAATCGTGCACCTCGAGCTGCCGGGCAATGAAACCACCTTGGAACTGACTTACTCTTCCGACTATGTGGTGACGGTTCCAGAAGATCTGATGCACTTCGCAATTGGGGTGCCCGATATCATCGAATACTGCGACCGCCTGGAAAAGAACGGTCTGGAAATCTGGCCGGACGCTTGGCGCGAGCAATTCGTATCTGGTCTGAAAATGGCGTTCGTGGACGATCCGGATGGATACGAGATTGAGATTTTGGAACGATGAAATGAGGTTGCAGAGTGTGCACCAGATGCTGGATTTTGAGGGCAACCCAGGGGGTTAAACATGCGGCACGGAGGCCGGGAAAGAGAACGTGGGACAGCGTTCGTCCGATACGGTTGAGGCCCCCGCTCTGCCTCGGGCAGAGGTGTAAGGAAGATGTCGGTGGTGGAATCGGCGGTGATCTGCGGAGGCGGTGAGAAGACGGAGATATTCCGCGAATTGGCGAGGCCAAACCGACAGATTCCTAGTGGTCGTAGATTTTGTAGAGGGCTTGGGTGCCGAAGTCTTCGCCGCCTTCGGAGGCGAGCTGGTCGTAGAGTTTTTTGGCCAAGGAGAGGCCGGGGAGATCGAGGTTCATTTCTTCGGCCACTTCGATTGCGATTTTCATATCCTTAATGAAGTGCTTGACGAAGAAGCCGGGGTCGAAGTTGCCTTTGAGAAAGCGGGGCGCGAGGTTGCTCAAGGACCAGCTTCCGGCGGCTCCACTTTCGATGCATTGGACGACGCTGGAAGGGTCAAGTCCGGATTTTTTTGCATAGATCATCGATTCGCAGATTCCGACCATACCCGAGGCGATCGCGATCTGGTTACTCATTTTGGTGTGCTGACCGGAACCGGCTGGGCCCATCAGCATGATATTTTTCCCCATGCAGTCGAAGAGCGGCTTAGCTCGGTCAAAGGCAGATTGTTCGCCCCCAACCATGATCGACAGGCGAGCTTCGCGGGCGCCGATATCGCCACCCGAAACCGGAGCATCGAGTGTGTCGACCCCCTTAGCGCGGGCCGCGTCAGAGATCTTTCCAGCCAGGACCGGGCTGGAAGTGGTCATATCGATTAGGAGGGAACCCGAATTCGCGCTGTCCACGATTCCGTTCTCGCCCAGGTAAACGGCTTCGACGTCAATAGGAAAGCCGACGATCGTAATGACAACCGAGGAGGCCGCGGCGACCTCTCCAGGTGAGTCTTTCCAGACGGCTCCTTTCTCGAGGAGGGAGTCCGCCCTCACCTTGGTACGGTTGAATACGCTGACGGAATAGCCGCCGTCGAGAAGGTGCCCGGCCATGCTTCGGCCCATGACTCCGGTTCCAATGAATCCTACGGTTTCGCTGTTTGACATCGTTGCTGGCTTCGAATTTCCGAAACTATGGGGTGAAGACTTGAAGGAAGAAGGGGGCTCTCCTGTTTGTCAATGTTGATCAAATTGATAGTCCTCCCTGATCGGGTAGAAGACGTCGATGATCTTGCAGTCGGTGATAGCTCTTCCCGAATGGATTGCGTTGGAAGGAATCATGGCGACGGAGTGGTCTTTCAGCACCTGAGTCTCTCCATCGATGGTTAGTTCAAATCGTCCGGAGATCATATTGACGATCTGTTCGTGGTGATGTGAATGTTCGGGCAGCAGTGCACCCTGGTCGATTTCCCAATTGATAAAAGTCATATTGGCGGAGTGATAGAAGTGTCCGTGGAAGCCAGGGAAGAGCTCGCGTCTTGCGTTCTCACTGAGATCGAGAAAGGGCATGAGTTTGGTTCGCTTGTGCCTTTGTGTTTTGAAAAAGAGATTGGCAACGGATCAAAGCACGGCAACGGATGGGGATCAAGGATTACCTTGCCGAGAGGGTCGGTTGCGTAGGTTGCGGGCTACAGCACAAATTCGATCGTCAACCGAGACCCGTCTCGGTCCTCCGTTGTCGGACTGCGCCGTGACGAGCGGTTGACCTACGCCTGACGGTGTTCTGAAAAGGCTACTTTCGACTGATTCCGATGTCGAATTGCTGGAAGATGAAATTCCGCAGGCAGGTTCGGAGTTCCTCGATGGAAGGAACCATCTCCTCGTAGCCCTGATAGGCTTTCGTCCCTGCGTTCTCGATGGCGATCATTTCCAATGGGGCTTCGGCCCTATCGGCAGCCTCCCGCAGCCAATTCGCCTGTTCTCGTCTTACATCCTCGGCGCCGACGATGACGAGAGTAGGAGGCGAAGATTTCTGCAGAAGGGTGACGGGGCTGGCATTGGCATAGGCTTCCGGAACCTCGTCGACCTTGCCCCCGAGTCCTAATTTCAGTTGATTGTATATTTTCTTATCCTCCTTCTTTTCGCTGCCGGTGACCCGTTCGGCGATGCGAGTCAGATCGGCGGGAGGGGCAAAGGCGATGATAAAGGAGGCCGAGAAGAGCTGGGTTTCATCTTGATTCGTTTCGGCTGATTCCTCCTCGCCGGCCAACCCAGCCAATAGGGCGAGATGGCCGCCGCTGGTCTCTCCTACAAATCCGATGCGTTTGGAGTCGAAGCGATACTTGGCCGCACGTTCGGTGAGCCAATTTACGGCGTCTCTGGTGTCCTCGACGAGGAGGCGAAACGGAGCCTTTTTACTCGCCTTACGATAGTCGATGGAGGCGACGGCAAAGCGGCTCTGGGCAACCGGCTCAAGGAGAGTCTCGTTCATGAAGGGAACATCTACGATTTCATTTCGAGTGCCTCGACGATAGCCGCCGCCATGGACGTAGACGATGAGGGGGAGCGAGGGTCTCTCGGAATCTCCTTTGGGGAGGTAGAGGTCGAGATGGAGGGTCTTTTCGCCGACCTGTTTGAAGCCGATGTCCCGAATAATCTCGATCCCGTGGGGAATTTTGTGGGGCGGTTCTCCCTCTTTCCTAGTCGGCATTTCACCGGCGGCGAGCGTGGAGGATAAGAAGAGGATGATAGATCCTCCAAAGGGGCACTTCTGCATTATCATTTTGACGCGGTTTGAGTTATGATTGTTCCGCTCTAGAATTCAATATTGAACTTGGTCATTCCCCGTCGTAGCTTGCTACGGGGAATGACCAAGTTTAAATCGCCGCTGAGTCAACGGAGACGGTTGACCTACGTTTCTTGGCCGGAGTTGGGGGAACCGACTCGACGGAACGGTGATCGTGCGCGAGCGCTCCGCCGAAGTATTTTCGACAGGTGTGAGGACGGCTCATGGCCTTGCCTATGCCGACTGAACATCCTTTGAATTATTCATTGAGAAATTCCGGGGAATCGGGCAGAAGATCGAGCTATGTCTGATACGCGCGTTGGAAGGTTACTTGAGGAAGAAGGTTCGGTGGTATTTCCGGGAGTGTACGACTCTCTATCGGCGAAGTTGGTGGAGCGTCTTGGGTTTCGACTCAGTTTCATTTCCGGATATTCGGTGGCGGCTTCAGCTATCGGAGAGCCGGACATGGGGCTCCTGACTCAGACGGAGATGCTGGAACGGGCTCGAAACGTGTGCCGGTGCGTAGACATTCCGATCATCGTTGATGCGGACACGGGATACGGCAATCCCTTGAATGTGATTAGAACGGTTGAGACTCTGATTGGGGCGGGAGCGGCCGGCTGTTTTCTCGAAGACCAGTTCTGGCCCAAGAAATGTGGGCACATGCGGGGAAAGAGAGTGATCGAACGTGACGAATATATTCAGAAGATTCGTGCTGCTTCAGAAGCCCGTGCCGGACGCGATTTTTTCATCGTCTCTCGCACCGATGCGTTGGCGGCAGTCAATTTCGAGGAGGCGATGGCCCGAATGGAGGAGGCCCACATGGCCGGGGCCGATGCGAGTTTCGTCGAGGCGCCGGGATCGATCGAAGATTTGGAACGGATTGGAAAGCTCGCTCCTAAGCCGTCGGTCGTCAATATGATCGAAGGGGGGAAGACACCGATCCTGCCGCCATCGCAACTTCGGGAATTCGGTTTCCAACTCATCCTCCATCCGCTTGCTGGACTCTTTGCGGCGGCTTACGGAATGCGGGAGATCTACGGCCGGCTATATGAAGAACAAACGACATTAGGTGGCGAGGAAAACCTAATGGCATTCAACGAGTTCAATGAGTTAATCGGGGTGGAGGAGAAGTATGCCTTGGGAGAGAGGTATGGGGTGGAGTGAGTCGCAGAGCGGCGGAGCCGCCCTGCGACTGGTATTGAACTTGGTCATTCCCCGTAGCTTGCTACGGGGTTGCTAGCTTTTTTAGGAGTAGTGGGTGGGAGAGAGGAAGGAAAAAAGCCGACTAAAGCGAGGTTGGCACTGTGTCTGGGAAATACATTATCATTACGTAATGCCGGTAAAGTATCGGAAGGGATTGATCGAGGAGAGAGTGAGGAGGGTATTGCAAGAAACGACAGAAGGGATCGGGCAGCGCTATGAGATCGAGATGGAGGGGTTGGGATGCGATAAGGATCACGCCCACCTATTGTGTGGAGCGCATCCGGAGTTGGCGCCTGGGAGGATAGTGCAGATATATAAGAGCCTAACGGCGCGAGAGGTCTTTCGGAGGGAGCCGTGGGTAGGAAAGGAGCAGTGGGGAGGAGAATACTGGTCGGACGGCTACTACGTGGGGACAGTGGGAGAGAGAGGAGATTGGGCGACGGTGGAAGCATATGTGCGCGAACAAGGAAAACCGAAGGCAGAACTACGGCAGTTGATGCTATGGTGAGAAAGTGCGAGGAATGCTAAAGTCGGATACCCCGCAGCTTGCTGCGGGGAGTCTTCATCGAACCCTGAATATCAAACACCGGAATGAACGTATTTCGGAGACTTGAAAGGGAGGAAACCGAGGCGATTTTGAGGTGGACGTATGAGTCCCCGTATGACCTGTATAATCACAGACCGGCGGACCGCGATATGCTCCTTCGTGAGTTTCTGGAGGCTGAGAATTTCTACTTCGCACTGCTCGACGAACAAGACGACCTGGTTGCCTATTGCTGCTACGGCACATCCGCACGGGTGAATGGTGGAGACTACTCGGTGGAGGCTTTGGATCTGGGTTTGACAGTGAGGCCCGACCTGACCGGGCGAGGATTAGGGAGTTCATTTGCGAAGGCGGTGATCGAGCACGGAATCAGGACGTTTTCACCCGAAATGCTTCGGGTGACGATCGCGCGGTTCAACAAGAGAGCCGTACGGGTTTGGGAGAGGAATGACTTTTCGTTGGGCACTATGTTTGAGCGTCCGCTCGACAAGCGGAAGTTCATGATGTTGTTGCGACGGGTCTGATTAGATATCCCGTTCCGCGGGACTGGTGCCCTCCGGCAGGCCGGTTCAGGGGATTTGACGGGTTTCCGGAAGGTCCCGAGAGGCCGAAATCGACGGCGAGATCGTCGAAATGCTTACGCATTCCGCTACGAACCGAATCCAAGCCTGTAGCGGAATGCGTAAGCATTTCGTCTTAAACAAGGGTGCTGACACCCGACGGCAAGCTAGGTCAGCGCTGACGCGCTGAGAGGTAGTAGAAATCACGATCCCTCTTCCGGTTCGTCCGTCGGTTCCTCAACTTCCACTTTGGCTTCGACGAGTTTCTCGATAGATTTGTTGATCTGATCGAATGTGTAGCTGGAGTAGGTGAGGGAGACGCGTTCCATCAAACCGTTGAGCCGGCTTTGGGGATTCACCGTCGAATAGAAGAAAAAGACGGGTCCCGGCTCGGTCATTTCGGGTTCGTCATCTTCCTCGGTTGAATCGGATTCGGCGATCCCGGGATCCGGTTGCTCAACGGAATCCGAGGCTCCTCTATCCTCTTCCGTTCCGGTTGTTTGGGAGGCCTCTTCCGCTTCTTTTTCGATGACCTCGGCGGGCTTGCGGCCGATTCTGAGGGAGTAGTTCTCACCGTTAAAGAGGAAGAGCTCGATAACTCGCGAGTGTTCAAGAGCGGCCAGAGCATCCGGGTCATCGGTTTCCTTGATATCTGAGAATCGGGCATTGATAAGGTTGCGGACAAGCCCCTCCGCCTCCGTATCGTTGATCGCCTGATCCTCAGCTATGTCCTCGGAATTAAAAGGCGCTTCGAAGGTCTCTCTCGCAATCGAAAGCGATCGGTCTTCCCCCGGGTAATCCACTTTCACGGACTCGACATGATTCAGTTCGATATCCAGGAGTTTTTTCTGAGCCCAATTCTTTTCGGTGGTGTCGAGGTAGAGGCTGATGTCGGACAGATAGACGGCATCGTCACCGTGGATCTTGACGAAGCGGCCTCCGGCGGTGCCTCGCTTTCCGGTTAGGAGCGACCAGATTGTGTCACCTTGCTCAGATTTGAGCACGATCCGATTCTCCCCCAACTCGAGACGCTCCATTCGTTCAGTATTCCGGGTGACCAGGCGAGTGACTTTGGCATCGAGGAGAGAACGGGTGAGGGATTCGAGTTTGCTGAAGTCAACCGGGAAGCCGTGGTACTTGGTCAGAATCCAGGTATTGTCATCCTCGAGGTGAAGATGCACGCTGTCTTCTTCTTCGGAATCGCCGAGTATGATTTGGGTGGTCGACTCTATGACCTGGTGCGAAACGAGTTCTTCTCCGACCGGTCCCTCCGTTTTCTTTTCCCGCGAACGCGATCGATCAAGCCACAAAGCGAGGGCTGCGAGCACTGCGAGGGTCGCGATTGCCAGACAGATCGATTTCAACTTCATCCGGATTCAGCTCCAGCAGCAGGTTGCCACTTCGGAACCGGATCAGTCGAGGCTGAAACTTCAACTGAAGGTTCCATATTCCTAGCTCTTGGAAGTTCCGAAGGGTCACTCATAAACCCGCATGTACATTGAAGTTTCAGGTCAGCTCCAGCCGCCGGCTGCCACTTCGGAGCCGGATCAATCGGGGCTGAAACTTCAACTGAAGGTTCCATATTTCCACTTCTTGGAGGTACCGAATTGTTGCCCGAAAACCCGTATGTACATTGAAGTTTCAGGTCAACCCTTCTGACGTTTGTTTCGTCGGACAAAAAAGTTGACGCCAAAAATACAGATTAGGGCAGGAACGGCGAGGAGGTTGAAGAGAGCGAGTCGACGGTCGAGGCTTTCAATATCCTCCCGGAGTCTTTTGCGAATCTTGCGAAGTGCGGCTCGTTTATTGGCCTCCTCTTTCCGATACCTGGCGATTGCTTCCCTGACCTCCTGGGTCGCAACCAGTCTGCCTCTCTCGCTCTGGTCATCCTGCAGTTTTCGGAGCTGGTCCTGAACCTGATTGAGTTCGGTCTGCAATGCTTCGTATTCGTCCTGGTAGCCTTTTTGCGCCTTGATCTCGAGGTCCCGCACCACAGTGAAGGGCCGAACCGCGGTACCCTTTCCACGAAGCGAGATGAGGTCCTCGCTTCCGGAAAGCAGTTCGAGAATGTTGGTGACCAGGTTGAGGTTGTCGTTGAGAGGTCTGAGCGCCGACATGCCGAAGAAATTGAGACGGCGGACACTGTATTTGTCGGCCAAAAAATCGGTATCGGCAACGATCGCTACGGTGCTCATTAATGCGGATTCCTTGAGCGAGCTTCCATCATCCTGGTCGAGGAGAACGAGTGGCCTGTCTTCTCCTTCTTCCCCGGCGCCGGCGTTCTCCTCATCTTTTGGTTTCCCGTCGGGAAAGGCGGTTGAAAAACTCCCGCGAACAATTCCCGCAAGGGTACGCTCGATCCCGGTCGGTCTCAGTTGACGGATCATGCCATCCGGATCTCCAAATGTCAGCATGCTCGTGGTCAGTTCGTCACTCTGGTCGGAGCTGGTCAGCAATGGAGTGAGCTCGTGGTTCGAACCCTCCGCGAGCCTGAAGCTCCCTGCTTCGACCAGGAGGATCGAATTGAGTTGGGAAGTTGCGGGGGCGTCGGAATCGAATGAATCGATACTCAACCAGGCCGGATAGCGAGTCTGGCCCCGGCCAACGCCGGTGGATACGGTAGCGGCGTATTTCAGATCACCAACAAAGAAGAGTGGATCAAACTCGATTCCCCAGCTCCCGAGGAGTTTGGGTAGGTCGCTCGAAGTCAGATTCATTCCACGCATCATTGCCTGTTGTCCGACCTGGGCCTTTTGAATATCAGAGGAGGGGTCAATGGCGATGAAGGTGGGTCGGCCGGAGAGGACGAATTGGTCGATTGCGTAGAGGAGCGATTCGGAGAGATTCTGCGGATGAATCACGGCGAGGAGGTCGACGTCGTCAGAGATCTCATCGCCGGTGGTTTCAATTTGCTCGATTTCGAAGCTGTTGCGGAGTTCCTCGATAAAGACCCAATCTTGCGGCATCTGCTGACCCGGCGGCATCATACCCGGAACAAACCGGCTGATGACCGGTAGCCCCGCGATCACGCCCAGCTTAGGAAGGTCATACTGCTGGACGCGATGAATGGCACGGGAGACGTCGTATTCGAGAAGAGCCTCGCGACCGGGATCGAAGAAGGGAATGGTCTCCTCCTGGTCCGCGTGAATGACGAGAAGTCCGAAGAAGACGGACCCCCCGCTGGGTAGGCGTTGTGTCGTGATACCGGTTCGGATCGCTGCTTCCTCTTCCTCGGTGTCTTGTTTTGGATCAGTGATAGAGAGCTCGATATTCCCTCTTGAAGCTTTCTCGTACTGCAGGAGGAGCGTTTGCACACGAGTCGCGTAATCTTTCAGGTATTTGGGGACGTCTTCCACGCTGCGGCTGAAGTAGAATTCGAGCGCGACCGGTTCCTCGATTTTGTCGAGGAGGGACCGGCTGCCATCGGAAAGGGTGTAGAGGTTGTCTTCAGTGAGGTCCAATTGTCCAGGAAGGAAGTTACCGATCACGGTGACAAGAACGAGGCCGACCACGAGGAGGAGGAAGGCGGCCCATTTGGATTTCATTCTCATGACACCGGTTCAGTTCAGCGTTCGAGTACGACCACGTTTACAAATAGAAAAAACCCCATCACCGAGAGGAAGAAGATGGTATCCCGAACCGTGATCAGTCCCTTCACCATCGGTTCAAAATGGGTGAGGAAGCTGAAACTGGAAAAGCCGTCCACCAGCCAGACAGGAAATTTCGCGGCCAGCATCAGGTCGTTGAATACGCTCCATCCCAGGAAAACGAGGATGAGACACGTGAGCACGCTGAGGACGAAGCTGATGACCTGGTTTTTGGTCAGGGCCGACGTTAGCGAGCAGATGCTGAGATAGCTGCCGGCCATGAGGATGGTACCAAAATAGCCGCTCAAGATCGGACCCCAGTCAGGATCGCCGAGGTAGCCGACCGTCAGGGGCATGGTAAAACTGAGAACAACCGCAAGACTGATGAAGGCCCAGCCGGCGAGAAATTTCCCGAATACAGCCTGGGTGACAGACAGGGGTAGAGTAAAGAGCAACTCCCACGTGCCGGAACGCTTTTCTTCGGCCCATAGACGCATTCCTACGGCAGGGATGAGAAAGAGAAAGATCCAGGGTTGAATATAGAAGTAGATAAGCAGGCTGGCGCTGTTCGCTTCAAAGAAATTCCCTGCGAACCATGCCAGACCGACGGCCGCGATGAGGAAGACAATGAGGAAAACGTAGGCAACGGGCGATCGAAAATAGCCTAGGAATTCCCTCTTCAGAACGGTGAATACGATGCTCATCTTCTCGTGTTCAAAATGCAGGTTAGGAATCTGTCGGGCTTTCCGTTGCCGCTTCGCTGTGCCGTGACAAGTGCACTTCGCAACAGACCTGAACTTCGGATCGCAGGTTGACGGTTGTAAACGGCGACCAAATTCATACCGACAGATTCCTCTCAAGAAAATGAAACTGAGATTTGAGACGGTCTGTCATAGCTAATGGTGGCATTCTGAGAACCTGACGCTGGAAGTCTGTGGCTCTTCAGACATCCGAGACAGATTGGCACAGCGCCATCCACCGGACGAGTTAGAAGTGCCATTCTCCACAAATCTCAGATTCATTTTCTTATTTCTAGGAGTCTGTCGGACGAACCTGGTCACTTGCGAAGCAATCGAACGTCTAAGTCCGACAGACTCCTAGCTCGAGCCGTTGGCTGCCACATCGGAGCCGGATCAATCGGGGCTGAAACTTCAATTGACGGTTTCATATTTCTAGCACTTGGAAGAATCGAACGGTCGCTCATAAACCCGTATGTACATTGAAGTTTCAGGTTAGGATAGTCTCAGGCTCAGGCGCTGCGAGTGAGTTTCCAAAAGACCTCCTCGAGGCGGGTGGGCGCCTTTTCGATTCTTTCGAGATTCCAATTCTTCTCCTGAGCCGTTCTCAAGACAAGAGAATCGATCGATTTACCTTCAGACGGAATGACGAGGAGGGTTCCGTTCTCTTCCCTGACATCCTCGATCTCGGTGAGCTCGGCGAGGTCCGTCTTGATGTCTGGAGAGCCGCTTTCGCCGACAGTCAGAAAAACGGCGTTGTAGTGGGGATGGCGCCTGCGGAAATCTTCCGGCTTCTCATCGATAATGATAGTACCCTTTGTAATTATCACGACGCGATTGCACATCGCCTGGACTTCCTCGAGGATGTGAGTCGAGAGGATGATCGCCTTTTCTTCCGCCATCGAGGCTATCAGTCGCCTTACTTCCTGTTTTTGATTCGGATCGAGGCCGTCGGTCGGCTCATCCATGATCAGGTAGGGTGGGTCGTGGATAACCGCCTGAGCCAACCCGACCCGCTGACGAAAGCCCTTACTGAGTGTTTCGATCGGTTGGTTCCCCACTTCTTCGAGGTGACAGATCTGAACGGCACGATCGATGCGGCGGGCCCTTTCCGTTGAGTCCCGGTATCCCCTCAATTCGGCAATGAAACCGAGAAACTCCAATACCGTCATCTCCTGGTAGAGAGGCCCGCTTTCCGGGAGATAGCCGAAGAGCCTCTTCGCCGCAGTCGGATCCTCCCTGATATCGAACCCGCCAACCCGTGCCGTGCCGGATGTCGGTTGGAGGAATCCGGTGATCATCTTCATGGTGGTGGATTTCCCTGCTCCGTTGGGCCCCAGAAAACCCAGGATGTCTCCTTTTTTGACGCTGAATGTAACGTCGTCGACGGCACGGATTACGCCAAAATCTTTGACCAGATGTTCGGACTCAATCATTGCGGCCCTGTCCTCTATAGAGTGTTTTTAAAAAACTCTGTTCCCCTGCGGCCAGTGGGCCCAGAAGAAATCGTTTGATTTTGTATTGAAGAAAATGGCGATCTACGCGGTGTCAATATTGTAATTCGGACTGCCGATGCGGTCGACCGTAGGTGAACGTCGAGCCGGATACCCCGCGCAGCGAAGGTAGAACCCGCCGCCCATTTGTTTCGACGGTCGTCAAAAGGAATGGGCGGCGGGTTCTAATAGGCGACTTGGGGGAGCCAAGTGACGAGGGAGGGGAAGAGAAAGACGAAGACGAGGGCGACGAGTTGGAGGATGACAAAGGGCACGGCTCCTCGATAGACATGGCTGATTTCGATCTCGGGCGGGCAGACTCCCTTGACAAAGAAGAGAGCGAATCCGACGGGTGGAGTGAGGAACGAAGTCTGCAGGGTAACGGCGTAAAGGATTGAGAACCAGACCAGACCGGCGTTTTCCAAACTGGACTGGGAAACTGGGCCGAGATCGAGTCCGGCGAGAACGGGGGCCACGAGCGGCAGAATAATGAGGGTTATCTCGATCCAATCGAGAAAGAACCCGAGGATGAAAATAACGAAGAGAACCAGGGTAATCAGGGCAGGCGGGGAGAGATCGATACCGAGGAGAAGTTGCTCAACCAGTTCATCGCCGCCGAGAAAGCGCAGAACGAGGGAAAAGCAAGTTGCACCGATAAGGATGGCGAAGATGAAGCCTGTTGTCTTCAGAGTCTCCCGCATCGCCTCCCCGATTACCACCATGTTGAACCTTCGGTTGGCGACGGCGAGAAGAGTTGCGCCCAGCGCACCCATGCCACTCGATTCGGTGGGAGTCGCGATCCCAAAAAAAATCGAACCGAGGACGAGAAGGATGAGGCCAATGGCGGGGAGAATCGCGACGGCGAGGTTTTTGAGGATAGTGAGGTTGATTTGCTCCCGGAACTTAGGAAGGGGCGCGGCATCCGGTCGGACGGCGGAGTAGACAAGAATATAGACGGCGTATAGCGAAGCAAGAAGCAGACCGGGAAAGACTGCGCCCATGAAAAGGTCACCTACCGGGAGTTGCAATTGGTCTGCCATGATGATGAGCATGATGCTGGGAGGAATGAGTATTCCGAGGGTGCCGGCTCCACAGACGGTCCCTACGGCGAGCTCTTTTCGGTAGCCTTGCGACAGCATCACGGGAAGAGAGAGGATTCCGAGGAGCACGATGGAGGCGCCGATGATTCCAGTAGCTGCTGCGAGAAGAACCCCGATCAGGGTGACGCTGACGGCGAGGCCTCCACGGATTCCTCCGAGTAGCTTCTGCAGCGCTATCATGAGATTCTCCGCGACGCCGGAACGATCGAGCATGTGACCCATGAAAATGAACATGGGAAGAGCAACCAGGACCCAATTTTCCATGAGGGCGAAAGTCCGATTGACGACGAGAGAGAAAGAGTTGAGGTCGAGTCCGATGAAGGTGTCTGCGTAACGATCGCAGAGGTAAGCGATGAGAACGAAGATTACGGAGAGGCCTCCCAGGGAGTAGGCGACGGGAATACCGATAAGGAGACATGCGATGAAGGCTACAAAGAGGGCGATGATCAGTATGGTGGTTGTCTCCATTAGCCCGCTTTTCCTAGTTGCTGTGGGGAGGAAAACGTCAGACCCAGCGCGAGTTTCGGATTATGGGCGCTCGCCGTCGTGTATGGGAAAGCGGGCTACGAACCTGACGAACTTCGTCCGTCAGGCTGGTGGGAGAGAGTGAGGGGGGGATAGTTACTTGCATTGTGAATTCTAGTCAGTTCGGCCGCCGGCTGCCACTTCGGAGCCGGATCAAACGAGGCTGAAACTTCAACTGAAGGTTCCATATTTCCACTTCTTGGAGGTACCGAAATGTTGCCCGAAAATCCGCATGTAGATTGAAGTTTCAGGTCAGTGCTGGGGGAAGAGTCGGAATCGAATCGGACTTAGTGATCGACCTGGTAGGATCCGGTGCAGAGGCGGACGACGCGGGCGACGGAGTTGAGGAGGAGGAGGGCGGCGCCGATAGGGATAAAGGCCTTGATCGCCCAGCGCCAGGGGAGGCCGCCCGGTGAGGGTGATTTTTCGCCAATCCGAAAGGCATCGTGCGTAAACTCGCAACCGTACCAGAATATGATTGCGAACAGGGGAACGAAGAAGACGAGGATGCCGACGATTTCGATGAAGCGCTTGGCTCTAGGTGAGAAGAGGCGATGGAAGAGATCGACTCTGACATGAGCGTCTTCCTTTTGCGCGTAGGAGAGACTCACCATGACCATGACGGCATAGAAGTGCCATTGCAGCTCGCCGAGTGCCACCATGTCTCGGCTGAAACCATAACGCATCACCACCTGGACGGCGATGATCGCCATCAGGAATATGGCGGCCCATGCGAACAGGTGCCCCGTGCGACGAACAAATTCCTCAACCCGTTGAGCAAACGAATCGAGTTTATCAATCATTCCGCGGGCTTAGGTCTGGGCAGGTAGGCCCTGCTTCCCCAAATAGAATAGGATTCGCGAAACTTAGTGAAGTCAGAGTAGACTTTCTCGAAGAAAGGATCGGCGGCAGACTGCTCGGCGGCGACCTCCTCCCATTTTTCGCGAAAAAGCTCCAGCATCTGAGGAGACCAAGTCATGTTCACGACCCCCCTCTCGGAAGCATTCCTCAAGACAACTTCGGCCTGAGTAGCTTCGGATCGAGCGATGGTGATGATAGTCGCTTCATGGGCCGCCATCTCAATGATCGCTTGCTGGCTGGTTGAAAGCCGGTCCCAAACCTCGCGGTTAATGATGAGTTCCTGCGATGTAGCCTGTTGGTGCCAACCAGGGTAGTAATTGTACTTTACGATCTTGTAAAAGCCCTTGTCTTCGTCGAGGACAGGCAGGGCGTACTCGGTCGCATCGATGACATTTTTCTCCAGAGCGGGGAAGATTTCGCCGGGCGGAAGGAGATTTACGGCAACACCGAGCTTTCCCATAACGGTCCCTCCCAATCCGAAAAAACGCATCTTCAGACCTTTCAGATCATCCGCTGTTTGAATCTCGCCGGCAAACCAGCCTGACGTTTCAGGTGGAATCATGCCACAGAGGAGGACTTTTACATTGAAGCCGTATTGATCGTACATCTCCTGGTAGAGTTTGCTCCCATTGCCCTCGAGGAACCAGGCCAGAAACTCGCTTATGCCGGGGCCAAAGGGCACGGCCGAAAAAATCGGCGCGGCGGGGATTTTCCCCATCCAGAATCCGGCCGTCGAGTAGCCGGCATCGACTTTTCCGTTTGAGACGGCATCGAGCACTTCCATCGAAGCGACGAGCTTCCCGGGATCGAAGACTTTGATCTGGATAGACCCAGCACTAGCCTCTTCCACGCGATGGGCGAGGCCGACGATATTTTCTCCAACGATGGGGGCGGCCGTTTGGTACATCGATACCAATCGCATCTTTACCGGACGCGTCGTCACGGACTCTTGGTTTGGCGCGACTTCGGAGTTGCCAGCGCAACCACCCTGGAGAATGACGGATGCTGGGGGAATCAGAAACTGCGCTAGACGGGAAAAGATAGACATAGGGAAGCGAAGCGAAGAGATCTATATTTTTAGGCTCCTTGCAAGTCAAGGACCGGGAAGCTGTCGTTCTTCGATTTGCGATCTTCGATTGGATCCATTTTCTTATAATCGATCAGCGTAATCGTAAGCGCTATCGACAGCCGCCCTTCGGCGGTCAAGTCCGCCTTTTCCTGTAAAATCGAAATGGCATAACCTCTATTAGATTATCTTTACTTTCTTCCCTTCAGGCAGCGAATTTCATCAGGTCCGGATCCTCCCAGGTGCTCTCCGGATCGCTCCAGATCTGTTTGAGTCGTTCCACCAGGTAGGGTTCCATGCGGACTCCTCGCCAGCCTTCTGAGGCATCCACCAGGACCGCGAAGATCAGGCACAGTCCGCTCGTTTCGGAGCGGAATCGGGGAATCACTTTGGTGCGACGGCGCCCTTCCCCGAAGAGTCGCTCCAGCAGATTGGTGGTGCGGATCTGTTTTCGGTGCAGGAAGGGAAATTTCAGCGCTGTGAGCGATTCCTCCAGGTCACGCTCCAGGCACTTCATGGCGGCTGGAAAGCTCCCCTTGTATTCCTCGATGATGGCGCGAGCCTGTTCTACAGCCTCGCGGTATCCCTTCGCCGTAAAGGCTTTGTGAATGAGCTTTTTGAGGGTGGGACGGGCTACCTCTGGAAGCTTGTTGACGATGTTGCGCATCTTGTGCACCTGGCAGCGCTGCACCAGGCTGTTCGGAAACTTCCTTCCCACCGCCTTGCGTAGACCCGAATTACCGTCCATCACACTGAGTACTGGATCGGCCAATCCCCGGCTCTTCATGTCCTCCAGGAAGGCCTCCCAACAGGCGCTGCTCTCCTTGTCCCCTACGGCCATATGAAGCAATACCTTACGTCCGTCCCAGAGCATCCCGTAGGCGCATAGGACCGCCACTGCCCTCTTGTCTTCGGGCCGCAGCCTCATATAGATCCCGTCCAGAAACAGATAGAGCACGCGCTCACCACTCAGATCTCTTTCCTGCCACTTTGCAAAGTCCATCCTCAGACTTTGGCACACCTCATTGACCACGCTGCGCCCGGTCTGCTCTACCCCCAAAGACTCGATCAGCGCCGTCTCGATATCGCGCTGACTCATCCCTTTCACATAGAGCATCGGCACCAGCTCCAAAAGCCGCTTCGAGCGTCGTCCGATCGCTTCCAGCCAGGCCGACTCGAACGGCTCCAGCCCGTCGCGAATCTGCGGTACCTGCAGCTCAATCGTCCCTTCGCAAAGATGCACTTTCTTCGGCTCATAGCCATTGCGGTAGCCCCGCAGTGCTCCATCACTCGAGCGCTCATAGCGCTCTCGCCCCAGAAAATCGCTCACTTCGATCTCCAAGGCTCTTTGCAGCATCAGCTGGGCTCCCCGTCGGGCCGCCTCCCCCAGTGGATCTGTGCTGCTCGCGATTCCTTCCATTAGCTCTTGCTCTATCTTCTCACTCGGTGCTATCTTCTTCATGGTGTAGTCTCCTGTTTTTCGGGGCCGCCTTTCGGCCCCGGTTTGGTTACATTTTTGTTTTCAGGAGGTTACACCATTTTTCTTTTTACAGGAAGGATAGGACGTCACCCCGCCCTTTCGAACTTCGATTACGCTTAAGATTGCGATTTTCGATTGGAAGGCCTGGTATCCATTCTCTCTCAATCGATCAGCGTAATCGTAAGCGCAATCGACAACCGAACATTCGAAGTTCGATTACGGCTAAAACGGAAGTGTATTCTAAGGGACTCGAGGGTATTCCGAGAATCCGGTTGGCACAACTGCCGACGCCGGTTCACGACTTGCCGCGTTTGAGCAGACATCTCTCGGGCCCCAGGATTCTGGTCAAGCGCGACGACCAGACCGGCCTCGCTAGCGGCGGTAACAAGACCCGAAAATTGGAATATCTAGTTGCAGACGCGATCGGGCGAGGCGCCGATACGCTCGTCACGGCGGGTGCTCCCCAATCCAATCACTGTCGACAGACGGCGGCGGCAGCGGCAAGAGAGGGTATGGAGTGCGACCTCATTCTGGGAGGAGAAGAGCCCGATGAATGGAACGGGAATCTCCTTCTGGACCGGCTGTTGGGCGCTCGATCGCACTTTACGGAACGGGCCAATCGGAACACCAAGATGGAGGAAGTAGCGGGGCGGCTGGTCGAGCAGGGGCGGAGGCCCTACGTCATCCCGGTGGGCGGTTCCAATGGGATTGGGGCGTTGGGTTATGTAGGTGCGATGGAGGAGGTTCATGGGCAGCTGACGGAATCCGGTGAAAGAGTCGATCGAATTGTGTTCCCCTCAAGCTCGGGTGGGACCCACGCTGGGTTGGTCCTGGGAGCCCGGATTTCGGGCTTTTCCGGGCAGGTGCTCGGCATCAGCGTGGATCAGGAAAAGCTTGATGACCTTCCCTATCTCAAAGAGTTGGCGAGGATTTCCAATGAGGCTTCGGAACTGATCGGAAGCGAGGAGCGATTCGAAGCGAACGACTACGAGTTGGACTACGATTATCTTGGGGGCGGGTATGGAGTGATGGGTGATCTGGAGAGAGATGCGATCAGGCTCTTGGCCCGTCTGGAAGGACTCTTGCTCGATCCTGTCTACACGGGGAGAGCCTTCGGAGGGCTGGTTGATCTGATCAACAAGAAGGAGATTTCTTCCGGTGAGACGGTTCTGTTCTGGCACACGGGCGGGACTCCCGCTTTATACGGGTATGCGGGGGAGTTTTAGGGAGGCACTGTAGCTTTGAATTCCCTCGGGAAGTCGATGCAAAACAATGGAAGGGTGTTGGGCAGCTCAGCCGCAGTATGGCCAAGCAGGAATTACAGAAGAATCACGGATGTACCGAGAGCAGCGGAGGACAGCGAATGGACAAGGTTCGGGACGAGGTTTGCTCCGCTGGATTCGGTGCGGGTGTGTGGTGAGCCTGTCCCGCCGAATTCGTCCACAATAAGGACGATTTAGGAAAACAATGAAGCATGGAGACGGCTGAATTGGTGATTGTGGGTGGGGGAATCGTTGGGCTGGCGACAGGGCACAGTTATCAGGAGAGATATCCGGGGAAGAAGATCGTAATCCTGGAGAAGGAAGAAGGGCTGGCCCGACACCAAACGGGCCACAATTCAGGTGTTCTCCATTCGGGTATTTACTATCGTCCGGGTTCGCTCAAGGCGGACAATTGCCGGCAGGGGAAGCGGGCAATGGAGGAGTTCTGCAGCAAGGAGGGCATCGCCTTTGAGATCTGCGGAAAAGTGATTGTAGCGGTTGACCAGAGTGAGCTCGGAAGGCTGGATGGGATCTACGAACGAGGGCAGGCAAACGGTGTAAAATGTGAGCTGATCGGGCCGGAGAGGCTGGGCGAGATCGAGCCGCATGCAGCCGGAATCAAGGCAATTCACGTACCGGAAACCGGAATTGTCGATTTCGTCCAGGTTTGCGATCGATTGGGAGAGCGGATCCTCCAGAACGATGGAGAGATCCGGAGAAATACCAAGGTGATTGGCTTGAAGCGAAGCGCGGATGGACTCATTGTGGAAACGACAAAAGGAGCGCTTGCCTCAAAGTATGTGGTGAATTGCGCCGGACTCCACTCCGACAGAGTTACGGCGATGAGCGAACGAGCGAAAGTAAAGATCGTGCCATTTCGCGGAGAGTACTACAAATTGAGGCCGGAGGCTTACGGTCTCTGCAGAAATCTGATCTATCCGGTGCCCGATCCCCGATTTCCTTTCCTTGGAGTTCACTTTACGCGCATGATTGACGGCTCCGTCGAATGCGGCCCGAATGCCGTGCTCGCATTTGCGCGCGAAGGCTACAAGAAGACGGATTTCAATGCCTTGGATTTTTTCGGCACCTTGACTTATCCGGCTTTTTGGAAAGTCGCGACGAAGTATTGGAGGATGGCGCTCGGTGAGATTCACCGTTCTTTGAGCAAGGGCGCATTCGTGAGAGCGCTTCAGCGGTTGGTTCCGGATATCAGAGCCGAGCAACTCGACCCCGCGCCGGCGGGCATCCGAGCCCAGGCGCTGGCACGCGATGGTCAGTTGGTGGATGATTTTTTCATCCAGGAAAGTGAGAGAGTTCTCAATGTATGCAATGCGCCTTCCCCCGCCGCAACGGCATCACTCAATATTGGAAGATTGATTGTCGACATGTTGGCTAATCGGGGAGTTGCGGGAGGGCCTCGAGAGAATTAGAAATGTACGGAAAATCATGCCGCTAGTCCTGATCTCAGCCTTAATCGGCATGGTTCATTGTGGGCCTTCGTCACGGTAGGCTCGGAAGGAGGTTCCTTTTTTGCTTGCAGGTGGATATTTACTCTGATTGAGATGTAGGGACAGAAGCTGAGAGTGACCCAAAACTTGCACAAGAGAGAATTATTCAATGCCCTCGCAAGGCGGTAACGGCGGCCGAGGCGGCCACAGGGGTAGCGCGCCCACACCCGGTTCCGATTTTGAGAATCTGATCCAGTTGGTGCAGGAACGGCTCCAGGAAATCATGCCGAGAGGTGGTCCGCGCGGAGTAATCTTCCTGGCCGCCCTCATTCTCGTCGGCTTGGGCATATGGACGGCGTATTACACCGTGCCGAGCGACTCTGTAGCTGTTGTGCAGCGATTTGGTAAATATCTCAAGGAGGTTCCTCCGGGCCTGCATTTCAAGCTGCCGCTGGGCATTGATGGGGCGACAATCGTTCCCGTCAAACGACAGTTAAAGCAGGAATTCGGATTCTCGACCTCAGGCGCCGGCGATCGCTACCAGAGCCGTCGTCCTCACGCCGGAAAGAGAGAAACGCAGATGGTAACGGGTGACCTGAACGCCGCATTGGTGGGATGGGTGGTGCAATACCGTATCGCGGACCCCGTGAAATACCTCTTCGAGGTCCGGGAACCGGGCGAAACACTTCGCTATGTCTCCGAATCGGTAATGCGGGAAGTGGTCGGCGATCGCACGGTGGACGAGGTGATTACGATCGGACGACAGGAAATCGAAGCAGAAGCGCTGACCAAAATGCAGGCTCTTTCAACCAAATATGCAATGGGGATCAGCATCGATCAGGTGCAGTTGAAGAATATCAATCCGCCCCTGCCGGTGCAGGAGTCGTTCAACGAGGTCAACCAGGCTCAGCAGGAGAAAGAGAAGCTGATCAACGAAGCCCGGCGCGATTACAACAAGGTGATCCCGCTGGCCGAGGGCGAGAAGGATCAGCGGATCCGCGAGGCCGACGGCTACCGACTCAAGAGAATCAACGAAGCGGAGGGCGATGTCGCTCGGTTCAGCGCCTTATTGGCGGAATACAGTAAAGCACCGGAGGTCACTCGCCGCCGCATCTATATCGAGACCATGCAGGAAGTCATGCCGAGCCTACGCTCCAAGATCATTGTCGATGATGAGACGAACAGCATCCTGCCATTGCTGAATCTTGACCGCCAGATAGGAGATCAGCCGTGAAAAGGATCCAATCAATAGCGGTCATAGTGATTGTGGGCATCGGGGCGTTCGTATCGTTGAAATCGATCTATACGGTGAGCGAAGTCGAGCAAGTGATTGTCACGCAGTTCGGCAGGCCTGTCGGGGGTCCCGTGACTTCGGCCGGTCTGAAAGTGAAAATGCCCTTCATCCAGGAGGTCAATCCCATCGACAAGCGGATTCTCGAGTGGGACGGCCCTCCCTCGGATATGCCAACCAAGGACAAGCTCTACATCTCGGTCGACCTCTTCGCCCGCTGGCGGATTACAGATCCCCTCCAGTACTTTCTGCGGCTGCGCGATGAACGCAGTGCTCAGTCCCGCCTTGACGATATCCTGGGCAGCGAGACTCGTAATGCTGTCGCCAAGCATGAGCTGATCGAGATCATCCGCACTACCAAGGATCGCGTGCCGCTGCGCGACTCTCTCCTGACAGAGGCGGAACGGGAGCTGGATATGGGTTCACTGGTGCCGATCCAGAAGGGACGCAAACTGGTCGAGCAGGAGATCTTTACGGCGGCTGCGGACAAGGTTCGAGTGTTTGGTATAGAATTGCTCGATATCCGGTTCAAGCGGATCAATTACAACGAGAGCGTGCGCCCGAAAATCTATGATCGAATGATCAGCGAACGGCGCCAGATCGCGGAACGCTTCTTGTCGGAAGGCAATGGCGAAGCGGCCAGAATCCGCGGCAATCGTGTGCGTGACCTGAACAAGATCCAGTCTGAAGCCTACCGGGAGGTCGAGGAGATACGCGGCATGGCGGACGCGAAAGCTACCGAGATTTACGCGAGGGCTTATAATCAGAGCCCTGAAGCGGTCGCATTCTATGAATTTACGCGGACCATGCAGTCTTACAAGTTCACGATCGCCGAGAACACGACCCTTGTCCTTTCCACCAGCAGTGACCTCTTCAAGTTTCTCAAGGGTATGACCCCGGACGGCGCCTCCGTTCCGGCCAATTCCTCGGCAGCACTCCCAGAGCTCAAGTAACTCGTCCGATCGATTGCTCCGGAGGAAAATATCCACAGCGAAAAGCGTGGATTGGGATGAGCGAAACTCTCTCCCGAAGCCGACTTTTCGATCTTCGAATTTAATCAAATCTTAACGGAACCGTGATATATAAACAGGGTCAGAAATACGTTAATCAGGGGGGAGGAATCCAAAATCAGATATGAAACATGAGATCAAAGCTGCTCGATTCTCAAACTCTGAGGCCCTGGACGGAGTCGGACAACTGGAGTAACGCGAAGTTCATCCTTTTCGATTATCTGTCCCTGGCCTTGGTCATCGGTTCAGTGGTCGCGGCAATGGAATGGCTGGGCCGCTCTTCTTGGTCGTGGCTTGCCTCGGCACCCTTGATCCTGCTGACGATTGTTCTGGTAGGGGCGTTGCAGCACCGATTGGCCTGTCTGGCCCATGAGGCGGCGCACTGAACTCTTTTCCGTAACCGGTTCTTGAATGAGTTGATTTCCGATCTAATCTGCGCCCTTCCGATGCTCGGAACGACGCAGACATACAGGAAACATCATATAGGGCACCACCAGTATCCAATCGACTGGGAAAGGGATCCCAATTTGCTGAATGGAGGGGAGACCAAACACTTTGACCAGTTCCCTATGCTTCGCGGAAGATTCATCCGGCTCTATTATCTGAGATTCCTGTGGCCGTTGACGCTGCTGCGACAATTGTGGAATCTGTTCTACGTCAATACCCTCGGAAACGGAAAGAGAAGTCGAAGGCGTATTCGGTGAATGTGGTCGAGTGCCACGGTACTTTGCGCAGCCGGGGTCAATATCCATCAATCGTCGATGTGATGGGAGAAACCAGACCGGAGACTTCACCCGCGCTGTAGCGATCCGATCGTAAATCCGACAGGCGGGAATATTGCTTAAGCCTAAATCTCCGGTCTATTTTCTAGGCTTTTTCCTTGGCCGGAGGTCCGGGTTCAGCGGTTGGCCGGCCTGCTGCTTGGCTCGGATCTCTTTGATCGATTCTTCCAAGGCGACCGATTGTTCGGGACTAGGAGGGTGCGTCGATATCATGTGTCTTCGAATCGTACCTGGATAAATCGCAGACATTCGTCGCCAGAATTCGGGGGCCTCCTCAATTGGAAGTCCTGCCTGAGCCATAATGTACAGTCCCACATAGTCGGCTTCCGCTTCAAAAGCCTTGGCCTGGGAGAGGGCCGCACCCACCCCGACGGAGTTCACGGTAACGACACCGACACTGGTCGCGGCTATGTCAACGAGGGTACCAATGGCGTAATTTGTCATCACGGCCCGCACGTGACGCATAACATTGTGGGCAATCTCGTGGCTGATGACAAGGGCGAGTTCATTGTCAGATTCGGCAAATCGGAGCAATCCCCGATTGATAATGATCTTCTTTCCGGTCGCTCGCGCATTTACATTCTGCTTTCTGTTCAGCACGATCTCATAGTCTGCGATGGCGGCCGGTACGATCTCGAGTCTGAGAATCTGATCTCCTCTGGCGACGGAGAGTGCGGAGGATTCATTAGGACCTAGATGACGCTCGAGAAATGTGTCGATCAATTGGGGCGCCTCTGCTCCGACCGGTAGGGGTTCTCGATTCAGGCTCAACAGGACGTCGCCCTTCATCAGTCCGGATTGGTCTGCCGGGGAGTTCGGAACCACGTCGAGGATGGTCAGTTCCTCCGCGACACCGTAGAGTTCAGATGCCGTTTCCTGAAAGCTGTGCTGGAATGAATGCTTGTTAGCGAAATAGATCCCGAGATAGGGACGGGGCGGTTTCCCTGTCAAAGGGAGAGCTGTTTTGAGGAGGGGAAAGGAAACCCGATTGATTCGGATCTCGTCGAAAAACAGGCTTTCGAGGGCGATTATCCTCTGAATTTCCGCCTCGGATTGAACCCGTTCCGGATCCAGAACCATCGGGAGCGTACTCCTCGTAACGCAGCCGGCGAGGCCCATAGCGAGGCCAGCTAGAAGAACCGCCCACAGTACCTTAGAGCCCGTCCCAGTGGTGGAAACAATTGATTTTTAATGAGTTATGGGCAAAAAAAAGGCCGGATAGAGCTGCAAAAAGCTCGATCCGGCGAAAAAGGGCGCTTATGCTTGCGTTAGTCAAATACAAAGCACGCCCTTCTCATGAAAAATATTGCCGTACAAAGCTTCCTGCGTCCAGCCCTAACTCCAGTCATTCGATGCAAAGACTACACCGTGTTTCTGGAAACAATGGAGCGGATTGACCGGGTTTTGATCGACTCCTCGCTGGAAAGGGAGGCGATCGTAAAAGCCTTGGAAGGATGGGATGAAGCGGGAGGGAAGGATCGGGAGCGACGCGCTCTAAGAGCGATAAAAGCGCTACGGGTGGAGGTGGTGCGTCATTTACTCGGAGGGATATCCTTTCGTTGTCTGTCGCAGGAGTTGGGACGCAGTGAGCTTCTGGCTAATTTTTGCCGGGTGCGTGAGGTAGACGGGATCCGGAAAATATCGAAGAGCAGTCTGGAACGGGATTCGAAATTCTTCGACGAAGCGTATCTGAGACAGCTGCATGCAAGGATGACCGAGGTGGTGGGCAATGCTGAACATTGTGGTGAGGCAGGATTAGAGAAGCCGATCGATACGAGGGAATGCCTGATCGACGCCACTTGCCTGGAAGCGAACATCCACTGGCCCGTGGACTGGGTCTTGCTCAAGGATGTGGGAGCAACGCTGCTCAAGGCGATCAGTCTGATCCGGCAGGCGGGAATGAAACAGCGCATGCCCCAGGGAGCAAAGGGATTGGCTCGGGAGATGAACAAACGGTGCCTGGAGATGACGCATGCGCGTCGGCGCCGGGAGGCGGGCAAAGCGCGTAAAGGGATCCTGCGGCGGATGAAGCTATTGCTCAAGAAGATTGAGGGCCATGCCCTTCGCCACCGTGACTTATTGGAAGCTATGTGGATGCAAAGCGATTACACCGAGAAGAAGGCGAGCCGAATCATCGAGCGAATGGATGGTATGTTAGAGCAGATACCGCAGGTCATGAAACAGGCGCACGAACGGATCATAGGGGGGCGGCAGGTGAAGAATGAGGAGAAGATCCTGAGCGCCTACGAACCTGAGATTGACGTCATCGTGCGAGGCAAGGCAGATCGGGAGGTGGAGTTTGGCAACACCCTTTATTTATGCGAGAGCGCAGAGGGATATCTGTTGGACTGGAAACTGTATGGGGGGCAGGCCCCGAGCGAATTGAAGCAGCTTTGGGAAAGTCTGGAGAGGCAAAAGGGCTTCGCTTTAGAGGAGAAGATCGAAGCGATCAGTGGGGATCGGGGCTATGCCTCGAAGGCGGCCAGCAAGCGGCTCCAGGCAGAGGGGATTTTTGACGCCCTTACGCCCCGCAATCCACAAGAGCTCAAGGAGCGGATGGAGGAGCCGCGCTTTGTCCGGTTGCAGCGACGACGAGGGAGCACCGAAGGCCGGATCGGAGTGCTCAAGAACCGATGGCACGGGGGCAAGATACGCAGCAAAGGCTTTGACAACCGTAACCTTAGCGTGGCCTGGTCGGTTCTGTCCCACAATCTATGGAAAATCGCGCAGAGACTTGCGCAAGAACATGAGAAAGAGGCAACGCAGGCGGCATAGGGATCCAAGAATCGAGTCAGAGGCGCTTCCTTGGGAGAACTATCGACTCAAAGCGAGAGGAAGGGTGCTGGAAAGGTGCATAACGGATAAAAGGTAAGCTACCGAGGACGGAAGGCATGTCGTGGTCTACATAACGTGACGAAGATTGATATCGGTATCAGGCTTCCACCCAAATCCTCTCGGATTTGGGACAGCCTCTACCTTAGATGAATTGAACCGCATCGAAGAAAAGCCGCCTAACTCTGCCCAAATTGGGGGATTAGCAACGGTAGCATATTCTGAAAGATTACGCAATAGCCCGCTTTTCGTTGCCGGCCAGGTGTTGAGTGCCACCAATATCTCTCTTCTGTTCTGAAACTTCCGAATTTCCGAGGTAGAAAAGCGGGCTAGTAGAACAGATTGCGATCGAGGGTCCGGAAATGGATTGCTTCGAGGAGATGGTGTGATTCGAGTTTGGCTGTTTCCTCGAGGTCGGCGATTGTTCGAGCGACCTTCAAGATTCGTGTATAGGCCCGAGCCGAGAGGTGAAGCTGCTCCATGGCCTGCTGCAGGAGGTTGCCGAGAGAATCGTCCAGAGGGCAGAATTGGCGGATCTGGCGGTCGTTCATTCTGGCGTTACACGGGGTCTTCCGGTCTTTGAAGCGCAGGTTCTGAATCTCGACGGAGCTCTCGATGCGGCAGCGAATGGATTCTGAAGGCTCGGAGGGCCGCTCCTTTCGAAGGTCGTCGAATTTGACAGGAGGCGCTTCAATATGAATATCGATGCGGTCGAGGAGGGGCCCACTGATTCTACTCCGATAGCGCTGGATTTGAGTGGTCGAGCACCGACATTCCCGGGAGGAGTCCCCCAAATAGCCGCAGGGACAGGGATTCATGGCGGCGACCAGCATGAAAGAGCAGGGGAGAGTGACTTTTCCTGCGCTTCGGGAGATGGTCACATTGGCATCTTCCAACGGCTGGCGAAGGACTTCGAGGGCGGATCGTTTGAATTCGGGGAGTTCATCGAGAAAGAGCACCCCGTGATGGGCCAGGGAAATCTCACCTGGTCCTGGAATGGTGCCGCCCCCCAAGAGCCCGACGTCGCTGATGGTGTGATGGGGTGAGCGAAAGGGACGTTCCAGGAATTCGAGGTGATGGGTGAGGGTGGCTCCGGCAGCGGAATGGACTGTCAGGATTTCGATATAATCCTCGAGGCTGGGCTGTGGAATGATGGTTGGAATGCGGCGCGCGATCATCGACTTTCCGGAACCGGGTGGTCCGATCATGAGAAGGTTGTGGCCTCCGGCCACGGCGATCTCGACGGCGCGCCGTACCGCCTGCTGCCCCTTAATCTCGGAGAAATCCAGATCATTCAACGAGGCTTTGGCGATTTTCCTGTCGGAGAGGGGGGAAATCAATGGTTGGAGTTCGAGGCTCCCCTCGAGAAATCGAACTGCCTGGTCCAGACTATCGACCTGGTAGACGGAAAGGTCCTCTACAATGGCAGCTTCCTGGGCGGAATGCGGTGGGAGAAGGACACCGGTTTTTTTCTGCTCCCGGGCCAGCATAGCCATGGACAGGGCTCCCTTGATGGGCCGGGTTTCTCCTGAGAGGCTGAGCTCGCCCCCAATTAGAAACTTTCCCAGGTCGGGAGCGATGAGCTGCCGACTCGAAGCAAGAAACCCCAATGCGATGGGAAGGTCGTAGATGGGGCCCTCTTTGCGAATACTTCCGGGCGCAAGGTTGATCGTTGTCCGAGTCCTGGGAGTATCGAAACCGCAGTTGTTCAGAGCCGATATGACCCGGTCGTTGGACTCTCTTACGGCAGTATCGGGGAGACCGACGAGAATGACTTTCGCTTCGCCACGCTCTGCGGTATTGACCTCTACCTGGACTGGTTCCGCTCTAATGCCCAAGAGCGCAGCCGAGGATACGACCGCAAACATGAAGCCGTAATACACGCAAACGGCCGTACCTGTCTATCAAAAACGTGATTCCTCGAGAACCCGGACATCAAACACACTTCCAAGGAATCTGTCGGGCTTTCCGTCGCCGCTTCGCTGTGCCGTGACAAGCGCACTTCGCAACAGACCTGAACTTCGGATCGCAGTTTGACGGTTGTAAACGGCGACCAAATTCATACCGACAGATTCCTTTTGCTAGGAGTCTGTCGGACGAACTTTCGTACTTGCAGAGCAATCGAACGTCTAAGTCCGACAGCCTCTTAGCGCTGGAATTCGAGATCAGGCGGACTTGCCTTCGTCTTCGAACATACCCCGAACGACCCCCACATTCTCCTCGATCTTCATCAGATAGGGATTGGCCCCGTTTGGATAAGGGTCTGCCAGAAAGCGGTACAATCCGCTGCAGTCCTTATCCAATTTAGGTATAACGATCTTCTCCCAGAAGAAAGGAGTCCCCCGGAGGACGGCGTCGCTGCTCTTGAAGATTCGATCTGCTTTCGGGATCTGCCGATAGTCGTCGGACTCCTCGAATTCCTCAAAAAGCACCGGCAGCTTCCGGATGTACTTGGGGTCGCTCATCTGGCCCAGATAATCCGCGGTGCAGACCGCCTCACCCATGACCCGTTCGAGTTTGGTATAGAAGGGAATTGAATCAATGACGCTACGAGGTCCGGTGCAGCTGATAAGATGCTGAACCGTGAAAATTCGCCTTTTGTTCCAACCCTGCTCCTCGAGGTACATGTCGGCGAATTCGCAGCTGCGCCGCTCGTGGACGAAGGTATATTTGGCCCCTGTCCCTTCACTGTCTCCATTCTCCTTCAGATATCCGACGTCGTGCATGAGAATGGCGACGAAACCGGACTGGAAATCTTCTGGATGCATCTTCGGTTCAATTCCCACCTTGTGCCGATTGGCCATTAGGCGAACCCAGCAAAGCGTGGCTTGGAGGGTATGCTCGACGTCGTGATAGACCGTGTCCATGGCCTGGTAGTTTAGATAGTGGCCGTCGAACATACCGACCACGTCGCGGAAGCACTTTCGAATGTAGGAGACGTCTTCCTCGGGAAATATCCCCTCCGCGAAACCGGTCACGACGTCCCCTACGACATGGTAATCGCTGGTGTCGAAATCATCCAATGTGTAGCGTGGTTCCATCCTCATTCCCTGTCAGCTCGAAGAGAGAATTGTAATTTCCGAAACCAGCACTGAAATGGAGGTTCCGAATCGCCGGCCACTTTCCGGATCAACGTGGTCGCGTCCCGATCCCATACAAATTCACTCTTTTACATCAGGCTGGCCTGCCATGACAATACTTTTCTAACATTCAGGAAGTGGTGATTGGACTGACAGGTGGAATTGGATGCGGAAAATCAACCGCTCTTGGGATCTTCGAATCCCTGGGTGCGGAGACCTTCGATTCCGACTCTATCGTGAAAGAGCTGCTCGATGGGGATGGAGAAGTAAGAAGATGCCTGACAAAGCGATTGGGGGAGAGAATAGTGGGAGGCCTTGGAAAGGTTGACAGGGAGCGTCTTGCCGGTATCGTATTTAACGATTCGGAGGAGTTGAGATGGCTGGAAAATCTCCTCCATCCTCTGGTTCGAAACCACTGGGAAACTCGCGTGCGAGCCGCGCCTGAGACGTTTTGGGTGGTCGAGATTCCTCTTCTGTTCGAAAAAAAGCTTGAAAAACTCTTCGATTTTACCGTTTGTGTATCGGCAAGCCAATCTTTGCAATTGGCGAGATTGAGGGAAAAAGGGCTCACTGTTGACCAGGCAAGACTACGGATTGATCGGCAGTTGCCCTTGGATGAAAAACTCAGTCGTGCTGATTTCGTATTATCCAATAACGGATCAGTTGAATTTCTGCGAGAGCAAGTCTCAATTCTGAAGACAGAAATACTCCCCTCTTGAGTAACCTCAAAACCCGGGAGTGGTCTTGATAAGGGAGTTCCTCCGTGAAGATGGAAGGGACCTCATTCCGCAAAGTCATCATGTCGAACAAGGAAGAAAGCAGCATCGAGGAAGTTGCCCCCGTCACCGGACCGGTAGCGAAGGAATCCTCTCCGGACAGTCCCACCGGGGCGCCGGTCCGGAGGGAGCAACAAGACGGAAGTCGAGGAACCTACACCAAGGTGGGTGGGAATTTTGACGGGGATTCGTCGAGGAACCGGCGTCATTCGAACGACGGAAACAGGAGAGGCCCGAGGGGCCAGAGGTCTGGGGGACAGGGGGTGGAACGGCGATCGTCAAAGAACCGGTCTGGGCAGCAGTCGCCGAAAAAGAAGCAGAAGAAAAAGCCGCGGTCCCGATCTCAGCCTGGCCTGGAGGGAAGTGAGAATGGCTTTGGCGTGAATGTCGGCAATCTGGAGGACTTTGAATTTCTGAGCGACCTCGAGGAGATGGAGAGCCTGGCTCAGGAGAGTTCTGAGGGAGGGAGCCCGCTGCTCCTGAACCCGCTTCTTGAGATGCCGCTGGTTGAATTGGTTGATGAGGCGAAGACGCTCGGAGTCACGACCAACGGAGCTCCCAACCGGAATACCCTGATCGACAGCGTAATTCAGTCTGGTTTTGAACGTCGAGTGCCCCTGCTCCTGAAAGGGGTGTTGGAGACCACCGACCAGGGATTCGGCCTGCTTGTCTTCGAAAATGACAATTATCGAATTCGCCCCTACAGCGCCTTCGTTTCGGCTTCTCTGATCAAGCAATATAGATTGCAGAGAGGACAGATTCTCGATACACAGCTTCATCCTCGCCGTGAAGGCGAGAGCTGTCCCTTTGCCCTCAAACTGAACTCGGTGATGGATGGCTCAGTGGACGAGATCCAAGGGGTGCAGCCATTCGAGGATCTGGTTCCCTACTATCCGCTTGAACGTATCCTCTTGGAGAGCAATCCGGACGTTACTTGGGACAATTTATCTATGCGTATTGTCGACCTGCTGACGCCTATTGGTTTAGGGCAACGAGGACTGATCGTGGCGCCCCCCAGGACCGGGAAGACGGTGCTCCTGCAGGGAATCGCGAATTCCATCGCTTTGAACAATCCTGATACCATCCTGATCGTATTGCTGGTTGATGAGCGCCCGGAGGAAGTCACGGATTTCCAGCGGCAGGTGAAGGGCGAAGTTGTGAGTTCCACCTTCGACCAATCCGCGGAGAGCCATGTCCATGCCGCCGAGATGGTGATTGAAAAATCACGGAGGATGGTGGAGGACTCTCGTAATGTCGTAGTCCTGCTCGATTCCATTACCAGGTTGGCGAGGGCTTACAATACCCTTCGGCCGAGCAGCGGCAAGATTCTCTCGGGAGGGGTGGAAGCGAGCGCCTTGCAGAAACCGAAGCGATTTTTCGGGTCCGCCCGCAATATCGAAGGAGGCGGGAGTTTGACCATTATCGGAACCGCCTTGATTGAGACAGGCAGCCGAATGGATGAAGTTATCTTTGAGGAATTCAAAGGAACCGGAAACATGGAGCTTCATCTGGACCGGGCCCTGGTAGACAAACGAATGTATCCGGCGATCAACTTGGAGCGGAGCGGCACTCGGAAAGAGGAGCTTCTCTATCATCCGGATGAGATGGACAAGATCTACTCGTTGCGGCGGGCAATGAAGGGGGTTCCCTCCACGGAGGCGATGGAGATGCTTATACAGCGAGTCAAGAAGACAAAAACGAATGCCGAATTCCTAATGGGACTGAATCGATAGGACTCAGTGCTGGTGTTAGTGATTAGGAGAGGGGTGCGGGGTCGTCGGTTGGAACGACCCTATAATTTGGAATAGATGGGGTACATCCTCGAGGTCTTGCGAAATCGGGGCCTGGTCGGAGAAGAGAAGCCGAAGTTGGCCCGGGGAGTGAATCCCTTCGCTTCTGAAGACGAGGTACCCGATTCGGCGATCATCGATCATCTCCTCCTCAGCGGCGTCCTGTCCGAGGAGGACTTCGCACTCATTCTCAAAGAGGAGTTTGGCCTCGAGAGGGTAGACTTGGGGAATCTTGAAATCGCCGATGAAGCGATCGACTTGATTGGACGGGAGAGAGCCGTCGAAATGGGGGTGCTCCCAATCGAGGTGGACGATAACTCATTGAAGATAGCGATCAGCGATCCATTCGACACCGAGAGTATCGATAGTCTCAGCCATTTGACGGGTCGTACTGTCACTGCCTGTTTCGCGACCGCGGAAGAGATCTCCCACGCCTTTAGCCGTGCCAACGGGGGTGGCCTAAGAAGCTCCGGGGATCCCGAGGTCGGGTTTGAGGAGGAGCAAAGAATCCTGGCCTCTCGCGATCGGTTGGTAATCCCCGAAGGCCCAGATGGTGAAGAGGTTATTGAGGAGGCGCCGATCGCGGTGTTTGTTCACAAGCTGATCGAACATGCTCTTGGCTGCCGGGCTTCGGATATACATCTCGAGCCGCTCGAGGGGGCGTTCCGGGTGCGCTATCGCGTGGATGGAGAGCTCATGGTCATTGATAATCCTCCCATTCGTCTACAAGCGGCAGTAATCTCACGCCTCAAGCTAATGGCGGAGATGAGTATTGCGGAGAAGCGGAGACCCCAGGAAGGGCGCTTTCAATTTCGGAACGGGGATCAGGCGGTCGATCTGAGAGTCTCATGCATTCCGACTTCCCGGGGCGAAAGCATTGTTATGCGGGTCCTTGACCGAGGAGGTCCGCGCATTGGAATTCGCGAGCTCGGATTCCAGGAGGACGATCAGGCGGAATTCGAAAACCTGGTCAGTCTACCGGACGGTATCCTATTGGCCACCGGACCCACCGGTTCGGGCAAATCGACGACCCTCTACGCATGCCTTGAGCATATGAATCAGCCGGATTGCAAGATCATAACGGTTGAAGATCCGGTCGAGTACGAACTTAGAGGGGTCAATCAGGTGCAAGTTCGAAGGGAGGTGGGAATGACCTTCTCTTCCGCCTTTCGGGCCATCCTCAGACAGGCGCCCAATGTCATACTGGTCGGAGAAATCCGAGACCGGGAGACGGCAGAGATCGCCTTTCAAGCTTCCCTTACCGGACACCTGATCTTTTCCACATTGCACACCAATGACGCGCCGGGATCCGTTTCCCGACTGGTCAACATGGGAATTGAACCATTTCTGGTTTCGGCATCTCTACGGGCCGCAATTTCTCAGCGCCTGGTGCGAAAAATCTGCACCGAATGCCGCCGTTCATACTGGCCATCCAAGAGAGAAATCGATGAGATTGGATTCGTGACGACGGAGGCGGGTCGAGTAAGACTGGCGAAGGGTGAAGGTTGTGCGCACTGCATGGGCAGCGGGTTCTACAAGGACACCGTGGATCCCCGGCGGTTCGCGGACCTGGAGACCAGCGCGTTACGGACCTGGAGACCAGCGCGTTATGGAGCTGGGGAAAACTCATGATCGAAGTCTCAGGAGAATGGGGCGTCGCAAAGCTCTCCAACATCGAAAGGTTATTATTGGACACCGCCTCACACATAAACTGCCTGCTCAGATCTCCATGGCTCGGCCAGATTAATGTAAAACCCTCTGACCATGGAGATCCCCCCCAGGTTGTATATCGCAGCTCGAGAACAGACCCCATCACCGTTCTACTCTCCGCTCGGCACCGTAAATGGTCTCAGTATGCATACCAATTTGCACATGAATTCGCCCATATCTTGTCAAACTACGAGGACCTGATAAACAACCCAAATAACTGGTTCCATGAGACGATCTGCGAGCTCGCTTCGGTGTTCACACTTCGCCGGATGGCAGAGCGGTGGCTAAAAGATCCTCCTTACCTGGAGTGGGCAGATTACTCGGAGAGTTTGCTGGAATATAGTGTGAATTTGAAAAACCGTGAAGAAGTGCAGCTTCCGGCCGGGGCCACTCTTCCCGAATGGATCGAGTCTGAGGATTCCAGCTTGCGTTCAGACGCCTTTCAACGGGACAAGAACGCTTTGGTCGCATACTCTCTACTGTCCCTCTTCGAGGAGCAGCCTTCCGGATGGAACACGATCCGGCTATTACCGAATTCCAGCGCCGAACTCGGAGGCTATCTCTCCGAGTGGGCCGAGGCCGTCCATCCCGATGACGTCCAGTTCGTGATCGATTTGGCGGAGATTTTGGGGCACGGCATCAGCTCCGCTTCGAACTGATACGTGAATAAGCAAACGATTAAATAATTCCTTATATATGAATAATGAAGCCGATGAGCATGCGCACACCGATCCTTATGAAAATATTGATCGTTCTATCGTTGGATCCTTGCAGCTTCAGTTGATAACCGACGCCTACATTGGATTTCTTTCGGATCAAACTGCGATTTTCCTAAGACTAGACTATCGCGAAGGACCAGATGCGGATGTTTTGACCCGGACTCAGTTTGCATTGACTCCGAAACAGGCCAAGTGGTTTGGTCAACGATTACAATATTGGGGCAACGAACTTTCACCCGATTAACTCCTTATACGACAGCCGTTTACCGAACATACCCCTGACCATGGCTGATAATTGATCAAGGGTATCGGCAGGCCGTCCGTTGTGGCGACCTGCAAATTCCTTTACGTAGCGCGCGAGGTGCTTGGGGCTCAACCGGTGATAGGTTCCATGGAATCCGCGTCTGAGAAGCGCCCAGAAACTCTCCATCCCATTGATATGAGCTTGGCCCCTGACATACTCGCCAAGGCTATGGCGCACCGCCTCCCGGTTCAGACCTTCATAGGCCCGGCTGTCATCGGTATAGAGCTTCGCTCCCGCTTTCGCTTTCCTCCTGGCAAAACCTTGGACGGTCGCACTATCGGTTGAGAAAGCGACCTGGGCGGCGACATGCTTCGGGTTGCGATCCTTCATTCCCAAGACGGCGGTCTTTCCTACCGTTCCCCGACCCGCGTTCAGTTTCTTGGCCTTGTGCTTGTTCCCTTCCTTTCCTCCGAAATAGGCCTCGTCCGCTTCGACAGGCCCGGAGAATTCGTTCCCACCGTCTTCCCACGTTTCGCGAATTCTGTGAGCCAGATACCAAGCGGTTTTCTGGGTGATTCCGAGATCGCGGTGGAGCTTCATCGATGAAGTCCCCTTTATCCCTGTGTTGAGTAGATAACAGGCCAGCGCCCACGTCTGATAGCCAAGCCTTGACGATTCCATGAGAGTCCCGGTCCTTACCGAAAAGAACTTTCTACAGGACCTGCACCGGCTGGACATTGTAGGATGCTTGGCCTTCTCCTGCACGTTGTCGCTCTGACAATGCGGACAGCTGACGCCGTCCGGCCAACGCCTATCGATGAACCACTGTTCGGCCTTTTCATCATTGGGGAATAACTTCATCGCATCAACCAGCGAAAGCCCTTTCCGGTATTATCTTCCAGGTCCTCTTGTCATGCTAAGATGTTGATCCATAAATGGTTACTTATGTATATAATTCCCTATAATTAACCCAGCCATTTCTGCGGCATCATTTCCCATAACACCTTGAAGCGAGCGTAAATCAGCAATATTTACGTTTTTATCTCCCTTAACTTCCAAAATCATACTTTTTAATTCTTTGTCCTTTGATGATCCAAAATATAAGCGTCCGTCAATACCACCGGCCGAAGTTCGCTTAGTGCTAACAAAACCTTCGGCTTCTTCCACTGCCCACTTTTGGAAGTGGTTTGCGGCCATTTGGCTTTTTTCCTCGAATCGTAAGGGGATTTGTAGTTATCAGTTAGCGAGGGAAATCGGGGTGACTCAAAAAACCGCTTGGCTCATGCTAGGACGAATCCGCGAAGTAGCCGGAGGGATCAACTCCCATGAATTGCCATTCGATCAGGAAGTCGAAGTTGATGAAGCATATCTTGGTGGGAAAGAGAGCAACAAGCACTTCGATAAGAAGCTAAATTTGGGACGGGGCCCGGTCGGTAAGCAAGCTGTATCTCTTAGGTCTGACAACAGGGAATAAAGACATTCCTGATAGTTTGGGATGGGAGCTCAAGTATCATACGAAGAAAACCTCACTGATAACGCTCTTTCACAAAGAGCCTAAACCCGCCGGAATCGTTCGCTACATGGTAAACAGATTTGGCTGGAAAGACAATAACGGACGGTAGAGCTTTCGCCATACGATTGCCGGCAAGTCTGACCGCTTTCGCGTCGATAGCGATATGAATCAGATAATCATCCGAAGGCTTAGGGGGAATGGGCCTGTCCCATTTTGAGCTAGTGACGACATCTTGGGATCCGTCGGCGCAAAACTAAGAAGGCTTGTTCTAGAGCGAGGAACGCGTAACGGACAAGAGAGCGTCTATGAGCGAGCGGACTGTTTCGAGAATCTGCAATTGAGTTTCTTTATTTGGGAAGTCGTAGCCGGAACGGTGAAAATTGATTTTGACGCCAGAGAGGCCAAGCTGGGAAGCAAGGGACTAAGAAACCACGGGACCAAATTCCGGATTTCTCCCGATGACATCTGCCGCATCTATGCGAAAAAGGAACGGCTTTGTTGAATTAGTATGTTATTCCCAAAAGGATTGAGTAACGGTTTTCAGAGAACGCTGGATCATATCCGATCCATTGCCGATTCCGAAGCGCACAAGGGACGCCTCTTCGAGCGGCTGATGAAGACGTACTTCGGCGAGGACCCTGTTTACAAGGAGCGCTTCTCCCAGGTCTGGCTGTGGTCGGACTGGGCCTCGATACAGCCGGGATTCGATGACGCCGATACTGGCATCGATCTGGTCGCCGAGGAGCGCGAAGGCGGTTACTGCGCCATTCAGTGCAAGTGCTACGCACCGGGCACGCAGATTTCGAAGCCTCATCTCGATTCGTTCATCGCCGCCTCGGCCCGCGATCCCTTCACCGCCCGCATCATGGTCGACACCGGCGATGAGTGGGGGCCAAACGCGGTCAAGACCATCGCTCCGCTGACGCCCGCATGCGCCGTGCTTCGCTTCGGCGATCTCGCGAGCCGACCGTTCGACTGGCCGGATCTGGTCCACGGAAACCCGGAGGCGCTGACGTATCGGCGTGAGCCTTTCAGTCTGCGGCCCCATCAGAAGGCCGCGCTCGACGACGTGACTGGAGGCTTCAAGGCGCAGGATCGCGGCCAGCTGATCATGGCCTGCGGGACGGGCAAGACCTTTGCAGCGCTCCGCATAGCAGAAGCCGTTGCGGGTATCGGAGGCCGGGTGCTCTATCTGGTGCCGTCGATATCGCTGTTCCAGCAGTCCATGCGGGAATGGGCGACGCAGCGAGCGATCCCGCACCGCTATATCGGGATCTGCTCCGATACGCGTGCCGGACGAAACGACGAGGATGCATCGCTTCAGGAGCTTGAGATCCCGGTCACCACGGACCCGTCAACGATTTCGCGGGCGTTGCGGTTACCGCGCCCGGACGCGATCACCGTGGTCTTTTGCACCTACCACTCGCTCGGTATCGTGGAGCGCGCGCAAGACGACGGAGCACCGGCGTTCGATATTGTCCTTTGCGACGAAGCCCATAGAACGACCGGCATCGAGCGTCCCGGCGACCCGACCTCGCCCTTCGTGCTGGTTCACGACGCCCAAAGAATTCGGGCCGCCAAGCGCCTCTACATGACCGCCACGCCGCGCCTCTACACGGAAGGCGCCAGGGCGAAGGCGGCAAGCCATGAGACAGAAGTATTCTCCATGGACGATCCGGCGATCTATGGGCCGGAGTTTCACCGCCTTGCCTTCTCCCGGGCGGTCGAGCAGAACCTGCTGTCCGACTACAAGGTGGTGGTTCTCGCCCTATCCGAGCAACACGTCGACGCCGCGTTGCAGGCGCATCTGGCTTCGGGCAACAGCGAGATCAACATCAGCGACGCGGCGAAGATCGTCGGTTGCTGGCGCGCGTTGCAGAACCCGGAGAACAAGCGCCCCGGCGATGGACCGATTTCCCGCCTGACCCGCGCGATCGCGTTCACCAACACCATTAAATTCTCGCAGCGCCTGGTGGCTCATTGGGACAACATTGTCGGGCAAGCCATCGGGCAGTTGCCGGAAGCAGAACAACCGGGTGCGTTCCGCTGTGAGACGCGGCACGTCGATGGACAGCACCACGCGCTCGAACGCAAGCGCTGTATCGAATGGCTCAAGGGCGATTCCGGGGGAACGTGCCGCATTCTCTCGAACGCCCGGTGCCTTTCCGAGGGCATCGACGTGCCCGCACTGGACGCCGTGCTCTTCATGGCCTCCCGAAAATCGCAGGTCGACATCGTGCAGGCCGTGGGCCGCGCCATGCGGAAAGCGGAGGGCAAAGAGTACGGCTACATCGTGCTGCCGGTCGCCGTTCCGGCGGGCGTTGAACCGGACAAAGCCCTTGACGACGACGAACGGTTCGCTGTCGTCTGGAGCGTCTTGCGCGCGCTGCGCTCGCACGACGACCGGTTCGATGCCGAGATCAACAAGATCGACCTCAACGACACGCCGACGGATCGGATCATCTTCAGCGGCGACGGGATCGACGGTCCGGGTGACGGTTCCAGCCCTCTCGAACTGCCCTTTCCGCCGCTGGATCTGCCGCCCGGCGCGATCTTCGCCAAGGTCGTCGAGAAATGCGGCGACCGGAAGTACTGGGAAACCTGGGCCAAGGACGTGGCCGACATCTTCTCGCGGCTTGTCCACCGGATCGCGGGCCTTCTGGCCAGTTCCGATAACGAAACCCTGCGCGAATGGTTCGACGCCTTCCACGAAGAACTCAAGGTCTCGATCAACGATTCGATTACCCGCGACAACGCCATCGAAATGATGGCGCAGCACATCCTGACGCGACCGGTCTTCGAGGCGCTGTTCGAGCATTACGATTTCGCCGCCGGAAACCCGGTGGCGCGGGCGCTGGACGCCCTGCGGCAGGATTTCGGGGAGTTCGGGCTGGAGAACGAAACGCGGGATCTGGAGCGCTTCTACGAAAGCGTGCGTATGCGCGCCCGTGGCCTCGACAACAGCGAAGCGCGTCAGCACGTGCTGATGGAACTCTACGAGAAGTTCTTCGCCACGGCCCTCAAGAAGGACGCGGACCGCCTCGGCATCGTCTACACGCCGGTTGAGATCGTGGATTTCATCCTGAACAGCGCCGATCACGTGGTGCGCCGGGAGTTCGGCCGAAGCCTGAGCGACGAGGGCGTTCATGTCCTCGACCCGTTCACCGGCACCGGCATCTTTCTGGTCCGGCTGATCCAGTCCGCGTTGGTCCGGGAATCCGATCTCGCGAGGAAATACCACGGAGAGTTTCACGCCAACGAGATCGTCCTGCTGGCCTACTACATCGCGGCCATCCACATCGAGGAAGCATTCCACGGGCGGCGTGGCCCCGAGAGCGCCTATGAGCCTTTCGAGGGCATCGTACTTACCGATACGTTCAATCTGCACACCGACAGGACCGGATTCCCGAAGAATTGGCTTCCGGTCAACAGCGCCCGCGCGGAGCGCCAACAGGATCTGCCGATCCAGGTCATCGTCGGCAATCCACCCTGGTCGGCAGGGCAGAGGAGCTCGGCGGACGACAACCCCAACGTGACCTATCCCGAACTTGAGAAGCGCGTCGCAAAAACCTATGCCGCACGCTCCCGGTCGACAAACAAGAACAGCCTCTACGACACCTACAAGATGGCAATCCGCTGGGCGTCGGACCGGATCGGCGAACAGGGCGTAATCGCGCTTGTCACCAACGGCTCCTGGATCGGCGGCAACGTGGACTCCGGGGTGCGGGCCTGCCTGGCCGAGGAGTTCAGCTCGGTTTATGTTCTGAACCTGCGGGGCAATGCCCGAACATCGGGCGAATTGAGGCGCTCGGAAGGCGATAACGCATTCGGTCAAGGCTCTCGTGCACCGGTCGCGATCACGATTCTGGTGCGCAACCCGGAAGCCGTTCATGACGGCTGCCGCATCCTCTACCGCGATATCGGCGACTATCTCAGACGTGAGGAGAAGCTGGCGGTCCTGCGCGAGGCGGGGTCGATCGCTGGCATCGAGGATTGGCGAACAATCACGCCCGACCGGCATCACGACTGGATCGGCCAGCGAAGCGAGGAATTTCAACAGCTCTATCCGGTGGGGTCGAGAGCCGCGAAGGCCGGGAAGGTGGATGAGGCGGTCTTCAGGCTGTATTCAAGGGGATTGGAGACAGCCCGAGATGCCTATGTGTACAACTTCTCTCGCGATGCCTGCGCGGAGAACGCCCGCAGAATGGTGGAAGACTATCTCGGAGCTTTGCGGGAGTTGGATGAATTCAAGAATGGATCGCCCACGGACGAGATCATTCACGAGATCACAGACCGTTATTCCTCGCATGTACGGTGGGACCAAGGGCTAAAGGACAACTTGGGGCGGCGCAAGGCAGTGACGTATTCGCCGGACAACGTATGGACGACCCAGTACCGACCTTTCGTCAAGCAACACTGCTACGTCGAAAATGTTTTCATACACCGTAAAGGCCAAATGGACAGCATTTTCCCTGCGTCCGACAGCGAAAACCGTGTGATCTGCGTTCCGGGAATCGGATCGACCAAGCCATTCTCGGCGCTCGTGGTCAATACGATGCCGGATATTCAGCTGATGTTCAATGGCCAGTGTTTCCCGCGCTACCGGTATCGGGAGCGGGCGGAGGTGCAGCGGGAGCTTCCGGGGATCGAATCGGGACGGGAGCGCATCGACAACATCTCAGACACGGCCTTGCACGCCTTCCGCGTGCATTACAACAACAACACGATCACCAAGGACGCGATCTTCGATTACGTCTACGGCGTTCTGCATGCGTCCGCCTACAAGGAACGCTTCGCCAACGATCTGGCGAAGGAACTGCCGCGCATTCCGCTCGCGCCCGATTTCCATGCCTTCGCCAAAGCCGGACGTGAACTCGCGGAACTTCATCTCGGTTACGAAACCTGTGAAGAGTATTCGCTGGAGGTCGCGTTCGCGCACTCCGGAGACCCACGACCGGCGCATTTCCGAATTGGCGACCGGGCCATGCGATTTGCTGACGATGAAAAGACGGTCCTCGCCGTCAACGAGCATGTGAGCCTGCGCGGCATCCCCGACTTGGCGCACACGTATCAGGTCAACGGGCGGACGCCGCTAGAGTGGTTCATCGACCGCTACCGAATCACGCAGGACCAGAAAAGCGGCATCGTCAACGATCCCAATGGCTGGTTTGACGATCCAAGCGAGTTGATAGCCGCGATCCGCCGGATCGTTCATATCAGCGTGGAAACCGCCCGCATCGTCTCGGCTTTGCCCGAACCGATCGCCGAACTCCGGGATGCAAGCAGAAACGGTTAGTCGTATACAGGGCGTCGTGGATGTCTTGACACCTCCAAAGAACGTAATTACTGTAAGTACACCAAGATTCTCAAGGGAAATCCGACAATGAGTAAAGTAACTGGTGCCAGAGATATCAAGTTGATCGCTGTCGGCAATTCCAGAGGAATCCGCCTGCCGAAAACCCTGCTTCAAAAGTATGGCTGGAGTGACTCCCTTGTCCTGGAAGAAACGGCGGAAGGCATCTTTCTGCACGGCAAGGAAGGGGACAAACTCTCCTGGAAAGACACCTATCAATGCATGGCCGTAGAGCATGAAGACTGGAACGATCTGGACGTGACGGTCGCCGATGGCCTGGACTGACGGTGACCTTTCCCAAGCGATATGCTATTTACCTTGCCGACCTCAATCCCACCGTAGGCGGAGAGATTCGCAAGGTACGGCCCGTCGTGGTGGTCAGCCGGAAGGAGATGAATCGGTTTTTGGACACGGTCGTCGTCTGTCCTCTCACCTCCGTCCTGCATCTTCGGTGGCGTGGACGGCTACAGACACACTGCGCGGGGAAAGATGCTGAGGTTGCCGTGGACCAGATCCGCACCATCAGCAAGCAGCGGCTGAAGAAACGGATCGACAGCCTGTCTGCCGAGGAATCAGCCCAACTCCGATGCCTTATCACGGAGATGTACGGGGAATAGCAATCGGCGATGCAAAGGTGCACCCCAGGACCGCCAATCTCCGTGGTGCTGTGCCGAACCTGATCTGGAATGAAGACCGAGTAGAGGAAAAGCCATGCTGAAAGATGCGTTGACGCCACAAGCCCGACACCACTTCACCCGCTTCGATCAGGTGAACCAGTTGGCGGCGGCACGCGAAACGGCCGCCGATCTCGGTTTCATGGCGCGGCTGCTAGCGCTGTGCTCTCTGCCCCGCACCAACCCTGGTAACAGGCATCAGTACAAGCGCGGCAACGGTCCCTACAAGCTCATCATGATTGCCGGTGGAGACAACAAACTTCCCTTCGGCAATTTTCCCCGGCTGATCCTGGCTTGGCTCTGTACCGAAGCATCGAGGAGCTTCCTCTCACTTTTACACACACCTCGGGACTTGACCCCCCCCGCTCCCGCCATATCACTTCTCTTTTTGCACACCTTCTGATCCTACCTCAGCTGAGTACACGCACATGAATTCGAGCGCACCACCGTTCCGGTCTAACTTCATTCTCGTGCTTGCGGTGCTCTCAGCCGCGGGCGCCACTTCCTGCGGCAAGGGTGACGGCGGCGGCAGTCCGGTCGAACCCAACAACCGGGCACCGGTAGCAGCGGTCGCGATCCCGTCCCAAACAATGATCGCGGGCGAGTCTGCCACGGTGAACGTGTCTTCCTACTTCAACGATCCGGACGGCGATGCGCTGGCCTACGCCGCGGCAACCTCGAACGCGGCCGTGGCCAGCGTTTCCGTGTCCGGCAGCACCCTCACGATCGCGGCCGTGGCCCCGGGGACCGCGACCGTGACAGTGACGGCGCGCGACCCGACCGTGGCAAGGAACCTGTCGAACAGGAGACGGGCAGCCCTATTCAAGGAACTCAGCGCAGCGTGCAGCGGCTACATTCGCGGCGACCTGCAAATAGCGCTGACGACCCTCATCGACGATCTCGTCGATGAGGGTCACGTCGTTCCGGATGAGGACGACGTCGACGGGCAGACGCTCTTCGTCGAGTACCCCACCCTGTATCCGAGCGGCGATATCGCCTATGTGGCACCGCGCGTGAGAATCGAAGCGGGAGCGAGGTCGGCGCTCGATCCCAGCTTGAACTGCACCATCACCCCCTATGTCGCCGACGAACTACCTGACTGGTCGTTCGACGTGGGCGACATCAGGGTGATCGCGGCCGAGCGCACCTATTGGGAGAAGCTACTGATCCTGCACGGCGTGCATTGCGGATACCGGGACGCAGAGCGTCTCCCGGCTGACAAGGACCGCGTCTCACGCCACTACTACGACGTCGCAATGATCACGGCGACGGAGACCGGCAGGTCCGCCCTATCCGATATCGATCTGCTGGACGCGGTTCGGAACCACAACCTCATCGCCTTCCGGCAGGCTTGGAAACGGTTCGAAGAAGCCGTGCCTGGATCGGTGAGATTGGTTCCTCAGCCCGAACTAGGTAGGGTAATTGAGCGGGATTACAGCGCCATGCAGGGCATGATCCTCGGCGATGTCCCGGATTTCGGTTGGGTCATGGAACAGCTTCAGCATGCTGAAGCCGCGATTAACCGAACGTAGCTTGGGTGGGGACCCTTAAAATCCGATATCGCATGAGTGTTATCTCGGGAGGTGTATCAACTTGACTAATCCATTCTTCGAACAGCCTGTCCTCAACTCGCCTTACGAGTGCCCGAACCGACATTGGGAACTGGACGAGACGGGAGAGCCAACCCAGAGGATCGTCGAAAGCCGAAGGCAGGCAGAATTCATTACGCCGATTCCCAAGCCGAAAAAGCGAAAGGGAGCGTCCGCACAAGCCACACTGTTGTTCGACGAAGGGAGAGGTCTGTCGACAGAGCAGCAGCAGTACGAGCACACGGCAATCATCAACGGAGTTCGCCGTCAGGTCGAGCGGTGGCGAAACATACCGAATACGAGTCAATGGCAGGTCACCCCGGAGACAGCCCGCCTGCTCCAGCACTGGCGGTACCACCGATTTAGTGGCATTCGGCCCTTCTTCTGCCAAGTTGAAGCGGTAGAGACCGCCATTTGGCTCACAGAAGTTGCGCCACACACGGGCCGCGTAGGCAAGGGATTCCTCGACCATCTCGCGAACGCCAACAACGACGCCAATCCTGATCTGTCGCGGCTGGCTCTCAAGTTAGCGACAGGCGCTGGAAAGACCACTGTCATGGCGATGTTGATCGCCTGGCAGACTATCAACGCGGTTCGCCGGCCACAGAGCCGCAGATTCACGCGTGGCTTCCTGGTCGTCACGCCCGGCATCACCATCAAGGACCGTCTGCGCGTGTTGCAGCCGAACGATCCGGATAGCTACTACAAGAGCCGCGAGTTGGTTCCGAGCGACATGTTCCCCGATCTGGAAAAGGCAAAGATCGTCATCACCAATTACCACGCCTTCAAGCTGCGAGAACGCTTGGAACTCTCCAAAGGCGGCCGTTCTCTGCTCCAGGGACGAGGTGAGCCGCTGGCGACTCTGGAATCCGAGGGACAGATGCTGCAACGGGTGATGCCCGAACTCATGGGAATCAAGAACATCCTGGTTCTCAATGACGAAGCGCACCACTGCTATCGCGAAAAGCCGGGTGAGAAACACGAAGACGATCTTCTAGGAGATGACCGGAAGGAAGCGGCCAAGAACACGGAAGCCGCTCGGCTATGGATTTCAGGACTCGAAACAGTCGGCAAAAAACTCGGCATCAACCGAGTGATGGATCTTTCTGCGACGCCGTTCTTTCTTCGGGGCTCAGGCTATGCCGAAGGTACGCTGTTCCCCTGGACGATGTGCGACTTCTCGCTCATGGATTCCATCGAATGCGGCATCGTCAAACTTCCTCGGGTCCCGGTGGCAGACAACATCCCCGGTGGAGACATGCCGAAGTTTCGCAATCTCTGGGAACACATCCGCGCCGACATGCCCAAGAAGGGGCGGGGCAAGGCCAAGCATCTTGATCCCTTGAACCTGCCGACGATTCTCAAGACCGCCCTGGAGGCCCTATACGGACACTACGAGAAGACATTTGAACTCATGGAGGAAGCGGGCATTGACGTTCCGCCGTGCTTCATCGTGGTCTGCAACAACACGTCGACCTCAAAGCTGGTCTATGACTACATCTCCGGCTTCCACCGCGAGAGCGATGATGGCTCAACTAAGCTCGAAAACGGACGCCTCAAGCTGTTTCGCAACTTTGACGAGCATGGCGGTCAGTACTCACGACCTCGGACGCTGTTGATAGACAGCGAACAGCTGGAGTCCGGCGACGCGCTGGACAGGAACTTTCGCCAAATGGCCGCTGACGAGATAGAGCGCTTTCGGCGAGAAATCATCGAGCGCACGGGTGATCGCCATCAGGCCGAGAACATCACCGACCAGGATTTGCTCCGTGAAGTGATGAACACCGTGGGCAAACCCGGCCGGCTGGGAGATTCGATTCGCTGTGTAGTGTCGGTATCGATGCTCACTGAAGGATGGGATGCAAACACAGTGAGCTACGTGTTGGGCGTTCGTGCCTTCGGAACGCAGTTGCTCTGCGAGCAGGTCATCGGCCGTGCGCTACGTCGGCAATCCTACGATCTCAACGAGGACGGCTTATTCAACGTCGAGTACGCCGATGTCTTGGGGATACCTTTCGACTTCACCGCGAAACCAGTCGTGGTCGCGCCAAAGCCACCACGAGAAACTGTTCATGTTAAGGCGGTGCGTCCCGAACGGGACGCGCTTGAAATTCATTTCCCGCGAGTGGCCGGGTACCGAGTGGAACTCCCGGAAGAGAGGCTGAGTGCCAAGTTCAACGAAAACTCAGTGCTGGAACTCACGCCCGATCTGGTCGGGCCATCGCGCACAACGGTCGAAGGGATTATCGGCGAGGGAGTCGACCTCAATCTGGTTCACACCGGTAACCTGCGGTACTCGACACTTCTCTTTCATCTTACCCAGCGGCTGCTCTACACGAAGTACCGCGACCCGGGTGATGAGCCGAGACTCCATCTCTTCGGGCAGCTCAAGCGCATCACCAAGCAGTGGCTCGATGGCTGCCTTGTCTGCAAGGGCGGGACCTACCCCGCCCAACTCATGTACCAGGAGCTGGCCGACATGGCTTGCGAACGCATCACGGACGCCATCACACAAGCGGAAATCGGAAGTCGTCCAGTCAAAGCCGTACTCGATCCGTACAATCCTCTGGGTTCAACAATCCACGTCAACTTCAACACCTCAAAGACCAGCCGCTACAAGACGGATGCTCGCCGGTGCCACATCAATTGGGTGATTCTCGATAGCGATTGGGAAGCGGAATTCTGCCGCGTGGCCGAATCCCATCCTCGCGTCAAGGCGTATGTCAAGAACCACAATCTCGGTTTCGAGGTTCCCTACCGCTACGCGTCGGAAACACGAACCTACCTTCCGGACTTTGTCGTTCTAGTCGACGATGGCCATGGCGACGACGATCCCTTGCATCTCATCGTCGAGATCAAGGGCTATCGAAGAGAGGACGCCAAAGTGAAGAAAGCCACCATGGACACCTACTGGGTGCCTGGTGTGAATAATCACGGCCGCTACGGTCGCTGGGCCTTTGCTGAGTTCACGGACGTCTACGAAATGCAGTCGGACTTCGAGGCCAGAGTGGAAGACGAATTCAACAAGATGATCGACTCCGTTGCGGCTGAGCAGACCGTGTAAAGGGGCTAAACATGGCAAACAAGAGAACAAGGAAGCGAAGGGGGAAGACCGTCGCAACCATTACACACGGCGAGGCGTCGCGAAAGAACATCCCGACCGCCGAGTATCAGGCCGTGATGGAGGAGGATGACCGGAGTCCCATCCAGGTCGCGTATGAGCGCCGCAACCGCGACCTTGACCCCCAGCTCGTCTGGCGTGGCAAGGACGAGCAGAACTGGTCCGATCTTGTGGTGCAGGCGCCCCCGCTTTTTATTCAGGAGAAAGTCCACCCCAAGGTGTTGATCGACGACTTGGTGCGCCAGAGCAGAGATATTGAGAAGTCCGCCGACGAATCCGGTTTCCAGGCCGACCTTTTCGCCGACTTTAACGGGTTACCCAGCGACGAGGCCCGAACCGAGTTCTACCAGCACGATGCCAACTGGTCGAACCGCATGATCCTGGGCGACAGCTTGCAGGTAATGGCCTCACTGGCCGAGCGCGAAGGGTTGCGCGGCAAGGTGCAGTGTATCTACATCGACCCGCCCTACGGCATCAAGTTCAACTCTAACTTCCAGTGGTCCACGACCAGCCGTGACGTCAAGGACGGCAAAGCCGACCACATCACCCGCGAGCCCGAGCAGGTCAAGGCGTTTCGGGATACGTGGCGGGATGGCATTCACTCGTATTTGACGTATCTGCGAGACAGGCTGACGGTTGCGCAGGACCTGCTCACGGAAAGCGGCTCGGTCTTTGTGCAAATTGGCGATGAGAATGTTCATCGGGTGCGAGCGGTGCTCGATGAAGTGTTCGGCGCTAAGAACTTCGTTAGCCAGATTAGCTTTGCGAAGACCACGGGATTCTCTGGCAACTATCTATCCAATATTTCTGATCACCTGCTTTGGTTTGCCAAGAAGTTCGACCACATGAAGTATCGAGAGTTGAATCGTACAAAGAAGCCTGGTGAACCGGGAGCGACCGCCTACCGCGAATTGTTAGAGCTTCCAGGTGACTTTGGACAGTTCGATCTGACGCGCCTTGGGACGTCAGATCAGCTGACGTCCCAAGGCGCGTCAGATCGAACTCCACAGATTTTTCGTCACCGTGCACGGGCGTTCAAGCCTCCGGCCGGACTTCACTGGAAGACCACTGTGGACGGTATGGAGAGATTGGATAGGAGCGGTCGCATCTTTCTAGTCGGCAACACGCTTCGATACCTACGCTTTCTTGAGGACTTTCCGGTAGTACCCTTCACGAACAACTGGACCGACACTGGCATAGCTGGCTTCGCGGCAGACAAAGTATTCGTCGTACAAACGCTTCCTAAAGTTGTGGAACGCTGCATCCTGATGACTACTGACCCCGGCGACTTAGTGCTCGACCCTACCTGCGGCTCGGGCACTACGGCCTACGTATCGGAGCAATGGGGACGCCGGTGGATAATCATTGACACTTCCCGCGTGGCGCTGGCGCTCGCCCGCGCCCGCATCATGGGCGCCCGTTACTCCTATTACCTGCTGTCCGACAGCCGCGACGGGCAACTCAAGGAAACCGAGGTCACGCGCAGGGCACTCTCCAACGCGGCCACTTACAACGACATCCGACAGGGCTTTGTGTACGAGCGCGTACCCCACATCACCCTCAAGTCCATCGCCAACAACGCCGAGATCGACGTGATCTGGGAGAAATTCCAGGGGATGTTAGAGCCGCTGCATGGGCAATTGAACAGCGCACTCGGCACGGCTTGGAAGGAATGGGAAATCCCCCGGGACGCCGACGATACGTGGTCGGGGGAGGTCAGAAGATTACACGCCGATTGGTGGGAACAGCGCATCGCCCGGCAGAAGGAAATCGATGCCTCCATCGCTGCCCGGGCGGACTATGAATACCTCTACGACAAGCCCTACGAGGACAGCCGAAAGGTCCGCGTCGCCGGCCCCTTCACGGTAGACAGTCTCTCGCCACACCGCGTGCTAAGTGTCAACGAGGACGACGAGCTAATCGACCACATCGCGGAGGCCAAACTCGGTTACGGTGAGAAGCAAGACTTCGCCGGGATGATCCTGGAGCACCTCAAGACATCTGGTGTTCAACAGGTACACAGAGAGGACCGGATCTCGTTTTCCTCGGTCATGCCATGGCCGGGGAATCTCGTCTGCGCCGAGGGAACCTACGTCGAGGGCGATAATGATTCCAGCTCCGAGAAGCGCGCCGCGATCTTCATCGGCCCTGAGTTCGGCACCGTATCACGCCCCGATCTCGTGCAAGCTGCCCGCGAGGCCGCCGACGCCAACTTTGACGTCCTGATTGCTTGCGCCTTCAACTACGACGCCCACTCGACCGACTTCGATAGACTTGGTCGGGTCCCGGTCCTGAAAGCGAGCATGAACGCCGACCTCCACATGGCCGACGACCTCAAGAACACCGGCAAAGGTAACCTCTTCGTCATCTTTGGTGAACCCGATATCGACATCATCAACACTGAAGACAATCAAATCGAGGTCAAGGTGAACGGCGTCGACGTGTTCCACCCCAACACCGGAGAGATCCGCAGCGACAGCGCCGACGGTATCGCCTGCTGGTTTGTCGACACCGACTACGACGACGAGAGTTTCTTCGTTCGCCAAGCCTACTTCCTCGGCGCTAACGACCCATACCAAGCGCTGAAGACTACCCTCAAGGCAGAGATCAATCGGGAAGCCTGGGAGACCTTGCACAGCGACACCTCGCGGCCTTTCGACAAGCCCGCCTCTGGGCGGATCGCCGTTAAGGTGATCAATCACCTGGGGGATGAGGTCATGAAGGTTTTCGCGTTTAAGGTGATTCCACCGGGGCCTGACTCTGTGATGGGTTCGTTCGCTCGAAGCCACTAGGAAAGCAAGAGTGAAAACCAGAATCCCATTCGATGAAGCCTACGTGACGTGGGTCGGAAAAGCCGTATATTCCTTTTCGTACTATGAGCGGATAATCATTTACATCGTGGAGCGATTGGCCCCGGGGTTTATTTATGAGTATTCCCGCGAGAAAGCGATGCCATCGGGTGAAGTTTCTAATCGGTTCAAGAACGCACTGGTAAATTATGCTGGGGGTCAAGGTGTGGACAAAAAGGACTTGGGGTTCTGTTCCTGCGAATTCTATGGTCTGGTGCAACGACGCAACGCACTCCTTCACGCGCATCCTATTACTGACGTCGATGGAGCTCAGATTCTGAACTATCAAGGTATGCCGACGAAACCAATTTCAGACATGAAGTGGGAAGCCGTTGAAATCGAAAGCTTCGTCGGGGAAGTCGATGCCGCGGCCTGCCGAGCCAATGAACTCCTACATGGGTTTAGGGCGTAGAGTCGTCGCCGAGCGAGTTTTCCGTTAGAGATTGCCATGGAAGATCAATCCTAATGGACTTCCGCATTGCCGACACATTTACTGACAGCCTCACCAAGCTGACCGGTAACGAGCAGAAGGCTGTGAAGACCACCGCCTTCGACCTTCAATTGAATCCGGCACAGCCGGGGCTGCGTCTCCACAAATTAGACAGAGCTCGCGATCCGAATTTCTGATCTGTCCGAGTGAGCCGCGACGTCCGAATCATCGTGCATCGGACCCAGAACAGCCTGATGCTCTGCTATGCGGATCACCACGACAACGCCTACGACTGGGCGGAACGGCGAAAACTCGAAACCCACCCCAAAACCGGCGCGGCGCAACTGATTGAAGTACGGGAGACCGTTCAAGAGGTCGTTGTGCCCCGATACGTGGAAGTGGAGCAAGAGACCCCGGCCAAGCGACGTCTATTCACCGACATTCCGGAAAACGATCTCCTGGCCTACGGCGTACCGGCTGAGTGGATAAATGATGTGCGCAACTCAAATGAAGATAGTCTTCTGGAGCTAGTCGATCACCTGCCGAGCGAAGCCGCGGAGGCGTTGCTGGAGTTGGCCGTTGGAGGTACGCCACAGTTGGCGCGGCCGGTTACTGTCACCGATCCGTTCGAGCATCCAGACGCGCAGCGACGATTCCTTTTAGTGAACGATACAGAAGAGCTGGAGCGCGCTCTCGAGTATCCCTGGGAGAAGTGGGCGCTCTTCCTTCATCCCGCGCAACGGCAAGTCGTCGAGAAGGACTACAGCGGTCCCTTCCGTGTGTCCGGTGCGGCCGGTACGGGCAAGACCGTCGTGGCGATCCACAGAGCGGTGTTCCTCGCACGCGGCAATCCCGAGGCCAGGGTGCCCCTCACGACGTTTTCCGACACCTTGGCCGATGCGCTAAGGACGAAGCTCCGGCGGTTGATCCACAAAGAGCCTCGCCTTGCGGAGCGCGTGGAGGTGGATGCCATCGATGCGGTTGGTGAGCGGCTTTATAGGGCCCAGGTCGGATCACCGAACATCGCGACTCCGGAGTTGGTGCAAGAGTTTCTGGTGAATGCCGCTGGAGATGGCGAGACGCGAAAATTCGCACCTCGGTTCCTAATGGGTGAGTGGGAGAACGTCGTTGACGCATGGCAGTTGGATAGCTGGGAGGCCTATCGCGACGTCACGAGACTCGGACGAAAGGCGCGCCTACCCGTCGAGCAGCGTGCATCGCTTTGGACCATCTTTGAACGAGTCAACGTCGAACTTCGAGCGCGCGCCCCAGTGATTGCTAACCAGCGCCTCGATCACCTTTTCGGGCGCGTCGCAATCGAAGCCCATCAAAGGCCAACTGTTCCCCGCTCGAAGCTCCAAGGATGGGTAGCCCCACGCCTGAGAAGCTGGGACACGGAAGGATGCGCCCTGGCGCCGCGCAACCTGCGGGTAAGTGTGCGCGTCCCGTAGGCCGTGCGATCGGACCTGAGCAGGCGCGAAGTCCAAGGCTAGCTGTTGCGGTTACAGCGACCGAAGGCCCATGCCCCCGGCGATCTCCGCGACACTGCTAAACCCGGAGCTCCGGTTGTGGCTTGTTGCTTGGTGGCTTGTGTTGGTATGCTGATATCGCATGGATGCACCCCCATCCGTGCCGCCGCCCATCACCGCTTGTCACGGTGAAAGGCAATCGGGAAGCCCGCTGCAAAGCGGGTTTCTCTTTTTAGGCTAGCAAGGTTCATTCCCACCAGCCCCGCCGTCCGGTGGCTACCCTTCAATTATCATTCAGCCCATGCGGCGATCGAGTGTGAAGGCGTTCTTTCCAAGTTGCCTCCAGCCGGATCACGTCACCCTCACTCATGTCCGGCGACACACGTTCAAGGATAGAAAACCGGAAGTTCCTCGGATCGCGTTTCCGAAGCAGCTTGTTGCCACCATGGCCAGAAGCCGCATAGACCAGCCACCTGCCCAGCACGTTGTCCTGACCGTAGGCCGAGCCCACGTAGCCGACATTATCGGAAACATCGAAGATGTAGTACACGCCGCGCCACTCTGACATGGCGACCTTCCAGAGCCTCGGCAGAACTTCCAGTTTCTCCCACGTCAACGTGATCGTCTGCCACTCGGGCATCGCCGCGGCGAGGGCACTATCCTCCAGCACAGCGTGGACAGAAATCTCATTGCGATGCGCTCTCCGCCACCATGATCGCTCTGGAGGTGGCCAGGCCACGATCAACTTCCCCTTCCACTCCGTGTAGAAACCAGACAGCCTCAGTTCAAACCACAGGACGAACGGACGGGAATCCTCCTCTGAGAACCCCCTCATGCCGTGCTTCCGGAGCTCGATGTTGGCTGGAAGCTGCCAATACTGCTCCCGGGTAAATCGCTTCGAACTACTAATCTCATACAGTCCGATGAAGAGTGCCTTGCCCGGCGAGTAGCCGATAAATGAGGCTACGTATCCGGCCCCTTGCATTCTTTGCATCACGCGCTCGAGTTGCTTTCCCTGGTATTGCTGGTACGCATTGAACACGTGTGGCTTCTCAGCGGCTAGCCATGGCAGCACTTTGTTGAGTTTCGGCTCGGGCGGACGATGGCGAAGCACGAGTACCCGCCCCGGCTCGATGCCTTTGTCGGTCAGCAGATCATTCAGCGTCATAGCTTGCTCCCATGGAGAGCACCTGACCACCCCAAACCTTCCTCGCGGCAACACCTGAGCAGCTTGCGCGGGCAATAATGCGGCCCGTGAGGACCACGAAAGGCGGGAAATAGTCAGATCCGTAACGCAGGGAAATTGTGACTTTTGTATATAATCCCCTAATTATACTTCACCCTTTGCAAGATAGACAGTCCAAGAATTTTCACAAATTTATGGCAAAGTCAGGAGACTTCGAATATGGCGATCGTCTTTATCCGAGAATGCAAATCCTCACAGCTGAAGAATTGCTGGATGGTAAGCTATTCAATACACCATTTTCAATGGGTAAGAGAAAGACAGCACAACAAGATTTATTCAATGATTAAGAAGCTTAATCAAGCCCATATCTTGTAATTCCGATGTTTTGTTGGGTCGCTGTTCACGCTGAGAAATACTTCGCTGCCGGGTCTTCCTCTTCATCCGAAACAATATCTAGGACACGTGCCCTGCTTGTCGCCGTCATGCCCATTTCCGCCATCATCCGAAGACATGAGTTCCGGGCATGATCGAGCATTCGCTGTAGAATCGTCATCAGTTGAGGATCGCCCGTGTCACCTATAACAAGATCAACGAGTTTCCGGTCCGCGACTTCCATCTGATACCAACTCCTCGCAAACGCCTCAACAAGGAATCGGTCAGCCCTCTTCAGCCAAGGACACTCCTCTCTCACCTTTCTCCAAATGCTTTGCTCGGCACGGTTGAGGCTTCTAGTAGCTGTTCCGAGCGGGTCCTTACTCGGGTCTGGCTCCGGCATCGGCCTCCGCTGCGGATTGCCAGTTTTGAGATAATGATCGCGACGACTTCGATTCAGGCGTTGATTCGAGAGAATAAGACCTATCGTATCGCGTCCGACATTCAGACGGGCGGTCAGATTGGAATGATCTCGCTGGATGCCCATTTGATGAATCTTGTAAATCGTGGGCTAATCGATCCGAATGAAGCGATCGAGAAATCGCAGATGCCGGAATCGATGCGGGAAGGAATGCTCGCCTCCGGCGTCCAGCTTAAAGCGGTCTAGGAATCTGTCGGGCTTTGCATTGCGATATTGCGGCGTGCTCGGCTGATTTGGGTGCATTCGTGGATCGCGGCAGATCCCACCACCGACATCTTCCTAGTGCTCTGCCGGGAGGCAGAGCGGGGATTTTATCGTATGGGGCGCTTCGTAGCCGAAGATTCGTGAAATGTTGGGGCTGGCGTTTCTGAGGCTCCCCCGGCCTTGCGCCGGGGTGGTGCCAGGTTTCCCAGCTACGAGGCTCGGTTGCTTCAACATTCCACGCTGCTGACCCCTGCCCACCCAGCCGCTGCCAGCGGCTGGGTGGGCAGGGGTCAGCAGCGTGGGGGTGGGGAAGGGCACGACACCTTAGGCCAGAACCCAGCACCACCCCGGCGCAAGGCCGGGGGAGCCCACAACCGGAAAGAGGCTAGACACATACGTCGTAGTTCGAGAGGGAAAGCCATGATTTTTCGGTGGCTTTCGGGAAGGGGAAAGGTGAGAGTCTGTATCTCGTATGATAGAATCCGACAGGCTGACTGCCTCGGAGAAGGACGTCTCGATCATAGAATTTGTCGAGCTCGTTTTAGCTCAGGCAATCGAGGACAACGCATCCGACATTCACTTTGAACCATTCGAGGATGCCCTGAGGATTCGCAGCCGGGTTGACGGCGCCCTCTACGAAATGGCGCCGGCACCGCGAAGACTCTCTACACCGGTCGTATCGCGGATCAAAGTGCTGGCGAATCTCAATATCGCGGAGCGCCGGATTCCCCAGGATGGTCGATTCACATTCACGTCTTCGGGTAAATCGGTTGACTTGCGGGTCTCGACGCTTCCGATTCGGCACGGAGAGAGTGTTGTTCTACGGGTTCTCGACAGATCCGCTGCAATGCTTGACCTCGAGCGACTGGGGATGTCTCGCGACCTTCTGGCTGGGGTCCGTAAGGCCGTTTCCAAACCAGATGGAGTTTTCGTGGTGACGGGGCCGACGGGCAGCGGGAAAACGACCACGCTTTATTGCGCTCTCCTTGAGGTAAATCGACCGGAGGTCAAGATACTGACGGCCGAAGATCCGGTTGAGTATGAGCTAGACGGAATAATGCAGGTGCCGATCAGCCCCCGGATCGGACTGACTTTCCCGGAGGCCTTGCGTTCCTTTCTTCGGCAGGATCCCGATAAAATCCTGGTTGGGGAGATAAGGGATTTCGAAACCGCTCAGATTGCGGTTCAGGCGGCCCTTACCGGACATTTGGTAATGACCACTCTCCATACCAATGACGCACCCGGAGCGGTCACTCGGCTAATCGATATCGGTGTCGAACCGTTTCTGGTGGGCGCTGTTTTGGAAGCAGCGTTGGGGCAACGGCTGGTCCGTCGTATCTGTCCATCATGCCGGTCCCAGATCCACCCCTCAGCGGAACTGGTAGATCGACTGAATATACCCGAAGGAGAGGTCAATGGGGTGCGATTTTACAGTGGAAAAGGATGCCGGAACTGCAAAGGGATTGGCTACCTTGGCCGATTCGGACTATTCGAATTGATGGCGGCGGATGAAGAGATGCAGGAGCTGATTTCACGCCGTCCCTCGGCCACAAGCCTGAGGAAATGCGCCAAAGAAAAAGGAATGATGAGTTTGCGGGAGGAAGGTGTCCGAACGATTCTGGAGGGTGAAACCGATATTGAGGAAGTTCTTCGCTATACCTGAGTTAAAGAGGGAAGCGGTGACCGTATTTACCCGCCAGCTGGCGACAATGTTGCATTCCGGCCTGCCGCTTTTACGCAGCCTTGAAATTCTACAGAGGCAGGAGAGGGGTGGCCGATCCGGACGGGTCATTGCCGGCCTGGCGGATCGGATTCGAAGTGGCGATAGTCTCTCCGACGGTCTTCAGGAGCACCCGAGGGTATTTGGTGAGATGTATTTGAGTATGGTCCGAGCGGGAGAGGCGGCCGGCCAACTGGACGCGATTCTCCTGCGGCTAGCTGACTACCTCGAAAAACAGTTGAAGACCGTGGGCAAAGTAAAAACCGCAATGCTCTACCCCGCCGTCGTCCTGACCGTGTCCATTCTGGTTGTGGGGCTCCTAACGGTTTTTGTCATTCCGCGTTTTCGCACCATCTACAGCTCTCTACTGCAGGGGGCACCTTTGCCTTCCCTGACCGAGCGAGTGATCGAAGTGAGCGAATTTTCTAGGCAGAACTGGTGGGTGATCGGATCCTGTGCCCTCGTCCTGTATGTGTTTGGTGGGGCGATCTGGCGAGTCGAATCGGTTCGCCGAAAAGCCGATTCATGGTTGCTGAGGGTGCCGAAGTTGGGCCCACTTTCGGCAAAGCTCGCCATCTCTCGGTTTGGCCGGACCCTCGCGACTTTGCTCCGGGGAGGCGTCGCCATCCGTGACGCCCTCAAGATCACTCGCGGCGTGGTGGGAAATCGAGCGGTGATGAAGGCGATTGACGCGGTCCATGATTGGGTGCGGGACGGAGAGGCCTTCACCTCCTCGCTTCAACGCAGTCGGATCTTTCCCGAATTGGTGACCAGTATGGTTGAAGTGGGTGAGGAGACAGGAGAGCTCGGTCTCATGTTGGAACGCGTTGCGGAAACCTATGAGGAGGATCTCGACAATGCGATCGCCGGCCTTACCGCCCTCATAGAACCACTCATCATTGTCCTGCTCGCGATTGTAGTAGGCCTCATCGTGGTCGCTCTTTTTCTCCCTATCATCAATATGCTGGAGCATCTGGGTGGAATTTAGCCCGAACCTCGAAAATATCCTCCCCTACGACGCCCGTTTTTCGCCGCCTTTCAAAGCCTAAACGGGTCTTTCTCAGAACACCTCTTCGCCGCCACAAAAGTTAGCGCTATGTGACAAATAAATCGACGGCCGTCGATTTATTTGTCACATAGCTACTGAACTATTTCTCTGCGCAGAGAGCAGCAGAGGAATTTGTGAACTGTCCTAGAAAGATTGACGGAAAGAATATCGAAGGCATAAGAGAAGAGCCTCTACGAACGATGCCGATTTACGAGTATTACTGCCCCAGGAACAACAAGATCTATTCCTTTTACGCCAAGACCCACAGTCAGGCGGAAGCGATTCCAAAGTGTCCGGATAACGCAAGATACCGATTGGAAAAAATCGTGTCCGGGTTCTCCGTAACGGGAAGAAAGGGTGAAGCGGGAAACAGCGAGAGTGAATTCGGCGGCGATCCAGATGACCCGAGAATGGAGGCCGCGATCGCGGAGATGGAGCGGGAGATGTCGGGAATGGACGAGGAGAATCCGGATCCGCGCCAGATGGGAAGTCTAATGCGAAAAATGGCCGGTCTCTCCGGTGAGGACCTTCCGCCCAGCATGGAAGAGATGGTCCGGCGGATGGAGGCGGGCGAGGATCCCGAGAAACTCGAGGAGGAGTTTGGCGATCTCCTCGAGGAGGATCTGGCGGATGGAAATTTCGATGACGAGGGCGCGACGGCGAGCAGCCGTTCGCGAGGACGGGGAAAGACTCTTCCCCCGTCACGAGATCCGACACTTTACGACTTCGAGGACTACATTTAGTCAGGGAATCTCATGCCTGACTTGGATGACCTCGAAGTCAGGCATGAGATTCCCTGACTAAATGTGTGTAGTCCTGTGGGGTATCGATGTCATTCTGCAGGCCCTCGTCCTTCGATGGGAATGAGAGGAGAAGGTGACTGTTATCGGCGAGGGCCGCCTTCAGGTGCCTGAACTCGCGAGAGGCGATTTCGCGGGCTGTGGATAGAGGGACGATCACGGGGTGCCGGCGTTTCCCGTTGAATTCCGGCTGGCAGATACGTTCAGGATTGTTCCTCGAGAGTTGGATAAGCTCGACAACGGTGTCCCGGTTGATCTGGGGCTGATCGCCGAGAACAATCGCGAGGTGTGTGATCCGTTCAATCCATCCATCCCACTGCATAGCCCGGAGTACCGAGCTGTACATTTCGGGGGAGAGGGTCGGATTCTCGATTCGATCTCGACCCATCACGCCGTTCTTTTCCAGTTCAGACTCGACGGCGGCATCTCCCTTTGAGCAAACAGCCGCGATTTGTGATATCGGAAGATTTCGGTAGAGTGCGATCAGATGCCCGAGTATTGTGGAATCGCCCCATCTGAGAAGAAGCTTTTGCTTTCCCATCCTCTCCGATCGCCCGGCTGCAAGGATCGCAACCCCGAGGTGATAGCAGCTTGTCCCTTCAGGTTCCGTTTCAAGCTCCATCGTATTCAGTTCTCATTCGCGGCTACCGCCGCGAATGAGTTCAGGAAGTCGACTGCACGGTCTGATCGATCTTCTCCAAAAGGGCTTCTTTGCTGTTGAAGCCGACGATCTGCTCTTTGACTTCCCCGTTCTCGAAAATAAGCATCGTTGGTATGGCTTGGATTCCGAAGCGGCTTGCGAGGGAAGTGTTGTGGTCCACGTTGACCTTGCCGATTTTGACAACCCCGGATCTTTCCTGTGCAACTTCCTCAAGGATGGGAGCGACCATTTTGCACGGTCCGCACCACTCCGCCCAAAAGTCGATCAGAACCGGAATCACGGATTGCTCCACTTCCTGTTCAAAATTGGACTCGTTGATTTCTACGGTATTGCTGCTCATTGCTATGATTCTCGGGTATCAATTGATTCTTTGGTCGGCACGCGCAAGAATTCCTTACAACAGGAGTCTAACGGATATTACGGTTCGAATACTGTTCAAGTGAGATAACCCATCCGACAGAGTCCTAGAGGGTGCTGTGAGTTCCGTCGCAGTAGGGTTTATTATTGGAGTGCTTGCAGCCGCAAAAGGCAACCGTCTTCGCCTCCTCAATAACAACCTCGATGGGCGTGAATTCAGTCACTTTGTGAGAGCCGTCGCAAAAAGGTTGGGTCTGTGAGCGCCCGCATCGGCACCAATAATAGGTTCCAGGTTCCATCTGTTGGACGAAAGGTCCGATTTGAGCGATTTTCGGTTCTGACATTTTTTCTCCTTTTCTTTCAAGATTTGAATTCGGCAGGTTAATTACTAACACCAGCACTAAGGCCTACAATCCAGGTAGGTGTCGGGACAAGAAGAAAATCTGCCGGAGAGGGGGTGGCGGCTCTCAATTCGCTGCTGGGCCCAGGCGATTGTATTTCCGGAGGATCTCCCTTAGCCGGTCGTGGGGGAGGGCAATTACCCGTCGATTGTCTCTCCCTACCATCGTCTTGGCGGCTACCAGAGCGTTGATGATGGCCTCTTCGGTAGCTTGTACAGTTGCGGTAAAGAGTGGATTCAGCAAACCGTTTGAGATCATTTCCACGGATCTGGTTGGAGCTCCTTCGGCGTCGGGAATCTTCCTCGTGGAAAAGGCGATGAAGAAATCCCCGGATCCATTGGAGGAAATGCTGCCGGTACGGGCGAGACCGAGAGAAGCCCTGCGCGCCACGCGTTTAAGTTGGTGAGGAAGAAGGGGCGCATTAGTTGCGACAACGATAATGATCGAGCTTGTCTGCGGAGAGGGTTCTAGGTTTGGCCTCCTCTTGACGGTATGCTCGGGAATCTCTCGACCTACCGAAACTCCCGAAACGAGAAGCTGCTCACGCCTTCCGCAATTCGCCTGGACCAGAACTCCGACGATGTAGGATTCCTTTCCAATTTGAAGAACTCGGGAGGACGTTCCGATGCCTCCCTTAAACTCGTAGCAGATCATGCCGGTTCCCCCTCCCACGTTTCCCTCTGCCACCGGGCCTCCCGCGGCCGATTCGAGAGCTTCAAAGACGTGTCTCTCCTTGACGTGAAACCCGTTGATGTCATTAAGGTATCCGTCCCATGTTTCCGCGACAACCGGGAGGGACCACCAGTATCCCGTAGCGTCCGGCCCAGCTTGTCGAGTTCGCCAGGTGATGACCGAGTGGTGGGTCATTCCGACGCTGTGGGTGTTCGTAATTACGATGGGGCCTTCCAGAAATCCCGACTCTTCCAACCATGCCGCTCCCGTCACCTCCCCGTTTCCGTTTAAGGCGAATACTCCGCCAAATACCGGCTTGGAAAGGGTTGCGGTTCCGAGTGGGAATATCGCCGTAACACCGGTGCGAACCGGTCCTTTCCCAACTTTCAGCTGTCCGCGGCCCTTCACAATCGTGCTATGACCCACGGTCACGCCTGCGACGTCGGTGATTGCGTTGAGACTTCCTGGAACACCTTCAAAGGATACGCCAATGTCCCTGGCCTTGGGAAGGAGATTGCCCTCAGCGAGAAACAGCAGAAGGAGAACCGAGGCCAAGCAGCGAAATCGGAAGAGAGGAAGACTTGATCTGAGTGAGAATCTCATTATGGATCGAGTATGGACATTTACCCTACCTGACGCTATCATCGAAGATTCGGTCTCATTCATAATTAATTGATAGTGAATACAAAGCAAGGGCAGAGGGGTTTCACGCTCGTCGAGATCATGATCGTGGTTGTGATAATCGGCATTCTAGCGGCGCTGGCTATCCCGGTCTTCACGAAGGTGCGCTCTTCATCCCAGGATAAGGCGGTACTGAACAATCTCAGGCAGGTCGCATCGGCTGCTAACCAGTATATACTTAACCAGGGCGTTTCCCAAGTTACGACGAGCAACATAGTGGGAGTGGGTTTGCATATTCATACAATCGAGGTGGTGGCAGACGAAACCTACGATTTTACGATAACGACGGATACGACGCGTATCGGCACGGATGTGAACGGCCGCCGGGTCTACTACGATTTCTGACCAGACGTCTTCCAAATCCTCGCGGATTGGAAGGGTCGAATCCATATGCGATTCGGGTACCGGATAAGCTGACCGACTCGGCTTTCTGCAATTGCGGAATGCGTAGAACAATGATCATCGACGCTCTGAGAAGCGACTCGGAGATCGAATCCATTCTTGTCCAGGGCTGGGTGCGAACCCGGAGGGACACCAAGGCGCTCTCGTTCGTTGAAGTGAATGACGGATCCTGCCTCAAAAGTATTCAAGTAATCGTTGAGGCCTCCATTCCGGATCACGCAAAACTCGCTTCGATGACTACGGGTTCGGCAGTTGCCGTCAAAGGGAGGCTGATTGAGTCGGAGGGGAAAGGCCAGCGGTGGGAGATCAACGCCGACTCAGTCGACCTGGTCGGATCGGCGGAAGAGTCATATCCGCTTCAGAAGAAGCGTCACAGCCCGGAGTACCTGAGGGAGATTGCCCACCTTCGCCCGCGGTCCAATCTCTTCGGCTGTGTTTTCCGCATTCGCAACCGGCTTGCCTATGCCGTCCACAGGTTCTTCCAGGAGCGAAGTTTTATCTATATCCATACTCCGATTATCACGTCGAGCGATTGTGAGGGAGCGGGTGAACTGTTCAAGGTTACCACCTTGGACTCGGCCAATCCGCCGCTGAAAGAGGGTGATGTCGACTATTCAAAGGATTTCTTCTCCCGGCCTACCTACCTTACGGTCAGCGGTCAATTTGGAGTCGAGGTATTCGCTCTCGCCCTCTCCAATGTCTACTCATTCGGACCCACATTCAGGGCGGAAGACTCGAACACTTCCCGCCACGCCAGTGAATTCTGGATGATTGAACCGGAGATGGCGTTCTGCGACCTGGAAGGAAATCTCAATCTGGCGGAAGAGTTCGTCAAGTATCTCGTCGATGATGTGGTCGAAAATTGTTCCGAGGACCTTGCTCTTTTCGAGCGCTTCGTCGATCGGGGATTGAGGGAACGGCTTGGCTTCGTATCGGAAAGGCCCTTCCGGCGCGTCTCCCACGCGGAGGCGGTCGAGATATTGAGGGCCTCGAACAAACCATTTGAATACCCAGTTTCAGAAGAGGGTAATTTGCAGTCGGAGCACGAACGCTATCTGACAGAGGAACACTTCAAATGCCCAGTCTCGATCTATGACTTCCCACGAGCCGCAAAACCTTTCTACATGCGGGTGAACGATGACGGAAGAACGGTTCGGGCCATGGACGTCCTGGTCCCCGGTATCGGGGAGTTAGTCGGCGGAAGTCAGCGTGAGGAACGTCTCGAAGTGCTGGAGGAAAACATGGAGCGGCACGGAATTGCCAAAGACGAGTATTGGTGGTACCTCGACCTGCGGCGTTACGGCTCCGTTCCTCACAGCGGATTCGGGCTCGGATTCGAACGCATGCTGATGTTCGTCACCGGCGTGGCCAACATCCGCGATGTGATTCCCTTCCCCCGAACTCCGGGAAATGCGGAGTTCTGACACTTTCGATACTCCGCAATAGTGTACTGAAAGACGGAGCAATGGTTCAGTATGATGCGGAATTCTGCTAATCAGAAGACGGGCAATCAGCTTCGACGGCGATCGTAGCACAAAAACCTTCGGGGTCAGTTACGAACTCTAGATCCCATTCGAACGTCAACTCTATTAGGGAATCAGCATCGGAGCAGATAAACTCTAGAACTATATCCACGAATCCTCCGGGATTGAGGATCGCGGGTAGCGTATTCAAGACCGATAAGGTCGAGTTACCATCAGTACCCAGCGGGATAACTGTGGCGACGATGTTAAGCATCGTAATATTCAGTGCAGAGCCCCCTGTATTGGTAAGTCTCACTGTATGGAGATTTGAGCCGGCCACTACAGTCGGGAAAACGATTTGCGTGATCAAAGCACCAGTGATTGGATCCGTCAGCACACATTCAGGCGGCCCACTTGGACTGCCTCCGGGTCCGGTAGAACCTGTGACGCCGGTCGGTCCGGTGGAACCCTGGGGTCCCTTAATATTACCATCGGGAACCCATGTACCATTTTCCTTCACGAAAATGTCTCCGGTATCTGTATCCAAATAGTGGTCGCCATCATTTCCGTTACTGTCATCCGGCGGACCGGCATCGCTGAACCATACCGATCCGTCAGCTCCAGTGGGGCCAGTCGGGCCGGTTGCTCCTAGCGCTCCGTCCAAGCCGGCGGAGCCGGTCGGACCACGCGGGCCAGTCGCGCCATCGGCGCCATCCTGACCGGGATCACCTGGGTCACCCTTAGGTCCTGGAGGGCCGGTGGGTCCTTGAGGACCCTGTCCCCCTGGGCCGCCCGCCGCTGCCAAAAGTCACAATAAAGTTCGTGCTCTTCCACTTGCCGTGGTCTTTGCGTTTGAGGATGAGGAGGAAATTCCCTTCAAAAATGGGTGGTTCAGGCAATTCGCCGGTGAGTTCTTGGGTCGATGGGGTCTTAGGGGTAGGTGGATCGGGATCAAACTCAAGACTAAGGAGGTCGCAGAATCCGCGTTCCGGGACAAAGAGCTTAACTGAACCATCGAATTCGTCGTGACCGAAATTCTTACCGGAAATAATCAAAAGCATCGGCTGGTGGTCGAGGACCGGCTCCACCCCGAATATCACCGGCCTCCCTAGCGGCTTCGGCTTGTCCTTGTCCTTATCCTTGTCGTCCTTTTTATCTTTGTCCTTGTCCTTGTCTTTATCACTTCCACCTTTCAGAAAGTGGCTTGCTCGATCACTGTCCTGGCCCTCTGACAGGTCAAAAAGTGTAGTTGGCAAGCCATTTCCAACAAAGAGAAGAGAGGCGAGGAGGCCGACGACAAAGAATTCAGTTTTCATGAGAGCGATTCCCCCGAATTGATTACGAACTTTTGATGATTTTTCAGACTTAGTAGTGGGGTCAATCTGTATCAGAAGGAGCGGCAAGAGTAAAGTGTAAAACAGGTGTGAAGACCCGACAACTGCACTTCACGGCGCTTCTGCTCACTTCAGGTTTCTGCGGAATATCGTATGAGGTTCTGTATGGACGGATCCTTGGGAACCTGATCGGGGACCAGTTCGCGGTCAGCGCCTCGATACTGCTGACGTTTCTGTTGGGGATTGGTTGCGGCACCTTTTTTGCGCATAGGCTGTGGTCCGGACTTTGGCTGATAGAACTGGGAATTGGATCTATTGCCGCACTGCTGGCGTTAAGCTCCGGATATCTCGACATACTCCTCTACTCTAATTTTCTCCATTCGGGTCTGGCGGGACCGATCTTGGGGTGTGTCCTGATTCTGGCGGCGCCGGCTTTCCTCATAGGGACCAGTCTTCCGCTGTTTGTCGGCTATTTGAGCCGATTGGCGGAGGGTTTAGCGTTTCCGCGCGCCTATTCGATTTACAATCTCGGGGCGGCGGCAGTGGTTTTGTTGATCGAGTTTCTCTTTATTCGAGAGCTCGGAATCCGAGGGGCAACTCTGTTGATCGCCTCACTGAACGCGTGGGTGGGGCTGACCCTCTTTTTCGGATTCGGCGATTTGAGGAAGGATCGACCGGACGTCGTGGATGGACAGAGGATTCATTATCCTTTGCCCCAGGTGACGGCACTGGCGGTTTCGAGTATCGGATCCGCGGTATTTCAACTACTCATGATCAAACTGGCCGAATTCGTCATCGGTCCATTTCGCGAAACTTTTGCGCTCGTCCTGAGTCTCATTTTTGCCGGTATAACATTGGGAGCCACGCTGGTTGGGCGATTTCGATTCCGGTTTAAGGGGTTGATGGTCGCGAATTGCCTGTCCCTGCTCTGGATAATAATCGGTTTCAGAATCGCGGTCGAATTCTACGCCCGATGGTACGAAGCCGCGGCCGTCTCCCATGTTGGATCCGTCGGTCTGAAATTGGGGTTTCTTGCGACCATCATGCTGTTTCCTGCGGCCACTTTCGGCGCCACTATTCCGGCATTGATACGGGAGCAGAGCAACCCTGCCAAAGAGTCGGGAAAGCTCCTGTGCATTTCCTCCATGGGCAATGTTGCCGGCTTTCTATTGATGGTCCTCTTTCTTCACCCTCGGTTCGACTACGGCCTGATCATTCTCTCCGTTCTCGGGCTCTCGGTATTGTCGCTCATAGTCTACGAGCCTAGAATCAGCCTGATGACGGCATTGGGGGTCGGAATCGCTCTATCCGGGTTTAATTTCCATGGGAAATTCTGGCAGGAGGATCTTCTTTATCTGGGACACACCTCGTTTCACTCGTCGGAAGAGCTTCGTGAGGCGGTGGAAGACTTCGAGTTCCCGCAAAGATTCAGGGGACCTCAGGATGTATTTTCAATTACCTGGTCGGACGGAAGTCCCCACTTTTTCGTAAACGGGTACATCAGTATGGTTTTGGATTCTCCTTGGGAGCCGATGGTTGGAGCCTTTGCTTCGGTCATGGCCCCTCGCGTGGATCGGGCCCTGGTTCTCGGACTCGGGAGCGGCGCCACTGCGTCGGTGGTGGGACTGATCTTCGATCAGACCGACGCGGTCGAGATCAACGGAGTCGTTCTGGAAAATCTCTACCGCATGCGGGCGTATAACTTCGATATCGAGAACAATCCTCGGGTGAGGATCATTCACGACGATGCGATACATTTCGCCAAAACCTCCGATGAAAAGTACTCCCTGATTATAAATACGGTTACAACGCCCCTCTATTTCAGCTCCTCGAAGCTCTATACGAAGGATTTCATCGACCGGATCGGATCGCGCCTGAAGCACGATGGGGTCTACGTCACCTGGGTCGATTCACGGGTCGGCAGCGAGGGAGTGAACATCATTTTGAAGACCCTAGGGGCCTCATTCGAGCACTGCGCCATCGGATTCATCCGATCCTCTTACTTTCTTCTCTTCTGTTCATCGGAACCCCTCCAACCGACCCAGGCAGGGATCGTTGCGCAGAATCCGATTCTCGGACCCCACTTTGTTAGAGAATTTGAGATTCGTCCGGAGTGGCTCGCCTACGGCCTCCTCTCAACTCGCGCCTTGGAGTTGATCGGGAGCCAAGAAGTGCCTCTAAACACCCTGAACTATCCCGCCCTCGAATTCGAGATGACTCGGCTACGGGAACGAGGCTACACCGACTTTCAAGATAGGCTGACCGATCAGATGAATCTGGCCGACCTCAAGCGGACCCTGAGCGGCAACCTCACCTGGGATCCAGTCTCTCTGCTTCTCCACACTGAGGATGTCCTTGGGGATTCTCGCTTCACGCGCCGCTGGAAAGAGCTGGTCGGGGCAGAGATCGACGACCTGGAAGAGAGGCTGGCGTCTTCGGAAATCAGCGTGGAGGAGGAGTTCCTGGAGGTCGTCGGCTCCGCCGACCTGTATCACAAACTTGGTTTCCACTTCATGGAGAATTCACGCTATCGCAAAGCGATCGCCTATTTCGAGAAGGCTCTGGAACTGGATACTCAGAGAGACAACGCCTATTTCAACATTGGAGCCTGTTACGAATACCTCCGGGACTACCCGCTTGCCATCGAGTTCTACAAATTGGAGAGGGAGGTCGATCCGGACGACACCGATGTTCCTTACCGTCTCGGTCGTGTGTATGTGAAAGTTGGGCATCATCAGGAGGCCGTGAGAGAACTGGACAAAGCGGTCGAGAGGCTCGATTCGGCATCGGTTCAATATTATCGAGGGCGTGCCTTCGAAGGGTTGGGTGCGACTTCGCGCGCCCTCGAATCCTATCGGGAAGCGCTCAGTCTCGAGGCGAACCATGAAGAAGCTTGGAAGGCTCTGGACCGGTTGGGCGGGGCAGAGGAGTAACCTGGAGATTCAATTCCCCTTCCTCTCTCCTCAAGCCGGTTCTTGGTGTCCCTAAGGGTCCTCCGGATGTGACATTAAAATCGACGGCCGTCGATTTTAATGTCACATCCGGAGGTCTTCCACGAGGGCTGCAGGGTGGCTTGGATTGGGGAGTAGGGTCATTGTTGGATTCGGGCCGTTGTTTGCCCGTCGATATTGCTCAGCGATTCGATCTATCAAATTGAGTTCCAACGAGAGGGGGGGGTGCCAAATGACGGCTTGAAAACAGCATTCAACCGTATGGAATGCTGGAAAGATCGGTGGAATCGCGGTTGCTCATTGAGGGTAGTAAACTTCCTCTTCTCGTCGAACCCTCTGAGGGAGCGGAGAGGGTCCCGTCGGCTTTGGAGAACTGGGCGTTGGGCGAGAGAAGTTGGATTAGGGAAATGCTCGAGATCCATGGGGCGGTGCTGTTTCGGGGATTCTCATTCGAAGCGGCGGAGGAGTTCGAGTCCTTCTGTCGGATCCAATCATCGGAGCTCCTCAGCTACACGGGGGGAAGCACGCCGCGGAGCCAGGTTACTGAGAAGGTGTATACGTCGACTGAGTATCCCAGTAGCGAGGAGATTTCCTTGCATAACGAGATGTCCTACGCGAAAGAGTGGCCGGCCCGACTTTTTTTCTTCTGTTCGGAGTCTCCGGTGGAAGGAGGGGAGACTCCACTTGGGGATAGTCGAAAGATACTCTCATTCATCGACCCCAAGGTCCGGGCCGAATTCAATAGGAGAGGGGTCAGGTACATGCAGCATCTGCACGGAGGCTGGGGGATGGGGAAGTCGTGGCAGGAGACTTTCGAGACGACCTCCAAGCCTGAGGTGGAGGAATATTGTCGTAGATCCGGGTTAGTATGCGAGTGGACCGAAAAAGGACTGCGAACCGTAGCGGATCGTCCTGCCTCGATCAGGCATCCCCAAACGGGTGTGGAGGTGTGGTTCAATCAGGTAGACCAGTGGCACGTATCGGGAATGGAGAAGAGGCGGAGGCAATATCTGGAAAGAGTCTACGATGAAGATGAGTTCCCGCGAAACGCCTCCTACGGTGACGGTACTCCATTCGGCGAAGAGGAGCTTGAATCGATTCGAGAGGTATACCGGCGACAGGAAGTTCGGTTCTCTTGGCAGCGGGGTGATGTCCTGATGCTTGACAATGTGCTGGTCGCTCACGGCCGAAAGAGATTCGACGGAGCCCGTCGGATCCTAGTGGCTATGGGATAACCCCTTCGTTCATGTAACGACGAGAGGTACGCTCTGTCGCCAAACGATGCATTACTCCAAACTGATCGAAGGAAAGAAACCCGATCAACCGTCGATTCAGACTTCAGGATTCATCCTGAGCTACGGTGAATTGGAACGATTGGTTGAGAGGGTGGCTCGTTATCTTGAATCGAAAGGCGTGGAGCCTGGAGATCGGGTAATTGTCAGATTTCCGAACGGTTGCGAGCATATCATCTCAGTATTCGCGGTAACTTCGATCGGTGCGATCGCGGTCCCGGCCGGCGCCGATGGCGGTTCTCGCCGGCTCCAATACATGGGTGAAGTGGCGCGTCCTTCGCTCTGTCTTTCAAATCGGGAAGATGTGTTAGATTTCAATACGGAGACGACGACGTTGGAATACGATTCAGGTGAGCGGTCGATCAGGTTCTCGAGGGCATTCGAGGACACTCCGGATCACACTGTTGGCAGATCGAAGGTCGAGTTAGATTTTCCGGCCGTTATTCTCTTCTCTTCGGGAAGCACCGGGGATCCCAAGGGGGTGGTCTTGAACCACAGTCAGCTGAATCGAGCGGCGGAGTTGCTTTCCCGAGTCTACCAACTCGACGAGAATCACCGCGAACTGATCGTAAGTCCTCTTTCCCATTCAGGCGCCTGGCAGCGTACCGCTTCCACTCTCATGGGAGGAGGCTGTGTGATTCTCCCGGAACCGCCTCTAACCGTGTCGGGCTTCTTCGAGGACATTCGCCAATTTGAGATTACCGGTTATTACACTCCACCTCCAATTGTGAGAATGATCCTCAGAAGCCCGCCCTCAAAGGCCCGCGCCGCTTTGGAGCGATGTCGATCCATCGAGGTGGGCAGTGCTTCCTTGGCACCGGATGAATTGTCGTGCTATATGGATCTGTCGCCCGAAGCACGTTTCTATGTGCACTACGGGTTAACCGAGTGTTCACGCGCTGTGATCCTCGAGGCAAGGGCCCATCCGGATAAACTGCATACTGTCGGCCGTCCTGCACCGGGGGTGGAATTGAGTATTCGAGACAATGGAGGAGAGCCTCTCGATCCAGGTCAGGAAGGCCAGATCTGTCTTCGAGCTCCTCATCAGGCGAGCGGGTATTGGAAAAGACCCGATTTGAAGCAAGGATCCTTTGATGGCGGATGGATTCTTTCCGGTGACTACGGAAAGCTCGATGAAGAGGGATTCCTCACTTACTTGGGTCGAAGGGACGATATGATCTCCACTGGTGGTTATAGTTTCTTCCCTGCCGAAATTGAAGGGGAGTTAGGCGCGTTCGATGACGTCGAGGAATACGTGGTGGCCGGGGTGGCGGATCCTCGGGGAATCATGGGTGAAGTCCCATGGGCCTTTGTTGTGCCCGCCTCCGATAAGGAATGGTCCCCCAAGGACTTTCTCAGGTCCGCCCGCCAATGCCTTCCCGCCTACAAGGTGCCACGGAGAGTGGTAACGGTGCCCTCCCTCCCCATGACGGGTCCGGGTAAGCCGGACCGGCGTCGGATCGTTGCGTTGTACGGGAGGTCTGGGTAGACTCCTTTTTCTCCCTGATTAGAGCTGGCATTGGAGAATAGGTTTCGGGCTTCAGGTGCCAGGACGTATCGATGTCTTTGTCGTCAGCTTTGTCGCGAGCTCTCCATAAACTCTTGCGTCGTGACTCTCAATCGTGCTCTCCGGTCGATGCTCCCTCCTTTCGACCCTGGATCACGATTAAGATACACGACCTTAGATCTTCGCAGCACCTTTTCCCGAAAACAGGTTTCGTCCTGTTAAAAGGGCCACCCGCGGCCCGGACATTGCTTTGTCGAAATCCTCCCGGCGAAAGTCGGGCTCCTTCCAGCGGCCAAAGAAGCACCTGGTAGAAAATAGAACCGACGAGCTTACAACGAGGATCTTCTGAACATCGAACGCCCAACATTCAACGTCGAAGTGAGGACCTTCGGTTGCCAGTGCTCAATAGTTGCTTGCTTCTATACTTAGTCCTTCTCGTCAGCCAATCGACTAATCGGTTCGTCTAAGTGTAACCGTCTGGGTTAGCCTGGAAACCTAAGCTTACCCCACGACAAGACAGCGTGGGGGATTGCATTGAGGTCAGTTTCTACCTCGATTGATCCGGCCTGCGGTGAGCCCGTCGAATCTGCTCCGAAGAGTCAGCCGGCGGCTGGAGCTGACACCTGAAACCTCTGTCTCACTCAAGATCCAACCTTGAATAAAACTGAGCACTGCGGCAGCTTGTCGGGCTAGGAAGAGGAACATGACAAAGAACGAGATTATTCGAGATCTGAAGATCTTCCTCGAAGATGAATTTCCCAATCAGGCGGTGGAGCTTACCGAGTCGACTAACCTGCTCGAGGAATGGTTTGTCGATTCTCTTGGAATAATCGAGATGGTCATGTTTCTGGAGAGCCGATTTGGCGTCGAAGTGTCGAGAGCGGAAATAAACGGAGTCAATTTTGAAAACCTGAAAAGTCTTTCCGGCTACATTCTCTCGCGGACCTGAAATGCCGGGTCTGCTTACGAATGTTCCCGTCACCGACGAAGCGCGCCGAAAGAACGATCGGCACAAAGCGATTGTGGTGCTTCTCGTGCTGGCCGTTTTCAGCGTCTATCTCTACCTGTTTACGCATGTAGCCGATTCTGTAGGGATTCCGAGGCCCCAGGAATTGGCGGCGCGTCTTGGGATCACGGTCCAGCATGTCTTTGATTCGGATCGAAACGTCGACTCGAACATCGCTATCAGTCTGACCCAGAGATTCGACACCAACGACGACGAAAGGCTGGTCTTCTTCCTGTTTTTAGCAGGTTCCTTTCTCTGCGTCTACTTCGTTCCCGTGGCCTGCAAGCAACCGGTTCTTGTCCTTTGCGCGGTCACCTTGATTGGGCTCCTATACGGTCCGAAGGCTACCGGAGGCCTTCTCCTCGCTCACCTCGCCGTCTACCTGATTCTCCATCCCAGGAGAGATGACGATTTGATCTTCAGTGGTTCATTCGGTCTTCTTCTATACTACGTTGTATTCCACGGGCGTGACTACGGATTGGGTGGATTGGCTCTGGCAGTTTTGCTGCCGATTGCCTCAATTCCGGTCTATCGATTTCTCGTGCTTTGGTTGCTCGAGAGACGCTGGTGGGCCGAGTTCTTGCCCACCGCGGTGATCCATTCCGCCATCCTCACAGTGGGAGTGAGCTCACTGATAGAGGGGCTCAGCGGTGTCACTTGGACGTTGCCGCTCGGCCTTCTGCTATTCTTTTGGCAATGGGAGCGGCTCATAATGTATCATGTCGACTACAAAGACGGCTCGGTACCGCGAGATCTGCGATTTTACGATTACTTGGCTGTGTTTTTTCACCCCGGAGCCATCAATAACTGGAACTGGGGGGTCACGATCGGCCAGGGGTATGCCTATGTTCGGAACAGTTTCCTCTGTCAGGACAAGAACCGGCTTGTTCTATCCGGCCTGAAGATGATGGGTATCGCTTTATGCTATCTGCTCTGTTGGGACTGGATCCGCCATTTTCTGGTGAGCTTCTTTGAGTCGCATGGAGTGGCGGTTCACAATGCCTATACGAGGGACCTCGTCTGGTACTTCGTGGATGGTGGCGCGGTTACTACGAGGTCGGTTCTCGCCACCACCTTCCTCGATCTCTGCCGGTGGACGATGATCTGGGGAGGGGTGGTTCATTTCAAGGTAGGCCTGTGGCGCCTGTTCGGCTACCGGGTGGACCCCTATTTCAATCGCCCCTGGCTCTCGACGAATCTGGTTACTTTCTGGACCCGCTTTACTTTTCACTACCGGGAATTCCTTGTTCGAGCGTTCTACTTTCCGGTCTTTTTTCGTTTCTTCCGAAAGCATCGCAACCTGCGGGTCATCACAGCCACGATGGCCGCGGCGGGTGTGGGAAATCTTGTCTGGGGACATATACCGGAGCGAATCTACTATCAAGGAATGGAGTACGAGAACCTGAGCTATGTCCTTGGCACCTGGCCCTACTTTCTATTCCTCGGCGTCGGAATCGGATTGACGCAGATCTACCTCCTGCACCGTAAACGGAGGCGAAAGCCATGGACGTGGGACCGATGGATACTGGGAGATTTTGTAGCCGCCTATGCCACTCTCCAATTCTTCGCTCTCATCACCATCTTCGCCCGTCCCGTCCCCGAGAGCACTGTAGGGGATCTCTTCCGCCTCTTTTGGGTGGGATTCGGCATCAACTAGCCTTCTCCTCGCCCTTCTCTCCCCAGCCGCGAATCGCGGCTGGGGAGAGAAGGGCGAGGAGAGGGGTCAAGGTGGTCGATTTCGAGTAGCTCAGATTCAGCGCCACCTCGGCACGAGACCGGGGGAGCCGGCAACCGAATCGATGCGAGTTCCCGATCAGCTCATTACTTTCCGCTGCTATTTCCGCTTCTATCCCTCGTTGCCTCCCAGTGGCAGAGGAATGTCAGTGCAGCTATGATGAGAATGAAGGAAGTAAACGAAACAATCAAGGCTGGTAGCGGCTCCCAAACTAAGACAGAGGCGAACGGAATCATAGGGGCAAGGGTGATTCCAATCAGGGTAGGAAAAGCCGATTTGTGCGAGAAATTGATCGCATACCCTGTGCCCCTGACCCTCATGGGGACAAACATGCGTGGGTCATCCGGGCACGAGTAGACCATTCCAAGTTTCCAATGTTTGGAATCGGACCAGAGGTCTCTGAGGATATCCTTAGTAGCACCCATTTTCGGGACTCCCGTTTGCGGTTTAAATCGGAACATTTTGTGGAATCCTTAGGAGTCGAGTAGTCAGCTCCGATTGTTCGACAGCGGTTGACGCAGCGAATTCAGTTGCCGGCTGCCCCACTCTTATGCCTGGAAGATAAATGGGGACAGAACTTCTGTCGAAAAATTACTTGACGCCCAGAATTGCTTGATGAAGCCGGTACTCAGGCAAGAGTTAAAGGGAGAGTTAAAAGGGACAGACCCCTCTAAGTGGAAATTCACTTGACACTGAAAATCATGTTTAACCCTTTGGCGAGAGGGCCTAGATTATTACATTGGAAAGAGCGCCGGCTCGCTGGAATCGTGGGCTACCTATGAATCGGAGCCCCGGTCACGCCGACTTCGACTTTCCAGAGGGCACGGTCTGCGGTCACGAAGAGCCGTCCTTCGCCGTTGAAGGCGATCCCTTCGGAGCGTTGGAATGCGCCTTCGATGAGAGTCTCGGCATTCTTGGGATGGCTGAATACTACGGGCGTGGAATCCGCTGAAAGGGATACGGAGACGAGTGCGGCAAGAATAAGTCGATTCGAGAGATCCATGAAGGATACAATTCAGACCACGGAGAACCTAGAGCAGCATAGCCGCAACCAAAACAGCAGATGGGGAGTAACGGATAAAACCTTCGGTTCCCCATCCGTTGTTCACTTAATCCGTCAGGATCTTGTTATTCGGGCAAATTCTTAACCGCAGATTTCCCAGATTACTCCGACAGTTTTTGAGCCTGGAAATCTTGTAAGATTTCCAGGCTAGGGGGTTGGCGCGTCTTCTCTGATGAGGCCGTCCTTCTTTAATTCGCTCCAGAAATCCGCTGGGATTTCTCGGTCGAATTCCTCGCGATTGGATTGGGGGTATTCGGGATTCGTGGAACCGGGGATGATGGCTGCGGCGATTGGGTGGGCGAGGGGAAACTGCATGGCGGCGGAGCGGAGAGATATTCCATGTTTCTCACAGGCCGACTGTATCCGCCGGGTCTTCTCGAGAATTTCAGGGCTCGCTGGTTTGTAACCGTAAACCGCACCGTCGATGGGACCGGAAGCGAGGATGCCGGAGGCGAAAGGTGAGCCGATCACGATCCCGACGCCGCGTTCCTCACACTTGGGGAACTCGCTGTCCAGGGCGCCCTGATCGAGCAGGGTGTAGGGCATGGCGACGATAAAGAGATCGAGATCCATCGAATCGAGAAATTGGGGGATTGTTCCTGGAAGGTTAACTCCGGCGCCGATCGCTCTGATCTGACCCCCGTTCTTGAGATCATGGAGGGCATGGTATCCTCCTGAAAGGAGTTGGCCGAAGTAGGCGTTGAATACGTCAGTCCCATGGAACCAGGGGTCGAGATCGTGAATCAGGAGAACATCGATTCGATTGAGCCCGAGTCGCTGCAGGCTGTCTTCAAAGGAACGCATTATTCCATCATAGGAGTAGTCATATCGGAAGTCGAAGGGCAGGGGATTGGCCCACATTTCCGACTTGAAATTTTCCGGATCCTTCGGCGCGCGGAGGACACGTCCCACTTTGGTCGAAAGGACGAACTCGTCTCTATTCTGTTGCCGGAGAAAATGGCCGACTCGAAGTTCGCTCTTGCCGTGTCCGTAAAAGGGCGCCGTGTCGAAGTAGCGTATTCCCGTGTTCCAGGCGGCGTTAAGTATTGACTCGGATTGAGTTTCGTCGACCAGATCGAAGAGATCACCGAGCGGAGCGCTTCCGAAGCCCAGCGAAGTCACCTCGACCTCGGTAGATCCGATTTTGCGAGTTTTGATTGGTTCTTTCATCTGCCGTTGAGAATCATTTAGTCAGGAGATTCTTTCAAGTATAGGATTCTTCATCGTAAGCCTGGTCGTAAACTCTTCTGAAACTAAGTTGCTGGTTGGAGCTGTGGGAGCGTTTACATTGGTCGTGAGTGTTGAGGAATTGTTGGAAAGTTGGAATGGTAGATGACCTTGCACTTATAGTTAAATAGTCTCTCCTGCGGGATGATCAGCCAAGCGATCTCACCAATGTTGAAATCATATGTGCAAGCGACCATGCTTTGTCACGGGGATGGAACCACCAAGTTTACGTCGGCCTCGAGACATCGACCAAGAAAGGTCGATGAGGAGAGAAAGAGATGAATCCGGTCAAGGAGAAAACGGAGAGACCGACCGCCGTTCAGTCTCAGGATTTTCAAGGGAGGGTTCGGCACTCAATTCAATGCTTAGTCGTAAGCTTCGTCGTCAACTTCGTCGAACTGCCCTGAGCCGGAGCGAGATTCTAACCTCGGGCCTGAGAGGGTAGTAGACCGTGAATCGACCAAGCTTACGACGAGGCTTACGACGAAGCTTACGACTAAGGGGGATTGCTCAGCGGTAGAAGCTTGCCACAACTCTCCGAATGTAGGTTTCGTCCTGTTAAAAGGGGCAACTCGTGCCCCCGGACATTGCTTTGTCGAAATCAAACCACCTTTTCTCCTGAATCTTCTTCGTCATCTTGGTCGAAAACTGATACGAGAAGAGCCTCCCCTTGCCCAGAGAAATTCGTGCTGAAGAGTCTTAGTCCTCGCGATCCCCCAATTAGGGGCTTTCGGTAGGGCTCTTAGTAGGTCGACAAAGTTTGCGACGAAGCTCGCGACAAAGTTCCTTGAGACCGGACCACCGATTTCGACATGAGTTCGCGACCAAGCTTACGGCGAAGATACGGATTGATTGACCGGAAACCTAGTAATTTCCTGCAACTCTTGAACAGGATTCGACATGCGGGATCCAAATGAACCGTGAACCCTATCCATCCGCATCCGCCCTGCTCAGGACCGTGGCTTGCTGCCGTCCAGTAACCTTGTAGGTAACCCCGGACCAGGTAACCTTGTTTCCGATCCTGGATCGGCAGACCATGAGGAAGTGGACGGCCATGCAGAAGAGGGTCCCGAATCGTTCCAGTAGAAAGGTGGGAGCAAGCCGGTCCAAATGCTCGTCCGAGAAGAGGGTCTTCGTTAATGAAATTCGTTCGAAGGCCCGCAACTGATTGAAAAGGAAGACGATTCCGATCGGAACCAGGGCATTCAAGTTTCCGGCGATCAGGGAGGACCAGGCGGCGATTGATCCGGAGAGGTAGAGGGCCGTGATGAATAGGGCGGACCACCATGCCCAGGGAGCATAGAATCGGACATGGAAATACTGCCTCCATCCGAATTCGAACATGGTGGGCCAATCATAGTACTCCGGGCTTGGCAGCATGAGAGAGCGGAGGTAGGCGATTTTTTTGCCTTCCCGGCGGACATGATACGCTGTCTGCAGATCGTCGTTAAATGCGCCCTGGAATTTCTCGGTGAGGCCGATTTCCTCGTGGGCATTTCGAGTGAGGGCATGGGCTCCACCCCACATCAAGTTGCACCACTCCGGGCCGCCCATTGTCGCCACCGAGGAGTTGACCATGGTCGCGGTCCACATACTGAGCCTTTGGCGCAAGGGAATGAGCCACCGGTAACCGGTGGACGCAGAGTGCGTGCCTCGGTTTAGCGGGCTAAGCAGTCGAGTCAGCATGTCCGGGGTTGGATTGATATCCGCATCTGAGGCGGCGATGAGTCCGTCTTCATCTCTCAATTCTTGGAGGGCTCGCAACTGATTGTGCACTTTCTGCGCGCCCTCCTGGCATAGGCCCACGACTATGAGCCGAATCCTCTGCAGCCCGGGACTGACCTTGATCGATAATTTTCCCGGTGGTGGCTCGGTCGGAGGAGCCCAGATTAGCGCTTCATCGGTCAGTCCCAATCGATCTCTCAATGTGGCGTAGAGGGGGTCGTTGGTCGACTCTACGGTGAAGACAAGATGGTAGTCCGGATAGTCCTGGTTGAGAAGGCCGTCGAGGTAGGGTTCAAAGTTGTGCCGGACTCCTTTCATCGGCGCCATCAAGATGGCGGGCTGGGGAGGGGATTCAAGGGGTTGACTCAGACGTTCGTCCTGAAGACGCATACGGATTCGGTAGAGCCAAAGATTGAGCCATCCGTAAAAACCCTGGAGGGACCAGAGAATGAGGAGAGACCAGAGGATTCGTTCCTGGGACATCGAGGAATGGAGTGAGGAAGAGAGTGAAAAGTGAACAGTAAACGGTGAATGTCAGACTCTGAAGGAAGCAGCCGAAGAGGGGGAACCTCACGCGAAGGCGCAAAGACGCGAAGTAGACGAAGTGCCGCTCCTAAATGCTGGTTGATGAATCATGTTGATGCTTTTCTATCTTTGTCTTCATCTTTGTCTAGGGTCTTTGTCTTCGAAGAAAACAGAGGGGACGGAGCAACGTCCCGGCCGCAGGATGGCTCTTTTGAAAAGACGAAAGCTCCATACAGGAGAGAGTTTGGGAGGAGATTCGACCGCAGTGCACAGCCTGCCATGAGCCCGCCGAATGGATTGGGTGCACGATAAGGGGATCCCGGTGGGTTCCACTGCCCTCGTGCACCGAGTCGTGCACTGCAATCGCTAACTGTCGGATCGACCACAGTGGACGATTCAGTGGACGACACAAGAAAGGTCCGTCTAGGCGAGCTCTGATCGTGCACAGCGATCGGACTACCTGATTTTCGAAAGTTTCAGAATGGATAAAGACAAAGAGCCCTGACGAAGAGGCTCTTCAGCGGTATTAGGCTTTTCGCGAGTTTCGCTACCTCCACTCCGAGGCGGCAAAGCTGCGTATCACCAGCTACCACAATCTTGGACAAAACCTCGATGATTGGCGTCGCTGGATCGCCCTTAATGGCCCTATGCGAGAGCGGCTAGAATCCCCTGGCTCCGGGGGATTCTTTTTTACACATTTTTTATTTGACTTAGATCCTCCCGGCGGCAGACTCGAATTCAGATAACTGCGAGGGCACTATCTACTAAGAGATCTGATTTTTCTGTCTAGTTACACAAATACTTGCTACCGAGTCACTTGACTAATCCTTGTCGAGCTTTCGATATGGGGTAGTCGGTGTACTCAGGATACTGCCACGAAATTGATTCGATGGGTAAAAGAACCGAAAAAGACTTTCGCATCGCAGCTGCCGATGGAGGGGACAGCGCTACCGCACGAGGGGGCACTTCTACTGTAGGAGGGGACAGAGAATTTCTGATACAAACTGAGAGAATAGGGATCAACTAAAGGAATCCAAAATTAAGAAAAAAAGGGAGGACAGAAGATGAAGAATAAACTATCACTATCAATTAAACTGCTTGCCGGTATCGGACTCGCAAGTGCCGTGGCCATTCCGGCCCAAGCCGCGCTCATCGGCGTCACCGCAGTCCCGTTAAGTTCCGCGGGTGGAGCCGCCTCGATCATCGCCGCCCCCGGCGCGGCGTTAGACGGCCTCATCTCTGCTAACGCCCAGCGTGGATTCAACGAACAGCAGGGCGTCGTCTTAAGTGCGGCTATTACAACCGACTCCGGAGTGATCGCTGCAGGAACGCAAGTAAACAGCCATCTGATCCTCCTCAATCAGCCGTCAGGTACTGGGGGGTTATCCCATGCTGGCGTCGTTTGGACACTATCGAACACGATTATCGGGGTGATGTCGGATCCACTCGGAGCGCTTGAGGCTGCCAGCACCGGTCAACTCGGCTCGACGACAACCCTATATCCCACGATGGCTGGGCCCAATGCGGGTGCGTTAGGCGGAGGTAGTCCGATTCCTCCTTACGCCGGCTACGGCGCACGTGGGATGGAGGGCGCCGACAGCTACCTTGTGTCAGGCAGCGCAATCACGGTTAACATGTTTGTTGGCGAGCCGGGCGACTGGATTCGTGTGATCACGGCTGTTCCGGAGCCGGGTGAATTTCTCCTTCTTGGCGTGGGTTTGGGAACCCTGTTTATCGGCTATCGCCGGATGCACAGGGCGTAGGTTCTTATCACTTTTAAGAAACTTAATCCTCCGACGCTGCATAGCGTCGGGGGATTTCTTTTGTTCGGTGGCTATGCTTCTTCGCGCAGCCGGATGTGATGAAAGGGGGACCCACTCCAGGACCTTCCGGGACCTATCGGTGGAAGGACAAACCCACCCCGCCCCCGCTGAGCGGAGGCACCCCTCCGAGGAGCAGTGCTGGTGATTCAAACAACCCACCCCTCCTTTCCGTCTTCGCTCCGCTTCGCCGAGACAAGCCGGGCACACCTCCGAGGAGGGGAGGGTCCTGATTATGACCTATATTGAGGATTCGTTGGGTTGCTGGAGAGAGCACCGAGGACCTAGCCCGCTTTTCTCACGAAATTTCGAAGATCCGGTCGCGATTTGGTGCCTCATCCTTTGCCTTGCGATACGGTGTGGTGAAAAAGCGGGCTAACCAACGGAATGACACAGAAGATCTTGAGGAGTTTCTCCATTGGACATTGCTTCCGGCGGAGAACCATCAGGGTGGGTTACACTACACACTGTCGCACCGAAGGGCCGAATACTCATTCGAGACCTATCCATAAGACTTTCAAATTCAAGATCTTCTGTGTCATTCCGTCAAAAGCCTGGAAATCGTGTGAGATTTCCAGGCTAGGTAATCCGCCATAAAGAGACTTGCTGCCGTGTTGAGGAAAGGTATGAAAGGGGGCAGTTGCATTGGAGACACCGGTAGAAATCTAACTAGGAAGAGAAGGGATTTCGCATGAAATACAGAGCGAGGGGTATGGGAATGGGATCGTTTGTCGCCGTTGTTTTGGGAGTCAGTTCGTTGTTGTGTTTTTTCGGCCCCCTTGGAGCCGCAGAAGATACCCCGGTGGGGCCGGCGTGGTGGCCGTCGGAGTGGGGGGCGGAGGATGAGCGAGGGGCGATGAACCGGATCACACCGGCCAAGGTGCTTGAGGCGGTGAGTCTGATCAAAGAGGGGAAGATTTATCAATTGGGCAGAGTCTACGAACTGGGAATGCCGCTTTTTGGAAACCGGCATTACAGTCTGACCATACCGGGAGTGCCGACCGGCTCCGTCGACTCGGAAAATCAAGTGGTCTGGAACGATGAGATGTTCAGCGGGGAGATCGGCCAGATTGGGACTCAGTTTGACGGGCTCGGGCATCTCGGGGTGCGGGTGGATGGAGAGGATCGATTTTACAACGGGTTAAAACTGGCGGAATTCGGCGACTCCTATGGTTTGAAGAAACTCGGGGTGGAGAATGTAGGGGTCTTCCTGACCCGGGGTGTGTTGCTGGATGTCGCGAGTTTTAAGGAGAAGGATCGGCTGGAAGTGGGCTATGTCATTACGGTGAAAGACATCAAAGGCACCTTGAAAAAGCAGGGCGTTTCGGTCCGCGAGGGGGATGTGGTTCTCTTTCACACCGGGCACGGCAAGCTCTGGATGAAGGATAACGAGACCTACAACAAGGGAGAGCCGGGACCGGGGCTGGGCGCGGCAAAATGGCTCATCAAGAAAAAGATCGTGATGATGGGAGGCGACAGCTGGGCGGTGGAGGCAGTGCCGGGCGAAGATGAGAATCGACCTTTTGAATGCCATCAGTGGCTCATAGCGAAGAATGGGATTCATATCATCGAGAATCTGAACTTGGATGCGCTGGTCCAAGACCAGGTCTATGAATTCGCCTTCTTCTTCGCGCCGGTGCCGTTCAAAGGTGCGACAGGGTCGCCAGGGAATCCGGTGGCGGTGAGGTAGGGGATGGTCGAGTCCATCTTCGACCTATCCGCGCACAGAAAAGGCCCGCAGATGGCCTAGAGTAGCGTAGTCGCGATTCCACCGAGAGGGAAGAGGAGGGATTGACCGCGGAAGCGCACGCGGTGGCGTGCTGAAGAGAGAATCGCGGATTGCAAAAGCAGGGATTCTCAACGGATTCGAGAAGGAAACGGATGGGGAATATCGAATACCTACGGACGGGCATATGTGATCCCCATTCCGACCTCGATACATTGTCGGAATGGGACAAGGTTCGAGAGCGATGTTCGAGACGAGGTTTGCTTCGCTGGATTCTGAGCAGAATAATAGTGGGGACACTCTTGATCGAATTGAGAAGGAAACTACGAATTCCCCTGGTAACCTCGTCTCGAACCTTGTCTACTGCACTCTCTTGAATTTTTGAAGACTCGCGACTTGAAAACTCCACTTCATCCCACAGCCTTTGGATCCAGGGCGTCGCGGAGGGCATCACCGAGGAAGTTGAGGGAGAAGAGGGTGAGAGAGAAAGCGATGCTGGGGAAGATGAGGAGCCACCAGTATGTTTCCATGGCGTCGGCCCCCTCCTTGATGAGGAGGCCCCAGGATGTCATTGGGGCTTGTACTCCGAGACCCAGGAAACTGACAAAGGCCTCCAACAGCATGACGCTGGGGATGGTCAGGGTCGCATAAACCACGATCGATCCGAGCATGTTGGGGAGAAGGTGTTTTCGGATCACCTTTTCGGAAGATTGCCCGAGCGCGCGCGAGGCCAGCACGTACTCTTGTACTTTGAGGGCGAGCGCCTGACCGCGGACAATGCGCGCCATAGTGAGCCACTCCACCGCGCCGATGGCGATGAAGATGAGGAATATGCTCCGACCGAACAGGACCGTCAGGAGGATGACAAAGATGATGAAAGGCATGGAGTAGATGATCTCGACGAGGCGCATCATGACTCGATCAGTCCAGCCGCCGACGTAACCGGAGACCAGGCCGTAGGCCACTCCAATGGTGAGTGAAACGAGGGTGGCAAGAAGGCCGACCATCAGTGAAATTCGCCCGCCGTAGAACATTCGGCTGAGGAGATCGCGGCCCAAGGTATCGGTTCCGAGCCAATGCTGCAAAGAAGGACGGGTGGCCCCGAGGGAGAGGTCGATGGTTTCGAAGGGGTAGGGCGCGATCAAGGGCGCCAGGGCGCAGAGGGCTCCCATGACTAGAAGGTAGGTAAGGCCGGCGAGGGAGGGCTTGTTTTGGCACAGGCGCCGCCAGGCATCGGTCCAGAGAGACTGTGTCCTTTGCTGGTTCACGAGGGACGAGGACGAGGAAGGGGAAGAGGAGGAGTCGGGTATCGGGTTTCAGGAGTGTGTCTTTCGATGTTCCTGGCTTGGATTCTGGGTATCGGGTATGCTTTGGGTTGAGGAGTTCGAGCTTCGATTACGCTTAAGATTGCGAGTTTCGATTGGATGCGACAGACGTGCCATCCCGCTACAATCGATTCGCGCAATCGACAATCGAGAATTCGATTACGCTTAAGATTGCGAATTTCGATTCGAAGCGACGGACTTCCAATCCGTCCGAAATCGATTGGCGTAATCGTAAGCGCAATCGAAGATCGATGAACCCAGAACCCTGGTTGCTGATCCCTTCGACTTTCCGATTTTAATGTCATCCCTCTTCTGCGCTTCTAATCGAACCGAACCCTCGGGTTCAGGTAAGTCTGGAGGATATCGACGAGAAGGTTGAGGACGATGAGCAGGGTGGCGTAGAAGAGGACGGTGCCCATGACCATGGTGTAATCGCGGTTGAAGGCGGCGTTGACGAAGAAGCGGCCGAGTCCGGGGATATGAAAGATTGTCTCCACCACGAAGGATCCGCTGATGACCCCGGCAGCGGCCGGTCCGAAAAAATTCACCACCGGGAGGATGCCGTTCCTGAGCCCGTGAATGAGAGTCACCCTCCATTCCGGCAGTCCTTTGGCGCGTGCGGTACGTATGTATTCCTGATTGCGCACCTCGAGCATGCTCCCGCGGGTAAGGCGGGCAATGTAAGCAGCATAGAAAATCCCAAGAGTAAGGGCGGGAAGAAACCGGTCCCGCGGCAGAAACCACCCGGAGACGTTAAACCAATCAAGTTTCAGGGCGAATATCAGGACCAGAATCGGACCGAGAACGAAGGTCGGGAGACAGATTCCCACCATGGCGCCCCCCATCGTGAGATGATCGCTCCAACGATTTGGCCTGAGGGAGGCGAGGACCCCGGCAAAAGTCCCAATGAGGACCGCGATCAGTAGAGCGTAGAGTCCCAATTCAAGGGAAACGGGGATTTTCGAAAAAATCAGTTCGTTAACGGTCCAACCCGGGTACTTGAAGGAGGGTCCGAGATCGCCTTTGAGGAGGTTACCGAGATACCTGAAATACTGCAGCAGAACGGGATCATCGAGGCCGTAATGGGCGTTGAGGGCCCGAGTTACTTCCGGAGATACCGTCTTTTCACGATCGAATGGGCCACCGGGAGTGGAGCGGACTAGAAAAAAGGTGGCCGTAACGATGATGAAGAGGACGGGGAGGGCCTCGAGGAAGCGTCGCAGGATGAGTCTCGGCACAGGAATCTGTCTTACTTTGGGTTTCGGTATAAGGTTGCGACTAGATTCTCGTGGTGACCCGTCATCATGCCGCCCAATTTAGCACCGACAGATTCCTATCAACCTGTCGGTTAACTAGGTTGGCAGAGAGGGCAATTTGTTGTCTACCCCAAAAAACGGAATTGAACCTTCAATGCTGATGCGAGTTCACGGGCATTCCGGAAAGAACGAAAGCATCGGAGCGATCGTCGAAATGCTCACGTCCCGCTCAGCTGGACTACCGACAGAGGCTTGTTTTTTAGCGGAATGCGTGGGCATTTCGTCTTCGAACTGGAAGTCGCACTATTTCGCTTTTTTGTTTACCTCGAAGGTCGGTTCGGTATGTGCTCATAGCGGAAATCGGAGAGGTTTCCGGAATTGTGCGAATTCGGAATAGGGTGACGCGTTCTCAACTCAGAAATAAGCGGGGACCGGTTTCTTGCGAAGCCGGTTACGGTCTGTAAAATCTGTTGACGCTGTGACCCAACTGAAAACCAAGCCGCCCCTATCCAAGGAATCGTCTCTGAGCGTCATCCTGATCGCAGTGCTTCTTTCGATCTGGGGATGTTCACGGCCGGTGGTCATTGACCTACCTCAGCTCCCGCCTCCGAAAGACGCTGAGATCATTAAGTATGAACCGGGCCAATCGGGAGGGATATTTATCGAGACGGAATTGGGCGAAATCAGCACCCTCAATCCGCTGGTAGCGGAGGATGCGAGTTCGTCGGGCGCGATCGCGCTGCTTCTCAAGGGGATGACGACGTGGAATCCGGTAAAGGAGGAAGTGGTACCTTCTCTGGCGAAATCGTGGGAAGTCGATGACGACCAGAAGACATTCACGTTCCATTTGCGAGAAGGGCTGGTCTGGAGCGACGGAGTTCCCCTGACCGCTGACGATGTCATATTTACCTATCAATGTATCTACGATGACCGATTTCCCAATCGCACCCGATTCTTTATATCGATCAACGATCAACCCTGCCAGGTTGAGAAGATTGACGACCTGACGGTTCGTATCACAGCGCCGGACATCTTTGCCCCTTTTCTGCTCTTTGTCTCCGGGGTTGATATCCTGCCCAAACACAAACTGCAGCCCTTTGTCGAGGACGGTACTCTTCTCGAACAGTGGAGCATCAGCACGGCGAAGAACGCGCCCCAGGATATCGTTTCATCGGGGCCTTTTGTCATGCACTCCTACCGGCCGGGAGAGCGCATCGTTTTCGCCCGCAATCCGAATTATTATAAGGTCGATTCAGCGGGACAGCGTCTACCCTACACTGATTACGTCATCCTCAAGCTCGTCAAAGACATGAATGCGAGTGTCATTGCGTTCGCCCAGGGACAGACGGATGCGGAGGGGATCACACCGGACCACGTGGCCTGGGTGAAGAGAGGAGAATCGACGCACGACTACTCGATTGTGAATCGAGGTCCTTCCACCAGCACCGGGTTCATCTGGTTCAACCAGAATCCGGGAAAGGATGCAGATGGAAAACCCTTTGTCCCGCCTTCCAAGTTGAAATGGTTTCAAAATAAGCGATTTCGCCAGGCCATATCCTATGGGATCAACCGCGAAGGGATCGTTGAAGGGGTGCTATTTGGACGCGGGACTCCTCTCTATGGTTCGGTCAGCCCGGCAAATCAGAAATGGCACAATCCAAACGTCGTTACCTACCCTTACAATCCCAAGAAGGCCGGCGAGATCCTCATGGAAGAGGGGTTCAGGATGGATGACTCCGGATCTCTGGAGGACGAAACGGGCGAATCGGTCTCCTTCACCCTCATGACGAACAAGAGCAACAATGTTCGAACGGAGATGGCCACAATTTTCAAAGAGAATATGGCTGAGCTTGGAATCGAAGTGAAACTTCAGTTCATCGATTTTGGAACCCTCATCACAAAAATCAGCGATTCCTTTAACTATGAGGCTTCCCTCCTCGGACTCACCGGCGGGGCGGGAGATCCAGCGGGCGGAATGGACATTTACTCAAGCGGAGGTCGGCTACATATGTGGTACCCTCAGCAGAAAGAGCCGGCCACGGAGTGGGAGGGCCGGATTGATGAGCTCATGCAACTTCAACTCAAGACCCTCGACGAAAAAAAGCGCAAGGAATATTTCGACGAAGTGCAATACCTGATGACGGAGAACGTTCCTTTTATCTATCTTGTTACACCCAACTCCTACGTCGGCCTGAAGAACAAGTGGCAGAATATCGAGATCCCCAAAATCGGGTCCCTCATATGGAACCTTGACGAGCTCTGGGCATTGGAGCAATGACGGCTTACGTAGTCAGGCGCATCTTCAGCCTCATTCCACTCCTCGTGGGAATCACGTTTCTCGTATTCTTACTGATGAGCCTTGCTCCAGGAGACTTCCTCACACCGATAAAGGCGCAGCGTGACATTCCGGAGGAGTATATCGAGCAGCTGAAAGAGCAGTTCGGTCTCGATAAGCCCTGGTATCAACAGTATCTGCGCTGGTTGTGGAGTGTTCTCCAACTCGATCTCGGCTACTCTTGGACCTACAAGGTAGAGGTGACCGAATTGCTGGGGCAGCGCATCCTCGCCACATTCCTGCTCTCGCTATGCGCCTTCGTTTTCGCCTGGTCCATCGCGATACCACTGGGAGTACTCGCGGCCATTAAGAAGGATTCCATTTTCGACCGAATCAGCGCCGTTCTCGCCTACGCTGCGCTCTCCATTCCTGAGTTTTTCCTCGCCCTCGTCGCGATTTATGTGGCGGCCCGTACCGGATGGTTTCCGATCGGTGGCTTCACCTCCATCGAGCACGAATTCATGAGCCGACCCCTGCAGTTCTTTGATATCCTCAAGCACCTCGCTTTGCCCACCATCGTCATTGGGATCGGCGGCATCGCGAGTATCATGCGGATCATGCGGGCGAATTTTCTGGACGTCATTCGAGCTGAGTATGTCAACACGGCAAGGGCCAAGGGGTTGCCCGAGGGAGTCGTAATGTTCAGGCATGTCCTGCGAAATGCGATCAATCCATTGATCAGCGCTTTCGGCTTCGCCCTTTCCGGGCTGTTGAGCGGTTCTCTTCTGGTCGAGATCGTAATGAACTACCCCGGGCTTGGGCAGTTGATCTATCAATCCCTTCTTCGGGAAGATCAGTTTGTCGTGCTGGCGGCCATCATGATGAGCTGCACGCTGCTCGTTTTGGGAAACCTCTGCGCCGATATCCTTTTGGCCGGTTCCGATCCGCGGATACGATTGGAAGAGTGATGGGCCTCCTGAGTGAATTCAAAAGAAGGAGAGTGGGAGTGGCGGCGGCCGCTGTCCTTGGATTGCTTTACCTAGGCGCTATTTTCGCCTCTTTTCTCTCTCCCTATGCCACCTCGGACCAGGACCTAACGAAGACCTTTCATCCTCCGACCGGGATCGTTTGGAAAGAAGGCGGCTTCCATGTTCGACACTACGAGAACATTGACCCGACCGCGGCCAAGTACGTCGCGATTCCTGGAGAGGCGAGTCGGGTCAAATTCTTAGCAAAGGGACATCCCTATAGATTTCTTGGGATTATCCCGGCCGAGCGTCACCTCTTTCAGACCGAACCGGATGCTCGCATCTACCTGCTTGGTAGTGACTCGACCGGGCGCGATGTCTTTTCACGCTTGCTCTACGGCTCGAGGGTATCGTTGAGCATCGGACTGATAGGGATTTCCATAACCATGATTATGGGTTTCATCGTGGGTGGCCTGGCCGGGTATTTTGGGGGCAAGTTTGATTTTCTGGCGATGCGGTGTGTTGAGTTTCTCATGGCCATTCCGGGCCTTTACTTGCTCCTCGCCCTCCGTTCGGCTCTCGCTCACCGTTTCGATCCTTCCCAGATGTATATCGTGATCGTTATAATCCTCGCCTTTATTGGATGGGCCGGCACGGCTCGAATCATTCGAGGGATGTCCCTTTCCATTCGTAGTCGGCCGTTTGTCCTGGCAGCGGAAAGTATGGGTCAGTCGACCGGGAGGATTCTTTCGAAGCACATTCTCCCCAATCTCTCGAGCTACCTTCTGGTTGCCGCGACTCTGAGTATTCCAGGTTATGTCCTGGGGGAGGCTGCTTTGAGCTTTCTCGGGCTCGGTATCCAAGAGCCTTCCTCTTCCTGGGGTCTCATGCTCTCTCAGGCTCAGGATATGAAGGTCTTCATGTTGAATTTCTGGTGGCTCCTCTCTCCCGGCTTGGCAATTTTTGTTACCGTCATTGCCTTTAACGTTCTCGGCGATACATTGCGCGATATCGTAGACCCGAAGATGAAAGTGTAGTGACGGCTACTGAAGAGAGAGAGTGAGAAACCAGGAATGAAACTAGAGCAGCGAAGCCGCAGCCAGTGGACAAGGTTCGAGAAAAGGTTCGGGACCCGTCGTCGCTGTGCTATGCCGAGGCAGGCGAGGTTTGCTTCGCTGAATTCCGAGCCGGTTTACAGTGAATATTTGTCTGATCGAATTCAAGGGGAAAACCTGTGAGTGACTCCGAGCAACGACCCTACCTCGAGGTAAGGAACCTGGATGTTCGCTTTCGCACTCGCGAGGGGGTATTGGAGGCGGTGAAGCGGGTGTCCTTTTCGCTCGAGGAGGGGAGGACGCTTGCCATCGTGGGCGAGAGCGGAAGCGGGAAGACGGTTTCGGCTCTGGCCTTGACGCGGCTCCTGCCGGAGGCGCCAATCTGTGAGGTCGATGGGCAAGTACTCTACGAGGGGACGGATCTACTCGGACTCAGCGGAAGGGAGATACGGAAGTACCGCGGCAAGGAGATCGCCTACATTTTCCAAGAGCCTTCGACGTCGCTGAATCCGGTCTTTTCCATCGGCTACCAGATCGAGGAAGCGGTCAAGCTGCATTTGCCGGAAGTGGAAAACAAAAAGGAAAGGGTGATCGATGCCCTTCACCGGGTGGGTATTCGCGATCCTGAGTTACGAGTCAATGATTATCCCCACCAGCTGAGCGGTGGCATGCAGCAGAGGGTGATGATCGCGATGGCGTTGGCGAGCGAGCCTCGCATCTTGGTGGCGGACGAGCCGACTACGGCGTTGGACGTCACTATTCAGGCACAGATCATGGACCTGCTCCGCAGACTTCGGGAGGAGACGAAGATGTCGGTGATATTGATTACCCATAACTTTGGAATCGTCTCCGATTTTGCGGACGATGTTGTGGTCATGTTTCGGGGTGAATTTGTCGAATCGGGTCCTACCGAAAAGGTCCTCCGCGAGCCCCAACACGATTACACCCGGGCCCTCATCGCTTGCATTCCTCAGATTGGTAAAAAACAGAGGCGATTGACCACCATCGATTACGCCACATTGGGCTAGTTGGATGGTTGCCGCAAATTGAATGATGTCTACGGAAACTGACGAAGAGAACCTCCTCGAAGTTGAGGACCTGAAAGTGCACTTCCCTGTGACCGGCGGCCTCCTTCGCCGGGTCCAGGGACACGTGAAAGCAGTGGATAGCGTCTCCTTCACGGTTCGGCGCGGTTCCACGGTGGGGCTGGTGGGAGAGAGCGGAAGCGGGAAAACGACAATCGGCCGCGCCATAATCCGTTTGGTCGGGGCCACCTCTGGTACGATCTCCTATGCTGGAAAGCGGATAAGCGCCATGAACCGCCGGGATTTCTTTCCCTATCGGAAGCGTATTCAGATGATATTTCAGGATCCCTTCAATTCGCTGAATCCGAGAATGACAGTATCGGGTATCGTCTCGGAACCGCTGGAGATCCACTTTCCTGAATGGAGCAAAGAAAAGAAGCGAGACAGGGTTGCGGATCTACTAGGGAAGGTCGGTCTGGAGCCGGAACATATCGACCGCTACCCCCACGAATTCAGCGGCGGCCAGCGGCAGCGGATAGGGATCGCTCGCGCCTTGGCGGTCGAACCCGAGTTCATCATATGTGACGAGCCGGTTAGCGCCCTCGATGTCTCGGTCCAGGCGCAGATCGTCAACCTTTTGCAGGATCTTCAGGAGGAGTTCAATCTCACCTATCTCTTCATCGCGCACGATCTGGCCGTAATTGAGCACGTCAGCGAGTACGTTCTGGTGATGAACAACGGCAAGATTGTGGAGCAGGCGACCGCCGACGAGATATACACCGACGCGCAACACGAATATACCAGGAAGCTTCTCTCCGCGGTGCCGAAGATCGGGTGAGCTGCCATGCGGCATTCCGCTACAGATTGCGTCACGGTTGGTAGCGGAATACGTGAGCATTTCGACGATCTCGTCGTTGATTTCGGCCTCTCTGAACCGACCGCAAACCCGCATGAACATTGAAGCTTCAGATCTGGACGGGACAATAGAAGCTTCGGTTCGACCGGCCGTCCTCTCGCTCTTCGCCGCGATGCTCATTCCCCTATTTTTCACCGGCTGCAAGGAACGCCTCACTCCCGTCGAAATAGGCAACCAGGAACAGATTCTACTGATCGGTAATGGAACGGATCCGGAGGACCTCGATCCTCAAGTGACGACGGGTCTGCCCGAGCATCATATCCACATGGCCCTGTTTGAGGGCTTGGTCAATACCGATCCGATAGATCTTTCCCCGTCTCCGGGAGTGGCGGAGAGATGGGAGGTTTCGGATGACGGTCGTCGCTACACCTTCTTTCTTAGAGAAGATGCGAAGTGGTCGAACGGCGATCCCGTAACTTCGGAGGACTTTATATTCTCCTACCGGCGCATGCTGGCGCCCGGATTTGGAGCCGAGTACGCCTATATGCTCTATGTCGTAGAGAATGCCGAGGAATACCATCTTGGCAGACTTGAAGACTTCGCACTGGTTGGATTTAGAGCGGCAGATCCCTACACCTTAGTCGTTCAATTGGCGACGCCGACTCCCTACTTTCTCTCCCTTATCAATCATAACTCCTGGTATCCCGTGCACGGAGCGACCATATTGAAATATGGGAAAATGGATCAACGGGGTTCTCGCTGGACCCGGCCGGGCAATCACGTGGGTAATGGACCTTTTACCCTGAAGGATTGGAATGTGACGGATGTTGTAGTGGTGGAAAAGAACCCGATCTACTGGGATGCCGACCGCGTCGTCCTGAATGAGATCCGGTTCTACGCTATCGAGAATGCAATCACGGAAGAGCGCAATTTCCAGGCCGGTCAGCTCCATCTCACTGGATCGGTGAATCTCAACAGCATCGATCGTCTGCGAAGAGAAGAGTCCGAGTACCTTCAACTTCACGGTTGGCTCGGAACCTACTATTACCTGCTGAATACGAAGGCACCGCCCTTGAATGATGTGCGGGTGCGCAGAGCGCTTAATATGGTGATCGATCGATCGGCGATCGTCGAGAGTATCACTCGGGGCGGCCAGATCCCTGCCTACTTTTTCACCCCTCCCAACACGGCCGGCTACACCGCAAGGGCGCGACTTAAGGAAGATGTTGACGCGGCCCGGCGCTACCTTGCCGAAGCTGGATACCCGAACGGGGATGGGTTTCCATCGCTTCCCCTTCTCTACAACACTTCGGAATCCCACCGCCCCATAGCGGAGGCAATTCAAGATATGTGGAAGAGGTACCTCAACATTCGGGTGAGACTGGAGAATCAGGAGTGGAAGGTCTATCTCCAGTCGCGAAGCAACGGCGAATTCGCCATCGCCCGAGCCGGATGGATCGGTGACTACAACGACCCCAATACCTTTCTCGACCTCCTCACCAGCAGCTCCGGTAACAACCACACCGGGTGGCGCAATTCGGAATACGATAGCTTGATCGCTCAGGCCGGACGGACCCTCGATCCCGTCCAGCGCTACGAGTACTTCCAACGCGCCGAGGCCATCCTGGTCGATGAGCTTCCGATCATTCCCATCTACTTCTACGTTCGTGCCTTCCTCAAGCAGCCCTCCGTGCAGAATTGGCATCCCAACATCCTGGACCAGCACCCGTATAAGTTTGTTCGGCTGCTGGCAGGAGGAGGATCGTCTCCCTAATGAATGTCGTGTGATAGACAAGGTTCGAGACGAGGTTCGAGACAAAGTTACGGGGGTATTCCGAGATTCCTAGTGGGACCAAACATCCTAGCCCGCTTTTCTCACAAATTTTCGAGCATCCTATTGCGGCTGAATGTTCCTCCCGCCGTGTTGCCGCTTGCCGGCCATAAAAAGCGGGCTATTTAGAGCCCGTCCCAGTGGTGGAAACAATTGATTTTTAACTTGGTAATTCCCCGTAGCTTGCTACGGGGTCGCGCACTTTATAAGCAGGGAGGGTGGAAAAAAGGAAGGACGGAAGCAGTTTAAAGCGAGGATGGCATTGTGTGTGGCAGATCCATTACCACATGGTGATGCCGGTGAAGTATCGGAAGGCGTTGATAGAGGAAAGAATACGGAGGGTTTTGAAGGAGACGACGGAAGGGATCGAGGAACGCTATGCGATCGAGATGGAGGGATTGGGATGTGATAAGGATCACGTACATCTGTTGTGCGGAGCACATCCCAAGATGGCGCCCGGGAGGATCGTGCAGATATATAAGAGTATAACGGCGCGGGAAGTGTTTGGGCGAGAGAGTTGGATAAAAAAGGAGCTATGGGGAGGAGAATTCTGGTCGGACGGCTACTACGTGGGAACGGTGGGGGAAAGAGGAGACTGGGCAACGGTGGAACAATACGTGCGCGAACAAGGAAAACCGAAAGAGGAACTACGGCAGTTGATGCTATGGTGAGCATGGGCGTGATCTGCTACGATTCGATACCCCGCAGCTTGCTGCGGGGAGGTTCATTGAGTTATGGGCAAAAAAAAGGCCGGATAGAGCTGCAAAAAGCTCGATCCGGCGAAAAAGGGCGCTTATGCTTGCGTTAGTCAAATACAAAGCACGCCCTTCTCATGAAAAATATTGCCGTACAAAGCTTCCTGCGTCCAGCCCTAACTCCAGTCATTCGATGCAAAGACTACACCGTGTTTCTGGAAACAATGGAGCGGATTGACCGGGTTTTGATCGACTCCTCGCTGGAAAGGGAGGCGATCGTAAAAGCCTTGGAAGGATGGGATGAAGCGGGAGGGAAGGATCGGGAGCGACGCGCTCTAAGAGCGATAAAAGCGCTGCGGGTGGAGGTGGTGCGTCATTTACTCGGAGGGATATCCTTTCGTTGTCTGTCGCAGGAGTTGGGACGCAGTGAGCTTCTGGCTAATTTTTGCCGGGTGCGTGAGGCAGACGGGATCCGGAAAATATCGAAGAGCAGTCTGGAACGGGATTCGAAATTCTTCGACGAAGCGTATCTGAGACAGCTGCATGCAAGGATGACCGAGGTGGTGGGCAATGCTGAACATTGTGGTGAGGCAGGATTAGAGAAGCCGATCGATACGAGGGAATGCCTGATCGACGCCACTTGCCTGGAAGCGAACATCCACTGGCCCGTGGACTGGGTCTTGCTCAAGGATGTGGGAGCAACGCTGCTCAAGGCGATCAGTCTGATCCGGCAGGCGGGAATGAAACAGCGCATGCCCCAGGGAGCAAAGGGATTGGCTCGGGAGATGAACAAACGGTGCCTGGAGATGACGCATGCGCGTCGGCGCCGGGAGGCGGGCAAAGCGCGTAAAGGGATCCTGCGGCGGATGAAGCTATTGCTCAAGAAGATTGAGGGCCATGCCCTTCGCCACCGTGACTTATTGGAAGCTATGTGGATGCAAAGCGATTACACCGAGAAGAAGGCGAGCCGAATCATCGAGCGAATGGATGGTATGTTAGAGCAGATACCGCAGGTCATGAAACAGGCGCACGAACGGATCATAGGGGGGCGGCAGGTGAAGAATGAGGAGAAGATCCTGAGCGCCTACGAACCTGAGATTGACGTCATCGTGCGAGGCAAGGCAGATCGGGAGGTGGAGTTTGGCAACACCCTTTATTTATGCGAGAGCGCAGAGGGATATCTGTTGGACTGGAAACTGTATGGGGGGCAGGCCCCGAGCGAATTGAAGCAGCTTTGGGAAAGTCTGGAGAGGCAAAAGGGCTTCGCTTTAGAGGAGAAGATCGAAGCGATCAGTGGGGATCGGGGCTATGCCTCGAAGGCGGCCAGCAAGCGGCTCCAGGCAGAGGGGATTTTTGACGCCCTTACGCCCCGCAATCCACAAGAGCTCAAGGAGCGGATGGAGGAGCCGCGCTTTGTCCGGTTGCAGCGACGACGAGGGAGCACCGAAGGCCGGATCGGAGTGCTCAAGAACCGATGGCACGGGGGCAAGATACGCAGCAAAGGCTTTGACAACCGTAACCTTAGCGTGGCCTGGTCGGTTCTGTCCCACAATCTATGGAAAATCGCGCAGAGACTTGCGCAAGAACATGAGAAAGAGGCAACGCAGGCGGCATAGGGATCCAAGAATCGAGTCAGAGGCGCTTCCTTGGGAGAACTATCGACTCAAAGCGAGAGGAAGGGTGCTGGAAAGGTGCATAACGGATAAAAGGTAAGCTACCGAGGACGGAAGGCATGTCGTGGTCTACATAACGTGACGAAGATTGATATCGGTATCAGGCTTCCACCCAAATCCTCTCGGATTTGGGACAGCCTCTATTTAGAGCCCGTCCCAGTGGTGGAAACAATTGATTTTTAATGAGTTATGGGCAAAAAAAAGGCCGGATAGAGCTGCAAAAAGCTCGATCCGGCGAAAAAGGGCGCTTATGCTTGTGTTAGTCAAATACAAAGCACGCCCTTCTCATGAAAAATATTGCCGTACAAAGCTTCCTGCGTCCAGCCCTAACTCCAGTCATTCGATGCAAAGACTACACCGTGTTTCTGGAAACAATGGAGCGGATTGACCGGGTTTTGATCGACTCCTCGCTGGAAAGGGAGGCGATCGTAAAAGCCTTGGAAGGATGGGATGAAGCGGGAGGGAAGGATCGGGAGCGACGCGCTCTAAGAGCGATAAAAGCGCTGCGGGTGGAGGTGGTGCGTCATTTACTCGGAGGGATATCCTTTCGTTGTCTGTCGCAGGAGTTGGGACGCAGTGAGCTTCTGGCTAATTTTTGCCGGGTGCGTGAGGTAGACGGGATCCGGAAAATATCGAAGAGCAGTCTGGAACGGGATTCGAAATTCTTCGACGAAGCGTATCTGAGACAGCTGCATGCAAGGATGACCGAGGTGGTGGGCAATGCTGAACATTGTGGTGAGGCAGGATTAGAGAAGCCGATCGATACGAGGGAATGCCTGATCGACGCCACTTGCCTGGAAGCGAACATCCACTGGCCCGTGGACTGGGTCTTGCTCAAGGATGTGGGAGCAACGCTGCTCAAGGCGATCAGTCTGATCGGGCAGGCGGGAATGAAACAGCGCATGCCCCAGGGAGCAAAGGGATTGGCTCGGGAGATGAACAAACGGTGCCTGGAGATGACGCATGCGCGTCGGCGCCGGGAGGCGGGCAAAGCGCGTAAAGGGATCCTGCGGCGGATGAAGCTATTGCTCAAGAAGATTGAGGGCCATGCCCTTCGCCACCGTGACTTATTGGAAGCTATGTGGATGCAAAGCGATTACACCGAGAAGAAGGCGAGCCGAATCATCGAGCGAATGGATGGTATGTTAGAGCAGATACCGCAGGTCATGAAACAGGCGCACGAACGGATCATAGGGGGGCGGCAGGTGAAGAATGAGGAGAAGATCCTGAGCGCCTACGAACCTGAGATTGACGTCATCGTGCGAGGCAAGGCAGATCGGGAGGTGGAGTTTGGCAACACCCTTTATTTATGCGAGAGCGCAGAGGGATATCTGTTGGACTGGAAACTGTATGGGGGGCAGGCCCCGAGCGAATTGAAGCAGCTTTGGGAAAGTCTGGAGAGGCAAAAGGGCTTCGCTTTAGAGGAGAAGATCGAAGCGATCAGTGGGGATCGGGGCTATGCCTCGAAGGCGGCCAGCAAGCGGCTCCAGGCAGAGGGGATTTTTGACGCCCTTACGCCCCGCAATCCACAAGAGCTCAAGGAGCGGATGGAGGAGCCGCGCTTTGTCCGGTTGCAGCGACGACGAGGGAGCACCGAAGGCCGGATCGGAGTGCTCAAGAACCGATGGCACGGGGGCAAGATACGCAGCAAAGGCTTTGACAACCGTAACCTTAGCGTGGCCTGGTCGGTTCTGTCCCACAATCTATGGAAAATCGCGCAGAGACTTGCGCAAGAACATGAGAAAGAGGCAACGCAGGCGGCATAGGGATCCAAGAATCGAGTCAGAGGCGCTTCCTTGGGAGAACTATCGACTCAAAGCGAGAGGAAGGGTGCTGGAAAGGTGCATAACGGATAAAAGGTAAGCTACCGAGGACGGAAGGCATGTCGTGGTCTACATAACGTGACGAAGATTGATATCGGTATCAGGCTTCCACCCAAATCCTCTCGGATTTGGGACAGCCTCTAGATAGCCTATATGAACACAACCACGACCTACGACATCGACCAATTTTTACAGGAATGGCGGATCAATGGGTTCGTAGTCTTTGAAGATTTCATCTCCACGGAGAAGATCGACCAGATCCTGGAGGCGTGGGAGCCCATCCGCGACCAGGACATCGAGCGGCAGGGAAAAGATCCGAGACGTGGATATCACCGCTACAATGTCCGGGTCCCTTTTGAGCGCCCCTTTGTCGACGAGGAGATCTTCGAGCATCCGGACCTGGTGGAGTTTCTAGAGCGGGTGTTGGGGGAGGATTACGTTTGGTCGCACTACGACTCGAACATTCCCCTGCCGGGCACGGACTATCAAAACTGGCATCGCGACGCCCAACTCTTGTTTCCAGGTATCAAGCTCCCCGCTTTCGACGTCGGGGTTAAGTTTCCACTGGTTGACACGAGTGAGGAAAACGGGAGTTTCGAGGTCATTCCGTGCACTCAGTTCGTCGCGGATGAGGACCTTCAGAGCGACCTCGACACTGTCTTTGGTGCAGGTGGCGACAGGCGAAGCTCCTATCATCCCATTCGCCTCAATCTGAAGAAGGGCTCACTTTGGGTGCAGGATGGGCGCGCCTACCATCGCGGGACGCCGAATTGCTCCGACCATCCTCGCGACGAACTCTGCATGGGGTTCTGCCGCCCCTGGTTGTTCAGTTCGTGGCAGCATGAATATACGGAGAAGCATTTCCCTCGGGATCTTTGGGAGAGTCTGTCTCCTCATGCAAAGGAAGTGCTGCGGTGGCAGAGGGTGAAAGATGATTAGGGAGGAACGGGGACCCGGGGATGGGGTGAAAAGTCCCATGCAAATCTAGAAATTCATGTTTCTGATAGAATTGAGTCCATGGATCGAACCGCGGCGCGTCCGGAGGCCACGCCCTACCGCCTGGCGGTGGCTCTACGGCCTTACAGAATTCCAGCAATGAGGGTGAGATTAGTCTGGTATAACTGCAAGGAGGTAGGGCGTGGCCTCCGGACCCGCCGCCGCAAGACCAAGCGACAAGGTTCGGGATGAGGTTTGCTTTGCACTATTCTGAACGAAGGTAGTATAAAATGACCACCTTTCATACCAACCGCATTCCGCTATCATCGGATCCCTATCGTCCCGCCTACCATTACCTGCCGCCGTGCAAGTGGATGAATGATCCCAACGGTACCATCTACTGGAAAGGGCGCTATCATCTATTCTACCAGCATAACCCGGATGGGCCCTGGCACGGAAATATCCATTGGGGCCATGCTTCCAGCGAAGACCTCGTCCATTGGACCGACCATCCCATCTCCCTCGCTCCCGGACCTGACGGACCGGACCGGCAACAGTGTTACAGCGGCGCCGCCTTCGTCAACGCCGACGGGGTTCCGACTCACATCTACCATGGTGTTCCCGACGGGATCTGCCTCGCCACCAGCACCGACGACATGCTCATCGAATGGCAGAAGCACCCCGCCAATCCGATCATACCCGACCCGGGGCCCCGCAGTGAATACGTCGTGACCGGCGCCCCCTGTGGGTGGGTTGAAGACGGTGTCCACTACGCCGTGACGGGAAACAGTATCCATTCGCCAGACGCCGCCTACCTGTTTCGCTCAACCGACCTCGCGAATTGGGAATACCAACACCCCTTCTACATCGGTGGGCGATTCACCGAACCGGGCGAAGACTGCGGCTGCCCCGATTTTTTCATGCTCGACGGCAAACCGGTCCTTTCATTTACGAGCCATGCGCGCGGGGCCCAGTTTTACGTCGGAAGCTACGAGGATCATCGCTTCACTCCGGAGCGACACAAGCGGCTTGCCTTCGCGGAGACGGCTCGACCCGGAGTCTACTGTGAAGGACTGACTCTGCTCGACGACCGTGACCGCCGTATACTCTTTGGACGCATATCGGAAGCACGCTTCGGCTACGCCCAAGTCGCATCAGGATGGTCGGGCATATGTGCCCTTCCAATGGTGGTATCATTATCCGAATTTGAAGAGCTTCTTTTCGATCCGGTTCCCGAGCTCGAGACTCTCCGCGGCGAACACACGTCGTTGGAAGATCTGGAGCTGAACAACAGTTCCGACTTCGATCTTGGTCTGTCAGGCGATTGCCTCGAGATCCGTACTGTTATTGAATGGGATGATGCCGAGGAAGTCGGTCTGAAGGTCCGTAGTTCTCCGGATGGAGAGGAAGAGACACTGGTGCGTTTCAACACGAATCCCGGGACGAGCCACGGTCCGGCCCACCAGGTCAGGCCGCGGCGGGAGCTCATCCTCGACGTCTCCCGAGCCAGCACCAGTCCGGAGGTCAGTAACCGCGAGTCGCAGCGAGCGGCCTTCGATCTTCCGTATGGACACTCGGTCGAGCTGCGCATCTTTGTCGACCGCAGTGTGGTCGAGGTCATCGCCGACCGCCGACGGTATGTCGGCAAGCGAATCTATCCGACTCGCACGGACAGTTTAGGGGTGTATGCCTATGCTCGTGGAGGCCGTGCGACTTTGCGGTCGTTTGACGCATGGAAGATGGGTGCGATCTGGCCATAGTTTGGAAATCCTGACGGATTTCCAAACTCATTCCACCGGATTCTTCTTCTTATGCTCCTCATAGAGGGCGGCGACTTCGGGATCTCGAACCCCGTAGATGCGTTCGACGGGGAAGCGTTTGCTCACCAGGAGCTCGCGGTAGAAATCCTCTCGATGGTCGGTTTCGGCCGCTTCGCGTGCCACCTGTTCGGCATGCGCTGCTGGAATGACCAGAACCCCTTCGGCATCCCCGAGAATGATATCTCCGGGGAGGACGGCGACGTCTCGACAGCGGACCGGTTCGTCGAGTTCGATACCGACGTTGGCCGCTCCGCCGCCCGGGTGCGAGCCGGCGATATAGATGGGGATTTCCATCGTGAGCATCGGCGACAGATCCCGCACCACACCATCGGTAACGAAACCGGCTCCGCCGTTGGCGATAAAACCGTACACCACGATATCTCCGCTCCAGCATCCATGCGCCTTGGGCCCGCCGCTGTCGATGATCAGCACATCTCCGGGGCGTGTGGCCGCCGCCGCTCGCAGATGGAGGCCATGGTGCTCGCCTTTCGCCGCTGCCTGCTCCTTTATTGCTTCGGCAAGATCGGGACGGGTCGGCAGATAACGCAAGGTCCGGGCCCGGCCGACGAGCTTCATTTCCGGATGCAGGCACTGTAGACCCATCATGAAGTTGTCGCGATATCCCAGCTTCGCCAGAATGCCCCAGGCCGAGTCCAACTGCACCGCTTTGAGCTTTTTCAGGGTTTCGTCACTTACGCCGACATGATTAAATTGGAGCATGGGATTGTCCTTTCGTTCTGAATTCTTGGTGGTAGCCTCAAAAGAGTGGTACCCGGTTGGTATTGTACATTCATCCGTGATTCCCACGGTCGATGCAAGTGTGCAGATTGTTGCGGTGAGTGTTCAGCTCCGTTCCGTCAATTGCCAGCTGCCCCGGTCTTGCGCCGGGGTGTCGCGCATTCCTTGCTATATAAGATGCTCTCCTTCCGACCCCTCCATCCGTCCATTCTCACCTCAGCCGATTCACGGCTGAGGTGAGAATGGACGGATGGAGGGGTGTGCCGTGCCAATCAGGTATTGTAGCTGAGAATCGCGCGACACCCCGGCGCAAGACCGGGGCAGCTTCAGACATGCAGATTAGGTAGGTTGTACCGCTTCCGCGCAGCAAGTTTCGATGAGAAAAGTGTGGATGAAAAAAGGTTACTATTGCAGCTTCCTCGGTTCTTGTATTAGAGCATGGCTTTCGACGTTCTGAAGGAATCCCCCTGTCTGACGATCATTGATTGCAAGAGCGGAAACGGGATTGTGGCCGTCACGAGATCTCTCGAGATCGCAATGGAGAAGGCTCGCCGGTCTACATTCGGGTTCGTGGGTCTGCGGGACACGACGCATATTTGCCGTCTGGGGGATTATACACCGCGGATGGCGGAGCAGGGGATGATCGGTATGGTGTGGCTGAACGGAGGGGGCATGTTCATGACCCCAAACGGCAGCGCCGACCGGAAACTCTGCCCGGAACCGATCTCCTTTGGGGCGCCGCGCCGTAACGGGGCGCCGTTCATGCTCGACATGACCATGACCACCGTGGCGGGCGGAAAGATCGAGCAGAAGATCGTGCGTCGCGAGCCGCTGCCCGAAAATTGGATGATCGACCGGGAGGGCAACTCGGTCAGCGATACAAGCGATTGGCACGCTCCCGAGCCAGTGACCGGTGTGCCACCCTTGGGCTGGCCGCAGTTCGGGCACAAGGGCGCGGGTCTGGCAGAATCGTCCTCTTCCTCTTCGTCATCCTCTTTCTCTGCGAAGGTGAAAATTGGAGCAGGGGCGAGGGCCCTCGCCCCTGCTCCAATCTGGTCTCTAAATTGGCACCTTCGAGCGTATTCTCTGGTTCTCCCATCTGTAAGTGAAGAGATTGGTTCCACTTTCCCTGTGAATGTGTACTTGCCCGATCTCTGTTTCCATCACCACAATCCTCTATGCAATCAATCGAAGCCATCCGTCAACGTGATCCTTGGTATCGCGATCCCGCACCGAACCGCGAAGCCTGCCGTTGGCTTGACGTTCCTGCCGGTGAGATGCTGCGTTACTCGCATCCGGTTGGAGGCGACGATGCGTTAACGGCTGACCGCGCCCTGCCCGTCACGGTAGTCCACGGCGCCTTTGAGGGACCTCTCCTGCTTCTGATCGCCGGCGAGCACGGCAACGAGTACGAGAACATTGTGGCCCTGCAGGACAACCTGCTCGCTCTCGATCCAGCGGTGCTCAAAGGCCGGGTGGTCGCCGTCACCTGCTGTTCTGTCGACAGCTACCTGAACAGCACGCGAGTCGGCCGCGTGGATGGTCAGAATCTGGCTCGCTGTTACCCGGGGAGGCGCGACGGTTGTTTGACCGAGCGGGTGGCCTGGACTCTAACTCACGATTTCCTAGGCCACACGGGCGAGGATAGTCCCGACCTTCTTGTCGCCCTGCACACATTCGGTCCTGCTATGGTTGGCCCAACCCTATGCGGCTACAATATTCATACGGGAGCGCCTGCGCTGAACGACCCGCAGCGCGATGCCGGCCTGGCAACTGGATTCGAATTGGTCTGGGGCCACGAATTCGATCCCGCACACGGAGCCGGGTCCGAAATGGGAGCGGACGATAGCGGCCGCACGGCGCTCTACGCCGCCTTTCTCGCCGGTGTGCCTGCGATCTATTGGGAGACGACCTGGGGGATGGGTGGCGAAGCTGAATACGGTCACGGTTTGCGCCGGATCATGGAGCACCTCGGTATGTTGGAAAGCGAGGGAGATTCACCGACGCCTCGGCGGCACATTGAAACGATGGGCCATGGCGCGGGTAATCTGGCCTCCCACAATCAAACCCCGGTCGACGGGCTTTGGGTCCCGGCGGTAAGGATCTGGGACGAAGTCGAGGAAGGCCAGGTGCTCGGGGCCGTCCGCGATTTATTTGGCCAGACTCTCAACGAGCTCCGTGCCCAGCGCCAAGGGATCGTTATCGGGATTCCGAAGATGCAGTATGTTCGGAAGGGGACCCAGTGCGGGGTAGTGGTGTAGAGTTTTGGGACAAAGATTAAGACAAAGAATCGGGTATCTTCGTCTTTCTCTTTGTCTCGGGTCTTTGTCATTTCCTATGGAGAGGGTCAGACAAGAAGTCTAGCCCCTCGAAGAGGATTGCATCACCGGCTCGGAGCTCTAATTCAATCGCGTCGTCCGGGTCATTCTGCCCTTTGGGAATCTCCAGCGGCTGGGTCAGGTTAATGCTTTGGGGCACGATTACAGTGTTCCCACTCAGCGGAGTCGTATCGGAGAGCTGATAGACTATCTTGATCATTAAAGGTGGGTAACGATGGGGACCGAGATCGAACGGGCTCTCCCTGAAGTCGCGATGCCAATGGGTCGACGACTTGGCCTCCGGAGGGTCCGGGTGGTTGTAGATGAGGTGCGACTTGGACCGACGAAGGTTGAAACTGAGCAGCTGGACCCCATAAGGGATTCCGTGGAGATGGATCCGACCATTGATGAGAAGCCGATTGAAATTATGGGTTTATCAGGCATCCTGGATAAGCGATAGCCGCAGTGACGAAAAAGGTGAATGGTGATCCATCTGATGATCCGGTCGACATAAGCGCGGCCCGTCAGTTGTTCCTCGACGATCATGTCATCGCGGAGCGGGAGAATGTGACCCGTGAAGTGGCGCAGGTCCGAAAGTATTCCGGCAACCCGATACTGACAGCGAATCGGCCGTGGGACCAGCACCCGGTCCTCTACGGGTCGGTTATCTTGGACCCCTTAGAGGGGTATCGGATGTGGTATTTCACCTGGGACAAGCGCGGTGGCCTGCATAAGTTCGGACATAGGTACGCCGATCGTGGGTTCGTTGGCTACGCGCGCTCAGACGATGGCCGCAGCTGGGAGAAGCCGGAATTGGACATCGTCAAGTACGAAGGGCAGAGGACGAATTGCGTGATTGGCCCAAAGGACATACCGCATCTCACCGAGTTTACCACCGAGCTTCTCGATACCTCTGGGTGGTATCGGGGAGTGGGATCGATTCAACACCTCGGTAGCCTCTCATCCCGTGATCCTAGAAGACGAAATTCGGTTTTACTACGCGGGGCGAAAGCAGCGGCATTCACCGTACTTCGGAAACGATTCCGGACCTCAGGAAACGGCTATAGGATTGGCGTCGGTGCCGCGGGACCGCTTTGTTTCCTGTGCGGCCAGCTTCGACGGAGGGGTGATATTCACGAAACCCATAACCGGTTTCGGAAGCCGACTTCACTGAAACGCCCAGGCCAGACACGGTGCGATCCGCGTGACCTTGCTGGACCGACATCGGGAGCCCTTGGGACACCCCCTATGAATTCCGGTCCGACTCGCTTGATGAGGCGCTGGAACTCGCTCAGGAGCAATTAGAGTCCGTGCGCTCCGGGGCAACCGTCTCTTTGCGTTTCGATCTCTCCAATGCTCGGCTCTATTCCTTTTGGAGCACGTAGAACGTCAAGGGGATCAATACCAATAATGCTTCTCCGGTGCGGGCTGGGAGTTACCTACCCATTCCGATGAAGGAAGGTCTTCAATTTTACGGTTAATCGAAATCCGTAGTCTCAAGCGTAATCGAAACTCGAAACTGGATTGTCGATTATTCTTACGATTACGATGATCGGTTATTGGTGGCATGGAGTGATTTGACAGGACAGGCAAACACCATCGTAATTACGAACACCAGCACTATCAGCTATGGCCTATTACGTATATATCTCCATAATGGGTGAAGAGAGAATCCGCGTCTACTCCATGGATGGGGAGACGGGCGGGCTTGACCTGAAACATGAGCTCGCGCTGACGGGAGGTCCGGCAGGGATCGCGTTGGCTCCGAGTCGAGAATTTCTGTATGTGGCCCGTCGCGGGACTCGTGAGCTTGCGAGCTTCGCGATCGACCGATCGGATGGTTCGATTTCGCTGCTCGGTTCGATCGAGGAAGTATCCGATGCGGTTTACCTGACCGTTGATGGGACGGGGAAGTTCGTGCTCACCTCGAGCAATGGCGGCGCCAGGGCGAGCAGCTATCGCGTCGGAGAGGACGGTGCGGTGGTGGCGCCCGCCGTCTCCACCGTTAACACGCTTCAAGGGGCGCACTCGGTGGAAGTTCATCCCTCCAACAGGTTCGTCTACGTCCCGCACTGCATCCGACAGAACGCCATCTTTCAGTATAAGTATGATGCGGACACAGGCGAGTTGACGCCTCAAGAGCTGGCCATCCTGGTACCGCCGGAGAGGTTGGGCCCGCGTCATATCCGCTTTCATCCCACCCTCGATGTCATGTATACGACGGACGAGCAGGGCAACAGCATCACCGCCTACCCGGTGAATAAGGACGGGAGACTGTCACCTTCTCTCCAGACGATTTCCACTCTACCGGACGGCTATGACGGAAGCGAGAACACCACCGCCCAGCTGCGTGTGCACCCGACCGGCAGGTTTCTCTACGCGCCCAACCGTGGACATGACACCATTGCCTGCTTCCGCATCGACGGGGCCTCGGGCGAACTCTCTCTCATTGGGCGAGTGCCCGGGGAAGCTCACGTACGGGGGTTTGACGTCGATCCCCAGGGCAAATTCGTCTTCGCCGCCGGAGTGGATAGCGGAAGGGTGTCCGCCTACAGCGTCGATCAGGATTCCGGGGAGTTGACCCGCACCAAGACCTACGATGTGGGGAAGCAACCGATGTGGGTATTGGTTGCGGAGCTTTAAAATCCTTCCGGGGACGGAAAGATTTTAAAGCTTGTCTCCGGCTCCCCCGGCACGAGGCCGGGGGAGCCAGAGAGCGAAAGGCGCTGTGCAGATAAATCCGGAAGAGTCTATCGGTAGACTGCCTGAATCAACGCCCGCATGTAGCCCACCGCATACGCCCGACCCGCCCAGAAGGTTGAATCCTGGTTAGGGAATTGTGGCGTGTGGTCCATCATGAAGGGACCTTCAAATCCCACTTCTTTGTAGGTCCGCATCGCCTCGACCATATCGACGTCGCCCTCGTCTAGGAATACTTCCTGAAATTTCTTGGGCGTTCCCCGGATGTTGCGAAAATGGACATAGACAATCTTGTTGCGCGATCCGATGTCGCGGATTGCGGAAGGCACGTGTTCCCCCATCTCCCTGACGCACCCTTGGCAGAAGAGCATCGCATTACAATCGCTGGGCACGAGTTCGAAGATGCGATGGTAGTGTTCGAGGGTGGAGACGATTCTCGCTGCACCTGCTAAGGGTTCCGGAATCGGCGGGTCGTCCGGGTGCAGCGCCATCCGCACACCGGTCTCCTCGGCGACGGGGATCACCTGTTCGAGAAAGTACTGCAAGTTTTCCCACATCTTCTCCTCTGAGATCGCCTTGTCCGGATAATAGGGCGGGTCCCGCATGAATTTCTCGTAGTCGAAGGTGCTGTAGGCTGCACCCCCGCGACCGGGCGGAGTCGATACGGTGCGAAAGTTTCCCGCTGGTTTGAAATTGTACCCCAGGGTCGGGATCCCAACATCGCCCAGGTTCCGAAGCATGGTGCACCACGCCTCAATCTTCTCGTCTCGATCGGGCAGCCCCAGGGAGACCTCGTCCCATCCCGTCGCCGCCACATTGGTGAGCTTGAGGCCGTGGGACTCCACCAACGTCTTGACTCCTTTCCAGTAGTCGACCCGGTCCTTCCCGTCACGCATTTCGGGCGCCGGATTCACCGCCAAATAGTCCACCCCGATGGCCTTGAAAAAGCTCAGCGTGTCATCGTTGATCTGCTCCCAAGGTAGTTGCTCCTGAATAGTCATGATGTGGAACTAAATGAAGCCGGCGTAGCCGGACTTGCGGTTAATCGAGAACCTATTTCATAGACCTGCCGCAATCAATAACTGTTTGGGTTGCGTGTCCGGAAATTCGAAGAAAAGGCAGATTGCAAATCTGCCCCACGGGCTGCGCCCCTCCGATCACGGAGTCTTCGGTGGAGCAGATTTGCAATCTGCTCAATTCCGCTCGATTGAGGATTTCACTCCAGCAGATGAGCATGCACTTCGATATTTTATCCCTGTTGGGCCCCAACCGTCTTCCACGATCATTGATTCGGACAAATAAATCCACGGACGTGAAAGTTTTTGTCCTACTCCTTCGTATGGGATCTACGACCGGGTACGGGAGATCGAAGTGGGGAGGGTATGAACGAGAGAAGGGGGCCGGATTCAAACTGCCAATCGCATCCGGGATGGGAAGGAGGCAGGGAAAGGATTCACCGGTCCAGATAGAGAACGACTTCGTCCTGCTCGACGGCGACCCGGTAGATTTTGACGCGCAGCCTATCGTCGTAAAGGGCCTGTCCGGTGGCGATATCGAATTCCCACTGATGCCAGGCACATTTCAGGACGTTCCTCTTTTTCTCATGGTTTAGCTTGTAGACGCCTTGCGAGATTACATGCGGACGCAGGCGGCCTTGGCAGATCGGTCCGCCTCGATGGGGGCAGAGGTTACGAAGGGCGTAGAATTCGCCGTCGATGTTGAACACGCCGATGCCTCCCCGCCCGCCCAGCGGCACGATTAGGCGTTCGCCAGGGGGTAACTCATCGACTGTCGATACGACGTGACGACGCATCTTTCAGGAGTTTCCGTTCGACAGTCCGTAGAGCTCGCACGCAGTTTGGGAAAAGACTCTTTCTTTCAACTTTTTTGAAGCGCCGGAAAGGGCGGCCGTCGGCGACTCCCAATCCCAATGGGGGTAGTCGCTGGCATAGACCAGGATCTCCTCGGCGTGCAGCCAGTCCAGAAAGGTCCGGAAGTCTTGTCGGGTTGGCGGCTGCTCCATAGGCTGGCATCCGAATCGGATGTGCCTGCGGATGTACTCGCTGGGGAGCGACTTCACCCACGGAGTATAGTCTCGCACTGATTTCCAGTCCGCATCCATGTGCCACATCATTCCGGGCACCCAGAAGGTGTCGTGTTCGATGAAGAGAAATCGTAGCTCGGGGAATTTCTCGAATGTTCCTTCGCAGATAAGGCTGGCTACGTGGGCCATAGCAATCTGAGGGCGTGCCATGCGCATTTCCAGGTAGTAGGAAGGATATCCCGCAGCGGTAGGGGCATTTGAAAACCCGGCCCCCTCGGCGCCGAAATGGATGCAGATTGGCAGATAGAGGCTGTCCCAAATCCGAGAGGATTTGGGTGGAAGCCTGATACCGATATCAATCTTCGTCACGTTATGTAGACCACGACATGCCTTCCGTCCTCGGTAGCTTACCTTTTATCCGTTATGCACCTTTCCAGCACCCTTCCTCTCGCTTTGAGTCGATAGTTCTCCCAAGGAAGCGCCTCTGACTCGATTCTTGGATCCCTATGCCGCCTGCGTTGCCTCTTTCTCATGTTCTTGCGCAAGTCTCTGCGCGATTTTCCATAGATTGTGGGACAGAACCGACCAGGCCACGCTAAGGTTACGGTTGTCAAAGCCTTTGCTGCGTATCTTGCCCCCGTGCCATCGGTTCTTGAGCACTCCGATCCGGCCTTCGGTGCTCCCTCGTCGTCGCTGCAACCGGACAAAGCGCGGCTCCTCCATCCGCTCCTTGAGCTCTTGTGGATTGCGGGGCGTAAGGGCGTCAAAAATCCCCTCTGCCTGGAGCCGCTTGCTGGCCGCCTTCGAGGCATAGCCCCGATCCCCACTGATCGCTTCGATCTTCTCCTCTAAAGCGAAGCCCTTTTGCCTCTCCAGACTTTCCCAAAGCTGCTTCAATTCGCTCGGGGCCTGCCCCCCATACAGTTTCCAGTCCAACAGATATCCCTCTGCGCTCTCGCATAAATAAAGGGTGTTGCCAAACTCCACCTCCCGATCTGCCTTGCCTCGCACGATGACGTCAATCTCAGGTTCGTAGGCGCTCAGGATCTTCTCCTCATTCTTCACCTGCCGCCCCCCTATGATCCGTTCGTGCGCCTGTTTCATGACCTGCGGTATCTGCTCTAACATACCATCCATTCGCTCGATGATTCGGCTCGCCTTCTTCTCGGTGTAATCGCTTTGCATCCACATAGCTTCCAATAAGTCACGGTGGCGAAGGGCATGGCCCTCAATCTTCTTGAGCAATAGCTTCATCCGCCGCAGGATCCCTTTACGCGCTTTGCCCGCCTCCCGGCGCCGACGCGCATGCGTCATCTCCAGGCACCGTTTGTTCATCTCCCGAGCCAATCCCTTTGCTCCCTGGGGCATGCGCTGTTTCATTCCCGCCTGCCCGATCAGACTGATCGCCTTGAGCAGCGTTGCTCCCACATCCTTGAGCAAGACCCAGTCCACGGGCCAGTGGATGTTCGCTTCCAGGCAAGTGGCGTCGATCAGGCATTCCCTCGTATCGATCGGCTTCTCTAATCCTGCCTCACCACAATGTTCAGCATTGCCCACCACCTCGGTCATCCTTGCATGCAGCTGTCTCAGATACGCTTCGTCGAAGAATTTCGAATCCCGTTCCAGACTGCTCTTCGATATTTTCCGGATCCCGTCTACCTCACGCACCCGGCAAAAATTAGCCAGAAGCTCACTGCGTCCCAACTCCTGCGACAGACAACGAAAGGATATCCCTCCGAGTAAATGACGCACCACCTCCACCCGCAGCGCTTTTATCGCTCTTAGAGCGCGTCGCTCCCGATCCTTCCCTCCCGCTTCATCCCATCCTTCCAAGGCTTTTACGATCGCCTCCCTTTCCAGCGAGGAGTCGATCAAAACCCGGTCAATCCGCTCCATTGTTTCCAGAAACACGGTGTAGTCTTTGCATCGAATGACTGGAGTTAGGGCTGGACGCAGGAAGCTTTGTACGGCAATATTTTTCATGAGAAGGGCGTGCTTTGTATTTGACTAACGCAAGCATAAGCGCCCTTTTTCGCCGGATCGAGCTTTTTGCAGCTCTATCCGGCCTTTTTTTTGCCCATAACTCATTAAAAATCAATTGTTTCCACCACTGGGACGGGCTCCAGATAAGGCTGGCTACGTGGGCCATAGCAATCTGAGGGCGTGCCATGCGCATTTCCAGGTAGTAGGAAGGATATCCCGCAGCGGTAGGGGCATTTGAAAACCCGGCCCCCTCGGCGCCGAAATGGATGCAGATTGGGAGTCCATGTTTCTGAGCGGATTTATAGATCGGATCGTAAAATCGATTGCCATAGGGCAGGCGCGAGCCTGCCGGCATGATCACCTGGATGACCGCCGGGTGATCGCCAATTCTTCGGATTTCCTTAGCCGCCTGTTTTGGATCGGAGGGCGCGATCGCCACGGAGGCGCGGAAACGGGGGTCGGCCTTGATCCAGGTTTCCAAGGTCCAGTCATTGAAGGCGCGGCACATGGCCGCGGCATAGTCGACATTGGGATGAACGGCGGCGGCGTAGACCGTGGAACCGGTGAGCACGGCAATATCGATGTCCCAAGCGTCGAGATGATGTTCCTTGGCCAGTTCGATGTTGCTGCTCGGATGCACCTCGGTGTGTTCCCAGAGCTCCGCCCGGCAACCTTTCTTCGGCATGTTGGTATAGCCCACGCCGGGCATCATGGAACCGAAGTCTTTGACGTACTCGACGTATTGCTTTGGCAGGTAGGGGTAGAGGTCATCGATCTTCTCGGTGCTGTGATGGACATCACAGTCGATCAGGCGGATGGCATTTTTTGCTTTCAACGTTGTCCGCCGCCTCCGTCCACTGAGTGCGGGTTTGGCGTATTTGGTAGCCATGGTAGATCCTTGGTTGGAGTGGAACTAATAGGATTTGAGAGGGGCGCCAATTTCGACTTGAACATTGGCTACTTGGAGTTTCTCAGGGGCTACCGGCAACGGGAGAACTGCTAGGCACGAGTGTAACTGTATCCTCATCAGTGACTTTCCTCTTCGGGGGTAGATGCTTATCAAGGAAGACTTCGATCTCCTCCAGGTAACGAATACCTTGGTTCATTCCATAAGTTGAGAACGACAGAATGGAATGGCCCTGATATGGAAAAACGACGAGCTCCACTTCTTTGCCTGCATTCTTCAAGGCTTTTTCCATTATGGTCGCCTGACCATAGGGTACCGTGTAATCCAGTTTGCCATGAATGATCTTAACCGGCCTGGAAAATTCATTGGCTCTAAAATACGGCGATATTTTCTTTGCGTAGTCATCGTCCGATGAACGCCGGATAATCTCTTTCCAAAAGCGGAAACCATACTGATTTCCGTAGTATTGGTTGGTATTTAACAGATTTCGCCAGTGCGAAATGGCCGCAACCGCGACACCCACCTGATACAATTCGGGGTAGCGTATGAGGCTCATGTAGGTGCAATAACCCCCCGAAACTGGCACCAGCGATCGCAATTCTATCGGGATCGGCGATTCCTTCGCTAATCAGGAAACGTGCGCCGTCGGCGATATCATCAATGATCACACCGCCGAGCTCTCCTTCGAGGCCCGACCTGCAATGTTCGATTCCGTAACCGGAAGATCCGCGATAATTCACCTGCATGACTGCGTATCCTCGCGTTGCAAAATACTGAACACGGGGATCAAATCCCCAAGTATCTCGAACCATGGGACCGCCGTGAGGATAAACCAGCAAAGGAAGATTCCTGCCTTCACTACCGGGAGGAAGCGTCAGATAACCGTGCAGGGAATAACCGTCGCGACTCTTAAATGAGAGAAAACTCATAGTTCCCAAGACCTGATTGTCCAATTTTGGTGACCGATTGTAGATCTGCCTGATCTCGTTCTTTTCAGGGCGAAAGACAAAAATCCTGCCGAACGATTTTTCGTTGAACGAGTGATAGATCATCACGGAACCGTTTTCCGACCAATCCAACGGAATATTCACACAGTCAGGAAAAAAGGCATCCATCCTATCCTGGTGATTCTTAAATCTCTCATCCAACCAGGTCACGGTGGGCATTCTTGCTTGTGAGACCAGGCCTATAGCTTCCCACCCATTCTTTTCATAGAGAATCCTTGCAGAAGGAACGTTTGGCCCCCCCAAATCATATCCTTCGCTCGCGAACAAACGCCGCTCAATTCTCCCTTGCTTGAGGTTGTAGAGGTCCAGCTCCATTCTTCCGTTTCGATGATTGGTGAAGATATAGATGCTATTCGGATCGGGTGAGAACCTTTTCAAAAACACCTGTTGTTCAAGGAGGGACTTGGCATTATAGTTGAAAGCGACACCCGGTTCTCGATTGAGGGAGTCTAGAGGCTTCCAGGTTTCAGTTGCTCGATCCAAATAGCGCCAACCTACTCTGGCCCCCTGACGCTTCCTGGTCATTCTGGGGTTTCCTTCTAAATCATATACCATCCAACGGTATCCTGACTGCCAACCAGTTACTACTTTGGGATTATGATCTTTTGTCTTCTTACCAGTACGGTAGTTAAACTTGAACAAGCTATAGTTTTTACTGTCCCTCAGTACGACTGTATCCGGAACTGTCAGTTTGGACTGAAAAATACTCCGCACATCCTTTCTCAGTAGTTCTGGGTTTTCATCAGCAAGATTGAATCGATAAAGGTTGAACTCTCTCTCTCTTTGGAGCTTAGAATACCGTGTCAGCCATCGTGGCAAAGAATACTCGGGTCCCAGGATAAAAATCACTTCATCAGGAGAGATCCATTCCAGATCGTAAATCCATTGCAAGTGCTCTCCAATAGACACGTCCTTGACGACTCGAAAGGTCGTTAGGTCGACTACGATGAGCGCGAGGTGGGATTCGCGGTCGCGAAAGGTGAGCAGAAATTGGCCATCCGATGATACGCGATGGGGGAAATTCCTCTTAATATCCATCAAGTCTGTCAGTGGAACCCCTTTGAATGCCTTCTTCAGTCTCGTCAATTCGTCTTGAATTGAGTGGTTCGTGATATCGCTATTCCGAATTTCCTTCCCTCGCGAGAAAACGTGGTAATTACCCACAGCCTCGATAATCTCGGGCCTTCTGATAACGATTCTTTTAGGTACTCCCTTTCTAAGGTTGCCGATCTTCTCAAAATGAGCCCCAGGGCTTCCACCTACTCGGAAAGCCAGAATACCAAAGCAGAACTGCAGATCTCTATCTGCTGTCACTTCGACCACATATCTAAACGCTAGTTTATCGACCGCCTGTTTTCGATCATCCTGCTTGTCCCTTCCAAGATTCTGCTCGATCACTTCGACTCTTACCTGACCCTCGCCAAAAGATTCCGCATCCCGGATCTTAAGATCTTTATAATTCGCCGGTTTTCGCTTTCCGTCGATCAGGACGAAGGGCTTTTCTTTGTCGAAGTAGTAGGCCGGCAGGGTGACGTCCTATCCTTCCTGTAAAAAGAAAAATGGTGTAACCTCCTGAAAACAAAAATGTAACCAAACCGGGGCCGAAAGGCGGCCCCGAAAAACAGGAGACTACACCATGAAGAAGATAGCACCGAGTGAGAAGATAGAGCAAGAGCTAATGGAAGGAATCGCGAGCAGCACAGATCCACTGGGGGAGGCGGCCCGACGGGGAGCCCAGCTGATGCTGCAAAGAGCCTTGGAGATCGAAGTGAGCGATTTTCTGGGGCGAGAGCGCTATGAGCGCTCGAGTGATGGAGCACTGCGGGGCTACCGCAATGGCTATGAGCCGAAGAAAGTGCATCTTTGCGAAGGGACGATTGAGCTGCAGGTACCGCAGATTCGCGACGGGCTGGAGCCGTTCGAGTCGGCCTGGCTGGAAGCGATCGGACGACGCTCGAAGCGGCTTTTGGAGCTGGTGCCGATGCTCTATGTGAAAGGGATGAGTCAGCGCGATATCGAGACGGCGCTGATCGAGTCTTTGGGGGTAGAGCAGACCGGGCGCAGCGTGGTCAATGAGGTGTGCCAAAGTCTGAGGATGGACTTTGCAAAGTGGCAGGAAAGAGATCTGAGTGGTGAGCGCGTGCTCTATCTGTTTCTGGACGGGATCTATATGAGGCTGCGGCCCGAAGACAAGAGGGCAGTGGCGGTCCTATGCGCCTACGGGATGCTCTGGGACGGACGTAAGGTATTGCTTCATATGGCCGTAGGGGACAAGGAGAGCAGCGCCTGTTGGGAGGCCTTCCTGGAGGACATGAAGAGCCGGGGATTGGCCGATCCAGTACTCAGTGTGATGGACGGTAATTCGGGTCTACGCAAGGCGGTGGGAAGGAAGTTTCCGAACAGCCTGGTGCAGCGCTGCCAGGTGCACAAGATGCGCAACATCGTCAACAAGCTTCCAGAGGTAGCCCGTCCCACCCTCAAAAAGCTCATTCACAAAGCCTTTACGGCGAAGGGATACCGCGAGGCTGTAGAACAGGCTCGCGCCATCATCGAGGAATACAAGGGGAGCTTTCCAGCCGCCATGAAGTGCCTGGAGCGTGACCTGGAGGAATCGCTCACAGCGCTGAAATTTCCCTTCCTGCACCGAAAACAGATCCGCACCACCAATCTGCTGGAGCGACTCTTCGGGGAAGGGCGCCGTCGCACCAAAGTGATTCCCCGATTCCGCTCCGAAACGAGCGGACTGTGCCTGATCTTCGCGGTCCTGGTGGATGCCTCAGAAGGCTGGCGAGGAGTCCGCATGGAACCCTACCTGGTGGAACGACTCAAACAGATCTGGAGCGATCCGGAGAGCACCTGGAAGGATCCGGACCTGATGAAATTCGCTGCCTGAAGGGAAGAAAGTAAAGATAATCTAATAGAGGTTATGCCATTTCGATTTTACAGGAAAAGGCGGACTTGACCCCGGCAGCATCTTCCCCTCGTAGTGGACGAGCAGTTCGTTCTGAGCACTTACGCGGTATGTTGCCCAGAATGAGAACCAAACTACAGAGAGGAGAAGAATAGTGGGTGGGCCCTTCGGGTGATTCATCTGCTGTGTGGTTGTATCATTTAAGCCTATTGATGGCTGAATGCACTGGATTCGCAGTGCCTCGGACGTCACGTGACGGTAGAATATCGCCAAACCTGGCGTAATGATTGAAAGCGTCTCCGCCGGCCGTGGCAAGAGAGAACGTGTGTTTTGGCTAGGTGATACGGAAGGGAGGTGCTCGCATCCCGGCAAGAAACTCGTCGGTCAAGCGCTTCCCAACGACGAAATGCTTGCGGTCGGGGTACCAGATGACTCGTTCACCGTTGACCTCTGTCCATCCACAGTAATCGAGGCATTCGGAACGGGGAAGGCTTAGCCCGACCTCCATAGGCACATCGTCAATGTCGGCAAACAGTTTCGGTGGGCTCCACCAAATTGGCTGGTGTGCATCCGGTCGAAACTCACCGACGGAGAGATAGGCGGGACGGCGATTTCGCCTGTCGTGGACATCATCGGCTCCGTAGCAGTTGCCGTCATGATTGTGATAGAGGAGAATGTAGCGCCCATCAGAGAGGCGAAAGAGGGGAGCGTTATCGGAGGGTTGGAGAATGTCGTCGCCATCGTCGCAGTTGCGCATCACGACAGGTTTGGCGAAGGTCGCTCCATCGTCCTCGCTCAAAGTGTAATAGATCCGCCCGGTCCTGGTTCGGAGAGTCATTAAAAGTCTCCCATCCTCCAAGGGTATAACATTCGGTTCGTTCGCCCAGCAAGTTTTCGGATTATCCGACAGAACGGTGATGGGCGGATCATCGGCCTCGGGCAACCAGGACATCTTGAGATCTTGAGGCGCCGGATCCTGTGCAATGTTCTCAAACCGAATGCATTCGGACTGACACCATTGGTCGCGAAGCTGACCTGAACTCCGAACGTAGGCAAAACGTGTGAAGGGAAACAACGCCCGACCTTCGGCATCCCATTCCACTTGGCGCCAGCCGATCCAGGCGACCGGGTGCGAAGCGTCCTGAAGGTCAATCGATCTGCGTTTGAAGGGCAGCCGCACCGGGTCCGACCAGCTTTGGCCAGCGTCGCTTGAGACCCGACAGTCAAGGTGGCAGGGACGCCCGTGCGGTTTGTGATCGTATTGGCAGTAAAAAAGGTAAATTCGGCCCGAAGGAGTCACTACCGGCACTTGCCAGGCGGCGTGGAACGCATTGCTGCCGGCAACGACGACCGGTTCGCTCCATGAGCGACCACCATCACTACTTTGAGACGTGACCACCCTGGTGAATCGGACCCGTCCCGTGCTGTGGGCCGTCCAAGTGGCCGTGAGATTACCATTTGGGAAAGGCAGGACGATAGTCTGTTCGTTGAGCGCTAGGAAGTCTCCATCGTCCCAGCGACGGTTCCCGTCGGGCGCCGGGTGATAGACGAGAAGATCGGGACAGGTGCGCTTCCACTCGTCAATGTAGGGTTGCGGCGGGAGGCCGGTGCTGGCTCTGAATGACTTCATTTACTGGTTTCGATTGTGACTCTTGGATGCGGGCTTTGAATCTCGGTACTGGGGTAGTCACGATTGGAGGGGCGAGGGCTCTCGAGCCCCGGTCGGACGTGCAGTTTGAAAACGGCGTTGGTTGTCAGTTCGTTCACGGGCTCGAGGGCCCTCGCCCCTCCACCTTTGCGGTTGACCTGGTGAGTTTTGTGAGATTTCCAGGCTAGGAGTCTGTCGGACTTTGACGTTCGATTGCTTCGCAAGTGACCCAGTTCGTCCGACAGACTCCTAGCAATAAGAAAATGACATTCCTAACTGCTCCGATGGGTATCGTTGTGCCAAACTGTCACCGAATTCGCAAGAGCCTCAAACTTTCATCTTCGGATTATCGGAAAGGATCCAGAAGATATGATAATTCGTCTCAAATCTCAGTTTCATTTTCTTGGAAGGAATCTGTCGGAATGAACCTGGTTGGGAATTACCGCCGTCGCCGGTCGATTTGAACCTCAGTGATGATCCGAAGCGCAAAGCCCGACAGATTCCTAGAGAAAAGGAAACATACGCTCCGGGTCGTAGCCCGGCATCTTGGGTCGATGTTCCCGACCGCTGACCAGGTCGCCGTCTACGACAAAGCCCTCGGGTCGATCTTTGAGGGTCTCGACTAAGCGCCGCCGCCAAGGCTGGAGCAGGGTGTCGGCGTCTGCTTGAAGGGCGAGGTCATGCTCCTCCTGCGGGTCGCTCTCCAAGTCGAACAGATGCTCTCTTCCGGTCTGCGAGTACCAGATATACTTGGTCGAACCATCCGCCAGGAAGTGGTTTCCGTGGTCGTATTCGTAGCAGCCGGCGTGTTCCCCGTGGAGGACATCCCGAATCCTGTTCTTATCGCCGCGCAGGATGGGGAGCAAGCTGTGTCCGGTGCAGGTGGAGGGAACCTCAATGCCTGCGGCGTCGAGAATGGTCGGCATCACATCCTGGAGACCGACCGGGCTGGCGCAGGTCTGTTCGGTGGGCAGGCTCCAGCTCTTCGGTCCCCGGACGAGGAAGGGAATTCGCGCCGAGGCTTCATAGGGCCAGGTCTTGCGAAAGAGGTTGTGGTCGCCGAGCATCTCACCGTGGTCGGAAACGAAGAGAATCAGAGAGTCGTCGAGTAGACCGTGAGCATACTGAAAGAGGCGGCCGATCTGGTCGTCGATAAAATTGATCATACCGTAGTAGGCGGCGCGGGCGCAGCGCATATCGGTCTCCGGCAGGCGGATTTCCCAAGCGTCGGGATTGAGTCCCTTTTGGGCGGAGTCAAAGGAAGGGGCCCAGTCGCCGACCACGGGTTCCGGGAGATCGCGGTTGACATAGCGGTCGTAATAGAAAGCGGGCGGCGTCAGCGGCGGGTGGGGCTCGATGAAGGAGATATTGAGAAAGAATGGAGCCGAAGGATCGCGTCTGCGCAGGAAGTCCATCGCGCGATCGATGCACCAGAAGCTGTGCATCTGTTCTTCTGGCAGGTGGGGGGGACGGCCGATCCAACCGTTGGAGGAGACGCCGTGGACCATTCCGGGATCGATTTCGGTTCTTCCATGTCGCTGCTGCAGCCACTCGACATAGTCGTTCTCAGAACTGCGAGTGGCATTCGCCAGCTGCATGTGTTCGAAACCGAATCGTTTGCGGGGCGGATGCAGGTGGAGTTTTCCTATTAACTCGGTCTGGTAACCGGCCCGGGAGAGTTCGCCGGCCAAGGTGTGGGAGGGGTTCCATTCGGCTCCTTGAAAGCCGACCATGCCGTTGGCGGCGGGGGCGGTTCCGGTCATGAGGGATCGACGTGCTGGAATGCAGCTGGGGCATTCGGCGTAGGCTTGGGTGCAGTGCAAGCCGCTACGGCCGAGATAGTCGAGGTTGGGAGTCTGTAACACTCCGGGCGAACGAGAATCCAGACCTAAGCAATCGCCGCGTTGCTGATCGGTGATGAAGAGGACGATGTTAGGACGTGTGTCGGGCATGGGTGGGTTTGAGGTGTCAGCCGCCGTCGCTAAAGCTATGGCGAGCCACGGGTTTCGGTGTTCAGGTGTCAGGTCGACAGCTTGTTTGCGTGATATATTGTTTAGGGTGTTGGATGGGAGTGGCAAGATGAAGAGGCAGATTGAAAATCTGCCCCACGGGCTGCGCCCCTCCGTGATTCGGAGTATCCTGTGGACTAGACTGGCGGTCTTTCTCAAATGGCTCTGCCGCTTTGGCTACTCCGGGCTTTCGCGATAAGGGTCAAGGGAGGACAGGCTCCCCAGTTTCCGCAGATCGGGGAAAAACTTTGCCCAGGTGGCGACGACAAGGAGGGTTCCGATCCCTCCGCTGACCACGGAGATGATCGGGTTGAAGATCTGCGCCACGACGCCGGATTCGAAGCCGCCGAGTTCGTTGGATGATCCTACGAATATCGCGTTTACGGCCGACACCCGCCCGCGCATCTGGTTGGGAGTCGCCATTTGGGTGACGACGTGCCGGACGACCATGCTGACGTTGTCGAAGGCGCCGACGAACGCCAGCATGAGGAGGGAGAACCAGAAATTTTCGGAAAGACCGAAGGCGATGGTAGCCAAGCCGAATCCTGCTACGCACCAGAGGAGGGCTTTGCCCGAGCGGCGAAACGGAGGGAGATGGGCGACTAGAATCGCCGTCGTGAGGGCGCCCACGGCCGGCGCCGCGCGCAACCATCCGAGCGCTTCCTCCGGTTCCAGGCCGAGCCGACCCAATTCGATGATCTCCTTCGCGAAAATGGGAAGAAGGTAGACCGCACCACCGAGAAGGACGGCAAAGAGATCAAGTGATATGGCGCCGAGGATGAGTTTCCGACGCCAGACAAAGCGCAGGCCCTCCAAAGTCTGGCCAATCATGTCGCCGCGTTCGATTCGGGGCGCAGCGGGCAGCCTAACGGTGGCAAGAAAAATGACGAATGCCGCCGAAGAGAGGGCGCTAATGAGGTAGGCGGCTTGAATATTTACGCTGATAAGGAATCCACCGAATGCCGGACCGGCAATCCCGGTGATCTGCATTGCGCTGGTACGCCACTTGGCCGCATTCTCGAAGAGCGACGCTGGAACGAGCAATGGCATGATGGCGGAGGCAGCAGGCCAGCCCATTCGAAGGGAGGCCGAATCGAGAAGGAGCAGAAGATACATCCAGGCGAGGGGAACCTGATACCAACTCGTGATGGCTAGGCCGATCGAAGTCACTGTAGCCCCGGAAAGGCTGAGCATCATGAGCTTGCGGCGATCGAATACATCCGCCAGATAACCGGCGGGGAGAGTCAGCAGGAGCATGGGAATTGCCTGGACGAGTCCAACCATTCCCAGAGAAAGCGCCTGACCGGTGCGTTCGTAGATCTCCCAACCGATAGCGAGACCCTGGGCCGCGGTGCCGATGCGAACGAGCGAACCGACGACCAGAAAACGGCGAAAGAAGGTGATGCGGAGGGCGCCGTAGGGATCGTGGGAGTTATTCACCCTGGGTATGTGTTTGAATGCAATCGAGCCGCTCCGAATCGATCAGTGGTCTCACGCTGAGCGCATTGGTATCTAGAATTCGGATGCAAGGGCAGCGCCCTTGAAATCCTCCCGGTTTCCGCTCCGTCGAGTCAATTCCAAGGGGGTGACTAAAGAGGAGTCGAACTATCCGGTTTGAAAACGCGGCCGGACTTTATTGTGCATACGGGCTCTAATTTCTGCTCGCCGATGCGGGTTTGTCCCTTGGCGTCGGTGAATTCGAAAGTTCCCGTCTTGAGATCGAGTACTGCCAGGTCCGCCGCTGTGCCTGGCTTTAGGGTGCCAATCTCTTGGGACATGCCCATGGCACGAGCTGGGGCGGCAGTTGCCTTTTCGAGGACGCTTTCGAGAGGGAGTCCGAGGTGGAGAAATTTCGAAAGAGTCGTGGCCAAATCGAAGACGGGACCGTGGAGGTTGTACTTGTGCAGGTCGCTGGAAATGGTGCCCGGCTGCACGTCCTGGGCGAGGGCGGACTCGGCGACGTTAAAGGCGAAGCTGCCGGCGCCATGGCCGACGTCTAACAGGATCCCTTTCTGGACCGCTTTTCGAGCTTCTTCCGTAACTGTGCCATCCCGATTGAGTATCCCGGTATCGCTCTCATGGAAGCAATGAGTAAGGATATCGCCGGCGCGCATTTCGTCGATCATCTCTTTGAAGCTCAGAGGGCTGTCGTTGGGGTGGAGCATGAGGGGGAGGCCAGTAGCCGCGCAGACTTCTCGGGCGCGCTTCAGCCCCTCCTTCCCATTCTCGCCCACGATACCCTTGGTCATGCGTATTTTAATTCCGACGATGTCGTCTTTGTAGGCCTCGCACGTCTCTACGGCCCGTTTGACGTCGAGGTATCGAAGATCGGTGAGCTCGCCAATCTCTCTGGATAGTTGGCCTTGGGAGGCAATGTGGAGAAAGGCTTTGATCTCCGTAGCGCTGACGTCGATGACGTACTTCTGGAAACCCGGGTAGGTGTCGGCGCCTGCCGAACCGGCGTCGAATGCGGTCGTGACGCCCCGGGCAACACAGTGGGGATCCGGTTCGATTCCGAGGTGGGCGACGCCGTGCCAGACGTGGACGTGGAGGTCAACCAGGCCGGGGGTGACGAGTTTGCCGGAAGCGTCGATGACTGACGATGCCTCGTTTTCGGCGATCGATTCGGAAATCGAGGCGATGCGGTCCCCGGTAACGGCAATGTCACGGTTAGCGTGCAGGCCTTCGGCTGGGTCGATAAGGGTGCCGCCTCTGATCAGGAGGTCGTATTCAGGTGCCATGGGATTGTTTACATTCTCGTGAGATCAACATCCAACACCGAACGTCCAACATCCAACGCCCAAATGCAACCTATCGGTGGATGTAATCCTCCTGTGATTCGGCGACGTCAGTATCTGTGGAAGGCATTGGTTGATATTGGCTGTGAAACCTAAGTATCCCCAGGACAAGCCTGGGGGATTGGGAAGAGGGTGGTATGTGTTTGTAGCTTGGAAGCCTAATGGAACCTCACGGCAAGCGTGGGGGATTGATGACGAAATTGTCTTCGATTCTAGCCTCGATATCTCATACACTTCGTAGCAGAAGATTCGTGAGATGCTCGAGCTAGGGATGCGGATCCCCATAAGCTCGGAGATCCCACGGGCTCGCCCCGTGGTGATTCAGGCTCTGAGGCTACTTCCGCACGCCTCCCCACGAAAGATCCCCCAGGCTCGCCCTGGGGAGCAGTCAGGTTTCTCAGGCGCGATGGTGAGATCTGGTCCGGGGGTTCGAGGGCCCGGAAGTCGCCAAGGCTATGACCGGCAAGCCTTGCCCCTGCTTTGGGCTCGCGCCTCTACCTGCTACCTTTCCCGCGACCGAAGTTCCTGGAAATGCCCGCTGACCACGTCGGCGCCGTAGGACAGTGCGTTGCCGACGTTCATGAACCGGTAGCCCCAGGCCAACTTCTCCTTGATTTCCTCCAGGTCGCCAAGGGTCGTTCCAGTGGCGATACCGGTTCCCTCGAGGCGTCTGGGAACATCCTTCATGATGTCTTGCACTTCTTTCGATCCCGTCTCTGCAATAGTACCGACCGAAGCGGAGAGGTCGAGCGGTCCCACCAGGATCACATCGATACCCTGAACTTGCTTTATAGCATCCAGGTTATCGTAGGCCTCTTGACTCTCGAGCTGGACGACCACAACCGTTTCCTCGTTGGCCGTCTTAACAACCTGATCGAAATCCTCTCCCGCGATCCGAGGCCAGTTCGGGGAGATTCCCCGCTGGCCTTCGGGCGGATATTTTGAGTATTTAACCGCCCTCCCAGCGGCCTCCGGAGTATCCACTTGCGGTACCATCACCGCCACCGCTCCGACGTCGAAGGCTTTTTTAATCAGGGCGGGATCGTTCCAGGCCACCCGGATCATCGGCGCAACACCCTTCTGTCGCATCATGGATGGAATGATCTCAAGTGCTTCCGCTCCCCAGGGTTGATGTTCCGTGTCAATCCAGACGAAGTCGGGATGGGTATCAACGATGGTGGCGGCGACAGATGGGACAGCGGCGGGAAGACCCGTCCCTAGAACGGTCTCTCCGGCCTTGAGCTTTTTTTTGAGTGGATTTGGATACATAGATTTGCGCTATTTGATTAATTTCTTTATAGAAAGCGCGACCCTAGCGTCCGATGCGCTGATGGCAATGGAAATGCCTTGAAAGGAGACTGTCGGAGGCTCAGTCCGATAGATTCTTAGCACTTTATGTCCTCTACTTCACCCTTTGGTCGGCTCCTGCTGCCGATTTACCTGCCGTCTCTGATTCTCGCGATCAGCCATCAGGCTTTTCTGATTCTGCTTCCGCTCTATGTTCTGCAAATCGGGGGCAGTGCGCCGCTGGCTGCAGTGATTGTCGCCTTTCGTGGATTGGGAATGCTGCTCGGCGATGTGCCCTCCGGCCTCTTGGTTTCAAGATTGGGGCACAGACCGGTCATGTTGGGAGGCATAGTCTGCCTCGGAGCGACGCCGGTGGCAACGGCTCTCGGTGGGCCTATTGGAACACTGATTCCGATCGGCGCTTTGGCCGGCATCGGATTTTCAGCCTGGATGATGGCCCGGCTTTCCTATATGGCCGACACCTGTCCAACCGCTCAAAGGGGGCGTGCTATGACGGTGATCGGAGGGATGACCCGCGCGGGTTCCTTCATTGGACCGGCGATCGGAGGGGTGCTGGCGGAATACTTCGGATACCGATTGGCCTTTTGTGCCTGTGGCGCAGCTGCCGGGGTGGGAATCGTGCTGGTGTTGATCTTCACGCACAATATTCGCCCTCCGTTACCGGTGGAGGGGACGCACTCGAGTCAGTTGCGAGAGGTTGTTAGGGTGCACCGCCGTATCTTTGTAACGGCGGGCTCCTTCGCGGTAAGCCTCCAATCGGTGCGATCTGCGCGCCAAGTTCTCATTCCGCTATTTGGCAGCGCTGCCGGTTTGGACGTCGCTGCTATTGGGTCGATTTACTCCCTGTCTGCGGCCGTCGATATGTCGCTCTTCTATCCGGTTGGGGTGATTGTGGACAGGTGGGGTCGCAAATACGCGGGGATTCCGGCCATGGCGCTGTTTTCTGTCTCACTCTTCCTGTTGCCCTTGGCGCAGGGGTTTAATTCGTTTCTTTTTGTCGCACTGCTGCTTGGACTCGCCAATGGGCTGAGCACCGGACTGGTGATGATTCTTGGCGCGGATCTCTCGCCGGCGGATCGCAAGGGGGAATTTCTAGGCGTCTGGAGATTGATAGGAGATGTGGGTCATAGCGGCGGTCCGCTGATCATTGGCGCGCTGGCAAAGGCGGCCGGGCTGGCGATGGCAACGTTTGCGATGGGCGGACTTGGGTTGTTTGGGCTTTTTATTTTGGTTTGCTATGTAGAGCCCGTCCCAGTGGTGGAAACAATTGATTTTTAATGAGTTATGGGCAAAAAAAAGGCCGGATAGAGCTGCAAAAAGCTCGATCCGGCGAAAAAGGGCGCTTATGCTTGCGTTAGTCAAATACAAAGCACGCCCTTCTCATGAAAAATATTGCCGTACAAAGCTTCCTGCGTCCAGCCCTAACTCCAGTCATTCGATGCAAAGACTACACCGTGTTTCTGGAAACAATGGAGCGGATTGACCGGGTTTTGATCGACTCCTCGCTGGAAAGGGAGGCGATCGTAAAAGCCTTGGAAGGATGGGATGAAGCGGGAGGGAAGGATCGGGAGCGACGCGCTCTAAGAGCGATAAAAGCGCTGCGGGTGGAGGTGGTGCGTCATTTACTCGGAGGGATATCCTTTCGTTGTCTGTCGCAGGAGTTGGGACGCAGTGAGCTTCTGGCTAATTTTTGCCGGGTGCGTGAGGTAGACGGGATCCGGAAAATATCGAAGAGCAGTCTGGAACGGGATTCGAAATTCTTCGACGAAGCGTATCTGAGACAGCTGCATGCAAGGATGACCGAGGTGGTGGGCAATGCTGAACATTGTGGTGAGGCAGGATTAGAGAAGCCGATCGATACGAGGGAATGCCTGATCGACGCCACTTGCCTGGAAGCGAACATCCACTGGCCCGTGGACTGGGTCTTGCTCAAGGATGTGGGAGCAACGCTGCTCAAGGCGATCAGTCTGATCCGGCAGGCGGGAATGAAACAGCGCATGCCCCAGGGAGCAAAGGGATTGGCTCGGGAGATGAACAAACGGTGCCTGGAGATGACGCATGCGCGTCGGCGCCGGGAGGCGGGCAAAGCGCGTAAAGGGATCCTGCGGCGGATGAAGCTATTGCTCAAGAAGATTGAGGGCCATGCCCTTCGCCACCGTGACTTATTGGAAGCTATGTGGATGCAAAGCGATTACACCGAGAAGAAGGCGAGCCGAATCATCGAGCGAATGGATGGTATGTTAGAGCAGATACCGCAGGTCATGAAACAGGCGCACGAACGGATCATAGGGGGGCGGCAGGTGAAGAATGAGGAGAAGATCCTGAGCGCCTACGAACCTGAGATTGACGTCATCGTGCGAGGCAAGGCAGATCGGGAGGTGGAGTTTGGCAACACCCTTTATTTATGCGAGAGCGCAGAGGGATATCTGTTGGACTGGAAACTGTATGGGGGGCAGGCCCCGAGCGAATTGAAGCAGCTTTGGGAAAGTCTGGAGAGGCAAAAGGGCTTCGCTTTAGAGGAGAAGATCGAAGCGATCAGTGGGGATCGGGGCTATGCCTCGAAGGCGGCCAGCAAGCGGCTCCAGGCAGAGGGGATTTTTGACGCCCTTACGCCCCGCAATCCACAAGAGCTCAAGGAGCGGATGGAGGAGCCGCGCTTTGTCCGGTTGCAGCGACGACGAGGGAGCACCGAAGGCCGGATCGGAGTGCTCAAGAACCGATGGCACGGGGGCAAGATACGCAGCAAAGGCTTTGACAACCGTAACCTTAGCGTGGCCTGGTCGGTTCTGTCCCACAATCTATGGAAAATCGCGCAGAGACTTGCGCAAGAACATGAGAAAGAGGCAACGCAGGCGGCATAGGGATCCAAGAATCGAGTCAGAGGCGCTTCCTTGGGAGAACTATCGACTCAAAGCGAGAGGAAGGGTGCTGGAAAGGTGCATAACGGATAAAAGGTAAGCTACCGAGGACGGAAGGCATGTCGTGGTCTACATAACGTGACGAAGATTGATATCGGTATCAGGCTTCCACCCAAATCCTCTCGGATTTGGGACAGCCTCTATGTAGACGAAACCTTGAAATTTCCAAGAGCTTCGGTAGGGGATTCATAGCCACTTTGTCGCGAGCCTTGGCACGAGCTTTGTCGATTTCTGAATACTGCAATCCTCTAATACAAATCCAAATTTGCCTGCCAACCCTTCACAGTCGTGCGGTTGAAGGTTGCGCAGTTGGCCCGACAAAGCTCGTGACGAAGGCGAAAAGGAGGAAGATTCAGGATTCTCAGATCGTCGGATACCGGCCGGTCATTGATCCGGATTCGTCGGGGAACCACTCGGCTTCGGGAAACTGATCGGGAAGGGCTTTCTCAAAGGCGCGAACAAATTCCTTCCACCCGCCCATCCTGTTGTTGAGTTCGCATTCGTCGTTGGCCGTGAACAGGGTCAGGCAGATCAGCTCGACCAGGTGGGCATCGCGTTTGTAGGCTTCGACACGAACGACATCGGACCATTCATACTCTTCCCTCGGTGCGTCGGGATCCAACGTTGAAATGATCCGAAAACCCTCGGAGTCCGTTTCAACGCGTTGGTGAAGCCACCACGGCCTTCGCCAGCGTTTGTAGGCTACCCATGGTGACTTCAGTAGTCGTCGCAGTTTCATATCGTATCAATGTCCCCAATTCACTCGAGTGCACATGTGTTTCACGACTGTCAGTCGTTGGCTTGCCCGGCCTTGCGCCGGGGTGGCGCTGGGTTCCAAGCCATCGGTGTCAGCGACTTTCTCGGCGATGGCGCGGCAGTCTTCCTGGGTTAAGGAGTTGAATCGTTTGGCGAAGCCGAGATTCTGTCGCCAGTTGGTAAGACTGGACAAGAACTCTCTGCGATCCATATTGTCCGAATTTACTCAGGAATTCGCAGCAAGCAAGGTATCTATCGAAAGGGGCTTGAGGCCTTTAGCATGTTTCCTCATGGTTGCGACCGCTCTATGCAAATCCTACCGCGCACACTGGAGAACCCTAAGGGCCGGGCCAGAAGCCTACACAAAATGCTTGTCTGCCTTGGATCGAGGCGAGAGTGGCAATTCGCATCACGGGAACTGGTGGAATGTCATGGTCTGGTCGGAGTGCCGCATGATGGGAGGGATGTTTTTTGAGTTGATTGAATTGGAGGGCAAAGCCCAGAAGAAGCCGGTGGAGATGGGGTTGGAAAGAAAGAGAATGTGATGGCGGAACAAGAGAGGCCGAACTTACTCGTGATCATGTCGGATGAACACGCCCCAATGTTCAGTGGAGCGTATGGTCACCCACAGGTTCAGACACCACATCTGGATCGAATGGCCTCGGAGGGAGTTCTCTTTGAGAATGCCTACTGCAACTCTCCGCTCTGTGCGCCGTCCCGCATGTCATTTATGACCGGCCGCTACATTCACGAAATTGAGACATGGGACAACACTTCGCCGCTGGGGTCGGACAAAGTGACATGGGCCCACATGATGCGCGCTGCCGGTTATGATGTGGTTCTGTCGGGAAAGCAGCACTTCGTGGGGCCGGATAAACTGCACGGATTCCGCGCTCAATTGGCCCGGGATATCCACGGGGAGAATTATCACCCGGTCTTTCCCTGGTCCAAAGGGACGCTGACGGCTCCGAAGCCTTGGCCGGGTTTGAGCCAGGCGGCGCCGGGAACAACCCTTGAAATTGAGGTTGACGACCGGGCTGAAGACGCAGCTTTAGCCTACATTCGGGACCCGGTTCGAAAGGAGCAGCCGTGGGCCCTCAACGCCTCTTTTATCGCTCCCCACTTTCCACTGGTCGTTCCTCAGAAATACTGGGACCTGTATACTCAGGATGCCATTGATCTTCCGACACCACCTACCGGCCACCTGGAGAGTCTTCATCCGGTTTATCAGCGGATGCGCCGGATGTTCGGCATGATCGACTTTCCAGAGGATGAGACGCGTCGCGCCCGAGTCGGTTATTATGGACTGATTTCCTACCTCGATGACAAGATTGGACGGCTGATCGAAGCACTGGATGAGACCGGACAACGCGACCATACGGTCGTGATCTACGTCAGCGATCACGGCGAGATGGCGGGTGAGCACGGGATGTGGCGAAAGTCGAATTTTTTCGAGCAGTCGTCAAGAATTCCTATCGTCATATCTTGGCCGAGAGAGCTGCCCCGCGGTCGTCGGATAACTGAAGTAGTTTCCTTGGTCGACTTGGTGGCCACTATGATCGAGGTCGCTGGCGCTCCGTGCCCTTCGCCTCTCGATGGTGACAGCCTGCTCGGCTTAGCCCGCGGAGAGGATAGGGAATGGAAGGATGAAGCGTTCTCAGAGTATCTGGCTCACGGTGTGGCCCGTCCGATGGCGATGCTTCGCCGGGGCCGGTACAAGCTGAACTACAGTCTGGACGATCCCCCGGAACTGTACGATCTGGAGGAGGATCCCGGAGAATTCAACGACCTAGGAGTAGATCCGGACCACGCAGGCGTCCGGGAGGATCTTCGTCAGCGACTACTTTCTCACTGGGATCCCGTTGATCTTGAGCGCCGGGTCCGAAGGAGCCAGGAGGAGCGCGTATTGATCCGGGCCGCGGAGACGGGAGAATTTGCTCAAGCCGATCAGGGAAAATGGTATGCTGGAGGGGGGACGATCACAGAGCCCAACTGAAGCTTCGTCCAATGCAAGAGTAAGCGAAGAGACAATGTGGCGGCGAAGCACGGAGCCTGAAAATCTGAGAAGATTTCGGGCTACCCGGAGAACCGGCGGGACAAAGTCAGTGTTCGTTCGGCTTTGTCGTACCATCCCTGGGGAAGAAACTCGCTCGTGTGCATGTAGCATTGCACACGGACCTCGGCTTGTCCCGAAGTGAAAGTGAACAGTCTGCTCTTGGGCACACTCATGGCGCCGTGGAAGCGTGTGAGGCTGGCGGCATTGATGAAATGGGTGGGGCCCCCACTTCGTTTCAACGTGAGCCTTTCCTCCGTAGGTGTCGTCCGGGTGGGTGTGCCCCCCGAGCCAGATATCGACGGCACCTGGGTTTCCTCCCAAATCTCCCCTTCCAATCGTCTGGGTCGGTTCATTGATATCGCCCATCATGAGAAAAAGGATGTTGCCGACTCGAAATGAGTAGCGTTCCCACCTTCCCTCAATCGGGTAGGGACGGCGTTCTGAGTGGACGCGGGAATGGGCAGTATTCTTCCCGGTCGGGTCGACCCACTTACGCCACCACCATGCCTGCGGCTCGTTTAGTCCACTACGGTCGTGATTTCCGCAGACGTTGTAGACCGCTTCTCGGGGATGCTTCTGGAGCGCAGATAATTGGAGATCCATGACTAGGAGAACCGGTTGAGCATTGAATTTTCCGCTTAGCGCCCTTTGGGTTATGTCAACCCAGGAGTCTGTCGGACTTTGACGTTCGATTGCTTCGCAAGTGACCAAGTTCGTCCGCCAGACTCCTAGCTCAACCGTATCGAATGAGTGCACACTACGACCTGACCCTTCTTCCGCCGGCGGAGTTCGAATTCGTGGTCCTGGCGGACACGCACTACATGCTGGATCCCGGGGATGCCCCGGTCGAATTCGAAGGACGGAGAAAGCAGTCGGCCAGGGTTGGGCATGCGTTGGAGTTGATCGCCTCTCTGAACCCGGAGTTCGTCATCCATTTGGGTGATCTGACTCAGGAGCCCCCTGAGTCAGGGGGCCTGGCGGCGGCATGGGCAGAGGCACAGGCACAACTTGATCGATTGAAATCCGCCTGGTTCCAGGTTGTCGGTAATCACGAGGTGGGCGACAAGCCCGATGCAACGATGCCAACGCATCCCGTTCGCCGTGATATTCTTGGCGCCTATCACAAGGAGATGGGGCCGTCTTGGCAAAGTTTCGATCACGGGGAGTGTAGTTTCATAATACTCAATTCGCAGATCCTCAATACCGGTCTTCCAGAGGAGCACAAACAGCGTTCCTGGATTGAGCGTCGATTGGAGGAGGTGAAGGGAAGACGCATCTTCCTCTTCCTGCATCTGCCTCTCTTCCTCTACCATGAAAAGGAACCGTCCACGGGTCATTACGACAACGTCGGAGAACCGGCGCGCTCCTGGCTGCTGGATCTGGTGAAGCAGTTTCGTGTGGAACTCGTGGCCAGCGGCCACGTCCACTTTCAGTTTCTCAACCGTTTGGGTCCGACGCGTCTGTTGACCCTGGTGTCGACCTCTTTCACCCGACCGGGTTTCGCGCATATGTTCACGAGCGCTCCGCCTCCTGAGCAGGGTCGCGACGATACCGACAAGCTAGGTTTCTATCTCTTTCGCGTTCTACCAGACAGGGTGGATGTGCATCTTTTGCGTACCTTCGGGGCAACAGAAAAACCGCGGGAAGGAGGCAGAATGCGGCGTCTTGTGACGCAAGTGTCGCCTACCTTGAAAGGATCGCCTCTCGGTCTGACCTTGCGGCATCCGATCACAAATGTTGTCGAAATTCCGATCGTATTCCCATCCACCGTTCGCCAGCGCGTGCGCAACGATTATCCGCTCTTGAGTTGCCTTGAGATGGGAGCTAGGTCACTGCGGATTCCTTGGACTGACCTTCGGAGCGAGGATCAGTGGGTTCGACTTTCCATTCTCCGGGAGGCGGGTCTGGCGATTTACGCGTTTCTGTTCGAAGATGACGTCGCCGAACTTGCCGGGCTGGTCGAGCAGTTTGGAGTGCAAGTGTCAGGGTGGGAGATCCAGTTGGCCGGAGCTACCGTTCCCTCCGCCGAAACGATGGCTTGCTTGGAGGCGCTGCAATCCACAGATGAAGTTGAGTTTTCACTCTGCCCGGTCGTTCCCGAGGAAACAGTGACCGGGAAGCAGCTTCCAAGAACGCGTTTCGGATACAGGCTGGAGGAGCTCGGGGAGATAGATGGGATACTGGAATCGCGGGGACTCAGAATCGCCAACGTGTGCTGCCGCATCGGCTTGGGCGAGAATCCGTGGGACTTGATGGTGGCGGCTCGGAACCTGGAGAAACTAAGGCGGATCGGAAGTCTGGATTTCCTGGTCGAGTTGGGATCCCTTGACGATGACCGCAATTCCTACCGGACGGCAGAAGCTCTTTTCGCCGCAGCGCTTCTGCCTGGGACAAGAGTGTTTTTTGATCCTCTGGTGGACATTGACCGTACCATGGACGTCAGCCACGGGATACTCGATACCCTGTGCAATCCTCGTCCCGTTTTCCATGCGTTGCGCTGTCTGAATACTATCCTCTACGGTGGTGATCTGGGCAAGACTCGTGAAGTAGACGAGTTCAAGAGTGATGGAGCGCGGAGCTTACAGATCGTGGTTGAGAATAGGAAATGGGTGCTCCTCTTGCCGGGGAATTCTGATGCTGGAAGCGTACATCCGGCAGATTCTGCAACCTCCCTGCTCAATAGTGAGGGAACTTTGGATTTCTATTTGTTGAATCAGGCAATGGTCCTGCGCGATGCGAATAGAAATGATCTGGCGCAGGTGGGTGCGGAGTTGGATGCGTCGGGGCCGTGTTTGGTCGTTGTGGAATTCGAATTGTAGCGGAATGCGTAAGCATTTCGATCTTCGTCCTCTTGCGCACTACTTCTCTGATCTGTTGATCACACGCCGCAATTTTCTACGGCTTTCTGGGTTCGCCTCTGGTCTTGCAGTGGGTGTGGGCGTCTATACGTGGCGGTGCGAGCCACATTGGCTCGAAGTCGTCGAGCGGAAGTTACCTGTCGCACATCTTCCCAGTCGCTTAGCCGGGGCTCGATTGGTCCATCTTAGCGATCTACATATCGGTCCCCGGGTTGACGATTCGTACCTCATTCGCACCTTCGAGCGCGTTAGGAATCTATCCCCCGAGATTGTCGTCTACACTGGGGATTTTATCACTTACGAGGAAGACATTTTCTCCCATGCCCGGCGACTGTTCTCACATCTTCCGGTTGGCCAAAAAGCCACCTTTGGTATTCTGGGAAACCATGATTATGGTCCCGACTGGTCGGACTACAGGGTTGCAGACAGAATCGCGGATTTGGCGTCGGGGGCTGGAGTGGATGTGCTTCGCAATGAGATCGCCGAGGTAGATGGCCTGCAGATCGTTGGCTTGGATGATCTTTGGGCTCATCGTTTCGATCTCGAGCGAGGTCTGGGCGGTCTAAAGTCGGGACAGGCAGCGCTAGTACTGAGTCACAATCCGGACACGGTCGATTTACCGGGGTGGGGTGATTTTGGAGGCTGGATTCTCTGCGGGCACACGCATGGTGGACAGTGCAAGCCACCCTTTCTCCCTCCTCCCCTGCTTCCGGTGAGAAATAAGAACTACCGGTCGGGGGAGTACCACCTGGCGGATGGCCGCAGGATGTATATCAGCCGCGGCGTGGGCCACCTGCTGCGGGTACGATTCAATGTGCGGCCGGAGGTTACGGTCTTCCGATTGGAGCGGGCGAGGAATCTGTCGGGATAGACTTTCCGAATTCACGGATCATTCCGGCATCTGGTTGCATTCGTGGGTCACGGAAGATACAAGCACCGACATCTTCCTAGTCCCGGCAATCCGGGCTTCGACTGAGCGGTCAGTTGAAGACGAAATGCTCACGCATTCTGCTACCCACAGCTGTATCTTCTGTAGCGGAATGCGTAGGCATTTCGATCTTCGCTGAAACCCTTTTGGTGCACTGTTTGCAGTTGCATCAGGTAAGCAACGTTTGACGTTTCGGAGGGAGTCTCAGAAAAGTAGCAGAGATGCCGAACGATTCAATCCACAAGGCGGCGAGCAAGGGAGACGTGGAAAGAGTGAAGGAATTACTCGAAGCGGATCCAAGTCTCGTGAACCAGGACGACCAACACGAATGGCGGCCGATTTTTCATGCCGGTCTGTGGAAGCATTATGATGTGGTGGAGCTGCTCATCGATCGGGGCGCCGATCTCTCGGCCCATGACGGCTATGCCATGCATTACGTCGGAGAGGTGCCGGACAACAAACAGGTGGTGGAGTTGCTGGTTCGCTACGGTGCTTTGGACGCGCATGCGGAACCGGGCAGCGAAGTATCACGTCAGTTTATCTACGCCGTCTTTCTCGCCAATGAGAATCGGGTGGCGGCGCTCTGGAAGGCGCATTCCGACTTGGTCCATGAACGGTACGCCAGGGGCGAGACGGCGCTGCATCATGCGAGCCGGAACGGTGACCTTGGCGTCGTGCGAATTCTGGTAGAGGGTGGTGCGGACGTGGACGCAATGAGCACGGAAGGTCATTTCCCCTTGTACTGCGCCGCGGGTCACGGCCACGCAGAAACGACTGAGTACTTGCTGGAGCAGGGCGCCGACACCGATCTACGGATGAAGGACGGGAAGAACATTCTTGAGTGGTTGGAGCAGTTCATGGAACACGATGCTCGTTTTCGAAACTGCCATGTTCTAATCCTAAGATTCGTGGGATCTTCGGATCAGAAAAGGTAGTGGTGCTTCAGGTGGGATCGACCGGCGACCAACATGCGATCCAATAATCGATCGCGCAAGGTTGCCGTTATCCCAGGGTGTTCTTCCGACACGTCGGTTGTTTCGGACGGGTCGTTCTTCAGGTCGAAAAGCACCTCGCGGTTGCGGTCGACCAACCGGCAATACTTGAAGTCGTCCGTCCGGAGCATCGCGGCAACCGGCGGATTGGAGTAGCAGAGCACGTCTTCCCTGACTTCAGGCTGCTTATTTTCCAGGAGCGCTCGGGCATACGAGTTCCCCATCATCATGGATGGCACGTAGCCGTTGCACAGTTCGAGAAGAGTCGGCAGGACATCGATTTTTCGATCAGTCCCTCGACCTTCCGGGACTCGCTTCCTAATCCATTGGGCCAGTGCAGGACGCAGGGAACTCGGGTGACCGGATCGTAGAATTTCGTTGCCCCCTTTTGCAACATGCGAAGGTCCCCGCACATGTCGCCGTGATCGGACGATAGGATTATGAGGGTATCGTCGAGCTGGTTGCTCTCTTCCAGGGTGGAAAGGATCTGCCCCAAGGCCATGTCTACGCCGGTGACGATAGCGCGGAAGTGTCTCTTGTATTCGACGAAGTCCTCATCGGACCAATGATCGACGGTCTGCGATAGGATTGCCTGTGACGGATCCACCTGTGGAGGTGGCGCGATTTCCACATTTTGGTAGGGTTCGAACATTTCCCGCGAAGGGTTGAGTGGTGGGTGAGGGGCGTAGAAACCCAGGTGCATGAAATGCCGATGTGCCGGATCGCGCCGGGATCGGTAGGAGAGAAAATTGGAAGCCATGGTCGCAATCCAGCCGCTGAAGCTTGCCTGCCAGGGCGCATCGACCACTTTGGCGATTGGCTGACCGGGCTGGTTGCGGAAGCGTTTGGGGGAAGACGATCGGGCAACGCGGTAGTCTCGGACATGTTGTGGATACTCGGTCCGCAGCCACGTCATGTAGGCGTCTTCGTAGCATCCCGGTTCCTCGGCCGACATCATGATGTCGAGACCGTATTTGTGGCGCGGGGTCGCCTCCAGATCGTTGTCCTCGTGGGGTTGGAAATGGAGTTTACCGATCTGAGTTGTCTGGTAACCGGCTTCGCCGAAGACACGGGCGACGGTGGGGTAAAAGTCGGGCGGGAGGCAGTGGCCGTTCCAGGTCACACCGGTCTGCTGAGGATAGAGTCCGGTCATGAAACTACACCGGCTGGGGACGCAGACCGGATTCTGTACGAAACAGTTCGTGAATGTCACACCATGCTCGACCAACCGATCCATATTGGGCGTCATCATGAGCGGGTTGCCGTGCGCCCTGATGTTATCAAAGCGCATGTGATCGGTCGTGATCCAGATGACGTTTCGGGGGGTTGGTTCTTTCATTCTTTTCTGATCCTTCACGAACCAAGGATGAATTGGAAGAGAAACCACTGAGTGCACGGAGACACAGAGGGGAGAATTCGAAACTATCCCGCCGGGCTGAACTAATCGCCACGAATGAATGCGAAATGACCGCGGATGGGAGAAGGAAAGAATCCCCTTGAAACTGTCAAATGGCGGCTTGACTGGAGGGGCGAGGGCCCTCGAGCCCTTGAAAGAACTGGACATCAACCCTCTTTTGAAACTAATCGATACGGGTAAGGGCTCGAGGGCCCTCGCCCCTCCACACTCACACGACTCATGGACTACACCCACACTTTCACCCTGGGAGACTTCGAACTCACAATTATATCGGAAGGGACCGTTTACGGCGATCCCGCTTTTGTTTTTCAGGGTATCGACGAATCGGTCTGGCGGCCGCTTGCAACGCTCGATGATGAGGGCCGGATGGTATTTGCTTTGAACCTTATTCTGGTTCGGACAGAGGATCGATTGATCCTCCTCGACACCGGGATTGGAGAACCCAACGAAGCTCGCGAGCGTTTCGAGTCCGTCTTTCCATTCAAGCCACAGCTTCCTCTGCTTGAGGCTACTGAGCAGTTGGGCATTTCACGCACGGACATCACGGATGTGGTCTTCTCGCATGTTCACGCCGATCACATCATGGGTGCAACGATTGAACGGAAGGCGGTTCGGGTCCCCACATTTCCCAAAGCGAAACATCTGATGCACCGAGCCGACGGGGGTCAGGTGCCTGATCGGGAGGATCGGAAGGCGAACTTCAATCTTCATATCCCAGTGCTGCAGTCGCACGGCCTCTTTACCTTGATCGAGGACGGTCACCCGATCGCGCCCGGCATCACCGCGATTCACGCGCCGGGTGAATCGCCCGGACACGTCCTGGTTCGGTTGGAGTCGGGAGGCTCAATCGCCTACTATGTGGGCGATCTGTTCCACGATGCCTGTGAGGCGGAACATATCGACTTTGTCTGGCCGGGGCGGGATCGAGAGGAGATGATCGCTTCGCGAAAGGCGCTGATTGCGAGGGCGGTTGAAGAAGACGCTGTCGTTATAGCTGCGCATACGGAGTTCCCGGGAATGGCGAAACTCGAGTATGGAGATGGCTCGGCCGTCTGGCGCACAGTTTCCCGTTTTCACGGCTGAGTCGCTTTCATGGAACTCTTCGAAGAGGCAGAATCCCAACCGCCGAGCACGCAGAGACCGCAGAGGGAGATGGAGGATAAATGAAAGGCAGAAATGGAAAACCTTACGTAATGTAGTTCGTAGGGTTTTCGAAAGTGAAAGTTGCGGGATTCGAGGTCAGATAGACCGTTGCCTCGCGATGAAAGTCGAAGTTATCACCAAACGTGACGATCTCTTAATCAGGAGAATGATTCTTGAACCGGGAGAATCGATGCCCTGGCACACCGATCTATGCCATCGGTTTACCGTCGTGATTCGCGGGGACTCCCTAGGAATCGAATTTCGTAAGACCGGAGAAATAAAAAAATATCCCGTACACGCGGGTATGACCGATTGGGACAAACCCGAGCCTCGAGTGCATAGAGGGGTCAATTTGGGTTCGAGTACTTATGAAGAGGCCGTGACCTTCTATCTCGATGGGCCGGGAATAGATCCGCAGCCGGAGGAGTAGCAGATATAGGGAAACGGCGACGGGGTGACGCGGAGATGCGACAAATGCACCGCAAGGAGTTTCGAGTGCGGTGGCTCGACACCGCTTTTCTTCGGCGAGGCTTGACTCGCCGAGGTATGCCACACGTTCATCTTCACTTAAATGCTAGCGTGTTCGATCCCGCCGCCGTCGAGCCGGCGGCTTTTCAAAGCGGTGTCAAGCCACTGCACTCGAAATAGCGCTGCGAGGGAGTCGCGCGTATCGAGTGCGATGACCTGTAGATCTGTCCCGCCTTCTCTTGATCCCAACGACTTTTGACTTCACGCAGACGATAGAATTCGGTACGAGGGAGAGGATGAAGAGGATGGGGAACCGGAATCGGAGCGAATTTGAATGAACGAAGGTATTCAGGAAGAAAACATGATCGATGCCAACAGTGTTCCGAGTAGGTAGCTATCGATTCCACTTCTACTCGGACGAGGGAATCGAGCCGCCACACATTCACGTTCGTTTCGACGGGAGTGATTGCAAATATTGGTTGGATCCAGTAGCTTTGGCCGTAAATAGGGGTATTCCTGTGCATCGACTCAAACTAGGATTCTGTCGGATTTTGTCGTTTGATTGATGTGCAAGTTGTAAAATTCATCCGACAGAATCCTAACCATAAGAAAATGAGATTGAGATTGAGATTGAGGGAGATGGGATTCTCCTGTCTGCGGTTGGATTAGGATGCGCCAAACTGTCTCGGATTGTGCGAGAGCCGCTGATTTTCACTTTTTGTTTTTCGAGACGTCACGAAAAGATATGACATTTCGTCTCAAATCTCAGTTTCATTTTCTTGCAAGGAATCTGTCGGTATGAACCTTTTCTTTCTGCACATTCTTGACCCATCGAGCGAAACCTCAGTGATGTTGCGAAGTGCAAATTCTGACAGATTCCTAATCGAGAGACTCATTCATAAACATCGGGATTTCCTTATTAGAAAGTACCATGAACACCAAGACCGTCAGCGCTGAACCCCTCGCTATGAAGGCATGGGTGGAGAATCGTCAGGTTTTCCTGAAACTTACCGATCAGAGGATTTTTGGCTTTCCAGCAAGCCGCTTCCGTCGACTCAAGGACGCCCCGGACAACCTGCTTGCGGCAGTAAAAATTGAAGTTAATGGATATGCGCTCCGCTGGGAGGAGCTGGACGAGGATATCACCGTTCCCGGGGTTGTTGCAGGTCGGTTCGAACTTCCTCCCGAACCAGACGAGGGGACATAAACAGATCGGCGAATTTCGTATCTCGCCTCTTGCCGTCGAGCAACCTTTCCCCGAGCAGTTCGACGAAGCTCACTGTAGACTCCGTCGAGCAACCGCAATCGAAATGCCTATTGGTAAAATATCGAGTGCGGTTCCGGAAGTTGCCGAGACCGGCTCGCCTTCGTCATCCCAACGACTTTAGACTTCCTAGAACCCATCGAATTCGGTACGATGGTGAGGATGAAGAGGATGAGGAAGACGAAGAGGAAGATAATCTGAGTTTGTCTTTCACTTCGCGGTTCTGAAGCAAGGCAACGACATGTCCCAATCCATCTCACCCGAGCGCGCGGCACAGATCCGGCAACTCTTCGAAGAGCTTTCCGAGCTGCCGGAAGCCGAGCGTACCCAGTTCCTCGACCAGGCCTGCCGTGAAGATCAGAGTTTGCGCCTTGAACTGACGTCCCTGGTGCGGCACGCGGATTCGGGTGAATCGCGCTTCAATGATTTTGCCGAGGATGTAGTCACGCCCATGCTGGAAGCGCTGCGGGAAGTTCCGGTCGCCCTGGAAGCGCTCCTCGACGAAGCGGGTGTGGTAGAGGGGGAACGACCAAATTTATGGGTGGGACGGCGGGTCTCCCATTTCGAAATCAAGGAGTCGATCGGTCGTGGTGGGATGGGGGAGGTCTACCGCGCGATCGACACCAGGCTGAATCGGAACGTGGCCATCAAGGTGCTTCCTGGAGTATTCACCTCGGATCCCGAGCGGCTCTCCCGTTTCGAGCGTGAAGCCAAAGTGCTGGCCTCGCTGAATCATTCGAACATCGGTCACATCTACGGGCTGGAAGAAGCCGATGGAACGAAGGCGTTGGTCCTAGAGCTGGTCGAGGGGCCGACCCTGGCAGAACGAATAAAAAAGGGGCCCATCCCGATCGGGGAGGCACTCTCCATCGCAAGGCAGATCGCTGAGGCCTTAGAAACCGCCCATGAGCGGGGCGTCATCCACCGGGACCTGAAACCGGCTAATGTAAAGATCCGGAACGACGGTACCGTCAAGGTGTTGGACTTCGGATTGGCCAAGGTGTTTCAGACGGAGACCGGCGGGACGGAAGCGCAGGACCCGACCCTGACGGCCGCCACGCGACCCGGTATCATCATGGGAACGGCTGCCTATATGTCTCCGGAGCAGGCCAAAGGTGAACAGGTCGACAAGCGCAGCGACATCTGGGCGTTCGGGTGCGTCCTCTACGAGATGCTGACAGGGCGACGTGCCTTTGAGGGCGACTCCGTCTCCGAAATTGTGGCCGGGGTGGTCAAGGGCGAACCCGATTGGGAGGCCCTACCTAAGGAGACTTCACCTGCGGTTGTAACCTTTCTCAAGCGGTGCCTGGAGAAGGACCCGCAAGAGCGCATTCGCGACATCGGGGATGTGAGCTTGGCGTTGACGGGTGCCTTCGATCTGGCGGCAGGGCCGGCTTCGGAACACCGGCTTTGGCAGCGGCCGGTGGCGGCGGTTATACTCGGTGTATTGATTGCCGTGGTATCCGGGCTGGCCGTCTGGGTCTCCACGAGCAGCCGCTCAGCGCCGCCCTCGGCCAAACCGCAACGCTTCAACATCGCCCTGTCTGACTCCTATGATCTCGGTCCTGGAGTCACCCTGGCTCTCTCTCCTGACGGTCAGACATTGGTGTACACGGCAGCGAATGCCGGCAGCACTCAGCTATTCCTACGACCCATCGATGGATTCGAGGCTGTGCCCATGGCGCATACCGAAGGAGGTCGGGATCCCTTCTTTTCGCCCGATGGGCAATGGGTCGGTTTTTTTTCCGACGAGGCATACCGCAAAGTGGCTCTCGCGGGGGGACCGGCTCTGAAGCTGGCCGAGTTTCACAGGCCGCCTCGAGGCACCAGTTGGGCCACCGACGAGACGATCGTGTTCGGAAGAGCTCCCGGCCTGGCGCGGATTCCCGCTGCAGGCGGCGAACCCACCTTCATCCTCGAGAGCCCGAAAGGTTGGCTCACATATCCGCAGGTCCTGCCTGAAACAGGCGCAATACTATTCACCGGTCACGACACCGAAGTCTCCCTACTGCAGATCCTGTTGCCTGAGACGGGCGAGCGGAAGACGTTGCTGTCCGACGCGAAGGCGGGCCGCGTTCTCCCCACCGGGCATCTCGTTTTCGTTCGGAGCGGCAGCCTTTGGGCCGTGCCGTTCGACCGTAAGCGCCGCGAGGTGGTGGGCAACCCCGTCCGTGTTGTCGAGGGAGTGCAAGAAGCCTACGAAAACGCTCAGGAGCCCGCTACCGTTCATTATGCCGTCGCCGACACGGGAACGCTCGTTTATCTGCCGCGTAGAGATGTACCGGTGAGTAGTTTCGAAACGAGGCTGGTTTTGGTGGACCGATAGGGAAACCTTGAAGAGCTGCCGGCGCCTCCGGGTCGCTATCGGAATCCCAGGTTCTCGCCGGATGGGACTCGGTTGGCTGTTCAGGTCAACATCGGCGGTATCAACATATACATCTACGAATTACCTAGCAAACGATTGGATCAGCTCACGTTTGAAGGGGGAAAGTGGCCGATATGGACGCCGGACGGAAAGCAAATCACTTTTTGGTGGGATGATGCTCTCTGGAATATTGCCTCTGATTACAGCGGCACTGCCCAAATGCTGATCGCTGCCTCTTTAGAGCAACGGAAAACCGCATTCAACCATAGGATATGGTCCCCGGACGGACGCATTCTATTAGCGGGAAGGAGAAATACAGATGGAGATTGGGATGGGATGTAATTCAGCTGACGCGACTCGAAGATGGCGGCGTGGAAGTCGACTGGCTCCTGGCTGAGCCGTATCACGAGGGGCAGCCCACCCTTTCTCCCGACGGGAAGTGGATCTGCTTTCAGACAGATGAAAGCGGCGAAGGTGAAATCTACGTCCAAGCATTTCCACCCGGTAAGAGCACCAAGCGGCGAATAACATATGGGGGTATAGGCCGTCGCCGTATAGCCCCGAGGTGGTCTCGGAACGGAGCGGAGTTGGTTTTTGAAGCCGATAACCAGCTATGGTCGATCGAAATTGCGACGGAACCGGCGCTCATATGGCAAGACCCCGTGGCTTTGTTCGATATATCCGAAATGAGGTTAAGGAGCGGTGAATACGACGTCAGTCCTGATGGGCAGAGATTTGTCTTTGTCCAAGAACCGGAGCGAACAGAATCTCCCCGCGCTCCCGAAATCCGTGTCGTCCTCAACTGGTTCGAGGAGCTCAAAGAGAAGGTGCCGATCCCGTAGCTGGATTCCGCAGAAATCCGGACAAGCGGACCAGGTGGATTGACCGTAGATTGAACGGATTAAGCGGATTGGGGATGAGAATCTGAGTAATCTGGAAAATCTGCGGTTTGTCTCCTCTCTTCCGTTTTCCCCTCATCTTCTCTGCGCCCTCTGCGCTCTCTGCGGTTAACTGCGGCCGCGACTTTAGACTTCCTGAATTCGATCCAGTTCGGTACGATAATGAGAATTTGGAGCAGGAGGGTCCGGCTTCGTCCGCACGGCCCTTCCAGGATCTCAGGGCAGGCCTGGGCATCGCCGTGACAAGAGAAGGAAACGAAGAGGAGGATTGGAGGTTTCTTTTCCCGACATCACCAAAACGGTAATGCCCCCACTAATCTCACTCGAACGTGCGGCAAGAATCCGGCAGCTCTTTGAGGAGCTCTCCGAGCGGCCGGAGTCGGAGAGGTCTGCGTTCCTTGACCGGGCCTGCGGAGACGATCAGAGTCTTCGTCACGAACTCAGTTCCCTGCTGATGCACGCGGAATCGGGTGCGGCGGGGATCGACGATGTTGCTCATGATGTCGTGGCTCCGGTGCTGAAAGCGTTGCGAGAGGATTTCCAAGGATTGAGTGATCTTCTCGATCAGGCGACAGCGCAGGCAAAGGACGGATCGAGTTCGTGGGAAGGACGGCGGGTCTCTCATTTCGAAGTCAAGGAGTCGATTGGTCGGGGTGGGATGGGGGAAGTCTATCGAGCTGTCGATACCAGGTTGAACCGCGAGGTGGCCGTCAAGGTGCTGCTGGAGATCTTTACCTCCGACCCCGAGCGCCTGACCCGCTTCGAACGTGAAGCCAAGGTGCTCGCCTCGCTCAACCATCCCAACATCGGACATATCTACGGGCTGGAAGAGGCCGAGGGCACGAAGGCGCTGGTTCTCGAACTGGTGGAAGGTCCGACTCTGGCCGACCGCATCGCAAAGGGAGCTATCCCGATCGAGGAGGCGCTGACGATCGCCAGGCAGATCGCGGAGGCTCTCGAAGCGGCACACGAGAGCGGCATCATCCATCGCGACCTGAAACCGGCAAACGTGAAGGTCGGAGACGACGGCACTGTGAAGGTGCTCGACTTTGGATTGGCCAAGGTTTTCAGGGCGGAACCGGAAGGAAGTGAAGCGCAGGAACCGACCCTCACGGCGGCGACCCGGCCAGGAGTCGTCATGGGGACGGCGGCCTACATGTCCCCTGAACAGGCCAAAGGCGAACCGGTCGACAAACGCAGCGACATCTGGGCGTTCGGGTGTGTGCTTTACGAGATGCTGACCGGGAGCCGGGCTTTTGAAGGTGAAAGCGTCTCCGAGATCGTTGCCGGGGTGATCAAGGGCGAACCGGATTGGGATGCGCTGCCGGTGGGCCTCTCGCCTGCGATTTTGACTTTGCTTCGGCGCTGTTTGCAGAAGGACCCGAAGCGTCGCATTCGAGACATTGGGGATGTGCAGCTGCGAATCGAGGATGCGGCCGATGGGCCGGCCGCGCCGGATGCGAAACTGGCTGTTTGGCAGAAGCCCATACCGGTTGCCTTCCTGGGACTGGTTCTCATCGCGCTTACCTGCGTGGCTATTTGGGCACTGAGCAAGGGCCGCTTATCCACGGCTCCCCCGAAAACCACACGTTTGACGATCACATTGCCTGAGGGCCGGGAACGCAGTGGTTCTCTGTCGGTGTCGCCCGATGGCCAGACAGTTGTCTACCGAGGCACTGGGGGACTCTTCCAACGTCGGATAGATCAATTCGAGTCCGTGCCCATGCCGAATACCGAAGGTGCTAGGGCCCCTTTTTTCTCACCCGACGGGCAATGGGTAGGCTTTTCTTCGAGACGAGCGTTAAGAAAAGTCGCTCTAGCCGGGGGGCTGTCCCAGGAGTTGGCCGAGGTAGGTAACAACAGGGGCGGAACATGGGGTGACGACGACACTATTGTGGTCGTACGAGCCCCCACGAGTTTGGTTCAGATCCCGGCAGCTGGTGGAGAGCCAAAGGTCATTCTGGAACCGGAAGCGGGTTCCGGGTTCCTCAGACTTAGGTATCCACAGATGCTTAAGGGGACGGGTGCGATCCTCTTCACCTACGGCGACTTTGGAAAAGAGACCTTCGAACTCCAGATCCTGCTGCCTGGGAGCGGCGCCCTCTGGGCCGTAGGTGAGCGCAGGACGATACTGCACAACGCAATCGCGGGTCGCGTTCTCCCTACCGGACACCTGGTCTTCGTCCGGAGCGGCGCCCTCTGGGCTTTCGACCGGGAACGCCTAGCAGCCCAGTCACCGTGATTGAGGGAATCCATGCCACTACTGGACGCGGGACGTCTTATGCGATTGCCGACGCGGGCACTCTGGTCTACGAACCGGGCCCTATCGGGAGTCCAAGCGAGAGGACTCTGGTTCTCCTGGATCGTCAGGGAAACGAGGAGGCACTGCCCGTCCCTCCAAATCGCTACCAGGATATACGTTTCTCGCCTGACGGGACACGGATTGCGGTTCAGATTAAGGGCGAGGATGGCTCCGACCTCTTTATCTATGAACTTTCCGCGAAGCGATTGATCCCACTGACCTATGATGGCGGCGAGTCGCCCGTGTGGACACCCGATGGCAGTCACATTACCTTTATGGCGAAGGACGCCCTTTGGAATATCGCCTCGGACTTCAGCGCGGAGCCTCGTCTTTTAAGCGCGCTTCCAGAAGACTCCACGATCACCTGGCTCCTTTCCTGGTCCCCCGACGGGCGTGTTCTCTTTCTGCAAAGGAGAGCAACTTACAAGAGCAGAAGTGTTTACCAGCTCTCAGTCTTGGAAGACGGAAGTATTAAATCCCTTCCGCTGCACGATGAGCTCAATTTGAGAAGGAGGATCTATTTCTCCGTGGACGGCCGATGGTTTTCATATCTTTCGATCGAGTCCAGTCTGGGTGGAGTCTACGTCCAACCCTTTCCTCCGGGCGCCGGTCCCAGGCGGAGAATTGCGCAGGGCTACATACATAGACCGGTTTGGTCTGGGATCGGCCACGAATTGTTCTATGCGTCAAGTGGTGAAATATGGGCCGTAGCCATCGAGACGGAACCCACTCTCCAATGGCAGGATCCCGCTCTGCTGTTCGATCTCCCCAAGTCCTTCACCCCTGGTCCTTTCCCCTACTATGATGCTTCCCCGGACGGCCCACGGTTTGTCTTCATCAAGCGCCCGGGAGAAGAGGAGTCCGGGGAGATCCGCGTCGTCCTCAACTGGTTCGAGGAGCTGAAGGAGAAGGTGCCGATCCCTTAGGAAGCTGGCGGGATTGACCACGGATTTCTCGGATTCCCCAGATTCATAATCTGAGTAATCGGGGAAATCCGCGGTCAATGAGCACCTCGGAGAATCACGTGATCCAGGATTGTTTGGCATTCGATGTTCGATGCGAGTGTCGATGACGCTTACGATTACGATGATCGATCACTGCAGCGCTGACCGTGTGATTGATCGAATCGAAGTTCGTCATCGGAGCCGCAGTCGAATATTCGATTGGAGATAACGCTCTCGATTATGGAATTCGATCGTTGGCGGAACGGTGTTCGGTCCTGCGCAATCGAAATCCGCAATCCCGAGCGTAATCGAGATCCGACTCTTGATCGGGTTTGAGCAGATGTGAATGCGTCTGATTGAACAATGGTTCCTCGCAGGTTGCACCGCGCATTTCGAGTGCGGTGACCTGGCGCCGCTTTTCTTCGGCGAGGCCCGGCTCGCCGAAGCTACCAGGTGCGGATCGAACTGGCCGGCATCGAGCCGCCGGCAGGAGAAAGCGGCGTCGAGCCGCCGCACTCGAAAGTGCGCCGCGAAGGATGTCGCGCAAGTTGGCGGGAGTATTGACAGCGTAGCGACACTCCCTCTACAATTTTCAGTCGGAGGTTCCCTGCTTCCCCATGACTCCTCTAGCAAAGCTGAAGACCTCTCTCCTACTTGCGGCCGGCGCGATGGCGGCCCTGCCATCGGTCAGTTTTGCCCAGGAGGAAGAGGAGTCGGAAGACGACATCATTGTTCTGAGTTCCTTCGTTGTTTTCGAGGACGAAGATACGGGTTATGCGGCGGCGAATACGCTGGCGGGGACCCGCATAAAATCCCCGCTCAAGGATGTCGGATCGGCCATTTCGGTGCTTACCGAGGAATTGTTCGAGGACACCGGCGCCACCAACGCCGAGACCATCCTGGGCTATGCCACGAGCATGGAAGTGCACGGAGTGCACGGGAACTTCGCCGACGGTCCCGGGGAGAATCATAACGGTCGTTTCGAACAGGACACGCAGCGCCTGGAGCCGCAGAGCGCCCAGCGGGTTCGCGGTCTGGCGAAGGCTTCCCTGACGAGAGGTTTCTTTCTCACGGATATCCCCTTCGACAGCTATAATTCCGGTCGTGTAGACATCAGCCGGGGAGCTAATTCGTTGCTCTTCGGCATCGGCGAACCCGGAGGCATCATCAACAACTCCGTATCGAAGGCTTCCGTCGATCGAGGGAACGAAGGCGAAATTGGGATTCGCGTGGGCGAGCGGGGCAGTTACCGTGCCACCTTCGACTACAATGGTGTGTTCCTCAAGGAGCGGTTGGCAGCGCGCGTCGCCCTCCTCCGCGAAGATACCCAATACCAGCAGAAGCCGGCCTTTGAAATCGTTAAGCGGGCGCATATTGCCTTAGAGGCCGTGCTCCTGAAGAACGAGAAATCCAGCATTCTCGGACGGAGCCTGTTCAGGGGCAATTTTGAGTTTGGCAGAATCAATGGGGCGCCGCCTCTACTCATTCCGCCTCACGATGGGTTTTCCTCTTTCTTCGAACCGCCCGATATCGCCACGCTGCAGTCTGTTCCCGGGGTGGTTGTGCCTGGCTACTATTCCAGTGGGAATGGACTCGCCGGTGACGGACAGACGGAGAGGAATCGCTCCCATCCCGAGTTCGGGTACGACCAATGGCATCCCAAGCAGACTTTCGACAACCGCCTGGGTGTGACCGGTGGAAATGTGCCCGCCGTGGTGGAGCGGAACTACCACCGGCTCAGTGTCAAATTCGATTACAGCAGCGTAGGAGCCATCCCCTTCGGCACTCACAACGGGACGGATTACTTTGCGGGGCACGGAAGCGCGACTAACATAACCGGCATCATCGCCCCGCAGCTGGATGATAACCTCGTGCCGGTCCTAGACGAAAACGGGAACATGATTCAGGGCTCCTTCGACGATGTCACCTCGACAGGCCCGGCGTTCGGCAATGTCCTGATCTGCGCGAAGAATTGCGGCACCGATGATGCCTCCTTCCGCTATCAAGGCTACGGTTTGGGCGTCGACGGCCTGATCTACCCGGTAATGAACAGTAATTTAGATTACATCTATTCGGGATCTTTCTTCATGGGCAATCGCAATGACCAGCGGATACCGAACTTCACCACCCCCGTCATTCTGGATAAAAGGGTATGGGATAACGAAAATGAGATGTTGCAGGGCCTGACCCAGGAACGCCACATGAGTTTTGACGTCAGGAACTTTTCCTTCGAACAGCCGCTCTTCAACTTCGACGGCGGTATTGAACTCGTCTACGACTTCCAGCACTACTCCCAGCGCACCCTCATCCCCTTCTCCGAGCAGGAGACCATCGGCGACTCCGGGAACGGCGACGTGGTGATCGACTTAAACGAGTATGTGGCAGGGGGAGACGGAGGTTTTATTCCCAATCCAAACCTGGGTCGGCCTCTCGTGAAGGGCGATTTGTTTCCCGATGAGGGATTCAGGGTGATCGACCGCGAGTCCTACCGGTTTACCGGGTTCTACAAGCTCGATTTCGCGAAATTCGGGGAAGGTGGCATCTGGAAGGTGCTCGGCAATCATACCCTGACCGGGTTCTTTAACAGGCAAAGGGTCGATACCTTCAATTTCTTCAGGCGCAGCAGGTATGTATTTCCCCCCAGCATGGACTGCAACGATCGCGATTATCAGGGCTGCGCCATTCCCATACTCTTCACCCACCCTACGGTCTACGAGGTTTACCTCGGCCCGGATGTCCGTCAATTCAGCGATCCCAGCCAGGTGCAGCTCAATCGAATCACGGCCACGTTGCCGCGGGGAGACGGGACGGCACTCGATTCCTTCGGTGGCCCCGCGCTTCATTGGAACAGGGATAGCCCCCCACCAACGACCCGGTAAGCGGCGGCGATTCCACGGGTCTTGAACTGCATGACCTATCGGTCAGGCAGGGCCTCGCCGGTGGCAGCGGACGACGTCGCAACGAGATCGAAACCTACGTATTCAGCACCCAGGGCCGGATCCTCGGTGACCATATCGTAGGACTCTACGGTTGGCGCAGAGATGAATCGGCAACTTGGGAGAATATACCTGTCAGTGGCAACAATCGGTGGATAGGCCCAAATACCAGGGAGTGGGATCCGAATTTCTTCAGAATCCAGGACGAGCCCTCTGACATCATTTCAGGCGATACGATTACCTGGAGTCTGGTCGGACATGTGCGCGAGAAATGGCTGGTCGGCCTGCCCGTTGGGTTAAGCGGCCACTACAGTGAATCGGAGAATTTCGCGGTCTCGGCCACCCGGCGAGATATACGAGGGAATATTCTCAGCCCGCCCTCGGGGACTACGAAGGAGTATGGGTTCTCCATGAATCTCTTTCAAAACCGCGTAGCCGCCCGCTTCAACTGGTATGACACCACCAGCGAAAACGCATCCCTCAGCGGGGGTACAGCTTTCGGTTTCTACGGATGGATCAATGGTTTCACGAAACGTTGGTGGAGGGCCTCCCAGCAGTTTGGGGACGACGCGGCTGGATTCCAAGCCGCTGTCCAGGCGTCAATCGACCAACTCGGTCCTCAGGCGGGCGATCTGAAAAATCCGAACTTCCAGAGCTTTGAGGATGTCTATGAAGAGATCTTCTCGTGGCTTCCTTCGGATATCCGGTCGTTCCGGAATCCACAGTTTGACCCGGAAACCGGCGAGATAACCGACAACGCGAACCCGGGTGAAACGGCCACCTTTGATTTTGTCTCCACCGGATTCGAATTCGAATTGGTGGCCAACATTACCGACCACTGGCGCTTCTTTATGAATCTTGCCAGGCAGGAGGCGGTTCAGTCCAATACGGCAGTGGACTTCAGAGAGGCATCCTTCGCCACTTTTGACGCCATCAAGGCTTCCCCCATAGGTCTGTGGGCCGATTCCGCTTCCCTAAATGAAGGGCAGAGCTTCGAGTCGCGTTTTCTCGCCCTCATAGGCGCCCCCCTGGCCAAGATCGCGGCCCAGGACGGCAAGCTCGCACTCGAACTGCGCGAATGGCGATTCAACGCGGTCACTACCTAGAGGCTGTCCCAAATCCGAGAGGATTTGGGTGGAAGCCTGATACCGATATCAATCTTCGTCACGTTATGTAGACCACGACATGCCTTCCGTCCTCGGTAGCTTACCTTTTATCCGTTATGCACCTTTCCAGCACCCTTCCTCTCGCTTTGAGTCGATAGTTCTCCCAAGGAAGCGCCTCTGACTCGATTCTTGGATCCCTATGCCGCCTGCGTTGCCTCTTTCTCATGTTCTTGCGCAAGTCTCTGCGCGATTTTCCATAGATTGTGGGACAGAACCGACCAGGCCACGCTAAGGTTACGGTTGTCAAAGCCTTTGCTGCGTATCTTGCCCCCGTGCCATCGGTTCTTGAGCACTCCGATCCGGCCTTCGGTGCTCCCTCGTCGTCGCTGCAACCGGACAAAGCGCGGCTCCTCCATCCGCTCCTTGAGCTCTTGTGGATTGCGGGGCGTAAGGGCGTCAAAAATCCCCTCTGCCTGGAGCCGCTTGCTGGCCGCCTTCGAGGCATAGCCCCGATCCCCACTGATCGCTTCGATCTTCTCCTCTAAAGCGAAGCCCTTTTGCCTCTCCAGACTTTCCCAAAGCTGCTTCAATTCGCTCGGGGCCTGCCCCCCATACAGTTTCCAGTCCAACAGATATCCCTCTGCGCTCTCGCATAAATAAAGGGTGTTGCCAAACTCCACCTCCCGATCTGCCTTGCCTCGCACGATGACGTCAATCTCAGGTTCGTAGGCGCTCAGGATCTTCTCCTCATTCTTCACCTGCCGCCCCCCTATGATCCGTTCGTGCGCCTGTTTCATGACCTGCGGTATCTGCTCTAACATACCATCCATTCGCTCGATGATTCGGCTCGCCTTCTTCTCGGTGTAATCGCTTTGCATCCACATAGCTTCCAATAAGTCACGGTGGCGAAGGGCATGGCCCTCAATCTTCTTGAGCAATAGCTTCATCCGCCGCAGGATCCCTTTACGCGCTTTGCCCGCCTCCCGGCGCCGACGCGCATGCGTCATCTCCAGGCACCGTTTGTTCATCTCCCGAGCCAATCCCTTTGCTCCCTGGGGCATGCGCTGTTTCATTCCCGCCTGCCGGATCAGACTGATCGCCTTGAGCAGCGTTGCTCCCACATCCTTGAGCAAGACCCAGTCCACGGGCCAGTGGATGTTCGCTTCCAGGCAAGTGGCGTCGATCAGGCATTCCCTCGTATCGATCGGCTTCTCTAATCCTGCCTCACCACAATGTTCAGCATTGCCCACCACCTCGGTCATCCTTGCATGCAGCTGTCTCAGATACGCTTCGTCGAAGAATTTCGAATCCCGTTCCAGACTGCTCTTCGATATTTTCCGGATCCCGTCTACCTCACGCACCCGGCAAAAATTAGCCAGAAGCTCACTGCGTCCCAACTCCTGCGACAGACAACGAAAGGATATCCCTCCGAGTAAATGACGCACCACCTCCACCCGCAGCGCTTTTATCGCTCTTAGAGCGCGTCGCTCCCGATCCTTCCCTCCCGCTTCATCCCATCCTTCCAAGGCTTTTACGATCGCCTCCCTTTCCAGCGAGGAGTCGATCAAAACCCGGTCAATCCGCTCCATTGTTTCCAGAAACACGGTGTAGTCTTTGCATCGAATGACTGGAGTTAGGGCTGGACGCAGGAAGCTTTGTACGGCAATATTTTTCATGAGAAGGGCGTGCTTTGTATTTGACTAACGCAAGCATAAGCGCCCTTTTTCGCCGGATCGAGCTTTTTGCAGCTCTATCCGGCCTTTTTTTTCCCATAACTCATTAAAAATCAATTGTTTCCACCACTGGGACGGGCTCCAGTTTAGGGAGGTCGACCGCGCACGAACCCGCTTCGCTCTGAAAGCTCAGAGTCCCTTTCTGGGCTTGGTCAAGTTTCAAGTCGATGCCGTCGGTATCACCTGTGGTGCTGCTCGAGAATGCGACTTTGCGATCGGTCTTAGTCCTTATTCCGTCCGTAGCGGCATCAAAAGCGAACGGTGTCGCTCTGAGAATCTTGGCGTCGGTCAAGCGAATGGAGCCGTCCCACACCACCCGCCGGCCACGTCCCCGGATCCGGCTCCCGCGCCAGCTCACCCGAACCCTGTTGGATTCTCCCACCGAAGCAAAGGCCGCGGGTTGAACCGTTTCGACAATCTCGCGCCCTCGCATGAGCGATATTGACTCCAGTGGAGCGGTTCCCACGACGCTGGCCCGGACCCCGAGTTTCCTTCTCTCCGTTTGGATCATCGAACCCATCGGATGTCCGGCAATGTCGAAAGAGAGATCTATCCTGGGCCCGGTTGTACCGTAGCAACGGCGTGCCCTTAGGGCTGCGAAAATTGATTCGCGGTTCAGCGACTCTGCCAGCACACAAGTGAGACCGTTGCTGATTCCGAACTCGCCTGCTCCGGGTCCTTCCGCTCCCGGCCGGCCCTTATGGCCGTCGCTGTTGCACATCACACCGACTATGTAACCCTTCTCAAGGGCGTCCCATAGCATCCATTCGAAGACGCCCCAACAGGACACGATCTCTACGAGAGGACCGAGATCCTGATCAAAGTAGCGCCGAACATCGGCATACCGACCTCCGACGTGCGATCCCAACAAAACGTGGTCGAGGTCGATCTGTTCCCGAACCCGTTGAAAGAAAACATCCGCGGGATGAGCCGGCGTGATTTCGTCTTCGGCGGATTCCGGAATTTGCCAATGTTTCGACCGAATGATGGGCCAGCCTTCCTCGCGGTAGAATACGTTTCGATCACCTCCTGCCGGAGTGTTGGCCGACCATTCATATCCCGGGAAAACGACAAATTTGCCATCTTCCTGGAACTCCTTCGCGGTATCGTTCAGCCGTTGCCAGTCCGCATCGTTCATCTGAAAGTCGTTCCCTTGGTGGCTGGTGAAATCCAAACGGGCGACATCGCGACCAAAGGTGAAGTATTCCCTTTCCGTGCCGGTACCGACAGTGGCCGCGGTCTGCCCATGAAGATCACCCCAGTACTTTCCGTATTGCGGCTCTGTTTTGTATGCCGTGATCGGGTTACTCCGACAGAAGCGTATCTTCCCGTCGGCTCTGCCTGAAGCGACAATATGACCGGTGCCCGGGCTGCGAAAGTTCAGATGTTTCCCCTCAATCCTCACCTCCCCTTCGCCTTCCCAAATCAGTGACAATGGCTCCGGCGGCTGAGTCGGGTTTCCCCATTGATCCTCGCCCTTTACAAATGCCTCTACCGTCTCGTCGACGGTTGAATAGGTCGGCAGAATACATACCAGACCAGAAGGCATACCGGCCACGACCGGAATCACAGGTGAGGTCGGAAGTCGTTTCACCACATGGGCATTTGTCGGATCTACCAGAAACCGGAATTCGTGGGCAGTCTCTTGAAACGTCTGCGCCCGGATCCCAGGAGATCCCCATCTCTGATCCCCGAGGACAATCGTCACCGTGTTCCCGGGAGCCAGATAGCCATCGTAGATGTCGATGACCAGCCCCTTGGTCCAGGGTCGTTGGTGCGCTTTTCGGCCATAGGCCACGCCGAGCTTAGCGTCGCCGTCGGTTTGAACAGTCGTATAACCGGGATCTTCCGGTCTGCTGAATTGGGGCTCCTCCCAGTCGCTCGCGAAGCGCTGCACTAGCTTGATCGTCCCGTGCTCATCGATTCCGTAACTTCCCACTCTGTAGGTGAACGTCCACTGGCCAACACTCCCTGCGACCACCGGAACGGTGGGCTCGAGAGTGACCGTGCCCAGGCGACGGGAGATCAGATCTACTTCGGCTTTCTCCTTCATCAGTCTGGAGATCTCACACTCGTCGATTACCTTTTAGATCCGTCGTAGCGAGTGTGATATCTCCAGACTGTGCTAGGAAGATGTCGGTGTTTCATTCCCCCGAAGCTCACGAACATGCCCGAATGGCTACTTTCTTCCACGAATTCCGAGAATCAGATACGACAGCTTCCTAAATACATCGACCGCCATCGACCTCCATGGCGATACCGGTGATGAATGAGGCATCGTCGGAGGCGAGGAATACCGCCGTGTGTGCGATGTCAATCGGCTCACAAAATCGACCCATGGGCACCGTCGCAATCATACTCGCCCTCCGCTCGGGTGTATCCTCCCCGATGAAATCCTTGAACATTCCGGTTTCGCTGGCCACCGGGCAGATGGCGTTCACCCGGATGTCGTCAGGAGCAAGCTCGATGGCCATGGATTTGGTCAATGCGATTACGGCGCCCTTGCTGCCGTTGTACCAGGTTAGCCCGGGGCGGGGCCGAATCCCGGCCGTGGACGCCATATTCAGTATCAGTCCTCGGCCGCGCTTCCGAAAATGAGGTACGACTGCCTTCGCGCTGTGGTAGACGGATTTCACATTGACCGCGAAGACTCGGTCAAACGTCGCTTCATCTATATCCAGCATGGGTTGATTGAGATGCGCGATGCCGGCATTGTTCACTACCAAATCCAGATCGCCGAAGGCCTTCAATGTCGCCTCCACCATGGCCTCATACGCATCGCCACTGCTCACATCCACTTCCACCGCAAACGCCGCCGCTCCAATCTCCTCCGCTACCTCCCGCGCCCCTGAAATGTTGACATCGGCGACCGTAACACGCGCTCCCTCCTTAGCGAAGCGCCGCGCAATCTCACTCCCAAACCCCGAAGCGCCGCCCGTCACAATCGCAGTCTTTCCCTCTAGCCTCATTTCCCAAGTCTCTCCCCCTCACCTCATCCAGTTCAACCTTCAATATCGAGCTCCCAGTGTCGGAGCTGAGCTCTCTCGTACCTTAGAGCCCGTCCCAGTGGTGGAAACAATTGATTTTTAATGAGTTATGGGCAAAAAAAAGGCCGGATAGAGCTGCAAAAAGCTCGATCCGGCGAAAAAGGGCGCTTATGCTTGCGTTAGTCAAATACAAAGCACGCCCTTCTCATGAAAAATATTGCCGTACAAAGCTTCCTGCGTCCAGCCCTAACTCCAGTCATTCGATGCAAAGACTACACCGTGTTTCTGGAAACAATGGAGCGGATTGACCGGGTTTTGATCGACTCCTCGCTGGAAAGGGAGGCGATCGTAAAAGCCTTGGAAGGATGGGATGAAGCGGGAGGGAAGGATCGGGAGCGACGCGCTCTAAGAGCGATAAAAGCGCTGCGGGTGGAGGTGGTGCGTCATTTACTCGGAGGGATATCCTTTCGTTGTCTGTCGCAGGAGTTGGGACGCAGTGAGCTTCTGGCTAATTTTTGCCGGGTGCGTGAGGTAGACGGGATCCGGAAAATATCGAAGAGCAGTCTGGAACGGGATTCGAAATTCTTCGACGAAGCGTATCTGAGACAGCTGCATGCAAGGATGACCGAGGTGGTGGGCAATGCTGAACATTGTGGTGAGGCAGGATTAGAGAAGCCGATCGATACGAGGGAATGCCTGATCGACGCCACTTGCCTGGAAGCGAACATCCACTGGCCCGTGGACTGGGTCTTGCTCAAGGATGTGGGAGCAACGCTGCTCAAGGCGATCAGTCTGATCCGGCAGGCGGGAATGAAACAGCGCATGCCCCAGGGAGCAAAGGGATTGGCTCGGGAGATGAACAAACGGTGCCTGGAGATGACGCATGCGCGTCGGCGCCGGGAGGCGGGCAAAGCGCGTAAAGGGATCCTGCGGCGGATGAAGCTATTGCTCAAGAAGATTGAGGGCCATGCCCTTCGCCACCGTGACTTATTGGAAGCTATGTGGATGCAAAGCGATTACACCGAGAAGAAGGCGAGCCGAATCATCGAGCGAATGGATGGTATGTTAGAGCAGATACCGCAGGTCATGAAACAGGCGCACGAACGGATCATAGGGGGGCGGCAGGTGAAGAATGAGGAGAAGATCCTGAGCGCCTACGAACCTGAGATTGACGTCATCGTGCGAGGCAAGGCAGATCGGGAGGTGGAGTTTGGCAACACCCTTTATTTATGCGAGAGCGCAGAGGGATATCTGTTGGACTGGAAACTGTATGGGGGGCAGGCCCCGAGCGAATTGAAGCAGCTTTGGGAAAGTCTGGAGAGGCAAAAGGGCTTCGCTTTAGAGGAGAAGATCGAAGCGATCAGTGGGGATCGGGGCTATGCCTCGAAGGCGGCCAGCAAGCGGCTCCAGGCAGAGGGGATTTTTGACGCCCTTACGCCCCGCAATCCACAAGAGCTCAAGGAGCGGATGGAGGAGCCGCGCTTTGTCCGGTTGCAGCGACGACGAGGGAGCACCGAAGGCCGGATCGGAGTGCTCAAGAACCGATGGCACGGGGGCAAGATACGCAGCAAAGGCTTTGACAACCGTAACCTTAGCGTGGCCTGGTCGGTTCTGTCCCACAATCTATGGAAAATCGCGCAGAGACTTGCGCAAGAACATGAGAAAGAGGCAACGCAGGCGGCATAGGGATCCAAGAATCGAGTCAGAGGCGCTTCCTTGGGAGAACTATCGACTCAAAGCGAGAGGAAGGGTGCTGGAAAGGTGCATAACGGATAAAAGGTAAGCTACCGAGGACGGAAGGCATGTCGTGGTCTACATAACGTGACGAAGATTGATATCGGTATCAGGCTTCCACCCAAATCCTCTCGGATTTGGGACAGCCTCTACCTTAACGAGTGTATTTAAATATTCACGGTCGTGAATATTTAAATACACTCGTTAAGGTACGTTCCGTTCAGCCTTTGACCTAATGAACGTCTCTCGTCAATAAATCCGGGAATGCCGCCGTGAATGGCGTACGGTGAAAGCTGGAGACTTGGCATTCAGGTAAGTTCCTGAAAACGCCGGCTCACGGCGGCGGAGAATTCCCGATGCGACTGATAGACCTCCTCACCACGGTAGAAGTGGGGCCAGAGCTTACGTGGCAATAGGGGATCGTCCCGCATCACGGAAAGGTAGGCGGCAAGTTCGGTTCGTGCCAGATCAAGAAGCTCGGATGGTGTTCCTTCTCCTTCTTTGACCTGTGGAAGATTCTCTTTGAGAACACGTTCGTAAGAAGCCTGTATTTCGGCAAGTCTGTTAAATTTCCATGCTTCGAGGACAACCTCCTGACTGGACTGACCCAACACCGTCCGCGATTCGAAGAGAAAGGCGTAGCCGCCAAGGTCCGCCGCTTCGGCCAGATCGCTGTATTCAGGTCGAAAATCGTTCGGAGTCACCCAGACGCTATCCTGCAGACATCCCATGCGCCTCCGTCTCAGAAATCTCCGTAAATGGTCGCGATAGGATCTATTCTTCTCAGGAACATCATACACTAGAACATACCAGATTCCGTTCCAGCGCTGGTTCCAGAGACGAGTGGGCTGTAGGCAGATCGGTCGCTGAGCCCTGCCTTTTTCCGTGAGGATGAGTACCGGATCACCCCCATCATCCGCACGGGATGCTATGAGGCCTTTCCGCTGCAGGCGGAAGACCGCAGTCTCGTAGGCGGTAGGCGTGGAATACTCGAATCGCCAGTTTTGCTTGTATACACTTATGAGCGAGCGCAGATCGAACTCCATGAGCAAATCAAGGAGTTCGTTGCTCAGTTTGCGTGCAATAACCGGCAAGGAAATATCGGGATGATGAAAAGGAGCCCACTTCATATCTCGTATTTAAAAATTCACGACCGTGAATTTTTAAATACGAGATATGAAGTGTTGAAGATTACTGGGCAAGTGGAAATCGCGGGACCGTGCTTGTTAAGTGGGGCGGAGGGTTTCACGGTTCTCTGGGTGGACGATCAGTATGGGTTATTCGCTTGGAGTGCGTTCACAATAACTCGCATTTGTCTTGGCAATTCGAAAGTGTGATGGTTTCAGAATGAGATGCCTCCTAGTGCGATTTGGGTTAGGCTGGGATATTACATGCCATATGGTAGCGCTACAAGCGGGCCTCAGGTGGGTTTGGGAAACGAGAGACAGAGCAAATGAAAATTACAGAAGTAGAACTGTACTTAGTGGAGAAGGCGCCGGGCGATGAGCTAGTGTTCATTGCCGTAAGGACGGATGAAGGAATCGATGGCCACAGCATGGCTTGGAGTGCAAAAGGGGGCCGCCGAGTGGCCGAGGAGATCGCCGCGGTGATCAAACCCGAACTTCTGGGGGAGAATCCCATAAATCGGGAGTTTCTTTTTCATAAGATTCGGAAAGCGGATCGATTTGGCGGCCATCTTCCGATCACGGCTCATGGCCCGATTGATGTGGCCCTTTGGGATATTGCGGCCAAAAAGGCTGGATTGCCCCTTTACCAGTTGGTCGGCGGTTACAGGGACCGAATCATGGCCTATGCCACCGGGGGGCGCGCTCCCGATCCCGAGTACTATATCCGCGAGGCCAAGGCAGCCCAAGAGCAGAATTTCAAGGCCTACAAGCTTCATCCTCCGGGGGACGCCGATTTGGACATCGAGTGCTGTCGCGCGGTACGGAAGGAGATGGGGGACGATTTCATCCTTATGAGCGATCCGGTGGCCGCCTATGATCACGAGGACGCGTTGCGGGTGGGCCGAGAGTTGGAGAAACTCGACTACTTCTGGTACGAAGAGCCCTTGCATGACTATGATATTCACGGCTATGTCCAGCTGGCTCAGGCCTTGGACATTCCCATTGCGGGTCTGGAGTGGGCCGCAGGGAGTTACTATACGGCGGCCGAGTATCTGGTTCGGGGCGCCGTCGACATCGTTCGCAGCGATGTTTCCTGGAAGGGGGGCATCACCGGCTACCTCAAGACCGCGCACCTGTGCGAAGCCTTCGGCGTCAACTGTGAGATTCACCTTGCGGTCTTCTCATTGCTCAACCTGGCTAATCTCCATGCTGCTTGCGGGGTGCGTAATTGCCGCTTTCTGGAATTGACTGTGCAGCGCGATCATTTCGGCCTGTCGGAGGGTCTTTCAGTGGACCCGGACGGCAATGTTCGAGTTCCCGAGGGGCCCGGTTTGGGAGTGGAACTCGACTGGGAGACCATTGAAGAACATACTAAAATTCGCCTTTAAATTGACAAAGTTTCGAATCGGGGAAGCCTAAGTGCGGGTGTTCGTAATTTCGGGAACATGGATCCAAAAGAGACGAATGATATGGCATTCAAAATTGCGAAGGTAGAAAAGCGATTTCTCAGCCCTGGGCCTCAGCCGAACGGCTTGCAGGCGGCCTCCGACGGGCTGTGGATTATCGATCAGGTGGATCTGAAGATCTACAAGGTAAGCTATGATACCGGCGAAGTGTTGTTTGAAGCGCAGACAGACACCGAGCACTCCAGCGGGATCACGATTGGAGATGGAGCGCTCTGGGTGTCATCGACCTTCGAGCTCGAAATTGCCAAGATCGATGTGGACACGGGTAAGACAATTGCCAGGTATGATTCGCCGGGATCGGGAATCACGTCATGGGCCGCTGATCAGGTGAACGGCAGGGTGACGGGGGCACATGGACTGGAGTGGCGTGAGGGAAAGATCTACATCGCTTCGCCTCCATCCCAGATGGTGCATGTGATGAATGTCGATCCGTGGGAGGAAGTGAATCAGTTCCGCACGCCGGGCCTACGCAATCACGGATTGGCATGGTCGGAAGATAGCAAGCTCTGGGTGGCGGATACATCATCAGGAACGGTATCGCTTCTGGACACGGCTGATGGGCGGATCTGGAAGGTAATCCGGGTGGAGGCTCCCGACGAGGTGCATGGTCTGACCATGCACGAAGGCGTCCTGTGGTACTGCGATGCGACGACGCGTGATGTCGGCAGGTTGGTGGTGGAGTAGTAGCCCGAACACTTGAGATACCTTCTACTGCGACCGCGGATATCACTGCAATTCCACCCAGCGGGATTGCGCCAGTGAGTCTGGGGTAGGAGGCGTATGTGGTAGGTTTCGGCCATGGCGGCGATTTTGTGGCCCTCGTAGAAACCGCCGCAGTGACAGAGGTCCGGTTGTATGTAGTCCACGGCTTGCTTCTCCAAGAGTTGCCGGAAAGCCCAACGGGTATATAGCCTCTCGCCGGCTGCGACCGGAATGTTGATCGCGGCCGCCACTTTGGCCATTTCGTCGATGTTCTCCGGCGCCACAGGCTCTTCGAAAAAGAACGGATCGATCTCTTCATCGGTATACACGAGCACGAGATAACCGAGGACGCCATGGCCCATGCGAGCAATGGGTATCGTCTCAACCTGGGTGATTTTCATTGGATCCTGGCGGGTTGACCCTATTCAAGAATAAAGCAACCGTAGTAGAAGGTCTGCTAGGAGTCCGTCGGACTTTGAACTTGGAACCATCGCCGAGGTTCAGATCGACCGCTGAGGGACGTAAATCGGGATCAGGTTCATACCGAGAGATTCCTAGGGAAACAGCGAAACCTCATCAGTGACTCCATCCTTTTCCTTTTTTCGCGGTAACCTGCTCGTGCTGACTCTGTCCGGCTGCTTGGGAATGTTCAGCCGGAGCATGGTGTTTCCTTACATCCCGCTTTATATTTTGTCGCTTGGAGGCGATCCTTTTGAAGTCGGCATTGTCTACGCCCTGGGACCACTCGGCGGCCTGCTCGCATTCCCGATCGCGGGCTATCTCGCCGACCATATGAATCGTGCGCGGTTGATCGCGGTGACCGGATACTTTTCCGCCGGAGTCATTTTGATCAACGCGGTGGCTCCGAGTTGGGAATGGGTTGCTCTGGCGCGATTGCTTCATGGCTTGGCTGTTTTCAACTTTCCAGCCACCTCATCCATCGTTGCCGACTCCTTGGATCCGAAGCATCGAGGTCGTGGCTTTGCGACGATGGCGGCCCTGACCGGATTGCCTGCACTGTTGGCTCCCTGGGTGGCCGGTTCGATGCTCGATGCCTACGGTGTGGAAACAGGCATGCGTATACTCTACGTGGCGATGGCCTCGGCTTACGCCCTCGGGGCAACGATTAACCTGATCTTCATTCGCGAAACTCGGAAGCCGTCAGAGGATCCGGTTCGCTTAAGCAACCTCTCAAGCACATTCAAGAGTTCGTATACCGGCATTCCCCAGATGCTGAGGGACTTTCCCCCATCTCTGAAGGCGCTTTCCGTGATCATCATCCTGTGCTTCATTGCCAACGGAATCGCCAGTCCATTCTGGGTTATCTTTGCGAAGACCCGCATCGGATTGTCTTCGACGCAGTGGGGACTGGTTCTTCTTGTAGAGATGACGTTGAGGAATCTCGCGACGATTCCGGCTGGATTTCTGGCCGATCGTTTCGGGCGTGCGAGGTTCGTGACCGGCGCCTTGCTCTCCTCAACCGCCCTACCTCTCTTCTTGTTGGCCGGGACATTTGGCGAAGTTCTGGCGATTCGCTGTATCGTGGGATTGACTTCAGCATTTTTCAGCCCTTCCACGGCTGCCCTGTTGGCGGACACGGTGCCCAGTCCCATTCGTGGACGGGTTATGGCTGCGATCGGTCGTGGCTCGGTCATGATTGGTGCGGCCTCAGGCGGAACCGGGGGTCCAGGTACCGGTTTTCTTATCACCATTCCTCTCATGCTTGCTTCTTTGGCGGGTGGCATTCTCTATGAATGGAATCCGGTTTCGACATGGGTCTTGGTGTTGGCCTTGATGCTGGTCGCTCTAGTAGTCGCTGTGCTGTATGTCCGGGACCCCCAAAAAGCTGAGAGATGAGAAACCTGTCGGTGCTAGGAATCTGTCGGACTTCGCTTTGCGGTTTCGCGGAGCGCTCATGCTTTCTGGGTGGATTCGTAGATCAAGGCCGATGCCACCACCGACATCTTCCTAATCCCGGCAAGCCGGGAGCAGCAGAGCGGGGACTGAGACGAATGGTCTGGCCAGTGGTTGCTAACCATTGTAGATGTGATGACTGGAGTATTTCATGAAAATTAAAGAAATCAGTGCTGTTCAAGTGTTCGCTCCGTATGCGGCTCCCGTCGGCCCTTACGTCGGTCGCGGTGGTAGTCCGGGTGGGTTAGGGGCCACCGGGCTCATCTTCAAAGCGGTGAGTGATGAGGGCCTGGTTGGCTGGGGAGAGGGCACCGGTGAGCCGCCGGCTGGAATCGAGTCGTTGCTCGTTGGTCACCATGTGGCGGATATCGAAGCGGCGTTAGCATCGATGGAGGAGGCGGATGTCGATCGGGGCCCGATGTCGGGTGTGGAGATGGCCCTTTGGGACTTACTGGGTAAAAAAGCGAGGCTCCCGATCTGTCGATTGTTCGGTGGAGTGGTGCGTGATGAGGTGGATTTCTGCGGCTGTATGGGTTTCAAAGAGCCGGCGCAATCAGCGGCTACGGCACGAGAATATATCGAACGATGGGGATTCCGGTTCATCAAAACAAAGGCCGGAAACGATCCTGAGCAGGACCTTTCTATTGCCGCGGCGATACAGGAGGAGATCGGTAACGAAGCCGCCTTGCGACCGGATGCGAACTGCGGATACGGGCCCGACGCGGCCGAGGAAACAATGCGTAGAATGGTCGAGTTGAACGTCCGTCTCTTCGAAGATCCTTGTTCGAGTGAGCATCTAGAGACCCTCGTGCGCATTCGCCGGGATATCGGCATGACCGTCCTGGTTAACATGGGGGTCGGCACCCCGGACAGCGTCACCGAAGTCCTGGAGGCAGGGGCGGCGGGAATGCTGATGCCGGACACCCCGGCCGCGGGTGGGCTGCTTCGAGTCAAGAAGGTCGCGGAAACGGCGGCGGCTTGGGGGATTCCGACTCTGATGCACTGCTCCCACGATCTGGGCCTTAAGACCGCCGCCATCACCCATGTGGCGGCTTCGACACCTGGATTCTCAGGGCCCAGTGACACCTGTTATCACGGTTTGGTGGACGATATATTGAGTGAGCCCTTGCGGTTCAAAGGAGGCCGTCTGCGCGTGCCGATGGGGCCAGGATTGGGGGTCGATGTGGATGAAGGGAAAATTGAGAAGTATCGGAAGAGCTAGGAATCTGTCGGACCTAGCTTTGCGGTTTTTCGGGGAGGTTGGAATATTTGGCTCTGCCGGGACTGCTCCCACGATCTGGGCCTTAAGACCGCCGCCATCACCCATGTGGCGGCTTCGACACCTGGATTCTCAGGGCCCAGTGACACCTGTTATCACGGTTTGGTGGACGATATATTGAGTGAGCCCTTGCGGTTCAAAGGAGGCCGTCTGCGCGTGCCGATGGGGCCAGGATTGGGGGTCGATGTGGATGAAGGGAAAATTGAGAAGTATCGGAAGAGCTAGGAATCTGTCGGACCTAGCTTTGCGGTTTTTCGGGGAGGTTGGAATATTTGGCTGATTCGTGGATCGCTTGCGATTCCAGCACCGACATCTTCCTAGTGCTCTGCCGGGAGGCAGAGAGGGGATTCTATTGTAAGGTTTCCGATTCAGTCACTGATCACCGGGCGGAGAGGACTTCGTCTTGCCGCCTCGATTTTCTCGAGGTTTGGGAACTGGATCGGATGGGTGATCGTACCCGGCGCGCCTGATTTCCAGACCGCATGGGCGACGAGTCGTTTCCGAATTCGACGCACCTGTCCGTGACAGTCTTCAAGCTCCATGTCTGCCTCTTCGAGGGCGAGCACGGCGACATCCGCTTCGCGTCCTAGGCCGAGCGTGCCGATGCGATCTTCCCAGCTGATGGCTCGTGCCGCAGTGATGGTCGAAGACTCAATGACCGATTCCAGAGACATGCCCAGATGGAGCAGTTTGGACATCACGGTGGGCATGTCGTAGGCGGGACCTTCATGGGTAAAGCTGTGCATATCGGTACTGATGACATCGGGCCAGAAACCCTCCGAAGCGCAGATTTCCCCGACCGGCCAGTTGAACGCGCCCATACCGTGGCCAATGTCGAAGATCACACCTTTTTCGCGCGCCGGGCGCACGGCCGGATGGACTTTTCGGCTGTCAGGATCAATGATGGTGCTTCGGTGGCCGTGGAACGCGTGGGTGTAAATATCACCCGGCGCCATTCCTCCGGGACAATCCTCCAGGGGAACGGTTGATAAACTGTGGTGGACCATTAGAGGCAGGCCGGTTGCCGCTGCCGCGCTCAGGGCCCGGCGATAGGCTTCGGGTTCGTTTTTCCCCTCATCGGCCAGGGTATCGGAGAGACGGATTTTGACTCCAACGAGAAGGTCCTGATTCGCCTCAATGGAGTCGATGCAGTCCTTTTCATTAACGAGTTTCAACGTCTCGAGTTCCCCGAGTGCCACGCCTCCGGCAAGACTGCAAAAGGAGAGGCCGGCTCTCGAGATGTTGAGGAAGGCGAGGAGACGCGTCTTCGACTGTTCCGCGGCGAAGGCACGGAACCCCGGAAAAGTGTCGCATCCGGCGCTGCCGGCGTCGATTGCGGTGGTCACACCTCGGCCCAGGCAGTAGTGATCGGCATCCACGCTCAACGGCGTGGCGAGATCATAGACATGAGCATGCAGGTCAATCAGCCCCGGAGTGACCAGCTTTCCTTTCGCATCGTAGACATTCTCCGCCGAGTCGGGGTCGAGGCCTTCCCTAACTGCATCGATACGGCCCGAACGGATGCCAACATCAGCGACTGCGTCGAATTTATTGGCCGGGTCGATGACACGCCCGCCGGTTATGATCCAATCGTATTGTTTCATGTTACTCACTCGGTTTGATCGAAAAAGGAAGCGCCTTTGCAGAGGTTCAGTCTTCTGCTCCGAGTGAAGCAACGAAAAACAGACCTGGAGTCTGGGGCTCGAGGGCCCAGACGTCGCTAAGGCTATGACCGGCAAGCCTCGCCCCTTGTCTCCTTTTGTAAGAGTGTTTTCCGTAGAAAATCCTCAGAATTTATCGCCCGCAAACCCGCATCTGTCCCGTTGAGCGGGATTTCTAGTCAGAGCTCAGGGACATCCCGGGAGAAGCAATCCGCACATTGCTGGGGAATATCCTCGAACCCGACCTTGACCGGCAGCAAGGAAGGACCTTTTCTGGATTCACAGATTCACCCATGACGGAAGACGAGAAATACCTTTTCGATATCAATGGCTACATCGTCTTGCGCGAGGTGCTGTCGAAAGAGGAGGTGGCAACGGCCAATGAGGCGATCGATCGGCACGCCGGAGAGATTCGTGAGCGCGCCGGAGAGTTGTCTCTTTCGAAAGATTCAACGACCTTAAAAGGTATCACCGGTCGCGGTGATCTCGGCGGCATGCTGGCGTGGGAAGAGCCGTGGCGCGATCCCTTTCGCGCCATGCTCGCCCATCCGAAAATAGTACCCTATCTACACGCGCTCTTGGGACCGGGTTTCCGAATGGACCACAGTCCCGGACTTATCAGCATGCGTAATGGGGCGGAAGGCCACGTATTTCATGGATCTTCAGGTCCGGGCTTCGATCCTCATCAATACTACATCGTCAGGGACGGACGCATCCACAACGGGCTGATGGTCGTTGCCTGGCAGCTTGCCAACCAGAATGCGGGTGACGGCGGGCTCAGTGTTATCCCCGGTAGCCACAAAGGGAATTTTCCTTGTCCACCGGCGATGAGGAAATTCGAGGTCCATCAGGAGTTTATCAAGCAAATCACGGCCAAAGCGGGAGATGTTGTGATCTTCACAGAAGCCACCACTCACGGAACTTTGCCCTGGAAAGCAGAGCACCAGCGCCGGTCTCTTCTCTTTCGCTATTCGCCAAATTGTCTTGCCTACGCAAACAGCTATCTGCCCTGGCCCGACGCTACGTTGGATGGGATGACGCCGGAGCAACGGGCGGTCCTGGAACCTCCTTACCACACGCGGTTGGATCGACCGATGGTCGAAGATGTGGGCAGGATTTCGTGATCAAGTATTAAGTTCGAATAAAATCAACTATGTCAAAGAAGAGAGTATTGATTACGGGCGCGGCAGGACGCATCGGAACTATTCTGTGGCGAGGCTGGGAGGAAGAAGACCGGTATGAACTGACCTTGGCGGACCGCGTCGATATTGAAGGAGCGAAGTCGCGGGTCGAGGTGGGAGACCTGTGTGACCATGGGTTTGTCAGCCGGATATGTGAGAATCAGGAGGTGGTTGTGTCGTTGGCCTACTTGCCTGCGGAAAACGTGGGAGAATCTGCCGCCAGTATGACTGACATCGGCATGCAGATGCTGCTTTTCGAAGTCGCTCACCGGGCCGATGTGGGCAAAATCGTCTACGCCAGCTCCAATCATGCCAGTGGGTGGAACGAGAAATACGGCGGTGCTCCCATCTTTTCGACGGCTGATCAGATCAATCCCGACGGTTGGTACGGAGCCATGAAGTGCATGGCGGAAACGGCTGGCAAATATCTGGTGAACGTGGGTGACCGGCGCTTCGTCGGGGTACGTATTGGCACCGTGAACGGTGAATCCGAGCCCAATTGTATCCGTCATTGCAGCACCTTGCTGGCGCCGGTGGACGCCGTGCAACTTTTCGGTCTGGCGGTGGATTACGAGGGATCGGAGAATTTCCTTCTCGTCTATGGCGCATCTGACAATATGCACGAGGGCCGCGAAGGATTCCTCGATCTTTCAGTCGCTAAGGAAGTTTTGGGATACAAACCGAAGATCAATATAATGAGTTTCCGCGACCGTTGTGTCGAACAGTGATGCGTATTCCGACTCTTCATCAGTTCTCTTTCTTTGAATCAAATGGGGCTTACTGCTGGTGTTCGTGAATTCGAATACCAGCACCAAAAATTCGAAAATTCCAGTATCATGTTAGAGCGCTTCAGGGTTCCCGATAAGGACCGCGTTTACGTAAAGGAAGACCGTATCCGGTTTGCTACGGAGGCGTTGTTCCGCAAGGTGGGATTGGATGATAAGGGCGCCCGAGCGTCGGCCGACGTTCTCATCAAGACTGATCTTTTTGGCGTAGAATCACACGGCGTTTCCAATATGCTGCGTCGCTACATCGAGAGGTATCAGGCGGGGTCTGTAAATCCAAGACCTCGGCCCAGGATCGTTAGAGAAACCGCTACTACGGCGAACGTAAACGGCGATGGCGGCCTCGGCATCCACATCGGGGCCGACATGATGGGAATGGCGATCGACAAGGCGCGCCAGTACGGCATGGGCGCCGTGACCGTAACCCACACCGGTCACGTCGGTGCCTGTGGCTATTTTGCCTTGCTTGCGGCGGAGGCGGATATGATCGGGATTTGCATGACAGGGGGATTCGCGGGCGACAACGCGACCCATGGAATGGTGCCAACCTTTGGCGCCCAAACTCGATTAGGGACGAACCCTATCGCCTGGGCGGCGCCGGCACGGAACCGGGCGCCCTTTCTTTTCGACGTCGCCACCACCCAGGTAGCGGGAAACAAGCTTTTTATTGCCGAGAGGTTGAAGGCGGAGCTCGATCCGGCATGGATTGCGAGGACGGATGGCACCCCCATATTGGAGAAAGGACCGGTGCCGGAGAAATACTTCATGCTTCCGTTTGGCGGCACTCGGGAGAATGGGTCGCACAAGGGGTACGGGTTTGCGGTTATCAGCGCCATTATGTGCCAGATGTTGTCAGGCTCAGGGCTAAAGAGGAAGGGGACGAAGTGGGAAGGAGGGCACCATTTCTTCGCCGCTTACCAGATCGAGGCTTTCTGTGATCCGGAGGAATTCAAGGACAACCTCGACGAGGCGCTGGACCGGTTGGCCAATACGAAGCCGGCGCCGGGACATGAGCGCGTGATCTATCCCGGTCAGGATGAAGGCGAGGAATTGATCAAGCGGCGGCGAGAGGGAATCCCTTACCATCAGGAAGTAATCGACTGGTTTCACGAGATTGGTAAAGAGCTGGATGTGTCGATTGATCTACCGTAGAAAGGGTCGAATTTCGGCTTATGAATTCGAGGGAATCTGCGCGAAAACAAACCTCAAGGGTGGAGGGGCGAGGGCCCTCGAGCCCGCGATTTCGGATTCGTTTTCCGTTCCCGATTTATCTTTGGCACGAAGACTTTCACGAAAGCTGAAGACGGATCGTTTTGGGTATGGACGGCATTGGGCTCGAGGGCCCTCGCCCCTCCACCCTGGCGGCTGATCGGGGACCTTTAGTTGGATGCACCATCCTCATAACATCCGTGATATCACACTTGTGTCGTGGGATCGGGGAGGGTAGGAAGTGGCGCATGAAGTTCGCGATTGGTGTTGATTGTGAGGGTGTGGCATGTGCGGTCGGTTCGCCCGGCGCCTCCCTGAATTCGTCGCGCGACTTGGAGTTCGCCAAGTTACAGGCCACTCGTGAAGCGGATGCCGCGGCCAGGGGTTTGTTCGAGGCAGGGGCTGAGCAGGTGATCGTTTGGGATAACCACAACGGAAGTCTGAACCTCCACTATGATTTGCTGGATGAGCGGTGCGATATTGCCTTGGGCGTCAACTTCAGCCACCGGTGGCCCGGTGTGGACGAGTCGTTTGACGGAGTGTGTCTGGTGGGTTACCATGCGATGGATAACACCATCGACGGTGTGATCTGCCACAGTTTCAGTTCGGCGACCTACCAGTACATCAAGGTGAACGATCGTGAAGTGGGGGAGATGGCGATCGACGCTGCCATGGCCGGGGAGCGTGGGGTTCCGGTAATTTTCGTCGCCAGCGATGACAAGGGTGCGGCGGAAGCGAGCGCTTTCTTTCCGAATGTTGATACGGTCACGACCAAGCAGGCTATGGGATGGAACGCCGCCGTGAGCAAGCACCCGAAGAGAGTAGTCACCGAGATCTTCGAAGGCGCGAAGAAGGCGGTCGGGAATATTGGCAGCGTGCGGCCATTCTGTTTTGAGAATCCGATCGAATTGGAATTTCGATATAAGCGGATTGAAGCAGCGGAGGCCGCCAGCAGGGGTTATAAAGGTGGCGAGCGGGTGGATCCGTACACGGTGAGGCATAGGATGGAGCGGATATCGGATTATTATTAGATTCGCCGCCGTGAACTGATTAATTCTGGTTGGATTATCTAAGTTTTTGCCGTGTCCGGAGGACTTGGCCCACCTCAGTCTGATATGTCAAACCAAGGTCGGATAGAACGGCATCGGTTTGTCGTTGGGATTTACCCCGATGATTTCGTCGCCGCGCCATGAGAATTCGTAGGTGTCGCCCGCCGGCATGGTTTCGGTGGTTCGTCGATTCGGCAGGTCGTGACTCAAAGTAATCTCAGCGCCCCTGCCAATTTGTTCCTTCGAAAAGTAGGCGTAGGACCCTACGATGGTCGGTGATACCGTCTCGCCTTTGACATCGATCCTAAGCGATTCGGCGGGAATCCACTTAGGGATGCGGATAAGCAGATTGTCTTCAATCCGAGGCTCGATTAGGAGCGTTGCTCGTTCACTACGTTGCGTTTGGATCCGGACCTTTTCGTCCTCATAATCGAAATGCATGTTGATTACGAGCCCGGCCTCCTCATGGGAACATACTTTCTGGTAAATAGCTGTCAGTGTATGAACAATCTCGGCGGTGCCGCTGGGGTTGCAGCCCTTACCTGCGTGAGGATAGTCGTTCCCGCCCCAACCTCCCACATTCTTGGCCGGCACCTCGACGTCGGGGTTGTTTTGGAGATCGATTTGAGTTGTCTGCCCCGGAAAGAGCCGCGCCCGGACGAGGCGTTCGACTTCATCGTAGCAATCGGCTCGACCAGTGTGGCAAGCGACCCAGAGTGCCAGCCGAGCAGCCGCTCCCGTGGACTCGGTATTGGCGAGTGGATTTCCTGTCTTGTCCGGAAAATTCAGCTTGCCCAGATCGTGGGCGACCCAACCGGACTCGTTGATGATGCTCCGTGCGCCGATGCTGTAAGCTCGCACGACGGCGTCGACGTATTTTGATTGCCCAGTCATCACCCCGAAGAGAAGGAGGCCGCTCAAAGTGTAAAGGTAGGATTGACGGTCGCCTTGAGGTGAGTCTTCGGCGGCGAGTTCGCCTGGAATGGTGCCATCAACCTCCATCACGTAGTTGAGATGAAACTTGGCGAGGTGCTCGGCCAGTTCCATCGCCAGACTGTCTCCGGTTGCCTTGTAGAACCAGACTAACGCCTCAATGGAGCGGCCGTGAGAGACCGTCTTTTGGAATCGATTCTCGTTGGCGGGGGTATGGCCGGGATGTTCGTTTTCGGACCCGGTAAAGTTCCGGGCGTATTCGAACTTATCCACGTCCCAGGTGAAATCCTCTTTGAGCCCTCGCTGGATCGTGCTGAGGTACTTGTGTCCCGCGTCTCGAGCCCAGCGGTTGTCGCGAAAGTTGACCAGCGCGGCAAAAGTCAGGATCCCTTCGCGCAAGCTGTGAAATTCGAACTTCATCTTGTGCCAGTTGAGGCCGGGAGGCACGAAGAGCAGGCCGTCAGGATTATCGAGGAGCCAGTGGAGGTTGCGCAGGTTCGCTCCTTCCATGTGGGCTGGAATTGGAAACCCGGTCGAGTGTTCGAGACGGAGGATGGCATCCCACCAGCGACCGAGGTCATGGGTTATGGCCCAGCTGCCGGTGGGCAGAAAATCCCGCTGCGGATCGAGCCAGCGAAGGAGACATTCGCCTCCCAGTTCCATCGATTCTTTTAGGGTCATTGTTTGCGAATTCAGTAATACAATCCGGGAAGACATTGGTTGTCGGGTAAAATCTTGACCGCAGATTAGTCAGATTCCGAATCTGGGTAATCCGGTAAATCTGCGGTCGATCCTCTCGTATTTGGCGAAGCTGCTCCGGGCGTTCATTCGTCTAGTGCAAGAAGCGCTCAAACCATTCTGCCAATAGTTCAAAATACTCGGGGAGAAAACGGTGATTTCCATTCGGCTGATGGACCACGAATCGATCGGGGTGTCCCGCGGTTGCGTAGGCCTGTTCGACGGTTCGCCTTAGCTCTTCGACGCCCTTGCGCGGCATGTCTTCGTCTTCAGTCGGGGCCACGACCATGAAAGGACGCGGAGGCATGCAGGCGGCCACGACATCGGCGTGATCGAAATAGCGAAGCATATGAGGAATGTAGAAGTAGCCACTATGCCGGTCTCGGTCTCCATGGTGAATTGCCGAAGCGAGGCTTCCCACACCTCCGCAGACGCACACTCCGGCGGCGATCCAGGGAGCGCAAGCCATGGCATACCAAGTCGCATTCCCTCCCAGGGACATGCCGGTCAGTCCGATCCTCTTGGGATCAACCTCCTGTACTGATCCGAGTATTCGTGCCGCCCTGAGCGTTTCCTCGACGAGCACCCCCATTTGGGTCCGGCCGTAGGGGGCGAGAAGCTTTTGCTCGGTCGCCCATTGTTCAACGCTGCCGCGACGCGATTCGGTTCCCTTCGGGGAAATCGCCAGGGTGGCGAAGCCGCGCTTGGCTAACGCTCGCGCCCAACCGAGCAGACGACCCTCCGGGGATTGATGGAACTGAGGATCGGCCAGGTCTTCAGCGCAGCCACCCGTGCCGGGAAGGCAAACGATGCCGGGTCGAAGGTTGGCAGACTCGATTTGAGGTAGCATGAGAATTCCCGGAACGAATTCTCGGAGGGAGTTCCGATAGGTGAGGTGGGTTGTTCGAATTTGTTCAGTCTCTTCTACGCGCTTTGAATCGTACTTAACTTCGAGGGAAACGTCATCTGGACCGAGGAGTTCGAGGAGTTTTTCACGGACACGTGCTGGTGGCACCTGCTCCGGAAACGTCGGTTGAAGATTTTCTGGTATGGTTGAGTTCATGGATTTTCTGAATCAGCGCAGTCCTAACCAATCGTTTTGTTCGCGAAGAAAGGGACAAGACAAGGTTCGGTTCCCGCTGAGTGGGATTGCTCCGCTGATTTCTATGCTGGCATACAATAAGAACAATTATACTCGAATTGAGAAGATAACCCGAAACACTCTGGTAACTTCGTTGCGATCCTTGTCGATTCCAGACCCTTGAATGGCAAGATGCTTTTTCGATTCTGGGCCGAGGAATCCTTGCTCCCGATCCGTTGCCGTGCTTTCATCCGCTGCCAAGAGAACTCTGCTAGATCAAATCCAGGAACTTCCAGCAGACGTCACAACGATTACGCCTTGTATCGCCGCCGCTCGTGAGCCGAATGGTGTTACAAAAAACAAGGAGGTCCCCTCATGGCTAAGATCCTAACTCAACGCACCGTCATCCGCGATACCTGGCACAATTTTCACTCCGACCTCTGTTTCTGGAAGGGCGCCTACTGGCTGGTTTACACCCGGGCTCACGGGCATTCGTCACCTAACGGTATAACTGTCGTTCTACGCTCTTCGGACCTCGCCCGATGGCACCAGACGGCTATCCTTCACACCGAGCACGATGCCCGAGATCCGAAGATCGTACCCCACGGAGACAAGCTCACTATTTTCGTGGCCAACGACCGCCGCTTCGAAGACGAGAACGGTATCCACGAAACCCTCTATACCTGCGCTTCGACCTCTGAGGACGGGTTTGATTGGTCGACGCCTACCCGCATCTATAAGGACAACTACTGGCTGTGGCGACCACGGATTCATCAGGACACCTTCTATTGCGCCGAAAAAGGGGGTGAGCTACTTGTCGGCCCTGATGGACTGAGCTGGGAACATCGGGCGGTGATTCCTACATCGGGCGCCCAGCCGACAGACGAACCCCGTCCCGATCATCGGACCACGCCTTCTTTCAATGAAGCCGATATCCATTTTCGGCCCGACGGTGAGCTCTGGTGCGTTTCGCGCTCCAAGCGGGATCCCGATGATTCGCTCTTCTACTGGTCCCGTCCTCCCTACGAAAAGTGGGATTGCATGGATCTCGGTACCCGGATTCACAGTCCCGTGTTTTATGAATGCTCTGGGACTGTTTATGTTGCGGGGCGGGTCAATCCTGCCGGCATTTGGTTTCCGCAACATGACCCCGCCGGGAATACGGGGATCTTTCGGATCGATAAGTCCGGCGTCACGCCGTTGCTCGCCTTACCGTCGGACGGTGATGCAGCCTACCCGGGGCTGATTTCTCCCGAACCGGGGCGTCTTATCATCACCTACTACTCACAACACGCCTATCTCAGCGGGACAGTGGGATTTTCCAGCTATACGCAGGATTTCGCTAAGGAATGGCTTGATGAGGAGAGGTATCCGCTGTCTTTGGAGCTGACAGGTCCGTCGGATATCTTTGTCGCTGAGATTGATGTGGAGGCGGAGAATGTACGGAGGAGGCTGTAGGGAAAGTTTCGAGATGCGAGATGCGGGAAGCGAGATTTTTGTAATTCGGGCGCTCGATATGCTCTTCACTCTTTTTCGCGAGGTCCGGTGAGCGGGATCGTAAGCCTTGTCGGATTCGCGGAACATCGAAATCGGCTCTAGTTTACGATTGAGAGTCACGCTAGGTGGAAGTATTGTTCTGCGTCTTGAATTCGCGGCAACCCACCCCTGCCCCTCCGAGGAGGAGATCAACAGGATATCACGGCCCTGAGACACGATTGGAGATGGTCGCGCTGACGCACACACTTAGTCCCCACGCTTAGTCTGATCACTTAGTAAATTTGGTTTGGGGAGAAGGACGAAGTGGCGCGACTAAGAGTTTTGGACTAAGTGTGATGGTCGATTACGCTTACGATAATCGATTGTTGGATCGCTTGACTTCCGTTCGGTTGGACGAATGCTTTCAGGCATGGTACCCAATCCGATTCTAGAGAGGGTAAGGGACGGCGAAAAGGCGCTTGGGCTGAGTCTGACGGCATGTTCGGGCGAGCTGGTAGAGTTGGCTGGGCGAATGGGTCTGGATTTCGTTGATTTTGACGGTCAGCACACACCGGTGACACCAGCGGGAATCGGGGAGATGTGTCGTATTGCGGATGCACGCGGGATCACGGTTACGATGCGAATCCCGGATGGACAGGAGAGCACGATATTGAGCTTTCTGGATCGGGGGGTGCGCGGGATAACGGTGCCCAATCTCCTCATCAAGGAAGAGGCCGAAGCGCTGGTCAAATACACCTTCTTCGCTCCTCTCGGTCTTAGGAGCGCAACCAGCATACCGACGATGCACGGCCAAGTGGAGGGCGATCACATCCGTCTCTTCCAGGACGTGAACGCCAACACCATGCTGGTTCCGCAGCTTGAAAGTATCGTGTCCTTGGAAAATCTCGACGAGATCCTCACGGTGGATGGCATCGATTACTTCGCCGGCGGTCCCGAGGATATGGCTCAAAGCTTGGGACTGGTTGGTCAACCGGGTCATCCGAAAGTTGCCGAGACCTACGCAAAGATCGACGAGAAGCTCCACGCGGCCGGCAAACGAATGATCGGAGAGGTGACTGAGAGCATCTCCACCTTCATGCTGACCAAGGATGCGATCGGAGAGCTCTTGGGAAAGCACGGTCGGGAGTCGAAGCTGGGATGGTAAAAGGGAATCGCGAGGCCCAATACAGGCGAGTATTTCCGTAACCGACACCTGAAGATGGAATGTAGAGGTGGTCCGCGGCCTCCGGACGCGGAAGGTCAGTGAAAAGGTTCAAACAACCTATGCCGCGCCCGGAGGTCACGGCCCACCAGTTCTCTCTGATTTCGTTCAAAGTTGGTTTACAGGGAAGTGCGCTGAATCCGAGGCTAGAAATCTGTCAGACGGATTTCTTCAATTGCGCAGCAATCGAACAACAGAATCCTACAGATGTTGATATTTGACGGTGATTATCCGATGGCCTACGGGGCCCTCGAATTGAATCGGAATCTGAGCCTTCCGATCGACGAGCTGCGTGCGACCGATCCCGATTCAAGTAACGTTCCTTTTGCGTCACTGCCCGAGATGCGGCGGGGAGGTATTGTATGCGCGTTGATGAAGTTCACGATTCGGCGGCGGTGGGAGGGCAGCGTGTTAGAAGGCTATGACAGCGCGGAAGCGGCATACGGCGCGGCGAAAGGACAACTTGCTTATTACCGAATACTCGAGCGCCAGGGAGAAGGGGTGATCCTCACGACGGGTTCCGATCTGGCCGAGCATGTTAAACGATGGGAAGAGGAGGAGGATCATTTAAACTCCACGGTTGGATTCATCATTGGCATGGAAGGAGCAGATCCAATCCTGGAGCCGGAGCAGGTCCATGAATGGTGGGCGGAGGGAGTTCGAGTGGTCAGTCTGACGCACTATGGGCCGAGCATGTACGCCCACGGCACAGGGACGGAAGGAGAGCTAAAGCCGCCTGCGGCCCAGTTGTTGCGAGAGATGGAGAATTGCGGCATGCTTCTCGATATGACTCACATCGCCGACCAGAGTTTCTGGGAAGCGCTTGAGATTTACTCGGGGCCGATTCTCGCGAGCCACCAGAACTGTCGCGCGCTGGCTCCTGGAATGCGCCAGTTCACCGATGAGCAACTCAATGCGGTGATCGAACGGGGCGGGGTGATCGGCGCTTCCATGGACACATGGATGTTGCGGGAGACTCAGGAGGTGGATTGGGCGGACACGGGATCCTATGCGCGCCGTGATTTTTTTCCGCGCGAGGCAGTGACCCTCGAGCACATTGCGAATCATGTCGACCATGTCTGTCAGCTGGCGGGAAACGCCCATCACGCCGCAATCGGCGGAGACACGGACGGGCAGGGTGGAGTTGATGGTGCGCCTTTCGATATCGATACCGTGGCAGATTATGGGAAGTTGGTGCCGATTTTGGAGACTCGGGGGTATAGTGAGGATGATGTTGCTGACGTGATGTATCGTAATTGGCAGGGGTTTTATGAGAGACATTTGCCTAACTCGTAGAACTGGCACCACAGACTAGCCACAAAGAATGGACAAGGTTCGAGATGAGGTTTGCTTCGCTGAGTTCTGGACAAGTTTACAGTGAAGGCAATTAGGATCGAACTGAGAAGGTGATTCTGATTTACGTAGGAACCTCGTCCCGAACCTTGTCTGTAACACGGCGACGACGAATCTGACCAACTTTCGCCTTCTCACCGAAGGCACTATTCAAAAAGACAACGGATACAAGAGGCTCACCGCAGGCGGATGGGGAATATCCAATATCGAAGGCTCAAGTTCGAATGTTCAAGGGAAGCCAAATTTCTGCGAAATTTGGGCCGGAGTGAAGAGCTGACGCATTACCGGAGATCCTTGGGAATCAGAATTGAGGATTCGATGATTGGACTTTCCACTGCAGTCGGTTGAATACTGGTTTTGCGTAATTCGAAAAGGAAGGAACAAGCCATGGCACTCGCAATGACGCCGGAGCAGGAGAAGGATTTTGAGGAGAAGGGATTCATCATCCTAGAAGACTTTCTCGAAGAGGAAGAACTGGAGATGCTCTTGTCCGCGGTCGACGAAGTTGCGGCCCGGGTTCGTAAAGCGAAAGGTTTTGGTCCGGAGGAGCCCTTCTCAATCCGCAATGCGTTAGCCCATCACGAAGCCTTCCTCGATCTTATCGACCACCCCAGGATTCTGCCCCTGGTGGTTGATTCAATCGGTTGGAACATCCAGATCCGAACGACCCATCTCGACTACCGCCCGCCTTATCCGCAGAAAATGCGAGCAGGGGAGGTGGGCCGGGGAAAAGGGGACGATCAGGAGGCCGGGTATAACAATGTCGTTTGGCATCCGGACCTCGCTGGAGATTACCTGTTCGAGGCGCCTTCCCTGGATGGCCGTTTGCCCTTCATGGAGGTCAAGGTCTTCTATGTTCTCTCCGATCTGAGTGAATCTGGTTCCGGCAATCTCTGGTTTGTTCCGGGCAGCCATAAACGCAAACCGGACGAGCTTCGGCAGAACGACCGCGGGGTCGATCCGTCGGAGGCGTTGGAACTCAGGCTTCGCCCAGGTTCAGCTGTGCTCTGGCGCACCGCCACTTGGCATTGTGTGGGACCGAATCGGTCGGACAAGACGCGCAAGGTCATGCACGTGGGCTACCACTACCGTTGGCTTCGTCCGACGGACTATATTCAGCCGGATCCCGAGCTTGTCGCTAGAAGTTCACCGATCCGTCGTCAATTATTGGGTGCGGTGGTGGGAGACGGTGAACCGTTGGGGGATGATCCGGAGTTTCATCCCCATTCTCCGTACTGGATTGTTAAAGACGAGGATCAGGTGCCGCTGAAAGCGTGGGCGGAGGAGAATTCCGAATTTAGAGCACCACTTTAATTCAGAGACTCTCTAGAGCAGCGAAGCCGCAACCAAGAGTGCGAGAAGACCAACCACGGAGGGCACGGAGACACGGAGGACAACAACGGATTTCACGGATTGGCACGGATAGGAAATGGGAATTTGAGTTGAGAGGGATGGACGACATTTTTCTCTATCCGTGACCATCCGTGCAATCCGTGGTCCCTCTCTTATCGATTTCAATATCAGTACCTTATCAGATTCGGTGGAGAAAAACGTGTTCAAGAAACTGAGTTTTGACGGATTGTAATACGGAGGTCACGGAGGCGATAATTCTGAATAACGCAAGAATCAATATAGAAACCTACCAACGGAGCCGAAAACGAAGTCCACAAAGTGCAATGTACTGGTTTGTGGAAGGGCGATTCTTAATAAAGGGCCGAGAAGACCCTTCTCTTAATAATCTCCGTGCCCTCCGTGGTTGCTCTTCGTGCGTTTTTGGTTGCGGCTATGCTGCGCTAGGTTCTCCGTGGTTTGCTTCGTATCCTGAAAACGGTCGCTGAAAGAGAGGTCCATTCATGCCGCTAGAAAAGTTCACCATTTCTCGGGATGATTCGGTATACGAGTGTTTTCCGCATTTGTGTCGGACGGAGTCGGGTCGGATTATTCTGACTTACAGGGAGAGCAATGGCCACGTGGCGAGCGACTACTGCAGGCTCATTGTCCGCTACAGCGACGATGCGGGAGAGACCTGGTCCGAGCGCAATGTAATCTGTGAGATGGACAGTTCTTCCGGGGTGATGAGCGTATGCAACTGCCCGAAGATCCAGCAGCTCAAGGATGGGCGCATCCTGCTCCTCTGTGACCGTTATGACTATCCGCCGGGTGAGTGGTATGTGGAGGACAAGGCTCACATAACGTTCTGGTTCAGCGAGGATGAAGGCCGGAGTTTCTCTGAACCGGATGTCACGGCGGTGCGAGGTATCTGTCCGGATGAGGTCGCGGAATTGCCGGATGGGCGCTGGCTCCTGCTCACCGCCATACGTGACGCCAACGATCACATCCTTCAGATGCTCACCGTCAGCGAGAACAAGGGACAGACATGGGAAGAGCCCTTTGCTCTCACCCACAACCCGGACTATGAGGTCGACGAAGGCAGCATTGTCCAGATGCCCGGCGGCGAGTTGGTCTCCTACGAGCGCGAGGATTCAGGCCGACCTCTCCAGAAGATGATTTCAAAAGACGGCGGTGCCACTTGGGAGGGTCCGTTCGATACCCTCAATCCCGCCGCCATCGGGATGCCGATTGCTCGTTTAACTCGGGATGGCCTGATATTGGTCACCGGTCGCTACGGTTTGCCCTGCCGATGGCGGGTCGATATGAGTGAGGAGACCTGGGAGAAGCGAATCGCGAAGCGCGGTATCGTCATTCCTAAGATGCCGGGAAACGCGGACAACGCCCGTTTCGTCGCTTCGATCGAGCGGACTCCATACATGAAGGAGACGGAAACCGAGCTCGTGCTCGGGGTCGGCGGTTCGGCGGTGCACTCTTTCGCTTTTCTCGAGCCCATCGAGAGCGCACTCAGTCCGGATCTGACGGAGCAGAAGGGCCTGATTTTGCCGCTGGATCTGGACACCAGCCCCTTTGCCGATAGCGGCTATAGCGGTTGGGTGGAATACGAGCGAGGAAAATTTCTGGTCGTTAACTACATCAACGACGATGCCCCGATGGCGCAGATTCGGGGGTATCGGTTCGGAGTGGAGGATTTCTAGAGTTTGGAAATCGCTTGCGATTTCCAAACTAGACGCAGCCTTGGAATTCGGCGCCGAGGATGAGGGGATAGTCGGGCTTTTCCTGTGGGTCGCCGGTCCAGCGGGAGTGGGAACTCATAAAGTGGGTAGCGTAGCCGCGTCGGAAGTGGGGTGTGTTGTTGGGTCCGGAGCGGTGGAGGATGAGGCTGTGGTGGAAGGAGCAGTCGCCTGCTTTTAAGGTAATCGGTGTTTCTTTGGAGCGATCGAAGGCACTGTCAGGGATTTTCATGTCTTTGCGATCGCCTACCATCCAAGGCTCGCTGTGATCGAGCGCTCCGTTAAGATGGCTGCCCGGAACCACGTAGACGCAGCCGTTTTCCAAGGTAACATCATCCAGCGCCGCCCAGGCTGTGACGAGGTTCATCGGTTCGATGGCGAAATAGGGTGAGTCCTGATGGTAGGTCTTTTCGATTCCGCCCGGGGGTTTGATGAAGAACTGGTCGCCGTAGAGTTTGAGGTCGGGGCCGAGGAGGGACTCGATAATTTCGAGGATTCGTGGATGCCGGGAATGGGCGGCGAGCACGAGATCAGAACCGGCCCCCTCGTTGATTTTGCGGACATGGTCGAGGCTTAGGGCATCGACGGGTGCGCCGGGCTCGTATTCGATTTTTTCGCGAGGGAATTCGACACGTCCGGCGGCGATGTCGTCGGTTCGTTCTCGGAGAGTTTCCAGTTCGTCGGGGGAGAGGAGGCCTTTGACGACGAGGTAGCCGTCCTTCTGGAACTGGCGGATCTGTTGTTCGTTCAGTTTCATCGTTGGCCTGATTGTGGGGAAATTAGGATGGCGGGCAAGTCGTAATGGGGCCGGGGATGGCCTTGGGAAGCGGAGCGGCAACCAAATTAGGGAAACGGGGAGAGTGGGAGGTTGAGTCTTCGTCGTGAGCTCTCCTGAAACTTCGGCACCTCCATTTTGCAGAGGGATTCCCAACGGATTCGCGACAGGTTAGGTCGAACTAAAGGAGCACCTTCTGCCCCGTTCGAGCGGACTCGAAGGCGGCCTCGACCACTTTGAGGGTGCCGATAGCGTGGTCCGCCATGTAGGACGGGGTCTCTTCTCCGCGGATGCATCTCTGGAAGAAATGGATGGCGGGCTGGAATGGCGGGACGCCGGACTCGACTGTTTCGGATCGGCTCCCTGTCTTGGCCTGTTTTCCCGCGACGAGGTCGAACGTGCTTTCTTCCTTTGGGTGGAATGGGGAGGGTAGGTCGAGGCAGCCATTCTCGCATTCGACGCGGGCGTGGGGACCGCCGCCACCATCGAAGGCCGAATACAACGTCGCGGTCACATTGTCCGGATACTCCAGGACCAACGCCGTTCGCAGGTCCACGCCCGACTCCTGGTCGATGCGCATGGTGGCTTGGACACTGATCGGGTCGGCGCCGGCGATAAATCGAGAGAAGGTAATTGGATAGACCCCCCCGTCGTATATGCTGCCGCCGCCCAGTTCCTTGATCATGCGGATATTGGTCCTGTCCTGAATGAGGTAGCTGAAGCCTGCATTGATGTGACGGAGAGGTCCAATCTCGTCCGAATCTAGGATCTCCCGTATACGGCGGCTTTGGGGATGGTGGAGGAAGACGAAGGCCTCAAACAAAAGGACTCCGGCGGACTTGCAGGCGTCCACCATCTTTTGGCCATCGGCGGCTGTTACCGCCAACGGCTTTTCGCAGAAGATGTGCTTTCCCGCCTCGGCTGCGCGGATGGTCCACTCGGCGTGGAGCGTGTTGGGCAGCGGATTGTAAATCGCGTCGATGTCGTTTCGGTCGAGCAGAGCCTGGTAGCTTTCCAGAGCGACGGGTATTTCGTGTTCGCGGGCGAAGGTGTCGGCTTTGTCCTTGGTCCGGCTGGCCACGGCAACGACTTCGGCACCGGAAGTTGCGCGAGCCGATGGGATGAAGGAAGAGACACCGATTTTCGCGGTGCTGAGGATGCCCCATCTGATTGATTGGTCCGACATGGTTGGGGGAGTCTATGTTAGGTGTCGCAATTGGAAAGGCTGGATGTGGGAAGGGGGAGAGTGAACAGTAAACGGTGAACAGTGAACGGTGGGAACGCAAAGACTCGGAGGTGGCGAAGTATGGGAAAACAGGAAGAGCGCCGCTTGCCACACTTAGTCCCCACACTTCGTCGGTTACACTTAGTCCTGCCATTTAGTCGACCGGCCCTCCTTGGGACTACGTTGAGCGACTAAGGGTAATGGACTAAGTGTGGGGGGACTAAGAGGAGAGACTAAGTGTGGATCCCTCTTCAATACTTTGTCGTGAGCCTTGTCGAAAGCTTGGGCGACATGTCTAGACCTCAAGACCGTGGAGGAGGAAAGAGGTATCGAATTAACCGCAGAGCCCGCGGAGAAAGCAGCGAAGCCGCAGCCAGTGGACAAGGTTCGGGACGAGGTTTGCTCCGCTGAACTCCGAGCGCGTAAACAGTGAGGACATTTTCGATCGAGTTGAGAAGGTAACTTCGAAAACCCTGGCAACCACGTCTCGAACCTCGCTCCCGAACCTTGTCCCAGATTCTCCCTAGGAGTCTGTCGGACTTTGACATTCGATTGCTTCGCAAGTGACCAGGTTCGTCCGACAGACTCCTAGAAATAAGAAAATGAAACTGAGATTTGTGGAGAATGGCACTTCTAACTCGTCCGGTGGATGGCGCTGTGCCAATCTGTCTCGGATGTCTGAAGAGCCTCAGACTTCCAACGTCAGGTTCTCAGAATGCCACCATTAGCTATGACAGACCGTCTCAAATCTCAGTTTCATTTTCTTGAGAGGAATCTGTCGGTATGAATTTGGTCGCCGTTTACAACCGTCAACCTGCGATCCGAAGTTCAGGTCTGTTGCGAAGTGCAAAGCCCGACAGATTCCTAGCCGATCCAGCTCAGCTGGATGGACCACAGTTCCCTACAGGCTGACCTTCTGCCCGGTGCGGGCGGACTCGAAAGCGGCTTCGACTATCTTGAGGGTACCGATGGCGTTGTCGGCCATGAAGGCGGGACTTTTCTCGCCGCGGATGCACTGCTGGAAAAAGTGGATGGCGGGTTGGAAGGGCGGGACGCCTGAATTGATGTTCTCGGTCCGGCTCAGGAGGGTGGTATATTTTCCCGCTATGAAGTGGATGCTGCTTTCCTCGAGGGGATGGTATGGGGTGGACAAGTGCAGCGCGCCGCTCTCCGTGACGATACGGGCGTTGGGACCACCGCTACAGTCAAATCCGCTGTAGAGGGTCGCGGTAACGCCTTCCGGATATTCCAACAGCAGTGTGGTCCGCACATCGACGCCGGTATCCTCGTCAGTACACATCATGGCATGGACGCTGATTGGTTCTGTCCCGGCAACAAAGCGGGAGAATGTGATGGGGTAGACTCCGCCATCGTAGATGCTGCCTCCTCCCAGATCTTTTTTCATGCGGATATTGTCCTTTTCCTGGATAAGGAAGCTGGTTTCAGCGTTGATGTGGCGGAGAGCGCCGATCTCACCCGAACGTAGGATCTCACGGATACGACGGCTCTGGGGATGGTGAAGGAAGACATAGGCCTCGAAGAGCAGCACGCCAGCGGACCGGCAGGATTCTATCATGTGTTGGCCATCGGCGGCGGTGACAGCGAGTGGTTTCTCACAAAAAATATGTTTTCCCGCTTCGGCCGCTCGGATGGTCCACTCGGCGTGCATGGAATTGGGCAGGGGGATGTATACGGCGTCGATATCCTCACGGTCCAGGAGAGCCTCGTAGCTACCAAGGGGGACGGGGATTTCATGTTCGCGGCAGAAGGTCTCGGCCCTCTGCTGGTTGCGGCTGGCAACGGCGGTGATCTCGGCACCGGGAGTTGTTCGGGCCGACGGGATGAAGGCGGTCACGCCGATTTTCGCGGTGCCGAGGATGCCCCATCTGATTGGTTGGTTCGACATGAATGGAGGAGTTTATGGTTTCGTAGGGTGAAAAGTGAACAGTAAACCCCGGCTGGCCGGGACTTCGCTGCGCTCAGCAGTGAACAGTGGGGCAGGGTGACGTCCTATCCTTCCTGTAAAAAGAAAAATGGTGTACCCTCCTGAAAACAAAAATGTAACCAAACCGGGGCCGAAAGGCGGCCCCGAAAAACAGGAGACTACACCATGAAGAAGATAGCACCGAGTGAGAAGATAGAGCAAGAGCTAATGGAAGGAATCGCGAGCAGCACAGATCCACTGGGGGAGGCGGCCCGACGGGGAGCCCAGCTGATGCTGCAAAGAGCCTTGGAGATCGAAGTGAGCGATTTTCTGGGGCGAGAGCGCTATGAGCGCTCGAGTGATGGAGCACTGCGGGGCTACCGCAATGGCTATGAGCCGAAGAAAGTGCATCTTTGCGAAGGGACGATTGAGCTGCAGGTACCGCAGATTCGCGACGGGCTGGAGCCGTTCGAGTCGGCCTGGCTGGAAGCGATCGGACGACGCTCGAAGCGGCTTTTGGAGCTGGTGCCGATGCTCTATGTGAAAGGGATGAGTCAGCGCGATATCGAGACGGCGCTGATCGAGTCTTTGGGGGTAGAGCAGACCGGGCGCAGCGTGGTCAATGAGGTGTGCCAAAGTCTGAGGATGGACTTTGCAAAGTGGCAGGAAAGAGATCTGAGTGGTGAGCGCGTGCTCTATCTGTTTCTGGACGGGATCTATATGAGGCTGCGGCCCGAAGACAAGAGGGCAGTGGCGGTCCTATGCGCCTACGGGATGCTCTGGGACGGACGTAAGGTATTGCTTCATATGGCCGTAGGGGACAAGGAGAGCAGCGCCTGTTGGGAGGCCTTCCTGGAGGACATGAAGAGCCGGGGATTGGCCGATCCAGTACTCAGTGTGATGGACGGTAATTCGGGTCTACGCAAGGCGGTGGGAAGGAAGTTTCCGAACAGCCTGGTGCAGCGCTGCCAGGTGCACAAGATGCGCAACATCGTCAACAAGCTTCCAGAGGTAGCCCGTCCCACCCTCAAAAAGCTCATTCACAAAGCCTTTACGGCGAAGGGATACCGCGAGGCTGTAGAACAGGCTCGCGCCATCATCGAGGAATACAAGGGGAGCTTTCCAGCCGCCATGAAGTGCCTGGAGCGTGACCTGGAGGAATCGCTCACAGCGCTGAAATTTCCCTTCCTGCACCGAAAACAGATCCGCACCACCAATCTGCTGGAGCGACTCTTCGGGGAAGGGCGCCGTCGCACCAAAGTGATTCCCCGATTCCGCTCCGAAACGAGCGGACTGTGCCTGATCTTCGCGGTCCTGGTGGATGCCTCAGAAGGCTGGCGAGGAGTCCGCATGGAACCCTACCTGGTGGAACGACTCAAACAGATCTGGAGCGATCCGGAGAGCACCTGGGAGGATCCGGACCTGATGAAATTCGCTGCCTGAAGGGAAGAAAGTAAAGATAATCTAATAGAGGTTATGCCATTTCGATTTTACAGGAAAAGGCGGACTTGACCTGGGGAGGGTCCGAGATGCGGGATGCGAGAGCACCGCCGCCAGACACACTTAGTGCTTGTGTTCGTAATTACGAACACCAGCACTTAGTCCCTACTCTTGGTCGGTTACACTTAGTCCAGCCAACCACGACAAGAGGAACGGTCCTCTAGAATAGGGGTGCCGAAGTTTCAGGAGAGCGAGCAGTGAGCAGTGAGAGACAAGATGGAATTCCTCGACGTCGTGGCAACCCACCCCAAACCCCTCCCAGGAGGGGATCGATGGGAGAGCACGACTAAGATTCACGATGGGAGAAGGGGAGTCCGAGTCGAAATTCGTAATCTCGTGCGTAATCGAAGTTGCCGAGAGTGATGTCGTGGCATAGAAAAGGTTCATGAAGATACTTGCGACACTCGAGCTTGAGCCACGGCATTGCGAGCAGATCCGATCGGCGGTGGAAGGGGTAGAGATCTTTCAAGCCGATTCAGGGGAGGAGGTTGAACGTCTTATTCCCGAGGCGGAGATTCTGATCGGGGGCTTTAGTCGCGATCTCTTTGTACAAGCGAAACGCCTGCGTTGGGTGCAGACCTGGGGCGCGGGGGTGGACGGCGTACTTTTTGAAGAGTTCGTTGAAAGTGAAGTTGTTCTGACCAGCGCGAAGGGAACAGTTGGGGTGCACTTGGCGGAGCACGCGATGGCATTGCTCCTTTCATTGACACGGGGGATCGCCCCAGCGATTCGAGAGCCGAGATGGGAGAATCGGATGCCCATTCGAAGGGCATCTTGGGAGTTGATCGATCGAACGATGGGGATCATCGGGCTCGGGGGAACAGGGTTGGATGTCGCACGGAGGGCATCGGCCTTCGGCATGCGAATCATCGCGGTCGATCCGGAGGAAGTCGAACTCCCGGAATTCATCTCATCGTGCCGGCGGATGGATGCCTTCGATGAGCTTTTGAAAGAGTCCGATGTGGTGGTGATCTGCGCGCCCCTCACGAATGAGACGGAGGGGATGTTTGACGAGTCTGCCTTCGACGCCATGCGGGACCACGCCCTGCTTATCAATGTGACGCGGGGAAGGATCGTGGACGAGGGAGCGTTGCTTGAGGCACTCGAGAAAGGTCAAATTGGCGGCGCCGGTCTGGACGTGACGCCGCAGGAGCCGTTGCCCGATGACCATCCTCTATGGCGAGTGCCGAATGTCGTGATTACGCCGCACACGGCCGGTGGATCACCTAATCGAGACGATCGCCTGGTGGATCTGTTTTGTGAGAACCTGAAGCGGTACGCTGCGGGAAAGCCGTTGCTGAGCGAGATCGATAAGGAGAAAGGCTACTAGCCTGGAAATCTGAGAAGACTGGACAAGGTTCGAGACGAGGTTTGCTCCGCTGAAATCTGAGCGGGTTTACAGTGAGGATATATCTGATCGTATTGAGAAGGTGCTCCTCTCTACGTAGTAACCTTGTCTCGAACCTCGCTCTCGAACCTTGTCTTCTGTGCGGCCTCAACGAGACCGCCAAAATCCTATGGATACTTCGATTCAGATCACGGCACAAAATCGAAGGTGGGAGGGATGCCCGGGGTCCCGGGTTGGAAGTGATAGAGCCAGGCGTTGATGGCGAGGAGGACGGCTTGGGCGATAACGCTGCCGAGAAGGATGCCGATAGCAACCGGGTAGAGCTTCCCTTTGACCATCTGCGCTCCTCCCACTTTGAGGACGATGAACCGGATAAGAAAGGCCAGCAGAATGTTGCCCCAAGTGTATTGGAGCATGACTGAAGGGCCCAGGATAAAGCCAATAGGGTGAAACCAGAAACCCGCGAAGGCCTGTCTGAGAATGACCGTCAACGCGGTTCCGCCACCAGCGAAAATCATTGCCCACTTAGGGCCGCCGAGCCCGATCTCGGCCGCATCCACCCCGGCGGGTTGAAAATAATCGTCGGTCGCTTTGGCATGCCACCCCACGAAGTTTCCGAAACCTTCGATTTCAAGATCAAACGAGTTCAGGTCCCCAAAGTAGTTCACACCGTAGCCGTAACAGCCGGCGAGGTAGATCCAACCCCCGACCACGAACCCTCCAAAGAGCCCCATTGCGCCTGTGTAAAGGATGTGCCGGGAGTGGACTCGCAGCCTCCTGCCCGTCTCCAACATCTCAAACTGTATTCCCGGAAGGAGAAAAAAGACACGGATTCCAACAGTAATGGAAAAGATGAACCAAAAGATCGCGCCGTCCGGCCCGAGAAAAGCGGCACCTCCCACGATGGGGACCATGTACCAGAATCGTAGCGGGTAGGCGGAGCCTGATAGGAGACCGCATTCGGCGCGGAGTTTGGTGGCCACGATCGCGATAGCGAAAAGAAATGCGAAATAGACGAGAATTCCCCTCACCGGTATATCCATCCACTTTGCCCAGAGTACGGCACCGCAGATACTTCCGATAAAGATAAGAATCGCCGCGCGTGAGGAAAACACCTCGTTGGGTTGCCTAACTCCTGCAACAGCCTCCGCAACCACCCGGCCGAGATGCCGGCGTGCGAGGATGAGAATAAGGACTGCATAGGTTAGGAAGGTGCCTGCTATCTGTTCGCTGGGGAACGGGTATCCCGCTTCAACGTTCCATCCATAGGCTTCCCCGAACCAGTACTGCAATCGGAAGAGAAAGTAGCCAAGGAGTAGGCTCAACGAGACGTGCAGATCCATGAAAATCGCCAGACTCAGAAAGAAGGCAGCGACCGTAAAGTTCACATTGTTGAGCAGGGCCGCTGCTGCCGGATCTGTAACATAGGCCTTCATGCTGACTTTGACGCTGAGGTCGGGGATGGAGGAATCGGATTCAGCCCAGCCGCACAAAAGACACCAGACTAGGATCGGAGTGAAACCCGCCCACATGAGCCAGTTCTTCCAAATTGGCGGCAATGCCTTGGATTGGTCTCCTTCACCGTCAAAGCCGATGAGATAGCGCGGCAGTTCGATCAAGGGGAGTAGAAAGCGCTCTCGATCGACCCATTGCCGGCGCATGATCACTGAAAAGGAGAACGCGGCCGCGAGAATGCACAGGACAAACGACGTCCATACAGCAGAAGGTGTGATCCAGTCTCGGACCGGGATATAGGCGGTGAAAAGGAATTGAATTCCTTCCCAACTGAAGAGCCTATCGGGTCTAACCTTCCTTCCTATTCTGTGACTTTCGGGCAATCGTGCATATTCCGCCTCGGTTATGGTTTCAGTGCCCTGGTAGGCGTCGTCCAGGGCAGCTACGTTCATCACCTGGAGGTCACGAAATGCGACCGTTCCCTTTCCCGACAATCCGAATTCGAGCCGGATTTTTTCCGCGGTTCCAAAGGGCGCCATGAGACCGTACATTCCGAATCTCTGAAATCCGGTCTTGTGCAGAAATGTCCTTGGTGTCTCCCCAGAGCCTATAAAGGCTTCCTCCATAAGCTGCCGGCGGTCATCCGCGTAAACTCTGCAGAAGTAGGTCGAGTTGGGCTCAACATTTCGGGCCTGAATCAGGACGCTGAGGATATGAGGCTGCCCGGGAAGCAGCTCCCAGTGATTCCCACGCCGCAGGGGAAGCTCCAATTCGAATGAAGAGAAGTCTTTCCTTTCACCGTTTTCCAAGGTGGGCAGTTCCGCCCAAACTCCCTCGTCGACCTCGATCCTCGTCCTGTCGAAATTGCCGCGCGTATGGAAGGCGCTGGGTTGGCTCATTTCGAGCAAGCCCTTCGTAATATTGGGTCCGTGAGCCCAGAGCTTGTCATTGAAGGCATCGAGTTTCGAAAAATCCGCCGACTTGGGAATGGTTGCGGTGCGCCCCAGGATGTGAAGCCAGAATCCCCCGCTCATAAGGGGAGCGGCGATAAGGCTTGAGAAAAGGATGAAGAACATCTCCGCCCGGGTAAAAAGTCGCCGCCGAGTGGCCAGGTAGACGAGACCGGAGACAAGGGATAGTGCAATAAGCATCCACAGCGCGGGTATTGCCATGGCCTCCTCTCCAAAGAGAAAGAACGCGCCGTCGATTGAGCCCCCGAAATTGATCGCTCCAGCCATTACGATCATCGAGAGCAGACTCGCTCCAAAGGACCGGAAGGTGAATGCGCGGTGGGAGTGGCGATCATCAGCCATGGAGAGTATTTATTCGTTCTGTCCCGGGTATCGGCAATGGGAAACGTCTGATCTTAACTCGGATTCTACAGACTGTGTGAATTGTTCGAGTTAGGTTTATGGCTTCGACTTCCGGCTCCCCCGGCCTCGCGCCGGGGTGGCGCCAGGTTTCCCAGCGACGAGGCTCGACCGGAATATCATTTCCCACTCCAGCCCTATTCACCCAGCCGCTACAAGCGGCTGGGTGAATAGGGCTGGAGTGGGGTGGGAGGGACGCAGCTGCGCTAGTCCAGAAGCCAGCGCCACCCCGGCGCGAGGCCGGGGGAGCTGAAAGCCGACAGAACGCTGAACTGAAAAAGGCTGCGTCAGAGCGCTCTCCATAGTCCCGTCGGCTATCACCCAGCGGCGTCGTCGGTGGGCGGTTCCTTGAGTTTCTCAATGGCCTCTTGCAAAAGCTCTTCTCGTTCCTCGGCGCCGACAACGCGCCAGTGCAGAAAATGCCGTCGGATGAGGGCGACGGAGCTGTGATTGAGTCTGAGCCAGGACTCGCGTGTTCCGGACAGGTGGCGGAGGGTGATGTTGGCTCTGAATTGCTCGGTCAGTGAGTACTCGGGCAGCGAAATCTTCATTTGTTGGGAGACGCCGAGGTCAAACGGTTTCAGCCAGATTGTGGCACTGACGAAAGGTGCGGCAACCTCGTTCCTCTCGGAATGGGAAGACTCCTCGACTCCAATTTCCGGTATTCCCGAGAAAAATCGTCCCGAACTGCCTTCGCCCTGATTTCTGAGGTATCGGTCAAAGAAGGCGAGCACTGCGATTCGCTCTCGTTGGGTGAAGATGAAAGGGAGGTCGAATTCGAGAATGTCAGCATTATCCCCTGTCGGTCTCGGCAGGCTCCAGCCGGCGTCTTCGGAGGGGGTTGCGATTTCCGCGGCGGTTCGGGCGGGAAACCAAGTGGAGAGAGACACTACCGCGCCCAAGGCGATCGAGGCGTAAACCGTGATCACGGAGGTGAAGGTCATATTCATCCCACCGGTCAACTCGAATGCGGTGAGGATGCGCCCGGTCCCCTGGCTGAGGAGGTAGCCCAGAAGGGAACCGACGACTACGTAGACCAGGGATTCGGCGAAAAAGATGAAGAAGACGAAACGCGGCGCGATCCCAACGGCATTGTAGACGTAGATCTCATCACGTCTTTCAAAAACGGATCCCCTGATTGTGTTGAGCACGGTGAGCGAAGCGAGAAGGAGCGGTACCAGCAGGTCGATAAGTCCGGCAAGCGACATCTCTCGGGTGCGCCAACCTTTATAGGCGACACCGTCCAGGCCGTAGTAAACGGGAGCCGCTTTTTGCTCTAGAAAATCATCGATTTCTGCACGGGTTGTTTGGTAGTCCCGTCCGGCCATTGCGACCGCAACCGAAAAGGTCCGGTCTTGGGCATTGGAGGCGCCGAGGTCCAACTCGCGCATCGGCGCAAGGATAATTCTGTTCGATGAGATTCTGGGGACATCATCGTTCGCCAGTATGGTTGTTCCTTCCTTCCTGTATTTGACGATCACTTCCATTGCCTCGATATCAAAGGGCAGGATGTCTCTCCCATCGAGGTCCCGTAGCGCGGTCAGCGAAGTCGCTTCGAAGATACCCATCACCCGGCAACGTCTTCCTCCAATCCTGATGAACACCTCAGATTGATTGACCGCATGGGGAACGATTCCGAGCCGCCGAGCCATCCCATCGGGTATAAGAACAGGAAACCGCTCACTGGTGCTGTCCTCATCTTCCACCGAAAACCACCACGGCTCGGTTATGAACTGAAGATGCCTCCGCAGGGGCTCGGCGTGGGTGAACTGAATGACAGAGTCGAAATTGACTTTTCTCTTAACCTGACCTCGTTCGTAAATCGCTTCCAAATCCGGGTTCTGGCGGCTCAGATCCGAGGTGTGCTCCATACCCACCAGGAACTTGCGAGGACAGACTGCGTAGCGTTCGCCGAATTGTTCCTGAAGCGCTAGAACCTCGGACTGCGTTGTGGGCTCCACGAGTTCGCCGGCCTTAATCAGTAGGCCCTGATAGGGTGCGCTGCCCAGTGCGTAGGACTCATCTACAATATCATTCTGCACGGTGGTAAAGCAGATCATTGCAAAAATGAGAAGAGTCAGAGTGCCGCAGGTCAGGCCGGTGCGGATTCGGCGCCGATGCATGTTGTTGAGGCCCAGCATAAAGGCCGAACCCACCACCCCCATAGGATTCACCGCTGCTTCAGCTACTTTTCCCGCCCGACGCTGCAGTTCCTCCAGATTCTCCTGGAACTTCGTGGAAAAGAGGATGGTGACACCAAATGTGATGAGAATGATGATAAATCCCAAAAGAATCATCAGTGACGACCGAACCATGGCGAAGGCGGGGTGAAGGATGCGCAGCAGCGCGAATATAACGAGAAAGATGGCGGCTTGGGACACTAGCTGCTTTCGGATATCCGGGTGACAGAAGACCAGCTTTTCGAAGAAAAATACGAAGGGCACGAGGAGAGCCAGATACCACAGGATACTGATAATGGCTTCAAAGACGGACTCCCTGAGAACCGGGTGATTCAGGATTCCGTAAACGTTCGCCTTTCGGGCATAGCGGATACCTTCCTGTTGGATCGCATTTTCGCTTTCTGCCCTTTTGAGATTGGCCAGCATTCGATCGTGGTGATCATTGGTCCGCTTATCCGCCATGGTGAAACGGTTCTGCAGTTTCAGCCGGCGGTCGTTTACGGATGCCATCGATTCGGCTACCTTGTGAGGCACCGCGAGAACGAGGGGATGATCAGCGACTAGAAAGCCACTGCCCTCGATGTCTTTGCCGCTCTCCCCTTTCAGTTCAACGGTAGGGCCCAGCATGAAGGCTCGGGTCACTTGGACGAGTTCGTTGTCCACCGCCCCCGCCTGCAGTTCAACAAAGACGTGCTCGTCCGGTTCCAAAAAGGTAACGTCGATGCTGGGGTCGCGGAAATTACAGAGCTTTCGGACCCTCGACATTCCATCTGAATCGATCATGGAAACGGCCGAATAGTCCTTCAGGGTCTGGGGATTGATCAAATCGATCAACGCCATTGGCGACGCTCGAAATGTGACGATGGTGATATCCTTGGTGGCTGACTTTTTCTTTCCCAGATCAATCGACTTGAAGAGGCGTTGGCCCTCCTCCCCCTCGTCCTTCATGTAATTGATGAGGCCATCCTCACCGTAGGTCGCTGCGATGGGGTTATAGTTTTTTGTTTCCCACGCGATGAAGCGAGAGCTGTTGTAGGGAAGGTTGAAATCCCCGTAGACATCAGTCATCACCAGGGAGTGGGCGTAGTGGCCGGGATAACTGAATGAATCGTCCTCCGGTTTGGGACGTCCGGCGATGACGGCGCCATGCAGCGGGTAGTCCGGGACCATTGCCCTACCGACATTGGAGGCCAGAACCCGGCCATTGAATGCTCGCTGCTCGCCGGCGTGGGCGGTTACGGGACCAATACGTCCGGCGCCATGGGCCATCGAGAGGAGGGCTTCACCGAGGACCGCCAGGGTGTGTTGAAGGGATTCCGCCTGCCGCATGGAAGGAACATCCACAGGGTCGTGAAATCGGTTGTAGGATCCCCTGCGGTCGAAGTTGACGAAGGTATGCGAGGCATATCCGTAATTCGTCCACATGCGTCCGGCATAGTTCGGCACCGGACCGAGGTTCTGGGCTACCCGTTCATACTGAGTCTGTGATAGAGAAGGGATCTCGATCTTCTCCTCTGCCGTTCCAATGCGTCGCCTTGCGGCGGAGAGGACACTAAGAATACTGAAGGCATCGGTCTCCACATGAACTGTACCGGTATCGAAACTGAGGGCCTCGGTCTGTCCTTCACCCTCCAGGGCCGGCGCCAGTTTGGCTTCGAGAATGCCGATGTTCTCGTAGTCGGAAAGGGCTCGAACGATCCGCAGATCCCCGGAAATCTGATCTGCCCGCATCTCATGGTGTCGTTTCAGTTCGAGTAGGCGCGCGAAAACACGATCTCGAAGAGCCTGGTCTTGCACAAAATCCGGCTTGGCCCTGATGAGTTGGGAGGGGCGGTAGCCACTCGCCGCCATGGCCCGTTCGTAGTCTCTCCTCCTTTCCTGATATCGAAGGAAGATAGGATCCTGGGTCGACAGTCCGGGGTCACGAAGGAACTGCAAGCGGGCCTCAAGGAGCGGCTCCTTTTTTTCGAAAACTATAGTATCGAGGACATACTCAACCTGGTCTCTGAAATCCTCTCTGACTCTACGATTCAATTCTTTGACGAGTGTCCCCGTGACATCAGCGTCAACCAGAAACTGGGCCACTTCAAAAAGTGGTAAGATCGATTCAATATTCTGGATCTGCCTCGCATTGTCTTCCCGATCTTCGAGGAGGGGGGTCATACGGCGCGCGGCGTCGATACTGAGCGCCTCATTTTCGTAACCAGGCGGAGGATTGGGCGAAATAGCCGAACCGGAACCCTTCACCGCGTTGGTCTGCAGCACCCTGATGAGGTTGTTGGTTCCGTCTTCTGCCATGACTCGCGAACCGGAGCTGACAAAAAACAGATCGCGTGCCAGAGTCTCCCTGTAGGGAAGAAGACCTCTCAGCAGTTGCAGCTGAACGGCTGGACCTAACGCCTGGAGAGTTCCCGGTGCGCGATCGGGCAGGATGGATGTGGCGCCATAGGAAGAGAAGATGACCAAGGCTTCGCGGGCCTTCTGCCCAGCACGAAGGACTCCTACGAGGGTTCGATTTGGAGTGTTTTGATAAGCGACGCGAACCCTCAGACGTATCGTCTTGCCCTCATGTCGGAATATTCCCCGGGTTGCAGCAACCCTCACGTAGTTAACAGGCGCGCTAGACACGAGTCCGGATTTACGACCGGCAACAGAAGTCCATGGTATCTTTTCAAAACCCTCAGGGTGAGCAACGATCAATGCTTTGACGCCCAAGCGTGCATAGGTTGTCCAGCGGAATCCGTAGCTGGAATTGATCTGGTCACTGCGAGTATCCAAGAGCCCGATACAGTCGTCGAATCGATCGCGCGTCCTTAACGTTTCTGGGGTCAGAATGACGAGTTCGCCGGAGATTCCATTTTCCGGGGTCACTGAAGGTTGGAGATAATTGGGCATGAAGGGAAAAATCTCTACATCAGGAATAGGGATCTCTTCCGCTTCGTTTCCGGAGCCCGTCTCCACAAAGTAGATCTCTCTTTGCTCAGTAACCGGAACCGCCGTCCTAAGCTCCTGGGTCATAACCTCCAATCCTGCCTCCTGGTAGGCCTTCGCCATGAACGCCTCGGTGGCGTAGAAGCCCGTCTGGCCGGTGAATCGGGAACCCAACTTGAGAACCTCATTCTGCCGGCCTTCAACGTTCTCGGGACGCATTGCAGTTTGCATCGGCGTTACGTCGTAGGCGTCGGAGGGAAAAACCAACCCGGTACGGGGCTCCTTTGTGAAGCGGAGGGTGTAACAGACCAGGGCGATGAACGACAGCGCGATCAGAGTGATCCCGGCGATGAGCTCACCCAGGACTCTGCCTCGGGAATCCACACACGAGGCCGGCCGAATTCGCGCACGATTGTGGCTAATCCGTCTGCTTCCATTCGCTTTCATCAAGGGCATTGTAGTTTTGAACACCAGCATTTAGCTCCCGGTGGGTGCGGGTCCGAAGGTTAGAGGTATACCCCATGTTCCGGGTTGGTAGTGATAGAGCCAGGCATTGATGATAAAGAAGACAGCTTGGGCCGTGACACTGCCGAGAAGGATACCGATGGCGACCGGGTAGAGCTTCTCCCTGACCATCTGGGCTCCTCCTATCTTGAGGACAATGAACCGGATAAGAAACGCCATGAAAATACTGCCCCAAGTAAAACCCATCATCACTGAAGGTCCGAGGATAAAACCGATGGGATGAAACCAGAAACCGGCAAAGGCCTGCCTGAGCATCACGGCCAAGGCGGTTCCGCCGCCACCAAAAAGAACGGCCCACTTCGGCCCCCCCAACCCGCGCTCCGGTTCAACCGAATCGACCGTTTGGAAATAGTCTTCTGTCGCTTTGGCATGCCATCCGACGAAGTTGCCGAAACCCTCAATCTCGAGATCATAGCTGTCCATGTCGCCATAGTAGTTGGCGCCGGACCCGTACAACCCGATGAGGTACATCCAACCTCCGACCACCAATCCGCCAAACAGCCCCATAATTCCCGTATAGAGGATATGCCGGGGACGGACTCCCAATCGCCGTCCTGCCTCAAGCATTTCGAACTGTATTCCCGGGACGGAGAAGAAGGCACGGACCCCGACGGTGATGGAGAAGATCAACCAGATGATAGCACCATCCGGGCCGAGAAACGCTGCCCCACCCACGATAGGCACCATGAACCAAAAACGCAGTGGATAGGCGAAACCGTGGACAATCCCGCATTCTGCTCTCAATTTTGTCGCTACGATGGTAACGGCGAAAAGAAATCCGAAATAGGTAAGCAATCCCCTTTGGGTGACATCCATCCACTGAGCCCAGAGGACAACACCGGCAAAGCTCGAAAGGAAAACCAGAATTGCAGCTCGGGAGGAAAACACCTCATCGGGTTGCTTAATTCCGCCAACAGCCTCCTTGACGACGCGCCAGAGGTGTCTGTGCGCTAGGACGAGAATAAGCAACGCATAGGTAATGAAGTTGCCCGCAATTTGTTCATTCTGGAATGGGTAACCTGCATTCACGTTCCATCCATAAGCTTCCCCGAACCAATACTGCGCTCGAAAGAGAAAGTATCCCAGGACGAGGCTGAGAGAAACGTTCAAATCCATAAAGATCGCCAGGCCGAGGAAGAAAGCAGGAATCGTAAGGCTGACCCCACTGAGCATCGCTCCTACCGCCGGATCTGTAAAGTAAGCCTTCAGGTTGACATTCACGCTTAGATTGGGAATCGACGGATCGATATAATACCAGCCCCGCAGGAGGCACCAGATCAGGATGGGGACGAAGCCAGCCCACATCAGCCAGTTCTTCCAGATGGGCGGCAGGGCTTTCGATTCGTCGCCTTCACCGTCAAATCCAATGAGGAAGCGAGGCACCTGCATCAAGGGGAGAAGGAAACGCTCGCGATCGACCCATTGCCGGCGCATGATGACAGAAAAGGCGAAACTGGCGGCAACCAGGCAAAGAAGGAGTGAACCCCATGCGAAGAACGGTCTCACCCATTGCCGGAGGGGCACATAGGCGGTGAGTAGGAACTGGATCCCCTTCCAACTGAAGAGATTGTCGGGTTTGACCCTCTTTCCTACCCGGTGGGTTTCCGGTAGTCGGGCGTATTCCGCCTCAGTGATGGTTTCGGCGCCGTCAAAGGCATCGTTGATGGCGGCCACGTTCATTATCTGGAGGTCGCGAAAGACCGCCTTGCCTTTTCCGGAGAGGCCGAATTCGAGACGTATTTTATCCTCGGTTTCGAAGGGAATCACGAGACCGTACATTCCGAATCGCTGGAATCCGGTCTTGTGCAAGTAGGTCTTAGGCGTCTCTCCCGAGCCGAGGAAGGCCTCCTCCAGAAATCGCACCCTATCGTCTAGGTAGACTCGGCAGAAATAGGTCGAGGTCGCCTCGACTTCCCGGGCTTTGATGAGAACGCTGAGCATATATGGCTGGCCTGGAATGATCTCCCATTGGCCGCCACGCTTCAGTGGAAGCTCGACAAAGAAAGAAGAGTCGTCTTCCGCGACCCCGTTCTCCAGGCTCGGCAACTCCGCATAGATCCCCTCATCAACTTCGGTCTGGATCCAGGCGAAATTGCCTCGTGTATCGAAGTCGGCACCTTCGGAGGATTCGAGGAGATGCTTTGCAATATTGGGACCGTGGGCCCAGAGTTTCTCGTTAAAGGCGTCGAGCTTTTCGAAGTCCGCAGACCTCGGGACTGTAGCCAACCGCCCCAGCATATATCGCCAGAATCCGGCGTTCACCAGGGGTGAGGCGATCAGACTCGAGAAAAGGATGAAAAACATCTCCGCCCGCGTGAAGAGACGCCGCCGGGTGGCCAGGTAAACGAGCCCGGATACGCCGGTTAAGGCAATGCACATCCAGAGGGCGGGAATCGGCATCGCCTCCTCGCCCAAAAAGAGAAATGCACCCTCGATGGAGCCGCCGAAATGGATCATCCCCCCAATCATAACCATCGAAAACAGACTTGCTCCGAAGGACCGAAGTGTGAATGCGCGGCGGAAGGATATCTCCTTTGCCATGGGGACTATTTATTGGTTCTATCGCGTGATCTCGCAAGGGGAAAGGGGTGAGGGGAGAGACGGGGAGGGGGAGAAGTGAACCCCGGCAAGCCGGGACTTCGCTGCGCTCAGCAGTGAACAGTGGAGCGATTCGAGTTGCGTGTTTCGATGAGAAGCACGGATCAGGGACGCTCGTGGGAGGCACCAGTCAAGATCGAACCGGACGACGGTCCCGAGACTTCATGGGCGGTACCGCTGAAAGTGCCCGGTGGACGCATCTATGCTTTTTACGTTCACAACACGGACAATATTCGCGAGCTGAAGGCCGAAAATCCGCCCTGCTCCTCCGGCTACACGACGCGGATGGATTCGTTCGGATACTACGTCTATAAGTTCAGCGACGACAATGGGCGGAGCTGGTCGGCGGAGCGAGAATCGGTGGGAATCCGATTCCGATTGCATTCAAACCGGCGTCGCTCACCACATTACAGTGATCATAGATAGAGCCCGTCCCAGTGGTGGAAACAATTGATTTTTAATGAGTTATGGGCAAAAAAAAGGCCGGATAGAGCTGCAAAAAGCTCGATCCGGCGAAAAAGGGCGCTTATGCTTGCGTTAGTCAAATACAAAGCACGCCCTTCTCATGAAAAATATTGCCGTACAAAGCTTCCTGCGTCCAGCCCTAACTCCAGTCATTCGATGCAAAGACTACACCGTGTTTCTGGAAACAATGGAGCGGATTGACCGGGTTTTGATCGACTCCTCGCTGGAAAGGGAGGCGATCGTAAAAGCCTTGGAAGGATGGGATGAAGCGGGAGGGAAGGATCGGGAGCGACGCGCTCTAAGAGCGATAAAAGCGCTGCGGGTGGAGGTGGTGCGTCATTTACTCGGAGGGATATCCTTTCGTTGTCTGTCGCAGGAGTTGGGACGCAGTGAGCTTCTGGCTAATTTTTGCCGGGTGCGTGAGGTAGACGGGATCCGGAAAATATCGAAGAGCAGTCTGGAACGGGATTCGAAATTCTTCGACGAAGCGTATCTGAGACAGCTGCATGCAAGGATGACCGAGGTGGTGGGCAATGCTGAACATTGTGGTGAGGCAGGATTAGAGAAGCCGATCGATACGAGGGAATGCCTGATCGACGCCACTTGCCTGGAAGCGAACATCCACTGGCCCGTGGACTGGGTCTTGCTCAAGGATGTGGGAGCAACGCTGCTCAAGGCGATCAGTCTGATCCGGCAGGCGGGAATGAAACAGCGCATGCCCCAGGGAGCAAAGGGATTGGCTCGGGAGATGAACAAACGGTGCCTGGAGATGACGCATGCGCGTCGGCGCCGGGAGGCGGGCAAAGCGCGTAAAGGGATCCTGCGGCGGATGAAGCTATTGCTCAAGAAGATTGAGGGCCATGCCCTTCGCCACCGTGACTTATTGGAAGCTATGTGGATGCAAAGCGATTACACCGAGAAGAAGGCGAGCCGAATCATCGAGCGAATGGATGGTATGTTAGCCCTACTTGACCAACTCAACTTCCGAAACGGTTTTTTTCGGGGGTAGTAGGGCTCAGGAGGCGCATCAACAGTAGAGGTGGGTTGGCAAAACCGCCTGTAGTGTAGACCTACGCTCTTCCCAGGGCGGGATTTTTTCGTATAATGGTGGGCCATCATGTTTCTGAGGTGTAATCGTCGGCGCAAAGATGGCAAAGAGCACTACTATTGGAATATCGTTGAGAACAAGCGTGTCAGCGGGGGGCGGGTGGTCCAAAGACAGGTCCTCTACCTTGGAGAGATCAACGATAGCCAACACGAAGCGTGGCGCAAGAGCATCGAGATTTTCGAAGAGGGCAGGGAAAGACCCGAACAGGTGGCGCTGTTTCCGGAAGATCGTGCCCCGCCTGTGGGCGACGAAAGTATTGTTAGAATACGGCTCAAAGATCTCAGGATCGAGAAGCCGCGGCAATGGGGAGGGTGCTGGCTTGGGTGCGTTCTATATGAGCAGTTGGGACTGGGAGAATTCTGGCGGGAGCGTCTCAGACCCTCCCGTCAGGGTACCCGCTGGGCCCATGTGCTGCAGACCCTGGTGGTTTACCGGCTGATGGCACCGGGAAGCGAGTGGCGGCTGCATCGGGAATGGTATGAGCGAAGCGCGATGGGCGATCTGATGGGGGAAGACTTTGGGATCGCCGAGAAGAACACGCTCTATCGCTGCCACGATCGATTGCTCAGGCACAAGAAGGCCCTGTTCAGGCACCTGACCGAGAGGTGGAGCGATCTGTTCAATGCCCGTTACGAGATTTTGCTATACGATCTGACGAGCACCTATTTTGAGTGCGATCCGAACCAGGAGCCGGCGGCCTCGAGCCGACTGCGCAAGTTCGGCTACAGCCGCGATAAGCGACCTGACTGCGTGCAAGTGGTGATCGCCCTGGTGGTGACTTGTGAGGGCTTGCCGATTGCCTATGAGGTACTTCCGGGTAACACGCAGGATAAAACCACCTTAAAAGATTTTCTTTCTCGGGTGGAAGAGAACTACGGTAAGGCGAACCGGGTGTGGGTGATGGATCGGGGCATTCCGACCGAGGAAGTCTTGCAACAGATGCGCCAAAGCGAACCCAGGATCCACTATCTGGTGGGTACCCCGCGCTCCTGGCTGGGTCGCTTCGAGCAGTCGTTGCTGCAGAAGGATTGGAAGCAGTTGCGTCCCGGTATCGAGGTGAAACTCCTCAGCGAGGGAGGTGAAACCTACGTTCTGGCTAAAAGCGACGATCGGGTGCGCAAAGAAAAAAACATGCGCCTGCGTCGTTTACGCCGTCTTATCGAGGCGCTCAAGAAGCTGCGTGAGAGCAAACGGCGCTACCAACGCGATACCATCCTGATCAAACTGGGCGAAGCCAAAAAGGAGGCCGGTCCCCGGATCTTTGGATTACTCGACATCGAGATCGCCCCCAAGGGCGCCCCCACTGAAAAGCCGCCTTTGAGCTTCCGGTTGAACTTAAAAAAATACCGCCAAGCCTATCGCCGCGAAGGCCGCTATCTGTTGCGCAGCACCCTCAGTGCCGAGAACCCCGAGCAACTCTGGCGCCTTTACCTGCAGCTCACTGAGATCGAGCAAGTCTTCAAGGAAATCAAGAACGACCTTTCCATCCGCCCCATCCATCATCAGAGAGATGATCGCATCGAGGCGCACATCTTTATCAGCTTCCTTGCTTACTCTCTGTGGGTCACCCTGAAACGTCGACTCTACCCGATGGCTCCGGGACTGACCCCAGCCGAGGTGCTCTCCAAAATGGCGGCCATCCAAATGCTCGATGTGAAACTGCCCACCACCGACGGACGCACCGTTGTGCTTACCCGTTACACCGAGCCCGGTGAGGACCAAAAGCTACTACTGAACCGGTTACACCTCGAACTTCCTCCCCAACCACCCCCCCAAATCAAATCCAAATAACCCCTCCTGTAGTGTAGACCTTTGGCCCACTATCAACGACTTACGTCGAAATCAGGCCCCAGTTGAGAAAGACGGGTTAGAGCAGATACCGCAGGTCATGAAACAGGCGCACGAACGGATCATAGGGGGGCGGCAGGTGAAGAATGAGGAGAAGATCCTGAGCGCCTACGAACCTGAGATTGACGTCATCGTGCGAGGCAAGGCAGATCGGGAGGTGGAGTTTGGCAACACCCTTTATTTATGCGAGAGCGCAGAGGGATATCTGTTGGACTGGAAACTGTATGGGGGGCAGGCCCCGAGCGAATTGAAGCAGCTTTGGGAAAGTCTGGAGAGGCAAAAGGGCTTCGCTTTAGAGGAGAAGATCGAAGCGATCAGTGGGGATCGGGGCTATGCCTCGAAGGCGGCCAGCAAGCGGCTCCAGGCAGAGGGGATTTTTGACGCCCTTACGCCCCGCAATCCACAAGAGCTCAAGGAGCGGATGGAGGAGCCGCGCTTTGTCCGGTTGCAGCGACGACGAGGGAGCACCGAAGGCCGGATCGGAGTGCTCAAGAACCGATGGCACGGGGGCAAGATACGCAGCAAAGGCTTTGACAACCGTAACCTTAGCGTGGCCTGGTCGGTTCTGTCCCACAATCTATGGAAAATCGCGCAGAGACTTGCGCAAGAACATGAGAAAGAGGCAACGCAGGCGGCATAGGGATCCAAGAATCGAGTCAGAGGCGCTTCCTTGGGAGAACTATCGACTCAAAGCGAGAGGAAGGGTGCTGGAAAGGTGCATAACGGATAAAAGGTAAGCTACCGAGGACGGAAGGCATGTCGTGGTCTACATAACGTGACGAAGATTGATATCGGTATCAGGCTTCCACCCAAATCCTCTCGGATTTGGGACAGCCTCTAGATAGCGGGCCCAAGATTATCTCGTTCGTAGTTGACGGCAAGTTGGTTCCGGAATCTCGCAATGGCGCGATGCTAAGCCGGACAGATTCCTAGTAGTTGCGATCGTGGCTCGCTCTTGGCTACTCCTCCTCGATTGACAAAGGAAACCCGAGATCCCGTAGAGCGGCAATCGCCGTGTCGATGTGTTCCTCCCGCACGAGAAAGTAGTCCTTGGAGAAGGTTGAGACGACCAGAACGTTCAGATCCCGCTCCGCAATGGCTTGAGTGATACGCGAAATAAAGCCCTTCGCTACGAAGGGTTGCGAGACTCGAACTTCAATGAGTTTGAACCACTTGACCTGCTCCTCAGACGATATCTCTGGGACGTAAGCCTCTTCCGTGACGACGGTGGTTTCATCCTGATCCCTAGCGATCAGAAAATGTTCCGTGGAATCCGTTGGCGTCTGCGTCTTGAGGTAGGCGTATCGTCCGCGTCGAACGACTGCCCGACTCGTGCGGATAATTTCGTCTAGATTTGGGCTGTCCATTGTCGAAGGTGCGAACGCCGGCAGTTAGATCTGCGGCGCCGACGAAGATGAGTCCGGGACCGGCCAGTCCCAGCCGATCATGAGGTCGCGTAGTTCGGCCAATTCCTTCTCATCCATCGCTTTCGACGGAGGCCGGGGCGGGCCCAGGTCCATGCCCATTATTTTGGACATTCCCTTGGCAACTTTTGCGTCGCTACCTGACCGGTCTACGACTTTGTCGAAAAAAGGCGCGAACGGGCCGACGAATCGATCCCATTCGGACTGGGCCTGATCATATTTGCCCTGAACCATCAGGTCCCAGAGATGCAAGTAGTAGGGCGGATACGCTTCAATTCCGTCGATCAGGAAACCATGACCGCCCAGCTTGTGGCAGCGAACCGGGTTGTTGTCGTTGTCGAGGATGTTGAACCGGTGCGCCAGTTCGAACACATCGGTGTATTCGACCCCTTTTGGTGCTGACCACTTGATGGCGATGACCTGCTCGAAATCGACCATCCTGGAGAGAGTCTTCGGGAGGATGGTGCCGTGCTTCAGCCAGTGGGTGATGTAGACAACGATGCCGATCGGTACCGCGTCGGATACGGCGCCGTAGAAGCGAAGCATGTCTTCCTGGTTCGGCAGGTTGAAGATAGGGGGGGAAATCTGCACCGCCAACGCTCCTAGATCGGCTGCTTTTTTGCCATCCTCGATGGTTCGGATCGTGTCCTTGTGATGGATCGCCCCCAGAACCGGCACCCGGCCTCGCGCAGCTTTGACGACCGTTTGCAAGAGCTGCGGCCATTCGGTCTCCCGCAAACATTGCCCTTCACCGATCGACGCCGCCACCTTCAGAGTCGACCGTCCGTTGACCAGGCCCGCTTCGATCCAACGCTCCGTAGCGGCTGCCATGAGGCCGTAATCGATCTCGTAGCTATCGTTGAAAGCCGTAGGTACCGTGGCGATAGGACCCACAATTAACCTTTTTAACTGTTCGCATGTCATAGTCACGACCACGTCACTCGATTTAAGCGCGACGGATGAAAGCACAGCAACGGATGGGGAGCAAGGATTCGCAGCGGTTCGGCCCGCCGCCGCTTCGCTCGGCCCAGGCGGGTAGGTTCATCCCCGCAAGCCGGCAACTTGAGAGGGTTTCGGATGACAGGACTCAAGCGTCAGGGAGTAAAAGTATTTCCCAACGGATTCGAGAAGGCAACGGATTCCGGCACGCCACTCCGAACTCGAAGTTGTCCCTCCTTGACACTCGCTGATCTGTCAGAGTCAATCGGTCTATGTCGCTTACTGGAAAGAAAGCCCTTCTCATCGGCGCCCGTCGAAGAATAGGTCGCGGGATCGCACAGGCTCTGGCTCAGGCGGGGTGTGATGTGGGCGTGAATGATGTTGTCAGGGATGACGACGCGGAGGAGACCTTGCGTCTGGTTCGGTCGTACAACCGAGAGGCGGAATTTTACGAAGCGGACAATTCGAATTCGAGTCAAGTAGACGGCATGATTGGAGGCTTCGTCGATCGATTCGGCCGGATCGACATCTTGGTGAACAACGCCTACTGGGCGGAGCATCTGCCCTTCCTTGAGATCCCGGAGGAGACGTGGAACCGGACCCTGGCAGTCTCGGTGACGGGATTTTTCCTATGCAGCCAGGCAGCAGCCAAACAGATGATTGAACAAGGAGACGGAGGGAGCATTGTCAGCACTTCGTCTGTGCACGCCAGGCGTGCCTGGAAGGATGATGCCGGCTACGGGGTCGCTAAGGCGGCTGTACTGCGCCTTACGGAAAGCATGGCCCTGGATCTGGGCCAGTACGGTATCCGCGCAAATGCGATCATGCCGGGATTCATGGACACCGACCATGTTTATGAGACGAAGGCACCGCCGGTGGGGAGTGCGCCGGCCACGCACCAACCTTTTGTTCCGCTGCAGCGGTTCGGCACCCCTGAGGATATTGGCAAAGCGGTCGTCTTTCTCTCCTCCCCGGCGGCCGCGAACATTACCGGGGTGTCGTTGCCCGTGGATGGGGGTTTGCTTACTACGGGGGTGTATGGGTGATCTGAGATCGTCCTCGTTCTCGTGCTCGTTCTCGTCCTCGAAACAGGCCGGAGCGAAAAGCAGCAAGATCCAAAGGCAAGGTCGCCGCTCAGACGGAGTAAATGGATTGGTGGTCTAAGTAACCTTTCAGGAAGTAGGTTCTTGAAGATCGCTGCGCTCCGAGGACGAGAACGAGGACGATGACGAAATGCAGGTCCTTTCGAAACCTCTCCCTGATCCAATCATCGAGAGCTCCGTTTCCTTCGCCTCCGCCAGCCGATCAAAATGCTCGCAAAAATAATCAAACCCCAGCCTGCGAGAATGAGATTCACCATGCGATCCTTGGCCATGAGGAACATTAGAGTATCAAGCTTTCCAGTTTTCCAGAATACCCATTCGCCGGCCAAGGTCGTCGCCAGTATTGGATTGCCAGTTTCCAAGACAACGATGGCATCGCCGGTACCCGGATTGATACGAGCTGCGGTATTGATAGCCGGCTCGTTGCTACCGTCATGACCGATTACGAATTCGCCGTCATCGGTAGGGACAAAGAGCATAGTTCCAAGCCCCCAGATATCCGCACCCATTTGCGATGCATGGGGTTGACTCATTTGTGTCAGTCTTTCGGGCTTCAGGACACCGCGCCCGGCAGGTTCTCCGTTTGGACCAACTAGATGCGCCTGAAGGAGGCGGGTCAAGTCCGCCGCGGTTGTGTAGAGTGATGTAGCGGCAAGCGACGTAAAGCGATAGAGAATCGCCGGCGTTCCATCGGTATCGTAGGAGGTCGCCAGATTCGGAGTACCACCCTCATCGACGAAATATGTGGATCGGGTCATTCCCAATGGTTGAAATATTGCGCGCTGCATATACGACTCGAACGATTCGCCGGTTACCTCTTCTATAAGCAACTGCAAGAGGGTGTAGCCGCCTCCCGAGTATTTGAATTCGCTACCCGGTTCAAGGCCTACTCGAACTCTGCCATCGGCACCCGGTGATGCGTCTTGTGTTCGGGTAAGTGACTCTTCAAGACTCTGTGGGTCTGTGCCGGGAGCATATCCCGCATAGCCCAGACCATCAGTCAGCCCGGCGGTATGGCTCAGCAGTCGTCGTACCGTCACGCCGTTATTATCGTAATCACCTTCCGGCAACGACCATCGCTTCAGATAGGTTGAAACGGGCTCATCCAGATCGAGCCTTCCGTTTTCAACCAGAGTCATAACGCCCCATGCCGTAATCCATTTGCTCAGCGATGCGACCTGAAATAGGGTGTCGCGATCAATTGGTTCACCGACGGATACGAAATAGTCATTGTAGATCTGGCCGTCTTCGATCAAAATGAAAGCGACGTTGCCATGGTATTTCGCATCGATTTGTTCGATCGCTGCGTCCAAAAATGCGGGCACGTTCCCGTTAGGAGCCAGTGAGTTGCGCCACCATCCCTCCAAAGTGCCGAGAACCACCAGTGCGGTCCACAGCGCGAGAATAGCAAAGGTTGAAAGAACAAGCAGGAGCAAGGAACGCATACTAACCCATTAGCGAAGAAGCCGTTCGTCTTCGTGCACTAACCACTCGGCGTAGGGTCGCGGCACGTCGGGAAGAGGACCCAATCCCGCTTCCTCCCGCCATTGTAGGAGCGGGTGACGGCGATCTTGCTGCGGCAATTCGACTCGGCGTCGGTAGGCGGCCGATTCGAAGATGCCCATCAGCATTTCCAAGACGTGCAATCCTTCGTGTCCGCTACAGAGGTGTTCCCTGTTTCCATCGAGGGCGGCCACGTATTCATGCGTATAGCCATAGTCCATCTCGTTCGCCGAGCCGTTGGGGTCGAAGGAATCCGGCGGCTCCACGGTTAGGGATTCCCAAGAGGAATCACCATCCGGGACGAAGTGGGCTGTCGGGAGGTGCCAAGCAGCGTCGTTTTTCCACAGCATCTTTCCCTCGGCGCCATGGATCTCTATGCGGGAAGACTTTGAATCAACCTTGTGAAATCGGTGCTGCAGGAGAGTGGCGGTCAGGTTGTTTTCAAACTCCAATGTGGCTGTGATTCGTTCGCCCAGTATCGTTCCCATACCGCTGGGCGACTGCACCACATCCTCCGGTTCGACGGGGCGTCCCCCGGTGAGAGCGACTGCGCTGACTGCACGGCAGTGGCCCGCGATCCCTATTGTTCCATTGAGCAGATGGGTCCCGATATTCATGAGTCCGTAGCCACCGTAATACCCCTTGCCGCTGGCTAGAATATGGATCGGCTCTCCGATGAGGCCGCTCGATATGGCTCGTTTTACGGCCGACATGGCGGCACCGGTTCGTCCCTGGTGGTGCACCGCAATTCGGACCCCCTTTTCTTCGGCTTTGGCCAACACTTCGTCGGCTTGCTCCAGATTTAGGCATAATGGTTTCTCGATGTCGATATGCACGCCGTGTTCGAGCACGCGCATGGCAAGATCGTAGTGAAATTCAGTCCCCGTGGGAATCGCAACGATATCGGGATTAGTTTCCGTGATCATCAGGTCTAGATCGTCGTAGCGTGCTTGAACTCCCAGCTCCTCGCCCAATGTGTTCAAGCGATCCGGCATTAGATCACATAAGCCCACGATCTCAGTGCGTGGATGTTGATGATAGGCTTGGGCGGCCGATGTTCCCCGGCTTCTGCATCCTAATATTGCTACTCGGTAGGTCTTCATACGTTGCTCCTGTGTGTTTTGCAGCGGATGAAAGCACGGCAAGGGATGGGGATCAAGGATTTCGCTGCTAATTCCTTGAATGACACTATCAGTTAGCGCTTCTTCGGTAGAGGAATGCGTAAGCGTTTCTATGTTTCGATATGCTCGGGTCGTTACGTCGAAATCCTCACGGATTCCGCTGCGAGGAGGAACTTTAGTCGAATATGGGCAATGCAGACCCTGTGAGTGAGGTAGGTCGGCTGACAGGTGGCAAGGGCGCGGACGTCGTCGAATGTGTAGGGGGTCGGGCGGGGATCGAGTCGTTCAAACAGGCTCAGGGAATGCTGGCTCCAAGAGGAGTCATTCATTTGATCGCTTTGTATCAAGGCGCTCCTTTACCCCTGAATGGCGACTTCTTCATGGATAAAATGCTGATTGCCGGAATGCGCATCGATGAGTCGAGAGAAAAGTGTACGGCCGATGCTGCCCGGATGATACTCGACGGAAGTCTACGCGTTTCCGAGCTCATCACCCATCGCCTGCCTTGGGAGCAGACGCCCGATGCCTACCACATGCTCTACAAAAGACCTAATGAGGCCTTGGGGGTGGTGTTGGAGTGGAGTGATTAATCGACAGCGCCTCGTTTGGGCCCAGCAGAATCTTCGTCTTCCTCTTCGTCTCTGCAGTGTTGCCCCAGCCAAATGGAAAAGGTTCGAGACAGGGTTATTACGGAAATTAGAGGCACCATCTCAATTCGATTAAGAATGTGCTCGCTGATAACGGGTTCGGAAGGCTCTCCCGAGGCCGGATCGGAATTCAGCGGAGCAAACCTCGTCTCGAACCTTGTCTATGGCACAACTCTGGATACCAGTATATTAGACTCCAAAACGTGTTGAAGAATTAGCTTCTGCCTGGCCCTTTGAGCGGAACACGTTGAGTCTAACTCCGGTGGAGCTACACTGAACCTGCGGACAGAATTATCCTATGAATTCATACAAGAAAATCGAAGAGGTCGAGGCGCTGATTGAACAGCACCGTGAATATCGGGAGGGGTGTCTGAACATGATCGCTTCGAAGAACACGCCGAGCCCGCTGGTCGATCGTCTCTGCTCGGCGGAGCTCAATCATCGATATGGCAATTACAGGGGCATCGACGTCGAGGACAGGCACTACCAGGGAAACCGATACATCGCTCGAATTGAAAAGGCGGCCCAGGCCTTGGCGCGCGAGCTTTTCGGGGCGGATTACGTCGATCTGCGTCCCTTGTCCGGAAATATTGCCGGTCTGGCGGCCACATTGGCGACAGTGAGTCCCGGAGACTGGGTGCTCGAGGCGTCCAACGGACACCGCTACGCCGAGAAGCTGGCGTCTTCCCGTCTGCAGGCCGATCTCAATGCGATTCCGATCCCATGGGACGGGCCCAATTCGAATATCGATCTCGAAGCGACCAGAGAGCTCATTCGCCTTCACAGACCGGCTGTGGTTACGGTGGGCTCCGGGATCTTTCTCTTTCCCCAGCCGGTGCGGGAGCTCCGGGAGGAAATGGATCGATCGGCACCGGGATCGATCCTGATTTACGATGCCGCCCATGTCATCGGTTTGATTGCCGGGAAGCGATTCCAGGATCCGCTTCGAGAGGGGGCGGATGTCGTGGTTTCGAGCACCCATAAAACGCTCGCCGGTCCCCAGGGGGGAATGATTCTAACCAATGACCGCGATTTGGCGGAGCGTATCGGCTATGCTGTAGCGCCGTTGCTGGAAAGTAACCACCATCTTGGGCGCCTCCCCGCCCTGGCTGCGACGTTTCAGGAATGGCTGGCTTGCGGCCAGGAGCACGCAAATGCCGTTATTGGGAATGCCCAAACCCTGGGGAAGGAACTGCGAGCCCGCGCCTTGCCGTTCGTGGGCGAGGCCTGCGGTCTGACCGAATCGCATACCTTGCATGCTATCGTCGATGCCTTCGGAGAGAGTGGGACGGTAGCGGATCGCTTGGAGACATGCGGGATCATTGCGGGGGCGGCGGGAGCGCCGGCAGAATTGGGGAAGTTCGGTTTGCGCGTGGGAGTGCAGGAAGTAACCCGTAGAGGAATGACCGCCGGGAACGCACCGGAAATTGCCGACTGTATAATGGATGCCCTGAACGGCGTCGATCCGGAAAGGGTGCTGAAGCGGGTGACGGCCTTAGCCCGCCAGTTCAGTAAGATTCGATTTGGTTTGGAGTAGCCCGCTATAACGAGCACGTAGTCCTCTCGAGTGCGGTGGCTTGACGCCGCTTTACTCAGCAGGCAGCTCGATGCCTGCCGGGTCGAATTCCCTTGGCGAATGAGGCGGGCGAGTCAGGCCTCGCCTGACAAAAGCGGTGCTAGGCCACCGCACTCGAAAACCGTCCCCAAGGAGGATTACTCATCCACACAAAAGTGACTAATAAATCGGCTGTAGATATCGACCGCCTTGTAGAGTTGATCGACTGTGATCCACTCATCCACGGTGTGCGCTTGAGCGATGTCACCCGGCCCTAGGACGATCAGCCGTTTCATTCTGGTGGAGTAGGCGACCCCGTCCGTTCCGAAGGGGACGGTCGAAGGAGTGCGGGTGCCCGTCAATTTCAATGCGGTGCGCACAAGCGGCGAATCCGGAGGAGTGTAGAGCGGATTGGCGGAGCGAGTGACTTTGCAGATTAGGCCATTTTTGCGCGCGCTCGTCCGAGTCCTCTCAATCAGAGGGGCCGCATTCACGCCGGGCATCAATCGGTAGCCCAGGCGGCAGACGCTCTGCACCGGGGAGACGTTCATCGCCGGATTGTGGTCATTGATACCGATGCTCCACTCGGAATGAGGTGGATTGAATTCCTCATTGCGATAGCGCTTCGATGTGAGCACCAACTGGTTTATTTTTGTCATATCGACGAGAAACGGGATCATTTTCAAATTGGCGTTGGTTCCCTTTAGGGTGCTCGTGTGGGCCGCACGGCCCTTGGACTCAACAAGGATGGCTAACCCACCTTTGTGGCCATAGACGACGCGAAGACTTGTGGGTTCACAGATCAATCCGCAACCGCTGCTAGCTTCGTTGAAAAGACGCGAACGCTCGGTGACGTCATACGCGCCCTGGGTGCTGACTTCCTCATCTGCGGTTACAACGATGTAGACCGGCGCCTTGAGTTTTCCGGCCTTGAAACAGGCCGCTGCGCAAATTGAGGCGGCCAGTGGCCCCTTCATGTCCGCCGCGCCCCGGCCGTACAATTTGCCCTTGTCGAGTCGGGCTTTAAAAGGATTTCCCGTCCAGTCTTCGGCATTGACGGCCGGTACCACATCGTCGTGGCTCATCATGGTCAGGCCCCCCGTTCCTATTCCCAGTTTCCCAACGATAGAGAGCTTAGAGACCCCGTTGGCATCGGTGTAGGGAAGCTCCTCAACTTTGAAACCGATCGACTTGAGGACCTTTGATACGTGACGAGTCACGGGCACGTTTGTTAGCCGGCTTACCGAATTGTAGCCAACGAGTTCCTTGGTGAGTCTGATTACGTCAAGTGCCATATTTTCGGATCCTCTGCCATTCCATATGCTTTCAGTAGCTCTGTATGCCTGTCTTGGGTTTAGCCCCGAGCCGGTTCCTTCATCTCCTCCTTAGCCTGGCGGGAGAGTTCGGCGATGTGTCCGTCATTCGCCATCACCTGCTCTAGATGCCGCCGTCGTCGTGGACCTGCGGTATCCATCATGATTTGGCCGTAGGCGCGATCAACCCAAAATCGGGACACGCCGTTCAGATAGTCCCTCAGTTCCTGAATACGATCGTCCGGATAATGCCGGCACATGTTCATGGTGAACATCCGGCGCCATCCCCCACCACCGAAAGAGGCATGCTTTGTCTTGTGATTGAAAACGACAACGTCTCCCGGTTGGGTTTCAACTGCCTGACACGGAACCTGCGAGCCATCGATGCCCCATAGATCCTCGCTCTCTTGAACATCCCTGCTCAACGAGTCCGCAAAGAGGTCGCCGAATCGGTGACTTCCCGGAATCACTCGCACGCAACCGGTATCTCGGGTCACGGGATCCAGGTAAAAGGCGAATTTGATGTGGAGAATATCGCTGCCGACGCCGTCTGAGTGCCATCTTGTGTCTCCAGAGTAGTAATTCCCGTCGCTCGGCATGAAATTGTAGTTGTCGCCCATCAGAGCCGAAGCGATGGCGTCAATCCGAGGGTCGTCAAGAAGCCGGCATAGGCGCGGGTGCTGATCGGGGAAAGGGACGATGCAAGATCGCTTGGATCCGTCGTGGGGAATGCCGCTATGGCTGTGTCCTTGCTCTTCCCAGACTTCCTCGAAAGCATCGATGACCTCATCGATACAGTCCTTGATCAGCCCCGGGAAAGCCAGGTAACCGAAGGTCTCGAAAAATCGGACCTGCTGCTCAGTTATGATCTGATTCCCCTTTGAGGGATTCTGATTCATTTCGAATATCCTTTTAAGGGGATCAATGCGAGTTTTCGGGCAGCTGTCGAGCCCCGTTAACAGGTCGGATCCGATTGCAATTCGAGATGGTTTTATCGAATACGCCGGCTGAGACCGAGATTAGTGCTAGAGGTGGGCCGGGCCGTCCCGGCACGGCAGATAATTCGAGTAACCTTCCCAACTCGCTCCGCTTTTGAAGGCCGCGGATCTCCTGCTGTAGGCGATAACTCGTCCCTCTCATGGCGACATCTGTACTGACGGCCGTCAGTACAGATGTCGCCAACTTGGTGGCAATCTTGTCCAATGGAGCGAGAGGAATAGGATGATCATGATACCGACCTTCTTAGTTTCAGACTCGACTGAACCGGCAAGCCTTGGATGGAATGAGAGTTCCAATGAGCCCAATCGAAATCATAAGGGACCGCCCTATATCGCCCAATCTCGGGGCAGGGAACGACGCGGTCGCAAGCGCCTATCCGCTAACCGTCCGACTGGCGGACGGAAAATTGGCGTGCGTCTATCGGAGCGGTGCTACCAAGCACAGTCATGACGGCGTCCTGGTTGTGCAGACTTCGGGGGACAAGGGAAGCACTTGGTCGAATCCTATTATCGTATTCGATGGTACAGACATGGATCCGCCCCAGACCCCCATTTCTGGGGGAATCTGCCAGACTCCCGGTGGGACCCTTTTAGCCTCATTCGGCTGTGTCGTTGGACTGACCCCAGGAAGCTATATGTTCAGTCCGGAGAACGCCGACTTGGAGAAGCCGGTTTTCACCTCCTCCAGTGTGGATGGGGGTGAAAACTGGTTGCCGCCGATTCGGGTCGAGTTTCCCTGGTCGAAGCATATCGGCATCACGGCGCGTCCCTTCGTTGCAGCCGATGGTTCTACGAAACTGCCTCTCGAGTACCGCTCTACAGCCGGTGTTCAGTCAACTGCGCTATTGTCCTCTCCTGACAGCGGCCAGACCTGGACAGAACCATCCATTGTCGCGGATGACCCGACGGGGCGCCTGAGTCTTTGCGATGCCCGCTTCGAAGTTTTGGCAGATGGAAGCATCATCGCCCTGTTGTGGACCTTTCTCAACGAGAACGAGGAGACGGTGGAAGTCCACCGTACGCTGTCTCATGACAATGGGAATACCTGGAGCGCTCCGGAGCCGATCGGCTTTGTGAGCCAGATCACTGCGCCCCTGCAGTTGTCGTCCGGAGTTTTGATTGCGGCGGCAAACTACCGTCTCGACCCGGAAGGGATCCGTCTTTGGTCTTCGTCTGATGGCGGGGAGACCTGGCTTACAGATGATCCCATTCAATTGTGGGATCCGTCGGTTGGCGGCGTTCGCGGGACCGCGATTCAATCGGGTATGAGTTCCGATTTAGGAAGGGGCGAGGGAATCTGGGATGAGCTCCAGCGATTCAGCTTCGGCACGCCTGACCTGGTTGCTGTCGGCGACAATGAGGTCCTGCACACCTATTACGCGACCTTGGAGGGTATCATCCATGTGCGGGCCTGTCTGTTTCATTGCGAAGTGGGTTGAGGATCCGGTACGACTATGGATTCGCGGACGAAATGACCTCGGCTTCTGAACTCGAGTACTGAGTGGGGCGAACATTTGTAGGACCGAGCTTGCGCGGGATGAACCAGACTGGAGAATCCAACCCGATACATTCCCCGCAAGCGAGGTCCTACAACCTTCGGTGTTCAGCGTGATCAGGTGGTAATTCAATTGACACATCTATGAGCGACTATTCTTCAAAGACAGATGGCCCGAGAACCTTCGAAAACGCCGAAGTAGGCGAAGGTTCGATCATTGAACCGGATGTTCTCGTAGGATTCCGCTATCACCCGAAGGCGGGTCGAACCGTCATCGGCCGGAATGCGATTCTGCGCAAGGGGACCATCATCTATGGCGATGTGCGGGCCGGAGATTACCTGCAGACCGGGCACTATGCGGTGGTCCGGGCGATGGTGCAAATGGGTGACTACTGCACGCTGTGCAATCACTCATGCATTGAAGGAATCACGCGGCTGGGAACGGGGGTGCGCATCATGTCGCACACCTATCTGCCGACTCGCACCTGGGTAGGTGATCATGTCTTCATCGGCCCCGGAGTCACCTTCCTGAACGACCGCAAGCCTGGCCGGCGCGATCCCATGCCTGTACCGCGTGGGGCCACCATCGAGGACGAAGTCATGGTGGGCGGCGGCGTCACTCTACTTCCGGGCATCACCCTCGGCCGGCGCAGCTTCATCGCGGCGGGGGCGGTTGTCACTTCAGATGTTCCATCGGGAAGCCTGGTGCGGGGAGTGCCGGGTAGAGCCGAGCCGTTGCCTCCTGAACTGGACTGCGACAACAACAGGCGCCTGACAGTTCAGCCTGTCGATCTGTGGCATCCCGAAGGGGAGGGACCGGATCCGGCCCTTTGGCCCGACTACTGGGCCCAACCCGATTTTTGAGAATGAGAAAGGCCCGCGGATGGCGCTGCGTTCCCGCGGATGAAGAGAAGAGCGAATAGCCGGCAGGCATCCGAGGGATAGCTCTGCCATCGGTGGGCCTCAATTCTTCGGTGAACTAAATGGTGAGTTTCGTCGCTCGGAGTCCGGAATCAGTTCCGCTCAGCGGGATTTTAAGGTGGTATCTTCAGGTAGTATCTTCTGTGTCCTCTTGTTGTTTAGCCTGGAAATCCTGTGAGATTTCGAGGCTTGAGAGGAGTCAGAAAGAAGGTAGCTCCGTGGGCATTTCGTCGAGCGGATAGATGGGTCGACGAAGCCGGTGGTAGCGAAACTGCGAGAAATCGGGCCGATGAATTCCGGGAGTATCGGCATCAAAAATGTGTGCCGCCAGAGGACCGAGGTCGGCGCGGAAATGCACTGCGCTTTTGACGACCAAGAGACGTCGGTGCTCAGGGCTGATGCCCACAATACGAAGCATTTCGGCATCAAGCAGCTGCCGGCGGAATTCCGAAAGGACGATTTCGACTCCCGAAGCTACCAGTACCGCCATGCGTCCGCACGATCCGGCAGCCCCCTGATTCATGGGTCCACGATGAGTGAAGTTCCCATCGCTCAGCGACCTGACGTAGGCCTTAACTGCAACCGGTTCCCCGTGGCGGTCATCCGTCTTTCCCCCAATGACAGCGTCGATCTCGGATCCGACACCCGCCTGGTGGGCTTGAGCTACGGTTTCCCGATCGGCTAGTAGGCCAACTACGGCACCTTCAAACTCGGCCTCAATCAGAGCGCGCAGGGCAACAGTACCGTCAGAGGGCGCATCTCCTCCCGGGTTATCCGAGCCGTCGGCAAAAATGGTTAATCCGTCCTCATTCCTTCGGGCAAACTTGATGACCTCCTCGATTTTCGTCAGCTCAGGAGAAAATGCATCTCGAGCTGACCAGGCCCGATTCGCGATCCGCTCAGCCGTCTCTTCGGTTTGGCGGCGATCGCTGTTGCCAACCACGACCACCGAGGCGCCGGCATCTTGGATATCTGCAAACGGGAAACCCATTGAGAGAGTGACAGAAAGTATCTCTGGTTCAGTCTCTTCTTCGTGGACTTCGTCCATTATGCTCATCATGGGCTCACGAAGGGTGCACTGCATGGGCGGAAGGGTGATTAACGGCAGCTGACGGAAGGCGATTACGGGACGAACTTCCGTCCGAATCGAACGGGCGAGCAGCGATACGGCCTCGTGACCTCGTTCGCGCATGTCGACGTGTGGGTAGGTATCGAACCCGATGACGATATCGGCGGCGTTGACCAGCTTGCGCGTTATGTTGGCGTGCAAGTCGAGCGTGACGGCAATGGGAACCGTCGGACCCACGAGGGTGCGGACCCGAGTTACGAATTCTCCTTCAGCATCCTCGAACTCGGAAGTAACCATGGCGCCATGAAGATCGAGAGCCACACCGTCGACCGGCAGTTCCGCTTCCAGGCGGCTCAAGAAAAGGTCGGTGAGGAATTCAAAGGCTTCGTTTTCAATCAGGCCGGAAGGCTGTGCTTGGGCGCTCAGTAAGGGTAGGAGCTCAATCTCTGCATCTTCCTCACAGGCATCGATGTAGCCGCCGTGGATTGTGCCGGTATTCTGATAGGTGCAAAGAATAGTTTCGCCTCCCGAGAAATCCGCGCCACCCGGGCTGTCCCTTTCGAAGTCCTCCAAGGTCGTTGCTACCTCCGAGAAAGTGTTGGTCTCGTGGCGAATGCCTCCTGTCGCGATACGGATCATGTTCAGCGGTCCATCTTTTCCTCGAATCCACTCTGAGCAAGGATGAATAGCGGGTCTCGGAGGTACAGCATCGGGTTTCTCGCCCACGATAGGGGCATCGGGCGAATCCGGGAAGGGTCCAGAACCCATGACCGGCTGATGAAGTCGGTTGTGCACCCCGCTGGCCGATATTCAGATGTGGCAATGTTCGGAGTATCCTCCGATCACATTCCGCGTCGGGACGACACGGGAATACGCCCGAAGAGAAGGAGATTGCCGAACCCATTCCGGGCCCGGCGTCGGAGAAACTCGCTACTCTGGCCAAAGAGCTTGGGGTCTACCTTTTGGTAGGTATGCCCGAACTGAAAGACGACCGGTTCCACAATGCGATGGCGGTAATTGGGAAAGAGGGTTCACTAATGGGCGTATTCAGAAAGGTCCACTGAACAAGTATGAGGCTCCGACTGGCTGGCGTAATGGCTCGGAATTCTCTGTCTGGCGTTTTGAGAGGTACTCTGTCGCCGCCGCGCTTGTTGAATGGAGACGGTCTGGCGTACCCGACTTCATCTCAGCGTCACCACCATCACCCAAAACGGTTTATTCCCAACCGCGTAGTCTGCCATCGCCTGCAACTGACCTGTTTCCTGGTCGACCTGATAGGCTGTCATTGTATCGGCAGCCTCCCCGGCACAGTAGAGGAACCGTCCGGTCGGATCGATATTGAATGAGCGAGGACTCGCCGGGACGGAAAAATGGCCGAAGGGGTCGAGCGACCGACCGGAGTCGATATTGAACCCGACAATGCTGTCGTGGCCGCGATTGGAGGCATAGGCCCACCTTCCGTTAGGATGGACTTCGACATGGGCGGTAGACCCTCCTTCCGTGTAGTCCGCCGGCAGGGTTGAGATATTCTGGAAGATCTCGAGAGTGCCTTGTTCGGCGTCGAAGTGGTGGGCAGTGACCGTGTTGCCTTGTTCATTGACGATATAGGCCACGTCCTTTTCGTTTCGGAAACAGATATGGCGAGGTCCGGTTAGGTCGTCGGGGGGCGGAAGCTCGGCGGGTTCGTTCGGCGTAAGCATGCCGGACTCACTGTCGAAGCGGAATTGGCAGGTCTTGTTGGTGGGACAGACATGCGGCACAAAGACAAAGCGATCAGCTTCGGTTGAGAGGATGCAGTGGGCTTTCTCGCCTGTATCGATATACTGCACGAGCTCCCCGACGGTGCCGTCAGTGCTTAGCCGATGCACCGTTACACCACCTCCGCCGTAGTAAGCGGTAAGGAGAAAGCGACCGGCGCTATCCGTGATGAGATGGGCCGGAATGCTGATGCCCGTGTCGACCTTGTTGATGAGGGTGAGCTCGCCCGATTCCGAATCAAGATGATAGCTCGCCAGTGTAGTTGACTCGACATGGGCCGCCAGCATCACATCTCCGGACGGGTGCAAATAGAGGGCCCCAACCGGTCCATGGGCATTGCTGGTCATTCGCAATTGCAGTGCTCCCGAATCGGGGTCGAGGTCGTAGAGTTTGATCTCTTCGTCCCCGGTTAGGGCGACGAAGACTAGACAGTGGTTGTTGTTGGTGTCGGTCATAGTGCTTGTTAATGGTGTTCGATGAAACAGCTCCCATCAAATTGGATAGGCCAGTGCTATGATTGCAACGAATCAAAGCACGGCAACGAATAGGAATCAAGACTACCGGAACTGAAACGAGTATAGTTTCGCATTCTCCTTCCACGATCACTTCCCCGTCGCCTCGCTTTACTATCCACTGGGTAGTGGTGTAGCGCATCTCAAACTGTCCGGCGTCATCGTCCCATCTGACATTTTCCACGCTGACGTCCCTTCCTTCCCAAGGGTGCTCCGGGCGTAACACAGGGTTGTCAACGACCTTTTCCGCGCGGTTCAAAACCTGAGCGCAGTTGCTCATGCTTTCGATCAGGTAGTCGTCTACGAAGAGCTGCTTCTTCGAGACTATGTCGATCAGCGCCATCTGTCAGTGACTATCGGGTATTGGCAGCAAGAGACCCCCTTGGATCGGCACAAATTTCGTTGATGATGCTATCAGACGATGCGCAGTTAGCTCTGGGACACCGTAGACCTCTACGATTAGCTTGAACTGGTTGATAAGCTTATCAATCGCCGGAGCGAAGTCACCATCCCCCGAAGCGAGGACGACGGCATTTACGCGATCCGCGTACTCAAGCATGTCGAGCGTGATCCCTACGTCCCAGTCCCCTTTGGCCGATCCATCAACTCTCTCGATGTAGGGCTGGAGCTTTACCTCGAAGCCAATCTTGGCCAGAATCTGTTGAAACCTGACCTGCTTTCTGTCGCCCCTGTCGACCGCATAGGCGATTGCCTTGACCAATTTCCTGCCGTTTGTCGCCTCATTCAGGAAAAGACCGTAGTCGAAATGGGAATTATACTCCTGCTTAACAGTGTAGTAGATATTCTGTACGTCTGCGAATACGGCTACGCGGTCCATTGTTAGGCTCTCTCTTAATAACGAAAAGGCTCACTCGGAAGCGCGACTGTGCCTCTGGAGGTCGAGCAGCGAAATTTCGTATGTGTATTTTGCAAAGAGGGTCGGCAACGGATCACAGCACGGCAACGGACAGGGATCAAGTCTTCTCCTTCCGTATTGGATTCATTTGATTCCTCCATGGAACGCCTATCTCCGAGCGAAGGGTAGTTGCGAACTCTCAGAAGTCTACAGGCTCTTTCGAACCGGGATGAAGACGAAATGCTTACGCATTCCGCTACTGGATTTGCTATCGATACCGTCCTGGAACCCCATTGGTTTGGCGGAGTGGGATTTTTCGTCAACGGAAGGGAATAGTACTTCCGTGCCAGGGGAAGGCGCAGCTCGGGGTGTGGCAGTGCAGCTCCATGCCGATCTCTAGTGAGGTTTCGCAACCAGGCCGCAGAACCACGTCGAAATGGGAGGCGTCGATTGCGGTGGATTGATCGTGGCCTTCTGCGATTACCCTGGTGAATCGGTGTTCGCCGAAGGCTCCGGCCTGCACGATGAGCTCGCGGGTCTGATGGGGGCTAAGGTTGACCAAAGTGAGATCGATGCCGTCGGGCCGGATGGATGATACGAGGGCAGCGACGTCCTCTGGCAGTCCGGGTCGTTGTCTCTGGGTGTCGAAGTAACGCACCCGCCCGCGCGCCAGGCCGCCCCAGTAGTTGGTCTGCGGTCCGCCGGTAGTGAGGAGCTGCAGCGCCTCGGTGACTATGGGATTGCGCTGGAGCCAGTGGTGCTCGTCCGACTGGGCGGGGTCGGTGAGGTCCTTCTGATCGGACGAGATCAGATCCATCCGTCGCATCATCTCCTGATAGTTGCCCTGCAGGATCGCTTCGGGAAACTCGGGGCAGTCGCCGGCGAGGAAGCGGATCCAGGCGCGATCGTCGCAGCTACGCGGATCGTTCGAGCGAACGGTGCGCCATTCATCTTCGACGCCCCGGCGTATCGTTTCCAGGCGTTGCCAGTCGCGGTCCTCCTGGGAGGCAAACCAGAGGTGAATCGGTGGCTGGTGGCCCATTGGGCCAAAGTCGGTCCACCCCTTTTCGTTGTGCCGGTGAGGAACGAGCACCTGTCCGTCTTTCTCGATGGCGTGATCGAGGAGCGAGTCGAACTGGGAGCGCGCCAGGTCGAGGTAGCTCTTGTCACCCGTGACGAGATGAGCGCAGGTCGAGGCCACGGTCATTGCATTGAACATCATTTGGTGCGAAAATCGGGCTGCCCATCCGTAGAAGCCTCCCCACCACTGCCCATCGCGGTTCTCACCGATGCGGCCGTTGAGGCCGACGTTGTCGGGGATAATTCCGCCGTTTTTCTCGATGCGATCCATCCAGGCCTCAACGTAGTCGACGATCCACTGTCGGTATTTGTCATCGCCCGTTAGGGTGTAGGTGTGGGCGACAAGGCCGACCACGCCGAGGTTCACCGGGACATCCCCCTCCATAACGATCTTATCGAACAGGGCGTGAATCTGCTCGCGCTTGTCAGAATCCTCGAACCAGAGTTTGTCGTCGCTGCTCAGGTTTTGGTGCGCTTGGCGCTCCGTTCGGGTCGCGGTACGCTGCATCCATTCGGCGGGAATTTCGAAGATCGGCGACAGTTTTACGTGACCATATTCGATGTTGTATTGGACATCGTCCCAGCGGGCGTGGAAGAGCGGGCCGTGGCTGCCGCTGAAAGGGGAGCGGATGATTCGATGCTCGGGCTCATAGTTGGGGACGCTTGGATCCTCGGCCATATAGAAACCGGAAAAGCGGCGCGCCCTTCTCATCATTTCGGCGTTGGTCGGGGCGGAGAGACCTAAGGCGTAGAAGTAGACGTAGTTCTCGCTATTATGAAACCAGTCGTCGTTGCAGACGAACTCGTTGGCGACCCGGCCATAGTCGTAGGTCACCTGGCGGGTGACCGCGTTCCACTGCTCAACCGCTTTTGAGCCAATATATTCTTTGCCTCCGAGAGAATAGTAGAGCGGCCAGTTAAAGAAAGCCTCGTAGAGGTCGTCGACCCAAACGCCGTCGCCCGGATACTCCTCGATCCAAATGAGGGCGCCGCCTGGGCGCGTGTACTTGTCGATGTAGATCGGCGCGGCCTGGTCCAGGGCATCGATCAGTTGCCGTTCGAGGACTGCCCAAGAGGGCGGCGCGGTACGTTTGGTACCTGTCAAGGTTAGCAAGTTTTTCGTACTCATAATCTGAAAAGTAGCTGGGAACCGGGAAGCCGCAATATCAACCACAGATTGCGTGGAGCAGCGAAGCCGCAACCAAAAACGCACGAAGAGTAACCACGGAGGGCACGGAGACACGGAGGAAGTGTGAGAACGGTTTTCATTCCCTTCTCGGTGTCTTCCGACTACTATCCGTCAGAATCTGGTTTCTTGAACACGTTTTTCTCTACGGATCTCCATAAGGTATTGATAGTGAAATCGATAAATAAGAGACCACCGATGTTACGGATGGTCACGGATAGAGAAAAAGGTCGCCCATCACTCTCAACTGACATTCCCATTTCTCATCCATGCCCATCCGTGAAATCCGTGGTTCTCTTCTCTTCGTTTGCGGCTTCCCTGCGCTAGAGTCTCCGTGGTTTGCTTAGTATCGTGGCCAATTTCAACTGCTCTTAAGAATGATAACCAACTTCGATTGCTTTTACGGGGGCCATGTAGAAATGGAGAATCTCGGGTTCAAGGGTCTTCCCGTGGACGAGCGCATTGAGTCCGATGGTCACCTGAGAACTGTCTTTGGCGAAGCCCGTTCCATGGCCCAGATCATGGATGATACCGGCTACGACACCCTTTGGCTCGCAGAGCATCATTTTCAGCGGGAGGGCTATGGTGGCATCCCCAACATTCCAATGTTGGCCGTCTACCTTTCCCAAATTACTGAGCGACTCAATTTCGGCTGCATGTTCAATTCGGTCCCGGCCTGGCATCCCTTGCGGCTCGCCGAAGATTACGCCACCGCCGACATCCTCACCAACGGCCGCATCCGTTTCGGCTTCGGCCGTGGCTACATTGCCCGCGAAGTGGAAACCCTGGGCGCCCCGTTGGATGACGACGAGGCCAACCGAGAACTGTTCGAAGAGCAGGTGGACATCATCTTTAAGGCATGGAACGAATCCTCATTTTCCCACCGGGGGAAACACTACAATCTACCTGCCAGATGTCCTCACCGGCAGCAACAGGAACTCGACGAAATTAGGCTGGTACCGCGGCCGGCTAACTTGCCGGTCGAATGCTGGCAGCCCATCTTCAGCGCCAGTCCCCGTGGCATCAATTTCATGATCAAACACGCAATCAAGGGCGTCGTGCCCGGTGCAGGCGCCCATGCTGAGGAGATTGCGGGCAAATGGCAGCAGGCCCTTGCTCGGCATGGTCGCGAAACGGAGCTGGGTCAGGACCTGGCCCTCGTCTTGCAGATACATCTGGCGGACACTGAGGATCAGGCCGTCAGAGAAGCCACCCCCTGGTTCGAGGAGCAACTGAAAGTACTCGCCCCCCTTGGCCGGATGCCCCAGCTATCGGAACAGCAAGTCCTGTCGGTCTACGATGGAGAAAAGGCACTCAATGCCGGTCTTCCTACTGTGCCCGACCTCATTCGCAGTGGCGCCTGGATCTGCGGACCACCCGACCACGTCTACACGAGGATTTGCGAGATTCAGGATCGCTTTCCGGGGGTGCAGCGGATGATCATGCAGGCCGGCGCGCTGGGAATTCCACCGAGCGCTATGAGACGCGATCTGGAATGGTTTGGCCGGGAGGTGTTGCCCAGATTCCAGTGTCAAAACTAGTGCGTAGTCGATCGGTAAAGTATTGGATCGATGAAGTTCAGACTGACAGAAACTTCAATGTGCATGCGGGTTTGCGGACACGATTTTAACCCCTATCGAAGCAGTAAGTACCTTCAAGTGTCAGCAGAGCAATCCCGCACCCAAAGGGTGGTCGGAGTAGAAAGCTTGGGGATAGATTCTACAAGGCTTGATTGAACGTTGAGTGGAAGTGGGACAAGAACCGACAAAGAGCGCCTTCTCTCCCGTCTCGGGGATGGTGCGCACGACGACCTGATGGACGGATGGCGTCTCTTTCAAATCCAAAGCCTTTGCCTCCCCCTACACTATGCAGGCTGAGGCATGGCTCCGGCTTCGAACAACTCGTCTGCAATCTCCTCGGTCAATTCGAGCCGCCCTTTGAGTATCAAGGTGAATTTGTACTTAGTCATATGAGCGTTCCGAGCCCACCGAAGCCTCACTCTGGCAGATACAGGTAGAGGGCGTCAACCCCCTCAGGTCGCGGAGAACTGTCCTGAAGCGACCGGTATGGCTTGCTAACGATTCCGACGCGCCCGTCCAGTTCGATGACCTGAGCTTCGTGCGTTCCAACGCCGGAGTCGATGATGTGCTCCTCCATCCGATCCCCGCGGCTCAGAAAAATCCGTTGGGCGGGTGGGTGCTGGGTCCAATCTGTCAGACCCATTTCTCCCACATAGATATCCGGGCGTCCGTCACCATCGAAGTCGGCTACCTGCAACGAGTGCGCGTCGACCAGCTGGTCGTGCAGCACTTCGGCTTCCCACAGGTCCTCGGGGTTGGCGCCCGGTCTGAAGAGCGCGAGGCGACCGTAGGGCTGTCCGATATCGGCGCCTACCTCGCAAACGGCTATCTCCTGGCGCCCATCGCCGTCGAAATCGGCGGCGACTACCCGCACGCCTCCATAGTCTTCCGTGTAGACATGTCGTTCCCACTCCCGACTGGGCAAAAGGCGATACCAGGAACACCCGGCGATGAGTTCCAGCCGGCCATCGCCGTCGACGTCGGCAGCCGCGAGCGCCTGCTCGTTCAGGCCGGTGACGACCGGCCGAAAGTCGGGCCACGGGGTCACGTATGGATCGTCCGGCAGCGGGACCCAGAAGAGCGTCTCGGCGTCCTGATTCCAGACGTAGAGCTCCTGCCGTCCGTCGCCGTCGATGTTCGCCAACATCAGATCGTGGGTGCGGTTGGCGGGGAGTCGGGACACATCTCGGCGTACCCACGGTTGCGTGGGATCGGCCGGACACTCCCACCAGTAGACATAATTGCCTCGATCGCTGGTGCCGGCGACCAGGTCGAGCCGCCCATTCCCGGTGAGGTCAACAAGCACGCCGCCGACGCTGATGCTTGGGAATGTGTCATCGATCAGGTGCGGCTCCCAGGCGCCGCTGCTTGTTCTGCCGAACCAGTGGAGCTGTTCTGGATTGCGCGTCGAGATGACGAATTCGGGTGCCCCGTCGTTGTTCAGATCGCCAACCACGCACGACATGCGCTCGGCAGGCGGGCCCTTGTAGATTGTGTGACGACGATAAACAATACTAGCATCACTAGCTTTTTTTGTACTCGCTCGTAACACCCCTTCGTTCTTATCAAACTGCTCCATTCTTACTCTCCCCGTCCTTCCCGTTCTCCCTGTGCCACTTCAACACTTATTCGACACTCCTTCGCTAAACAAGATGTGAGTAAAAGGGGTAAGGCCTTAATCGACCTCCCTCCCCTCACGGAGAGAGCTACAACCGAAGGGCTTGCTTTTCTCAGTTTTCGTAAACTCAGAACTCACTATTATGCGGGTTGTCGGGGTGGGTAGAATCGCAAGTAGAATTCCCGACTTTTAACGAGAGAAAGAAAACGGTAGGCTTCTCCTTCGAAGAACTAATTCGAAGAAAATGGAGAAACCTACCGAGCAAGAAGAGTCCTGCCAACAATGCCTCCTTGGGGTAGACAAGCGTAATCCCTGCCTGACGGTCTATCGGGACCTGAGCAAAGGCCAATTGCAGGTCTATTACGGCCATGAGCTATTGGAAGTGGTGGGGGACGATCGCGAGCAGGTTGGATTCAAGATTCTGGTGGGACGGCTCTATAATGCGGGGTTGAAGATAGGGTGCTTACAGAGACAATTTGAGGTTGACCCCAAGACGATGAAGCGGTGGGGCGAGGCCCTGCAAAGTGGCGATGCCGAAACCCTGGGCCGGGTGTTGGCGGGGCGCCGGTGGCATCGCAAATTGACCCGGGAAATACGGAGTTTTGTGCGGGTGCGCTTTTTTGAGATCTATGAGCAGAGCCGGTACGCTTACAGCAAGAAGATACGCGGTGAGATCGAGGAGGTGTTCGCAGTCAGCCTCAGTGGGGAAACCCTGCGCCCTTTGTTTAAGGAGCTCAAAGAGGCCTTGGCCAAGGAGGCCGAGCAGAGGAGGGGGCAAAATCGGGAGACTGCCTGGGATTCTCCCAAGGGTTCACCCTTGCAGGCAGAGCAGGAGCAAGCAGAAAACAAGGCCGAAGGCGAAGAGGAGAATCGCAAGGAGTCTCCCGATTTTACCACGGGCAGTTCCGAATCGGTGCAGTGGTGTCGACATTTAGGGGTGCTGGTATTCAGTGAAGGGCTCGGGCAAGTGGCTCAGATAGATGGCGAAGAGGGCTGGCTTTTGAAGCAATGGCTGGCCTGCGCGCTGTTGGCCGCGGTGAATATCGAGCAGAGCAAACTGCTCGATCTGGAAGACCTGCAAAAGCTCATCGGGCGAGTCCTCTATACGCCCCATCTGCAACGCCAAAGGCTCAGCGCCCTGGCCCATGAAGCGCTTTTAAGAGCGATCCTCAGGGTGAACGCGAGGAACCTGAATGCTTCTTGTGAGCAGAGCTTTTATTATGATCCGCACACCAAACATTACACCGGCATGAGCAAGCTCCTGGCGGGCTGGTGTCCCACCATCCGGTTGGCCGACAAAGCGCTTCACAGCGATTTTATTCATACCCTGAAGGGCTCTCCGGTCTATTTTGCCAGCACCGACAACTACGAGGATATAAGGAAACGGTTTATCCCCAACTGCGAAGCGATGCTCGAATTGGTAGAGGTGCCTGCGGATAAGAAGGTGAGCATTTACGTGGACCGGGCGATCGCCGCGGACTGGTTTTACGAAGCCATCCTGGAGCATCCTCAACTCGAAATCATCACCTGGGAAAAAGGTTTCAAGGCCAGCCCCTGCAACGGATCGACGGACAACTGCGCCTGCTGCGCCCCAGAAACCATGCCGAAGATATCCAGGAGTATTATCTTTGCTATCAGCGGGGCCCGTGGAAAAAGAATCCTCATCTTACCCAATGGGTGGTGGAAGCGACCAATCCCAGAAATCAAACCATTACGGTGAGCATCTTAGGGACCGACCCAAAAGCCCCCGATGAAGCAGTCCTCAAAGGGATGTTCAGTCGCTGGATTCAGGAGAATGATTTCAAATACCTCGATAAGTACTTTGGGATTAATCAGATCACCTCTTATCGCACCATCCACTACCAGCGCTTAGCCCAACACCTTGAGGATAGGCAGGAGAAAAGCGGTGCCGCTAAAGCACTCCTGAAGCAAAAAACCCAATCCACCGAAGCATTGAAAAGACTGCTCCTGGCCGAACATGCCCATCCGGGCCAAAGCACCTCAAGGAGCGCCATGATCGCTCGCCTCGATCACAAGCTCAATGCCCTCCAACTCGAAGGGGAGCAAATCGAGACCGAATGCTCGCGCCTGGAGCGACTCATTGAGCAGAACTATGTCCGCCTGGACACCTCCAACAAATCCATCATGGATGCCTTGAAAATCCTCGCCCGCAATAGTTTCTACAAGCAGTTTGAACCCTTTAAAGAAGGCTACGACAACTATCGTGACGACCACGATCTGTTTCGCAATCTGACTCACTGCGACGGCGCCCTCATAGAGAGGGGCGCAACCGTCGAAGCGCATCTATTCCCAACCGCAAACTATTCCCCTCATTTGCAGCAAGTCGTGATTGAGTACCTCCAGACTCTCAACCAGAACCCGCTCCTGATGCCCGACCGCTCGGGCCGAACCATTACCTTCCAACTCGGCTATAAATCGAGATTTAAACTTGCGATTGCATAGCTCCTTTAAAGGGGCAAGATAGTGAGGTCTGAAACTTTGTCGCGAGCTTTGTCGTGAGCTCTCCTGAAACTTCCGAGATTCGACGAATCCGATCGCAGTGCACGATTGAGTGGACGAGCGCAGTTATAACCAGTCGAAGTCCGCCGGTCGTGCACTCAATCGTCCACTGCGCCCGAAGCACTCCTCGAACCCACCTGAAACACAATAGTTTCGTCCTGACAAAACGGCCACCCGCTGCCGGGGCGCTATAGCTCCGGAGGTTGCCACCCGCCCAGCGCAGACTCCAGGTGGCGGGCGACGGCGAGGCAGACATCTTCGCGCCAGGGGCGGCCGACGGCCTGAACACCGATGGGCAAGTCTTCGGAAGATGTGCCCACGCGAACGACGGCCGCGGGCCAGCCGGTGAAATTGTAGGGACCGGTATACCCGGCCAAGCCGGGAAACAGATCTTCGTTGCGCCACGATTCGTGAGGGAGAGCCGCGTATGGACTCACGGGACAGAGGATCACGTCGTAGGCCTTCATGAAGGCTAGCATTTCGCTTCGGAGCCGGTCGATCTCTTCAAGCAGTGCGGTATAGTCGCCCACCTCCACGGGGTCGGCTTCGTTCAGACGGTCCTGGATCCACGGATGCGGCTCTGTTGTCCCAGCCTTTTTCAGGAGCCTGCGGGTTCCGGCCCGACCGTCGGCGGCGGAAAGTTTCCTGCGCAGTTCGCCGCTCAGCGCCAGGACCGGGGGGACGGTCTTCCTCGACCGACGCGCCGGCGTCCCTGACGGCCGATGCTGCGGCCTTCACGGCCAATGCGATCTCCGGTGTTGGGGGCACTTTCCCGTCATCCGTATAAACCGCCACCCTCAGCCGTTTCGGGTCCACCGCGTCCGGATCTTCCAGCGGCATGGGCACGATGGCAGGGTCTTCCCAGTCCACCCCGGAAAGAATTGGCAGCGCCAGGATCAGATCCTCCACGAAACGCGCCATAGGGCCGATCTGCGTAAAGGCGTCCACGGCACCCAGCCCCCAGGGGATGATATGGCCGGTCCGGGGCACCCGGCCCGAGGTCGGCTTGATTCCGGCAATCCCGCAAAAGTGTGCCGGCAAGCGAATGCTTCCGCCCGTGTCGCTCCCCAGATCCAGCGGCGATCCTCCGGAAGCGATGATGGCGCCGGCGCCGCCGCTGCTGCCGCCCGGACTGCGAGAGAGATCGTAGGGGTTGTTCGTCCGTCCGTAAATCAGGTTGTCCGTTCCGGCTGCCATCGTCAACTCGGGCGTATTGGTCTTGCCCATCAGAATCGCCCCGGCATTCCGCAACCGGGCTCCGACCGTCGCGTCCCGATGAGGCACAAACGAAGCCCGTCCCTTCGTCCCTCCGGTGGTTACGATCCCCTCCGTGTCGATCGAGTCTTTGAGCGTAATCGGCACACCGTGAAGCGGTCCCTTGAGGTCGCCATGGGCCAGGGCGGCGTCGGCCGCTTGTGCCTCCGAAAGGGCCCGCTCGGCGGCGAGCTGGACGACGGCGTTAAGTTTCGGGTTTACCTCTTCAATGCGGTCCAGGTGGGCTCGGACGACCTCTTCGGACGAGACATCTCTGTCCCGAATGGCCCGGGCGAGGGAGGTGGCGGAGGTCCAGATGAGATTGGTCATAGGGGTGTCTTTGGATGCGGGTGGTGGGTGCGTATGTTGTGACCTGGACCAGACGATGGCAACTCCGTCCTATCGTCGAAGCTCCCTCAGTCGCGGGATGAGTAGATCGCAATCCATGTGGTGGGGCTGTCCTTCCCAATGTGTGTCTTCCCCCGCGTCGTCGCGGGCCCGGTAGGCTGCCATCACCTCGGGCAGCTTGAGGCGATGGAACCGCGTCGAGAACCATCCATCGTCCGATAGGGACACTTCCCGGAATCCGAAGGGGTAGCCGATCAGGCAGGCCGTGTCGACGATCAGGAAGTCGCGATAGGCCGTGATCCGATTGATGTGCCGATGGCCCGAGAAGACGGCCACGACGGAAGCGCACTCCGAGACGGTGGCAAGTGCCCGAGCCGAGTCTTTGATGCATCCTCGGCCTTCTTCGTTCGGAGGCGGCGGCGCGTCGGGAAGCAGCCAGGTGTGCAAACAGAGGATCAGTGGGACGCGGTCGGCCAGGGCGGCTTCGTTCGCGTCTCGCAGAGCCAGGTCGTGCGCATCCGTCCATTTACCGGACTCGTCTGCTTCGGTGTCACCCGTGAAGACGTTGGCAAGCGCGATCCGAAGTGAGGAAGAGGCCTCCTGCACCGTCAGAACATCAGGCGAATCGAAGACGGCGTTGAATGCATCGAACTTCCAGGTCTGGGCATCGCAGTCGTGGTTGCCCGGGACCAGGTAGAAAGGCGCCTCGATGCCATTAAAGAAGCCACGCACCTCATTGACGCACCGTTCGAAAGTCTCCGTCGGAAGGTCGAACGCGCTGCCGCCGCACAGGAAGTCGCCGCCGTGGAGGACGCAGTCGGGGCTCAGTGCGTTGATGGCGGGGACAACCGCGTCGTGGATGGGGCCGTCCGTGCGTCAGCATTTTCGGGGCGCCAAAGTCCCTGTGGGCGTCGGGCCAATAGTGTGAGTCGGTTAGGAACACGAAGCGGTTCATAGAGAGTCCAGAGTTAAGGAAACCTCGCTACGGGTGCGGGAGCCAGGTGACGGGCAGCTCGAAGACGACGCCGTGTTCGTCGACCATGTTGGTGTTGGAATACATCTACCGCGGCGTCGTCCAGTCCTCGGGGTTAGGCACTCTTGGGCTGTAGATATTGATTGGGTACATTATCCAGAGGAGGAATCGGTCGACCGGCGGCTTGGAGTAGGTTCCTGACGTTGGCATACACATCCAGATCTTGGCGATGCATCTGCGGCAATAGTCCAAGTTGAGCGTAGGAGATAGGTGTGATGTCGAAGCAAGTCGTCTCCCATTCGAATCCCTTGGCCCATGTAATGCCAGGTAGAAGAATATCGCTTCGGGCGCCGGCATCGAGCAAAAGACGCATCACAGGTTCTGACCGATTCCTATTCGAGTTCACAGTGTGAAACAAGGGCGTTTGCCCGTTCAGTCCTGAGTCGTCCACCGCCGCCCGGGCATCGACCGGCGCACCCATCTCCAGTAGCACTCGTGCGACTTTTGTGTGTCCGTATTCCGCTGCTAAGTGTAGCAGCGTAGCCCCAATAAGGGGAGTAAAGGCACACACCATAGTTGTCCTGTGCTCCAGAAGGAGTGGATCGGTTCTGATGCCGGCGACAAGTGCGTCGGCGTCGTCCAGGAGAACCGGCGCAACGACCGGATCGTCAAGTTCGGCTCCCCGATCAAGCAGCAGTTGAAGGCACTCCGGAAATCTGTCTGATCTCGAATACATCTCGATGAGCCGGTTGATCGGAGTCTTGCCTCGCATGCCCGTTCGAACATCGAAGTCGGCCTCGAGGACGGCGCGGATGCGTTCAACCGAATGCAATTCAAACGCAATCAGAAGTTCTTCGTTAATGGAGGTCATATTTCTGTGCCTAAGGTTGGAACACACTCATGGCGGCACTAGCCGGGGTTGTCCTCGACCGCATTGTTCTGCAGGATCACCGGCCGAGCTTCTTGGCGACTAGCGCCAAGAGCTGCGGAACGGTACCCTCCCGATGCCGTACTCCTACTCGCGAACGCATTCCCTTGTCGATCCCGGTGCCCTCGAACAGCCTCTAGGAAGAAGGGGTGCCTCCCCAGGTGGGCTGAGCCGTCATCATGCCGCCGTCCACCGGGTAGGTCACGCCGGTCACGGCCGTTGCCCGGGGGCAGGCCAGGAAGAGGATCACCTGGGCCACTTCGTCGGGCGTCTGCAGCCGGCCTATGGGGATGCGGCTGTTCCAGTGGTCAATCGTCCCCTGCTCATCGCCGGTGGCCTGGGCAAAGCCGCGCAACAGCGGGGTGTCGATATAACCCGGGGCCACGGCGTTGACGCGGATATTGCGGTGGGCGAAATCCAGGGCCATACAGCGGGTCAGCGACACGATGCCGCCCTTGGCGGCCGCGTAGGCCGAGGAGCCTGGCATGTTGAAGTAACTTTGCATGGAGGCGACGTTGACGATGGCCCCGCCGCCGCCTTTCTCCATGGAGGGGATGCAATACTTCGAGCACAGATACACGCTGGTGAGGTTGGCGTCCAAAACGCGGCGCCATTCGTCCTCGGGCAGTTCGACAACATCGGCCACCATGCCCTGTATGCCGGCGACGTTGGCCAGAATGTCTATTTTGCCAAAAGCGTCCATGGCCTGGTCGACCATGGCCCGCACCTCGTCGGCGCGGGTCACGTCGGCCTGGACAAATCGCGCCCGGCCGCCGGCTTCCTGGATAGCGCCGGCCGTGGCGGCGGCGGTGGCCAAGTTCAGGTCGACGGCGACGACGGAGGCGCCTTCTCGGGCCAGGCAATGGGCGGTCGCTTCGCCGATGCCCTGCCCCGCGCCGGTTACGATGGCTACTTTGTTTTTTACTTCCATTAGTGTCGGCTCCTTTCTTCTAAGAAATTCATTTCAGTGCTCGCGTGGCGACACGCGTTTATCCCATCTCCTTCCACCTAGCCTCGATCGCCTCGCGGTTGAAGACAGGGAATTTGGTTTCGAGCCATTTGAGTGCCAGATCGTGGCTCTCCTGATTGTAAGATCCCACGCAGTCTCTGACGAGAACGGGATAGTAGTTATGGTGCGAAGCATCCACCGCGCTTTTGAGAACGCAGCCGCCGGTGATGCAACCCGTGATAATCACACTTCGGATGTTACGGTTCCTGAGAACATCGTCGAGCCCCGTGTGGTGGAAAGCGCTGGACCAACTCTTGTCAAAGACGTAGTCCCCGGGCTGAGGCGCCAGTTCCTCGACCGTCTGCGCCTCCCAACTGCCTTCGACCACGTTGTTAGGTTCCGCGTCGTCGCGGTGACAATAGAGGTGGGGACCGTTTACGAGGGAGGCCCCATCCTTTGACCGGTCGATCCATTGCGCATAAGCCACAAACAGGCCGGCGTTCCTGGCCGCTGCCAGAAGGCGTTGGATGTGTAGAACGATGGCGGCCAGGTTCGAAACCTGCGTTCCGTTCCTTTCAAACCCGGGTTCTTCGTAGGTCAACGATTTCAAGCCGCTGTTCTGCATGTCGATGACAAGAACCGCGGAATGAGATGGAAGGACCAGTTCGTGGATGGTGGTTAAAACTTCAACGTCGTTGATGATTTTCACTGGTGTTGCTCGCTCACATCTCTTTTTCAGACTGCACTATTCTCCCACCCAATACTCCCTGCCTCGCGACCATCTGCTGAATGCGTAGTCCAACTTATCCAGCGACCATTCGCCATCCGCGTGCCAGTGATGAACAGGACCGCCTCGATCCAACCCGCCCATACCTTCGGATCCCAGATGGATAAAATCCTCGCCAATCAGATCCTGCATAGCCAGATAAATACGATCATCTTCGATCAGTCTGAACAGGTGGTGATTTTGCTCGACAAACTTATCTTCCCAGATGAGGCCATCGTTACACGTGGACTTAGCTGATATCGCGGGAAAGAGCGATTCGGCATCCAGTGTGGTTTGATCGGTTTCCTCAGAGGTGAAGATCTGTCGACATGCCAGAAATCCGAACGTCTCAAAATGGTCGATTTGATCTTGGGTCAGCATACCGTCTTCCAAACTACATCATCGCATACCAGGTTTCGAGTCGAGCCGCATCGGTCCGGATAACCACCGCTACCGGAATGCCGCCTGGATCATCGCCCGGATGTATCCCGTCGCCATTGCTCGATCGCCGAGTCCCGTCCCATCAAAGAGCCAGTGATCGGGGCGATGGACGGTATAGGCTCCCGAAGCATCCTGGTATTGATCAAAAAACCGATGGTACCCGCCGTATGCAAAGCTCACGCCTGTCAGTTGATTCTCGGGTCGCTGTATGAGTCGATGGCACCACAGAGCACTGAGCAACTCATGGCTATCAGATGAATAGACCAGGTCGTGCGGATAGTCGTACTTCCAGCAAACCAGAGCCCGGCCATTTTCCTCGCTGCGGACTTGCCAGCAGACGTCATTACCGCTGAGAAACGCCACATTGCCGCCATTGGTGTGCGAATACGACACTACCGTTCAGACAAGGTTCGAGATGAGGTTTGCACCGCTGATTTTCGGGACGAAACAATCATGAAGATCTGCTGTTACACCTATTCGTTTCATACTGCGATCGACGCTGGCGATATGGATACGGTCACCGTGATTAACGTCCATTTGAAGGACTGGGTGGAATTACCTGAGAGCGCATCGAATCAGGATCCATTCGATTTTGCCAACACCGAGGGGCGTCGATTCACTGGTGAAATTCTCGGCGACGGAAACCTCGATCTGCCGGAGGCGATCCGCGAACTAGGCCGGCTCAATTATCAAGGTTACGTCTCGATCGAATACGAAGGGCATAAAGACCCAAAGAATGCGACCTGACAGAGCGTGGAGTATGTTCGCTCGCTAGATGCGTCGTCGTCGTAGAAGATTTGTGAGATGTTCGGGCTACGGCTCTACGGGTACGTAATGAGGAAAAACCTGGGGGTAGGTTATGTCGCTGGTGAGGTGGCGGGTCGCGACATCGCAGTAGCACACGCTGAAGGCCCGCCGCGGCCGGTTGGTGAAATTGGTCTCGGAGCGATGCAAGGTCCAGTTGTGCAGCAGGACCACCTCCCCGCATTCCAGCTCCAGAAAGAGCCGCTTTTCATCTGGGGCGTAAATCGCTCTTTCCTCGGCGGACAACTGGTCGCCCTCCTTGGGTATGATGCTCTTGTGCGAGCCCGGAATGATCTGTAGACAGCCATTGGCCACGCTGGTGGCGTCCAGGGCGGTCCAGATGGTAATCTTGGGCCGGATATTTAGACCCCAGCCGCCGGCGCCGTCCTGGTGCCAGTTGATGAGCACGCCCTGCTCTGCCGGCTTGTTGAAAAACATCGAGCGGAAGACGGAGACCCGCTCGCCGATGAATTGGCCGGTGATGTGGTGGAAGAGGGGTTGCTGGATGTAGCTCGGAAAAATAGGGTCCTGTTCGAGGTCCTGGATTTTGCGGTACTTCAGGGACGAGCCCTTGAATTTTCTGGTCGGCCTGGACAACTCCGGGTTTCCGGCCGAAGGGCACAGTTGCATCAGCATACGGTCGTAGCAAACCCTGCCTAACATGATATCGTCGATGCGCCGGCACATGGCCTTGATGTGCTCGTGGGGAGCCACCTTTCCCAAGCCCAGGTAGCCCTGCTCATGAAACTCTTCCCATTCCGACGCGCTCAGGGTGGGTGGGTGCAGATCGGTCATGAGAATGGTGCACAGAATTCGGAGTTCTCGTCTTGGTCAGGCCGATCGTCAAGGCTCAGCGGCTCGTCCGCTGAAGCATCTGGTTGAACTCATTCTTTCTCGCTTTGCCTGGCAAGTCCATTCCGGCCCCTGCGCGATTGTTGGCGATCTCGGTCGCGGTACGCATTTGACTCCGTGGGAAAGGCTGCCTATGATCCACGCTGCCGAAATGGCCCAACGCCCCGTCTTCGAACCGATGCGGGTATTCGTTCGAAAAAACGATGATGCGAAATTCTGGAGACTTTCTGCAGGCCGGGCGGCTGGCGATGCTCCTCGCCTTCGTCGCCGGGGCCCCGTCGCGGGCCCTCGCCAGGTCGAAGCCCGGCAAGGGGGCCACGGTCTACATCGTCCGCGGCATTAACGGCTACTTCCCGAACCTGAACAGGATCGTCAACGAGAAGTTCGAATCCCGCGGTCTCGTCGTCATCGACTGTCGCGTCAACCAGCGCGCGCGGGCCGCCCAGGAAATCATCGCCTCCCACCGCGCGGGCGGCCTTCCCCACGGCGTCATGCTCGTGGGCTACAGCGCCGGCGGACCCGCCTCGATTGATATTGCGACGGATCTCAAAGAGGCTGGCGTGCCCATTCGCCTCCTTTTCCTGATCGAGACTGTCCGGCCCAATTTGGCGGTGCCCGCAAATGTCGAGGGGTGTTTCAATCTCTACCATTCCCCGTCCATCGTCTTCGGCCCGGTCCGAGCCGTGTCGGCGAAAACCAAGATCTTCAATTGCAAGGCCCGCAAGAACGCCGGTTTCGGAATGGGATACAGCCACTTCACGATTCCGTGGGTGGACGGCGTCCACGAGTTGGTCGCCGAGGAGGTTGTCAACGCCGTTCAAAGACGCCCCCTCGGCGAAGGGGTGACCAACCGCCTCCGCCTCAAGGCAGCAAAGGCGAACGACTCGAAGGCGAAAGCGAAGCCCAGGAAAAAACCCAAGGCAAAGGTGAAAGCGAAGGGGCGCTAGCCGGAGTTGCCGCCACGACAGTGTTCTCTCTGGCTAGTGGTTTCGGTAGACCTCCCTGCGATGAGCAACTCGAACGACCACAATAGTGATGATCTTATCAAAGATCTGGTAGAGAATCCGGTAGTTTCCTTGCCTGATTCTATACTTTTCCTCACCCGAAAGTTTCCTGGCACCAGAAGGCCTTGGGTCATCGGAAAGAGACCGAATTCGCTCGATGATTCGAAGGCGGTCTTTTCGGTCGATCGAGTCAATTTCCTTTTCAGCAGATCTCTTGATTTCAATCTTATATCTTTCCATCTGCTTTCAGTCTCTTCAGGAAAGACTCGAAATCGACCGCGGGTTCCTTAGCGCGGTCTCGGAATGCCTGCAAGTCCTCGAGATCATCGGCCAGCGCATCCTTGATCGCCTCATTGATCAGCTCAGAGACAGTAGTGGACGACTCTGCCGCCTTGATTTTTAGCGCCCTATGGAGGTCGTCCTCGAAATAGACGGTTGCTCTCTTCATATTGGCGAGATATGACGTTAAAACGTTTTAACGTCAAGGGCAATATCGCGGGGCAAACGGCCCTCGGGCGAGGCTATGAATTGGGTGAGGATTTGATCGAAAAGCTCGGCCTTGACGTTTTGCAGGACCCGGTAGAAGACATCATAGCAAGGGGCCTGAAAACGGCTTGTTTTGGGGTTTTTCCAAGAGCGTAGGGCGCGCAGTTGGGCTTGATTGAGGCTTTGGGCCAGGCGCACGATGTACTTGAGGTTTTGTTTGCCGCAGAGGGTGCCGAGCACAATCATGCTTAGAACCGTGGCGAGTCGATAGCGACGACCCGCTTTTCTACGGAAGTCTTCGATCCGGTTGAAGCGTTCCCAGAGGCTTGTCATCTGCTCCACTTTGAGGCAGACCGCATGGGAGTTATCGTTTTCATTGCGGGCCTGACTCTGTGCCTTTGGCAAGGGCCCTGGGGAGCGCAGCAGTTCCCGAGCATTGGCCTGGAGGGTTTTAACCCAGATCTGCTTGGGGCGCTCATGGCGTTCATAGAAATCTTCCCGTTGCCGGCCATATCCTGCGCAAGTCAGACTCTGGAGACGAAGAGGTTTTGCCCGAAATCCTGGAGAATACACCTTCCGACGTGTTCGTTGAAGTCTCCCTCTTGCGTGATGAGCTTGAGTTTCTCGGAGAGTATTCAGAGCTGCCCATTTAGCCGACCACGAAGATCTATCCCTACCACGTCTATCAGCGATTCGGTATTCTGGAAGAGCAGCTGTAGGACCTGCTAAGGCGAGTGAGGGAAGTTCCCCGGCGGCTCAGTCCGGTCTAGGAGGCCGGACGAACTTTCGTACTTGCAGAGCAATTGAAGCACAAAGCCCGACAGACTCCTAGGCGCTCTGCCCGGGGTAGCGCGGGCTCCCCGGTCAGATCTCCCGGGAGTCCGACGTGTCTTCCTCGACGACCCAAAGCACGGTCATTCCAGTGACCGAGTCAACGAAAACGACCGGTGTCGCGCCGGGGATGCCGGTCTCCAGGAATTCCACTTCCGCGGCTTGGACCATAACGGGTGAAGGATCACCCTGCCTGGAAAAACCCAGGTAGATGAAGAGGCTGACTATGAGGAGAGCAGCAGCGGCTCCCGCCAGAAGGAGCTCTTGTTTGAGGCGGAAACGCAGCGAAGTCGGATTACTACCCGGGAGGTCCCGCTCAATCTCACTCCAAACTTCGGCGACATCGGGGGGGCTGGGCAGCGGAGAAGCGCGCAGGACATCGCCCAGCTCTTTCCAGTTTTTTCGAAGGTCCTCGCAGGTAGGGCAGGACTGCAAATGCCCTTTCAATTCCCGCTCTCGCGAGGATTCCAGCTCACGGTCGAGCGATTGACTCAAGAGCTGCTCTGCCTGCTTACAATGCATGGGATTTGGATTGGATCTGTTTGCCGACCCGAAAGGGACGAAGGCGCGCACGCCTCCTTCAATGGGAAGCGCGCACGCGGTTAAGGTTCAGTTCTGTCATTCCATGTCTTCAACTTTTAATATCTGCAGGTGTAGGAGGGGCGGGAATAGTAAATCTTTCGGGGACTCTCAACCCACACTTTCACTTTCTTGCGGGTGTAGTAACCCTTGTGCCAATGCCTCCTGTCGAGACCGCATCCGTCGGATTCGTAGGCCCAATATCCCGGCACCCAATCCTTGACGATTCGATATTGGTAGTGGCCTGAAGGTCTGCCGTGATAGGCGCGGACTTCAGAATAATACCCACCACCTCGATAGTCGCCTCCATAGTGTCTGACGCTGTGGTCCCTTTGATGGCTAATGTTCGTGAAAATTGCCCCGGTGATGAATCCACCCAGGGCCGCCCAGCCTTCATCATCCGCGTTTGTTATCGCGGGGGTGAAGGCGAGACCGAATGCCGCAATGAGAGTATATATCTTAGCTTTCATGATCTATTTCCTTCTTCCTAAGTGTTATATTTTGTGCTCCGTGAATTCGACGAGCATAAGGGGAATTTATTCATTCTATTTCACATTTAGGATGACGATTAGATTCCCGCCGTTGTGGGAAGGTCCTCCTAGGATGGTTGGCGTTCCCTTCTGCATCACGACGGTTGCGTTGATCAGCGTGGTGTTTCCCTTGGTCCAGCGTATCTCGGCTCGCACTTTGTTATCCTTTGCCGGGGTCGCTTTAATTTCCATTCGATAGGCGGACGCGATCGAAAATTTCGTCTCACCCGGCAGAGTCACTTTCCCACGTCCTTCTCCCAGAAACTGGTAGGAACTGAAACGAAACACCTTTCTCAGTTTCGATTCGTACTTCTGCAATCGTCTGTCGATTGGATTCGAATCATTGGAGGCTCGAATCAGAGTCGCTTGAACAGAGACTGCGTCCCCACTCGCTCCACTGGCCGGGGCTCCGGCGAGGCTGAAAAGTATCGATAGGGCGATTAGATATGTCCAGTAGGTTTTCATGGTACTTGCTTGAGGCGGTTTTGAACGGCTTTGCGGGCGTTAAAAATGCGCGACATCACGGTTCCCATTCGGCAATTCATGACATCCGCGATCTCCTGGTAGGTTAGCCCTTCGATTTCTCGGAGGACCAAAGCGGTGCGCTGGTTTACAGGAAGTGAGTTAAGGGCGAGCTCGAATTGTTCCATCATCTCTTTTCGTTGTAGGGCGCGGTCGGGACTGGCGCTCGCTTGGTAGGTGACTTGGATCGACTCGGAATCGGTCGTCAGCATTTCGTCAAGATAAAGAACCTCGGATTGCCTTTTCCTCTTTCGAATGAAGTCCCAGGCGGTAAAAGTTGCAATTCGGTAGAGCCAAGTGCCGAAGGCCGATTTGCCCTTGAAAGTGTGCAGTTTATTCCAAACCTTGATCCAAGTCTGTTGCAGAAGGTCCTTAGCATCTTCCTCATTCTTAACGATTTGGAAAAGGAAGCCGAACACCTTCTCATGGTGAATCGAAACCAGTTGGCGAAAAGCCTCCGAATCCCCCTGGCTCGCCTCTCTTACAAGTCGCTCAGATTCATCCATTACTTCCTAGGTAAATTTCGACGCCCCTCAATTAGGGCTAAGGGTTTCATTCGACCTGAGAATCCCTCTTCTGTAAAGTCGGTTACGGTTTGACCTTACTCCGCATCCGCTCTAATGAATTTCCCTGTCCAACTCAGGCAAGTGCTTTTTCCATCACGCTGAACAGGCAACAGTCAAGTCTCTGTCCATTGAAATCGAAGGGTCGAGAATCCGGAAATAAGTCAACCGCAAGGCGGCCGGGACAGTCCGTGTTAGGATGGACTCCGGAGGCTCTCAACGCTATGATAGTCACCTGTACCGGCTGCCTTTGCCTCCTGATTCTGGTCGTCCTGACGATGATAGGGGTCCTAGCGGAGAAAATCTCGGTTGAGCAATTGGGGACGATCGAAGGAGTCGGAGTGGGAGGCGGTCTTCTTGGGCTCGGTTGGATCGTTCTCCTTGTCATAAAAAGCGGAAGGGGGCGGGTCCCAGCGTAGAGGAGCATTTGAAATATGAAGCCGCAGAAGATTGTCCTCCTGCAGATTGTGGTGGCGGTGGTTGCTCTGGTTCTGACTTTGGCGTTGGTCCTGAAGATCCCTCCGCTGGTTGAAAAAAAGGCAGTTCTGGAAAAGGAAAAGCAGGAGTTAGAGGCGGGAATTGAAAGTCTACGCGACGACGCCCGAATCCAACAGGACCTGCTCTCCGGGGCGAAAGAAGAGACACATCAGCTCGAGCAACGACAGAGCATTCTGGAGGAGCACGTCGCAGAACTGAATGATCAGATTATGGTGCAACAGAGTGAATTGGATTCATTCGAGAACCGGAATAATGAATTGGCTCAAGTGCAGGAGATCCTGGAGAATGAAACCAAAGGCCTCCGTTCCAAGATGGAGAACCTGAATAATCGATTGGAGGAGTCAGGTAACCAGATCCTGGATTTGGAGGAACGCCAACTGGCCTTGGCGCAAGACCGGACCGTTTTGATCGAAGAAATCGAATTGCTCGAAGTGAAGAAACGGGAAATGGAGAAGTCATTCGGGCGCTACAATGCAGCGCTGGTGTCCTTAACTAGGGAAGCGAATGAGCAAGTGGAATCCAAGATTAAAGGATCAATCACTCCAAGAGCCAGTGCGATCCCGGACCCGAATGGCGGTTCGACCAATCTCACTTTCAAGTGTTGGCTTGAAATGCCGGAGACGGTGGCGCGTCGCGTCGCCTCAGTCTCCTACGAATTCAACCATCCTACGTTTCCGGAGAGGTTCCTAAACAGCCGAGATGTTTCTAATCGATTTGAAGTCAGCTATGGTGGGTGGGGATGCCTTCCCCTGGTGAAGATTGTGGTCAAGCAGAAAAGCGGAGACGTCGATCCGATCTACTTCAATATGTGCGATGAGCTGAATCAATCCGGCGCCGGAAACGACGCCCAGAGGAAGCAAAGAACCGACTGATTCCTAGCGCCAAACGTCCAGAATTCCCCCTGCCAGAGTCGCGCAGAGGACGCGATAGCCGACTTGGATTCCGAGAAGCTTCATGGATTGATTCTGAAAGAGGAAGTCCGAACAGAGATTGAATCCGTATATCGCCATCCCCAAACCGAATCCCAGGACGAGCCCATTGGGCCAGAATTCAATGTCGAATCCCTCCACCGCCATGGCAATGACGATCACCGTTCCAACGTTGAGGACGAATGTGTTCGGCCTTGTCTTCGATTTCCGATTAGTCTTCAATTCTTATCGTTATTGCCGCATCTGGGGAGAGGAGCCGCAGACTGTCTGCCATTCTCTGCTTTCGAAAAATATACAATGCCCGAAGACATTGGCGAAATCCTGGATTCGTGGCCTTTTGATGGCCAGAACAACGTTCGGAAAGTCGTAGACGCGACCGGTGCGGAAAAGATCCAGATTCGAATTGAGCAGGGCGCTTTCCAAGGGATCCTACAGATGGATCTCGATGGTCGCCCCGACGGAAGGAGGCCATACGATCAGGAATTTGTTTTGGATCACTTCCAAGAGAAACTGGCTGGGCACCAATCCTCGGATGGGGCAGGCGAAAAGTTTCGACTCAGTCGGAAGGACTGCCGGGAGATTTTTGATGAGAGCTTCACGGTCTACGAAAGATACGTCTTTCTACTGCAGGTTAAGGACTATAAACGTGTGATACGAGATACCGAACGCAACATGGAGGTGTTTGGATTCGTAAAAAAGCACGGAGCACATCGAGAGGATCGACTGCATCTAGAGAAATGGTGGCCCTATATTTTGAGGATACATTGTGTGGCCCGGGTCTTGGTAGAAATGCAGGAAAACAACCATGATTCCGCCCTAGGCATAATTCGAGAAGCGGAGAATCGAATTGAGAATCTCGAGGAGGTTGATGCCGAGGAATTCCATACAGAGAAGGAAAGATCTCGAGAAGCACTCAAGGAACTGACCCAAGAGGTGATTGAGAAAAAGCCTCTTAACCGGAAAGAGACCCTACAGAGAGCATTGGAGGAGGCCGTGAAACAGGAAGAGTACGAAAAGGCCGCCGTCCTTCGCGACCAATTAAAGGGTCTGGATTGACGGTTTAGCATCTGTGGCGAATCCCTACCCAAAAACTTCCTTCCTAAGGTCCCGAGCCACCATCACTCCCTCCCAGTCGCTGCCGGGGGTGGTCTCGAACTGAATGCCGATCAATTGAAGCGGCTCGATGCCGCGAGTGATGCCTTCCTGGGGAAGTTTACGGACGATTAGAAAAGGATAGAATGCCCACTCGGATTCTAGGAACTGTGGAGTGAAGTAGGCGTGGGTAAGTTTTTACAGGTCCTGGCATCGATCGGCGCTTTGGCAATTGTTGCATCCATTCTCGGGATTGGCTTCTTCAAAGGATTCGTCGCGATTGAAGATGAGATCGGTTTTCTCGGCAGCGATAAGAGTGGTCGCAGATTATATCTTCGCCATATCCAGGATGATCTAGGCGAAACCGTAGAAGTCACTTCAGAGGACGGAGATGTCAAAGGGTGGAGGCGTTTAGTCGACAAGCCGAGGATTACGACGGTGCGATTGATACCAAGTTCGACAAGGCGGCCGGAGATGAAAGCGGGGGAGTTGAGGCTCTACCTCGCAGAACCGGCGGACGGTCACCTTGAGAAGATCTTAAAGCCCATTCGCCTTCGAAAAGGGAAGACAGCCGAGGTTGATGATTTTAGAGATTTCTGTATTGGAAAAGGAGTTGTCTCGATCCGTGATCTTCTGGCCGGACTGGGTTTTCGGAAGATTGAGATTGTTACTGACGGCTACATTGTTCATGAGGAGGCTCTTAATCCGGTGGTCGTAAACACAATCAAGAAAGTGTGGAAGACAGAAATAGGGACGACGGACCTCAATACAGCCCAGCGATGATACTCGCTGGAAGAGTAGCGATTGTGACGGGAGCTAGTTCCGGAATCGGCCGGGGTATCGCCCTCGAGTATGCCCGTGAAGGAGCAAAGGTCTGTGTCGCCGATGTTCGAGAGGAGCCAAAGCGGGGAAAATACCACGAGAGCGAAAAACAGCAACCGACCGTGGATGCGATTGCTGAATTGGGAGGCGAAGCGAGCTATGTCGAAACCGACATGGGGGACGAGGCCAATATCGAGCGAATGATCGATAGGACCCTCGAGTGCTTCGGGCAGATTGACATCCTGGTCAACAACGCAGGCATCTACAATCCGGGAGGGAGTCAGGATGTTTCGAGTAGGGAGTGGGATCGAATGACTGGGGTGAATCTGAAAGGAGTGTTTCTGGCAATGAAGGTTGCCATTCCCCATTTGAAAGAGTCTGCCGCGGGGAGGATCATCAACATTGCCTCAATTAACGCGTTTGGAGGCGGAGCGGGCCCCCCCTACACCTCGGCCAAAGCAGCCGTGGTGAATCTCAGCCGGGACATCGCCGTCGAATTGGCTCCCGATTGTGTTACCGTGAACGCAATCTGCCCGGGATACATCGAGACTCCTATTCAAGATTACCTGACGGAAGAGGACATCGCAAACAGCCGCGCGCGAACGCCGCTGCCGCGATTCGGAACTCCGAGGGACATTGGACGGGCGGCTGTCTTTCTTGCCTCCGATGATGCGTCGTGGATAACCGGTGTGGCTCTACCGGTAGATGGAGGCTGGTTGGCTCATATATGAAATTGACTTTGGAAGGCTGCCGGGAGCGACAGAAAAATCTACTCTCGATTTTGGAGGAGAAGAAGCTCGATGGAGCCATTCTCTCACGTCGCGATCATGTAAATTACTTCACCTCGTGGCTGCACGACCGCCACTATGCCGCGGCCGTGTTCTTACAGGCGGACGGGAGCGCTACCTTGGTTGCGGCGGGCGAACCTGACAAGGTGGCGGCGGATCGAATCGTTCCCTATGAAGCATCCCGTCTCGCCACCATGCACAGCCTTCAGTTCGAAGAGGTCGCTCTTACTCTCGCTCCGTTCATACCCGCGAATGGAAGATTCGGAGCGGATCTGGGCGGGGGAATCGCCGGTATCGGCGTGCTGGCGGGACGCAGCGGACAGACGGTGACTGATCTCACTGATGAGTTACGCCGCCTTAGAAAGAGAAAGCACCCGGATGAGGTGGACGCTATTCGAAGCGCCATTGCGATAACCGATGTCATGTATCGGGCGGCCCGCGAAGCAATTGCTCACGGCGTCGACGAAATCCACGTCTTCAATCAGATTCGTTCGGCCGCAGTAGAATTCGCGGGCGAAGATCTCGAGCACTTTGGAAACGACTTCCGAGCCAACGAACCGGGAGGTCCGCCGAGGCGTCGCCCCATGGAGGCAGGTGAACTCTACATTCTCGATGCCGGTCCCTCTCTCCATGGATATTTCGCAGATAACTGCCGGACCTTTTGCGTTGGAGGAGCACCTTCGGATGAACAGATCGCGGCTTGGAAGCGAATCGACTCACTCTTTCCCATATTGGAGCAGGCGGTATCTCCCGGCGTTCCAGCAGCGGAAGTGTTTGAGATTGCCAACTCGCATCTCAGTGAAGGGGGGTACAACGGTCTTATCCACCACCTCGGACACGGAATCGGCCTTGCTCCGCACGAATCTCCCGAACTGAACCCGAGGTTCGACGCCGTCTTCGAGGTAGGCGACCTATTCACGATGGAGCCTGGCGTGTATTCGCCGGAATTGAAGGCGGGGATCCGCCTCGAGGAAAACTACTTACTCACAGAGCAGGGCCTCGAACAGCTGACCTCGTATCCCCGTGAACTTTAGCCAGCTTATCTGACACATTGGCGAGCACCCCAATTGGGGCAAGATCTCACTCTCGAAGCGTTGCCGACTGCGGGTCACGAAGAACGGGCTAGGGTTTCCCGAAACTCGTCGCTGATCTGCCTGAGCGGTCGATCGAGAATGGGGGGTGGCTCCTGACCCGTTTCCACATGCAGGTTGATGAAAAGGGGACCTTCTTCGGCGAGAAGGGAAGGTAGATCTGCCTTAATTCTATCGACCGAGTCGAACTCATGAGCGCTTTGCAGTCCTGCGCCTTCAGCCAATTTCACCATAGAAAGACCATTGGCGCCGGGTATGAGCTGATTTCCCGTGACTTCATAGGTGTTGTTCTGAATGACGAAGAGGACCAGGTTCGGTGATGGAGTTTGCGCCACCGTGACGAGAGTACCGAGTGACATCAACATGCTTCCGTCACCGTTGAGAACCCAGACTGTATCTTTCGGCCGGGCCAGGGCGATACCCATCGCGAAATCGGCGGCATGTCCCATGGCGCTCCCGACCGAGGGAAAGTCCAGTTCCGAGTTCGAGAGTTCGCTCCAAGGCGCCGCGCATCCCATGGTCGTCACCACCACGACATCTGGAGTACGCAGTTCGTGCAGCGCCGAAAGGCAGGAGCGCCGATCCATCATAGCATGAGGACTCCAACCGGCTTTCGAAGCGACTTCGCTTCTTGTTTGGCAGCGCGGAAAACTTCCGCTTCGTCTCCTTCTTCAAGGTTGCGGTACGGCATTCCCCATGCCTTGAGCATCGGCTCGAAGAAGGACGCGGCAGAGTCCACCAGGTCCGTGCCTAGGGATCGATAGCCGCGGTAGGTGAGCAGGGCTACCAGGGGCACGCCCATTTCGATTGCAGTTCCACGCAAAGCGTCTCCGGATTCGAAGAAACCGGTATTTTGAATGATGACCACAGGCGTTGCCCCCCCTACCCATAGACCACTCGCAATCGACCAAGCCTCGCCTTCCCGACAGACCGGAACCGTCCGCACCTTCGGATCCTTATCGCAAAGGTCGAAGATCAGCCTTGAGAAGTTATCCGGCACCCCCACCGCATGGGTCATTCCCATATCGAGTAAGGCCCTGAAGATTCGTTCCGACCGATACTTTACCTCACTCTCGTCACTCGGAGTCTCTCTGTTGCAGACTTTGAAGGCCATGGAGCCACGCAATTCGATTCTAGACGGTATCGATGCTCCGAGATCTGTGACATTTAAATCGACGGTCGTCGATTTAAATGTCACAGATCTAAAAATCGTAGGTGACTAGGCGATCCTTAATCATCACTTGCAGTCGGGTAGTGTTCGGCTCCATAATGAGGTGCGCGTAGCTTTCGTCCGCGATTTGCTCCATCGTTGATATATGGAGGCCTACTCCAACGACATTGGAATAGGTCACGCGGGAGACTCCCTCGTCGAGCATGTCCTGCTGATTCCTAGGGACGGCGCAGTGCTCGGCGGTCGCCGTCTCGAAGAGTGAAGCCGTCGCGGTCGAATTTCTCGAGGAGGGGGACGGCGATACGGCGACTGGTTCCGAGAGCGAGACGAATTTCGCTAACGGTGGCAGGGCCTTTCGAACGTAGGAAATCGACAATTTTGGTTCTCGCGAGGTCGAGGGAAGATTTCGACATAACGATCTTGTCGGAGATCTCAACTGCTTCACCGGACTCGATGAGAAATGCGAGGGCCTCTTTAGAGGCGGAATCTGTCCCGAGTTCCTTGCGTGACGGAGGCTCCAAAGGTTTGTGATTGAGGTTACTGCGGATTCGGTCCGCAAGGGGCTTGAGTCGATCGGGGAGAGCGACCTGGTGGGCAGACCTTTTGAGGAAGATTCCCTGCTTTTCGAATCCCGATTGATTCAGGCTCTCTACCAGCGCTTCAAAAACGCCGGGCCGAAGGTTCTCGCTGCAAGCGATTCGACGGAGGCCGCTGAGGGTGAGTCCGCTGCGTTCCGGGTGCTCGCGGTGCTCCTGATCAATGGCATCGGCGGCGTGCTTGCACAGCTCCTCCCACCAGCTGCGCTCAACCAGGAGTTGCCCGATGAGGATGGCGTGTTCGGAATCGGCGAGTCTCTGAATTGACTGGGCTATCTGGCCTGCGCTGAAATTTGATTGGATGAGGATCCCGGAGGGTGATACGGTCAGGTCTCGTTCGACCTGCGCATTGATCCATTGATCAACGTCTTCCGGGGAGCGGGCGCGTGCTTCGAGAAAATCCTTCTGAGCACGATTTCGAAGGAGGGAAGAGCCGGACTGAGGATCGAGGATCACACCCCCGGCCAGGGTGGTCTGCTCCGGCCAATCCCGAATAATGAAGCGGTCACCGGCGAAGAGAAAGAGAGGAGACTCGAGCCGCAATTGGGCCAGGGCGCTCTTCCCTAAGAGGAGGTCCCTTTTCTCGAAGAACTGCAACCGGGCCGGTGCATTGCCTGTACCGTGATGGACACGGACGCGGCTGCCGTCGGCGAGGGGACGATCTTCGCCGAGGAGCGATTCGTCGGATTTCTGCGATCTCTCGACGAGGGCATCGGCGGTGAGGGAGGGATCCCCGAATTCCGGCAGGGTGACCACATCACCTCTCTGGATTCTTGCAGTAATTTGCGAGGCGGAAGTGGACACATGCGACAGACTGGCGGCGGTTCGCATACTTGGACGGCTCTCTTCGAGGTTTTGATTTTGGGATTGGATATTTCGGATCCGGGATTCGATGCCGGAAGGTTGGATGAGGACTTTCTGTCCCTGACGCAGCTTTCCGCCGGTGAGTGTCCCCGTGGCCACCGTTCCGATTCCCTGCATGGAAAAGACGCGATCAACGGGCAGGCGGGGCTTTCCGGAAGGGCGCGGTTTGGGTGCGTCCTTCAAGACCCGGCCCAAGGCATTCTTGAGTTCGGCGATACCCTCTCCGGTGACCGTTGATGTTCTGATGACGGGAGCGTTCCGGAGCCGACTTTTACTCAGCCTCTCCTCAATCTCTTTGATCTTCGCCGTCTCGTGTTCTTCCAGGAGGTCTGATTTGGTTATGGCGACGACCCCGCAAGTGACTCCGAGGTAAGAAAGGATTTGGAGATGCTCTTCGGTTTGAGGCATCCAGCCGTCGTCGGCCGCGATGACGAGAATGGTGAGGTCAATTGATCCCACGCCGGCGACCATATTCTTGACGAAGTCCTCATGTCCGGGAACGTCGACGATGCCGAGTTGAAAGACGATAGAGGGATCGTCCGGAGATGGGATCTCGAGGAAGGCAAATCCGAGGTCGATGGTGAGGCCTCTCTCTTTTTCTTCCGGGAGGCGGTCCGGGTCCACACCGGACAAAGCTTTTACTAAGGCGCTCTTGCCATGGTCGACATGTCCGGCGGTCGCAACGATGAAGTTCTGGTCAGTCACCGGAATCTGTCGCTATTAGAGGGGCCGGAATGTTTATCTGCAATTTCGCGGAATACACCACTGGGATCTTGCGAATCGTTAAGACCGACAGATTCCTAGAACGGAGCGAAGGGCACTGATAAGAGATGCGTCCTGGTTCTCAAAGATTGTGCGCAGGTCGAGTCGATACCGATTTTCGGTAATGTATCCGACAACTGGAGGATTTCCCTGTCTCAGTTCGGAAGCGAGTTGCTCGAGGCTCAACTTCGTTGGAGCCAGATCAATGGTCACGGACTCGACGGTCGATCTGGGCAACGCGCCGCCGCCGATCTGCGATTCCGATTCGCTGATGTAGGTTGGCGTGGAAAGATCCTGTAGACCTTGACGGATTCCCTCCGCACGTTCCCTCAGCTTTTCGACCGGTTGGCGCAAAATTCGAACAACCGGGATGGGAGGTTCACCGTTTTTCTTGAGGTAGAGTTCAGCTGTGGTCTGCAGAGCGGTGAGGATCAGTTTGTCGCAGCGCAGGGCGCGAAAGAACGGTTCCTTTTTGAGGGCTTCGACACTCTCTTGCTTTCCTGCGATGATACCGGCTTGGGGTCCGCCCATCAATTTGTCACCACTGAAGCAGACCAGGTCGACGCCGCGGTTGAGGACCTCGGCAGGGGTTGGCTCGTGTTCGAGAGATGCGATTTCACTGGTATCGGCCAAGGCGCCGCTTCCGAGGTCCTCAATCAATGGGATATGTTGGGAGTTGGCCAACAAGCTGATCTCCTCCGTGAGGGGCGACTCGACGAATCCTTCCATGAAGAAGTTGCTTCGATGGACCTTCAGGATGAGGGCGGTCTTTTCGTCGATTGCCCTTTCGTAGTCTTCCAGGGTTGTTCGGTTGGTGGTTCCGATTTCGCGAAGGCGAGCGCCGGTGGACTCAAGAATCTCCGGGATCCGGAAACCGCCACCGATCTGGATGAGCTCGCCTCTCGAGATAATGACATTCTTTCGAGCTCCCGATGTGAAATGCCGGAGGACGAGAACGAGGGCGGCGGCACAATTGTTCACTACCGTTGCATGTTCCGCCTGGCAGAGTATGGCGAGGCATAGCTCGAGATAGCGGCCTCGGCTTCCACGGTTTCCGGTGGGCAGTTCAATTTCCAGGTTGCTGTAAGCCGGACCAATTTCGGAGAGGCTCTGAAGAACCTCCGGGGCGAGGGGAGCGCGCCCCAGATTTGTATGTACGACGATTCCGGTGCCATTCACGATCGGCTGTATCCGGCTCAACTCTAGGATTCTGAGCTCCCCGTCGATCCGTGAAATGATCGACCCGAATTCCGGCACCTCTCCTTTTCTTCGAATCGCTTCTAGACTCTCACGGACGACCGAGATCACAAGGGGACGGGGAAGCTCCTTCGGAGAAAGCGCCTTCAGCACCTTGTCAACGGAGGGAATGGCGCGTCGGTCACTGTCCGGCCTACTCATTTGGCCTCCTCGGAACTTTCGGAGCAGCTAGTATTCTCAACGGCGACTCAAAGGAATTCACATTTTCGAAATTGAATTGAAAAAGGAGGGGCGACAAGTGAACTTTCAACCCATGAAGTCCCATCGTGATGGTGTGTCGAGGGAGCTCGTGCTGGTCGGCGGGGGGCATTCGCATGTCGCTGTCTTGAAGCAGTTCGGGATGCGGCCGATGCCTGGACTGCGAGTCACCCTCATCTCGGAGGACGGCCAGACACCTTATTCGGGGATGCTTCCGGGTCTGATTGCCGGCCACTACGAGTTCGAAGAAGCGCACATCGATCTTGTCAGGTTGTGCCGGTTTGCCCGCGTTCAGTTTTATCGGGATCGTGTTGTCGGCCTGGATTTGGACAGTAGGCGAGTCATCTGCGAAGGGCGGCCGCCGGTTCGATTTGATCTGATATCAGTCAATACCGGATCGACACCGAGAACCGAAGGCGTTGCGGGTGCGGCCGAGCACGCGCTCTCTGTGAAGCCGATTCGGGAGTTTCTCCGTGGCTGGGAAGGAATTGCGGAAGCGGCGAAGAATGGGGAAGGCAATTCGTTTCGCATTGCGGTGGTCGGCGGGGGAGCTGGAGGGGTCGAAGTCACGCTCGCCACCCAGTTTCGTCTGCACAATGAACTGAAACGGCACAATCTTCCTGATTCCCGGATCGAATTTCATCTGGCTACGGAGGGTGACGCTCTCCTTTCCAGCCACAACGCCAAAGTTCAGGAGAAATATGCCCGAGTCTTGGATGAGCGGCGTGTGGAGGTGCATCTGCGGCATCGGGTTGTCAAAGTTGAAGCGGACGCCTTGCTCTGCGATCCGGGCGAAATGATTCCTTGCGACGCAATCCTTTGGGTTACGGACGGCGCTCCATCGGAATGGCCGAAAAAGTCGGGGTTACAAACAGATGATCGGGGCTTCATCGTGGTCGATGAATGTTTGCGTTCGCTCTCCCACCCTTTCGTGTTCGCGGCGGGGGACGTCGCCTCGGTGCGTGAGAATCCGCGCCCGAAGTCGGGAGTCTTTGCGGTTCGCCAGGGGCCACCTCTAGGTGAGAATATCCGCCTCGCCCTCGCTGGTTGGCCGTCCGAACGGTTTGTTCCCCAGAAGCAATTTCTCAGTTTGATCAGCACCGGAGATCGATACGCGGTGGGGTCGCGGGGCCGGTGGGCGTTCGAAGGAAAGAGAGTTTGGCAATTCAAAGACTGGATTGATCGCCGGTGGATGAAGCAGTATCAGGAGCTGCCTGAAATGTCGGCGGAAGCTGGGGAACTCCAGGCCGTTGACGCATTAATCCTCGAAGCGCAATCCGATTCAGGAGAGAGTCGCGATGATATGCGTTGCGGAGGCTGTGGCTCGAAAGTGGGAAGTGCGGTATTGAGAAGGGTTCTCGAACGATTGGATGTTTTCGAGCGAGAGGATGTTGTGGTGGGACTCGGGAGTCCTGATGACGCGGCCGCCGTCAGGATTTCCGAGGGGATGATTCAAGTCCAGTCGGTCGACAGTTTTCCGGTCTTTGTCAATGATCCATACCTGTTCGGACGGATTGCGGCTAATCACTGTCTCGGCGATCTCTTTGCGATGGGTGCGCAGCCCCAGTCGGCCCAGGCGCTGGTGACCGTGGAGTTGGGTTCGGAGGAGGTGATGGAGGAGCAGCTCTTTCAGGTTATGAGCGGAGCAGCCTCCCTGCTTAAGGAACATCAAGTATCGTTGATCGGAGGGCACACTTCGGAAGGGACGCTTTTCGCCTTTGGGCTGGTCGTAAATGGTCAGGCAGAGGAATGGGGTCTTTTGCGGAAAGGTGGAATGCGGGCGGGCGATCGCATTATCCTGACAAAACCGTTGGGGACCGGCACGCTCTTCGCCGCAGATATGAGGGCGAAAGCGAAGAGTGGATGGATCGAGGAGGCGACTCGCTCGATGTTGCGTTCCAACGGCCCGGCCAGTAAATGCCTCAAGCGTCACGAGGCGAGCGCGTCCACCGATGTCACCGGTTTTGGTCTGGCCGGCCATCTGATCGAGATGATCAATGCTTCCGGGGTAGGAGCGAAACTGAATCTCGGGGCGGTGCGGTTCCTTTCGGGAGCGAGGGACACGGCGAAGGCGGGTATTCTCAGCACGCTGCAGCTCCAGAATCGAAGGTTGGAATCGTCGGTCAGGCTGGAAGGGGAAAAGGATGAACGCTATGAACTGCTCTTCGATCCTCAGACGTCAGGCGGGCTCCTCGCCAGCGTTCCAGAGGAGCGGGCGGAGGCTTGCCTACAGAAATTGAAAAGCGAGGGATGTTCCGAGGTGGCTGTGATAGGGCAGGCGGTGCCGTTGAAAGAGGGAGAGTGCTGTCTGGAAATACTAGCGTAAGAGCGCGAGGATCGACGCAGTTGATATCTTCGTCGTAAGCCTCGTCGCTATTTAATAATTGTGCTATGGCGGCCGACTCGGGCCAGGAGGCGGGTGCGCTCGTCTTGGGTTAGGCTGATATCCCAAACCGAGCCCTCTGCGGCGTCCGGGTCTCGCTTGGACCACTGACGAAGGGAGTATTCGAGCAGATTCATACGAACGTTAGGATCGGAGATACTTTCCGCCCAGAGAAAGGCGGCTTCAGGGTCTTCTTGCTGAATCGTCTGGACGAGTTGCTGCACGGCAGCGTCTCGAGTCTTTTGGTTGGAGATCTGATCGATCCACTCGGAGGCGTTGTAGGGGTCGTGGCGCAGCCAGGAACGAGCGACGGCAATAGTGGCCTCGCGACCGCCCTGATCGGAGGGCAATTCCTCGGCCCAATGCGCGGCATCGGTTGGATTGTCCTGACCCCAGATCTGGGCCACGTTTCCCGCCAGAATTCTAGACAGATTGGGATCGTCGAGATCCCGGACGTAGCGGGCGGCGCGATTGGGATTCTCGTTCGCCCAATGTGTGATGACGGTCCTCATTGATTGCTGGCGCGCAGGAGATTCGGGGTCAATGTTCTCCGCCCAGGAAAGGGCCCGTTCCAGGTTCTCTCTGGAGAGCCGGTTCACGATACGTTGATGGAAATGATTCTGGAGTTCCCCGGGATCGAGGTTTCTGGCAAAGTCGATCACCCCGTCGAGATCACGTTCCACCCATAAATGACTAACGGTTTGGAGAGCAGAGGAATAGATGTCGATCTCCTGAATCGTATCGATCCAGTCGAGAGCGGCGTCCAGATCCTGTGACGCCCAGGTTGAGGCGACGCGGCGAATGGCCTGCTGCTTGGCGCCTCCAGAATGTAATTGATCAATGAATTCGCGGGCCTTGAGGGGAGACTTTTGAGCAATCTGTTCAATAAGACTTGGGACGACTCGGTCGTTGATGTCCCCACTGGTTCGCTACCGATTGAATTAGGTTCTGACGATTCTGTCCCGTGAGGGAGGATGCTACGTAGAGAGCCGCCTGCTCGGGATCACGATTTGACCATTGAGATACAATCTGATTCGTGATCTGACGGCGGATCTGGTTAGACGGAATCGATTCTGACCATCTCAGGGCATTTCGGGCATCCTGTTGGGCCCACACATGGGCGACGGCGGCGATTGCCTTGGAGAGAAACTGCCGATTTTCCAAGGTCAAGGAGACTTCCGCGGCCCTTTTCAAGTCGCTTTCGGCCCATTGGTTAAAGATTCCGTTGTAGCTCGACGGGTCGATCCAGTTTCCGGGGAGATTGTCGAGCAGGGCGAGGGCGCGGGACGGATCCTCTTTCGCTACTTGGGAGACGATATCCGATACCGACGATCTGCGCATTCTGTAATCTGAGACGGTCTCGAGAGCGGACAGTGCCTCTTCCGCATCCGACTGCGCCCATTTCCGGAGCACTCTTTGGAGCGCATGTTGTTTCTGATTTCTGTCGGTCAGATTCTCTGCAAGTTCCAGGGCTTGCCATGGGTCCAATTTGGCTTTCTCGAGGATTGGTGCGAGATACGCCTCATGCGTTCTATCCACCACTACGAGTGAGGTGGCGATTCCAAGCCGATTCTCCAGGCGGGCTGCTCCATCGGGATCGGTCACCCTCAGCATATCGACGAGAGACTTTAGGACCGCATATCGCTGATTCGATTCAGACAGTCCAGATGCGGATTCTTGTGCCGCTTCGAAACTCATTTGGGCCCAGACACGGTATACCTTGCTCAATGAGCCTCGGTAAGAGGAATTGGTCGGCGACTCGAGGATGAAGGAAACGGCTTCCTCTGGATTTGCCTCTGACCAGCGTTCGAATACGACATTCTGAACCCCGTAGCGAACATGGGGGAGCCGGAAGGAGTCGGTCAATTCGAGGAAATGGGGCAGGGCTTCGAGTCGGAGGTTGCCGATAATTCTGTAGGTTTCCAAAGTCCAAGAGAATTCGCCGTCATCCATGAGGGTGGTCCGCAGCGACTCGAACGCCTCCTCGGCTTCCTTCACGCCCGGACCCTTGGCGGGATCCCGATCATCTCCAGCGGACTCGTCGACCGCCGCTATCTCTATGCGCGGTTCCGCCTCTTCCGTACTCGATCGTGCAGAATCTCCGGATCTTCTTACTTCGAATTCTTGCCGATTTCGCGCTCCGAATAATTGATCCTGTTCAGAGCGCTCCCATATCCGGCCGCCCCAAAATGCGAAGGAGACGAATACAGCGAAAAGAGAGAAGAAAACCAATGGATTTCTGAACCGGTCCGACACGAAGATGATCCTAGGCTGGTGATCCGACGGAATCGAGAGAATTCAGTAATCTGAATGCGCGAACTGCAGATCGTAGACCCCATGATTCGATGTCTCAGGTTTCCTTTCTATTCCCGAGCGCGACCCGTTCTTCGAGTAATCGAACTTGCATTCCGCGCCGGCGGAATGCAGCGGAGAGGGTAAGAATCGAACTTACCTCGACCCTCGAAGAGGGCCGACAACGGTTTTGAAGACCGCGGAGACCACCAGGCACCCTTCACTCTCCGTGGAGGAATGGATTGGAGTATTGGAATGTTGGAGCGATGGAATACGGAATGCAATCGTACAGTCCTGAATGCTCGGACACCCTTGCACCGTCGCCTTCCTTGCGTCGATAAGCGTTGCTTAAAGCTGTATAACCCTTCAGCTCAGAGCCGTCCTCGGACGGCGTCGACAATGGTGTCGGGATCGGGAAAGGAACCGGTATCGAGTTTTGAGTATATCTTCTCTCCGTCGACGCTGACCTCGAAAGCGCCACCCGCAGAAGGGACAAGCCTGAGCCCGCCAATTTGCTGTTTGAACTGCAGGAGTTTCTCCGTCAGACCGACGGCTTGCGGTTCGTAGCCTCAAGCGGCGCAGTATACGATTTCAATTTCCATGGCTGGAGTTGAGTTTCGGACAGAAGCGGGGGTGAGTCAAGAGCGCGGAAGCAGTGTCAGTTCGACCCTTTTTTTTCGAACGGGTGCCGAAAAACCTTAGAGACCACGGGGCTAGCAGTCTGTCGGACTTTGACGTTCGATTGCTGTGCAAGTAGCCAAGTCCGTCCGACAGTCTGCTAGCAAAAAGAAAATGAAACTGAGATTTGAGAAGTGTGGCATTTCTAACTCTTTGCGAGGGCTCTTTTTGTGCCAATGTGTCTCGAATGTCTTAAGAGTCTCGATCTTCCCACGCTAGATTCTTGGAAAGTACGAAGGGTTAGGACAATTCGTCTCAAATCTCAGTTTCATTTTCTTGGAAGGAATCTGTCGGTATGAACTTTCACGCAATTTACAGCCATCAATTTCCGATCTTGGGTTTAGGTCTATTGCCTACTTCGAAGTCCGACAGATTCCGAGCCCGTGGGATACGAGATTACTCTATCATGGCAGGATAGGCGAAAGGGAATTTCTCACTCAATCCCGCCACCTTGGGCTCAGGTCTTTTTCGGTGAGAATGCGGTCGACGCGCACCTCTCCATGCTCGTCGATGATCTGAAGGGAGACGACCCGCTCCCCGCGATCGCCGGAGAAGCGCAAGGTCCCGAAGTTATAGTCACGGATTACGGGTGCGGCAATCTGGTGGCCCCGACCGGGAGAGGGAAGGCTCAGATTCTCAACCGGGACGTATCTAAAAGCGGTGTTGGAACTGACCAATTCATAGAGAGGGTAGGCGTCCTGCGGACGGTGGAGTCGATTCATGGTACCGACATGCCAGTCGCCGGAAATGCAGAATACTCCTTCAATACCCTCGGCGAACATCCAATTTAGAAAATCGTCACGCTCGGATCCGAATCGATGCCATGTCTCCTTACCTCCCTCGGATAAAAGAGTTCCACCGTTTGCGAGGACCTTAAACGTGGCGGAACTGGATTTGAGGCTCCTTTTCAACCACTCGAGCTGTCCCGCGCCGAGCATGGTGGAACGGTCAGGGGCCCTGTTTGGGTCGCGGTGATAGCGATCGTCGAGCATGAAGATTTCGATGTCGGAGATTCGGAATTTGTGATAGACGCCGGGGGAGCGAGTCGATTCAGGGTATGGATTGGGCCAGAAGCGTCGGAACATCCTCAGGCTCTCCTCTTTCCAAACGAAGGTACGATCCGAATTGTTCGGCCCAAAGTCGTGATCGTCCCAGATGCCGTAGCAGGGAATCGCTGCCATGATCGAGCGAACACCTGCAACGTTTCGGAGGGCGCGATGGTAACCGGTCATTGCGTAGCGAACAGTCTCCTTTGAATTCGGATATCCTTCCACAGTGTTTTCCATGTAGTTATTATCGCCGATAAAGAGAAAGGCGGAGGGTCGATGGCGTACAACCTGAGCCCAGATCGTCTGAACCGGGATGCGTGAAGGAGAATTGCAGGATCCGAAGGCGATAACGAAGTCCGCAATCGCATCCGGCCTATCGGGGTTAGATTCGACGGAAGGAAAGAGGGCGAAGGCCTGAGGGGTGAGGGGGCGGACGATTCGGCCATCGATTGAGATTTCATAGTAGACAGTCGATCTGGGGGCAAGGTTCACAATCTCGACGGCGGCGGTGTAGGGGGCATCCAGAGTGGTTCCACCCGAGGCACTTCCGCGTTCGACTACGGCGCCGTGAGAAAGCGTGTAAGACCTCGTGGGATCTTGAAAGTAATCGACTGTCACGTTGGCCGGCTCATCGGTTTCAACCCAGATCCTGGCGGATGTGGGCGTCGTGTGTCCGACCATGGGCCCGGAAAGAAGCTGGGCGGCGGGGATGGGATTGCTGGAAAGAAGGAGGACAGCCTGGAAAAAAAGTACTTTAGCGAGAATCTTCATGGAAATTTCAGCTAAGGAGAGCGCAGAGTGTATCTGGCGCAGAATCATCAGACAACACTTCCGTAAGGTTCGGTCCTGGGGAATTTTGGTCAACAGAGAATATGAGACCTATTGAGATCCTCTAGAAAGTGCCGAATCGGAAATTCAGGTCACGACTCCTCTGACCCCGCCTCCCCAAACCCAACCGTGAGCATGCCCTCATCGAACTTTGCGCTTTCCACTTCCCGGCTGCTGAGGGAGTCGGGGAGTTGAAGGAGGCGAGTGGATGCCTCGGCTTGGATGATGAGTTCGTTTCCCTTGCGCCCGATATCGATCTGATCCTTGGAGATATTTGGAAGTCGGATGGTGAGTAGGATCCGATCGTCCTCTTTTGCAAATTGGACGGAATTCGGGCGGGAGAAAATCGTCCCGGGTTCCTCCTGGTGAAAGATCGCCTCTCCCAGCTTGGTTAGATCCTGCTGCCCTAGAGGCGCCTTATCGAGGTAGGGTATCGAGAATATCCGGGTGTCGAGGAACGACTGCTCGATCACTTCCATTTCCCTACGTTGTTCCCGATAGAGATTCTCGAAATATCCATCGGCGAGTTCGGCCGGCAGGAGCTTGTTGACGAATATGCCGTCCACGGAAAATCCGAAAAGAGAGAGATAGGTAAACGTCCTCCGTGTCTCAGCAACCGCGATGGGATCGGGATTGAGCACCAGCCGTAAAGACGAGCGTTTCGGATTTTTCAGAAGGTCGCCCAATTTGCCGATCTTGGAGATGATCGACCCGAAGGTTTCGTAGAGCTCGTCTGCCGGTAATATTTTCTTTCCGATATCGGTCCGCTTTGCGAGGGGTCGAAGGAGTTTCAGAATTTTTCGCTCCCATGACACAATCTTGTTGAGCTTCCGACTCGATGAATCGCTGAAGGTGAGAAGACGCAGGGTGCTCGCGGTGGGCGCCGCGTCCACGATCACGGCGTCGTAATCGCCCTCCTCAATCTCTCGAAGAATGCGGGTGAGAAGGAAGAGTTCCTCGGTTCCTGGAAAGAGCGCCACCTCTTCCGCGATGACCGCCTCGACCCCGAGATAGGAGAGAAACTGGGTGAAGTACTGCTGGACCGAATCCCAGTTTTCCCGAATCTCGTTGAGAACCTTTACTTCCAAGAGGTGCAGATTCTCCGATACCTTCACCGTGCCCTCCCCCACAGGCCTTTCAAATACGTCGGAGAGATTGTGCGCCGTGTCCGAACTGACCAGCAGAGTGCGCGATCCGCGGCTTGCACTCAAGGATGCGTTGGCGGCCGCGATGCTCGTCTTTCCTACTCCGCCCTTGCCCGTGTAGAGGATCACTCTCGACTCTGTGGCAGCGAATCAGCACGACCTCGGCGCAAGGCCGGGGGAGCCTTTCGATCGGGTGAGGGGTTCGATACGGCTGAGGGGTGGGTAAGAATCGAAATCCTGCCGGATTCCGCTACGATTCGGATTGAGGCTGACGGGAAGTCTTCGACAGCATTCGAGGTCTAATGACTGGTGTCCGAGGCGATTGGTGGGATCGGATGCATCAGGACCCTTGTTGCAGGGATTTGATCCGTTCCTTGAGGCCGACGGCGGCTTGGGCGTAGCCCCCGTTGGCGCCATCGACAAAGTGGAGATGGCCCCCTTCGCGTTCAAAGATGAGGCAGGTGAGGAGGGCGCTGTCGGCGACGTGGGTGCCGTAGGCGACTTCGCGATTTTGGTAACGTTTTTCGAGGTAGGCGTCGAGGCGGGAGCGCTGGGCGGCATCAGCTGAGATGACCATTCGAATCATTTCGTCAAATTTCCGGTAATCACTGTTGCGTACGATATCATCGCGGTATCGACCCCATCGAACGGGAGGGAGGTTGATTTTGTGCCGCATGGCGAAATCTCCCAGGCGGGTTCCGATCTGCATGGAAGCGAGTTTGAGCTTTTTCAGAGTCGGAGAACTCCGGAAATTCTTAAGAAGGTATTCGCTCATGTGTCCTAGTTGGGTGAATGAAAGAGAGAGCAGATCATTGCTCACGGGATGAAAATCATGCTCGTCCCCGAAGGTGGCGTCGATCTCCTCGATCACTTGGCGATAGATGTGAGCATTCACATCGCTGGAATCGCTCATCCCGGCAACCAGCAGGCTGACGATCTCCCCGCGCTTGCTCGGAACCGGATTCCAGCGGCACTCGAGTCCGGAGAAATCGGCCGCACCCCGATCCTCGTCGGCTTCCAAGCGGTAGGGCTCGCCCTCTCTGGGATCTTTGACGAGGGAATCGGCGTAACCGAGTCCGCCGCCGGAAAAGGCGGCGAGGTTGAAGCGCTCGGATAGGCGAACCTTGGCGATGTTGAGCTCGAGACCGGCCTCCCGAACGGCGGTCACGGGCACGACTCCGACCCGTAGATCGAGGGCAAAGGCATCGCGGGCCATGTGCCGAGTCGAGACTAAGACCGGCTTTACGACTTCGAGGAGCTCGGCCGGAACCAAGAGGGTGGCCCCGTCGCCGCCGAAGACAAAAGGGATATCGAACCCTTCTACGGCATTGAGGACCGCGATGAGGGTGGCGGCCCCGACTATATTGACGTCCTTGTAGCGGCCCTCGTTGATCGCTTTTGTCGAGCTCACAACATCGCTCAGGAGAATGTGCCAATCCTCCGGTGCGGGCGAAAAGTTTCTCGCCTGGGCGATTTCTAGAAAGCTATCTCGAATGGGGAGGTCGGCGTAGAATCGACTCGAGTCCTGTGGGGTCTGGGTCATGTCTTCAAGTTTCGGTTCAGGACCAGGATGGCAATTTGCTAAGACCTTGCTCTGAGAGTTGCCGCATTATCCAATTATTGCGAATGGGCGTTTCCGTTCAAGACCAGGCTAAGATTTTGACAGGGGAGGAGAGATTATCCTTGATAAAAGGTGTAACCCGTAGATCGTAGGTATTTGGGGCGATTTCCGGGACCGGCCGAAAAGATATCCTGGCCCCCGGGGGTTGGTCTTGTGTGGCGTAAGTTTGAATTGAGGAATGGGTAATTTGGTAGCATGAAAGACTTTCAATTTTGCAGTCCAAAGACACTTGATGAGGCAGTCGGGTTGATGTCGGAAGAGGGCGTCGCGGCAAGAGGGCTGGCCGGCGGTACAGACGTCCTGGTTCAATTGAGGGCAGGACGATTCACGATCGACCGGGTGGTCGACATGAAGCAGGTTCCGGAGCTGAGCGAGCTCCAATTCGACCCTGCCAAGGGCCTCCGGGTGGGAGCCGCAGTGCCGTGCCATCAGATTTACGATGAAGAGGGCATTCGGTCGGCCTATCCCGGGCTGGTCGACTCGCTCGCGATCATCGGAGGTATCCAAATTCAGGGTCGGGCCAGCATTGGCGGGAATCTCTGTAACGCATCGCCCAGCGCCGACACGATTCCGTCGCTCATCGTTCAAGGAGCGCAGTGCGAGATAACGGGGAAGAACGGCACCCGGTCGGTTGCGGCGGAGGATTTCTGCACTGCGCCGGGGCAGTCGGTTCTTGCCGACGGTGAGGTTCTGGTGGCGATTGAGATTCCCCTACCGGCCGCGAACTCCGGCGCCCACTACCTCCGCTTTATTCCCCGCAATGAAATGGATATAGCGGTGGTGGGAGTCGGTGCGGCGGTGGAATTGGAGCAGGATCTTAAGACAATTAAGAGTGCGAGAATCGCTCTTGCAGCAGTTGCTCCCACACCCCTTCTGGCGAGTGAAGCGGGCGATCTCCTGGCCGGGAGGGAAGCCGGTGAGGAATCCTATGAGGCAGCGGCATCAGCCGCTCAAGGGGCCGTCAGTCCGATCACTGACATGAGAGGGACCAAGGAATTTCGCATTCACCTAACGGGGGTGCTGACGAAAAGGGCGCTTAGGGGTGCGGTTGCTCGGGCCAGGGGCGAGTACGTTCCCAATGCGGTGGAAGAAGCAAAAGCCTCGTGATGGGGAAAGGGAAATAGGTAATCTCAGCAGGAGAATTCAGAATAATGGCACGAAAGACACATATTCAGACGACGATCAATGGAGAGCCGGTCGAGTTTCTCTGTGAAGCGAGGCAGAGTCTCCTTGAGGTTTTGCGTGAGGAGCTCGGCTTCACGGGCACGAAAGAAGGGTGTAATGACGGCAACTGCGGTGCCTGTTCCGTGACTCTGGATGGCGTCCTGGTGGATTCGTGCCTCGTCCTGGCGACCGAAATCGAAGGGCGAGAAGTGAGGACCGTGGAGGGTCTTGCCACCCCGGAGGGTCTCCATCCCCTGCAGCAGGCATTTCTCGAAGAGGCGGCGTTGCAGTGTGGGATCTGCACTCCTGGGTTTCTGGTTGCGAGTAAGGCGCTACTGGACAGCAATCCGAATCCAACCGAACACGAGGTGAGGCATTGGCTGGCGGGCAATCTGTGCCGGTGTACCGGCTATGATAAGATCATAAGAGCCGTCCTCAAAGCGGCCGCGGCAAGCTGAGACATTGGGGCCTAGGCTGTCTCCCGGGTGATTAGAGTATGCCCAAAGTCTTCATTCCCGCGCTACTCCAACGATTCACGGCGGGTAAGGACTTGGTAGAAGTCGAGGGTTCTACAGTTAGGGAAGTTATTAATAGCCTCGATTCGGAGTATCCGGGGATACGAGACCGAATCTGCCGAGAGGATCGCATCATCCCGAGCATCGCGGTCGCCGTCGACGGTCAGATCTCCAATGAGGGGATGCGTCGCAAGGTGGGCTCGCAGAGCGAGGTGCAATTCCTCCCCGCCATCGGCGGAGGTTAGAATTCTGTCGGTCTTCGCGCGTCGCAATTTCCCTGAGATTCCCATCGAGAAGTGATGGTTCCGCATTCCGACGAGATTTACTCCGACAGAATCCTAGCCTAGAGCCCGTCCCAGTGGTGGAAACAATTGATTTTTAATGAGTTATGGGCAAAAAAAAGGCCGGATAGAGCTGCAAAAAGCTCGATCCGGCGAAAAAGGGCGCTTATGCTTGCGTTAGTCAAATACAAAGCACGCCCTTCTCATGAAAAATATTGCCGTACAAAGCTTCCTGCGTCCAGCCCTAACTCCAGTCATTCGATGCAAAGACTACACCGTGTTTCTGGAAACAATGGAGCGGATTGACCGGGTTTTGATCGACTCCTCGCTGGAAAGGGAGGCGATCGTAAAAGCCTTGGAAGGATGGGATGAAGCGGGAGGGAAGGATCGGGAGCGACGCGCTCTAAGAGCGATAAAAGCGCTCGGGTGGAGGTGGTGCGTGGCCTCATCTGTAGGATGAAACAAGGAATTCGATAGAGATGAAAATAAAACAGACAAATGCATTGTCAGGAAGCCTGATCGACGCCACTTGCCTGGAAGCGAACATCCTGGGCTTCGATCGCGCTTCGCCCGGCAGGCGGGAATGAAACAGCGCATGCCCCAGGGAGCAAAGGGATTGGCTCGGGAGATGAACAAACGGTGCCTGGAGATGACGCATGCGCGTCGGCGCCGGGAGGCGGGCAAAGCGCGTAAAGGGATCCTGCGGCGGATGAAGCTATTGCTCAAGAAGATTGAGGGCCATGCCCTTCGCCACCGTGACTTATTGGAAGCTATGTGGATGCAAAGCGATTACACCGAGAAGAAGGCGAGCCGAATCATCGAGCGAATGGATGGTATGTTAGAGCAGATACCGCAGGTCATGAAACAGGCGCACGAACGGATCATAGGGGGGCGGCAGGTGAAGAATGAGGAGAAGATCCTGAGCGCCTACGAACCTGAGATTGACGTCATCGTGCGAGGCAAGGCAGATCGGGAGGTGGAGTTTGGCAACACCCTTTATTTATGCGAGAGCGCAGAGGGATATCTGTTGGACTGGAAACTGTATGGGGGGCAGGCCCCGAGCGAATTGAAGCAGCTTTGGGAAAGTCTGGAGAGGCAAAAGGGCTTCGCTTTAGAGGAGAAGATCGAAGCGATCAGTGGGGATCGGGGCTATGCCTCGAAGGCGGCCAGCAAGCGGCTCCAGGCAGAGGGGATTTTTGACGCCCTTACGCCCCGCAATCCACAAGAGCTCAAGGAGCGGATGGAGGAGCCGCGCTTTGTCCGGTTGCAGCGACGACGAGGGAGCACCGAAGGCCGGATCGGAGTGCTCAAGAACCGATGGCACGGGGGCAAGATACGCAGCAAAGGCTTTGACAACCGTAACCTTAGCGTGGCCTGGTCGGTTCTGTCCCACAATCTATGGAAAATCGCGCAGAGACTTGCGCAAGAACATGAGAAAGAGGCAACGCAGGCGGCATAGGGATCCAAGAATCGAGTCAGAGGCGCTTCCTTGGGAGAACTATCGACTCAAAGCGAGAGGAAGGGTGCTGGAAAGGTGCATAACGGATAAAAGGTAAGCTACCGAGGACGGAAGGCATGTCGTGGTCTACATAACGTGACGAAGATTGATATCGGTATCAGGCTTCCACCCAAATCCTCTCGGATTTGGGACAGCCTCTAGCCTAGAGCAGCTTCGCTGCAAGGTGTTCGAAATCAGCGATTAAGTCGCGAAAGCAGCAGCCGTTCTACGGGAAATTCTCGACTCTCCGGGAACTGTAGCGATACTCCGTGGCCTCATCTGTAGGATGAAACAAGGAATTCGATAGAGATGAAAATAAAACAGACAAATGCATTGTCAGGAAGAACCTGGGCTTCGATCGCGCTTCGCCGCCATTCACTCAATCTCCTGTCAGCGACCGGGTTTGGCTGCCTGTTGCTGTTTTCAAGTTTGGCAATTTCGGCTGAAGAGGGAGAGGTCAAAACCGTGGAGATCTCAGCCGACGACACGATGAGGTATGACACGGCGGGATTCGAAGTGAAGGCAGGTCAAAGGGTGCGGATCGTGCTGAAGAATGTCGGCAAGCTTCCTAAAATCGCGATGGGGCACAATCTCATTGTCCTCAAAGAGGGCGCCAAGATGGCCGAATTTGCACAGGCTGCATTGACGGCTAAGGATTCGGGGTACATTCCGGAATCGAAGAGGGGAGAAACTATCGCTTATACAAAACTCCTCGGTCCAGGTGAGAGTGACTCGATTGAATTTTCAGCGCCGGAGAAACCCGGAAAGTACGAATACTTCTGCTCCTTTCCCGGGCATTGGGCCCTGATGAAAGGGGTAATTACTGTGAAGTAGGTCGCGCCGAATTCCGAGTCACCAGGACGCCCTCTTCAGAAATCGCACTTCCACATCATCGATTCGGTCGGATGAGAGGAGCGGCTTCCGTATTTCGCGGAGGCCTTTTGATCATAGGTAATTTCCACTTCCCCGCTTACCTCGAAGTAAATCAGCTGCCCGATCGGCATCCCGGCGTAAATCCGGACGGGTTGGTGAGCCGAGATCTCCAGGGTCCAATGATTGCAGAAACCGACGTCGCCTTTGCCGGCAGTGGCGTGGATGTCGATGCCAAGCCGGCCGACACTCGATTTGCCTTCCAGAAAAGGTACGTGTCGATGCGTTTCCGTATACTCTTCGGTGACCCCAAGGTAGGTTCGCCCCGGGGCCAGTAAGACGCCCTCGTCAGGGATCGTGAAAGGTTCGATCTGGTTGTGTTTCTTTGCGTCGAGGACTTCGTCACGGTAGGTTGCGAGTTCCATGCCCAGGTGGACGTCGTAGCTGTTGGTTCCAAGGCAATCCCGTCGAAAGGGATCGATGACGATGGTTCCAGATTCCAGGGCCGAGAGAATCGCCTTATCGGAGAGAATCACGGATTAAGAGTATCGGGTGTGTTTTGGTTTTTTCCGGCCACTTTATGGTAGGTCCCGGTCAGCTTATCCCGTTCGTATTTTGTGAAGCCGGCCTTCTCCACATACTTCGTATCGGTCACTTTGGCGGTGTGTCCCGGAGTGTATATAGAGGCTGTCCCAAATCCGAGAGGATTTGGGTGGAAGCCTGATACCGATATCAATCTTCGTCACGTTATGTAGACCACGACATGCCTTCCGTCCTCGGTAGCTTACCTTTTATCCGTTATGCACCTTTCCAGCACCCTTCCTCTCGCTTTGAGTCGATAGTTCTCCCAAGGAAGCGCCTCTGACTCGATTCTTGGATCCCTATGCCGCCTGCGTTGCCTCTTTCTCATGTTCTTGCGCAAGTCTCTGCGCGATTTTCCATAGATTGTGGGACAGAACCGACCAGGCCACGCTAAGGTTACGGTTGTCAAAGCCTTTGCTGCGTATCTTGCCCCCGTGCCATCGGTTCTTGAGCACTCCGATCCGGCCTTCGGTGCTCCCTCGTCGTCGCTGCAACCGGACAAAGCGCGGCTCCTCCATCCGCTCCTTGAGCTCTTGTGGATTGCGGGGCGTAAGGGCGTCAAAAATCCCCTCTGCCTGGAGCCGCTTGCTGGCCGCCTTCGAGGCATAGCCCCGATCCCCACTGATCGCTTCGATCTTCTCCTCTAAAGCGAAGCCCTTTTGCCTCTCCAGACTTTCCCAAAGCTGCTTCAATTCGCTCGGGGCCTGCCCCCCATACAGTTTCCAGTCCAACAGATATCCCTCTGCGCTCTCGCATAAATAAAGGGTGTTGCCAAACTCCACCTCCCGATCTGCCTTGCCTCGCACGATGACGTCAATCTCAGGTTCGTAGGCGCTCAGGATCTTCTCCTCATTCTTCACCTGCCGCCCCCCTATGATCCGTTCGTGCGCCTGTTTCATGACCTGCGGTATCTGCTCTAACATACCATCCATTCGCTCGATGATTCGGCTCGCCTTCTTCTCGGTGTAATCGCTTTGCATCCACATAGCTTCCAATAAGTCACGGTGGCGAAGGGCATGGCCCTCAATCTTCTTGAGCAATAGCTTCATCCGCCGCAGGATCCCTTTACGCGCTTTGCCCGCCTCCCGGCGCCGACGCGCATGCGTCATCTCCAGGCACCGTTTGTTCATCTCCCGAGCCAATCCCTTTGCTCCCTGGGGCATGCGCTGTTTCATTCCCGCCTGCCGGATCAGACTGATCGCCTTGAGCAGCGTTGCTCCCACATCCTTGAGCAAGACCCAGTCCACGGGCCAGTGGATGTTCGCTTCCAGGCAAGTGGCGTCGATCAGGCATTCCCTCGTATCGATCGGCTTCTCTAATCCTGCCTCACCACAATGTTCAGCATTGCCCACCACCTCGGTCATCCTTGCATGCAGCTGTCTCAGATACGCTTCGTCGAAGAATTTCGAATCCCGTTCCAGACTGCTCTTCGATATTTTCCGGATCCCGTCTACCTCACGCACCCGGCAAAAATTAGCCAGAAGCTCACTGCGTCCCAACTCCTGCGACAGACAACGAAAGGATATCCCTCCGAGTAAATGACGCACCACCTCCACCCGCAGCGCTTTTATCGCTCTTAGAGCGCGTCGCTCCCGATCCTTCCCTCCCGCTTCATCCCATCCTTCCAAGGCTTTTACGATCGCCTCCCTTTCCAGCGAGGAGTCGATCAAAACCCGGTCAATCCGCTCCATTGTTTCCAGAAACACGGTGTAGTCTTTGCATCGAATGACTGGAGTTAGGGCTGGACGCAGGAAGCTTTGTACGGCAATATTTTTCATGAGAAGGGCGTGCTTTGTATTTGACTAACGCAAGCATAAGCGCCCTTTTTCGCCGGATCGAGCTTTTTGCAGCTCTATCCGGCCTTTTTTTTGCCCATAACTCAATGAACCTCCCCGCAGCAAGCTGCGGGGTATCGAATCGTAGCAGATCACGCCCATGCTCACCATAGCATCAACTGCCGTAGTTCCTCTTTCGGTTTTCCTTGTTCGCGCACGTATTGTTCCACCGTTGCCCAGTCTCCTCTTTCCCCCACCGTTCCCACGTAGTAGCCGTCCGACCAGAATTCTCCTCCCCATAGCTCCTTTTTTATCCAACTCTCTCGCCCAAACACTTCCCGCGCCGTTATACTCTTATATATCTGCACGATCCTCCCGGGCGCCATCTTGGGATGTGCTCCGCACAACAGATGTACGTGATCCTTATCACATCCCAATCCCTCCATCTCGATCGCATGGCGTTCCTCGATCCCTTCCGTCGTCTCCTTCAAAACCCTCCGTATTCTTTCCTCTATCAACGCCTTCCGATACTTCACCGGCATCACCATGTGGTAATGGATCTGCCACACACAATGCCATCCTCGCTTTAAACTGCTTCCGTCCTTCCTTTTTTCCACCCTCCCTGCTTATAAAGTGCGCGACCCCGTAGCAAGCTACGGGGAATTACCAAGTTAAAAATCAATTGTTTCCACCACTGGGACGGGCTCTATTTAGCGGAGATATTCGGGGGTTGGTAAACCCGGCGCACCTCTTTCCCCGACTCCGGGTGTTGGGCCAACGGTGGGTCCTTCATGGCCTGCTCGACCTCAAATATCGGACCTTCCGAACCATCTTCGTTGACGATCTGGTAGACGTAGGTGGGCATGGCGCAATTTTGCGGACTGGAAACTGAAACTTCAGAGTAATGAAATAGCGGAGCAAGGGAAAATTGGGAATAAGAAACTGACGCATCGAGGTAGAAATCCGGAGGGGAGATTCGGCAGGTTGATCCGGTAGCCCGATCCGCACGCCGCAGAGCCGACAAAAATTCGATTTTCTGGCGAAGGTGTCGAGTTTACCGTCTCCTGAACGTATTATATCGGGAAAGGGAGTTCAAAAGTTGAGGGATCGCTTACACAGCGGAACTTAGCGAATGTTTGATGGGAAGAAAAATGGCGAGATTCATGGTTATGCTGCGAGGGGGTTACGATTCGTTTCGAAGAATGAGCCCGGAAGAGACACAGCGTTCATTAGAGCGCTATCGAAGGTGGACGGAGAAATTTATCAGGAGTGGTCGACTCGCCTCCGCCGAGAAACTTTCCGGTGACGGGGTCAGAATTGTGAGGATGAAAGAGGAAGACATGGTTTTGGACGGTCCCTTTCCCGAGTCGAGGGAAACGGTCGGGGGACTCATCGTCATCGAGGCGGGCGATTACAAAGAAGCGTTTCAGTTGGTCCGCGACTGTCCCATTTTTAGCGATGGTGGCGACATCGAGCTACGAAAGATCGAGGAGATGGAGATCTGATCTGAACTCTTCACGGAAAATGACCCAGCGGCTACAGGAGACGACGCGATCTTCAACAGAAGAGGGACATCAAGCCGGTGAACTGGTGGAGCACCTTTTCCGCCGTCGCTACGGGGAAATGGTCGCGATCCTGACAGGCATCTTCGGACCTGAAAATCTGCAAATGACGGAGGACATGGTGCAGGATACTTTGGAGCAGGCGCTTAGGATCTGGCCTCTCAAGGGAATCCCTGGAAATCCACACGCCTGGTTGATGAGAGTGGCGAGAAACAAGGCGATTGACTCCCGACGAAGAGACGCACGACTGCGAAAAATCGTTGAGAGGGAGAGAGATGAGCTCAACGACAAGACACGAGATCCTAATTTTCCCGAATTCGAGGACTCGTTGGGAGAGAGCCAGGTCCGTCTCATCTTTCTCTGCTGTCATCCTTTACTTTCGAGGAAGGCACAGATTGCGTTGGCACTAAAGACGGTGGCAGGTTTCGGAGTATCGGAGATCGCTCGAGCCTTCCTCGCTTCCGAGAGCGCCATCGCCCAGCGACTGGTGCGGGCTAAGAGACGAATTCGGGAAGCCGGCCTGAACTTCGAAATTCCGGACGAGGAGGAACTTCCCGAACGGCTTGAGGCCGTTTTAAGCGTTCTCTATCTTCTGTTCAGCGAAGGTTACAGTGCGAGCAGTGGAGGGGAGCTGGTTCGACGGCATCTCTGTGAGGAAGCGATCCGTTTCGCGACACTCGTCAATAGCCATCCGGTGGGAGACACCGGTTCCGTCAGTGCTCTCCTCGCCCTCATGCACTTCCAGAATTCCAGGTCCTCTGCGCGGCTCGACACGGAGGGCAAACTGTTGCTGTTATCCGATCAGAATCGAGATGACTGGGATCGAGATGCGATCGCTCAGGGACTGGTCTATCTCGAAAGGGCCTCCCTAGGCGAAGGTATTTCTGAATATCACTTGCTTGCCGGAGTCGCGTCATGCCACGCCTTGGCCGAATCCTACAAAAAGACGGATTGGAAAAGTATTCTCTACTACTATGACCAGCTCGTCGCTTTATACAGTTCACCGGTTACCCGACTCAATCGCGTGGTCGCCCTTGCCATGGTCGAGGGACCTGACCGAGGACTGGCGGAGTTGGAGGGTATTCGTTCCGATCCCGCGCTGAAGGACTATTACCTGCTACCGGCTGTGGAGGGCGAGCTGTGTCGCAGATCGGGCAGAGTCAGGGAAGCGATCAGCGCACTCAAGGCGGCGTTGAAGGTCGTCCGGAATGAAGTGGAGCGGAGTTTTCTTATGAGCAGACTGAATGAACTGGAGAATCCAGGCAATCGAGGACCTCGAAACAGAAAAATGAACATGAGTCAGATTGAAGATATAGAAGTAACCTTTCGCTATGAGCATCCAAGGCAACGAGTATTCGAGAAATGGGTTTCCGAAGATACCGTCATTCCGCCTGTGACACGGAGTAAGATCGATCTTCGAGTTGGGGGAAAGATCCGTCTGTTCGTCGAGATGGAGGGCGAAACCTCTTTGATGACGGGAGAATTCAAGACCGTCGATGAACCGAATCAATTGGAATATTCATGGGAATGGGATGAAAACGGGGAAGTTACTTCGGTCTCGGTGACATTCAAAGATGTGGATGGGGGTAGTGAGGTCGAGGTCTTACATTCGGGGTTCACTTCGTCCGAGAGTCGGGCGACACACGCCTACGGTTGGGATGCCTACCTCAGTCAATTGAGGGAGAAGCTGAAGTAGAATCAAGATTGGCCGGATGCTTCGATTAAGCTCTGCCACTGTTTTTCGTCGACTAGAACTCCCTTTTCTAGACTCTCCTCTCGCGTCCTCATCATTCCCTCACCGGGATAGCGTACCTCTCCCGATTCTTCCATCGGCTCAGCCGATTGAAAATCGCGGATGATCCCTTCAACCGTCTTGTGGAGGAGCTCCTTTCCCATTAGGGTCGTGACATCGACTGCGAAGAATGCCTGGGACACCGCGTACTCGCTCTCCTGACGCGCAATCAGGTGAGTCGATTGTCCACCCGAGAGCAGCGCCGCCATCAGATCGAGGATGAGAGCGAGCCCGGATCCCTTCCAATAGCCAATAGGCAGAGCCCGCCGGGACTGCAGGATCGCTCCCGGTTCTGCCGTCAGATTACCCGCCTCGTCGTAACCACCCGGCAAGGGCAACGTCTTCCCCTGGCTCCGCAGCACTTCCAGCTTGCCATTTGAGTATTGGCTCATCGCCATATCGAGAAGAATGGGGCCGTTCGGCCGAGGTACGGCGACGGCCATCGGGTTGTTGCCGATCTTCACCTCGGCCGATCCCCATGGCGGCATCAGAGTGGTCGTATTCGTCCAGCATATTCCAATGCAGCCGGCATCGGCCGCCTGGAGCCCATAGGATCCGCCACGCATCCAGTGGTTTGTATTCCTCAATCCGACACATCCAATTCCGTGCCGGCGGGCTAGTTCGACCGCCCGGTCCATACAGATATGAGCATTCCACAGTCCTATCCCCATGTGGCCGTCCCACTGTTCGATGGCGCCCATCTCCCGCACTTTTTCGGGGTTGGCCTCGGCGTCGATCTCCTTCGATCGAATGCGTTCGACCAGCCCGGGAAACCTATTCAATCCATGCGAGTAGACGCCGTCCCTCTGATTCTCCGCGAAGAGCCGTGCCACCAATTCTGCCCGGTCCTCAGCCAGACCGGCTTGGAATAGAACACGATGGAACCTTTCGAAGAGGTCGTTGTATGGTACACGAATCATGGCGAATCTCCAATCTGGCGCGATCGGAGGGTAGGCAAAAGGTAACGGATTCAGTTATCCAGTTGGACGAGTGATTCATCCGGGGACGAATCCCACAGGATCTGCTCGCTTACAGCGATTCGAAGGAATTAGGACTATTTGTCCTTCTTGGCGTATTGGTGGCCGCCGATGATTGCTTTTACTTCGTCGAGACCTTTCGCCTTGAGGAGGCTTCCTACTCTCTCTTCCTCTTCGTCAATCAGCTTGCTGGCATTTTCGAGGACTTCCTCCAGCCGGTTGGCGGGAAATTTGCAGGCGCCGTTTTCATCCATGTGCACGATCTCGCCAGGCGCCACGTCCATGCCCGCAAGGTGGACGGGCACGTTGACGGCATTGATCGCTTGGGTCCCGTGACCGGCACAGATCCCACTCGTCAGGTACTGGAAATCCATCGGTCGGATTTCGTGAATGTCACGCGAGGGACCGTTGGAGATCGCCCCGATCGCTCCCACCGCTCTCATCGAGGAGGTCATGTTTCCACCCGAAAGCCCTACCTTATCGGCCAGCTCGGGAGGGAATTTCTGTTCGAAGCAGAAAATCGACGGCTTGGGGGAAGCGTCCAAGGCCTCGAGGACATCCATGAAAGACAACTCACTGTAGTTCGGGTCCGGCAAGCTATAGACACAAGTGACGGCATAACCGGCGATGGCTCCGAGTTCCGGATACCAGCACTTGAGCGAGCGGTCCGTATACCAATTTTCCGTCCAGGGGTTATAGAGACTGAGACACAGCGGGTTTCCCGGGTAGGTCGCGACCACGTTTGTGATCGTCGGAGTGTCGATTTTGCTGAGCGCATCCAGCATTTCCTGGTCCGTCATGATATCCTTTCGTAAGTGTGATCTTTCCTAACCGAAAAAATTGGTTCGACGATATTCTAGGCACGGACCAAGGTCCTCTGGGCGGCTGTGTTGATTGCTGCGATCAGTGCTTCGAGCTCCTCATCCGTTCGGTCCGGTTTGAGTCCAATTGAGACGGTGCGGCCGAGGATGTCGAGCGACTTCGGGCACATGTCCTTACTGTATTCCATTCGGCAGTTCGCATTCTGAGGCAGATTGTAAGGATTCAAGGCGGGATGGTGGGAGCCCAGTCTGTCGAGTACAGGGTCCCACTCGGTATAGTTGTGCCGACCCGTGTCCGCCAGTATCCTGCCGTCCGTATCCTCGGCGAACGCCTCCGCTGCTTCCGCGGTTGGAAGAAAGTACTTTACGCAAGTGGCACATTCACCATCGGGAGAGTGGCGGGGAGAGGGAGTCAGGCCGGACGCCGCGGTCTCTTCGAGTACTTGCGCTTTCTGTTTGCGCAGTATCTGAAGGAGAGAGGGCAGCCGATTCAATTGTTCGTTAAGGATCGCGCCTTCAAACTCCGAGGCCCGGGATCCACAATTGACGAAGGGTCGAAATGATTCCTCCCTCCCCTCCCAGTAAAAGCTGCAGGGATCGATCATACACCCGACTCGTTGGAAAGCATCGTCATCATGGGTCACGACCGCGCCCCCTTCACCACAGGTCATGTTCTTGTAGTAATTAAAACTGTAGGCGCCGACGTCGCCCATCGTACCAGCTGCCTGGCCTTTGTAGAATCCCCCGACACATTGGCAAGCATCCTCGACAACGTAGAGGTTGTGCTCCTTTGCAATTCTCAGGATCGAATCCATGTCGCACAGAGCCCCCCACATGTGGACCGGCATGACGGCCCGCGTCGACGGGCCGATCGCTTCGCTCAGCGCCTCGGGGTCGAGGGTAATTGACTCGTCGATTTCGACAATAACAGGGATCGCTCCCACCGCCAGGACGGCGATGGCGGTTGCCATAAATGTGTGGGAAGGGACGATGACTTCGTCACCCGGGCCGATCCCGATGCCTCCCAGGGCGGCGGTCAGGGCAGCGGAGCCGCTTGAGCATAGAATCACGTTTTGCACACCGAGAAACTCTCCGTAGCGGCGTTCAAATTTCCCGCATTCCCCTTCCGGATCGTACCGGAAGATCTTTCCACTTTCGATGACTCGGGCGACCGCATTCGCCTCTTCTCGACCGATTGTCAGCATTTCCTACCTCCTGTCCGCACATTCGAGACTATCTCCTGACGAAACGCAAAACCGAAGTGAAGCTCGCTGCGATGCCGCATGCGCACCTTTACCGACGGCGCCGTTCTCGGCTCGAGCGAATATATTGAGAGTATCTTCTCCGAGTATCGCGGTCTCTTTGGGAGGCGACGGAGGGGTGGCCCCAGAAAGATGAGAGGCAGTGATTGGGAGGGTTTGACTGTGCTTCGGGATCTAAGGAGAGAGGTCTTCGGGTAGAAAGTGGAAGGTCGGCCTTGTGGGACTAAGGCTGTCGTTTTCTGAAGTTCCTATTCTGACCTGAAACGTCAATGCCTATGCAGGTGTCGGGACGACGATTCTTATAGTTTCGAGAGCCGAAAGTGCAGAAATCCTCCTCTTCGAACCGGTCGCAGTCTATTGCAAAGACACCCAACCCCATGACAAACTTGGGGGATTGTGGTGGAGTCAGTTTTAAACTCGATTGATCCGGCGGGCACGCCCAGCCGGAGGCCGCGGCTTATTTGAAACATCTTTGATTCTCTTTTATGATTTTGCCTTTTCAAGAATGCTTAAGAAGAAAGAGACCATGATAGAATACAGAGACAAAGCCTGTTTTCTGGTTGGACCCAGCGGACGCATTCCGGCTCCCCCGGCCTCGCGCCGGGGTGAGGCGGGTTCCAGTTGCTACAATCACAGTGGCGTAATTCCTCGCCCCCCTCAGAGACGCTCGCCGTTGCGAGCGTCTCTGAGGGGGGCGAGGAAAACTGTCGGTAGATCGTGTCATTTAGCAGGGAAACCTAACGATCCCCGGCGCAAGGCCGGGGGATTATCTGCAACCCTGAAGAGACATTTTCGGAAGTCTCCTCTTTCGAATGATTTTCGGAGATTGGGCCCATGAGTGGCGGTGACATTCGGATTGCTTTCAAGAGCACGGGAGAAGACTCCCAGTTGCGTCTTGTTGCCCAGATGGGAGCCTCCGATGTTGTGCTCGATCTTCCGAAGGAGATGCACGGTCGAGTGTGGAAGGAAGAGCAACTGTGTGGCCTTAAGGAGAGGGCTGAGTCGTTCGGTTTACGACTATCCGTGCTCGAAGGATACGGTCCTCCGCCCTCGAATCGCATAAGGATGGGTCTTCCGGGGAGGGATGAGGACGTGGAGAAATACTGCGATAGCATTCGGAACATGGGCGCCGTTGGCATTCCGATTCTCTGCTACAATTGGATCCCCGTCTACAATTGGATGCGGACCGCCTTCGATGTACCGACGAGAGGCGGCGCCCTGGTCACGGCCTACGATCATCGGGAGAAGATGAAAGAACCGATGACTGAATACGGTGAAGTCGGCGAAGAGCAGCTCTGGGAGGCGCTCGAGTATTTTTTGAAGGCGGTCGTACCGGTGGCCGAGGAGGCGGGGGTGAAGCTGGCGATGCACCCTTCCGATCCGCCGCTCTCACCGATCCGAGGACTGGCCCAGATCATGACCTGCCCGGAGCACTTTCAGCGGCTGATCGAACTGTATCCAAGCCATGCTAGCGGGCTCACTTTCTGCCAGGGATGTTTTTCCGAAATGGGGGAGGATGTACCGAAATGGATTCACCTGTTCGGTGAGCAGGGAAAGCTCTTCTTCGTCCATTTTCGCGACGTTCGAGGCACTCGGGAGAACTTCGTTGAAACCTTTCACGATGATGGTCAGACAGACATGTATGCGGCCATGAAAACCTACTGGGATGTCGGGTATTCGGGTCCCATGAGACCCGATCACGCCCCGACTATGGAAGGTGAAGACAATGAGAATCCCGGTTACGAAGTGATGGGCCGGCTGTTTGCGGTGGGCTACATGAAGGGGCTGATTGAAGCGATCGAGAAAGCCGAATGAGTCAAACGATTTTAGCGCCTGAAAAGAGAGCCGATGAGATCGACCCGGCCGCAGTTGGAAGTCTCTCCCAGTGGCAGTTGATTCGGCTGCGATTCGCCAAGCATCACCTGGCAGTGGTGTCGCTCTATGTCCTTATAGTCCTCTATTTCATGGCGGTCTTCGCTGAATTCGTCTCCCCGTACACTCGATCGTGGAAGAACTTGGACTACGCCTACTGTCCCCCCACGACACCGGCCTTTTCCTTCAAGCATGGATTCTACACCTATGCCCTGAAGCGCCAGATCGACCCAATCACGCTGCGCAAGTACTACATTGAGGACCGGGACGAGATTGTCCCTCTGGGTATGTTCGTGAAGGGCGTGCCCTACGAGCTCTTTGGAATCATCCCCATGGAGCGGCATTTGGTCGGCGTGGCAAAGGATCGATATCGCGCTCCGTCTGCGGAGGAAAATGTAGAGCCGGTCTTCCTCCTTCTGGGGGCCGACCGCTACGGACGGGACATCCTCAGCCGCATCATCTACGGCTCGCGCATCAGCCTTTCAATCGGCCTCGTCGCGATCGTGATCACTTTTATTCTCGGAGTAACAATTGGCGGAGTTTCCGGCTATTGCAGCGGCCGCATCGACACCGTGATCCAACGTGTAATCGAGATCATAAACTCCTTTCCTCAACTTCCCCTCTGGCTCGCAATCGGGGCCGTGGTGCCGGGGGACTGGCCTCCACTTCGCGTTTATTTCGCTATCACGATCGTGCTCAGTCTTCTTAATTGGACTGGGCTGGCACGTGTTGTTCGGGGCAAGATTCTCGCCTTGAGGGAAGAGGACTACGCTCTCGCCGCTCGCTTAATCGGGGCGAACCACGGTCGAATCATCTTTCGCCACCTCCTGCCCGGTTTCACCAGTCACATAATCGTCACTCTCACCCTCAGTGTTCCCGGAATGATCCTCGGCGAAACCGCGCTCAGTTTTCTCGGCCTCGGGCTGCGTCCTCCGGTTGTGAGCTGGGGGGTCATGCTGCAGGACTGCCTCAACCTCCAGGTCGTCGCCAATTACCCTTGGCTGTTGATGCCGGTGATCATGATTGTCATGACCGTGCTCTCCTTCAATTTTCTGGGGGACGGGTTGCGCGACGCCGCAGATCCTTACAGTTAGCCCGCTAGGAAGGCGGGCTAACTGTAAGGATCTTACGGATTGCCCCTTTAATCACGCCTTCGATACCGGGGGCTACTTCAGTCCAAGCGGGTTCGGTTTCATAGCCGCCTTGGGGAAAGGAGGCGTCAATCGCGGCGATGATGTAGTGGGTCGAGTCATCCGATTCTTCGGTTCCCATCCCGGGAGAACGGATCGACCATTCAATCTACCTCGTCGGAGGGCATCGAGTGATGTTGGATCGGGATCTGGCTGATCTCTACGGTCTTGAAACGAGAGTCCTAAATCAAGCCGTGACGAGGAATATCTCGCGGTTTCCGGATGATTTCATGTTTGATCTCACGAGAGATGAAATCACCAGGATATCACAGACTGTGACATCCTTAACGGAACTCAAGTATTCCAAGAGGGTGCGGGTTTTCACTGAGCAAGGCGTGGCGATTCGAAAGTCAGTTGCCGCGAATAGCCAATAGGCTACAATGAGCAACGAGTCGCGGACCTCAAAGCCGATCATTTGCGAAAATCAGGGCGGGGGACTGGACGCGGCTAGACGACTGATCATTTCCTCGGTCATTCGGGCATACTTGACGTAAGATTCACGCATCGCCTCGGGGGAAGTAGATCCTGACCAGAAGAGGGTGAGGAAGACGCTGCTCAAGACAGATTCCGTCTTAGTTTCGGACTCGATTAATCTGGCAATCCCGCTGAGCGGGAGCGGCCGGTGGCCCACTTACTTGGAAATCTAACCGGTTACGGAAACAATCCGTTCGGCATTGCTGTGGTAGACCGCCTCAATGGTCTCTTCGTCGAGGGAGAGGGATGTAAGAAACTCGTAAAGATCCTGGCCGTAGCGATCGCGGCCGAATAGGAGCCTGTTTCGGATCTTCATCAGCATCCGCACTGATCTCCCTCCAGAACCCGGGCGCATGACCGATGAATGTCGTCTTGGGACAGGCGCAAAGCGCTCTCGCGAGATTATCGATGGTGCCGCCGTACCATTCGGTTTGATACTTTCGGCCTCCGGTCTCATTCCGAAGGTAAGGTACATCAAGGTGAAGAACGACCGGCATCCGGTTTTCTCCGGCAACCCTGAATACCTCGATACAGCGCGGGTCATCGATCAGCATCCTGAATTTCCATTCGCCGCATATGTCAACTCCGTGCATATGATGAGCATTAGCCAAAAGTTCCGGTGCGGTCGGCCATGCTGGATTGGGGCTATAGCCGAGAAGGAAGCGATCGGGATACCGGTCCCTGGCACTGATCAGGCCCTTCGCGTCCCTCCGGTGCCAGTTCACGTGTTGATGCGAGTCGATTATGGATTGAGGGTGATTCATGGACCTACTCTGTTGATTCGGTTAATGACCAATAACGATGATGAATCCGTTCAACTCGGGGAACTAATCGGGGGGATGGGTTGAACAATCTGCTTACGGCTTTCGCTCAGGCGAGCGAGGAGTTCCTCGGATGGGCTGGTAGCCGGAGAAGGGGTTACCCCACTGTGGTCCATACCTAGAGCCCGTCCCAGTGGTGGAAACAATGAGTTATGGGCAAAAAAAAGGCCGGATAGAGCTGCAAAAAGCTCGATCCGGCGAAAAAGGGCGCTTATGCTTGCGTTAGTCAAATACAAAGCACGCCCTTCTCATGAAAAATATTGCCGTACAAAGCTTCCTGCGTCCAGCCCTAACTCCAGTCATTCGATGCAAAGACTACACCGTGTTTCTGGAAACAATGGAGCGGATTGACCGGGTTTTGATCGACTCCTCGCTGGAAAGGGAGGCGATCGTAAAAGCCTTGGAAGGATGGGATGAAGCGGGAGGGAAGGATCGGGAGCGACGCGCTCTAAGAGCGATAAAAGCGCTGCGGGTGGAGGTGGTGCGTCATTTACTCGGAGGGATATCCTTTCGTTGTCTGTCGCAGGAGTTGGGACGCAGTGAGCTTCTGGCTAATTTTTGCCGGGTGCGTGAGGTAGACGGGATCCGGAAAATATCGAAGAGCAGTCTGGAACGGGATTCGAAATTCTTCGACGAAGCGTATCTGAGACAGCTGCATGCAAGGATGACCGAGGTGGTGGGCAATGCTGAACATTGTGGTGAGGCAGGATTAGAGAAGCCGATCGATACGAGGGAATGCCTGATCGACGCCACTTGCCTGGAAGCGAACATCCACTGGCCCGTGGACTGGGTCTTGCTCAAGGATGTGGGAGCAACGCTGCTCAAGGCGATCAGTCTGATCCGGCAGGCGGGAATGAAACAGCGCATGCCCCAGGGAGCAAAGGGATTGGCTCGGGAGATGAACAAACGGTGCCTGGAGATGACGCATGCGCGTCGGCGCCGGGAGGCGGGCAAAGCGCGTAAAGGGATCCTGCGGCGGATGAAGCTATTGCTCAAGAAGATTGAGGGCCATGCCCTTCGCCACCGTGACTTATTGGAAGCTATGTGGATGCAAAGCGATTACACCGAGAAGAAGGCGAGCCGAATCATCGAGCGAATGGATGGTATGTTAGAGCAGATACCGCAGGTCATGAAACAGGCGCACGAACGGATCATAGGGGGGCGGCAGGTGAAGAATGAGGAGAAGATCCTGAGCGCCTACGAACCTGAGATTGACGTCATCGTGCGAGGCAAGGCAGATCGGGAGGTGGAGTTTGGCAACACCCTTTATTTATGCGAGAGCGCAGAGGGATATCTGTTGGACTGGAAACTGTATGGGGGGCAGGCCCCGAGCGAATTGAAGCAGCTTTGGGAAAGTCTGGAGAGGCAAAAGGGCTTCGCTTTAGAGGAGAAGATCGAAGCGATCAGTGGGGATCGGGGCTATGCCTCGAAGGCGGCCAGCAAGCGGCTCCAGGCAGAGGGGATTTTTGACGCCCTTACGCCCCGCAATCCACAAGAGCTCAAGGAGCGGATGGAGGAGCCGCGCTTTGTCCGGTTGCAGCGACGACGAGGGAGCACCGAAGGCCGGATCGGAGTGCTCAAGAACCGATGGCACGGGGGCAAGATACGCAGCAAAGGCTTTGACAACCGTAACCTTAGCGTGGCCTGGTCGGTTCTGTCCCACAATCTATGGAAAATCGCGCAGAGACTTGCGCAAGAACATGAGAAAGAGGCAACGCAGGCGGCATAGGGATCCAAGAATCGAGTCAGAGGCGCTTCCTTGGGAGAACTATCGACTCAAAGCGAGAGGAAGGGTGCTGGAAAGGTGCATAACGGATAAAAGGTAAGCTACCGAGGACGGAAGGCATGTCGTGGTCTACATAACGTGACGAAGATTGATATCGGTATCAGGCTTCCACCCAAATCCTCTCGGATTTGGGACAGCCTCTACCTATGAATGAGGATTCGCCTCTCCCCTTCGTTGAGACGTTTAGCTGAACCGTGAGCAAGACAGTCGACGAAGAGAAGAGCGTCTCCTACTTGCATGTAGACCTCAGTCGCTCCTTCCACTCCATCTGCAGAACCTGACAGTTGCTGTCCGCTCTCCAGTTTCGGGTGGATGAAATTTGATTTATGGCTACCCGGGATGACCATAGTGGCTCCGTCGCCGGGCCCGGTATCGGTAAGAGCGACCAGGATATTGACCTGACCACACCGAAACTGATCGTTGTGGTAACGATAGCACGTGCGAATACGGCGCTTTTCAGAGCAATGAAGCCTTGAAGATCAAACAAATACTCCTGCAACGGTGAAGGCATTGAAAGACTGGTTGAGTAGGGTGCCGTTTCCTGAAGCTACGAAATACCAGAGTTTGGGTCGGGATATTCATTTGGCAACCCGCCACTGTAGGACCGCGCTTGCGCGAGATTTGCGAATTGAGGAGACTTGGGCAGATAGATTCCTGGCCGCTTTTCTCAGTATTGTCAGAAACCCGTTGACAGCGATCCGTTGTGGATAAAATATAGGTCTTATCTTAAAAAATGGATATACTATATATTGAAGGCGTTGAGAGCGCAGCGATTTCCCTCCTTTTTTGTAAAGAATGACATCTGAAACGCAGTCCTTGGGATCCGCTAGAGGTAAGACGACTGATTCGGAAGATCCGGAGTTCTCTCTGCATGATTGTTCCTATTCCCTTCGCTTGAGCATACTGAGAAATTCCTTAACCGCAGCTGAGCGAAAGGTTGGTGAGTATTTTCTGGAGAATCCCGAAGCTGCCTACCTCTCGATAACAGAGGTGACCCAGGTCAGCGCGTTGGGTTACGGAACGATCATCCGATTCTGTCGGAAGATGGGGTGTGCAGGATTCCAGGATTTCAAGGTCCTGCTGGCGCAGGAGCTGGGTGCGGCGGACCGGGCGGGCAGGGCTGGACATACCGATTCAGTGACGGACCATGCGGAGAAAATGCGGTCCAATCTGCGCGACACGGTCAATTTGCTTGATCGCAAGGCTCTGCAGAAAGTCGCCCGGTGCCTGGCTCGTGCTCGGTTCGTGTTGGTGGGAGGAATCGCCGGATCGGCCGCGCTGGCCCACGGTTTCAACTATCGCCTGAGCCGTGTAGGGATTTATTCGGCGGCCTACAATGAGGGATATCCCATGGCGATTCGCGCCGCAACCTTGAAAACGGGTGATGTGTTTTTCGGCATGAGTTTTTCGGGGGCGACGAAGGATTTGGTTTATGCCGCCAAAATCGCGAAGAGGGAGAAAGCAACCGTAGTGGCGCTGACCGGATTTATCAAATCGCCTTTGGGGGAGGTGGCGGACGACACACTGATCGGCGTATCTGATCGGGATCCCTTTTCCTGCGAGATTTTTTCCAACGTGCCCCGGGACTTTGTCCTGGATCTGTTATTTGCCGAGATCTGCCGGATTCGACCGAAGGCCGAGGAGTTGATACAGAAAACTTTTGAAGCGATCGCGGACCGGCGTGTGTGATGATCGGCGAAAGGGCAATGGAAGGAGTAAGAGAAAGAGAAGGCTGAGGTAATGAAAGACGGGAGAGAGGAAGAAATCAGAAGGGAAAGAGAGCCCCTGTTAAGACGGAAGACGGCGATCTCCTACAAGACGGAAGAGAAGACGGTTCTCCGAGGCTACAACCTGAGTGAATTGGCGGAGGAAGGGTATTCCTTCAGTGATGCTATGTTCGTGCTCTTTCAGGGGCGCATCCCTACTGAGCCCGAGGAGAAGATGCTGAAATATGAAATGGGCGAATTTATGGAGCACTCAATGTCTCCATCAGCGGCTTCCGCCATTGCCGTGACGGCGGGCCGGCCGAACTTGCCGGCCGCGGTGGCGGCGGCCGTTATGACCTTCGGAAGCGCTCATGGACCAGGGGCGGCGCACGGGTACATGATGAACAAGTATCTGGAGCGAGCGCGCAAGGAGGGAAAAACGATCGACGAAATGGCCAAGACGCTGGTTGACGAGTACATGGATAACGGTGTTCCGGTCATGGGAATGGGGCAGCCGCAGCACCGCGACGGCGACCCGAGGGCGGAACCCACCCATCTGAAACAGGAAGAATTGGAGATCGACGGGGTCTATCTCGAACTGCAGAGAGCGTTGGAGAAGCACTTTCACGCACGCCGAAAGAAGGAGGGCCGCTCCTACGTGCCCGTGAACTGTGTCGGAGCCGGGAACACCGCGCTCTGCGATACCGGTTTTTCACCCAACGCCGCCTGGTGTATCGGAAGCGTGGTACGTGGTTACAGTTGTGCTGCGCACGCGGTCTACACACAGAAGAAGGGACGAGCATGGGCGGCTTCACGGAATGAACCCATGACCCAGATGCTGGATCTCTCCATGATCAAGTATGTCGGGCCGGAAGACAGGCCGGTCCCGACTCAGGAAGAGAGGCAGGAATACGCAAAAAAACAGAAAGAAACAGGAGAATTCAAAAAATGGGTGATATAGACCGGAAGAAGATCGGCAACCTTGCCGATTCGCGATTGCCGTATGATTACATGGACCGCGAATATGGAACAATGCCGCTTAATGCCGACCGTCCTCCCTTTCAATGGGTATCCGAGGTCGCTTACAAGAATATCCACCGGATTGTCTCGCGGGGCTATGACACGACCGAACTGGTGGAGCAGGGATACGGCGTCGTGGATATACTCTTCATCGATTTTCAGGCAAGAATACCGACCCTGGAAGAAGAGCAGATGTTGAATTACATTCTGATTCTCTCCCTCGAAGATGGCCTTTCCATGCCCGCCGTGATGTCGCGTCTGGTGGGCCGTTCGAAGACTTTTCTGACGCAGGCTTGCGGCAGTTCAATCCTTGCTTTCGGACATGCCTACGGTGCCTATGAAGCGTTTGGAAAAGTGCTTCAGGAGTACCTTTACCGGGCGGAGAGGGAAGAAAAATCGATGGAAGAGATGGCAAGGATTCTCGTAAATGAAGAGACGTCCGGGGAGGCTCTGGGCTACTCGAACCTGATGTTGAAAGATCCGGCAGCTAAACGCATCTTTGCCCGCGCGGAGAAATTGGGCGTTGCGGGAGAGAATGTCGCTTTCATGAAAGCGATCGTCAGGGCTGCGCAGGAACTCGAGGAAGAGGTGGATCTTGACCTTCTCGGCGCGACCGGCGCGACCATGATGGATCTCGGGTTCACACCGGAGGCGATGTGGACGATTATTGCGGTCACGCGATCATTCGGAGCGGGCGCTCATTTCATCGAAGAGATGGAACGGGAGGGGTACTCCCGTCTGGGCGAAACGCTGACGCCGAAAGAGGATTACGATGGACCCGAAGATCGGCCCGTACCGCCGCTGTCCGATCGCGGGAAAACGGCTGTTCCGGCGCAGATTCACTCCCTCGATGAATGGAAGGAGACATTGGAAAAGCGTAAGAAACTCAAAGGTAGCGGATTCTCCATCGACGAGGAAATCGATGATCCCACCCGGAAAAGTGGGAGGCATTAGGAATGAAGGACAACATAGAGGAGATGTATCAACGATCACGACGGGCGTTTCGTGAGGTCGAGTTCTGGCCGCAGAAGAAGGTTGATGAAATGGTCCTGGCGGCGGGATGGCAGTGGCAGAAAGAGGAGACCCGGAAGGAATTGGCCCGAACGGCGGTCGATGAATCGGGTGGAATTGGGGTTTACGAGGACAAGGTAGCAAAGATCTGGACCAAGACGTTGGGCACTTTGCGTGACCAGGTTGGAGCCAGGACCTGTGGCCTGGTGAAGGAGGATAAGGAAAAAGGCTTGAAGATCTTCGCCAAACCGATGGGGGTTATCGCCTGCGTTGTTCCCTGCACAAATCCCGAATCGACGGTCTGTTGTATAGGATTGAGCACGTTGAAAACTCGCAACGCGATGATTGTTTCGCCGCATCCGCGAACCCAGGGCAGTTCGTGGCTGGCGGTGGAACACGGGAGAAGCGCGCTGCGGAAAATTGGAGCGCCCGAAGACCTCCTGCAATGCATACGAGAAACGAGCCACGAAAAGACGCGCGAGTTGATGGCGCGCTGCGATTTCGCGGTGGCCACAGGCGGCGCCGCCTTGGTGCGCGTTGTCTACGAGGCGGGCAAGCCTTGCCATACGGTGGGTGCCGGAAACGTCGTCTCGATTGTCGATTCGACGGTCGATCTGGCCTCCACGGCCGCTAAGATTGTGAAGTCGAAAACGGCCAACAACGCGGCTTCCTGCTCTTCCGAAAATGCCATCGCTATCGAGGAGTGTATCTACGACGACATGCTCGAGGCCCTCAATGCGGAGGGTTGCTATCTGTGCAACACAGAAGAGCGAGAAGCGCTGCGTAGGTACTATTGGCCGGACGGACGCCACTTGAATCGGGAAGTTGTCGCAAAACCGGCATCCTATATCGCTGAGCAGGCGAAAATCGAAGTCCCCAAGGGGACTCGTGTCATCATGGTGCTCGGATTAAAGCCGGGGCCCGAAGACCGTTTCTCAGGGGAGAAGGTCTCTCCCGTGCTGACTGTGTGGAAGTGGACCGATTTCAGCGAAATGATCGAACGGACGAAAGAGATGCACCGCTTCTCGGGGGAGGGACATTCGGTATCGCTTCACAGCAATCTGGAGGAACGGCAAGAGGAACTGGCAATCAAGGCAAACGTCGGCCGTGTCGTATGCAATATGGGTCACACCGCCGGCAACAGCGGTGGCTGGGGAAGCGGCCTTCCGACCACGGATAGTCTCGGTTGTGGTTCCTGGGCGGGAAATATCTCCACCGACAATATCGACTGGAGACATTTTCTTAACTACACTTGGGTCTCGACGCCAATCCCGGAACGCGTGCCATCGCCGGCGGAATTCTTCGGCGACTATCTGAAGAAATGGGGTCCCGACTAGGAAGATTTCGGTGGTGGAATCTGCCGCGATCCACGAATGGACCCAAATAATCCGAGCGCGCCGAAAAATCGCCAAACGAAGTCCGACAGATTTTTTAGCCTGGAAATCTTGTGAGATTTCCAGGCTAGGCCTACTTCTCCACTTCGATGAGCCCCTTTACGAATAGGCGCTGCAGGATCAAAACTACGCACATCGGGGGAATCGTGGCGAGCATCGCGGTCGCCATGACAAGATGCCACTGGACGTTCGCATCGGCCACCGTCGTCATCCGCTGTATGCTCATCACAATCGTGGAATAAGACTCCTCGGTCGTGATCAGGAGCGGCCAGAGATACTGATTCCATCCGAATATGAAGAGGATGACGAACAGAGCCGCGATATTAGTGCGGGAGAGAGGCAGGAGGATGGACACGAAGAAGCGGAGCGGGCCGGCGCCGTCGATCTGCGCCGCCTCCGCCAGTTCCCGAGGGACGGAGAGGAAGAATTGCCGGAAGAGAAAGGTTGCTGTGGCGCTGGCCACGAGCGGAAGGGTAAGACCGGTATAGGAATTCAGGAGCCCCAACTGCGCCACCACCTTGAAAGTCGGCACGATGCGCACCTCCACCGGAAGCATAAGGGTGGCAAAGATGATCCAGAAAATCGCTGTGCGAAAGGGAAATCGAAAGTAAACGATAGCAAAGGCCGAGGTAATGGAGATGGCAATCTTTCCCGTCGCGATTACCAACGCCATCGTCAGGCTGTTCGCCAACATTCGACCAACCGGTACACGTTTGACCGAACCGACGCCTTCCGTGAGCACCGTCCTGTAGTTTTCCCAGAGTTGGTCACCGGGAAGCAAAGGTAGAGGAGCAACGGCCAACCGATCCACCGAATGGGTCGAAGCAACGAAGGCAATCCAGACCGGGAGGACGAGCACAAACATACCCGCCCAGAGTACGCCATGGGCGAGGAACGTTAGTGCCGGCTGCCTTTCCACCATCAGTAGGTGATCCTCTTTTCGATGAATCGGAACTGAATTACGGTAAGGACGATGACGACAGCCATGAGGATCACTGACTGGGCCGCGGAACCGCCGAGATCGAGCCCTACAAAGCCGTCCTTATAGACCTTGTAAACCAGGATTTCGGTCGCTCGAGCGGGTCCTCCTGAGGTCGTGGCGTGGATGATTCCGAAGGTGTCGAAAAAGGCGTAAACCACATTCATCACGAGAAGGAAAAAAGTTGTGGGACCTAACAGCGGAAAAGTGATCCGACAGAAACGCCGGAAGGGGCCCGCGCCGTCGATGGCAGCCGCTTCGATCAGGCTGCGGGGAATAGCCTGTAACCCGGCGAGAAAGAAAATGAAGTTATAGCTGACATGTTTCCATGCCGCGGCCATCGTAACCAGGCAGAAAGCATGCGTTCCGTTGAGGTAATGGTTCCATTCGTAGTCCAGTCGGCCCAATAGATAGGAGAGAATGCCGATGTTCGGATTAAAGAGAAACCACCACAGGATTCCAGCCACCACCGGGGCGATCGCGTAAGGCAGAAGGAGCATCATCTTGTAGCCCGCAGCCCCCCTGATGACACGATCCACACAGACCGCCAGCAGAAGAGAGGAGGTGATGGGAAGCAAGGTTGTACCGGCGCTGAACGAAATCGTGACGCGAAAAGCGTCCAGGTAATCATCGTTCTGGAACAAGGCAGCGAAATTTTCGAACCACACGAACTCACTCGAAAGCCCGAAGGCATCCTCTATGAGGAGCGACTGGTAGAGCGCCTGAGAAGCGGGCCAGACAAAAAAACAAGCGTGATGGCCAGCTGGGGTAGAACCAGGGCATAGGGTAGAACACGGCCGCGGAAGATGTATTGAGATTCCATTCTCTAGGAGCCTTATAGTAGCTCCAAGTTATTCATCAGTGGGGCCGAGTGGAGCCGTAGGAGTAACTCGGCGAGGCCCCATTGTGAGTAACTTGGCAGAAGCTGGGTTGGCTATGAGGCAAGGAGTTTGTTTCTCTAGAGGAGTTAATTTTCAAAGGCGGCCGTCCACTACGAACTTAGGAGGCAGTCGTGAGACGACTTCCGACAGAATTTCGAGTAGACGGCTTGCCTGGATGACCGATAACGAACCCTCAGTTTGTATCCTCATAGCAGGATCCACTATAAGAACTTCGCCTGGACATCCAGCGCCTTTGAAAACCACAAAACGAATAAAACAGAAGGGAAGGTCATTGATCAAAGGGATGCAGAAAAGCGAAAAAACTAATCCATACAGTGTGGTTATAGGGATCGATTGGGCGGATCAGAAAAATGATCTTTGGATGATCGAGAGGGAAACGGCAGGAGGGAGTCACCGGCAGGTGGCTCAGGATGCGATAGCGTTGCATGGTTTTGCCGTGGAGATGAGAGAAAGGTATGGGCGTGAGGGAAAGCGCGTCGCCATCGTGGTGGATCAGAAGCGTGGCGGGTTGATCAATTTTCTGATCGGATTGGAGTTTGTCGATATCTATCCGGTGCATGCGGCCAGTGCGAAGGATTATCGACAGGCATTGTATCCTTCCAGGGCCAAGAGCGATCCGGTCGATGCGCAATTGCACGCGGAATTTTTCCTCAAACATCCCGAGCACTTTGAGAAGTGTCTGAGACCGGACAGTGTGGAGACGCGCGAGCTCAACCTGTTGTGTGAGGACCGGCGTGGATTCGTCGATCAGGCGACTCGCTTCGAGCAGCAATTGTGCAGTTGTCTGAAGCAGTATAACCCATTGGTGTTGAAACTGTTCGATGACTTGGGCAGTGCTATGTGTCTGCGCTTTGTTCTACGCTGGCCGACGCTTAAGAAGGTCAAGAGCGCATCGGCGCAAGGGTTGCGAAAGTTCTTTTATAAGCATAACAGTCGCAGCGCCGCGAAAATCCAGGAGCGCCTGGAGTTGATCGGCCGGGAAGAGGCCTTGACCGAGGATCCCGCGACTCTGGAGGCGTTCAGTCGCAAAGCGCAGACTCTGGCCAAACAGCTTTTGGCCCTGCAACCGCAGATCGAGGCCTACGAGGAGCGTATCAAGGAACTTTTTCACACCCATCCCGATGCCCCTGTGTTCAGCGGCCTTCCCGGAGCCGGCGAGGCCCTCAGCCCTCGGCTGCTGTGCGCCTTTGGGACCGATCGATCGCGTTTCGAAACGGCCCGGAACATGACCCAGTGGAATGGTTCGGCTCCAGTCACCATCAGCAGCGGTCAGCACAAAAAGAGCAGCCAGGCAAAACGACTGGTCACCTGGCGGTGGTCCGCGCCCACCTTTGTCCGCCAGAGCTTTGTTGAATTTGCCGCCCATTCGATCCGAAACTGCGACTGGGCCAACACCTACTATCAAAATGAACCTCCCCGCAGCAAGCTGCGGGGTATCGAATCGTAGCAGATCACGCCCATGCTCACCATAGCATCAACTGCCGTAGTTCCTCTTTCGGTTTTCCTTGTTCGCGCACGTATTGTTCCACCGTTGCCCAGTCTCCTCTTTCCCCCACCGTTCCCACGTAGTAGCCGTCCGACCAGAATTCTCCTCCCCATAGCTCCTTTTTTATCCAACTCTCTCGCCCAAACACTTCCCGCGCCGTTATACTCTTATATATCTGCACGATCCTCCCGGGCGCCATCTTGGGATGTGCTCCGCACAACAGATGTACGTGATCCTTATCACATCCCAATCCCTCCATCTCGATCGCATAGCGTTCCTCGATCCCTTCCGTCGTCTCCTTCAAAACCCTCCGTATTCTTTCCTCTATCAACGCCTTCCGATACTTCACCGGCATCACCATGTGGTAATGGATCTGCCACACACAATGCCATCCTCGCTTTAAACTGCTTCCGTCCTTCCTTTTTTCCACCCTCCCTGCTTATAAAGTGCGCGACCCCGTAGCAAGCTACGGGGAATTACCAAGTTAAAAAAGAACAGGGCAAATCCCGCCAAACCATCCTTCGAGCGCTCGCTCTGAAGTGGACCCGCATTCTCTTTCGCTGCTGGCAAAATAACCAGAATTACGACGAGCACAGATACCTCGAATCACTCCAAAGGCGCGGTTCACCGGTATGGCATAGACTCCAGCAACTAAACGGCCACGCCCTCTAAACAGAAAATGAGTACTATTTTAAAAAATCCCTTGACGGACCACCTCAGTTTTCTGTCGGACGAACCTGGGAACTTGCGAAGCAATCGAGCGTCTAAGTCCGACAGACTCCTAGGCAGTATCACCGGAACGAAGCAACACTTCCGTTACCTCTTCCCACTTTTCGTAGGTTCGAGTGAGGCGGCGCTTCAAAGTTTCGTATTGCTCCAAATCTTTTCGGGTTTCATCTCCGTTTTTGAAGAAACCTGGGTCCAGCATTGCCGTTTCCATTGATTTGATCTCGGACTCGAGAGTGGCGATACGTGTTTCAAGATCCTTCAGCTCTTTCTTGATCAGCGAGACTTTCTGTCGCCGTTGGGCGCCCCGTCGCCTGCGTTCCTTTGCTTTGGCAGATCGGCCGCGAAGTGGGTCCTTTCTTGGGGATGACCGCCCCTTCAGCGTTTCCGCATCTCGTTTCTCCCTCTCATCCAGATCCACTAGGTATTCCGAGAAGTTACCCGGAAAGAGCCGCCATCCTGCAATCGTAATCTCCAGTACTTTATTGGTCAAAGGTCCAAGAAAGGAACGGTCATGGGAGATTACCGCAAACGTTCCAGGATACTGTTTCAATGCCTTTTGCAGGACCGACTTAGATCGCATGTCGAGGTGATTCGTAGGCTCGTCGAGGATAAGGAAATTTGCTGAGGTGAGGAGCATTTTGGCAAGGGCCAGTCGGTTTCGTTCTCCACCGGATAGAACACTGACCTTCTTGTTGGCGTCGTCCCCCTGGAAGAGGAATCCCCCGAGGATCGTGCGCAGATTTTCCCGGCGACCATCGGATTCTACCTTCTCGAGAGTCTCAAGTGCGGAAAGTTCTGGATTCAACGCGTCGGTCTGGTCCTGACCAAAGTAGGCGATGTCGACATTGTGCCCCACGATGCGCTCGCCTTGGTCTATCGGTTCGACGCCGGCCAGAATGCGGCTGAGGGTCGATTTGCCTGCTCCATTCATGCCCACGATGGCGAGCCGATCACCCCGCTCGATTTCGAAATTGAAGTCTAGAAAGACCGACTGGCTGCCGAATGACTTTGAGATCTCTTCCAATGTCATCACGGTTCGTCCGCTGCGTCTTGGAGGAGGAAATGAAAACGCGATTTCTTCTTCTTCACTCTCAATTTCGATTCGGTCGATTCTTTGGAGCGCTTTTATCCGGCTCTGGACCTGACGCGCCTTCGTGTTCTTGTAGCGAAATCGTTCAATAAACCTTTCCGTCTGAGCCAGTTTGCGCTGCTGGCTCTTTTGGGCTTTGACCAATCGTTCCTTTCGATCCGCCGACTCACGTTCGAAGAAACTGTAGTTGCCCGCGTAGACTTCGAGTCTGCCGCGAGAGAGGGAGAACGTCTGCCGGGTCAAGAAATCCAGAAAGCTCCGGTCGTGCGAGACGAGGATGATAGAGCCGCGATAGTTTGTCAGAAATCGTTCCAGCCAGCGCAATGAAGGCAGATCGAGGTGGTTGGTTGGTTCATCGAGAAGCAGGAGGTCGGGTTCCTGGAGAAGAAGCTTTGCCAGAGCGATACGCATCTGCCAGCCTCCGCTGAATTCCCTTGTGTCTCGCCCTAGGTCATCCTGGCGGAACCCTAACCCAAAGAGGACCGCCTCGACCCGCGACTTCAGCTTCGACGCCTCCATCTCTTCCAGTCGCTGCTCCCAGTCGCCGAGGAGTTCGAGGGTTTCGCCGTACTCCGCATCCTCGTGATTCAGTTCTTCCAGTCGAGTGGTTCCCTGCTCCACCTTCCTCCGGAGATCGAGAATATCTGAAAAGGCGGATTCGGCTTCCTCGAAAAGAGTATGACCTTCCGTCCGAATCCCCTCCTGGGGGAGATAGCCGATGGAGATATATCCGGCCCTATCGATACCACCCGAATCCGGCCCCTCCTCTCCCAAGAGCATTTTCAGAAGGGTGGTCTTTCCCGTGCCGTTAGAACCCACCAGCCCAATTCGATCGTGTGGACCCACCACCGCTGACACCTCGCGGAAAAGCTTCCGTTCGCCGTAGCTGAGATTAATCCTGTCGATCGTAATCATCGAGGGGTCATGAGTGGGTGTTTCACGATTCTGGGCAGAATACGGTGAACTGGATTCGGATTTCAAGGCTTCGGTCATGGATGTTATCCATCAGAGATATAGCGCAGGACTGAGAGATGGTGGACCTCGCTTGAGCGGGATGAACGGGCCGGGAAAACCGAATAGGCAGATCGTTCGCGAGCGAACTCCACGATTCTTTGGTGATCGGTCTGTTGTCCCGCCGTAGTCGTATGTACTTCAACATTTTACAGCATCGGAACGGTGGACAGCGATCCACTGGTAGCAATTGGAACCGACGACCTCAAGTCACAGTGAACAGACCACCAGCACTGCAACCATCTCTACCCAATCGGACGCTCTTGGTCTCGCGACAAGGTGTGTAAGATGTCCGGGCTAGATAGGCGAGGCCGCATCCAAATGGACAAGATTCGGAACAAGGTTCGGTACGAGGTTAGCTCAGCTGAATTGCGAATCTGGATGCAGTGACCGACTCCACTGAGCTTATGTCGAAGTCCCACCGAACTGGTTCACAGCGAGGATACCGTCTATCGAATTGAGAATGTAGCTCCGATTACCCTGGTACCCTTGTCTCGAATCTCGCTCCCAAAACTTGTCCCACATCTGTTGCTTTCAATCACCCTCCCAACTCATATAAGTATCTAGATCTCCAAGGATCTCATCAAGATAATCCGATGAGACGTCGTCGATTGGCACTTTCCCATTGCGTTGGGCGGGACAGTCGATCACTCCGCGACGGTAGAGGACCTCATTGTAGGAACCGGGGAGCTGGGTTTCGAAAAAGTAGAGAGGCGCCAAGGCCTGGTAGATGCGCATGGCATCTTCCTCCAGGCCATCTCCAAGGGCCTGCCAGAAGGATACGACGACATCGGTAACATGACAACCCGGCATATTTCCGCAGGCCCCTCGTCGATATTCCTCAATTAGATATCTTCCGCCTGCTCCACCCATCACTCCTTTGCAGGACCCTGTATTCAGTTTGAGGACTCGAGACGTGTTCACGGTGGACGGCGGCACTTCCTCCTTGATATACGCGACGTGCTCGATCTCGTCGCAAAGTCGCATGAGGAATTCCGGAGACATTACGATACCGATCGGGGGCGGGTTGTTTTGCACAATAACGGGAAGCTGCGCCGCTTCAGAAATCATGCGGTAGTAGTCGTAGATTGCCTCCGTCGAGGGTTGCTTCTTCCAGGCGTAGGGCGGCATCGCAATGACGCCGTCTGCACCGATCTGCCTCGCATGATCCGCCATCTTCGCGGCCGCCTGTCCGGAGAGGTGCTGGACTCCGATGATAACTGGAATCCTCCCGCCGGTTTGCTGGACCAGGACCTCGGACATGGATTTGCGCTCATCGTCCGAAAGGGTTGAGAAAGAGCTCGCGTTGACCGGGTAGACCAGGCCGTGTGCACCACATTCCAGGCAGAAGTCAATACAGCGGCGAAAACTCGGTTCGTCGATCTCCCCGTTCGGATCAAACGGAGTCGTTGGTATAGTGAATATTCCGCGAAAGTGTTGGCCGGCCATGGTTATTCTTCTGTCTCATGATGGGTCTTCACCTTCGGGGAGAGATTCCGCTTTTTCCAGCCTTCTTTCCCATACATGTCCAGAAAGTGGGATTCATCGTAGGGATATTTGGCCATTTCTGTTTCGTCGAGATCAAGCCCAAGGCCGTGACGATCTGGAATCACGATCTCGCCCGACTCACACTGCATCGGGTTGTCGGTTATCTTCTGCGCGAAAGGAGTAGCGAAGTCCTCGAAGACCTCTTGGATCAATACGTTCGGGGTGGAAGCATCTATATGGAGGCATGCAGCGGTGCAGACCGGTCCCTGCGCATTGTGTGGCGCCACATCGACATGGTGGGCTTGCGCTATGGCACAGATCTTCTTGAGCTCGGATATGCCCCCGCAGGTTATGGGATCAGGCTGAATCACTCGCACTGCTCGCCGCGACATTAGTCCTAGAAAGGCATCGACCCCTTCCAAACTCTCGCCTGCGGCCACCGGAATCGAGATACTGGATGCGATCGCGGCGAGGTCTTCGGTTTGTGATGAACGAACCGGTTCCTTAAGCCAACCCGGATCGGAAGCTTCGAGACGGTGGCCGATCTTGACCCCTAACGAGGAATTGAACCGCCCGTGGCATTCAATAAAGACTTCGATATCCGGTCCCACCGCCTTTCTGACGGCCTCCACTATGCGAATTGACCGCTCTAGTTCTTCATGCGAGATTCTTTCGAAGGCGGTCCCGAACGGGTCGAACTTCATCGCCCCATACCCTTTTCTCACAACCGCCAGAGCGCGCTCGGCGAATGCATCGGGATCCCGGTCGACCTGGTACCACCCTTTGGCGTAGGCCCTCACGCTCTGCCGGAATTTTCCACCTAACAGATTGTAAACCGGTTGCCCAAGGGCCTTGCCCATGATGTCCCAGCATGCGATGTCGACCGCGGCCCGCACTGGACCAGGTGCACCATTTTTGGTCAAGTCGTAGTTGATCTCTTCAAGGTCAAATGGATCTCGGCCCAGATAGTAGCGCCGGTACTCCAGGACGGCTGCTTCAATTGACTTCGCCTTCCGGTGCGCAGTGGCTTCCCCGATGCCGTACAATCCTTCGTCAGTGTGTAGTTTGACGAAGACCCAGTTCTTCCAGGGATTTCCTACAATAAATGTGTCTATGTCCGCGATCTTCAAATCTCGTACTGATATGCCTCAGAGCTTCTCTGCATGCTGGTCGGAGTCAAGAGTAGGGGAGGGAGAAAGTGAGTCGAAAACCGTAAACACGGAATTGGCTTTCTTAGGTGGGGCGCCACGGTTATGCTTGATAGCAAATGGACTGGAAACTTTCGTTGTGCGAAGCGCGTGTACTGGGGTGTCTGCTCGAAAAAGAGATGACCACCCCCGACTACTATCCGCTCACCCTCAACAGCTTGGTGTCCGCTTGTAACCAGAAGAGCAACCGCGACCCTGTAATGTCCCTTGAAGAGGATACGGTGTTTAAGACCATTGAAGGGTTGAGGGAGAGACATCTCGCTGTTCGAGTCGACGTTGCGGGCTCGAGGGTAGCGAAATTCAGGCATGCATTCACCAGACATTTTCCTGTCGAACCGAGGGAACTCGCGATCCTCATGGTCCTCCTCCTGCGTGGGCCGCAGACGCTTGGCGAGATTCGTACTCGCTGCGAAAGGAGCTACGCATTTCAGGACATTGAGGAAACCGAGGCCGCGATCTCAGGACTCGCCGACATCACCCCCGAACCGTTGGTGGCGCTTCTCGCCAGGCGGCCTGGCCAAAAGGAACGGCGCTATACTCACCTTCTATCGGGTCCCGCCGACGAAGGAGGAGCGGAAACGGCAACAGGGGAACTAGAATCAGAGGATCTCGCTTTACCGGAGGAAAACACACTCGGCCTTGCGGCGCAATTGGCCTGCCTTAAGGAAGAAGTGGCGGCTCAGCGAGCGTCCCTCGATCAACTAAGGGAGGACTTCGAGAGCCTACGAAAGCAATTCGAGTGACTGGCGATATGCATTCACGGGATCTAGTCTGGAACTTCAAAACTCATGCGAACTCCAGGGCCTTTGGTGATCCTTGAAACGCAGTCTTCCGTGGGTTAATCGAAGATTCCATTTCGAGGCACGAATCACACACAGAGAGAAGCACGTTACCTTTTATCCTTGGCACATCATAGTCCCTCTGGGCGGGTGCGACAGCGGATGCTTAAGTTTCACCACGAGAACGAGGAGAAAGAGGATGACGAAGAGGAAGAGGGCGATTTGAGCGACAAACACCTGAAACGGGAACCCGGGCTCTGAACCCTTCCTCCGGATTTCTGTTTACTGACCAGCCCCCCCCATTCATAACAACGGAATGAAGACATACCGTGTAGGAATCATTGGACTCGGGAGGATGGGGAGCACCATCGACGATGAGGGGCACAGCAGAGAGCCGTACTCGATTGCCGCCTGCTGTCGGGCATCCGATCGGTTGACGCTGGCAGCTGGGGCCGATCTCCAGGCCGAGAAACGTGATGCCTTTCGGGACCGCTGGGGTGTGGACGCGGTCTACGAGGACTACCGAATGATGGTGGAAAAGGAAGAGCTGGACCTGGTGGCGGTTTGCACGACCGCATCCGGTCTGCAAAAACCAGCCAATGAGGCTCCTGATGCCGGTTTTCGTGGAGATTCGCATGCCGAACTCACCGTCTCGCTGGCGAATCTCGGCGTGCCTATGCTCTACGTCGAGAAGGCGATGGCGAGTTCACTAGCCCAAGCTGATGTAATCCTCGAGGCTGTGAAAAAGAATGGTACGGTATTCAACACTGGGGTCCTTCGGCGTTTCGATTCGGCCTATCACGCGGTGCGGGACGCCATTGCCACTGGTGAGATCGGCGAGCCCCTTGCAGTCGTGCACTTTGCTCCTTCGACCTTGATGCACGGGCATATCCATTCGATCGATACAGTGTCCTTCCTCCTGGGCGATCCGAGCATTGAGGCGGTGAGGGGTGATCTGCTGCCCAGGGACCTCCGGATCGAGAACGATCACCTGGCCCGAGATCCCAATGCCGTCTATCAACTGCGCTTTTCAAATGAAGTTGAGGCGTGCTCAATTTCGGCCGGAGGTTGGGAATTCGAAGTGATCGGGACGGCGGGAACGATTCGTTCAATCAATAACGGCGCCGGGACCCTCCTGCGCAAACCGGGCGCCATGGTGGGACGCCGGCAGGGATGGGATGAGGTCGGGTTTCCAAACCAGAAACCGCTAAGCCCAGTGGTCATGTGTCTCGAGGACCTGGTGTCTGCCTACGAGACAGGCCAACCGACTCTGGGACATGTCGATATTGCACACCATGTGACCGAGGCCTGTTTCGGAGTGGCCGAAAGCCATCGAAACGGCGGCACTTGGATTGACCTACCGTTGCAGGATCGGGGTCTTTACATATTCCACGTGTGATAGGGTGACTTCCTGCAGTATTGACCGCCGCACCTGCCATGGGCTCCCCTGGTCTTGGGCCGGAGGAGCCAATAGCAAGCAGGACGCTAAACGGATACTTCGGCCGCCTTCACCGAACACCGCGGAAAACGATTGCCAAAACGGAGAGCAGGATGGTATGAACATTCGTTCGGAAACTCCAGAGGTCGATAGTTTAATTGATCCTACCCCTAACGTCTCAGTTTCGTTTGCTTGGCCACTACACTTTTGCATCTGAAACTCTCGACTTCCCTAGGACTGCAAAACCTGAATATTCTCAATGAGAGTTCTGCGCATATTGCCCCCGCTCGCTGTTTTGGGGATAACATACGGGATCTGTTTCCTGCTTTTCTGGACTGAGCCGGAGCCGGAAAAGTCACCCAAACGAGAGTCCATTCAAAAAGTAAAAGTGGTCCCTATTTCGAGGGTTCCCTACCAGGTTTGGCTAAAGACTCAAGGTACAGTTCAGGCTCGGACCGAGAGCACCTTGGTCTCCGAGGTGCGCGGCAAGGTGTTGACTATCTCCGATCCTTTCCGAGCCGGCGGTTTCTTCCAGGCCGGGGATGTGCTGCTGGAGATCGATCCCAGAGATTACGAGACCGTCGTAGCGGAGGCAAATGCCATTCTCGCCCAAGCGGAATTTGAGTTGGCTCAGGAGGAGGCGAGCGCCGAACAGGCACGGTTGGATTGGGGACGATTGCAGCCGGACACTGAAGCATCCGATCTCGTTCTTCGTAGGCCCCAATTAAAACAGGCCAGGTCGAATGTGACCTGGGCCGAAGCGCGCCTGGCTAACGCGAAACTCAACCTTGAGCGCACCCGAATTTCAGCGCCTTTCGTCGGTCGTATCCTCTCCAAGAACGTCGACGTAGGCCAATACGTCGCCACCGGAAGTATTCTGGCTCGGATATATGCGGTGGACTATGCCGAAATTCGGCTGCCGCTAAGCGGGCGACAGTTAGCCTACGTCAATGTTCCGGAGTTGTATCACGGCGAGTTCCCTCAATCTTCCGTCGGACCCGAGGTCGCCTTGGTTTCAACGCTCGGTTCGGAGTCCTATGTCTGGTCGGGTCGTATAGTGCGCGCCGAAGGCGCTCTGGACCGTCGCTCCCGTCAGCTCTTTGTCATCGCTCAGGTTGACAATCCTTACGGCAAGCAAGCTGACGGGCGGCCCCCTTTGAAAGTGGGCTCTTTCGTGGAGGCGACCATCAAGGGTGTGGTTCTGAATGATGTCTATGTCATTGCCCGGAAGTATTACCGCAAGAACGAGTATGTCTTGACCGTCGATGGGGACGATAAGCTGCGTCTTCGGTCGATCGAGGTTGAGTGGGGGGATGAGGAGAATCTCGCGATTCGCAGTGGTCTGGGCGACGGCGACCGCCTCTGCCTCACGCCCCTGAGCTTTCCCGTCGACGGTATAATCGTTGCCGTGGTTCCCGAGAAGGGTGACCAATTGACGAGCGTTGTTGGCGATGAATAGCGTCATCGCATGGTTCGCCAGAAATGGAGTGGCGGCCAACATCCTGATGTTCGCCATCCTGATTGTGGGTGGCTACATTGCGTTCAACAAAGTAGTGCTGCGGGAATGGCCCGATTATCCGCACCGCAACATTGATATCTGGGTGGCATACCGTGGTTCGACGCCGGCGGAAGTCGAGGAGTCAATTGTCATGCGTATCGAAGAAGCCGTCTTCGACGTCGCTGGGATAAAGGAGATGACCAGCCTAGCCAACGAAGGTTCCGGGTCGGTGACGTTGGAAATCGAGGATGGATTCGAAATGGGCGAAGTGCTCGATCAGGTGAAGGATCGCGTCGATTCCATCAACACGTTTCCGATTGAGGCAGAACGCCCTCGAGTCAACATGCAGAGCTACAACGAACGTTTGATGGCGGTGGTCATATCTGGGAGTTTGAACGAATTCGATCTCAAGCGGTTGGCCGAAAATGTTCGCGACGATCTCCTCGGCTTGCCCAGCATCACCATGGTGGATTTGAAGGTCTCCCGGGCCTATGAAATCGGAATCGAGGTTTCGGAAACGATTTTAAAGCGGCACGGACTCACTTTCGATCAGATTGTGCGGTCGGTGCGAGAATCCTCCATCAATCTATCCGCGGGAAGCATCCGGACAGAAGGTGGAGACATTCTTTTACGAACTTCAAATCAGGCCTATGATTTCGATGACTTTTCCAAGATCGTCGTCCTGTCAGAGGAGGACGGCACCCGCTTGACATTGGGTGAGGTGGCCAAGGTCATGGATGGATTTGAGGAGACGCCGCTCATCTCCAATTTCAATGGCAAGAGATCTGTTGTCCTGGATGTCTTTCGAGCGGGTGATCAGAACCTGATCGTCCTGGCCGATGAGGTGAAAGATTACTTAGAGAAAGCCCAGGTAGGGATGCCGCCAGGAATCGAACTCAGCTACTGGTCGGATGACTCGGAGCGCGTGAAACAGCGACTCTCGACGCTGGCCGGGAGTGCCATCTTTGGCTTCCTGCTCGTCCTCATCATTCTGTCGATGTTCTTGCGGCCGGTTCTGGCATTTTGGGTAAGTCTGGGAATCCCGGTGGCGTTTTCGGGATCGTTTATTGTCTTCTACCTCTGGGGGGTATCTTTGAATCTCAGCACTCTCTTTGCCTTCATTCTGGTGCTCGGCATCGTGGTTGATGATGCCATCGTTACGGGAGAGAATGTGTTTCACCACATGCAGAGGGGAGATGCTCCACTTGACGCCTCTATTTGCGGAACTCAGGAAGTCGCGGTCCCGGTGATCTTTGGAGTCATCACCACCGTAGTAGCCTTCTATCCACTGCAGGCCATGACTGGATGGATGGGTAATAACCTCAAGCAGATTTCGTTCGTGGTTATTGCTGTGCTGCTATTCTCGCTTGTGGAATCCAAGCTTATCCTTCCCGCCCATCTGAAGCACTGTAAGAACTTGGGTCGGGACCCTGCCCACCAGGGGCGGTTGAATGCTCTGTCGCGCTTGCAGCGTTCTGTCGCAGACGGTCTGGAGATATTTATCCACCGGTTTTATCGGCCGCTCCTGGAGAAGAGCCTGAAGCACCGCTACTTGACCCTTTCTATTTTCATCGGAGTTCTGGCGATCGCCTGGAGTCTTGTCCAGACGAACCGGATCGAGTCCAGCCGCTATCCCAGGATTCCCAGGGATCAAGTGACTATCCGATTAAGAATGCCTTCAGGGACGCCATTCGAAGTAACGGACGCGCATATCAGACGGATGGAGGAAATTGCCCTTGATTATAGGGAACGCGTGAACAAGAAGCACGGGAAGGAGGTTGTCCGCAATATCTTCGCCACCTCGGGAGGACAGCCCATGGGCCGCAGCTGGGGTCGGCGGGCGGTGGGTGTTCCGGAACTTGGTGAGCTTGTCGTCGAATTGACGCCCGAGGAGGAACATGGCGTAGATTTCGGCAGTAGGATTGCGTCAGGGGAATTGAGGAGGGCTATTGGCCCGATACCAGATGCCGAACGGCTCTCGATCGGATTTTGGCGCGGAGGGGGCAGAGGCGTTTCCATTCGTCTAACCAGCCCGGATTTTGGTGACCTGAAGGACGCTTCCAGCCGGCTGCAGGCAAAACTGGATGAGTATGATGGCCTGAATGAAATCTCGGATTCATTTGAAAGCGCGAAGTCGGAGTTCGAATTGTCGCTAAAGCCGCAGGCCGAGTATCTTGGTATTGCTGCCCGCGATCTTGCCCGGCAGGTTCGTCAGGCCTTCTTTGGCGCCGAAGCGCAGCGTATTCAGCGAGGGCGTGATGATATTCGCGTCATGGTAAGGTATCCGAAAGATCAACGCAAATCGATGGCTACATTGGATTCCATGATGATTCGCGCTCCCGACGGTAGGGAGGTGCCCTTTCACACAGTAGCCGAAATAGACCCCGGAAAGAGTCTGCCGTCGATCCGCCGAATTGATCGAAAACGGCAGCTGACCGTGACGTCAAATGCCGAGTCCGATGAATTGGATGTCGATGCTATCGTCGAGGAACTCGAGGCCGAATTCCTGCCGGACCTAACCAGCCAGTATGTGGGGATGGGATACGTGAGGTCCGGTAACGCGCGCCAAGCCGAGGAAGATGCTAGAAACATGGCATTCTACACGACCCTTGTACTGATCGGGTTATACGTTCTCCTTGCGATTCCCTTTCGGAGCTACGTCAAACCCTTGATTGTGATGGCGATCATTCCCTTCGGTCTGGTCGGCGCGATTGTGGGTCACGCTATTATGGATTGGGTTCTTGGGATGCTTTGGGATTACGACGTGACCTTCAATGTGCTGTCGCGATTGGGCTTTCTCGCCCTCTGCGGAGTTGTCGTCAACGACAGCCTGATCCTGGTTCACTTCATCAACACACGCCTAGAAGCGGGAGATCCCATCGCAACGGCCGTTCGAATCGCGGGTGTGCGTCGTTTCCGGCCCATTCTCCTCACCTCATTGACCACCTTTGCAGGGCTTCTTCCTCTCATGTTCGAACAGAGCCGAGGTTCCAGATCCATGGTGCCAATGGCGATTTCTTTGGCTTGGGGAGTCCTCTTCGCTACCTTCATTACCTTGCTCCTGGTTCCCGTGAACACAATGATCGTGGAAGACATTAAGCGCGGTCTGAATGCCTATTGGCGTTGGCAGATCAACGCCGGCGGCGCCCCGCCAGATGTCGAACCTGCCTTGGAGGCGAAAACTGAGATTTCAACTAGAGAGATGTGACCTGCTGTCGCCACTCATCTAGTGTAGCGTTCCACTCTATTTCGCAAACTTCAGTCGCAAAACTTTATCGTCCCTGGGCCGTAGTTCTGCCCGCCGGTCGGTGTTGCTGGTGGTAACGTAGAGATGCCCGTCCGGGCTGACGGTGACATCGCGCAAGCGACCGTAAGTGCCCTTCTTGGGTCCACTCGCGAAAAGGCGTTCGATTGATCTCACCGCGTCTCGCTCGCTTTTCGGGTCAAACCGGATTCGTATTAGCGCTTGTGCGGGACTAACTTGGTGGATAGACCGACTTTGGAAAGTCCTCTGCCAAGTGCGTCTCACAACTCTCGGTTATTACATCGGGTATGGCTATATTGAGCGAAGAATCAGTCAAATTCTGGGACAGATTCGGGTATGTAGTGATCCACAACGCTGTCCCAAAGGAGAATCTCGAAGCTCTCGTGAATGCGATCTGGGAGTTTCTCGAGATGGATCCGTGTAATCCAGAGGATTGGTATAGATACAAGCCCTCTACCAGGGAAAATCGTTGTTCACCTATCAGCGCCGCGGGTATGGTTGAGTTTTACCAGCATCAGGCGCTCTGGGACAACCGACAACACCCAAAGGTATACGGAGCCTTCTCTGAAATTCTGGGGACAGAGAAACTCTGGGTCTCTTTGGATCGTGCCAACATGAAGCCGCCCGCCCGTGAAGACAAACCCGATTGGTGTAACCGGGGCATGATTCACTGGGACATCGACACCTCGCAGTTGCCGATCCAGTGCGGTGTCCAGGGAGTCCTTTATTTGACCGACACCGATGCGAATCAGGGTGGGTTCCAATGCGTTCCCCGATTTCACCGAGAGTTCCAAGAATGGGTCAAATCCCAACCTGAAGACAGGAATCCGAGGCACCCCGATTTGACCGGGTTGGAGGTCAAATCCATCCCGGGCAAGGCCGGGGATCTGCTTATCTGGCATAGCCTCCTTGCACATGGTAACGGATACAATACATCAGATAAGCCGAGATTGGCCCAATATATCACGATGTCTGCCGCAAAGGAAGACGATGAGAAGGAGCGGAGCGAACGTGTCGAGGCGTGGCAGGAACGGCGGCCCACTCCTCACTGGCCAGGCGATTCAAGGGATTGGGAACATGAACACCAACAACCGGCGGATTTGACGGAACTTGGGAGAAAACTGCTGGGACTGGATCCCTGGATTGAAGAGGTTCCCTAATCCGCAAGGCGATTCAGATGCGGTCACTGAGGGCGTAGTGAACGATCGTTCTTAGTTTTTCGCCCATACCGGCAGGAAGGAGAAGGTTCATTCCGACTCGATTGTACCGGCGAAAGCAGATTTGCGTCCGGCGGCCGACCTCATTTCAAATACGATTTGACATACCGGCGTAGGAAAGAATCTCATTTGAGAATGGCTCTGAGAATCGACAAGGCGGTGGTCCGCGGGGAGATCGACAACACGAAGCGTGGGGTGGTGCGCGGGAAATTGTGGCTGGTGGGGCGCGATGAACCGGTTGAGCTGGATCTTCGAGGGAATGCATGGCGCGATGTCGCCGGCCGTACCATCACTTTCTCCAATCCCAGGCCGGAAGACCAATCGTTGGCTTCCCACCTACAGGAAAAACAACGAGGCAGCGCAGGAGACATCACCGCCTCACGGAAGGTAAAGGTCTTCACAGTACCGGAAGAGGAGTGGCAAGCAGCCTATAGGGAGCGCCGCATCAAAGATGTGCCGACGGAGTGGCGTAATTCGATTTATCTTGAGTGGTTTTCCGATTTCAACGGCCGCGTCGTTATCGAGAGCGCCGACTTTAAAATTTCGGCTTCGGAAGGAACCTGGGACTTGGACGAGGCGGAGGAAGAGTCTCAGAAGAGGGAAAACATGGAAACGATGCGTTCCTGGTTGGCCGACATCATTCAACGCCCCGAACCAAGCGAAGATGATGACGATGGTGGATTCGATGACAGCGAGGAAGCATGGGAAGAGTCGCTCAAGCAATCCGACCGGCTCGGCGAAGCACACGAGGAGGCGTTGGAGAAATTCGGCCATGAGGCAATAGGCGGTGATGAGGTGGCCTACGTCATGGGTTGGGATCACCTGCTCGAACGCGACAAGGAGAGTGACGCGGCTGATAGAGAATCAGAAGATGGAGAGAGTTGGAAGAAGGGGAGCGAAGGCGTCGAGGATGAGGAGGACGATGGTTGGTATGGTGACGACGAGAATGAGGAATCGATTCGAAGGCGTCACCCGCTCCAGCTGCGGGCGAGCGACCTAGTGCTTCGAATATTAAAGGAGTTCGACGACGAACCGGCAGCGGATCGAAGCAGCGATGAACTGGATAGCGCCCTTGACCGATTCATTCACAATACAATGAATATCAGCGGCAAGTTGGCCGGCGCTCTCCACGGCCGAGATCTGGAAGATCTTCGCAATACGGGTTTCACACTTGCCCTGCTGCGCCGATGCCTGAATTGGTCCAACGAAGCGCTGGCCGCTCTGGGCGAACTTATCGAATCCCCGGAGTGGAAGAAACGCTCGGAGTTTTTCGGCGAATGCCGTACCGAGTTGTTTGCGATTCGAGATGGTATCACTGACCTGAGAAAGGAACTTCGAGAAATTCGCGATTGATCACTGAAATTTGCGGAAGACCGCGAATTTCTATGCGTTCAGGGGAAAGAACTTTCGAGTTTGGATCGGAGTCGCTCGAGGTGATCGGCGTAGGTGGGGTCATCGATCAGGTTGCGGGTTTCAACGGGATCGGTGGCGAGATCGAAGAGTTGATTCGGCCAGCCCTTCCCCTCAAAACGGAAGTACTTGAGGTAGTCATGCTTGATCATGTATGAGGGACCATTGAATTGGTGGTGGAGTTCGCTGTAGACTTCATTGCTCCAGCCGTCGCTACGGCCTTCCATCAGTGGGACCAGGGAACGGCCATCCAAGCCGTCTGGAATCGGCAGGTTGGCGATATCGCATACGGTTGGGAAGAGATCGACGAGCGAGACGTTCTGCTGGACGATCTTGTTGCCTCCGGAGAATCGTTCTGGCCACGATATAAAGAAGGGGACCCGGATCGAGGCCTCGAAATACTGTTGTTTTTCCCAGAGACCCTTTTGGCCCAGCATCTCGCCATGATCGCTGAGAAATATGACGACGAAATCGTCGAGTAGATTGAGGGATTCCAGTTTGGAGATAACGCGTGCGTACTGTATGTCGGCCCACGCGATCATGCCGTAGTAGGCGGCGGTTGCTCGATGCGCCTCGCGATAGGTGACATCCTCCCCGACCTTGACTTTGAAGAACTCGTGGCAATCGAAGTTTTCAGGTAGTTCCTCGACGTAGGGTTCCACTCGACGCATGTAATAGTGGAACTGTTCCGCGGGGCACTGATAGGGATAGTGGGGGCACCACAAGCTGACGGCGAGGAGCAAAGGGCGACTGCCCGGTCGGTCGTAGGGTTCGTTGACGAAGTATTCATCGAGGAACATCAGAGCTCCATCAACGGAATACTTGTCGTGTTGCATCCAGTATCCACGTCCGGCGCGGGCGTTTGCGATTTCTTTGGCACTGGACCACTTGCCGGTGCCTACCTCGGGAAAAGTCTCGGCCTGATGGGCGGGATCATCTGCCGGTTCGTAGCCGTTCTTTCCCCTGATGTCCCGGCCGATGCGTTCGTGCCAGCCATGCATCTGGTCAGGGCCGACAAAGTGCATCTTGCCGGCTCCAACCGTGTTGTAGCCAAATCGTGAGAGGTGGCCGGGAATAGTCAGCACTTCGCTTGGCATTTCCTGACTGAAGTCGGTGCATCCCCAGTTCCTGGGATACAGGCCAGAGAGAAGGCTCTGACGAGCCGGCACACAAATCGGCGAAGGGGTATAGGCATTGCGAAAATAGACGCCTTGGTCGACGAACCGATCGAGAGTGGGAGTCCGAATCGTCGAGTTCCCTTCAACCGGCATGACGTCAGGGCGGTGCTCATCGTCGATGAGCAGGAGGATGTGGGGCTTTCTTTCTGGCATGGAGTTTCCTTTCCTCAGCGAAGTTAGGACTGCTGGGTCGAGTTGCAATAGCGCTGACAGGTATTCGGATCAATCGAAGTTAAAACTCTATCAAAAGTAGAATGGCCCGCGGATGGCGCAGCGATCCCGCGGATGAAGAGAAGAGTGAATACCCGACAGGCATCCGTGGGACAGCTATGCCATTCGTGGGCCTCAATTCTTCTGTGATGTAAACGGCGAAAATCGTACCCGCATCAGCACTGAAGTCTAAGACAGGAGTCATCATATCCGACATGACGGCCGTCATAACGGATGTGACAGGATGGGTTCGCTCTAGAGGGCCGAAATCAGACTGGAACCAGTGAATCCAGTGCTCGAGAACTTGATCGCAAGGCGAGAATATGAAAGATCCTATTATGGAGTTGAACCTGGAAACACGAATTCCCCTGAATAACGGAACATCGATTCCCCAATTGGGACTGGGGGTCTACCTCCTGAGGGCGAACTCCAGGTCGATTGAGGTGATGAAGGGAGCGCTTCACCATGGCTATCGCCACCTCGATACGGCGGCGTTTTACGGGAACGAAGCGGAGGTTGGAGAGGCAATCCGAGGATCCGGAATCGCGCGCTCCGAACTCTACGTGACGACCAAACTTTGGAACAGTGATCACGGATACGATTCTGCCATCCGGGCCTTCGAGAAGAGCATCAGCCTGATGGGACTCGATTATATCGATCTATACCTTATTCACTGGCCTGTGAGCGGTCTGCGAAGGGAGTCGTGGAGGGCGCTCGAGACGCTTTATGAGGAGGGGCGCTGCCGGGCGATCGGGGTGAGCAACTACATGGTCCGCCACTTGGAAGAGGTTTTGGAGCAGTGCAAGGTGGTTCCGGCGGTGAACCAGTTTGAAATGCATCCATTCATTTACCTCTATCGATCCGAAGTGATCGAACTCTGCCGGGAAAGTGGAATCTGCGTCGAATGCTACAGTCCTCTGACCAAAGGAGCGAGGCTCTCAGATCCCGGTCTTCTCGCGACGGCTAACGAATACGGAAGATCAGCGGCACAGATTCTGATAAAGTGGGGTTTACAGAAGGGATTCGTCACCATCCCGAAGTCCGCCAATTCGGAACGCATAATCGAAAACGCTAATGTCTTCGACTTCGAGATCAGGGTCGAAGATGTGGAGCATCTCGATCGTCTAAACGAAAACTACAGCTGCACCTGGGACCCGACGGACGAACCCTAGAATTCCGTTCCACTGAGTTTCATTTCTAGCGCACTTTCACCAATTGATCGAAGCGAACGCGGAAGATGTCACGCTGTTCGTTCGTAATGATGAGACTCTCGTCGTTTTCCCAGCAGATCGCTTCACCGCCTCGGGTCCAGGCGGGAAGGTAGTAAATCTCGCCGTCGAAAAAATGATCGGACCCATCCGATTGATCGAATACCCAAATCCCGCCTAGCCATTTTTCTTGCACCGTGACTTGGCTCTCGCCCTCGACTTCGTCTTTGGACTCGACCGGGACCTCGACCTTCCTGTAGGTCAGAACTGCCAACCTCTCTCCATCAAGGGAGGCATCGGCGCCGGTCACCTGGCCTTGTATGTCGAAGCGATCGATGAAAGTGAGCGGGTTCATCTCCGACGGAATCGAAGTGTCCATACGGTATAGCTTGGTGTGCAGATCGGATCGATGTTTCGTCAATAAATAAGTGTAGCGCCGTGCGAAAAAAACCGCTTCGCAGTCGAAATTTAGATTTTCCGGAGGATATGCATTCTGATCGAGGTAGCGGATTGGAATTCTCTTATAGAAATGGGACTGACTGGGCCCGATATAGGGGACCGGTTCGGGGATAAGGTAGACCATAAGATCCCTCCGGGCGTTGGAATTATTGCCGCAGTCTATCAAGATCAGGTTTCCGTATTTGTCCAAGGCGATGTCTTCCCAATCCACGTTTCCAGCCGCGAGAATATGGATCCCGGTCATCTCGCGTTCCGGTCGTTTCAGATCGTGGGAGGTTCCGTCGATCCGCAACGGGAAGATTCGGGCCTCGTCACCGGAATCATTGTGCGTCCAGAAGATGCCATCGTGAGTTTGGCTCTTGATGATCCCCGATGACTCGTTGATTGCTTCGTTCTCGATTCGGGCGATTGGTTCCAGTAACACGGGCTCGATATCCGGAAGTGTGACCGATTTCACTTCGGATTGGGCATCTCCCATCAGGAATTGAGGAAATCCCAACGTAATAATTGCGATTAAGATTGAGTGCGGGGAAGTATATCGACACATGGCGATCAGGATTTTCGGCTGGGGTGAAAAGTCAAGGATTGTCCCTCGAGTTTCAGCTTAGCGCGGCCTCCGGCGGAGCGTGCTTGCCGGACACGTCACGGCCCAGCGCTAGCGCGGAGACGGATCAATCGAGTTTGAAACTAACGTAGTGGCTGTCATGAACGTGGTCTCTCCCTTGTTCTTCCGGAAAGGAACAGAACCTAAATGGCGACATCTGTACTGACGGCCGTCAGTACAGATGTCGCCAGTCGAAGCGCGATAGGTGGAAGCGTTGAGCTGCAGGAGCACGAGAATGAGGACGAAATTTGCGAGTTCGGCCTATTAAACGACAGAGATCGTTGCCCGGAAACCCGCTTCTTCATTGAAGTTTCGAATTAGGGTTTAGTACCCTTATTACTCGAAGCCTTATTAGAAGTACTACCTACGGCAGAGATGCCCTAGCTAGAGCCCGTCCCAGTGGTGGAAACAATTGATTTTTAATGAGTTATGGGCAAAAAAAGGCCGGATAGAGCTGCAAAAAGCTCGATCCGGCGAAAAAGGGCGCTTATGCTTGCGTTAGTCAAATACAAAGCACGCCCTTCTCATGAAAAATATTGCCGTACAAAGCTTCCTGCGTCCAGCCCTAACTCCAGTCATTCGATGCAAAGACTACACCGTGTTTCTGGAAACAATGGAGCGGATTGACCGGGTTTTGATCGACTCCTCGCTGGAAAGGGAGGCGATCGTAAAAGCCTTGGAAGGATGGGATGAAGCGGGAGGGAAGGATCGGGAGCGACGCGCTCTAAGAGCGATAAAAGCGCTGCGGGTGGAGGTGGTGCGTCATTTACTCGGAGGGATATCCTTTCGTTGTCTGTCGCAGGAGTTGGGACGCAGTGAGCTTCTGACTAATTTTTGCCGGGTGCGTGAGGTAGACGGGATCCGGAAAATATCGAAGAGCAGTCTGGAACGGGATTCGAAATTCTTCGACGAAGCGTATCTGAGACAGCTGCATGCAAGGATGACCGAGGTGGTGGGCAATGCTGAACATTGTGGTGAGGCAGGATTAGAGAAGCCGATCGATACGAGGGAATGCCTGATCGACGCCACTTGCCTGGAAGCGAACATCCACTGGCCCGTGGACTGGGTCTTGCTCAAGGATGTGGGAGCAACGCTGCTCAAGGCGATCAGTCTGATCCGGCAGGCGGGAATGAAACAGCGCATGCCCCAGGGAGCAAAGGGATTGGCTCGGGAGATGAACAAACGGTGCCTGGAGATGACGCATGCGCGTCGGCGCCGGGAGGCGGGCAAAGCGCGTAAAGGGATCCTGCGGCGGATGAAGCTATTGCTCAAGAAGATTGAGGGCCATGCCCTTCGCCACCGTGACTTATTGGAAGCTATGTGGATGCAAAGCGATTACACCGAGAAGAAGGCGAGCCGAATCATCGAGCGAATGGATGGTATGTTAGAGCAGATACCGCAGGTCATGAAACAGGCGCACGAACGGATCATAGGGGGGCGGCAGGTGAAGAATGAGGAGAAGATCCTGAGCGCCTACGAACCTGAGATTGACGTCATCGTGCGAGGCAAGGCAGATCGGGAGGTGGAGTTTGGCAACACCCTTTATTTATGCGAGAGCGCAGAGGGATATCTGTTGGACTGGAAACTGTATGGGGGGCAGGCCCCGAGCGAATTGAAGCAGCTTTGGGAAAGTCTGGAGAGGCAAAAGGGCTTCGCTTTAGAGGAGAAGATCGAAGCGATCAGTGGGGATCGGGGCTATGCCTCGAAGGCGGCCAGCAAGCGGCTCCAGGCAGAGGGGATTTTTGACGCCCTTACGCCCCGCAATCCACAAGAGCTCAAGGAGCGGATGGAGGAGCCGCGCTTTGTCCGGTTGCAGCGACGACGAGGGAGCACCGAAGGCCGGATCGGAGTGCTCAAGAACCGATGGCACGGGGGCAAGATACGCAGCAAAGGCTTTGACAACCGTAACCTTAGCGTGGCCTGGTCGGTTCTGTCCCACAATCTATGGAAAATCGCGCAGAGACTTGCGCAAGAACATGAGAAAGAGGCAACGCAGGCGGCATAGGGATCCAAGAATCGAGTCAGAGGCGCTTCCTTGGGAGAACTATCGACTCAAAGCGAGAGGAAGGGTGCTGGAAAGGTGCATAACGGATAAAAGGTAAGCTACCGAGGACGGAAGGCATGTCGTGGTCTACATAACGTGACGAAGATTGATATCGGTATCAGGCTTCCACCCAAATCCTCTCGGATTTGGGACAGCCTCTAGCTAGACTGGAATCCCTTCCCGTTTCGCCACCTTTCGGATATAGTCCCCTGCTTTTCTGTAATCTGACTCAGTTTTGAGATGCTGGAGCATCAAAGGAGTATTTGGATCGATTTGTTCGATCGAACGTAAAAAGATGCTGTAGTCGAGCTTTCCCAGCCCCGGCCTTACTTCGTCTAGGTGGACCGTGAGCTTCTTGCGCAGGACGATGTCCTTGGCATGGCATGAGCGCACATAGGGACCAAGGAGGGCGAAACACTCTTCGATGAGGGCGGCGTTGTAATAGTATCTCGGTATTGTAGAGACAATATTGACGGGATCGAGATGGACTGCGAAACCCTCTCGATCCACTTTCTTGAGGAGCCGCAGGTAGCTGTTGGGCGAAGCGGGGTGGGCCCACGGCATCATTTCCAACGCGTAGCTCGTCTTTTTCGGACGGACTGCATCGATGATCTCCCGGATCGTCTCCACGATTCGGTCGAAAGTCTCCGAATTCAAGTTCTCCGGGTGCGGTTCGGATCTCTTCTTTCCGATTGATCCAGCGAGGTTCACACAGCATCTCGCTCCCAGTCTCTCGGCCAATTCCAGCCGTCTTTGACACAGTTCGATCGCTTCCCTTCGAATCCCCTCGTCCGGGCTGATCGGGTTGCTCCATGCCGGAACTTCCGCGATGACGATGTCGGCCTTGTGTGCGGCCTCGACCACTTTCCTGCAGTCACCAACGGAGCGGTTTTCCGTCAGGTCCAACGGACAATTTGCCGCCCTATAGCCTGAATCGCGGACGGCTCGGGCCCAACTCTCTGCGTCCGAGTATGTGGAAAATATGGGTCCTCCTAGTCTCATGGCCTCCCGGCCGTGCTCTTCGAGCTGCACAAAAGGTGCGATCCGGCAAGTTCCGATTTTTTCATGCGCATAAATGTTCCTTACGACGATCTACTTCCTTACCCACCTCCGAGCCTTCAATTCGGGCCTCGGAAGGATTCCGGTCGTTACGGCCTTCACCGGAATACGCAGATTGAAGGCGTTGCGGAGGGCCTTCTCCAGTTCGCCCCTGGCTTCGGTGGATCGGTTCTCCTCCTTGAATTCGGCGCGGATTGAGATTTCGACCAGAGCGTCCCTTTCGCCGATTTCGACTTGGTACTCAAGGATGCCGGGAAAGGACCGAACAACCTCATCGACCGCGCTGGGATAGAGATTGACGCCTCTAACATGGATAACGTCGTCCGCCCGACTCAGTATGCCTCCCTGGAATATTGTGGGGGTTTCTCCATCAGTCGCGCCAATCGGTCTGACGAGGTCGCCGGTCCTGTAGCGCAGGAGAGGAGAGCCGGTCCTACCCAGAGTGGTCAAAACCAGCTCGCCGATTTCGCCCTGTGGAACAGGCTGGCCGGATTCCGGATCGATGACTTCTGCAAAGTAGCTTTCTTCAATGACCTTGAGACGACCGCTTTGTTCGGGATCTTCGTAGGCGACCGGACCGACTTCGGTCATTCCGTAGTGATCGAAGAGTCGGGCGCCGAACCAGAGAGATCGCACCTTCTCTCTAACGGACGGAATGGAACCACCGGGTTCGCCCGCTACGATAATGACTTTCACAGATGACTCGCGAAGGTCGATCTGCTCTACCTGAGCGACTTCTCCGAGATGGAGAGCATAGGTCGGCGTGCAGCAGAGAGAACTGACCTTGTGCTCAACAAGGGCATGTAATCTTTGGGCGCTGCTAAGCCCGCCTCCCGGTATGCAGAGAGATCCGATTCGAGTGGCGGCTTCGAAAGCGGTCCAGAAACCGAGGAATGGTCCGAAGGAAAAGGCGAAGTAGACGACGTCCCCGGCCGTGACTCCGGCGGCTTCAAAGACGCGCATCCAATTTTGCAACATCCACTCCCATCCAGGGGCAGTGTCCAGCCACGTAATTGGGTTTCCACTGGTCGAACTGGTCCGGCTGAAGCGGGAGTATTCGCTGAGGCCATAGGTCAAATTTGAGCCGTAGGGTGGATTGTCGCGCTGGTCTTTGACCAGATCATGTTTGGTTGTGAACGGCATTCTCCTCGTGAATTCCTCGAGAGACCCGATACCCTCGTCGATACCCGAGCGCCCGAGTCGGTCTGCGTAGAACCGGTTGGCGGGAACCAGCTGCGCGATCAGAACCCGCAAAGATGCCAGCTTGCGCTCACTTAGGGATGCGTACATCGCTGCGGGATGGGGTCACACTGTAGAAGGCCAAGTCCGTGCGCCAGTTCGTCGGGTGTCTTGGAATAGCGTGAGACTGCCTGAAAGAGTTCCGAGTAGTCTTTGTCGAAGAGGTCGCCGATGAGGCAGTCGGTAAGACGGCCTTGAAGCACGGGGGAATCCTTAATGAGTGTGGCAAAGCTGAATTCGGGATCATAAAAAGCGTAGACGAGCTTTCTCATCGCTTCGATACCGCGACATAGATCTCGTCCGTAATCAGAAAAGAAGGAATCGTTTTCTTCTTGCCCGGAAAGGGCGGCGTGAACCGCAAGAGCGGCCTTTTCGCCGCTCCACAAAGCTAAAAAAACACCTGACGAAAAAACCGGATCAAGGAAAGCGAATGCGTCTCCGGCTAGAATGAGCCCGCCTGTCCCGCAGTAGCGCGAGCGGTAAGAATACTCGCCCGTCACAAAGTAGTCGCCGAATTGACGACCTTCACGTAGATGCTCATCAATCCAGATGTTATTGGGTATCTCTCGTTGAAATATCCTCCCCGGATCTCGAGAGTCGCGGTAGAGATAATCATTCTCCGCGACCAAACCGACACTGGCGACATCGTCGACCATCGGGATGAACCAGAACCAGCCTTTGTCGTCTATGTAGGCTATGGTTGTAGCGCCGGCATCGAGTCCAGGGTCTCGCTTTGCCCCTCGGTAGTAAGTCCAGATTGCGATCTTGTTGAGATGCGGATCCCGAACTCGCCAACGATTGCGAGCCAGGCTCAATGCATCTCTTCCCGATGCGTCGATTGTATAGGGCGCTTCGAATCGAATGCTCTCACCCGATTTCGAGCGGGCCTCAACTCCTTTGACCGTGTTTCCTTCGCTGATCAAGTTTGTGACTTTGGTCTCTTCAAGAACCTCTGCACCTTTTTCCCGAGCGTTGTTGAGAAGCATGAGGTCAAAGTCCGATCGCGTAACTTGCCAGGTGGTCGAGGCGTCGTGATCCATATGCTGGAAGAAGTAGAAGGGTTGGGAGATCTCACCATTCTTTCGGACAAACTGGACACTGTATTTCCGAGGGTAGGACGATCGCTTGAGCTCTTCCAGAAGACCGAGTCTTTGCAAAGTGAAATAGCAGAAAGGCATAAGGGATTCACCGACATGGTAGCGGGGGAATTTCTCTTTCTCGATCAAGAGGACCTTCCTGCCGCCGGCGGCCAACGTCGCGGCGGCGGTCGAGCCTGCCGGTCCTCCTCCGACTACGATTGCGTCGTAGGACTCTGATGCGGGCATGGAGTTAATGGCGATTTAGGTCAGAGGTCCGCAGCGAGCCGATGCAGGCAGCGGAATGCGTGAGCATTTGGACGAACAGGCGGCAGGTGGGAGCTGACAGAATGCAGCCTGGTTTCCCGTTTGGGCCGTAGAATCTCTCGCTACCTGCTTTAGGATTCACGATGTTGAGGGAGAAAGAAACCCGGTAGGAGCGAGTCAACGCGCAGAAGAGTTTTGCGATTCAAGGATATTCGATCCTCATCGATCCGCACCATCTCGCGCTTCTCAAGGTCGGAAAATTGCTCGCGAAAACGCTCAATTACATCGACGTCGAATTTCTCCCGGAAATAGGGACGCGAGACGAGACCAAGTTTCATTTGCAGTATGAGCTCTCGAATGAGCTGCTCTTCCCGACTCGTTTCCAAGGATCGATCGATCGGGAGAGATCCTTTGTCTATCCTTCCGATATAGTCGCCGAAGTGCTTAAGATTCTGATAGTGGTGGCCGGAAAAATGGCCGAATGAAGCAACCCCGATGGCCAGCATATCGGCGCCTCTCCAAAGGCTGTCCCGATAGATAAATTTCGCTCGATCCGGATCGCGGACCGCAGTGTAGCCACTGGTAACAGTGTAGCCTTTCTCCTCCATCCGTTGGAAAGCGAAGTCCACCCAGCGGCGTTTCTGTGCCCAGTCAGCGACCGGGGCGACGATTTTGCCCTCCTTCCGCATGGTTTTATTGATGGTGGTATTGAAGGGGATCTCCATCTGGTAGACAGTTACGCTATCCGGCTCCAGCTCGAGAGTCCTTTCGACAGTCAGTTGCCATTTCGATTCCGTTTCCCCGATCATGCCGGCGATCAGATCGATATTTATCTGCGGGAATCCCTTCGACATCGCTTGCTCGTAGGAACGGAACACCTCTTTGGAACGGTGAGCCCTGCCGTTGAGATCGAGGATTTCGTCATCGAAGTTTTCGATTCCGAGACTCAAGCGGGTGACCCCGATGTCGCGAATTGCTGCGAGCTTACTATCGTTGAGGGTTCCCGGTTCGCACTCGAAGGCGACCTCCTCGGCTTCGTCCCACGGTAGGTGCTCTTTGATCCGATCGGAGAAGGCCGCAAGCTGACGCGCGGAGAGGTAGGAAGGAGTCCCACCCCCGAAGTAGACAAATTTCGGTCTTCTCTCTGCCAGAAACGGCTTTTCGGTGTAGAGCCGGAGCTCTTCAACCGCGGCGTTGAGATAAGAGGCGATTTCGGAGGAATTCTTATCTGTGTAAACGCGGAAATAGCAGAAGTGGCAGCGTTTTCGGCAGAAGGGTATGTGGATATAGAGCCCCATCGGATTCTCAACTTTCCCGGTAGTTTCCAGGAGCGATTCAACCTTGGCGTTCTCGGCCCTGTTCCAGAATGAAAATGGGGGATAATTCGCGACGAAATAACTACCCGCCTGGGTTGGCTCCGGATCATTCGATGGCGAATCCCCCAGTTCCTTTTTGGCTGTGACGTTCATTGTATTCTGTTGTCCTCTACCACGGATTCTCTATAAAGTCGAACCGTCTCCAGTGATAGGTGATCCCGGGATTGTATCCATTCCTTCTAAGTGCTGGTGTTCGTAATTACGGTGACGTTTGTCCCGGCACGCCGGGATTGGGGGTAGTGGAAGGCGCCCAAACGCGGACGGGTCGGGGGGATCCATTGCGCGTTTGGGCAACGCCGCAATACCCCCAATGCCGCCCCACCGCCTTGCGGCCTGGCGATTTTGGCCTTGAGCCGCGTTAGCTTTGAGTGGCAGGGTTCGTACCTAGCCCACTCAAAGCCGCCTTGCTCAAGACCAGAATCGCCTAGGCAAACGCCATCGTAATTACGAACACCAGCACTAAGAGTGACAGAGTCCGAAGTTCGAGGGAGCTCGCTTTTTCCGCCGGACGGTAATTTAACAATCATAGACATGGCCGCTACCACGACTATCAAGAACGTTGAGGCGATCACGACACAGCCGGCCGGTTCAAGGCTTGTCGTTGTAAAAGTCACAACTTCTGAACCGGGTCTTTATGGGTTGGGATGCGCCACTTTTACCCAGCGGTTCCACGCTGTGGTGGCGGCGGTTGAAAAACATCTGAAGCCTTTGCTTATCGGTCGTGACACGGACCGAATTGAAGAGATCTGGCAAATGGGAATGGTCAACGCCTACTGGCGGAACGGTCCGGTCCTCAATAATGCTTTGTCCGGCGTCGATCAGGCGCTCTGGGACATTAAAGGGAAGCGGGCAGGAATGCCGCTCTACCAGCTCTTGGGAGGAAAGTGCAGGGAGGCTGCGGCTTGCTACGCGCATGCCGGGGGAGGAACGGCCGCGGAGGTCGTGGAAAGCGTGAAGGAGTTCATGGAAGAGGGCTACCGACATATCCGTGTGCAGCAGGGCGGCTATGGTGGTGCTGCGGCCGATGTCAAATTGAGGCCCGAAGGCGCACCCGAGGGAAGCTACTTTGATCCAGGGGATTACATGCGTACCCACCTGAAGCTATTCGAGCGAATCCGTGAGGACGTGGGAGATGAAGTCGAGCTTCTTCACGATATTCACGAGCGCCTCAGGCCGATAGAAGCGGTCGGATTCGCCAAGGAGGTCGAGCGCTTTAGACTCTTCTTTCTTGAAGATCCACTGGCTCCTGAAGACATCCAATGGTTTCACCGCCTAAGGGAGCAATGCGCGACTCCTATCGCTATGGGCGAACTCTTCAACCACCCGCTCGAATGGCAGCCTCTTATCGAGGGGCGTCTGATTGACTTTATTCGCATGCACGTCAGCCAGATGGGTGGTATAACTCCGGCCAGAAACGTCGCCGCCTTCGCCAACATGTACGGCATTCGTACTGCTTGGCACGGTCCGGGAGACGTCTCACCTGTCGGTCATGCCGCGCAGCTTCACCTCGACCTTTGGGCGCCCAACTTTGGAGTGCAGGAGTGGTGCCGTTTCGATAATCTAGTCTACGAGATGTTTCCTGGCCTTCCGGAAGTCCGAAAGGGATATATGTATCCTAACGATAGTCCAGGTATCGGAATCGATATCGATGAAGAGCTCGCCGCCAAATATCCTTGCCGAGACGCCGTCGAGGAGTGGACTCAGACTCGCCTTCCGGACGGAAGTCCGGTGCGACCCTAGGAGTCGGACTTTGACGTTCGATTGCTTCGCAAGTGACGAGGTTCGTCCGACAGAATCCTAACCCGCTTTTCTCACAAAAATTCGAGCATCGCACTGCGGCTGAACGTTCCTCCCGTCGTGTTGCCGCCTGCCGGCCACGAAAAGCGGGCTAATATTCATGAAAAGAGTCTGCCACGGAGTATCCCATGAGATATCTCAGTGGGACTCGACGGTACCAGCTTGGGCCTTCCTGACCGATGCGCCCCAGCAGTTTCTTACGGCCGAGACATTGGAGGGCGGCAAATTCGCTGGTCCGAGTCGATCTTCGTTCCCCATCCCAGACGGAGAAACCATCCGCTCCGGCAAAGTAGTATTGTTTCGCCAGATCAACGCAGGATTCGGGTGACCTGCCAGGGGAGGAAAGATTCGGCCACAGATGTACCTTTTCTCCGCCGATCTGTCTCCACTTTTTCAGCGTTCCGAGGTCGATCGCGGGGGAGGGCATCAAGTAGTCAATCAATCCCTCCCGCAGCCAATCCTCAACATCACAATTGTATCGAATGGGGTTGAAGTTCAACTGATCGGAATCTCGGCGGTGGGGTTTCCCATGGACTGTGACTCCAAGTTCGCGGTGCTCCTTCTCATGGACGAGGGCCCGTGCTTCCCTGACGAACTGGGTAACAATCTCGGCGCAATGGGCGATGAATCGAGGATCACGATCCGGAAGGTCCCTGGGGTCTTCGCCAAACTGCCTGCGAAAAGTATTCACGACCGGATCCTCGTACATGACGAAGGGCGTGGAGCGGTTCAGATGGAGCTGAATTCCGTCGACTTCATATTCAAGGGCCTCCCTGAGAAGACTGAGCCAGTACTCACGAACTTCGTGAAAGGCGATGCTGAGGCCTGTCGTGGGGTAGCCATTCCGGTCCCGCTTCGCGAATCGGAGATCCTCCCTAAAGTCTGCTGCCCAATCGTGCTTGGTATGGCTCATTGGAAAGGGAGCACTGGTCATCCGCATCCCCGCAAAGATTTTCAAGTCACGCTGGTGGCATAGTCGCGTGAAAGTCTTGAGCGGATCCAGCCAATCGTCTTGCCAAGGCTCTGGTTCCCTTCCCAAGTGGCCGATTTTGGAGGGATAGTTGCGTCTAGCTCCGCAGAGAGCATCGAATATCAACAGGCCGAAATCTGTGTCGAGAATGGGAACAAGCTCATCCCGGAACCACTCCTCGTCGGTGGGATGAAAGGTGTCGCTGCCGCCGGCGTTATCAGAGAATTGGCTTGCTCCAAGAGTAAACCCCAGCTTGCGAGAATCCTCATTGGCCGTTTCCTGTTCCCAGGTCTCCTGCTCTACCGGGCTCAGGGGAATAAGCTTAACGTATGATAGATTTGCAACGGGACCTGTGGAAGAACTGTTGTAAGGGTCCCTGGGTTGGCGCAATTCCAGGAGCTTCCCCTTGAGGTTCGTCGTCTTCCAGTAAAACTCCTGGATCGACCTCTGGACATCATTCGCGATGTCGGAATCTATTGAGCTCTTGTTCTCTTGTTCCGTCCCTGAGTCCGCTCCCACTCGCCGATAACCGTAGTCGCCGCTCAACCTGACTTCCAGCCGGCACGGAGAGGTCCTACGGGAATCTCGGGAATTTGAATAGTTGATTCCGAGAAAGACTTTGTGGGGTCCTTCGACCTTGAGTAGGAGCTGCAGTCGACCGCAGTCCTGGCCAGGCATGGCGTTGACCATGGTCCCCTTCAATCCCTCCATCGTTTCGTAGTCGATCAATTGCCAGCGGCCTTCGACGAAGTCGCGGGTCAGTGATTCGACAGGCTGCGATAGCGAAAGATTGGACAGGTAGATCTCTTTCTTCGCCCCGAACATTGAATCCTTACTATTTGGAATACCCCCTGTTTCCCAAAAGTAACCAGCGCTTGCCAGATTGAAGAAAAGAACAGCAGGAAGCAAGGCCCATGACAATCCGCATGAGGCGACCACTGAGGGAGAGACTAAGGAAGGACGCGCGGCGTTTGGGGCGGTCAGATTCAGCGTTTGCTCGGGATCTTATAGAGAGAGGACTTGAGGAAAAGGAGAGGTCGTGGTTCGTGGATTCGAGCAACCCACCCCCGACCCCTGCAAGGAGGGGAGATTCGGTAGCAGCCAATTACTCCTTATCTCCCCAGATCCTGCCCACCGCATCGAGTTTCTCATTGCTGAGATAACCGTAGCGGTTGATCCAGACGCCGTCGGCCTCGCTTTCCGCGACAACGGCGAAGCGGCGGCAGAAATCCTCGAAGGGCCCGTAGGCGTGAACAATAGGAGTCACCATGCATCGGCCGTTGACCTGGGCCATGACTTCACGAATTTTCCGGGCCTGCGGTTCATCTGGAATAGGGTGGGGAGCGTCCGGAAGGGGGTAGGAGTAATCGTCAAGGCGGTTGCCGAGATCTCATCTCCAAGGTCCAGAAGATGTGCGATGGCTCTAACCAGCAATTTCTCATCGAGGCCGGGATTTCCCCTGAGAATCTCGGTGCCCCAGAAGTTTAGAATGACCGCCCAATGCATCGTGTAGAGTTTCGGGGAGACAGCGTCACAGAACTCGGATGCCCCCGAGAAATCAAACCCTGTCAGGGTGGAAAATGGCGGCATGAAGGCGTTGGCCAGGAGCTCTTTTTTCGATCCTCCTTGGCTCGTCAGAGTCTCCTTCCAATTCCGTAGCAAGCTGACCGAAAGCGCGGACTTCAGGTGTAGCCATTCCAGGATATAAGGATTATTCCGCAGGAGCGCTGGAACCGCCGTGGTTCCCCGGCCTGCGTTCGCGAATCGTTCCATCTCTCGACCTGCGGGTTGAAGTCCTGGAATACCTCACAGAGTTTGTAGCAGGGATACTCGGGCCAGTCGGGTCGGAATCCATCGATCGAAGGATAGTTTTCGAGCAAGTCACAGATGTAGGCTCGATCCCTTCGCTCAGGATGAAGTCGCTGAGTACGGTAATGCCGAGGAATCGCTTCACAGCGAGATGCCCGTCGAATCGCCTCGTCGGAGTAGGCCATGACTACCCGATTCCTGCGGCATGTTGTAGTTAGGTTTAGATTGGAATCTTCGCCGAATCTGTAAGCATCTCGAAATCGCGGCGACGAAGTATGGGAACAAACTTGGGAAATAGTCGAAGGGAGCAAGAAATACCGGCCTTTTCGTGTCGTCCTGGTCGTCGAGGGGTCACAGGCCGAAGGTAATAGGAGGATTCATGTCGGATCGAGAGAAGATCGAAAACGAAGCAACATTTGACGAGGAGGACATCGAGGAACTTGCCGCTCGAATGCGGGCCTCTTTCGATATTCGCGATAGGAAGTACGGTTTTCCCTCCAGGACTTACGAGAAGTGCTTCGTCGGTAAGGAGGCGGTGGGGAAGCTGATTGAAGAGGGAGTCGCGATTGGCGAAGAAGACGCGATCCATATCGGCAACATGATGCTGAACGCTGGATTTTTTCATCACGTCCTTCAAGAGCACGCCTTTAAGAACGAGAATCTATTCTACCGGTTCGCCGAGGATGAGGATCACGGCCGAGTTGGCGAAAGACCCGACGGAAGCGCTGTGAGTTGGGCGGATTTCCTCTCCTCTCCAATCTCTCTCGGAAAGGAGGCACTGTCACTTCAACCTGAGATTCCCGATCGCGACCCGGAACTGGCGTCGTTTGGGCAGGATGAGCTCGATTCGATCGGCGTGGAGCCGTTGGATGAGCACAATTCCAGACTTCTCGATAGCGTTCATCCGAGGGAGTGGGTGGATCCAGAGCCAAAGTCGCGATACAATCTCGTCGTTATCGGTGCCGGGACGGGAGGGTTGGTTTCAGCCGCCGGGGCCGCGGGGTTAGGTGCAAAAGTAGCGCTGATCGAATCGCACCTGATGGGTGGTGATTGCCTCAATGTTGGCTGCGTTCCATCAAAAGCGCTGCTGAAGTGTGCCAAGACGGCCGCCTCATTTCTCCATTCACACGAACTTGGGATCAAGATTGACGGCGAGGTCTCGGTGGACTTCGGGGCTGTTATGGAGCGCATGCGAAAGCTCAGGGCAGGTATCGCTCCACACGATTCCGCTACTCGCTTCTCCCGGGACTTAGGGACCGACCTGTTCGTGGGCAAAGGGCGATTCACTGGTAGGAACACGGTAGAGGTAAATGGAAAGAGGCTCGAATTCGCCAAGGCCGTGATTGCGACTGGGGGTTCGGCCGCGATCCCTGCAATCGAGGGAATGGCGGAGGCGCCCTACTTGACCAACGCTACCTTATTCAATCTGACGGAATTACCTGCACGTTTGGGGGTGATTGGGGCCGGTCCTATCGGACTTGAGATGGCCCAAGCCTTTCGGAGGTTCGGATCCAAGGTAACCGTCTTCGCCCGCGACATGAACATTTTGCCAAAGGAAGACCCCGAGGCGGCGGGTATTGTGGCGGATTCATTGACGCGGGACGGAGTCGTTTTCGAGTTCAAGGCTCGAATAAATGCCGTCCGATGTGAAGGTAGGAAGCCACCGATCACAGTGGTATTCGAGAATGATAAAGGCGAACACGATCTCGAATTCGATGCCTTGCTGGTAGCGGCAGGAAGGAAACCGAATGTAAACGGGATCGGTCTCGAAGCAGCGGGAGTCGATTACGATGAGCGGATGGGAGTGAAAGTTAATGACCGGATGCAGACTTCGAACTCCAACGTTTATGCAGTTGGAGATGTGGCAAGCCGATATCAATTCACCCATATGGCCGATTTTATGGCACGTCTCGTCATCCGAAACGCTCTCTTCTTTGGACGCGATCGATTTTCAAATTTCCTCGTTCCCTGGACCACCTTTACCGATCCGGAAGTCGCCCACGTCGGTCTCTACGAAAAGGATCTTCGGGAGCGCGAAATTGAATTTGCCACTTTTCAGCGCAACTTTTCAGACGTCGACCGGTCCATCGTCGACGGCGAGACCGAGGGCTTTGTCAAGATCCATGTCAAGAAAGGGACCGATGAGATATTCGGGGCGACGGTAGTGGGCACCCACGCGGGCGACATGATAAGCGAGATCACCGTGGCCATTCAGAGTGGTACTGGGCTGGGGAAACTGGCTAATGTGATCCACCCCTATCCCACCGCGGCTGAAGCGATTCGACAGTGCGGGGATGCCTACAATCGCACGCGCCTTACGCCCACGATAGAGAAGATATTCCATCGACTGATGGCTATACAAAGATAGCTAGGAATCTGTCGGGTTTGATTTTCTGAATTCGTTGAGGATGCATGGTGTGTTGGAGAACCCGCCCAATTAGATGGACGCTTGAATCCTGAAGGCCTATCTCGGTTGAGCTTGAACCTTGCTCTATTTTATGACAGGATGATCTTTAGAAGCTACTAAAACAAAAACAGTCATGTTCCGAGGTTGTTGAAGATTGCGGTCTTCTTAACTCGGAGTCTGAACTTCAGTCGTTTAAGGGGGGGGGACGGGAAGTGAGAGAAAATCTGATTCTGTATGTACTGATTTCGGTCGCGGGATTCGCTTATACCCATATGTTCTGGGTCAAAGTCTTCGGCTATCAAGGTTGGGTATTGAGAAGGTTTCCGATGTGGGTGTTTGAGGGTGTCCATGCGATTGCCGGATTCAGTGTCGTCCTAATGATGCTGATTCTCAGTGAAGCTGAACCCGTTCACCCTGCCGCATTCAAGGTGAGCATTGTCATTTCCGTGGTCTGTACGCTCAAGCTCCTGGCGGCCCTGATATTGATCGCCGACGAACTGTCGGGCAAGGGAGTCCGCCGGGTTCAGATCTCGCGCTGAGAGGGCACCAGCATACCCTCGATTTTCAGAGAGTTCCCGATTGTAGCAGTCCGGGAAATCCCTTTCGGGCTGGGAGTCTTTCAGACATTGACTTCCTCAATCCCAAAAATCGATGATGCCTCGGATATTTTTTCCGGCCTCGAGATCGGCGAAAGCCTCGTTGACTTCCTCGAGATCGTAGGAACGGGTAACCAGCTCGTCCAGCTTGAGCCGCTTTTCTTCGTAAAGCCTGAGAAAGTGCGGCATGTCTTCCCGCGGGTTACAAGATCCCATGAATGTCCCTGAGATCTTTCTTTCTCCGTAGGGAAGCATCCAGGCAGGGATCTGTACCTTCTGATCCTGACCCGCGATACCGACAATGACGGCGTTGCCGCCATGTCGAAGCATGTTGAAAGCCATCTCCATAGTGGGGGTGTAGCCGATGACTTCGATGGCATAGTGGACTCCTTTTCCGGAAGTCAGTTCCTTTACCGCTTCCACTGGATCCACCTCGGTCGAATTGATCGTGTGAGTGGCGCCAAACTCCATCGCCGCTTGGAGCTTGTTTTCCAGTCGATCGACCGCAATTATGGGCTCCGCTCCCACGAGACGGGCCCCTTGGACCGCATTCAGTCCCACTCCACCAGTCCCAATAATGCAGACGCTCTCCCCCGCTTGCACATTAGCCGCCCGGGTTACTGCCCCGATTCCGGTGGATACACCGCAACCGATCAAGGCAGCGGTGCGAAGGGAGCTTCCATCCGGCATCGGCACCACCGTATCTATCGGAACGACCGTGTACTCAGACATCGTTCCGAGGCGTGAAAACTGGTTGATCTCGAGCCCGTTCTTGTGGAAGCGGCAAGTGTCGTCGAGCAATCGGCCGCGATGGGTTTCAAAGTGGATTTCACACAAAGTGTGATGACCGGATTGGCACTGTTCGCATTTTCCACAGCAGAGGACGAAAGAGAGCATGACCGGATCGCCGGGCTTGTATTCCGTGACTCCTTTTCCAACCTCCACGACGGTTCCCGCTCCTTCGTGTCCGAGGACTTCGGGCAGGGGATGAACGATTGTACCGTTGATCAGAGAGAGGTCGCTGTGGCAAACTCCGCTGGCTCGGATTTTGATGAGGACCTCATTTTCCCGAGGCGGCCGAAGCTCGAGTTCCTCCACTACGGCAGATTTTCCAACTTCGTAGGCGACTGCAGCTTTTGTCTTCATGAATCAGATTGAATAACTATTGTCGATCTGCGTCCAAATCAAAAACGATGAAAACACACTTTGTTTCAATGTCTCTCTTTATCGTGGCGATAACTAGCTCCTGGGCCGAGCAAAGACCGCCGGGCCGCGTCGTTCTCTTCTCGGAACCCGGTTTTCGAGGAAATTACCTCGAGATTGAGCCGGAAGTTCACTTGCGTGATCTTGCACGTATTCGCTTTCATGATCGATTGGCGAGCTTCCAGGACCGGATCGCATCCGTTCTTATCGAGGGCGACGCCGAGATTATTCTGTACGAGCACGAAAACTATCGGGGACGATCGGTTCGGATTATTAACAATGTCTTTGACCTGTCCCATATCGAAATGGGAATCCCGACGAGGTATCGGGAAACAGAGGAGGTCGATCCATTCGCGGCCTTTCTCGGTGTAGTATTTGCGCCTCAGTCCGACGAAGGAGCCGAGGCACAATCCGGGCCCGCACAATCTGATAGCGCTCAGAATCACGGGCCGTACCGAGGGGCCAGCGCGAGCGGGGGCCAGAGTGGTGGTATTCGAATCGGAAGTGTGGCTCAGGATTACCGGGATCGGAGTTCATCCTATCGCAACTGGAAAAATGAAGCTTCCTCTTTGAAGGTCCTTCCGACCCGCCCGCATCGTGGAGATGTATCCAAACAGATAGAAGAAGCCAGCGAAGATGAGAGAACCGGAGTCTGCCTCTTTCAGCATACTGAATTTCGAGGGCGCAGGTGGCACTTTCGGGGAGAGTATCGATTGCACAATATGTCGGAAATTCCCGATCTGAATGATGCCGTTTCGTCAATTGGAATCGAAGGGAATTATACAATCGAACTCTTCGAACACAACGGATTCCGAGGCCGATCGATCAGCTTCACAACGGACGTAGAGAATCTCAAATACGTCCCGTTGAGAGGCGGGGGTGACTGGAACGATCGCTTCAGTTCGATGATAATCAGGCTCAATGAGTAACAGCACTGGGACCCCCCGCAATGGGCGAACAGGAATCAAACCGAGAGATCCATTCGCCGCCGTACCTTCGATCACTCCCGGTGTTGAGGCAAAGAGAGACAAACCGAGAGATCCATTCGCCGCCGTACCTTCGATCCGGTGTTGAGGCAAAGAGAGACAAACCGAGAGATCCATTCGCCGCCGTACCTTCGATCACTCCCGGTGTTGAGGCAAACGAGAGATCCATTCGCCGCCGTACCTTCGATCACTCCCGGTGTTGAGGCAAAGAGAGACAACCGATCGATGCTGCAACTAAGATTGCGCGTTGAACCCAATTCTCCTCTGATGCGTTTCCTTGACGATAAATTCGGATACCGTCGAAATGTGAGACTGAATCTCGACGAAATGGGGAGTTTCTTTTGGCAGCAAATTGACGGTGAGAGAGACCTCGGATCAATCGGGAGCAAGCTCCGAAAACAGTTTCGTCTTAATCGCAAGGAGTGTGAACTCGCCATCATCGGCTATACCAAATCGCTCATGCTCCGTGGTCTGGTGCAACTCCGAGTCGATGAGGATGAACACAGACAAAATCACAAAGAATCTTGAGCAAGTCCCGCACAGAAGCTCGACTAACCGCTGAAGCTGGGCCGGCTATCGACCTTTTTCGACTGGTGTGTGGCTAGGAAAATGGGAGAAGCTGGGATTCTTTCGAATCCGGCGACGGAGAACGGTGCCCCGTAGTTAGAGGGTCGAAGGATTACACTTTCGGCCGAGCTGAAACTACGTCTCCGCCAGGACTGGTTCTTCGCTCTTTTTGAGAGCGGCGCAGAGGCGACCGGGATTGATCGGCAGGGAATCCATGCGTTTACCTACCGCGTGGTAGACGGCATTGGCGACAGCGGCGAGTGGGGGGACGATCGGGACTTCACCCACGCCTCGAATACCGTGTGGGCTCAATGGATTGGGCACCTCGACAAGAATCGTCTCGATCATGGGAAGGTCGAATGAAGTCGGCATACGGTAGTCGAGAAAGCTGGTATTAGCGAGGGAACCGTCATCGTTAAAGAAGAATTCCTCATTCAACGCCCAGCCGACCCCTTGAGCGACACCACCTTGCATCTGACTCTCCACATAGCTGGGATGGATTGCAGTTCCGACGTCTTGGACGGCGGAATAGCGGAGAATTTCGACTTTGCCTGTTTCGGGATCGACTTCCACGTCAACGATGTGGGTAGCGAAAGCATTGGTCGGTCCTCCGGCATTGACAGCGCCATCGGCTGTGAGAGGTCCTCCCGTCTTTCCCTGTTCAGAGGCAATTTCACTGAATGTCAGGCTCTTTTCTCCATCTTCTGGGCAGACGAATCGCCCCTCCTCGAAAATGACTGAGTCCTGGTCCACTTCCATCTGTTGGGCGGCGCGCTCGATCATCTTATTTTTGAGCTCTTTGGCGGCCAGATAGCAAGCCTTCCCGGTGGCATAGGTGACCCGGCTTCCGCCGGTCCCGTCGGTGAATCCGACTGAGTCGGTATCAACGACCTGTGGATTCACATCCTCTGCTTTCAGGCAAAGCTCCTCCGCGACGATCATAGCCATCGAGGCGCGGGTTCCGCCGATATCGGCTGAACCTTCCACCAGGTTAACGGTTCCATTCGGGTTGACACTTAATGTAGCGGCCGACTGCCCGCCACCGTTCAACCAGTAGCCAGAGGCGATCCCGCGTCCTCGATTGGATCCCTTCAATTCAGATCGATAGTGATCGGAGTCCAGAGCCGCCTGTACGGTCTCCTTAAAACCGATACGGCTGAAGTTCAGACTATCGGCACGCCGTGTGCCCTCTTCGGCCCCGTTGGCAAGACGAAACTCCAGCGGGTCGAGATCCAATTTCTCCGCAATTTCATCGAGGACGGATTCCGCGGCAAAGGCGGCATTGGGGGCACCGGGCGCTCGATAAGCGGTTGATTTGGGTTTGTTGACGACGACGTCGTAGGCATCGATGATGAGATTTTCGATATTATAAGGGGAGAAAATGCAGAGCGCTCCTGCGCCAACCGCGGAACCGGGATAGGCGCCGGCCTCATAGGCCAAGTAAGCATATGCTGCGACGATCTTGCCTTCGTTTGTGGCTCCCATCTTCACTTTCATGTAGGATCCGGGAGCAGGGCCGGTGGCTTCAAATTCCTCCGTCCGAGTCATTACCATTTTTACAGGGCACCCGGTCTTTTGGGACATCACTGCCGCCGCCGGCTCCATATAGATGGGGAATTTAGCGCCGAATCCTCCGCCGATTTCACATGGAATTACCTTGATTCTAGAGACCGGCATTTGCAGCACATCGGCCAGTTGATCGCGAATCTGGAAGGGGCCCTGGGTGCTTACCCATACCGTGATATTTCCATCCTCCCTCCAGTAGACGGTAGTATTGTGCGGCTCGATATAACCCTGGTGGACAGTGGCGGTACGGAATTCACGCTCAACAATGACATCTGCTTCAGCAAATCCTTTTTCCGGGTCTCCAAGCTTATACTGATTGTGTGAGGCGATATTGCTCGGTTTCTTTGAATCCTCTCCGAGAGATTTCGTCGTCATATTCTCATTGAGGAGAGGGGCGTCGTCTTTCATCGCCTCCAAAACATCGATAACGGGCGGGAGCGGTTCGTACTCCACCTCGATCAGGTCGAGTGCGTCTTCTGCGATGTGGGGGCTGATCGCGGCTACCGCGGCTACCGAATGCCCCTTGTAGAGCACTTTATCCGAAGCCAAAGAGTTCGAGACCACTTCCCGGACATTAACGACCGTCTCTCCGATGTCGGACATCTTATCCACCGTATCGACGAGATCGTCAGCCGTTGCGACCGCTCTGACCCCCGGCATCTTCAGTGCTTTGCTACAATCTATGGAGAGAATCCGGGCGTGAGCGTGGGGACTCCGCTTCACTTTACCGTAGAGCATTTTCGGCAGTCGCACGTCCGCCCCGTAGAGCGCCCGGCCGGTGACTTTGTCGAGGCCGTCGTGCCGAATTGGTCGCGTTCCAATGATCTTGTATTTTCCGTTATTCATTCTTTCGAACCCCGCTGATTAGTAAGTTAGTGCAACGCAGCATACGGTCACGATCTCCCATGCCAAGCAAAAGCGTCTGGATTCAGTAATCAAAGACGTAGATTCGGTAAGAGTTGAGCACTGAGATAGCATAGAGCCCGTCCCAGTGGTGGAAACAATTGATTTTTAATGAGTTATGGGCAAAAAAAAGGCCGGATAGAGCTGCAAAAAGCTCGATCCGGCGAAAAAGGGCGCTTATGCTTGCGTTAGTCAAATACAAAGCACGCCCTTCTCATGAAAAATATTGCCGTACAAAGCTTCCTGCGTCCAGCCCTAACTCCAGTCATTCGATGCAAAGACTACACCGTGTTTCTGGAAACAATGGAGCGGATTGACCGGGTTTTGATCGACTCCTCGCTGGAAAGGGAGGCGATCGTAAAAGCCTTGGAAGGATGGGATGAAGCGGGAGGGAAGGATCGGGAGCGACGCGCTCTAAGAGCGATAAAAGCGCTGCGGGTGGAGGTGGTGCGTCATTTACTCGGAGGGATATCCTTTCGTTGTCTGTCGCAGGAGTTGGGACGCAGTGAGCTTCTGGCTAATTTTTGCCGGGTGCGTGAGGTAGACGGGATCCGGAAAATATCGAAGAGCAGTCTGGAACGGGATTCGAAATTCTTCGACGAAGCGTATCTGAGACAGCTGCATGCAAGGATGACCGAGGTGGTGGGCAATGCTGAACATTGTGGTGAGGCAGGATTAGAGAAGCCGATCGATACGAGGGAATGCCTGATCGACGCCACTTGCCTGGAAGCGAACATCCACTGGCCCGTGGACTGGGTCTTGCTCAAGGATGTGGGAGCAACGCTGCTCAAGGCGATCAGTCTGATCGGGCAGGCGGGAATGAAACAGCGCATGCCCCAGGGAGCAAAGGGATTGGCTCGGGAGATGAACAAACGGTGCCTGGAGATGACGCATGCGCGTCGGCGCCGGGAGGCGGGCAAAGCGCGTAAAGGGATCCTGCGGCGGATGAAGCTATTGCTCAAGAAGATTGAGGGCCATGCCCTTCGCCACCGTGACTTATTGGAAGCTATGTGGATGCAAAGCGATTACACCGAGAAGAAGGCGAGCCGAATCATCGAGCGAATGGATGGTATGTTAGAGCAGATACCGCAGGTCATGAAACAGGCGCACGAACGGATCATAGGGGGGCGGCAGGTGAAGAATGAGGAGAAGATCCTGAGCGCCTACGAACCTGAGATTGACGTCATCGTGCGAGGCAAGGCAGATCGGGAGGTGGAGTTTGGCAACACCCTTTATTTATGCGAGAGCGCAGAGGGATATCTGTTGGACTGGAAACTGTATGGGGGGCAGGCCCCGAGCGAATTGAAGCAGCTTTGGGAAAGTCTGGAGAGGCAAAAGGGCTTCGCTTTAGAGGAGAAGATCGAAGCGATCAGTGGGGATCGGGGCTATGCCTCGAAGGCGGCCAGCAAGCGGCTCCAGGCAGAGGGGATTTTTGACGCCCTTACGCCCCGCAATCCACAAGAGCTCAAGGAGCGGATGGAGGAGCCGCGCTTTGTCCGGTTGCAGCGACGACGAGGGAGCACCGAAGGCCGGATCGGAGTGCTCAAGAACCGATGGCACGGGGGCAAGATACGCAGCAAAGGCTTTGACAACCGTAACCTTAGCGTGGCCTGGTCGGTTCTGTCCCACAATCTATGGAAAATCGCGCAGAGACTTGCGCAAGAACATGAGAAAGAGGCAACGCAGGCGGCATAGGGATCCAAGAATCGAGTCAGAGGCGCTTCCTTGGGAGAACTATCGACTCAAAGCGAGAGGAAGGGTGCTGGAAAGGTGCATAACGGATAAAAGGTAAGCTACCGAGGACGGAAGGCATGTCGTGGTCTACATAACGTGACGAAGATTGATATCGGTATCAGGCTTCCACCCAAATCCTCTCGGATTTGGGACAGCCTCTAGAATAGCCCGCTTTTGTGGCCGCCATGCAGCAACAGAACGGAAGAAACGCACTGCAGCAAAACCTTGCTCGAAAATATGGTGAGAAAGGCGGGCTAGAGCTCAACCCCATCGGCAAGTAATTTCCGGTACCAGTCGACCGTGATCGCTTCTGCGAGGTCTGGATCCAGCTTGCTATCGTTCAGGGCGCTCCATATTTCGCGGGCGCCATCTTCTACCCGCCGTTGAGTTGTGAAAGCGGTCTGGCGAGCGATTTTGTCAAAGCATACTTTGTAAGAGCGATTATCCGGCGATCCGTACTATTCGAATTCAAAGGGTAGCCCAATTGCCGAGGAGACCCGTTCGGCGAGTTCAAAAATTTGATGGTTCTGGTCGTTCGATCCGACATTGAAAATCTCTGTGGCGATCGTATTCCTATCCGCTGATAACATGATTTCAAAGGCACGAGCGACATCAAGGACGTGGACAAACGGTCGCCACTGTCTTCCCTCCCGTAATATTGGGATTCTTCCGTCGACAAAAAAGCCTCGCACCATTCCGTTGACTGCGAGATCGAAACGCATCCTCGGTGAGAGGCCATAGACGGTCGCTAATCGAAGGATGGTGGGACAGAATTCCTGATTAGCGAGGGCGAGGACATCCTTCTCTGCTTGTCGATTCGCTTTTGCGTAGGTCGTGAGGGGGCGGAGTTCAGAAGTCTCGTCGACCGTGCCTTTCTGAAACCCGTATACGCTGCAGGAGGATGGCAGAATGTATCTGGGAGTCCCAGAACACTTGGCAATCGAAGCAACTCGAACCCGCGCTCGGTGGTTGATCGAATGGGTCACCTCCGGATCGATTTCCCCTGCCGGATCGTTGGACAAGGCCGCCAGATCAATAACGGCGTCGATCAGACTCTGAGACGTAAAGAGATCTGAATCTATCGACCGAATGTCTCTCTCTAGAATGGTCAAATCGTCCGACGCCGGGGGCAGGGTGTCCCGGCCAAAGAGAAAGCGGTCAACTGCCACGACCCGGTGGCCTTGGCAGAGCAAGTGCGGCACCAATACCGATCCAATGTAGCCGGCCGCTCCGCTGATAAGTACCTTCATCGGCTAGGAATCTGTCGCCATGAACCCGGTCCTGATTTACACCCCTCACCGTTCCATCCGAACCTCATCGATGGTTCGAAATTCGAAGTCTGATAGATTCCTAGCCGATGAAAGTAGCGACCTCGCTCCCGTGCCAGTAGAGATTGTTCTCGACCTCCCCGAATTGCGGAAGAAATCGGTCCTTCTCAGAAAGGATTGGATCTTTCACGGGCCAGTGGATGTCGAGGTTGGGATCGTTCCAGGCAAATCCGCGTTCCGACTGCGGGTTGTATTCCCGGGTCAGCATGTAAACAACCTCTGTACGATCGGTGAGGCTGCAGGTCCCATGGGCGAAGCCGGGGGGCACCCAAATAGCTTGATGTCTTTTCGATGAAAGAGGAACACCCGTCCACTGTCCGTAGGTTGGTGAGTTGATTCGGATATCAACCGCAACATCGAAGAGTTCGCCCCGAATCACGCGGACTAGCTTCCCCTGCTGCATGGGGCAGAGCTGATAGTGTAGACCTCTGATAACCGACAACCGGGAGACGGAGTGGTTCTCCTGAACGAAATCCGTCGAAATTCCGCAGCGTTCGAAGTCCGAGGCCTTAAAGGTTTCCACGAGGAATCCCCGATGGTCCTCGATCGGCTGGGCATCGATAAGTACCACTTCCGGGATGTTCAGGCGTGTGAATTTGAAACCCATTCAGGTAAGTATTCCTTCCCCCTGTAATTCCCCCGCCAAATCGCAATTTCTGGGTAACAATAGAACGAAACCAACTAAACACTAATGATAATCAGATTTCAAGAGGACAATTGCACATAGTTTCAACCAAGCCGTCTCGGGAAATAGGGCAACCCGCCCCTAGCCCCTCCGAGGAGGGGAAGTTCCTGAATAGCTGCTCACTGCTACGATCCCCTCCTCGGAGGGGTGCCCGTCACGTCTCGGCGAAGAACGCAGTGTGAAGACGGAAGGGCGGGGTGGGTACCCCTTCCAAGGAAGAACTGGGAGCAGGAGTCAGGGGAGGGTTGCCTTATCTTCAATCGTCTCTAGAAGTAATTGCCCATATTGCGATTGCGCCAGGGGCAAGGCAAGCTGCTGGAGCTGAGATTCGCTGATCAGACCCAATCGACAAGCAGTCCCTTCTATGCTCCCAAGGAGCTGCCCGCTCGCATTCTGTTTTTCTGCCACATAGCGGCTTGCTTCGTGGAGGTTCTGGACCGTCCCGACATCAAACCAGGACGTATCCTTCCCAAGAATCTCGGCGGTCAGGGAATCCTCCTGCCGGTAGATTTCCAGAAGGTCGAGGATTTCCAGTTCGCCGCGCAACGAGGGAAGGAGTTGGGACGCCAGCGAACAGGCCCTCGCGTCGAATAGGTAAAGGCCGGTAACGGCGAGATCGGAAATCGGGTTCTGAGGCTTTTCTATCAGGGAGAGCACCTTTCCGCCGGAGCTTAATTCGGCGAGGCCGTAGGCCTTGGGGTCGGCTACTTTCCGAGTGAAGATCACGGCGCCGCTCTCCAATTGCATCGCCCGCTTTAACTGTTCTACAAGAGAATCCCCAAAGAAGAGATTATCACCCAGGATCAGGGCTACACTTTCGTTCCGGGTAAAAGAGGCGCCGATCAACAGTGATTGAGCAATTCCACCCGGTACGGGTTGCTCAGCGTAGGTGATTTGGATTCCGAGTGGGCTGCCATCACCCAACAGGGATCGAATCGCGGGGAGATCCTCGGGCGTGCTTATTATCAGAAATTCCCGGATTTCGGTCAGCATCAGCGTTGTCAGTGGGTAGTAGATCACGGGCTTGTCGTAGACCGGCAACAGTTGCTTGCTGACGACTTGGGTAAGAGGGTAGAGTCGAGTGCCCCTTCCTCCCGCGAGAATGATTCCTTTCACTGTTCCGATGCGATCCGTTTGGCCAGGCTGTCGGGAATTCCAACATCTGTGAAACGGATTTTTTGGCCCTGTTCAATCGGTTCCAGGACAATGGCGTTCTCCAGGAGCCCAATGGGTATGGACTCTTCGTTCTCCGCGATCGGTTCTGCGATTCCACGTACTTCGAAACTTCCGATGGCCTTCCCAATCCTCTCTCCCTTGGCCAGAGTCTTTTTCGCGACGGCATAGACTCCGATGGTTGGAGATGAAGAATTATTGAGCAGGGCTGCTTCTCCCTTAAGAACACGCCGAACGGTCTTTAAGGTTTCGAGATGGCAGAGGATGAAGTTCTGGATCAACACGTAGTAGGGTCCGGCCCCGAGCTTAAAATACTGCAGAGCGCTACGCTGTTCCCCATCATGCTCGGCCACTATGAAGACACCATGGGGCGACTTCGGAGAGAGGATGTAGTCACTGATCGGTTGTCCCACACGCGAGGCTGCCTGGGCCAGCACCAGGGCGCCCGTGTTAACATCCTCGGATTCGATTCCAAGCATTCCCGGCTTCGCCAATGTCGCGCCCAATCCGTTTGCCACCAAGGCTTGCTCAATTTGGATCTTAGTCCCGTCCGTAAATGAAACCACTTGAGGCATGCTGATCCCCTGCTTCTGCGACCAGAAATGCATCTCCTGAATTGACGGATAATGATTGAGGAAGCCCTTGATATTGCCGAAGACACAAGGTTTGAAACCCATCTGAGAGATATTTTCGTCGAGAGCTGCGAGACAACCGGGTTGGTCGCCCTCCGCTTCGGTAATGAGTCCCCGCTCGGCGAAATAGGACCCGCAGGTTACCTGAAACTCGGAGTTCATAGTCACCACCGGAAGTTGCTCTCTTAGCGCAAGGTCTATCACTTCGGTGGCGTGAACCACATCGCCACTGCACTCGACAACCAGGTCGGCATTGGCAACCAGCTCGCTAATCGAATCTGTCAAAATACCGGATTCGGGGAACTCACCGCATTCCGCAATCTTCCTACGTGTCAAAACTTTTGTGATCTCTACGTCCGACTCGTCTCGGAACGCATTTACAAACCCTCGCGAGATAAATCCGGTCCCAACAACCCCGATTCTCGATCTACTCTTCATATCTTAGTTTGCGTCGTTTCTTTCCATCTTGTCATGTGTTCCTTGCTACCATCCAAACGACTACGATGGTCTCAAAAATGAATCCGCCCAGAAGGGCGGCGATGCCGATCGCGGCTCCGTGGAGTCCGGTCTGGGGAAGCGCGACCAAAATCAGGATGGTGGCTGCAATGCGAGTCGGTCCGCTGGGAGCAAGGAGCTGTGTACGTTGCTCGGCCATCGCGATTCCATGATAGTAGGCGCGAAATAGGACGGTAGGAGGAAGAAATGCAGAGAGAATGAGAGGGAGGGCGCAGAGGGAAGCAATTTCCGGGTCCAGAGCGATGATCCGAAGTAGAAGGTAGTCCCTCAATGGAGTGAGAAAAAGAAGGGAGGCAAGAAAAAACGAACCAACTCCGCAGACGAGGCAGAATCTTAGGATTGAGCGCCGGCTGTCTTCCCATCCGGCGAACGCGGGAACAAGCGACTTCAGGTTATTGAGCCAGCCGTAGGGGACACTGCCGAGAGAATAGGCTACCGCGACAACCGCAAGAGCGGTAACACCATCGGGTCCGCGAGAGACAAATAGGTTTATTATTGGACGGCTGATCCCCTGCAACGCCATGACAGTGGCGAGGGGAAAAAAGAATCGCATTGAGCGGTAGTGAGAGACGAAGGGAGCGCGGGCTTCGGCCAGAATCGGCCGGGCGAATCTCCGATAACCGAAGAGTATAATCGTAAGTTCGGCCATCGAACCCATGTAAATGACATAAATGGGCAGCCGAATGGGATGACTCTGGATGGATTCGAATCGAAGGAGAAGGAAGACGGAGAGAAGACTTACCCCAATATTGGCGAAGGTGGCGTAGCAGATCGGGGCTGTGCTGTGAGCGCGCATGAGGAGACCGGAGTGGTAGCTCGTCATACCGATGATAATCGGCAGGGGAATCAAAGCCATGACGGCGGATCGAGCCGACTGCCCGAGATCCCTATCAACACGATGGAGGTCTTCCAGAAACCACATCCCAATCGGGGTGAAGACAAACAGAGTCAAGGCGACAGAGAGGGAAAGACAGACCAAGAGGACAAATTTCTGGATCTTCCGTTTTGCCTTCGCGCTACCGGCCAGGACGAGCCCCAGCTGACTCACCTGTTGGAGCGGATTGAATAGGAAAAGCATCAGGGTCCATGCCAAACCGAACGCAGCCAAAGTTTCCTTCGATTCCGGGAGACGAGCCATACCGCTGTTGACCAGCGGTCCGCCCAAATCGAAGGCGATAACGGTAACAGCCAGAGGGATGAGGAAACGAAGGTAGGTCAGGTACATGGAAACGCAAAAATCTTCCTCTTCGTCATCCTCTTTCTCATGCACAACGGATTAAGAAAGCAACGGCAAGTTCGTCGAAATGCTCACGCATTCCGCTACATCCCTATCGGTGCTCGTAGCGGAATGCGTGAGCATTTCGTCTTCTTGGATAGAGATAGTCTCCAACCCGTTCGTTCCCACAATCCCGCTAGGCGGGATCGGTCGGGGGCCTCAACTGACTCGAAGGACCTTAGCCGTTGTCAGATTTCCTGACTAAGGCCGCGCGTTTCCGAAGGTTGATGCCCTTAATTCGAGCTGAGTCTCGTAAATCGAACCTCCGCGCTTGGAGGGAGGAAGAGGTAGCCGGACGGGAACATCCGTCAATCTCGGTTGGAAATTGGGTTGCCCCCGTAGAACGCCGGCATTGTAGGCATCCGGATCAGTCCGCCAGTTCGGCGGAGACTGGAGCGGCCAGGCATCGAGGGCACCGTATTGAATCAGAAGAAGGCGTCGAGCCACACCCGAAGTGTTTGGCATGGAACCGTGCAGAGCACGGACGTGATGAATGGAAATATCGCCAGGATCGAGTTCGATTGGAACGGCGTTGCCCAGGTCAAAGTCGTGTTCCGTGACGGCGCCGACAAAGTGTCCGTCTTGATGGTGATCGAGAATGGGACCCTTGTGGGAGCCCGGAATGACCATGAGACAGCCGTTCTTTCGGGTCGATTCATCGAGGGTGATGCCGACGGCGAGAATGTCGTCGTTGGTGTGAGGATAGAATGCCCAATCCTGGTGCCACTCAACCGGGCTGCCGACATCGGGTAGCTTCATGTTCATCTTATCGCCGTTCGTGTAGATATCGGGACCGATGAGCTGGGAGACAATGTCGAGAATGCGATCATGCCTCCTTATCTTTTCAAAGACGGGATGCTGTTGAGACGGACTCTTGAGACGTCGCAAACGAGGATTTTGGAAGGAATGCGATGGTTCGAGATCAAAGACGGCATCGTTTTCGGTTATCTCGCGAGACTTCTCGACAAATTCATCGATGGTCGTCCGAAGTTCCTCGACTTCCTCCTGGCTCAAAACCTGGGAAACGGCAAGATAGCCGTTCTCATGGTAGAACTCGACTTCGTCCTCGCTCAGCAAGGACTCGGCCTCCGCAACCGCAAGCGTCTCTGTGTCTTTCATGAATTAATAGATTGATCCTCTAAGACAGTGTAGCGCTTTAGATAGTAAAGTGCCAAGCCTAATGAGCCGACCGATGTTCAGTCACTCAGTGGCAGATTTATCCTCCGCTCCCCAGCCGCCGCTTCCTCGGCTGCGATGCCGATCTCGGCAGCATGGAGCGCCGTTTCAGTTTCCCGCCTCCACGACTCTTCTTTACCCGAGACCTCACGCAAAAACTGTTCTTCAAGGCTTTCACTGTCTCCCTCGGGCGGATCCAGCTTCTTCTCTGAATCCTTACTTGAAACTGTCCAATCCCCGTTTTCGTAAGCCAATGTTCCTCCGGAGAGGACAATGCGCTCGAATTGTTCGGCAGCGCCGATCGCGATTCCTCCGGCCCAGGTCCATTGAGCGATTCCGGCCTTTTCGAATCCGACCGTCAGGGTGTTGAGGAAACTGTCGTAGCCTCCGTCCTCCCGAAGGTCTGTGTAGCTCGCATGGGACTCTACCCAGACGGCGGGTCCGAATAAGTCGATCAGGGGATAGACTTGATAGACGAAGAAAAGGGCCGGGGGTCCGGATTGATTGAGATTGAACAGCACTTCAGGTCGCGCGCCGCGTCCGGGAGTCAACCGCAGAAATACCGAAGCGATCAGTTCTCCCATGTTTTCTATTTCCGTTCGAAGCTTTCGGTGCTCGAGCGACACATTCTCGGAGTGAGCGACCCTTAGGACAGCGCATGGACCTTTCGTTAACTCCTGAATCTGCCCGATTTCGAATCGATGCCGGGCAATCGGGTACTCCGTAAATACATGGATGCCGTTTTCCAGCGCGGTCGTAACGATTTCGCCATGGAGGGCATTGTGGGTGCAGACGACTACCGCATCGAATTCCGTGCTGTCTATGAGACCCCGCCAGTCAGAACAGAGATCACAACCGATCTCGTCGGCCAGGGCCTTTCCGGTCTCCGGGTTTCTCGCCGCGATCGAGGTAACCTTGGTGTCGGGCAATTCACTGAAGTTCCGAGCCCGCCGGCGGGCCATTCCTCCGGATCCGACGATTCCGAGTCTGAGTTGGGTCACCAGGTTGAGTAGGTAGTGGTTTCCATATCAGGTCAATGAACTTGCAGTTCGACTACTGAGGGGCGGCCCGTCCTCCGTCCCGGCAAGCCGGGTCTACGGAGGGTGGAAGCCCGTGGGGCAGATTTTCAATCTGCCGTTTGACTGATGCGCGGCTGAGCAGATTACAAATCTGCTCCACGAAAGACTCCGAATTCAGGTGGGGGCGGATTTGTAATCGCCGTCTTCCTGTATCCTTAACCTGTCATTGATTGTCGTAGCGGAATCCGTAAGGATTTCGATTGCATGGAATTCTCCTCCGAAGATTTTCTCACCAGCCGCTGCTGGCCGCTGACTCTTCGCCGGGAAGATCGAGTTCGTCGAGGATTCCTAGCCTGTGCCCATGAGTCGCAGTTTTCGGACCTGGACAAAGATTGCGACCGTATTCTCCACCGGGAGGAGCTGAGCTATTTTCAAACTCTCAAGTATGACAAGCGGCGATGCAGCTATCTGCTCGGCCGCTACGCGGGCAAGAGGGCGTTGTCAAAACAGCTTAACGAACCAGTCCTGGCGGAGATCGAAATCGCCACGGGAGTCTTCACCCAACCGGTGGTGCGCTATGTCTCGCACGAGCACGCAGGGGTGAGCATCAGTCATTCGGATTCATACGCATGTGCTCTTTCGTTTCCCGAGGAACACCCCATGGCCGTTGATATGGAAATGGCTCGAGATTCCAAAGTCGATGTCATGAAGAGCCAGATCCTCGACGATGAGTTGGCGCTCGCGGATAAGTGGGAGCTCACTGATACGCACCGGGCTACAGTTATCTGGACCGCCAAGGAAGCGCTTTCAAAGGTTGTCCGTTGTGGGATGATGACGCCTTTCGAGGTCTATGCCATCAGCGAACCGGTCCAGGAAGGCTCGTTCTGCGGTGGCAAGTTTCGGAATTTCGGGCAGTACAAGTTCCAGAGCTGGGTGTTGGAAGAGTTCGTGCTGACGATCGTGCTGCCGAAGAAGACGGAGATGGGGGTTGGGGAGGGGGTGGCGTAGGCTCCGGCACGACCAGTGTGGCGATACTTTAAACTCTCCTGAAACTTCCAGGTTCTATCCCTGCGATCACAGTGCACGATTGAGTGCACGACAGCGGCCGCCCTTGCAGTATTTCCTCACGTTGTCCACCCAATCGTGCACTCGAAAGATCGGAGGTCGATTACGCTTGCGATTGGGCTGGTCGATTGAGGGGAGAAGGAGATCAGCAAAGGGCAATCGAAATTCGCAATCTTAAGCGTAATCGAAGCTCGAAGCACTCCACGAAGCCACCTGAAACACAATAGTTTCGTCCTGTTAAAAAGGCCACCCGCGGCCCGGACATTGCTTTGTCGATATCTAACCAGAGTAGGAGTCATGAATCATCTCAGATCGTACCCCCAAATCTTCCGATTTTTGAGTCTTTCGATAGACGGGAGACTTTCAACTACCCTTGACTGACGTTCATAGTGGCGGGTCGACAAAGCTCGCGCCAAGGCTCGCGACAAAGAAGTGCACCCAAGATGGAGGGACCGCGTCTCATTCGTAATTCCCACCCCGCTACGAGCGACTGCCACAGTGACAGAATTGACTTCCCATCCCCCATCGAAGGATTAGATTGCACGATCCCTAATTCGGCGGGAGTAGCTCAGCTGGACAGAGCAACGGTCTTCTAAACCGTAGGTCCTGGGTTCGAATCCCAGCTCCCGTGAGAAATCCGCTGGGGCGGATTTCTAGTTTTTTCGAGTGCTCTGGCTTGACAGCGCTTTGATACGGCACGGCGGAGTGAGACGGAAATCCGAATGAAAGCGCCGTCAAGCCAGCCCACTCGAAAGCGCTACGCGGGTTTGATGAAATAGTGAGGGATTCGCAGAGAACCCGTATGTAAACTCGGGTTTTATTCCGGTGAGATCGATTGCAAACGGGATTCTTCCTTGACCCTATCCAGCGAGTCTCCGAGATTATTGATTTTGCGGGGTTAATTCTGTCGGGGCTGGAGGACTTTATGAGAAGTACGAAACTATCGATCCTGGGGCTGGGGTGTTTGATTTTGGGTATCCCGGCGAGTGTGTTGGGGGTGATCACGATTGAGGATGTGGCGCCGGGTAATCTGTCGACTCCAATAGCCCGCCAGGTGGCGTTTCTCACGAGTGACGGGGAAGGCAACCAGAGCATCGTGGCGAGACATGTGTTCGATACGGACACTGTTGGAAAAGACCGCATTCATCTCGCCGGTGAAACTTTCGGAATCGAGGTCACAATTGACGGGACCGGGATCTGGGGGGTGAACGGGCAGGCGGTCGATGTCATGGTCTCGGCGGTGACGAAGCAGGACAGTCTACTCGTGTTGCTCGATTCGGGACACATCGTCGAGATGCGGGGTATCTGGGGGACGAACGGAACGGCTATGCTGCCCAGCGAAGTCATCACACACGCCCCTGCGTGGGATATGGACCGGGTCGGAGCAGCCACCAGTTTTGTCGAGGGAATCCGGGACGTGGACGACGGTACCTTCGAGTACCAGGATCCCTTCATTGCAATCGGGACGGATATGGGGAACGTAGGGATCGTGGGAGTTCCCGATATCGACGATTGGCAGGTCAACCCGGATACCTTCGAGAACGGAGCCTTGGTCTCGCTGGGAGACCCGCTGATCAATGTCGGGGACGGTCCGGTCAAGGACCTGGCCCTGCATCCAATTGCGAACGATTGGGTTCCCATGGTCGACGATTGGTACCCGCAACCCGCGGATTGGGCGGACGGGCTGGCCGAGTGGGTGGGGCCGACTGACGACTGGTTTCCCGATGTCGACGATTGGTTTCCGGCCGATCAGGACTTTTTCCCGCAGGTCGACGATTGGTACGAAATCGCCGCCCTGGTGGACGGGCAAGTGAGCGTCTTTTTTCCTGGTGTGAGGAACACCGGGGCGCAGGGAGGCGCGGTGCCGCTGCTTCCGAGTTTTGTCGTCGACACTTCGGCGATTGCGCCCGACCTCCTGGGTATCGCCGGGATCCGGCTTTCAACGCAGCTAGACCTACCCATCATCGATATACCCGCGGACCTCGACCTGACTCCCCTGCTCGGGGTCAATGGAGGAGAGAACCTGCAAATCGGCGCCCTCGGTCCGCTTCTCGGAAAGTTTGATCCGATTAATATCCTTTCAACCCTGCCGGTTGGACTGTCGGTCTCCGGCATCGAGGCGGGTTCGGTGTGGTTGCTTTCGGATGACGGGCAGACCGTGATCTACCTTCCCGAATTCGATTTTAAATGGGGAGGTCCCGGAACCGGGGGAGATGCTGTTGGTGGTGGTGGCGTTCGTCGGGATGCTGGGATGGTGGAAGTTGCGGAGAGGGGAGGGGTGATAGTTTTTCTTTTCGGGGGAGAGGAATTCGGAGGTCGATTGCGCTTACGGTTAGGCTGATCGATTGTGGGCGGATGGATATCCGGCCCGCTAATCGAAACTCGTAATCGAAAATTCTGATGAGAGATTCCTTGATCCCTGTCCGTTGCGGTCTTGTGACCCGTCGTCAGCTACACTATTGCATGGATGCTGTATGTGTACGAAGGATCGGAGATCTCTAACCGACGAAGCTCGCGACAAAGCTCACGACGAAGATTCCCTGACGGGGAGAGAGGCTCCTCCCAAACTTTGTCGTGAGCCTTGTCGTCATCTTTGTCGTTGCATTTAGGAATCAGACTCTCCACGACGGATTTCTCCGCCCGGGACGAATTCGGAAAAGCAGGTTTCTTCGACTGTCGAAATGTCGACAAAGTTTACCACGATGCTGACGACGAAGGATCGGAGATCTCTATTCGACGAAGCTCGCGACAAAGCTCACGACGAAGATTCCCTGACGGGGAGAGAGGCTCCTCCCAAACTTTGTCGTGAGCCTTGTCGTAAACTTCGTCGTTGCATTTAGGAATCAGACTCTCCACGACGGATCTCTCCGCCCGGGACGAATTCGGAAAAGCAGGTTTCTTCGACTGTCGAAATGTCGACAAAGTTTACCACGATGCTGACGACGAAGGATCGGAGATCTTTATTCGACGAAGCTCGCTACAAAGCTCACGACGAAGATTCCCTGACGGGGAGAGAGGCTCCTCCCAGACTTTGTCGTGAGCCTTGTCGTAAACTTTGTCGTTGCATTTAGGAATCAGACTCTCCACGACGGATCTCTCCGCCCGAGACGAATTCGGAAAAGCAGGTTTCTTCGACTGTCGAAATCTCGACAGAGTTTACCACGATGCTGACGACGAAGGATCGGAGATCTCTATTCGACGAAGCTCGCGACAAAGCTCACGACGAAGATTCCCTGACGGGGAGAGAGGCTCCTCCCAGACTTTGTCGTGAGCCTTGTCGTAAACTTCGTCGTTACCTCGAGGAAAGTCCTGAACCCTGAACCCAACAACCTCCCAACACGACGCAATCAGGTGTGGACAGTGATGGCCGGGTCGGTGAACAATTGGACAACAAAGGAGGAAAAGGGCATGAGTGACAAATGGATGATACGTGGGGCTGAGTTCGTAAACTGTAATTGTGACTATGGGTGTCCCTGCCAGTTCAATTCACCGTCGACCGATGGGTTTTGCGAAGCCATCAGTAATGTATCGATTGAAGAAGGGAATTTTAACGAGACATCGCTGAATGGACTCAAATTCTGCCTGGTTTTGAAATGGCCCGGCGAGATTGCTGATGGCAACGGGCGGTCTCAGCTCATCATTGACGAGGGGGCCGACGAAAATCAGCGGGATGCGATCAACAAGATCGCGCATGGAGAGTCCACGGCGCCGGGATCCACCCATTTCTTTGTCTTCAACAGCACCATGTCGGAAGTGCTGGAAACACTCTACGCACGAATCGAGATGAGCATAGATGTCGGGGGGAGAGAGGCCCACACCAAGATTGAGGGGCTCGTCGAAACCAGCGGTTCGCCCATCGTCAGCCCATTCACCGGCGAACCGGATAGAAAAGGAATCCATTTACCCAACGGCTTCGAGTACGTCTACGCCGAAATGGGGAACGGGAATACCAAGGTCACTGCCGGATTGGAACTGGACCTGAGTGATTCATACGGTCAGTTCAATGTTCTGCATATGAACCAGGACGGGGTTATCAGAGATCAGGAAGTGCCGGTGTGAGTTGCTCAGGGTCTCCAAAGGGTTTACGAGCCGTTTGGAGCTAGTGAACCCAATCCGAAACCTGCCTCGCCGAGATTTCCTGGCGATCAGTCTCTCGCTGGGGGGCGTGACTCTGCTCTGCTGGACCTACCTGGTACTGATGGCCCGTGGGATGTCTTCGCCGGAATACCTCGAGATGGCGACTCTCCAGATTCGGCAGTGGAACGCCGGCACCTTCTGGATGATGTTTTCGATGTGGGCAGTCATGATGATCGGCATGATGCTGCCGTCCGTGTCCCCGATGGTACTGATATACGCCGCGGTGGCTCGAAAATCGGAGGCGCAGGGAATGCCCGTAGCCTCTACCGGCGCTTTCGCGCTCGGGTATGTCGTCATCTGGATCGGATTCAGTCTACTGGCGACGGTTGCCCAATGGGGATTGGACCAAGCCGCGCTGCTCTCTCCGATGATGGTGGCCAATAGTTCTTGGCTGGGCGCAGGTGCATTGGCCGCTGCGGGAATCTATCAGTGGATGCCGATCAAAGACGTGTGTCTAAAGCACTGCCGCACGCCTTTTCATTTCATTTCGACGCATTGGCAATCGGGTCGGATCGGCGCACTCAAGATGGGTCTAGCGCATGGCGCATTCTGTGTCGGCTGTTGCTGGGTCCTGATGCTCCTCCTCTTCGTTGGCGGTGTCATGAACCTCGTATGGATCGCAACAATCACCTTTTTTGTCCTGCTCGAAAAGGTGCTTCCTCTGGGCGATAAGGGTGGAAAGTGGGCGGGGTTGGTTATGATTGTTGGGGGGCCGGTTATTCTTTTATTCTGATCAACCCGGCCGGTCGATCAGAATAAAAGGGCAAGGACGGGATTGCCGGTGCTCATACGTCCCCCTGATGCCTCACCAGGATCGCTACGAATCGGAGGCGTTTTCCCGCCCTTGCCCGCAAGGACTATCGACCCAGACTAATCCGTTCGGCCGAGTTGAAGTCCTCTTAAGAGGAAGTAGGCGGAGATACGGGATTCGGCGAATCTGACGAACCGACTCCGTCGGCTGCCATCGGCTCGTCACCAAGAATCTGATTTTGCACTTCAGGTATTTCAGATGCCAGAGAGTAATACTGTGGAATCTGGGGAAAAGAAGGGACGGAAAACAAGGGTGGGGTCAAAGTAACAAACTCATCGGGACCGAGTTCTCTCCACTGAGCGATGGTAAAGGTAGAATCATCGAGACCAAATCCTTTCAACTGTTCATCGTAGTGCAGCTTGTAGTTGCCTCGTAGGACGACACGGTGGCCGACGACGGAACCATAGAGCGTGCCTCCAGATCCATCCCCGTGAAAGTCGACGTATGATCTGGGAGCGTAGATCAGTGCGTAGAGATCCGCCGCTCCCATGAACCAGAAAGCGGATTCCCAGTCTTCCGTGGCGATGGAAAAGAATCTGAGTTTTGACGGCTGTTGGGTCTGATTTACGATTTGACCCACAGTGGTCATAATAAAGTCGTCTTCTATCAGGACTTCCAGTTCTCCTGATGGGGTGATTTCGAGTGTTCCAAAAACGGCAAAATCATCCTGTACTATGAGGACGACTTTTCCATTTATGCGAAGCGTCTGGCCGGAAGCGATGATGAGATCACCAGGCACACGATGAGTCTCCGTCGTGGCTCCGTTGCCGAGATCGACCGTGGCACCGTCCGGCATGGAAAACCACGCCCCTCCGCCTGGATCGGTTTTGTCCGACATGGACTCCTTGAAATCCATCGCCATCCGATCCGGATCGACGCTGGTTCCGGCCGGGGTATCGAGTCCGTAGACTTTTCCATTTGAGCCCACGGACAGTGGCTGATTGTGTCCGACGGCGGCGTATCCGTATATTTCCGCGTTCGTGTAAGGGTGGGTATAAATCGCATCTCCGGCCACACCCGCACTGTCTATTCGATTCAAGAAAGGATCGTAGGACCCTTGGGCAGAGTCGTAGGCGTCGATAGAGGAAACACCGGTTCCTTTTAGCGGCTTGTAGAAATAGGTCCAATATCTGGACGTAACGGCGTTGGCGAAGAGAGAGCGAGGCCGCAATACGACCTCAATCTGCTCCTGAATACTCTCCCCCGAGGGCAGTTCGATTTTTGCTTCGCTTATGATGGTCGGAGTGAAGTCCTTATCCTGGACCTCGACCACGACATTTCCGACAATACCATTCCCTAAGTCCATGGGAGAGAGGGCTCGAATGGCGTTGTTGCCGTTCACAGTCCAAAGGGTCCAGTCCTTCTCGTTGACCGCCAGAACCGCGGTTTCGGCTCCCGCTACCGCAAGATTCTGTGCACTGATGGCATAAAATTGAGCATCCGAGTTCTTCAGATTAAGAATGGCTGATTTGACATATGTAGTGACGATGAGCCCACCTATGGCCGCCACGAAGAGTGCGACCAGAAGAATCGAACCTTCTTGCGATGACTTCCTGCTTGGGCCCGGCAGAGATTTATGCAAAAAATTCCTTAGCGATGTGGGCCTTGCAGAAGGGCTAGGCACATCATCGACTGAGAACCGATGTTTACCGTCGTTTTCCGAGTTTCGGCTCTCGCCGACAATTGGCAGTCTCAAGTAGGCAGAAAAATCTGACACCAACTGTTCCCTCCGGAAGTTGTATTTGAATAGGTAGTTTCCTTCATAAAAATCCTGGATAGCCTAGGGTAAACACGCCGAAATCTCGAGAACGAACAGTGTCAAAAGAATATGAAAATTCCTAAGGGAATCCGACCTGATTCAGACAATCTTGAGCCCCATTCATTATTTGCATCACTCTCGTAGGAATTGAGATCAAATTCTTCTGCGGAGTAAGTCGGCTGCAATCGCGTAGAGCCTGCAGGTATAATCAGGGTGAAAGGACCGACTGTGAAAGAGGGCATTTTTACCCATACTTTACCCTATTTCGCTTGAGTGCCGAATTTGGTGTCGATATATTACCTATTTAGAATTCACCGGTCCCGAAATCGGTTATGGATTTACTCTCAATCAGTCGCGTAGCTGCAACATCAGACCGTCTCAATGTAAATCTCGGGGGAAATTCCTGGGTCACATTGAGGAAAGACATTCTTCCGGAGCTAGCCGGATTGTCGCGGGAGGTCTGGATGTCGGCGCATGCCGATCAGAAGGGGCTGTTTGTGGAATTCGGGTCGCATGGCAGGAAGCGGATTTCAGTGGATGGTCTCCTCCAACTGAGCGAAAGATTGGATTCCAAATCGGGTAATGGCTCGGATTCGGGTAGGGTGACAAGGAATCTCACGAGCACTTTTGGGGAGGGTATCGCCGCAGTATAAATCCCGTGGGAACGGGATTTATACTGGCACCGATTCCGGTATGTGAGTTTGCTTGGGATATTATCTCAGGAATCTAATAGTCGGAGTTGGGGTTTCTGAATATTGGGAGATTGCGCAACGTCGGGGTGTTATTGTGGTCTACTTGGAGACTGAACCTCCGACTAGTATGTTCCAGATCCCCCGGTCTGTTTTCATTTGCAAAGATTGCAAAATGAAGGAACTTTTCGGCATTGAAAGGAAACACCTATGGACATCGGACTGACAATGTTTGCGACGGACTATGCGATCGCGATCGATGAGCTGGCGGTTGCGTCGGAGGAACGCGGATTCGAATCGCTCCTGATTCCGGAGCATACCCACATCCCGACAAACCGGAGGACACCATTTCCCGCCGGTGGCGAGTTACCCAAAGAGTACTCCCACACCCTCGACCCCTTTGCCGCCCTGGGAGCGGTCGCAGCAGTAACGAAAACCCTCAAATTCGGGACGGGAATCTGCCTAATCATTGAACGGGATACAATCGTGACAGCGAAGGCGGTGGCGAGTCTCGACCATCTTTCGGGTGGGCGATTTCTTTTCGGAATCGGAGCCGGCTGGAATTCTGAGGAAATGGAGAATCACGGCACCGACTTCTCTACGAGATTCAAGCGTCTGCGTGAGCAGATCCTGGCAATGAAAGAGATCTGGACGAAGGATGAGGCGGAATACCATGGCAAGTTTGTCGATTTCGACCCGATCTGGAGTTGGCCGAAGCCGAAGCAAAGGCCTCACCCGCCTATTCTTCATGGTGGAAGCGGTGACTACACCCTCCAGCGCGTGGTCGATTTCTGTGATGGCTGGTTTCCCATCGCGTTTTCCTCCGATGCGATTTTCAAAGGAATTGGCGACCTTCGAGAAAGAGCAGATCGAGCGGGACGCGATATGAGCACGATTTCCGTGACTGTCTACGGAGTGCCGCCGGAGAAGGAGAAATTGGACAGATATGCCGAAGGCGGTGTCGATCGGGGTGTTCTGCGATTGCCTTCGGCCGACAGGGATACGGTCCTCCCGCTTCTCGATGAGTGGTCCCAGTTTCTCTAGGAATCTGTCCGTCTTATAAATCGTAATGTTCCAGCGATTCGGAGAATGAGGTGACAGAGCGAGGTTCCGGGCCAAACGACGCCGACAGATTCCTAAGGAAACTAGATGCGCCCGATTGGGCGTTTGAGTTTCTGAAGGAGGGACGGGTCGGGCGCTTGGGAACGGCCGATGGGGATGGGAGGCCTTTGGTGGTGCCCGTTTGCTATGTGTTTGATGGGCGGTTGATCTATTCGCCCATCGATGCGAAGCCGAAACGGACGAGGCGACTGAAGCGGACTTCGAACATTTCGGTAAATCCGAATGTGTCGCTGCTCGTGGATCACTACGAGGAGGACTGGAGGGCGCTGCGATATGTGATCGTGAAGGGCCGGGCTGAGGTCATTGATGAGGGAACAGAATTCTGTGATGCGGTTGAAGGTCTGAAGGGAAAGTACCCGCAATACGAAGATCTCCCGCTCGAGCGCGAGGGCGGAAGTGTCATCAAGATTTCACCGGATCGGGTGACTTGCTGGAGGTTTCTGGGCGATTGAAGTTTCTTGAAAGGAACCTGTCGGTATGAAGTTGGTCGCAATTTACAACCGTCAACCTACGATCCGAAGTTCAGGTCTGTTGCGAAGTGCATAGTCCGACAGATTCCTAGCCCGGCCTCCGGCGTAGCGTGCTTGCCGGACACGTCACGGCCCAGCGCTGGCGCGGAGACGGATCAATCGAGATTGAAACATAACATTTCGGAAGTGGGCCGAAGAGAAAAAGGCCCGGGGATGGCGCAGCGATCCGTTGGCAACACTCTTTCGCATGAATCGATCACTGGAATTTCCGACAAAATACCTGATCTCCTGTCAGAAAATAGGGACAACGCTCCATGGACCAGGGACGTCCGATGGTGTATAATTGGAAGTATGCAAAATCACGAGTTGGAGAGGATACTGACAAAGATTTTCAAAGAGCGGATGGCCTCGACCCTGCAATGGAATGGTGACCAGTTCTCCGTGGAGATTGAGGATTCGTCGAGAGTCAGAAAGGCGAGGAGAATTGCGGGGAAAGTCGACCCTGATAGGCACCATCCATTCGGTAACCGCCGCCGCTGGGTCGGCCACCATCTACCGGAAGAGTAGAATTCGACGAAGTCGAATAAGAGCTCGAACCTATGACACAATGGAGGGATCGTAACACTCCGGATGGATACCTACAGCAGGAACACCATTAACCGGACAGCGCGATTGGTTCGCGCAGCGGTCGGGATCTCTCTCCTTTGGACTCCCTTCGCTCTCCTTGCGGAGTCCAACGAGGTGGGGAAAAAAGAGGACCAGAAAACGATAATGATTGTCCGCCTGAATCCGGTGCGAGACACGACGATTCATTCAGACCGCGGGGAGGATGGGGCGGTCCTAAACCACAGCAACGGATCGGGAGGCGAGCTGTTCGCAGGCAACAATGGAAGGGGAGATTCCCGGAGGACTCTACTGGCCTTTAAGTTCGACCAATTCATACCCCATGATGCCGAAATACAGAATGTTGAGCTAACCGTGACGATGATCGGGGGAAATACCATCGAGAATGAACTGACTTTGCATCGCCTCAAATCGGACTGGGGTGAGGGTAAGGCCGCGACTGAATCCCGTGAAGGAAAGAAAGACGGCTCCGGCGACAAGGGTGAGTCGGGGGAGGAGAGTGGTGGCGGTGGCGGAGCGCCCGCGAGAACCCGAGACGCCACCTGGGAGCATCGCCTTTTTCCGAAAGAGAAGTGGGAGAATGAGGGTGCGGATTTCGAGAGAGAACCCTCGGCCTCTTGCGTGGCGAAGGAGTCCGGCGTTTACACCTTCCGATCAGTTAGATTGGAATCGGACATTGGATACTGGCTAGCTCATTCGGAGAGAAATCATGGTTGGATCCTGATTGGAAGTAAGAATTGGCCCAGCACGGCGAAAGTCTTCGGGAGTCGCGAAAATCCGAAGGCCAAGACGAGGCCGGCGTTGGCGATCGCATTTAGAGGAATTCGTAAGAAATGAATCTCCTGATCAGTATTCTCCCGAAATCCTTTCGGATTCCACTACGGTCCATATCTATGGTGCGGAATCCGGAAGGATTTCGATGATCCTATTCGTAAAGGGTAAACGAGGTCGTCTTAATGATGAGGAAGATCCGGCGTTCAGCGCGGATATCCAGTTTCTCGATGGAGTCGGCCGTGAGCTCGATTGTAAAAAGGGGGACTTTTTCAGCCACGCGGGACGAGATCACTCTCGAGTTTCCGATTGATTGAATCTCCTCGACCACGGCCGGAATGACATTTCGGGCGGAGAGATTCTCCGGCTTCGTGGTCGCCACCATGATATCATTGGAAGGTATGCTGACGAGAAGAGGATCCCCGATCTGACCGGTGGGTGCCGGGGTTACGATTTCCACGCCGTCGCTTTCGCTCCCCAATACGACCGTCGCTGTCTCGAGAAACTGTTCCTTGATCCGACCTTTGAAGATATTTTGAAAGCCCTCGTTCAAGGCCATTGGGAAAACCTCTGGCTTTGTCAGAACACTCCTCGGGTCCCCTCTCGCGATGACTTCGCCCTCCCGGAGTACGATCAGATCATCACAGAGCGCCTGAACTTCGATCGGATCATGCGACACCATCAGGATCGGCAGTTCGAACTGTTCGCAGATCCTCTGAAGGAAGGGCAGAATCTCATGTCGATGCGCAAGATCAAGCGAGGCCAGAGGCTCATCGAGGAGAAGAAGCTGGGGGCCTGAGCAGAGGGCCCGCCCCAGGGCGACCCGCTGGGTTTCGCCACCGGACAGGGTGCCGACTCTCCGTTTCAGGAGGGGCTCGAGACGAAGGACTTTCAGGACGATATCAAGAGTACCATGGCCGGAATTGTCAGTCATCCGCGCGCGAGAAGAACCCGCCAGCAAGTTGGCTTCGACATTTTTGTGTGGAAAGAGGAGGTTGTCCTGGGGAACGTATCCGATCCCACGATGTTCCGGTTTTACGAAAAGACGGTTGGACGAGTTCTGCCAGGTTTCCTCTCCGAAGCGAATCCTTCCTTCGACCCTTCTGCGCAATCCGGCGACGGACTCGATTAAAGTCGATTTTCCGGAACCCGAAGCTCCAAAGATGCCGGTGACCTTCGCGACAGTGGAGAAGGCCACCTTGAGTGTAAAGAGATCGAGAGGCAGGGAAAGGTCCACTTCGAGGGATCTAAAACGGTTCATCTGAGGAAGGGTGCACGATTTTGAGAGAGATGCTCGGAGACAAAAATGGCGACAAAACCAAAGACGAGGGCCAGGAAAAGAAGAGCGTAGGCTTCTCGATCGTTTCCCGCCTGTTGGGCAGAGAATATGGCAGAGGCAATGGTCTGGGTCTTTCCCGGGATGTTTCCGGCGAGCGTTACGGTGGCGCCGAATTCGCCCAACGCTCGGGTGAAGCCGAGAATCAGCGAAGCTGCCAGCCCCCGATAGGCGAGCGGTAGGGTGTAGAAAAAGAATACTTTGATGGGCCCGTATCCCAATGTTCTGGCCATCGACTCAAAGCGTGGATTAACCGACTCGAAGGAGACTCGGGCGGTTCGAACGACCAGGGGAAACGTCATTACGGAACAGGCAATTACAACCGCTTTCCATGTGAGAATTACATCGAGATCAAACCCTAGTGTCCTCCTCCCCAGGATTCCTTCGGAGGCAAAGATTTGCAGGAGAAGGTAACCAACGGCGGTGGGGGGGAGCACTAAGGGGAGATTGGAAAGGGTGGAAAGGAGGTATTTTCCGATAAACTCGTAACGGGCCAGAAGGTAGGCGAGCAATGTCCCCGGAATCATGACGACGAGGGTCGTCAGGGCAGCGCATTTGACGGTGAGGAGCAGAATGGAGAGAGTCTGATCAGGCATGCGTATTTGTGAAGCAAGCGGGCTAGGAGTCTGTCGGTATGAAGTTGGTCGCAATCTACAACCTTCAACCTACGATCCGAAGTTCAGGTCTGTTAGGAAGTGCAAAGCCCGACAGATTCCTAGGGGCTCTTGGTCATAAAACCGTAGCGTCTGAATATTACTGCTGCATCCGGTTCAAGCAGAAATCTGTAGAAGGCCCGAGTTTCCGCCTGCACCGTTCGTTCGGCGAGAATCGCCATTGAGTAACTGATATCCGGACCCGAGTTGGGGTCAACTTCGTAGAGAACTCTGATACCCGTCGAGACCGTGGCATCCGACCCGTAGACTATTCCGATAATCGATCGATCCGACTTGACGAGGTTCAATGCGGCTCGAACGTCGAGGGCGCCGGCAACTCGTTCACGGACAGTTTCCCAAAGACTGACGTCGGAACAGGTGATTCCCTTCAGCCACGCCTTTGCATATCGGCCGGCCGGCACGGCATTGGGTTCGGCAATTGAGAGAAACCTGAAATCGAGGTGGCAGAGATCGGACGGGTCGCTGATGTTCCAGTTGCTCTCGTCATTGGACACGATAACAAGAGTATTGGAGAGTAAGGAAACCCTCGAGAAAGGATATGTTTTGCCCTCCTTTTCAACTCGATCCATCCAGTGCTCATTGGCGCTGAGAAACAGATCGGCTTTGGGCGCCGCTAGAATCTGCTGGGCGAGCGTATTGGAACCGGCAAAATTGAAGATCAATTCAACGTCCGGTCCCTCATCTCGAAATCTCTTCCCGAGCTCGAGAAGAGAGTCCCTGAGACTAGCGGCGGCGAAAATCGAGATTTCGGCCGTTTCGGAATTCAATACCGGCTCCGATGGTGAACAGGACTGAATCAGGAAACCGAGAAGGATGAAGACGCGATAAATTCTTGGAGGGAGGATCCCGACTAACTTTGAGATCGACGGGTCAATGAGGTAATTCTCGACTAGGTTCATACCGACAGACTCCCAGCCTGGAAATCTCACGAGATTTCCAGGCTCAAGTCTCGGAGTGTATGATGCTTCCTACGTGCTCGCCCTGTATGGCGGCTTCAATGAGATCGGGCTTCTGTCCGTTGACAATCTGGAAGCTCTTCACCAGACGCGCGTGTCCGACAAGGTCGAGGAGTACCTCGTCGAATGGAAGCGTCGCCAGCTTCCTCCGCTTCAATTCCTCGGCACCGATCGAGTCGATGAAAGAAGCGGAGGGATTCTCATTCGGATCGGCGTCGAAGAGCCCATCGACATCTTTGACGAAAATGACGGACTTGCAGCCGAAACACTCACCGAGAATATAGCACCCGGCGTCTGTTCTGTGGGGTGGAATGCGTCCAATTGAAGGGGGATGCTCCCAGAGCGCGTAAGGGGGAACGCCGTTGAAAATGACGCCGGGAGCGGAATGAATAAAGAGCGGGAGGAGATGGCCGAAGATCTCCGGAGGTATTGCGACGACCCCGTGCGGAGCGAGTAGGGTTCCGAGGATGTGCGCGTTTCCTAAAGCATCGGCCTGGGACAATTGTGCCAGGACCCCAGTCGGCAGTCCCAGATCCAGACCGATCGAAAAAACATGCCGTGTCTTTACTCCACCACCGACGCCCAGGATCAGCTTTTCCTTGTTCAGAATCCTAGTCAGAACCTCGACTACTGGGTAAGTACGGGATCGACCGTGATCGATAATGGAACCGCCGCCAATCTTGACCACGTGAACGTCGGGGAGCATACTGACGACGGGCGATTCGGTCGCGGCCACGACGTCCCGGTCAACAAGGCTCTCCCTCATCAGCATCGACCTAACGTGGTGGCGGCCGTCGGATTGGTCTTTCATTGTCTTACGTGCAACAAGGCCTGGAGTCCTCGTCGAATTGGGACGAAGAGGAAATGCTCACGCATTCCGCGGTATTTCGATTCGGTGTTCGTAGCGGAATGCGTGAGCATTTCGACGAATGCCAAGAAACCGAAGCGCATTGGATTTTCAGGTCAGCTCCAGCCGCCGGTTGCCACTTCGGAACCTGATCAGCCGCGGCTGAAACTTCACCGAACGGTTCCATCCTTCTGCATCTTGGAAGTATTGAAAAGCCACCCGAAAACCCGCATGGGAAGTGAAGTTTCAGGTCAGTCATAGGCTAATCCGCCCTAATCACTGTACCCACATGTTCGCCATTGAGCGCGCGTGTGAGGTTGCCTGTTTCAAGACCGTTGATGACTTGGATGGAACGCCTGAGCTCAGCGTTTTGCAGGAGATCGAGAACGGCTCGCTCCACAACGACATCCTGGAGGTCCCTCTCTCGGATTTCGGATACGCTGATTTCGGGAATGAAAGTTGCATTTTTGTCTTTCTTGGGGTCGGCCGTGTAGAGCCCCTTTTCATCCTTTACGTAAATCATCGACTTAGTGCCAAAGACTTCGCTGACGAGGAAAGCTCCCCTATCTGTCCGGTGAGGTGGGATGCGACCTACAGAGGGATTCTGCTGCCAGAAAGTGTAGGGCGGCATCCCGAAGAAAACCACCGCCTTCCTTTCTTCGAGATAGAGGGGCAGTTGGGCAAACTGGACCGGTTCGATGAACGGAATCCCGTGTTTTGCCAGGAGATAGTGAAGCATGCGCGCATTCTGCATACTGACAAAGGTTCCGAGGATGCCCAGGACACCGGTTGGCATACCTAGATCGATTCCCACGCTGTAGGCGTGCCGGGCCCTGGTCCCGGCACCGGTTCCTATAATCATCTTGTGGTGGCCTAGATTTTCGACGATCTCCTCGATCAATGGAAAGACGGCAACGCGCCCCCGATCGATGAAACTTTGGCCGCCTACCTTGACGACGTTGGCATCCGGAAGTATGCGAACCGTCGACAGTTCCCGGGTGCGCCGCAGGAGTTCAGGATCGGTCAGGGACCCCTTCACGAGAGAGTCCCCGAGTTCCGTTCGTAGCCTGTCTTCCATTTTATGCCTGTCAGTTCGTAGTATTCTTTAGATTCGATGCTCCCGTCGAGATCCGAGTAGATTGCCTCAGCCAGGCGCTCCAGTCTGCCGAAGATTTTCTCTTTGACGCTAGAATCGAGATTCAGTCCGGCCAAGCCTTCTTTTTCCCGCCAGGACCGAATTGATTGCGCCGGAGAAGTGCTAACCACCCATGATTCGGTTCGCAAAGGCCGTAGAGGTGAAGAGTCTCCGGAATCAAAGCCCGCCAACATCGCGGCATCACTTTCTCCGGAGGGACCACCTTCGATTCCCTCGTCTTTCAGAGATCGCTGCATCAATCGCCTCATCGTCGACTTGACGGATTCAGGATCTCTTCGAACTCGCCCAAGTATTACATAGGAGCCTTCTCTCCGCATCACTCTTGAAGCTTCCTGGACGACCCGGGAGGTTGGAAGGAGGTGAAGGGTTCGGGAGCTGAATAGGATCTCCACGCTTCCCTTCCCAACCGGCCATTTCTGGTTTCCGTCGCACTCGATCAGAGTGATTTCGGGTGTCGACGGACCAATCCGTCTGCGAAATCGTTCGAGCATCGGTCCGCTGTTGTCGAGACCAACGTAGGGCAGAGGGAGATTCCGAAGGCCTTCGCCGATTTGGCCCGTGCCGGCGCCAATCTCCAGGAGGACTCCTTCTCCAGTTACCGGCGCAATCTTCGACACCGCGTCGACAATCTCCTTTACAATCGGGTCCGGGAGGCCTCGGGTGCGGTCGAACTCCGCCGCCTGACTGTCAAATCTCACTATTTTCTCTGTGACAAATAAATCGACGGTCGTCGATTTATTTGTCACAGAGAAAATTTAGAGTTTCCAATTTGAGAGAATTGTCGTAGAAGCGACATCGACACCCCGAAAGACGCATGAAGGTCCTGGTAGCGGAGGATGATCTGATCTCGAGACGGCTCCTATGTACGACGTTGGAGCATTTGGGCCATGAGGTGGATGCCTACAGCAATGGCAATGCGGCATGGACGGCGTATGAGAAGGAGCAGGTACGAGCAATCGTGAGTGATTGGTTGATGCCGAGGCTGGACGGCCTCGAGTTCTGTCGAAAGGTCCGAGCACGCGAGGACCTGGAGTACACGTACTTCATTCTTCTGACCGCGAACGTTCAAGGAAAGGATTCCTACATGGAGGCGATGCAGTCGGGAATCGATGATTTTCTGGCAAAACCGCTGGACCGGGATCAGATATGGATGCGTTTGCGGGTGGCTGAAAGAATTCTTCGCTATGCGACGCAGATCAGTCAGTTAGAAAGCATGCTTCCAATTTGCTCTTACTGTAAGAAGATTCGGGACGACAACAACTATTGGCAGCAAGTAGAGACTTACATTGGGAATAAGACGGGGACAAGTTTCAGCCACAGTGTCTGTCCCGCCTGCTACGAAGAAGTGGTCGAACCCCAATTGGAGGCGCTTCGCCAGAAGAAGAAGAAGAGCTAGGATTCTGCTGCACGAGATCCTGCAACTGGTTGGGTGTCAGGGGACGTAGTGCAGCAGAATCCTAGAGGTGGCGCAGCGCTCTGAAGGATTCGAAGGCGGCCCAACTCAGGAGAATGACCGCAAGGATGATGAGAGTGCGAAACATAAGGGTTCGCCAATGACCCAATTGATATAGCCGATGGATCGGGCTCTGCCAGAATCGGGATCGATCGAGAAATCCGAAGAACCCTGCGCCGAAGAGAGGTCTGAATCTTCTTCGGTCAATCGAGTAGGAGAATGACTTCTGTTGTCGCCTCGCGCGCCAACGCAAGAGTCTTCTTAACATCGGTCTTCAGGTGCCGGCAGCCGGCCTATTTGAATGGTTCTTCGTAATCGAGAAAACAACGGATAGTGAACACCCGACAGCGAAGATTCAACAACCAAGCTAGGAATCTGTCGGAAATCTGGCCATGAGATTCTGCGTGTTGGGAGCCGGCGCTTGGGGTACCGGTATGGCGATCCATCTCTCCCGGAGGGGTCACGAGGTCGTATTGGTACCGCGTCGGGAGGCGCAAGCGCAGCAGATGGCTAAGGAACGTGAGAATCAGAAGTATCTGAAAGGCTGTCGGATCCAGGGCGAGATCCGAATCACCTGTGATCTAGCGGAAGGGGTCGGAGAATCCGAGGTCGCGCTGTTGGCCTGCCCATCTAAGGGGTTGCGGAAACTCTGCCGGAGTCTTGGACAGGAAAGGCGGGCATTTTCGGGAATCGGAATCGTGCTGTCTCTCTGCAAGGGAATCGAAGCGGAGACGAATCTGCTTTCGGCCGAGGTAATTGGAGAGGAGTTGTCGGAGAGTCGAGTGGGAGTCCTGTCTGGGCCGACCCATGCGAGGGAAGTCGCAGAAGGACGGCCTTCGGCGATCGTGTTTGCGACGAGAGGACACGATACCTACACGCTCTCGATTCAGGAGGCAATGAGCGACCGGAATCTTCGTGTCTACACGGCCGAGGATTTGAAAGGAGTGGAGTTGGGCGCCTGTTTTAAGAATGTCTATGCAATTGCAGCCGGGATCTGTGACGGTTTGGGATTTGGCGACAACGCCAAGGCGGCTTTACTGACGCGAGCGTTGGCCGAAATGGTTCGGCTCGGAGTCGCTCTAGGTGGCCAATTGGGTACCTTTTACGGATTGAGTGGCTTCGGGGATCTTGTCGCGACCTGCAACGGTGGTTGGAGTCGGAATCGGACCTTTGGTCAATTGATCGCCGAGGGCGAAAGAATCGAGTCTCTTATCACGGAGAGACGAATGACGGTGGAGGGATATCGATCGACGCAATGTTTCTATCATGTTTGCAGAGAAAGAGACTTGGAATCTCCGATTCTCGACGAGGTGTACGCTGTGCTCTACGAGGGAAAAGACCATCGAGAAGTCATCAAGTCGCTGATGGGCCGCTCGTTGAAAGCAGAAGAGAATTAGGAATATATCGGTTTGGGGGTCGGTGAGTCTTGGAAAAAATGCTGCCGCAGAGTGCTGTATTGAGATGCAGAGGGTACGACCTTCGACATCTTCCTAATTCTTCTCCGGTATCCGAAGGTGGACGGCGAGAAAGAGGGGAAGAATCAGGACAGCCGCGGCCGTGAGGTAGCAAAAGCGGGAGCCGATGTACCAGTAAACAAGGCCGGAGACGATCGGGCCTATTGCCCTGCCGAGTGATCCCGCAGATCGAAAGAGACCGAGATAATGCCCTTGTTCACGGTCTGGCGAATAAAGAGAAACGAGGGAGGAGAGGGTAGGGCTGGCGAGGCCAATGCCGACGGCGAGGAGAGCAAGACCCAAATAGAAAAGTACGGCGTTGAGTGCGGAAGCGAGAAGGACGAATGCGATAATACCGCTTAGGACTCCGACAAGGGAGAGACATTTTTCTCCGAGGCGAGGTGCCAGGGCGCGAACAATTCCACCTTGTACGATAATGAGGATGATTCCGATGAAGAGGAAGATCCGGGCATTCTCGGCTGCATTGTAGTGGAGACGTTCTGCTGCGAGGAACGGCAGAGTGAATTCCATTCCGCTGAAGGCAGTGATAAAGATGAAGTAGAGCCGGGTGGTCAGTCGCACATCACGGTTCTCGATTCTGAATATCTGAAGGATTCGATTTTTTGGTTCTCCGGGCTTCGATGGCTCCCGGTTCGACAGCGGCAAAGTCTCTCCAAACCGAAGAATAATCCACACCAGGTTGACGGCGGATAGAAAGAAAGCGATGAGGGCGGGGAGGGAGAATGGATTGACGCCGAATTCAATCAGATTCGGATAGCGCTCTGATAGATCAATAAGTGCGGAGAATCCCCCAATGACCGGTCCGACGATGAATCCGAGTCCAAAGGCAACCCCAATCAGCGCCATCCCGCTGGAACGGGATTCTCTTCCCGTGATGTCGGCGACCGCGGCGGTGGCTACTGATAGGTTGCCTCCCGCGATGCCGCTGATTATTCTAGAAAATACGAGGAGCAGAAAACTGCCGCTGAAGAACCAAATCAGGTAGCTCAGGGCTGTCCCAGCGACGGTGTAGAGCATGATCCTTCGCCGGCCCACACGATCCGAGAGTCGGCCCCAGATAGGGGCCGAGATGAATTGCAGAATCGAGTAAAGAGATCCAAGGATCCCTCCAAAAAGAACATGGGTGAGGAAACGCCGTTGGGATTCCTCGACGACGGGAAGGCTACTTATGAGGGAGACAAACGCGGCCAGGATTCCACTGTCACCCTCGCGAGGTAGATAGTGCCCGAGGATTGAGGGAAAGAGAGGAAAGATGATCGAAAATCCGACCAGATCGAGGAAGATGGTCAGAAATATGACGCCCAACCTGGTTCGCGACGGAGTGTCGCGACCGCTCGCTTCAACAGGGGGAACGGGGGTCACCCGAAAAATTTCCTGGACAGGGCGTCGGCTACGTTGGCGGGGACGAGCCTGCCGATGTTTCCGGAAAAGCGAGCCACTTGCTTGATAAGGCGAGAGCTGGTGAAGAAGGAATCCTGTGTCGGCATCAAAAAGATCGTCTCGACGTCATCCGAGAGATGGCGATTCATCAGAGTCATTTGAAACTCGAATTCGAAGTCCGAGACAGCCCGGAGGCCCCGAATTATTGCTACGGCTCCTACTTCGCGGGCATAATCCACGAGAAGGCCGTCGAAATTTGCAACCGTGATTTCCTCTCCTTCCGGAACATTCTCCTGAATCAGATGCAAGCGCTCATCGAGCGTGAAAAGAGGCTCCTTGTCTTCGTTAATCGCAACGGCAATAATGATCCGATCGAATATTCGGGCGGCCCGATTGAGAATGTCGAGATGACCGTTTGTTATGGGGTCAAATGTCCCTGGGTAGATGGCAAGTCTCATTCCCGTTCTCCTCGAGATCGATAGGCTAGGAATCTGTCGGACTTAGAGGTTCGAAACATCGCTTATGTTCGGATCAACCGGGGAAGGTTACAAATCTCGAATAGGTTCGTTCCGACAGATTCCTTTCGCTAGCAGTCTGTCGGACGGGTTTGGCTACTTGCACAGCAATCGAACGTCAAAGTCCGACAGACTGCTAGCCGGAGGATTGGTCTGGCCTTTCTCGAAAGTGCACAGATAATCGGGTTGTTGAGGATAAGCGCAATTAGTTTTTTTGGAATTGCGGGGTAGGATTGTTTGCTCCGGATCCCCATTGTTTGAGAAACTCGAGACCGTCGATGAATCTCCCGAATCTGATAACTCTATCCCGGATTCCCCTTCTCTTCATCATTTCCGCATTGCTCTACGTCGATTGGCTGGGCGCGTCGACGCTTGCATTCTTCCTCTTTGTCTTCGCCGGCGTAACGGACTGGATTGATGGCTACATAGCGAGGAAATTCAACTTGATTTCGAGTTTCGGAAAGTTGATGGACGCTTTGGCGGATAAGGTAATCATCGTCGGAATGTTGATTACTCTCCTCGCCACGAGTATGCTGCCTCGGTGGTCGATCTGGTTCGTGCTGCTCATTCTCTGTCGTGAGTTTCTGGTTACCGGACTGCGGCTGGTGGCAGCAGGGAATGGAGTCGTGCTGGCAGCTGAGAGGACGGGGAAACTGAAGACGATCATGCAGATCGTCTGCATCAGCGTGATTCTGGCGGTCCCAGCTTTTAAGGGAGATATCAGCTATCTGACTGGAATCTCCATGGACTGGTTTACGGATCTGCTGCAGATACTGGGAATCGCGCTCTTCGTCTTCGTTTCAATTTTCACGGTTTATTCGGGATTTGGGTATCTGACGAAGTACTGGGATGTGGTATTTGAATCACCGGATTGAGAACTCTGGGAATCGGTCGGCTCTCGACCGACTCCCAGAGTTCTCAATCCGAACCGAGAAAGCGCAGGGCGAGGGAGTAGCTCTCGAATCCTAGCCCGGCGATTACTCCTTTGCACACGGGGGCGGTGAGCGAATTTTGGCGGAATGATTCACGTCCGTGTGTGTTTGAGATGTGGACCTCGACCACAGTGAGGCTGGAACCGCCAATGGCATCGCGAAGAGCGACGCTGGTGTGAGTGTAGCCGCCGGGGTTTAAGACCACGCCGTCAAATTTGGCGTCGTCCCATTGTGCGATCTTGTCGATCAGCGCCCCTTCATGGTTCGATTGGAAAAAATCGGACTCCACACCAAGATCCTTCGCTTCGGACCGCAGCCGATCTTCCAGATCAGAAAGAGTAGCGGTCCCGTAGGTACCGGGCTCTCGTATTCCGAGTCGGTTGAGATTGGGACCGTTGAGGATGCCGATTTTCTTCATTAGCCCGCCTAGGAGTCTGTCGGACTTTGACGTTCGATTGCTTGGCAAGTGACTAGGTACGTCCGACAGACTCGTAGCAATAAGAAAACGAAACTCAGTTTCATTTTCTTGAAAGGAATCTGTCGGTATGAGATTGGTTGCAATTTACGACCGTCAACCTCCGATCCGAAGTTAAGCTCTATTGCGAAGCGCAAAGTCCGATAGATTCAGTATCTGCAACGTCGAATGCTCCACATCGTCCTATATCAGCCGGAAATTCCGCAGAATACGGGAAACATCGGGCGGCTCTGCGCCTACACTGCTTCTCGCCTTCATCTCATTCATCCCCTCGGATTCGAAATGTCGGATCGTTACTTGAAGCGAAGCGGAATGGACTATTGGAAGTCGCTCGATCTGGTCCACCACAATTGTTGGGAGAGCTTTCTCGAGTATGCTGAAAGACCGCAGAGGATCTGGCTCTTCACGACGAAAGCGAAGCGATCCTTCTGGGATATTTCTTTCCAGGAAGGGGACGGCCTGCTCTTTGGAAGCGAGGGATCGGGATGTCCCCCTAAAGTTCACGAGCAGATTGGTGGAGGTGGGAGAGCCACGATACCGATGTTTGGTCAAGGGCTAAGGTCGCTGAATCTCTCGACCTGCGCCGGAATTGCTGCCTATGAGGCCCTTCGACAGATTGAGGGGAAGGGATCTTGGAAGTGAGCCGTCATTCAGGACCATCCCCTCCTCGGAGGGATGCTCGGAGGGTGGGGTGGGGCACTCGTATCCTCCCTTGATAGCGGACTTCGTATATCTCTTCGAACGGCAAGGAAATGCTTTACACAATTCGAGTGGTTGATCAGATTGGTGCCGGCGGAAGGTATAGTCTCAAGATCAAGTATCGGTTCCTGGTCCATGTTCCGAGGCGTCAGATCTTGCAATAATTGCAGTAATGCGGTTCTTCCGCAGCGCTCTGACCAGTTTAGACGTACCTTTCGCTTTTTTCTGGATGGACGGGACGCGAATCAGGGATAGGGCCGAGGCGAATTTAGACATTAAGGACCTGGAACAGCGAAGCCGCAACCAAAGAGAAGAAGATTTTCCCAACGGATGGAGAAAACAACGGATAGAGAATTTCCAGTATTGAAATCCCAAGTCCGAATGTTCAAGTGAAGAGCTGGAGTGTATCCAGAGGTCGTCCTTGAGATGAGCGGGTTGGAGACAAGGTTCGGGACCCGTCGTCGCTTCGCTGTGCCGAGGCATGCGAGGATTGCTTGGCGGAATTCCATGCAAGCCTACGGCGAGTCCGCCGGACCGATCAATTTCTAAAGGAAGCAATGAATCCACGGTTGAAGGATCAGGTTGCAATCATTACGGGGGGCGCTTCCGGGCTTGGCCTCGCTATTCTCGATCGAATGATTTCACTCGGTGCAACCGCTTACGCTTTTGATCAGAATGAAATTGCCCTCAAGCGCATCCTAGATCGACCGGCCGGGCGGGCTGAAGGTATCGTCGTCGATGTGACGGATGAGGCGATGGTGAGGGAGCGAGTGGAAGCGGTCGCGGCAAAGGAAAATCGAATCGATATCCTCGTCAACTGCGCTGGAGTAACGGGGAAGACGAACATCAAGAGCCACGAAGTCGAGGTGGACGATTTGAAACAAGTGTTCGAAGTGAATCTGGTTGGCTCATTTATCACCTCGAAGCTCGTCTTGCCGATCATGCTGAAGAGTGGATACGGTCGAATCCTCCACATCGCATCGATTTCCGGAAAAGACGGTAATGCCGGAATGCTGGCCTATTCCGCATCCAAAGCGGCAGTGATAGGGATGACCAAAGTTCAGGGGAAGGAGTATGCCGAGGCCGGTATTACGATCAACGCGCTGGCCCCCGCCGTCGTCGAAACCCCAATGGTCGAAGCAATGCCCGAGGATCAGGTCAAATACATGACCGACAAGATTCCAATGAAACGTTGTGGACGCCTCGAAGAGGTCGCGTCCATCGCCGCTTTTATCGTCTCTCCGGAGGCTAGCTTCACGACCGGATTTACTTTCGATCTGACTGGGGGCAGGGCGGTCTACTGAGGATTCCGTCGTTCCGTCCGCCTGCCGGATTTCCTTCCACTAAACTGATTTTTAACTTTTCAAGTTTGTCAGGAATATGGTACGACGAAACGATGGAATCCTATAATGGCTCACCATCAATTCACTCCTGATCATTATCATGTTACCATTGGGTGGCACGAACCGGTCTTGCATATCGCCGACGGTGATACGGTGACGACGACTACGATCGATGCTCGCGGGTTCGATCAGAAGGGCGAGCAAGTAAGCGAGCGAGGGAACCCAATGACGGGGCCTTTTTACGTCGAGGGAGCGGAAGAGGGCGATGCGCTGCAAGTGGTGTTTGACCGTCTCACTCCGAATCGCGGCGACGGGTTCACCTCAAGTATGGTTGCACCGATGGTCACGGATCCGGGTTACATACCCGAATTCGACGAAGAAGATGGACGGGTCGACTGGGTCGTTGACGTTAAAGGTGGCTTTGCACGTCCTGATGGCGAGAAGGGAGCATTGGCGAATCTGAAGCTGCCTCTTCTTCCCATGGTGGGGTGCTTCGGAGTTGCGCCTCCGAGAGGGCAGGCGATCTCCACCGCGACTTCGGGGACCCATGGTGGAAACATGGACTACAACGGCTTTATCGAAGGAGTATCGGTCTATCTTCCGGTCTCCGCTCCCGGGGCGCTATTTCATATCGGCGACGGCCATGCTTTGCAGGGAGATGGCGAAATTGTGGGGAACGGTGTAGAGATTTCATTCGAAGTCACATTTACAGTTCACTTGAAAAAGGGAATGCAGATTGAGTGGCCTCGGGCTGAGAACGCCACCCACATCATGACGTTTGGAAACGCGCGGCCGCTTGATCAGTGTATGCAACACGCAACGACGGAGATGATCCGCTGGCTCCATGATGACCTCGAGCTGGACAACCGCAGCGTCCATGCGCTTTTGGGCCAGGCGGTTGAGTACGATTTGGGGAATATGTACGATCCCGCCTACACGATGGTGTGCAAGATGTCGAAGAAGCTGCTGTCGGAGTTGGGAGCGAAGGTGGCAGGTGGAACTTAATGAGGATTTTCGCAACATTGCTTCTCACTCTGATTCCCGGAATTGGACAAGGCGCGATAGCAATTCTATATGCTCTACCCTCTGATATACCGGAGGGTACCGAAGAAGGGGTCCGGCTCGCGATTGTGGATGCAATAAGGGAATTTTGCATCGAGGGAGCAGTATTGGCCACGAACTTGAGTAAATCGGATTTGACTGAATTACGGCTGGATGGACCGCTCGAAAAGGGAACAACGCTGAATGAATTTGGACGTTTCCCTTCAGACCAGTATCGCAAAGTGCGAAGTCCTGGATCGCTGCATGAATCGGGACACGTCCAGCAAGTACTGGTGGCGAGTGTACAGCGAAAGTGGGGAAGGTTTCGGATACTGATTTTGATCAATGAGCATCCTCACTTTGTTCGTGCTTGCGAATATTTAGTGGGAAGAACCAAGAAAAACGGAGTGGTCAACTACGAGATAGTGAAACGGGACTGCGAAAAAGCCTATTAGCCCGTAAATCTGTGAAATTTTCGGGCTGGATTGAAAATGGGGAGAATATGGGACATTCATGTTTTGGCACTCTGTCTAATTCGGTACCTGCGGATCGTAGGCTTTCCGTTCCTATTTCTTCCTTTTTTTCCGGCCTGATTTCCGTCTTTTTGGCATGCGTTGTTTGGAATGCTTTCCGGTGCGGACGCCGTGTTTAGGGGATTTCCCGACGCTTGATCGCTCCATGATCCGGTGAGCTTCACTGATCCCCTCCTGGTAGTCGATCAGCAGTTCGTCTTCATCTTCTTCAACGGCCGCCCGTTTTCGGGGCCGTCCTCGTTTAGGCGCAAGGATCGGATCCTGTGCTTCGTTATCCTCCTGGAGTTGATAGTACTTCGACTCTGCCCTGGCCGCTGGGTCGGAATCGAGTGCAAAGTACTGTTCTGACGGACGAGCCAGTCCCCAGTCACGGAGATGCTCATCGATAAACCGAGGGCTGTAGCGAATCTTAAAGCGTTGATAGACCAGTTCTCTGACCGACCTCAGGCTCCATTTCTCTCCCCCTTTGCCGAGATTGAAATCATCCGGGGTTTTCGTTGAGACCCATTCCCGAAGCTGGTCGAGCTGGTCCTCGGGGAGGAGCCGAAGTCTAGGCCTTCCCCGCTTCCCTGGCGTTGGCAGTTTCCCTCCGTGTTTCTTCCACTGCTGCACCCAGAGAGAAACGGCCTGACGGCTAACGCCCAACTCACGCGCAACTTGACCGCCTATGCGTTCCCCAGAGAGGACACGTTGAACGGCTTGTTCCTTTACCTCACGTGAATGGGAAGTTCTGGGCATAGAATCGATCGTTGTAGATTAGGCGCTTCTAGGAGTCTTATAGTAGCTCCAAGTTATTCATCAGTGGGGCCGAGTGGAGCCGTAGGAGTAACTCGGCGAGGCCCCATTGTGAGTAACTTGGCAGAAGCTGGGTTGGCTATGAGGCAAGGAGTTTGTTTCTCTAGAGGAGTTAATTTTCAAAGGCGGCCGTCCACTACGAACTTAGGAGGCAGTCGTGAGACGACTTCCGACAGAATTTCGAGTAGACGGCTTGCCTGGATGACCGATAACGAACCCTCAGTTTGTATCCTCATAGCAGGATCCACTATAAGAACTTCGCCTGGACATCCAGCGCCTTTGAAAACCACAAAACGAATAAAACAGAAGGGAAGGTAATTGATCAAAGGGATGCAGAAAAGCGAAAAAACTAATCCATACAGTGTGGTTATAGGGATCGATTGGGCGGATCAGAAAAATGATCTTTGGATGATCGAGAGGGAAACGGCAGGAGGGAGTCACCGGCAGGTGGCTCAGGATGCGATAGCGTTGCATGGTTTTGCCGTGGAGATGAGAGAAAGGTATGGGCGTGAGGGAAAGCGCGTCGCCATCGTGGTGGATCAGAAGCGTGGCGGGTTGATCAATTTTCTGATCGGATTGGAGTTTGTCGATATCTATCCGGTGCATGCGGCCAGTGCGAAGGATTATCGACAGGCATTGTATCCTTCCAGGGCCAAGAGCGATCCGGTCGATGCGCAATTGCACGCGGAATTTTTCCTCAAACATCCCGAGCACTTTGAGAAGTGTCTGAGACCGGACAGTGTGGAGACGCGCGAGCTCAACCTGTTGTGTGAGGACCGGCGTGGATTCGTCGATCAGGCGACTCGCTTCGAGCAGCAATTGTGCAGTTGTCTGAAGCAGTATAACCCATTGGTGTTGAAACTGTTCGATGACTTGGGCAGTGCTATGTGTCTGCGCTTTGTTCTACGCTGGCCGACGCTTAAGAAGGTCAAGAGCGCATCGGCGCAAGGGTTGCGAAAGTTCTTTTATAAGCATAACAGTCGCAGCGCCGCGAAAATCCAGGAGCGCCTGGAGTTGATCGGCCGGGAAGAGGCCTTGACCGAGGATCCCGCGACTCTGGAGGCGTTCAGTCGCAAAGCGCAGACTCTGGCCAAACAGCTTTTGGCCCTGCAACCGCAGATCGAGGCCTACGAGGAGCGTATCAAGGAACTTTTTCACACCCATCCCGATGCCCCTGTGTTCAGCGGCCTTCCCGGAGCCGGCGAGGCCCTCAGCCCTCGGCTGCTGTGCGCCTTTGGGACCGATCGATCGCGTTTCGAAACGGCCCGGAACATGACCCAGTGGAATGGTTCGGCTCCAGTCACCATCAGCAGCGGTCAGCACAAAAAGAGCAGCCAGGCAAAACGACTGGTCACCTGGCGGTGGTCCGCGCCCACCTTTGTCCGCCAGAGCTTTGTTGAATTTGCCGCCCATTCGATCCGAAACTGCGACTGGGCCAACACCTACTATCAAATTAAAAAAGAACAGGGCAAATCCCGCCAAACCATCCTTCGAGCGCTCGCTCTGAAGTGGACCCGCATTCTCTTTCGCTGCTGGCAAAATAACCAGAATTACGACGAGCACAGATACCTCGAATCACTCCAAAGGCGCGGTTCACCGGTATGGCATAGACTCCAGCAACTAAACGGCCACGCCCTCTAAACAGAAAATGAGTACTATTTTAAAAAATCCCTTGACGGACCACCTCAGTTTTCTGTCGGACTTTGACATTCGATTGCTTCGCAAGTGACCAGGTTTGTCCGACAGACTCCTAGCAAAAGGAATCTGTCGGTATGAAGTTGGTCGCAATTTACAACCGTCAACCTACGATCCGAAGTTCAGCTCTGTTACGAAGTGCAAAGCCCGACAGATTCCTACCTCGCTGATAACGAAATGGACGATGTCATGCGCTCATTGCGGGCTCGGCCACCAGCGGCCGCTGGCGTTGCAGGGAGGCTGATTGAGTAGGTTTCTGACCGATTTGAGCGGGTCCTCGAAGCGGGAAAACTGATCCTCGAAGACTGACGAAAGGGCGCTAATATCGTCCTGCGAGGCCCCTTCGTCGATACGATTTCGAGATTCGCGGGGATCACGCGGAAGGTCATAGAATTCATCTGAGTACCTGCCTCGATGGGGCGGATAGCGACGGATGAGCTTGCGCCGGCCATCGGAAATCATTCTGGCGGGGCCATACTCGCAGTATTGGTGATGGCGCCACCCGGTATCCGGATCACCCAGGAACCGGAGGAGACTTCGACCCGGGCTGTTTATTCTTATTCGTAAGTCGTCCGGCAGACGAATCCTCGCGGCATTCAGGATAGTGACAAACATATCACAGTGGTCAAACGGGACGGATGGAGATTGTCGGGCTGGAAGCCGGTCTTCCCAGCGAAGGAAATAGGGCACGCGGATCGCTTCTTCATAGAAATTCTGGGGACGGGAGGAGGGTCCCTTTCCCCAGAGCCCGTGATGACCTGTCATATATCCGTGATTGGCAGTGTAGACCAACAGAGTATTCTCAAGCTCCCCGCTCCCGTCCAGTTCGTCCAGAAGGAGGCCGACTTGGTCGTCGATCATGGAAACAGCGGAGTAGTATTGGGCCAGGGCTTCATCTCGAGTCGAAGTTCCGTCGCCTCGGAAACTCCACCTTTCCGGGGTTGATTCGTAGTGGGAGTTTTCCTTTTCCGGAATGTCCCAGAAGTGAGCATCGCGATACCGATCGGCGAATCGACTCGGATGCCCTTCCTGGGGAGCGTGGGTGTCGACCGGTGCAAAGAAGAGAAAGAAAGGCCGAGCGCGGTTGCGGGAACGTAGGAAGTTCACTGCCTGGCGTCCAAGATAGCGAGACTGAAAGTCGTCAACGACCACCATTTCACCTTGATCGGAAAAGTGAACCGGTCCCCGATGAAGATACTGGTTCTGCCAGCCTACCGTTCTGCTGTCGTAACTGACCCAGCGATCGAATCCCGGTTGGGGCGGCACACTGTCGACCGTGCAGTGCCATTTTCCAATGAGAGCGGTCTCGTAACCACCTTCGCTCAGTAGCTGTGGGAGCGTTACTTCGTCTTTCATCCAGCCGTGTTCGAATTCGTGCGAGCCGGTGGCGATAAAATCGTGGATTCCATGCTGTGATGGTCGCCGTCCGGTGAAGAACGAGGCTCGGGCTGGTGAGCAAACCGGGCAGGGCGTATAGCCGTTCTGCATGGTGAGCCCGGTCTCCGCAAGGTAGTCGATATTCGGGGACCGGATCTCCGAGTTGCCGTAGGCGTGAGAAGCCCATTGGGCGTGGTCGTCGCTCAGTATTACGAGGATGTTGGGTTGGGATGGTGGAGGCACTCGAAGGGGGGGGCAGTTGCGGGATGCGAGATGCGGGGGCGAATTCGCGATGTTGGGGGGTGTCAGCCGCCGTCGCTAGAGAGCTTCGGCGAGCCGAGGTTTTCGGGTCTCAGAAACAGAGTGATCAGTGAAACGTAACAGTGAAAAGTGGGAGGTTGTATCGGGCTATCTCCGGCCCCAATATCATCGAGTAGGACCAACCAAGTTGCCGTTGGGATCGTTCCTTATTAGTCCTTCCCCCCTCTGGCCTGGAGCCGCTTGGCGGTCGAGGCGTCGCCGATGTAGAAAGTATTGTAGGCTTCATCGCTGGACTCGAAATAGGGTTTTGCGTCCTTATATCCGTGCCAGTGAGGCTGTTCGAATATTGGATTCCGGGTACCTGTTTCTTTTTCGCGCCTTCGGATGTGGACGTCCATGCGCGAATTCAGGTGTTCGACGATCCCTGGTTCTTTCCGGGCACGATTATCGAGTTCAAGCGGATCTTGGATGAGATTGTATAGTTCGACCGGCGGTTTGAAATGGAAGTCCGGTTCGAGAGCCACGATCAGTTTCCATTCCGGAGTGCGCCAGCCGTGCTTTCTCATCCAAGTACATTCCGTGATGTAGATTTCCGATTCGAAACTCGCAGACCGGCCTTCGACCAGCCTGACGAGAGACCCGCCGTCGAATTTCAGATCGGTCTTGATCCCGGCGAGTTCGAGGATGGTTGGGACGAGGTCCTTGCGCTGATTAAGACCGTTGATGGTGACTCCAGTTGGTAGCTTTGGGGGATAGCGAATCATTAGTGGAACGACGAGAGTCGGCTCATAGAGACCGTGGTGGTCGTACCAGCACTCATGCTCGTAAAGGGTCTCGCCGTGGTCACCATTCAATATGACGATGGTATCCTCGAGGATTCCATGTGATTCGAGATCATCGGAAATTGCCGCGATACAGGAATCCATATATGCGATCTCACCGTCGTATTGGGCATCGACAAAATGGCGGTCGGTGATTCCTGGCGGCAACCAGGAGAGGTGAAAGTCTCGGAAAGGTTTGAAGTCCTTCACAGGCTTCATCGACTTGTTCTTCCGATCGCACTCATTGCCCTGGTAGAACATCCGATCGAAGGGAGGGGGAGGCATATAAGGGGCATGCGGATCCATGTGGCGCAGCATCATGAACCAGGGCTTACTGGAGCGGTTGAGTCGTTTCAGTTCAGGGTGGAAGAGATCGTTGAGATTCTGAGCCTTGGTAAGCGGCCGTTTTTCCCACGATCCCCAAGCGTCGTATTCGAGATACCGGCTGAAACCACGGGAGGATGGATTCCCGGTGAAGCCGATGCAGGAGGTGTTAAAACCCTCCTTGCGGAGGATCTCGGGAAGCGTCTTTACCTTTTTGGTCAATCCTCCACGGTGTCGGAGGGCGACGACCTCGGTGCCGAAGCAGTCTCTTCCGGTGAGCATCGAGGCATAGGCCGAGGTGGTGGGGATGTGGGCGGAGATGGTCTCTTCATAGACCGTGGCCTCCTCCGCGAAGCGATCGATATGTGGAGTTGTCAGCCGGTGATAGCCGTAGCAGCTCATTCGGTCGCGACGCAGCGAGTCTACTGCGACGAGGAGAATGTTGGGTCGTCTGTTACGGATCTGTTTGGCCATTCAATCTCCAAGTGGATTGACGCTCTTCAGATTACCCTTCAGGGATTCGGCAGCGGCAGCGATTTGCGGGGCGTAATCGGTTATGAGGGTTTGAAGGAGGTCCCTTTGCCCGGCGGTCAGCCCCGCCCGGCCGGCAAGAGCGCGGAGCCCACTGACGGCGCCAGGCGTATCTCGACTTTTGATGGAACTGACGACCTTGGCGATGTCGCCGTCCCCGCTCACTTCGAAGTTGCGCTCCAGGACGGCGGTGGCGATCACGTCCCGGACCTCTGCCGCCAGCGCGGTCTGCTCCGGGGTGAGTGAGGCAGCGCGAAACTTGGCCAGATACTTGAGTGCGCCTTGATCGTTCTCCTTTGCAAAGGCGTCCAGGGCTCCGTTCAGATTGGAAACAACCGAGGGGTCGACGTTTTTGAGACTGCTCATCAGATTGGCAACCGTTTCACTGGAAGCGATTGAGAGTTTGTCGACGAGCGACTTGGCGGCTCCCTCCGATGGCAGTACTTCCGCCGGATCCGGCAACTTGGTTTTCTTGGCGGACTCTTGGATATCTTTCAATGCTACCGGCACTTTTACAGGTTGCTTGGTTTCTGGAGGGTCCGACGCCGGCGGCGGACCCTTCGGGACTTCGATCTTCGGGACTTCGATTTTGCCGGCGGTCTTAGCCTCTGGAGGTGGTTGCACTTGCTTTTCGACTTCCTCAGGGGAGGGAAGTTCGGTGGATTCGGTTTCGGTTGATCCGCAACCAACGAATAGCGCGATAGAGGCGGTGAGCATCAAAACGGGATAGATTGATTTCATGATAGGGTTCCTCCTTTTCAATATTTTTGAGGGACGTCGGTGGGGATGGCAAGTCCCGGCTCGTCCAATGATGGGTGATCCCAAGGACCGAGATCGCAGCCAACAAACTAATCCCCCAGGCTCTTGACACGCCATAGCCCGTAGGGCGACGGCGGTTGTCTTGGGGATAATTGGGATTCTTTGCACTCTTGTGATGAAGAACCCGCATCACCATTGAAGTTTCAGATTAGCTGGGCCACCGGCCGCGAGTGCTTTCCGGATCAATCGAGATTGCAACTTAACATTTCGGAAGTGGGCCGAAGAGAAAAAGGCCCGCGGATGGCGCAGCGATCCCGCGGATGTGAGAAAGAGAAAGTACCCTCAGGTAGCAGAGCAATCCCTCAGCCTGACGGCAACGTGACACTTCCATTCAAAGTCCGATCAAGGATTGAAGAATCCCTCTCCAAGCTTCCTACTCCGATCACCCTTTGGGTGCGGTACTGCTCTACCACCTGAGGGAAACCCACTGTGCCGCAAACGGTGAAATTCGTCCCTGGAAACCCGCATCACCATTGAAGTTTCAGGTTAGTTCCAGCCGCCGGCTACCACTTCGGAGCCGGATCAATCCGGGTTTGAAACTTCCCCCGTCAGTTCCATATTTCCGCCTCTTGGCTGGGTTCGACGAAGGTCCGAAAAGCCGCATCGGCATTGAAGTTTCAGGTTAGCCGGTCTCAAATCTGAAACAACCGGCGGGCATTTCCGCTCCAGATGCGCTCCCGCTCCTGAGGGGAGATCTCCAGACCTTCGATCAGTTCGACGAAGATCCCGATATCCACCCAGGGATGGTCGCTACCGAAAATAAGACGGTCGGCGCCGGCGAAGTCGAAGGCGAAGCGAATCGCCGTAGCGGAGGGAGAGACGGTGTCGAGAGTAAACCGCTCATAGTAATCTCCCACCGGCCTGGTAATCTTTTCACATCCTCTCTTCATGACTTCCGTCTGGTTTTGGATGCGGCCCCAAAGGTAGGGGAGCCACCCCGCCACAGTGAGGGTGGACGATCTGTAGCCCCTCATGCCTCTCGAGGACTCCTCCGAGAATCAACCTCAGGGCCGCATAACTCTGTTCCACCATCAAACCGATCATGGGGATCATGGAGTGATCATTGAGTGAGCCACCCCATGGTGGAACGGTTGGGTGAAGAACGACCGGGAGGCCAAGTTCCTCAATGCGTGCATAAATGGGATCCAGTTCCGGCGCATCCACGGGCACATCTCCCACCCGCGCGTAGAGCATGACACCGCGGAGATCCAGATCCGAGACGAGACGATCGAGTTCGCCGAGGGCGGCTCCTTCATTCTGCCACGGCAATGTCGCGAGCCCGACGAGGCGGTCAGGATGTGCGTGGGAGATTTTCGCAAGGTAATCATTGCACACTCGTGCTCCCTCTGCGCCGAGTTCCGGGTCAAGGGACTCAGGACCGGGCATGTTGATGCTTAGCACGCTGACATCGATGCTGTTTTCATCCATATCCCTGAGTTTCCTGTCGATGCTGTAGGTCTCAAGGTCGAGGAGAAAGCTCTGGATATTTCCGTAGGTAACGCGGTAGGAATCTTCTTCGCGCAGAGCCCGGGGCAGAGCCTTACTTCGGGTCAGGATCTCGGCATAGGTTCTCGGGAAAACATGGCTCTGGCAGTCAATTCTCATCGCGGGAATGAAAAGGTGTGAGTGGCAACGGATTGATGCACGGCAACCAATAAGGCTGCAAGGCCAGACCATCATTTACGTCGACGCCGATGCCACCGCCGGGGCCAACAACGGCTCCACGCGGATTTCAATGATGTCGATGAAGAGGAGGACACGGGCAAGAATTCTTGCGCCTCATTTTTACTTCCATGTCTCCTTGAGGCATCTACTGCTGGGAAGACGCCGACAGACTCCTATCCCTCGGGGAAGTTATAGGTAATAATCTGGCAAACCGCTCCCTGAGGATCCTGAAAGACACAAATGCGACCGACCGTGGGAACATCAAAGGGTTCGGCGAGGATATTGCCTCCGAGTTCCTTCACCTGGGCTGCCCGTTTGTCGACATCGTCGACCGTGACATAACAGCCCCAGGCAGGAGGCATTCCTTCGGGTGCATCGGGCGGTGGAGGCATGATGCCACCCATTCCTTCGCCATCTACCTTGATGACATTGTAATCACCAGTCGGCATCTCCATTTTCTCGATACTCCAGCCGAATATCTGCGAATAAAAGTCAATTGCACCCGCGACATTGGTCGTGCACAGCTCACTCCAACTGAAAGCCCCGTGGGTCTCGTAGATCTTGTCGTATTCTCCACTCATCCGTAATATTCCTTTCGTTTCTTCGGTTCGATTCCATTCGAGGCTGGGGTCCCGTCGAAGTCAAAAGGATTCCGAATCGATCTGGGAGTCTGTCGGAGATGACTGGTAGCCGTGCAATCATCGAGCGACAAAGTCCGACAGACACCCAGCCTGATTCTATCCGACAGAATCCTAAGCGTCGACGGGAACAGTGAACACGACAGTTGTCCCTTCGTCTGGGGCGCTCTCAAACTCCATTTTACCGTCGATTTTCTCGCAGAGCTTGCGGCAGAGGGAAAGCCCGATTCCCAATCCGCCAAACGGTCTCGTTAGTGAATTGTCACCCTGGTTAAAGGGTTCAAAGATCTCTCCAGAGTCCAGAAGCCTCTGTGGTATGCCGATTCCGGTGTCTTTGATCGTGTGAATAAGCTCGATTCGCTTCGAGTAGAGTGCCTCTGCCCTGACCGAGACTTCGACCTCACCTTTCGGGGTGAATTTTATGGCGTTGTCCATCAGCTTCAGGAGTATCGTCTCAATCTCAATTTCGGGGCCGTATACTGTTGCCGGTAGTCGAGGCGAGGCATTGAGGACAATTCTCAAATCCTGATTCTGCCCCTCATGCCGGACGAGGAGGTTCAAGACCATACTGGCGGGATTGAAGCGTGAGAGAAAGAGTTCCTGACTGCGGCTTACCAACTGAGCGTATCCGACGATGTCATTGATTGTTTCGAACAGGCCGAGGCTACAGGTCTTTACATCGTTCATCAGACTCTTCTGCTCTTCCGTGAGGTCGGTGTCGGTAAGCAACTCGAGGAACCCCATGATTCCATTCATAGGGGTGTTGAGTTCGTGACTCAGAACACCGAGAAACTCATTCTTGGTCCGATCCATGTTTTCCCGCAAGGCCAGGTCCTGGCGCGTCATGAAGGTAAATCGGTCCCGGCAGCGTTTCACTACCTTCTGAATGTTCTCTACGTCGAACGGTTTGCTCAAGTAGTCGCTCGCTCCCAGGCTGATCGCTTGTCGGGCCGTCTCCAGTGTCTCATAGGCGGTCAGCATGATTACCTCGGTATAGGGAAAGATCCGCTTCAATTCCTGGAGCACCTCGATTCCCGTCCGGTCCTCCATGCGGATATCCACAATTGCAGTGGAAAAGGGCTCGCGGCGTGATAATTCGATTGCCTCGGATCCGTTGCACGCCGTCCGAACTTCGTAGTCGTCCTTAAAAATCAAGTTCAAGGACTCCCTTGGGCCATCCTCATCATCAACAATAAGGAGACGATTGTTAGCCAGCTTTTGTGGCCACGTTATCATTACCAGAATTCAGCCGGAACACGTCACTAGCACCATGGTACAAGGAATCAGTCGGTATGAACCTAGTCCAGATTTGGATCCTTTACCCGTCGATCTGAACCTTAACGATGTTGCAAAGCTAAGTATTGAGAGTCCGACAGGTTCCGAGGTGAGCTTAGTGCTAGGAGTTTGTCGGACAATTCTAGTCACTTGCGAAGCAATCGAACGTCAAAGTCCGACAGACTCCTAGAAAGATACCACCAAAGAGACCAGCGTCAAGTAAAAGGGCAAATGCAGGGATTGTGAATAGTGGGAATAACTCCTATCAGGTTTCGGCGAGGATGCTCTCCAAGAGAGCGTCATTGGTAAGGACTTTGGTGAGGAAGGCCTGTTCATCCTCGAGGGGCTGACGACTGGCCGGATCGACCGGAAAGACAAGGCTGAACTCGGTGCCATTGTTCCCATCGCTTCGGGCGTCGATCTTTCCGCCGTGGTGGAAGACGATAAAGTAGCATGCCATGAGATCGATACCGAACTCCTGTTGGTCTGAATTGCGCAGGGAAAACGGATCGAAGAGGGAACCGATGGTTTCTAGAGGCAGACCGGGTCCATTATCCTTGAGAAGTAGATGAACTTCCCCTTTCCCTTGGCTATCGTTTGCCTTGAAGGAAGCATCGATCTCAATTTTGCTGCCCGCCGGCAGGTTGCTCACCTCGTCTTTGATGAGCAGGTGGAAGAGATGCTCAAATTTGTTTTTTTCGACAAGCATTCGGGGAAGATCCTGGGGGATGCGAATATCCAATTGAATCTCCTTAGCTTCGATGGATTGGCGGAGGTCGTCGGCCGCACGTTGGATAACTGCCTCAAGATCGATGAGATCGTGAAAAGACTCGGGTGAAGAATCAGTGGCCATTCCAAGGTCTTTTAGAAGGCCGGTGATACGCGAGACCTGGTCTTGTGCCTTTTCGTAGAAATCGTTCCAGTAGGTTGGATCGCGGATCTCCTGGGTGTCGGGCAGTTCCGCTTTGAGTTTTTCCGGAGCGAGGTCGAGGAAAGTCCTGACTGCGACAAGAGAATTGCGGACGTAATGGCCGAGACCGGCGGCAATGATTCCGAGACTCATTACCCGGTCCTGCATGACCATGTTTTGCAGGGAGGAAACCTTCTGTCGCAGAAGGTCGTCTCGTTCACGTTGAATGATGTGAAATTGCATTGCCTGTTTGAGAATCATCTCAAGCTCGGCAAAATTCCATGGTTTCGAGAGGTATTTGTAAACGGCGCCCGAATTCACAGCATTTATGGCCACGTTGATATCGGAATAGGCGGTCACCAAGATCCGGACGGTGCGTGGCTGAGTTCGCCGGACTTTCTCGAGGAGACTGACTCCTTTTTGACCTGGCATGCGCTGGTCAGAAACGAGGATTCCAATCTCGTCTCTCTGCTTCTCGAAGACCTCAAAACCCTGATCCGCGCTGGACGCGGTTAAGATACGAAATGTCTTGCCGAGGTAGCGGGTGAAGTACTTCAGGGAGAGCTCCTCGTCATCAACGTAGAGAATGGCGAATTTCCGGTAATCGTAGGTATCATGCATAGTCAAAATTCCTCTATCTGATGCTATAGCGCAGTGGTTCCCCAACTTTGGAAATGTCGGAATATCGGATCCAGATCCAGCATTTCCTCACGTTCGCGAGAATCCGAAGTTGGTTGTGAGGTTATCGGTAATTCGACTTCGAAGCCCGGTCCGTTGGGTTGTTTGCGGTGAATTTTTATCTTACCGCCATGGTGGTGAACGATAAGGAAAGCGAAGAGGAGGTTAAAGCTCTCCTGGTTGTCGCTGTCTCCTGCGAGCAAGGAAAAGAGATTGTAGTAATCGCTATCGGGTCCAGGTGAGCCTTCTGCCACCACCTGTAAGTGCAGAATATTCCGATCTTCCTGGCTGTCGCTGTGGCGGGCCAGGACCCGGATCCGATCGGATCCACCGCTGAGGATTCGCGTAGAATCTACCAAAATCGTCAGACAGCGTCCCATCATCTCTCCCAGTACGGGAAACGGCGGTAAATCGGGATCGATCTCAAGAGACACCTTTCGATTTGATCCACTTTCAGACAACGCGGGAGAGGAGAGGGTGTCATTGAGGAGCTGTCGAAAGTCAGACTTGCTCTGTTGCTGGGAGACCGTTTTCGAGGACTCTTTGACGATGCTGTCAGCCAGTCGAAAGATGGACTTACCTTCCTGGGCGGCGAGTTCTCCAAAGTCGGAGCCCCAATCAGGAGGCCGATGGAGTGTCCTCTCCTGCCAAAACTTGAAGATCGACCCGGGGACCTGATCGACGTAGTTGCAGTAGGCGCGAACGGCGTTTCTCATCCTGTCCGTAAGGGCAACAGTGAGAATGCCTAGGCTTTGCACGCGATCGGCGATGAATATTCTTTGAAGGACGCTGAGCTTTTCTCTGAGGAGATGATCTTTCTCCATCTGCACTTCGTAAAGTTCGGTGGCTCGTTTCAGGATGCTCTTGAGCTCGGACAGATCCCAAGGTTTCTTTACGTATTGGTAAATAGCGCCGTCGTTTACAGCGTCTATGGCGCTGGTCAGGTCGGAATAGGCGGTGGTGAGGATACGGATGATCCGGGGGTAAAGGGAACGAGTTTTGCTGAGGAGATCGACACCTGACTTTCCCGGCATGCGTTGGTCCGAAACAATGACAGCGATTTCACCGGCTGCTTCCTCGATCAGATTCCAACCCTCGTCTGCGTCTGCCGCCGTGAGGATCTCGTAATCGGGCTTGAGCGCTTTCGAAAAATACTTCCTGGAGATATCCTCGTCGTCGACGTAGAGAACCCTCAGCTTTGAAACTCGATCTTGTGAATCCATACCAGTCAACCAGAGCGCTGCCTCTCAATGGCGTTCTCATCCCGCTCAGCGGGATAGAATTTATGAACCATCACACTATTCCTTCGATGCGGGAAGGTCGAACGTAAACGCGGTAAAGCGATTCTCTTCGCTCTTCGCGGATATGCTGCCTCCGTGATTCTTCACGATCGTATGGCAAATGCTGAGTCCGAGTCCCAACCCTTCACCGACTTCCCGAGTGGTGAAGAAGGGATCAAAGATCTTGTCAAAGACTTCGTTCCTGATTCCGTATCCGTTATCCCAGACCTCGACTTGGACGCGCCCGTTCTCCCGCCGATCGGAGACTCGAATTTCAGGTTTCCTAAGTTTTTCCACACTTCGAACCGCTTTGGAGGAGTTCATCAAAAGATTTATAAAGAGATGAACGATCTGGGTGTGAGATCCGGTGACCTTTTGCGATTCTTCGATTTCGTTGACCAATTGGAGGTCTTGCACCTCGTGAGCGACCAGTCGAAGGGCGGATTCGAAGCATTCTTTCAGATAGAATACTTCAACTTTACCCTCTTCTTCGGGATAGGCAAAAGCATGTAACTCTGAGACAATCCGGTTGATTCTGTTCATACCCTCACCGATATCTTCTAATGTCTCCCGGAGATCCTCATCCTCCTTGGGTACCGACTCCATTCCAAACTGAAGGGCGGTGATTGTAAAATTGAGAGGATTGTTGATTTCGTGAAGGATGCCGGCGGCAAGAGTCCCAAGAGCTCGCATTTTTTCGCTTTGTACGAGCTGGGTTTCGGTTTCTTTAAGGCGGCTCAAGGTATCCTCCAGCTCGGTGTTTTGCACCCTCAGGTTCCTTTGCAGATCGGCCGTGCGGAGCAAATTGGCGATGCGAGTTTCTACCTCGATGGTGCTGAAAGGTTTCGTCAGAAAATCGTCCGCTCCTTCCTCCAGTGCTCGAATCTTCGAGACTTCATCGACTCTGGCAGTAAGAAGGACGATCTTGATCTCCGAGGTTGCCTTATCGCGCCGAAGCTCGCGGCAGAGGTCGATGCCATCCTTTCCCGGAAGCATCCAGTCGAGGAGAATCAGGTCGGGATGATTGGCGCGGGCTTTTTCGATGCCGGATTCACCGTTCGATGCCTGTAGGACCCGATAGTCTTCCGCCAATTTGGAGACGAGAAACCGACGCATGTCCGGTTCATCATCCACGACCAGGATGGTGTGTTCTCCTTCTCCCACATCGGGCAGAACGAGCTCTTCTTCCGATCTCTCCGTTATAAGAATGCGGTCGGCCGAGCTGAAGGCGTCGGCGAAGGGTTCTTTGGTTCCGTCATCGTAGGAGGTAGGGTTCAACTGTTGCTCCGCTTCGGAATCGGGAAGTAAGGGCAGCTCGACGCGAATGGTGGTGCCTTGATCCGGCTCACTCTCCGCCGAAATTGTGCCGTCATGCTCCTCGACGAGGTCACGGGCGAGAGCGAGACCGATTCCCACGCCATGGGACTTTGCCTTCGTGGAATCGGCGGCCTGGTGAAAGCGGTCAAAGATCTTCGGCAATTCCTCTTTTGAAATGCCGGCTCCGTTGTCTTCGATTTCGATCACGGCAAAGGTCGACCTCTCATGCAGACGGGAGGTGATCGCGCCCCCTACGGGAGTGAATTTGATGGCGTTGCTAAGCAAGTTAAGAAATACCTTTTCCAGACGATTCGGATCCCCATGAACGATGAGGGGACGATTCGGTCGCTCCACCCGAAATACCTGATTCTTGGTTCCACCGAGATGCCGGATGGAATCGACAATGCCGGGAAGGAAAGTCGAGAGATCGACCGGCTCCTTGGCGAGTTTCATCGCGCCCTCCTCCAACCTTATCGTATCGAGCAGATCATTGATCAGTTTGAGCAACCGGAGAGCGTTTTGCATGACGAGGAGGAGAGAATCGTGAACCCTGTCAGGCAATGTGGCGCTTCTCTTGAGAAGATCCTCAACCGGTGTGAGTATGAGTGTCAGCGGGGTGCGCAATTCATGACTGATGTTGGCGAAGAATTCGGATTTTAGCCGGTCCAGCTCCTCGAGCTCCCTGTTGCGAAGGTCGAGTTCGTGCCGAAGGAGAAAGTCCTCGTACCTGGCTTTCGAATTGATATGACTCGATAGGCCGCAAATCAGGCTGGTGAGGAGAAGAAAAAAGATATTGTTATAGAGGATATCATTTTCGATTGGTAGGCCGGTAGTGTATCCGTGGAGCAAGCATGCAGCCATGTACATACCGATAGTCGATATACAAACGAGGAGCGTCTCCCCAAGGGTCCAAGGGAGAAAGACGGCCACGGTCAGAATGATCAGGTTGAGGCCAGCGTAACAGGGAGATCCGGGCCCCTCGGAAAGGTAGATCATGAGGGTGATCGTGACATTGACGAGGAGCGTCAAAATAATTCCCAAAGCGCGAATGTGCCTCTGCCCGAAGGTGGTGAAATGGATCAGAAAGAGAGAGCCGACAATGACATCCGCCATTGCTCTGAGGAGGAAAAAGGTACTCAGATGCTCCCGATAGACAAAGTAGTCGAGGGACGCTCCCGCGGGGATGAAAAGGAGTGTCCAGAAGCAGACAACCTTGAAGTAGCGGATCCTAAGACTCCGATCCGTCTGTCGGTAGCTCTCTGCTAGATTGACCTCTGATTGCTCTACCCGCTCTCTCATTCCTCCTTTCGGATGTCCAGGAAGACATTTACTCCGGTTGGATCCGTGCTGACCGTCTTTTCGGCTATTGAAGTGGAGAGGGCCAACAGACTCTCTTCATCGCGGTAGCAGAGGTACCATTCAAGGAGATGCTCCATTCCGTATCGATTCGGATTACATGGATGTACGTTTGTGACAGTCACCAATCCGCCTGGGCGAATCCACTCGAAGAATAGGCTGGTCAGGGATCTACAGGTATGATCCGTGAAGTAGTCAAACAGTCCGGCACAGTAAACGAAGTCGTACTGGGTATGAGACCTCTTAGGACTCTCATGAACTTCCTTAAGGAGGTCATCCATCGACTGATTTACGAGTTTCACAATCGGGCGACGACCACTCACTTTGATCGCCTGCTGGATCTTTGATTGGGCGGAATCCAGAGTCTCTTGATTGAAATCGAGCAGTTGAAAGACGGCGTGGGTGGAAAGCGGCTCACTTCGGATAAATCTCTCTACCTCAATCGCCGGACCGCAGCCGACACTCAAGGCGGTGAAAGGCCTCCCTTCGCCGGTCGCTCTTTTGACTTCCTCTTTCAGTCGCTTTTCGAGCATGTCGATCCGATTGCGATGGGCTTCCGGAGCGGCAGTGCTGATATGAAAGGAGTGTACGATGTTGGCGTATGCATTGGGCATCTCGAGATCGGATTCTTCCAGCATCATGTTAACCATTTCATAATCGCCCGCGTAGCCCAAGGGCTTCGTATAGGTCCTGTAAACAAAGGGCGAGCACATCGTAACAGGATGAAGTTCTCTTCGCGCAAATGCCTTGTGCGCCGTAACCTCCTCAGGAGGGATTTTACACGCCTCGTTCTCGAATTCCTCGTAGAGGGCAAAGACTTCAGGCAGAAGCGGCGCTCGAACTTCCTGGTAAAACTCCTTTTTAAGGCTCTCGGTACTGTCTGAGTCCTCATCGGAAAAGGTACCTGTTTCCGCCTCATTGAGCCAACGACTGAGTTCGGCGAAAAAACTGCTCAGGGAAGTAACAATTAACTGATAGTTGGGTCGCAGATCCTGACTCGCCTCCCAGTGTCGGACAAACCTCTCCGTCTCGATCTGGAGCAGGTCTCCCGGCGCAAGCTCCGAGAGATCCCGCCATGGATCGAGCAGCGTGGCGGAGACGATGACCATCAGCCCCGTGGTTACAATGCTGCTGACGGAAGCGCGGCCGTTATAAATCGCCCGTTCGCCGCGCAAGATGCGGACGCCGTGCAGAACTTCACTCAGTTGAACAATCGAGAAAGGATTGTAGACTTCGAAAACGACAACCGAACGAGTGATGTGGACGAGGGTTCCACGGCCGGACAGGCCTTGGCTGTTTCGGAACATAACAACACTGTCGATTCCTGTTAGAACAGTTTCCATGATCCAAGACGGTCAGTGAAATTTGGTCACGGCTCTTCGGAAACGGCCGTGCTTTCTTCGACCTCCGCTTCCCTTCCCTCAATCGCTGGTTGGAGTTTGTGTAACTGTCGTTCCGCAAAGGACGCAATCGAGGTTTCCTGAAGGAGGTCGAGGGTCGTTATCTCTAGACCCCACTTTGCCTTCAATGCCAATCTGAGCTCAAGTACGATAATCGAGTCGACTCCAAGTCGGTTGATGCTTTGATGAGGATCGATCTGGTCGGCCGAAGTCCGCAAGACGACCGCCAGCTGCTCGGTAAAGGTCGACTCAAGGTGACGGATTCGTTTATCGGGTTCTATTTCAATTAGTTCCCGGACTAGCTTTGTCATCTTCAACTCCTCCTGGACAGTTGCCTCTGCGCCTTCGGGATTGGTGAACTGCCGAAACCTTGGAGAGAGCACCGCACCTTGGTTGGACTCACCCCATCTAATCCAGTCGAGGTCAAAGGCTCCGATCTGTATTGGATCCTCCTCCATGATTTCTTGGAGGAGAGAAAGCGCCGTTTCGGTCGTGAAACCGGAGATTCCGAGATTCTCGATCGACTGGAGAAGCCTCTTGTCGCGCGCAGCCATTCCAATCTCGGCCAGCACCCCCCAATTGATGGTGGTGCAGGGATATCCGTGCGCCCGGCGGTAGTGTGCGAAAGCATCCAGAAACCCGTTGGCGGCAACGTAGTTTCCCTGCCCTGGATTTCCTATGATAGAGGAGACCGATGAGAAGCAAATGAAATACCGCAGCGGAAGGTCCGAGGTATGTCTATGGAGATAGACGGCGCCGGCTACTTTCGGCGCCATCACTCTCTCTAGACTCTCCTTATCGAGATCCCGCAACAGCTTGTCGTCCAGCACAGCGGCACTGTGAAATATCCCGCTCAAGGGAGGGAGGTTTTCTCGAACTTCGCGGATGAGCCCCATGACATCCTGCTCCTTCGCGATGTCGACTTGAGGCGCGAAGATGTGCGTACCCGATTCCTCCAACTCACGAGTAGTCTTCCGATCTAATCCGCTTCGACTCACGAGGACGAGTTGCCGGACACCTCTCCGTGCAAGCCATCGGGCGACCTCGAGTCCAAAACCCCTGGTCCCTCCTGTGATCAGGTGGGTACCGTCGTCCTCCCAGGAGATTCCCCGGGTGGGGCGTTTTATCACGGCAACTTTCTGGTCGCTCATGGACACGACCACCTTGCCGATATGTTCGCCTGTGGAAAGGTGTCTGAACGCGTCCGATATCCTTGCCGCGGGAAAGATCTTGGTCGGCAAAGGTCGAAAGTGACCTTTGATGAATCTCGTAACCACTTCTCCTGCAATCTGCTGGGCTAGCAAAGGGCGATCCAGATGCATCCGGTCGATATCGGCGGAGGCGAAAGTAAGATTGTGGTTGAATGGTCGCAACGGAATGGCTCCATTCTCGACGATGTCTCGCTTTCCCAATTCGACGAATCAACCGAAGGGGGCGAGGCAGGACAAGCTCTGTTGAAGTGCTTCTCCGACGAGCGAATTGAGGACCACGTCGACACCGCGTCCCGATGTCTTTCGCCGGATCTGCGAAGCAAATCGCAGGGACCTCGAATCCATCACATACTCGATTCCCAATGATCGAAGGTACTCTCGCTTTTCTTCGCTACCCGCAGTGGCATAAATCTCGGCGCCGATCCCTTGCGCAATCTGCACAGCGGCGAGACCCACTCCTCCGGCGGCGGAGTGGATTAAGACCTTTTCCCCCTTTTTCAGTCGCGCGATTTCCACGAGCCCGTAGTAAGCCGTGACGAAAGAGACGTAAAAGAGAGACTCTGGGAAAGAAATCTGCTCGGATTTTCGTTTCAGGAAATTCTCCGATACTGTGAGGTAGGTGCGAAAGGTTCCCGGTACGTGCACGATTACATTGTCTCCTACGCCGAACTCACGCACCGCGGTTCCGGTCGCGACGATCGTACCTGTTGCCTCCATACCTATGGAATCTCCGATAAAGGTCTCTTCGGTTACGATGTGCGAAACCCTCCCATGGATCTTGAGAAGATCCTTAAAATTGATGGCGGCGGCCTCGACTCGAATTTCAACTTCGTCTCCTTGCGGATTCTTTCTCGGACACTCCTCGAAACAAATGCTTTCAAAATCACCGGGACGATACGGTCCCAGAACCACGGGTGTACCCGGCCGAACCGGAACCATCTGATCCCGGTCTCCGGGGTCAGAGAGTTTTACTGGTGTGAGCCTTCTCCTATACCTCTCTTCGCCACGGAAGGCGACCTCTCGATCCTGCTCCTGGCCGAGAACTTCAGTCGCGAGACTCTTCCATTCCTCTTCGCAGTGTCCAGGATCGAGATCGATCAGTCTGCACGAGATACTGGGATACTCGTTTTCTATAAGCGCTCCTATTGACCAGAAGGGCGCCGAATCCAGTCCCTCGGCTTTGTCACCTTCCGTAATCACCTGGACCCCTCGGGTAACGACGTTCAAGGTTACGGGTTGGTTGGGAAATACTCTCGCGAATTCGTTTGCCGTTGCGTGGAGGTAATCTGTCCGTTCCATGACCGTCTTCGGATCGAGTCTCGTCGTCCCACCGGTAAGACCCTTCAGAAAGATAACGGTATCAAACGTTTCCGCCCGAAGGCTTTCAATTGTTGATTCGCTCCCTGCTGAGACTTCGCTTGCTTTTCCACCATTGCCCGCCTTCTCGGCCGAACAATGCGGGAAAGGGAGGATGGTTGTGTACGGAATTTGATTCTCTTTAAGGATGGCGAGCAGTGATTCCAGACCCGGGATTGGATCCGCAAGGACGAGGAGATTTCGACCGCTTGTTTCTTGCGCAGATTGGATTGCTGCCGCCTTCACCCATTCGTAACCGTAAAACCAATTGCGGGGTTCGTCCCGTTCTTGGATCCGGCGGCAGACGATTTTGGATACGGTCACGCAGACTTCACCATCTTCGTCAAAGATTACGACATCGGCTTCAATAGAATCCCACCTGCGACTCGTTATTTTCCCATGACTCCAGCACTTCGAAGGAGGCGATCGGTAAAAGAAAAGCCTTTCCACCGAGACGGGTAAAACGGTATCGAAGCCGTCCATCAGATATAGGACAGTTTGCAGGGCCGAATCGAGGAGAGTGGGATGAATCAGGAAAGTTTCCTTTGACGGTTCATCAACTTCCGGCAGATCGAGTCGACTGAGGTATTCATCGCGGCTTGTCCGAATCTCTACGACACCGCGGAAGGATTTCCCAAACTGAATGCCCCTTTTCCCCAATTTTGAGTAGAGGTCGGAAGGATCTACTAAGTTCGGACAACGTCTTCCTATCGAATCCAAAGATACCTTGCGGCGGGAATCTCCGGCCTCCCCGGGGACGATTCTACCCGAGGCGTGCACGGTCCAGGGAGCGCCTTCCTCCCTGGTTCGGGCGTGGATGTTATACCGTCGCAATCTCGGATCGAAGCACAGGCTAAGGATAGGGGGCCTCTTCCGGTCAACCGTGAGCAGACTTTCAAAACGAATCTGCTCCAGGGTGCATTCCGATCCCTCGAAGACTTCGCGGTGAAGAGCGAGCCCGGCTTCCACATAGCCTGCTCCAGGGAAGACGATATTCTGTTGGATGCAGTGATCCTTCAGATAGGGGAAGAGTTGGCCGTTCAGTTCCACCCGCCAGGTTGGATCCGGAGTGTCGACCTCTTCGTTGAGAAAAATGTGCCGGTCGGTGCCGAGGCGAAACTCGCGGGACCTTTCGGATTCCCTCCAGAGCAGTTTTTTTTGCCATGGGTAAGTTGGAATTCTGATGAATCGACCCCCGGCTGGGGTGAGGACCCTCCAATTCGGATTAACACCTAGAGTATAGAGCCTTCCGACTGTTTGGCGCAGGCTGGTAGAATCGCCTGTATTTCGATTGAGGGTGGCGATGGTACTACCTTCAATCCCGGACGCATCAAGGCATTCCGTAATCGAGTGCCGCAAAACGGGGTGTGGGCCGACTTCAAGGAAGTGAGTGTAGCCATCGGCGTCCAGCGTGGCAATGGTTTCAGCAAAGAGGACCGGGAGATGGATGTTTTCCCACCAGTGTGAAGCACCAAGTTCGGATCCGCCGGTCAATCCTCCAGCAACCGTCGAGTAGAACGGTATCGTGGTCTCCTCGTTTTCAATTGCACCGATGGCCTCCAGGAAAGGCGCTTCTATCGAAAGCATATGCCTGCTGTGGTAGGCGATGTTTACGTCTACAAATCGATGGAAGATCCGCCTCTTCAGCAACTTTCGAGCGATCGTCTCCAGTTCCTTTCTATTTCCGGAGAAGGTAACCGATGTAGGACTGTTGATGGCCGCGATCGAAGCATCCTCACATTTTCTGAGAAGTCTGTGGGCTAATTCCTCATTAATACCTGCCGCCAGCATGGTGCCGCATCCGTCAAGATGCTGGAGCAATTGGCTTCGATGGTGACAGACCAAGACCGCGTCCTCCAGCGTGAGTGCGTTCGAAATGTAGGCAGCCGTGATTTCGCCCACACTGTGCCCGATGACCGCATCTGCACTGATTCCCCACGAATTGAGGAGCGCCGTAAGACCAACTTGGAGGGCGAAATTGGCGGGCTGCGCAACCTCCGGCTCTCCCATTCGGCTGTCGCTTTCGTCTTTCTCAAATTCCTCCAGCAACGGCAAGTTCGAACATTCCTCGAACCTGGCAACGGTTTCGTCAAAAGCATTTCTGAACTCCTTTTCCCGCCTACGGAGAACACGGCCCATTCCCCACCACTGGGGTCCCATTCCCGAGTATACAAAGACCAGTTTTCTTTTCTCATCGGCATGGACTATCCCGGCGATAGAATTGGCTCCGTTTTCGCCCATAGAGAATGAAAGTAACTTTTCCCGCAGATCGTCCTTCGAGTTCGCAACCACTGCTAGGCGGTGGCCATGGTGGCTCCTTCGGCTGCAGAGCGTTTGGGCAAAATCACAGAGAAGGCCGGTGCCTGACTCCGTGCCCAGGTAAAACGCGTACTTTCCAGCCAGATCCCTCAGAGCCGGTTCGCTCCTCGCCGATACCGGAAAGAGCATTGGGGCGTCGACCTCTCCCAAGGTGTTGTCGGTTTCCACCCGTTTTTCTTTTCCATTGCCGGATATTCCGGGCTTCGACTCGTTGTCATTGTTCGGATCCGGTCCATGGTTCGATTCCGGCGCTGCCTGTAGGAGAACGTGCGCATTGGTTCCGCCGTAGCCGAATGAGTTGACCCCGGCAAGAGCCGGTCTCCCATTCGCCGGCCATTTCTCCATTCTGGTCGCAACCCTTAGACAGATTGTTCCAAATGGTATCTCCAGGTTCGGTTGTTCAAAGTGAAGACTCGGCGGTATCCCTAGATGCTTCAAACATAACGACGCTTTGATAAGTCCCGCAACACCCGCCGCCGCCTCCAGATGCCCGATGTTCGTCTTGACCGATCCAATCAGGCAGGTCTCGCCGGTCGCTCTTCCCTGTGACAGTACCATTTCAAGCGCGGATGCCTCCGCGATGTCTCCCGCCTGAGTGCCGGTTCCGTGAGCTTCCACATAATTCACTTCTGATGGTCTTATTCCCGCCTTCTCGTAGACTTCCCTCATCAGCGAGATCTGCGCCTCGGAGTTCGGAAAGGCTATGCCATCGGTACGGCCATCCTGATTGACTCCCGTCATTCTGATGATCGCATATATGCGATCGCGATCTTCCAGGGCTCGCGACAACGGCTTCAGGATTACTATTCCCGCCCCTTCTCCTCTCGCGTAGCCTTCCGCTCTTTCATCGAATGCCATGCATCGCGAGTGAGTCGAAGTGAATCGTCCCTTGCTCATCACGATCGGGGAATCCGGCCTCAGCATGACGTTTGCTCCACCGGAAATCGCGCAGTCGCTCTCCCCATTCCAGATGCTCTGGCAGGCATAGTGCGTCGTAACCAACGATGATGAGCACGCCGTATCGATGGAGAGGCTTGGCCCCCGAAAATCAAAGGTGTGGGAGAGCCGATTCGAAAGCATCGTCATGGAGAATCCCGCCGCCGTGTGTGAATCAATCAGATGCCGGTTCATTGAGCTCAGCTGATGCAGCATGTTGTCCAAACAGAAGCCACCCACGAAAACACCCATCTTTGAACCCGCCAGGTTATCGGCAATCAGACCCGCGTCTTCGATCGCTTCCCAGGTCACTTCCAGCAATAGCCGTTGTTGCGGATCCATGCTCTCCGCTTCCCGCGGGGAAATTCCGAAAAACCAGGGATCAAACCGATCGATCTTTTCCCGTAGGAATCCACCTTGCCTCGTGTAAGTCTTGCCCGGCATTTCCGGATCCGGATCGTAATAGCGACGACTGTCCCACCGATCAGGCGGAACGTCCACAATCGCGTCGCGGCCCTCACACAACAGCCTCCAAAATGCATCCGGACTGTCCGCCCCACCGGGAAAACGACAGCCTACCCGATAATCGCTATCGGCTCATACCTTGTCTCTGGCATTCGTCGGCTTTTCTTCCCTTCACCCCTCTGACAGAAACTGTAAAAAATATGTCAACAGGGCTTGATGCAAATCAAAAAAACTCCCTAGAATAAAAAATCAGGAGCCAAATGCGAGATGCTAACCGAAAGAGAATAGGGAGAAGATGAGAGTATCAGAGGTCAAAGAGAAGGTTAGAGAGTGGACCGAAAAAAAGAGTGAGGAAGAGGAGGGATTGATAGGGGCGCACTTTCTCGGAAGCATCAATTCGATGTCGCAAGAATCGGAGTTCCCCAACGACGTGGATGTCGACCTTGCGTTGGTAATCGATCGCGAACCGGGGGATGTGGAAGTGAGTCTTCCCTATCCGGGGCTTTTACGGGAGAATGAGGAGCTTTCCTACGAAGGCACAATGTTGGAAGTGGTGTATTTGAGCAAGTCGGTCTATGAAAGCGTTGAGGAGATCCTGTCCAATCCTACATTGGCCTGCGAGATTGAGAGGGGCACAATTCTGTGGGACACGGACGGATATCTGGCCGGCCGCAAGACCGAGGTATCAACTGAATTTAGCAAAGAGCAATGGGTTTCGAAGCGCCTGGAATTTGAGAAGGCATTGCTCTATGGCAGTTTGCAGAAAATGGAAGCATCCCGAACTGGAGCCGAGGCGGCATTCTGCTTAGCCTGGGGCGGAATTTTCATGGCGGGAGCGGTGGCCGTTGCCCATCTCGCTCCTCCCACCCATCGCAGAGGATTGGTGGTGATGAGAGAGTTGCTTCAATCTGAAGGCGGGATGGAACTCTATGAGGAGGTGCTAGGCGTCCTCGGTTTCGGTGGGCTGGGGCGTGATCGGGTGGGGGAGTTTTGCGATACATTGACCCGAGGCTTCGATATCGCGTCGCCATTCGAGTTCAATACCACGCCCTTTTCCTTCAAACTTCAGCCTCATCTCCGGCCCTATATTATCGACAGTACCATGGAGATGATTGAAAGGGGTGACCATCGTGAAGCGATGTTCTGGATAACGGTCGCAAGTTTTGTTTGTCTCCTTGCCATACAGGCCCATGGGACCGAGCAGGAGAAGAACAATTTTGGAAACGAGTTTGCTGAGTTGGTATCGGCCTTGGAGCTGGAATCGAAAGAGAAGATCGCAGCCAGAATCGAACGGGCGCGGCGGATGGCAGGGGATGTGATCGCGTTTTGTGAGGCACAGGTCTCGGAGGGGGCGGAGCTGGTGCAGGCCTAGTTTGCAACGTATTTCAAAGAGCGTCGTTTCGAGACTCGAATGCGCTTAAGATTGCGGTTTTCGATTGGATCCATTTTCTTATAATCGATCAGCGTAATCGTAAGCGTAATCGATGATCCACTCTCGATCTCCGGTCGTGAATCTCAATCGTGATCCAAAGTCGAAGAGATCGACCGCAACGAACGATTAAGAGCCACGACGGGAGAGAACACGGCGTTCTACCTCGGCAACCTTATCCTTACCCTGGTCCCCTCACCAACCACCGACTCAATTGCCATCGTCCCTCCATGAATCTCGACGATCTTTTGCGCGATGGCCAGACCCAGACCTGAACTTCCTTTGGTTGAGAATGATTGCTCGAATACCTGATTCAGATTGGATTGCTCAATTCCAATGTCATCATCCCGAATGATGATTTCGGTTTCTTTCTCTTCCCCGGCCCCCTCGACGCTGGCCGAGACATGAATCGTTTTGGCCTCTCCTTCGATTGAGTTTTGGATAATATTCGTAAGTAGCCGGGGGAGCAGATAGCTGTTGGCTTGTACATCGCAGACCGCTCCCCAGTCTGTTTCTATTTCGATTCCCTTCTCCCGGATGCCGGCATTGCACGGGCGGACCGCCCGGCGGAAGAATATGGGCAGATCGCATCGAGAAATCTGTAGTTTCTGTTCGGGCGAGAATATCCTGGCGTCCTGAATCAGCTGAAGCAACATCTCCACATTCTTCGCCGCCGTACCCTCGAACTCTCTGGCCTTTTCAGGGCTCGAAGAAAGGAGTTGAAAGTAGGTGTGGATCGGTGTCAGCAGAGTGTTAATGTCGTGCGCTAAACCGGGCGACAGTCCACCAAGCAGATCCAAATCCTCGTACCGCTCCATTTCAAGGATTATCCAGGGAGTCAGAAAAAACAGTCCCGCCGAGTCCCCCTCCCAACCAAAAGGAATACCCGCGCAAAGTGGTGTGCCCTCGAGAGCTAATCTCCCGCCCAAGAAACGCATTACAAAACTGTCACGAAATGGCAACGGAAATCGTTGGCGGATCAAGAGTGCTGGAAAAAATCGGAGCAAGGGCAATCGTATTCAGGGCATCGGTACCCACGAGTCCCCAGCTCTCACATTACGTAAGGTTGCCAGTCGATTACCACCGGTATGAATCCTCGCTTCAGGACCAGTAGTCAGGCAATTGTTCAGGCATTTCCCGCTTAGCGGGATTGCAATCAGATCTCTTCCAGATTGAAATCGAGAGCTTCGTAGATTCGCTGGAGGCAATTCGTCTTGGCGCCTTCATGCCTTGGGCAAGCTGGCGGGGCACGAGGTTCTCTCCCTTGTGCCTCATCTCGGAAAAAATGATTCTGCTATCCATGATTCTGCTCAATAGGTCCCCCTCCGTTGTTTTGTTAATCCGTTGGGAATTCCCGTTCGCCACTAGAGCGCAAAGAAACATAAATGCTGCGCAGACATGATGGGATTTTATAAGTGAGGTACTAAATCGTGATACCGACAATCTGAAAATCATGCTGGAGAAGACGGGTTTCATTATCAGACGAGCGCACTTGAAAGCGATGCACTGCTCATTTCGATCCTCGAGGCCAGGGGATATAAGCAGGGGAAGTATGAATCACCCTATTTTCGGCAATCACTTCGATCCGACCCTCCTCGAAAAATGGCCCGATGCGGCGATTTCGTCGTAAGAGAATTCGTCGGTGGAGCCGATATTGAGCAACGGGCAGCCGCACAGCGAGATTCCTTTACGGGAAACCCCGAAGCCGATAACATCTCCGCTGTAAAACTCTATGAATCGAATGGGTTCAAGGTTGTGGACAAGCTGTTTAGCTACATAAAACAGATTGGCTGAAAGTCGGGCTCAAATTCGATAGTATGCAGAAGGCGGGAAAGATCGTTCACCTCCGGAAGGATTATGCAGCCGGGGAGACGAATCGACAACTCTCCAGTTGACAGGATCTGGAGACGTTGTATCAGGTGGCCTTAGTACTCGAGTTACTCAGTGCTCTTGCCATAGCTTTCTAGCCCGGACATCTCACACACTTCGTAGCGAGACGGCGTAGATCGCTGCGTGCCAATTTCTTTCCGAATCACGGCGGGCGACAGTGTGTTGAGACCCTCTAAGGTCGCTGGGCAAGGGAAGGCTTTGGCACGCGGTGAGATCCGTCGTCGTAGCAGAAGATTTGTGAGATGTTCGGGCTAGAACCCTGGTCACTTGGTCTGCTCTCTTCAGGGTGCGGTCTCACCAAGTCAAGTAGCTGAACCCAATCAACAGTTACCACGGATTTGGTACCACACGCGAAACTGCGAAACTGACAAAACCAATTGAGGGTTTCGTAGATCGGAGGTTTCGCGGGCGACCACTTTGGCTCGCCGTCCTTATCCCAACGACTTTAGACTTCCCGAAGTCCGGCCAATACGGTACGAACATGGGGATTCGGAGGATGATTCGAAAAGGGACATCGAACCAATCCCGGTGCGCGGACGACCCACCCCTTCCCCTCCGAGGAGGGGATTCTTCAAGAATTAGAGCGGCTTCAGTCCGCAGATTCGATCTTCGATTTCGTTAAGGATTCCTGTCGTCGATTGGCTGCACACTTTCGATTCACCAGAAATCGATCGTCGTAATCGTAAGAGTAATCGAAGCTCGCGACAAAACCGATACATTTTCGCAGGGGGCGGGGGGGGAGCCAGGGTGAAAGTTTTCTGGGGAGGAAGTGGCTGATAGGCAAAAAGATAAAAAAAGAGCTAGACAAACCCGAGGGAATCAGTCATGCCAAGATGGTATGAAAGACAAAAAATCTTACCATCTGACTCCTTCGATAGATCGTCTAACTCTGCGTCTGATCTTGCCCGAAGAGCAGGAGCGATTCAATGATCTTTTGATCCAACATCATTATTTGCACAGTGCGGGGAGCGCGGGAGAGACCCTGCGCTATGTGGCTTTGATCGACGGGCAATGGGTGTGTCTTTTGCTGTGGGGAGCGGCTAGCTACCGGCTGAAGGATCGAGACGGCTGGATCGGCTGGGATGGGGCGCGACGGCATGCGCGCTTGAAACTGGTGGTGCAGAACCGGCGTTTTCTCATTCTGCCCGGGCTCAAGCTGGCCAATCTGGCCTCCAAGACGTTGGCGATGTGCCTGAGAGTCTTGGCCGATCACTGGGAGCAGGCCTTTGCCTATCGCCCCTTGGTAGCGGAAACTTTCGTGGACCCACAGATCCACCGAGGCACTTGCTACAAGGCGAGCGGGTGGACTCCTTTGGGCTTGAGCGCGGGATATGGTCGACAGCGGGAAGATTTCTATGAACGCCATGAGCGCCCCAAGCAGATCTGGGTCAAACCCCTGCGGGCTGATGCTCTGCAACTGCTGCGCTCGCCAGGGCCCTTGCCCAAGGCACACCGTGAGGCCCTCAATGCCAACGACAACTCCCATGCGGTCTGCCTCAAAGTGGAACAGATGACAAGCCTCTGGGAACGCTTCCACCAGATCGAAGACTTCCGTCGAAAAGCGGGCCGTCGCTATCGACTCGCCACGGTCTTGAGTATGATTGTGCTCGGCACCCTCTGCGGCAAACACAACCTCAAGGAGATCGTGCGCCTGGCCCATCACCTCAATCAAGCCCAACTGCGCGCCTTACGCTCCTGGAAAAACCCCAAAACAAGCCGTTTTCAGGCCCCCTGCTATGATGTCTTCTACCGGGTGTTGCAAAACGTCGAGGCCGAGCTTTTCGATCAAATCCTCACCCAATTCATAGCCTCGCCCGAGGGCCGTTTGCCCCGCGATATTGCGGTTGACGGTAAGACTCTCAAAGGCACTGACAAAGAACCGGCCAAGGCCTTGCACCTGGTGGCCGCGGTCGATCATCAAAGCGCTCAAACGATTGCCCAAGTCGCTACCGCCGACAAATCCAACGAGATCACCGCCGCCCAAACTCTCCTGCGCAAGATGCCGGCCATGGACGGATCCACCTTCACCTTCGACGCCATGCATAACCAAAAAGAAACGGCCCACATCGTGGTCGAAGAACTCGGTGCTGACTATATCATCCAGATCAAAGACAACCAACCCACCATGCATCAAGACGCAAAGAATCTTTTCGGCCCCTCCCCCTTTTTGTCCACCAAACCGTAGATAAGGACCATGGCCGCCTGGAGATTCGTCAAATAGCAACCCATCCTCTAAGCGCTCCCTCCCTTGGCTTGCCTCATGCTCGTCAGTTCGCCTCTGTCCAACGCACCTTCCATTATCCTAACAAAGCGAAACCTTCCTCGGAACGCTCCTACTATGTCAGCAGCCGCGATCCCACCGACTTGAGCCCTCCTCAGTTCCTATCGAAAATCCGCAACCACTGGGCCATCGAAAACAAAAACCACTACCCCAGAGATCGCTTCTTCGATGAAGATCGATGTATGATCCGTAACCATAACGCAGCCAGAATCCTGGCTGCTTGCAGGCAACTGGTTCTTAGCCTCAAATCTACCATGGGCTTCGAATCCACCCCTGCCCTCTGTGATCATTTCACCTTCAACCTACACAAGGCCATCAATATCATCACCTAATGTCCCGAGAATCAAAACACCGTAGGGGGGGAGCCAGTCGAGGACAGCTCGCACATCCGCAGTTCGGTGAATGCTTGCTTTCCAATCCTAGCTCAGACAGCCTTGCGGCACAGCAACGCCGTAATCTATTGCTCTCTCAGGCAGCGTCCCGACCACTTCAATGCCTCTCAGTAAAGGCACAACCCTCGGCCCCTATGAAGTCACCGCCCAGATCGGTGCGGGAGGCATGGGTGAGGCTTCTGAAGGCGAATCTGTGGTTGACGGAATTGACTCACTCGTAAGGCCGTTGGGTCGGTTCACCGAGATCCGCCAGATACAATCCGGCTCCTTGTCGGCGGCCCAGCGCTATCCCACCCACGCGATCGGTAACCGGGAGAGCATCCAATTTGTCCTGGTCGAAAGTGAAACCTAGTCCAGGTTCATTGTTCAGTACGATCCAGCCGTCCTCGATCTCGTGGCGATGCGTCAGGGCGGCATCCCGACCCGCGTCGAGTACCTCCATGGTGATGTGGTTGGGGAGCACTGCCGCCAGATGGGCCATGAAGTTTGCCGGGCAGTTCATCATGGTCACGGGGGTTTCGTAGGCATATGCGACATCCGCGACTTTCATTGCTCCTGTGATGCCAGTCGCTCCAACGCCGACGTTGAGAATGTCGACGGCGCGCGCCTGCAGCAAGGGGACATAGTCATCGAGGGAGTCCAAATTCTCACCCGATGCGACGGCGGCGCGGATGTTGTCGGAAACTTTTCGCAAGCCGGCGACATCCCACCTTCGGGCCGGTTCTTCGACCCACGTAATGTCGTATTCCTGCTCGATCTCATGCATGTAGCGAATGGACTGTTTGGGAGACCAGTACTCGTTCACGTCGATCATGAGCTCGGGCTCCTTGCCGGAAGTGGCGAGGGCGTCCCGCATTATGCCGATCCGCCGCATGTCCGTCTCCAGATCCAGTCCAATCTTGAGTTTGCCGCCCTGCACACCCTTGGCCGCCATCCGTTCGTAGTACGCCCTGAGTTCTTCATCGGAAAGCGGGTAGTCGAGACCGCTGGCATACGCCCTTACGCGGTTGGAGGATGCGCCGAGCGTTTTCCATAGCGGCTCGTCGTTGATGCGTGCCTTCAAATCCCAGAGAGCGACATCGAGCACGCCGATGGCCCCACTGGCATGTCCCCGATTACCACCCTTAAAGACGGAATCGACCATCGTATTCCAATGGCCCAGCACACCGCGCGGATCCTTGCCCACAAGAAGATTGTCGACCATTGACTTGACTAAGCCACCGCTTCCCCCGCCCATCGATATGCCCGAGAGGCCTTCATCCGTGTCGAGCCACAGCGCTGTTGCCTTCATAACGCCGCGCCCGTCCGGATTGTTGGAGTCACCGATCGGGCGGCTCATGTCAAATTCGTAGGGTTGTGTTCGGATTCCTGTGATCTTCATGCTATGTGATGGGGCGGTGATTCGGTTTTTTCGGTACTCATTTCGATGGTGCGCTACCGGACGGAAGTAAGCAAGCCGTGATTCCTTGTAGAAGCGCGTATGGACCGTTGGAGGCGGGATTCGACGGAAAGGCTGGGATCGCCCGGCTTGGCAAGGGCACGCCGAACCGGCTTCTCTCTCACGTAGTGCCACTTTTTGTTATAGGACACCCACAATTCAACTGGTTCGACCTCCGTTTGCACGCCAAATTCTGGGATGCGCAGCGCGACTCGCCGACCAACGCCTGGGACAGGACCGAGATGGTCCCGCCCGGTTCGCCGACGCCAGTCCAGCAGACGGCGGGCGATTTCAGCGGTCGCCGCGGCCCGATCGTCTCGGAACGACTGCATCATGGTTGTCCCAACGGGGGCCATCGCTCCCCAGGCCGCCCCTTCCCTCCAGATCCGCCGCGCGGCCGCCGGAATCGGGGATGAGCGGATGTTTCCTACGATCCCGATTCGGTTGCCCGCTTTCGCCCCAATAGAATCGAACGGTACCCCAGCCGGCACTCCCCCCAAGCGCTCGTAGAAGACCACAATCTCGAGGCCGTGTTCGCGCTCGAAGATAAAAACGTCTCCGGGGGATGGAAAGATTGTTGCGTTCTCAACGGGTAGCGGACGCGAAATATTAGGCAGGCGCAGACAGACGACACTGCCGTAGCGATCTTCGCAGGTCACCAAACCGGCTGTGGGTAACGCAGCGGTCAATGCCGCTACAGTGTTCGGCGCAAGGTCCGCGAGCAATTCGACGGTGATCGCCAGGTCATAGCGAAGAACCTGGAATTCTATCTGCTCATACATCGCGTTCTCAGAATGGGGCGGATTCTGGCTCAGTCACTGATCCCCAGCGCCAGAGTTTGCCTGCCGTTCCGCCAGGGCCCCGTGTGTGCGCAATAGCTCGACGCTGTCAGGCGCTCCCACCGTCAGGATTCCTTTCCACAAAGGCGAAGGACCAGACGCCCCATATCGGAAGTTCCCGGGCGTCTGTGCAAGCACATACGGTGACAGAGCCAACGCCGCCCCTTCAGCCTTGCCACCGGAGATTCGGGGCGGCACATTGGAGGGGCCTTACCGTTGCGCGGTTCCAATTCCATTCCATGCTGACTCGATAACCTTCCGGAGTCCATGCCTCTCAAGCCCGGCACGACCCTTGGCCCCTACGAGATCGAAGCCCTCCTCGGCGCGGGAGGGATGGGTGAGGTTTACAGGGCCAACGACACGCGCCTGCATCGAACCGTCGCGATCAAGGTCCTTCCTGAAGATGTCGCCTGGAACCCTGATTTGAGGCAGCGTTTCGAGCGCGAGGCGCGCGCTGTGGCGGCTTTGAATCATCCGCATATCTGCACGCTCCATGACATTGGCGGCCAGGACGAGATGGAGTACCTGGTCATGGAGCATCTTGAGGGCGAGAGCCTAGCCCAGCGACTGGCAAAAGGAGCGTTGCCGCTCGATGAGGCGCTGAAGATTGCCATCGAGATCGCTGACGCACTGGACAAGGCGCATCGGCAGGGGATCGTGCATCGGGACATGAAGCCTGGCAATATTTTGCTGACCAGGGATGGGGCCAAGCTGCTCGACTTCGGGCTGGCCAAGCTGAGGGCGGCGGAGCTGGAGGCGGGAGTGTCGGCAGTGGCCACCGAGTCCGAACCTTTGACCGGAGAGGGGACCATTCTCGGCACATTTCAGTATATGGCTCCCGAGCAGCTCGAAGGGAAGGAAGCGGATGCCAGGACCGACATCTTTGCCTTCGGCGCCGTGGTCTACGAGATGGTGACCGGGAAGAAGGCGTTCGAGGGCCAGAGCCAGGCGAGCTTGATCGGTGCGATCTTAAAGGATGAGCCGCCGTCAATATCGGAGCTCCAGCCCCTTTCGCCCTCTGTGCTGGAGCATGTTGTTGGTGTGTGTTTGGCGAAGGATCCTGATCGGCGTTGGCGGTCCGCCGGTGATGTGGAATTGGAGCTGCAGTGGGTTGTCGAAGGCGGGCCCGATGACGGGACGGCCTCGGAACTCGTTGCAAGCAGAAGGGCGAGTTGGTGGGTCAGAGGTGCGATCGTAGGAGCAGTCATTGGGGCCGCTGCCGCCGGCCTCGCCTTCTGGGCACTGATGGTGGGCCGCACTACCGAACCTTCGCCCACAACGACACGCTTGACGATCACGTTGCCTCACTCCCATCAACTTCCCAGTAGGGGCTGGGGCAGGTTAATCGTGTCACCCGATGGTCAGACAGTCGTCTATAACCCGTTTGGAGACGCCGGTAAGCAACTCTTTCAACGTCCGATCAACCAGTTCGAGGGCGTGCCAATAATGCATACTGAACGTGCCGGGATTTCCTTTTTCTCGCCCGATGGGCAATGGGTGGGATTTTGGTCCGTCGGGGCATTGTGGAAAGTGGCTCTCGTCGGCGGGCCGTCCCAGGAGCTTACCAAGTTTCCCGGCATTGCCTACCCAGGCGCCAGTTGGGAAACCAACGGTATGATCATAATCGGAAGTCCCCGCGGTCTCGTGCAGATCCCGGCAGCAGGCGGCGAGCTTGTCATCATTGCGGAGCGGGAGGGTGACGGTGTACTCTCGCACCCGCAGGTGCTGCCGGGGACTGGTGCGATCCTCTACACTGTGTCGGAGCCCAGCCCAGTCGCCGGCGAACTGCAAGTCCTACTGCCTGAGACTGGCGAGCGCCGGTCGGTGCTGCCCAATGCGGTCGCGGGTCGGGTCCTCAATACCGGGCACCTGGTCTTCATGCGAAGCGGAGCCCTGTGGGCGGTACCGTTTGACCAGGAGCGCCTTGAGATCGACGGCAACCCCGTCCCGGTCGTGGAGGGGCTGAGTGACGGCCGCAAGGGCGAGGGTCATTATGCCGTCGCTGACAATGGTACGCTGGTCTATGTTCCGCACTTCGCTGCACCAGCCATAGAAAAGACGCTGGTCTTGGTGGACCGGCAGGGAACTGTGGACCCGGTGCCTTTGCCTCCGGATAGCTACGATTATCCGAGGTTCTCGCCGGATGGAACTCGGATTGCCGTTCAGATCAATACTCGTGATGGTGAATCAGATATCTCCATCTATGAGCTTTCCAGCAATCGATTACGACAGCTTACGTTCGATGGGGCAAAGGTACCGCTCTGGACGCCGGATGGGACACAGATCACCTTCGTCGCGAATAATGCGCTCTGGAACATCGCGTCCGACTTCAGCTCAGAGCCCGAACTGTTGAGTGCTGCCAGAGCAGAGTTTGAGAATGGTGGTCCCTCTTCATGGTCTCCGGACGGACGCGTTCTCTTCTGGGTTCGGAGGAGTGGTGTCGCTCAGCTTACTCGACTGGAAGGGGGCGGGGTGGAACATGGACCGCTCCCGAATGTGCCTCGCGAGGGGTGGGCCAATTTTTCTGCGGACGGCGAATGGTTCTCCTTTACCACATACCAAACTGGTTCCTGGGAGGTTTATGTTCAACCCTACCCGCCTGGCACCGGTGCCAGGCGGAGGATTACTCAGGAAGGAGGCACTTTTTCGATATGGTCCCGAAGCGGGCGCGAGTTGTTTTACTCAAACGATGGGAAACTGTGGGCCGTGGGAATCGAGACGGAACCGACTCTCAACTGGCAAGATCCGGTGGCTCTATTCGAAACACCCTGGCCGCTGAATACCGATCTCTTGGCCAACTACGACGTCACTCCCGATGGCCAGCAATTCGTCTTTGTGCAACCGATGGGAGACGAGAGCGACCAACACGCCAGCGAGATCCGCGTCGTCCTAAACTGGATCGAGGAGCTCAAGGAGAAGGTGCCGATTGAGTAGGAATAGGGAGAAATTGATGATCGATCCGGACCAGGAAGTGTTGGCTGCGTTTGTTCTGATAGCGGCTCTTCGTAAGTTGCACCGATTGGAATCTCGAGTGCGCTGGCTTGACAGCGCTTTTCTTCGGCGAGGCTTGACTCGCCGTTGCGGCTTCTTCGGATCTTCGATGTTGCCGTCGTCGAGCCGACGGCTCTTTAAATCGTCGTCAAGCCGACGCACTCGAAAGATAGCTCGAAAGCAGTTCTATCAATTCATCCTATTGTAAATGGCGTTCAAAATGCATGTGTTCTTCTTCCGAAGCGATCGCCCTATAGCGTCCCGCTTCCAGATCATCGAGCCCGATCCGGAGTTCATTCCTCAATCGCTCGAGTCGGACCTTCCGTTCCTCTTCAGCCCTGGACATCGCCGATAGGGCCGCCCGATGGACTTCACTTGCGCTGTTGAACTGTCCGCTCTCTACTTGGGCTCTGACGAAGTCATTGAGTTCAGGAGTCAGATTCACATTTTGCGTTGGCACAGGATAAACATTCGGATACTTGGCAAAGATTGTCAATAGCTTCAGAGCGATGTTTCTGATCAGCCGTCAGGTATACGGGCGATGTCGTTACTACTTTCATCTGGCGTTGGAGACGCCGGAACCGAATCTGGTATCGGGAAAGCAGTGGCCACTGTGCATCCCGCGATGACGGGACGAATTGACAGCGATCGGCAATACAACGCAGTCGCGAATTTAGGCTTCCTAGAGTTCAAGCGTTTCGGTACGATGATGAGTGATATGGACTCAATTCTCTGCGTCCTCGGCACTCTTTGCGGTTAGCAGGCTGTCGGACTTTGACGCTCGATTGCTGTGCAAGTAGCCAAGCCCGTCCGACAGACTGCTAGCAATAAGAAAATGAAACTGAGATTTGAGAAGTGTGACGTTTCTAAGTCCTTCCGAGGATCCTCTTGTGCCAATGTGTCTCGAAACCCTGAAGAATCTCGATGTTTCAATATCAGAATTTTGGAAACCACGAAAAGGTAGGACAATTCGTCTCAAATCTCAGTTTCATTTTCTTGGAAGGAATCTGTCGGAATCAATTTGGTCGCCAATAAACCCCTTCAACTTCCGATCGCACGTCCAGCCATGTTGGGAAGTGCAAAGTCCGACAGATTCCTAGCTCAGTGTCTCCGTCATGGCCTCAGGATCAATTATATCACCCGAGCGCGCTGCAAAAATAAGGCAACTCTTCGAGGAAGTTTGCGAGCTGCCCGAAGCCAATCGTGCTGAATTCGTCGACCAGGCATGCCGGGAAGAACAGAGCCTACGCAACGAACTCGGCTCCCTACTCAGGCACGCGGATTCGGATGATTCGCCCGTAGATGACTTTGCCCAAGGCATCGTCGCACCCATGCTGGAAGCTCTGCGGGATGGTCCCGCCGGTTTGAGTGTGCTCCTCGATGAAGCCGTTGTTCATCAAGACGGAGTCTCAGGTTCTTGGGTGGGACGGCAGGTAGCCCACTTCGAGATCAAGGAGTCGATTGGTCGCGGTGGAATGGGAGAGGTCTACCGCGCCTTCGATACGAAGCTCAATCGGGACGTGGCCATCAAGGTGCTTTCGGATGTATTCACGTCCGACCGTGAGCGGCTGACCCGTTTCGAGCGCGAAGCCAAGGTGCTGGCCTCGCTCAACCATTCCAACATCGGGAGCATCTACGGTCTGGAGGAAGCCGATGGGATGAAGGGATTGGTCCTCGAACTCGTGGAAGGTCCGACCCTAGCAGATCGTATCAAGAAAGGCCCCATGCCGATCAACGAGGCGCTGGACATTGCCCGGCAAATTGCCGAGGCCCTCGAAGCGGCCCATGAGCAGGGCATTATCCACAGGGACCTGAAACCTGCCAACGTCAAGATCAGGGATGATGGTACGGTTAAAGTCCTCGACTTTGGATTGGCCAAAGTGTTTGAAGCGAATCCCGACGGGGCCCAACCCGAGTCATCGACCCTCACGGCTGCGACCCGACCCGATGTCATCATGGGAACGGCGGCCTATATGGCCCCGGAGCAGGCCAAGGGCGAGCCGGTAGACAAGCGGAGCGATATCTGGGGGTTCGGCTGTGTGCTCTACGAGATGCTGGCCGGGCGTCGAGCCTTTGAGGGTCAGAGCGTCTCCGAGATCATGGCAGGGGTGATCAAGGGTGAACCGGATTGGGATGCCCTGCCGACGGGGCTTTCTCCTGTGCTGGTCTCGTTTCTTCGACGTTGCTTGGAGAAGGATTCGAGGGAGCGGATTCGAGACATCGGGGATGTGCGTCTCAGTTTGCTGGGAGCGTTTGATGTGGCAGCCGCGCCGACCGCGCAGATACACGTGTGGCAGCGGCCCATACCTGTTGTCGTGGGTGGACTGGTTCTCATCGCAGTTATTGGTGTGGTCGTGTGGGCTCTCATGAAGGGTGGTCAATCCGTCACTTTCCCCACGACGACAAGGTTGACGATCACATTATTTGAGGAACAGGGTTTTAGTGGTCCAGGAGGTGCGTTAGCTGTGTCACCCGATGGTCTAACCGTCGTCTATCGGGCAGAGGTAGGAGAGGGTAGGTTTCAACTGTTTCAACGTCGGATAGATCAGTTTGAGTCGGTGCCCATGCCCGATACTGAAAACGCTCGGGAACTTTCCTTCTCCCCCGACGGGCTATGGGTAGGCTTTAGCAGTAAAGGAGTGATAAGGAAAGTGGCTCTTGCCGGGGGACTGTCGCAGAAAATAGCCGATGTGCGTGCTTCCCGGGGCCTAAACTGGGGAGACGACGACACAATCCTGCTTGGGGGAGCCTCCCGGGGTCTGGTACAGATCCCGGCAGCAGGCGGAGAGCCAAAGGTCATTCTGGAAGCGAAAGTGTATCCTGGTGGCTCGGGCGCCGGACTTTGGTATCCACAGAGGGTGAAGGGAACTGGCGCCATCCTCTTCACTCACGGTGACTTTGTAAGAGGGGTCTTCGAACTGCAAATCTTACTGCCTGAGACGGGTGAGCGCAGGACGGTGCTGCACAACGCAAGCGCGGGACGCCTTGTCGATACCGGACACCTGGTCTTCGTTCGCAGCGGCGCCCTGTGGGCGGTGCCTTTCGACCGGGAGCGCCTTGAGGTCGTGGGCAGCCCGGTCACGGTGGTTGAGGGGGTTCGTGTGACCATTGGAGGCGTTGCTCATTATGCGATCGCTGACGCCGGGTCTCTGGTCTACGAACCAGGCCCCATCGGGCATCCGCAAGAAGCGAGACTGGTTCTGCTGGATCGACAGGGAAACGAGGAGGCACTGCCTCTTCCTCCCAATCGTTACAATTACGATATGAAGTTCTCGCCTGATGGAACGCGGCTTGCCTTTCGGATCCTGCATGAGGATGGCTCCGACCTCTTTATCTATGATTTCTCTACAAAGCGATTGAGCCCGCTGACCTTTGATGGGAGCGAGACGTTTGTATGGACACCCGATGGCAGGCATATCACATACATAGTAAAGGACGCTATTTGGAATATTGCCGCAGATTTCAGCGGCGAGCCCCGCCTATTGAGCGCCCTTCCTGAAGACACTGAGATTCTTCGCCCCCTTTCCTGGTCCCCGGACGGACGCGTTCTGCTTCTGGTAAAGAGAGCGAATGGCCCCAATGGCAGTCTTGTCCGGCTATTCGTCCTCGAAAACGGAGAGGTTGAGTACGGACCGCCGAACGAGGAAATCAGTTTGCGTGTATTTCAGTCCAGTCTTTCCGCGAACGGCCGGTGGCTTTCATTTCCGGCCGGGGGCGAGCCTGGTCAGCGTGGCGTCTATGTCCAACCCTTTCCTCCGGGAACCGGTCCGAAGCGAAGAATTGCTGAGGGAGTCTACGGCGTGCCGCAATGGTCCCGGAACGATCGTGAGTTGATCTATACGTCAAGGAATGGAGAAATATGGTCCGTTGCCATCGAAACGGAACCTACCCTTTCCTGGAAGGATCCGGTACTGCTGTTCGACCTACCAAGATCCTTTATTCCAGGGTGGTTTCCTCGCTATAATGCTTCTCCGGACGGCCAACGATTTGTCTTCCTCAAAAGGCCTGGAATAAGAGACACACGCGAAATCCGCATCGTCCTCAACTGGTTCGAGGAGCTCAAGGAGAAGGTGCCGATCCCCTAGGAGTCGGACTTTATGCTTCGATTGCTTTGCAAGTACCAGAGTTCGTCCGACAGCCTCCTAGGAATCTGTCGGTATGGCATTGGTCTAAGTTTGTCCCCTTCACCGTTGAATCCGAACCTCCGCGATGTTCCGAAACTCAAAGTCCGACAGATTCCTAGGACGCTGTCGGATGAAAGCGCAAGATGATTGAATGCAATCAGTGCTCTCTTGTGGCCGGCAACCTGACAGGGAAACCCGCATCGGCGGGTTAATCCTCCCACGGCAAGGCCCCGGTTTCAACCGCTCTCCGCAAATTGCCCAACCAGAGTGGCCAGAACCAGTGGGTGTTGCGGCCCTCAGGCAAGTATCGACGATCGATCGGGTAGGTCCTCCTTCGATCGATATCGCTCCCGAGGTACTTTTTTATCTCTGTCCATGGAATCCAAGCGTAGGGACCTCGCTCCAATAGGTCTTCTTCTTTTGTGCCCTTTTGATGATTCGCAACGCGAACCGCGGGAACAAAATCGACCTCCACGAAGTAAAACGTGAAACCGCCATCGTGGATGGGCTCTACCGACTCGATCTTACGCAAGAGAACCTCCCGCGAGTAATAGCCCCGGGTCTCTTCTTCGGTCTGCCGAGCCGCAGTTTCGGCACGGCTCTCGCCCTTATTTCCGCCGCCACTGAAACCTGCCCAACCTCGGGTCTTCGCCCCCTCGTGCCTGTGATCCGCCAGGAGAAAATAGACGGCGTCACCGGCTCTAAAATAGAGCACCGTTCCCGCAGGTTCCTCAGCCCCGACAGTTCCAATCAGACCCAGCGCGGTGAGTAGAGAGAAAATCACGACGTTACTCACGGAACCGATGAAATTCCGGATTGGTTTCACTCTCACCTCTATTGCCATTCGAACGCTCCTCAATCAATTCGTCGGACCGTGGCAACTGCAATCGACTAAGGAAAGGAAGTCGACACTTTCCGTGGTTTCCAAGGAATAATCATGCCCGTTAGCTTTTCATAAACTTGCTCATCTCAATGCACTCCCCACTCGCACGATTCGATTCCAGAACTGCCAGAAGAGGCCCGATCGTCTTGAGACCATCAGCATAATCGTTCCGTAAGCCCGACGTATCTCCGGACTGAATCGCCTCAATAAAGACGCGATCGTGCTCTGCCCACGGATCAAATTCCTCCGTCTCGACGTGCTCGCCATTCAGCTCGTAGGACCACTTCATTCCACCTTCACGGAAGATATCGATTCTTCCCCCGATGTAGTAAATCGTAAAGATGGGGACCGACCGCCTACCCTGCGGGACTTTGGACTCCGCCTGGAAAGTCACAAAGGAAATGTGCTTCGTTCCCCCATTCGTGAATCTGAAATTGACCGAATAGGAGAGAGACTCTTCGGCGCCCTCTGGTCTAAAAGAGAAGGCTTGGGCGTGTGTCACATCCTGACCTGTCATGTAGCGAGTATAGTCCAGTGCGTGACTGCCCCATTCGAGCACGAATCCACCGCTTTGATCCTCGTTCTTCAGCCAGCCCTTCTCAGTCCCTTTGGGACGGTGCAAAGTCGTCTGTGCATGCACGATTTCCTTGTCAGCCAGAAACTCGCGGATACGGCAGAACATCGGCCGATATCTCTCTCTGAATCCGACAGTACTGATCACGCCGGCATCCTCAATGGCCTTCGATATTCGCAAGGCTGTGTCCAGAGCAATGGCCTGAGGCTTCTCGCTGAATATGTGAATGCCCTTTGCGGCAGCCGTTGTCTCCACGTCCGCTCTGACAAAAGCCGGCACGCACGAGAACAGCACATCCAGATCTTCCGTCTCCACCATATCCATTCCGTCTTGATACCGCTGATCTGGCCCGATCCCATGTGTATTACCGATTGCTTCCAGCGTTTCCGAACTCGTATCGCAGATCGACACAATCTTGACACCTGGCAGATCCTGAAGGATCGGGAGATGTGTCTGCCTGGCGATCCCGCCCGTACCATAAAACCCAACCCGTATTTCTTTAGACATAAAAACCTCTCTAAAGTTGTATACCCAACCCTGATCCCACTTCCCTCATATAGTCAGCTGCCTCGGTATAGGCTTCGGCTCCTTTCAGTTGCTCCAGCATGATCGGGATCTCGGGACCCAGCTTGTCTAGCTCCTCGAGAGAAGCAACGTAATCCAGGTTCCTCTGTCCTGGCGCAATCTCATCAAAATGAACGGTCAGCTTCTCTGAGATCACGAAATTCTTCGAGTGGCAGCTGACGATTCCGGATCCCAGCTTTTGGAAACAATCGCGAAGATCCCCTCCTCGGAGGGGCAGGGGTGGGTTGCCCGACTCCCCAGGATTAGTCGATATCCTCTTACATTAGCTAGCGCCCACGCAATGATTCGCCAGGATAGATTGCCAGATCAATGATTGCGTAAACGCAATCGATTCTTAGTTATCCAAGAAAGACGAATCCCACGAGAGAACTCGCCATTTTAACCTTTGTGACGCTTGACGGTGTCATGCAAGCCCCTGGCCATCCCGAGGAGGATACTTCTCGCGGTTTCTCACGCGGTGGTTGGTCTGCCAAGTATTGGGACGAGGTGATGGAGCAAGTAATGGAAGAGGCGATGGGCGCTCCTTATGACCTTTTGCTCGGCCGAAAGACCTATCAGATCTTCGCCGCACACTGGCCTCATGCTGACGATACAGTTGCCAGAAAACTTAACAGCGCAACCAAGTACGTTGCGCCATCGACGCTGAGCGAACTCGAATGGGAGAACTCGGTGAAGATCACAGGTGACATGGCAGAGGAGGTCGCTCGACTCAAGAATGAAGATGGCTCGCTGCTGCAGATACACGGCAGTTGGCAACTGATCCAGACTCTCCTTTCACATGAACTGATTGACGAATTCCGACTATGGACTTTTCCCGTCGTCGTTGGATCGGGAAAGCGGTTGTTTAGTCAAGGCACTGTGCCGACGAGTTTCACTCTCACAAAAACAGATGCTACCTCGAATGGGGTGATGATGAGTATCTACAGGCGTGCCGAGAAAATCTAGGTGGCGCTTGGCGTGACGGCCACAGCAATACCGAAACAGGATAACCAGCGGGTGGAGATCAACCTGCGACCCGCCGCGGAGTTGACGCATGAGGGCGGATCATCATTTTTAATTCGCCCGCGCTCTCGGTCGCAGGTGACTCACCCTAGACGTTAGGTCATCACACAACTCGCGATATCCTATGCCATCAAATTATACCATAGCCAAAATGCTCCAGCGTATTGCCTACTATAGAGAGATCTGTAGTCATAGCCCAGGTCAGTATCCAGGCACAGCAATGGAGGTGCAGGCGCTCCGAGGTCAGAGACTGGACGAACTGGAGAACCCATCACCAGAGAAATTAAAGGAGTATTTGGACGAACCCAACGCGGAGGTAATTCAGACCGTGCAGGAGATCCTGCAAGAACGAGACATAAGTGCTCTGAAGCAGGATGCTGTCCCTATCACGATCCTGGAGATCACCGAGATTAGAGGATTGGGACCAAAGATGGTTAGGCGACTTTATGACGAACTTGGAATCGTTGACCTCGCTAGCACGAAAGAAGCATTGGATGATGGAACGCTGTCCAAGGTTAAGGGGTTCGGGCCGAAAATGGTTAAGAAGATCTCCGACCACATAATCAAAACTGAGAAAAAGCAGACAAAGACCTAACAAAACGATAGAATCACCGCCAACTCTTACGTGGATGAGACTTATTGAAGGACTGCTGGGCCAACAAGGCGCTGCTCATAACTCCGGCTAGCGCCTCCGTCTGAGAGCTTTGTCGTTAGCCGGAAATTAAATGTATGACACAGAAACTTGCTCCTGACTGGCTGCTTTTTACAGAGCAGTTTCCGCAATTCATGAAGACCTATCGGCGCCTTGCGCGGGAGGCATGGTTTCAAGATGAAGGCTGGACCGCCTTCATTGCTCACTATCGCGAGGGAATATATATGCAGGTCTACAAGCTCCATTGGTGCAACCACTTGCACGGAGGGATTCACATGGAATTAGCCCTGAATCAACAGTTGCTAGAGACGAAGAGAGTGAATCTGGCATTTGATGCCCACAAGGAAGGTTTGATCTTCGATCGTGACCAACTCAACGTCGAAACCACGACCGCAATGAAAGAACTCGTTCAGGATTTGGGGGAACCGTTCGAGTTTCGCGAAAAGAGTTTATCAACTCGGATTAGCGCAACCTTCGGGTGTAGCCCTAGCAACTTCGCGGTAAAGGCTGCGAAGCACTTTGAACTGCTGCGTCCTGTTGGCCAGATTATCGATGACGCGCTATTGCGACTTTTTTCGGTTGGCCCACGATCGGGCTAACAAGCCACGGCTCGTGCCGGGCGAGTCCGGAACGATGGGAGTGAGTGAAGACTCATGAAATTCGTTATAGTATTCCAATCGGTGAGACCTCCGAAGGAGGGCAAGTCCGACACATCAAAAGGTGTAGCGAGCAAAGGTGTTAGTGAAGCGCGCTTGCGGGAGGGTAACCGACCGTGATCGTAGCCGCGTGGAACGAAGGCGTGGGTTGTGCTATGGAGCCCCGAGATCTGTATAATTGCGGAAGTAGCTCCCGCCGCATGGGAGCGAAGGCCGAGACTCTGTCGTGAGTCGAAGGCAGCAGGGAGGGTGCGCAAGTGCCTGAACACCGCCGGGGTCTGGGAACATGACACGCGCCGAAAAGGGATACCCGGGAACCCCGGGAGAGCCATACCGCCTCCATGGTAAGAAGGAAGCAGCGCGAGGAAAGGGAAAGCGCTTGAACAAGATCCCCGGCGTCGAGTGGGCGGATCCGTCTGGCCTGCTGGGCGAGCGAAGGAACAGGCAAAACGAGATCGAGGGTTCGTGTTTACGAACCTGATGCACCTGATCGACCAGACGTTTCTCTGGGAAGCGTATCGATTGATCAGGAAAGATGGAGCAAGTGGAGTGGACGGGGTGACGGGCCGGGAATATGCGGAAGACCTGGCCGAGAACCTGCGGAAGCTGCACGAGTTATGCACCAAGTCTGATCTCGTGGCTACGGGTAGTGAGTTATGCGTCCGGAGGGGTCGTACCCGAAGGATAGTCCACCTGAAGGGGCTGGACTCCGAGGAACCGTATGAGTTAAAGTTCACCTACGGGTCTGTGGGGGGATTGGCGGGGTAACCCGCCGAATCTACCCAGAAGAGAACGTCGGCTAGCGCCGCCATCGCCTGATCTACAGAGTTGGTTGCGGGAAGAACAACATGGTCCGGTACGAGATTATTCCTGACACATCGCAAGTATTCGTGGTCTTTGACGGGTCGAAGATCGGCACTTTGAAGTTCTGGATCCCAGAAGGAGTGCAGACTCCTCGCGGTTTAGCTGGGGTCTATCCAAGCGGAATGGAATGGGTGGAGTCCGAATTCGAGCTTCGACAAGAGGCAACCATAGATGAAGTGTTCGGTCCTGGGAACGTCACTGAGGTGGAACCAGGCATTCTTGAGTGTTGCGGAATTCGCTACATCAAAGAGGCGCCATTACCGTGGACTACATCTCTTACTTTTCATGACAAGCGGTTGGATATTGCTGTTTCTGTCCACAATCCCCATGACCATGCCCTGCCGGATGTATGCGCGGTTCTCTGCCTCACCAGTGTGGGTCGTTCAACACACAGAGGACGGCTCATCCGTCCTCTTCGCCTGCGAATCGGCCTACTACATCCACTGCAACAGGCGGAACCCGTGTAACGATGTTGCATTGAGATTTGGTGACCTGCAATCAGGACAGACGATAAAGCGGCAAGGCTACATAGAGCTCACAGAGGGCTCTCCAGAAGCAGTCTTGAATCGAAGTATCGAACAGACTGGCTGGAGGTAGCGATTAACAACGCTCCTCAGCCGAAGCATTGCAGATTGCCAGTTCTCCGATCTCTAGGACATGCGTATCCAGAATCGGATTTAGAGAGATTCGAACCGCTGGTTCTTTGGGATCAAGGATATCCCGTCTCATCCGTTCAGGCACGAATCCTCCTCTGGGGTTTCCTGAGTAGTCTTATGGCGTCATTTTCGGCCGGGCCTATGGAACACTTCGACCTAACTCCTTTGCCTTTTTTTTGCTTATGCTACCAGATAGTAATCGTGATACCGATGGTGGCGTATAGTCGTCAAGCTGCCACGGAGGGCGAAATCTTTAACGTTAAAGACTCCCTCCGGAAGGGGTATTTAATGGAATTCAGGCAGTTCGCTAAGGTAGGTGATTGGAAAGTGGGGCGAGGAGCGTCTGAGGCTAATCCGGTCTTAACCGGGAATTGCGCTATACTCCGAGATCGATGTCATCTACCGGACTGCGGACTCCAAATACGGTGTTTTGATTCTCGGGACATTAGGTGATGATATTGATGGCCTTGTGTAGGTTGAAGGTGAAATGATCACAGAGGGCAGGGGTGGATTCGAAGCCCATGGTAGATTTGAGGCTAAGAACCAGTTGCCTGCAAGCAGCCAGGATTCTGGCTGCGTTATGGTTACGGATCATACATCGATCTTCATCGAAGAAGCGATCTCTGGGGTAGTGGTTTTTGTTTTCGATGGCCCAGTGGTTGCGGATTTTCGATAGGAACTGAGGAGGGCTCAAGTCGGTGGGATCGCGGCTGCTGACATAGTAGGAGCGTTCCGAGGAAGGTTTCGCTTTGTTAGGATAATGGAAGGTGCGTTGGACAGAGGCGAACTGACGAGCATGAGGCAAGCCAAGGGAGGGAGCGCTTAGAGGATGGGTTGCTATTTGACGAATCTCCAGGCGGCCATGGTCCTTATCTACGGTTTGGTGGACAAAAAGGGGGAGGGGCCGAAAAGATTCTTTGCGTCTTGATGCATGGTGGGTTGGTTGTCTTTGATCTGGATGATATAGTCAGCACCGAGTTCTTCGACCACGATGTGGGCCGTTTCTTTTTGGTTATGCATGGCGTCGAAGGTGAAGGTGGATCCGTCCATGGCCGGCATCTTGCGCAGGAGAGTTTGGGCGGCGGTGATCTCGTTGGATTTGTCGGCGGTAGCGACTTGGGCAATCGTTTGAGCGCTTTGATGATCGACCGCGGCCACCAGGTGCAAGGCCTTGGCCGGTTCTTTGTCAGTGCCTTTGAGAGTCTTACCGTCAACCGCAATATCGCGGGGCAAACGGCCCTCGGGCGAGGCTATGAATTGGGTGAGGATTTGATCGAAAAGCTCGGCCTCGACGTTTTGCAACACCCGGTAGAAGACATCATAGCAGGGGGCCTGAAAACGGCTTGTTTTGGGGTTTTTCCAGGAGCGTAAGGCGCGCAGTTGGGCTTGATTGAGGTGATGGGCCAGGCGCACGATCTCCTTGAGGTTGTGTTTGCCGCAGAGGGTGCCGAGCACAATCATACTCAAGACCGTGGCGAGTCGATAGCGACGGCCCGCTTTTCGACGGAAGTCTTCGATCTGGTGGAAGCGTTCCCAGAGGCTTGTCATCTGTTCCACTTTGAGGCAGACCGCATGGGAGTTGTCGTTGGCATTGAGGGCCTCACGGTGTGCCTTGGGCAAGGGCCCTGGCGAGCGCAGCAGTTGCAGAGCATCAGCCCGCAGGGGTTTGACCCAGATCTGCTTGGGGCGCTCATGGCGTTCATAGAAATCTTCCCGCTGTCGACCATATCCCGCGCTCAAGCCCAAAGGAGTCCACCCGCTCGCCTTGTAGCAAGTGCCTCGGTGGATCTGTGGGTCCACGAAAGTTTCCGCTACCAAGGGGCGATAGGCAAAGGCCTGCTCCCAGTGATCGGCCAAGACTCTCAGGCACATCGCCAACGTCTTGGAGGCCAGATTGGCCAGCTTGAGCCCGGGCAGAATGAGAAAACGCCGGTTCTGCACCACCAGTTTCAAGCGCGCATGCCGTCGCGCCCCATCCCAGCCGATCCAGCCGTCTCGATCCTTCAGCCGGTAGCTAGCCGCTCCCCACAGCAAAAGACACACCCATTGCCCGTCGATCAAAGCCACATAGCGCAGGGTCTCTCCCGCGCTCCCCGCACTGTGCAAATAATGATGTTGGATCAAAAGATCATTGAATCGCTCCTGCTCTTCGGGCAAGATCAGACGCAGAGTTAGACGATCTATCGAAGGAGTCAGATGGTAAGATCTTTTGTCTTTCATACCATCTTGGCATGACTGATTCCCTCGGGTTTGTCTAGCTCTTTTTTTATCTTTTTGCCTATCAGCCACTTCCTTCCCAGAAAACTTTCACCCTGGGACTCCAAACCCGATCCTCTTTATGACATGGCTATAGATTATCGTCGTGGATACAGTGCTCTGGCCGAGCACCAGCCCCGCCGCATCCCGTCGCCCAAATGGCGCGAGCTCATCAAAAAGGTATGGGAAGCCGACCCGCTGCTCTGCCCGAAATGTTCCCGTGAAATGCGCATCGTCGCGCTCATAGACGACCGGGTGGTTATCGAACGCATCCTGCGTCACCTCGGTCTGTGGGAAACAGGCGTGCGCGTCTCGCCGGCAAGAGCACCTCCGGAACCGGGGGAATGGGTTATCGAGCCCTGCTACGACGACCCGTTCCCCTGCCTGCCACGGCGTAGCGAAGCGAAGACGGGACTACGACACCGAACCGGTCTACTTGTCCTCCGAAGCCTCGGCGTAGGAGGAGGGCAAACGCAAACGGTTGAGACCAACGCGACAGGAACGGCCTGTCTCGCGCCGGCCCTTCGGTCCGCCTTGACCCATCCAGCCCCGTCACATACCCTGCACACCTCACAGAGTGGGTCGGAATAGCAGGTATCGATTTGTTCGATATAGGCGTGTTTGGGAATGACGATGCAGCAGCGTCCTTGGCAGTATCGGATCACAGGCCAATATGAAGCAACTTCAGAATAGATCTGCGTGATGATGACGGAGATCCAATACCGCAGCCGACTCCAGTTCCGGCTGTGAACTGGGGCCAGACAAAGGCGGGGTATTGAAATCGGCTACTCTCAGGTTATCCGTGGCTCTCTTGGGAGCCGCATAGAAACTCTTGCCGAGTGGGGTTGGAGGTTTAGCATGGCAGAATTTGAGCCTGGTAGGATCTACAACCGTCAGCGAGAGATTCACGCAATATATCATGGACAGGAGCGAGGTGGTATTAGTACCTAACATAAAAAGTGGTACCGTCCGTGGAGGCAGGTCAAGATGTCAGAACTCTTACGACGAGGTTGTTTCGAAACAGCCGGCCTGGCGACCACCGGGCTGGCGCTCGGCCGGCTATCAACGGGACTCGCGCCAGAGGGTGGCGCGCCGCCCACGGCAGTAAATCGCGCCGTAAGGCCGGACTTCATGCACCCGATCAAGCCCGGGCAGGTCTTCACATCGCTCGACGACGCACGCCGAGCATCCCTACAGGCAGGCGATGTCGTCCTCATCCGAGACCTGAGCAAACTGGCCCCGACACACGTCTGGACCGAGCCATTCGTCCGCGGGAAGTGGCGTCTTCGCCCCTACCGACTGGCCGACGGGCTGTCGGGCAAGTTGCTGATGGTCCACGACTTCGCGGGGGATGAGGGGCCCGCGGCCGTGCCGCCCGGGTTCGAGGTCAAGCTGGACCTGCCGGGCTGGTATGCGATCTGGCTCGGCGTCCCGCTGATGAAGCACTCAGCAGACGGTGGGGGCATGATCAATGTGGCGCTTGAGGGCGAGGTGGGCTATGCGATCATCGGTCCCGAGGCCACCCGCTTCCGCGGCCGTTGGGCGCATCCGTTCAACTGCGAGTACATGTGCTACTGGAAGTGCGCGCAGCTCGACAAGCAGACGTTGCGCATTCGTGTGCCGTGGGGCACTTACAGTCACCACCCGTGGGGTATGGTGCGCGGATGCTTTTCGTCGTTGCGGCTGATTCGACTGAGCGATCAACAGACGCAGGCGTATTTCGAGGACGTCGCCGACCCATCCACTAAACGCGGGATGGTGATCATTGAGGGAATGGGCAGCGAGCCGGGGACGAGGGCGGAAGCAGACATGGCGACGGCATGGCGTAACACCGACGTTAGCAAGTTTATGCTCCAGACGCCGTCTACGGGCGTGGCGAACTGGCCCAGCAAAGCGACCTCCCTGATGGGTGAGATGGTTAGCATAAACGAGTGGAAGCGGCTGACAAAGTCGTACCGCAAGATATCCGAGAACATTCAGTGGGCGGTGCGCAATGAGCAGGAGAGCTTCCGACTCGCAGTCGACGCCCTCAAAGGCAGTTCCACCGAGCTCCACGCATCCCTGCGCATGAACCTATTCGAAGGGGGGGACCTCGGCAAACTCTTCAACGGCAAGTTTTGGTTCGAGCACCCCGAGATGCGCAAACCAGACAGCCTGCAACTCGACTACGCCATCCCCGCAGTCCGCACCTATATCACCGGCATTCTGATGGAACTGGCGAGCAACTACGACGTGAGCGGCGTTAACATGGACTTCACCCGCTGGCCGCCGGTGGCCGATCCCGCTCGGCACGACTTTAGCCTCTTGCTGAACTTCATCAAGGAGGTTCGTCGGTCCCTCGACAATGTCCAGGCCCGCAAAGGTCGCAAACTCGCGTTGAGCGCTCACTTGGTCGACGACGTGCCTGTCTACGCCCAGACCATGGTCGGCCAGAAGATCGATTTTGATGCGTGGCTGGCCACCGGTGTGCTGGACTTCGTCTCCGTGGAGACAGGTGTGCCGAATGAGCAAAAACTACACTTATCAATAGCCAAGCGGCACGGAGTGCCCTACTACGCAGCCCAGGACTGGGGAGCAAAGGGCATGTTGCCCGATGAGGACCCCTGGTTGTTGGCGCCCATCACCCCCGAACCTGACCCGGTCCGGGCCGATGAGTTGAAGGAACAAAGGGACTTCGACAAGCAGTTCGGCACCGGGATGGACCCCACGGACTATGATCGGGCCTTTGCGGTTCGGTACGCGCGGGGCGTGGAGCGGGTATGTACGACGAACACCCGTTGTTGGCGTGCAGTCAGTCGCATAGGGCATGTCGAGGAAGTGAAGCAGCGGGCTGCGGCGGGGACGATCTGGGGCCAGGAGCCGGGGCCTAAGATGACGATCTCGTGAGATACGCCGGGTGCCACTGCTGGCTTGTCCGGCAGTGCTCTGCGCGACGACTGCATTTGACGTGGACCCCATGCCAAAGTGTTACTCAGTGCAGTAGGTCAGCCGCCGCTGGAAAGCTAGGGTGGTTGGAGACTCCTCTGGGAACGATCTGTGCCGTGGATGGTCGTTAGGTATGTCGGCCAATGCAGATATCTCGCTCACCATACCGAGGAGAGACCAGACCGAAAGGGAGCGCGCAGACCGGCCTTCGTATTCCCTCGCCTCATCTGCCTGCCCTCCATCGTTTCCAATGCGGGGCATTACCTGTTCGTCAGCACGCGTCTTGGCCTCCGGCTTCCTTCGAGCCCACATCCCTGTGATACTCTTGCCATTGGCTACCCTTCGCCTCCATTGGGCTGGGTCTGAACTTTGTTTACTCCATATGTCATTTCCTTCTGATGTTAACATCACCATCGAGCAGTCGGATCTGCCCGACGCACAACGAGCTTGATCCTACGACTGTGCAGTGGCAGGATCAATCAGCAGGACAAGAGATGGCCATGGAGAAAAGCGAATACAAATCCGATCGAGCGAATCACACCCTCATTTCTTCACGGGGCTGCCAGTGCGCCACCTTCGGGACCGGCAATAAGATCATTACCCACGACGGCAAGAGGCATGTTGCCTGGCTCGATTCGACGGAAGAGGGCTACTTCGACTTGGTCCGAACCTTGGACCAAAAGAGCGGCGAGTGGTCTCCGACCTACACCCTTGGGAGGGCCCGTGACGACCACGGCCGTCCCGCCATGACCATGGACAGCAAGGGATATCTGCACGTAGTCTTTGGAGTGCACCATGATGAAGTCCCCTATCGGCGTTCGGTGCGCCCGAACGACGCCTCGGAGTGGACAGAGACGGTTACTTTTGGCGCGGATATGACCTACCCGACGTTCATTTGTGGGCCTGACGACACACTTTACCTGACGGGGCGTTCGAAGTGGGGAGGCGTGCGCTTGTTCGCCAAGCCACCGGGCAAGGATTGGGAGGATCGCGGGTTGATCATCCGCACACTTGAGGGTTGCTTCAGCTATGCGGGTTACCAAATCGGGCTGGTGTGGGGACCGGACCACCGGACACTGCATCTGTCCTGCAGCACCTACCAGAGCAAGACGGAGGAGTCAAACCTGTGGGGAACAATACAGTCCGCCAACTACATGCGCTCGACGGATTTTGGAAAGAGCTGGGAGCGTGCCGATGGCACACCGATCGAGATTCCGGCGACCTCCGAGACCATGGATGTGCTCGCGGCGGGTGAGAGCTCCTACCCTAAACCGGGTATACGGAACCCGGGCGCGATCACGGTCGACTCCGCGGGTCGGCCGTTCGTCCTCTACATGCGCTACAACATGCCTCAACCTGGTCAGGTTTTTCTGGTGACTCCTGACGAGCGGGGCCGGTGGCGGCATCTGCCGATACAGGCAGCGATCGATGAGAATTGGCCGGGGACGGCTGTCATCGATTGCCGTGCGGGCTTCAGTATCACCGACGATGATGTACTCTGCATGGCGTTGACGATTATCCCTCGCGATCATCCGGTAGCTGAAGAAGAGCAAGCGACGTGGGGAAAACCTTATTCCTACGCTGCGTCGCAATATTCCACGAATGCAGAAAACGCACGGTTCAGTTTAGAATCCGCCAATGTGTGGTCCATGGAAAATCCGAAATCGCGCGAGATCGCCTGGTTGGAGTCGCGTGACGGCGGTGGCACATTCACCGCTCGGAAAGTGATTAAGCCCGATCCGGAAGTTCAACACAATCAACCATGCCTGGAAAGGCCGACCGGCTTCAACCGAGTCCCTGCCGGAAGTTATCCCGGGCTGATCTACTTCGTCGGCGAATGCAGAAACGCCGGTGAAAAGGAGGTTATTGACAACGACGTCTTTTGGGTCGACGTAGGAGCCTGTCGGACTTTGTAGTCGGATTGTTGCTTGGCCCACAGGACGAAACTCAACCGCTGGGAAGTTCGGAGCAACTCCAATGCCAGAAGCACAGGCTTGAAGCGGGTCGGACTGAACACCAGGAATCACAATAATAGTGGCGACTGGCCTAGACTCACCGAGAATCGCCGATCTGTTCAACCACTATTTTGGATTTGAACTTACATTCTGGGGCGTTAGCAGGACAGCGGACACAGGTAGGCCCTCCAACTCGTGCAGACAACAGACCCGTTCGGCATTCTTACGACAAGCATTCCGACCAAGTCTGGAGTGAGCCAGCGTCGGACCGAGCGCGCGAACCGGGTCAATCGAACCTGTAGGCGCGGCCACAAAGGACGCGGTGGGTTGGAACATCTTTGCGGGCCGCCAAACTGCTGCTGCTGTGCTACGGCGGCATCAAAGCATACCGCAAGGGCAAACCGTTCTTCTACGGCCTGGGCGTAGGGTATGTAATCGGGGTCGTGCTCTCGGGGCTGGTGGACATGATCTGGTTCCCGCTGCAAGGCCATAATGTGCACGACTGGTGAGCCTCGGGACAGACCAGTGGAAAACTCAACGGCAGCGGCCGTCGGGCGACGACTCGAAAATCACTAAACCTTGGCGGAATCGTTCGGAAAAATAGGCGCATTACCCGCTCTGGATCGTCTGCGGCTTACCCGTCCGCGCGGCCTCATCCAGGGCATTGCACACGGCCACGGTGCGCACCCCGTCACGGGCATTGCACAGGGTATCCCCGTCGGTGCGGATGGCTTCGAGCAAATTGCCCAGCATCGAGGCTTCGCGCTGCTCTGCTTCGGGCAGGTCCCGCGCGTCAAAATAGTCGATATCGCAGCCGCCGAAATCCACCCGTTGCGTATGGGCCGAAAATACGGCACTGCGCTCGCCGTCCCACATCTGGTGAAACCATTTGGAGACCGCCGGATTCATGCCCTGGTCCGTACTGATGACCGTGGACAGACCGCCGCTGCGCCACAGAATCGTACCCACCAGACCATCGGGATACCCCGCCGGGCCTTTGCTTTCCCCAAAAACCCGGCCTTCGGCATACACCCGCTCGGGAGCGCTGTCCATTAAATACGTCAGCAGATCCACCGTGTGGACGGCCGTGCTGATAAGCAACCCCCCGCCGTCATCCGGGTCCCACACCCAGGGACTGCCGCTCTTGCTCGAATCGCTCATAGCCAGTTGCCCGTGGCTCAAGCGGGGCCGGTCCAGCAATGCCCGCGCCTTCTGGACCGCGGGCGCAATGCGAAAACTGCAATTGATCACCAGCTTGACCCCGGCCTTCTCCACCGCCTCGGCCACCTCCGCGGCCTGGGCATATTGTAGGCACAAGGGCTTCTCCACCAGCAAGTGTTTGCCCGCCCGGGCCCCGTCCAGCGCCAGGGGATAATGGGCGTCGTGGTGGGTGGCGATCAACACCAACTCTATGCTGTCATCGCGCATGATCGAAGCCGCATCCGTGGTCACCAGGCCGCCGCCCATTTCATCGCGCAGCCGCTGTGCCGCCGGCTTTATATTATCGCAGAAGACCGCCAGGTCGATCCCCAATTCCCGCGCCTTGAGCGCGTGGCCCCGTCCCATGCTGCCGCAACCGATCAATGCCGCTTTTATTGCCGCCATTTTGCTGTGATCTCCTCTTAGTACGTATATCATTGCCCTTCTTAGTGCATCGCGTCTATACAAATGCTTAATAAAAAACTAGGAGCCAAATATACACCGAAGCCAATCGCTTCTCCGATGCGGGTTCCATGGTGAAGCCACGAAACATTTTCAGATCGGTGAATCCTGCTTGCTCATAAATGGCATTACCAATACTCCCCCGCTCTCCAGATGATCATAGAAACGCCCCATCGCTTGAGCGGCCAAACTGGCATCAGTGATCAATTGAAACGAACTGGACGGAACCATTACCGTTCTGTACTGCCGAGGCAAGTCGAGTGATTCCATCCACTGCTCATATAAGTTCGGCTTCAGACCACGCTTCTCTGCCTTTTCGCGACAAATCGCCAACATTTCTGGGGAATTATCTACACCGTCAACATCTATCCCGTCTGCCATATAATCCAAAATTAACCGGCCTGTAGCACAGCCCACATCCAAAACAGGTTCTCCATATCGACGGATAACCTCTCGATAGAAGAATTTATCTGGCCAGTTTGATGTATCGCCGCGAAACAGATCCCAGGTTGTAACGTGGAGGCCGCGATACCGATAGTCCTGTTTACCCATGTATGCTTCTCACCGAGTTGTGAATGGGGGATTTTACCTAACGGTGCAGGTCAGGCGCCCGGTCACGCGTCGCCTGCACCTGATGGTTCGGCACGGCGTGATCCCGGAATCTATGTTGCCTGTTTCTCGATGTGTTCCACCCCGCCGAAGACAATCGGCGTATCGAACAAGCTGAGGCACGACGTATTGTAACACAGTGGAGTGAACCGAAGGATTTTGCTTTCCCCGCTAGGAAACCGGGTGGTCACGTTCGCCGCCGAACCTGCTACGCCGCAGCGTGACGTTGCACCCTCGTCGAAATACATCCAGTCCGGCCGCGGCAGATCCGACAATTGGTGCAGGCCATCGGCGTCGGACGCGGGCAATTGCAGGACCGGCAGGCCCTGAGGCATGGCCTCGGGAATGTAGCCGGCGGGTGCGTGGGTTTCGCTGGCGGCGGCCGTATAGCAGCCGTTTCCCTCTCCCTGCCAGGAGTAGATTGCGGGAGCGAGCACCAACGGCCCGTACTGGAGCATGACGCCACCGTGCCAGGGCTTCACGTGATGGCCCAGCCGTCCGGACAGTGTGACCTGCACGCGGTCGCCGTCGCGCGTCTTCTTGACGGCTGGTTGCTTCACGCAGCCAGGCATCCGCAGACGCAGCGAAACGTCTTCCGGCACCGCTGCCGCCGAGATGGAAGCCTCGGCACCTGCTGGATACGCGGTCGTAATCCGTACTTCCGCTTCCCGGCCTCCGGGCAGCGCAACCCGGTAGTGCCCCGGGACCAGGAGATTGACCTGGAGGACATTATCCTGCAACGTCACCGCGTGGCGCGCGTATTCCACCAGGGCCAGGCCGCCGTGGTGCAGGCAGCACCACCAGGCTTCTTCGAAACGGCGCATGCTGTAGCCGGTAGGTGAAGTCGAGCGAATGCCGAAACTGCCGGTGTTCCACTGGTTGAAGGCCAGCGCGTTCCAGAGAATATGCTCCGCGTGTGCGTAGGCTGCATCGTCTCCCGCGATTGCTCCCGTGTTCAGGTTCAGCATCAGCCAGTCGGCAATGGAGCACCCTTCGTTGGCTCCGCTGTGTGGGAAACCCTCCGGTGTGCAGCCATCCGGCAACTCGTAGCGCCGCTCGATGATCATGCGCCGGGCTGCTTCCGGCTTGATGTTCCAGACGGCATCACCGGTCACCAGCGCCGCCGTCTGCAAGCCGCGCAGCGTGGCCATGTACCCGTGGGCATGGGCGCCTTTGTCGGGCATCTCGATCGTGTCGTTGATCATGCCGACAAAATCCAGATACTCTTCTTTGCCCGTAACACCGTAAAGCAGTGCCATCGGTTCGGTGATCCAAAGCTCAATGGCCCGGCCACCGGCTTCCTGCGCGCGCTTGCGCCAGTATGTCCTTGGTGCGTATCGTCTGTTCCGCCAGGCCAACGGCCGCATCGAGTGCTCGAATGTCGTTGGTCAATGCGTAGTAGTAGATGAAGCCTGGGAAGAGCCGCGCACAGGCCGAGAAACACTCATGGGTGATCATCGGGTCGGCGATGATCCGACCAAACAAGCCCGACGGCCGCCGTTGCCGCATGATTCTTTCGAAGAGCTCCGGGAGGCGCGCGTCATCCTGTCCGTCCACACCCGCCGCGTGTGACAGGAACTCCAGCAGCCGGCCCGTCAGGTCCCCCGTGCATTGATACGCATGACGATGCTGATCCTCCGGCCGCTCCAGATCCATCATAATGAAGTCCAACGAATCGAGCGGATACGACCGTGTCCGATGCCGCACCAGCCCCAGGCGGAACTTGAGCTGGGATTGACTGAGCAGCGGAGTTGATAGCGTTACGTTCTTGTACGCGGGCATTGCGGTTTGTCTCTCTGATGTCTTTTCAGATCTGCCGAACGTTAAAACGCAGTGACGTCGGCGCTAGCCGGCGTTCTCTGCCGTGCCTTGGTTGTGTGCCGGGCAGAACCGACTACTCAATGGTGATGTTAACATCAGAAGGAAATGACATATGGTGAAAACAAAGTCCAGACCCAGCCTGATGGAGGCGAAGGGTAGCCAAAGGCAAGAGTATCACAGCGATGTGGGCTCGAAGGAAGCCGAAGGCCTAAGGTATATGGTCGACATTGATTTGTCGAAATTCCTCGACCGAGTCCAGCACGACCGGTTGATGAGCCGACTGGCCACACGGATCGAGGACCAGCGGGTGCTTAAACTCATCCGCCGTTTCCTCACCGCCGGGGTTATGATCGACGGCTTGGAGAGTCCAACCGAAGAAGGCACCCCACAAGGCGGTCCGCTTTCGCCGTTGCTTTCCAATGTCGTCCTCGACGAGCTCGACGAGGAGCTCGAAAGGCGCGGGCTGCACTTTGTTCGCTACGCTGACGACTGTGTCATCTTCGTCCGAAGCGAGCGAGCAGGGAAACGAGTGATGGAAAGCGTCAGTCGCTTCATCGAGAAGAAGTTGCGACTCAAGGTGAACCACGAAAAGAGCGCGGTTGGGAGGCCCTGGGATCGGAAGTATCTGGGATTCTGCACGACCAATACGCGCCGTGCACCCAAGCTGCGCATCCACTGGAAAACGATACAACGCTTCAGGGACAGAGTCCGGGAGATCACCGCCCACAAGGCTGGTCGCAGTCTGCGGCAAGTGATCGAGGAACTCACGCAATACATCAGTGGCTGGTGGAGCTACTTCTGTCTCACCGAATCGGTCAATCGTCTGTGCCCGCTGGCCCCTTGGGTCCGGCGACGCTTGCGAGCGCTGGTCTGGAAGCAGTGGAAGAACCGCCCCACCCGCGTGAGGGAACTCAGAAAGCGCGGCATCTCCCGTCTCTACGCTCTTACCGCCGGTTGTGCCCGCAAGGGTCCTTGGCGGATGAGCAAAGTCAAATGGGTTCAAATCGCGTTGACGGACGCTTACTTTCAATCATTCGGGCTCTTTAACTCGATAGATGATCCGATACGGCGATACCTGGAGCTCCCGGATGTAGGGTATACCAAATTCCGGAACAATGCGACCGGATTCCGGAAACCTCGAGGCCTGTTCGGCGTGCTCAATGATCCTATATCCCATCCGCTCCGCCGCATCCGGATCCTCCTGTGCGATGTAAGAGACAAGATTGCGAAGGTCAGCTCGGGAAGAAGGAGCCCATTCTATCTTGAAGCCCATCTTTTGATTTCTCCCACAACTTCATCGTGGGGGATACCCTTCCCTTCATCCAACTCCTCCAATCCCTTTTCTACGGCAGCAATAAAGTATATCCGCTCTTTAATGTCTTCCCACGACGCATCGTCGGGCAGCCCCTCAATCGTTTTCAATGCCAGTTCCTTTGTCGACATGTAAATTATCCTATTCGATTCCGATGAGGTTCCAAGCAATTTTCACTATTCTATCATCGACGAACGCTAAGAAGGCTGCAAGAGGTCAGGCATATCGTTTAAGTATCGACAATAGAAGAGTGGCTTCGATACGGCCCCTATCAGTGTCGCGGACGTCGAGAATCGAATTTCCCAATCCTTGGATCGTGTCACGATAGGGGGAGAATGCCGCCAGGATGATTCGAAGAGGGACATCGAACCAATCCCGGTGTGCCGGACGAGCTACCCCTTCCCCTCCGAGGAGGGGATTCTTCAAGAATTAGAGCGGCTTCAGTCCGGAGATTCTCGCGACAAAGACCATGCATGGTCCTCTCAGTGCTCTTGCCGTAGCATTTTGGGCAGCTGGTCGATTGGTCTGCTCTATCTTCAGGGTGCGGTCTCAAATCAAGTTCAATGCAGGACAGTCTCAAGGGGACTCTCGCCCTGTCATGCAAGGTTAAGCCATTCTGTTCGTCGAATTAGTAGAGCCAATCCTCAAGGAGAATGAGGACTGAACTGCAAGCCGCTAATTCCTTGTAAGCCTTTCGTTGCTTCGCTAGTCACAGAAATGCGGACGTGACATGCCCCAGCCGATTTCACCCGAGCACGCCGCAAAAATCCGGCAACTCTTTGGCGAGGTTTGCGAGATGCCGGAGGCGGAGCGTGCCGAGTTCATTGACCGGGCCTGCCGCGATGAGGCCAGCTTGCGCCACGAGCTGACCTCTCTGCTGAGACACGCGGGTTCGGATTATTCGCCCGTCGATGACTTCGCCCAGGAAGTCGTCACACCCATGCTGGAAGCTCTGCGGGATGGTCCCGCCGGTTTGAGTGCCCTCCTCGACGAAGTGGTTGGGCAAGGGTCAGTCCAACCGAAATCATGTTCCCCCGAAAGGGATCAGGCTTTGGATCTAAGTCTGAGCCTTCTCGCGAGGGGCAGCTGGAGGCACTATTGCGCCCGTAGCTCCCAAGCTATCGGCTTAGTTTCAATATATGTACCTTCTCGCGTTTCTCCAGGCGGCAGTCTGCGCGATTCACGCTATGGTAAAGAGCTCCGGACAACCTCATCCTTAGCGGCCGTAGATTAGAGAGGGCATATCAGTGCTCCTTTTCCTTATCATACAACAATACAAAGCCTGACCCCTTAAGCAGCTGCCTCAGATGGAAAGTGCAGGTAGACGCCTTTACGGCTGGGCTGCGAATGACGAAGGCACCCTGTTTCAAAATGTCGTTTGCAACGAGGCAGGAAAATCCGTTGCGCAGCAACTGTACAGCCACGGAGCGGAACTGTCGGAAGAGGAGGTGCTTCGGTTCTTCCGGAAGACCGCCCGGATTCGAGTCAACGCATCCGATTTGACACCGCTCGCTACCGTCAAGTTCGGCGGCATCACCCTGTCCTTCGAAGGCTACGCAAGAGTGTTTGAAGACACCCTAAAGCGCCTTCTGTTCGTCTGGGAAGAAGGCAAGCGACCGGCCGCAAGTGTTTACACCGAGGAGGGCATCAAGGTAAGGATCGGGGCTGGTCCAGATCCCAAATTAGAGACTCCGATTCCATGGCACCTCCTACTCCAGTCCTAGCTGGGTCCTGGGGGAATTGCCCGCTTGTCTTTGAGCTGCCTACGGTCCAAGAGTAGCTTCAAGGAAGTAGAATCTCTGGTCTTCTGTAATCGCCCCAATATCGGTGGCCTTGGTAACATCGTCCTCCTCAATAATGATTAATCCTTCGAGCACTGACCATGGTTCATCGCGGAGGCTTGAAGAGTGCCACACCCGGTATACGTGGTTAAGGGCGGCTTCCCACCTCAATTCAAGATTGGAATCAGTGCGACGGATGCTAACGGTGGGCTTTTCAACAAGGGATGGTTGAACCTTGATTGCGGCTCCCAGGTCGCCACGCCCCGCGTTGAAAGAAGGAAAGATATTCAGAAACAGATCGGAGCGAGGGAGGACCCCGTCTATGTCGTAGGTGAAGAGATCTTCAGTGCCGACCACCTCAAAGGCGAAAAGGCCGATATCTGTTGCAGCTGCCTTGGCGAAGGCGATGCCCGCGAGAAACTGTCCGGAATCCGTGATGTGTTCAGTTAGTGTGCCGGAATCCGGTTCGAGGGCAAAGATGCTATCACCCGAACTCAGATAGGCATTACCGAACACGTCGAAAGTGATGTCCGAACTGTCTGATAGATCAAACAACTCTCCGTTAAGCATCAACGGTGTAGGAGCGCTCAAAATCGCGGCGGTTGTCGCATGAATGCGAAAAACCTCATCATTCACGGCATCGATAATCCAGAGGTTGTCCTGATGGTCGAAAGCTCCCCCGCGTATCTCCCTTCCGAGAATGGTATCCGCCAGTATGGTTGCGGAAGCGTCGACTTTACTGATGGAAATCAAGGTGGACCCGGTATCTTCAATTCTGAAGGCTCGCAAATCAAAGGTCGGTGAAACTGACAACCCATCGGCGTCAATTTCTACCCCTCCGAGAGTGATCGTCCCAATCTCAGAAAGGCCATCGCCGTCCACTGTGAATCGGAAAAGTATGGCAGGTGCGGAAGAGACCCCGCCAGCAACAGGAGCGAATGATTTGATCCCGTAGACAAATGGGTTAAATGTCGCCAATATGGTCGCCCCCAGGCGGGTGGAATCGAAGGTGAAATCGTTCCCGGAGCCCGGTCCCACGATGAAGTTGATTCGCTCTCCAGCATGCACCAGAATCCGGTCTTCAGTGCGTATGCCGCTGTCTCCCCCATTTGCCAGAGTGCCCGCTTGGATTTGGCCGTCTGAGCTTCCCAGGTCAACGAACCAATCAACTCCATCCCCTCCGCCGGGATCGACATCGGTGAAGCGGAAACTAATATCCACGAGGGCGTCAGCCGGACTCAACCAGCTGACGATGGCAAGCTTGTCTACATCAGGATGCATGTGAACTGTATTCTCTAGCCAGAAAAACGTGGAGGGGTTTCCGATCCATGTTGCTTGCTCTCCTGTGTCATTAATTCCGACGATTGGTAGAACGCTTCCCGAGTTGGTCCAAGTGGGTACTTGAGGGACCCAGTTAGAATCGGAAATGAGATCCGTAAGTAGGCTATAGTCGCCATCCCGGCCAAGTCCGTTTTTCCAACGATACGACCATGTGTTGGCATCTGTGTTCGCTGTCGTTGAAAAATCGTCCACTACCGAAAATTCCGTCTGACCGGACGATTCGGGAACAAATGCAAGATAATCGATAACCCACCCGTCTCGAATGCCGCCGAACATCACGTTGTCGAGCTTGACAGACATAATCGGCGGATCACCGACTTCATTCAGAACGAGAATGTAACCCTGCCTCCCGCTTCCAGTACTGATATTCGGAATGCTTCCCAAGGTTGTAACCAGATTCCCATTTACCACCAGGTTGGTATCAAACTCCACATTGAACAGACTGAATCCGACCGAGTTTGCACCACCGGGGAAATGAAAGCTTACATCCCCGTACTGCGAATCATCAAGAATCCCGGTTTGATTCTGGCGGTTTTCATCCCTGTTGATCAGGGCGTGGTTGCCGTCCCATAAACCGGGCGCCCAAAATCCGGGTGAAGTCGTGTGGGTAGCGTTGTTCGGGTCAAAGACGTTAGGCAAGACATTCGTCGGGCCGTAGTTTCCTCCAGCCGCGTTCACCTCAATATGCAATCCGGTTGCAAGAATAACGTCCTCAAAGGTCTCAATGGAATTTCCAGCAATTCCTAATTCCGCATCCGACCTCGGCCACACGGAGCCATCAAATCCAGTCACGGAAATCGCTCCGAGCTCATTTGACCCTATCACGAGGCTGAGATGGCATAGCCCGAATGTAAACAGACTCAACGATAGACACCCCTTCCGCTGAAAGGGTGATCCCCCCAATTCTAAACATCCTGAAGACAGCCTCCGTTCCCACCCCACCATATATAGCAGTTTATCTTCTGACAACTTAGAGGCAAGTTGAATCTCTTGGGCTGGAGCGTGAATACACAGTGGGCAATTCCGGATTTGCAGTGCGCCAATCGGCATAAGTGGGGCGAAGTGCCGGTCTTTTCGACGAAGTGTCGATTATTTCTGTAGGCACTGCCAAAGTGTTTGGAGACACCGATATCGCCCTCCTCTCTATCTGGGAAGAAGGAAAGCGCCCGGCCACAAGCGTTTATACCGAGGAGGGTATCAGGGTGAGGATCCGCCGGTCTCGGGTCACTGGGGCTAAGTCATAAACGGTGCCTGTCTTACGGGCCCGTTCTCCGAAATGCACGGTTCATTTACTTGCTTGCGTACCGGCAACGGTCGTTGTATCCTTTTCCCCTTAGAAACGCGCCTCCGGGATGGTCTCGCCGAACTTGCCCCTGTAACTATGACGCCCGAAAAGCAATTTCTTATCCGTTTGAACTGGAGGTGGTCAGATAGAAACTTATACCGCCCGGACATCGATGATCGCGTCAATAAAAGCAGCTTTTCCGTCAGCAGCCTTCATTCTGTATCTCGTAAATCCCATCTGTAGCGCTGAGACCCTTTTCGATTTAACTGCAGATTGGAGTGATTCAATGAACCCGAATGGTGTGTGGACCTACCGCGAAGGTTCGAACGCGCTTCCGTTCGTAGCCGACTGGGATCCCAGTCAAGCCGCCTGGGCTCCGTCAGCAGCGGGCGGTAACTTTCTCCCTGGATGGTTTCGAGGCACTGCCGACAGTTTCCCCGGCTTGTTGGACGTTATCGCAGGCGACGTCGCCGTTCACACTACGGACAGTTTTAATGGATCCGCCAGTGGAACAGCCAACGTCATCTGGACGAGCCCTGCCGACGGAACGATCGATGTCGCCGGCGCGGTTTGGATGGCGCGTGATATCGGGCGCTCGAATGACTGGTTCCTGCTCCTTAATGCGGCCGCTCTGAGCGGCGGAAGCATATCCAGCGGTGATCCCTTTGATCGGGCCAATCCCTTCGACTTCGCTGACGGGTCTGGCGGGGCCGAAGTGCTGCAAGATATCCCGGTTTCGGATGGTGACCTGGTGGAGCTGCGAATCACAAAAACCTCAGGGTTCGGAGATTTCGTTGGCGTGGATTTGCGGATAACCTTAACTCCGCATCCTTCTTTCTACAGCATCAATTCAAAGCTAGGGCTGGACGAACTCGTCATCATTGATTCCTCAGATGGATCGGTCACCTTCGTAGGTTCCCTTGGCGTCGATGTCGGGGAAGCCGACCTGGCGGTCCTCAACGACCGACTGTTCCTTCTTCGCGACGGCAGTAATGGCGCTGATCCACAGATTCCGTCACTGATGGAAATCGCACCCAGCACGGGAGCCGTATTTTCCTCGGTGGATCTGAGCGGAGTGGGCAGCGCAAATCGCGGAGAGGGTCTGGCCACAGTATCGGGGCAACTGATCGTCGCCTTCAGCGGAGCATCAGATGGCCTATCCGAAACTCTTGGCGAGCTGGGGCTTGATGGAACGATCACGAACCCGACAAGCTTTTCAACGGATCTTGATGGTCTTGGTGCCGACAGCGCCGGCAATGTTTTCAGCACCGATCAATTTTTCCCTGGAATCACCGATTCCACTTTGTATTCCGTCGACATCGGGACGCCAACGATCTCAAACCTGAATAAAATCGCATCGGTTGGGATCAACGATTTGGCCTTTTCAGACTCGGACAGACTCTTTGGTATTGATGCCGTTTTCGACGGTTTTACCAGTTCTCGACTTCTCAGGGAATTCAATCCAAGTACGGGAATAGAAATTGGTTCCGCACCTTACGACTCCCGTTTCAATCTCTTCGGGTTGGCACCGACCATCGCCTCGCCTGATTCCGACAATGATGGTATAGATGACAGCTGGGAGAACCACTTTTTTGGCGATCTGTCGCGAGACGGCAGTGGCGACTTCGATGATGACGGTATGAAGGATGGTGCAGAATTCCATGCAGCCACCGACCCACTAAATACTCTTTCTCGGTTTCAAATTACCGAATTCAGTCGCTCAACCGTAATTGTGACGATCACATGGGATTCTATCGCGGGACGAGTCTATCAAGTCCACTACAAGAATGGCCTCGGTGAGGCACTATGGTTGGACCTCAACGGTGATATCTCGGCAACAGGGCCTTCCACATCGGCAACTGATGATACAACAGGCGTAGTCCAACGCTTTTATCGCGTTAGCCTCTCACATTGATTCGAAGCCTATTTGGGAAGATCATCCTCTCCTCTGAAGGCTACGCGAGGATATTTGAGGACTCCAAGAAGAGCCTCTTATTCGTCTGGGAAGAAGGCAAGCGGCCAGCAGCAAGTGTTTACACCGAGGAAGGAATCAGGGTTAGAATCGGGCCAATCGAGGTGCCAAAGTAAGAGGCCCAGCTTTAACCGGGCCTCTTCTCCCAAAATTTCCCAATATGGAAAACTCCGATCGGGGCCGCAGAAGGCGGCCAAACCGATGGATCGGATGGTAGAGAAGCTGGTAATCGCGGTGCAAGGAGAAACGGCGTCCGATCGCGATGTGTGGCTCCCAGTTGCCTGGACCGATTGCGCCCGAGTGCTCTGCGGCGCACGAAACAACCGATCGATTTGCGGTATTCTCGAGCAAGATGTAGGCTAAAAGAGTGTCTTACCCCATGCCTTGGTTTCTGGCGTCGTTCCCCAATTTGGGAAAGTGGGTGTCCGTTCTCGGCGCCTCCTTGATTTTCGTTGCTTCAGTGGCACCGGAAACAGAGGATCTATCAGGCCTGATTAGGCGGGCTGAATAGGATGATGCGGAGGCCCAGTTTGAACTTGCCGGGAAAGTCGCTTCTGATGTGGGACACCGCAACAGCGAAACTTCAAGCTGTTATAGATATCCCGAACAGTCCTCGCCTTCTCATTGAACCCAATTAAATCGTGCTCATAAATACTCTCTAGGAGATATCTGGCCAGGATCCTGATCAGCCTCTTGGCAAGTCTGCTTTTCGATTCAAATATAAGTCAGTTTGTTCCCGCATTCTATCTATGTTAGAAATAGCATCCAGAAGAAGCGTATTTCAATGTTGCAGTGTGATTCTCGCGATCTGCTGGCCATCTTACTGCGTAATAGCCACACCAAGTTTTGACGAACAGCCGGTAAATACGACAATCGCACCTGGAAGAAGCGCTTCTATCCGACTCGATGCTTCTGCCACACTTTTTGATGGGAGCCTGACTGTACAGGCCTATGAGGGTCAGCGCGGGAACAGATCGAACCCGGTAAACGGAGCAGGGGTAAATCATTGGTGTTTCATTTTTGTTTGTGGATTAGATTCCATTTCCTTCACAACACCTCCCCTGCAAAGAACCACTAGCTACTGGTTCAGGTTGTGTAGTAGTAACCAGGGATGTGTTGACAGTAACACATGGACTGTCGTCGTAAACAGTTCAATACCGGACCCACCCGAAGTAAGAACTAAAAGCCGTTTGACATTGAACGAGAATGAAGAGGCCTTGATTGGTAGAACACTCCTTAACTCGATCGATGTCCAGGGCGATACACCGGAAAATCTCACCTATACGGTGGTCACTTTACCCTCCCAGGGAACAATCAATAAAAACGGCGTTGCTCTAGGCTTCAACGACACCTTTACCCAAGCGAATATCAACAGCGCTGTCATCACCTTTGCAGCCAATTCGGCCGGAAGCGGGAACGACAGCTTTCGCTTTACCGTAGAGGATTCCGGGGGGGCAACCAGTGGTGTGCACACTTTCTTCATACAGATTAACCAACTGGCACCTTTGGTGAAAATTAATTTGGGCTTAGCGGTCATTATCGGCGAAGAGGCTGCAATCGACAAAACGCTCTTGAGTTCTTCAGACTTACAGGGCGAGCCGCCAGAGAGTCTAACTTACACACTGGTCGCACTACCAACGCTAGGAATATTAACAATAAATGGTAATACTTTAGCACTCAACGACATATTTTCCCAGGTCGACATCGATGATGAATTAGTGACTTTTACGGCTAATAATGAGTTATGGGGGACCGATTTCTTCGGCTTTACGGTCAAAGATTCGGGAGGGGCCACTAGCGATCCGTTCACTTTTGAAATTTTGATTCTCCCGCTTCTATACAAACTGATCGCAAGCGATGGCTCGGCTAGTGATAATTTTGGCAACTCTGTGTCGATCAGTGGGGACACCATCCTGGTCGGATCGGAACAGGACGATGACAACGGCTTTAGATCTGGTTCCGCCTACATATTTGAGCGCAATGCCGGTGGGTCCGACAGCTGGGGTGAAGTGGCCAAACTGGTTGCAAGCGACGGTGGGATTGGCGATGATTTTGGCAATAGGGTGGCGATCAGTGGAAACACCGTCGTGGCTGGAACTATAGGAGACGATGTCAACGGCTCTAATTCTGGTTCCGCCTACATATTTGAGCGCAATGCCGGTGGGTCCGACACCTGGGGCGAAGTGGCCAAACTGGTTGCAAGCGATGGCGTGGCTGGTGATAGTTTTGGCGCTTCGGTGGCGATCAGTGGAGACACCGTCCTGGTCGGGTCGGAACGGGACGATGACAACGGCACTGATTCTGGTTCCGCCTACATATTTGAGCGCAATGCCGGTGGGTCCGACAGCTGGGGTGAAGTGGCCAAACTGGTTGCAAGCGATGGCGTGGCCTTTGATAATTTTAGCACTTCGGTAGCAATCAGTGGAGACACCGTCCTGGTCGGATCTCTAGGAGACGGTGGCAATGGCGTTATTTCTGGCTCCGCTTACATATTTGAGCGCAATGCCGGTGGGTCCGATAACTGGGGTGAAGTGGCCAAATTGATCGCAAGCGACGGCGTGGCTCGTGATAATTTTGGTAATTCGGTGGCGATCAGTGGAGACATCGTCCTGGTTGGTTCCAGAGGAGATGATGACAACGGCACCAATTCTGGTTCGGCCTACATATTTGAGCGCAATGCCGGTGGGTCCGACAGCTGGGGCGAAGTGGCCAAACTGGTTGCAAGCGACGGTGGGATTGGCGATGATTTTGGCAATAGGGTGGCGATGATTTTGGCAATAGGGTGGCGATCAGTGGAGACATCGTCCTGGTTGGTTCCACAGGAGATGATGACAACGGCTTTAGATCTGGTTCCGCCTACATATTTGAGCGCAATGCCGGTGGGTCCGACAGCTGGGGTGAAGTGGCCAAACTGATCGCAAGCGACGGCGCAGCCCGTGATGAGTTTGGCACTTCGGTGGCGATCAGTGGAAACACCGTCGTGGCTGGATCTATAGGAGACGATGTCAACGGCTCTAATTCTGGTTCCGCATACGTATTCGAATTAGCCGCAACCGAACCAATCGATCCCCTCGGTGGCTTGCCCATAGGAGGTTTTTCCAGATGGAGGGCTTCTCCATGGTACCAAAACTATTATGCAGATTTCTGGCCCTGGATATTCCACGCCGAACACGGTTGGCAGTACATCTTCGATACTGAGACCGAGGGGGAATACATCATATACGATCTCGAATGCGATGACTTCTGGTGGACGAGCACTGCCTTTGAGCCGTTGACCTTCTATTCCTTCAATCGAGGCACCTTCAATTTCTACTTTGTCGGAACTACCGGTCCGCGCAGCTTCGTCGACCTGGAGACGGGAGAGTTCTGGAAGAAGCCCTGAAATCCTTCGAGTGCCTGACGCATTGTACCGAAAAAGCCGTGAGGCGGAGGAATTCGCCAACGCCTACCTCGCGGCAAATTCGGAGTAGACGGCGACGGGAGAAGGTCGATCCACACTGGCAGTTGCCGGGATTTATTCCGAGGAGGGCATCAAGGTAAGGATCGGGCCAATCGAGGTTCCAAAATAAAAGACCCGGCAGCCGAGAGATTCAGCATGCGGCCCATTCCCAGTTGAGATTAATGCGGGCTGATCCCGCGATGGGGGTTGCCTCGCAGAGTTTTCGGGCATTACGCTCGTTCTAACGGTTCGCCAATTGAAGGGCGAGAGAGATGCGTTACCCCGCTAAAGTCGAAGCCTTTCGGCAATTTTTCCCAGCAGGCCTTGTACTTGTGGCTTGGTCCATTGCATCAGCGGACACTTTTGTTGTCGTGAACACGAACGATTCGGGTGCTGGATCGCTTCGTGAGGCGATGGACGCTGCCAATGCGAACTTCAGAACTCGCTATTATGCGGGTTGTCGGGGTGGGTAGAATCGCAAGTAGAATTCCCGACTTTTAACGAGAGAAAGAAAACGGTAGGCTTCTCCTTCGAAGAACTAATTCGAAGAAAATGGAGAAACCTACCGAGCAAGAAGAGTCCTGCCTACAATGCCTCCTTGGGGTAGACAAGCGTAATCCCTGCCTGACGGTCTATCGGGACCTGAGCAAAGGCCAATTGCAGGTCTATTACGGCCATGAGCTATTGGAAGTGGTGGGGGACGATCGCGAGCAGGTTGGATTCAAGATTCTGGTGGGACGGCTCTATAATGCGGGGTTGAAGATAGGGTGCTTACAGAGACAATTTGAGGTTGACCCCAAGACGATGAAGCGGTGGGGCGAGGCCCTGCAAAGTGGCGATGCCGAAACCCTGGGCCGGGTGTTGGCGGGGCGCCGGTGGCATCGCAAATTGACCCGGGAAATACGGAGTTTTGTGCGGGTGCGCTTTTTTGAGATCTATGAGCAGAGCCGGTACGCTTACAGCAAGAAGATACGCGGTGAGATCGAGGAGGTGTTCGCAGTCAGCCTCAGTGGGGAAACCCTGCGCCCTTTGTTTAAGGAGCTCAAAGAGGCCTTGGCCAAGGAGGCCGAGCAGAGGAGGGGGCAAAATCGGGAGACTGCCTGGGATTCTCCCAAGGGTTCACCCTTGCAGGCAGAGCAGGAGCAAGCAGAAAACAAGGCCGAAGGCGAAGAGGAGAATCGCAAGGAGTCTCCCGATTTTACCACGGGCAGTTCCGAATCGGTGCAGTGGTGTCGACATTTAGGGGTGCTGGTATTCAGTGAAGGGCTCGGGCAAGTGGCTCAGATAGATGGCGAAGAGGGCTGGCTTTTGAAGCAATGGCTGGCCTGCGCGCTGTTGGCCGCGGTGAATATCGAGCAGAGCAAACTGCTCGATCTGGAAGACCTGCAAAAGCTCATCGGGCGAGTCCTCTATACGCCCCATCTGCAACGCCAAAGGCTCAGCGCCCTGGCCCATGAAGCGCTTTTAAGAGCGATCCTCAGGGTGAACGCGAGGAACCTGAATGCTTCTTGTGAGCAGAGCTTTTATTATGATCCGCACACCAAACATTACACCGGCATGAGCAAGCTCCTGGCGGGCTGGTGTCCCACCATCCGGTTGGCCGACAAAGCGCTTCACAGCGATTTTATTCATACCCTGAAGGGCTCTCCGGTCTATTTTGCCAGCACCGACAACTACGAGGATATAAGGAAACGGTTTATCCCCAACTGCGAAGCGATGCTCGAATTGGTAGAGGTGCCTGCGGATAAGAAGGTGAGCATTTACGTGGACCGGGCGATCGCCGCGGACTGGTTTTACGAAGCCATCCTGGAGCATCCTCAACTCGAAATCATCACCTGGGAAAAAGGTTTCAAGGCCAGCCCCTGCAACGGATCGACGGACAACTGCGCCTGCTGCGCCCCAGAAACCATGCCGAAGATCTCCAGGAGTATTATCTTTGCTATCAGCGGGGCCCGTGGAAAAAGAATCCTCATCTTACCCAATGGGTGGTGGAAGCGACCAATCCCAGAAATCAAACCATTACGGTGAGCATCTTAGGGACCGACCCAAAAGCCCCCGATGAAGCAGTCCTCAAAGGGATGTTCAGTCGCTGGATTCAGGAGAATGATTTCAAATACCTCGATAAGCACTTTGGGATTAATCAGATCACCTCTTATCGCACCATCCACTACCAGCGCTTAGCCCAACACCTTGAGGATAGGCAGGAGAAAAGCGGTGCCGCTAAAGCACTCTTGAAGCAGAAAACCCAATCCACCGAAGCATTGAAAAGACTGCTCCTGGCCGAACATGCCCATCCGGGCCAAAGCGCCTCAAGGAGCGCCATGATCGCTCGCCTCGATCACAAGCTCAATGCCCTCCAACTCGAAGGGGAGCAAATCGAGACCGAATGCTCGCGCCTGGAGCGACTCATTGAGCAGAACTATGTCCGCCTGGACACCTCCAACAAATCCATCATGGATGCCTTGAAAATCCTCGCCCGCAATAGTTTCTACAAGCAGTTTGAACCCTTTAAAGAAGGCTACGACAACTATCGTGACGACCACGATCTGTTTCGCAATCTGACTCACTGCGACGGCGCCCTCATAGAGAGGGGCGCAACCGTCGAAGCGCATCTATTCCCAACCGCAAACTATTCCCCTCATTTGCAGCAAGTCGTGATTGAGTACCTCCAGACTCTCAACCAGAACCCGCTCCTGATGCCCGACCGCTCGGGCCGAACCATTACCTTCCAACTCGGCTATAAATCGAGATTTAAACTTGCGATTGCATAGCTCCTTTAAAGGGGCAAGATAGTGAGGTCTGAGTTTATATTCGGCAATTTCCCACGCTTTGACAATGAATTCTCTTCGGTCCTCCGGGAGAGTGTAGCCGCGGCCGCAAGGACGCGGAAGTATCGACCGCAGGTTCGGTGTCGTCCGTCCGCCTCCTTGCGGTTGCAGCTCCACCACTGGCTGTCGGCACGACTATTCCTAGGCTTTCTTGATCAGAACGATCCGGTTTGTATTGGTGCCTTTCTTGAGATTGGAGATGCCCCAGCAATTGGCGGTTTTGGTGAAATCCTGGTCGTTGATGATGACGAGGAGAGGCTCGAGGCCGGCATCAATAGCGGCCGGGACGACCAGTGTTTCAAGAAGCACTTTACCTCCCCGCACCTCCCCGACCTCAAAGGCAATCTGACCGCCCGGAACAAGGATACGCTTCAGTTCTTGAAAAACCCCTGTCATCTGCGATTGCCACTCCTCTTCTTTGCGGAGCTGCCAGATCGGAACTTGAGACGGGTCGATCCCGTTGAACCAACAGCGGAGCCAGTTGTCCTTCTGATAGTCGACCACGTCGAGGAAGGGGGGAGAGGTCACAACCAGGTGGACGCTGTCATCCTTTATCTCCGGTGTGCATTCGCAGGTTCCTGTGATGAAGAGGGCATCTTCTTGCGATCGGTAGAGTTGATGTCGTTGAGAATCGTCCAGTTTTCGAAGAAGAGATCGACTTTTTCTGAGAATTATCTGAGCGACGTCTCGATCCGGTGGAATCTGACCACGTTTTTTGTTGATCTTCAGCTGGGATTTAACGGAGAGGGCCTGATTGGGAGGCAAAGTATAGACGGAAAAGAATCCAGTGGAATGGCCGGTGAGCCGGTTGGTCGCGACCATACGAATCCAATCATCTACGGAATCGAACTCTCCTGCCTTTTCCCTGTCGGCGAGGTAGGTACGGAGGTTGGTGATTCTCTTCAGCGTCTCCCTATCGTAAAAGGCGAGTAGATCCTCGCGGATAGCGACCTCGGATTCGATGTCGATATGCGAGAGCCGATGCGCAATTTTGGAGAGGGGTGGGGGATTCAATCTCGGACAGACGAGGATTTCCCCTAGAGGATTGATGTCGGCTCCGAAAGGCCTACGACCGAGAAGGGCTGCCTCCATCGGGGTCGTGCCGCGACCCATGAAAGGATCGTAGACCACATCGTTGGGCCGGGTCAGCCGTTCAATAAAGAACCGCGGAAGTTGTGGTTTGAAGCAGGCACGGTATGAGACTTCGTGTAGGGAATGACCCGCCCGTTGCTTGGAAGTCCAGAACTCGTTTACATATACGGGAATGTCCAGGTTGGGATCGGGGAATTCGGTGACCGTCGTCTCTTTGTTGAATTGGCGAAAAGAGGTCAGCTCGGAGTGAAACTCTTCGCCGCTGAGAACCTTTTCTTGGCCAGGATCGGGCGGGAATAGATCGAGCTGCTCTAGAAATCTGTCGGGTTGGGGTGGATGCAGATTCACGGGAAACTTGGTCCTCGAGGTCTTCAGTTTGCGTTTCGGTCGAAACGACAGATTTCTTGTCCCGGCACGCCGGGAGGGGAGAGAAGGCGTTTGAACATCGAGTCCATTCACATTTTGTTCAGGGGACAGTGGGGTGCCATTTTCCGGGGACGGTAAAGGCTTCGCCATCGTTCGGCCATGGGGGGATGGTGACTCCGACGGCCGAGAGCGGTTCGTCCCCAATGGTGCGGAATTGGAAGTGAGTAGCGAGTGGGAGAGTCAGGCAAATTCCCGGTTCGAGCGCGACGACTTCCTCGCGGCCGTCCTGTCTTCGCCACATCTCACCGCGGCCCTTCAGGCAGTACCACACTTCCTCAACCGTTCGATGTGCCACCGCGGTTGATGTCTCTCCGGGCCCTAGTTCAAAGTGGGCCATGCTGCCCGCATCCAGTTTCAGGAGGATTCTTACATCTGAACCATCCGGAGCGGTCTCGTCCGGGGAAGGCGGCAGCGGTTTTGTGTCGAAAGCTGTCACGATCTCTACATTGCTAGAAGAATCCGCCGGAGCTGGAGTGGTCAAGACCGGATGGCGCAATCTGTGCAGAAAGATCGAACCCGTCGATAGCGGCTTCTTTGGGAGAACGTCGAAATGACCGCAGATTTCGGAGCAGTTCGGCATCGGTGGGAGTCGGAATAATCCGATGTCACACCAGCGGCGGCAACGGAGCACCGCCCTCCATCCGATAATTTCAGATTCGCGATGGAGGGCGGTGCTCTGTTGCCGCCGCGAATCATCAATGCTGCTCGAATCTCCGTATTGTGCCGACCGCCAGAGAGATTAGCCCGTGGAAGGAAGATACAGAAAGAACCCTCCGATTACGATCAAGGTTACGAGGAGTTTAAAGAAGAACGCGACGATTCCGCCGATGATGGTACCGACCCCGGCCTTGCCGGCAGCCTTTAATCTCCGGCCTCCGAGGAGCTCACCGGCGACCGCACCAACTATGGGCCCGAGGATGAGGCCGGGAAGGCTGAAGAAGATCATTCCGAAAATCCCGCCGAACACGGCACCAACTCCCCCTCGCCAGGTGGCGCCGAATCGCCTTGCGCCCCAGTAGGTGAAGACGAGATCGACGACCTGGGCGAGCACTACAAGAACAGTAGCGACGGCGAAGAATGTCCACGATACCGATTCCTCCCATAGCCAAAGTTTATGAATGACAATACCGACCCAGGCGATGACGGACCCGGGAAGAACGGGTAGAAAGGATGCAGCCAGGCCAACTGCGAAGAAGAAGATGGCTAGAGAGAGGGCGACCTGTTCCTGGTAGGGCATAGGTTCACGGTTCAATGTTCAGGGTTCGTAGTTATTGGATGGGTTTCCCTTTTAACCCCTAACCGTGAACCTCGAACTGTGAACCTGGTCATTCTCAATTGACTTTCAAGAAGGGGACCTTCAATTAGCGAAAGTAAACTATGAGTCAGGATGATTCGTCTGAGCGAGCATTATCAATCCCGGAATCCGGTTCCACTCTACACCCCTGGGGCGCTTGTGCACCATCTGCGTTACGATTATCGTGGGGTGGTGGTGGAAGTAGATCGAACCTGCCAGGCGAGCGAGGAGTGGTACCAGGCGAATCAGACACAACCGGATAGAGATCAGCCATGGTACCATGTGTTCGTTGACGGCGGCCAACAGACAACCTATGTGGCACAGGGTAACCTTGAACCGGACACGAGCGGAGAGCCGATAAGTCATCCATTGGTCGAGCATTTCTTTGAAGATTTCGACGATGGACGCTATATTAGAAATGATGAGCCGTGGCCGCAGGGGTAGGAGGTTGCTTGATGCAAGAGGATTACCTTCCCCACTTGGTTTTGAATCGACCACCAGTCTGGAGCAGGGGCGAGGGCTCTCGAGTGCCAGGTCGAATTGCCAACCAGAGACCGGAGCTAACTGACTTTTCGGCCAGGGCTCCCTCCTTCGATCCTTTGCGGCGTGGTAGGCGAGGGCCCTCGCCCTCCATTTTTGAGGCTCCTTTCCGCGCACATACCTAAAAAATAATGCCCGTAACCTGCATCTTCATCGAAATTTAGGATCGGTGACTGACAACAATATAAGGCACGAAAGTGAGCCAGAGAACGAGCTTTTCAAAGTTCGTGCAGAGAAGCTGAAGGCGTTGCGAGACAAAGGCCAGGATCCCTTTCGGACCAATTGTAAACAGGCTCATACCTCGGCGCAGGCCAAGTCGATCTATATTGACGACGAGAGCGGGCAGGTGGTCGAGGTGGCAGGGCGCTTGGTTGTCATCCGGCTGATGGGGAAGGCGGCGTTTGTGAAGATCCTCGATCGTGATGGGCAGATTCAGCTCTACTTTCGGCGAGACGAAGTAGGGGAAGAGGCCTACGCCGAATTTAAGAAACTCGACCTGGGAGACATTATAGGGGCGGAGGGGCTGCTCTTCCAAACCAAGACAGGCGAGATAACGGTTAGGGTTAAGCGTTACAAGTTGGTGTCAAAGGCTCTCCGACCACTGCCGGAGAAGTGGCACGGGTTGAAGGACAACGAGCAAATTTATCGACAGAGGTATCTCGATCTGATCGGGAATCCCGAGTCTCGCGAGCGATTCCTTACGAGGTCGAGGATTGTGTCTCGGATAAGGTCGTTTCTCGAGGAGAGGGAATTTATCGAGGTCGAAACACCGGTTCTTCAGGGTGAAGCCGGAGGCGCCGCCGCCCAACCATTCGTGACTCACTTTGCCTCGTTGGACTGCGATTTTTACCTACGGATCGCTACCGAGCTTCATCTCAAGCGGCTCCTGGTGGCGGGTTTTGATCGAGTCTTTGAAATCGGACGGATATTTCGAAACGAGGGGCTTTCCCGTCGCCACAATCCCGAGTTTACGATGCTCGAGGTCTATGAGGCCTACTCCGATTACCTGGGCATGATGGATCTGGTGCAGAATCTGATCCTGACGGTCTGCCGTGACGTTCTGGGCACGACAAATGTTGAGATGCACGATGGACAACGCATCGAATTCGACGGGACATGGAAGAGAGCGAAGTACAAAGACCTCATACTGGAAGCGGTTGATGACTCGGAATGGTTTTCCCGACCTAAAGAAGAGAAACTCTCAAAGTGTCGAGCGTTGGGTATTGAGGTGAATCCGGAACTGAACGACATTGATATCACAAACGATGTCTTTGAGAAGAGAATCGAACCGGAACTGATTCAGCCTACATTCGTTACCCATGTTCCAAAAGAGCTCGAGCCGCTCGCCAAAATAAGCGAAGAGGACCCAGACACGGTCGAGGTATTTGAACTTTGTGTGGGAGGAAACGAGCTTGCGCCCGCCTTCTCCGAACAGAACGATCCCTTTGCCCAACTGGAGATGTTTCAGGCGCAGGAGGGCGAGCAATCGCAAAAGTTCGACCGCGATTTCATAGCTGCGCTGGAGCACGGCATGCCCCCTGCCGGTGGAATGGGGTTGGGAATCGACCGGCTCTGCATCCTTCTTACGGGTGCCGCAAATATTCGCGATACGATCTTGTTTCCTTCGTTGCGGCCCGACCGGGACTGAGGAATGCCTTGGTACATCTACTGGGCCCTCAGGCAGCTCTTCCCCGCCGGGAGGCCAGTCTCGTTCTTTTTTGTGATCTCGGTGGGCGGCGTCATGCTCGGAGTGTGGATGCTCGTCGTGGTGCAGAGTGTGATGGGGGGGTTTGGAATGACCTACCGTGAGAAGATCGTCGAGATCAACGGTCATATCAGAATCGAGACGGGCGAGGTGATACACTTCTACCAGCCGCTTCTGGAAGCGGTCCGAGAGGATACCTCTGTAAGAGCGGTGGCTCCGTATGCCCAAGGTATCGTCATGCTCGCCTTCGAAAATCGGCCCAAATTTCCTTTCTTGAGAGGAATCGACGTCGAACTTGAAAAGGAGATCGTTCCGCTCGACGAATTCCTCGTGGTCGGCAACCTTTCGGATCTGGACGATGATTCCCTGTTGCTCAGCCGTTCCTTGGCTGCATCGATTGGCGCCGAGCTGGGATCGACGGTTGAAGTCTACACACCGCTCATGCTGGAGAAACTCAAACAAGATGAAGTTCTCCTGCCGGTCGAACTTCGAGTTGCCGGGATCTACGAGACCGGTTGGCACGAAACCGACAGCAACACGGTTCTCGGCACCCTCCGTTTGATGCAGGACCTCTACAATTTGGGGAGAGGGGTCCATGGAATCTCAGTGGGTCTTCAACCCGGTGCGAACGAAGATGAAGTGGCGGAACGATTGAGGTCCAAGTTGCCCCCGGAAAACAGAGTCCTTACATGGATGGAGATGTATGAGAATCTGCTTTGGGTGCTTAGGTTAGAGAAGGTAATGATGTTCTTCCTTATGATTCCAATTGTGGTGGTGGCGGCTTTCGCAATCGCCAACGCTCAGCTCCTTACCGTGGTTCGGAAGACCCGCGAGATCGGCCTCTTAGGTGCCCTGGGAGGGAAGCCGAAGCAGCTCATCGCCTGTTTCTGTTTCCAGGGATTTCTCATCGGCATCCTGGGCACCGGATTCGGAATCATCTTCGCCCTCATCTTCTTGCGATTCCGAAACGACATCGTCTATTGGATCGCTAAAGTTCTTCGAAGTGAGGAAGTGCTCATCCAGTTCTACCAGTTCAGGGAGCTTCCCGTGCACTATGCGAAATTCGATTTCGTTGTCATTTCATGCAGCACTCTCCTCCTGACGACCCTGGCAGGGCTGATTCCTGCCTGGCGGGCCGTCCGGCTGAAGGTGGCCGATGCCCTGCGAATCGAGTGAGCTCAAACCTTTTGAGCGGCCATTCTAGGATTCTTGCTTTGTTCTGTCAGATCAGTCGGATTGGTCGGATCGGTACTTTCGGATGGTGAACACAATGATTCAGGCGAAAGGTGTGGCAAAGTCTTTCGATGCGGGAGGAGAGACGATTGAGGTACTCCGGTCCGTCGACCTCGAGATTGGTAAGGGCGAGAGCATCAGTGTCAGGGGAGAATCCGGAAGCGGGAAGACGACCTTGCTAAATATCTTGGCCGGACTTGAATGGCCCGACTCCGGATCTGTCTACTGGCGGGGAGATGACATCAGAGAATTGAGCGCATCGCGGAGGGCGGCAATCAGGGCAGGAATGATCGGGATGGTGTTTCAGGCCTACTACTTGATTCCCGAGATTGATGCGTTGGATAACGTGAATTTGGCGGCCCGCATTGCCGGTGGCTTGGGAGAGGAAGAGAGAGCGAGGGCCCGGGAGTTGATGACGAAGGTTGGACTCGAGGACCGGCTCCATAGTTCGACGCTCAATCTCTCAGGAGGTGAACGTCAGAGGGTCGCTTTGGCGCGCGCCTTGATGAATCGGCCCGATCTTATTCTTGCCGATGAACCGACTGGTAATCTGGACGAGCAGACCGGAATCGGAGTTATGGAATTGCTTCTTGAAATCTGCGACGCGGAGGAAGCGAGCCTCGTTCTGGTGACCCACAATCGCAAATTCGCGGAGCGAACCAATCGGAGAATGCATCTGCGGAATGGAGAGCTGGAGGAAGCTGTCTGATTCATTTTCTTATTGCTAGGCGTCTGTCGGACGAACCTAGTCACTTGTGAAGCGATCGAACGTCAAGGTCCGAAGCCTCCTAGCCTGGAAATCTCAGAAGATTTCCAGGCTAAACAACAAGAGGGCACAGAGGAAATTGATTAAGAATAAGTTACGTGTTTTTTTTCTCGCTGATAGAAAGATTCCCGGTGACATTCCGTTTTGTTCAAGTATAACGGCTCTTCTGTGCCCTCTTGTTGAACAGCCCGCTTCTGTGGCCGGATTGCAGCACCAAGTCGGGAGGAGCACTCTGCCGCAATTGGATGCTCGATAATTTGTGAGAGAAGCGGGCTAGCCATATGAGCGAATCTAAGAGATTGAAATGTGGCGTTGTCGGTGTCGGGCATTTAGGGCAACACCATGCCCGAATCCTTGCCCTGCGAGACGAGTGTGAGCTGGTTGGAATCCACGATATTGATGAGGAACGCGCCCGGGAGATCGCCGAACGCTGCGGTTGCAGGCAGTACGATTCCGTGGAGGAGCTGGGGAGGGCGTGCGATGCGGTCAGCGTGGCAGTTCCGACCGATCAACACTGCGACGTGTCTTTACTTCTTCTCCGGGCAGGATGCCACGTCCTCATCGAAAAGCCAATCTGTCACAATCTATCGGAAGCGGAGAGAATACTGGCGGCCGCCAGTAGGGCAGGCGCAGTCGTCCAGATTGGGCATGTTGAGCACTATAATCCGGTGATGGAATTCCTCGAGGAAGCGGTCGACTGCCCCAGGTTTATCAAATGTGATCGCCTCGCACCGTATGACGTGAGGGGAACCGAAGTCGGAGTCGTTCTCGACCTGATGATTCATGATATTGGGGTCATCCTGGAGCTGGTAAATTCCCCCATCGCAAACATCGAGGGGATTGGCGTCAACGTGTTCTCGGAATCGGAGGACATTGCAAATGCTCGGATCGCATTTCGCTCGGGCTGCGTTGCCAACATCAATGTCAGTCGGGTAAGCGAGAAGAAAATGCGCGAGATCCGCGTCTTCCAGGAGAATACCTATCTCTCGCTAGACTTCATTAATCAAACCGGACACCTGCTCCGAAAGGAGGGGGAGAGGCTGACACGGGAGGAAATACCGATTCAGAAAGGTGAACCTCTTGACCTCGAGATCGCCTCCTTTATCGATTGCGTAAATAAGTCCGGCCAACCCAAGGTGGGTGCCGACTTGGGGATCTCTGCCTTGGAAGTCGCAATCAGGATTACAGAACAGATCGGCTCCTAGGAGTCTGTCGGACTTTGACATTCGATTGCTTCGCAAGTGACCAGGTTCGTCCGACAGACTCCCAGCAATAAGAAAATGCCGAGTTCGCTTCCCTCCAAGTTCCCGAATCCTGAATCGATGCCTCCGGATCTCTTAATTGTGGCGGGAGAACATTCGGGGGATCAGCATGCGGCTCGCCTCCTTGCCGGTCTGAAACGGCTCAGGCCTGATCTGAAAGTAGCGGCGGTGGGAGGAAGGGAGCTGGAAAGAGCGGGTGCCCAGCTTCTTTTTGATCTTACTCAGCATTCGATCGTTGGGATTTTCGAAGTTCTGAGCGATTATTCAATCTACCGAAGGATCTTCGACCTTACGGTAGGATGGATCGAGGAGCATCGGCCCTGCCATGTCTGCCTGGTGGACTATCCGGGATTCAATATTCGGCTGGCAAGAAAACTCAAGGAGATCGGACAGAACCGAAAGGGAGGCGGTGAGATTCGCGTTTTCTATTACATCGGACCTCAGATCTGGGCCTGGAAAGCGCGGCGGAGATTCACAATGGCCGGGAGTCTCGATGCCCTTGGTGTTATCTTTCCCTTCGAAGTCGACTGCTACAAAGATACCGATCTGCCCGTTACCTTTGTCGGCCATCCTTTTCTGGTTGTTCCTGAGCTACCCCTGAAACACGATGCGGAGGGTCCGATTCTCCTTCTTCCCGGTAGCCGAAAGATTGCGGTCTCGAGGATATTTCCGGTCATGCTGGAAGCGTTTCAACGGATCCGATCGATGCATACAGAGCTTCGAGCTTTGGTTATTTTTCCGGATGAAGAGGTATTTGGAGTGGTTGAGAAGATCCTCGGTGCATCAAGGAGCGGAAGGGATGGAGTGGAACTGGTGCACACGAATGGGCAACACTCAGGAAGAGCAGTGTTGACGAGCTCGGGAACCATGTCGCTGGCGTGTGGACTTGCCGGAATACCGGGTTGTATCGCCTACCGCGCCCATCCATTTACTTACCTGCTGGGACGCATCATGACGAAGGTCCGCTATCTGGGAATTGCCAACCTGCTCCTGAACGAGGCGGTATATCCTGAATACATCCAGGGACGGGCAACTGCGAAGAACCTGGAGGCCGGACTCGAGACGGCGCTGTTCTCGGAGGACTCTCTCAAGAACACGCAAGAGTCATCCAGGAGACTGTTTGGGCTCCTTTCGACCGGCGAAGACTACGCCGCACATGTATGGCTTCACGATCTGATGAAGCGTGGGAGGGAGTGGGGGAGGTAATCAGTAATCGTTCAATTTGAAAGGGGCCCCTTTGAGTGAAGGCATCAATACCCTGCGGGGCTTCGCGCGATCCTGCGAGGATGAAACTAACGGTGTGATCGTCGAAATGCTCACGCATTCCGCTACTTCCCGATGCGGTTCACGTAGCGGAATGCTTAAGCATTTCATCTTTTTGGACGACGGCGAATCAATATCCCGCAGAATAGGAATGCGCAAGATGGTGGAATTTATCGGTTAATTGGGAGGGCTACGACTGACAGATTCCCAAGGACCTCCACAGGCTATCAGCCCTCTCATGCAGAATTCTCCTGCAGGAATCGATCTCTGATATTCTCTCCTCCAGGTTCTCGTTGGCGATCGCGGTGAGGTCGTCGAGATTATAGAGATAGACGTTCTCGATTGTACCCGTTTCAGCGTCAATATTGCGGGGAACACCCAGGTCGATAAGGAAAAGGGGATTGAGCCGTCTTCTCCTCACCGCTTGGGCGATGTCGGCCATGCGCAAGAGGTACTCCTCCACTGAGGCGGAGCTGATAATTATGTCATAATCGTGCAGGACAGACTTGAGATTCGAAAATGGGAGGGTGCGACCGCCGATCGCTTGGGAGAGCGCCTGAGCATTCTCCTCCGTCCTTCCGGTCACGGTCACGGCTGTGGCTCCTCGACTCTGCAACGCCTTCGCCGTCAGCCGGCCGACCTCTCCGGTGCCGATTAGCAAAATGTTTGTGTCCCGGATCGGTCCGAAGATTCGGGAGGCCAGCTCAACCGCAACATTTCCGATGCTGACTTGGCCCCTACCGATCGAGGTGTGAGTTCGAATCCATTTCGAAGACTGAAAGCTCTTCTGCAAAACTCGATGGAGAAGAGGTCCAATGTTCGAATTCGCATTCGCTGACTGGTAGCTCTCCTTGACCTGGCCAAAGATCTCGGTCTCCCCAATCAGTTGGGAGTCCAACCCGGCGGAAACCTCAAATAGATGACGTATGGCCGGGGCGCCTTCTTTACGGAAACAGTGCCGTGCGAATAGGTTGCGATCGAAGCTGTGAAAGTCACAGAGGAGTTGCTCCATAAGATCGGACGCAGAAGGATCGGGAGAAATGGAATAGAGCTCAATTCTATTGCATGTGCATAGGAGTAAATTCTCTCGAAGGCTGTTTACGCCCTTGAGGTGGTCGTAAAGGGTTTCGATTCGATCTCCGCTGATAGAGAACTTCTCTCGGATCTCCAGCGGTGCTGAGCGATGGCTGCTACCTAAGAGGTAAATGTTGGAGTTCACTTCTCCACTCATTTTTTCTCATGCATTCCCGAAACCCCGGAGATTAACTGAATCTCCCTTGGCTCGAATCCAGCGCCACCCCAGCGCAAAGCTGGGGGGGGCCTCAGGGCCTTGAACTAGGTACCACTCCGCCTCTTTAACTGTGGAATCGGGAGCGCTATCTAGACTCTCCGCAGCCCGACTTGCGTCGACCGGCCAAACCGAGATCAGGGCCAGCCCGAAAAGGAATATGCAGCTCCAGGCAAATTTTAATGATAGGAGCCGATTGGCTCGGTGAAGGAGGAGAACCACCATGTAGGCAATCCAGATCGAGAGGGTGATGAGCAATTTGGGGAGTCGCACAAGCTCCCCTTGTCCAAGCCAGTAGTAAGCTCCAACAGAGAGAGAGAAGGTCAGGACTGCGACGCCGGTAACGAGAAGCCGGATGTTGATCTGGTCTAGCTGAACGATCGAAGGCAGGAGAGTAAAGAGTCCACGAAATCGCTTCTGCTTGAGGCCGAAATTCTGAAGGAGATACATTACCGAGGTTAAAGCGAGGACTCCGAAGACGCCGTAACTGAACATGGCAGTCGCCGCATGAGTCTCTATCCAGGGTCCCGCCCCGTGTCGGCTCAACTCGTAGGGGTGGTCCCAAACCGAGACGAGAAGCGAGATTGTGCTGAGGACGGCGGCAAGCCCGGAACTGAAAAATCCGAGTAGGCTGACCCGGAATGCAGGACCCACCACTAGATAGAGCAGAACCGCGGACCAGACGATGAACTGAACAATCTCAAAGATGTTGCCAAGTGGGCAGCTTCTTACTTCGAGACCACGAAGATACAGCCCAAACGTCTGAAGAAAAAGTCCCGTTCCGATCACCGAGAGATTGAAAATGGATGAATGTGTTCGTCTCTTCGTAAGACAGACCAGGACGTAGGAGAAACCCGTGCAGTAGAGCAGAGTCGAGATCCACAAAATCGTTCGCTCGTCCGACAATATGAGTGCCATGACTGGTCCGGAGGTTTGGGAAAATATCCTTCCTTAGAGTGTGAGACCCTTGCGGTGCCGACAATCGAAAAAAAGGGAATAGATCGCCGGAAAATCTAACGCGGCGCTTCCTCGGCATCCTTTGTCTGCCTACTCTCCATAGTGCAGCCGTCGTTATTTTTTTCTTTCTCTCTCTGTGACAAATAAATCGACGGCCGTCGATTTATTTGTCACATCGGTTTAACTACACCGTCTCGCGACGAAGTGTGTGAGAAGTCCGGGTTAAGAGGAAGCGGACTTCCAGGATTCGATCTTATTTACGAGGAAGCGAATCCAGGAAGGATGATCGTTGAGGCAGGGGAGGAGGGTCAGGGATTCCCCTCCGGCGTTTTCAAAGATCTCCTTTCCACGGATGCCGATTTCTTCGAGGGTTTCGAGACAGTCGGCGACAAATGCGGGACAAGCGACGAGGATCTTATTGGCACCTTCTCGGGCGAATCTTGCCAGTTCGAGGTCGGTGTAGGGTCTTAACCAAGGTTTACGACCGAGGCGGGATTGAAATGAGACGGAGCATTTAGACGGCGGCAGATCGGTTCTCCGAAAAAATGCTTCGGCCGTTTGCAAGCACTGGTGAAGGTAGCAAGTCGCATGAGCCGGGTGAGGTATGCGGCAGCAATCCGGGTGGGAAAGGCAATGGGTTTGCGAAGGATCGGTCTTTGGCAAATGCCGCTCCGGGATGCCGTGAAAACTCAATAACAGCATGTCGAAGTGCTGAGTGAGAAAAGGAGACATAAGATCAGAAAGAGCGTCGATGTACTCGGGATCGCGGTAGAATGGGGGGAGAAAATCGACTTTCAGATCCGGCCGAATTTTGTCGACCACGCGCCTGACCTGCGCGACCGCTGTTTCATAGCTGGACATGGCGTATTGGGGATACAATGGCATAACGAAGAGCTCATCGCAGCCATCGGCGAGGAGAGACTGAAGCGCATCTCGGACTGATGGCTGTCCATATCTCATGGCCAGCGCCACGGGTAAATCCAATTGACCTTGGACCAGCATCTGCTGCCGTTTGCTCGTCGCTATGAGGGGAGAACCATCCCGTGTCCAGATTTTGCGGTAGGCGGCGGCTGAATTTTTCGGGCGGAAGGGAAGAATAGTCAGATTCAGGACCAGGAAGCGAAGAGGAGCGGGTAGATCAATCACGCGTTCATCGGAGAGAAACTCTCTTAGGTAACGTCGGACATCGCTCACCGAAGGGGAGGCTGGTGAACCGAGGTTGAGGAGGAGAGCGGCCGGGTTGGGCATGGTATCAGGGATAGACACGTATCTCGGGTGGTGGTGGGGCAGCAACAAGAAATTCGAAAGAAGAAAGGGACGACAGGGATAAAGAGTAAGATAGGACCTGTGAACCCGTATTTTCCTCCCCGTAGAGGAATCCGTAAGGATTTCTACGAGTCGACCGTTGTACCAGAGTACCAGAAATGCTCACGCATTCCTCTACCGAAACTGCGCCCCACGGAATGCCCAGGTTGCTGAGAATAAAAAGAAACCAGAAGTTGGGTTGCCGCGTAAGCAGCGACCTGCCAGTCGGCTAAACAGGAGTAACCCCTCATAAACAGAGGCTCCTCGTCGTCATCCAAGATATGACTCCACCTTTTCGGCGGTGTCGAGGCCAGCGGCGATGCATTGTCGCAAGGCGATACCGTTACGGTAGTTTCCGGCAAGAAAGACACCCGGATGGGAGGATTCGAATTCGGAGATTCTCCTGAAAACATCACCGTAACCAACGGTGTACTGAGGTATAGAGCTCTTCCAAAGAAAGGATCGGGAGAAGACCGGCTCTCCTTTCACGCCGAGCAGATGTTCAAGATCCTTCAGAGCGAGCGATTGGAGTTCGTCAGATGTCTGCTGAGCGATTTCGGGATTTCGGACGCCGCCGAGAAAAGTCGTCAGGGTGGCATGACCGTCGGGTGATCGCTGGGGAAAGACGGTCGATGAGAAGAGAGTGCCGAGAATATTCAAGCCCTCCGCGGAGGGAACGAGCATTCCCAGTCCGTCCAGAGGATGGTCGATTTTCGAACGCTCGAAGCCCATGACTTGGACGGCCAGGGGAGGGTATTCAATCTCATTCAGAAACGAGAGCGGCTGATTCGAATTCTTGGAGAAGCAGAGACGAGCGGAGTTGAAAGCGGGAAGGGCCAGGACCACCGCATCGAAACTTTCGGAATCAGGATTCGGGCTGTCTTGGGTCGACCAAAACACCCGCCAACCGGATTCAGAGAGGAGGCGGGTGACGGTCGAATTAAGACAGATTGAGTCATCGAGAGAAAAGCCGAGGGCGTCGGTCAAGGACTGGAGGCCCTTCTTAAAGGAGACACTTCGCCTTTTGGTAGGCTTCCCGGAGGACTTGGACTCCTTTGCCCTCTTCAATTGCCCTTTGGTGAGGGAGCCGTATTTCTGTTCGAGTTCCCAGAGGGTGGGAAAGGCATAGCGAGCTGAAAGCCTTTCTGGATCTCCTGCGTAGATACCGGAGACCACCGGATCGACGGCGTAATCGAGGGCTTCCTGGCCGACTCGTCGGCGAATGAAATTGGCCAGACATTCGTCATTGGATTCACTTCGACTCCTAACGAACGGCTCTCGAATTATGCGAAACTTTCCTGAAAGGGAAAAGAGTGGAGTCGTAAGCAGCGAGAGAGGAGAGGAGGAGATCCCGATCGGTCTTCCGTTTCTTACGATGAATCGTTTTCGGATGCCTGGATCCCCTTGCACGATCTCCGACTGCAGGCCGAGCTCATGGAAGAAGGAAAGAATCCTCTCTTCTTTCAGCCACAATGAATTAGGACCCGCTTCAGCGAGAAAGCCGTCGCTGATCTCCGTTTGAACGACACCACCAACGCGATTGCCGGACTCGAAAAGGGTGACGTCAAATTCGCGTTTGCGGAGCTTGTAGGCGACCGTGAGCCCGGTGATACCGCCCCCGACGATGGCGACTCTCTTCATCCGGGTTAGGGGTCGATGCGAGAATCGGAGTCTTTCCTCGGTTGAGCAATCGGGAACTCATGCACCGATTCGACGAGAGATTGAACACATTCCGTTTTCCCTGAGGGAGTGATGCCATGGCCAAGATTGAAGATGTGGCCCGACCGCCCCACCATTTTCCGTAGGATCTTGCTGCATTCTTCTTTTACAGTTGTCGGATCGGTAGTGAGGAATTCCGGATTGAGGTTTCCCTGAACTGCTAGTTGGCCGGGAATCCGGTCGGCGAATTCTCGCAGGCAAATTGTCCAGTCAACGCTTAAGACTTGAGCTCCAGTAGCAGCGAGAAGATCGGGTTGGTGAGCCATACCTTTGGCAAAGAATATTACGGGAACCTTCCCCCCAATCGAATTGATGATCTGCCGTACCCATTGCAGAGACATGGCGTCAAAGTCGGAGTCGGGACAGGCGCCGGCCCAGGAGTCGAAGATCTGGAGCACATCGGCTCCTGCGTCGATCTGTATACTGAAGCTCTCAATCAAGGCTTCGGTTATTTTCGAGAGGAGTTGATCGAAGCCCTTCCGGTCTTGGTAGAATAGTCCCTTCGCGCGGGAGAAATCGTCGGAGTGTCCTCCTTCGACCATATAAGTTGCCAGGGTCCAAGGAGAGCCGCCAAATCCGATGAGGGCGGTGTGGTTCCCGATCTCGTTGCGGGCGAGGCGCAGGGCCTGATCCATATAACTCAGTTTTTCGGCTGTAGCGGATGGGTCCAGCCGTTCGATGTCCCGACGGCTCTCGATTCGAAAATCCATACCGATACCTCCAGTCTCTCGGAATCGATACGGTTGTCCCAGGGCCTCGGGGATGACGAGAATATCGCTGAATATGATGGCGGCATCGAATTCAAATCGTCGCAGCGGCATTAATGTCACCTCGGTGGCAAGCTCGGGAGTCGAAACGAGTTCCTTGAATGTGTATCGCTCCTTCAGCTTCATGTACTCAGGTAGATATCGGCCCGCCTGACGCATGATCCAAACGGGGGTTCGATCGACCGGTTGGCATCGGCAGGCGCGGAGGAATCTGTCGCGCGAGTTCATTTTTGAAACGATCGGTTTATCCTACCCATCTGCGAGGCTTGAGGAATTTCGTGTAAAGCTCCTCTTCTGGCGATCCCGGATCCGGCGACCAATCGTAGCGCCATTTTACGGCCGGCGGAAGGGACATTAGAATCGACTCGGTGCGCCCGTCCGATTGCAGACCGAATAGAGTCCCTCGATCGTAGATTAGATTAAATTCGACGTAGCGACCTCGCCGATAGAGCTGAAACTCACGTTCCCGATCGGAATAAGGGAGATTCATCCTCTTCTCCACAATCGGCTCATAGGCGAAAATAAAGGTATCCCCAATGCTGCGTATGAAAGCGAATGAATCGTCGAATCCCAGATCATTGAAGTCATCGAAAAAGAGGCCTCCGATACCGCGGCATTCGTTTCGATGTTTGAGGAAAAAATAGCGATCACAACGCTCTTTAAAGCGTTCGTAGAGGTCCTTCCCGAAGGGATCGCAAGCTGCTTTCGCCATTTTGTGCCAGTGAACAGCGTCCTCCTCAAAACCGTAGTAGGGGGTGAGATCGAATCCGCCACCAAACCACCAAACTGATGGCTCCCCGGATTTGGAGGCGGATATGAATCGTACATTCATGTGTGTGGTTGGCACATAGGGATTGAGCGGGTGCAAGACGACGGAAACTCCAATGGCATGGAACCCAGCGCCCGAGAGTTCTGGACGCTTTGCGGTCGAAGAGGGAGGAAGTCGACGTCCGGTAACGTCGGAAAAATTCACGCCTCCCTTTTCGATTATGGCCCCCTCCTCGAGGATGATGGAGAGACCTCCGCCGCCTTTTTTTCGAGTCCACTCGTCCCGCCTTGGAGAAATTGTGCCGTCCATTCCCGAAACTGAGTCGATGATCCTCTCCTGCAGTTCTCTAAGGTAAGTTCGAACGCTTACGGTGTCGATGTCTTCCATGGGCCAGGGGGAGGATGAACAGTAAACAGTGAACAGTAAACAGTGAACAGTTCCATTATCCAATTGGAACGGTCGAAAGTAATGAGCTTCCTATTCACCCATGATTTCGAGGTAACCCACCCCTGCCCCTCCGAGGAGGGGATCGATGGGAGAGCACGATTAAGAGGCACGATGGGAGATCAAGTTTGTCCTTTCCAATGAGGCGAATTTTCCGAATATTTGGCATAAGGAAAACAGACAGGAGGTAAAATATGCCGGGAGTCGGAAAACTGATTAAGCAAGCCCAGAAGATGCAGAAAAAAATGGAGGAAGTTCAGGAGGAACTTTCGAAGAAAGAGATCGAGGTTTCGAGTGGAGGGGGAGCGATCAAGATCGTGGTCAACGGACAGCAGGAGATTCAATCGATCTCGCTCGACCCCGACTTTCTCAGGGAGGAACTCGAGTTTGTGGAGGAGACGCTGCTGGCAGCGTTGCAGGAGGCCCAGACGCGCTCGAAGGAAGTGAGTGAGGAGGAGATGTCGAAGGTATCGGCCGGGATGAATTTTCCGGGACTCATATGACTCCGTCGTTCGAGAGGCTGCAGAGTGTTCTCAAGAAGATTCCAGGGTTGGGCTACCGGTCCGCGGAACGCATCGCGCTGCACCTCACCGTAGAGCGCCCGAAAGTGCTTCCTGAATTGGTGGCAGCGCTCCAGGCGGCGGCGGAGAAGATTGGACGGTGCCGGAGATGCGGGAATCTGTGTGAAGAGGACGAATGTTCTGTCTGCCTGAACCCGAAGAGATCTTCGAACATCATCTGCGTGGTCGAGCAGGTACCGGATCTTGTCGCGATCGAGCGCTCCGGTGAGTACCACGGTCTCTACCACGTCCTCCACGGAAAGCTTTCCCCAATTAATGGAATTGGTCCCGATGACATAAATATTCGAAGCCTGGAAGAGCGCCTACGGAATAGTGAGGTTGAAGAGGTGATTCTTGCTCTGAGCAATGATATTGAAGGAGAGGCGACTTGCCACTATATGCAGGAGTCGTTTCTAAACGAGCTAAGTGTGAGGGTGACGCGAATTGGCTTCGGAATCCCCAGCGGTGGCGGCATTGTCTATGCCGATTCGACTACTTTGAAGAGTGCCTTGGAAGGGCGGAGAGAGTATACCTAGAGCCCGTCCCAGTGGTGGAAACAATTGATTTTTAATGAGTTATGGGCAAAAAAAAGGCCGGATAGAGCTGCAAAAAGCTCGATCCGGCGAAAAAGGGCGCTTATGCTTGCGTTAGTCAAATACAAAGCACGCCCTTCTCATGAAAAATATTGCCGTACAAAGCTTCCTGCGTCCAGCCCTAACTCCAGTCATTCGATGCAAAGACTACACCGTGTTTCTGGAAACAATGGAGCGGATTGACCGGGTTTTGATCGACTCCTCGCTGGAAAGGGAGGCGATCGTAAAAGCCTTGGAAGGATGGGATGAAGCGGGAGGGAAGGATCGGGAGCGACGCGCTCTAAGAGCGATAAAAGCGCTGCGGGTGGAGGTGGTGCGTCATTTACTCGGAGGGATATCCTTTCGTTGTCTGTCGCAGGAGTTGGGACGCAGTGAGCTTCTGGCTAATTTTTGCCGGGTGCGTGAGGTAGACGGGATCCGGAAAATATCGAAGAGCAGTCTGGAACGGGATTCGAAATTCTTCGACGAAGCGTATCTGAGACAGCTGCATGCAAGGATGACCGAGGTGGTGGGCAATGCTGAACATTGTGGTGAGGCAGGATTAGAGAAGCCGATCGATACGAGGGAATGCCTGATCGACGCCACTTGCCTGGAAGCGAACATCCACTGGCCCGTGGACTGGGTCTTGCTCAAGGATGTGGGAGCAACGCTGCTCAAGGCGATCAGTCTGATCCGGCAGGCGGGAATGAAACAGCGCATGCCCCAGGGAGCAAAGGGATTGGCTCGGGAGATGAACAAACGGTGCCTGGAGATGACGCATGCGCGTCGGCGCCGGGAGGCGGGCAAAGCGCGTAAAGGGATCCTGCGGCGGATGAAGCTATTGCTCAAGAAGATTGAGGGCCATGCCCTTCGCCACCGTGACTTATTGGAAGCTATGTGGATGCAAAGCGATTACACCGAGAAGAAGGCGAGCCGAATCATCGAGCGAATGGATGGTATGTTAGAGCAGATACCGCAGGTCATGAAACAGGCGCACGAACGGATCATAGGGGGGCGGCAGGTGAAGAATGAGGAGAAGATCCTGAGCGCCTACGAACCTGAGATTGACGTCATCGTGCGAGGCAAGGCAGATCGGGAGGTGGAGTTTGGCAACACCCTTTATTTATGCGAGAGCGCAGAGGGATATCTGTTGGACTGGAAACTGTATGGGGGGCAGGCCCCGAGCGAATTGAAGCAGCTTTGGGAAAGTCTGGAGAGGCAAAAGGGCTTCGCTTTAGAGGAGAAGATCGAAGCGATCAGTGGGGATCGGGGCTATGCCTCGAAGGCGGCCAGCAAGCGGCTCCAGGCAGAGGGGATTTTTGACGCCCTTACGCCCCGCAATCCACAAGAGCTCAAGGAGCGGATGGAGGAGCCGCGCTTTGTCCGGTTGCAGCGACGACGAGGGAGCACCGAAGGCCGGATCGGAGTGCTCAAGAACCGATGGCACGGGGGCAAGATACGCAGCAAAGGCTTTGACAACCGTAACCTTAGCGTGGCCTGGTCGGTTCTGTCCCACAATCTATGGAAAATCGCGCAGAGACTTGCGCAAGAACATGAGAAAGAGGCAACGCAGGCGGCATAGGGATCCAAGAATCGAGTCAGAGGCGCTTCCTTGGGAGAACTATCGACTCAAAGCGAGAGGAAGGGTGCTGGAAAGGTGCATAACGGATAAAAGGTAAGCTACCGAGGACGGAAGGCATGTCGTGGTCTACATAACGTGACGAAGATTGATATCGGTATCAGGCTTCCACCCAAATCCTCTCGGATTTGGGACAGCCTCTACCTAGTTCAGCAGTTTACGGTTGAGAGGTTCACGGTTCACCGTTCAATGGTTGGGGAAGTGAGGAGCGGATTCAGAATGTTGGAAGACCGTTAGGCATGGCAGGGTGCGTTCAGTCCAATGTCGAAGTTCCGGAACGGCAACGTTGAACCGTGAACCCAATCCGACAGATTTCCAAATATGCCCGAACTACCGGATATCTTGATTTACCTGGAGGCGCTGGAGAGCCGCATTCTTGGTCGCCCGGTGGAACGGGTTCAGATACGAAGTCCGTTTTTTGTACGTAGTTTCGACCCGGCAATTACCGTGATTGAGGGCCGGAAGATCAGCGGTCTTTCGAGAATGGGAAAGAGAATTGTGTGGGAGCTCGAGGGCGATTTGCATATGATCTTTCACCTGATGATCGCGGGACGCCTGCGCTGGCCTTCAAAGACGGATCGAGGATCATCGGGGAAAATCCTATTGGCTGAATTTGAATTTCCGAACGGGAGGCTTCAGGTAACAGAAGCGAGGAAAAAGAAGCGCGCCTCGCTTCATCTGGTCCGGGGAAAGCAGGCCCTCGCGAATTTCGAACCGGGTGGGCTGGAAGTATATGGGATGAATTTCAAGGCGTTTAAAGTCCGGCTCCAAAGGGAGAACCACACGGTGAAACGGGCTCTGACGGATCCTAAAATATTCAGTGGAATCGGTAACGCCTATTCGGACGAAATTCTGGTCGCGGCAGGGATCTCGCCGGTCAAATGGACCGATCGGCTCAATGGTGAGGAGATGGAGGGGGGATGATTTGCCCTTAGACGGTGCTCAGGGCCTGCGGCGAGTTTCGGGTTGCGAGTGACGAGTGGGTGTGGCTCGGGACTGAATCGTTCTCTTCGTATATAGAGGCTGTCCCAAATCCGAGAGGATTTGGGTGGAAGCCTGATACCGATATCAATCTTCGTCACGTTATGTAGACCACGACATGCCTTCCGTCCTCGGTAGCTTACCTTTTATCCGTTATGCACCTTTCCAGCACCCTTCCTCTCGCTTTGAGTCGATAGTTCTCCCAAGGAAGCGCCTCTGACTCGATTCTTGGATCCCTATGCCGCCTGCGTTGCCTCTTTCTCATGTTCTTGCGCAAGTCTCTGCGCGATTTTCCATAGATTGTGGGACAGAACCGACCAGGCCACGCTAAGGTTACGGTTGTCAAAGCCTTTGCTGCGTATCTTGCCCCCGTGCCATCGGTTCTTGAGCACTCCGATCCGGCCTTCGGTGCTCCCTCGTCGTCGCTGCAACCGGACAAAGCGCGGCTCCTCCATCCGCTCCTTGAGCTCTTGTGGATTGCGGGGCGTAAGGGCGTCAAAAATCCCCTCTGCCTGGAGCCGCTTGCTGGCCGCCTTCGAGGCATAGCCCCGATCCCCACTGATCGCTTCGATCTTCTCCTCTAAAGCGAAGCCCTTTTGCCTCTCCAGACTTTCCCAAAGCTGCTTCAATTCGCTCGGGGCCTGCCCCCCATACAGTTTCCAGTCCAACAGATATCCCTCTGCGCTCTCGCATAAATAAAGGGTGTTGCCAAACTCCACCTCCCGATCTGCCTTGCCTCGCACGATGACGTCAATCTCAGGTTCGTAGGCGCTCAGGATCTTCTCCTCATTCTTCACCTGCCGCCCCCCTATGATCCGTTCGTGCGCCTGTTTCATGACCTGCGGTATCTGCTCTAACATACCATCCATTCGCTCGATGATTCGGCTCGCCTTCTTCTCGGTGTAATCGCTTTGCATCCACATAGCTTCCAATAAGTCACGGTGGCGAAGGGCATGGCCCTCAATCTTCTTGAGCAATAGCTTCATCCGCCGCAGGATCCCTTTACGCGCTTTGCCCGCCTCCCGGCGCCGACGCGCATGCGTCATCTCCAGGCACCGTTTGTTCATCTCCCGAGCCAATCCCTTTGCTCCCTGGGGCATGCGCTGTTTCATTCCCGCCTGCCGGATCAGACTGATCGCCTTGAGCAGCGTTGCTCCCACATCCTTGAGCAAGACCCAGTCCACGGGCCAGTGGATGTTCGCTTCCAGGCAAGTGGCGTCGATCAGGCATTCCCTCGTATCGATCGGCTTCTCTAATCCTGCCTCACCACAATGTTCAGCATTGCCCACCACCTCGGTCATCCTTGCATGCAGCTGTCTCAGATACGCTTCGTCGAAGAATTTCGAATCCCGTTCCAGACTGCTCTTCGATATTTTCCGGATCCCGTCTACCTCACGCACCCGGCAAAAATTAGCCAGAAGCTCACTGCGTCCCAACTCCTGCGACAGACAACGAAAGGATATCCCTCCGAGTAAATGACGCACCACCTCCACCCGCAGCGCTTTTATCGCTCTTAGAGCGCGTCGCTCCCGATCCTTCCCTCCCGCTTCATCCCATCCTTCCAAGGCTTTTACGATCGCCTCCCTTTCCAGCGAGGAGTCGATCAAAACCCGGTCAATCCGCTCCATTGTTTCCAGAAACACGGTGTAGTCTTTGCATCGAATGACTGGAGTTAGGGCTGGACGCAGGAAGCTTTGTACGGCAATATTTTTCATGAGAAGGGCGTGCTTTGTATTTGACTAACGCAAGCATAAGCGCCCTTTTTCGCCGGATCGAGCTTTTTGCAGCTCTATCCGGCCTTTTTTTTGCCCATAACTCATTAAAAATCAATTGTTTCCACCACTGGGACGGGCTCTAGATAGCTTCGTCGAATGGGCTGGACTCCAGCCCGGCGGATATCGACAAAGCTCGCGACAAAGCTTACGACAAAGAATGCCTGACGTGAAGATAGGAACCGCAATTGAAAGTTGAATCGACCAAGTTTACGACGAAACTTACGGCGAAAACATCGACAACGTCACCTGCGTAGGCCGTGAACCTTCCAACCGTGAACCACTGAACCGTAAACCCATGAACCACGACAGATGAGCGAAAAAATCGTATTGGTAACTGACTACACCTGGCCCTCGACGGAGCCGGAGGCATCGGTCTTGAAGGAGGCTGGAGCGAAGCTGGTGGAGGCGGAGTCCGGGGATGAGGAGGAGCTGATTCGCCTGGTCGCTGAGGCCGATGGAATACTCACCTGCTTCAAGGAGGTAACCGAAGCGGTGATCCAGGCCGGAGAAAAATTACAGGTGATCGGTCGCTACGGGATCGGGGTCGACAACATTGATATCGAAGCGGCCACTCGCCTCGGCGTTCCCGTGACAAATGTGCCCGCCTACTGCCTCGATGAAGTGGCCGAGCATGCCATGGCCTTTCTTCTCGCATGCGGGCGGGGTATCTGCATTTACGACTCCGCGATTAAAGAGGGGAACTGGGAGTTGGCCACGGGCAGGCCCATCTACCGCATCCGAGGGAGGACTCTTGGCATCCTCGGATTTGGAAAAATTGGTCAGACCCTGGCGGAAAAAGCGAGCGGCTTCGGCATGGAGATCATCGCCCATGATGCCTTTATTGATGACGAGATAATTCGGAGTGGCGGGGCGGAACCGGTCAGCCTCGACGACATTGTCACGCGGTCGGATTTCCTCAGCATCCATACTCCACTGAACCCGGACACCCGGCACCTCATCAACGAAGAGCGCCTTCGAAATATGAAATCGGGTGCCTATCTCTTGAACGCGGCAAGAGGTGGAATCATTGACCTCCATGCTCTCGCCGTTGCCTTGGAGAAAGGATGGATCGCGGGTGCGGCGATCGATGTCTTTGAGCCGGAGAGGCTGCCTGCTGAGCATCCCCTTCTCAAGGCGCCGAATCTCGTCGCGACTCCCCATGTCGCTTTCTATTCCGAAGAATCCGTTCTAGAGTTGCAGAGATTGGCGGCGGAAAACGTCGCCGCGATTCTTTCCAATCGGCGCCCGGAATCAGTCGTCAATCCAGAGGTGCTCGATTTGCCGAGGTGGGCGGATTTGGAGTCTTGAAGTTCAGCGGTTCAGGGGTTCACGGTTCAGCGGTTGGGGAGGGGTTCAGCGTTCAACGGTTAGGAGGATTATGGGAATTAGAAGGTTTGAGGACATCGAAGCTTGGCAACTTGCTAGAGTGCTAACCCGTAAAGTATACGGGCTCACTCTTGAACCTGATTTCGCGAAGGATTTCGGGCTCAAGGATCAGATTCAGAACGCTGCTGGTTCCTCGATGCACAATACGGCCGAAGGCTTCGACTCGGAAACGAACGCGGAGTTTATTCGCTTCCTCCGATATGCAAAACGTTCCTGCACAGAGGTTCAAAGTGAGCTCTATGTTGCTTTGGACAATGAGTACATATCTAAGAAGCAGTTTGACACTGTTTAGGAACAGGCACGCCGCACGCGGGCGGCAGTTCGGGGATTCATAAACTATCTCGTCAAATTTGGAAAAAGTGAAACCCCAGGCAGCGTCGCTGAAGCCTGTGCCACCTACAATATCGATGATCCGGAACGGCAACCGTGAACCGTGAACGTTGAACCTTAACCACCTCCCAATCCTGACTGGACATACAATGCTGAGCACATCAATCTGAACGGCCAATAGGGTTCACTTGGTGCACCGCCGCGGGCGTAGTATAGAGGTAATACGTGAGCTTCCCAAGCTTGAATCGCGGGTTCGATTCCCGCCGCCCGCAGATTTTGCTGGGAAGCAAAATCTAGGCGCTTCGCGGGGCGAAGCGGGGAGAGTTGGGGGGAGTTGATTGACACGCAGCGGTTTCGATTGTGGCGGCTCGGGAATTTGGCTGTCGTGGAGCGGTTCCGGGTGTTTCGCTTTGAACTACCTCCAGGAACGTCAGTTGCCGACTATTGAGCCGCGGCCGAAATCACGTCCTCAGCAGCCCGAAGACGAACAGACTTAAATAGGATTCTGCTGAAAAAGTCGCTATTACGGAATATTCGTCCCCGTTCTTGTGAACGCGGTTACGAATACCAACGACTTACGAAACACCGTAGCCGCGTTCGCAAGAACGGGGACGTTTTTCACCGGAATGAAATAGAAAGCCTGACCCCTGCTATGGGATATTTTGTCACCTCTGGGTGTGAAGGGGCGCGAGAATCGGGTCTTTGGCCGGCAAATGAGGAGTGGACTTAAGCCGGATGCGTAAGCGTCCAGTCTTGGCTACTTGGGGACTACAGGGATCTTCATCTTCGTGGTATCTCATTGGTGGATACAACAATCAAAAGCCTGGCCACCGTGACGCGTCCCTGGCAACGGTGTTGGCGCCCAAACAGCGCATATAGTCGGAACCTAAAATTTGCGATTGCGGTAAACTAGCAGTCCGGCCAGACCCACGCCTAGGAGAAGAAGGCTGGAAGGTTCAGGGACTGCAATCCAGCCGATATCTTTCGAGATCAGGTCCCCAACCTTCTTGCCGGACCCGTCGTCCCAGCGCACTTTTAGATGGGTGTTATGTGGAAACGGGGCGGGATCTCCCATCGAGTTCTTGATCTCGACGTCAAAAGTAAAGGAGAACGATGTTGAGGTCGATGTGTTGACCGAAGGTCCAGTTCCAGGAAGTCCGGACGTTAATTTCGAGCAAAAAGCATTCGATGTTCCGTTGTCTTTGCAGCCGTTTGAATTGAGACCTTCATTGTCAGTTGTCCAACTTCCTCCAGGTGGATCCAAGTTCGTCAGGAATACGGTATTACCGCCCGGACCCCAGTTCTTCAGGGAAAACGTCGTCAGGTAGGCAGTCGAAGTTGACCCTGCTCCATCCCAAATACCGCTCGCTGACAGTGTAAAACTACCCGTCCCGGTATCTCCCGGTAATACGTTCCCGGACAGTGTCCAAGCGATTCCATTCTCAGACACCATGTTGTCAATATGAACGGCATGAGCCGAACTTCCGACTACGCCAGCCAGCAAGAAGATCCAACCAGATTTCACGAATTACCCTGTTGTAAACCTCGTCATCTTGCTTGTCGTCTCTCAAGCTGATTCTGCATCCTGCCCGATAGGAATTCGCTTTTTCTCAGCATGAGCCCATAGGAATAGATCCCGCCTTCGCACCAAATTTCGGCGAGGCGTGATAGGGCAAAATCCCCAGCGCAGCTTCAATAGCAGTTTGTTCGTTTTCTGTCCTCCCCGTCTTTTCTGCTCGGTAGCCTAATTCGACCTAAGCGGTCTCAAAAATTGAGTGTGACAACTCCCAGAGAAACACTCAATCCCTCCTTCCTGGACCCGTTGCGGGACCCCAACACAATCAAGTTATTTTATTGCTCGCGAGGTACGATCTGTCAAGAGGAAAGGAGGAATTTCGTTCCCTTTTTTCGGCAGATTCTGATTCGGAGCCATCCAGTCCCTCTTTTCGCCATTGGACAAACAGCACGCCATAAAGAAAGCGCTGACTATTGCAAGTTGGATTCAGGAGTGGACCGATCTTATCGATATTGAGATCACTCCTGTATTGGAAGACGAGGAATTCAGTCAGATGATATTGTAGAGGATTCTGCCGAAACCGGTTGGTTTGCGAGGATTCTAAGTCGCAGGGCTTATGACTGGGTGATATTCCCCCTTCCGGCTGAAATAGGATACGAATTCGCGCTTGTTTGCCGTTCCCTTTCTAGACCCATTCCACTTCAGAATGAGGCGGATCTCTTTTTGGGAGTTGCCCCGTGGTGTGATGATGCGCTCGGCTGCGAAGTCCCGCAGTGGGGAATCCGCAAACTTGAGCGTCGGATCGAAACTACTCCTGGTGGGAAGTTGCTCGATTTGACTCCATTCCATGGTACGCAGATGATCCATTTCGGCCTGTAATACTTCCACCGCGAACTTCTCGGATCTTATTTGTTCAGACAGGGAAATTCCTTGGGCTACGGCAGTGAGTGTTCCCGCTATAATCACTCCAACCAGGCTCCAGCCCAAGAGATTTTTGACTAGGAGGTTTCGCCCCTTTCCTTCCACATGTTCGGTGCTTTCTGAATTGATATCTTCTTTCACAGTGTCCCCCTTCTGGATTTTGATGTTTTCGAATCAGCCTAGGGTATAGACCTCAAAATGTCGATCGTAAGCATAGTCAAAAATCTCTGAAATTTTTCTTAAGAACTTGTAAAATAGGATATCTTTCGGCTGTCGTTTCGAGAATGAAATGGCTTCTTGGTAAATGCTGAGCGTCAGTCCTAGAGGCCGAGAAAGGATCGTAATCGCAAAGAACGAGATACTCTGAAGCGGAGTCTCGGATCGGGGATCCCGGATTTGAATGTTAAACTCCCGAGGCCGTCGGACGACTTTCCCTCTCCGAGAGGGACTCGCCGCTTTGAAGAGACGCGGAGAGATGAGGAAATTCCCTTCGTGGATGCCGGCGGATTGCCATGGTGCAATGCGGGCGGGATCACGATGCAATAGACAGCACAGGACAAATTTGCGGCGCCGCCCGGTGCAAAAGATGGAGGTCTCTGAGGAAATCTTGAAGTAGGCCTTTAACTTTGATGGCAGGATCCTTGACGCCGAGAAATCATGATTATTCAGGAAATCGAAAACAGCATTGAAGAACTGGAAGAGGAACGAAACAGGATTTTCGAACGGCTCGAAGAATTCGTCTTTCGGTTCCTGAAGAACCTATCGGACCAGGCGGAGACCTGGATCCTGGATGAAGTTGCGAACCGAATCCGGGAGAAATCCGAATACATTGAAAAGATGGATCGAGACCGCCTGAGGGATCTGAAAAGAGAACTGAATGAGATTCAATTTCATCTGTCCGAGATTGTCCGGGATGAGATGCCGACAAAGGCGCACTGGCCTCACAATCATTGTAAAGTTCCAGGGAGTGATTCATCCTCGAATAAGCCGTCGTGTTTCGATGTGACTTTTCGCAATACGGTTAGTCATATTGGCCCAGTCTTGTATAAATATGGATTAATCTCCATGAAAAGTGGAGAGAACTTGAACTGGAAGATGCTCCCCTCGGAAAAGATCCTTTATACAAAGCAAATGGAGTTTGGAAGCGATCTCCATGAATTGATCCAGGGTTACGACGAGGGTCTCGCGATCTACCGAAATGTAGAGAAGCGAATCGCTGAAGAATACAAGAGACTTTCCGAAGCCAGAGCCGAGGAACTGTGGCATGCGGTCTAGAAAGGAATCTGTCGGAGCCTGCCGGCTGCCGGAAGAGAACCTGGATTCCGCTACGCGAAGGGCTTGAAGTCCGGCAACCAACCGGCTCCGACATCTTCCTAGACCCGGCAAGCCGGGGTCGGTAGTGCGAAGACGGGATCGAGCCTGATGATAGCTGGCCGGATTCTTGCGAAACCGCCTATGGGAAGTGCGAAAGAAGGGTAATTTTCAAGGCGCATTTTCTAGTTCTGTCCGAAGCTCGGGTTAGACTCTGAGGGAGCGTTCCTTTACATTTTTTAAGAATCTTTCATAACTCTTTGACTATGTTTGAGATAGACAGAATAGGGTCGATACCCTATATTCTTGGAAAATTAACTTCATGCCGGTGCCCCGGAGGCAGAGAAAAGGAGAACACTTATGAAATGGATTAATCGAATGAAAGAAAAGAAGGGGTACTCGCTTGTCGAAGTAATGATGGGCACGGGTGTGATGACGGTAGTCCTGGCCGGGACCTTCAGCGCGGTGGGGCAGGGGATGCTCATGTCGGACGGAGTGAAGAGCGAGGAGGTTGCGATCCAGGTATTGCAGACCGAAATGGAAGATCTGCGGACTTTGAGTTGGGAGGAAATTGACCGGCTTCCGAGACGAAGTCGATTTGATCCAATGGAGCACTTTTCAGATTTTCCCTTCAGCAACTACAACTGTCATCGTATTATCACGCCTGTGAACGACTCCCAGAAGGAGATCCGAGTTGTCTTCAGTTGGAGCCCGACCAAGGGCCGGAAGACGAATCGGCGCGAGTTTGTCTCCTATTTTACCAAGGGAGGCCTCTACGACTTCAGCTATCGGGCTCTCTGATCCCGAGCTGTCGGCTATTGGGGGAAACCCCGAAGTAAGCACAGGCGTATTGTGTACACGCATTGGGAAAACAGGCACGGCCGGAGGCCAGGATCGAAGAAGGGTGGCTTCACCCTTATCGAGATCGTGGTGGTCCTGTCGGTGATGGCCATCATCCTCACCAGCCTGGGTAGTTCGACGGTGATGCTCATGAAGATGAACATGCGCATGAACTATCAGGCGGAGATGAATGTGCAGGCGGACCGAGCGCTTCAGACTCTGACGACCGATGTGCGCGACGCGAACAAGATCCACTCTCTCTCGAATAACGATTTTGTTCTGATCATTCCTCCACGGCGCCGGGGCGCAGGAGGGGCGGGCCCGGCACATCCGAAGGTAAAATACGAGTATGACAGCACGGCAGCCACGTTCTCGAGGATCAAGGGACCTGAAACGGCGAACGAGGAAGTGAGAGTCCTGTTGGAGGGAGTGAGCAATTTGAACATTATTTACTACGACATGCGCGGTGAAACGACGAGTACGAAGCTGGACGCGCGCAAGATCGAAATCAACGCAACCATGGTTCGGGGCGATGATAACGGGACGCAAGTCTCTCGTGACGTCACGACCGCAATTTATATGCGCAATAAGCGTGGAGGAAACTAAAGATGAGATCGGAAAAAGGATCGATATTGGTACTATCACTGGTGGTTGCAGGAACGGTCGGCTTTGTGGCCGGGACCTTCCTGAGATCGCTGGTAAACGAGTCGAAACTGGCTCAGCTCGATTTTTACAACGCGAGCGCGGTACAGTTGACCGATGCCGGAGGTGAGACGGGCATTCTGGCGCTGAACAGCGATGACTGGACGAACTGGACGGTTTCCGGAACAGAGGCTGTAAGGACCCTGCCGGAGTTCGCGGTAGGAGGTGGAAAGACGGGCGAAGTCACGGTCAAGGTCATCGATATTGATACGGAGCCATACATAATCAGTGAGGCCAAGATCAAGGTCGATGCGGGGGTTACGGTACGACGGCAGGTGGAGTATGATCTGCGGCCACGATCAATCTTCGCGAATGCGGTGACGGCGGGCGGATATGTCTATTTCTATCGTGGGAACAGTGGCAGCAACACGGTGAAAGTCGACAGCTATGATTCTGCCAGAGGGTCCTACGACGGATTCTTCAACCGCAGCGATGGCGGCACCATAGCGAGCGATTCGGTCTTTTCATACCGCCTCTCGAAGGCCGAGATCTACGGCTATGTTTCAACCAACAGGGGTCGAGGGCGAAACAATCCGCCTTCGGTTGGGATCGGCGGAAAGATCTACGGACCGAACACGCCGAGCTGGGTCAACATCGATGAAGACCGGCTTTCGCGCGACTTTCGGGCGACCTTCGTGGATCTCTCTCCTCCGGCAATCGCAACCGCGACGCGGCTTTCGAACGCAAGAACAATCGAGCTGGGGAGCGGCACCACACGAGAATTTATCCGGATCAGTGGAGACTTGAATATCGCCAGCGGGAGGACCCTCAGGATCGTGGGAAATGTCGTGCTGGTAGTCGGAGACGACTTCTGGCTGGACGGGCGGCTGGAGATTCAGGAGCCCTTTGGGCAACTGACCCTCTACATCGCGGACGACCTGCGGTCACGCAATGACGGCATCATCAATTACACGGGGGATCCGCAGAAGCTGGTGATTATATCGACCGAAACTCGGCCGAATCGGTCGCGATTCTTCTTCATGGGGGATGCGGATCTGCACGCTGCCATTTATGCGCCTCATTCCTATGTGGACTTCATCGGGGACGGAACCGATGGGAAACTCTTCGGAGCCGTGGTGGGCGATCGCGTCATTTTCCGTGGCAACTTTGAGCTCCACTACGATGAGCAGTTGAAAAACCACACAGGAGAGAGTCCCTCCTACACGGTTGATCAGTGGACTCAGCTGGAAGCGGGCGAATTGGTAGACCTCGCGCTTTAGCATGCGTCTGGGAGGAGGAACGAATGTCAAGCAGGGCCAGAGATAATGAACCTGAAGAACGGGCTAGGAGTCAGCTCCAGCCGCCGGCTGCCACGTCGGAGCGGGTTCGGTGAGTTCACCGTAGGCCGTAGCAATCGGGCGAAAGACCTGGTTGACCAGTCTTAATTCCGGCTCGCGAGTTCGCTCGAGCGAAAAGGAACAGCTGCGAATGTACCATGGAGTGCGGTACTCCATCTCGTCCGACAAAGAGACGAAGCACTCTGTAAAAAAGCTGTGAAAAAACTGATTGACAGGAGGTTACGGTGGGCTCTAGCCTAGGTATTACAGGTATTAGCATAAGAGTTAAAATATAAGATATAACTACTATGAAGAAGATTATTGGGGGAATAGTTGGATTTGCTGTACTTGGGCTATTTTTGGCGGCGGTGAATCTGGGGGCGGACACTTTACCGAATGTCCTTAGTTGGACGGCGACGGTGGCGAAGCAAGATGAGAACTATGCTCCTTTCGGAGGGGGTCACGCGTTATGGCGGCTTGATCCGGCCTCATCCAATAGGTCTTGGCCATGGGAAACGGTGGGGTTTTTCCAAGAGGGTCTCGGTGGAGGCCGGGACGCTCGGCTGACTGGGAATATTGTAAATCCCGCAACAGGTGACACCTACTCGACGGACGTCAAATTCGAGCTTCTTGAGAATTACGAGGAGTACGTCACTAACGGCACCGGCAATCCAAAGTTGGAATTGTATACACCGGCCTATGTTTCCGGATTCACTGGCCAGTCCGGTGGACCAGGAGCCACAGCCAATATCGATCCGACAGAGTGGCGCTACTACCAACTGGAGACTGGAACCGTTACGCAGCTTACAGGTGGCAATCACGTGTATACGCTCACCCCTCGCCCGGATGATTTCGAATTCGAAGCTCAAGTCGGTTTGGGAGCCAGCGGGAAAAATCTAGCCATTGGGATGTCTGCGTGGTTCGATTGGACGCGAACGGGCAATATTGGTCCTTCTATTCCCACCTCAGGTTTCGGCGATATTAATATTGACCTGCCGGAGCCGGGAGAGAGTTTGCTGATTGGATCGGCTGCGTTTTTCTTGGGGATGCTTTATTGGCGGCGAAGAAACCTGTAATTTTCTTGTTTGGGGTTTCCTTTGAGCCCTCGGCGTTTCGGCGCCGGGGGCTTTTTTGGGGGGTGAATCGAAAACCGCAATCTTAAGCGTAATCGAAGCTAGAAACACGGAGGACGATTGCTCTTACGATTGGGGTGGTCGATTGAGGGGAGGTAGCACCGAGCCCACCTTGGAAAACTTCGTCGCAAGCTTGATCGTCAACTTCGTCGGTATCTCTACCCTTTGTCGCGAACTTTGTCGACTAAACCCCAATCTAGTATATGGCCAAGAAGACAGCTTCCGAAATTCTCCGGAAACTTCCGAGATTCGACGAATCCGATCCCTTCGACGTTAGATCACGATTAAGACTCACGACATTAGATCTAGCGATTTCCCCTCTCCCATCGTGACTCTTAATGGTGCCAAAAGGGGGGAAGGAAACCGGTCGCGGTATACCGAAAATTGGAATCGCAAGCGAATTCGAATAGGATCGACAAAGCTCACGACAAGAGCTCGCGACAAAGTTTGGGAGGAGCCGCTCTCCCCGTGAGGGAATCTTAATCGTGATCTAAGGTCGAAAGGTGCTCATCTTGATGTCGAGGCAACCCACCCCAGGCCCCTCCCAGGAGGGGATGGTCCAGAAATAGGGGCTGGACGGTTCGATCCTAGAATTCGAGTTTCGATTACACTTAAGATTGCGAATTTCGACTGGTTGGGATCGACATGCGATTGGTTTCATAGGGATCCTGGAGGTGGTAGGTGCCCTGATCAGAGTCTTCGATACGGTCCCAATCGACGAGATAGGAGCGGCCGTTCAATTGCAACTCACGCATGATTTCGCTTCGAAGGGCGGCCCGTGAGTTCAGAGGGGGCTCGGATAGCCCCGATTCGATGTTTTCGGGATTCCAGATACCGTCGCAATCGCCGAGGGCCAGGCCGAGGCAACGGTCTGGATCGATGTGGTGGAATTCAAGATCTTGGGCGCTGATCCAGGGATCGTCCCAATCGACATTCTCCTGGGCAACGAACTCTCCCAGGAGGTGTTTCTTTCCCACCCAGTCGAGGGTCGAGACGAGTGCGTCGAGATCTCCTGAAAGACCGTTGAGGACACGCTCCCAGAGGTCGAGGACGGCGTCCGTCTCTTCGTCCCTGCCTGAGAACTCCTGATGGGCGAGAAACCAGTATTCGTGGAGGAGCTCGACAGCGTCTTCGGTCGTTCCGTCTGCCATCAAGACATTCCACGGGGGACGGCTCAATCGCGAGAGCGACCGTAACGTCGAAACTCCGTCGGCGAGGATGATCTCCGGCATATTGTCCTCTTCCAGAAGATCAAGAACAAGGGAGGTGGCGCCAATTTTCAGGAAGAGGTTGGAGGGCATCACATTGGTATCTCCGTGGAGCACGTGGAGACGGCGAAAAGAGTAGGGATCGGCTAACGGTTCGTCACGGGTGTTGACGATGGCGCGGTTGTGTTGGACCCATTGGAAGAAGTCATTCTCGATATGGTCGGCCCGTTGGCAGATCTGGAAGGGAACGGACTCGGAGTCTTCAAGCGGCTGGCCGAGATAGTCGAGTGCGGGCGCGGAGCCAACCCGCCCGGTCCCAGTGAAGAGGACTCGGAGGGTCTGAAAGGCGAGCAGAGAGAGCACATTCTTTTCCGTGAGAGGCGCGTTACGATCCATCAGGTAATTCTCGTGGCACCCGAAAGTGGCTCCTGTGTAGTGGTCGATGTTGTTCCGAAAAAACTGGACCTTATCGGTTAGATCGAGGGCTTCGGTGGCTTTGGTGAGGAGTCGGTCACCGACCCTGTCGTAGCGTATCACATCGCGCAGACTTGAGCACTCAGGGGTGCAGAATTCGAAGTGGCCCATATCGATGTAAATTCTCCCTCCGTTGAAGAGAAAGCCCCCATTGCCGGGTGGCTCCTCCCAATCGCGATGATGCAGGTCGACCAGCCCGAAGCGTTGTTCTTCGAAGAACCAGTCTCGAATGAGACGGAGCACGGGCCGAGTCTCAAGGGTACTCTCGATGAGACAGCCGTATTCGGTTTCGAGTCCGATGATGCGAGGTGACAGCATGCTGCTAGGGTTCAGGGTTCAGATGTCAGATCGATTCACCAGGAAAGCCTCCGGTAGTAGTGCAACCCACCCCTTGCCCCTCCGATGAGGGGAATGTTGCGAGATGCGAGAGAAGGAAAATATACCTCTTAGGACGTCTCAAGCTTTGTCGTCAACTTTGTCGATGACATCTCCTCTTGGTCGAAAGCCTCGGCGTGTGCTTTGTCGAGGTTCTCTGAGGGACGCAGGAATTATTCGGCCGCTCGAATGCACGAGAGTCGACAAAGTTTAAGACAAAGCTCGCGACAAAGTCCGGAATGGAATCCTGGTAGTTGCGGTTCGGATATGAAACGACGAAGTTTGCGACAAAGCTTACGACTAAGAACGACACTCGACACCCGTCGGTAGTACCCAAAGCCGGAACCCTAAACCTCTATCTTCCGGTACCTAACATTGCCGGAACTCCCTCGGTCCAGGAGCCCGGCTTCGACAGTTTTTCCGGAAATTTCCCGGATTTTCTTGCGGGAGACTTTCAGTTCCTTGAGAGGATTCTTGTCCACTACCTGGAGCCAGACGGAGAGGCAATCGGAGATCACCCAATCGATCTTACGGGCGTCGTCCAAATGATCGAGGAGCCAGGTCTTCGCCTGGGCGGCGAGCTCCTCTTCGGTAAAGGCGACGCCTATGCCATCGGAGGCGTAGTTGGGCGTTCCATCGTATTGAAGGTGGACGACGACATCATCGGAGGGAGTGTTTCCGACTTCGGCGAAGAGACAGTCGACGATCAATGGGGGGGAGAATATCCGCTCAAATTGATCCTTGAGAAGAGGGCTGAGAGCGAAATTGACGAGTCTTCGGAGAAGGACGTCCTCCGGGGCACGCTGAAATCCCTCCGTATGCGCGGCCTCGATGGCGGTTTGGCGCAGTTTTTCGATATCGACGGGGTTTCCCAGAGCGCAGTAACCGTGGTGATCATAGATCTCGAAAACTTTTGACTGCCCGGTCCCGACACCGAGAAGTAGGATCCCCTCAGGTCGTGAGAGGGCGAATACAGGGGTTCCACCGCGCATTTGATCGCGGATGTACTCCCGCCGATTTTGAATTGCCTCCAGCCAGCGGTAGGGCTCTTCGATCATTCATTTCCCTTCTCCCAGAATTCCTTCTGCTCGTCCTCGCCGACGGTACGAATGCCGCTGCGCGACAGCAATTTGATGGTCCCAAACTGTTTCCTGTCGGGGTCCACACCCCCGGTTGCGGCGTCGAATTCAGCCGCCGTCATGAGGAGGCGGTTGGCAAAATTGACCGCTTCTGGAGTGGCCATCTCCTCCGGTTTTGGGTCTCCCCACTTCTCGCGGTAGTAAAGGACACTCTTGATGCTGCCGGCGCCCGATCCTGATCCGGCGTAGTTTGCCGCTTCAAAATCGGCTCCCAGTGGGTCATAAAAGTAGATCGTGGGCCTGCTTTCCGGCTTATTGGGTTCCAAACCGGCGAAAATGGGAGCAACCATACCCAAACCTTGAAGAGTGGCTGGGAGATACTCCCGGATAAGACGTGAGATGGCCCGGGTCTTCGCGAGAAGGCTCATTGATTGCAGCTGACTCCTTCGGTAGAACTCAAAGGCAGTCTGGAGGGTGCGCGTCATTTCAAAAGCGACGGCGGGGGATCCCGCAATCGCCATCAAAGAGTAGGCGTCGAGTTCGAGGATCTTTTCGGTCCGATCGGAAAAGATGATATTTCCGCTGGTTGCTCTATGGTCACCGGCGAAGAGCGCCCCCTCGGCGAAATGAAAGGCGAATACGGTCGTCGCCTGGACATTCGACAGGGCAGGATCGGCCCGCTCCAAATGCGGAAAAGGATCTTTAGGGAGGAGCGCTAGGAAGTCCCCATTCATTCTCCCGTTCGCTGCCGATATCGTCTCGCTTGATCGGGATCTACCTTTCGCATCCTCTTGAGAAGTTCCTCCGTATTCGGCTTCTCGACTTTGGGAGATTTGGGACCACCCTCGTCGTCTCCACCGCCGCCGGGCGAAGGGCTGGCGGGCTTTACCTTTCGAATAGGATCTGGCATCGCTTGTGGGGCTGAATGTTTACTGTGGAAATGGTTGATTGTTTCGCTTCAACTTAGGCCAACATGCGATGAATGGCAAGGATTGAACGGGAAACGCGGATTCGTATTAAGAAACGATCCCATTGAGTCGAGCGACCCACCCCAGGCCCGTTCGGCTGAGCTCACGGCCGAAGCCCTCCCAGGAGGGGATGTGAACCAATCCTGGTGAGTCGGGCGACCCACCCCAGACCCCTCCCAGGAGGGGATGGACCAGAATTCGGGGCTGAGAAAATGGGCAGAGACAAAGACCCGAGCCAGAGATATGGACAGAAGGAATCTTCGTCTTTCTCTCTATCTTCTTCTTCGTATATTACTCCGGAAACTAAATAGTGACATGCCGCATCGACTCACATATGGCGAGACAAGGTTCCTATTCCACCGAGACGGCATAGAAATCCGTGTTAACTATTACTCCGGCCAGCCAATAGTAGCACCTGATATTATTAGGTCCCTTAAATCTTGCAGCATTGAGAACCAAAGTACCACTATTTATTGGCCGGATTAATAAGTGGAAATACTAAGTGTTGCCGACCCGGACTGGACACGAAAGCCCAACTCTGAAGAACCACCATCGAACCGGCCTGATGGGGAGCGAACTCGTTGGTTGGCCCACCTTTGCCCCATCACTTCTCGAATTTCTGAAATAATGGGGTTTACACGACTGCAAACGAATCATAGTCTGTCTACGATACAGTTGCGCTTTGCTACTACCTGGAAATATGACGCCTGTTTCCCTCGTTGATTGCATGCGAGCCTGCTTACCGCTCTCCGCAGCCGTGTTACGCGGAAGCCTTCTTTTGGCCGTTTGTTTTGGGATGTTCTCATCCCTTCCCGAAGCGAGAGCCACCTTACCCCTGCTTTCTAATCACGACTTTTCCAACGGGCTGATTGATTGGCAGACGACGGGAAACGTCCAACCTTCCTCCAACTTTGCGGTGCTGATTGACAGTACTTCGGGCATCTCAACCCTCCATCAGAGTGTCAGCCTGGGTCCGGAGCTCTACCTATTGAGTTTTGATTTTTTTAATGGTCTGTCGAGTGACGCCTCTTTGGGGACCCTCTTGGATACCGCATTCGTGACCCTCTACTTTGGCGACAACCCTTTTGTGTCGCCCTCCGATAGCGGCAGCTTCGATGAGTTCACGGGCCTCTTCGACCTCGACGCAAACGGAGCCAGAAACGTTGCCGCAGGTGCTGTCATCGAACCACACCCCACGCTGCCGGGGTGGCAGCGTTTCCGGATCGAATTCCCTTCTTCGCGACAGTATGTCACTCCTTTTGTAGAACTCGTAGACCAGAACTTTTTCGATTTGGACAGTTCCTTCGCTCTTGATTCAGTTCAGTTAGCGATCGTGCCGGAGCCGACGACCTTATTGCTTTCACTATCCGGCGCACTTTTGATTTTGTTTTGCTATGGAAGACGAGGCCTATCATGAGTGGAACCGGGTGAGCTCGGGGCGAGACTGCGGGTACAATAAGCATTTAGTTATGGAGGGGATGAAGTTGAGAAGGATAGGCTGGCTGGCTTTATCTGGGTGGGGTTTTCTTGCGAGCGTTTGTCCGGCGCAGCCGGTTCCGGTCGATCTGAGCGACCGGATTGGCGCGCGAGCCTCCGACTCTTCAATCCTGGATCGCGCTCGGAACCGAATCGAATCGACGGTTCAGGTGACACTGACTTCGAACAGTGTGAAACAGATTGAAGCCCCCCTCCACGCCGTAATCGAGTTTTCAAGCGCGGATTCACTGAGCAACTTGAACGTCGGCGGCGGCGCTCTCGGGGGGCCCGGAATCGCTCCCTATCAGACGTGGTACTACGACTTGAGCGGCCAGATTCCGGATGGGCTGGGGACGGGAGAAGAGATCGGATTCACGCTTCAATTCGATCGGCCGCGAGAGATGCGGATCAGCTACCTGATTCGGCCGCATGGAGTGGTCAATCAGGACCCCTTGGCCCTTGCCGGTGGTCCCTACAGGGCCGCCGTCAATGAGCCGGTGAATTTTGACGGTACCGCCTCCAGCGACCCGGATGAAGATCCCATCACTTTTGAATGGGACCTAGGTGGTGGTGACGTGGCGATGACGGCGATTGCGAGAAAAAGCTTCAATACGCCGGGGGGTGCACGAAGCGATGCTCTCGGTGCGCGACGACCGAGGAGGCGTTAGCGCTGATCGAGTACCCGTGACAATCGTTCCTGCAGCCGGCTTTGCGCTTGCCCGGGTGAGGACGCTCGACGGGATTGGGCATCCCTTGAGCGGTGTCACGATCAATGAGGAGGGTCCGGCGGGGCAGGCGGGCTATGTCTCCTCAGAGCCAAGCGGGTTCGCCTCGCTGGGGCAGGGCGCCGGTTCTCATCTATGGCGATTCTCGGCGCCGGGCCATCTCCAGGTGTGTCGCGTCGCGGATCTGGTCATGGGTGAGGTCGCGGTCCTTCCGAGTCCATGGCTGGCCAAACTGAATGAGGAGCAAACGGATCTCTCGGTAACTCAAAGTTCGACCGTTTCGACACCGGACGGTGGGATCAGGATTGATTACCCGGCGGGCACGTTTTCGCGGGCCGGGCAAGGGGGCATCAACCAACTGAACGGGCAAAGCCTTCCCTTTCCGCTGCCCCTAGGTTGGAGTCCGCTACAGGCATTGCACCTTGCCTTCGATCCCGAACCGGTAGAGGCGGGCGCCGCGACCGTGATCCTGGGGGAAGCATTGGCGACCGGTGAAACTGCCATCCTGGCGCGCTATGGCGAGGTCAACTGTCAATGGCTAACGGTGGCAGCCACGACGGGCTCGGGAAGCGCTGAGCTCCCCATCAGCGTCGACGGAGTCGGGAGCTTCACAATCCTGGTCGCCGACGTCGGTGCGACGGCTCCACCGGAGGCGGTCGTAGGGCAGGCTCTGGAAGGTTACACGACAGCCTTTTCGCTGCAAGGAGTGACGGCGATCGGTCGTGTCGAACCGGAGCAGGTGGCCGCCAGTAATATGCCGGAGGAGGTCACCGCGCAGGCGACGGTTACTTTTATAGGAATATCCGCTCTCCCCAGTGGCACCTGGTTTGAGACCGAGATTTCGGAGAGCTACGACTTGGCCTCGGGCGAGTTTCTCGCGACTCCGAGCTACGATCAGACCATCTATGCCTACCAGCGGCCGGGAAGCGACAGCGATCCACTCACTCTTTTGGCGCCCTTTCCGCTGCGGCCGCAGTTGATCTTTGGACCCCAGGATTTGAACACCGCGGTGGTGGAAGTCGAGGTCATGAATCGAGAGGATTTCATGGGGGGCGTTTTCGACGAAACGGGCGGACAGTTTTCGAGTGAGGGCGTCGTGATCATCGCTCCGCCCAATGCGGCGGCTGGAGTCATGGCCGGGGAGTTGCGTTCTTTGGATCCGGAGGATTTCGCGGGCTTCCTTGACGGGCTCAATCCGGTCAAAGCGTTCGAATTGAACATTCAAGGCCTCGATGCCGGAACTCTCCTAGAGTTCGAGTTAAACGAAACCGTCCCGCCGGATGCGCATTTTGTCCTCGGGCTCTTTGTCACGGATGGGTCGCAGAGCGGGATTGCGCCCGTGCTTCGCTTTGCCTCTGACGTGGCCGGAGAACTCCAGGACGCGGAGCCGGTTTCGCCGCCTCGGCTTCCGGGGATCACTGGACCCGGGCAATATGTTCTCGTCCAGGTCGACAGTCCGCAGGCCTTAGTCCACGGAGTCACCTTCGACCTTGGAGGAACCCCCCGTCCCGATCAGGTCGTTCGCGTGTCGGGGGTGCCGTGGCTGGTCTTTTCAGACGCAACCGGAGCGTATGCCACCCTCGCGGCGCTCGGTCAGAGCCAAGTCCTAGCCTCGGACCCAGTTAGCGGAGATGGTGGCGCCGAGGCGGTCGACGTCATCAACGGCCTTGAGGCGATCGCTCTCGATCTCACAATCGGTCCTATCGGGCCGAGTGTAGCGGAGGTCGATCCGGCCGATTCCGCAACCGGTGTGCCCATCGTAACAGCCGCGGAAGTGACCTTCACGGAAGCGATTGCCGCGGCGAGTTTCGGTCCCGCCGGGCTCATCCTCCAGAAAAAAGAAGATGCTTCCTTGGTGTGTGCCTCGCTTTCACTCAATCTCGCCGGGACCCGGGCCTCACTCTTCCCGACCAATCCGCTGGAGTTCGAGACCGCCTACGAGGTCACCGTTTCCAGCGCCATCACGGACGCTACGGGGCTGCCACTGGAAGGTCCCAATGTGTTCGGATTCACGACTCGAGAGCGGACGGAAAGAGGCCCTGGAGCTGAACTTGCCATCTATGAACCCGGAGCTTTGAACGTTCCCCAGGAGGTTCTTGATCAACTCGCCGGCTATGTTCCGGGAGCCGATCCGGGAATCGTGGTGTGCCACGGATCAGCGGGGACATCGGATCCCGAGGTTCCGGTGATTCTCGTTAATGAGTCCACCGGCGAAACGGCCACGGTGCTCTCCAATCCCGATGGAAGTTTCGCCAATTTCATCGCTGCGGGCGAGGAAGACTTCATCTCCGCGACGTTTGTCAACATAAACGGCACACGCATCCGAGTGCCGGCCACTAAGCAGTTCTTCGACAACGGGTTTGTGGGTCTGTATCGCCATGGCGGGATCCTGGACGCCCAAAGCGACGGTGGACCGGTGCAGGTATTTGTCGAACCGGAGGCGATCGATAACCGGACAAAATTCAAGTTGAATATCTTCTCGCTCACGGAGTTGCTGGATCTGCTCAGCGGTCTCGAACCGGAGGGAGAGGGCAAAGTCCTGCAGGGGTTCAAGCTCGACATTGAGGGAGACCCTTTGAAGGTCCCAGTCGACGTCTCATTTCCGGTGACCGAGGCGGAGCTCGACCTGCCGGAGGATGTGGCCCCGGAGGAAGCGGCCTATGCCATGACCCGCATCAAAATGGTCAATGGCGTGAGGACGTTCGAAGTGGTGGACAAGATGGAGTATGTCGACGGCGAACTGACAACTGCTTCCCCTCCGTTTCCGGGGTTGGGAGCTCCTGACCCCATGTTGATATTGAAATTTCTGAATGGGACCAAAACGGTTGTTTCCGGAAGGGTCGTATCGACCAACGGCGACCTCAACCCCGCCACCGGTGAGCACCGTTCGGTGGCGGATGCAACCGTCTTTATCGTCCCCGATTTTCAGGAATTCTCTCTTGTGGGCGAGCTCACTACCGGCGCCCTCGTGGCCACGTCCGATGACGACGGCAGTTTCGCCATTCTCACCGATGCCGACAACCTCGAGGGGACCGGATTTTCCCTTGTCGGAACGAGTCCGTTATTTCCTGGACAATTCGGGTTTGGAGGAGCGGTCACTTCAGTCAATCAGGATTCCATCAACTCCACGGCCGTCGGGAACGTCTATTTCGACCGCACGAAATCCTTCAGTTTTGCCGGAACGGATACGCGAGCTCCCCGGATCAACACCACCGTAAGTCCGCTGTATCCAGGAACCGGGACCCCCATCACGTTAACCGTTAGTGCATTGGACGACACTACGATAAGCAGCATCACGGCCAGTGTGTCCGCCGTGGACCCGCTGGATGATCCACCGGACGGCGCGCCGGCTCCATCGCTGAACGATGTTGCAATCATGGCTGCGGGGACGATTTCTGGAGGGTCTGAGCCGGCAAAAGCGGAGGATTTCGAGATTACGGCGAACGTCGCGATGAAGGCGACGATCAAGATCAACGCAACAGATGGTGCGGGAAACGGTTCCGAATTGGAGAAAGTCATTATCATCGGGGCTGGTGCGCCGCCGCCGGTGAACCTAACCCCCGATCCCAATGACGAAACACCACCTTTCGTCCTCAACAGTTTCCCGATCGACGGAGACGATGAATTCGACCGGTTCCGGCCCATCGTGATCGAATTCAGTGAACCGATCGATGATTCCTTTTTGGGGTTCAGTCTCACAACGGGTACGGGAAACCCGGTTTCCGTTTCGCCTGACGCGGGCGATCCGTTTGTTCAAATTTCGGCCAGCAAGACAACCTTGACCTTCCTTTATCCGGAGTTGAAAGGGGATCAGGAATATTACTTGACGGTGGCTTCCGCAAGTGCGCGCGACATCAATGGAAATAATCTTGATCAGAATGACGAAACCAACGTCCTAGACGATTTCAATATCTCGTTTACCACCCGAGAAGACTTTACCCAGGACCTTCCGATCGGTTCCGGCGGAGGCGTCGTTCAATTCGGTAATGTACTCTATGCGGTGGACCGGATGCCGGGGGGTGAGGAAAACGGGGCCGTGCACATTTTCAGGGTGGAGGATGATTTTACGGTTACCGAGCTACCTTCGATAGACACGCCGGCATTTCCCCGGGCCATCCTCGCCATTCCTAACTACTCCTACGCGACGGACCAAGGCGGGAGCTCGGTTCAGGAGGATCGGAATCTCATAGCCGTGGCCGGCGGCAGGGTCGGGGTGGGGTTGGACGGCGCCGGCTTGGGTGGGCAGTGGTTTGAACTCTATGACGTGACCAGCAGTTTTTCCCCTGTGCGCATCGCGAAAACGACACTGACTTCGTCACCCATTTCAGTGGTCGTGAAAATGGACTGGTCCGCTCCCATTCTGGCTTTTCTAGAATTCAGCGGGGGAATTTCCTCGGTCAGCTATGTGGACCTCCAGCTTCTTATCGTTGGGACCGATCCGGCCCTCGATGTCAGTGCTTTGCCGGCGCTGGATCAGGAGGGTGTGGACCTCAACGGCGACGGCGACTACGTCGACGCCGGCGAGAAGATCCCTTTGCCAAATGCCAATGTGACGAGGCAGGGCATCATTAATGCCGGTCTCGTAGCGGGATTTAACCTCCAGGAAACCGGCCATCAGATCCTCGATTTCGATATCCATTTCGGAGGTCGCTTTCTTTCCGTGGTGGCGGATATTCGATCGGACGATATTACCGCTGCGGAGGAGCCCATGTATAAAACGCTATTGAATGCAGGCAGTGGAGTCTCGGGTGGAATTTATGGATTCGGCAATCGCCGGCCCAAGCGCGTCTTAAACCTGTTTGGCGTCTCTCTCATGGAAACGGCTGGAACGACACGACTTGCCAATCTGGGTCTGGTCTCGAATGACGAGTTTCTCACCGTGCTCGATGTCACGGACGTGGAAAATCCCGAACGCATCGCCGAGTTCGAGTTTGACAGCGGTGAATTGGTGCAATCGGCGGTGCAGACGCCCGACGGCAGGGTTGGAGTGGCGACAAACCGGAACGTCTACTACTACGACGTAACCAAGTTCGCCCTGGGAGATGATTTCGTAAGTGGAGATCCCCACCCGGCCCTAGCCGGCACAATCGCAGGTGTCGGCGGAGGGGCTTACTCCTTTGTTACTACCGGAAGCGGTTTCGTCGTCACGAACCATGGAGGACGGAACGTCATAGTCGCGGACAGGGCGATCGAGCCCAATTTCGAGGTCATGTCTCTTTCCGGTGAAGATACGGTAAACGTCGATCCCGATGCGCCGCCGCCCGGACCATTCTCTGCGGGCGGAAACAAGCGCTTCCCGCAGGACGGCCTGTTGGAATTGGTCGTGAGTCCGCCGCTCCCGATTGTCGGCGGCGAAAAGAAGACATTCACTGCAACTTTGCAGCCGCCTGACAAGACACCCATGCAGGGCTTTCCCGTGTGGACTTTTAACGGACAGACGCGAACAGGTCGTCAGGTGAAGTTTGAAATGCCAGGTTACACGGGCCCTACCTCCTTGAGTCCGCTGTGGGTCGAGGCCGACGTCCAACCGAGCGAGTTCATGCTTACCTGCGAGGGTGAGGGAGTTCTTATAAAGATCTATCCGAAGGACAAGAAAGAGATAACGGTAGCCTTTGACACCTATGTGAAGGCTATCGACGCTTTCGGTAAGACAACCAAGGAACTTATCGATCTTGCCGCGGTTGGGCCTGTCACCGGCGAGGTGAGCTACACAATCGGTGGGCTTAACGAGGATCTTGGAGGAGGGAATTTACAATTTGCCTTGGCCAACGAATTCAAGGAGTGCGCGGCCCCCCCTAACTTTAATCGCGTTTTTCTGACCTGGGAGGCGGCTATCAAATTCGATCCTTTGGTAGCCGTTTCTGGAAAAGTAAAGCTGGGGTTCAACTTTAGTGCATTAGGAGAGGCTACCATCTTTCTAGAGGGTTACGGAAAGGTCTCGCTTGAATTGCTCTTGATCAAAGATGAATGTGGTAATGCCAAGGCGTGCAGCGCCCTAAAAGGAGCCATTGGGATTAAGACGGGATTTGAGCTTGATCTCGCTTCGCTTTTTGGCGTGACCCTCGCCGCCGATACCCAGATCGAAGCCGTGGGTCAGATCTGCACGGATTTCACCACTAAGGTGGTAGCGGAGTTTGACGCGGAGTGGAAAGGCGTAAAGGGCATTCTGACGCAACAAGCATTAGGTGGGATTCTGCAACAGCAATCGGTTGTCACGATTGTCAATGGACAGGATTTCATCGATCCGCCAATCAGCGCGGACATTGTCGAACTGTAATCTAGTCGCGAACGGGAAAAGCATGAAATTAAACTATCTAGAGCCCGTCCCAGTGGTGGAAACAATTGATTTTTAATGAGTTATGGGCAAAAAAAAGGCCGGATAGAGCTGCAAAAAGCTCGATCCGGCGAAAAAGGGCGCTTATGCTTGCGTTAGTCAAATACAAAGCACGCCCTTCTCATGAAAAATATTGCCGTACAAAGCTTCCTGCGTCCAGCCCTAACTCCAGTCATTCGATGCAAAGACTACACCGTGTTTCTGGAAACAATGGAGCGGATTGACCGGGTTTTGATCGACTCCTCGCTGGAAAGGGAGGCGATCGTAAAAGCCTTGGAAGGATGGGATGAAGCGGGAGGGAAGGATCGGGAGCGACGCGCTCTAAGAGCGATAAAAGCGCTGCGGGTGGAGGTGGTGCGTCATTTACTCGGAGGGATATCCTTTCGTTGTCTGTCGCAGGAGTTGGGACGCAGTGAGCTTCTGGCTAATTTTTGCCGGGTGCGTGAGGCAGACGGGATCCGGAAAATATCGAAGAGCAGTCTGGAACGGGATTCGAAATTCTTCGACGAAGCGTATCTGAGACAGCTGCATGCAAGGATGACCGAGGTGGTGGGCAATGCTGAACATTGTGGTGAGGCAGGATTAGAGAAGCCGATCGATACGAGGGAATGCCTGATCGACGCCACTTGCCTGGAAGCGAACATCCACTGGCCCGTGGACTGGGTCTTGCTCAAGGATGTGGGAGCAACGCTGCTCAAGGCGATCAGTCTGATCCGGCAGGCGGGAATGAAACAGCGCATGCCCCAGGGAGCAAAGGGATTGGCTCGGGAGATGAACAAACGGTGCCTGGAGATGACGCATGCGCGTCGGCGCCGGGAGGCGGGCAAAGCGCGTAAAGGGATCCTGCGGCGGATGAAGCTATTGCTCAAGAAGATTGAGGGCCATGCCCTTCGCCACCGTGACTTATTGGAAGCTATGTGGATGCAAAGCGATTACACCGAGAAGAAGGCGAGCCGAATCATCGAGCGAATGGATGGTATGTTAGAGCAGATACCGCAGGTCATGAAACAGGCGCACGAACGGATCATAGGGGGGCGGCAGGTGAAGAATGAGGAGAAGATCCTGAGCGCCTACGAACCTGAGATTGACGTCATCGTGCGAGGCAAGGCAGATCGGGAGGTGGAGTTTGGCAACACCCTTTATTTATGCGAGAGCGCAGAGGGATATCTGTTGGACTGGAAACTGTATGGGGGGCAGGCCCCGAGCGAATTGAAGCAGCTTTGGGAAAGTCTGGAGAGGCAAAAGGGCTTCGCTTTAGAGGAGAAGATCGAAGCGATCAGTGGGGATCGGGGCTATGCCTCGAAGGCGGCCAGCAAGCGGCTCCAGGCAGAGGGGATTTTTGACGCCCTTACGCCCCGCAATCCACAAGAGCTCAAGGAGCGGATGGAGGAGCCGCGCTTTGTCCGGTTGCAGCGACGACGAGGGAGCACCGAAGGCCGGATCGGAGTGCTCAAGAACCGATGGCACGGGGGCAAGATACGCAGCAAAGGCTTTGACAACCGTAACCTTAGCGTGGCCTGGTCGGTTCTGTCCCACAATCTATGGAAAATCGCGCAGAGACTTGCGCAAGAACATGAGAAAGAGGCAACGCAGGCGGCATAGGGATCCAAGAATCGAGTCAGAGGCGCTTCCTTGGGAGAACTATCGACTCAAAGCGAGAGGAAGGGTGCTGGAAAGGTGCATAACGGATAAAAGGTAAGCTACCGAGGACGGAAGGCATGTCGTGGTCTACATAACGTGACGAAGATTGATATCGGTATCAGGCTTCCACCCAAATCCTCTCGGATTTGGGACAGCCTCTATCTACGGTTTGGTGGACAAAAAGGGGGAGGGGCCGAAAAGATTCTTTGCGTCTTGATGCATGGTGGGTTGGTTGTCTTTGATCTGGATGATATAGTCAGTACCGAGTTCTTCGACCACGATGTGGGCCGTTTCTTTTTGGTTATGCATGGCGTCGAAGGTGAAGGTGGATCCGTCCATGGCCGGCATCTTGCGCAGGAGAGTTTGGGCGGCGGTGATCTCGTTGGATTTGTCGGCGGTAGCGACTTGGGCAATCGTTTGAGCGCTTTGATGATCGACCGCGGCCACCAGGTGCAAGGCCTTGGCCGGTTCTTTGTCAGTGCCTTTGAGAGTCTTACCGTCAACCGCAATATCGCGGGGCAAACGGCCCTCGGGCGAGGCTATGAATTGGGTGAGGATTTGATCGAAAAGCTCGGCCTCGACGTTTTGCAACACCCGGTAGAAGACATCATAGCAGGGGGCCTGAAAACGGCTTGTTTTGGGGTTTTTCCAGGAGCGTAAGGCGCGCAGTTGGGCTTGATTGAGGTGATGGGCCAGGCGCACGATCTCCTTGAGGTTGTGTTTGCCGCAGAGGGTGCCGAGCACAATCATACTCAAGACCGTGGCGAGTCGATAGCGACGGCCCGCTTTTCGACGGAAGTCTTCGATCTGGTGGAAGCGTTCCCAGAGGCTTGTCATCTGTTCCACTTTGAGGCAGACCGCATGGGAGTTGTCGTTGGCATTGAGGGCCTCACGGTATGCCTTGGGCAAGGGCCCTGGCGAGCGCAGCAGTTGCAGAGCATCAGCCCGCAGGGGTTTGACCCAGATCTGCTTGGGGCGCTCATGGCGTTCATAGAAATCTTCCCGCTGTCGACCATATCCCGCGCTCAAGCCCAAAGGAGTCCACCCGCTCGCCTTGTAGCAAGTGCCTCGGTGGATCTGTGGGTCCACGAAAGTTTCCGCTACCAAGGGGCGATAGGCAAAGGCCTGCTCCCAGTGATCGGCCAAGACTCTCAGGCACATCGCCAACGTCTTGGAGGCCAGATTGGCCAGCTTGAGCCCGGGCAGAATGAGAAAACGCCGGTTCTGCACCACCAGTTTCAAGCGCGCATGCCGTCGCGCCCCATCCCAGCCGATCCAGCCGTCTCGATCCTTCAGCCGGTAGCTAGCCGCTCCCCACAGCAAAAGACACACCCATTGCCCGTCGATCAAAGCCACATAGCGCAGGGTCTCTCCCGCGCTCCCCGCACTGTGCAAATAATGATGTTGGATCAAAAGATCATTGAATCGCTCCTGCTCTTCGGGCAAGATCAGACGCAGAGTTAGACGATCTATCGAAGGAGTCAGATGGTAAGATTTTTTGTCTTTCATACCATCTTGGCATGACTGATTCCCTCGGGTTTGTCTAGCTCTTTTTTTATCTTTTTGCCTATCAGCCACTTCCTCCCCAGAAAACTTTCACCCTGGGGAGTCACCGATCCGCGTGGCAATCTGCTCGACAGCGAGACAATCCCGGTGCAGACGAGCGCGAGCGAGGGAATCGCTATCGCCGGGCGGGTGGTGCGGGCGGACGGATCGGCGGCGGATGGGGTGCCGGTGACCCTGACCTATTACGAGGAGGCGGGGCTCTTCTGTGATCTTGTGAAAGTGAGGCCGACCCAAGTGACAACGGACGAGGAGGGAAGGTTCTCAATGGATTTCGTCATGGCGGGTCCTCCCTATAGCCTTTCCGCTACTGACACGGCCGGATTGAGCGACGAGGCCATTGCAATCATCCTGCAAAGCGCGGAGGACGACGCTGCCAACAGAGAAAAGCTCCTCGAACTGGCCAGCCAACCAAACGTGCAGAACACTCTCCTGGAAGCATTTTCGGTGGGGGCGCTGCCTGATGCGGTAGCCCTCGCGCAAGGACTCGACCGGGCGTTTCTCAGGGAGGTGATTGAAATCGGATCCTCTCGCATTGGATCCGAATCGCCAGTGGCGTTACGTTTTCGGGGCCGCGGAACTGTCGTAGGCACGGTTTATCAGGCGAACGGTGAAACGGTCGTACTGGGAGCGGGAGTAAATCTGTTTCCAGACCCCGGAAGCAGGGAAAAGGGAAGGGGCGTGCTCTCGGGAAGCGACGGCACATTTTCCTTCTTCGGCGTTCCTCTCGGGACGATCTCGCTGCAGGCGACGGCGCCGGACGGCACGACCCGGACGGTTTCCGAAACCCTTACGGGGCCGGGCGAGATTCTCCAACTGGATGTCATTCTCAGTGCCGCCGCAGTGGCGGAGACCTCACTGGCGGGGCGCGTTTTCGAAGCTGACGGCGTGACGCCGCACGGGGGAGCACAAGTCTTCGTCGGAAAATATATCCAAGGTGAGTTCAGGAACGTGGTGGCGCTGGCGGATGCCTCCGCCGGTGACGTCGAGGGGACGATTGAAGACGAGACAGGACTCTGGACGGCGCAAAGAGTGCCGGAAGGTATCTGGGACCTTGTGGCGGTCTCGGCTGACGGGCGGCGCAAAGGGGAGCGGCGGGACACTCCAGCGGTCGCCGGCTCGACTACGCAGGTCAATCTCATCCTGCAGAGCACTTCGGTGGTGACGGGGCGGGTCGAGTTTGCCGACGGTACGCCGGCGGTGAACGCGATCGTGGCGGGGGGTCGGGATCTGGTGCGGACTGATGCCTTGGGCGCGTTCACCATTGAAGGGGTGCCTACGGGTCGACAGCGACTCAGCGCGGGTTTGGAGAGGGACGAAACCGAGGGCATCTTCTTCCCGCGGATTGGAGGAACGACCATCAATGTGGTGGCGGGCAGCGCGGGCAATTTTGCGGTCATTCGGTTCGAACCGAAGGCGAGTATTACAGGCCGCGTTCTGAATGTTGAGGGGAATCCGGTTCCGGGAGTCACGGTCAGTATTCCGCAGGATATTATCTCCTTTATCTATACGCCCACGGATGAGAACGGGGTGTTTGTTTTTGAGAACCTTGCTCTGCGGGAATGGACGTTGAGCGCGCCGGGCCCGCCGGTGTCGGGTAGCGCGGAAGACCTGGCGGCGGCAGAGTCGACGATTTTGGGCGCGGCGAGTGGGGAAGAGGTCTCCCAGGAGGACCTGCTGGGTGCAATTACGGATGCGTTTGCCGCATTCACCGGTGTAAACGACCCGCTCATTACGGGTGAGGGTGAGAATTTCAATCCACTCACCTGGGGATTCGAGAAGGTGAATCTGACTTTCGACGGCCAGGTCGCCAACGTGGATATTATATTCCTGCCGGAAGGTACGATTTCCGGAACGGTCAAAAATGGCCAGGGTGTGCCCATTGGAGCGCGTGTGCGGCTGACCGGGATCGGGCCGCTGAACAACGGCGACGTCGGCTTCATCATCCGCGGCGAGCGCAACAGCGATCCCGCCCTCGGGACGTTCGAGTTTCCGGGGCAGGCTCTTGCCGGTCCCTTCGGACTGCAGGCCTCTTCGCCCTTCTTTCCTGTCGTAATCACGCATGAAGGCGCGACTTCGCGCCTCGAGCCGAACGCTTCAGACATTCTTCTCCAGTTCCCGGCTGAGCAGGTAACCAATGGCCGTCTCGTCGGGCAGGTCCTGAACCCCGACGGCACGCCCGCCGGCGCCGATGTCGATGTCAAGATCAGCTTCGGCGATAACTTCATCATCCGGACAGACGACAACGGCGCCTTCGATACCCAGATTGATTTGCCCGCCCTGGATATTCAGGGCCGGCCGGGGAAGCGTTACTCGGTCGAAGCGGAAGACCCGGCGACTGGTTTACGCGGGACCGCGAATTTGACGGTATTTCCGGAGATCGTGAACGAAGTGACGGTCCAATTGCTGGGCAAGGGCGATCTGGAGGTTCTTGTGACGGAAGCCGACGGGACGCCGGTAGCGGGCGCCGATGTGATGGTCATGGGTGTTCGTTTTCCGAGAGACAACTTCGATTTGCCGACCGACGGGCTGGGAGTAGCTACACTGAACAGTCTCTTTGAGGGTCCCTATTCGATCCGCGCCTCGACCGTGATCGGGCCCACGACGATCCGCGGTTCCACCTCCGCCGTGGTGACGATCGGTCAGACCGCCATGGCGACGGTGATGCTCCAGCCGACGGGATCGATCCGGGGCCGGTTCGTGGAGAATGACGGTGTCACTCCGGTGCCCTTTGCCCAGATTACGATTGGAGGTGGAATCGGGTTCGCCAGCACCGACCTGAACGGGGACTTCGAGGTCGTGGGATTGCCGTTGGGGAACTATCGCCTGATTGCAAACGAACCGGTCAGCGGCCAGCTCGCCACCGCCAATGCGATCATAAACTTTGATGGGCAGATCGTGGACACATTGCTCATCGTGCGGTCGTTGGGAGAGGTGACCGGCTCGGTCCTCAATTCTACGAGGGACGAATTCGTGGCGGGCGCGGTCGTCACTCTGCGGGCTCTGGACGGGCTGACCGAGACGCGCACCGTGACAGCCGGGCCGGACGGGAGCTTTGCTTTTTCGGGGGTCGTGGAGGGTGTTATTCGACTCACCGCGCGGCACCCGGTGAGCGGCATTACCGGGTCGGCTAACGCGACCATGGAACCGGGACAGCAACTGCTCGAGGTAGACATCCCGCTCAGCGCCCTCGGCGAGTTTACCTTAAAGGTGTATGAGCCGGATGGCGTCACCCCGGCGGATGCGACGGTCTCGATCGGCGGAATCGTAGGAGATACCGACGTGGAGGGAATGATCCGGTTTGCCGACCTCGCTTTGAAGACTTACACGGTGACGGCGCAATCGCGGGTGCCGGCTTCGGATCGGAGCGCCCAGAAGATCCTGGTGACGCTCTCCTCCCCAGGCATTAATCCCGCCGCCGAGATGTCCCTGCTTGGTATTGGTAGCATCGAAGGGACGGTTTTCGATTCCGACGGGCTCACTCCGCTCGAAGGAGTCACGGTCAGCCTCCGAAGCGAATCCGAGATTCTCCCAACCGAGACGCGGTCGGTGATTACGGATAGCGGTGGCGGGTATGCCTTTGCCAACCTAGCAGTGGGAACTTATCGCCTGACCGCTACTTCGGTAGCGCTGGGCGCAACATTTAACGGCAGCATCGACGCCGATGGGGAAGTCGACTTCGTGGACCTGACGCTGGGGGCGAGCGGGACGGTGAGGGGCCGGCTGGTGCGGGCGGATCAGATCTCGCCGGTAGAGGGGATCGAAGTGGTGCTGTTCTTCGAGTCGCAGAGTGGACTGCTGGGGGTAGCGTCGGATGTGTCCGATGAAAACGGAAACTTCGAGATGACGGGTATTCCGATCGGAGAATTCGATCTCGAAGCGATCTCTCCGGAGTTCAACGGCATCGTGCGTTTGTCGGACCAGTTGACCGTCAATGGGGAGGAGCGCGATTTCGGCGATTTGCCTCTTGACGAAGATGATCTGTCGATTGTCGAAGTGAGCCCTGTCGACACCGCGGTGGACGCGCCGATCGCCACCGACGTGCTCTTTACTTTCAACGAAGCGGTGGATGAGAACTCGTTTGACGAAGCGGGAATATATATCTGCGACGATGTCAACCTCGTGCCCGCCAGCCTGTCGGTGGTAGAGGATGGTCTCGGTGTTCCGCGCATTGTCCGGTTGAGTCCGGATCAACCGCTCGAGAGCGAGACGACTTACCATACGGTGGTTTTGGACGGCGACCGGTTGAGCGCGGGAAGCGGCCAGATTATAGCGAAGGGCCCCAGGGACCTCGTCGGAAGGCCGCTCGTGGTGCCATTTCAAAGTAGCTTCACAACGGCGGACCAGCGGCCGCCGGAACTGCTCTCGCTGACACCTGAAGATGGCGCCATTAATCTTGACGTGCGTTCGGTGGTGCGGCTCTCGTTCGACGAACCAATCGATCCGATTGGGATCACGATCGACCTGACCGGGCCTGCTGGACCGGTTTCAGGAAATGTCGATGTGGGCGTCAACGGGCAGGTGGTGGTGTTCACACCGACGTTTGAACTTGAGCCGAATGCGATCTACACGGCGACGGCCCAGGGCTTTCAGGACATCGCCGGAAACGCCGCTCTGGATCAACCGTTCACGACGACGTTCGGCACATTAGACACGATCGGGCCGACCATCGCCGAGCTTCGCATCAAGGATGGGGCCGCACCCGTGGCCAATGCCGAGATCGAACTGGAAGCGGTGCTGGCGGCGCCGGATCCCGGCGCCCGTGTCCGGATGACGGCCGACCTCGTTTCCATCGGCGAGACAGTCATTTCAGGCGATCTCGATCTGCCGTATACCCTGCCGGAAGGCGGATCGATCACATTCCGTGCCATCGCTATCGATCTCTTCGGAAATGAGGGGCCGCTGGCAGAGTTGATTGTGGCGGTGGTGGAGAACGTGCCCCCAACGATTGAACTGATACGGATTAGTCCGGCGAGTGGGCCGGTGCCGACCGGATCGCCATTCTCTCTCAAGGTGCGCGCTGCCGACGACGGCGGAATCAGCGAGTTGCGCGCGGCCGTCGGCGGCGCCGCGACCATCCCGCTGAGGACGACGACTTCGAGCGACGAGATCGATCTTGTCGGTGTCTTGCCTTCGCAGGCGATGTTTGGAGAATCGATCGAAGTATTTGCGGAAGCGATCGACACGAGCGGAGAATCCAGCGGTGAGCAGCAGTTCATCGTCGAGATTTCGGACGCTACGCCGCCAACCGTGGCGATTACGGCGCCAGGACCGGGGAGTGATTTTCCGGCCGCGGGGACCGTCACGGTGGAGGTCGATGCTAACGACAATTTCGGCGTCTCTCAGATCGACTATACGGTTACGGGGGCTTTCGCCGCGAATGGGAGTGTCGGAGTGACGCCCCAATCCGGTTCACAGATCGTTCCGGTGGAAATTCCGATCCCCGGAGGTACACCCGAAGACGGTTCGGCATTTACGGTTGATGTAACGGGCATGGATGACGCAGGGCTCACTTCCGGGCCTGATCAGCGAGAGTTCAGGATGGTCGATCTCATTCCTCCGAGCCTTCTTTCAGTGACACCTGTGGACGGCGCAACAAACAGTTCGCTGTGGCGGGAGATCCGCGTCGAGTTCGACGAGTCCCTCGATCCGGCGACCGTGACGGCAGACAACGTTACTCTGATAAACGGAGGGCCAGTGGCCGGTTCGGTCGAACTTTTCAGTGATGACTCGATCATCGTTTTCTTTCCCGAGGAACCGTTCACCCCGGAAACAACATACACGTTTAATTTGAACGATTCAATTATCGGGGCGGACGGGAATGCCGTCCCGCCCTTACAGAGCGCCTTTACGGTTACCGATTTCGGCATTATTCAACCGGTGGATGGTTCGCAGGTTGTCGAGGGGCAAACGATTGCGTTTCAAGGCGGAGGGACGAATCCAGACGGTGTCCGCGAGGTGATTTTCTCCACGGACGGCCTCGATCTTGGTACGGGAGCCCTGCCGGATCTGGCAATCGACGTGGTCATTCCCCTTCTCTCCGAACTGGGTGATCCGCCGCATCAGTTCGGGGCGAGCGCGCAATTGCTCGGAGGAACGGTATCGGGAAGCGAGACTTTCCTCACGTCGGCGCCCGCAAACATGACCGCGTTTCGCGGGCAGGTGGGACATTCTTTTCTTTTCGAGCTAGCCGGGAGTAGCGCCGGCACAATTTGGGGAACAGATATCTACACAGATGATTCCGGCCTCGCGAAGGCGGCGGTTCACGCCGGCGCGCTCAGACCCTCGGAGACCGGTTTGGTGAAAGTTACGGTGCTGGGAAGCCTTAGTAGCTACCAGGGCACGACGCGGAACGGAGTCACCAGTCTCGGCTTTGGCTCATAGCCGGGCAGTTATCAGTTCGAGCCGGGGATTCTGCGAACGCTCGATCTAAATCCGATCACGCTCGACGTGCGACCGTCAAGTGAAGATACCGACAATGACGGAATCGACAACGGCACCGAGGTGCAATTCGGCCTCGACCCGTTTCGGGACGATACGGCGGAGGATCCGGATGGAGATAACCTCACCAATGCCCAGGAAGTGGGGCTGGGGACCGATCCCTTTGACGATGATACCGACCGGGACGGGCTGACCGATGACGTCGACCCGGACCCGCTCGTGCCGGTAAGCGGATTCGCGCCGGTGGCGGGCGTGGCGAAGTCAGGCTCCGCGCTGAGCTTTGACGGCATCGATGATTCCGTATCGATTCCGTTCCAGGCCCTGGAAGGGGCAACCGATCTCACGATCGAGTTTTGTATCAGGACGACAAAGACGGGGGTGCAATCGGTGCTCAGCGGAGCGCGTTCGGGTCAGAGTAATGCGCTTCTTTTGATCTTTCTGTCGGACACCCTGTTTGCTGTCCGGGTCGACGATTCGACCTCGGCCGAATTTGACATTCCCTCCGTCGCCGATGGTGAATGGCATGCCTTTGCGGTCGTTCGTGACCAGGCTGCGGGAACCACCGAGCTCTTCCTGGATGGCGAAACCCAGGGTATCCTTCCGCAGAGCACAGCGACGATCGACCTCAGCTCGGGAGGACTCTTCCTCGGACAGGAGCAGGACTCCGTGGGAGCGGGATTCGATCCCGCGGAGTCACTTGAGGGCGATCTCGACGAGGTGCGCATCTGGAATACGACGCGCACAACCCAGGATATCCGCCGCAATATGTTGCGCCGTCTGTCAGACCTCGAACCGGGTCTGGTCGGTTACTGGCATATGGATGAGAGGGTGGGTGACACGATTTATGATCACTCCATCAATACAAACGACGGTCTCCTTGGTAACGGGACCGCCGCCGCCTTGCCCGTTTGGATCTCCGACGTCAAGACCTTCTACTGTCCGCCTCTCTTCTGTACTACTGAGGATGTTGCGCTTGGCCTAGCCCTTCCGGGCGTAGACCCGGACGGACCCGCGGTCAGCGCGACGGTGACATCATTGTCGGCGAACGGACGTCTTTACCAGACATCCGACGGGGTTACGAAAGGGGTGGAAATAACGGTAGGTGATCTGCCGGCCGTTGTCACCGACTCACAGAACCGACTCATTTATGAGCCCGTTGCCGCGTTCAGAGGACGAGATACGTTCGAATACTTCGTAGAGGATGCGGTCGAGGACTCCTCCGGGACAACGGCGGCCGTCCACGTCATGCCCGACAACGAGTTGCCGGTAGCCGTCGATGACCCGGTAGATGCGTTCGAAAATTCTGCGCTGACGATTCCGGTGATCGCCAATGATATCGATGGTGACGATGATCCGATCAGAATCGTCGCCTTCACTCAACCGGCGAACGGTATAGTGGAGGACAACGGCGACGGGACGCTCACCTATACTCCGGATCCCGGATTCGTCGATGAGGATTCTTTCAGCTACACGGTCGCCGACATGGAAGTTTGGGAGCGCTCTCTGGACTACGACGACGGGGCGACGAACCTTTCTTTCCAGGGTAATCCCAATGATGACCACTACGGGTTTCCCGTCTGGAGAAATGATTACGTGAGTCGTGGCGGAAGCATCGTTGATCCCACTCCCTGGTACGATCAGCGGGGAGCCCTGATGATATGGGACACAGACTTCGCGGGTTTCTCCGCACGCTGGGCTCGCTCCGACAACCGGAACCCCATTGTCTTTGCGACGGGTTCAAGGGTTACGTTCGGCAGTCCCGGACTGGCCCTGATCCGATGGATTTCACCCTACGACGCATTTTCCGTCGATATCGTCGGTGAGCTTCTCACGGAGTGGGACAACGGCTCTGGCCCGGTCGACGTAGATGTGGTCATCGCGCTGTATGACCAATCGGCCGGAACAACCCAGGACCTCCTCGTGGCGACCCTGAGTAAACCCACCGCGGACACGAGCAACGAATTTGCCTCAACCCCGGTCGATCTTCGAGGAGTCAGTGTCGACAAGGGGGACGAGATTATCATCACCCAGCGGGAGCGAGATGATGTCGCAGGTTTCAGGTTGTTGTTCGATGATGGTATCGTGATCCTACCGTCCTCGGCCACGAACACGGCGACGGTCAGCGTGCAGTCGAATACCGCTCCCGTGACAACGGCTCCGCCTCCGGACAACGCCCTTCGTTTCGACGGGAGCGATGACTACGTTGATCTAGGCAACCCGACCCCGTTGCAGATGACTGGCGATCAGACGATCGAGATGTGGCTCAAGCCCTTTGATTTCAATGCGCGTAGAAATCCTTGGGCCAAGGCCTATGCCGGGGAGGGTACGATGACGCAGGAGACGGACGGCACGATCAATTATTACTACGGAAACCTGGGGAGCAACTCGGGTGGTTTCCAAACAAATTACGATGCCCTAAACACCGGCGTTTCTCTGCCGCTGAACGAATGGACCCATGTCGCATTGGTTCGCGATCTCAGCGGAAACGGTAAGCTCCTTTGGTATGTCAACGGGGACCAGACAAACGAAAAGGACGCCCTCTTCCCGGTGGCGACGGCGGGCAGCCTGAACGCGTTTATCGGCCACGGTTACACTAATGCTTACAGCGGCGAGATCGATGAGGTGCGGGTCTGGAATGTGGCTCGAAGTGAGGCGGAGATCAACGCGAACATGCTCAACCGTCTGAACGGGGGGGAAACCGGGTTAGTGGGCTACTGGCCTTTTGAGGAGGCCTCCGGTGGCGTAACGGCGGATTTGTCGCCTTCCGGCATCATCGGTACTCTTGGAGGGGGTTCTGCGACGGCCTTTCCCACCCGGGTGGACTCGTTCGTTCCCTTTGAGAATGCTTTGGCGGCGATGGAAGACACCGATCTCACGATCGCTCTCGATGGGACCGATGCGGACGACGATCCATTAACGGCGGTGGTGACGCAGTTGCCGCAGAATGGGATGCTATATGAGACGGCTGACGGAGTGAACCGGGGAGACCCGATAACGGAAGTCGCAACGCCGGTCACCGATTCTCTACGGCGTGTAATTTTTGCGCCGAACCTCAACTTCAATGGCCTCGATCTGCTTTCCTACCTTGTCAATGACGGGAAGGTAGATTCCCCGGAGGGCACTTTTTACGTTGCTGTCGAGCCCGTCAACGATGCTCCAGTGGCGGTGGATGACGAGGGCGATGCAACCGTCCAGGGAGTGCCAATCGTCACCCAGAACGTGCTCACCAATGATTTCGATATCGAGGGAGATATCTTTTCGATCGATTTCTTCGACGCGGTATCGGCGAACGGCGGTCAGGTGGTGGATAACGGCGACGGAACTTTCGGCTACACTACCAATGCAGTATTCTTCGGCGAAGACAGTTTTACCTATACTCTCACGGACGGATCGGACACCGGCCTGCCCGCAACCGTGCGCATAATCGTCGGCGAGTTAGGTGCCTTCACCTTCAATAATCCCTCTGGCGGCAACTGGAACGACCCCGCCAATTGGATTCCGAACGGCGTGCCTGGCGTTAGTGACAGAGTGATCATCAATGTGCCCGGCGACTATACCCTGACGGTGAATACAAATGTGACCGTCTCGGTGATTGAATTCGGTGCCTCGTCGGGTACCCAGACGTTCCAGGTGAGCGGCGGGACCTTGAATATTGTTAATCAGGGCACCTTTGGAACGAATACGGTATTTAATCAAACCGGTGGGACGTTCACGGGGGATGGCGAAGTCACCTTCATGGGAATGGTTAGTTGGAGTGGCGGGATCTGGCGGGGCTCGGGTGCAACCACCATCGCCCCGGGCGCGACCTTGACGGTGAGCGGCAGTGGCCAGGACTGGTATCGGCGGACATTGAATAACGACGGCACCATAGTGTTCACGATGACGGGACAACTGGACGCTGGCGATGCGGCGACGATCAACAACCGCGCCGGCGGAGTGATCGATTCGCAGAGCAACTTCTATTTTGATGGTAACGATTTCAATGAGGGATTGGGTGCGGTCACGATCCTCAATAATCTTGCTGGGGGGTTGGTAAAAAAGAGCTCCGGAGGCAGTCAGACCTTCAATGTGCAGTTCAACAACGACGGGCGGCTGGAAGTGCAGGCCAATGTTCTCGCTTTTGAACAGGGGGGGACGAGCAACGACGGGACTTTTGATGTGAGGGCCGGGGCGGAGCTCTATTTTTTCCGAGGCGCGCACGTGCTGGAGGCGGGCACGACGCTGACCGGGGCTGGCCACCTGCGCAACCAGGCGAGTACAACGTTTAAGGGGAGCTATGCGGTCCTCGGCGAGGTGCGGTTGGAGAGCGGGACACTGCGTTTTGATAGCGGCGAAGCGATAACGATTGCGGCCCTCGTGCAAAGCGGCGGGACATTTCACGGCAGCGCGGAGGTACGCCTTATGGGGGATTCGAACTGGAGTGGCGGGATCTGGCGGGGATCCGGCGCAACGACGGTGCCCTCAGGGGTCACCTTGACGGTGAGCGGCAGTGGCCAGGACTGGTATCGGCGGACATTGAATAACGACGGCACCATAGTGTTCACCATGACGGGCCAACTGGACGCTGGCGATGCGGCGACGATCAACAACCGCGCCGGCGGAGTGATCGATTCGCAGAGCAACTTCTATTTTGATGGCAACGATTTCAACGAGGGATTGGGTGCGGTCACGATCCTCAATAATCTTGCTGGGGGGTTGGTAAAAAAGAGCTCGGGAGGCAGTCAGACCTTCAATGTGCGCATGAACAACGAGGGGACGGTGCGTGTGGAGGTTAACCAGTTTGGTCTGCAACAGGGCGGGACTAGCGCGGACGGAGTTTTTGAGGCGCTGAACGGAGCGACCTTTGTTTTCAACGGCGGAACGCATGCGTTGCAGGCGGGTACGACGCTGATCGGGGCCGGCGGTATGGAAGTGAGTGCCGCGAGTGTGACGGTTGAGGGCGGATTCACGATGACTGGTGGAGTGGCCTTGACCGTCGGAACGCTTCATTTTTCGACCGCAGCACCGGTGGATATCGGACCGCTCACACAAAGCGGCGGGACATTTCACGGCACCGGGGAGGCGCGCCTGACGGGAGATTCGAACTGGAGTGGCGGGATCTGGCGGGGATCCGGCGCAACGACCGTGGCCTCAGGGGTCACCTTGACGGTGAGCGGCAGTGGCCAGGACTGGTATCGGCGGACGCTGAACAATGACGGCACCGTCCTCTTTACGATGACCGGTCAGTTGGATTCGGGTGATGCCGCGACGATTAACAACCGTTCTGGAGGGATAATCGATGCGCAGAGCGTCTTCTACTTTGACGGTAACGATTTCAATGAGGGGCAGGGTAATTTCACTGTTCTGAACAACCGTGAAGGTGGGCTCTTAACGAAAAGCGGGGGAGGCAACCAAACCTTCAACGTCCGGTTCTTCAACGAAGGCACACTCGATTTGCAGGCAGACGATCTCGATTTTCAAACGACCTTCCGGCAGACCGGGGCAGGCGCCGTCACCTTCCTCAATGGAGGCAGCCTCTCGAAGAGCGGTACCTTCACATTCGACGCGGGAATTCTCACCGGCGCCGGCACGATCACCGGAAACGTAGCCAACAACGGAGCCACCGTGAGGCCGGGTTCGAACATCGGGGAACTCTCCATCACGGGCGACTATACGCAGGGCGCGAGCGGGGAGTTGGAGATGGAGATTTCCGGCGATGTGGCGAGCGAGAATTTCGACGTATTGAGCATTGGAAACACGGCGACATTCGACGGCACGTTTCGGCTCGTTGTGGACGGCTTCACGGGCACCGTCGATGAGATCTACGAAACGATCATCTACAACTCGCGCTCCGGCACCTTCGCCTCCCTGGTCGACACCGCAAATCAGAACGGTGTCGACTACATGGAAAGCTACCTCGGGGACAAGCTCACCCTCACTGTTACGGCCGCCTCGGCATCCTCGCTCAATTCGCCCGAAACGGCGAAAACCTACGATAAGTGGGCGGACCGGATCGGTGACGAAGAATCCTCCTCTTCCTCAGCCGCTGCAGCAGAGGAAGGCAATGCTTTGACTTCGATAGGGCCGCCAGGATCCAAGGCTTGGGAGTCGGATCCTCTTTCCGATCCGGACGGAGACGGGAGAGTAAACTTCCACGAATATGCCTTCTCGACAGATCCTTTGCGGGCCGATTCACAATTCGCGACGGAAGCTGTTGTAACAGATTTTGAGGGTGGAGAATATATCACTTTCATCTATCTGGAAAGACGATCTCCAACCGACTTGAGATACGTGTTGCAGGCATCCTCGGACCTGAAGAACTGGCGAATTTCGACGCAATCTCAGCCTCTCGCGCGTGAGCTCTCGCGGCGACCCGGTCAGGCTGGGAGCAACACCACCCTGGTGAGAGTCCGCCTGCTCGAACCTCTCGGTGCCAGCCCAAGCTTGTTTATCAGAGTCATCGCGCAGCCGAAGGAGTAGGCAGTGCTTTGATCCGGGATCGTGGATTGCTTTGGGAGTGAAGCCCATCGATTAGGAAAGCAATCAAACAACAAAGTCCGACAGATTCCTAGCCTGGAAATCTCAAGAGATTTCCAGGCTAACAACAGAAGGAAACAGAAGATCTTGAAATTGAAAGTGTTATGGCAGATTCCCGAAGGTATTTGCGATCACTCGCTGCCACAATCTGTTCTGCACCGCACCCCTTTTTTTCTGCTCTGAAAAGGGATGTCAGATCCGTGAACCCTTTCAAGATCTTCTGTTTCCTTCTGTTGGCTAGCCCGCTTTTTGTCCTCAGCATGCCGCCACACAAGTGATGGCACATCATTTCGCAAAACAGTTCCCGAAAGTTTGTGAGAAAAGCGGGCTAGCCGAGCAACCTGAAGCCTCCCAAGGGCAAGCCTGGGGGATCCATCAGAAAAGAAGTGAGTGCAATGTGTAGCCTGGAAGCCTTAGAGACCCGGGGCGAGCCCGTGGGATATCGGAAAACCCGCAACTGGTAGAGAGGGCAGAAGTCACCGCTACGATCATGATAGAGACAAAGGCCCGGGATAAAGATAAAGACTAAGAGAGAGGGAATCTTCGTGTTAATCTTTGTCTTGGTCTCAGGGTTGCCGTGAATATCGCCATCCTGGGAACTGAAAATTTCAGGTTAAACCACTTTCGCAAACGGAAGGGAGGCGAGGTCCTCGACGGAGTCGGCTTCGTGGAGAGCGGCGATTCCCTCAGCGATGAGGGATTCGCTGAAGAGATCGCGGAAATCCAGCTCCACGGTATTCTTGTCCCCTTTCAGATCGACTCCGTCCCATTGGGCGCTCTTCACCTTGGAACCGAATTTTTCGATGCAGAGCCCGCGCAGAGCGGCTCGGGTAGTTTGTGGAGCCGCTAATTCATTCCCGGTTAGTATCTTATCGGGATAGGGGAGCTTGAGCTCTCCGGTATCACGCAAGGCGAAGTAGAGACCTTCACTCTTGTCCAGCGTGTGGTAGGCAAGGTCGAGACTTTGGAGCCAGGGATCGTCAGGTTCTAAATCCTCGGCTGCTCGAAATGAGTCGATAGCCTTGAATTTCGCGCTCCAATCAAGACGATCGGATGTCGAAATGGGATCCTTTTCGAGAAGATCGAGAATATCGGCCCAAGCTTCGCGAACCCTGAGCCAGGAGTCGTCACGGAGCTCCACGTAGCGTTCCACTAAATTGAGATAGCGCCTCTGCACCGTGACCGCGTTGGAGTGCTCTTCTCCATGGACCTTCAAGGGCCACTTCCAGGCGGGATCCCTTGATATCGCTTTCAGAGCCGGGATGGGCTCGCGCAGTCGTGGAATCGCATCCAACGGAGCTTCGTTGATAAGGGCTTGAAGGACGAGGGCGGTTGAACCGACCTTGAGCCAGGTCGAGTAGGGGGACATGTTGGCATCCCCGATTATGACGTGGAAGCGACGGTGCTCGGTGGGATTGGCATGGGGTTCGTCCCGAGTGTTGACGATCGGCCTTCGCTGCATGGTGTCGATACTCTGCAATACGGAAAAAAAGTCACTTCGCTGAGAAATCTGGAATCCGGGCTGGACGAATCGATCTTCGTCTTCCCATCCAAACTTTCCTGCACCACAGTAAATTTGCCGTGTTACAAGAAAGGATTGCACACCTTGGGCCAACCGCTCCCAGGAGAGAGAGCGAGGAAGCAGGTAGTTTTCGTGGCAGCCGTAGCTATGTCCCTGAAAGTCGGTATTGTTCTTATAGAGGATGACCGGGTTGTCGGTCTTCTGGTTGATATTCTGAAGGCATGACATGAGAATCTCATCACCGTCATGATCCTGCTGGAGAAGCTCGATGAGAGTGCTGCATTCGGGAGTGCAGTATTCGGGGTGGGCATGATCATTATAAAATCGAGCTCCATTTTTGAGGACATAGTCACTCTTTATCTCTCGGTAAGAGAGGCGCCGATTGACATCCTGGGCGAAGTATTGGGCTTCATCTTTGTCCTGTTTCAACTCTTTGACGCGAAACCCACGGGCATCGAGGTGGGGATCCTCGTTGCTATAGTCCCAACGCATACGGACACCGGGAGCGCTTGCGCTTCGAACCAGATTGATCGATTCGCGGACCACGTCGATCCCTTGCGGATTTTGGCGGGTGATCCCGAACTCGGTTTCGATTCCGAACTGAAGGTCCATAGTTTTCAGGCGGGCGGATTGGGAACAGGCCGGACTTTGATGTTCAATTGCATCGCTGGTAATAAAGTCCGCCCGACCTATTCCCAATCCGCGTACCTGAAAACTAGATGGCGGACTGGCCGGATTCGGTTTTTTGGGGCCGATAGGGTTGGAGACGGATCACATTGGAGGGGTTGAGATCGGTGAGTTTGAGCCAATCCTCGGTCAGTTCGGAGGGAGGAAAGAGTTCGTTTTCGGAATACTCCTTGTCGATAGAATTGATCAGGTCTTCAAGTTCGATGGAGGATTCCAGGCCCTCTTTGACGGACCGCTTGATGGCTTCCCCCTTAGCCCTTTCGACGACGGCGGCGATAAGGGCGCCGCTGGCCACACCTCCCTTGAAAACGTACTCCCGCCTCCCGCTGCGGTAGGTGAGTTCGAGGAATCGGTTTTCCTCTGTCTCCGCATAGTGCGCTTCAACGGCTGCCTCAACTAGAGAATCCCTTGATTCGGCCAAGGGCAGGTCTTCCGTCAGGTAGATTTCGTAGATCTCTTTGGCGGCGTCCCGATTGGGGCGGCGGACGCGAATCTTTCGATCGATCCGACCGGGTCTGAGAATGGCGGGGTCGATGAGATCGGCACGATTGGAAGCCAGGATCACGACAACATTCTGGAGGGGCTCGATACCGTCCATTTCGGCGCAGAACATGGGGACCAAAGTGGAGACGATACTGGAGCTCATTCGATAGGCTCCGCGAGTGCCAAGGATCGAATCCGCCTCGTCGATAAAGAGGAACGCCAACTGGCCCTCGGAGGCCTTCTCGCGACATTGGGCGAAGAGGTCCCTAACCTGGCGCTCCGACTCGCCCAGCCACATATTGAGAATCTCGGGGCCTTTGACATGGAGGAAGAATTCGGGATGGGGGTCTCCGGTTTTCTCTTCCATCTGCCGGCGTAGATTGAAAGCGGTCGCTTTGCCCATGAGGGTTTTGCCGCAACCAGGCGGGCCGTAGAGAAGGAACCCTTTAGGAATCGGGTGTTTGAAGCGGCTGAAGAGGTCGCCATGAAGATAGGGAAGCTCGATCGTATCTCGTATCGCTTCGATTGCCTCTTGTTGGCCACCCACCTGCTCCCAGCTGATTTCCTCGACTTCGCTGAGGGTCCGATCGAGGCGGTTGGAGGGAGCTAGGACCTCCACCACGACCTTATGATTGGGATCGAGGCGCACCTCTAGGCCGGGTTTCAGTTTTTCTTTCGAAAGTAAAGAAGAACGGATCACAACTGCATCGGAGAGACCATGTTCGGAACCGACCCGGAGGCGGCCGTCGGCGAGAGTGTCAGAAATCTTAACGATCGGTCCGCTCTTATCAAAACCGAAAGAGTCGATGACGGCGAAAGCCTCGTTCAAGACGACGCACATGCCGGTTTCAAGAACAGCATCGGGAAGCATGGGATCGACCGAGCAAATGTAATCATTACCTCCGACGGAAACGAGGAGACGATCTCTACCGGTGCGTCGCAGGAGTGTTCCGAGTCGAAGGGCGGGCGACTTCAGCTTGTCGACCACAGCGTTCAACTGTTCGATCGCGGCGCCGGCCTGATCCTGCAGTTCCTCCAACTCCTCGATGCGCTCTCGTAGCAGGGTGATCTCGTCCAGGGGAGTTCCGGTCTGAATCAGCCTCGTTGCGATGAGGTCGAAGAGTTGAAGGGCGGACAGTGATTCGAGGGAATCCTGGAATCGAGCATCGTCCTCCTGGAAAGTCTCCGGCTGCACTTCGATTTCGTGATTGGGCTCCACGCGAAGCTTTGCTTTTTTCTTAACCACGCTGTCGAAGCTAGGCGCGAAAAGCCTTTTTGTCGAAACCTATCCGACACTTTTCTTGACTCCTGTTCAGATCGTTCCTTAAACAGAGTCGCGAGAATTGCACTTCTTGACCCGCGCACCTTGAATTGGTTTAATCCTGAATGTCCAGGAGGCACGATTTCTCAATTCAGCTAGAAGGAACAGAGAATAATCATGACCTACGTAATCACCGCACCATGTGTTGACTGCAAATACACCAGCTGTGCCGCGGTTTGTCCGGTGGAGGCTTTCCACGAGGCCGATGACAGGCTCTATATCAATGCCGAAACCTGCATTGATTGCGACCTCTGTGTACCAGAGTGTCCTGTCGAAGCAATTTTTCAGGATAGTGACGTTCCGGATGATCAGGAAGAATGGATCGAACTGAACGAAAAAGGAGCGCCTGACCTTCCGGTCCTCAACGAAGAGAAGGAGCCCCTAAAAGGTCCGAATTGCGTAGACCCGGACGCCGCATAAACGCGGTTTCCGCGTTTATATATGCTCCTTTACAGGATCGTTCATTTGGTTGGGGTGATGATGATCTTCCTCTCCCTTGGGGGGCTTATTGTCCGTGGTAGACTGGATCCCGAGGAGAGACGGATAAAGAAGCTGGCTGGACTGACCAATGGGATCGGATTGATTCTGGCGCTGTTGGGAGGATTCGGGATGCTGGCAAAGCTGGGTTTGGGGTTTCCCGGTTGGGCGGTGGCCAAACTCGTTATCTGGCTATTCATTGCAGGGTCGATTGCGGTGGCGAATCGGAAGCCGGATTTTTCGATGGTTTTATGGTGGGGGCTGATTGGGCTGGGAGTGGTGGCGGCGTATTTGGCGACAGCTAAGCCATTTTAGGAAGCGGTCGGATTCAGAGTTTGATATCTTCAGAAATTACCCGCAATTCGGGTGGGTATGTAGCCCTTAGTAATTTCGACCACCGGCATCTTCCCTATGCCGGCTTGGCCGGGGAGCGGGAGGAGAACCTGTTAGAAGTTCTAAGTGGGCGATCACTGGGGAGTAGCGCCGAGCTCACCTTGGTAAACTTCGTCGTCAACTTCGTCGGTTTTTCAACTCTTTGTCGCGAACTTTGGCGAATACCGGGGGCCAAGTGCTGCTGTTCACAATTACGGTGACGTTTGTGGGAGCGCCATTGGGGGTAGTGCAAGGCGCCCGAACGCGGATGGGTCGGGGAACCCCCTCCGCGTTTGGGCAACGCCGCAATACCCCCAATGCCGCCCCACCGCTTTGCGGCCTGGCGCTTTTGGCCTTGAGCGGCGTTCGCTTTGAGTGTCAGGGTCTTAAACCCCAGCCCACTCAAAGCCGCCTTGCTCAAGGTCAAAATCGCCTAGGCAAACGTCACCGTAATTGTGAACAGCAGCACTAAGGACGTGTAATTTGCCGGAGTGCTTTCAGTGGATGTGTAGCGGTGGGCGGTGTGGAAAACTGATCCTGGTGGTTAGGACAACCCACCCCTGCCCCTCCCAGGAGGGGATGGTCCAAAATTCGGGCAGATACTATTTCACTGTTTCTACCTTCGATTGCGCTTAGAATTGGGTGGTCGATTTTTTGCGCTACGATTCAGTTGCCGCGTGGTTCAGAAACTTACTTCCGGAAGAGTTGAAGCAGAGAATGGCAGCGAAAGCAAAAGTGAGGAGAGCGGTGGCGCTGACGGCGAGGAAAACGGCTGATATGGAGAAGTGTTCAATTATGGTTTTGACTGCTCCGACGGCGAGGGAGCCCAAGGCAAAAACAACCGTGAACTTGATACCGTAGGCAGTGCTTCGCCAGCGATCAGGGGTAAGGCGGGCGACAAGACTGTTTTCAATGGGCTGCATACCGAAGCTGAAAAAGAGGAAGACCCCGCTAACGGAAAAGAGAGCGAGGCCCGAGATTGCTGACATGCAAAGGGCAAGAGGCACAGTCAAACCGTGGAAAAGAAGGTAGAAGACACGAAGGTCGTATCGATCGGCAACGCGACCTCCCACGATCTGTCCTAGAGAACCGAAAGCAAAGACGAGGGATGTGGCCGCTCCGTATCCGATAAAATTGACCTTCTCCGCAAAGTAGGCCGGTTGGGCAACGGTAGTGGCGCGGTAGGTGAGCCCCCCCATCATCATTGCCATGATGAGGATGAGGAACAGTCTCAACCTGGCGGACGAGTGATGTTGTTCATCGGCCTTTGTCACACTAAGCGATTCGGGTTCTGAAATCGGTAGAGCGCAGACGGTAGCGCCCAATGCAAGGAGGGTGGCTCCGAGTGCTAGATAGGCTCCCTGCCACCCCCACTGACTGGCCGCCAGGGCGGTGAAAAAGGGAGCTCCGGCGATTCCGATGTTACCAAAGAGGCCGTTGATGCCGAGGGCTGTTCCTCGCAGTTCAATGGTACGGGTGATGAGGCTTAATCCGGATGGATGATACAGGCTGGCAAATGCTCCGACAGCGGCGAGGGGCAGGGCGAGTAATGGCCCAGGAGGGAAAAGGGCGACCAGCATCATGGCGGGCCCGATTCCGAGAACCCCGATTCGGATAATCCATTTGGCCTTTAGTCTGTCCGCAAGGTAACCAACCGGCAAGGCCCCCAGACCGAAGAGAAGGTAACCGAGGAAACTCCAACCCAGAACATTTTCGAGGGGCAGGCCTTCCTCGCGGGCGATCGAAATCGCAGCGGTAGGGAAGGTGAGCATAGCGAGATGACACCCGAGATGGCCCACCCCGGTAAGGCCAATGGTGTTGATCTCACTGCGCCTAAAGGAACCTGTCGGGATGAGATTTCTAATTTCGCGGAGAGGATCGGATTGTTCTTGCCAAGGACAGGCGGTGGGCCATTTAACCACCGACAGATTCCTAGCCCGCTTTTCTCACAGTTTCTCGAGTCTGTCGGCTCGAAGTTGAGAAACTAGGGAAATTTGCGAAGAGACGACGGACAGATTCTCAGGCTACGGTTTCCATTTCGCTGACCTCTTCAGCGGGCGCTTCCGTCTCGCTGGAGAGCCCGACCATATCAGGCGGGACGGTGGAGATGGATTCCAACATGGTGGACACACCCTCCTTGGTTTTGAGCATACTGTCCTGATGGAGGCTTTTCATCCCGTTCCTCATCGCGATGCGTTTTACTACCGCGGTCTCAGCATTCTCATTGATAGCTTTTATCAATTCCTCACTGATTTCCATGAGCTCATGGATACCGACCCGACCTTTATAGCCAAGACCACCACACATTGGACAACCGTCCTCGTTGATCTTATAAATTTTGCCTGACCATTCGATGGCGCGCTCGAGGATTTGTTTCTCGTTTCCTTCCGGTTCGTAATCGACCTTGCAATTCTTGCAGACCCGCCGCATGAGCCGCTGGGCGCAAACCACGACGAGCGATGCCGAGATCATAAAGGGCTCGATTCCCATATCGGTGAAACGGGCAATGGTGCTGGGGGCGTCGTTGGTATGCAAGGTGCTGAGGAGAAGGTGACCGGTAAGGGCAGCTTCAACCGCGATTTCCGCGGTTTCCTGGTCGCGAATCTCACCCACCAGAATCACGTCTGGATCCATTCGCAGATAGCAGCGAAGAGCCGTTGCAAAGGTGAGCCCGATCTGCTTGTGCATCTGCATCTGATTGATGCCGGCGAGCGTGTATTCGATGGGATCCTCGGCCGTCTGAATGTTGATATCCGGGTTTGCCACTTCCGCCAGGGCGGAGAAGAGGGTCATGGACTTTCCCGAACCGGTAGGACCGCAGTGGAGAATCATGCCGTAGGGTTCACGAATTCGCTTTCGATATTTGACCAGATTCTCCTCCGAAAATCCAAGAGCAGTAATCGGCAATGACGACTTACTCTTATCGAGGATACGCATGACGATCTTTTCACCGAAGTTCATGGGACCCACTGCGACACGTAGATCGATGTCTATGTTCTTCTTCGTAAATTGCTTGAAAACGATTCTACCATCCTGAGGTAAGCGTTTTTCCGCGATGTCGAGGTCGCTCATGACCTTGAGGCGGGCGGCAAGGGCCCCGGCGACGGCCTTGGGTAGGCGCAGTTTCTCACCGCAAATTCCATCTACCCGATACCGGACGAGGAGGTCGTTCTCCTGGGGTTCGATATGGATATCGCTGGATCCCGACACATAGGCGTCCTCGATTATGCGATTGGCGAGTTGGATGATGGGAGCGGACTCTTCGTCGTCTATATCATCGGCAGACAGTCCGCCGTCGGAACCGGTGGCGTATTCGGCCCCAATCACATCGGCGATATCGGCCATATCGGTGTCCGGCGCTGGACCCTTTTCCGCAGCTGCGTCTTCGCTGAAGAATTTCCTGAGAAGGGAGTCGACGAGGGAAGCAGGAGCGACTGAAACCTCCTCAACGAAAAGTTCGGTAGCGGTGTGAAAGCTCTCGCGCCGAGGATAGTCGAGCGGGTTGGTCATGAGAGCGGCAACACTGGTTGGAGTAATCCGTTTGTAGGGGAAGATTCCCTCTCTCCTGATGATGGCGTCGCCCACGACTTCAATGAGCTTTTCATCGATATCCATTTCCTCTTCGCTCGAGATGAGGGGGCAGTCTGTAAACCGAGCTACGAACTTTACCGTCTCGCGGTCATCGATCTGAAACTTTGGATCCATCATCCGCTGGAGGAGGGGAGCGGAATACTCGGCTACTTCCTGAACAACCCTGAGGTCCTCCTCGCCGAATTCCCGAGAGGGGGCATCAGGCTCCTTATTGAGCACCTGGACGGCTCCAATCACTTTATTCGTTTTGAGAGGAACGGTCAGCATGGAAGCGACATCAAAACCGGTATCCTTGGCCATCGAGTACATGGCCTCACTGTTACCTGACATCGAGTAGAAGAGAGGATCACCGGCTTCGATCACTTTCCCTACGACACCGGTCCCGATGGGAATCTTGAGGTCGAGTAATTTCTCTCTCTTGGCTTCAAATTCCCGTTCTCTCTCGACGCTGTCGAACCAGAGAGTCGGGGAATAATAGACGTATTTGAAAGCAATCTGGTTACCCTCCACAAGATAGAGGGTCATGGATTGGGCCTGCAGCGCTTCGACTACTTTGCTCGAAGTCAATTCAATGACCGAGCCGACGTCCTCCCGGGTCGGCTGAGGTTTCGAAATAACCTTCAGGAGGAGGGTTTTCCTTATAATTCCGGAGATAGATGAGTTTGCGATCATAGCGAAAAGTTCTGTTTGGATAGTAGAATTTGGGGCCGACAGCTGAAATGCGACTCCCAGAAGACTAAGAAACTATTCTTCCACAAATATTAATATAGAGCCCGTCCCAGTGGTGGAAACAATTGATTTTTAATGAGTTATGGGCAAAAAAAAGGCCGGATAGAGCTGCAAAAAGCTCGATCCGGCGAAAAAGGGCGCTTATGCTTGCGTTAGTCAAATACAAAGCACGCCCTTCTCATGAAAAATATTGCCGTACAAAGCTTCCTGCGTCCAGCCCTAACTCCAGTCATTCGATGCAAAGACTACACCGTGTTTCTGGAAACAATGGAGCGGATTGACCGGGTTTTGATCGACTCCTCGCTGGAAAGGGAGGCGATCGTAAAAGCCTTGGAAGGATGGGATGAAGCGGGAGGGAAGGATCGGGAGCGACGCGCTCTAAGAGCGATAAAAGCGCTACGGGTGGAGGTGGTGCGTCATTTACTCGGAGGGATATCCTTTCGTTGTCTGTCGCAGGAGTTGGGACGCAGTGAGCTTCTGGCTAATTTTTGCCGGGTGCGTGAGGTAGACGGGATCCGGAAAATATCGAAGAGCAGTCTGGAACGGGATTCGAAATTCTTCGACGAAGCGTATCTGAGACAGCTGCATGCAAGGATGACCGAGGTGGTGGGCAATGCTGAACATTGTGGTGAGGCAGGATTAGAGAAGCCGATCGATACGAGGGAATGCCTGATCGACGCCACTTGCCTGGAAGCGAACATCCACTGGCCCGTGGACTGGGTCTTGCTCAAGGATGTGGGAGCAACGCTGCTCAAGGCGATCAGTCTGATCCGGCAGGCGGGAATGAAACAGCGCATGCCCCAGGGAGCAAAGGGATTGGCTCGGGAGATGAACAAACGGTGCCTGGAGATGACGCATGCGCGTCGGCGCCGGGAGGCGGGCAAAGCGCGTAAAGGGATCCTGCGGCGGATGAAGCTATTGCTCAAGAAGATTGAGGGCCATGCCCTTCGCCACCGTGACTTATTGGAAGCTATGTGGATGCAAAGCGATTACACCGAGAAGAAGGCGAGCCGAATCATCGAGCGAATGGATGGTATGTTAGAGCAGATACCGCAGGTCATGAAACAGGCGCACGAACGGATCATAGGGGGGCGGCAGGTGAAGAATGAGGAGAAGATCCTGAGCGCCTACGAACCTGAGATTGACGTCATCGTGCGAGGCAAGGCAGATCGGGAGGTGGAGTTTGGCAACACCCTTTATTTATGCGAGAGCGCAGAGGGATATCTGTTGGACTGGAAACTGTATGGGGGGCAGGCCCCGAGCGAATTGAAGCAGCTTTGGGAAAGTCTGGAGAGGCAAAAGGGCTTCGCTTTAGAGGAGAAGATCGAAGCGATCAGTGGGGATCGGGGCTATGCCTCGAAGGCGGCCAGCAAGCGGCTCCAGGCAGAGGGGATTTTTGACGCCCTTACGCCCCGCAATCCACAAGAGCTCAAGGAGCGGATGGAGGAGCCGCGCTTTGTCCGGTTGCAGCGACGACGAGGGAGCACCGAAGGCCGGATCGGAGTGCTCAAGAACCGATGGCACGGGGGCAAGATACGCAGCAAAGGCTTTGACAACCGTAACCTTAGCGTGGCCTGGTCGGTTCTGTCCCACAATCTATGGAAAATCGCGCAGAGACTTGCGCAAGAACATGAGAAAGAGGCAACGCAGGCGGCATAGGGATCCAAGAATCGAGTCAGAGGCGCTTCCTTGGGAGAACTATCGACTCAAAGCGAGAGGAAGGGTGCTGGAAAGGTGCATAACGGATAAAAGGTAAGCTACCGAGGACGGAAGGCATGTCGTGGTCTACATAACGTGACGAAGATTGATATCGGTATCAGGCTTCCACCCAAATCCTCTCGGATTTGGGACAGCCTCTAGTTATTCAGCCTGGGCAGGACGGCTTTGTAACGGAGCCCGGATCTTCAGCCACGCTTCCCGCTCTTCCTGCGGGATTTTTTGGAGTCAAAAATGGGATTCCTTCCGATCTCATCCCATCGATGACCATCCCAGTTATGTCGGGTCCAGACCTGGTAGGCATACCCGTTGTGACCACTTTTCTGACGGGCCCGGGGTGTCACACGGGGATGGTAAACGTACATTGCTACGAACAGCAATTGATAGTAATTATCCCGATTTATGACACAGTTGTCGAGAGGACAGGTGGAATAATCGATCTCGTCGGAGATGACCTCTCAATAGACATTGAGCTAGTCCATCTATCTCTTCAGTCAGTGGCTCCTTTACCGGTCACGTACGGCACAGAGGGCCCATCCTTCTTCGACATCTTTATATCCCTAGATGGCGATCAGTCCATGGGAAATCTGACACTCCATAGGCTTACGGAGACATCGGGCACGATGGATACGCAGCTACCCGTGGACTACAAAGTTACATTCCAGAGTGTTGATTTCCCTAACCCGATTGTAGTTCCCGGTCTGACAGATCTTTTAGAATCCGTAGGCGAAATCGATGGCAACCGTTTTGAGGTTGTCCCCGAACCCTCAACGTATCTTCTCTTTGCCGTTGGTCTTCTTGGCATCGGCATCATACGCTTCCGCCGCTGGAAGAAGACTGCATAGCAAGAATCTCAATAATCCGATTAGAGCGTGCCTCCATCGCAAACTTGCTGATCTTGATATAGTGCAACATTAGCTTCTCGTAGTTCGCTTCGTGCTCCTACCGCTGTAGGTAGTGGATGGAACCGGCGTAAGGAATGAGTCGCGCCCAGACGATCTCGTTGTAGATCATGCTCTTCTTGTCGGGGAAGAGTTCGCGGAGCAGGTGTAGGATATCGAGGATGTCGCGGTAACGCTTGAGCATGGTCTGCGATTCCGTATCGTACGAAATCAGTGCGATTACCCAAGCTTGTTTTCTTTTCGGTTCACTTCCGCAGGACTCCCCGTGCGTGTCCTGTCCAATAAATAAATCGAAGTGAAAGAGATTGCGGCGCAGAGTGTTGCGGATGACTGAGGGGGTCGAATTTTGGCTGAAAACAACGCTGTTTTCCTTGGCAGGATGGGTAAATCGGGAGCAATTGAAGATCATTGACTATCTTAAGGACGAGAACCGGACACTGCGCAAATTGATCAAGAAGGAACGCATTCGTTTGCCGGTGGAGGATCGGCGACGATTGGGAGGAATGCTCAATTACTACTATCGATTGGCGGCATGACGAACGAATGAACTGATCAACTTCAGCTTTCCAAAGACATCCTAATCCATCCGCGAAAGGCTCACGAGATAAGATCAGTTACTTGCCCGGAAACACGGGCATTTTGCAAAGAACAGGGATGATTTCGCGCTTTGGAGTCCTGAGGAGAAAGAGAGGGCGAAAGACAGATACAGAATATCGGCGAAGGAGGAATTGAGGCGGCTTCTTGTTGAGATTCACGAAAACGAGTGGGCCGGAAAGATGAGCTGGATCTTGATTGAGGAAGATCACCACCTGTGGGCTACTGCGTTGACCGAGTTGTCGGAATCGCAAGCAATGATCAATTCCCGGTGAATATGAATTTCTGTCAGATCGGGCGAAATCGTGATCCGACTATTATTTGGACAGAGCGGGGTCGGCCGAATATTTTGACCATACAGGGCGTCTTCATTGATTTTAACTCCCTCAGCCCCGGCCCCTTTCCCAACCCATCGAAGGCTCCATCCGAAATGGTAGAGCGCCTCTGTCAGAAGAGCCCCATGAGGCGAATGGGGCAGCCTCACAAACTGAAGGGCGCAATCCTCCTCCTGGCGAGCGACGCCGGCAGCTATATCACGGGCCAGAACATCCTCGTAGACGGCGGCTGGACCGCATGGTGAGTCAGAAGGGAAATCTGCAAATCAGGACTTGCAAGCGGTTCGGTTTGGCGCAATTTTAGGGCCGGCTGATCGGAATAGGATCCGCGGGAGACCGTTGAATTGCGCCGGCCTTGCCCCTGAAACGGTCTTAAAATTAAATGCCGACACAATCCTTCGAATCGCTGCCAATGGGCGCACACTCTCGACCGGCGCCGAGCCAGTTGTGGTGTTGATTCACAACCCGCCGAAAGTGTTAAACGAGAGAGGACCGTTTCGAATTGCTACCGCTTCCCGACCATTGGCGCCGAGAGACAATTTGGACAAAATGAATGAAAGTTCAGAGACAGATTCAGGAATCATCGCCATCATCCTGAACTGTTCCGTTTCAGATGGCGTAATATATTAGCGAACTAAAGATGGACATATACGTAGGTAACTTGCCGTACGAGATAAACGAAGAGACATTGCGCGAAGTGTTTAGCGAATTCGGCAGTGTTGAGAAAGTGAATGTTATCATGGACCGGGATACGGGGCGAGCGAAGGGATTCGCCTTCATCACCATGCCCGATTCAGAAGAAGCACAAAACGCCATAAAGTCCTTGGACGGAAACTCGGTTGAAGGGCGTGAGATGAAGGTCAATCAAGCAAAGCCCAGAGAAGAAAGACCGAGACGGGATCGATATTGATTCTGATTCGATCATAAGTTTCGTACCATTCTGGATGGTACGGATTTTCGATTCCCCTATTCTCAGACTGTACGGTTTGGCGAATGGGATCGTCTGATGAAGCGTGGGTGTGATTCAGACGATCTGAATCCTCCGATGCTGGATATGGGAACGGCTGTGAAGCGAAGAAGGAGCATCTGGCCGAAGGGACAATCAAGGATAAACGGTTGGTGAACTAGCTTATTGACAAGATGGATTGGTACCTTGGGCAGATCACCGTCATGATTGCTGGGACGCTGTTTCTTCGACCGGCTTCCAGTTCGCCGCAGCGAGCTCTGGCATGTCAGCTGGATTCCTTTTGTTTACCACTCGCCTTTGCCGATCGCAAAGAAGAGGCACCTCACTTCCTGGGGTAGCGGCCAAAACGCGCCCCAATAACCCGTGACCCTTTCCCCATAATGAACGTAAGGTAGAGCCCGTCCCAGTGGTGGAAACAATTGATTTTTAATGAGTTATGGGCAAAAAAAAGGCCGGATAGAGCTGCAAAAAGCTCGATCCGGCGAAAAAGGGCGCTTATGCTTGCGTTAGTCAAATACACAGCACGCCCTTCTCATGAAAAATATTGCCGTACAAAGCTTCCTGCGTCCAGCCCTAACTCCAGTCATTCGATGCAAAGACTACACCGTGTTTCTGGAAACAATGGAGCGGATTGACCGGGTTTTGATCGACTCCTCGCTGGAAAGGGAGGCGATCGTAAAAGCCTTGGAAGGATGGGATGAAGCGGGAGGGAAGGATCGGGAGCGACGCGCTCTAAGAGCGATAAAAGCGCTGCGGGTGGAGGTGGTGCGTCATTTACTCGGAGGGATATCCTTTCGTTGTCTGTCGCAGGAGTTGGGACGCAGTGAGCTTCTGGCTAATTTTTGCCGGGTGCGTGAGGTAGACGGGATCCGGAAAATATCGAAGAGCAGTCTGGAACGGGATTCGAAATTCTTCGACGAAGCGTATCTGAGACAGCTGCATGCAAGGATGACCGAGGTGGTGGGCAATGCTGAACATTGTGGTGAGGCAGGATTAGAGAAGCCGATCGATACGAGGGAATGCCTGATCGACGCCACTTGCCTGGAAGCGAACATCCACTGGCCCGTGGACTGGGTCTTGCTCAAGGATGTGGGAGCAACGCTGCTCAAGGCGATCAGTCTGATCCGGCAGGCGGGAATGAAACAGCGCATGCCCCAGGGAGCAAAGGGATTGGCTCGGGAGATGAACAAACGGTGCCTGGAGATGACGCATGCGCGTCGGCGCCGGGAGGCGGGCAAAGCGCGTAAAGGGATCCTGCGGCGGATGAAGCTATTGCTCAAGAAGATTGAGGGCCATGCCCTTCGCCACCGTGACTTATTGGAAGCTATGTGGATGCAAAGCGATTACACCGAGAAGAAGGCGAGCCGAATCATCGAGCGAATGGATGGTATGTTAGAGCAGATACCGCAGGTCATGAAACAGGCGCACGAACGGATCATAGGGGGGCGGCAGGTGAAGAATGAGGAGAAGATCCTGAGCGCCTACGAACCTGAGATTGACGTCATCGTGCGAGGCAAGGCAGATCGGGAGGTGGAGTTTGGCAACACCCTTTATTTATGCGAGAGCGCAGAGGGATATCTGTTGGACTGGAAACTGTATGGGGGGCAGGCCCCGAGCGAATTGAAGCAGCTTTGGGAAAGTCTGGAGAGGCAAAAGGGCTTCGCTTTAGAGGAGAAGATCGAAGCGATCAGTGGGGATCGGGGCTATGCCTCGAAGGCGGCCAGCAAGCGGCTCCAGGCAGAGGGGATTTTTGACGCCCTTACGCCCCGCAATCCACAAGAGCTCAAGGAGCGGATGGAGGAGCCGCGCTTTGTCCGGTTGCAGCGACGACGAGGGAGCACCGAAGGCCGGATCGGAGTGCTCAAGAACCGATGGCACGGGGGCAAGATACGCAGCAAAGGCTTTGACAACCGTAACCTTAGCGTGGCCTGGTCGGTTCTGTCCCACAATCTATGGAAAATCGCGCAGAGACTTGCGCAAGAACATGAGAAAGAGGCAACGCAGGCGGCATAGGGATCCAAGAATCGAGTCAGAGGCGCTTCCTTGGGAGAACTATCGACTCAAAGCGAGAGGAAGGGTGCTGGAAAGGTGCATAACGGATAAAAGGTAAGCTACCGAGGACGGAAGGCATGTCGTGGTCTACATAACGTGACGAAGATTGATATCGGTATCAGGCTTCCACCCAAATCCTCTCGGATTTGGGACAGCCTCTAATATAGGAATTTTTCACGAAATAAATACTAATTTTTAAGCAAAAAATGCCCTCCAGGGCCAGAAATTAGTGGATTCGGAGGAATTAGCCGAATGCGGATCAGAGAGATAACGCTCAGAATCAAGCGAATCTTCGAGCAGAAACCGGAGTTGGAACCGGGGGACAAGGCCTCGATCGGCAATTTCGGGGAGAGAATCGCGGGCCGATTTTTGGAAAGCCGGAAGCTGTTCCGCATCATTCGCAGGAACTGGCGGCATCGAAGGGAGGAGATCGACTTGGTGGCCTGGGACGGCGAGGTATTGGTATTCGTGGAGGTCCGGACCCGCCAGTCCGATGCCCTTGTTTCCGGGTATCACAGCATTACCCGGAAGAAGAGGAGCGCTCTCCAGCGGGTTTGCAAAGCATACTTGAAACGACTGTCGCCCTCACCTCGTCACTTTCGATTTGATGTTGTCGATGTGAGCTATACGAATGAAGAAGAATATGACGTATATCACTACGAGAATGTACCTCTATTCTCGAAATTTTATAACCCCTAGAGAATGAAAATCTAAGGAGATTTTCAGTTTAAAGAAGAGGGCCCTGAAGAATGGCAACGGAATCGAGGCATCCTTTTTTGGAGGGTTTGAGCAGGCATCGGGGAGCGCCTCCCTCGATCCTGGTAATATTCGGGGCCTCGGGCGATCTAACGGCGCGAAAGCTCATCCCCGGGATCTACAATCTAAGTGTCGACAGTCTTCTACCGGCCGACTTCTATCTTATTGGGTATGGGAGGAAACCGATGGAGGACGAGGCTTTCAGGGAATCGGCCGGGACCTCTCTGAATCGATTCTCAAGACGGAGTCCCGAGGACGAGATCTGGGCAAGACTGCGTAAAAGAACGCGTTATTTTTCCGGACTCTACGACAGCGAGGAGGATTTTACCGGGCTGAGGGAGGAGATTGATGGAATCGTCGAAAGCCTGGGGAGGGAGGTGCAGCTTCTCTTTTATATTTCGACTCCACCGTCCGTATTTAAGCCGATCCTCGAGAATCTTGGAAAATGCGGATTGGCGAAACGTCATCTGCACTCCGATTTGGCGTCCAAAGTGATTATTGAAAAGCCGTTTGGAAAGGACTTGCCAACGGCAGAGGAGCTAAACCGGGTTATCGAACGGGAATTTGACGAGAGTCAGGTATTCAGAATCGATCACTATTTGGGCAAAGAGACGGTCCAGGATCTGCTGGTCCAGCGATTCGCGAATGCCATTTTCGAACCGATTTGGAATCGAGAGTATGTTGAATGCGTTCAGATTACGGTGGCGGAAGAGATTGGAGTAGAAGGCCGCGGTGGTTATTACGATCAGAGTGGCGCCCTGCGGGATATGGTGCAGAACCACACGATGCAACTGCTCGCCCTGACGGCGATGGAGCCGCCGGTTTCGCTTGATCCAGAAGCAATCCGGGACGAAAAGGTGAAGGTTTTGAAGGCGATTCAACCTCTGGATTTGCAAGCCGCCGAAGGAGGAACAGTGAGAGCCCGCTACAATGAGGGGATCATAGGAGGGGAAAAAGTCTCGGGATACCTGGAAGAGGAGGGGATATTCTCCGATTCGACGGCAGAGACTTACGCCGCGCTTTGTCTCTCTTTAAACAACTGGCGCTGGCAGGGGGTGCCTTTCTACGTGCGATCGGGAAAGAGAATGGCCCAGCGGGTGAGTGAGATCATGGTCCAATTCAAACGCCCACCGGGAGTGCTCTTTACCCAGGACATCAAGTTCGACGTCGCCCCCAATTCAATGATCATCCGTATTCAGCCGGACGAGGGGATAACTCTACTGATGAATTCGAAGGTCCCAGGATTGGAGACTCGCACGCAGCCGGTGAAGCTGCACTTCCGCTACGCCACAACCTATGGTTCCAATACGCCTGAGGCCTACGAGAGGCTTCTTCTCGACGCTATGGTCAATGACAGCACCCTCTTTATACGAGGCGATGAAACCGAGGCCTCCTGGAAACTAATGACGCCCATCTTAGAATTCTGGGATGAGTGCGGAACCCGGGGACTGGAAACCTATGCAGCGGGGTCGTGGGGTCCTCTGGCGGCGGAGCGCCTACTTTGGAAGAATGGACATTCCTGGCACCGATCCGGCCCTTACTAGGAATCTGTCGGACTTTGAATATCGATGCAGAACTTGATCGACACGTTACCGGGTAGACCGATTTCAGTGGCCGACGTGCCGGCTGCGCTGGCGCGATCATGGCAGCCGGAGCTGGGTGAGGCAAACCAATCGCCGACCGAGTTTCATGCCTCACAGATGAACTTGATCCTACATTACGGGCTTAAGACGACGGAAAAAGAGGCGAAGGCGAGGTTTGAAACCTGCCTGCAATTTGCCCAGCGGCACCCATGCAGGATAATTGTACTATGTCCCAAGGAGCGAAATTGTGAGAAGACCCTTCTCCGAAGCAAGCTGTTCACCCAATGTTTTACGGGCCGTGGCCGCGATGAGAAGGTATGCTGTGAGGCGCTGATGCTGGGCTACTCGACGAGCGAGTCCAATTTCCTCGAGAATCAGGTGTCAATCTGGCTGGACAGTGATTTGCCGACTTACCACTGGTTTCATCGAGTTCCGGCCCATATCATCTCTGAGCACTACCTTACCTTTGTAAAAGATTTCAAACGCATCATCTATGACGCTTCGATCGAAAAGGAGAATTTCGCTCAGATAAACTGGGTTCGTCCGGAAGCCTTGAGAGATCTCGCCGTTGCCCGCACCATCTCTTTACGCCAATCGATCGGCCAATTTCTCAGCACCTTTGAGCCCAGAATCCTGGTTGAGGACCTGGTGAGAATCGAGATGGGTGTTTCTCCGGGGCGGTCGGGAGAGGCCTATGCTCTTTTAAGCTGGCAAAGTTCCTGTCTTGAGGGGTGTGCCCAACGTGCCGGCATCGATGTCTCAAAGTTGAAAAAGGACGTTCATAAGAATCCGGAAAACGAATCGACAACTCTATCTTCTCTATGGCACTATAAGGGCGAGAAATCATTTGGGTGGCAATTTCGAGAAGAGATACGAAGCGCCAACCTGGCGGCCGATTTCGGCAGCGGTCCCGTTTCTTATCCCGCTCACATTAAGCGTTACGCGGAGGACGAAAGCCTGGCTGAGGCCCTATTTTCGTAAGATTTAGAAGCCCTTTTATGGACTCATGAAATAGCATGCAGGTGACGGAACGATTCCAATAGTCTGATTGTCGATGGCTCGGAAAATCTGCTTCATCAACTATAAAGGAGGCGTCGGAAAAACCTCCTTGATCGTGAACACGGCCGCAGCCCTTGTGAAAAAGGGAAAGCGCGTTCTCCTGTTCGATTTCGACACCCAATCGAATGCCAGCATCTGGTTGATGCGTTTGGATCGCTGGAACAAACTGAACGTGGATGGCAAAGGTTCCATCTATTCTATTTTCGTACCAGGGGAAGACCAGGTTAAGGATATCGTGGTCAAAGACGTCGTAGAGAGCAAATTGGGCGAGAAGCTGCTCCCAGGGCTCGATATCGTTCCGACCACCTTCAACCTGGTCGACTTGGAGAGCGAAGTCGATGGAGCCGATCCAGCGGTCCCTCCCTATCTTATGTTTTTTGAGCAGGTTCAGGAATTGGAGCCGAATTACGACTTCATTCTCTTCGATTGTCCCCCCAACATTTTGCGGGCCTCTCAGTGCGCAGTCTTCACGAGCAATGAGATTTATATCCCTGCTAATCCCGATGCTCTGAGTCTAATTGGATTTACTCTCCTGGTCGAGAAATTGATCCTCTTTCACAATCGTTCAGCCAGTTTTCGCATTAGCGGGATGGGCAAGCCGGCGGCGGTTAAGGGGATAATTTTCAATTCCATCAAATTGAACATCGACATCGAAGTACCGAAAATGCGGATGCAATTGCGCCTCAATCAGTTTCGGAACCAGAAACGGGTATCACCTCAGGCCAAGATTTTCCAAACTCAGGTTCGAGACGCAACCGTGGTTCGCCGGGCCGTCACTCTCGGTCTACCCGTTGTTTTGATTGAAAAGGATTACGAGACCGGTGATAACGTGAGTAACGACTACATGCGGGTGGCGGCGGATATCATGCGGCATGAAGATATCGGTTGATCCAACATCGGGCAAGTGTGATATTGAGCTTAGGATAAAGAAAAAGGGAGGATTTTAATAATGTCAGAGAGCAGTGCAGATGGCGGTGCTTCGTCTGTGGATTGGAACGAGATCCGGAGTAACTTTGAGCAATCGATCATGGTTGATACTCCTTTGAAGAGCCTGGCCGAAAATGTCGGTATGGAGTGGCCAATCAAGAGTCCGGACGAGAATCCAAAGAAGTATGTAAATATGGATTTCTCCGAGATATCCTCCAATCCGAATTTCCTCGGAAACCCCCAAAGGGTCGACCTCCTCATAGCAATCCTCAAAGAGACTTTGGCCTTTGAGGACCCGTTTGGAGATATGGTCGAGCAGGTTGAGGCGGCATCGGAAACGCAAGACAATATCTCTAAGAACGTCGCGAGACTCGGTCTGCCGATCGACTATCCGATCGACCTGACAAATCTCTCGGAGGACACCAAACTGTTTTGCAAGACGGAAGATCTTGAATCGATCGGCGACTTTATCGAATTTTCCAAGAACATGTCGCGCAACATTGTGGTGGGAGGAGATTTTCGAAGTTTCCTGAATTCTCTGGCTCACATCGATGATGTGAATTTGGCGAAGGTTCTTCCTTTTCGACCCGGTTCTACAGGCGTGCATTACGCTGAGGCAGTTGGGCTGGTGGTTGATCGATTGAGTTCTGAGGAAAAGGTAACACTACTGAAAAGGTATGGCGGCAAGGTGTCCGAGGAAGAGGCAGCAGAAGCGAAGGACCTTTCGGAGGAGGAGATCGAGCAATTGGAGGAAACAATCGAAGAGCATTTAACTAGCTTGGGAGAATGGTTCACAGACGGTAAGGACGATTTGGAGAAGACAATCGCGGAAGGCGGATCGGTCGAACGTTACTTCATGGTTCTTGACAATCCGGCCAAGGAGACCATTGCGTGCAATATCGTTAGGTCAGGTTTGGGGCTATCGGAAGAGAGAAGGGGCGGGGGGTTCCTGTCGAGAATTGGGAGATTATTCAAAAAATAGGCATTTCGTCCTTTTGCTACTCTGGTTCAAGCCTTATTCTAAGACCGGTTCCCGTCTCCTCTGATTAGTGCCTCCGCCCCGAGAGGCATATTCTTGAACTTTTGTGCTTTCTCTGAGAATGGACGATCAGCCAAAGATCAAGTTTCCCGAGAAGTCGAAGGCAAATCTCAAGCTGCGATTGGAGCTAAAGAAGCCTTCCAAGGCAGATCTGGAGACCAGGCGTCAGATCAAGGACGTGATCCGGAAGTCGCGGACTCCCTGGGGTGGACCTACCGCAATTTCCAGCGAGGATCTCGAAGCATTAGAAAAATCACTTCTTAATCTGCAGAAGGATTTGGCGGATCGAGAGCGAAAAATACGCGAAACAGAATTAAAACTGAGCGATCACGAGAGGGAGATGAAGGAAGCGGAAGCTCTTCTCGAGGCCCGGGAAAACCTGGTGGAGAAGGCCCAGCACGAGACGTCGACAAACAGTCAGGAGCTTTCCCCTGAGACGAAGGAGGCAATGGAAAAGCTGAAGGTGGAGCTGGAAGAGCAGGAGGCCTCAATCAAAGAGTCGAAGATGATGCATAAGGAAAGAGAGGAATTTCTGGAGAACAGCGAAAACATGCTCTTCGAGAAACTCCAAAGTCAGCAGGAGCGCGAGATCGAGTTGGAGCAGCTTGAGGATGACCTCAAGAAGCGTAAAGAGGAGCTCGATGCTCGGGAATAAGCCAGGAATCTGTCGGGTTTAGCTATGCGATTCTGCGGCGCGCTCGGATTCAGAGGAGCAAACCTCGTCCCAAACCTCTCTCTCGAACCTTGTCCTCGGTCCGATGGATCGGAGCATAGGTTATTCCAAGGGCCTCTACCCTAAGATCCTAAAAAACACACGCTTTCCGGCCTGAATCACGACTTCGCGATCGGGCCTCTCGATCTTGGCGTTAGGATCGCCACACTTCTTGGAATTCACCCTTACCGCCCCCTGTTCCACAAGCCGCCTTGCTGTTTTCTTGCTTGGAAGCAAATTGGTTCGGCCGAGAAGATCAACCAGACGTACCGAATCGCCCTCTGAGAGGTTGTCCCATATAAACTCGGGCATCTCATCGGGAACCTGGCGCTTACTGAAAATGGTCTCAAACTGCTCCAGTTCACTGGCTGCTGACTCGCTGCCTGTGAGAATTGTGGTAATTTCCAAAGCCAGGTTTTTCTTCGCCTCCATGGGATGGCCCGACTTCATTCGTTCGATCTTCTCTTTCGGGGTGTTCAGGAGGAGGCGGTAGTAATCCCACATCATCTCGTCATTCACCGACATCGTCTTTCCAAAGATGTCCTTAGGCGACTCGTTGAATGCGATATAGTTGTCTAGGCTTTTGGACATTTTCTTGAAGCCGTCAAGGCCAACGAGGAGCGGAGTTGTGACCACGATCTGGGGGAGCCTCCCTGCTTCCTTTTGTAGGGTACGACCGACTAGGAGATTGAAAAGCTGATCGGTTCCACCGATTTCAACATCGGCTTCAACCATTAGGGAATCGTAACCTTGAAGGAGGGGATAGAGAAACTCCACAATCGAGATCGGATTGTTGGCGGAGTATCGATTTGAAAAATCGTCTCGTTCGAGCATTCGAGCGACCGTCATTTTGCGGGCCAGGTCGAGAGCCCCTGCGAAACTCATACCGGAGAACCATTCGCTATTCCGACGAATCGTGGTTTTTTCTTCATCCAGAACCTTGAAAGCCTGTTCCAGGTAGGTTTCGGCGTTTTCCTCGACTTCCTCCTTGGTCACGACTGGACGTTCGGTTGATCGACCGGAGGGGTCGCCCACGAGGGTTGTAAAGTCGCCGATAATAAGAACAGCTTGATGTCCCAGCTCCTGAAAGTCTCTGAGTTTGTTGAAGACCACCATATGTCCCAAGGTGAGGTCCGGGCGAGTAGGATCGATCCCTAGTTTGATGCGAAGGGGCCGATTCTCCCGGAGTCGCGCCGACAGCTCCTCTTCGGATATCAAGTGTTCGAGATTACGCTTTATTTTGGCTAGGAATCTGTCGACCATTGGAATTTGTAGCACCTTTGAGGTTTCAGATCGACGGGTGGAGGGTGAAGATATGGACGAGGTTCATACCGAGAGATTGGCACAACACCTTCCATCAGCCGAGTTAAATATCATATCCTCCACAAATCTCATTTTCATTTTCTTATCGCTAGCCCGCTATTCTCACAAATCTTCTGCTACGACAACGGATCTCACCGCGTGCCAAAGCTTTCCCTAGCTCAACGACCTCGGAGGGTCTCAACACACTGTCGTCCGCTGTGCTTCGGAAAAGCATTGGCACGCAGCGATCTACGCCGTCTCGCGACGAAGTGTGTGAGATGTCCGGGCCAGCAATACAATTTGATTGCGGAGGAGTATATGAGTCGATAAGTTGCGGATCAAACTTCAATAGGAGAAGAGAAAGCATGGCATTACAATCAGGTCAAAAGGCTCCTGGATTCAGCCTCAAAAGAAAAACCGCGGAAGGGCTTGAGGACGTTAGTCTGAGCGACAATATCGGACAAAAAAAGACAGTGCTTCTTTTTTTTCCGCTCGCCTTCACGGAGGTCTGTACGAATGAAATGTGTAGTGTGAGTGGTGGCATTTCCGAATATGAAGCGCTCGATGCCGCGGTTTACGCTATCAGCGTCGACAGTCCCTTTGCCCAGGAGGGTTGGGGGCAGGCGAACGGAATCACTATTCCGATTTTGAGTGACTTCAACAAAGAGGTTTCCTCGGCCTACGACGTCATCTATGAGGACCTGCTCGGATTCAGGGGAGTCTCCAAACGATCGGCGTTTGTTATCGGTAAGGAAGGAACGATCAACTACAGTTGGTCTTCCGACGATCCCCACGATTTACCTCCATTTGACGAAGTCAAAGCGGCCTTGAAGGGGTCGTGACGGGCATCGGTGGACAATGCCTAATCGGGTATTGGAATGGATCCCAATCAAGACCATTTTGGGGTATGCCGCCACCTGGATAGTGGCGATTACGCGGGCCGTATTTACGCCCTCCCGGCCTTGGAGGAAGCGGGGCTGGGCCAGATCTCCCGGCTGCCCATCAGCATCCGAATCATCCTTGAGTCGCTCCTACGCAATTACGACGAAGATCGGATCGGAGAGGAGGATATTCGCGCTCTCGCCAACTGGAACGCGAAGAACCCGGTGGCTCGGGAAATTCCGTTCGTAGTCTCCCGAATCATTCTGCAGGATTTTACCGGCGTTCCCCTTTTGGTCGATCTAGCTGCGATGCGAGACGCGGTTCGGGAACTGGGCGGAGACCCGGCCGTAATTGAACCACTGGTACCGGTGGACTTGGTTGTGGACCACTCAGTGCAAGTCGATCGCTCCGGCACCGTAGATGCGTTCCTTTCCAATCTGGAATTCGAGTTCGGGAGGAATCGGGAACGATATCAATTCCTCAAGTGGGGCCAGCAGGCGTTCAAGACTTTCCGAGTAATTCCTCCATCGAACGGGATTGTCCACCAGATCAACCTCGAGTATTTGGCTCAAGTCGTGTTTGCGAGAGGGAGTGAGGGAGAGCAGGAGTTTTACCCAGACACCTTGGTGGGCACGGACTCTCACACTACCATGATCAATGGCCTTGGAGTCGTCGGATGGGGGGCAGGAGGAATCGAGGCGGAAGCAGGTATGCTCGGGCAGCCGGTGTACTTCCTGACTCCCGAGGTCGTCGGCGTCAATCTCTTCGGATCCTTGCGTGAGGGCGTCACCGCAACCGATCTCACATTGCGCGTAACCCAGCTTCTTCGCAGCGAGAATGTGGTGGGAAAGTTTGTCGAATTTTTCGGAGACGGTACGGCCAACTTGAGCGTCGCCGATCGAGCCACGGTCGCTAACATGACGCCTGAACACGGCGGGACAATGGGATACTTCCCGGTTGACGAAAAGACTCTGGACTACCTCAGAATTAGTGGTCGGCCTGAGGAGAAGATCGGGCTGGTGAGAGACTATTTCGCGGCTCAGGGTATGTTTGGCATACCACGATCCGGTGAGATCGACTACAGTAGGACATTGGACTTGGACCTGGATTCGATCGTGCCTTCGGTAGCGGGTCCAAAGAGGCCGCAGGACCGGATTGACGTTCCGGATCTCAAGGAGGTGTTTCAGAATCTTTTGGGAACGGAAGTGGAATCAGGGGGGTACGGAATACCTTCAGAGAGGATAGAGAACCGGATCCCGATATTGGAGGGAGGAGAGGCCCGAAGCGATGGGAATGGAGGGGTTTCGACCGGGGAAAGCGAAATTGGGCACGGGTCGGTACTGATCGCGGCCATTACGAGTTGTACCAATACAAGCAATCCAAGTGTCATGATCGCTGCTGGTCTGGTGGCCAAAAAAGCGGTGGAGCGGGGGCTTGAGGTCTCTCCCCTGGTGAAGACCAGCTTGGCGCCAGGTTCCAGGGTGGTGACGGATTATTTGAATGAGACGGGGCTTCAAGAGTATCTCGATCAGCTCGGATTCAATCTGGTGGGCTATGGCTGCACAACCTGCATCGGAAACAGCGGCCCGCTCCGTCCGGAGATTCAGTCGGCGCTAAATGAGGGCGAGATCATCGCCGCGAGCGTCCTCTCGGGAAATCGAAATTTTGAAGCCCGCGTCCATTCCGCAATAAAGGCAAACTTCCTCATGTCCCCTCCCCTTGTCGTAGCCTATGCTCTAGCCGGGCGGGTGGATATCGATCTGGAATCCGAGGCCTTGGGTCTGGATCGGAAAGGGTCCCCTGTTTACCTGCGCCAGATCTGGCCTTCAGGAAGAGAGATAGAAGAAAACATAAATCGTGGCATTCGGTCAGATATGTACCGTTCGAAATACGCTGATATTCTGAAGGCGAATCGGGAGTGGGAGGAAATTGAGACCTCGGAAGGCACCCTTTATGAATGGGACGAGTCCAGCACCTATATTCAAAATCCACCTTACTTTGATAATCTCGAGAGAGAACACGGATCGATTGGCGAATACCACGGCATGCGGGCCTTGGCCATAGTTGGGGATTCTGTTACGACGGACCATATCTCGCCGGCTGGAGCGATCCAACCGGATTCACCTGCCGGTGAATTCCTCGTCGCGAATGGCGTCGAGCCCCACGAGTTCAATTCCTATGGCTCGCGCCGGGGCAACGACCGTATTATGTCGCGTGGAACGTTTGGGAATGTTCGGTTCAAGAACTATCTTGCCGACGGGAAAGAGGGGGGCTGGACGAGATTGATGCCGGAGGGCGACGTCATGCCGATATTCGAGGCGGCCGAGATTTACCGAGAGAGAGGGACCCCTCTGATAGTGTTTGCAGGTAGGGACTACGGCATGGGGAGTTCACGAGATTGGGCCGCGAAAGGTCCAATGCTTCTAGGTGTCAAGGCGGTGGTCGCATGCAGTTATGAACGCATTCACCGAAGCAACTTGATTGGTATGGGCATACTGCCTCTGGAGTTTGAGGACGGCGTTTCCAGCCAATCTCTGGGACTCGATGGATCTGAGTTGTTCTCAATATTGGGACTTGGGGAAGGCCTAAGCCCCAGGGAGGAGCTCAAGCTTGGAGTGAATCGATCAAACGGAGGATTCCTGGAGGTGAACGTCAGAGTGAGAATCGATACGCCGATCGAAGTTGAATACTTCCGAAACGGCGGGATTTTGCAGTACGTTCTCAGAAATATCATCTAAAGGAATCTGTCGGATTTAGCCACGCGACGTTGTTGGGTTCTCGGATCGTTTGGATTCATTCTCGAGTCACGGCCGGTTCCATCGCCGACATCTTCCTAGCCTGCAAATCTCGGGAGATTTCCAGCCGTGTCCGTTCATTGCGGCAGGCACCCGGCGATATGCCGAGAGGATGGTTCTACTGCAAAACGATTCTCGAGAATCTGTAAAAAACCGTCTCGGCATATTGGCGGTTCGCGCCCTTGCGATCAGGTGTAACAAAGAGGGATCGCTTTCCGACCTTTACAAATTTTTCATGAAAATTTCATAACCTTTTGACTATGTTCGGGATGGACATTTGGGGTATTAACCCTATTCTACTGAATCTAACGTAGGGTCTACGCCCTAGATTAACCGAAATACCACAAACATTACCACCTTTTGCGGAGCAGGATCAAAATACAAGGGGACAAACATGGGAAACGGAAAACGATTCAATTACCGAGCGCTGTAGGTCCTAAGGAACTTTGGGTAAAGGCTAAAGGGACCCCTTTGGTCAGAAGTGTGGATAGGTTCGGTCGGGGGCCGCGCCACTATTCCCACGAGAGCTTGGGGTTCAGCGGCGCCGAAATTATGGCGAAATCAGCCGTCAGTGCCTATGCGCAGCATATCCGGTAATCATACATGCAGGGAAAAAATGAAGAAAAGCATACTACTACCAGTCATCATAATTACAGCAATCCAAGCTTCACCTACGACCGCAAGCACAGTCGTCTTCGATCCGGGCCCCGTTGGGTCTGAATTCGGCGGCTTCTACGCCAGTAGGTTTATCCATCTTGATGATCCGATCGAACGGGGTGATTTCCTGGAAATAAGGATCCTTCTGTCGAACATGAAGCACATAGAAGTAGAAGGACTGACTCGGATCGAATTCCATTTCTTTGACAATTTTGTCCCCGAAAACTCAAATCCAGATCCATTAGAAGCGTACTTTAGCGATGAGAATGGCCAGCCGGTCGGGCCCTTGTTCACGGAGTGGCTTCTGATTCCATTACCACCGGAATTCATCATTTTCGCTGAATCCGAATTAGCAGCACCGGTGGATTTGATTGCGCATGATCTGCACCTGGTAGCATCGGAAAGGCACGACGGCATGTTTCCGATGGAGACGTTCGAGTTTGTGATCTCAGCGGACGAAATTCGGATCGGGGAGTGGATCGAAGTACCCGAACCTTCAGTACTCGTCTTAGTTCTGGCTGCTCTTGCCGGTCTGGTAGGCTCAGCCCGATATGGCAGGAAGGTAAGGGCATAGCAGAGTAAGCAGATAACCGATTCGAATATGAACACGACAAAATCAATGCGTATCAGACTACTTCATAAGTATTATAGCGGATTCACTTTAGTCGAGATCTTGATGGTTGTTGTGATTGTCGGATTGCTCCTAGCCGTGCTGGTCCCGGGTGTCTCCCATGCTCGGGAGACTTCTCAAAACGCCCGGCTGGCCAATGATTGGCGCGCTTTCACTGCAACCTTTCAGTCATTTACTCTGGAGAACGGCAATTATCCCGCGGATGCCGCTGCAGCAGTGATCCCAGTCGGCATGGATGAGCATCTGAAGGAATTTGAGTGGACCGAGGAAACTTTCGTAGGAGGGAATTGGGACTGGGATTACAACTCGTTCGGAATCACGGCGGGTGTCAGTCTGGTCGGATCGAACATCAATCTGCCGCAGATGCAGGACTTTGACGACAAATTCGATGATGGAGACCTTGCTTCGGGATTCTTTCAGAAGATCGGTGCGACCCGGTATGCGCTGATCCTGGAACATTAATCCACACTCCTGGTGGAGAAACTCTTTACACTTTTTTTAAACAAATTTCATAACTCTTTGACTATGTTTGAGATCGACAATACAGGGTTTATACCCTACGATTTTGCTCAATTCTATAGGGTCTAATCCCTAGATTGCTTTCTGAACAATACGACTGATTACACTTTTCGTGGTAGAACATAATTGGGGGACAGAATAATGGAGAATAAGAAGCGATTTAGATCGAGACGGGGACACTCGCTGGTTGAATGCATGGTGGGGACCGGGGTGATGACAGTTGTCTTGGCGGGCACGTTCAGCGCGGTGGGACAGGGAATGCTGATGTCCGATGGGGTGAAAAGCGAAGAAGTAGCAATACAAGTGCTGCAGACCGAGATGGAGAATCTCCGGACATTGAGCTGGAACGAGATTGATCGCCTTCAGCGGCGAGGAAAATTTGATCCGACGACCAGTTTTCCGGACTTTCCGTTCACGAACTATCGTTGCGAAAGAATTGTGACGCCTAAGGGCGATTCACAGAAGGAGATCCGATTGATTTTCAGTTGGAGCGCGACGAGGGGCCGGAGAACGAACCAGCGCGAATTCGTATCGTATTTCACGAAGGGCGGTCTCTACGACTTCAATTATCGCGCGCTTTGATACTGAGATCTGAAGGAGATTTGGAGTAACAATGAATAGAAATAGAAAAGAGAAAAATCTGGGGACCGGGGGTAATGCGGTCCGAGACGCCCTTGAAAAGAGGGGATTCACATTAGCCGAGATGGTGATCGTCTTAGCGGTGAGCTCGATAATCCTTACGACCCTGGGCGGTTCCATGGTGATGCTGATGAAGACGAACATGAGCATGAACTACCATGCCGATATGAATCTTCAGGCCGACCGCGCCCTCGAGCAATTCACGGCGGATGTCCGGGACGCCAATGACATTGTCAGCCTTGCTGGGCCGGATTTCGTCTTGGAGTTTCCCACAGATCCCGCCACCAGAGTAAAGTACGAATTTCATAGTGGCCTGAACACTCTAACCAGAATCGAAAATCCGGACGAGTACAATACGGAGCTTGACGTTAACCAATCTGTCACGGAGGTAACTTCGATACTGATGTCCGGGGTCGAGTATCTGAATTTCACGTATTATGATATGATTAATTCGATGACGAGCAGCATCCTGGACACGCGAAAAATCAAGATCAATGCGACTTTGGTACGTGGTAACGATGCCCATACTCAGGTTTATCGAGACGTATCGACCGCCATCTACATGCGTAACAAATCGGGAGGAAATTAGATATGAAATTGAAGACAGAATCTGAGAGAGGCTCGATCCTTATAGTTTCGTTGTTGACGGCGGGAACGGTTGGTTTTGTGGCGGGAACATTTTTGAGGTCGATACTGAATGAGTCGAAGCTGGCGAGACTCGATTTCTACAATGCAAGCGCCATTCAACTGGCCGACGCAGGTGGCGAGACGGGAATACTGGCCCTGAATGAAGATGATTGGACAGGCTGGTCCGTGACTAAAGATGAGGCGGTTAGAACGCTGCCTTCAATTGACGTTGGTGATGGAAAGAGTGGACAAGTGACCATCAAGGTATCCGGAATCGACACATCTCCATCAATCGTCAGCGAAGCAAAGATTGAGATAGATGAGCGGATCACAGTTCGGCGGCAGATCGAGTACGAGTTACGGCCTCGATCGCTCTTTGGAAACGCGGTTACGGCCGGAGACTATATCTACTTCTATCGCGGCGATAGAGCTCCTAATACAGTTAGGATCGACAGCTATGACTCCAAGAGTGGCCCTTACCATCCTTTCTTTAATCGTAGGGACGGGGGGACCATTGCGAGCGATTCCACCTACTCCTATAGAACCTCGAGTGGCGAAGTATTCGGATACGCCTCCACCAACAGCGGAAGAGGGAGGAAGAATCCTCCTTCCCTGGGAACCTATGGAAAGATCTACGGACCCCAAACCGAATCATGGGTAATGATTGACCCGGATCGGCTCTCTCGCGATTTTCGGGCTTCCTTTACCGATATTTCCGCGCCTTCGGTGAAGACCTCAATTCGGCTACCCAGTAAACCAGTAATTGAACTGGGTAGTGGTTCAGTTCGTGAGACCTATAGGATCAGCGGAGACCTCAGAGTATCAATTGATCAGACCCTCAGAATCGTAGGCAACGTCGTGCTGGTGGTCGGAGATGACTTCTTTCTCGACGGAAGGTTGGAGATTCTGGAACCCTTCGGAGAGCTTACCCTATACATTGCTGACGACGTCATCGTGCGTAATGACGGCATCTTTAATTTTTCCGAGGATCCGAGTAAGCTTATTATCTATTCGACCGCCACACGTCCGAATCAGTCACGATTTTTCTTTATGGGTGAGGCTGACCTCCACGCTGCAATTTATGCGCCGAAATCATATGTAGACTTCATCGGAGATGGGGTCGATGGAAAGCTTTTCGGGGCAGTGGTAGGCGACAGGGTTGTGTTCAGAGGAAACTTCGATCTTCATTTTGATGAGCAATTGAAGCGGTTCTCCGGGGAGAATCCGTCCTTCACAGTCGATCGCTGGGCCCAACTCGATGCCTCCGAGTTGCTCGATCTAGATCCAATGTGATCAGATCGGGCCGCGGAATCGGAAGGCTATGTCCGACAGATTCCTAGGGCCGGCCTTTTCTGTGCCGATAGGTAAGAGCAAAACCCGCAAATCCGAGGATGAGAAGTACTATTTCGCCCGGTTCCGGAATGGTACCAACGGGCACTTCGTCACCTCCACCGTCGTCGAATCCCCGAAAGCGCGCCACAATTGATTGAGCGCCCCTCCCTGGGATCTTGCGGACAATTCGCTCAGGAAGTCCGACGCCGACAACATATCCAAGTCGGTACCTCCCAGTGAAAATGTAAAAGTCTCCGTATCTCCATCGGCGATGCCCCCGCTGGGCGGTCCGCCCCCTGTCCACATACCAGAGGTCGATGATCCGAAGTCAAAGCTTCCGAACGGTGGCGCAGATACGCCGTTGACCAGCCTATACAGTCCATTGGGGCCAAAATACAGGAATTCCTGTATACAGAGACACTTGGATTCGGCCGATTTTCCCGCCTATGGGAGCAGACCGCGTGGGAATCTCAGTTCTGCAGTTATTCAGCTTCTCTCTGGAGGCCGAATGGCACAGGTGGCTGCCTTGGTGGTCGTTGATCGTATTGTTTCTGCTGACGAATAATCTATGAAGGTAGCAGCCGCGATGGGAATCCGTGATAAAGAGAGATCCGGAGTTGCTACTCGAAAGCTGGAGTCGAGTGCGGGATCATCCCTGATTGAGGTGATGATCGGCAGCATGATTCTCGGACTCGTTTTTGGGGGATCCTTCAGCTCCATCGGCCAAGGGTTCAAAGTCGTCTCGAATTCACGAGACTATTCCCTTTCCGCTCAGATCCTGCAGAGCGAGATGGAAAATCTGAGGTCGATGAACTGGGTGGAACTGGGCGCGCTCCCTGCTATTTCGGTCTTCGCGCCTGATTTCGAGTTCGGCTCCGAGACACTCGACCGATTTGCCTGTCAGCGCTTCATCACTCTTCGGAAGACGGATCAGAAGGAGGTCTCGCTGGTAGTCTCCTGGAAGGATCACCGCGGGGCATTTCATAAGAAAGCCTACTTAACCTTTATTACGAAGGAGGGACTCAATGACTTTTACTACCGCTCGTTCTGATCATAGTTGGAAGGAAGACAATCGAGGTTTCTCCCTTGCCGAACTGCTGATCTCCTTTGGGATCAGCGCCCTAACCGTAGGTGGCCTGACATCCAGCTACGTTTTCCTGGCCAAGAGTTCTGTCGGGATAGGGAACTATGTCGACATGAACATGCAGAGCCGGTACGGGCTGGAAATCTTCGCACGCGATGTCCGCTCCGCCTCGCGGGTGTTGCAATTGTCCGGGACCGGGTTCGATGTGCGGACCGAAACGCCCGGGGGCTCGATAGATGTCAACTACACGTTTGACTCTTCCAACAAGGTGCTTGTTCGCACGGCAGGCGTCTCGAGCTTCCCCATTTTTAAGAATGTGGAGAATCTCTCGATTCAGTATTTCAACCTCGTGGGCGACCCGACAACGAATGTCACGGAGGCGAAAAGGATTCAGATCGACGCTGAAATGCGGCGCGAACTTCTCCATGTGGATAGCAGCCAATACGTAATCTCGACACGCTACTCGATGCGGAATCGATATGTCAGCAACTAGAAATCTGTCGGACTTCACTAATAACTGTAACAACTGGAAAATTATGAGCAGAAGGCATTGTGAATTTTCGAGTCCGGATAGCGGATCGGTACTGCTCGTGGCAGTCATTTTCGCAGCCATTCTCGGTGTCCTTGTAACCTCTTACCTGAACCTGGCGATGGGAGAATACGAACAAGCCGACGCCTCTTTCATGCACAACGCCCTGGTCAATCTCACGGAAGCGGGAACAGACGAAGCGATCTGGTCGATTCAGCGCCAAGACTGGACAGGATGGGTAGATCTTGGAACCTATATGGGGAAATCCTTGACCGGCTTCGATCTTGGGAGTGGAAAGATGGGAACCGTTCGTATCCTGGTCCAAAATTACGATTCAACTCCAGTAATCTATACCGAGGGTAGCGCTTCGGGATACAACACAGACCGTACCATTCCTAGACAGATCAGGGTAGGCCTGGTCAACAGATCTCCATTCGCCAATGGACTTTCCGCCAAGGAGGATGTGACGGTTGATCAGGGAACCGCTTCCATTGACAGTTACGACTCCAGCGCGGGCCCGCCGGATCCGTTCTTCAACCGGAACGACAACGGATCAATGGTTTCCGTCTCGGTCGTCTTTAACGACCCTGCCTCAGCCGATTCGAGCATCTACGGCTACGTTGCAACCGCTGGAACGCCGCCCCCGTTGGGTAGTGCAGGCATGATCTACGGTCCAAATTGGATGCCGGGAGACCCGATGGTTGATCCCAGCCGGCTCACTTACGACTATACTGGAGAATTTCCGGATGTCGATCCTCCGACAATGTCACCGGGCGCTTTGGGAGATTCTGATTCGGACATCGTCTACCTAACGGATCCGGCCGGATCCCCCGGCAGTCGCACTATCACGGGCGGGTTGCCGGAGCTGCCAATCGAGTATCACCTGACCGACTTCAGGATGAATTACGATCGCGAGATGATCATTAACGGACACGTCCTGATACGAGTCGATGGCGATGTCGACCTGACAAATCTTACCATCAACCCCTACAGCACTCTCACAGTTTTCGTTGAGGGCCGAATGGATGTAGCCGGGCTGGGGTTTTCCAATGGAAACGATCATGCGGATTCCTTTGTGGTTTACGGAACGAACGACGTAGACCAGGTAATTGACTTCGACGACTGTTCAGATTCAACGGCCGCGATCTACGCCCCTAATGCTCTTGTGGAACTAGATGCAGGAGGCGCAGGTCCCGGATTCTCCGGCGCCGCGGTGGCGAAGAACCTCTTTTTGCAGAACGGTGTTCAATTCCACTACGACGAGAGGCTGAAGGAATTCCAGGGCCCTAATCCTTCATATCGAATGGAAAACTGGCTGGAGTTGGTTAAGAAGAACGATCGCGTTGACTTCAGCAGTTGGAGTGCGGCCGTTGCAAGCGCTGAAGCTTTGCCGCTTTAAGCCGAACATTTCACAAGACTTCTGCTACGACTGCAGACTTAACTGCAATCACGCTGAGCGGAACTCTCCCTTGCCCGGGGATCGCTACGAACGATTCCTGGTGATTAGGGCAACCCACCCCAGGCCCCCCAGGAGGGGAATGACCGGCCTTCGGCCAATGGCGCGGGAACCAACGGCGACAGTACCACCCGGAAGGGAAAATAAGCATTGAGCACCTAATCAGGACCTTCCCCCCTGGGAGGGGCAAGGGGTGGGTTGTAGTAGCCAGCCAGTATAGATTGTTCTGTGGCGGCTTTTCACACGGATTTCGCAACTTTAGGGTATTCTCCGATAAATTCGTGGGGGCTCGAGCCGACCTTTATAAGGTGAACAACCTAGATGAAGATCTTCAGAATAACAAAATGGAAAAGGCCAAGAGACTGATCATTGCGTTGGCTTTGCTTGTTGTTGCGAATTTTCTCTTTGCCTGGTACCAGGTTTCGCAGGTGAGCCTTTAGGATCTTTCCCGGACTGCTTTTCCGAACCGACGGGCACATTCGTCTATGGAAAGGCGATTGAGAATTCGGCCTGCTCTATGGAAGAATCCTATTGAACCCGTCGTCTTTTGTGCCTCTACTGCGCATCCGTAAGAAGGCACCCAATATGCTGGTGAATGAGGATCGAGGCCAAGCCTAGAACAATCGACCGGTTTAGTTTGCCGGATGGTAAAGGTCATTTTGGGCCCTACGGTGGCATGTATGTCCCGGAGACCCTGATGACTGCGCTATTCGAACTGGACGCTGCCTACGAAGAAGCGAAACGGGATCCATCCTTCGAGGAGGAATTGGAACTCCAACTCAAGGAGTTCGCCGGCCGGCCGACGGAACTCTACCCGGCTGAACGGCTTAGCGACCTTCTAGGTGGGGCTCGAATCTACCTTAAGCGCGAAGACCTTCTTCACACTGGGGCGCACAAGATAAACAACTGCCTTGGTCAGGCTCTTCTCGCCTGTAGGATGGGTAAGAAGCGGATCATAGCGGAGACCGGCGCCGGGCAACACGGGGTGGCGACGGCCGCGGTCTGCGCGAAATTCGGGCTTGATTGTGTGGTCTACATGGGGTCGACGGACATGAAGAGGCAGGCATTGAATGTTTTCCGCATGAAGCTTTGCGGCGCCGAGGTAAGAGCCGTAGACGCCGGCGAGAAGACACTCAAGGAAGCCATAAACGAAGCCATGCGCGACTGGGTGACCAATGTGCGCGACACTCATTATATTCTCGGTTCCGCGCTCGGCGCCCATCCCTACCCAAAAATCGTACGTGATTTCCATCGGAGGATCGGTCAGGAGACTCGACGGCAGATATTGGAGAAAGAGGGTCGGTTGCCGAATGAACTCGCGGCCTGCATCGGCGGTGGAAGTAACTCAATGGGTCTCTTCTGGGATTTCCTCGAGGACGACGAAGTTAGGCTGGTCGGGATCGAGGCGGGAGGAGAGGGACTCGCCCAAGGCAAACATGCGGCCCGTTTTGAAGGAGGAAAGGTAGGTGTCCTGCACGGGTGTAAGACTTATATACTTCAGAATCCCGATGGGCAAATCGAACTTACCCATTCCGTGTCGGCCGGGATGGATTACGCGGCAATTGGACCGGAACATGCGTTCTATCATGATCGGGGCCGAATCGAATACGGTTACGCAACCGACTCCGAGGTGCTCGAGGCTTTTAAATTGCTGTCCCGAAGGGAGGGTATTATTCCCGCGCTTGAATCGAGCCATGCCGTCGCCTACGCTATGAAACGGGCTCCCGAAATGAATCGGACAGAGATCTTGGTTCTCAACCTAAGCGGGCGTGGTGACAAGGATGTGGAGCAGGCCGAATCCCTTTTATGAGAAGCATGACCGGATACGGCCGCGGTGAAGCGACCGATGGTAGGTTGGAATTGCTCATTGAGCTGGTTTCCTTGAATCGACGAAACTTGGACATCAGTTTCTCCCTTCCCCGTGAGTGGCTGGCACTGGAAAAGCCTTTGACTGACGCAATTCGAAAGAAGGTTTCCCGAGGTCGGATACAGGCCTCGCTGCGGGTGGAGAGTCTGGAGGAGGGGGAAGAGGTGCCTTGGAGCGACACCTTCATGGAAGAAGCCCTCAAACGGTTATCTGAGTTCGCGAGAAACCATGGCATTCCTTTCGAACCGAGTGGGCGTGATCTGGTCGAGATTGCGGCCCTGAATCGAAAGACAAATTCGCTGCCTGAACTCGATGCGGTTATGCCGCTGGCGCGATCGGCCCTGGAGACGGCCCTTGATCAGATTACAGAGATGAGGGATAGCGAGGGTAGGGCCCTCGCTGAAGACCTGTCGGAACGTATCCTTAAACTCCTCGAACTTCTCGGTAAAATCCGAATCGAATCAGAGGAACTCGTACCTCAGTACCGCTCCCTCCTACACGAAAGGCTGAAAAATGCCAGGTTGGATCTGGATTTGGATGACGAGCGAGTGCTGAAAGAAATCGCTCTCTTCTCTGATCGGTGCGACATATCCGAGGAGATGACACGGCTGGAGAGCCATCTCGAGCAGTTTCAAACCGGTATCGGAGCTGATGGTCAGGTAGGACGCAAACTCGAATTTATCACTCAGGAGATCAATCGCGAGTTAAACACGATCGGGGCGAAGGCGAATAATCTCGCCGTGAGTAAACTCATGATTGAGGCGAAGAGCGAGGCGGAACGCATTCGGGAACAGCTTCAGAATGTGGAGTGAATAGGAATCTGTCGGACTTCACGTTTTAGTTTCGAAGTTTCCAGATAAAGTCCGACAGATTCCTACTCCACCACATAGGAAGTGAAGAAGACGGACTCGAAATTCCTCTTTGCGGCGCCTTCGACGCTACCTTCGGGGCCGGAGAGTGAAGCGATCAAGACGTGCTTATTTATCACCAGGAAATATTCGTAGTGTATGTTCTTCGTATCGCTGCCAGGTTTCGAGAGCGTGTAAATGATCAGCCGGTTGAGGCGGTCCAAGGGCCATGTCCTCTGGCCTGACGGCCGATAGTTTCCGTCGTCATTGAGGAATTCGACGCGCTTTTTGTAGAGGATCTTGAGGCCCTCGATGTACCCTTTGAGCGACTTCCGGTTAATGTCCGGTATGAATTCTCCGAAATCGAAGAGAGAGAATGAAAAGGTAACCTTGCGATCACCGCGAAAGTAATAGCTCGCGGATACGGCCGGCTCGTTCTGTCGGGACCACGCTGTGAGTGGAGTCGTGAATCCGATAGTTAAATATTGCGAAGTGGGGAAATTCTCAGTCACTTCCTGTCCATCGGCTTCGAATTCCCTCGATGAGTGTTTCAAAAGAGGGCGGGGAGTGGTGGGCCGCTTGAAGATGGGTCCGTCATACTCTGATGTCGCCGGCTGCGGTTGAGCGTGAGCCACGGAGAAAGCAGGCAGGAGTGCGACCAGAGATATCAACGGGAAAGAGGAAACTGAGGGGAGAAGTCTTTTCATCGCTACGAAATTATTGCAGAAGTGTGGATGAGAATTTGGGAAAACTCAAAGCGATAATTCGGGTTTCCCAAACTCTTATTCGGAACAATCTCTCCCGCCTTTATGCGACAAACCCGAAGAACCTTGTGGTCCTTCGGGTCTGTTTCCGATGGAAAGTCGGATTGATTAAGGAAAGAGATTAGCGATCGCAGTATTGTATTCAGAGGATGTAATATCCCTGAAGGCGACACGGCGAAAATTGCGGGCATTGGGCGAACCGGGAGGATAGATTCCATTGCGGAAATTATCATTGAATCCGAAATCGCGGGTCGGCCATCTGTAGTAGTGAGTGTATCCACTCGGCCTCGGTTGCGAGTGAACTTCGCTCTCGAAGAGAGAGACGAGTGAACCGCGAATCCGCATCGTGGTCCCGCCCCAGTATTCGATCATGCGAGGAAAATTGTGCACGCCGCCGCTACTCTCCCAGTTGTAACTGGGCGCGTCGTCGGGAATCAGTCCAGTGAGCAGGGCCGCCGAAATCTCAGTGTAGGCGCCAGGTCGGTTGGAGTTGCTGGCGTAGTTATCAATGCTATTCTGGCGGCCCTTGACGCCATAGTTTTCTGTCAGGGTGGTGAATGTATCGGCAGCCAACGCCATAGGCGGCTCATTTGCATCGTCCAGAGCCATCGAAGTCCCGGTGCCCGAATTCCCGTCCGCGTTGACATCACCGACCGTGTAGAGAGGAGCATTGGTTGCAATGCTCGACCCTCTGTCGGAATGGAAGTTATTGTCGGTCAGGTAGGGATCCGGAATCTCGTCCGTGTTGATCAGCATCAGTGCCACGTCTTCCCGTTTGCCCGGCACGATCTTATCCGTTCGGTTGGTGGAAGCGGTCGTACTCATCGTATCGACCTGGGTCGGGAATTCGACGTAGACCACTCCGTTCCACCAGCTCCTCGGTCGCATTTCATTATTGGGCGGACCGGTGAGCGTCCAATCCGCGGCATCGTCATTTTCGACCGCGTTCTTCAGGGCGGTCATATCGATAGTGACAAGGTCCAGTTCGATGTCGGGACGGTGATCGAACATTCCGCCGTAGACGTCTCCATTGTTGAAAGTCTTTCCATCGACTGTGATGCTGCTGCCGCTGTTATTGACCTTGTAATCATCGGATTCACCATCGGTACGAATCCCGCTGAGATTTGCGTTGACCTCACCAATTACCCCTGGCGGAAGGGCGATCTCGACCAGGATGGGGTCTCCGCCGGCATCGAGTTTCGGTGCGCTCACGGGATTGGAATTGTTCGTCCTGTCGTATTTGTAGGCCTTGATTTTGAAGTTGACCTGGCCGGGCTGGTCACCGTCGGAGGGATCATCGAATTCCTCTACCCGAAACAAGATACCCGCCTTGTAGGCAAATTTCTGCTGTCTGATGGTGTCGCCCTTGTAGTCCTGATGCTGGAACGTAAGCACGGGTTCGATTATGGCGTAGCCATGATTCTCTCTAACGATGCCCGACGTATAAGGGTCGTCTGGAAGGTAATCGGAGAATCCAAGCGGATTCAGGGTGGGTACTTGCATTTCACTGTCCTGGGCCATGCCGTCCCAGCGACTGGCGGCCTCAGTTCGGAAATCCGGATCTCTGCTATCGAGCCAGCCCTCGTCGGTGTTCCAGGCGTAGGGAAGTTGCTCGGGACCCCTCATGTTGAGCGGAGTTCCGCCGGTGTTCTTAATATTGACGGGTCCGCTACGCTTGTGTTCCTGATACTGCTTACGACCGTGAAGTATCTCGCCGGTAACGGTGAGACCTTCGTGGATCGTGAGCGGCCCGGAACCCTTTGCCTCCATCCACACGTCTCCATTGACATGAATCGGCCCCCGGACATCCATGGTGGATCCGGAATGCATTTCCAAATCCATGTTGTAGAAAATCGCGTTGCTGAATAATGGGACGTCCCTCACTTGCAATAGCTGCATCGTATAGGAGGTGACCGCGGTACCGTAGGTGGGAGGGACCGCTTTTGCTTTTCCGTAAAGGGCGACTTCGCGAACCAGGACTTTCTGACCCCGGAATGGATCAAATTCGTTGGCGGGAGCGTTGGGATCGATATAAACCCAATCCGGTCCCGTAATTTGGCCACCTGTGAGTTTCATATCTCCACTGCCCGTCGAAATCACCGTATTGGTGAAGAAACTGGAATGGGTTGAGATAGGGTCGGCCAAGGGACGGTTTTCGAGCTCGTCAGAGGGAAAGCTGGTCTGCCCGATAAATCGGCCGACCAGTTCCGCGAATCCGTATTCAACGAGCGATTCCGAGGCATTTTTGGCCTGCTGCCGAAGGATGTGCTGGTTGTTCAGCCGCCGCTCGGTCAATCCCCAGCGCAAGGTCACCCCGACTACGGTGAGTAGACCCATCCCGACGATGAGAACGGTGAGAAGGGCGGAACCCTTCTCTGATTTGCGGGGCCACAGACTTGGTGATTGGATAGGTTTCGTTTTCATAGTAATTACCCTCTTGGTGATATGGTGAAGTTGTAGGTATCGGTCACGCGCTTGACGTCGTTACCGTGATAAATCTGACCGTTGACCATGATGGAACGGTCGCGGAAATTGTAAAAGAGCTTGCCGTTAGCCAAGCCCCGCGAGAGCTCGATGACTTGAGTGAAAGTGGACGCTTGGGCCTCGGTCGGTACCAGAGTCTCGACAGGCTGGGTCTGTTGAGTGGACGGAATAGCGACGTCGAACTTACGCACGGGTCCGGTGTTTTCGGAGGGATTATCGATGGAACGGTAGTATCCGACAAGGCGGATGATGGGTGCGGGAATGTTGTCTAATGGAGATGGGTCAACGCCGTAGAAGATCAAAACCAGGACATCGCCCGATTCGCCGTCATGAAGGCGCCAATCTTCATACGGTGTGGTTGTTCGAAAATCGCCGGCGAAACTGTCGTAAATCGTAAAATGATTGGCGTTGCGGGCGACGTCGGTCATTTCGTTAGTCAAGGTGCGAATGTCCGCGTTGATCTTCAGCTTCTGATCGGAAGTGAACAACATGATCGTGGAGTCACGGTAAAATAGCATGAGCCCGGTCATGACCAGCCCCATGATGGATAGGGTGATGAGCAGTTCAACCAGGGTGAAACCCTGTCGGTTTGATTTACGTTCTGTCATTATCATTATCCCAAATTAGAAAGTTGGCACGAAGGATTTAACGAACTTTATCTGCCCGTCTTTCCACTCCGGGGTGCCTTTTTCAGGGCTGAGGTATTGGTAGTCGAAAGTGAACTCCATGGCCTGAATCGGAAACGCTCCTACATCGAGATCGATCACGGTCGGTCGAATTTTGTACTGCATCGTCACGGCGGATGGATTTCCCGATCCGAGATTTCTTATGTCGATGACAATTGCCTTATCGTTGTCGGAGTGACTCCTTTGCGAATTCAGGTAGATGGGATCAGCGACCTCAATGGATGTTCCCTGTATTAGAGAAGAGATGCTCTTGGTGGGGAGGGGTAGGTTGTTGTCGGCAATGGCAGCGAGACAGATTCCGTACTCCATGCTCTTGACTTGCTCGAGGTAGCCTTGGGTTACGGTCAGGGCCGTGTTCTGGTATATATTCGCCTCCGCGAGCCTTCTACCAAGCAGGATGGCAGAAAGGACGGTAGCGGCGAATATGGAGAGGATGGTCATTGCGATAAGGATTTCGACGAGGGATACGCCATCCTTTTCTCTTTTATTGATAGGTGTCATTATTTGATATCCAATGCGATTATTAGAATTGGTCCGGGCGCGATGCGGGGAACAGAAATATGATGCCCGCCGTTAGTGAATATTGTGGAGAAGGATAGAAAATGGGAGGGAGAAATCAACCTTCAACTCCGGGGAGAGTGAATTTTGAGACTTTATTTACCGGGGCATACGGTGTCGCCTCTAAGCCATTAAGAGGCAAACTAATATGACTCCGAATTGGGCGGATGCCCGGATTCCGCATCGGGATAAGAGGGCTGCTGGTAGAGGGAGATGAGAAGGTAGGTAAGCACACCGATGGTGATCCCGCTGTCGGCAATATTAAAAGCCGGCCATAGATAGCCGAAGATCCTGAAATCGAGAAAGTCGATGACGTAGCCGTGGGCAATACGATCTAGGAGATTTCCTGCGATTCCGCCGCAGAGCATACCGAGGGGCCATTGAAAAGGGGGATTGCCGAGTCCGATTTGGCGCCGAAAGAGGTAGATGGAGGCAAGCGCCAAAAGGGCGATTACGATCAAGCCGCTACTAAATCCCGTAAGCATGCCCCACGCCGCTCCCGAGTTTCCAACGTAGGCGAGATAGAAGAATTGGGGAATGATCTCCACACCTCCGTTCGGCCAGTAGCTGCCGAGAGAAATCCCGGAGCTCTGGCTCACCCAGATTTTTGAGAACTGGTCGAGGATCAGGATGGCTAGAGCCGCGAAATAGAAACGGAGGTAGTTGAGGCTGCTCAATCGTCGGAGTCGTCGTCCGTGAACTGTGCGGACGACTCTGCGTTGGAGTCAAGGAATACTCCCTGTCGATTGACGCGCTTGCGACTGCTGGTCTCGAATTCCTTCTGACCCTCAACCGAAAAACGGGTGAAGGGAACCGCTTCCAGTCTGTCGCGATTGATCTCCTTTCCAGTTATCTCGCAGATTCCGTAAGTCCCGTCATAAATTCGGTCGATAGCGGATTCAATCTCGACCAGGGCTTCCTGCTCATTGGATACCAGGCTGAGGGCGAAATCGCGGGCGAAATTCTCCGTCCCGGCGTCGGCCATATGTTGACTGTAGGCGGAAAGATCACCGGAGTCCTCTTTGCTGGATCTCTTCAAAGTATCCTGGGTATGAAGGTCGAGCCCCGATTTTACATGGTCTCGGAGGTCGACCAGCTTTCGGTAAAATCGTATGTACTTTCTCGGAACCTTCCCTGGTCTGGCTGCCGTGGACCCGCTCTTTGCCTGGGGATTGTAGCCGAGGATGTCGGTTAACGAGGCCGCGCCAAGCCGACGATGTTCCATGGGCGGTTCCACTGCTCGCACCCCATGAGCTTTTGCTGCGATCTCCAGTTCCGATTCGGCCTGTTTTTTGCGCGCCCCTTTCTTCTTGGGTTTAGGTGCGGGGTCTTTAGGTCGTGCACGAATCACTTCTTGCACATCTTCCAAGGAGAAAACAATGGGAGTGTATTTCTTTGAAGGTAGTTTGAATACAGCAGGAGTCTTCTTCCTCGCCCGGATCTTGAATTTCATAGCGGCGTGCTCTTGGGAAACTTGCTTTTCCTCGGCCCTTCCGGTTCGTACGGTTGATTTATTTGTTGAGGCCTTTTTCCCGGCTTTCGCAGTTACCGATCTGCCGGCCATTGCGTCTCCATCTGCGGTTCGCATTTTTGTTGTCGCGGTCACTTTCTTCGGCGCCTTCCTCGTGGCTGGGCCTGCCTTTTTAACGGCTTTCGTTCCAGCACCTTTACCTTTTCCAAGATTGTCCCTTGCGGAGACCTTGGACTTTTTACTCTCTTTCGCGGAGCCCGATGCTTTCTTTTTCGGCGCTGTGGATTTCTTCGGGACAGTCTTCTTTCCGGTGGAATGCGGCAGTGTTTGTTTGGCGGTATTTTTTCTCGTCGACGTCCTCTTTGCGGGACTTCGTTTTGTCGCGGTCTTTCCTATCGCCTTCTTGCTCGAGGTGGCTCTTGTCTTCTTCGTCAGAGACGCATTTTTCACCGCCGAACCGAGCTTTGCCTTCGTTGTCGCGGGTTTCTTCTTTGCTGTCATGGAATTCCTTATTTCCTAATTCAATGCGGTGGCGCAGCGTCCACAAACGGGCTCTTCTTCTACGGTTGAATGGAAATCCGCAATCCACCGCCAACATCTTGGGCATCGTTGACCGGAAGATCTTTGAGCGTGGATTGCCAGATCACCGTGGGCCGTTCGAGACGACTGGAGGTTGACTTTCGAAACAATAAAAAGTTCCGGGAGAGCACCTTCAAATTCCTGAAGAAGCCTGAATGTGACGTCTGACTCGCTGCCTTCGATCCGAACCTCCGCTTCCAGAGATTGTCCTATGGTCTTTTCTTTTCTGAGTCTTTCGAGGGATTCGTTCACTCGATCGCGCACTTTCATAATTTCCTCGATGTTCTGCGAAATGGCTTCCGATCTCCATTCCTCGGGGACGCCGGTGAAAGCACGGAGGTGGATCGAGTCGTCCGCCATTGCGCCTTCACCCATAGAGTAAGAAAAGGACTCATCCGATGTGAAGACAAGAATTGGTGCAAGCAAACGCATTAGGCTCTGGTTGACTAGATAAATTGTGGTTTGGGCAGACCGGCGTTCTCTGGAACGGGGATGAAGTGTGTAGAGACGGTCTTTCAGAATATCGTGGTAGGTCGCCGAAAGGGTGACCGTAGTAAAGCGGTTAATCAGTTGATAGACCCGCTGGAACTCGTATCTCTCATAGGACTTCAAAACAGACTCCGTCAACTCTGCCGTGCAATGGAGGACCCACCGATCGAGAGGAAGCAGTTCTTCCACCTCGAGGCCGTCTTCATCGAGTGCGAAATCAAAGAGATTGCCGATTTGGAATCTCAATGTATTTCTTATGGTTCGATAGGTCTCGATGACGTGAGAGATGATCTCCTCAGAGACCCGAATGTCATTGCGATAGTCAACGCTGGCGACCCAGAGGCGGAGGATATCTCCCCCCATTCTCTTTATCAGATCCAATGGTGAGATGACATTCCCAGCAGACTTGCTCATCGCATTCCCGTCACCATCGAGTATGAAACCATGGGTCAGAACGGCATTAAAGGGAGCCCGGTCTCGGGTGCCGATGGAGGTAAGAAGAGCGCTCTGAAACCAGCCCCGATGTTGATCGCTTCCTTCCAGATAGAGATCCGCGGGGGAGGAGAGGCGGTCGTCGCACTCGAGGACAGCGATGTGGCTCGATCCGGAATCGAACCAGACATCGAGCACGTCCGAGCCCTTCTCGAAGTCCTCGGCGCAGGATTCGCCGGTAGGTTCATAGGTGAACCCATCGGGCAGGAAGCTCTCAATCGGATCAGTGAACCAGCAGTCGGATCCCTTTGACCTGACGGCTTCAATGAATCGATCAATCACCTCCAGGTCGAGGATTGAGTCCCCTGATGCATTGGAGCGAATCGATGGAATTGGTACTCCCCAGGAGCGCTGTCGAGAGAGGCACCAGTCCGGCCGGTCCCGGACCATGTTCCGGATGCGCTGGTAGCCCCATTGAGGGATCCAATCCACCTTTGAGTCAATCGCGGCTAAAACCTTCTGGCGAATCGATCCATCATCGAATTCCATGAACCACTGTTCGGTGGCGCGGAAAATGATAGGCTTTTTGCTCCGCCAACTAAAGGGGTATTCATGGGTGATCCGGGTTGCGGCCATGAGTAGGCCTCTTTCATCGAGAATTCGAATGATCTGAGGGTTGGCATCGAAGACAAACTGACCTGACATCTCCGGATACTCATCCGTAAAACAACCCTTCCCATCGACCGGCACGATAATTGGAAGCCCGTATTTTTTGGCTATGGCAAAGTCGTCTGTGCCGTGCCCGGGAGCGGTGTGGACGCACCCTGTCCCCTGATCGAGGGTTACATGATCGGCCAACATCACGAGGCTTGTCCGGCCCTCAAAAATGGGATGTTTGCATTCCTCCCGTTCCAGCGCCTGAGCCTCAATCTTAGCCTTAACCTCTCCATTCCGGATGCCACAGGACCGGAGAAATGGGTCCACCAGTTTCTCTGCCACCAGTGAAGTCCTGCCCTCGTGTAGAATGGCGACGTAGTCAAAATCGGGATGGAGGCAGACGCCCTGATTGGCCGGAAGCGTCCAAGGAGTCGTGGTCCAGATCACAAGCGCGACATCGGGAAGATTTTTGAGGGCGTCGAATCGCTCAGGGTGGGAGAGGGGAAAGCGAACAAAAATCGAATCCGAGCGATGGGAGTGATATTCCACTTCGGCTTCGGCGATGGCGGTCCGGAAGATTGGATCCCAATGGACGACCTTAAAACCCTTCCGCACCAGACCTTTGGCGACGAGTTCTCGGAAACATTGAAGAATACCAACCTCGAATTGGGGATCAAAAGTGCGGTAAGGGACTTTCCAGTCACCCAAGATTCCCAAGCGAACGAATTGGCTCTTTTGGATCTCGATGAATTTGGATGCGTAGTCGTGGCACCGGCGCCGAATCTCAGTCGGCGTCATGGAATGAATCTTATCACCGACCTCTTTGAAGACCTGCTGTTCGATGGGAAGGCCGTGGCAATCCCAGCCGGGGACGTAAGGCGTGCGGTAGCCCTGCATCGACTTGTAGCGCAGGATGATGTCCTTGAGAATCTTGTTAAGGGCGTGGCCGAGATGGATGTCCCCATTGGCATAAGGCGGGCCGTCGTGAAGGATGAAATCTTCACCCTCCGCGTTCTTTTCTTGAATTCTCTCGTAGAGACCGATCTTCTCCCAATGAGCGATTCGCTCGGGTTCCCGTTGCACCGAGTTCGCCCTCATAGGAAAAGCGGTTTGGGGGAGATTCAGGGAATCCTTGTAGTTCCTGATCAACTGGGCCATGGTTTACCCCCGGCTTCGTGAATAAAGGCGAGAGACAATGTCCAGTTCACGAATCAAGTCAAGCCAACAGAGGGTCCGGTTTCCCTTCTAGAATTTACTGAGCCAGTAACCCCATGGAAGAAGCGATCGGAGAATTCCTGGAGCACCGCCACACGGCTGTGCTTTTCGCGGTTATCGCCGTTTTCATTTACACACTGGGGAAAGGTGCGGACCTGCTGGTTCGGGAGGTCGTCGTCTTGTCCCAACATTGGGGAGTTCCCTCGTTCCTTATCGGTGCGACGATTGTCAGCCTCGGAACCACTCTCCCTGAGGCCGCCGTTTCCGTCTTTGCCGCAGTTCAGGGAAACCCCGACCTGGCCTTGGGTAACGCGGTTGGGTCAATCATCTGCGACACCGGAATGATTCTGGGAATTGCGACCCTGATCTCGCCGCCCCGGCTGCCCCACGAAATTGTCAATCGTCAAGGTTGGATTCAACTTGGAGTGGGTTTCCTGCTCGTCTTTTGCTCTCTTCCCTACACCAGTCTGAATAGTATTTTTAAGGATGGAGGAAGATTACCTCAAGTCGTGGGATTTGTATTCCTCGCGCTGCTCTTTACCTACCTCTACCTCTCGATCCGTTGGGCGAAAGGCGGTCGAAGCGAAAGAGGGGACCCTTCAGCGCCTTCAGAGCCGGGTTTATCAACGATTGCGATTCTATTGAAATTTGCACTTGGTATGTTTCTGGTCGTGATATCGTCGCAGATATTGATACCCGCGGCGGAAGAATGTGCTCTCCGATTCAATGTACCGGACAGTGTCATTGCGGCCACTATTGTTGCCTTCGGAACTTCACTACCGGAGCTCGTGACCGCAGTTACCGCGGTCCGACGAGGGCACGGCGAGCTCGCGGTCGGGAATATTATTGGAGCAGATATCTTGAACGTACTTTTTGTGGCCGGCTCTGCAGCTGCTGTCACTCGAAACGGTCTCTTGGCGCCCCCTCTCTTTTTCTACTACCTGTTTCCGGCGATGCTTTTTATTCTGATTGTCTTTCGAGTCGGGATTTACATTTCGGGTGATCGACTGAAGCGTGGCTTTGGCTTTACCCTTCTCGCGACCTACATTGTTATCACCCTCATTCAGCTCCAGCTGGAGCGCTAATGAAGAACTCATCAGTCACTTTGATCATTCGTGACGGGTGGGGTGAAAACCACAATCCGGAGCATGATCCTTTCAATGCGGTTCGGCTTGCCGCCACTCCGGTAGCGGACGCCATTCGGGCGGAGTATCCGCGAACCGAGATTGCCGCCTGCGGAGAAGCCGTCGGTCTCCATCCTGGAGTGATTGGAAACAGTGAGGTAGGCCACCAGAATATCGGCGCCGGGCGTATCGTTCAACAGGAGATGGTTCGGATCGATCGGGCCTTCGAAGAACAGGAAGTGAGAAGCAAGCCGGCGATGGGCGTGTGCCTGGCCCGCTTGAGGGAAACCAAAGGCGATCTTCATCTCTTGGGTCTCGCTTCCGACGTGGGCGTTCACTCGGTCCTCCGACACCTCTACAGCCTTCTAGAGATCGCCACTGAGCTTCCCAGGGAGAGGGTTTTCCTCCACCTCTTTACGGATGGACGCGATTCCCCGCCCTTCGGTGGCTTGGGTTACATTCGGGAGATTGAGGAGCATTGTCGAGAGATTGGGGTTGGCCGGGTCGCCACGGTCTGCGGCCGTTACTGGAGTATGGACCGCGATCGTCGATGGGAGAGGGTGGAGCGCGCCTACAACTGTCTGGTGGGGCGACGAGCCGGGGCGGAGGCGACGGATGCGGTAACAGCAGTGCAGCAGGCCTATGACCAACCCCAAGATTCGACGTTGAATGGGGATGAGTTTATTGCTCCGACCTGGATGGTCGACTCCAAAGGGGAACCTATTGGGAGACTCAAGGACGGGGATTCCGTCCTCTTCTTTAATTTCCGGGGCGACCGGCCCAGAGAGCTGACACGCGCCTTCATCAGCGATCCATTCACGGAATTTGATCGTGGCGTGAAGTTGGATCTCTTCTATGCCACTCTAACCGAATATGAGAAAGGTCTTTGCCCAAACGTCTTGTTTCCCAAGCCTCCATCCATGCCGAATACCCTCGGCACTCTTCTGAGCGATAAAGGAATCCGGCAATTTCGCTGCGCCGAGACCGAGAAATATCCGCATGTGACTTTCTTTTTTAATGACTACCGCGACGAACCTCTGCCAGGAGAAGACAGAGTGCTGGTTCCCAGTCCAAGGGAGGTCAGCACTTACGACCAGAAACCTGAAATGTCCGCCTTTCAGGTCACTGAAGCGACACGGAATGCAATCCTCAGCCGAGAATATGGATTAATTGTGGTTAATTTCGCCAATTCCGATATGGTGGGCCACACCGGCTCGCTTGAAGCAACCACGAAGGCATGTGAAGTCGTCGATCAATGTCTGGGCCGAATCCTCTCGGCGGTCAATGAGATTGGGGGAGCGGCAGTCGTAACCGCTGATCATGGGAACGCCGATCAGATGTGGGAACCGGTTCAGGAGACGCTCTATACCGCTCACACCCTCAATCCTGTGGAAGTCGTCCTGGCGGGGAAATCCTGGCGTTCGATCTCTCTGAAAAAGGACGGACGGCTGGCCGACCTCGCCCCAACCATCCTTCAGCTGATGGGGATTGAGAAGCCGCTGGAGATGACCGGCGAATCGCTGATTCGCTGAGTGAAAGACAAAGAATCGAGACAAAGATTAAGAGAAGGGATGAGGGAATCTTCGTCTTACTCTTTGTCTCGGGTCTTCGGCTCTTACGTGTCTACCAGAGAATCTCAACATTGGGATAACGCGTGATATTTTGATCGCAGGTTACGATGGCCAGTCTCTCCTGCAGGCTCTGGGCCACCAGCAGTCTGTCAAAAGGATCCCGGTGGATCCATGGGAGCCGGCCCGCGGCCTGAATGTGACGCCACAACAACTGAATCGGGTCGGCCACATCACCGAGAAGCCACTCCTCGTGCAAGGAACTCACCCCTCCCTCAATCTCCAGCTTTCCCAATGATTCTTTCAATACCAGTTCCCAAAGGGTCACCATGCTGAGGAATAAATCATTGTCCGGCGTTTCCAACGCCTCCGATGCCGTATGAGAAAGACGTGGATCATCCGACTTGTGCCAAAGTAGAGTGTGGGCATCGAGCAGGAGTCTCATTCACATATACTCCTTGAAGTCCCCCAGTGGTTCGTCAAAGTCCGGTGCCATATAAGTGAGTGATCCCCTTCCATATCCGCGCCTGAGCCTGACTCGTGACGATCGATCGATCGGCCTCAGCTCCGCCAATGGCTTGCCTCGTTTCGTGATTCGGTAGACCTTCCCTTCCGTCGAAACCTTTTTCACCATCTCGGAAAGGTGCGTCTTGGACTCGAATAATCCAACCTCTTCGATTTCCATTCTAAAAAACTAGTATGCAATCTAGTTGTATCTGTCAATACTTGTGCAAGCTAAAGTTCAGTCAAGGCGGTGACCGCGCAATCCTCCACGCTTGACCTGGGGTTCTCTCAGGTTTCCGGGCAACAGGCTTAGGAACCATCGAACTAGGCAGGGGCACTGAAGGATCAGCCTCAAAGCGGGAGCACTGCCACTTGAATATGTCGTCGCAGGGAAGGTGAAAAACGCTGCCGAACTGAGCGGTTCACGAGAGTCCTGATTTAGCGATTCCTAAGAGTATCCGATAGGTGTGAGTAGAGTGAATGGTCATTTTTCCGCGACTGATAATGGGCGGTCCAATGCCGGCAGGGGGCGTCGAGATGAACTTTAATCCGAAGAAGGTGTCTCCCGGGGAGGTTCTCGTGATCGGCCAGGGTCCGTTTCGATCATCTCGAACCGAGAGTCGGAGGCAGAGTTAAAGGTACCGTGATCGAGGCGGCGATGGATGGGAATTACGTGACTATGGACGGCAATTTAGAGGAACCTTCGGAAGACTGCGAATTGAGGCTCTACAATTTCGAGTTCGAAACGACCTTTCAAGGTCATCCGATTTTCGGGGGCTAGGAATCTGTCGGACTTTGAATATCGCAACATCGCGGAGGTTCGGATTCAACGGTGAAGGGTGCAAATCTAGACCAAGTCCATGCCGACAGATTCCTTTGTAGGAGGCTGTCGGACATTGACGCTGGACTGCACAACTTTGCGCGATCCGTGGTACGATTCCTTGCTTGCCCAGGACCTTCAAGATAGGCTAGGAGTATGTCCAACGAACTCTGTCTCTCGTCAAGCGATCGAATGTCAAAGTCCGATAGACTGCCAGCTCTTCCTGCAATGCTTCAATATCGCATCCTACTGAGTCTGCTGATAGGACTCATTCCGGTTGCTCGAATCCTGGCGATGGATCCGGACATCATGCCGCTCTCGGAAGTCAAGAGGGGGATGAAGGGCGAGTGGAGAACGGTCGTTTCCGGAACTGCGGTGGAGAGCTTTGAGCTCGAGGTATTGGGGATCGCAGAAAATTTCGTCGGACCTCGAAGAGCCGTGATAATCTGCGAAGCTTTGGATCCGAAGAGCAAACTCACGGGTCCGGTGGCAGGGATGAGCGGGAGCCCGGTCTACATTGATGACCATTTGGTCGGCGCTTACGCCTACGGTTACACCTGGGCGAAGGAACAGGCCATTATCGGCGTCACTCCGATTGAGCAAATGCTCGAGGTATTGGATCAGTATCCCCGATCGGGAAATTCGGACTCCCCGGTTGGATTGACCGTAAAAACCGGTCGAGAGTTGAACTCTGGGCCTGACTTTGGGGGAAGGATGGAATGGCAGATTGTCGAGGGCGATCTGGAGATCGAAAAGGAAGAGATCGAGACCCTGCTGCAGCCGTTGCCCACTCCACTGCTCGCTTCGGGATTCTCCGATCGCGTCCTCAGGGCATTCAAGTCGGAGTTTGACCAAATCGGCCTAACGGTTCTTCAGGCGCCGACGGGTAGGGCTTCGGACAAGATCGATCTTCGCCTGGAACCGGGTTCGTCGGTGGCCGCGGTTCTGATGAACGGCGACTTCAACATTGCGGCCACCGGGACCGTGACTTATCGAAACGGTGATACCGTACTGGCCTTTGGGCATCCTTTTTTTCAGCTGGGTCCTTCCCAATTGCCAATGGCCGGGGCAGAGATTATCACCGTAGTTCAATCGGTTGCTCGCTCTTTCAAACTATCAAACACAGGACCTGTCATCGGAGCGATTTACCAGGACCGACTCACGGCCGTGGCAGGTCAGATCGGGGAGTTCCCCCCCCTCTTGCGAGTGAATGTTGAAACCCGGGTCTCGGGAGGGGTGGGTCGGAAGTTCAGCGGTGAACTCGTCGAACATCCTGTCCTCACTCCTCTCTTCGCCTCAGTCTCCCTGTTACAGACCCTTCTCGAGACCCTCGAATCGAGCGAGAAACAGACTTTTTTCATCGAGGGAAAGATCGGATTCGCTGATTCCGATCCGATCGTATTTGACACCGTCGCTTCCGGTCCCGGTGGGGCGGTTTCCGTGGCCTTCGATTTCAAGAGGAAGTTTGAGAACCTGATGAACAATCCGTTCAAGATCCCTCGAATTGAGTCGCTTGACTTCGATATCAAGGTGAAGGACGTCTGGCTCATTTCTGGTCTGAAATCGGCTATGGTTCGATCGAATCGGGTGAAACCCGGGGACAACGCTGAGCTTCTCCTAACGCTCTATAACTACCATCAAGAGGATTCACAGCATGAGCTTTCGATCCCTGTTCCAAAGGGTCTCAAATCGGGCGATCTGGTGACGGTGCTGGTGGCGGACGCTGAGGAGGCGGAACGAGTTGACGGTATAGGTAGTGAACTCTTCGCCTCCTACAGCGATATCGTTGGACAGTGGAGGGAGAGTCGGTCTCGCAATGCAATCTACGTGAAACTCCTACATGAGTCCGAAGGCTTGAGGTTCGACGGGGAAAGCATGTTCGATCTGCCTCCTTCAATAAGCGCCCTCTATACTTCCCCGGGAAACAACATTGCACGACAGACGCTGAACGAAGTCACGCTCTGGGAAGCTAAGATCGAACTCCCCGGAGAGTATCGGGGAAGCTACCGAATTCCTTTGACTCTGGATTAGAGCGCTGCCTCTTTCTTGAAAGGAATCTGTCGGTAAGAAGTTGGTCGCAATTTACGACCGTCAAACTCCGAACCGAAGTTCAAGTCTGTTGCGCAGTGCAAAGCCCGACAGATTCCTAGCGCGAAAGAAAGAGGCAGCGCTCTAATCCAATGAATCGAGTCTTCACGATTTTCTGTATGGGCCTGATCCCTTTGGGCACCTTCGCGGTACGTACTTCCTCATTTCTGCACACCAGCTATGAGGATTTCGTAAACGGCGAATTCAGCAATGTGGCCCTAAGCAATATGGGCTTGCTTGAGCTTGCTCCTTCGTTGGATCTATTCGTCGAGCTCGATGAACCGATTGTCTGGGTTGCGGCGTCCGACCGGGAGGGAAATCTCATCTTGGGAACCGGTAACTACGGCAAAGTCATTAAGGTCGATCCGGAGGGCGAGGTCACCACTCTCTTTGCGCCGGAGGAAGTCCTGAGCCGGTCCCTTGTTATCGCCGAAGATGGGGATGTCTTTGTCGGCACTTCTCCGACGGGCAGAGTCTATCGCATTCCCCCAAAGGGGCGGCCCGAAGTCTACTTTGATCCACCGGAAAGCTATATCTGGGATATGACGTTCGATGATGATGGCAATCTGTATGTCGCCACCGGGAACGCTGCCGTGATCTACATGCTGCCGAAGGACTTCCAGACCAACGACACTCCCATCACATGGTTCAAGTGCGAGCAAACCCACCTCACCACACTGGCTTGGGACATTGAGGGCAACCTGCTCGCCGGCAGCAGCCCTGGAGGAATCCTCTACAGAATAGACTCGGAGGGAAGCGGCTTTGCACTCTACAATACGGCGGCACAGGAGATAAGACAGATCCTGGTAGGCGAAGGCGGAAAAATCTTTATCTCGACCTTTAGCACGAGAATCGGAGGAGTGAATCTTGTAACCTCTCAACCGGAAGAAAAGAGCGGCGAGGAGAATACCTTTACCGTTACCGCCAAGCGTTTTGGTGGAACCGGTACGAACAGGACGAACAATTCCAGAAACCAAAATGGAACCGGAAGCAGCACTATTTTCACGATCGATCGTGAAGGTTTTGTCGAAGCTTATTGGGGACTGCCTAGATCTCATATTTTCTCTATGTTCTTTGCCGGATCAGATGAACTGATTATTGGAACAAACGACAAAGGTCGGCTCTTTTCAGTCCACGACCGGGGTGACTGGCGCCTCCTACAGCAGACTCCGACAGGTGGGGAGATCTCAGTTCTTCATCCACCCCCAAATGGGGAAGACGGGCTCTATTTAATAACGAGCAATCCTGCTAGAATCTATCGTTTGAAAGGATCTCCCTCCAGCTCAGGGGAATACATATCCAAAGTCTACGATGCGCGACAGATCGCGAAGTGGGGCCGGGTACTTGCCGTGAGCGGAAATGCGATCGACAGTTTCGAGTCATTCGCCACGAGGACCGGCAACACCGAGGAGGCGGACGCCACATGGAGTGAATGGACGCCGGTTACTTTGACGGAGAGCGGCTTGCTCATATCCAGTCCGGTGGCGCGCTACATCCAGTATCGGATTGAATTCGAACCGGAGGAGGGCGGTTCCGGGGGCTCCGGGGTTCAGCAGGTAAGGATATTCTATCAAAGTAAGAATGTCGCTCCCCAAATCGGCGCTATCCGGATCGTTCCGGTTGGGTTTCAGGTGCTGACCACAGTGACGAATCCTCCCAATGTTGATCTGAACAAGCTTATCGATGAGAAAGACCCTGATAAGCTGATTCGCCCGCCGTCGCCGCGCAGGCAGTTAAAGGCGATGGGAGATGAGGGGATGCTGACGGTTGCTTGGAAAGGTATCGACCCGAATGAAGACAGGCTTCTGTATTCGCTCAGCATCCAGAGCATCGAGGATTCGATTTGGATCAAGTTGGCCGAGGAGATTGAAGAGCCGGTCGCTAGCTTCAACACGAACGGATTCAATGAGGGCTTCTACCGGGTCAAAGTCAGCGCTAGCGATGCGCCGGATAACGGGCAAGAGAAAGCTCTCAATGGCGACCGTATCAGCGAGATCTTCTTGATCGATAATTCTCCCCCCCAGATCGAAGTTTCGCGAAAGAGTGTGGTCAACCACGGCATCGAGCTTGAGTTTCGGTCCCATGATTCCTTCAGTATCCACCAAGAAGCATCTTTCACCCTCGACGGCCAACCTTCCGAATCGCTTCGTCCCGTGGACGGATTGTTCGATTCCACGCTTGAGGAATTCGAGATTTCGCTCGAAGGCCTCGGCCCAGGCGCTCACGGTCTGGTATTGGAAGTTATTGACGAGAACGGCCGGTCCGGCATTTTAACCGTTCCTTTCGAAATCCCGGAGTAATGAACAGAACCCATCACTGCTGCGAACTGACAACCGAAGATGCGGGAGCATCCGCAACCTTGGTCGGCTGGATAAACTCAATCAGGGATCATGGGGGCATCCTCTTTGCCGACCTGAGGGATCGGGAAGGTATCACCCAGGTCGTTATCGATCCGGCCGATGCAAATTTCTCAGCTTCTCTGGACGACCTCAAACCGGAATCGGTCATCGAAGTCTCCGGGACGGTAAAGCCGAGAAGCGAAGAGACGGTGAATCTGAAGCTGAAGACGGGCCGCATTGAAGTGGTGGCAGAAGAGCTTGCGATCCATAATCGCTCCCAAACCCCGCCTTTTCCGGTCGACGATGAAAAGGCGGAGAACGTCAATGAGGATCTGCGCCTCACCTATCGCTACCTCGACCTTCGCAGACCGGGCAACCTGGAGCTACTGAAGAAGAGGCACCTCGCCTACAGATCAGTGCGGAATTACTTGGATGAGAATGGTTTCTACGAGGTAGAGACCCCTGTGCTCTTTAAGAGCACTCCGGAGGGCGCACGGGAGTTCCTGGTTCCCAGCCGGTTCAACCCGGGAAAGTTCTATGCCTTGTCGCAGTCACCGCAACAGTTCAAGCAGCTCCTGATGGTGTCAGGAGTCGAACGCTATTTCCAGATCGTAAAGTGCTTTCGCGACGAGAATCTGCGAGCGGATCGCCAGCCGGAATTCACTCAGATCGATATCGAGCTCTCTTTTATCGATCGGGAGGATCTCTACGCGCTGGTCGAGGGACTTTTAAAGATACTCTGGAAGGAAGTTATCGATGTCGATATCGAGACACCGTTTCCCAGACTTTCATACAAGGAAGCGATGAATCGATTTGGGATCGATAAGCCCGATACGCGGTTCGGTTTCGAGTTGGTTGATCTCAGCGACGTCTTCAAAGACTCCGAATTTAAGGTTTTTTCTGGTGCGATCCAGAGTGGAGGGGTGGTCAAGGCGATCAATGCGAAGGGATTGGCCGATATAACCCAGGGAGAGCTCAAGGCAACGGAGGATGCGGCAAAGTCGCTCGGCGCTAAGGGACTGGCCTTCATCAAGGTTGAGAACGGGGAATGGAAATCGCCGATTCTAAAGTTTCTATCCGCCGCGGAAAGATCGGCTCTGCAAGAACGATTGGAAGTCGAAGAGGGCGATATCGTTTTCTTCTCCGCCACGGAATGGGACCGAGCCTGTATCATTCTGGGGCGAATACGGCTCGAGTGTTCCCAGTTTCTGGTGAAGCGGGGTCTTCTCGAACTTCCCCCAGAGAAATTCAACTTTCTCTGGGTTATCGAATTCCCGTTGATGCTCTACGATGATGAGAAAGGCGGTTACGCCTCCGCTCATCACCCATTCACTTCGCCTCTTCCTGAAGATATTCCCCTGCTCGACACCGATCCGAGGAGTGTTCGGGGCCAGCACTACGATGTCGTTCTCAACGGCGTGGAACTCGGGGGTGGAAGCATCCGTATCCACCAAGCCGACGTCCAAAAGAAGGTCTTTGAGGATGTGTTGGAAATACCGAGCGACATTGTCGAAAGCCGCTTCGGCTACCTCCTTCGCTCTTTCAAATACGGAGCACCTCCCCACGGAGGAATCGCGATCGGATTTGATCGTCTGGTGGCGATTCTCTGTGGGAAGGAAAGTATTCGTGACGTCATTGCGTTTCCCAAGACGCAGAAAGGGCAGTGCCTCGTCACCGAGGGCCCCGGTCCCGCCACGGCGAATCAGCTGAAGGAACTGAACATCGAGATGATTGACCTCCCGGAAGAGGTGGCAGGCCCAGGATAAGAATAGACACAAGGTTCGAGCCGTCGATTTCCATTGCAAGCAAGTGAAATCGTCCACTGACGGAAATTCCGATGTCCTTTAGTTCCTGTTCGCCCCCCCAGTATTGTCGTCTTTTTCCAGTTCGGAAGACCTTCGCATAATCCATTCCTACCGACGGTCGTGATATCAGGCCCGCGATCCTTGACGCGGCTTATCTAAGTATCTAGTGTACTAGGAGTTAGACAATAAATTCGTGATATCCGTCACCTGCTGTCAGGACAGTTCCCATGTTAATATTGTTAGTCAAAGAATGGATACTCGCATCGATAATCCCACCACGATCGAAGAGCTCAGCTTTGCTATTTACGAACTAGAAGACTTGAACCTCTTGGTTAGCCGATGATCCATTTGATAAAAGCGATTAAAGCAGTGGATGCAACGCGCTGAAGCGCGTGCCTCACCTCGGCGTTAGGCACAGCCAAAATCGTGTCCTTCCACTTGACGATTGGCTATTATTTAGCTAGAGTCTGGCTAGATTGGCTTTTGAGATCATCTTAGCTCCTAAGGGGGAGCGTGACTACAAGGCCCTGAACGCTCGTTGGAGAGCGACGATCAGAAAGGCCTTGGAACGACACCTTCGCCACGAGCCACAGAAGATCAGCAAGAGCCGAATCAAGAGATTGGAAGGCATGCGCCGCCCTCAGTATCGCCTTCGAGTCAATGATAGGCGCATTTTTTACGACCTGGAATCGGAACTGAAAAGGGTGGAAATCCTCAGGATTATTTCGAAACAACTTGCTCAAAAATACCTAGACGAAGAAGGAATTTCAGATGAAGAGAGTGCCACTGACTAAAGCGAAGGATGATCTTTCCGCCGTAATTCGAAAGGCCGAGAAAGAGGAGATTGTTATTACAAGACATGGACGTCCCGCAGCGATTCTAATCGGATTTGAAAGCGACGACGACTGGTTGGAGTATCGCCTCCTGCACGATGAGAACTTCCTCAGGACGATCGATAAGGCTCGAGCCGATATCAAGAATGGCAAATTCAGGAAGCTCGAAGAACTGCCAGATTGAAAGAGCTGAAAGTCGCTCGAGAGCGTAACTATTCGTGGTAGCGAACACCGGTGGGTGCCGCCTGTTCCAATATTTGCCGGTGGGTCCGGTGTCCAGCACGTACTAGATCAATTTCCCCATGAACTGGAATCGCACTGGCCGGATGTAATGCGAACTCTATGCGCGAAACACCCGGTAGCGATGATCGAGCGATCCCGCGACGACAATAGCTTTACGCTAATTCATGGTGATGCCGGTTCCTACAACATCCTGGTTCCGCTTTATCGGGATCAGCCTATCTACATCATTGATCGTCAACCATTCAATTGGAGCCTCACGACATACGGTGTTTTGATTCTCGGGACATTAGGTGATGATATTGATGGCCTTGTGTAGGTTGAAGGTGAAATGATCACAGAGGGCAGGGGTGGATTCGAAGCCCATGGTAGATTTGAGGCTAAGAACCAGTTGCCTGCAAGCAGCCAGGATTCTGGCTGCGTTATGGTTACGGATCATACATCGATCTTCATCGAAGAAGCGATCTCTGGGGTAGTGGTTTTTGTTTTCGATGGCCCAGTGGTTGCGGATTTTCGATAGGAACTGAGGAGGGCTCAAGTCGGTGGGATCGCGGCTGCTGACATAGTAGGAGCGTTCCGAGGAAGGTTTCGCTTTGTTAGGATAGAGCCCGTCCCAGTGGTGGAAACAATTGATTTTTAATGAGTTATGGGCAAAAAAAAGGCCGGATAGAGCTGCAAAAAGCTCGATCCGGCGAAAAAGGGCGCTTATGCTTGCGTTAGTCAAATACAAAGCACGCCCTTCTCATGAAAAATATTGCCGTACAAAGCTTCCTGCGTCCAGCCCTAACTCCAGTCATTCGATGCAAAGACTACACCGTGTTTCTGGAAACAATGGAGCGGATTGACCGGGTTTTGATCGACTCCTCGCTGGAAAGGGAGGCGATCGTAAAAGCCTTGGAAGGATGGGATGAAGCGGGAGGGAAGGATCGGGAGCGACGCGCTCTAAGAGCGATAAAAGCGCTACGGGTGGAGGTGGTGCGTCATTTACTCGGAGGGATATCCTTTCGTTGTCTGTCGCAGGAGTTGGGACGCAGTGAGCTTCTGGCTAATTTTTGCCGGGTGCGTGAGGTAGACGGGATCCGGAAAATATCGAAGAGCAGTCTGGAACGGGATTCGAAATTCTTCGACGAAGCGTATCTGAGACAGCTGCATGCAAGGATGACCGAGGTGGTGGGCAATGCTGAACATTGTGGTGAGGCAGGATTAGAGAAGCCGATCGATACGAGGGAATGCCTGATCGACGCCACTTGCCTGGAAGCGAACATCCACTGGCCCGTGGACTGGGTCTTGCTCAAGGATGTGGGAGCAACGCTGCTCAAGGCGATCAGTCTGATCCGGCAGGCGGGAATGAAACAGCGCATGCCCCAGGGAGCAAAGGGATTGGCTCGGGAGATGAACAAACGGTGCCTGGAGATGACGCATGCGCGTCGGCGCCGGGAGGCGGGCAAAGCGCGTAAAGGGATCCTGCGGCGGATGAAGCTATTGCTCAAGAAGATTGAGGGCCATGCCCTTCGCCACCGTGACTTATTGGAAGCTATGTGGATGCAAAGCGATTACACCGAGAAGAAGGCGAGCCGAATCATCGAGCGAATGGATGGTATGTTAGAGCAGATACCGCAGGTCATGAAACAGGCGCACGAACGGATCATAGGGGGGCGGCAGGTGAAGAATGAGGAGAAGATCCTGAGCGCCTACGAACCTGAGATTGACGTCATCGTGCGAGGCAAGGCAGATCGGGAGGTGGAGTTTGGCAACACCCTTTATTTATGCGAGAGCGCAGAGGGATATCTGTTGGACTGGAAACTGTATGGGGGGCAGGCCCCGAGCGAATTGAAGCAGCTTTGGGAAAGTCTGGAGAGGCAAAAGGGCTTCGCTTTAGAGGAGAAGATCGAAGCGATCAGTGGGGATCGGGGCTATGCCTCGAAGGCGGCCAGCAAGCGGCTCCAGGCAGAGGGGATTTTTGACGCCCTTACGCCCCGCAATCCACAAGAGCTCAAGGAGCGGATGGAGGAGCCGCGCTTTGTCCGGTTGCAGCGACGACGAGGGAGCACCGAAGGCCGGATCGGAGTGCTCAAGAACCGATGGCACGGGGGCAAGATACGCAGCAAAGGCTTTGACAACCGTAACCTTAGCGTGGCCTGGTCGGTTCTGTCCCACAATCTATGGAAAATCGCGCAGAGACTTGCGCAAGAACATGAGAAAGAGGCAACGCAGGCGGCATAGGGATCCAAGAATCGAGTCAGAGGCGCTTCCTTGGGAGAACTATCGACTCAAAGCGAGAGGAAGGGTGCTGGAAAGGTGCATAACGGATAAAAGGTAAGCTACCGAGGACGGAAGGCATGTCGTGGTCTACATAACGTGACGAAGATTGATATCGGTATCAGGCTTCCACCCAAATCCTCTCGGATTTGGGACAGCCTCTAGGATAATGGAAGGTGCGTTGGACAGAGGCGAACTGACGAGCATGAGGCAAGCCAAGGGAGGGAGCGCTTAGAGGATGGGTTGCTATTTGACGAATCTCCAGGCGGCCATGGTCCTTATCTACGGTTTGGTGGACAAAAAGGGGGAGGGGCCGAAAAGATTCTTTGCGTCTTGATGCATGGTGGGTTGGTTGTCTTTGATCTGGATGATATAGTCAGCACCGAGTTCTTCGACCACGATGTGGGCCGTTTCTTTTTGGTTATGCATGGCGTCGAAGGTGAAGGTGGATCCGTCCATGGCCGGCATCTTGCGCAGGAGAGTTTGGGCGGCGGTGATCTCGTTGGATTTGTCGGCGGTAGCGACTTGGGCAATCGTTTGAGCGCTTTGATGATCGACCGCGGCCACCAGGTGCAAGGCCTTGGCCGGTTCTTTGTCAGTGCCTTTGAGAGTCTTACCGTCAACCGCAATATCGCGGGGCAAACGGCCCTCGGGCGAGGCTATGAATTGGGTGAGGATTTGATCGAAAAGCTCGGCCTCGACGTTTTGCAACACCCGGTAGAAGACATCATAGCAGGGGGCCTGAAAACGGCTTGTTTTGGGGTTTTTCCAGGAGCGTAAGGCGCGCAGTTGGGCTTGATTGAGGTGATGGGCCAGGCGCACGATCTCCTTGAGGTTGTGTTTGCCGCAGAGGGTGCCGAGCACAATCATACTCAAGACCGTGGCGAGTCGATAGCGACGGCCCGCTTTTCGACGGAAGTCTTCGATCTGGTGGAAGCGTTCCCGGAGGCTTGTCATCTGTTCCACTTTGAGGCAGACCGCATGGGAGTTGTCGTTGGCATTGAGGGCCTCACGGTGTGCCTTGGGCAAGGGCCCTGGCGAGCGCAGCAGTTGCAGAGCATCAGCCCGCAGGGGTTTGACCCAGATCTGCTTGGGGCGCTCATGGCGTTCATAGAAATCTTCCCGCTGTCGACCATATCCCGCGCTCAAGCCCAAAGGAGTCCACCCGCTCGCCTTGTAGCAAGTGCCTCGGTGGATCTGTGGGTCCACGAAAGTTTCCGCTACCAAGGGGCGATAGGCAAAGGCCTGCTCCCAGTGATCGGCCAAGACTCTCAGGCACATCGCCAACGTCTTGGAGGCCAGATTGGCCAGCTTGAGCCCGGGCAGAATGAGAAAACGCCGGTTCTGCACCACCAGTTTCAAGCGCGCATGCCGTCGCGCCCCATCCCAGCCGATCCAGCCGTCTCGATCCTTCAGCCGGTAGCTAGCCGCTCCCCACAGCAAAAGACACACCCATTGCCCGTCGATCAAAGCCACATAGCGCAGGGTCTCTCCCGCGCTCCCCGCACTGTGCAAATAATGATGTTGGATCAAAAGATCATTGAATCGCTCCTGCTCTTCGGGCAAGATCAGACGCAGAGTTAGACGATCTATCGAAGGAGTCAGATGGTAAGATTTTTTGTCTTTCATACCATCTTGGCATGACTGATTCCCTCGGGTTTGTCTAGCTCTTTTTTTATCTTTTTGCCTATCAGCCACTTCCTTCCCAGAAAACTTTCACCCTGCCTCACGACATGGTTGGGGGTTTATGATCTTGCTTTTGCCACCGTACTCATGTGGGAAGTCGAGATTCGCAGGCGACTGGAGATGCGGATTCTCAGGCACTATCATGAGCAGCTTATCAATAATGGCGTCAGTGGATACACATGGGATCAGTTGTTTGATGACTACAGATTATCCGTGGCGATGGGGATCTACATTGCGGCGGAACATTTCTGCGATGTTAAGCATGAGCGATCGATTAAATTCGGGCTGCCAAAGCTCCAGAGATCACTTACCGCCTATGATGATTTGGAATGCAGCGAACTTTGGTAGAAAGACTGGCTTGGGATGAACGGTCGTTTGAAAATTGCCGCCCAACAAGACGGCGTAGAGAACGCGGACAAGCCGCGTCCATAGCCTTAATGGAGAAATCAAACATTGAGACGAATGATACCGAGAATGCCAAGGTGGGATGAGTCAGAGGATATTCTGATTAGCGTTGGTTATCTCTAAATGACTACAATCCTCCTAGTCGGAACTAAGTGCTGTTGTTCGTAAATACGGTATGACGGACCAAGAATTCATTGAGTTTTGCTATCAGCAGATACTGGGGAGGAAACCGGACAAAGAAGGCAACCTAGGTTACACAAGGGCGCTTGATTGTCGCTATCTTACTAGGGAAGAGATGATGATTCAGTTTGTCAGGTCTCAAGAGTTTGAATCGCGACTAGCGGCGCGAGAATCCGTTCCATCAGGACATTTTTTCTCGGCAATCCCTTCTATTGAAGAGAGAGAGGCATTTGTATCCGCTGATCCATCCGATGACGATGCGATCCCGGGTATCAATCTCAACACCGAGAAGCAGATTGGCCTATTGAAAGAATTCAAGAAATACCACGAAGAATGCCCTTTTCCTGAGAATCAATCGGAGCAATTCAGATACTACTTTTCGAATACGGCTTACTCTTATTCCGATGCGCTGACGTTATACAGCATGATTAGACACTTCGCACCGAAGAGAATAGTAGAAATAGGGTGCGGTTATTCTTCGTGTGTCATGCTGGATACCAGCGAGAGATTTTTCGGTAGTGAAATCGCTCTCACTTTTGTAGACCCAAATCCTGGACTTCTACAGTATTTACTCAGGCCGAATGACAAGGGATATACGATCCTTCCCAAGAAAGTCCAAGAAGTGGACGTCGGAATGTTTAGCTCCTTAGAGGCAAACGACATTCTTTTTGTAGACTCTGCCCATGTGTCAAAATTAGGTAGCGATGTTAACAAGATAATCTTTGAGATACTTCCATCATTGGAGTCTGGCGTGCTTGTTCATTTCCACGACATTTTTTGGCCCTTTGAATACCCTAAGGAGTGGATTCGTGAAGGTAGAGCATGGAATGAAACTTATATTCTGCGTGCCTTCCTCGAGTATAATGAGAGTTTCGAGATTCTATCCTTTGCTGACTATTTGCACAGATATCAATGGCACTGGTTCCAAGAGAACATGCCGCTATATCTCAAGAGCACGGGTGGGAATATCTGGATAAGAAAGATAGGAAACTAGCAATCTCTTAGAGGCGCTAGGAATCTGTCGGACGAACTTTCGTACTTGCAGAGCAATCGAAGCACAAAGTCCGACAGCCTCCTAGCCGAAGGACTGTGGATGGATATCATGCCGAACGACAAGGATAGAGGGTGTTTCCACTCGAGGTTCCCTCTCTGGTAGGCCGAATCGCTCCTGGAAGGGTACGAATTGATCCGGCGGATGGAGTACCTGGATGGTGAATCGCGACGTCGGGACTTCATTCAGCCTGCGCTTCCTGGCCGATTATTACAATTATGTCGAGAACGGGTGAATGCTCGGGCTTCTGACCCCCACATTCAGATCCCAGGAAGTCTACGAACCTATCCTGATGAGCAGGACGACTAACCACCGACCCCTCCGAGGAGGGGAGGGCCCATTGCCGGGACCAATAGTAAGGCGGATCAGAAGATTCGAGATTCGATTGCGCTTAAGATTGCGGATTTCGATTTGCTGCGTTCGACCTGCTATTGAGTAATCGATCCTCGTAATCGTAAGCGTGATCGACGATCGAAGTTGAATTCGCTAGTTCATTCAACAGAAGCTACTGATCTGTCTCGAGCTCGAAGCCCTCGACGACAGGTTCTGGTCCTTCTTTTTTGAGGACTTCGATCCTGAGTTCGGCATCTTTGAGGCGTTTCTGACAGATCTTGAGGAGCTTGTTGCCCTTTTCGAACTTCCTAACCAACTCGGCCAGGGGGGTCTCCCCGCTCTCCATCGACTCGACGATGGATTCCAGGTTTTCAAGCGCCTCTTCGAAGGTCGGGTCTTTTTTTTCTTTTGCGGGCATCTGGCTGCACTCCTTCTTCGTATCGTGTTTGTCAGTTTTTTGACCGCAGATTTCGCAGATCAATCAGATTCTGAATCTGGGCAATCCAGCGCGCTGCTGCGCGCAGAAGTAATCTGCGGTTGATCTTTTCTTCATTCACCCAATTCAGTTGCCTTTCTGTAGGCTTAGGACCGTCAGAGTCGAAGGGAGGTCAGACTGGATTGAACGCTGAAGGGACCTTCGTTGTTTAGTCTCGAAATTCCATCCGTGTCTAGCAAATTAGTCTGGTAATGCCAGAGGTCGCTATCGTTTTCGTTTGTCTCCTGATCGCCAAGACCGGGTTTGAGCTGTGGTTGGACCTGTTGAACCGAGGACACGTAAGAAAAGAGTCGGGCCGAATCCCGGATGCCTATTCCGAGTTTATCGATAGTGAGACCTACGAAAACTCGATCGCCTACACCCTGGCGAAAAGTTCATTTGGTATCTGGAGCTCGCTCTACGACGCCGCCCTCCTGGCGTTGATCATTCTCAGCGGATTTCTTCCGTGGCTCTTCGGTCTCCTCGGTTCTGGGTTCGGACGGACGCTATGGGCCGATGCTCTGATTCTCTTTCTGGTCGGAACGATCCTCTCGCTTCCGTCGCTTCCGTGGGAGTGGTGGGGCCAGTTCCGACTCGAGGAAAAATTCGGATTTAACAAGAGCACCAAAAAGCTGTGGGTTTCGGACAAGATCAAGACACTCTGCATAGCCCTGTTCATCGGATATCCTGTTCTCTGTTTTCTGCTCTGGGTTGTGGCCCTTCCTTATTGGTGGATCTATGCTTCTGCGGCAGTTTTCGTCTTTCAAATCGTATTGATGATTCTCTACCCCATGTGCATCATGCCGCTGTTCAACAAACTCGAGCCCCTTCCCGAGGGTGAATTGAGAGATCGTCTGATGGGACTCGGGGACCGAACCGGATTCAAAGCGAAGACGATTCAAGTCATGGACGGGAGCAAGAGATCAGGCCATTCCAACGCCTTCTTTACCGGTTTTGGCCGGTTTCGGCGCATCGTCCTTTTCGATACCCTTGTCGAGCAAATGTCGGAAGGGGAACTGGAGTCGGTTCTCGCCCATGAAATCGGTCACTATAAGCTGGGACACATTCCCAGGACCCTGCTTCTTTCTGCGTTGGCCATGGTACTCTGCTTCCTCATCCTCTCCTGGCTCCTCAATAGCGCCTGGTTCTATGAAGGGTTCGGATTTTCTTTCGATAGCGGATTGGCTCCCGCATTTCTTCTTTTTACATTATTGAGTGGCTTGGTATCCTTTTGGCTCACGCCACTCCTCAATCGGTGGTCCAGGAAGCACGAATTTGAAGCGGACGCCTTTGCGAGCGGGGCGATGGGAGGGCCCGATGACCTCGTTCGCTCCCTTCGGAAACTAACTGAGAAAAACCTCAGCAATCTGACTCCCCATCCTTTCTACAGCCGATTCTACTATTCACACCCGACACTTCTGGAAAGAGAGGCCGCTCTGCGGGCTAGCCCGGACATTTCACACACTTCATAGCGAGACCGCGTAGAGTGCTGCGTATCAATGCCTTTCCGTAGGACGGCGGGCGACAGTGTGTTGAGACCCTCTGAGGTCGGCGGGCAATGGAAGGCTTTGAGACGCAGTGCTATCCGTGGTCGCAGCAGAAGGTTTGTGAAATGTTCGGGCTAGTAGTCTGTCGGACACTGACGTTTGACTGCTTCGCAAGTAACAGAATTCGTCCGACAGGCATCAGTGGGTTAGCCTTGCCATCCGCGGGCCATTCTCCCTCCGATTCTTCTTCGGAAAGAGTTTCAACCTCGATTGATCCAGTTCCGAAGTGGTAACAGGCGGCCGGTGCTGATCATGATGATTCCATGGCCAGAGGCTTAGTAATGGTTCCGTAACAAACGACCAATGATCTTGAACTGGTGAATTTCAATCGCCATTAAAGGTAAGCATGCTTAGCGAGGGTCAGATCGAGCAATTTGGAGAAGACGGATTTCTCAACGGGGGTCCCCTCCTCGAGGACGCGGAACTGGATGAGTTGCGGGGCGAGTTGCAACGCATCTTGGATATCGGGCCGAGCGGTTTCCAGCCCGGCGAAAAGCAACCTGTATTATTCCGCGATCTCGCGGCCGGCGGATACAAAACGGAGAATGGAGGTGGAAACGTCTCACCCACTCCGGTCTGGCAAATTATCAACATCTGGGAAGCCTCCGGGGCTTTTGAACGCTTGCTTTATCACCCGGCGATTGTGAAGGCGATCAGCCAACTGACGGGCCAGGCGGACCTCATGGTGTGGCACGATCAGATCCAGTACAAGCCGCCCGATCAGGGAGGCGCCACCCACTGGCACCAGGACGCGCCGGCCTGGCCTGTCATCAGACCGATGACTCCGGTTTCGGCTTGGATCCCCATGGACGATGCGGACGAGGAGAATGGATGCATGTGGATGGTGCCGGGAAGCCATCGTTGGGGAGCGCAGAGTGAGTTTCTGCGAACCAAGCGCGAGTTGAAAGGATTGAGCGAATTCAGCGATCTGAAAGGCTTCACGCCTCCGAATGATGCACCTATCCAGACCGTGAAGCCGCGGCCCTGGCCGGTGAGGCAAGGTGAAGTTTCATTCCACCACTCGGTTACCTGGCACGGATCTCCGGTTAACCGCTCCCCTCGACCGCGCCGGGCGATCGCCATTCACTTCATGACCGGAGAAGCGCGATTCAATGCCGGCGGTGATCACCCCATGAAACAATTCATCGACTTGGAGGATGGTGAGCCGATGTCGAAAGCAGGGGAGCATTTTCCCGTGGTGTGTCGAGGCGGTGAACCTCTAGGAATCTGTCGGACTTAGCTTAGCGATTATGCGGGGCGTTCAGGGAATTTAGGTCCATTCGTGCTTCGCGGCAGATTTCACCACCGACAGCTTCCTTGTCGCTCTGCCGAGCATAGACAATCGAGAAATTCCTGACTTGCGAGTGAATCATCTGATGTCTTACTTCTGAGCTAATGGCATCCATAAAACAATCAATCTGCTTTGGTCCTTTCACGAGTGGAGACGCATCTCCCAAGGACATTATCGCGGCGGCGGCCGAGACCGGGTACAAATCGGTTGAGATGGCGGGTCAGGAACATTGGCCGATGATCTTCGACCACGATCTCGAGATTGCGATATTCTCGGGCCACGCCTCTCTCCCCGACGGTCTTAACAAAAGAGAGAACCACGACCGTATCGAGGATGAGCTGCTGGCAAATATTGATTTGGCCGCGTCCAAGGGCATCCCCTCGCTGATCTGCTTTTCGGGAAACCGCGAAGGAAAGTCGGAGGAGGAAGGACTGGCCAATTGCGTCGAAGGTCTCCGGCGGGTCACCCACGCTGCCGAGGAGAAGGGAATCAACCTTTGCATCGAGCTTCTCAATTCGCGGGTCAATCATCCTGACTACCAGTGCGATCGTACCAATTGGGGCGTCGCTCTCTGCCGGGCGGTGGGCTCGCCGCGAGTCAAGTTGCTCTACGACATCTATCATATGCAGATCATGGAGGGCGACTTGATTCGTAACATCTTGGACAACGTCGACAGTATGGGCCATTTTCACACGGCAGGAAATCCGGGGAGGCAGGATCTCGACGAAGAACAGGAGATCTTCTATCCGCCTATAATGCGCGCCATCGCCGGCACCGACTACGAGGGATATGTGGGCCACGAATATCGACCCAAGGGTGACCCAATCGAATCCCTCCGCCACGCCTTTAATCTCTGCGATGTGTGATTAGAATTCGACTTCGTCGAATTCTAGCGGTCCCAGAGGAGGATTCGGCTCATGTTTTCGAAAGGGGGATGGGAGTGGAACCCGCCGGTTACGAGCTCGACTTCCCCGTCGCCGTCCATATCTCCGGCATCGAGGGCCAAAAGTCGCGTCGGTTTCAAGGCGAGCACACGAGGAAGAAACTGACGTGGGCGGACCTGTTCAAAACAGATCATGGAAAAGGGATCCTTCAGTCCCCATTCGTGTAGAGGATGTCCGGATCCCCGTCGCCATCGATATCATGGACTGAGATTCCGCTGCTGCCGTAGTCCTCATTGGTCGAACCATAGATAATGCGCAGTCGGAAAGTCGCATTGATGTTTTCGAAAGCATAGATCTCCTCCCACTCCTGCGACACGAGGGCCACAATATCCAGATCACGATCAGCGTCGATATCGACAACCGGGGAATGAATGGTTCCCGAGAGATCCAGTAGGGAATGGCTCTCGAATCGCCAATCGCCTAGATTCTCCATCCACCTGATCCCGCTGAGTGGGACGAAGAGCCTTGTCGAAAATTGAGTCTGAAAATGAACCCATTGTGCGCAGAAAAGATCTCAGGTTCTATTGTCGTAAGCTTCGTCGAAACGTCCTGATCCAGAATGGAGCTTCGTTCTTCGAGTTCGAGACAGTAGTCACTGATTGTTCAATTGCGTAAATTCGGACCCGAAGGATCAGGTTCGTCCCTTGAACGCTGGCAGGTTCTCCTTTCCTATCCGTTCCAGCTGTTCCATGATGACGCTTTGCGGTGTGCCGATGCAGCTGCCGAAGTGGACCTCCTCAAGTGCCGGATAACGTTCCTGAACATCCATAAGTATTTCGATGATTTGCTTCCTTATCCAGAAGGGGCGCCCCCAATACCTCTACTTCACGAGTGTGGTAACTCCTACCTACGCCTAAGATTATTCGCCCGCCCGTGAGAATGTCGGCAGTGGCATAATCCTCGGCCAGCCTTAGCGGATGCCAGGCGGGGGATACGTTCACGGCGCATCCGATCCTGATTCGCTCCGTCAGATGTGCGATGTGTACACCCAGCATGAGAATGTTGGGGATACACTCATGGCCTTCATGCTGAAAGTGATGTTCGGCCAACCATAAGGTGTCGAATCCGACGCTGTCCATCACCTCGGCGATGGCAGTGGCTTTTTCGAAGGCGGTTGCGAGGTGTCTGTCGGGGCAGCGACGCTCATTGACAGGAATGCCGTCGAAACCGATCTGATTCAGGTCAACGTGCCCCTGGTAGAGAGAGCCGACTCGAGTAATCATCCAACTGATGGCATGATCGTTGCGAGAATCCGTAACCCATCACTCATCGAATTCAACCAAAAGTCTATGTCGTTTCCTTTGTCACTGCTTTTGCGATCTCAAAAACGAGGACTTTTGTCCCAAGTTGCAGATTGACCTCATTTGGCTTGACCATCGAGAATCGGCCCAAGGTGGTGATCTTGAATCAGATCTCTATCGGGCATTCCGTCTACTCTGCATGTGATGAAAATTTCATACAATCCCAAATACCCTCTTGTAAGAGATCTCCGAAAGAGAGCAAAACGGAGAGTGCCCCAGTTTGCCTTCGACTATGTCGACGGCGGATGCAACGAGGAGGTTAACCTGCGGCGAAACACCGCAGAGATCCGGGAAGTCCAGCTGGTCCCCCGTTATATATCAGAGACGGTTGACTGCGATCAGAAGACGGAACTCTTCGGTCATACCTATGATGCACCCTTTGGTATCGCTCCGATGGGTCTTCAAGGAATGATTTGGCCAAATTCATCTGCCATTCTAGCCAAAGCGGCATTCGAGCACAATATACCCTTTGTATTGAGCACGGTGACGACCAGCAGCATCGAAGAAGCAAGCGAACTCACAGAAGGCAGGGCCTGGTTTCAATTGTATCACCCGGTCCAGGAGAGACTCCGAGACCAGATACTGCAGAGGGCAGATGCGGCGGAATGTCCCGTTCTGGTCATCATATCGGATGTCCCAACTTTCGGATACCGTGCAAAAGAAATCAGAAGCGGCTTGGCCATGCCCCCCAGGATGACACTCAAGAATATCTTTCAAATGATTGGAAAGCCGAACTGGGCCTTCCGATCCCTCTATCACGGCCGGCCACAGTTCTCTACTCTCAAACCCTACATGCCAAAGAACCTCGACCTGCGTAGCCTTGGGAAATTTATGAACGAAACCTTTAAGGGCATCCTCAACGAATCCAAGGTTGCTCGACTTCGTGATATCTGGAAGCGCAAGCTCGTCCTCAAAGGAGTCGCCAGCGAGGAAGACACTGAAATGGCGATCAAACTCGGTCTCGACGGGATTATCGTCTCCAATCATGGAGGCAGGCAACTTGACGCTGGGGAATCCACCATCAAACCTTTGCGGCGAATCGCCGCCCAGTACGGCGACAAGATCGAAGTGATGATGGATAGCGGCATCAGGTCGGGACCCGATATCGCAAGAACACTCGCTTGTGGCGCTCGGTTTGCATTCCTTGGAAGGACATTCATGTACGGAGTTGCGGCATTGGGTAACGGAGGAGGCGATCACACAATCTCAATTATGAAAACTCAACTACGCCAGGTTATGGAGCAACTTCGCTGTCGAACTACAGCAGAGCTTCCCCAATTTATTAGTAAGAATTAGAGTGAGGTCTTCACCCCATTTTACTCGCTTACAAGAGTGTATTTTTATTTATGCACTAATCCAATTGAAGCTTTCTAAACTTTGGTGCTTTCAAGATTCAGCTTAGTGTTTGATAAGTGTCTATCGATTATGAAAATCGACTCTTATGGAGCTGATGGGTGCCAGTTTATTAACTGGCCTGAGGAAATAGGTAGAGGTAAAGGTCAAGCCAGAAAAGCACCCAAATAGGTGCTGACTTAACCTATTGGTATTTAGTTTCTTAAGTCCGATTTGTCGGAATTATGCAGGCTTGGAAGAGCAATAGGAATAAATTACTGAGCAGGGTTCCAAACGCTAACCTCTGGAGCGGTCATGTCGCGCTGAATGAGGATAAGTGAATTATCTTTCTGTCCCTTTTTATAGAAGTTTCAAATGATAGTGTAGAATCATAAGGGTCAATAAAATTGATGCATAGTGTGAAACTGCACATTAGTATTGCACATCTAAATATTGACAGGATTTGCTGATCGACTATTTTTGTTTGCTACTTAATGAAGTGGGCCGTCTGGGGACGGCAAGATACCGACAACTGTTAACTAGGGGAGGAAATCATGAAAAGGAAAAGTATTGTTTCTGTCTTTTTCTACGTGGCGATGGGAATTCCCTGCGTAGTCTACAGTCAGCATGATCATGATCCTGTGCCGATTCAGGATGAGCACGGCGCTCTTTTTGATTTGGTTAGATACGAGGATGCGACGCACTGGGCCGTTCAATCGGGTGATTGGCAACACGCAGCGACCTGGGAGGATGAGGAGATTCCGGGAGACGATGCTCGAATAGTAATCGCGGAGGATGTGGTGGTTACGCTGAGCACCGTGAATGGTCCGGTCTACTATACCATTCGCGTCGATGGTATACTGACGTTTGCAACCGATCGCAACACGGCCCTGAAAGTGGATACGCTGGTTGTGAGTCCGCAGGGCCATTTAGAGATTGGCAACGTCTCTAACCCGGTCAGTCCGGATGTGGTGGCGAAGATAGTCATCGCCGATACCGGGCCTATAGACCTCGAATGGGATCCGAGGGAGTTGAGCCGGGGTTTGATTTGTCATGGTCGTGCGACCATCCACGGTGCGGTCAAAACGCCGCATGTCGATTTGGCCGCCCATCCGCATAGGAAGGATAAGGTCTTACACCTTGAGCACATTCCGGTGGACTGGGTTGTCGGTGACATGTTGATTCTGCCCGGCACCCACAAGAGCCGTGATAGGGATGAAATTCTAATTATCACAGGCTTCACCTCAGACGGCGTTGAAGTCTCGGGTATTGATGACAACGGACAGCTCGAATCCGGATGGCGGGGTCTTTCAAAGTACCATTCGCTGCCCGAGGGGCTGATGCCATTCGTTATGAACGTTTCGAGAAACGTAGTCGTCGAGTCCGAGAATGTCTCTCATTCCGACGAGTGGGGAATCAATCGCCGGCGCGGACACGTCATGTTCATGCATTCGGGAGTTTCAAAAACGGATACGCGATATGTCGGGGCCTACGGCCTTGGTAGAAGGGATAAGCGCACTCGTCTGGAGTCGCCCGAAATCGACGATCATGGCCATCGGCTACCCGAAACAGGACACAACACGGTGGGTCGTTACGGCTGGCACTTTCACCGAGGAGGTCCAACCCAACCCACGCCGGCGGTTGTAGTAGGCTTGGCCATTGTCGACAGTCCGGGTTTGGGACTCGTGAACCATAGCCGCAATGTGGAGGTCTCCGATTCGGGCTGCTACAATGCAGTCGGCTCCTGCTGGTTTACAGAAGTGGGAGACGAAACTGGATTTTTCGACAATGTGGTTTCAGTGCGAACGGTCGGTTCGGGTGAAGGTATCGAATCGCGCCGAGGGGATAAAGGAGGACCCATTCTAGAGACAGGTTTTGGTCACAGCGGCCATGGTTTCTGGCTGCAGGGGGGCGGCGTTGAATTGCGCGACGTCAAGGTGGCCGGATCCGGGAACGCTGGAATCATCTTCTTCACGGTTCCATTGGATGAAGATGGAATCGGGGTAGGGCGTTTCGCGGCGGAACTTTTGGATGATCCCTCCATAGCGAACGGCGCAGAGACCGTTCCCGTCGGAACCGTTCCCCTCGTCCTCGAGGACGCTTTCGTCTTTGGGTGCAGGCAGGGAATTGAAACCAAATTTCACCAGCTACAGTCCAAGCACAACGCGACCAGCCTGATCCGCAATGCGACCACCGCCAGCACCGGGACGGGACTTTCCATCCGATACACCAATCAACTGGTGGTTGCGGATAGCAGCTTTATCGGTTACGAGAGGAAACCGAGTAGGAGCCGCGCGATGAGGAGAAACGAGGTGACCCGTAACATTCACTTTGATAATCTCACTATAAAGTGGTGGGGTCACGGTGTGGATATTCCGGTCAAGGGTGACAACCGTGTAACCGGTGGGGTCTACCAGAATGTGAGGGACATCAATATCTGCACTACGAAGGACGACAGGCGCAGCGTGCTTTTGGAGGGCGATATCAGTTTTCCTGATCTGACGGACGATCAGCTCACATCCTACTACAGAGGGAAGTCGGAGAACAGGCGATATCAGGTTTACCTGAGGACGAAGTTCAAGCCCAAGATGAACGATCTCACGAGGATCTTTATGAGAGATATCATAAGATTGGGTACCTTGAAATACGAAGACATGCAGCTGTATTACCACGCCCAGGCGGCCGACTTTGTTCCGTTCCCGCAGGATTCGGCGGCGGATTATATTCCGGCTGATATTATCGACATGACGAATGCCGAGCTATGGGCGGAATACGGCCTGTCGGTGGGCGATGCGATCGCACCTGAGGATGCCTTCGTCGATCCGGTCATTCACGCCTTGATCGGAGATCCGACGGAATACCCGCCGAGAGTGAAACTGAGAAACAGAAGGTATACCAATCAATTGGAAGGTTACCGACTGAAATACACGGTCTACTATCCCGACGGCACCGAAGAAACCGTGCGAGTGGATGAAAAGGAAACGCTGGGAGAGGATTGGAACTTCATCACCATCAAGTTGGGCGAATATCTGCGGACGTTCCTCATCTTTGGAGACATCACGCCTCCCGAATTTGAGTTGAGTTCGAAGGTCGATACGGTGGTCAATCCGCTCGACTTGAAGAGAGGATTCGTCATATCGGGGACGATCCTCGATAACAGCTTCGGTGAGAAGAGATTCCGGAAGAGATTCAAAGGTAAAGCGCTTCTGGAACTGCCCGTTATGACACGTGATGATGGTTCACAATTTATTGCCTTGGAATTCGAGGTGAAGGACTTCGCCAAAAATGCGACTCCCTACGCTCTTGAAGTGGACCTCGACCCAGACGCTCCGCGAGCATCAAAGAAGAAGCGGAAGAAGCTGGATTCACGGAAGGTCACCAAGGCATTGAAACGTCTCCTTGGGGTTCCGGAGGAAAGCGCCGCTGCCTGATAGCTTTGGGGAATGAAGAGTAAGAGCCTACTCGCGCTTCTAGCTGTAACGATTCTACTTCTCGGATGGGTAGTCCTTCGGGACTACCCATCCGAATTTCCAGGAGAGGATCGCCTTCAGGAAGCAGACAGAGAACGAGCCTTGGCCATTCCTGACTCCTCCGAAGAAACAGGTGATGGGATTGGGCCCGTGGAGTTCATTGAGGACGGAGTCCTGGCTGGATCCCATACGGATGAAAACGTCGAGGAATCAGACGACGAAGTCGAGGATGCCGCGGAGATCACCCATGTGGCGAGCAAATCGGGCGATCCCTCGGTCTGGAAAGGGGGAGAGCTGCCTGGCTCGAGCAGTCGTGTGCTAATACCGGAAGGAGTGGAGATCGCTCTGGATTACAGCAACGAATCGCACCTGAAATCTATCCAAGTCAACGGATCTCTGAGATTCTCGACCAGTGAAAATACTCAATTAAAGGCAGAGAACGTATCGATCGGCGAGACTGGACTATTGGAGGTAGGAAGAGAAGGCAAACCAGTGGAAGAAGGGGTTGAAGCTACGGTGTTTTGATTCTCGGGACATTAGGTGATGATATTGATGGCCTTGTGTAGGTTGAAGGTGAAATGATCACAGAGGGCAGGGGTGGATTCGAAGCCCATGGTAGATTTGAGGCTAAGAACCAGTTGCCTGCAAGCAGCCAGGATTCTGGCTGCGTTATGGTTACGGATCATACATCGATCTTCATCGAAGAAGCGATCTCTGGGGTAGTGGTTTTTGTTTTCGATGGCCCAGTGGTTGCGGATTTTCGATAGGAACTGAGGAGGGCTCAAGTCGGTGGGATCGCGGCTGCTGACATAGTAGGAGCGTTCCGAGGAAGGTTTCGCTTTGTTAGGATAATGGAAGGTGCGTTGGACAGAGGCGAACTGACGAGCATGAGGCAAGCCAAGGGAGGGAGCGCTTAGAGGATGGGTTGCTATTTGACGAATCTCCAGGCGGCCATGGTCCTTATCTACGGTTTGGTGGACAAAAAGGGGGAGGGGCCGAAAAGATTCTTTGCGTCTTGATGCATGGTGGGTTGGTTGTCTTTGATCTGGATGATATAGTCAGCACCGAGTTCTTCGACCACGATGTGGGCCGTTTCTTTTTGGTTATGCATGGCGTCGAAGGTGAAGGTGGATCCGTCCATGGCCGGCATCTTGCGCAGGAGAGTTTGGGCGGCGGTGATCTCGTTGGATTTGTCGGCGGTAGCGACTTGGGCAATCGTTTGAGCGCTTTGATGATCGACCGCGGCCACCAGGTGCAAGGCCTTGGCCGGTTCTTTGTCAGTGCCTTTGAGAGTCTTACCGTCAACCGCAATATCGCGGGGCAAACGGCCCTCGGGCGAGGCTATGAATTGGGTGAGGATTTGATCGAAAAGCTCGGCCTCGACGTTTTGCAACACCCGGTAGAAGACATCATAGCAGGGGGCCTGAAAACGGCTTGTTTTGGGGTTTTTCCAGGAGCGTAAGGCGCGCAGTTGGGCTTGATTGAGGTGATGGGCCAGGCGCACGATCTCCTTGAGGTTGTGTTTGCCGCAGAGGGTGCCGAGCACAATCATACTCAAGACCGTGGCGAGTCGATAGCGACGGCCCGCTTTTCGACGGAAGTCTTCGATCTGGTGGAAGCGTTCCCGGAGGCTTGTCATCTGTTCCACTTTGAGGCAGACCGCATGGGAGTTGTCGTTGGCATTGAGGGCCTCACGGTGTGCCTTGGGCAAGGGCCCTGGCGAGCGCAGCAGTTGCAGAGCATCAGCCCGCAGGGGTTTGACCCAGATCTGCTTGGGGCGCTCATGGCGTTCATAGAAATCTTCCCGCTGTCGACCATATCCCGCGCTCAAGCCCAATGGGGTCCACCCGCTCGCTTTGTAGCAAGTGCCTCGGTGGATCTGTGGGTCCACGAAAGTTTCCGCTACCAAGGGGCGATAGGCAAAGGCCTGCTCCCAGTGATCGGCCAAGACTCTCAGGCACATCGCCAACGTCTTGGAGGCCAGATTGGCCAGCTTGACCCCGGGCAGAATGAGAAAACGCCGGTTCTGCACCACCAGCTTCAAGCGCGCATGCCGTCGCGCCCCATCCCAGCCGATCCAGCCGTCTCGATCCTTCAGCCGGTAGCTAGCCGCTCCCCACAGCAAAAGACACACCCATTGCCCGTCGATCAAAGCCACATAGCGCAGGGTCTCTCCCGCGCTCCCCGCACTGTGCAAATAATGATGTTGGATCAAAAGATCATTGAATCGCTCCTGCTCTTCGGGCAAGATCAGACGCAGAGTTAGACGATCTATCGAAGGAGTCAGATGGTAAGATCTTTTGTCTTTCATACCATCTTGGCATGACTGATTCCCTCGGGTTTGTCTAGCTCTTTTTTTATCTTTTTGCCTATCAGCCACTTCCTCCCCAGAAAACTTTCACCCTGGGGTTGAAGCGCTCCTACTGCTTGCTTCTTTGGAGTTTCCCGAGGCAGCGGCCGAAGATGCTGAGGTGGTGCCCCACCTGCATTCGGAAGGGAAGTTCTCCATGGCAGGTCAGCCGAAATCCACGATGGTTCCTCTTGCCAACGTGCCGAAAATGGGGGATCGAGTTCTCACTCTGGAGCGCATTCCTGAGAACTGGCAAGAAGGAGATTTGCTGGCCATAGGCGGCGGGCGTGTCGACCGAGATGAGGAGTACACTTTGGAGATCGAATTCGTCTCGGGAACTCGAGTTGGGGTCAGGTCGGCTGGAGAAAGTTCGGCAGAGTGGTCCGGATTGAAGGCAGATCACGATGTTAACAGTGATCTCAGGAGTTTCGTGATCAATCTTTCTCGAAATGCCGCTATCGCATCGGAGGATCCCGAAGGGGATTCGCGAAATCGCGGCGCCAGCATCCGCTTCAACGGCTCAGAAACGATACTAAGTTATGTCGGAGGATACGGATTGGGAGTCGGTACGGGATCTGAAATGGTGGAGGTCGAGAGAACAGAGCACCCTGTTGTAATCTTTGGGGACAATTCGGGGGCGGGGAATAATAGCCTAGTGGGCCTCGCTCTAGTGGATGCACCGGAAACATGGCTCGAGACCAAGAATAGTGTTGTCCATGTCAAGGACTCGGTCGCCTACGATCAAGAAGGCGGCGCCTGGCTCACGGAGTTCGGTTCGGTAAACCGGCTTCTCTGGATGAAGGCACGCAAGATTCCGCCGCTCCCCTAGGAAGCTGTCGGCGGCTGACTTTTCTAACATCTAGAAGAGTCTGCAAAGCGCCGTGCATTCGCAGGATCCAGCAGATTCAACAGCCGCCGACATCTTCCTAAGCCCGGCAAGCCGGGTTCGCATCAGCGGGTCTCGATTGAGGATGAAGCTGACGCAATCCCTAGAGATCGAAAAGCTGCCGCTTTCCGCTACACAGATAGCGTTAGACAATAGCGGAAAGCGGCAGCTTTTCGTCTTCGCTCGATGGGAATTCGGTGGTTTTCGATTAGGAAGATGTCGGTGCTGGAATCGGAAGCGATCTACGAACGCTTCAATATGGCAGCAACACTCCGCAGTGTTGCAAAGCTAAACCCGACAGCTTCCTTTACATGCCCTTCTTTACAAAGAGGACATTTTTGTCACGGTCGCGCAAAACCACTTTTTCCTGGCTCTGGGTCCTTTGGCCGACATAGGGGATCGCAGCGGCCGCCAACAGCGGAAGATATTTTTCGATATCGGTACTTTCGTTCTGGTTGATGACCTTGACGCTCCATGCTTCGTTCCTTCCCTCCTTGCTGCCCAAAGGCTGATTTTCGCTCACAGTGATCTTCAGGAACTTACCGTAGATCGTCTTGGGAATGATCTCATCTTCGGTTCTCACGATGCGAGTATATCTCCTGTTACCTCCCAATCCAGGGTCGTTACCCACACGAAAGGGGCGGTTTGGATAGTTGCTTCGCCCGGTAGGATCGAGGATGTCTTGGACTCTTGATGTAGACGGAATCGTGGTGCGAACGTCGAACTCAATGTGAGGATCTTCAGTACCGTATGAAATATCGACCAGGAGGTCTGCGCTTTCCCGATCCGGCGCTTCATAGTATCCCAGCCCGGAAAGAATCGTTTTCACATAGCGGGAAGCATCGTCGTACTGGGGATCCTTGACGTCGATCTTCAGATCGGAGCTGATGATCGTGAACGACGATCCGGGCCGCACCTGGACGTCCGGGTTGTTGATCGCATCAACCAAAAAAACGTGCTTTTTCGCCCAAGCGGGGCTCAGCAGGATGGTCAATGATAGAGCAAGAGCAACGGGGGTGTATTTTCTCAATGGCATAGTCTTTGAGTATAAGGGGTTGGACGCTGGTTGAACTCGGAAGGCAAGACAAAGTAAACCGGAAAGCCTCCCTTGTAAACTCCTATTTGTGCTTTGTAAGGAATCTGTCGGTGGTGGAGCCCATTCCGGCGCGGCTGGCGATACTCTCCCTTTTGGCTAATTCCGATGGAGGGATGAGTTTCGGCGAGCTTCGGGAACAGCTGGATTGGACTCATGGGAATCTCGAGAGTCACATGAAAGTGATGGGGGGCGCAGGAATCATCGGGATCGAGAAGGAACTGGCTGGGGGACGAGCCTTGGGATACTTAGCTCTCGAACCGAAGGAATAGAACTCCCAGCAGATCCGCGTGAAATCCTGAGAGGGTCGAAAGGTGTGGGTATCGAAGATTATGAACTCCCTCATTTGGCCCGCGCCAAATAGGCGGCGAGAAGGTCACGACAGGCGTGCAGGTCGTCGAGGTGGACCATTTCCGTTACGGTGTGGATGTAGCGGGTCGGACAGGATAGAGTGAGAACGCGCGATCCGGGGCCGGCCTTTTGGATGGAGGCGGTGTCGGTTCCGCCCCGAGTCAAGATCGAGCGTTGGAATGGGATCTTCTTCGCCTTGGCGATCGATTCGAAGGTCTCCAGGAGGTCAAGATCGGTGATGGACGATGAGTCCATTACGGTGAGGGCGGCGCCGTCGCCTTGCTTGGTGGTGCGCATGTCATCCGGCACGCCGGGGGTGTCAACACAGAGGGTGGTGTCGATCCCGATTCCAACATCAGGCTGGATCGAGAACGCACTGGTGGCCGCGCCCCGGATGCCGACTTCCTCCTGAACCGTGAAGACGCAGTGAATTTCGCAGATGTGGGACCGGAGCATTTCAATCGCTCGGATGGCGATCCAGCAGGCTACCCGGTTGTCCACGCACTGGGAAACGAAAGTCTTGCCGACCTGTTGAGCCGGAGCGTCCAGAACTACCATGTCGCCGATCTGGATGCGCTTCTTAACCTGGTCGACGGGAAGACCGACGTCGACCGTGAATTCGTGTATTCCTGGAACCTTGTTTCTTTCTTGGTCGTCGCTGATATGAATTGGTTTTCCGCCCGGATTCATTACACCCTTTAAGTCGCGCTTAGGGTTATGCACGTCCGGGCAGATGGTGCACATTCTGGCGAAGAGATTACGGGTGTCGAATCCTCCGACGGCGTTGACTCTCAGAAAGCCTTTGTCGTCGATGTGTTTGACCATGAATCCGATCTGATCCATGTGGGCTGCCAGCATGACGCGGAGGGGTTTCCGGGTACGGCGGGTCGGTTTCTTGACCGCGATTATCGATCCCATGGCGTCGATTCGCGTTTCGTCAAAGCGGCCTTCGATCTGGTCGAGTATCAGTTGACGAACCCGGTGCTCGCGACCGGGAATGCCGGCGGTGGTGGTGAGTTGGCGGAGCAGTTTCATGGGTCACGATGTTGGATGGTCGGAGGGGGATGTCGACAATAGATCACGATTGAGATTGACGACGGGAGAGTGAAGGAAAGTTTCGAGATGCGTGGGAAAGATAGAGTGTCCTTGGCGGGGCAACCCTCCAAGGAGGGGAAGGTCCAGAAACTCGACTTTTAGGACATTCCCCTCCTGGAAGGGGCAGGGGTGGGTTGTTCGACCGGAGAATTTAGCTCGCCGGGCCGGTGGCTGGATCTTTTCTCGTGATTGTTGATCCTCTCAGCAAGACTTAGACGAGACAGTCGGGTCGCTCATAGTTGGCTGTGATCGAGGGACAAAAGACAAAGATGAGCCTGTCGGCGAAGTCCAAAAGGTTTCTAAAACCAGTTCGCTTTATCGACGATCTGTACAAGCTCTCTTCCCTCGGCGAATCGTTTGGCGTTTTCCACCAACAATTCGACTCTTCGCCTTTCCAGATAGGGACCGGAGGCAGCGACGTGCGGGGTCATCAGGAAGTTGGGAGCGGTCCACAGTGGATGGCCGTCCGGCAGGGGCTCCTCTTCAAAGACATCGAGCGCGGCCCCGGCAATCTGCTCCTCGCGGAGCGCACGGTTCAGGTCCGCCAACTTAACGTTCGAGCCGCGGCCGATGTTGATAAAATAGGCGCTCTCCTTCATCCGCTCGAATTTGGCCGAAGTAAAGAGCCCTTCAGTCGAGGGAGTTTGCGGGGCGGTGAGGATGACAAAGTCCGCCTTGGGCAGAATAGATTCGAGTTCCTCCGGCCGATGGAGCTCGTCCACTCCGTCCGGCGCCTCCGAGACACGTGGATCTATTCCAATCACCGTCATTCCAAAATGCTTGCATTGGCGAGCCGTCTCGCCGCCGATGCCACCCACGCCAATGATCAGTGCGGTGGATTCGGGCAGATAAACGGATTCTCGGGATTCGCCCCCTTTCCGCCACTGGCCTTCGAACTGATCGCGGAAGTAGAGATGCATCTGGCGCCCGAAGGCCAGAACGAAAGCCATGATATGAGTCGAAATATGGTCGTTGTATATGCCGCGGAAATTCGTCACGACCACCTCGCTCCGGATCAGCTCTTCGAAGTAGTAGCCCTTGGGAGGACCGGCCGCGGGGGCCGCCAGCCACTTCAATTCCGTAGCGGCCGCCAGCAGCTCGGGATCGAGAGTGCCAAAACAAGCAGCGGAGCCGGGGAGGGCCGCGAGCGCCTCTTCGCGCGTTTCGCAGTGGACGATTTCAATGCCCGGCACTGCTTCAATCATTGCACCTCCGAAGAAACCATCGCGATTCCGGAGAGGTGGAAGGAAAACGAACTTATACTTCATTGTTTCTCTGTGACAAATAAATCGACGGCCGTCGATTTATTTGTCACAGAGAAACGATGAGGATCACAGATATCAGAGTGGAGAGTTTTCGGTGGCCGCGGGCCAAACCGATTTCGAATGGCATGCACACCTACACCCATTCCGGGGTAGGTTTGGTATTTGTTGAGACGGACGAAGGGACGACTGGGATCGGGCTCGGAGGGGAGAAGGGAGGCGAGATCGGTGCAACGATTGAGCGAATGAGAGATTTGCTTATTGGAGAAGATCCGATCGACGTTGAGCGACTGTGGCACAAGATGTGGGTGCCAAAACTGACGGGACGCCGTGGGATGACGACGCGGGGCATTAGTGCGATCGACATCGCGTTGTGGGATCTACGCGCCAAGGTAGCTGGGATGCCGCTATACAAGATGCTGGGCGGTTTTCGAAGTCGTGTTCCCACCTATATCGCGGGCGGTTACTACGAAGACGGAAAAGGTCTAAGGGAGCTGCAGCAGGAGATGACGGAGCACGTCGAGTGGGGCGCGAAAGCGGTGAAAATGAAGATTGGCGCCGTGCCTATGAAGGAGGACATCGAGCGAGTGAAGGCGGTACGGGAAGCGATCGGACCTGACATCGATCTTATGATTGATGCCAATTGCGCCTATCGGTGGTATGAAGCCGTTCAATTGGCGGCGCGGGTTGAAGAGTACGAACCGTTCTGGTTTGAGGAACCGATCGCTCCGGATGACTACGAGGGTCACAAAAGGGTCGCGGAAAAGACGACGATTCCAATTGCGACGGGAGAGAATGAGTATACTCGCTACGGGTTCCGCGATCTGATTGCGACTGGGTGTGTCCCGATTCTCAATGCGGATGCGGTTATCCTAGGCGGGGTCACGGAATTCATGAAAGTGGCGGCGCTGGCCCAGGCCCATGATCTGGATATTGCTCCCCACGGAGCCCAGGAAATCCACATTCACTTAGTCAGCGCGATCGCCAATGGATTGATTCTTGAATTTTATCCCAAGCGCATGGATCCGATGTGGGGCAAGATCTACACCGAGACGCTGACCCTCAACGATGATGGCACCGTGAGCCCGCCCGACATTCCGGGTATCGGCATCGAACCGCGATACGAAACGCTGAGTGAATTTCGCGTCTCGTAGAACATAGGCATAGCTCAGGCACGTCCAGGGTTTCAGATTGGAGTCGAGATCGCGTCCGATTAAGAAGACTTCGGCACCATCATACCGTCCCCGCCGATGCGACCAAGGAATTTAAAGAGCTGCGCATCACTTTGGGGAAGAAAGAGAAGCTCTTCGCTCGCAACCTGGACGGGTCCCACATCGCCTTCGAAGAATAGAGTTCCCACGGGCTTGAGACCGAACGGAGGATTGAGTTCGATCTGAGAGTTTGTAGCTGAGAAGAGCCGAGAAAATTTCGTTGGGATCGAGTTCGAGGGTCCCGTCGTTTTGCACCGGGCTTCCGGTATTAGTCGCAATCACAACGGGCGATTTGGTGAAGTAAATCAGTGGATTGGCTTTTGATGTCTGGATTTCGACAATTTCGATATCTCCGGAATTTTCAGTGCCGAAACCGAGGCTGAGAAAGGTGTTACCGACCTCTTCGAGGTCGATGAATATTACGGTAGCGGTGGCCTTTTGACCCTCGTCGTAGACGACACGGTCGGTCTGCAAGACGGAACTCAGACTGAACCTTTCTCTTGAAACCTGACGAGGCTTAAAGAATATCAGATTGGCAGAAATCTGCAAGAACTGTTGACACTCGATATCGGAAAGATCGAGAAACAGGGAGTAATTAGCATGAAGATATCAGCAATTAAACCGTTCGTGACGAATTCCGGAAGCCGGTCTCGGATTCTGGTCAAGGTGGAGACAGATGAGGGCATCCATGGATGGGGGGAATGCTACGGAGTTGGTCCTGAGTTGGCAATCGTGCCGACACTGGATTACATTTTCGAACTGATCGGGGGTGAAGACCCTCGAAGGATCGAGTTCATCGTCCTCAAGCTGCTTCAACAGTTTCGCTTTCCGCCGGGCTCTATCGGATTGGCCGCCATCTCGGGATTGGATCATGCTTTGTGGGATATCAGTGGAAAGGCGGCGGGCCTGCCGGTCTACATGCTATTGGGGGGCGCGGTGCGGGATCGCATTCGGGTCTATCGAGGAATTGGAGGGAAAGATGCCGGGGAAGCGGCGGTAACGGCCCAAAAGCTGAACGCGGAACACGGCTTTACCGCATTCAAGACCTCTCCCTTTCTCCTCGATCCGAACGCCAATCGATGGGGAAGGGTTTGCGATGCGGCGGCCCGCTATTTTGAGGAGTTGCGAAACCAATGCGGCGATGATTGGGAATTCGCCTTCGATCCCCATGCCAAAATCTTCGAACCGATTCGCGCTTTGCAGTTGGCGAATGCGCTCGCCCCCTACGATCCATATTTCTACGAAGAACCTTTGAGACCTGAAAACAGCGATGCGTGGGCGCGGCTGCGCTCGCAGATGCAGGTACCCCTGGCGACGGGTGAAAGTCTCTATACGCGTTTTGAGTTCTTGGATCTTCTTTCCAAGAACGGCGCGGACATAATCCAGCCGGATGTCTGTGTTTGCGGAGGATTGCTAGAGCTACGAAAGATTGCCGCAATTGCCGAAGCTCATTATGTTACGGTGGCTCCGCACAATCCAATGGGTCCTCTAGCGACGGCGGTGAACGTGCAGTTTGCAGCGGCCACTCCGAACTTTAAGATCCTCGAGTATCACTTACCCGACCAGGATTACGCTGGGAATTGGCTGGACGATCCCTATTGGCCGAAAGACGGATACTTGGAGCTGCGGCCCGATCGTCCGGGTCTGGGAGTTGAGGTCAATGAAGAGGCAGTGAAGGCCGGCGAATATGTGCACTGGGAGCGGTCCGGGAATCGGGCGCCGGATGGATCGACGGTTTACCTTTAGGAATCTGCCACAAGGAATTTCAGAATTTCGATTGTCGATTGCGCTTACGATTGCGATGATCGATTTTTGGAAGATTGGACATCAAGGGAGTCCAATGCGGACCAATCGACCCTAATCAGGAATATACTCGGTCGATTCCGGATCAAAGGATAGAATCCCCTGAAACGCGAATCCAGAGCTTCAGAAGTGAAACGAGTCCTCAACATACTCACGGTAACGATCCTCGCAAGCGCTGCGAATCTCGCCGCTGAGGTGGGCGAGACCGAGCTGGGAAGACTTTTTCGTGAGAGAGTACCTTCCCTCGTGGCGGTGGAATATTTCGTCCAGCGTGAAGAGGAGCGGAGCTCACAGAGTACGGTCGGACTCTGTATTGATTCCGAAGGTCATGTTGTCCTGCTGGACAACGCCATGCCGAATTGGCTCCCCTACGATCAGTTCAAGGACTTCAGGGCCTATGTCCTGGGAGAGGGCGGTGACGGATTTGCCGCTGAATACCTGGGCAGAGACCACCTCAACGGGTGGAACTACCTTCGGGTGGCAGAGGAAATGCGCGAGAGGCTGAAACCGTTTACCGACTTTGAAGCCTCAACCGCCTACCTGGGAAGTTCGCTTTGGGGAATCGGAGTGATGGGGAAGGAATTCGATTTTCTTCCCTATCTGCTCGACGGCCGTCTCGCCATGACCCAGAAGTTGCCTTTGAAGATCGGTTTCTCGGAGGGCAAACTTGGGGCGCCGGCAAGTCCCGTATTCGATATGTCTGGCCGATTCGTCGGTTGGATTGGAAACCCCATCGCACGGGAACGGCTCCTCACCATGGGAACGGAACAATACAAGGTGGGACTTCGTGGGGTGAGGGAGAGCGGCGTTTTTCTCCACGGTGACGAATTTCTGGAAAACATCGGACGTATCCCTGATGCTCCCGACGGGGGACCGCGTCCGTGGATTGGGGTTTCGGGGATGCAGCCGATTGAGAGAGAGGTTGCATCGTTCATGGGATTGAGAGACCAGGGAGCGATCGTTATCAGCACCATTTTGGATGACAGTCCGGCGGAGCTGGGAGGACTGAGGAACAAGGACATTGTCATCGCAATCGACGATAAAAACCTACCCCGCTACCGACCCGAGGGGATTGTTCAGAGGCACTTCGAACGAGAGGTGCTGAGCCGACTACCCGGAGAAACGATGTCATTGACGGTGCTGCGAGGGGAAGACGAACTCGAAGTGGAAGTGGAGGTTGGGACCCACCCGAAACCTATCAACCTGGCGGAACGACAGTATCTGGAAGAGCTCGGATTTACGGTCCGGGAATTCGTCATCCGGGATGCGATCCGTCGACGCGTCTCACATCTCGACTCGAGTGGAGTGATTGCCTCCTATGTCAAACCCAACAGCGCCGTCAATTCCGCCGGATTGCTCCGCGGGGATTGGATCAAAGAGATCGACGGATTGGAGATCGACCAGTATGGAACGGCGCTCGGACTCTTGATAGAGATTGAATCTGACGATTCTCGAGGTGAGTTTGTGATGCTTATCGACCGGAACAACGAGACGTCAGTGGTGAGAGTAAATCTCAGGTAGGGAATCTGTCGGATTGCGACTTGCAATATTGCGGAGCGTTCCTTCGTTTCGGATGCATTCGTGGATCGCTTCAGAGTCCTGCACCGACATCTTCCTAGTCGCTTTGCCGGGAGGCAGAGCTGGGAATCCATCTAACTTGGTAATTCCCCGTTCCGCCGAGCGGGACTGCGGGGTGGCTGACTTTCTCAAGCATCGTCATTCACGGAGCGCCCGATCCGCCCGTAAGAAGGATTTTTGTGGAGAACGGTCCCTCCCTACCGGTTAAGCGTCTTTTCGGTTACAGGCTCCCCCGGTCTCGTGCCGGGGTGGCGCTGATTCGGTGCTACAAAATGGGCACCCCACCCAACCCCTCCCCCGGCCCTTCTCCTCCCAGCCGTTGTCACGGCTGGGAGGAGAAGGGCCGGGGGAGGGGTATTCTGATCGAGTCGAGTAATGGTAGCTGGAAACCGGGCGCCACCCCGGCACGAGACCGGGGGAGCCTGTAACACACTATTCGAGTAGGCCCCTCCTGGGAGGTTCGTTTGAAATCTGAGAATAGTATAGGCAATTACAGGCAAATTGGCGAAAGAGTGAGATACTCCGCAGTCCCGCTCGGCGAGACGGGGAGTCTTCATTAGGAGAATAGTCGTCCTGCGCCACGCAATTGAGCATATCTCAGGGCAACTACATGCGGTTCGCCGATCGACATTTACAAAACGAATTGGCATGGCATGATGCTTTTGCAACAAAGAGGTAAACGGTTATGTTCACTGGAATCGTGGAGGAGAAGGGAGTTGTACTCGGCTTCGAAGAAGGCCCGGAAGCGTGGACGCTGACAGTATCGGCGCGTCGAATTCTGAAGGGTTTAGAAATTGGGGAGAGTGTCGCCGTGAACGGGTGCTGCCTATCTGTCGTCAGAATTGATGAATCGACAGTTTCGTTTGAGGTGATTGAAGAGACCCTTCGCCTAACATCATTGCGAAACCTGATGGGGGCAAGGAAGAGCGGAAGAGTTTCGGGATCCGATACGGAGGTGTTGAATTTCCCCACCATCTCAGGTGAAGCGAGCGTGAACCTGGAAAGAAGCCTGAGATCCGACGGTCGGTTTGGCGGCCACTTTGTCAACGGCCACATTGATGCAACGGGAGAGATCACACACTTTGAACCGAGAGGGAAGGATCACACTATCCGGGTCGCCCCTCCGCTCGACCAGTTGAAATATGTCGTCTACAAGGGAAGCATCGCGATCGACGGGATTTCCCTCACCGTGGCCGAAGTCGATGAATCTGGATTTGCTGTCTGTCTCATCCCTCTGACCATCAAAAGCACCAACATCAGTGAGCGATCGGTAGGCGACGATGTGAACCTCGAGTTCGATCTGCTCGGTAAATATGTCGAGAGATTCCTATCTTCTTGAAATAGTGGGAGTAGCATGCGATTGGAATTCCAAGCAGTTGTAGATGAGCTGAAACGATTGAGACGTTCAGGTGTCGAACACATCTATTTGGACGACAGCACTCTCCGGCTTCTCAGAGAGCTTTCCCAATCGAATACAGTCCGTTCCAGCGAATCCTCAGGAGAGGCGAAGACTCCTCCAAATCTCGAAGAAGAGAGCGAGGAGTATTCAACATCCAGTTTTCCCGAACCGCCCATGATTACGCTTCCGCAAGGGAATCGATCGGAACAATGGATCTACCTCAAGGATCTGGTTGTGAACTGCACGGTGTGTCGAAGCCATGTAAAAGCGGGCAAGAAAGTTGTATTCGGAGTGGGAGACACGGAAGCAGACCTCTTTTTTTGCGGAGAAGCGCCGGGAGCCGACGAGGAAACCCAAGGGGAACCGTTTGTGGGGAAGGCGGGCCAGTTGCTGACGCGAATCATCAATGCGATGGGATTGAAGAGAACTGGGGTCTACATCGCCAACATCATGAATTGGCGTCCTGAAACCTCCTCCGGATTCGGAAATCGACCGCCCACCCAAGAGGAGATGCATTTCTGCCTGCCCTACCTCCGGGCCCAGCTGAGCATCGTCAATCCAAAGGTGATAGTCGCCCTCGGGAGCACCGCGGTGAGCGGACTCCTCGGTCCCGATCCTGACCGGAGAATGGGTTCGGTTCGGGGAAAGTGGTATCAGTATGAGGGAGTTCCCTTGCTTGTGACTTACCATCCTTCCTACGTGCTTCGGAACGGGTCGAATGAGATCAAGCGGTTGATTTGGAGTGATATGCTCCAAGTCATGGAAAAAGCCGGGCAAGACATTTCCGAAGAGCAACGTGGCTACTTCCAGCAGCGTAAATAGGATGAATCCTGTGAGATTTCCAGGCTAGGAATCTGTCGGGCTTTGAGCTTCGTACCATCGCTGAGGTTCAGATCGACCGGCGAGGGATATAATTCTCAACCGGGTTCCTACCGACAGATTCCTTCCAAGAAAATGAAACTGAGATTTGAGAGGGTTTGTCATAGCTTCGCTGTTGCACGGCACGGAAATCCGCATGGGCATTGAAGTTCGAGTCAGGTCCTGATCGGACCAGGAGGATGTCGGTGGTGGGGCTTGATGTCATACGGGCATGCATCCTTAAGGTTGATTTTTTCCAGATAATCCAATAGCCAGATTCGACAGATTACAGGGCAATGGAGAGCAGATGCAGTGTGGCGCTGGTGGGAAGGCCGAACGTCGGAAAGAGTCGGCTCTTCAACCGGCTGGCGGGCCGGCGAATCGCGATCGTCCACGATCAACCTGGGGTGACGCGAGACGTCAATCCGGTGGAGATTGATGGCGAGTATGTCTTAATGGATACGGGCGGAATCGGTTTGGGTCTGGAGACGACGGCAGAGAGCATTCGAGAGGCGATTGAGGATCAGGTATATGTGGCCGTGAATGCGGCGGATCTGATTCTCCTGGTGGTGGATGGCAGCGAGGGCTGTACCGCACTGGACGAAGAAATCCTGGCACAGCTTCGACGAAACGGGAAGGTCCCTTCTTTGGTCATCAACAAGATAGACTCGGTCGAAGTCGAAGAACGTGGACTGGAATTCGCTCATCTGGGTTTGGAAGGGAATCTACTGGTGTCCGCCGAACACGGGAGGGGAATAGGCGAGCTTAGGAAAGCGATTCAAGAAAAATTGGGGGGAAGGCGAAACAATCGCAGTCAGACTGACTCGGATCGCATTAAGATCTGCTTTGCGGGAAGACCTAATGTGGGCAAGTCAGCCCTATGCAACGGTCTGCTCGAATCAGAGAGGCTGATTGTGAACGAAGTGGCGGGGACGACTCGGGACGCGGTTGAGTTGGACCTCAACCACACAGATAGCAGTGGCGATGAATGGCGGTTTCGGTTGGTTGACACTGCCGGAATGAGGAAACGGCGAAGGACGAGTTCGTCCGTTGAGTTTTTTTCCTCCGTGCGAGCGCAGCAGGCGACCGAGAGGGCGGATGTTGTATTTCTCGTGTTGGACGCTTTGAGTGGGGTCACTCGCCAAGACAAACTCCTGGCCGGGCAGATTCTTGAAGCCGGCCGCGCCCTTGTCGTGGTGGTAAACAAGTGGGATCTGGCGCATGAACTGTTCGAGAGAAGTCCGCCCGGACAGTATGAGGACTTGGAGACATTTATGGAGGCCTATTCGGCGGCGATTGAAAAGGAGCTTTTCTTTCTTCCCGGTAGTCCGATTCTTTATGTTTCCGCTCTGAAGAGACTCGATCTGGATCGAATTCTGGACCATGCACGGCAATTGGAAAAGATTCAGAACACGGAGCTCCCGACCCCTCGCGTGAATTCTCTGATCAAGAGACTGATGCTTAAGAATTCACCATCCATCATCAGAGGGAAGCGACTGAAAGTCTACTATGCGGTGCAAGTGGGCAAGCGACCGATCCGAATTCGTCTCTTCTGCAATCGGGCCGAGAATCTTGAAGATAACTATCGCCGTTATCTCGAGCATGGTTTTGTATCGGAGTTCCAGTTAGGTGGCTGCCCAGTTCGCTTTGAGGAATCGAGCAAGAGGGCACGAAAGTAGCGGGGGAGCGTCGACTAATGGCCCCTCGGATCCGCGCCTTCCGTTCCCTCCCGCTAAGCGAGGTAGGCCGGGACAGGCGCTCTTCATCACGATTCATCAACTGGAGTAGTGGAGTACCAAGAGGGTATCTGTAAAAAATCGACAGGGTTCGGGACGAAGCGACCAGTCAGAACAGCATTCATGGGTACGGATGCGATTGGGCTGCCGTTGCTCAATTTGCTCGGTTCGGCCGACGGCGATTCGATCAAGCTAATTGGGGTGATTACAAATCCCGATCGACGGACCGGCCGCGGCTTGAAAGTGAAACAGAATCCAATCAAGCAATGGACTCTTGAGAGAGGGCTGAGCCTTCTGCAGCCCGCTAGGGTCACCCAGGTCGAGGTTGATTGGCTCTCTGAAACCGAGTGTGAGCTCCTCGTGATTATGGCCTACGGGCATATCTTGGGTCGGGCCATTCTTGATCAACCTCGATTGGGGGTCCTGAATATGCATGCCTCGCTCCTTCCAGCCTATCGCGGAGCAAGCCCAATTGAAGGTGCGATCGCCGCCGGAGAATTAGAGACCGGGGTCTCGCTGATGCAGGTCGTGCCGCGACTCGATGCCGGACCCGTTCTCGATCGCGAGACGGTGAAAATTGAAGAGAGTGACTCGACGCCTACGCTGGCCGGGAGGATGGCGCAGGTGAGCCTATGTCTTTGGGAGAAAAATCAGGCTTCAATACTTTCCGGTGAGGCTAGATTCGAGGAACAGAGGGAGGACCTCGCGAGCTACACCAGAATGCTGGTGAAAGAGGACAGTGGCCTGGATTTCAGGAGCACGGCGAAGATTCTTGCGGACAGAATAAAGGCGTTGGCGGGTTGGCCGGGAAGTCGCCTCGAGATCGACGGCGTAAATTTGAAAATTGGGAAGGCCGGTGTCGTGCCTGAAAGCAGTCCGGAATCTCCTGGAACGATACGAATGAGGGACTGCGGTTTCACCGTTGCAACCGCGGCAGGGCTCCTCAGGATCGACGAAATTCAGAGACCGGGAGGAAAGATGCTTCCAGCATCTGCTTTTCTCAGGGGATACAAAATTGCCGACGGTACGGTTGCGACCAGTGCCACAATGGTCCCACTATTCGGTAAGAAGCCTTTCCGGCGCAAAATCGCGTTTACAACGAGTTCCGAATGAACTATTCCCGGCTCTACGAAAAGACGCGGAATTGGGAGGACTGCCGAGCGGATTCGGGAAAATTCGAGCTCATCGGAAGAGAGAACGTCTCCTCAAAAAACAGGACTTGAAGGATAGAATAAGAATGTCGGGAAGATGGGTGCGCGGCCGATTTTTGATTTGGGCCGTTTTGCTCATTCCGGTGGTTGAATTGGGAGGGGCCAGGAAATCCACCGATTCGAGTACGATGGAAGTGCCTCGAATCGAGTGGGCCAACCTCAAGCAGGATGTCGCGGGTTTAAGGCACCAGGTCGGCAACCTCCGACTTGAGAACGAGCGTCTCAGAAGGGAGAGTGCCTCTCTGGAACGCAGAATCACCAAACTCGGTGGAGATAGGGTTTTCCTCCTTGAGAAATATGTCTCCTTGTCCGAGTTCAACGACAAGCTGGAGCAGCTTCGGATCGAGCTCGAGAACCACGGCCAAAGAGAGAGGACGGAAATGATCGCAGAGGTGAGCCGACAGATCATGGAGCTGGCCACCCAGACCGAGGAAGCACTCAATATTCTTGCCCAGTCATTTGACGAGAAGCCAAACTTCAAGCGGGAGTTTCGGTTTTCCGATAAATACCCGAGACAAGGCGTGGCCTATACTGTCCAGACTGGTGACACCCTCTCCCAGATCGCCAGGAAATTCAATGCCACTGTTCAAGACATTCAGAATGCGAATAAGATCGCGGTTCCTACAAGGCTGATGGCAGGCGAGACCATATTCATACCTCAGGGAGGAAAGAAAGTCGAAGATGGCGACGGAAAAAAAGAGACTCGGTAGAGGACTGGTGGGACTGATCCGGGGTGGAATCGCCGACACGAAAGAGGCCGATGACCCCGGTGGCGCAACTTCGAATGGAGTTGAAGCTCAACCATTCGGCCCTGAGAGCGACTCGATGAAGGGGGAGTCGCTGTTTGAGATCGAAGTAGAGTCGGTCGAGGCAAACCCGTATCAGCCTCGCGGAACTATGGACGAAGAGGGTATCTCAGAGCTCGCTGAGAGCATTCGGTCGGAAGGACTCTTGCAGCCGATCGTGGTCCGAAGAGTCGGGGAAAAGTACCAGATAATCGCAGGAGAACGCCGATATCGTGCCTGCCGGGAGTTGAAACTGAAGACAGTCTCTGCGCGCGTGATCGAGGCAAGTGACAGTTCAAGCGCCGTGATGTCTATGATTGAGAATCTCCAGCGTGAGGGTCTCAACTCTATCGAAGAAGCCCTGGGTTACGCGAGTTTGATTCGCGATTTTGATCTCACCCAGGAGGCCGTTGCGGAAAGAGTCGGAAAGGGACGCGCTACGGTGGCGAATGCTCTTCGAATGTTGCAATTAGAGAAGGAGATTCAGGGGTACCTGCGAAGCAACCTTCTCACGGTGGGACATGCCAAAGTACTACTCCAAATTGACGACTCCACTCAAAGGATTCTGATTTCGAGGCAGATCCTGGAAGGAGGTATGAGTGTGCGCAAATTGGAGAGGGTCGTGCGCAGGCATCGCGATGGGAGAAATGCGAGAGCGCCTCTAACCAGGCCTAAGGAGGAGTCGACCGCACTGAAGGATCTGGAGAAGAGATTGGCGGCACATTTGAATACTCCTGTGCACATACGCCATTCTCATCGCAAAGGACGGATTGTGATTGAGTACTTCGGAAACGAAGATCTACAGAGAATTCTGGAATCGCTGGCCATCAACGGCTTCTAGGAATCTGTCGGGCTTTCCGTCGCCGCTTCGCTGTGCCGTGACAAGTGCACTTCGCAACAGACCTGAACTTCGGATCGCAGGTTGACGGTTGTAAACGGCGACCAAATTCATACCGACAGATTCTTCTAGGAGTCTTATAGTAGCTCCAAGTTAATGAAGACTCCCCGCAGCAAGCTGCGGGGTATCCGACTTTAGCATTCCTCGCACTTTCTCACCATAGCATCAACTGCCGTAGTTCTGCCTTCGGTTTTCCTTGTTCGCGCACATATGCTTCCACCGTCGCCCAATCTCCTCTCTCTCCCACTGTCCCCACGTAGTAGCCGTCCGACCAGTATTCTCCTCCCCACTGCTCCTTTCCTACCCACGGCTCCCTCCGAAAGACCTCTCGCGCCGTTAGGCTCTTATATATCTGCACTATCCTCCCAGGCGCCAACTCCGGATGCGCTCCACACAATAGGTGGGCGTGATCCTTATCGCATCCCAACCCCTCCATCTCGATCTCATAGCGCTGCCCGATCCCTTCTGTCGTTTCTTGCAATACCCTCCTCACTCTCTCCTCGATCAATCCCTTCCGATACTTTACCGGCATTACGTAATGATAATGTATTTCCCAGACACAGTGCCAACCTCGCTTTAGTCGGCTTTTTTCCTTCCTCTCTCCCACCCACTACTCCTAAAAAAGCTAGCAACCCCGTAGCAAGCTACGGGGAATGACCAAGTTCATCAGTGGGGCCGAGTGGAGCCGTAGGAGTAACTCGGCGAGGCCCCATTGTGAGTAACTTGGCAGAAGCTGGGTTGGCTATGAGGCAAGGAGTTTGTTTCTCTAGAGGAGTTAATTTTCAAAGGCGGCCGTCCACTACGAACTTAGGAGGCAGTCGTGAGACGACTTCCGACAGAATTTCGAGTAGACGGCTTGCCTGGATGACCGATAACGAACCCTCAGTTTGTATCCTCATAGCAGGATCCACTATAAGAACTTCGCCTGGACATCCAGCGCCTTTGAAAACCACAAAACGAATAAAACAGAAGGGAAGGTAATTGATCAAAGGGATGCAGAAAAGCGAAAAACTAATCCATACAGTGTGGTTATAGGGATCGATTGGGCGGATCAGAAAAATGATCTTTGGATGATCGAGAGGGAAACGGCAGGAGGGAGTCACCGGCAGGTGGCTCAGGATGCGATAGCGTTGCATGGTTTTGCCGTGGAGATGAGAGAAAGGTATGGGCGTGAGGGAAAGCGCGTCGCCATCGTGGTGGATCAGAAGCGTGGCGGGTTGATCAATTTTCTGATCGGATTGGAGTTTGTCGATATCTATCCGGTGCATGCGGCCAGTGCGAAGGATTATCGACAGGCATTGTATCCTTCCAGGGCCAAGAGCGATCCGGTCGATGCGCAATTGCACGCGGAATTTTTCCTCAAACATTCCGAGCACTTTGAGAAGTGTCTGAGACCGGACAGTGTGGAGACGCGCGAGCTCAACCTGTTGTGTGAGGACCGGCGTGGATTCGTCGATCAGGCGACTCGCTTCGAGCAGCAATTGTGCAGTTGTCTGAAGCAGTATAACCCATTGGTGTTGAAACTGTTCGATGACTTGGGCAGTGCTATGTGTCTGCGCTTTGTTCTACGCTGGCCGACGCTTAAGAAGGTCAAGAGCGCATCGGCGCAAGGGTTGCGAAAGTTCTTTTATAAGCATAACAGTCGCAGCGCCGCGAAAATCCAGGAGCGCCTGGAGTTGATCGGCCGGGAAGAGGCCTTGACCGAGGATCCCGCGACTCTGGAGGCGTTCAGTCGCAAAGCGCAGACTCTGGCCAAACAGCTTTTGGCCCTGCAACCGCAGATCGAGGCCTACGAGGAGCGTATCAAGGAACTTTTTCACACCCATCCCGATGCCCCTGTGTTCAGCGGCCTTCCCGGAGCCGGCGAGGCCCTCAGCCCTCGGCTGCTGTGCGCCTTTGGGACCGATCGATCGCGTTTCGAAACGGCCCGGAACATGACCCAGTGGAATGGTTCGGCTCCAGTCACCATCAGCAGCGGTCAGCACAAAAAGAGCAGCCAGGCAAAACGACTGGTCACCTGGCGGTGGTCCGCGCCCACCTTTGTCCGCCAGAGCTTTGTTGAATTTGCCGCCCATTCGATCCGAAACTGCGACTGGGCCAACACCTACTATCAAATTAAAAAAGAACAGGGCAAATCCCGCCAAACCATCCTTCGAGCGCTCGCTCTGAAGTGGACCCGCATTCTCTTTCGCTGCTGGCAAAATAACCAGAATTACGACGAGCACAGATACCTCGAATCACTCCAAAGGCGCGGTTCACCGGTATGGCATAGACTCCAGCAACTAAACGGCCACGCCCTCTAAACAGAAAATGAGTACTATTTTAAAAAATCCCTTGACGGACCACCTCAGTTTTCTGTCGGACGAACCTGGTAACTTGCGAAGCAATCGAAAGTCAAAGTCCGACAGACTCCTAGCCTGGAAATCTCACAAATCTTCTGCTACGAAGTGCACTTGTCACGGCACAGCGAAGCGGCGACGGAAAGCCCGACAGATTCCTAGGTCCTGGAACTCGCGGAATGAATTAGCCTTGTGTATTGACTTGCATCCGTCCACCCTCACGCCCTTTACGAATAATCTGTTGAACTTGCCTCTTCGCAGGAACCTTCACGCGCGGATCCCAAAGAGATGGTATTATGCTCCGGCTAAACACATACCATCATAATCCGAGGACCGGTCACTGACATGGCTAATATCTTTCTCACTGTATTCACTTTCATTTTGATTATTATCTGCCTCTTTCTGGTTTTCGTTGTGCTTCTGCAGAGAGCGAACACAAACGCTGGGCTCGGTACCGCTTTCGGAGGAGGCATGGCCGAGTCGACCTTTGGAGCCGAGACTGGAAATATCCTGACCAAGAGCACGATCGGAGCGTCGGTTGCTTTTTTCGTCATCAGTTTCGGCTTGTATCTGGGATACATCGCAAAGACCGGCGATTCGAATGACGAAGGCGAATCTCTACCCAATATTTCTTCTCAACCGGTTCCAGTCGATCTGGAAGGGGATGGTTTCGATCCTCTTCTCTCGGACACCGTGTTGGAGTCCATTCCTGAGGAAACCGAGGCCGAGAATGGGCCTGGGATCGAGGGAGATTCGGATATTCCGTCGGAGGGGGTTGAATGAATTGAGGAAGCTCCCATCGAAGCGGAAGCGATTAATCTGATACCAGAAGACCCTGAGGAAACCCAGGAGCGGTAGGACGAGTCGGAATTCTCTGACTGGTCGGACGAGTTGGGCCGGTTGGATTTGGAGACAAAGTCCCGCCAATCGCCGAATTCCAGGATTTTCCCCGGAACCGAGAGATCCTCCTGTCAGTCTGAAATTCGGTTGAGCGTGAACATTGGAATAGCGGGGTTGGTCATTCTCCTTTTCTTTTCTTCCTGTCATGCAGGAGGGGGGGAGCCCAAGCCCGAGCAAGAGAATCCGACCACCGTCCTTGAGGAGTTTCGCAGGCAGGGGCTATCCGGGACTTATAGCCTCCTTTTCAATCTTCGGCATATTCCGAAGCAAGGAAGCGAGCGGTATTATCAGGGGCAACTTTGGGGGAGCTGGTCTGGGAGAGGAGCTCGAACCATTATCAAGGTGCGGCCGCTACCGAAGGGAAGGGAATCGGAGGTGCGCTTATTCGTGCAGAACGGGAGCAAATCCTCGGCGTGGACCACAGAAAAAGACCGCGCTAAGTTGCGGACCATTGAGGGTTCCGAACTCTTTCAACCCCTTTATCCGGGTCTCGTTTTTACTCCCTTCGATCTGCAGATGCCCTTTATCTACTGGGATGAGTATGTCTACGAGGGAAGATCCAAATTAAAGGGTAGGAGGGTCCACTCTTTCCTTATGCTGCCGCCTCTCTCCATCCGCAGGGCCAGTCCAAATCTTGCAGGGGTGAGGATTTCCGTCGATGCAGTTTTCAAAGCTCTGATCAAAGCGGAGATCCTGGGACCCTCCAGGAAATCCCTGAAGACGTTCAAGATCGTCAGTCTTAAGAAGATTCAGAATCAGGTAATAATTAAACGCATCGATCTGCTCGACGAAGTTTCACGGGATAAGACTCGCTTCACCATCAGCGGAGCGGATCTCGATCTGGAAATCGAGGAATCCTTCTTCAGGCCGGATGCGCTCCTTCGGGAATCTCTCCCACCAACTTCAGAAGGTTTCGAGTACTTCTAGCCCGCTTTTCTCACAAACATTCAAGCATCGTCCTGCGGCTGAAGGTTCCTCCCTTCGTGTTGCCCCCTTTCGGCCAAAAAAAAGCGGGCTAAGCCTGGAAATCTTGTGAGGTGTCCGGGCTAGGAGTCTGTCGGACTTTGATGTTCGATTGCTTCGCAAGTGACCAGGTTCCTCCGACAGACTCCTAGCAAAAGAATCTGTCGGTAGGAACCCGGTTGAGAATTACATCCCTCGCCGGTCGATCTGAACCTCAGCGATGGTACGAAGCTCAAAGCCCGACAGATTCCTAGAGCGCCTGTTCCGTCTCCGGATCAAAGAGATGGGCGTGTTCCTGATCGAGGTACATCGAAACGTTTTGATTGATCGCGTATCTACTGCTGCTTTGGACCCGCGCGATGAGAGGGTGCGACCCGGTGTTGAGGTAGAGGTAGGTCTCTGATCCCATGGGTTCGGCAACCTCGATCTGAGCCGCAATCGATCGTGACGAATCGGAGATTCCTGTGCTCTCTGAGTCCACAAGGTTCTCCGGGCGGATGCCGAAAATCATCTCTCGATCGATGTGATCATGAGCTTTTTCCGACAAGTTCGGTTCCAAGACAAAAGAAACCGGGCTGCCGCCGTTCCCGTTTTCAATGAACCTTACCTTTTCCGATTCTCGCGCTATTCTACCTCGCAGGAAATTCATCGGTGGACTTCCGATAAATCCTGCGACGAAAATGTTAGCAGGCTGGTTGTAGAGGGTGAGTGGTTCCGCTACTTGCATGATGTCCCCGTCTTTCATCACCGTAATGCGATCGCCCATGGTCATCGCTTCTACTTGATCGTGAGTGACATAGATCATCGTCGAATCCAACCGTGCGTGAAGCTTGGATATCTCCGTGCGCATCGAAACACGCATCTTGGCATCCAAATTCGAAAGCGGTTCGTCGAATAGAAAAACCTGGGGCTTCCGCACTATAGCGCGTCCCACCGCCACCCTCTGGCGTTGTCCCCCAGAGAGCGCTTTCGGTTTTCGCTCGAGCAATTCCTCAATTCCTAAAATCCCCGCCGCTCCTATGACTCGCTCCCGAATCTCGGACTTTGGATACTTCATCAGCTTAAGTCCAAACGCCATGTTGTCGTAGACCGACATGTGCGGATAGAGAGCATAGTTCTGAAACACCATCGCGATGTCGCGGTCTTTCGGGAGTACATTGTTGACCACCCGATCTCCGATCGTTATCGAACCTTCCGTAACTTCCTCCAGCCCCGCGATCATTCGCAAGGTGGTCGATTTTCCACAACCGGATGGGCCCACCAAAACCATGAATTCACGGTCCGCGATTTTCAGATTCACCCGGTTGACCGCCCGTACCGTTCCTCCCTTCCCTTCCCGGTAATCTTTCGACAGATTGCTGAGCTCTACTTTCGCCATCTCCGCCTCCTTGAGTCCAATATCCCGATTGTTTAATTACAAAATTAAGATTAGCCTAATTTTTCAGTGATCGCAAATTTCAGAAAGTGCGGATTTTTTTGTTGAATTTTTTAACTTTCTTATTAGCTTACGCGAATAAGTTCTCAAATCCGCTGACAACTCATATTGCTAGGACAGCAACTCTGGTTAGGACGGTTTCGTCTGATTTCGACCTTGGATTCTCCGATCTCTTTTTCCTTCGGCGAAAGCACTTCAGGTAATTGCGGCGAGTTTTCGCCGACCCTCTAAATCAACCTACGCCTCTTTCTATGCATCTCTGCACGAGATGGGTATTTCAAAATCCCATTGAATGTCAATGTCGCGCTTGTGAATTTGGTATCCCAATGGGGGAGGGCTTTGGTCCATGTGAACATGCTTTATTGAGGTTTCCCAGATATCGGACGTTCCGATATTCCGGTGATGCCTCTCTTAAAAGATAAACCCTAAGGAAAGAACCCAACGTTAAGGAAAAATGGCAGCAAAAAAGAAATCAGCCAAAAAATCCGCAACGAAGAAAGCTCCAGCTCCTAAGAAAGCTGCAGCTAAGAAAAAAGCGCCGGCCCGGAAGGCCGTAAAGAAGAGCGCGGCCAAGAAGAAGGCTCCAGCGCCCAAGAAAGCTGCGGCCAAGAAGAGAGCGCCGGCGAAGAAGAAGTCGGCGGCTAAGGAAACAGCGCCGGCGAAGAAAGCGCCGGCGAAGAAAGCGGCGAAGAAGAAGCCCTCTCGAAAAAAGAAGTAGTTCAAAGCGAAAATAACTGAACTCGGCTCCAGGTTAATTCGTAGCCTGGAAGTCATTTTAGGTCCGTTGGTTAGGAGTTAACCAGCGGTTTGCGTGGCCTCCCCTCAGGAGAGGGGAGGCTGCGTGGGTGGGAATCTGGCGGCGTGAGCTTAGCGATTTTGCGGCGCGTTTGGATTGTTTGGGTGCATGCATGGATCGCGGCAAATTCGGGTACCGACATCTTCCTAGTCCCAGCAAGCGGGGAGCGGCAGAGCGGGAAATAATCCGGCAGACCGCTCCTTGGAGTGTGTCTGTTTGGCATTTTCGCCGGCCCATGGGCTCCCAAGCAAGAGCAATCACTTTGCTCTCGATAATCTCGAGAGAAGTGGGTTGTATTTTCCATTGAAAACCATGGAAGGTAAGATTGTATTTCGCGAGGGGCGGCCCGAGGTCCCGGATAAACCGATTGTACCCTTTATTGAAGGGGACGGAATCGGGCCTGATATTTGGGTGGCGGCCAGGAATGTTTTCGATGCGGCGGTGGAGAAAGCATACGGTGGCGAGCGTTCGATCAAATGGAAGGAAGTCTACGCCGGCCAGAGTGCCTATGATCAAACCGGGAATTGGCTGCCGGAAGAGACCCTTTCCAGCTTCAAGGAATATCGAATCGGGATCAAAGGACCGCTCTCAACACCGGTGGGCGGAGGCATTCGGTCGTTAAATGTAGCGCTTCGGCAAGCGTTGGATCTCTTCGTTTGTCTACGGCCGGTGCGATATTTTAGAGGCGTTGAGAGCCCGCTGAAAAGGCCCGACCTTGTCGATATGGTGATCTTCCGCGAGAATACCGAGGACATTTATGCGGGCATCGAGTTTGAGGAGGGAAGCGAAGAGATCGAGGTGTTCAAAGACTTTTTGACGGATCGATTTCCTGAACGATTTCGCAAGATCCGCTTTCCGGCGACTGTGGGAATCGGTTTGAAGCCGGTTTCGATTGAGGGGACTTCGCGATTCGTACGCGCCGCGGTGCGATACGCTTTAGATCAGAACCGTGAGAGCGTGACTCTTGTGCACAAGGGCAATATCATGAAGTTCACGGAAGGTGCTTTCCGCGACTGGGGTTACGACCTGGTAAGCCGCGAATTCGGCGCCGAGGAGATTGACGGAGGACCGTGGCGCCGATTGCCCGAGGGGCTGATCGTCAAGGATGTGATCGCTGACGCTTTTCTTCAGCAAATCCTTACGCGACCTACCGAGTATGATGTGGTCGCTACATTGAATCTGAACGGAGATTACATCTCGGATGCTCTGGCGGCGCAGGTCGGAGGAATCGGGATGGCTCCGGGAGCGAACATCAACTACGATTCGGGGCACGCAATATTCGAAGCCACTCACGGTACGGCCCCGAAATATACGGGACAGGATAAGGTAAATCCCGGTTCTTTGATATTGTCCGGCGAGATGATGCTGAGGTATCTCGGCTGGAATGAAGCAGCGGATCTAATAATCAAGGGTATTGAGGACACCATCAGTGCGGAGATTGTTACCTATGATCTGGCCCGCCTGATGGAAGGGGCGAAAGAGGTCAAGTGCTCCGAATTCGGAAGCGCGATCGTCGATCGAATGTGAGACGACGACAAATTTCAAGACCTGTCATAGTCAGCCCTTGCCCAGCGACTACACTAGCTAGGAAGGGTACGAAATGTCGGGACCTAGTCCCAGTTTCTGCTTGATTTCGGGTCTGCGATCAAGGGCTTCAATGAGTTCGGCGACACTGAAATCCGCGAGCAGGAAGTCTCCGAATTCGAGGGTGGGAGTAAGCGTGCGACGGCTGATTTCGATGAGTCGCTGCAAGTCCCGTGGACTACGGTTGACATCACGCAGGTCGACATCGACACCATGATCAGCCAAAAATGCAATGGCCTCAAAACACCAGGGACAGCCCTGTTTGATATAGAGTCTAGGTTTCGACTCGGTCATTCAAGCAACAGAGGATAAAAGCTGGTTGAGGATTCTCAGTGGGTGGAGAAACTGCAATTGAAAATGTGACAATGAAGGCTGAGATCGGCGAGTCCAGATTCATTCACATAAAAGGTGCTCGGGAGCATAATCTTGCGAACATTGAGCTGCGCATACCGCGGCACGGACTCGTCGTGATAACCGGGGTCAGCGGATCGGGAAAATCCTCGTTGGCATTCGATACGATTTACGCGGAAGGCTACCGCAAGTATATCGACAGTCTTTCCACGAAGGCGCGCCAGGTTCTGGAGCAGGTCAAGAGTCCTGACGTGGATTACATTCACGGTCTCTCCCCGGTAATTGCGATTGAGCAGCGCACAGGGATGGGGAGCAACCCTCGCAGTACCGTGGCGACGGTCACGGAGATTTGTGACTATGCCAGTCTCCTTTGGGCCCTTGGAGGAACCGCCCAATGTCCGCTGGATAGCGGGCTGATTGAACGTCGATCGCTTGATGATTGTATAGATCGAATATACCGAGAACCGGAGGAGAGCCGCATCGTGCTCCTGGCGCCCTACTTGAAGGCGAAACCGGCTGTCCTTCGGGAAGAGATGCCGCGACTGCAGCAGAGGGGATTTCAGCGGGTGAGGATTGATGGCGAAATCAAGAGTCTCGACGCCAGGAATCTGATTGAGCACTCCCCCACGGAGATTCCGGTAGAAATCGTAATCGATCGCATCGTCCTGAGAGAAGATCAGCGTAGTCGCCTGGCGGATTCTCTCGAACTGGCATTTCGGGAAGGGGAAAATCGAGCTATTGTTATTGTGGAAGATGGAGAGGGTTCGAATCGAAGGGAGTTTGGATTGAGCCAGAATCTGGCTTGCGCCGAGTGTGGCCGTGTCTACGAACCTGTTTCTCCGAGATCGTTTTCTTACAACCGGCCGGAGGGAGCGTGCAGCGTCTGTGGAGGACTGGGTGAGACCCGGCAATTCTCCGACGCGCTGCTGGTTCCTGATCCGGAAAAGAGTGTTAAGAGGGGAGCGATCAAGCCAATGCGATTGGGATCGAAAAGGATGATCATCCGAAACAACGCCATTCTCAAGCAATTGGCCGAGCAGTTGCCCTACGATGCGGAAATCCCGTGGAAGAATCTGGAGGGAGAGGTGCGCCGCCAGATTCTCCATGGGACCGGCAGCCGGCTATTCAGTTTTAAACTGAAGGGCGGAAACAGGAAAGCCGAGCTGATACCGTTTAACGGGGTTGTCGCCGAGCTGGAGCGCACCCGGATTGAAACTTCCAGCGAAGGCCTCAAGGCACGTCTTGTATCTTACCAGGTATCACAGGTGTGCCCGGCATGCCAGGGAGAACGACTCAACGAGGTAAGCCGCTTCGTCCTCCTCAATGGACAAAGCTTTACGGAATTCATGAAGTACACGATCGAGGGTGGACTGGCGTTTGTTCGTGGATTCCAGAAAACGGATGGCGTGACCGAGAGCTTGGCCGAGGTGGTGGCAGGCTTAGACCAGCGCCTCCACTTCCTCGACGAAGTGGGGCTGGGATATCTCACCTTGGATCGGCCCTATTCTTCCTTGAGTGGTGGTGAGGCCCAGCGGGTTCGGCTCGCGACCCAGTTGGGTATGGGCCTGGTTGGGGTCGCCTATGTCCTCGATGAGCCTACCATTGGATTGCATCCCCACGACAACTCAAAGCTCCTTGCTACTTTGCGCGACCTGAGGGAACGGGGAAACGCGGTGATCGTCGTGGAACACGATGAGGAGACGATCCGTGCCGCCGATCAACTGATCGAATTAGGCCCCGGGGCCGGTCGATCAGGAGGGCAAGTCGTATTCCAGGGAACTCCGAAGGAAGCAGAGAAATCGGATCACTCGCTGACCGGGAAGTACCTCTGTGGTTCTTCGGTGATCGACAAGAATGCGGACGATTTGTCTCCCTCCGATCGCTGGCTTTGGGTACACGGGGCCCGCTGCCACAATCTCAAGGAAATCGATGTGAACTTCCCGGTTGGTCTGGTATCCTGCGTGACAGGGATTTCAGGCTCAGGAAAAAGCTCGCTTGTCAACGACGTCCTGGCCGATGCCGCCGCGTTGCGATTGAATCGGGCCCGAGTGGTTCCGGGGGAGCATGAGAAAATCGATGGATTCGAGCATTTTAGGAGAGTGATTCGGGTCGACCAGTCGCCCATTGGGAAGAGTCCCCGATCGAACCCGGCGACCTATGTCAAACTCTTCGACCTCCTCCGAAGTCTCTTCTCCCTTTGTCCACTGGCCAAGGTTAGGGGATACCGGCCGAATCGATTCAGTTTTAACGTCATCGGCGGCCGATGCGAGCGCTGCCGGGGGGACGGAATGATCCGTCTGGATATGCAATTCCTCTCTGACGTCTACACCGAGTGTCCGAGTTGTGTGGGTAAACGATACAATCGAGAGACTCTCGATGTCCGATTCAAGGGTTACAATATTGCCGACGTTCTAGAATTGACGGTCTCCGATGCTATGGAGCTTTTTCGCCGTCAGCCTAGGATTGTGGAAAAACTTCAGACTTTGGAGGCAGTCGGCTTGGGGTATCTGCGCCTTGGACAACCCTCAAACACACTCTCCGGCGGTGAAGCGCAGCGTATTAAACTATCCCTGGAACTGAGCAAGCGACAGCAGGGTGATACCCTCTATCTCCTCGATGAGCCGACCACCGGGTTGCATTGGTCGGACGTTCAAAAGCTAATGGACCTGCTCTTCAAACTGCGTGATGCGGGAAACACAATCATCATAATCGAGCATCTGCAGGATGTGATCAATGTGGCGGATTGGATCGTTGATCTGGGTCCCGGTGGAGGTGATTCGGGAGGGGAATTACTCTACTCCGGATCCCGTCGCGAATTCACCAAAGTGGCGAAGTCACCGACCGCGATCTATCTCCGAAGATTCCTTCAACGCTAGGAATCTAAGTTTGCTGCTTCAAGATCCGCTCCAGGACTTCAGTCATGTCCTGGGATTCGTCAATCACTTTCTTTGCCACCAGGATTGGTTTTTTCTGCTGGAGGGCGAGCACGATAGAATCGCTGGGACGGGCATCCACTTCGATCAGTTTGCATCCCAGCTCGTTCTCCATCTTTAGGATGATGCGGGCGAAATAGGTCTCGCCCTTCAATTCGGAGATGATAATGCGTTCCAATTCGATGCCCAGACCTTGAAACATACTGACGATGAGATCATGAGTAAGAGGCCGTTCTTTTTTTTCTTCGTTAATAGCCATCGAGATTGCATTTCCGATGAAGATATCGACCTGAACCACTATTGTCTTTTGGCTCGGGCCGAGAAATATAGCAAACCCAGTGTGAACGGGCATTACTCCCTTAATGGTTACCTCCACAACGTCATTTTTCATGCTCTAATGATCGGGGTAATTCGAGACGACGGCAAGTGAGAATATGGGAGAAATGTAATGTGGTGTTTCGCAGAATTGACTTCTCAGAGAGCGATAGAATTAGCGATAAATGACACAAAGACTTTCGGGCAACCAGGTGGATTCGGAATCGAGAGACGGGCCTAATCTCTATATTGTAGGATTCATGGGGACGGGCAAATCGTCGGTGGGTCGGTTCTTGGCGAGGGAGTTCCAAATGACTTACATTGATTCGGATCGCGAGATTGAGACGGCTGCAGGAGAGAAGATCGAACAGATCTTCAAGGAGAAGGGAGAACCTTATTTTCGTGAGTTGGAGCGTCGATTTCTAGAAGAGGGTCACCCCCAATCCGGATGTGTCGTATCGTGTGGAGGCGGGATGATGTCTCAACCGGGAGTGCCGGAACTGCTCAATCGGATGGGGGTTGTCATATGTCTGTTTGCATCGGTTCAAACTATAATCAAGCGAACTTCGGCTAATCGAAGCCGGCCTCTTCTCAATGTCGAAGATCCGGCGGAGCGGATTCGAAGTCTTCTCAAAGAGAGAGAATCCGACTACAGGAAGTCCGGCATTGGGATTTCGACTGACAATCGCAGCGTCCAGGAAGTAGCCGGCCACGCTGCCAGGATCTATTCCTCGAAGGCTAAGTCATTTCAGAAATGAGAGTCGACTTTCTCGACGAATTTCACGGGGGGACGGACCGCGCTTCCCTCCTCATTGACGAAAGCATGGCGCGTGAAACCGGTGCAGATAATCTCCTCTTTTCGAAATAGCTGGTAGTTAATCTCGATCCTTGCAGCCGGTCGATCGGTGATAGATGTCTCGACTTTGATTCGATCATCAAAATAAGCGGGCCGGTGATATCGGACTCCGACTTCGAGCACGGGCAGGCGGAATCCGGCTTCCTCTAGATCACGGTAGGGGAGACCGATCTCGTCAAGCAGGACTATCCGCCCCACCTCAAACCAGGTCAGGTAGATCCCGTGGTAGACGATTCCCATTTTGTCGGTTTCCGCGTATCTGACCCGGATTTCGGTGGCGGCAACTATCATTGCAATCTTCAGAATAAGAGCTTATCGCATACCGGCAGTTTACAAACCAGAGGGGTGCAATTGATTTTATTGGGCGGTTGAGGTAGCAAAATGCAGAGTCAGTTTTGGGAAGAAAGGAGAAACGGAAGTTCACATGATTAAGGCGGAGTCCGCAACTAAACATCGTGTTCTGAACGTTTGGATCACGGAATTGGAATCCCTTTGTAAACCGGAGAGAGTGCATTGGTGTGGCGGTTCCCAAGAGGAGTACGATACCCTCTGCGAGGAGATGGTCGAGCAGGGAACATTTATCCGGCTGAACGCGGAGAAAAGACCCAATAGCTTTCTCTGTCGATCGGATCCACGGGATGTGGCAAGGGTTGAGGATCGCACCTTTATCTGCAGCAAAAGCGAGGATGACGCCGGTCCGACCAACAACTGGGTGGATCCCGTCGAGATGAAGGGGATTCTCGATGGACTATTCGCCGGATGTATGAAGGGCCGCACCATGTACGTCATCCCATTCAGCATGGGGCCAATCGGTTCGCCGATATCCCAAATTGGGGTTGAGGTCTCGGATTCCCCTTACGTGGTGGTGAGTATGCGAATCATGACCCGAATCGGGAAGGATGTTCTCGAAGCGCTAGGTGAAAACGGATTCTTTGTGCCGTGCCTCCATTCGGTTGGTGCGCCGGTTGAACCGGGCCGGGGCGATGTCGCCTGGCCGTGCGATCCGGATAATCGCTACATTGTCCACTATCCTGAGGAACGGAAGATATTCTCCTACGGAAGCGGTTATGGCGGCAATGCTCTCCTCGGCAAGAAGTGCCTCGCCCTGCGCATTGCCTCTTGTATGGCGCGGGACCAAGGATGGCTGGCGGAACATATGCTCATATTGGGACTGGAGTCACCGAGCGGGGAGAAGTCCTACGTGGGAGCCGCCTTTCCCAGCGCTTGTGGAAAGACCAATTTCGCGATGTTGATTCCACCTTCGAACTTCGAAGGCTGGAAGATCACGACGGTAGGCGACGACATTGCATGGATAAAGAGGGGAGGGGATGGCCGATTCCATGCCATCAATCCGGAGGCTGGGTTCTTCGGTGTGGCGCCTGCTACATCCTACGAAACCAATCCAAATGCGATGGAGTCCCTGCGTGAAAACTCGATTTTCACCAATGTCGCTCTGACTGACGACGGTGACGTTTGGTGGGAGGGGATGACGGATGACCCGCCCTCGCATCTAATCGATTGGAAGGGAGAAGACTGGACTCCCGAATGTGGACGTATCGCGGCCCATCCCAATTCGCGATTCACAGCCCCAGCTGCTCAGTGCCCGACGATTGATCCTGCCTGGGAGGATCCGGCGGGAGTCCCAATCAGCGCATTTATCTTTGGGGGCCGGAGGATGCATGACATCCCGCTCGTCTTTCAGGCTTTCAATTGGAGCCATGGAGTGTATCTGGGCGCGACCATGGGATCGGAAATGACTGCGGCGGCGGAGGGATCGGTCGGTCAGTTGCGACAGGATCCGATGGCGATGCTTCCCTTCTGCGGTTACCATATCGGCGACTACCTCCAACATTGGCTCAAGATGGGTTCCGGGCTCGAGGAGGTCCCCTTAATATTTCACGTCAATTGGTTTCGAACGAACGAGAAAGGTGATTTCCTTTGGCCCGGCTACGGAGAGAATATGCGAGTTCTAATTTGGATTGTGGAGCGGGTGGCAGGAAGGGCGCATGCCAAAGAGTCAACTATCGGCTGGATACCGAGCTACAAGGACATCGATTTAGAGGGACTTGACTACTCTGAGGAAAGATGGGATGAACTTATGAAAATCGATAATCCGTCGATGGTGTTACAGACCCTTCGCCATCAGGAACTCTTTTTGAAACTGACGGAGCATCTCCCCAAGGAGATGATTTTTGAACGGGAACTTCTCGTTTGTCGTTTGCAGAAGTAATCAAATGCCAAGGAGCTTTATATTCTCATCCGAATCTGTCGGAGAGGGCCATCCGGACAAGGTCGCGGACTTCATCTCAGACAGTGTTCTCGATGCCTGCATGGCGCAGGATCGACGAAGTCGGGTGGCCTGCGAGACGCTTGTCAAGAGCAACAACGTCATCCTTGCGGGCGAGATTACGACAAAGTCAAAAGTAAATTATGAGGCGGTGGTGAGGAAGGCGATCAAGGAGACCGGTTACACCAATGAGGACGATAGTTTTCACGCCGATCGGGTCTTCATTACCAATCTCCTGACCCGTCAGTCCCCCGACATCGCACAAGGAGTTGACGCTGGGAAAGCGGCGGGGAAAGCCTCTTCGGAACAGGGAGCGGGTGATCAGGGCTTGATGTTCGGTTACGCCTGTAGCGAGACCCCGGAGAAAATGCCGGCCCCAATCACTTTCGCCCATCGTCTTACTCGGAAGCTGGCACAGCTGAGAAAAGTTGATAAAGTCCCTTGGCTTCGTCCCGACTGCAAAGCGCAGGTGGCGGTGAGATACCAAGATGGCGCCCCCAAGATGATCACGTCCGTGGTTGTCTCAACCCAGCACACTCCGGACGTCCACCACCGCACTATTCGCAAGTTCTGCATTGATCAGGTGGTGCGGAAAGTCCTGCCCAAGTCGCTCATAAATACGAGGACAGAGTTCCTGGTAAACCCAACCGGACGATTTGTGACGGGCGGGCCCGAGGGTGACAGCGGTCTGACAGGGCGGAAGATCATCGTGGATTCCTACGGGGGATGGGGAAGGCACGGAGGGGGATGTTTCAGCGGAAAGGACCCCTCCAAGGTCGATCGATCGGCCGCCTATATGTGTCGCTGGATCGCAAAATGCGTCGTTGCGGCGGGCCTGGCCGATCGTGTGGAAATCCAGGTCGCCTATGCTATCGGCCATCCGGACCCGACCAGCGTTCATGTCGAGACGTTCGGCACCGGAAAAACTACCGAAGCCGCCATCGCATCGTCCATTGAGCGGGTTTTCAGCCTCAAACCGGCGGATATCATATCGCAGTTGGACCTTCTTCGACCGATCTATAGAAAGACAACTCATTACGGACATTTTGCCAAGCGGGGACTACCTTGGGAGAGTACCGCCAAGGCGCAAGAGCTGCGCGACGCGGCATTGGGATAGAAAAAATGACTACAAAGACGGAAGTTGGTCAGGACTACAAGGTGAAGGACATCTCTCTCGCCGAATGGGGGAGAAAGGAGATCGGCATCGGAGAAAAGGAAATGCCGGGACTGATGGCAATCAGGGTTCGCCACTCGAAAAAGAATCCGCTCGCCGGAGTGCGGATAATGGGGTCCCTCCACATGACGGTGCAAACCGCCGTTCTGATTGAGACCTTGAAAGCTCTCGGGGCCGACGTTCGCTGGGCCAGCTGTAATATTTTCTCTACCCAAGATCACGCCGCGGCGGCGATCGCAGTAGGAGATACACCCGTTTTCGCTTGGAAAGGAGAGAGTCTTGAAGAGTACTGGTGGTGCACCTATCAGGCGTTGACCTGGCCTGACGGTAAAGGGCCCATGCTCATAGTCGATGACGGCGGGGATGCCACCTTGCTGATTCACCGTGGTTACGAGTACGAGGAGGGAAGCGAATGGGCCGAGGAATCTTCCGATAACGAAGAGGAGCAGGTCATCAAAGACCTGTTGAAACGAGTCAAATCAGAGGATCCGATTCATTGGCACGATGTGGTCAAGGAATGGAAGGGTGTTTCCGAGGAAACGACCACCGGTGTGCATAGACTCTACCAGATGCAGGAAAGTGGAACCCTGTTAGTCCCGGCGATCAACGTTAACGATTCGGTTACGAAGTCGAAATTCGACAATCTCTATGGGTGCCGGGAATCCCTGATCGACGGCATCAAAAGAGCAACCGATGTAATGATAGCGGGCAAGCTCGGGGTGATTTGCGGGTATGGGGACGTAGGAAAAGGATGTGCCCAGGCCCTTCGTTCGCAAGGCGCTCAGGTCGTGGTCACTGAAGTTGACCCGATCTGCGCCCTCCAGGCGGCGATGGAAGGATATCAAGTGACGACTATTGAGGAGACGCTCGGATTGGGCGATATTTACGTTACGGCGACCGGGAATCGGGACATTATCACTTTAGAACACATGTCGAAGATGAAGGACCAGGCGATTGTCTCCAACATCGGGCACTTTGATAATGAGATCCAGGTTACGCGCCTTAACCAGGCGCCCGGTGTAGTCAAGGACAACATAAAGCCACAAGTGGATCGGTACCAGTTCCCGGAGGGTCACGCAATCTATTTGCTTGCTGAGGGTAGGCTCGTCAACTTGGGCTGCGCGACCGGCCATCCCTCTTTTGTCATGTCGAATTCATTCTCCAATCAGGTTTTGGCGCAGATGGATCTCTGGAAGAATTTGGAAAAGTACTCTCCCGGAGTCTATATTCTTCCCAAGCATCTCGATGAAGAGGTGGCGCGTCTTCATCTCGATAAAATTGGAGCCAAACTGACGGTCCTTTCTGATGATCAAGCCGCCTACCTCGGGGTTCCGACAAACGGTCCCTTCAAGCCCGCACACTATAAGTACTAGGTTTGGATGTTCGTTGATGAAGTCGAGATTCTACTACGAGCTGGGAAGGGTGGGGATGGATGTAGCAGCTTTCGACGCGAGCGTCACAGGCCTAAGGGAGGGCCTGATGGCGGCAACGGAGGTCGCGGAGGAGATATCATTCTGGAGTGCGATGAAAACGTCGCCGATCTAGCGGAATTCAAATTCAAGCCCCATGCTTCTGCCGGCAACGGTAGCAACGGAATGGGGGGCGATCGGAATGGGCGAAACGGCGCCGATCGAATCCTGAAGATTCCACCAGGGACGGAGGCATTTGAGGTCACGAGTGGATCGCTCAGGGCAGAGCTACTGGAACATCAGCAGAAAACGCCGCTGTTGAGAGGGGGTAAGGGTGGCCGGGGCAACCTTCACTTTAAGAACTCGGTAAATCAAGCTCCGCGCCGTTCAACACCGGGCGAAGCGGGGTGCGAAGGTCGCTATCGCCTCGTTCTCAAGACAATCGCGGATATCGGACTGGTGGGCTATCCCAACGCGGGAAAGTCCTCACTAACCAACCTCCTGACCCACACCGAGTGCAAGATCGCGGCCTACCCGTTTACTACCCTCAACCCGCATGTCGGCGTTATCGAATACGAAGAGGAGTTTGATCGCCTCTTCCTAGCGGATATTCCCGGATTGGTTGAGGGCGCTCATCAGAATCGGGGACTGGGACATCGCTTCTTACGCCATATTGAACGCTGCTCGATTCTCCTCATTGTAATCGACATGTCGGGAACTGAAGGCCGAGTCCCCAAAGAGGATTTCCGAAACCTGATTGCGGAACTCGAGCTTTTCCAACCGGGGTTGGGATCGAATCTCCGGCTGATTGTATCGAACAAGATGGATCTGAGCTCCGCGAATGAGAATCTCGAGTGCTTCCTTCCGGAATGTGACCTCCCCGTCTTGCCGATATCGTGCGCAACTGGCATGGGTATTGGAGAGCTGAAGGAGGTACTCTACCAGGAAGTCCGAGGAAGGAAAGTCTAGGAATCTGTCGGGCTTTCCGTCGCCGCTTCGCTGTGCCGTGACAAGTGCACTTCGCAACAGACCTGAACTTCGGATCGCAGGTTGACGGTTGTAAACGGCGACCAAATTCATACCGACAAGATTCCTCTCAAGAAAATGAAACTGAGATTTGAGACGGTCTGTCTTAGCTAATGGTGGCATTCTGAGAACCTGACCTTGGAAGTCTGAGGCTCTTCAGACATCCGAGACAGATTGGCACAGTGCCATCCACTGGACGAGTTAGAAGTGCCATTCTCCACAAATCTCAGTTTCATTTTCTTATTGCTAGGAGTCTGTCGGACGAACCTGGTCACTTGCGAAGCAATCGAACGTCTAAGTCCGACAGACTCCTAGGAGAAAGAACGCCAGGCACCGCGCCGATTCCCAACTTCAGTAGAAACCTGCCTGTCCGACCTATAGTGCAACAACGGAAAATCGACGATGGAGAAGAAGATCCTGATAGTGGATGACGATCTGGAATTCAGTTCGCTGCTCACGGATGTCTACACGCAGGCCAATTACTCCGTGAGGTCGATTCAGGATCCGGCGGAAGCCATCTCGATGCTACGAGATGAGGAGGTAAGTCTGATTGTTTCGGATCAACGCATGCCTTCATTGAGCGGCCTCGAATTTATCCGTGAGCTGAAAAAGGCGAGCCAATCAACTCCGGCAATCATAGTCTCCGGACATCTGGAAGACGATACGATACGTGAGCTCATCAAGGAGGGCGCCGAAGGGATTTTCCTCAAACCGGTTAACATACTTTCCCTCCTCAAGAAATCGGAGGAACTCCTCGCCGAGAGGGAGCAAGCTCGAAAGGCGGAGTGCTCTGTTGGGGTGGGGCAGGATGGGATCCCCGGTCTCAATCCGGCCTCGTTTCGTTCCTTTCCCTGCCGATCGCCGATTTCAGCACAGTTTGCAAGGAGGCTCTACGAGGTGCGAAATTTCAGATCGAATCTCATGCTGGTGGGCGCAGAAGGGAGCAACTTTGAGGAAATCTGCAGGGATCTGTCGCGTTTCGACATGGGCGACCGTGAAAATCTGGTTTTTTGCCATCGCGATCAGTTGAATGAAGAGAGTCTCCTCAAGAATTTAGAGCCATTCGACGAATGCGAGATTGGGACCGTAACTCTGGTCATTACGAGGACGGAGAGTTTGGTTCCGGAAAACCTGGACGCAATTTTCAGGCTTTCGAAACGAGAACCACCCTTCGATAGCCACGAGTTCACAACCAGGTTTGTTTTCTGCATGCAGGCCGACGTCGACACCCTCTATGATGGGGGAGTCATCGACGAAAACTTCTATATTTTCCTCGGATCATCAGAGATCGAAGTGCCCCTCCTGACGGACTGCAAAGAGGACATCCCAATAATTGCTCAGGAGATTATCTCCGAAGAATCGTTTCGGTCCCCTTCAAGCTTCCGCCACGAACTTGACGAAGGGGCGAAAAGTCTCTTGGGGAGGGAAGCGTGGCAGGGAGACTACAGGGAGTTGAAGGAGACCCTCCTGGCCGCTCTGAGAATTGCGAACGACTCCACAATCACGGCCCAGGATCTGCACTACGCCAAGCAACATCGAGAAAGCATCCTGCGGGGAGAGCAGCGGCAGACATTGCGCGAGTACCTCTGCGAGATGAGGGACGAACTAAAAGAAGCAGTCTCTATCCTTTCGAAGGGTGACCGGTTAATGGTGGATTCGGTCGTCGGACGCTTGGAAATCTGAGGAGATCTCCTAGGCTAGCTTGCGATGTAGGAGGAGGAATTTTCTTACCTGGTCTATCTCGCTATCGGGCAGATGTTCAGCCACCTCAGGTGGGATGGAGGCATCATTCGAACCGTTGAATGCGTGAATCAGAGCCTTGCAGAGAAACGAAAGATGCAACCGATCGTCTTGTAATCTGACGCTCTCCAGAATTTCTACAATGCTCTCCGCAACATCGGCGTCCTCGAGCGACAAACCACCGCCACCGACACATTCCGAAGCCGGTGCAAGGAGACGACCTTGTGTGAACAGGTACCAAATGGCGCCTGATATCTGTTCCACAAAAGTATCCGCCACATCGACTCTCCCCGAGTTTGCGTAAAACTTGCTTATTACCGGAATCACGAGCGAAGCAAAAGCCCTCTCGGGTTGCTCGTCGAACTTACTCAGGAAGGCGTTATACGCATCGATATCCAGTTCAGCGTTTGAGGACATGAGTCAGATCGACGGGATGGCCTCTAGAGACTTGTGAGTCGAGGCACTCGACCTCCGACTTCGTGAACGGCCGGAGTCGGAGTTTCGGTATGGGCGAAAGTTATGCAATTTAGATCGAAGGATTGAAGAATGGCTCTGGCGTGCCGAATTTCAATATACGGTTCACCGTAGATTGTGGGAGACGATTCGAGAAAAGCAACACCTGCCTTTAATTAGGAGAACGGATCGGAGGGAGCGTGGTTAAGGACACCAATAACATTCAAGGCAATACCCTCCTCACCGATACGATTTTCTATTCGCCGGGCTTCTCGTCGTGGACGGGCGAGGCCGTCGGCAAGGATCCGGATTCGGTTGCTGCGTTGTTCTCTCAGATTCTTCGTCTCTCGGTTTCCTCGGGGGAACTTCCCGTATTCGGTCGGCTACTCTCCCTTTCAGGATGGTCAGCCGGTCACGGATTTACTTTCAACGTCGAAGAGGAGGGTTTCCGGTTCTCGCTCTTTGAGGCTGTAACTTCCTGGAGCGAGCTGCGGGGTGACCTGATCGACGACATCGAGAATCCGGTCGGACATTCGAGGATTCCTCAGTTTCCGAAAGAGCGCGAACTGACCCAGTTCCTGCGTAGAGCTGACTCTCTCACAGGATACGGATTCCAAAATGGCGGAGACTTCTCCTGGAGAGTCCACTCTCCGGATTCTCAGAACCGGAAATTGGAAGAAGGAGGCTACTACCTCGGTCTCTGTCAGACCGACCTCCTGCTACTCACTCACCGGCTTCCGAGGGGCCGACTCTGTTTCGAATACGGAGGTGGGAGTACCTGGATGTGGGGAACCCCTCAATGCGATCATCTTATTCTCCTTCTACGGGCAGAGCAGAATGAGTCTGAGTTACAAGACCTGCTACGACTGGGCGAAGGATTCCTCTTGGTCGATCGCGAGAGAGGTTGAGGTAGTTCAGGGCAATTGGCGGAAACTGAATCATAGAAGACAACAAAGCCATGACAAAGAGAATATTGGTCCTGGATGACGAAGAGGATTTCGCGCGCATGGTGTATACGATGCTCGTCAATCAGGGTTATGAGGCCGATTGTTTTACGGTTCCATTTGAGGCTTACAAGTCTCTCGGAGGTGAGGATTATTCTCTCGTGATCACGGATTACAACATGCCGGGAATGGATGGTGGCGAGATCCTGGCTGAGATCCGTCGCCTAAATCCAACCCTTCCGGTGATCATAATTTCCGGCTATATGAAGAAACCGGAGCTCGTGCGAGTTGCCAATATCGGCGTCTCTCTCGTCTTGGAAAAACCTTTTGACTCGAAAGACTTCCTCGCTTGCGTCGGCCACCTCGTCAGCCCTCCGGAAGAGGTGGAAATAGAGTTGGATTCTCAGGAGACCGATTCCGTCAACAATGTGCCTGTCCAGGGAACCGAATCTCCTTCGGGTACGCGAATATTTCCGAGCAAGGCGCATTACCTTAGCGATGCAGGAGTTCAGAGCCGCGGCTTCATCAGGTCCCTCTGGAGAAAATTGGACGAGAGCAATCTGGTATTTGTCGAGGCACCTGCCGGCAGCGAGATCGAACTGATTCTACGTGAGGTTTCGTACTGGTACGGGTATGACGATTGCAGCATCCACGTCGTGAACGATTTGGCTCGGTCCGAGGATTCGTTTCTTGGGGAAATGAAGAGGGTATCGGAGGACGAAGAGTGGAGCAACGTGGTCGGAGTGAAAGCAGATATTGCCCGTACGGCGGCTGAGTTTGAGTACCTCACCAATCGAGTGAAGGCATTCGAGGCCGCTCTAGAGGGAATTTCCGACTTGTATGTGATCTGGCACATTCCAACGGATTTTGAAGCGACGGCACGCAGTCGGATGATTCTGGAGAAGATTGTAACCGGTCGAAAAGTCACCCTGCCTCCCTTACGAAATCGGGTTGTCGATCTGGCCGCCTATGCCACGCGATTTGCTCCAATTTTCGGGGCCGTTGAGGAACGATCGGACAATCTCTCTTTTACAGAAGACGCGATCCGGTGCATCCTATCCTATACTTGGCCTGGGGATTTTGTCGAATTCACCGACACTTTGAGGAGGGCCGTAATGCTCGGGACCAAGGAGACGATCGAAGGCCCCGATCTGACCCGAGTCATACGCCGGGCGGGTCCTTTCCCGGAAACAAATCACGGAGAACCACTGCTGGCACCGTTTCTCAAGAATCGTCAAAGCTCCTACCTTCTGGAGATACTTTCCGATTCCCGGGATGAGAATCGCGAGGCTCTCTCAATCGCCGGCCTGGATCCAGATCTGAACATCAGTCGGTCAAAGGTGGCTGATTTCGAACTGATTTTTCCGGAAGTGCTGAACTCGCGTCCCTCTCCAGAGGTGGATTCTCCGGAGAACTCACTGTCCGAGTCCCTGCACTCTGTGACAACCTCGCTTACAAGTGATTCGAATGGCGCTATCGCAGCTCAAAACGATCATCGCGATTGATCGCTGACCTGAAACTTCAATGCCCATGCGGATTTACGAGGCGACTTTCAAGCAATTCCAAAAGGTAGAAATATGGAGCCTTCAGATGAAGTTTCAGCCCCGATTGATCCGGCTCCGAAATGGCATCCGGTGGCCGAACTGATTTGAGACGGCTCTGAATTTCACTTACGATGTCTCTCGCGCGCATACAGACTTCCATAATCAAGAATCTCAACCAGCTTGGTAGACTCACCGACGAGCAGGCGCAGGAGATAATTGAGACTCCTGAAGAACTGTCTGGAAAAGAGCTCGAGTCGCTTCTGCTGAAGGGCTATGATCTGACTGATTTCGAGCTCCTGGTGGCGAAAAGCAGGGCTTTCAATCTAAATCCCTTCAATGCCAGACGATTCAGGCAGGATGAAAGAACCTACGAAGTTGTCGACAAGGAGTTCTGTCGGGAGAACAAGGTCCTTCCAGTGGGGAACTTGGGCAATTCCTTGGTGGTGGCGATCGGTGACCCTTTCAACATTCAGATCACGAACAAGATCCAGGAAATCGCAAAAAAGAAAGTGACGGTCCTTCTCGCCCTCGAGTCCGAAATCGAGAGTATTCTGGAGGATGATGAAGAAGAGTCTCCGGCAGGACCGGGTCTTGGGGATGTTGTCGAAGCCCTAGGTCTTGAGTTTGATTTCGACGATGTTGATATCGACGGTGATGAGTTGGAGGAAGAGTCCGCCCCCATCATACAGCTGGCCAATCGTATCATCGAAGATGCCTACTTCTCGCGCGGAAGCGATGTTCACATCGAGCCCTTTGAAAATGAAACGCGGGTCCGTGTTCGGATCGACGGAGTCTGTCAGGAAAAGCTCTCGCTTCCCAAAAAAGTAGCGGCGGCACTGATCGCGCGCCTCAAAGTAATGTCTAACCTGGACATTGCAGAGAAAAGGCTGCCTCAGGACGGTCGGATCGTTTTCAAACAGTTCAACAAACGGGGAATAAACATCGATCTTCGAATTTCGACTGCCCCTCTCAATCATGGGGAAGGAGCAGTCATGCGAGTACTTGATAAGGAGAAAAGCACACTACCCCTTCAGGCTCTGGGCTTCTCTGACGAAAACTTTGCCGCCTATAGAAAGCTCATTGCCCGTCCTCACGGAATGATCCTTCACTGTGGGCCCACCGGCTCCGGGAAGTCCATGACGCTCTACTCCGCGCTCAATGAGATCAACCAGCCTGGAGTTTGTGTTCGAACGGCTGAGGATCCGATCGAATACACCCTTCCCGGGCTATGCCAGATGCAAATGAATCGGAAGATCGGTCTTACCTTTGCAACCGCCCTTCGCTCTTTTCTCCGCCAGGATCCCGACATCATTCTGGTCGGGGAGATTCGAGATAAGGAGACGGCCGGCATTGCGGTTGAAGCGGCTCTAACCGGACACATGCTTTTCAGTACATTGCACACCAACGACGCTCCCAGCACAGTCTCGCGGCTCACCGATATGGGAATAGAGCGCTTCATGATATCGGCCTCGCTGGTTTGCGTTTGCGCCCAGCGGTTGATACGGCGCATCTGTTCGACCTGCCGCAAATCCTACGCCCCCTCGGGCAATGAAGTCGAGATCATGAGAAACGCACTGGATTGGGAAGGCGAAATCTATAAAGCGAGTCGAACGGGATGCCCGAACTGTGAGAGAACCGGGATGAAGGGCCGAATCGGCATTCACGAGCTGCTCTCGACCAGCGAGGAATTGGTCGACGCCATCAACCATGGACGTGAAACTGCCGAAATCAAAAAGATCGCCGTTGCAAAGGGTATGCGCACCCTCCATCAAGACAGCATTATGAAGGTCCGAGAAGGCTTCACCTCCATGGAAGCCACCGTGCCCCCTGACCTCGAGGATCTCAGGGCGGCCGGAGGCCGTGCCGGTTAGTAGTAGACACCACCCCCGAGGAGCCGTTCGCCATCGTAGAGAGCGCAGATTTGTCCTGGGGCCAGGGCTCGCTGAGAGGTCTCGAATTCGATTTCCGCTTTTCGCTGCCCTGTCCGCCGAAGGAGGACTGGAGTCGAGGGGTCGCGATAGCGGGGTTTCGCCAGGAGGGCATGGCTAGGCCGGGGTAATTCGTTGAGATAGCTCAAATCCTTTAACCGGAAATGATTACCGTAAAGCCCGGTGGTCGACGGTTTGTCGAATCCAACGATCAATTGATTCTCTTGCTGTTTCTTGGCAACCACCACAAAGGACTCTCTGTCAGTATTGGAAGGAATTCCGATACCCTTTCGTTGACCCAGGGTGTAGCGGTGGAGGCCTTTATGGGTTCCAATGAAGGTTCCCGATAGGCTGACAATGTCGCCCGGATTATCCGGTATGAATTCCCGGAGAAATTCGTTGACTCGGACTCTTCCCAGAAAACAGATTCCCTGGCTGTCTTTCCTGTCAGCGTTAGGAAGCATTCTGTTGCGAGCGATTCGGCGCACTTCCTCCTTGTCAAGTTCTCCGAGAGGAAAAATTGCGTGACGCAACTGAAACTGAGAGATGAGGGCGAGGAAATAGGATTGATCCTTATTTTTGTCATGGCCTTCGAGAAGACTGAAGGTCCCGACGTCGTTTTCAATCTTCCGACAGTAATGTCCGGTCGCGATGCCATCGTAACCCTCTTCCAGAGCGTTGTGGAGAAAACGGCCGAATTTGATCTCGCGATTGCACATGACATCGGGATTGGGCGTCACGCCTGACCGATATCCATCTACAAGATAGTGGACCACTTTTTCACGGTAGTCGCCGATCAGATTGACCAGGCGGAAATCTATCCCGATAATCTCGGCTACTCTCCTTGCTAAATCGAGTTCCTCCTGCCAAGGGCAATGGGCTGCGATCCGATCTTCATTCATCCAGGTTTTGATATAGGCGCCCGTCACGTCGTAACCTTGCTCTTTAAGAAGAATGGCAGCGACAGAACTGTCGACACCTCCCGACATCGCGACGAGTAGTTTGAGTTTGGAATTCTTCACCATCAGGGTTCAGGTCTTTATCGTAAGCTTTGTCGCGAGCTTTGTCGAGTCGTAGTCCTAAATAGGACGAAACTTACTTCGATGAGAGTCTCCGAAGAGATTCGGCCGCAGTGCACGATTGAATGGACGACGGGAGGAGATACAGCCAAGGTGGCCAATGTGGTGCACTCAATCGTGCACTGTAATCGGATGCGTCGAAATCGGAAGTTTCAGGAGAGATCTCGAGATCCCTCATCCACCCGCAGACAATGAACGAACTTTCAAAGAGAATAGTAGACGCCACTTGGCATACTCCCAGTTCAGTCGTTGTCCAGCTCTCGAAGGATTGGTGCGATCCCTTACTTCCTCCTATTTTTCGAGCTCCCAGGGGCGGGCAGGATCTAATAGTCGAAAGAGCGGACCCATGGCTATTCGGTCGGAAGAACGGCTACTTAAGGAGGGGAGAATGGATCGTTTTTGTACTATCACCAGAGGAATACCCACAGATTGAGTGTGAGCGCTCCCTTCTCTATGTGGCGGGCGATTTCAATGGCTGGGAGGCTGCCATTGGAAGGCCGATTTGGCAGCTGATGCCGACCCATGCTTCGGGACAGACTTTCTATTCACTCAGTTTCCTGTCCGGCCGACCCAAGAACCTCGAATCATCCGATTTCAAGTTCGCAACCAGCGAGGGTCGTTGGCTCGAGATGCCTTCCCACGCAACGAATGTTGTCGAGTATCCTGATGGGGCGAGAAATCACCGGATCGACAGGGAGCGATCAGGACTCAATATCTTCCTTTGCGAGTTCGGATTCGATTCAGCTTGGGAAGACGAAGTCCAGCTCGTTTGGAAGGAAGGCGATTACGAGGAAAAAATCCCCATCAATATGGGTGATTTCTTCTTTGGAATGGGAACGGAAACTGTGCTCGGCGCCTCCCTCGATGAGGAAGGGACAGCCTTTCGATTATTCGCTCCGAGGGCCAGGTCGATTGTGGTGGAGATTCAACGAAGACCTGACGCTAAGCCGGAGCACCTCAGCCTCAGACGGTGTAGCAGTGGAGTCTGGGAAGCGCGGCACCGCGAGCGACTCACCGGTGCTCTCTACGGATATGTTGTGGACGGGCCCGGCGACGAGGAGAGTGAGGGTTTCGAAGAAGGGGAGCGTGTCCTGGACCCATTTGCCTTGATCTGCCTGAGTTCCCGAGGCCCCGGTGTGGTGGTCGAAAGGAGCAGTCTCCCCAAGGTTGATGACGGTTTCGTTCCTCCCGCGCAAGAAGACCTGGTTATCCTTGAAGGCCACATCAGAGATCTGAATGGTCTGGCGCCGATTACACTCACAAGGGAGGAGAGAAAGGGTTTTTCCGGACTCAAACGATGGGTCGAGACGGAGGGAAATTATCTTACGCGTTTGGGATTCAACGCGATTGAACTGCAACCAATACAGGAGTTCGATTCCAAGTCACCGGATGAGTACCACTGGGGCTATATGCCGGTGAATTTCTTCGCGCCGAGCAGCTCATATGCGATGGATCCAGGGAACCTCTCCCAGGTTGAGGAGTTCGCGGATATGATTGCCGCCTTTCATCGACAGGGACTGGCTGTTATCCTCGATGTTGTTTACAACCACGTAGGCCTTCCGAATCATCTCGCGCTCATCGATAGAGAGTATTTCTTCCTTCTCGATGATAGTGGACAACACGCCAACTGGAGCGGGTGTGGCAACACCCTGCGCTGTAGCTCTCCAGTTGCGTTGCGACTCATCATCGAGAGCTTGTCCTACCTTGTCGTAACTTTCAATATCGACGGCTTCCGTTTGGACCTGGCGGAACTCCTCGGCATCTCCGTGCTGAGAGAAGTTGAAAGACGCCTGAAGGCTATCAAACCCTCCCTTATTCTCATACTCGAACCATGGAGTTTTCGGGGAAATATCAAAGGCTCTTTGAGAGGGACAGAATACCTTTCGTGGAACGACGGCTACCGCGATTTCATGGCCGAATACGTACACGGCCGGGGTGATCTCCAAGGTATTCGCCACTTCCTCTCGGGTTCGGTTGGTCCCCTCTCCTCTTCATCAATTCAGTCACTCAATTACGTTGAGTCGCATGATGACCATTGTTGGATCGACCGAGTCACCGAGAACCCGGAGTACAACGGATTCAGACCGACGGTGAATGACCGGCGCCGAACTCACCTCATGATTGCGATTTTGATGACGTCATTCGGAGTTCCCATGCTGGCGGCCGGACAGGACATCTTTCGATCGAAGCAGGGCTGTCGAAATACCTACCGTCAGGGAGAGCTCAATCTGGTCGATTACGGTCGAATCGAAGAGTTTCCGGAGACCCATGAATATTTCCGCGAGTGGATTCGATTCCGCCTTTCGGATTCTGGCGCACTCTTGCGTCAGAGAATGATTCCCGAGGAGGGATTCCTCCAGTTTTTCGAGACTGAAGGGAGCACAGCGGTCGGGGCGTTCTACAATGTGGACCGCTCCCAGATCGGGAAACGCCTCCTCTTCGCCGTAAACCCGCATCTCAGACTGCAATCAATCCCTCTCCCGAACTTCCCTAACGTTGATTTCCGTCTAATCGCCGACCAAAAGACATTTTCCTGGGAGGGCGTCGCGAGCTCTTTCGCCTCGATTAGGAACTTCTGCATCGAGCTGAGGGAATTGAGCTGCGGGCTCTGGATCGAATCCTAGGAGCCTGCCGGACTTTGAGCTTCATACCATCGCTGAGATTCAGATCGACCGGGGAGGGATGTAATTCCCAACCAGGTTCATACCGACAGTCTCCTAGGTTAACGCTTGCCAAACCAGATTTCCGCCATTTCATATTTTCCCGCTGCCCCCCCCAAAGTGAAAAGCAATGTCTAGTTAGAGGCTGTCCCAAATCCGAGAGGATTTGGGTGGAAGCCTGATACCGATATCAATCTTCGTCACGTTATGTAGACCACGACATGCCTTCCGTCCTCGGTAGCTTACCTTTTATCCGTTATGCACCTTTCCAGCACCCTTCCTCTCGCTTTGAGTCGATAGTTCTCCCAAGGAAGCGCCTCTGACTCGATTCTTGGATCCCTATGCCGCCTGCGTTGCCTCTTTCTCATGTTCTTGCGCAAGTCTCTGCGCGATTTTCCATAGATTGTGGGACAGAACCGACCAGGCCACGCTAAGGTTACGGTTGTCAAAGCCTTTGCTGCGTATCTTGCCCCCGTGCCATCGGTTCTTGAGCACTCCGATCCGGCCTTCGGTGCTCCCTCGTCGTCGCTGCAACCGGACAAAGCGCGGCTCCTCCATCCGCTCCTTGAGCTCTTGTGGATTGCGGGGCGTAAGGGCGTCAAAAATCCCCTCTGCCTGGAGCCGCTTGCTGGCCGCCTTCGAGGCATAGCCCCGATCCCCACTGATCGCTTCGATCTTCTCCTCTAAAGCGAAGCCCTTTTGCCTCTCCAGACTTTCCCAAAGCTGCTTCAATTCGCTCGGGGCCTGCCCCCCATACAGTTTCCAGTCCAACAGATATCCCTCTGCGCTCTCGCATAAATAAAGGGTGTTGCCAAACTCCACCTCCCGATCTGCCTTGCCTCGCACGATGACGTCAATCTCAGGTTCGTAGGCGCTCAGGATCTTCTCCTCATTCTTCACCTGCCGCCCCCCTATGATCCGTTCGTGCGCCTGTTTCATGACCTGCGGTATCTGCTCTAACATACCATCCATTCGCTCGATGATTCGGCTCGCCTTCTTCTCGGTGTAATCGCTTTGCATCCACATAGCTTCCAATAAGTCACGGTGGCGAAGGGCATGGCCCTCAATCTTCTTGAGCAATAGCTTCATCCGCCGCAGGATCCCTTTACGCGCTTTGCCCGCCTCCCGGCGCCGACGCGCATGCGTCATCTCCAGGCACCGTTTGTTCATCTCCCGAGCCAATCCCTTTGCTCCCTGGGGCATGCGCTGTTTCATTCCCGCCTGCCGGATCAGACTGATCGCCTTGAGCAGCGTTGCTCCCACATCCTTGAGCAAGACCCAGTCCACGGGCCAGTGGATGTTCGCTTCCAGGCAAGTGGCGTCGATCAGGCATTCCCTCGTATCGATCGGCTTCTCTAATCCTGCCTCACCACAATGTTCAGCATTGCCCACCACCTCGGTCATCCTTGCATGCAGCTGTCTCAGATACGCTTCGTCGAAGAATTTCGAATCCCGTTCCAGACTGCTCTTCGATATTTTCCGGATCCCGTCTACCTCACGCACCCGGCAAAAATTAGCCAGAAGCTCACTGCGTCCCAACTCCTGCGACAGACAACGAAAGGATATCCCTCCGAGTAAATGACGCACCACCTCCACCCGTAGCGCTTTTATCGCTCTTAGAGCGCGTCGCTCCCGATCCTTCCCTCCCGCTTCATCCCATCCTTCCAAGGCTTTTACGATCGCCTCCCTTTCCAGCGAGGAGTCGATCAAAACCCGGTCAATCCGCTCCATTGTTTCCAGAAACACGGTGTAGTCTTTGCATCGAATGACTGGAGTTAGGGCTGGACGCAGGAAGCTTTGTACGGCAATATTTTTCATGAGAAGGGCGTGCTTTGTATTTGACTAACGCAAGCATAAGCGCCCTTTTTCGCCGGATCGAGCTTTTTGCAGCTCTATCCGGCCTTTTTTTTGCCCATACTCATTAAAAATCAATTGTTTCCACCACTGGGACGGGCTCTAGTTATGTCTGTTAGAGTTGGAATCAATGGTTTCGGCAGGATCGGGCGACTTTTTTTCCGGGCTCTCTTGGAAGACGAAGCGGTAAGGGACGGGTTCGAAGTCGTGGCGCTTAACGACTTGGTACCCTCAGATCATCTCGCCTACCTTCTAAAATACGATTCAGTCCACGGGCGATTTCCGGGTTCCGTTTCGAGTGGTAAGTCAGATATCTCCAAATGCACCTTTAACCAATTGACGGTCGATGACCTGGTCGTATCTTGCCTCGCTCTTAAACAAGATCCCGTGGCGCTTCCTTGGAGAGACCTCGGTGTTGACATCGTGTTCGAATCGACCGGTCAATTCACGGACAGATCGAAGATAGAGGGACACATCGAGGCGGGGGCGAAAAGGGTAATTCTCTCAGCGCCCGCAAAGGGGAACGTAAAGACGATCGTCTTCGGGGTAAACGATGAAACGCTCTCTCCCGACGACACCATTGTCTCCAACGCTTCCTGTACCACGAATTGTCTGGCGCCGGTATGCAAGGTCCTTCTCGAGAATTTTGGGATCGAGGAAGGCCTTATGACATCGGTACACAGTTTTACTCCAACCCAGAAAACATGTGATGGCCCTTCGTCGAAGGATTGGAAAGATGGCCGCGCCGCCTCTGTAAACCTTATCCCTTCCAGCACCGGAGCGGCCAAAGCGGTGGGTCTGGTCATCCCGGAGTTGGTGGGCAAACTGACCGGCATGGCGTTTCGAGTGCCGACCGTAAATGTCTCGGCGGTTGACCTCACGGTGCGGACCACAAGAGAGACCAGCTACTACCAAATCTGCAAATGCATGAAGGAAGCTGCGGAAGGCAAATTCAAGGGGATCCTCGATTACACCGAAGATGAGGTCGTCTCGACCGATTTTATGCACCATCCGGCATCGTCTATTTTTGACGTCGGGGCCGGAATCGAGTTAAACTCCAGGTTCTTTAAGCTGATCAGCTGGTACGACAACGAGTGGGGATACGCAAACCGTTGCGTCGACTTGCTCCAGAAAGTAGCTTCCTTTCTTTGAGCAGAATAAAGACGATCAAGGATGTCTGTCTCCGGGGAAAGCGGGTGCTCGTTCGGGTCGACTTTAATGTTCCTTTGGATGAAGGCGGAGAAATAGGCGACGACACTCGGATCGCCGCAACGCTTCCGACCATACGCTTTCTCGTCAAGCACGGGGCGAGAGTGATTCTGGCCAGCCATCTAGGTAGGCCGAAAGGGAAGCGAGATCCTGGAATGTCCCTCCGGCCGGTAGCGGCGAATCTGGCGCAGAGATTGGACCAACCTGTGATCTTCGTGGAAGACTGTGTGGGCGCGGTCCCAAGTTCGGCCGTTCGGAGCCTGGATGAGGGTTCCATCCTCCTTCTGGAGAACCTTCGGTTTCATTCACAAGAGGAAGCGAACGATCCGGAGTTCAGCGCGGAACTAGGAGGCTTGGCTGATGTATTTGTGAATGACGCTTTCGGTAGCGCCCATCGCGCCCACGCATCGACAGATGGAGTTGTCAAGTATGTGAAGGAAGCGGTCGCCGGATTCCTGATGGAGGGGGAATTGAAGTATCTTGGGGATTCGACCAGAAACCCTGTGCGACCGTTTGTCGCGATTCTCGGTGGAGCCAAGGTGAGCGACAAGATCAAAGTGGTCGATGCGCTTCTCGACCAGGCGGATAGCATTCTGATAGGCGGGGCGATGGCCTATACTTTTCTTCTTTGCAGAGGGGAGGAAGTGGGAGAAAGTCTGTGCGAAGCGGATCATATCAGCGTCGCTTCAAACGCACTCCGGAAGGCCAAAGAGAACCGTACCGATCTGTGCCTGCCAACGGACCACCTGGTAGCTCGCCAAGTTGATTTCCGGGAGAAACGGGTAGGGGAGAGCAAAATTGTGCGAGACGGGATTCCCTCTCACTGGATGGGAGTGGACATTGGTCCGGATACGATCAGCCGGTATCGGTCAAGCATCGAGTCGGCTCGGACAATCCTTTGGAACGGCCCACTCGGCATCTTTGAAATCGAGGAATGCAGAAATGGGACCATCGCAATTGCCAGGGCGCTCGCCTCAAACAGAACCGCCACTTCAATTGTCGGCGGAGGAGACTCTATAAAAGCGGTCAAAATGAGTGGATGTGAGAGCGACATCACCTATTTGAGCACCGGAGGGGGAGCCGCTCTCGAGTTTCTGGAAGGGAAAGACCTGCCCGGTGTCAGCGCTCTCCATACGGTACCCTAGGAGGACGAACCTAGCCTCTTGCGAAGCAATCGAAGGTCATAGTCCGACAGACTCCTAGCCAACTGAGAATTGCGTTTACAAGATGAGGAAAATGGACTAATAAGAACCGGTTCTTAATAATACGATGCAGAATAGTCTTCGCAGGTATCTGGTAGCGGGAAATTGGAAGATGAACAACACTTCCGCGGAGGCTGTCGAGCTATTCAACGAGATCAACATTGAAATCGGTAGGATTACGGACGTTGCCATTGCAGTCTGTCCCCCTTTCACGGCGCTTGAATCCATCGCTCGCCTGGTCGAGGGCTCGAACATTCAGCTGGGCGCTCAGAACATGCATCAGGAGATCAGCGGTGCCTTCACCGGAGAGATCTCGGCAAGCATGCTTCGGGGATTGTTCTGCAGCTTCGTCATCCTGGGACACAGTGAGCGGCGTTCCTATTTTGGTGAGAGCGACAGCCTCATTAGCGAGAAAGTGAAATCCGCCTTGGGGAGCAACCTGAAGCCGATTCTCTGTGTCGGCGAGACGTTGGAAGAAAGGGAAGAGGGAAAGACCTGGGAAGTGATTGAGCGTCAAGTCAATCTTGGACTCGGTTCAATTGATAAGGACGGGGCCGAAAGATTGGTCGTCGCCTACGAGCCAGTCTGGACAATCGGAACGGGCAGAAACGCAACTCCGGAAATGGCGCAGGAAACTCACCAGAACATTCGAGGAGTTCTGACCGGGTTGTTCTCTGAGAATCTTGCCAACCGGATCAGGATTATTTACGGAGGCTCGATGAAACCTCAGAATGCTTCCGATTTACTCGACCAGCCCGATATCGATGGCGGTCTCATCGGCGGCGGCTCCCTTGACCCCCGAGCCTTCATCCGAATAGTCGAAATCGCCCTTGAGAAAGTATCCTAGGGGACATCGATGAGATCGGCTCGGCGATCGTGGGACATTTCGTCTTCCGATCCCTCGGGGGTCGAATCCAGGTCTCCCCTTGAATTTGTCTCAATTCGCTCAGTCGGGACTCCCAGCGATACGAGGTATTCTTTAACACTATTGGCACGCCGATCTCCCAAGCCGATGTTGTATTCGGCGGTTCCGCGCCAGTCGCAGTGCCCTTCCACCAGTATGCGCCCAGAGGGAATATCAAGGAATCGATCCGCTGCCTGGTTAAGCTTTTCGCGTTCACTCGGATCAATCGAAGCCTGATCGAATTCGAAGTAGACTGATGAGAGCACATCAAGTGTGTCTGTGTAGATGCCTCCTCCCTTGCCGAATATCGGATTTCTGGGCCGTAAATCTAGATCGTCCGGCCGATACTTACCGCTCGTAGGGACATAGGCGATATCGCCGCGATTCGATTCAGTTCGTCCCAAGGTGTCATTGGGAATCGGCGGAATGTGCGCCGGGCAACCGGAAAGGAGCGCTGCCACCAATGAGATCCAGGCGACTTTTCCCAAAGACCGCATCTTAGTCAGTGTGCTCTGAACTCCTCTTCGGCTCATGGAGTTCCGCTCTCCGTTCGATTCGAGGTGTCTATAATTCTATGCTCGATAGCGTAGCGCGTCAAACTTGCCACATCGTGAAGATCGAGCTTCTTCATCAAGTTGGTTCGATGGTTTTCTGCCGTTTTTACGCTGATGTCCAGTTTTGCCGCGACTTCCTTAGTACTGTAGCTTTCGGCGATCAGCTGGAGAATCTCCCTTTCGCGAGCCGTTAGGATGTCGACCGTGGGCGAACGGGAGGAAACGGGATTGGCCACAGCGTCCCGCAGCAATTGCGCAACTTCCGGTCCAAAATAGCTCCCACCGTTGGCTACGATCTCGATGCCCTTCTTCAGTTCGGAAAGAGGCGCTGATTTCTCGACGAATCCATGGGCTCCGGCTTGGAGGAGCTCGCGGACCAGAGAAGGATTCTGGTAGCCGGAAAAGACAAGCACACGGGTGTTTCTCAACTGCTTCGAAAATCGCCTCAATACTTCAGCCCCATTCAGGCCGGGCAGCATAATATCAAGGATTACAAAGTCGGGTTTCATATCGAGGCAAATATTGTAGGCTGCCTGCCCGTCCCCAGTCTCCGCAATCACCTCAAAGGCTGGATCGGTCCGGACAATCTGCGCCACCATTTCCCGAACCGCGGTCTGATCTTCTACGATTACAACTCTAATCATCGTCCATATGGAGGCACTCCACCGAATCTTGAATTTCGGCTCTTCTGTCTCTAGTTTCCATGCTTTGCCTCTGCAATAAAATAATCGGCGCAACCGCTGCTTTCGACCAAATTAGGTCGTTTGCCGGCGTCCTCGGAATGCATTTTCGGGATTGGGTCGACTGGGACTCGAACCCAGAACCAATGGCTTAAAAGGCCACTGCTCTACCGATTGAGCTATCGACCCTTTTGCCGCCCTCCTTTAAGAATCACTGAACGAATCTCTTTTCCGCCGTCCGCAAATGATCGGTGTTTCGTTCGAACCTTTGCTTCCGGCTGACCCTGAATCGTTTCAGGTATCGACTAAGTACTCAGGTGTGCGGCAAGAAAAGAGGAGAGAATATCCATGTCAAGCGGTTTCAGAGTGATTTTTTCACTGATTACTCGATCACTCTTGAATAATTCGGTGGCGAACGCGTCTAACTGATATGGGGAAAGAAAAGGGAACAATTTCCCCTTAATAGACTCGAAAAAATAGGAATCGATTCAGATGGCGACGAAAACGAAGGATATTGCCTTGGACAAACTGCTGGTTGCGCGTTTCAAAAGCGGCGATCAAACAGCGTTCGATGAGATGGTCAGCCGGTATTGGGACCGAATCTTCTCGCGGGTTCTACACCTACTCAAGAACCGCCAGGATGCGGAGGAGGTTACTCAGGATGCGTTCGTACGGGCGCACCGTGGACTTGATAACTTTCGGGGAGATTCATCGTTTTCAACCTGGCTTTTTCAGATTGCGACGAATCTCGCCCATAACAAGTACTGGTATTGGTGGAGGCGAAAGCGTGATGCATCGATTTCCTTGGAGCAGAACATTATTGAAGAAGGAGACGCCACGCTGATCGACGTTCTGCCGGCTGAAGGAGAAGATCCTCGACACGCTTCAATCATCCATGAATTTGTGCAGCGGGTGTCAGAATGCATGGAATACCTGAGCGAGAAACATCGTGAGATCCTGGTTTTGCGGACGGTGAAGCATCTCTCCTATGAGGAGATTTCACAGAGGTTGCAGATCAGTGTAGGCACGGTAAAGAGTCGAATTGCAAGGGCCAGGGAAAGCCTTCGAGGAAAGATGGGCGGCGAATTCGAATGAGAGATTCGGAGTTTGAAGAGCTGGTCAATCTCTATCTCGATAGCGAGATAACTGAGGACGAACTCCAACTGCTTCATCGGGAGTTGAGGGTCACTCCCTCGCGTCGTAAGACATTCGAATCCTATTACCGTTTGCATCGGGCCTCCTGTGCCGTCCTTTCGAAAGCGGGCGGCCGGTCGGGGGCCAGAGCATTGGGAAAGTTCGAAGGGTGGAACTTCTCATTCATTGCTCAAGCGGCGTTTGGTGCTGCCTGTCTTCTGATCACATTGGCCATCGCCATACCCTCCTTTTCTCGGAGAAATCAGATGGCCCAAGCGGAATCGTTTCCTCCGCCGACCAGGTTAAGCGAAGCAAGAGATACGGTGGGAAAGATAAGTGAGCCTATCGATCAGATTGAGACGGTCGCAGTAGATCCAGGGTTCCTCCTCCCGAGCTCGAACCATACGGTCCTGGTCGACCTGCCTCAATCGCGGGATCTTTTCTTGGGACGCATTCCGGTCATATTGAATGTCGAATCGCCCTTCGAAAATCAGTTTGAGAGAGTGGCGCTACCGGAGTTTCCGGTCCATTACCAAGAGCGATATCAGTCGGTGGTTATTGAGAGCGGAAGAAGTGGCGGGTATCGGCCGCAGTTTGCCGGTTTCACGTTCCAACGTTAGTAGTCTGTCGAACTCTGTCTTTCCACTGCTACGGAAGGAACCTGACTCGTCCGACCGGCTGCTAACAGTAAGGAATCTGTCGGTGCGAACTTGGTTCAGATTGACACATTTCACCCGCCAGCCTGAACCTCAGCGAGGTAGCGAAGTCGAAATCGGACAGATTCCTAGCCTAACGCCCGTTTAATTAGCTCCTCTGTGGTGGCATTGGGACCGAGCTGCTGAAAAGCGCGACGAATTGCCTTGTCGGCATCGGGAGTTTTGAATCCCAGGGTGGAAAGGGCGTTCATTGCGTCCATCATTTTGGCGCTTGGATTGAGGGCTCCCTCCTCGGTGGAGGCCGGGAACGATACGGTTTCTGAAGGGGAGGGTAGGGATGGACTCAATTTGTCTTTCAGTTCGATAATGAGCCGTTCTGCAGTCTTTTTCCCAATTCCGGGGCACTTGGCGAGGAGGCCGGCATCGGAAGACATGATGGCGGACTTGAGCACGGTTACTGACAACCTACTCATGATGCGGAGGGCCAGCTTTGGGCCGATCCCTGAAACCCTTTCGATGAGCATCCGAAAAAAGTCCCGATCACCACTTTCGTGAAAGCCGAAAAGAGATTGCGAGTCTTCACGGTAGACAGCGTGGGTGTAAAGGAGCACGGATGATCCAAGAGAAGGGAGTCTCTCCATGGTGGTCAGGGGGATGTGGATCTCGTATCCGAAACCACCGACCTCGATGATGGCGATGATCGAACTGGCCTCAACCAGCGTTCCCTTAATGGTAGCGATCATGATTAGGAAGGTTCGATTGAGAATGTTGCGAGTTCCGAGTCTCGAGTTGCGAGTGCCGTGTGGTCTTCGTCGTAAGCTCTCCTGAAACTTCGGCACCGCCGGATTGTAGACGACCGATCCTCATGTCGTGGCGCATAGTCGAGAATTGATATCGACACTAGTGCACGATTCAGTGCACGACAGCGACCACCTTTCGGGTCTCCATTCCCGTCGTCCACTTAATACGCCGAGGATCGGAGGCCCAATGCGGGATAGGGTGTAGAGGCAGGACTTTCAGTGCTCAGCCTTCTGTTCACTGTTTACTGATTACTGTTGACCTCTCACTCACTCCCCCATCCCCAAAACATCCCTCATCGAATAGAGGCCTGGCGGCTGGTCCACCACCCATTTGGCGGCGGAGATCGCTCCCTGGGCATAGATTTTCCGATCTGAGGCACGATGGGTGAGCTCGATTCGCTCCCCGTCGCCGACGAAGTAAACCGTGTGATCGCCGACAGCGTCGCCGCCTCGTAGCGAATGCATTCCGATTTCGTCTTCTGGCCTCTCGCCCGTAATACCCTCGCGTCCGTAACGGGTTTTACTCTTATCCAGGCTACGTGCCTCAGCGATCGCTTTCCGAAGACCTTCGGCGGTTCCGCTGGGCGCATCGACTTTGAAGCGATGGTGGAGTTCCGTTACTTCCGGATTATAGCTGCGATTGAGGATGGAGGCGGCTCGTTCGGTCAAATAGAAGAGCAGATTCACACCGATGGAATAATTCCCCGCCCAGACGATGGGCAGCGACTCCGACGCCTCGACGATCGCATCGCTCTCCTCTTCGGTGTGCCCAGTGGTGCCGATTACCATGGCCTTCTTTTCCCGTGTCGTAACTTTGACGAGGGGAATAGCCGAATCATGCGAACTAAAATCGATTGCGACATCACAGTTTGACATCCCCTTGGAAGGATCGTCCCCCAGGTCCACCGCCGACACGATTTCGAATTCCAATTCCTGGGCGAGGGAAGTTATGGTTTGACCCATTCGTCCCCTGGCGCCGTTCAGTAGTACTCTTAGTGGCATTTCAAGTCCGAGAGACGGCCAGCCCACCGGTTCCAATCTCGAGTGCGTCAAGGACTCCATTGAGGCGGTCCAGGTTTGCGTCCGTCATCTCACAGAGGGGTAGACGGACCTCTCCGGAACTTATGATTCCGGTGCGTTCGAGCGCAGTCTTGATCGGCACCGGGTTGGGCTCGATGAAAAGGGTACGAAAGAGATCGAAATACTTGAGATGGGTTTCTGTTGCCGGTCTAAAATCTCCATCAAGGGCGTTCCGGCACATTGTGACTAGATCCCTTACGACAAGGTTTGACGCTACGCTGATAACGCCTTTGGCTCCCGCCGCCATGAAGGGCAAGGTCAGGCTATCGTCGCCGCTGAGGACAGTAATATCCTCTCCCATGGCGCTGACCAACTCCGAAACACGATCGCAGCTGCCTCCAGCTTCCTTGATCACATTGATATGAGAGTAGCGGGAACGCAGCTCCATGACAGTCTCAACGCCAATCTCAATTCCGCATCGTGAGGGTATGGAATAGAGCACAATTGGTTTATCGGTGGCTTCGGCCACGGCGCCAAAGTGGCGAATCAGACCTCCTTGGCTCGGCTTGTTGTAGTAGGGCGCGACTTGGAGCATGCCGTCCACTCCGGCCTCGTGAGAGTGGCGCGTGAGAGAGACGGCCTCTTCGGTCGAGTTGGAACCGGTCCCGGCGACAACAGGAACCCTCCCCGCAGCTCTTTCGATGGAGAAACTGACGACTTCGCAATGCTCCTGGTGGCTGAGGGTGGGCGATTCTCCGGTGGTTCCGACCACCACGATTCCATCGATCCCTTCCGATATCTGGTATTCGATCAGCTTGTCGAGATCTTCAAAGGAGACCGCACCGCCGCTCATTGGGGTGACCAGCGCGGTAAAGGTTCCCGAGAATTTTATTGTGCTCATGATCGCGATAGAGTAAACTAATTTTGCTTTATCAGTTAAGTGGGAGTTTGTATACTCCGATTTTTATATGAGACCTGTCCAGAAAGGGTCTTTTGCCCATAATTGTAAATCCAAATCTTCAATCCGGAGTCGAGTATGAGCGTCATGACGGAAACTCTAAATACCTTCAACAGCTTACTCCAACTCGCCGTCGAAACCGGGGCCAGCGACATCCATATAAAATCTGATCGACCGGCCTATCTTAGGCTGCATGGCAATCTTCAGCCAGTCGACATGGACCCACTCGAGGAACACATGGTGCGAGACTTTATCGAGGAGTCCTGCCCGGAGCAGTTCATTGAGAGATGGCATGCGGAAAATCAGATCGACTACTGCTACAATATGGAGGAATTGGGACGTTTTCGCGTAAACGGCTTCCTTCAGAGAGGTTCTGTAAGTGTCGTATTCAGGCATGTCAAAGACAGGCCGCCAACCTTCGAGGAATTGAATCTCCAGCCTGATGAACTGGTTGCCCTTTGCGCCCACAAGGACGGGATCATCCTCGTATGTGGAGCAACCGGTTCCGGTAAGAGTTCGACGATGGCCGCAATGCTCGATTGGATAAACCACAATAACGACAAGCACATCGTCACCCTCGAAGATCCTATCGAGTTCAATTACACCGACGTCGAATCAGTTTTCAATCAGCGAGAAATTGGAATCGACGCTCCAACCTTTCAAATGGGGATGAAGGCCGTCCTGAGGCAGGATCCCGACATTATTCTTATCGGTGAGATGCGCGACCGGGAAACTTTCGAAACGGCCCTCTCGGCGGCCGAGACCGGGCACCTCGTCTTCGGTACGATCCACTCATCGAATGCGCAGCAAGCGGTTCAACGTCTCTTTGAATTTTTCCCTCCGGAGCAGCAGCACGGAATGTGTCGCCAGATAGCGGGCGCGCTCCGCGCCACCATCAGCCAGCGCTTGATACCTTCCATTGAAGGTGGAGGTCGAGTGCCTTCTGTGGAGTTGTTTGTGGTGGATTCGCTGGCGCGATCCGTAATCGAGGAAGGAGACTTCTCCAAGATTCCAGCGGTTATTGAATCGGGCAAGGAGTCCGGCTCGAAGTCCTTCAATGCTGATCTCTACCGTCTGATCAAGGGCGGATTGATATCGAAGCAGGATGGGCTCGCCTTCTCTCCCAACGCCAAGGCTCTGGAGATGAACCTGAAGGGGATCTTTCTCAGCACCGGTGGAATCGTAAATTGATCAGAATCCAAAGAGGGTAGAGAATGTTGGTTGAGAAGAAAGTAATCTTTCGATCTGTGCGAGTAGGTATCGCTCTGGTTGTCGTGAGTACTCTCGGAAGTATCCGATTATTGGAGGCGGAAGAGAAGGCCGAGAACAAGAGCAGGAAATTCAAGGAGGAGGCGAGAGAAGAGCTGGATCGACTGAAGAACCTCTCTGAGGAAAGGGACGAAGTTTCGGAGGATTCAGCGGTCGACGACCTCTTCGAGGGAGCCGGACAGGCTCCAATCATGATGCCGCGAACGGTGCAGAGAGAAGAGGATCGGGAGAAGAAGGAGAAGGAAGAAGAGAAGAGAAAGAAGGGAGAAAACTGGCTACTTGAGGGTTACGAGAAAGTCTCAGGAGAGCGCAAATTGACGGAGGAAGAGAAAGCTAGTCTGCAGAATCCGGGCAGCGAGACTCGATTGATCGATCGCATCGTTCTGGAAGAGGCGGCCGAAGTGGAGCGCACAGAGCTTCAGGAAGCCGAAAATGAAAAGGACTTTGCGAGAGATTTGGAAGATTCGGCGGCCGGCGATCTTCTGCCTGATGCTCCAGGTATCGCGAATGAGTCTAAAGGGGAGAGGGATCCTCTTAAGGAAATGGAGGAGAGATATTCGGTAGCCGATTTGCGGAAGAATCTCGACGCCCTCCGACAAGGTGATGATCGCGCACAGGACACCGTGAGAGACCCCAGTCAGAATCCATTCCTCGAAGCAATGTCGCAGGAGAACTCGGTTTCAGCATCTGAAACCAAGTCGCTTTGGGGCGGCTCCCAACGGATCCGGCCGGGAGAACTCAGGAGGAGCGGAGGGGACGCGGCTCGGGATGTGGGAAAGAGCATGAGACTTGACAGTCACGGAGTATCCTCGGCACAGCAGAAACCCTATTTTAGCACCAAAGATGAATATTCGGTTCCACTTGCGGGTAGGCAATTGCGACCGGCGCCCTTGATGCCGAGCGCGAGTCGGTCGACCGCCACGCCCTCGTCTTCCGTCAGGCCTCGGGAAAGGGAGACGGCGCCGAAGACCTACGAGGGTTACCGCTACTATTACTTGACGGAACAGGAGCACGAGAAGTACTTTCCTCGGCTCAAACGGTTTTAGAAGGCAGGACGCCAAGAGCACCCGGCTGAAAAGAGGTTGAGGTGCGTTGCCTGCCGTCGCTGCCACTCGAAATCCGCGATCGAAACTCGACGAGCCGGCTGGCAGTGTTTCGAAGTTGAAATGCATTCTATAGAGTACATACGGAACTTCTGTATTGTTGCCCATATCGATCATGGGAAGACGACTCTATCGGATCGGCTCATCGAACTGACAAACACGGTCGAAGAGCGCGAGATGAAGGACCAGTTGCTCGACTCAATGGAACTCGAGCGGGAACGTGGAATCACAATTAAGAGCCATCCGGTAACAATGTTGCATCAATCTCCTGAGGGTGTGGAATATCTATTGAATTTGATCGATACCCCGGGTCACGTCGACTTTTCCTATGAGGTCTCCCGGAGTTTGGCTGCCTGCGAAGGAGCGCTTCTTCTGGTGGACGCATCGCAAGGCATTGAAGCCCAGACCGTAGCTAACGCGAGCCTGGCAATTAACCAGGGGTTGGCTGTAATTCCGATAATCAACAAGATCGATCTGCCAGGAGCGGATATCGAGGGGACCCGCCAACAACTTGAGGACGTCCTTGCCATCCCCGCGGAGGAGGTGCTGGAGGTCAGCGCCAAAGGAGGGGAGGGGACACAGGAGACACTGGAGGCAATTATTGAGAGGGTGCCCAAGCCGAGGTGGGCGGAACACGAACGCACCAGAATTCTGATATTTGACAGCGTTTACGATCCCTACAAAGGGGTGATTTGCTACGTGAGAGTGTTTTCCGGCCGCATCGAGCGCGGCGACAGAGTGCTGATGATGAATCTCAGTCGTGAAGCGGAAATCAAGGAAGTCGGCACCTTTAGGCCTGGAATGGTTTCTACGGGATTTCTCGAAACGGGAGGGGTAGGCTATGTGGTGACGAACATCAAAGATGTGGCCGAGGTGAAGCTAGGAGATACGATAACCGAATCGGCAAATCCTGCCCGGGAGATGCTTCCGGGTTACAAGGAGGTGCGTCCTATGGTTTTCAGTGGAATCTATCCCATTGATACCACGGATTTCGGGAAACTGAAGACGAGTGTAGGTAAGCTCCGCCTGAATGATGCAGCCTTCATCTTCCAGCCCGAAACCTCGGTGGCATTGGGCTTCGGTTTTCGCTGTGGCTTTCTCGGCCTGCTCCATATGGAAATCGTAATGGAACGGATCAGGCGCGAATACGATCTCGACATCATCTCAACTTACCCCAGCGTGGTCCTTCAAGTGAGGCCCCACGAGGGGGAGGTTATAGAAGTGCACAACCCGGTCAACCTTCCGGATGCGGGACTGATCGAGGAGATTAAGGAGCCGGTCGTACGGGTTTCGATTCATGTCTCGAACCATAGTATTGGCGACATTTTGAATCTGATTCTCGAAAAACGAGGAACTTGCGACCAAACCGAAACGGTAGACTCATCGCGCGTCATTCTCCATGCCACGCTTCCCCTTAATGAGATTCTGATCGACTTCAACGATCGCCTCAAAAGCATGACCCGTGGTTATGGATCGATGGATTATGAACATGCGGGATATCGCAGGGCGGATCTAGTGAGGTTGGATATTCTGGTTAACGGTGATGCTGTGGATGCATTCTCCTCAATAGCCCATCGCAAGAATGCGGACGAAAAGGGTCGAGTCATTTGTGAAAAACTCAAAGAGATCTTGCCTCGCCAGCTTTTCAAAGTGGCGATCCAGGCCGCCATCGGCGGCAATGTGGTTGCCAGGGAGACGCTCGGCGCCTTGCGGAAGGATGTAACCGCGAAGTGTTACGGGGGCGACATAACCAGAAAACGAAAGCTCCTTGAACGTCAGAAAGAAGGGAAAAAGAAAATGAAACAGATCGGCGACGTGGCTATTCCCCAGGAGGCTTTTATGAGTGTCCTGAAAACCTGACCAAGATGGTTGGAGTTGAACCAACTGGCTGCCATGTTTAAAAAAGGGCGCAACGAAAGGAGCCTTTTCAAGGAGGCAGGGAACTGGCTGCGGCTCGCCGAAAGGATCCATGACTACCGGCGAGACCAAATGACTACCGGTGAAGTCGACAACCTGCGCAGTGAAGTAGGTAACCTGCAGGAGGCTATAAGTTCGAAGTCAGTCGAGAAGATTGAGCCGGCTGTCCAGGGGTTGGAGAAGCATTTGCGGCGATCGGGCGGTTGTCTCTATCCGCGAACCAGTTGGGCCGAAAACGTTGAGATGCTCCTCGTCGCCGCGATCCTGGCGATTGGTATTCGCACCTTCTTTTTCCAACCCTTCAAGATACCGACGAATTCGATGTATCCCTCCTACAATGGCCTCACCTACGCGATCTTTGCCGAAGGGGAGGAGCCTATTCTGCTGCACCGTGTTTTTCGGACCATTGCTTTCGGGGCATCCCGCAGGGAGCTCGTAGCCCCAGCGGACGGGGAAGTGCTCGTTCCGATTTTTTCCGTCTCAAAGAATAATGCCATCAAGACTCTGTTTCCGACCGAAAGGACACCCGGTCGAAAGTGGTTCCTCCTGAAAACTACGTTGAAAAAGGCAACCCTCTACATCGGGGACAAGACGGCCAGCGTTAAGGTGCCTCTCGACTTCAATTTCGACAAGGTTCTTCGGGAGCGCTTCTTCCCGGAGTCGCCGGAGACGACCCGGCTCTATGAATTCGAGAGATGGCTCAAATCAAGAGTCCAGGAGGGTAAAGTCGTCAGAAGAAAAGATCAGATTCTGCTCAAGACGGGACAGACCTTTCGAAAGGGAGACACCATTCTCTCGTTTGATATCCTGACTGGAGACGCCCTTTTCGTCGATCGCGTCTCCTTTCATTTCGTGTCTCCTGAAATCGGCGATCCCTTTGTCTTCCGTACCCGCAACGTTGAGGGAATCACTAAGCAGAATCTCGGAGTCCCCACCGACAAGTACTATATCAAACGGCTCGTCGGGAAAGGTGGTGATTCCCTCGCCATTCGCGACTCGACCCTCTACCGCAACGGCAAACCGATCGAGGGCGCTGATCCCTTTCAATGGAATTCGGAAAAGGTCGGGGATTACCAAGGTTACACCCATCGACAGCGCCTTGGAAAGGGAAATACCGACACCGTGCCTCCGAAGAGCTTCTATGCCATGGGAGACAACTCTGATGAAAGCTCCGATAGCAGAATCTGGGGTTTCGTTCCTGATACCGAGGTCGTCGGCAGAGCTCTCTTTATCTATTATCCCTTCACAAAACACTGGGGTCGGGCATTCTGAGCGCATTCTCTGGGATGAGATGGACCCAAGGGGGTTTCAGGTTAGGTACAGTTTGAAGTGGCACGTGGCCTCTTCTCTTCGTCCTAAGCCTCGTCGTCAGCTTTGTCGCTTCAGCCTCGAATCGAGTTGAACCGTTGCATTAGACAAGCGAGACGCTTGTCCTACGAATGCCGCCAGGCGTAGGTCAACTGTCTCGGTTGACTTCATTCCACCGAAATCGAACGTTCAACATCCAAGGTCGAATTCGGGACCTCCAGTTGCCCTGACACCGCAACGGTCCCGTGTTAAACCTCGTATCCAGACCGATATTTCACCGAATTATCAGTTCCGGATCCGCCCGAGCTCTAAAATCGCACAATATATATTATGTCTACTAATGGGGATCGACGATCCGGCCTACCTGTCTGGCTTGATCAGCGAGGCGCAGGGATTCTGCTACACCCTACCAGCCTTCCGAGCGAGACGGGAATCGGGACGATGGGAGCTGATATGGAGCGTTTTCTCGACTTCGCGGCGGAGGCGGGCATGGCGTATTGGCAGGTATGTCCGGTCGGTCCGACGGGATATGGTGATTCACCGTATCAGTGTTTTTCGGCGTTCGCAGGCAATCCCTACCTGATCGATCTCGAGTCGCTGGTTGGATTTGGGCTTCTGAAGCAGAACGACTTCAAGTTCCTCACGGAACTTCCTGTCGATCGTGTGGATTACGGGGCACTCTACGAACATCATGGATCGATTCTCAAGGTGAGCTTCGAAAGGTTTCAGGAGCAAAGGATCGGTGAAATCTCCAGCTACGGCTCTTTTGATGCGTTCAAGTCGCGAAACAGCGACTGGCTCAACCCGTATGCTTCATATATGGCCCTCAAGTTTCGTCATGGCAGTATTCCCTGGCCCGGCTGGGATAAGAGATTCGGGTCATTTGCCACCTTCTCAGCGGAACCGATTGATCCTGAGCTGGAGGCAGAGATAGAAGAGCACAGATTCGTTCAATACCTTTTTTTCGGCCAGTGGCGGCAAATTAGGGCCTACGCAGAATCAAAGAATATCTGGATTATTGGCGACGCTCCCCTCTTTGTCGCTTTGGACAGCGCTGATGTGTGGGCTCATCGCGAGATGTTCACGGTATCGGAGGAAGGCCGGTCCGAAGCGGTAGCGGGGGTACCTCCGGACTATTTTTCGAAAGAGGGTCAGCTCTGGGGAAATCCGCTCTATGATTGGAATTACCTTAGGGAGAACGATTTCGATTGGTGGCTGAGGCGGATCGAGATCAATTTTGAGCTCTTTGATGTCCTTCGGTTGGATCACTTCCGAGGATTCTCTGCCTATTGGAGAATCCCTGCGGATTCAGATACAGCCGAGAAAGGAAAATGGATAGCGGGCCCGGGACTACCCTTCTTCGAGGCCGTTAAGAGGCGATACCCGGCGGCACGACTGATTGCTGAAGACCTTGGTTTGATCACTCCCAAAGTACGGAAACTTCGACTCCAGACCGGACTACCGGGGATGGCCGTTCTGCAGTTCGCCTTCGTTGACGATCCGAACAATCCCTACCTACCCCACAATCTGGATAAGAACACCGTCCTTTATTCCGGTACCCACGACAACGATACGACTCTAGGCTGGTACCGGGCCGCGGATCCCCATATTCGAGATCAGGTACGGCGCTACCTGCGGATAAGCGGCGACGAGATATCGTGGGATTTCATCCGAGCCGCCTACCATTCAGTCTCCAGGCTTGCTGTCGTCACTCCGCAGGATCTGCTCAATCTCGATTCGGAAGGTCGTATGAACCGGCCGGGACGTCCGGATGGAAACTGGCAGTGGCGCTGCACTCGTGAGCAACTGGAGGGACTCAGGGGAGATACCGCAATCTACCTTCGCGAACTCGGCACCCTGACCGGGCGAGGAATCCGTCGGCGTTAGAGCTTTGATATATAACCCGTCCAAACTTGGTTTCTCAAACACGTTTTAGAGTGTAACTTGCTGGTAATAAACGTCGTGTGATAGACAAGATTCGAGGCGAGGTTACCAGGGTGTTCCGGGATTCCTTCCTAATTCGATCAAAAATTGGCCCTACTATTTACCAGCTTAGATCTCAGCGGAGCAAACCTCGTCTCGAACCTTTTCCCGTTCCCGCTGATCGATACCAATGTAAGCAGAGCCGGAGACAACAAAATCATGGAGTCCCAGAGATTCCCGAAAGAAAGGTCCGTAGGATCGGGGCAATCTCGGCGCCCGCGTCCTCCAAGACGTAATGACCAGCGTCGTTGAAGCGGTGGATTTCCGCATTCGGCAATCGTCTCTCCCAGTCGTTCAGGATCTTCTCTGTAAAGACGAAATCTTTCATTCCCCAGCAGATTAGGATCCGTTTCTCATTGAGGATGGGAAGCCGATCTTCGATTCTTTCGAGTTGGCTGAAGGACGGGTGGTTTGGGGACGTGGGAATGTCCTCTACAAAGCGAAGCGTCCCTACTCTGTTTGTCCAACTGCCGTAGGGGTAAAGATAACCGGCGCGGACCTGCTTCGGGAGCTTTTTTCTAGCTGCAAAGCGAGACGCCAGTCCGGCGAAAGCGTTACAACCGCGAACCAGAATCGATCCGATGACCGGAATCCGGCAGATATTGAGGGCGAAGGGCAGGTTCTGAGGTAGGAACGCCGCCGTATTTAGAATGACCATCTGTTTTACCTTCTCGGGAGCGTTCTGCGCAACTGCGATTCCAATCGGCCCTCCCCAGTCATGAAGGATCAGGTGATAACTCTCGAGGCGCAGATCGTCGATCAGGCGCTCCAAGTTCTCGATGTGGCTCGATAAGCGGTAGGGATAATTCCGTGGTTTGCTGGAAAGCCCGCAACCGATATGATCGGGAGCGATGCATCGAAAATCGCCTTTAAAATCTCCGATCAGGTCGCGGTAGAAAAAGGACCAGGTGGGATTTCCGTGCACCATGATGACGGCCTCGCCTTTACCTTCATCGAGATAGTGGTAGAATACGTCCTCGGCCGAAGATGGACCCGCCCTCCCCTCCTCCGAATCACTGGCGGGCGGACGCAGCTGGAGAAAATTGGACTTATACGGGTAGCGTTCGCGAATCGGTGCGGGTAGGTCTGGGGTGGGTTGCGGTTCGATCTTCACCTAGTTGCCGGGTAAACGTGGCTCCGTTCCTTCATAGCCTTATTGAGGAAACGTGGTGGCGCAATAGGACAAGGTTCGGGACAAGGTTTGCTCCGCTGAGTTCGACGTGGGCTATCAAAGCGAACATTGTTGCAGGAATTGAGAAAGTAACTCCGACCTCCCTTGGAAACCTCGTCCCGAACCTCACTCTCGAACCTTGTCTAACGATTCACTCTTATTACCGTCGTCCTTCGTTTTTTCGAAATCTCGCCAGTCGATTACGCTTAAGATTGCGAGAATCGATTACCGGTTGAAGGGATGAGGGTCTTCACCACTCAACCCCCAACATCATGCAGCTCAGCCCGCTGCCGATACCGAGGAGCGCAATTTTTTCTCCCTTTTGGATCACTCCATAATCCGCGGCCTGCGCCAAGGTCATGGGAAGGGATGCGGAACCGACGTTTCCGAGGGACTCGAAAGTCGAGTAGTCTTTCTCGATATCGAGATTCAGTTCTTCGTAGAGGCGGCGTTGGTGGGCGCGGCCTACCTGGTGGGTGATGATGTGGTCAGGAGTTGATTCGGTCCAGCCCAGTTCGTCCTTAAATCGATTCCAGGCCTTTTTCGCGACTTCGATTCCCGCGTTGAGAAGCTCCTCCGAATTGGTTTGCATCTCGAGACCATCCTGGCCTGCAGTGTCGCCTTGACACAAATCGTGATGGCGAGTGTCGGTTTCGACAATTCCGCCAATGAGACGGGGTTTAAGTTCCTTGCAGCACGATCTGTGGCTCAGAATAGCCGCCGCCGCGCCCGCGCCGATCGTCAAGTTTGCGAAATACGGCTTGATCGTATTCCGGTCGAGATCCCGGCTGACTAATTCGGCAACTGTTCGCTCGATGAGAGGACGGCCGTTCTCTCCCGCTACAATCAGGGCCCGTTCGATCTGGTGATTGTCGATCATGCTTCCTGCCATGGTCATTGCATTGAGGAAACCCAGGCAGGCATTGGACAGGTCGAATACCTGAGCGTGAGACGGAAGATCGAGGCGTTGGTGAACGTAGGCCGCCGTAGCCGGTTCCAGGCGGTCGCGACAGACCCCGGTATGGACCACCAGATCAAGCCGATCCTTGGTAGTGTCGGAACCATTGAGGGCTTTCGCACCCGCCAAGGCACTCGCTTCCGAGGGAAGCACGGGATCTGGCCAGAAGCGACGCTCCTTGATTCCAGTCATCAATTCGAGCCGGCCATAGGGTAGACCGAGGCGGTCATAAAGCGAGCCAAGCATCTCTTCGATCTTTGCCGAGGACCACCTTTCGGGCGGCAGTTCACAGGCTAACGATTCTACGATGACATCTCTGAATATCATTGTTTCTCCGGACGAGTCGCGAGTTGAACAACGTCCTTATCGAAATAGTTGAGATCCATTCCCGCATTGACAACGATCCCCTGCCCGTTGATGCCGCTCGAGCGTTCACTGAGGAGAAAGAGGACCGTATCTGCAATCTCCCGGGTTGCCACCGCTCTCTTGCGCAGGGTCAGCTTTTCCGAGAAGAGGAAATTCTCCAGATATCCCGGAATTCCGGCCGAAGAACTCGTCTTCAATGGACCCGAATTCACCGAATTGAAGCGAATCTCGGAGTCGGCGCTGAACGACTTGGCGAGGTTGCGCACACATCCTTCGAGGGCCGCTTTGATCGGCGACATGTAGCCATAGTTCTCGGCCGTTACCTGAATGGAAGAGATCCCGATGGTAACAACGGATGCATTGGGACTGAGGATCTCCTTGAATGCTTGGGCGATTTCGACCAGAGAGAACGCAGAAATCGATGTCGCCTGGAGGAAATCTGAACGGTTCGTTTCATGAAACGGTTTGAAGCCGTCGGAGTAATTGGCATAAGCCAGGCTGTGAACGATTCCACCGAGATTTCCGTGCTCTTCCCCCACCGATTTCGCTAGATCAGAGATCTCACTCGGGACCTCGACATCGCAGGTCAGTATCGACCTTTGCGGTAGGAGGCTCTCCACCGCCTTTTTCCTCTCTTCCGAGTGCACGCTGTAAATGACTTTTGCGCCCTCCCCTTCGAGAGATTCACCGACTTGATAGGCGACGCTTTTGCGGTTCGCGACGCCGAATACCAGCACCCGTTTGTTCTCAAGATTGAGGAAGCTCACTTCAGTCTAGGAGTCTGGCGGGATTCGTTGGATGATCGGAGTTGCAGGTGCAGGGTCTCTTCCGCCCGACTCCTGGACTAGGGCCAGGCTGAATTCGATGGTCAGCGCGATTTTGCCATCGGACCGTTTGGCCGACCCTTTGAGAAAGTGGAATCTCCCGAGCTTCGTCTCAACGAAGGCAGCCTCGATCTCAAGTTCCTCCCCTGGCCGCACCATATTCTTGAACCTGGCCTGGCTGATTCTGGACAGAACCGGAGTTGATCCTTCGATGCCGGTTCCATTCTTCCCGAGGCGGTTAGCGAGAAGAATCGCACCCGTCTGAAAGACGGCCTCGCAGAGAAGAACTCCAGGCATTATGGGATTACCCGGATAGTGTCCTTTGAATTGGGGTTCGTCCTCCCGAATCTTCCTCTTCGTAACTGCTTTATCCGCGGTTACCTCAAGCAATTCGTCGACGAAAAGGAAAGGGGGCCGATGGGGTATTAGCTTTTGAACTTCGTCCAAGGTCGATTGCGATCAGACAATTTGTAAGCAACTCCTAGGATTAAGGAATCTGTCGGTATGAACATGGTAGTGATCTGGGAACGTCAACCTCCAATCTGAAGTTCAGGTCTGTTGCGAAGTGCAAAGTCCGACAGATTCCTAGGGGGCCGTTTGAAGCGACGCGGTTTTCTTCTTTCCCCTTTCCTGTTCGTTCACATCTGCCCAGTGGAAGACTCCCCTCTTAAGGTCGCTCAATAGTTTATCCATTCTGTGTGCGATAATAACGCCATAGTTGATCGTCCCCAGCCAACCCGACATAATGATGCCCACCGATCCGGCGTGGAAGAGCCCTTTCACTTGCTCGGAGAGTTTCATCGAAACATTGAGGCCCTCGAATTTCGTACCAAAGGAGGTTCCGCCCAAGTGACGCGTGTAATAGTTGAAGGTCCTTGGTGTCGAAGCCTCGAGATGCTCGATCTTGTCCCGAACGCCCGGAATCAGTTTCTCCAATGAGGAGACGGCGGCTTCACAGAGCCAATCTTTCCTTTCCACATATTGCCTCTCCGTCAAACTTGCCCAATCGTTCCACTTTCCGTTGAGAGAACAGACTATGGCATATCGCGGTTCCTTAAGATGAGGCCTGATACTCGGATAATAGAAAGAGAAAGTGCGACTACTGGTACGACTGTGGGTCAACTCCTCGGTGGAGAACTTACCCGCTTCGGAGGTGAAAACGAGATCACCTATATCGGGTATCGATTCACCCTTTTTCAACCCGATGTAAATCTGGCAGGAACTATTGTTGATTCGGACGCTTTGGGTCTCTTTGACGAATTCAGGCTCAAAATTCTCCTGACCGACGAGCCGGAGAATGGTGCTCTTGATATTCGCGTTAGAGAGCACCGCTCGGCTCCGAATGAGGCGTCCGTTGGTCTTTACCCCTGCGGCGACCCGGCAGCCGTCCCTCTCTTCCACCAACACTTTCTCGACCAGCGCCCTCTTTCGCAGCACGACACCGTTCCGCTTCAGCTCGGCCACCATCTTTTTGATAAGAACGTCTGTCCCTCCGCGGAAGGTAAAGACACCCTTATTCATAAAATTCCCGAAGACGATCCCAAAGGTAATAGCTGGATCTTCGAGAGAACTCCCGTTGGCGTAGGCGATCGGTTCCATCAGTAGACGATGAACATCCTCGCGGCCCGGGAAGAATTCCTCGAACAGATCCTTCGTCGTTTGACTGGTGTCGTCATAAAAATTCATCGACCTGATCCGGTTGAAGAACGCTTCCACCTTCTCGCGCGCGACCTTGAACTTGCCGATCAAGAGATTCGTGAAATGGACTCTGTCAAAAGTAGTCCATAGATTGAATTGGGGATTGATAAAACGGATGTTCCTCAATTGGACGATCGATTCCGCAATCTCTCTCGTCCAGTACTTCCGGCAAGACTTTATCATCCCAATGGGAAAGCCATGCAGGGAGATATCAAAGATATGGCCCCCCTGCCTCCGGAACCAGGTCGCCAGTCCTCCGTATTGATAATGGTGCTCGAGAAGGAGCACGGAATGGCCGTTCTTCGCCAGACAATTCGCCCCGGTGAGACCCGCCAAGCCACTTCCCACGACAATGACATCGTAGTAATCCGAAACTCCTTTGAGCCAATCTCTAGCCATTCCGTCTACAGTCTTCGGAGAATCCAGCATCCAACTTAGCGCTGATTTCCGAAATTACAATCCCGTTTCTACCGGTAGATTCAAGATCAATGGCAGAGCGATACCGCACCCAAAAGGTGATCGAAGTAGGAAGCTTGGAGAGAGGTTCTGCAATGTTTGATCGAGCTTTGAGTGGAAGTGTGACCGTGCCGACAGATTCCTAGGCCCTCGGATGGGCGCTTTGGTGAACTTGCTTCAGTCGTGCGATCCCCATGTGGGTATAGATCTGGGTGGTGGAAAGGCTGGCGTGTCCCAGGAGATCCTGAACGATTCTCAAGTCCGCGCCGTTATTGATGAGATGGGTTGCGTAGGAGTGGCGGATTTTGTGGGGCGACATGTCCATCGGTAGACCGGTGATAGCCAGGTAGCGTTTCACTAGTTTCTGTACCTGGCGCACGCTCATCCGCGTCCCTCGATCGTTAAGCAATACGGGACTATTGAACTGGCCCTGGGTAGCAAACTCGACCCGGAATTTCCTCAGACAGGCGATCGCCACCCTGCCGAGAGGGCAAAGCCTCTCCTTGTTGCCCTTTCCCAGGATCCGTGCGACACCGCTTTCGTCGTCGATCATACCGTAATTCAGCGAGACCAGTTCGCTCACCCTCAGGCCGCCACCGTAAAGCAGTTCAAGGGCCAGTCGATCCCGCCAGGCCTGAGTGGGCGAGATGCGTTCGTTGTCCAACAGACGCATCGGTCCATCCAGAAGCTCTCTGATCTGGGTCTCGGTGAGAAACCTGGGAAGGCCCCTCCGCAGTTTCGGCAGGACCAGTCCATTGAATGGATTGGTCGAAACGACTCTTCTCTTGATAAGGAATCTATAGAAGGTGCGGAGGGCGGAGATGTGATTGTGAATCGTTCGGCGAGATAATGTGCGCTGGCTTTCAATAACAAAGTCACGAATCAATTGACCATCGAATGAGCCAATATCGCCGTTCCACTGGTTGCTCTTCCGAACCCATTCAAAGAAGCCTCTGATCGCCTGTTCGTAGTTCCTTAGGGTGTAGGGAGAAAGTCGCCGCTCCAAAGCAAGGTGGTTGATGAACTCCCGGCTCCGCTGCTGCTCCTGATTCATTAGGATTCTGTCTTCGTCATTCTCCTGAAGTATCCCTTAGTCACCTAGCGATCCCTTAGGCAAATGTGTCGCGAGCGCCAGTATTGGACAGAATCCTAGTCCAAGCCTAACACCTGGCGACCTTCGGCCGAAATCATATGGGGAGTCCACTTCGGGTCCCAGACGATTTGGACCTCCGCTGACTCGACTCCCGGCAAGCTCTCGATCTTGGCACGCGCATCATCGGCGATGACCGGACCCATCCCGCAACCTTGCGCGGTAAGGGTCATCTTGATTTCGACCCGGCTCCTCCCTTCTTCGAGTTCGGTCATTTTGAGATCATAGATCAGGCCGAGGTCGACGATATTGACGGGAATCTCCGGATCATAGCACGTTTTCAAGGTGTCCCAAATCTGCTCGGTGTCCGAGACCGTATCTTTCCCTTCCGAAGGTGACGAACTGGCCGCCGCCGCGAATCCTTCAAATTCCTCTCCCAGCGCATCGAGATCTTCGCTAGCGACCCTAAAAAGCCCGGCTTCGGTTCGCACCGTAACGCTCCCCCCAAGTGCCTGGGAAACCATCACCCGGCTTCCCGCGGGAAGGGTGATTTCGTCGCCCGCGGGTATTAGGGTGACTGCACAATCGCGTATTAGCTCGAGCTCTTGCTGATTCATGATATCTGTCATTGTGTGATCTATTCTACTCTGCTGATTCGGAAATTCAATGAAAATGCAGGATGTATCACAACCTTGTTGATCCTTCGAGGACTGCCGACCGATACGACTGTCTAGAACGACCCACCCCGGCAATCCTCAGAACCAGATGCGCGTTCTTTCGATAATCACACAACAATACTAAACCTGACCCCTTCGGGATGGCTCTGACCCCTTCGGGATGGCTTTGTTGGAGTGATGGTAGGGAATCGGTGGGTGGGGTTTAGAGCCGATCCTGGTGAATCGGGTGACCCACCCCCTGCCCCTCCGAGGAGGGGATGTTTCAGAATTCGGGGCTGATGGTAAGGCCGGATCAGAAGATTGGATTATCGATTACGCTTAAGATTGCGGGTTTCGATTGATATCGGATTCGCCGGAAGTCGAATCTCGTAGTCGACCATCGCAATCGAATGTCGATAGTTCAATTACGTGTTAGATTCCGGATGTCGATTGGCTGCGGTCGGCCGATTAACCAATAACCGAACGTCTTAATCTTTGTCGGCCCGGTATTCTCCTGGGTCTCTCACTCACTTCACTTTCTCCAGTAAGAGGAACTCCTGGGGCTGCAACTCAGCGTCCTTCTCATGAAAAGGGAAAGCTTTGATCTGGTCGGAGCTGAGGTGGTTCTTCCACAAGTCGATGGGGCGAACCACGGCTAGCTTGTCGTCGTGTTTAACGATGAGTTGCACCTGCAGCTTGGAGCGGTCGATCTTGTACCACGAGCCGGTCTGGTTGCGCCACATGACCTCGCGTTTCCAACCTTGCGAGGGAATGCGAATGGCCAACAACTTAGCGCCGCGCTGCACAATCTTCCACGCCTCGGTTGCGATCTTGGAGACCGCATCCCGATCACTGCCCGTGTAGCGATCCGGCGGCAGTTCGTTCGACTCTATGATCTGGTCCTTGAGCGCCGCCTGTTGTTGCTTTAGACCCTGACGCACCTGGTTGATCTTCCTCTGCAAGGCATGGGCCCCTTGTGGATCGAGGGCTATGTAGAGCGCGAGTTTTTGCCCGGCCATGTCGAGCTGCTGGGGTATGCCGCCGGTGAAGAAGAGAGGGTTCTTTTTTGCGGTAGCCTCTGAAACCATGGCCGTGGCCCTGTCCACATCCGCTTGAATCTGGCCAGGAAGAACTGCTTTCTGCTGCTGGGCCGCCGCCGCAAAACGGTTGAATTGTTTGACGAAGTGCCGGCTGATGCTTTCCAGGCGCTCGCCCTCTTCGGTCCTCTGATGGATCAGCGTCGCGTACTGTTTGATCAGCCGCTGGTGCTCTTCCCATGCTGCTTGAGCTTCGATAATAAGTGCGGCGGCCTGCTCGCGATCCTGGACGAGCAGGTTGGGATTGGCATACATACCCGCCAGGTCGCGCAGTCGCTCGGTGTCCGCAGTGAGGTTTGGGTAGCTTGCAGGGTTGATCAGCGCGCTCAGCTTCTTGTGAATCGGCGTCAGCACGGTCTCACTGGCGGCGCGACGCTGGCCATGGCCTGCTCGAGCTCCTCAACCGCCGGTCTGAGGCCCTGGCCGTCCGCGGGAAGAGCTTCGAAGTGTTCGCGCACCAGTCCCGACCGCTGGCGCGCTTGGGCGATCGTGTTCATGCCCTGAGCGATGAGCCGGTGGTCGATCGTGCTCTGATCCTGAACCGGTTTGAGGTTCTCGACCAGTTGCTTGAGCGCTCCGTCCATACCGGCGATCTCGCGCAGATAGTAGCGAGCGTTCTTCAGCTGCTCTTCCTGCTTGTAGTCGAGCCGGATTCCTTGGGCCGGTTGTGGGGTAGCGGCCTTTCCGATGAGGCGGATCTCGAGCTGTTCGACAGCTTTGACCGTCGCGTCGAATTGCTCTTTGAAGGCCCGCACATCCGGATTGTCGGCAGGCAGTTTCTTTAGAAGCGCGGTGATCTGCGGGAGGGGCGGTTTCGCGGAATTAAGCCGCATCATTGCCAGTCTAGCCTTCGAGCCCGAAGGTTTACCCTCTCCCGGGCCGGCTGATTGCTGAGCGAGCTTCAGATTGGTGTCGGCCATTTTTAGATAGGCTCGTGCGTTCACGAGCAAATTCTGCTGGTCCGCAGTAAGATCGGCGGCCTTTGCCGCCAGGGTAAAGCCCGCGGTGCAGAGCAGGCTGACGAGAAACATGATGATTTCGCGGCCACCGAATGTGCTGACGTAATTCATACAAGTTAGAACTGAAAAAGCGGTGAGGCTTTGTAATCAAGACTAAAAGGGAAAGATGCCTTCTTACAGCCTCTTGGTCATGCCGCGGAAGCAGAGAATGGGTTTGAGAACCGATCCCGGTGAATCGGGTGACCCACCCTTGGCCCCTCCGAGGAGGGGATGTTCCAGAAACTGGGGCCGATTGTGAGGTCGGATCAGAAAATTCGAGGTTCTTCCGCATTTGGAGTGGGATTTCCTCGTGAGGTCCGGTTATGAGGCCCTTTGTCGCGACCTCACGACAAAGAAGCCTAGTCTGAAACATCTCCAGTGAAATCTGAATTCCCACACGAAATCCGGAAAAATCGATTCGAATATCGATTGCGCTTAAGATTGCGGGTTTCGATTGGCTGTTGTCGTCCCACCATCCAGAAATCGATCATCGCAATCGTAGGCGTAATCGAAGATCGAAGGACGGCTCCCTGTTCCTAAGAACCCTGGACTCATTGTCTAACCTGGGCCCCTCAGCTAATGCTCAATCCAAGATCAGAAAGAACGGCATTCGAGCATAGATGCCCATGGGATCGTTGAGGGAGTGAAAGAGTGATGCGTCGGGCAGGAGCCGGGTGATGTTTTGGGGCAGCCTATTGGTGTTGAATAGAAGTGGCTCTCCTTCCCTTCCCTTGATCCATTCCTCCAGGAGATCGGAGAACTCCTTACGCTTTGGTATCTCGACCAGGCTCCAGGATTCGGCGAGGGCGCCCAAATGCACCGCCTCTTCGATTGCGTCTTCCAGGCCGCCGATCTTGTCGACCAATCCATTTTGGGCCGCGTCTACTCCGGTCCAAACGCGCCCTTGGGCAATCGCTTCTACCTCCTCTCGGGTAAGGTCCCTACCCTCTCCGACTTTCTCAAGAAATGCATCGTAGATGAATTCGGTGAATTCCTCGATGAGGGCGAGTTCCTCCTCCGACTTGGGTCGGGTGATATCAAAGATCCCCGCAAAGGGTGCGGTTTTCACACCGTCGAACGTGATTCCATGCCGATTTGCAATCTCCAACAGATTGAGGAATATGCTGAAAACCCCAATGGAACCGGTAACGGTGGAAGAGTCGGCAAAAATCACATCAGCTGTCGTCGAGATCCAGTAACCTCCGGATGCAGCATAGCCGCCCATGGAGACGACGATCGGTTTCTCCTTTCCCAGAAGTCGCACCTCACGTTCAATCATCTCCGATGCCAAGGCGCTCCCGCCCGGGGTGTTGACCCGCAGAACAACTGCCTTGATCTTCTCCTCCTCACGAAGTTTTCGAAGCTCCCGGGCTATCCGATTGCCACCAACCCGAGTACCGTCACCCTCGCCGGTGACGATTTCGCCCTCGATATAGACCACTGCCAGCTGGTCGCCTTGATCGAGCAAAGGGCCCACTCGCCCTCTTTCTTCTTCGATATATTGGGGAAGACTGACCTGGGCAAAACTCTCGATCGACTCGTCGTAGGCCGTCAATCCAGCGATCTCTTCGAGAACACCGTCGTAGTAGTCGACACCATCCACCAGCCCTGCCTCCAGCGCCTCTTCAGGCAGGAACAACCCTTTTTCCACGGAGAATCGACGCAATTCGCTCGTTGAGATCTGGCGGCTGTCCGAGACCGTCTCGAGAATATTGGACCAAATGCTTTGAATCCACTTTTCGGTTTGTTCTCGATTCTCTTCGCTCATCCCGTCCCGAGTGAATGTCTCGGAGGCGGATTTGAATTTTCCCGCCCGCAAAGTCTGAATGCCTATTCCGTATTTCTCGAAAGCATTCCCGAAAAACATCATCCTCGCCGCGAGGCCGTTGAGCTTGAGGTAACCAAACGGGTTGAGGATGATCTTGTCTGCCGCCGTGGCCAGGAAGTAATCGCGAATAGTGGGTTCGATCAGGTAGGCAATTACAGGTTTACCCGCCTCGCGAAAATCTCTGATTGCGTTTCGAATTTCCGCCAGATTCGGGTAGTTCGACCCGAAGTCTGCCGGCTTAAGGCTGCCAAAAAGGAAAAGGGCGGAGATGCGGTCGTCCACCTTGGCTCGCTCGATTGCGTCTAGCGCGTCCTTCAGGCCAATCGCAGGAGTGGGTAGCCCCTGGAGGGACTGGGCGAAGGCGGGAAGCAGAGTTGGGGATTGCGGCGAATCCTTGATATTGACGGTTAGGTCGAAGAGTAGAACGGATTGATCACGAATGGTGACTCCTTTTCCCTCGATGAGGATTCCAAATGCGAGGAAAAGGAGGACAAGAAACAGGCTGAAGACAATGGTGGCGAGGAGAAGCGCCCCGACCTGCTTGAGCATACTCTTGAGGAATTTCTGCATAGTAAACGCCGGATCTACCAGATTCTCTACCTTTCGACCATGAAATTTGTGCCTTAATATTTAGAAGGCGGATCGTTAATCCGCCTTCTGAATATTCCAAGCTTGCAGATTACGGTAGGGGATATTTCTTTCTAAGCGGGAATGAGTAAGAACATTATCCTTATTGTCATTCTCGTTGTTCTCCTCGGCGTCAGTTGGACACTTTACGTAAAACAGGCCGGCAAGCGTCAGGAGGCGATCGAGAGAGAGCGGGCTCAATCCGAGGAATGGGAGCGCCATCTCGAGCAGACCGCGAATGAGAATGCCGAACTGAGGGAACAGGCCGAAATCGTCGCCCAGAAGGAATCGGAGGCGAGGAAACAGGCGGAGGAGGCCAAACGGATGGCCGAACTCAAGGTTCAGGAGGAGCAGCAGGAAGGGGAACGGCGGGTTGCCGAACTGAACGAGCGGCTGATCCGGGAAGCGGACGAAAGGCGACTGGCCGAGGCCGCCTTGCGGGATCTTGCCGAGCGCATGAAAGGCCTCGACGATTCCTATGCCGAGGCCCAGGAGAATTTGCGTAAGTTGGTAGAAGCCCGGGCCGGCTTTGGGAGAAAGGACGAAGAAATTACAGAACTGGAAGAGCTGAAAGGCGTTCTCGTAAAGAAAGATCAAGAACTGGCAGGACTAAGGCGAAAGCAGAAGGAGCTTGAGCAGCATTATCAGGAGGCCCTGGAAAGACAGATTGCGACCGGTGAAGAGATCATCCGGGAAAGCAGTAAGAGCGATAAACCGGGAGATCTGCTCACGCTAATTGGAGCCCTGCTGGAAGCCCTGGGCCTGAAGCCTTCGAAATCGAAAGAACAGTAGGAACTTCTTGGTGTGACTTCGTCGTCAGTTCGGTGGTGAACTCCAGCGAATTCACGGAGCCGTCCTGCGAGATCTTCGGGTTGCGCTAGTCCGGAAATTTCTTAATTTCCGGACTTATGGGCCTTAAACTCGATTCGAAGATTCCGTACGGCAATGCCCGGGTGGTATCGATCCGCACCAATGCCGGGATTCCCGAGGTGAATTTCGCTGCCGACCCGCACGGATCTCCGGAGTCTCTCTGGTTCTGTTTCCGGTTGAAGAAGACCGGGGAGGAGACCGACTCGGCCGAGAAGGTGAGGCTCGTCCTGAAGTACTTTCAGACGATGGAGGGAGGGTCCGATCCCCTGACATGTCGCCCGGTGCTTCGCCAACCCGATCAAAACTGGATGAGGATGCGTCCGGGGAAACTCGAAATCGCTCCCGACGGTCAGTATGATGTTTCCTGGCTGATCAATTACCCGAAAACCCATGTCGACATCGCGTTTTGCTATCCCTACGGAAGACCTGAAATCGATTTTCTCCAGAGAAAGGCGAAATCCTACTGGAAGAGCGAGAGCATCGGGTTGAGCCAGAAGGCTCGGACCCTTCTTCGCCTGAGCAACGATTTCGGGGGCAAAGAACAACGCCCAGGGCTCTACCTGATGGCGCGGCAGCGATCCGGCGACACATCCGCCTCCTGGGTCCTGGACGGATTTCTGCAGCACTTCTCTCGGGTGCGAAACAACCCGTGGATCGTGTGGTGTGCTCCCCTCCTCAATATTGACGGAGTGATCGATGGCGACTATGGGCACGGGCCCAGCGCGAACAATTTGAACGGTTCCTGGGGAAACCCGCCGGCGACCCATGAAGCACGGGTCTTTCAACAGGATTTCGCGAGATGGGGTGAGCGCTGCCGTCCGGAATTGGCCGTCGAATTCTGCTCCGCGGGTGCGAGCGATTCAAGGGGCGTTTACACGAAGGTACCCGAGGCGTCGGAATATCCGGAATTGCGTAAGGGAGCGGATAAATGGGCGAACATCCTCAAGGATGCTTTGACGCCGCGATTCGCGGCCGAGAAATTCAGTGTAATCGAGAGTGAGTATTCGAACGGAGAATCCTTCACGGACATTACTTCCTATTTCATGCGTGTCATCGGGATCCCGGCCCTTAAGATAGTGGTCCCCTACTCCATGGCACGGGATCAAGTACTAACCTGTAAGAGCTTTCGCGAAATAGGTAATGCACTGGCAGGAACAATCCTCAAACGGTCGAAACAATGAAGACTCCCCGCAGCAAGCTACAAATCGAACTCTTTTAAGTCTCCCAGGAAGAGTTCCTGTCGTCCCAGAGTCTGCCGAAGAGGGCGGAGGGCGCTATTATTGAAATGCATAGACGCAACGATTTTCCAAAGATAGATTGCACCCATGCATCGAGCTATATTGCGCTGGTGCAAATAGAACTGCCAGATTGAAAGAGCTGAAAGTCGCTCGAGAGCCTAACTAGAGCCCGTCCCAGTGGTGGAAACAATTGATTTTTAATGAGTTATGGGCAAAAAAAAGGCCGGATAGAGCTGCAAAAAGCTCGATCCGGCGAAAAAGGGCGCTTATGCTTGCGTTAGTCAAATACAAAGCACGCCCTTCTCATGAAAAATATTGCCGTACAAAGCTTCCTGCGTCCAGCCCTAACTCCAGTCATTCGATGCAAAGACTACACCGTGTTTCTGGAAACAATGGAGCGGATTGACCGGGTTTTGATCGACTCCTCGCTGGAAAGGGAGGCGATCGTAAAAGCCTTGGAAGGATGGGATGAAGCGGGAGGGAAGGATCGGGAGCGACGCGCTCTAAGAGCGATAAAAGCGCTGCGGGTGGAGGTGGTGCGTCATTTACTCGGAGGGATATCCTTTCGTTGTCTGTCGCAGGAGTTGGGACGCAGTGAGCTTCTGGCTAATTTTTGCCGGGTGCGTGAGGTAGACGGGATCCGGAAAATATCGAAGAGCAGTCTGGAACGGGATTCGAAATTCTTCGACGAAGCGTATCTGAGACAGCTGCATGCAAGGATGACCGAGGTGGTGGGCAATGCTGAACATTGTGGTGAGGCAGGATTAGAGAAGCCGATCGATACGAGGGAATGCCTGATCGACGCCACTTGCCTGGAAGCGAACATCCACTGGCCCGTGGACTGGGTCTTGCTCAAGGATGTGGGAGCAACGCTGCTCAAGGCGATCAGTCTGATCGGGCAGGCGGGAATGAAACAGCGCATGCCCCAGGGAGCAAAGGGATTGGCTCGGGAGATGAACAAACGGTGCCTGGAGATGACGCATGCGCGTCGGCGCCGGGAGGCGGGCAAAGCGCGTAAAGGGATCCTGCGGCGGATGAAGCTATTGCTCAAGAAGATTGAGGGCCATGCCCTTCGCCACCGTGACTTATTGGAAGCTATGTGGATGCAAAGCGATTACACCGAGAAGAAGGCGAGCCGAATCATCGAGCGAATGGATGGTATGTTAGAGCAGATACCGCAGGTCATGAAACAGGCGCACGAACGGATCATAGGGGGGCGGCAGGTGAAGAATGAGGAGAAGATCCTGAGCGCCTACGAACCTGAGATTGACGTCATCGTGCGAGGCAAGGCAGATCGGGAGGTGGAGTTTGGCAACACCCTTTATTTATGCGAGAGCGCAGAGGGATATCTGTTGGACTGGAAACTGTATGGGGGGCAGGCCCCGAGCGAATTGAAGCAGCTTTGGGAAAGTCTGGAGAGGCAAAAGGGCTTCGCTTTAGAGGAGAAGATCGAAGCGATCAGTGGGGATCGGGGCTATGCCTCGAAGGCGGCCAGCAAGCGGCTCCAGGCAGAGGGGATTTTTGACGCCCTTACGCCCCGCAATCCACAAGAGCTCAAGGAGCGGATGGAGGAGCCGCGCTTTGTCCGGTTGCAGCGACGACGAGGGAGCACCGAAGGCCGGATCGGAGTGCTCAAGAACCGATGGCACGGGGGCAAGATACGCAGCAAAGGCTTTGACAACCGTAACCTTAGCGTGGCCTGGTCGGTTCTGTCCCACAATCTATGGAAAATCGCGCAGAGACTTGCGCAAGAACATGAGAAAGAGGCAACGCAGGCGGCATAGGGATCCAAGAATCGAGTCAGAGGCGCTTCCTTGGGAGAACTATCGACTCAAAGCGAGAGGAAGGGTGCTGGAAAGGTGCATAACGGATAAAAGGTAAGCTACCGAGGACGGAAGGCATGTCGTGGTCTACATAACGTGACGAAGATTGATATCGGTATCAGGCTTCCACCCAAATCCTCTCGGATTTGGGACAGCCTCTAACTATTCGTGGTAGCGAACACCGGAGGGTGCCGCCTGTTCCAATATTTGCCGGTGGGTCCGGTGCCGCTACACTTCGACGTTGGGGCAGGTATGAACCAGGGCTTGCTCTCTGGAGCTCGTTTGATAGGGTGATCATATGTCGACCAAAGAATTGGCTATCAATACAATACTTGAGCTTCCCGACACGGCGACTTGGGAGGATATTGAGGAGCGCATCCGATTTTTGGCAGCGATTGAGCGGGGCAGGAAGGATATACAAGAAGGAAAAGTTGTTCCCCACGAAGAGGTTAAGAAGCAGCTCGCGGAATGGCTTTCCGAGTAGATTGGACGGAAACTGCGCGATTGGATCTGCAGGAAACGGTACGATATATCGCGGCCGACGATTCTCGAGCAGCCAGGCGGTTTGGTGATCTTATCATCAATCGGATCGAAGGCATTGCAGATTTTCCCTTTTCAGCGAGGAAGGTACCTGAGAAAAATGATGAGAATCTGCGAGAGATCATTTTGCGGCCCTACCGTCTAGTCGTGGAGATCGACCCCAATCGAGAAGTGATTCACATCCTGCGGATATGGCACTCATCGCGAGGTACACCTGAGATACACAAGCCCCAACAAAGCGAGGGAGGCAACGCCTGAAGGCGTGCCTCCTCTTATCGTTATGTGGATTTCCTGCTGGGACTATGCAAAGATAAGAATGGCAAAGAATAAGGCATCAGGAACAACGTTTGCAGTCAGGTCATTCGATAAGATGCCTCGCGACGATCAGATAGCATTTTGTTCAGATTACGTCCGGGACAGACTTGATTGCTATCCACTGACTGGATGCAGAATCGAACTAAACCAACACTACGTGAACACAACATTCCGTCTGCACTGTAACGAGGGAGAGTTCCTTGTTCGAGTACACCGGCAACCGAAGTGGTGTAACGACATGATTGAATCTGAGATGCGGCTAATCCAGGCACTTGACGATGAGAGTGAACTAGACGTTCAGTCACCATGTTTAACCAAGGACAATGCGCTTGTGCTGAAAGATGGAGTCTTCCCTCTTACAATTCTGAAATGGCTTAACGGCAAGACAGTTCGATCAGATAGCAGGAATGTTCAACACTATGAAGCGATCGGCCGAATAATCGGACAACTTCATGAATTTGTGAAGAAGTGGAAAAGGTGCAGATTCAATCGCCTGCCGATCGACGTTCAACTGTATGACTCAGAATTTCGATCTTGGTACTCTGAGGAAGAATCAGAATCAGATGATGCACTGAAACTTCGAGAATCTGTCCAGAAGATACTTGACGAGGTTAAACACCTCCTCGGTCAAGGTCCCGAAAACTTCGGTATCGTTCATGGAGACCTCAGTTTCGGCAATGTCATTTTCGCGAAAAACCAAGTATTTCCAGTAGATTTTGATGACTGCGGTTTCGGCTATTATATCTACGATCTTGCAGTAGTCTTAGCGGGAGCTTACGGTCATAGCGAATTCGAATCGAAGCAAGACGCCCTGATCTCTGCATACCGCAGTGTTACTCAGGTAGAGGATAAGCAAGTCTCACTGTTGCCGGTGTTCGTGCTTTTGCGAGCAGCGATGATGTGCCAATGGCGACGCGTATCCCAGCTACTGAACGAGATTGCAAAGGATTTGAGGATTCTTTCCTTACTTCCTCAATTAATGAAAGAGGCCTGATTTTGGGTATATGGAGACCGTTACCCGACAGCGGAATGTGCAGCTTCATCTGTGAAGACTTGAAACCTCGATGGGGCGGGCTGAATACGACCTGCCACATAACAAGCCGTGCCACTCAATGTCGGCTAACGCCGCCCTGAGTGCACTCTGACGTTCGGCAACAGAAACGATCCATGTGTACCCTATTTGCGAAACGTACTTCGAGAGCTGTGATAGTCGGACGCAATTTTGACTGGTGGCAGAGCGGGGGAAACCTGAGTTTTGTGCCGGCGAGGCAATTATATGGCACGATGGGATACGCTGTGTGCGTATTGGACCAATTCGGAGAAGATCGTCCTTTCGAAGGCGTAAATCAATTCGGTCTCTTCGTCGGAATTGCCGGTTTCCCGGACGACCTAAGTCCTTTGCCGACGAGAAAATCTAAACCACTTGAAATGGACGAGCTTGGAATTGTCCGCTTTGTGCTCGAACGTGCAGAATCCACAAAGGAAGCATTAGAGATATTCAATTCGCTGCCGGTGGCCTACAAACGAGTACGGCAAAATATCAGGACACACTACCTTCTGGCCGATTCGAGTGGAAATGTCGCTACTTGGGGTGAAAAAGAAAATGAGAGACGTCGTCGCCTGTCCGTCGACAGAGGCTTCGTTTTGACAAATTTTCCATTGTCAGCGCCAATCGTGAACTGTTGGCGGTACAATGAGGCTGTCCAGAGAATGGGAGGAGTCAGAGGTCCTCGCTCGGCGATGAAACTGCTGCAAAGAGTAAAACAGAGACTCACGGTTTGGTCGGCCGTTTTTGATCTGAATCGGCTGAAAATGACACTCTGTATTGGACCGGATTACGACTTCCAGTATAACTTTGACATTGGGAGTTCTATCGCCAGCGGTGAGTCTCATCTTAGCTTTCCTTGGATGAAGATACTCATGAATCCGGCGGAGAATAAAGGCAGCAAAGAACATCCGTATAAAACCGCCGAACAAATGGCTGCTAAGAACGGCATACGACCGTCTTAGAGCCAAAACGTTCGGCAGAACGAATGACGAGAATCGAACAGTATCAGGAAGAAATCCTAAAGCTTGCGAATAGGTTCTTTCCGGATGATCCGGAGGAAGCAGCGATGACCCTTTCGATCCGTCAGATTCAATCTCTTTCCGACATCACGGGCCTTACTCCAATGGAAATCCTGGGAATCGAGCCGCCGAAGCCAGCGAAATGTAAGAGAATTGATCCACCGGCGTTTTGCACCGCGATAAAGCGCCACCTTCAGGCCGCACCGACATGGAAGTTTCAAGTCGGTTGAGAGGATCTACCCTGATCGGCCACGTAGATCGTATAAGATGGACGCTTTGCCTGTGCATAGGGCTTCGCCGGAACACTTTCGACTCGGAAACCGGCCCTGTTGAGACGTTTCATGAATCCAGCGTCTTGGCGGGCGGACCAGACGGCGGCGCGCCCGTCCGGTTTTAGCGCCCGTGCCATCGACCGGATACCCCTCTCGTAATAGAGACGAGCTTTGCTTCTCTGCACCTTGTCCGCAGGGCCATTATCAATATCAAGCAGAATCGCGTCAAAACGGTCCCGTCCGCTCTTCCCAATGACGTCGTACACATCCGCCATCAGCAATTCGACCCGACAGTCATCCAGACACTTTGCGTTTAATCCGGAAAGGAACCGCCGATTCCACTCGACTATTTCAGGGACCAATTCGACCACGAGCACCTTCGCCTGCGGCCCCACCCTCTCGAGCACACTTTTCAAAGTAAAACCAAGGCCGAGTCCGCCTATCAGAATACAAGGATCCGCCCGGCTCAGCAGCCGGCGCGTGCCCAGTTCCCCAAGCATGAGTTCGGAAGCGGGGGCGGCCGAATCCATGAGCTCCCGCCCGTTCAGACGGATGCAATAGGTCCCGTCGTGCTCGTAGAGCGCGAGCGTGGCGCAATCTGGTGTTAACGTTTCCGCGAGATGTCGATACGGTTTCAAGATTCAATCTTCCAGATAAACCGGAGGGCATCGGAGCGCAGATGGGTGGAATTCAATGCGCCAGCCAGGGCAACTTTCTCGTCGACGAGGGCCTGAATTTCCTCTTCGCGCACATGGTCATTGACCTCCTTGAGATCGACGAGACGGTCGATTTCGTTCTGGTAGTGCTTCTCTCCGCAGCTCCTCGCCTCCCTAACAAGAGCATGCATCCGTTCTTCGGCGAGACCAAACGCGGATTTGAGCATCCTGGGAAGAACATTTCGTCTGAATGAGTTCCGCGAAATTAGGGGATCAGGATCGCCTCTTTGCAGTGGGGCGGATAGCAGTTCGGCGTCATCGCTGAGATCATTGAGATCGTGGTCGACTACGGTCCGAATGGCCGTTGCAGGAAGGAACCGGTCAACATGCAGAACCGGCGGGGCCACACATTCCGCGACCGAGAGCAACTCCAGAATCAAGCCCTCTTCGCCCGACCGCGGCCAGGTAGAAAAGGCCGTGTTACCCCTTTCTGAACTCAGCAGGATGTCGAGGGCACCGCGTACGAGCGGATGGTCTCCATTCAGAAAATGAATATCCTCGCGTCTGAGGGCTATTCTTCGATCCAGGGTCAGCGTCATACCCTCCTCCGGGAGGCCCGGTAAATCCTCCGTAACGAGATCGCCGTGTTTCAGGACAAAAGTGCGCTCACTATGCTCCTCCCGGCGAAGCCCGAAGTGATCGACCAGACTCAGGATGAAATCTTCGAATTCCCTGTCTGCGTCCCGCGCACGGATGCGCTCAATGATTTCCTCGGCCCGTTCCGGGTTGGAAGAGTTCAATTCCAGCAGTCGATCGTGTCCCCGCTCGAGTCTCCGCGTTATTTGGCTCTTCCGTTTCGCGGTCCGCGCCACGAACCGATCAAGCGCCACGGTATCGAACGTTTGCCGCAACTCGTCCAAATCCGCTTTCAGATTCAAGGCGATCTCGGTGGCCCCATGGAGGTTCTCTTCGAAGGCATTCAGGCCCTCATGATACCAGCGAGCCATGACTTCCGAGGCGCCACCGGGAACGTAGGGAATGTGAATATGAATGGCTTCGTTCTGACCGATTCGGTCGAGACGGCCGATTCGCTGCTCGAGCAGTTCCGGATCATCCGGCAGATCGAGGCATACGAGGTGGTGCACAAACTGGAAATTCCGACCCTCACTGCCGATTTCCGAACAAAGCAGTATGCGTGCCCCATCTTCCTCAGCGAACCAGGCAGCCGTGCGGTCGCGCTGCATCAGGTTCATTTCATCATGAAACTGACCGCATTTGACGGAGATCTCCCGTTCCAGACTCGCCTCGATCTCGCGCACAAGATCCGATGTCTTGCAGATGAGAAGAACCTTCTCTTTTCCCAGATCATTGAGGAGATTTGCAAGCCACCTGCCATACGCGTGTACAATCGCATCGGAATCCGCCGATTCACTGCGCTCGATCGGGTAGAGGTGCACGTGACGAATCGGAAAACCGGGAAGGGCCGTGCGCGTGTTGCGAAACATGACACGTCCCGTTCCAAAAGCGTCGAGGAGTTCCCCGATCAACCGTATTCGAGCCGATTCGTCACCAGCCATCAAGGCGTCGTAATCACGATGTATTCTCGGCGATCTCGCCGCGAACAAATCCCGATCCGCGCTGTCCAGCGGCGCGCCATCGATCAAGCGATCCACTGCCGTAGCAACTTCGATGTATTGCCTGGATTCGGCGATAAATGCTTCGAAGTTCGAATAACGATCGGGATCCAATAATCTCAAGCGCGCAAAATGGCCCTCCATTCCCAGCTGTTGCGGTGTCGCCGTCAGCAGGAGAAGGGAAGGAGTCCCGGAGGCTAATTCATCTGCCAGCAGATATTCCGCGCTCGCTTCCGCGGGTGACCACATAAGGTGATGCGCCTCATCGATCACAAGCAGATCCCAACCCGCTTCCGTCACTTCACGCGATCTTCGCGGATCCGCTACAAGGAATTCGATGCTGCAGAGAATCAATTGGCTATCGAGAAACGGGTTTGTCTGCGGATCCTCACCCTGGATCGACTCGCAGCGTTCCTCGTCGAAGAGATTAAAGAGCAGGTTGAAACGCCTCAAAAGTTCCACAAACCATTGGTGGATGAGCGACTCCGGAACAAGGATGAGTATCCGTTCCGCTCGCCCGGTCAGGTACAATCGGTGCAGGATCAGGCATGCTTCAATCGTCTTGCCAAGGCCTACCTCATCCGCCAGGAGCACACGGGGATTCAGGCGCGAAGCGACTTCGCTGCTGATGTAAAGTTGATGCGGAATCAGATCCACCCGCCCACCGATAAACCCTCGAACGGGCGATTTTCGTATCCGGCTTCGCCAATGCAGGGCCTCCACTCGGAGATCGAAGAGTTCGGGATCATCGATCTGTCCACCGAGGAATCTTTCCTCCGGCTTACTGAAACTGATGGAATCAGCAAGTTCCGCTTCCTGCACCGTTAACCCAACCGCCTTGTATGCCAATAATCCATTCTTCTCCTCGACGTCTTCGACATGCAGATCCTTACCCCCGCGAGTGCGGATCCGGTCCCCAATCTTGAAGTGCACGCGGCGGAGAGGAGCCGATTCCAACGCATATTGGCGACGTTCCTGCGCCGCCGAAAAGAGAATCTCCACCCGACCTGAATCCGACGATACGATGATACCGAGCCCGAGTTCAGGTTCGGAATCACTCACCCAGCGTTGGCCGGCAATAGGTACAACTGTCTCCATGATGAATATACCGTTTTCACTCTGCCGACAACTGATAAGAGATCGCTTTGGGGGGGTAGGGACACATGCCCGTTGGGACCGACCTGAAGGAGCGAATTTATGGCAGAGGAAGTACCGGAATCGGGCGGGAGGGTCAAGAATGGGTCGCAAACACGCTTCTCGGATTGTCGGGGCCGGCCTGAGCGCCGAAGCAGGTTTGTTTAGAGACTGAACGTGCCGGCAAGACGCTTACATCCTGTTCCCAAAGCCCGAGGTGTGGCAGGATACGTTCGATAACCTCGCGGTCATCGATGATCTCCACGGCCTGTCCGGCGATCTTGGCCTCTTCGGCGGCGCGCTTCTCGCGCTGGCCACGTCCCGCCACTGCGGGATTGCTATACCAGCCGTAATACCGGACGAGCTGGAAGCTCTTGCCGGGGATGTGCTGCGTGATGGCGGCGATGAAGTTCAACTGGCCGAACGAAGGCGATTTCCGCGAACTGCCGGCGAATTATTACGAATTGAACATTGAGAAGGTCGAGGAGCAGCTCGAGATTGCCGGAGTGCGGTTGGCGCCTCTGTTGAACAGGATGTTCGAATAGATTCGGAATGGTAGGACTCTCAGGGAATATTGAGAAGTATCGAAGTAAAGCGCCCACGCAATGATTCGCCAGGATAGATTGCACCGAGGTACTACGTTTTTTTGCAGCAGTGCAAAAATTCCTCATTTCGAATTTCGACTTCTGCCAGCACCCTAATTCATTGTCAACCAACGAGAACGCTAGGCCTCTTGACACCCCAGACGGGTTTCAATAGATTGCTCAATCACCGATTGCGTAGACGCAATCTATTCTTAGTTCGCCCTAGGGTCGCCAAGACTCACCCGCAACAGCCGGATTAATCGGCGTAGTCAAATACTTCTTCGATCGTTCGTTCAAACAATCGTGCAATCTTAAAAGCCAACGGCAAGCTTGGGTCATACTTTCCCGTCTCAATGGCGTTGATTGTCTGACGCGAGACCTCAAGCACATCGGCCAATGCACCTTGCGACCACTTGCGCCTGGCGCGCAGTTCTCGGAGGTTATTTCTCATCTGGTGCCCTGAAGCGTCGGTGGGTCAAATAGCTGGCGAGGAACCAAAGCGTGATCGTTGACATCAATACGCCACTAATTCCCAAGCCGTTCTCAAAACCACCGGTTGACACCCCATGCGTATTCAATACCGATAGCACCGTTGCAATAAACAGAGTGCCTGACGTCGCAAACAACATGAGTTCCACCTGCACGCGTCGCTGCAGTTCATCGAGTCCACATACGAATCGTTTGAAACTGCGCACTAAGAGCGTCGCCGGGATAAGAGGCAGCAAGCTGAATGAAACCCTACTCCCGACATTCCATTCGGCAAGGCCCGACATCGATAACCTGACGCCCACCTCAGTTGCCAAAGACACCAAGAACCAAAAGTTCAAGCGCATATCTGCCATAAAGGAATACTCACCCGAACCCGGTAACACCGATTCAATTGTATTCGGTCTTTTCATACCTATTTATGTAAAGGTCCCTTTACAGCTGTCAAGGCAACTTGATAACTGAGATGCAATCTGGCTTCATCAATGGCGAACCAGACGCTTCATACAACGTCGGCAAGCCGCCGCGTCTGAGCTTGGACGTTGGGATTGAGAAAAAATGGGCAAATGGTTCTTCCTGACATTCATAGTCATTATTGCTCTGGCCATTGCTGTAGCTGAGATCGTGCGACGTCGCAGAATGGGAAAGTACTGGTCTCGGCATTGCACAGGCAACGCGTGGAAGGATCGATTTCCCCAAGCCCCTGCTTCAGAGATCAGAGATTTTCTTCAAGACTTCGTAGACGGTTTTGCGTACAGCAGCAAAAAGCGGCTGAAATTCGATCCCGACGACAGATTGCTCGACATCTACAAGAGCGAGTATCCCAACAAAGGGATGCCCGACGCCCTTGAATTCGAAACACTCCATCAGATTGTGGAAGAAAAATACGGGATCGACCTTCAACCACATTGGTCAGAAGAACTGACCCTTGGACAAGTCTTTCAGATAATAATGGAGAAGAAATCCCAACGGCTGCACCTTACCGGTGACCCGTAACGTTGTGCAGAGAGAAATAATAGGGACTTACAGAACTAAAACGGTCGCGTTCTATTGGACCGCCTTGATTTTCTGTGGTCTCTTCTCAACCTGTTTGCTTATTGGCAGTATCTGGTCGATGAAGGAAAGGCCAGTTGCCGGCGCCGTGCTCGCTTTGTTCTCAGTTGGCGGAATCTACCTCGCTTTCTTAGTATCGCGACCTGCACGTCTCCAGCGAGGGTTGATATCATTCGACGGAAACTATCTCAGAATAAGAAGAATGAATGAAGAGAAGATTTTGGAAGTTAGTTCCATAAGAAAAATCGTAATGAACAACGATTTGGGACTCTTCGAAATACTTGGCGAGGGCGACAAAGTTTTAGCTGACGTGCCAGAAGGATTTACGAATCAAGATAAGATTTTTGGAGAAGTTGGCTTGCCAATCAAAGCACAACAGGGTGCTTCATCAAATGCGGACAAGCCGCATTCATGAGCTTAGAGGTAGCCTTGAAAAGGAGCATTGCCCATTTAGCTGGATTCCATAGGTTTATGCCATGTTGACCGAGGAACTGAAGAAACTTTCAAGATCCGAGAAGATTCTCCTCATTAACGACTATGGGATGAAGTGTCCAATGAGGAGGACGAGATCTCTCTGTCGGAAGCTCAGGAAAAGATGCTCGATGAACGCTATGAGCAGTTCTTGAAAAACCCTGAGGAGGGAAAGTCGTGGGAGGAGGTTAAGCGGGGATTGAAGGAGAAAGGATGAGCTACGAACTGATTATCCGCGATCGGGCACAGATCGAGATTGCGGAGATCAAGGAATGGTATGAGGACAAAGAGGAGGGCTTAGGGAGCTATTTTCTTCTCTGCCTGGACGCCTCGCTCGAGGCAATGCGATGCTATTCCACCGCACCGCGGATTATCACACATGAATACAGAAAGATCTTCGTAAGGAAGTTCCCGGTGGCGTTTACTACGTCGTTCGGGAGGGCAAGATCTTCGTCGATGCGGTCGAGCCACTCAGGCGGGATCTGAAACGATTGGACGACAAGCTGAAGGGCGGCTAACACGTAGGGAGGGACCGTTCTCCACAAAGATCCCTCTTAAGGGAGGGTGATTAATGGATTGAAAATGGAGAGTTCTAGTGCAGATTCAGTGAGGTTCATTCACTCTTTCTGCAAATTTTCGAATCAATGCGGTGAGAATAATCGGATATACGATAGCGGTCTTCCTCTTATTCGGGGCGACGACTAACGGTGAGCAGGAGGAAAAGGTCAAGGAAGCCTTCGAATCCTATAAAAGGGCGATCCTTCGGCAATCGGGAATCGAGGCCGTGGAAATTGTCACTCAGGGAACGATTGACGAATATCAAAAGTACGTAGGTTGGGCGAAATCCGCGCCAAAGGACGAGTTGGAAGGACTCTCCTTTGTCAATCGAATGCAGACCTTGATCCTTCGGCATCGAGTACCTCGCCGGCTCTTGAAACAGATGACGGGCAAGGATGCCTTCGTTTATGCCGTAAATCGGGACTGGATCGGTAAGAACAGCGTTGTTTCGACGGCCGTGGGAAAGATCGAAGTATTCGAGCATCAAGCAGTGGCCGATGCCCATGTAGCCGAAAACAAACTCCCCTTTCCTTTTCTATTCAGGAAGGAGGAGGGCAAGTGGAAATTCGATCTCGTTCGTCTGTTGAAGAACACCAATGTCGCCCTTTTAGCCACTTCCAAACAGTCGGGAATGGAGGAGAATGCATTCATCTTCATGCTGATTGAAAGCGCCTCAGGAAAGAGAGTCTCGGAGACGATCTGGGAACCGGTGGTAGTTCCGGAGGGGTAGGTTTTGGGAGGTAGATTGACCCGGACCATAGGTTGTCGTAATCGAATCTTCGTCGCGAGCCTTGTCGTGAGCTTCGTCGAGATTTTTCAACCCTTGGCCGTGAGCCTCGACGTCAGCATTGTCGAAGGGATACGTATAAAAACATGCTCCGCCCCTGTTGGGAGTTCTATTTGGCTTCGATTAAGCCTACGATCAGGCTTACGACAAAGGGAAAAGGACGGTATCTCGGGGGTTGAATCTAGATTCGAGGTTAAATCGACAAGGCTCGCGACAAAGATCGCGACAAAGATCGCGAGGTACTCGTAACTCTCCTCCCCGGAGCCTGAACCCTAAACTTTGAACCCTTACTTCCTGACCCCTCATTGAAGATACCCCATGAAAAAAACCTACGACGTCATCGTAGTCGGCGGGGGTGGCAGCGGCCTCGCTGCCGCGGTCAGTTCGGCTGAAAACGGACTCGAAGTCCTTCTTCTCGAGAAAATGCCGGTACTGGGAGGCACAACCGGCATTGCGGTCGGAGCATTCACCGGAAATCGTACCTCTCTTCAGGAAAAAAGTGGAATTCTGGACAATCTCGACAACCACGTTGCTGACGTTGCCAAATTCGCTTCTCCCGAGATTGAGGCGAAAAACAACGTAAAGCTCCGCGAGTATTTTCTCTCCCACACTGCGGAGACCTACAACTGGCTGGAGAGGATGGGGTTGCGTTTTCACGGACCCAACCCGGAACCACCGAACCGAGTACCTCGAATGCACAATGTAGTTCCGAATGCCAAGGCCTATGTTGCGGCTTTGCAGCGGCGGCTGCTCGGCCTGGGCGGCGATATTCAGTGTGGAGCCGCCGTCAAAAAACTGATTGCAGCCGAGGGGGCGGTCAGGGGCCTGGAGGTGGAATTGGAAGGCGGCTCGGTTGATGTTCAGGCGCAGAAGGGAATCGTCATGGCGGCAGGAGACTATTCGAACTCGAAGGAACTGATCGCTCGATTCAAAGGTGACGAATACGCTGAAATCGATGGAATCAACCCACATTCGAAAGGCGATGGCCACCGCATCATCGAGAGGATCGGAGGCAGCCTTCTCAACATGGAGGTCACATGGGGACCTGAGATTCGATTTGTCCCACCTCCGAAGGAGCCTTTCGTCCATCTAATGCCCAGCACGGGAATCGGAGCGAGGCTCGGAGCTTTCCTGTTTCCCTTCGTTCCCCGCGGCATCATGAATATGCTTATCAAGCGGCTGCTCGTCACCTGGCAGCATCCGGAAGCGTCGCTCTTCGAGGATGGAGCGATCCTTGTAAACGACCGGGGTGAGCGATTTTGCAATGAAAGGGCCTCGCCTGAAAGAGAGATCGCGATCGCCCGACAGACGAAAAATGAAGCTTTCATCATCCTCGATAAGAGACTGATCAATCGCTACTCCAAGTGGCCTCATTTTATCTCGACGGCGCCCGAGATCGCCTATGCCTATGTAGCAGACTACCTGCGATTGAGACCGGATGTCAGCGCCGCAGCAGAGTCGCTCGCCGATCTCGCTTATTCGCGAAATATCCCGATCGAAAGCCTGGCGCGAACGGTTGAGGATTTCAATTCTTATGCGTGCGGCGAGCAGAAGGATCCACACGGCCGCACCGGAGACACTGAAGGTTTGGAGGGCTCCCGTTGGGTTCTGCTCGGCCCCGCACGCGCTTACTTCACGATCACCGAAGGCGGCGCGCAGATCAACCAAGACTTCCAGGTTATGGACCGAGCGGGGAAACTAATCAAGGGCCTCTACGCCGTCGGTTGCAACGGTCTCGGCGGACAAATCCTGTTTGGCCACGGCCTCCACATCGCCTGGGCGCTGACGAGTGGAAGATTGGTTGGAGAGGTGTTGAGCCGGAGAGAGAGGGAGAGGGAGAGGGAACCCCGGCAAGCCGGCACTTCGCTGCGCTCAGCAGCGGGCAGAAAACCGTGAACAGTGGAAGGAGAGCTGCGTGTTTCGCATACCGAGTAGCGGTTCTATTTCGCGCGGGAAGAACCAGGTTGGTGAATCGATGTGGAATGTTCCCCCGCAAGCGGGGTCCTACACAGGGCGCCTCCGGTTTGCGCTTCATCATGTACAATGGATTTGTTAGAAACTCAATACATTGACATGAAACAGTTCCCCTTTCCCGGCGCGATTCCCGCGAATGTCCTGCCTTTCAATGAGGACTTCAGCATCGACGAAGCAAACTATCGGATGCATCTCTCGTGGCTAGCCGACGTCGAGGGAGTTAATGCCGTCGTCTGCAACGGACATGCCGCGGAAGTCTCATCCTTGACTCGATCGGAACGCCTTCGCGCCCTTGCTATCGCCCTGGACGAAATTGGCGATCACGTTTCCGTAATCAGCGGAATCTATTGCGACGGATCTCTGGAGGCCGCCGAAATGGCAAAGGAAGCGGAGAGAGAAGGGGCGGCCGGTCTCCTCGTCTTTCCCCCTACCCTTTTCATGTGGGGTGCGCAGAAGCGACCAGAGATGGTGCTCTTGCATTTTCTGACAATTGCCGATGCGACCCATCTTCCCATCGTCGTTTTCGAGTACCCACCCGCTTCGGGCATTGGATACGAACCTGAAATCCTGGTACAACTGGCTCAGATCGAGAGTGTCGTCGCGGTCAAAGACTGGAGCAACGACATCGTTTCCTACGAACGGAATCTCCGGGCCCTGCGGACGGTTGATCCACCAGTCGCGATGTTAAGCAGCTTTACAATGTCCCTCTTCGCGAGTTACACCCTTGGCGCGGATGGGTCAATTTCGGGAATGGGCAGTGTCACCGCCGATCTGCATGCGGAGCTCTTCGCCGCGGTCCAGAATGCGGATCTGGATACCGCTCGGGAGATCAACGACCGCCTCGAGCCCCTGGTGCGGGTATTCTATGCCCCGCCCTTCGTCGATATGCACAACCGAATGAAAGAAGCGCTCGTCCTTCTGGGCCGTATCGAGAAGGCGGTGGTGCGACCTCCTTTAAAGAGGATCAGTGAAGCGGAGAGGGAAGGTATTCGCGAGGCCTTGATTAGATCCCGTCTTTTGGAACCGGTTGCGGTAAAGTGATTGGGGTCTGGGGAAACGGGTCGATCTGGACAAGCACGGATGTCACGGAAAAGAAATGCTCACGCATTCCTCTACGATAGTGTTAGCCATTCAAAGACTGTATGCTTCCCGTAGAGGAATGCGTGAGCATTTCTCATTTCTTTGGACTCCTTTTCATTTCCTTCTCTGCTCAACCAACAAAGTCCGTAGCCGATTGAGCGCGGCTGCAATCTCATGGCGTCTTGGGCGGGCGAAGTTTCCGGGATGAGGTGAGTCCTGGCGAGAGGGGTCGGTGCGACCCTCCCGGAGGGCATCGAGTCCTTCCCGATTGAAAAATTCCTCGAGAGAGGAGAGGACATCCCTCACAGTCGATTTTCCACCCATGAAACGCTGGGAGGCCAGGTGGAGAGAGTGCCCGACGGCGCGGGTTTGGCTGCGGTCGACTAACTGTTCGACACAACGGAGGTCGATCGTGTTCTCTCCAAATCGGATTGCGTCGACGGCCGGAGCGTCGATCTTTACCCGGCGGCGGCCTCGCGAAGGGTTGAGGGAATGAGCAAGTGGAATGCGGTCGGTGGCGGATGCAAAGGGTGCTCTGGCTTCGTCGATGCGTTGATTGGGCAACTCCTGGGCAACCCTCTTCGCCTCATCAGTGCCGTCGAGGGCATGGTATTCTCGCATTGTAATGACGGTGTCGGCTGCCTCGAAGTAATCCCCCGATCCCCCCATCACTAGAATAGTCGAAACTCCCGCTTTCTCGTAAATCTCACGGATGCGGTCGACCAGCGGCGTAATCGGCTCATGCAGCTTTTCTACCAGCGCCTGCATGCGGGCGTCGCGAACCATAAGATTTGTCGCCGAGGTGTCCTCATCCATCAAGAGAACACGGGCGCCCGCCTCGATCGCCTCCATAATTGCCGCCGCCTGGCTCGTGCTTCCAGAGGCTTCTTCAGTGGAAAACGCCTCTGTTGACTGGCCGTTCGGCAGTTCGCCGATAAAAGGCGAAAGATCGATCTTCTCAACTCGCCGCCGGTCCTCGGCTCTGATCTTGGTCGCATCTGGATGGGTCACGACGAATTCCCTGCCGTCACCGTGGATGTGCGGGTAGACTCCACGTTCCAGCGCTCTCAATAGAGTCGACTTCCCATGATAACCACCACCGATGATGAGGGTCACCCCGCGCGGAATGCCCATGCCTGAGATCGTTCTCTTCCCTTCGCCGAAAGGTTGACTTGGGTTGGGTAAATCCAGTGTGACCCGAAGAGTCTCCGGCGATTCGAAAGAGACGACCCCATCGTCCTTTAGGGGGCGGTCGCTCACTCCGCTCTGTCGGGGGAGAATAGAAGCTTCGCCGACAAAGGCGACCAGGCCGCGCTCCTCCAGTTGGTCTCTGATCGCCTCCTGATTTTCAACACAGAGGACGAAATCTCTGCCTCTTGAATCGATCGATGGTGACCAGGTTAGCCCATTTTCGACCAATTCCGGAAGTACTCTGCAGAGCATGTCTTCGGCCTGCCGTCCAAGCACACGACGTCCAGCGGCTGGTAATCCGACCTCCAATCGAACCTCAACCCACGATGGATTCGCAACCGCAGCGGTCCGCTCCAGCACTTCCTGTCGACCGGCATCGATAGAGAGAAGGCCGCTCGAGCCGGTTCCTCTGCGTTCCGGGCTTGCTTGTCTGATCGTCTCATCCACTCGGCGAGCGAGAAAGTCCTCAAGTGCAATGCGTCGCACTTTCGGTTTGATCAATTCTTCAGGAATCTGTGCACGATTCTGATCTACCCTGAATCTGACTTTCGACGGAGCCGCGAAGGGGTCACCTTGGACATAGTCAATCGAGATTTGACCGGCTCCTGCTCGATAACTCCCGGCAATATCCCGGTAGGCACGATAGCCCCGCCCATCGATCCGGTGTAGAATGCGAGAGAGATCGGATAAGTCGCTCATAAGTTGAGTTGATCTTCTGGACTCAGCGGATCCGCGCCTGAATGGCGTTAGTTAGGCTGCCCCGGTCTTGCGCCGGGGTGGTGCTCGTTCTGAAGCTAGTAAACACGATTGGGACAACCCACCCCACTCCGGTCCTTTCTTTCCTCAGCCGCGATGTGGCTGAGGAAAGAAAGGACCGGAGTGGGGTATTTGGCGGCAAGGCTTCTGTAGCAAAGAATGTGCACCACCCCGGCGCAAGACCGGGCAGCCAATGATTCGAAGGAAGAATCAGTCCCGGAATTTTCACACGATTTACAGGTCCATCTTCCAGGGAGCAGAGAGAATAGTGAAACCGGGAATCATATAAGATGCAATCGTGCAAAGTGTGCTGTTAGGGTTTCTGGGCAACCCAGAAACGGCAGTCGTCGGAAAATTCTCGAACCGCCGATGACTCGTTGGCGACCTGAGAACGGCGAAAGTCTGAGAGCGTCTTGAACCCTGTCGATTTCAGGTCCCGCCTGATCTCCTCAGTGCTGGGAACATGAATGAACAGTTCTCCAAGAGGCGTGGATTCGAATCGATCGCCAAAATCGTCCAATTCCTCCTTCTGTTTTCCGGTTCTCCAAAGGGACTTTTCTTTCCGCCAGAATTTTCGGAAATTAGCCGTCGCGCGGTCATGGGTGGTGAATACGAAGTACCGATCAGAGCGCAACACCCTGTAGGCTTCACTCATCGCCCTACGGCGCCCATCCCGGCGAGGAATGTGCATCAGTCCATTGAATCCGAAAATCACTCCGTCGAGATCCGAATCAGGCATCTTTAGGTCTGTCGCATCGCCGACTTTGAATGGAACCTGGAGTCTCCTCGCACGCGCCACCCGACGGGCCTCCGTGATCATTTCATTTGAGTAGTCGATTCCTCGAATATTCGAGAAACCCTCGGCCTTAAGAGCGAGGGCGATTCGCCCCGCTCCGCAACCGAGATCGAGCAACCGGTCGGTGCGTTTGAAGAGCTTATGGAAGACGATCTTTTCGGAAGCCCACAGCCCAAGTCCGTTCGCCGCTCGCCCGTAGAGATCAACCACCTCGTCGCTGCTGAAGTATTCTCTGACCGTCTCTGGATCCATTGACTTGGATCTTCAGGATTGTTGAGTGTTTCTAAGCGGTTTTCAATTGGCCCAGATTCGGGCCAATTGGCCGATTCGCGGCGGCGACAGAGCACCGCCCTCCATCAAACGGTAACATGCGCCAATTGGAGGGCGGTGCTCTGTCGCCGCCGCTGCCGTGATGTTGACATCCGATTGATCCGTCTCCGCGCCAGCGCTCACTCTTCGTCTGATCGGTAAATCGCTCCTCGGTTCCAGAACACCGACACCGACATTTTCCTTTTGGTGTTGCGTTTTCGCAAGGAATCTGTCGCTCTTCGCGCTTCGCTATAGACCTGAACTTCAGATCGGAGGTTGACGGTCGTAATTTGCGGCCAAGTTCATACCGACAGATTCCTAGCCGGGTATTTATCTGAGCGGCTTTTCCTGATGAAAGCGACAATCAAAACCCAAGGCCAACAGTATATTGTTACGGAAGGCGATGTCCTCACCGTAGATCGTTTTAAGGATTCGAATGAAGGCGATTCGGTGAAGATCGACGAAGTGCTCATGGTCGGCGAAGGAGAAAGCGCCACGATCGGGACTCCTTTCGTTGAAGGGGCTTCCGTAAACGCCAAGATCCTTGAGAATAAACGAGCTCCCAAAATAGTCGTTTTTAAAAAGAAGCGGCGCAAAGGGTATCGTCGCAAGCAAGGTCACCGGCAGGAAATTTCAGTGATACAGATCGAGTCCATCGATGGGTAGGAATCTGTCGGACAATGCACTTCCTAACATACCTGGGCGAGTGATCGGGCTTTTCCGGCATTCGTGACAGATTGGCACAGCAGCATCCACCGGAGGAAATAGAAATGTATTGTCAACAAATCTCAGTTTCATTTTCTCAATACTAGGTTATTAGCGAAGGGCAACCGGAGGAATCGAAAATGGCACACAAGAAGGGTCAAGGAACTTCAAGAAATGGGCGGGATAGCAAGAGCAAACGCCTTGGAGTTAAGAGGTACGATGGTGAATCGGTTCTCGCCGGGAGCATCATCATGCGTCAGAGGGGGACAAAGATGCATCCTGGAAAGAATGTTGGGCTGGGGAGAGATTTCACCCTATTCGCGCTCTCGGACGGTCGGGTGAAGTGGGATGGAGCTCATCGCCGGGTATCCGTCGAAGCGTGAAAATCAGTCTCCAGGAGCTTATCGAGCAGAAAGCCCTTCTCGAAAAGCACCTAGGGTGGATCAACCGGAAGATCGGGGAGTTAAAGGGGGAGGTTGGAGAAGGGTCGGCTTCCCGACTGATTGAAGAATCCGATCGGGAGGAGCTTTCCACCGAACCTCCTTCGCCTCATCAGGATGCTGTCCAATCCGCTCCCGATACTACAGAAATCGCAACCCCGGAACCGGAGCTCGTAGGAGCGGCTGAAGTCGAGGTCCCACCGAGTGAGGGAGCTTACGAATTCAGCTCACCGAGCTCGGTTGCGGAGACGAAAAAAGGCTGCTTGGTAATAATTTTGGTCGGTGCCGCGATCGTCATCATTATCGCCGTGCTCGTCTATATGTTCTACCCAACCTGGGATGAAGAGGAGGCGCGCCAGAAACTGAATGCCCCGACTGAAGAAGAGAGCGCTCGCTAGGAGTCTTTTGAACGAACTCTGTTGCCTAGGAAGCAATCGAACGTCATAGTCCGACAGACTCCTAGCGACATGAACATTCTCATAACGGGTGGAATGGGCAATCTCGGTTCGCGGTTGCTCATCCCGCTGGTACGTCGTGGTTACAATGTTGTTCTCTTTGACCGTGCCGAGGATCCTTTGATTTTGTCGGAAGAATTCGGAAAGACCGGCTTATTCGAAGGCGACGTAACCGATTTCGAGAGTGTCGCTGGGGCGGTCAGGGAGCACAAGATCGACGCCATTTTCCACCTTGCTTCGCTCCTCTCAGCCCAGTCGGAGCGAGAGAGCGATCTGGCTTGGAGAATAAATATGGACGGCACCCGCAACGTCCTGGAAGCGGCGAAGAGGGAGGGTATCCCTCGAGTGATCTTTTCGAGTTCCCTGGCCACTTATGGGTCCTACATACCCGAACCTCTCGAGATCGACGCCCCGATGTGGCCCGCCTCCCTCTATGGGGTTACCAAAGTCGCGGGTGAGTGTCTGGGCAATTATTACCACCTCCGCTTTGGAATCGACTTCCGCAGTATCCGATTCCCCACCTTGGTGGCGCCGCGCGGCGCGACCGGCGCCGCCAGCGCTTTCTGTTCCGCGATTTTCGTGGAGGCGGTTGAGAGCGGAAAGTTCAAATTTGAGGTAGGGCCGGATGCCACCTTTCCGGTGATATACATTGGGGACGCGATCCGGGCCCTTCTCCTTCTTTTCGACGCTCCCGAAGAGAAACTATCGAGAAGGGTTTATAATGTCCATGGGCTTGGACTCTCGGCCAAGGAATTGGCTGGGGCGGTTTTGCGAATACTGCCCGACACCGAGATCGAATATGAGCCGGATCCGAATCTGTCCGCGATCGTGGACAGCTGGCCTCAATACATTGACGATTCGACGGCGAGGATTGACTGGGGTTGGGGTGCGGAGTATGACCTCGATAAAATGGCCGACGAGATTGTCGCCCAATTGAAAGGCTAGGAGTCTGTCGGTATGAAGTTGGTCGCAATTTACAAACGTCAACCTATGATTCGAAGTTCAGGTCTGTTACGAAGTGCAAAGCCCGACAGATTCCTAGGATGAAAACACACGAAAATTACCGTCGCCTGGTGGAGAAAGCGGAGACATGCCATCAGAATCTCCGAAGCGTTTTTCATATCGATCAAGAGGATATAGCGTTGGCGAGACTCTACGCTTACGCCTACCGCTCTCAGACAATCGGAGCATTCCACGGCTGTCGAGAAGCGCTCAAGAAATATCTCGAAGAGGAGGGCGGTGGTTCTGAAGGTGGCGCGGGTACCCTGCGTCTTCTTGAGAATCTGCAGAACCTGGGAACGGTTCCGGTCCCGATTGATTTCCGTGCCCTATCCTTTACTTTTCATAGTTACGATCAGTGGACGCGTGCCGTGCAGGAAGGCCTAACCCGACTAACGGATGAATCCGGCTCGGAAACCTTAGGCCAGATCGGGAGTTGCTTTACTAAAAACATTGAACGAATCAGCACCTGCAACGGGATCTACACGGCAAGGGATGATGTCCTCCCTGAGCAAAGCACTTTCCTGGTGCCCAATCTCGGTATTTATATCGTTTCACTGATTTACGGTGAAAACTTCTCGTGGAATTCGGCCCATCTGCCCGGCAAATGCATTGGGGCCACGAATCATTTTCATCACGAGGGAATTGAGATCCATCTCGGCTATTCGCCAATGCATGGTGCTACCATGCTCGGAGATTGCGCTACGGTCATGACGGAGGGCTATGGGATGGCCATTCCGGCGAAAATCGAGCATGGCATGGACAATCTCGACGATAATGTCCATTGGGTGCCGTTCATTTTCGGTTCCATGACCTTGGCCGGATGGGGCGTCTTCTTCGATGTCGATGCTCGACCCGCCAAGGCGGAGGACCTCAATCAGGAACCGCTCGAATCGGATAAGATGAACAACAGCATCTACCTCGAACGCGAAATTGAGCGGATTGCCCAATCACACGGTGGCCACAGGGAGGTTCTATTTCCTCCCTCCGCCACTGCATCCGGCAAATGCGGAGCCTTGGAGTTGGGAATCTCGAAAGCCGGCCCCGAGGGTCTGTCACTGCCTGAAGACACCTACCGAATCTTCTCCGTCGTCAAGGGGGCTGCGGAATTTACGGTCGGTCCGGTCAGTTCTACACTCGAAGTCCATGATCATACCGGAATCCCCGCCGGAATGAGCGCTCGGATATCCCGTGTTGGTGATGAACCTCTAGTCGTTCTGGATGCAGTATTAATGGAGACTGAGTGAAAGTGCATCGTTCATCAGGATGGTTGGAAAAGAGGAGGCCCCAGCCGATAATCGAAACTAAGAACTGAAAGATTGCCGAGAATCAATACTGGCGTGAATTTCAATCCTCGAGGAACCAAGAGATTAAAGGCCAGGTTCAATGGGAGAAGCACGCGCACAGCTGCCATCGGAAACCCTTCCCATATTCCAGAACCTAGAATTGGAATCAGTAATGCATAGGTGAATCCAATTCGCCACCAGGGGTTCAAATGCCGTCTGTATAGGACCACAAAAAGAGCCTGCGTCGTTACTGATACAAGACCGTATAGTCCGTGTATATCGTCGAGGTAGTCACTTCGATATTCGAATTCGTCCCAAACTTCCACCCACCGATTCAGAAAGTCGACGAAGGGAATGGAAAGATTCCCTGCACCCTTATCCCTCCAAAGCCGCTGGGAAATCGATATTCAACATACAGGAGCCAAAGCGATATGGGTGCGGCGATCAAGACACCTTGAATGAACATTTTTATTACCTTCTTTCGCCCTCTTCCACATAAAGGTAATATCGCCACTCCACTGAGGATGTTCGATTCCTTGCCAAGTCCAGAAATCGCGATCAGAAATGTGGCAAGCCAGGTTCGGTTTTTCTCTGCCAACGCGACAGTCACAACGGCAAGAAGAAATGTGGACGAATCAGGGAGACTGAAACGCGTACTGAAGATCACACCGCTACCAAAGAGAAACAGAACCCAACGCAGAAAGCTCTGTAAATCAAGAGGAGGTAGCCACCTAATTAGCAGAATGGCGAAAGCTAGCCAGGCGAGGACTGCGATGAGTGGATAGGCAATGAGAATGAGCGAGACCTTCCCAAATCCAATTAAATGAGCTGCCGTTGGAAGAAGAATGCGGCGCGCACGGTAGGCCGGGTTGTCCAAAGCCAATGCCAAATCTGGATCCTTCAAGGACGGATCGGTTGCCAGCTGTACGTAAAACTGTGAATCGTACCCGTAATTCGGATACAGGTAGTAGTCCTCACCTCTGAGTACAGATGATCGATTCGTCTCAAAGTGAACACCGAAAGAGACAAGGCTCGTGAGACCCGTATCGCTACTGTAGAATTGACCAATCTTAAATACGAAGAGTCCAATTGTCGCCAAATACAGACACGAAATCACACTTCTAACACGCGAACTTCCAATTGTCTGATTGTCCCAGAGTATCGCGATGGTATCTCGCAATGAACCCAATGTCCATCGAAGTACTAGCGTCACAGTCATTTTTTCAGCCGAACTAGGCATTCAATGGAGAATCGCCCCTGACTCTACTCCAGCAGTTGATCGCCGCAGGCCTGTTCCCTGCCTCTTTTTTGACCGGTTCATTTGTGCTTGGCCGTCTCCTAAAAGCCGAGTGGAAAAATTCGTGGGCCCTCGAATCGAACCTCGCGCTTTCCCAAGCCCTTGGGATGCTGATCTGGTCGTTTCCTCTGATTGGATCAGCAATCTTTTCAGTCTATTCTCCACTCCATATCGGAGCCGCGGGATGGTGCGCAACAGCGGTTCTATGGCAGTTCTCAACTCTGCCTGATCTCAAACGCTTGGCTGCGCCCCGCACCGTGCTTCTGCTAGCCTTCGCCATCGCCTATTTTGTACTCTCCGCTTCTTTTTCCTACGAAAGCATTTTTACGGGCAGAGATCAAAGTGTGTATGCAAATCATGCCATGCATCTCACCGACAAGGGAAAGCTACATGTCGATTATCCGGTCGACCTGTCTCACAACAATCTCATCCGAATTGTGGGACAAGGCTATTCATCGACAGGGCTAGCCAGAACTCCCGACAATTTGAGGGTGATCTTCTCTCCTTTGCTTCCTCTTTGGATGGCACAGTCTAACGCAACCTTCGGGAGTGCGGGCATCTATTCGACCAACGCATTCATTGCCGCCATCAGTATTCTTCTCTTCTACGGGATCTGTTGCTTGCTCATGCCACATTGGCTCTCTCTTGTTGCCGCCATCTTTTTTGCCATCAACCCGATGCAACTTTGGATTGCCCGGATCACATTGAGCGAGCCAATCGCCCAATTCTTCATCTTATCCGCGATTCTTCTCAACGCCTATGGAATGATCCTTCACAACTCCCGAGCCCAAGTGGCAGCAGGGCTACTCTTAGGATTTTCATTTTTCGCACGCATCGACGGCTTCCTTCTCTGTCCGATTCTTGTAGCCATGATTCCTATTTTCGAAGCATTCAAGCCGAAACACTCGGATGACAATTCCCCAGTTAGGTCGCCTTCTCTCTTTGTCGGATCTGCAATTGCTATGCTCTTTGTTGGAATCGGATTCTATATGTTAACCTCCCCCGCCTACTTTGGCGACCTTCGATCTAAAATCCTCTTCATCTTCCTGGCTGCGGTCGGCATCGGTCTACTATACGGTCTCTGTCGAGCTCTGAATCTCTTCCCAGCTCTGTCCAAGCTACTTCAGCATTCAACTACCTGGACTATCCTTGCAATCGGAATTTTTCTAGCCCTTGCCTACGCCTATTTCATCAGACCACATCTGGAACCGTTTTCAACCTACAGTGATCCGAACTTCCCGCTTTTCGGAAAGCGAGACTACCGAGAAAACTCCCTCGTCAATCTAGGCATTTATCTATCTCCTTTAATAGTCTTTCTCGCTCCCGTTGGCGTTTATCTCGCACTAAACGCATCCTCATCGCTCGGTGCGACCAGTTCTTGTTACCACTTGTAGCGATCTGGCTCGGGTACTCTCTACTTTATCTCTACAATCCAAATATCAGTAGCGATCATTTTTGGGCGACGAGACGTTTCGTTCCAGTTGTACTTCCGGGTTTTATTCTCTTCGCCTTTATAGCCATCGAGCAGTTGGTAATACGACGATTTTCCAGAAATTGGCGGACGATTTCCACTGTTTTAGCCGCGGCCATTCTCTTCTCCTTTTGTTTCCACTCGACGAAACATTTTCTCTTTCTGCGAGAATACTCTGGCGTTACTCAGTTCGTTGACGATATTGCGGAGCAACTACCGGAAGAGGATCTCGTGATCTGTGATGTTTCGACGCGCCTTTTTGCCCCTCTTGCTCTAGCATATGGGAAGTCCATCCTTCGACTAGATCTGTCCGTGCCCGAGAAACTGGCTGCCGCGGAGCAGGTTATTCGCGAGAACGTAAAAGCGGACCGGGAGTATCATTTGCTTCTCGATCACGATCGTTCGGTGTTTCTCGGCAACCCATTTGAGGATCACAACGTTGACTTTCAAAGTAGACATATCAAGAGGACGGTAGCCGCACTACCGCGTGAGATTGAAGAGATGAAGTACAGCGTCAATCTCTTCAAATGGCGTGGGCCCCTTTCCCAATCAGTAATTGATTACTTCGAATCAGGGTCTAATTCGTTTCAGGGATTGTATTCCCCGGAGAGAATCCAGAGCGCAGACACGCGTTGGACGAATGGAAGTGCTTCGATTATGATTACAGGATCGAAAGATCAACAACCTCGGGCGATAAATCTGGATATACTGAGCTTTAAGCCCGGAACATGCCGGCTCGAAATTCTGGCAAATGAAGAACTCATTTTTCGAGCGACTCTCGAGACTCGGCCAATCAAAATTAGTGTGCCACTGCCGAAATCGATTTTCAATGAAGGAATCAACCTGAGGATTGTCAGCGACACATTTGTCCCCAAGGAACTAGGCCTAGGTTCTGATAAGCGTCGACTCGGCATACACTTACGTAACCTGGAAGTTTCATACTCAGATCCATAAACGGTTCGACCATTTCTGAGAGTTTCCCCCAACTGATTAGTAGGAGACGGCAGACATATCCACCCATTCCCAGTCAATTCATGATTAAGCCCGAAGAGATTGTAAGTAACCTTGGAATTCAAGGACTCTGCGATGCTTCAGAGCATTATTTCGCATCCCTACAAGATTGGGTATTCTTACAAGCCAAACCATTTTCTAGTCTTCGTGACGCTCCCAATATGCTGACAAATCTTGGCATACTTCTGTCCGGACTTAGGCTTTGCCAGACGATGCGGGTCCTGGATTTCGGGGCCGGCAGTTGCTGGCTAACTCGCTACCTGACTCAGATGGGTTGCGACGCAGTGGCTCTCGATCCTTCGAAGACTGCACTTAAGATTGGTAGAGAAACAACCGCCAAATTTCCTCTATTTGGCACCACTCTATTTAGCCCCGATTTTCTAGAGTTTGACGGCAGAAGCATCGATCTTGAGGATCAGTCGGTGGACAGAGTCGTCTGTTTCGATTCCTTCCACCACGTTCCCAACCCGAAGGAAGTCTTGGTCGAGTTCTACCGCATTCTAAAGGATGGGGGAATCGTCGGCTTCAGTGAACCCGGCCGCTTTCACTCCCAAACCCCGCAGTCTCAATATGAAATGAAGAACTACAAGATGCTTGAGAATAACATACGTCCAGAGATCCTATTTTCCATAGCAAGGGAGCTAGGATTTACGGATTTCTCGTGCAAAATCAATCTGGACAACGACCTCACCCTCTCCTTAGACGAATTCGTCGAGATAGCAGAGGTCCCATTCGACGAGCGGTTTTCAGGTTGGCCGCGAATAAGCGATCATGTTTACAACTCAATCATCGCGAAAAACACCTTCTATTTCCATAAAGGTGAATTTCATCCGGACAGTCGTGGAACCGAAGGCCTGTCTTATGAAATGCAGATTGGTTTCGACGAATTATCAACCAAAGCCGGGCAGGTAACGACTATTCCTCTTACCATTAGAAATACCGGTGAAGCAAAGTGGCTGGGAGCCAATGTTGCGGATATAGGAATCGTAAAAGTAGGGCTCCATTTATACACTTCAACGGGTGAACTTCTGAAGTTGGGTTATGAAATGCAGAACCTGAATAGGGATGTTGAGCCGGGCGAAATAATCACCTACGACGTTGAATTCCAAATCGATCAAAGAGGCGACTATCGGGTCGATATCGATTTGGTAGCAATATATGTCACGTGGTTTGAGCAGGTGGGATGCACTCCAAAACGGCTTCCATTGAGAGTCTCTTGATTGAGATTCTCGGATGGGTTATGAATCCTGTCTGGACAGCGAACCCATCATTTCAAACGACTCTTAAGGGCGGGTGGTAAATGGTGGATCAGCGGTTATCCCCATCGCCTCACCCTCTTTCTGTACTCGACGTACTCCTCTCCGAACTTCTCCTCGAGATAGCGTTCTTCCTGGTGGATCACACCCCAGGTGAGTAGTCCGGCGGAGGCGATGGCCAAACCAACGAACCAGAGGCTGTTGGCCCAGATCCCGATCCCCAGCTGAAGATAGACCATGGAGGAATAGATAGGGTTCCGCGAGAATCGGAAGGGGCCGTTTTGAACGATCGCATCCGTTGGCTCGCCGGTCGGGATTGAGACGCGTGCCCTCAGCATCGTGATTGCGCTCCAAAGAAAGAATCCGACGGACAGGGCAACGACGGTTGATCCCACCGTCAGGGACACGCCCACTGGAAGAAAGGGAAGCTGAATCGCCCAGCGTCCGGCAAAGCCAATCGCGATAAACACCGCGAGCAATACGGGTGGGCGAAAGGCGACATCGGCGTGGTCCGCTGCTTCGTTCTCGTTCCGATCGTTGGATTCTACAGTATTCTTCAATGCTGAAGTTGTGGACTTTTCGGTGGGGAATCGCAACCATGGATGGATGAAGGATGATATTCCCGAAGCGGAAATGGGCTGCCATCCCGCCGATGAGACGGGGGAAGAAGGAAAATCTCCAGGAGCTCACGATATCTCCTTTTACTGCGACGATATCAAGAAGACGGTCGAGGAACTTCGGGGACGCGGGGTTGAATTCACCCAAGAGATCGTAGACATGGGTTACGGACTTGTGACCTGCTTCAAGATGCCGGGGCTAGTTCTTTTTAGCAGACTTTCGGACGGTCCTTTGTCCGAACGAAATAGGTCTCAGCACCCGTCCGAAAGTCTGCTAAAAAGAACTGTTGGGATAACTCCCGAGCCACTTCACCATTGAGCAGTTCTCTTTCAGCTCGGTGACGGCTTCGACCACCTCGGGATCGTCTCGGTGTCCGATCACATCGACGAAGAAGAAATAGTCCCACAGTTTGCGCCGGCTGGGACGTGACTCGATCTTGGAGAGGTTCAAATTTCTGTTGCTGAATGCCTCCAGGACTTTCTGAAGGGCGCCCGGTTCGTCTCTTAGGGAGAAAACATAGCTACTTTTATCCTTACCCTTTCCCAACCGGCCGGAGGAGGATTTGCCGATGGTGAGAAACCGCGTATAATTGTCCACTCTGTCCTGGATGCTGTCCGCGACAATCGGCATTTCGTGAGTTTCCGCGGCGATGTGACTGGCGATGGCTGCGACCTCAGGTTCTTTGCTGGCGAGCTGGACCGCCTTGACGGTGCTGGCCGATTCAACCCTCTCTACACCCGGCAGCATCCGGTCGAGCCAGTTTCGACATTGACCCAAAGCATTATCCTTGGAATGGACGGATTTGATCTGGGGCAATGCTGAACGGGAGATCAGACAAAGCGAAATCTCTAGATAGATTTGAGCGATGATTTTGAGATCGGTTTCGGCAAGCATATCGAGGGAATGAGAAACCGCACCTTCCGTCGAATTCTCGATAGGAATGACGCCGTAGTCGACCTCTCCCCGTTCGACGGAAGAGAACACATCCGAGATCGTTCCCATTGGCACACAACTCACGCTGGTTCCGAAGTTCTTGACCGCCGCTTGGTGAGTGAAAGTAGCCTCCGGCCCAAGATAGCCGACCGTAATCCGCTTTTCCATCGAGAGCGTTGCGGAAATCACTTCACGATAAATGGCGCGAAGCCCATTTTCGCTCAAGGGACCGTCGTTCAGCTCGAGCAGTTTCTGAAACACCTCCATTTCGCGATTGGGAGCGTAAACTTCGTGGCCGGCCTGCTCTTTGATCTTCCCTATCTCGCCGCCAAGCTTCACTCGCGCATTCAAACGTTCGATGATTTCGCGGTCGATCGCGTCGATTTGCTCTCTTAGCTTGTCGAGATCCATACAGATATCCGTCAGAGCCAGATTTTCTGATAACTGAAGGTTCTGAATTCGATATTGAATGCTTGGACGGCGGGAGAGAGTAGGCCCGTCGGATTAAGAAAACAACGGATAAATCATCTCGTCTCCATCCGTTGCTTTCGTAATCCGTTGGTCCCGCGGAGCGGGACTCTTGCGGACGCACTATGTCTCACCAATGGCCTCCTCTTCGGGCAAACCCATATCGGCGTCGCCCAGTTCAATGCCGGCTGTAGAAAAACGCCGGATCCAATCACTGATCTCATTGGGGGAGAGCACGTCCGAAGCAGGGAGTTCCTCGATCGATCCAAGACCAAATGTCTCCAGAAACTTAACGGTCGTCGCATATTGAAGAGGGCGTCCCGGTAGATCGGCCCGTCCGGTTACGCGGATCAGTTCGTGCTCGAGCAAAGTGCTCAGGGCACTGTCCGAGGAGACACCTCGAATGGATTCGATTTCGGCACGGGTAATCGGTTGACGGTAGGCGACGATTGCCACGGCCTCCATCGCAGCGGCGCTCAGCTTTTGTGGTTTGGGTTCCTCCCTGAGCAGCCTCACCCATTCCGCATAGTCAGGATTGACGGTAATTCGATATCCGCTGGGTCCCTGGAGAAGGCGAAACACCTCGTTATTCTCAACCAACTCTTGGGCAATTGCGTCCATCGCGTCACGGATTTGAGTCGCTGTAAGCAGGGTCGGTACCTGATCGATCAGATCCTGCATGAGGCTCTGACCGCCGCTCGATTGGGCGGATTCGGACGAACTTCCATTTCCGCCTGGTCTGTTCTCTCCACCTCCTCTCGATCCCTCATGGTAGCGGGTTATGACCGCCTGAATGTCCTTGATGGAAAGAGGATCAGAGGTGGAAAAGAGCAATGCCCGCAGGATGTTCTTAAGCACGAAATCCATAGGTTTTCCTGGAAGAAAAAGAGTTTGTCTTCGGAATCGGAACAGGCAAGCTCACATTCCATTCCGCGACAAATAAGCACCATACGATGCAAGCAGTTGAGAATTCCGTAAAGGTCGATTCAAGAAAGTACTCAGCCGTTCTCCTGGATGGGGACGATCGCGCTCCCAATCGCTCTATGCTCCGAGCGGTCGGATTCGAGGACGAGGACTTCGCCAAACCGGTCGTCGGTATCGCCTCAACCTGGAGCATGGTCACCCCTTGCAACATGCACATCGATGAATTGGCCAACGAGGCAAAGGCGGGAGTCGATGCGGCAGGCGGCAAGGCGGTAGTCTTCGGCACCATCACCGTATCCGACGCCATCTCGATGGGAACTTCGGGAATGCGCTACTCGCTCGTTTCAAGGGAGGTAATCGCAGATTCAATTGAAACCGTGGCGGGTGCGGAGGGATTCGATGGCTATGTTGCGATCGGCGGATGCGACAAGAATATGCCTGGCTGTCTCATGGCAATGGGTCGGATGAATCGACCCGCTGTCTTCGTTTATGGAGGCACCATTCTACCCGGAATTCACCGAGAAAAGGCGGTCGATATCGTCTCTGTATTCGAAGCCGTGGGAATGCACGCCGGCGGTAGAATTGATGATACCGAACTGAGAGAAATTGAGAAGTGTTCGGTTCCCGGACCCGGGTCTTGCGGTGGCATGTACACTGCCAACACGATGGCTTCAGCGATTGAAGCGATGGGTATGAGTCTACCCGACAGTTCCGCACAGACCGCGATATCGAATGAAAAGCGGAAAGACAGCCGAGATGCGGGCGAAGCCGCCCTGAACCTGGTCAAAAAGGGGATTCGTCCCCGTGACATCATGACCAGGGAAGCGTTTGAAAATGCCATTACGGTCGCCATTTCGGTAGGAGGTTCGACCAACGTTGTCCTCCATCTCCTCGCCATTGCCCATTCCGCCGAAGTGCCCCTCAGCCTCGACGATTTCACTCGGGTGGGAAAGCGGGTCCCGGTCCTCGCCGACCTCAAGCCGAGTGGAAAGTACAACATGGCTCATCTTGTTCGCATTGGCGGTCTTCAGCCCCTGATGAAAACGCTCCTGGATAACGATCTTCTTCACGGAGACTGTTTGACGGTGACGGGACGGACCCTGGGAGAGAATCTCGAAGGTGTGGGAAACTACCCCGCGGACCAGGACATCGTTCGTTCTTTCGACAATCCAATCAAGCCGGACAGCCACCTTCGTATTCTCTATGGGAACCTCTCTCCCAAAGGCGCCGTGGCCAAGATATCCGGAAAAGAGGGTCTCCGTTTTACGGGTAAGGCGATCATCTTCGAAGCGGAGGAGGACGCTCTCAAAGCAATTTTGGATGGAACCGTGAAGGCGGGGCATGTAGTGGTGATTCGCAGCGAGGGACCGGAAGGCGGTCCGGGAATGCGTGAGATGCTGGCGCCGACCTCAGCGATCATGGGGAAGGGTTTGGGTAAGGATGTTGCCCTGATTACGGACGGACGTTTCTCCGGCGGCAGCCACGGGTTTGTGGTCGGACATATCACGCCGGAAGCTGCGGTCGGCGGCCCGATCGGGGTTATTGAACCCGGGGACGAGATTACGATCGATGCGGAGAAAAACGAATTAATCCTCGAGATTTCGGAGGAGGAACTGAAGCAGCGTCTAGCCGACTGGACGCCCCCTCCTCCGTCCGCAACCCGCGGGGTCCTCGCGAAATATGCAAAGCTCGTTTCCTCCGCAAGCGAGGGCGCGGTTACCGACGGCAACCTCTGAAGTTGCCTCGAAACTGTCCACCTCTTTCCGTGAGGATCACTGATCGGCGCCAGAACGATCGACTGGAGTTCGACCTCAAAAAGACTAATCCGTCTCACCCGATGCGTTTAAAATCGTCCTTTCCCCGGCAGGCTCCCCCGGCCTTGCGCCGGGGTGGCGCTGATTCTTGGCTACAGATCCTCGGCCCCTGGCAACCCCTTTCCCGGCCCTTCTTTCCCCAGCCGCCTCGGTGGCTAAGGAAAGAAGGGCCGGGAAAGGGGTGGAGCTTTACAGTCGCGCGTTGTAGCTGGAAAGCCTGGGCCACCCCGGCACAAGGCCGGGGGAGCCTTAGCCCGCTTGATCGATGAACGAAAACCCGACCTCGGCCGATTCCTGGGAGCGATTCAAGGCAAACTACCTTGCCGTTCCCGAATTAGGATTGGCGCTGGATATCAGCCTGATGAATTTCCCGGACTCCTTTCTCTGCGAGATGGAGCCGAGAATACAGAGCGCGCTCCAAATGATGGCGGATCTGGAAAGGGGCAGCATTGCGAATCCGGATGAAAACCGAATGGTCGGGCACTATTGGCTGAGAAACCCAAGTTTGGCGCCCACAAGCGAGATCAAAGAGGAAGTGAAAGACACGTTGGGGCGGATAAAGAACTTCAGCGAGGCTGTTCACCGGAAGGAGATCGTAGGAGAGTCCGGCCCCTTCCGTCGGATGCTGATTGTCGGTATCGGAGGATCAGCATTGGGTCCCCAGTTCGTCAGTCAGGCTCTGGCTCGACCGGGAGGCAATCGACTCGAAACGGAGTATTTTGACAATACAGATCCCGATGGGATCGACCTTGTCCTCTCTCGAATCGGTGACCGCCTGGGAGAGACGATTGTAGTTGTCATTTCGAAGTCGGGCGGGACACCGGAAACCCGGAACGGTATGATCGAAGCCGAGCACGCTTATGAGTCGGCGGGCCTCTCATTCGCCAAACACGCGGTGGCGATTACGGGAGCGAACAGCCAACTCGATCGCCACGCTGCCTCTCGCGGTTGGTTGCTGAGGCTGCCGATGTGGAATTGGGTGGGCGGCCGGACGAGCGAAACAGGACCCGTGGGCCTTCTTCCTGCCGCGCTCGAGGGTGTCCCGATCGATGACTTTCTGAAAGGCGCCGCGACCATGGATATAGTGACCAGGGGTCGTGAAACAGAGAGTAATCCGGCCGCCCTTCTCGCCCTGATGTGGTATCATGCGACTGGAGGAAAGGGCGCCAAGGACATGGTAATCATTCCCTACAAAGATCGGCTCAGCCTTCTTTCGAACTATCTCCAGCAGTTAGTAATGGAGTCGCTCGGCAAAGAATGTGATCTCGACGGCATGGTTGTGAACCAGGGAATTGCGGTCTACGGTAACAAGGGATCCACCGATCAGCATGCCTATATCCAGCAATTGAGAGACGGTCTCCCCAATTTTTTCATTACTTTTATCGAAGTAATGAAAACCAGGGAAACGGACTCCATCGAGGTCGAGTCGGGCGCAACCTCAGGAGATTTTCTTAACGGTTTTCTCCTCGGAACTCGATCAGCGCTCCACCAGAATGACCGAGAATCAATGACCCTCACGATCGATGAGGTCAGCCCGTTCAGCATTGGGGCGCTGATCGCACTCTATGAGCGTGCCGTCGGCCTCTATGCGGCGCTCATCAATGTCAATGCTTACCACCAACCCGGAGTAGAGGCGGGAAAAAAAGCGGCGGCGGCTTTTCTGGACCTGAATCGACGCATCCACGAATTCCTCCGAAACTCTCCGGGAAGGCGTTTCACGGCCGAGTCGCTGGGCAGTGCTCTCGATTGCGAAGGAGAGACCGAGATCGTATTCAAACTGCTGGAATACCTCGCCGCCAATCGGGACAAGGCCATCGTTAAGGTAGATTCCGCCGATATCTCGTTGCGGGAGTATTACTTTGAGCGGGAATAAGGCGTTTTGGTGTTGTACGACAAAGTATGTGAAGCCTCCGGGAAAGTTTGAGATTTTTCTGACCAAAAGTTCAAATTCCCCGATTTTACCTTCGACAAGAGGGGTCACATCGCGAATCGTCTCCCCAACGGAATTGTCGGATGGGGCACCCGACAACCAATACCGACCACCGTATGCTTGCCCTGATTCTACGTTTTTCAGCAGCCTTGGCTGTACTCCTTGTCGCTATTCTCGTTCTCTACCTCACATCACGAAACTCGAGATTGGAGGACGCCATCTCGACATCGACGATTGAACGTGAGCAAATCAACGCGGAGCGTGATACCGCTATAGCTAAAGTGTCAGATCTTACAAAGGAGCTTGCGGCGGCTTCGCAAGATGTCGAAGCCGAGAAAACAAAAGCGAATTCCTACTACCAGCAGAACATCATGGCGCGGAAGGAGATTACTCGGCTCAGCGAGGTGGCGCAAGAGGCGGAGGAGACTCTAAATGAGAATGGTGAGGAGATTTCGCGGTTGAAGAGACAGCTGATCGAAACCGCATCGTTCGGGGATGCTACGGAACCCACGAGCGCAAGCGAAAACGCTGAGGAACTGAAATCGCGGATTTCCCTCCTCGAAGAGGAAGTGGAGCTCTACCGGCGGCACCTCGGTTCTCGGATGCCGAATACCGGAGAGGTCGGAAACAGCGCGATGGATTCTGCCACAATGGCGCTGAGCAATGGAATCGAGGCGGAAGTGCTTCGGTTCCTTCCGGAGAAATCAATCATTGCAATCAGCATCGGTCGCCTTCACGGTATAGAATCAAATAGGCGTGTGCTCGTTGGCGACTCCTCAGGTGAGATCGCCGAAGTTGAAATCACGCAGGTTCGAACGGAATTCTGCGTCGGCAGGGTGCTGGCAGGTTTCGGACAGCCGGAAAGACTTTGGGAGGGAATGAGAATCACAGTGTCAACATTCTAAAGTGAAAATGAAACTACCAAAGAATATCTGTCTCTCCCTCATTGGAACGTTCGTCGTCTTCGTTTTCGTGGGCTGCGCCAAAGTCGAGGATGAGGATTCGACGATACCATGGTCTCGCCCGGCTGACTGGGAAGGTAAGGTTCCCGGAATGGGAGGCCGGTAGGTGCCTCCGGATCATGGGGATCGGCTAGTTGGGGGAAGGATTCGCCCGAACCGGACCCACCGGGCCCAACCGGGCCATCTATACGTCGTTGCTACCCCAATCGGAAACCTCTCGGATTTTCCCGAGAGGTCTGCGGGAATTATCGCGTCGAGCGATCTGATCGCGTGCGAGAATCCGAGGAAGACAAGAAGATTACTCGATCACCTTCAGGTTTCCAGAAAGACGGTCGCCTACAACGAACGAAACGAACGAGTCCAGGCGATCCGTTTGGCCAAAGCGATCGCCTCCGGACAGTCGGTTTCGGTTGTTTGCGAAGCCGGCACACCAGGGGTCAGTGACCCCGGATTCCGCATTGTCAGGGAGTGCCGGCGCCGCCGGCTCCCTGTCATTCCTCTCCCCGGCCCTTCAGCTCCGCTCGCCGCTCTCTCCGCATCGGGTCTTCCCAGCGATGGATTTCTCTTTATCGGATTTCTGCCCAACAAACGGCAGGCCCGGAGAAAGATCTTCGAACGATACCGAGACTTGGAGCACACCGTTATCTGTTTGGAGTCCTGCCATCGGATCACCGCTACTCTCGAAGATCTGATAGAGGAGCTGGGAAAGGAGCGAACCATCTGCGTGGCGAGGGAAATGACGAAAATTCACGAGACGTTCCATGTCGGTTGTGCGGAATCTGTCGTCCGTGAAGTGGCTGCAAGCAGCAAGAAGGGCGAGTTCGTTCTCCTGATCGCAAAGGAGGGGTATGTGTTGTAGGTGGGTCCGCTCAGGAACCTATCCAGAAATCTTCCTCTTCGTCTTCCTCAACCTCGTCTGACTCGGCGGCATGCTGGTCTCCGAGCTGGGAGAGGAAGAGAAAGACGATGAGGAAGAGGAAGATAAGACCTCCTTTTCTTCAACCTTGTCTAAAATTCTGTTTCCAGCACAGTCTCACGATGCGTGCCACCACGGCCCCAGATCAATCTCGACGCCCCATCGACCGTCGCAGTCATCGACGTTGGAAGCAACACGCTCAAACTACTAGTGACAGCAGCCGGCAAGGAGCCTGTTGTGCTCTACCAAAAGGTCCTGGAAACCAGGATCAGTCGAGGGATCGGAGGCAGACGCCCTCGACTTTCCCAAAGCGGAATCGAGGCCGGTTTGCGAGGAATTGAGGAGCTGCTTGAAGAAGCGGCCGACTTTCGACCGGAAAGTGTATCAATCGCTGCCACTAGTGCGGTTCGCGATGCAGAGAACGGAGAGGATTTTGCTGATCTGGTACTCGAGCGAACTAACGTTCGCATGAGGATTCTGAGTGGTGAAGATGAGGCGCACATTGTTGGGATCGGCTTAAGGCAGGATCCGTCATTAAAGAAGGGAGAGGAGTTCTGCTTTCTCGATATAGGCGGGGGCAGTGCCGAAATCGTACATTACCGCCAAGACAATATCGCGCAAATGGCTAGCCTGCCTCTGGGTGCGGTTAGACTGACTGAGAAATTCGTAAGTGACCCGAAACGGCCCTTACCGACGGATGAGGCTGGCGCCATCGCCGAATACACGGAAAGGGTGCTGAGAGAAAGCCCTCTAGAGTTTGACGAAAGAAAGCTACCCTTCGTCGGGACCGGAGGCACGTTTGCGTATACCCGAGCTCTAATTAATAACCAGAACCCATCCTCCCGGTCAGCCGAATCCATGAACTTTTCGTCGATCTATCCAGCCGGACTCTTGAGGAAAGGGAAGCCGTGCCTCTCCTTCCCCGGTCCAGAGCTGATATTTTCCCTTCCGCTCTACGGGCCATACTGAGCGTGGCCGAATTCGCCCGAATCGATGTCTTCCACCACTCCTTCTACAATCTACGATTTGGGCTCGCAACCGAACTCCTCTCGCAGATCGCGGATGGCGATTGAGAAGTCCTCAGGAAGTTCCGCATGTAGTTCAACCCGGCGGCTTCTGTCCGGATGTTCGAACACGATGCGCTCAGCATGCAGCATTGTCCGGGGGAAACTTCGGCTGGCGCGATACCCATAGATCGAATCGCCCGCAACCGGGAATCCGGTCCAGGATAGGTGGACGCGGATCTGGTGAGTCCTTCCGGTGTGGATGGAGACCTTGAGCAAAGAGAAACGCTCTCCGTAGGCGTTGACTAAGCGCCAGTGGCTGTGGGCGGGCCTTCCTGATGCGATCACCGCCATTTTTGTCCGATTCCGGGGATGTCGGCCGATCGGTTCTTTTACGGCTCCGGATTGCGAACTTGGGACACCCGAGCAAATTGCGAGGTAATCCTTCTCGATCGTCCTTTCGTAGAATTGGGTGGTCAGGCTTTGAGAGGCGGCATCCGTCTTTGCCACCACAATTGCGCCCGACGTCTCCTTGTCGAGGCGATGCACAATTCCCGGTCTCTCCCGACCCGATATCGTGCTCAATTTCCCTCTACAGTGATAGAGCAAAGCATGAACCAGGGTATCGTCTCCAGTTGAGTTGCCTGGATGGACCACCATTCCGCTCCCCTTATTTACAACCAGAACATCATCGTCCTCGTAGAGGATTTTTAGCGGTATTGCTTTCGGCGTGAGCTTGGTAGGAGAGACAGGGGGAAAGGAAAAAGATAAGAAATCACCGCAGGAAACCCTCCTGCTCTTACTGATCGCTTCATTGTCCAACCAAACACGGCCGTCCTCGAAGAGACGCTGCAAGCGAGAGCGGCTCCACTGAGGAAACGAGCCCGCCAGCACTCGATCGGCTCGTTGCCGATCATATGCGGCGGGCACTTCGTAATCGATCTGTTCATTCTCAGTCATTCGACAAAGCAATGATCCCATCGAGCTCCTCCAAATAACTCGCCTTTTCCTCCTTATCCAGCAACGCGATCTCAAACCCGTTTCGCGCCAGCTGCGCCAACTCCTTCCGGGTAAACCGAGACGACAGAGCTACGTACTCGTCCGTCAGACAGTTCCCAAATGAAAGAGGATCATCGGTGCTGATGGTGCACCTAACGCCGGCGTCGAAAAGCTCGCGGATAGGATGTTGGGCAATGGTTGGCGTCACATCGAGTTTTACATTGCTGATCGGGCAGATGTCGAGGGTGACGTCAAATTCGACCAGTTTGCGCACTACCTCGCGATCTTCAACGGCCCGCACTCCGTGCTGGATGCGCTTGACATCGAGGCGGTTAAGGGCGTCGTCGACGTAGTCTGCGCCCCCGAATTCGCCGGCGTGAGCCTTGGTCTCCAGGCCGGCCTCCTGTCCCGCCTTCCAGAGGCTCTCCGCCCACGGCTCGATCGGCAAAACCTCAACGCCATGCAGATCAATTCCGGCCAAACCGTCCCAGTTTATGCAGTCATCCAGGATTGGAGCCATCTTCTCATTGTAGTGATTTCGAAGCATTCCGAGGAAGACCCTTACTTCGAGTTCAGCCGGCGCCGCTTCCTTTAGCGCCGCCAGGATTTCGGGGCCGGGGACACCGAGAGTCTCAATCAGGCCGGAGTGAAAACTGGTCTCGAGGTACTTGACGTTCTGCGAAGCCACGATCTCGAAGATCGCCCTCGCCGCCTCATAGTAGCGCTCGGGACTCGTGAACCACAGCAGCGCCATGGCAAGGAGGTCATCTTCGAACTGCTGAAAACTCTCGAATTTGAAATCCGAAGCCCAGGAACGGGGAGGCCTCCTAAATCTGTCCGGATACAGTTTTTGCAGCAGCTCAAATGGCAGAGCACCCTCAATGTGAAGGTGTGTCTCCGTTTTCGGAAGACGCTCTATAAAGGCTAGAAGATCGGGATCTGCACTGTCGGTCATTTGTAGGTGGTGACGTTCTAGAACTACCCTAATCGAGGGTTCCACTCTGTAATACAATCCGTCAGAAGTTGATTTTTGAACACTTTTAGGAGTGTAACATATTGGTGTCCAAGGTCATGCAGTAGACAAGGTTCGAGAAAAGGTTACTACGTGGATTAGAGCCACCTTCCCAACTCGATCAAAACTGTCCTCCCTGCAAGACCGCTCGGAATTCAGCGGAGCAAACATTGTCTTGAACCTCGTCCCGAACCTTGTCCATTGGTGGCGGCTCTGCTGCTCCAAGCTCGATCCATGACTAACTACCCTTCCCCTCCCCGGCTTGCCGGGTCTAGGAAGATGTCGGTGGTCGAATCCCCAGTATCCTACGAACACATCACAGAATTACATATCCACGGTAACTCCGAACTGCCACAAGCCCTCCACCGACAGCTTCCTTAGCGCTCCCGGCGAATGTCGGCCCCGGGGAATAGAACACGAAATCGATAAACCGTCCTCAGTTCAGACTCGATTTCGTTGGTCTCCGTGTTGATTCGGACCGGGTTCGGGCACTGTCGGGTGTCCACCAAAGCGTGATAGCCTCTTTCGGAGAGGACATCGACCACCATTGCGAGGGCGAGGGGATCCGAGAATACCTCGGATTCCGATTCATATCGCGCTTCCCCGGAAAGAGAGTGGAGACGAATCAGGGGAATGAGTTCCTCCTGGATCGTGTCCACAATCGTGGCGAAGAGTTCCGAATTTTCACGTTCATATTGGTCGAGGCGCTTGGTCAATTCTTGGCGGGCATGAACCGAGAACGTACTGGCCAGCGGTATGCGGTTGACCCTCAGGTAGGTTGCCGGGTCGAGTTCGAGGGAACTCTGGTAGCGAAGCTCCTCGACGATGCGAGCTTGGACTTCTTCCACCGTCCCTTTAGCGTCAATATAGTGATAGGGAAAACTCTTTCGGAGTGACATCAGGGGGTTATAGGTGATGTCCTTGAAGGTTTGGTACCTCTTACGTGCCGCCTCCTGATTCAAATCGGTCTTTCGTACTTCGGTCAGGTCACCCATTCCCGACCTACGGACTTGCTCATTCTCTTCCAACGCCTTCCGGCCGCGGTGCAATTGGCGTCGGACGCTCTCCGCTTCATTGATGAAGAGGACGATTATGTGGAAAATCGATCGGGGAAACGAGTTTGCTTCCGAGGAGTTCGGTTGTTCCCGGTGGAGCTCCAGGATTCTGTTGTAGAGAAGAATGAGACATTGCTTCTGAATCTCTGTCCTCGGATAGCCATCGACAATCGCTCCACTCTGGTATTCCGGATCAAGCAACTTCCGAAGTACCAGCGCCGTCACTTCCCTATCTCCAACCATCAAACCCGCCTCCTTGAGGCGGATTGCCTCCAGGCTATCAAGAAGATCGCTGACCAGGATGGGGGGCGCCGGAAGGTCCCGAAACTCCATAATGAAGTGGGTCTGGGTTCCTTTTCCCCCGCCGGGCGCACCATTGAGCCAGAAGATCTCCTTGGGAAAACGAAGCTTGTCCCGCCCGATATCCCGCTCCAATTCCGCCCACACGGATTCGAAGATCAGGTTCACATCCTTGATCTCCAAGTCCATGGGTCTGGAAGGTGCTGGAATTCCACGGGTTACGGACTGGGCACGCATTTTATCCAATTCTACTCCATCGATTGAAAAATTCGAGGAGTGATGAAGAATTCAATAGAGATTAGCAACAGGAATCTGTCGGTGGTTCGAAACGGCCGAAGATTCCTCCGATTTAGTACCGTTCGGAGTCAAACTCCAGAATTCCCAAACTGAGGAACCCAGAAACTCAAAAACCCCGCAACTCAAGAACTCCGTTCTCCACCGTTCTCGGCGGCGAATGGATGGCGGGTGCTGCGCATCTTTTTCTTGGGAAAGCAGATTCTCGATACCGCTTCCTGGAAATCCCGATCCCCGCTGAGTATCTCGATTTCCAGTCTCAGGTAGTAGAAGGGAATACCCGGTTCGAATCCATCGGGAATGCGAACGGAGTCCTTTTCCGTCGTTACGACCATTTCGCATTCGGCTTCCCGGAATCGTTCGAAGAGACGTTCCAATTCATTTCTCCCGTAGCGGTGATGGTCTAGAAACCTCCGATTCAATTCGATCTCGGCTCCGAATTCCCTGAGAAAATTCTCGAAGCTCTCCGGAACGGCAATGGCGCTGAAGGACCCGATTCGCTTGCCGGCCAGCTCAGCCAATTCAAGGCTTTGAGTCCCATTTACTTTTTTGAGATATTGGGGCTTGTGGGCGCACTCGATGATTTCCGCATCAGAATTATGGGATCGGATGATCGACTCCAAATTGACATCGGGTTGGCCGTCCGATTTCGTCAGGAATACATAGGAGGCTCTCTGAATGTTCTTTATCGGCTCGCGAAGAATACCGCGAGGCAGCAGATGGCCGTTGCCAAAGGGATCGGCTTTGTCAATCAGCAGCAGGTTGAGCCGCCCCTTCAGGGCGAGGTACTGATAGCCGTCGTCGAGCACAAGCGTGTCGACGCCGAATTTCTTGATCGCGTGGGCCCCGGCCTTGACGCGATTCTTGTCTACAATCACGACCACGCCCGGCAGGTTCTTCGCTAGCATATAGGGTTCGTCGCCTGCATGGTCGGGGTCGAGCAAGACTTTCTGACCGTCGCTTACGACTTTTGGCGGGCGCGCCTCCCCATGGGTGATCATTCGCCACCATTTGTACAAGAGTGGTTCGTCCTTGCTTTTGTAGCCTCTGCTGAGAATCGCAACCTTTCGGCCCCTCTCCGCTAGGGATCGAGCAAACTTCTCAACCACCGGTGTCTTACCCGTACCACCGACCGTGAGATTCCCGACCACCACGACAAGGCACCCGAGTCTCTGGTCGCGAAAGATCCGATGGCGGTAAAGAAAGAGCCGAGTTTGGGCAAGGAAGCTGAAGAGGAATGAGAGAGCCTTGAGAAAGTGTGAGTAGGCCGTGACTCCTCGTCCTTTTCTTCTCCCATAGACGACATCGATTGTGAAATGCTCGAAGTTCTCGATCCATCGGGGGAGCATCTCGCTATTCTTTTGGAATTCGCTTTTCCTGGATTCCTTCTCTTGCTCAATGACAGGAGGTTCTCTACCTGACCCGGACTTTCCGGAGCGTGCGTAACTTTGCCCGGCTCTCAGTCGCTCGTAGCCGACGCCGAACTGCTTCTCTGACTCTCTTCCTTCGATGGACCTTTCAGTAAATGATAATGCATTATGAGATCAACCTTGTTGTTTGGGTTAGGGTCGAACTAATTCTGCCTCCTAGATTGACCCGGATTAAATTGCATCTTAGTATTGACGTATAATCCGACAATGCCCATCTCAGGGATAATCGAGCCGGGAGTTTACCCCCATCCAGTTGCACGATCTCGTTCAATCAATGAACACACCTTTGGCTACCTACTGCCCGGCTCCCTCAGCTTGCTCGATGAGTCGCCCGTTTACCTTCAGTATGCCTTTCCCCTAATATTGAAACTGCCGTGTCAAAATCTCTGATCATCGCCGAAAAGCCCAGCGTTGCCCGAGATCTCGCCTCAGCGCTGGGTCGAGTAGGTAAAAAGGAGAGCTGGTTCGAGAACGACACCTATGTCATTTCGTCCGCCATCGGACATCTGGTGGAGCTCTACATGCCTGAGGATTTTGATAAGAAACTGGGTTTCTGGCGGCTTCAATCTCTGCCCATCGTTCCCGAGCAGTTCAAAGTTAAAGTAATAGAGAAGACGAAGTCGAAGTATCAAGAACTCAAAAAATTGATGATGCGAAAGGACGTCTCGGAGGTGATTAATGCCTGCGATGCGGGCCGTGAGGGGGAATTGATCTTTACCTATGTCTACGAAGCGGCCAAGTGTCGGAAGCCGGTGAAGCGATTGTGGATGCAGTCGATGACACTCAATGCAATCCACGAGGCTTTCTCCAATCTTCGCGCCGGCGAGGAGATGAGGAATCTGCAAGATGCTGCACGTTGTCGATCTGAGGCTGACTGGCTGATCGGGATCAACGGCACCCGTGCCGTGACGGCGAGAGTATACGGACGGGCCCGGGGCAACACCGCCACCGTAGGTCGCGTCCAGACGCCGACTTTGAATCTGGTGGTCGAGCGTGAGCAGCGGATCCGTGAGTTCAAATCCCGCTCCTACTGGCGCATCGTAGGCCTTTTCTCAATAACCGAAGGCGAGTACGAAGGCGTCTACCAGAGAGCCGATTTTAAAGCCGGCGCTAGGAAACAGGAGGGAACGAATGGAAGCACCCAACCGGACGATCGAGCTGATAGAGTATGGGTCAAGGAAGACGCTGAACGGGTTCGTGCCGAACTCGAAAAGGCTCGAGTCGCTCAGGTGACGGAAGAAAAAAAGAGGAGCAAGCAGATCTCCCCGAGGCTTTACGATCTCACGACTCTACAGAGAGAGGCGAACAGCCGCCATGGTTTGTCGGCCCGTCATACTCTTCAAATTGCTCAATCTCTCTACGAGGAACACAAACTAATTACCTATCCCAGGACCGACTCCCGAGCCCTCCCCGAAGACTATCAGCCGACCTGCCGAAAGATCCTGGAGAGGATCGAAGGGGACCTGAAACCTCATGCCGGAGAGGTTTTGAACAAGGGCTGGGTGCGTCCCAACCGCCGAATCTTCAACAACGCACAGATCAGCGATCACTTCGCCATCATTCCTACTGGGGAGGGAAATAAGGCTCTCGATGGAACCAAAGCTAAGATCTATGACATGATAAGCCGCCGGTTTGTAGCGACCTTCCACCCACCTGCGGAGTTTGATGTGACGACGAGGCTCAGCAAAGTGGCGGATCACACCTTTAAGACGGAGGGAAAAGTCCTGGTAAATCCGGGATGGATGAGCTGCTACGGTAGGGAGGCCGAAGGAGAGGACACGCTTCCTGCCCTCTCTCCACAGGATGGTTCGCCCGCGGAAGCCGGCATTTCGGAGGTAGAGATCACGGAGCAGGAGACGAAACCGCCTCCCCGCTATACTGAGGCTACCCTTCTATCCGCAATGGAGGGTGCGGGAAAACTCGTCGATGATGAAGAGCTCGCCTTGGCAATGAAAGAGAAGGGACTCGGAACGCCGGCCACCCGAGCCCAGACAATCGAGCAGCTTATCAATCAGAATTACGTTGAAAGAGATCGTCGGAATCTCCTCCCCACGGCCAAGGCCGATCATCTCCTCGGTTTCCTCGATGTCGTCAAGGCCGACGTCCTTACAAGCCCCACCATGACCGGAGAGTGGGAACACAAGTTGCATCAAATCGAGCGGGGTCAGATGACCCGAGCCCAATTCATGAAGGGCATCGTCGATTTGACCCAATCCATCGTCGAGAAGGCAAAATCATACAAGGAGGAGGATTCGAGCGGACGGGAGACATCCATCGTTTCACCCACCGACGGTAAACCTTTTGTTGAGACCCTTCGCACCTATCGCTCCCAGGACGGCGCCTACGTTATCTACAAAATCGTGGCCAACCGAAAACTCGAAGAATCTGAAGTGGAAGGGCTCGTCTCGAAAGGACAGATTGGCCCTCTCGACGGGTTCAAATCGAAAGCGGGTAAGCCGTTCTCCGCCATTCTCAAGCTCAATGATGAGAAGAAAGTCGAATTCGTCTTCGAAGACCGCGGCGATGGGCAGAATAACGGAGATGGAGAGGCGTTAGATCTAACTCAGTGCCCGGTCGTTGGGCAATGCCCGAAGGACGGAAAGAAGGTCTACTCGACCCCGCGCGCTTTCGCTTGTGAGAGTTCACTGAACGGCAAGAGAGAGTGTAAATTCCGAATCAGCCGACAGATGCTCGGCCAGACCCTCGGCGAGGAGCAGATCCGGAAATTGCTCGAGAACGGAAAGACGGACCTGATCGAGAACTTCCGTTCCAAACGCACCAAGAAGTATTTCTCGGCCTACCTCATCCTCAAAGACAATCGGGATATCGGATTCGAATTCCCTCCCAGGGCGAAGAAGAAGACAGCTAAGAAGACTGCTGCCAAGAAGAAGACCAAGGAGGCGGGCTGAAGGGAAGGGGAGTTTCGGGTGTCGGGTTGCGAATGCCATGTGATCTTTGTCGAAGCTTACGACCAAGTTCCCCCCCCCATCGGAATCCGACTGTAGGAGCGGGTTTATCCCGCGATCTCGTCTCGCCGCCGATGCCGTAGCGCGATCCATCCTCAGCGCAGTCCAGATGGCTGAGAGCATTCCGAGGGTATCCTGCTACCAGGGATATCTTGCGATCCCGGCTACATCTCAACTGGGCCTTTGATCTCAGAATTTCTCTTCCAAATTAGCGTCTATTAGCGTTGATTAGCGGTTTGAATGGTTTCTCGGAATCAGTGATTGAGTTGTGAATCTCAAATTCAGCCTCCAGGATCGAACCGTAGCCGTCATCGGGGCGGCGGCGGGAATCGGTGAGGCGGTGGCATTGGCCTGCGCCGAGTCTGGCGGCAATGTGATCTGCGCGGATATCGATGCAGTCGGCGTTCGCAAAGTTGCGGAACAGATTTCCGGGAGGGGAGCGAAGTCGGAAGGGCACACTCTCGACATCCGCGACGGGAGAAGAGTTGATGAATTTCTCAACGATATTGACGGCCGATTCGGACTGGATGCAGTCGTAGCCACGCCGGCCCTCAACGTTCGACAGCCGATCACGGCCTACACCAGCGAGGAAGTGGATCGAATACTGGATGTGAATCTGAAGGGAGGGTTCTACATTTTGAATATTGCCGGCAAGCTGATGACCGCGAGAGGGAGGGGAAGTATTGTGCTCTTCTCCTCCATTCGAGGCAAAGTGGTCGAACCCGGCCAGGGAATTTATGCGGCCACCAAGGGCGCCATCGAGCAACTGGTTCGAGCCGCGGCGGCGGAATTGGGCCCGTCGGGAGTCCGGGTAAACGCACTCGCTCCCGGAATCGTCGACACCCCTCTGACCCGGCAGATCCGATCGAATCCTGAATGGAGTGATGCCTACTCCGCCCACTCCGTATTCAACCGCTGGGGAACTCCCGAGGAGATCGCCTGGCCGACCGTCTTTCTTCTCACGGACGCGGCTGCATTTATCACCGGCTCGGTGCTCTATGTCGATGGCGGTTGGACCGCGATCGACGGCCGCTTCAATCCGCCCGGAATGGGGAAGGAGTGACCGGAATTTTTCGGTGGTGATCTCCAGTCGATATCCGATCGGTTCGAATTTGGAATACGATTGAGATTCACGACATTAGATCTCCACAGCTACCTAGTCCCAGAGTAAGTTTCGACCGGTCAAAAGAGTGTAGCCGACTAAGAAAATGATCATCTAACCTCTCATCCCCGCGTCCCCGTCTCACTCTCCTCCTCCATGGCATACAGTAACAAGCCCCTTACGGTCGGTGCGATTCTCTGGGCCTTGTTGGCCTCCCTCCTTTGGTCTGGAAATTCGGTTTCGATAAAGGTCGCGCTGGCTGGAGTTCCACCTCTGGCGTTGGCCGGCGTGCGATTCACTCTAGGCCTGGTGGTGGTTTTTCTATGGGTTATGGTTGCCCGAATCTCTCTGCGGATGAGCAAGCTCGAGTGGCGATTGCTCGTTCAACTCACGCTCATTTTCTTCTTCCAGATCCTATTTCTCAATTTCGGCACCGACGGCTCGACCGGGAGCCGATCCTCGATTTTGATTTCTTGCCATCCCTTCTTCACCGCGCTGTTCGCCCACCTCTTCATTCCCGGCGATCGGTTCAGCGTTCGAAAACTCCTTGGGATGACCCTGGCTTTCGGCGGAATTTGCGCCATATTCTGGGAGGGGCTGTTCCTTGAAGGCAGGACCTTTCTGGTTGGGGACCTCCTCGTTTTCGCAAGCAGCCTCCTCCTTGGAGCGCGCCAGGTATATGTCAAGCATCTCACCGTAAACCTCCATCCCGGTAAGATTCTCTTCTGGCAGGCGGTTCTGAGTATTCCGGTTTTCTTTCTCCTTAGCGCAATATTTGAGCCGATAGACGGTCTCAAGCTTACAACTGAGATTGTTTTGGCCATCCTCTACCAAGGACTGGTCATCGCCGGGTTATGCTTTATTATCTGGACGATTCTTATCCGCGATTTTCAGGCGAGCCGGCTGGGAGTCTTTTCCTTCACGATTCCTCCATTCGGCGTTCTTTTGAGTCACCTCATCCTGAAGGAGGCGTTGACTCCCGGAATCTGGGTAAGCATGTTGCTTGTCGGCGCCGGAGTCGCCATCGTCAATTCTGAAAGAGAATGAGATACTACATCGCGATCATGCCATGGATTCTTGTCCCGTTCCTCTTTGGTGAGGACGAGTACGAGCGGGCAAATCGTTCCCTCCGGTATACGGAAAAGGGTAAGGAATTAACCCGAATAGGCGACGTGGAAGGGGCTATCATGGACTTCGACGAAGCCCTTCGGTTGGATTCTGAAAATGCTGAAGCCTATGTCTACAGAGGTAAGGCTAAGGCGAAACGAAAGGATTTCGACGGCGCCCACGACGACTATTCGAAAGCTATCGAAACGAATCCAAAACTCCCGATTGCCTATTACGAAAGAAGCCAGTCCCATGTGGAAAAGGAAGACTGGAACGGCGCTCTTGAAGATCTCTCGGTGGCGGTCGAGCTGGACAATTCGAATCCTGACTACTTTAGGGCGCGAGCCGAACTCAGGTTGGACCGCCACGATTACGACGGAGCGGCGGAAGACTTCGAACGCCTCGCCAATCTCGAGAAGGACTCTCTGGAACATCTCAGAGCATTGAGTGATGCGAAATGCGCCGCCGGCGATCTTGAGGGAGCTCTCGAAGTCTGCAATAAATTCCTGAAGAAAGATCGGCGATTCGCCCCGGGCTACGTTCTGAGGGCGAGATTGAAAATCCTCCAAGGATTGGAAAAGAGCGCCCTCACGGACTACGACAAGGCGGTTCGGTACGCGCCCAACAGTCCCGGCCCTTTACTTTCACGCGGACTATTCTTTTATGCGAAGGAAGAATTTCCGAAGGCCAGGCGCGACATCCTCTCGGGCCTGGAACTGTCCCAGAATAAGGAGATCCTGGACTACGGCAATCTATGGCTGTGGATGATCGATGCACGGATAGGCGAAATCGAGCGTGCCGACGAGACGCTGAGAAAACACCGCGACGATCGTGAAGAGGGGGATGCTTTTGACTGGCCGGATACGGTTGCCCGCTTCCTCCTCAAGGAAATATCAGGGGAGGAATTTCTCCGGTTGGCGGCGGATACCGACCTCATCAAGGAGAAAGAGCAGAGCACAGAAGCAGTATTTTACATTGCTCAAACCCACTTCGTTTCAAAGCGCCGGGAGGAGGCAATCAAGAGACTGGAAGCCTGCGTTGAGGCGGATATCCTGCGATTCTACGAACATATCGCTGCCTTTCTACAATTGAAAGAGGCAGGCAACTGAAGACAGTTGCCATTCTAGTAGTCTGACAGATTCTTATCTGTCAGACTGGATGATGGGATTGGTGAGCGCTCCGATCTTCTCAATGATGATCGTTACGCTGTCGCCTTCTTTGAGGTAGACCGGAGGTTTGCGTGCCATTCCGACGCCCTGAGGCGTCCCCGTCATAATCACACTACCAGGCAAGAGTGTCGTGCTCTTGCTGAGAAATGAGATTAGCTCCCGTACATCAAAGATCATATCTGATGTATTGGAATCTTGCATTGTCTCTCCGTTCAGCACCGTCCTGATGCGTAAGGAGTTGGGATCGGGAACATCCTCAGTCGTGACAATGCACGGGCCTAATGGCGCAAAAGTATCGAATCCCTTTCCGCGGCACCATTGGCTGCCGCCCCACTTGATCTGCCAATCCCGGGCGCTGACGTCGTTCGCGCAGGTGTAGCCGAGCACGTATTCTAGAGCTTCCTCGCGTTCCACATCTTTACACGGTTTGCCAATAACAACCCCCAGTTCACACTCATAGTCGACCTCTTCGCTCTTGCTCTCTCCGCCGGGTATGACGATCGGATCATCGGGATTCTGGACCGCGTTCGGTCCTTTCAGGAAGAGAATTGGAAACTCCGGATGAGCCATCCCGGTCTCGTCGGCGTGTTGGCCATAGTTCAATCCAATCCCAAAAATGATCGGCGGAACAATGGGTGCCAGCTGCTTGTGAATTTGGGCCTCCCGATCGGTGAGCTCATATTCTCCCAGGATGTCGCCGGAAAGTTCGAAAAACTTGTGGTCCTCTTTCGCTCCCGCGTGTTTCTCATTACCTTCTTTGTCCAAATAACGTACTATAATCATCGTTCAATTGCTCCTCCCTCCAGTCCCTGAGAATCGAGAGACGTAAGTCCGATGTGTCAAGAGTCGACGGCGTTGTAGAAATCGCCTCGTCAGGACTAATGTTCTCCAGTGGTTCGAGAGAATCGCAGCTTGGATCATCGCGAGATAAACTCGCTCCACCATTACCGGAACAGATCGGATTCGATGGAAAGCCCTGCGGTATTCAAAAAATCATTCTGCCAGATTCCTAACACGATAGGCACACCTTCTTGCCCCCGTCAGAATGTGCTCGGTTCTTTCGATACTCACTGTCTCCCCCAGAACATTGCAGAATACCTCGAGTTCCTTTCCGCAGAGTCCCGTGCAGGAGCGCGCCGCACTGCAAATGGGGCAGTGGTTCTCCACCAAGAGGAAACCGTCTCCGGCCTCCTTGTGCACCTCGGCCATGTAACCCTCCTCGGTTCGGATCTCTGACAGTCTCTCCAGTTTCTCGCTCAGATTTCGGCACCCTCCCAGCTGCTTCCGATAGGATTTCGTCTGCTCTACCGCCTGTTCTTTGAGAAGCTTGCGGATTCCGTCTTCTCCAAAGCTGGTTCGTATGCCTTGGATCAGGCTCAGCGCGAGCTCGGCATGACCGTTGGGGAAGAAATCGTCCGCCTCGGGCGTCAGGCGCCAGAATTTCGTGGGGCGGCCCACCGAGCGCGGCCTCTCCTCGTAGGTCGCGATTTTCTGCGCCAGCATTTCATAGAGATGCTGGCGCACGGCCATTGCCGAAACCCCGAGCTCCCGCGCCATTGTCGCCGCATCCGAAGGCCCGTCCCGCTTTAGAATCTCAAGAATCCTCCGTCGGCTCTTCCCCTTGTTCCTTGAATCTGACTGGGTTCTTCCCATAAAATTGCGTTTTGCGCGTTTCTAAACTTTTTTCTTGATATAACCATGGCGCAACGTCAACTTTATAAAGGAAACGCTTTAGCAATCGGAGGAGTACAATGGACGAGGGGAAAGGATTTCAGGCAGCAGTGTCTGAAGTAGAAATTGAAGACGGGAAAGCGGCGGTGGTTCGGGTGGGAGATCGTTCCATCGCTTTATTCAGGTTAGGGGACGAGATCAAAGCGCTGGACAACCGGTGTCCGCATATGGGTTTTCCATTAGACCGGGGAACAGTAAAGGACGGCATTCTGACCTGTCATTGGCACCATGCTCGATTCGACATTTGCAGTGGCTGCGCCTTCGACCTATTTGCGGACGATGTCCCGGTCTACGACACTTTTCTAAAAGACGGGAAGGTATTCATTTCGGAAACGCCGAAAGCGGTACCGGGTGAGACCTACTACAGCCAGCGCTTGAAGAAGGGATTGGAGCAAAACATTGGACTGGTTCAGGCCAAGAGCGTCATTGGGCTCCTTGAATCGCAATCCGATTTCAAAGAGATCTTCAGACTTATTGTACGGTTTGGAAGTGCCAACCATGAAAATTGGAACGATGGGATGACGAGCCTTACGGTGGTGGCCAACCTGTGGCCCCATTTGAGCAAGCAAACACGGATTTTCGCTCTCGCCTATGCGACCCGCAGACTCGCCGGCAACTGTGCCGATCGACCTTCCCGGCGTGACCGAAATCCCTTGGCCGGCTCATCTTCCTCTTTGTCACAGTTGAAGCGATGGTTCAGGGATTGGCTGGTGGTGCGACAGAGGGATGGTGCAGAGCGGACGGCGCTCACGGCGGCGGCGGCGGCTCCCGGTTCGGCGGAGCTCAACGATCTCTTTTTTGCTGGTGTGAGCGATCGCATCTTTTCGAACACCGGCCACACCTTGGATTTCTTCAATAAGGCGTTCGAACTCTTGGAGTTTATCGGCTGGGAGGAGGCGGAAGGGGTTCTCCCTACCCTGATGCCTCAGGTATCCGGAGCCCGTGGCGGCGAGGAACAGAGTTCTTGGAGAACGCCGATCGATCTGATTGAGATCATCCGATCCGTCGAAGAGGAGCTCCCTGGGCTTCTTGCGAAGGAGGGAAGCAACGGCGCGATGCTGAATTCGGGACTGGCAGAGATTCTCTGGAGCGACGATCCGGCGGCGATCGTGGAAGCGATCAAGGGCGAGATTTCGAGGGGAGTCGATGTGTTGACGATCGCGCAACAGATTTGCTACACCGCCGCTTTGAGGATGGCTCGCTTTCCGGAATCGAACGATATCGCCGACTGGTTCGATCCGGTTCACACTTTCAATTTTGCCAACGGCGTCTATCAGAGCCTGAAGCGGTCCGTGACTCCGGATACAATAAAAGGAGTGTTTCATGCCGCCATGGCCACCTACAAGGATAGATTTCTTAACATTCCCGAAGCTCGGCTCCCTGGAGAGCTGGGTGATCTGGAGGATCTGCCGAAAGAACCTGAGGCGCTCTTGGAGCAAATCCTAAGCCTCCTCGATCACCGGCAGAATCTCAATGTCGTGACCAGTACCGTTGCCCGCTATGTGCGTCTCGGACTTCCCCGGGACGACTTGATCGATACCCTCGCGATAGCCACCCTTCGGGAAGATCTGGACTTCCATAAGATCCAAGTGTTGGAGGCGGGGGCGCGCCAAGCCAGACTCTGGAAGGGTCGGCCGGAGGAGGAGGACATCTTCGTCGGGATTGCTCGCCATCTCGCTGCCCACTGCCCCACTCGACGTGGCGAATCCCGAATGACTCAGATCGCCGTCCGCCTTCAGCGAGGGGACGCGATCTATGAAGATGAGGAAGAGTGAGGCGGGAGTTGCAGGTTTCGAGTGTCGGACTGGCCAGACGGGTCCGACGGGTCGGACAACCCGAACCCCGAACCCTGACACCCCTCCTCAGTCCATGAAACTCATCCTCTTGAGAAAGAGGCAAGTTCTCAAGACAGCCATCCTCATGTTGCTGTCCATCCTTCTCTTTCTCTGGGGTTCGGAGCGTCAGGCATCACTGGTAAACCTGAGCATGCATTCCACAGATCAAAGCGCCTACATGCATTATGCCAAAGAACTTGCCAGAACTGACTTCGCTTTTGTCGGTGGGAGAAACCGAATGCCGCTGTATCCAGCCTTGATCTCGCTGTTCTACACTGACGGCATGACGGACGAGGAATTCTTCGAACGAGGTAAGCGTGTTGGCATCGCGCTCGGAATAATCGTTCTCGCTCTAGTCTTCGTGATATTCAGATGGAGCGGGCACATCGAAGACGCTCTCACCGTCACTTTAGTAGCGATGTTTACCATATTCGTCTACAAATCTCCCTATTTTCAACCCGAAGTCCTCTTCTACGGGATCGGTCTTCTCCTTTTCGGCTCTCTTCTGGAACTGATTCGGCGCCCCAACCTTTCGACCGCTGTTCTCGCAGGTTGCGTGGGCGGCGTCGCCCATCTCACGAAGGCCTCGGTACTACCTTCCCTTCTTCTCGCATCAGCCTGTTTAGTTGCCCGAACAGTTAGCGGACTATGCCAGCGCCGGCGCCGTCGAAATTCCCGGGACGAAGGCAACGCTTCCCCCTATTCAACAGTGCTACTCCCTCTCTCCTGCTCCATCGTCCTAATATCTCTATTTCTTCTCATCGTCTCTCCCTACATTCTGACCAGCAAGGAGCGATTCGGTCGATATTTCTATAATGTCAACTCCACATTTTATATGTGGTACGATTCATGGGCAGAGGCCAAAGAGGGAACGAGATCCCATGGTGATCGATTCGCCTGGCCGGATATGCCCGAAGAAGAAATTCCCAGCTTGAGCCGCTACCTCCAGGATCATAGTTTCACCGACATTGCCGGGCGGTTCGCGTTCGGCTTTGCGGCCGTATCAGGCATCAGCATCTTCCTGTCGTTTGGCTCGGGACCCTTTCTTCTCCTCTACTTTGCGATTACGGCGATGTTTTTCCCCAGTACAATGACTGGGAGCTGCTCAAGCGATTATGGAAAGAGAACTGTCTTGTCATTATTTTCGCCGCCGGGTACTTCGCTGGGTATATGGCGCTCTACGCATGGTATGTTCCTATCGTACGCGGCAATCGCTTCCCGCTGACGCTTTTCTTGCCCGCGATGCTTCTTTGTCTACGCAGTTTCTCGCATTTCAGGAGGAACGATATGTCGATTCGGATCTTTGGAAGGAATGCCGATGTAGCTGCAATCAACAGAACCATACTTCTTCTGCTGGGGGTCTACTTACTGGCAGTTTTTCCTTGGCTGGTTTCGACGGCCTACGGAGGTTGGTAGCGTAGCCCTTAGACATCAAGGGTTCCAATGCGAAAGGAGAGGTTACTCTGCATGAGGGAGCAATGACTGCCCGTCACCTATTCGCTGTTCAATTCCTCTGGTTCCTCCTGGCCTGGAGCGCTATTGCGGTGCTCCTGGTTCCACTTATGGCTGTATCTCATGTAATGGTTTTTGTGACGTTGCTCAGGGAGCGTTGACATCGGAGAGGTTTTGTGCGAACGTTTGTGCATGGCAACCAACATAGAATTGAACGAAAAGCTTCTCTCCAAAGCGATGCGTTTAGGTGGTATGAAGACGAAGAAAGCTGCAGTAAATGAAGCGCTCGCAGAATATGTCCGGCGCCGTGAGCAATTGAAAGTCGTGGAACTATTTGGTACGGTTGAGTACGACTCTACATTTGACTACAAGAAGCAAAGGAAGGTGCGGTGAATGTCCTGGTTGACACGGACATTTGGTCGGAGGCCTTTCGAAAGAAGCGAGGAGCCAAGTCAGAATACGTAGAGGAACTGACCTTCTTGATCGAAGAGGGAAGAGTCCAACTAATAGGCGTCATCCGGATGGAGATCCTCTGTGGGATACGGGATGGAATGGTGTTTGAACGTATTCGAAAAAGGCTCGAGTCGTTCCCAGACCGAATGTTGGACACCGCGGTTTTCATTCTAGGCGCTCAATTTCTAAATCTCTGTCAAAGTAAGGGAATCCAAGGTTCAAACAACGATTTCATACTATGCGCCTGCTCGGTCCTTTGGAAGGTACCGATACTGTCGAAGGATAGAGACTACGAACACTACGGAAAGCTCCTGCCAATCGAATTGCTGAGGCCGCGGAACGTATGAATCAGGCGGTAGAAACAAAAGGAAATCCAATGCCCGTACATGTATTTGGCTGTAATCACATCGTTCTCGAGGTCGGTGATCTCGAAAAAGCGATCGAGTTCTACACCGATGTCTTCAATCTCGAGCAGAAAAGCGAAGGCGAAGGAGATGCCTTCTTCCATCTCGGCAATCACCAGTTCTTCGCCCTCTTCCACTCGAATAAACCCCATAGCGACAATCATCGGCACTTCGGGCTCATCGTCCGCGATGACGCCCAGGTTTCTGAAGTCCGCGAGAAGATAACTTCAAAATACGGATTGAAGACCATCCCGCCCTTTCGCTGTGATTTTCGCGATCCGTGGGGAAATCGAATTCAGGTAGTCGACATGCACGATGAGTCGACGGCTTGGCTTCAGCCCTATGAGGAGGTGCAGAAGGTAGGGGCGGAACTTCCGGATTGAATTGATATTCCTCTTTCTCTCGATACTCGAAGTTTTCGCCAACCGCCGAAAATGTATTACCCAGCGGATTTACCCGAGCCGGGCGGACAGCCAAGGGATTATGTTATTCACACGGGGCGGGGCCGCCACCGTCAATTCCTTGGAAGCCTGGGACATGGCTCCGAGCCATGTGTGATGGGAGTCTCCAGTCAGTTCGGCCGCCAGCCGCGCGCGCTTGCCGGATCAATCGAGTTTGAAACTCAATCGACTGTGGAATGGGAGGGAGAAAGTCCCGCGGATGGCGCAGCGATCCCGCGGATGGGAGAAGGATGATGTTGCATCGAAGGAGTCCAATTGGCTCTATGAAGATTTTCGAATACGAGGACGATCTCTCTCACCCCTTCCCCTGACTGCGCATGCGCTCCTTGAGCCTCATCAGTGTCTGCTGTTGCTCGGGGGAGAGCTGGTTTTTGATCCGGATTACGAGTGACAAGTGAGTTTTCTTAATTTGATGCTCTAGACTGAGCACAGTGTCGAGCTGTTCGAGCACGGCGCCCTCGCTGACGTGATCCTGCCGAAGGAGTGAAGTCATCGTTTCCACGGCGTTTCGGAGTTCCCACTCGAGATCGGAGACTTCCGCCCGCGCTCGTGAGATCTCACCTTTGAAGAGTTCCTTCTGCTCCTCACTGAGGCCGATCGTATTCTGATGATGTACGATCAGTTCGGGAGGAAAAAGTAACTGCTCAAGGGGATCCTGAGGACCCGGGGGACGACCGTGTCTTGACGGGTCGGGTTGTTCGCCTGTTAGGACAGAAACGGCGCTCAAGATTATTAGGAACTGAATAAGGTTTCGAACATTCATCTCTATTTCGACTCCATGGTTGGTGTGAATTTGGTCCCAGCGCTGGAATAGCGGCTCGGATTTAACAAAGATTCGGTAAAAGGCAACCTGCCTGGACTCTCGTTGATGGATTCCAGGAGAGTCTGGGTAGGAGACCGCCAAACAGCCGAGGATAGGAACTCCCTTCCATCGCTCTCCAAGGAGGAAGAGGAATCGGGAGTGAAAAAGTAGAACCAGAGGCTGAAGGCCAGTAGAGCAGGAAGAGAGAATCCCAACGCAAGCAGACTCGATCTCAACCGTTTAGGCGCCGGCCTGCTGCGAGCGACCGCACCGGGGTAAACCTTGGAAAAAGGCGGCGCCCCTGCCTCATCCTGCCGCTTGAGTTCGAGATAGAGTTCGCTTAGCTTGTTCTCTTTCATGTTCGTATTCATCGCTTAGCTCCGATTCCCAAAACCACCTTCGAATGCTTCTCTTCGCTCTCTCGTAGTGCGTGCGCGCTGTACCCACGGACAGACTCATTACCACGGCTGCTTCACGCAGGGTCATCTCATGGTAAAAAACGAGCTGAAGGACCTCACGCTGCCGCCGAGGAAGTTTCCTGATCGCTTCCTTGAAATAGGCCTGTATTTGAGCGCGCGATAGTCTGTCGCCGATGTCTCCTTCAACCAATTCCTGAGGTGAGGATTGGCTGTGCTTCATCAATAGTAGTCGTCGCCTAAGGGACCGCCGGCGCATCTCACTCGCGGTATTCTTGATTACGGAAAAGAGCCAGGTTTTGAATGCACCTCTCCCCTCGAATCGAGCGCGACCGGAGAGTATCTTAAGGTAAGTCGTTTGGAGAACGTCCTCCGCCTCGATCGGATTTCGCGAGGTGCAGGCAAGCGCCCATCCGTAGCCTTCTTTGTGATACCTCTCGAGGAGGAACGCGATTCCGGCGACTCCGCCCTCCAAAGGCGGCAAAGCTTTGCTCGTTTCCATTCTCTATCCTTAGTGACTCGAGAACTCCACCCATAGGACTAGGAATCTAACAGATTCCTTGGTGGGAAATAATACCCGCACCCGCATTCGGGTCTCCATATGATACTGGTAAATACTCACCAGAGCCGTAACAAAGCTACTCCAACGGAATAATAACCATTTCTGTAACCTCCTAATGCTCAAATGATAGCGAACTATCATAGAATTGGTACGGTCGCTGCTAAATGGAGCGCCATTCATTCAACGACCGATAATAATCAATTCAAACATTGGAGAAACGGAAAATGACAAATCTGATTACATTGATAGAAAAGATCGCATGGACACTTTATTTGGCGATCGCGGCTGCGGGATACCTCTCGGCCATTCTCGGGAACACGAGCCTCTTTGCTTGAGAATCATTCGCCCTTAAACCGTTTGAGAGTTCCCGCTTTTCGTTACCGGCCTGCGGCACCCCGACGAGAAAAACATTCTGCCGCTATACGATGCTCGAAAATCTTTGAGAAAAGCGGGCTGGAGATCACTCATCAAACAATCGCGCAATCTCATCTCGGTCCGGTGGATCAATGATTCGCCTTCGGCCTCCGGTTCTCTCGAATACGGATGCTGGTCCCTCCTCAACCTGTCCAATCTTTTCACAAGTTATTTGAGACTGGCGGAAGGCCCGGCGGATTAATTCGGAATCGGTCGCCGGCGCTGTGACGAGGAGGGCGCCGGATGCGATCGCCGCAAGTGGATCCACCTCCAACGCCCGGCAGATGCGGACGGAAAGATCAAAGATCGGCACCGAGTCCCGGTCTAGACAGAGACCGCACCTCCCGGCTTCCGCCAACTCCCAGAGGGCGCCAATCAGACCGCCTTCCGTAGGATCGTGCATGGCGGAGACCCGACCGGCCGAAATCGCCAGTCTGGCGTCGGCCACCACACTGATTCCGGGATCATGGAGAAAGCGGGCTGCTTGCTCGAGTTCATTCGCATTTAGAGAAGTGTTGAGCCGGGAACCAAGTTCTTTCGCCAAGATGGCCGTCGCCTCGATTGGGATACCCTTCGTCAGCAGAATCTCGTCGCCGACCTGTATTCCATCGGGAGTGACAAGCCGCTCTCTTTCGACTTCACCGATCATGGTTCCGGAGAGAACGGGGCGATTCAAACCGTGAGTGATTTCCGTGTGCCCCCCTATCACGGTGATACCGAGATCCTCCGCTGCATCACAGATCTGTCGATTGATCTCGCGCACCCAATCAAAAGTTGCCTTCCCTTCGGGCAGCAGGATTGTCGATACAAACCACTTGGGATTGGCTCCTGTTGTAGCGATGTCATTGGCGTTCACATGCACGGCGTAGCGGCCGATCTGGTCGGTGGCGAAGGTGATGGGATCCGATTTGATAACAAGACATCGATCGCCGAATTCGAGGACTGCACAGTCGATTCCCACTCCCGGGCCAACAATCACTCGCTTATCAGGTTGGGGAATTTCAGCCAGGAGCTCACCTAGCAGAGGGGAAGGGAGCTTGCCCGTAGATAGGATTTCGTTGGGATCCTTCACCATGGCTTCATTGTCTCGAGAATGGGAAAGTCCGCAACTGATTTGGCAGAAGAATACAAGTAGGGGTGGATGACCTCCGGGCGCGGCAGGCACTTCGAAAATCCATACTAGGTAGTTCTGCGTCCGGAAGCCACGGATCACCCCTGTTGACTCAGTCCGGCGCCACCGGCGCCACCGGCGCCTAGGCTGGTTGACATCGTGAGATTGGATTAAACAATACTTTCGTTGGGTCGAATATCTTACTGGTAGCGAAGTCCAACCAGCCGGCACTTTAGATCCCATTTTCTATGCATTTGAGAACGCTCGTTCTAGCCCTCTTGTTTGTGCCTTGCTTTCTTCTCGAAGCCGAAGTTGGGGCACGGTTCGACACCCTGACCGTAGCAGGCACGACCTACTATCGTGTCAAGGTCACCCGCATCTCGCCCAGTTCAATTACAATTTTCCACTCCAGAGGCATGACTCAAGTCATGCTGGAGGACTTGAGCCAGGATCTACAGGAACGGTTTGGATTCGATCCAGACAGGGCCAGGAAATATGAGGGCGAGATCGAGGCGCGAAACGACGCAGCACGGAAAGCAAGGGTTACCGCGAAGGCCAAGCAGAGGAAGAGCTCGGGATCGAATGATAAGGTCGAAGAGATTTTGGGCCGGTTCGGCAGTTCACCCGAGTTGACGGAACGGATAGACCTGCGACCACAATTCCGAGGACTCGAGCTGATCACCAAGAGCCAAGGGCGACGGCCCAGCTGCTCTGTATTCGCCGTCGTCAGTGCCCTTGAATTTCAAAATTCCAAGGTGAACGGTGAGGCCGAAAAACTATCGGAGGAGTATCTGATTTGGGCGACACGTCGAACCCTGGGCCAAACCCAGGCGTCCCTTGCCTTCGGTCCATCTCCCATTGACGATCACACTTCGCCCGGAGACGCCGATGCGGGATTCAATTTGCTTGAGGTGGTTCAGGCATTGAGGACTTACGGCATTCCTCTCTCCGATCAAATGCCGAATACCTATGGCAAAGCGATGGCAAAGATTCCCGATCCTTCGCAGGAACTCATTGCAAAAGCTAAAGGCAGAAGAAAAGTGTATTCCTACGTAATCTCGGGAAAAGACATTGAGACGCAGATAGAATCCATTGTTCACGTTCTCAATGAAGGAATACCCGTGGTCGTGGGGATGGGCTGGCCGCACTATAAGTCTCTCAAGGAAGCGCCCATCCTAAGCGCACAAAAACCCCGCCAAGGCTACGGCCATGCCGTTACCCTGGTAGGTTACAAATGCGAGAGCGGTCAAATCAAGGATACTCTCTTTACCTTCAAAAATTCCTACGGGCGACGTTGGGGCGTGAACGGTTACGGCTACGTCACCTACCCTTATCTAGAGCCCGTCCCAGTGGTGGAAACAATTGATTTTTAATGAGTTATGGGCAAAAAAAAGGCCGGATAGAGCTGCAAAAAGCTCGATCCGGCGAAAAAGGGCGCTTATGCTTGCGTTAGTCAAATACAAAGCACGCCCTTCTCATGAAAAATATTGCCGTACAAAGCTTCCTGCGTCCAGCCCTAACTCCAGTCATTCGATGCAAAGACTACACCGTGTTTCTGGAAACAATGGAGCGGATTGACCGGGTTTTGATCGACTCCTCGCTGGAAAGGGAGGCGATCGTAAAAGCCTTGGAAGGATGGGATGAAGCGGGAGGGAAGGATCGGGAGCGACGCGCTCTAAGAGCGATAAAAGCGCTGCGGGTGGAGGTGGTGCGTCATTTACTCGGAGGGATATCCTTTCGTTGTCTGTCGCAGGAGTTGGGACGCAGTGAGCTTCTGGCTAATTTTTGCCGGGTGCGTGAGGTAGACGGGATCCGGAAAATATCGAAGAGCAGTCTGGAACGGGATTCGAAATTCTTCGACGAAGCGTATCTGAGACAGCTGCATGCAAGGATGACCGAGGTGGTGGGCAATGCTGAACATTGTGGTGAGGCAGGATTAGAGAAGCCGATCGATACGAGGGAATGCCTGATCGACGCCACTTGCCTGGAAGCGAACATCCACTGGCCCGTGGACTGGGTCTTGCTCAAGGATGTGGGAGCAACGCTGCTCAAGGCGATCAGTCTGATCCGGCAGGCGGGAATGAAACAGCGCATGCCCCAGGGAGCAAAGGGATTGGCTCGGGAGATGAACAAACGGTGCCTGGAGATGACGCATGCGCGTCGGCGCCGGGAGGCGGGCAAAGCGCGTAAAGGGATCCTGCGGCGGATGAAGCTATTGCTCAAGAAGATTGAGGGCCATGCCCTTCGCCACCGTGACTTATTGGAAGCTATGTGGATGCAAAGCGATTACACCGAGAAGAAGGCGAGCCGAATCATCGAGCGAATGGATGGTATGTTAGAGCAGATACCGCAGGTCATGAAACAGGCGCACGAACGGATCATAGGGGGGCGGCAGGTGAAGAATGAGGAGAAGATCCTGAGCGCCTACGAACCTGAGATTGACGTCATCGTGCGAGGCAAGGCAGATCGGGAGGTGGAGTTTGGCAACACCCTTTATTTATGCGAGAGCGCAGAGGGATATCTGTTGGACTGGAAACTGTATGGGGGGCAGGCCCCGAGCGAATTGAAGCAGCTTTGGGAAAGTCTGGAGAGGCAAAAGGGCTTCGCTTTAGAGGAGAAGATCGAAGCGATCAGTGGGGATCGGGGCTATGCCTCGAAGGCGGCCAGCAAGCGGCTCCAGGCAGAGGGGATTTTTGACGCCCTTACGCCCCGCAATCCACAAGAGCTCAAGGAGCGGATGGAGGAGCCGCGCTTTGTCCGGTTGCAGCGACGACGAGGGAGCACCGAAGGCCGGATCGGAGTGCTCAAGAACCGATGGCACGGGGGCAAGATACGCAGCAAAGGCTTTGACAACCGTAACCTTAGCGTGGCCTGGTCGGTTCTGTCCCACAATCTATGGAAAATCGCGCAGAGACTTGCGCAAGAACATGAGAAAGAGGCAACGCAGGCGGCATAGGGATCCAAGAATCGAGTCAGAGGCGCTTCCTTGGGAGAACTATCGACTCAAAGCGAGAGGAAGGGTGCTGGAAAGGTGCATAACGGATAAAAGGTAAGCTACCGAGGACGGAAGGCATGTCGTGGTCTACATAACGTGACGAAGATTGATATCGGTATCAGGCTTCCACCCAAATCCTCTCGGATTTGGGACAGCCTCTATCTAAAAAAACACCTCTCCAACGCCGTGTTTCTTGACGTGAAGAACTAGATTTCCGTCGAGGATCGGAGTGCCTCAGGAGAATCTATAATCTAAACTTCGACAGAAATCTAAGTTGGCTCGAGAAAGTCGGAGAGGCTCTCGTTTGACTTTCGCAGGTGGGTGCAGAGGAATTGAGCCAATCCTTTGAGAATCTGTACTCCAATTTTCGGATGGCTATCCAAGATCCGGTCAAAATCTCCTTTACGCAAAGAAATCACGGTAGCATTGGTATTTGCGGTGATGGTCGCTGATCTTGGAAGTTCATCGATGACCGACATTTCTCCAAAAGAACTGCCTTCCTCAAGAGTTGCCAATTTGATGTTCTCGCCCCATTCAGAATCCATACTGACCTCAAGCGAACCTTCGCTTATAAAGTAGAGGGAATCGCCTGCGTCTCCCTCTTTGAAGACAACGGATTCAGGCTCGAGTTCCTCCATCTCGACGTGCTCGGAAAGAATCCCGAGTTCGTCGCTGCTCATTCCTTTGAAAAAATGAAGGCCTTTTAGTCGGTTGCTGATGTCTTCGTTTGGCATAATAATATCGCCGATTATGTCCCGGCGAGCGACCGTTTAGCAAGCAAATTTGGCGGGGAGAGGGATCTGTCGGATTGAGCTCTCGACATACGCAAATGACATCTACCATCTGGATTGTCTGTCGATCTTGAAGTCGTGTAAGATTTCCGGGCTAAACATTCCTGAAAGGATGCGTTTCTTTTTCCTGCCTTTTCTTCGGTCTCCCCGTCTCAGCCTGACCTTCGCCCTACTTCTGCTCGTCCTTTTAGGATATCACTCTGGAGGTTTCCGGCAGGGTTCGGCGCTTAGAGATCTGTTGGAGACGGACGGGCCGTTTCTGGCCGCATTTGAGGAGCTGGAAAGACACCTCAGTGTTGAAGAGTATCTCCTTATCGATATCGGGTGTGGCGAGGTATTTACCAATAGTTGTCTCGAGGCATTGCGGCTTCTGGGGGATGACCTTCTCGGTCAGAAATGGATCCGAGAGGTCAAGAGCATCACCCACACTTACTTCCCGATTCGACGAGGATTCTCCTTCGAATTTGAACCCTTCGTCCGACCCCTTCCCTTATCGGACCGAGACCTTGAGGGCCTGAAGGGCTTCTCCCTCTCCCACCCGCTCGTTCGCGGGGTTCTTGTCTCACCAGACTCGCGGCACGCTTTGATCTCAGCGACATTCGAGGGCTCCGAGCTGGAATCAAGCATCCCGGAATCCGTGCGACAGAATCTCGAACTCGTTATCGACCGGAATCTGACAGAGGAAATGAGCTTCCGAATGCTCGCTCTTCCTTTTGCCGAAGCCGAGATCCGCCGTCTTTTCAAAAGGGATTCGGTCCTCTTCTCGGTTGCAGCAATCACCACAGTTTCGCTGCTTCTCTGGATCTTCTTTCGATCGTGGAGAACGTCAGTCTGTATCTTCGTCAATCTCGCCCTATATCTCTCCCTCTTTCAGTTACTTGCATCTGTCGTGGGACAGCGATTCCACGCCCTTACGGTGCAGCTTTACCCGCTCCTTATCGGAGTCCAGCTGACCCTGCTGGTTCACATCTCCTCTTCTTTTCTCGTCTTCCGTAGATCGACTCCTAGTGCCCTTAAAGCCATCGAGTGCATGCTTGGGCAGATATTCAGATCCTGTCTGTATGCTTCCATAACGACCATAGCAGGACTGCTTTCCCTCAGCATCAGTGACCTCAATCAGGTCCGGGTGTTCGGGCAACTCGGTGCGGTCGGTGTGGCAATTGGTTTTCTCATCGCGTTCGGTCCGGGCCTCTCGCTCCTTTTGCTCTTCTACTCCGATATCGCCTCCCGGATTCAAGTAAACTCCGCGGTGGAGACCGAACCGGGACCTGGCGGATTTGGTTGGACCAGCATACTGGATTTCATTGTCGGGCATCGTATGGGTATTTTGCTCGCAACTGCAGTATTCCTTCTCGCTGCGATTCCCGGGTTTTTTCGGATTCAAACCGAGTTTCGGTTTCTCGAGTTGCTGAATCGGAATAGCGAAACCCGGCGTTCGGTTGAGTTCTTTGACCGTACCTACGGAGGTCTTAACCTTTTGAAAATTCAGGTGGACAGCGGCCTGCCAACCGGGGTCAAGGAGTCAAGGTTCCTCGACTTCCTCTCGCAGCTGCATGCCCATGCTGAAGGTCTGGCAGAGGTATCCGCTGTCTATTCGTACTCCTCTGTGCTCGCGATGATCAATCAGATCTGGGAAGGGCGAAGAGCTGGTTCCTTGAAGTTGCCCGACAACCCTTTTCTCCTCAATCTCTACCAGGCGGCGCTGAATTCCCACGATCTGCCGCTCAGCCTCTACCTCAACGATAAGGAGTTCCAGTCTTCTTTTATCTATCTGAGAACCCACGATCTACCATCGAGCAAGGTGCTCAAGATCATCGATGAAGTGATCGCACTTGGGGAGAGAATAAAGCCCGAAAGCGTGATTCTTTCGGCGGCAGACGGAATCCAGACATTATACGAGTCAAATCAGGTAATCTTGCAGGCACAGGTGAGGAGTATTGCCATAACCGTCGCTTCCATCTTCTGCGCTCTCCTCCTCCTCTGGAGATCAATCTTTCTCGCCTCCCTTTCGGTTACCCTGCTTACGATACCCGCCTGCATTCTCCTCGCAGTGGCGGGGTACGCCTCGATTCCGATCAATGCAGTCACTGTCACTCTCGGCGCCGTCACCCTTGCCGTAGCCGTTGATGACATCGTACACTTTGTTACCTTTTGGATGGAATCTCGAAGAAATCGAAGTTCGGCCGAAGCCCTCCTAGATACCTTCTCGACCAAGGGCCCCCCGATTCTCTGCACCAGCGTGATCCTAGTTTGCGTCTTCTCCTCAATGGCTTTAGCCTCCTTCCCTCCCCTTGTGCACTTTGGGCTCCTCGCTTCAGTTGCCCTCATTTCCATTCTCGGCGCCGTCTTTCTCCTCCTGCCCAATCTGCTCCGGAAGCAATCTTGAGCCGATTTCAGGCTTCCTGTAAAGACTCTGTAAGAAACCGAGGAGTTTTCGCTTAAATTTTACAAATATTCTGTAAAAACTTGATGATTAGTATGTTCCATATTGAAGTCCGTCTCGGAATAGACAGAATCCCCTAAAGTTTCATAGGGCGGAATCCGATTTAAATTTCAGAACTCGCTATTATGCGGGTTGTCGGGGTGGGTAGAATCGCAAGTAGAATTCCCGACTTTTAACGAGAGAAAGAAAACGGTAGGCTTCTCCTTCGAAGAACTAATTCGAAGAAAATGGAGAAACCTACCGAGCAAGAAGAGTCCTGCCTACAATGCCTCCTTGGGGTAGACAAGCGTAATCCCTGCCTGACGGTCTATCGGGACCTGAGCAAAGGCCAATTGCAGGTCTATTACGGCCATGAGCTATTGGAAGTGGTGGGGGACGATCGCGAGCAGGTTGGATTCAAGATTCTGGTGGGACGGCTCTATAATGCGGGGTTGAAGATAGGGTGCTTACAGAGACAATTTGAGGTTGACCCCAAGACGATGAAGCGGTGGGGCGAGGCCCTGCAAAGTGGCGATGCCGAAACCCTGGGCCGGGTGTTGGCGGGGCGCCGGTGGCATCGCAAATTGACCCGGGAAATACGGAGTTTTGTGCGGGTGCGCTTTTTTGAGATCTATGAGCAGAGCCGGTACGCTTACAGCAAGAAGATACGCGGTGAGATCGAGGAGGTGTTCGCAGTCAGCCTCAGTGGGGAAACCCTGCGCCCTTTGTTTAAGGAGCTCAAAGAGGCCTTGGCCAAGGAGGCCGAGCAGAGGAGGGGGCAAAATCGGGAGACTGCCTGGGATTCTCCCAAGGGTTCACCCTTGCAGGCAGAGCAGGAGCAAGCAGAAAACAAGGCCGAAGGCGAAGAGGAGAATCGCAAGGAGTCTCCCGATTTTACCACGGGCAGTTCCGAATCGGTGCAGTGGTGTCGACATTTAGGGGTGCTGGTATTCAGTGAAGGGCTCGGGCAAGTGGCTCAGATAGATGGCGAAGAGGGCTGGCTTTTGAAGCAATGGCTGGCCTGCGCGCTGTTGGCCGCGGTGAATATCGAGCAGAGCAAACTGCTCGATCTGGAAGACCTGCAAAAGCTCATCGGGCGAGTCCTCTATACGCCCCATCTGCAACGCCAAAGGCTCAGCGCCCTGGCCCATGAAGCGCTTTTAAGAGCGATCCTCAGGGTGAACGCGAGGAACCTGAATGCTTCTTGTGAGCAGAGCTTTTATTATGATCCGCACACCAAACATTACACCGGCATGAGCAAGCTCCTGGCGGGCTGGTGTCCCACCATCCGTTTGGCCGACAAAGCGCTTCACAGCGATTTTATTCATACCCTGAAGGGCTCTCCGGTCTATTTTGCCAGCACCGACAACTACGAGGATATAAGGAAACGGTTTATCCCCAACTGCGAAGCGATGCTCGAATTGGTAGAGGTGCCTGCGGATAAGAAGGTGAGCATTTACGTGGACCGGGCGATCGCCGCGGACTGGTTTTACGAAGCCATCCTGGAGCATCCTCAACTCGAAATCATCACCTGGGAAAAAGGTTTCAAGGCCAGCCCCTGCAACGGATCGACGGACAACTGCGCCTGCTGCGCCCCAGAAACCATGCCGAAGATATCCAGGAGTATTATCTTTGCTATCAGCGGGGCCCGTGGAAAAAGAATCCTCATCTTACCCAATGGGTGGTGGAAGCGACCAATCCCAGAAATCAAACCATTACGGTGAGCATCTTAGGGACCGACCCAAAAGCCCCCGATGAAGCAGTCCTCAAAGGGATGTTCAGTCGCTGGATTCAGGAGAATGATTTCAAATACCTCGATAAGTACTTTGGGATTAATCAGATCACCTCTTATCGCACCATCCACTACCAGCGCTTAGCCCAACACCTTGAGGATAGGCAGGAGAAAAGCGGTGCCGCTAAAGCACTCCTGAAGCAGAAAACCCAATCCACCGAAGCATTGAAAAGACTGCTCCTGGCCGAACATGCCCATCCGGGCCAAAGCACCTCAAGGAGCGCCATGATCGCTCGCCTCGATCACAAGCTCAATGCCCTCCAACTCGAAGGGGAGCAAATCGAGACCGAATGCTCGCGCCTGGAGCGACTCATTGAGCAGAACTATGTCCGCCTGGACACCTCCAACAAATCCATCATGGATGCCTTGAAAATCCTCGCCCGCAATAGTTTCTACAAGCAGTTTGAACCCTTTAAAGAAGGCTACGACAACTATCGTGACGACCACGATCTGTTTCGCAATCTGACTCACTGCGACGGCGCCCTCATAGAGAGGGGCGCAACCGTCGAAGCGCATCTATTCCCAACCGCAAACTATTCCCCTCATTTGCAGCAAGTCGTGATTGAGTACCTCCAGACTCTCAACCAGAACCCGCTCCTGATGCCCGACCGCTCGGGCCGAACCATTACCTTCCAACTCGGCTATAAATCGAGATTTAAACTTGCGATTGCATAGCTCCTTTAAAGGGGCAAGATAGTGAGGTCTGAAGTTAGGGTCTTCTCCCGCTACCCGCAACCGAAGCAAAACAATTCAAGCGTCAAAGGAAAAATATGAGCAAAGGAAATATTCTACTACTTGAGCATTCACTAAAAACGATGGAATGTATATCTGCAGTCTTGCATTCGTTCGACGTGAAGCTCAACGGAAACACGGATCCCAAGGATGCCTTGAGAAAGTGCACCTTAAGCGAGTATGACATCGTGATTGCGGATCATAAACCTCCGGCGTTGGATGGAGTCGAATTTGTCCGTCAGCTGAGGGAGTTCCGTTCCAAGGTTCCAATCATAATCATGGCAGAAGATCTCAACCCTGACTTTGTCTGCGATATCTCGGAGTTCAGTATCGACGGCTTCTTTTCGAAACCTTTACGACTCGAGAAATTTACCAAGCGCGTAAGACAGATTCTCGATAGCCGTAAATCCCGTCTTGGGAAAATTGCTCACCTAAGCAACCCGGTCGACTACATAAAATTGGCGAAGAAGAAATTATCTTCTGCAGGATTCAACTGGACCAAGCCCCCGTGGCCGTCAAAGTCGGCTTCATAAGGATTCTGCGACGTACCAAATCCCCAAGAATGGAGGCTCCCCGGCAGGTCACGGAGTTTTCCCGGATGGAACGACCTACGCCGCGCAGAATCCTAAGGGAGCCAGGGAAATTTCCCAAAGTCCGGTCTTCTTTTTTCTAAGTAGGCCTCGTGACCTTCCTTTCCCTCTTCCGAAAGGTAGTAGAGAAGAGTGGCATTTCCGGCGAGTTCCTGGACGCCCGCTTGTCCGTCGCAATCGGCATTGAAAGCAGACTTGAGACAACGTATCGCGAGGGGGCTCTTTTCCAGGATCTCGCGAGCCCACTTTATTCCCTCCTCCTCAAGTTTCGCGACAGGCACGATTGCATTTACGAGACCCATTTTGAGTGCTTCATCCGCGTCGTACTGGCGGCATAGATACCAGATCTCTCTTGCTTTTTTCTGGCCCACGATGCGAGCGAGGTAACCGGATCCAAATCCCCCATCGAAGCTGCCCACTCTGGGACCGGCCTGGCCGAAAATCGCATTGTCGCCCGCGATGGTCAAATCGCACACGACATGTAGAACATGCCCTCCTCCAATCGCGTACCCGGCCACTAGGGCAATGACCACTTTCGGAAGGGAGCGAATGAGGCGCTGGAGGTCGAGAACGTTGAGACGGGGCATGCCGCCCTCGTCAATGTAGCCGGCCTGGCCCCTGATAGTCTGATCACCTCCGGAACAGAATGCATACTTCCCGTCCGTATGAGGACCGGCTCCGGTTAATAGCACGACCCCTATCCGGGTATCGTCACGGGCATCCGCGAAGGCCTCGATCATCTCCTGAACGGTTTCCGGCCTGAAGGCATTACGCTTCTCCGGCCGATTAATCGTTACTTTTGCGATTCCCTCGATTTTCTCGTATCGAATATCCTCAAACTCCCCTGTTTTCTTCCACTTCATTTAGTTACTTTCGAACTGAGGCTCGCCGCCACCTCCTCCAGGAGTTCGTGGCGGTACTTAGTATCTCTTTTTCGGTCCGTCCGGATCTCGAGAATCCGAATTCGGGCCTGGGTTCCCTTCTTGATTATGCTCACTAATCTTCCGACCGTATCTATGCATTGGTGCTCGACTCCGTAGGCCCCCGCTAACTCTCCGAAATTCACAATTTGTGGAGTTGCGAAATATTCCTCGAAAGGAGGGTCATGCTGCGCTACGGGAAGGGCCTCGAATATCCCGCCTCCCCGATTGTTCACCAAAACGATCGTAAGATGACCCTTGAAATGTCCGCCGAGAAGAAGCCCATTCGTGTCATGGAGGAAGGCGAGGTCTCCGGTCAACAGAAAGCACTTGCCTCCGCCATGTGCGATGCCAAGGGCCGTCGAAAGCGTACCGTCGATTCCATTTGCGCCTCGATTAGAGTAGACTTCGATTCGGGAGTTCCCGGGTTGCCAGAAGTATTCCATGTCTCTCACCGGCATGCTGTTTGCGACTATCAGTGATGCCTTTGGGGGAAGGGCCTTGGAGAGCGTGTGAGCGACCCTCCCTTCGAAATTGAAGTCGCAAGCTCGCATTTTCTTAGCGATTAGCCGGCCTGCCGCCCTCTCCGATTCTAACCAGAGCGAGAGAAATCGATGACCTCTCCTGGAACCACCCTCGAAGTAGCGAGCGAATGTTTCGATGGCGATTCGAAGTGGAATCGTATCCCGGTGCAGGGGGTCGACATTTTCCGGGCCCGTATCAATGAGCCACGTCTTGATGTTCCTTTTCTCTAACCATTTCCTCAGAACCTTGCTCGTCGGCAGCGGACCAACGCTCAAGACGGCTTCAGGCGCCAGGTGTTTGGCCAGTTCTAAGTTTCTTAGAATTGCGTCGTAGTTGGTGATGAGAACGGGGTTGAATTTGGCGAACATCCGCAGCGGCCCCAATGCATCAGCGATTACCGGCCAACCCAGAATTCGCGAGATTCTCCCTACCGATCCCACGAAATTCTCAGCATTTTCCGAAAAATGAGGGCCCGCTACGATCAGTCCTTTTCGTATCTCCTTCAGCTCCCTGATTGTTCGTTCGATCTCCGCTTTCGGCGGTTCTGCCGTTACTCTCATCAATGGTCGAACCTGAGAAATGAAGCCCTCGAAGTCGAATTCGTTTCCGCAATGCGATTCGGAATTGGTTCTGTCGGGCGCCAGAGGTTCGCGAAATGGAAAGTTCAGATGGACGGGTCCATCGATCGGAAGCTGGGCTCTTTCCCAAGCATGGACAAGAGTCTGACGCAGGTATTTTAGCCGATCTCTCCTCTCGCTTGGAAGAGCAAGTTCCGCCTGGAAATTAGGAAAATTCCCGTAAATCTTCAGTTGGTCGATTGTCTGGCCGGCGCGGCAGTGACGCAATTCAGGCGGACGGTCCGCCGTAAGTACGAGGAGGGGTACCCTACTCTCTCGTGCTTCGATGACCGCGGGATAGAAATTGGCCGCAGCCGTTCCGGAAGTGCAGACCAGGGCGACCGGATTGTTCGATCGTCGGGCGAGTCCCAGTGCGAAAAATGATGCCGAACGCTCGTCCAGAATAGGAAGGGCCTCGAGTGCGGAATGCCGCGCAAAAGCAAAGGTCAGGGGTGTGGAGCGGGAGCCGGGGGAAATAATGACGGTGCGGAGCCCAAGACGCTGCAACACCTCGGCGGTAATTGCGCCCCATAAAGAATTGACGTTGGAGCGGGCGATCCGGTCGAACATTGTAATTTTCCTCTCGAGTCCAGAGTGGCACCTATATCCCCTCATCCGGGTAGGTCTGTCAACCTAGGATCCTATTGGAGCGCCTTCAACAGCGCCTGCAGCTTCATATCCGCTTCGGCGGTCTCTTCTTCCGGTTTGGAATCGTCTACGATTCCGTTTCCTGCATAGACTCGAGCGGTGGCCCCTCTAATAAGGGCTGACCGGATAGCGACTACCATCTCTCCTTCCCCTTCATAATTGAACCATCCGAGAGCCCCGGCATAGAGCCCGCGACTGAAAGGTTCAATTCTACGGATCTCAGGCAGGGCAGTTTCTCTTGGGACCCCGCCGACGGCGGGAGTGGGATGTAGGACCGACAGAATATCGAGCAGATGGGTATTCTCCGGTTTCCGCGCCTTTATCGGCGTACGAAGATGCTGAACATTCGACAGTTGAAGCAGATTGGGCTTCGGCGTCGGCTCTGCTTCAATTCCAATCGAATTCAGTCGACCGACGATTGAATCGACAACGAGACGATGTTCATGGTTATTCTTTGAGCTTTCGAGCAGAGCCTGGGCGAAGCCGGCATCGCTCGCCGCGGTTGCTCCTCTCGAGGCCGAGCCCGCAAGTGCTTCGGTGAGCGCTGCCTCACCGGTAACCCGAAGAAGGCGTTCCGGTGTGGCGCCGATAAAACTCTGCCCTGATCCGCCGGCGAATGAAAATGCATAGCAGCTGGGATACCGGTTTCTCAGTATATTCAATGATTCGAGGGGCCTCAGCCGCCGGGACCCGGTCAGTTCGAGGCATTTGGCGATGACGATCTTTTCGTATCGGCCCGCCGCGATGTCCTCGCCTGCCTTTTCCACTGATCGCCGAAACGCCCCACTCCCTCCCACTTCCCGTATCTGAAATTCCCCGCTCAGGTCGCAGCTTCGTCCCGGATCAATCTGGGTGTAGTCGAAGGCGGTAAACTTGCAGTGTGCCGCCCATGTTTTCTCGGCAATCCTATTCAAGTCCGAGTCCGGATAGACGGCGATGTTGGCAACCGCGCCATAGCCCGCTTCCTGTCGGCTCACCTGCCATCTGGGAAGGAAAACGGTTGCCGCAGGAAAGGGAGGTTCATCATCCACTTCGTCGTAGAATGTGAAAGCGGTGAAGAAATGCGGACCACAGAAAGGAACTTGAAGGTCACCCACCGCGATCGTGTGGTCGAGCACCTCGCGCGAAAATTGATGGACTTTGTGAAATCGCTCGGGGCCGCTGAAAGTCTCTTGCAAAACGGCTTCGGCCCCCGCAATCGCCTCATCTCCGGCCGGGTGCTCCATGTAAAAGTGGAGCTCATCCGCTTCATAGATAGACTCGAGGACGGCAAGCGGATCGAGGTGCTTCACCTCCAGCGAAATGCTTGCCACCTTGTAATGATCCTCTTTCCGCGCCGCCTCGCGACACTCCGTTAGTAATTGAAGCAACCCGGCGAAATCTCGCTTGGTATAGAGCTCCGGAGAGACCGTCTTCACGGAGTCTTGCTAATACCGAGTCTCTTGAAATACAAGCCCGCTTGGGCCCTTAACAAGACGACAAGCGAGACGCTTATCCTAGGAAGACCGCAAGGTGTAGGTCAACCGTCTCGGTTGACACAGCCGCGGATTGGATGAGGTCCGGAAACCGGCATGCAGATGGAAATCTCCACATCACACCCGCGGAAAAAGAATCATTTTTTCTCCAACGCCGACGCCTTCGAGTCGGCTGGACCACTCTAGTCCTTCCTTCCAGGTCGAGACTTCAGATTGGCCTAGCAGTGCCAGGATTTTCCTTGAAGTTCCCGGCATTACGGGAGCAAGGAGGGAGGCCCCGAGACGAAGACCTTCGGCCATATGAACGAGGGATGTATCGAGGGCGGCAACATCTTCCCGGTCTTCCGATTTGGCCAATTTCCAGGGTGCACGGATCTCCGCATAGCGATTGATCGATCTAATGAAATTGAATGTCTCTTCCAGCCCGTTGTTGAATCGAAAACTCTCGAAAAGATGAACGACTTCCAGCGATGTCTTACTCCACGACTCTTTCAAGTCTTCTTCCGCCTGCTCCGAGAGAGCTCCTGAGGGCAACTCTCCGCCGCGATACTGATGGACCATATTGAGAAGCCGGCTGACGAGATTCCCCAGATCATTCGCCAAATCACTGGTGTAGCGGGTGAGAAATTGCTCCAGCGAAAACTCACTGTCCTGACCAACCGTCATTTCACGCGTCACGAAGTAACGAAAAACATCCGCTCCGAACTGGTCGATGAGGTCGAGCGGATCCACCGCCTCCCCCGTGCTCTTGGACATCTTTCTACCGGAGGTCGTCCAGAATCCGTGAACCAGAAAACCGAGGGGTAGATCGTAGCCCGCCGCTTTCAACATGATCGGCCAGTAAACAGCGTGAGGGGGGACCAGGATGTCCTTCCCAATGACGTGAAAATTAGCCGGCCAGAAGTCGCGGAAGGTCGGCCCCTGCGGATCGACTGCGGAGAGATAGTTGATCAGAGCATCGAACCAGACATAAGCGACGTAATCGTCATCGAATGGCAGGGGGATGCCCCATTCAAGCCGCTCTCTAGGTCTGGAGATGCAAAGATCATTGATCGGTTCCTTGAGAAACTCGAGGACTTGTTTGGCTCGAAACTTCGGATAGATGAAATCCTCGTGGGCTTCGATGTATCCAAGCAGCCAGTCGTGATATTTGCTCAGACGAAAGAAGTAATTGGTCTCAGTGATTTCGGTGACCTCTCCGTAATCTTCGGGCCACTCATCGCCCTCCTTTTCCGATTCCTGAACGAATTGCTCGGCGCGCACACTGTAAAACCCGTTGTACTCTCCCTTATAAATCTCACCCTTGTCAAAGAGTCGCTGCAAGATATCCCGCACCACTCTTTTGTGGCGATCTTCCGTCGTCCGGATGTAGTCGTCGTTGGAAATGGAGAGATCCTTGAGAAGCTCTTTGAATTTCTCGGCGATCGAGTCGACAAATGCCTTCGGCTCGACGTTATCCCGCCCCGCGCTCTGTTGCACTTTCTGGCCGTGCTCATCAAGGCCGGTCAAAAAGCGCACTTCATCGCCCTGCAGTCGACGAAATCGCGCCACCACGTCAGTCAACACCTTTTCGTATGCATGACCCAGATGCGGCGGACCGTTAGCGTAGTCAATCGCCGTCGTGATGTAGAACTTCTTCATTATCTTTCCAGAAGTCTATCGGTCGAAACCTCATCAGAATCTACATCTTTCGCCCAAGAGACCTTGCCCCAGTGAAATTTGCGGGAAGTTTGAACTGATGATCTCCCCTTTGTCGACTAGGATTGACCGCTAGGAATCTGTCGGACTTTGCGCTTCGTAGCAGAAGATTTGTGAAATGTACGATGCTGGTATTCAACAGGTTGCTGCCGAAAAATTCCTCATCTGTTGCCTCCTCAAAATTGTCGGGCATCCCTTTTCGCGATGAAGAGAGTTTCCCAAAGGATTAAGTGAACAACGGATGGGGAACCGAAGGTCTTATCCGTTGCTTGCTCAATCCGTTTCTCCCTCTCTCTTCCCTTTGGTTGCGGCTTCGCCACTCTGCAGTCTCTACTTTAACCACCCGACTAGGGCCTCGATCGCACGAGCACGATGACTGATCGCATCTTTCACCTTCGATCCCAATTCCGCGAAGGACTCAGAGTAACCCGCTGGCACGAATAGTGGATCATAGCCGAACCCGCTTCCACCCTGGGGCCGATCGGAGATCGCTCCCTCACAGACCCCACGAAAGATCTGTTCCTCATCCGAAGGACCCAGCAGAACCAGGCAGCAGACAAAACGAGCGGAACGATTTTCTTCGGAGACCCATGCTAGTTCCCCCAACAGCTTTTCGTTGTTCTCCTCATAGGAAGCTGATTCTCCCGCGTAGCGCGCGGAGAGAACTCCGGGTTTGCCTCCAAGCGCATCCACTTCCAACCCGCTGTCGTCCGCCAATACCCACCCATCGAAAGGAGCAATCTCCCTCAGTGCGTTGGCCTTAAGCCGGGCATTGCTCTCAAAACTGTCCTCCGTTTCTTCGACCTCAGGCATTCCACCTATCGTATTCGCGGACTTCAGTTCAACATCAGCGCGTCCACCCACTAAGATGGACGAGAACTCTCTAACTTTGTCCTCGTTGGCGGTGGCTAGGTAGATGATCATTCGGATATCAGCGGTTGTCGTGTTGTCTCCAAACTTCCTGCAGATCGAGCACCAGCACTAAGGGTAAACAACCCTCCCCCGCATTAGCTCGTCGTCTCCGAAGACGCTGTGGCGGATCTCCTCGAGTCTCACCCCCTCTTCAATCGTCTCCGGGCTCGAACCCGAGAAAGCCGGAAGCGCGGACTCGTCTGCCAGAATAGCGGGTGACCGATAGCAGAAAAGATAGTCCAACTCCCGGCGCTTCAACACCGAACTCAAGAGCCGGGATCCTCCCTCCAAGAAGACGCCCTCGATTCCCTCTTCCAGGCAACGCCGGCGAATATCCGAGATTGAGACGCCGTCCTCATCTTCCCCCACGACCCATTCCACGATGCCCGCGTCCTTCAATTCTCGCCTCGCCGGTTCGCCGCCCTCTCCGCACGATACCAGAATGGTCCGATTTCGGTGGCTATCGGAATAAACTTTGGGCAGCGGGTTCCTCACCGTCCTCAATCGCCGATCGAAGACAAACCGAATAGGACACCACTCTTCTTCCGCTCGACGGCTGGTCAATCTCGGGTTGTCCTGCAGGACCGTCCCGGATCCGACCGCGATGGCCGGAAAGAGCCTCCTCCACTCCATCACGTCCCTGCGCGACTCTTCCCCGGTAATCCACTTCGAGTGGCCGCTTTGGGTCGCGATTCTGCCGTCGATAGTGGTGGCAATCTTACCCGCGAAGATGGGATCTCTTCGAACAATCCAGTGATTGAAGATCAGGTTCAAATCTTCGCATTCGTCTTTCAAAACTCCGGTCTCCACTTCGATTCCGGAATCGCGAAGGAGACCCACTCCCCTGCCCTGATGATCCGGATTCGGATCCGCTGCCCCCACCACAACCCGCCGGATCTTTGACTCGATGATCGCATCCGTACAGGGTGGCGTCCTTCCCTGCGTGCAACACGGTTCCAACGTGACGTAAAGCGTCGCCTCCTGCGAGAGCTGTCCTTTGAGCGACTTGAAGGCATCGACCTCCGCATGATCCGATCCCGCCTTCGCATGATAGCCCTCACTGACGATCTCACCTTGGTCGACAATCACGGCCCCCACCATGGGATTGGGATGAGTCATCCCCCACCCTCGGCGCGCCAGCCCGATCGCACGCCGCATGTATCTCGTATCTTGCTCTGCCGACATCGCCTATCAATCACCGGTAATCGAAATCCGTAATCTCTATCGTGATCTAAAGTCGATTCGTGATAGCAACGTCTCTGCGCTGGGTGTACTCTCCTTCAGGAGTTGGACACTAACCGCGCACAAACGGATTGCTCCTTTTTTCCTCCCCAACCGTCGTCTGCGGTCCGTGTCCGGGATAGAGGACCGTTTCGTCAGGCAAGGTGTAGATCTTTTCCCGAATCGACCTCTCGAGGACTTCGAAGCTGCAGCCGGGAAAATCCGTCCGCCCGATGCTACCGGCAAAGATCGCATCCCCCGTAATTGAGAGACTCATTTCTGGAAAGAAAAAGAGGATACTGCCCGGGCTGTGACCGGGCACATGACGCACCTCCACGGGGTTTCCGAGTATCTCTGTCTGCTCCCCGTCATCGAGGAATCGATCGACCCTTCCTGGAACGATTTCAACCCCCGGCATGGCAAAGTTGGCCATTTGGGACGGCGCCAAGATCAAATCCAGGTCATCCTTATGCCCATAAACCGGAATCCCTTCCTCCGCAAACTTCGCCACATCCAGAATGTGATCCCAGTGACCGTGGGTAAGATAAAGCTCCTCCAGTCTGCAACTCTTCTCCTCCACTACTTTAGAAACCGTGCTCCAGGCCTCCAATGGGGCATCAAACAGCGCCGCTCTCCCTTGTTCCTCGCCGATCAATAGATACGCGTTCGTCCCGATCGGCGGTAGCTCAAACTTCAGGATCTCCACATCGAGAACCCTGAACCGCGCCCTCCCATCCTGGCAACGAGATTCCGCCTCCCCAGACTCACCAATCGATCCCCTCCTCGGAGGGGTCTGGGGTGGGTTGCAAAGACATCAAGAACCGCCCCGATCATTTCACAAATCTTCTGCCACCCGACGGATCTCACCGCTTGCACACATAGCCCAAACGGGCTATAGTCTGTATACCACATAGTAAAGAGCAGAAACCATGAGCAAAGAAGCAACCGTAAGGGCGAGGATCGAGCCCTGACTGAAAGCTGAGGTTGAGCGTCTGTTCAAAAGGTTAGGCCTGACCACGACGGAGGCCATTACTCTGTTCTACCGTCAGGTCAAAATGCGCAACGGCCTCCCATTCGATGTCGTCGTTCCCAACAGGACGACCGAGAATGTCCTCAAGGATACCGACGCCGGTAAAAATCTCGTCCGCTTTGACGATGTTGACGAGATGTTTGAGCAGCTCGGTATCTGATGCTCAAGCCGTCCTTTGATTCGTTCCGCTCTACCTTCTCTCCCATCCGCGTTGTCCTCTTCAGCACGCCACCGCGTGCGCTTCCGCGGTATGCCCTCTCCCAAAACCCGTTGTCTTCTCGAATCCGTTGTCGTGCTTTCATCCGCTGCACCGACATTCCTCAACTACCGTCCTGGTCGGTTCTTCGCCGGCGTAGACCCAGACCATCGCCATCAATTCATCGGAATCATTGAAGAAGCGATGACAGAGACCTTGCGGAATCATGGCGGTATCACAGTTCGAAAGGGTGAAGGAACGTCCTTCAACCTGGCAGACCGCTTCGCCCTGAACGATTGATATCGATTCGTCATAGGGGTGGAAGTGGCAGGCAATAGCAGTGCCCGGAGCAAATTCGGTATATCCACCGCACAATCCGGAGGCTCCCATTGAACCGGAAAACAATCTCAGGGCCTTCGCGCCCTTGGTGGCTTCCCGGCGTTCGCTGGTCGCAATTCGAACGACATGCTCCGGAACCGAATCACTGCTTGCTTCCGACCCGATTTCGATCGATTCGAATTGGGGATCCTCGAGAAAGTCCCGAGTTACAGTGCTGCTCCCAAAGGCGCAGTGCATAAGACACTCGCTCGAATCGACCGGCTGATCTACTGTGTGAGGAATTCCAGCCGGAACGTGAATACTGTCACAAGGATTCAAAGTATACCGACGCCCTTCCACTACCACCCAGGTCGTGCCTTCCAATGGAGTGATACATTCGCTGCATTCGTGGGTGTGATAAGGGACTACGCCGCCCGTCTGCGTATTCAGGAGGGCCGTCGACAGCCCCACCGCACCACAGGCATCCGACGCCATCATTTGCACCCGGACCCCGGGAAACATATCCTTCACTTCGACTTCATCGCGCCGGGCCATGTGTTCCTTCCGTTCCTTCTCACTCATGGTTGATCCTTTCTCCAAGTTCGTTCTCGTTCTTCGCTTTGGGGCTTTCCTCGTAAATCCATAGACTCGGGAATCCATTATCAAAAGGCAATCTCGACTGGTGGTTTCCATCAAGAAAGGAGGACAAGGTTCGGGAGATCGGTTCGGGTCCCGCTTGGCGGGATCGCTAGGCTGAATCCAATACGCCTAAATGCTTGCTATCCCCCTACCCCTCAGATTTAACCCTTGGCCCTTCGTGATCCAATCGCAATAGGCAGCCATCAGACATGAGCAAGAACTACAAAATCGCCGTTATTCCCGGAGATGGAACAGGACCGGAAGTCACTCGAGAAGCGCAGAAAGTACTCGATGTTACCTCGAGCAGATTTGGTTTCGGCCTTGAATACCACGAGTATGATTTCGGCGGCGATCGCTTTCTCAAAACGGGCGAAACGCTTCCCGATTCTGCGGCCGAAGAGTTGGGTGGACAGGATTCGATTCTTCTGGGCGCAATCGGACATCCCGACGTCAAACCGGGAATACTCGAAAAAGGAATCCTACTCCGCCTCCGCTTCGATTTGGATCAGTATATCAATCTGCGTCCGGTCAAACTCTACCCCGGTGTGGAAACGCCGCTGAAAAACAAAGGGCCCGAGGATATCGACTATGTCGTGGTCCGGGAGAACACGGGTGATGCCTACACCGGCGCCGGCGGATTCACCCTCAAGGGTACACCCGAGGAGTCCGCTATCCAGACTTCCATCTACACGCGGTTTCAAGTGGATCGTTGCCTTCGCTACGCTTTCGAGTACACTCGCAGCAAGGGAAAGAAAAAGACACTCGCCCTTTGCGGAAAGACCAACGTCTTAACCTTTATCTACGATCTCTGGGAACGCGCTTTCGAGGAAATGGGCGAAAAGGAGTATCCGGATATCACACGCGAGTACTACCACGTCGACGCAACCTGCATGTGGATGGTCAAGAATCCGGAATGGTTCGATGTGATTGTGACAGGAAACATGTTTGGCGACATCATCACCGACCTGGGCGCCATCACCCAGGGAGGAATGGGCATCGCCGCCGGCGGAAATATCAATCCCGAGGGCGTCAGCATGTTCGAACCGATAGGAGGGTCGGCGCCGAAGTACACTGGAAAGAATGTTATCAACCCTTTGGCTGCTATTTGCGCGAGCCTCATGATGCTTCAATCGCTCGGCGAGAATAAGGCAGCGGAGGCAATAGAAAAAGCCGTCATCGAAGTGACAGCGAACAAGCTCAAAGGTCTCGGCGCAGGGAGCATGGGATACTCGACAACTGAGGTTGGCGACATTGTATCGGACTTGGTTGGGGGATGAATTCGACCGAATTGCGCCAGTCCTTCCTGGACTTTTTCCAGTCGAAGGGCCATGAGGTGGTGCCCTCGGCATCGCTGCTCCCCGATTCGCCGAACCTGCTCTTCACTAATGCGGGAATGAATCAGTTTGTGCCCTACTTCCTCGGCGAACGCACTCCGCCGTGGCCACGAGCAGCCGATACGCAGAAGTGTATCCGTGCCGGGGGGAAGCACAATGACCTCGAAGATGTCGGTTTCGATACCTACCATCAGACATTCTTTGAAATGCTGGGGAACTGGTCCTTCGGCGATTATTTCAAGAAGGAAGCGATCGAATGGGCGTGGGAGCTACTGACTGAAGTCTGGGGGCTCCCGAAGGATCGGCTCTACGCTACGATCTATGACCCGGGCCAAGGAGATCCTGCGGAGTACGACCAGGAAGCATCCGAACTATGGGCCGAAATCTTCAGCAGCGAAGGATTGGATCCGGCCATCCACATTTGTCCTTTCGACAGTAATGACAATTTCTGGATGATGGGGGACACGGGGCCATGTGGTCCCAACAGCGAGATCCACATGGATCTGACTCCGGATGGCGATACCAAGGGTCGACTGATCAACGCCGATTCTCCTCTCTTTATCGAACTCTGGAATCTGGTCTTCATTCAATTCAATGCAGAATCGGACGGCTCCTTCGGCCCACTAGCCCACAAGCACGTTGATACCGGCCTCGGCTTTGAAAGGATTGCAGGGATCTATTCCAGCACAAAGGGGCTCTCCGACTACACCCGGCCCCCATCAAACTACGACTGCGATCTCTTCTCGGAAATCTTCGAGCAGCTCACCGCAATGTCCGACCACCGCTACGAGGGCACGATTCCCGAAAACCGGGACCACCTTTCCGAAGTGGAAATGAAAGATTGCGCCTTCCGTGTCCTGGCCGACCACATCCGTGCCCTCTCGTTCTCGATCGCCGACGGCATTCTGCCGGGAAACGAAGGCAGGAACTACGTCCTGCGGCGAATTTTGCGACGCGCCGTCCTCTTTTCCAAGCGTGTCGAGCTACCTTCCGGCTCCTTCGTAAAACTGGTTGACCCGCTCGTTAGGCAACTGGGCGACGTCTTTCCCGAACTGACGGAACACCGTGACATGATTTCCCGCATCATCGCTTCCGAGGAGGAGAAATTTGAGCAAACACTCGAGCGCGGTCTCCTTATGTTCGAGAAAATCGCATCCGGAGAAAAATCCGAGATTTCGGGCAAAGAGGCATTCACCCTTTACGATACTTACGGATTTCCTCTCGATCTCACTGAGATCATCGCGCGTGAGCGGGGCCTGACGATTGATCTCTCTGGTTTTGAGGAAGAGATGGAAGCACAACGGGAACGCGCTCGCGCCGCCCAGGAGAAGACCGAAATAAGGGTCTCGGAAGATGAATATTCGCGGGACGTGGAAACGGAATTCGTCGGCTTTGAACGTGAAAATCTGGAGAACTGCGAAGTCAGTATCACAGGCCATCTTTGCCAAGGAGAAGAGCAATATCTCGTCTTTGATCGTACCCCCTTCTTTGCAGAAATGGGGGGACAGATCGGGGACTCCGGAAGAATCGAATGGGAAGGCCATGAGCTCAGAATAACGGACACGGTACGGGACAGCCGTGGACAGATTCTGCACAAGATTGAGGCGGGAGGTAGCGAGAGGCTCTCGGGGAAGAACGGGCGCCTTTTTGTTGATGTCGATAGAAGAATCGCCATCCAGCGCCATCACAGCGCCACCCATGTCCTCCATTGGGCCCTCCGAGAGGTGCTGGGCAATCACGTACGACAAGCTGGCTCGCTCGTCGCCGATGATCGGCTCCGTTTCGATTTCTCTCACTTTGAACAGCCGAGCACGGACTCCTTGAAACAGATCGAGACACTGGCCAATCGCCGCATTCTCCAGAACGCGAGAGTCAAATGGTACGTGATTTCATTCGCCGAAAAACCGGATAATGTTCTCGCCTTCTTTGGAGACAAATACGGCTCCATCGTCCGTGTCGTCGATATTGGCGGTTGGTCGGTCGAGCTATGTGGCGGCACCCATGTCGCTGCCACTGGAGAGATCGGACTCCTCAAGGTTGTGGGCGAATCGGCCATCGCCGCCGGCACGCGCCGGATCGAAGCGCAGGTTGGAGAGAGTGCGCTGGATCTGGTTGAGAGCAACTTCGATCTCCTCTCCTCCCTTTCCGACCGCCTTTCCTGTAGCCCGCGGGAATTGGAGAGTCGTGTTTCCAACTTGCTGGAACAGAGGAGCGATCTGCAGAACGACCTTCGAAGTCTGCGGCAGAAAGACTCCTCCTCTCTCGCCGCCAAGTTGGCCGAGAATGCAAGGGAACGTGACGGCGTTCACCTCGTTGTCGCTTCCGTACAAACCGATTCGCCGGGCGAGTTACGGGGTCTCGCTGTTACTGTTTCAAAGTGTCTGAAATCGAGCCTCGTCGTCCTCGGCTCTTCGTCGGGTTCGAAAGTGACGGTTCTCGCCCTCGCCTCTCCTGAAGCCGTAGAGAGAGGCCACATTGCAGGCGATATCGTTCGTTCGCTCGCCGCCCAATTGGGCGGTAAAGGAGGCGGCAAGCCCGACTTCGCGATGGGTGGGGGAAATCAGCCGGAGGAACTTGAGAACGTTCTAGATTCATTTCAATCAAGCCTTGATTGAGCTTGGACTTCAATGTACTTCAGGCATTTTCGACCGTTCGAAAGAATCCGAGTATCGCGCAATATTGCAGATGTGCGGCGGCGACGGAGCACCGCCCTCCATCGTGCGATTACAACCTTGGGATGGAGGGCGGTGCTCTGTCGCCGCCGCTGCGTTGAAACCGACGTCCGATTGATCGGTCTCCGTGCGAGCGTTCCACTGACACGGATCCGGCAGGCCGTTGCGTGCCGCGTGCACGACTAACTTGAAGATTCGATGTCGCAAACTACGGTGAGTTCCGCGCTTCACGATTATCTTTCCTCCAATCAGGACGCAATGGTGGAATTTCTTCGGCGCCTCGTCGGATTTCCTACCGTCAATCCCCCTGGAGACTGCTACCGTGAGTGCGTCGAGTTTCTGGAATCGAATCTCGAAGGGTTGGGCTTGGAAACCGAGATCTTTAAAGTGCCCAATAAGAAGATAGACGACATTCTCTCTCCAGGGGATGCGTATCCGCGATACAATCTCCTCGCACGACGGGACTTCGGCAAAGATAAGACAATTCACTTCAATGCGCACTACGATGTCGTGCCCGTCTCCGGCAGCTGGCGATTCCCTCCCTTCTCGGCCGCGGTCGATCATGGTGTCCTCTTTGGACGGGGCTCGGCGGATATGAAAGGCTCGATTGCCGCGCTTTTCCACGCCCTTCGCGCCTGTCGGGAGGAGAAACTGAAACCGGCTTTCAACCTTGAAGTATCCTTGGTTTGCGATGAAGAGATAGGCGGCCGATTCGGCTCTGGATATGTCGCCGAAAACAACCTCACGGATGCGAACTTCGTGGTCGTCTGCGAAGGCGCCTCGGGGAATCAAGTCGGCGTGGGACACAATGGGGTGCTCTGGCTTTCAATTGATCTGAAAGGTAAAGCAGCCCATGCCAGTCGCCCACACAAAGGACGGAACGCCTTCGATCAGATGACTTCCATAGGGGTTCGACTTCAGGAATACGGCCGGCGGATTCAGGAAAGGAAATTCATGTCGCCGGGAGGAAAAGAAATGCACCCAACCCTCACTCTTGGCGGCACCTTCGGCCAGTGCGAAGGAGGAAAGACCAATATCGTTCCATCGGACGCATGGTTCACTCTCGATCGTCGTGTCCTTCCAACCGAACGCGTCCTCGAAGTAAAACAGGAGCTGGAGGAGTTTATCAACGAGGCCGGTCTTGAGATCGAGGAATTTGAAGCCGAAATCACATCAATTCTTGCCATCGATTCCTATTGTCTCGATCACCACTCCCCTCTTCCTCAGTCGCTGGCCCGCACCGTAGCCTCGGTCAGAGGCTGTTCAACTGAGTACTCTCACACACCCGGATTTACTGATGCCCACTACTTCGGTAGCACTCTCGGCATCCCTACCGTCGGCTACGGCTCCGGTGGCTCGAACTACCATGGCGTCGACGAGCAGGTGAGAATCGATGATCTCCTCACAACCAGCCGAGTGTATGCCGAGTTCATTGAAAAGGGAGTTACTGATTCGTGAATAGAAATCTCTGCTCAGCGGGACTGGTACGGGTTTCCGGACAGTTCCGAAACGCCTTTTGAGACAGAACAATCGTGAAATTGGATATAAACTGATCTTCCTCTTTCTCTTCGTCTTCCTTGGTAGGGGCACCGCTGCGAACGCCCGGAAATCTCTCGAGATTGAAACCACCACCCGAATCGATGATGCTGATTGCGATACCTTCTGTGACCGGAGCACTTCGCAAGATCACGATTCAGAGGCCGCCTCCAATTCACTCTTAGTAAAGAGCGGAAGCAATCGCAGATTATCCTCTTCCAGCTTCTCCCTTCCCCCTGCCTCCCGGTCGATGGCACAGAGGACGGTGTCGATGATGGCGCCCTCGCTTCGGAGGGCGGCGGCGGAAAGGAGAATCTGGCCACCGGATGTGACCACATCCTCGACGATTGTAATCTTCTTACCCTGCACTTCACCTCCCTCGGCGAACTTGCAAGTACCGTAAGCCTTTGCCTTCTTTCTGACAAACAGTGAGGGGATGCCCGTGATCTGAGAGAGCATCGTGACGATCGGTATCCCCCCCATCTCGAGGCCACCGAGACTCTCCGTATCATCAGGGATAGATTCGGCCATTGATTCCGCAATCGCCTTGAGAAGCGCCGGTTGTGATTCAAAAAGGTATTTGTCGAAATATTCGCGGCTCGAGGCGCCGGACCTCAGCTCGAATTGTCCCTGGATGTGGCAGGTTTCGAATACCCTCTTCGCGAGCTCCCTCTTGGTCATAAGGCCTCGGGAATCTGAGTGAAGACCGTAGCGCAACCACTTCGAACGGAAATCTGAACCTGAGGGGCGTTGCGGAGATCTAAAGCCGACAGTTTCCTCAGGGACTGTTCGTCAGACTCGTACGGGAGATTCCCTACGTAGATATCCATCTTCAAGGAATTCTCCGCCTTCAGATTTCAGTCAACCTAAAAAGCTGATTTTGGGTCGAGACTATCCTTGTACTTGCGATACAGTCCTCGAAATTGATGGTAGCTTATACCAAGAATCTTCGCTGCGTTCCCCTGATGGAATCGCGATTCATTGAGTGCTTTCTTGATCGCTGCACACTCGAGTTCGTTGACCGACTCCGTGAGCGTTTTGCCTCCTTTGATGATTTCATCTACGCGGAGGGTTGAGGAGGCAGGCTCGGCATTGTCCTCTGTCTCTTCCTCCAACCCGGCAAACGGAGAACGAAACGGATCGAACGAGATCGCGTCCACTCTGTTGTCTTCACATCGGTAAACGGCGCGCTCCACAACATTCTTCAGCTCCCTCACATTTCCCGGCCAATCATATTCCTCCAGGTTCGCCACCGCAGCATCGCCGAATAGAGGTATCCCTCCCCTTCCAATTTCCGATGCCATTCTCGCCGCAAAGTGCCGGGTCAGGAGCATCACATCGCCTCTTCTTATTCGAAGAGGCGGTATGAACAGTACTTCGAAGGAAAGTCGATCGAGCAAGTCCCGCTTGAAGATTCCTTTTTCCACCAGTTCCACAAGATCTGCATTTGTCGCCCCAATGATTCGCACATCAAGCTCCACTGATTGCGACCCTCCTACTCTTTCAAACGATCCGTACTCCACGACACGCAGGATCTTCTCCTGAACCTCGATCGGAATGAGGCCGATTTCATCCAGAAACAATGTCCCTCCGTCAGCCGATTCGAATCGTCCCCTCCGCCGCTGGGCCGCACCAGTGAAGGCGCCCGCTTCGTGTCCGAAGAGTTCCGATTCAAGGAGGGATGGAGCCAAAGCGGCGCAGTTGAGGGCGACCAACGGCCCTTGCCACCTGCTCGATAGGTAGTGCAATCGCGCCGCCGCCAGTTCTTTTCCAGTACCTCTTTCGCCGACGATAAGGACTGATCGATTCACCTTTGCGACAAGGGACAGCCTATCGAGAAATTCGAGGAATATCTCGGATTCGCCGAGCGCTTCGGGCGGCCCTTCCGCGGCATCGGTGGCTGCTTGGGAGTAATGAGAACCTCGGTCCGATTTCATGGCGAAAATTACCAAAATCTGGATCCAAGATCTAGCACTATTTGACCTTCGAACCTATCAGACTACCGGCCTAGTTTCATAACTCGTTTTAAACAAGCATGTTGTAGCATTTTTATAAATTTGGCACGGCGCCTGCATAGATGCCGCTCATCAACTTAAAAAGGAGAACTACAATGGGAATATTTTCAAGATTTCGAGATATAGTCAGTTCCAACATCAACGCTATGCTGGAGAAAGCAGAGGATCCGGAGAAGCTGATCAAGCTGATGATTCAGGAGATTGAAGACACGCTGGTAGAGATCAAGGCATCCTGCGCCGGCGCCATGGCGAACCGAACCCGGGTCGTACGATCGCTCGAAGAGGCGAAAAGGCACGCACAGAGCTGGTCCGCCAAAGCGCGAAAAGCGGTCGAGAGGGAGCGGGAGAATTTGGCTCGAGAAGCCCTTCTGGAAAAGAGGCGGATTGAAGAGGAGACAGAGAGTCTCGGCCGTGAGTCGGAGCAGTATTCCGAACTGATCGAACAGTATCAGCAGGATATCGTCCAACTCGAGGAGAAACTAGCCGGGGCCCGCAAAAAACACGGTGTCCTTGTGCAAAGACATATCCACGCCCAGAAGCAGAAGAGAGCGCATTCCAGTATTCGGCAGACGCAAGGCACGGATGCATTTTCTCGTTTCGAATCGTTTGAAAATCGTATCGAACGGCTCGAGGCAGACGCTGAGCTCATCAATTACGGTGTGAAGCCGACTCTCGAGGACGAACTGGAAAAAATCGAAACAGACGACGAAATCGAAAAGCAGTTGGCGGAATTGAAATCGAAAATCGGAAGCCAGTCGGAATCGGAAAAATAACCCTTCTTCCTCACGTCGGCAATTCAATATTCGGTTTTCAATGTTCGCCAAGGATAGCATAAAATGTATAGCCTGATGTCGCCCTTCATATTCGTCATCTCCATCATCTCAATCGTTTGTGTAACCATCGTGACCCTGGCCGTAATCTTCAAAGGAAAGTCAACGCGGAGACAGCAAGAATCGGATGCGGATGAAACTCAACTGATTCAGGAGATGCATCGGAATCTCAACTCCCTGGAAGACCGTATGGAAGCACTGGAGACAATTATCTTAGACCTGGAACGCAGAAAAGGAGAATTGAAATGAGAAACGAACATTGCCGCACCCGCCGCTCTCTCTACCGCTCACGAGACGGAATGATATTCGGAGTCTGTAAAGGGCTGGCTCACTTCACGGAGATCTCGGTCCACTGGGTGCGCCTCATCATGATAGTCATCTTTGTCCTGTCGGGCTTCTTCCCCATCGTATTGCTCTACATCGTGGCTGCGATCCTGATGAAGCCGGAACCGGTGATGGAACCGGATTCAGAGATCGACTGGGACTTTTACAACTCCTGGGCCTCTAATCGCTCCACCGCTCTCGCTCGACTGAAACGTAAATTCGACCAATTGGAACGTAGGGCCAGAAGGATGGAAAATCTCGTCACTGCCCGAGAGTTCGATTGGGAAGAGCGCCTCAAAGCAGGAAACTAGAAGCCTGCCGGACTTTGTTGTAGAATTTCTGTAGAAAAGGATAATCTCGTCCGACCGGCTCCTGGTTTCCTCGTTTTTTCTTCTCGACCTTCTGAAATGTTCCTAAAGCATAGACAACCTGATCAGACCGCGCTTGGCGAGGTATCGGAGGGGCTTGTCGAGTGGTGGCCCGTAAATGAAAGCAACACCACGCTATGGAGTTCGAGAAACACCCGTTCTTTGATCAGGTGGGTGCAGAAGATACCTCTGGTTTGGCGGAGATCGCCAACCGAGAGGAGTATCCTTCCGATACAATAATATTCGAGGAGGGAAGTTCCTCCGAGGCTCTCTACCTCGTTTTGGAAGGTGAGGTCGCCTTTTGCAAACGGGCGGAAGAAGGCAAGTACCGGGTTGTCGGATACTCTTCAGCGGGGGCCTTTTTCGGCGAAATTGGTCTCTTTACGGATGAACCGAGGGCACTACGTGCCGAATCTCGAGGCCGGACCGTCCTAGCCAGCATACCCAAGGACGCTCTGATCGAGTTCATAAAGAGAGCTCCCGGTCCGCTCGAGATCATTCTTAAGAATATCGTCAAGCACCTCCACGAGACTACACGGCACTACATGGATGATATGCTGCAACAGGAGAAGATGGCAGTCGTAGGCAGTATGGTGAACACCATAATCCATGACTTTAAGAACCCATTTTGCCTGATCAGCCTCGGAGCGCAGATCATCATGCAGTCCCACTCCGAGGAGAAGACCCAGAAGCTCTGTCAGAATATCGAGGACCAGATCCAGCGAATGGTGGGGATGTTTGAGGAGCTGATCGAATTTTCGAGAGGGGAACAGGAACTCAAATTGGAGACGGTCGATATTCGACGAATGCTGGAGAGATTCCGAGAGCTGAATGTGCTCTATTTTCAGGATGATAAAATCGCCGTCGACATCTCAGTTCCCGACATCGAAATTGATGCCGAGGAAAGAAAACTCCTCCGGGTCCTGCAGAATCTCGTAGGCAACGCCTTCGACGCCTTCGACGACGAAGAGGGAAAGATCACCATCGCCGGAGAACTGGAGGGAAACGATACCTTGCTTCTCCAGGTAGCGGACAACGGAAATGGCATACCCGAAGAAATCCAGGATCGATTCTTCGAGGCATTTGTGACCTACGGGAAGAGCAAAGGCACCGGCCTGGGTAGCGCTATCGTCAAGTCAATCGTCGAAGCACACGGCGGCTCGATCGAATTCGAAACCGCGGAGGGAGTGGGGACAACTTTCTCTATTCGCCTTCCAATTCGTCAGACTCCCTGAAATCGGAGATACTCTTCCAAACCTTCTCGTCCTAACTAGAGGCTGTCCCAAATCCGAGAGGATTTGGGTGGAAGCCTGATACCGATATCAATCTTCGTCACGTTATGTAGACCACGACATGCCTTCCGTCCTCGGTAGCTTACCTTTTATCCGTTATGCACCTTTCCAGCACCCTTCCTCTCGCTTTGAGTCGATAGTTCTCCCAAGGAAGCGCCTCTGACTCGATTCTTGGATCCCTATGCCGCCTGCGTTGCCTCTTTCTCATGTTCTTGCGCAAGTCTCTGCGCGATTTTCCATAGATTGTGGGACAGAACCGACCAGGCCACGCTAAGGTTACGGTTGTCAAAGCCTTTGCTGCGTATCTTGCCCCCGTGCCATCGGTTCTTGAGCACTCCGATCCGGCCTTCGGTGCTCCCTCGTCGTCGCTGCAACCGGACAAAGCGCGGCTCCTCCATCCGCTCCTTGAGCTCTTGTGGATTGCGGGGCGTAAGGGCGTCAAAAATCCCCTCTGCCTGGGAGCCGCTTGCTGGCCGCCTTCGAGGCATAGCCCCGATCCCCACTGATCGCTTCGATCTTCTCCTCTAAAGCGAAGCCCTTTTGCCTCTCCAGACTTTCCCAAAGCTGCTTCAATTCGCTCGGGGCCTGCCCCCCATACAGTTTCCAGTCCAACAGATATCCCTCTGCGCTCTCGCATAAATAAAGGGTGTTGCCAAACTCCACCTCCCGATCTGCCTTGCCTCGCACGATGACGTCAATCTCAGGTTCGTAGGCGCTCAGGATCTTCTCCTCATTCTTCACCTGCCGCCCCCCTATGATCCGTTCGTGCGCCTGTTTCATGACCTGCGGTATCTGCTCTAACATACCATCCATTCGCTCGATGATTCGGCTCGCCTTCTTCTCGGTGTAATCGCTTTGCATCCACATAGCTTCCAATAAGTCACGGTGGCGAAGGGCATGGCCCTCAATCTTCTTGAGCAATAGCTTCATCCGCCGCAGGATCCCTTTACGCGCTTTGCCCGCCTCCCGGCGCCGACGCGCATGCGTCATCTCCAGGCACCGTTTGTTCATCTCCCGAGCCAATCCCTTTGCTCCCTGGGGCATGCGCTGTTTCATTCCCGCCTGCCGGATCAGACTGATCGCCTTGAGCAGCGTTGCTCCCACATCCTTGAGCAAGACCCAGTCCACGGGCCAGTGGATGTTCGCTTCCAGGCAAGTGGCGTCGATCAGGCATTCCCTCGTATCGATCGGCTTCTCTAATCCTGCCTCACCACAATGTTCAGCATTGCCCACCACCTCGGTCATCCTTGCATGCAGCTGTCTCAGATACGCTTCGTCGAAGAATTTCGAATCCCGTTCCAGACTGCTCTTCGATATTTTCCGGATCCCGTCTACCTCACGCACCCGGCAAAAATTAGCCAGAAGCTCACTGCGTCCCAACTCCTGCGACAGACAACGAAAGGATATCCCTCCGAGTAAATGACGCACCACCTCCACCCGTAGCGCTTTTATCGCTCTTAGAGCGCGTCGCTCCCGATCCTTCCCTCCCGCTTCATCCCATCCTTCCAAGGCTTTTACGATCGCCTCCCTTTCCAGCGAGGAGTCGATCAAAACCCGGTCAATCCGCTCCATTGTTTCCAGAAACACGGTGTAGTCTTTGCATCGAATGACTGGAGTTAGGGCTGGACGCAGGAAGCTTTGTACGGCAATATTTTTCATGAGAAGGGCGTGCTTTGTATTTGACTAACGCAAGCATAAGCGCCCTTTTTCGCCGGATCGAGCTTTTTTGCAGCTCTATCCGGCCTTTTTTTTGCATCAATTGTTTCCACCACTGCGGGCTCAACTAGCTCCCATTAAATACCGATCAATTGTTTCCACCACCTGGGACGGGCACCCTTCTAATAGTATCTGTCGGATCCCTAATTTCTCGATCGACCATCAAGTAAGTCGGTTGTCAAAGCCTTTGCTGCGTATCTTGATCGGTTCTTGAGCACTCCGATCCGGCCTTCGGTGCTCCCTCGTCGTCGCTGCAACCGGACAAAGCGCGGCTCCTCCATCCGCTCCTTGAGCTCTTGTGGATTGCGGGGCGTAAGGGCGTCAAAAACTGGGAGCCGCTTGCTGGCCGCCTTCGAGGCATAGCCCCGATCCCCACTGATCGCTTCGATCTTCTCCTCTAAAGCGAAGCCCTTTTGCCTCTCCAGACTTTCCCAAAGCTGCTTCAATTCGCTCGGGGCCTGCCCCCCATACAGTTTCCAGTCCAACAGATATCCCTCTGCGCTCTCGCATAAATAAAGGGTGTTGCCAAACTCCACCTCCCGATCTGCCTTGCCTCGCACGATGACGTCAATCTCAGGTTCGTAGGCGCTCAGGATCTTCTCCTCATTCTTCACCTGCCGCCCCCCTATGATCCGTTCGTGCGCCTGTTTCATGACCTGCGGTATCTGCTCTAACATACCATCCATTCGCTCGATGATTCGGCTCGCCTTCTTCTCGGTGTAATCGCTTTGCATCCACATAGCTTCCAATAAGTCACGGTGGCGAAGGGCATGGCCCTCAATCTTCTTGAGCAATAGCTTCATCCGCCGCAGGATCCCTTTACGCGCTTTGCCCGCCTCCCGGCGCCGACGCGCATGCGTCATCTCCAGGCACCGTTTGTTCATCTCCCGAGCCAATCCCTTTGCTCCCTGGGGCATGCGCTGTTTCATTCCCGCCTGCCGGATCAGACTGATCGCCTTGAGCAGCGTTGCTCCCACATCCTTGAGCAAGACCCAGTCCACGGGCCAGTGGATGTTCGCTTCCAGGCAAGTGGCGTCGATCAGGCATTCCCTCGTATCGATCGGCTTCTCTAATCCTGCCTCACCACAATGTTCAGCATTGCCCACCACCTCGGTCATCCTTGCATGCAGCTGTCTCAGATACGCTTCGTCGAAGAATTTCGAATCCCGTTCCAGACTGCTCTTCGATATTTTCCGGATCCCGTCTACCTCACGCACCCGGCAAAAATTAGCCAGAAGCTCACTGCGTCCCAACTCCTGCGACAGACAACGAAAGGATATCCCTCCGAGTAAATGACGCACCACCTCCACCCGTAGCGCTTTTATCGCTCTTAGAGCGCGTCGCTCCCGATCCTTCCCTCCCGCTTCATCCCATCCTTCCAAGGCTTTTACGATCGCCTCCCTTTCCAGCGAGGAGTCGATCAAAACCCGGTCAATCCGCTCCATTGTTTCCAGAAACACGGTGTAGTCTTTGCATCGAATGACTGGAGTTAGGGCTGGACGCAGGAAGCTTTGTACGGCAATATTTTTCATGAGAAGGGCGTGCTTTGTATTTGACTAACGCAAGCATAAGCGCCCTTTTTCGCCGGATCGAGCTTTTTGCAGCTCTATCCGGCCTTTTTTTTGCCCATAACTCATTAAAAATCAATTGTTTCCACCACTGGGACGGGCTCTAAATATCGTCGGATCAATTTTCGATCGACCTCAAGTAAGTCGATTAGGATCAAGCTGTCCAGGACATGGGAGAATTTGTCGTCGACATTAAAGCTCACGATGGTCCCGTTGAGTTTGAGGTAATGTTTAAGGAGAGTCGGGACCCCTTTCCTATCAGATTCGATTTACAGCGGTTGGCTGGAGGGTCCCGCTCAGCGGGATCGCTGCCGCACCAAAGCGAAGCCCGACAGATTCCTAGTCCCGCTCGGCGGGACTGCCTTCCTTCATCAGTTTGTACTCCACCGAATCCTTCAGCGCCTCCCAGCTTGCTTCAATGATATTGTCGCTGGCACCGACGGTTCCCCAGATCTCCTTGCCGTCGGTTGATTCGATCTGCACGCGGATAGTCGACTCGGCGCCTTGTGCGCTATCAAGAATACGTACCTTGAAGTCGCTCAGGGAAACTTCCTTTATACAAGGATAAGCCTTTTCAAGCGCTTTTCGCAGGGCCTGATCGAGGGCGCCCACGGGACCGGATGATTCTGCCACTTCATGGTGGATTTGATCCTTAACACGGAGCTTCACAGTTGCCTCCGAATTTCTCTCCTTGCGGGACTCGTCCCATTCAACAATGACGCGGTATTCGAGTACATCAAAAAAATCCTCCCTTTGCTTGAGCCACCGGGAAAGAAGGAGTTTAAAAGAGGCATCTGACGCTTCGTACTCGTATCCTTTGTATTCGAGACTCTTCAACTCCTTGAGAAACTCCGGAACCTGCTCAGCCTTATCCTCGACATCGACTCCCAATTCCCGCGCTTTCATCATGAAGCTGCTCCTGCCTGACATATCACTGATCAGAACCCGCCGCCGATTGCCCACCGAAGCAGGATCGATGTGCTCATAACTCCGGGCGTTCTTTTCCGCTGCGTTGGCATGCATTCCACCTTTGTGGGCAAAGGAACTGGCACCGACAAAAGGCGCCTTGGTATCCGGTCTAAGATTGGCCAGATCATCCCCCAAAAGGGACAATTCACGCAACTGCGACAGGTTCCCACCGCAGTGCATCTGATAGCCCAGTTTCAGTGCAAGATTCGGGATGATTGAGGTGAGGTTCGCATTGCCGTTTCGCTCTCCGTATCCGTTTAGGGTACCTTGCACCATGGAGGCCCCAGTTTCGATTCCCGCAAGAGACACTGCGACACCTACACCCGAGTCGTTGTGGCAATGAATACCGAAGGGAACTTCGCTGTTCTTTTCGATTGCCTCTTTCGTGGCGCGCTCGATTTCGCCTATCAATCTCCCACCATTGGTATCACAGAGCACGAGAGTGTTGGCGCCGCCGCTCGTTGCGGCTTCGAGCGTCGCCAGAGCATATTTGGAATCATCGAAAAAGCCGTCGTAAAAATGCTCGGCATCGTAAATCACTTCCCTGCCATGCTGGACAAAGTAGCGAACGGTATCTTCGATCATTCGGAGATTCTCTTCCTCAGTTGTTCGGAGGACTTCGCGGACATGGAAGAGCCAGCTCTTTCCAAAGATTGTCACCACGTCAGTCTCCGTCGCCAGAAGGGACGGCATCTGAGGATCCTCCTCCACACTTCTGTCGGCTCTTCGCGTAGATCCGAAGGCGGTCAGTTTAGAATGTTTGAGGTCCAGGTTTCGTGCCTCTTCGAAAAAGGCCAGGTCCCGGGGATTGGAACCGGGATTACCCCCTTCAATGTAGTCAATTCCAAACTGGTCCAACTTCTCTGTGAGCCGCAGTTTCGAAGTGACCGAGAAGGAGATACCCTCACCCTGGGTGCCATCTCGAAGAGTCGTGTCGTAGATGATTATGTTCCGTTTCTTGTTCATCGTTCAAAAGGACAGAAGTTGCACAGCAGAAATGCTAGATCAACTGCTGGCTTAAGCCGATCGATTGACAAGCCGCGAATCAGCGATCCGAACATTTGCGAATAAAGTCCTCAATCGCAGTCTTCTCGGCCGCTACCAGGTATTTTACCGGTTCCTCGTCGAGCAACTTATCAAGGCTCTCTCTCCTCGGGTGCACCCCGATTGCGCCTTTAATTGTCTCCGGGAATTTTGCGGGATGCGCGGTTGCCAGGATCAGGTTCGTTTTATCCCGATTCAGGTCCTTAAACCCACACGCGGTGTGCGGATCGACGACATACCCATAGCGATTGTAGACTTCCTGGATGATCTTTATGATCTCGCCATCCGAGACGCTCGTACTGTTCAATGTATCCGGATCAAAATCGTCGAACACGTAGCGGCCGGAATCTCTGAAGCGATTCAGAATCTCCTTCACCTTCTCACCATTCCCGCCCTCGTGATAATAGATGAAACGCTCGAAATTGGAGGCAATCTGGATGTCCATCGACGGAGCATAGCTAGGCTCCACCTCGCCGAGTTCGTAAATACCGGTTCGAAAAAGGCGATCGAGAATGTCATTCTGATTGGTCGAGATCCTAAAGCTCGCTACCGGAAGTCCCATCTTCTGGGCCATCCATCCCGCTAAAACGTTACCGAAATTCCCGGTTGGAACGACGAATTCAACGTTGCCTCTCTCGTTTTCCGGAATCTGGAACCAGGAGTAAAAGTAGTAGACACACTGAGCCAGAACCCGCGCCAGATTGATCGAGTTGATCGCAGAGAGCCCAAACTGCTCTTTGAACTCTAGATCTCCCAATGTCTCTTTCAAGGCCCTCTGCGCATCATCGAAAGAACCCTCAACAGCGAGGGGAAACACATTTTCCGCCCCGGTGCAGGTCATCTGCCTCTCCTGCAGAGGCGACACCCGCCCATTGGGATACAGAATGAAGATTTTTACGCCACTCTTCCCCAGAAGACCATGGATTGCGGCCGCTCCCGTGTCTCCGGAAGTTGCCCCCAATGCATTGAGCGGCCTCTCCGAATCGCGAATCTGTTCCTCGTAAAGCCTTCCCAGGAGCTGTAATGCAAAATCCTTAAAAGCAAGGGTTGGTCCATGAAAAAGCTCGACGATGTAGAGACCTTTCTCGAGTTCGATCACTGGGGCGATCCGGCGATCATCGAACTTTTCGTAGGCTCCCCGAATAAGAGTTCGCAGGCGCGTGGGTTCGATGTCGTCCGCGAATCGTTCGAAGAACGAGAATGTGAGTTCCTCGTAGGTGAGACTCTCCCATTCCGAGAGCCGACTGCTGAAATCGGGCAGTTCGAGCGGGATATAGAGTCCTCCATCAGGGGCGAGTCCTATCGCTACTGCTTGAGAAAAAGAGACCGGTTCACTCTCTCCGCGGGTGCTGATATATCTCATCGCTAGGAGTCTGTCGGACCTTGACGTTCGATTGCTTTGCAAGTGACTAGGTTCGTCCGACAGACTCCTAGCCGAGATTAAATGCTTCGTGGGCAATCCGAAGGGCATCATCTGAACGGTTCGATTCGATAGCTACGGAGATTTTTATTTCCGAAGTACTGATGATCTGAATGTTGATACCGGCCCCGGCAAGGGCTGAAAACAGGCTTGCCGCGACTCCGGTGTGGTTGCGCATTCCGACTCCGACAACCGAGAGTTTAGCGATGCGGTCTACCGATGTGACCTTTCCACCGCCCATTTCCTCCAGACATTGCCGAACCGATTTCTCCGCCCGGAAGGCATCGTCCGCCGGAACCGTAAAGGTGAGATTAGCCCTTCCTCCTCGACCGATATTCTGGACAATCATGTCGACCACGATCTTGGCATCCGCCAGTTGCTGGAAAATCTTGGCGGCCGTTCCGGGTTGGTCCGGAACTTCATTGATCACGATCTTCACCTGATTCACATCTACTGCGGCGCCACGCACCAACACATCCTCCATTGCGTCCATCTCTTCTTTCACTATTGTTCCCCGGTTGCTATTGAATGTGGATCGGACCTCAAAAATAACGCTGAATTTCTTCGCCAGTTCCACGGCCCGCGACTGAACTACCTTTGAGCCCAGACTCGCCATTTCGAGCATTTCGTCGTAGCTGATTTCTGAAAGTTTCCGCGCTTCCGGCACCACTCGAGGATCCGCCGTAAAGACTCCATCCACGTCGGTGAAGATCTCACAGATCTCCGCCTTCAACGAGACAGCCATCGCAATCGCCGTGAGATCCGATGCGCCTCTCCCGAAAGTCGTGACTTCCCCGTCGCAACCCAGCCCCTGAAAACCCGCCACGATCACCACTTTCCCCTGTCTCGTCTGTTCCAGGATATCTCCGCCCGTAACTCTTATAATCCTCGCTCGAGTGTGGAACGAGTCGGTCTCAACGCCGGCTTGGCGGCCGGTTCTGGAGACGGCGGGAACGCCGATACTGTGCAATGCAAGGGTCATCAGTGCGATAGTCTCCTGCTCGCCAATCGAGAGTAGCACATCCATTTCCCTTTCATCAGGTTGAGGTGAAAGACTCTTCGCGTCCGAAATCAGCCGGTCGGTTACTCCGGATCGTGCGGAGACTACAACGACGACATCGTTGCCGCTCTCCTTGGTCTCCTTCACTCGCTCGGCAACTCGTCGTATCCTCTCAATATCACGAACCGAGGTGCCTCCAAATTTCTGAACGATGAGCGCCATGGAACGACAGATTCCTAGTCTTCGAAGTCGATGATTCGCAAAAGAAAGGGTTTCCTTTTCACACACTTCAGCTTCTCCAAGTCTCTCAACACTTGCATCATGCTCCACTCGTCACTGGTATGTGTGGTCAGGATGAGCGTAGCCGTCCTTCCTACCCCTTTGGGCTGGAGAACGCTTTCTATACTGACCTCGTATCTGGCCATCTCGGTCGCTACCTCGGCCAATACTCCTGGTCGATCTTCGACCAGCAGCCGGACATAGTACTGTCCACGGATTTCAGAGAGTTCGGCCAGTTCGACGCCCTTTCCGGCGCCCTTTCCGGCGCGAGTCGGAGAATCGTGTCCAGTTCCTCTTGATCCAGATCCGCTCCTGATGGTGAGGGCTGCAACCGCATCCGTAATATCGCTGATAACAGCGCTGGCGGTTGCATCTTGCCCGGCTCCTCGCCCAATGTGCAGGGTGGTTCCAACGACGTCGCCGGTGATGCTTATTCCGTTGTATACTTCGCTCACATTGGCCAGGACCCGCTCCTTGGGCACCAGGGAGGGATGAACGCGCACGAAGATTCTTTTGCTCCCAGCCTCCCGTGTGACGATACCCAGTAGCTTGATTCTGTAGCCAAGCTCGCTCGCCAGCTCAATGTCTTCCAAGGTCACCCTCCGTATCCCTTCGACGGGAGCGTGGCTTAGCGCAACCCACTTTCCGTGAGCGAGATAGGCAAGAATCACCGCTTTGTGGGCCGTGTCCCAACCGTCCAGGTCTAGTGATTCGTCGGCTTCGACGTAACCCAGGCGGCGGGCGTCCTCGACTGTCTCCTTAAAGGTCAACCCTTCACGTTCCATCCGGGTCAGGATGTAATTGCAGGTTCCATTGAGGATTCCGTAGATCCGGTCGAAACGATTTGCCACCAGCCCCTCACGAATCACTTTGATGATAGGTATTCCACCGCCTACGCTCGCCTCGAAGTAGAGCCCTCCCCCTCCTTTTTCCAGAGCTTCAAATAACTCGTGTCCATATTCGCAAATGAGCGCTTTATTCGCCGAAACTACGATCTTACCTCTACTCAGGGCTTCGAGAGTGATCCGTTTCGCCAGCGAGGTGCCCCCAACCAATTCGCAAACGATATCGATTTCATCATCCTTCACTACCGAATAGGGATCATCGGTGAGCCGCGATCGATGGATTCTAACGGACCGTTGCTTATTCAAGTCCCTTACCGCTGCCTTCCTCAGGTCCAATCTGACACCAAATCGCCGTTCCAGAGCTTTCCGATTTCTCTGGATATGCTTCCACACCCCTTGGCCGACAACTCCCAGGCCAACGAGCCCGATTGCTATGATTGGTCTCTTGGGCATTCTCTTACGACGATTCCTTGGAGAAACGATCTTCGGTCCCGGCGATCAGTCTTTTGATATTCGATCGGTGCCGCACGATAATGAACAGCGAGATAAAAACGCAAAGACCGACTACCTGAACCGATTCTTTGAAGAGGGTGGCCAACAACGGAAGACTCACTCCGAGAATTATGGAGGCAAGAGAAACGTAGCGAGTCAGGTGGTAGACAATAGCCCAGACGACAATAGCCACGAGCAGGACCATTGGCATGATGGCGAGGAGCCCTCCGATCGTGGTGGAGACCCCTTTCCCACCTCGGAAGGAAATGAATACCGAGAAACTGTGCCCTATGACCGCTGCCAGCAACCCAACGATCCCGAGCACCAGCGGATTGGAGAATCCCAGAAATGGGAGTTGCGGCCACCCCGCCGCTATCAGTCCCTTCATGAAATCAACAACGAAACAGAGATTTCCCGCCATCCTTCCCACCGATCTCTTCACATTGGTCGCCCCGGGGCTACCGCTCCCTTCCTTCAATATGTCCACGCCGTGAATCCTTCCGATAAGCACGGCAAAGGGAATGGACCCAACAAGGTATCCCACCACGGCAACGAGAATGTATTCGAGAGCAGACATACTTGAAGACCAACTATAGACAAAGACCCGAGACAAAGACAAAGATCCCAACCCACTTTGTCGTTTTCTTTGTCTTAGGAACTCCTTGCACAGTCGACTCTAAATAACGATTGAGATGGCCGACGGAAGAATCGTCGTGTCTCCGTTCTCTCATCGTGGATCTCAATCGTGATCTCCCGTCGAACTGTTTACTGTTCACTGTTCACTCCCTCCACCTCCACCACTTCAATCTCGATCTCACCCAGGATATCCATCAAGGAGAGCGATGCGTCGATCATTCCGTCTTCATCGAGAGAGCTGACGAAAAAGGCGATTCGAGTCGGCGAACATACACTCTCGCCCAGAGCAGCGTCAAAATCTACCCACCGGTCCTTCAAGAAAAACTGCGTCCACATATGAAATCCGAAGACATTTTCCTTACCCATAAATTTCGGGAGGTAGGCTATACCGGTTGCGATTCTTGAAGGCAGGTTGCGTATTCGGCCCAGAGCAGTGAGGAGGACGGCGTGTTCGGTACAATCTCCCGACTTCTGTCGCGCGACCTCGCTGGCGGTCGCAAACCCGACTTGCAATGACTTGCTCGAAACATGGCCGCTCACGAACTTTCTCAGTTCATCGGCTAGACCGACCACTCCGTCTGATCCATCCACCACCCTCTTCGAAAGATCGATCAATAAGGGATCTTCAATGTTGATCATGGAGGACCCTTCCAGGTAAGCCCCGAATTCGACAGCGTCCGGATCGCTTTCGACGGTACTCCCGGCAACCGACACGGAATTCCGGGAACGTTCTCTCCCCAGAGCTTGATGGTCCGCCCGCACGACCCGTACTTTCACCTCCTGTGGCCCGACCGACTCAATGAACTGGTAGGCTGTATTCGGCCATTGGATCTGTCGACTCGAGTCCTTGGGAAAACGAATTGAGTAGGTAACGGATTTGGCATCCTTAGGAATTTCGGTATCGACACTCAATAGCGAGAAATCGAATAGGTCCGTCGGCACAAACTCGGCGAGAGCGGTTTTCTGGTCGACGGTGTGCATAGAGAGCTTAAACCCGCCGAATTCGACCTCCGATTTGAGAATGTCCCCATTTGTAGTCATCCAGGAAAGTGTGGTTACTTCGCCGAGTCCAAACCGCATGTTGGTAGTGAAACGAATTAAAGTCCGCTCTCTATCCCGAATTGTAACGAGTTCCTCTTCCCCAATCGATATCTCCATGGGCAGCGATTCGTTCAAATGGGTGTCGGGGCTGTAGATCAATAGCTCATAGGTAGTACCCGGCTTAAATTTTCGCAGCCAGACCTCGCGCGTGTAGCCCCATGTCATCAAGGCCTGGTGATTCCATTCCTTTTCCCATACCCGCGTCACTTTGGCCTGCCGGCTCTTCAATCGAATCGTGTCGCCTTCGATTTTCCCGGTTACAATAAGAGGTATCAACCCTTGCTTGGATGAATAACGGAACGACTTTGCCTTACCCTGAACGGACTCACGCGAAGTCAATTCGGATGAAAGCGAAAGGGTCAATGGTCCCCTTCCGAATTCCATTCGATGCTGGGAACGGGAAGTTACGGTGTCTCCTTTCCGACTCAGGGTCTCCCGCCCATAACCCACTTTGTTTTCGCCCAGGTAAATCTCCATCCAGCTTTCAGAAAATACCCCTTTCGGAGGATCGAGAACATCGTAGGACCATTCCACCTTTTCCTCTGCGACTGAGAAGGTCGAGACAAGAAGGAGGAGGATTGGGCACGGGTTTAATCCGGCCCCAATCGGACTTCTTTGACGGGGAGTCCAACGGAAGGCACACTTTCGTGCGGAGAATGAAGGCTTTTCCAAAACCCATACTTCGGGATTCCTCGTCGTCGTCATCTCGATTCCGCAGAGTAAGAGAGCTTAGCATCCCCAGGACAAGCCTGGGGGATTCGTTTGTAGGCTTGAGGCTGTATAGCCTGAAAACCTAATCAATCCCCACGGCAAGCGTGGGGCATTGAGTGCGAGAAAAGACCTTGCCGCCTCTACGTATCCGAGGTGATCTTGTATCCCACGGGCTTGTCCCGTAGTCTTTAAGGTTTCCGGGCTACACCGAATCGAGTTTCCTCATTCCAACTGATCCCCAGGCTTGTCCTGGAGAGGTTTCTGGTTTCTCGGTCAAGATTGACATCGTTTGTCAGTCCAACTGGATTTCCGTCGATGCGCAAACAATATGATTTCATAGTGATTGGTGGCGGGAGCGCGGGTTACGCTGCGGCGCGCACGGTGCGGGAGAAGAAGAACCGAGTCGCGATTGTGGATGGGGCCGACGAATTGGGAGGACTCTGTATCCTACGCGGATGCATGCCGTCCAAGACCCTCCTCTTCATCGCTGACATTCTGCACCACTCTCGTCACGGCACGAAATTCGGGCTCAATATTCCTCTCGCGGAGGCCGATATGGGCGCCGTCCATGAACGCAAGTTACGCATCATACGAGAATTTACCGAGGACCGCGTCGAGCAGCTCCGGTCCGACCGATTCGATTTACTTCGAAGCTATGCCCGCTTTATAAATGAGAATACCATCGAACTCGACGATGGCAGCCAGTTAACCGCGGATGGATTCATCGTCGCCACCGGGTCCCGAGTGAATTCTCCGCCCGTTCCCGGACTCGATCGTGTCCCCCTACTGACCAGCGACGAAGTCCTTGAACTGGACACCTTGCCTGATTCCGTGATCGTCCTCGGTGGTGGTGTGGTCGCTTCTGAACTTGCTCAATTCCTCAATCGCATGGGGAGCTCCGTCACGCAGATACAAAGAAGCCCTCGTATACTCAAAGAGGCGTCGCCCGAGTCCTCCGAGGTCGTCATGGAGGCCTTTCGCGACGAGGGAATCGAGCTCTTCACCGGAACAGAGCTTCGCTCGATCTCAACTGTGGGCGAAGGGGTCCAGGTAAACTTCCTGCACGATGGATCGGAGGTCAGCCGGAAAGCAACTGTGCTCTTCAACGCTCTCGGCAGAGTTCCGCATACCGGGAACCTCGGGCTCGACTGTGCCGGAATCGACCTCAGGTCCAGTGGCCATATTCAGACGAACGATTTTCAGCAGACCAGCAATCCGAACGTCTATGCCGCCGGAGATTGCTGCGGACCCCATGAGATTGTCCACGTCGCAATTCTGCAGGCTGAGGTTTCCGCCGGACATTTTCTGGGTGAGAACCCGGCGCCCGTGAATTATGATCATCTCACCAAGATCGTTTTCACCGATCCCCAAGTAGCGGCTGTAGGAATCCCAACCGATCAGCTCGAAACAATGCAAATCGGGTATTTAAGCGCTCAGTATCCTTTCGACGACCATGGCAAATCCATTTTGATGGAGGCGAAGTACGGCTATGTCAAAGTGTGGGCGGGAGAAACTGGGCAGGTCCTCGGCGGCGAGTGCGTCGGCCGTGACGCCGGTGAACTCATTCACTCCCTCGCCGTCGCCGTTGCCCTCAATGCTAACGTCTCCGATCTTCTAAGGGCTCACTGGTACCACCCCACCCTCTCCGAAATCTGGAGTTACCCTCTCGAGGAAATCGCGGAGCAGGTTCGGGGAAGTTAGCAGTTCATTGAGTGTGCAACCGGAACCTCAAGAGTCAGTCCTCCTCGGACATGTCAAAACCGGAACAGAAGTTGACACGGATTCATAGGTTTCGGGTGTCAGGTTTCAGTTTTCAGGAAATTCACACTTAGTCCCCAACACTTAGTCTTTCCACTTAGTCCTCCAGCTGACACCTGAAACCAGACACATGAACATCCAACGTCCAACATCGAAGTGGAGACCTTCGGCTGTCTCTATACCTGAACCCTGAACACTCACATTCCCTCATTCCGCCCCGCCCCCAACGCCCTCAGGACCCCATCCAATACCTTGGCCGCATTGATCAGACTCATCGAATCCGCCGCTGAGCCGACAAGGGTGAGTAAATCAGGGTCTGCGGGAAAGTACTCCATCTTCACCAGATCGGAAAGGCCCTGCCGGACCGCCCTGACGAATTCCGGATGATACATCCAGAATTTAGGTGTCTTGTCTTGAGGGTACCCTTCCGGCATGACGTAAACCCCTGGCTCATTCTCCCTCTCGTTGAAATAGACGCCCTCGGCGTGATAGTGCCATTCGGCCGGCACCGCAACATCGCCCTTGCGAAGAGGAATTTCAATCTTCTACGCCCATGTTTGTAACGATTCAGCGGATTCGCCCGTCTTCTTGTAAATCCAGTTACATCGCTAAGAAACTCACACATAGGATACTTTCCCTCCCCAGTCTACGATTCCGAACTGGAACCTAATAGAAATCGAACTTTCTCATATCTTGCAGTCAACCGGATCCTTCCGATGAATTGCGGTTCAATTCTCAACACTCTCGGCCCCCGGCTTCTTGCCCGGGGGTTAGGATTCTGTCGGCACCAATATGGCCGAAACCCAAACCTGTTACTGTCGTATTCGAGTCTAAGGAACGCTACAAAACACCAACTCAGACAGAATCCTGTCGATAAAAGCCGTTTACAGAGACTCACGCCAACGATATTCTTCATGTGATTATGCGCAAATCCTGGTCCATCCGGCTTTTTCGAATCTTTGGTATCCAGCTGGAGCTGCATTTTACGTTTCTCATCCTCCTAGCCTGGGTTGCCTGGGATGGATGGCGGAAGGCGGGAATCTTAGGTGGTAGTTGGAGCCTCACCCTTGTCTGCATCCTTTTTGTCTGCGTTGTCCTCCACGAATTGGGCCACTGCCTGGTTGCTCTGCACTACCGGATTCCGATTCACCGCATCCTACTCCTCCCGATAGGAGGGATGGCTCAATTTGGAAAGATACCTCGAAACCCGATCAAGGAATTGCTCATCACAATAGCAGGTCCTGCCGTCAACTTTGCCATCGTGGCTCTCCTCTATTCATTTATGGGCTGGCCGGAAACCACATTCCTATTCGGTTCCCACTACGACCTTTACGGTCTGCTCGTCTTCGTTCTCCTCTTCAATCTCATCATGGGTACCTTCAACCTACTCCCAATCTTCCCCATGGACGGAGGGCGCATTCTGCGTGCCCTCCTCGCCATGAAGTTTTCCTACCTGAAATCGACCCGGATGGCCGTTTGGGTCGCCAAACCGTTGGCCATCGCCGGTATGGTGCTCGCCCTCACTTCCCTCGACAGCATTCTCACCGCCATCCTCTTCGCTTTTATCTTCATCGGAGGCGAACTCGAATACTCGCTGGTTCGGAGGCAGGAAACTCTTGGTGGCCTCACTGTGGCCGATGTCACCGGCACTGATTTCGTCGTCATGAGTCCCGGTTCCACCGTGCGTGATGCCGTGACCCGTTTCAGAATCGATGTCCCAAAGACGATCGTCCTCCTCGACAATGGGATCCTCAAGGGCCTCCTTTCAACGGGAGGACTCAAGAAACTCGCCACCAAGGCCCAACCCGATGACCCTCTAATCCCGGAAACGGATAGAAAGATCACCGCCCTCCAAGCCGATTGGCCCCTCGAAATCTTCGCCGATTCCATTCTCCGCAACGAGCAATCCGTCTACCCCGTCTACCGCCTCAACACCCTCGTCGGCATCGTCGAACCCTCGAATCTCGAGGATATTATCGACTGGAAGAATCTGATTCGCAGGATGGGTTAAGGAATCTGTCGGTTTCGCTTTGCGACCTCTCTGATCTCTCCTGCCATCCGGATGCGTTCGTGATCTGCGGCCGATGTCACCACCGACATCTTCCTAGGAGTCTGTCGGACTTAGACGTTCGATTGCTTCGCAAGTGACCAGGTTCGTCCGACAGACTCCTAGAAATCGGATTCGCTTCACATGATTTGTAGAGCCTTCTCAGCGCCCCGCTACGACTCCTGGAACTTCCCCTCCTCGGAGGGGCTAGCCCGCTTTTCTCACAAACTTTCGGGGACTGCTTTACGATATGACGTACCATCATTTGCGTGGCCGCCTGCTGAGGACAAAAGCGGGCTTGTTAGCCTGGAAATCTTCTGAGATTTCCAGGCTAGGGGTGGGTTGCCGGAACTCCAGGATCGGTTCGTAGTCCTCCTAGCTCGTATTCAAAGTCGTGCAATAGACAAGGTTCGGGACAAAGTTACTACGTGAATCAGAGCACCTTCTCAGTTCGATCAAATATGCACTCACTGCAAACCCTCACAGAATCCAGCGGAGCAATCCTCGCATGCCTCGGCACAGCGAAGCGACGACGGGACTCGAACCTTGTCCAATAAGCCCGTCGGACTAAAAAAGACTGCGGACGCCGAGGTCTACAGGGCAGGCTTTGCCTTCAAGTATGGTAGGCGGATTTCATTTCAGTTTGAAGCAAGCAACCGTAGGAATAGTAGAGGAATCGACTACACCCTCGAATTCGAAAACGACCGAAAGCTCGCAATCCGAACTTGACTATTCATACTCCTAGGTTCATACTTTCGTCTATGTCATCGGTTCGGAAGACCATTTCGCTGCCACCCGCGATCGCTGAGCGCCTTGACAGAGAGGCGAAACGACGAAGGACATCCGTTTCCGCGCTCGTCGCCGAATTGGCGCAGCGACAGCCCAGCAAGATGCCCTACGTTGGACTTATCGAAGATGACCCAGATCTCTCTCAACGCGTCGAAGAAATCCTGGCACGGCTTGACCGTTGATCATCTGCGATAAATCGAGGAGAGCGTCGCAGACATCGTTTCGCAGCCGAACTGCTCGCCCGTTTGGGGAGCACCGTCGTCGTCCCTTGGCCTGTGCTGGTAGAGGTGGATTTGCTGTTGAGGGCTCGAGGGCATTCTCGAGCCGCAGTTGGATTTGCAGAGGATCTACTAGCCGGGACACATCGGCTGCAAGCCCCTACCACACCTGAAACCGAATTGGCCCTTATTCTTGCCCATCGCTACATGAATAGTGGCGTAGACCTACCGGACCTCATCGTAATGGCAATGGCATCCCAGCGCAAAGCCCAGATACTAACCTGGGATTTCAGGCACTTTCGTACAGTCGTCCTACGGCGAGGTCATCACTGGCCATTGGTTGTCGAAGAGCATGATCTGCCCACCCCTTAGCCTGGAAATCTAGTTCGCGATCTCTCTGATCCCAGATCCACTAGGCGGCGGTTTCCCTGTTCCACATGCTCCCACGATCCATCCTCGGCCTGCCCGGCTAGGAAGATGTCGGTGCCCAGAACTCGCCGCGATCCACCAACCATCCAGACCTAGCCTGGAAATCTCACAAGATTTCCAGGCTAAAAAACAAAAGGGCACAGAAAATCTTGATTCCGATAACGTTACGGAACGATTTCGAAGGCATATTCAGGCACTCCCGGCGACAGTCTGCTCTGTTTCCCACTTCGATGGTTCTATTCCGAATAAGGAAATTAGATCTTTGAATCCCCTCAAGATATTCTGTGCCCTTTTGTTGAATAGCCCGCTTTTTGAGGCTGGCATGCAACAACACCACAGAAGCAACACTTCGCAGCAAAACGATGCTCGAGAATCTGTGAGAAAAGCGGGCTAGAGTCCCGCCCGCGTTTTCCGAAATCCCAACCCGATAGCTTCCTCTTCCTTGACTTCAACGTCAAATCGTAGAGACTCCCTCGCCGCGTCCCTCGGATCTTTACTGCCAGGGTAGCTCAGGGGTAGAGCAGAGGACTCATAAGGCGATCAGGGCGAAATAGCCCCGACGCTCCTGAAGAATCCTGACTGATCAATCCTGTGATATTCAGGCAGTTATAGCCTCAGGTTCGTACACCTGAGCTATCCCATATTGTCTTGAATATTTCAACCTGGTTACAGTAACTGGGTTACAGGCATTTTAGTGGCCGAAAGGTGAAACGTGACTGAAGAAAAACCACCAACCCAAGGGAAACCGATTTCTCCACCTGACCTAATTCCATGGTCTGAATTCTTGGAGGACTACCCGACCAATACCGCTCAAAATGTCTCAGCATATTACGAACGGACAGAAGAGGAATATGGTCCTCCCTTTCGCCGTATTGCACCTACACTTCGTCTCCACTGCAATAAATGCAATGGTGTGAGAAATTTCTCTGGGAATTGGGTCCACGAAGGGGAGTTTCGGGAAGGTGGGATTGTTCGGGATTTCCTAAAGTAGAGCCCGTCCCAGTGGTGGAAACAATTGATTTTTAATGAGATATGGGCAAAAAAAAGGCCGGATAGAGCTGCAAAAAGCTCGATCCGGCGAAAAAGGGCGCTTATGCTTGCGTTAGTCAAATACAAAGCACGCCCTTCTCATGAAAAATATTGCCGTACAAAGCTTCCTGCGTCCAGCCCTAACTCCAGTCATTCGATGCAAAGACTACACCGTGTTTCTGGAAACAATGGAGCGGATTGACCGGGTTTTGATCGACTCCTCGCTGGAAAGGGAGGCGATCGTAAAAGCCTTGGAAGGATGGGATGAAGCGGGAGGGAAGGATCGGGAGCGACGCGCTCTAAGAGCGATAAAAGCGCTACGGGTGGAGGTGGTGCGTCATTTACTCGGAGGGATATCCTTTCGTTGTCTGTCGCAGGAGTTGGGACGCAGTGAGCTTCTGGCTAATTTTTGCCGGGTGCGTGAGGTAGACGGGATCCGGAAAATATCGAAGAGCAGTCTGGAACGGGATTCGAAATTCTTCGACGAAGCGTATCTGAGACAGCTGCATGCAAGGATGACCGAGGTGGTGGGCAATGCTGAACATTGTGGTGAGGCAGGATTAGAGAAGCCGATCGATACGAGGGAATGCCTGATCGACGCCACTTGCCTGGAAGCGAACATCCACTGGCCCGTGGACTGGGTCTTGCTCAAGGATGTGGGAGCAACGCTGCTCAAGGCGATCAGTCTGATCCGGCAGGCGGGAATGAAACAGCGCATGCCCCAGGGAGCAAAGGGATTGGCTCGGGAGATGAACAAACGGTGCCTGGAGATGACGCATGCGCGTCGGCGCCGGGAGGCGGGCAAAGCGCGTAAAGGGATCCTGCGGCGGATGAAGCTATTGCTCAAGAAGATTGAGGGCCATGCCCTTCGCCACCGTGACTTATTGGAAGCTATGTGGATGCAAAGCGATTACACCGAGAAGAAGGCGAGCCGAATCATCGAGCGAATGGATGGTATGTTAGAGCAGATACCGCAGGTCATGAAACAGGCGCACGAACGGATCATAGGGGGGCGGCAGGTGAAGAATGAGGAGAAGATCCTGAGCGCCTACGAACCTGAGATTGACGTCATCGTGCGAGGCAAGGCAGATCGGGAGGTGGAGTTTGGCAACACCCTTTATTTATGCGAGAGCGCAGAGGGATATCTGTTGGACTGGAAACTGTATGGGGGGCAGGCCCCGAGCGAATTGAAGCAGCTTTGGGAAAGTCTGGAGAGGCAAAAGGGCTTCGCTTTAGAGGAGAAGATCGAAGCGATCAGTGGGGATCGGGGCTATGCCTCGAAGGCGGCCAGCAAGCGGCTCCAGGCAGAGGGGATTTTTGACGCCCTTACGCCCCGCAATCCACAAGAGCTCAAGGAGCGGATGGAGGAGCCGCGCTTTGTCCGGTTGCAGCGACGACGAGGGAGCACCGAAGGCCGGATCGGAGTGCTCAAGAACCGATGGCACGGGGGCAAGATACGCAGCAAAGGCTTTGACAACCGTAACCTTAGCGTGGCCTGGTCGGTTCTGTCCCACAATCTATGGAAAATCGCGCAGAGACTTGCGCAAGAACATGAGAAAGAGGCAACGCAGGCGGCATAGGGATCCAAGAATCGAGTCAGAGGCGCTTCCTTGGGAGAACTATCGACTCAAAGCGAGAGGAAGGGTGCTGGAAAGGTGCATAACGGATAAAAGGTAAGCTACCGAGGACGGAAGGCATGTCGTGGTCTACATAACGTGACGAAGATTGATATCGGTATCAGGCTTCCACCCAAATCCTCTCGGATTTGGGACAGCCTCTAAAGTACACCTGCAAGGACTGCGAAAAAGCTGAAAAGACGTTTTGCGTATTATCACAGGCGATCGATGAAGACGGGAATGGTGCCGCCGTCAAGATCGGTGAATTTCCAGAGCTCCATCTCGAATTGCCGCGTAGTATCAAGAAGCTACTTGGCGATGATTATAAGCTCTTCGAGAAAGGGCTCGTATGTGAAAGGCGAGGGCTCGGCATTGGAGCATTTGCCTATTACCGTCGAGTCGTAGAATCCCAAAAGAATCATCTGATCACTGAGATCCTGCGTGTGGCTGAGAAACTCAGAGCCCCAAGTGAGATGACGGACAGACTCAAGGCCGCTCAAAAGGAAAAACTCTTTTCGAAAGCCGTAAATGCTGTGAAAGGAGCTATTCCTGAGACCTTACTCGTTGACTCGCACAATCCCCTTAGGCTCCTGCACGACTCCCTTTCAATCTGCATTCATACGGAATCAGACGAAACGTGTCTTCGCATCGCACACAGTATTCGGCTTGTACTAGCAGATCTTTCGGAACGTCTCAAACTCGCCTTGGGTGAACAGGATGAGCTTCGCAGTGCGGTTTCTGATCTCCTGCAGTTTACGTCCAAGGCAAAAAAGGAAGCAAAGTACGGGGAACGCAAAAGTTGACGCCTCTCAGAAAACCCCTTCGCGTTTCTCGAGTACGCTAAATTCTGACGTTTGGTAGCAGGTAATGGAGGCGAGACTGGTTTGAATGCAGATCAGAATCTGGATCGCCTCATTGATGAGGGCAAACGAGTGCTCGCCTCGCGCCACCCACCGCCTCAAGGAGTGATCGGACGCGACAGAATCCACCTAGAGCTATTCAGCGAATGGTGCGGCAGCTCGCTCGCCTTGATCGATCGTGTTTTCGGCGCGCACAGCTCTTACTCGACCGACTTTCGTCTTCAAGCATCTGCTCCTCACGTCGAGGCTGTCAGTCAGGGTTTAGGAATTCTTAGGGCGGCGCGCCGGGAAGCAAAGGGCGCCTCTCGCAACCACCCTTCTCCGCCTGTCGGCGATGCCGAAACTGGTGCGGAGCTCCACCCATGGGGTACGGTCTCCGTCCCGCTCTTCGACCTTGATAGCGATAGTATCGTCGACATCATCAGCCTCAGTGGTTTGACCATCGATTGGTCACTCACACCTCAAGAAGCCTATTCCCACTTGACCCGAAAGCGCGCTTACCGTCCCCGTGTCGATGCTGCTATTCGGTCGCTATCAGTCCAAGACCAGCTGAGGGCAACCTCAGTTGTGGCAGCCGAGTTAATCAGTCGCGACGAAAGCGTAGCCGAGAGGCTCCGCGAATGCCTAAGCCAAATTGGGTGGGACTTCATTGAAGGGCGGTTGGTAGCTTCAAGCGAGGAGGCCGCTGAGCGTTTCCTTCCAAGCGGCAAGCCGCACGACGCCTACGTGGAAATTCGCAGGATCATACAGTCGGCTCAACAGTCTGTCGCAGTTATCGACCCTTATCTGGATGGCTCGATCCTTATCTGGATGGCTCGATCCTCTCTTTGGTCGCTAGCAGCGAAGCCTCATCATTGAAAGTCAGGAAACTGTCTTGGAAGCTCCCAGTCGATTTTCGTGAGGAGCTTGAGCGATTCCGTAAGCAGCACCCAAAAATCGAAGTCGAAGTGAAGCGGTCGCGGGAATTCCACGACCGATTTCTCATCCTCGATGGTTCTGTTTGTTATCATATCGGAGCAACCCTAAAGGACGCAGGCACGCGTGCTTTCATGATCAACCCTGTCGAGGATGCCGAAAACGTACGCGCTCTCACCAGAGAGCATGAGCGTGCGTGGAGCGAAGCCAACCCTGTAGAGCCTGCCGCCTAACCATGCAGCGTGCTGCGCACACACGAGCGACCGAAGAAAGAGCCAGTCGTAGACAGATTACAATTGTTGAAGGTTCATCACTTCCGGTGTCCCGATAAGTTTGGGATGTTTTCACGCTTTGCGCGCGAAATTCGGGGCTCACTTCCTCCGTAGCCTTGTCCTCCGTAGAGTATAGCACGCCTTAGAGCAAGGGCTAGGGGTCAGGCTTTTTCTCTAAGTCTCATCCTCTTCGCATACTGGCAACTGGGCACACGATTTAGGCCGTAGCTCGCTACGTGTCTGATCAGGCTGGCCCCTGCGACGCGCCAACTTCACCTTTCCGATTCCAAGCGGAATTTGTATCAACCTGAAGTAATCAATCGAGGGAGCGATAGAGAGGCTGCTGGTTGTCGAAGAAAGGTATCTAGAGGCTGTCCCAAATCCGAGAGGATTTGGGTGGAAGCCTGATACCGATATCAATCTTCGTCACGTTATGTAGACCACGACATGCCTTCCGTCCTCGGTAGCTTACCTTTTATCCGTTATGCACCTTTCCAGCACCCTTCCTCTCGCTTTGAGTCGATAGTTCTCCCAAGGAAGCGCCTCTGACTCGATTCTTGGATCCCTATGCCGCCTGCGTTGCCTCTTTCTCATGTTCTTGCGCAAGTCTCTGCGCGATTTTCCATAGATTGTGGGACAGAACCGACCAGGCCACGCTAAGGTTACGGTTGTCAAAGCCTTTGCTGCGTATCTTGCCCCCGTGCCATCGGTTCTTGAGCACTCCGATCCGGCCTTCGGTGCTCCCTCGTCGTCGCTGCAACCGGACAAAGCGCGGCTCCTCCATCCGCTCCTTGAGCTCTTGTGGATTGCGGGGCGTAAGGGCGTCAAAAATCCCCTCTGCCTGGAGCCGCTTGCTGGCCGCCTTCGAGGCATAGCCCCGATCCCCACTGATCGCTTCGATCTTCTCCTCTAAAGCGAAGCCCTTTTGCCTCTCCAGACTTTCCCAAAGCTGCTTCAATTCGCTCGGGGCCTGCCCCCCATACAGTTTCCAGTCCAACAGATATCCCTCTGCGCTCTCGCATAAATAAAGGGTGTTGCCAAACTCCACCTCCCGATCTGCCTTGCCTCGCACGATGACGTCAATCTCAGGTTCGTAGGCGCTCAGGATCTTCTCCTCATTCTTCACCTGCCGCCCCCCTATGATCCGTTCGTGCGCCTGTTTCATGACCTGCGGTATCTGCTCTAACATACCATCCATTCGCTCGATGATTCGGCTCGCCTTCTTCTCGGTGTAATCGCTTTGCATCCACATAGCTTCCAATAAGTCACGGTGGCGAAGGGCATGGCCCTCAATCTTCTTGAGCAATAGCTTCATCCGCCGCAGGATCCCTTTACGCGCTTTGCCCGCCTCCCGGCGCCGACGCGCATGCGTCATCTCCAGGCACCGTTTGTTCATCTCCCGAGCCAATCCCTTTGCTCCCTGGGGCATGCGCTGTTTCATTCCCGCCTGCCGGATCAGACTGATCGCCTTGAGCAGCGTTGCTCCCACATCCTTGAGCAAGACCCAGTCCACGGGCCAGTGGATGTTCGCTTCCAGGCAAGTGGCGTCGATCAGGCATTCCCTCGTATCGATCGGCTTCTCTAATCCTGCCTCACCACAATGTTCAGCATTGCCCACCACCTCGGTCATCCTTGCATGCAGCTGTCTCAGATACGCTTCGTCGAAGAATTTCGAATCCCGTTCCAGACTGCTCTTCGATATTTTCCGGATCCCGTCTACCTCACGCACCCGGCAAAAATTAGCCAGAAGCTCACTGCGTCCCAACTCCTGCGACAGACAACGAAAGGATATCCCTCCGAGTAAATGACGCACCACCTCCACCCGCAGCGCTTTTATCGCTCTTAGAGCGCGTCGCTCCCGATCCTTCCCTCCCGCTTCATCCCATCCTTCCAAGGCTTTTACGATCGCCTCCCTTTCCAGCGAGGAGTCGATCAAAACCCGGTCAATCCGCTCCATTGTTTCCAGAAACACGGTGTAGTCTTTGCATCGAATGACTGGAGTTAGGGCTGGACGCAGGAAGCTTTGTACGGCAATATTTTTCATGAGAAGGGCGTGCTTTGTATTTGACTAACGCAAGCATAAGCGCCCTTTTTCGCCGGATCGAGCTTTTTGCAGCTCTATCCGGCCTTTTTTTTGCCCATAACTCATTAAAAATCAATTGTTTCCACCACTGGGACGGGCTCTATCTACCGAAGCCCTTGCAAATCGAAATCGACGAAATCAAGAAAGGTTGAAGCCTTGGCGTGCGCGAAGGTATAGTTCGGAGATTCGATGCCTCGCTCTTCGGATCCCGGCTTGCCGGGGCTAGGAAGATGTCGGTGCCCAGAACTCGCCGCGATCCACGAACCACCAGACCTAAAGTCCCGCCCGCGTTTTCCGAAATCCCAACCCGACAGCTTCCTCTTCCTTGACTTCAAGGTCAAATCGTAGAGACTCCCTCGCCACTCGCGCCGCGTCCCTCGAATCTTTACTGCCAGGGTAGCTCAGGGGTAGAGCAGAGGACTCATAAGCCTCGGGTCGGCGGTTCAAATCCGCCCTCTGGCAAAAGTCCAAATTTCGGAGAAATTTGGACTACCCTAATTCTGGGCCTGCGACTGCAAAGACTTGATTCACCCTTTCAAACGGCCGGGCACGATTCAAAGCCATCCTGACGAAGCCGCGTTGGGGAGTAAATCCGACCTCCAGGAGCCACTTCCTGAGGTTCCGGTGTTGGTCGGGCAGATCGATGAAGATCGGGCCGGCGAGTCTAATAATCGCGTATTCAAGTAGCTGCCCCGCGATGGCTCCATTATCAGCTACGACCGGACCGATCTGTGTCGCGCAGCGTCCGTTTCTGCCGATCAGGTAGCCCCCGATCTCGCCGCCTTCAATTCTCGCAACACAGGCAAAGCCCAATGAGCGGTTCAGCAGATCGCTCAAGACCAGCTTTCGGTCGGCCCCGAACCGCTCTTCGTCCCACAGGGAGACCTCCGTGATATCTGAGGATTCAAGGGCGATGATCGTTGCGTCCGGTCCAATCCAATCCTTCTGAGGCACCTTTCTGGCGGTGCTCGACTGCATTCGATCAAGGGCATAGATTTCGTGGAAACCGAGGCGGCCATAGACCGCTTTTCCGGCATCGGTTGCGTCCAAGATCGGTATTAGATTCCGAATTTCGAGATAGTCGATGCAGTGCCTGATAAGGTCGGTAGCCAACCCCCGCCGCCTCCACTTTTTCTTTACCAGAATCATACTAATCCAGGCAAACCGATCTCCGTAGGGAATCGTTAGGGCCGTGGCCGCTAACCCTGATCTGTGGGAATAGAGACCGAATCCCTCACCGTTTCTAATCATAAAGCTCCAATCCTCCGGAACCTGATTCCATTTCGCCTCTCGGGAGAGAACCATAGCCTCACCGACTGCATCGAGGGTGAGTTGCTTGAGATGGAGATCTCTAATCAGTTTCACGATACGCCACTCGAACCAAGCTGGCTTAGATTCCCATCTTTCAATAATAGTTCATCCTATTCGAAGAGGCAATCGGCGATCCTGATTACGAATTTCGATTTTCTGGGACAATCCCCTTCTGGGAGGGGCCTGGGGTGGGTTGCTCGACAAACCAGGATTGGTCCTGGGAGGGGCTTGGGGTGGGTCGCTCGACCAAAGAGGAACTGCCAAGTCAGTATCTCCCATCCCTCCGTTCAAAGTGCGTCGGCTTACCCCAAACTTGACCTCCCTCCAACAACCACTTGGCGGTCCAGTCAATCATCTCTTCAATACCTACTTTTGGCGGTCCGAATAGATTGTGCGACCTCGTCGCATTGCTGAGCCACGCAGTGTCCGCCTCCTCTCCTGTGTATATCGGCTCCCTACCAAGAATCTTCCCGAATTTCGCAGCCAGCTCTCGGACCGACAGTGTTTCGGCCCCTGCAACATTGACGATGAATGGTGGGGAGTCGGCATATTCGAGTGAACCTATCACCTGCGCAATCGCGTCGTTCTGCCAGATGACATTCACGAATCCCATGCTCAAATCGACAGCTTCCCGGCGCATGACCTTCTCGGCAATGTCGACCAGGACACCGTAGCGAAACTCAACGGAATAGTTCAGTCGAATTATCGAGCAGCGTGTGCCATACTCTTGAGATGTTTTACTGAACTGCTCTTCCCGGTGAAGACAAGATTCGGCGTAATCTCCGATTGGCTGAGGCAAGTCAGTCTCCCAAGAACCTCCGGATTCCACGCTCACAAAAGGGTAGACACAGCCGGTCGAGAATGCCACCACTCGGGCGGCTCTGAATCGTACAGCCACCAGATTCGGCGCGGAGACGTTGGTCCGGTGTAGTTCCTCCGGATTGGAAGAGGTTCCGAATTTGACGCCTGCTAGATAAAAAAGAGCTTCGCATTCAGGCAACCGATCCACTTCCTCGACACGGCTCAAGTCGCACGAGACGGTTGGAATCCCGTGCTCTCGGAATTCTGCTTGCCGGTGCGGACTGGAGAATCGGGAGACCGCCGATATCCGGTTCGACTTTCCTAGTGAACGAATCGCTCGCTCCAGCATTAAGGCCACGTGCAGCCCCATCTTGCCCCCGGCCCCCAAAACGAGAATGTCGCCTGACACTCCCCGCAGCGCTTCGATAACCTCTTCGCTCGGTTCGCTGAGGAAGAGATCAACCTCGGACTGTTTGCAAGGGAGGGAACACATTCGGAGGAGTTTTGGAGAATGAGGAAGTCTTCTCGAATTCAACGAAGTAATCCCGCTCTGAGGGACCCAAACCTTGCCTCGAACATCGTCGATCTTGGCATTTTAGGCAACGCCGTTTCCCACCTCAGCTCGAGCCGCAAATTACCTCTGGTCTATTCCGAAATTGCTCACATGTCTTTCCAGATCCCATCCCACTCGCGCTCCGGATGCCTCAGCAGATACTCACACCTTTCCGCCATCGCAGTCCCGATCTCCAAACCAGATTCGTCGGTCAGGGCAAGGAAGGCGTTTTGGGCTCCTTTGAAGTTGCCGGATCGATAGAGCGCGTAAGCCTCCCGATAACTCTCATCTGAATCCACCTTCAATTGAAATCGAGGATCGGTATCGATGACGAGCTCGCGCAACTCGGTCGGCCGGCGGAGTCCCTTGAGCTGGAGACAGTCGATAAATCGATAGGAAAAACGCGGGTCCCCTTCGACGTAGGGTCTCGAAAAATCATAGAAGGGCCTCGAGATCAGCACTCGTGCGCGAAAGAGGCGCGACAGGCTCTGAATCCTTGCCGCTTCGTGAACCGGGACCCCGACCACATGGTCGCGCTCGTCGAGGTCGTAATAGACGAACGAAACCGCCCCCACCGTGACGCCGAATCCGATGTCAATGGACGGTTTCGAGTCATCTCCGGCATTGCGAATATTGTAGTCATGCATCCTCTGAGTGAGATGATGGATATTCTCCAGGAGAAATTTGGTATTGTCTTCGGGAAAGGCGGCGAGAAGACCATCGCCATAAATCTCCGAGTAAGTCTGGTCGTGACCGAGATAGAGCTCCCGAAAAGAAGTGGCGTGCACATCAAGAATGAAATCGTCGTAACTGTTGCCACCCCCATTACCTTCCAGACTGTATCGACCTGATTCGAAGTCTTGCAAAATCTCGGTCGAATTCCTCAGATCACAGAAAAGCACGATCCGGTTCGTCCTTCCTGTGGGATATGTTTTGGCTCTTGTAGACATGTCGGCAAAGGCGGCTTGTAAACCTCAACGTTTCAAACGAGGTAAAGCCTTCGAATCTGGACTTTCGATGTGCCACGACAAGGATATCTTTCCTCTTTCCATGTCCTTGGGCCAAGACACCATTGCCCGGCCCGACATAATTACTCCTCCGTCGGCCCGCACCCGAGGCAACACGCCACCGGATCAATCGAGTTAGAAACTATCGGCATCTACGAAGATGAAATGCTCACATCCTGCCCAGCGGGACTACAGTCCGAGTCGAAGTGTGTAGCGGAATGCGTGAGCATTTCGACAATCTCGACGTTGATTCCGTCCTCTCGGGACCGACCAGAAACCCGCATTTACAGTGCACTTCAAATTCGGAACTTACAAACCATCCTCTCCTATCGTAATTGTTCGGCGAATTTCATCGGTCTTGAAACCAAGAGCAGCGGGTCGGACCACTCCGGGGAGAACCACAACATCGTAGAGTTCCGTCAAGATTCCCTTGAAACTGAGGGAGTGGACGAAATCTCCGGACCGTAAATCAATGATCTGTAGAGCGCAGCGGGCTTCGATCTTCTTTTCCTTCAAGGCGACAGCCAGAGCAAGATCCGAAAAAGTCTTATTGTCTCGTATCTGGGATAAACCAATGATAGCAAAGCTGCCGAAGAGCGCGAGCCCGCGAGCATAGCCGGGACAGAAAGCGATGGACTCAAAGTTTCCAGTGGCGAGGTCCACCTTCCCGAACTCACCCTTGCCGGAATTAAGCAAGTAGAGCGATCCATCGTGGTGGCGTGGGGAATGCGGCATGGAGAGACCCTCGGCCACCACTTCGTCAGTCCCCACATCGATCACCACACCGCCATCCTTGCGATGTTCCCGCCAGCCCTCGTGAACGTCGGTGGTGGCCACAGCCGTGACGTAGCGGGGTTTTCCTGCCTCCATCGCCAGGCCATTCAAGTGACAGCGATCTTCAGCGGCAAGTTTGCTGATGAACTTCGGCTTCCAGATCGGCACAAAGCTGTGTGTCTCGCTGGGCCTCGCCAGACAGGAGAACAACGAATTGACGAAGATCGGGCCGCCGATGCTGTCTATCGCTATATCGTGGATGTCGAGGTCACCGGTCGTGAAAGCCATCTGGGGGAGATAGAGGCGATCGTAGCCGTTGGCACTCTGGCCGGTCGGGACCGCATTCTCAAACCTCCAAAACTGATAGAGACTGCTCATGTAGAGGGTATTGGAGTCGGCGGCGCAGAGCCCCATGCAGCGCGGAAATGTCCTCTCCGTAATACTGAGCCGGCCGTTCTTTTGAAGCCCGATGAGGAAGAGTTTGCCCGTCTGGTAGGTCGTGAATGCCAGACTCAGGCGTTGCTCCAGCAGCCAGGACGTGAACTGCCGCGACGCCAGCGCCTCGAATTTCGGTGCCGCTTCGCTTGGGTCCCTCTCGCCTAGCACAGCCACGGATGATCCTACTCCACTTCCTTTTCTCTTACCCGGTAGAATCGTGACCGATGTTGTGCCGCATCAGAATCCACTATGTGCCTAGTATTCGCGCTACCGACGAACGTGGTCAAGGTCTCCCAGGTCATAAGGTCCGTAGAATATTCAACCACATATTCGATTCCGGACACCCCGATGAATTGCAGTTCAAATTCCCCATTCACATTCAGACCTATTGCCGGAACGGTCGCCGTCTCAATCACGCCTGTGAAATTCCCGCCGAAGACAACGTAGCCCTCTCCCGCATCGCTCTTGCCTCCAGGGTCGGCAAAAACTGAGCCGATAATCAGGTCGTCGAAGCCATCTCCGTTCACATCCCCCCCACCGCTCACCGCAAAGCCGGATTGATCATTGATGTCGATGCCGTTAAGGACAAAGCCGTTGCTCCCATTCAGGCCCGACAACTCCAGGCTCATCCCGAAACCGTCCGCCTGGCCAAACACCACGTAGCTTTCTCCCGCATTTTCTTTACCGTCGGGGTCTCCATGCCGAGCTCCGATGATCAGGTCGTCGAAACCATCCCCATTCACATCGCCGGCGCCGCTGACCGAACGTCCAGAATTATCCCCTGGGTCGATGCCGTTAATGATGAAACCGTTGCTCCCATCCAGGCCCGACAACTCCAGGCTCGCCCCGAAGCCGCCCGCCTGACCAAACACCACGTAACTTTCTCCCGCATCAATGACGCCGCCGGGGTCGCTTCCACTGGCCCCAATAATCAGGTCGTCGATTCCATCGCCGTTCACATCGCCGGCATTCCGGACGGAAATACCGAAGAAATCCCCCATGTCGATGCCTTCGATTACGAAGCCGTCAGTCCCATCCAGACTGGACAACTCCATGATGGCCTCAAAGGGGTCCGCCCGCCCAAACACCACGTAGCTTTCTCCAGCATTGTCTTTACCGTCGGGGTCTCCCCGCCAAGCTCCGATAATCAGGTCGTCGAAACCATCCCCGTTCACGTCCCCACCACCGCTGACCGACCAGCCGGATTTATCATCGATGTCGATTCCGTTCATGACAAAGCCGTTGCTCCCATCCAGACTAGACAACTCGAAGCTTGTCCCGTAGCCGCCCGCTCGCCCAAACACCACGTAACTTTCTCCCGCATCAAAGATGCCGCCGGGGTCGCCTCGATCGGCCGCAATAATAAGATCGTCGAAACCATCCCCGTTCACATCGCCGGCGCCACTCACGAAACGACCGAAGAAATCACCATCGTCGATCCCGCTAATGGCGAAACCGACGTCCCCGTCACCTGTCACCAAGTCAGCGAGTTGCAGTTGCCCTCCGACCTTTAGAGTTGCTGCCCCTTGGACGTAAACGCTGGAGAGGGTGCCGTCCACCGAATGGAGCCCATCGAATGTCCAGCCGGAACCGATGTTCACCGCGTCATCCGCCGTAGCCAATACCATCAAGGTATTCGATTCGTTCGAAATGTTCAGTACACACCGCCGATCCAGAATCAGGGTGTTGGAACCCGAACCCCTGATATCGATCACCTCGATTCCTGAAATGCGATTGTCGGCGATGGCTGTCAGGTCCAGCGTAATGCCACTCCCGTCCAACCGTAGAGTGTCCATCCCTCTGCCGCCGACCAACTTCCGAAACGTCGAGTCTGAAACCGCCAGCACGTCTTCGCCTTCACCTCCTCGAATCACGTCTGCGCCGCCCGTTCCGACGAGCGTATCGCTGCCCTGAGCGCCGATCAGGACATCGTCGCTCGCAGTGCCGGTCAGTAAATTGTCGTTCACATCACCCACTTGGGTTTCAGCGCCACCGGTAAAATTGCCGCCAAAAATTACGTAGCTCTCTCCCGCATTGCCATTGCCGCCGGGGTCGGCTTGAGGGGCCCCAATAATCAGGTCGTCGAAGCCATCCCCGTTCACGTCCCCGGCACTGCTGACCGAATTACCGGAGGAGTCATCCACGTCGATGCCGTTAATGACAAAGCCGTTGCTCCCATCCAGACTCGACAAATCCAGGCTGGTCCCAAAGCCGCCCGCTTTACCAAACACAACGTAGCTTTCTCCCGCAAAATCGTTACCACCGGGGGAGGCCGTCTCGGCCCCGATAATGAGGTCGTCGAAACCATCGCCGTTTACGTCCCCCGCACCGCTGACCGAATAGCCGGAGGTGTCATTGGCGTCGATGCCGTTAAGGGCGAAGCCGTTACTCCCATTCAGATCAGACAACTTCAGGCTCGACCCGAAGCCGTTCACTTTACCAAAGACCACGTAGCTCTCTCCTGCAACCATGTTGCCGCCGGGTGAGGCCTCCCAGGCGCCGATGACCAGCTCGTCGAAGCCATCCCCGTTGACGTCCCCTCCACTGCTGACGGAAATGCCGGAATAATCTCCGGGGTCGATACCGTTAATGGCAAAGCCGTTACTCCCGTTCAGACTGGACAAATCAAGGCTGGACCCGAAGCCCACCGCCTGCCCAAACACGACGTAACTTTCTCCCGCACCGGTGTTGCCGCCGGGGTCAGCGCCATCGGCCCCGATAATGAGATCGTCGAAGCCGTCTCCGTTTACGTCACCCGCACTGCTGACCGAAAAGCCAGAATTATCGTCCGTGTCGATGCCCTTCATGACGAAGCCGTTGCTCCCGTCAAGGCTCGACAACTCCAAGCTGGCTTCAAATCCGCTTCCCTTGCCTAAAACCACGTAGCTTTCTCCCGCACGTTCATTGCCGCCGGGGTCGGCACGAACTGCCCCGATGATCAGGTCGTCGAAACCATCCCCGTTCACGTCCCCCCCACTGCTGACCGAACGGCCGGAATAATCCTGTGCGTCGATGCCGTTAATGGCGAAGCCGTTACTCCCATTCAGGCTCGACAACTCCAGGTTCGCCCCGAAGCCGTCTGCATTACCAAACACTACATAGCTTTCTCCCGCACGGTTATTGCCGCCCGGGTCGGCAAACCAAGCTCCGATGATCAGGTCGTCGAAGCCATCCCCGTTCACGTCCCCTCCACTGCTGACCGAACTGCCAGAATAATCCCCGGGGTCGATGCCGTTAATGACAAAGCCATTGCTCCCATCCAGACTCGCAAGATTCAACGGATTTGGGGCGTCGGCATGGGTCGGAGAGACGGCGAAGGCGAGACTTAAGGCGCCAATTCCTCCGAGTCGCAGAAGGCGAGTTCTCAGACGTTCCAACATGGCCGTCAGAAAATGGTATCGGCGAATCAGGTATCGGCGTGTTCCAAGGGGAAGTTGGCCAAAGGTGCCGGCGGCAAGTTTGCTCCTGAGCCGACCTTGTAGCTTCTCAAATCGACGTTTGTATTTTCGGAACTGGGTGATCTCTCTCCTGCAGAGCCGATCGGGAACACCGTTCAGGACCACAGAAAGCAACTCATCCGCTGGATGGTCGGAAGGATCCGCAATGCTAGAAACACAGGCTTGAAGCGGATCGGATTGAACCCAAGGAATCATGGTTTTCGATGCTGCCAAGCAGCGTCTTGAGACTAATCGAGATCCCTCGATGTGTTCAACCTAATCTTCGAGCAAAAGTGGCTTTTCCCAAGCGAGATTGTTACGGCGCAGCGCATAGATCCCATCAACGAGGTTGTGGCGCAGGAGCCAGCGATTGACAGGCACCACGAGAACAATGTGAAAACGGTTGGGAACTCGTAGGGCCTCGGCGCCGGGCACGACATGATAGATGAAGTACCAGAGTGAGGTTGATTCCACTTTGAGGAGAAGAGCACCTACGGCCGCCCACAGAAGGAGAATTTTCAGATGTCTCCTTACCCACCTTGCAGCCGAGCCCGCCGTCGTGAGTAACCATCCAAGAGAGGTGATGTAGAGGAGAGCAACGACCCCAGAAATCAGCGTGAATAGCGCAATGAACCACCCAATGTAAAATGAGGTGTAAAGAAGGGCGTCGAATAGCAGGACGGCGCCGGTGCCCTTCAACGCAGACCAGCGAGGCCTCACCTCGAGGTCTCTAACGGAGTCGTGAACGAGGAGGCCCAAAACGGGCAGGAACCAGTAGGACAGAAGCTGGACCTGTCCCGCTGCGGCCGAGATCGTGGACTGATTCACGGTAATAAAGACGGCAGCGACGCCACAGACTAGAATCGTGAGGTTCCTCCTAAGCATCACTTCCCGCGCCGATTAGGTTCAGGCCCTTAGTACTCGAATTCGAGTACCAGGTTCTGCGAAAGCCAATTTCTGACCTCTTCAGCCTAATCCTTTGGCTTATCGGCTCGCTTCATGTAGCTGGAGCCCGTCCCAGTGGTGGAAACAATTGATTTTTAATGAGTTATGGGCAAAAAAAAGGCCGGATAGAGCTGCAAAAAGCTCGATCCGGCGAAAAAGGGCGCTTATGCTTGCGTTAGTCAAATACAAAGCACGCCCTTCTCATGAAAAATATTGCCGTACAAAGCTTCCTGCGTCCAGCCCTAACTCCAGTCATTCGATGCAAAGACTACACCGTGTTTCTGGAAACAATGGAGCGGATTGACCGGGTTTTGATCGACTCCTCGCTGGAAAGGGAGGCGATCGTAAAAGCCTTGGAAGGATGGGATGAAGCGGGAGGGAAGGATCGGGAGCGACGCGCTCTAAGAGCGATAAAAGCGCTGCGGGTGGAGGTGGTGCGTCATTTACTCGGAGGGATATCCTTTCGTTGTCTGTCGCAGGAGTTGGGACGCAGTGAGCTTCTGGCTAATTTTTGCCGGGTGCGTGAGGTAGACGGGATCCGGAAAATATCGAAGAGCAGTCTGGAACGGGATTCGAAATTCTTCGACGAAGCGTATCTGAGACAGCTGCATGCAAGGATGACCGAGGTGGTGGGCAATGCTGAACATTGTGGTGAGGCAGGATTAGAGAAGCCGATCGATACGAGGGAATGCCTGATCGACGCCACTTGCCTGGAAGCGAACATCCACTGGCCCGTGGACTGGGTCTTGCTCAAGGATGTGGGAGCAACGCTGCTCAAGGCGATCAGTCTGATCCGGCAGGCGGGAATGAAACAGCGCATGCCCCAGGGAGCAAAGGGATTGGCTCGGGAGATGAACAAACGGTGCCTGGAGATGACGCATGCGCGTCGGCGCCGGGAGGCGGGCAAAGCGCGTAAAGGGATCCTGCGGCGGATGAAGCTATTGCTCAAGAAGATTGAGGGCCATGCCCTTCGCCACCGTGACTTATTGGAAGCTATGTGGATGCAAAGCGATTACACCGAGAAGAAGGCGAGCCGAATCATCGAGCGAATGGATGGTATGTTAGAGCAGATACCGCAGGTCATGAAACAGGCGCACGAACGGATCATAGGGGGGCGGCAGGTGAAGAATGAGGAGAAGATCCTGAGCGCCTACGAACCTGAGATTGACGTCATCGTGCGAGGCAAGGCAGATCGGGAGGTGGAGTTTGGCAACACCCTTTATTTATGCGAGAGCGCAGAGGGATATCTGTTGGACTGGAAACTGTATGGGGGGCAGGCCCCGAGCGAATTGAAGCAGCTTTGGGAAAGTCTGGAGAGGCAAAAGGGCTTCGCTTTAGAGGAGAAGATCGAAGCGATCAGTGGGGATCGGGGCTATGCCTCGAAGGCGGCCAGCAAGCGGCTCCAGGCAGAGGGGATTTTTGACGCCCTTACGCCCCGCAATCCACAAGAGCTCAAGGAGCGGATGGAGGAGCCGCGCTTTGTCCGGTTGCAGCGACGACGAGGGAGCACCGAAGGCCGGATCGGAGTGCTCAAGAACCGATGGCACGGGGGCAAGATACGCAGCAAAGGCTTTGACAACCGTAACCTTAGCGTGGCCTGGTCGGTTCTGTCCCACAATCTATGGAAAATCGCGCAGAGACTTGCGCAAGAACATGAGAAAGAGGCAACGCAGGCGGCATAGGGATCCAAGAATCGAGTCAGAGGCGCTTCCTTGGGAGAACTATCGACTCAAAGCGAGAGGAAGGGTGCTGGAAAGGTGCATAACGGATAAAAGGTAAGCTACCGAGGACGGAAGGCATGTCGTGGTCTACATAACGTGACGAAGATTGATATCGGTATCAGGCTTCCACCCAAATCCTCTCGGATTTGGGACAGCCTCTAGCTGGGCAACCGGGCGCCACCCCGGCGCAAGACCGGGGGAGCCTGACACACGCTCAACAGGTGCAGAATAGGCGTTGCCATTTTCATCCTAACCGCCAGTTCCTGTAGACAAGGTTCGACAGGCTTCTATCTTAGCGAGGATATGGTAAGAGAGTTATTCCGTGAGGCCTTCGGACATGAGGCCGAAGTTGAAGCCCACGCTCCGAGACGAATTGAGTTCATCGGGAACCACACCGACTACAACGGAGGAAGTGTCATCGGGGCGGGAATGAGCAGCAGCGCGGCCCTCGAACTGTCCACCGCGTAAGGAATCCTGGCTCTCAATGGAGTTGAGCTGGACCGAAAGAGGATCGCAACCCTCTGCCGCCAGGCCGAGAATGAGTTCGTCGGGATGCCGTGTGGGATTCTCGATCAAGGTGTGTCCGCTTTCGGTGGACCCAACCACCTTGTCCACATCGACTGCTCGACCGAAACATTCAGCCAACTCCCATTGCCGCCAGGTTGTCAGTTTTGGGTCTTCGATTCCGGGAAGAAGCACGCCCTAATCGACTCAAAGTACGCCGAGCGCCATCGTCAGTGTCAGGAAGCATTCGCAATCCTCACGGATTCGCAGCCTGTCTCGCCCAGGTCTCGCCAGAGGTTGTCCGTAAATGCAAAAGGAATCTCTCCCCTGCACCCATGCGGAGCATGATTAGGATGATTTCGGGTGCCGTAGATCCTGAGATTTTCGATAAAACCGAGAAGGAAGAGATCCTTAATGAATTCGGAATGCGGGACCCGAAATCATCCTAGCGGCGCACCACATCCTCCGCCTTCTCGAATTCTCCATCCCTATACCGCTCAACCATCTTTTGGCCATCGTCGTTGGTTTCCATGAGCACGACCCGGTCAAATTCGTCCTTATTCTCGGTAAGGCATTTCCTTCCGGCATCGCTATCCTTAAACTCTTCCCTTCGGCTGTCGGGAACAGGAATAGATTCCTTTCCGTCATCGGAGACTTTGGGGACATTATAGAGATAGACTTCGTATGGCATCACTCCCTCCTTACTCCAAGAAACCTGGTTGGGTTCTAACTGTTCGTCCGAGCACTTCTTTAGTACCCGGTCTAGTTTCTAATTCGCTAGGAATCTGTCGGGCTTTGCACTTCGCAACAGACCTGAACTTCGGATCGCAGGTTGACGGTTGTAAACGGCGACCAAATTCATACCGACAGATTCCTCTCAAGAAAATGAAACTGAGATTTGAGACGGTTTGTCATAGCTAACGGTGGCATTCTGAGAACCTGCCGCTGGAAGTTTGAGGCTCTTCAGACATCCGAGACAGATTGGCACAGCGCCATCCACCGGACGAGTTAGAAGTGCCATTCTCCACAAATCTCAGTTTCATTTTCTTATTTCTAGGAGTCTGTCGGACGAACCTGGTCACTTGCGAAGCAATCGCACGTCTAAGTCCGACAGACTCCTAGCCCGTCTTTCTCAACTGGGGCCTGATTTCGACGTAAGTCGTTGATAGTGGGCCAAAGGTCTACACTACAGGAGGGGTTATTTGGATTCGATTTGGGGGGGTGGTTGGGGAGGAAGTTCGAGGTGTAACCGGTTCAGTAGTAGCTTTTGGTCCTCACCGGGCTCGGTGTAACGGGTAAGCACAACGGTGCGTCCGTCGGTGGTGGGCAGTTTCACATCGAGCATTTGGATGGCCGCCATTTTGGAGAGCACCTCGGCTGGGGTCAGTCCCGGAGCCATCGGGTAGAGTCGACGTTTCAGGGTGACCCACAGAGAGTAAGCAAGGAAGCTGATAAAGATGTGCGCCTCGATGCGATCATCTCTCTGATGATGGATGGGGCGGATGGAAAGGTCGTTCTTGATTTCCTTGAAGACTTGCTCGATCTCAGTGAGCTGCAGGTAAAGGCGCCAGAGTTGCTCGGGGTTCTCGGCACTGAGGGTGCTGCGCAACAGATAGCGGCCTTCGCGGCGATAGGCTTGGCGGTATTTTTTTAAGTTCAACCGGAAGCTCAAAGGCGGCTTTTCAGTGGGGGCGCCCTTGGGGGCGATCTCGATGTCGAGTAATCCAAAGATCCGGGGACCGGCCTCCTTTTTGGCTTCGCCCAGTTTGATCAGGATGGTATCGCGTTGGTAGCGCCGTTTGCTCTCACGCAGCTTCTTGAGCGCCTCGATAAGACGGCGTAAACGACGCAGGCGCATGTTTTTTTCTTTGCGCACCCGATCGTCGCTTTTAGCCAGAACGTAGGTTTCACCTCCCTCGCTGAGGAGTTTCACCTCGATACCGGGACGCAACTGCTTCCAATCCTTCTGCAGCAACGACTGCTCGAAGCGACCCAGCCAGGAGCGCGGGGTACCCACCAGATAGTGGATCCTGGGTTCGCTTTGGCGCATCTGTTGCAAGACTTCCTCGGTCGGAATGCCCCGATCCATCACCCACACCCGGTTCGCCTTACCGTAGTTCTCTTCCACCCGAGAAAGAAAATCTTTTAAGGTGGTTTTATCCTGCGTGTTACCCGGAAGTACCTCATAGGCAATCGGCAAGCCCTCACAAGTCACCACCAGGGCGATCACCACTTGCACGCAGTCAGGTCGCTTATCGCGGCTGTAGCCGAACTTGCGCAGTCGGCTCGAGGCCGCCGGCTCCTGGTTCGGATCGCACTCAAAATAGGTGCTCGTCAGATCGTATAGCAAAATCTCGTAACGGGCATTGAACAGATCGCTCCACCTCTCGGTCAGGTGCCTGAACAGGGCCTTCTTGTGCCTGAGCAATCGATCGTGGCAGCGATAGAGCGTGTTCTTCTCGGCGATCCCAAAGTCTTCCCCCATCAGATCGCCCATCGCGCTTCGCTCATACCATTCCCGATGCAGCCGCCACTCGCTTCCCGGTGCCATCAGCCGGTAAACCACCAGGGTCTGCAGCACATGGGCCCAGCGGGTACCCTGACGGGAGGGTCTGAGACGCTCCCGCCAGAATTCTCCCAGTCCCAACTGCTCATATAGAACGCACCCAAGCCAGCACCCTCCCCATTGCCGCGGCTTCTCGATCCTGAGATCTTTGAGCCGTATTCTAACAATACTTTCGTCGCCCACAGGCGGGGCACGATCTTCCGGAAACAGCGCCACCTGTTCGGGTCTTTCCCTGCCCTCTTCGAAAATCTCGATGCTCTTGCGCCACGCTTCGTGTTGGCTATCGTTGATCTCTCCAAGGTAGAGGACCTGTCTTTGGACCACCCGCCCCCCGCTGACACGCTTGTTCTCAACGATATTCCAATAGTAGTGCTCTTTGCCATCTTTGCGCCGACGATTACACCTCAGAAACATGATGGCCCACCATTATACGAAAAAATCCCGCCCTGGGAAGAGCGTAGGTCTACACTACAGGCGGTTTTGCCAACCCACCTCTACTGTTGATGCGCCTCCTGAGCCCTACTACCCCCGAAAAAAACCGTTTCGGAAGTTGAGTTGGTCAAGTAGGGCTAGTAAGCGAAATCGATCCGCCAATATACAGTCACCCGATTTGGAGTCAAGCAACCTAGTACAATGTCCCGTCTAAATATTCGGATATAGTTTCTTGAGTTTGATCCTTGCATCATCGGTCGTAAAGCGCCAATCAATCTTGGACTGGCGTCCGTTGCGATCCCTTTCCCATGCTGAGATTTCTCTGCACATGCTAGCCACGTCCGGAATTCTTCGGTCCAGGCACTGGCTATTCAGGGCACTGAGTTCGATCTCTGCGATATTGAGCCAACTACCGTGTTTGGGGGTATAATGGATCTCCAATCGCTCGGCCAATGCTCTGGCTTCGGGGGCCGCAAAGGTCTCGTAGAGAGAGGTAATTGAATGGGTATTGAGATTGTCCATCACAAGAATCACCTTTGCGGCCTCGGGATAGTGCACAATCAACAGTTCCCTGATCTGCAGGGCCCAGTCTTTGCGGGTTCTTCTTGCGGTGACGCTGACGTGGCGCCAGCCTCCCAACGGTTCAACGAACAAGAAGATTTCAGCGACCCCCTTTCGGGCGTATTCATGGTCGTAGCGCATTGGCTTTCCGGGGGCCGTTGGAATAGGCACCTTGACCTCATCGACGAGCTGCTTGCACGATTCATCCATGCATATTTGAGGATACATCGGATCGTAGGGAAGATGATATACCGCCAAGATGTCTTCCATGCACGCGACAAAAGCCGCACTCTGTTTTGGCGGAATTTTCCAGCACTTCCTCAGGTGAGGCTTAAGTTCGTTTTTTTTTGTTTTTTTTGTTTTTAATGCCTTCTGCACTGATGACTTTGAGATCTGCTCGAAGATATCCAAACGCACCAGTTCTTCGGCCAGAAGCCGCACTGTCCATCGTTTGCGCCCCGGCGGTGGCGAGGAACAAGCCAAGGCCAGCAACCTTGCCTCTTTTTCACCGTCGAAGATCGACGGCACCGGGGGCGTTTCCCGTTTCTTGCGGTCCAGCGCCGCTGTCATCCCGCCTTCGACGAAACGCCGTTTCGTATTCTCTACCATGCGCGACGTTACCCCGAGTGCTTGGGCAATGCGGGCACTCGTCCACGCTGGACCCTCATGACCACTGTCACACAACAGCAATGTTCGTGCGCGAACGAATTTCTTCGCTCCGACTCTGTCCCTCCTGGTCAACAATTCGAGCTCAAACCGTTCTTCGGCGATAAGCTCAATCCGATATCGCTTTGCCATGGCAACCTCCTTTCCTAAGAGTTGCCAATAATACAATACGAAAATCATACAATACGAATATTTAATGCGGACAATGTACTAGGAATCTGTCGGACTTTGAATTTCGGAACATCGCGGAGGTTCGGATTCAACGGTGAAGGGTGCAATCCTAGGCCAAGTCCCTACCGACAGATTCCTTCCAAGAAAATGAGACTGAGATTTGAGACGATTTGTCATATGATCTCGTTTCTCTCCGAAAATCTGAAGGTGGAAGTTTGAGGCTCTTCTGACTTTGGTGACAGTTTGGCACAACTATATCCATTGGTGGAGTTAGAAATGTCATATTCTACAAATCTCAGTTTCATTTTCTTCTTGCTAGGAGGCTGTCGGACGAACTTTGGTACTTGCACAGCAATCGAAGCACAAAGTCCGACAGCCTCCTAGGATCGGTCGATCTCTTTGGTCAACGTTTCCGGCACAAAACGTGCGAAAAGGGCGACACCGGTAAGCCCGAGAACAGCGACCACAAGAGCCGCCGCGGACAGAGATAGAGCAGCCGCCACTCCTCCAATCATAGCTTGAGTTCCGGCTCTTCCCCCCTCCCCAATGAGTCGCCAATATCCGAGGAATTCGCCCCTTCGGCTCTCCGGAGCAAGATCCGCCGATAACGTTAGCATGGTTCCGGAGCCGAGGCCGTTTCCCAGGCCGATGAGAACGGCTGCGGCCAGAAGACCAGAGTATCCATCAATCGTCGCGAGATAAGCAATGCCTGCCGATTGAATGAAGAAACTGGGGAGGATCGCGGCCTTCCGACCGAGGTTGTCCATGATCAGACCGGCAGGAAAGAAGAGGCTCAAATCCACCGCATTCGACATGCTCACGACATATCCGACAGCCTGAATATCGAGGCCCAGCACTTCGGCTCCAATTAGCGGAATGAGAATACCGCGAGCCGATCGAGTTCCTTGAAATATTAGAAATCCTCCTGCCGCCGGGACGTACATACCGAGATTTGATCGGATGTGATCGAGGAGATGGTCGGCTCCACGGCCCACCGATCCAGACCCGGGCTCGCCGAAATGGGTCCGAACCACAAATAGCATGACAAGGATCAGGGTTATACCCTCGGCCGCCCCGCAGAAGATAAAGGGAGCCTTAAGACCTCCATCGGCGGCTAGCCTACCTCCCAGAGCGGGTCCTGCGAGCAAACCAAGCCGATAGATTCCTCCGTAAACTGAAATCGCCTTCCCTCGATTCTGCACGGCGACCGCTTCAGCAAGATAGGCGTGGCAGGCGATATTGAAAAATCCAGCGCCGATTCCCGAAAGCACGCACATTGAGAACGCCTCCGGGACGGAATCCACATACGCCAGGGAAAGCGTGAAAAACCCCGTACCGCCACAGCCGATCAGCATCGTCAATTTGCGCCCAAAACGACTCAGCACTTTGCCGGCAGGCACAGCGCCAATCAACGCTCCCACCCCTTCTCCTGCCACAATCAACCCGACTGATACGTAGGATTCACCCAACTCAAGGGAGAAGAGGGGCAATACCGGCAGCAGAACCCCCCGGCAGACGGAGTGAATTAGGGATGGCAGGTAGAGGGATAGAATTAGGGTGCGTATACTGGCGTCAGCTGCCTGACTTAGAGGCTTGCGCGGATTCGAAGCAGAATGGTCTGGAGTTTCCAATTTCCCTCAATTACTCATTCGGCACTCTACCGCGCATCGCCTTTACCCTGCCACGCCTTCTTTTGCTATCGAGCCGTCGAACATTAGATCGGCGGGAGGGCTTCGTCGCCTCTCGCTTTCTTGCCGAGACGGCCACGCTCTGAATCAACCTCTGGAGAATCTGCAGCGCATCCTCCCGGTTTCTCTCCGAGCTGCGGAATCGCTGTGCTTTGATAACGATGACTCCACTACCGGTGATACGCCGGTCATTCAGTTTCAGCAGACGTGTCTTATAGAATTCAGGCAGCGTCGAAGCCTCGATGTCAAAACGAAGATGGATCCCGGTTGAGACCTTGTTCACATTCTGACCACCCGGACCCCGCGACCGAATGCGGCTGATCTGAATTTCGGAGTAAGGGATGGTGACTCTCTGGGAGATAGGTATCATAATCTGAGGGTGCAATGAGGAGAAGAGAAGAGATTGTGTCAAAGGGTTTACCGGCCAATCCTGGTGAACCGGACGACCCACCCCCGGCCCCTCCGAGGAGGGGAAGTTCCAATATCGGAGCCTAACCATTTGATCCCCTCCTGGGAGGGGCCTGGGGTGGGTTGCCCTACACCCCAGGATTGGTTCGTAACCTTCCTTGATCCTGGATTGGGATTCCCACGTCGTGAATAATTCGCAATCCCCTCCTGGGAGGGGCCGGGGGTGGGTTGCCCGATCCACCAGGATTAGCTCGTGATCAAATAGATCGCAATCCCATCCTCGAACCACAATAAATCTAATCATGAAATCCTGGATTCGTATATTACAGTTAACTGCCGTCTCCGCTCTCGTAACCAATTTCGCTTGGGCCGACGCACACAAAGAAAGAGTCTTCATCGCCGTCGTCGGAGGTACCACCTTCGGCGACCAGAAAGCCTTCGGCAAAGGCTTGGTCGAAGAAGAAGGCGTCCTCACTATCGATACGGTTGTCGGCAAGAGTCCTCCGCTCTACCGGATGCGCTACAAAGGAGTGCCTTTCTACTACATTCGAATGTATGGGCGTGAGTCGGTCCAACCAGGAGACATCGAAGGGATGGAGCACATCCGCTGTTGGGCGGCCCTCTACGAATTGGGCGTCACCCATGTCATTGGGGGCGCCAGTTCCGGCGGCATCCGGACCGACTACAACTACGACGACCTCGTCATCATCGACGACTTCATGGAAATGGAGAACTCCCGACCCCAGAACATTCTCGACTACACGGGGTTGGAACGGCCCGGGATCTTTGCAAATTATGCCCACCCCTACAGCCCTTCTCTGCGCGGGCTTCTCATCGAGGAGGCGCGAAAGGTTCAAGAGGGCTATTCCGGAAACCTCTATGAAAACGGTGTCTTCGTTCAGCACAACCCCGAGCGCTTCGAAACCGCCGCCGAGGTCCGCGCCATGCGCATCCTGGGTGGTGATCTATGCAGCGAAAACATCGCCACCGCCACCACCTACGCGAGACAGCTTGGGATCCGCTTCGCCGCCATCTGCTCGATCGCCAATCCTGCCGTCGGGGTCCGGCCCTTCAGCTTTGCCGATATGCAATCGAGCGTGCAGCGCATCTCGAAACACGCCGTGCCCATCGTCCTCGAGGCGATCGCCCGCATTCCAAAGGAGGCCATGGATCCGGAGCCGGTTTCCACCGGGGAGAAATACAGTGGCTCATATACTAACCCCGAGTCGGATAGCCACAAGCTGATCGATTGAGTATCTCAAGAGAGACAGAGTCCTCGACAGAATCCTTTCCCAATCTTACGACAAAAGACCTCGTCGATCTGGGCGGCTGGCCTACGCTGCGGGAGGCGCGACGCTTTTGCGAGCAAGGGAGAGTGGTTGAGTGCGAATGGGTTGCGCCAGTGATTCGGGGACGCATCGAACTAGCCGGCACGAGTTTTACTCCTCGCCTGAATCTGCGATCGCTCACTTTTGCGGAGAATCAATGCAATTGTGATCAGGGACGGAGGGGCTACATCTGCGCTCACTCGATTGCCCTCTGTGTCTCGCGTTTAGAGGCTCGAGCGAAAGCGCATCGGGATGCGGAGAGAGAAGAGAAAGTCCGGGAGAAGGAGAGGAACCGTCGAGAATCGCTTGAAGTAGGCTCGCTGGTGATCTCGAAGGAGAAAGGGTTGCCACTTACCTTTGAGATTCTCCTCCCGCCCAACCTGGCGCGTGTTGCGGATCGGGATGCCATCATGGTAAAGATCGAAGCTCTGACGCAGGAAAAGCGTTTACCCCCCGAAAAACTGGATCGAGGGCGGGCCTACTCTGTCGAAAATGGACATTATCACCTCGCCGCTTTGATCGAGAGCCTGTGCGGTGGACGGCTGCATGGAATTCTTCAACTGACCCGGAGGCAACTACTGGAGGCCCTGGAACTGGTGAAGGAAGGGAGAAATGTTTTCTGGGCGAATGATCGTTCGAACCCGATCCCGTGGAAGGAGGGCCGCCTCGAAAGTGTGCATGAATTCCTGGAGGAAGGAACGCCGGAATTGGAGTTCTCAGAATCGTCCGCCGGAGACACGATATCTTCGAAGGAGCTCCCATCACCAAGCTCAGCGCCGCACCCAGAGTCGGCCCCATCGCGACCTTCGGCACGGCGCACCTTTCCTAGTCTCAAAGACCTTCCCTCGCAGGAATTCCGCATACCGGAACATCGCGGTCGATCGGCCGCAGGGAAGAGTGATCCAGGGACGGCTCGGTCGGACAGCGGAATTCCCATGCAGGTGGATGGCTCCACTCAGTATCTCGCCATTGCCTTACCCGCCCGTGAGGATCCTAGCTATTCCGATGCGTTGCACCTCGTAAAGTCCAACGGATTCCAGCTCGACCCTCGCAACCGCCTATGGTGGCTGCGGGATCGACACAAAACATTGGGTTTTCTCGCCACCCATTGGAAATCTCTGGAAGAGAAATACGGAGCCAACTTCTCCGAGAATTTCCGCCAGCGTACTTCCAATCTCCGTTTCGCTGATTTCCAGGCCGAGGCGACCGAGGCGGAAGACAAATTCAGCCTGACGCTCAGTCTTCGAGCGGGTCGGGCCTCTGAAGAGGAGATTGGTAGGGCGATTCAGCTGAATACGAATTACATCGATTCCAGCGACGGAGTCTTCCTCCTTGATCCGGCGCAGGTTTCTCAACTGCACGAACTTCAACGCTCGCTCTCCGGTCAGGTTGACCGCCCTCTTACTCCCCGTTTTCGCCGGCACCTCTCAACCACGGAATTAGCGGACGCTGAAGTCTTGATTGAAGAGGCTGCCGGACCCCTGGAAACACCTAATACCTGGAAGGCACGCAGCGCGGCTCTGCGCTCAATCGGCAGTTTGCAACAAGCGCCCGTTCGGCAGTCTTTCGATGATCGGATGCGAGGATACCAAAGAATTGGAACGGCCTGGCTCTGGCACCTCTTTCGCCATCGGCTCGGTGGTATTCTGGCCGATGAGATGGGCCTCGGTAAGACAATTCAGGCCCTTGCCTTGATCGATTGCGTCCGCGATCAGAAAGAGGTTGAAGGCGTCTGTCTGGTTGTCTGTCCGGCCGGCTTGGTCGAAAATTGGAGACGCGAGGCCGGAGAGTTCGTCCCTTGGCTACGCACTGCAGTTCACCATCGCGAAAGGCGGATGAAGCACGCGGATGACTTTTCCCAATTCGATATAATTTTCACCTCATACAGTACCTTGACCCGTGACGTTGACCTCTTCCGCGGTGCCTCCCTCTCCTTAATCATTGCCGATGAGGCTCAACACATCAAAAATCGTCGCACTCAAAGCGCTCGCGCCCTTCGGAGTCTGGTCGTAGATAATCGATTTATTCTAACCGGAACTCCAATCGAAAACAGTCTCGATGATCTGCGTTCCCTCTTTGAATTTCTCATGCCCGGATACCTCAGCCGGATACCGTCGGAGTGCGGCCGGGAGGAGCGGGCCTGGTTCGACGTTCGGCACAGTCAACAGGCCGCCCCCTACATCCTACGCCGCAGCAAGGTCCTCGTGGCGCCAGAGCTGCCCGAAAAGATTGAGCAGGTCATCTTCTGCGAAATGGGCCATGAGCAGTCGGCCCTTTATCGCAAAGTGCAGGAAACCACTTTGAGAGAAATCTCCGAGATGGAGATAGCGGGTGAAGGAGAGAACAAGATTCGCTTCGCGGCTCTGACACGGCTTCTCCGCCTCCGGCAGATCTGCACCGATCCCAGATTGGTTGAAAGGAAGTTTGGGGCCCAGCATTCGGCGAAGCTCTCCGCTTTTATCGAAATTCTCGACCAAGCAGTCGACGGTGACCACCGGATCCTCCTCTTCTCCCAATTCGTCTCCGCCCTCAAGCTGCTCAAGACAGCCCTCGACGAACGCGGTCTTCCCTTCGCCTACCTCGATGGCGCGACCCGCAATCGCCTCTCCATCTGCGATCGCTTCAACGCCGATAGTTCGATCCCTGTTTTTCTCATTTCCCTGAAAGCCGGCGGTACCGGACTCAATCTGACCGGCGCCGATACGGTGGTTCATTTTGACCCATGGTGGAATCCCGCGGTCGAGGCACAGGCAACCGACCGGGCTCACAGGATAGGCCAAACACGCGTCGTGACCTCGATCAAACTTATCACGACGGATACGGTGGAGGAGAAAGTCCTCGAGCTACAAAAGAAGAAATCCGACATCCTCCACGAGCTCCTCGATGAAAGCGCCGCCGCAACCGCAAAAGTCAGCCTGGCGGAGATAAAGAGTCTGATCTCGTGACCTTCCGGACGGTCCGATCAGACTGAGATTCGTTAACTTCCGTTGACTGAAGGGCGGTGCTCTGTCACCGCCGTGATTCGGCAGACATGGGACGCTCAGCTTGGATAGTTCAGCAATCCAAGAGCAAAAATAGCCATACCGATTCCTATAAACCCGAATCGGGTCAGCCTCTCCTTTAAGAGAGCGATTGCAAAAAACACCGTCAAAAGGAGACCACCAACACTGGCCACGGGAAAGACGACAAATCCGGGAATTTCTCCGAGAGCCCTTAGAATGAAGTAAACTTGAAGATTGTTCGATATTCCAACCACACTGCCGAACAAGACCTCTGAAACGGTAGGCCGGCGACGTCGAATGATTAAGACGGGAATCGAGATTGCACCCGCTACGACAAAAGTGGATAGGACATAGTGGAGCACATCCTCGGGCGGGCCGTAGTGCCTGAATGCCTCCTGAGTGAGCCGGGCAAGACCTGCCGTGACGAAGAAAAGGAGCATGAGCAGGAGCCGGTGAGGCTGCCCCTCGGTCACTCGAGAACGAATCCCCTTGTTTCCAATTAAGAACAAGGAGAAGCAGGCCGAAGCGATCCCCACATACTGCAGGGAACTCGGTCGTTCGCTCCAAAAGATAATGCCGCCGAAGATCGGAAGGAGTATGGACATCCGTGAAACCGCTGCAGAGAGCGCGGCTCCTCGGTGGGCCAAGAGCGGAATGAGGAAAATGAAAGCGATGAAGTAGAAGGCTCCATTTATCCCTCCCAGAAGATAGGCAGTGTCGCTGGAGGTGGTCAACCCTGTCTCCTGGATGGTCAGCAGGGCCAGTCCCGCGCCGGCAATGTAATTGATCGCTCCGAGAGTGATGAGATCCTCCCCTTGCTTTTGCCGCCAGCGAACTACAAGCATAAAGACCGAGCTGAAGAGAATATTAAGAAGGAGATAGATCACTTAGGAGCCTGTCGGACTTTGTCCTCAATTTGCTACGCGAAAGGTAAATCTAGTCCCACAGGCTCCTAGCAATAAGAAAATGAAACTGCGTATAAAGGCCGACAGATTCCTGTCTGATTTTCGGTTTGCAGGGATCTGCTTATCGAATAATAGCTCGTAAGAGTCTATATTCCTTTTCATTATCTAGGGTCATGATTTTCGCCAATCCAGTGATATGAGAACCCCATGAGGATCGTCCTCCTGTTCATCATCTTACTTTTCGCCCTCCCTGCAGCGATGGCGCAAGAACGGGCATGGAGTGGCCAATGGGCGCATAAGAAGAGCCGGCTACGGGCCGATGAGAATGTCAAGTGGGGTCGGCTGGGAAACGGTCTTCGTTACGCCCTACTGCCCCGCCAAGGCGCGCCCGAGCGAGTAAGTATGAGGCTTCTCGTTCTGGTAGGTTCGATCGAGGAGACCGATAGGGAGCTCGGTATCGCCCACTTCATGGAGCACATGGCATTTAACGGCACCCGCGATTTTCCTGCCGACGATTTGATTTCATTCCTCCAAAGTCTAGGAATGGAACACGGCTACGATGTCAACGCCACGACATCTTTTGACCACACATTCTATAGCCTCGAGTATTGGGACAACGAAGTGCCGCTGCTCAACAAAGGTCTGCTCTTTCTTAGGAACATCTGCGACGGCATACTCTTCGATTCTTCTGAAATCGGGAAGGAGAGAAAGGTCATACTCAGCGAAATGCGAGGTCGGGACGAATTGAATTTCCGCGCCCAGGTCGATGCTTACAAACTGATTTTTCGAGGCCTTCGCTTCACCGAGCGAATTCCGATCGGTACCCCTGAAAGCATCAATTCCCTCTCCCGCGATCAATTCCTCGGATTCTACAGGAAGTGGTACCGGCCCGATCTTATGGTGCTCGTGATTGTGGGTGACTTCGAATCCTCGTTGATGGAACGCATGGTCGAAGAGGGGTTCGGAGATATGAAGGAATCCTCCGATCCCATACCCAAGCGGAATATAGGACGACTGCAGCGAACAAGCTCTCTCAGGGCCGCCGCCTACCGAATTACGGATGTCGGTTCCGCGAACATTCAAGCCGCTTCGGTCATTCCCATGCGAAAGCGATCAGAAACCGTTGAGACCCGGCGCCAGAATTTCAATCGCAAGTTCTCCATGGCGTTACTGACCCAGCGCCTGCAGAGGGCGGTTCCGGACACAGCGAACGGACAAGCAGATTACATGAGAATGTTTGAGCATGATACGGCGATCGCATCCGTAGCCGCTGGGTCGGCCAATTGGCTGGATGGAGTGCAGTCGCTCGATCGGGTCATCCGAATGACGATCAGAGATGGATTTCTCTCCAGTGAAGTCGAATGGCTCCGGAAGAGGGAGCTTTCCAAAACTCGGAAACTCCGGACTTTTTATTCGAAACTGGATCCAACATCGATCGCCAATTCGATCGTTCAGTCGGTGGTGGACCACCGAACCTTTGTGGGGATGCAACAGGAGCTGGAGTGGCAAGTGAAATTTCTCCTGGAAATGAACGGAAAAGTCGCTCACCGGTCCTTCAGAGAGTGCTGGGATCTCGAGCGGATGGCATATCATATATCTGGAGAAATCGATATCGAGGAGAGCGCAAAGAAGATAAGAAACGCGATTGCGCGTGCTCGCCAAGAGGCGCCGAATCTCTATCTGAATCGGTCCCAATTCGAGTTGGAGTACGAACCGATGCTCTGGGGAAATCCTGGAATGGTGGTGGAATCGTCAGCTATTCCCGAATTTCAGGCACACCTCATGCGTTTCCAAAATAATGTGCGACTCAATTTCATCGAAACCCAACATGAGCCCGGTCTGATGAGGGCGATTGTGCGTATCGGTGGTGGTCTTTTTGATCAGGAGGAGAATATGCCTGGACTGCGTGAGTTTGCCCTTCAGGCCTTTCTTGGAAGTGGGATTCAGCGATATGAACTCAGCGATGTCCAAACCATTATTGCCTCTTCCATGTTGGCTTTCTCATTTGATGTCGATGATCATGATGCTTTCACCTTTCGGGGAGTCTTCGGGAGCGAGGATCTCGATCTCTTCCTTGGCATCGTCACCGATTACTTGCGTGATCCAAAGATTCATCGCTCGAGCTATTGGGATGCGATGGTTGGGAGCCTGGTCCATCGAATGCAGTCCGCCGTCGGGATGCTGAACGGCTATCGCGCCTTCCAGGATTTTCTCTTCGAGGATGACGGACGATTCTCGTGGGGAGACATGAGAGATTACACCGCTCTTGGGGTCTCCGACGTGCGGAACTGGATGGAGGAACCCCTGCGTAATGGCTATATCGAGGTGAGCATTGTCGGTGACATCTCAAAGGCCGGCGCGACTCAAAGCGTAGCACGCTCCCTGGGGGCGCTCAAGGAACGCCGTATAAGCAAATTGCACCCCGAGCCCAAGCATCCGATCGAGATCACCGCGCCGGCCGGATATCGAAGAATCGAATTCGTCGGGGAGGAACACCAAGCTGGTGTCATCGGATTCTGGTTTTCCGATCGCTCGATTGATCTCCATGATGAAGTCGCCCTGCAGGTTCTGAGCCGAATAGTAAAAACCAGAATGTGGAAACGACTTCGCGAAGAGCTCGGCGTTTCCTACAGCCCAACAGCTGAGTTCTCTTCCTACGACGAGTATCCCGATTTTTCGACGATCGAGGCAAAGATCGATTGCTCACCCGATGATGCCCCTGCCATTGCCGAAGTGCTCTTGGGAATTTCCACTAAGTTGTCCCGCGATGGCGTAACCCAGGAGGAAGTCGACGGCGCCCTCGGCCCCTTCCGAGTGAAAGTCCGCCAAGCCCTTCGCTCGAACGATTATTTGGTCAACTCCCTCCTTAAAAGAGCTCAGGAACGACCGGATCTAACCAGCGAGATTATCGCGCTTAAGAATGGATCTCTGGACGAAATGACCGCCGACAAAGTGAACGAATTCGCTCGAGAAATGTTCAAGCCTGAGAATTCAAGGACCGCAGCCATCATTCCCAAGCCATTCATTGGGATATTCCAGATTGAGACCGAATAGCCAGGAGATCTTCTCAGATTTCCTGGCTGACCTGAAACTTCAATGCCGATGCGGGTTTCCAGGGACGAATTTCACCGTTTACGGCACAGTGGGTTTCCCTCAGGTGGCAGAGCAGTACCGCACCCAAAGGGTGATCGAAGTAGGAAGCTTGGAGAGGGATTCTGCAATCCTTGATCGGACTTTGAATGGAAGTGTCACGTTGCCGTCAGGCTGAGGGATTGCTCTGCCACCTGAGGGTAATCACTCTTTCTCCGAACTGCGGGATCGCACTGTGCCATCCGCGGGCAACTTTCGCTCTTCTTCGAGGATCGAGGAAGTTTCGACCTCGATCGATCCGGCCACGAAATGGCAGACGGCGGCCGAACTAATGAATAAACTGCAAGGTTTAGCCCTCTAATTCGACATAGAGATACAATATTGCGTTTCAAACCCGAGAGGAGACCACTCGATATGAAAAAGGACATGGTAAGGGAGATGGAATTGAATAACGATCAGAGTTTTATGGATAGTATCTATCTTTTCTTTGCGGGAGAGCTCATCGAGGCCCAGAGCTCAGGTGAACTCAACCCATTCGAAGATCAACGTCGCGCTTTGCTTTCTTGGTTCGAAAATCAGTCCGCCAGTCGCTAATCAACTGACTCGAAAAATCGTTGTCCTGCAGGAAAGTCCCTGTAGATTCGTGAGGAATGCGGGTAGAGGGTAAACACTACCGTACCATATGGCTGCATCCCGACGACCCGAGGGTTGTTCAGATAATCGATCAGCGGCATCTCCCATTTGAGTTCGTTATAGAGGATCTTAGAGGCGTCGAGAACGTCGCCACCGCGATTTCGGAAATGCATGTCCGAGGCGCCGGGTGTATCGGTGCCACCGCCGGATTCGGGATCTATCTGGCAGCGCTGGAAGCCGAGGGGTCGGCAGATGCTTGGTGCCATATCGAAAAGGCAGCGGAAAGACTTCGCGCTACCCGACCGACGGCGGTCAATCTGGCATGGGCGGTGGAACGCCAGCTGCATTCTCTAAGGCCGGCGACGACCGATGGGGAGAGAATCGCGATGGGAAAGAGGACGGCTGAAGAGATCGCTGACGAAGACGCCGGATGGTGCCGGCAGATCGGCCAACACGGGTTACCCCTGATCCGGAAGATCCACCGGAAAAAGGGCGAGGATCCAGTAAACTTTCTCACTCACTGCAATGCCGGTTGGCTCGCATTCGTCGATCACGGGTCGGCCACATCTCCAATTTACGCCGCCCACGACGACGGCATCCCAGTTCATGTCTGGGTCGATGAGACTCGCCCGCGATCTCAAGGAGCACGCTTGACCGCCTGGGAGCTGGGACAGCATGGAGTCCCTCACACAATAATCTCCGACACCACCAGCGGCCACCTCATGCAGAAGGGTATGGTCGATCTCGTCATTACCGGCACGGATCGGACCACCCACACAGGTGACGTGGCGAACAAGATAGGCACCTACCTGGTTGCCCTCGCCGCCCGCGATAACGCCGTTCCTTTTTATGTAGCCCTCCCCTCCTCGACCTTCGACTGGGAAATGGAAGATGGAGTCAAAGAGATTCCGATCGAACAGCGGGATGGCGACGAAGTCCATTTTGTCTCCGGCCCGTCCAGGGACGGAATCGAAACCATCCGAGTGACATCCCCTGAGAGCGAGGCCGCGAATTACGCGTTCGACATCACCCCGGCGAGGCTCGTCACCGCCCTCATCACCGAAAGGGGAGTCTGCCCCGCCTCGAAATCCGGCGTTCTGGGTCTGTTCCCGGAAAAACGCTAGCTCGCATTTCGGAGGACCTGTCCAAGTACTCCTCTACGAAATCGCGGAGCGATTTCGTGACGAGGAAGATGTCGGTGTCTGAATCCCCCCACAACTCACCTACGGATTCGAATGCTACTGTCGCTCAGAAGACTCGGAAGAACCCAACCGACAGCTTCCTAACGGGCCGCCCTAACCACAGATCCTCGAGCCGGTATACTGCCCTCAGTCAATTCGCAGTAGGCAATTTTCTCCTTCACGCGAAGGCATCGGATCTGGGCCACCATTTCCCCTTCCGATTCGCCGAGGATCTCACCCGTGTCGGGATCGATCAACTGTTCCCCTTCCTCTTCGACGAGAAAATGTTGGCCGGGAAAGACTCCGTAGGTCGAGCCGCGGTTGATGATGATCTCGCCTCCCTTCGCCACCGTCACAACCGAGGCAGTGAAGTCGTAGTCTTCCATTTCATTGGCGAAAAAGAGGACTGACTGCACGATCACATCCTGGGCCGCCTCACCGATTGGCGTCTTGGTGAACCCACCCAAGTTGGCGCCCCAGACTCCGGAACTGTAGCCAACTCGGAGTCCCCCTTTGCCCGCTTTTCCCACGACCCGCTGCTTGGCAACAACCTCTCCGGTCGTCGTGTCGATCAGTTTCACGATCGCCGTGATCTGTGCCTTGCCACCGGACGCGCCGATCTTAAACCCCCTGATGCGAATACCTCCATCATCTCCGGACTGATTGGCCTCCACCTCCGTGATCGCTCCCGACGCCAGATAGCGCGCGCTTCGCAGTTTTCCGGACTGGGCGACGTTGCCCGCACCCGCCATCCGGCCGCTCTTTTGCAGGTCCTGCTCGACTAAGACTGCGTCCAGATTCTGTCTTTCGACAAGGACGAATCGCCCCGAGTCGTAGAGCGCGGATTCCAGCATTATGGCGAGATTGTAGCCGAGTTTGTAATTCGACACCCAGCCGGCCTGGTTTTCGAAATCGACTACGGCTAAGGCATGCTTCAGCCCCTTATACTCGCCGAGCTCGGCTTCCATCTTCCGGTCCGCATCGCCATCCTCTGTCTTCGTCTTGGTCTTGATGATCTTACTGATTTTGGCATCCACGCCTTGCGTGACCATGCTCAATATCGCAATGCTTATGAAAAACCTGAAAATAGTCCTGAATTTTGTCATGCGCCCTGTCCTTGCTTGCATTGATTCTCTCATCATTCGCCTGTGGTGGTTATCAGACATTGGTTCAGGTGTCGAGTGGTTTTCGTGGTTTGATCACCACAGTCCGACGTTGCGAAGCAATCGAATGTCAAAGTCCGACAGACTCCTAGCCCGCCTTTTGCCTCGAGTATTCGAGATCTCTCGTAAGATTCATCAGATCGGCTCGCGCAGGAATGCTTTATCCGAAAACAAAGCGGGCTATTCGGAGGCTATCTTCACCAGGAGTCCCTTGTTCCTTGCCACATTAAACATGAAAGCGAAAAACCCGCCCGAAAGGATGAGGAAGGCCACGTTCAGACCGAACGAAATCATTAGGCTCACCCACTGCATTTCTCCGCTGCTGATGACGCCACGCATCCCCTCGAAGACGTAGGTAGAGGGAAGAAGCCATGCCACCGGTTGGAGTGGCGCCGGGAGCACCGATACTGGGTAAAACACGGCTGAAAAGGGCTGAATAAGGAAGGGAACTGCCCAGGCGAGGGATTCCGCCGCCAAACCCCAACGTAGAATGAAGGCGGTTGAAATCATACCCAGGCTCCATCCAAACAGAAGCAGGTTACCGAAAAAAGGGATCAGTCTCCATTCAAACTCGAAAAGATTGAAAGCGTAGAGAATCTGGGCAAACAGCGCCAGCAGCGCCACCGTAATGCCGACCCGAATGACTCCAATGATGCAAGTGGCTGCCAGGTATTCGCTGAGCCGAATGGGAGCGACGAACAGATTGAGCAGGTTCCGAGTCCAGACATCCTCAAGAAACGAGATGGCGACCGCTTGCTGGGCACGAAAAAGAACATCCCAGAATATCATTGCGCCGATCAGAAACTTCGCGAAATAGGGAAAGTCACCCTCAGTCTGGCCCTGAATAAAGATCGAGAGAAAGCCCCACAAAAGGAGCTCCAGAGTTGGCCAGAAAATAAGTTCGATGCTACGAATCCAACTTCTCAGGTAGAGCAGAGAATAGCGCAGGACAAGGGCCGAAATTACTCTCGGGTTCATTCTGCTAGAAGACTGTTGGATTTGGAATTCGACTGCTGTGCATGAATTTGGCCGGAATTTAGATCAAATTCTCTGGGACCCGAAACTTAAAGATGCGACGATGAATCAGATTCGACAGATTCAATGAGCTCGCCGCCGCGGGCAATGTGGATAAAAGTATCCTCGAGAGATTTCTGTTGAAAGCGGTGGTTGATCTCCGAAGGGCTCCCTTCCGCAATTTTCCTGCCGAGGTGAAGAAAAATGACTCGATCGCAGACCGTCTCAATATCCCGCATATTGTGCGAGGTATAGAGAATTGAGATCCCTCTCTCCCGACGAATGTGGTTGATTATATTTCGCACTTTGTCGGCGATATCCGGATCCAAACTGGCGGTCGGCTCATCCAGATAGATCAGTTCAGGATCGTTCAACAGTGCCTTCGCAAGATTCAAGCGGGTGGTCTCACCGGATGAAAGGTGCCCCGTAATACGTTTCTTCAGATGTTTAATCTCGAAGAGTTCCAGCACTTCATCGATTTTTTCTCTGGCATTGCGAACCCCATAGATCATGGAAAATACAGTCAGATTCTGACCGACCTTGAGGTTGTTGGGGAGGTTCGCATAAGCCGAGGCGAAGTTCGCCCGTTTGAGGAGGGCGATGCGATTCTCCATGAAGTCCTGACCGAACATATCGATGCTTCCTGATGTCGGCTTAACCAAGCCTAAGAGCATTTGTATCGCAGTCGTCTTTCCGGCTCCGTTTGGACCGAGTAGCCCAACCACCTCCCCTGCATCCAGGTTGAAGGAAAGGTCACTAACCGCCACCGTATCTCCGAATTCTTTGCGGAGTTCCCGTGCTCTAAGGATCGCTTTCGTCATCGATCGGAGTAATGCGTCGTAATCTGTCTAGACCCGAACTGGAGGTTCACCTTGTAATCGAAACCTCAAGAGTGTTGCGAAAGCATGAGCGGGACGGATTTCTTTCAAAACGCGTCATATCGTAAGAATCCTCAAAATTGGTCTTGCTTATAATCCCCAAAACCCCCTCATACCGTGCCTTTCAAATCATAAGAATAGAACCATGCAAGATCATCTCATTCCTCCCCACGGAGGTAGTCTGATTAACCTCTTCGTGGATAACGACCGCGACGAAGCAATCAAGGAAGATTCCAAATCCTGGCCTTCCTGGGACCTGACACCCCGGCAGATCTGCGATCTCGAGCTCTTAATGAACGGCGCCTTCTCGCCTCTCGATGGATTCATGATCGAGACCGATTACATCCGAGTCTGTTCCGATATGCGATTGACAGACGGAACCGTGTGGCCGATCCCGATCACTCTCGATGTCGACGAGAAATTCGCCGCTGAAGTGGGGCCGGGGGATTCTATCGCTCTCCGTGATCCGGAGGGAGTGATGTTGGCCGCGCTGCGGGTGGAAGACAAATGGCGCCCCGACCGTGCCATAGAAGCGATCTCCGTCTATGGAACCGATGATCCGTATCACAAAGGGGTTCAGTTTCTACTCGGGGAGTATGGCAATTGGTGCCTGGGTGGAAAGCTGGAAGGATTGCAGAGTCCAATTCATTTCGATTTTTTGAGCCTGCGACTGGGCCCGGAGGAGATTCGGCGGGAATTCAGCCGGCTCGGATGGAGGAGAGTGGTAGCCTTTCAAACCCGTAATCCTCTTCATCGCGCCCACTTTGAGATTACGATGAGCGCGATTCGCAAATGCCAGGCCAACTTGCTGCTCCATCCGGTCGTTGGCCTCACTAAACCCGGAGACGTCGATCACTACACGCGCGTTCGGTGTTACAAGTCTCTCCTTTTTCAATATCCTCAGCACACCGTCTACCTCTCTCTCCTTCCGCTTTCCATGCGCATGGCCGGACCCAGAGAGGCACTCTGGCACGCAATCATTCGCAAAAACTACGGTTGCACCCACTTCATCGTTGGCCGTGACCATGCGGGACCGGGCAACGACGCCAAGGGAAAGCCCTATTATGATCCCTACGCGGCACAGGATCTGGTCCGCCAATACGAAGATCAGATCGGAGTGAAAATGGAAGCGTTCGCGAATTTCGTTTACGTGGAAGAGAGAGACAGCTATCTACCGGAGGATGAAGTCAAAGAGGGCATGCGAGTTCTCAGTATCTCCGGTACGGAAGTCCGGGATCGACTCTCCCAAGGCACCAGGCTACCGAGTTGGTTTACATTTCCGGAGGTCGCACGCGAATTGTGGAGATCCTATCCTGCTCGTGGCCGTCAGGGATTCACCGTCTTCTTCACCGGGCTGTCGGGTGCGGGAAAGTCAACGATCGCCAATGCCTTTCTCGCCAAACTCCTCGAAACGGGAGGTAGACCGATTACCCTCCTGGACGGCGACATCGTCCGAAAGAATCTATCATCGGAACTCGGGTTTTCTCGAGAGCATCGTGACCTCAATATCCAGCGGATCGGTTTTGTGGCCAACGAGATCACCAAGAACGGAGGAATCGCGGTGTGCGCGCCGATCGCTCCCTACGAATCCGTCCGTCAGGAAGTTCGACAGCTCATCGAATCACGGGGAGGCTTCATTCTTGTCTATGTTTCAACTCCCCTCGAGATCTGTGAGGAGCGAGACCGCAAAGGTCTATACGCCAAAGCCCGGGCCGGAATCATCAAAGAGTTCACTGGAATTTCGGATCCTTACGAGTCCCCTAAGGATGCGGAGGTGGTCATCGACACTACCGAATTCTCGCCTGATGAAGCGGCCCAGAAGATAATCCTCCATCTCGAAAGTGAAGGCTATATCGGAGGGATCGATTAGTTTGGAAATTCCAGCCGATAGGGGTGATTACCGCCCGGAGGGCAATAGGCTGCCGAGGCCTTGTGCCGAGGTGATGCTGGATCTGGGATACTTGCAAAACAGGACAAGGTTCGGAATTGGAGTTCGGGATAAGGTTGCCAGAGGTGGTCGGAGTTACTATCGCCTAACAATATACCGGTCCTTATACTCCCCGCGCCTGAATTTGCGCAGGTCGAAGTCTCCAGGGAGGTAGTGCCAAGCCGTGCTGTAACGCGAGCGATCGCTCGCGTTGTCGTAGGCGCCATGGACAAGGTTAGCTGAAAAGAAGACTACTGTCCCAGCCGGAGCAACAACGTCGATCGCAGCCGCTTCGTCTATCTCGGTCCAACTGCCGTGTGTGGACACGTCGCGTTCGTGTCTTTTGATCCCCTCCTTGTGGCTGCGCGGCAGAATTCTTAGGCATCCGTTCTCTCGATCCGTCTCCTCGAGATAGATCCCGCAGCTCACAATCTGGTCGCTTCGGCTGTCGAAGTAGAAATTATCCTGATGCCAGTGAGTAGATACACTACCGCGGATCAGTTTGGGAAAGAACTTGGTTCCGAAAACGTCGATATCGCTCCCAAGCAGCGCCTCCACACGATCGAGAATCGCCGCCTCTCCTGCGAGTTCCAAGACACGTGGTTCCACCTCGCAGACACCTTGTACCTTATGGAGTACTCCAGGAATCACATTTCCTCTCCCATCGTACTCCAGCGTCCAATGCGGCTTCTCCTCCTCCAGGCTCCGAGCCTGTTCCACGAGCTCATCTAATACACTGGTGAAGTAGGCCACTCGATCCTCACTCATGAGGCGCTCAAATACGAGATACCCCTCCTCCCGGTAGCGGTTGATCTCACTTTCTTCTAGCATAAGCTCGGACTTCTCGTCAGAGAAATAGGAAGATGTCGGTGCTGGACCCGGCCGCAGCTCAAACATTGGCCACGGCGATGTATCACCCCGCAAAATCGCATCACGAAGCCGACAGATTCCTTAATACTTGGCCACCGACGGATCGACTTGATCCGACCAGGCGAGAATTCCGCCGGCCAGGTTTTTCACCTTCCTGAATCCCGCTTCGCGCAGCAGCTTGACCGCCTTGGCGCTTCTGGCGCCGGAACGGCAATGGACCACTATGTCCCAATCTCGATCGAGCTCGCCGATGCGAGTGTCAAGATTACCAAGGGGGATCAGGGTCGAACCCGGGATCTGGCAGATCTCGAATTCATGCGGCTCACGCACATCGAGAATGAAAGTTCCGTTTCCGCCACCCTCATCAATCTGAGTTTTTAGATCGGGGGCCGAGATCACCGCCTCCGGCTCAAGAAAGACCCCATCATCCTCCCCACCAATTCCGCAGAACTGCTGATAATCGATGAGATGGTCGATGGTTGGGTTCTCGCCACAGATTGGGCACTCCGGCGACTTTCGGAGTTTCATTTCTCGGAACTTCATCGACAGAGCGTTAAAGAGAAGAAGCCGCCCGATAAGACTGTCGCCGATCCCCATGATCAGTTTGATCGTTTCGGTGGCCTGAATAAGCCCCACGATTCCAGGCAGCACCCCGAGAACGCCTCCTTCGGCGCAACTTGGAACCAGACCGGGCGGTGGGGGTTCCGGGTAGAGGCATCGGTAGCATGGTCCCTTCTCCGCCCAGAATGTCGACGACTGCCCTTCGAAGCGGAAGATGCTGCCGTAGACGTTGGGCTTGCCTAGGAGGACGCAGGCGTCGTTCACCAGATAGCGAGTTGGAAAGTTGTCTGTCCCATCAACCACGATATCATAAGGTCTCATTATATCGAGGGCGTTGTCTGAAGCCAGGGCCACCGAATGAAGAACGACTTCGACGTGTGGATTGATGTCCTCAATCGTATCCTTGGCCGACTCCAACTTCGAGCGGCCGACGTCCTTTGTCCCGTGTATGATCTGCCGCTGGAGGTTGGTGTGATCGACAACGTCAAAATCGACCAATCCGATTCGACCGACACCAACCGCTCCGAGATACATTGCGAGCGGCGAACCCAACCCGCCGGTTCCGATGCACAGGACTTTGGCCCGCTTCAGGCTCTTTTGGCCTGATACCGCCACTTCCGGTATGAGAAGGTGGCGGCTGTAGCGTTCGATCTCGTCATTCGAAAGTTCCACGCCAAGGGGCGACACGATACCATCGTCGCTGTCTGCCGCGGCTTCGCTTCCACCCGCCACAGCCGGAACAATCATGATTACTTCGCCCCCTCTGATCTCTGTTTCTTGCTTCTGGAGGTGCCTGATGTCTTCATCGTCCAAATAGACATTGACGAAATTCCGCAGCGCTCCTTCTTCGTTGAAAAGATGCGTCTTGAGGTCAGGGCAACGTACTGTGAGGTTTGAGAGCACCTCTCCAACCGTGGAACCCTCCAATTCGATCGTCTCTTCGTTGCCGGCATACTGTTTCAATGCCGTCGGAATCTGAACTTCAACTGCCATTTTTCTTACTCGTTTGATTCAAATTTACTCAGTGAACCGGGTCATTTTGCCGAAATATCCTCTTCATCGAAACCGGATCGGTCATCCCTGAGAATCCACGAGGTGAGCCGACCGGCTTTTCGATTTCGCACTGACACAATCAGATACGAATACCATGGCCAAGCGTGCTCCGTGTCAAACTCCGATGGCCGGGCCTCTGCGTCCGGATGGGAATGAAAGAAACCGATGATCTCTTCTCCCCTGGTTCTGGCTTTTTTGTGGATCCCGAGGTAGTCCAATGGATCGATTAGATACCTGTTTCGTTGATTAGGTTCCGCCGCTGTGTTTTTCGAGGGCTGAACGCCAAAAACGCATTTCCCACCCTCCTCCGTCTTACCAAGGAGGAAACCGCAGCATTCTCTTGGATAGCTCTCCTCGCCGGTCAGCCTTACCACTTGGAGCTGAGCTTCTGAAATTTCGAGTGCCATTGATCGTATGGTATTGAAAATTCGAAAGAAGACGACTGGAACTTGAGCAGCTAGGAGGCTGTCGGACTTTGTGATTCGATTGCTTCGCAAGTACAAGAGTTCGTCCGACAGCCTCCTAGAAATAAGAAAATGAAACTGAGATTTGTGGAAAATGAAATTTCCAACTCCTCCGATGGATATCGTTGTGCCAAACTGTCACCGAAGTCGGAAGAGCCTCAAAATTCCACCTTCAGATTCACGGAAAGAAACCAGAAAATATGACAATTCGTCTCAAATCTCAGTTTCATTTTCTTGCAAGGAATCTGTCGGCATGGACTTGGTCTAGATTTGCACCCTTCACCGTTGAATCCGAACCTCCGCGATGTTGCGATATTCAAAGTCCGACAGATTCCTAGTTCCCGTCCCAGAATTCATGGCCCAGATATTTGAAGGCCCCATCTGGGATCAGGGTCACAACGAGGCCGTCCGAGAGGTTGCGAGCAATTTTCATGGCACAGGCCACGGCCGCGCCGCCTGACGTGCCCACCAGAATACCCTCCTCCCGTGCCAGTCGCAACACCATTTCCTGGGCGTCCTCGGTTTCGACCGTGATCTCGTCGTCGGCCAGACTCTCGTCATAGATACCGGGAATGATGGATGTTGGATAGTGTTTCAATCCTTCCAGGCCGTGCATGGGAGAATCCGGTTGAAACGATATCAGCCGGACATCGCTCTTTTCCTCTTTCAATCGCTTTCCTGTCCCCACGAACGAGCCACTCGTCCCTAACCCTGCCACAAAATGGGTCAATTCCCCATCTGTTTGTTCGAGAATTTCCAATCCGGTGCCGTTGTAGTGCGCCATCCAGTTTGCCGGATTGTTGTACTGGTCCGCATAATAGTAGAGATCGGGTCTTTCCTTGCTCATTTTTCTCGCCTCCCGAATCGCGCCGTCGGATCCTTCCGTGGCCGACGAAAAGACCAATTCCGCGCCATATCCTCTGAGAATTTTTCGATGAAGGTCACCCAGGTTTCCAGGCACCGCCAACGTCACTTTATATCCCAAGGCAGCGCCAATCATGGCATAGGCGATGCCGGTGTTGCCCGAAGTCGCATCGAGAATAACCTTGTCTCGGGTCAGCTCGCTACTCTTCTTCGCTTCCAATATAATATTGAGAGCCGGACGGTCCTTGACTGACCCCCCGGGATTGAACCATTCCGCTTTCGCGAATATCCGGACTGGAGCGACCTTCTCCGCTATTCGGCTCAATTCAAGAAGCGGAGTGTTACCGACCAATTCGACGACGCGAGACCTTCGATCGACCCTTTCGGCCTCAAATTCCTGGGCTCTATCCTGCATTCTGTGACTCCTGCTTCTCCAACTGCTCGCTTTCGGTTTCGCCTTCTTTTCTTGTCTACCCAATTACCATAGCCCGGATCATAAGATCAAGTCCCCGCTCTGCCTCCAAGCAGAGCGACTAGGAATCCGTCGGTGTTGCGACCTTCCGCGATCCGCGAATACAACCAAAGACTCCAAGCGCTCCGCAATGCTGCTAAGCTATATCCGACAGATTCCTCTAGGTGCTCGAGTGCGAGGTTCCTGTTCCAATCATCACTCCACAGTCACAGATCACGGTCTGACCCGTGACCACGTCCGGCCCGACTATGATGCCGAGGATAACTCCAGCGACATCTTCAGGTAAACAGACCTTCCGAAGAGGAGCGGACTGCGCTTTATCGGCAATAAACGATTCGAACTTATCGCCCAGTCCCTCTTCTGCCCACTCGCCTCTGATGAATCCGGGAGCGACCGCATTGACCCGAACCCGTGGACCAAGCACCCGGGCCAACGACACTGTCAATGTCATGAGAGCAGCTTTAGAGGTGGCATAGGGAATCGAGCTCCCCGTTCCCCCTATTCCTGCAATGCTCGCCACGTTGACCACCTCGCCGTTTTCCGAACTTTCGAGCAAATGGCGGGCTGCCCGAACGCACATGAATGGTCCTTTCAAATTTACCCCAAGTACCCTATCCCAGATCTCATCAGTCACACTCTCCATGTCGGTGTGAGGTATGAACTCCGTCGTGCCCGCATTATTAACGAGAATGTCGAGGCGTCCGAACCGATCCTCAACCGCTTTCAACAGGCGGCGACATTCGGAGTCCTGCCCCACATCCGCCTGAAAGGCGAAAGCATCGACCCCGAGATCCAGCGCCTCCTGGACCGTCTTTTCCGCCTTCTCTTTGGACGATCTATAGTTTACGGCCACGGAACATCCGCCCTTGGCCAGTTCAATAACAGTGGCCGCTCCAATTCCCCGCGCCGCTCCGGTCACCAGGCCTGCTTTTCCTCCAATATCCATCTCTTTTCTCTAGCTCTCCCCAAATCCCCCAGGCTCTTGACACGCCATAGCCCGACAGATTCCTAACAGAACAACCGATCGGTCTTCGCCGCCATCACAAAATCGTTGCGGTGCAGTCCCCGAATCTTGTGGGTCCACCAAGTCACCTTGACCCGACCCCACTCCGTCAGGATCGCCGGATGATGCCCCTCCTCTTCGGCAACTTCGCCAACCTGATTGGAAAATTCCATAGCCTGGGAGAAATTCTTAAAGGTGAACAATCGCTCCAGCCTTTCAATATCATCCCTCTCTATGATCTTCCACTCCGGCACCTGGGGTTGCCATTCGGCGATTTCCACGTCAGTTATTGGTGGAGCGCCCGCCCGGCAGGCTTCGCATTTCATCTCATTCAGATCCGCCATTGCTAGTGTGGTGTAACGCAAATTATACTTGCCATCGATGCCTCCATGCTCCGAGCTTTTTCAACCTTTCTATGGAGTGCGCCCCAATCCGAAACGCAACGATTCCTTCAAACAATCCCGGACCATTCTGGCAACAATATTTCAATCACTCTACCTCCTTGTTTTGATAATCCGAAAGAAAAAATCAAAACCCTGTGGCATGGAAAATAGAACCTACGCCTACTATGACAGTCCGGTGGGTCGGCTACTCGCGGTCAAAAATGCCAAAGGGCTAACCCGGGTAGATTTTCAGAAAAGGAACGGCCGGAGGCCAACTCGATCCCAACGGAAGCACGACAAACGTGGACTGGTGGAAGTATTCGAGCAACTGGATGCCTACTTTGACGGCACCCTCCGGAAATTCGATCTTTCGCTGGTGCCTGAAGGAACACCATTTCAGTTGAAAGTCTGGAAGGCCCTGCGCGATATTCCCTACGGTGACACGCTCTCTTATGGGGAACTGGCCCGAAGAATCGGCAATCCGCGAGCAGCCCGGGCCGTCGGGGCCGCAAACCGTCGAAATCCATTGCCTATTATCGTACCTTGCCACCGGGTCATTGGCAGCAATGGTAAACTCACCGGTTACGCCGGTGGGCTCTCTATCAAGGAGGCTCTGCTCGGTATTGAGAACCAGGCCAATGACCACGGATGAGATCATCGAGGAGATCCGTAGATTCCGCGACGAGCGGGATTGGATGCAGTTTCACAATGCTAAGGATATGGCCATTGCGATATCGGTGGAAGCGGGCGAACTTGCGGAGCAGTTTCTTTGGAAGTCGGAGGCCGAGATAGAGGAAAAGATCAGAGAAAATCCCGAGCCGATCGCCGACGAGATTGCCGATGTCGGTATCTATCTCTTTGAGCTGTCGGATAATCTAGGAATCGACATCATCGAGGCGATGCGCTCGAAACTGAAAAAGAACGCGGAGAAATATCCCGTCTCCACAGCAAAGGGCTCGAACCGGAAGTACACCGAGCTCGGCTAGGAATCTGTCGGGACGAACCTATTCAAGATTTGTAACCTTCTCCTGTCGATCCGAACAAAAGTGGTGTTTCGAACCTCAATCTACGACAGATTCCTTTGGGACTTATATACTAGCCCGTCTTTCTCAACTGGGGCCTGATTTCGACGTAAGTCGTTGATAGTGGGCCAAAGGTCTACACTACAGGAGGGGTTATTTGGATTCGATTTGGGGGGGGTGGTTGGGGAGGAAGTTCGAGGTGTAACCGGTTCAGTAGTAGCTTTTGGTCCTCACCGGGCTCGGTGTAACGGGTAAGCACAACGGTGCGTCCGTCGGTGGTGGGCAGTTTCACATCGAGCATTTGGATGGCCGCCATTTTGGAGAGCACCTCGGCTGGGGTCAGTCCCGGAGCCATCGGGTAGAGTCGACGTTTCAGGGTGACCCACAGAGAGTAAGCAAGGAAGCTGATAAAGATGTGCGCCTCGATGCGATCATCTCTCTGATGATGGATGGGGCGGATGGAAAGGTCGTTCTTGATTTCCTTGAAGACTTGCTCGATCTCAGTGAGCTGCAGGTAAAGGCGCCAGAGTTGCTCGGGGTTCTCGGCACTGAGGGTGCTGCGCAACAGATAGCGGCCTTCGCGGCGATAGGCTTGGCGGTATTTTTTTAAGTTCAACCGGAAGCTCAAAGGCGGCTTTTCAGTGGGGGCGCCCTTGGGGGCGATCTCGATGTCGAGTAATCCAAAGATCCGGGGACCGGCCTCCTTTTTGGCTTCGCCCAGTTTGATCAGGATGGTATCGCGTTGGTAGCGCCGTTTGCTCTCACGCAGCTTCTTGAGCGCCTCGATAAGACGGCGTAAACGACGCAGGCGCATGTTTTTTTCTTTGCGCACCCGATCGTCGCTTTTAGCCAGAACGTAGGTTTCACCTCCCTCGCTGAGGAGTTTCACCTCGATACCGGGACGCAACTGCTTCCAATCCTTCTGCAGCAACGACTGCTCGAAGCGACCCAGCCAGGAGCGCGGGGTACCCACCAGATAGTGGATCCTGGGTTCGCTTTGGCGCATCTGTTGCAAGACTTCCTCGGTCGGAATGCCCCGATCCATCACCCACACCCGGTTCGCCTTACCGTAGTTCTCTTCCACCCGAGAAAGAAAATCTTTTAAGGTGGTTTTATCCTGCGTGTTACCCGGAAGTACCTCATAGGCAATCGGCAAGCCCTCACAAGTCACCACCAGGGCGATCACCACTTGCACGCAGTCAGGTCGCTTATCGCGGCTGTAGCCGAACTTGCGCAGTCGGCTCGAGGCCGCCGGCTCCTGGTTCGGATCGCACTCAAAATAGGTGCTCGTCAGATCGTATAGCAAAATCTCGTAACGGGCATTGAACAGATCGCTCCACCTCTCGGTCAGGTGCCTGAACAGGGCCTTCTTGTGCCTGAGCAATCGATCGTGGCAGCGATAGAGCGTGTTCTTCTCGGCGATCCCAAAGTCTTCCCCCATCAGATCGCCCATCGCGCTTCGCTCATACCATTCCCGATGCAGCCGCCACTCGCTTCCCGGTGCCATCAGCCGGTAAACCACCAGGGTCTGCAGCACATGGGCCCAGCGGGTACCCTGACGGGAGGGTCTGAGACGCTCCCGCCAGAATTCTCCCAGTCCCAACTGCTCATATAGAACGCACCCAAGCCAGCACCCTCCCCATTGCCGCGGCTTCTCGATCCTGAGATCTTTGAGCCGTATTCTAACAATACTTTCGTCGCCCACAGGCGGGGCACGATCTTCCGGAAACAGCGCCACCTGTTCGGGTCTTTCCCTGCCCTCTTCGAAAATCTCGATGCTCTTGCGCCACGCTTCGTGTTGGCTATCGTTGATCTCTCCAAGGTAGAGGACCTGTCTTTGGACCACACGCCCCCCGCTGACACGCTTGTTCTCAACGATATTCCAATAGTAGTGCTCTTTGCTATCTTTGCGCCGACGATTACACCTCAGAAACATGATGGCCCACCATTATACGAAAAAATCCCGCCCTGGGAAGAGCGTAGGTCTACACTACAGGCGGTTTTGCCAACCCACCTCTACTGTTGATGCGCCTCCTGAGCCCTACTACCCCCGAAAAAAACCGTTTCGGAAGTTGAGTTGGTCAAGTAGGGCTAGAGTAACCATGCAGAAAAGCGTTGACAAGTAACCACCTATCCGTCAAGATTCTAGAATGAAAAAGGGACCTGGGAAATTCTATCGAAAAGGACTTTCACTTGTTGAATTGATGAGGATCTTTCCCGATGACGAGACAACAGAAGCATGGCTTATCGAGCAACGTTGGCCGGACGGCATGACATGTCCACACTGCGACAGCAAAAACGTGCAAGAGAAAGCCGAACATCCAACGATGCCGAGTCGATGCCGCTCATGCCGGAAATTCTTCTCAGTGAGGACGGGAACGGTCATGGAGTCCTCGATGCTTGGCTATCAGATATGGGTTTTGGCCTCATATATTCTCACAACGGGGATTAAGGGGACCTCATCGATGAAACTACATCGAGATCTCGGGATCACGCAGAAAACGGCTTGGTATCTTGCCCATCGAATTCGCGAGAGTTGGGAAGATTCTGATTTCAAGTTTGACGGTCCGGTCGAAGCCGATGAAACCTACGTTGGCGGCAAAGAAGCCAACAGGCACAGAAAGAAGAAACTGAACCTCGGGAGAGGGCCAGCTGGAAAGACGGCAGTTGTCGGAGTCAAGGATCGAAAGACAAAACACGTTGCAGCTCAAGTCGCCGATTCGGTTGATGGTGTAACCGTTAGAAGATTTATTGGGGAAACCGTCAAAACCCACGCAAAGCTCTACACCGACGACAGCAGGGCATATTCAGGCCTTCCTCGAGAAGCCGTCTGTCATAGTATCGGTGAGTATGTTAAGGGCCAAGCCCATATCAACGGGATGGAGAGCTTCTGGGCAATTCTGAAGCGGGGGATATATGGAACTTACCACCGGATAAGTCCCAAGCACCTGCACCGATACGTCAAGGAATTCTCAGGGCGTCACAACGACCGCCCTAAAGACACGATCAACCAACTCTCCGCCATGGTTGCGGGTATGTGTGGAAAACGGTTGACCTATCAAGCGTTGATAGGATGATGCTAAAAGATGAAGAGATATATGGATTTGATTCACAAGATCCTCCGATACGTGGAGGCCAATGAAAATGATGATCCATTGTCGGTTCCGGATTTCGAAAATTACACACCAGCCCAAGTTCAATATCACATAGCACTCTGCTACGAGGCCGGATTCGTGAATGCAATTGAGGTCAAGGTAGGCAGCCGAGCCAAATATCAACTACGGTCCCTCACCTGGAAAGGCCACGAGGAATTGGGAAGCTAGAAATTTCGCATATATCCGGAATATCCATCCACGGATATTGTGACGTTCGTAGGGACTCGCCTCATAGGGTCGAAGCGCTCACCATTGGATTTCACGAATTCATCCAATCCTATCACAATCGTTTCCTTCGCTCGTATCTTGCCCCGGTATTTGAACTCATAGTTGTGCGGCCCCCAAGGTGCGACGCCGAAGTTGAGATATATCCTGGGGGTTGGCCAATCGAACTTATCAAGGTTGGTTACGTATAAATCGAACCGGAATTATGCCGTTAACAAACCCAGCCTAGGTTAACTAACTGCCCCGAGGGTGAAGCTGAAAAAAACCCTCTGATTCGTCATTTCGGAAATACCGATAAACGACGCCAGTCTTTTTGTTGTAGAGGAAAACCCAAGGGACTCTTGAGGCCCCCACATTCACACTAGCACTGAATATAGTCCAGCTTCCTCCTGTGCGTTCCTCTATTGTCGACGTGGCCTTTAGCTTGGATTGTGTGATGGCAAATACGCAAAGAGCCAGAACGATACTCGAGAGTATAATTGCGACTTTCATTGGCGTCCTTTCTGCTTTGATTTGGGAGCGACCCCAACCCATTATCGAGCTATTTAGCGAGTGACCCGGCATGTGCCGTTCAGGATTTGCGCTTGCAATAATTTTCCAGAGGAGTAACCACGTCAACACAAAAAGTAGAAGACATGCCAAAAAAATCAACACCTGATCGCCCCAAAGTTGGCCGAAAACCGCTGCCGATGCCAGATCCCATACCGGACAGTCCAATCAACGTAGTGAAGGCCATTCTCAATACACCACAAAAGAAGCCTTCGGAATGGCGATTCATGAAGCGGAAGAAATAGCCGCTCAACGGTTACTTTAGTATATAATTCCCATTCCTTTTGCTAGCAGTCTGTCGGACGGGCTTGGCTACATGCACTGCAATCGATCGTCAAAGTCCGACAGACTGCTAGATGAAGACCAAAGAGTGCTACCAACGCCTCCGTCAACTCCTCGGTTCGGGAGACCAGGCCGTGACCGCAACCGTCGTCGAGTCGAAAGGCTCTACCCCACGGGAGCCCGGCGCCAAAATGCTGATTAGGTCAGACGGAACTACCGAAGGCACCATCGGCGGAGGCTGCGGTGAGGCGGATGTCATCGAGGTTGCCCGTCGGATGCTCGATCGTGGTGAAAAGGGAATCAGAATGGTCCAAGTCGACCTGACGGAGGATGTTCTCGAGGCCTCCGATCGCATCTGCGGAGGAATAATGGAGATCGCGGTGGAGTGCTGGACTCACCAAGTTCGGGGCCTCGATCTTCTAACCGGAGACTCCTCTCCCAGTGCTGTCCGCGTTCTCCCCGTATCCGATTCAACGGCCTCCGACTTGATGATTTTCACTCCAGAGAGATCGACTGACGACCAAATTATAGACGACAACTGCGAACAGGCCCTGCAGACCACGATGTCTCACTCCACCTCCCTCCAGAGTCCGGAGGGCGATCGCACCTTCTTTTTCGAGTATGTCGCAGGTGAACACACCCTGCTCATCTGCGGTGCAGGTCATATTGCGCAGCCCCTTTCCCAACTAGGGAAGCTGCTCGACTATCGGATTGTGGTTGTCGATGACCGGCCGGAATACGCTTCCAGCGAAAGGTTTCCCCATGCCGATCTCGTCCTCGCCGAACCCTTCGAACGGGCCCTCGACGGCATTGAAATCGATCGAAATACCGCCGCCGTCATGGTGACGCGCGGTCACCGCTACGATGAATTCTGTCTTCGACTGCTCCTCAACTCAAAGGTTGGTTACCTCGGGGTCTTAGGAAGCCGACGGAGGGTGCGGGCGGTGTTCCACGACCTCCTCGAAGACGGCTATACCGAAGAGCAGTTGCAGAAGATATTCGCACCGATCGGTATCGATATCGGCGCCCAGACTCCATCTGAGATCGCAGTCAGCATCATGGCTGAATTGGTCTCACTGAAAAGGGGCCAACTCGGTGGACATATGAAAACAAACATCCCCTCCCCACGTCGCCAGGTGAAGAGCCGAACGTTGAGCTGACCTGAAACTTCAATCTACATGCGGGTTTCCGGGCAACATTTCGGTACCTCGAAGAAGTGGAAATATGGAACCTTCAGTTGAAGTTTCAGCCTCGTTTGATCCGGCTCCGAAATGGCAGCCGGCGGCCGAACTGACCTGAAACTTCACTGCCCATGCGGGTTTCCGGGTGGCGATTGACACCGTTTTCGACACGGAATAGTACCTGGAGGTGGCAGAGCAGTACCGCACCCAAAGAGTGATCGAAGCAGAAAGCTTTGGGAGAGATGTTGCACTGTTTGATCGAGCTTTGAGTAGAAGTGTGACTGTGCCGTCAGGCTGAGGGATTGCTCTGCTACCTGAGGGTAATCACTCTTTCTCCCAACTGCGGGATCGCCCTGTGCCATCCGCGGGCAACTTTCGCTCTTCTTCGAGGATCGAGTAAGTTTCGACCTCGATTGATCCGGCTAGTGCCAGTGCACCGGAGGCGGCGCTGACCTGAAACTTCAGTCTATATGCGGTCTACGGACGACCGTCCGGTACTTCCAAAAGCGAGAAATGTGGAACATCCAGTTGAAGTTTCAGCCCCGATTGATCCGGTTCCGAAGTGGCAGCCGGCGGCTGGAGCTGACTCGGATCTCTTTTATGCCATTGCCAGGAATGCCTCGACCAGCATTAGAGCAGAGGACGAACACGAAAGATTGTAACAGAAATCATTCGCGTAAATCGAGCTCCTCAGAAAACGGAACCTCACCATCTGCGCCTGGACTTAGCGTATCAAGGATGACGGTCGCTGGATCACCTTCGAGGAGTTCATGGATAAGCACTTCCAAATCCATTTCAGCCACGGAATGTCCGAAGAAGCGGCCGAGGAGTGGAGAAAAAAAGCAGAACTCGATTCTCTCGGCTCGCGCTTCCGACAATTTCAATCCCGTCTTCCCGCTTCTCCCCGCCCAAGTCTAGCCCGAATGCAACGAAAATTTCGACGGCCGTCGAAATTTTCGTCACATTCGGGCTAGACTAAACCCAGTTTCGCCATCTTGGGCGCAATTACGAATTGGCAGTAGGGCGCTGCCGGATTGTTTCTAAAGTAGCTCTGGTGATAACCTTCGGCTTCGTAGAATTCCGAAGCCATGGTGATTTCGGTCACAATTGGGGCGTCGAAGACTCCCGATTGATCCATTGCATCCTTTGAATTCTCCGCTTCTTCCCTCTGCTCTTCCGAATGGTAGAAAATCACGGACCGATACTGGGTGCCGACATCCGCTCCCTGGCGGTTGAGAGTGGTCGGATCGTGTGCCTTCCAGAATGCTTCAAGCAGCCTTTCATAGGACACCGAACTTTTCTCGCAGCGAACCTGGATCACTTCCGCATGCCCGGTCCGTCCCCCACAGATCTCTTCATAAGTCGGGTCCGAGGTGCTTCCACCCATGTAGCCGGACTGCACAGAAGTGATGCCTTCCAGCCGTTCGAACACAGCCTCCACGCACCAAAAGCAACCAGCGCCAAAGGTCGCTGGGAAATGGTCGGACTTGCCTTCGCAACTTTGCGGATCACTCGAGCGATCTGGATTCATTCGGAATTGAGTCTTCGATTTTGGATATTCTCACTCCGCCTGCGGTGAGCGATTTTACGGGGCTGACTTGGATCGCTCATACTCTTTCAGCGCGTCCGGCATGAGGGCCTTCAACTTCTGGATCCGTTTACCGGCGGAAGGATGCGTTGAGAGGAAAGGAACCTGCCCACTTGCTTCTGCCTCTTCCATTCGTTCCCAGAATCGAATCGCGGTGCGAGGGTCGTAACCGGCCCGTGCCGCATAGAGCAACCCAATCTCGTCTGCCTCTCTTTCCGATAGCCTGCTGAATGGAAGCGAATATCCAATCGAGGTTCCGAGACCGAATGCGGCCATTGCGATTCGCCGAGTCTCATCCTCCTCTTTTTCCAGAGCCGCGCTCAGGCTGCGACCCAGAGCCTCAACAACCAGGGCCTGAGACAGACGCTCGGTCCCATGTCTTGCCGCAACGTGCGCGATCTCATGCCCCATGACAATGGCCAGCGCGTCGTCCGTATCGGCTACCCGGAACATTCCAGTGTAGAAACCAACCTTCCCTCCCGGCATTGCGAAAGCGTTGATCATTTCGTCATTCTCGAATAGAACGAACTCCCATTTGGCGTTGGGAATACGGTCACCGACGGCCGCCGCAATTCGTGTGCCGACACGCTGCACGGCCTCATTCATCACCGGGTCCTGCGAAATCCTCTCCTGCGTTTTCAATTCGCTGAACGACTGCAGGCCCAGCAGATTCATCTGTGAATCCGGTATCAGACTGAGGGTACGCCGACCCGTCTCCGGCACCGTATAGCAGCCGCAAACGCAAAGCGCAAGCAACCCCGCCAGAAGCACTCCAGTTCGGCTATTTTTCAACTCTCTGATCATGGGTGGTCCGCCTTTACGATTTTCTCCGAGATTACATTGCCTCTTTTCATTCTACAAGCTTTCAACAGCCTGGAAATCGCGCGCGATTTCCAAGCTAATTGATAACATCAAATCATTGCAGCGGGAACAATCACCCAATCTACAGCTCCGAGCCCGAACATCCTGGGAGTTAATTCCCAATCCAACATTGAAAATCTATGTTGCAATCCGAGGTCATCCTACTAGTCGTTTGATATCCAATACGTTACACCGGTTGGGTTTGTTGGCATCCATTCTGCTGGATACGCTGTCGGGAAGTAAGAAAATTGAATTGTCGATCGCTAGAAAATCGCTAACTCAGGAGAACAATGCCGGCAGAGATATTTGAAGCTTATAGACACGCTTCGGAAAGCCGTGACCCATTCGGCAAATTAACCGACGTCGAAGAACCGCCTCTGGAAGAGTTGATTCTCGACTTCGACTCCATGCTCATGGAACTCAGATACGGGCGTGAGCTCTTCCTTTTGAATCAGTATCTGTATCCACCGACCGTTAAGGAGTAGAACCGCACCTCTGCATCCCACACGCCTCTTCTGCGTGAGGGAAGTGGACGTCTTAACCCGGGACTGTGGTGTCAGGTTTCGGGTGTCAGGGCCCTTCGTCGAGACAGCGGGATTTCGACGGCTCCTCGAAACTATCCTCGATGGTCGATTACGCTTACGATGGCGCTGATCGATTGGGGAAGATCGCACTGCCGATAGGCCAATCGAAATTCGTAATCTTCAGCGCAATCGAAGCTCGATCGACCAAGATACTGAATCTCTACACCCGGACCCTGAACCCTGACACCTCGTTCCCCAAAATGCCCTCCCACCGCCCCACTCTCCTCGCCCTCATAGGCCTTCTCCTGGTAATCATCCTAGCCGCCTACCGGCACTCATTGCTCCCTGAGGAGGCACCTGCCGGAATTCGTGAATCTGGAATCCAGTTGATTCGCGAGAATCTGGATATGATTCGCAACTCACGATTTGGAGAATCCCAACGAGGAGGTCTCCTCTCGGACAGAGTTGCTCAGTTTCTTAAAGAGGACCGAATTCACTTCAGTTCCAAGCTGGGCGGTCCCCGCGGAATGTGGCGAAACAGCATGATCGGGCGGGAGAGGATTTACCTCCGTGTACTGGAGATGAACCACGGCCGCTATGTTCATCAACTCCCCGACCAGCTAATCGAGGTTGTTTTCCACGAGGCCGTTCACTCACTCCACGGCCGATTCCATAGAAGCAGCATCGAAGAGGAATGCGACGCCTTCGTCGCCGGCATGACCGCCGAAGCGCTCGTTAGAGGTGAGGCGCTTCCCTCGGTCTTCATCATCGACGGGGTATCCCTCGGCGAATTTGTCCTCAACGCCTACTCCTAATTTCCCAGAAAATCAGACTACCAACCAATTGGGGTTCCCCTGAACGAGGTCCTGGAACGGGCCGGTCTTGGGCTATCTCCGGATTCGTCATGACTCGATGCCTTCAATGAGCTGGACAACTGCAACAAGAGAGAATCGATGACGGGAGACGCGGTGACAAGGAGAGTTATGCCCAACGGAATGAAGACTCCCCGCAGCAAGCTGCGGGGTATCCGACTTTAGCATTCCTCGCACTTTCTCACCATAGCATCAACTGCCGTAGTTCTGCCTTCGGTTTTCCTTGTTCGCGCACATATGCTTCCACCGTCGCCCAATCTCCTCTCTCTCCCACTGTCCCCACGTAGTAGCCGTCCGACCAGTATTCTCCTCCCCACTGCTCCTTTCCTACCCACGGCTCCCTCCGAAAGACCTCTCGCGCCGTTAGGCTCTTATATATCTGCACTATCCTCCCAGGCGCCAACTCCGGATGCGCTCCACACAATAGGTGGGCGTGATCCTTATCGCATCCCAACCCCTCCATCTCGATCTCATAGCGCTGCCCGATCCCTTCTGTCGTTTCTTGCAATACCCTCCTCACTCTCTCCTCGATCAATCCCTTCCGATACTTTACCGGCATTACGTAATGATAATGTATTTCCCAGACACAGTGCCAACCTCGCTTTAGTCGGCTTTTTTCCTTCCTCTCTCCCACCCACTACTCCTAAAAAAGCTAGCAACCCCGTAGCAAGCTACGGGGAATGACCAAGTTCACGAGAGAATGAAGATTCCCTGTTCCGCCGATCGGGACATTCGACTTGGATTCGGAATTTGACGAAACACCGAATTCCCAACTATCTTTGCACGATTAGCAACCAGTTGCTCCTGGGGCCACTTGCAACGAATGCCCCACAGTTGCTGACAAACAGATGAAATTCGATACCCGAGCAGTCCACGCCGGAAGAAGAACCGATCCCACCACAGGGTCGATCCTGCCGCCCGTCTACCAGACCGCGACCTACGTCCTGGAAGAGGTGGGCAAGCTCAAGGGATTCGACTACACGCGATCCGCGAATCCAACTCGCGAGGCCCTCGAGGAGAATCTCGCCTCTCTCGAGGGCGGGAAGTTCGCCACTGCCTTCTCATCGGGAATGGCCGCGGCGGATTCAGTTGTTCGTCTTCTCAGCAGTGGGGACCACATCGTTTCGGTCGACGACGTCTACGGGGGAGTGATCCGTCTCTTCGATAACATCACGGTTCGCAGCGGCATCTCGGTAGACTACGTTGATGCAACCGATCCGGCCAACATTCTACGCGCAATCAAGCCGGAAACTCGACTGCTCTGGATAGAGACGCCGAGCAATCCCCTACTCAAGATCACCGATCTCGAGGCAGCCGCCCGGATTGCCAAAGAGAATGACCTTCTTTTCGCCGTCGATTCCACCTTTGCGACACCCTGCCTCCTCCGCCCTCTCGAATTTGGGGCCGATATCGTTGTGCAGAGTACCACCAAGTACCTCAGCGGCCACAATCAGCTAATCGGCGGAGCGTGTATCACAAACCGTGTGGATCTCCACGAGGAACTCTTCTTTATCCAAAAGACGGTCGGTGCGGTCCCCAGTCCACACGACTGCTGGTTGACTCTTCTCGGTATCAAGACACTCCCTCTCCGAATGGCACGCCACTGCGAAAACGCACAAATCATAGCTGAATTCCTCGAGCAGCATTCGAAAGTTCAAAGTGTCGTCTACCCGGGGCTCCCTTCGCACCCGCAACACCAGATCGCAAAGAGCCAGCAATCCGGTTTTAGCGGTATCATCACCATCGAACTGAAGGGAGGCTACGATGCCGGCGTCCAACTTTTAAACTCTCTCAAATTGATCTCCCTGGCCGAGAGCCTCGGCGCCGTCGAGAGCATGATCACCCACCCGGCCTCGATGACCCACAAGAGCGTACCCAGAGAGGATCGTCTGGCCCGCGGATTGACCGACGGTCTGGCTCGGATTTCGGTCGGTATCGAGGCGGTTGAGGATCTCATCGATGATCTAGAGCAGGCCCTCGAAAGAGTCGAGATCGGTGAGTCGACAGACCAGTCTCAGGTTCCGGTCGAGAGGGCTCTCTCTTGACGCCAAGAGCCCAGATTGGGCTTGATGCTTTCGAGTGCGGCGGCTTGGCGCCGCTTCCCTCGCGAATTTCAGTTTCATTCCATTTACAATGACCGAGTACTCTATTGCCACCCTCGGAATGCCGATCGACGAGATCGACACTCCTGCCCTGCTGCTCGACCTGGATGCATTCGAGCGAAACCTGAAGTTCCTGGCGAAATTCGCAGAAGAGAAGTCGATTCGCCTACGCCCGCACGCGAAGACCCACAAATGCCCCGCCATCGCTCGAATTCAAGTCGAGCATGGAGCGGTCGGAGTTTGTTGCCAGAAAGTAAGTGAGGCCGAGGCCATGGTCGAAGGAGGCATTGAGGATGTTCTGGTCTCCAATGAAGTGGTTGGGCCGAAGAAGATTGAGCGCCTCGTGCATCTTGCCAAGAGGGGAACCCTCTCCGTATGCGTGGACAATTTAGAGAATCTGAAGGCGATTAATGAGGCGGCACACAAACTCGACGCGAAGCTCTCGGTATTGATCGAAGTAGACGTCGGCGGCGGCCGTTGCGGAGTAAAATTGGGACCGGAGGCGCTGGAACTTGCCCGAAAAGTCAGTTCAGCATCTGCCCTCAGCTTCAAAGGTCTTCAGGCCTATCACGGAAGGGCACAGCATATCAGATCCGTTGAGGATAGGAAAAGCGCCATCGATTCAGCCGTCGACAAAGTGAAAGTCTGCCTTGAGCTTTTCGAGAAGGACGGAATTCCTTGCGAGATTGTCACTGGAGCCGGCTCAGGCACCTATCCGATCGAGACTTCCAGCGGAGTTTACAACGAGCTGCAAGCCGGTTCCTACATTTTCATGGATGCCGATTACGGCAGAAATCTTGGAGAGAATGGCCAACCTTGGAGCGACTTTGAGCACAGCCTCTTCGTCTACTCCACCGTCATGAGCCTGAACTCCGGGCGCGTCGGTATCGTTGATGCCGGACTGAAAGCCTTGAGCGTCGATTCCGGAATGCCGGCCGTCGCCCGTCGAGGCGATGCCGAATATTCCGCTGCCGGCGACGAACATGGCCGAGTGTCTCTCGGTGATTCGGTGCCCGACCTCTCTCTCGGTGAAAAGATCTGCCTCATCCCCGGCCATTGCGATCCCACCGTCAACATGCATGACTGGATCGTCGGAATTCGAAACGACATGGTCGAAACCCTCTGGCCGGTCAGCGCCCGGGGACCAGGGGTTTAGGGCCGACATATCCACCCAATGTGTCGTTGCGAAAAGCGACAGCTTTTCGTAATAGTTTTCTTTTGCTGCCTCTTAACCCCACCCATCTCAATATTTCACGGGGCGGATGAAGATCGCAAAATGTGCCAAGAGCACAACGCGAAAGAAAACTAAGCGCTGGCCTCGAGCATTTCGCTGAAGTAACTCTCGCCCTCTGATAGATCCTGGAAGGTGCCGGATTCAACAATCCGCCCCTCCTTAAGGACGACAATGAGGTCCGCGTTTTTGACTGTGCTGAGTCGATGCGCAATAGTGATCACGGTACGTCCCTTGGAGACGCGCTCCAGTGCTTCCTGCACGAGATGCTCACTCTCGTAGTCGAGTGACGATGTCGCTTCATCGAGAATCAGGACTCGAGGATCTCTCAGGATCGCTCGGGCGATGGAAATGCGCTGGCGCTGCCCGCCGGAGAGGTGCCCGCCCGCCTCGCCCGCGCTGGTCATATAGCCCTCCGGTAGTTTATGAATGAATTCCTCTACATTGGCTTCTCGGGCGACCCGCTTAACCTCCGAATCTGTCGCGTCGGGCCGGGCGAAGCGGATATTGTCTTTAATCGAACCGGAGAGCAGCACACTCTCCTGCATCACGATCGCTGAATGCCTCCTGAACCATCGCATATTCAATGAAGATTGAGGCACTCCGTCGATCAGGATCATACCTTGAGTCGGTTTGTAGAGTCCCAGAACGAGATTGGCGAGGGTGCTCTTCCCGGAACCCGAAGGACCGACAAAGGCGACATGCTGGCCGGCTTCGATTTCGAGATCAATCTCGCGAACCGCCGGCAGATGTCCCTCGTCGTAGGAAAAGGTCACATTGTCGAATTTGATCGCGCCTCGGAAGTCTTCGAGCTTCATGGTGCCCTTCCACTCTTCGACGTATTGTGAATCGAGGAGCTCTTTCAAGCTTCGATAACTCTCTCTCCCCAGGAAGTACTGTTGACTGAAACTCACGAAGAGTTGAATGGGTGAGAGAACGACGGGGAGGGCTACCAGAAACGCGACCAGAGTTCCAAAGGTTATGGATCCATCTATCACGAACACGGCTCCACCGGCCACAATGATGAGGGAAAGAAACTGCGTGCTGACGTAGGAGAAAGCCTGAAAGAGCGCACTGAGGGAGGACTGTTGAGCTCTCGATAAGGCAAAGTTCTCACTCGATGTGTTCATTGTGTCGAGGGCCGTTTTTTCCTGCCCGAACCCACGAATAAGCCGAATCGCGCTGATCAACTCGGTGGCCTGTCCGGTCATTCCCTCCTGAGCCAACCGAGCTTCGCGCTCCCGCTCCCTGAGTTTGCCGTAGAATACGATACGCGCGAAAGCGTAAATCGGGATGATCATTGCCAACACGATCATCAGCTGCCAGTTGAAGAGCGTCAGAAGAACGATGATGGAAATACTGACTAGGGCCTCCGGTAATAGCTGCCGAAGAAGCGGGAGAGTGACCATTTCGATCCTCTGGGTATCAAATGCGTATTTCGAAATCAGTCTTCCGGTCTGCTGGTCATCAAGATAGCCGAAGCTGAGCATTTGCAGTTTTTGAAATATGCGTCCTCTCAGCTCAACCATCATGCGGCCCACCGAGATCGCAAAATAGCGGGAGGCATAAACCGCGAAGCAGTAATGCAAGATGAGAAGCCCACCGAAGAGAAACATAACACTCAGGATACCAAACAGGTTCCCGGACGTCACATGTTCATCAATAATGACTCGGAAAAGAAACGGAAGAGGCGCGATCATAATCGCCCGGAGCATGGTCAATCCAAGCCCTTTCATTTGCTTCCCCCGGTAGGACCAGATATACTTCAAGAGAGTCGGGGCTTCGGTTGGGTCCTTGTAGTCCATATTCAGTAGGATCAGTTCAAAATAACCCCGGCATCCATCATCGGATTTACGAACTCGCTCTCCTGGGTGACTCGGGCAAATCGAATAATGTCTTCAGAATAGATCGCCTCCCGATGAGAAAGTAGACATCGAGGCGGGATCCGAGAATGAGCCGGTGCGGGGTGTGGTTGACATCGATCTCCACTTCGAAAGTGGGTCCTTCTTCTCCCAGCCCTGCATCGAATTTTCCCTGAGGATCAACCTGGGTGACCTTCCCTATGATGAAACCCTCCAGTATGGAATCAAAAACTCTCGATTCCATTCGGACCGCTGTCCCCTCCCGGATGAGGTCAAAGTTCCTTTCTCCGACCTCCGCTTCGACGATATACTTGCTCTTGGGATTGCTAATCTTCAGCAACGGCTCTCCCTTAGCGAGAGCCATACCTGAATAGCGATATCTGAGATCGGTGATGCGTCCTTCTATGGCTGCGTAAATATGAAAGCGATCTCTCAGCTGCTTGGAAATCGCGATTTCTTCCCGCAACAGGACGACCTGGCTTTCGAGCCTGTTGCGGTCCACCAGAAGCCTTTCCTTCTCGATTTGGAGAACGCCCTCCTTGACCCATCGGGCCCGCAGTTTCGCGTCCGATCGTTGGAGTTCGAGTTCGAGTAGTTCGGCTCGCTGCTCAGCATACTGCGCCTGAGGAATCGCGTTTTGCTCAAGCAACCTCTGAAGGGACTTCACGTAGTCCTCCCGGATTTGCGCCATCTCGTTCAATAGCCGAAGTCTCTCCTCGGCATTGAGAAGATCTCCGCTACCCGGACGGACTTCGAACTCCTCAATTGCCAGTTTGTTTTGAGCTAGTTCCGATTCAAGAATCTGGAGCTGGCGGCGTTTCTGTAGGAGCTCGAGGCTGATGTCGCCGTCATCCAACACCATGAGCAGCTCTCCCTCCTTCACTGTATCCCCCTCCGCGATCTCTACCCGAGCGATTGTTCCTTCGGCCGGCGAGAATATGATGAATTCATCATCCCTTAGGACAATTCCCGTCGCATGAACGGTCTGCTCCATCCGGAAAAAGAAAATTCCGGCAACGACAAACAGCAACCCCGCGACCACCAACAGTCGGAGCACAGACGATCGGTGTTTCTTAAAATCGTCTTCAATCTGCGTGAATATGTCTTCGTTCTCCAGTGGCATAATCGTTTCGCCTGGCTGTTCTCCTATAGAAGAATCTACGATCTTCTTTAGGAGAGGCTGATGTGGTCCGCTTGATTCCTACCGGGACCGCGAGCTGACGGTTGAGCGGGCTAGGAATCTGTCGGGCTTTCCGTCGCCGCTTCGCTGTGCCGTGACAAGTGCAATTCGCTACAGACCTGAACTTCGGATCGGAGATCGACGGTCGTAATTTGCGACCAACTTCATTCCGACAGATTCCTAAGATTCGAGCCGGCTCCTGATCGAAGGAGAGCCGAGCCGATTTCCCAAGTATATGTTTAAGTATTCGCTGGTTATCGTTTCACTCCTTACGAAACTTGGACCAAATAAACGCCCACATCCCTATATTTTACACCCTTTGTAAAGCCCCCCTTGCAGAATTGCCGCTTTCCACCTTCACAACCACTCGAAATCCGCAATCTCAAGCGCAATCGAAATACAATTTGGGAAGGTCTATTGCGCCTAGCCCGTCTTTCTCAACTGGGGCCTGATTTCGACGTAAGTCGTTGATAGTGGGCCAAAGGTCTACACTACAGGAGGGGTTATTTGGATTCGATTTGGGGGGGTGGTTGGGGAGGAAGTTCGAGGTGTAACCGGTTCAGTAGTAGCTTTTGGTCCTCACCGGGCTCGGTGTAACGGGTAAGCACAACGGTGCGTCCGTCGGTGGTGGGCAGTTTCACATCGAGCATTTGGATGGCCGCCATTTTGGAGAGCACCTCGGCTGGGGTCAGTCCCGGAGCCATCGGGTAGAGTCGACGTTTCAGGGTGACCCACAGAGAGTAAGCAAGGAAGCTGATAAAGATGTGCGCCTCGATGCGATCATCTCTCTGATGATGGATGGGGCGGATGGAAAGGTCGTTCTTGATTTCCTTGAAGACTTGCTCGATCTCAGTGAGCTGCAGGTAAAGGCGCCAGAGTTGCTCGGGGTTCTCGGCACTGAGGGTGCTGCGCAACAGATAGCGGCCTTCGCGGCGATAGGCTTGGCGGTATTTTTTTAAGTTCAACCGGAAGCTCAAAGGCGGCTTTTCAGTGGGGGCGCCCTTGGGGGCGATCTCGATGTCGAGTAATCCAAAGATCCGGGGACCGGCCTCCTTTTTGGCTTCGCCCAGTTTGATCAGGATGGTATCGCGTTGGTAGCGCCGTTTGCTCTCACGCAGCTTCTTGAGCGCCTCGATAAGACGGCGTAAACGACGCAGGCGCATGTTTTTTTCTTTGCGCACCCGATCGTCGCTTTTAGCCAGAACGTAGGTTTCACCTCCCTCGCTGAGGAGTTTCACCTCGATACCGGGACGCAACTGCTTCCAATCCTTCTGCAGCAACGACTGCTCGAAGCGACCCAGCCAGGAGCGCGGGGTACCCACCAGATAGTGGATCCTGGGTTCGCTTTGGCGCATCTGTTGCAAGACTTCCTCGGTCGGAATGCCCCGATCCATCACCCACACCCGGTTCGCCTTACCGTAGTTCTCTTCCACCCGAGAAAGAAAATCTTTTAAGGTGGTTTTATCCTGCGTGTTACCCGGAAGTACCTCATAGGCAATCGGCAAGCCCTCACAAGTCACCACCAGGGCGATCACCACTTGCACGCAGTCAGGTCGCTTATCGCGGCTGTAGCCGAACTTGCGCAGTCGGCTCGAGGCCGCCGGCTCCTGGTTCGGATCGCACTCAAAATAGGTGCTCGTCAGATCGTATAGCAAAATCTCGTAACGGGCATTGAACAGATCGCTCCACCTCTCGGTCAGGTGCCTGAACAGGGCCTTCTTGTGCCTGAGCAATCGATCGTGGCAGCGATAGAGCGTGTTCTTCTCGGCGATCCCAAAGTCTTCCCCCATCAGATCGCCCATCGCGCTTCGCTCATACCATTCCCGATGCAGCCGCCACTCGCTTCCCGGTGCCATCAGCCGGTAAACCACCAGGGTCTGCAGCACATGGGCCCAGCGGGTACCCTGACGGGAGGGTCTGAGACGCTCCCGCCAGAATTCTCCCAGTCCCAACTGCTCATATAGAACGCACCCAAGCCAGCACCCTCCCCATTGCCGCGGCTTCTCGATCCTGAGATCTTTGAGCCGTATTCTAGAGGCTGTCCCAAATCCGAGAGGATTTGGGTGGAAGCCTGATACCGATATCAATCTTCGTCACGTTATGTAGACCACGACATGCCTTCCGTCCTCGGTAGCTTACCTTTTATCCGTTATGCACCTTTCCAGCACCCTTCCTCTCGCTTTGAGTCGATAGTTCTCCCAAGGAAGCGCCTCTGACTCGATTCTTGGATCCCTATGCCGCCTGCGTTGCCTCTTTCTCATGTTCTTGCGCAAGTCTCTGCGCGATTTTCCATAGATTGTGGGACAGAACCGACCAGGCCACGCTAAGGTTACGGTTGTCAAAGCCTTTGCTGCGTATCTTGCCCCCGTGCCATCGGTTCTTGAGCACTCCGATCCGGCCTTCGGTGCTCCCTCGTCGTCGCTGCAACCGGACAAAGCGCGGCTCCTCCATCCGCTCCTTGAGCTCTTGTGGATTGCGGGGCGTAAGGGCGTCAAAAATCCCCTCTGCCTGGAGCCGCTTGCTGGCCGCCTTCGAGGCATAGCCCCGATCCCCACTGATCGCTTCGATCTTCTCCTCTAAAGCGAAGCCCTTTTGCCTCTCCAGACTTTCCCAAAGCTGCTTCAATTCGCTCGGGGCCTGCCCCCCATACAGTTTCCAGTCCAACAGATATCCCTCTGCGCTCTCGCATAAATAAAGGGTGTTGCCAAACTCCACCTCCCGATCTGCCTTGCCTCGCACGATGACGTCAATCTCAGGTTCGTAGGCGCTCAGGATCTTCTCCTCATTCTTCACCTGCCGCCCCCCTATGATCCGTTCGTGCGCCTGTTTCATGACCTGCGGTATCTGCTCTAACATACCATCCATTCGCTCGATGATTCGGCTCGCCTTCTTCTCGGTGTAATCGCTTTGCATCCACATAGCTTCCAATAAGTCACGGTGGCGAAGGGCATGGCCCTCAATCTTCTTGAGCAATAGCTTCATCCGCCGCAGGATCCCTTTACGCGCTTTGCCCGCCTCCCGGCGCCGACGCGCATGCGTCATCTCCAGGCACCGTTTGTTCATCTCCCGAGCCAATCCCTTTGCTCCCTGGGGCATGCGCTGTTTCATTCCCGCCTGCCGGATCAGACTGATCGCCTTGAGCAGCGTTGCTCCCACATCCTTGAGCAAGACCCAGTCCACGGGCCAGTGGATGTTCGCTTCCAGGCAAGTGGCGTCGATCAGGCATTCCCTCGTATCGATCGGCTTCTCTAATCCTGCCTCACCACAATGTTCAGCATTGCCCACCACCTCGGTCATCCTTGCATGCAGCTGTCTCAGATACGCTTCGTCGAAGAATTTCGAATCCCGTTCCAGACTGCTCTTCGATATTTTCCGGATCCCGTCTACCTCACGCACCCGGCAAAAATTAGCCAGAAGCTCACTGCGTCCCAACTCCTGCGACAGACAACGAAAGGATATCCCTCCGAGTAAATGACGCACCACCTCCACCCGCAGCGCTTTTATCGCTCTTAGAGCGCGTCGCTCCCGATCCTTCCCTCCCGCTTCATCCCATCCTTCCAAGGCTTTTACGATCGCCTCCCTTTCCAGCGAGGAGTCGATCAAAACCCGGTCAATCCGCTCCATTGTTTCCAGAAACACGGTGTAGTCTTTGCATCGAATGACTGGAGTTAGGGCTGGACGCAGGAAGCTTTGTACGGCAATATTTTTCATGAGAAGGGCGTGCTTTGTATTTGACTAACGCAAGCATAAGCGCCCTTTTTCGCCGGATCGAGCTTTTTGCAGCTCTATCCGGCCTTTTTTTTGCCCATAACTCATTAAAAATCAATTGTTTCCACCACTGGGACGGGCTCTACACTACAGGCGGTTTTGCCAACCCACCTCTACTGTTGATGCGCCTCCTGAGCCCTACTACCCCCGAAAAAAACCGTTTCGGCAGTTGAGTTGGTCAAGTAGGGCTAGGATTGCGAGGATCGATTGGGAGATGAATATCGAACCGGACCACTCGAAATCCGCAATCGTAAATGCAATCGAACCTGGATCGTCGATTACGTTTACGATTGCGAGGATCGATTAGAGGGCCGCCGAACGGAGTCTATCATCCTCTCATGGCCATAATCATCGCGCCGATTCTCCTCAATATTCTTTCCCCCACATCGAGCACCTCACGTAGGCCCTTCCTTCGTGAGGCGGCGACATCCAGCGTTGCAGCAGCTTTGAGGGCCGCACGGTAGCTGGTTTCGAGAAATCGATTCTGGTCAAGCACGGCAAATCGTCCGTTGGACTCCGCAATATTCAGAACAATAGTGGTTGAATAAGCATCCATTCGCGAGGTGCAGCGAGGATCAGAAATATCATTCTGCGCGCACTCGTGGACCCACCTGATGAATTCCAAGCCCAGTTTGTACACATCGAGTCGCTCGTGATTGAAGAAGACTCTATTGATGCTCGTCGCGTTCGAGCCCGATCCGTACTCCTCCGAATCCTCTTGCAGCTCCGAGCCGTAGGACTTTCGTAGGCCAAAGAGCATTTTGACGATCCCCACCAGTATGTCTTTGCCAGATTCTACTTCCTCACTGATCGTGAATCCTTTTATCAAAGAAATGTCCAGGCATGCGGCCGATTCGAGGGCTGAGCCATATGAATAGTCAAAGTACTTTGTGCGATCCTGTTCCGACCATCGGCTATTCCCATCTGCGATATTATAAACAATACTCTCCGCGGCACGGCTAAGCTGATCGATGACCGCAGCCTTACGATCAGCGTTGGTGATGAGATTCTCTGCAAATGCGATGAACGAGACAGCTTCCCGATAGACTCTTAGCTTCTCGTGGCCGAACTCCTTGGAATAGTCTGTCACTGCTACACAAGATGAACCCTATCTCGACACTCATGCAATAGAGACATATTAAGTTTGGATTGGCACTCGCCATCAATCGAATCCCGCAATCCGAAGCACAATCGATCCCCGATACTTCGGTCGTCGATTGCGCTTACGATTACGATGATCGATTGTTGGTGGATTGATATCGAGCATCGCCAATCGAAATCCGCAATCTCTACCGCCATACGGCGATTGCGCCTACGATTGCGATGATCGATCGTGGTAAACTCCCCCCCAACCTCACTCCACCGGCGGCAAATGGTACCCCTCCGCATTCAAACGTATTCGATATACGCTCCTCCCCGCCGTGATGTAGAGCAAGTTACTGTCTCTTCCTCGACCGAATCCGACGTTGGTTGGGACCTCTGTACTGATGTAGCCCAATTCCTCACCTTCGGGAGAATAGATCCCGATCCCAGGCCTGGCAAGATCCCGCACCGCGACGTAGATATTGCCGTCCGTATCTACCGTTAGCCCATCGGGTCCATCCTGTGGATAGTAGTCGACCAGGACGCGGCGAAACTTCGCCCTTCCGTCTCCGTCGAGGTCATAGGCCAGAAGCGCCATCCTCCCCTTTCGCAGAGAGGTATCCGCAGAGTCGCGCTGAAAATTGGTCGTCCCATTGTCGTTGCACACCACATAGAGAGTCTTTTGATCGGGCGAAATTGCCACCCCGTTCGGCTTTCCTGCATCCGTAACAACGCGATGAACAGAACCATCAGGATCGACTCGATAGACTCCGAATACCGACTGCTGAACCGGTTCGTGTCCCAGGTACCGGGGATCGCTGAAGAAGATCCTTCCCTTCTTGTCGATGGCGATGTCATTAGGTGCGTTGAAAGGCTTTCCCTCGTACATTCCGGCAATGATGTAGCTCTTTCCCGTCTCCATATCGGTGCGGACCAGGCGCCGCCCTCCAAAGTCGGCCCCTTCCGCGGCGATCATGTCTCCTCGAGCGTCGAACTTGATTCCGTTCGTCATTCCACTCGGGGAGCGGAAGATTGAAACATCCCTGGTCCGCGGATTGAATTTCCAGATGTGTCCCGCTTCAATGGCGCCATTCTCTTCCCGGCAGGAATTTGAGAAAGTAATATCGCTAAAGTAGACCATGCCGTCCGGCGCTACCGCCACCCCCTCGGTTAGAACGCAACCCTCTCCGAAGATCTTTTCCAGCTTCGCGTTCTTCGGCACGATACCTTCATCGCCCCGGAGGTGAACCATCTCTGTTGTCAATCCAAAAGACAGCATGCACATCCAGACGACCCAGCAGCGCCGCTCAGGTTGCCAATTAATCTTCATTTCTTTCCAAGTCTAGGAATCTGTCGGACTTTGCACTTCGCAACAGACCTGAACTTCGGATCGTAGGTTGACGGTTGTAGATTGCGACCAACTTCATACTGACAGATTCCTTTCAAGAAAATGAAACTGAGATTTGAGACGGATTGTCACTGCTTCGCGTGGCATTCTGAAAATCTGACGCTGCAAGACTGAGGCTCTTCATACATCCGTGACAGATTGGCACAGCACCGTCCACCGGAGGAGTTAGGAGTGCCATTCTCCACAAATCTCAGTTTCATTTTCTTATTGCTAGGAGTCTGTCGGACGAACCTGGTCACTTGCGAAGCAATCGAACGTCAAAGTCCGACAGACTCCTAGCCACCGTAAGCGATGCTCGGCACCCCTCTCGTTTCCAACTTCACCCGCAAAAGCGACCCGGCCAGCGGTTCCTCCTTCCACTGGTCTTCCGTGAATCCCTCGCTTATCGAAGTTACATAGAGTTCATCCAGATTCTCGCCCCCAAATGCGCAGGATGTGACAAGACTCACGGGAAATCGGAGACTCTCTAGATGCCGGCCACTGCTCGGATCAATTCGCCTCACTTCCCAACCACCGGCCATCGCAATCCAGAGCGTGTCTTCCTCGTCGATCGACATCCCGTCAAAGTGTCCCGTTCCCTCGTTTTCAATCACCACGCGTTCATTGTCGATCTCGCCACTACCGACATCGAAGTCCCATGCACGGACCTTATCCAGCGGGGTATCGATATAGTACATGGTCTTCTGATCGCCGCTCCAGACAATACCGTTGGAGATGGAAACGGGACTGACCTTTTTCGTCACGATTCCATCCGTATCGAGGCAGTAAAGAGCGCCTTTCCCCGGCGCACCGCCGAATTCCATCGTCCCCGCCCACAGGCGGCCCGCGGGATCGCATTTTCCGTCGTTGAAACGGTTGGAGGGGATATTCCACTCGGTGTCCGCCAGCATGGTCACCTTTTCGCTCTCCAGATCGATCGAGGCGATCCCGTTGTGCAGGGCGACGACCAATCCGCCGCTTGCCCTAGGCACCACTGTTCCAACTGCCTGGCACGTCTGAATGATTCGATTACTTCCCGATCCTGGGTCGAATATGCAAACTTCCCCAGACAAAATATCTACCCAATACAGAAGCTTCTTTTGAGCATCCCAGATCGCTCCCTCACCTACGCGAGATCGCTTTCTTACAACTACCTCCGGTTCAACGACGGTTTCCTTCATATCTGTTCTAAGTATCTGACTACCGAGACCCACTATTCAACCGAAAAGATAGAATAGGCGAACGGCGTCGATCCCCGCAGGCCGGAATCGCCGCTGTTCGGCCCAACGGCTTGAATTTTTGGTGCTCATGAATCGGATTTCACTAGAAGATCCCACTCGAAACTCGGTAGAACACCTTGACAATCAGCTACCCACCTCAAGATAACTCCACCACTATGACCGAAAATGTAAAAGCCCTGGCCAAGGATTTAACGAAAGAATACCCAAGCAGTCCGCACCTAACTCTTGGTCGTTTCGTCATCGCTGCTCGCACTCTTGATAAGTGCCGTTCCCAACTCGCCGGCACCATCGGGGAGTACCACTACGATTGCCCTTTGGACAACGTATTTTTCAACTTCGCGGGAATCACTTCAGACGATTTTAAGGACTTCGTCGCTACTGGAGCCGACGATGAGGCGGTAGGAAAATGGATCCAGGATCAGACCGATCGCTCAGAGGACGTGGTCAAAATCTGGAACCTCAAAATGCGTCAATTCCAAATCACGGACCTCCCTTTTCAGAATCAACTCTTCCTCGAAGGCTACATCCAAGAAAACATCCCCCAAAACCGCCGCGTCTACACCTGGTTCGATGTCTATGATCTGGAGGAGGGAGTAATCTAAGTCCGTAGGCAATCTTCCTCTTGCTCGCGGAGCAAGACCGGGGGGCTCTCCCTACGAGCTGGCAGGATGTTTTAGGTTAGGCATCCGCCTGAGTTCTCGACAAAGCTCGCGACAAAGTTGACGACGAAGATTAGCCCACAGCGATCGTCGTAGAACCTAAATTTCCTCCAGCCCCACCTCTCTCTTCTCCTCAGCGCTCTTTCTCGCCGCGAATACCATTTTCAAGGAATTGAGATTGTCCTCGGCATTACATTCGGGTTCGCGATCTTCTTCGAGCGCGGCGAGGAATTCCGAGAGGACCGGATTCTGGCGGTCAGCTGATACTTCATCCAATTCAATCTCGTCACGCACAACTGGGTCCTTTCGGTGCACGCGAGTGAGAAAGAGATTGAAGCCCTCCCAAGTCAGAGTCCCTTCCGGCCCTTCAAAGCGCCACTCCCCATTGTGGCCCGCCGGAACACTCCCCATGGTGCATCCAATCCCCCGATGGGTTGCCATCACTCCACCCCCAAACCGAAAGAGAATCAGCTGGCAAGCATCGCCCTTGTGCCATCCCCAGGGGAGATTCCAGGTGGCCGCCCACACGCTCTCCGGATCCCCATCCATCAGGTATCGGATCATGTCAAAGTGATGCACTCCCATATCGGTCAGAAACATGTAGGGTTCGGTCACGTAATGGCTGCCGGGGTTGTCTGCCCAGGGGACATAGAGTGAGACATCCAGCTGCGCCACTTTGCCGATGATGCCCTCCCCGAGTATTCTCCGGGTAGTTCGAGGGAGAGTATTGAAGCGGTAGTTCTGCGTGATCATATGCCTGACCCCGGCTCTCCTGCCCTCTTCTACCATCTTCCTGGCCGCCTCAATCCGATCACTCAGCGGCTTTTCTCCAAACACGTGCAAACCCGCCTCGAAAGCGGCCAGGGCAATCTTGTCATGAACCGACGGTGGAGTCACATCCACTACCAAATCCGCATCAACCTCTTTGGCCGCTTCCTCCAGACTCTGATAGATCATTTCCGGCGCGACCGGAAAAATCTCGACGGCGCGTTTCCTGTTCGCCTCAACCGGCTCCACGCAGGCCACTACATCAACCCCCGGATGCCGCCCGCATTCCCCCCACCAATGCTTTGCCCGTCCACCCAATCCTACCAAGATCGCTCTCTTCATACTAGCTTCTCTGAATCTCTCCGTTCGATCTGACCGCTCTTTTACCAGAGAGGTCAAGAATTCCCTCTCGCCAAAATCGGATTTCGTTCTCGTCCACTCTCTCGCCCTCATCCTCGTTTCCTTCTCGAATGCCTTGGGCATCCCTCCCCATTCGTTGCCCACTACCTTACTTTCTCGATCCTCACCCGTACCACAGTAAACTGTGTATTTACAAAGTTTCTTGCAATAAATTATTTTTCCATTAAAAATACACAGCGATTTGAAAAGGAACCCTAAAGGTCCAGCCCAGAACCCCTTCCAAATCCACGGCGTGGTTAAGCGCCACCATTTTGCCGACCGCCTGGAGGAGATTCGGAAGATGGTGGCAATACTGGGAGAACCGGGGGCCAAATTGCTAGTCTACGGACACCGGAGGATGGGCAAGACCTCGGCCCTGGTGCGGGCCGTGGCGCGAGTGAACCGGCTCGGGGGGCGAGCCTTTATTGTGGATCTCTCAACCGCCTCTAATCCGGTGGACATGGGTACCCGGGTTCTTCGATCAGCCAGTGAGACGTTGGGCCGACGCTGGCGCGATCTACCCCGGAGTCTTCTGGAGATGATCGGGGCCAAGGTTAAGCTGACCATCGACCCTCGGAGCAACATGCCCACGGCGACCTTTGAAGCAGCGCTGCGCGAAGGGAGCATAGAGGAGCAGCGTAAAAGCCTGGGAGAAGCATTGGACGCGATCGACCGTCTGGCCGGTGAGCGAAAACTCGTGGTCGGCGTAGTGCTGGATGAGTTCCAGGAGATCAGCCGATTTGGTGGGGAGGCAGCGGAGTGGCATCTTCGGGGTCACATTCAGCATCACGCAAACATCAGTTACATCCTCGCCGGGTCCCGTACTCGCTTGATCAACCGTATGTTGGATAAAGATCGCGCCTTCTATGGACTGCTCGAGACTCTGCACTTCGGTCCCATCGAGGCAGACCAACTTGCTCGCTGGATCGATCACCGTATGAAGTCTGGAGGCGTTGGTGGAATCAAGATCGGCAAAGAGGCAATCGAGGCGGCCGGGCCACGGACTCGAGATATTATCCAGCTGGCGAGGAAGTGTTACGACCGAGTCCGGACCCTGAGATCGGTCAGAACCGGTGATCTTGAAGCCGCCTTCACCGAAATAGTCGCAGAAGGATCGGATCTATATTGGACGGTATGGCGGGACCTGACCCAGCACCAACAGAATGTACTCCGCGCGGTGGCAGCGGGAGATGCCGGGCTGACGACCAAACGGACCCGTTCCCTCTTCTCTCTCGGTGACAGTGGAACAACGTCCAACACGGCGGCCGCAATGATCGAAGACGATCGGCTCCTCAAAAACAGGCAGAGCGCAACCGGATATGAATTCGACAATCCCTTCTATCGCGCCTGGGTGGTGCGCCAGACCCTGGCGGATCTCGGAATGACAGCCTTTCCGGCCCCGGTTCCTTAAAGGCAAATTTGGGCAACGCCTTCCAACGAAGTGGTTGGACTAAGTGTGGCCGACGAAGAGTGGCGACAAAGTGTGCTATGCAACAATCCTCGAAATCAGGTCAGGCACGCGCTCCAACGTTCGGCGTTGGATGTTGGACGTTGGATGTTCAGTACTTCCTCGATCTGCACGATTCGAACGATTGTGACCGACCCCATGTCCAATCTTCTCGATTTCGGTTCTTGGGCCGCGGGGCTCCTCCTGCTTGTCTTTCTGGGTTCGTCGTTTCTCATGATCTGGCGCCTCGAGATCATGACCGGGAAAGGGATGGAAGGCACCGTACTGGGGACCTTGGTGATGCCCTACTGTTCGGGGATGGGTAACCTGATTTTTGTCGTTGTACTCGGTCTCGGCGGAGGGCCGGGAAAAGAGGTGATGGTAAACTGTCTGGTTAACAACGTTACCAATCTCACCCTCTTGCTCGGGCTACCGGCGGTCATTTGGGGAATGACGGTGATCCCTCGCAAGCGGGTGCGAGTGCGGGAGGCTCGCATCCATCGCATCAACCGCCTTTCGCTCCTCTTCACCATGACCGCCGTCCTATTCTTCGGTGGGGTGGTGTGGGCCTTGGGGAGGGACGGAGCTCTGGATCTGGGAGACGGGTTGGTCCTAATCGGGATGTTTCTTTTTTGGCAGTGCGTACATGTCTTTGAGGTCCTAAAGACGAATGTTCGTGAGGCGAAGCAAATGCCGTGGACCCTGCTGATCGATTTTCTGCTTCTGGGAGTGGGGACCTACGGGATCTACATCAGTGTGGAAGGGCTTGTGCAGTGGCTATCCGTGATCGAGAGCGGATTTGTAAGCTCCTCCCATCTCGGCTGGCTAAGCGGCTGGCTCATGGTCCTCCCCAATGCACTTCTCGCACTCTACTACGGCTGGCGGCGAAGGGCCGATGTAGTCTACACCTCCCAAATCGGGGACGGGCACATCTGTATTCCTCTTTGCCTCGGTATCTTTTGCCTCTTCGACACCATCAGTATGCCCGCCTTCTTTGACCTTGGGATTGCGATCATTCTCGGCTCGGTCGCACTGCACTTCGCCTTTATCCTCCTCCTCGGGAGGCTGCCGAGATTTGTCGGTGGACTCCTTATCGCTCTATACGGTGGATTTGTCTGTGCCGGGTTGATCGGGTGAGGGCTCTCCGTTGAAGTCGGGGCTGCTGCGAAGAGCAGACAAGGTTCGAGAGCAAGGTTGCCAGAGGAGGTCGGACTTCCCTTCCAGATTCGATCTTCGATATCCTGACCATTTGCAGGCTAGATTTCAGCGAAGCAAACCTCGTCTCAAACCTCGTCTCGAACCTTGTCCTGAACGGATTTACCCGGCACAGTAATGGTTTCCAATGCGACGGGAATAGAATCGAATTCTGATCGGTGCTACTTCGAAGAACAGACAAGGTTCGAGAGCAAGGTTACCAGGGGTGATAGGGATCATTTTCGCTCTCAGGGAAAGGCAACTACCACAATCTTCCTGCTCGGACCCTGCGGAGCAAACCTCGTCTCGGTTCGCTTCCCATCAACGTGACAAGGATACCCTTGTAAACAGAGAAGATCCGATAGCAAGTCGCTACTACTTCGAAGAGCGGACAAGGTTCGAGAACTAGGTTCGAGAACGAGGTTACCAGAGGTGCTCGGACCTCCCTTCCAGATTCGATCTTCGATATCCTGACCATTTGCCGACTCGATTTCAGCGAAGCAAACCTCGCATGCCTCGGCATAGCGAAGCGACGACGGGTCTCGAATCTTGTCCTGAACGGATTTGCCCGGCACAGTAATGGTTTCCAATGCGACGGGAATAGAATCGAATTCTGATCTGTGCTAGTGCGAAGAGCAGACAAGGTTCGAGAACGAGGTTCGAGACGAGGTTGCCAGAGGAGGTCGGACCTCCCTTCCAGATTCGATCTTCGATATCCTGACCATTTGCCGGCTCGATTTCAGCGAAGCAAACCTCGCATGCCTCGGCATAGCGAAGCGACGACGGGTCTCGATCCCGCTAAGCGGGACTCGGACCTTGTCCTAATTCGTACTCCGATGAAGTAGGATTGAACCGATCGCCGCCTTTCTTTTATACAGACCCTACAAGAACCGTGTTTAGCTTTGAGAGACTCGCTGTTTACAGGGAAATCTTGCGATTTATTGCAGCCGCCGAGGATCAACTGGCAACTTGGGACAACAAACACTGTGTCGGAGATCACTTTTCACGCGCCCTGGAAAGCATTATTGTCAATTTGGCTGAAGCTTGCCGAGAACATGCGTTACCCGCAAAAAAGACAGCGATCGACTACAGCCTCGGCTCGATACTCGAGAGCGCAGCTTGTTTGGACGTTTCAGAAGTGAAAGCCTTTCTCGACTCTGATTCGGTCCGGAAGAATAAAGAGGATCTCGCAAGCATATTTGGAGGACTGATCGGTCTGCGTAAATCTTGGCAGGAGAAGGGTGTCAATGAGGATGGTTCGATTTACTCGACTCCATCCGGCGCAGAATCACCCATCTTCCATCACGAACGACTTAAAGTGTATCAATTTTCAATGCAAGTGCTCCAAGAGCTCACGACGTCAGGGTTGCTCGATCGCTTACCTTCTTCGTCGTTTCGTCGGATCGACCAGACCGTGACGAGCATTATCCTTAACATCGCAGAAGGGAATGGTCGCTATGCGAAATTGGATCATCGACGATTCCTGATTATCGCCAATCGATCAACCAGCAAACTTGCGGCTCTCGTAGACGTCTTCTCTGCGAGAGGGATCTGGGTGAATGCAGAGGTGCTCGAAATCAAAGACAAACTGAGGAACATCGACAGAATCACAGCCGCAATGTTGAGAGATTAAAGTCCGCTACAGGAGTAACAGAGTTCGAGAGCAAGGTTGCCAGGGAAAGTCCGAGCCACCTTCGCTCTCCAGGCAACGTTCGACTGCAACTTGCCTGCTCGGACCCAGCGGAGCAAACCTCGTCTCGGTTCGCTTCCCATCAGGGTGACAACGATACCCTTATAAACAGAGAAGATCCGATAGCAGGTCGGTGCTACTTCGAAGAACAGACAAGGTTCGAGAGCAAGGTTACCAGGGGTGATCGGAATCATTTTCGCCCTCCGGGAAAGGCAACTACCACAATCTTCCTGCTTGGACCCTGCGGAGCAAACCTCGCCTCGAACCTTGTCTCGGTTCGCTTCCCATCAGGGTGACAAGGATACCCTTGTAAACAGAGAAGATCCGAGAGCAGGTCGGTGCTACTTCGAAGAACAGACAAGGTTCGAGAGCAAGGTTACCAGGGGTGATAGGGATCATTTTCGCTCTCAGGGAAAGGCAACTACCACAATCTTCCTGCTCGGACCCTGCGGAGCAAACCTCGTCTCGGTTCGCTTCCCATCAGACGGACAATGAAACCATTGGAAAAGAAAAGGATCCGAATTCAGGTCGGTACAACTTCAAAGTACAGACGAGGTTCGAGAACGAGGTTCGAGAGCAAGGTTGCCAAGGGAAGTCGGACCTTCCTTCCAGATTCGATCTTCGATATCCTGACCATTTGCAGGCTAGATTTCAGCGAAGCAAACCTCGTCTCGAACCTCGTCTCGAACCTCGTCTCGAACCTCGTCTCGCGCTTCCCATCAGCGTGACAACGATACCCTTGTAGACAGAGAAGATCCGATAGCAAGTCGCTGCTGCTGCGAAGAGCAGACAAGGTTCGAGAGCAAGGTTACCCAGGGTCGTCGGACTTTCCTTCGCCCTTCGGGCAAGGCAACGACGACAACCAATTCGCTCGAGCCCAGCGAAGCAAACCCACATCCCGAACCTTGTCTCGGTTCGCTTCCCATCAGCGTGACAACGATACCCTTGTAGACAGAGAAGATCCGATAGCAAGTCGGTGCTACTTCGAAGAACAGACAAGGTTCGAGAGCAAGGTTACCAGGGGAACCGCGCCCTTTCAGGTAGAAATAGCGGGAGATGGAACTCTGCCCCAAAATCACCCGCATCCATGCTTATCCTGCCAATCCTCCGTTGCCAATCGCGCAAGCGAGGGGCAACAAACCAGGCGGGAGCGGCAGTTCACGCCTTCAGCTCCACCTGATCCGTCTGAAACCGGTAGCTCAAATTGGCAAACGGCGCTTGAGCCTTTCGCCAAAGCGGATCCCCCGTGATCTCGTCCATGATTTTCTCGGTGTTGTTACAGATTAGAAAAATCCCCTCGCCGAGAACGATGAAGGCGTCGAACTGGGTCCCCTCCGCTTCATGGGCGAAGACGAAATCGCCCGGAGCGTGCTCCCCGCTTGACATATCGGAAATGAGGTCCCGCATGTCTCCGACGAAGCCCTTCTGGACGTACTCGGTACGTGGCCCTTCGTAGGCCAGGACAAGGTCACGGTGTTCACTTCGGGAGAGAATGGCCCATTCGTTAAAAACGATTCGACGGTAAAGGGTGTTCATTTCCTCCATGCACGCTTTGACCAACTGGGAAGCCTTTTCAAGTGTCATACCCGGGAGTAAAGAGCGGGTTTTCAGAATTACAATCGTGTTCGTCTCGCCAGGCCGGGATCGGACCTAGGAATCTGTCGGCATGGACTTCGTCTAGATTTGCACCCTTCACCGTTGAATCCGAACCTCCGCGATGTTGCGATATTCAAAGTCCGACAGATTCCTGGCGTAAGACTCCCCAAAGCGAATCATAAAAAAGAATAAAAATCGCTGTTCCCTCGTCCAAGGGAACAAAACCGGTTCGACAATTCTCTAATTTTAGAGTAGTAATAAAGCCATAAGAAGCGGCGTTACTGCGGACTTTAGATCGTTCCAGATCCGTTAACAAGGTAACCGCATCAAACTGCGTTCCTGGAAGATTGTCGGACGCGGAAAACAGGGGGGAGAGATGAGAGATGTAAGATGAAAGGAATCTTACAGAACTGGGATTCAAGGACTCTACTAAGGGCAATCTATGCTCCTTTTGAGAACAGGGGAATCTCGATTTCCAGACCGCTCCACAACGGAAAAGGGGCGAAGAGAGAGCCGGATCAAAACCTTCTCAGAGGCACAACCATTTTTGTGAATTTCGCCGGGAACAGGCTCCCAAAACAGTTTCACACTGAAATTTGCCGTGCTCTGAGTGAAAAGTCGGCGGGCTCGCTTCTCTTGCTTGAAGTCGTGAAGGGAGCCGGCACCTGCCAATGGCGCGATTTGGGCCCCAGGATTGGCCGGCCAAAGGGAACTGAAACTCTTTTCCAAAATAACGGCCGCAGCCTTCACTATGCCCGAATCAATCGGGACGCGGGGCCTTCATCCGGGCAAGATTTATCCGCCCTCCTCGAGCGGATTGGAAGGCGGTTCGATCATTTACTTGTGAGTCTCGAGGAGGATTTTGAAAGCGCGACCTTACTCGAACTGGCAACTCGCTCTAAGCCAATATTCGTCACCATCAGCCAAGATAATCGGTCCCTCGGGAAGGCGTCCCATTTCCTTCGAAAAGTCAGAAAAGTAGACCTGGAAGCCGATCGGCGAGTCCGACCTCTACTCGTTTTGAAGAAGGGGGAGGCGATCAGGCACGACTTGCCCGGTTACGGTCGCGACCTTCCGGTCCCCACTGTTCTTCGCACCCGCCCGGAAGACCTGCTGGTCGTTCCCGGTTCAGACACCGAGGTCGAAAGCCAACGCCGTTACCGCGCCCAGTTTGGCCGCATCGCTCGGGAGATCGCCTGTTGCCGAGTCGGACTCGTGCTCTCCTCAGGCTGCGCCAAAGGGCTAGCCCATATAGGAGTCATTCAAGTCCTGGAAGAGAAAGGCGTGGAGATCGATGCGGTTGCGGGAGCAAGTTTCGGAGCCTACGTGGGCGCCTGTTGGGCAAGCGGATACAATGGTCGTCAGCTTGAGGAACTTGCCCGCGATCTCGAGTCTCCTTGGAAACTTATAAGGCTCCTCGATCCGGTTTACCCCCCTCGGCGGGGCCTGATTGAGGGCAGGAACATTGAGCGGCGACTTCGCAATACGCTCGGCAATACTTCGTTCAGCGATCTCTCCGTTCCACTGCACGTGGTGGGGACCAATCTTTCGACACTTGACCGGGAAGTCCTCTCCGAAGGGGACGTTGTCTCAGCCGTTCGTGCCAGCTGCGCGATGCCGGGAATCTGTGTGCCGGTGGAACGGGATGGCGAAACCTATACCGATGGATGCATGACCGATCCGCTGCCAATCGACGTGCTCGAAGAGAAGGGAATCGAACACATTATCGCGGTCAGTACCGTACTTACTCCCGAATTGGCGCGATCCTCGAGCGGCTCTGAATTGAATGCAAGTGCCAACCGTAACGGGCGCCTCGCGATTGCCCGAACCTTGAATCGGCACTTCAACCTTTTTGCACCAGGTAACGTTCTCGACACCCTTATGCAGAGTATCGAAGGAAGTGTCATTCGCATGGTGGAGCGAGAACAGGACAGGGCCGAAGTTCTCTTGCAACCGGTTTCCTCCTCCTCCCGATGGTACGAATTCGATCAATCGCAAAAATTCATCGAATCGGGGAGAGAAGAGGCTCTCGCTCACAGCGAGCAACTGCGTATTTTTGCCAACCCTCAAGCTGCCTGAATGGTGATGAGAACTTGCAACCACAGTAAAGGCTGGGAAACGCTCGACCCCAATGCCACCATCGCATGGCAGGGAAAGCTTCTTCACCGTTTTCTGAACCTGAAGGTCCTTCCCTTTTCCGAGCACTACCAGAAACTATTCCTTAAAGAGGGTTTGGAGGCGGATCATTTTCGAACCGTGAGTGACCTTCAGAGGCTTCCCTTTACCAGCAAAGCGGATCTCCTGCCCAATCCCGAAAATGCTCGTAAACATCTCGATTTTGCTCTCATTCCGGAGGCCGATGTACTGGCCCGGCTACCAAGAGTAATTCTACGTGCCCTTTGGAGAGGTCGAGGCAGGGTGAAAGCCGAATTAGAAGAGGAATTCCGGCCCGTATTTATGACATCAACGACGGGGCGTTCCGCGGATCCGATTCCCTTCCTCTACACTCATCATGATCTGCGTAATCTCGCTTTGGGAGGCAGCCGCCTCATCGAGATTGGCCAAGCCGGCCGGGAAGACCGCCTCCTCAACCTCTTTCCCTATGCCCCGCATCTGGCCTACTGGCTGACCTATCATGCGGCCCTCGAGAAAAATCTTTTCTGTGTTGGTAGCGGAGGCGGCAAGACCATCGGGACGGAGGGAAACATCCGCCTCATCGGTCGGTTGAAGCCGTCGATCCTGGTGGGGATGCCGACCTTTCTTTACCATGTTTTGCAGCAGGCAATGGAAGAAGGAGCACGATTTGAGGGCATCAAACTGATCGTGCTAGGCGGCGAAAAGGTGTCTTCGGGCACACGCCGGAAGCTCATCGAACTCTGCGCTGAAGTCGGTTCGCACGAAGTGGCGGTTATTGCCACCTACGGGTTTACAGAAGCGAAAATGGCCTGGGTGGAGTGCCCCTTTGCGAGTCAAGAGCAGAGCAGCGGCTACCATCTTTACCCGGATCTAGGCATCGTGGAGATTATTGATCCGAAGACCGGCGAAGTACTTCCCGACGGAACGGGTGGAGAGATTGTGTATACGCCGCTCAACGCTCGAGGTACGGTGGTCCTGCGTTATCGGACCGGCGACTACATCGAGAACGGTATCGTCACCGAACCGTGCCCTTATTGCGGGCGCCGCTCGCCGAGGTTGCAGGGGAAAATCTCTCGAGTTACAGACATCCACTCCATGCAGTTGCAGAAACTGAAAGGCACCTTGGTCGATTTCAACGTGCTTGAGAACCTCCTTGACGACATCCCGCATGTCGGATCCTGGCAGCTTGAGCTTCGTAAGCTGAATGATGACCCAAACGAAATGGACGAACTGCTTCTACATGTTTGCAAGCAGGGCGCCGTGTCGGAGGAAGTCCTTGCCCACGATATCAATACTCGCTTTTCAACGACCGTCGAAATTCGGCCGAATCGGATCCAGTTTCACTCCACCAGAGAGATGCGCCGTCTCCACAAAGTGGGGCACGTCCTCAAGGAAGAGAAAATCGTGGATCGGAGGGATCTCGACAACCCTTCCGACGCAAACTGGAAACCTCCCCACTGGGCGCCGGTGAAGACGGTGTTATCCAAGTTCCAGCGACTATGGAAACGCGGGAAGGCAAACGCCGCCAACGAAAATCACAACCGCTAGGAATCTGTCGGACTTTGCACTTCGCAACATGGCTGGATGTGCGATCGGAAGTTGAAGGGGCTTATTGGCGACCAGATTGAATCCGACAGATTCCTTCCAAGAAAATGAAACTGAGATTTGAGACGAATTGTCCTACCTTTTCGTGGCTTCCAAAAATCCGGCGTTGGAAGATCGAGACTCTTGAGGCATTCGAGACACATTGGCAAAAAACAATCCTCGGAAGGAGTTAGAAATGCCACACTTCTCAAATCTCAGTTTAATTTTCTTATTGCTAGGAGTCTGTCGGACGGAGTTGGTCACTTGCGAAGCAATCGAACTTCAAAGTCCGACAGACTCCTAATCCACGCTCATGTTCGTTAATAGGAGAGAGGATTACCCGTGGATAAAAGGAAACCGCGGACTAATTGAAGAGTCCTCTGCCTCCTCAACACCCGAATCCTCATGAACCCAACACTCCACCATTCCATTACTCCACGACTCCATTCGTCTCATGAGTAAGAGCCTCTTCATCGTCGAAGGAGTCCGAACTCCCTTCTGCAAAATGGGAGGCGAGTTCGCCAATCTTACGGCGGCTGATCTCGGTCGCGCGGCGGTCACCTCACTCCTGAGCCGGACCGGGTTCGACCCATCCTTGATCGATGAAGTGATATTTGGCTGTGTCTGCCAACCGGCTGACGCCGCAAATCTCTCCCGTGTGATTGCCCTACGCAGCGGAATCCCCGACACTGTTCCCGCCATTACGGTGCAGCGCAACTGTGCTTCCGGATTCGAAGCTCTGACCCAGGCAAGTGAGAAGATAGAGGCCGAGAGAGGCGAAGTGTTTCTGGTCGGAGGGTGCGAGAGCATGACCCACGTCCCGCTCTTGTTCAGTGAGACCGCGGCGAGGAAATTCGTCGCCCTCGCTCGGTCAAAATCAAATGCCCAAAGGATTCGCCAGATGCTGAAACTCCGCCCTTCCGATTTCAAACCGGTGTCGGGCTTGCAGCTGGGGCTGACGGATCCCGTATGCGGACTCAACATGGGCGAAACAGTGGAAGTCCTTGGTCGTGAATTCCAGATTTCACGCCAGGATCAGGATCGCTTTGCCCAGCATTCGCATGAAAAGGCGGTCGCAGCTCAGGACCGCATCAGCGAGGAAATCTGCCCTGTTTATCTGACTTCCGGAAGAGGCGGTCCCCACTGTATTGAGAGGGACGATGGACCACGCACCGATTCGAACATCGATGGCCTATCCAAATTGAGGCCGGTCTTCGATCGGAAGACCGGTACCGTCACCCCCGGCAACTCTTCCCAAATTACCGACGGAGCGGTCGCTCTCCTTGTGATGACTGAGGAAGCGTGCCACGAACACAATCTCAAACCTCTCGGACGGCTCCTCGGCTATCACTACGCCGGTTGCAGTCCTGTCTACATGGGCCTGGGCCCGATTCATGCCATCGACGGCGCGGAGAGGAAACTCGGATTGGGAACTAAGGATGCCGATATCATTGAAATCAACGAGGCCTTTGCAGTTCAAAACCTCAGTGTTCTGAAGGCCGTAACGAGCAAAGAGTTCTGCAGAAAACACCTCGGGAGGGAGGATGCGCTCGGGGAAATTGACGAAGGGCGTCTGAATGTGAATGGCGGCGCTATTGCCCTCGGACATCCGGTGGGCGCAACCGGAGCAAGATTGGCCCTGACCGCCCTAAATGAATTGCATAGAAGAAAAGCGAAACGAGCTCTCGTTTCACTCTGTGTCGGAGGTGGCCAGGGAGGAGCCCTGTGGCTCGAAGCAGCCTAGCAGCCTGTCGGACGTTGCCTTTATCGAGCTTGGCAGGCAGTAGAACTCGTCCGACATCCTGCTAGATTATACAAACTAGAGAAAGAGAGAAACCACGAATGAACATACCTGCGCGCAGCGGCGCGCTGATGGACACGAATGGGAGAAGAGACTCCGGCAGATTCATTGAAGAGGGAATTCCCAACGGATTCGAGTAAACCGCGGAATGAAAGAGGCGGGGCGACTGATCTTCTGGAGGGACGAGGGCTCTCGAGTCCCCGAGTCAACCGACTGAGTTCGAATCTGCCATCACCATTGACACCCGGGACTCGAGGGCCCTCGCCGTGCCACGCCAAAGCTTGCGGCGGCGGGTCCCTCCACAAATCCACGATCCCATTCCCACTCGCATCTCGCATCCCGAAACTCGCCACTCTCAGACTGTTCACTGCTGAGCGCAGCGAAGTCCCGGCTCGCCGGAATTCACTAAGCGTTTCTGTCCAAACATGAACTCAAACATCTATCGCCGGACGACCGATTCGGGGATTGCGATCCTCACTTTCGATCGCCCTGGTTCCTCCGCCAACATCCTGGACAGAGAGACTCTGGAGGAGCTCAATGGGCACCTTGCAGTGCTGGAGGGTGAAAAGGAGCTTTCAGGTGTTATCTTGGAAAGTGCTAAGCCGAAGATCTTCATTGCCGGCGTCGATCTCAAAGTCTTCTCACGAGACATCCCCGAAGAGGACATCGCCTCCCTGATTGAATTAGGACAGCTGATCTTCAACCGATTGGAGAGACTTCGCGTTCCCACGGTGGCCGCAATCGGCGGAGCCTGCCTCGGAGGGGGCCTGGAACTCACCCTGGCCTGTGACTACAGGGTAGCCTCGAACGCGAAAGCCACAAAGATCGGTCTGCCGGAAGTGACCCTCGGCTTGCTCCCGGCCTGGGGTGGATGCACACGCCTTCCTCGACTTATCGGATTGCCCAGAGCGCTTCAGGTTATTCTCAAAGGCCAGACTCACTCGGCTCGACAAGCAAAGAAGATCGGCTTTGTCGACGAGACCGTTTTCCCGGAACGTCTTCTCGACTTCGCACTCGAAAAGGTTCTGGCCGGAAGACGCCCTTCCCCACCCCGCTTTCTAAGCAACTACCGATTGATTGCCCGCTTCATCGCTAAAAAGGCTCGGGAGCGTGTTCTTGCCGAGACTCACTGTAATTACCCGGCTCCTCTCAAGTCGATCGACGTCTTAACGAACGGATTGCACCTTGCAATCGAAGATTCACTTAGGAACGAGAGGAAGAGTGTAATGAATCTGATCGAAACCGACGCCTGCCGGAACCTGGTGAGCATCTTCTTTCTTCAGGAGCGGTCAAAACACCTATCCTCAGCGGCGCCCCCGGAAAGTGACTCGGAGCCTGCCGGACAGGATGTCCGCAGAACCGCTGTAATCGGAGCCGGAACCATGGGCTCAGGCATCGCTCAATGGCTCAGTTCGAGGGGCCTGAATGTCCTCCTCAGAGATACCGATCGTAGCCAGCTGGCCCGTGGCTTGGCAAAAGCAGAGCACCTTTTTAGGGATGGGGTCACAAAGGGACTCTTTACGCGAGTGGAGGCCCAAGCGGGAATGGATCGAATCTGGCCGATCGAGGATAGTGCTTCTTTGCGTCGTCTCGATCTGATTGTAGAAGCGGTTTTTGAGGACCTGGAGCTCAAAAAAGGAGTTGTAGGCCAATTGGAACAGAGGACGGATCCCGAAACGATCCTCGTCACAAACACCTCGGCCTTGCCGATATCGGAGATCGCCCAGTCGCTAAAGCGACCGGAGCGATTCATCGGTATACACTTCTTTAACCCGGTGCACCGAATGAAGTTGGTTGAAGTCGTAGGTGGAGAAGAAACCAGCGATGAAACCCTGCGAGTGACTCTGAGTTTTGTCAAGTCGATAGGTAAACTGCCGGTCATCGTTCGGGACAAACCTGGATTTCTGGTCAATCGTATCCTCATTCCTTACCTTGTCGAAGCACTCAATCTCTTTGAAGAAGGGGTAAGCGTGAGCCAGATGGATGAGGCCATGCTGGAATTCGGGATGCCGATGGGTCCCTTTCGTCTTCTCGATGAAGTCGGGCTCGGGGTCGCCCAACGCGTCGCCCAATACCTCGGCGAGCGCCTCTCCTACTCCCTCGGCAAGAGTCAATCCTTACAGAAGATGATCGACCGGGGTTGGACCGGTAAGCGGGGCCGCATCGGATTTTATCGCTACCCTGAATCCAGTCGAAAAGCCGTTCCAAACCCAAAACTGTTTTTGGTTCGTTCCTCCGAGCGAGATCAGGAAACCAGAATTGAGCCGGTCGTGGAGCGAATGGTGTTTCGGATGATTAACGAGGCGGCGCGTTGTTTGGAAGAGGAGGTCGTCAGGGAACCCGACGACGTCGATTTCGCCATGATCATGGGTACCGGCTGGGCCCCCTTTCGGGGAGGACCTCTGCGATACGCGGATAGCGTCGGGCTCTCGAATGTCGTCCGAAAACTGGAAGAGCTCGAGGCCGACGGATTCGAGAACTTTCGACCCTGCCCTCTCCTCACCGAAATGGCGGCCAAAGGCGAATCTTTCTATCGCGATCGTTCCATCCAGTCCGACTTTTCGAAAGAGAGGAAAGCCTCATAAAGCAAGGTGCAGGTTTTCAACGTATCGCAGATGGAACCCGATCTCTGGAATCACAGGTTCAAACAGCGTAAAAGAGAATCAAATGTGGGAAGTGGACCCTTGGGTGTTGGATGATGGGCATCCCCCACGCTTGCCGTGGGGTAAGTTGAGGATTCATAGGCTACGCAACAATGCAGTTTTGCGCGAGAATCCCCCAGGCTTGCACTGGGGATCTTTAGGTTTCCTGGCTATGCCGATGGGGGCGCACAATCCTGTAACTCTTCCCGTACCCCCTCCCACCGGTCTCGGCGAAGCGGAGCGAAGACGGATAGGTTTCTCTCTCCTCTCCGACCCGGGGTCAATATGTTGATCAGAAAAAGACTCTGCCGGACAGCAATATGAAGACAATAGAGGAAACCGAAACTGAGACACGGGTCCCCGACGAGCCGATCTCCCAAATCGACACCTCCGGAATGTCTAAAGGGCAAAAGGAGGCGCTGGAACTCACGGAAGCGGCACGTGAGGAATCGACCCGACAATCTTTTTTCGCACGAGACCTGTTCCTTGGAAGTCCACTCTACTCAACCCTTTACCCTTTCCCGGCTCAACCTTCGCAGGACATCGAGGACGGTACCGCATTTCTCTCAAAACTCGAAGAGATACTGCGTGAACGGACCGATCCCGATGCGATCGACCGGGAGGGTGAGATACCGGATTCGGTTCTCGCCGGCCTCGCCGAGATCGGCGCCTTCGGCATAAAAATCCCGAAAAAGTACGGCGGTCTTGGGCTCTCCCAGACCAACTACTCACGGGCAGCCATGCTCCTGGGCAGTCACTGCGGCAACCTCACCGCGTTACTTTCCGCCCATCAGTCGATCGGGGTACCCCAACCCCTGCTCCTCTTTGGAAGCGAAGAGCAAAAAGAAAGATTCCTCCCGCGGATGGCGGCAGGAGAGATCTCCGCCTTCGCCCTTACCGAAAATGATGTAGGTTCCGATCCCGCTCAGATGACCACCACCGCCACTCCGGCCTCTGACGGCGAATCATTTGTCCTCAACGGTGAAAAGCTCTGGCACGAACGGAGCGAAATGCACGAACGGAACAAAGGCCGGGGTCATTGTCGTCATGGCGCGAACCCCGGACAAATTGGTCGGAGGAAAGAAGAAAAAACAAATCACCGCTTTCGTCGTGGAGATGAATACTCCCGGCGTAGAAGTTGTCCAGCGATGTCGGTTCATGGGACTCAAGGCGCTCTACAACGGCGTTGTCCGTTTCGACGACGCAGTGGTTCCGCGGGGGAATATCCTGTCGGCGGAGGGCAAGGGTCTGAAAGTCGCCCTGACCACTCTCAATACGGGTCGAATCACCCTACCCGCGGCTTGCGTCGGATTGTCGAAACGCTGCTTGAATATCGCGCGACGGTGGTCCGCGGAACGCAAACAATGGGGTGCCGCCATTGGGAAGCACGCTGCCATCGCCGATAAGATCGCGCGCATGGCCAGTGATGTTTTCATCATGGAATCCATGGTCCTCCTCGTCTCCGAATTAGTCGACCGGAAGAACCACGACATCCGGGTTGAGGCAGCCATGGCCAAACTCTGGGGCACCGAAACAGCCTGGCGCATCGTCGACGACACCATGCAGATTCGGGGCGGACGCGGCTACGAAACTGCGGACTCTCTCCGAGCTCGAGGAGAGGAGCCGATGCCGGTCGAACGCATCGCCCGTGACAGTCGAATCAACCTCATCTTCGAAGGTTCCAGCGAAATCATGCGCCTCTTCCTTGCCCGCGAAGCGCTCGACCCTCACCTCAAGGTAGCAGGCGAAGCCCTTGACTCCCGCCGCTCCTCGATCCAACGCCTCAGAGCAGCCTCTCGCGCCGCCCTCTTCTACGGCCGGTGGTACCCGAGCCGGTGGCTCCCATTCAGCACCGAAATTCCCTCCGATCTCGACGAATCCCTGCGGCCCCATCTGAAATTCGTCTCCACTACCAGCCGGCGCCTGGCTCGCTCCCTCTTTCACGCCATGGCCTTCTACGGTCCAGGACTGGAAAAGCAACAGTGCCTCCTTGCCAGATTCGTCGACATCGGCACCGAACTCTTCGCCCTCACCGCCGCCACCCTACGCGCCGACACTCTCCTAAAAAATCCGAACCCCACCAACAAACCTGACGATCTCCAACAACTGCTCGATTTTATTCTCGAGCTCTCAAAACAGAAAATCCGGCGCCGCTTCGCCGAAATGCGCAACCCTAACGACAAGCGCGGCTATCGACTCGCCCAGCAGGTCCTGGATGAAGGGTTTGAGTGGTTGGAGGACGGGATCGTCTAGTCGGTACAACTCGTCCAAGCACACTTAGTCCCAACACTTATTACTCCGGCAACTAAATAGTGGCAGGCCAGTTCACATTGTTTCGCTAATCTATGGTTTCAACGATGATCCGTGATGCTACTACTAAATGGCCGGAGTAATAGTCCCAGGTCAAGTCCGCCTTTTCCTGTAAAATCGGAATGGCATAACCTCTATTAGATTATCTTTACTTTCTTCCCTTCAGGCAGCGAATTTCATCAGGTCCGGATCCTCCCAGGTGCTCTCCGGATCGCTCCAGATCTGTTTGAGTCGTTCCACCAGGTAGGGTTCCATGCGGACTCCTCGCCAGCCTTCTGAGGCATCCACCAGGACCGCGAAGATCAGGCACAGTCCGCTCGTTTCGGAGCGGAATCGGGGAATCACTTTGGTGCGACGGCGCCCTTCCCCGAAGAGTCGCTCCAGCAGATTGGTGGTGCGGATCTGTTTTCGGTGCAGGAAGGGAAATTTCAGCGCTGTGAGCGATTCCTCCAGGTCACGCTCCAGGCACTTCATGGCGGCTGGAAAGCTCCCCTTGTATTCCTCGATGATGGCGCGAGCCTGTTCTACAGCCTCGCGGTATCCCTTCGCCGTAAAGGCTTTGTGAATGAGCTTTTTGAGGGTGGGACGGGCTACCTCTGGAAGCTTGTTGACGATGTTGCGCATCTTGTGCACCTGGCAGCGCTGCACCAGGCTGTTCGGAAACTTCCTTCCCACCGCCTTGCGTAGACCCGAATTACCGTCCATCACACTGAGTACTGGATCGGCCAATCCCCGGCTCTTCATGTCCTCCAGGAAGGCCTCCCAACAGGCGCTGCTCTCCTTGTCCCCTACGGCCATATGAAGCAATACCTTACGTCCGTCCCAGAGCATCCCGTAGGCGCATAGGACCGCCACTGCCCTCTTGTCTTCGGGCCGCAGCCTCATATAGATCCCGTCCAGAAACAGATAGAGCACGCGCTCACCACTCAGATCTCTTTCCTGCCACTTTGCAAAGTCCATCCTCAGACTTTGGCACACCTCATTGACCACGCTGCGCCCGGTCTGCTCTACCCCCAAAGACTCGATCAGCGCCGTCTCGATATCGCGCTGACTCATCCCTTTCACATAGAGCATCGGCACCAGCTCCAAAAGCCGCTTCGAGCGTCGTCCGATCGCTTCCAGCCAGGCCGACTCGAACGGCTCCAGCCCGTCGCGAATCTGCGGTACCTGCAGCTCAATCGTCCCTTCGCAAAGATGCACTTTCTTCGGCTCATAGCCATTGCGGTAGCCCCGCAGTGCTCCATCACTCGAGCGCTCATAGCGCTCTCGCCCCAGAAAATCGCTCACTTCGATCTCCAAGGCTCTTTGCAGCATCAGCTGGGCTCCCCGTCGGGCCGCCTCCCCCAGTGGATCTGTGCTGCTCGCGATTCCTTCCATTAGCTCTTGCTCTATCTTCTCACTCGGTGCTATCTTCTTCATGGTGTAGTCTCCTGTTTTTCGGGGCCGCCTTTCGGCCCCGGTTTGGTTACATTTTTGTTTTCAGGAGGTTACACCATTTTTCTTTTTACAGGAAGGATAGGACGTCACCGTAGTCCCAACACTTAGTCGGTTACCCTTAGTCTCCCCACAGTCGAAGGACAATCGACGAAGTCTACGATCAAGTTTACGACAAAAGCAGCGAACTGCCTTCTAACCCGTCAGGGACTCTTCGTCGTAAGCTTTGTCGCTTTTCCCGCTAATCAGGGTGACGTCCTTTTCTATGGGGCAGTCCCCGAATAAGCGACGAAGCTTACGATCAAGTTGACGACAAAAGCAGCGAACAGCCTTCTAACCCGTCAGGGACTCTTCGGCGTAAGCTTCGTCGTCAACTTTGTCGCCTTTCCCGCTAATCAGGGTGACGTCCTTTTCTATGGGGCAGGCCCCGGATAACCGACGAAGCTTACGACCAAGTTTGCGACAAAGGCAGCGAACAGCCTTCTAACCCGTCAGGGACTCTTCGTCGTAAGCTTTGTCGCTTTGCCCTTGAATCAAGGGAAGGCTTTGAGATGCAGTGATATCCGCGGTCTTAGAAGAAGGTTCACATTCACGGTTCATCCCGCGCGAGCGCGATCGATTCAAAATAGCGTCCAGTCAGTCTCTCAGGAAAATCCTCCCGGAAGACCACATTGAATACGCAGAGCGTCCTTCCTCTAAGGTGCATGAGGGTTCTTCCGGTGAATCCCGGCCTTTCTTCGGAAGGAAGAATTGTGTAGTCCAATTTCATTCCCGGCATTCCACCGTTCGATAGTGCCTCATACGAGTCCTCTGTCCCCCGTGTTCTGCGAAGGATGGATTCCTTGGCTTTCCGATAAATCGTCTTATCAGGTGCGAGAAGGGACGCCAGCCTTGGAATGGCGGAGTAGGATACCGTAAAAGTGGCGCCCCGCACTCTCGAAGTATAGGTAAGATGAATCACCTTTCCCAGAGGGGAGCGCGAGCAGGTCTCTTCGAATATCGCCACTCCAGGAATTGAAATCGCCATCGCCTCCGCATGTCGATCGGCAGGTTCCAGGCGACTCCATACCGAGTACAGATTCTTCCCCAATTCCTGCGCCACCAGCGCAGAATGGGCGACACCGAAGCACAGAAAAGCTGCAATCCAAAACGAACTCCTCGGCCTCACCCCGATCAGTGCTGGTGGTGTAGCTTCTACCATAGTATGACTAGAGACTAAAGAGGGCCTCTCCCGTTCACTCTTGCGACTTGGGTGACATTTTCGTAATAAGTGACTAGCAGTGGCTGTAATTTCGGCCGAAATTAGATCGGATAGGGATTGCGACGGAGAATCGATCAATTCCTCCTTTCTACTGCGAGTTGCGATCCCTAGCCGATCTTGTAAAAAACCAATTAAAATACATCGGAAACCTCCGTTTGGTCCAAGGAAGGCTTGAAGAAAACAGCATCCTCGGCTAAGGATGCGGGAGAACGCCGGACCAGCGAATTTAATCTTGAGTACGAAGCCAAAGATCCTCGTTGTCGACGACCAGCCGACCAACTTGACGCTCCTCAGGGAGACACTCGGACGTGCCGGTATGGAGGTGAGTCTTGCCGGAGGCGGAAAAGAGTGCCTGGAGCGCGTCGAACGAGACCTTCCTGATCTCATCCTGCTCGATCTCCTCATGCCCGATATGGATGGATGGGAAGTCTGCCGGACATTGAAGCGAGATCCCCGACTCGAATCGATTCCCGTTATCATGGTCACGGCGAGTAACACGGAAAACGGAAAGCTCGAAGGTCTCAATGCGGGAGCAGTAGATTATCTTTCAAAACCGATCGATCTAAAGGAGACCGTGGCACGCATCAGGACTCAATTACGCCTCCGAGAAGCCCAGTCCAGGAATCGGGAACTTGAGAGTCGCGTCGCCGACCTGCGTCAAACCGTTACGATCGGCGCCATCACTCACGGAGTTGCACACAGTTTAAACAACCTCCTTGGCATTGCCATGGGTTATCTCGAGTTGCTGAGGCGGTATTATGACAATCCTGAAAAAGTAATGCGCAACAGTGAGCTCATCGACCAGGCCGTTGCTCGCATGGCAAAAATCGTCAAGGAACTGGGATCCGTAGCGGCCGAGGAAAGCCCCTCTCTCAGCGAGATTCCCCTCCAGTGGTTGTTGGAAAATAGTGTTAACCGTTTCAGGCACGAGAACGATTCCCCTCAGGAGGTGGAGATCGATAACCCTCTGGAGAACTACACCATTAATGCTAATGCTGAGATCTTCGAGCTTGCCATGGGCAATATACTGTCCAACGCCTACGAGAGCTATCACTCCGATACTGCAGATCGAAGCATAGCCATACAAACTCAGCTCCGACAGAACAACGGCGCCGCGACGATCAAGATCCGAGTAAAAGATGAAGGCTGCGGCATCGACAAATCAGTCGCCGATCGACTCTTTCAACCCTTTGCCACGACAAAATCGACACCCGGATCGGGCATCGGTCTGACCATCGCCCGTCATTCCATCCGAAGCCTGGATGGAGATATCCGTATTCTGCCGGGAGAGAATGGCGGGACCACCGTGGAGATCTCTCATCCAGCCTAGGAATCTGTCGGACTTTGCGCTTCGTAACATCGCTGAACCTCGGATCGGAATTTGACGGTCGTAATTCTCGACCAAGTTCGATCCGACAGATTCCTTCGAAGAAAATGAAACTGAGATTTGAGACGGTTTGTCATAGCTTCGCGTGGCATTCTGAATATCTGACGTTGGAAGTCCGAGGCTCTTCAGACATCTGAGACAGATTGGCACTCGACAATTCAACGGAGGAGTTGAAAGTACCAATCTCCACAAATCTCAGTTTCATTTTCTTATTGCTAGGAGTCTGTCGGACGAACCTGGTAACTTGCGAAGCAATCGAAAGTCAAAGTCCGACAGACTCCTAGGAAGGAATCTGCCGGTTTGTTTTTCGGAGTTTGCGGAGCGTATCTCCGGTCCGGTTGTGAATCTGCATCGCGGGCGAATTGACTACCGACAGATTCCTATCCCTCTCTGCCGGGGACGGCAGAGAGGCGGCGACAGAGCACCGCCCTCCATCCGATGGCTGCATTCGCGCGTTGGAGGGCGGTGCTCTGTCGCCGCCGCAGATCTTTCAGATTGCTCGATACTCTACGCAGCAAAACAATGCTCGAGAAATTGTGAGAAAAGCGGGCTAGAGAATCCTGGCTACCGTGCAGCGGCAACCTGTTTCGCACTTGAAGACAGGGAAAGGGATCTGCGTATGGCCTCGAGAAACTTCTGAGAATCAGGGGGCTTGGGAAGAAAGATGTAGTCTTCACTTCCATTTTTCTCATCTGATAAGTTTCCGTGGCCGTTACGACCGGTAACGACAATGGAAAGGTCAGGCGCCTGCGATCGGAGCCGTCTGGCTAACTCGAATCCATCCATTCCCGGCAGATCAGAATCTGTGAAGAGAAGCCGAGGACTCTCAACTTCGCCGTCAAAAATCTCCAGAGCCTTCTCCGCAGAGGACGCTTCCAATACCTCAAATCCCTCTCTTCTGAGGAGGAGCCCGAAAAGGTCCCGAAGGTCCGAGACGTTCTCCACCAGCAGGATTCTTTTCTTCGAGAGATCGATAGAAACTGAGGAGGGGGCAGCCGTTTCCATAGGTTTTCGTTGCAGCCGGCGTTTAGAGAGAGGGAGATAAAGAGACAGCTTGGTCCCCTGCCCTTCTTCGCTCTCGACCTCAATCCAGCCTTTGTGCTCTTCGATCGCGCTGTAGACTGTGGACAGCCCCAGTCCGGTTCCTTTATCCGGATCCTTCGTGGTGAAAAAGGGCTCGAAGATACGTTCCCGCGTATTCGGCGGCATGCCATCCCCGGAATCGGTCATTTCAATGCAGGCGAAACTCTGAGAATCGAACGGTTCTCCCGAGTGAGGGCCAGGATGGGAGGATTCAGACCACTTGGTAGCAATTGTGAATTTACCACCCTTGGGCATCGCATCCCGGGCATTGAACGCGACATTGAGGATACACTGCTCGAGCGAGGAACGATCGGCTTCGACGATAACAGGAAGGTCGGAAGGGTGGATCTCCAGTTCAATATTGGGTGGGAAGACGTTCTCAAGCAGACTCTCTGCGCCTCGCAGGACGTCGTTCAAATCCATGGTGGATTGTCTCAATTCCTTAGACTCGGCGAAGGCGAGAAGACGCCTGACCAGAGTCCCGGCGCGGGTCGTATTGTGGCGGATCCTGTTTAGATAGTCATCCGTCTCTTCCTTCCCAAAATCTCCACCGAGAAGCAACTCAGAGGACATTTTGATCACCGCAAGGATGTTGTTAAACTCGTGGGCAATCCCCGCCGAAAGCTGACTCACAGCCAATTTCTTCTGCTGCTGGACGAGGTTGTCGACCATCCGCTTGCGCAGCGTGATGTCATGCATCGAAATGAGGGTCGCACTCTTCCCTTCCCATTCAATTTTAAGAGCAGTAGATTCGAGGGTCGACCTCTGCCCATCCGGCTTCCTGATCTCCTGCTCTATCGGGCCGTTATTCGAGATTTCGTAGGGAAAGGGACTTCCCAGCAAGTCTTTAGTCTCACACCCCAAGACGCGGTCAGCCGAATGATTCGCGAACTGTATTTGGCCCCCCGAATCGACCACGAAGATTCCGTCGGTGTGATTTTCCACAATATGACGGAGGTTCTGTTCATTGGCCCGCAGCTTATCAGCCGATTCCTTCAGTTGAAGCTGCAACTGGAACCTTTCAATACTGTATCGTATCGTGCGTTCCAGAAGAAAGGGGCCGGAGACCGAACCCTTGACCAGGTAGTCTTGCGCGCCCATCTGCAGCAGCTTACCTGCCAGAGCTTCATCCTCCAGACCAGTGAGAGGGATTATCGGAAAATTGGGCAGTTGGTATCTGGCTTTTTCAAAGGTCTCCAAGCCACTGCTGTCAGGAAGATTCAGATCGAGGATGACGACTTCAAAGCCGTCATCAATGGGTATATCAAAAAGCTCCCCCAAGGAAGTGATGTGAGTGATCTCAAAAGATTCACGCGGGTGTTCCTTCAACGTTTCCCTGAGCAAGCGCGCATCGCCCGCGTTGTCTTCAATAAGTAGGATTCTTACACTCATAATTCCTCGTCAATGGACGGATTCGCAGATGTCAGGTTGGGCGACGGAGCGAGCAAACGATACCCAGTTCACCTAAGCGTGCGCCCCGCTCGCTCCGGTAACCGGACGACATTGAGCCAAAACTCGTCGATTGTGCGAATGACTTTGAAGAATTGATCGAGATCGACCGGTTTCGTAATGAAGCAGTTGGCGTTCAGATCGTAGCTCTTCAGAACATCCTGCTCGGCTGTCGAAGTGGTCAGAACAACCACGGGAATGCGCTTCAGGTCGGGTTCGTCTTTGATCCTCTGGAGGACTTCTGGTCCGTTCAGTTTAGGAAGATTGAGATCGAGAAGGATCAGGTCCGGCGTCGGCTTCCCCTTGAATTCTCCCTCCTTATGAAGGAATGCAAGCGCCTCCGCGCCGTCCCTAGCCACGGAGAGGGAGTTATTCACCTTTCCTTCTTTCAATGCCTCTTCAGTGAGCCTGACGTCCCCGGGATTATCTTCCACCAGGAGTATGTTTATTGAACGCCCGTTTTCGCTGTTTTCTCTTTTCATTCGTATCTTCCGATTGGTTCATCGGACATCAACGGAAGAATTTAAGGAACGCGTTCCATCAGATTTCGTACTGAAGCCCCACTGCCGCCATTTCACCCCATTGTTTCAAAATCACCCGCCCTTAAGAAGTTGTTTGAAATGATGGGGTTCAGCTTCTCTACCTGCTGCAGGGATGACTCATGTAAGAAGCCGGCGTCTAGGCTATCAATGCCGGCTCGCCCTCGACAGGGGAATTTCGTTGGGTCGAATTTGCAGCGATGCTCTCTGGCGAGGGTTCGGAACTGCTCTCTATTGAAATCGGAAGGGTAAAGAAGAAGGTCGAACCTTTTCCGGGGGTCGAGTTTACCCAAATTGAACCTCCGTGTCTTTCCACAATTTTTCGGCAGATCGCGAGACCGATACCCGTTCCCTCATAGTCCTCCTGCCTGTGAAGACGTTGAAAAATAGCAAAAATCCGATCGGCATATTCGGAATCAAGACCGATCCCGTTGTCCTCTACTGAAAAAAGCCAGGAGGGGGACCCGGAATGCCGATCAATGGCGTTTGGAGTACTGCCTTCTCCATCATTTCCATGAAAGTCACGTTGTTGCCCATTTGGACCTGAGAGGCTGGTGGATTCATCGATCCTACGAGCTGAGATGCGAATATCCGGCGTCACTTCACCTTTGAACTTTATGGCGTTGCCGACGAGGTTCTGAAAGAGACGGATGATCTGGCTTTGATCACCCAAGATAGCGGGAAGTGAACCGTGACTGATCCTAGCATCCGTCTCTGCAACTCTCTTTTCCAAGTTGCTCAGCGCGATCTCCAGCGCGTCATTGCAGTTCATCGGTTCGAGAGACTCTCCGCGCGAAGTTACCCTTGAATAGTTTAAGAGATCATTGATCAGTACCTTCATTCTGGAGGCGCCATCAACCGCGAACTCGATAAACTCGCTGGCATCAGAATCCAATTTGCCTTTGTAGCGCCGCTCGAGAAGCTGGAGATAGCTGGAAACCATCCGGAGCGGTTCCTGGAGGTCGTGTGATGCGACGTAGGCAAATTGCTCGAGTTCGGTATTAGAACGGGCCAATTCTTGTGCGTATTGGTCCAATGCCTGCTCTGCCTGCTTGCGTTCCGTGACGTCTCGAAGGGATGCGAGATAGACCCTTTCACCTTCCCATTCTGTTTCTACCACGCGCGCTTCCGCTGCAGCTGTTTCTCCACCCCTGCGCACGATGTCTAACTCTGCAATCTCATCTGATACTACAGGAAAGCCGAATAAACCGCCCAGGAGGTCTTCCGCCCTGCGACCTAGAAGAGCTTCCGCTGCCGGGTTGACAAACCGCACGATGCCATTCTGGTTCACAATGATGATGCCATCCGCGCTCTTTTCTATGATATGGCGAAGCCGAGTTTCACTAGACCTCGCCTCTTCGATACGCTGGTCTAATTTCTTCCGAAGCTGTTGCTGATTAACGGCATAGAGGATAGTTCGCTTCAGCAGATTACTATCCACCTGCCCCTTAGCGAGATAGTCCTGGGCCCCATCTCGCACAGCTCTAAAGGCAAGCTCTTGATCATCGAGGCCGGTCAGAATCACCACCGGCACTTCGGCTGCGTGTGCATGAACATTGATGAACGTATCCAAACCCTGGCTGTCCGTCAGAGACAGATCCAACAAGACCACATCAAAGGCTTCTTTCCCCAGGCGTTCCAATGCTTTGCTGAGCCGCTCGACATGGTTCAGTTCAAACTGAGCCGTGCCTGCTTGTGATAAAGCCTCTCGCAGCAGGAGGACATCGGTGGGATTGTCCTCGACCAGCAGGAGTTTGAGGGGTTTATCCTTCGTTGCGTTCATCCTACCTGGTTCTGCATAGAACTGCAAAATCTCACGAGCTGAGAGCGTGTATAAGAACTCGCGTCTCCTTCTCTCTTACTCACGTTTATTTTCTTCCTCTTGGAACAGGCCGCTCATACGATCTGTTTCACTGGGTGGTGCATACACGGGGTGACCTGATATGATGCCGGTGACATTGCGGAAGGTTTGACCAAAATGCATCCCTTGCTCATCAATGTTGAACTCGCGGATCTCCTTGTCGTGCATGGACCCGCGCATCTTGAGAACCGTGATACCCCGGCGCATCTCCCCATACATCTCCACATACCGCAGCAGAATGATCGAGTCGGTAATCGTGGAAATATGTGCTTCTGTGACGGACTCACCCCCCATCAGCGTCGGTGTGACGGCAGTGAACAGGCCCACGATTTCCTGATGCTTGATGAAGGAAGTCAGACCGATAACGAATTCACGGAACCCCTTAGCGGTGGAGACGCGTTCTAAAGCAGATAGACTATCCACCGCCACCCGATTCGGTTTAAATTCGTCAATCACCGCCTTCATTTCAATCAAATGGTCTTCCAGACCAGCGACTTCTGGGTAGTTGCACACCACCTTGAGGGTTCCTTCCTTTTCCATCTGCGCAAAATCAATGCCCCAGCCCGTGGCGTTGCGGAAGAGTTGCTCCCGGCTCTCCTCAAAGGAGAACAGCAAACCTCGTTCCCCCTCTGCCGCACCGCCCGATATGAACTCGGTCACCATCAGCGTCTTACCTGTCCCTGTCGCCCCGGATGCGAGGATAATGGAATCGCGGAAAAACCCACCCCCACATATTTGGTCCAGTTCCGAACTTCCTGAAGTGACGCGAGTATTCGATGACTTCTGCTTCAATTCAATGGCAGAAAGCGGAATCACAATGAGGCCTTCACCGGGTATGATGGTAAAAGGGAATTCGCCCTTCTGGTGGGAGGTGCCTCGAAACTTGAGGATCTCTATAGTTCGTCGGCGCTTCTCCGCCTCTAATACATTGCGCAGGATGATCACATTGTCCGCGACAAACTCCTCGACTCCATAGCGAACAATATCTCCATACTCTTGCGTCCGTTCCGAGGTCATGACGGCCGTGACGTCCATTTCTTTCAGCCCCGCGACAATGCGAAAGAGTTCGTTGCGCACGGTGGCGCTTTCGTGGAATTGGGTGAAAATGGCCCCCAGAGAATCCATTGAGACGCGCCTGGCGTCCACCTTGTGAATGGCATTCTCAATGCGAGCCAGCAAGGCTCCTAAATCAAAGGGTCCGGTAACGACAGTCTCTTCTCCTGGCTGGGGCGAGGCATCCACAAAAGCCCATTTACCTTCGGCCTCCCACTTTGGAATATCCCAACCAAAGCCGACCACATTTTTACGGATGTCCTCTGGGGACTCTTCAAAGGTGATAAACACGCCCGGTTCATGGGTGTTGAGGATACCCTCGGCTAAGAATTGGACGGCAAAAACCGTTTTGGCACTGCCAGAGGTGCCGGAAATCAAGGTCGTGCGGCCCTTGGTCAGACCCCCATTCGAGATCAGATCAAAACCTGGAATCTTCGTTTCCAGCTTCTCGATGCCTGATTGTTGTTTCAGACCCATTATCCTTCACCTCCTTCTGGCTTTTCAGAACCAGGATAAGGCTGTAGGTCCAGTCCCAGCAGCACCTTCTCGGTATCGGACATATCACCGATAACGCGTCGTAGCGGGGGCGGCAACTTCTTGATCAGGGTCGGTGTCGCTAAGATTTTCTCGTCCTCTGCCAGTTGGGGGCGTTCCAGCACATCGATGACAACCATCTCATATTGGCCCCTCAATTCCTCTTCACAAATCCGCTGTATGTTAGCTATGGCACGCATGGATGTCGGGGTTTGCCCGGTCACATACAACTTCAGCAAATATTTATCCACGGTTATTCTCCTTTCACAATTTTAGTTTGTCCGGTATCTGAAACATGGGGCTTTCTGGCGCCTATAGAAAAGGTCCGGTAGTAAGCGGCCAGGTAGCCCATGAGTTCAAGGACCATCAAACGGCCCTCCTCGGCATAGACCTGCGCTTTCTGGGGCGTGGCTTCGCTGCTCTTTCTTTTCAAAGCCGTGCCGTGAATCTCCACCACATCGCGGGGTCCCGCCTTCAGGAGGCCAATGCTCTCACCGATGGAGCGAAGCCTTTCTGAGAGGTTATGCTCCACCTTAAAGCTCCGCTGCTCCAGGGCCAGGTCCATCAAGTCTCCATAGCGTTGGACCCATTCGTTGAACGTATCCGGCACGCTTTTGCGCAACGGCGCCATGCCGAACGTTCGTGCCGTAACAATGGTTGGTGGAGGACCGGAAAGCCGATCGAACGACTGTAGTTCCCGCTCCTGTTGCTGCCGCTGCCGAGTCTGTTCCAATTCTGCTTCTGCCAGCAGGCGGTGGCGCTCAACGGCATAGCGGATCGCACGCACCAGCAAATTGCTATCCGACTGCCTCTTGACCAGGTAGTCCTGCGCCCCCATCTGAACTGCTTTTAGGGCCAGGTTTTCGTCGTCGGTTCCGGTCAGCACAATAACCGGCGCCTCGAACGCTTGCTCCTGCAACTGAACAAGCGTGTCAAGCCCTTGGCTGTCCGGCAGGGAGAGATCCAATAAGACCACATCAAAGGCTTCTTTACCGAGGCGTTGAACGGCCCCGCTGAGCCGCTCGACATGGTCCAGATCAAACTGAGCCGTGGTTGTTTCTGCTAGAGCTTCTCTCAGCATGAGGACATCGGTGGGATTGTCCTCGACCAGCAGGAGTTTGAGGAGTTTACCTTCCATTGCCTTCATTTCGGTGGCAAACTCACCACCTCGAACCAAAAGTGTTCGATGGACTTTATTATTTTGGTGAACTGGATAAAATCAACCGGCTTGGTAATAAAGCAGTTTGCGCTCAGGTCATAGGCTTTGAGCCGGTCCTCCTCCGTTTTCGAAGTCGTGAGGACGACCACAGGGATGCGCTTCAGATTAGGATCCTCCTTAATTTCTGCCAACACCTCACGCCCATCCTTCTTTGGCAGGTTCAGATCGAGTAGGATGAGATCTGGACGAGGTGCGTCAGCATACTGACCTTCGTGCTTCAGGAACGCCATGACCTCCACACCATCTACTACCTCATGCAGGCTGTTTTTCACCTTAGCATCCCTGAGCGCTTCCCTGGCCAGCAATGCATCCGTAGGGCTGTCTTCTACCATCAGGATTTCAACGGGTCTGCCGACCCCTCCAGTGCTCATGATGTGATACCTCCGTTTCTTGGAATAGTGAAATAAAACTTCGACCCATGCTCCAATTCTGACTCCAGCCACATACGCCCGCCGTGGCGCTCTACGATCTTTTTACAGATCGCCAAGCCGATGCCGGTTCCGGAATACTCCTCCCTTGTGTGCAACCGCTGAAAAACGCCAAAGATGCGCTCGGCATACTGAGATTCGATACCAATGCCGTTATCGCGAACTGAAAACTGCCACTCACCATTCTTGGGCTCAACCCCAGTATGGATTTCGGGGGGCTTATCACTGTGGAACTTGATGGCGTTGCCGATCAGATTCTGAAACAGCTGGCTCAGTTGCACACCATCAGCCATCATCGATGGAATGGGATCATGAGTGATCACTGCGCCACTCTCCTCGATGGCTACCTGTAAATTGGTGATAGCTTGATTCAGCACAGCCTCACTATCAATTTCCTCGAACTCTTCGCCACCGGTTCCCACACGAGAATATTCTAACAAGCCGTGGATAAGTACCTGCATACGGAGAGCTCCGTCTACGGCATGGGAGATGAATTGGTCGGCACCAGTATCGAGTTTGCCTTTGTATCGCTGCTCTAAAAGCTGTAAACAGCCTGATACAGCACGTAAAGGTTCCTGGAGGTCGTGTGACGCCACGTAGGCGAATTGTTCCAGTCCTCCGTTTGATCGCTCCAGTTCTTCGGATTTGCTCCTGATCGTTTCCTCCGCGCGCTTGCGTTCGGCCACTTCAAGATCGAGTTCGTCCCGGGAGGCCGTAACCGATTTCAAGTTCGCCACCATCCTATCAAAAGCACGGGAAAGCTGCCCGATCTCATCCTGCCGATCCGTACCCACGCGGTGGTCAAAGTGGCCCCGCCCGATCATCTCGGTGCCCATGTGCAGTTGATGTATCGGCTTCGTAATACTCCGGCTGATCAAGAGCGAAATCAACACCAGTAGGGCCGCCGTGACCACCACCGAGGCCAGGATAAGCAAGCCGCCAGTACGGAGGACACCCTGCTTCCTTGCATCGGCCGACTCGGCCAAGTGGGAAGCGAGCGCTACGAGAGATTGGGAGCGGGTCTGAATCTGCCCAATCAGGCGCTGTTTCATTTCCTCGCTCATGGACTTTTATCCGCCGTTAGGCCGGTTTCTTCATGCTGTGCCTCCAGCCGGGCGAATAGATCGCCGAGCTGGCTATGAAGAATGAGCACCTGCTTAAGGTCCCTTCTATCGGAGCTATCCGTTACCGGCAGGTCGGTGAAATGCAGTGTCAGGGATTGGTGTCTAAGTTTCCATTGTTCTCTGGCCCGTGTTCCGTGGAAGGGCTGAGAAATATACTCATGGGCAAGGACATCTAATTCGAAGATCCCTCGGGTAAGGGATAGGGCTCCCTGCTCCCGTTTGACCGCATCATGAATAGCGCGCGCGGAGTAGAGCAACGTGCAGGCGATCACGACGACAAGCAAAACCGGCAGAATCGCCACGATGTGCAATCTGCTCGAGATGTTCATGGGTGTGCTTTCACTCGAACATCCGTTCTCTCTCAATGAAAGAGTGTGACGGCCTCCGGCTTGACTGCTTCAAGAGGCCCCGGATAAAGGTATTCAAGGTAGTTCGGCATTTTGGTTCCACGCGCTAAACCGTTTCTGAGAGCCCAGCTTGCTTCGTCTTCCAGCACCCGAAGTAGACTCTGGTCCAGGGAAATCTCGAATACGAAATCGTCCCAGAGTTCAGTGGTGGCCGCGAGATCCAGATCCAGTCTTCTGGCTACGATCGATTGCGATTCCTCGGTGTGGGAAGCAATGAACTTCGTCGCCGCGTCTGCTGCTCTGAGAAAACTCTCAAGAACATCCGGGTGGGCCACGGCGTAGTCTTTTGTGACCATGAAATTGAACGTCTCTTTATAGACTTCCGAAGTCGGAAGCCTAACGGCTCGACCTTGCAGCAGTTGCTCGGCCTTTCTAGCGTGAGGTTCCCATATCACGATGGCGTCCACCTCGTGGCGCTCGAGGGCCTCCGGCAACTCCGACGGTGCAATATCTACTTCCTCCACCTCCGAGCTCGGAATGCCATTGTCCGTAAGGAACGCGTTCAGAAAAAACTGGCCGGTTGTTCCCGCGGTCGCGCCGACTTTCCTGCCTTTCAGATCGACTACGGTCTTCACTCCTTTGTCTTCCCGCGCGATGACCTTCACGTCATCATACGAGTAAACGAAGGTGGCAAAGATAGCGAAATCATCTCGATCGAAGCTCTTGAACATGATTGGGGTCGGCGCAACCGTGGATATGTCAATGCCCTCGCCGTCCAGCATGGCGAGAAAGCTCAGACGGCCCGAATCAAATGGCTTGATCGTTACTTCGAGCCCTTCCCGTTTGAAAAAGCCTTTGGCTTCCGCTATCCAAACCGCTGCGGGAAGCATGCCGGCTTCGGCGCCAACCACCACTTTCTTGGTCGGCCCGGTGAATTCCTCATTTCCCCTGCGCTCCTGCCGAAACTGAAGGAACGTAAATGCTGCCCCTGCCGCCACGATCACCGCTCCTACAGCGATCTTTGTTTTAATTTTCATCATTGTAGACACTGACGTCTTAGAAGAATAATTGGAGCTGTAGGCGTAGACGATCGTCATCCTGCCCGATTTTCGATTTGTTGTTCCACAGCCGGCTATAATCCGCCTGCAATTTGACCTTGTGCGCCTTGAAGTAATAGTTCAGCCCGATCGTGGCCTCGCGGGGATCGGCCAGATCATCACCCAGGGCATCGCCTCGGCCGATCGCCGCCCAGCGTCCCGCTACTTCCAGGCGGTCGGGCACGACGAAGTAGCCTCCCTGCACAAGGTATCCGAAATCCGTTGCATCTCGATCTTCATTTCGGGCCCAGTTCACTAGACCAAGCGCGGAGAATCCCATGTAGCGAAAGATGAGATCGGTGGTGACGCGGTTAAGGCGATTGGTGTCCACGCGGGCGTTGCCCATGTCGTGCAGAAAGGCGAACCCTAAGGCCAGGTGGGGCTCATCCGATGGCTTCAAATCTGGCAGCACGTATTGATGTTTGCCGAGGATATGAAGATCAACTCGGGTCCCGTAAATCAGATCGTTCCAGTTGTTCAGCTCGTTTCGCCCATCTCCATTCATCGCATAAAGATAATATTGCAGGCGATTGGAAAGCAGATTGCCATGCGCCTGAACGCCGATATCTCGCTCGAAACCCAGTCGGGAGTTGATAATGGATCGATTCACCAATTGCAGAGCCCAAGTGGGAGCGAGGTTCTCATAATCGAAGTGGACGAGGAACTGGCCTGCCTGAAACTGAAAGGCATCCGTCAAACGCCAGGACACCCACAGGTCCCGCAGATCAACGTCGAAGTCGCCCGACGCGGTGGTGCCCATGACCATCGTCTTGTACTTCAAGCGTGGGTCGAGAATATGCCCAGAAAACCTCAACTGTGCTCTCTTGATATTGAAAGAGCTTTCGGACTCTCCGCCACCCCTTTCAAAATGCTCGAACTGCGGCTGCAGGAGATACTGGACGCGCAGCGCGTGCCTGCTGCCTTGCGTTCGGACATTCTCTCCTTGCTGATGACTCACCTGCAGCGAGTCATCCTTGCCTGTGTCAACTGCCCGACTCCACGGACAGAGGGACAACCCAAGAACGATTATCAATGCAGAGCCCCATCGGTGCCCTATCATGTGGTTTTCACCGTACCTTCCCCTCTAGTCGAGATAGATGAGATTATCGGTCTTTTCCACAATTGCTGAAGGAATTCGAATAACGGTCTCCTCTTCCCTCGAACCACTCGATTCGATTTGGGCCGGCTACGAGAGATTCGGAGCTACCTTCGTTTCCAAAGATGACGTCGATGACCCCGATGTATTCATTCCTCTGCTAGAACGGATGAGAAACTACCAACCCGCAGAATCAAAGTAGCCAATTTTGGCCTTCCCCGCCCATTGCCTGAAAAATACAGGCATATGCGAATAGCTAACACATAAACTCACGGCCGTGAGTTTTTGTGTTAGAGCTCTGCAGATATTCATACTGCCCAGCAGGGGAGATTTCTTATCGAAAAGCTCGCTTTTCTCACAGATTTCCGAGCAACCCATTTGGACAAGATATCCCTCACGGGTTGCCGCGGCTTGCTCTCACAACACCTTAGAAAGCCGGCTCTGATCACACCTAGTCGCAACTGTTAGTCGGTTACCTTAGTCGGACCGCTTAGTCGAGTGGTCGGCTCAGGGATTAGGAGTGGGGACTAAGCGTACCCGACGAAGCTCGAAGGGGTCAAGTCCGCCTTTTCCTGTAAAATCGAAATGGCATAACCTCTATTAGATTATCTTTACTTTCTTCCCTTCAGGCAGCGAATTTCATCAGGTCCGGATCCTCCCAGGTGCTCTCCGGATCGCTCCAGATCTGTTTGAGTCGTTCCACCAGGTAGGGTTCCATGCGGACTCCTCGCCAGCCTTCTGAGGCATCCACCAGGACCGCGAAGATCAGGCACAGTCCGCTCGTTTCGGAGCGGAATCGGGGAATCACTTTGGTGCGACGGCGCCCTTCCCCGAAGAGTCGCTCCAGCAGATTGGTGGTGCGGATCTGTTTTCGGTGCAGGAAGGGAAATTTCAGCGCTGTGAGCGATTCCTCCAGGTCACGCTCCAGGCACTTCATGGCGGCTGGAAAGCTCCCCTTGTATTCCTCGATGATGGCGCGAGCCTGTTCTACAGCCTCGCGGTATCCCTTCGCCGTAAAGGCTTTGTGAATGAGCTTTTTGAGGGTGGGACGGGCTACCTCTGGAAGCTTGTTGACGATGTTGCGCATCTTGTGCACCTGGCAGCGCTGCACCAGGCTGTTCGGAAACTTCCTTCCCACCGCCTTGCGTAGACCCGAATTACCGTCCATCACACTGAGTACTGGATCGGCCAATCCCCGGCTCTTCATGTCCTCCAGGAAGGCCTCCCAACAGGCGCTGCTCTCCTTGTCCCCTACGGCCATATGAAGCAATACCTTACGTCCGTCCCAGAGCATCCCGTAGGCGCATAGGACCGCCACTGCCCTCTTGTCTTCGGGCCGCAGCCTCATATAGATCCCGTCCAGAAACAGATAGAGCACGCGCTCACCACTCAGATCTCTTTCCTGCCACTTTGCAAAGTCCATCCTCAGACTTTGGCACACCTCATTGACCACGCTGCGCCCGGTCTGCTCTACCCCCAAAGACTCGATCAGCGCCGTCTCGATATCGCGCTGACTCATCCCTTTCACATAGAGCATCGGCACCAGCTCCAAAAGCCGCTTCGAGCGTCGTCCGATCGCTTCCAGCCAGGCCGACTCGAACGGCTCCAGCCCGTCGCGAATCTGCGGTACCTGCAGCTCAATCGTCCCTTCGCAAAGATGCACTTTCTTCGGCTCATAGCCATTGCGGTAGCCCCGCAGTGCTCCATCACTCGAGCGCTCATAGCGCTCTCGCCCCAGAAAATCGCTCACTTCGATCTCCAAGGCTCTTTGCAGCATCAGCTGGGCTCCCCGTCGGGCCGCCTCCCCCAGTGGATCTGTGCTGCTCGCGATTCCTTCCATTAGCTCTTGCTCTATCTTCTCACTCGGTGCTATCTTCTTCATGGTGTAGTCTCCTGTTTTTCGGGGCCGCCTTTCGGCCCCGGTTTGGTTACATTTTTGTTTTCAGGAGGTTACACCATTTTTCTTTTTACAGGAAGGATAGGACGTCACCAAGTGTGGCGACTAAGGGGAGAGACTAAGTGTAGCCAAAGGTGATTACACTTAGTCCTCAACACTTCGTCCAGTACCCTTAGTCTCCTCACTTAGTCCCAGTCTATTAGCCTCGACAGTGTCTGAGGGCCCGCACTACCTTCGGTCCGTGGCAAGGATCGCATTTATTGGGGCGGGAAGGATGGCCACGGCGATGGTCTCCGGGCTTCTGGAGAAGGGATTTTGCGAGAGTGGTGACATTGCTTGCATGAGCGCTCCGGACGGTACCGCGGAGCTTCTCGCGTCGAAGACACGTATCAATATCGCACCGACACTGCGCGAACTCTTGTTGAATGTGGACATTGTGGTCCTCGCGATCAAGCCACAGCAACTGCAGGAGTTGGAGGAGAAAGATCTCGAAGGCGCGGCCGGGAAATTAGTCGTTTCTATACTAGCCGGGACCAAACTGGAGGGATTAACGGCGAAGTTTACCGAGGCGGCGAACATCGTCCGAGCTATGCCGAATACACCGGGCCAGATCGGGGCCGGTATCACCTGTTACGCTCCGCTCCGAGAGTTGGATACAGTCGACCAGAAAACGGTCGAAGAGATACTCGGATCAATGGGAGAAGTGATGCAGCTGCCCGAGGAGCAGCTCGATGCGGTGACCGCCGTTAGCGGGAGCGGTCCGGCCTACGTTTTCGAGTTCATTGCGGGTCTGCGAGATGGCGGTATCGAGGCCGGACTCGATCCAGAGGTTGCCTACAAGCTGGCCATTGAAACGACCCTCGGATCCAGCCGCTTGCTGGCCCATACCGGTGAGAAACCCGAAACTCTGAGGGACTGGGTCTCTTCGCCCGGAGGCACGACTTTGGCAGGATTGGAAGAGATGTCGAAAGCGGATTTTCGCGGAATTCTTGGTAGGACGGTTCAGGCCGCGAAGCGGCGGTCGATAGAGTTGTCGAAGTCCGGTTGAGGTGTCAGGTTTCAGTGCTGTAGAGGTGTCAGTGTTCAGGTTTCAGGATAGGAAACTTAGTCCTAAGCCTCGTCGTCAACTCTCCCGTCGTGACTCTCAATCGTGCTCTCCCGTCGATCCCCTCCTGGGAGGGGTCTGGGGTGGGTTACCTCGACATCAGAATGGAAACCTCCGACTTTAGATCACGATTAAGAGTCACGACATTAGATTTCGCCCATCGTGGTTCGCAGTCAAGATCTGCTATCGACTTTAGTGCACGACTCAGTGTACGACATCGGCGACCTTCCGGGTATTTCCACTGCTGTCGTCCACTCAATCGAGCACTGCGGTCGAATCCCTTCCCAAACCCTCGTGAAAGTGAGTTTCGTCGTGTTAAAATGGGTGCCCCGCACCCCGGACATTGCTTAGTCGTAAGCTTCGTCGTCAACTTCGTCGTAATAACCTCGAATCGAGATTCTGCCACAGAAATGCACTGCACAACCCTTTGTCGCGAGCTTCGTCGTCAACTTTGTCGATTTAACTTCGAATCGAAATTCCAGCCGAAGGATATGCCTCCAAACCCTTCGTCGTAAGCTTCGTCGTCAACTTCGTCGTAATAACCTCGAATCGAGATTCTGCCACAGAAATGCACTGCACAACCCTTTGTCGCGAGCTTCGTCGTCAACTTTGTCGATTTAACTTCGAATCGAAATTCCAGCCGAAGGATATGCCTCCAAACCCTTCGTCGTAAGCTTCGTCGTCAACTTCGTCGTAATAACCTCGAATCGAGATTCTGCCACGGAAATGCACTGCACAACCCTTTGTCGCGAGCTTCGTCGTCAACTTTGTCGATTTAGCTTCGATTCGAAATTCCCCACGGAGGATATGCTTCCAAACCCTTTGTCGTAAACTTTGTCGCACGAGCGTTGAACACTCTGAGCATAGTTCAGATCATCGATAAGGAACTGGTCAAGTCCGCCTTTTCCTGTAAAATCGAAATGGCATAACCTCTATTAGATTATCTTTACTTTCTTCCCTTCAGGCAGCGAATTTCATCAGGTCCGGATCCTCCCAGGTGCTCTCCGGATCGCTCCAGATCTGTTTGAGTCGTTCCACCAGGTAGGGTTCCATGCGGACTCCTCGCCAGCCTTCTGAGGCATCCACCAGGACCGCGAAGATCAGGCACAGTCCGCTCGTTTCGGAGCGGAATCGGGGAATCACTTTGGTGCGACGGCGCCCTTCCCCGAAGAGTCGCTCCAGCAGATTGGTGGTGCGGATCTGTTTTCGGTGCAGGAAGGGAAATTTCAGCGCTGTGAGCGATTCCTCCAGGTCACGCTCCAGGCACTTCATGGCGGCTGGAAAGCTCCCCTTGTATTCCTCGATGATGGCGCGAGCCTGTTCTACAGCCTCGCGGTATCCCTTCGCCGTAAAGGCTTTGTGAATGAGCTTTTTGAGGGTGGGACGGGCTACCTCTGGAAGCTTGTTGACGATGTTGCGCATCTTGTGCACCTGGCAGCGCTGCACCAGGCTGTTCGGAAACTTCCTTCCCACCGCCTTGCGTAGACCCGAATTACCGTCCATCACACTGAGTACTGGATCGGCCAATCCCCGGCTCTTCATGTCCTCCAGGAAGGCCTCCCAACAGGCGCTGCTCTCCTTGTCCCCTACGGCCATATGAAGCAATACCTTACGTCCGTCCCAGAGCATCCCGTAGGCGCATAGGACCGCCACTGCCCTCTTGTCTTCGGGCCGCAGCCTCATATAGATCCCGTCCAGAAACAGATAGAGCACGCGCTCACCACTCAGATCTCTTTCCTGCCACTTTGCAAAGTCCATCCTCAGACTTTGGCACACCTCATTGACCACGCTGCGCCCGGTCTGCTCTACCCCCAAAGACTCGATCAGCGCCGTCTCGATATCGCGCTGACTCATCCCTTTCACATAGAGCATCGGCACCAGCTCCAAAAGCCGCTTCGAGCGTCGTCCGATCGCTTCCAGCCAGGCCGACTCGAACGGCTCCAGCCCGTCGCGAATCTGCGGTACCTGCAGCTCAATCGTCCCTTCGCAAAGATGCACTTTCTTCGGCTCATAGCCATTGCGGTAGCCCCGCAGTGCTCCATCACTCGAGCGCTCATAGCGCTCTCGCCCCAGAAAATCGCTCACTTCGATCTCCAAGGCTCTTTGCAGCATCAGCTGGGCTCCCCGTCGGGCCGCCTCCCCCAGTGGATCTGTGCTGCTCGCGATTCCTTCCATTAGCTCTTGCTCTATCTTCTCACTCGGTGCTATCTTCTTCATGGTGTAGTCTCCTGTTTTTCGGGGCCGCCTTTCGGCCCCGGTTTGGTTACATTTTTGTTTTCAGGAGGTTACACCATTTTTCTTTTTACAGGAAGGATAGGACGTCACCGGAACTTTCGACTATGCTTGCGACGAAGCTTGCGACGAAGATTTAGGGAATCGGAGAGAGTAATTTCGACAAAGATCACGACGAAGATTACCCACGGATGCATAACCTACACAAAGGAAAAATCCTCGTTACGGGAGGCGCCGGATTTATCGGGAGCGCGATTGTCTGGACTCTGAATCAACGCGGCATCGAAGACATAGTGGTTGCTGATTTTCTCGGTAAGGATGAGAAATGGCGCAATCTTGTGCCTCTGCGTTTCTCTGACTATCTGGAAGCCGATCGCTTGCGGAAATCGCTGCTGGAAAACGAGAATTTTCTGGGAGATGTCTGCACCGTCTTTCATATGGGTGCCTGCTCGAGCACCACGGAAACGGACGCCTCCTACCTGGTTGAGAATAATTACGAGTACACCCGATTTCTCGCCCACTGGGCTCTCAAGAATGACGCGCGTTTCCTCTATGCCTCCTCCGCCGCAACCTACGGCGACGGCGAGAAAGGCATGGACGACAAGAGCGGTGCGCTTTCTGAACTCCGACCATTGAATATGTACGGATATTCTAAGCAAATGTTTGATCTTTATGCGCAGAGACACGGGATGCTCGGGAAGGTCACAGGAGTTAAGTTTTTCAACATCTTCGGACCGAATGAAAACCACAAAGGCGATATGCGGAGCGTCGTGCACAAGGCATTCGAGCTGATCGGCGATACCAGAGGCATGCAGCTGTTCAAGAGCTATCGGAAGGATTTCAAGGATGGTGAACAGCGTCGCGACTTTCTCTACGTTAAAGACGCGGTCAATATGACTCTGCATCTCGCCGAAACTGGAGCCTGCGGGATCTTCAACATAGGCAGTGGGGAGGCACGAACCTGGCTCGAACTGGTGAATCCAATTTTCGAAGCATTGGATCTGACGCCCAAGATCGAGTTTGTGGATATGCCGGTGAATCTCAGAGAGAAGTACCAGTATTTCACCCAGGCGGATATCGGAAAATTACGAACCACCGGGTATGAAGTGCCGGTGACTTCCCTGCGGGATGCGGTGAGGGAGACGGTGAGGGAGTATCTGGTGCCTGATAAGAGACTGGGCGAATGAGGAAGAGATGGCCTCACGCAAAGGCGCAAAGACGCAAAGACGCAAAGGGGAGAGCGAAAAATAAGCAACAGAAAAAAAACGGCAGCGGAAGGGGGAGTGGGAGGTAGTTCGAACGAATTCTAGAAATCGTTCTTTGGAGTTTTGTGTTAGGATTTCCGGTGAGGTCCGGACTCTTAGCCCAAACTGCGTACTGAAGGGCGGAAAGCACTGAACTTAGAGACGTTATTATTCGTAAGTCGTTGATGAGCAATGAATGTTTGTCCTGTATTGATCGTGTAGGGACTATAAGTTTCAGTAGTTCTTAACTCTCCCTATCTGCCCGCCCAGACTGGCGGGATATGTTTTTCCGTCTGAAGCATTCCAAGAGCGGCCAGGTCCTCCAACTGCTTGAATCTTACCGCAACAGCGAAGGTAAACCGCGACAGCGAGTGGTGGTCTCCCTGGGCGATGGGGCCATCAGTCGACCGGACTTTGGACCCATTGCCAAGGCGGTGCAAAAGCAGCTCTACGGGATCGAGGAACTTCTGGCCCCTGAGTATACGCGTCGACAGCAGAACTGGATTGAACTGATCCTGCGGCGGATTGATGGGGAGGGGCGGTGGCGAGGACTGCGCCAAAAGGCCGAGGCTTTTGCAGAGCAGCAGAACGCAATTGATGGGGTCTTGGCCGATAAAGTGGAGCATAGCGCCGCGGGAGTTTTATTGGGACCGATTCTGCTGGGGCTTAAGGGGTGGGAAAAGCTGAGGATGGATGAAGCCTTGCAGGAGGTGGGCTTGAACCGGGCGCAAAGGGATGCGGCTAAGGTATCGGTGATCAACCGGCTGGTGGATCCAGTGCCTGAGAACGCCTTGCCCCAGTGGGCCAGGCAGAGTGCCCTGGGAGATCTTCTGGGAGTGGCGGCGGTGAAGTCGGATCGGCATCGCTACTACCGGGTGAGCGATCGGTTGGTGGAGAACCGCGAAAGGATCGAAGAGCATATGCGCGAGCGCCAGGGGGAACTGTTCAGTTTGGATCGGACGGTACTACTGTATGATCTTACCAATACGCACTTCGAAGGGGTGGGTGCGAGCAACGGCAAAGCGAAACGGGGAAAGAACAAACAGAAACGCCACGATTGTGTTCAGATTGTGGTGGGGATGGTGTTCGATACCGAAGGCTTTGAGTTGGGACATCGGATATTTGCGGGCAACCGCCATGACGCGACGACCCTGTTGGAGATGATCGCTGAATTGGAGAAAGCGGTGGGGGCCCAGGGCGAGCGTGAGAAGACCCTCATCATCATGGATGGAGGGATCGCGAGCCGGGAGAATGTGCAACTGTTGCGCGAGGAGGGATTCGGCTACCTGGTCAACCAGAGCCGCCGGGGGCGTAAGGCTTATCTTGCAGAGTTCCAGGAGGCTTCCGGTTTCGAAAAGGTAGAGGGGAGGGATTGGGACCGGGAAGTGAAGGTGAAGTGGATAAAAGAGCAGGTGGGAGAAGAAAATGAGAGTGAAGGGGACCAGGAGACAACGCAGGAGGAGTCGAGGCAAGCAGGCGAGGAGTATGTGCTGTTGTGTCAGAGCGTGCGCAGGCGGGCCAAGGAAGAGGCGATTTATTCAGGGGCCGAAGAGCGCTTTATGAAGGCGCTCGAGGGGCTTCAGAAAAGGGTCGATCAAGGCCATTTAAAGGAGCCCGCAAAAATCCATACCGCGATCGGGCGCTTACAGGGGCAACATTCCCGAGTGCAGCGCTTCTATTCTATTGAACTGGTCGAAGCCGCCAAGGGCTCTAAAGAGAAAAAGTGCGGCCTTTGCTGGACTCGAAGGGACCAGGCCTGTGATGAGAATGCTCAACTGTTGGGCTGCTCTGTGCTGCGCACCAATCGGCACAACTTCAGCGGGGCCCAGCTGTGGCGCCTCTACATGACTTTGACCCGGGCCGAAGACGGCTTCAAAGCGCTCAAGAGCGACTTGGGCCTCAGACCCAACCACCACCAGATTGAACCGCGCGTTGAGGGCCACGTCTTTATCACCATTTTGGCCTACCAGCTTTTGCGCTTTATCGAATACACCTTGGAGCGGCACGGGGACACCCGCTCCTGGCAGACCATCAAGCGGGTCCTCCAAACCCATACCTATGCCACTGTCATATTGCCCACTCGACAGGGAGAAGTCTATCGTCTGCGCAAAGCGGGCATTCCCGAACAGAGCCACAAGCAGATTTACAATCTCTTCCAGATCCAATGGAAGAAATTGCCCGTTAAGAAGAGTATGAGCAAAATAAAAATCGAACCGATTTTGTAGTGCCTTTCAAAAACACGTGTTGATTATCAAGGACTTAACTTATAAAGTGCGAAACTAGGGTTAGTGCCTTTGGCGCGAGCTTTGGCGACTCAATTCGATGACACTGAGAGAGAGGAATCCAAGATCCCGCGCAAACTTTGGAAGAACTCGGGAAGTCAAAGGATTGGGAACAGCAATCTTACTTCCCTTGCAACCTCGTTGCGGATCGCGTCCCGAACGCCATCAGAATCTTTGCGCATTCAAAATTAATGCTCCGATCTTCTCCAGCGAATGATGGATTCGATCCCTTCGTCGTTCCCACTATGAGTATCGACAAGGCTCGCGACAAGGCTCGCGACAAGGTTCATTTGTCCCCGCCCCCTTTGCGGCTTTGCGCCTTTGCGTGAGACTCCCTCCTCAGCCTTCCCTTATTCGGGGTAGGCACTCTTCAACTCCTCCGCCGTCCACATGGCGCGGGAGCCGTGTTGAGCCCGGAGTCCGGCGACCATTTCTTCGGTGATTTCTCCAGCGTCGTTTCCCCATTCCGCGTTACCGCGCACATAGGTGGCGACACCGGCAATCTGCTTGTCGGTTAACACTTCGCCCAGTGGAGGCATGGCGGAATTCAAGGACTGGCCCTTCACTTCAATCGGCCCGAAGATTCCGTGCAAGACGATGACAGGCACCCTATCTTCTCTACCCAGAACCCACTCCGATCCGGCGAGGGGCGGGAAGGCGCCGGGAATCCCAAGGCCGTTGGTCTGATGGCAGGCCACGCAGTTTGAATAGACCTCCTGCCCGATTTCAAAGAGCGACTTTTCAGGAGGCGGCGCCGGCGGCGGCCCTCCGGGTTCGAAGGTCTCGTTATAGGCCAGGGCCTCGAATCCGCCGCTGTAGTTGATGGAATAGATTCCGCCCCAGAATAGGACGCACGCGAAGAGAAAAATCAACACGATAGGAAGAGGTGAGAATTCAATTGCAGGACCATCCCGCTCGATCTTTTTCGCTTCATGAACCTCGTGGATTTCGAGATCGTCGTAGCGGCCCGACTCGAAATCCTTCGAAGGCTGAATGGCTGATTTGTCCTGTGTCACGGATTTCTTCGCCGCGAGTTGCGGGTGTCCGGTTGCGGAAGGAAGTTTGCAATACCGTTGCAATCGTATTGTACAGTCCGGATCAGTAATTGACAGGTGGTTTCCGTGTTCAGTCTGTCACACTTAGACTCTACACTTCGTCGGGAACGCTTAGTCTTTACGCTTAGTCCCTGCATATGGAATGGACCAAGAGTTGAGACTAAGTGTATTCGACTAAGTGCGGCGGCTTGCCCAACGCCCAACGTCCAACGAAGACTAACGAGGAAATTACCACGGAACGGAAACCGGCTGGTCCTCCGAAGTAAGGAGCAAAGCGAGAACGAAGGAGGAAGGTCCCCACTTCGACGTTGGATGTTGGATGTTGGATGTTGGATGTTGGATGTTGGATGTTGGATGTTGGATGTTGGATGTTGGATGTTGGATGTTGGATGTTGGATGTTGGATGTTGGATGTTGGACGTTCATCCTTCCTTTCGGGTTCATTCGTGGTTTCCCCTCAAAGTCAATGCGGTCCGGCTTTCTCTTCTTTCTCATGTGGCCGGTTGTAGATGATCTCGGGTAGGGCGTAATCGATATTTAGGGAATGTAGGTAGGCGACGAGGGCCTCGGCGCGCTTGGTGGGGACGATTTCATAGCCTTCCTCCAGTTCATGACCTTCCGGTATCTTCAGGGCTCCCGGCGAACGGCCCTCCTGACGAATCTCTTGCCTTTCATAGAGGAACGGATACGGAGGCATGGTCGACTTTTCATTCACCAGGCTCGGATCAAAGAGAAAGAGATGGGTCTGGTCCCGAGAGGTGAGGCGACCACCGACATTAGTGAGATCCGAACCGACCCTCAATGAACCGAGAAGGACACGATCCTGCCTGATGTAATCACGGGCAAAGGTCTCCCGTTTGCCCCAACCTCGGACGATATCCGTATTTAGATCCGTCCTACCAACCTGCTGGGTATGGCAAGCGACACATCCCAAGCTCACGTAGACGTCCTTCCCTTGACGCGCCATACCCTCGCTAAGTTCGGGATACCGAGCCTGCCCCGATTCGGGCACCTCTCTCATGGGCTTTTCTTCAACTTCATCCCATTGATAGTTCTCCGTCATGACTGCAAGATCGCCGAACTGGATATGGCCGGTCACAACGATGCCAACCCACGAGAGGCCAAGGGTAATGAAGATGCCCGCGAATATAAAAGAGGTGCTTCTCATGACTGCCGGGCGTATTGCTCCCCGTAGAGAATTTTCGCCGCCTTCTCTCTAATCGGTTCCAGGTCAATCTCGATATCAAACAGCTCGAAGACCTCTTCACAGAGATGCGCCAGGACTATCGCGATCACGTTAAAGGAAAACGCCAGATTTCCGAGAATGACCGCAGCCGCCCCGATGAATTTCAAGAAGAGCCAGGGACGAGAGAATCCGGCAATCTCGGCCATGGAATAGGCGGCGCCGCCCTCTTCATTCAAAGCGGACATCTGTAAACCCTGCAGCCAACCGCCGGCGTAGAGTGAAAACAAAATAAGAATGATCCCGCCGCCACTCATCCAGAAGTGAAAGCGCACCAAGGCTGGGGCCGGCCACTTTCGTTGCAGGAGCTGAGGCAGTATGAAGTAGATCGAACCGAACATCGCCATCGAGTAGAAGGCGTAGAGGCCGTGCTGGAAGGTGCCCTCTGTGAAGGTGGTGAGTCTCAAAACTCCACCGATTGATCGCAGAGAGATCAGCGCGCCCAAGAGTCCGAGGACCGAATAGGAAACAGTGGCGAATACGAGAAAGCGCAAGGTCGCACTCTCGTAAATCTGTGGGAGGCTTCGAATACTGACGCCAAGCAAATTGACTGAGATCATCACGATCGGCATGAGCATGAGAACGGATGTGACGATTCCGGATGTCGCGATCCAAGCGGGAACCGGGCTTCCGGCGAGATGGAACATTCCCACCCAACCGGAGAATAGGGCCAACAACCAGAAGGCGAGAATCGCATAATGGTAGTGGAAGATGGGTTTACCCAAAACTTTCGGGATAAGGTAGTAGGCGGCCGCAATTGCAATGGGAGTGAACCACATTCCCATCACACCCTGTACATACCACCAATTGACGATGGCCTGCAGAGTGCCGCGCACCGGCCAGCAAAACAGCATCATCTGAGCCACACTGTAGAGCCAAGGAAACCAGAAGAGAGCAGCTAGGAAATAGCACTGAGAGACGTATAGGTGGCCGATCCTTCGGTGACGAAAAGTGATGATTCCCCACGTTCCAATCACGGCATAGGAAAAAAAGAGGATGCCGGCCGCGTAGGGCGGTATCTCCAACCACAAAACCGATGTCGAATCGCCAATTAGAATTCCCCCTACTCCGACCACCAACCCAATCTGCCAAAATGCGCCGCCGACGAAAAGGACCCCTCCGTTGCCCGCTACCGAACCGCAGAGGCGCGCCATCATCCAGAGGACGACCGCGAAAGCAGCATTAAACCCCCAACCATAGAGCAGGCAGTTTAGGAAAACCGCCTTTGTCTTCCCATACGTGAGCCACTCCAAGCCCGCCAGGAATGACGGGTTCACGTCCTGTATTGCGGAGATGCAACCAAAAAGTGACGCGAGGATAAGCCACTTCGCGGCTGCTACGAGAAAGTGAATCGTGGGCCAGCGAAGGGAGCGGTCGACGGCCGCGCCGACCGGTTCTAGATCGCTCGCCATGTCGGAAAATTGCTGCGCGTGTTGATGGTCGGCGCGGGGTTCCGAGTTGCGGGTAACGGGTTACGAGTAGATGCAATCATATTTTTTCGTCTTGAATTTCGAGGGAGCGAATATCAGTCCAGTCCGAATCGAAACCTGACAAGAGGCTTCGATTACGCTTGAGATTGCGAAATTCGATCAGATGTGCCCTAGACCCCGCTCTCCAGTAATCGAAATCCGTAAATCGTAAACGCAATCGACGATCGAGAATTCGATTACGCTTAAGATTGCGAATTTCGATTTGAAAGAACCGATACCCCGCTCTCGAATAATCAATCATCGTATTCGTAAGCGTAATCGACACCCGACATGTCCAGCACCTGAACCCTATATTTCCACGGATCGAACATAGACGAAGGAACACCTTCTCAGCTCACTTGCTTTTGGCCCCGAGGTCCCTAACGGTCAGCTCCATGGCACGCTCGATAGGGATACGGACGATCCCCTTACTCTGGTCGACCCATCCGTAAGTGGTCGCTAGGTCGTGTTGTTCTGAATTGACCTCCGCGAGAGTGGCCAGTCGTCGGTCGATCAGAGCCTGATCGACCGGTTCAGGGCGGGTCGGCAAGTAGGCGATCAGAATTATGAAGGCGAACATGAAGATCGCCCCCAGAATCCCAACCACGGAAAGGGCCAATTGACGGCGACTGGGTCGATCGTTCTCTACCGTATCACTCATGAGCGTTGATTGATTCCTCGATGCGTGGGTCGCGGATTGGGATCGGTTTGACCTTCGCGGCGCTGGTCAGAAATGCCCAGGTACAGATCCCGCCGATCCCCAAAAAGGTACTGACATCCCAAATGCTGACACCGAAAGGCCTGACAACGAAGCCAAGGACATTTTCATCAACGGTCAGCTTTTCGGGTAGTATATTCCAGTAGATATCAAAGGCATGGAAGATGAGAATCCAAACCGAAATAAAGACCACCCGTCTGCCGAATTTGTTGTTGTACCAGAGCAGGTAGACAAACGGAAAAAGGAAGTGGAGAAACACCAGAACCATGCTCACCCACCACCAACTGCTCTTGGTCCCGTCCGGGTTGAGCTCGCGGATGTTGTACCAAAAGGTTTCTTCGGGCAGGTTCGCATTATAGACCAGGAAATACTGGGAGAAGCTGATGTAGGCCCAGAATATCGTAAAGGTCAGCATGAGGCAAGCCAGGTGGTGGCTGTGACACCTGTTGAAGATTCCTCTAAGACTTCCCTTTGTTGCCTGCAGGGTGCATGCGAGTAGAAGCACCGCGATACCGGCACGCATGCTTTCGGCGAAAAACCAAACGCCGTAAATGGTCGAAAACCAGTGGTACTCGAGGGCCTTGTACCAATCTACGGCAGCGAAAGTGGCGGCCAGGGCACAGAGAAGAATCCCGATCGCTGAAGTGTTGTGCGCGATTCGCATCCATTTGGGATCGCCGTCCTTCTCGAGTGAGAAGGAGCAGTGCCGCAAAATCTCAGCCAATCCGATAAAAATGACGAAATAGAGAACTGCCCGAAGAGTGAACGCCGGGAGGTTCAGGTAACTCGATTTCGCCTGAAACAGTGTGTCCTCGCCAATCGTGCGTCCGCCCGGAAGAAGATTCTCCGGATTCATCCACGACCAAAGGATCCCGGAATTCTGAGAGTAAAGCCAAGAGAAGAGAAGGAGTGGAAGAAACATCAGGGCCAACCATTTTATCGCTCCCACCCCATGCTCCATCTGCCGGCGGACCACGACCGACCATCCAGAGTCGAAGACGTAGAATATCATCATCAGGAAGAGCATTCCGATAGCCGCCATGAACCAGTAGGTAAATCCAAGGAGCCATCCCAGCAGGGGACGGGGGTCCCCACTATCCCAGGCGATGGTGAGGCCGATGAGGGAGACGAAAAGTCCGAGCGCTCCCACCGTGAGCGCGATCAGAGAATAGTTTCTCTTTCCCCCTCTTCCCTCTGCCGTGGCAACGAATGTCTGGGCCAAATCCGTGCTCATAGTCCCAGTTCTCCCCTTGCATGTGCGGCCACGTCTTCAATCGATGCGTTGCGCGCCCTCTGCAGGGCCCTGAGGTAGACGACCACCGCCCATCGCTCCTCAATCCGCAGTTTGTATCCGTAGGGACCCATGTTATTCTTGCCGTGGGTGATGGTGTTGAAAATGTCGCCCTCCGAAAGGTCGCGTCGCACCTGATCGTGATAGGTCGGTGTGAGCGTCATGCCATGCTTTTTCGTGATTCCATTGCCATCCCCGGTTTCACCATGGCAGACAACACAGAAGATATTGTACTTCTCTCTTCCCAATTCCATGAGCTCGTGAGTCACCGCGATGGGAAAACCGCTTCCGAATTCTCGGTTCTTCATTCCCGTCGAGTAATACTCATCCTCTTCGAACGAATCGAAGGCGACAGTGCCCGGAACGGGAGGCCGGTCCCCTCTGCCATCGAGAAAAAAGCCACTGCTCCCTTGCGGCTTGAGCCGAGGCTGGCGATCCATATCCGGAAAGACTTCGAGGGGCGGCTTGCCGGATCGCGATCCCCTCAGTCCCATGATTGAAACCGTGGCGATGACGAGAAAGAGAAAGATGACGAGAAATATCCGCATAACGACTAGTCTTCCACTGCCGAAATATCCTTACCACCAATCCGCTCAAGAAAGGCGCGGGTTTTCTCCGAATCGAACTGCTCATCACGGGACTCGATCATGATTAGGAACTTGTCGTCCGTGATCCTAGTCCACTTCTCGAAATTCATTACCGGGTGATGGTGGCGGGGCAGGAGGTTGGTTATGAACATCCCAAAGAAGGCCCCAAAGGCTGCCAAAAGGATGGTGAGCTCGTATGCCACCGGAAATGCGAAGATGGGGCTGAAAAAGGGTTTCCCGCCCACGATCAGGTCATAGTCGAACTCTCCTGTGTACCAGGCAAGGGCCATGCCGGAGAAGAATCCTGTGACCCCTCCCAAGAAGGAGAAGATCGGGACCTTCGAGCGCTTCAGCCCCATTGCGTCGTCCATTCCGTGAACTGGGAATGGAGTGAAAACATCCCATCTCATGTATCCGGCGTCACGAACCTTTTCGGCGGCATGGTAGATCTCGCCTGTGGTGTCGAATAGCGCAACCAATCCCTGTGTTTCTTCAGCCATTCTAGCCCGCTTTCCCCACAATTTTTCGATGACCAGTTTGCGATTTGATGCCCCTTCCTTTGCGTAGGAATCTGTCGGGCTTTGCACTTCGCAACAGACCTGAACTTCGGATCGCAGGTTGACGGTTGTAAACGGCGACCAAATTCATACCGACAGATTCCTCTCAAGAAAATGAAACTGAGATTTGAGACGGTCTGTCATAGCTAATGGTGGCATTCTGAGAACCTGACGCTGGAAGTCTGAGGCTCTTCAGACATCCGAGACAGATTGGCACAGCGCCATCCACCGGACGAGTTAGAAGTGCCATTCTCCACAAATCTCAGTTTCATTTTCTTATTTCTAGGAGTCTGTCGGACGAACCTGGTCACTTGCGAAGCAATCGAATGTCAAAGTCCGACAGACTCCTAGCTGCAGGCTCAGAACGAAAAGCGGGCTAACCAACAGAATGACACAGAAGATCTTGAAGAGGTTCATAGGCGTGAAATCCTTTCTTGGCGTAGAACTCTCAGGCTGGTTGCCAGTTCACGCTGTTGCAGCATCTGGTCGAAAACTCCTTCGAGGTTTATCCATAAAACTTTCAAATTCAAGATCTTCTGTGTCGTTCTGTTATAAGCCAGGAAATCGGCTGAGATTTCCTGGCTAGTGATTGTCGTGGTGAGGATCCCCCTGCGGGGTGACGGCCTTGATTTCCGCAAATGCCATGAGAGGAAGGAAGCGAATAAAAAGGAGGAAGCAGACGCAGAAGAATCCGATGGTTCCAAAAAATGTGAAGATATCGACTACGGTAGGTGTAAAGTAGTCCCAATTGGCAGGTATGAATTCATTGGCCAATGTGGTTACGATAATGACGAAGCGCTCGAACCACATTCCCACATTGACCACGATGGAAATCAGAAAGACAACCCACCATCTCTCACGAACCCAGCGAAACCAGAAGAGCTGAGGCGAAATCACATTGCAGCTGAGCATCGTGATATAGGCCCACCAGTAGGGACCGAAGGCCCGGTTGACGAACGCGAAACCCTCATAGGGATTGGCGCCGTACCAGGAGATGAAGAACTCCATGGCGTACCCGTATCCAACCATACTTCCGGTCGCGAGGGTGATCTTGCACATGCAGTCGATGTGGTACTGGGTAACCAAATCGTGCAGCCCGAAGAGCGATCGTAGAGGCAACATCAGGGTCAGGACCATACCGAATCCGGAGAAGATTGCGCCCGCGACAAAGTAGGGGGGGAAGATTGTCGTGTGCCAGCCGGGCAGATTGGAAATGGCAAAGTCGAAGGAGACGATCGAGTGAACGGAGAGAACGAGTGGGGTACTGAGGCCGGCCAGGAGGAGGTAGGCCATCTCATAGTTCCGCCAATGCCGATTCGACCCCCTCCAACCCATTGCCAGGAGACCGTAAATATACTTGCGCCAGATATTCTTGGCCCGGTCCCGAATCGTGGCGAGGTCCGGAATCATACCCATGTACCAAAAGAGGAGCGAGACCGTGAAGTAAGTCGAAACCGCGAATACGTCCCACTCCAGCGGGCTCCGGAAATTGGGCCAGATGTCATTGGCCAGAGGAATCGGGAAGAGCCACCAGCCAAACCAGACGCGCCCTACGTGAAAGAGGGGAAAGATGCCGGCGCACATCACGGCGAAAATGGTCATGGCTTCCGCGGTACGATTGATCGAGGTCCGCCACTTCTGCTTCAAAAGGCAGAGAATGGCCGAAATGAGAGTCCCGGCGTGGCCGATTCCGATCCACCAGACGAAATTTACGATTGCCCATCCCCAGTAGACGGAGCCTCGCAAGCCCCAAACGCCAATCCCGGTCGAGACCAGATAAAAGAGACCCGCTCCGAGAAAAGTGGTTACAAACCCGGCGACAAGAAAAGCGATCCACCACCACAGCGGAGTACTCCCTTCAACAATCCCACAGATTTTTTCCGTGATCCAATGGAGATCGCGATTGTTCTCTACCAGCGGCCTACGTGGCATGGAGGTCGGTCTGACCTCATCGAGGACGGCTCTCGCCGCCAATCCAGCGTCGTCAATGGTCGCCATGTCCGATCTCCTCGCTCACCTGGCCCACTTGGTTTACTTCATGAGATTGGTGCGCCGCATGTCCGAATTTCTTTTCGTATTCCATACGACTGAGCGGATATTCATGGTAGTCCGGCATTTCGGGATTCGGATTTCTCAGTCGTGCCAGGTAGGTGGTTCGGGGGCGGGTATTGAGATAACCGAGAACCGAGTAGTCGAGATCGGACTGCTTGCGTTTGGAGACCGCCGACTCCGGGTCGGCAACGTCCCCGAAGACGATCGATTCGGTTGGGCAGACCTGCTCACAGGCGGTCTTGATCACGCCATCCGGAACTTTGACATCGTCGGTATCCCGGGCCTTCACTTTTTGCCGGATCTTCGCTTCTTGAATTCGCTGCTGACAAAAGGTGCATTTCTCCATGATCCCACGCATTCGCACCGTAACATCGGGATTCTTCTGCAATTTACTCAGCTCAGTGGTTGCGATCTTGCCGATCGGGCCTTTGTAGGATTCGCCCAGCTCTCGTTTGTTCCAATCGAAGAAGTTGAAGCGTCGCACCTTATAGGGACAGTTGTTGGAACAATAACGCGTTCCCACACAGCGATTGTAGGCCATGACATTGAGACCCTCGTCGTCATGCACCGTGGCGTTCACCGGGCAGACCTGCTCGCAAGGTGCGGCTTCGCAATGCTGGCAGAGCATCGGCTGAATGATGACCTGCGGATCCTCCGGAATCGTCTCCTTGCTCTCCTCGAGGTCGCCGGCGGCGTAGTAGCGATCCAAACGGATCCAATGCATCTCACGGCCGCGAGTCACCTGATCCTTCCCCACAATAGGGATGCTGTTCTCACTCTGACAGGCAATGACACAGGCGTTGCAGCCCGTACAAGTATTGAGATCGATGCTCATGCCCCATTGCTGGGCGCCGCCAAATTGAGGTGTCTTGTAGAGGGATTCGCCACGAGGTTGGTTGAGAGCTTTCCATTGCTGCGAGAGGTTTTTATCCTTCCCATAGATGGGAGGCGAATGGGCCTCGATTCCCATCTTGTTGACGAAGTCATGATCCTCCTGAAACTCGTCGACATTCGCCTCACGGATGATGGCCCGACCTTCCATCGACCAGTGCTCTTGGGTGTTGGCCAAGAGATGACTTTGGCCGGTCATCAATGCAAGGGTCGCGCCACGGACAATCCCCGGAGTCTCACCGCCAAACAAGGGGTAGAAATTGAAACCGGTCCCGGTCCCAACTCGTCCCACTTTTTCTCGTCCGTAGCCGAGGCTGGCTGCGACCGTATAGTCGGGCATTCCCGGATGAATATGGATCGGCCCTTCGACTGTGACTTCCCCTACCGAAAGGGCCGCCATCGGGGCCACCTCGCGTCCCTGTTCAAATCGGTTGAAGCGTCGCGAGGAGGCGATTGCACCATCGAAGATCTTTGTCACTGGAGAGCGGTCTGTAGCGGGATCATACTCGAGTTCGCGGGCCAGCTTCGGGCTTACTAGAATAGCGTTATCCCAGGTGATTTTGGTCATGGATTCAGGGCATTCCTGAAGCCAGCCGTTATTATTGAAGCGCCCGTCGAACACTTTGCTGTCGGGAACGATCCGCACCTCCAGATCGCCGATCGAAGGGGCCTCTTCGCCGACTTCGAGACCACGTGCGACCTCTCGGATCCGGCTCAATTTCGCGTTTGCTTCTACGGTGTTGAAACCCGAGTCCGGGAGATATCCGTCGCTCAGAAATCTTTCAAATGCTCGCTTCGATTTCGGACTCTTTTTGATCGTTTTGAAAGTCCGAAAGACCTGAGTGTAGGGATCGACCTCTTTCAATCCGGCGAGGCGGGCAAGGACCTCGTTTTCCTGAAAGCCGTCGAAAAGTGGATGAATCATGGGTTGCACGGGAACCAGGGTCCCGTCGAACGTCCGCCCGTCACCCCAGGACTCGAGGTAGTGCGTGGCCGCGATGTGATAGGATGCGAAGTCCGAGGTCTCATCGTCATAGTAGCCATAGCGAATGACCTCGGGAACCTTGCTCTGCGCTTCTTTCCAATTGGCGTCGGATGGGGCGTTGTATGCCGGATTGCCGCCCATGATGATCAGCGTTTCAACGCGGCCTCTCTCAATTGCATCCACCAAGCTGTAAATGGAATCAGCATCCGGCTTGGGAATCTCCAGATAATCGACCGTCTTCCCCGGGGCCCCCAGCAATTCGTTCACGAAGTGGACCAGCTGGTGAACCGCCACCGGCAAATGTCCTCCCGCGATCACTAATGCTTTACCGGCGTGGCTGACCAGGTCGTCAACGCATCTATTGAGCCAATCCGCATGCTCGCCCAAGTCTCCCGCCTTACTTCTCAACTGCTCAGAAAGAGATCTTTCCCGATGGGTTTGATCCAGAACTTCTGCGACTAAATGGACGGCCAGCGAGCTGATTCGACTGCTCGAGAGCCTGAGCCGGTGATCTGCCATCATGCCTGTGGAGCTGTAGGTGCTCTCTACCTGGTAGAGTCGGCTCATTTCTGCCGCATCGCGGTGAGAGAGCACTCGTCGGGTGGCGGCATAATCCTGCGAATTTCTCAGGTGCCCGGGTTCCGAATTAAGAAAATCGCAGTCGAGCGATAGGATTCGCTTCGCCTTTCGAAAATTGTGTTGGGGCCGCAGTGGTTTTCCAAACACCCGCTCCGCCGCAATTTCGGATCGATCGTTGGCCACCGGTTCGTATTCGGCCCAAAGCGTTCGGGGAAATCTCTTCTTGATGGCGGAGACGAGGCGGCTTCTGGTGGGTGAGGTCGACCGTTCGGCCAGAAACGCGAACCCCTGTCCTCCCGTCGCCTCGTGTTTCCCGGATACCGAAGTAAGGAAATCATTAACCTGGGCTCGACTCAGCGTCGTCGTCCCTCGGCTGCTTCCTCTTGCCCGATCCGGATCATAGAGATCAAGGACGCTGGCTTGAGCATGAAGGTTGGTCGAACCACCGTAAGGCTCGTAGGCCTCATTCCCCTCGATCTTCGTCGGACGATGTTGATGCGTTTCGACCACCAGCGGGATATTGTCCCAACCCCCAGGAAATGAAGTCGCGAAGTGTATTGGCACTCCGGGGACTTCCAGTTCGCGCTGCTTCGAATACGGGAGAATATACTGTTCAGGCCGGCGGCATCCTGAAAGCCCCAAACCAGCCACCCCAAACGAAGCCGCCATTATCTTGAGAAAGTGGCGGCGGTTAACCCCATCGAGTTCCGAGGCGCCTTGGGGAAATTCACGCTCGACCCACTCTCTAAAATTCGGGGTCTGCGCCAGATCATCGAGGCTCTTCCAATAGCGTCGTCCCGACCTACCCTTCTTACTCGCGCCAATCATCTGTTTTCTCGCCTTCATCGGTGACATCCTGAACAGCTCAAGGGGGGTTTGACTTTCCACTCCTTCACTCGCTCGCTCCCCTCCTGAATTTGCACTTTCAAACTCGAAGCTTTCCAATCCAAATCGTAAACCTTGTCGAGAGGCCGCACCGCCCTCTCCGGATGACGGTGACAGTCAAGACAAAATCCCATACTCAAGGGTCGCGCATGATAGACCTCTTTCATCTGATTGATCTGACCATGACACTCCACACAACTGATGCCTCGATTGACATGCACTGAGTGGTTGAAAAAGACGTAGTCAGGAGTCTTGTGCACGCGGACCCACGGAACCGGTTCACCCGAATTGTAGCTCTCCCTAATCGGTCCTAAAGCCAGGCTCTCCGACTTAATCATGGAGTGGCAGTTCATGCACGTTCCGGCGTCGGGAACATTCGAATGCTCGGAGCGATCGACGTAGGTGTGACAGTAGAGACAACCGATCCCCACCTGCTCGACATGAAGGTGGTGGTCAAAAGCGACCGGCTGTTTGGGTTGGTAACCGATACGAGTGTATTTAGGGGTCGCGTAGTAAGTCACCCCGGCGGTAACGACACCAACCACCAGAAAGAGACCGAAAATGACCTGTAGAGGAACGGTGTTGGCCCACTTGGGGAAGATGTTCGCCATGGCTTAGCAGAAAAATCCGAGTCAAGTTCGGTCGACCGACGCACCTCGGATAACCGATCGCGGCTCCTTCCGTACTTCTACTGAGAATGACTCTTCATCCTCTGTCGTGTTTCGCGATGTCTTTGAACCACCTTTTCGAGAGGCGCGATCCCGATCGTAAGCGGCATTCGGACTGCTCGCGAACTTTAATCCTGCGCCGGCGAGAACAATTCCAGCGAGTGTTATCAAGAATCCTTTTCTCTCAAACGTCTTCTTGGCCATGAGTGCGTTTCTGCCCAACCGGATAGATCTTGGAGGCTTTCGGGGTTTGCTGTGCCGTATTTAAGATGAATTCCTAAAACCAAGTGCAAGAAAAAAAGATCCGCGGGTGAGTTCCCTAAATTTCAATCTACTAGCCTGTTACATCATTCAGCCAAACGAATCCGGTACATCCCGCAATCGATCAGCGCAATCGTAAGCGTAATCGAAATTCCTCTTTCCGAATGAAAGTTCTCTACCTCTGCATCCACAACAGTGCCAGAAGTCAGATGGCCGAGGCGTGGGCAAACACCCACTTCGCCGGCCGGATCGAGGTACAGAGCGCCGGATTGAAACCGGGGACCTTGAATCCCTTCCTCGTCCGGGCGATGGCCGAGGTGGCGATTGATATATCGAAGAGTTGATCCTGGTGGGATGGACAACCCACCCCGCCCTTCCGTCTTCGCTTCGCTCCGCCAAGACAAGACGGGCACCCCTCCAAGGAGGGGATCTTACAGCACAGCCCCTATTCTGGACCTTCCCCTCCTCGGAGGGGCCAGGGGTGGGTCGCTCGACAGACCAGGATTGGCCGTTAACTCTCCCGGGCAAGAGGTGGCTTGCCCAACTCACCAGGATTGGCTCGTAACACTCTTTTTCTTTGCGTCTTTGCGCCTTTGCGTGAGGCTCCCGATATCTTACGCAAAGAGACAAAGTACCTCCTCATCCTCACTGTCTTCATCTCCGTTCTGGCCATTATCAACCTGGTCAGTGTCAAACTGGTAGAGCTGGGGAGCCTGACATTTCCCTTCGGCGCATACCTCTACGCCTTGACCTTTCCTTGCACAGATGTCGTTTCCGAAGTTTGGGGAAAGCAACGGGCACGGCAAATGGTCTATCTAGGCATGCTCGCTACTATCCTCGCTGCCGGCATTACCGCCTTTGCCGTCTCCCACCCCCCGGCATTGTTCTGGGAGGATAAAGACGAATCGTTCTCAAGCCTCTTCGGCCTTGTTCCCCGGCTCCTTCTCGCCTCGGTTGTGGCTTACTTCGTCGGCCAGTTCCACGACGTTTGGGCCTTTCATTTTTGGAAGCGTCTCACCAAGGGTCGCTTCCTCTGGCTGCGAAATAATCTCTCAACCGTAGTTTCCCAGCTCATCGACACCACCCTCTTCAATATCATCGCATTTCTCGGAGTGATCTCCGGATCCGACCTCCCCAAACTGATCTTTGGAGCCTACCTGCTCAAACTCGCGATCGCGGTTCTGGATACACCCGTGGTTTACATCCTGGTCAGATGGACGAGAGACTGATTGTCTCTGGCCTTTCTAATCTGAAACTTCAACGCCCACGCGGGTGTCCATTGGATGCATCCGAATCCGTTCGGAACCCGTTTTCGTTTTCCTCCTTGCCACCGTCTGCTCCATCCCCGATAAGCAAACTTCGATTGCTCGTAACCTGTCGGGCGAAGTCTAGCTTTTGCACCCCAGTCCAAACTCATTGTCCGACAGGCTATTGGCCCGGATGGCGGAATTGGCAGACGCGCTGGACTCAAAATCCAGTTCCCGCAAGGGAGTGGGGGTTCGACCCCCCCTCCGGGCACCATTAATAGTCAATAAGTTATATCACAAATGCCTCACGACATCGTAATCAAGAAACACAGCTTATACCGTTTCTTATACTCCTTCGCTCTCCGATTCGGCCTTTTTCGGGGTCGAACCGGGGGTTCGAATCCCCCTCTCTCCGCCATTTTTTAAATATCTTATGTCCAAAATGTTACGTATTTTCGAATCTGGGAAAACTCGATTTTCAGAATGGCAGTAAGAATAAATCTGCCGATATTCGCCGATATCGTGGAGGGTTGAAGATGGCGGAAATAGGCGAGTAGATTCTCCCGGTCGCGGAGAAGGCGAAGAAGAAGAGAATTGGCAAACATCCCCTCTTTCTAGAATTTCCCCAATTCCAGGGGTCCCACATAATACCGGGGTCTTTCTGCAAGCCCTCTTATGATCCGGAGACTCGCAACTTCCAAAACATGAGCCCGATCAAGGGAGAATTTCTAAGAGAGTATCAGAAATGGATTCGACAACACCTGCCATTCGGAGACTCCAAAGCGCTTTAAGCCGTGATGCTGACACTCGGACTTTCGAATCGTCTCGTAGTGGAAAGTGGCACAACGGAGCTGGATCAGAAGGTCACAGGTTCGAAAGTCGGGTGCCCAACACGGAGACGACCTCTATGAAGACCTGAAGCACATCCGAAACGCCATCGATCTCGGTTTTGACCCCTCCCGCTTACCCCCTGAGTCCAAAGATCAAACCGTCTACATCCTAGCCGAAGCCAACCGCCTAGTCCGCCCCCGCCGCCGCCGCAAGAGTTCACTGAACGATTCGCAGCTTTCACTTTTCCGAGATCCCTGAACTCGCCGCAGATCTGTGCAACAGTTCCGAATTCACGGCGCCGCCCGGATTCGGAGTTGCCAGATTTGGCCACATGATCGGCACCCCAGATGTGAACTGCAATGAACAGGCCCAAAGAAGCAGAACAATCTGATGCGTCAGCGCATCTCTGAAATTCCTCCCCGGAAGGCACACCCGACCACCTATCTCTCTTCCAGCCCAAGCATTACCCAAACTGCTTGAAGGCTGACCAAAAAATTGCTATCGTACCCAATGGGCAGATGCGTCAGCGCTGCCTACAAGAAAGTTAGGAAAAATTCGGTAGTTGGGCGATTTTCATGTTCGAGTATAACTCAGACGAAGCTATTGCTTTGCCGGTGAACATCCAACCAATACAGAGGCAAGGTGTTTGGCGAGATTTCCTTCCTGGAGTGCGTCTTAAGCCCTACGTTGGTCCAGTCCGCAAACTTATCGAGCAACAAGATAAGAATTTGCCGCCGCAGGCGGATGTTGTCGTTGCGCGCTCTCACATTCTTCTCATCCGTCCTACTGTATACCTTACTGGAGTGCGTCAGAGGATTCAGGCAGAAAGCGGGGGCTCTCCAAAGAGTGCGGTCGAAATGGTCGACCCCTGGTCTCTCGCTCGGCAGTGCCTTGTAGCAAGCGTTCTCACATCGAGGACCCGTTGCGCATACGCATCATCTTACTCGCTAAAGCGCCGGAATAGTGGGTGGTGTGTTACGGTATTTTCGAACCACGCCCGAGAGGAGACTGCGCTTCATGTTTATGAAGCACTACTCTCCGAGCCACTTGACCTCGATCAAGCCAAGCGACTAGTCGCTAAACTTGATCGATACTATCGCGCAATCTCGTGGTGGACTGACCGTGTAGGTATGGCGCTCGCGTACTTTTGGGAAGGTCTCTGCGCCCGCTACCCGGCACAAACGTACATTTCGTTAATTGCAGTCGTTGATGCGTTGGTAGGGACGCGCAACAGTGGCGGTCATGAACTGGCGGAACGTGTAGCTGTCATGCTGGGCATAGATTCGAAATCAAGGCAAGTCGAATACCAGGAGATGATGGTTCTCTAAGGGTGCGAAGCCGGCTCGTCCACGGTAGCGCGCACCCTCGCAAGGGAAAGCAAACGATCCAAAGCCTGTCGATTGGAGCAAAGATGTCGAGCGTACCTCTTGAAAATATGTCCAAGCTCATTGCCGTGTGCGTGCGGCTAATCAGGCGCAGTCTAGAAGACGGCGAGTACCTCGCCCTTGTTCAAACCAAGGGCAAGGAAGAGAAGATTAATGAACAGTTAGATACACTTTTTCTGAGCAGACTATTGGGAGCTTCCTAACAAAAGCATGAACACGGACTGGCTTCTCCGCTGCGCTTAAAAGCCAGCCGGTTATGCTTGGCATTAGCTGGAAATTGCCTTTCAAGTTCGTTTCCAAGCTTTGGAAAGTACCCAAACCTGATTGCAAACTTGCACTTTTGAGTGATCAAACCTTATGCGGACCCGAGAAATTGGCACGGAAGTGCTCAAACTCGATATTTTCTCCTTCGAGCTCCTTAACCCGTTGATAGTCGCTGTGTTCCGCCCTAATTCGGGCTAATTCGCGAATACCCAAACCTGAATGCGAGGTTCAGGAACGCGATCGATCTCGCCTTCGACACTTCCCGCCGAATCAAGGAATCCAGCGATCAAACCGTCTACATCCTCGCCGAAGCCAACCGCCTCGTCGTAAGGGCCCGGGGAACGACCGTCTAGCGTAAAGGGGCGGGCCATGTTATGATGCCGGAATGGAGTCGGGAGAATCGGGGCCGAAGGAGAAGAAGCGGATTGTCCGGCGCAGCACCCGGGAACGGGCGCGGCTGATAAGGGCCTGCCGGCGCAGCGGTCGGAGCCAGCGGGAGTTCGCGAAACGACACGGCATAAATTATACGACCTTACTGGGCTGGTTGCGCAGGGATCGGCAAGCGAGCGTTGGCGATGGTGGCACTTCGGAAAAGAGAAGGTTCGCCGAAGTGACGGTGAAAGCGGAGCCCTCGGGGAGTTCTTCGACCCGAGGTCGCTACTGCCGCCAAGCGGGAGGAGGGCAGGCCGGTCCATGGCAAGGCGGAATAGTTGAAGTGGTTATGCCCGGTGGAGTTGTGCTGCGGACGAACCTGGAAGAGCCGGTGCAGAAGATAGCGGAGCTGGTGAAGGCATTGGCGCAAGAAGGATGCTGAACTTACCCTTAAACTATAAGATCTTTCTGGCGGTGGGAGCGACCGATCTGCGAAAGAGCTTCAACGGTCTTTACGCGATGGCGGCCAACGAGCTCAAAGAAGATCCGCTATCCGGAGCGCTCTTTTTATTCTGCAACAAAAGGCGCAATCGGGTGAAGGAATTATACTTCGACGGAACTGGACTATGGGTACTGGCGAAGCGTTTGGAGGAAGGTCGATTCAGTTGGCCTTCAGGAGTGGAGGTGAAGGACGAAAAATTGCCTTTGCGTCCGGAGGCTCTGACCATGCTGCTCAATGGAATCGATCTTAAGGGCGCCCAAATGCGTCCCTGGTATCAGCGTTAGGGTAAAAAAAGTGCACTTTTATGGAAGAAAAGTGTTGCTTTTCTTTCAAGCGTTAGTATAATGCTGATTTATGACCGATACCGAAGGGTTGGCTCTACAGAACAGGATTGATAATCTGGAGGTAGAGAACCAATTTTTGCGTCGCAAGATTGATTATCTGACGCGGCGTTTCTTCGGGGGGAAGAAGAGCGAGCAGATCGATCTCATCTCCACCGCTATAGCCGAGTTTGTTCGCGCGAACTGGACTCCGGACCGACAAGCTATGTCGTTCCCGTCCACAACTTCAATCGCAATATGACTTCACTTGCCCCTATGGATTTTCCTACGGATTTCGGCTATTTCCAAGGACTGAGATATGTCCCAAAGGGTTCGGGTCAATGGGTTTGGCTTGAATTGCACCCTAGCCTAGAGAGGGCTAACTATTTGAGGTTGCCGCCTATATATAATCCAAAGGCATTTTTCTGAATAATCGGTTGCCAACACGTCCCCTGATCGGCGATTCGCATCCCGACAATTTTGTTCGAAGAATCCTGCACATACTCCAGGAAAATAAATACATGCCCGATGTGGCCGGAAATGGGTTTCCCGGCGTGCAGCTTTTTAAAGACTTTGACTCCGTTAGATCTCTTCCCTGAAATCGCTCGATCGACCAAAAGGTCCCAAGTCTGAACCAGTGCTCCCGGCTTGAGCTTTCCCGACCAGATGTCGTCGTGACCCACGATTTCGGCAAGTCCTTCCGCTGCCAAAGCACCCGGAGGGCCAGAGGCTCTATGCGTGGCATCAATATTCTTCCAGCCCTCTAAATCGTAGTTGGTGTTCCACAACATTTTGAATGGCTTATTCTGGTTTTCCGTTCCATAGATGGAAGGAAGCGTCTTCCCATTCTTGTCGTAGATGTGCTTCAATCGATTATAGGCTGATCTGAAGCAATCACTGGGCTGAGCGGTCGCATCATTTGCGGAATAGTCTGCAAGCTGCTGACCGATTCCTGAATCAGCGAATGCAGCAGCAATACCGCTGAAGCAAGTCGCGAGTAGGAATACAAATTGCTGTATTAACGTTCTCATTCCGTGTCTCCCTCGCCAGTTCATTACTTTCGCCATCCCCGCACTTCAATCAAATCTACTCTGATTATAGTCATCGATCGGTTAAGATCACCAGCTAAAGAGTGAATCAAAACAGCCACTTGGAAAAGACAAAAAGCCTTTGCGAGGAGACCTTGGGAGAGAGGCTACTGAGCCATGGCAAAGTATGACCAGGACGGATGTAGTGAACACAATAGAGAGTCTCAATGAGGCTGGATGCTCCCAATGCCGGATAGCCCGGCACCCGTCTTCGACGCGACCTGTGGGCCTTCGCCGAGGCGAGGCTCCGATCCCAAGCCCATTCCCTCTAAGGGAATCAGTGCAAGGTTCACTTGAGGGTCGTTGAGCCATCTTGCCTATTGCTTGTGCGGCGCGCTGCTTGGCGAGCTTCGCGCTATCTATTGCTCTGCTGATTGGCGCCCCGGCCTTCTCTTCTTCAGACATGAAATAGCGGCGTTTTTCTTAACGAGATTACCCCAGAATCGGATGTAGAAATTCAGGCTGTACGGGCTGCGAAACCACGACAAGATAAGGTACGTTAGCGCTTTCTTGAGCAGCCTCCGTACATTCGCTGAATTGGTTGTTCAGGCTGAATGCGGCCCGGTCCAATGCTTGACAGAACTCCATTCGCCCAGGATGGGACAAACACATTGTGGAGCCTATCACCTGTGCGCCCGGCATAAGTGCAGATTTCGACGAATTCTGAAACCGGGAAATCATTGCGAAGACCCACGAATCCCCAGCGCGGTTCCAGCCGTTGCTGAACTCCCTGACCTCTTGCAGACTGACGAGATGCCTACAAGGCTTGGCACCAATATTCGGCCCTTGACAGGTCGGATGGTAGCGGACTACTTATACACCTTAACATTGTGGGGTCGGACCACAGTAACCTGTTTCATGGTAACCATTTAAGGTCTATTCAATACTTCAGATATGGCCTTACAAGCGACTTTTCAGCCCAATTTGGAGCTTTAAGCGGTGTTGGTTCCCGCATTGTCCGGAACAATTCGTCCCCGACATCGCGCGATACAATAGCCGGACAGGGAAACGTGATGGTGTGGGAGTTGCTCGCGAAGTCGTTTCAGAGATGTTCCGCGGTCGGGGGCAGAGGCCGGGAGAAAGGCCATTTTACAGCAACGCTGCGCGATGTGATAGGTTTGGTTGGGTATCAGGTAGCAATGGGCCCGAGCCCTGAAACAGTCTGCCCTGAGATCGTCGGCCAGATTAGAAGGCGAAAACACGCCGGGAAAAGCAGTTTAAGGACTTCCTGCCGGCCAGAAACGCCTGTAACCAATTGATTAGCAGGACGTTGTTGTGGTCCGACCCCGATGTGTCTAAGAAACTTGACCTCCCCCTGAACCGGCCTTGCGGAAGGCCGGAGATCAGTGGTTCCCCATCGGAGCATGGGCCGGACAGAATGGGGCTGCGCATTCGGATCGGCGTCATCAGTCCGGACGATGGGATCAATGACGACGAGTACCACAGCTATCTTCCTCCTGGAGTAACCTTGCTGTGGACGCGCTACCGAACTCCCCAGCGGGACGACCCGATCAGTGTGGATATGGTCGCCGGTTACGGTGACCCCTTCCTGATCCAAGACGCTGCCGAAACGTTGCGAATCACCAGGCCACATGTGACCGTGTTCTGCTGCAACTCGTGCAGCTTTACCATCGGGTCGAAAGGCGATGAAGCGATACGCCGCTGCATTGCCGTGGCAACCGGCGGCTTGGCAACGAGCATCACCCACGCCCAGACGGAGGCGCTACGATTACTCGGAGCCAAGCGGGTGGCGATTGTGGCGCCGTACCCACGGGAAGTGACCCAGAAGCTGCGAGACTACCTCGATGACCTGGGTTTCACGGTGACCGCGAGCTGCTCCAAGGAGTTCACAACGGAATGGCAAATCGGCAATTCTCCCTCTTCGGTCTGGTTTGACATGGCCCGCGAGGCGGACAGCCCCGAGGCGGAGGCTCTGGTATTGGCCTGTGGCGGCATACGGATATCCGATCGGATACAGGAACTTGAATCGGTGCTGAATAAACCGGTGGTCGCAGCCCCCGCGGTAGCCGTGTGGCACGCATTGCGACTTGCAGGCGTCCGGACTCCAGTCGAAGGGCGCGGTCGCCTCTTTGCCATCCAGGGTTGAGGACGCTCGTCGAGAATTCCGGCGCCCCGCAGTAGAGGGAGGCGCCGGATCTTCCTGGCATATGCTATCGAAGGAGAAGATCTGCTCCCTCTCGTCCTTTCGCATACTGTGGCGTCTTTTCTACCAAGTGCTCGCGACTCAGGAGGCCTTGATTCCAACCTCGAACGACCTGAAACACTTGCCACCAACGAGGCTCGTGGTAGAGTCCAGACTGCCATGGTTACGGATAGGCGTAGTGACGGTCCCTGGAGGCCCGCTGAATACGAAGGGTACGACCCGCTCCCCATCGTCGACCTGAAGATGCATGTGCTGGGAAAGCTGTCGGCCGGCTCGGAATCCGGTCCTCGAGGGGCGGATGTGCTCCTGCGCATCATAACGGAGGACGGCCCAGAGGGCTGGTCTACGAACTTTTCCATCGACACCGCCCACGTGATGGCAGGCCGCTTTCGCGAACACCTAATCGGTCGCGACGCGTTGGCCAGAGAACGAATCTGGCACGACCTTCTGATGGCGCAACGACTCCACCACCTACCGAAAGACCTGCGTGGTGCCATCGACGTCGCACTTTGGGATATCGCAGGAAAACACGTCGGGCTGCCCGTGTGGCGTTTGCTGGGCGCCTGTCGCGACAAAGTCCCGGCTTACACTACCCAGAGCGGCACTCTCGGACCGGAAGGTAAGTCCATCGAACACTTCGTGGAGTTCGCCAGGCAGGCCCAAGCCGATGGGTTTCTGGGCAGTAAGGACCACTGTTTCGGCGGCCCGGAGTTCATGATCAACCTCGCCGGCGTGCTGCGCGAGGCAGTGGGGCCCGATTTCCATCTCATGCATGATGTGGTCCAGTATTACGACCTCAAAGAAGCAATCCGCGTTGGAGGAGCCCTGACGGAACACGATTTCCTGTGGTTCGAGGAGCCCCTACGTGACCAGGACTTCATCGGGCTGAAGCAACTGCGCGAGGCTGTCGCCGTTCCCGTGGTCGCCGGTGAGCACTTCCCTCACAACCTTCACAGTTACGGTCAGATGCTGGCGTTGGGAGCCGTCGACGGGATCAAGCCTCCGGTAGCCAGCGGTGGGATCACGGAAGTGGTCAAACTCTCGCATCTCACCCACGCTTTTGGGACGGCGATCCACGTTCAGTGTGGCGGACCGATGTGGGGTTTTGCCGCTCTTCATGCCAACGGCGCAATGGAGAACATGGTGCTGCTCGAGGTGCACTCCAGTTTTGGATTACACCATTATTCCGCGCTTAAGAACCCTCTGAAGCAGATCGACGGCTATATGCACATGCCAGAAGGCCCGGGACTTGGGGTGGATCTCGACTGGGACATCATCGAGAGCGATACCATCGAAGTCATCGAGTAATGCCATGAAGATCACGGAGATAAAGACACACCGATTCACAACCACGGCGCGGGGCTCCACCGGGAAGTACGGCTATTCCTTTTACCCCATAGAGATGCTGCAGAACGAGCCGCACGAGATTACCACCGAGATCCAGGAGCTGGTTACGGACACCGGCACCAGCGGCTACTGGTTTGGCCCTGCTTTGACAACGTGGATCGAGGGGCTGGCGATTGGCGAAGATCCGATGAACCGTGAACGGTTGTGGCATTTGTCTCGCGGTGACACGATGCTGGACATGTTGCTCTGGGATTTTGCCGGTCGCCACTTCGAAATGCCAGTGCACAAGCTTCTTGGGGGCTACCGCAACAAGCTGAAGTGCTACGCAAGCTCCTACCCAAACATGGGATCTCCGGAGGTCTTCGCCGATCACGCGGAGGAATGCGTCAAGAAGGGATACCTGGCCTACAAGATCCATGCCTACATCTACTGGGATCCGTTCAAGATGGAGCCCGCCCCTCGAAGCCCGGCCTTCCCTGGAATGGACGTGGCGGTTTGCGAGGCGGTGCGGGAACGCGTCGGCGACGACATCGTCCTGATGCTCGACCAGGCCCGCGTTTACAATTACGAAGAGGCGCTCTTCGTCGGCAGGGAGATCGAGAAGCTGAACTTTTTCTGGTACGAGAGCCCGATGTCGGAAAACAATATCGAGCCATACATACGGCTCGTAGAGAACCTGAGTGTGCCCGTATGCGCGCCGGAGAGCGTGGCGAACCTCCCCTATAGCCGCACCGAATGGATCATGAGAAAGGCGTGCGACATAGGTCGCGCCCGGGTGAATTACAATGGGATCACGGGCTGCGCGAAAACGGTGGCCCTCTACGAATCGTTCGGTATGAGGGCAACGATTAACGGGGGCGGCTGGGACAACATGCAGATCTACGCGTCGACCAACGAGAACACGATCGAATTTTACGAGCGCGGTCTACTGGCTCCCGGTTACGACGAGGCCTATGAAGAGCCGCCGCCTTATCTGACCGAGATCAGCGATCCGTTCGACGGCGAAGGATACGTTCTGATCCCACAGAAGCCAGGCCTAGGCTTCGAGATCAAGTGGGATTACGTCGAGAATAACCGCGTCTGAAACGAGCCATGAAGATCATCGAGATCAAGACCCACGAATTCAAGACCACGACCCTGCAATACGACCGGAAATACGGGTTCTGGATCTACCCCATTGAGATGCTGCAGAAAGGGCCGAGCGAGACCACCACGACACTTCTGGAACTGGTGACCGATACCGGCACCGGCATCCTTCGCCATTTGATCGAGCTTATCTTAAGAAACGTAACGGGGATGGAATTGTTTGGCATAGTGTTTGGGAGAGTAGAGGCCGTATCTTCCATTTAGGGTCAAGTTGATGCTGAATAGTCCATAAGGTTGGCTGAAGCGGAACCTTACGGTATAATCGTCTACCTTTTCAATCGTTCCCCGGTCTCCTCCGACAATCAACCATTTAGGGAAGTTGGGGGTGAGTTCCTTGTTCAGGATTATATCCTCGTAATGAAACATGATATCATCGGCGGTAAAAGGTTCGCCGTCCGACCATTTTACCCCTTCTCGCAAATGAACGGTGAAGACCTTACCTCCCTCCGAAGCCTCCCAGCTGGTGCCCAGGTTGGGTATAACCTTGGTTCCATTCCAGTTCAGCTCGGTTATACTCTCAGCCAAGATCTTTCCAGGCCCCCATCTATCCGATACCCCGAGCCAGGCTCGCCGCCAGGTTCCTCCGTATTGTCCGATCTCTTCCACCGGTTTTAACACCAGTGGCTCCTTAGGAAGTCTGTCCTCCAGCGCGGGAATTATCCTCTCTGCGCCGCAGGACCCTCAAACGCGGGCAAGCTTGTGCAGACGGTCCTCCACTCCTACCTCAGCTACATAGATGTCCCCATGGCGGTCCACCCAGATCGAATGGGGTCCGCGCCCCACGGCCAGATACGAAACCAGCCTCCCTTCCCGGTTAAAGATGGGGACGCCTCCATTTTCGGCGACGTAAGCGGCGCCGTCCTGGTCAACGAACAGGTCACATGGAAAAGGCCGGCCCGGCCATTGGTCCAGAAAAGCTCCCTCGGCATCAAAGATCTGAATGCGTTGATTGGGCTCGCGATCCGCTACTAACCCGTCTTTCTCAACTGGGGCCTGATTTCGACGTAAGTCGTTGATAGTGGGCCAAAGGTCTACACTACAGGAGGGGTTATTTGGATTCGATTTGGGGGGGTGGTTGGGGAGGAAGTTCGAGGTGTAACCGGTTCAGTAGTAGCTTTTGGTCCTCACCGGGCTCGGTGTAACGGGTAAGCACAACGGTGCGTCCGTCGGTGGTGGGCAGTTTCACATCGAGCATTTGGATGGCCGCCATTTTGGAGAGCACCTCGGCTGGGGTCAGTCCCGGAGCCATCGGGTAGAGTCGACGTTTCAGGGTGACCCACAGAGAGTAAGCAAGGAAGCTGATAAAGATGTGCGCCTCGATGCGATCATCTCTCTGATGATGGATGGGGCGGATGGAAAGGTCGTTCTTGATTTCCTTGAAGACTTGCTCGATCTCAGTGAGCTGCAGGTAAAGGCGCCAGAGTTGCTCGGGGTTCTCGGCACTGAGGGTGCTGCGCAACAGATAGCGGCCTTCGCGGCGATAGGCTTGGCGGTATTTTTTTAAGTTCAACCGGAAGCTCAAAGGCGGCTTTTCAGTGGGGGCGCCCTTGGGGGCGATCTCGATGTCGAGTAATCCAAAGATCCGGGGACCGGCCTCCTTTTTGGCTTCGCCCAGTTTGATCAGGATGGTATCGCGTTGGTAGCGCCGTTTGCTCTCACGCAGCTTCTTGAGCGCCTCGATAAGACGGCGTAAACGACGCAGGCGCATGTTTTTTTCTTTGCGCACCCGATCGTCGCTTTTAGCCAGAACGTAGGTTTCACCTCCCTCGCTGAGGAGTTTCACCTCGATACCGGGACGCAACTGCTTCCAATCCTTCTGCAGCAACGACTGCTCGAAGCGACCCAGCCAGGAGCGCGGGGTACCCACCAGATAGTGGATCCTGGGTTCGCTTTGGCGCATCTGTTGCAAGACTTCCTCGGTCGGAATGCCCCGATCCATCACCCACACCCGGTTCGCCTTACCGTAGTTCTCTTCCACCCGAGAAAGAAAATCTTTTAAGGTGGTTTTATCCTGCGTGTTACCCGGAAGTACCTCATAGGCAATCGGCAAGCCCTCACAAGTCACCACCAGGGCGATCACCACTTGCACGCAGTCAGGTCGCTTATCGCGGCTGTAGCCGAACTTGCGCAGTCGGCTCGAGGCCGCCGGCTCCTGGTTCGGATCGCACTCAAAATAGGTGCTCGTCAGATCGTATAGCAAAATCTCGTAACGGGCATTGAACAGATCGCTCCACCTCTCGGTCAGGTGCCTGAACAGGGCCTTCTTGTGCCTGAGCAATCGATCGTGGCAGCGATAGAGCGTGTTCTTCTCGGCGATCCCAAAGTCTTCCCCCATCAGATCGCCCATCGCGCTTCGCTCATACCATTCCCGATGCAGCCGCCACTCGCTTCCCGGTGCCATCAGCCGGTAAACCACCAGGGTCTGCAGCACATGGGCCCAGCGGGTACCCTGACGGGAGGGTCTGAGACGCTCCCGCCAGAATTCTCCCAGTCCCAACTGCTCATATAGAACGCACCCAAGCCAGCACCCTCCCCATTGCCGCGGCTTCTCGATCCTGAGATCTTTGAGCCGTATTCTAACAATACTTTCGTCGCCCACAGGCGGGGCACGATCTTCCGGAAACAGCGCCACCTGTTCGGGTCTTTCCCTGCCCTCTTCGAAAATCTCGATGCTCTTGCGCCACGCTTCGTGTTGGCTATCGTTGATCTCTCCAAGGTAGAGGACCTGTCTTTGGACCACCCGCCCCCCGCTGACACGCTTGTTCTCAACGATATTCCAATAGTAGTGCTCTTTGCCATCTTTGCGCCGACGATTACACCTCAGAAACATGATGGCCCACCATTATACGAAAAAATCCCGCCCTGGGAAGAGCGTAGGTCTACACTACAGGCGGTTTTGCCAACCCACCTCTACTGTTGATGCGCCTCCTGAGCCCTACTACCCCCGAAAAAAACCGTTTCGGAAGTTGAGTTGGTCAAGTAGGGCTAACACCCGGCCGTCCTGAGAAGCAAAGACGCCATGGGGCAGCGTAAACTGGCCCGGACCCGACCCCTCCTCACCCCAGGAGAGCAGTAGCGTGCCGTCGGGGGAGAACCGGTGCACCCGATGCTGGCCGTAGCCGTCCGAGACGTAGATATCCCCCAACGGCGAAACCGCAGCCCGGGTGGGTCTGTTGAACGGCATGCCCGGCGCTCCAGCCAGACCGGGTGTCCCTAGCGTCTGTAGCACCTCTCCGTCCGTCGTGCGATGCGCACGGTGTGATCACTGGTGTCCGTGATGTAGACCCGATGGTCGGCGTCGACCCAGATCCCGTGCGGCTGAGGGAAGACGTCCTCACCCCACGAGGCGAGGAACTGACCAGCGCGGTCAAAGACGACGATAGAGGGACGGGGATCGCGGACAACGACGAAGAGGCGATCTTGGGAATCGACGGCCACACCTGTGACCACGCCCAGCTTGTAGTCTTTCCCCCAGCCTTCAAGGACCTCGTATCTGTAAGGGTCATAGCCTAGTATCATACCTTCATGCCTCCGTCTTGTAGCTCTGAACGTTGTGGAGCGTGACGCCGGCCGCACCACTGATTGACTCCAATGCCCGATGCATTAGGACTCGCCCATGCGGAACAGCCGCTCAAGATTGCCAGCGAGGATCAACTCCACTGATAAGAAATCGCTTTTCTGGTGGTGCGGGCAGATGCCCGTTGAGACCGGTCTGAAGAAGCGATGTCATGATGTGAAGGGTATGTGACGGGGCTGGATGGATCAAGCAGAAGCGTTGAAGCCCTTCCGGGCGGTTCGAGGCCGCTTCGCACCGCCCGGAAGGGCGCGCTGGCAGGGAAATCACCGTTGGGCGGCAGACCGCTCCTGCCGCGAGGGCTCAGCCGTTGCGGCTAAGCTTGATCGCCAGTTGAATCGAGTCGCTGACCCTCGACCAGCCACACAGCCACGCCTCTTGACGGGGAGTGGCGGTGGGGATAGGTTGGGTGTTCGCTGTCAGATTCGCGCAAACCACACTTACGTTCAGGACATAAAGCGGAATTGAATGGATTTTCGTAACAAGAGGAGCAAGTATCTGAGAGATGGCCGCCTCGAAGATGTCTTGGCGCTAATTCAGGTATTGGCCCTTGACGATGAATCCCACCGAAGTGAAGACGGGCTGAAATCGGAGTTGCCTGCTAGACCAAACTCCAGTGATTCCTGGCTCCAGATGGCAAAGGAGCATCAGGAATTCATCCGTGTTGTCGAAGGCAAGAAGTATCCTATCTCTCTGGTAACACGCCACGTCTCGGAGGAGTCCGGCAAGAAAAGGCCTCCCTTGTCTCCGGAACACACACAGGCTCTTTTGAATGCGGCAATCGAGCTGCACGACCGGCAAATCCGAAGGAGTCAAAGGTGGACAGTACTGATACCACTATGGGCGGCCGTGATTGGCGGGTTTGTCGCGGTTACAACCGCAATAATCGCCGCGGGCGCTGTGGTTACAGTCCCAATAATCGCTGCTCTGTTTAAATTCCTCTGGAATATCGTTTCCCCAGGGGGTGACTGATGAAACCATTTCTTGATACATAAGACAGGTTGTTGATGTCCGCTCCTGTCGTTTGACATTGTGGGGTCGGACCACAGTAACCTGTTCCATGGCAACCACTTAAGGTCTATTAAATACTTCAGATATGGCCTACAAGCGACTTTTCAGCCCAATTTGGAGCTTTAAGCGGTTGTTGGTTCCCGCATTGTCCGGAACAATTCGTCCCCAACCTCGCGCGATACAATAGCCGGACAGGGAAACGTGATGGTGTGGGAGTTGCTCGCGAAGTCGTTTCAGAGATGTTCCGCGGTCGGGGACAGAGGCCGGGAGAAAGGCCATTTTACAGCAACGCTGAGCGATGTGATAGGTTTGGTTGGGTATAAGCTAACAATGGGCCCGAACCCTGAAACAGTCTGCCCTGAGATCGTCGGCCAGATTAGAAGGCGAAAACACGCCGGGAAAAGCAGTTTAAGGACTTCCCGCCGGCCAGAAACGCCTGTAACCAATTGATTAGCAGGACGTTGTTGTGGTCCGACCCCGATGTGTAATATGCGCCCTTTTTCGCCGGATCGAGCTTTTTCCAGCTCTATCCGGCAGTTTTTTTGGCCATAACTCTTTAAACATCAACCCCTTCCACCCTTGGGAGAGGCTCTACTTAGATCAACAGCCTGACCTGTCTACCCGCCTCTTGAGAAGATTCGGCATACTTGATCTAAGCCGATTCGAAAGTCCCTGCAGCGAGATAAAAATAATAGGTCACCCGAAACTTTTGGGTGGTCCTCACGCCTGATTAACCAGTAAATTTCGAGTAGCGAATTTCCATATGAAAGTACCGAAGTCTTCCATTGTGATTTTGGTTGTTTGGGTAGCTGTGTTCATTCTGGCCTTCCTAGCGCCGCGATTGATGGTTACCGAAGGTGATGGATTAACACGAGGGCTGAATCGAGTAGGCGCATTTTTTCTTTGGCAGCTAGGTGCTGCATTTTTGTCCGTGATTTTCGCCTTCATTGCATGGACGAAAATGCGTGACCGTCCGTTTCTTAAATGGCTTTTTCCCAGCCCCTTGATTCTACACTTGATTCTCCTAATCTTTGTAATCGGGTTTGTCCTGTTTGCCAACTTCAGGAAGCCACAACCTGAGGCTTATGATATGCCTGTCACGAGTACTTCGACCACCACCGCTCCAATCGCAATCGGCGAGCCTGCTACTGAGCCGGTGATGGCTAATAAGGAGCAGCAATCCGTTAGTCTCGATGTTCAGACCTACATGGGAATCTACAAGAGTGGCTTTGAAATGAGCCATTTTTATACGATGGACGGGCAAGGGCCTTGGTGGCTCGAAATGACGGACGAAGATGATGAAAAATTGCAATCCTACTACGTGGAGCGACCGGGAAGGGGTGGCGGTATCACCGTCGCTATGACTGTTTCAGCTTACCTCAACGATATTGGGCCGGGATTCAATCACCTAGGTCCTATCGATAAGAAACTTCACATTGTATCGATAGGCTCGGTACGTCAGTTGAGTTTGGAAGAATTTGATCAAGTCCTTCAGACTGTTCAGCGGAAGTAGGATAAGGGGGAGCCCTGGGCCAGGGTGCGGGCGCGCTTGAAGGCTTTGCGCTTTTCGTCTTTCAGTCGCAGCAGATAGTCGGCTCCTTTATTCACGATGGTTCGGGCATCCTCTTTATTACAATGCAGAGCATCGCCCGTGATGAGAGCGTTTTGCAGATTCGTTTCTTCGTAGGGCCGGTCAAGAGGTCAGGCTTCGAATTTAAGTCTGTTTGCATTAGGGCACTGGGCGACACGATCTCGTCCGTAGCGGGCTACCTGTTTGCTCACACCTGCAATGTGTCCCATCTTGAGATTCTCGCTGAGCCATCGATTGGTCACGGCGGTCCGTGACTTTATCCGCCCAGCCGGCAAAAGAGTTCGTCTCGATTATTGAACATCCCCTCCTGGGAAGGGGAAAGGGGTGGGTTGCCCTACACACCAAAATTGGTTCGTAATCCGGATACAGGGCTCCCGAATACTCCATCCTCGGTTTCCGCCGCATCGGGTCGGATCGAATCTATGCTACGTCCCTGCAGTCAATACTTAAATCCAAAGCCTGACCCATTTTCCGCCTGCTTCAAGGTCTAGCATGGCGGCGTCAGCCGGCATTGTCCAGGACGGTTTCGTTCGATACCGTTGCGATTTCTTCAGGATACCTTCTATCGGACAGCCGCAAAACAGGCATATCCAGATCTCGTGCTGGTAGATACGACATCAATTTTTGAGAAACCTGCGCTCCTGAGCATGTCAATGTACGCCGTTGCGGGAATGCCATCGTCATCTATAATCTCCAGATCATCGGACTTCTGGTGGGTATTGATGTCATCATAGTTAAATCCGAGCTGGCAGTTTACTTTGTCCCAGAACTCACGGTACTTATTGGGTGTGCTTTTCGGCTTCTGCTGGACCAAGGTCCCGGTTCCGCTTTCTCGCTCTAAGACCGAAGAAGCCGGTTCATTAAAGATGAAGACTCCTTCCTCGGAGAGCAGATCGTAAACCTCTCCAAAAATTTCCTGTAGGCGGGAAACGTCGAACCAATGCAGCGCCGTTGTGGCCGCAATGACGTCGTAACTCCGATAAAGATTATGATGCCAGGAGGATTGCCAACAATCACGAAGGAAATAGCGGCCGGGAACGCCTACCATTTCATTGATTTTTTTCGCGAGTTCGAGGAGGAAATAATCGCTATCAAGAAAGTCTAGCTCTGCATGCTCATATTGTATTCGAATTGCTCGGCCTAAGTCACCAGGACCAGAGCAAAGATCCAGTGCTCGAATAAACTTTGACCGTGGGTAGTGAATGGCCGCCGCCACACGTCTATGCTTCACGTTCCAGTTATCTCCTCCCTGCCCAGCGTGCCAGAGATCGAGCCACGCCTGAGAGTTCGATTGGCCAAGCAATTGGTCGATGAGTCGTTTATGCTCCTGAACTCTCATAGTCAGATGCTCATCTTTGACATTGTCGCTCAGCTTCGAACGAATCGGCTCACGCTCGGGAGCGAGCGCTCCCGTTGTCGTGGAGCTGCCGGTCAGAGCGCGACGTCACATGCAGTTAGTTCGAGTTTTCCCAGACTAGAATGGCTTCGTCCGATTCATACCCGCTCAACACACCGTGAAGTCTATCGTAGGGATTGTACTGGATTTTTACCGGCACCCATGCTTCCCATGGAGTGGCCCGCAGTTCTTCGCCGTTCCATGATTCCCAAGCTGACGGCTGGAAATCTTGCGCCTTTCCAATGCGCGATCGATTCACCGTTATGTAATCAAGGCCGCTGACACTCAACAGGGAATCAATGAACTCCGCGTCATCCGATTCGACCGAACGCATGAAGGTCTTGTCCCTCCGCAGATGAAAGTACTCAAATAGCTTATATCCGGGAGTCCCGGGACCGTCGTCCGTTAAAGGCACAAAAGCGCCTTCGGCACGTAACCAAAAGCACATCGGCCCACCTAATTGATTGATGTATTCAAGTCCGGACGGACACTTGACAATTAATCCCAACCCCCTGTGGTCCAAGAGTTTTACTGATGCAGGCCGATCGTTGCCCAAGTGCGCGAGGGTCGGCGTGGACTCGTTCGCTGTATCTGGAGGAGGGCGGCTTGGTGAATCGGCATAGAATACGTCGTCTTCGTAATAGCCATATTGGGCCGCCAATTCCGCGCAGATCTTCCACGCCACAGATAATTCCTCCTTGGACGCCGGTATCTGCGTATGTCTGGCGTGGAAGTGCCTAACGTCCTGATTCGTGCTGGTAAGCACGCGCTCGACTGCATTTTCATTGAATCCTTCGAGTCCCAGAAAGGTGTACAAGGACTTCACCAGCTCAGAGTTCGTATCCTCCAGTCGTACCGTTCTACACTCAGCGTCATTGCTGATCGCACGGAACTGGTATTGAATCCACGAGTACTGTCGGACCCAATGGCGTGCCGTTTCCTCGGCAAGGGCGAGGTCGGACCACTCTGCCCCCACAGACCTCTCCGACGAGGCCATGATGGATCGGCAAGTGGCCAATGGATGCCGTATCAACTGGATCATCCGAAGGCGATCCGGTCCGATGTATTTGTGCAGCATGTAGGCGAGACCTCTCATCCAGTTGAGAGTGTCACCATACACCCACGGAAGGGAGAGTCTCATGTCGATACGTCTTCTGACAGCTGGAAAGTCAGTCAGGTCTGCGTCAAGGCAACCCTCGGGACTGTTAATGAACCCTTGTTCCATGACATCGACGATGTCGCAAATCTCCTCGTGCCCTGGTTGATGCCAGACTTCTGCATTGGACGCGAGTCGCAGGACGTGATGGTAGAAACGAGTGCCGCAGTAGCCGGTGGAGAGGAAATAGAAGTTGATCGGAAGATCGGTCATTCAACCATAGTTGATTCTTGCACTCAACGTTCACGCCCACCGGCGCGGCCAATGGCGTTCAGTAAAATGGAACGATGCTCCCTGCGCGTCCTGGTGGGGCGTGGTGTTATAGCGTAGCGAGGCAGCGCTTTTCGCTCTCCTCTCCCGAGCTTGTGAGTTGCCAGTGGGCCGTACCATGAATTACCATGCGCCTTGCCGCCGAAAGAAAGAGCGCGCAGCTTCGGCGATCGTCGTCAGCGCGTAGCCCTTGACAAGCCAGGACACGGAGAAGGCAGCTAAAGCAATCGACTCGGGCCAGAAGATCGACCTTCCATTAAGACCCGCGATACCGGCCCAGATCACGCTCGCGACGATTACGATGCCGCAAAAGAGGTATACCCTGTTGCGCCGCCGCTTGTCAGGCGGGACCTGCTCCCCGCTCGCCGTCAACCGAAATAGCCAGAGCGCGAAGACCGCAAACATTGCGAAAAGTATAACGGCAAACACGTGATGGAGAATGCCTGTGATCGGGGACCACCAGGATAAGGCAGCCACACCCGTTGGCGCCGCTTTGGGAAAGAATGCGACGCCCAGCGCCGCTATTGCGGCAGCTATCGAAGCTGCTCGGTCAGCCCAGTAATACTTGCTCTTGTAGCCGTGGTAGGTGATCAGGAAAAGCGCGAGGGCGACCAGCATTCCTACGAATGCAGCAACCGAGCCAGTATAGTAGTACGCGCTGATTGAATCTAAGCTTCTCCATCTCGCCACACCGTCCCTAACCATGGTTAGGACGATGAGAAGTATCGGAAGAACAAGGCCTATGTACCCGATCAGTTGCCGGTGCGCATGATCTGACAGGTCATCTGGTCGGTACGTGGCTCGAGCCCCTGGTGAGTTACGCTGTGCAGAATGTGAGCGACCGCCCGTCAGTGTCATTGATACCTCCCCATTGAGACGTCACTTTTATATATCGATCTAAACGGATCATGAACTCAAGCTCCTTTGCGTGCTTTTCCGCCGCCACTGCCTTGTGCGAAAGCCTCCGGCGCTAAGGGAGCTAGTGATGCCTTTAGTGCTCTAACGCTAAAACGCAGAAAGGGCGGCGCTAGCCGGTGTTATGAGGAGTGCCTGGTTAGGTGGTTTGCGTCGTCTCGGTTGATTTAGTTATTTCCATATCGACGGTATCCAAGAATCGCAACACTTCGCGTTTGTCCAATCGATCCGTCCGATCACCACGACGAAGCGCCAACGCCGCGTCAATCACCTTCAGATCTGGGCGATGCGTGGCACAACCCAGTCACCACCCGCCTTCTTCGAAGCCATGACGCCGTCCGCCAGGAAGCGCCAAGCGCGGCAGGCATTCAACACCGCAGACGCACCCGTCGGGTCATGAAACGGATCATGAATCTGTGTCCGGTGCCACGTAACAACGCTGACTAACAGCAGACGTAACGCCCTCTTGTTGATCGATCCAATCACTTGGTGTGGAGCAAGGCCGTACACTGACCGCCCGTGCACGCGATGCACATAAAGATCGATCTGATTTTCCGCATCCGTCTCGCGACCGGTTAACTCCGTCCGCCATGTCGGTCCCGTCACATAGCCAAATAGTGCTTCTGGAGAGGGCGGCACCGTGCGCAAGGAACGACTATCGAACACCATCAGATCGAGTCCCTCTCCTGGACACGGCAGGACGCTATGATCCAGTTCTTGCACGAGTGCCTGAAATTGAGCCGGAGAAGGTGTGCGGTCCAGAAAAAGTGCGATATTGACGTCACTCATACCCGGATGAAAATCTGCAAAGGCAATCGACCCGCCGACCGAAACAGCGCTCACCCTCTCGTGGAGTATTGAGCATACGGAGCGGACCACATCCTGGAGATAGGTGTCGAGCTTATCGTGCACAGGTCAATACATTGAGAGCTGCGAGTTATCCGTGCGTAGGTCACCTAACGTCAAAGCGCACTCGCGGTGGCGATAGCCGGCGTTGAGTTGCGCGAATAGTTGTGCTGGACTCCGGATCATGCATTTTCAAAGCCACGAGGCAAACCCCGCGGACACCCCAAGGAGGGAACGAATGGCTCGCGGTGTTTCCTCGGCAGCCAATGCATAGACGGTGAAGCGTCCGTGACCCTCGAGGATCACCAAGTCTCCGGCCGGATCAGGAGTCACCAGGATCGGTTCAATAATCATGGCTCCTTTTCGAACTGACGCCACGCCTTCCAGGAAGCTTTGGTTGCTGACACCATAGACCTCGATTCCCTTCCGAATGGTCTCGGCGGCATCAGTCGGCCGACGTGAGCCGCCGGTAATTTCGTTCCAATAGCTGTCGTCCTAGTCCTCTGGGCACAACTTAGAATAGTCGACGTTTACGCAATCGGTGATTGAGCAAGTTATCGATCCCATCCGAAGGCGTCAAGCGGTCCACGCTTCGAACTAACCACCGATGCATCAACCCTGAAGTCCCAGATTAGGGCCACAATATCTGAATCTTTAACGTTAAAGATTTCGCACATTGAGGGACCTTCATGAGTATACGCCACCCTCGAAATCTCGTTTACTCTCTGGTAACATAACACGTGGGAGTTTGGTCGAAACATCTCCATAGGCGCGGACTTGAGCCTGAAACCGAAGAGACGTGATTGTAACCGAAGAAAACGAGCCAGAACAACCAGAAGGCGAGCCAACTCCGGTTCAACGGATTGTTATCCAGCAATCAGGCCTGCTAGGTGAGTTTCCACGGGCAGAGCCTTCATACCCTGTGTGTGCTTGACGCGGGATTCCACCGCCGGAATTTCAGCAACGACGACTTTCGTATCCATATGAGAATAGAAAGGGAACTCATACTGACGGTTGAGAAATCGTTTTTTGTAACAATCCAGTTTTCGTGAGGAAGGGCCCCACGCGAACCACACGATAGGTGGAATATGGCCCTCAGTTGGCCACCACATCGGTTTTTTTATACCCTGAAATGCACGAATTGCATCCGCAAGGGTTGGGTCACAAAGATCGAGAAGGTTCCAAACACGAACATAGGCGCCATTCGGAATAATGACATCGGCCTCCTTGTACGCAGCTAGAAAACGATTCTTTAGGTTCGGGAGGAGTTTGTCTTTCCCTCGTGACAAATCGGTAAGTCTGTCGAGCTTCTTCGGTTTTGCCGAACCTGGATTCTTGCCGATAACGGCGGCAATGCAGAGGTCGCCATTTTGTGGAGAATCGTTCGCACGCAAGTAGATCCGTGTATCAAGACGGAACAGATGATGCTCGTGTTTTGTGAATTTGGCGTAGTAGTACATCGATCTGGACCGTTCAAACTCTCACACGACGGCACAAGCCGGAGTTGTGAACAGTGAATGGTGTGTGCCCAGCATGGGCGCGTTGTAAATGAGGTGCAAGTCCCCTATAGGAAAACCAAACATGAGGAGACGACAACTTGAAGCCGACTGAGCAAGAGCCCGGTGGTGTGGGACCCAGGCTGGCCCTCAGGGCTCAGTCCCGGGGTCCCGACTGGGCTTCTTCCATTTGGTAATCATCATTGTCGGACGGGTCGACATTCTTTCGTACGATTGTGGATGGGCGAATTTACATTCTGCTGTTGGCCTTGTCTCGACCAGATCGCACAAGTCGAATCCGAGTTTCAGGAGCGGGCGAATAAAGTCCTCAAGCGGACGACGGTACTCAGGAATAGTTGCTCCCAGATTAGGATACTCGGCGTCGTAATTTTCCTGAGTGAAGTAGCCCCCAGGATGTTGCTCAATCATCCTGAACGGATGAATTATCGAGAATAGGAAAATACCACCGGGTTTGAGAATGCTGAACACTTCTGCATACACATGCTCCAAGTCCTCGATGTGATCAAGCACGAGAGCGGATAGTACAAGGTCGAAGTACGAACGCTCGTAGTGCTCCGACAGCGCATCGAATGTATGAAATCTGAACTCTGCTTTCTGACCGTATCTCGCACGGGCGGTCTCAACCATCTGAGGACTTGCGTCAAACGCATAGACAACCGCGCCACGCTGGATCAGGGCTTCACAGTAAAGGCCGGATCCGCAACCCGCATCCAGGACTTTGAGACCTGCGAGAACAGGCAGCAGTGACAGAACCGCTGGTCTATCCGCATAGGCGTTCCAAGCACTCTGCGATGCGTGCGCATCGAACTCGTCGACTGCTTCGTCGTAGGACGATTTCATCTGCTTCTCGCTTTGCATTGCGGTGCCCTACGCTAAAGTGCAGAGATGCCGGGGCAAGGAGCAGCAATTTGTCGGGCGGGATAAACCGGCATTCTCTGGCACGCCTGGTTGTGTGCCGGGCAGATCCGACTGCTCGATGGTGATGTTAACATCAGAAGGAAATGACATATGGAGTAAACAAAGTCCAGACCCAGCCCGATGGAGGCGAAGGGTAGCCAAAGGCAAGAAGCATCCCACGGGAGTGGGATGCTAGGAAGAATCCGGAGGACTCACCGCGACAAAGGCCCGAACCGTGCCTGTGTCGAAGGGCACGGGTAAATGAGAGTGGCAAGTAGGAAGAGCGTCTAATGAACTCATTGCAGCTGACCAGCTCGGAAGAGTTTGTTGCGTCGCGAATATCCAAAAGCCCGACAGGACGGATCCGGCTCCGGGAGAGTATCCCGGAGCGGAAGACCATGCAGCGCGCGCTGCACTTTGCTCGCTACGTCGACGACTGTGTCACCTTCGTCCGAAGCGAGCGAGCAGGGAAACGGGTGATGGAATTTTCCATCACTCGGGATCGTCTTCCCCTGGACCTGTTCCTGCCTGATCAGCCGAACCGCCACTTACGGCCTTGCCTCGGCATAGCCCGCCAGGGCGTAGACTGGACCCGTACGAGTGGTGGTGTGGGAGGGGCGCCCCGCGAGGGGCGTCCCTATCCCGATCTAACGATTTGGTATCACGATTCGGATGTTCGGACGACCTTGATGTCCTTGGATGGGTTCGGATCGTGTTCGCTTTCACATCACATCGGACCTAAGCCTTTACAACACCAACCGCACCGTTCAACAGTTTCAAGAACCGACAGCAGCATCCGTGGATGATGCACCATATCCAGCTTGTGGTTGTCCGTAGGCTCGCCGTCCCGTGTCACTCAAAGCCGCCACAAATCATCCGACTCATTAGCGTAGGTCTCGAACGCCCATGTGTGGATCCGCGCGTAGGCGTCGTTGATCCAATCGTCGGCTTCGGTCACCCCGGCGGTCATGAGGCTCCGCATGAACTCGGCCTGGGCCCACGCGTCTTTTCGATCTTCGACCGGACGACCATCGAGGTCAATCTCGTAGAAGATCCCTCCATGTTCCCGGTCCCAGCCGGCCTCGAAGTGCGCCTGTAACATCTCCCCAGCCCCTCTTTGCAGGTTCCGGTCGCCTCTACGGTCCGCCTCCATCATGATCGCTGTACAGGTTTCGGCAGCCGCCCCGGGTTTGATGAGGTTATGTTGTCTCCCCGTGTAGGGCGTTCCGTCCGGTGCCACCGCCTCGACGATCAGTCCCGTAGACGGGTCGAGATGTTTCTCCAGCACGGCGTGCAGGCAGAGGTCGGCCACCTCTGCCAGCTCCGAATCATTCGGGCACACGCGGAGATAGTCCGAAACGGCATACAGCACGGTTCCCCACGCGCCGTTCAAGCTATGGGGTTCCGTATAGGACGGCGCTGATGCACGAAAGTCAGGGCATTGAATCCGTTCCCGCACCTGAAGGAATGCCTCGCGCGCAACGTCGAGGCAGCATTCATCTGCATCGGCTCTGAACAGTTCAACAAGACCGTGCGCAAGGTAGGCGTCCGTCAGCACACTCTTCGCACCCTCGATCACGTCGCCGGTTCTGGACAGGTTCATCACCCAGTATCCGTCCGCGTCTCGTGCGTGGCTCTCGGTGAAACTCCATCCGCGCCGGGCCGCTTCTAGGTAACGTTCCCCGCCCTCTCGATGGTTGTGGAAGTATGCGAACAGCCAGATCCCGAACCCCTGATACCAACCGCCCTTGTCGTCGCTGCCCAGCGATCCGTTGTCCCGAACATCCCCGAAGAAGCCGCCGAGTTCGTGGTCCACCCCGTGCTGGTACCAGAACGGGAGACACCGATCGACACACCGCCGAAAGAGCATCACAAGCTTATGATCTGAAGAGTCGTTTTTCATTCTCTAAGCCGTATCACCCGTTGTGCAGCTAAATCTAGAACAATCGTGAGACATTTTGCTGCATTATCCGCCGAAACGCGTTCTCAATTATTCAGGACCAGCTTTAAAAGCTCAGATCGGTAGAACGTTTGGCATCAGGATTTGCCGCTCAAGCGGCAATATCTTGAATGCCGTAGTTAGACGGCGCTCGTTTGACTGCGGATCATCTTAACAGGTCCGTATACATCCCCGGATCTGAGTTTTCGATCATGACTGCTCCCACCTTGGCATAGAAGTCGGCTGGTCCCACTTGGCCGATGATGGCGTAGATGTATCCGTCTTCCCGCATCGCATACAGCGAGGCGGCCAAGAGTGCCTTGCCGGTTCCGCGCCCCCGCAGGGACTCGAGAACGCCCATAGGTCCGAACACGCTCCTGAACACCGAGTCATAGCAGGCGAATCCAACGACGCGGCCCTCTTGGATCGCGATAAAGCACGTGGGGGGAACACCACTGAAACTCTGCGAGCATTGACTCGCCCACCGATCTCCGAACTCTCGGCCTACCCAGTCCTGGGTCAGTGTTCGCTCCGGGGCGAATGCTCGCCGGATCTGGATCCCGCATTCGCACTGGCGGGCCAACTCCAAGTTCAGATCTGGGAGGGCATAAAGTTTGACCAGCATGTCGGGCATATTAATTTTCCTCCACCACCTGAGCTCTTCGACATCTAACCATTGCGAATCACGCGCGGCTGTAAGCCGTCGCGTGCATCCGGCTTGTGTGTGCCCAGCATCGGAGCGCTGTAAATGGGGTGCAAGTCCCCTGTAGAAGAACCAGACATGGAAACATGGAAAAACCACCACTCGAAGCCAACTGCGGAAGGGTAACCGACCGAGGGAAGGAAGGCTAGAGGAAACCGACGAGCCGATGAACAAGAATCGCATAGAAGGCGACGCGGCAGGCAAGCTGGCACAACACAGCGAAACCGAGCTGGTTCAGTCCGTGGAGGTAAATGCGGCGGTTGTGTCGGGAAGCAGCGCGCTCTTACCAGGGGAGCCGCTGCGCCCTTACCGCCGGCTCTGCCCGCAAGGGCCCCTGGCGGATGAGCAAAGTCAAATGGGTTCAAATCGCGTTGACGGACGCCTCCTTTCAATCATTCGGGCTTGCCTTCCCCTGGACCTGACCCTGCCTGATCAGCCGAACCGCCACTTACGGCCTGCCTCGGCGTAGCCCGCCAGGGCGAAGACGGGACCCGTACGAGTGGTGGTGTGGGAGGGGCGCCTCGGGAGGGGCGTCCCTATCCCGATCTGATTATTTTTTTTCTAGATCCGTCCCGAAAAGCAGCTGGTATCCACTGTTGTCCAGTATTTTCATGTCACGGTTACCGTAGCCTTGAGTTGTTGGTGGCCATACGAAATCAACATCTCGATTCTTGAACTCTTCGTAGAGAGAATCAACATCGTCTACCATAAAGTACACGCCGCACTTAACAGCTACACTCCGGAAATTCTCGTAATCTTTGTTATAAGATCCATAGCTCTCGAAATAAACCATGTATCCTTCTCGTCTGACGGCCGCAAAAGGCGTTGATTCTTCCGAATCACCTTCAATCACGAAATCGATGACGAATCCTAGTTTGTCGCGGTAGAATTCCGCTGATTTCTTTACGTCTTCGACGACAAGCATTGTCGTCGCGGAGGTGAGTCTGGGGTTCTTCGTCATAGAATCCTCCTCTGATGTTTCATATTGTGGTACCGCTAGGGTCGTGATTAAAAGCAGTTTGGAGATAGATTTCGTGATTCTTGGTGTTCAGAACGTCAAGCATGAGGCACGGCTGACCGGGAGCGCGTGCTCGATGCGGGACAGGGGTTTGAATTACGGATCGCCATTCGGATTTAGGGCCAATAGCCACCGCGCACAACACCCTCGACAACGTCCGATCGTGGTCCGATACTAACAATAACGTGCCTTATGCATCCTATGCGTCCCCGCCGGTGACCCGCGTCCACCCCGGGAAGAGTCGAACCACGTGACGCGCGCACCGGTGTGAGCGTATGGAGGTTGTGTTCGAGGCTCGTGATGGTCTGATCCCATCGGTGTCGCCCCGGGGCGGGATGGGCGCCCGACGCCACGCGACGACGCAGCTGTTGCTCCAGGTGGAGGGCTGGCACGACAACCTGTTTCGGATGTGGGCGCCGGAGCATGTAGGCAACATCTGGTCACAGATGAATCCCGCCACCGCGCACCAAGCGTTCGAGACGACCGCTGATGGCGTCCGCTGGGGTCACACCGCCCCGGACGGCGCTTCGATCGACGTGACGATCGACCAGCGCTCCCGGGACGCGCAGCCGAGTCGGGACGATGCGGTGGTGAGCATCGCGGTGCGAGTCACCAACGGGAGCTCGGTGCCGCTCGATGGAGTGGGCGTTGCCAACTGCCTGCAGCTGGCTATGGCGCCCGATTTCGCCTGCGGCGACTACAGTCGCATCTTCGCGCGCGTGCGGGGGGCGTGGCTGGCGCTAGCCGAGATGGAACTCTCGTCAGACTACCCGCACCTGCCGGCAGAGACCCGCCGCGAGTCGGGTGGTCGGATGGTGTGGGGAGGCGACCTCAGCGAGCTGTTCGAGCCGACGAGCGTCGACCACCCGCTGATGGTCTGCGTCGCGCGCGACGGCGCACGGGCGGTCGCGACCGCGTCTGCTCAGTTGGACTACCTGTTCCACAACCGCGCGAACCCACACCTGCTGTGCCTCCACTCCACGCAGCAGATCGTAGATGGCATCCAGCCGGGTGGCGAGCACACCTTCGTGCAACGCGTGTACTTCACCGAGGGAGGGATCGATGGTGCCGTTGCGCTGTTCGACGCCTTGCCCCCCGAGGGAAACGAGGAGGGGAAACGAGGACACCCATAATTCTGACAGGGAAAAGCAGGGCACCCATGATTCTGGCCGGAACCGCTTGATCACATGGTGAACATATATACATGTTTCGCGCCGCTTGACGGGGAGTGACGGTGGGGATAGGTCCCTGACCGTCGATTCTGACTTGGCGAATCACCACGACTCCCAGTCGGGAAACTCTTCAATGTTGTGATCACCGCAGTTCTTCCACATAGACTAACCTTTCCCAATCCAAGACAGGATTTTTCGGATGAGCACGGAAATACAACAGAAACCCTACCCCTTGCGCTCGGTACCCGGCTTCCATAGCGATCACCCCGGTCGCCGAAAGCGAAGGAGTCTATATCGGTATCCACCCGGACGACCCGCCGGTCTACGCTCTCGGCGGCATCCCCCGCTGTATCTTCGGCACTTTCGCGGGCTACAAGCGCGCCCTGGAGATCGCCGACAGCCCCAATATTGGCGTTTGCCTGTGCGTTGGCTGCTGGCTCGAGGGCGGCGAAGCAGGTATGGGAGTCGGTGTCGTCGAGGCGATCCGCTACTTCGGCGGCATTAACAAGCTCTTCAAGGTCCACTTCCGCAACGTTTCCAACCCCATGCCCGAGCCCTGGCGCGAAACCTTCATCGACAACGGCTATCAGGACATGCACGAGGTGATGCGGGCCCTGCGCCAAGTAGACTACGACGGGGTCATCATACCTGACCATATCCCCAATATGGTCGGAGGCGGTAGAACCGGTTTGGCCTATTCCATCGCTTATATGCGCGCGCTTGTGCAGGCGGTTAACAACGAGCAGGGCGGAGCTGCTTGACCGGCGCCGCTCCCATCTCCCAAGAACGCGTCATAATGATTTCGCCGACATAAGTGGGACGGTTTCGCGAAGACCACCAGACCTCACTATCTTGCCCCTTTAAAGGAGCTATGCAATCGCAAGTTTAAATCTCGATTTATAGCCGAGTTGGAAGGTAATGGTTCGGCCCGAGCGGTCGGGCATCAGGAGCGGGTTCTGGTTGAGAGTCTGGAGGTACTCAATCACGACTTGCTGCAAATGAGGGGAATAGTTTGCGGTTGGGAATAGATGCGCTTCGACGGTTGCGCCCCTCTCTATGAGGGCGCCGTCGCAGTGAGTCAGATTGCGAAACAGATCGTGGTCGTCACGATAGTTGTCGTAGCCTTCTTTAAAGGGTTCAAACTGCTTGTAGAAACTATTGCGGGCGAGGATTTTCAAGGCATCCATGATGGATTTGTTGGAGGTGTCCAGGCGGACATAGTTCTGCTCAATGAGTCGCTCCAGGCGCGAGCATTCGGTCTCGATTTGCTCCCCTTCGAGTTGGAGGGCATTGAGCTTGTGATCGAGGCGAGCGATCATGGCGCTCCTTGAGGTGCTTTGGCCCGGATGGGCATGTTCGGCCAGGAGCAGTCTTTTCAATGCTTCGGTGGATTGGGTTTTCTGCTTCAGGAGTGCTTTAGCGGCACCGCTTTTCTCCTGCCTATCCTCAAGGTGTTGGGCTAAGCGCTGGTAGTGGATGGTGCGATAAGAGGTGATCTGATTAATCCCAAAGTACTTATCGAGGTATTTGAAATCATTCTCCTGAATCCAGCGACTGAACATCCCTTTGAGGACTGCTTCATCGGGGGCTTTTGGGTCGGTCCCTAAGATGCTCACCGTAATGGTTTGATTTCTGGGATTGGTCGCTTCCACCACCCATTGGGTAAGATGAGGATTCTTTTTCCACGGGCCCCGCTGATAGCAAAGATAATACTCCTGGATATCTTCGGCATGGTTTCTGGGGCGCAGCAGGCGCAGTTGTCCGTCGATCCGTTGCAGGGGCTGGCCTTGAAACCTTTTTCCCAGGTGATGATTTCGAGTTGAGGATGCTCCAGGATGGCTTCGTAAAACCAGTCCGCGGCGATCGCCCGGTCCACGTAAATGCTCACCTTCTTATCCGCAGGCACCTCTACCAATTCGAGCATCGCTTCGCAGTTGGGGATAAACCGTTTCCTTATATCCTCGTAGTTGTCGGTGCTGGCAAAATAGACCGGAGAGCCCTTCAGGGTATGAATAAAATCGCTGTGAAGCGCTTTGTCGGCCAAACGGATGGTGGGACACCAGCCCGCCAGGAGCTTGCTCATGCCGGTGTAATGTTTGGTGTGCGGATCATAATAAAAGCTCTGCTCACAAGAAGCATTCAGGTTCCTCGCGTTCACCCTGAGGATCGCTCTTAAAAGCGCTTCATGGGCCAGGGCGCTGAGCCTTTGGCGTTGCAGATGGGGCGTATAGAGGACTCGCCCGATGAGCTTTTGCAGGTCTTCCAGATCGAGCAGTTTGCTCTGCTCGATATTCACCGCGGCCAACAGCGCGCAGGCCAGCCATTGCTTCAAAAGCCAGCCCTCTTCGCCATCTATCTGAGCCACTTGCCCGAGCCCTTCACTGAATACCAGCACCCCTAAATGTCGACACCACTGCACCGATTCGGAACTGCCCGTGGTAAAATCGGGAGACTCCTTGCGATTCTCCTCTTCGCCTTCGGCCTTGTTTTCTGCTTGCTCCTGCTCTGCCTGCAAGGGTGAACCCTTGGGAGAATCCCAGGCAGTCTCCCGATTTTGCCCCCTCCTCTGCTCGGCCTCCTTGGCCAAGGCCTCTTTGAGCTCCTTAAACAAAGGGCGCAGGGTTTCCCCACTGAGGCTGACTGCGAACACCTCCTCGATCTCACCGCGTATCTTCTTGCTGTAAGCGTACCGGCTCTGCTCATAGATCTCAAAAAAGCGCACCCGCACAAAACTCCGTATTTCCCGGGTCAATTTGCGATGCCACCGGCGCCCCGCCAACACCCGGCCCAGGGTTTCGGCATCGCCACTTTGCAGGGCCTCGCCCCACCGCTTCATCGTCTTGGGGTCAACCTCAAATTGTCTCTGTAAGCACCCTATCTTCAACCCCGCATTATAGAGCCGTCCCACCAGAATCTTGAATCCAACCTGCTCGCGATCGTCCCCCACCACTTCCAATAGCTCATGGCCGTAATAGACCTGCAATTGGCCTTTGCTCAGGTCCCGATAGACCGTCAGGCAGGGATTACGCTTGTCTACCCCAAGGAGGCATTGTAGGCAGGACTCTTCTTGCTCGGTAGGTTTCTCCATTTTCTTCGAATTAGTTCTTCGAAGGAGAAGCCTACCGTTTTCTTTCTCTCGTTAAAAGTCGGGAATTCTACTTGCGATTCTACCCACCCCGACAACCCGCATAATAGCGAGTTCTGAAACTATGGCTCAGAATGCTGACGCCGCGCACAAGCCGACAGTGACAATGCTCACCCAACCCAAACCCTCCTGGCTCAGAGCCCGTCTTCCAAACGGACCGCGCTACCAGTTTCTTCGCCACGTCGTGGACAACAACGACCTTCACACAGTCTGCCAAAGCGCGATGTGCCCGAACATGGGGGAGTGTTGGTCACGTGGGACCGCCACGTTGATGATTCTCGGAGAAATCTGTACCCGCTCTTGCACCTTCTGTGCCGTCCAATCAGGCCGCCCCGTTGAACTGGATCTCGGCGAACCGGCGCGGGTCGCCCAAGCGGTCGCTAAAATGGGGCTGAAACACATCGTAATCACATCGGTTGCTCGCGATGACTTGCAGGATGGAGGCTCCGGGGTATGGGCGGCAACCATTCGAGCTGTCCGAAACCTCAATCCCGGAACTTCCATTGAAGTCCTTATCCCGGATTTCCGGGGAAGCGCAAAAGACCTTGATCGAGTATTGGATGCAGATCCGGACATCTTAAATCACAACATGGAGACGGTCAGGCGCCTGCAACGACCGGTCCGAAAATCCGCCACCTACGAACGAACCCTGGGAGTTCTCCGGCACGCGAAAGAGAGAGGGTTTGTTACCAAGTCCGGGATCATGCTCGGAATTGGTGAGAAAAGAGATGAAGTTGCTGAAACCCTCTTCGATCTCAGAAAGGCCGATGTTGCAATCATCACGATCGGTCAATACCTACGACCCTCCTCCCATCACGCCCCGGTCGATCGCTGGGTCACGCCGGAAGAATTTCAAGAATGGCACGACTTCGGTATCTCGGCCGGTTTCGGAGTCGTCGAGTCAGGACCGCTCGTGAGGTCCTCCTATCACGCTGAAGAACAGTCGGAGAGGTTCGGATCTTCCGACAGCACCGTATCGGCGTAAATTAGAATTTCTTACTGGTCCGGATCTGAGGACGGGATTGCAGCCCGAGGATTTCGAGAGCGAAAATCGCTTGTCTGGTCCGTGCGATATCTTCGTCTTCCTCCTCCTCGACCTCGAGCAGGATGTAGCGCAATGCGTGAGCATTTCGTCCTGAAAGCTGCCCCGATTTTAAGGGGATCCCCCAGGCTTGCCCTGAGGAGAAATCAGGTTTCTCGGCTAGAACAGGCGAAGCCTTCCATCTCTCTCCCTCTCCAGTTTCCCCAATCGTTGTCAATCACAACAAACAAGATATTCTCCCCCGGTCCCTATCCGTTGTCTTCTCGAATCCGTTGGTCCCGCTCAGCCAGGTCTTCATCCCTACGCTTTCTTTCCCACCCTATAAATTCTTGCCAAGAAGGACGGATTCCGAAAATCTCTTGCCCTGACATTTCACACACTTCGTAGCGAGACGGCGTAGATTGCTGCTTGTGGATGCTTTTTCCGAAGACCGACGGGCGACAGTGTGTTAAGACCCTCTGACGTCGCCGGGCAAGGGAAAGCGTTCACAAGCCGTGAGATCCGTTGTCGTAGCAGAAGTTTTGTGTAATGTTGGGCTAGATCTCTCTTCTCACTTCCCAAGGCGATGTTACTATGCAGATTTCGATTGAGGATTTCTACGAGGACATAATCGACAAAGCACAATCCGGTCTGGGTCTGAGTGACGGTCAAGTCGTCAATCGAGCCGGTGTCTCCCCAGGAGAACTCGAGGCCGCGAAATCGGGAGAATTTCAGGAGCTGGTTGCTCGTGCCCTCGCCCCGGTTCTAAACTTGGATGCCGATTCTCTCGCCGAAGCAGGCGGAAAGGCCTGGTATCCCGATCCCATCCAAGTCAACGGATTGAGGACCTTCAATACGCCCTTTCCAGTTCCTGGATACGCTGAGATGACCGTCAATGCCTACCTCGTTTGGGCCGACGATTCGAAAAAGGGAGTGATCTTCGACACCGGCGGTGACGCATCCGAGCTGCTTCGATCGGTCAAAGAAATGGGGCTGACCATCGATCTCATCCTCCTCACCCATACTCACGGTGATCACATCGCCGATCTGGACAGGGTCATTGGAGAATGCGGAAATCCCCCCGTTCGCGTTCACAAGAATGAACCCGTTAAGGGCGCGGAAGTGATCGAAGAGGGTGCACAGTTCACTGTCGGACCGCTCGAAATCGAGGCCCGCCTCACCCACGGTCACTCCCCTGGTGGCACCACCTATGTCATATCTGGTCTGGAACGACCGGTCGCCATCGTCGGCGATTCGCTCTTTGCCAATTCCATGGGCGGTGCTGGAGGCTACTATGAGCAAGCGCTGGAAAACAACAGGAGCAAGATTCTCTCGCTACCGGACAACACCGCAATCTGTCCCGGTCATGGACCAATAACCACGGTCGCGGAAGAAAAAGCGCACAATCCATTCCACCCCGAATTTAAGTAGTGCATCGGATGGGCTGACTAGAGCCCTTATTTTTGAAAGGAGAATACAGATGGCAAAAAAAAGGATTGGTTTCGTCGGCGTTGGTAGAATGGGGGCCAACATGGCTCGCCGCCTCAAGGATCGCGGATACCGAATCGCCGCGGTTTACGATGTCCGAAGGGACGCCGCTCAAGCGTTGGCCGATGAACTCAATTCGGCCTACTGCCGAAAACTCGCCCAGGTCACGGCGGCATCAGACGTGGTTATCACCGTCGTGACCGATGATGCCTCGATGAAGAGAATCTACTCCGGTAAGAAGGACAATCTTCTCACCGATGCTGAGGGAACGATCTTCATAAACTGCGCCACCGTCTCGCCCCAGACTCATATTGAAGTCGAGAAGGCGGCGAAGAAGGCCAAGGCGGTTTCTCTCGAAGGTTGCATGGCTTCGAGCATTACTCAAGCGAGGGAAGGCACCCTTTACCTCATGGTAGGCGGCGAAAAGACCGTATTCAATCGGGCCCGAAACATACTGGAAGATTTGAGCCAGAACATGCGCTACATTGGGAAAGCCGGTAAGGCGGCGGAGGTCAAAGCTCTTGTTAATATGGTGATGAATATCAACACCGCCGGTCTTGCCGAAGGCCTCGGATTGGGCCAAGCTCTGGGACTCGATCTGGACATGCTGCGAGAGGTGTTCTCTCAAACCGGGGCCAATTCACGTGTCCTCGAAACCGACGGTGGCGACATGCAGATTCGAGATCATGAATGTTACTTCTCTTCCGCCCACGCTGCCAAGGATTCGGGAATCGCCGGCGCTCTCGGGAAGAAGTCCAAGATCAAACTGCCGCTCAATGCTGCTACCATATCGCAATACAAGCTGATGATTGCGGAAGGCCTCGGAGAGCTCGACAAATCCGGCGTGGCCGAGCTCACCTTCAAAAATCGACACTTTACGAAGAAAAAAAAGAGGAAGAAAAACAAGAAAAAGACCTAGGAATCTGTCGGAGCTAGATGCTTCTATCTTCCATAGCTTAAGATTCATAGTGGTGGCCAACCTAAATATCAATCGAGTCCAACCCGACAGATTCCTTTTGTTTTTAGCCTGTCGGACAAAATCAGGAGTCCGTACGGCCATCCGACCAGTCAGTCGGACAGGCTAAAAACGATGCGACTCAGAGCATTCGAAGCATGGCGGCCGACTGAGCCGCTGGCTCACAAGATCGCCTCCCCTCCCTACGATGTAGTCACCACCGAGGAGGCTCGGAATCTGGTCCGGGACAATTCGCTAAGTATGCTTCGGATCGTCAGGGCGGAAGTAGACCTCCCGCCTGAAACCGACCCCTTTTCGGATGCGGTCTATGAAACCGCCTGTCGCAACTTCGACAGTCTAAAGGAGAATGGAGCCCTTATCAGGGATTCCGAACCGTGCCTCTTTCTCTATCAGCAACAGATGGGAAGCCACACTCAATGCGGAGTTGTCGCCCTGTGTCATGTCGAGGACTACGAGAGCGACCTGATCAAGAAGCATGAGAATACTCGCCAGGACAAAGAAGACGACCGCACTCGATTGATGAACGATCTGAGCGCCGATCCCGGTCCCGTCTTCCTCACCTACCGAGACCAACCCGAAATCGACACCATCGTCTCCGAAGCCAGCAACGCCTCACCCCTTTACAATTTTACAGCTGAAGACGGGATTCGCCACTCGGTTTGGCGACTGTCCCGAACGGATGACCTGGTCGCTGCCTTTCAAGCCGTGCCGCACCTTTACGTCGCCGACGGTCACCATCGCACCGCAGGGGCGGCCCGAGTGGGAAAACTGCGACGTTCGGCCAATCCTAACCACACCGGCTCAGAAGATTACAACTGGTTCCTTTCTGTCCTCTTTCCCGCCGATCAATTGATGATCTTGCCCTATAACAGAATCATACGGAATCTCAATGGGTTGTCAGAAGACGACTTTCTCAATAAAGTAGAGGCAGCCTGTGAATTGAGAAGGATTGCCGACCCGAAACCAGCCCATCCCGGTTCCGTATGCATGTATCTCGGGCGAGAATGGTACCAATTGCAACTCGGCCAACCGGATGGAGACGATCCTGTTTCTCGGCTCGATATGAGCATTCTCGAACGTCGTGTTCTCACTCCGATTCTCGGGATTGATGATCAACGCAGCAGCTCCAATATCGATTTTGTCGGAGGCGCTGATAGCGTCACAAAGCTCGTCTCCAAAGTCGATTCCAGGGAGGCCGCGGTCGCCTTTTCCCTCTACCCGGTCACCGTCAACCAGCTCATGGACATCGCCGATTCAGGCCGCAACATGCCCCCTAAAACGACCTGGTTCGAGCCCAAACTCAGGTCCGGTCTGTTCATTCATACCTTTTAGGAAGCTGTCGGTTTTGCACCTTGGGCCCGCCGACGAAATGCAGCAGCACGGGTGTCTATGTAATTCGCGGAAGTCTCCTCCACCGACATCTTCCTAGCCAACTTTCTGCGAAAGTTGGGGATTTGGTAAGGGCACGGTCTCCGTCCCTACTGACGTGATCAGGTCGTCTCGTATCCCACGGGCTCGCCCCGTGGTGTCTAAGGTTTCCCAGCTGCACCCCCAAAAGCGCCTCACTCCCTCAAATGATCCCCCAGGCTTGTCCTAGGGAGAATTCAGGATTCTTGGCTGGGAACGGGCGAACAGAGATTCGCTATTTTTCGGACACTTTCCATCAGTCATCCGACTAACGCTGTTGGCGCTCACTCTACCATCCCGGTGCGCTCCCTTTTCACCAAATCCCAATCGATATCATACCCGAGCCCAGGTTCTGTCGGAGCGTAGACAAGCCCCTTGTCGTCGACTTCAATATCTTCCACAAGGCCATATTTATTCCCGCCGGTGCAGGGAAAGACTTCATAGAATTCGCAGTTTGGCACCGCCATGGTGACGTGCAGATTTGCCACATTATTGAGGGAGTTACCGCCGTGATGTATCTCGCACTTCATATTGAATCCCTCCGCCAAATGGCAGAGCCTGACCAAGGGCGTTATCCCACCGGTCACCGCCACGTCACCGCGAAGGATGTCCGTCGCGCGTTGCGTGATCCATGATGCCATGCCGTAGTACCTTCCCGGCGCGAACTCCGTCGACATGACGGGAATATCCAGTTTGGGCAGGAGTTTGACGTAGTTGTAGATGTCTTCCTCGACCAGCGGGTCTTCGTACCAGTAAAAGTCCAGTTCCTCGATCGCACGACCCACCCGTATTGCGTCCGCGTACTGGTAGGCCCACATCGAGTCCAGCATCAACTTGACGTCGCCACCGACCGCCTCCCGAACCGCCTGGCAGATCTCGATGTCCTTTCTTGGATCACCGGCAGGATGAATCTTATGTGCCGGCCACCCCAGTTCCTTGAAACCGATCGCCTCCTCAGCGTACTCCTCTTTGGTCTGGTGGAAAGCCGTGCTCGAGTAGGCCGGCACGGCGTCTTTGCACGTCCCGATAAGCCGGTGAATCGGCTGTCCCGCGACTTTTCCGTTGATGTCCCACAGACAGATGTCAATCGCCCCGATGACACCTGTCGACACGTAGCGGTTCTGTTTCCACATCTCCCACCAGATGGTGCCAATATCCTGAGGATTGCGGCCCAGGATCATTGGTCTAATGAATTCGATCAGTCCCAAGGCGAAATGATCGGCGCCGACTCGGGACGACCCCAGGAACGCATTTCCGCTTATTCCCTCATCGGTCTCAACCGTCACAACCCCAAGCTGATTTTTCTTCCCAAACGATGTGCCAACCCCCGTCTTCCAAGCCCGGGAGTCCCAATTGAACAGCTCTACTTTGACATTCGTAATCTTCATCGCAGGTGATTCCCTTTCATCTCAGTTTTAAATCCTACAATCTATAGTTCACTGCATGTTTACCGTTCCGGTGGCTCTCGGCTTCCCCGGCCTCGCGCCGGGGTGGTGCTGGCTTCTGGGCTATGGTAGCTGAACCCCCTCCGACCACTCTCCGGCCCCATTTCACCCAGACGCTTCGAGCGTCTGGGTGAAATGGGGCCGAAGAGTGGTATCTTGATGCGACCGAGCCCTGTAGCTAGGAAACCTAGCACCACCTCGGCGCGAGGCCGGGGGAGCCGAGAGCCACCGGAACGGTAAACATGTACAAAGTTCGTAAGGTTTGTCTCGCTGTCGATCTCTTTCTATTGCCAGATTATTCGGTACAGAATCCCAGCAATGCAACTTGCAACAGTCCCGCCCAGTGAACCCCTGGCCGCCGAGAATCTCAGAACCTGCACTCTCCTCCGCCAGTAGCGAAGTCGAGTAGGGTCCCCGGCGGCGCGATCCAATAATTCTCTTCCGTGAGCTGACAGGTCGATCCTTCAAACGCGTCCAGCCAGCCTAAGCACCTCGCAGGCCATCGGAATCGCATTTGACGGTAGCTCGCGGATCATTTCTGCAACGGGCCATATTTTTCGATTACCAGTGTTGATGGACCATTTTCTGTGAAGAAACGTCAGTCGATCGACGAAATAGGCACACCAAACCAGCGGCATGGCCGCAATTTCCTCCTGACTCAGGCCGCGTACCTCGTAGTAACCTCGAAGAAACATGGATGCCGATTTCGGATCGAGCATCCCTTCACCCGTACCCATCCGCCACTGAAATTTCGTTGTGATTGGATCGAGAATTGCCGGTGCGTACTCGGCGCTGTCGAAGTCAACGCATGAGATATCTCCGCCGTCTGTCTTCAATGTGTTCCGCGAAGTGACGTCACCTCGACAGAGTATCCAAGGGATCTCAGTATTCAATACTTCGGCAAACTCCCGTTCGATCGACCGCTGGAGTTCGACCACAGCGTTCATTTCTGCACCGGGTTGAAGACGTGCAATTGATCTTTGAAACCTCGGAAAGAAGAAGCCGGCGGTCGGTAGCATCTTGCCCCCCATCGCGTGGAAGGACTCTGCCGCAATCCCTATTTGCGCCAAGGTTTCGCCGGCCTGATGGAGGGATTCCAACGGACTCTTCGCCATCTCCTCTCCCGGCAACTTGGACTCGAGCGACAGAACCTGATCTGCCTCTTCTACCCAAAGACCCGTTGTCGCAGGGATGATACCTGGAACCGCCGCTCCCAGCTCCGACAGATGTGCGACAAATTCAACAATGGTTGCCGGCGGCGTGGGCCCATCCCAACCGGGATTGGCGCGGAACACGACCGTGCCATCAGCCGAATCAACGAAGTAAACACGACTCGACTGTGCCTGTCTTACATCGGCGACTTCCAACCCCCAATGAACCCCAACCAAATCTGCAACTTCATCAGCTTGAGGCGGATCGCTGGTCGACTCACGAGACCTTGGATAGGAGGTGCCCTCAATAATCATCCCTCTCTCGTTCTTCCGAATGCGGAAACCTTACGAACTATGATTCGTAAGGTTTCATATTTATGCCGGACATCTTTTTCCCCTCTCTCAGTTCTCTCGGCGTGCTTCGCGGTAAGATTTTTGCCTCTTCGAAAGATTAAGCGGAGGCGTTCCGGGTCAGGGGGGAATCGATTGAAACGGACGGCTTCAACCGGAATTGCCTGCCGCGCCTTGTTCGCGGTTCAGGCTCTGGAATTCATCTCACGCAAAGGCGCCAAGACGCAAAGAGTTTTCATTGGAAAACGCTGTTGGTCTTTAGAATTCAACTCAAGTATCGGGCATTCGGGATTCCTGCCGTCGCCCACGGATAAGGCCGAAGTCATACCACCCTTCTCCGTCGTTTCTTTGCGTCTTGGCGCCTTTGCGTGGGTATTTCTTCTCCGGCGAACAGTACCATGGGCTCCACTCGGTGTTGTATATTGTCGATTAAATGAGTCAAGATGGCCGCGAGACTGGTAAGCGATTTTACGATCGTTTCCCCTACGATAATTGAGGTTTGAAGCGATCGCCGCTCTTTTCAATCCCGAATCCAACCCGCACGTAAGCGCGTCAAGGAAGATGTCGGCGGTCGCTCTCTGCCCGACGCACTCCCTACCTCAGAAATACGAAATATCCCCGACCGCTCGAATCCCAACCGCCGACAGATTCCTAGGCAGATTCCTTTTTCCGGCTGAACTTCCTCCGAAACTTCTCCACCCGTCCGGCCGTATCGACAAAGCGTTTCTCACCCGTGTAGGCGGGATGGGAGTCGCTCGTGACATCCCGAACCACGACGAAGTGTTCCAACCCTCCGATCTCTTCCTTCTTATTCGACTTCATGGTCGAACGGGTCAGGAATTTCTTGCCCGTAGAGACGTCGACAAAGCAGACCGGATTCAGCTTTGGATGGATAGACACTTTCTTCTTGGCCATCGTATAAGAGAATCAATAAAAATCATTTGAATCTCTGAAATTAACCTTGGCGCGCCTTAAATCGGGGATTTGTCTTACAGATCACGTAGATCCGCCCTTTGCGGCGAACCACTTTACAATGCGGGTGTCGGTTCTTCAAACTCTTGATGCTGGATACGACTTTCATGGCGCTCAATCTCCTTGGCAATCCGTTCGAATTCGCTTCCCGCAATGCCGCTCTCTTCCCGAATTGCGGACTGGAAGATCTGATTCCAACCAGGATGAGACCGAGAGCATCGCGATATTCATCTAGGTCGCAAGTCAAAAATCTTGGCCCGACAGCCAGTCACAGGGTGAAAGTTTTCTGGGGAGGAAGTGGCTGATAGGCAAAAAGATAAAAAAAGAGCTAGACAAACCCGAGGGAATCAGTCATGCCAAGATGGTATGAAAGACAAAAAATCTTACCATCTGACTCCTTCGATAGATCGTCTAACTCTGCGTCTGATCTTGCCCGAAGAGCAGGAGCGATTCAATGATCTTTTGATCCAACATCATTATTTGCACAGTGCGGGGAGCGCGGGAGAGACCCTGCGCTATGTGGCTTTGATCGACGGGCAATGGGTGTGTCTTTTGCTGTGGGGAGCGGCTAGCTACCGGCTGAAGGATCGAGACGGCTGGATCGGCTGGGATGGGGCGCGACGGCATGCGCGCTTGAAACTGGTGGTGCAGAACCGGCGTTTTCTCATTCTGCCCGGGCTCAAGCTGGCCAATCTGGCCTCCAAGACGTTGGCGATGTGCCTGAGAGTCTTGGCCGATCACTGAGAGCAGGCCTTTGCCTATCGCCCCTTGGTAGCGGAAACTTTCGTGGACCCACAGATCCACCGAGGCACTTGCTACAAGGCGAGCGGGTGGACTCCTTTGGGCTTGAGCGCGGGATATGGTCGACAGCGGGAAGATTTCTATGAACGCCATGAGCGCCCCAAGCAGATCTGGGTCAAAACCCTACAGGCTAATGCTCTGGAGCTGCTGCGCTCCCCAAGGCCCTTGCCCGCGGCACAGAGTCAGGCTCTCAATGGAACCGATAACTCCCATGCGGTCTGCCTCAAAGTGGAGCAGATGACAAGCCTGTGGGAACGCTTCCACCAGATCGAAGACTTCCGTAGAAAAGCAGGCCGCCGCTATCGGCTCGCCACGGTCTTGAGCATGCTCGTGCTCGGCACCCTCTGCGGCAAACAAAACCTCAAGGACATCGTGCGCCTGGCCCATCACCTCAATCAAGCCCAATTGCGCGCCTTACGCTCCTGGAAAAACCCCAAAACAAGCCGTTTTCAGGCCCCTTGCTATGATGTCTTCTACCGGGTCCTGCAAAACGTCAAGGCCGAGCTTTTCGATCAAATCCTCACCCAATTCATAGCCTCGCCCGAGGGCCGTTTGCCCCGCGATATTGCGGTTGACGGTAAGACTCTCAAAGGCACTGACAAAGAACCGGCCAAGGCCTTGCACCTGGTGGCCGCGGTCGATCATCAAAGCGCTCAAACGATTGCCCAAGTCGCTACCGCCGACAAATCCAACGAGATCACCGCCGCCCAAACTCTCCTGCGCAAGATGCCGGCCATGGACGGATCCACCTTCACCTTCGACGCCATGCATAACCAAAAAGAAACGGCCCACATCGTGGTCGAAGAACTCGGTGCTGACTATATCATCCAGATCAAAGACAACCAACCCACCATGCATCAAGACGCAAAGAATCTTTTCGGCCCCTCCCCCTTTTTGTCCACCAAACCGTAGATAAGGACCATGGCCGCCTGGAGATTCGTCAAATAGCAACCCATCCTCTAAGCGCTCCCTCCCTTGGCTTGCCTCATGCTCGTCAGTTCGCCTCTGTCCAACGCACCTTCCATTATCCTAACAAAGCGAAACCTTCCTCGGAACGCTCCTACTATGTCAGCAGCCGCGATCCCACCGACTTGAGCCCTCCTCAGTTCCTATCGAAAATCCGCAACCACTGGGCCATCGAAAACAAAAACCACTACCCCAGAGATCGCTTCTTCGATGAAGATCGATGTATGATCCGTAACCATAACGCAGCCAGAATCCTGGCTGCTTGCAGGCAACTGGTTCTTAGCCTCAAATCTACCATGGGCTTCGAATCCACCCCTGCCCTCTGTGATCATTTCACCTTCAACCTACACAAGGCCATCAATATCATCACCTAATGTCCCGAGAATCAAAATACCGTACAGCCAGTCACAAGCCCGCCTCCGGACTTCCCGGGCTAGGAATCTGTCGGGCTTTCCGTCGCCGCTTTGCTGTGCCGTGACAGGTGCACTTTGTAAGAGACCTGAACTTCGGATCGTAGGTTGACGGTTGTAAATTGCGACCAACTTCATACCGACAGATTCCTTCTAAAGGAGAAACAGAAAAGCTAAAAACAACACCGCCAAATAGACTGAAATGCCGATCGGCATGATGCCTGCTTGAACGTAGCTTCGAAGCCCCTCCTTTCTCCTGGTCAGCTCCTTTTGATCAACTCTCGCCAGGCGCCAGATCGTAACCGCTATCGCGCTTGGAATACGAAACGGGATCTGTTTCGAGAACCTCCCTAACGCCGGGATCAGTATACCCACGCAGAGGCGATGGGCGAGCTGATTTACTTGGTTCAGGGCCAGGTCGGCAACCCCATAAACAATGCTTCCCCCTTTGCGGTAAACCCAGTCGAAATCGATATTTACGGATCGCAACTCAGGCGGGTAGACTTTGGTCAACATGAGTACCGTAAAGGCAAGGGCGGAGAAAAAGAGCAATTGAGTCTGGCTGATTACATGGGTCAGGGTATACGGTATGTAGTCAACTGGATGCGGAAGCAGTCCGTAAAGCACCTTGGGAAAAGTTCCGTTGAAAATGCAAATGGCCGCCGCCAGGCCCATCGCAATGAGCATATTCGGAGGCGCTTCCTTGGTACGGATTCCGGAGTCATGGGCAAAGAAGGCGAAGTAGGGAATCTTTATCCCGGCATGATGAAAGACTCCGGCGGAGGCGAATAGAAGACAGAGCCAAACGCCGAGACGGCCCTCAATTCCGGCTGCCGTCATGACCATCGACTTGCTCACAAAACCGCTGAAGAGAGGAAAGGCCGAGATCGATGCTGCCCCAACGATGCAGAATCCCGTCGTCCACGGCATTGACTTGTAGAGCCCACCAAGATCGGTGCCGTTAATCCGGCCGGTTCGATAAAGCACCGCTCCCATCGACATGAAGAGCAGTCCCTTAAAAATCACATCGTTGAAGGCATGCGCGATCGCTCCATTCAGCGCCAACGGGGTACCGATCCCGATTCCGACGACCATAAATCCGATCTGGTTGATCATACTGTACCCGAGCACTCGTCTCAGGTCGTTCTCAATTACGGCATAGAAAATCGGAAACATGGCCATGACGGTTCCGATTTCGACCAATATATCAGTTCCGGCGAATCCCCGCGCCAGCGCGTAGACGGCCACCTTGGTGGTAAAAGCGCTCAGAAACACGGTGCCGGTCGGAGTCGCTTCCGGATAGGCGTCGACCAACCAGGTATGAAGCAGAGGAAAAGCGCATTTGATTCCGAAGGCCAGAAAGAGCAGCCAAGACGCTAAGCTGTGGAGTTCCATCCTCTCGAACAGAATGGATCCGGTCTGGCTGAACTGCATCGCGATTCCCGTGATCAACAACAGCCCTGACAAGATCTGTATCAGGAGGTAGCGAATACCGCAGGCAATCGAGCCCTTTCGTTTACGGGACCATATCAGGAACACCGAGGTTACGGCCTGCAGTTCCCAAAAGATCGACAGGGTTATGAGGTCACCGGCAAAAACCACGCCCACCGCACTGCCCGCGTACATGTAGGCCGTAACGAGTTGGATATTGTCCCTTACCCGAAGAGAAAAGATGGCCCCGAGAAATGCTGCAATGTGAAAAAGGTAGCCGAAGAGGAGGCTCAGTTTGTCGCAGCGAATCACCTCTAACTCGAATTCCATCACGTAGAGCGTGAGGCTGGTCTCCTCCCCCAATCCCAGCAGGTTGAGAAATCCGAGGACAGGTAGAAGGAGATAGACGATACGGCGCTTGGATCCTGAAAGAATCGGCAGCACCATGGCCCCGAAAATGAGAATCAACGCCGGATGAATACTAACGATCATAGTAATCCTCGCCCCTCATCATCAGTTTGCGCAGCACATACTTGGCCGCCAGAACCAGAAGCACGCAGGCCACGAATCCGTAAATGCCATAGAATCCGAACCAGCCCTCCTCGGGAAAGAACCCCTCTTCGAAACTCAAGTGCTTGTGCTGGATCAAGAAGAGCCCATCAAAAAGGAAGAGAACCACACAGCTGACAAAAAAGATCCGGATGACGCGGCGGACGTTTGCCGGATCGTCAAAAAAATGCTTCCGGCCGTCATTAGGAAGAAGCACAATGCCTTCTTCTTCCGCCCCGAATTCGTCGTCCGATCTCCTCATATCGAACCTCCCATTAAGCTGGCAAGGTGGAGAAAGAGGTCCGGATAGATGAAGAGCAGGTAACAGGCCGCCGCTGTAAATATCAATGGAACCAGGCATGCCGAAGGCGCTTCCGAAATTCTACTCTGACCCGACTCCGGGTCCGCTGGTGCGAAGTAGGCATTCGCAACGATCGGCAGTAAGTAGGCTATGTTGAGCAGCGTACTCAGTATCAAAGTGGCGGTTAAAAACGGCTGCTCTGTCTCCAGCGTCGCCAGGATCAGATACCACTTGCTCCAAGCACCCCCGAACGGAGGAAGACCAATGATGCTCAGCGATCCGAGGAAAAAGGCGAACATCGTCAGGGGCATTTGTCTGCCGATTCCCTTCATCTCGCTGATCTGCTTTTTACCCGACGCCACGTAAATCGCCCCGGCACAGAAGAACAGGGTGATCTTCCCCGTCGCATGCATCCCAATGTGAAGCATGCTCGCAGATACACCGTTAGGAGAGAGCATGGATATCCCCAAAACTATGTAGGCTAATTGGCTGATGGTGGAGAATGCCAACCGCCTCTTCAGGTTATCCTGAGTCAAGGCAATCAGGGAGGCGGTCAAGATCGTGAAAACGGCTATCCACAATATCAGGTTTCCGGCGCCGGTTTGATCGAGAAACTCGAGCCCAAACACGCCCGTAAAGACGCGAAGAATGCAAAAAACACCAACCTTGACCACCGCTACGGCATGAAGCAGTGCACTCACTGGAGTCGGCGCTACCATGGCCCCCGGGAGCCACGAGTGGAACGGCATTAGCCCCGCTTTCGCAAAACCGAAGACAAAGAGAAGCAACAGAATGCCGGCCTCGGGACCCGTTATCTGGCCGGCCAAGAACCCCCCGCTGCTGAAGTCCATGTTCCCTCCACTTCGCAGGTAGGCATAAATCATCGCCGGTAACGCAAATCCGATGGAGGTGCCGAGAAGATAGACCAGATAGGTCCTCCCCCCGGTGCGGGCTTCCCCATCCTGATGATGCGCAACCAACGGATAGGTCGACAGGGAGAGTAGCTCGTAAAACAGATACATCGTCAGCAGATTGGCCGAAAAGGCCACACCCATGGTCGCGGACAGAGAGACCGCGAAAAACGAAAAGTATCGCGTTTGCGAATGCTCCTTGAGACCCCTCATGTACCCGACCGAGTAAACAGAAGTAGCTATCCATAGGGTCGAGGCGACCAAAGCGAAGAGAAGACCAAGTCCGTCCACCCTAAATTGGATCGGCACGCCGCTCACCACATTCCAAACCGTGCACTCGAGGACTCGACCTCGCAATACATCCGGAATCATCGAGAGGACCACACCCAACATGATCGTTCCGGCCGCGAAAGTCCAAGTCTCTCGCAGGTTAGGACGCTTCCGGGAAAGGACGATCGGCACTACTGCGGCCAGAGATACCAAGCAGACAATTAGGGGTTTCAGAGACTGGACGGTGGACATTGGACCAAATGAAGCTGGCACTCTCTAGGACGTTAGATTTCGCGATATTCCTGCTGGTCAGATCGAAGGTTGAAGGTCCTGAAGTGTTTCATTTTCTTATTGCTAGGAGGCTGTCGGTCGAACTTTCCTGCTTGCAGAGCAATTGAAGCACAAAATCCGACTCCTAGCGCCGATCAGAGTCCGAACTGTCGTGCTGTCTCACCGATAAAAGTTGCAATCGGTTGGTTGAAGAGGCCGATTCCCAAGATGATGATCGCGGAGCCGACCAACGGCGCAAGCATCATGAGGGGTGCTTCGTCGATCTGCCTCGCCCGAAACTCCTCGTGGGGATGACCTGCCGGCTCTCCTCCCTCTTTCTGATTTTCAGTCTTTGGGAGAAACGCGTTTTCGATGATCCTGAAAAATAGGACCGCCATCAGTAAGCTGGAGAAAAGAAGAGCGCCTACATAAACCCACTGACCAGCCTCAATTCCGCCTCGGATCAAGTACCACTTGCTAAAAAAGCCGCAAGTCGGCGGAATGCCAATCATGGAAAGCCCTCCAACTGTCACCGCTCCCATCGAAATCGGCATTTTGCCATAGAGACCTCGCAACTTTTGAATCTTGAGATCTCCGACTTTGTAGGCAATGACAGCCGACCCAAGAAAGAGACAAGAGGTCATGAAGGCGTCGCTCAAAACATGATAGACGGAACCTACAAAACCCGCTTCGTTCATCATCCAGATGCCACCCACCATATAGCCGATCTCCGCCACAATCAGATACGTCAGCATTCGTCTCAGGTTCACCTGGATGAACGCAAGAATCGTGCCCGCCACAATCGCCATGGCGGCCATAAACACTATGACATCGGTCCAGTTCAAATAGCCGATAACATATTTCGCATCAAAGACCGTAAAGATCATCCGGATCATCACATACACGCTCACTTTCGTCATCAGAGGAGCGATCAGACATCCCGCCGCAGTGGGGGCGAAACAGTAGGCATTGGGAAGCCAACCATGGAGAGGGAAAAATGCCATTTTGATCCAGACTCCTATCAATATCAGGATGAAGGAAATCATGATCGTGCTCGAACCGTAGAGCCCTTCAACTTCTAGAATCTGCCGGATATCGACCATGTTCAACGAACCCGTTTTGATATACAGGTAGCCCACACCGAGAAGGTAAAAGGATGCTCCTATCGTCCCCATGATAAGGTAGTTGAAAGAGGAGACAGCCGCTCTCTCTCTGCCCATCGCGATGAGCGCGTAACTGGTCAAGGAAGAGACCTCCATTAGGACATAAAGGTTGAACGCATCCCCCGTCAGACACATTCCCATTAGCCCCGTGACAAGGAGCAAAAAGAGCGTATAGAACAGCGGTAGCTTGTCGGCATTCTCCCGCTCGACGGCCTCTTTCGAAAAGACCGCCGCCAACAGAGCCACCGTCGATATCGCGAGAATAAGCAGAGAGTTAATTGCATCGATTCGAAATTCTATTCCGAAGGGACGGAGCCAATTGCCGAGAAGATAGACAATCTCCCCATCCTGCACCACCACGCCCAAGATACCGAGTCCCGCTCCCACCGAAACAATTAGACTGGCCACCACGATGGCATGACAGAACCCTCTTCTCCACCCTCCGACCAAGCTGACCGCAAATGCAGCGAAAAATGGGGAGAGGATTGCAATCGCGGGATACTGCTCAGCCATTTTCGGAGCCCAACCGGGACAGAATTTCGTCCTCTTCGAGTGATCCGTACTCGCGATGGATCTTTTGCACAATCGCGAGACCCACGCCAAGGGTACTGACGCCGACGACGATCGCGGTCAGCATCAAAACGTGAGGCAGGGGATTCGCGTAGTTTTCTGCGTCGATGTCTAGATTTGCTCCGCTCACAGAATCAGGTGGATGCTCCTTCTCCGAATCCGAGTGGCCGTGTGTTACCTCGTGCTCCAAGATTGGAATAGTGGCTCCTTCTTTCACTCCCATTGACACGTAGAAGAGAATGATTGCGGTCTGAAAAATGGACATGCCAATGAGCTTTTTGATCAGGTTCCTCTTCGCAATCATGGCAAAGAGGCCCAACATCATCAGCACGATGTAGACCCAGTAATTGAATCGGGCCAGAATCAAGTCGATCAGTTGTTCCAAGAAATCCATCATTTTCCCAAGTCTACGAAACTGTCGGCAATAGGTCCGTCAGGCGTAGCATCCTGTCCGGCGAATGTCCGGTTGATCGATCGAAATATCCATGAAACCCGAAAGGATGCTCTTAGAGCCCTCCTTGAAGCCTACCCCGGGAGGAGAGATTGGCGAAGATTACAAACATGATTGTCGCAACCGTAACCCCGACTCCAATTTCCACCCCGAGGATGCTGAGGGAGCGCGCTTCGATCTCAGTCGTGAAGAGGACCTTCCCCAATGCCGAGTAGTTCAGGAAATTCGATCCCAGCAAGAGGCAGAGAAATCCAATACCCGCGTAGATCAGAACCCCTGTCGCAGCCAATGAAATCGCTCGACTTTGGGAAAGTCTTCCCAATGCGGCGGGTAAGTTTCGTGCCAGCGACAACAGAATCAGGCTCGCTCCGAAAATAACCCCTCCTTGAAATCCTCCTCCCGGACTGTGATGACCATGGGCGATGACATACAGTGCGAAAATCTGGATTATGGGAGTGATCAATCGCGCTGTTGTCTCGATAATGAGATCTCCTGAAGAGCCCTCGTTGCCATCGCTGATTTCGTCGCCAACACTCTCCTTCACACCCAGAATCGCGAGAACGGCGATACCTGCGGAGAAGATCACAACGGTCTCGAAAAGGGTGTCATAGCCGCGGTAGTCGGCCAGGACAGCTGTAACGACGTTGGGAACCAAAGTCTCGCTATACGATTTCTCAAGATAGTGGCGTGAAACTCGATAGCTGCTGGCGGGTGAATCTGGATCGCCCCACTCCGGCATGTCCGAGACCGCATAGAGCATCAACCCTCCGGAAAAAAGCACAGTGATCAGTCCGACAAGTTTCAATCCGATGATCTCCTTTCCGTCGAATAAATCGTCGCGATGAGGAAGACGGTGCTGACGCCGGCTCCCACCGCAGCCTCCGTAAAGGCGACATCGACGGCTCCCATCTCGGCCCAGAGTAGACAGATCAGAAAGCTATATGCGCCGAATACGATTGCAGCCCCCAGCAGATCTTTCAGTCGTAGTGCAATGCTGGCGCTGGCAATTAACAAGATAAGGATGACGATGTCGAACTGCCAGATCATGATTCTTGGCCTTCCTCGTCTTCCTCTTTTCTCCACGGTTCGATCCCGTCTTCGTAGCCGGCCTTCATAAGGGCGTGTGTACTGGTCGGACTGGTAATCGCTATGAAGATGCAAATCGCGAGGATCTTCGCCCCGACGAGTAGACGAAGAGGGGAAAAGTCCTGCAGATGATAGACGAGCAAACCGGTAAGTATGAGAAGAGTAGACAGGGTATCTCCCTTCCCTGCCGCGTGCATCCGGGTGTAGAAATCAGGGAAGCGCAGAATACCGACGACCGCTCCCAGAAAGAACAGGAGTCCGAAAAGGATAAGGGTTGCGCTTGCCATATCCACAATCATTGCATCTCCAGGGCCTCCGCCCTTCCTCCCGTTTTCTTGGTTCTCCGCACCCTTTGGAAAAATTTCGCGGCAGCCAACGATCCGATAAAGTTCAAGAGAGCGTAGGTCAGGGCAAAATCGATGAACATTTCGACTCGCCCGAACAAAGTGCCAATGATCACTAGGATGACTATCGTCTTTGTGGCGATCACATTCACGGCCACGATACGGTCCAGCGCGGTCGGCCCGGATGCGACCCGGTAAAAGACCGGAATCATCAGTGCGAAAAGGACCAGACCGGCGAATATGAAAAAATCATGCACGATGGGGGCAAACCTCTTTGCACTCCGCCTGCTTCCAGGGAGTCAATTGTCTCGATCGAATACGTGTCCCACGCGCTCTTCCATCTCACCGCCTACACCGCTTGCCGCGTGTTTGCTGATGGCGTGGACGAGGACGTAGTCGCCATCCACCTTTACCGATACGGTTCCAGGCGTTAGGGTGATCGAATTAGCCAGAACGTACCTCGCAAAGTCGCTGTGCAGATTCATTTTGTGACGAACAATCCGAGGCTCAACCAGCGAGGAACCTTTCGGTGTTAGGGCCAGCCTCAAAATGTGAATATTCGCGAGGACCACCTGATAGAACAGCCAAACAAGATATCCCGGCGCCCGTATCGCCTCTCGAACTCGGGCTGCCATTCTTTTCCTTGAATCGGAAAACAGCAGGTCGGAAGAATAGAAGGAAACAAACGCTGCGGAGATTACACCAAGGGCGAGATGGAATCGGTCGAACAATCCGGAAAACAATATCCAGATTAGGATTAGTATGGCGAAGGATAAGAGACGAGTTCCCATCTGTTTCCAATTTCACATTATGCGCCAAGAGGACCTCCCTCTCATGTGTTCATCATACGACCCTTTTCGCCAATCCTTGAGAAGCTGGTGAGGCCCTCGTGGTTACTTTGCCGCGACCGTATTCTGCTCCTCAGGATTTCACTGAGTACTCAGTTCATCGATGGATCGGCCGGCGCCTTCGCGATTAAATCCACCAAAAATTCCATTTCGGGGCACAGATTGTCGAGTATTCCCTTCCAGAGATCCACTCCCTTCCAGTTCTCCATCGCCGCTCGATCAATAGGACTCACAATCCACGTTTCTTTTTCCAATTCCTCTTCAATCTGGCCTACCTGCCATCCTGCATACCCGAGAAAACCGCGTACCTCCAAATCCTGCTCTTCCGCTAGTAGGCTCTGCGCTTTGTCTGCCGTTATCGCGAATTCTCCACAAAACTCACCCGACTCCTCCCATTTCCATGCCGTCAGAATCAGGCTTTCCGAATCCACCGGACCTCCGCTGTAGAGCAGCACTTCTGCCAGCGGCCCATTGGCAAACTGCTCATTATACTGGCCAAGCGTCTTCCCCGTCGGCCGATTTACCACAACTCCCAAAGCGCCCCCTTCGCTTGAGTGATTGTGTATCAGAATCACTGTCCTGCCGAAATTGAGATCGCGCAACTTGGGATGCGCAACCATGAGAGTTCCCGTGTGGCTGATTTGAAAATCTCCAAGATCCTTCATCGTTTCAGATTATCCATTGTTTGTTAAATGTCTGGGCTAGGAGTCTGTCGGACTTCGTCAATGATGCGCAAACAATTGAGGCCGATATTGACCTCTGCTGGCGCCGAATCTAGAAGGTGCCCCGTGAAGCGGCGCGTGAGATCAGAGATTCTCGACACCCTCCCTGAAGATGACCCCGAAGCTATACAGAATCGAATCGATATTCGCCGCCTCAACATTCTCATGGGTAACGATCGATGGTTTGCCCGCGAACTAGGTAGACTCTTTTCCCATCGAGATTCTGTCCTCGAGATCGGCGCCGGGACCGGAGAGCTCGCACTGTTCCTGGATGACGAGGTCCTGCACCGCAAAGGCGTTGGGATAGGCGGGCTGGATCTCTGTTCGCGCCCGTCCTCCTGGAACAATGCCTGGCCGTGGAATAGAATCGATCTCACAGTGTTTGAGGATTTCTGTCACTATTCGGTAGTCATTGCGAGCATGATTTTTCACCAGTTTGAAATCCCCGCCCTTCAGCGATTGGGCGAAAAACTCGACTCTTCCTCGCGCCTTATCCTGGCCAGTGAGACGGCACGACGTAGAGTCCATATTCATCAATTGATGCTTGCGAAATTGATCGGCATTAACCGAATCACGAGCCACGATGCCAGAGTCAGCATCGAAGCTGGGTTTGTCGGTGAAGAATTACCTCTCTTCCTGGGTCTGAGTCCAAAGCGCTGGTCCTGGACCTGCAATTGCGGTTTTCTCGGACAATATAGAATGGTCGCTCTTCGAAATCACTAGGAGGCTGTCGGGCTTTGACATTCGATTGCTGCACAAGTGATTAGGTTTTTCCGACAGACTCCTAGCGACGAGAAAATGAAACCGAGATTTGGAGTTGATTGAATATTTAACCGCACAGCTGGACCCATATGCGCCAATCTGTCACGGATGGGGCGAGAGCGCCAACAACGAACTTTCGATTTCTATCGAAGACAAAAGAAGATATGACATTTCGTCTCAAATCTCAGTTTCATTCTCTTGTAAGGAATCTGTCGGTATGGAATGGGTCGCGATTTACACACGACACCTTTGGATCTGAACCTGCAGGTTGCTACGAAGCGCACCTGTCACGGAACAGCGAAGCGGCGACGGAAAGTCCGACAGATTCCTAGGTGAATCCGATCACCATAGTCGGTGGCGGTTTGGCGGGACTCTCCCTGGGTATAGCCCTGCGCCGCCGAGACATTCCCGTTGTCCTTTACGAAGCGGGCCGGTTTCCCAGACATAAAGTGTGTGGCGAATTCATCTCCGGAGTCGGTAGCGAAACTCTCGACCAGCTACACATTGCTCACCTCTTCGAAGATGCAGGACGTCTCAGGAAAACGGCGTGGTTTTACCGCGGTCGACTCCGTCGAAGAGAGCAGATTCCGAATCCGGCCATTGCAATCTCTCGCTACCGGCTGGACCATCGCCTGGCCCAGGAATTCAGCCGGCTCGATGGCCGGCTCATCCTACAGACCCGAGTGAGCCATCCGAAGGAAGAGAGCGGATGGGTTTGGACCTGTGGCCGAAATCGAGCCCGGACCGAATGGATAGGTCTCAAAGCGCACTGCTTTAACTTTCCCTTGCACTCGGATCTCGAACTGCATTTGGGGACTTACGCCTACGCCGGAGCATCGGGAGTCGAGAACGGACGGGTCAACCTCTGCGGACTCTTCCGCATCCGTCGCGAATTGAGCGTTAGGAAAGATAAGATCCTCATCGGCTACCTCCGTGCCTGCGGGCTCCCCTCCCTCGCTGAGAGACTCCAGGCCTCGCAAATTGATCCGGATAGCATTTGCGCTACCGCCGCGGTCGACTTTAAGAATTCCTACCTGCGAAAAGATCGGCTTGCTCTGGGCGATCAGTACTCCGCCATACCGCCATTCACCGGCAATGGAATGTCAATGGCTTTCGAATCTGCCGCTATGGCAACGGATCCCCTCGTCGACTTCGCCAGAAAAGGCTATGGATGGAACCAGACCATTCAGAAGGTCAATCTACGAATTCACAATCGATTCCGGATGAGACTGCTCGCATCTCGCATGGTGCATCCCTTTCTCTACCATCCCTTGCCTCAGCTCGTGCTTGTTTTCTTGAGCAAAGTACGCATCTTACCCTTTCAGACCCTATTTCGCTTACTACGCTGAATTCGAGAGATTCTGCTGCCATATGTATCTTCAGGCTATCGCCAACGCGGTTCCAAAACAACATCTAACGCAGCGGGCATGTTGGGAGATCTTCGTCGACTCGTCCACCGCCCGGCGACTGAAGAATCGCTCCGTAAACATCATTCGTAAGATCCTCTTGGGGGATAATGGCATCGATAAGAGGCACTTCGCTCTCCCTGACCTTGGCAATCTTTTCGAGCTTGATGCGGAGTCGCTCAATCGAGCATTTGAAAGGGAAGCGCCCCGGCTGGCCAAAGTCGCCCTCGATAAAGCCCTGCACAAGGCAGAATTCACCGCCCAGGAAATCGATGCCCTGATCGTCTGCACTTGCACCGGTTACATCTGCCCTGGAATCACGAGTCACGTCGCGGAACAAACAGGTATGCGAAGCAACACCTACCTGCAGGACATTGTGGGCCTAGGCTGCGGCGCCGCCATTCCCTCCATGCGCAGCGCCAGCAATTTTCTCACTGCCCACCCCGACGCCAAAGTTGCGGTCATCGCGGTTGAGATCTGCTCCGCTGCATTCTATCTCGACGACGATCCCGGTGTCCTGGTCAGTGCTTGTTTATTCGGCGACGGCGCTTCCGCTTCGATTTGGTCGATGAATTCGAATACTACCGGCCTCAGTTGCAACGGATTCGACCTCCTTCATCTGCCGGAAGACCGCCAGATTCTGCGATTCGTCAATCGCTGCGGAAAACTGCGCAACATTCTCCACAAGACGGTGCCCGAAAAGGCGGCCCAGGCCGTAGCGCGACTATTCGAGAGAATCAATCCCCTCGAGATCGACCAGGTCATCTCCCACGCCGGAGGACGCGATGTCCTGCAGGCAATCGAAGCCGTTCTTCCTGCCTTTACCCTCAACGAAAGTAAGAACGTGCTCCGGGATTTCGGGAACATGAGCAGCCCCTCCGTCCTCTTCGCCTTTGAACAATTCTTCACCCAGAACACCATTGATAAAGATCTCTGGCTGACCTCTTTCGGGGCCGGATTCGCCTGTCACTCGTGCCGCGTCACCCGAGGCTAGAATGCCTATCACCCGATACGAATTCGGTCCCGCTCTGCCGCTCGGCAGAGCGACAAGGAAGATGTCGGTGGCGGAATCGGCCGCGAAACGCGATTGCATCCAAGCAAGCCGATCGCCCCGCATAGTGCAAAACTAGGCCCGACATCTTCCTATGAGCAAACTACGAGTCGACTACAACGCGCCCTTTGTCCTCTCCTTTACCCTCACCTGCGGCGCAATCTTTATCCTGGACCGCCTCACCCAGGGATGGCTCATCTTCAATTTATTCTCCATCAGCCGAGCCTTTTCCTTCATCGACCCCATATCCTACTTCACCCTCATTTCACATGTCTTCGGCCACTCCACTCCAGAGCATCTAATACTCAATCTCTCCATCATTCTCCTGGTCGGTCCGATCCTGGAAGAGAAATACGATACCCAACCTCTCCTCATCATGTGCCTCGTCACCGCTCTCGTTACTGGACTCCTCAACAACCTCCTCTTCAGCACCGGGCTTCTCGGAGCCAGCGGCCTCGCTTTCATGTTCATCATCCTCAGTTCCTTCGCTAACGCCCGATCCGGAACGATCCCCCTCACCTTTATTCTTGTCGCTCTCTTCTATATCGGAAACGAATTCCTCCGCGCTTTCCAGGACAACAATATCTCCGAATTCGCCCACATCCTCGGAGGTGTCTGCGGCAGCCTCTTCGGCTACTACCGCACCAGAGGCCGTTCCTGATCTTCCTCGACCTCGAATTCGAGATTCACGCCCTCACACTTTGCCGTTCGACAACACTCTCTCCTGAAACTCTCACGTCGTGACTCTTATCGTGCTCTCCAGCCGATCCCCTCTGGGAGGGGTTGGAGGTGGGTTCCACGATGTCAAGGATAGCCCTTTCGCCCCAACCCTTGCTGAGCCGCCCCAAAAGTCAACGCCTTCTCAGCGCCCGCTCTGCATCCCGCATTGCCGCCTTCTTCTTCAGCGCCTCCCGCTTATCGCCCCGCTTTTTCCCAACGCAGACTGCGATCTCCACTTTGATCAAGGCCTTTTTGAAGTAGATTCGGGAGGGGACCAACGACTTTCCCCCGCTCTGAATCTCCTTCTGCAGCCTTTCGATTTCGCGCTTATGAAGAAGGAGCTGTCTCGGACGATCGGGATTGTGGTTGTTCTCATTTCCGAAGCCGTATTCGGCGATGTGGGCATGGTACAAGTTCACTCGTTCCTTTTCAATGCGGACGAAGGCGTCATTGATCTGCGCCTGACCCCCGCGAATCGACTTCACCTCGGTGCCGGTCAGTACGATTCCAGCCTCAATCTTGTCCCCCACTATGAAGTCCCGCCGGAACTTCCGATTCCGGATCTCTGTGTATCGCTCTCCCTTCTTCTTGTCTGCCTTCACGGTCTGGAATGCACAGTTTTAGCTTCTAGTCTGACTTTCAAAACCGCAGACGGGTCCGGGGCAGGCGGTTCCTTCAGGAGATTGCGCAATTCGCTCAAGTCACGGCGGCGACAGAGCACCGCCCTCCATCATTCATCGACGACCACCGCGATGGAGAGCGGCGCTCTGCCGCCGCCGCTTTGGCAAGTTAAGAAAGTAGAGTCCGAAAGATTCCCAAAGAGTCCCGATCAGATCGTCGCCACCATCCTTACTCCTCTTCCTCTTCCGAGTCCGAATCGTAGAGCTCGTAATCGATCTTGCCCTCTATAACTTCTCGAAGAGCAATGTCTTCCGGGTTCAGCCTCTCCAAAGACTCAACCAGAGGTTTCTGGCCAAATTTCAACTGCTTCACACGCCTCGATACCACGTTTATCAAAACGTTGGGATCGGGGATGATCTTCTGCGCTTCCTGTATGTAGTCGTCTCTCATGATAGTACTCCCGCGTTGAGGTGGATTGAGAAGTCTAGGAATCTGTCCGACTTTGCGCTTCGTAGCTACCTGCAAGTTCAGATCGAAAGGTGTCGTGTGTAAATCGCGACCAATTCCATACCGACAGATTCCTTCGAAGAAAATGATACTGAGATTTGTGACGGTTTGTCATACCTTCTCCTGGCATACTGAAAATCTGACGCTGGAAGTCTGAGGCTCTCAATACATTCGTGACAGATTTGCACAGTTTCTACCTCCGGAGGAGTTAGAAGTGCCGTTCTCTACAAATCTCAGTTTCATTTTCTTTTTGCTAGGAGTCTGTCCGACGAACCTGGTCACTTGCGAAGCAATCGAATGTCAAAGCCCGACAGACTCCTAGCCCGCTGTCGTCTCCAAATCAGCAATCGCCGAATTCTGGAAAACCGGATAGACTGGTTGGTTTATGCTCGGATTTCAACAAGATTTTTGAGAGGTTTTTCAACCTTTCATCGTAAAATGAGTAACTTGCGAATCGGAATCACCACCACTGAAACGTTTGCGGATGCGGAGAAACTGGCTTCCACAGCGGTAGAAAAGAGACTCGCCGCCTGCGCCCAGATCGACGGTCCCATCACATCGATTTATCGTTGGGAGGGAAAAATCGAGTCTGCCAAGGAGTTTCGGATCCTCCTGAAATTTCCTGCCGACCGCTCCGAAGAAATCCGAGATTGGCTTCTCGCTCATCATCCCTACGACACCCCTGAATGGATCACACTCGACCCCGATTTCGTCTCTGAGGGCTATCTCAATTGGGCCCTTGATATGTCCTAAGGGACCCGAATATTTCACCAAATCTTCTACTGCTAGGAGTCTAACGTGTTGGTAATGAAGACTCCCCAAGGCAAGCTACGGGGAATCAGCAAGTTCAACTTCGCGGATCCCAGCGGAGCAAACCTCGCCTGCCTCGGCATAGCACAGCGACGACGGGTCTCGAACCTCGTCACGAACCTTGTCCATTCGTCTACGCCTGCCCTGCTCCTCTACACCGCCCGTGGGCAGTCCTCTCTCCAATCCGATGAGTAACCCAGTTAGTCTCACTCTCGATTTATCCGCCTTGATGCGAGGTGTCCGCTGCCCTGGGCCGTATTTCCTCCTTGAACACCGCCCCAGATTCCCTCTAATACCTCCCCCTTCAATGTCTCAGCACAACAGTTTTAAGAAATCAGGCGCCAACACGCGTAAGAGAAAAAATGTCCTCAAGCGATTCGAGAGAGTTGCCCTCCTGAAGAAACGTGGACAGTGGAAAGAGGGCGATCCCGTTTTCGGACTCCCCAAAACAAAGCCCGAAGAGTAAGTATTCTAAGCTGGCACCCCGGCCGGCTGCGTTCCCGGTCCCAATTCTTCGCCCTCCCCTTCGGAGGCTTCCTTGTCGCCTTCCGTGACGGCTGAATCTTCCTCCGGTTTCGGAACCGGCGAGGTATCGATCACAGGGGATTGGATCTTCCCGTGCTCCAGGATCTCGTGGACGTGCTTTCCCTCGATCGTCTCATACTCGAGAAGAGCCGCCGCGATCAGATCGAGTTCCCGCCTACGGTCCTCCACGATTTGACATGCGCGTTCGTACTGTTCGTCGATAACGCCTTTCATCGCGCTGTCTATCTTTTGCGCCGTTTCCTCGCTATAGTTCTGGTCCCGGGTAATCTCCTTTCCGAGAAAGATGTGGTCCTGGTTCTCACCGAATGCGACCGGTCCCAATTCGCTCATGCCCCAGTCGCAGACCATGTGGCGCGCAAGTTTCGTCGCCATCTTTATATCGCTCGCGGCGCCGCTTGTAATATCGTCAAACTTCTGTTCTTCCGCAACTCGACCCCCCATCGCCCAGCAAATCTGATTGAGCACGCGCTTCTTGGCATGATTTAGAATATCCTTCTTCGGCATGAACATCGTGCTCCCCAAGCTCTGCCCTCGAGGGATGATTGTCACCTTGTGAATTGGCAGATGGTCGTCATCAATCACCCCCGCGACGAGAGCATGTCCCGCTTCATGAAAGGCCGTGATTCGCTTATCCTCGTCATCCATCAAACGACGACGCTCCCTCCCGAAGGCGATCTTGTCGCGAGCATTGTCGAGGTCGACCATTTCCACTTCCTTCTTCTCGTAGCGGGCCGCCAGCAACGCAGCTTCATTGAGGACGTTTGCGAGGTCCGCTCCCGAAAATCCCGGCGTGTTGCGGGCTACAATGTGTAGGTCAGCCGACTCCGCCATTTTGATCTTTTTGGCGTGGACTCTTAGAATCTCTTCCCTCCCCGTGAGATCGGGCATATCGATCACGACCTCCCGGTCGAATCTCCCGGGTCTGAGAAGAGCGCTGTCGAGGACGTCCGGCCGGTTGGTTGCCGCGACAATAATTACACCTTCATGCGAATCAAATCCGTCCATCTCCACCAGAAGCGAGTTAAGAGTCTGCTCGCGTTCATCGTTACCTCCACCCAGTCCCGCGCCCCGTTGGCGACCAACGGCGTCAATCTCATCGATAAAAATGATGCAGGGCGCATTCTTTCGGCCCTGTTCAAACATGTCTCGAACTCGAGCAGCCCCGACCCCGACAAACATCTCCACGAAATCGGATCCACTGATACTGAAAAAGGGAACTTCCGCCTCACCCGCCACCGCACGTGCCAGCAATGTCTTTCCCGTCCCCGGCGGACCTACCAGCAGAACCCCTTTCGGGATGTGCCCGCCAATCTTCTGAAATTTCTTGGGGTCTTTCAGAAATTCGACGATCTCCTGGACATCCTCCTTCGCCTCATCACAGCCCGCTACATCCTGAAAATTCACCTTTTCGCGCTCCCGAGTGAGCATCTTCGCGCGACTCTTTCCAAAACTCATCGCACCTCGCCCGGCCATTTTTAATTGGCGCACAAAGAGGAAATAGAGGACCCCGATAATGATCACGAAAGGCAGTAGAGTGAGCAGAATCTCAGTGAAAAGAGTGCTGGCAGGATTCTCTTTGAAGAGCCCTGTCTCTTGCAACCGCTCCAGGTTTTCGTCCGTCAGACGTCCTTTTGCTACGTAGAGCTGCTCTTCCCCCTGCGGCGCGTCCTTCAGGGTTACGGTAATCTCCGTCCACTGAGGACCCCCGGTCGGCTCGGATTTTATAGTTCCTTTAGCGATTCTCCCTTCCTCCGCCGACCGGATTACGTCCTTGATAGTCCACGCATCCTTGGTTCGCGGCCTAGGATCGGTGAAAAAGTATAGGCTGAAGAGCACCCCGATCACAACCATCCAAACAAGAATCGGCTTAAAACGATCCGAATTGGGACCTCGCGGTGGTTGTGTTCCTCGATCTTGATAGTCTTCGTCAGACATTTCGTTTCATCCTTGGATGCGTACGGCAACGTTCAATTATAGTCGGTACGGAGAACTGCAGTAAGTCAACCTAAGAGCAAACTCGGAGTCTGGTCTGATTTTGTGCGCGTCGGAAGGAGGGATGCCTGGGCACCAGATGATTTCGCCATCGCCAAGGGAGACAACCGGCAAAAGTTTCCGTTCCGCCCGGGAGATCTTTCGATTCGTAAAAAGGTCCTGCAGTTTCATTCGGCCAGGTGCTCCGAGGGGACGGTAGCGATCACCCGGCTGCCACCTCCTCAGCGTTAGATCCGGCGTCTCCTTTCGATTCATATGCAGATAAGCTTCCTTTTTTTCGCAGCACCTTCCGTTTCTCACCTCAGCGCGCTTTGATTTGCCCAAAGTCCCCGCGTAGACACATAGAAAGGAACCGCATGGAAAATAGACAACCACTGGAGCCCTCACTCTCAACTTCGTCCACTTGGGATCGCTCTCCGTTTCTTCCATAAACAATCGACACTGTTTGACCCCAATGAAGGTTTTCCTGCTCAGCTCCACTCTTAGAGACTCTTGCTTGATCGAGGCCTCAACCAGCCGATCTCCACACTTTCGACTCGGCACCGCCCCGACCCCGTTGCTCCAGAGAAACCGGTCGACGGCACGCCGGTAGAGGGCCTTCGGCTTGTCTTGAAGGGGAGATAGATCGATCGATTTACCCTTATTTGCCGGCCCGATCAGCGAGTCCAGCCACCAATTGAGCGCATCATCGTCTTCCTCCAGGATGTCGCGGGCCCGGCCTGCGCCTCTCACTGCGTCCTGCGGAGAAGCTCTTTTGAGCGCCGGAATAACCTCCCTCCGAAGCCGATTGCGCGTGTACTTCTCCAATTGATTCGACGGGTCCTCCCTCCACTCCGAACCCACTTCAGTCAAGGCATCCACGATCTCAGATCGCGAGAGATCGAGCAGAGGACGCAGGTGGACAAACCCTTCCCGAAATTCGTGCACCGGCCTTGGTGCCGCCATCCCGCCCGTGCCGCTCCCCCTGGCAATGCGCATAAGCAGCATTTCGGCTACATCGTCGAGCTGGTGTCCTAGCAAGAGTAGCCTCGATTCGCATACTCTCTGAACCCGGCGAAAGAATTCAAATCGGGCCTCCCTCGCAATCTCCATGGAAAGACTGCCCGTCTCCTTCCGATTCCATTTCTCGCTTGAAAACTCTAAATCGAGCGCCGAAGCCAAACCCTCTGCGAATCGCTCGTCTTCATCAGAATTCAACCCGCGAAGGCCATGATTGAAATGGGCCACCCTCATGGTTTTTCGGCGATCAGGGAAATGCGCGTAGATGAGCAAAACGAGGCAAATCGAATCCGAACCGCCGGAACAGGCCAGAACCAGGGATTCCGCGCCGTCGGTAGATTCTAAACGGTCGCGGACTTCCCGTCGCAGCCGATCCATTGGTAGAAATCTACCCAGCCGACTCGCTTTTTCTTTCCACCTGCTCATAAATCAGGGCAACCTGGCGAAGGATTCTGACGTTGGTAGAGCCGATATTCCTGTTATCGTCCTCGAGAATTTAGGAGAGACGAAATGCTTATCCATCCCGCTACCTACCCGAGCGAATTCTGTAGCGGAATGCGTAAGCATTTCGTCTTGTTGGATGGTGCTGGAATCTTACTAGAACCTCAAAACATCCTCCCCGAATTGCTCACGGAGATTATCGGGCACTCTAATCGCCCCGTCCTCTAATAGATTGTTCTCAATAATGGCGGCGACGGTTCGGGGCAGGGCCAGAGCTGAGCCATTGAGCGTGTGAACAAAATCGAGCGCTCCGTCGCCCGCATCGTACCGAATTTCCGCCCGGCGGGCTTGGAAATCAGTGAAATTGCTACAGCTTGACACTTCCATCCATCGCTTCTGGCCCCCGCACCAGACTTCGAGATCATACTGCTTGGCATGGGGAAATCCAATCTCCCCTGTGCACATTAAAAGGACGCGATAGGGGAGCTCCAGCTTTTGGAGAAGCCCTTCGACGTGTTTCAGGAGATTCTCCAATTCTTCGTAGCTCCTCTCCGGATGCACCCAATTCACCAGCTCCACTTTATCAAACTGATGCACCCGATTGAGACCGCGTACCTCTTTACCGTAGCTTCCTGCCTCGCGACGAAAACATGGAGTGTAACCACACATCCGAACCGGAAGGTCTGAACCTTCCAGCGTCCGCCCTCGCAGCAGATTCGTGATCGGCACCTCCGCCGTTGGAATCAGGAAATATCGATCCCCGTTCAACTCGTACATCTGCCCCTCCTTGTCCGGTAGCTGCCCCGTCGCTGTCGCGCTCTCCGCGTTTACCAAGAGCGGAGGATGTACCTCCCTGTATCCAGCTGCCGCCGCTTCATCCAGGAAATAGCTGATTAGCGTCCTTACAAACTTCGCCGTCTTCCCTAGAAAAAAGGGGAATCCCGCTCCCGTCACCCGAGTCCCCGATTCGAAATCCACCGCCCCCTCGAATCCAGGTATTTCATAGTGGGGCTTTGCCCACACCGATACCGATTCAACCTCACCCCATTTCCGGATCACTGCGTTTGCCTCTTCGTCTTCCCCTACCGGCACCGTTTCATGCGGTAGATTCGGTACCGTCCTCTGCGCCTCTCCCCACCTCTCTTCAACCTGCTGCTGCTCCCTCTGCAGTTGCTTTACTTCCAGGGAAAGAGATTTTAAAAATTTCAACCGCGAGTGAAACAGAGGGGAGCTCTTGTCCAAGTCCTTCATTTCGGCGCTCGCTTTATTCTGCTTGAAGCGGGCCGATTCGGCCTTGGTAATAATGGCGCGACGCATTCTGTCGAGTTCGAGGATGGCGTCGAGATCGCAGTCAAACTTTTTCTGCTCAATCGCCTTCCTCACCCTATCGGGATGGTCACGAAGAATTCTAGTATCAATCATGGGGAGAATCAGGATAAACTGAAGACCATCTTCCTGTTCTATTCTCAACTGCTTGTAAACGGGATTCTGCGAATGTCGTTGCGATTCGGCGAGGAGGAGACTTCATTTGAGGTTATCGCATTCGTTAATCAACTACACTATCCATGTTTCTCATAACCATCATCACACTTCTAGGGCGAGTAATCGCTCGTCTTCCTGAATCGATCGTTCAAAACATGTGCCGGGTGGGGGGATTCCTCACCTTTCATCTCCATCGCCCAAGACGGCGGACGATTCTCTCCAATCTTCACCATGCCTTCCCCGAGGAATCGGATGAATGGCGTCGGCGAGTGGCGCTTGAATCGCTTCAAAGGTTCTTCGAGACAATATTCTTCGTCATTGCTGCTCCCAACTTTTCAGAAGAGCGATTCAGGCAGTTCGTCACACTTTCCGATGAATTCCAGAGAGTAGGAGACATCGTCCTCAAACAGAATCGCGGCGGCGTAGCGATTCTCCCCCATTTCGCCCTCACGGAAGCCATCGCACCCCTCCCCCTGCTCGCTCCCGATCTGCCTCCCGTGGGTGTTGTTTACAGACCCTTTGGCAAGCCCCATATCGACGACTGGCTGAGCGAGAATAGATCACGTTTTGGAGTTTTCATGTTCTCTCGAGACGAGGGTTTCAATCCCGCTCTCTCCTTCATCCGCAATGGCGGCTGGGTGATGGTGCTGTTTGACCAGAACGCAGGTGAGAAAGGCGCTCTTATCACCATGTTCGATCGCCTTGCCTCCGCCACCACTTTGCCCGGCCTCATGGTACGGAAATTTCAAGTGCCTGCGGTCGTGGTCTACTCTCACCGAACCAGCTTCTGGCGGGCCTCCATCCGCGCTGAGATCCTCGATTGTGCGAAGGACGAGCTAAACGTTACTACGGCCTCGCACCGATGGCTGGAGCGCTACCTTTCCGAGAGCGAGGATCAATGCGCCAATTGGCTCTGGGCTCATAACCGTTGGAGATTCCAGAAGGACCACTCGAAACAGCTATGTATCTCCCACCGAAAGTCTTTTTTGGGCTCGGAGAACGGAAACGGTAGCCGCCTTTCGCGGAGGACTCGCCTCTGGATAAGAATGCCGAATCAATTTGCCGATGCCGTAATGGCGCTCCCTTTTCTAACCGCCATTCGCGAGAGTCGTAAGGACTTGGAGTTGACCCTCATCGCTCAAGGGCCGATGGGCTCCTTTCTAAGAAACACGAATTTGGCCGAAAACGTGATCACGATTCCAAGCGGAATAAGCCTGCCGGACCATCTCTATTTCTTCCGAGGTCTTGGAAACCTGCATCCGGATATTTATGTTATTCTTGGCAATTCGAAACTGGCCGATTTGGAGGCCTGGTTCACCGGATGCCCCAACCGATTCGGAATTCTTAAGAACGGAAAATCCCTCAGTTTTCTCTCTCACGGTTGGAAGATACCCAGCGACCTCGATGAATCAGAAACTCATCAGACAACCGTTTGGACTCGGTTCCTGGAAGACCTCGGTCTTCAGGTGAAACCGCAATTCTCACCCCTCGATGGCGGCCCCCTCCCGACCCCGGAATCAAAAAAGGTCGGCCTCATCTGTGGAGGAACAAACCGGCCCGAGATCCGCTGGCCTGTCGAGAATTGGAGATCAATCATAAGAGGGCTCCTTTTGTTTTCTCCCGATATCGAATTCGTTCTTTATGGATCGAACTCGGATCGTAGAATCACCACCGAGGTGGCGGAAGGATTTCCGGAAGAGAATGTGATCGATCGATCCGGAGAGACAGAATTCGATTGGCTCACCAAAGAGCTCAAGAGTTGCCGCTTTGTGGTCAGCGGAGATACCGGTGCAATGCACTTTGCGAACGCCATTGGAGTCAGTGTGGTTGCAATTTACGGGCCGACCAACCCTGCCCACCGAGGTCCCGTCTTTGAGCCGCCAAAAGAGATATTTGCGCCCGAGGACTCCCCTTCTAACGGACATCACACCACAGAGGAGATTGCACCGGAAGCCGTCTTTGCGCGCTTGGAGGCGATGCTGTGAGGAGACTCCTTCCTTATTTTGCAATACTTTCAACCGTCAAACTGCAATTCCTTGCCGCCTTCCTCTGCGGAGTGATCTTCGCCGCCACCGGCGGCTTTGGACTCGCCGCCGTCCTTCGGGAGATACTTACCAGGCTGAGCCAGGATGTGGCTCCATCCCGCCTCGGCGTTTTTTTGCTCGTCGCTCAGCTACCCGCCCTCATCGCGCTGCGCGCCCTCTGTGGATTCGCCAACGCCTATCTCATCACCGTCTGTGGTCTCCGAATCCTGGAGGTAATTCGGATGAGGATATTTGAGAAGCTACAAAGACTACACCTCGCTTTCTTCGACAAACACACCAGCGGCGATCTTTTGAGTCGGACAATGAATGACACCCAGGTCCTCCAGAAAACGATTACCGATGTTTCTAACGACCTCATAGTTCAACCGGTAACCCTTCTCGCATCGATCTCTTTCCTTTCCTGGATGGCTTTTCAAAAGAGCAGTATCGCCTTCCTTCTTCTCTTTTTACTCTTTCTTCCAGTTTGCATCTTTCCACTCCGCTATTTTGCCCGGCGACTTCATATTCGTGCCCGCCAACTGCAGCAGCAAATGGCTTCCGTGACGGAGTTTGTCAGAGAGAATCTCAATGCCATTAGGGAAGTGCGGGCGTTCACTCTCGAAGCCCAGCAAACCCAATCATTTTTGGAGAGGATCCAGCGATTCTTTTTCCTTCAGATTAAGGTCGTTAAATACCTCAAAGCGATCTCGCCCAGCATCGACTTCATTACCTCTCTTGGAATCGCATTCGCGATCTACTACGCCTTCCAAACCGGTATCAGCCTCGATGAAGTCGTCCCCCTCGCCATGGCCCTTCACTTTGCTTACGATCCGGTCAAGAGGTTGGGTGTCGTGGCCGGCGAGCTTCGTAAGGGAGTCGCCTCCCTCGAACGAATCGAGGAGGTGCTGGACGAACCGGTCTCCATAGGAGACCGTGACAATGCGTTCGTCTTAAAGCGAGTCTCTGGTCAAATTCAGTTTCACGATGTCTCCTTCAGCTATGGCGACGCTCCCGTTCTCACCGATATCAATTGCCTGATCAATCCCTCAAAGTGCTATGCCCTGGTCGGACCTAGCGGCGCAGGAAAATCTACTTTCGTTAACCTGATTCTCAGATTCTACGATGCTACCTCCGGTTACCTCAGCATCGACGGCCTCAATCTCCGCGAGGTGCAACTGGCTAGCCTGAGAAACCAGATCGCGCTAGTCGACCAGAGTCCCGTTCTTCTCAATGACACGATATATAACAATATTCTTATAAGCCGCCCCGAAGCGACCGAGGAGCAGGTCCACGAGGCCTCAAAGAGAGCCTTCGCCCACGACTTTACCCTCTCCTTCGAGAAAGGCTACCAGACTCTCGTCGGAGAGCGAAGCACTCGCCTTTCCGGTGGCCAGGTCCAGCGAATCTCACTCGCCCGGGCATTTCTCAAAGACGCTCCCATCCTCATCCTCGACGAACCGACCTCGGCCCTTGATTCAGAGACTGAAAAGGTGGTTCAACGGGCTCTCAAGGACCTTGTCGTCGACCGTACTGTAATCCTAATCGCCCATCGCATTAGCACCATTCAAATGGTTGATGAAATCCTTGTCTTCGAATCCGGTCGCCTGGTCGATCGTGGAAGCCACCAGGAACTATTCGACCGCTGCCAATTCTACCGCAATGACTACCACCGCCAACTCGGCCATTAGGAATCTGTCGAACTCGACTGCCCGCAACATCCCACCGGATCAAGTCGATAGGCAACCGCAGTAGGAGTCGGACGAAACCACAGATTCCTAACATCTCCTCCAACCTCTGGAAGCTCCAAGCGATCCAGACCCTACGCTGGTTTATGTTCATCATGCCGGTGATCGTCCTCTTCTACCAGGAGAATGGCCTCAGCATGTTCCAGATCATGCTTCTTCAAGCGATCTTCTCCGTCTCCGTTCTCATTCTCGGATTAGGGGCCAGTTTCGTATCCGGATCAGATTCCGCCCTGCTTTTCGAGTCACTTAAGGAAACCGAGCGCGAGGGGGAATATCTGAAGTTCGAGGGACGTCTCCGGTCGGCCGGCAATATGTCGGAAGCGATCGCCGCAATACTCGGGGGACTTCTCGCCACCATCAGTCTGCGGATGCCGCTCTACATCGAGACCGCCCTCTTATTCGCTGCCATCCCGCTCTAATAGATATTCTGTCCCTATTCCTATTTAGAGGCTGTCCCAAATCCGAGAGGATTTGGGTGGAAGCCTGATACCGATATCAATCTTCGTCACGTTATGTAGACCACGACATGCCTTCCGTCCTCGGTAGCTTACCTTTTATCCGTTATGCACCTTTCCAGCACCCTTCCTCTCGCTTTGAGTCGATAGTTCTCCCAAGGAAGCGCCTCTGACTCGATTCTTGGATCCCTATGCCGCCTGCGTTGCCTCTTTCTCATGTTCTTGCGCAAGTCTCTGCGCGATTTTCCATAGATTGTGGGACAGAACCGACCAGGCCACGCTAAGGTTACGGTTGTCAAAGCCTTTGCTGCGTATCTTGCCCCCGTGCCATCGGTTCTTGAGCACTCCGATCCGGCCTTCGGTGCTCCCTCGTCGTCGCTGCAACCGGACAAAGCGCGGCTCCTCCATCCGCTCCTTGAGCTCTTGTGGATTGCGGGGCGTAAGGGCGTCAAAAATCCCCTCTGCCTGGAGCCGCTTGCTGGCCGCCTTCGAGGCATAGCCCCGATCCCCACTGATCGCTTCGATCTTCTCCTCTAAAGCGAAGCCCTTTTGCCTCTCCAGACTTTCCCAAAGCTGCTTCAATTCGCTCGGGGCCTGCCCCCCATACAGTTTCCAGTCCAACAGATATCCCTCTGCGCTCTCGCATAAATAAAGGGTGTTGCCAAACTCCACCTCCCGATCTGCCTTGCCTCGCACGATGACGTCAATCTCAGGTTCGTAGGCGCTCAGGATCTTCTCCTCATTCTTCACCTGCCGCCCCCCTATGATCCGTTCGTGCGCCTGTTTCATGACCTGCGGTATCTGCTCTAACATACCATCCATTCGCTCGATGATTCGGCTCGCCTTCTTCTCGGTGTAATCGCTTTGCATCCACATAGCTTCCAATAAGTCACGGTGGCGAAGGGCATGGCCCTCAATCTTCTTGAGCAATAGCTTCATCCGCCGCAGGATCCCTTTACGCGCTTTGCCCGCCTCCCGGCGCCGACGCGCATGCGTCATCTCCAGGCACCGTTTGTTCATCTCCCGAGCCAATCCCTTTGCTCCCTGGGGCATGCGCTGTTTCATTCCCGCCTGCCGGATCAGACTGATCGCCTTGAGCAGCGTTGCTCCCACATCCTTGAGCAAGACCCAGTCCACGGGCCAGTGGATGTTCGCTTCCAGGCAAGTGGCGTCGATCAGGCATTCCCTCGTATCGATCGGCTTCTCTAATCCTGCCTCACCACAATGTTCAGCATTGCCCACCACCTCGGTCATCCTTGCATGCAGCTGTCTCAGATACGCTTCGTCGAAGAATTTCGAATCCCGTTCCAGACTGCTCTTCGATATTTTCCGGATCCCGTCTACCTCACGCACCCGGCAAAAATTAGCCAGAAGCTCACTGCGTCCCAACTCCTGCGACAGACAACGAAAGGATATCCCTCCGAGTAAATGACGCACCACCTCCACCCGTAGCGCTTTTATCGCTCTTAGAGCGCGTCGCTCCCGATCCTTCCCTCCCGCTTCATCCCATCCTTCCAAGGCTTTTACGATCGCCTCCCTTTCCAGCGAGGAGTCGATCAAAACCCGGTCAATCCGCTCCATTGTTTCCAGAAACACGGTGTAGTCTTTGCATCGAATGACTGGAGTTAGGGCTGGACGCAGGAAGCTTTGTACGGCAATATTTTTCATGAGAAGGGCGTGCTTTGTATTTGACTAACGCAAGCATAAGCGCCCTTTTTCGCCGGATCGAGCTTTTTGCAGCTCTATCCGGCCTTTTTTTTGCCCATAACTCATTAAAAATCAATTGTTTCCACCACTGGGACGGGCTCTATTTATATTTCGTCTGACTTATTCCACTGCCGCTCCAAGAAGCGGATCAATTCGGATCAAATTCTGGACGGTTCCCTCCTCCGAGGGGTAGGGGTGGGTTACCCTACCTCCATTCTCGCCTGCCCTAGATTCCAACGTCTGACCGTCGAACGATCAATAGGGCGTCCAATGAGCCACTTGAGGCAAGCGAGAGGCTTGTCCAAAGGGCAGTGCGAGATGCAGATCGATCGGCTCGACTTGGGCATCGATCTGTGCCATAAGTCGAATCTCCATCGTTCCACCCCACCGTTGATTCGCTTTTCTCAGATTGCCGCCATCACCTTCGACGCGGGAGGTACGTTGATTCGGCCCCACCCGTCGGTCGGTCAAGTTTACGCTGAGGTTCTAGCTAATCACGGCATCGTGGCCGACCCCGATGCTCTCGATTGCTCATTTCACGCCGCCACTCGGAAACTGGGGCGCACCCCCCGCCACAACGTGAGTGAGGCGTCGGAGAAGGATTACTGGCAAGCAGTCGTCAAAAAAACGATGGGCAGCGCCGTTTCAGATGGACTTTTTCATGTTGTCTTCGCCGAACTCTACGAAACCTTCGCGTCTGCCCAGCGCTGGAAATTGGCCACGGGGGTAAGAAAGACGCTCTCTCGGGCTCGCGAAGCTGGATTTCGCCTCGCCGTCTTCAGCAATTCTGACCGGAGATTTCGCAAGGTCTTCGAGGGGTTGGACATCCACGGCTTCTTTGAAGAGATCTTTCTTTCGAGCGAGATCGGTTCGGAGAAGCCGGACCCTATCGCCTTCCGCCATGTCGAATCTTCAATGGGACTGCCGCCGCAAAGGTTGTTGCACGTAGGGGACAGCATTCATCACGATGCCGATGGCGCAATTGCCGCCGGTTGGAACCACTTGCTTATTGGGAGCGGGGTGAGTTACCCGCCCTATCGTAAGGTCGACTCCCTCTCGGATCTCGTTGGTCTATTCGAAGACGCTCCGGTCTGATGAAGTATCCACGGAGAGTCGAAAACCTGATCGCTAACCTTCGCTCCCTTCCCGAGGACGAAAGCGAATCCATTATCAGGCATCCCTACCAATTCGACTCCCTCCTGGAAGTCCTAATGGAGCGCTACAAGATCGGCCGGCCGAGTCCCCAAGAGACAATTATCTCAAACTGGACACTCATTATGGGCGAAGACAATGCCAATCGCTGCAAGCCTCAGAGAATCGATCGAAGAAGCCGCCTCGTCATCGTCGTTGCGAATTCCACCTTGCGGCAGGAACTTAGCTTCCACCGGAATATGATCCTCGAAAGAATCCGCCGCCTCAAGGACTGTCACCATATCGTCGATATCATCCTCGCGCCTGGCTAGGAGGCTGTCGGACGAACTTTCGTCCTTGCAAAGCAATCGAAGCACAAAGTCCGAGCCTCCTAGCAGCGAGAAAAGCGGGCTGGTGATTTTTCTTGCAAACCCTTGTTGCAGCGCCAACCTCCTTGCGGTTGGGATTGGGCCGAGATTAATCACATTCACTCACACTCTCATCCGATTTCAATCGGCACCTCTAGACAGAGGACACCAGCGAAGTCCGACTTCGAGTTCGCTTCCTCCTGCTCCCGTGTGCGGCAATACGCTAATGAAATTATGACAGTTACGATCGACAAAGAATCGATTATCTCGGAAAACCGGATGCACGATAGCGATACGGGCTCCTGCGAAGTGCAGGTCGCTCTCCTCTCCGCTCGAGTCAATCACCTCACTGAACATCTACGAACTCACCGAAAGGACTTTCATTCACGCAGAGGTCTCATCGGTATGACGAGCCGGCGCAGGAAGCTACTTAACTATCTCAAGAAGCACAACCTCGTGAAGTACAATGAACTCCTGAAGCGCCTCAATCTGCGCCGCTAGGAATTTGTCGGGCCTAGCACTTCTCGAAATCGCTCAACTTCGGATCGCAGGTTTGCGGTCGTAAATTCCAACCAAGTTAATCCCGACAGATTCCTCAGAAAAAAGACTCAATCAATGCTTAAACAGGCTCACGAAGTTAATGTCGAGGGAATGGATATCACCATCTCGACCGGCACCGTCGCGCGGCAAGCGAACGGCTCCGTAATCATCAGCGTAGGCGAAACTACCGTGTTCGTCGCCGCCACCGCCGCGGAAACCCTGCGGCCGGGACAGGACTATTTTCCCCTGCAGGTCGACTACCGAGAGAAGTTCTCGGCGGCCGGCCGATTTCCCGGTGGCTATTTCAAACGGGAGGGCCGACCCTCGGAGAAAGAGATCCTGACTTCGCGCCTCTGCGACCGTCCCCTCAGGCCCCTCTTTCCCAAGGGTTTCATGAATGAAGTGCAGGTAGTCGGGTTGCTTCTCACCACGGACCTGAATTACGATTCCGATATTCTCATGATCAACGGCGCTTCAACCGCCTTGATGGTTTCCGACATTCCGTGGGACGGCCCCGTCGGAGGAGTTCGGATCGCGGAGCTGAATGGTGAGTTCGTCACCAACCCCACCCACGAGCAACTCTTCGAGTCTACCCTCGATCTGATCTACGTCGGGAATGAAACCGCGATGATGATGATCGAAGGAAGTGCCGAACGGATTTCCGATGAACGATTTATCGACGCTCTCGAATTTGCCCAAACTGAGGTTACTAAACTGACCACGGCTCAAAAGGAATTGGCCGCGAAATGCGGAGTGGAGAAAAGGGAGTTCGATCTTCACAAATGCGATCCTGAGTTTCTCGGATCCGTCAAGACGCAGGTGCAAGAACGGTTGGCCGAGGCTGTTTTTCAACCCAATAAAATTGAGCGTGAAAGAGCCGTCGATGCCATAAAGGAGGAAGCCGAACAGGCGCTCATAGAAAATCTGGGGGAAGACGAATACGATTCCGAGCAACTTCGTATGGCGTTTGAGTTGCTTCAAGAAGATCTCTTTCGCGAGAATATCCTGGAACATGGCCGAAGAGTTGACGGGAGAGGGCCGACGGACCTTCGCGAGATCAGCTGCCAGGCCGGCGTTCTTCCTCGTGTCCACGGATCCGCCCTGTTCCAGCGGGGTGAAACACAGTCAATCGTCATTTGCACCCTTGGGACCGTTTCCGATAACCAGGAGATGGACGGGCTCACCGGCGGTTCGCGTTCCAAATCATTTATCCTACACTATAATTTTCCGCACTATTCGGTCGGCGAAACCGGCCGCATAATGGGACCCGGTCGACGTGAAGTAGGGCACGGCGCTCTCGCCGAACGCTCCTTGCTTCCAATCATCCCCGGCGAGGAAGAGTTTCCCTACACTATCAGGATCGTCTCTGAAATTATGGAGTCAAACGGCTCAACTTCGATGGCTTCGGTCTGCGGTGGTTGCCTTGCCCTGATGGATGCCGGAATACCGATCACTGGAGTCGTGGCCGGAATTTCAGCGGGTCTGGTTACGGAGAGAGATTCGGGCGGAAACATCACCAAACACGTCGTCCTCACCGATATCATCGGCAGCGAAGATCATTTCGGTGATATGGACTTCAAAATTTCAGGAACCCGGGAGGGCATCACCGGCTTTCAATTGGACCTCAAGATTCCAGGGCTGCCTTCAGAGATCGCTAAGGAGGCCATCCAGCGAAACAAGGAGGCGCGTTGCCGTATCCTCGACATCATGGAGGGGGAGATCTCAGCCCCAAGGCAGGAGCTCAATCAACATGCACCACGCATCCACAAAATGCAGATCGATCCGGAGAAAATCGGAGCCCTCATTGGACCGGGAGGTAAAACAATCCGCCGCATTACCGAAGTGAGCGGAGCGGAGATCGATATCGACGAAGACAACAGCGGGAAAATACTCATCTACGCGACAAGCAAGGATGCATTGCAGAGGGCGATCGAGGAAGTAGAGATCGCGACGGGCGATATAGAAGTTGGCAAAACCTATCGCGGGATGGTACGCGGTATCAAGGAATTCGGGTGTTTTGTAGAATGCCTGCCCGGCAAAGAGGGACTGGTCCATGTTTCCGAACTGGCCGATTTTCGCGTTAACCAGGTCGAAGATGTCGCCAAAATGGGTGACGAAATGTGGGTCAAGTGTATTGGGATTGACGAGAGAGGCCGCGTGCGCTTGAGCCGGCGCATTGCCATGGCGGAAAAAGAAGGTCGCGAACCAGATGACAGGAGCGGAGAATCGGGACATCAATCCGGCGATGAGCGTGAACCTCGGGAACGGGGTGACAGGCCTCGCCGTAGAGATGACCAACCCCGTCGTAGAGACGATGGGGAAAGGGGTCGAGGAAACGGGCAGGGAGGTCGCGAGAGGCGGTCCCAACGGAACGAAGATCGACCCACCTAGACGGCGCGGTGGGGGAAGGGGCGGACAACCAAGGGAAGCCGGAAGCTCCCAAAATCGCGAAGAGCGGAGCGGCGACTCATAAAGGATTCTGTCGGCTCTGCTTTCGTGATTCGCGGGAGAACGCTCCAATCTGACTGTCTTGGCGGATTCCGGAGGGTTCTACCGCCGGCAGAATCCTGATAAGGCTTGATTATAGTGGACGTTGCACCTAATGCAGTGTCGATGCCGTCGGGAAAGTTCTGCACCTCGGTTTGCACGGTGCTGGTTGGCCTTCTGACCTTCCTTTTTTCCTCCAAACTGACTTCACAGACGGAGTCGAGACAGGAGCTCACTGAAGGGGATTTTTCGGGTTGGTGGATCATCAACGAACCCGAAGGGGATACTTTCTATATCATAGTCAAACAGCTCGGCCGGGCCTCAAGTTTCTACGGCGGTCCGGCAAGCAACGTAATCGACAAGGGGACTTGGGTTCTCCAAGACAACCGTCTCACCTTAACATGGGAGAATGGGTTTCGAGATGTTCTCCTCAGGAAGGAAGGCCGCACTCTCAGGCACTCCTATTTTCCGGGAAGTTCGCTCGAAAGCGAGCCGGATAAAACGGTTCGGGCGCACAGACTGAGCAAGGAGCGCGTCGGCAGTCTTACCGTTTCAGATGGAGATCAGAGAGCCGCCACCTTGCAGCCCAGAAGCTCCGATGCTCATCCCAGTCGAAGTGAGTTTGTTGGCTTCTGGGAGATCGAGAGAAGCGGAGAGGCAGCCGTTTTCTACTTTCTCGAAAGAGAGGGACGAGCCTCTCGTGCCGAGCCCGGTCGTCGAGGGACAGAACTTACAAAAGGGGAATGGAAACAGACGGGTAATGAGGTTCGCATCCATTGGGAAGGCGAGCCGCAGGAAACTATAAGAAAGAATTCCGGGCAATTCGATTTTGAGGGAACCGCAGGTAGCAATCGTATCTATACCGCACCAATCGCCAGAGTCGATGCCACCGAAGGGAGGCTTCATTTCAATCTCAGCTTGGGACCGGCCGCGACGTCGGATGCCTTTGTCGGCTTTTGGCGAGTACCCGATGACGATGAACCCTACTTTGTTCGGGTCGACCTTTGGAGTCATGTTACTCGGATACGCTACGACGGGGAAAGGGCCCTTCGAAAGCTCAAAGGACGGTGGACAATGCTTAACGACGGGGTCCACATCACATGGCAGAACGGATCCCAAGCGACTTTACGAGAAACGCCGGATGAGGGAGTCCGATTTTCCTCCTTTCCGGAGGGGGTGTCCATTTCCGGATTCGCCGAAAGCGAGATTGCGATAGAGAGAATTCCGGAAAAGGAATACGACGATTACATTGCAGATATCCTCGGCGAAGTTCAGGCCCGAAGAGAAGCGGAACTTGTCCAACTCCGAGCCGAGCAAGCAGCGAAGAGAGAGGCCGAAGAGCAGGCCCGATTGTTGGCCGAAGAAGAGGAGCAAAAACGGATCGAAGAGGAGGAACGCGCCCTCGCTCTGGCCGAGGAGGAGAAACACCGGCTAAGGGAGGAAGTAAAAGCACGCAGATTGGCCAAAGAAGAGGCCATTCGGCTGGCCCGAGAAGAGGAGCGACAGCGCAAACAAGAAATCGCCAGACAGAAAGCGAAGGAGCGAGCAAGGCAAAGGGCTCTCGCCAGTGCCAGAACAGAGGCGGAAAAAGAAGCTCGAAGACGAGCCGCGGATGATGCCCTTAGACAAGCTGAAGCAATTGTCCAGGACAAGGCCATCGAGGAAGAACGGATACAAGCCGAAAAGAGACGGGAAGAAGAACGAGCGGAGGAGCAGAGGCGAAAGCGAGCCATGGCTGAAGAGCGGAAGCGTCTGGAGGCCGAACGCAGGGAAGAGGTTGCCGAGGAACGCCGCCTCGCCCGAGAAGGCACGACCTTACAGAGACTGCAGGCCGAGGACCGCCGCCTCCGAAAAGAGGCGGGTGACTATGCCCTTCAGGCCGAAAGAGAGGCTCACAAGCGCGCTTCGATGGAGGAGTCGCTAAAAACGGAAGAGCTGAAACACCGAGCGCGAATCGCCTCTGTCGAGTCGCGGACCTTTGCTCCCCCGACCCGGGCGTCACTCCTTGCCTCACTGCCTCAAAATGATGACCAAGCCCTAAAGCAGACCGGTTCCTGGCAAGTCTACGATTCGGAGGGCGATCCGTACACGATTCAACTCGGACCCGATGGAACCGCTTCGAGCTCGTGGGCTAAGGGGCCGAGCGGGTTCAGGGGCCAGAGAGGAAACTGGCGCGAAGTGAACGGAACCATTCACATCGGGTGGAACGACGACACCCACGACGCAATCACACCGGACACCGAAGGATATGCCTTCTCGCCGTCCGGCGGCGATAGTCGAGGGCGTGAAAATGGAGGAGAAGTTTCACGGGCTACGCCGGTCAAGCCGGCCGCCGTTGAAGTTTGGGATCTCGCTTTTGAAGATGAATTTGACGGTCCACAGCTCGAGGAATCCCGGTGGAACCGGTCCTTCCCTTGGAATCAGGTTATCAACAATGAGTTGGCCGGCTATTCGCCTGACAACGTCCGCCTGCGCAACGGAAAGCTGGTCCTCACCGCGAACGACTACGAGATCGAATATGGTGGCCGCAGTCTCAACTATACTTCCGGGGTCGTCACCTCCTTTAACAAATTCGAACAAACCTTCGGCTACTTCGAAATCCGCTGTCGGGTACCGGAAGGTCGAGGACTCTGGCCTGCTTTTTGGCTGATCTCAAAAGATCGTACGCCTGAGATCGACGTGATGGACATTCTCGGTCACGAACCGGACCGAGTCTATTTCACCACACTCTCGAAGGGAGAAGGTGGCGAAAGATCGAAACAGAATGAGTCCTCCAAAGGGGTCGATTTCTCCCGCTCTTTCCACACCGTCGGGGTTAAATGGACCGAAGAAGCAATTACTTACTACATCAATGGAAAAGAGACCGCCCGATTCACCGAAAATATCCCGTCCAAGCCAATGTCTCTCGTCATTAGTCTTGCCGTAGGAGGCGATTGGCCCGGTCCCCCGAGCGGATGGACTCCATTCCCTGTAAATTTCGAAATTGAATCCATTCGTGTCTATGACCGCAATTTCGACTGGCTGGCTCGCCAGGAAGAGGAAAAGGTCCGGAAAGCGGCCGAGAGAGAGGCTCATCTGGAAGCCGATATCGCTCGTCTCCGAGTCGAGGCAAAAGAACGGCACGAGTCCGAAGCGGAGCGTTTACTGAGCGATGAAACGAGAAGGTATCAAGTCGCGATTACACGTCTCCGAGACAGCATTGACTCACACCGCGAAGCCGAAAAAGAGGCACTCTCGAAATCGACCAATGCCCGTCGAGACGCTGATTCCGTAAGGAGCAAAATCAGGAAAGAGCAGTCGAGATTGGAGGAATTGGCCCGGCAGAAAGCCGAAGAGGAAGCCCGCAGGAGAGCCGGAGAAGAGGCTCGCAGAAAGGCCGAAGCAGATGCGCGTCGACTCGCCGCCGAAGAGGCAAGGCGGAGAGCCGAAGAGGAAAGACGCAGAGAGGAGAAACTGGCACGACACCGGGCGGAAGAGGAGGCACGACGTAATGCGGAGGAAAAAGCGGCCAGGATTGCAGCAATTGAAGAAAAGAGAAAAGCCAGAGAAGTGGCCGAACGAAAAACAGCCGAAGAAGCCCGCCTCAGGGCCGAGCGCGAAAGAGCCAAGGCCGAGGAGAAACGAAGGAGGGCGGAAATCGCACGTCTTGCAAGAGAAGAAAGGGAGAAGGAGAAAGCTCAGGCCGATCAACGCCGAGCCGAAGATGCGGCTCGAATCAAAGCTGAAATCGAATCGCAGAGGATTGCCGAAAGAGAGAAAGAGCGAAGAATTGAAGCCTCAAAGCGACAAGCGGACCAGGAACTTCGTCTCCAAGAATCCCGACGAAGAGAGGCCGAATCCGCCAGAAAGAGAGCGGAGGAAAGACTTCGTGAGACCGAACAGGCGCTCACCGAGGCTGCCACCGAAGCGCGCCAAAAAGAACGGAACGAGTTGGAACTTCGCGAGGAATTGGAACGGCTGAGAGCCGAAAACGAGAGACTGAAAGCTGAAACGGAAACCCGCCAAGCGCTTCCTCCCATCTCCCCGTCCATCCCCGATTCGGATACTCCTCTACCTGGTATCGATCCCTCTGATCCTTCCACTACGGAACCGGTTCCAATCGCCGGACGACCGATCCCGACCCCACTTCCGGTTCCACCGCCGCGAGACCGGGTCGCCCCGGATGAAATCAGCGAGGAACTCATCTTTACCGACATGTTCAACAGTGACGAAGTGGAAACCGCTTCCTGGAGTCGTGGAATTCCGGAGGCTTCAGCGCTCCCGTCATCACGAAACGGATACGCAGAGGAAAACGCAAAAGTGACAGGCGGCCATCTCCGCCTCAAGGTTGACGACTACAGCAATCAATTTCGGGGCGAGGAGTTCTCCTTCACCGGTGCAGCCGTTTCGACCCGCGGCAAAATTGAAGCACGATGGGGACGATTAGACACGAGAATCAAGGTTCCTCTGGGAAAGGGTCTGGCCTCCTCGATCCACCTCATGGGCAGTGAGAGCGACCGCCCTCACCTTTCGGTAACGATTCCGGGTCGGGAACCGGACCGAGTGTATCTGAGTGTCTTTAACTCATCCGGCCAGATCAGTTCCTCAAAACAGAAAGTGAAGGATTTCTCTCTCGGTTTCGGGGAACTGTCGTTGGTCGTTCAACCTGGTATGATCACATTGCTTCTAAATGGACAGGAGATTCAGAGCATTCGAGAGTCCCTTCCCGCGGAATCGTTCTACCTCCTCTTCGCGGTGGGAGTCGGAGGCGAAATTGCAGGCGAACCCAGCGGGTGGACTCCTTTCCCCTCCTATTTCGAAGTAGACTCTGTTTCGCTCAGTCGTAGCGACACGGGAGGAGGGCGGCATCCTTCATCCCGTGAATGATCTTCTTGTCCGCTGGACAGAATGTATTGAGAATTCCACAGAGGTGAGCCCTGCCATCCCAAACAAAGAAGAAGGGATTCAATCGCACCCTTCCCTCTTGAAGGAATAGGTCTTCGGTATCCCGGTAAACGGGATGATCAAGCCGCTTGGGTTTGTGGTAGTCCTGCAGAATGTGTAAATTGGTGTCGCTCTGATCGAGCGCTTTCTCGATTTTCTCAGACCATTCGCGCCGCGGTGAATCACTCCCCAGAACAACGCTTCGAGCGCCCCAAGCCATTTCGTGAAATCCACTCATCTTGATGATGAAGTTTCGCTCCTTTTGGGAAGCCTCCCCTAGCTGCTCCCAACGCCAGATCGGCTTTCCTCCGATGTAGGGAGCATCGAGGACCGCGTTAGGCGGGAGCTCGACTTGATCCATAATCCAGGATTTGGGGATGATCTTCCGTAGGATTTTCAAAGCCGTCGGGCTCAGATTCTCACTCCAGAACTCCTCCAGTAAATGATGGTGAAAAAGGGCCAGACTCAGCTTCTCTTCCTGGAAATGTCGCATTGGTGGCGTCACCACCAATTCTGACTCCTCAAGAGCATCGAGAAGATAACGTGCCACCGAAACATTTGCGAGATCGAAGAGCTCCCAAAAGCGGTAAAGGATGTCTACCTGCTCGGGATTCCCATCAATCGAAGCGCAGACCGTGTTGCCCAAGGGCATCAGATCGTTGGGGTGAAGACAATAGACTCGTTTTCCCATCTCCTGAAGGGATTTCGCCAACCATTCCATTTCCGGTCGATAGGTTTGGGATTCGTCGCTAACGATGATTCCAATCAGAGGCAACCCATTGTCCGGCAAGGTCGAGACAAGAGACTTGTAGAAACCATGAATCATGGCGTCTTCCTCTCCCACCAATTCGTAATCCTCGCTCGCATAGAGCCGATTGAGAAAGGCAGTCAGACCGATTCCTCCCGGCACCGTATCGATTTCAGTGAGGGCAAAACCATCTTCCGTTACCAATAGATCGGGTCGAATTACCGGCGGTGCCAGCCCCCGAGTTCGCTTCGACCGAGAATGCCCAACTAGTTCGAGTGGCTTTCCTCGGTCAAAGTAGCTCGACGCCCACGGCGCCTTGAAGTCCCGGTTTCTCAAGAGCTTCCGATCATCCGCTGAACGAATGTAGAGGGTCTCCAAGGCACGGTGAAACTCGAAACAGGCATCACCGATCCTTTCAATCTCTTCAACCTGTTCCCTTAAAAGAGGCCAGGGTTCCGGGGAGAGCTGCCAGGTCTTATCCTCAAAGAGGGGCTGCCGATCAAAGCTCTCACGAATGCGCTGATAATTAAGAGGCGTCTTCATCAAGACTACGTCCCTTTGCTTCTCGCGACCGGACATCCCGCTCGCAGCCATGCATCAATAAAACCATCGATTTCCCCGTCCATCACCGCCTGGACGTTTGATGAATCGACCCCGGTCCTAAGGTCCTTAACCATCTGGTAGGGCTGGAAGACGTAGCTTCGGATTTGGTTTCCCCAGCCTATTTCGTTCTTCGCTCCGTAAAACCGTTCCATCTCGGCACGCTTGTCGTCCTCGATTTTTTCGAAAATACGAGACCGCAACACCTTCATTGCAGTGGCCTTGTTTTTGTATTGGGAGCGCTCGTTCTGACAGGCAACTACAATTCCCGATGGCAAATGGGTGAGGCGTACCGCCGAGTCGGTCTTGTTCACGTGCTGTCCGCCCTTGCCGCTCGAGCGATAGGTGTCGATCCGAAGTTCGTCTTCCTCGATCTCAAATTCGGCATTATCCTTGAGTTCAGCGATGACATCTACCGCACTGAAAGAAGTGTGCCTCCGGTTATTCGAATCAAATGGGCTGATGCGAACGAGCCGGTGCACCCCTCGCTCGGCCTTGGCATAGCCGTAGGCATTATCTCCCTTCACTGTGATGGTGGCGCTGCTGATTCCCGCCTCGTCGCCCGGCTGAATATCTTGAATCTCTACCGAGTATTCCCGTCGCTCCGCCCATCGGGTATACATTCGCAGAAGCATACCCGCCCAATCACACGATTCCGTGCCGCCCGCTCCTGCGTGAATACTGAGAATGGCATTGCTGCTATCGTGAGGCCCGTTGAGAAACGATCTGAGCTCCAAATCGCCGATCTCGGTCCCGAGTTCGAGAACGGACCCGGTGATCTCCTCTACAAATTGGGCCGAATCGTCCCCTTCCGATTCCGCCACCAGGTCACACATCACCTGGAGGTCGTCAACTCTGGCCCGAAACTCAACCACTTTTTCGATCTCTCGCTTGATTTGGCTCAAGCGAGTCGCGGTCTTCCGGGAGTTCTCCTGATTGTCCCAAAATCCGGGCTCTCCCATCGCTTCTTCCAGGCGGGAGGTTTCTTTCCTTTTGTCCTCGACTTCAAAGATACCTCCAAAGGTATCCGGCTCGTTTCACAAGCTCCTCGACTTGGGATCGAATATCAGGATCGAGCATGACAGGGAAGTAAAGAGAGGAATGTGGTTCCCTTTTCAAGCCCTAAAGATACCTACCCACCGGGCGACTTAAAGGGAGGCTGAGTCTGAGCAATGCAAAAAGTCTATATTATAGAGCCCGTCCCAGTGGTGGAAACAATTGATTTTTAATGAGTTATGGGCAAAAAAAAGGCCGGATAGAGCTGCAAAAAGCTCGATCCGGCGAAAAAGGGCGCTTATGCTTGCGTTAGTCAAATACAAAGCACGCCCTTCTCATGAAAAATATTGCCGTACAAAGCTTCCTGCGTCCAGCCCTAACTCCAGTCATTCGATGCAAAGACTACACCGTGTTTCTGGAAACAATGGAGCGGATTGACCGGGTTTTGATCGACTCCTCGCTGGAAAGGGAGGCGATCGTAAAAGCCTTGGAAGGATGGGATGAAGCGGGAGGGAAGGATCGGGAGCGACGCGCTCTAAGAGCGATAAAAGCGCTGCGGGTGGAGGTGGTGCGTCATTTACTCGGAGGGATATCCTTTCGTTGTCTGTCGCAGGAGTTGGGACGCAGTGAGCTTCTGGCTAATTTTTGCCGGGTGCGTGAGGTAGACGGGATCCGGAAAATATCGAAGAGCAGTCTGGAACGGGATTCGAAATTCTTCGACGAAGCGTATCTGAGACAGCTGCATGCAAGGATGACCGAGGTGGTGGGCAATGCTGAACATTGTGGTGAGGCAGGATTAGAGAAGCCGATCGATACGAGGGAATGCCTGATCGACGCCACTTGCCTGGAAGCGAACATCCACTGGCCCGTGGACTGGGTCTTGCTCAAGGATGTGGGAGCAACGCTGCTCAAGGCGATCAGTCTGATCCGGCAGGCGGGAATGAAACAGCGCATGCCCCAGGGAGCAAAGGGATTGGCTCGGGAGATGAACAAACGGTGCCTGGAGATGACGCATGCGCGTCGGCGCCGGGAGGCGGGCAAAGCGCGTAAAGGGATCCTGCGGCGGATGAAGCTATTGCTCAAGAAGATTGAGGGCCATGCCCTTCGCCACCGTGACTTATTGGAAGCTATGTGGATGCAAAGCGATTACACCGAGAAGAAGGCGAGCCGAATCATCGAGCGAATGGATGGTATGTTAGAGCAGATACCGCAGGTCATGAAACAGGCGCACGAACGGATCATAGGGGGGCGGCAGGTGAAGAATGAGGAGAAGATCCTGAGCGCCTACGAACCTGAGATTGACGTCATCGTGCGAGGCAAGGCAGATCGGGAGGTGGAGTTTGGCAACACCCTTTATTTATGCGAGAGCGCAGAGGGATATCTGTTGGACTGGAAACTGTATGGGGGGCAGGCCCCGAGCGAATTGAAGCAGCTTTGGGAAAGTCTGGAGAGGCAAAAGGGCTTCGCTTTAGAGGAGAAGATCGAAGCGATCAGTGGGGATCGGGGCTATGCCTCGAAGGCGGCCAGCAAGCGGCTCCAGGCAGAGGGGATTTTTGACGCCCTTACGCCCCGCAATCCACAAGAGCTCAAGGAGCGGATGGAGGAGCCGCGCTTTGTCCGGTTGCAGCGACGACGAGGGAGCACCGAAGGCCGGATCGGAGTGCTCAAGAACCGATGGCACGGGGGCAAGATACGCAGCAAAGGCTTTGACAACCGTAACCTTAGCGTGGCCTGGTCGGTTCTGTCCCACAATCTATGGAAAATCGCGCAGAGACTTGCGCAAGAACATGAGAAAGAGGCAACGCAGGCGGCATAGGGATCCAAGAATCGAGTCAGAGGCGCTTCCTTGGGAGAACTATCGACTCAAAGCGAGAGGAAGGGTGCTGGAAAGGTGCATAACGGATAAAAGGTAAGCTACCGAGGACGGAAGGCATGTCGTGGTCTACATAACGTGACGAAGATTGATATCGGTATCAGGCTTCCACCCAAATCCTCTCGGATTTGGGACAGCCTCTATTATAGAAGATGAGGCCCTGCTGTGTGACCTTGTCTCCATACTGATCGAATCGCAGATCGATCTCGAAATCGTTGGCACCTCAGTTGATGGGCTCGAAGGCTATAAGGAGTGCCTCAAGCTGGAGCCTGACCTTGTTATTCTCGATCTCCGTCTGCCCGCACTCAATGGAGTGGAAGTCGCCCAGCGCCTCAGGGTCGAATTTCCCTCTCTCAAAATACTGGTCTTTTCAGGCCTTTTTTCGCTCAACCAAATTGGCCGTATCATGAAAGCGAAAGTCAACGGGATAATCGAAAAATCGGCCGGCCTACCGGAAATGGAGAAGGCGGTACGGGCAGTCGCTTCCGGTCAGAGCTATTTCGGTCCGGAGATCGCCAAGATGATACCCGATCTCTTTTCTGGCAAAAATGGCGGCGCTTCTCAGGAATCACTAACCAGCCGGGAAAGGGAGATCCTGCAGTTGATTGGAGAAGGTCATACGACCAAGGAAATCGCCGTGAAACTCTTCATCAGCCCCGGAACCGCCGACACTCACCGAAACAACCTGATGAAGAAGCTCGGAGTCCGAAATGTCGCCGGTCTCACCCGTCATGCCATCGGGTTCGGTCTCGTCGCCGTACCCAGCTGCTGAAGGCGAGAAAACTGGGGTGGATTGACGCGAGGATTTCTACTTTCCCATGCCCGTCAGATCAGGAAGCGCCATGAATTCAAAAGAGACGGGCGAGGACCGGCCGAATCTCTATTCCCAGGACATCGGGTTGCTGTTCGGAGAAACGGTCAATCACATCAGTGAGTGCCTTCTCCTGACCGATTCCGCCGGCGTCGTGAAATTTGTCAACCCTCCCTTCTCCAAAGCTACCGGACTCCCTCCGGAAGAGGTCCTCGGCAGCCGGATCTTTGCTCTTCTGGAGATGCCCCACGACGCCAAAGTTGGCCGCACCATCCTTCAGACCATTCAAAAGCAGAAGATCTGGTCAGGCTACCTTCGTCTCCAGAGAAAGGATGGAGAGCCGATCGAGATGCACACCCGGATCATTCCGAAGTGCCTACGCCCGAGTGAAACCCACCTCATCGTTCTCTTTCGGGATACCTCTCAGGAAGAGTCCCTCGAGAAACGTTTCAGTCTCCCTCAACGGCTGGAGGCCCTCGGAACTCTCTCGAATGGAATTGCCCATCATTTCAATAACACCCTCGCCTCCATCATGGGTCAGACCGAACTGATCGCTTCTTTGGCCGAAGGCCGCGTGGAGATCGTCGAGCGCTCAAAGAAGATCCTGGATGCGGCCTACCGTGGACGGGACTTTGTATCGCAGCTGAAAACCTTCAGCGCGGCCGACGATCTCGGAGGAATGCAAACCGTCGATCTGAAGGAAATCCTCGAAGAAGCGATCCTTTTCGTCGATTCGATACGCCCTCGCGATGTCACCATGCAGAGCCGCCTGACCGACCATCCGATTACCGTCTGGGCGGATCCTGAAGGATTGAGGCAAGTCTTTGTAAACCTTTTCAGCAATGCCTTTAAAGCGATGGAAGAAGGCGGTGGGTTCCTCAAAATCGAACTCAAGGAGGGTCGAAAGAGCTTCCCGGTCAGTGGGCGTGAAACCGGATACTCGCCTTCACCCTGTGCTGAAATATCGATCGAGGATACCGGAAGGGGAATCAAGGACTCGATCAGCGAACGGATCTTCGAACCCTACTTCACGACCGGAAGTCTCGCCGAATCGTCCGGTATGGGGTTGGCGATCGTACACGGACTCGTCGAACGACATGGAGGCGTCATCTCATTTCAAAGCGAGATGGGGACCGGCACTACTTTCAGAGTGTGGTTCCCTCTCCCGGAGAAGGAGATTCAGGAGAAACCCAGCCAGATCCACACTCCCCCACAGGCACGGAAAGAGCACATTCTCCTTGTGGACGACGAAGAGTTTGTCCTCGAGGCGGAGAAGGATCTCCTCCTCGAGATCGGCTACCGAGTGAGCGCAACAACGGATCCCAATGAGGCAATGAATCTTCTGCGAAAGAACCTGGAGAGCTTCGATCTAATCATGACCGATCTTACAATGCCCGAAGTCGATGGACTGGAGCTCGCAGCCGCCGCTCAGGGGAGTGGCATCTCGACTCCGGTAGTGCTCTTTTCCGGGGTGGCCGACAATCTCGACAGAAATGAGCTGGAAAAAGCCGGAGTCGTCGGTTTCCTTCCTAAACCCTGTTCGCTTTCCGAACTACATCGCGCTATTCAGGATGCCCTCAATCCTCAGTCCTAGAAATCTGTCGGACTTTGCACTTCTCAGTTTCATTTTCTTATTGCTAGGAGTCTGTCGGACGAACTTGGTCACTTCCGAAGCAATCGAACGTCAAAGTCGGACAGACTCATAGCCCGTAGGATGTCTTAAGCCGCTCCGGTTGAATCTTGCCAATCGTCTTCGAAGAAGGTATCGGCGTCGCCGCCTTCAGTACCATCCTTTCGTTCTCACGCAGGACGAGGAAGGACTTCATCAGTTTGTTCTGTGTCACCTTGATTACTTCCCGATCTCGCTTCGATAGCTTGTACCCTTCGGCCCGAATCCTCTTCAATTCCTCGAGAGAGCGACCTAGCTGAGGGAGGAGTTCCTTCTTCCTGGCAATAATGGACTCCCCCGGCAACCGGCTATCTCTCTTCAAGACCTCGTTCTCCGTCAGCAAAAGGGTGTAGAGCTCCTCGCTGTTCTCAAGATTGCTCCTGAATGCTTCCTCGGGGTTCATAAGACAACCGGTTCAAAGATGGTAGAGACTCGAGTGTCGAACTCGCCTCGCCATTCCAAATGCTTCAGACGCCATTCCGCCATCTCTTTGAGGGAAATTAAGTTCGGAGTGAGCTCAAATTCGAGATTTTCCCACTCCACCCCGGTGACCAGAAGGTGAAACGCCTCTCGAGCTTTCGGCGCCATCTCCAAACGCTCAAAGCAAAGCCCAATCTGGTAAATTATCGGCCACTGCCACTCCGGATGGTCGTTCAGATCCGCCATCGTCTGATAGATCTTGAGAGCGCTCAGAAAATCGCGCTGTTCGTAGAGTTCGTTAGCGAGTTGATTGCCTGTTCTGCGCTTCCAGTAATACCACAGCTTCTCGTTTTCCTCTTTTCTCGTTTTGGTTATCCGAAGAAGCTTAAGAGTCTCCTCCACGGCTTCTCTGGGTTGGTTGAGTTTCTTGTAGGTGTTGACCAGCAGGAAGTGGCTCTCCGGAATCAAGACGCTTTCCGGGTAAGTAACGATAAAGTCCTCCAGCTTGACCACGGCCGTAGGATACTTTTCCAGGAGGTATTCGATGTAGGCACTTTTAAACTGGACCCTTGAGAGATCTTTCTCGCCCAGATTCAGAAGGCCAAGACGCGAGAAGAAAACCGCGGCCGTCTCATGCTCTCCCATCTTGAAATGGGTCTCCGCGATTTCGAGCTGCGATCTTACCGACAGCCTCCGATATGTTTCCATTCTCCCCTTGGGAATGTGCAAAGACAGGTTTAGAACACTGTAAAATCTGGCTAGGGCCAACCGGAACGCACCTAGATCACGGTATATGAGACCTAGTCTGAGAAGTACCGTAGCCGCTTCCGGATCCCTCCCAAAGCGCTCGACAAATTTCTCATAAACCGCCGCCGCCTTGGTCCCGACTCCGGCTTTTAGATACATCTCTGCCATTTCCAGCACGATATTCCTGCGGTCCTTTTCATCGAGATCCATGTTCAAGAGAAGGAGGTAGAATTTCTCTGACTCGATGTGGTCATTGACCTCCGCTGCCTTTCGGGCTCCCTGTCTCAGAAAACGCATCCTTTCTGAAAAAATACCGTGATACCCGAGGTAGGAAATCACCTCCTCGTCCTCGAGAGAGTCTAACTTCGGCGCCGACTCTACCAAAACCAACTCTTCACCATGGCTATCACCCGTTTTCTCGAGCCCGTCCTCAAAGGCCGCGGTCCTTCCTTCGACCGCCTCGGACTGTGACATCTCTGGGGGCGCGGACTCTTCCTTTGCCGCCGATGGCGAGGCTACAGACGCAACCGGAAGTGCCAAGGTGCCGAGGAAGACGAGCATCAGTCCTCGAAGTGAAGTTCTCGGTTCTCCCGAACACATCGATTACTCCCTCAAGTAAGTCGCGCTGCTTCTGCCGCCCTCATGAATCGGGATCGTCTGATAGGGAACTTCGAAAGGAACCGTCACTGAGCCATCCCCTCCCCCTTCGGGTTCGTCATCTTCAAAATAGATCAGGAACTCCTCCGGATTCATGAATTCCGCATTCCCACGGTATTCTTCCTGTGGCGGCAAGTGGACCGTCTCCATGCCCGCTTCTTTCCCTTCATCTTTCGAATTCGTCTCCCTTCCCTTCTCTGTCAATCCATCCTCGGGAAGGTCATCCGTTCCGGTCTTCGCCGTCAAAATGCCGCTCTCCCCTTCAGCCGAATTCGGCTCTTCTCCACCCTCGTTTGAACGAGATTCCGGTTCATCCTCTGAAACCAGCTCGGGTTCCGAATCTCTATCCAGCCCGGCAAGTTCCCTGCGATCGAAATCCGGTTTGAATTCGCCTACCCTCGTTACCTTCGGCCCCGAATCCGTCAGATACCCGGCGTATCGACTCGATAGGTAATGCTGCAATTCTGCATGTACCGCCTCTGCTTCTTGCTGCCCAATCGCGCCCCAGCACAGCACAGCCAATCCTGTCACTTGCGCAGCAATCGAACCCAATTTCCGACAGACTCCTAGTCTCGGCATCTCCTTTTCCAGCCTCCGTGAAACTCCGGATCGCCCCTCTCTTGAGCCTCGTAAACGCCCTCCGTACATAGAGGCTGTCCCAAATCCGAGAGGATTTGGGTGGAAGCCTGATACCGATATCAATCTTCGTCACGTTATGTAGACCACGACATGCCTTCCGTCCTCGGTAGCTTACCTTTTATCCGTTATGCACCTTTCCAGCACCCTTCCTCTCGCTTTGAGTAGATAGTTCTCCCAAGGAAGCGCCTCTGACTCGATTCTTGGATCCCTATGCCGCCTGCGTTGCCTCTTTCTCATGTTCTTGCGCAAGTCTCTGCGCGATTTTCCATAGATTGTGGGACAGAACCGACCAGGCCACGCTAAGGTTACGGTTGTCAAAGCCTTTGCTGCGTATCTTGCCCCCGTGCCATCGGTTCTTGAGCACTCCGATCCGGCCTTCGGTGCTCCCTCGTCGTCGCTGCAACCGGACAAAGCGCGGCTCCTCCATCCGCTCCTTGAGCTCTTGTGGATTGCGGGGCGTAAGGGCGTCAAAAATCCCCTCTGCCTGGAGCCGCTTGCTGGCCGCCTTCGAGGCATAGCCCCGATCCCCACTGATCGCTTCGATCTTCTCCTCTAAAGCGAAGCCCTTTTGCCTCTCCAGACTTTCCCAAAGCTGCTTCAATTCGCTCGGGGCCTGCCCCCCATACAGTTTCCAGTCCAACAGATATCCCTCTGCGCTCTCGCATAAATAAAGGGTGTTGCCAAACTCCACCTCCCGATCTGCCTTGCCTCGCACGATGACGTCAATCTCAGGTTCGTAGGCGCTCAGGATCTTCTCCTCATTCTTCACCTGCCGCCCCCCTATGATCCGTTCGTGCGCCTGTTTCATGACCTGCGGTATCTGCTCTAACATACCATCCATTCGCTCGATGATTCGGCTCGCCTTCTTCTCGGTGTAATCGCTTTGCATCCACATAGCTTCCAATAAGTCACGGTGGCGAAGGGCATGGCCCTCAATCTTCTTGAGCAATAGCTTCATCCGCCGCAGGATCCCTTTACGCGCTTTGCCCGCCTCCCGGCGCCGACGCGCATGCGTCATCTCCAGGCACCGTTTGTTCATCTCCCGAGCCAATCCCTTTGCTCCCTGGGGCATGCGCTGTTTCATTCCCGCCTGCCGGATCAGACTGATCGCCTTGAGCAGTGTTGCTCCCACATCCTTGAGCAAGACCCAGTCCACGGGCCAGTGGATGTTCGCTTCCAGGCAAGTGGCGTCGATCAGGCATTCCCTCGTATCGATCGGCTTCTCTAATCCTGCCTCACCACAATGTTCAGCATTGCCCACCACCTCGGTCATCCTTGCATGCAGCTGTCTCAGATACGCTTCGTCGAAGAATTTCGAATCCCGTTCCAGACTGCTCTTCGATATTTTCCGGATCCCGTCTACCTCACGCACCCGGCAAAAATTAGCCAGAAGCTCACTGCGTCCCAACTCCTGCGACAGACAACGAAAGGATATCCCTCCGAGTAAATGACGCACCACCTCCACCCGCAGCGCTTTTATCGCTCTTAGAGCGCGTCGCTCCCGATCCTTCCCTCCCGCTTCATCCCATCCTTCCAAGGCTTTTACGATCGCCTCCCTTTCCAGCGAGGAGTCGATCAAAACCCGGTCAATCCGCTCCATTGTTTCCAGAAACACGGTGTAGTCTTTGCATCGAATGACTGGAGTTAGGGCTGGACGCAGGAAGCTTTGTACGGCAATATTTTTCATGAGAAGGGCGTGCTTTGTATTTGACTAACGCAAGCATAAGCGCCCTTTTTCGCCGGATCGAGCTTTTTGCAGCTCTATCCGGCCTTTTTTCTGCCCATAACTCATTAAAAATCAATTGTTTCCACCACTGGGACGGGCTCTACATACCTTAACCCTAAAAGAATGTCGACCATTGCCGCCCTTTCTTAAAGACGCAGTCTACCTACCTTCAAAACAGCGGAGGTCAAGAGACTGAAACCGCAACCCTCTCAGCAATCGAATTCGGACAGGAATCAGTATCCGCTGAGGATTCCGCATCCTCCCAACCCTCGATCGGCCCCTGTTCCCGGCGATATACTCCGAGAAGATCTTCTTCTGTATGAATGTCGATGAGGCCGATACGCCCATCAGCGAAACGGGAGGCCGTTATCTGCCAGGGATCACCATAGGCGTTCAGACATTCGGAAGTCTGCGCCCAGACGGCGAATGGAACCGAAAGGGATTCTCCTTTCCCAACCGCAATTCCCACTGCACGATCAATCACATCCGGAGGACAAATGGGAAAGTTGACATTGTAGTTTACATGGACGTCACAAGGATAGTTCGCAACGATATGACGAAAAACAGGTATCGAAGGTATATCGTCTCCCGACAGTTCTTTTGGTCTTCGCAGCACTTCGACTCCATATCCCATCGCAATGCGGGCGATGAGCTCACTCTCCGTGGAAACCACGATTTCATCAACCAGAGAGCTGCACCTCAGCCGCTCAATCCCCATTCCCACCAGGGGCGCACCTCCAAATGGTAGCAAGTTCTTGTAAATCAGGCGCTTGCTCCTCAAACGGGCAATACCCGATCCAATCACTCTCACCGTTCCTTCCTCTCCCTTCTTCCTGCCTTTCTATCGGTGGAAATCAAACGGTGCGAATAGCCCCGGGTTGCATTTACAATTTTTTCACAAATGCTGCTTGCAACCATCTTCAGCCTTACATTAGGGTGCGCGGTCCCTGAAGATTAAATCTGAAGTGCCATGATATTGGATACGCTACTACCAATTTTTCTTCTCTTCACAATCTTGATTCTCTTGCTCTTTGGGTGGAAGAGTCAGCTCAATAGAAAACTCAAGGCTCGAGGGTCGATGGAGGTTGCGGAAAGGGCGCTCCGGGAGAGCGAATCGAAGTATCGGACATTATTCGAGAATTCGCCCGTCTCTCTCTGGGAAGAGGATTTTTCGGGGGTCAAGGAGTTCATCGACCGGCTTAAGGAGCAAGGAGTGGAAGACTTCCGGGCTCATTTCCAGGCGAATCCGAAATCACTCCAGGAGTGCCTGAATCGGATTGTGGTCTTGGATGTCAATCAAGCGACCCTTGACGAATACGGAGCCGAGGAGAAAAAAGAGCTCTACGAGAATTTACCGAGACTGTTTGAAGAGAAATCGATGAAGACATTTCTCGATGAAATAGTAGCTTTAGCCGAAGGAAATCTGCTCTTCGTTGGAGAACTGGTCAGCCGGACCCTGAAGGGGGAAGAGATCTACAACCACATCAGGCTATCGATCGCTCCGGGTCACGAAGAGACGTGGTCAAAAGTCTTCCTCTCAGTACAGAACGTGACGGAGAGGAGAGCGATGGAGCGAGTGATCGAAGACGATTTGGAGAAGGTGAAGGAAGAGCTGGTCCTCAAGACCCGGCTTGCCGCGGTAGGGAAAGTGGCGGGAAGCATCGCTCATGAACTTCGAAATCCATTGGGTGCGATTCGGAACGCTTGCTTCTACTTGAGCAGCAAAAAAAGGAGCAATGATCCCTTACTCGAGAAATACCTTGCGATCATCGAGAAAGAGGTCGTCGTCTCCAGCAGCATCATCAGCAATTTACTGGATCTGAGCCGCGCCAAAGAACCGATCAAGCAGGAAATGCTTCTTCGGCCATATCTCGAAGAGGCCTTCGAACGTGTCTGTGAGGCCGAGCAGATCCAATTAGAGTGTGCTTTCGAGCCTGCTGAATTTGGTATTTTTGTCGATCCTGAGATGATCAAACAAGTGGTGAGTAACCTTCTAACCAACAGTGTCCAAGCACTGAACGGCGGAGGCCGCATAACCATCAAGGGCACTCAGAGTGAGTTAATCGATACCTTCACCGTTTCAAATGATGGGCCTCCCATCCCTGAAGACCTTCGAGAGAAAGTCTTCGAGCCTCTTTTTACCACTAGAGCCAGTGGTACCGGTCTCGGCCTGGCGATATCCCGCCAAATTATCGAACGGCATGGAGGTACCATCGACCTCATCGAAAATGGCGCTGAGGGAGCGACGTTCCGCATCAGGCTTCCCCGCCGGTCGACGCCCTGCCCCTCGACCGTAAAAGGTGAGTTTAGAGATTTCGTTCACACCTGATGAAATCGAATCCCAACCACTCACGGGTATTAATTGTCGAAGACAACGACTCTCAGCGTGAGACCTTGTACGATATCCTAGCCAACGAGGGCTTCGACACGATAACCTGCACGAACGGAAAGGAGGCTCTGAAACTTCTGGAAGAGGAGCGATTTGCGGTCTCAATCCTTGATCACCGCCTGCCCGACATGACCAGCACCGATCTTATGCGCCGTATTCGCGGTCAAAATGGGCGCATTCGGGCGATAATTCACACCGGCTACGGCAGCTTTGATTCCGCTAGGGACGCAGTCAACTTAGGCGCGTTCGCCTACGTCGAGAAAATGGGTGAACCCCAGCACCTCGTCCGGCACGTCCATCGCGCCGTGCGCGAGGAGATGCGGGAAGCTTTGCGTCGAAGCGAGCGCCGGTTTCGTGAGTTGGTCAATAATCTCGACGCCATCGTATGGGAGGCGGCCCTACCCGAGTGGAAATTCACCTTTGTCGGAAAACGGGCTGAATCCATCGTCGGATATCCTGTGGAGCAGTGGCTCAGAGAACCCAACTTTTTGTCCGAACATATCCATCCTGACGATAGAGAGAATGTGTTCGCCTTGTATCTCGAAGCGATTCACGACGGTCTCAATCACGAGTGCGAGTACCGCGTAACGACCCAGAGGGGGGAGGAAAAATGGTTGCACGATGTATTCTGTGCCACCCACGACTTTGATCGCAAGCCCAAGAGCATCGCCGGGGTAATGATCGACATCACGGAACGAAAGTTGGCCGAGGAAAACTTGAAAGCAACCACTCGCAGAGCGGAGCAACTCAAACATCAATTTGAGACCGCTGCCACCAAGGCTACCGACCTGGCCGAACAAGCGGAGCGAGCGAACCGCGCCAAAAGCGAGTTCCTCGCCATGATGAGCCACGAGATTCGCACTCCCTTGAACTCGATCGTCGGCTTCTCCGATCTTCTCTCAGTTGCCGATTCGGATTCCGAGAGAGATGACTTTATTCAGAATATTCAGCGCAACTGCAATATGCTCCTCGCACTCATCAATGCCGTTCTCGATTATTCCAAAATCGAATCCGGCTCGCTCGAACTGGAGCTCCAGAGAATGGATATTCGGGAACACGTTGAGCAGGTCGTGAAGCTCCTCAAGGTCGACCTCGGGACTAAGCCGATCGAGATCAAGTCCGAGGTCGGGGATCACTGCCCCCGATTCATCCGGGGAGATGCCATGCGCATCCGACAGATTCTTACCAATATCCTTCAGAACTCCATAAAATTCACCAAAAAGGGCGAAATCAGAATCCGGGTTGACGCTCAGTTTCTCGAGAGTCTCGAGAAGTGGCAACTCCAGTTTGTCGTTTCCGATACCGGAATCGGGATTCCCAACAATAGACTCAAGGATATCTTCTCACCCTTTCAGCAGGTCGATAGTTCATCCGTGCGCCAATACGGAGGTACCGGACTCGGCCTCGCCATTTGTAAGAGACTGGTCGAACGCATGGGTGGAACCATCTCATGCGACAGCTCTCTGGGCCAAGGTACCGTTGTCCAGTTCTCGCTGCTCTGCGACCCCTGTTTAACCGAACATCCGGAACTCAAGACGACACAAAAGGTCGCCCGCTTGAATTCCAATCGAGGAAGTCTCAAAGTGATTTGCGCCGAGGATAATCGCGAGAATCAGATGACCTTGAAAGCGCAACTGAGCAATCTTGGACACGAATCCCATTTCGCTTGTAATGGAAAGGAACTCATCCAGGCTCTCAACTCCGACCGTTTCGACCTCGTGCTCATGGATATCCAAATGCCCCTCCTCGACGGTCTCGAAGCAACAAAAACTATTCGAAGCGGTGGTAGTGGCTCCGACAATCGGGAAATCTACATAATCGGTCTCACCGCTTTCGCAATGGAGGAGGATCGAAAACGTTGCCTCGAGGCCGGTATGAACGGATTCATGAAAAAACCCGTCACCCGAAACGAACTCAAGGACGCACTCGAACTCTGTGCCGTCCCGCCGCCAAAATAATCCAAATTTGATTCTTAAAAGGGTCAGACCCTTTTATCTTTCTTTTATCTTTACATTTCAGATTAATCTGTAGAGAAACAACCAACCATACGAATTATAGTTCGTAAGGTTGGCCGCTTGACTTCCGGCCGGATTGGGGATCCGTGCGACCCGAAGAACCAAGCGGGCCAGGAGCGCCCCGACTGGCCTCAGCGAGGCCGCTATGATCTCTTCAATTCCCGCTTTCAATACCAGAGAGGTACGGCTCACGGGACGGAGGTAGCGGCAAAAGGGTGAGAGGAAAAACCCATGGCAACGCACCCTTGAGAAAGATCGCAGGACATTCGAATAGCCGCTGCCCTTTCGATTTGCCAGAGGTAGCACGACCGCCTCATAGAACGTATCGCTCTCATAGCGACAACCGAAATTCAAATAGCCTCCTTCCCTACCTTCGACTCGATCGATGCGACCGTCGGTGACCAATTCGCCCACTCGATTCTGACTCGTTACGACCCAGATGGGGTGACCCGGCCACCGATCCAAAGAGCAGTTCAGGACGGTCGATAGTCTTTCCACTGAAACGGTTCTTACTATTAGGATCGGACGATTCATCCGAGGTAGGAGAAAGGCGCTCTCCAATCAGGCCGAATGGCCCGCAAAGTGGACCGCGAGAGCCGGTTCAATTCGATCGAATTTTCCCGATGGAGTCGGATAGTATCAGCGATGGCACGCAAATAGATCCCGGTTCGATGGATCAGAGTAAAGAGGACGACATCCCGCAGGTATCTCGACATGAGGGCCTTCACCTGTGGCCTCGCTACATAGCGAAGCATAAAAAGAAAGGTATTGCGGCAATAATGAAAGGCATGCCTCTCACTGCTTCGATTAGCCGCCACACTGCGATGCACGACACAGGCCGAATCACACCGTGCCAGTGAGCTGCCCCTGATCAATGCTCGAGCCACCCAGTGCAACTCGACCACCCAGAGGAAGAGCTCTTCGTCAAAACAACCGATACGATCGAGAGCCCCACGTCGGAAGATGCAACCGGCCTGGCTGAACCCGAAGGTCTGTCTGATCTTGCTTTGGTTCCCGCCACCGATGCGCGAATTTGCGAAGTCGTGAGCCGACTCGTGTCCCCTACTTTCCACGGTTTGATTCTCGCGGGAAAGATCATTATTCGCTCGAATGCTCAAGGCTATGAGATCGTGCTTTATGTCACCGGCAAATCCTTCGATCAATTCACCCCATGATTCAAGCTGCGGATAGCTGTCGTCATCGAGCGACAAGACCCACTTTCCGGAGGCCATCCGATAGGCTTGATTTATCCCCCTTACACCGAAATTGCCGCCGGTCTCCAGCAGTTTTACTCTCGGAAATTGCTCTTTGATCATCCTGACCGTGCCGTCGGTCGAAGCATTGTCGGCCACAATAATCTCGTGCCAGATGTCACCCCTCTCGGTCAACCTGGCGAGAGTGACCTCGAGCTCGGAACAGCGGTTACAGCTGAGAAGGGCAACGCTGACCAGCCCTAACGGATCAAAGTTCGTCGTATTCACTTCGAAGTTCGATGGTGAATGTTCTCCGAGGTGGCCGTGATTCGATGTCAGTTCACTATTCTGAGTGACGATGGGAGAAGGGACCCAGAGAGGTTTTCGGTCGTGGTGGTATGGTGATCTGGAATCGCTCTCTCAACCCACCAGGGCCGGTATCGCCCGGTGAGATTCCTTCCTTCCTCCGGTTCCAAGCAGATTCCTCACCGTGCGAAGGGCGGAACCGATTACCTGATGCATATCAAAGTACCTATACTCCCCTAATCTGCCTCCGAACGTGACCGGTAGACTGTGCTCTCCCTGCAGCGCGCGATAGGAATCGTAGACTCTCTGATTGCGTGCCGTAGCCACGGGATAGAATTCCACCATTCCCGGTTTCCACTCCTGCGGATACTCTCTGGTCACCAACGTTTTAGCCTCCCGGAAGTTCAAATCAAAATGCTTGTGTTCAATGCTCCTGGTATAGGGAACCTGATATTCCGTGAAATTGATCTGTGCGTTTCCTTGGTAATCGGGCAGGTCGAGAATGCGGGATTCGAAACGGAGAGAGCGATAGTCCAGGACTCCTTCGCAATTATCGAAGAACGCATCCACCGGGCCGCTGTAGATTACGTGGTCGTACTGCCTGATCAGTTGATCCCGGTCCCCCAGAAAATCCACCCCCAGCACCACCGGGACTCCCTTCAGTAGCTGCTCGAAGAGCGCGGTATAACCTCCTATCGGTATTCCCTGGAAACGATCCCGATAGTAGTTGTCGTCGAAGTTCATGCGGATGGGCAATCGACGAACGAGGGAGGCAGGCAATTCCTTTGGATCTCTCCCCCACTGTTTCTGAGTGTATCCTTTGAAGAAGATCTCGTAGAGTTCCCTTCCCACCTGACTGAGGCACCATTCCTCAAGATTCTCAGGACTCCTAATCGGGATCTTTGATCTCTCCAGGCGCTGGGAAGCCTCTTCCGGCGTCTTCACTCCGTAAATCTGGTAGAGAGTAAAGAGATTAATGGGAAACGAGAAAATGCGGTCCCCAAATTTCACTTTCGGCCGATTGACGAATGAATTGAACTCACCGAAACGACGCAGATAGCTCCAGATCTGGGAAGAATCGGTGTGAAAGATGTGAGGTCCATAGACGTGCTCGTTACACCCGGCCTCAATGTTGTAGCGCGTGTAGCAGTTTCCCCCAATGTGATCGCGTTTCTCAAGGACCAGGCACCGGTGCCCGGCGTCCGTCAATTCACGGGCACAGACTGCGCCAAAGAATCCGGCCCCAACGATAAGGAATCTCTCAGACATGGATACCAGCCTTACTCATCATGCTCTCGACCAGAGAGTCCCTCCTCTGCTCAAAATCGAGATGTGCCTTCCAGGCCAGATCGGCGGGAAGACGATTGTCGAACCGGTCGACAACCACGCAGCCGTTCTCACGAAGGAACTCTTCCCGCGCATCGTCAACCACGTGACCGACCGCCCTTACCAGCCCCCGCGACTCGACGGAAGCCTGTGTTACGAAAACCCTTGCCCGGTCCAGTATCAGTCGTCCCCTTTCGAATTCCTTTATACCCAGACGCTCTCGAAATCCGTCCGTTACGGCATGTTCGATCATATCCGCTGCCCTCGTCCTCGAGAAAAGACGACAGGTATAAGCAGCCCGCGCCGCATCGATCAGAAGAGTACGAGAAACCGAATCAAACAGGCAGGCCGGAGTATGCCTCATAAAGAAAATCACCCGGTTTCGCCACCCGTAATACATGGGTAGAAGACTTCCTTTGTGCCCTGAACCGCCGTAGTGACTAACCTCTGCGCCGCCAACCGCGGCAACTCCGAATCCCTCCCTTCGAATCCGACTCATCCAATCAACGTCGTCCCAATAGAGAAAAAATCCCGGATCGATCACTCCCGCTCTGGCCGGCACCGAGGATCGCACCATAAGGCAACAGGAAGGGACATAATCGACAGCAACGGATTCCGTTATCCGATCGCTCTCCGTCTCTTCGAATCCCTTTCCATGCCGGATCAAATCAGCTGAATCGAAGTCGACGAACCCTCCCATCTCCTGTATCCGATGGGGCGATTCGAAATCGAAAATCTTCGGGCCCACCGCCCCAACCGTGGAATTCGATTCCAAATGACTTCGGAGGGCATGAATCGCACCTGGTCGCAGAATCACATCGCTATCGAGCAAGAGAAGGTACCTCGGAGAATAGGTCAGCGCGATTCTGGAACCGAGGTGAAAGGCGCCGGAAGAACCACGATTCTCCCTCAGAGCAACGATTCTCACCCGTCCGCCGAATCGATTACTCACGCATCGAACCGATCCGTCGCTCGAGTTGTTGTCCACCAGCAGGGCTATCATACCCTCGGCCCCCTGGCGAAGAAGGGACTCAAGGCACCTCAAGAGCAAGCTCTTCCGATTGTGGGTGCAGATGACGACTCCAATGTCGGGACTACTCACTTGATGGTTCAGTTCAGTAGCGCCCTTGATCGACGTCGGCCTTGACTCGTTCGTAGTCCTCAATGCGGCCGATATCGGCCCAGTATTCCCTTATTGGGAAACTGACGACTCGTCGGCATTGCGCTATCAAGACCCGAATCAGATCCGGCATATCAAAGCCGTTTCCGTTTGCCGGAATGAGACTGAGAGCGGATGGGTTTATCAGGTAGATACCTGCGTTTACGAGGCAACTGCTGGTGGGCTTTTCAACTATGTTGATTACGTCGGTGCCATTCACCCGTACCACCCCATAGGGTATGGTGCTGCGGTGTTCCCTCACCGCAACCGTCAGAGTCGCTTGATGCTCTCGATGGAACTCATGCATCGTTCGGAAGTCGATTCGAGTGAGGATATCTCCATTGATCACAAGGACGGGAAGAGAGGTCGGGGGAAGCAGGGCCAGAGATCCTGCCGTTCCCATCGGACTCGTCTCGTCGATGTATTCAATCTTTACATTGTAATCGGATCCGTCACCAAAGTGCTCCTTAATTCGGCTCCTGTGATAGTGAGTGGTGACGTAGATTTGCTCGATTTCGGATTCGCCAAGCTGCTCCACCAAACGCTCGAGTAATGGCTTGTCACCCAGCGGTAACATTGGTTTGGGCAGACTTTCCGTAAGAGGTCGCAGTCTCTTTCCATACCCTCCGGCCATGACCACGGCCTTCATCTTGGGCGCCGATTTCGACGTCAGTTCATCTGAAGTGACAAAATCCGTGACTTCGCCCCCTGCCGCGACCAACGGCAAATGCCGGATCTTGTGGCGCCGCATCAACCTGATTCGCTCCTCGCGAGAATCGCCAACTCGTGCAAAGATCGGATTCGGGTACAAGCTCTTCCTCCGATCCTCCAAAAGACAGGAGAGTGGCCTTTTCAGATCGATCCCTTGGAGAATTGCTCGGCGAATATCTCCGTCCGTTACAACCGACACCAACTTTCCCTCTTCATCGACCACCACCACGGCACCCTTGTTGTTAGCGTCGATCGCCTCAATCGCTTCAACAATTGACGTGCTCTCTCTTACCGAAATTCTGCTCTCTTCCATCTGATTCTCCTCTTCTTATCTGGAATCCGCCCTATTCCCTCAGGAGGCTGGAATTCCCAGTATCGTTTCGGACTCTGCCCAGGCCCTGACCGGACTCTAAATAGGCGGATTCCTAGTAGGTCATTTTTTTTTGGAGCAACCTTGAATCGATTGGAATCGTCGCCAGCGTTTCTGAAATTTGCCGTCCTGCGTTTCCCGCTCCATAAGGATTCATTCCTCTACGGCATATGGCCCTGAATTCTCCGTCATGGGAGCATCTTCTGACAGCTTCAACGATTCGGGATGTCGAATATGGCACATCAACCACGTTTTCACCACGCAGACGTCCCCTCTGCCTTGTCCCAATATTGACAACCGGACACCCAAACACCGGCGTCTCCTTGATCCCGGCTGAGGAATTGCCAAGGAAGGCGCCGCATCCATTTCGACCTATCAGATTGAGTAACCCATGGAACCGATATCGTCCCAGGCTGGCTACCAGTCGGAAATCTGGGATCATCTGTCTGTTAAAAGCCTGAAGGTGCCGCAGAATGCAGCGTCCTCCCGCATCATTGTTTGGATAGGTTGCAATGACTTGGAATCCCTCCCTTGCGAGCTCTTCAATCGCTTTCAGAGATGGCAGAATCTGCTTCTCCGCATTATCGAATTCAGTCGTAACGGAGTGCTGGCAGAACAATATCACTGGACGGTTCAGATCGATCTCGAGTTCTTCAGCAATCTCGTCGCATGTTGGGAAGGCTCCGTCCGACACCAGATCGAGGGCAGGCATTCCTACCGTGAACACTCTCCATCGTTCTTCTCCAAGCCCAATGAGTCTTGAAGCCGCCTGGTCATTGGTGGCGAAATGCAGATGAGAAAGCTTTGTCATGGCATGCCGGATCGAGTCGTCCAGCGCGCCCCCATCGGTGTAATCGCCGCCTTCGATGTGCGCCGTCGGGATATTCATTTGGGTCGCGGCGGTGACGGCCGCAAAACTCTCAAACCGATCTGCGTAAGCAACGAGGAAATCCGGACGGAGTTGCTCCAGAATTCGGCTCACACTGAGAATCCCAGTCCCTATGGCCTGTGATGTGGCAAAGAGCGAATCGTGCTTCATCTCGATCCCTACCTCGCGGTAGATATTGAACCCGTCGGATCGGATTTCAGCAAGAGTAGAGCCGAAATCCCGTTCCAGATGGGCTCCTCCTACGAGCAGGAAATATTCGAGCCGGGAGTCCGCGGCAATTGCTTTCAGGATCGGAAACTGCAATCCGTATTCCGCTCGATTTCCTGTGAATACCGCGATTTTCCTTTTCTTTCGGGCGATCACGGTACGACGAATCTCCCCCGCAGTCGCTCCTTGAGAGACAGGGCGAGACCCTCTTTCAGGGAAGTGCCTGGTGCCCATCCCGTGATTGTTTCAAGAAGACGAGTATTGAGCACGAGCGAATCGCTACGCTCCTCAACTCCAGTCTCAGGAGGATGCACACCAACTGGACCCAGTCCCTCGGCCCTTGCCGCCTCAGACATCAATACCGCAATTTCCCCAACAGAAAATCCTTCACCCCTCCCGACGTTGACGACCCGAACTCCAAATGGCACATTCGGTAGGAGAGCGAGACGGATGGTTGCGGCAATTGCGTCCTCGACGTAGATGAAATCTCTCACGGGTCCATGATCCGCTAGATTGATGTCTTCCCCCGCGCAGCCGCCTGTTCAATGGCTCTTCCAACCACCGTGCCGGCGCCACATTGAGGTCCGTAGATGTTTCCATAGCGCACGATTGTCGCAGAGAGACCGAATCCGGCCGCATACCCGGATACGATGGCTTCTCCGGCCAACTTGCTTGCGGCGTAGATCGTCTTCGGATGGGTCGGGTGGTCCTCGCTGAGTGTCGGATGAAGGGGAACTCCGTAAACCAGTCCGCTGGAAGCGTAGACGAGTTTCTCAACCCCAAGCCTTCGACAGGCATCGGCGACCAGGCCGGTTCCCATACTGTTAACTTGTATCGTCGTGACCGGCTCTCTCTGAGCTCTCCGTACATGCTTGATACCCGCGAAATGTAAAACCGTTGAACAGTTACGCAAGGCGTGCTGAAGATCGGTTTCTTCTAGAATACTTCCAGAAACATAGTTCACCGAGGGATGCTGAATTCGGCCCGCGCGCTTGCCTTCTCCCTTCGTATCGAGGATGCGAATGCTCCTCACGCCCAAGTCCACCAGCTGCCGCACTAGGACCTGTCCCATCATGCCCGACCCACCGGTGATACCGATTGTCTGGGTCCGTGCCCAGTCTTCTGCCGATAGGTATAACATCAGCTCAGATCCTCGTGGCGGAGCTGCGTATTCACCGGAATAGTTCGGCTCGCTTGCCTTCCTAGAACCTGCTCAAACTGGGATGCATGAAGAGAGCCGGTACCAGGTCGCTTGACCCAGGTGTTCTCAATCGTAAACCGATCTCCCTGCACGATCTCGCGAGTCGAAACCACGCTGGCGTAGGCGAAATTGATGGTAGGCTGTTCCTCCTCAAGAATCGACTTTTCGCCGCCGTGGGCTCGAAAGACTGCTTTGCTGCCCAAAATAAGATCCCTCAATTCGGAAGGATCAATCGACAGCGGCACATCCGGACCAGGCCAGGCTTTGTTGGAGGTAAAGTGTTTCTCGATGATGCAGGCCCCCAGGGCGACGGCGCCAAAACAAGTGTAGTTTCCAAGCGAGTGATCGCTCAGGCCAATCACCGCATCCTCAAATTTGTCGGCAAGTTGCTTCATCGCACCCAGCCTCACCTTTTGATAGGGAGTCGGGTAGATCGATGTGCAATGCAAGATAGCAAAGGGAACATTGAATCTTCGAAGGATCTCAACCGATGGCGTTATCGATTCGATGTCATTCATCCCCGTGCTCAGAATAACCGGCTTACGGTAGCGCGCGATGTGCTCGATCAGCGGGGTGTTGTTGCACTCGCCGGATCCAATCTTGTAGGCGGCCACACCCATTTTTTCCAGCCGCACCGCAGCCGCGCGCGAAAATGGCGTCGACAAGTAGATTATGCCTTTGCTTTCGACGTACTCCTTGAGCTTGATGTCCTCCTTGCGAGAAAGTGAGCACCTCACCATAATGTCCCAGATCGTCTCCGTCGTGTTCCCCGGCACGACCTTGTTCGGAATCATCTCATCGTCGACCACATGACACTGAAACTTGACGCACTCGCATCCGGCCGCAACGGCATCATCCACCATCTCCACTGCCCGATCCACCGATCCTTCGTGATTGATCCCAATCTCGGCAATCACGAGAGGAGGGTGATCGGATCCAATGGTTCTCCCCGCAATCTCAATCTCCGCCATACCCAGTTTTTCGGCATTTCAGCACCGTTATTAACCAGGATTTGAGTGTCTTTGAACGTCCGAAACTTGCTTTCAGAGGGTGTTGCGCAAGGGACTGCGGTCGCTTTTCCGAACCGATTTTCTCTGCTGGGGCCTTCGCGCGGGTTGGTGAAGAGCTTGTGATCGAAGCACCTCTGTTAGGCCGGAACTGGGGAATGAGCGGTGGACCTGAGATTGTTACCCGACAACACATTCGGCCTGGTGGACTCCGAGTTTCGGTGTCTGTCTTCCAGTGAATCCGGTAGGCGCTGCCATTCTGCTGGCGGCAATGAAGTGATCCCGACCCCGGAAAAGTCCGGAAAGGAAGACTCCAGTTCGGGGCAACTCAGCGCCGTTGCCCTGATTCCGAGGGATGCAGCCTGGAACAGGACGGTCGAATTTGCGCTCACCGCCAGATCACAATCGGCCAGTATGTCTGCCAGTGGAGCTCGGCTGATGCGATCGCTTTCGAGGTCGGGAATAGATGCCGGATCCAGTCTCGGATGAGGACGGTATACGAATGGGATCTGCGGATAGTCTTTGATCCACTGTAGGAACAGACGCCGGGTGTTTTCATAGAGCGCCCCGTACTGCACGTCAGTGACCGTTCCCAGCCACTGATCGAAGAGGACCACCACTTTCCGCCGGGCGGGTGGCAGAGGCGCAAGATGGTTGGTCCAAAGACGATCGCAGGCGGTCGTTTCGCCCCGGTATCCCCATTTTCGAAACAGTTCGATCCACGATTCAAAAGGAACGACGATGTGTTCGACGCTGTTTCGGGCGAATCCGATGGAGGGTATGCCATGGAGGATTTCGATACACGGGATTCCCCGTCGTCTGGCGGCTTTCAAAAAAGCGATGGATCGTCCGTTTCGAGGATCACTGAAAAATACCTGAGGTGGATTCACGGTTTCGATCACCTGTTCCGCCAGTTTCTCCCAGATCCTCACACCGGCGGTCAGAAAGGCGGCCTGCCAGGCCGTCCTGCGAACCGCTGAAGTCTGATGCAAGATCCGCAACCTACGGAGACCGCCGAGAATGTCCCAGCATGATACCGGCAGCCGGCGGCGAGGCATGCTTATGCAAAGATTGTCGAAGGACTCTGCGACCCTGTTGAGATGGTCCCGATAGAAAACACAGGGCTTCTCTGAGAGTTCCAATTCGAAATAATTCCGCGAGAAATCCCATAGATGCTCGGCGGTCCCGTTGGCAACAAAAAGAGAGCGGCCGCGGTAATCAATCCTCGGCCGGCGCCAAACGATATCGGTGAAGGCGAAGGGTCGCCTTGTCAGCGCCCTAAGGAAATCCCTCGAGCAGAAATCCGCCTGATCCGAAAAGAGAAGGTCGTAGAGCGCTCCAGGAGTTCGTTCCAATGTGCCGAATCTGCCTGCCCAAGCACGCAGAAGGTCACTGTAGTTATTCCCAGTCATTTCAGTGGACCGTTAGCGCAGACTCCTCTTTCAAAGCCGAGATCTTTGCTCTCAGGGCGAGCGCAGCCCGGTGGTCCGGGATCCTATCGAGCTGTCTTCCGAGGCTCGTATTCGAAGCCTCGAGATCGTCTTCCGCATAGTAAGCGAGTGCATAGTGGAAGTCGAGGGAGTCGTAGAGTTGATCCATGGCCTTCCTCTGGAATAGGTCGCGCAGATCATCAAGTTCAGCAATCATGCCGGAATAGTCCCTCGCCTGCGCTCCCTCCATAAGAAGATTGTAGTAGCGCCGGAAGAGTTCATGGCGAGTCGACTGATTAACTCCTGATAGAGGCAGATTCTCTAGAAACCGCCTCAACTGGTGACGAGGGAGGCTCAGATGCTGCGAAGTCAAGGCCGCCCAGGCACAAGGAAGTTCCATCTTGTCAATAACGGAGGAAGGTGGGTTTAGAAGGAAATCAGTTAGCCAGGAAGGCACCGTTCCTGCCGCCGTAGCTAGAGGCTGTCCCAAATCCGAGAGGATTTGGGTGGAAGCCTGATACCGATATCAATCTTCGTCACGTTATGTAGACCACGACATGCCTTCCGTCCTCGGTAGCTTACCTTTTATCCGTTATGCACCTTTCCAGCACCCTTCCTCTCGCTTTGAGTCGATAGTTCTCCCAAGGAAGCGCCTCTGACTCGATTCTTGGATCCCTATGCCGCCTGCGTTGCCTCTTTCTCATGTTCTTGCGCAAGTCTCTGCGCGATTTTCCATAGATTGTGGGACAGAACCGACCAGGCCACGCTAAGGTTACGGTTGTCAAAGCCTTTGCTGCGTATCTTGCCCCCGTGCCATCGGTTCTTGAGCACTCCGATCCGGCCTTCGGTGCTCCCTCGTCGTCGCTGCAACCGGACAAAGCGCGGCTCCTCCATCCGCTCCTTGAGCTCTTGTGGATTGCGGGGCGTAAGGGCGTCAAAAATCCCCTCTGCCTGGAGCCGCTTGCTGGCCGCCTTCGAGGCATAGCCCCGATCCCCACTGATCGCTTCGATCTTCTCCTCTAAAGCGAAGCCCTTTTGCCTCTCCAGACTTTCCCAAAGCTGCTTCAATTCGCTCGGGGCCTGCCCCCCATACAGTTTCCAGTCCAACAGATATCCCTCTGCGCTCTCGCATAAATAAAGGGTGTTGCCAAACTCCACCTCCCGATCTGCCTTGCCTCGCACGATGACGTCAATCTCAGGTTCGTAGGCGCTCAGGATCTTCTCCTCATTCTTCACCTGCCGCCCCCCTATGATCCGTTCGTGCGCCTGTTTCATGACCTGCGGTATCTGCTCTAACATACCATCCATTCGCTCGATGATTCGGCTCGCCTTCTTCTCGGTGTAATCGCTTTGCATCCACATAGCTTCCAATAAGTCACGGTGGCGAAGGGCATGGCCCTCAATCTTCTTGAGCAATAGCTTCATCCGCCGCAGGATCCCTTTACGCGCTTTGCCCGCCTCCCGGCGCCGACGCGCATGCGTCATCTCCAGGCACCGTTTGTTCATCTCCCGAGCAATCCCTTTGCTCCCTGGGGCATGCGCTGTTTCATTCCCGCCTGCCGGATCAGACTGATCGCCTTGAGCAGTGTTGCTCCCACATCCTTGAGCAAGACCCAGTCCACGGGCCAGTGGATGTTCGCTTCCAGGCAAGTGGCGTCGATCAGGCATTCCCTCGTATCGATCGGCTTCTCTAATCCTGCCTCACCACAATGTTCAGCATTGCCCACCACCTCGGTCATCCTTGCATGCAGCTGTCTCAGATACGCTTCGTCGAAGAATTTCGAATCCCGTTCCAGACTGCTCTTCGATATTTTCCGGATCCCGTCTACCTCACGCACCCGGCAAAAATTAGCCAGAAGCTCACTGCGTCCCAACTCCTGCGACAGACAACGAAAGGATATCCCTCCGAGTAAATGACGCACCACCTCCACCCGCAGCGCTTTTATCGCTCTTAGAGCGCGTCGCTCCCGATCCTTCCCTCCCGCTTCATCCCATCCTTCCAAGGCTTTTACGATCGCCTCCCTTTCCAGCGAGGAGTCGATCAAAACCCGGTCAATCCGCTCCATTGTTTCCAGAAACACGGTGTAGTCTTTGCATCGAATGACTGGAGTTAGGGCTGGACGCAGGAAGCTTTGTACGGCAATATTTTTCATGAGAAGGGCGTGCTTTGTATTTGACTAACGCAAGCATAAGCGCCCCTTTTCGCCGGATCGAGCTTTTTGCAGCTCTATCCGGCCTTTTTTTTGCCCATAACTCATTAAAATCAATTGTTTCCACCACTGGGACGGGCTCTAGCTAAGAGCTCAATCCAGATGGAGAGTTCCCGCATTCGGCTCTTCGAAAGAGGGTCTGTTATAATGAAGACTCCCCGCAGCAAGCTGCGGGGTATCCGACTTTAGCATTCCTCGCACTTTCTCACCATAGCATCAACTGCCGTAGTTCTGCCTTCGGTTTTCCTTGTTCGCGCACATATGCTTCCACCGTCGCCCAATCTCCTCTCTCTCCCACTGTCCCCACGTAGTAGCCGTCCGACCAGTATTCTCCTCCCCACTGCTCCTTTCCTACCCACGGCTCCCTCCGAAAGACCTCTCGCGCCGTTAGGCTCTTATATATCTGCACTATCCTCCCAGGCGCCAACTCCGGATGCGCTCCACACAATAGGTGGGCGTGATCCTTATCGCATCCCAACCCCTCCATCTCGATCTCATAGCGCTGCCCGATCCCTTCTGTCGTTTCTTGCAATACCCTCCTCACTCTCTCCTCGATCAATCCCTTCCGATACTTTACCGGCATTACGTAATGATAATGTATTTCCCAGACACAGTGCCAACCTCGCTTTAGTCGGCTTTTTTCCTTCCTCTCTCCCACCCACTACTCCTAAAAAAGCTAGCAACCCCGTAGCAAGCTACGGGGAATGACCAAGTTCAAGTGTTGTCCCTCGAGGTGAATTTCGGACTGCGCCTTCACCGAAGTCGGTTCCGCGACCCAGAAGAACGTTTCGATCTCCGTAAGAGATCTATCAAGCCTATCATAAACCTTTGAAGGCGTGTATCCATATCGCAGAGCGCCGAGGTATTCCGCCGTCGCCTCTCGAAATTGCGCTCTTGCTTCAAATACGAGCCCGCACCAGTACCGAAAAAGACCGACCCGACACCAGGTGTTGCGCAAGGGAATCAGGTGGCGTGTCAAAAAATGCTGGGAGAGCCTTCCGATTGAACGATCAGGCCAAGCGCCAAAGTCAGCCGGTTCGTCCCGTTCAGCGGGATCGCCACCAGCTGAGACGGTTGACCTACTCCTGGGGGTACTCGTAGGACAAACGTCTTGCTCGTCCAGAGCCTCCGAGCAGGAATCCCAACTCTTAAAGGTCGACCCTGAGTTCACGCTCTCTTCGAAAATCGAAGCCTGCCGACAGAGCCTTCCGGTAGCCAGTCGAACCGCCTCCGGAAGCGAATCAAGATAGCAACGAGCCCGGTTCGGGGGCCTGCATTCTTCGCCCCCGATCTCACCCTCTCTCTCCCAGAGCCACTCCCTGGTACGATCACAGTCTGCCAAGTCCATAAGAGCAAGCTGACGGGTCATGGGCAGGCGAAGAACCGTAAATGAGGCTCGACCGGTTTCCTTTTGGTGCCCGGCGAATCTGAAAAGGCCGTTAAGGGAGACTGGATCTCTTTCGGGACTGATTCCGAGAGCGGATAGATGCCTACGCTCGCGATAGATATCTCTCGCATTTTGCAGCGCCTCTCTTATCTCCTTTCGGGTTCTAATCGAATCAGCTCCGAAAAAGCAGTCTACAGCATTCTTCTGCGAAGGAGTGATCTCTTCGGCATAACTAGTGAAGTGAGACAAAATCTCCTCCATTCCCTTTTCCTCCCACCTCTGAACGTCGGTCATTCGATTTGGAGGCAGGCCCTGTTGGTTCCTGAACGAAATCCTCCGTGGAAACACCCAGTGGGGAATACCGAGGGTCACACAGTAACCGATGTGCGAACCGATTCCGGTGGAGGCGGTCATCGATGAGAGCTCGATTCAGCGAAGAGACGATCAAAAGGGGATAAATGCAATTGACCTCGTTTGAGTAAACGACCTCTCCCATATATGGTGCATGCTCGACAACCGCACAAAACTCCTCCTCGCCTTTGAGACCTGCATAGTCTCGAATAATCTCCTCATGGCCGTAGATGTTTCCATGATATTTAAGATTGAAAAAGACCGAGGCCGGCATCCGTTCTTTCAGGTTCGGACTTAGTCGAATGCTATCCAAACGATAGCGCTTCAGCATTTCCTCTCGGAGATACCCGCAACCATGGATGGAGTCGGTGAAAACCGTTCCCACCCTCAGAATCTCCCGATACCGATCGAGACCCGAGAGATTTTGCTCCGACCCCGTGAAGCTGTCGGACTTTACCCTCCGCGACATCCCTGATGTTCAGATCGAAGGCTGACCCTCGTAGATTTCAACCAGATTCATTCCCACAGATTCCTCAAGATAGCTTCACTCGCCGGCTGCCACTTCGGAGCCGGATCATTCGAATCAGCCGGTAACCATTCACGTTTTCGTAGCTCTCGCGTAGACATAATCGGACCTTCCCTCAACCTCGAGGCACTTGCGGTAAGCCGCGTCGAGAAAGGGGGCAACGTCAACTGCCCCAAAACCGCTCGGGGTCCCATCTCTCAGCCACACTAAGGCATTAGAGAGATCATAGAGCTGATTGAAGAAAATCTCACTGTCGAAGATCCCCGCCTTAAGCAGCCCGTACTCGAGGCTTCTCCCATTAAAATACCACCTGTGTACGGCACGAAACCAGAACTGCCTGTATTCCTCTCCCGAGATTTCAAGCAGCCATTCGTCACGATTGGGAGTCCCGATCAACATCTGTCCACCCGGTCTGAGCATCTTCCCTATATCGCGAAGAAACGCGACCGGGTCCTCCACATGTTCGATAACATCGAAGGCGGTCACAAAATCCAGCTGTTCCCTCCATTCCTCGGCCGCCTCCTCAAGGAAGGAAAAAACGAGATGTCCCTTTTCTCGAAGGGTTCCGTGATAGGAAAGGCAGGGTTCGACTGCAATCGTTTGGGAACAGAAGCCCTTCAGGAGATCGAGGAGAGAACCAGCCGCACACCCAACATCGAGGAACTTGCCGCCGCGCAGAGAATCGGTCCCAATTAGTTGCAGCTTGTGTGCTTGATGACCATCGTGAAGACGATAGAAGTTTTCCACTTCATCGCTTCCCTCAACGATGTGTCGATACTTCCCTGACTCATAGTCTATCGACATGGATTCAAGTCTTTGAATCGCGCACCCCTCGCATTCCTCGATTCGATGCCTCTCCGGAGTCAGACTGCCAAAGCTACCCGCACGGACTTTCCCCTCAAAGATCGTTTTCCATCGATTCTCACCACAGATCCGGCAGCTCGAATGGGATTCATCCGCCGGGATTTCAGGGAGAACGGAAGTATTTGCGGCTATCGTCGACATTCTACGGGGTAAATGCTTGGCACGAAATACTGTTCACCGATTCTACACGTCCCCATACGGGGCCCCAAAAACTCGTCCCTTAGGGGCGTTCTTCCACTTTTCCTCGAAGAAAGACTGTTGAGCGTAGAGTTCATCCCAGTAGAGGTCGTGCTTTTTGAGAAGGTCGATCAGATCCTGCGGAAAATCGATCTGAGTCTGATCCGTTCGGATCAATCTTCCGTACCAGTAGTTGATCGCCGAATGCTGATTTCTGGTTGCGTAGGTCCAAACCGCGGCATACTTGGGTCTGTTAACCGGAACGCCGGCATGGAGCATCCGCGCTTCAAAAAGCACTGCATCACCCGGCTCAATTGGGATCGAAATCGGATACTCCAAACTGTCACCAGGCCGTCCATCCACCATCCACCATCCACAACGAGATTGTGTCCGGTCACATAGGACGAAGCCTGGGAGGCGAGAAAAACGACCGCTCCTGAGATTTCGTCCACTTCCGCCTTTCGTCCCAGTGGAACCCTCCCGGCGTATTTCTTGAGAAATACTTCATTTTCTCCCGGATGTTTTAGTCCCCCGGGACTGATGCAATTCACCCGAATTCCCAGGTGGCCCCAATAGGCAGCCAAGTAACGGGTCAGCGAAATCACTCCGCCTTTCACCGTGTTGTAGACGGCCGGCGAGGTGCACGGACCGGAAGTGCTCTGACTCCCTTTTGCGTATACTTCGGCCAGGTTGGAAACCTCGTAAATACGCTGATCGTTACCTACGATTCCGTAAATCGAGGACATGAAGATCATGCAACCACGTTTCTGGCGCTCCATAATTTTTCCAACCTTCTGGGTGGTCAGAAAGAGGCCGTCGAGCTCGGCTCCAATAACCTTCCGCCAACCGTCCAGGGAACACTCCGTATACGGCTTATAGTAGTCATCCGGCTTTGCACAAACGCTGTAAAGGAGGACATCGATACTATCCGATTCTGCCTCCACTCGATTCACCATTTCATCAATCGAAGCTTCCTCCGTCACATCAACATCTATCTCACGCCGGGCCGAATCTGAGGGCTCTCGGAATCGCTCCCCTCGGCCGCCCATTATCGTACCCGGGAGGTCAGCCCCGAAAACATCCGCTCCGAAATCCTGCAACACCCTAACCATCCGGCGGCCCAGGAATCCTCGACCCCCAATCACCAGGACCGTCCTGCCGGTCAGGTCGAACATTGTCTCTTCAGCGAGTAGCTTATCTTCTGCAATCATCGATCTTTATCCCAATCGCTTCGCAGACCTTCTACCCCAACTAAGTGGGGTGCGATGTAGGGACTACGAAGCACTTCTCTCTTGCGCCCATTCGGGCAATTCAATCCACCGTCCTTCGGCGGCCGCTCGACGCCCGCACTCGACCACCGCGAGACTGCCCGTTCCCTTCCAGGCATCATAATCGTGGCGAATTCTTCCCTCCTTCACGCAATCAACGAAGTCTCTCAACATATCGATGTAACATCGGTTGCTGTCATGGTCGGGATCCCGCCAGATTTCGACCCATTCGCTCTCTCCCGCGCTCCGGCAGGTCACACTCTGGTTGGAAAAATCATACCGGACGGATCCCTTCTCACAGCAAATCTGACCTTCCCGGTGCCAAGGCTGCTGAAGGTAGTCGAGATGCAGCTGACTGACCGGCCCTTCAGCGTGCCGTATCATAATGTCAGCACAGGCATCGACATCTGTCTCGAGGGCATCGGAGCTTGAGAAAGCTGCGGTTACCGATTTCGCTTCTCCAAAAAGACTCAGAGCGAACTCGACCTCGTGGATCAGCGTCAACGCAACCCCTCCCCCAAGCTCCTTTCGGGCGGCGTAGAGATAACGATAGTCCTCATAGGGATGCCAATCAGGAAGCCAATGCCCGAAAACGGCCTGTAGATTTAGGGGTCGGCCCAGGCGCTCCGATTTAATGAGGTCCCCGACCGTTCTGAAAATTTCGTGAAACTGAAAATTGTAGGCGATAAAAGTTACCGCGCGGTGCCGCCTCACTTGCCGGAGGAACTCCTTGACCCCGTGCAAGCTGTCGGATAGGGGCTTTTCGATCATCACTCCCCGTACTTGAGGAAGTAGCCTGGCAGCTGTTTTGAGATGCTCGCTGGTCGGATTCGAGACGATAGCGATATCAGGCTTGGAGGCCATCAAAGCAGAGAAATCGGTCGTCTCTCGGACTTCGAGATCGGGATTCAGATCCCTGAAGTGGCCCCGGCGTGTCCTCAATGCGGCTATGCTTTGAATCCCAATCTTCCGAAGGTTTCTGATGTGCCGCTGCCCGATGGATCCGGCTCCAATGATTGCCGCCCGTTCGACCGCGTAGCGCGGCTTCAAGCTGATTACGTTTTGCTGCTTCCTCCGACGCGAGTAGAGTTCCTCGCAGTGGGCGTTGATTTGCTCCACTTCCGGATGCGCGTCTAAATATCCAAGAATCTCGTCCAGCTCGAGTATCCTTCCCGGTTCGTAGAGAGCATCGAAAAGCCTCTTGAAGAAAACCAAGTCCTCCGGGTAGTCGAGGGTCATTCGCAGACCAGGTCTACAATGTCTGGAATCTACTGAAAGCCGATGGATCTGGAAACAGTCGGTATCGGTAAAATACCGTTCCCAGACTTCCGTGTTGCTATCGTTCTTTAGCTCGATTGCTCGGGCAAGGGCACTCGGCTTCAATCCCCAGGAATAGGAGCCATGAGGAAGGTCGTAGACGGTAGTATAGTCGGCGCCGGTCACTGAAAAGTCATCAACCAACCGATCAATGTATTCGGGTTCAACCAGCGGACAGTCTCCAGTAATTGTCACCATGTAATTCAGATTGTGGGCGACAACTGCCTGATGCAGACGCATGAGCACGTCTTCCTCATCCCCTCGGAAACAGGCAATCCCTTCTACCTTTGCCAGTTCTTCAAGCGAATCATCCTGCTCGTGAGTCGATGTGCATAGGACGATTTGGTCGATCCGTCGGGTCGATTTTACCCGGTCCACTAAGTGGGTAAGAAAACTCCTACCCTTTACCTCAAGTAGAACCTTTCTCGGCAGTCGAGTGGACTTGAGCCGAGCGACTACTAGAAAACCGGTCTTCATTGGGCGGCTAGGAATCTGTCGGGCTTTCCGTCGCCGCTTCGCTGTGCCGTGACAAGTGCACCTCGCAGCAGACCTGAACTTCGGTTCGAAGTTTGACGGTCGTAAATTGGCACCAACTTCAAACCGACAGATTCCTTTCAAGATTATCGACCCGAGCCGACATCCTCCAAAGATAGCGCATCAAAGCGTCCCACATCTCGAGACATCACGGCACCTATCAGCTCATCCACCCGGTCCGGTGGAAGCCCCTGCGTCCTCGCTCGCATGGCCCTGACATCCGCAGTCGATATCTCCTCGCCGATCCTCAGATCTCGAGTCGCAACGAGGCTCTTCTTTGCGTATTTTCGATACTTCAGTTCTTCGTCGCTAAATGACTTCGGGACGGCAGAGCCGGCTGCGCGATCAACTACACGGCACATTTCTACAAACCGCGAAAACTCGCCCGGGTCCAGCGCCGCCTGGTAGTCAACCCCTCTCTTGCTTCGGTCGTGGGTGATGTGCTTCTCAATCACATCGACTCCCATTCCGATAGCGGCCGCGGGTAGCCAGAATGCAGCATCGCTCCCGCCATCACTGTGGTCCTGGTATCCGATCGGAAGCTCAAAGAGATCTCTCAGCTTCATCATGTAACGCAGATGCACTTCGTCAGTCCGAGTTGGGAAATTCTGGAAACCATACATCAACCAGACGCATTCTCTCCCATTTTCGCCGATCCACTCCAAGGCAGTCTGAATCTCGCCGACAGTCGACGCTCCGATACTGAGGTCGATCCGCCTACCGGACCGGGCCAGCCTTGCAATTAAGGCGGGATTGGAAAGGTCCGACGAGTGCAGCTTGAACGCATCGACACCGATGCTCTCCGCGAAATCGACCGTCGAAGCATCGGAAACGCAGGCGATGATTTGCATGGTCGGATAGCGTACCCGTGTGAAGAGTGTTAACTCCCTCCACACTTCCCGGGGCATCTCCACTTTCTGGCGCGCTTCCGCATCCGGCAGTCCCGGTACGTCCACGTCAACATAACGCCAGATCTGGAATTGGACGGCGTCGGCACCGGCGTTTCCGGCCCCTTCAATGATCGTTCGCGCAAGGCCCGGATCTCCTTCGTGGGAGCAGGCCATCTCGGCGATAACATAGATTTTTCTTGATGCGGACATTGCAGAATTGAGTTTTATGGATCGTTTGCGGCCGCTCATGCGACACCGACCAACCGTTTCGCGGGAGCGGACAAATTTGCTCTTGCTTCGGAAACGATAATTTCTTCGATCTGTTGCATATGCTCAGAGAACCGTCGGTCATCTCGATCGACCGGATTCCAATGAATTTCAGGCTCCGGAATCACCCCGAGTGTCATTGGATCGTCACTTCGACGCGACAGGAGGAAGCGATTCTTTTCGTTTTCGAGAATGAAACTCATGAAGGCAAGGAATGATCTATTGATCCATTCACGCGCCCGTTCACCGCATCCAAATCCCGCATCGAGAAGAGCCGTAGTCAGGCCTTCTCGGTATATAGCGTAGATCGATGAGAAATCATCCGAGGTATAGAGCTGGTTCCAGTTGCGATCGGATGATCCGAGATTGCTGTCGTGGCGACGCTTGAAGAGGTAAGGTCGCTCGACCAGCCCGATCTTGCCTAGGACGGCCTCTAACGATGAGAGGTAGAGTTCCTGAAATCGGTAGCTGGATCGTATGCGTGAAGCCTCTCGAAAACAGGTAAGATGCTGCTCTCTTCGATGTACCGCGTAGTAGGTCGAGGTGAAATCTCTCAAATGATAAAGCAGCCGATTACCGGGATGCTCAAAGTGCATTGCCTTAGAGGGATAGTTGAGGAATTTCACCCCAACATCCTCCCTCGTGAACACGACCGAAACTCCTTGCGCAATCGAATAGTCGGAATGCTCTTCCAGGAACTGCGCCGAAGCAATCACCCCCGCCGGATTCACGAAGTCATCATCTCCGCATAGGACGGAGTAAGGAGTCCCGATCCTCTCCAGTATGTTACAGAGTCGGTCCTCCAGCCTCATTTCCGGGTAGATCGCATGCTCGACTTCAAGTCCGGATTCCTCAATGATCTCTCGATTGGCTGTAATTTCGGATTTCGGAGAACCGTCTGCCACCAGGATCGACGGGCGCCTCTCGAATCGTCTCAGGTAGGACAGCAATTCCCGCAGATAACCCGGACGCGAGTAGGTCAGAATAATGAGCGTTACTTCCTCTCCCGATTCCCTCATCTTTTCAGGCTAATCTACGGTCGAATCTCCGCCCCGCTAACCGCGAATTCGAGGAAATCAATAGGCCAACGGGTTGCTAGGCCGGATATTGTAGACTCCTAGCCGAGAAACTTGAAATCTCACCAGGACAAGCCAGGGGCATCAAAACAGTGTCCCGAGACGAAGATCAGATGCGCCCACCCCGGCCCAATCTCTCAACCACCGACAAGCGCTGCGGGGTCTGACCTGTAGGCGCGTCCTCCTCCGAATTGGTTGTGGTAGTAGACTGCCAATTCGTCCCAGGCCTTTTCCTCTTTCCATTCGGAATGGCTCGAGAGGACCGGTTCCGTGTTGTGGCAAACAAGCGGCTCGTCGGCAGTGGCCGCCTCATCGATATCTATCGGGCAATCGATAGGGAGCCGTGATGAAAGTTCACGAGCGAACCGTTGGGCGAATTCTCGCATCGATTCTACATATCCGCTTGGCCGGCTCGTCTGGTGAGTTCTCAGGCGCGTGAATTCCTCCGCGAATGACACGTAGACCCGTGCCAGGAGACTGACATGGATATTGTCCCGGATGAGGTTCGGATGCCGGAGGATCGGGACTTCGCCACGGAGCCAAGAAGATGCCAGGTAGGATGTAAAGCGATTCTCCTCGAGAGGACCGAAAGGGTTCGGGAGCGTGCAGACTCCCAGATTGAATCCTGTTGACGCTGCCGAGTTCTCAAAGATCCCCCGAGTCAGCTTCTTGGAGAGGACGTAGGGAGACAGAGGCGGGTCGCTATTGGATTCAGAGATATCTTCGTTTTCGAAGTATGTACCAGTCAATAGGATATGCCTACATCCTGCACTCTTCAGGACGGCAGTTACGTTCTCCAGGTTTCGCGTATTTTCTGCCAAAGCTTCGACGATGGGGAAGTCTCGGCTTTTGTACCCATCCACCCACGCCGCGTGATGGCAGAGAAGATCCCAAGGACCCAATTGACCGAGAGCAGCAAGAAAACGTTCGTCACCAAAACGGCAGTCGGGCACGGCCCTTCCGTATCTCGAGAGGGCTTCGACCCGCTCTCTTCGGACTCCGGCATAGTCGGATCGGGAACCACGGGTAAGTGTGTAGACGACGGTATGGCCCCTCTCAGCCAATTCCCGAATATTCCAGAAACCGGTGAATGAGCTCCCACCTGTACACAGAATTTTCATGCGGGCAGTCTGTCGGCCTCTGTGATTCGATTGCTGTGCGAGTGACGGTCCGACAGATTCCTAGAACGGAGATTCGATATCCGCTAAGGAGGGAAGGTTCTGGTCTCGATCCGATAGAATCGGGTCCCGGCAGCGCCAGTCGAACCCGAAAGAGTCCCAGCGGACTCCCCTCTCGTGTGAATCGGAGTATTCGCAATCCGTCGCATAGACGACCACCGAGTGCGAAGCCAATGAGAGAAATCCGTGGGCCAACCCGCGTGGAACCAAAACAGTGAGCCGATTCTGGCTCGACAGCTCCTGCGAAAAAGACGTCCCGTAGGTGTCTGAAGACTTCCGTAGATCCAGAAGTACGTCGAGGATCACCCCTTCAGCGCAAAAGATAATCTTGTCGTGCTCGTAGGGAGGAGCCTGAAAGTGCATTCCTCGGATAACATTGGAAAACGAAGTGGAAAAGAAGATTTCACGGGTTCCAAAATCCACCCCGTTTTCCTCGTATTGAATGCGGTTGAATATTTTTATAAACTCGCCTCTAGGGTCCCTCTTCGCCTTCGGGGTGATGAGGAAGGCGCCTTCCAGAGGTGTTTCGGTGAATTGCATATCACGGTCGAATCGAGGGTCCAAGTCGTCAAGTGCAGTCGAAAGATCCGATAATCCAGGTACTCGAGTAAAGAGATCTAAAAGTTCCGGCAAAAGTCTTGCATGACTTCGATCGCGTGGTCGAGCATCTGCACTGTCAGTCCAGGATAGACGCCGATAAAGAAGGCTTCGCTCATGACCCGATCAGTTCGTTCAAGATCGCCGATGATTCGAAAGGCGCCCGGATCGTCCTTCGCCAACTGCACATAGGCGGGCTGCCTAACGAGATTCCCACCAAAGAGCATGCGCGTAGCGATCTTCAATTCGTCGAGGTGCCTCGCAAGATCCACTTTCGTAAAGGGAGCATCAGGTCGAACCCTGATCATGAATCCGAACCATGAGGGCTGCGTCCTATGGCCGGAATCGTCCCATCTGAATCCATCCTCGGTCCATTCAATGGCATGAGTGGGAAGCATAAATTCGAAAAACTCCCCCAGATCCTGAAGTCCCCGGCGCAGGTAGTGCCAGTTTTCGATCCGACTGCGAACAAATTCAGGGAGACGTAGAAGTTGCTTTCGCCCGATCGCAGCCTGGAGGTCCAAGGGCTTCAGATTGTAGCCAAAATGCGAGTATACGAATTTGTGGTCATACCCGGGCGGCAGAGACCCAAACTCCCACTCGAATCGTCTTCCGCAAGTGTTGTCGCACCCGCTGGCGCACCAACAATCGCGCCCCCAGTCTCTAAGACTCCCAAGGATTCGTTTGAACCGCCCACTTCGGACCAGGTTGACGGCCCCACCCTCACCAAGAGTTATGTGGTGAGGCGGGTAAAACGACTGGGTTGACAGATCTCCGAAACTTCCAGTGGGTCGAGAATCATACAAACTACCGAGCGCATCACAGTTATCTTCTATGAGCCAGAGTCCGCGGTCCTCACAGAATTGCTGGACCGATCCAAGATCAAACGGGTTTCCCAGAGTGTGGGCTATCATTACCGCCTTCGATCTACCCTCCACAAAGGCCTCCTCCAACAGACCAACATCGATGTTCAGGGTGGCCAGGTCGATATCCACGAAAGCAGGTATGAATCCATTCTGAACAATCGGAGCCACCGTAGTTGGAAATCCAGCTGCTACAGTGATGATCTCATCTCCCCGCTTTAAACGCTTGTCTTTCAGTTTCGAACTCGACAGCGCCGATACCGCAAGCAGGTTGGCGGAGGAACCCGAGTTCACCAACATGCTCGATCGGACCCCCAGGTACTTGGACAGCTCCCTCTCGAACTGATCACCCTCCCCTCCCAAGGTGAGCCAGAAATCGAGCGCCGAACCAACCGCCGCCTCAACTTCCTCTTCCCCAAATACGCGACCCGCATAAGGAACCGATTGATTTTCGGAGGGAATCGTGAATCCTCGGCTTCTTCGAACTTCGTCCCGTTCCGAGGCCGGAAGATAGGATCGATGCTTCAGCCTGGCATATTCTCGGGTCAGCGCGAGTATCTCTTCCCGTACCTCTTCGGTCCGGGATTTTATCGGGATCTCCATCACCGCTCTTTCATTATCAACAAATGAACATCCGCCCTTACGAAGCCGTCTGAAATGGTGGGACTCACACTGCCGCCTCTATCGCCAGCGGCCGTTGATCCCGCCAGAAGAGATCGCCGGTCACCTGGCCCGTTCTCTTGAGCTCATTGAGCACGTTGAGCCGAATGAAGCTCGAATTCCGGAAATCCGTATCACGAAATCCAGCCTTCCTAAGCCCGGCGAGTAGACCCATTATTGCTGACGAGAGGTTCTCTTCCGGCTGAAAATCAGGGGCCAGGGCACGAAAGCGGGAAAAGTCGACCCGATAGGACCGGGAATCTGTGGCCGTCTGGCTCCCGATGCTGATCTTGACGCCGGGTATTCTTTTCTGGACTGCCCTTGCAAGGGAGAGAACCTGAAAATTCCATTCGTCACTTCCCGTGTTTAGGGCAACAAAGTCTCCACCGTTTCGTCCTTCTCGGTGCAAGGCCCAATCCACCGCTCGCGCCATATCCTTGACGTGGATAAGCGGTCGCCAGGAAGTTCCATCACTCAGCAATTCGATCTCCCCTTTGACCAGGGCGGATGTGACAAAATCGTTCAGCACGAGGTCCAATCTCAGTCGTGGACTTAATCCGCAGGCCGTGGCAAATCTCAAGCAAGTCACGGTAAATTCCGAATCGGCCAGCAGTTCCAACCCCGCCTCACTCCGAACCTTCGATGTCGCGTAGGCCGAGAGAGATCGAAGAACGGATTTTTCGTCCCGGGGCGAGTCATCGGAAGAGCCGTAGACGCTGCAGCTGGAGGCAAAGACAAAACTTTCAACACCGGCTCGCTTGGCTCTCTCTGCGATCTCCAGTGTGGCCCGGAAATTTACTTCCTCCGTTGCCTCTTCGAAAGCGGATCCGATCGGATCATTCGAAAGCGCCGCGAGGTGAACGATTCCGTTCACTCCCTCCAGCACCTGATCGGGAAGAGTCCGGACGTCTCCAAACAACTGTCGGTCTAGAGTCCGCTCGGGAATGTCGCCTTGGTTCAGCAGACAACCCCCGAAAAAGCCGGTATCGAATCCGGCTATATCAACGTTTGGATAGGCCAGTCTCAGATGGCGGGCTACACAAGGCCCCACGTACCCCATATTTCCCGTAATCAGGATCTTCATGCAATGCTTGCTCTCTCCTCCTAAGTGACGGTCGATTACTGCGCAGTCTCTGCCGGGATCCCGAAAACGGAAACGGACCGATTAGCGTACCACCTCCAGCTGTCCTTGCACTCTCGCCATAGAGCCCAAATTATCCGATCTGGCGGCTTCCCCGTCCCAGATCAGCCAGGGCGCGTTTCCGTCGTTCCACAGTTTGTTCAAGAGGTTGACCTCTTTCAGATTATCCATCGGCTGCCAGAAACCCTCGTGCCGGAAGACGGCCAACTGTCGGTCCTGGGCGAGCGTCTTGAGCGGCCCATCCTCAAGCATAACATTGGGATCGTCCGGGAGATACTCGAAAAAGGCTCGCTCACAGATCATGAAGCCGCCGTTGATATAACCGCCTTCCGCCTGCGGCTTTTCGTTAAAGCGCCTACAGAGCGAATCCGTCCCGAGGGTCAACTCGCCAAACCTGCCCGGTGGATGGATTCCCGTCAGAGTACAGATCTTTCCCGACTGCCGGTGAAAGTTCAGGCTTGATTGAAGATCGATATTGGCGACCCCGTCGCCGTAGGTCAGCATAAAGGTCGAATCGCTTCCCAAATGCCGTTCGATCTGCTTCACACGATACGCAGTCAGTGTATCCTCACCGGTATTCGCCAGCGTCACCGACCAATCTTCGTCCCCGCTCTCTCCATGAAAATCGTAGTGCTGCTGCGGCCCGAGATGAACCGTCACATCCAATGTGTTCCATAGGAAATTGCGAAAGTAGTCTTTGATCACCTCACCCTTGTACCCGAGACAGAGAATGAACTCCCGGAATCCGAAGTGGGCGTAGATCCTCATGATGTGCACAAGAATGGGACGATCACCGATCGGAAGCATCGGTTTTGGCCGAAACTCCGCATCGTCTCTCAGTCGGGTCCCTTTTCCTCCGCAAAGTATGACTACCTTCACCCTGTGGACCTACGGCACCTTTGCACCGAAATTAACGACATGGAAAATCACATTTTCCTAAGCTTTGGCATCTGATTTCCGAATTTCATACGAGGCATTAAGCGCGCTCGAAAGATCCGGATAAGCCGGAATTCTAGTCGATGCTTTCCAGGTCCGAATCGAAGCGTATCCAAAGTCTTTCACTGAAATGAAAAACGTCAGAGTACTTATCGTCGAGGACGACGCATCTTCCGTATTTACGTTACGCAAAATGCTCGCGGACGAAGGTCACGAGATCATCGGACAGGCCAGTTCGGGCAATGAAGCTATCAACCTGGCTCTTAGCGAGTTGCCCGACATCATCCTCATGGATATCAGCATTGAGGGTGAACTCGACGGAGTTGAAACGGCCCTCGAAATTCAAAAAACCAACAACATCCCTATCGTCTACCTCACGGGACACTCTGAAGAGAGGACGGTTGAGCGCGCGAAAATGACCGCCCCTTTCGCATTTGTCCTGAAGCCGTTCACGAAGAGAGAGTTAGCTGTCAGCATCGAACTGGCACTTTTCAAAAGCGAGAACGACAGGAAGCTCAAAGAGAGCAAATACCGGCTCTCCAACATTCTCAGCAACATCGCCAACGGCATTATCAGCACCGACTGTGATGGTTCCATTCAATATATGAACCCAGTCGCCGAAGTCCTCACCGAAACAAGCTTTGAACGGGCGGAGGGGATGACGATTGACGAAATTGTCGAAATCCGAAGCCGGTCAAACGAAGAGAGGATAGAATCCGTCATCGAGCACTTCTGCGGTAGTAAGCCCGAGTTGGCCGAAGGAGCCCCGTTCCGACTCATACCGCCATCGGGAAATGTGCGATTCACGAACATCACGGGATCTGAAACGATGGCTCCCGATGGCCGGGTTCATGGAATCGTTCTGGTTCTTCATGACGTAACCGAGCAGTTTCGGGCCCAGAATCACATCCGAATGATGGGAACGGCGATGGAGAGTCTCGAAGATTCGATTATCCTGACCGACGTCAGCCTGGAGGACAGAGGACCACGGATATCCTACGCTAATCGGGGATTCGAACGGACCTTCGGCTGGTCGAAGGACGAGATGGTCGGGAGATCCCTCAATTTCTTCCAAAGCGATCAGAACGAATCAAGTCCGAAATCAATCCTCGTCGACTGCATCAGAAACGGACATGGCCTCAAGGAGGAGCGCTACACTCGATGCAGCGAAGGCGACGATATTCTCACAGAATGGACTATCTCGGTGGTCAATGATGACCATGGCCACCCCTTTCAGCTCGTCATTATTGTCCGCGACATATCTCAGGTTCGTATTCTTGAAGAGAATCTCCGAGAAACGCAAAAGATCGAGGCCGTTGGCTGCCTGGCCGGTGGGATCGCTCACGACTTTAACAACCTGCTTTCGGTAATCAATTCCTACTCTGATCTGCTTACCCTCAAGCCAGGGTGAAAGTTTTCTGGGGAGGAAGTGGCTGATAGGCAAAAAGATAAAAAAAGAGCTAGACGAACCCGAGGGAATCAGTCATGCCAAGATGGTATGAAAGACAAAAAATCTTACCATCTGACTCCTTCGATAGATCGTCTAACTCTGCGTCTGATCTTGCCCGAAGAGCAGGAGCGATTCAATGATCTTTTGATCCAACATCATTATTTGCACAGTGCGGGGAGCGCGGGAGAGACCCTGCGCTATGTGGCTTTGATCGACGGGCAATGGGTGTGTCTTTTGCTGTGGGGAGCGGCTAGCTAGAGGCTGTCCCAAATCCGAGAGGATTTGGGTGGAAGCCTGATACCGATATCAATCTTCGTCACGTTATGTAGACCACGACATGCCTTCCGTCCTCGGTAGCTTACCTTTTATCCGTTATGCACCTTTCCAGCACCCTTCCTCTCGCTTTGAGTCGATAGTTCTCCCAAGGAAGCGCCTCTGACTCGATTCTTGGATCCCTATGCCGCCTGCGTTGCCTCTTTCTCATGTTCTTGCGCAAGTCTCTGCGCGATTTTCCATAGATTGTGGGACAGAACCGACCAGGCCACGCTAAGGTTACGGTTGTCAAAGCCTTTGCTGCGTATCTTGCCCCCGTGCCATCGGTTCTTGAGCACTCCGATCCGGCCTTCGGTGCTCCCTCGTCGTCGCTGCAACCGGACAAAGCGCGGCTCCTCCATCCGCTCCTTGAGCTCTTGTGGATTGCGGGGCGTAAGGGCGTCAAAAATCCCCTCTGCCTGGAGCCGCTTGCTGGCCGCCTTCGAGGCATAGCCCCGATCCCCACTGATCGCTTCGATCTTCTCCTCTAAAGCGAAGCCCTTTTGCCTCTCCAGACTTTCCCAAAGCTGCTTCAATTCGCTCGGGGCCTGCCCCCCATACAGTTTCCAGTCCAACAGATATCCCTCTGCGCTCTCGCATAAATAAAGGGTGTTGCCAAACTCCACCTCCCGATCTGCCTTGCCTCGCACGATGACGTCAATCTCAGGTTCGTAGGCGCTCAGGATCTTCTCCTCATTCTTCACCTGCCGCCCCCCTATGATCCGTTCGTGCGCCTGTTTCATGACCTGCGGTATCTGCTCTAACATACCATCCATTCGCTCGATGATTCGGCTCGCCTTCTTCTCGGTGTAATCGCTTTGCATCCACATAGCTTCCAATAAGTCACGGTGGCGAAGGGCATGGCCCTCAATCTTCTTGAGCAATAGCTTCATCCGCCGCAGGATCCCTTTACGCGCTTTGCCCGCCTCCCGGCGCCGACGCGCATGCGTCATCTCCAGGCACCGTTTGTTCATCTCCCGAGCCAATCCCTTTGCTCCCTGGGGCATGCGCTGTTTCATTCCCGCCTGCCCGATCAGACTGATCGCCTTGAGCAGCGTTGCTCCCACATCCTTGAGCAAGACCCAGTCCACGGGCCAGTGGATGTTCGCTTCCAGGCAAGTGGCGTCGATCAGGCATTCCCTCGTATCGATCGGCTTCTCTAATCCTGCCTCACCACAATGTTCAGCATTGCCCACCACCTCGGTCATCCTTGCATGCAGCTGTCTCAGATACGCTTCGTCGAAGAATTTCGAATCCCGTTCCAGACTGCTCTTCGATATTTTCCGGATCCCGTCTACCTCACGCACCCGGCAAAAATTAGCCAGAAGCTCACTGCGTCCCAACTCCTGCGACAGACAACGAAAGGATATCCCTCCGAGTAAATGACGCACCACCTCCACCCGCAGCGCTTTTATCGCTCTTAGAGCGCGTCGCTCCCGATCCTTCCCTCCCGCTTCATCCCATCCTTCCAAGGCTTTTACGATCGCCTCCCTTTCCAGCGAGGAGTCGATCAAAACCCGGTCAATCCGCTCCATTGTTTCCAGAAACACGGTGTAGTCTTTGCATCGAATGACTGGAGTTAGGGCTGGACGCAGGAAGCTTTGTACGGCAATATTTTTCATGAGAAGGGCGTGCTTTGTATTTGACTAACGCAAGCATAAGCGCCCTTTTTCGCCGGATCGAGCTTTTTGCAGCTCTATCCGGCCTTTTTTTTGCCCATAACTCATTAAAAATCAATTGTTTCCACCACTGGGACGGGCTCTAGCTAGAGGCTGTCCCAAATCCGAGAGGATTTGGGTGGAAGCCTGATACCGATATCAATCTTCGTCACGTTATGTAGACCACGACATGCCTTCCGTCCTCGGTAGCTTACCTTTTATCCGTTATGCACCTTTCCAGCACCCTTCCTCTCGCTTTGAGTCGATAGTTCTCCCAAGGAAGCGCCTCTGACTCGATTCTTGGATCCCTATGCCGCCTGCGTTGCCTCTTTCTCATGTTCTTGCGCAAGTCTCTGCGCGATTTTCCATAGATTGTGGGACAGAACCGACCAGGCCACGCTAAGGTTACGGTTGTCAAAGCCTTTGCTGCGTATCTTGCCCCCGTGCCATCGGTTCTTGAGCACTCCGATCCGGCCTTCGGTGCTCCCTCGTCGTCGCTGCAACCGGACAAAGCGCGGCTCCTCCATCCGCTCCTTGAGCTCTTGTGGATTGCGGGGCGTAAGGGCGTCAAAAATCCCCTCTGCCTGGAGCCGCTTGCTGGCCGCCTTCGAGGCATAGCCCCGATCCCCACTGATCGCTTCGATCTTCTCCTCTAAAGCGAAGCCCTTTTGCCTCTCCAGACTTTCCCAAAGCTGCTTCAATTCGCTCGGGGCCTGCCCCCCATACAGTTTCCAGTCCAACAGATATCCCTCTGCGCTCTCGCATAAATAAAGGGTGTTGCCAAACTCCACCTCCCGATCTGCCTTGCCTCGCACGATGACGTCAATCTCAGGTTCGTAGGCGCTCAGGATCTTCTCCTCATTCTTCACCTGCTGCCCCCCTATGATCCGTTCGTGCGCCTGTTTCATGACCTGCGGTATCTGCTCTAACATACCATCCATTCGCTCGATGATTCGGCTCGCCTTCTTCTCGGTGTAATCGCTTTGCATCCACATAGCTTCCAATAAGTCACGGTGGCGAAGGGCATGGCCCTCAATCTTCTTGAGCAATAGCTTCATCCGCCGCAGGATCCCTTTACGCGCTTTGCCCGCCTCCCGGCGCCGACGCGCATGCGTCATCTCCAGGCACCGTTTGTTCATCTCCCGAGCCAATCCCTTTGCTCCCTGGGGCATGCGCTGTTTCATTCCCGCCTGCCGGATCAGACTGATCGCCTTGAGCAGCGTTGCTCCCACATCCTTGAGCAAGACCCAGTCCACGGGCCAGTGGATGTTCGCTTCCAGGCAAGTGGCGTCGATCAGGCATTCCCTCGTATCGATCGGCTTCTCTAATCCTGCCTCACCACAATGTTCAGCATTGCCCACCACCTCGGTCATCCTTGCATGCAGCTGTCTCAGATACGCTTCGTCGAAGAATTTCGAATCCCGTTCCAGACTGCTCTTCGATATTTTCCGGATCCCGTCTACCTCACGCACCCGGCAAAAATTAGCCAGAAGCTCACTGCGTCCCAACTCCTGCGACAGACAACGAAAGGATATCCCTCCGAGTAAATGACGCACCACCTCCACCCGCAGCGCTTTTATCGCTCTTAGAGCGCGTCGCTCCCGATCCTTCCCTCCCGCTTCATCCCATCCTTCCAAGGCTTTTACGATCGCCTCCCTTTCCAGCGAGGAGTCGATCAAAACCCGGTCAATCCGCTCCATTGTTTCCAGAAACACGGTGTAGTCTTTGCATCGAATGACTGGAGTTAGGGCTGGACGCAGGAAGCTTTGTACGGCAATATTTTTCATGAGAAGGGCGTGCTTTGTATTTGACTAACGCAAGCATAAGCGCCCCTTTTCGCCGGATCGAGCTTTTTGCAGCTCCATCCGGCCTTTTTTTTGCCCATAACTCATTAAAAATCAATTGTTTCCACCACTGGGACGGGCTCTAGCTACCGGCTGAAGGATCGAGACGGCTGGATCGGCGGAGATGGGGCGCGACGGCATGCGCGCTTGAAACTGGTGGTGCAGAACCGGCGTTTTCTCATTCTGCCCGGGCTCAAGCTGGCCAATCTGGCCTCCAAGACGTTGGCGATGTGCCTGAGAGTCTTGGCCGATCACTGGGAGCAGGCCTTTGCCTATCGCCCCTTGGTAGCGGAAACTTTCGTGGACCCACAGATCCACCGAGGCACTTGCTACAAGGCGAGCGGGTGGACTCCTTTGGGCTTGAGCGCGGGATATGGTCGACAGCGGGAAGATTTCTATGAACGCCATGAGCGCCCCAAGCAGATCTGGGTCAAACCCCTGCGGGCTGATGCTCTGCAACTGCTGCGCTCGCCAGGGCCCTTGCCCAAGGCACACCGTGAGGCCCTCAATGCCAACGACAACTCCCATGCGGTCTGCCTCAAAGTGGAACAGATGACAAGCCTCTGGGAACGCTTCCACCAGATCGAAGACTTCCGTCGAAAAGCGGGCCGTCGCTATCGACTCGCCACGGTCTTGAGTATGATTGTGCTCGGCACCCTCTGCGGCAAACACAACCTCAAGGAGATCGTGCGCCTGGCCCATCACCTCAATCAAGCCCAACTGCGCGCCTTACGCTCCTGGAAAAACCCCAAAACAAGCCGTTTTCAGGCCCCCTGCTATGATGTCTTCTACCGGGTGTTGCAAAACGTCGAGGCCGAGCTTTTCGATCAAATCCTCACCCAATTCATAGCCTCGCCCGAGGGCCGTTTGCCCCGCGATATTGCGGTTGACGGTAAGACTCTCAAAGGCACTGACAAAGAACCGGCCAAGGCCTTGCACCTGGTGGCCGCGGTCGATCATCAAAGCGCTCAAACGATTGCCCAAGTCGCTACCGCCGACAAATCCAACGAGATCACCGCCGCCCAAACTCTCCTGCGCAAGATGCCGGCCATGGACGGATCCACCTTCACCTTCGACGCCATGCATAACCAAAAAGAAACGGCCCACATCGTGGTCGAAGAACTCGGTGCTGACTATATCATCCAGATCAAAGACAACCAACCCACCATGCATCAAGACGCAAAGAATCTTTTCGGCCCCTCCCCCTTTTTGTCCACCAAACCGTAGATAAGGACCATGGCCGCCTGGAGATTCGTCAAATAGCAACCCATCCTCTAAGCGCTCCCTCCCTTGGCTTGCCTCATGCTCGTCAGTTCGCCTCTGTCCAACGCACCTTCCATTATCCTAACAAAGCGAAACCTTCCTCGGAACGCTCCTACTATGTCAGCAGCCGCGATCCCACCGACTTGAGCCCTCCTCAGTTCCTATCGAAAATCCGCAACCACTGGGCCATCGAAAACAAAAACCACTACCCCAGAGATCGCTTCTTCGATGAAGATCGATGTATGATCCGTAACCATAACGCAGCCAGAATCCTGGCTGCTTGCAGGCAACTGGTTCTTAGCCTCAAATCTACCATGGGCTTCGAATCCACCCCTGCCCTCTGTGATCATTTCACCTTCAACCTACACAAGGCCATCAATATCATCACCTAATGTCCCGAGAATCAAAACACCGTAACCCTCAAGCTCGAAGAAACGGATCCAAACTACAAATTCGTACATCAAATACGGCTGGCGGGTAAGAAGGGCGCCGATCTAGTCTCACAGCTCATGACTTTCAGCCGACGAGAAGAACCGTCTCCTGGCATACTTGATCTCGGGGAGGTGACGGAGAGCATTAAGGAAATGCTTCATCGCGTCATTAGGGAGGACATCGAACTCGTGACCCAATTCCATCCGGAGAGACAGTGCGTAAAGGCGGACCAGGGCCAGGTCGAACAGGTCCTGATCAACCTCTGCGTCAATGCCCGCGATGCCATGCCCGGCGGAGGGAAGATCTCGATCGGTGTCGCCAACCGGGAGATCAGTCCCGAAGAGCAATCAAGAAAGTGGGATCTGCCGACCGGTAAATATGTCCTGCTGACTGTGGAAGATACCGGCACTGGAATGAACGAGGAAACCCGGAAGAAGATATTCGATCCGTTTTTTACCACCAAGGAGGTCGGTAAGGGAACGGGCCTTGGGCTCTCCACCGTCTACGGAATCGTGAAACAGTCAGGCGGCTACATCGACGTGATCTCGGCCCCTGATGAAGGCACGCGCTTCGAAATCTACCTTCCGGCAGTGAGAAGATCGGATTCCGTCCAGGAGGTAGAGGCCGAGGAAGGAAACCCGTCCGTGGGGTCCGAAAGCGTTTTGGTTGTCGAGGACGACGAGACATTTGCCGATTGCATTCAGGGTATCCTGCGAATGCACGGCTACCAGGTCCAATCAGCCGGAGATGGCCAGGAAGCTCTGGAGAATTTTCGCGATAAGATCAGGAACATTAACCTGCTCGTCACCGATATCGTGCTTCCCAAAATGTCGGGTCGCGAACTGGCACGGCAGTTTCTGGAGATCAATCCCGCGATGAAGGTAATCTTCATGACCGGCTACGACGATGAACTTGATGGCCATTACTTCGGGTCAGATTCCGTGATCTTGGAGAAGCCCTTCTCTCTCAAATCGATCCTCTCCAAGGTTCGCGACACCCTGGACGGCATGCTTGTGGCATCTTAGGCTAGGAGTCTGTCGGACTTAGACGTTCGATTGCTTCGCAAGTGACCAGGTTCGTCCGACAGATTCCTAGCCCCACAGATTTCTAACCTCGGGTCATTCGGTTGAGGAACTTCCGCAACGTCTTTAGAGCTTGGGTCCTCAGCTGCGAGATTCTCGCCTCACTAACTCCCAGGATCCGGCCAATCTCGGCCAGACGCATGCCTTCATAATAGTAGAGCGCCAACACGATTTTCTGCCTCCTCGGCAACTCCTTGATTTTTTCCTTGACCAATTCCATCAGCTCCTCGTTTTCCAACCGCTCCAAAGGGAACTGCTGGTCTTCATCCGCAACCAATTCGTGACGATTGAGAACTTCTGCATCGCTTCCCTGATCCAGGAAGAGGAGGTTAAAGGGCTGGGTATCGGCCCGCAGCTTGAAATAGCTCTTGAGCGGCATCTCCAGCTCCTGGCAGATCTCTTCATCGCTGGGGGCTCGTCCCAGACGTTGTTCCAGATTCTCGACCGCCTGATTGAGCCTCCTGAATTTGCTCCTCGCTGAGCGAGGCATGATATCGAGTTTGCGCAATTCATCGAGTATGGCCCCTCGCACCCGAATGGAAGCGTAGGTCTCAAAGCAGTAGCCGCGCGAAGCATCGAAGCGCTCGATCGCGGATATCAATCCGATCACTCCAGCACTGCTGAGCTCCTCGATGTCTGCGTAAGAAGGCAGGTTCGGTCTCATTTTCGCCACGATTACCTTCACCAAAGGAAGATACTGTTCCAACTTATCCGACAGGTCCTCTCTGTTTACCTCAGATGCGGAGGCGGAACTCACTGGTTCCCTCTCTAGTCTGGTTTCGCCACCACCTAATTCTTCCGTTACGATCTTCATACGCCTTTTGATGCTGAGAAATTCTTCCGTTCGAACGCCCGTCGTCCCCATTCCATTCAAACCGAACTCAAGCACTACTCATGCCAGCAACCTCTTATCGCCTAACCAAATTCAAGCCTGCGAGTGGACCCCGCCATAAGTCGCTGATCCGAAACGGAATATGGAGAGCTCAAGTTTCTTCAAAATTATCCAAACTCGATGAACCCTTCGATAGGTTCCCAATTACTCCTGGGCATGGAAGAATTTTCCTTCCACTTGGATCGACGGATCGGAACAAACAGCACCGTTAGGATCTGGAAAGGGGAAGGGTTTTCCCAGGATTCTGTTCGAGCGCTCGCGACCGAGCGCTCGCGCGGAGACGGATCAATCGAGTTTGAAACTGGGGGCTACGAGGCATTGCACTCCGCCCTCCCGGAGGCTTCCCAACTCGTCATCGTTCTCGTTCCGCAGGGGACGCTCGATCAAGGTCAACGGAAGGGTTGTCCTCGGATAGATCGTTCTACAAAGATCGCTGCGCTCCGAGGACGAGAATGAAGACGACAACGATTTCTGCGGGCTCCGCTCCCCGAAGGACTGAAAATTGTCTCCGGAAACCAGTACCAGTCCCGCTCAGCGGGATTTCCAGTCAAATTACCCTTTCACCCTGACCCCGATACTGATTCAGCTTGTTTCGAAGGGTCCGCGTGGAAATCTTCAAGATTGAAGCCGCCTGGGTCCGATTTCCGTCCGTGAATTCTAAGACCTTAATTATATGGTCCTTCTCCAATTGGTTGAGTGACTTCACTCCATTCTCGCTGGCATGAAAATCGCCGTTTCGACCGGTGAATGGAAGTACCGCATCCCCCAAGTCCGGAATCCGCGAATCGCCCAAATGATCGACCGTCGAGATCCTCCGCCCCTCGTGTAGAGTCGATGGTTGAAGCAGTCCCAGGGCATGGGGCTCGATCAATTTGCCGGTCTCGGTAAGAATAATAGCCCTTTCGATCGTATTCTGCAACTCCCTTACATTGCCCGGCCAGCTATGATTCTTCAGTATCCTCTGTGCCTCCTTCGTAAAGCCGAGCACTGAGATGCCATGCTGCCTTGAGTAGCGCTCCAGGAAATAGTCCGCCAGGATCGGGACATCATCGATGCGTTCGCGAAGAGGAGGGACATGAATCGGAAACACGTTCAGTCTGTAGTACAGATCCTCCCGGAATTCACCGTGGGCGACGGCCCGGTTCAGGTCTCGGTTAGTGGTGGCCAACACCCGAACATTGACTCGGATGGCCCGATTACCCCCTACCCTCTCAAATTCCTGTTCCTGAAGCACCCGGAGCAGCTTCACCTGAAGCCTGGGGGAGATCTCCCCTATTTCGTCGAGAAGGATCGTTCCATTGTGGGCAAGTTCGAACCGACCCTCTCGTTTCTGCATAGCTCCGGTAAAGGACCCCTTCTCGTGCCCGAAGAACTCACTCTCAATCAGAGACTCCGAAATTGCGGCACAATTGACCTTGATGTAGGGCTGGTCCGACAACGGACTCATGCTGTACAGCTCTTGTGCAACCAGTTCTTTTCCCGTGCCATTCTCACCCGTGATTAAAACCGTCGCTTCCGTCGCCGCTACTTTTTTGATCAGTCGCCTGAGATGACGAATGGCCGGACTGTTCCCTCGATTCTCCGCCTCGCGTCCCGTCTGGCCACTCAGATACTGGTTGACCTTGACCAACTGGCTGAAGGACTCCGCCTTCTTTAGAATGACATCGATCTCTTCGATTGAGCAGGGCTTCACGAGGTAGTCGAATGCGCCCAGTTGCATGCAATTGACGGCCGATTCAATGGTTCCGCGACCCGTAATCACCACAATCATCGGACTGCCCGGTTCCTCGGAGAGCCGCTCCAGAAGTTGGGTGCCATCTCCGTCCGGCAGATCGACGTCGACAAAGACGAGGTCGAACTTGCAGCGATTCAGAAGCCTTTCAGCGTCCGCCAGAGTCTGAGCGGTATTTACCGAGTACTGCTTCTTGCGGAGATGATTCTCAAGAGTTTTGCGTATAATGGTGGAATCATCCACCACAAGGATCTTATCGAAAGCCATTTAGAGACACCACTCTACCTGGGTGGGAGCTTTAAAATTTGAGCGCCCGGCCGTGTTTTTCCCTGCTCAGAATCAGTCTTCGTAATGGTCGCCGGCGCGATGTTGGTGGTCATTTTCGACAGCAGGAGATGGATGGTTTTTGCAAGTTCCTTTCGGACCTAATGAGTATCGGAAACCCCTTTCTTTTTTTAAGGCTAATTGTCATCTCTTTCGGGTGCATTCTTCAACCAAACCCCATTGTTTCGAAAATACGAGAGAAGCCGCTCGTAATGATGGAGTAAAGTGGTCTCTGGAAAACCCGACTTACTTGGGGTGGAAATCGTTTCGGAGTCCCACGGACTTAACCCTTTTCTTCATTCTGTCAGCAATTCGGATCATTCGGATGATGTCCGGAGTGAGAGGAATCCAGAGGAGGGCGAATCCCTTCGACCGGAAGCCGGAGACCGTAGCGAAGCGGTTTCAGAGGAGGAGGATCTTCGCAAACTGCGTGCCCGCGATGCGGAGGTTCGGTCTCACGAAGCGGCCCATCTCGCGGCTGCGGGAAGTCTTGCCGGTGGTGGCGCTTCTTTCACCCTTCAGACCGGCCCAGACGGCCGGATCTACGCCGTTGGAGGCGAAGTCAGCATTGACACATCCAAGGGGAGAACTCCGGAAGAAACCATTGCCAAAGCGAATCAGATTCGCGCCGCCGCCCTTGCTCCCGCCGCCCCTTCAGGTCAGGATCTGAAAGTGGCTGCGGCTGCATCGCGAATGGAATCCGCTGCAATGCAGGAATTGCAGAAGGAAAATGTAGAGACTGCTGATCCGGCTGACGGCGACGGCGACGGCAAGATTGGCAACACGGAAGCGAATTCGCCTACCCAAGTTCATTCCCAAAATGCCCGGCACATTAGCAACTGCTCTCATTGCCTCAACCGTTTCTATTCCTCAGCCGCAGGCTGAATTAGGATTTTGACGGCGGCCGAATCCCCCATCGGCTTACATCGAAATCCAAATCCTACGGGATACTCAGCGAGTTCGAAACGACCGCATAGCTGCCGACAGAATCCTGCCGACAGATTCCTTGTTAATCGTTCAGCGTCGTCCGCCGTAATGAAGGTGGCCCATAACGCCACGCTGATATGCTTAACGGAAAATCGATTCTGATAACTGGGGGCACGGGCTCCTTCGGCCGAGTCTGCTGCCGGGAAATCTTGAACCGCTACCAGCCGGAACGTGTCATCATCTATTCGAGGGATGAACTCAAGCAGTCGGAGATGGCTAACGATTCCTCATTCCGACATTCCAGTATGCGATTCTTTCTCGGTGACGTCCGAGATAAAGAGAGGCTGATCCGGGCCATGTCCGGTGTCGATCTGGTCATACACGCAGCCGCTTTGAAACAGGTCCCGGCCGCGGAATACAATCCCCACGAATTTATTAAGACCAACATCAACGGTGCTACCAACATAGTTGATGCGGCACTTACCGCGGGTGTCTCCAAAGTCATTGCATTGAGTACGGATAAAGCGGTAAATCCGATCAATCTTTACGGAGCCACCAAACTCTGCTCCGACAAGATATTTATCGCTGCCAACAGTTACAGCGGAAAGAATCCTACGCGATTTTCGATCGTTCGCTACGGAAACGTAATTGGGAGTCGAGGTAGTGTCGTTCCAAATTTCCTGCGCCAGCGAGAAACCGGGATCATCTCCGTGACCGATCCTCGCATGACTCGGTTCTTTCTCACTCTCAATGAGGCGACTGATTTCGTCCTTAAGTGCTTTCAACGAATGGCGGGTGGGGAGCTCTTCGTGCCCAAGATACCCAGCTCTACCCTCGACGATCTTGTGAAAGCGATCGCACCCGACTGCTATCGCAGAATCATCGGTGTCCGGCCCGGCGAGAAAATGCACGAAACGCTCATTCCTGCCGATGAGTCACACCTTACTCTGGAATTTGCCGGCTACTATGTCGTTCAACCGGTCCTTCCATTCTGGCAGGATCGTACAAAGGAGGAAAATGGAAAGAGGTGCCCGAGGGGGTTCACCTATTCCAGCGATTCGAACAGTCTTCGTATCTCCGTCCCCGAACTGCGCTCAATCTGCAGTAAGATCGCCACCGATTTCGGCATCTCCCTCGACAGTGGCGGCAAGAGGGTGAGGGGCGAGGTAAGGCAAGCTTCTGTTCCTGTGTGAGCGGCTCCATGGCCGAAGTCGTTACCATTCAAGGTCGCAAAGTAGGTGGTCGAAATCGGCCATTCCTGGTCGCCGAACTATCCGGCAACCACCAACAAGACATAGTTCGGGCAAAGCGCCTCATCTCCAAGGCCGCCTTTGCCGGCGCCGATGCGGTCAAGTTGCAGACCTACACGCCAGACACCATTACTCTCCCCCATCGTTCTCCTTCATTCAGAATCAACCAAGGCCTCTGGGCCGGTGAATACCTTCACGACCTATACCGAAAGGCGATGACTCCGTGGGACTGGCATCCCGAGCTGGCGAAATTCGCCGAAGATCTGGGACTGATTCTATTCAGTTCCCCATTCGATGAATCCGCGGTTGATTTTCTCGAGGAGAGTATCGCGCCACCGGTCTATAAAGTGGCCTCCTTCGAGATTACACACCTCCCTCTTCTCCGCAGGATTGGGCAAACCGGAAAGCCCGCAATCGTCAGTACGGGAATGGCCACGAGAACCGAAATTGGAAAAGCTTATGACACTCTCCGCTCCTCCGGCTGCTCCGGAATCGTGCTCTTGAAGTGTGTCAGCACCTATCCCGCTGATCCCACGGACTACAACCTCCGGTCAATCAACGCACTAGAGAGGATTTTTAGGTGCCCGGTCGGCCTGTCCGACCATACGATCGGAAATGAAACTGTCCTCGGCGCCATCGCACTCGGCGCCTGCCTGATTGAGAAGCATCTCACTTTGACCCGAACCGACGATGCGGTGGATAGTGGTTTTTCCCTTCAACCGGAGGAATTTCAAACCATGACTCAATCCGCCAACACGCTCTTCAAAGCGCTGGGCAAAGAGAATCTTGAACCGACCCGCCAGGAGCAGGAACAGCTCCGATTCCGCCGCTCCATCTTCGTCTCCGAGCGCGTGAAAAAAGGAGAGATGTTCAACTCTCAAAATCTCCGCATCGTCCGGCCTCACGATGGCCTCTCTCCCGAGCACTGGGACGAAATCCTGGGGAAGAGATCGGCGGTCTCTCTCGAGCCTGGAACTCCATTGAAATTCGCGCATATCACCTAGGATAATACAGGAAGCGTCTGATCGAAGCGAAGGACGAATTCGGTCCCTCGGTTCTTCAATTAGCAATCTTCCGTTCCCGATGGAAGAAAAACACTCCGGATGTTTGATATCTCACTCAATATCTCGCCCGCTTCCCATACGTCAAGGAAAAATAGGGACTGTCCCTTTATTCCTGGTCTATTCCTAGGACACCATGTCTATTTCGACTGAAGGACGTATCCTCTCTGTTTGTCGACAACATTGAGAAGGGGCTGGCCGCTTGTGTATCGGCGCAGGTTTTCGCAGAATATCTCGCGCATATTCTTGCGTCCCTCGTCGGAGAGGCCAGCGAGGTGCGGCGTGATCACGGCATTGTCTAAGCTCCAGAGTGGACTGTCTGCGGGGAGGGGCTCCTCTTCATAGACGTCGAGACCGGCACCGGCGATCTCGCCCGACCGTAGCGCGTCGATGAGGTCCGTTTCGTTAATGATCGGGCCTCGAGAGACGTTTACAACGTATCCATGGCTCGGCATGGCCTCAAAACAATTTTTATCGAACAGCCCCCGAGTGCCATCTGTCAGCGGGAGCGCGACGACGACAAAATCCGACCGGCCCAATACCCTGTGCAACTTATCGGGTCCAATCAAATCGTCCACGCCCTCGGGAGGCGTTGTTACCTGAGCGTCCACCGCAGTCACACGCATGCCAAGACGATGCAGATAGATCGAGACTTTGCGTCCGATAGTCCCCAGCCCGAGCACGCACGCACGCCTTCCCGCGATCTGGGTTACCGGAATTTCTCTTGTGTAGCGGCGGTCCGCACGATTCCGTTCCGAAGCTATGACTCCGCGCGTCCAACTGAGAATCAGGGCGAGCACGTGCTCCGCCATAGCTGCATCGAACGCTCCCGCGGTGTTAGTGATGACGACTTCGCTTTCGACCATCTCGGCGTAGAGCATCGTCTCGAATCCCACACCGACACTTTGAACCCATTTGAGTTTCTTCGCAGCGAGAAAGGGTTCACGGGGCAATCTCCCAAACACGATGTCCGCGTCAGGGACCTCCGTTTGAAGCTCCTCTTTCGTCCGGGCGGCGACCGCCTTCAGCCGATAGGAGACGGATTCGAATTCTTCGAGCCAGTCCGCCCAGGCGCCATCCATTACCACAAGTTTCAGATCTTTCATCCTATCAGCCAGCTAACACGATCAACAGGAAGAAGGCAGATTGAAAATCTGCCTCACGGGCTGCGCCTCTCCGAATCACGGAGTCTTTCGTGGAGCAGATTTGCAATCTGCTCACTGATTCCGCTACCAGATACCCAATTGAATGGGATTCGCTGATCGCGATCCAAGATTGAATTCCCCACATATTTAACCCACCTTAACAAGCTTGCGGAAGCAGCGGGCGGTTCGGGGCGGGTCGAGGCGACGGCCGTAGGCGCTCCAGGAGACTTCGCTGATGTAAAGGTTTCCCTGGGAGTCTTCGGCAACGCCGTGAGGGGCGGTGAACTGGCCGGGTCCTTCGCCGGGACGGCTGTCGCCGAGGCGGGCAAGCTGATTTCCATCCAGGTCGTGGATTGTGACGCAGGCGCCGATGTTGGGGTAGTCGGCGTTGACGTCGAGGTGGGAGAGGAGCTGGCCGACGTAAACAAGGTCGTCTTCGATGTGAAGTCCACAAGGGCGGTGGAAGTTGCTCCACTGGTCGAGGAAATCGCCTTCTGAATCGAAGATCTGGATGCGGTGGCTTTCTCGGTCGGCGATGTAAACTCTACCTGCACTGTCCGTGCAGACACTATGGACGAGGTTGAATTGGCCGGCTTCGACTCCGTACTCGCCCCAAGAAAAGAGGTGCTGTCCACCCTGCGAATATTTGTGTACCTTAGGATTATCCGTAGCCGTCGGAGATGTAAATTTCGCCGGTTTTTGGATCAAGAGCCGCTTTGGTGGGCCGGTTAAAGGGTTTACCACTCTGATAAGGAGCCGGTTCGTTAGGGGTCCCGATGGTGAGGAGGACTTTCCCTTCCGGTGTGCATTTGTGCATACAGTGACCGTTATCGTCCACGCAGTAGAGGGAGTCGTCGGGGCCGATAGTGAGGCCGTGAGGGCGGGCAAAGATTTCCTCGCCCCAAGAAGTGACAAACGTGCCGTCGGGTTCGAAGACGATCATGGGATGGTCACTGCGATTGAAGACGTAGACGCGGTCGTTGGAGTCCACCGCAACATCGGGGGCTTCATGGAAGGTCCAGCCGTCTGGCAGCTGGGCCCAGTCGTCATGTTCTTCATAGAAAAATCCTCCACTACCCAGTTGGGTTGCCATTTGGTGATCCTTTTTTGTGTAGGTGAATCTCTATTTCGTGATGCCGCCCCGGTACTACCGACATGAATTCAAGAGTGGCAAGGACAATCCGTTTGCAGTCAGAAGCGCCCCCGATTCATCCCGCCACGGACGATGGGTTTCCTCCAATATAGCTTCCACCCATTTGCACACGAGTTCCAGCACTTGGGGCAAGAGTTTCATGCGAAAAGACAGAAACCCGAAAACACTCCAGGGGTATGCTTGGGGGTCGTCGCCGTCCTTTCCTATCACGCAATCCCTCCAAGCCTTCGAGCATCCAATTGCGGCAGAGTGCTCCTCCCGCCGTGGTGCCGCATGCCGGCCACAAAAAGCGGGCTATTTTAGCCTGGAAATCCTCTGAGATTTCCAGGCTAGGAGTCTGTCGGACTTTGACGTTCGATTGCCTTGCAAGTGACCAGGTTCGTCCGACAGACTCCTAGTCGATCGTGCATTACATTGAGGCCGGAATCGATGTTGATGACGAGTGCCGTCTCCCATCGCCGGTTCGGGCCGAGGGTAATAATAGCCTCCCTGAGCATCTCGGTGCTGGTCGAGTTTGAGGAGGCGCCGTTTCGACCGGAAGGTAGGTGCGGGACGCCGACTCCGGATTCCCCGCCACCGACGCATGACTTTCATCATGGTCTCGCAGAAACCCAAGCCGGCGTAGCCGGAACCAACAATGTTGCGCAAACATGATGGGATTTTATGAGTGAGGTACTAATAAACCGTTACCTCCTGACGTACCGTGGAAGCAACGGCTTCTCCGTTCTGCAGTTCGGGAAAGAATTTTAAATCGAAGAGACGGGCTAATAACCTGTCGGCGAAATCTTCGGAGATCTCACCAACGATTGAAGCCTCCGTAACATGCCCCAATTCGGAGAGGACCAATTTTGCTGCGACGACGGTCCTGGGAACACCCAAGTTGATCCAGACCTCCTCTCCTTCTTCCCCAAAGTATTTGGGCGGAGCGCTCGCATCTTTGTGTTGCTCAAAGTAATCCGCACGCTTCTTGAAGAACTGAATTTCCTTTTTGTTACCCAAATAACCGATTTGCATCCGATTGTTCGACATTACTTCGCGACCATTCGAATACAGGACGACTGCCAAAGGAGGAATGATGTATAGCTCCTCGTCCAAATGAACCGTTATCTTTTTTTCCTCCTCGGCGGCCAACCTTCCGATCGGAAACCAGTGAAACTCTCGATCTCCTTTGGGTCTCTTCGCAACGATGATTCCGAAACAATTGAATAGATCCCTGTCGGCCACGGCATCGAACACAAACCGAGACGACAAACCCGTGTAGACCATCATGCCTTTGGAGATCATGAAGGGAGAGAAGTAAGCGAAGTTCCTGATTTCAATTTTCCCGAGGGCGAACTCTTTCGCCGGCATCATAACGATCAGCACTTCATCGTTTAGCTTTCTATCGGAACCAGGGCTCCGGGCAACCGGACGACGGCCCCGCACAGAACGGATCGGCAGAAGTTCCCCTTTGTAGACGGCGGCGGGAGCGACCGGGTAGACGTCGCCGGCGATATACTCCAACTCGATTGGGATCCTTTTGTTCTGTTCTCCCGGTTCGCCGTCCCCCGCTTCTTCAATTATCGCCATGTTGGCGAGAAGCCGCTTCGCATCCTTGTGGCCTTGAGCGGCCGCCATACGCAAAAACTCGATACCTTTCTCTTCGTTCCGGAAAATCTCCTCGCCCTTGGCGTAGGTCACTCCCACGCTAAACTGGGAATTCATGTCACCCAACTTCGCGGCCTCCTCCATCCACCGGACTGCTTTGATTCGATCCCACACGACAAATTTGCCTTCACCGTAGAGAGCGCTCATGAATGTGTAGGCAGGAACATACTCCTCGTCCGCCGCCCGGTTGAGCCATTCTAAAGCACGGTCCGCGTCCGGTTTCTCCCGATCAACCGAGAGGAGGTGTTTAGCCAAGACGACCATCGCTTCGGGATCGTAATTCACACCAGCCTGGTAGACGAGATTGATATAGGTGTGGTATTTATCCTCACCTATTATTATCCTCTGATTGAGGTCGGGGAAATAGTCCCTCGCTTTCCGATATCCATTTTCAGCTGCCTTCCGATAGAATCGTGAGGCCTCGATTTCGTCTTTTTCGCCCGCAATTCCATGAAACAGGAACTCCCCGGTGGCAAACTGGGCCGTGGAGTGACCCCCGTCGGCGGCTTTGCGATACCATTTGGCCGCCTCCGCACTATCCCCAGGAATTCTCTTTCCCTCCTTGTAAAGATTTGCCAAAGCAAACTGCGCTTTTGGCAACCCCTGCTCGGCTGCGCGCCGGATCAGCTCGACCGCTCGGCCATACAGCTCCTCACTGTCTGCCGGGCCTGACGAGGCGACTTTGTACAATCTCCGGGCCACGCTATACTGCGGCCGAGCGTGTCCTGCCTCCGCTAGCTCCTCGAGTACATTCACTACCCTCGCATCATCGGGATTGGCCCCCCGGTCAGAGATCAGGAGCTTTTCGATAGGTTCCTTGGCTGCATCAATTCCCGCCTCCCAGGCCATTAACAGATTCTCAATCGCGAGGCGATCACGCCTCTCGCTGGGTTCTTCACCAATCAGCGACAAGGCGTACTCATATCGAGCCTTTGGTATTTCCGCGGCAGCCGATCGAAACCAACCGTTGGCCTTGATGTTGTCCACAACGGTGCCTTCACCTTGCCGGTACATGAAAGCGAGTTTGAACATTGCTTCGTGATGGCCGCTCTTGGCTGCTTCCCCGTACCAGAAAAAGGCCTCCGCCAGATCTCGATCTAATCCCTCTCCCAAGTAGAAGCGATCCGCCAATTCAAATTGGGCGTTTTCGCTGCCTTTCCGAGCTACCTCAAACAGATTTTGGACGGGGCTATAGCGATCTGCAAACCCCGCTGACGCGATCGCACGATCTTGTTCCTCAATTTCCTCTGAACGGCCCTCCCTCTCCGCAATGTGAATCTTGATCAACGCGTTCAACTGACGTTTTCTCCAGGCGACTTCCCTCTCCTCCACCGCTGAAAACGCATGCGCAATTTTCCCCAAAGCCAGTTCTTCGCCAATCGCGTCTTCATACATTTCGAACCAGCATCGCGCCTCCACCCAGTTTTTCTTCGCCAGTCTTCCGCTTCGATATAGGCGAAAGAGCTCTTCCCGGGACTCCACGTGACCTTGCAGCGCGGCATCGAGAAAAAACCGCTCAGCATCTTCTGGGTCGCCGTATTCCGTAGAGATGATACCGCGATGAAAATCCGCCTCGAACAGACCCGCATCGGAAGCTCCCTTAAGATACCGAGTCGCTATCTCCCGATAGTTAGCAATATCCAACCGTCGGGAAAAGGCCGCACCCGATTTTAGCATTGCCAGCGGATGGCCTCCTCGGGCTGCCATTGCATACCACTCGTCTGCCGAGCGCGGACTTTTCCGGTAAAGGATTCCGTCTTCGTAGGCCTGCGCAACCATCACCTGCGCGGCGGAGTGCCCCAATTCGGCAGCCTTGCGAATCCAGGCAAAACCCTCAGCCCGGCCGGCTTCTCCAGGGCGAGACGTGGAGATCGTGATTCCTAGCCAGAATCTCGCATCGGGGTATTTATCGCTAACGGAACACTCGAAGTAGCGGATTGCTTCCAGCAAGGCTTCCGTCTCCCGGGCATCGAAGTCAGTCGCGCCGGTAATCAATCGGTGCTTGAGGTAGTAGACCGCTTCGATCCACTCGTGTCGTGGCCCGTCCTCCGATAAGACGCGGCCCGACGCGACCTCTCTTCTAAAAGCCTCAACACCCTGCCTAAACGGTCCCTCTTCGCTCTCGTCGGACAACAACGACCTCCCAACTTCAAAGCAGGCGGTGGAAATGCCTTGATCGGCAAGCCTGCGATACAAACGGAGAGCCTCATCCCTGTCGCCGAACATACCCTCTCTTTTATAGAGGATCATCGCCGCCAAAACACGGGCCTCCTCGTGTCCGCTTCCAGCGGCCTGGCCCAACCAGCCTAACGCCTCCTCGATTTGAGGGCGGCTATCAGAGATCTCCGCGGCCGTGTAAATTTCCTGCCCAAGTTCGTACTGGGCCTGGGGGTCACCTGCGGACGCCCGCTCGCGAAGTTCGTCCACAGGGCCCGCGAGGGCTCCGAATCTGAGCCAACAGACCACGGCTCCGGCTGCAAGAGTCAGGCCTACGACAACGATCAAAACCTTTCGATAGGTAGAGGCTGTCCCAAATCCGAGAGGATTTGGGTGGAAGCCTGATACCGATATCAATCTTCGTCACGTTATGTAGACCACGACATGCCTTCCGTCCTCGGTAGCTTACCTTTTATCCGTTATGCACCTTTCCAGCACCCTTCCTCTCGCTTTGAGTCGATAGTTCTCCCAAGGAAGCGCCTCTGACTCGATTCTTGGATCCCTATGCCGCCTGCGTTGCCTCTTTCTCATGTTCTTGCGCAAGTCTCTGCGCGATTTTCCATAGATTGTGGGACAGAACCGACCAGGCCACGCTAAGGTTACGGTTGTCAAAGCCTTTGCTGCGTATCTTGCCCCCGTGCCATCGGTTCTTGAGCACTCCGATCCGGCCTTCGGTGCTCCCTCGTCGTCGCTGCAACCGGACAAAGCGCGGCTCCTCCATCCGCTCCTTGAGCTCTTGTGGATTGCGGGGCGTAAGGGCGTCAAAAATCCCCTCTGCCTGGAGCCGCTTGCTGGCCGCCTTCGAGGCATAGCCCCGATCCCCACTGATCGCTTCGATCTTCTCCTCTAAAGCGAAGCCCTTTTGCCTCTCCAGACTTTCCCAAAGCTGCTTCAATTCGCTCGGGGCCTGCCCCCCATACAGTTTCCAGTCCAACAGATATCCCTCTGCGCTCTCGCATAAATAAAGGGTGTTGCCAAACTCCACCTCCCGATCTGCCTTGCCTCGCACGATGACGTCAATCTCAGGTTCGTAGGCGCTCAGGATCTTCTCCTCATTCTTCACCTGCCGCCCCCCTATGATCCGTTCGTGCGCCTGTTTCATGACCTGCGGTATCTGCTCTAACATACCATCCATTCGCTCGATGATTCGGCTCGCCTTCTTCTCGGTGTAATCGCTTTGCATCCACATAGCTTCCAATAAGTCACGGTGGCGAAGGGCATGGCCCTCAATCTTCTTGAGCAATAGCTTCATCCGCCGCAGGATCCCTTTACGCGCTTTGCCCGCCTCCCGGCGCCGACGCGCATGCGTCATCTCCAGGCACCGTTTGTTCATCTCCCGAGCCAATCCCTTTGCTCCCTGGGGCATGCGCTGTTTCATTCCCGCCTGCCGGATCAGACTGATCGCCTTGAGCAGCGTTGCTCCCACATCCTTGAGCAAGACCCAGTCCACGGGCCAGTGGATGTTCGCTTCCAGGCAAGTGGCGTCGATCAGGCATTCCCTCGTATCGATCGGCTTCTCTAATCCTGCCTCACCACAATGTTCAGCATTGCCCACCACCTCGGTCATCCTTGCATGCAGCTGTCTCAGATACGCTTCGTCGAAGAATTTCGAATCCCGTTCCAGACTGCTCTTCGATATTTTCCGGATCCCGTCTGCCTCACGCACCCGGCAAAAATTAGCCAGAAGCTCACTGCGTCCCAACTCCTGCGACAGACAACGAAAGGATATCCCTCCGAGTAAATGACGCACCACCTCCACCCGCAGCGCTTTTATCGCTCTTAGAGCGCGTCGCTCCCGATCCTTCCCTCCCGCTTCATCCCATCCTTCCAAGGCTTTTACGATCGCCTCCCTTTCCAGCGAGGAGTCGATCAAAACCCGGTCAATCCGCTCCATTGTTTCCAGAAACACGGTGTAGTCTTTGCATCGAATGACTGGAGTTAGGGCTGGACGCAGGAAGCTTTGTACGGCAATATTTTTCATGAGAAGGGCGTGCTTTGTATTTGACTAACGCAAGCATAAGCGCCCTTTTTCGCCGGATCGAGCTTTTTGCAGCTCTATCCGGCCTTTTTTTTGCCCATAACTCATTAAAAATCAATTGTTTCCACCACTGGGACGGGCTCTAGGTAGGCTTCAATTTGCGACTGCAGCCGACGCCCCCATGTGCGTTTCGAGAAACTCGAGAATTCGTTCGTAGACCATGACTATATGCCTCATCTTCGAGATGCCGTGTTGTTCTCCTTGCAGCGAAATGAACTCGTGAGGCGTTCCCAACCTATCCAATTCGCGGACCAGATTCTCTGCCTGTTCGAAGGAAGCCACCCGATCACTGCGGCCGTGCACGATAAGCACTGGTTCAGTCTGGGCCTGAAGGTATGAGATGGGGGAGTTTTTCTGCAGTTCTTCTCTTCCTTTTTTGATATCGCCCACCATTGCCGTCCAGTAGTCCAGAGGTATCCTCGACGGAGAACGCCTTTTTAAGTCCTCCGTCGCGAGCACCAGATCGTAAATCCGCGACATCGCGATTCCACAGCGAAACCTACCAGGATTCTGAACCAGCGCCATCATGGTTGCATACCCTCCGTAACTCGCTCCCATGATCGCGATTCTCTCCGGGTCCGCCACTCCCTCCGAAATCACCCACTTTACGGAGTCTTCCAGATCGCGAAGAGCGCCGAATCCGTAATTCCTTCTTGCGGCATCGAGGTGCTTGTACCCGAATCCCGCCGATCCTCGGTAGTTGACTTGAAGAACGCCATAGCCGTTGTAGGCCAAGAGCTGCACTTCTGGATGATAACGATAGTGATCCCGTACCCATGGGCCGCCGTGAACCAGCACGACCAGAGGTACCCGCTGACCTTTCGGGGTCCTCAGGGGAAGCGTCAAGTAGCCTTTGATTGGTAAACCATCTCGGGCGGTGAACTCGATGGGACGCATCTCCGTCATTTCTTCTGAGTCGATCCATGGAGCTGCCCTCCCGATCTCGCGAAGCTTACCTTTCTCTCTTGAATACAACCAGAATCTACCGGGTTCGCGGCTGGAAGAAGAAACCAGGACGGCAAGATTCTCGTCCCTGTCGCTGCCAATCAGCAGATTGTCCATACCAGGCAATCGTTCATCGATCGTCCTCTGCATCTGCTCGAAAGACGGGTCCATCCACTTCGTCTTCAAGCGGGCGCCTTGGTAAGCAAACCCAACGATTCTGCGGAGTTTCTGACTCGAGTACATAAGATTGGAAGGATCGATATCATTAACCATATCGTAATCAGGATCCCCTGTTACGAGTGGCCCAGCCTGGCCGGTAGAAATGTCCAGAGTGTAAATTCCCATGGTATCCCGTTCATGGTTTGAAGCGAAATACAGGATGTTGGAATCAAAATCAAAGCCGAGAGGAACCTGATGGCGACCGGCGATCGTCTCGCCCGAATACGAGAACTTCATGGAATTCTGGCGGCCGAGAAAATTCTGCAACGTCTTCCAGCGGCGGGAGCCGGCGGGTCGGTAGTAGACGTCCACCCTGTTTCGATTGTGAGCGACACCGGCCCGAATATCCCCGTCCTGATCGGCCAACCAACGGTGTATCTTTCGATTCTTTTTCTGCAGCACTATTCGCTCTGCGTCGTGAATGTTAACTTTGTAGACTTCCCGATAGCCGGAAAGATCAAAAGCCGAGATTACTACATGTTTCGGATCGTTGGGTACCATGCTTAGCAGCTTCGGGAATCCGAAATCACCGATCAAAATCATAAGATAGGAGAATAAGACCCGATCCGCGTTGAATAGCACCATACGATCGCTCCCATCGGCGTTTATGGCGACAATGTCGCTGAAATTCGACTGGTAGACGAGCCGTTCATCCGTTACCCACCCCAAGAGAGTAAAGCGATGGTTCGGAGCGATGGTTACGAACTGCTTCTCTTCTCTTCCCGATTGGATGTCGAGAACGTGAAGAACCTCTAGGCCCTGGACGACCTTCGCATATAGGAGACGCTTTCCATCCGGAGAGATCACGGGCGACGCCATCGTCGCTCGCCTGAAGAAATCCTCCACATACATCCCCCTCGGGCGACCCCGTACATCCAGAGTAGAAAGCAGGACTGCAGCCACCACGAAACATTGGCACATCCCCAAACGGCTCGCGAGGATCGGACCAGATTTCACTTCGCGTCCAAGTTTTTCTTGAGCACTGAGTCGATAGCTTCGTGACCGACTGGGTATTCCGAGAGACAGGCATCGAGTCCGGCACCGACCAAAGCATCCACCACGCCGCCGTAATCGACATCGGGGTACTGGCGAGCCACCGTGGCGCTGTAAATGGCGTATCCTGTGGCTGGAGAGTTGTGTTCCGGATCGATCAGGTCGACGGGATGTCCATGCTCGAGCAAGAGGCGGACAACCTCTGCGTTGCCGCTCCAGGCTGCATTGTGCAATGGAGAGTAGCCGTGATTGTGTTCGGGAATACCGACGGGAAAGCCGCAGTCCAACATGAGGCGAATCGCTTCGGTATCGTTGTTCGTCTCCCAGCAAGCCTTGGCAAGTAGCATCTTGTCCTCCTCGTCGAATTCATCGACGAGCTTGGGATGCGCTGCCAGGAGCGACATGGCCAATTCGCGATCCGCCAGCATACAGGTGATGAGCAGTTTGCTCTTGGGCGGAGTCGTCTCCATGAGCAAATCATAGACTTCGACATACCCCCGCTTCATCGCCACCTCCTGCGGGGCTAGGTTGAAGCCGAGTTGCCACTGCAGGATGGTGCCGCCCTTTCCCTCGGATCCGATACCGGGATAAGACCCCGAATTGTAGCCGATATGGTAGGTGACGCATTCCGGGTCCGCTGCAAGCACTTTGCGGATCAAATCTACATCGCCCAGGCCAACGGCCAAAAAGACATCTAGTGCTGCCCCACGGTCCAATAGCAGTCGCGTGACATCGGGTGATGCCTTGATGCGCCATTGCGCTGGGGTCGACCGATGATCGTCATCCCGTGCTTCGAAATTGGCGCCTCGATCGATCAGAACCTCGGCCACTTCAACGGTGCGTGCGAAATGCAAAGGCGTGCCGCCGTCGCCGCCGGGCGCTTCCAGGAGGGAGGGATCACCGTCAAGAAAATCGCGGACGAGTGCGGCCAGTCCGAGCGCCGCGGCCGCGTGCACCGTCGGGACAGCGCCCTTTGCCAATAGATGCTCGCTAACCTCGCTGGGCACCCCATCCAACCAAAAACCGGGCGCCCAGAATTCGCTCATCTTGCCAAAATCGGCTCCCGCCTCAAGCATCAGGTCGACCATTTCCCTGCTGCGCGCCTCCAGTAAGGGAGGGCGCCCGTAGGGAAAGATGCCGTTGCTGATTTCGTCGTGCGCCTCTGCGTGCTGTAACGCAACGGATGCGGCCGGAACGTTGTCGGCTGCGATCGCGGTCTTAAACTGTTCCAGGGCGTCTTTCAGCTTTCTATCGTGGAAACATAGGGAAATGTGTTGCACCGAATGAAAGCACAGCAACGAATTGAGATCAAGGATTCCTCACGCCCTTAAGACCCTACAACTGAGGAGACCCCGATCGATCGTCGATTACGCTTGCGATTGCGACGATCGATTACTGATCGCTCGTGCGACCGCACCTAATCGACATTCGCAATCTACGGCGCAATCGAATCCCCGATAGTCGATTGCGATGGCCGATTACGATACTCGACTTCCAAGGAATCCTATATCAATCGATACCAGCAATCTTAAGCGCAATCAATAATCGGATAATCAGTCTATCCTTACTTTCAGCCCGAATCCTGGACCATCCCCTCCTCGGAGGGGCAGGGGTGGGTTGCCCTAGCCTCCCAGATCGGTTCTGAATTTCAACCACCATCAGCACACCTGCAAAGGTAGCCCGACTCCTTTTCTCGACTTCGTTTTTCTCACCCCTATTTTAGACGCGAGTGCGCTTTTCCAGGATTTCGAAACACATTCATGAATTCAATTCAGCAACGCATCCTTCTGGCCGCCCTAATTCTGCTCAGCACGTTGTACTCCGGATGTATTCGAAAGTTGCGAGATTGCTTCGGGTACAATGTCGAATCTTTCAGTTTCCGTTTCGAAGTTACAGAAACAATATGGCCATACCTGTACCTAATCCCATATGATGCTCAGTTTAACATCATCGAATACTGGCCCGAAAGAGGATCGCTCCAGGTTATCGATATATTGCATTCGAGTGCTCCGATTGAAGCCAAAGAGGGCGAAGTAACCGCCATCGTTGTACTCGGAAAGGAATCCAGTGAGGTACTCGAAATCGGGAAAACCTACGAAGCGGTGGTACCCGAACCCCTTGCCGACTGGCTCAAGGTTCCAATCGATCCAAGTGCAATGCCAAAGCACTACACTACCACCGATAGACAACTTTGGCTTCTCAAAGAGACGGATCAATGTAGCGCTGACGGAATATCTGGAGGGCGCTCTTCGGGGAACTAACGTAATTTAGTTCGTCAGGTTTCCCGTACTACGAACCGGGTCAACATCATTCCGAAGCATCTCCATCGCTCGACGTTTGGTCATTCGTCGGCCGTGCAAAAATCGGCGCAACCTCATGGGAAAGATCAGGTTCGGCGCAGTGGCGGAGGATCCATTCACGGGACTGATCGCGGAGAGCGATGGAAGTACTCCAAGGATGGTGGTCGTTCGCTTCGAGGATCTTTCGCGTATCGATGGGGAGTCCAACGTTTAAGGATACGGCGCATTTTCTCGGAAACCACGAATCCGCCCGCAAGATCGATCGAGTGCCGCGAATGGCAATGGGAATAATTGGGATGGCCGCTTCGGCGGCGGCAACGAATGCACCCATTTGGAAAGGCAGGAGTCCGGGCATCCGGCTGAAAGTACCCTCCGGAAAGAAAATAAGGGTCCTTTCCTTTCGCGCGTTAGCCGCGAGTGCGCGGAAGTCATCGAGTCCCTTTTGATGGTCGAAACGCTCAACCTGCTGGGTGTTTATCCTGCTCAAAAAGGCGCCAATCAAGGGATTGTCCCAAAGCTCCGCTTTAGCCACGAAGCCTACGGGGGGCGGAAGAAGAGTTGTCAGTACGTATACGTCGAGGTAGCTGGCGTGATTGCTGACAAGGATGCATGGCTGATCACGTGGAATTCGATCGAGTCCTGCGACTCTTAGGGGAATACACGCAATCCGGGAGAGGAAGCGGCCGGCAATCTGCATGAAGGTCCAGCGCCATGCGGGTACCGGATTTGCGACTACGGCCAACCAGACAGGGGGCGCCATGATACCAAACAGCAACCAGCATCCGGAAGCGTAGAGGAGGGCTCGAAAAGAACGCCATCCCACTTCGGCTTTTTCCTGGATGTGGGACCATCGAATCGCGAATTCCTCAAGGGCGTGAATGCGACCGCCGCCGATCTTTTGTCTCTGCTCATAGGCCGCCCTACTCGCGGCGCGCCGCACCTTACCGCTCGATGTCTTGAGAACCGATCGAGGCGGCGCCAAGACCACATCATCGGGGGGAGACCCGATCAGATCGGAAACCAAGGCATTGACCTCGGAACGGAGCGCCTGCAGGTCTTCCGCGGACTTTTTTCGCGTTTCCGCGAGAACAATAAGTCGCTCGGATCCGGTGGCCGGATCCGCACCTCCAAAGACAGCGACGTTTCCGGTGATGATGTCCGGATGGCTGCTGACGACCTCCTCGAGTTCTTGCGGGTATAGGTTGCGACCGGCCTTGATAATAACATCCTTTTCGCGGCCGGACACGTAGAGCTCGCCATGAGCGATGTAACCGAGGTCGCCCGTGTTTCGCCAATTGCCATCGAAGAGGCGGCGGGTTTCTTCCACATTCTTATAGTAGCCGGATGTGGCAGACGGTCCTCTGAACTGGACTCGTCCTACCTGTCGATCGGGAAGTTCTCTTCCGCTATCATCGACGATGCGAATTTCGTGGTTGGGTAAGGGACGGCCGCTGGATACGTAGGTGAGCGGTCTTTCCTCGCCATCCTCTGCCGCAGTGGCCACGCCTTTCCTTTGCAATGAGATACGATTGACTCGGTCTCGGTTCGTCTCTCGACCCAACGGAGGAAAAGCGAGTCCCACGGAGCACTCAGCGAGTCCGTAGACGGGCATCAGAGATTCGGGCTTGAACCCGAATTTTCCGAATTTTTCATTGAATTTCCCCAGCGTTACAGCGCTAACCGGCTCGGCGCCGTTGAATGCGACACGCCAGGAGCTGAGGTCGAGATCGGCGATCTCCACTTCATCGATCCTCCGGACACACTGATCGTAGGCGAAGTTTGGAGCCGCCGAAAGCGTGCCCCGATATCGGTGAATGGCCCAGAGCCAGCGCTCGGGCTTGGCCAGGAAAGCGGGCGGCGGCATGAGGACAAGCGTCATTCCGAAGTAGAGACTTGCCATCCAGGCTCCGATCAGTCCCATATCATGGTAAAGGGGCAGCCAACTGACGAATACATCAGACGATGTGGCCTTCACCGCCTCACCCATCGCACGGATGTTGCTCAATAGATTGGCATGGGTCAGCACGACGCCTTTGGGATCACCAGTACTTCCGGAGGTGTACTGCAAGAAAGCGGTGTCGTCTGCTGACAGAACTGGCAATTCCGAAGGAGGGCTGGCCAAGAGTAGATCCTCGACGGTGAGGATCTGTCGCAGCGTCTGCGACTTCCCTTTGATATCTGCGATGAGCTCCAAACCCTCTGGCGAAGTGATCAGGTTTCTCGCACCGCAGTTCCCAAGGATCGAGTTATGTCGCTGAATGTGGTCGGCCAGTGCTCTCCAACGAGCCGGGGGATACATGGGAACCGGTATCCCTCCCGCATAGAGGATGCCCATGAAGCAATAGAAATACTCGGAGCCGGTCGGGAGGATTACCACCACCGGTTCGCCGGGTTCGACTCCCCGAGATCGCAACCCCTCTGCAACCGAAACGGCGGAATCTTGGAGCCGTCTGAAGTTGATCACCTCCCCTTCCCCCGAATCAACGTAGAATTGTATGAGGGTACGATCCGGATGTCTCTCCACGTGCCACTGGAGAACATCCGTCAGCGTCTGAGCTCGAGTTGGGCTTCCTTCAAAGTGCTGTCGCTCGATCGAGGTGAATGATCGCGGGGCGCTCGATCGATCGCGTTTTTCGGCACCCTCTATTGCACGCAACAAATCCCTTGGGGTTTCGGCATCGGAGAAGACTCGCTCCAAGAGGCTGACGTCAAATGCCCCTTCGATCCGAGAAAGGAGCTCCATCTTAGAGAGGCTGTCGAGACCGGCGTCGCCATCCAACGTACTGTCAAGCGTGATCGGCTGCCACTCGATTCGACCCGGATTGACCTCCACTATGAGATCATGAATCAGTCCAAGAAGCGTCTCAGAGGCTTCAGGCGAATCCATCTTAACTGGCTCGCCGGCAGGCATGTCGTTCCTATTTCTTACGGTCTAAGGGTGCGAGAGCAAGATGCAAATTCTCTTCCATGAATACCGATTAGGAGCTTATCCTGGCGTTAGCGCACCGGCACTTGGAGAATCTAGAGGCTCTCACCTCAAGCCGGATCAGTCAGGCCGGACTCGCTGGAATGACCGGCAAAACGATATGCGACGGACACTCGCTATCGTGGAAGATGGTATTGTCGGCGATGACCTGGCGCCGACTGAGCCCGAGCGGCTCGCCGGTGTTCGGGTTTACGTCGAATCGCGGGAAGTTCGAACTCGATATGTCGAGGCGAATTCGATGCCCGGCCACGAATACATTGCTGGTCGGGTAGAGCGTGATATTGATCCTGACGATATCACCGGGCGTCAGCAGCTCCTGTTTTTCGAATCCATTCCGATAACGCAGGCGCATGATGCTGTCCGTCAGGTTCAATGCGTAGCCGAAGGGATACCATTCATTCGGGGGGTAAAAATCGATGAGCTTCGCGGTGAAGTCCGTATCGACTGCCGTCGAAGTAACCCAAAGCGTCACCTCGATCGGGCCGGTCACCTCTGTATCCTGATCCAGCGGATCTGTCTGAAAGACCAGAACATCGGGGCGCGTGCCAATCGGAAGGTAGGGCGGATTGCAGCCGTAGAATCTGGGTCCTTCCACCTGATTGTAGCCTCCCGCGGACATGACCTCATGAGTTCGTGTGGACCGGGGAGCAAGTGCGGGATCCGCCAGGCCGGGAGGCATGTCGCCCAACTCGGTCAATGACGAGACATTCCCGCCTAGAGACGGTACGGGACGGCTGGGGTCGAACATGAAAGTCGTGCTCAAATTTTCCTGATTCGGTTCGTCGGAGCGGAGCGAACCGTCACCATGAAGACAAAAATCCGTGTATTCGGTACGGGCGAGCGGCCACTCGTTTTCGTCTCTCCAATTCCCGCCGTGATGGAGCCGCCCGCTCCCGGCACGATGACCACCGCCGCCTCCCATGACAAAAATTCCTACCGGCGGAAGATTGGAAACTCCATTCTCCATGCCCTTCATCCAACGGTCATACCACTGCAAATGGAGATCCCGAAAATTTCCGATGGACGCCTCTTCACCAAACTCGACGTCCCCGGCGTAGGAAAGTTCCTGGGTCGACGATCCGTGGGTCCACGGGCCCACGATCACCTTTACGGGCCCCTTCTTTCGTTCGGACAGCCCAACATAGTTCTCAAACGTTGCCCGGGTGTAGGAATCGTACCAACCGCCGCAAAGAAGAATCGGAATATCGGGGAACTGGTCCCAATGCTCGGAGGGGGCGAGGCTGGGATGCTTCCAATACTCGTCGTAATCTGAGCGCGTGAAGATCTCTAAGACGAAATTCTCGTAGGGTGGGACAAGCCGCAGCTGTGTTTGCCCTTTCCGAATTGGCATCCGAGTCAGCCAGTCGCCAAAAGGCACGGCGCCCAGATTCAGAGCCGGGTCGATGCTCGGGTCGGACTTCAGCTCTTCCTGTGTGTTGGTCGCCGAATGCCAGAAGGCCCAGGCCAGAAAGCGAAGCTCCAAAGCGCCGCCCTGCCGAACCGAGCTGGAATGTCCATTGGCCCCGCTCTGGTTGGGTATCATCGTCGCAAGATTGTCCGGCCCGAGACCGGCAAGCGCCGTCTGGGTCCACCCCGCCCAGGACGTGCCCCATGTACCCACCTTGCCATCCGACCACTCCTGTTCCTTGATCCATTGCATGGTGTCGAAACCGTCTTCCGCTTCAGGCACGAGAAAGTTTACCTCCCCGCCGGACCGAAAACAACCCCGACAGTCCTGGATCACCGCGATATAGCCCCGGCGAGCAAACCAGCGGCAGAAGTTGGACGACTGCTCGACTTCTGTCTTGTTATACGGAGTCCGGTGGAGAAGGGCCGGGTGCTTCCCAGGCAGCGGCGAATCCGATCCTTTCTGAGCCGGGTAAAAGACATCAGTCGCTAGCTCCACGCCGTCGCGGGCGCGAACCTTGATGTTCTCCTCAAGGACGAAATCGTATTCAGGTTTGGATTCCATGAGTGTTCCCGATATTCCAAAAGGGATGGCAACGAATCAAAGCACGGCAACGAATAGGGATCAAGTTTTCCCGTTCGGGATCAATCGCTTGTCGAGGTCAAGGCAGCAGCGGCGACAGAGCACCGCCCTCCAACATGCGCATGCATCCGCTGGATTGGAAGGCGGTGCTCCGTCGCCGCCGTGGATCCCCGAAGAGTGCTCGATTCTAAGAAACCAACGATCCGCACTTGACCTCTTCCTCCCGGCCATTACAGTTCGCCCATACTCAATCTCCACCGTAGAAAGGAGGCGGAACTATGAAACAATTGAAAAACAGATTTCGATTTGCGATTGCCGCCTCCGGTATGGGGTGAGAACCACGGTTAGTTTTTAATCGTTAGGAAGGGCCGCGGCAATCCAGGAAGTCGCGGCCTTCGAGCGTACGGACCGACGGCGCCATCTAAACCTCTCGCGGTATGTGCGTCCGACAGGTCGAAACTGCGGCCTCCCGGTAATGGTCCGAATTGAGACCGAGGTTTCGGGTACGTCCAAACCGGGATACCCGCCCTGCCCCGAAGATACGGAATCCAAACTCACGAACTCACAAGCCCGGGAACTCTAAGACCCGCTTTCTCAGAGACTCACGAACTCAAAGACTTTCCCCTCAATGAAATACACACTCAATCAACTGGGCTGGGACGACCATTGGCAAAGCCTTCTGGAAGAGGAAGGCGAACCCCATCTCCTCCCCGCCCGAATCGCTCGTGTCAATCGAAGCGATTACAACATAGTCAGCCTATTCGGAGAAGGAAGGGCCTACCTGTCTGGTTCCTTTCTCGATTCGTGTAGAGACGGCTCAGATTTTCCGACTGTTGGTGACTGGATTCTGGTCGACAGCCGTCAGGACATAGGCAACGCCCTTCGACTTCATTGGTCAAGTCCGCCTTTTCCTGTAAAATCGAAATGGCATAACCTCTATTAGATTATCTTTACTTTCTTCCCTTCAGGCAGCGAATTTCATCAGGTCCGGATCCTTCCAGGTGCTCTCCGGATCGCTCCAGATCTGTTTGAGTCGTTCCACCAGGTAGGGTTCCATGCGGACTCCTCGCCAGCCTTCTGAGGCATCCACCAGGACCGCGAAGATCAGGCACAGTCCGCTCGTTTCGGAGCGGAATCGGGGAATCACTTTGGTGCGACGGCGCCCTTCCCCGAAGAGTCGCTCCAGCAGATTGGTGGTGCGGATCTGTTTTCGGTGCAGGAAGGGAAATTTCAGCGCTGTGAGCGATTCCTCCAGGTCACGCTCCAGGCACTTCATGGCGGCTGGAAAGCTCCCCTTGTATTCCTCGATGATGGCGCGAGCCTGTTCTACAGCCTCGCGATATCCCTTCGCCGTAAAGGCTTTGTGAATGAGCTTTTTGAGGGTGGGACGGGCTACCTCTGGAAGCTTGTTGACGATGTTGCGCATCTTGTGCACCTGGCAGCGCTGCACCAGGCTGTTCGGAAACTTCCTTCCCACCGCCTTGCGTAGACCCGAATTACCGTCCATCACACTGAGTACTGGATCGGCCAATCCCCGGCTCTTCATGTCCTCCAGGAAGGCCTCCCAACAGGCGCTGCTCTCCTTGTCCCCTACGGCCATATGAAGCAATACCTTACGTCCGTCCCAGAGCATCCCGTAGGCGCATAGGACCGCCACTGCCCTCTTGTCTTCGGGCCGCAGCCTCATATAGATCCCGTCCAGAAACAGATAGAGCACGCGCTCACCACTCAGATCTCTTTCCTGCCACTTTGCAAAGTCCATCCTCAGACTTTGGCACACCTCATTGACCACGCTGCGCCCGGTCTGCTCTACCCCCAAAGACTCGATCAGCGCCGTCTCGATATCGCGCTGACTCATCCCTTTCACATAGAGCATCGGCACCAGCTCCAAAAGCCGCTTCGAGCGTCGTCCGATCGCTTCCAGCCAGGCCGACTCGAACGGCTCCAGCCCGTCGCGAATCTGCGGTACCTGCAGCTCAATCGTCCCTTCGCAAAGATGCACTTTCTTCGGCTCATAGCCATTGCGGTAGCCCCGCAGTGCTCCATCACTCGAGCGCTCATAGCGCTCTCGCCCCAGAAAATCGCTCACTTCGATCTCCAAGGCTCTTTGCAGCATCAGCTGGGCTCCCCGTCGGGCCGCCTCCCCCAGTGGATCTGTGCTGCTCGCGATTCCTTCCATTAGCTCTTGCTCTATCTTCTCACTCGGTGCTATCTTCTTCATGGTGTAGTCTCCTGTTTTTCGGGGCCGCCTTTCGGCCCCGGTTTGGTTACATTTTTGTTTTCAGGAGGTTACACCATTTTTCTTTTTACAGGAAGGATAGGACGTCACCACTTCATTCTCTGCTTCCTCGTAGAACCGAATTTACAAGACAAACATCGGGAAGAGACCATGAAGGCCGAAGGACGTCCGATCAAATCGTTGCCGGCAACGTCGATACCTTTTTCCTCCTATTCGGTCTCGATCACCCAATCCGTGTACGACTGGTCGAACGCTACTTGACGCTCGTCGCGAGCGGCGGCGCACAGCCGGTAATCGTCCTGAACAAATCCGATCTGCGATCGGATCTCGAGGAATGTATAGCAAAGCTGCTTCCGATTGCAGGAGAGGCGCCAATCTGCACTGTGAGCGCTCTACACCATGAGAGAATTGAAGGCATTACCAAATTCGTCGAAAATGGAAAGACGGTGGCCTTCCTAGGCTCATCTGGAGTCGGAAAATCAACTCTGATCAATGCGATCCTGGACGAGGAGCGCTTGAAAACGGGAGCCCTCCGGCAAGGGGACTTACGTGGTCGCCACACGACCACCTGGAGAGAAATGATCGTCCTTCCCCAGGGAGGGATCCTCATCGATACACCAGGCATGAGAGAGGTCCAGCTCCACGGAGATGAAACCGCACTCGAACGGAGTTTCCCCGACGTTTACGAGATCGCGAGTCAGTGCCGATTTGCAAATTGCACTCACAGCGGAGAACCGGGTTGCACTATCGAAGCTGCTCTTGGCGACGGTACCCTAACTGCCTATCGCTTCAAAAGTTACGAGACGCTCAAGAATGAGACTCAGTTCGCAGAAAAACAGGAACGAGCCCGCGAACTCATCCAAGTAAAAAGAAAGAAGCGTAAGAGGAAGGAGCGCGCACAACGGAGAGACCGTTGCGAACGTCAGGCATCGAAAGCACTCATGCGGGATTACCAGGGAGGTCTTAGGGACGAGGATTTTGATGGGGAATTCTCGTAGCCGAGCAACCCACCCCGCCCTTCCGTCTTCCCTTCGCTGCGCCTAGACAAGACGGGCACCCCTCCGAGGAGGGGAGGTTCCACAATCGATACATCTCGATATAATCTCTTCCCGGGAGGGGATCTAACCAGTGAGCACTGAATCAGCACATTCCCCTCCTCGGAGGGGCCAGGGGTGGGTTGTACGACAAACCAGGATTGCCCCTCGGAGGGGCTAGGGTAGGTAACTGGATCCGGAACAAACTCAGGGAGGGGCCAGGAGTAGAGGTGCAAGAGTGGGTTATTCGATTATTCAGCTTATCCCCATCTCCCGCATGTTTCGATAACTCGTCGCAAGGCATTCATACGGATCCTTCCCGTAGCATTGATCCTGCTCCACCAGAGCCCACTCGACATCGGCGCCACGGCACGCCTCGACAATCTTGGGCCAGTTGAGATTCCCCTCCCCCACTTCGGCAAAGCGCTGGGTTCGGTCCGGGTTAACCTGCATATCCTTGAAATGAATGGCCGGTTGGCGCCCTCCCAGGTTCTGAATCCATTGCACCGGATCGCCACCTCCCGCCACGAGCCAGTAGACATCGAGTTCGGCGTTCAGAGAATCGCCCGAGGCTGCTGAGTAGGCGCGTTCGAGCCAGGTCCGCCCGTCGTAGCGGACCAATTCGTGGCTGTGGTTATGGTAGGAGAAGGCGATTCCAGCGGCCTGGAGTTTCTCAGCTACCGGAGTCAACTCGGAGACGAATCGATCCACTCCCTCCAGGCAGTAGTAGTCCTTGGGCAACCCTCCTATCGCGGCATTGCGGCATTTCCAAAGCTGGTGTATTTCGATAACCCTATCGAGGTCTTCGAGAAATTCAGGCCATCCAAAGTGAGTGGCGGCGACGGTGAGGCCGTTGTCTTCCACCAGGCGAGCTACGTCCTTTGGGTCGACATCGCCGAATGCGGAGATTTGAACCCCGGTATAACCGATTTCTCGAGACTTTTTAAAGGCATCAGCGACTCCATCAATTGTCTTTGTGAATTCTCTTACGGTATATAATTGTGCACCCGCTTTTAAATCGCTCATGGGGTGTGAGACTGGTTGTCGGAAGGAGATCGGTCAAGGTGTTCTTTGATCAGAAGCAACCCGTAACTCTTCAGACTCCCTCCTCCATTCCGCTCTTATTCGATCGATAAGCTGCATCGAGCATTTCGACAGCCCGCAATCCACAATATCCGGGCGACAAATTCTCATCGTCCAGCCCAAGCATCAACTCGACGAAATTGTGAAGCGGACCATCGCACTGATAGGCACCTTCATCCCGTCCAACCTCCAAGAGCCGATGTTCACCGTCGTGACGATAGAGATCGACCCGTTCCCAATCGATATCGAAATTGAGCATTCCCTCAGTTCCAAAGATACGGAGGTCCACTTGGTAGCGGGCCTCTTCCGGGAGGGACGCGGCGCCCGAAATAGATGCGATGGCGCCATTCGTGAAAGTTGCCGTAATAGCGTCGTACATGTCGACCTTCGACCCCACTTCGCTCATTTTGGCAAAGACCGTCTTCGGCTCTAACCCGGTCAGCCAAACGAGCAGCCCAAGAGCATGGCACAACTGTCCCTGTCCGTATCCTCCCTCCGAAATCACCGGATCCGAGTAGGTTTCGACATCTATGGGTAGATAAGACCCAGAGTATTCGAAACCTTTTCCGCTGAACAGACCCTTCCCGCCCGGCGAAGCCATGTGGCAAACGACATGCTCGACTTCGCCGACCAATCCTTCGTCCATCAACCCCTTCGCCTTCGTGGTCAACGGGCGGTAATGCCAGCCGTGGGAAACGACAACATGCAAACTCCGCTCTTCGGCAAGGCGAACAATCTCTCGGGCATCCTCGACCTTGGTTGAGAATGGTTTCTCAACATAGACATGGCATCCCGCTTTCAACGCCGCGATCGCATGAGGCCCATGCCACAGGTGGGGCGAGGCGACCACCAACCCGTCCAGATCGCGCCGCAACAGCTCCTCGTAGTCCTTCGTCGTCTCTTCGAAACCGAAATCATCCTGAACCCGCTTGTTCACCGATTCATCCAAGCCGCACGCGCAAACCAGCTCCACATCTTTTCGTAGTTTGAGTACCGGAATGTGATTGCTCGTAGCCCACCAACCGATGCCGATGAAACCGATCCGAGTTTTGCGGTCACCGGATTGGGGGCGGTTTTCCGCCTCCTCCACCATCGCATCTGTCACTACGCTGGGGGGTCGGTCCTTGTCTCCAGCACTCATTCTTTTCCTTTATTGTAAGTTGTCAGCATTGCCGAAAATTCACCGTCAAAGAGCCAACCTTCCCACAAGGTTATTTTTCGCGAGATAAACTCGCTCCTACATTCCCTTCGGGTGCAGATTAATCGTCTCGGTTGACTCCGGCTCCCTACACAGTGGCGCGTCCGGTACACCTCGGCGAAGTCCCGGCTTGCCGAGTTTCACTTTCCCCGACACCTGAAACCTGACACCACTCAAAAAGTCCACTAGTGCGGCCTCCAACTTCCTTCCTCATCCCTCAGCCCTACACCGGGCCACTGATCTTCGCTGGCCGTAACATCCACCGTGATGCCATCCGGATCTTCAACCTTGAACGACTCTGAAGGAGGGGTCGCCGGATCATAGGCCTTCCCCATGGCCACACCATCCCAGTAGATATGGAATCCCATCTCTTCAAGGCGAGAGGCTGCCTCCATCAAGTCCGGGACCCTGACCCCAATATGCAGATAGTCCAGCAAACCGCTGACATGCTTGGGACGCTCCGTTCCCCCATGCTGGAAAACCCGAAAGTTGTGGTAGCCATCGGTCAAGTCGAAGCATCGATCCCCAATGGTGCCATAAACCGAGAGTCCCAGACCATCCCGCCAGAATCGAATCGTCTTATCTAAATCCGAGGCCCGCACTCCCACGTGAACCAATGTGCTCTTTGATCCGTTCATTTTTATTACCTCTTTTACCGCACTGTAAGCAACGGATTCAATCGCTCATTTGGCTGAGTGAGCATTCGACGTTGGAAATCCAAACGGCTTATGCTAACCCCTCCGCAACTCTTGTCCATCGAAAGCTCTAATGTAACCCTTGCAATCCTCTTTCTACTTCCTATACTGAAAATCAACTACACCCTTTTATGAAACAAACTACAAACCAGCCCATAGGGCGCACAATCCAGCCTATAGGGCGCGTAGAATTTCCGGCGACAGCAAGCTTGTCCTCAGATTCCACTACATGAGAGCTACTACCTTGAAATTTCGAATTCTGAAAACGGCGTCCTTTATAGTTCCATTATTCGCCGTCCTTTCCAGCGCGGATGCCCAGTTTCTAACGAGTTTCGAAGATCTATGGGACGTAAGCCAGGGCACGGTTGTCACTTCGAGTTCCGGCGTACTCGCCGGCAGCAATGCCAGGGACATGTTCGGAGCCAGTTCGGGAGGCGTCGAATCAGGGAATACGCTCTTTGCCGACTTTCGAAGCCAAGGATTCACCCATTTTGTTGAATGGCAGACTCCTGAGCCAATTACCCTTCGGAGTTTTGTTCTCTTTGCCGCCCATGATGGAGGAATCCCGAGCTTTGTTTTCCGCGGATTCACTCAGTTTCGTCTGAAGGCCTTTAATGATTCAACTTCGGCTTTCGATATTCTGCTCGCTACCTTCAACCCAAGCAGTCCATACGACCCACCCACCGGCGCCCTCCTTACCCTTGGTATGAACGTGCCCCCGACCACCACCTCGAGGTTTCGGGCTGAATTTGACCAAGCGGCGACACCATCAAACCGCGCCGGCCCGCGAATTCTCGAACTCGACGGCTACTCGACCGTGATTCCTGAACCCACCACATTGGCCATGACGCTCCTTGGACTTGGCATGCTCGCGGCAGCATCGGTTCGATCGCGGATTCGTCGAGACAGGAATCGGAGGAACTGAAAACTCCCTGCCCGCTTTCCCCCACAATTTTTGGAGGGCCGTTCATGCGCTTGCTGCGGCAATCCATGCCATGGCGAGAACGATCAGGCTAGAGGATAGCAGCACTCCCTCCAGCCACCCCACCGAAATTGCCATAAGTAGAAACCGAATGACAACTGGTCTGCCTGAGCTACAACTTCAAGCGACTCTTTAACGAACTAGGGAGCAGTTGGGCAGCAAAAATGGCATAAGCAATCACTACGAGGAGCCTTCGGCCCAATCATTCCCGGCTCTGCTCCTTGGCAGAGCGCTGAAAGAGGCACGCTCGCTTAAAGGGACAGAGTTTCTATAATAAATACATTGACATCACTTTCTCTATATAAGGACTTGATTGATAGTCACTTAACCCTTTAAAGGAGAGAAAGGAGAAACAGGACGTGGACGTGAAAGTCACTCTAGCCTACGACTTGGGAGAACGATTCGTGAACGATCTACGATCGACCTTTCCGAAGGTCGATTTCCACACCGCCTACACGGCCGAAGAACAGATTCGGGAAGCCCCCGACACGGAAGTCCAGTTTGGCCTGATCAATCGGGAGACCTACCTGGCCGCCCCAAAGCTTCGATGGTTTCACTTTATAGGCATCGGTTTCGATTCCACTCTGAGGGACATTCCCGAGATTATCGATAGCGGCGTTCTCATGACCAACGCCCGGGAAACCCACGTCATCCCGATTTCAGATCACGTCTTTGCCATGATTCTGGCTTTTGCCCATCGGGTGCCCGAGCTCCTCGAAGATCAGTGTGCCCATCACTGGGAGACGCTCAACTACCACGCCCGGATGATCGAACTTTCCGGCACGACGATAGGAGTCGTGGCCATGGGCGATATCGGAACCGCAGTGGCGCAACGCGCCCAAGGCTTCGAGATGGATGTCTACGCGGTCGATATCAAAGAAATGACCTCTCCGCCGGGAGTCGTTGAGGTTTGGGATATCTCCCGACTCAACGACCTACTGAAAATCTCAGACTGGCTGGTGGTCACTGCCCCACTGACCGACAAGACTCGGGGAATGATCGGTCAAAAACAGATCGAGCGCCTGAAGTCGGGCGCCCATATCATCGTCGTTTCGAGGGGGTCGATTGTCGACGAAGAGGCCCTCATCGACGGTCTTCGATCCGGCCATGTAGCCGGCGCCGCCCTGGACGCAACGGCGGTTGAGCCCCTTCCCGCCGAGAGCCCTCTGTGGGACATGCCCAACGTCATCATCTCTCCTCATGCATGTGCCGATTCGCACCAACTGTGGGAGCGCCGGAGACAGATTTTTAAGGAGAACCTGCGCAGGTACCTTTCTGGTGAACCCCTCCTTAACGTGTGTGATACCAGAGCGGGGTACTGACTCCGATCATAGCCCGGACATCTCACACACTTCCTAGCGAGACCGCGTAAACTGCGGCGATCCAGGCTAGAGCGAGAATGATGAGGCAGGAGGAAAGGAGGGTTTTCTCCAGCCAAGCTTGGATTGGAGAATACCGGCTGGCGCAGCCTCCGCCCACTCCCAGGACGATTCCCGCCGAAAATCCACAGAAATGAGCTAGGACGTCGGTCCGGACATCTCCAGTTCCGAGAAGAGCTAACAGAGTGAGAGCTCCGACCAAGGGAACGGCTCTGACGTATTGCCGTTGCCGCCATTTTGACGGTCGGGCGTCGGTCATGGCGCACCCAGCCAGAATCCCAAGAGCGCCGAATATCGCGGTGGAGGCGCCTATCGACTGCCGAGCCAAGGGGAAAGTGATCGCAGCGCTGAGAAGGTTGCCCGCAATCCCGCTGAGTAGAATGAGAAACCAACTTAAACCTGATCCTAGACTGCGATTCACGAATATTCCGAATAAGGCACCTCCGAATAGATTAGACACGAGGTGAGGGAAATCGGAATGAAGCGTAAGGGCCGTTGCCGCCCGCCACCATTCCCCTTGACGAAAGATCAGGATGGAATCGACGGCGCCGCGGCTGACGAACCATTCATTCTCCCTTTGCTGACCGATGAAAAATGCGAGCAGAACAACGGCGTAGATCACAAGCGCAGGAATGCTGACCGTTTCGTCCTGCTCCCGTGAAACCCAAGGAGGCCAGAAACGATTTTCTTGGTCGTATTTCCGAAACTGCTCGAGGACGTCTTCGGCATGTTCTGTTTCGACGTGAAGGACAAAGCGCCGACCCTCCTTGAACGTCCAATAGGCCAGGCCCATCGAGAGAACAACCAATCCGTGTTCGTTCGCCTTCCGGAAGCTTTCATACTCGCCCACTGTGGAGAGGTGGTCTTTGTCCTTCATCGAACTCCGAATTGGCTAGATTGCATTGCGGTTTGATCGGATTCTCCATAAGCGGCTTGTGGACACGAGAGTTGACAACCTAGCATAATTATGTCTTTATTTTGCTATGGCTGGATATGCGATCCATTTGAAGCCAGCTGCCTTGAAGGACATGGACAAAATACGGAAATACGATGCAACCGCAATTGCGGACGCCATGGAAAAACATCTGACCACGGCTCCTACTCGAGAGAGCAAGAGTCGGATCAAACGACTACGGGGAATCGAAGATCCCGATTATCGACATCGAGTCGGTGACACTCGCATATTCTATACGGTGAGCGACACCAAGGCCCGAGTCGACGTGATTCGCGTTATGCATAAGGAAGAAACCGCGGGATACTATGAGGAGTTAGAATCATGAAGGTAGCACCCATGGGTGAAGTGAAGAACAATTTCTCAAAATTCCTAACTGTTTGCGAAGAAGAACCGATCTTTGTGACAAGGAACGGCAGAATTACTGCTGTCATCGAACATATCGAGGACAAAGACATCGAGGATTTTCTCCTCGAGCGAAGCAAGCGTTTCCGCTCTCTGCTTTCACGGGCGAAGAAGGAATCCGGAGGAATGTCTCTTCGCGCCTATCGCAGGTCCCGAAAGATCTGAAGTTTTCGTAGGAATTCCGTAAGGGAAAGGGGATCAAGTGTTCCTTGTTGGCAAGGAACGCTTGGATAAGCGTTCCATACGATCCCCGAAGGATGTAGGAGTTCACTCGCGAACGATCGCCTGATTCGATTTATCCCGTCGGTTCATCCCGCGCCAGCGCGGTCCTACATGCCTTTTTCTGTAATCGACAGAATTAAGGTGATAACTTCGTCCCGACGACGCAATTTCCCTGGCGATGCCGCCTCACTCTACTCCGTGGCATAAATGCTACAGAACTGACCCCACTCATGGAATTCAGTCTGAAACTGCCTTTTCAGATTGCCAATCAGATCCTTTAACTCATTGATCCGAACCTGATCGACAAAGTCGGCTTTCTCGAGATTCCAGTATTCTCGGAGGCATCGATTCAGTTCACTGATCTGTTGATAGAGTGCGGATGACATCGATCGAGCTTCCCCCACCAATCTCGATCTCTTTTCCAGCGTAAGGTCCTTCATCTTCTCGATGCTTTTTAGGAGGAGCTTCTCATCTTCCCTGATAAGCCTCTGGAATATCCGGTATTTCTTGGCCCGTTTTAACTCCGAAGCCAACCCAAGCTTTCCCATGCACCAGATCAGAATCTTCGAAGGATCGAACTGATACCAACGCACACCGTTGCGATAATCGTAGGCAAAAGTGTGATGGAAATTGTGGTAACCTTCGCCGAATGTCAGGAATGAGATTATCCAGTTATTCACACCGGTGTGTTCCGTCGAGTATGGCTTCGATCCAAAGAAGTGGGCCAGGGAATTTATGAAAAACATACAGTGATGGACGAGGAACATGCGGAGGAGAAAAGCGAAAACAAATGCACCGGGATAGTCGCCGGTCAGCCAACCGACTATCAAGATCGCCGCAATATTGGTTCCGAACATCAATGCGACGTAGAACCTCTGTTGGAACATCACCAACCTATTATTCGCCAGGTCCTTAATGATATTCTGATCCCAAGACTGTCTGCGAAAAAAGAGCCAGATAAAGTGGGCCCACCAAAATCCTTTCTTTATATTGTAGGGATCACGATCCGTATCGACGTACTTGTGATGGAGGCGATGATCGTGAGCCCATTCCAGCACGGTTCCAGCGGCAGTTAGATTCCCTGCTGAGATCGTCAGAAACTCCGCAATCCCGTTCAGCTTGAACGTCTTGTGCGAATAAAACCGGTGATAGCCGACAGTTATGGCAAGTCCCGATACGCTATACAGCAGGAGGCTGGCGAAAATCAGTAGTTTTGACGGAGCACCATACTCCAGGAGATAGAGAGGCAGAAGAAGCAATAGTAGGAAGTGATAGATCCCAATAAAGAGTATAACGGACCAATCTTTTCCATCGTGGCTTCTTTGGGATGTAGGCTTCATATCAGTTTAGCGTGGGTCTGGAAAAGAGCTCACCGCTCTTACGGGTCTGTGGACGATCGGTTTATGACAATCTCACCGGAAACTACCCGATCCGTATTCCCGGAAAATTCTCATTACCGACTCGAAGATTCCTGATTCATGCGAGTGTTTGCTCGATTCGAACAGTTGAAGGGGAGTACTCTCACCGTAGATCTTGGCTTTCCTGTCAACTTTCGCTCCAGCGTCAATGAGAAACTGAACGGAATCTGCCAGATTCAGAGGGACGATCTGCCGATATGCCTCGACGCCGTTCGTTCCAGAGTAGTGAAGCAGAGTCGCGCCGTGGCCATAATTCGAGGTAGCGTTTAGGAGATCGGGAGAGTCTTCCACCATGGCTTTCAACGACTCTATGTCTCCCGAAAGCATCGCATCGACCGCCCTTTCAAACTTCAGGTTTGAGCTCCTTTCTCCCGTTACGAGGACTTCGGACCAGTCCTTAAACCCATGCTCCCGGGCAATGGTCACTTTTGCATCATCCAGGTTGAATGGAAATTTCATAATCTCTTCCCTCGGTTGACCCACCAGTTTTGGGTGCCATGAGCTTATCTGAAAATGCACCGCCGGATTCCCATTCCGGTGTGCCTCTGACAGGCATTCAGCCTGAATCTCCAGCTGCCGCCTAATGGGAAGAGTATACAGGGATTCCGAAAGTATGCCTTCGTATAGATCAATGACTGCTCGAACATCCGAATCTATGTGAGTTTTAATTTCCGGCATGTTTCCTCCAGCCTTTGCCGAAATCGCGACGATTGCGACCAAAGACGTTACCAGGGTATTAGACTTTCTGTTCAGCATCGACATAGGTGGGTACGCCCTCTTCGGCGAAGATACGTTCGATTTCGATTCGATCGGCATCGGTCAACCGCCAATCGGCGGCGGCCACATTCTCCTTGAGTTCGTGCTCATTGCGAACTCCGACCAACCCGACGGTCACAGCCGGATTTCCCAGAAGCCAAGCAATGGCCAATTGCGCTACGGACTTTTCATAGAGCGCCGCAAACTCCTTCAACCGTTCGACTACGCGCAGCTCGTTCAAAAAGTCCTCGCGCTCAAACAGGGGCAGGCCGAAGGCACTGCCTTTATGGCGCCAGTCCCATTCGAGAAAGGTGGTTTCGGGAGTGAAGGCGCCGCTCAGTAGACCGAAGCCAAGACTGCCGTAGGCCATGTAACCGATCCCTTCTCTGTGGCAATACGGAAGAACTCCCGCTTCCATGCGCCGATCGAACATATGGTAGCCCACCTGATTTGCGGTCAGATGGCCGTGCTTTTCGCATTCCTCCATCATCGCCACGTTATAGTTGGAGACACCATAGTAGCGAATCTTTCCCGCCGTTTTGAGCGCTTCCAAACCACCGATGGTCTCTTCATGTGGGGTCGTGTGATCAGGCCAATGGATCAACAACAGGTCGATATAATCGGTTTTGAGGCGCTTGAGACATCCTTCGGTGCGCTCGGTGATATACTCGACGGAAGCGTTCCGCCCGGTTACGGCATCGTTTCCTCGGATGTTTCGGTCGTCGTGATAGGTAAACCCAACCTTGGTGACGACGATCACATCCCTGCGTCGTTTGCCCAATCCCTGGGCGAGCAATTCCTCGGAAGTGTGGGGCCCGTAAACTTCCGCGGTATCGAAAAGGGTGATCCCGTAGTCAATCGCCATCTGAACGGCCCTGATCGCTTCCTGGATATCAATCTCACCATATTGGGTGGTGCCCATCTCCCAGGTTCCAAAACCCAGGGTGGAGCAGGCCAGATCCGTGTTGCCGAAGTTACGTTGTTCCAAATCGAGCCCTCTCTAGAAAATATGCACGGTACTACTTGAAGCGGATCACAGCACCGTAGCGGATCGGGATCAAGGATTGCTTGCCGGAAACGGAATCGTGCCTATCGACTAAGGGATTTTCTCCCCGACCTCCATCGTGTTGCCGTCCGGATCTGCAATGATCATATCCCGAAGACCCCAAGACTGCTCTTTCGGCGCCTGTTTGATTTCAACCCCAGCTGTCTTGCACGCCGAATACAGATCATCCACGCCCTCAACGACGAAGTGACAATGACCGGTACCGGCTTTCTCCGTATCGACCCCAAAATGGATGGCGGTGTCATCTCGTTTCAGAATCGCGAAGCAGGGCGGGCTCCCGTTTGTGAAGGTCACTTCGAATCCGAGAACCTTTGTCCAGAATTCAACGGCGCGGTCAAAGTCGGACACGTGAAACCCTGGAGTTACTTTGCGAAAAACGGTCATCGGATTCGCCTTTCCTGAAACCCGTCCCATATGTAATCGAATCCCATTTGTTGTCTCCTGTTCGTGGCTACAAGTCGTTGTTGATTCCCGCATTTCAATCACGGCAGGAAAAGATTAGCAACGGATGAAAGCACAGCAACAGATCGGGATCAAGGACTCCTCCGCCCTCTTTCCCAATCCCTATGGCCTCTTGCCGCGCTAAGTTTTGCGGTTTCGAAAGGCTTACCGCGGGACGGGTCAATCGTCACTGATGCACTTTCGCTAGAAGCCAGTTCGGCCTACACTCATTTCCCGGGCAGAATTGTTGCACGTTTCGTTATCTCGGACCATAAATTCCACCGATAGAGTGAGATCATCCCGCGAAGTCCATATTGAGGAATGGCACCTCAATCCAATTTGACTCGAACTTCAAAGCCCTGTTGGTGGCCGTTGGCAATCATCGCGCTTCTGGTGGTGGTTGCCCTGATTGGGATCTGGGTGTTCAGCGAACGGCAGAGGCAGGTTCAGAATATCTACACGGCTGGGGTTATACTCCTTTCGATTATCCTGTTCACGCTCTGGTGCCTTCTATTTTCGCGCCTCAAGCAGTCGATCCGGTTGGCGGTGGTCGGGACGCTGTATGGCGTAATTGGCCTATTCCTGATACTCTTCCGGATTCCGGAGATCACGGGTGACTTCATCCCGGTGATCGAGTGGCGATGGAGATCCAGGCCTCCCATTAACCCGTCGGAATCTCCCGCTGATATCGTTGGGCAGGGAGAGTCAGATTCCGCCGAGCGGACGCCAAGAAATGGGAGGCCTGACTACCCTCAGTTTCTCGGTCCCAATCGGAACGCGAAGGTCGCGGGCCCGAGGCTTCTTCGCGACTGGAAGATACGTAAACCAAAGCTTCTTTGGCGCCGGCCGATCGGCGCCGGATGGTCCGGTTTCGCGATCTCGGGACATTACGCTGTCACTCAGGAACAGCAGGGGGAGCTCGAGATGGTCGCGGCCTACGAACTTCCTTCCGGCAAGCTCATTTGGCGCCAAGAGGAACGCGCCCGATATGAATCCTTTATTGCGGGAGTTGGACCCCGATCCACGCCGACGATTGCGGAAGAAATGGTCTTCACTCTTGGCGCGACCGGGATTCTGAACTGCCTCGATCTTGAATCGGGGAAAAAGATCTGGTCACGAAATATCGCCACTGACAACGAGGCTGCCTTCCCGGAATGGGGATTCTCGGGCTCACCCCTCGTTTTTAATGAAAAGGTGATCGTGTGTGCCGGCGGCGAGGGTGATCGATCACTTGTCGCCTATGCCGTGATAACAGGTGAGTTCCTCTGGGGAGGCGGAACGGCCGGGGCCCACTACAGCTCGCCCTTCCTAACGATGCTCGAAGACATCGAACAGATCCTGATCTTCAATGCCACGGGAATCGACTCCCATGATCCCTCCACCGGGACCTTACTCTGGCACTATCCTTGGACGCGTGGTCATCCCCATGTCGCGATGCCGGTGGTTCTTCCCAATGAGCGAATCGTGATTTCGAGCGGCTACGGTACCGGAAGCGAATTGATCGAGCTGAAGCGGGACGATGATGGCGGCCTTTCAGCCTCGCCGGTCTGGAGATCTCTTCGATTGAAGGCGAAATTCACTAACTTCGTCCATCACGACGGGTTCATATACGGTCTCGACGACGGGGTCATGGTCTGCCTCGACGCCTCCGATGGGAGCCTCCGCTGGAAACAGGGCCGCTACGGGCACGGGCAACAGATCCTGGTCGAAGACCTTCTCATCATCACGGCGGAAAACGGAGATATTGTGCTGCTGGAACCGGTCCCAGAAGAGAATCGGGAACTTGCGCGGTTCCCCGCCCTCAAGGGAAAAACATGGAACCCGCCGGCCTTGGCCGGAGAGATCCTGCTGGTCAGGAATCACCATGAGGCGGCCTGTTTCCGGTTGCCGGTGGAGGAGATAGTGAACAGTAATCAGTGACCCTGAACCCTTTCTTAATTTACAATCTCCCCCACTGCTGTAGATTTGCGGGAGAATCCAGCTTCTATAGATGCTCAGTCCACTTCACGTTGAACCATTGAAGATCGCGGATCGGGAGTTCCACTCTCGCCTGCTGGTTGGGACGGGGAAATTCTCCTCCAACGAGCTCATGCGTGACGCTTTGGCGGCGTGCGATACGGGGCTGGTTACGGTGGCCCTGAAACGCGCGAGTCTGAAAGCGGAAAAAGACCCCTTTGCCGACATCCTCGACTACCTGGAATCGGACCGCTACCTCGTTCTGCCGAACACAGCGGGTGCGATGAACGCGGAGGAAGCAGTGAGGATCGCTCGCCTCGCGGTTGCCGCCGGGTTGCCCAACTGGGTCAAACTCGAGATCCACCCGGATCCGAACTATCTCCTACCCGATCCAATTGAGACGCTCAAGGCTGCGGAAACGCTGGTTGAAGAAGGATTTGTCGTCCTGCCCTATATCAATGCCGATCCCGTCCTTGCGGCGCGCCTTCAGGACGTGGGCTGTGCCACGGTCATGCCCCTCGGTTCCCCTATCGGGAGCAATCGCGGGATTCAGACACAGGCCCAAATTGAGATCATTATCGAACAGGCCCGGGTGCCGGTGGTGGTGGACGCAGGTCTCGGTTGTCCTTCAGACGCCGCCGAAGCAATGGAGATGGGCGCCGACGCCGTTCTCGTGAATACGGCAATCGCGATTGCGGATGATCCGGTGCAAGTTGCCCAAGCCTTCGCGCTCGCCGTTCAAGCGGGCTGGGTGTCGCGCCGCGTGGGGAAGAGCGAAGTTACGCAGAGAGCTGAAGCGACGAGCCCGCTGACGGCTTTTCTGGATTGAGTGATGGGATTTTCACAACTCCTCCCTTCCCTCCCCGTCGAGGCGCTTGCGCAACAATCGATCGACACGAGCCGCAGCACGGTCGATCGCATTCTGCGAAAGGGAAAGGCCGAGACCCTGGCCGAATTCGCCGCCCTGATCTCACCCTCAGCTCTTTCCGACATCGAGACCCTGGCGCAGCATTCTCAGAGAATCACCAAGAGTCATTTCGGCAAAGTGATTCGACTCTTTGCGCCCATCTACCTCTCCAATGAATGCATCAATATCTGCAAGTACTGCGGATTTTCTCGGGACATTGAGATCCCTCGCATTACGATACCGGTAAAGCAGTTTCTAGAGGAAACACGACTCCTCGCGAAACAGGGATTTCGCTCTCTCCTCATCGTTGCCGGCGAACACCCGAAGTACGTTTCGAACGGTTACGTCGAAGAGTGTGTCAGAAAGTGCCTCCCCTTCATGCCGAGTATTCTCCTCGAACTTGGTCCGCTCGAGATGAAAGAATACCTCCCCATCGTCAAAGCCGGCGCCGAGGGTCTGGTCGTCTACCAGGAGACCTACCACCAATCAACCTACGCTGCGATGCACACGGCTGGACCGAAAAAGAAATACGGATGGCGCCTCGACACGGCGGAGCGAGCTTACGATGCTGGATTCCGCCGAATCGGAATCGGTCCCCTGCTCGGACTCTACGACTGGAGATACGAGGCGATTGCAGCCGCTGCCCATGCCCGGTATCTGCACCAGCGATGTTGGAAGGCGCAATTATCGATCAGTCTGCCACGATTGAGACCGGCAGCCGGGGATTTCAGACCCGACTCTCGCTTTCGATTGGATGATCGGGAACTCGCCCAACTGATCTGCGCCCTTCGCCTTCTCTTGCCCCATGTGGGGATCGTCCTTTCAACCCGGGAATCCTCGAATTTGAGAAACGGTCTGGTTCGTCTCGGGATCACCACCATGAGCGCCGGTTCCAGTACCGAGCCGGGAGGATACAGCCATTTCGACAAAAAGTCCTGGAGGCAGGTCGACGAACAACCGGGCGAACAGTTTCAGATCGCCGACGAACGCTCTCCTAGCGAAATCGCCGCCATGATTCGGGAACAGGGATACGAACCGGTCTGGAAGGATTTCGACCAGGCGCTGGTAGCCTCTTAAGACGAGAATGCAACGGATGCGAAGCGGACAGCGAGAGAAATGGCAACGAATGAAAGGATCCCGGACATGGAGACAGGGGGGCAAATTGAAATCACGGCCAACGCTGAGGCGTTCCAGTTAGAACCGGGTACTTCGCTGCCGGATTTTCTTGATTCCCTCAACTTGGATATCGATCGAGTGGTAATCGAACTGAACGAAGAGGCTCTCTCCCCAAGCGAAGCCAGATCCGTCAGGTTAAGTGGAGGCGAGGCTCTAGAAATCGTGAAGGTTGTGTCAGGGGGCTTGTCTTAACATCTCTTAAACCCTCTACTTCACAGAGTTTAATCTGCGCAGATAGGGCTTGGGGCTCGAGGGCCCTCGCCCCAACCTGGCGGTCGATTGAACACTCTCGATGATATACCATTTTTATAGTATCTACGAAATCACTTTGCTTCGCAAATACGGTATAGGCCTATCTTCAAATCGAAGAACAAGATCGCGCCACAACACTATTAAGGGCGATTTTGAAAGGAATCTGTCGGTATGAGGTTGGTGGCAAATCACAACCGTCAACCTACGATCCGAAGTTCAGGTCTGTTACGAAGTGCACCTGTCACGGCACAGCAAAGCGGCGACGGAAAGCCCGACAGATTCCTAGTCCGGAAGATCCACCCTTTTCAGGGGTTCCGCTTAGCGGGGTTGCAGATCGGAGTGGAATTTCCGGACTAATGAGAATCACCGACCTTAACACTGAAGGAGGGATTGGGGCCAACTCCCTCTTAGCGGAAGTGGGTCCCTTCCGGTTTGTCATCGATGCGGGAATGCACCCGAAATTTGCCGGGTATCGCGCCCTCCCCGATTTCCGGCCGCTCGGTGAGACGCCCATCGACTTCATCCTTCTTACTCATTGCCACCTCGACCACCTGGGAGCGCTGCCTATCCTCATGCGCCATCAGCCTGATGCCTCTGTCTATACCAGTCTACCTTCGAAACGGATCGCGCCTCGAATGCTCTTGAATTCGTGTGCCGTAATGAAACGCCAAAGAGAGGAACTGGCGATCGCGGAACTCCCTCTCTACTCCCGCCGGGAGGTCCGGGGGTTAAACCAGCGCCTCATGCCGGTACCTTACAACCGATCGAATGCATTTCACGCTCACGGCGAGAAAATAGAGTTTCGATTCCTTCCCGCCGGGCACGTTCCGGGAGCCGCCGGTTTAGTGGTCATTTACAAGCACCGCAAGATCTTCTTTACCGGCGATGTCCTCTTCGCACCGCTCCGGACCCTGCCTGGAGCAAGCTTTAAGAACGGACAGGTCGACACTCTAGTAATGGAGACCACCCGGGGCGTGACTGAGCGGCCGCACGAGGCCGACCGGGAGGGTCAAATTGAAGGACTGATCTCGGCCGTTGACCAAAGTCTCGCTCGCGGGGGTTCGGCCCTGATCCCGGTATTCGCGTTCGGGCGGTTGCAGGAAGTCCTGAGCCTGATTTCCGAAGCCCGCGCTAAAGGCAAACTACGATACAGCCCGATCTATTGCAGTGGATTGGGATTGGATCTGGCCAAAACGCTGGACACCATTTCGAGAAAAACCGGGCTCGTGAACTTCCGCCAACGTCTCCTCAAAGAACTCCAAGTTCAGTCGCTGCCCCGCGACCTCGAAATTGGGAAAGTCCCGGCCCCGAACTGCCTCTACATCCTTAGCAGCGGGATGTTGGTTGAAAATACCCCTTCCTACAAAATCGCGGCCTCCCTCCTCGGCAACCATAAGAACTCGATCTGCTACGTCGGCTACTGCGATCCGGAGACCCCGGGGGGGCGCTTGCTCGCCGCCAAACCCGGCGACACGTTCCTCTTTCACTCTCTCAACTTTCAGTGTCGAATTGAGGCCCGCATCGAAAGGTTCGACTTGAGCGGACACGCCGACAGGGAGGAACTTCTGAGATTTGCGATGGATCTCAACCCACGAGCCGTCGTCCTGACCCATGGCGAGGAAGCGGCTCGAAACTGGTTTCAGAATTCCTTTAAGGAACTCATTCCGAATGCAAAGATCGTAAACCCGGTGCCCCTTAAACCCTATGACGTCTGATCGTTGCTTTCAATACACCTGCTCTTCGATCGCCTTAGAGTCTTCGACGGGTTTCCCGCCCGTCTTTGATGAGCAATACTAATCAATCCTCTCCACTCATAACTCGCCGTAAATTTCTCCGACGCGGGACGGTCACTCTAGTCGGGGCGGGACTTTCGAGCTCTGCTTCTGCCTCCCTCATATGGCGGAGAAGGTCCGAAGGACGCGAGAAAGTTCTCCTCGATACCGACATCGGCAGCGACATTGACGACGCCGTCTGTCTCGCCTACCTGCTGGCTCATCCTCATTGCAATCTTCTGGGAATCACAACCGTCACCGGTGAAGCGGACAAGAGAGCGCAGCTGGCCAGCGCCTTGTGTAAGGTAGCAGGACGCGACATCCCCATCTATCCAGGGGCCCGGCAACCGCTCATCGTCACGCAAAAGCAGCAATCGGCCCAGCAGGCGGTGAAACTTCCGAATTGGAATCATCTATCGACGTTTCCCCAGAGCGAGTCCATCACCTTCCTCAAAGAGACAATCCGATCCCAACCCGGCGAAGTCATTCTCCTGGCCGTCGGTCCCTTGACCAACATCGCCCTTCTCTTCGCGACTGATCCAGAGATTCCGCAGCTCCTGAAGGGACTCGTTACCATGTGCGGCAAGTTCACCGACTACCCATCACCGTGGGGAAAAAAGGAGTGGAATGTGATCGTCGATCCACACGCCGCCGCCATCGTCTTTCAGAACCATCCGCCCATTCATCGGAGCATCGGACTCGACGTCACCCTGCAAGTGAAGATGGCGCCCGATCAGGTGAAAGCGCGATTCGCCGGTATCCCACTCCTCGAATCGGTCTACGACTTCTCCAAAGTGTGGTTCGAGGAGAGAGATGTGCTCCACTTTCACGATCCGTTGGCGGCCGCAACTCTTTTCAACGACCAAATCTGTGCCTTCGAAAAGGGAACCGTGACCATCGACCTCAACACCACCGATCAACTCGGATTCACCCATTGGCAGCCCGGGTCCGGCCCTCACGAAGTCGCCTCCACCGTCCGCCCGAATCGCTTCTTTGAGGAGTACTTTGCCGCCTTCAAGTAAGTATCGGCTGACTGTTTGTTCGGCGAGTCTTCGGCTCCCCCGGCCTTGCGCCGGGGTGGCGCTGATCCTCGGCTACAAATCGGTTTACTCTTCGAAGAGTTTCCTCAAATGGGCGCAGAAGGCCTTCGAACCCGCGTAGTAGGGGACAGGCGCCATGTCGACGTGGAAGGCTTCCAATGGAAACGGCGTGCCATTCAGAAAGTGCATTCCCCCCCCTGCCGCAAGCAGGAGAACGTAGGCCGCCGCGATATCCCAGATCTTTACTCTGAAGTCGACACAACCGTCGAGGAGACCGACTGCGCAATAGGCCAGATTCAAGGAACAGCACCCCAGACTCCGTACCTTGCATTGGGCCATCAGAGGTCGCAGCCTCCTCGCCTCTTCGTCCGACAGGGGATAGTGAAGCCCGACCAGACTTTGAGGGTCGACCGGATCACTCTTTACCAGTGCGGCCCGCCTGCCGTCATAGATTCCATTTATCGTCCCACCCTGGATAAGGACATCTCGGGCCATGTCGTAGACGAACCCGTAGACCGGCACCCCATCATGGAGAAGGGCCAGCGAGATTCCACAGAACGGGATTCCCAAAGCGTAGTTATTGGTCCCGTCAATAGGATCTAAAATCCACCCGAATCGACTCTCCAGTTTCAACACTTCATCCTGCGCATTGGACTCCTCCGAACAGAATTCGTCTTTCGGAAACATGCGACGAAGCTCCGTTATGATATTCTCCGAAATTGCGAAATCTGCGAAGGTCACCCTCGTGTCGTCTTCCTTCCATTCACTCTCTACCTGTCCGAAGAGCTTCCGAAAAAAATCAACCTGCCCGCTCACCGCGACTCGCCCCGCATTGATCCGATGCTTCAATCCAGGATCTGTGATCCCCTTCAAATTAGGCAGCGCTCCATTCATCTCTCTTTAGTCCGGAACTCTTTCAGATTTCCGGACTAGCATCCTTTTCCTCGCATTCGCTCATCCCCACAATCCGATCACTCCCTCTTCCCTTTTGCAATTCTCTTTGCCTGGAGTTCTCTTTCTCTCTCTGCCGCCAGGCAGAGAGACTAGGAATCTGTCGGTGGTGGAATCGGCTACGTCAGTCATTCGCATCCAGACTGAACAACCGCTCAGAAAAGCTACAAACCGCAGCCCGACAGATTCCTCTGTACACAAAACAGGGCGACGCCGTTATGGCAGTCGCCCCGTTTCGTAGCGATACTAGCAAAGCATAGCAGTACTAGTAATAAAATTTCAGGTATTTAATAAGTAGTGATTATAAGCCGCCAATAGTTTACAACCCTCCTTGGTCTTTCAAAATGCATACTAGTCTCTCTTCTCTCAGTGCTCTAATCGATGCAATGAATCCCTTAGTATCCTCTGAAGGATTATCCCTAGAAGTTATAGGGGAAACACCCTATAAAGCAAGGTGTTTTTTCGCTTTTTCTAAAAATAATCACCAACTCACCTCGAATTGGTAAATATTATGTAAACGAATTGTGCTCTTTACGTTTTATTTACAAATCGCCCTAGGAATCTGTCGGACTTTGAATTTCGCAACATCGCGGAGGTTCGGAATCAACGGTGAAGGGTGCAAATCTAGACAAAGTCCATACCGACAGATTCCTGCTGGGAGGTTGTCGGACAAACTTTGGTACTTGCAGAGCAATCGAAGCACAAAGTCCGCCTCCTAGCCCGGAGACCTTGCGCACTTCGAATCATCTCAGAGCCCTGGCATTGGCGGCCCACTGATAGATTTGGGTGTAGAGGGAGGCGGAATCACTCCAAGAGAAACTGCGCGTCATGCCGTTTCTCTGCAAACGGTAGAACTCATTGGGTTTGTCTCGGAAAAGATTGTAGGCGGAGATCAAGGCATTGAAAAATTCCTCCGGGTTGGCTTCGCTGAAAAGAAAGCCTTGGGCAGACTCGCCACCGTTCGTGAAAGGGACAATGGTGTCGGCCAGTCCTCCGACTGACCTGGCCACGGGCACAGTCCCGTAGTTCATGGCATACATTTGTCCAAGACCGCAGGGCTCGTAGCGGCTGGGCATGGCGAAGGTGTCGGAACCGGCATAGACGAGGTGGGCAAGACGGTTGGAGAATTCGGTTTTCACACCGACTCGGCCCGGATAGTTTTCTGCCAATTCGGCGAATTGACGCTCCAGGCCGCCCTCTCCTTGACCGAGGATCACGAACTGGACATTAAGCGACTGAAGAACTCGGGGAACGATAGCCGCGAGAAGGTCGAGACCCTTTTGCCAATATAGTCGCGAGACCACTCCCACGATCATGGCATCGGATTCGGCAATAAGATCGAACCTATCCTGGAGGAATTCTTTACAGACTTTCTTTCCCTTCAGATCGTGCGAGGAATATTTCTCGGGGAGCAGATCGTCATCGATTGGGCTCCACTCAACGGTATCGATACCGTTGGTCACGCCGATCAGATCGGCGGATCGAATTCGCACGATTTCGTCCAACCCAAACCCGAATTCCTGGCTCTGGATTTCCTCGGCATAATTAGGGCTGACAGTTGTGACTTTGGTCGCATTGTAGATTCCTCCTTTGAGCATGTTGACTTTGCCGTCCGCTTCGAGGCACTCGTAGTGAAAGGTCTCTTCAGGCAGTTCGGCGAGATCGACAAGGTCACGGGGAAAGACTCCCTGATGCTCCATACTGTGAATGGTGAGGACGGTAGCGGATGCCCCCAACGGCTCATTGTAATCGGTCGTATTGAGCATTACCGGAATCAGAGCCGTCGGCCAGTCGTGGCAATGCACCACATCCGGAACCCAGCCTAGATAGTAACAGAGATTCAGGGAGGCCCGGCTCAAGAAGGTAAAGCGACGGCCGTTCTCCATCGGATCCCCAGACCCGACGTCGTAAACCTTGGAGGAACCAAAGAGGGTGTCATTCTCAATCAGGAAGATTTCAACCTCGCTTCCGTCGAGTCGCGCCTCCCAAACATTCGCCTCCAGTTCCCTGCCTCCCAGCGAAACACCCAATGGATGGTCAAAGCGAATCCAGCGGGATGACCTTTTTACGCATCCGTAGAAGGGACAGACGACACGAACCGTGTGTCCTTGGCGCCTCAGCTCATCGGGCAGCGATCCAACGACATCGCCGACCCCTCCAACTTTTGCCAAAGGGGTAACTTCGGCGGATACCATCAGAATCTTCATCAGCTTTGTCGTAAGCCCTTCAGACTATGCAACGATTACGGTATGATGGACAAGGCTATCGACAAAGCAATGTCCGGACCGCGGGTGGCCTTTTGACAGGACGAAACTATTGTGTTTCAGGTGGGTTCGTGAAGTGCTTCGAACGGTGTCACTCGCAACTCGAAACTCGTAACTTTCTTCCCCCACTGTTCACTGTTTACCGTTCACTGTTCACTCTCTTCCCACTTCCCACCCTTCCTCCAAACACCTTAAAAACTCGAACGATCTGAAGCACTCCGAGGGGCGCGAAGAAATACACGGTTTGGACGGCACCAATCTTTTCCTGTTCGGCTTGGTGGAAAACAACCAGGAGGGCGGCGACGTAAACCAACCGGTGAATTCGCTTCCAGAGACGACCGCCCAATCTTCGAACCGCCCAGTTCGTGCTGGTGGAAGCCAGGAGTAGGAGAATAAGAAAGGCGGTGGCGCCGGAGAGTATAAAAGGCTTCTTCAGATTCTCCGGTAAGGTGCTGAACCCACCCTCGTAGACGAAGTAAAAGAAAAGGTGCAACGTAACGTAAAAGAAGGCGCTCACCCCGATTCGCCGGCGATGGCGGTTGAAAGCGTTGACCAGCTTGGAACGGGGAAATAAGAGGCGTAAAGGAGTGAGCGAGAGAACGCTGATCAGAAGCAACGTCCCGGTCTTTCCGGCATACTCCAGCAGATACTTGGCCGGGTCCGCCAAAACGGTTGGATTTTGGGTGAACAAAGGGTAGGCTGAATATAGGCCTGGAAGAACGATCAAGCAAGTAATCAGGATCTTGGAACGGGCGAGGCGGACCAAGATGGAAGGAGGCTGTTGTGGGGATGGGTTCATTTTCAAAGGATGTCCCCACTGAGAACACACGAGAGCGAATTCCCGGCGGAATCTGAAAATCGAACATTAAACGTTCAACATCGAACGCCTGCACTCCTTCGTGGTCAACCTCGTCGTAAGCTCTCCTGATTCTCAAGCCGATGAATCGGGAATCGAGATCAGTGCACGATGCTGTGGACGAGCGCAGTTATAACCAGTCGAGGTCCGCCGGCTGTGCACTCAATCGTTCACTGCGATCGATCCCTTCGACTTTAGATCACGATTAAGACTCACGACTTTAGATCTAGCGATTTCCCCCTCTCTCATCGTGACTCTTAATCGTGACGAAGAGATCCCGTCGGTTCCGACGAAGTTAACGACAAAGCTTACGCCCAGGTTTAGTCAGAGAGCTTCAGAAATTCCTTCGCAGATCCATCCCTTTGTAGAGATGAGCCACCTCCTTCTCATAGCCGTTGAACATGAGTGTGTCCTTTCGACTGGAAAAGAACCCGCCTCCAATTATGCGTTCCGTTGCCTGGGACCATCGGGGGTGGTGGACGGTGGGATTGACGTTGGCGAAAAATCCATACTCCTGTGGCGCGAGCTTGTTCCAGGTATTGTTCGGCCGCCTCTCGGTAAATTCGATTCGCACCACCGACTTTATGCTCTTAAAGCCGTACTTCCATGGGACGATTAGGCGGATGGGAGCGCCATTCTGATTCGGCATCGGTTTTCCGTAGAGTCCGGTCGCCATAAGGGCAAGGTCGTTGCCGGCCTCCTCCATCGTAAGCCCTTCCACGTAGGGCCATTTTATCCCTCCCCGACGGCGTTGACCCGGCGCCACCTCGGCATTCACAAAGGCTGAAAACTTGAGGAATTTGGCGCTGCTCTTCGGCTCCACCAAGTCGACCAGCTTGCGCAGAGGAAAGCCATCCCAGGGCACCACCATCGACCAGGCTTCAACACATCTCAGTCGGTAGATGCGCTGTTCGATGCCGCCCAGCTTTCGAATCAGGTCATTCACATCCATGCGAATCGGTTTCTCCACTTGCCCACCCACCTCGAGAGTCCAAGGCTCCGTTTGCCAGCCCCGATTAGACAGCTTCTTGACCTCTCCCTTGTCGGTAGAGAACTCGTAGAAATTGTTGTAGCTGGTAATCAGATCGTAGTCCGTTACATCGAGATCCGCTCCGGAGAAATTCGGATTCTTCTTCGCCGGAAAACCAGCCGTAGCGCCGGCCACGCGTCCCGGGGAGAGAGAACTCCCCACCAGACCGACCCCCATGAGCTTCAGAAATCGCCGTCGATTTCGATAGACGTCTTCGGGAGTCACGGCCGATTCCGGTAGCTCCCAGCCCTTTTTCGATTTTATCAGCATGATCTGTCTAATCAGTCGCGAGATCGGAGATTTCCTTACAATTCAGCGTCACTTGCAACATTATCGACCACCAGTCTCCGCCAAGGTTCAATTTCCCGGAATCGGCACCCAAGGGTTTAATCTTGCCGCTCTGCAATGATTTCAGGATACTAAGTGGCACCGATGGATGACTGATGCTTAAGCAAGTTGACAGCCAGGAGATCTCCCAGATTCAGATTGCCCTCGAAGGGGAGCAGAAGAGGGTCCGATTCCGCGGTTTATTCTACATATTTTGGGGAATCATCCTCTCAAAATGTATTTTTGCGGAGTGGGCGATCCGCCACTACGGACTCCCCGTAAACTCCCTCTACGTTTGGGTTCCTACTATGATCTTCGCATCTGTCTCCACTTTTGTATACGCCGGCACGACAATCGGTGACATTTTCAGGAGACCTCTAACAGGGCGCTTCGTTTCCGCGATCTGGGGAAGCTCCTTGATGGCGATTGTGCTCGTGACGGTGGTCGGCTACGGCGCAGGCAATGTTGGCTTTTATGTCGTCCCGGAACTTTGTGCCGTTGTTTTCGGCAGCAGCTACTTTATCCACAGTGTTATCGACAGCCGTTTCCTCTTCAAGCTCTGCGCCTACGGTTGGTGGCTCGGTTCGATCTGGCTGCTGGTCAATCCCAATCTCCACTCCCTGGCCTGGTTTGCCGCCATGATCCTTCTATTTCAAGTGCTGCCTGCGGCCTGGCTCTACATCAACTCGCGACGGTATGTTGAAGAGGAGATCTAAGTCCCATAGAGGCGGTCGCCAAAGTCCCCTAGCCCGGGGAGGATATACTTCCTCTCATTGAGCTCTCGATCGAGAGCTCCGGTATAAATCTTCAATTCGGGAAACTCTTTCTCGAGCAATTTCACGCCTTCCGGGGCGGCCACAATGTTGAGGAAATTGACATCCTTGCCGCCACCGTTATACACCCTTCGGACTACCTGCCGGGCCGAACCCCCCGTAGCCAACATAGGATCGACGACAAGAATCCTTTTCCCTTTCAAGGGAGGAAGCTTGCAGTAGTAGCTGCTCGCCTCAGCCGTATCCTCATCGCGCTCCATACCGACGAATCCCACCGACACGTGCGGGATAAGGTCAACGACCGCATCCACCATGCTCATTCCGGCCCGCAGAATGGCTACGGTTACGACTGGAACTGCTATCTGCCGTCCTTGGGTTTCTTCCATCGGAGTAACGACCTCAACCTCTCGCGTCGGTAGGTCGCGCGTCGCCTCCAATACGAGAATAGCGGTGATCTGCCGGCTGAGGGTGCGGAATTCCGCCGGCGAAGTCTCCCTATTCCGGAGAAGACTCAGCACATGGTCGCAAACCGGATGATCAACTACCTTAAGAGCCATTGTGAAGGGTCCGAAAAATCCAATGTAGCAGTCTCCCGGAACAGTTCGAGCTCTTTTCTCAGCTTGCTTTTCTCACCGTCCGAAGGCTCCACTCCTCCGTCTCGCGTCCCCTCTTGACGCGAAACGGTTAGGGGAACACAAAAGCAAGCTATGAATACCCCCATCGTTATCGTCGGAAGTTACAACAAGGACCTCGTCTGGTATTGCGACGACTTTCCCAGAGCCGGAGAAACCATCACTGGACAATTGTCTCGGGGCCGGGAGGCAAAGGGTCCAACCAAGCGGTGGCGGCCGCGCGGACAGGAGTGGCGACGACATTCATTGGGGCAGTGGGCCACGACATTTTTGGAAATGAGGCACGACAGCTCTACCGCCTAATTGAGACCGATACCCTGATCATTACGATGGGAAGGCGGGGCTGCTTCGTCTCATCACCTGCCGAATTTAAAGCGATTCCGGCCTGCCGTGGCATCGCGGCAGTCGACACAACCGGCGCCGGTGACGCCTTTGTCGGTGGATTCGCCTCGGGTTGGGTTCAGTTCGGCGAAGATCTGTTCAAAGCCGCCGAATATGCAAACGCAGTAGCCGCCCTTTCCGTCACTAAACCCGGGACTACGGCGTCGATGCCGCATAAGAGCGAAATCGACGAGTTTCTCAGAGCTTCCGGTGGGACCGTATGAGGTGCCGCCCGGTGGGATTCGAGCTACAATAGGACCAAATAAACATTCCTTGAGTGAGATATTGACCGCGGATTTCGCAGATTACTCAGATTTCGAGTCTGAGTAATCCGGGTAGTCTCAGGTTAACCAAATCTGAGTATTAAGTCAGCTGGTGAGCGGACCGCTATACCAGTCGCGGGGTGTAGCCACATTGTCAACACCACCCCGGTGCCAGGCCGGCTAGGAGTCTGTCAGACGAATCTGGTCACTTGCGAAGCAATCGAACGTCAAAGTCCGACAGAAAACTGAGGTGGTCCGTCAAGGGATTTTTTAAAATAGTACTCATTTTCTGTTTAGAGGGCGTGGCCGTTTAGTTGCTGGAGTCTATGCCATACCGGTGAACCGCGCCTTTGGAGTGATTCGAGGTATCTGTGCTCGTCGTAATTCTGGTTATTTTGCCAGCAGCGAAAGAGAATGCGGGTCCACTTCAGAGCGAGCGCTCGAAGGATGGTTTGGCGGGATTTGCCCTGTTCTTTTTTAATTTGATAGTAGGTGTTGGCCCAGTCGCAGTTTCGGATCGAATGGGCGGCAAATTCAACAAAGCTCTGGCGGACAAAGGTGGGCGCGGACCACCGCCAGGTGACCAGTCGTTTTGCCTGGCTGCTCTTTTTGTGCTGACCGCTGCTGATGGTGACTGGAGCCGAACCATTCCACTGGGTCATGTTCCGGGCCGTTTCGAAACGCGATCGATCGGTCCCAAAGGCGCACAGCAGCCGAGGGCTGAGGGCCTCGCCGGCTCCGGGAAGGCCGCTGAACACAGGGGCATCGGGATGGGTGTGAAAAAGTTCCTTGATACGCTCCTCGTAGGCCTCGATCTGCGGTTGCAGGGCCAAAAGCTGTTTGGCCAGAGTCTGCGCTTTGCGACTGAACGCCTCCAGAGTCGCGGGATCCTCGGTCAAGGCCTCTTCCCGGCCGATCAACTCCAGGCGCTCCTGGATTTTCGCGGCGCTGCGGCTGTTATGCTTATAAAAGAACTTTCGCAACCCTTGCGCCGATGCGCTCTTGACCTTCTTAAGCGTCGGCCAGCGTAGAACAAAGCGCAGACACATAGCACTGCCCAAGTCATCGAACAGTTTCAACACCAATGGGTTATACTGCTTCAGACAACTGCACAATTGCTGCTCGAAGCGAGTCGCCTGATCGACGAATCCACGCCGGTCCTCACACAACAGGTTGAGCTCGCGCGTCTCCACACTGTCCGGTCTCAGACACTTCTCAAAGTGCTCGGGATGTTTGAGGAAAAATTCCGCGTGCAATTGCGCATCGACCGGATCGCTCTTGGCCCTGGAAGGATACAATGCCTGTCGATAATCCTTCGCACTGGCCGCATGCACCGGATAGATATCGACAAACTCCAATCCGATCAGAAAATTGATCAACCCGCCACGCTTCTGATCCACCACGATGGCGACGCGCTTTCCCTCACGCCCATACCTTTCTCTCATCTCCACGGCAAAACCATGCAACGCTATCGCATCCTGAGCCACCTGCCGGTGACTCCCTCCTGCCGTTTCCCTCTCGATCATCCAAAGATCATTTTTCTGATCCGCCCAATCGATCCCTATAACCACACTGTATGGATTAGTTTTTTCGCTTTTCTGCATCCCTTTGATCAATTACCTTCCCTTCTGTTTTATTCGTTTTGTGGTTTTCAAAGGCGCTGGATGTCCAGGCGAAGTTCTTATAGTGGATCCTGCTATGAGGATACAAACTGAGGGTTCGTTATCGGTCATCCAGGCAAGCCGTCTACTCGAAATTCTGTCGGAAGTCGTCTCACGACTGCCTCCTAAGTTCGTAGTGGACGGCCGCCTTTGAAAATTAACTCCTCTAGAGAAACAAACTCCTTGCCTCATAGCCAACCCAGCTTCTGCCAAGTTACTCACAATGGGGCCTCGCCGAGTTACTCCTACGGCTCCACTCGGCCCCACTGATGAATAACTTGGAGCTACTATAAGACTCCTAGCTAAGAATCCGTTTGATTTTTCGTCTATCTCAGCTACTTTTCCCAAGTTTTTACAGCACTCGGCCCGCCTTCCAGGCGACTCGAGTCTAACTTTCATCACTCAATAAAAATGGCTACCGCGACACGAAAAAAACACAAATTCAAGGCCGAAGTACAGCAGGTCCTCGATATCGTTATCAATTCACTGTATACCGATAAAGAGATCTTCGTTCGTGAGCTCGTCTCCAATTCCTCGGATGCCCTTGAAAAGCTACGGCACACCCGGCTGACTGAGAAGAAAATCTTCGACGACAAGCTGGAACTCGAGATCAATATCACGACGGACGACACGGCCGGCACCATTACGATTCAGGATTTTGGCGTCGGAATGACTCGAAAAGAACTGATCGACAATCTCGGGACGATCGCCCACTCCGGCTCGAAGGCATTTCTCAAGGCGATCAAAGAGGGGTCCGATGCGAACAGCAACTTAATTGGGCAATTCGGGGTGGGCTTTTACAGCACTTTCACGGTGGCAGAGGAGGTTCTCGTCTATACCCATTCCTGGAATCCGGACGAAGAGCATCTGGTTTGGAAGAGCAGTGGATCCGGAAACTTCGAAATTGAGGAGAGCGAAGGTCAGAGACGCGGCACCAAAGTTGTAGTCAAGCTCAAGGATGACGATAAGGACTTTTCCAAGGCGGACACCGTAAAGCAGATTCTTACCCGGTATTCGAGTTTCGTTCAGTTTCCGATCAATCTGAATGGCGATCGCATAAACACGATTCAGGCGCTCTGGCTACGCGGCCAGAAAGAGATCAAGGACGAGGAGTACACCGAATTTTACAAGTTCCACGCCAATGCTTTCGACGAACCGAGATTGCGGCTTCACTTTTCCGCCGACGCACCCATCGCCATCAACGCACTCCTCTTTGTTCCGAAGGAGAATATGGAGCGCATGGGTTTCAATCGAACCGAAATCGGAACCAGCCTCTACTGCCGCAAGATCCTGATCGATGCCAAACCGGAAGGTCTTCTCCCGGAGTGGCTGCGCTTCCTTCGAGGGGTCGTCGACAGCGCCGATCTTCCCTTGAACATCTCAAGGGAAACCATGCAGGACAGCGCCCTGGTCAAGAAACTGAACGTCGTCCTGACCAAGCGCTTCCTCAGACTCCTTGAAGAGGAGGCGAAGAAAAGGCCCGAGAAGTACGAGGATTTCTACAGGAATTTCAGCGTCTTCCTGAAAGAGGGTGTGACAATGGATTTCACCCACCGTGATCAATTGGGAAAGCTTCTCCGATACGAGTCTTCGCGGACTGAAAAGGGAAAGTTTACCTCCTTGGCGGACTACGTCTCCGGAATGAAAGAGGATCAGAAGGAGATCTACTACCTCCACGCTCCCTCCCGTGAGGCGATCGAGAACGGTCCCTATCTCGAAGCCTTCAAGGCCCGAAACCTCGAGGTGTTCTTTCTCTACGAATCAATCGATGAGTTCGTCATGAGCCACTTGAACATATTCGAGGAGAAGAAATTGGTCTCTGCCGACCAGGCTGATGTTGAACTCGAAGATACCGGAGAAACCGAAGGCGAGGCCCTTTCGAAGGAAGATGAGACCGAACTCTGTGAGTGGATCAGCAAATCTCTCGGCGAAAAGATTGAAAAAGTAAGCCCCAGCAAACGGCTGATAGATAATCCGGCCTTGGTCCTCAACAACGACAGTTTCATGTCGCTCAGCATGCGCCGAATGATGAAATCGATGAATCAGGACGTGCCCGAGAATCCCAAGGTTAACCTCGAGATCAATCCCCGCCACTCCCTGATCAGGAATCTAGCAAATCTCAAGAACAACGACGTCGAACTGGCCGAGCTTGTCGTCAACCTAATCTACGACAATGCGATGGTCGCGGCCGGTTTCAGCGAAGATCCGCGCTCCATGGTAAATCGGGTCTATGAGGTGCTCGAAAGGGCCTCTTCGGCCCCCAAGTCGTAAGCCTTGGCTATATCGCATACTGGCTGATTGCGGGTTTCCGAGGCGATGACTTTCCGTCCTTTGGAGAGCGGATCTTGCGAAAATCGTCCTCGTTCTCGTTCTCGATCAATCTCGTGCTACACTTTCAATATGAATCACAAATTTGATCATGAAAAACTGGATGTGTACCAACTGGAATTGCATTTCATCGCCTGGGCGACTCCGTTGATTGTGGAAGTAAGAAAGAGTGCTGGATCATCGGTTTCTGAGACCTGTGATCACCTTGACCGTGCCAGCCTGTCATCTCTTTTTAACACCGCGGAGGGAAACGGGAAGAGGACGAGTTAGGATAGAGGCTGTCCCAAATCCGAGAGGATTTGGGTGGAAGCCTGATACCGATATCAATCTTCGTCACGTTATGTAGACCACGACATGCCTTCCGTCCTCGGTAGCTTACCTTTTATCCGTTATGCACCTTTCCAGCACCCTTCCTCTCGCTTTGAGTCGATAGTTCTCCCAAGGAAGCGCCTCTGACTCGATTCTTGGATCCCTATGCCGCCTGCGTTGCCTCTTTCTCATGTTCTTGCGCAAGTCTCTGCGCGATTTTCCATAGATTGTGGGACAGAACCGACCAGGCCACGCTAAGGTTACGGTTGTCAAAGCCTTTGCTGCGTATCTTGCCCCCGTGCCATCGGTTCTTGAGCACTCCGATCCGGCCTTCGGTGCTCCCTCGTCGTCGCTGCAACCGGACAAAGCGCGGCTCCTCCATCCGCTCCTTGAGCTCTTGTGGATTGCGGGGCGTAAGGGCGTCAAAAATCCCCTCTGCCTGGAGCCGCTTGCTGGCCGCCTTCGAGGCATAGCCCCGATCCCCACTGATCGCTTCGATCTTCTCCTCTAAAGCGAAGCCCTTTTGCCTCTCCAGACTTTCCCAAAGCTGCTTCAATTCGCTCGGGGCCTGCCCCCCATACAGTTTCCAGTCCAACAGATATCCCTCTGCGCTCTCGCATAAATAAAGGGTGTTGCCAAACTCCACCTCCCGATCTGCCTTGCCTCGCACGATGACGTCAATCTCAGGTTCGTAGGCGCTCAGGATCTTCTCCTCATTCTTCACCTGCCGCCCCCCTATGATCCGTTCGTGCGCCTGTTTCATGACCTGCGGTATCTGCTCTAACATACCATCCATTCGCTCGATGATTCGGCTCGCCTTCTTCTCGGTGTAATCGCTTTGCATCCACATAGCTTCCAATAAGTCACGGTGGCGAAGGGCATGGCCCTCAATCTTCTTGAGCAATAGCTTCATCCGCCGCAGGATCCCTTTACGCGCTTTGCCCGCCTCCCGGCGCCGACGCGCATGCGTCATCTCCAGGCACCGTTTGTTCATCTCCCGAGCCAATCCCTTTGCTCCCTGGGGCATGCGCTGTTTCATTCCCGCCTGCCGGATCAGACTGATCGCCTTGAGCAGCGTTGCTCCCACATCCTTGAGCAAGACCCAGTCCACGGGCCAGTGGATGTTCGCTTCCAGGCAAGTGGCGTCGATCAGGCATTCCCTCGTATCGATCGGCTTCTCTAATCCTGCCTCACCACAATGTTCAGCATTGCCCACCACCTCGGTCATCCTTGCATGCAGCTGTCTCAGATACGCTTCGTCGAAGAATTTCGAATCCCGTTCCAGACTGCTCTTCGATATTTTCCGGATCCCGTCTACCTCACGCACCCGGCAAAAATTAGCCAGAAGCTCACTGCGTCCCAACTCCTGCGACAGACAACGAAAGGATATCCCTCCGAGTAAATGACGCACCACCTCCACCCGTAGCGCTTTTATCGCTCTTAGAGCGCGTCGCTCCCGATCCTTCCCTCCCGCTTCATCCCATCCTTCCAAGGCTTTTACGATCGCCTCCCTTTCCAGCGAGGAGTCGATCAAAACCCGGTCAATCCGCTCCATTGTTTCCAGAAACACGGTGTAGTCTTTGCATCGAATGACTGGAGTTAGGGCTGGACGCAGGAAGCTTTGTACGGCAATATTTTTCATGAGAAGGGCGTGCTTTGTATTTGACTAACGCAAGCATAAGCGCCCTTTTTCGCCGGATCGAGCTTTTTGCAGCTCTATCCGGCCTTTTTTTTGCCCATAACTCATTAAAAATCAATTGTTTCCACCACTGGGACGGGCTCTAGGATAGCCTGCGGTAGGGCGGAGTCCCTGGCCCCGACGCCGACAGATTCACCCTCAATAAACCCGGCCAGCACCTGCACATCCGGGGCCTCCCGCCGATTATATCCATCCGTGATCGATAGCCACGGGGCTTCCGGATGTCTGGTGGTTCCAACCGGCACCGCTATCCAGCGCCACCTCACGCCCGGCGATAGCGGACCGCTCGGCTGCGAAAAGAATCTCCATGATGTGGCGGCCCCATGCACCGTGGGTCGGCGGCTCGATGTCCCTTTCAATCGCTTCCGCAAACGACTTCCACTCGTGATGCATACCGGTCGGAGGATCATCGAATTCGACGTCCTCCCAGCGGTCACTCTTTCCCACTTTGACGTACTTTTCACCATGTTCGGTGAATCGCAGCGATCCGTTGGCGCAGATTACCTGGCATTCATAATTGGGTGCGCCATCGGCGTACCCGATTGAGACTGCCACACCCGCAAGCCCGTTTTTATATCTAATGAGGGCAGTCGCGGAATCGTCTCCCCCCTGGTAATGCGCCCGCGTCCCGATCGAGGCAGAGACAGATACCGCCTGGGAAGCCATCACCCAGGTGAGCCTATCCACCACGTGGACACCATTTGCGAGCCACATGCCGCCGCCGTGGAAGCGGTTCCGGTACTGAGGCCGCCGATTCGCGAATCCCCAGTTCTTTGACATGTAGGAGACAGCCGTAATGAGTGGCCCGAGTTCTCCCGAATCGAGGATCTCCTTCGCCTTCAGGCTCGTCCCGTAAAAGTGCTGGGAAAGACCCACCATCAGTTTCACATTGTTGGCCGCCGCCGCTTCGATCATATCGTCACACTGCTCCAAACTTAAAGCCATCGGCTTCTCCACCAGGACGTGCTTCCCTGCGTTGCAGGCATCGACTGTCAGCCGGTGATGGAGCTGGTGACCCAGGATTACGGCGACCGCATCAATATTGTCGTCCTGAAGCAGCTCATGATGCGATGCATAGCCCTTGGGAATGCCGTACTTCTCCATATACTGGCGGCGATTTTCCTCAAAGAGGTCGGCTACTGCCACTATCTCGACATTCTCAAGGCTCGCGATTGCATCGCAGTGGGACCGAGCGATTCCCCCTAACCCGATTAGTCCAACCCGTAATCTGTCCTCAGTCACTTATCCGGTTTTCGCGCCTCAATTAGGTACTCTCTCGCTTCGAAGACAAGCTCCTTCTCTCGGTCAAGCCTGTCTTGGAGGCCGAAAAGGTACTCCAAGTGAGTCTCGACGGCAAAACCGGGAACATACCAGGGCACCGCCTTCAGATAGTAGACGATCGCCCCGACATCCTTGAAACTGAGGCGTCCGGTCCACTCTTCGACCTTTTCCAGCATCAAGCCGGCATTTCGGAGTTTTCGGGCATAAAAGGCAGGCGTAGCAAACGGCCATGGTGGTTGCTTGTCGAATGCAGCCATCAGATCTGTGGCCCAGAGTCCGTGTACCTGCTGGATTAGGAAGGTCCCTCCCGGGGAGAGGATCCTCCCAACTTCAGCGGGGTTCAAATCTGAGTGACGATTGAGAACGAGATCGAAATCCCCGTTGCCGAAAGGCATTGAGTCGGAACTGTTCAACTTGGCCTCGACAATCTCCACTCCAAGCGGAACGAGCCGGTCCCTGGCCAGTTTGAGGTTGGGTGGGTATTCTTCCGTGACCACGACCCGATCGGGCCAATGTTTCTTCAGCGTCAACAGGAATTCACCCCCTCCGGTTCCCATATCGAGCACAGAAGCCGAATTTTTCATAAGCCCGGAAGCAAGGTTATAGAAAGACAAGGGAGGTTCATCCTCGATCATTCGCCCCTCGACATAGGAGAAATCCCACCCTTCAAACGGCTGTTGCTCCTCCGTTTTCCAGAAGTCGATCAATTCTTGGCGGTTGCTTTCCTTCATCCGTGTCCCGGTACCGAAACGGCTACCGATTGTGAATTGCGTGGTTTCTCGGTCAAGTCTGAGATGGCGCATTCATCAGAATTCGTCCGACAGACTTCTAGACGAAAGAAATCGACAAGGTCTATCCCGTTCAACGTGGCGGAACCGGCCAATTATCAACCAACCAATCGCCGAAGATTGGGCTTGCCCGAATGTAGCCTATTCCTCCACAACTTTCTTACGATGCAATTCCTCAGTATTTCCGCGCTCACCATCGCCCTCCTTCAATCCACCCCTACCCAAGAAGAGGCAAGCTATCCCGAAGCGAACATTGCCGTCCTCGGTGGTACCTTTCTCAATGACGCCATGCTGGATTCGCCTCACCTCAAGGGGAAATTCAGAATCGAAACCCGAGCTGGGCCCAGTCCGGAAATACATCATGGAAAGGTTCGGGGCGTTCCCTTTTACTACATACACGGTCACGGCGGAGGCAAATGGGTCGAAACCTGGGCCGCCCTTTATCAACTCGGGGTCAAGGAGGTGATCGGAGGAGCCACCGCCGGTGGACTCAACAAGTACCTCAAAACGAACGACCTTGTCGTTCCCGATGACCTCATCGAATTCAATGTCAACCGTCCGATCTATATCGTGAGGAAAGTGATCGGTCCAGACGCCCACATCACGGCGCGGATGGGCCCGGCAACGGATCCTCTGATTCGTGAGATTCTCTTCCAGGAGTCGCTCCGGGTCCTGCGATCGAGGAGCGATCTTAACGACGTCAACGTGCACCTTGGAGGGGTGCTCGTGAACACCCGTGGCGGACGCTTTGAAAGTGTGGCGGAAGATCGCTACCTGCGATCGATCGGAGGCGATTTTGTAACCATTAATAACGGCACCGAGATGACCTATGCTCGGCAACTCGGAATTCACTACGCCTGTCTCAACCTGATCTCGAATCCCGCCGAAGGCATGGGTGAGTGGGAGTGGTCGGAAATCAAGGAGGTCTACCAGAGAATGAATCTGGTTTGCCGGGAGATCGTCCTCGCCGCCATACCGAGGGTCGCCGAGATTGGGGATGCCCCTCGAGTCATGGACCGGTTGCTGCGAATGGATCCCGGTTTTACTTACAAAAAGAAATCGGGAAAGGTCGAGAGCCGGCCTTTCCCTGTCGAGTGACTTCGGCATCCAACCATAAGACCACGCCCATACCGGCTCGATTCTGGCATGCTCTATTGCCGGTATTAGTCCTTGTCGGCTTCCTCGCCCTGAATATTCGCCTCTACGGCGGCGAGCCCCATATTCCACTGATCATCGGGACGGTGGTTGCCGCAATCGTAGGGATCGTTCTCGGCTACCGCTGGACCGATCTGGAAGAGGGTATGGTCAACGGCATTGTGATCGCTCTCAAACCGATTCTCATCCTCCTCGTTATCGGAATTCTCATCGCCACTTGGATCGCCGGCGGCGTGGTTCCGCTCCTCATCTACTACGGCCTAAAGGTCCTCAGTCCCGGGAGCTTTCTCGTAGCTACCTGTATCATCTGCTCGATCGTATCGCTCGCCACCGGCAGTTCGTGGACCACGGCTGGGACCATCGGTGTCGCTCTCATAGCGGTTGGGCAAGGTTTGGGCATCCCTTTGCCCATGGTGGCGGGCGCCATCGTTTCCGGTTCCTATTTCGGAGACAAAATGTCTCCCCTGTCCGATACCACGAATCTCTCCCCCGCCGTGGCCGGATCTGAGCTCTTCGAGCATATCCGTCACATGATCTACACGACGGTTCCCAGTCTCGGTATCGCCCTTCTGCTCTACGCCGCGCTCGGATTTTTCAATGAACCCACTTCCTCCGCTACCGGAAATCTAAGTGCGCTCCTCGAAACCCTTAGCAGCCACTACAACCTCAACCCTCTCCTTCTTTCCGCACCCCTTCTCGTCCTAGTTCTGGTAATCCGCAAAGTCCCTGCGATTCCGGCCCTCGTCGCCGGATCTGTTCTGGGTGGAGTCCTCGGGATGGTATTTCAGGGACAGGGACTCGGTGACATCCTTGGTGCCGCCAAGGACGGTTTCATCTCCCGGACCGGTAACGCCGAAGTCGACAAACTCCTCACTCGCGGGGGGATCAAGGGAATGCTTAGTACCATTGCCCTGATTCTGTGCGCCATGTCCTTCGGCGGAGTGATGGAGAAGACAGGCATGCTCCAGGCGCTGGCCGCCTCCGTCCTGAAGTCCGCGAAGTCGACCGGTTCCCTCATTTCCGCAACCGTTTTCAGCTGCTTCGGAATGAATGCCCTCGCCCCCGATCAGTATCTCTCCCTCGTCGTTCCCGGAAGGATGTACCGAGAGGCCTTCGAAAGGGCGAATCTCCATCCCAAAAATCTCTCGCGGTGCCTCGAGGATGCGGGCACCCTCACCTCTCCCCTAATCGCTTACAACACTTGCGGCGCCTATATGTCGGACGTGTTGGGAGTGTCGGCCGGGGAGTATTTTCTCTACGCCTTTCTCAACCTCATCACCCCGGCGATCTCCATCCTCTACGGCTTTACCGGCTGGACGATCGAGCCGCTGAGGAAACAGACCGACAAGCGAGATGTTCCTACGCCCGACTCGGTGGGGCAGACTTCCTAACCTGATTCTTCGATGCTGGTGCGGTTTTCCGGTTACCTTTTCCGTCCTTCAGTGCCCTTTTGTTAAATAGAGGCTGTCCCAAATCCGAGAGGATTTGGGTGGAAGCCTGATACCGATATCAATCTTCGTCACGTTATGTAGACCACGACATGCCTTCCGTCCTCGGTAGCTTACCTTTTATCCGTTATGCACCTTTCCAGCACCCTTCCTCTCGCTTTGAGTCGATAGTTCTCCCAAGGAAGCGCCTCTGACTCGATTCTTGGATCCCTATGCCGCCTGCGTTGCCTCTTTCTCATGTTCTTGCGCAAGTCTCTGCGCGATTTTCCATAGATTGTGGGACAGAACCGACCAGGCCACGCTAAGGTTACGGTTGTCAAAGCCTTTGCTGCGTATCTTGCCCCCGTGCCATCGGTTCTTGAGCACTCCGATCCGGCCTTCGGTGCTCCCTCGTCGTCGCTGCAACCGGACAAAGCGCGGCTCCTCCATCCGCTCCTTGAGCTCTTGTGGATTGCGGGGCGTAAGGGCGTCAAAAATCCCCTCTGCCTGGAGCCGCTTGCTGGCCGCCTTCGAGGCATAGCCCCGATCCCCACTGATCGCTTCGATCTTCTCCTCTAAAGCGAAGCCCTTTTGCCTCTCCAGACTTTCCCAAAGCTGCTTCAATTCGCTCGGGGCCTGCCCCCCATACAGTTTCCAGTCCAACAGATATCCCTCTGCGCTCTCGCATAAATAAAGGGTGTTGCCAAACTCCACCTCCCGATCTGCCTTGCCTCGCACGATGACGTCAATCTCAGGTTCGTAGGCGCTCAGGATCTTCTCCTCATTCTTCACCTGCCGCCCCCCTATGATCCGTTCGTGCGCCTGTTTCATGACCTGCGGTATCTGCTCTAACATACCATCCATTCGCTCGATGATTCGGCTCGCCTTCTTCTCGGTGTAATCGCTTTGCATCCACATAGCTTCCAATAAGTCACGGTGGCGAAGGGCATGGCCCTCAATCTTCTTGAGCAATAGCTTCATCCGCCGCAGGATCCCTTTACGCGCTTTGCCCGCCTCCCGGCGCCGACGCGCATGCGTCATCTCCAGGCACCGTTTGTTCATCTCCCGAGCCAATCCCTTTGCTCCCTGGGGCATGCGCTGTTTCATTCCCGCCTGCCGGATCAGACTGATCGCCTTGAGCAGCGTTGCTCCCACATCCTTGAGCAAGACCCAGTCCACGGGCCAGTGGATGTTCGCTTCCAGGCAAGTGGCGTCGATCAGGCATTCCCTCGTATCGATCGGCTTCTCTAATCCTGCCTCACCACAATGTTCAGCATTGCCCACCACCTCGGTCATCCTTGCATGCAGCTGTCTCAGATACGCTTCGTCGAAGAATTTCGAATCCCGTTCCAGACTGCTCTTCGATATTTTCCGGATCCCGTCTACCTCACGCACCCGGCAAAAATTAGCCAGAAGCTCACTGCGTCCCAACTCCTGCGACAGACAACGAAAGGATATCCCTCCGAGTAAATGACGCACCACCTCCACCCGTAGCGCTTTTATCGCTCTTAGAGCGCGTCGCTCCCGATCCTTCCCTCCCGCTTCATCCCATCCTTCCAAGGCTTTTACGATCGCCTCCCTTTCCAGCGAGGAGTCGATCAAAACCCGGTCAATCCGCTCCATTGTTTCCAGAAACACGGTGTAGTCTTTGCATCGAATGACTGGAGTTAGGGCTGGACGCAGGAAGCTTTGTACGGCAATATTTTTCATGAGAAGGGCGTGCTTTGTATTTGACTAACGCAAGCATAAGCGCCCTTTTTCGCCGGATCGAGCTTTTTGCAGCTCTATCCGGCCTTTTTTTTGCCCATAACTCATTAAAAATCAATTGTTTCCACCACTGGGACGGGCTCTATCTATGAGTATTCCACTGCGAATCAATCAGAACATCACTGCTTCAGAAACTCCAGACTTCCCCTTCGTAGAGGAATCCGTGAGGATTTCTGCCCTGCGGCTGAGGAAAACGCCGCGCAGAAACGATTACACGTCTACAATGCGATTCGAAGAAAATAACGAATGGGACCACGATGAGAGAGACCACTTGCCGGATCTAAAGTCGTGAATCTTAATCGTGATCTAAGATCGAAGGGCGCCCATCTTGATGTCGATTCGACCCACCCCCAACCCCTCCCAGGGAGGGGATCGATGGGATAGCGCGTCAAGAATTCACGACAGGAAAGGATCTTGATTGCAGAATGACACGCTACCGAGCCGGCGCTGACATCGGAGGAACTTTTACCGACATCGTGCTCCTAGGAGACGACGGGACCGTGTTGGTAGAGAAAGTGCCCAGCACCCCCGACGACTATGGGAGAGCGGTGGTGGAGGGACTGCGCCGAAGCGGAAAAGAGTCCAATTTCGCGGGCGAATCCATCACCGAGATCAGCCACGGCTTCACCGTGGCTGCAAACGCGATCCTGGAGGGTAAGGGCGAGAAGACGGCACTAATCACCACGGAAGGCTTCAGGGATGTGCTGGAGATCGCGCGCATTCGCACTCCTCGCCTCTACGACCTCTACTATCGCAAACCACCGGTGCTGGTGGAACGACGCCTCCGCTTTGAGGTCAAGGAGCGCCTCAACTTTCGGGGCGAAGTCCTCACTCCCCTGGACATGGGTAGTGTGGAAAAGGTAGTGGGTATCATTATTGAGGAAGGTGTCAAGTCGGTCGCTATCGCTCTTATCCATGCCTACGCCAACCCGCAACACGAGTTACAGATCGCCAAATACATCCGGAGCAAAGCGCCCCACATCTCGCTCTCGGTCTCCAGTGAAATTCTGCCGGAGATGAGGGAGTATGAGCGTACCAGTACGACCGTCATCAACGGCTATATCCGCCCCGTGGTGGAGACTTATCTGACTCAGCTCGGGAAGGAACTGAAGGAATTGGGCATCAACGTGCCGCTCACCATCATGCAGTCGAACGGAGGTCTGGCCGCGGTCGAGATGGCGACTACGAAACCGATTTACTGCATCGAGTCGGGTCCCGCGGCGGGCGTAGTCGGCGCCTATCATGTCGGAAAACGCCTCGGCATCGACCAACTGATGACCTTTGACATGGGCGGCACGACCGCGAAGGCCTCTATTATTGAGAACGGAGAAATCCTCCGGACACAGGAGTACGAGGTGGGCGGCGGGATGAGCATCGGTCACCGGCTACTCAAGGGCTCCGGCTATATTCTGCGCGTTCCCGCGATCGATATTGCCGAAGTCAGTGCCGGCGGCGGGAGCATCGCCTGGGTGGACAAAGGAGGCTCCCTCCAGGTGGGTCCCAACAGCGCCGGCGCCCTACCCGGCCCAGTCTGTTACGAGAAGGGAGGTGAGGAGCCGACCGTCACCGACGCCAATGTGGCTCTGGGCTATCTAGACCCTGAGTTTCTCCTCGGTGGAAACTTTACTATCAACGCCGGCAGGGCCCGCAAGGCCTTGGTCGAGAGGATCGGCAAGCCTTTGGGTCTTTCGGAGATCGATGCGGCTCACGGTGTGCACCTGTTAGCCAACTCCAACATGGGCCGGGCCCTCCGCTCCGTCTCCAGCGAACGTGGCCGCGACCCGCGCAGATTCGCTCTCATCACCTTCGGAGGCGGCGGACCCGTTCATGGAGCCGGAATCGCCGAGATGCTTGGCATCAAGCGCATCATTGTACCCCCGTCTCCGGGCGTTTTCAGCGCATTCGGTCTGCTCTTCGCCGACGTGGAGCATCATTTCGTACAAACCCACTTTAAGAGTTTCGCCGATTTGGATCTGGAGGAATTTAACTGCATCCTGGAAGGACTCTGGCAGGAAGGTCGCAAGCTTCTCTCTCTAGAAGGGTTTCCCGACAGCCGGCAAGATATCAACACGCAAATCGACATGAAATATGTGGGGCAGACTTCGGAGCTAACGGTGAATATTCCCTCCCGTCATTTCGCTCCCGGCAGCCTCGGAGAGGTGGCCCAAGCCTTCGAGCAGGAACATGAAAGGAACTACGGCTACCGCGGGGACGCCCCCTACCAATTGGTCAACCTGCGCGTCATTGCCCGTGGGATTACGGCCCAGTCTAGGGTACCAGAATTCATCAGCCTGAATTCCAAACGCTCCACTTCCGCCGGCAAGGACAGGAAGATTTTCTATGGCCCCCAACTTGGCTGGGTGGAATCGCCGGTGATCGACCGACCGGCCCTGGAAGGCAATCCCGGCAAAGGCCCCCTGGTTGTCGAGGAATACGATTCAACCACGATCATCCCACCAGGGTGGTCAGCGTCTTTGGACGATCTCAAGAACATCGTGATGGAAAAGAGTAAGTAGAACCGAGAGCCATACCTACCGATGCAGCATAAATGCAATCAGAAAGCGGAGCGTCCGGTACACCTCGGCGAAGCCTAGGCGAAGACAGGAGGCCACGCCCGACCACCTTGCTGTTGAAAGAGATCTATTTCACACTAATTGCTTCGGTTCCATTAGGCCGTTGATTCACCGTTAGGCGGTAGGGCGTGGCCTCCGGACGCGCCGCAGAACAACCAAGTTCCCATGGACAATTCTGAAAAAGCTAAGGAACTCGACCCCGTAACCCGCGAGGTCATCCGCAACTATCTGGCCAGCGCGGCCGACACGATGGCGGTGACGGTCGTCCGTACTGCCCGCTCCGCCGTGGTAAAGGACGGAATGGACTTCTCAACCGCCATCTTCAACGCCGACGGGGACCAGGTCGCCCAGGGATTGACCTTACCCTTCCACATGGGCGCGATGCAACCGGCTCTGAACGGCGTCCTGGCGAAATTCGGAAGGGAGGACGTCAGACCCGGCGACATCTTTGCCAACAACGACCCCTACGAAGGCGCCAGCCACCTTCCCGATATTTTCCTCTTCAAACCTGCCTTCGCAGACAAGACCCTGGTCGGGTGGACCTGTGTCATTGCCCACCAGACTGATATCGGCGGACGCGTGGCCGGCGGAAACGCCTGCGATAACACGGAGATCTACCAGGAGGGACTTCGCATTCCCCCCATCAAACTCTACGATCGAGGGATCCTGAACACGGCCGTGTGGCGCATTTTAGAAAAAAACGTCCGAGTCCCGGATATAGTGCTGGGCGACGTTCTGGCTCAGGTTGCCGCGCTGCATCAGGGTGAGAAGGATCTCCTGGCTCTGGTTGAGAACTACGGCCTTGACCTGCTCAGCAACTACATGACCGACATCATCGACTATACGGAGCGCCTTACCCGTGCCGAGATCGAGGACCTGCCCAACGGCTCCTGGGAATTCACCGACTACATTGATGAAGACGGTATCTCGCCGGACCCCATCGCCATCAAGGTGACGGTGAGCATAGAAGGAGACGAGATGCTGGTGGACTTCACCGGTACATCGAAGCAGGCCAAGGGCTCGATCAATCCTAACTTCGCCTTCACCAAGTCGGCCGTCTACGCGGTGTTCAAGTGTCTTACCAACCCCAACATCACTGCCAACACCGGCTTCTTCCGACCCATCAAAGTGGAGGCGCCGGAGGGGTGCTTCGTGAACCCTCAACACCCGGCGCCGGTGGCTGCCCGGGGCTTGGGCGGCTTCCGCGTCTGCCACGCGGTCTTCGGCGCCATGGCCAAGGCTCTGCCGGACAGAGTGCCCGCAGCATGGGGCGGAGGCGATGTCGGCGTGAGCTTCGGCGGCTACTATCCAGATGGTAAGGCCTTCGTCTTCCTGGAGTTTAACAACGACGGCCCTCGCGGCGGCGGGCCCTGGATGGACGGAGCCGACGGTTCCGCGGCGCCTATCACCAATATGGCCAATACTCCCATCGAGAGTATCGAGTCCGATCAACCGCTCCTCATCACCAAGTACGGCTACATGCCGGATACGGCCGGAGCGGGCGAATTCCGCGGCGGTCTGGGTATGATCCGCGAGTACCAGGTTCTGGCCGACGAGGCTATGGTTCAGATCCGCTCCGATCGCACCAAGTTTCTGCCCTGGGGCAATCGGGGTGGAAAACCGGGCAGCCGTACCTACAGCATCCTCAACCCGGATACCGATCATAAGGTCCTGCCCTCCAAGTTCCTTACCTGGTTGAAAAAGGGCGATGTCTACCGTCTCATTCAAGCCGGTGGCGGTGGCTACGGCGACCCTCTGGAACGTGACCCGGATGCAGTCCTGGAGGATTATCGCCAGGGCAAAGTCACGGCCGACCACGCCGCTAAAGAATACGGCGTCGCCATCGACACCGAGGCCGAGCAGGTAGATATGACGTCCACCGACAAGCGGCGGAATCAAATGCGCAAAGAGCGTGGTACCCTCGTCCTGGAACCGCATGCCGAGATGGCGCCGGAGGCGTGATGGGATGGGTCCAGACCGGATTGAAAGTTGACACGGATCTATAGGTGTCAGGTTTCAGTGTTCAGGACTTGATTCACACTTGGTACCTACACTTTGTCGGCAACGCTTAGTCTTTTCACTTATTACTCCGGCCATTTAATAGTAGCATCACGGATCATCGTTGAAACCATAGATTATCGAAACAATGTGAACTGGCCGGCCACTATCTAGTGGCCGGATTAATAGTCCCCCAGGCTTGCTGGGAAACTTCGTCCTCAGCTCTCTTCACAGGTGCGACGAAGCTCACGACAAGGCTCGCGCCAAAGACCCTGGAAACGGGTCTAGGAGGTAGTGTTTCGAATCGAAGTAGGATCGACAAAGTTTGCGACGAGGCTTGCGACGAAGACATAATCTCCTGAAACCTGACACCCGAAACCTACTCCCCTACTTCACCTCCGAAGCCGCCAGATGCTCTCGAACCGCGGCATTGTACTCAGCCTGGGCCTTCTCATCGACTTTGGCGCTAATCGCTTTGATGACATGGGCGTAGGCCCTGCGGTGTCGGGTGGTGGAGCGATTGGGATCGGCCCGATGAATGAGCTCTGAATGGTGCACCACGGCATCGCCGGCCTGGAGTTCGATCCGAACCTCCGCAGCCTCGTCCTCAGGACCCCAATCCGTCACGGTCTGTGAAAAACCGAGCACCTTGGATCGGCCGTGAGGTCTGATCCCTCGCTTGTGCGAACCAGGAACATAACGCAGACAACCGTTCTCGCTGTCGATCGGCTCCATCGCAACCCATATGGTGAGCGCCAGCCCCGGAACGTACTTGAAGTAGAAGTTATCCTGATGCGGAGGTGTCGGGTGTTTCGTATTCGGCGGCTTGTTGAACCACTCCGGACCGCCATGGCATTCACACGGCTCGCCCAAAAGCGTCTCTGCCAGCTCGAGCCACTTGGACTGTTCGACCATCTTCGCGAAATAGGGATCGACGTCCATCCCCTGTAACTGCTTCAAGGTTTCCGGCCGATCCGGATCCTGATAGTAGGCCTCGGATTTGGACAAACCCGGTACCACCTCGGCGATATAGCGCCCCAGATTGCGCTCCAGTTCGTCGAATTCAGATCCGGTAATAAACCGGGGCACCACGACAAATCCATCGCGGTCGAAGGCTTCTTTGTATTGTGTGTAGGACATTGATTCGGACTCTTACTTTGATAGGGAATATCCAGAGTTGCAATCCCGCTGAGCGGGAAAAGCACTGCAGCGTATGGGAGAGGGAATGAAACGCACGAACCTTTCAATTGATCTAGGACTCTGCATTGAGTGATCTCAGAATCGAACGGGCCAACGGTTCTTTCACGTTCGCATGACGCGGAACCGCTTCAATCACGCCTGTTCGTGGATTGATCCAGAGTGCGTGCGAACCTCCTTCTCGCTTTAAGTAACAACCAGCGCGCCGCAATCTCTTCTCCAGCTCGCGGCGCTCCATCAAAGGGCGACGACTGTCTCGATCGCATCATCAGAAAGCCCCCGCTTCACATCCGCTACTCGGTCTTCAAAAATGAGTCGTATGGCATCGCTCAGACTTTGCTTTGCCTCTTCAACTGTCTCTCCTTGGCCGTTCGCACCCGGCACCTCCGGACAGATCGCCCAACCCCCCCCTCGGGCGCTTCCTCGATGATCGCGGTAAATTCGCCTTTCATGCCTAAGGTCTACTTGGTTCAGTCTTTCAGGTCAATGATCGTCGGCTGCCCTTTCATCATAGGTCGTTCACTGCAGTGCCTTTCCCGGCCCGCCGGGATTGCCAATAAATCGCTTCTCGGTAGCAAGATCCAGCTCATTAAAACCTTACGAACTACATTACGTAATGTTTGCAAACCACGATTCACTCTATTGGAGCGAAATCTACCGTTGGATTGGAGGGGCGAGGGCCTTCGCCCCTGCAGAATACTTCGCAACTTCAATTCTGATTAGGGGGAGGTTCCACCGAAACTGCGCTAGCGATCCGTCAATTTCCATTTTTATCGCAGGCCGCGTAGTACATTCGGAACCCCCCGTCGTCGAGCCCCAGCAACGACATGTCCTCGGCGTGCACGGCGTCGAGTCCGGGTCCGTCGTAACCCGCCCCTTCGATCGCGCATTCGCCCGCTTCCCATTCGATACCATCGCTTGAATAGGCAACGTAAATCCGTGAACGATACCCAGCCATATCGGTAGCGATTGAGACTGCTGCGAAGTCTTCGCTGGTTCCTCTTTCCACCGCGTTCGGATCATGACTGGGATGCAATGGAGCCTCGGTGCCGGCGGGCGGGTTTTGCCAACACGAGTAGAACATTTTCCACCTTTCATTGGCGCCACCGTTTCCATCAGTCGGTGGGACGACCTCGGCAGCGGAAAATCCGCTCGAATCGTGCTCTCCCGAACCGGATTGTAGATGATAGCCACCTTCGATAGCGAAGTTCAGACCATCGTCTGTGAGTGCGCTCATCACGCCTTGGGAAAGACGTTCGCCCATCCCTGGCCCTCCCGGACCGTACTCGGAGGCGACGAAATACATCCGTCCAAGGCCGTCCGGCAGCTGCAGATAGCGCGGAGCACGCACACCGCCGGCATTCCAAAGCCTCTTCCCGTCCTCCAGTTCCCACTCCAGCATGTCCTTTGAAGTTGCGCTGCATATTCCTGTAGGAAGGTTCGCGGGACCGCGTGCTTCGAAATACATCCTCCAACCGCCTTCCTTGAGCGGTACCACGGAGGGTGAGACCACGCGCAGCGACATGTGCTCCAACTCCGGCTGGGGCGCCAAACGTATGCCGGGTTCCGTTTCAAACTCCAAACCGTCTTCGGACACCGCGCTCAGGATGTATCCTTGGCAGTCCGGAAAGGGTTTTCCCGGTCCGATACCCGTGTAAAACATCCGGTAGCCGCCTTCCGGATTGCCTACCACGCAGGGCGTCAGAACCTTCAGGCTATCGAGTGGCCGGCTTCCGTGAAGCCTGGGACCTTCTTCTTTTTTCCAACGGCGCGACAATGCCATTATATCAAAGGGTATCTGTAAGTCCACAAAGTCTCTGTGAGAGAGCGCTCCCTGTAGCGGAATCCGTGAGGATTTCGACGGTTCGTCGGTTGATGACGATTCTCAGAAACGCTTACGCGTTCCTCTACCGGAGATGCACTACTGATTTACTCTCAAATTTCCGATTATGCCTAACGAAAAAAGCAACATTGACGCCTGTGCACCCAGCGGGAACCGAGCCACGGAGGTCGTAACCAAGATCGATTCGGATCATATGTCGTCGAAAGGATACAACTTCCGGCCCAGGTTCTTAAATGCCAACTTTCCATCAGCCGGATTGTGAACGCTCGGCTCCGCCACAACGTGGATCGCCTTTGACCACGATTCAAAGCCGGCGCGGAAGTGGGCGGCAGACTTGACGCCGATGTAGCTCATATCCCGGGGTTCAAGACCCAAGGTGCGAGAAAACGCGGTGTCGAAGGGCTGCTCACGTGTGTTCACGAGGAGAACGTGGACCCCTCTCTGGCGAATATGGACGGAGGCCCCCATGTCGCCCTCCAAGCCGGCAAACATCGGTCCGTCGTAATCAAACCGACCATCGCAAATGGCCACCACTTCCGCATACATCCGGATTGGTTCGCCCTGGAGAGGTGTCGACTTTGCACCAACGTTGAGGTCCAGAGTTGCCCCAACCCCAGCCGCGTGACAGGCTTCGACGGCTTCGGGGTCGACCATATAGAGCACGCACGCATCTTCCAATTCAGCTTCGATAAAAGCCCGCAGCATTCCCGTGCTGTCACCCGGCGAACCGCCGCCGGTATTGTCATCGCGATCCGCGAAAATTACAGGATACTTTCCCTCGGAATGAGCGATACGGATCGCCTCCGCCGTTGACGGACGTTCCAGCTGCCAGTCCCCCCGGCGCTCGAATGCCCAGGCGCCGAGTTCATCTGCACAGCTTTGAGCGAGATCGATATCATCCTCCGCCACCACATAGACGGACGCCCCCATGTCCGGAACATCTGCCAGGGGATAGCAGGTGGCAATCGAGGCGCAGACGATTCCGGGACGCGATTCGATCTCGTGCAGGTACTCGATGAGCTCACGCATCGGAGAATGCGCCGTCACTTGGTTCATGCCCCAAACTAACGGAATTTGATGTAGGGCCATCGCGGGTCGCAAGCCGTCCCTGACGATCCGAACCAGGACATCGGCGCACTCCCGGCCGCGTTCCGCCATATCGACTTCGGGATACGATTCACGGCCGATCAACACATCCGCCATTTCGACCATCCGAACCGATACGTTCGAGTGGATATCCAACTGCGCCACGATCGGGGTATTCGGACCAACGAGATCGCGAACCGCCGCCAGTATGCTGCCCTCCCCGTCAGGCACTCCTTCCGCCACCATGGCGCCATGCAGCTCGAGCAGGACGCCGTCAATTTCCCCGGCTTCCGCGATACCGTTCAGCAGGTTGTCGAGAATCGTATCGAAATCCTCCCGAGGAAGCGGGCCGCTGGGGTGGGCATTCCAAAATGCGGTTGGAATAAGTTCAAATCCGTGAGCGTCCGCACCCTCTATGAATCCGCCCGTCGGTGTGTTCACACCACGGAATTTCCTAAAAATTTCCTCTCCGCGCAGATAACCCCCGCGCCCTTCCCCGCTCCTGATCGTTGTCGGAACGGATGTGAATGTACTTGTCTCGTGGCTGATTCCTCCTGTGGCGACCTTCATACCCTATTTCCTGGATGAATGATCGAACAATCAATCATTGCAATCATAAGCGCAATCGCCGTTCGAGCATTCGAGTTTCGATTACGCCTGAGATTACGAACTTCGATTAGCAAAGATTGATATCCCATCCAACGATAATCAACCATCGTAATCGTAATCGACGATCCACTTTCGAATCTCGATTACGCTCGAGACTACGGATTTCAATGTCGAGGCCATTCACCCAATTGAATCCGCGGCCGCAAAGGACGCGGACCGGTGGCACCGCAGGCATCTCGCAGACAACTGCGTTCTTTGCGGCCGCGGCTACGCCCTATCTGACTCAGTTCCCGCTCTGCCTCCCGGCAGAGCACAAGGAAGCTGTCGGTGGTTGAATCTCCCGCAAGCCACGAACGCAACCAGATGACAGGAGTTGTCCGCAAAGTCGCAAAGCGGCCACCGACAGATTCCTGATTCCTACCAATACGCCACTGCTTCCGCGACCTCACCCAGGGGTCGACCGTTCCAGGTGACATCTGCCAGAATCGGCAACGAGTGGGTGCTGAAAGTCTCAGGGAATACAGCCTCGATGGTTTGGCATACTTGCTCGCCGGCCGGGATGTCTACCTGGGCGCTTTTCGGACTGAGCCCAACCCCATCGACCGATCGAAACTCGATCCGACAGGCGGCGTCCTGGTCTTCGTGGTTCAACAGACGCAGCTCGAATGCCACTGTCTGCCCGGGCCGGACCCGCACTTTGTAGGGATAGAACTCGATAAAACGGGGATCCATTCCGAGATTCGGATGCGGGCGGTCGATAATGTCGGCGAAGAGTTCGGTCCATCGGTCCATCCACTTCTCCCATCGTGCCACTTGAGCGGTATCGCAATCCACCGCCCCGCCGTGACCGGTCAGGAGCAGATCGGGCTGTCGCTCCTTTATTTGGCGAGGCATGTCGCGATAGCTGGACACCGGAGTGCGGTTCTTCGGGATGAAGGAGTGAATCCAATCGCGCTTTTCAGCAAAGCAAAGACCGGAAAGGTTGTCGCCAATACACAAGAACTTGGTGTCGTCTACAGTGAACGAGATGAGATGGTGGTAGAGGGTCTGGCCCGGGAACTGTTCCATCCGGAAGTCGATGCCTCGCCACGTGAAAGTCTCGTCGCGGTCCACGGTCTGGGCGACCGGAACTCCTTCAGGCAGCTGGCAGGGCATGTCGAAGCGTTCCGGGTGTTGGATGATGTCCTCCAATTCAGGAGACGAGAGAACCTGGGTGTCGTAACGGGCTCTCAGGGCGGGCAGGCCGGCCAAATGATCGTCGTGATAATGGGAGGGTAGAAACCATTCGACCTTTGTAATGCCCAACTCTGTTTCCAAGTGAGGAGTCAAGTTGTCGATGTAGCGATGCGGGTTGCCGCCGATGGAAAAGTTCGAAACGTACCCGGAATCGATGCACAGGGCATGGCCGGAATCGTCTTTCACGATGTAGGTATTGGCGCCCGAATTCTCGACTTCGAAGACATGGAGCGTCAGCTGTCGAAATTTGGGCCGGAAATAGGAATACGGTTTGCCATAAAACAGCTCGTAGATCTCCTCGAGGGCAGCCCGAAGGCGGCCCTGCATCTCGTCGTGACGAAAGGGGCGGCCGTGACCCGGTAGGATCAATTCAACATCGAGTTCCTCCACCCTTTTGACGCTCTCCAGTAGGTGCGTATGACCCTGGAAATCCATGTAGCGCCACTGGGCCCAGTAATAGTCGCGGATCTTGTCACTCGAGGAGAGCAGGTCGCCGCAAGCCAGGGCCCGGCGACCGTCGACTTCGAAGAGGTAACCCACCGAGCCGAAGGTGTGGCCGGGCAACGGCAGAACCTCAAAGGAGAGGTCCGCGCAGTTGAGGGTTTCGTAGTCCTTGGCGGAGCGACCGTGCAGATCCTGCAGAGGCCCGAAACAGGGATAGTATGCCTCGTAATTGTCCCAGATGTCGTAGGCGGCACGTTGCAAATCCGCTTGCTCCAAGAAGCGACGTTCCGCGAAGGGGATGGTGATCCGGGCATTGGGGAAATGTGCGGCCGCAGCGCATTGATCGCGGTGGAAATGGGTGAGGAGTATGTCTTCGGCTGAGGGCAGCCCGGCCTCTTCAAGGCTCTGGGGTCGCAAATGGGTACCACAGTCGATCAGTACGGTGCGGCCTCCCGCGTTCACGGCGTAGACACTGCAGGTCTCCTGGATGAGATAGAGGTGGTCGGTTATCGTTTCCATTTTGATTAGCCTGGAATTGAAACTCAAGAGAGTGCGATAGACAAGGTTCGGGTCCCGCTGAGCGTGATTGCTAGGCTGAGTTTTGAGCGGGTTAACCTTGAGGACCTTTCTGATCGAATCGAGAAGGCAAATCCGATTTCCCTGGTAACCTTGTCCCGAACCTCGTCCCGAACCTTGTCCATTGGTTGCGGCGTCGCTGCTCTATGTTGTCTGCCTTCATAGGTCTAAGGTCCAATTCAATTCAATCTCATCCGGAAAATCATGGTAGGCCTCACGGTCGATGGAACTGAGTCGACATCCTTGCTGCTCGTAAAATCGGCACGCGGGCACATTTATATTCTGAGTCTCCACTTTCAATTCGCGACACCCCCGATCCCTAGCCCACCGCACCGCAGCCTCGAAAAGCATTCGCCCGACTCCCTGGCGACGAAAGGTCGGGTGCACGCGCACGTCCCACATCGCGACGACGTCGTCCCCTCCCTTCGGTTTGTTCACCCCATCGGTATTGTAAGCCAACAAGCAGCCCCCAATACGGTGCTCGAAGTTGTACGCAGCCAACAATCCCCATCGACTAACATCCCATCGTTTACCCCACCGCGTCGGGCCCTCCCCTCTGATTTTGTCATAGTCCTTGATCCACGGGTTTCCAACAGGGCGCTCAATCAACTTAGCCGAGACAGGATCGTCGCCCTCGACGATAAATAGAGGCTGTCCCAAATCCGAGAGGATTTGGGTGGAAGCCTGATACCGATATCAATCTTCGTCACGTTATGTAGACCACGACATGCCTTCCGTCCTCGGTAGCTTACCTTTTATCCGTTATGCACCTTTCCAGCACCCTTCCTCTCGCTTTGAGTCGATAGTTCTCCCAAGGAAGCGCCTCTGACTCGATTCTTGGATCCCTATGCCGCCTGCGTTGCCTCTTTCTCATGTTCTTGCGCAAGTCTCTGCGCGATTTTCCATAGATTGTGGGACAGAACCGACCAGGCCACGCTAAGGTTACGGTTGTCAAAGCCTTTGCTGCGTATCTTGCCCCCGTGCCATCGGTTCTTGAGCACTCCGATCCGGCCTTCGGTGCTCCCTCGTCGTCGCTGCAACCGGACAAAGCGCGGCTCCTCCATCCGCTCCTTGAGCTCTTGTGGATTGCGGGGCGTAAGGGCGTCAAAAATCCCCTCTGCCTGGAGCCGCTTGCTGGCCGCCTTCGAGGCATAGCCCCGATCCCCACTGATCGCTTCGATCTTCTCCTCTAAAGCGAAGCCCTTTTGCCTCTCCAGACTTTCCCAAAGCTGCTTCAATTCGCTCGGGGCCTGCCCCCCATACAGTTTCCAGTCCAACAGATATCCCTCTGCGCTCTCGCATAAATAAAGGGTGTTGCCAAACTCCACCTCCCGATCTGCCTTGCCTCGCACGATGACGTCAATCTCAGGTTCGTAGGCGCTCAGGATCTTCTCCTCATTCTTCACCTGCCGCCCCCCTATGATCCGTTCGTGCGCCTGTTTCATGACCTGCGGTATCTGCTCTAACATACCATCCATTCGCTCGATGATTCGGCTCGCCTTCTTCTCGGTGTAATCGCTTTGCATCCACATAGCTTCCAATAAGTCACGGTGGCGAAGGGCATGGCCCTCAATCTTCTTGAGCAATAGCTTCATCCGCCGCAGGATCCCTTTACGCGCTTTGCCCGCCTCCCGGCGCCGACGCGCATGCGTCATCTCCAGGCACCGTTTGTTCATCTCCCGAGCCAATCCCTTTGCTCCCTGGGGCATGCGCTGTTTCATTCCCGCCTGCCGGATCAGACTGATCGCCTTGAGCAGCGTTGCTCCCACATCCTTGAGCAAGACCCAGTCCACGGGCCAGTGGATGTTCGCTTCCAGGCAAGTGGCGTCGATCAGGCATTCCCTCGTATCGATCGGCTTCTCTAATCCTGCCTCACCACAATGTTCAGCATTGCCCACCACCTCGGTCATCCTTGCATGCAGCTGTCTCAGATACGCTTCGTCGAAGAATTTCGAATCCCGTTCCAGACTGCTCTTCGATATTTTCCGGATCCCGTCTACCTCACGCACCCGGCAAAAATTAGCCAGAAGCTCACTGCGTCCCAACTCCTGCGACAGACAACGAAAGGATATCCCTCCGAGTAAATGACGCACCACCTCCACCCGCAGCGCTTTTATCGCTCTTAGAGCGCGTCGCTCCCGATCCTTCCCTCCCGCTTCATCCCATCCTTCCAAGGCTTTTACGATCGCCTCCCTTTCCAGCGAGGAGTCGATCAAAACCCGGTCAATCCGCTCCATTGTTTCCAGAAACACGGTGTAGTCTTTGCATCGAATGACTGGAGTTAGGGCTGGACGCAGGAAGCTTTGTACGGCAATATTTTTCATGAGAAGGGCGTGCTTTGTATTTGACTAACGCAAGCATAAGCGCCCTTTTTCGCCGGATCGAGCTTTTTGCAGCTCTATCCGGCCTTTTTTTTGCCCATAACTCATTAAAAATCAATTGTTTCCACCACTGGGACGGGCTCTAAATAGCTTTCGAACCTCAAATCGAATCGGAACTTCGCCATATTCTGCGAGGTTTGTGAGCGGTTCTTCAGCTAAGCGAAATTCGATTGCGTGTAATCTGCTCTGCGAACTCTGCGACCAGGACGAGATAAGCAATTTACGCTCTTGAATTGACTGAAGATCCCGCCCGAAAGCACGCATCCGCCTTGGCAGGGGACGAAATGCTTACGCATTCCGCTACAGGCTGCGTCACTCTTGGTAGCGGAATGCGTAAGCATTTCGTCTTTATAGATGTGGATAGTTGCATCCCCGTTCTACATTCAATGCACCCATCATTCAGGTCGAGAATCACCCCAAGATTATGGGGCGATAATTCCCAAGAAATGCAAGCTAAGTCCGCGCATGCTGCGACTCGGCCGGAGCTTCGTACTTCACGTCCAGGTGCGGAGTCTCCAGCCGCTGGTGGTCCGAGATCTTTGAGTTCAAACAGCTCTCCAGGATACCGCTGACAAGGAGGGTCCGCTCAACTGGATAGGGCGCCTTACCGGTTTCGATCATCTGCCGGATCTTTTCTGCGAGAGAGGCTGAATAGGTGACATTGGGTGTGGGCGGCAGGAAAAACTGGGTCGAAACTGGGTCGCTTGCACCACCGAGCCGGCAGGCAAAACAGTAATCGCGAATGGCTCCGTTGAGCATAAGGAGAGTCGTCTTGAGGCCGTCATTGTGTTCGATGAAATAGGCGGCTGGTTCCTTGACCAAGTTGGGTAACTCGCCGTCCCCGAGGAGATCCTGGGGACGGCCGTCCTCCAGGGTTTTGCCAGAGGGAGTATCGCTCCGCGAAAGAGCCGATTCGACCAACTTTAGAGAGTATCGACCCTGCTCGCCGGCAGCCCAAACGTCGTCCCCTTCGATCATCTGCACCGCCTTAACCCCCGACTCTCCTCCTTTCCTCCGCTCGATCATGCACTGCAAGGCTTCGAGGGCGTGGTAGTCCATCGCGTCGGAGCTGCCACAGCCGACCATTAGGGCTTCCTCAACCTCACAGTCGTACGGAAGCTCAAGGTCCGGAAGACGCCAGGTGACGGGCAACGAGGATCCGGCCAGGAGTGGAAACTCAAGGCGGCGTGCGTCCCCGACCATCTCCCCTGCCCTGTCAAAGCTGTAGGAAAGGTGCTTGTCGTTAAAGACCGGCACGGACTGGCCCTCCTCTTCGAATACCTCCACGCATTCTTTGAAAAACTCGTAGCGCGGGTAGAGCTTCTGTCCCTTTTCGTTGACTGTGTATTCACCGTGCTCGCCGATGATCAGGACCGCGTCGCATGCAAGTTCGCTGCCGCCGCAACGTAGAGCCTCCGAGATGGTCGGGTAGACCCTGAAGCCGAATTCGCGAGCTCGATCCTGGCTCTGGTCGCCTTCAGGACGTTGGTCGACGTAAAGAGAGACGACTTTCCAGTCCGGACGCTGCCACCGGCCACCATAGGGGTACCCAATGAGAAACCGATCAACCATGTGCTGCGCGTGCGAAAGGTAACGATAGATCGTGGCGACTACAGCGATGCGATTTGTGGGCATGAGCTTGCGAGAATGTCAGAGAGAGATCTCTAAGTTCTCCAATAGGTAGATTCCTCCGTCGGTTCGTAAACAATGTTCAAATGCGGGGTCTCTACTCTCACCTGTTCCCGAAAAAGGCTGTCGACCCCGGCAATCACTAATCCTGATGTGAGTAACGTCCGCTCTACTGGATAGGTCGGCTGCCCGGTGAGGAACATCTGCTCGATGTTGTTGGTTAGTGGGCTGAAAAAGTTCGCCAAAGTGGTGCGGACAGGGGGCATGGGCAGGTACATCTGAGTGGAGAGAGGTTCATTGCGATCCCGAATTCGAGCCGCAAAGTTGAAGTCCTGCACCAGGCCGTTCATCAAAATCATAGTCGAGCGGAGACCGTCATTATGCTCATAGCAATAGGCGATGGGATCTTTGACCAGATGCTTGAGCTCGTCGAGAGTGGGGAAGGAGTTGTTGAATCCCGGTCGCGCCGACTCCAGGGTATGACTACGACATAGACAGGTCTCGAATAGATCACGGGACCATTCTCGCTGGGCGAGGGCCTCCCAGAAATTCTCCCCGCGGTAGGCTTGCAACCATTTAACCCCTGATTCGCCGCCCTTTCGCCGCTCCACCATACACTGCAGAGTTTCGAGAGCGTGAAAGTCGTAGCTGTCGACCCCTCCATAGCCCACGCAGACGGCCTCTCCCACCTCCGCCCCAAGCGGCATATCGAGCGAAGGAGTGCGCCAGGTTACCGGTAGAGATGAACCGGCCATAAAGGCGAAGCCAAGCTCACGAGAGAGATCATACATTTCACGGCACCAATCCCAGTTCCATGAAAGATGCTTATCATTAAAGATAGGCGCTGCCCTTCCAGCTATCCGGAAGATCGAGACGATCTGCTTAAAGAGCTCGTAACGCGGATAGAGGCGCTGGCCCTTCTCGTTTGTCCCGTACTCGCCGTGTTCCCCAACGAGGAGGACGCCGTCCACGGCCAAATCGGATCCGCCTAGCGTCAGTGCGTCTGCGACGGTTGGGTAGATCTTCAGTTGCGGAAAGCGTGCCTCCCGATCCCGGCTCAAGTCGGGCCGATCCGCCTTCGGATCCGGATTCACCTCGTCGACGTAAAGGGCGACAAGATCCATCTCCGGGCGGTGGTGGCGACCGTTCCAACCGTAACCTTCCAGGAAGCGGTCGACGATGTGTTGGGTGTGGGAATACTTGTGGTAAACCGTTGAGACAGCAGCGATCTTCGGGCGGTCGGACATGGCTTCAATCTACTTAAATCGATCGCGGGATAAACCCGCTCCTACATTCCCGTCGTATTTCGAGGTACATTATCGGCGCGACCACCCTTGAGGGATGTAGGAGCGGGTTTATCCCGCGATCCAAATCAACCCCCTTCGATCTCCAGCGCCTCAACGGCGGTGCGCCAGAAAATGCCCTCAATCTCGTCCCTTGAAAGGCCAACCACATCCGCCGCTTGTTTCATGGCTAGAATTTGCTCATAGATGCACAATATGGGGCGCGCATCCGTATGAGCTAAGCTCAAGTCGGCCTCATCCGTGTGGACCTGGAACCAGTATCGGCCGAAGGGCACATACTTTCCGTGAAAGAAGGTGGAATCGACGCCATCCGAACCATAGAATATCCGTTTCAGATTCTCCTTCTGGAAGAGCGTGATAAACGCGGGCAAGGCGGTCACTGCGGAAAGGTCGTACCAGATGTTGGGCATATCGCGGAGGCGATCCACCCCGTGCAGGATCGGGTAGTAGGTAAAGCTTCTCGCGCAGTGGGCGAGGATCCACTTGATGTTCGGATACCGGCGGTTGGTGTACTCTTCCAGGTCGTCGAGATTGCATTGGTCCGCGCAGCCTTGGGAGCGGGAGAGGTGCATTGTGACCCAGAGCCCGAGCTCGTTCGCCAGCTCCATCTGCTCGTGGGTAAGAAACTCGTGGATGCGGCAATTGTCTCTGTCGCCTGTTATGGAGAAGACACGGTAGGGCTTGAGGCCGATGAATCTCGGATTCTCCATATCGGCGCGAATCTCGTCCGTCTTGCATGCCGGCGTAACCAGCCGATTGGCCCGTGTGCCCGGATCACGCGCGATCTGTTCGGCAACCATCGCGTTGTGTTCAGCGACAACAGTGCCGACCACCGGCATGCCGAGCACGAGGTAATTCACCCGACGCCCGGGATACAACACTTCGCCCCATTCCTGAAGGGTTGCGAGGTCAGAGTCAGACCTAAACGAATGCTTTGCCCCGGGCTCCATGCAGCTGCTCTGAAACATGTGGCAATGGGCGTCGAACACGCGTTGGGGCACAAAGTCTGCAAGCTCCTCCTCCCAGATTTCTCGGTCCTCGTCACGATAGTCGATCATCTTAGTGCTGGTGTTCATAATGTTCGTGTTCATTGCGCAGGAGCCAAAAGTCGGCAAGCCCGTAAGCATGTAATTCGTAATTACGAAAATCAGAAATTAGTCAATTTCGGATGCGACCGTTTGCAAAAAGAGCGTGGTCTTCGACCAGCGAACGGAGCCGGGGATCTTCGCTCCGAAGGAATCCGTCATGGGGCTCGAAGACTCCCTCCGTGTATTGCTCGAGCGACTTCAATTGGTCCTCTTCTGAAGGCCGCGCGGCGAATTTCAAGGCAATGTAACGCCGACCTTCCCGGCCCCCGTAGGCGGCGTGCCACAGGCAGTGGTTAAATAGAATGACATCACCGGGATTCGTCTCCAGAGCGGCGCAGGGAACGTCGGCGCCGTGAACACCGAAGGGGCGTGTGCCGGGCTCCACTTCCAGCTTCTCCAGATTCTTGTGCATTGGCATGCGATGCGAACCAGGAATCACTCGGAGACATCCGCTGTCCCTCCGCACATTCTCAAAGTACATCATGATCTTGATCTGGAGAAAGTCGATCCGGTGTTCCTCGCCAACACGGTAGTACTTCCGGTCGGGGTGCCAGTTGACTTCGTCCCGGTTGCTGATGTTCCCCTCGGACCCGACCCATATGAAATCTGGCCCCAACAGCTTTTCTACCGTGCCGTAAATACGATCATCCGAAACCAGACGATGGAGGCCCTCTCGACGCTCGACGAAGGTGCGGTAGCGCCATTCCTCATTTTTTCTCTGTTCTTCATCCTCGGTCCAAATCTCCTCGGCTAGGCCTACAATCTCAGCCGTTTCCTCGGAGGAGAAAAGACTCGGCAGGAGAAGAAAACCAAAGGTGCGGAAGTGGGTCTGTTGTGGTGGTGTGATCACGACCCGAACAGAGTTGCCGGTTGAAAATGCAATTGCAAGGATCTGTCTCCGTCATTCGAAGTCGGATAGAAGCGCGACGAAAGAATGCCCTGCAACGTGGATGCATCGCGGGATAAACCCGCTCCTACAGCCCTCACGGGGCGTCGAGTCGGCAGCCAAATAAAGTCGGAATACCGATAGGCTGTAGGAGCGGGTTTATCCCGCGATGAAACCGAACAATCAAACATCGAAGCATCCAAACACGGAAATCCATTTCTACTCGGCGAAGCGGAGTCTTTCGTGGGGCAGATTTGTAATCTGCCGGCAGAGCCCCAGTCAATACCGGCACCTCCTCCACGCCTTCCGCAGTCACCACGATCGAGCCCCTTTCACCCACCGTCACCACGATCTGCGACACACCTCGCTCCAGCAGCCGTCGCGCGAGCTCCAGCGTCGGCGTTGGATCGTCGGGCGGGAGGTCGAGTAGTATGCGCACCTCGGATTCGTTTGGGGTGAGAAGGTCGACATCCTCGAAAACCTCAGGCTCAACCGGCAGTGCCGGAGCCGGATTCCAAATGGTTCGTGCACCGTGCTTTCGGCCCAGCTCCATCGCTCGCTTGACGACTTCAAGCGGCACTTCGTATTGAGTGAGAACAACGTCACTCCCGGCGATCAGGTCCTCCGCCGCATCTACCTGCTCCGGACACATTTTGAGATTGGCACCCAGGTGCCCGACGATCCAGTTGTCACCGGATGGGATGAGGTGTACCACTCCAACCGCGGTGTTCACTCCCGGAATGCGGTGGATGTGATCCAGCGAGACCCTCTCCTTTTCAAAAGTGTCAAACGCCACCTGCGCCAGAATATCCTCCCCGACACAGGCCAGCAGATTCACCTCGGCCCCCAGTCGCGCCGCCGCGATCGCCTGGTTCGTCCCCTTCCCTCCCGGGCCCAGATCGAATTGATCACCGATCAGTCCCTCACCAATCACCGGCATTCGCGGCACCCGGATGGTGATGCCGACTACGAAACTCCCAACGACGAAAATCCTAGGATTTTGTCGGACTTCTGTATTCTCAGCATTCACGAGGTTCAGATCGATGGACTAAGGAACTGAGTACTTGCAAAAAAAGCAGACAGTCCCGCATGGATCGCCCAGTAAAGCAAAGGTGGTTTACCGTATACTTCGCTGAATCTCGAATTAGCTCCAACGCTTCAAGGAAAACGGATTGATGGAAACCCTCCGCTGTTTGTCCGCTGTCGCTGCCGTCGACATCCGCGCTTCGTAACGCGCCCGGTGTTTGATGCGGGTGCGGTAAAAGACCTCGGCATCGCCCACTACCTCGTAGGGTCGTTCCCGGCTACGGACGAGGAAATCCGCAGACGGAGGATAGCATGCGACCGGCACAGACTCGCGGTCCAACGCGGCCATCACCGATTCGGCTCGCGTGAAGGCGGCATTGGTCGGAAGGGCCGCACTTTGATAGCGGAGATCCATGCTCCATCGAACCGTTTCGCCCCTGTTTGTGAAGCTGGCGTGCGGAGTCCGATTGGTCATCAGAAGGACGCTTCCCTTCCGCACCGGAACAGCGACGGCCTTGCGGCTCCGAGGAAAATCCTTGGTCGCGATCTCCAGGTAGGTTCCGGCCTTATTGGGACGATGGGAAAATACATCCGTCTTGTGCAATCGCGGCAAAAGATAGAGGCACCCGCTCTCAGGACTCGCCTCCACCAGTGGCAGCCATACAGTCAGAATGAGCCCTTTGTCACAGTAGGGATCGAAGTAGCCCGAATCCTGATGCCATGGCACTTCTCCCCGTGGATCGTGGGGTAGTTTGGGGCGCAGCCGATAGACGCTGCTGGCGATCAATTCCGGACCACAGAGTGACTCAGCGATATCAAGAAGCTTGGGATGGCAGATAAGTCGGAAGATTTCGGGCCCAGAGAGAGCGCCACTGGAAATATCCGGAAGGAGCGTATCGATCTCATGGTCGATTGCGATTAGCTGTCGTTCAAAACCGAGTTCCTCATAGGTGCTGCTCAGCTTTCCGGCGTCAACCAATCGTCGCGCTCGTGCCATCACCTCGCCGGTGATTTCGTCTATAACCGGCTGAAGATCTGAATTGGAAAACAGATTCTCAACCACAAGGTACCCTTCCTCGTGAAAGGCCTCGATGTCTCCCCGACTGAGTCCATGGACGGTTCGAAGCATGTTTCTACCGATTCTGATGGATTCCGGTATGATACTTCTTCAGAACATAAGGCGTCGAGCCCGAAACTCTATCTGAAGGCTGCGCACGATCCGCCGGATGTCCGAGACAGGAGGACCGGAGCAGAGACCTGAAAGACAATGCAGGCGAGTGAGAAGAAACCTGAAAGCATCGTGGCATTATACAGAGGAGGACGATTGCCTGTTTGGCATCGCCTGTCGGATGCGGAACGGCGCGCCTACGAATTGACCCACGTCGATCTAATGTTGTCCGTCGCCCGAGAGCACGGACTACACCGATTGGAGGGTTTTCGATTGCTGACGCCCCAGCACGATTGGGAGCGCTTCTGGATTATCGAGTTTCCGTCCCTGGGGGGAATCGAGAAGTGGATCACGGCAGAGATGGCGCCCCCCTATGGCAGCTACGGATACTACGAATACGATCTCGCTCGACCCTCGGCGCTCACCTCCACGGATCTTCGGCTTCCGGAGTCACCCATGCCCGATCCTCCGTCTCAAGACGACCCTTCCAAAATTCCAGTGTTAGAAGTCGACCGTGGAAGCATCGTTGTTCTTCTCTTTCAACGCTGTTTGCCGGAGGCAGACGAAGCCGAAGCGACGATCTTCGGTGATGACAGCCATAAGCGACGACTGCAGGCCATTGTTAAGGATAACCGACTGATTCGGCTTGAATCCTTCGAGCTAATCAGCTCGCGAGCCGACTGGCATCGAGTCTGGGTCGTTGAGTTCCCTAAGTTGGCAAGGGCCGAGGCCTGGTTGGAGGCGACCGTTTCATCAACGCGCCGCCGACAGGTGACCATGAACACAGTTCTGGCCCGTAAATGGGCGCCACGATACTTTGCGTCTTGGGTACCGGATCGCATTAAGAATGGGCAGTTCTATCAGGAGCAAATTCAGAAGAATCGGGAGGAGAAATAACAATGTCTGAAGAGAAGCTACGCATTATATCGATCGGCGCTCATCCCGCCGATATCTTCGACCAATCCGGCGGGACGATGGCACATCACATTAGCCGCGGAGACTACGTCGGCTGTGTTGTGCTCACCCACGGCGCGCGAGTGCACGACAAGGTGGTCAGCGATGAGATGTTTCACCGCATCGAAGTGCCGGATGCCTCAGATTTGGAAGCCCTCATGAAGGAGCGCTCCGACCTGAAAGCCGAGGAGACGCGACGAGCCTGCCACATCCTCGGGGTCGAGGATGTCCATTTTTTGGGGGCCGATGACAGTGTCCTACTGGTGACCGACGGGACGGTGCGCCGTCTCGCCCGACTGTTACGTGAGTTGCGTCCCAACGTAATCCTGACCCATTATCCTAAAGAAGGCGATGGCCTTGCCAACGCCCATGCCGTTGCCGGGCAGATCGTCCTGCATGCCATACAGTTGGCCGGATCGGTGGATCCGGGTGATCGGTCACCGCCCCACAAGGTCGCTCAGGTCTTCTTTTTCGGGGGCGGAGGGGCGCCGGTTCCCCGAAATCTGTGGCAATCGGAAGGAGGATACTACAACGACGTCTTTATCGACATCACCGACGTCGTCGACAAAAAGCTGGCGGTGTTGGATTGCCTGGTCAGCCAAGGGTATAGCGGCGCCTATGCCCGCAAGCGGATTGAAACCAGTGATGGCGCCTTCGGAAGTGCAGGTGGAGTTGCCTACGCCGAAGGCTTCATTTCACTCAACGCGGAGACTCACTACCACCTACCGGTCACGGAACATGCACTTACGACGGCTCGGTCCTCGGATCATGAAAGGATCGACAGTATTTCGTACCGATATGTCGACGATTCGGTCGTCTGAAACTTCGAAGAATCGATGAAGCTCGCGATAGGGCCTCCGTTAATGTTCGGGATGTTCCGGGTGTGTTGTAAAGAAGACTACCTCTTTCCACACTTAGTCTCTCCTCTTAGTCGCCACACTTTGTCCAAAACACTTAGTCGCGACACTTCGTCCCTGTCGGCAAGCCCGATCGACTAAGCGTAACCGACTAAGTGTCTCAAGTAACCAGCTCAACCGGTAGATGAATGACCGAGTTATAGAACGCCAGACGCACCCTACCGCCTTCAAGCAGCAACTTCGCAACCGCGGTATTCGGCACAGAGTCAAGCCAGTCGTAGCCATTGGTCGCATGATTGAGAAGAGCACCGATCAAGATCGGTAGAAACCCGCCGTGCGAGACGAACGCAGTCCGTTCGTCGGTATAGCCGAACCGGTCCATCGTTGTTTGGGCGACCTTTTCCGCCCGCTCCTCGGCCTGCTCGGTAGTCTCGTGGGGTTTACATTTCCACCATCCCTCACCATCGAGCTCATCCGGAAGGGCATATCCTGAATATTCGGTTTGAAGCTCAGCCCGGGTCATTCCCGGTCGGACCTCAAAGGTCTCGGCATCCATCCCGCCGACGCAACCTCCATGCTCGTGCAGATCGATCCATACCTCCGGCGCAAGACCCGTAAATTGGTGTATCTGTTGCGTGGTCTCCAGAGTCCGGCGAAATGGACTGGTGAGTAACCGATCAAGTTTCAGCCCTCGACACCACAGGCCGAGGCAACGCGCTTGCTCATGGCCTATCGCCGTAAGAGATGGATCGTCCACCCGTTCGGAATTCGGGCTGGCGTTGTTGGCCGATTGACCATGACGAATGAGAAATAGCTCCATGAATCCTCCAGGAAATGCATTCTCAGGCTGTACAACTGTTCAATAGTGTCGATCTTTGATTCGTGGGTCCGTCGGAAAAAGTCGAATCGGTCTAACTCCCTAACCGTCAAGTTAAACTCTTCTCTCTTCGTCGTAGTCTTCGACTCAATATTTGACCGGATTCGCAAGAATCCGGAAGATTCCTCTCCTCGAATAGATCCGGCTGTCCCGTCCTGATTGAAAGTTGACACAATATTCGATGAGCAGTTCAATGCAAAAAAGAGTATTGATGGAGATTGCTATGAAGTGTCTGAACTTGAATCCGAAAGGTGCATTCGTGGCCGCATGCGTGCTGGTGGCCAGTCTTTTATTCTGTCCAGCAACTGCGACCGCATCGCTCATTGCGTTCGATACCTTCGGCCCTGGAGACAGCTACAACACCGGAGCCCGCTTTGGCGTCGACGGAAATGCCGATTTTCAAGCTTTTCAGTTCGTCCCCACGGAGTCGGGCACTCTTGACAACATCACGGTTGCACTCGGCCGCACGGGGACCGGTACGAGCGCGACTCAGTTTGATCTGTTCGACGGCACGGCAGGCGCGCTCGGCGCCCTACTGGAGTCGTTCGTTGTACCCAACAACGTGGCGCCCGGTACGTCTCCTGGAGAGGTGGTTACGTTCAGCTCGATCGGCAAACCTCTTCTGAACTCAGGACAGATCTATTGGCTGAGTTACTCCGAGCCGAACGCAGCGGATGGGAGCAGCTCGCTGTGGTTTTTCAACGACCAGGGGCTCTCGGGTACGCGTCTGACGTCCGTTCTCTCCGCCGCCACGAACGTGCTGCCTGCATTCCGAATCGATCTCGGTGAAGTTCCGGAGCCGTCGACCATTTTACTCCTCGGCCTCGCCGGATTAGCATTCTTCGCAAGGAGAAGCTAATTTCCTAGGCCGCTTCCAAAGCTGAGCTTAGGTTCACTCAATCGGTTACCCGATTGAGTTGCGGTCCACGAAAATCGATTATCGAGGCAAAGCAAACACCCAAACGGTGCCGCCCTGGGGGACGTCGGTCTTGGTCTCGTAGATGCCATCGAGCAAGCCCTGCATCACTTGCGCATCGACTCCCCATCCGGATTGCACCGCGATATACTGCCGGCCATCAACCGCGAATGTGCTGGGTACCGCGGTAACACCCGAATTGGTGCGGAACTTCCACAAGACTTTTCCGGTGGAGGCATCGTAGGCCCGGAAGTAGCGGTCGTTCGTGCCCCACCAAAAACTAAACCACCGCCGGTGGTCAGCAGAGGCCCCCAGTTTTGATATTTGAAATCGTGCTGCCAGACCTTCTTGCGGCTGTTCACATTCCAAGCTTGGACCTCGCCGATGTGGTCCGCACCCTCGTATAGGGTGAGACCGATATCGGCAATCCTTGCTGTCAGGTACATCTGTCCCGGCCGATAGGTCTCGGCCCTTCCGATCAGGTTCCCGCACAGGTTTTCGTGGGCCGGGATGTAGAGCAGGCCGGTTTTCGGATTGTAGGCGGCCAGCGGCCAATCCTTCCCGCCCCAGAGCGACGGACAGAATTCCGCCCGTTTGCCGATATGGGGTACCTTCGTTTCATCATAGGTCGGGCGTCCGGACTTGGGGTCGATGCTGGTAAACACATTTAATGGTCCAAACCGGTTGCAACCCCTTAACGTTTTTCGCATTGACCGATTCCAGTGGGCTATAGCCCCAGCTCGCGTAATTGCCCCGGTACATCAGCCAGTTGTGCGGCTCCGGATTTTCCAGTCGTTGTTGCGTCACCGGGTTGTAGGCAGGGGCGCCCGCCACTCCTTCAGCCCTCAGCAGAGCCGACAGACCCATCAACAAGCAAATTATGAAATGCGTCCTTGCCCTCATTCTCATCCTCCCTCCGTGGTTCTCGACAGCTTTACTATCCAAGATTCCTTCCTTTACCCCGTCGTTTCAAAAATTCGAGAAGTGATGAAAAGCGAGGCGCAGACCGGAGAACGTCTTGGGCGCGTATTCTTATACGTAACCAATCGTTTTCCGGTCTGGAACGCTGCTATTCGCACTTGTCGGATTTAGGCAGCTTCAACGGCAGAATGGCCAGGTGCCGACGGGCCGGACCGTGCACCGGGTTCCCCTGGTTCCTGGCATCGAATCGCGTAGCATGACAGGAACACTGAAAGGACCGGGAAGCGGTCAACCACTCCGCCAGTTCGCAGCCCTGATGGTTACACCGACGATTAGGCTGTAAAACCATCCGCCGCATGGGTCTGGGTCGCTTCACTCGGTTGGGTGCGATCGAGCCGCACCAGCAATATTCCGTTGAGTCGGGAACCGTCTCGAATGACCCCAGTGGCGAGATCCATGGCCAACGCCTGTACCATCTCCGTTCCTAAAGGAATGCGGTCCGGTGCCACTGGCTGCTCCTTTTCGGCCCCGAAGCGAAACACCAGGATATCGCCCGGCTGTGGCCGCATTTTTCGCGGCAACTGGACCGCGCCTGCGAGTCGGGCAAAGGGCAGAGTCAACAATGTAACCGCTGCCCCTAGTGTCCCAACCAAAACGCGCCGGCGCCGGGCCGGCCCGCGGCGGCGCTCCACTGAGCTGAGGTGCTGGTTCACAACTCGCCCGACTCCTAGGACTCTCCTCGATTTTGCCTTAAGAAGAGAACCCATTTCAAGCATATCGAATAGCTGTAGACACGAGGTCCGTCCATCCGACGCAAACACTTGTGCCTGCGATTCATCATCAGAGTGAGCAACAGGGCTGGCAAAAAAATAACGTCGATTCTCGCTTTATATTTTTGCCCCACATTTTTCTGCCATCTCTTCGTTTTCTCTGATTTCTGAGAATGTTGCACAGAATTCCCAGTTCTCGTATTAGTTTGTCCAACATATATTCGACAACACACAATCACCGAAAGGATTCATTATGAGCAACCGCGCGGAAACGGAATATCGATACGAGAAGCTGACTTGGCCGGAGATCAACGACGCCGTAGACCTCGGCAAAGTCTGCATCGTCCCCTGCGGCGCGGTCGAGCAACACGGGCACCACCTCCCCCTCGACGTGGACATGCTTTGCTCGACCCAAGTCGCGCTGGGCGCGGGGCGCGCGGTTCCGGACAAGGCGCTGGTCCTACCATCGGTGAACTATGGCTACACTGGGCATGTGATGGATTTTCCCGGTACCATCAACAACGACTTCGAGCATTTCATGCACCACGTTCTCGATATCACCAAGTCTCTGGCCTACCATGGCTTCAAGAAAATCATCCTCCTCAACGGTCACGGCTCCAACATGCCGAATCTGGAACTGGTCGCGCGCCGGACAAATTTGGAAACTGATGCAGAGTGCATCCTGGCGGCATGGTGGAATCTCCTGACGGTGGATGAGGCGTTTCTGCCGCGCTGGCGGGAAAGCAAATTCCCGGGCGGATGCGCCCATGCCTGCGAACTCGAAACCTCTCTGTATCTCTATCTCGATGGAGACAATGTCCGAAAAGACCAAATTCGGAGCGGCGACATCTCCTTCAATCTCGAAGACAGTCCATTCAATTACATGGACTTGTTCGGATCGGGTCCGGCCACTCTTATTTCGTGGACCAGTAGCTATTCCGATACAGGCGTGTTGGGCGCGGCCGAATTGGCCACTGCGGAGAAAGGTAAAGAAGCCTTCGAGGAGGCAGTCAAGCAGCTGGCACGGTTCGTGACCTGGTTCAAGGACCGTCCGAAGGATCAGCGCAAAGACCGGCATCGCAAGCCGCCCACAATGCCTATTCCCTGGGGGCAGCGGCCGATCGAACATGATCTTGACTGAGAATCTCGACTTGCAGGAGTCTCAGCATCGCGGTTCCCACAGAGCAGAACCGCGTCGACACCGATGCTCGGTTCCGCTGGGTTAACGCATGTCTAAATTACTTCCGTGAATTATGCAAAGCCGGCTACTTGAGCATGAAACATTGGTGTATCTCTGGTAGAGGAACGCGTAAGCGTTTCTGAGAGTCGTCATCAACAGGCTGATCGTCGAAATCCTCACGGATTCCGCTACAAGAATGATTGCGATAGGTGGCGGAATCCGTGAGCATTTCGTTTTCTGGGATGATGATCACTCCTCCCCACAAGGGAGAGGGTGCGCAGAAGAGTGACAATCGTCGGGAGGGTTAAGTCGGAAAAGGATCGAACCCGACCGAAGATAGATTCTATATACTGAGTAGTCTACTAACCAGCAGGAATCATCCTTCCAAACTGGAAAGGAAACAAGAATGACCAACACAGCGACCCAAGATCCCACAGCCTCAATCGAGGAGGTTTTTCGAGCCGACAATCCACGATCGGAGGAGTATTTCGCGCGCGCCTGCAAATCGATGCCGGGAGGAGCCAAGGGCGCCTACTACCACGCGCCCTTCCCACTCACCATGGACCGCGGTGAGGGATGCTATCTCTGGGATGCCGACGGGCACCGGTATCTGGACTTCGCCAGTCACCACACAACGCAAGTTCTAGGCCACGGAAATCCGACTGTGATGGAGGCGGTCAGGGAACAGTTGGCCAAGGGCAGCGCGCTCGGGGCAGCGGTTGGTGTGGAGGCGGATCTCTGCGATGAACTGTGCCGGCGGGTTCCCTCGCTGGACCGGGTCCGCTTTTGCAACTCGGGCACCGAGGCCACCTTGCACCTTATTCGTCTGGCACGTGGATTCAGCGGGCGTTCCAAGATCGCCAAATTCGAGGGTGGATATCACGGCAGCCACGATGTGGTGGAAGTCAGCTCCGCGCCGCCGTTGGATAAAGTGGGACCGGAAACGGCTCCCAATTCTGTCCCCTCGACCGGAGGGATGTCGCCCAACGCGGCCAGCGAGGTCCTGGTGCTCCCTTACAATGACGAAGCCTCGGTGGAGCGTCTCATCAGCCAAAATCATGAAGAGCTGGCCTGTGTCATCTTCGATCCCAAGGCAGGAGTCGTGCCGCAGCGGAAGGAGTTCGCCCAGTTTCTTCGTGATATAACCAAAAAATACGACCTCCTGCTCATCCTGGATGAAATCGTCGGCTTTCGGGTCGGAACCGGTGGACTCCAGGAGTACTACGGCATCGAACCGGATCTGACCGCCTACGGAAAAGTCGTTGGAGGCGGATTCCCCGTCGGGGCCTTTGGCGGGCGGGCGGATATCATGGATTTGCTGGACAGTAGAAAAAGCGGAACCGGTCTTTTCCAGAGCGGTTCATTCAGCGCCAATCCGATCACTATGGCCGCCGGTTGGGCAACCTTGAAGCAACTGACTCCCGAGGCATTCGCCCACCTGAATCGATTGGGCGACCGATTGATCGAAGGGCTGAATAGTATGTTTTCACGTGATCATGTTGCAGCTCAGACAGTCAACACCGGTTCGGTCTTCAGCGTCTACTTTAGCAGCGAGAAAGTCGTAAATTATCGCACCATGGCACGTGCCGACAAGGCGATGTCGCATCGCGTTTACCTGGCGCTCCTCGCCGAAGGCTATTTCCTCAGTCACGGGCTGACCATGAACGCTTTCTCGCTTCCCACCGAAGAGAGTCACATCGACGGATTGATCGAAGCGGTGGGACGCGCGGTGAAGAGGGCGAGTTGAACCGAGTCCACGGTCTTGCAGAGATCTTTGTCATCCTCTTCCTCTCCCTCCTCCAAAGCTTGGAGTCCAACAAGGCTTCTTTATTTTCTTTCAGTCTCTATGAACTGTAGCGGAATGCGTAAGCATTTCGATCTTGGCGAAGGGGATGGAGAAAGGCCCGTCCCGCTGAGCGGCAGCAGAGCTAACCCACGGATGCCTGTCGGCTGTTCGCTCTTCTCCCATCCGCGGGATCGCTGCGCCATCCGCGGGCCTCAATTCTGTGTGACGAAAACGGTCAAAAGCGTCCCGGGAAACACGCATGGACCTAGTCTGGCGCACTATATCATGAGGTCACCGCCATTAATATCAAAAGCAGCTCCCGTAATGTAGGACGCATCCGCGGCCAGAAACAGGACCAGGCGGGCCACTTCCTCAGGTGTCCCGAGCCGACCCATAGGAAACCTCTCTTCGTAACCACGCAGACGCTCGGCCGAGCAATTGTTTCGGGCCATCTCTGTGTCAATTAGACCTGGACAGACAGCGTTGGCAGTAATTCCGAACGGTGCCATCTCCTTGGCCAGGGCGCGAGTGAAGCCTAACACCCCTGCCTTTGCCGTCGTATAATGAGCGCCACCCAAGGTGCTCACGCTGCGGCCGGCGGACGAGGACATGTTGATGATGCGTCCATACTTTTGCTCTTTCATTCCCGAGAGAACAGCTCGGCTGCAGAGAAAAGTGCCCTTGAGATTGACATCGAGAACCAGATCCCACTCCGAAACCGGAATCTCGTCGACCGGGGTCCAGCGCAGCACTCCTGCATTGTTGACCAGGATATCGACTTTCCCAAACCTGTCGCTAGCGACCGTTACGAGATTATCAACTTCCTCGGGCTTAGTGATATCTGTCTCAAGGCCCAGCGCCCGTTCTCCATCGGGATCGAGTTCCCTGGCAATTCGCTCGACCTGCTCGCCCTGAACATCACACACAACCACATAGGCTCCTTCCCGGACGAAGGTCCGCGCCGTTTCGGCGCCCATGCCCTGGGCCGCACCGGTTATGACGGCAACTTGGCCATTCAGCTTTCCTTCACTCCGTCTCATCGTTGATTCCTCACCTTAGAAAAGGGAGACTTTCGCCTACCAGACAGACTTCGACGTTACACAAACTCCTAGCCCCATATTAATCGAAGATTCAAGTCAACCTCGCCCAAAGATGCAACCTAGCCCGGACACCTCACACGCTTCGTAGCGAGACCGTGTAGAATGCTGCATATCAGAGCCTTTCCGCAACACGGCGGGCGGACAGTGTGTTGAGACACTCTGAGGTCGCTGGGCAAGGGATGGCTTTGAGATACAGTGATATCCGCGGTCGTAGCAGAAGATTTTTGAGATGTTCGGGCTAGAGGTGGTCCGCGGTTTTCCGTAAAGTGCGCTGAATCTGAGCCTAGATTGATAGCCCCAACCCATCATACGCGAGGGTGATCCCCTTGGCGGCCAGGTCCTCAGCGATCTGATCGTAGGGTTCAAGATCAACGCAACTGATGTGATCGGCCACCAGAACACTTCCGTCGTTCACTGCACCCACCCGCCGTAGTTCATCAATCGTTTCGTCCAGCATTTTCCAATTCTGATGACCGGACGTGATTGGATCGATCTCCAAGGACCCGAAAGTCGCATCGAAGATGGCGAGATCGAATTCGAAATCGCACAGCTTTTCTCTTGTGGCGGGAAAAAGGTAGGATGAGTCGAGACCGTAGAACAGCGTCTTGCCTCTGGTCTGGATCACGAAATTCAGTGCCTGCTGCTCCATGATACCGTAGGGCGTTTGCATGAAATGGTTCCCCTGCACGGCCGCCAGCTGAGTGGAACCGATGGCCATCGACATGCCCGGTTCGAGAACATGAATCTCGACATTATAGGGTGAGCGCCTGCCCACCCACCGCTTGGAATCGCCGTCAAATTCGTTGTCGCGACAGAATTCGAGCGAGGCCCGGACCATGTTGTTTCCGTAGACCTGGAGAGGATGCGGTAAGGACTCCGCGAATCTCAGAATCTCAATCGGCTGGAAATGATCGAAGTGTCCATGGGAAATGAGAAGGTGCCGAATTTCCGAAGCCTCAACCTTGAAAGTCTTGAGCGCTTCCGCCGTGTGGTGGTTGAAGTCGATCAAGGTATCCGGCGCCAGAAAGTTGCTGGTGAATCTGCGGAGATCCTTTGCGGGCAGACCTCCTGCCGCCGGCGTTCCGAAATTGGCGTTACCAGCGCCGGTGCCGAGAAAGAGAAAAGAGACTGAGTTACTCATGTAAATTCCTTCTAGCGTAGGGTGACGGATCAAGGAAGAACAAAAAGGGTCGGACCGCCAATCGCTAATCAGACGAACCATTGTGCGCTCTGAAATATCTGAGTGGGCATACGGGAAATCCGTTCGCACCTTGAACGCGTTTCGCGTCTACCATTGGCATGCCGGCTCCCCCGGTCTTGTGCCGGGGTGGCGCCAGGTTTCGCAGCTATATCCAAGGCCAGGTCAGCAAGCCCCTCACCCGACCTTTTACCTCCAGCCGCTCGCGGCTGGAGGTAAAAGGTCGGGTGAGGGGCAAGTGCAGAACAGACGTTTTGTAGCAAGGAATCAGCACCACCCCGGCACAAGACCGGGGGAGCCTCGCACACGCGATTGAGTCGCACGCGCACAACAAACAGATTGTCATTCACCCCATCTGACCCGAATAGTCCACCGACGACGCAATGACCTCCGCCGTCCAAGAGGCCTTCAGCCAGACCAATTTCACACACTGGGACTGGGCCATCGTCATCGCCTACCTCACGGCTTCGTTGGCTGTAGGGCTCATCGTCCGCCGATACGTTGGAGACATGGTCGATTACATCGGCGCTGGACGCGCGGTGGGGACCCGGCTGGGGATTGCCGCTATGGCGGGAACCGAGATGGGACTGATCACGGTGATGTATAGCGCGCAGAAAGGATTTACCGGTGGTTTTGCCGCCTTCCACATTGCGATCGCCGCGGGAGTTGTCACACCCACCGTAGGGTTGACCGGATTCATGGTCTATCGTCTGCGGCAGATGAGGATCCTCACCATACCCGAGTTTTACGAGCGTCGCTTTGGCCGGCGCACCCGGATTCTAGGTGGAGTGATGCTGGCCTTCGGCGGCATCCTAAACATGGGCCTGTTTCTCAAGGTCGGTTCGATGTTTATCGTCGGAATCACCGGCATGTCCGCCGAGGGAAACGCACTCAGGATCGTAATGGTCGTGCTCTTGACCCTGGTGCTGATTTACACGGTCCTCGGCGGAATGATCTCGGTCGTAGTGACGGACTACATTCAATTCGTAATTCTCGCTCTTGGACTCTTTCTCTCCACCGGTCTTGCCATCGCCCATGTGGGGTGGAACAGCATCTTCGAGACCGTCGCCGTGGAGATGGGCGAAAAGGTTTCAACCCATTCGTGGAACAAGGAATTTTCGGTTTTGACTACGTCCTTTGGATGCTGTTTCTCGGACTCGTGAGCTGCGGCATTTGGCCGACGTCGGTCGCTCGCGCTCTGGCCATGGAGAGTCCGGAGGCCGTCAAGCGACAGTTCGCCTGGTCCTCGGTCACGTTCACCATTCGCTTCATGGTGCCGTACTTCTGGGGAATCTGCGCCTTCGTTTTTATCATGACGGAGGCGCCCGATCTTAAGGGACTATTCTTTCCCCAAGGTGACAGCGAATCCACGATCAGCAACCTCTACGCCATGCCCGTATTCCTAGGCCGAATCCTTCCCGCCGGGGTCATCGGGTTGATCACAGCCGGCATGGTGGCTGCGTTTATGTCGACGCACGATAGCTATTTGCTTTGTTGGAGCTCGGTCATCACCCAGGACATCATCGCGCCCTTAATGGGCGAACGCATCAGCCCCGAGAAGCGCATCCTGCTGACACGTTGTTTGATCATCGTCATCGGACTCTATGTGCTCTGGTGGGGTCTCTTCTATGAAGGTAAGGACGACATCTGGGACTACATGGCGGTCACCGGCGCAGTCTACTTCACCGGCGCTTTTTCCTTGATGCTCTGTGGACTCTATTGGCGCCGAGCCAGTTCGACCGGGGCCGTTCTATCCCTGCTGGCCGGCAGCACCGCCGTGTTGGGTCTCAGCCCGATTCAACAACTGATCGGAATCGAGGGAGGGATCTCAAGCGCACGCATAGGTCTCTTTACGGTTGTCTTCACCCTCGGAGTCATGATCGTTGGATCCTTCTGCTTTCCGGATCAAGGTGAGAGTCCGAAATGATACTTCATCCATGGTCCCCTTAGTCGCGAGCTTTGGCGCGAGCCCTGTCGATTTCGAAGTATGACCTGCAGTCACGAGATTCCGAACGCTTTTCGGCAAACCTTGGCATTCAGTGCGAGAGTGAGCGACTTGGTATACGGAATCATCACCAGAGTCATTTTGCGATCAGAAGCCGACAAAGCTCGCGACAAGGCTCGCGACAAAGACCGGTCCGGCATCAATTCCGCATTGAAATCCAAATTCCCCCAATCAATGCGAGACGTTCCTTCACTCTAATGGAAACCTGGGCACTCATCTGGAAGATCGTCTTCGTCGCCGTGATGGCAGTGTTTGCCGTAATGTCGATTTGGGTCACCATCGGCGGTTGGCGCGATCTTAAGCACATGCTCCAAAAGCTCGCTCATCACGACGAAGCTGATGGCTGACAAAATTCCACTGCAAAATTTATAGAAAAGGCCTTCAACATCTTGTCTCTCGAATTAGAGCTTGACTCCAGATTAGCTTGTGCCGCGAAGGCGCATCCAAAAGATCTACCGCAGACCACTCGGATTCCGCAGATTCAGAATCTGATTAATCTGTAATACAATCAGTCAGAACTTAGTTTTTTGAACACGTTTTTCTCAGGATGTACTCATAACATATTGGTTTTGAATAGTATACGAAGAATAACCACGGAGGTCACGGAGACACGGAGAAGAGAATGATAAATGCCTCCACAATTCCTCCTTTTCTAGGTACTTCATTCGTGAGATTTCCTCCAAACTCAATCCGCGGTTTTTCCTGGCTCGGCGTAGCGCATCGAAGACGGCTCGATTCCGTGGTATTTTCCTCTCCCGTTCTCCGTGCCTCTGTGGCCTCCGTGGTTGATCCTCGCGCACTTTTGGTTGCGGCTTCGCTGGGCTAGGAAATCTGCGGTCACAGATACGTAGTACAAGACAATGAGGTAACTGGTAATGAAGATCACAGAAATAAAGACATTCATCACTCCTTCATCGGGCAATTTCTTCGTCAAGGTAGAGACCGACGAAGGACTCTATGGACTCGGGGAAGCCGGGGTGAGACGACGAGGTGCAGCGATCGCCGAAGTGATCCGTTCATTCTCGCCCGAGGTCATTGGGCAAGACCCGTTTCGCATTGAGCACCTTTGGCAGATGATGTTCCGAGGCGGATTCTTTCCCGGTGGCGTGGTTCAGTCTTCGGCGGTGAGCGCGGTTGATATTGCGCTTTGGGAGGATATAAAAGGGAAAGCGCTGGGAGTACCGGTCTACGAGCTTTTGGGCGGACGGACTCGGGACAGAGTGGTGTGTTATCCGCACGTCGGCGGCCGAGAAGGAACCGAGGGACTGGTGGCGGAGTGCAAGGAGAAAATGCAAGAGGGTTGGCGGTTCGTCCGCTGGGGACTGTCCGATCCGCAGGGGAGCGAATTTCTGGAGCCTTCCCGTGCCGTTCGCAACGGCATTGAGCAGGTGAAGGCGGTGCGCGAAGAACTGGGAGATGAGATCGAAATCTGCCTCGATGTCCACACGAGGCTGGATCCTGCCGCCAGCATCGCACTGTGTAAGGGCGTGGAGCCATACCGGCCTTTCTTCATCGAAGACCCGTTGCGAAGCGAGAGTACCCAAAGCCTTCGACTCGTGCGACAGCAGACCTCGGTGCCGATCGCGGTGGGCGAACAGTTCGACAGCAAATGGAAATTTCAGCAGGTGATTGAAGAGGACCTAATGGACTATTGCCGCGTCGATCTCTGTATCGCCGGTGGACTGACCGAAGCCAAGAAGATCGCCGGGTGGTGCGAGACCCACTACATTCATCTGGCCCCGCACAATCCCTTGGGGCCGGTGTCAACCGCAGCCTGCCTGCATCTCTGTCTGGCCTCGTCCCTGGTCGGGGTCCAGGAACTGCCGAGGCCGCCGATGTCGAGTCTGACCGATGTGTTTCCCAAGCAAGTGCCTTTCGAGAGCGGCCACTTGCTCGTGCCTGAGGGTCCAGGATTGGGAATCGGATTCAACGAGGAAGCAATCGGAGCGCTTGAACCTCAGGCTCCCAGGCCGGGCGCGGGCATGCTGCGCGACGACGGATCGTATACGAACTGGTAGAGGGTTTGTAGTCGGTAATCCGACTGCTAATCGATCATCGCAATCGTACGCGCAATCGACGTTCGCATTTCGAGTTTCGATTAGGTGATGGATTGCGATTTTCGATCAGCCGGAATTCTTCTCCTATCCATCAACAATCGACCATCGCAATCGTAAGCGTAATCGAAGATCCGGCTTCGAGATTCGATTGCGTTTTAGATTGCGAACTTCGATTGGTCAAAGGACCACGATCAATCGCCAGGAACTTAGATTTGATCCGGTTTGGCTTCGGGATTCGAACCTTGTCCCAATCTTCACACTCCCCTCATCACCCCAACGCCTCCCTAATCCACCCCAAATTCTCGTAGGGCATTATGCCATAATTATAGAAAGAAATCCGCTTAACGCCGAGCTCTCGAACCGTTCTCACCTCCGCTACCAGCTGGGCCGCCGAACGGGTGGCAGGAGGATAAGCTTGAAGCCCCACCGTCAGCCGGGAGACTCCACCAGCTGCTTGAGCCGCTACCTCAACGCTCCGTTCGATTGTTTTCAGATCCGATGTGTAGGCAAGAATCTCGAAACCATCCACCACATCGCGGAGCGCCTCGAACGGAGCTGGGGTCGAATCTGGCGGGCCCATTCCAATGTAGGAGAGGTTCGCTCCGGACGCCTTCTTAACATCCGCCACCAAGGTGGCAACGATCCGCTCCCTCATCGCCATGAAAGCGGCCAAATCAACCCAATCCGAATCCTCAACTTCGCTGCAGGGTTCGCCTGATTCCAGAACTTTTCGAACCCGACGATCTACACGATCCTTGAGCCGGTCAAAATCGATTCCATCCTTGTCCGCCTCCTTTCGGCAGGCACCACAGAAACAGAGAGAGTGCAGAAACCAGCCTCCGCGTCCCAAATCAACCCCAACCTTCGCGTGGTGATGAGTGTGCCCAGCAGGGCCGTAGTAGAGAGACTCACATTCGAGCACAGAAATGCCGTATACCGACAGGCCGGCCGCGAGCCCGACGGCATACTTTCGGACTTCCGGATTTGCCGGACAGAGATTGCTGGTGGAAACATCCCCGGTCGCGTGCACCTGGGCGCATCCGGGATGGCGAAGGGCCAGTTCGGAATTGTGCAGAAACACCGTCCAAGCGATCAGGTCGAGACCTGCATTCGAAATCTCACCTGCGCATTCCGACCACTAGTCGGAATCTCCCATCAAGGGCGAAATCAATGGATCGAGAGGCATTGGGCTGCGCGGCCGGAAGTAGAGCGAGGCGCGCGGCGACCTTAGCAGGACCTTTCCGTCCAGGTGAGGCCGAAGCATCTCGAAACTGTGATAGGCCGATGTCAGGTTGACGGCCGTGAGGCCGGTTTCCCGAATCCTGCGGACGGCGTCGGCTGGGCCCTCGTCAATCAGGTCCCAGGGGTATGTCCAGATGGTGGTTAGGTGATTGTTCAAGTTGATGGAGTGAAAATGTTCCGGCATCGTGCGGCAAATGCAAAGATCGGTATCCGGCTGCGCTGGACGCGCTCAAAACCGGTGGTCCGTGGCCTCCGGACGCGGAACGAGTTAGGATGAATCATCGACGTATCTGCCGCGCCCGGAGGTCGCAACCCACCTCTACTTTAGTTCTCTGACTGGACGGACACTTCTCGGTGGAGCGCTTGGGCGAAGCGCGGTGCGCGGAAGCGCTGGCAGTGGCGCAAATCTGCTTGCCTCTTTGCGGACGTTGACGGCGTAGAGGCCCGTAATTCTCTTCCAACTGGGACGAAGACGAAATGCCTACCCATTCCGCTACAACCCTCGAATCGGCACGTAGCGGAATGTGTGAGCATTTCGACGATCGCGCCGCTGATTTCGTCCTCTCCGGTCCGCCCAGGAATCCGCATGGTGTTCAAAGCTCATGGCAGCACGGGGTGCGGCTGTTTCGGCATTGCGAGTTGGGCCACTATCCACTCACACCGCAGTACTCCATCGCCGCGAGCGCATAAACTTTCGCTACAGATTCCAGAAGGCTGATGGAGACGTTCTCGACGTCGGCATGGGCGGTATCGTTGCTCGGGCCGTAGTAAACGGTTGGCACACCACAGCCGTGAACGTAGAGATTCGCATCGCCGACGATCCGCCTTCCTATGATTCTGGGACTTTTCGAAGTAACTTCTCGGTGGGCCTTTGCAATTGCCTCCACAATCGCGTCGTCGCTCGGAGTTTCAAACGGTTCCCTTTCCTGTTCCATCGACACGCGGACCGTGAGCCTGCCCTCTTCTGCTATCGGCTGGATCTTGCGCTGCAACTCCTCGCGAATTTCGCCGGCCTTCCTCCCCGGCGACCAACGACGCGTCCCGGTGAGGGTGACAACGCCCGGAGTTCGATTGAAGTAGTCGCCCGCCCGAACCATTCCGATGTCGATCCGCTCCGGCCCGGCGAGGGGGTGGACCTGGCCGTTGTCGAGTTCGCTCTGAAACTCGCTGATGCATCCGATCGCTTTCCCAAGAAAATGAATCGGGTTCTCCGAAAAAGGAACGTATTGGGTGTGGGTGCCGCCACGCGTGCCTTCGAGTTCGATCGTGAAAACCATCGAACCCATGCTCATCACCCATAACTCATCGGCGCCTTCCACAATGATGATCCTATCACAGGAGATCCGGCCGCTGTTGACGTCGTCGATGAGTGCTCGCGGCCCGTCCTTTTTCGCCTCCGGTTCTTCGTGTCCGACCACGGCCGTCAGGAGAAGGTCTCCCTTAAGCACGACACCCGAATCAGACAACGCTCGAGCAGCCCCGAGCATCGCCGCCATCCCACCCTTCATATCCGTTGTACCGCGGCCGAAGAGGAGATCACCTTCGCGGTAGTCCGGCTGATCATTCTGATTCGAGATTGTGTCGAGGTGGCCGTTGAACATCAAGTTGGGACCACCACCTGACCCTCGGATACGAGCATAGAGATTCGACCGTCCTCGTGTCACTTCGCGGACGTCCACCTCCAGTCCGATTTCCCGCATCAGTTCTTCGAAATAGAGACAGACCTCCTCTTCGTGAAGGGTGACGCTCGGGATCTCGACCAGTCGTTGAGTCTGTTCGGCGATCCAGTCGCCATCCACCGCGGCGATTACCTTGGAGGAATCTGTCATGCCATATTAACTCTCGTTGCTCCTAGCCTGGACATCTCACACACTTCGCAGCGAGACGGCGTAGATCACGATTATGATTCACAACAGAAGATCGAGCACCTTCCCCTCCTGGGAGGGGTTTGGGGTGGGTTGCCACGACATCAAGGATAAGCGGGTTTCACCTTTCGATTTTAGATCGCGATTATGATCCACGACAAGAGATCCATCAGGTTTTCCTCTTCCGTCGTGATTCTCAATCGTAATCTCCAGTCGATCCCCCCACCTTTCGACACTAGATTACGACTATGATTCACGACGAAAGACCCAGCATGTTCTGTTCTACCATCGTGAGTCTCAATCGTGATCTTCCGTCGATCTCGTTCCTCCTTCCACTTTAGATCACAACTATGATACACGACTGAAGGGCTCCGCATCTCGCATCCCGCAACCCGCATCTCGCAACTTCCTCTCCCCCTCACCCAGTCTCCCCCTCTCCGTGTCGCGGTTTCTCTCCCACCCCTAGCTATCCTGCAGCGGAATCCCCATTCACATTATCCATCAACGCCTTCATGTAACCCAAAGCATAAGCTCGAGACGTGAATTTTACTGTATCATGGTCGATGGCGATCTCGGGTACATGGTCTTCCACCATCGGGCCGTCGAATCCGACTTCCTGATAAGCCCGCATGGCCTCCATGGGATCGACGTGTCCCTGGTCGATGAAAGTTTCCGAGAACGCGGGAACGGTTCCTGACACAAAGCGATAGTGGACGTATAGAATCCTCTCCCGGGAACCGAAATATCGGATCGCGTCGTGAACATTCCCAGGCATCTCAGAGATGGTGCCTTGGCAGAATCCCAAACCGTTACTGGGGCTCGGTACGATTTCGATGACTCGTTTCAGGGCGTCATGACTGCGGAAGATCCTGGCGATCCCTCCAATCGGGGAGATCGGCGGATCGTCGGGGTGCAGCCCCATACGAACGCCCGCCTCCTCAGCGACGGGAATAACGGCCTCAAGGAAATAGTTGAAATTGTCCCAAATCTGCTCATCCGACAGCTCCAGATCCGCAGGTATGGGGGGATACCAATAGTCCTGGCGAGCTCCCTTTATCTTTTCGTAGTCAAAGCTGGTTACAACCGCTCCGCCGCGGCTCAGGGTCGACTTCGAGGTACGCAAGCCGTAGTTGCCGCCGACGTTGCGCAAGGAAAAGAAATACCCTAGTCCTGGAATACCGGCTGCCCCCATGCACCTCAGCGTTTTGCACCAATTTTCAATCTGCTCATCCCGCCCCGGCAGACCCAGTTTGATCTTGTCGCTCCACTCCGCCGGAATCCCCTCGAGGATGGACCAGGTCAATCCGGCATCCTCGATCCGCGCTTTCCTCAATGACAGGTCGTGGAAATCATAATAGCCCTTTTCCAAATCATACTCACGAAAGCCGCTGACCAGATCCGTGGCCCCCAACTGACGCGCCAGTGCCATAACTTTCGGATCCGTATTTCCGCTAAATCCGAGTTTCATTGTATGTCTCCTTCTCTATCTCAAGGTTTCCTGAAAATCCGATCGCATCGACAGGTCCATAGGTTCGAAGAAACCGTCTCTTGTATCAATGCTCTTGTTCGCGGTCAGAGAATTGTTCCGACAAGCTTCACCGCGGACTGGAACCGTGCTGATGTGTAATTCGGAGTCTTCCTTTGGGCCTTTGACTCGTCGTCGTTACTCCCGGCGGGTGCATTTGCCTTAACTTTTGGAGTGAGCGATCAAATTTCATCGTCCTATCCAGTGTGCGTGACTCTTTCGAGTGCGGTGACCTGGCACCGCTTTCTCCTGGGCGAGGCTTGACTCGCACGGCCCCCTACCAGGAGAGTTCGGACCGGCAGGCATCGAGCTGCCTGCAATTCAAAGCGGTGTCGAGCCACCGCACTCGAAAACATCGCGTCGGATTGGGCTGAGGCCACACGGACCTGAATCGGCCTGAGAATAAGGAACGCTCACCCGCAACCGTTTGCGCTTTCAGACGACACAGTTCACCCTTGTGACCGCCCAGGTTTTTCAAGATACAGTAAACCCATGTCAGAGCTACGCATAGGTCTTATCGGCTACGGAGGGTGGACGCGCACCGCCTACGTGCCGGCTCTTAATCGCGATGGCCGCGCCCAAATCATCTCTGCAGCGGCGCCGAGCGCTGCCACGCAACGGCGCATTGCAGACGAACTCGGCGCCGATGTTAAGGTCTTCAACAGTGCGCTAGCGCTTCTGGGAGGTCCGGCTCTCGATGCGGTCATGATTGCGGTGCCCGATCCGGCCCATGAAGAGGCTCTGACAGCCGCGCTCGAGTCCGGTGTTGCCGTCTTTTACGAACCCCCGCTTGCCGCCACTCGCACAGGAATTCGAAGGATGATCGATCGTCTGCTACAAGCCTCCCAGATCACTCACGCGGATCTCGAGATTGGTTTCATGCCGGTGGTTATTCGAGCGGCCCAGATCGTGGGTGAAGGTTTGCTCGGCGATCTGCAGAGCGCACATATTCGCCTCCAGTCCAACTGGGGCACGAATCCGGAATCCGATTTAAGCACGGTTGACCATCTCGCCCCCTGGTACGTCGACACCCTCAACCGCTTGATCGACGCGCTTCCCTGTCGAGTCCTGGTTCTCGACGGCCATGGTCATCCCGGCCGCAATCAACCACACACATCAGCTCATTTCGACTACAATGGCGTTTGGGGAACGTTTCAGGCAAATGTCGGCAGCATTTCCACTTTGGAAACCAAGATCGAGGTCAACGGCGATGAGGGCGACCTCCACATCGACATTTTCTCCGGAGAACTGCAGTGGCGCACCCGAAAGAATCCGGCCTGGAAGGTCGAGCAAGTGCCGGCAATCGAGCCACGGGCCGCCTGGCCAGGGATGCACGAATGTGTTTCCGCCTTCCTCGATGCCGTGATCAGCGGGCGACCCAGTGTCACCGATGCACGGACTCTGGCCCAGCTCCACCTCGTCGGTCTGGCTGCCGAGGCCTCGAAAGACTCCGGCCAATGGGAACTCATTGAGCGGCTCCCCGATTCTGGAACATAGGGATTCTTCCACCTCGAACTGTCGGTCGAACCGAATTCTTCAACGAGGGGGCGGGTCTCGCAACAGTTTCGAGTATCTGAAACCAGTGGGATGGATTTCAAATCCTCAGGGGACAGCGGGGTCTGGTGTCAAGACGATGCTCCCAAAGAGATTCCCAACTTCATTTCGAAGTTGGCGGCAATAGCTTGCTCCATTATTGTCATGAAATAAGATTCGAAGCAATAAGCCTTGGCTTTATTGTCGTGAACTGCTGTCATACGCTATGAATCCTCAATCTTTCAGTGAACGAAGTCCCGGCACCTGTCGCAAGACCCTTGGGGGCTACCACGCCTTCTTTCCAGCTCCATTGCCTCCCTCCCTGGAATTGGATTGGGAATTGATGCGGCTGATCTCGCAAGCCGATCAGGCAATGGGGGAACTTTCCGGCGCCGGCCAGCTCTTGCCGAACCCACACCTGCTCATCCGTCCTTATTTGCGGCGCGAGGCGATTTTCAGTTCGCGGATCGAGGACACCCATGCCGATATGGAGCAGTTGGCGCTCTTCGAGGAGGACGAAGGAACGGATGATGACCGCACTCCGGATGTGCGCGAGGTGGCCAACTATGTCCGTGCCTTGGAGCATGGGCTCGATCGCGTGCGCGAGTTGCCGATCAGCACCCGGTTAATCAGAGAGTTGCACGCCATACTCCTGCAGGCAGTGCGGGGAGGTGAAAGTGGCAAAACCCCTGGCGAATTCCGGCGCAGTCAAAACTGGATCGGCCCGAGAGGTTGCACCCTGAACGAAGCCACCTTCATTCCACCGCCGCATGATGCGCTCGATGACCACCTGGGAGCGTGGGAGAAATACATTCACAGCGATTCACCGGAGCCTGCACTCGTTAAAGCCGCGCTCATTCACTACCAATTTGAGGCTATTCATCCGTTCCTCGACGGAAACGGCCGCATCGGCCGGCTCCTGATTACCCTTTTTCTCTGTGAACGGGGTTGCCTGTCCCAGCCCCTGCTCTACCTATCCGGCTTCTTTGACGAAACCCGGGACGAATACTACCGCCTTCTTCTCGCCGTTAGCCAGAAGGGGGCTTGGCGCGAGTGGATCGAGTATTTTCTGCGGGGCATCCGCCGGCAGGCGCAACGGGCGCTGTTCGATACTCAGAAACTCCTGGAACATTACGAGACCTACCGTACGAAACTGAAGGAGGGCAAACGGGTACCTCAGGAGGCCGCCCGCATACTCGACCATGTCTTTGCCAATCCCTTCGTCTCGATCGCACGCCACGCTCAAAGAGTCGGCATCTCCTACTGGAAGGCACAGCGCGGCGTGGAATACTGGATCAATGAAGGATTGCTGCAGGAAGCAACCGGCCGGAATCGGAATCGGATCTACATTGCCAAAGAGATTCTCCAAATTATGGCCGCGCCGTCGCTACCCGAAAATGCCGAACCTCCGCCCAGAGAGCAAATCCGTGATCAGCCGTAACCACAGACGCCGGATAGGGGATTTTATCGATCCCGACCCTTAGCTTGCCTCCTAATCTGGCTCAGCTCCATCTGGTGGGTCTGGCTGCCGAGGCCTCGAAAGACTCCGGCCAATGGGAGCCTGTTGAGCTGCTTCCGGCTTAGGTATCTTCGATTCTCCCTCTATGCCGGCAAAGCCACTCGGCGAACGTCGCGAAAGGAATCTGCCACGATTCCGAGAATGAAATTGATACTATTCGTCGGTATGTTAGACCCTTTACAGTCATCCGGAGATCAGCATATCCGGTGTTCTGCAAGATGCTAAGACGAGGCAAATGAAGTTTCTCCACACAGCAGACCTCCAGATTGGGGCACGCTTCACGCGATTTGGCGAGAAAGCCGAGACCCTACGCGCGGCTCGCCTTACGACGCTTCGACGCATTCTCGAGATCGGGCTGGAGAAGGCCGTCGACGCTATTCTGATTGCGGGAGACATGTTCGAAAGTAACCAGATGGAGAACGACCTCGTCGAGAAAGTTTTCGACATTATGGCCAACCACCAGGAGATCCCGATCGTGATTCTTCCGGGTAACCACGATCCACTCGACGGGCCCGGATGCATCTGGCTGCGAAAGCCATTCGCGGATCCCCCAGCCCACGTGAAGGTGTCCGTGTCCCGCGACCCGATCGAGGTCGCGGGGTCGGTCATTCTTCCCGTGCCGATCACCCAGAAAGTCTCCGCACACGACCCGTCACTCCATTTGGTGGAAGCCTCCGGGGCCGTTGCGAAGGGGAAAATTAAGGTCGGTATGGCGCATGGGGCCCTCGCCATTGAGGGTAAGCACCAACCAAATGATCATCCAATTGCGCTCGATGCCGCGACTCGGGCTGGGCTCGACTACTTGGCCCTGGGCCATTGGCACAAGCCTCAAGCCTACGACGACGGCCGGCTTGCGATGTCAGGCACGCCGGAACCGGACGATTTCGGCCAGGAATCAGGAACAGTTTCGCTCGTCGAGATACGCCAACCGGGCGAACGGCCCACAGTCACTCCGATTAACAGCGCGACGCTTGAATGGCGTTCCGCTGCCCTGGACCTTCTGAACAGAGAACCGACCTCTGATCTTGTCGCAACTGTCTTGGCCGGAATCGAGACGCCTCCGGATAGTACAGTCCTCCGTGTGGAACTGGTGGGACCGGTCTCGGCCGAGGATCACGAAGCCCTCGCCAGAATTATCTCCGAGGGGACGAAGGACTACGCGGTCGTTCTGATTGACGACCGATCATCAACCGTTCTTTCGGAGTCCCTTTGGAGGGCTTGCCTTCAAGAGCACCCCCTGCTGGCCCAGGTTGTCGCCGATGTTGAGCGGTCGCGGCTGTTCACTAGCGGTCGCGCCCCCGCAGTCGATGCCGCGGACCTGGACAAGATAGCTCTCGATGAGTTTCGGTCTCTTTGCGGAACTATGAACATTGAGACCGACGCGCTGCAGGAGGAAGTATTCGAACACATGATGAGTCTCCTCACTGCCGAAGTCGGAAAGGCCTCGACGAAGGGAGGCGGCCCATGAAATTGGAGCGCATTGAACTGCGGAATACCGGTCCATTCGCGGACACTGTCGGTGTCGGCCCTTTGGCTGACGGCCTCAACGTGCTGGCAGCCGGCAACGAGGCGGGTAAGACGACTCTCCTCATGGGCGGTGCCCGAGCCCTGTTCGACCGGCACAACGTGACGGGCGAGGGAATCGAACGCCTTCAACCTGTCGGAACGAGCCTGGCCCCTGAGATATCTGTCGTCTTCGCGACGGTGAACGGACGATTCAAGATCGGAAAACGCTTTCTTCATTCCCCGAGCAGCGAACTGAGCGAAGATCGAGATGGAGAATGGCATCCCATTTCCGAGGGTGACGCCGCTGACGGTAGAGTGTTGGATCTGATTGGCGGTGTGCGGCCGGGGCGCGGGGTGAGCAAAGCCGAGCACTGGGGCTTCTTGCGCTATCTGTGGGCTCGACAAGGCGAGACAGCCGACTGGCCCGAGTTGGATGATGCGACAGGCGCGAATATCCGTTCAGGGCTTGCTCAAGTGGAGATCGATCCGTTGGTCGAGCGGTTCCGCAAATACTTCCAGGAAGCACAGGCGGAGCAGTTCACATCCACCGGGCGCGTATCGAAAAACAGTCAGCTGCAACTCGCGGAGCAGGCAGTTGAAAAACTTGAATCCAACCTCACTGAGGTCCGTTCGCAGATGGATCAGGTTGACCGCCAACTTCAGGAACTCCAGCAGTTCCACGATGGGTCGGCTGTTCGAGGCCGAGAGAAAGCGGAGGCCGAGGAAAAGGCGAAGACCCTGACCGAATCGCTGAAGAAAGTCGAATTGCTGCAGAAGGACATCCAACGCTTTCAAGGCTCTTTCTCAACCGCGCAAGAGCGTTTGAACGAGATCCATAGTGACAGACAGACCCTCGGCAAAGCAGAAAACGGCCTTGAGGAGGCCAAAAAGGAACGTGCCCAACGGCAAACTGAGGAGAGCCGGGCGCGGCGAGAGGAGAAGGAAACACGAGAAGGGCTGGCGGCTGATCGGGACGGAGCCAGATTGTTGCAGGAAAAGCTCGATCTTGGGCGAAAAAGCGAGACCCGCATGCGCGAGATCCAGGAGCTAAGAAACCTGGAAGGCGAACTTGCGATTCTCCGTAAACGCCTCGATACGGTTCGGAAACAGAACCGTTCGCTCGACCAGCTTCGACGCAAAAGGGTTGCTGTGCCGGATGTCAAGAAACGTCAAGTGACGCGGTTGGAACAGCGCGAACAGGAGTTGCGCGAGCTCGACGTTCGAGCCGAAGCCGTCGGGCTTCGCGTCAGCATCGAACCGGTACGGGAAGTTGCAATTTCCATTGAACGCGACGGTGTCGAAGAAACGAGAAGTCTGACCGAGGGCAAGGCGACAACGGTCACCACGACTCGCAATTTGCGTCTGAAACTGCTCGATTGGGGAGCGATCGACATTGCCAGCGGCGCAGAGGAAGCTACAGAGATCGAAAGACAGATCACCGAAAGCCGCGACGCCCTTGGCAGAGACCTGAAAAAACTAGGTGTTGCCTCCTTGGAGCACGCGCGAACTTCCGCCGAGCAAATCAAGGATCTCGATGGCGACATCAAGGCGGCCGAGTCCCAATTGACTGAATTGCTCCAGGAATGGGACTCCCTCGATACACTGAGAGATGATGTAGAAAAGACGGAAGGCCAATCGGAACAACGACGCGGACGGCTCAACCTGAGCAAGCCGGAAGAGGCCCTTTCTCAGACCGAGTTGAAGGCGGAGCTGGCAAAGATTCGTGCCGCCCTTGGCGCTGATGATAGCGAATGGGCCGCATTGCAAAAATCCATCGAGACCCAGGGAAAACGCCTCGAGACACTCAGTGCCACGCGCGAAGAAGCTTACAAATCCGTCAATGATGCGAAGAACCGCATCGCTTCGCTGGAAGCCCAGAGAAAAACGATCAAAGATCGCTATCCGGACGGGATTGCGAAAGCAGAAGAGAGCGCGCAGGCCTCTTTCGTAGAAGCCAAGGCCCAATTCGATGTTGCTCGCAAGAAACTGCCGGACGACTGGGACAAGCTCGAGCCGCGGCACGAGCGCGCGCTCAGGTCAGAGGAGCAGGCGACGCGGGACTACCAGGAGCTTGAGCAGAAGATCCGGCGTCTCGAGACACTCCTTGACCACGCCGGCTCACAGGGACTTTACAGCCGCGAAACAAAGCTGGAAGAAGAACTCGCGAGCGCGAAAAAAGAAGCGGCGCGGCTGCGGAACCATGCGTTGGCCGCACGGTTTGTCGCCGGGCTGATCGATTACCGCAAGAAGGGGGCCGTCAGAACCGTGCTGAAACCACTTGAAGATCAATTGAGCGCCACCTTTGCCGATATCACCGGCGTTCGCAACCGGAAGGTCTTCCTCGATGAAAATCTTCAAGTGGCGGGGATCGGCCGCAAGTGGGACGAAACCATCCTTTTCAACCAGCTATCCCAAGGCGCCCGCGAACAGTTGCTCCTGGCCTTGCGCGCCGCCGTCGCCCTGGAGTTGGCCAGGCACGGTCCCCAAATCCTCATTCTCGACGACGTGCTCGTGAACACCGACTCCACTCGGCAGGAGAACGTTCTCGATTTTATCCAAAACATCGCGCAGCACGTGCAGGTCCTGATCGTCACTTGCCATGCGGAGCGGTATCGCGGTTTGGGTCACACAGTGAACATTGAACCAGTGCAATCGCCAGAGTGAACGGCAGTTAGGGCCGGATCGAGGTTCTTTCAGGCAACGATGCCCCCACCGACGCTCACTTCTGCTGGAGCGAGTGATTCACTCTGATCCCATCTGCCTTCCTATAGAGGTCTCGGGTGGACTCGAAGTTTGCCAGCGCGTTCGAGTAATATTTGCTCTTCCCGGCGTTCATGACCCGGAATCCCATCGCTCGGTAGATTCTGGCTGCCGCCGGCACATCGCGTCTGCGGAGTTTTTCGGCGGCAATTTCGGTAGAACAGCCGCGACCATTCCCTTTTTTTGACGCAGAGATCCATAAATAGAGGCTGTCCCAAATCCGAGAGGATTTGGGTGGAAGCCTGATACCGATATCAATCTTCGTCACGTTATGTAGACCACGACATGCCTTCCGTCCTCGGTAGCTTACCTTTTATCCGTTATGCACCTTTCCAGCACCCTTCCTCTCGCTTTGAGTCGATAGTTCTCCCAAGGAAGCGCCTCTGACTCGATTCTTGGATCCCTATGCCGCCTGCGTTGCCTCTTTCTCATGTTCTTGCGCAAGTCTCTGCGCGATTTTCCATAGATTGTGGGACAGAACCGACCAGGCCACGCTAAGGTTACGGTTGTCAAAGCCTTTGCTGCGTATCTTGCCCCCGTGCCATCGGTTCTTGAGCACTCCGATCCGGCCTTCGGTGCTCCCTCGTCGTCGCTGCAACCGGACAAAGCGCGGCTCCTCCATCCGCTCCTTGAGCTCTTGTGGATTGCGGGGCGTAAGGGCGTCAAAAATCCCCTCTGCCTGGAGCCGCTTGCTGGCCGCCTTCGAGGCATAGCCCCGATCCCCACTGATCGCTTCGATCTTCTCCTCTAAAGCGAAGCCCTTTTGCCTCTCCAGACTTTCCCAAAGCTGCTTCAATTCGCTCGGGGCCTGCCCCCCATACAGTTTCCAGTCCAACAGATATCCCTCTGCGCTCTCGCATAAATAAAGGGTGTTGCCAAACTCCACCTCCCGATCTGCCTTGCCTCGCACGATGACGTCAATCTCAGGTTCGTAGGCGCTCAGGATCTTCTCCTCATTCTTCACCTGCCGCCCCCCTATGATCCGTTCGTGCGCCTGTTTCATGACCTGCGGTATCTGCTCTAACATACCATCCATTCGCTCGATGATTCGGCTCGCCTTCTTCTCGGTGTAATCGCTTTGCATCCACATAGCTTCCAATAAGTCACGGTGGCGAAGGGCATGGCCCTCAATCTTCTTGAGCAATAGCTTCATCCGCCGCAGGATCCCTTTACGCGCTTTGCCCGCCTCCCGGCGCCGACGCGCATGCGTCATCTCCAGGCACCGTTTGTTCATCTCCCGAGCCAATCCCTTTGCTCCCTGGGGCATGCGCTGTTTCATTCCCGCCTGCCGGATCAGACTGATCGCCTTGAGCAGCGTTGCTCCCACATCCTTGAGCAAGACCCAGTCCACGGGCCAGTGGATGTTCGCTTCCAGGCAAGTGGCGTCGATCAGGCATTCCCTCGTATCGATCGGCTTCTCTAATCCTGCCTCACCACAATGTTCAGCATTGCCCACCACCTCGGTCATCCTTGCATGCAGCTGTCTCAGATACGCTTCGTCGAAGAATTTCGAATCCCGTTCCAGACTGCTCTTCGATATTTTCCGGATCCCGTCTGCCTCACGCACCCGGCAAAAATTAGCCAGAAGCTCACTGCGTCCCAACTCCTGCGACAGACAACGAAAGGATATCCCTCCGAGTAAATGACGCACCACCTCCACCCGCAGCGCTTTTATCGCTCTTAGAGCGCGTCGCTCCCGATCCTTCCCTCCCGCTTCATCCCATCCTTCCAAGGCTTTTACGATCGCCTCCCTTTCCAGCGAGGAGTCGATCAAAACCCGGTCAATCCGCTCCATTGTTTCCAGAAACACGGTGTAGTCTTTGCATCGAATGACTGGAGTTAGGGCTGGACGCAGGAAGCTTTGTACGGCAATATTTTTCATGAGAAGGGCGTGCTTTGTATTTGACTAACGCAAGCATAAGCGCCCTTTTTCGCCGGATCGAGCTTTTTGCAGCTCTATCCGGCCTTTTTTTTGCCCATAACTCATTAAAAATCAATTGTTTCCACCACTGGGACGGGCTCTAAATACAGCTAGGAATCTGTCGGACGAACCTGGTAACTTGCGAAGCAATCGAAAGTCAAAGTCCGACAGACTCCTAGCCCGGACATCTCACACACTTCGTCGCGAGATCCCGGCACGCCGCATTTGCGTGAACCTTATTTTCGCAGCTTCTTCAACTTTAATGACTTACGGGGTTTAGTACGGCGTAGGATGAGTGTATTTCTGTCTTCGAGGACCCATTCCATTTCTTCTCCCTTTTCTACTTCCATGGTCTCCACCACCGCGGTCGGTATGTTGGCGTAGTAGCTGGTCGATCGGGTCCGGCTTATCTTCTGTACCTTGATCACATAGCCCATCTTTTTTCACTCCCCATGCATTTTATACCGTACAAAAGTTCAGTGCTAGGCTTTAGCCTATGGATGCATACTATAAAAATAGCTCATGGCATCCGTCAAACTCTCTCTAAATTGAACTTGGACGCACTCGCCAAAGAGAGCGGTTTAAGAAAGAGGCAATCGCGCAAGATCACTCCTGTGAACCTTGTTCTGGCTCTCGTGGCAATGGCTTCGCAAGGGGCATGGTCTTTGGCCAAAGAAGCCGAGAGGATCGGCTTTCTGGCCGACCTTATCATTTCCAAGCAATCGATTCGAAAGTGCGTTATGAAAGCGAGTGGTTTCATGTCGCTTGTATTGGAGAAACTGCTCCAACTTAAAGTCTATGCTCCTCTTGGCCAAGCTCTGCCTGATTGTCTAAAAGTCTTCGCCCGGGTCATCATTGTCGACAGCACCGCCATTGCTCTGCCATCGGCCCTGGCTCCCTTTTTTCCCGGTGCCCACAATCCGAATCCTTCGGCTCCTCCCTCGTCCCAATTGAAGATTCAAGCTTACTACGACCTGCTCAAGGAGCGCTTTGTGCACTTTTCCCTGAGCAGCTTCAGAAAAAACGATCAAGCCGCTTCCCCTGATATCCTCTCACTCTGTCAAAAAAATGACCTCATCTTACGTGACCTGGGCTATTTCGTGCTCAAGGTCTTCAGCCAACTCAACGAGCGGGGCTGCTCCTTTGTCAGTCGCTTCAAATTGAATACCTCTTTATTGGCCCATGAGGGCGATCAAGAACTCGATCTAGTCAAGCTGTTGCGCGGCCGTAGCTTTCTCGATAGACCCGTGCGCATCGGCGAAAAACTAAAGCTCAAGGTTCGCCTCATCGCGGTCAAGCTTCCCGATGAAAAGGCCGCTCAACGTCGCCGCGAGCGCAAAAACAATCGTGACAAAAGAGTGAAACTGACAAAGCGCACCAAGTTCCTTCTCGGTTATGAGATCTTTATTACCAACTTAGATAAAGAACCCTTCCCTGCTTCCCAACTGCTCAGCTTTTACGGTTTGCGCTGGCGCATCGAGATCCTCTTCAAGGCCTTTAAGCAACACCTCAATCTCGGAAAGGTCGAAGAGAAAACACTCTACCAGGTAGAGCTTCTTTTCTATGCCCGGCTCATCCTCATTACCTTCCTCCAAAACTTCCTCTATGCCCCTCTAAGAGACTATTCGATGGCCAGTTTGTCCCCTCCTCTCAGTATCCTGAAGTTCTTCGACTGGTTCAGCTCCTTTGCTTGCTATTTCTTCCTTATCGACTTAGTGCCTAAAGAGCAGGTCGTAGCACGTTGGCTCAAGCAAACCTCCAAACACTGCTGCTATGATAAACGTTCTCGACTCAATTTCATGTCCTGTCTCTATTCCTTAGGTTAACGCGTATGCGGCACGCCGGGAATCGCTGCGTGCCAATGTCTTTCCGAAGCACGGCGGGCCTGTCACGGCGCAGCTGAGCGGAGACGGGCGACAGTGTGTTGAGACCCTCTGAGGTCGCTGGGCTAGGGAAGGCTTTGGCACGCGGTGAGATCCGTCGTCGTAGCAGAAGATCTGAGATGTTCGGGCTAGGGCTCCACCGGCGGCGGCGTCCATCGCTCGTTCGTGCCAAAGCGACTTCTTTCCCCTGGGAACATAACGCATTAACTCGTCGTAGGCGAACATGCGCTGGTCGCGGACGAAACGGCCAGGCTGCAATTCCCGCTCGATCTCGACCAGGAGGGGATTCGGCTCTCGATTCATTCGGTTGCTCATGGCAGGTCTATCCTTTGGAGGACGGTGCTGCGGGCGTGAAGCGCGTATTCCGCCATATTGAGTTTCACGGCTGCCTCCCGCTTTGCCTAACTTCAGACCTCACTATCTTGCCCCTTTAAAGGAGCTATGCAATCGCAAGTTTAAATCTCGATTTATAGCCGAGTTGGAAGGTAATGGTTCGGCCCGAGCGGTCGGGCATCAGGAGCGGGTTCTGGTTGAGAGTCTGGAGGTACTCAATCACGACTTGCTGCAAATGAGGGGAATAGTTTGCGGTTGGGAATAGATGCGCTTCGACGGTTGCGCCCCTCTCTATGAGGGCGCCGTCGCAGTGAGTCAGATTGCGAAACAGATCGTGGTCGTCACGATAGTTGTCGTAGCCTTCTTTAAAGGGTTCAAACTGCTTGTAGAAACTATTGCGGGCGAGGATTTTCAAGGCATCCATGATGGATTTGTTGGAGGTGTCCAGGCGGACATAGTTCTGCTCAATGAGTCGCTCCAGGCGCGAGCATTCGGTCTCGATTTGCTCCCCTTCGAGTTGGAGGGCATTGAGCTTGTGATCGAGGCGAGCGATCATGGCGCTCCTTGAGGTGCTTTGGCCCGGATGGGCATGTTCGGCCAGGAGCAGTCTTTTCAATGCTTCGGTGGATTGGGTTTTCTGCTTCAGGAGTGCTTTAGCGGCACCGCTTTTCTCCTGCCTATCCTCAAGGTGTTGGGCTAAGCGCTGGTAGTGGATGGTGCGATAAGAGGTGATCTGATTAATCCCAAAGTGCTTATCGAGGTATTTGAAATCATTCTCCTGAATCCAGCGACTGAACATCCCTTTGAGGACTGCTTCATCGGGGGCTTTTGGGTCGGTCCCTAAGATGCTCACCGTAATGGTTTGATTTCTGGGATTGGTCGCTTCCACCACCCATTGGGTAAGATGAGGATTCTTTTTCCACGGGCCCCGCTGATAGCAAAGATAATACTCCTGGAGATCTTCGGCATGGTTTCTGGGGCGCAGCAGGCGCAGTTGTCCGTCGATCCGTTGCAGGGGCTGGCCTTGAAACCTTTTTCCCAGGTGATGATTTCGAGTTGAGGATGCTCCAGGATGGCTTCGTAAAACCAGTCCGCGGCGATCGCCCGGTCCACGTAAATGCTCACCTTCTTATCCGCAGGCACCTCTACCAATTCGAGCATCGCTTCGCAGTTGGGGATAAACCGTTTCCTTATATCCTCGTAGTTGTCGGTGCTGGCAAAATAGACCGGAGAGCCCTTCAGGGTATGAATAAAATCGCTGTGAAGCGCTTTGTCGGCCAAACGGATGGTGGGACACCAGCCCGCCAGGAGCTTGCTCATGCCGGTGTAATGTTTGGTGTGCGGATCATAATAAAAGCTCTGCTCACAAGAAGCATTCAGGTTCCTCGCGTTCACCCTGAGGATCGCTCTTAAAAGCGCTTCATGGGCCAGGGCGCTGAGCCTTTGGCGTTGCAGATGGGGCGTATAGAGGACTCGCCCGATGAGCTTTTGCAGGTCTTCCAGATCGAGCAGTTTGCTCTGCTCGATATTCACCGCGGCCAACAGCGCGCAGGCCAGCCATTGCTTCAAAAGCCAGCCCTCTTCGCCATCTATCTGAGCCACTTGCCCGAGCCCTTCACTGAATACCAGCACCCCTAAATGTCGACACCACTGCACCGATTCGGAACTGCCCGTGGTAAAATCGGGAGACTCCTTGCGATTCTCCTCTTCGCCTTCGGCCTTGTTTTCTGCTTGCTCCTGCTCTGCCTGCAAGGGTGAACCCTTGGGAGAATCCCAGGCAGTCTCCCGATTTTGCCCCCTCCTCTGCTCGGCCTCCTTGGCCAAGGCCTCTTTGAGCTCCTTAAACAAAGGGCGCAGGGTTTCCCCACTGAGGCTGACTGCGAACACCTCCTCGATCTCACCGCGTATCTTCTTGCTGTAAGCGTACCGGCTCTGCTCATAGATCTCAAAAAAGCGCACCCGCACAAAACTCCGTATTTCCCGGGTCAATTTGCGATGCCACCGGCGCCCCGCCAACACCCGGCCCAGGGTTTCGGCATCGCCACTTTGCAGGGCCTCGCCCCACCGCTTCATCGTCTTGGGGTCAACCTCAAATTGTCTCTGTAAGCACCCTATCTTCAACCCCGCATTATAGAGCCGTCCCACCAGAATCTTGAATCCAACCTGCTCGCGATCGTCCCCCACCACTTCCAATAGCTCATGGCCGTAATAGACCTGCAATTGGCCTTTGCTCAGGTCCCGATAGACCGTCAGGCAGGGATTACGCTTGTCTACCCCAAGGAGGCATTGTTGGCAGGACTCTTCTTGCTCGGTAGGTTTCTCCATTTTCTTCGAATTAGTTCTTCGAAGGAGAAGCCTACCGTTTTCTTTCTCTCGTTAAAAGTCGGGAATTCTACTTGCGATTCTACCCACCCCGACAACCCGCATAATAGCGAGTTCTGAACTTTGTGCTTCGATTGCTCTGCAAGTACGAAAGTTCGTCCGACAGATTCCTAGCCCCCTGCGCCACCTCACCCCGCAACTCGCAACTCTCTACCCTCCCTCCCCTCTCCCCTTCACCTCATGACCGCGCCGCCGGAAACGCTGAAGGCCTGTCCTATCATATAATCACCTTCAGATGAGGCGAGAAAGGCGGCTATGGTAGCCACGTCTTCGGGCCGTCCGATGCGTCCCAGTGGGCTTGCTTCCGTCGAACTCTCGATCATTTGCTCACGATACTCTTCTGTTGTCATGTGTTCGGGCTTGAGACCACTGGCGATCCCGTAGAGGCGTTCGGTATCGGTCATGCCAGGACAGATCGAATTGACGTGGATGTTGCTCGGAGCCAGTTCCCTCGCCAGAGACTTGGTGAAGCCGATCACCGCAGATTTTGATGAGCAGTAGGCGGCAAAGCGGGCGTAGCCCTGGAATCCCGCGGTTGACGCGATGTTGAGGATCTTACCCCCACCCCCCCGTTCAATCATATGCCGAGCAACCGATCGGGAACAGAGGAAGGTGCCTTTCACGTTTACTCGATGGACGAGATCGAATGCTGATTCTTCGAGCTCTACAACCGGCACCCGATCGGGTCCGGCAGGAGCTCCGGCGTTGTTTACCAGAATATCGATTCTGCCGAAGCGCGTAAGGGCATCCTGCACCATGCCTTCGACCTGATCGGAATTTGACACATCCGCCGCAACCGCCAGGGCTTTCCGACCCATAGCCTCGATCTCAGCCACCAACGCGGGCAACCCACCCCAATCTCCTTTCGGATCGAGATTGAGATCGTTCACCACCAGATCGGCTCCCTCTTCTGCCAATCGCCGGGCAACAGCGCGGCCGATTCCCCTCTCGCCGCCGGCTCCCGTTACGAGGGCGACTTTGTCTGTCAGGGCGTACATGGTCCTCTTAATAGCAGGACCTGAACCTAGCTTATTGACCCACCGAATGAAAGTGGAAAATGGGAGGTATCTCCGATTTCAGCATCCCATCACGGCAGACCGGACACGCAGCAGCGGGAACGGATTGGAAGGCGGTGCTCTGTTGCCGTCGCAAGATTCTCGCCTCGCGGGCCGAAGCGATCGGAGATATGATATCAAGCCGTCCGCTTATCCCAACACGACCAATCTGCCTCTCGGCGGGAGCACCACCACATAACCCTTGGCGGTCAAGCGGAAGTAGATATGGCGTGGGGATCGGTAGTAGATCTTACCTCCGGCGCGGATGGTGACCGTGTTTCTCGGGAGGGCCTCGACGACAAGACCGGGACGGTAGACGACCGTTTTCGGCCTGCCTACAACGACCAACTTTGGCGCCGCGGGGCGGGTCTTAACCACCAATTTGGGACCGACAGGTCGGGTTTTAATGATGACCCGGGCTGCCTCCACTGTCGTCGTCGTCATGAGGGAACCCCCACAGATCAGCAATGTAACAGCGGCACCGATTAAGCGTGTGTGACTAGTCCGAATAAAGCTATTCTTCTTTTTCATCTTCTTACCTTCTTTCTCCTTTTTCAATTCTGGATTTTGCTTAGCAGTTATTGGATCGTCATCTATCACAATCTGTGCCAATTCCCCAAATAATTCCCTATTACATTCGATATCAACAGGATATATGGCTAATCAGGTTTTTCACCAGGACCCGAAGCCGGTCGTCCCAATCCCTGTAACGGGGCTCTCTACCCATTTCCCATAGTTCGAATTGGGTGATATATCCCAGGAGACAGCAATCTGCCGGCTCTCGCTCTGCGATCTGCGACGCGGGCAGTCACCCCGGGTTCACTCGCAGGTCGCGGCCGATTCCCACCGGGAATGCTCTCAAATTAAAGGGACAGGACTTTTATCAAGAAAAATTACTTGACGCCTAATTAAGTCTCAAAGCATTGAATGACATACACTTACATATAAAATTTAGCCGCGATCGAATCTATCGCCTGATCCCTTGGGGAGAAGCAAGAAGAAAATCAAGTATAATTGAGCTTTAAATTGAGTATATTAATTATTTATTTCTAATATTTTAACTTATTTGAATTTCGAGAAGGAGAAGTGAAAGACGAAATAAAAAGAATACTCGAGATGTATCGCGAAGGGCGGCTCTCGATGGAAGAGGTAGAGGCCCTGATAGATGCGTTAAATGATCGTGAAGATCACAGAAAGGAGAGAGGAAGGTCCGGGGGCAAAGAAGAACCCGATACTCCCGAACAAGGTGACACGAAGTTCGACTCGTTTGATTCTGTGTTCGGCAAGGAGTTTGGGGAGGCGATGGCAGGATTTGGAAGTTGGTTTGGCGGGAACATCAAGTCGAACGTGGCCCGGGCAGTGGGACCCAAGACGTGGGGAGATAAGTCAAACAGAATGACGATGTCGAAGGCGGAACCGCCGGTGAGCGATGCCTCGACCTGCAGCGGCAATTCAATCAGTGTCTCCCACCTATCGGGAATCGAACTGAAGGAAGCGTCTTTCTGCAACAATGTCTTCAGTGCATCAAAGGCAAGACGCTTTCGAATCATCCACGGATCCTACAATCGCAACGCCCTGCAAGGGGGAGCGCTCGAAGATGTGCGGGTGGTTGAAGGTGCGATTGAAGACACAGCGATCAACGGCACCAAATCGAGCAGCATCCACCTGGCTTCGAGTACCATTCGCAAGAACTCCTGGAGCGGAACCAGCATTAAGGATCTCTATCTCAAGAACGATTCGCACCTTCATGACTCTTCCCTTAGCGGGGTTAGCCTAAGGAAGATCCTACTGGAGAACTCCCGCCTCGAGGAATGTGCGTTTACCGGTCTTCACCTCCGGGATGTAAGTATTCAGGAATCGAAATTGATTCGCTGGAAGCTCTCAGGGCTGTCGATTCAGAGAAGCTCGATTTTGCGATCTGAAATGAACGATGTGGCTTTCGTTGCATCGAATCGCCCCTTCTCCGAATGGCGGATTAAGGGATTGACCATCGAAGAAATGAAGATGGATGGCTGCCGGTTCGCCAACTGCGGATTCTCGGGAACCAAGCTTATCGGATTCTGCTTGAAGGATCTCAATCTTACGAATGTCGATTTCTCGGATCGCACAATCACAAGCCTTCATGAATTCCTTAGAATCGCCGATATTCCGGCATGAGGCACGGCTTGAACATTCGCTGCCCTTCATGTCACGGTCCCCTGGAGGCCCGGATGCTCGAGTGCACGACCTGTGGAATACGAGTAGAAGGGATTTTTGGCCGAAGCGAGTTCGATCAGCTCGACGAAGACGAGCTGCATTTTCTAAGAATGTTTGTTCACTGCGAAGGAAGGATTCGCGACTTGGAAAAGGCACTCGGGATCAGCTACCCAACCGTCAAGTCGCGCCTGACCGCACTGAAGGAGAAGCTAGGGCTGGGCGGCACACTGCCTGTGGTCGAGGCCAGCATTCCCGAGGACTCTTCGGCAGCACCGTCGGACGTTATTGATGCTTTGGAACGGGGAGAGATCTCACCCGAGGAGGCGGTGGAGAGACTGAAGACCTAAGCTACTGGTCAACGACGGAGCCGTCGACGTTGAGTCGGGTCTGCCGGTCCCGTCCTCTGAAGGGATACTTCTCCTGTGCATCTTCGGCGAGTTCGATACCGATTCCCGGCGACTCGGGAATGACGAGATAGGCGCCGTCCACAGAAAGAGGCTGCTTTACGATCTCGCTCTTCGGTGGGCGATCTTCCCCCTTTGGAAATTCCTGCAAAGCGAAGTTGGGGATGCAGGCGGCTATCTGGATGCAAGCGGCCGTGCTCACCGGGCTCAGGGGGTTGTGTGGCACTACGCCGACGTGGTGGGCCTCGGCGAGAGCAGCGATCTTCTTGGCATGAGTGATTCCACCGCACATGCATACATCGGGCCGCACATACTGGACCGCACTCCGCGAAAGCAGCATTTGAAATTCGTAAATGGTGTGGAGGCGCTCACCCGTGGCGATGGGAATGTTAATCTTTTGAGCCACTTCGGCCATGGCATCGAAGTTGTCGGGTCGAATCGGATCCTCCAAGAAGAATCAGTTTCTCTTTTGTGTCGCCATTGACATGGTAGTAGACTCGGGCCTTCTCGCGACACTTTCCGCCCAGAAGCTGATATACCGGAACACCGAAGTACTTACCGGCGATGTCCCATAAAGCAATATCTATTGCGCTCAACGCTCCCATGATGACGGCGCCCCGGAAATGCGTATTCCGGTAGAGGTATTGCCAATGATGTTCGATTCGAAGAGGATCCTGCCCGAGAAGGTAGAATTTGAAATCTTCGACAACCTGCCCGGATGCCTTGAGGAAACCCCATGCGCCCGATTCTCCGAGTCCTACGATTCCTTCGCCGGTGTGAACCTGGACGAAGAGATAGCGATCTATGGGTAGGACTTCGATGTTTGTGATTTTCATTTCAGGGTTTCTTATTTGATTGGTCCTTCAAAGAGCTTCTCCCATTCTTCCACTTCAGTCCCAAACCAGGTTCGTGCCACGGGATCAGGAACGGTCCATCATATTGATAACCGCCTGAGTTGAATGGATCTTCCTCCATCAGCAAGGGGGTATCCAGATCTAAAATATCGATACCCCCGAGTCCGAGAACGAGTGAAAAGGAGCAGCCCATAGCAACTCGTGTCTCAATCATTCCGCCGATCATCAAACCGATACCGTGCGTCTTACATAGAGACGCAATGTCGATCGTTTCGATGAGTCCGCTCTTGGTGATCTTCAAATTGACCACATCAGCCGCCCCCAGCTCGATGACTCGCATTGCGTCTTTCAAGGAAAACACGGATTCGTCTGCTGCGATTGGATATCGCGAACTCTCGCGAACCCGCCTCATTCCGTCCAGATCGTCACGATCAACGGGCTGTTCGAAAACCTCAATGGCGAGTTCGATTTTCTCCATGCTGCGGACGAGAGAAATTGCGTCAGACGGAGCATAGCCTTGGTTGGCATCAATTATAAGTGACAGGTTGGGAAAATTGTCAGCCAACGCATTGAGACGAGAAACATCGCGATCAACGTCTATTCCCACTTTCATTTTGAATCTGCGAAATCCTTGATCGTGCCACTTGGACACGATCTGAAGCGATTCGTTAAGCTCTCGAATGGGAATCGTGATGTCCGTTTCGCACTTTCTCACATCAGCCCCTCCCCAGAGTGCCCAGAGGGGCAACCCGGCTCCACGGCTCAGCGCATCAACCATTGCAGTTTCGAAACCACAGCGGACTGAAGGATATTGGGGAATCTCTTGGCGAAGCGCGCCGGATATTCCTCGATAGTTGGTAACGTTGAGACCGGTGACCAATTCGGAAACCTCCCGAGCAGCCGAAAGGCAATCGGCTCGAGTTTCTCCGGTGAGCTCAGGAAAAGGAGCGATCTCACCGAAGCCGATGCTCCCATTCGCTAGCTCCAGGTCGACTATCAGATTCTTTGCCTCGACGACTTCTCCCTGAGAAATCGTGAAGGCAGTCGTTATCGGTAGATCAATCTCTGAAATCTTGACGCCGACGATCGTAAATTCTCTTTCCATCGACCTTCGATTCTCCAGTTCGTCAATTGCTCAACGACTTTGCTGGGTTACAATTCAGTATTCCCGGCAAGGTTGGTCCCAATTAGCTGGATGTCCTCTCCGCCTACCAGGGCCCAAACCTTTTACGGCACCCTGCACGGCCACCCGACGACAACGTCCGACAGAAAACTGAGGTGGTCCGTCAAGGGATTTTTTAAAATAGTACTCATTTTCTGTTTAGAGGGCGTGGCCGTTTAGTTGCTGGAGTCTATGCCATACCGGTGAACCGCGCCTTTGGAGTGATTCGAGGTATCTGTGCTCGTCGTAATTCTGGTTATTTTGCCAGCAGCGAAAGAGAATGCGGGTCCACTTCAGAGCGAGCGCTCGAAGGATGGTTTGGCGGGATTTGCCCTGTTCTTTTTTAATTTGATAGTAGGTGTTGGCCCAGTCGCAGTTTCGGATCGAATGGGCGGCAAATTCAACAAAGCTCTGGCGGACAAAGGTGGGCGCGGACCACCGCCAGGTGACCAGTCGTTTTGCCTGGCTGCTCTTTTTGTGCTGACCGCTGCTGATGGTGACTGGAGCCGAACCATTCCACTGGGTCATGTTCCGGGCCGTTTCGAAACGCGATCGATCGGTCCCAAAGGCGCACAGCAGCCGAGGGCTGAGGGCCTCGCCGGCTCCGGGAAGGCCGCTGAACACAGGGGCATCGGGATGGGTGTGAAAAAGTTCCTTGATACGCTCCTCGTAGGCCTCGATCTGCGGTTGCAGGGCCAAAAGCTGTTTGGCCAGAGTCTGCGCTTTGCGACTGAACGCCTCCAGAGTCGCGGGATCCTCGGTCAAGGCCTCTTCCCGGCCGATCAACTCCAGGCGCTCCTGGATTTTCGCGGCGCTGCGACTGTTATGCTTATAAAAGAACTTTCGCAACCCTTGCGCCGATGCGCTCTTGACCTTCTTAAGCGTCGGCCAGCGTAGAACAAAGCGCAGACACATAGCACTGCCCAAGTCATCGAACAGTTTCAACACCAATGGGTTATACTGCTTCAGACAACTGCACAATTGCTGCTCGAAGCGAGTCGCCTGATCGACGAATCCACGCCGGTCCTCACACAACAGGTTGAGCTCGCGCGTCTCCACACTGTCCGGTCTCAGACACTTCTCAAAGTGCTCGGGATGTTTGAGGAAAAATTCCGCGTGCAATTGCGCATCGACCGGATCGCTCTTGGCCCTGGAAGGATACAATGCCTGTCGATAATCCTTCGCACTGGCCGCATGCACCGGATAGATATCGACAAACTCCAATCCGATCAGAAAATTGATCAACCCGCCACGCTTCTGATCCACCACGATGGCGACGCGCTTTCCCTCACGCCCATACCTTTCTCTCATCTCCACGGCAAAACCATGCAACGCTATCGCATCCTGAGCCACCTGCCGGTGACTCCCTCCTGCCGTTTCCCTCTCGATCATCCAAAGATCATTTTTCTGATCCGCCCAATCGATCCCTATAACCACACTGTATGGATTAGTTTTTTCGCTTTTCTGCATCCCTTTGATCAATTACCTTCCCTTCTGTTTTATTCGTTTTGTGGTTTTCAAAGGCGCTGGATGTCCAGGCGAAGTTCTTATAGTGGATCCTGCTATGAGGATACAAACTGAGGGTTCGTTATCGGTCATCCAGGCAAGCCGTCTACTCGAAATTCTGTCGGAAGTCGTCTCACGACTGCCTCCTAAGTTCGTAGTGGACGGCCGCCTTTGAAAATTAACTCCTCTAGAGAAACAAACTCCTTGCCTCATAGCCAACCCAGCTTCTGCCAAGTTACTCACAATGGGGCCTCGCCGAGTTACTCCTACGGCTCCACTCGGCCCCACTGATGAATAACTTGGAGCTACTATAAGACTCCTAGGTCAACCCTATTCTCGATTCTCAGTAGCTCGGAAGCTCTCTCGCTTCGCTGTTTTTCTGATCTGAGAAAATAAAAGGATAAGGGACAGGCTTATAATAATTCCTTGACAATCTCGCCATCTGAAGCGCTCCGGCTATTTTGTCTCACACAATGAACACACAATATCTTCCCCCATCACCCTTGTCCGATGGAAAAGTCACTGTTACGGCGATAGAGTCCCTCCAGCCGGTCAATCTATTCCCGGGTCTGCTCCTGGTTCGAATCCATACCGATACCGGGCTGATCGGTCACGGAGAGACCTACTACTGTGCCGAAGCCGTCCAAGCCATGATTCACGACTGGATGGCTCGACGGCTGTTAGGTGAAGATGCCCTGGCGATAGAATCGCATTGGCGCTTCCTCTACGAGCGGGCCGCGAATTTCGGCGTGCGTGGGACCGAATTGCGCGCACTCTCCGCCCTCGACGTGGCGCTTTGGGACCTACTTGGCCAAGTCTGCAACCAGCCGATCTATCGACTCCTCGGCGGACCGGTCCGGGAGAAGATTCGCGTCTACAACAGTTGCGGCAATCCACAATACGGGCCGAGCAAGACGGGACATCAGGGATGGCCCGGATTCGGAGATGTGGGAGAGCCTGGGCCTTGGGCCGACTCCTGGAGGCTGTTCCAGGAACCGGTGGCGCTGGCGGAAGAGTTGGCCGGCTTGGGCTACAGCGGTTTGAAGGTTTGGCCCTTCGATCAGGCGGCAAAGGAATACGGACCTTCCAACATACCCAACCACGAAATTGAAAAGGCCGTGCAACCGATGAGGGAGATCAGAGAGAAAGTGGGTTGGGATCTGGATCTGTTGGTCGACGGACACGCCCATTTTCAGTTGCCCGCGGCATTGCGTATTGCCGATGCGCTACGCGAGGTGAAACCTCTTTGGCTGGAGGACATGATCAAGATGGACAATATCGACACACTGGCCGATTTCCGACGTCAGAGCGGGATGCCGATCTCGGCCAGCGAGATGTTGCTCAGCAGGGCCGATTACAATGAAGTGCTTCTCAAGCAAGCGGCGGATTACGTGATGATTGATCCAACCTGGGTAGGCGGTATTTCAGAGACGACGCGTATCGCGCACCTCGCCGAGACTTACAATGTCCCGGTCACAATGCACGATTGCACCGGACCATTGACTCTATTTGCCGGTCTTCATGTCGGTGCAGCGGTCGCCAACTGTTGTTACCAGGAAACGGTCCGAGCCCACATCCAGACGGTCTATCGGGAACTGATCGAACCCACGATAGTCATCGAGGATGGCCACATCGATCTGCCCCTGGGTTCCGGCCTTGGCACTCGCCTGAATCCCGAGCTCTTCGATCCGAACAGCGCGGGATATCGAATTTCAACTTTGTCGTGATACGGGTTCATCTCGTCGCATTCCAACCAAGGGACGGAGACGGGAGTCCACGGATCACCTGTATAGACCGTGTCGGGCCCAGTCGACAGCCCGATCAAGCTGAAAATCTAGATTGAACATCCACCAGCGAATGTCCATTATGGAACATCGAAGTTATGCTTACGGAATCGCAACAGGAAGAGTTTCGAGTAAAAGGTTGGACGGTAGCTCCCAACTTGCTCGGCAGCGAGAAGGTGGCCGAACTATTGGCCGAGATGGATCGAATTTGCGCCGGTAATACTTTGGCGGATCATGACGCCAAGAAAATGGAGATGGAGCCGAACCAGCCTCCGAGAGGCACTGCGGTGCGACGCCTCTATGAACCGTGTACGCACTATCCGACAATTGACGCGCTTTCGAGGTCCGATCCGATTCTCGACTGCGTCGAAGCGCTGATCGGACCCGACATCCTTCGCCACTACAGCAAGATCAACATGAAGCCGGCACAGGTTGGATCGGTTGTCGAATGGCACCAGGATCTCGCTTACTATCCCCTGACCAACGGGGATTCGCTCGCGGTCCTTCTCTATCTGGACGACACCACGGTTGAGAACGGCTGTCTCAACCTGATTCCCGGCCTTCACGAGGATGCTCCGATGGAACACACCCGGGACGGGGTTTTCCAAGGACGGGTTACAAGCAGGGTCGATGAATCGACCGCCGTGGGGGTGGAAGGTGGCGCCGGAACGGCCATCTTTATGCACGCCCTGACCCCGCATTCGTCGGTGCCCAACAAGTCGAGTAAGCCGCGCCGCACCTTGATTATAAGCTACCGGGCGGCCGATTCTTACCCTATTTTCAGGGGCCCGGAGCGGAGACTGCCGACGCTGAGTCTTGGGTCGAGCTGGTTCGAGGTGAGAAAATACTCACGGCGCGAATCACTTACACCTCATTTCCGATTCCGGTAAACGAGAATAAAGTGGCGTCGCTTTACGAACTGCAGGAAATGTCCCGAGAGATAGAGGGGCAATAGGTTCAACTGCAGAATGGACAAGGTTTCTCCTTAGGGGAATGCGCCTGCCTCAATGTAGCCCGGTCCAATGGAGACGGGTGGTGGATTCCTGGTTTCCGGCCGGTTGATTGTAGATTGAGATTCGCTCATCTACTTCGGCTAAGTTATCGCAATCGAGCGTCGCCCTCCTCTGCATATCTGATTTGCTTTGCTTGGTAGATGCATGACGTCGCATTGGACCTGCTGATTCTTCTTACCGGCATCTGGCTGGTGGCGGTGACGCTGCGTCCGCTCGGTCTGCCCACCGTGATGGGTGAGCTGATCGTCGGGGTGCTGCTGGGCCCAGCCGTTTTCGGATTTATCGAACCCAGCGAAGCGATTCAGCTCCTGGCTGAGATCGGGATATTCTTCCTCATGTTCCACGCCGGCCTCGAGACCCAGCCGCTGGAATTCTGGGAGGCGCTGAAACGCTCTCTGGGGGTAGCCGTCGTAGGCGCCATTGTACCGTTTGGCGTCAGTTTCGCGGTCGCGTTGGGATTCGGCCTGGGTCCGGTGGGCGCTACTTTCGTCGGGCTGACCATGACCGCGACGGCGGTCGTCATCACGCTCAAGTGTCTGAAGGATCTCGGCTTGGCCAATACCCGCGTAGCGCGGGTCATTGTGGCGAGCTGCGTGATCGATGGATTTCTCACGATGGTATTCTTCAGTCTTATCATCGGCCTGCTCATGGGCGGCGCCTTTGAGCTCATGGACATTGCGTTCACTCTCATCAAAGTGGTTGCATTTTTTGCCGTGGCCTTGCTCATGGGGCGTCTGGTCTATCCTCGACTCTCGCTGCCCTTCCGATCCAAAGGTGGTAAAGGTTTTACTTTTATTCTCCTGACCGCCATCGCGGCCGGCCTATTCGCGGAAGCAATCGGATTGCACATGATCCTTGGCGCTTACCTTGCGGGACTATTCTTCGAGGAAAAAGTGGCCCATCCGAACCTCGTCAATATTGTACACGATCGGTCCTACGGGATCGCTTATTCTTTTCTCGGCCCGATCTTCTTTATATCGCTTGGCTTTTCCATAACGTTTGACATCAGCGCTGCTGGTCTCGGATTTATCGTGTTGCTCACGACCGTTGTCATCGCCGGGCAGATCGTAAGTGCCGGTGGAATGGCACGGCGGATGGGTATGCCCCTGCGCGAGGCATTGACGGTCGGAGTAGGAATGTGCGGGCGTGCCGAAATGGCATTCATCCTCGCCTCTCTGGCGCTGGCCCAAAGCGCGATTGATCAGGAGGTATTTACCATTCTCATCTCCACCGCCTTTCTTCTGAACCTGTTCACACCTATGGCATTAAAAGGCTGCGCGGTGCTCCTGGAAGGCAAAGCAACACGTGACGAAAGCGCTACCAGAGGGGCCAAGCTGATCGACAAATTCTCCACTCCGCTGGTGGAGGATCGCCTCAGCGGACGAATTCCCGACACTCTACCGGATTTGAATGATTCAGTCGTCATCTACGGATACGGGCCCGAAGTCGACACCCTGATAAACGAGCTCAAGAGCCGGGATCGACCCATGGTACTGATCGAGGAGAACGAGGAAGTCGCGCGCAAACTCCACGAAAAAAGTCAGTCCGTCGTGCATGCCACGATGATCGATGACGGCTTCGACATGCGTCCCCTCGCCGATGCCCGGGTGCTGGTTGCAAACACGAACGACGACGCAAACGCTCTCTTTGCTTTGAGTGCCCGCGAGCATGGATTTCCCGGTCCCATCGTCGCATTGATCCGGAATCCGAATCGCCGTGAACCAATGCTACTGGCGGGCGCCTCCGCCGCATTCTCTCCTGCTTCCGTGTTGGCCGCCGCGATCGCGGTTCGGGCCAGCACCAGGATCAGTCCAAGGGTAGCCGGCATCGAACCATTGGACGGCCTCATCGAGGTATCCGAACTCCGCGTTCACGCCTCCAGTCCGCTGGCCAATCGATCGCTAGGGGAATCACGCATCCGGACCGTGACAGGGGCCAATATTATCGGGCAGTGGCTCGAAGATGAACTGCATTCTCCGCCGCCGCCAAATCAACCCCTCCCTCCCGGGATTATCCTAGTGGCGGCCGGGAGTCCGGATAGCATTCGGAAGTTGAGCGCATTGGCCCGTCCTATTCGAGAGGAGGGACCGATAATCATTGCTGGTTTCGGCGAAACGGGTCAGATACTCTCGGAGCTCCTGATCGATGCCGGCGAGGAGATCTGCGTCATCGATGCGGTCGAGCGGCCCGGCGTCGACATCGTCGGCCAGGTACTCGACAAGAGGGTCCTGGAACGGGCGTCGGTTGCATCTGCCCGTGTCGTGATTCTCACGTTGGAAAGTGACGGCGCTACCCTTGTCGCCGCTACCGTCGTCCGCGGCTTTGCGCCGGATTTACCCATCATCGCAGGCGTATCACTGGCAGAAAGCATCGAACGCATCCAACGGGCGGGCGCCGATTTCGTCCTCTCCGTCAGCCAGGTGGCCGGCCAGATCCTCGCCCACCAAGTTCTGGGAGAGACTGTCTCACATCAGCCCCGCATTAAGCTGGTAAAACTCGCCCCAGGTACCCTCACCGGACGCAACCCGTTGGAGGCCCGCATCCGCGAAAGGACAGGTTGCTCCGTTGTGGCCATTGAACGTAACGGAGAGATCCAAATGGATGTTTCCCCATCTCTTGTTCTCTCAGAGGAAGACGCCATTTACCTCTGCGGTACTCCGAGCGCTTTCCAACGATATTATGATGAGTTCCCTTCCGATCGAGTTTAATTCGTGAAAGAGAAGAGTCGGGGGTCGAAATTCGAACGTCCATTGAGGATTGCCCAAATGTCTGAAGACTTTCACAGTTTGGAGAGATCCTTCCAGAGCGATCCTTTCGGCTCTTTCCTACCTCAAGCCTGTTTCTCTGACTTCCAAGGCAACCCTTCACGACGATCATCCCATCATGCGACTCAGCTCTACCTTCTCTGCATCCTCTTTATCTCCTTCAGCATCACGGGCCAGGCATCGTCGGCGTAAAAGCGGTGGCCTCCGTCGCCCACGACGAGATGGCAGCGGTTTCCGGCCCCGCCGGCGCGATAGATCTTTCGCAGGTCCCGGAAAGCTCGACGAGTCGCTTTGATGGGAAAGATCTCATCTTTTTCCCCTGCAACGAGCACCACCGGCTTGGGGGCGAACAGTCCCATGATATCAGACATTTCCGCGTAGTTGAGGATGCCCGGGACATAATTGTCGGCGCAATGATAAATCGACATAATGGAATCGCGGAAGGTACAGAAATAGCAGGAGGGCATGGCGAACGCGATACGCGGAAGTAGCGCCGCGGAAAAGAGGCTGATGGTTCCGCCGCCGGAGTTGCCCATTACTCCAATGGCGTTCATATCGGCGTCCGCGCGCGCAGCGAGATAGTCAATTCCCCGGTCAACATCAAAAACTCGCTCTCCGATCAAGGTTCGGCCGAGCAACAGCGCATGCATCGTGGCATCATGACATCCCTGATTTGATACGCGCTCCTGTTTCCGCTCTCTGCGCTCACCGAAGGAGCGTTGTTCAATACACAGTGCTGCAATGCCGCGACGCATGCACCCGAGTCCGAAATCCTGGTCTCCCTCCACTTTGAGAGGTTTGGTTTCGTTCTCCTGCTCGACCGCAATCGAGTTATGCATACCCGTCGAGTGCCCCTGCAAGCAGATCATGAAAGTGTAGGGAGGCTCAGCCGACTTCGGTAGGCAAACGTAGGCGGTGACGTCGGCGTAGGGCTCCGATGTGAAGACGATTTTTTCAATCGTTCCCAAGGGGTGGCGGCGATGCCAGAGTTGCCTCGGTCGTAGGGGACAACCTTCCATCGGGATAGCCCCGACCAGCTGACGGAGCTTTCGTCGGAGTCGAGTCTGCCACTTCCGGACTTCGCCTCCTTGGAAGTGAAGAGAAGGTGCGGTCTGCGAAATCAGGTACTGATGATTGTCGGTTGGTGAAAGGTGGAGATTCATTCTATTTGTGAGGGAGTGTCTTGAAGACTGAATTCTTGAATCAATTCCTCAGTCAGTGAAGTCCCGAAACCGGGTTCTTCGGAGGGGTAGTAATACCCATCTTTGAAGGGAGCAGTAATTGCATCCATCAGTTCGGTAGCGTTATCACCCGAACCAAAACTCTCCGCAAAAGAGCAGATGGAGGAATTCAAGGCAAGAGGAAGTCCGTAGAGGCTGCCACCGCGATGGGGACAGAACGAAAGGCCGTGATCGGCAGCCATCTTCGCAATCCGTCGAACTGCGGTAACGCCTCCGCTCCAAGTGACATCGGGCTGCAGAACCTGCACTGCCTCTCGTCGGAGCAATTCGGAGAATCCATATTGAGTATACTCATGTTCTCCGCTTGCAATAAGTGGCCCCTCGACCTCGCCTACCAGTCTGGCATAGCCTTCGAGATCGTCAGGAAAGAGCGGTTCCTCGATCCAGTAGAGTTGAATATCCTTAAGACGCTTCGCTATTTCGAGGGCGTAATCCGCATCCTCCCAGCGAGCCGAGCAGTCGATCATCAGAGTGCGGTCGGGTCCAATCTGTTCCCGCACTCCGCTCAATGCTTCGAAGTTTCCTTCTATTCCCGCACACCCGTCAGCCCTCCCGTACGGTGGATTCACTTTGAAGTGCCGAAATCCCTTCTTAAGAGCGTTGGCGACGTCGCCGCCGGTCTTGTAGCCAGGAATCTTCTCTTTCGGTTCGGTTCCGACGAGACGGTAGACCGGTCTAGAGGCGAATTTTCCCACTATATCCCAAAGAGCATTGTCGAGGGCGCTCAAAGCCATGATAAATACGCCTCGGCGCCCGTAGTAGCTCCCGGCCGAGAAAAGCTGGTCCCATAGCAGCTCGACATTGAGAGGATTGGTTCCCACCAAAAGATTGCGTAGATGTCCTTCGATGATCTCGACCGCCACCCTGCCCCCACCACCCAATCCGAACCCGGTGATTTTCTCGTCGGTTCGAATCACCGCTACGATCGCGCTGACTAATTGGGCAAACGGTCCGTGATAGTGCCAACGGGCCGGATCATGGTCCGATTCGAACACCGGCAAAGCTCCCTGCCGGGTGCTCTTCCAGAGTCGAACGGCATAGGCCTCAACTTCGGTGATTCTTAGTTTCCCCTTTGGAGGGGCGATCGGCTCCGATGGCATTGCGCGACCGTATCGAGAGGACCCCAGAAGTCGAATCGATTGATCGAGCTCGAGGTAAATTTCAATCGAAGGTGGGTCGGGACCTCCCGTCTTCGCCGAGGTGTACAGGACACGGCAACAATCGAAGTTCGATCCGAGCTAGGAATCTGTCTGACTTTGCACTTCGCAACATGACTGGACCTGCGATCGGAGGCTGAAGGGTCTAATTGGCGACCAAGTTGATTCCGACAGATTCCTTTCAAGAAAATAAAACTGAGATTTGAGACGGTCTGTCATAGCAAATAGTGGCTTTCTGAAAATCTGACGCTTGAAGTCTGAGGCTCTTCAGAAATACGTGACAGATCGGCACAGCACCATCCGCCGAGGAGTTCAAAATTCCATTCTCCACAATTCTCAGTTTCATTTTCTTATCCGTAGGAGTCGGTCGGACGAACCTAGTCACTTGCGAAGCAATCGAACGTCAAAGTCCGACAGACTCCTAGTTCCGCGTCCGGAGGACACGGACCACCTTTCCCAGCAAGAATTCGCGCCGTCCCGCTGAGCGGGATCGCGCTGATTCCTAAGCCGCCTGACTGTCGCCCCTATTCTTCTCAACGGTCAGATTCGGACCTCTTTCGATGCTCTTCGCCCGCCGCTTGAGAGCCCGTTGCCTTTTGAAGAAACGTCGACGACGCTCCATCGTGAAGTCCTGGCTGTATAGTTTTTCAGCCAGGCCACGGAAACCGACCTCCAGTTCTTCGACACTCATCCGTTCCGGCCGAAAATTTACATCGAACAGGGTGCAGAGTTCCCATGCCCGGTCACGCAGGATGCGCCCTTCAGACTTCAACCGATGATAGAGAGGGGTGCCGGGAAACGCGGTCATTACCGTGATCTGCACCTCAAAGAGTCCACTTGATCGCACAAATTCCCAGACTCTTTCAAACGATGTCCGATCCGTGTGATCGAGTCCCAGAACAAAACACCCATTCACCGTGATGCCACGATCCTGAATACGCTCGATCGTCCGCCGATACTGGTCGAGGCGATTCCGCTTCCAGTTCGCTTTGAGTTCCAAGCCGTCAATACCCTCCTTGGTCGGACTTTCCAGGCCGATCAGGATTTGGGCGCACCCGCTTTCTTTCATCATATCGAGAAGAACCTCATCATCGGCCACGGAGATATCGGTCTCAGTAAACCATCTTACTCTTTCCGCTCCCAATGCGCGCACCAGTTCGCGGCCATGCTTCTTGTTGGCGAACGTATTGTCATCCGCGAACTCGATGAATGGTGTTTTCCAAAACTCCTTGATGTGGCGAATTTCGGCGATCACCTTTTCAACTGGTTTGACCTTGAACTGTGGGCTGATGCGAACCGATGCCGCGCAGAATTCACAGTTGAATGGACATCCCCGTTGAGTCTGCACCGTATATCGATTATACCGATTGGGCTCGAGCAGATCGAATCTCGGCATGGGCGCGTGAGTCAGATCGAACGGCAGAGGCCGCGCATCATAACGTCTCTTGAGTATTCCAGCTTCAAGATCACGGATCACCTGAGGCCAGAGAGGCTCTCCTTCCCCAATGATGATTGCGTCGGAGAACTTCTCCGCTTCCTCCGGGACCGCGGAGACATGCAAACCACCCAGAATCACCTTCACACCCACGGCTCGAAAGCGCTCCGCCAGCCTATAGGCTTCTTTGATCTGAGCGGAAAAACTGGAAATTGCTACCGCGTCATATCCCAGCGGTAGTTTCGTGAATTCTCTTTCATCCGGAACTTCGAGGTACTCCACCTCGATGTGCTCCGGCGTCAACCCTGCCAGCGTCAACAGCCCTAGGCTCGGAAGTGAAGCAATCACCTTATTGCGCTCCACGAAGCCAGGCAAAGTCAGTCCAAGTTTCGTGAGTTCCGGATTGTGCGCCCGGATCCCACTCATCGCTATAAATCCAAGCTTCATGGTCAGAATGAACCCCATCCCAGAAAGAGGCAGACCAGACCAGTTGATGTGCATGCCACCGGTAGCGCGAATAGGTGCCGAAACTCCTTTTCAATGGCAGCCGAAAAACAACATAGTGGCATAGTGATGGCACCTAAGATGAAGGCCCAGGAGGCGAGCGGAAGGACGGAGGTCACGACGATTCCTTGATCGACTGTAACAGCGAAAAAGAGATTGAGAATTCCCAGTCCAAAGAACGCGATGTGTCCAAGGCGAAGCATACGGCGAGGATAGCTCTGATATCCACCCAGCCAATCGTCCCTATGAAAAAAGAGCCCCATCAAAGTACCGGACACGACACCGCCAGAAATAGCAGCCCATCCTACGAGCAAATTTCGGTTAACGATCACATCCCTGACGATATCGAATTCGAAGTTCATATGCAGTCCTCCTAAAGCTCTCTCCAATGTTGGTGACGATACATCTGATTGCTCCCAGTAACTGTCGAACCTAATAGCAAGCCCTGTGCCAGGGACTTCGCTAGTCACCTAAACAATTTATAACCAATCCATTATGAACTCTACGAGAACCTAAACGGCGAAATCCCCACAGATAACTATGTCATAGAATGCGCACCGTCTGACATTCTACGTACAGTATGTTTGATTACGGTGACGTGAAGGAGAAGCCCGTCGAGGCCGATCGGTACTATCTGGATTGCATGAAAGCCAAGCCGCGAGCAATCCTGTCATCCGGATCGTCTCCGCCAGGAAACTCAAAGCAGTAGATGATCCGTTGGAGATATCTGTCGAGCGCTGTGAGGATCTCCATAATCGGCAGGTCGCCTTCACCAGGCACGCTGGTACCCCCTTCTCTCGGGTCCTTGATGTGGACATAGACAGTTCTGTCGCCGATCGCCTCGATCGCCTGGAAATGATCTTGCTTCCATCCCGCGTAGTTCCCGGTGTCGATATTCGTCTTGAGCGTCGGCACATCAAAGTGATTCAGAACGGTCAGAATTTCTGCCAGCGTCCCACCGGGTGAATCTGCATAGTTCTCAAGCGCGATCAGAATTCCTTTTGACGCTCCACGATCGATTACTCGCTTTGCCCAGTCCCATTCCGGCGCACCGCAATCTTCGGGCACGGGTCCGCTGAAAATCCGCAGAAGGGGCGATCCTATCTCGGCCGCTGTATCGACGTCGGCAAGGAGCATGTCGCGATCGTCTCCTTCGCAGAACAGAACGCTGTGCGTCGCGAACGTCACGAGCAACCCGAGTTCATCCGCTCGATCGCGAACGACCGGAAGTTCGGCCTTCATCTTTTCGCCCCACAGTTCTCGCCTCAGCTCGATCCCGTCGAGACCCAGATCAGCGGCCTTCTGGAGAAGCTGCATCACGGTCATTTCTCCAGTCTCGATCGCGTCGGTGTATTGAACGATCGATGCGATAATAGGTCTTTCTATGTTAGCCATCATGGGAAGCTGCCCCAACTGCACCGAGAGAGCGAGAACAACGTGGGACTTTGCTTCGCGCGGCGGAAATTTGCAGGACTAACGAGAAATCCAGCTGAGCGGGACTGAAGAGGGTTTCCGGGCCGGAATCTTTGTCGTTTCAAGAGCCAATCTCGCAAAACCTGTCCTCGGCTGGAAGTGCTTTCTGACGGACCGCTCCGATGGCAAAGGCTTACCAATCCCTGACCACCGGACGGAGACCGAAATAGGCCGCCATAAACACACCACTGGCAATTCGAGCCAGGCAGGCCAAGCCGAATGCTGCTCCATAGCCGTAATCGAGGATCAGCAGGCCGCCGAGAATACTGCCGGCGAAACTGAAAATGTGAAAGCCGCAGACGCGAAAGCCTTGAATCCGTGCCAAGTAGCGTCGGGGCAGGATCTGAGTTGAAAAGTTCTGTTCGGTAGGGTTGTCGACGACTTCGACCGCACGTGCCAACAGAAACGTAATCACGGCAATAGGAAGGTTGATCACTGTGCCCATAACGCCGACCGCCAGTCCTCCTACACTCCGGAGGGGCAGGATGGTCAGCGTCGCCCCGAATCGTCGAACCAGTGTTGGCGCAGCGAAAGTCGACGGCAGACTCACGAGCTGGCTAAGAAAAAAGATCACGCCTATGGCAGTGGCGCCTACATGCAGCTCTTCTTCGAAGAAGACGTTGAAGAAGGGAAAGGTAAGCCCCATCGAAAATCCACGTGTGCCGCTCAGAGCGGCGATGCCGATGAATGCGCGCCACTGCGAAACTATCGACGACTCCGGTTCCCGATTCCGCTCCTCCCCACTGGTATGCCTGCCTGCGTGCGAGGGCATACGAATCAACGGAACGACGGCAACAAGTGAACAGAATGCACCGAAGAGCAGAGCATAACGGAAGGGCTCGGGAGTCTCTGCCGATCGATCCAAGACAAATCCCATGATTCCTGGGAGAAAACCACCGAGCAGGCTCAAGAACATGCGAACCACGATTTGCAAAGCCGACCAGAGGACCAGAGCTTCGGCACGGCGGGCCGGCGCCGCGTTGTCGGAAAGAAAAGGCACGTGGTTAACCCAGATGCAGGCCATTGCCATTCCCCCGAGAAAAGAGAAGGCCAGCAGCCAAGCCGACGCCGTGGCCAGGCAGAGCCCGACCTGTGACACGACCATCAGGAGACACGAAGCCACCAGGAAAGGTTTGCGACCAAAGCGATCACTCAGCATGCCGATGGGTAGCGCCAAAAGCGCGGAGGCCAAGGGCGCCATACCGGCGACCTGTCCTATGAAGTCCGCCTCATAGCTGAGACGCAGAAGGTAGAGGTTGTAGAGCAGCGTAAACAGCGCCATGCCGCCATTGATGGAAATACCGTAGAGGAAGAACAGACGCACATTGCGATTGAACTCCCGAGGATGGAAATTGCTCAAAGCGCTAAGAATGCGCATAGGATGAGGAATAATTCGGAAGGTCTGTTACAACCACGCACTGGATCGAATAATCAGAAACACGCACTCCAGAAGGCTGACTGAAAACTTCATTATTCATACGGTTTTCCAGATGATCCCGAAACAACGAAACCTACTGTATCTTCGTCGAAATGCTCACGTCCCCTTCGACCGGACTACTATTTACTTCCTGGCCGGTAGCGGAATGCGTGAGCATTTCGTCTTCCTGGAGGCCGACAGTTTCAAACTCGACCGATTCGACAAACTAAAAAGCGGCCGTGCGCTGAGCTGAACATGAGCGCGGATTCCAAAATAGGATCGTGCCTAAACTGCCCCGACAGAGCGAGAACAACCTCGAAATAAGCAGCCCAATTATCAGTAGGTATTTGAAGTATCGAGTGGGGAAGTACTCGTGAACAACGATTGATACTTTGAGAAGGGTCCCTAATCCGTATCCGAGGAAAATCGGAAAGTAGATGCTGGTGCGCTTCCTGGCTATCAGAATTGCCCCGCTGCCAGCAAGGGAATGAGAATCAACAGCCGCAGGGACTCAAGCGAGAGAATCGGAGATCAACTTCGCCAGCCCGACCAAGGTCTCATCGCTTCCGGTTCTGCTCACAACCTGAATACCTTGAGGGAGCCTCTTACCTTCGGTAAAACAGGGAATAGAAACGGCAGGAAACCCGAAGTGGGTCCACGGCAGATTCATGGTGGGATCTCCGGTGCTTTCCAGTCCCTTAGGAGCCGGGCCGGTAGCAGAAGGGGCGATCCAGAAATCCACCCCGTTCCGATCCATCAATTCCTCCATCCGTAGCCTATTGCTCTCCTTTTTCTCCAAGAGCTCACTGAGTTCGTCGTCACTGATCCCCCGGCCTTCCTCTATCAGCTCGGCGGTCCTAGCCCCGTAGGATATCCCGTATTCTCCATACCACGCTTCGTGAACAACAGCCATTTCCTTCCTCATGATCTTCATATTGCACTCAGCGACGTCATCAAAATCGGGAAGGGCGGACACTTCCAGGACCTGGAATCCTCTCTCCCTGATCCGTCGCACGCCTTCGGCGAAATGTTCTCGCCCATCTCGAGATGCGCGGTCCAGGTAGGGACCTTCAGGTATCCCGATCGCCGCACCGGCAGGGCCTTTCTCGGTAGCTCCGCGCTCGTCATTCCAGTCATCGATCAGAACGGATGCAACCGGCGAAAGGCCTGAAACATCCCGACAAAAGAAACCGACATGATCAAGCGATGGTGCTAGCGGTATGACCCCGTCTGTAGGTCCCCGATCGAAAGACGGTTTGAAGCCGAAAACACCGCAGAAAGCGGCCGGCCTGATCACGGACCCTACCGTCTGGGATCCAAGTGCCACCGGGAAGAATCCACAGACAACCCCTGCCGCCGAACCGCTGCTGGATCCTCCGGGCGTGTGCTCAAGATTATGAGGATTCCGCGTGGGGCCAGGCATGTAGGACGCGAATTCTGTGGTGACGGTCTTTCCCATCGGGACCGCACCCGCATCGATGAGTCGCGTTACGGTACTCGCCTGCGGGCCCTCAAAGAGAGAGGCTGGCAATCTTGAACCGCACCGGGTTTCGCATCCATCGACCCGATAGATGTCCTTAATCCCGACGGGAAGGCCGAAGAGCGGCGGTCGACCGTCGGCATCAGGGTATTTTTGGAGAAGACGCTCACCGAAAGACGTGATTCTCGCTCGATCACACTTGCCCGCGACGAAGGCATGGATTCTTACCTCTTCCTCGTCAATCCGATCGCAGATACCTTCGAGGTGGCGCCCCAGATCGATCTCTCCGGAGCGCAATGAATCCAGTTCCTCGACGATACTCAAACTTCGCATCCCCACAGTTTCACACAGTGGTCGATGAGATATCAATGCCTATGCTGGTCTGCTGACCTTTTCAGATATTATTCTCGGAGTCTCCTGTGGGGCAGATTTGCAATCTGCCAACTGCGGCGTGAATAAGACGGCAGATTACAAATCTACCCCACGGGCTGCGCCCCTCCGATCAAGAGATCATTTATGGATCAAACTTACGATCTGCTCGTTGCTCTAATGCGGCACGGAAAGGATTCTTCTGTTTGCAAACCCAAGGAAGTCGATGTCAGACTGTCTTCACCCTCCCCGAAGACTAAGAGGAATAGCGGGAGGAAATCCATCATGCGTGTAGGAATCATCTCACTCATTCACGAATCGAACACTTTCGCGGTTGCCCCCACCACTATCGAATCTTTTCGTCGGGACAGCATTTTAATCGGGGAGGAAGTTCGCAATTCGTTTAGCGGCGGACTGCACCAAATCAGCGGCTTTCTCGAGGGACTTGAAGAATCGGGTGTCGAAGCGGTACCGGTCTTTCACGCCTCCACCCTACCCTCCGGTACGATCACTGAAGCGACTTGCGATGAATTGCTGCGAATGATGTTTGCTTCCATGGACGAGGCCGGCCCACTCGATGGCTTTCTCGTTTCTCCTCACGGGGCGAACGCCGGTGAAGGACCTGAGTTCCGCGATCTAGACGGCTATTGGCTATCGGAATTGCGCGATCGGGTCGGGAGAGAGAAACCGATTGTCTGTGTCATTGATCCCCATGCCAATCTCTCCCAACGCATGGTCGACGCTTGTGACGTCACCATTGCTTACCGATCGAATCCTCATATCGATCAGAAGGAAAGGGGCTTCGAAGCGGTAAAGTTGATCGTAGATACGTTGAAAGGCGAGATCAGCCCCGTACAAAGGGCCTCTTTTCCCCCCTTCGGAATCAATATTGAACGCCAGGGAACAACAGAATGGCCCTGCCTTCCTCTATATGAATTGGCGAACCGGCAGCTGGAAAGTCCTTCGGTTCTTTCCAACAGCATTGTCCTCGGCTTCCCCTACGCGGATGTCGAGGAGATGGGATCATCCGCCATAGTGGTCACAGACGACAATCCAGAATTGGCACAACAATTGGCGGATCAACTGTCGACATACATGGTGCAGCACCGCTCCGAGTATGTTGGGGAGTATGTCTCCGTCGAAGATGCGGTCGACCGAGCCGTGAAGATTCCCGGACCAATCTGCCTGCTCGATATGGGAGACAACGTTGGAGGCGGTTCTGCCGCCGACGGAACCCTCATCGCTCATGAAGTTCATCGGCGAGGAGACACCACAGGTTCCGTCTGCCTGTTCGATCGCGAGTCGCAGGATCAGGCGCGCCAAGCAGGGGTAGGAAGCAAGATCACTCTGACCATGGGCGGAAAAACAGACGACCGGCACGGACCGCCCCTCATCGCCGAAGTAACCGTCAGGAGCCTCCATCAAGGCCAGTTCCAGGAGTCAGAAATCCGTCACGGCGGCTACACCCATTACGATATGGGTCCCACAACCGTGGTGACCACCGATACCGGACTGACGATCAGCTTGACCAGTTTGCGTGTCGTGCCGGTGAGCCTGGGAGTCGTCACGAGCATTGGATTGGAACCAGCCGATTTCCAAATCCTGGTGGCGAAGGGAGTGCACGCGCCGGTGGCTGCCTTCAAGCCGGTCTGCAGCGATCTGATCCGCGTCAACACGCCGGGCGCAACCGCCGCCGACATGCGGACCTTCGAATACCAACACCGGCGCCGGCCAATGTATCCGTTCGAGGAGATTCGAATCTAAAGCCCTCGAGCCCGACTGTTTTTGATCTGCATCCAAATCGCTGTCAGTAGCGGAAAGCGCCTTGCCTCGGCGACCCGTCCTCCGCAGTGGCTCTGCTACGGAGGGTGGAAGCTTCGTGCAAAGACGGGTGAGCATTTCGTCGAATTCGCCGTTGATACCAGCCTCTCAGAACCGCTCGGAAACCCACATGGGCCAAGCCGAGCCGGATTTCAGATCAGAACGAACCCGAAGATTTCCGGACTAAGCGGCGCTATTCGAGAACCGCTTCCGAGCGAAAACGATCAGGCCAAAGGCTCCAGTGGCAAGAAGAAGGATTTCCCCGGGTTCAGGAACTACCTCCACCGTCAATTCGGAGATACGAAAACTGAACGTTTTCCCCCTGAACTCGAGGATTGAGCCGGTCGGCATGCTCGTAAATGTGTGAGTGACGAAGTTTCCCCCGCCGGAATCCCATCCAACAGTCTCCGCGAATAGGTTGTTGACGTAGAGATCAAAACTTCCGGTGGGTTGACCCACTTCGAGGATGAGAGTACTGATCCCGATCACGGTCGCCGGATCGAAATCAAACTCGATCGCTTCGTCGGTCCCGACACGGGCGAATCCCGCGTTATCGACAACTCCGAGACCGCCCGGACCGCTACGGTCGAGATTGGCACTTGTCCCGTTGCTCAGATCGAAGTCCTTGCCCGTGATGTCAACCGAGAGACCGTCCTGTGAAACCGTTACCATGGTAGTTCCTAGGTCACCAACCCCAAAACCGAGGGGGTTGTTAGCAGCGTTCCCTGTGAAATCATAAGTCACCAGAGGCCCAGCATGAGCGATCTCGGCAGAAAAGTAGAGGGTTACCAACACCAAAAGTGTCGGCGTCATTGTTCGTGCGAATGAGAGATTCTTAGTAGCCATAGCGATGAGATCCTTTGTTCCTCGACCCGCGGTCAACCCGGACTGAAGAATCGCCCTGTCCCTAAATTTCAGCAGTCAGAAGATCCCCCCGAAGCGGCCCCCGGTCGTTAATGTTGGTAGAAGTTCAAGTGTTCGGTAGAAGAGTCTGGAGGAATATTGGATTCCGGAGGATAGGTGTCAATAGGAAGAAACAGAAATACGGTCCTCTCACGGACATCTCACCTGCTTCGTATTAGAGGATTATTGGGTTGCCCGAGCGAGGATTTCGATGCCCGCCAAGTACGGCGATCAGCAACTCTCCATTTCACGCAGCATTTGGTCGACATCCCACGAACTCGACGATCTTCGCCCGAATACCCTTCTCATCAAGCCCATGCGCGGCGCAATGTTCCGCCGCGGTTCCGTAGTGGCGATGTTCCTTGCGGGGGGCGCCCAAAGCCAAAAGTCGGTGGGGAGTGTCGCGGAGAACGTCCGACACCTCGGCCGAGGAAGTTCCCGCCAGGTACGGTTCCACCAGAATGACTTCTGGAGCCCTTAGCACATTGCGCAAGGTATCTCCATCGAAAGGCCGAACTGTAATGGCGTAGAGCAGATTCACATCCAAATCGGAGGTGGCAGCCGCGACCCGATCCAGCATGGGTCCCACCGCGATCACTGTTGCCGCGTCTCTGGAACCAGTCCGGACTACATAAAATCGACCCGGCTCGAGAGTTCGACTCTCACGGTTGGATTCGTTGGACAGCCTAATGTAGGTACTACTCGCATCCAAGGCCGCCTCTTTCAAAATCTGCTTGGCCTCGTTCGGATGTCCCGGAACATGAATCTTCCATTTTGGCAGAGTCCCAATGAGGGCGACATCCTCAGGCGCCAGGTGGGTTCGGCCCGACCCCGCCTCATCAAATGTCGCCCCAATGGAAACCAGAATTCCTGAAACACCTTGGTAAGAAAAGACCAGCCGTATTCGCTCCCAAGGCCGCTCGACGAGGAACGGAGCAAAGGAGTGAACGATGGGCCGGAATCCTTCCAGCGCCAAGCCGGCAGCAAACCCGATCATAAGTTGCTCACGGATCCCCACATTGATGACCCTCGTCGGATGCCGGTCAATAACGCCTCTATCCCTAAACTGGGCGCTCCCTATCGCGGCCAATATCAGAACTAGCTTGGGATCTTCATCGAGAAGGTTCGACACCGTCGAAGTGAATCGTTCGCGCATTGTATCCATGATCTTCAGTTCTTAGAATTTACACAGAAAACGACAGCGTGTGGCCGGTCGGGATGTGAGGTGACAAAAGCCGTGTGGATTGCGTCGTGATCGCGCTCATCTGCCTCTGTAGTCGCCCATCCCTCGACCGCGAATCGCTGACTAATTCCGTTCGGCCACCCCTGCGAATTGGAACCATTGTCGACTACGATTGCCGTTAACCGGTCCAACTTGAGACGTCCCGCAACCGCGATGGCTTCATGGTTGCTCCCTTCGTCGAGTTCACCATCGCCTATTAAGCAGAATACTCCTGGCGATTCTAACCCACCCGCCCTGAGGCCGGCCGCTATCCCTGCTCCTATGGGCAAGCCGAATCAGGGTCCGACGATTTAAGCCGGCTAGTAACAACCGGCGATCCGCGCCCGCTGCTGGACCAGCGGAAGCACCACGTCGATAGCTGGGGTATCGACCTCGACCAGGCAACCTATTTCCTGGACGACGGTTAGGAGCGCGTCGATCTCCATAGGCCGGCCCCGCTCGAGATCTTGAAGCATCGAAGTCTTGTGGGCCCCCACTGCAGCGGCCCCGGCGATACGTCGCTCAACATCGACGCCAAAGCGCACGCCCAGCTTCTGTCCGATGGCCTGAGCTTCCAGCATCATGGCACGCGCCACGCCTCGGGTACCGGGCTCCGTTGCAATGACATCCAACGTTTCCAAGGTAAGGGCGCTGATCGGGTTGAAGCACAGGTTTCCCCATAGTTTGACCCAAATCTCATTTCGAATATGGGCACGTATCGGCGCCTTCAAACCGGCCCTTCCAAGAGTCTCACTCAATTGTGAAACCCGTTCACTCTTTTCTCCGTCCGGCTCACCCAGACTGAAACGATCTCCGTCAACGTGCCTTATCACGCCGGGCGACGACACTTCGGTAGCCGGATGGACAACACAGCCGATCGCCCTCTCCGGACCGATTTTTGCCCACTGTCCTCCTCCGGGATCGACACTCTCGAGCCGGTGATCGCACCACGCCCCGTCAAGTTGGTAGAAATACCAAAATGGAATCCCGTTGTAAGCCGTGACGACCGTCGTATCAGGTCCAAGCAGCGGCTGAATCGAATCCACAATGCCAGTGATCGAATGCGCCTTTAGGGTGACGATCACGTAATCCTGAGGGCCAACCTCCGATGGATCTTCAGTGCATGTCGGATGGGCCACACGCTCCTCGCCGCCGATGCACAACTTGACGCCGTGTGCCTGCATTGCTTCGAGGTGCGGTCCACGGGCGATCAGCGACACCTCCTCGCCCGCCAGCGCCAACTGCACACCGAGGTAACCCCCGATGGCTCCAGCGCCATATACGCAGATTCGCATCAACCGATTCCCAATTTTTCCGCGAGTCTAATGCGTTGCATTTTTCCCGTTGGGCCTTTGGGAATCTCGTCAAGAAACAGCACTTTACGCGGCACTTTGAATTTCGCCATTCGCTCGGTGGCAAACGCCTTGACCTCGTTTTCCGTCGCCTCCCTTCCCTCCCGTAACACGATCGCCACGGCAATCTCTTCTCCCAGTTTCGGGTGCGGCATGGCGAAAGTTACCACCTGCCCAACGGCCGGATGGTCCATCAGCACATCATCGATTTCACGCGGTGAGATCTTTTCACCCCCTCGATTAATGATCTCCTTGAGGCGGCCCGTGATGGTTAAATAGCCTTCCTCGTCCATTCTCCCTTGGTCGCCGGTACGAAACCAACCTTTGGTATACGCTTCCTCATTCGCCTTTGGATTATTCTCGTATCCCGGGGACACGTTGGGCCCCTTAATCACCACTTCGCCGACTTCTCCGCTCGGGAGCAGCGATCCCTCCTCGTCCATAATCGAAACTTCAGGACCGGCCGCGGGACCTACGGTTCCGGGCTTTCGCTTGCCCGGAGGCAGCGAATTGCAGGTCATCTGGTGAGCCGCTTCCGTCATTGCGTAGGCCTCCACCACCGGTGCACCGAACACCTCCTCCAGCTCTTTCATCACCTGAGGAGGCAGCGAGGCCGAGGAAGAGCGAATAAAACGGAGGTTGGCCGAATTCACGATCTCCTGATTCCGACCGGCCAGGCTCAGGATCATCTGGTGCATTGTCGGAACAGCGGTGTACCAAGTCGGCTTGGCCTCCTTCAACCAGGAGAAAAAACGCAACCCCTTGAAGCCGGGAGTAGAGAACACTGATGCACCGGCTCGCAGCGTTGATAGGATCGCCGCAATCAGACCGTGGATGTGAAAAAGAGGCATCACATTCAGGCAGAGATCTTCGGCCCGGAGCTCCAACGTTTCACAAATGTGTTCAGCCGATGCGCATACATTTCTGTGAGTTAGAGGCACGATCTTAGGCCGTGAGGTGGTCCCGGAAGTGTGCAGAACCAGGGCCACGTCATCGGGGGCGGCCGGTCCACCGGAGGCGGCGGATTCGCCTTCAAAGATATCTCGTCCCGGTGCAATTTCGAAGCATCCGGCCGGTCCTGCCTCGTCAGCTGCCAATTCGAGCAACGGAATCTCAAGCTCCCTCGCCGCCTCGATGGCCGGTGATTCGCTTCCCCGTTCTACCAGCAGGGCCTTGGCCCGAAGATCGGACAGGTAGAATTCAAACTCCTCTTTCCGGTAAGCCGGATTGAGCGGGGCAGTCGTCGCGCCAGCCGCAATCGCGACAAACGCCACTGCCATCTCAGGGCCGTTCGGCAGGACAATCGCCACCCTCTCGTTGCGACCGATTCCCAGTGCGTTCAGCCGGGCGACGGTAGCGCCTACTTGCTCTCTCAAACCACCGTAGGTTAGAGCCTCGCGACCGGTCCCGGCGATCGCTACAGCGGTGTCCTGACCCGCTTGGAGTAGATCTTTTACAGTAGCTTCTTCAGGCATATTCTGTTCTGTACTCGAATCCGATCGTTTTCGAATGTGTCTCGACACACAAGCAATATCCTCGTTCCAGACAGCTCGGAGTCAGTCAGTCCGATAGTTCACAACGCCACCCAATCAACGACAGACGGGTGGGCAGGTCCTCCGGCCTGTCCTCCAAAGCCTTGGCGATGGAGGGAGACGGCATGAGTCCAGCCCACAGGCGACCGAATACTTTGCTTTTTCCTTCCCTGAGTGTTGAAGCGCCGTACACTATGTCCAGCCATGAGCGACGAATACGAAAAACTCCAACAGCAGGTAAACTTGCTGCAGCAAAGGCTAGCCGTCGTGGAGAGCGGAAAGGGCGCCCTCAGCCCCAATATTGAGAACGGCATCTACCAATGCGACAGGGATCCAGGAAACTGGACTCTATGGGGAGAGAACATCCTCACCATTCTCGAAGCCCGATGCCTGGACAACGGCGAAGGTACTTCCTGGCCCCACGGACCCTACGGTCATGTCTACATCGACATGTTTGCCGTTCCCGACGACCTCGACTCCATACCCGACGGCGCCGATCAACGACGGCTCGGACCTCCCATGCGTCTGAGAGGCCCCTGGCGCACCCACGACGGACTTGATGAATGGCTCGACTTCGACGAAGTCACCTACGGGCAGGGTGGCATCTTCCCATGGGACTCCGCGGACGAATTGGTTCTCCGGATCTTTGAGAGCGATCAAAGTGAGGATGGTGCCTTCGGTCGCCGTAACGATATACTCGGGTTCGAGAAAATCATTCGTTTCGATACCGTCGACCAAACTCTCACGGCCTCATGCAATCTCTTCACAAACGACCATCCCCGCCTCCGAATCAGCGATCGTGTGGCATTCGAACTCAAACTCGCGACTCGCGACTTTACCTTCCCCTCCGACGAGGTCGAGCGCTTGGATCTCGACAGCCAATCCGGTAACGCCATCTTCGCCGAGAACCTTGAGCCGCGAGGGCAATACGGAATCGAAATCTCAGGTACATTCCGATTCTCCAACAATGGAAAGTTCCAAGATGCCGTCTACCGTCAAAGAAGGCCTGGCAATTGGGATCGGGCGGAACCTGAGAGGGAGAAAGCGGTGCACATCCAAGGCCGATTACCCTGGAACGAGGACGTGCCCCCGCCCTTCAGCGATTCTCATAACTATCGCTTGGTCGCCGTTGCAGACGACGCCGGACGAATGAATTTCCGCCTCGTCGACAACGACTACCATGATAACGAAGGCCGACTCGAGATCAGTATCTACGGGCCGATCACCCATCATTGACGGATCGATCCCTCAAATATCCCGCTCTGCCGCTGGCAGAGCACAAGGAAGCTGTCGGTGGTCGAATCCACTCGAGTCCAAAATCGAACCCGACCGGAATGATTTGACCGTAAACTCGAAAAAAATCGACCGACAGATTCCTAATCGTACTGAATCTTCTGCTGTCGAATGGACTTCCCTTTACCCCTCAGGAGATCCGTTCGCTGCCAAGTGCTAACCACTTTACAAATTGGATCGCTGTCGCCCAGCGTCTCCTTTAATCGATCGCTCGTGAACCACTCACTCCGAGGACTGCTTTCGCGAATTTCATCGAGTCTTCGTTCCGAGTCGATGTAGCCATAGACCCGGCAGACGTCGCGCTCAGTCTCGATGTCTCCGATGTAGGACATCCAAGGGATGTCGGCATCGAACTGCCTTTTAACGATTTCCTGTAACGCTCCTATACGGGCGCCGACATCCCAACCGACCCCTTCTTCCTCCTCGGTTGCATCGCCACCTGGAAGCTCCCAAGGGTCGTTCTCGCTGCCACGAACTAGCAGATACATCGGCGCCCCAACTGATTCGCTTTCAATCAGTAGTCGCGACGACTCAATCGGTTTGTTAAAGTGGCGAGGAATGAGTCGCTTTCCGACATCACTCAGTGATTCGAAAGCCGCCCGATTGTAGGGAAAATAACCCGCCGCGGGAGGAGCACTCACCCCGCAATACTTAAGGAAAAAACCACAGCGATCCTCTGTTGTGTCTCCGGGAGGTGGTAAATGCCAAGTACGTCCATCCATGAGGAGCAAGTCCCCCGCCTTGAGTTCCGGGTCAATGAAGGGTGCCAGTTTTTCCCAATCAGGACCGCGCACATCTTTGATCCTCGCATCCAGGTCGATAACTTTCGTGAGTTTGTGCGATCCAGGAGAGACTAAGAGCGGACCGAATGAAACATCGAAGTCGTTTAGCGGGATAATTGCGAAGAGCCAGTTCATGGAAGAGCCCACCGGGCGCCACCGCTTGTAATCACAGTGCGCGCCGCCTCCCTTGTTTCCCGGACTGCGGAGATAGGCGACAAAAGCGGTCAGATGGGCCGGTTCGCCCCAAAGGGCTTCCACCGCGCTGACCACCGTCGGATGTTCGACAATCGAGGCCAAACCTGGATCCGCCATCTGATTGCCGCCGATCGTGTACTTTCCCGGAGTAGGGTACTTTAGCGAAGACGGATAAGGATCCGTCCTGGCGTAGTGTTGAACAATCCGGCGGTACTCCTCGGCCTTTTCCCGAGATAGTATGTTTTGAACGATGTGGAAACCGTCCTCTTCGTAGGCTGATTTCTCGTCGTCGGTAATCAATTTTTCTTCGGTTATCATTTTATCTCGATTGAGTTTGTTTTCGAATCCACTGACTGTCACTGCAGATATCTCTCGAATCCATCCTTGGTGGATCATAAGGAGAAGGGACCGTTTGGGTCAATCAGTCGTTCGATTAACCTCAAGGCGGGAGGGGCGAGGGCCCTCCAGCCCCATAGAATATGCACCCCATAGGGACTCGCTGTCGACTCTACCGAGATGCCATCCGGCTCAAGAGACAAGGACAACGAAAGTCATCTTGGTTTCGGCTCGGGGGCCCTCGCCCCTCCAATCTCTTATGCTGTTCTCCACGCCGATTCCTCAAGATAGATTCTCTTCTTCAGATCCTCACAGACTTCCTCTCCATCTACCGTCATCCGTCCGATTTCACGCAAGTATTCCACCTCCAGCATGACAATCGGCGATATACCTAAATCATCCGATTCCAGGCTGACGACAAGACCCAACTCAGGATATCCAATGTGACAAATAAATCGACGGCCGTCGATTTATTTGTCACATTGTCGGATCTGAATCCCAGCAAGGTTGGGAGTCAGCTGCTTCCTAGATACCAAAGTGGCTGGCGGCCTCTGTTTTGTTGAAGACAAACTCGTGCTGGACCCAAATGTTGACCGGACTTCGGTTCCTCTGGGCGGTCCTACAAACGGAGCCTCGGTGATTCTGTCCAGAAGAGAGCCGAAATCATCACCGAATAATCTGCCCATCCCCTACTCCCACCGTCGCGGGCTGACGCCGGCGGCGTCGCGTCGCATGTCATCGGGGCGGTTGGGCAGGTCGAATTCGATGTGGCGGGAGTTGAGACTGCGAAAGAACGGTTGGATATGCTCGGGGAGAGTGGCGACCTGTTCCGGATCCCGTTCTTCGACTTCGCCGATGGGCCCGGACCAGGCGGGACGGTAGGCAATAGCGAACATCCGGCGTTCGCTCTTGCTGTGGTTGGGGAAGTTGCCGTGAAAGACCTTCTGGTTGATGATCGCCGCCGAGCCGGCCTTGCAGGTGACCATGAGTTCATCGGGATGGCTGAGGAAACGGTGGTAGGGGTTGGCGTCGCGGTGCATGGAAAGGTGCGAGCGTGGGATCACTTTGAAGGGCGATCGCTCCGGGGTGAGGTCGTCGAGGTAGTAGAGGACGCGGGCCAAAATCGGCGAACTCGATTGCAGGCCGAAGATCTTCGAGCCGTAAGGCTGAGCATCGGTGTGGATAGCGATGCCGGGGTGACCGGGCTCGGAGACGGACAAGCCGCACGAAGTGCAGATCAGATCGTCGCCAAAAAGACTCGAGAGGAATTCGACGGCGATGGGATTGCCGACGGCTTCAATCGCCGCCGGAGAGTCGGTCCATTGGACGTCACTGCAGCCCCGCTGGTGCGGGCTGTAATCGACGCCGCGGGTCGGCAGGCGGTCGAGCTCGGTCCGTATCGACTCTACGTCGTCCGGTCGGAGTGCGTTGGGAATGACGACGAAACCATCCAATTCAATGGAGCGGATCTGCTCGGCTTGGGTGAGAGCCGACCAGTCGGTCGTGTCGCGGCGGGCGTGGGCTATGCTGTCTTGAGTGTTTGTGAAAGAGGTGTCCATTCGTCTTCCGTATTCAGCTATGTTTTTCTGTGTGAGTATGCCGAATCATCGATTCTATACTCGGTGCCATAAATAATTGCGCATAACGGCTTAGATGATACCGCAGAGTTTTCGGAGGGTTTCGTTCCCCGTTGCCCATTCCTGAAACTTGCTTTCCACCCGGTCGGAGACTTCATCGATACAGGCGAAGTACTGGTTGTGAATGCAGAGTCGACGGGTCAGTTTCCAGATCCGTTCAATGGGGTTGAGTTCCGGACTGTAAGGAGGCAGAAAGTCCTGCTCGAATACATCAGCGCATTCCTCGCGCCAGCTTTTATGCAGAAGCCCATGATGGTAGCGCGCATTGTCTGAGATGAGTACCGTTTTCCCGGGTGAACGGCTTGTCCGTTGTCTCAAAAGCTTCAAGAATCCCCAGAAACTGTCAACATTAAAGCGGTCCTCTTCTCTGGCATAGATAAACTTGCCGTCGCGCAAACGGACCGCGCCGAAGTAACCGACTTTCTCGCGCGTGGGCGCATGCATTAAGATCGGCTCCTTCACCTCTGGAGGCACCCACATGCGGCAACGCGAACCGTACTGTTGGAAATGCACTTCATCTAAAGACCAAAGATCTATCTCAGGGTCCTTTGCTAGTCGACGGAGTTTTTTTATGCGCCTGTTGTGCCACCGGATCGGCCCGCGCAAGGACCGGACGAGGTTTGCGCTGGCGAAAGTCCAACTGTCGGAAGAGGCGCTGACATTGCCGTACGCTCAGCTCAATCTGCCAGTTCTCTTTAAGCCACCGAGACAGCGTCTTGCCGTCCCACAGGTTAACCGCCATACCGTGTTCGCGGGGACTCTCCCGAAGAATCCCATCCAACTGCTTCAGTTCCCTTTCACTCAGACGCGAGGGTCGGCCCCGCCCTGGGCTTTCGGCCAGACCGCTCAGCCCGTCCTGATTAAGACGTTGCACCCAATACTGCACCGTGCGCGGACTGTCGCCAAGATAACCGGCCACCTGATGGGCGCTCAACCCTTGGGCCACCAATAAGACGCCATGGAGGCGATGGTCGTAACGAGATTGCTCGCTGCGACGAATTTCATCTTGTAAAACCAAGATCATTTCCTCGGAATCTGTGATAGTTAATGCACGCATAACAAAGAAAGGACATAACACCATCTCTCGTATGCGCAATTAAATTTGTCGTTCTGTATAGATTGCGATTAGGAACTACGACAAGAGTTTCTAGTGGATCCCCTCTCCTATTGCAAACTTAACCAGTGAACCTCCATACCTGCAATGGCGGGAGCGATTGCGACAAGGACGTAGAGAAAACCTTGACGTACCGCACTTTCGCTAAGGCTTTGCTCTTCAATTGGTTGAGATCTCTGGAGGACTCCTGGGAGGGCGTTGTCCCCTACTCCAGCTGCATCATCACATACCGCGCGACGGGGATATCGGCAGCAGCGAAGTCGAATGAGAGCAATTGGGAGGGTTCGACCCAGGCGATTTTACAGTGTTCGATGACTCGGGGAGTGCCTTTGCTGATGGAGGCCAGGAACGGGATCAGGCGGATGACGAAGTCGCCGTAGTCGTGTTCCTGCGGGGTAACCGCGGATTGAATTGTGATTTCGATGTCGAGTTCCTCGCGAATTTCTCGGATGAGGGAATCTTGGGGATCCTCGCCGTCACGCACCTTGCCGCCAGGAAACTCCCACATACCGCCTTGGCGCTTGTCTAATGGCCGTTGCGCAATCAGTACTTTTCCGTCATCCGAAAGAATAATGGCGCAGGTGACATCGAGCATGGGTGGGGGATTCTAATGAGGTTCTGATATTGACCCAGGCGTGAGCCTCTTTGTCGCGAGCTTCGTCGTGAGCATTGTCGAGCCGAAACTATGTTCTTCAATCACGAAGAATTCGTAACTTTCCGTAAGAGATATGAGATTTTGCCAGACATTTTAATGACCATACGGGTCTGTGGGCCTTTCCTTATATTCACCTCGGAGTCTTCGGTGGGGCAGATTTTCAATCTACCGATTGCGGCGCAGAGGAGATGGCAGATTGAAAATCTGCCCCACGGGGCTGCGCCCTCTCCGGAATTCGGTGTCGTCGGTGAAGCCCTCCCGCTCCTCAACGATACTGCCAGTGTGCGGGACGAAGTATGCAAGTTCTGGACAGGCCGACCGCACTGATCAGAATCTCATTGCGGGAAGGTGGGTAAGCCGACAACTTTTCCACTGCACTTTGTTCAGGCCGTCTCCAATGAGCGAAATCCCGATTAAGGACGCGAAGAATCGCGCCCACGACCTCCTTGAGAGATTGAACGCCTCTCTCGACAGTGGCGAGATTTCGGAGAATGACTGGTATGGAGAACTGAATGGGGTTATTACAAGGGCTTATCTTTCGAACGATCACTCGAAACGGAGAAATCTCATGGCCCGCAAGTTGAATCCTCTTACGATTTTCTTGACCTTAATGTTCACGACTCTCCCGGCACTGGGAGAGCTCGTTAAAAACACCCCCACCCCACCGCAGCTGGTTCTGATTCTCGATGCATCGGGTTCGATGTGGGGACAGGTTGAGGGAGAATATAAGATCGAAGTCGCGCGTCGGGTGCTGAAGCAGCTGATCGAAGGTCTACCGGACGAAGCACGAATCGGTTTAGTGGCCTACGGACATCGCAAACCAACAGACTGTGATGACATTGAAACGCTGGTTCCACTTGGTCCTCTGGACAAGGCAGCGATCTCTGAGCAGGTTGATGCGCTCAATCCAAGGGGTAGAACCCCGATCACAGGAGCGATTACGAAGACCTTTGAGGAAGTTCGATCGGTGGACGGTGCAACGACGATCATCGTTCTCACGGATGGTCTGGAGACCTGCGGCGGCGATCCCTGCCAGGTCGTGCAGGATGCCAAGACCGCGGGTTTGAACTTTGTCATGCACGTAATCGGTTTCGACGTTGCAAAAGATAAGGTCTCACAGCTCGAATGCACCGCCCAAGCCGGAGACGGACTCTACGTCAGCGCCGGTAATGCGGACGAGCTGGCCGAAGCTCTGAATCAGACGGTGGAGGCGGCGGGAGAATCGCTGACTTCGAAGCTGTCCGTAAAAGTGTTGGCCGAGGGAGAGCTGATTGATGCTATTGTATCGGTAAGAAGTGCCGGCAGTCCGGCGAATGCCAAGAACCTTGCCGGCGGCCGAACCTACGCCGGAAGCGAAACAAATCCGAGGATCATGCCCCTCCCTGTCGGAACCTATGATGTGACCGTGAAGGCGATCGGATTCCGAGGCGATGTTCAGATGGAATTCAAAGACGTCGAAGTCGTCGAAGGCGAAACGGTTGAGAAAGTGGCGGATTTCAGTGTTGGGGAGGTAGCAGTGAAAGTAACACGCAACGGGGTGCTTTCGGATGCGACGGTCGCAATTCGCGTCCCCGGGTCACGACGGCATGTCGCCGGTGGCAGATCCTACAAATCGGCTTCCACGAATCCAGCCATCTATCGTATCACTCCCGGCACCTACGAGGTTTACATTCGCTCTATCGAAATCAGAGGCCCGCCGGAGAAGCTCTTTCAGGGCGTTGTGGTTGAAGGGAATGGGAGGGTTGAACTGGCCCATGATTTCAGCAGCGGCACACTGCGCATCGGCGTGGTCAACGCCGGCGCCCTGGTCGATGCTGTCGTTAGTATCATAAGCGTGGAGACCGGCAAGTCCGTCGCGGGAGGACGAACCTATACGAACCCCAGATCGAATCCCAAGGCATACGAAGTTTTGCCGGGACGGTATCGCGTCAAGGTGAAGCCGGTGAAGCTGAGGGACAAACCTCCGAAGGAGTTCGAAATTGCCATCGAAGCAACGGAGACAGTTGAACGGATTGTTGATCTGGCGGAGTGAAAGGCTGGGAAGAAATTTAGGACCGCTCTTGCGCGAGATTTACCCACTTCGATCTACCCTCTGAGTTCGTCCCACGCCCTTTGACTGGGCTCAGGAACTTCGACAAGACGCGGTGCTACAGTTGGAGACCCAGACACGGCGAAACCGACAGATTTCTAGCCTAATGAAGGATCTGGCCCTGCAGTTTCTGAGGACGGCTCTTGGTCGAACCGATGTAGAATTCCGCACTGGTCAATGGGAGAGCATCGAGAGGCTTCTAAAACGGCGGCGTATTCTGGTGGTGCAACGGACCGGCTGGGGCAAGAGCATGGTCTACTTTCTGGCTACCCGCCTGCTCAGGAATGAAGGTGCAGGGTTGACCTTGCTCATCTCGCCTTTGCTCTCCCTTATGCGCAACCAGCTGGAAGCTGCGGCAAAGATTGGAGTGCGAGCAGCAACGATCAACAGCAGCAACAGGGAGGAATGGGACAATATTGAGGAAGAACTCGGCAAGGATTCCATCGATATCCTGCTGATTTCTCCTGAACGGTTGGCCAATGAGGAGTTTCGCGAGAAGGTCCTCTCTCGGCTGGTTGAGCGAGTGGGTCTGTTCGTGGTTGACGAGGCTCATTGTATTTCCGATTGGGGCCACGACTTCAGACCGGATTACCGTCGCATTGTGCGTGTGCTGCAGGCGGTGCCGCCGAATGTTCCGGTATTGGCGACGACCGCAACTGCGAACGATCGGGTGGTCAATGATGTGATGTCCCAACTGGGCTCGGACATCACTCTGTTTCGCGGACCGCTGATCCGAGAGAGCCTCAAGTTGCAAAACGTCTCCATGCCAAGCCCAGCCGCTCGAATGGCCTGGCTTGCCGAGATGATACCTACTCTTCCGGGAAGCGGAATCGTCTACGCGCTGACGCAGCGAGATACGGAGCGGGTGGCCGAATGGTTACGCATGAACGGCGTTCCCACGATGGCATACCACGCCGATATACAGGAAGCGGATGAAACCGCCCCGAACCGGGAAGTGCGGGAGCGACAGCTACTTGACAATGAAGTGAAGGTCCTCGTGGCAACGGTGGCACTGGGCATGGGATTTGACAAACCGGACCTCGGGTTTGTCATTCACTTTCAGCGGCCCGCATCCGTGGTGCACTACTACCAGCAGGTGGGAAGGGCGGGCAGGGCCATTGATGAAGCCTACGGCGTCCTTATGCACGGTGAGGAAGATTCGGATATCACCGAATTCTTCATCCGCAACGCGTTCCCACCGCAGCACCACGTGGAGGTGATTCTCGAAGCGCTGGACAGGGCCGACGAAGGCCTCTCGATTCGCGAGTTGGAAAAACTCCTCAACATAGGTTACGGCGAACTGGAAAAAGCTCTCAGGTTTCTCTCTGTCGAATCACCCGGACCGGTGACCAAAATCGGCTCCAAGTGGAACCTCACGGCCGCCGCGTCCTCCTACAGGATTGATCGAGGGTACATCGACGCCATCACCTCGATCCGGCGCCGAGAGCAGTCCGACATGGACTCCTATATGAAACATACTGGATGCCTGATGGAGTTTCTTGGACGCGCGCTCGACGACCCAGAGTCTCGCCCTTGCGGCAGGTGCGCCGGATGTTTGGGCGAACCGATTCTAAAGCTTGAATACAACACCGAACTAGCCAACCGCGCCGCGATCTTCCTTAAAAGGAGCCATCAACGCCTGGAACCGCGGAAGCAATGGCCAAGCGGCGATGCTTTTCCGATTCACGATTTTACCGGTCGCATCGGAGCTCATCTGAGAGCTGAGGAGGGACGCGCGCTATGCCTGTGGAGGGACGCGGGATGGGGGCAGTTGGTCGCTACCGGAAAGGATCAGTCAGGGCGTTTTCACGAAGATCTGGTAGACGCATGCGTTGTGATGTTGCGACAGTGGCACCCGAAACCCGAGCCAACCTGGACCACTTGTATCCCTTCATTGAGACATCCCGGTCTGGTGCCTGAATTTGCCGAGCGCCTTGCCACGGCACTGGAGTTGCCGTTTCACACATGTGTGTTGAAAATGAAGGAAAATCGGCCCCAGAAAGAGATGCAGAACAGTTTCCAGCAGGCGCGCAATTTGGATGGCGTTTTCGCAATCTCTGAGGAGGATATGCACGACGGTCCGTGCATTCTGGTGGACGACGTCAGGGATTCCGGTTGGACATTCACCGTTGTGGCGGCCCTATTGCGGAAAGCCGGGTGCGAATCAGTCGTTCCTCTTGCTCTGGCACTCAACTTACGTTGAGTAAACCCCACCATTTTAGATGGCTTCTCTCGAACTCTTGAAACAATGAGATAAACTGAAAACTCCGATGAATGCAATGAGTGACGACGCCAAGGCGATTGTCTTGCTGTGCGGCCGTTTAGGAGATGAATCGGAAGCCGATACTCTCCAGCAGGGGGAATACAACAAACTAGCTCGGTGGTTGCAGGACCAAAGTCTTCGTCCGGCGGACCTGATGGTGCCGAATACCGTTACCGCGGCTGCTCACGGCGCGGGGCTCTCGGGGGAGAGATTATATTCTCTGATCGGCCGCGGCGTGCAACTCGGATTTGCCATCGAGAAGTGGAATCAGAGCGGAATCTGGGTCATCTGTCGGAGCGACGATTATTACCCGATTCGATATAGGAATCACTTGAAGGCAAAGGCGCCACCGCTCTTCTTCTGTGCCGGTGAACCCTCCCTTCTCGGTGGTGGGGGATTGGCCATTGTCGGATCTAGAAAAGTCGACACCGAGGCCGAGGAATTCACCCAGGAGGTTGCCGAACAGTGCGTTCAAGCGAAATTTCCGGTGGTATCCGGAGGCGCCCGGGGGGTTGACCAGGTCGCGATGAAAGCGGCACTGGATGCGGGCGGGCGCGTGATCGGCATCCTCGCTGACAGCCTCTTGAAAAAGAGCGTATCCCGAGAAGCACGGTATGCGATTGCGGATGAACGGCTTCTCCTTATCTCGCCTTACCATCCCGAGGCCGGATTTACGGTAGGGGCGGCGATGGGTCGCAACAAACTAATATACGCTTTGGCCGATTACGGTCTGGTGGTGAGCGCAGATTACAACCGCGGCGGAACTTGGGAGGGTGCCAAGGAGGAATTGAACCGCAACACCGGGCGCCCGGTGTTTGTTCGGCTAGCCGAGTCCGTTCCGCCAGGAAATAGAAAGCTTGTCGAACTAGGCGCTCTTGAATTTCCGTTGTTCGGACCAGAAGAGGATTTTGCTGCAGTCCTCAAGAGCCAATGTGATAGCAGGCCACCTCAAAAGGACCAGGAGCAAGATCTCTTCGAATACGCCGCGGAAGAGGTCGCGAAGAGAAAGGGAGTCGTCGAGGAAGGGAAGCCCGCGAGCCCGAAGGTGAGGAAGGAGCGAATGCCGCCTGGAAAAATGGCAGAGCCATAGGCCGACCATTTTACAAATCTTCTACTACGAAGTGCGTGAGGTGTGCGGGCTGGGAAACGCTAACCAGTCACTCCACTAAGAGCTAACGACAGCTCAGAATTAACCCCATCTTTTCTCGAATTCCTGACACAATAGGGTAATCCAAAAGTCAACCAACTAGACCAACCAACTCCCCATTTTTACTGTTTCGAAAGGAAGTTTAAATTTCCGTTTGCATTTCGGAGATTTTTTACATAGCGTCCGCGATTATGTTACTACTACAAACAATGAAATCTGGGATAGTCGGGACAAAGAGTTCGAATTCAACCAGGACGAGTCGGCAGAAAGCCACTGTCCGATCAAACTCCAAATCCCCCGCTTGTTTAGCCGCGGCAACGTTGCTTTTTGGCATGGGCAGCCAGAGTCACGCTCTGATCATCAACGTCATTGACCTGACCGGGGGTACGGAGGCAGTCGCCCTGGCAGCATTTGAAGATGCAGCGGATTTATGGGAAGCCCGATTCGCGGATCCGGTCGAGGTGAATGTCGAATTTGATTTCGCCGATCTAGGTGCCGGCATACTGGGAGGGACTAGCTCTTCAACAGCCGTCTTTGATGTATTCTTTGAAGTTGCGCCGGCTTTGACGGCGGACGCTCTCTCAACAGACGACGGCATGGCGGTAGCTAATCTACCCCATTTCCCCAATATTCCAGACGATTTCCTCAATTTTCGCACAAACGACGATACCGGAGCAGTATTCCTGGATGACGGTACGATCAGCGCCATCAACAATATTTTTCTCGACGTCAATACGGCCAATGCCAAGGCAATCGGACTGATACCTGCACTCGATCCCGGTGTTGATGCCTCTATCGAATTCAACAGCGTCGGTGTTCCTTTTGATTTTGATCCCTCCGATGGTATCACTGCAGGATCTTTTGACTTTGTCGGAGTCTCCGCCCACGAGATCGGTCACGCTCTAGGGTTTGTCAGCGGTGTGGACATCGTGGACATATTTACCGATGCTGGACCACTTGCAGTGTTCAATCCACTTAACGTCCTTCTCGAGAGTTCCGCGTACATCAGCGTGCTGGACTTGTTCCGCTATTCGGCTGATAGTCTGGCCTTGGATGCCTACGTTCTGGACCTTGCAACCGGTCCGCATCCCGGTGGCTTGCCCTACCTCTCGATCGACGGAGGCGCCACCAGCCTGGGGGGAACTCTCGAGACCGGCTCATTCAATGGCACAGGCCGTCAGGCAAGCCATTGGAAGGACTCACTGGGCTTTGGGATCATGGATCCTACGGCCTCTCCAGGCGAGCTTCTTGGCATCAGCGGGCTCGATATCAAGGCCTTCGATGTGATTGGTTGGGATTTGACTTCCGTTGTCATTCCCGAGCCAGGTTCCATGATGTTGCTCGGCGTCGCAGGTATCTTTTGCTTTGGATACCGTTGGCGGCAGAAAAAGCGGGCAGCCTGATTCGTTGCCACACCCTTGGATTCACCATGAGAGCCCGGAATCGCCGCTCCGCGATTCACCTGGCACTGCTCTTCGGATGCACTTGGTAGAATGATCGCGGCTACATGCGGCTCTGTCCCGACCACGGTTAGCACGGAAGAAAGGGTCTCTATGGGCAAGCGGCGAGGAAGTCCCTATTCGAGGCGGTGAAGCCGATCTGCACTTCGGCATCCCGGATAGAGATTTCCGTAGCGAAGCAGGTATCGACGGTGTCGGGAAACTCCACCCCCATGGTGGCGTCGCGCAGGAGGATGATATTGTAGCCCCGCTTGGCCATGGCGCGGATGCCGTAGTCGCGATTCATGATACACCAATTGGTAGCAAATCCCCCATAGAGGAGATGGAGGATACGGCGGGCCTCCAAGAGTTCGTGGAGCTGCTGCCCGGTAGAAATGACTTCCTCGTCGTCGAGTACTCGGATCTGGCGAGACATGCCGAGATTATCGATCGAAGGAATACCCGGCGGCTGGTTGCGCGGACCGCGAAAAGCGGCATACTCGCCTTCCCGTTTGCGAAACTCCGCCGGCGGCCAGCTGGCATTTGGTTCCGGTTCGGGTGGTCGATGCCGTCGCGCCTGTGGGTATTGGGCAGCAACCTCCGGGCAAGGCGCATGGACGATGGTGAGGCCGATGCGCCTGGCCGTTTCGAGGACAGGTACAACGGCCTCCCGGGTAACGGACTCGGCACGTTCGAGCCAGCTCTCAATGAAGTGGTTGTCCCAAACGTCAACGAGGACGAGGGCGCTCTCCTCCACGGGAAGGGAAAACTCGATTTCCCGGCGGATGAAGTTCTCCTCGCGGCGCGGAACGCCTTCAGGTGTGCAATCCTGGAAATAGCGGACAGGGAGGGTTAGAGTGGGCATGGTTTCGCCTTTCTACGGATTTGTTTGGAAAAGCCCGCGGATTCCAGAGCAGTGACACGTTCGGAAGAATGAGGAATTCTTCCGAACGTGTTCGAATAGGCAAATACCCGGAGGGGCGAGGGCCCTCGAGCCTTGGCTGCTTTGACTAAACTCAATATGGAGTTGGTTGATCATTCTATCCAGGGCTCGAGGGCCCTCGCCCCTCCAGGTTTACTCACTCCCACCGAGAAAAACAATGCTGAGCAAGCCCCGCCAGTCGAAGGGCATGTACATTGATATTTCAAGACGAAGAAAAGGGCGACGGCACGTCGGCATCAAGTGGAAAAATCGGCCGCAGGCAGCGTTGGAACGGGAGCGATTTGAGGTTGGCGCTGGTTGAACCGGGCGCGTCGACCGGCACGATGAGGGAGGCGATCGATTCGTACCAGGTGCGAAAACCGTTGGGCGACTTTGCAACCACCAAGTCAAATTCGCGAGGATCCATTCCGAAGGCCTCATAAACGCGCCGGCCGACGAAGTAGACCGGCCGTTCCGTGACGAGAATCGAAAGAGTTCCTGATACCAGGACAGCGACGCGTCCGGCGCGGCCCTGAGTTCCGTCTTCATAGGTAAAGTCCCCGTCATGCAGACTGATAACCCTAACGTCGACTGAAACAGGATCGAAGCGGCTGGGGTCACAGGTGCCGCCCAGTGGGACGGCCAGATCCGCCCCGACCCCGGCGGCAAAGGAGGTCGCGACCGCCGGCTCGTCGACAATCGGAATCAGCGCCTTCTTGCTAAAATGCGAATTCAGGAGTTCTTTGAGAATCGCGTTACTGTCGCCGGATGCACCGCTGGCGGTCGAATCCGCGGCATCCGAGAAGACGGTCAACCCTTCGCCGACCCTGGCCTGCTCCACGGCGACACCGATGGGCGTCAGTTTGGCCTGCAGTTTCTCGCGGTTCTCCCACATGAATCGCCCGATTCGTTCCGCCTCGCTCTGCGCCTGACCCGGATCATCATTGGTCGTTACGAGCACGTTCGACTGCAAGGCAGGCACGTCGGTGAATGCGTTGCCGATTATGACTCCGGCGGCCAACCCTTCGGGGCATGCCTCAATTTCCTGACACATTCGAATGGCCTCACCGAACAGTCCCGTCGCAGTGAGCAGCTCATCCCCACGGACGAGCATCGGTAACTCGACACGGGCCTTGGTCGGTTGAACCTTTCCCTCCAGAATGACCCGAACCAGCCGAGCCGCCCTCTGTCCTGTCTCAAATTGGTCGGTGTGTGGATAGGTATGGAACGGCACATGCACGTCAGCCCCATCAATGATCCGCTCGGTGATGACGGCATGGAGATCCAAGGAAGCGACCATAGGAATGGAACCTACGATGGTGCGGACCTCCTCGAGCACACGACCCTCGGGATCGTCTTCATCTTCGCCCGCCATGGCGCCGTGAAGACAGAAATAGACTGCCGAGACCGGTCCAACCTTTCGAACAGAATCGATCAGCTCATCGAGGAGACGTTCGAGGTCCTGAGAAACAACCGGTCCGCCCGGTACAGCCGAGGCCGCCATGGTTGGTACGATCTCCAAACCCCAACTTTCGAACAGATTTATGGCGCCTGCCAGTTCGGTTTTGGTTCCCCGGTAGGCGGTAAGGATATCCGTCCCCTTGTAGACGCGGAAGTCACCGTAGCGCGCGCCTACAGGGTTGAACGTCGACGTCTCCTGCTTCAGTTCAGCGATGAGGACACGGGTGGGCATAGGATCACTGCTGTCAAATGAAGAGATCCTCCGGATACTCTATGCCTCCGTTCGTTCGCGCAATCATTATTCAGATATCAGATGGCCCTTGGCGCGCTACGGCTTTCCGCAACTTCCTCGGAGGAGCACATGTGCGGAGTCGGATCGATCGAGGATGAAACTGTCATCAGCCACCAAGACGATTTGGCCGCTGATCTCGGCCCCAACGAACCGCTCGGAAACCTCCATCCTCATCGAAGTTTCAGGTAGTCCGAGATTGGGAAGTTGCCAACAAGAGGTTGAACAATCATAAGAATATGAGTTGACCAGAAAATCCGAGAATCCTGTCTTGACCCACTCTAATCGAATGCCGTCTGACTTGGATTTCTCGCACAATTTCCTGACGTGCCCGCTCTATTCGGCCCGAAACGCATCGGTCCTTTAGGAGGAAGATTCTGCGGCAGTTATGGGATCGGATTATTGAAAGGAAAACAGGCTATGAACATCCGAATTACTGAGGCAGAGGCGAAAGATCTCGCAATGCGTGTCCTCGAAAAGAGGATGGGCGCGCCCTGTCATATTGCGGAAGCGTCAGCATCGGCTCTAATTGACGCCTCTCTTCGGGGAATCGACTCTCACGGAATCCGCCTGCTACCTTACTACATCGAGCGTTGGGAAAAGGGGCAGATCGTGCCCGATGCCGAACCAGTGACAGTCAAAGAGACATCTACAACAGGCTTGTTGGATGCCTGTCAGACACTGGGCCACTATGCCAGCGCCAAGGCGGTGGAGAGTGCGGTTGCGAAAGCGCGGAAGGCAGGGATGGGAGCCGTCGTGATTCGAAACAGTAACCACAATGGCGCCACCGGCTATTACGCGATCCAGATCGCGGAAAAGCAGCTACTTGGCATCGTGGCAACCGCATGCGCGCCTCATGTTGCGCCACACGGGGGAACGAAGGGCCTTCACGGGACCAATCCGATGGCCTATGCGATTCCCAGAAAAAAGGGAAGACCGGTTGTCTTTGATTTCTCAACCGGACACTCAGCAGCCAAGCTCAAGGAGTTGGCTAAAACGAGCGGTCGAACACCGGAAGGGTATTTGGTAGACGCGGAAGGAAGGCCGTCAACTGATCCCGGTGACGTTCATACAGGTTGGATTCTCCCGGTGGCCGGCAACATCGGATATGGCCTCGGACTCCTCGTCGATGCCCTCACATGTGGGTTGGCCGACTCCCCCATCGGGCAACAGATTCCGCTGGTTTCCAATATCGAAGTTCCTTATGCCGGGACCTTCACTGCCCTCGCTCTATCGCCCAACGCTTTCGGCGGTTGGGATGGATTCGACTCGCGAATCGACGCTTTGGCCAGTCAGATCCGGAACAACCTCCCCCAGAATCCTGAAGAACCGGTCCGCTTGCCAGGCGAGCGAGGATGGAAAGAGCGTGAGGTCCGCCTCAGAGAAGGGATTCCGATCGAGTCCGAGGAGTGGGAACAGTTGCAGGAACTCGTACATTCCACGGAACGCTGAACAGCGCCTAGGAATCTGTCGAGCTCTGAAATTCGCTACAGACCTGAACTTCGGTTCGGAGTTTGACGGTCGTAAATTAGAGGCTGTCCCAAATCCGAGAGGATTTGGGTGGAAGCCTGATACCGATATCAATCTTCGTCACGTTATGTAGACCACGACATGCCTTCCGTCCTCGGTAGCTTACCTTTTATCCGTTATGCACCTTTCCAGCACCCTTCCTCTCGCTTTGAGTCGATAGTTCTCCCAAGGAAGCGCCTCTGACTCGATTCTTGGATCCCTATGCCGCCTGCGTTGCCTCTTTCTCATGTTCTTGCGCAAGTCTCTGCGCGATTTTCCATAGATTGTGGGACAGAACCGACCAGGCCACGCTAAGGTTACGGTTGTCAAAGCCTTTGCTGCGTATCTTGCCCCCGTGCCATCGGTTCTTGAGCACTCCGATCCGGCCTTCGGTGCTCCCTCGTCGTCGCTGCAACCGGACAAAGCGCGGCTCCTCCATCCGCTCCTTGAGCTCTTGTGGATTGCGGGGCGTAAGGGCGTCAAAATCCCCTCTGCCTGGAGCCGCTTGCTGGCCGCCTTCGAGGCATAGCCCCGATCCCCACTGATCGCTTCGATCTTCTCCTCTAAAGCGAAGCCCTTTTGCCTCTCCAGACTTTCCCAAAGCTGCTTCAATTCGCTCGGGGCCTGCCCCCCATACAGTTTCCAGTCCAACAGATATCCCTCTGCGCTCTCGCATAAATAAAGGGTGTTGCCAAACTCCACCTCCCGATCTGCCTTGCCTCGCACGATGACGTCAATCTCAGGTTCGTAGGCGCTCAGGATCTTCTCCTCATTCTTCACCTGCCGCCCCCCTATGATCCGTTCGTGCGCCTGTTTCATGACCTGCGGTATCTGCTCTAACATACCATCCATTCGCTCGATGATTCGGCTCGCCTTCTTCTCGGTGTAATCGCTTTGCATCCACATAGCTTCCAATAAGTCACGGTGGCGAAGGGCATGGCCCTCAATCTTCTTGAGCAATAGCTTCATCCGCCGCAGGATCCCTTTACGCGCTTTGCCCGCCTCCCGGCGCCGACGCGCATGCGTCATCTCCAGGCACCGTTTGTTCATCTCCCGAGCCAATCCCTTTGCTCCCTGGGGCATGCGCTGTTTCATTCCCGCCTGCCCGATCAGACTGATCGCCTTGAGCAGCGTTGCTCCCACATCCTTGAGCAAGACCCAGTCCACGGGCCAGTGGATGTTCGCTTCCAGGCAAGTGGCGTCGATCAGGCATTCCCTCGTATCGATCGGCTTCTCTAATCCTGCCTCACCACAATGTTCAGCATTGCCCACCACCTCGGTCATCCTTGCATGCAGCTGTCTCAGATACGCTTCGTCGAAGAATTTCGAATCCCGTTCCAGACTGCTCTTCGATATTTTCCGGATCCCGTCTACCTCACGCACCCGGCAAAAATTAGCCAGAAGCTCACTGCGTCCCAACTCCTGCGACAGACAACGAAAGGATATCCCTCCGAGTAAATGACGCACCACCTCCACCCGCAGCGCTTTTATCGCTCTTAGAGCGCGTCGCTCCCGATCCTTCCCTCCCGCTTCATCCCATCCTTCCAAGGCTTTTACGATCGCCTCCCTTTCCAGCGAGGAGTCGATCAAAACCCGGTCAATCCGCTCCATTGTTTCCAGAAACACGGTGTAGTCTTTGCATCGAATGACTGGAGTTAGGGCTGGACGCAGGAAGCTTTGTACGGCAATATTTTTCATGAGAAGGGCGTGCTTTGTATTTGACTAACGCAAGCATAAGCGCCCTTTTTCGCCGGATCGAGCTTTTTGCAGCTCTATCCGGCCTTTTTTTTGCCCATAACTCATTAAAAATCAATTGTTTCCACCACTGGGACGGGCTCTAAATTACGACCAACTTCACACCGACAGATTCCTAGCCCCCTTTGCACATTCAATAGTCGGCCGACTTTGAAAAATACTTCACGCCCCAAAGGTCCCTAAAATGGTCGTCCTGAGTCCAAAGGACAGCGTCAAAGGCCCGTGCCGTAGCGTAAATGACTGAATCGGCTAGAGGCAACCGATGGGTCAGACCGATCTCTGCCGCAGCCAAAGACAGAGTTTCGTCGAGCGGAATGATTCGAACCTGACGCATCACCCCAAGACATGCCCCAGCGCACTCCCATCCATCGTCCCGCGCAATTACCTTCACAACTTCGACGATCACGATAGAAGGAACAATGACCTCCTCCGGTGTCTGAAAGAGGCCCTCGTAGTTTCGGCCCAGATCCGAACCTCTGAACCATTCGATCCAGCCAGAGGAGTCGAGGACATCCATCAGAATTCTCGGTCGCCGTCGTCTTCGTTTCGGTCAAAGTTTGCCTTGAGGTCTGGGAACATTCCGAACGCCTCTCGGACACCCGGTACTTTTACGACCTGCAAGGACCCACCCCAAGGTATGAACGCCAGTCGGTCCCCCACTTCGATGCCGGCTGCATTTCGAACCTCCCGTGGAATTACAACCTGATACTTGCTGGATACTACGGATACGGATTTCCCTCTCCGAGTGGCGGACAAACGACCCTTGCGAGAGGACTGTTTTACAGTTTTAATGTCGATAAGATAGATGTAAGAAAAGAGAACGTCAAGTCCCAGAAATTCGAATTCACACTGTCAGTGCTGGTGATTCTGGAAACGGCAGATTCCTACTCCTCGTATTCTACGATAAGATGGTCGCCATCGATCTCTACGGGGAAAGTTGTGAGGCTCGCATCCGAGTCTTGCAGACAGCGCCCGGTTGCGATCTCGAAGGCCCATTGGTGCCATGGGCAGCGAAGGATTTCACCCTCGCCTTGGACGGAGATGGCGGCGCCGCTGGATGACGGGGGAGCATCGGTGGCCACGCGACCGGTTAGCTCTCCAGTACAGACCGGGCCGAGACGGTGGGGACATATGTTGCGTAGCGCGTAGTAGGAACCGCCCACGTTAAATAGAGGCTGTCCCAAATCCGAGAGGATTTGGGTGGAAGCCTGATACCGATATCAATCTTCGTCACGTTATGTAGACCACGACATGCCTTCCGTCCTCGGTAGCTTACCTTTTATCCGTTATGCACCTTTCCAGCACCCTTCCTCTCGCTTTGAGTCGATAGTTCTCCCAAGGAAGCGCCTCTGACTCGATTCTTGGATCCCTATGCCGCCTGCGTTGCCTCTTTCTCATGTTCTTGCGCAAGTCTCTGCGCGATTTTCCATAGATTGTGGGACAGAACCGACCAGGCCACGCTAAGGTTACGGTTGTCAAAGCCTTTGCTGCGTATCTTGCCCCCGTGCCATCGGTTCTTGAGCACTCCGATCCGGCCTTCGGTGCTCCCTCGTCGTCGCTGCAACCGGACAAAGCGCGGCTCCTCCATCCGCTCCTTGAGCTCTTGTGGATTGCGGGGCGTAAGGGCGTCAAAAATCCCCTCTGCCTGGAGCCGCTTGCTGGCCGCCTTCGAGGCATAGCCCCGATCCCCACTGATCGCTTCGATCTTCTCCTCTAAAGCGAAGCCCTTTTGCCTCTCCAGACTTTCCCAAAGCTGCTTCAATTCGCTCGGGGCCTGCCCCCCATACAGTTTCCAGTCCAACAGATATCCCTCTGCGCTCTCGCATAAATAAAGGGTGTTGCCAAACTCCACCTCCCGATCTGCCTTGCCTCGCACGATGACGTCAATCTCAGGTTCGTAGGCGCTCAGGATCTTCTCCTCATTCTTCACCTGCCGCCCCCCTATGATCCGTTCGTGCGCCTGTTTCATGACCTGCGGTATCTGCTCTAACATACCATCCATTCGCTCGATGATTCGGCTCGCCTTCTTCTCGGTGTAATCGCTTTGCATCCACATAGCTTCCAATAAGTCACGGTGGCGAAGGGCATGGCCCTCAATCTTCTTGAGCAATAGCTTCATCCGCCGCAGGATCCCTTTACGCGCTTTGCCCGCCTCCCGGCGCCGACGCGCATGCGTCATCTCCAGGCACCGTTTGTTCATCTCCCGAGCCAATCCCTTTGCTCCCTGGGGCATGCGCTGTTTCATTCCCGCCTGCCGGATCAGACTGATCGCCTTGAGCAGCGTTGCTCCCACATCCTTGAGCAAGACCCAGTCCACGGGCCAGTGGATGTTCGCTTCCAGGCAAGTGGCGTCGATCAGGCATTCCCTCGTATCGATCGGCTTCTCTAATCCTGCCTCACCACAATGTTCAGCATTGCCCACCACCTCGGTCATCCTTGCATGCAGCTGTCTCAGATACGCTTCGTCGAAGAATTTCGAATCCCGTTCCAGACTGCTCTTCGATATTTTCCGGATCCCGTCTACCTCACGCACCCGGCAAAAATTAGTCAGAAGCTCACTGCGTCCCAACTCCTGCGACAGACAACGAAAGGATATCCCTCCGAGTAAATGACGCACCACCTCCACCCGCAGCGCTTTTATCGCTCTTAGAGCGCGTCGCTCCCGATCCTTCCCTCCCGCTTCATCCCATCCTTCCAAGGCTTTTACGATCGCCTCCCTTTCCAGCGAGGAGTCGATCAAAACCCGGTCAATCCGCTCCATTGTTTCCAGAAACACGGTGTAGTCTTTGCATCGAATGACTGGAGTTAGGGCTGGACGCAGGAAGCTTTGTACGGCAATATTTTTCATGAGAAGGGCGTGCTTTGTATTTGACTAACGCAAGCATAAGCGCCCTTTTTCGCCGGATCGAGCTTTTTGCAGCTCTATCCGGCCTTTTTTTTGCCCATAACTCATTAAAAATCAATTGTTTCCACCACTGGGACGGGCTCTACATACGCCGATACCTGCCCTTCCCTTGAATGGCACAACGATTTTACGCTTACCCGGCGGAATCTCGGAAGCCCTACCGACGACCACGCGCGTCATCAATCCGAAGCATATCGAGGGCATTGCCCGCGAAGATGCGGTGGTGCAGGTGATCCGATAGTTTGGGAAAGATGGTGACGGGATCATTCCAGTCGAAGTGGGGGAAGTCCGAGCAGTAGATGAGCGTCTCATCGGCGTGCAACATCTCCAGCATCTGGTAGAGTTGTTCCGGCCGCTCCGGCTCGTGCATCGGCTGTGTTCCGACCCTGATGTGATCACGGAAATACTCGCTCGGTTTGCGTTTAAGCCAAGGCGTCTGATCGCGAATAGACTTCCAGTCCGCATCCATATGCCACATCAGCGGGACGGCCCAGAACTGTTGTACTTCGATGAAGCCGAATTTGAAGTTGGGGAATTTCTCAAAAACCCCCTCGCAGATCAGCGAGGCGGCGTGGGCACTGGCAGCGTGGGGCCGGGCCATTCTCGATTCCATGTAGTAGGTGGGAAAGCCCACCGGCGTCGGAACATTCCTGGCTGCCCCTCCCCCGCCGCCGATATGCGAAATGACTGGTAGTCCGTGGTTATCGCAGGCCTCCCAGATGGGATGATAGAAGCGGTTTCCGAATGGCATACTGGAACCAATCGGAATCATCACAGCAACAGTATCCTTACGGTCAGCGAGCCGTTTGATCTCGTCCACCGCTTGGGCGGGATCGGAGGGCGAAACAAGGATGGAGTTGATGCAACGACCGTCGTGTTCAAGCCAGTGCTCGATAGTCCAATCATTGAAGGCCCGACACAGGGCAGCCGCCCAATCCGGGTCGGGTAGTCCCGAATACCCGTAGAAGGGCGGCGGGCCGGTCAAGAGGGCGTAGTCGATGTTCCACGGATCGAGATGCTCTTTCTGGAGGAATTCCAGGGAGAAATTGAAATCCCGTTCTTTCAATTCAGGATCTTTCAGATCCGTGCGTGTCAATCGATAGGGAATGTTGGCGTAGCCCTGACCCGGCAAATGGAGACCTTGGTCGTGAAGGTGATTCTGGTAGAATGTTGATAGGTAAGGCAGAAGTTGCTCGGGGCTGCGAAAAGCGTGGTGGACGTCACAATCGATGATCGCGACGTCCTCCTTAGGCCTCTTAGTCCAACCGGGCGCCGATACGGGCGCGGATCCTGGTTTGCCGATTCGGATGTCTGCTTTTTGCGCCGTGGTCACTTAATCTCGTTATGTCCTGTTCGAAACGTATGCGCAAGGCCATACTCGAACCGCCTAAATCGCTGGATCTGGAGCTACCTTCCCTCCACATCCAGCAGTCCCGTCTTTTTCTTCAGAGTCCTTAGAACCAAATAGGTCAGCAATCCAACGGAAAACAGAACCAGCCATTCCGATTCCAAGTTCAGAGTCCCTTGAGAAGAATAATTCCGCAGGACCTCGAGGAAGGTGTAGGCGGCGATGATGGCGAAAAATCCCGTGTATTCTCTTTTCAATACGTTTCTAAACGAAAATGGTAAACCGGGTGGCTGCCACTGCTTGAAGTTCGGCCAATAAGCCGGTGTCTTGTCAGCCCACTCGAGGTAGGGAGCTCCAAATCTGCCTCGCAGAAACTCTTCCTCGGCCAACATGATCCGCTCGAGATATAAAAAGATCGCCAATATCATTAAGGCAGCGAACCACCAAACTTGAACAGAGAGAACTATACCGACGTAGATGACGAAATTTCCAAGGTAAAGCGGGTGGCGGTGGACCGAGTACAGTCCGGTAGTATTGAGCGATTCCGCAATCTGCCCGGTTGTGTTTCGGCCTGATGTGCCCTTGGGAACATGGCCCACAGTGATGCAACGAATCGTCAGCCCGAAGAAGGAAACTGCGAGGCAAAGACCGATGTATACCCTCCCTCCCACATCCCCCTGCACCGCTTCGGAACTGGGAGAACTGACTAGGGCAATGAGCAGAAATGGAAATGCAAACGGCAAGATGTAGCTTCTCCTCCTGAAAAGCCAATTGCCCTGTTTTTCCAACTCCTCTCGAAGGGGCATTTAGATACCTAAGTGTTGAACAAAAGTCACTCGATTAGCTACCTCGTAATTCTCGTAAACTTCCATCCGGTCTCTTCCCTCCTCTAAATTGCGGTTTCCGAAAATTCAGTCCGCGACAATGCGCTGCCACGGCTTTGAACCACTCCTGATGTTGTTTATTCCCCTATTCGCTGCCTCTTTCCGCCCCACTTCAATCATCTCGGGTTCAAGGTCCACGGTCCATACTTCACGAAACGAGGAGGCCAAAGGAATGGCGATGCGGCCGGGACCGGTGGCGAGATCGAGGAGCCTACTTTCAGCAGAAATTCTGGCCCTCTTGAGGAGGTCATCCAACATTACTTTAGAGCCCGTCCCAGTGGTGGAAACAATTGATTTTAATGAGTTATGGGCAAAAAAAAGGCCGGATAGAGCTGCAAAAAGCTCGATCCGGCGAAAAGGGGCGCTTATGCTTGCGTTAGTCAAATACAAAGCACGCCCTTCTCATGAAAAATATTGCCGTACAAAGCTTCCTGCGTCCAGCCCTAACTCCAGTCATTCGATGCAAAGACTACACCGTGTTTCTGGAAACAATGGAGCGGATTGACCGGGTTTTGATCGACTCCTCGCTGGAAAGGGAGGCGATCGTAAAAGCCTTGGAAGGATGGGATGAAGCGGGAGGGAAGGATCGGGAGCGACGCGCTCTAAGAGCGATAAAAGCGCTGCGGGTGGAGGTGGTGCGTCATTTACTCGGAGGGATATCCTTTCGTTGTCTGTCGCAGGAGTTGGGACGCAGTGAGCTTCTGGCTAATTTTTGCCGGGTGCGTGAGGTAGACGGGATCCGGAAAATATCGAAGAGCAGTCTGGAACGGGATTCGAAATTCTTCGACGAAGCGTATCTGAGACAGCTGCATGCAAGGATGACCGAGGTGGTGGGCAATGCTGAACATTGTGGTGAGGCAGGATTAGAGAAGCCGATCGATACGAGGGAATGCCTGATCGACGCCACTTGCCTGGAAGCGAACATCCACTGGCCCGTGGACTGGGTCTTGCTCAAGGATGTGGGAGCAACACTGCTCAAGGCGATCAGTCTGATCCGGCAGGCGGGAATGAAACAGCGCATGCCCCAGGGAGCAAAGGGATTGGCTCGGGAGATGAACAAACGGTGCCTGGAGATGACGCATGCGCGTCGGCGCCGGGAGGCGGGCAAAGCGCGTAAAGGGATCCTGCGGCGGATGAAGCTATTGCTCAAGAAGATTGAGGGCCATGCCCTTCGCCACCGTGACTTATTGGAAGCTATGTGGATGCAAAGCGATTACACCGAGAAGAAGGCGAGCCGAATCATCGAGCGAATGGATGGTATGTTAGAGCAGATACCGCAGGTCATGAAACAGGCGCACGAACGGATCATAGGGGGGCGGCAGGTGAAGAATGAGGAGAAGATCCTGAGCGCCTACGAACCTGAGATTGACGTCATCGTGCGAGGCAAGGCAGATCGGGAGGTGGAGTTTGGCAACACCCTTTATTTATGCGAGAGCGCAGAGGGATATCTGTTGGACTGGAAACTGTATGGGGGGCAGGCCCCGAGCGAATTGAAGCAGCTTTGGGAAAGTCTGGAGAGGCAAAAGGGCTTCGCTTTAGAGGAGAAGATCGAAGCGATCAGTGGGGATCGGGGCTATGCCTCGAAGGCGGCCAGCAAGCGGCTCCAGGCAGAGGGGATTTTTGACGCCCTTACGCCCCGCAATCCACAAGAGCTCAAGGAGCGGATGGAGGAGCCGCGCTTTGTCCGGTTGCAGCGACGACGAGGGAGCACCGAAGGCCGGATCGGAGTGCTCAAGAACCGATGGCACGGGGGCAAGATACGCAGCAAAGGCTTTGACAACCGTAACCTTAGCGTGGCCTGGTCGGTTCTGTCCCACAATCTATGGAAAATCGCGCAGAGACTTGCGCAAGAACATGAGAAAGAGGCAACGCAGGCGGCATAGGGATCCAAGAATCGAGTCAGAGGCGCTTCCTTGGGAGAACTATCGACTCAAAGCGAGAGGAAGGGTGCTGGAAAGGTGCATAACGGATAAAAGGTAAGCTACCGAGGACGGAAGGCATGTCGTGGTCTACATAACGTGACGAAGATTGATATCGGTATCAGGCTTCCACCCAAATCCTCTCGGATTTGGGACAGCCTCTACTTTAGGATAGGCTACTCGGTAGCGGGCATAGTAGGTCGCTGTGCCGGCAAAAGCGTCTTTAGGGAAATCCGGTTTGATCAATTCGACTCGTTCCATGATTTTCTCCCTTCTATATGAATGGACTGAGGCAGGTAGGCTCAAGGTCGAATCGATTAGAGTCTTTGACACGCTCAAGGGTTCCGCGGCGCGTCCGGCGGCCACGCCCTACCACCCAATGGTTCATAGGACACTTTTCTCTTAATCGAGATGAGCGAATTGGACCGAGTCCGTTCATGTTCAACCGTGAGGAGGTAGGGCGTGGCCGCCGGACGCGCCGCTGACCGATTCATCGACTCGGCCCTTTTCGATTCTTCGATCTCCTGGCATTCCCGTGACAAGAGATTCCTCTCTGGTCACGGAAGGAATTTTCTCGTCGCTACCGATTCGCGTTGCGTAGTATCATATCAGCGGTTTCCTCAGAAGCTTCAACACCTCCTCAATACGACAACGAGAAAATCATGACAGTAGCTGATGCCATCGCCAGTACACTAAAGGCCGAAGGAGTCGAATTTCTCTTCGCCTATCCTGTAAATCACCTCATCGAGGCGGCAGCGAAACAGGATATCCGTCCGATTATCGTGCGCCAGGAGCGGATTGGGCTTCATATGGCAGATGCCCTCGGCCGAATTTCTTCTGGGAAACGCATCGGTGTCTTCTGTATGCAGCACGGGCCGGGCTCGGAGAACGCATTTGGTGGCGTCGCCCAAGCATACGGAGAATCCTCTCCGGTTCTGGTACTGCCGGCCGGATTCAAACGCGAACTGGCCCATATCAATCCGAACTTCAGTTCCTTCCTGAATTTCCAACACGTCACCAAGTCCTGCGAGGCCCTCAGCACCAGCGGAGCCGTCGAGGAGGTCATGCGCCGTGCTTTCACCCGGTTGCGAAACGGACGCCCGGGTCCTGTTTTGGTGGAGATTCCTTTTGATCTATTCGGAGAGGAATTGCCGGGTCCATTCAATTACTCTCCTGTTCCGGTCACACGGTCCGCTCCGGATCCGGACGCCGTTGAGGAAACTTCTCGAGTTCTGCTGGACGCGGAAAGACCTGTCATTTACGCCGGACAGGGTATTCACTATGCGGAAGCATGGGATTCCCTGAAGGCGCTGGCGGAGCTCCTCGAGGCGCCGGTCGCGACCAGCCTCGGTGGGAAGAGCTCCATTCCTGAGAATCATCCTCTAGCTCTCGGCGCGGGAGGCGTTGCGGTACCGCTGGCGATGCACGAATTCGTGGCCAGAGCCGACGTCATTTTTGGCATTGGCTGTAGCTTCACACGATCTTCGTTCGCCATCGATATCCCCGAAGGCAAAAAAGTTGTCCACGCAACTCTCGATCCGGCCGATATCAACAAGGACGTTGCAGTGAGTCACGCGCTGGTAGGTGATGCGGACCTCACTTTAAAAGCTCTGATCGAGTGTATCTCCGATCACCTGGGTGGCAAACCGCGCGGCCGCCTGGAAGAGGTCACAGGCGAGATCGAGACGCTGAAGAAGACATTCATGGACAAATGGATGCCGAAACTGACGGACGCATCCACACCTTTTTCACCCTATCGGGTGATCTGGGACCTCATGCACACGGTCGACATCGACAACACCATCATCACCCATGACGCAGGAAGTCCTCGAGACCAGCTTTCGCCCTTCTGGACCAGCACAACTCCCCTATCCTATATTGGATGGGGCAAGACTACCCAACTCGGCTACGGCTTGGGCTTGGCCATGGGAGCGAAGCTGGCCTGTCCGGACAAACTCTGTATCAACGTCTGGGGAGATGCCGCGATCGGATTTACGGGAATGGATTTTGAAACAGCGGTGCGCGAACGCATCCCGATCCTTTCAGTTCTGTTCAACAACCTCTCCATGGCCATTGAACTGAAGATCATGCCTGTTTCCACGGAGAAATACCGCTCGACCGACATCTCAGGAAACTACTCGAAAATGGCCGAAGCCTTCGGAGGCTATGGGGAACGCATCGAATCTCCGAATGAGATCATTCCCGCTATCAAACGTGGCATCCAAAAAACTGAAGAAGGCGCGCCTGCTCTCCTCGAGTTCATGACCAGCAAGGAGGTCGAGGTTTCGAGATTTTGAATTACTGCCTACTGGGTATGGAATTCGCCGGGCAGTAGTGGGATCTCCAGATCAGCGACAACTTGGGCCGGAATGGAAGCGGTTCCAACAGGGTAGGTAAGGAACGTTGCCCCGTATCCCAATTTCCTAAACTTCAACCGTTTCTCGATAAGCTGACGAGAACGAGATCATCAGAAGCGCATCATCGGAACCGACATTGCGCGCTCTGTGGGGAAGATTGACAGGCAGGTTGATGCAGTCGCCGGGACCCATCCGTACTTCGCGTCCCTCTTCTATGACATGCTCAATCGTACCCTGAAGGACGACCAGCATTTCCGAGCAATTGGGATGTCGATGAAGCGGATTCTCCTGGCCAGGCTTCAAAACGCACTTCCCCACCGTCATATCGGTTGAGTTCCCAATTTCCGCATTTGCAAACCACGTCAGTGTTCCCCAGTCAAACGGGACCGTCTTAGCTTGGTCGGCACGACTTAATGTTGCCTTTTCCATTGTCTCGATTCCCTCCTGAATACCCTGGAAATCGTGGACGATCTCCAGGGTATTCATAGTCGCATTGTATAAGTCTTCTGATGAAAAAGCGGGATACTCTCAATGGTCGAACTAAAGACGAGACAAATCGACATTCGGACCGGACATCGGGGCGGCGAAGATGTCGGTGCTCGACACCAAGAAATGCCTGAACGAGCAAGTAAATTACGCTCACAATAATAGATTCGAAACTCAGAACCGACAGATTCCTAGGCGTCCACATTCCACAGCGCTCTCATTTCTATGGACGCTTCGAGCAGTTCATCCAAAGTGCCGACGGAGTCCACTCTCCCGTTCTTTAGGACCACGATTTGATCGGCCCGGCGGAGGACCGGCCTTCGGTGGGAGACGACCAAGCATGTGGCCTGGCGCCGCTCGAATAAGCGGGTCCACAGAATTCGTTCGGTTTCGACGTCGAGAGCGGATGACAGGTCGTCAAAGACGAGAAGGTCTGCATCCCGGATAAACATCCGCGCGGCGGCGGCGCGTTGAATCTGGCCACCGGAGAGTTTTACACCGCGCGGACCCACGATCGAGTCGAGACCCTCCTCGAGCGACGAGACCTCCTTCTCCATGACACCGTGATGAAGCGCCCTGTCCAGAGCTAAGGAATCGTCAGGCAGACCCAGAAGTATGTTATCGCGCAAAGATTCACTGAAGAGATGTGGTATCTGAGAAGTGTAGGCGCATCGTGGAGGCGTGAGAAAGGTCTTCGGGTCGTCAATCGTCTGACCGTTCCATTTGACCGCGCCTGTTTCGAGAGGGAGGGTTCCGAGAATGGAACGAAGCAAGGTCGTCTTGCCGGCGCCGATCTGACCGGTAATTACAGTGAAGGATCCTACGGGTAGTCGAAACGAGATATCAGCAATGCCGACGCTCGACTCCGGATAGGTATATCTGATCCCTTCGACCACGAGCTCCCGCAACCGATCCCATCCTTCTAGCATAGGCGGCGGCGATTCGGTCAGGTAGAGAGGTGCGTCATCCGAGAGACGATGGCGGGGAATCTCCTCGATTGTGTTCGTCATACGCTCGTAGGAGACCTCCGCCCTTTTATGTTGGGCGAGGAGTGTGCCAAGAAGGGAACCGCTTCGCGCAACCTGACCGACGTAGGTCGCAAAGAGGGCCATGTCGCCGACCGTGAAGCTTCCAGATTTCATTTTCTGCGCAACCAGAATGAGGATCACTCCGGTTGCGATATGTCCCAGGTTCGCATTGATGGACTGGAGCACCTCATTGAAAATGTTGTCGATCAAAGTAGATTTGCGGCGCTGGTCATTTAGTCCGCGAAAATGCTTCACGACATCGGTCTCCGCGGTGGCCACCTTTATGGCGAGGACCGACTGAAACATCTCATTGATCAAGTTGGTGGCCCGCTCCGTGGCGACGCGTTGAGCGATGCGGTACCTATGGATCAGTTTCCGACATGCATCCACGATAATGACCACGCATATGGCAGGGACGATAGTTACGAGGGTGATACCGGGATCGATACCGGCCATGTAGCGGATGGCGAGGACTGCGAAGATCAGATTGCCCCACAAGTGGATATATTGGTTTAAGTAGTAGATGATTCCACTGACGTCGTCGCGAAAACGATTGGTTACTTCTCCCGAAGACGCCGATACGCGATTGGGGTCTCGAACCTCTAGAATGGCGGTCATGAGGTTGCGCCTCAACAGCGTCTCGATCGAGTACCACCAGCGCGGCCAGGTGAAAGCGGACCCGAAAAGAGCGACGCGATCCCCCAATTCGACTGCAACAAAAAGGGCGACGAAGGTGACGGCAGTGAATCCCGCTTCTGCTTGACCGGTTAGAGCATCGAAAAAGCCCTTCAGAATGAGTCCGGCCAGGAAAGGTGCGACGTCGTCGATACCTCGAAAGAAGATGGTCGACAGGAAGAGAAGAGGCCGGAACTTCAAGAGCCTCCAGGTCGTCTGCCGCATGGACATAGGTCGATTCATACAGTCAGTTCCTCCAATCCTGTCTGCAACAGCCTCGAGAATTGAGAGTTCGGATCCGCCGCCAGGTCTGAGCGCCGTCCATGCTCCTGAATGCGTCCACTCTCCAGGATGAGGATGCGGTCGACCCTCTCTACGGTTTCAAGGCGGTGGGCGATAATGATACCCGTCCTGTTCTCGAGGAGCCGCTCGACAGCCAGATTTATTGTTCGCTCGGTTGTGGGATCGAGCCTCGAGGAGGGTTCGTCGAGAATGACCAGCCCCGGATCTTTGAGGAAGATACGGGTGAAAGCAAGGAGCTGAGCCTCGCCCGCAGAGAGACCGCTACTCCCGGAAATGAGCTCGCTGTCGAGCCCGTTCGATAGGGATTCAAACCAGTTTCCAAGGCCCAGATCTCTCAATATTGAGATAATCTTCAGATCGGATATTCCCGGTTGGAAAAGGGTCAGGTTCTGGCGCAGGGAAGCGTTGAAAAGCTGTACGTCCTGCGTAACCAATCCGACGTTGCGGCGCAGCTCCTCGACTCGGACATCACGGATCGACTGTTGGCCGATCCGAATGTCACCCTCCTTGATGTCGTGAAGTCGGAAGAGGAGACGTGTCAGGGTCGTCTTGCCGCTGCCCGTTCTTCCGAGCAGTCCCAATGTCTCGCCGGGATTGATCGTAAGATCGACGTCGTCGAGGACCAACTCTCCGGGGTTGTAGGAGAAGGTGACGTGATTGAACTGGACGCCGAAGGGATGTCTCGTTGTCAATCTCTCGTGGCCCGGTCGAACTTTGGTCTCAATACGATGAAGCTCTTCGATTCGTTTAAGACCGGCGGTGGCCCGCTGCAGTTCGTTGATCTGCCGGCTAATCTGGAAGAGCGGTTCGTGAAGCATCGTAGAGTAGTGGACGATCAGAAATACGCCGCCAATGGTGAAGATTCCTTCTCGGTAGAGCCAGATGCCCATTCCCATGGCTAGGGCAAACCCGAGGACGTACATTATGCCGGTAATGGCACGCAGCAGCTCGTTCATGAGTTCCGATTTCTTGACGCGTTTAAATACTTCGTTGTTGACGCTGTGGAATCGGTTTACGGCGTAGTCAGCGGCGCCGCACGTCCGTATGTCCTCAAGGCCAACGAGCCGCTCTTCAAGGAATCCGAAGAGCCGAGCATAGCCCTCCCTCTCGGCCGTATAGATGGGAACAGCGATGTTCCGGGTGAGATTGAGGACCACGAATGCAATAGCCGAAAATAAGGTTAGCGCCGCACCCACCCGCCAATCCTCGAAAAATACCAGGACCAGCACACCGAAGAGCAAAATCGCACCTCCCAACACTTGAATGACGAACTGAGAAAAGAAACTGGAGAGCGCGGTCGTGTCGCCGTCCACTCTCTCCATCATTTCGCCCGGAGTTCGCTGGTGGTGGAACCCCATGTCAAGTTTCAGACAATGGAGGGCAAGATTGTTGCGCATCTCGTTAGTAGCTCGCCAGCCCACATCCTGGCCGAGATAGGAACTAACGACTTGGACGATCTGCCGACCAATTCCGAGGCCAAGAAAGGCGAACCCCGCCCAGACGAGATGCTCGAGGGGTCCGTCTGTTGTCGCTGTGTCGATGAAATAGCGAAAAATCTGTGGGTTGAGGAGGTTTAGCCCGATCCCTGTGAGCATGCTCACAGCCAGGAGCCCAACCCGCCCCTTGTAGGGAGCCAGATAGCGGGCTAGAAGCGAAGCGTAATGCCGAAGCGGTACGCGTGCACCGGGGTCTGGGTCAGATAACATCCTAGACGATTTCTAGAAGTCGATGGACAAGAACCAAGAATCACAGCAGTCGTTCTCGAGCGGCCCCGATCTATCTGTCTTCATCACGGTAGGGATTCCGCGATCCAACATAGAAAGCCGACTCTCCTCACTTCGACGTTGGATGTTGGACGTTGAGCGTTGGATGTTGATGCTCATTTCTGCGTGCGTCTCCTTTGCCACTTGAACTGCCTTCTTCGTTGTGTTGATTTACAAGGAGCCCATAGACCACGTGATCGTACCAACTGTCGTTTACTTTCTCAGCTCTCCGGAGCGTGCATTCCTCCGAAAACCTCAGCCTTTCCGGTATCGCCCTACTCTTTTCATTCTGGACCGCGCATCGAATATCGAACCTCTCTAACGAATAGTACTCCGTTCCCAAGCTGATGAGATCCCGCACGCACGCCGTCATAATGCCACGTCCATTGAACTCCTCGCCTAGCCAATAGCCGATGTATCCGATTCGGTTGGATCGCTCAATCGAGTTGAATCCCAGGACGCCGGCGATACGTCCCTCGTGCAAAACCGTCTCGGTCAGAGCTTCGCCACGGGCGAACTTGGCCAGCTCACCTTTTATGAAGCTCTCGGTATCCCCAGCCTTCTTTACGCCATCCAGCCAGGGGAGCCAACGCCGCAGGAAGGCGCGATTCTTATCGGTAAGCCTGAATAGCTCATCCGCGAATTGCGGAACAGCGAGACTTACGTGGGTCTTATCGTCTATCGTTCTGGAGAACATTGGACTGGAAGTTGGGATTGTTTTAATGGCAGCGGATGAAAGCACGGCAACGGATGGGGAGCAAGGTATTCGCTACCTAACGTGGGAATTCTCGGCTGATTCGAAATACCGTTCAGCTGGAGGACAGCTCTTCGTCTTAGTGGACGCCGACCGTTTCGCCCTTGATTGATCCGGCGAGCTAAACAATTCAGTTCAAAAGGAACCTAATCATCCCCAGGAGGAGCCTGGGGGAGGACTCAGGTTTCTCGACACTACCGCTGCCGGAGGTACTAATTATTCAGAAACCTTACGAATCATAGTTCGTAAGGTTTCATTCCCAAGCTGGGTTGATGAAAGGAGCACCCGTCGTCATTTCAATCTCAGTTTGGAGGAATTTCAGACTGACCGGTTCCATATCGGTCGATTATCATCAGAACCTCTCTCACCCTTGAGGGACGAACATAGAAGACTCCGATATCAATGGGGCGAATCCCGTGGGGCAGATTTGCAATCTCCCTACTCTCCTAAAAGGCCGAACCTGATTTCGGCACTTGAAGCTCTCCGCCACCATACCCAATAGTGATGATTCTTACCTTTCCGCCAATCCGCCGGTTCAATTATCATCCACCAATAGCAAATGAATCAAAACTCCGCCCCCAACAATCGCGATCCTGCCCAGAGACCATGGGTATGGGTCGCATTCCTCCTCCTGCTCGCCGGGCTGATTCCCATGTGGCCGATCGAAGGGCTCATTTTTGGAGTCCCCACCTGGGCTGCATTCGCGGTTTTCATGAGTGTCCTCCTGAGCCTTTTTGCCACCTTTGTTATTTTCTGTTCCTGGCCGGATTCCGAAGAGGAGAGGTCCAACGACAACCATGAATCTGATTGAGAGTCTCCCCTTTGGCCCGGGCGCGCTTGGGGTAGTGGGCATCTACGTATTGAGTCTGCTTGGGGTCGGGTACCTGGGCTATCTCAAGCGACAGGAAGAGAGCCCGAGCGATTTCTATCTGGCGGGCCGAGGCATGGGTTTCCTGGTCTTGCTCCTCACCCTTTACGCGACTCAATACAGCGGCAACACCCTGTTCGGTTTCAGCGGCGCCACTTATCGAAACGGCCTGGGCTTTCTGGTCTGTCTTCACTTCATGACCGCCATCGTGGTTGCCTACCTGCTCTATGCCCCGGCGCTTTTCAGGCTCAGCCGCGAGCATGAGTTTGTCACGCCGGCAGATTTCATCGCCCAGCGCTTCAACCATCGAACTCTTCAGCTCATCGTGACTCTGATCATGCTGTTTGTGCTATGCAATTTTGTGATTGCACAAATGAAGGCCCTGGGAACGGCATTTGATGGGATTTCTCAGGGTCGCATACCCATGTGGGTCGGGGTGGTCGGTCTCGCGGTAGTGATGCTGGCTTATGAAACATTGGGAGGGATGCGCAGCGTTGCTTGGACGGATGCGATTCAGGGTGTCATTCTTCTCTTTGGGTTCGCCCTCATTCTAGTGCTCACCTTGATCGAAGTAGGCACCTTTCCGGAGGCGGTGGCCATCCTCGCTGAGAATCCGGAGACCGCGCACAAAATCGCCCGCCCCGACCCGTCAGGCTGTCGCTACTGGCTCAGCTTCATCCTCCTGGTTGGATTCGGTGGCGCGATTTACCCTCAAGCAATTCAACGCATCTACGCTGCCGGGAGCGTGCAGGTCCTGAAGAAATCTCTGTCCGTTATGGCGTTCATGCCGCTGGTAACCACTCTGGTTGTCGTCACGCTTGGAATCATCATGGCCGCCTACCATCCCGGGTTGGATAGGTTAGACCAGGCCGGGGAAACGCCTCGAAACGTCAATATTTCGGAAACCGTCCTTCCCCTGCTGTGCCTTCAGGTGATGCAGAGTTCCACGCTGGGATACTGGCTTGTCGTCGCTATTTTCGCGGCCGTGCTAACCGCCATCATGTCGACCGCCGATTCGGCCATTCTGAGTATCAGCTCCATGGTGATCCATGATATCTACAAACCCTACCTCAAACCGGATTCAAGCGAGCGTCATCTGACTCTTGTGGGCAGGTTGGCGGTCTGGATATTGATCCTTCCCCTGGTTTGGTTCGCACTCGAATACCAGGGAAATCTCATCCGGCTGATCGAAATCAAATTCGAGATGCTGGTACAGTGCGTCCCCGCTTTCTTTCTAGGCTGCTACTGGGGAAAATTGCGAGGGCACACGGTCTTGGCGGGGATTCTCGTTGGCTGCCTGATCAGCCTCGGACTCACCTTTGCAGCGTCGCTCGGCATTGCCCAACAAAACTACAAGACCCTGTGGGGCTTTCACGCCGGTATTATCGGTCTGGCCGCCAATCTGCTGATATGCGCCAAGGACTTGCTAAGCAAAGAGTCCTAGCGAATTAATGTCGCCGGCTCTGTTCTACAATCCGTCAAGACTCGGTCACTTGAACAGATTCTGAAGCGTCCAGTCCGGATCAAAAGTCGAAAGGAGTTTATAGGTTTCGGATTTCAGGTTTCAGTGTTCAGAATACTCACATTTAGTCCCCACACTTCGTCCGCAACACTTAGTCTCTCCACGTAGTCCCTCACGACCAAGGCTACATTGCCGATTGACTGTCACATTGGTTTGATGCTCTAGCGTGGTCAGCGACCGCGCTGACTAGATTCGCCCGCGGGCGAATCTTATGAACTCCTGGTGAATTAGGAAAATCTCTTCTCCCATGTATCCCGCCGGCCACAGGTCACGAGGGAGGAGAGGGTCGTGTTTCATCACGGACAGGTAAGCATCAATTTCCTTTCGAGCGAGATCTACAATCTCCTCCTTGGAGACTGTGGCGTTTTTCAGGCGCCTTAGGTTCTCCGCAAATACTTGCTGATAGAACTTCTGCGCTTCTTCAATGCGATCGAAGTCCCAAGCTTGATCCACAATATCTTCCGCAGGTTGGCCAAGGACAGTCCGTGATTCGAACAGAAAGGCATAGCCTCCGAGTCCGGCCGATCGATCCAAATCATCGTAATCAGGACGGATGTCATTGGGTGTGACCCAGACACTTCCCTGGAGACAACCCATGTGCAATTTACGAAGAAGCACCCGCAGGACCTCCCGATACCTCCGGTTGGATTCAGAAACATCATAGACCAAGACGTACCAAATCCCATTCCAACTCTTGTCCCAATGTCTCCCTGGTCGCAGGGCTTCCGGCCTCCGGGCCTTCCCTTCCGCCGTCAGTTCGAGAACAGGATCCAGTCCCTTTTCCCGTCGGTAGGCGATAAATCCCTTCCTCCTCAGTCGATCGATGGCCCGATCATAGGCTCTTCGCGAAGGGTAGCTGGATTGCATCCGCCCCAACATTATTAGAGGCGAAGGGCTTCCAAGGATGGACAAAACGTCCAGCAATTCCTCACTGAGTCGCCGCTGTAGAACCGGTAGAGAAATATCCGGATGGTGAAACGGAACCCAATCCATATCATCAATGTGACAAATAAATCGACGGCCGTCGATTTATTTGTCACAGGGTGAGGATGCCGTAGGGGCTATGGAGGGGATCTTGTGGCTCTTTCTGAAAGCCCTGAAGTTGGACTCTGGAATGGCGGTAGCGAGTCCCAAAATGATAAGGTATCACCTCGACTTCACCGGGTCCGTAGTGTGACGTCCGATAATTAAGCCAAATTATGTGTTTACTTCCTGTTGCTTTTCCAAGGCATTTTTTGCGCGTTGGATTTTGCCCAGGATTTCCTCTCCCTTTGCCTTCCATCTGTAGGGCTTGGAGTTCAGGTTCCTTTCGGCCATGTAGATTTCGATGTCTTCGACCAATTGCCTGACGCCGTTAGCATGTCTTACCGTGAATCTGAATTTCTGCGCGATCATATCCGGCGCATCATCTCGTTCTACCATCCGGTCTGTATCGATAACGAGTTCGGCGGCTACATCAACCAGCTCCGCGATGACGGCTCGATCTTCGATCGGAAGACGAAGCATCTTGTTGGCACGTGCCGCTTCATCTACAACTATTCGCTGGCCTACCTGGTCCTGAACGATTCGGCCTACCAGGAGGCTGCGGCCCACGGCTTGCGTTTCCTCCAGGAGGTGCACCGACAACCCGACGGCGCCTTCGCCTGGGTCCTGCAGGGTCGCGAGGTCGAAGACGATACGCGCCATTGCTACGGGCACGCCTTTACCTTGGTTGCTGCCGCGGGCGCCACAAAAGCCGGTGTTGGGGGTGCCGCCGCGCTTGCCTCTCAGGTCTACGATCTACTGGAGGAGCGTTTCTGGGAGCCGGATGCCGAACTCTATGTCGATGAGATCGCGGCCGGCGGCTGGCATGCGATTGAGCCCTACCGCGGCCAGAACTCCAATATGCATATGTGCGAGGCGATGCTGTTAGCCTTTGAGGCCACGAATGAAGTGAAGTTCCTGGACCGGGCCCACCTTTTGGCCAAACGTATTTGCGTCGATTTGGCCGAGAAAGCGGACGGATTGATCTGGGAACACTACCAGACCGATTGGTCCCACGATTGGGATTACAACAAGGACGATCCAAAAAATCTGTTCAAGCCCTACGGCTATCTACTGGGTCATTTTACGGAATGGGCCAAGCTGCTGCTCATTCTGGAGCGCTACCGCCCGGAAGACTGGATGTTGGAGCACGCCCGTAGCCTTTTCGACGTCGCCCTGGAAAAGAGTTGGGATGACCAAAAGGGGGGAATGCATTACACCTTTTCGCCCGATGGGCGTATCCTCGACACCGATCGGTACTACTGGGTCTTGTCCGAAACCTTTGCCGCCGCCGCCCTTCTGGCCCTTAGAACCGGTGATCCGGTTTATTGGGATTGGTACGACAAAACTTGGTCATTCTCCGATCGACATTTCGTGGATCATGAGTACGGCGGATGGTACCGAATCTTGAATGCCGACAATCAAAAGTATGACGACCTGAAGAGTCCGGCCTCCAAGACGGACTATCACCCGCTGGCCGCTTGCTATGAGACGCTGGGAGCGATGGGTCTAGCAGCGAGGTGATTAGTGCAACCCACCCCCTACCCTTTCCAGGAGGGGATCTAACAGTTTAGCTCCGATTCTGGAAAATCCCCTCCTGGGAGGGGTTTAGGGTGGGTCGCCCTACAATCCAGGGTTAGTTGCCCTCCTGAGAGGTAGCAGTTCCAGGGGCCGTTACCGCTCGGTCGCCTTCGATTGCCCTATTCTGATTGCCGGATCCACCCGTTGGATAGCGCGGGTAACCTTTGCGGATGTTATTTCCAGAGTCGGCCGGACGTTGTTGCATACTTCTGTATAGATCTCCTTGAAGAGAGCCCATGGCCGCCCCCATGTCTCTCACCGGACCCTTGACAGCGAAGTATCCGGGCGGGAATTTTCTCTTTTCTACGGATACGAGCTGGAAGGAACTGTTGTCCTCAAAATCCTTTCCTCCAGAGATATATCCATCTACTTTCTTGAAGTAGGTAAACATATTATTATGGCTGAATGGATTGTCCTTTCCACCCATCATGGAATCCTGCAAATCCGTAAGAAATTCAGCAAAGCCTACTATAAGCTTTCTTATTTCATTGCCGTTTATAATTTCACCCCAGTCTGTAACATGGAGTTCGAAAATCTTCCTTCCACCGCGCCAAACCTCATAGACCGTATATGAAAAACCGTTTTCCTTTCCCTTACGGTTCGTTTTTCTGATTTCCGTTTCAGTGTTTGTGGATTGACCATAAGGAGTTCCTGAGGGTCGGTATTCTTCGGGAATCAAGCCATCAAGCATGTGCAGCTGGTCCTTGGGAACCTTTTCATATGCTTCAGCCATGCGTCGTCGAATTTCATCCAGTTGCGGTTGAAAACTTTGAACATTGTGACTCTTGAAGGAATTCTCAGTCACTCTGTAGGCCTCGGATCCTTGATTCACGATCAATTCCTTGCGCTCAGCATTATAAGTCATCGAGCCCTCTGACTTCTCTCCTTCTCCCGGGGGAATTTCGATCTTCAGCCACGGCCACTGAGCATGCATTTCGGTTTTGCTGGTCTCACCTGTAATTAGCTCTGTGGATGATACCACGAAACCGACCCCACCAAAGAGGAGGCTACCGGCTTGGAAGGCGAAAAGTACGTATAACAAGGTCTTTTTCATGCTGATCTTAAATTTTGCTACGGAGTTGAATACTACGAATCTTCTCGTTGAAGTCACCTCCAAATTTGCACGAACTTACTGCTCAAAGAACCTCGGCAGCCAGTCCCGATTCGCCAGAAGCAAGTCGTCCGCTAACTGCGGCAGTTGCGAAAAGTCGGCCAGTCCGCTTGCCGGATCGAGGCTGAGAGCTTGGATCAGCTTATCGAGACTACCTTCCAGCGCGGCCTGAAGCGTCAGATCCGCGACGTCGGCCTGCAACCGACTCCAGAAGCCCACCACGCCGGGTGGGTTGCACGTCCCCACCAGGATTGGCTGGTAAGAATCCCATTGGCATCCATTCCCCGAATTTGATACATCTTGCCGTTTTCTCGACCTGATCCTTAGAAAAGAAACGTCATGCAACTTAGCTTTGCGCAGGAAAACCCTCATGTGATGAACATCCGCGCGGAGGACATAGGCACCATTTCGCGATATGCGTGGTATCCGGAATTGCACCCGCATATCACCTGTCTCTTAGGGCCGGGCAAACGGAACGTGCTGGAAAACCAACCGGCCGATCACCTGCACCATCACGGGGTTTGCTTCTCACACGGCGTCGTCAACGACGACCTCGACTTCTACCTCTACCGGGACAAGCGCAACCTGGGCCAGATCAATCTGGTGGGCGATCTGCAAACCGATACCGAGGATAACGTTGCTGTTTTGGCCCACGATAGCGAGTGGATCGCGCCCGACCGTAACGCTCTTATCACCGACCACCGCTCCTACCGATGGGAGCTCCTGGAGGACGGTGAACTTTACCTCGACACGGCTATCAGTTTGCGACCCGTCGATCAGAAGGTGGTCTTTCACCCCACCAACGAATCCGGGATGCCGTTAGTCCGGCCGGCCGATTGGTTGACGGCTAACCACGGCGGTGTCTTGACCGACAGCGAAGGACGTCGAGGCGAAAAAGCGATGTTTGGCAAACCCGCACGATGGATTGACGAAACGGCCGAAACGGACGGCCGCTTGATCGGGATCTCCCTACTGGATCACCCCTCAAACCCGGTCCAGGCTCACTGGTTTTCCAGGGATTATGGTCCCCTCTCACCCAACTACAACTATTTCACCGGGCCGGTCGAACTCAATGTCGGGGACCAACTCGACCTCAAGTATCGGATCTTCGTCCACTCCGGTGCGGGCGAACCGGATCGGATCAACGCTGAATACGACAAGTTTGCTCAGACGTAGGAATCTCGATTTCGAGTTTCGATTTCGCTTGAGATTACGAATATCGATTTGCCCGGATCGATATCCATGCTTCCCCAATCGACATGCCCAAAGCGACAGTCGAATTCTGCCGGTTGGGGGCCGGTTAGATATCTTGAGAATCGGAACGGTCAAGAACTGGTGGTCCGTGGCCTCGGAACGCGGAACGAATCGGGATGACACACCCTTGTAGCGGCGGTCGCAAGAAAGCGGTTGAGTGGATGAAGGAAAATCGTTACTACCAACCACGTCCTCGCAGCCGCGGCTACATTGCTGAGTCGACAATCACCTCCTTCCTATTTTCCTCCGGGGCAAGATTCGGGAAACCGCTCCTTTATCCTCCGGATTCTCCTTTGACATGAAATGATTCAGAAACCTTAGTTCTGTTGTTCAACCTTAAGTTGAAGAGATCTAAATTCGCCTCGCGATGCCCAAGTCGCTAACCCAGGACCAAATCAAACAGTTTCGATTGAACGGCTACCTCGTCGTCGAGAATGTGCTGTCCGCATCAGAGGTCGGCACCCTCGGAGATCACTGCGACCTCATCGCTTCGGGTCGATTGGACCACATTCCCGATACGAGCATCCAACTCGAGCCGGTGTTCCGAGTGGGAAAACAGACGGTTCAGGATCGAGTCCTTGCCGTCCGAAAACTATACAACCTCGCCGTTTACGACGACACGATGTGGGCTCACGTTTCGAACCCAAGGGTCGTCGACATCATTGCCGACCTCCTGGGCTCGCATGACATCAAGCTCTACGGAGATCAGCTCTTCATGAAATCGCCGAAGACCGGCAGCGCGCAGCCGTGGCACCAGGACTCCGCTTCTTGGCGTGACATTCTCCCCATGGACTTGGTCACGGCCTGGACCGCGATCGATGACGCCACAATGGAAAACGGTTGCCTCAACTTCGCCCTCGGCACCCAGCGATGGGGAATGCTCAGAGGACCCCGACTCGAGCCCTTCACGGACGACCTGGATGCACGGAGGTGGCCGGTGGAACCGGCTCCACTACCGCGCGGCAGCATCAGTTTCCATCACAGCCTCGTGCTCCACCAGAGCAACGCCAACCTATCCGGCCTCCGGCGCCGGGGTTACGCCACCCATTACATGCGGGCAAACTCATTCAAGGACGAAACCGTTACCGACGCCCCCAAGATGCCGCCATTCAAACAGGTGCGAGGGAAATCCTTCCAGGGACGCGTCTGACCAGGAGACCGCCTAAATTTCTCCGGGATTTGGGCTATAAGTAGATCCGCGTCAGTTCCCCCACGATATAATCCCTCGCCTCCTCCACCGAGTCGATGATCCTGAATCGTTCCAGATCCTTTTGCGAGATGACTCCTCGCTCCCTCAGAAACTCAAAATTTACCGCGGAGTTCCAAAACTCGGAACCAAAGAGAACAATCGGCATGTACTTTCCTATCTTTCCGGTCTGAAGCAGGGTCAGCGTTTCAAACATTTCGTCTAAGGTTCCGAAGCCGCCGGGGAAGATCACAAAACTCTTGGCATGGTAAAGGAACCAATATTTCCGGATGAAAAAATAGTGAAATTCGAAACTCAGATCATCGGAAACGTAGGCATTGTTAGATTGTTCATGGGGCAGGCTGATCCCCAATCCAATGGATTCTCCACTCGCCTCACTCGCCCCCCGATTGGCCGCCTCCATGATCCCCGGCCCGCCTCCGGAACAGATAAAAAACCGATGCTTCGGATTCTCGATCTTCAGGGACCACTCCGTCAGCTCCTTCGCCAGCCTGAGTGCCGCATCATAGTAATTCACATTCCCCTCCTCGGAGGGGTTAGGGGTGGGTATCCCCTCCTTGGGGGGCGCAGGGGTGGGTTGCCCTTGCTCAGAAGTTATCCCCTCCTCTCGAATTCGAGCCGAACCAAAGAATACAATCGTGTTGTATACTCCCTTTTCCTCAAGGCGCTTCTTCGGTTCGCTCAGTTCGCACTGCACCCTAATCGACCGTGCCGATACCGAATTCAGAAACTCCCGATTCCGGTAAGCCTTGACCGTTCGACTTCCTTTTTGCGCTTCCATACCTTCAGCCATTTCTAAGAGTGTGAAGTTATCTAATCCGAATCTGTCCCTGTCTCCGGCGTTAGCCCCTTTGTCGCGACAAAGATCGGGGAGCTCCAACATCGGCCTAAGGGTCAGAATTCGGAAGGAAATCCAAAAGCACAACAGTGGAATCCGCATCTCTCCGGAAAGGATCCTAAAGTAGTGCCTCTAGGTGAGCCTCCACCGACCCGGCCAAGGCTCTCAAGTTGTAACCCCCTTCCATGATCGAGACGATCCGACCTTGGCAATGGGATTGGGCCAATGCCCTGATTCTTCCCGTCAGTTCTGCAAAGTCCTCCTCGGACAGATTGATCCCGGCCAAGGGATCTGCCTCGTGGGCGTCGAAACCCGCCGAGATCAGAATGAGCTGGGGAGCGAATTCCGCTGCCACGGGAACAAGGATCTCCTCAAATGCCTTACGATAATCGGTCATCCCTGTTCCTGCCGGCATTGGGACGTTTCGGGTGAAACCGGAACCTTTCCCACTCCCGATTTCGGTAGCCGCACCGGAGCCGGGGTAATAGGGGAACTGGTGAAGGCTGAAAAAGTAAACTGAATTCTCCTCGTAGAAACTCTCCTGCGTCCCGTTTCCGTGATGCACATCCCAATCCACGATCAATACTCTTTCAAGACCGTGGCGCTGCAAAGCATACCTGGCCGCAATCGCAATGTTGTTGAAGAGACAGAAACCCATCGCCGCCTCTGGACGTGCGTGATGCCCGGGCGGCCGGGCGCAGGAGAAGGCGAAGTGATACCCATGCTCAAGAACCGCATCTACACCAGCAAGGGCTCCACCCACTGCCAACCGCGCCACCCGGAAGGAGTCCGTCGAAATTCGCGTATCACCGAAATCGAGGACGGTTCGCCCACAACCGACCGCACCTTCGACCGATTCTACATACTTTTGGCTGTGATTGAGTGTGATCCACTCAAGTCCAGCCGGATCTGGCTCAATGAATTCGAGACTCTCCGCAATTCGGCTTCCCTTGATGTGTTCCTGGACAACCTTGGCTCGCCCTGGGGTCTCCGGATGAAGGCTACCGGTGTCGTGTAACTCATAGTCAGGGTGGTAGATGAATGCGCCGTCCATCGTTGTCTGCAATGTGACAAATAAATCGACGGCCGTCGATTTATTTGGGCGCTACGGCCAAAGTTACTTGGATGTTGGATGTTGAATAAGGGCTGGGTTCAACATCCAACGCTCAACGTCCAACGTCAAATCCTGACGGTTGCACTATCCGGCGCTGTCGGCAGGAAAGAAAGGCGCAAGAAGTCCGACAGCATCCTACCCTCTCCCTAATTCCATAATGGAACCGGCCATACGGGTAATCTTCATATCGTGGCGGACGGCTTTGGGATCGTACTGCCGGAGAAGCTTCCAGTAGCTGTGAGAATGGTTCAGGTGGGTCAGGTGAGCGAGTTCGTGGTAGATGATGTAATCATGCAGATCCGGTGACAGGAGAACGAGTCTCCAGTTCAAGGAAAGCGTTTTTCGGTCGGAACAGGATCCCCAACATCGGCGCTGGTCGCGAATGGTGATCCGCTCAACCGAAATCTGGTGGCGGCCGGCCAACTCCCTTGCTCGATCCGCGACAACTTCCTTGGCAATCCGCTTCAAGAGGTAAGCGAGTTGAGGATCAAATGGGGAGTTCGATTCGAGCCTCAGCTCCACTCTATTTGATGTTCTGCAATATCGAATCGCAGCTTTGCTGGCATTGAATCCAAAATCGATCGCGAGATTTTCGCCGAAGGCGGAAAGAGAGGGCTGCTCTTGAAGGAAGCGAAGGAGACTGGGGCTCTTTCTCGTCGCAGCGCTGTTCTTGGAGAACCAATCTCCATGCTTCTTAAGAAACTCGATCGCTTCACCCATTGTTGCCCAACGAGGCACCGTAAGGACTGCATGCTTCGCTTCTCCGAGACTCAAATGAAGGTTGCGGCTGCGCTTGGAGCGCACGACTTCATACGGAACCATTATGGCTCCTTCCGAAGTCTCCACTGTGCAGATATCCATCAGGCAAGATTTCTCACCAGTTTGCTTGTGTAGCGTCGAAGGGCTGATTCCGGGTCGATATTCGCCTCTCGACAAGCTGCGGCGAACTCGAAGAGTCGTTTACCCGCTTCCTCTTCATCGATCTTGTCGCTGATTTCGTTGACTACTTCGACGTCCACGATGTCGTACCAATTCGACTCACCCTTCTGAATCAGCTTGTAAACATCCCTGGCATAGAGAAGCGCAGGGAGTTGGGGTGGGAGCTTCTCAAGTTTCCCTTGGTAATCGATCCCACCCCCTTTTTCTCCCGCCTTGATCTCGTCCCATCGATGCAGCGCGTCCTCGGCATTCGCTGCTTTTCTGGAACCGAAAACGTGGGGATGGCGACGAATCAGCTTTTCATTGACCTGCTTCGTGATCGCTTCCAGATCGAAGGCGCTTTCCTCCTCAGCCAACTGCGCGTGCATCACGACTTGCAAGAGCACATCACCGAGTTCCTCTTTCATGTGCTCAATGTCGTCCCGGTCAATCGTGTCGAGCAACTCGGCGCATTCTTCCATCAGGCAGTCGGCCAGGGACTGGTGGGTCTGTTCCCGGTCCCAGGGACAACCATCCGGAGCACGAAGTTTTGCTACCGTCTTCCTTAGGTCTTGAATCTCACTTCCCGAACCTGTCATAGAATAGGAGTGCAAACCTATTTCAGACATTTTGACGAGTGCAATTCACAAAGTGCCAATGTGAATCCAAAATTCCTCACTCGTCTAAACCGGTGGTCACGGACCTGCAGGGGGCCCAGCTGATTTGATATCCGGAGCATGTCATGGACAAACTCGATGAGATTATGCAGTGGAAACGGCGGGAACTGTCGGATCGGATCCGGCCCGTGGCGGAGCGTGAGCTGCTCAATCTCGCGGACGTGGAACTGCGAGGCCCTTCTTTCGGCGAGTCCCTTTCCGATCCGAATCGCCTCAGTGTCGTGGCCGAAATCAAACGCCGTTCGCCCTCTGCCGGTAACATCGCGGAGGAAATCGAATCCGCTGAACAGGCGAGGAAGTACTACAACTCCAGGGCCGATGCGATCTCCGTCCTCACCGATTCCAAGTTCTTTTCCGGGACTTTGAAGGATCTCTGGGAGGTCAACGATTTCCTTCAGTCCCGGGATGACGCTCGCCCTACCCTGCATAAGGATTTCTTCTTTCATCCTGTTCAGGTCGTCGAGTCGGTTGAAGCCAACGCCGGCGCTATCCTCCTAATCGTTCGGGCTCTTACTAGGGACGAGGTTCGTCAGCTCTTCGACGCCGCACCCATGGCCGGGCTCGACTGTCTCTTCGAAGTCCACAGCGAACCGGAATTAGACCGCGCGATCGAGGCCGGCGCGAAAATCATCGGCGTCAATAATCGGGACCTCGCTCGGTTCGAAATCGATCTGGAGGTATCGGAAAAACTGATTCCCCAGATCCCCGATGACGTCGTCTCAATCAGTGAGAGCGGCATTCTTTCCATCGACGACGCGGAGAGAGTTCGCCAGGCCGGCGCGGACGCCGTCCTGATTGGGGAGGCTCTTATGCGACTCGAAGATCCGGAGCCGTTTGTACAAGAGCTACATGTGTTGTAACGGTTGGGAAATATGCAACTTCGAAGGCCAAAGTCCGAAGACTGAAGTAAACAGCTGGCGCATCTCCGGAAGCCCTTGAGAACTGAACACTGCGTATTCGATGTTGGTAGTTTAGACCGTGATCGTTAATATTTCTGGGTGCTCTCGAACCTTGTCCACTGCCCAACTATGAAAGGGAGCCAGCATTTCGAATCTCTTCTAAAATCGACCGAACAATGAAGCCGCATCCGATTTCCGTCTGCCCTCTGACCCTTACTGAGACGCGAAAGCTGATCGCCGATATCGGCCTGCGCCCAAAAAAGAAACTCGGCCAAAACTTCCTCGTCGACAAAAACATGGCCCGCCGGGTGGTTGAGCTGGCACAGGTAAGGAAAGGGGACACAGTCGTAGAGATCGGACCGGGTTTGGGCGCGATCACCGGACCGATGCTTGCCGCCGGGGCTACGGTCTTTGCGGTTGAGCTGGATCCTGCTCTGCACGGCTATCTGAACAAGACACTGGCAGCGAATTTTCCCAGAAATCTTAGGCTTCTCTCTGGAGACGCAGTGAAAGAGCCGCTAGCGGATTTTCGATGGCACGGAAGCAAGGAATCTGTCCCTCCGTTCAAAATCGTCGCCAACCTTCCCTACGCCATTTCGTCGCCTTGGATGAACGCGGTGCTTGGCGGTCCTCTTCCCAATGCGATGACTCTCATGTTGCAAAAGGAAGCGGCCGACCGTTTTATAGCTCGAACCGGAAGGAAGGAACTCGGCTTTATCACCCTCCAAATCGAATCCGCCTTCAGTCTGGATAAGCGACAGAGAGTCTCTCGAAGTTGCTTCTACCCTCCGCCTGCAGTCGACTCCTCCCTCTGTCGTTTCTCCCTCAGAACCGTTCCCTATCTTTTCTCGGAACCCGCAAAAGACATCGTGCGCAAGATTTTCACCCAGCGCCGAAAACAGATTCGAGGAATCTGCAAGAGCGAACCTCGACTGCAGCCTTGGCTTAAACTCTTGAAAGAAGCCAATATCCCCCATCAGACCCGCCCGGAGGCGATCCCTCTGGAAATGTGGCAGGAGTTGGATCAGTTGCTGGTAAAGGAAAGGGCATAAAGACTGATCGTGGTGGGCCGGGCAACCCACCCCGGCTGCGCCACCCCTCCGAGGAGGGGAAGGTCCTGATTAAGGTTTGGATCGACTGTCTCTTCGCGGGAGATCCAAGCGTGGATTCCCAATACCTCAACCGGCAACTACCTCCTTCCGGGAAGGGCTCTCACCATCGAACCCCTATACAGGACTCTCCCCTCCTCGGAGGGGCCAGGGGTGGGTTGCCCGACACACCAGGATTGGCCCTCGGAGGGTTCAGGGGTAGCTCCCTCGACCCACCGGGAAGTAGATTTCCCGGTCCTCGAATCTAACCACCAAAGGAAGTGCTTGCCAATTCTGCTGGTTGTTCTGACGTTCAACCTTCGAGGGGATACTTCGAGCGCCTATGGCAGAATCCGGAAATGCACTGAATGTTGCGATTGTGGGATGCGGAAATATCGCCACCCGGTACGCGGAACAAATCCAGTGTTACGCTCATGTAAACCTACTTGGATTTTCCGATATTCTGGAGGACAAGGCGCGTCAATTCGTCAAGCAGTACGGAGGAAAACTGTATCCCAGACTCGACGATGTTCTTTCCGACACGAGAGTTGATGCGGTGGTCAATTTGACGATTCATCATGCCCATGCCGAAGTGATCACTCGCTGCTTAGAAGGCGGAAAGCACGTCCATACCGAGAAGCCCTTCGCCATGACCTACCGAGATGCCTCCAGACTCGTCCAACTCGCGGAAGGAAAGCATCTCCGGCTGAGCAGCGCCCCCATTACCTATATGGGTGAAGCCCAGCAGACGGCGTGGAAAGTGATTCGAGATGGAGGACTCGGAAAGATTCGCCTTGTCTACTCGGAGATCAATCACGGTCGAATCGAGACGTGGCATCCGAATCCTGAGGCTTTCTATGATGTTGGCGTACTCTGGGACGTGGGTCCCTACCCTCTTACTCTGCTTACGACCTTTTCCGGGAGGATCTCGAGGGTGCGCGCCTTCGGGCGGGTAATTCATCCAGATCGGAAAACTGAAGAGGGGCGGAGCTTCCGGATCGAGGTTCCTGACTGCGTCTTTGCCACGATCGAGATGGAGGAGGGGCCGTTGGTCAGACTTTCAGCTAACTTTTACGCCAAGGGATCGAAACAGGGGGGATCGATGGAGATTCACGGTGACGGGGGCCGGCTCTTCCTGGGTGACTTTCAGGGTTTCTCGGCACCGGTCGAGTATGCACGATTCGGGGAGGATTACCAGTCTGTGCCCTATCTCAAAGAACCCTATGACGGCATCGAGTTTGCCAGGGGAATCGAGGATCTGGCGGACGCCATTCTCAACGATCGTCCGCACCGGGCTTCTGCCAAACAGGCCGCCCATGTTGTGGAAGTGATTGAAAGCATCAACCGATCGATAGAGTCCGGCGAAGTTATCGAAATCACATCATGCTTTTCTCCGCCGAGCCCGATGGAATGGAGCGGGTAGGTTCAGATTGGCCCCTTGCCTGGAGGGCGAAGGTTACTTCGACTTCCTCTGGTAACCTCGTCTCGAACCTTGCTCTCGAACCTTGTCTGCTTTACGAAGGTGCCCAGTTCTGATGTCGGAACTTCATTGGTTGCACGGATATCGATGCTACCTTGCATGCACGAGGATTTAGACAAGGTTCGGGACGAGGTTTGCTACGCTGAATTCGGAGCTGGCTAGCTAAAAGGGCAATTCTGATTGGATTCCTACGCAAGTTCACCGAAGGCGAATTCAGAAGGCAACGCGGAATACCCTGGCCACCTTGTCCCGAACCTCGTCCCGATCCTGCTCACCGGGACCACTCCACAACTTTGAATACGAATAGCTTACCCTCCAAAAAGTCTTAAGAAACCAATTTCCGATGGATTGCATCGAATTAGAAACGAGACCTTATGAAGAAAAAGCTGAAATGGGGCGTCCTCGCACCAGGAAGGATCGCAGGGAAGTTTGCGACCGGAGTGAGGGAATCGGAGCACGGCGAACTGGTGGCGGTAGGGAGCCGCTCGCAAAAGAGGGCAGATACCTTCGCCGACCAGTATGCAATCCCAAATCGATACGGTTCCTATGAGAAGCTCCTGGAGGCGCCCGAGGTGAAGGCGGTTTACATCGCAACGCCACATCCCCTCCATGCTCTCTGGGCGATTCGCGCGGCCGAGGCCGGAAAACACATCCTCTGCGAGAAACCGCTCACCCTGAATCACGCCGAATCCATGGCAGTGACGGAAGCGGCTCATAGAAGCGGCGTCTTCCTCATGGAGGCCTTCATGTACCGCTGTTCACCTCAAACTGATAGGATCGTCGAATTGATTCGCGAAGGGGCGATCGGTGAGGTTCGCATGGTGAGAGCGTCTTTTGGCTTCCACTCTGCCTACAACCTGAAGAGTCGACTGCTGAACAGGAATTTAGGAGGGGGAGGGATTCTCGATGTCGGCTGCTACGCAGTCTCGATGGCGCGCCTGATTGCGGGTGTCGCAAGAGGCGAGGCCTTCGCCAACCCAATTAAGATCGAGGCTTCGGGCAAGATCGGCAAGGAATCGAAGGTCGACGAGTACACTGCCGCTCTTCTTACCTTTCCGGGCGGTATCATTGCTCAGGTCTCGACCGGGGTTCAAGTGAGGCAGGAGAATACGGCACAGATCTTTGGAACCGAGGGAAACATCCTGGTTCCCGATCCATGGACGGCGGCTCGGGATGGTGGTCGCTGGTCGTTTACTCTCACTCGTCCTTCAAAAGACGGTCCCGAGGAAATAGAGGGCGAAACTCCCAATCTTTACGGACTCGAAGCCGATGTGGCTGCGGAGTGTGTGGCGGCGGGGAAGACGGAGTCTCCTGCCATGAGTTGGGAGGATTCCCTTGGAAACATGGAGACGCTCGACCTTTGGCGCGAAGCCATTGGTCTCGAATACCCGAAGGAAAGGATGACAGTCAAGCGGCCCACCATCCACGGCAGACCACTAGAGAAAGCTCAGAACGCACCGATCCCGTATGGACATATCGAGGGCGTGGATAAACCGATCTCTCGGCTTGTCATGGGCACTGATAATCAGCCGAACCTGGCCCATGCCTCCGTCATGTTCGATGATTTCATCGAACAAGGGGGTAACTGCTTCGACACTGCTTATCACTACGGCCATGGCCTGCGTGAAAAACTGCTCGGGAAGTGGATCCGAAATCGCGGCATCCGTGAGGACATCGTCCTCATCGTCAAAGGGGCACACAGTCCCTTGAATTTCCCCGAGTACGTGACCAAGCAATTGTATGAGAGTCTCGACCGCATGTATACGGACTATGCGGACATCTATTTTCTGCACCGGGACAACCCTGACCTTCCGGCCGGCGATTTCGTTGAAGTCCTCAACGAGCACTATCGCGCCGGACGCATCAGGGCATTCGGTGGTTCTAACTGGTCGTTAAAACGGGTCGAGGAGGCCAACAAGTATGCGGACAAGCATGGCCTCCAAAAATTCACCGTCCTGAGCAACAACTTCAGCCTCGCTAGAATGGTCAAACCGGTTTGGGCCGGCTGCATCGCGGCTTCAGATCCGAAATCCCGGAAATGGCTAAAAAAGAACCAGATGCCACTCTTTCCATGGTCGAGCCAGGCCCGCGGTTTCTTCACGGAGCGCGCCGGACCTGATAAGCTGGAGGACAATTCACTAGTCAGAAGCTGGTATTCAGACGACAATTTCCAGCGACGGGATAGGGCCATTCAGCTCGCCAAGGATAAAGGTGTCCTTCCCATCAACATCGCCCTCGCCTACGTCCTCTGCCAACCCTTTCCCACCTTCCCCCTCTTCGGCCCCCGCCTCCTCAGCGAAACCAGGACTTCGATACCCGCGGTCGATGTTTCACTGACGCCGGAAGAACTCCAATACCTCAATCTGGAGACGGACAACCTCGGATGAGCTGCTGAAGGCGACGGTGCGAAGAAGAGATAGTAAACCACGGTTGAATCTGAATCAGCAGAGCCGCAACCAAATGGACAAGGTTCGGGACGAGGTTTGCTCCGCTGAGTTCTGAGCGGGTTTACAATGATTACTTACTTGATCGAGTTGAGAAGGTGACTCCGATTTACGTAGTAACCTTGCATCTGCTATTTATCACGGCCAGTCCCGATCCGATGCCTTCTCGAATCCGTTTGGACCAACATTTCCAATTGATCCGCGGTTTTCTCGAATCCGTGGTGTCTTCATCCCATTTTCGCGTCCTTTCGCGTGTTTCGCGGGCGTCTCTCTCTTCGGTTGCGGCTACGTTGCTCCAAGTCCATTCGTGGTTGTCCTCTCTTTCTCTCCTACTACCTCACATCCTTAAACTTCGGCGATTCGCCGGGGACGGGTGAGTTGTCAAAGGCGCCGCGTTTTCGCACTGCGTCTTCGCCGCCATATGCTTCCACCGTCGCTTCCGGATCGAGGATGGATCGGAGCTCCCGCTCGAAACGATCGAGGACCGGCCGATAGTCCTCTCTCCCTGCCAGGTCGTTCACCTCTTCAGGGTCCTCGAGGAGGTTGAAGAGCTGCGGTTCCTCCTCCACATAGTAGATATACTTGTACTTCCGATCCCGCAGCATGTAGTAGGCATAGCGGGATCCGACAGCATGATACTCGCTGAAAACGGTACGATCCTGATTCTCTTCCTTCGCGGTCTGCCAGAGAGATCGACCGGGTAACGAACCTTCATTGTTTCCCGCTTCGACTCCGACCGCCTCCAGCACGCTCGGATAGCAGTCGACCAGTGAGACCGGTGTTTCGCACCGCTCCCCGATAGGTACATCCGGTCCCGCGATGATAAAGGGCACGGCTGCGGATTCGTCGTACATCGTAAACTTTCCAAACAGTCCTCGAGCCCCGAGATTCTCGCCGTGGTCGGTTGAGTATATGACCCGCGTTCGCTCATTGAGGCCAATGGATTCCATCTGCCCCAACACTCGCCCGATCTGTTCGTCCAGAAAGGTGCACGTCGCCAGATAGGACGCTGTCAGTTGTCGTATTTGCTCTTCCGTGAATGGTTCAGCGAAATCGAAGTAGCGTCGGAAATGATCGAGGGCAGGGTGCATGGGCCAGTCATCAGGATGCCACTGGGCCGGTAAGGGAACCGCCTCGAGCGGATAGTCCTCAAAGAGTCGTCTAGGCGAAATGTAGGGCGGATGGGGACAGGCGAAAGAGAGAAAAAGGCACCACGGTTTCTCGTCATTGACGTGCTCTTGCAGCCATTCGCAGGCCTTGTCTGCGTTCAACGCGTCGTACTGCAAGTAGGTTGAGTCCCCGAGCCCCGCTTCGAGGATACCGAACCGCTTCTTCCGAAAAGGCGGATTCTCCCGGATACAACCGAGTATGTCCCCTACCCCATCAACAACATGGAGCGGCTCGTGCTCCTCGACAAATCCGTTGTCGTTTTCCGCACTCTTAAAATGCAGCTTGCCGATGGAATCCACGCCATGGCCATTCTCCTTGAGCCGATGACCCCAGCTCGGAACGCTGCCGTCGTAGGCGATCCCATTGTCCCAGAATCCGATCTGGTGGACATACCTTCCCGTCGCCAGCGAGGCCCGAGCGGGAACACAGATCGGACAGTTCGTGTAGGCGTTTGAGAAAAGCGTTCCCCTTGCGGCGAGAGCGTCCAAGTTCGGCGTCTTGACCATCGGATGCCCGTAGCAGCCCAGAATGTCCCGCGTATGTTCGTCCGATAGAATGAAGAGAAGGTTGGTTGGTTTCATTGTGCTTCAAGGTAGCAAGTAGAGGGAATTTTGAAACCACGAATGCACACGAATGAACACGAAAAAGAGGGAAATCCCGCTCAGCGGAACCAACGGATTCGAGAAGGCAATGAATGCAGGAGAGGGACAGTAAGCAGCGGATGTGAAGAGAAGAATTCCTAATGGGAGGGGCGGAGCCCGTGGGGCAGATTTTCAATCTGCCGCTACCTTTACCCTGCTCCGAGCAGATTACTAATCTACTCCACCGGAAGACTCCGTTATTCAGAGGGGCGTAGCCGTGAGGTCTTTCGACCCGACTCAGGGCTTGCATCAGATTTGCAATCTGCCCTCGCCACCTCAACTCGCTAACCTCAATCTAATGCAGGCTCCGCATTACCTGGACTTACCTATCAGACCGAAACAGGTCGTTCCCCTCCGCGGAGGGGTGGTCCGAAGGACCGGGGTGGGTTCTCTGCAATCCGTCTCCATCTAAGACATCCGTAGTATTCGTTCTCCACGCTATCTGCAGTCTTTTCCGCCTCCTCCCATTCGTGTCCATTCGTGGTTCCACATTCCGTATTCCAATCCTTGAAAATCGGTGTCATTCGTGGTCTTCTCCCCTGCCCCAGTGTCCTCTCCCGCTCTCCTCCTCTCGGTGGTTCTCTTCCCATTCCTCTTGACCGCCCTCCCTCCCCGATCTAAGTTCTTTTCCCACTTTCAATTGTCGGGCTGTGGCGCAGCCTGGAAGCGCACTTGCATGGGGTGCAAGGGGTCGAGAGTTCGAATCTCTCCAGCCCGACCAATTTAAATCCCTATTAATAAGATATTTACAAAAGTATCTTACTGTTCCCTCAAAATATCGATTTGGCCTAAAATGTCCTAAATTGGCTTGTTTTCATCAATTCTTGTTCCTTATTTGTTCCCTGAAATCGGACCGTTCGGAGCACGAATGGTCGGTGTCTTCCGCAGAGCGCATCAATCGCAACCGATTTGAGACTCCGGTTAGGCGAAGTGGAGCGGTTTCCTGTTCACGCTGGACACCTGGCAAATGGGGAGCGTGAAGAAAAGTTGGGATATCACACAACTTGAGCAGTGCTCAATTTTCGACAGAAAGCTCTCCTCTACCGGTATCTCTGAATCCAATCGATTACGGTGAAAAGATCGTAGCGCAGGAACTTCCGCCCGCGCCTTCCCTTCTCGGGATTGAGCGGCTCAGGAATAGTACCATTCTTCGCCCAGCGATCGACGGTATTCGGTCGAACTCCCAGGATCACCGCGAGTTCATCCCTTGTGACGAGCTGCGTCATCTTACCGTTAACCAGGATCGGAGGAGAGGATATCTCCGGCAGATACTCCAGAACCCGAGAGAGACTGCTATTCAGTACTGCCAGTTGCCCGGAAAGAATCGAGAGAACTTCGGCCAATGATCGTCGTTCACCATCAGAGATTTTTCCGAACCTTTCGGGCGACTGTTCTGGTTCTGGTTTCCCTTCGCAGTAGGAAGAGGATTCTTCTGCTACGGAATCGATCATCATTTCGTCTGCTGTCCTGCTTTCCCAAGCAACACAGCGCCTTTCGATACTTGGTCTCGCCACCAGCTGAGGTTTCGTTCAGCCACGTACTGCAGAAACCATAATTTCTCTGGAGGGATAAAATCGGTATGGGCGAGGAATGTGTTTCGCGCGTATTCTTCCCAGAGTCTCCGGTCCGTACTTACCGATCTCAACATCTCCGCCTCCTCTGGATACCCTCCCCGGGATAAAGCGCTGCAAGTTCGGACCATGGATTGGCCACGGACGTTGATGACTTCAGCCCAGACGTGCTCGCATTTCTCATACCGTATGGCTCTCGCGATATCAGCAGCGAAAGCTCGATAGTCCTTCTGAGGCAGACTCGGGCAGATCATCCCGTATGTTCGGAATCCTTCATCCTGCAAGGTGCGTAGAGCCTTCAGCCTCTTGCTGACCAACGGCGTTCCTTCCTCAAATGAGCGCGCCAAACCATCGTCGGTGCTGCCGGTAGAGAATCCATAAATGACCCTTTTTCTGTCAGCATCTTGTAGTCCTTCTGCCACTTTCAGAAGCAGACTGGATTTCGAAAGGAGGCGAATCTGCCAATGGGTCAGATCCAGGATAATTCGACAGGCTACGATCGTTTCCTGTACCAGCTCCATATTCGCTGCTACATCAACAAGAGGACTGGCGTAAATCACTCTCCGGTCATTCGGGTCTTCCAGGAACTTGGCTCGGCCTTTCGAATCCAAGAGCTGCTGTCCGAGAATCGTTAAAGGATTTTTTCTTCGGATCACCACTTCGCTGTGCGCAAGTCCCTGATCTCTGAGGAGATTAGTCTGAGGATTCCGAGCCATCATCGGCCCAACATAGCAATACGCGCATTTGAAGGCACAGGCCGTCCCGGTGCTGAAGGTCAGGCCATCACACAGTAGCTTGTGCCTGAATCCGCTGTTAAAGTTGATTATCGATTTCGCACGGACTGTATAGACTGGCTTCCCGTTTATTCGCTTCCCTGGTGACATCGATCTCAAACTCTTTTCTTCCTATTCAGGATTCTCCCATTAAGGGGAACGCTCGCGAACGTTGCGAGAAGGTTGGGCTCGAGGCCACTTGGGCCGGCCAGAAATCGGGAGGCGGCAGGATTTCCGTCTAACAGAATCTGGACTCTCAAGAGGAAGTAAGTCGCCTTCCCGGGTAGGAAACATTCGTTACCAAAATCCTGGAACGCATTGATCAGATTAGCTCGAGCACACCTTCATCCCTGCTAATCGGCTATAGCGCTCTGCTGGGAGCTCGCAATCCTCATGACTCCGCTGAGTGAGTTCCGCGGGTTCGAATCCCGCCCTCTCCGCCATTTTGTCAGACATTTCTATTCAAATGTTTACATACTTTTATGATCGGCAGGTAGACCGTTTCAGAATGGCGGTAAGAATAAATGTGACGAGAATCGCCGATGGCGCGGAGTATTGAGGATGACGGAAAGGAGCTCTTAGATTCTCCTGATATTGGAGAAAGCGTAGAAAAAGAAACATGGGAAACGCGCCCTCTGTCCCAAATTTTCCGAGCTTCAGTGGTCCCACAAATACCCAAGTTCCAAATTTTCCATTCGATGAGCGTTAGACTCGACCGTGTAACTCCTAGCCGAAGCCAACCGCCTCATCCGACCCCACCGCCCCCGCAAACAATCCCCAAAGACCTCCAACTCGAGCTATTCTAAGCTCACTTTCCTCGCCCGACGGATTCGCTCGCGACTGCCCATCTTTGAAGTGCGACGACAAAGCTACGCGTAAAAGGACAAGAAAGTGTGCAGGAAAGTCGATGCTGAGGATCTCATTTGGACTCTCAGGCTCTTTACCATAGAAACTCCTCAAAGACCCTTGAAATGCTGCAAGAAAGCCACTTCTATGCCTGAAGAGCATCGAAGACCTGCTCGACCAACCCTCTCCAAATGACGAGATTTCCATGTTGACAGCTATAGGAAAGGAATCGCGATGACCTGCTACATCGTTACATTTCAGACGAACTCTGAGGCATCCAATGATAAGGTGCAGGAATTTCTGAAATCCTATCGTTACTATTGTCCCATACACGACCACTGTTGGGCGATTAACACAGAACAGAGGGCCGTCGAGATTAGGGACAAAATCCAGAATGTCCTTGACCAAGGAGAACGCGTCTTCGTGGTCAGATCTGGTACTGAAGCAGCTTGGTTCAATAGCTTCGGCGAGGCATACGACAAGTGGCTGAGGGAGAATCTATAGGATGAGTTCTCCCTCACACCCAACGGATAGCAAGCCTCTCCAAGTGCGACGAGGTCGAGTCGCATCCGTCGACCTTTTTGAAGTCAAGGAAAACGAACTGGACCTGCTTGAGAAAGGGTCCCCCGCATCAATCCAGCTGAATTTCGCGGTCTTTCTGCTGACAATGGCGTTCTCAAGTATATTGGCCCTGTGTACGGCAACCTTTCGGAGTCAGATCGCTGAGAATTTGTGTATAGTCGTCTCCGTGGTTGGGAATCTGATGGGCGTATATCTCTTAATCTCCTGGTGGCGGACGCGCACACCGATCGCTGAGGTGGTGAGAGCAATCCGGCAGAGAATTGACGTACAAGAGGCTGAAGACAGTGCGGCCGCCGCCCCACCTCGTTCTGAAACTCCTAGAGCGAAAGATAACCAACCGGTTGGTTAGCAATCGTCCAGAAACTGTCTATCGGACTCCTTGCAATAACTCGAAAAGTGCTCAAACCATGTGCAAACCCCCTAAAATATAGCCCCAAAGTGCTCAAACTCGATCTCTCACCCCATGAGTCCCCTAACCCGTTGCTATTCGCTGACTTCCGCTCTATTCCGTCCTAATTCGCGAATGCTCAAGCTTCTTTGCAAGGCTCATGAAGCACATCCGCAACGCCATCGACCTCGCTCTCGACGCATCTCGCCGAATCAAGGAAGCCACGGATCAAACCGTCTACATCCTCGCCGAAGCCAACCGCCTCGTCCGCCCCCCCCCCGCCGCCGCAAGATGACACAAATCTCGCAGCTGGAACTTTTCGGCAGCTGAAGAATCAAAGCTCATTCGCGACGATCTCTAAGTAGATTGACTCCCTTGAAAGGAAGGGGGAAATTCCGACAATCGTCCTATGGTCGACTTCCTTAAAAAACGCCTGCAGGTATTTGTCTCCTCAACGTACACCGATCTAAAAGTGGAAAGGCAGGCGGGAGTCGAGGCAATCTTGTCGGCTGGACACATTCCCGCTGGTATGGAGCTTTTTGCAGCTGGCGATGAGTCGCAGATGGAGGTCATAAAGCAGTGGATCAACCAATCAGACGTGTTCCTCCTGATCCTGGCAGGTCGATACGGTAGTATCGACCCGAAAACAGGCAGAAGCTACATAGAAGTGGAGTATAAATACGCTTTGGAAAAAGGATTGGCTCTGTTTTCCTGTGTGATCGAGCAGCCAGCGCTTGATGAGAAAGTTCGCCGTCTGGGACCCGAAGCCAGGGAGACCGAAGAAGCTGATAAACTCGCAGAGTTTCGAGATCTGGTTCAAAAAAAGACAGTGGGATTTTGGAACGATGAGAAGGATATCCAGCTGTCGATACATCAGACCCTCGGTGAATTCTCTCGTCGCGAAGATCTCGAAGGCTGGGTACGATCCTCGACACAGGTGAACATGCCTGCAGTAACCGATGAGATCACCCGGCTGAGTCGCGAGAACTCCCTGCTACGAAGCCAGGTTGAAAGTGGTAGGCAAGACACGCTACTTAATGGGCTCACTTTCGCTGAACTAAGGGATATCGTGATCGATAAAGGTCTGCTCGAATGGATGGAAGAAAATCGAGATCAACTTTTCGACAGAGGTTCTGGCCGTTTTGCCCGATCTGAAACTGATCAGCTTTACAGGCTCGGCCTGCTCAGCAGGACAGGTCCTTCTCAATACACTATCTCGGATGCGGGCCGTATCTTCTTTAACAAGCTTGAATCCGAGAAAGTTAAGACCGCGGCCTTGGGAGATTCCAACCCACAGGGATCAACCTGGTGAGCTGTTAGACTTCGAGTATATCTTCTGAAGCGATTCTACCGCAAACGGAGTAGTTCCTCCAAGCGAAAGTATCTAGCTTCATCCACTACCATCCCAATCCTAACGTCAATCCCAGAAATGCAGAGATCAATCACTCTCACAATCCATTCATACCGATCCTGGCCCTTTTCCCCAACTGAATGCCCAAACCTAATTGCAAATTCCGCTTCTGCGAAAGTTTGCAAACCTGAATGCTAGTTACACAATCCCTTGTATTTGAATCAGATAGCGAGGCTTCTTGACCGTGGCTCGCGATAGTGCTGTTTTCCAAGACAGCCATCGCGTAAACGCAATCTATCTTGAGTTGTGTCTTGAAATACGCACAACATTCAGCCGAACGCAGCGAACGAAGCTGCCAACACCAATGGCAAATCCCGAGCACGTCACGCTCTTACGGAGAGGTTGTGGAGCCGTTACGAAATGGCGTACCGAAAATGCAGCCCGGCGTGTCGAGGATTCACATGTTCGTCTTGATTTGACAGGAGCCGACCTCACCGACATTGACCTGCGTGGCCTCGATCTGCGCGGGGCAATAATGTGTGGCGCGGATCTTAGTCAATGCGACCTAAGAACGGTTAACCTAGATGCGGATGAAATCCTGAATTCCGAAGGAAGGAGGAACATTATCGGAACGGACCTCACCAAGGCGAGCTTGAGTTACTGCAACATTGCAGGGGCGATTCTGAAATGGGCGTCATTTCGAGAGGCGAATCTACGCGGTGCGAATTTGAGGGGTGCTTTCTTACAGCTCGTTGATTTCACCGAGGCGGAGCTAACCGATACCGATTTGGGGTGGAGCATGTTATCTGGCGCTAAACTTCGCAACGCCAACCTCACTGATGCGGACCTTGAATGTGCAAACCTCTCGCAGCATGTCATTTGGGCGGATTTGTCATGTATTTGCATCGGCGCTGATCTGTCGGGCGCAGACCTAACGAACGCGAACCTGTCCCATGCACAACTTGAGAACACTGTGATGACCGATGTGCAACTCGACAAGGCTCAATTCGAGAAGGTGAGATTAAGTGGAATCGACCTCTCGACCGTCAAAGGGTTGGACACGATCGTGCATTCTGGACCGAGTAGTATTGATGTTGATACACTGACTCGTTCTAGAGGTAAGATCCCTGATCACTTTCTTCGCGGCTGCGGGATCACGGACAATCTCATCACATACCTCCCTTCGTTAACAGGCCACGCTCTAGAGTTCTATTCGTGCTTCATTAGTTACAGCCATGAAGACAAGTCGTTCGCACGGCGGCTACATGATGCGCTACAGGGCCGCGGCATTCGGTGCTGGCTAGACGAAAAACAAATGTTACCCGGTGATGACATTTACGACCAAGTGGATCGCGGGATTCGGCTGTGGGACAAGATCCTTCTGTGTGCATCAGAATATTCTCTGACCAGTTGGTGGGTTGATAATGAGATCGATGCCGCGTTTAAGAAGGAACAGAAACTCATGAAAGAACGCGGCAGAAAAGTGCTAGCACTCATTCCCCTTGACCTCGACGGATTCTTGCTTTCCGGCCAATGGAAGAGTGGTAAGGCAATGCAAGTAACATCCCGCCTCGCAGCAGATTTCAATGGTTGGAAAGACAACGGCGACCTATTCGATCGCGAGCTCGAAAGGGTGGTCAAAGCACTTGCAACCGACAACTCTGCAAGAGAATCACCTCCGACAACGCACCTTTCCTGAAACAAAACGGTGAACAGGGGTTGACTCGCTTTTCCGTCTTTCAATGTCGTTTCCTTCGTTTACGATTATCTGTGCGTCAGCGTCAACTCCGTTGGTCCGCCAACCCGGTCACCTCTGTCTTGTTGAGTACCCAAACCTAACTGCAAACTCGCATTTCTCAGTGCTCAAACCAATTGCAAACACCCCGATCTGACCCAAGAAGTGCGCAAACTCGTATTTCACTTTTGACTGATACCTAAGTCGTTGATATCCGTGTACTTCCGCCCTAAATCGCGCTGATTCGCCAATGCCCAAACCTAAGTGCGAGATTCTACGCCATCGATCTCGCCCTCGACGACTCCCGCCGAATCAAGGAGGCCACCGATCAAACCGTCTACATCCTCGCCGAAGCCAACCGCCTCGTCCGCCCCCACGGCCGCCGCAAAACCTCCCCCAAAGACCCCCAACTCGAACTCTTTTGAGCCTCCGGTGTAGGCAATCGCCTACGCATAAAATACAGAGATCAGTTTCTTGACGCAGAATGCCGACCGTGTTACCTCTTAGGATCATCGATTGCGCATAAGCAATCTCACTGTAGTTATGACGCTCAATTCTACCCAAGCTCCATCAGGTGGCGACGAATGCCTGTATTTCGCTGAGTTCCCTTCAAACGGCCGCAGTGGTAGGTAATTTGATGTCTCCTGAAGCCCGAGATTACGATCCTGACCTGGCGCGGCTAATTTTTGACGAATATCAGCTTAGACAAACTCACTACTGGCGCAGTTCGTATCGGCTTGGGTTTTCGATTATCACGCTGAATGTCGCCCCGCACTTCAAAGTTAACGATTTCGCCCCGTTAAAGGATGTCGGCGAGTTTATACTAGGTGTGGCTCTTACTCTCTGTGTTGCGGTAACGTGGTTGCTTCATACCGAATATTTGAGACTTCGAAACGTCCGGATTAGCTACAACACCGCTCTACCACCCAAAACATTCAGTACTAAGGATGGTGAACAAAGTTTCACTGATAGGCTTATTTGGGTGCCGATTGGCTACTTAACGACCTTTTCTTTCCTCTTGGGCTTTGGTCTTCTTAGCGTTGGTAATTACTATTTCATCAGAAAACTCTTGTGGTGGTCGGCCGGCGCGGAGTAACCGTTGGATGCTCCGGAAGTGGAATACTGCCGTTGATTTGCTTCTATCGACAACATCAGTTCCCGAAACGCTGATTCTATCCGGTTACTGAGTTGCTTTCACTGTCGTCCCCGCATCAATTACAGCGGCCCAGCCTGGTCGCAGACCAGCCATCCGCAATGCCATCGACCTCGCCTTCGATCCATCCAAACTGTCCCCCAAAGCCACCGATCAAACCGCCTACATCCTAGCCGAAGCCAACCGCCTCGTCCGCCCCCACCGCCGGCGCAAATAATCCCCGAAAGACCCCCAACTCGAGCTCTTTTAGCATCCCGGATTTCTGTCTGCGCGAGTTACGAGATCCGCAGGAAAGCTCAAACCCTCTGCGAAAATGTCCAAATCTCGTTGCGAGCGACAGAACCTTCGCCTACGACCCCCAACTTAATCTCTTCTGAGAATCCTGAACCAGCTTCCTCCAAACCTTCTGCGAAAGTTCGCAAATCTGATTGCGAGCCAGAATCTGGTGTAATCAACTCGTCAAGAGAACGTTATACAGAGATCTTGCCGAAAGCGGCGGAAGTGTTATTCTCACAAAATGGCAGATGCTTTCGCGCTGCCTATAAGAAAATTAGAAGATCAGGACGTGGATCCCGCCACCTTTACGTTAATAGTCACTGCTCTCTCGGGTCTGTCCGCATTTCTTTCAATTGGACAAACAGGGTTTCAGTTCTCTCGCAGCAACAAGAAGGTTAAGGAGGTCGTTGAGAACGAGTATTTCCTCGACGTCACTACGATTGATAAAAGAGAGACGCGCAATGACGTGAAAGCGATCCTAGATAAGCTACGCAAATCACGCCACATGCCAACTACACGATCAAGACTTTGCAGAGGCACATCATGGCGCGTGTCGTCATGTACTGCATTTCTTGGTTGGTTTTGGTGCTCTCCATAGCTTGGACGCTACCTCCGTTGACAAACGTATCGATACTGGGAATCAAAATAACAGAGTACTTTGTACTGACTCTTCTCCTAGCTTTTTCGATCGCGTTGTTAAACGGATACTTGCCATGGCTTGCGAAACGAATTGGGCTGCAAACGTCGAAAAGGCATTTTACAGATTTTGATTCGGAGAAATTAGTATTACAGCTCAATAGATACCGTGAGACGGTGTCTAAGCGAGCATCGACAGCCCTTAGAGTCTTTGGTTTTCGAGAGCTTTCGGAACTGGAGAAGGAATTTCTTGAGACCTACATGGGTGTTGTTGAAGCGCTTAGCATCGTACAGACTGAGATGGTTCTAGCATCCTTAAGGACCTTCGAATTAAGAGCTCTAAGGCTCGTTGAGGAAGTTCGCCAGCGCGATCACTCCTTAACACACACGGACCGGCGGCAGGATGCGAAGCGGCGGACTTCCGGCCCGTGAGCGCGGACATTCAGGAGCCCTGCATCTGATCTTCTCGGTGCCAAACCTAATTGCAAACTCGACTATTCCTACGGCCAAACCCTTTGCAATCAGACTGATTTCGCCTGAAAATGGCCAAACTCGATTTTTCCTCTTCCTGACTCCGTAACCCGTTGATCTTCGCACACTTCCGCCCTCTTGCGCCCTAATCAGCTCAAACCTATACCAAATTGCAATGCGCACAAGCACATCCGCAACGCCATCGAACTCGCCCTCGATCCCTCTCGTCTTCCCCCAGAGGCGAAAGACCTCACCGTCCACATCCTAGCAGACGCCAACCGCCTCGTCCGCCCCCGCCGCCGCCGCAAACCCTCCCCCAAAGTCCCCCAACTCGAACTCTTCTAAGAGTCCTGAACCAACTCCTCCCAAACCTTCTGCAAAAGAGCGCAAACCTAATTGCGAGCCATTTTCGCTCTCGACGCCTCCCGCCGAAATCCGGAAGCCACCGACAGAACCGTCGACCTCCTCGCCGAAGCCAACCGCCTAGTCCGCCCCTATCGCCGCCGCAAGACATCCCCCCAAGACCCCCAACTCAAACTCTTTTGACTCGCCAGCCCGAAGGCGAATCAGAATCAGCGAGGTCAAAGTGATAAAATGATGCGTCCGCGCATCTCATTAATTTGATAGGCAGCGTCGACGCTTCGGAATAGGCAGCGCTGACGCATCAATAAAAATCCGCGGTTCATGCCGTCCGGTGTGAGGCAATCCACTCGTTGAGAGGAGGTTAGAGAGAAATCTTGCCCAACGCGGCCAAATTGCTATCGTGACATAACGGCAGACGCGTCAGCGCTGCCTATAAGAGAGTTGGCCTTAGAAAACAGCCCTACACGATGTCCTCCGATCAAAGACGCTTCATCAATACTCCACTTGGAAACGTTACACTACTGCTCGCTGGAGTTTTACTCGGTGCCTTCGTTGGTGAGCCAATCAAGAACCTGATTAATCGTCCCCGTCTGTCGTTCGATGTGGTGGAGATCAGATCGACCACACCATTCAAGTCCCAATGGCTCATGCCGCTCACCCCCGCCGATCAGGCAAATCTCGCAAAAGAAATTGGTGGCAATGATTGGCGGAAGAAGATCAATACGAACAAACTTACCTATGGAGACATCCTCCAAAGACGAGATGATCTTAAGAACGTCCACATTGCCTACCCAACTCTCCAGAACCATTCAGCGTGGAAAATAGCACCGAATACTGATTATACGGCCTTTTACGTTTCTAACCGTGAGTATATTGATACAGTTCTCGAATATACTAGCAGATTGAAAGGCGTATCAGTACAAGATCGCCGTAAGGCGCAACAATTTCGGAGCACGAATTTGCAACGCCCAATCAATCCGATGAATATAATTGGTGCGTTGATGGGGGCTAACCAAAATCGGCCTCCGCCACCAAACGCAAAGGATATTGTTGCGCTCGTCGGCACCCACCACACCAAGGTAGTCACTGAGACAAAAGAGTTCTTGCAAACGCTTTCAGATGTAATCGACCGGGTCGATCCTACCTCGCCCGTTCCTACCTTTACGCTGACAATTGATGTTTCAAATGTTGGAGGGAAGCCAACTAGCATTAATCCAGTGGGCACTCTGGCTGTTAAGACAGATTCGCCCAAACCTAACGACTCCATCTCCGTTCTTTTTATCCTAGAGGAAGACGACGAGGAGTTCGGCCTAGTTCAAAACGGAGAGCGTCGCCGCTTTACTTATCGTGCGCGGGCCTCAGTCCTCCCCACGACACAACTTCGCACATTTTCCTCACCCGAGTTCTTGAAGCGTTACAACGAATTGCAGTCTAAACAGATTGACGGATTGAGGCTTTTGGAACCACTCTACCGATCGGGCTTGAGGGACTGCTCGATCACAATCCACTGGGCCACCGGTAAGAAGAAATCGGTGAAGAGTCAGTTTGGCGAGTCGCAGTCGCTTGTTCGCCTTGAAGCAGCACTACAATAGGCCAACAAGGCGGTGGTGCCAAGCGCGAGCAATGCCGTTGGTTCGCTTCGCTCTGCTGCGTTTGACTCCGCGCTCGCACACCTACAACGTTGGACCTCTCGAGGAAGCAATGATGATCATCGTCGGCAAAACCGATGCTTTTGAAAGGAAGTACATGGGGAAGTTTCGTCACTTTGCGGGCCAATTTGGCGAATTCGTAAATTACGAGAATGATCGAGGGGCAAGGGACATTGGACTTCACCTAACTCATAGACTCCAATCAGGCAAAGGCGGGTAAACGGGTCAGGCTTTGGAAATAAACATCGTCAGGCCAGCCCCAAATAGGAAGCCTGACCTCTTTCCCACCTCCTTCCGTGACCGCACACGCTTCGGAATTCGAGCAACTCTCGTTACCTGATCCATTCGAGATCGCGCAAACATTCGACCCAACGCGACCGGAGAGGATTCCCTTCCGCTTCGGCGATCCAGTGGAGATGGCAGTAGGGGGCATCTTCGGGGTAATTGAACATCCTCGCGTGGTTGCTGCGGATTAGCGATCTGTCTTTTGAAGGTGGAGTTTCTGACAGTGTAGAAACGAAAAGTAGGGTCTTGTCAGTGGCATACCATCCTCTCAATTTGGTGCTTCGATTGCTACCTGAATCGGCTGCGCTTGCGGCAATCGGTTCGTACTGGCCCATCCAGTACGAGGGCGGACAGACTGGCGGAGGCCAGACGAGAAAGGCATTTTGCTAAACAGCTGATTATCGTTGCTTCGCGTCTTCTGATTGCTCCGGCTGCGGTACGCTCGTTCTATTGCATGAAAGAACCCACCAAAAGGAAGCCAGGTTCGCGGCCCTTTCGACGGCATGAGGTTTGGATTCTTGGGATTGAAAAGGGGTGGACAAGATCGGCGAGTCAAGCCTCGCTGGGGAAAAGCGCTGTCAAGCCAGCGCACTCGAAAACATTGCTCATACCTTCCTCTCCGCGCGCTTCGCGCGGGCTCAATTATCGCCTCCGGCGAGAATTGGCGGAGAGGGCGGGATTCGAAATCGCCCTCCTGCGTTAGGCTGTTTATTGATGTAAGTCTTTGTTGTTCAATCAAGTATCTATAAATCAGCTCCTTAAACGAGTCTGATCGATTTTAGGGGTGTGGCAAGGAGAGGCAACGAAGGGCATTGTCCTGCAGCAAACTCGGGAGGAATCTGAGAGGAATAGCTGATGCGGCAGTCGGACTAAAGGACACTACTATCCTACTTGTGCTCGCGCATTGCGCCATGTCTGGGATTCTTCCGGCGAAAATATCCTCAGGATGGGAGCGCAAACTTCCGCTAAGCTCTGCATTCAAGCGTAGGGCTGCACGGAGTCGATCACTGTAGCCAGACGCGCGGGGATTGAGCTAACCGAATTTCCTGCAAAATCCCGAGTCGACAGATCAAGGTTAATCCTCTAGGAATATAGCTCGATATCGATTCGCCGGCGTCTGCTCCTGCTGATTGCGCGTGGGCACATCCATACTGCAATCGTCTCTCTAGGGACCAGATGAAAAACGCAGAATTTCTCGAGGACAGGGGGGGAATCTTATCCCGCGGAGGATTCGGTCTCACGAACCCAACGTACGGTTGCATCTACCCGAGCGAGCTTACCCACCGACCGGCCGCGTATTTCGCCGTCCCTCAAGTTGGTGACCGCAGAGGAATATCCACTCTGCCACAATCTCAGTACCGCAATTGAGAGTGTTTCTCGGAAATACAGAGTGCGGTTCGGCGTTACTTTGCTGGCCATCTTCAAGTCGCTGGTCTATCGATATTGGCAAGAAAACCGAACTGTTCTCTCAGTACGATTTATTGAGAGCGATAGCGAGGGAGGGGAATCGAGGTCCGGGCAAAAGTACGCTCTTCAGCCTTTTTCCGTCGATTTTGGGGATGATCCCCCTTTCGAGGTGCTGCTCAAGCGGGTCAACGGTGCAGTACAGAGTTTCGCTTCGGGAAACGAGTTTCCAAGCAAAGTGGAAGCAAAACATCAACCGCTTGGCTTCACATTTACGGACCACCCGCTTCCAGAAACGAGTGAAAGCCCTCCAAAATCGGCAGCTGCAGCCGGCGATCAAGCTGAGGTCGACCTGCATTTGAAGATCACCAGGAAGGAGGAAGGGTATTGGGCCCAGCTGGACTACGTGGCGAACCAATTCGAAGAAGATACGATTGAACATTTCTACGAGCACTTCGAAACAATCGGCCAGAGTGCCCTCGATCAGATGGATAGTGCGGTCTCGAATCTCAGAATAATCCCTGCGGATGAACGCAGAAAGCTCGTCGTGGATTGGAATGCAACGGCCTCGGAATACCCGGGGGAGACCTGTTTGCATCAACTCGTCGAAGAACACGCATCACGGGCACCAGATGCCACGGCAGTGAGGTGTGGCGGCCAATCCATTACCCGCATCGAGCTTGAGCAAAGAGCCAATGGTGTGGCCATGCGCTTGAAGAGTGAAGGGATTACGATCGATAGACCGGTGGGTCTCTTTGTCGACCGGTCGAATGATATGCTGGTCGCTGCTCTAGGTATCCTAAAGGCGGGAGGATGTTACGTTCCCCTCGACCCGGCATTTCCGCAGTATCGTCTCGAACAAATACTGAATGACGCGCAGCCGGCCGCTGTGGTGACGGAGGCGGGTTTGGCGAAAGCATTACCAAGGGGTTCCTGGAATCCAATTTGCGTGGAAGGGATCGAGAAGGCAAAATCGGCCCCTCGGACGAATGAACAGACTTCACAATCTCTTGCCTACATAATTTACACATCCGGATCTACCGGCACTCCCAAAGGTGTCGAGATTTCGCATCGTTCGGTAATGAATTTTCTCACGTCGATGCGGGATCGGCCTGGACTCAATGCGGACGACATCCTTTTGGCCGTCACCTCAATCTCATTTGACATCTCCGTGCTCGAGCTTTTCCTCCCGCTGGTCTCCGAGGCGCAGATCGTCATAGCAACCCGCGAAGAAGCGATCGACGGACAACGCCTTTCAGCGCTCCTTGATGAACATGGGGTCACGACCATGCAGGCGACTCCGGCGACCTGGAGGAAGATGCTGGATTCAGGCTGGAATGGAAAACCCAAATTAAGAGTCTTATGCGGAGGCGAAACGCTGCCGCGCGATCTGGCCGACTCTCTGCTATCCTCGAGTGGCACGGTCTGGAATCTCTATGGTCCAACCGAAACGACCATCTGGTCGACCGTGGAGAAGGTTACTCCCGATAACGGGACGGTATCGATCGGCCGACCTATTGCCAACACGACGGTTTATATTCTGGATTCAAATCTGCAACCGGTCCCTATAGGTCTGCCCGGAGATCTGTACATAGGTGGCGACGGCCTTGCCCGCGGCTACCTCAATCGGCCCAAGCTCAACCGGGAGCATTTTGTCCAGAATCCGTTTCACGAGGGCAGAATCTACAACACGGGCGACATTGCGCGGTATCGTACGAACGGAAACATCGAATTCCTCGGGCGCAGAGATTCCCAGGTGAAAGTACGGGGCTTTCGTATCGAACTGGGAGAAATCGAAGCCACTCTCAATCGGCATTCGAAGATCAACCAGAGTGCGGTCGCTACCTATGATACCGGAGGGCATCGCCACCTGATTGCCTATTTGGTTGCCGGTCAATCGGCCGAGCCGACCGGCAGAGAGATGCGAGAGTTTCTGGCCGATTATTTACCCGATTACATGATACCATCGGCATTCATCGCTCTGGAAGATCTCCCGCTCACTCCCGGCGGCAAGATCGATCGACAGGCCCTGCCGAAACCACAATGGAGCCGGCGGCGATCTGCAATGGCCGATCATCTGGAACCACCGCGGAACCAGATCGAGAGCACTCTCGCGGCGATCTGGGAATCTGTACTCGAAGTGGAAGAGGTCGGCGTCACAGACAGTTTCTTCGATCTGGGCGGCCACTCCCTTCTCGCCACTCGGGTCCTATCCAGGATCCGGGAGAATCTGTATGTGGAGCTATCGGTTAGGTCCGTATTTGAATCGCCGACAATTCGAGATCTGAGCAAACAGATCGCAGAGCAGAGAACAGAAGGAGGCACTCGACGACGCCCCCCCATCGAAACCGCTTCGGAGACCACACATTTCCCTCTCTCCTTCGGTCAGCGCAGACTCTGGTTTCTCCATCGGATGGAACCGGATAGTTCGGTTTACAATATTCACCAGACTGTACGCCTAGATGGCGCTCTCGACATCGACGCGCTGAGAAAAAGCATCAACCAGCTAACGGCCACTCATGAATCCCTGCGCACCACTTTCACGCTCGTCGAGGACGAACCCTACCAGAGGATCAGACCCGATCTGAAGATAGGGATGGAAATTGTTGAGGTTGAAGGTGCAAGCCGGGATGCACGATTGGCCGAAGGCAACCGCCTCCTGGAGAGACTTTCTCTGACACCCTTTGATCTGGATCAGGGACCACTCTTCCGAACCACGCTTGTGAAAATCGGTCCCCGCTCCTACTTCCTTCTCCTCGAAATGCACCACACCATCTCTGACGGGTGGTCGTTGACACTCCTTCTCAATGAGCTGCAGGAGAGCTACCGAGCCAATCTGAACGGCGGAGAACGGGTGGTGAACCGTCCGGCGCGCCGCTATGTAGATTACGCCGTCTGGCAGCAGAGCTGGATGCGCGACGAAGTCCTCGAAAGGAATCTCCGATACTGGAAGGCCCAACTTGAAGACATTCCACCGCTTCTGGATCTTCCCACCGATTACCCGCGTCCCGCCATTCAGACCTTTCGCGGGAATCGGGAATCTCTGAAGGTCTCCGATGCCGTCACGCGGCGCTTTCGAGAGCTCTGCAGAAAAGAGGAAGCATCGATTTTCATGGGAGTGCTGGCCGTATTTCAGGTCCTTCTGCAACGGCATACGGGGATGGACGATATCGTTGTCGGGACGCCCACGTCCGGTCGACAGAACATTGAAACCGAATCGATTATCGGCTGCTTCATCAATACGCTTGTTCTGAGAACCAGGCTCTCCCCAAATAGGTCTTTTCGGACTCTTATACGCGATGTCAGAGAAACGGTACTCGACGCCTTTGCTCACGAAAATTTTCCCTTTGAAAAGCTGGTCGAGGCGCTGCAGCCGGAACGCGACCTCAGCCACACCCCGCTCGTTCAGATCCTCATAAACCAGACGGAAATCGACGATGAGCCGTTCGCTCTCGAAGGACTCGAAACCGAAAAATCGGCGGCTTTGCAGGTACAGTCCAAGTTCGATCTCACTCTCTATTTCAAGGCGTCGGGGGAATCGCTGGTATTCGATCTGGTCTACAACGCCGATCTCTTTGCCGCCTCGCGAATAGAAGAGTTCCTCCAGCAGTTTGACAGCCTAATAGGGAAGGTTGTCAAGAATCCGGATGCATCCACCTCAGAATTCTCGCTCGTTACTCCAGAGGCGCTTCGCATCCTGCCGGACCCCGCTTCACCTATCCGTGAACGGAAGGTAGAGACCGTTCTGGACCGCATTGAATCTTGCACCGCCAGGAATCCCGAGCATCCCGCAGTGAGGCACGGGAATCGCACCCACAGTTACTCAGATCTCTTCAACCAGGCGGCGGCGATCGCATCGAATCTCCGAAAAGTGGGAGTCGGCAGGGGCGATGTCGTAGCGGTTACCGGAAGACGCTGTTACGGGATGATCTGTGCTATAGTCGGCGTTCTTCTCTCGGGAGGTATCCTGCTCACACTGGACCGCAGACTTCCTTTGGCTCGGAGAAAGCAGATGTTGGATATCTCTCAGGCGAAAGGGGAGATCACGGTTGCGGCCAGAGAAGATTCGCCGGGAAACGACTCTGATCTGACTGCATCTTTCCGTGCCCGGGTCGAGGCCGACTCAGGACATATAATTGACGGCGCGAGCGGCCAAGAGGACTTTGCGATTCTTTCTGGAGACGATCCGGCCTATCTGTTCTTTAGTTCCGGTTCAACCGGTGTGCCCAAAGCCGTCCTTGGGACTCACAAAGGGTTAGCCCACTTCCTTGATTGGCAAAGGGAGGAAATCCAGGCAGTTCCTGGCGATCGAATCGCGCAACTGACGGGACTTTCTTTTGACGTCGTTCTGCGAGACATATTTCTACCCCTGACCAGCGGCGCTACTCTTTGCATTCCTGGCGATGCTGAGGATCTTTCCTCAGGCAACATCCTTTCCTGGTTAGCATCGGAACGGATCACTCTTCTGCATTCCGTTCCCAGTCTCGCCCAGGCATGGCTCGCCGATCATTCGCCTGATACAGCTTCCTCTTCTCTTCGTGCCGTCTTCTTCGCGGGCGAACCGCTCACCGACACGCTCGTCTACCAGTGGCGTCGAGCCTTCCCGGAATGCACTCGAGTGATCAATCTTTACGGTCCGACCGAGACTACTCTTGCCAAGTGCTTTTACGAAGTCCCGGAAAAGCCACCGCCGGGAGTCCAGCCAATCGGCCGGCCGCTTCCCGATACTCAGATCCTCGTTCTCAATTGGGAGGGCGTCAGGTGCGGCTTAGGCGAAAAGGGCCAAATCGCTATCCGTACCCCATTTCGAACTCAGGGTTACCTCCGAGATCCCGTGTTGACGCAAGAGAAGTTCAGACGCAATCCAGAATCAGAAGATATCGATGACCTCATCTACTATACCGGAGACTATGGACGATACGATCTGGATGGAACCATCGCCATATACGGCCGGGTCGATCGACAGATAAAAGTCCGAGGCATGCGCGTGGAACTCGACGAGATCGAATCCCTGCTTTCCGGTCATGCTTCCATTCAACAATGCGCCGTTCTTCCGTTTGAGATTAAGGGAAGTGCCTCTTCAGAGACGGTATTGGAATTAGGCATCGTGGCCTATGTCTACCCCGCGAACAGACAACCCCAGTTAAGAGGGAATCTCCGCAAATTTCTCGCTGCCCAGCTTCCCGACTACATGGTTCCCTCAATCTTTGTCGTCCTTGACGAAATCCCTCTCACTCCGAATGGAAAGATCGATCGCAAGGCTCTTCCGGACCCGGAAAAAGAGAGCGAGAAAGAAGGAAATGTCTACGTCAAACCGGGCACCTGGGAGGAAAGCACTCTTGCAGGGATCTGGGAGAAACTGCTTGGTCGATCGCGTATCGGTATTGATGAGAGTTTCTTCGAAGTTGGCGGTCACTCCTTGCTCGCTATTCGCGTCATATCCAGGATCCGGAAAGAATTCAATGTGGAGCTATCGATCAGAGCCATATTCGAATCTCCCTCGATTCGAGATCTGAGCCGAAAGATAGTTGAACAGCAAAGATCGGGCGGTACTCGCCGTCTTCCCCCCATCGAAAGCACACCGGATTCAACACATTTCCCTCTCTCCTTCTGTCAGCGCAGACTCTGGTTTCTCCACCGGATGGAACCGAATAGTTCAGTTTACAATATTCGCCAGACTTTCCGTCTAAGAGGCGGCCTCGACATCGACGCGCTGAGAAAAAGCATTAACGAACTTACAGCCACTCATGAATCCCTCCGCACCACCTTTACGCTCGTCGAAGGTGAGCCCTATCAGAGAATACAACCGGATCTGATGACAGATCTGAGGGTTCTTGAAGTCCAAGGTGCGAGTCATGAGACGCGATTGGCCGAAGCCAACCGCCTCCTTGGGAGACTTTCTCTGACACCCTTTGATCTGGATCAGGGACCACTCTTCCGAACCACGCTTCTGGAAGTTGGACCCCGCTCCTACTTCCTTCTCCTTGAAATGCACCACACCATCTCTGACGGGTGGTCGTTGACACTCCTTCTCAATGAGCTGCAGGAGAGCTACCGAGCCAATCTGAACGGCGGAGAATGGGTGGTGAACCGTCCGGCGCGGCGCTATGTAGATTACGCCGTCTGGCAGCAGAGCTGGATGCGCGACGAAGTCCTCGAAAGGAATCTCCGATACTGGAAGGCCCAACTTGAAGACATTCCACCGCTTCTGGATCTTCCCACCGATTACCCGCGTCCCGCCATTCAGACCTTTCGCGGGTATCGGGAATCTCTGAAGGTCTCCGATGCCGTCACGCGGCGCTTTCGAGAGCTCTGCAGAAAAGAGGAAGCTTCGATTTTCATGGGAGTGCTGGCCGTATTTCAGATCCTCCTGCAGCGGCATACGGGAATGGACGATATCGTTGTCGGGACGCCCACGTCCGGTCGACAGAACATTGAAACCGAATCGATTATCGGCTGCTTCATCAATACGCTTGTTTTGAGAACCAGACTCTCCTCGGATCAGTCCTTTCGAACCCTTCTGGGTGATGTCAAAGAAACGGTCCTAAACGCCTTTGCTCACGAAGATATGCCGTTTGAAAAGCTGGTCGAGGCGCTGCAGCCGGAACGCGACCTCAGCCACACCCCGCTCGTTCAGATCCTCATAAACCAGACGGAAATCGACGATGAGCCGTTCGCTCTCGAAGGACTCGAAACCGAAAAATCGGCGGCTTCGCAGGTTCAGTCCAAGTTCGATCTCACTCTCTATTTCAAGGCGTCGGGGGAATCGCTGGTCTTCGATCTGGTCTACAACGCCGATCTCTTTGCCGCCGCGCGAATGGAGGATTTTATCCGTCAGTTCGACAGCCTCATGGGTCAGGTTGTGGATAATCCGGACGGATTGATGTTAAGTTTCCAGTTGGTCACTCCGATGGCCCTTCGGATCCTCCCTGACCTCGCTTCACCGATCCGTGAACGGAGGGTGGAAACCGTCCTGAACCGCATTGAATCTTGCACCGCCAGGAATCCCGAGCACCCCGCAGTGAGGCACGGGAATCGCACCCACAGTTACTCAGATCTCTTCAACCAGGCAGCGGCGATCGCATCGCATCTCCGGAAAGTGGGAGTCGGCAGAGGCGATTTTGTAGCCATTACCGGGAGACGCTCTTACGGTATGATCTGTGCCATCGTCGGCGTTCTTCTCTCGGGTGGAGTCCTCCTCACACTGGACCGCAGACTTCCTTTGGCTCGGAGAAAGCAGATGTTGGATATCTCTCAGGCGAAAGGGTTGATCACAGTTGCCGCGAGAGAAGATTGGCCGGAAAACGACCTTGATCTGACTGCATCTTTCCGCGGCCGGGTCGAGGCCGACTCGGGACAGATAGTTGACGGCGCGAGCGGCCAAGAGGACTTTGCGATTCTTTCTGGAGACGATCCGGCCTATCTGTTCTTTAGTTCCGGTTCAACCGGTGTGCCCAAAGCCATCCTTGGGACTCACAAAGGGTTAGCACATTTCCTTGAATGGCAGAGGGAAGAGATTCAGACAGTTGGGGGTGATCGAATCGCGCAACTGACCGGGCTTTCTTTCGACGTTGTTCTGCGAGACATATTTCTTCCTCTGACCAGCGGCGCAACTCTTTGCATTCCGGGCGATGCCGAGGATCTCTCCTCGGGCAGCATCCTTTCCTGGTTGGCATCCGAGCGCATTACCCTTCTGCATTCCGTACCCAGTCTGGCCCAAGCATGGTTCGCCGATGCATCGCCAAAGGAAATTTCCTCGTCTCTTCGCGCCGTCTTCTTCGCGGGCGAACCGCTCACCGACACGCTCGTCTACCAGTGGCGACGAGCCTTCCCGGAATGCGCTCGAGTGATCAATCTTTACGGTCCAACCAATCGGCCGGCCGCTTCCCGATACTCAGATCCTCATTCTCAATCGGGACGGCGTCAAATGCGGATTGGGCGAAAAGGGTGAAATTGCCATCCGTACCCCTTTTCGAAGTCAGGGTTACTTCCGAGATCCCGTGTTGACGCAAGAAAAGTTCAGACACAATCCAAGTTCAGAGGACAGCGATGACCTCATTTACCTTACCGGAGACTATGGACGATACGATCTGGATGGAACCATCGCCATATACGGCCGGGTAGATCGGCAGATAAAAGTCCGCGGCATGCGGGTCGAACTCGACGAGGTTGAATCTCAGCTGTCCAGCCATGGATCCGTTCAACAATGCGCCGTTCTTCCGTTTGAGGTGAAGGGAAGCGCCTCTTCTCGGACGGGATTGGAGTTACGCATTGTGGCCTATGTCTGTCCCACGAACAGGCAACCCCAGTTAAGAGGGAATCTACGCAGGTTTCTCGCCACTCAGCTTCCCGACTACATGATTCCCTCAATCTTTGTCGTCCTTGATGAACTTCCTCTCACCCCGAATGGAAAGATCGATCGTAAGGCTCTTCCCGATCCGGAAAAAGAGAGCGAAAAAGAAGACCGCGTCTACGTCAAACCGAGCAACACCGAGGAAAGGACTCTGGCAGGTATCTGGGAGAAACTGCTTGGTCGATCGCGTATCGGTATCGATGAGAATTTCTTCGAAATTGGCGGTCACTCCCTGTTGGGCATCCGTCTGATTGCGGAAATCGAACGCAAATTCGGAGAGCAACTCGATCCGACTACGCTCTTCCTCTATCCGACGATCGCGCAGCTCGGTGCGATCCTCCGTAACGATGAGACCGAGGTAGCCGAATCGCCGATCGTTACCCTTCAGCCTCTCGGCGAACGTCCCAGCTTGATCTGTATCTACTTTGTCTTTTATTACCAGCGACTGGCCGAATTGCTGGGGCCCGATATCCCAGTCGATGCCATCGTTCTGCCCCAGGAACAGAAATTCCCGCATCACAGCATCGCCGGTGTGAAGATCACCGGGATTCCGCCGATTGAAGTACTCGCCTCGCGCTACGTAGAGCAGATCCTCGAGATTCAGCCACATGGCCCGTACTATCTTGCCGGTTTTTCATTCTCGGGCGTGATCGCCTTCGAAATAGCGCAGCAGCTTAGGAGTCGCGGTGAAAAGGTCGCTATTCTCGTCCTCTTCGACTCCTACCTTGCCACGGCAGTGAAGATTCACCATATCAGGAGGGGCATACACTTGATGAAAAGAATGACCGATTCGGGCCTTCGGCACATTTTTCAGGCAATTCGGCGGCGAGTACTGCACTACCAACGCCGGATTGCGGATCGACGCCAGAGACGAAAGGTGACAGATCAAGACGAACGACTAAGAACAACAGCGCCGATGCCTTCGTGCCCGTCGCTCTCGATCACCCGAGGGGAGGCAAAGCGGCGCTACCAGTTTGCGCCTTACCAGGGTCGAACGGTCCTCTTTCGCGCAATAGATCAGATTGCTATGCGCAAAGCCGGGATGGAGTTTATCGATCCTTCTTACGGCTGGGATCCGTTCATTTCCAACGGCCTTGAAGTCTATGACATCCCGGGCTCGCATGCCGATTTCCTCGGAGATCCTCATGTCAGCCAAGTCTCGACCATTCTCCGCAGGTGTTTCGAGGATGCCAGAGGAAAATCCTCTACATGAGAATTTGGCAAAACCGAGTTACCCCGAACGGAACTCTTGCTAAATCACAGCTGTTCGCGTAGATGGTGACCAGTTCGGCGAATCAATTAACCTAATTAGATCGATCCGATTTTGGGAGTTCAGAAGGGCAGATATTGCCTCTGTCGCCACCTATAGAAACCCACGGCGGCCAGAGCAGTGAGAATTAGGACGCAAGTGGAAGGTTCGGGGACCACACCGGGGGCTAGCGAGAAGGTGCCATTTGTGTGAGTCTCACTTCCGAAAACATCTACGCTTAATGATCCATTGCTAGTTCCGGAAATGAGGACGACCAATCCGGCTGCGACCGGCGCGGTTTCATCCGACACTTCAAAAGTGACTGATGACAAATCATCCGGATGCACTGAACCACCAAAAATAATCTCAAAGTCCTGGAAAAAATTGTCGGCGGGTGTGGCAAAATAGTCCCCTTCATTGTCCTCACTAAAAGTGAAATCCAGAATTCCAGACGTGTTTGAAACGGTGCCGCCAGGAACGTAGCCGGAATCGCTGCTTTCTATTGTGACGACCCCACTGACAGAAAGACTCGTGCCCGAAGACGTAAAGTTCCAAATTACGGGCGCAGCTTCAGAATTGCCTACACCTAAAGCGACGGTTCCCAAAGCGACTATGGAAACGATTGCGAATTTACGAATCAGTTGATTTTTGATTGGTAGACCTCCTTCTCTAAATCGAGTACATGGGAGGAACCGATGATACTCTTTGATTTCCCCCCCCCCTCTTCTGTTACCGATCTAGCCCTAGTTTCGCACTTTATAAGTTAAGTCCTTGATAATCAACACGCGTTTTTGAAAGGCACTACAAAATCGGTTCGATTTTTATTTTGCTCATACTCTTCTTAACGGGCAATTTCTTCCATTGGATCTGGAAGAGATTGTAAATCTGCTTGTGGCTCTGTTCGGGAATGCCCGCTTTGCGCAGACGATAGACTTCTCCCTGTCGAGTGGGCAATATGACAGTGGCATAGGTATGGGTTTGGAGGACCCGCTTGATGGTCTGCCAGCAGCGGGTGTCCCCGTGCCGCTCCAAGGTGTATTCGATAAAGCGCAAAAGCTGGTAGGCCAAAATGGTGATAAAGACGTGGCCCTCAACGCGCGGTTCAATCTGGTGGTGGTTGGGTCTGAGGCCCAAGTCGCTCTTGAGCGCTTTGAAGCCGTCTTCGGCCCGGGTCAAAGTCATGTAGAGGCGCCACAGCTGGGCCCCGCTGAAGTTGTGCCGATTGGTGCGCAGCACAGAGCAGCCCAACAGTTGAGCATTCTCATCACAGGCCTGGTCCCTTCGAGTCCAGCAAAGGCCGCACTTTTTCTCTTTAGAGCCCTTGGCGGCTTCGACCAGTTCAATAGAATAGAAGCGCTGCACTCGGGAATGTTGCCCCTGTAAGCGCCCGATCGCGGTATGGATTTTTGCGGGCTCCTTTAAATGGCCTTGATCGACCCTTTTCTGAAGCCCCTCGAGCGCCTTCATAAAGCGCTCTTCGGCCCCTGAATAAATCGCCTCTTCCTTGGCCCGCCTGCGCACGCTCTGACACAACAGCACATACTCCTCGCCTGCTTGCCTCGACTCCTCCTGCGTTGTCTCCTGGTCCCCTTCACTCTCATTTTCTTCTCCCACCTGCTCTTTTATCCACTTCACCTTCACTTCCCGGTCCCAATCCCTCCCCTCTACCTTTTCGAAACCGGAAGCCTCCTGGAACTCTGCAAGATAAGCCTTACGCCCCCGGCGGCTCTGGTTGACCAGGTAGCCGAATCCCTCCTCGCGCAACAGTTGCACATTCTCCCGGCTCGCGATCCCTCCATCCATGATGATGAGGGTCTTCTCACGCTCGCCCTGGGCCCCCACCGCTTTCTCCAATTCAGCGATCATCTCCAACAGGGTCGTCGCGTCATGGCGGTTGCCCGCAAATATCCGATGTCCCAACTCAAAGCCTTCGGTATCGAACACCATCCCCACCACAATCTGAACACAATCGTGGCGTTTCTGTTTGTTCTTTCCCCGTTTCGCTTTGCCGTTGCTCGCACCCACCCCTTCGAAGTGCGTATTGGTAAGATCATACAGTAGTACCGTCCGATCCAAACTGAACAGTTCCCCCTGGCGCTCGCGCATATGCTCTTCGATCCTTTCGCGGTTCTCCACCAACCGATCGCTCACCCGGTAGTAGCGATGCCGATCCGACTTCACCGCCGCCACTCCCAGAAGATCTCCCAGGGCACTCTGCCTGGCCCACTGGGGCAAGGCGTTCTCAGGCACTGGATCCACCAGCCGGTTGATCACCGATACCTTAGCCGCATCCCTTTGCGCCCGGTTCAAGCCCACCTCCTGCAAGGCTTCATCCATCCTCAGCTTTTCCCACCCCTTAAGCCCCAGCAGAATCGGTCCCAATAAAACTCCCGCGGCGCTATGCTCCACTTTATCGGCCAAGACCCCATCAATTGCGTTCTGCTGCTCTGCAAAAGCCTCGGCCTTTTGGCGCAGTCCTCGCCACCGCCCCTCCCCATCAATCCGCCGCAGGATCAGTTCAATCCAGTTCTGCTGTCGACGCGTATACTCAGGGGCCAGAAGTTCCTCGATCCCGTAGAGCTGCTTTTGCACCGCCTTGGCAATGGGTCCAAAGTCCGGTCGACTGATGGCCCCATCGCCCAGGGAGACCACCACTCGCTGTCGCGGTTTACCTTCGCTGTTGCGGTAAGATTCAAGCAGTTGGAGGACCTGGCCGCTCTTGGAATGCTTCAGACGGAAAAACATATCCCGCCAGTCTGGGCGGGCAGATAGGGAGAGTCAAGAACTACTGAAACTTATAGTCCCTACACGATCAATACAGGACAAACATTCATTGCTCATCAACGACTTACGAATAATAACGTCTCTAAGTTCAGTGCTTTCCGCCCTTCAGTACGCAGTTTGGGCTAGGCTCTGAAAAAGACTAGAGTCAATTAATTTTTTGGGATTTTTCGCCAGAGCATCCCCATTATCCAGTTAGCTTCTACAATACTCGCAGCGAATTCTGCGGAAACCTATGAAGTTCCTTTAAGGACACGATGATTGTTACCTCAATCGGAGGAGCGGCAATGGACAACGGGCGTGTTCGCTACGAACTGAGACGCTCCAACTTGGGAGATTCGCCTTGAAGGTAGCACCGCGGAAAGGGTTGTGCGGAAGGCGCCGTGCCCTGTCTTGACCGTCCGTCATCCAGAATAGGTGTTTAACAGCCTGTAGGGCCAAAATAATCAGCCGAGCAGATTAAGCCATTGAATACGTGGAAGTTGGGATGAAAGCTGGCCCAACCTATGAATCTACAGTTCCACTTCATGGTGAGCATGGTCGCAGGATGGATGAATCGGAAACAGCAGACGACTATCGAATATCTGATGGAGGAAAGGCGGGTCCTTATCGAGCAGCTTGGCGGCAAGCCTGGAACCTTTACCGATTCACAGAGGATGCGACTGGCACGAAGAGCAAAGAAGCTCGGGCGCAGAGTGTTGTGTGGGATCACACCAATCGTTACGACAGACACCCTACTCAGATGGTACCGCAGGTTGGTGGCAGTGAAATGGACTTTCAAGGGGGAAAGAAAGCGAGGCAGGCCCCGGGTGAATCCTGAGGTCGAAGAGCTAGTCGTGAGGATGCTGCACGAAAATCCACTATGGGGGAGCGGATCGGGTGGTTGGCGCTCTGGCCAATCTCGGTATTTACATCAGTGATACGACGGCCGATAACATCAGGAAGCGACACGGAGTTGAGCCAGCTCCGTTGAGAAAGAGTTCCTGGAAGACTTTCCTGAAAGCACATTGGGATGGACTGCTGGCAGCCGACTTCTTCACTTCGGAAGTTCTATGTCTAAGAGGTATGGTTCGGTTCTACACTCTCTTCGTTATCGAACTGTCAACAAGGTACGTATTGATCTGTGGAACAACGGTCGCTCCCGATGGAACCTGGATGAAACAGGTAGGACGTGGACTGACTGATGCCTTCGATGGCATCTGCCTGGGTAAGACCCACTTGATCATGGATCGAGATGCCAAGTATACAAATGCTTTCAAGCAGCTCTTGAGAGACTTTGGCGTCGATCCGGTGCTTTGTCCCGTACGAGCCCCGAAATGTAACGCTTTTGCGGAGCGGTTTGTGAGGTCGATTAAGGATGAATGCTTGAATCGGATCATTCCGCTAGGAGAGAGGCACTTGAAACTGGTGATCAAGGAGAATGTCGAGCATTACAACGCTGAGAGGAACGATCGAGGAATCGGAAACCGGTTGATCAGACCGGAAACTCTGAGCCTGGACGGGGAGATATCGTGCACAGAAAGGTTGGGTGGCATGCTGAAGTATTACTTCCGTCAAGTTGCCTGATTCGAATGACTTCTGCCTTTAGGCTGATTATTTTGGCAGGACAGGCTTAAATACTACGGATAGGGCGGGATTCGAACCCGCTGGTCGCAAGCCTCGCAAGACCGAAACCCTGACTCACCGGCAATTACACTCCTAATCCTCATTCCAAGCGTACCGGTTTAACTCCGACCCACGGACCGTTTTTATCCCGACGTTTATACGAAGCCACGCAAGCGCCGTCGCGGCCTGTCTACAGGTTTGCCTCAAGAGGCCAAACACAAGAATCACGTATTGGCATGGGACTTCGTTTCGGACTACACTCAGCGAGGCGGCAAACTGCGGGTCCTCAGCATCATCGATGAATACAGGCGGGAGTGCCATGTGCTTCATGCTGATCGTGCAATCAAAGCAGCCATTGTGCTGGCTCTGTCGCAGCAGATGATTTCCCGTCATGGTGCACCCCTGTTCATTCGATCGGACAACGGCCCCGAGTTTATCACCAAAGCTATCTCCAACGGTTGTTGCGCGAACACCAGATCGGCACGATTTATATCGTTCCTGGCTGTCCCAGGCGGAACGGATATGCCGAACGCTTCGACAGTCGCTTACGGGCTGAATGCCTTGACGGCGAGCTACGTTAGACCCTCACTGAATCCCGCGTTGTAATCGGAGACTGGCGGGAAGGATACATTAACATTCGCACTCATCGCTCCTAGGGCTTGCTAACTCCGGCTCAATTTGACAAGAAAAACAAAGAACCAAGGCTCCGGCTCCGGTCGTCCTCCGGACTCCCTCCGCCGGAGCCTTCGCTGAAACCACAATCACGGAGATTGTCTCATTGAAAGTGAGCTAAAATGCGGTGTCCAAGCATACCAACCTGCCAAAGATGAACGACAGTGTGACTACCACAGCACCATTTTTCTCCTCATGGAGTATCGTATCGATCTTTCGAACCGTTCTATTTCACACCAGCATCATCCTGTTGTTTTATGTCGGCTACAGTCTAACGAGCCTGTCTGTGTGCTTACTCTCTTTTATTATTCGCATGTTCGCCATTGCGGGTGGTTACCATCGCTATTTCTCGCATCGAAGCTATAATATTTCTCGGGTTTTTCAGTTTATTCTTGCCTTTCTAGGAACGACTACCGGGCAGAAGGGCCCCCTTTCGTGGGCGACAAGCCATATGAAACACCACTGTAGCTCGGATAAAGCGGGGGACCCACATTCCCCTAAACTGCAATCAATTGGATATGCTCACCTTGGATGGCTTTGGAGACAGAATGCTCTACCAACAGACCGGAAATTCGTACAACGTTTCCAGCAATATCCAGAAATCGTTTTTTTAAATCGATTTCATACAATTGGACCGGTCACACTTATATGCTTTTTGGCTTTGTTGGGATATTTGCTAGACCAATCCTATCCTGAACTGAACACATCGAGGGGACAGCTCATCGCGTGGGGATTCATTGTACCAACACTGTTAATTCTACATGGGACGTGCCTAATTAATTCAGTTTCACATTATTGTGGTTCGCAACGGTTTAGAGATGGTGACGAAAGTCGAAATGTATGGTGGCTTTTCCCTATCGCACTTGGCGAAAACTGGCATAATAATCACCATCATCGTCCGTCATCTGCTAATACCTCCTGTGTTTGGTGGGAGATAGATGTTGTTTATTATATAATCTGTTTGTTAGAAGCGGCCGGCTTGATCTGGGATGTCAGGCGGAAATGATTTTCAGGGCGCTTAATTACTGCGAAGTCCATTTTTCCGCGTTTTAACGCCCTGGCGGCGAGAATCCTGATCCCCCCAAACGGCGGTGCCATCATTGCTTGTAAGCTCCTCCATCTCACCGGTCCGAAAGAGCGGCGGCACCTTCACATCGCCCAGCTTCCTTTTCTCGCGGATCGACAGTTTCTCGACTAGACCGCTCTCGTCTTCCGCCGACAGGATCTCTCCCTCGAGACACCGAAGTTGCCCCAAAGCCAATGCCTGACGGTAGTAACCGTTTCGCATGAGACGGTGCTCCACCCTATCGAGCGCAGGCCCAATATCAGCATTCTCTTCGAGATAAAGCCGGTATCCACAGCCGTTCGCTCCGTGATAGGCCGCGAGGAATCGGGCGCCCTTGATTCCTTCAAGCGCGTCCATGACCTGCACCTCGTCGAGCTTTTCTCCGACAAGATCGGAGTTTCTCCCCCTCCTGCCCTGGAAACGCAGTGAAAAATCTCCGGCTGACCTGACCACGTCACCCGTTGCGTAGCGGTAGAGCCCACCGCCCGTCGTCAGAATCACTTCGTAATCGAGGCCCGAACCCAGCTCACCAGCCAATCGGATGCGTCCGTTTCCTCTTTCACGAAACTCGAAAAAATGAGAGGTCAACGCCAGTACCGGGGCTTGGGTAACCGGCCCGATGGGCACACTCACCACGCCCTCCGTCGAAAGCAGACCCTTCCCCTGGACCATCACTCTGCCCAACCTCTCCCGCACCTTGGGCATCCACATGGCTGATTGTGCGTCTGTCCAGCAGCTGAGCAGGGCGAGGCCGGGCCAGAGCTCACTCCACACGAAGTTATCCCGCCCGAGCCGAAGGCACAGGTAACGATCCAGACTCAGAAAAAAATTCGGGCTCCACACAGATATCATGGAAAGGTCAGCGCACTCAAGGAGGGCTCCGACGGTCGCTCGAAGAAAGCCTTCGGGCTCGGCTACCCGACACACTTCCGGGGGTACTGCCATCACGGATCCAAGGAGGGAAGCCGATCTATCCGTAAAAAAATCCAGATCGTTGTTCAACCCAACCGATAGTCCACATGGCGTTTTGCGTCCGGGTTTAACAGGCGGACTGATCGACCAGTAAAAATGTCCAGCGAAAGCCCGTGGCATCCGCCGCGCCAAGTCTCTCATCCAGAGTCCCACCGCCGCCTCGAATTCTCTTTTCAAAGACGCTGTGACAGGAATCAACTTTTCGATGCCGCTCGAACCCGACGTTTCCTCGAATCCCTCAACCGGTTCCGTTGTGAGGACCCCTTTTTCGCCATGTGCAATTCTGCGGATCCAAGGTTTGAAGTCCTCGTACGTCCGCACCGGAACCGCGCTCGCGAAATCCTCGTAGGAAGCCAGGTTTGCGAAATCATGTTCGCTACCGAAGGCCGTGGCAGCGTTTCTCGCGATGCAGGCTCGCAGTTTGGCCGCTTGGGCTGCGGCCGGGTCGTCATGCGCCCGCCCGAACTGCTCCTCCGCCCCACTTTGCAGGGCCAACCATTGTTCAACCTCCGGAATCACAGAGCGTTATCGTTCCGTACGCCCGGCCGCGGGAGTCGGATCCTCGGCCATTTTCATCCCGACGCGAAAAAAACGGCCGGCGATGCGCCTGATGTTCTCGTTCGAAAGTTCCGCCAGACATACCAATTCATCGCCTCTCCTGAAACCTGGGTTTCGCTCCAAAAAGTACGCAACGTGCGGATTGTGTGACCGCTTACGGAAGTCGTTGGCCAGTCCGGATTTCAACTGGCCCCCGCTCTCCTCGAACTGCAGGACTCCCAAGTCAGGTTTCCAGGCCTCGCCAAAGAGCCGCCGGGAACAACGGTCGACAATCGCAGCCAAATTCGGCGCGGTAACCATTGCTTCCCTGGCTGGATAATGCACGTGCGTAAACAAAGGCAGGTAGAGGTAGGTGCGGTACCCTTTCGAAAGCAGATACCAGTACAGCGTCTTCCTCCGTTTCGCATAAAACTGTCCGGCCGTTTCGCAGAATCCCCGTACGAGTTCCTGGCTCCCCCAGTGGGCCGGCCCGATGATCGTGTCACCCGAGTATAGGATATCGTAGTCCTTTCCTCCTGTTCCACCCGGATTCAACGCGAGCGTGCTGAACCCCTGAATCTCACAGACTTCGTCTAGCAACAGGATGACCTCGTCTTTCCACGAAAGATCGCGAACGAAGCGCTCCCGCGAAACATCGTCGTAATTCGTCTGCATGAGGTTCAGCATGCGACTCACTTGATCACCCGTGAGAACCTCCCTTTGGACTCGTTCGTATCTTAGTTTTCCAGCCATGAAATTCCCTGTAACGATAGGGTTTGCGTTTGGAAAAAGCGAGGCCGACCCTCGCCGTCCCGCTGTGTTTCGCAAATCCGACGCGTATTCCCCTGTTTCGCCTCCAGCAATCCGCCATCGCACCCTAACTCCCGGATCACACTCGTAGTGCGGGGGTCGAATGGCAGGTGACGCGGGCTGGGCGCATAGGGTTCATAGGCAACCGAGTTCCAGGTAAACAGGGCGGGAATCCAGCGGAGGCGGAATCGGAGTGGCGTCGGGCCATACGACTTGGTATAGGCGGGTAAGGTAGCTGCGCCCCCGGCCGACACGCTGTTTCAGGTAAGGGAAAAGCGGGTCTGACTCATGGAGGGCGAGAAGAAGATAGCCTGGTCGGATTTGGCCCGGATTCTCCTTCCCGCGAAAACCTTCTGCGCATCGTTCCAGAAGCCTGTCGATGAGGGCATTGAAAACGCCAGGGTCGTCATTATCAACCAAGGGGATGACGGCGGTGACCGACGCCAAGGGTTTGCCGGGACAAGGCAGTTCAGGGAGTTTTCGAAACTTCGCCCATGTGTTATAGAGCCTACGGGTCGAGCGCAGATAGGAATGGTAAGCCTCGACGACATTCTGCGCGAACCCTCGCTGATCCCATGCGCCGAGGGTTGCCACCAGGCGATGGTCTTGAGAGGCGAGAAATAGATCGTCGAGACATAGGTCGCGGAAAGTGCCCTGCGGGTCAAGAAAATCACGGTCCTGGTAGACGGGAAAGAACTGTCTGCCCGACCCGGTCCGATGAAGGAACTCGAGCAGGGTATCGATATCCGATTCGGAGGCCTGACGAATGGTAATCAGAGGGCCGTGATGGAAACTGTCGAGCGAATTTGAACGCCAACGGCGGGGGCGGGGAACCGGGAGAGCGGCGGTAAGATAGCGACCGGCAAACCGATAGGCGGGCAAGCCGTCCCGGCCGGATGTCAGAGTCGATATTGCCCGCTCATTGCCCTCGGCGATCGTCGTCAGATAAAAGGGTGCGCGCCTATCCTCGTGCAGCTCGCGGAAGTAGCGGAACCCCCGGGCGAGCAAGCTCCCGCGCCGGTAATCCTCGAGGAGGCGAAGCATACTTAGATACCCGACCGGGCGCGCATCGCCGTTGACGTAAAGCTCGCGCACGGAACGGGAGCCAAAGCCGATGATCCGGTTTTCCCGGTGGGTATCCCGGCATATGACGGCCTGGTGGAAATCGCCGTGCACCACGGCGGCACCGAAGTAGCTCGGCTCGCGACGAAAGGTCACAGCGACCGGGCCGTTCATCGGAGTCGCGGCGAGGATGGCGCGCAATGCGGCGTCAACGGCAGCGGACCGCGGGGCGAGTTCAAAGCGATACCGGCTCATCGAGAGGGGCGGCCGAAGTCAGGGCCGCCGGCTGCGACCGCAGGCCCGGCGGTTCATGCGCACGAACGAACGAGCCCTTCCAGTTTTCGTCGCCGAGTGGGAGCCCGTTCCGGCGTTCGATATCCCATTGATGCATGGCATTGATCGCGAAGAAATTCACCAGCATGAAGGGGCTGCGATGATTGACGCGCTTTCCGGCGCGCTGAAAGATGCTCCGCCACGAATAAAATCGGCGGCGCGCCTCGACGCATCGATCGGCCAGTTCCCGGGGGCTCATCTTTCGAAGACGAAAAGGGATCATATTGTAACGATAGCGCTGGTCGAGCCACCAAGGGTCGTAGAGCATCCGACCCTCCCCTTTCAATCTCTCGTAGAGCGGTGTGCCGGGAAAGGGCGTGATGTGGTTGAAGGCCGCAATGAAGAGGCCTTCATCCCTCGCAAAGCTGACGGCGGTATCAAAAGTATCCGCTGTATCGTGGTCGTAGCCGAAAATAAAGGTCCCGTAAATACGCAACCCGTGTCGCCGGAAATTCGCAAGCGCCTCAGCGGGCCCACCGCGCATCAGGTTAAATCCCTTGTTCATTTGTCTGAGCCCCCGTTCCTCCAGTGACTCGAATCCGACCAGCAATCCCTGGCAACCGCTTCGTTTCATGAGCGCGAGCGCTTCGTCGTCGTAGGCCACGTTGATGGCGGATTGGCTGACCCATCGGATCTTGAGCGGAATGAGCGCGCGCATCAGCTCCTTGGCCTCCTCGAGGCTCGAGGTGATGTTGTCATCGATGAAGAAGATCATCTGCCCAGGGCGCCGCACGCGATGAACTTCCTCGATCACGCGATCGACGGACCGATGGCTGTGGGTGGAGTTGAAGTAGGACTGGATAGAGCAGAAATCACACTTGAATCGGCAACCGCGCGCGAACTCCACGAGCTTGATCGGAAGGTAACCCTTGCCGTGAAATATCATGCGATCGGGACTCACGGTCAAAGGAGGTCGTGTCTCGCTTCGGTAGACTTCCCGTGCCCGACCGTAGCGATAGTCGTCAATCAACTCGGGGAACACCGTCTCCGCTTCGCCGATAACGATCGACTCGCAGTGTTGACGCACTTCCTCCGGGCAGAGGGTCGCGTGAAAGCCTCCCATTACGACCGGGACGCCGCGCGACCGGAAATCGCTGGCGATCTGGTAGGCTCGGCGCGCAGTGTAAGTCTCGACGCTGATGGCAGCGAGGTCTGTGGGCTCGTCGAACGGGATGGCTTCAACACGGTCGTCGTAGAAGCGTTTTTCAACATCCGACGGGATCATGGCTGCAATGATGGCGGCAGGGATGGGCTCCATTTTCCAGGTGCGAATGTAGCGCTTCATCCCCACGAACCGGCCCACGCATGGGTGGACGATGGTGATCCGAAAGGGTCTGGGTTTCGTCGATTGCACGGTCGTCGGTTAGAATCTATCTCGAAATCGCAGATGAAGACGGAGAGAGCAATTCAGAGCTGTGGTCAGGGCGCACCGGGTTGAGCACCCAGTCACAGGTGTAGAACCGGTGAAGACGATGCGCGTAGTATCGATACCCCAGGTTGGTCATAGCGGCCACAGGCCACGGCGCCGCCGTGTATCGCATACGACGGGCCACGTTTCCCCAGCTGTAGGCGTGCTTCCACGCGGCCTCGGTTCCACGCTGGAGCTCCCGGACGCTCATCCGGGCCGGCTGGAAAACGACATGCTGTCCGTCGTAGAGCGACCAGTCGCGGCTGATAATGCGGCCCGCTGCTTCCAGCTCCCGGAAGAGACCTGTGCCAGGGAACGGGGTGACAATGGCGAAGCGTGGGAGGTCGATCCGGGCTTCCACAGCAAATTTAGCCGTCTTGAGAAATACGTCGGGCTCATCGTCGTCGAGACCGAACACGAAGCAGCCCTGCAGCCCGATTCTGCGCTCGTGCAATCGCTTCACGATCTCGGCGTAGTCCTCCGGTTCATTAAACTTTTCCCGGATCTGGTCGAGGCTTGGCGGTGACATAGATTCCAGGCCCATGAGCAGTCCCCGGCAACCGCTCCGCGCCGCGAGATTGAGCAGCGGAATGTCCTTGCCGAGCAAAGTCGTGGCGAGGCCGTACCACTCGATCTTCAACGGGACGAGCGCTTCGAAAAGGCGTGCTGCGTAGGTCTTGTCCGCGATGATATTCAGGTCGACAAAGATGGCCCGCCTGGCATTCTGCGCTCGAATATCGGCGACAACATCTTCGACTGGTTTATGCTGCGGTTTGCGGCCCCAAGCGGCCGGTACGACGCAGAATGAACAGTCGTGCACACATCCTCGGGTCGCTTCGAAAACGTCGCTCGTGAGGTACTTCCAGCGCGGCAGGACGTCGCGATTGGGCAGCGGCCGGTTCGCGAGATCGAGATCGGGCGACTGTGTGTAGCGCGGCTTGAGTTCGCCTGCGACGAAATCGCGAAGCAGCCGCGGCCATTCCTCTTCTGCATAGCCGACCACGACACTGTCGGCGTGGGGCTGGGCATCATCGGGCACGAGAGTGACATGCGGACCGCCGAGGACGACCGGGATGCCCCGCCGGCGAAATTGCTCCGCCAGTTCGTAAGCGCGAGGCGCGGTGCCCGTGATGACGGTCATGCCGATCAGGTCGGCCTCGAGACGCGGATCGATATCGGAAATACCCTCGTCGATACAAGTCACTTCAGCATTTATCTCTTCGGGGATGAGAGCTGCCAGTGTCGGCAGGGTAAGCGGCATATAGCGCAACGACTGCTTAAAAATCCCACCCCGGTGCCGGTAGAGGGGTCCTTTGGGAGAGATCAGTGCGATCCGGATCTTGTGGCCTGTCACCGGCCCCGGTGGGTTGTCAGGATTCTGCATCCGCATTCAATCGCTTTCCGTCTTTCCATCGGCTGAAAGGCGGCGATTTCAAAAAGGCCTTGGTGGTTTCACCGTCGGCGATTTCCGATCCCGCCGTGATCAGGGAGTAGCCCCCGACGATAGTGCGATCGCCGATTTTTATGGTTCCGAGGAGGAGTTCAAGTGTGCCCGTTTTGTCTCTAGCCAGGACATGGGCATTGAGACGAACACCCGCGCCAAAGATGACGTCGTCGCCGATATTGAGAAACGGTCGATCAAGAATCATTGTGCCGGCAGCCCAGTAGGTGAGCCGCCCGATTCGGGCGCCCCAAAGTCTGAGCCATGCGGAGTAGAGACCAGGAACCAGCCGGAGGACTTCCTCCAGCCAGGGCACCCGGCAGAATATGACCTGCAGGTTCAGGAGGAGCCACCACCCGAAAAAGTCGCGGGTTCCCAATTCGATTCGCCCTTCCCGTATGGTCACAGCCGTCCGGACGAGACGGGAAGCAATCGGCGGAAGGAGGTAGAGGCACGCCAATCCGGCTGGAATCCTCCAAAACAGGCGCTCCCACGGCGGAAACAATATGCCAGCCAGGAGGAGGGCGTGAAGGAGGGGAATGTAATTGATAATCAACATCCCAACGCGATCTTTCATGGGGAGAGCGCCATCCTGTGCTCCCTCTCCCGAAATTCGCTTTTTTTCAAATAGATTATCGTATGACTCGTCCGACATACCGGTTGCTCACCCGCTCCTCGGTCAGGCGCGGTCCTTTCCACATATTCAGATAGGTCATCACCATGCTCTCTCTTGTCGCCTCGCGGCTTTCCTCCATACGAGGCAGGTAGACCCAGGGCACGGTGGGATGAAGGTGGTGGATCAGGTGCCAGTTGTGATTGAGCAGGACCTTATCCAGCCATTTGAAGGACCGGACGTTTCTGGCTCCCCTCAGGACGTGCCGTTCGGTTCCGTAATGATGAAGATATTGCAGGGCCGACCAGGAATAGCCGAAGCCAAAGAGCACAAAGCCGTAATGCCAAAGCGGGATCTTGAGAAAATAGATGAGCGAGCCGTGCAGGAGAAACAACGCCAGGGCTTCCAGCTGGATCAACGGACCGCACTTCGGATTCAACGATTCTATGAGAGCCTCCGTTGGACGATCGAATCCGACTTTACGGGAAAAGCCGGTGGTCAGACATTTCGGATAGATTAGCGCGATAAAGTTGCTCAAGGCAATGACCACCCAGAACAGACCGGTCAGAATCCCGTAATACTGTAAGTGTTTCCACACCCGGTTTTCGCCTTCAAAATAGAGGTCGAAGGCCTCGTCATCGGAACGGTTTCTCAGATGATGACCAATATGACCTTGCCGGATAAGGTGGTATGGCGCCGGGAAGAAAAGAGCAAGAATCACCCCGCCGCAGGTGTTGATGAACGGCGTCGGGTGAAACAGGTTGTGCTCGGCTTCATGAATCATTGCGTAGGCGGAATTCATCACGATTCCGTAGGCGGCTGCCAGCATAAGTATCTGGACGGGGTTTTCCGCCATCCGAGTTGAGATCAGAAGGGAGCAGAGCAAGACCAGTTGTGTCGCCGCAGTGACCATGTTCAAGCGCGCGGGAATTGGGCAGGCCTTTGGTGATGCATTCAAACGCCGGCCTCCAGTTCTTTCCAGAACCGTCCGAGGTAGGAACCTAACTTGCCGAGCTCCGGTTGTTGATTAATCCGATCCAAGGTCTGGGGAACGGTCGTGGGGCTGTACAGCGAGCAGATATAAGCCGCGTTTTGACTAAGTGCTCCATAGTGCTGTTCAATTTCGGGTCTCCAATGCTGAATCTCGGGGAACTCGCCAAGCCAATGGTCCAGAACCTTGAGCCCCGATCTTTTCGGAACGGTGAAAAACTCCTTCAACACCCATTCGAACAGCCAGGCATTCAGCCGCCTCAGGACCGGCCCTTTGTTTTCCCAGAACAGATCGAGAAGCTGTGTGTTGTAGTCGAAGTGGGACTCTTCGTCGTCCAGATGTTTTCTCTGCGATTGATAGTAATGCGGCTCCAGTCGTCTTTCGGATTTGAGGAATTCGTTCGCATAGTAGACAGCCTTTTCCTCCTGAATCATGACCAGCCAGATGAAAAAAGGGAATAACCCGGGGCGGCGGGAAAGAGTTCTCCATAGCAACCACCAGGCGCGGGAGATATCGATGAAGTAATAATCGATATGCTCATAAAGTTCGGGAGCCGAAAGCAGATTCAGTCGACGAAACATTTCCGCATGAGCGGTTTCCTCGCGAATGAAATTCCCGACGGCGGGCGATATCGATGCAAACTCCGGATTCGACAGTAGCGGATGCAGGAGGCTTACGCTTAAGGTGGATTCGAAGAATATAAACTGCTCGTTGAAATAGAGACCAGTGATCTGATTGTATCGCCGCCGCTGAATTTCCTCAAGTTGCTCGTATACCGGCGTGTAGTAGAGCGGGGTGAGTTTCTCCGGCAGGAAATACTTCGAAAAATCGATATCCATCAGGAGGATGCAATTTCTGATCCGCGATTTTTCCGGCGCACAACAAGAGAAATCAGAAATCCGCCGACAAGCCCGGCCAGCCTCGCCAGGACAGCCGTTAATTTGCCGGCTGACTTAACTTTGGCAAGTATGGGATTTTCCAGGATATTCACCCCGATTTGAATCGCGCTGATTTTCCATTCTTCCCCTTCCTTGACGACCGTCGCTGTCCAATTGGATTGCAGGGTCACCACGTTTCCGTCTGTGAGGGTATACATCTCCTTCGCGGTCCCGTAGTTCAAGCCGGTGTTTCCGTCGATGAAGCGCGTCAGAATGCTCGCTTCCGGTTCAATCTTGATCGATGCCAGCGGGGCGTTCTCTCCCTCGAACATGCTGTCATAATATGTTTTCATGCCGTCTCTGTTCGTGAGAACGGTCCCGTCGATGGTCGTGAATACGAAATCCCGGGCCAAGCATGATGTCAGGGTGTCGAGGTCCAGTCGGTTGAAGGCATCGATCGCTTTTTGCCGCAAACCTCTCAGCGCTTCGTGATCGGCCTCGCGAGGAGAGGCTTCCTCAGCGCCGAAAACCGGTTGAAGCACGGTGCTGCCAAGCAGGAGAACCATTGTATACAGGAGGCGGTGTTTCATTTTCTTGTCTTTCTTTCGGTGGAGTCGGATGAACGATCCGAATTCATCCTTCCGGGCATTGCTCAAGAAACCTGAAATACTCAAAGAGCACGGGATCTTCCGACCGGACGAGGCTGGGCCTGAACTGCATGTCCTTCATGATCGAAACGTCCCGTTTCAAGAATGCGTTGAAAAGCCACGCCGTAACCATCAGCCTCAAACGGTCATACACGAGTATCCGGCTCTTCACCATTCCGTACATAGGGGTAATCCGAACGCCTGTCGATAAGGGAAGGAAATTCATAAGCAACAGGCTCCGAGCGTGACCGGTGTCGATCTCCACTGTCACGACTGATCCGCCCCAACTGGTGATTATGGCCCGTATACCGTTGCCTGACAGCAATTTCATTATGCGATCGCTTGAGCTCTTCCCGGTCACCAATGACGTATATTTCAAGCGAAGGGTGTGGTCATTGATCCGTTCCACCTCCGGAGGTTCCCGAAGTGCTCGGCCATGCACCGACTAAAAATGTTGCATGTCGAATCCGTTCGCGGTTGCTGCGTGCCATGCGCAGGAGAGCTCAACTGGTGAACCGGTCTTCACGCGCAATTTCTCAGGACCGATGCGGCTGAATTCCGGCGGCGGAAAGAGGGCTTTTTTGCCGTTGAACACGTAAACGGCTCCGAAAGCCTCCGCGACGGGAAAACTCTTCAGCCGTTCGCATGGAGTGGGTCTCTCTGATCGCGTTGCATGCCGGCAGCTCCCGTCGCCATTAAATACCCAGTGATGCAAGGGACATCGAACGGCATCATCGACGACCTTCCCATTTTTCAGGTGAGTGCCCATGTGCGGACAATGAGCCGATACGGCAAAAACCTGACCTGACCTCCCCCGGTATACGATTAATTCTTTTCCCCCCAGTCGTAGCGGCAGAATCCGGCCGCGTTTGAGCTCGGCGGCGGTGCAGACCATAAACCAAGCCATTAGGTCGTGTGGTAGGGTAAAGTGGACTTCTTCTTCCATATCCAATTATTCCATACACCGATGAAATCTCAACCTGTTTCAATCAGGCCGCTTGACTCCGAACCATTCCTCGGTTGGCCGGGATGGGATCACCTGCGCTATTTCGCCTTACTCGCAATGGCCCAAGCTCTCTGGTTTGGTCTCATTTTCGGCGGGACGGACCGATTCACTGCCCGCCACAGCTTCCGTGTCAGGATTCACCTCGAGGTGGAGCCGACTATTCCGTTCGTCCCTGTCATGGTGATCGTCTATATGTCGCTCTATTTGCTGTTTTCAGGTGCGCCTTTCATCTTGCGTACTCATCAGCAGTTACGGGCTCTCGCCGTGACCTTGGCAGCGGTGACCCTCTGTGCCGGAGTATGTTTTCTCCTCCTGCCTGGCAAACTCGCATACCCACCGCCGCGGGAATTAGGAAAATAGGCCGAGCTGTTTCTCTTTGCGGAACGGCTGAACCTAGACTACAATCTGGTCCCCTCCCTGCATGTAGCTTTCGCGATCGTGTGTGTTGTGTCATTTGCAGATCCGGCAGTGTATCCCTGGCAAAATCGTCCTTTGGTGCTGGGCCGGCGCTCTCGGCGCATCGACGCTTTTACTTCACCAGCACCATATGCTGGATGTATTAACCGGCTTCATTTTGGAGATGCTTGGGTATCGACTGATTTACCGCCCGCTTTCAACTACACCCAGTCTGAACCCTGATAGGTCCGAGTAATCGGTCAAATTTGGACTACCACCGGCTGCTAGCCCCAAAATCGCGCTTCGCCTATTTTGGGGTTAGCGGGAGACCAGCCGGTCCAACATTGAATGGGCGTCGATCAGCGCGAGGAGATCAACAATGTTGAGAAAATAGAAAACTATGGCTGGGATATCATGGAGGGTTTCCACAGCCTACAGCCGTCTTCTATATCGACCCCTCCTGGCGAACGGCAGTCGGGTGAAATACCCAAACGCGAATAAGGAGTGGCCCTGCTTCTGGGCCTTCTAGTCGTTCGCAAGACTGTCTTCGGTCAACTATGTCGGGCCCGATATCGGCGATTCATCTCCACACCTATGTTCCTAAACGGGTCCTGTATCCTCTTCCCCGCTTAAACGCGATTCTGGGGCGGTCTCACCGGTCCACTGCCAGTACCTCCCGTATAGCGAGTTTTTGTCAACAAGCTGTCCTTGAATTTCTTTCGTAGTTTCCTGCAAGGTAGGAGAAGGACCCGCTAGTCACAAGCCTCGCAAAATCGAAACCTTTATATACCTGAAGCGTTCTCACCGTTGTTACCGGCCAGTAGTTAGGATCTGGAGCCCGACAGACAATGATATTCAACCAACGAGATAGTACCGATTCAAGCTATTCTGCAAGGGGCCAGACGCACTCTTATTGCTCTTCTTCTCTCCCGGAGAACCTCGGAACCGAGATTACGACCTATTCGCATGCGGAACTGAGACCTCTTTCCAATCACCGCAATCTCACCGACCGGATTTTTGGTGTCGTTCACCCGGAAGAGGCCGATCCGTTGGGCTTTCCCAAAGAAAGGGCCGATATTCAGAAGAACCAGATCGATGTTCTCCTCCGACAGTTAGACGCCCGGCATGCGATCAACTATCGAATTCGAAAGACCCACGCCTATCTGGAATCGTTCCTTGGATCCGAGCTTCTTCGTGTAAAGGACGGGCCCTACTTCAGCGATCTCGGCGGAAAGCGTCAATCGTCCCTGGAAAAGGAGCTCATAGGCCTCGATCGGGAGAGATGGGCAGAAGAGGTTTCATGCTGGCGCGATACAAACAGGATTCTCAATGACGTATTCGATCACTGAAACGAGTATTCCGACCAGAGCCGAAAAGCGCGGGTGATCGACATTGACGTTTGAAGACGACCTCAAGCGACTCGAGCCGTTTCTCGGGTCCAAAAAATCGCTCCAGCTCTGGCGGGCCTATCAGATGGAGGATGGCGAGGGCCGGCGAGACCTTGAGGCGACCGTTCAGCTGAAACTGGAAAAAGACCTCGGAGTGAATCCCTTATCGCCGGATCGAGGGTTATCGCTTCCCAGGAAATCAGATTCTGTCGGTAAATACGTTCTGGGTACCGTTACTGCCGGAAATCGCCTCAAGTATCCCTTTGGCCTCCGGGAGGAAGAGTTCATCCAACACATCGCGATTTTCGGGCGCAGCGGCGCCGGAAAGACCAATATCGTGGCTCTTCTCATCAAGGAACTCTGCAGCCAGAAGAAACCTTTTCTGATCTTCGATTGGAAGCGAAACTACCGCGATCTCCTCGCCGGCAAAGACCCGGTTCCACTGGAAATTTACACGGTGGGACAACCGGTTCGCCCGCTTCATTTCAACCCGCTCATTCCGCCGCCCGGAACGGATTCCAAGGTTTGGCTCAAGAAGCTCATCGAAGTCATCAGTACGGCCTATTACCTTGGCGAGGGAGTGATGTTTCTCCTCCAGGAGGCCATCGATCAGACCTACCTGAAATTCGGATGCTACGATCGAGCACCTATCCCTCGATATCCGACCATGCATGATGTTCTCAAGATATTACAGAACACTCCAGCCAAGGGGCGAAGGGCGATGTGGCTCGACAGCACGCTGAGAGCAGTCCAGAGCCTCTGTTTCGGCCAGATATCGGACGTTATTAATGTTTCCCGAAACGACAGCATCGGCGATCTTCTCACGAAGAATGTGTCGCTGGAATTGAACACCCTGGCACACGCCGAAAAGGTCTTCCTGATCGAGACTCTGATGATTTGGATCCATCACTTCCGGATGCTCGAAAAGGACCGGGAAACCTTCAAACACTGTCTCATCATCGAGGAGGCCCACAACATTCTCGGAGCTTCCCAGCGAGAAACGGTAGTCGACATTCTCTTAAGGGAAATCCGGGAACTGGGAGAGGCAATTGTCCTCGTTGACCAGCACCCAAGCCAGATTTCCGTGCCCGCTATCGGAAACACCAACTGCACGATCGCACTCAACATGAAACACGCCAGGGACATCGCTTCTCTCGCCGAAATCATGCACATCCCACGTGACGAGCGCGAGGTCCTCGGTCAACTTCCGATGGGACGCGCCATCGTCAAGATCCAGTCGAGATACCCCTACTCTTTTCAGATTCAAATACCCAAGGTGGAAATCGCAAAGGGCTCAGTCACGGACATTCATTTAAAGAACCTTTATCACGGCGATTCCAGCGATTCCGCCAGGGAATCGGTCGAAAACGCCAGCTCCTGCAAAACGGAGGAGATTCCACCTGTCGGTAAAGAAGAAAAGGACAAAAAAAGGGCCCAAATATCCGCTACCGAAGAAACCCTACTCCGGGATATTCTCAAATATCCGCTGGATGGAGTGGTGAAGAGATACCAGCGGATGGAAGTAAGCAGACGAAGAGGTAATCATGCCAAAGAAAGCCTGATCGCAAAGAAAGTAATTCGGACCGTCGATGTACCCAACCGGTCCGGAAAGGTCGTTCTCCTGGAATTCACCAGAAAGATGCAGGAGGCGCTTAAGAGAAATAATGTAACCAAATTCAGCCAACGGAAGGGAGGACTCATCCATTGTTATTGGAAAGAGTCATTGAGACACGCTTTCAAGGAAAGCGGGTGGGAGGTAACGCCTGAGAAGGCAATTGGAAACGGTCAAGCTGTCGATCTCCATGCCGAACTGAAACACTGCAAGGTGGCTGTCGAGGTGGAAAATTCAAACCGGGGCTGCGAGAATATCAAGAGGCTGCTATCGATCGATTATACGTGGATAATAAGCTTCAGCGTGGATGATAGCGTAAAGGCAACCACGCAGCGCGCCCTCAAAAGGGAAGCCATTCACGGCAATCAGATTATCTTCACATCACCGACCGATTTCGAAGGAAGGGTTCGTTTTCTTACCAAGCAGGAATCACTACCAAAAGGTTTATAAATTCTGTTGCACCTCTCTCGTAGTGTATGACCAAGACTGACACGAAATTGGAACTCAATGAACAGCTCGAAGAGATGAACCAGTCTCTGAAAGAGATACGGGATCACCTCTCGGAAATCTCGAGCTCGCTTCGAGATGAACTCGAAGCTTTTCGCGAGCGAGAGTTCTGGCGGGACTACCGCGAGACTTATCACGAAGAGTAAGGGCCCCGAAGCCCGGCCCATTTCACTGTCATCTTTAAAAACTCGGATCGACCTGTCTATCCATATGGATATGAACCCGGTTGATCACGCAAGGCGCGATTTTGAAACGCTCAGTCGCGCACAAGAATGTAATCGACCGTTTCCGTCGAGGAAACGGAAAACAGGGATTTTAGTAGCGGAAGCGCCGTCCTGAAATATCCCAGATTTCTGCCAATTTGCGAGACTCGAAGCCCAAGAATTGTTGATACCAATTTTCGATGAAACGCCCGTAGAGGACTGACAGCAACGACAGTCCTCTGCCGAAACCAAAATTACATTAACCAGGCCGTGCTCCACCCGGGACGCGGCTTTTCTGTTTAGAAAGGAGGAATCATGTATTCACCTAGAATTGATGAAGATCTAATCCCAGCTCTCTATCATACCGCGAAGGATCGCGGTTACCCGATGACAGAGTTAGTCAGAACTCTCCTGATCAAGGCCCTGACGGAGGAAGACCTTCCAAAGGCGGCCAGAGAAGCCTACGAGGATTATCTCGCAGGAAGACAGCAGAACGACGACACACGATAGAATAGCGTCCCTTTAAAGACCCAAAGTGATGGGTCCCTCCCGCGTGTTCCGCCTGGAACACGTTTTTTTGTGTACCGATTCGGTGCCACCGGCAGAACACACAAAACGACATTTCTGCAGAGATGGACCACTGCGTCCCTCTGCACTCAAACAAAAACATAAAAGACAAGGAAAATCCAATGAACGAAAATCAACTACTCGACATCCTCACCCGTGAGGGTGTCCTGATCAACGTGTCGGTCCGCTACTGGCGGGCTACAAAGAAGCTCAAGGCAGAAGACTTGGGGCTCAATCCAGACAATGTCACGGATCGCCTTATCAGTCTCGGCCACAAGAAGCTCCTGCCGAAGGAGTCATTGAAGCCGTTCGCCCTCATCGAAGGCAGGGCGCATGCCCTGATTGATGAAAATACCTTCCCTTTTCTACAGGGATTGAGCCACTTCCTCCCCAACTCGAAACTCGAGGAGGTGACGGAAAAGCTCAATGACCTCGAAAGGGAATTCCACGAAGTCAGCAGGAACTTCCTCAATGGCTACGTCATCCTGCGCCTACAAGCCATCGAAGAGTGGCGTCAGGCTGCAAACCGACTGGTCAGCAATCCCGAAGAACTCGTTACCACGATCGAAAGATCTTTTCCCTATTCGGGGAAAATGGAGCGCTTCTTCCGTTTCTCGACCCAGCTCTTCCAGATCCGTGTACCGGAAGAAATCCATCTTCAGGCGATCAGCCTCGCTGACCAGATGGAAATTGTTCGGGCACGGGAAGAAGCGGCACGAAACGCGGCGAGCCGGATCAGCCACGACGTCGAAGTTTTCGTCTCCGATTGCGTCGCTACGCTGCGTCAACAGACAGCCCAGCTCTGCGAGGAGATGCTCGAGAGCATTCGCTCCTCCAAGACGGGGATTCACCAGAAGACCCTCAACCGGCTCGTCCGCTTCATCGACCAGTTCAAAGACCTGAACTTCGCCGGCGACCGGGAGATGGAAGAACACCTGGAAAGAGTTCGGCAGGAGCTTCTCGTACGCAGCGCCGAGGACTACCGCGACGACGATCAGGCCCGTGAGCGCCTCCAACAGGGACTGCGCGGCCTCGCCGACACGGCGCGGGAACTCGCCCAACAGAACAACACGGAAATCGTCGAGCGCTTCGGCAATATGGGACAGCGAAAGTTCCATATGATCGCCTGAAGCGCCAATCAGTAATCACGAGGGAATGCCCCTGTGCAGGAGGTTTCGACCTCCGCGCACGGGGTCATTCTTTTCAATATGGAAAGGAAAGAGAATGAGTCACTTCACAACGATTCAAACCGAGATCAAGGACATCGAAGCCTTAAGAGCGGCATGCCACGAAATGGGATTCCTGCTCGTCGAAGACACCGCTGCCCGCGGATACGGAAGTAATAGCAGGCACGGTGAGTATGTTATCCGCCTCAAGGGCCCCTACGACATCGCCCTCAACCGCGAGAAAGAAGGGAACTATGGACTGACCACCGACTGGTGGGATGGTCACGTCGCAAGGGAAGTCGGCGAAGAGTATGGCCGGCTTCTTCAGCTCTACGGGGTTCACAAGGCGATTCGAGAAGCCCGTAAGCGCGGTCTCACCTTCAAGCGTGAGGCGCAGGCGGATGGTACCATTAAACTCAACCTGGGAGGCAAATGACGATGACACAGAGAACCATCGAAATCACCTTCAGCCCCTCCGGAGAAATCAAAATCGATGCGATTGGCTTCGCGGGCGCCGACTGCGAGAAGGCTACTGCCTTTCTCGAGAAGGCGCTTGGAATGACCAAGGCGAGAACTCGCAAACCGGAGTACTACCGCAGGGAGGCAAACCGCAGAGTACAGAGGTTGGAGCAATGAGAAATACTGTTGGTAGCCTCTCCTTCCGACCGGATGGCTCAGCCATCGGGCTCTACACCGAGGCGATCGATCTCAGGTGTATCGGAAGATTGAGAATCGAACGGGCAAGCCGCGTCGAATTCGATAACGCACAGCAGGTCTGGCGCGTTTCCGATCTCAACGGTCTTTGCCTCTTCTCGTCTCCTTCGAGAGACGAATGTCTGCGCTGGGAGATAACGCATCTTATCGAAGATGCGGAAACTTCCTGACCACAGACCAAAATCACCCCCAACGCCTCAACCCGCTTCTGAAGAGCGCGTGATGAAAGAGTCACGAATGAACATTCGTACCTCTCAATCGCCCCCAAATCTCAGGATCCGAAAATTCCCTTCAGAAGCCTAACTTCGAGAAGCGCGAATAGAGGTGTTCCAGCTCGGAAAGCGCTTGATCACGTAGGTTACTACGCTCCCAAGGCGATTTCCGATCTGCGCCTTGCTCTTCATCACTTCTCGAGGTTTTGAGACGCCGGGGTCCACTCATTCAGGAGAAAAGCCCGCTCTGACTGATCGGAGCGGGCTCTCTTCTGCTCACATCAAAAACAGTTCATCAACCGAAATATGGAGAATAAAGAAAATGAATTTAAGGTGCAGACCCTTCTGCCCAAATGAATACGTCACGGATGCCGACCTCATTCTTCTGGAAATCACTCCGGAGGACGCCTCTCGCATCCTGACCGCGATGAAAAAGAGCCGTGAGTTTCTCTCAGAGATGTGCAGGAACGGACTCCCATCGCATACCTACGGAGGCGTGTCATTCCCCTCGACATTAGGCTTCATACTGTTCGGCACCAATTCAGCATTTTTGGAAGCCATTGCCGAACGGATCCATGAAGACTGCTGGGTAATGCTTCCGGACGAGTTCGACCCGGAGGCGGCATGCATCCTGGGTAATTCCGAGAACCTGACCCGTTGCGAATGTTTCAGGATGATGGTCTATCAGACGTCAGTGAGCATCAGCGCACTGAGCAAGTTCGGAGACGACCGTTTTGAATCCTGTGACCTCTCAGCGGATTTGCTCGGGAGCATCGCTGCAGGCGAGGAGCCAAAGAACATCGAATTCGTCGATGCGGGCGCCATCAGAAGCCATTCAAGTTAACGCCGACGCAATTCTGCGGAAGTGTTCCAACTGTACCACGAACGAAAACGTTAAAAAGGAAATTCAGAAGCCCGCTCCCCCAAAAACGGAGCGGGCTTTCTGCATTCACAGTCAACTCAAAGAAAGGAAATAGAACATGAAAGAAAAAATCGCTAACTACATCCGGGCCGGCTATCCCGGAATCTACATCGTCTCAAGCGAGGAAGTGCGCGTTGAGGCAGAACTCAAAACAATTGCGGAGACACTGAAGCACAGGCTTTACGCCTGGTCTGTCTCCGAGGGACTCACGGACACCGCAGACGGAACTGTTCAGGATGCCCCGGAACCGATAACGGTGTTGTCGCTTATTCCGGAGCTTTCGGAAAACGTCCTTGTTCTCCTACGGGACTTCCATCTGTTCCTGGATAACCCGGACCCCTTCCTCACCCGGGCGCTCAAGGACGTCCTGCGTCACGGTAAGAGCAATGGAAAGAACGTCATCATGCTCGGCTGCCGGAAACTCCTTCCATCGGAACTAGAACGCGAGTTTGTCATCGTGGACTTTTCACTTCCCGGCAAAGAAGCCCTGGGCATTGTCCTCGACAACATTGCAGTCTCTGCCGGTCAGCCGCAGCCGAAAGCCGATCATCGCGAGCTTCTACTCGGTTCGGCGACCGGATTGACTTCGATCGAAGCCGAGAATGCGTTTGCGCTATCCATCGTCGAATCAAATGGGCTATCGCCGGTCATCGTGGCCCGTGAGAAAGCACAGGAGCTTAAGAGAGGCGGCCTTCTCGAGGTCTATCAATCCGACGAGTCGCTCGAGGATATCGGAGGTCTCGATTCCCTCAAGAGCTGGCTCATGCAGCGCCGAGACACGTTGAGCCAGGAGGCTCACGATTATGGTCTTCCCTCGCCCAAAGGACTCCTCATTGTTGGGATTCCGGGAACTGGAAAATCCCTCACAGCCAAAGCTACCGCCAGTGTCTTCCAGAGGCCGCTGATCAAACTGGATGCCGGACGACTGTTCGCAGGATTGGTCGGTCAGAGCGAAAGTAACCTCCGTTCGGTGATTGCGACAGTTGAAGCAATCGCTCCCGTTGTCCTCTGGATAGACGAGATTGAAAAAGGTTTCAGCGGTTCAAAGAGCTCCGGCTCTACCGATGGAGGAACCGCCAGTCGCGTCTTCGGGACCTTTCTATCCTGGATGCAGGAGAGGATTGCCCCGGTGTTCATCGTGGCGACAGTGAATGACGTCACACAACTCCCTCCGGAAATGCTCCGAAAGGGACGCTTCGATGAGCTCTTCTTCATCGATCTTCCCAATCGGGAAGAACGCGAGGCTATCTGGCGAATCCAGATCACGAAATATGGCCGAGAGCCGGCAAATTATGATACCCTTCGACTGGCGAAGAGTACGGAGGGTTTCACCGGATCGGAGATCGAACAGGGATTCATCGATTCGCTCTACGATGCCTTCGAGCGACGCGAGGAGCCATCCGATCTGACAATCATGATGGCGCTCAATGAGGTCGTGCCCTTGAGCAAACTCATGAGTGAGCAGATCAACGCCCTTCGCAGATGGTCCAAAGGTCGCGCCCGTCCGGCGACCTTAACGGCAGAAACTTCAGGATCACGAAAGATCCTCGCTCTCAACTGATCGAGACCGTGGATATCACGAATTCACTGTTCCAGTATCCACCCATCTGTTTCTCGATCTCTTCTTACCCGAGTCGCAATGACTCGGGTTCCTTCGCCACTTAGCGATAGCTCTCTTCCAGTTACTTCCGTATTCTTACCGTCCATCGCCGCCCGCACCCCTTGCATCTCCTCAGGCGCGCCCTGCCCTCTCGATTGTAACGGTATCCTTTTGAAACGCTTTTCGACGAGTCACAATAGGGGCATTTGAAAGGCCGTCCCATGACAATCACCTCCGATACATCCCCCGGGTCCCTTCCTATTTAAATCTTTCGCCGCGGTGCCGCGTGCCTCCCTCGCGTCACCGAAAAACTTAAAAAGTCCGAAACCCATATATCGCCTATGCAGCCTCATTCCCCGGTCCACCAACTCTACCATCAGATGATCGAGAAGTGTGCGTCATTCGAGCATCAAGTGAATCTCCTCAGGGAGAAGGTCCGGAGCTTGATCTATGCGGTGATGCTTTTCCAGAGGAAGTGCAGAGGATGTGGTGCTTCAAAGCTTCGAATGATTCAGGATAGCTGGTGCCGTTGCCAGGATTGTGGCGATGAGTTCGATCCGACTTTGCACCTTCAAACATGTGAGGCGTGTAACGGTTCTCTCACGAAGAAGATCTACCACTACTGGTGTTCCAAGTGCCGGGCACCCGTTCGATCCCGCTATACTTTCGACGAGCGCGTTTTTGATGCAACCTACTTTCGTGAGATGATGCGCGAATCCCGCAAGCGGCGTAGGGAAAAGACCGAAGAAATCCGAAAGCTGCTTCTCAACTCACGCTCTCCACCCCATTTTTCTAATCTGGAACCTATCCTCGAAGGCCTGCCCGACTTTCAATTCGATCTCGACCAATTCATATCTTTGCCAAGCAAAGAGGAAGCCACGCCTGCGACTGATCGGTTGAATTTCGAAATGAGCACCTATCGAGCCCATATCCAGGGAATCCTTTCCGGTTGTATCATCCGTTTTGAAGGTGTGCGGGCTCTCCTGGACGATCTGCGTCTCGACCGGATCTACCGGTTCATCACTGTCATCTTCATGCAGCACGACGGTGAAATTGAGGTTACTCAGGATCCCGATGGGGAGATCCTCCTGGAGGGAAAGTGAAACTCACCGAAAAGGACAAGGAGTTTCTGGAACGCTTACGGGAGCTGATAGATGCCGGGGACCTTTGGGTAGAACGCACCGTGGAAACACCCTCTCGTTTCATCTTGAGAGGAAACTATGGGAATCAAATTGAAGAGAGGTTCCGACTCTCCCGCCAAGGCGTTCGCTGGCGCTTCTGGCGGCTCTTGAACGATATCTACGTCTCCTCCTACGAGACCGTTCTCTTTGTGGAAAAGCATCTGGGCACACAATTCCGAAAGGATGCTCTCCAGATCGCCCACGATCGGTGGCTCCTGCGCCAGGAGGCCCTCAAAAACCTATCTTTTCAGGAGGCGAATCGATATCGCAGTAAGGACGAAAATCGAGCTTAATCCGGCCCTATGCCGGCGTATATCAGGTCTGGATGACATTGCAAAGATGCTCTTTCCAGATAATCAGAACCACCGGCACGCGTTTGCCGCAATCTGGATAGGTATCAAGTACGCCGAGGACCAGTTTCTCTCTTCTACTTTGGATCTGACAGAACAGTACGAAGTCTCCCATCGAACCATAGAAATCGTGCGGGCGAAGATTAAGAAGCTCGGGCTGATCAAGCGTATCAGTCACTTCAACCCTCGATACGGCAATCAATCAGGCTGGATCTTTTCAGACCGCTTTCAGCGATGTCTGAGCGTTTTCTCAGCGGCCTTGAAGGACGCCAAGATCAGCTCAGGTCGAAAGACTGATGAGCAGAAAGACCGAGATTCAGTGCTGTATCTCCAGTAAATAACGGCTTTCTTGTCACGACGGCGGACTTACCATCGGGGCTGTTCCGAATTCCAGAAATCTGTTACCTGTGGACTTGGACTCTATTCTTAATAACGTACGTCAGGTTTGCTGTGTCGCGTTCCCTAAGCTAACAGACATTGCTTTCCGATCAATGGCGGAGCAATCCCTCTTAGGCGGTGTGCGCAGGAAGTAATACCTTTGGGGTTGAGGGCTCAAAGAAACATCACCTGCACAAGTTCTTTGTAGTCCCGATTCGCGCCCCAACCAGTCCCCAACACAAACATACCCCGACTTCACTTCTACCACTCTACTCAGAGAGAATCTCTCAACATCGACCGGGATCGGCCCACTCAAACCCAGTCGAAATGCTGAGTCTCGACCTGTTTCCACGAAATTGGATGGGAATGAAAATCTCTCGCAGCCGCCTGAAACCCGTCAGGGATCTCGCGCCCGTCCCTAAGAATCATAAAAAAGGCCTCTCCGGACATAATACTCATCAGATCGCAGACGCCGCTACCGAAGCGTAAAAATCGAAGATGCAAAACATCCAAGCCAATGCTCGGCTTTCGCAGTTTTCGAGAACACGGATCGCCATTGTGTTCTGTTGCGGCAAGCTCGATCTTACGCCAACCCTGCCACAAAAAGCGTCGAAGAACCCAGAATATGTTCTGCCGTTCTACCAGAATCACCGCCAACTTGGGATTCCTTCTAGACGGTCCACTGTAAACAGTGCCGATGCTTGCGCCCATGTCTGACTTCGCAAAGCAATTTACACTGGCCCAGCATGGCGATCTTAAGGCCTTCGACACCATTGTATTGCGCTTTCAGGATATGGCGGTCGGCTATGCCTATTCCGTGCTTGGTGATTTCCCGCTTGCCCAAGATGCAGCTCAAGAGGCTTTTGTTGAAGCTTACCCCATATTGGATCGCGTCTACGGGCCAGGCGTATTCCCGGCTTGGTTGCGTCGTCTTGTGTTCAAGCACTGCGATCGCCTGACCCGCAACAGACGGGTAGATAGAGGCTGTCCCAAATCCGAGAGGATTTGGGTGGAAGCCTGATACCGATATCAATCTTCGTCACGTTATGTAGACCACGACATGCCTTCCGTCCTCGGTAGCTTACCTTTTATCCGTTATGCACCTTTCCAGCACCCTTCCTCTCGCTTTGAGTCGATAGTTCTCCCAAGGAAGCGCCTCTGACTCGATTCTTGGATCCCTATGCCGCCTGCGTTGCCTCTTTCTCATGTTCTTGCGCAAGTCTCTGCGCGATTTTCCATAGATTGTGGGACAGAACCGACCAGGCCACGCTAAGGTTACGGTTGTCAAAGCCTTTGCTGCGTATCTTGCCCCCGTGCCATCGGTTCTTGAGCACTCCGATCCGGCCTTCGGTGCTCCCTCGTCGTCGCTGCAACCGGACAAAGCGCGGCTCCTCCATCCGCTCCTTGAGCTCTTGTGGATTGCGGGGCGTAAGGGCGTCAAAAATCCCCTCTGCCTGGAGCCGCTTGCTGGCCGCCTTCGAGGCATAGCCCCGATCCCCACTGATCGCTTCGATCTTCTCCTCTAAAGCGAAGCCCTTTTGCCTCTCCAGACTTTCCCAAAGCTGCTTCAATTCGCTCGGGGCCTGCCCCCCATACAGTTTCCAGTCCAACAGATATCCCTCTGCGCTCTCGCATAAATAAAGGGTGTTGCCAAACTCCACCTCCCGATCTGCCTTGCCTCGCACGATGACGTCAATCTCAGGTTCGTAGGCGCTCAGGATCTTCTCCTCATTCTTCACCTGCCGCCCCCCTATGATCCGTTCGTGCGCCTGTTTCATGACCTGCGGTATCTGCTCTAACATACCATCCATTCGCTCGATGATTCGGCTCGCCTTCTTCTCGGTGTAATCGCTTTGCATCCACATAGCTTCCAATAAGTCACGGTGGCGAAGGGCATGGCCCTCAATCTTCTTGAGCAATAGCTTCATCCGCCGCAGGATCCCTTTACGCGCTTTGCCCGCCTCCCGGCGCCGACGCGCATGCGTCATCTCCAGGCACCGTTTGTTCATCTCCCGAGCCAATCCCTTTGCTCCCTGGGGCATGCGCTGTTTCATTCCCGCCTGCCGGATCAGACTGATCGCCTTGAGCAGCGTTGCTCCCACATCCTTGAGCAAGACCCAGTCCACGGGCCAGTGGATGTTCGCTTCCAGGCAAGTGGCGTCGATCAGGCATTCCCTCGTATCGATCGGCTTCTCTAATCCTGCCTCACCACAATGTTCAGCATTGCCCACCACCTCGGTCATCCTTGCATGCAGCTGTCTCAGATACGCTTCGTCGAAGAATTTCGAATCCCGTTCCAGACTGCTCTTCGATATTTTCCGGATCCCGTCTACCTCACGCACCCGGCAAAAATTAGCCAGAAGCTCACTGCGTCCCAACTCCTGCGACAGACAACGAAAGGATATCCCTCCGAGTAAATGACGCACCACCTCCACCCGCAGCGCTTTTATCGCTCTTAGAGCGCGTCGCTCCCGATCCTTCCCTCCCGCTTCATCCCATCCTTCCAAGGCTTTTACGATCGCCTCCCTTTCCAGCGAGGAGTCGATCAAAACCCGGTCAATCCGCTCCATTGTTTCCAGAAACACGGTGTAGTCTTTGCATCGAATGACTGGAGTTAGGGCTGGACGCAGGAAGCTTTGTACGGCAATATTTTTCATGAGAAGGGCGTGCTTTGTATTTGACTAACGCAAGCATAAGCGCCCTTTTTCGCCGGATCGAGCTTTTTGCAGCTCTATCCGGCCTTTTTTTTGCCCATAACTCATTAAAAATCAATTGTTTCCACCACTGGGACGGGCTCTAGATACTGTCCCCCTCCTTGACGGAGACGACATACCCTCTAGCCAAAAAGACCCGGCCTCCCTATTGGAGGATTGCGACACCCGGGCATGGGTCCTACGCGAAGTTAATGCTCTACCAGACGAAGAGCGCCAGACCGTTACGCTCTTCTACATTAGCGAGTACAGCCACGCTGAGATCGGTCACTTCCTTGATCTCAGCCCTGCTACCGTCAACAACCGATTGCGTGCAGCGCGCAAAAAACTGAAAAAGAGGATCACCGAAATGGCCAAGGACGAACTGCAACAATCTGCCCCTTCACGCGACCGAATTTTTGTTTCGGCCGTGCACTTCTGCAATGCTGCTCAGACTGGCGATCTAAGCCAGATAAGCGAGATGCTCAGTGCCGATCCGGCGGTGATCCATGCGGTTCACCCCCAACACAAGAGCAAAGCTCTTCACCTGGCCGTTCGACAGGGCCACACAGAAGTTGTGCGCTTGCTGCTTCAAGCTGGCGCGGATCCGCTGGAAGATTTCGATTTCAATAGATACCGCAACTGTCCGCTGACGTTGGCCCGGTTCTCGGGTCACCACCGCATTGTCGAACTCATCGAGGAGCATCTCTCAGCTCAGTTTGAGCAGCGGCAGGGTCAACTTGATGCGCAAGACGAAAACGGAAACACTCTTCTTCACCAGGTGGTCTATCATCGTCATCAACCCCTCGTAGCGGACCTGCTCCATAGAGGAGCTGACACGGAGGCGCGAAACAGATGGGGTCAGAAGCCCATCCACCTTGCTCTCTACAAGGGCGCATCCGAGCAACTGCAGCGGGACGAACGTCATCGCCCGGACCGGATGACGGCCGGGCTACTCTTAGAGCACGGAGCGGTGAACGACATCTGGGTAGCAAGCGTGCTGGGCGAGACCCACATCGTTCGACGATTACTGGAGCAAGACCCGGCGCTGGCCAACTACTACAACGGAGCTGTTCGACATCCCGGTGGCATCTCCTACCCGCTGACTGCTGCCGCATGGCAGGGCCATATCGAGATCGTTCGGTTGCTCCTTGACAGCGGATCCGACGTAAACGTTACCAATACGAACGATCCGCACGAGGACGGATGGGTGGAGAACGGCGCTCCTCTCATGATGGCCCTAACCAACCGCCACCTCGCGGTGGCGGAGCTTTTGCTCGACCGGGGAGCCAAGGCCGACGTGGGGACTTACGCTGGACCAACGGCTTTGGAGCTGGCTGAAGAGAACGGATACGATGCCTTGGCCACCCGCCTCATCGCCCAGGGCGCCAGGCACAATTTTTACACCTATGCCACGCGCGGAGACCATCTCCTGATCGGTGAGCTGCTCGATCGCTGCGGCGACGATGTGGTTGGAAAGGGAAACAAATGGAACATCGCGGGGTATTTCCTGCTCAACGGGGTCCGTGGCCAGGACGAGACCATCGTCGCCATGTGCCTGAGGGCCCATCCACGTCTAGCGCGGAGTGAGGTTCACGAGGTACTCTGTAATGTCATGCGGTTCGACCGGCAACCGGGCGATCAGGAAGGTCAGATCAAACTCCTGAGGCTGTGCCTGGAACACGGGCTCGACTCCAACGCGCCCGATGAAGAAGGATTTGGCCTGTTGCATGGCTTGTCTTTCAAATACTGGTCCAACGGGTTAAGCGACGGAGGTCGCGCTGCCTACGCAGCAATGCTCCTCGACTACGGTGCTGAACTCGATGTCCCCGACACCAAAGATCGTTTGCGCCCGCTTTCCTGGGCCTGTCAATACGGTCGCAAGACGCTGGTGGAACTGCTTCTCAAACGCGGGGCCCTAGTAACTGTTGAAGGCGAGAAGAACGAGGCCGCGCCGTTGACACGGGCGAAGCAGAGTGGATTTGACGATATCGTCCATATGTTAAAGCAGGCAGACTCCTCTTGAGCCTCGCACGCTGATTAGATGCAGGAATTCTCGCTTGGGATGTTTCGTGGCTTCTGTGGCCACCAGTCAGTCACTTCAACCCGCAATACGGCCACCATATCGGGCGGATCTTCTCCGATCGGTTTCAGCGATGTCTAAGGGGATTTTCATCGATCTCAGCGGACGCAAAGTCCAGCACCGGAAGGAAGGTGGATGAGCAGTAGGATCGCGATACCGTGCTCTTTCTCTGACTCAGGTGCTACATCGTATACGGCTTCTTTGACCCAAAACGCGGATTTCTCGTCGGTAAACGTCCCTCTGGACCGGCCAGTCGAAGGGGCATTGAATTGTAAAGGGAATTACCCTCCTAATTCTCCCGGGGGAATTCTTGAAGATCCCTCCTTAAATCCCCTCCGCAGAAATGGATCTCTTCAACAATCTACCTTCCTGTACGGAAATTCTACCATATCACGCGGATTCTCGTGAGACGGTCTCTCTCTTTCAGATCGGACCGGAATTTTAACAAACCGAAAAAACCTCTTCGAAACACGGACGAAGAATAATGCTCCTCAAATGCCCCCTCACTAAACATGCGGCGTTCTAATGTCCTCTTGTCCAATCTGCGCGCGAATCCTCACGCTCTGATCTGAACACAGCCTCTCCTATGTTCGGCGTTCTCCTTTTCTTGCGGCTCGCACTCTTGATAGAGGGACAATTTCATCCGGTTCTACAACGAACCTCCCGTCTTGAACCAGGGCCCGAAGTAGCTCTTCAGCAGAAAATGTGACGTGTCCTTGCAGCATCAATTCATTGCGTAGATCCTCGACGATCCCGGGCTTTCGTTTCGGTCGAGGGAATTCGTGAAAGAAGCCTATCGCTGCCCCGTTGAGCCTGAGTCTTCATTGACTATGCTGTATTCTCCCGCCCTTACTCGGGAAGGAGACCGAGCCGTTGGAGCCTCGCCATATCATCATATTACTCCCAAAGATCTACTATCTTGCCATCAGCTAAACGGTAGATGAACATAATCGCATGTGTTATCTCCCTGCCTGTCGCTGACGCATTGCCAAGTCGCGTCATGACATCACCTTCATGGATGCCACGTGCCGTAGCAAAAGCCACGACTTTATCCCCTTCAGCGATCATATCTTCAAAGGTATACTGTAAGTTGGAATAGCCACTGTGAACGCTTGCCATTCCTTCGTTGAGCTCTTGGGCAGTGTACGCATGGCCTTGGAAAACCTCATCCCCGCTCCCACGGCGCTCACGCTCGCGTGTCGGGACGCTACGTGCGCCAGGAGGCGGTCTTTAGCCTGGAAGAAGCCGTGTACAAGATGAGTGGTCACGTGGCTGACCGCCTCGGCCTGCACGATCGTGGCCGGATAGCGGTCGGTCAAGTGGCCGATATCGCCATCTTCGATCTAGAGCAGCTCACCGATCGGGCCGATTTCGATAATCCGCACCAGTATGCAACCGGGATGATTCAGTATGTCTTGGTCAACGGCCAACTGGCCCTTGACGAAGGCGTCCACACCGGCACCTTAGCCGGTCAAGTCTTAGAACCATCCTAACCTAGAGGCTGTCCCAAATCCGAGAGGATTTGGGTGGAAGCCTGATACCGATATCAATCTTCGTCACGTTATGTAGACCACGACATGCCTTCCGTCCTCGGTAGCTTACCTTTTATCCGTTATGCACCTTTCCAGCACCCTTCCTCTCGCTTTGAGTCGATAGTTCTCCCAAGGAAGCGCCTCTGACTCGATTCTTGGATCCCTATGCCGCCTGCGTTGCCTCTTTCTCATGTTCTTGCGCAAGTCTCTGCGCGATTTTCCATAGATTGTGGGACAGAACCGACCAGGCCACGCTAAGGTTACGGTTGTCAAAGCCTTTGCTGCGTATCTTGCCCCCGTGCCATCGGTTCTTGAGCACTCCGATCCGGCCTTCGGTGCTCCCTCGTCGTCGCTGCAACCGGACAAAGCGCGGCTCCTCCATCCGCTCCTTGAGCTCTTGTGGATTGCGGGGCGTAAGGGCGTCAAAAATCCCCTCTGCCTGGAGCCGCTTGCTGGCCGCCTTCGAGGCATAGCCCCGATCCCCACTGATCGCTTCGATCTTCTCCTCTAAAGCGAAGCCCTTTTGCCTCTCCAGACTTTCCCAAAGCTGCTTCAATTCGCTCGGGGCCTGCCCCCCATACAGTTTCCAGTCCAACAGATATCCCTCTGCGCTCTCGCATAAATAAAGGGTGTTGCCAAACTCCACCTCCCGATCTGCCTTGCCTCGCACGATGACGTCAATCTCAGGTTCGTAGGCGCTCAGGATCTTCTCCTCATTCTTCACCTGCCGCCCCCCTATGATCCGTTCGTGCGCCTGTTTCATGACCTGCGGTATCTGCTCTAACATACCATCCATTCGCTCGATGATTCGGCTCGCCTTCTTCTCGGTGTAATCGCTTTGCATCCACATAGCTTCCAATAAGTCACGGTGGCGAAGGGCATGGCCCTCAATCTTCTTGAGCAATAGCTTCATCCGCCGCAGGATCCCTTTACGCGCTTTGCCCGCCTCCCGGCGCCGACGCGCATGCGTCATCTCCAGGCACCGTTTGTTCATCTCCCGAGCCAATCCCTTTGCTCCCTGGGGCATGCGCTGTTTCATTCCCGCCTGCCCGATCAGACTGATCGCCTTGAGCAGCGTTGCTCCCACATCCTTGAGCAAGACCCAGTCCACGGGCCAGTGGATGTTCGCTTCCAGGCAAGTGGCGTCGATCAGGCATTCCCTCGTATCGATCGGCTTCTCTAATCCTGCCTCACCACAATGTTCAGCATTGCCCACCACCTCGGTCATCCTTGCATGCAGCTGTCTCAGATACGCTTCGTCGAAGAATTTCGAATCCCGTTCCAGACTGCTCTTCGATATTTTCCGGATCCCGTCTACCTCACGCACCCGGCAAAAATTAGCCAGAAGCTCACTGCGTCCCAACTCCTGCGACAGACAACGAAAGGATATCCCTCCGAGTAAATGACGCACCACCTCCACCCGCAGCGCTTTTATCGCTCTTAGAGCGCGTCGCTCCCGATCCTTCCCTCCCGCTTCATCCCATCCTTCCAAGGCTTTTACGATCGCCTCCCTTTCCAGCGAGGAGTCGATCAAAACCCGGTCAATCCGCTCCATTGTTTCCAGAAACACGGTGTAGTCTTTGCATCGAATGACTGGAGTTAGGGCTGGACGCAGGAAGCTTTGTACGGCAATATTTTTCATGAGAAGGGCGTGCTTTGTATTTGACTAACGCAAGCATAAGCGCCCTTTTTCGCCGGATCGAGCTTTTTGCAGCTCTATCCGGCCTTTTTTTCCCATAACTCATTAAAAATCAATTGTTTCCACCACTGGGACGGGCTCTAACCTAAAAGGAGAAAGTCATGACGAGGGTGAAAGTTAAGGTTGGAATCGTGGGTGCGGGACCGATTGGCGGGCTCGGCCGTCGACCACACTCTCATGCGGCCGGATACCGGCGCATCGAGGAAGCAGACTTAATGGCTGTAGCCGACATCAATCCGGAGCGACTAAAACAATTCGGTGATGAATGGGAGATCCCGCCGGAGCACCGCTATCCAACGGCGATGGACATGTATGAGAACGCCGGACTCGATGTCGTTGATGTCACCACGCACAATCTGTACCACCATCAACCGGTCATTGAAGCGGCCGAAGCAGGTATCAAGGTGATCATGGTTGAGAAACCACTGGCCATCAGCGTGGCTTGGGGTCGTAAAATGGTCGAGGCCTGCGAGCGGAGTGGGTCGCGGCTGATTACGGAACACACCCGCCGTTTTTTGCCGCACTATCGCAAGATCAAAAAGATGATTGATGATGGGGCAGTCGGTGAGGTTCGAACAATCAACTATGAGGGCGCTCGCCCGCTGCTGCACAATGGCACCCACACCGTAGACTACGCCTTCTACTTCACCCCAGCCGAGCCAATATTGGTTTCAGGCTTTCTCAGCGATGAGCCGGTGGTCGATCCGGGTGGGTCGGCCATGATTGCTTGTGAGGAAGGTGTCGTCATCTTTATTAACTGTATCGCCACCCGTAAAGAAAGCCTCGGTTATACAACGATTGCTGGCACAGCCGGCCGGATCAACTTTTCCGAGCGGCGCGGTCTGTGGGAGTACGGCCCGCTGGTCGAAGCGGACGAGGGCTATGGCACCCGCTATGATTTCGACCCCATTCCCGATATGCCGGCCGAATTCACCCTAGACGATTACTTTTACTCAGCGACACGCGAAAGCGTTGACTGTTTGCTAGAAGATCGGGAATCGGTCTCAACGGGGCGGGACGGGCTGAAATGTTTGGAAACGATCACCGCGGTCCACATTTCCCACAAGACCGGGACGCAGGTGGCCTTACCGCTGGCAGAGGGGCTCGATCAGATCGAAATTCGGTCGACGGGCGAATAATGGCGATTGTTCACAGACAGTTTGCGGCCGTTCCCAACAGGCCTGAAGTGCGATTAAGGCTCAAATTGAGGGGTGTGCATAGCTGCTGTAGCTGTAGGCAAAGCACATCCACGAAGTTACACGAAGATTTGATGCTCTTCTTCGTGGACCCTTCGTGGATAGATCTTTTGGTTGTGGGTTGGCAAAATATCCCACTCCCGCCACCTCCATTTATCAGCTCCCGCGGCGCCGAAACTTGACTCTTGCCCATGATCGGGGTTGACTTGTTGCCGTTTGTCTATACTTCGCAGCAGATGGAGTTAGGGCTGCCGCTCTTCCACAGTTCCATGCTCGTCCTCGTCGATCGACGCCGTCAGATTCGCGGTTTTTGTGACGGGCTCGGCGACGACCATGACTCGCGTTTACGGTGATCTGAACATGATAGTCGACGAGGGGCTCGGAGACCGATGACGGGAGTCGAAAGGGAGATTTTCTCGCTGCTGGATCTCGAGACAGCGGGAATGGAGCAAGTAAAGAGCGCCGTTGATGCGGGCAATCTCGACGCGGCCGCGGCTGCCTACCTGGACTATTACCGGAATCGGCCGGCGCCCGTTCTGCCCTGGGCATCAATCGGTGAAAACGACCTGACCGCACGCACCAGCGGCTACGACTTCCTTGTCGATCCACCCCTCGGTTTCACATGGCGCGACCGGGAACGGATCAAGGAGCACATCCACACCGGCAAGGGCTACATCGCGCCGCGCTCGGCCGCAGGCAGTCTATCGCCCTACACCGTTGTCGATCTCGCCGATCTGCTCCTCGAGCACAAAGTGTTCATTCCGTATCACCACGAAGACGGTGCCGTCGATCTCGGCGCGGACTGGGATTGGGAAGTCGTGCCGCCCATCCTGGGGCATCGATGGCCGATGTCGCTTTGTTATCAGTACTTCCTCAAGACCCTGGCCGTCAGCTTCTGGCTCACGGATGACGAGAAGTACATCGAAAAGCTGGTCTGGATCTATCGACACTACTTCAAGTGCGTCGACGACCGCTCGGACTGGATGTGGGTGCCGGATATGCAGCTGGCGCGCAACTATCAGCAGCTTCTGCCATTCATCCTCTCGTGGGAGAATCTGCCGGCCGAGGATCTCTGCGCCCTCACGCACTGGTTGGGTACCTTCTGCGCCGAATGCATGGAGGCGGTCGAAGGGGCGCGGGGGAATGGGCTGCTGTACAACGGCATCGGCCTGCTGTGGCTAGGCGTCGGCCTGCACGAGTTCGAGCGCTCGCCAGCCTGGAGAGAGAAAGGATTGGACCGCTGCGGTGGCTATTTCGCCCCCGAAGGCGCCTTTTACCCCGATGGCTCCGCCAGAGAAAACTCCCTCGGCTACACCGTTGGTTCCTCGAATTCGGGACTCGAGGTGCTGCTGCTGGTCGACAAGAACGGTTGGAGCTGTTCGCCCCACATACAAGAAGCCATGATCAAGCGAGCCCGGTTCCTCTCCGACATGCGGCGGCCGGACGGATTCTGTCCGGAGACGGGAGATGGTCAGCAGGGCAAACCGGACATATACCTCTCGAACATGATCGACCTGGGCGCCGACCCATCACTCGAACATGTGCTGAGCACCGGGAAGCGCGGTCCACGGCCCGATCACGAGTCGTCCTATTATCCCTGGATGGGAACCTGCGTCATGCGTAGCGGCTGGGGGAGAGACGCCAATTTCCTCATGTGCGACATGGGTCCCCTCGGCGATATCCACGCCCACGAGGCCAAACTCGCCATCGAAGTTGCCGCTTTCGGACGTACCCTCATTGCCGACAAGGGTGTTCACACGTATTCGCGCGAGGAGCGCCATCGCCGCTGGTACCGATTCCTGGGCGGCACCAGGGGACACAGCACGGTCACCGTGGACGGGCTCTGCCAGATGAGACTCGTCAGCGACAGGGCCAAGTCTGTAGGCGAACCTCTCGACAACGAGTGGCACTCGAGCGCGGTCTGTGACTGTCTGAGCGGCGGGTACGACGAGGGGTGGGGGCCGGTTCAGTTCACCGAGCCGATGCGTACCGGATTCCCGCCACCACCCTTCGAGGGGGAGATCGACGTCTGGGTCACGCATCGGCGCACGGTGATTTACGTGAAGGCGACAGGGGCGGACGACTTCGACTACTGGCTCGTGAGCGACCGACTGTCGGGATCGGGGGAGCATGTCTACGAGCAACTCTTTCATTTTGTGCCGGTGGCATCAGCACTGGACGAAGCGTCGCAAACAGTGCGCACGACAACGGCAGGCAAGCCGAACCTGGCCCTCGTGCCGGTACGTGGCGAAGGTCTCGAGGTGGAGATCGCCGAAGGTCGCGATGATGGCGGGGAGGGTGTTCAGGGCTGGCATGTGGAGGGTGGAGAGATTCTCCCGGCCCCATGCGCCATATTCAGGCGAAATGGAACGGACTCTACTCTCCTGCAGACAGCGCTGTGGCCTCTGAGGCCAGACGAGGATCGAATAATCACAGCCGAGCCACTCGGAGACGCCCAAGGAGGTTGGCTGCGGGTGCTCTTGCCGGGTGGAGGCGAAGATATCATCTGCGCCGCCGCCCAACGCGGATCCCATGCACTCAGCGATGACGACGACCAGCCCATTTCCTTCGAAGGGTCGGCAGCTGTCGTGCGGCTCGACGGCAGCAGCACACCCAGAGTCTGGGATGTCGTCGACGGCGACGATCTGTCGTACGATGGCCAGACCTTGAGCTGACGAGATGAGCTGATGCCGACGAAGGAGATCCGAGTCATGCTTTTTTTTGACGACGGGCATCTCTATGACCGACAGAATACGGAGCGGCGGGTAGGCAGTCCGCAGCTCGTCCCAGAAGGGGTCTTCGTCGATCCCCAACTCGACGTGCATTCGGGATACCCCTCGGTGTTTCGCGATCCGGACAGCGGGGTCTGGCGCTGTCTCTACCAGGGGGGACCGATCCATGACGGTGAAGAGGGGTATGTCGCCGCGGTAGCGGAGAGTGACGACGGGGTGCACTGGGAGACACCGGATCTGTCCTGCGGCGGAGATGACTTTCCGAGGCGGGTGCCCCACCAGGTGATCCCCTCGGGGGAGTTCTTCGAGTGGGCGCCGGCCTACTTCGATGGGCAGGCGGAGGATCCGGGGGAGCGGATCAAGGGACTGGTCTGCTGCTGGGCGGAGGATCGCCTGGGGCACGACTGTCTACTCTATGCTTCGGCAGACGGAAGGTCGTGGAAACGACCCGAAGGAGCGCGGTGGCATCCCCACGGTATCGATCCGGCGGCGTGCGTGTTCTGGAATGAATTCCGCAGCAGTTACTGCATCGCGGCGCGGCCGAGTGTCGGGGATCGGCGGGTGGCTATTTATGAGACGAGGGACTGGCGGAGCTTCTCGAAGCCGGAGCTGCTGCTCCAGGCAGACGCCCTCGATACGCCGGCGGCGGAGCTCTACGGAATGACGGTGTTTCCCTACGAAGGGATGTTCGTCGGGTTTCTGTGGGTTTATCACACGCCGCCCGAGGTGTCAGCGGCGTACAGCGAAACGGCGGAGATCGACGGACCGATCAAGTTCCTCTACGGCACCATCGACTGTCAGCTCATCTACAGCTACAACGGCTGGCACTTTCAGCGAGGACTGCGGGATCCGTTCATAGCCAATTCCGAACCGGGTCAGCATGGCGCCGGTCTCGTTCACGCGTCGAGTATGGTGGTCACAGAGGACGATCGGATCCGGGTGTACTCGAGCTCGTTCAAGGGGGAACACGGTGAGGTGTCTCAGGATCCGTCGCTGTTGACAGAGAGCGCAATCCTTCTGCACGAGCTGCGGCTGGACGGGTTCTGCTATCTGGAGTCGGAGGGGGAAGCGGGTTCGATGACGACGCGGATCGTCTACTGGAAGGGGGGAGAGCTGCAGATCAATGTGAAAGCGTCAGAGGGTGAGATCCGCGTGCAGGTGGAGGATGCGATGGGGAAGCCGCTTACCGGGTACGGTTTCGACGACGCCGTTTCATTCGCGGGGGATGAGCTCTACTGGACACCGCAATGGAAAGACGGGAAGTCGATGGCGCAGGTGGCGGGACAGGTGGTGCGATTCTCGGTGCGGCTGACTGACGGATCGATCTACGCGATGCGTGGGGACTTTGCGCCGGTGGGGCCGTACGACTACCAGAAGTTCAAGTCGGCGGGATCGGAGCCGCGGGCGCTCGATGCGTATTTCCTGGACAACGCGCCAGAATGATGGAACGACACCGCAAGACCTCAGGACAGCGACACCCACAATCACCAAAAGTGCATAGGACAAACAGACACATTATCGATCTCTTTAGGCGAACAGAGTCTGGGTATTTCGAGTCCAAGTCGCTTCGAAAGTCACCTCGTATTCGGTAATGTCTGCGTGGACGCCGATCGATCCCATCGTGACGAGCACGGACATTGCCCACTTCGTCAAGTTTCGGCTCGTGGCGTGATTCCACTTTTCTGCTCGGACTGTAGCCACTATAATCGGCAAAGCCAGCAGGATCAAATTGTGAGTGACGACGAATCTAAAGGCTAATCCGCGGACGCATATTCGTAAAGTGTCGCAGCCACGTGCTTGATACCCAGGATGAAGTCGTCCAAACGAATGTTTTCGTCGGGCCCGTGAAAATTGGAACCGGCGTGGGCGATGCCAAATGAGACGGCGGGAATACCGATCCTCTGGCACAGAGCGAACATCGGCCCGCTACCTGGTGATGTTGGGTGTACCGCTGGCTCACAGCCGTAGACACGGCGCGCGCAGCGCGACGGAACGTTTGCGTTCACGCGCGTGGTTTACCGCGTCGCTGTGCAACGCTTTGTTGGGTGTCGTCTTTGCTGAATCCTCAATAGTCATCGACAACTGCGGGATCGAGATCGGGCATAGTGTCGAGTTTCCAGATATCGACTGGCACATCGTTCTTCTGTCGCGAACCGGGAGTGCTCCGACCGTCGGCGATATACGTCTTCAGCAAGGCGAGCAGCTCCTTGATCTTGTCCGGATGCTCGGCCTGCAGGTTACGTGTCTCGCCGGGATCGGCCTGCATGTCGTAAAGCTGGACGAGCGGCAGACCCGCGCGGGCGGCGTCGGCATCGTTGTGAGTCCGACCGCCTGAGCCCGGACACAGCACCAGCTTCCAGTGGCCGTCGCGAATAGCAAACTTGCCTGTGACCGAGTGATGCAGCACGTTGCTCCGGTCCGGCTCGCCCGTTTCGCGGAACAAGGGCATCATGCTCACGCTGTCTTCGCCGACATTATCCGGCAGAGCGTCGCCGACGATCTCGGCGCACGTAGCCATCAGGTCGGACAGACAGACGAGTTCGCCGCACTCGCTCCCGGGGCGGATATCACCAGGCCAGCGAGCCATGCACGGGATGCGATGCCCGCCATCCCAGGCGTCGGACTTGTAGCCACGATAGGGGCCGCTGGGGAAATGCCCCTGCGCCTCCATCTCCTTCGCGCCAATGTAGTGGGCGCAACCGTTGTCGCTGGCAAAGATCACCAGAGTGTTGTCGGCTACGCCGTGTTTCTCCAGCGAGGCGAGTACTCGCCCAAACACATCATCGGTTTCCATCACCAGGTCGGCATAGAGGTTGTTCAGACCGCTCTTGCCGATCCAGGGCTTGTTGACCGACAGCGGTGTGTGGGGCGAGGTCATGGGCAGATAGAGAAAGAACGGTTCATCCGCTTCTGCCCGCTCCTTGATGTAGCCGTCGGCCTTCTTCGCCCAGGTCGGCAGCAACTGTTCGAAATGCCAGTAGGGCATGGCGGGGCCCGCGGTGCTGGCCAGGTTGGTGCCCAGCAGTCGTGCTGGCAGAAACTCCGAGGGGATGCCCACGATGCGGTCGTTTTCGATAAAACAGTACGGCGGCCAGTTAGGCACATCGACGCCGAAATAGTAGTCGAACCCACGGGTGGTCGGGCCACCAGTGGTCGGCTTCGAAAAGGCCTCTTTCCAGAACTCCTGTTGCTTGAGGGTGGCTTCGAGATCGGGGTCCGTGCAAATCCTGCCTGCCCCGTAAGGGGCGTTAGGATGGAAATCGTCCGCATTGGCATCGAAATCCCAGCCTTGGCCCAAATGCCATTTGCCGATGCAGGCGCTGTGATAGCCGTGCGGTTTCAGGAATCCCGGAACGGTCAGGCGATCTTCGGCAATCAGCGGATCGCCGTACAGGCCGACGATCCCTTTCTGAAGCGTGGAGCGCCAGTTGTAGCGCCCGGTCAGCACGCTGTAGCGCGACGGCGAGCACACGGCCGAGCTGGAGTGGGCATCGGTAAACGCCATCCCCTCCCGAGCCAGGCGATCAATGTTCGGGGTCTGGATCTTTCCGTCGGGATTCAGGCACGAGGCATCACCATAGCCCATGTCGTCAACGAAGAAATAGACGATGTTCGGTTTTCTCGATTGCGTTGTCATCTGTCCTTTCACACCCAACACAACAATCACCGGCGAGCGAAGCAAGTCAGGTGCATTGCATGTTGGGCAGGGGGCCTCGCTCCTTCACCACTTCTCCACCCTTCATCACGACCTCAACATTGTCCCGATTTTCAAGTGAGCGAATGTCCCGCAGCGGATCCGTCTTTGCAATGACGAGGTCTGCCAACTTGCCGACTTCCACCGTCCCAACTCGATCTTGCCAACCCAGGCACTCGGCAGCGGTCTTGGTGGTAGCGACAATCGCCTCCATAGGTGTCATGCCGACGTCAACCATCAGGCCGAGCTCACGTAGATTCGTGCCGTGAGGCATGACGCCTGCGTCGGTCCCCATGGCGATCTTTGCGCCCGCCTCGTGCGCGCGTCGAATGCTGTCTTTGTGGACGTCGATGACCTCACGCGCTTTGCGGATAGCGTGGGCGGGCATGCCGACCTCTTCCCCCTTCTCGACCACCTCCGCCGGCGCGAGCAAGGTGGGGACCAGGAACGTGTCGTGTTCGAGCATGAGCTCGATCGCCTCGTCATCGAGGTAAATCCCATGCTCGATAGAGTGGACCCCCGCTCGCACCGCGTTCTTGATGCCCTCGACTCCCTGTGCATGGGCCATGACCTTGATGCCCCGACGGTAGGCGGCCTCGCGCACGACCACCTCGATCTCCTCTGGGGAGAACTGGGTGAAGTCGGGATGATCCGTTGGGCTCATGACGCCGCCCGTGGTGCAAATCTTAACCACGTCAGCTCCCGCCCGCAGCACTTCACGTACCGTCTTGCGGACCCCATCCACCCCATCGCAGCGGCCATCCGGGAACCCGGGATAGGCCGGAAGCAACTGGAACTCGTTGCCCGATCTCATCCAGAAGTCCACATGCCCGCCCGTGATGGTCAGCACCGCCGTGCTGATCTGCATACGAGGTCCCACCACGACACCCGTTTCGACGGCCTGCTTCATGCCCACGTCGGCGCCCCCGGCATCGCGCACAGAGGTAATGCCCGCATCGAGGGTCCGACGCATGTACTCCACGGAGTTTGCCTCCGGGCTGAGGGAGAGCTTATCCCTAGTCGTGCCCGTGGGCCAGCTGAAGCGACCTTGCTCCAGCCGCTTGGCGAAAATCCACGTTCCAGTGCCAACGAAGATCCAGAAGCGTGTAGACTGGAGTTGGCCCGCAGATTTCTGCATTTTCTCGGACCGTCGACACCAAAGGGATTCCAGTGGTGGGCGCGGGTATCTCGAGAAGACGCTGTTGAGACGTTCGCTCGACTCGACGTAGAATTGCAGAGTGTCGAGTTTGCCGGGCAGAGTCGGCCCTGTGGCAGTGCCTCTCAGGGCATTTCGATGGGTTCCTGGCCGCTTACGAGGAGCGCTACCAACCGCGGTACAGCTTCCTACGCCCCATCATCCCGGAGGTGGTCAACAAGTTCCTCGACTGCGGTGACCTCGAACGCGGGTTCGCCCGCGTCCGCTGCGATCACTGCAAGCACGAGTACCTCTTGGCGTTCTCGTGCAAGGGGCGCTGGTTCTGCCCGTCCTGCCACCAGAAGAAGGTCCAACTCTTCGGCGCGCTCCTCACCGAAACGATCCTCTTTCCCGTGCCCCACCGCCATTTCACCTTCGGCATCCCCAAGATGTTGCGCCCGTACTTCCGCTTCGACCGGAACCTGCTCAAGGACCTGTGCATCCTTGCCCACCAGTGCCTGCTCGAATACCTGCATACCACGCTTGGCCCAGTACATCATCCGCAACCCCTTCGCCGTGGAGAAGATGCAGGTCAGCCCCCCGAACCAGGCCAACCCCGATGGCTCGATCATCTACCGCTCCGAGCTCAACCCGAAGATACAGCGCAACTTCGAGGTTTTCGCGCCATGCGACTTCATCGCCGCCATCACCCAGCACATCCCGGACAAGAGCTTCCAGCTTGTCCGTTACTACGGGTGGTATTCGAACAAGATGCGCGGCCAGCGCGACAAGCGTGCCGCCGAAGAGGCCGCGGCAGCGGGTCAGGTCGTGCAAATCATCGACGTTTCCGAACACAAACCCCGCCGCATCCCGTCAGCCAAGTGGCGCGAGCTCATCAAGAAGGTCTGGGAAGCCGACCCGCTCCTCTGCCCGAAGTGCCGGAAAGAGATGCGCATCGTGGCCCTGATCGACGACCGCGACGTGATCGAGCGCATCCTCCGCCACCTGGGCCTGTGGGAGCAGGGCGTGCGCGTCTCGCCCGCAAGGGCCCCGCCTTAGATTGCCGAATGGGTCATCGAGCCCTGCTGCGATGACCCATTCCCTGACTACGACACCGAACCGGTGATGATGTACGCGAACGCCTGAGCGCCCGTGGCAGGGGAGATCTGTTCTGCCGCCAGGCATCCGGCCCTGTTGCCGTGCCCTCCGGGCGGGTCGGGGCAGCCCCGACCCGCCCGGAGGGCACGGCAACGTTCATCTTGACGCCTCCACCCCGCTTCGGCTACCGTCTCCCCCATAAAAGCGCTCCTTCAGGCCAGTCTCAGCGGGCGTGTGCCCGCGCCGCATGCAAAGCGATTTCTTATCAATAACTGGAGCCCGCCATGTCAACCAATGCGCTGGACTCTTCTAAAGGCTGATGCCAATTCCGCTGGCAGAGCGGCTATTGCCCAGGAACATAGGAAAGCCCCACGATTAGTGGGGCCAATCAATTGCAAAGAGGCGCTTTCCCAACTACGCTACAGCCCCAAGCCGTGGAGCAGGGACGTCTCGAACCCCCCGGCTTCCTGTTTGGCGAGTTTTGGGGCGCTCAACCGCGCCAAACCTATTAGATCAAATTAGGACACTACCCACGATTGCCTCAGAGCAGGCAGTTCCCGAGGCGGTTCCTAAGCCCCTCGGTCTCCGCTATAACTTGCTGGATCGAGAAATTAGCCGCTCCTGCCCGAATATTGGTTCGCGCTGAACCGGGACTGGGCGAAGCAAGCTAGATTTCCGAAACGAGCTTTCCAAACTTTTCGTTCCACCGGTCGGCCAGGGCCAGCTCGGCGCTTCGGTACTCGTAGCCGTATGAGTCCTCACCCTCGTACTTGTGCATGTACCATTCGACGGTCGAGCGGACCCATGTTTCGAGCGGAGTGGTGGTGAACCCGAAATCTTCGTCCGCCTTGGACAGGTCCTGGATGTAGGGAAAGGGTCGACCCAGCCGAGAAAACCACCTTTCGTTCTTGCGGAGACCCTCGTGTTTCAGGATAACTTCCAGGGGAAGAAAGGTGAGCGTGGACTCATGCCGCACAACCTTGCAGACGAGGTCGGCCCAGTGCTCGATGGCGATGATCTCATGAGACCCTACATGATAGGTCTGGTTGGCGGCCTTTGGCTCCTTGATGGCCCGAACGTATGCTTCCGCAGCGTCCGCCGCATAAAGACAGCGAAACATCGCTCGATTCTCGGAAGGCATGAGTATGGGGCCCCCATCCATCGCGCGCTGCGTCCACCACCACGACCGCTCCTCGTTGTCGTCCTCGCCCAGCATCGCGGGGATCCTCATTATCGTGTAAGGGACAGTGCCGCTCTCTTGCAGCCACTTCTCGCAGCGGCGCTTCCCAGCAGCGTACGGATGCTCGCCCTCAGACTGCTCATAGTCGACCCACTCCCAGTTGACGTCGGTCTCCTTGAAGGGGCACTTAGCGAACAGGTCGATGCCCTTTCCGTCCTGGGAATACACGGCGCCCGAGCTGACGAACAGATAGCGGCCGAGGTTTCCCTCGAGCGCCGTCGCGACCGATTCGACGTGCTCTCTGCCAAACGCCTGAGAGTCGATGACGGCGTCGAAGCGCCTGCCCTTGAGCTTGGCCTTGAGGTCTTCGATCTCGGTGCGGTCTCCCTTGATGTGCTCGATGTCGTTCCACCAGTCGGGCCTGTTGTTGCCGCGAGAGAAAACGGTTACGTTGTCACCCTCGTCAAGCAGCTTCCGCACCGCAATGCGGCCCATGAACCTTGTGCCACCGATCATCAAAACGTCCATTTCGCCTCCTTAGAGTTTTTGGACTGGTCGCTTATCACACGGCCTCAGCAGTAACCAGGTGCCGAGAAGAAACCGGCTGTACACGCTGCAAAACTAACACACCGAGACAGGCAAATACACCTTCCTGACCCGGGCATGGTCGAATTAGACGGGTCAGCCGGACCAGACAAAAGTATGGAAACCCCGCCACCGAACCGCGCGATGCGCACCCTGTGCCGAACACCGGCGCGTAAACCTGCTACCTCTCAAGTGCCGGTGGTGGCCCGACTGACCGTTGCGTAATGTTGGCCTGCCCTGGGCTCCAAGCCTGCCATGGCGAGCAGTGTCTGTGGCTTGGGCCGGCATCGACTCGGACGGCCACGGCCTGGACACGCCGGCCGTAGCTGCTCTCTCCTCTTTCTTGGATACCCTGTGAGAATAGAGTGGCTATGCGAGTAGGGGGAGTCTGATTGGCCAGCAGCTCCGGCATGCTCACAACGGCAACCTCATCGTATTGATGCAGATGGTGCAGGTACATGGTCTGGTTCTTCACGTCGAAAATGTTTGAGAACAAGGTGAAGGACCCCGGTCCCTCGGGAAAGTGCTCCGACTGCCGTCGATGTGTTGCATTCAAGATGTCTCGCACGTACTCCACGGTCAAGTCATCCTCGGTCCGTATCTGTTGCAGCATCTCCGTCGCTTTGTCGTAGCGCCAACAACGCCCCGCGTTGTCTTGACCCTGGTGAAGCGGAATATTGAAGTTCGTGGAGGCCAGGAATCCGTCCCCGGGTTCCTTTCTGACGAAAGACATCTCTTTTCCCGGCCCTGCGTTGAACACCACGGCGTCGCCCGTTGGATCGGCGAGATGTATGTTGTGGCCGAATTCACCGTCTCGTACGCCGTACCAGTTGTGGCTCTTGACGAGTTCGATGGCCTCCTTCACGGTGGCAGAGTTGGAGAGGATGAAACGGCCAAGGGGGTTAGAATCGTCTATGGCCGGTGAAGGCAGCTCGGGATGAGCCGTGAGGGGAGCAGTCTGACGCACGCCGTTCGGGGCGTAGATAAGGCCCTTCTCGTTGATGCCGGTCCACCACGGGCCGGTCTGCCCATCGAACTTCCCCAGGTAGATACCGCTGTAACGGTCTCCACCCGCCGGAGAGACCCAGTAGTAGGAATCCGTTCCAGTGCCTACTTTGGGGTCGACGTTGTTGCCAAACAGGACTTTGTCGCCGCGGGAAACGGTGAAAATCGTGCAGTTGTCCGTGTCATCCGCCGAGGGTCTCTTGACTGCCTTTGCCATGTGTGTTCCTCCGTCCTTGATAGTGACTGGCTGGACCAGATTCAGCTCATCCCGGCCCAGTCCAATGGGATGAATGAAGCGTACGCCGCGCCAGGGGAGATGTCAATAATCGTCTCCCCTGCAATCGCGTGCCAAACGCCGAGCGGAGCGGCCAGCTCGGCAGCCGTGTTCCTCCGGGCGGCTTAGCCGAGGCCGATCCCAGCGCTCACACTGAAACTCGAAAGGTTGAGCGAGCGCCTTGCGCCCGCGTAATGGCCTGGGCTTGGTGTTTTGAGCAGATGGACATGCCAGGGTCGCGAATTTCATCTAATTGAACTCACACACTCAGCTGTACTCTACCCTGAGCGTCTGGCGTGTTGCGCTTTGCCGAGTCGGTGGGATAGGCTAGAGCACACTCCGAACGGAGTGGTATAGAGTTGGCAGAGCCCGAGACAGATGGCATGGGCACACGGCACCTACCGTTCTACAAGGACCTGCGAGTCGTTGTTCCGGCCCTGGTGGTTCTAGTTGGTGCCGTAATTGGCCCGCTTCTCACTCTTTGGCTTAGCGGGAAAACTGCTGTCCCCGAGGTAGCTACTGTCCTCCCAAACGAACTGAGAGTTGGTGAACAATTTGATGTTTCAGGAAAAAACCTGCATCTCGTTTCGGAAGTATCCCTTACCAAGGGTACCAGTCCCCCTATTCTCCTTATCCACAGGATCGCCAACTCCCGGACAAGATGCTCCTGCAGATGGCAGCTTTCCGCTCTAAAAGCCCCTTGCTTTCAGTGTCACGCGGCAGTCGCCCAAACGTAAAGACGGCGAAATCCTTTCTAGACACCACATACACTGCACCCCTCGGGCCCCAGACCTGAACCAACTCCGGCCGTTCCCATGAATCCGGCTTTACCGAATTCACTCGTGCATGAAGGGACAAGAGCGCCCCAAGAGGCCCGCTGTCTTGTAAGCCGGGTGCTACCGCAGTGATGAGTGCATGCTCTGGCAGTCGCCGGACGAGGTGGTTTACTCGGAGCTTGTAAGCGATAAACGAATCCCTGGCCACACACAATTTCACAATACTACGGCGAGAATCCGCTGCACCCTAGCTGCGAATCCACATGTCATTGATTCTTCTTCCGCTTGTGAATACCGATCCGATTACCATGCCATCGTCCGAGTCTAATGCTCCATCAAGGACATTGGGCTCTGGGAATCGGAGCACCTCTTCGTAAAACTCTCTTGCTCGTCGGAGACTTGCCACCGGATGCCCGACAAATGCAAATTCTGTTACCTTCATCGCGTGCTGTTTCACCATTGCAGAACGCCCACGCTCTCCCTCACCTTGCCCGTCCGCGGGCAAGGTGTAGGTGAGCAGCATGTTGTTGGGCCATTCTTCTCATTGCTGTGTCCGGAGTCCATCCCGTAGTTTCTCCGCGGTCCGACCCCGCAGACGCTTCGGGGCGAGTACCTTCACGTCCGGCATCCACGACAGGACCCAGCGCACCAGTTCCTTGCGGCCCGTCGTCTCCATCCGCATTTCGACTCGCCTGTCGAGTCGCGTCCGGAACTCCTGCGTGGGGTGCCACTGCCGCTCGGTGATGGAGACGGCCAGTTTCGGCTCGAACAGCAGCCTGACCTTGATCGGCTCCTCGCCGCCCGCGATGCCGAAGGCCTGCCGGGCGTATGTTTCGGGGCAGAACTCGGCTGGCCGCGTGAAAGTCTGTCCCGTCGCCGCGATCTGCCTGAACCGCGACAGGGCGAAGGTCTCGACCCGGGCCTTGGCCGTGTTCAGCGCCAGCGTGTACCAGTTCCCGTGGTAGGCGAGCAGGTAGGTGTGCAGTTCTTACTCGGTAACCCGCCCGTGGCAGGGGAGATCTGTTCTGCCGCCAGGCATCCGGCAGCGTTCATCTTGACGCCTCCACCCCGCTTCGGCTACCGTCTCCCCCATAAAAGCGCTTCTTCAGGCCAGTCTCAGCGGGCGTGTGCCCGCGCCGCATGCAAAGCAATTTCTTATCAATAGTTCTGATGAAACCGAGGCCCTGAGGGAATTTATAAAAGGCGCGATAGAAGACAGGAAAAAAATAAATTATCGATACACCGGACCTATTCGGAATTCTGGCTTTCTAATCCCGAGAACAGCCCGGTCCGCGCGCGCTGGATCGCGTGGTTACAAAAATGGGGTTTGATTGATACGGTTGCCGCTTAGACTTATACTTAATATATAGGAGGATAACTTGTGCTGACACAAAAACAGATCGATCAATACCATACATTCGGATGTCTCATTCTGAGAAATGTTCTCAGCGCCGAAGACATTGATAGATTAAACGCAGAGTTTGACGCTAAATTGGAAACAACCTTTCGCGGGGAAGCGAACGGGGGGAAACCGATTCATTGCAGCTGGCCTAATTCAAATCCGGATTCACCTTTTACCAATTCCTTGCTCGAAGATCCACGTATTTACGAGATCCCGGAGGCATTATTTGAAGATGAGGTTTTCGGTGTATCCTCTAATGCCACCAGCTTTATCGAAGATACCCCCTGGCATCCCGACTCCGATCATTTTCAGCTGCATGGTATCAAGGTCGTCATTTATCTGGAGCCACTCAATGGTGATAACGGCGCCTTGCGTGTCATACCGGGATCACATGTCAATCCCTATCACGATGAGCTGCATGCGATCGGATTGTTAGCTGATTTTGAAAACAAACCCCTCCCGAGCAGTCCTTACCTTATCGAGAACAGCCTTGAAATTAAAGATGTCCCCGCACAAATCTGCAGTGTAACTCCGGGAGATGTCATTGTCTTTAATTTTCGCATCTGGCATGCCAGTACTGGAGGTAAGTTTGACCGGCGCTTTATTTCGAATATGTTTATCAAGGATCCTGTTTCTCCCGAAGAAAAAGAAGCGGTATCTGAGGTGGTAGAAACGACGAAAAAAAACCGGAATAGACGCGCTCGGGATACATTTCCCAACCCGGGTCCTGAGTACCATCCGGACTGGTTGTCCAATCCAGATAAAAATCCTAAGCGTCAACGCAATATCGATTGGATGCGGGAGCAGGGATATTTCGAAGTATTTGCTACTTCCTCCGCAAAGAACTGATTCTCAACCATCATGCTTAGTGAACAACAGGTTCTTCAATTTCGGACCTTCGGATTTCTTCTTTTAAATAGTGTTCTTAGGGTGGAAGAAATCCAGAAGATAAACGCCGAGTTTGATGCTAAATTAGCGATGACTTCGGGGGCGTTGCCATCCAGATCCAAGCGGTATTTCCAGACTAGAAAGCCAAGAGCGCAATCGCGAAGACCACCGTCAACAAGAATTGTGGTGTTATTGGGGGTGACGATGAACGCAGCATCTCCTTGGCCAACGTCTAGAAAATAGAGCTCGAGACTACGCCCCGTTACTAGCGAAGGTTGCTTCCACTCGCCGGTACGACCACGGTAATCCACTCGACGGAAGGCGGTACCACTCGGCGCTGCACCTCGGCGGGTTTTGGCCGCTACCCCAGGAAGTGAGGTGCTTGTCCTTCGGGTCTCCGAAAGCGAGCCGTACAGGTCGGAAGAGCCCAATCTTGTCAATATTGTATAGGAAGCCCGACTCACAGTTCAGTCGACGAAGCAGACGGACTCCGCTGTGACACCCTCCGGTGGTTCCCGAAAACTGATTGCATCCATTCTCACGCCGCTTTTCGAGCGTACAGATTGTGCTATCCGCTAACCTGCGGGAATGCGCTCGCATTTACCTAGTAAGGAATACTCATTCATGGGAATTGGCCGTCTGTCAGCTCCTTCTCGACCTTTTTTCTTTCGTCTACTATGGGAAAGGGGTTGTATCCGTTTGGCGAACTTCCTAATTGACAGGGAGGTTCAGGATCTCTTGCGGAGGATGCTCAGGAGTGTCAGTCAGCGCCAACATGTGCTATCTTGTCACCCGCGACAGCATGAAGTGGCTCATTATGGCGGCCAGCCGCCAATCGTCGGTCTGTAAATGGGCACACTTAAAACCCTGACCGTTCAGTCGATGCCGTCGTTCTCGGATAATGCTTCCGTCCGGCCGGGCAGCTCGAAGCTGCCCATCTTCGAATTTGAGATAGGTTCTACTCAGGTCCTGGGTAGGGGAAGGGAAACTTTTGCACTCCCCTGGGTCTGGGACAGCAGCGCCCCCACCATGATTTCCAGAGAATAGCGAGCCCTGTGAGGAGGCGAACTGCTGGGGGCATCGTGCCACACCATTTGGGCCATCTCCTGGACGGCTGGTATGAGATTTTTAGCAAAGTGTTCGAGATAACCGCGTGCTTGCAGTAAAGGCGCCTCATTGGGCCGCCCTTCCGGCTGGCCCGTCTTCCAGACCAGACACTGTCGATCGGTCAGCCAGTAGCGCCCACCCGGCCCCTGAAGGTCAAACTCGAATAGTTGTGGCGTCAGCTTGGCGCTGTTGATCAGGCCGCGCGCCCCGTTGGTAAACTCCACGATGAGCGTAGAGCCGGGATCGTACTGCGGATCCTTACCGCCTTTGCCGTCATAAACCGGGCCGTAGTTTTCAAAGCCGCGCTCGTGGGCGGCAATCACCCATAGGGGTTCGGCGTCTGCAAAAAAGCAGACCGCATCCACCAGATGGGTGCCGTTGCGAAAAAGCATGGAACGTTTGCCGCCCATATGGGCCACAATGCGCGTCAGTCCACCAATTTCGCCATCCCGAATGGCCTGGCGCACGGCCTGATACGATGGAATCCAACTGCGGGTGTGATCCACCGACATCTTGGTGCCGTTGCGTGCTATGGTTTCGATAATCCGATCGGCATCCTCGACAGTGGTGGTCAACGGCTTCTCGCAAAACACTCCTTTGATGCCGGCATTTGACGCGTCACAAACCGGATCGGTATGGAGATGGTCGGGCGTGGCCACGGTCACCACATCCAGGCTTTCCTTCTCGAACATCTCACGATAGTCCGTATATTCATTGATGCGTCCACGTTCGATCCGAGCCCGTTGGGAGAAACGGTCAAACACGTCGGGATTTAGATCGCAGACAGACACCAGTTCGTATTCTGGAGCCTGGGCATAGGCGTAACCGTGGGATCCCCCCAAGCCGCCTCCAATCACGCCAGCACGCAATTTAGGTTCAGACATCAGCCAAGCTCAAGCTAACGAGTTCGTGAGGCCCGACCACCGGAACCGTTACGGTCGATCCGTTGTTTCCCACAATCAGCTTCTGGTTCGTCAAAGGTGCCGTCGCCTTCTTCACGGCGATGCCGCTGAATCTCAATACGACATTGTGCACCGGGACCACTTCCTCGAGATAGAGGTAGGATCTGTGATTCGAGGCAGGTATCGACCAGGGTAGCACCGGAAGCGGGTTGTTCAGCAGGTGGACGCTGACATCCATCCCGCTGCGCCAGGTTGCACTGAGCTCGATGACTTGGGGGCCATCAATTTCGATAGGTGCGGTGGTTGTTTCCAGCAAACTCGCGACAAACCGCCTCAGTTGCGGCAACGGATTCAGTTCGTATCCGGAACCGATATCGCCGTCGATATAGATCGCTTTTCCTTTGCCGTAGTCGTTGATGGTGACCGCCGGCTCCCCCGAGTCGTACTCCATACCGGAGTAGAAATCCTTTAGCGGGGGGCCGTTCTCCCATGTCAAACTGCTCCTGGTGCACAGCACTTGTGCGGTGCTGCCGTTGGTCGTCTTGACCAAGGAATATGGCCCGCCGAAACAGATCACCCTCCCGAACCGCTCGCGCATCTCGTCGGACTGGACAACGTAGATGTTGCTTTCATTGGTACGGCCACTACGGCCGTAAAGTCTCATCTGATTGGTCTCGTTGGCCTCATCGAGCGCGGTCGCCTCCGTCGATTCGCCTTTATAACTCACGCCGAATAGATCGGACAATTGAAAATCGCTCTGTTGTTGTCCAAACTCGTCGAATAATGAAGTTTGATGAGTGGCGAACACGGTGCCGCCATTGCCGGCGAAGGATCGAATTGCATCCGCCTCTGCGCTCGAAAGACAGGCGCTGTTCGCAAGAAGTAGAACACGGTACTGCGATAGTTTTTTCTTGTCCATGAGATGGCGATCGAAGAGATAATCCGTGAGCACATGGGAGCGTATCATCAACTCGTGGCTACCGCGCAGCTGTCGCCACCAGAGATCCGGTTCGTCGCGGTAGGGCGGCGCGAAATCCCGCGTCTGCTGCGATACGTGCAGCGCGAGGTACTTGACCGTTTCCTCCCCGATATGATCGCGCAACCTTACGAGCTCGCTGAATATCGACTTAAGCGTATCCCCGTGAATGGAGTGGTCGCCGGCATCAAGGCAGGTGGTGACGGATCCGCCGCCGTGAGCGACGGCATTGAGGCCATAAATGAGTGGGACATGAGGCTCGGGATAGGGGGCACTGTGCGAGATGCACTCCACCGGGTCTGGGTCGCCCACAACCAGATCCCGAAGGTCTTCTGGCCCAGCGCCTGACAGATTTTGGTGGGTATCCCCGAGCCTAGATTGTCGAGACCGGCTTCCACGAATTGATAGCTGCCCACATCCATCGGATTGAGTGGATGCGACGTCATCCAACCGGTGTCCGGAGTGCCGTATGGGCGACAATAATAGTTCCAATCAATGATAGCGTCTGGGTGGCGCTCGTGCAGCTTTGTCGAGACGTGCGCCATGGCGTCGACGAATTTGCTATACCGCCAGTTTATGTAACGCCTGAAATCGATCGAGTTCATGTCGACCTTCTGCTGCAGCTCGAGACCGGTTTCTTCGAGAAGCTGCTGGCGACAATAGTCGCAATGACACCCCCCAACCCGGCGCTGACCGGCGTCGGAATGGGAACCCCAGTTCATGTCGTCGAAGTATATGCCGTCGAAATCCAGATGATCAAGTCCCTCGCTCAGTAGTTCGGGGAGCCAATCGCGGAACGGCGAGTTCCAGCACGACCAGCCTTCGTCCCAGACATCCTCCCCACCATCGTCCATCATCTTGATCGCCCACTCTGGATGAATGTCTTTGAGCTGGTGGTTGAAGATGAAGGGGTAATAAGTCAGAACTATTATGCCCCGTTCGTGGGCGAGCTCGAGGAACCGAGGAATCGCTTCCATATCCAGGTTGTCCGGCGAAGTGAGGATCTTGGAGGGAAACATTGGGATGCCTCGGCCGGCAAAACAGGTAATTGCCCACACCTCGGTACCAGCCTCGGCGACTGCAGCGACCTCTTCTTCCATGGAAGCGTACGGCCGCGACTCGTCCCGCTTGCCGGTGAGTTTATCTATGTTGAGGCTGGTAGGATAATGCTCGATGCGACAGACGCGCTTGTCGTACGGAAGCTCTTTCAGACGCTGGGCAGTGGACCCGACATGTTTTGCCATTGTCGACCTTTCTTGGTAGTCGTCGTGTTCACTCACTTTCGGGTAACGGCTTGAAATTGATCTTTCGTGCCGGTGGCCCTCGGGTTTGACCGGACGGAACCTGCGGTGATAGACTTCGCCCTCAATGTCAATAAGGTAGTATGGTGAGACGACGACGCCCAGTCGAGCGTGTTGGTTTCAAGCTTTTGCCCACGAGGAAGTTGGCGCACGGCGTTGCGACATCGCCCTAGAGGCTGCCGCCGGCCATCTCATTGAGGCGGCGACCCAACCCGGCCATGAGCTCAGCCTTTTCGGCGTCGATGTCGTAGAGGACGATATCCGATCCAGCCAGTTCCTCTTCGAGTGCCCTTTGGAATCTTTTGTTTTTTCCTGCTTGCCTTCCCCAACCCGCTTGTCTCACAAATTTTGCGAGCCAAGGCCCTACGGGCTTCGACGCGAGGCCCTTCCGTGCCTCTTGCTCAGGGTTAGTCTTGAGCAAGCTGCGAACGCAGCGCGTCGAAACTTGCGTCGCAAAGTGTTGCGTCGCAAGTGGATTTCGACAGCGGCGTCAGCTATCTGTGAGATATCCAGACTAAGGTAAACTTCCCAAGCGATAGTTTGAGCGAATCGATCGAATGGAAGAAGTCACTCGAAAAGAGTTGGTTAGAGATCTTAAAGCGTTGGGGCTTTTTGCAGGGATCAAGATTATGGTTCATTCTTCCCTAAAGGCCTTTAGGGCCCGTGTGGAGGGAGGTCCTCAAACGGTCATCCAGGCCATAATGGAAGTAGTAACGCCCGAGGGCAAGCTTTCGCTGCCGACATCGCGACCGCCATACGGCATGAGAAATGTGAACACGTCTGGGCAGAGGTCATCAACGTACGTGGACAGTCCATGGTCCGAACAGCGCCCTTCGTCTTGCCACAAGGCAGGAGATGCTATTCAGGGCAGGGCCATTCCTTATTCTGTTTCGGGTATTTTACCCTAAGATAACCCTCGATTTCTTGCAGGTCCGAGTCCAAGGCTCTGGAATTCATAACCCCATCCACGCGTCCCTCAGGGCCGGGTGTCGGACCCGAGCTGGGGCGCGGGGGTCAGTTCTAGGGATCCGATTCGGTTCGGTTCCTTATGTATCTGCGCTTGTCTCCGACCAGGGGTATACGATTGTTGTCAGTCTGCCTCCCGCCCGAGCGGACGCCGCCGCTGCGATACCCGGAAGGGACATTCTCAGTCCCTCCCGCAATGGAATCGGGGACGGTAGTCCGGCCCGAATAGCCGTGAAGAAATGACGTAGCAGTGCGTAGTCTGCTCCACCGTGTCCATCGGTCGCCTCTGCCGTTGTTTCCCTCGGTGCTGTCCCAACAGGGATCTCGTGGAGAGTCTTCTCCCTATGATGCTCGGTGGAGTAGTACAGCGTTTGGGCTCGATCAGCTTCTTGGCCTCCGGGTCTCCATTCGAAGTACCCCTTTGTCCCGTAGACGCGGTAACCATGGAAGTTGAACGGGTGGTTGTTGACAGATGAGATTAGAAGCCGAACGACAACATCGGACCGCGATCGGAAGATGGCCACCATGGCATCGTGTTGACCGTCCTGCCGATTGATATGACTGCCCGTGTCAAAACACGAAACCCATTCGAGATCATCGTTGACCAGGCGAAGAAGCGGTCCCAAGGAGTGCGTGCAGTACCTGATGCTCTCATAGGTCTTTCGCCACGGGGTGCTCTCGAACAGATGCCTGCTGTCGTGAACATATTCAGCTTCCATATAGTAGGGTTCGCCCAACGCTCCTTCTTCAACCAACTCAACGGCGGCGTCTACGAACCCCCACATATTCGGATTTGCCCCGAGCATATAGAACGCGCGACTCGACTGTTGTGCTTGCCACAGCTCTTCGGCCTCCTCCATCGAGCTAACCGCAGGCACGTCGGACATGACGTGAACGTCCCTTGCCAGCGCCTTACAGCACAGCTGCGCATGAAAAGTTGCAGGGGTCTCAACCAGCAGCGCGTCCAGCTCCACATTACCCAGCATACGGTCGATGTTGGAGAAGAGACCGGTGTCTGGATAATCCCGCTGAGCCTCTGAAAGTCTCGTTTCGTCCGTATCACATATCCCCGCTGCCACCACCTCGGGAAACCCCCGAGTGCCCAGTCTGAGTAGGGAACGTCCTCGGCCGCCAAATCCAACAAGTCCAAGCTTGATACGAGTCTGCATGCATCGCCTCTTTCCGGGTAAATCGAACGTTCACGCTCTTCCTCACCTGACCGTCCGCAGGCAAGGTGTAGGTGAGCAGCGAATTGTGTGTGCCCAGCCTGGGAGCGCTGTAAATAGGGTGCAAGTCCCCTTTAGAAGAACGAAACTTGGAAACATCAACAGACTGCTGCTCGAGGCCAAGCGCTTGAGGATAACCGAGAGTGGGAAGGAAGGTTAGAGGAAACCGATGAGCCGATGGACAAGAATCGCAAACAAGGCCGACGTGGCAGGCGAGCTGGTACCACACAGCGAAGCTACGTAGCTCAGCCGTAGACTTAAATGCGGTCCTCCGGAGGAGGATGCGGTAAAGATCCGATGTGGTTCAGGCTAGCGCCATTGATGTCTCGGTTCAAAGCCAAGCATTCGTTGGGCTTTGTCGGTGTTGATGACACTGGCATTACCGGAGAGGGAGCCCCGAATCTCGACGCGATCACCAAAATTGCGCTTGATCAACTCAACCGTCGACTCACGGAATCGAGTGGTCGGTTGTGCAAGGAGAAACGCTTCATGGCCTCGAAGATTCGCCTTGAGTGCCAACACATGCGCATCCACAACGTCCCGGGGGTCTGCGTACGCCCACATTACTACCGTCTTCGGATCCTTGGGGGTCGGTGCCGGTAATGGGAACGCAGCTTGGTTCTCTGGCGATACCACGTTTGTGAAACGAAGGCTCACGATCGATGTATCTGTACTTCTAGCAACCATTTGGGCAATACACTCTCCGATCTGTTTCGATAAACCATAGGCCTCGAATGGCATCATGGGGTGCTGCTCGTCTAGAGGTAGATAACGTGGCACAAAGGCATTGGGATCACTGGCCCATCCCATGGCAAAGGCGCTCGAAGAAAATACCACACGACGCACTTTCAAATTCGCCGCTGTCCGGACGACGTTGAACGTGCTCTGGACATTGTTACTGAACGTCTCATTTTCATCAGATCCCGGGCCCGGAATGGCTCCCATGTGGATGACCGCCTCGGCACCTGTCAATAGTTCTGCCATCTTCTCCCTATCGCAGAGATCAGCCTGGACAAATGGTGCCGGCAAATCGGTGCAGAGAACCCGGTCGGTTCCCACGACGTCGTACCCCTGCTCGACGAGGCGCCGGAGAACACACCTTCCAAGCCTACCTGCGGCTCCGGTTAATAGAATCATGACGTGCTTCAATAAGGCATCAACGTTTCGGACCAGGCGCGGCTGCAGACCGTCCTCTGCATCCGGCTGGTTGTTTGTCCTCTGTCATCCCATGGTTGCTGCATCACGGCAAGCACGACCGCATAAAGCCGGCAATATGCTCGATGGCCTCGTGGCTTTCAGGGAGGTCGAGGATCTGAAACACGTGGACCATGCCCGCCCAGACCTCCAGCTTCACTTTAACTCCATCAGATCGGGCCTTGTCCGCGACGCGAACACTATCGTCACGAAGCATCTCATGCTCACCGACCTGGATCAGGAGGGGCGGGATGCCCGTGTAATCACCAAATACCGGCGAGGCGAGCGGGTTCCGGGGATCTGCCTCCCCAAGATAAAGCCTCACGAACACGGGCATGCATCGTGCACTACAGATGGGGTCATCTTCTGACCGTATTGACTCACTGGCCAGAGTCAGATCGGCACAGGCCGACAGGGGCATACCGGCTGTCGGCAGTGGCCGGCGACGGTCTCGCAGCGCCAGTAGCGTCGCCAAGCTCAGGCCGCCGCCGGCCGAATCCCCGGCAATGAACGTTGCCGTCGCGAGCGCCGGTCCATACGGCCCGGATGCGATCATCCATTCATGGGCGCAAATGCAATCATTAATCGAGGATGGGAAGCGATGTTCCGGTGCAAGCCGGTAGTCGGGAAGAAGGACGGCACACTCTGCTGCCGCCGAGATGCGGCCAGCCAAGTGAAGGTAGTGTGCACCTGATCCGGAGACATAGCCGCCGCCGTGCAGATACAAAAGCCGTAGATCAGGGTCTGCTCCGGATGCCACTACCCATTCACAGGACATATCGTCAATCTGCGAGCGGATGCATTCGACGTCGCTGTTGGCTGGCGCTTGGCGCGCCCCCATTCCTTTGCGCAGTTCTTCGAGGCTGAACTCGTTGCCCACGGCACCAAATGCCGGATTCTTACGCAATTCCTGCAAGTATTCGCGAGCTTCCGGTGAGGTCATCAAGCATCTGTTTCTGCACACACGACTTTCAAGGTGGGTCGCGGAGTTAAGCAGGCACGGGACGGCGCTCTGGGGTCAGTCCCGGGTCCCGGGGACCCAATTGACATTGCCATCTCCTCCTCTTACCGCGTTGGATGCCGGGGTTGTTCCACACAAATCCCAAAGATACGGCAAAATTTCGAAGGCCAATTACCTGTGCTTGGTTGAAGCCGATTCCTCGTTCATACACAGCCTATATCTCGACTGTCGTAAGCTCGTCAGGGCGCACGACAAGGCCTTCATAGCCCTCGCCGCCGTAGCCGCGACGCAGTCTTGCGACAACGTCATCCCCAAGTGGCGAACCGTGGATGAGTACGATCCGGCGGATGCCACCATCGAGAGTGATATCAACAACCTCCGAGATGTCGGCGCTGACACCATGGATCGGGTGCGAGACGTACCCTTCCTTGAAATTGAGAGGGACGAGGCCGGTCACCAACGTGTCGACTCCTTTGGCCAGTTCCCTCAACTCAGGACAATCCGCCGCATCACACAAGAAGAGTACACTGCCGTCAGCCGTGTCGATTCGGTAAGCAAGCGTGGTCAGGTACGGCCCGATATGAGGAACCTCCACAGAGGTTGTTTCCCAGCCGTCCCCCTTGATAACCGTGCCTGAATCGAGGTCATGGGCATCGACCTTGATGTCCGGGCGCGGCAGCGTTCCGCCTCTCCGCACATGCCCGTGGTGGCTGACGGGGTGTTCCCGACGCGCAACAATGTCCGGGAAGAACGCTCCCTCCTTCCCAAAGAGGCGATCGACGAACTCGACCGTCGGTGGCGGGCCAAACACCCTGAGGGGCGGAAGGTCGGCAGGGTCGAGATCGAACCGAAGCAGCGCAAAGCATGGGAAATCTACGATGTGATCCGAATGATGGTGAGTGAGGAAAACCGAATTGATCTGTGTGGGCTGCATCCCCATCCGCGCCATCTTGTAGGTTGTGCCAGGGCCGCAATCAACCATGATACGTTCTTCACCGAACTCAAGAATGCAGGAAGTCCCGTAGCGTTCGCCCATGCGGCTGGGACGCGGACCGCCGTTTCCGAGGATGTGTAGCTTCATCTGTTTTTCACCTGGCAGCCTGTTTGGCATGGCGGCGCTAGCCGACGTTGAGTCGAGTGTCTGGTGTGTGCCCAGCATGGGCGCGCTGTAAATGGAGTGCAAGACCCTCGGATTAGGGGCGGAAACCTATCCCCGCCGCCACTCCCCGTCAGCAGCGTGCATGTTGGCCCTCAGGAGTCAGTCCCGGGGACCCGATTATCCAACTTCCTTGATCATTTCAGCTGCTCGTCCCTTCCCGATCCATACCTTTCCTTTCGCTTGGGAATCGGTCATCGGCTCCACATCAGCAAAGGAAAGCATGATGTCCGTACATGGATTGCCACGATTACTATGAAGGAAATATGCCTGATCGGCCTGAATCCCAGTGCAGATCTCCCCGTCCGTGTTCTCGCTGATCATGAACGGCCTATCGAGCCTATGTCTGTTGAAACCCCAGAATTCCCGATAAAACACATGGTCGTAGGATTGGTTGGTTACCAAGTAAGCCTGAAACGCGTTGGGTCGGCCGGCATCTCTGTGCAAACTTGAGAGGGATGACGCTCTGCCTGAGCTTAGCACATAGGTGTGCTCATCGGACCACCATGGGGCATCAAGAAACCGAAGGCAGATTGCAGCCCCTGCCTTGTGAAGAGTTCTGTCACCGAGGTTGACCAGCCTGATACAGAAATCCACGGCGCATTCGTCTGCTGCAACGGTTGCAGTCCACTCAACAGGACAGTCTGCTGGAATGCGTATGCCGCAACATTCAAACGTGTCACTATCAACCTTCTGACAATTGCCAGGGCCGATCGTCTTGTCTCCAGAAACGTGCTGCTTTAGCCGCCTGTCATCCCAATCCCATGTGCCGACTGGATAGACCGCCGACATGCCAGTATTACTGATGATCGCTTCAGGGAGCCAAAGTAGGAGACGCCCCACCGCTGAAATGCCCGAATCAATTCGAATCCGTGACGTGTTCTCGACAGGTTCGAGTTTCATTCTTGTCCTTGGGATAGCCGTGAAAGCTCAACTACCCCGATGGAGCGTCAGCGGAATCGGAGTTAGCTGGAGCGATTTGTGTGTGCCGAGCATGGGCGCGCTGCAAATTTAGTGCAAGACCCTGTACGAAGACCGGACATATGAGGATACCTACTACCCAAGGCCATTTACGAAAGGGCGGACTGGACGGAGCGGATTTCGTCGCTCGACTTGACGCATCCAGCCCACCTCAGATACTGTCTTCCCCGTGAAAGCGCTTCTTCAGGTCGATCTCACCATGGCGCGTGCCTCTACCTCCAGAAAAGCGATTTCTTATCAGTCGCCAATCAGAGTTTCCGATCGAGTCCCTTCTGACCGACTACAAACGGAGCATGTGATGAGTGTAGACCCCCGAGGTTGCTCAGCCGAGTTGCGCGAGGCGCTGGACAGTCCCGTTCCCTCCATTCGCACGCCGTTCACCAAGGAGGGCAAGGTAGATCTCGACGGTGTCCGGTCGCAGGTCGATTTCGCCATCGCCGGCAAGGCCAGGACTTTGATGGTGACCTGGGGCGACAGCCTGTTCTCGTTGCAGACCGACGAGGAGATTGCCGAACTCGTGAAGGTGGTGGTCGAGCAGGCCAACGGCCGCGCCAAGGTGATCGCCGCAGACAACTCCTGGGCAACGCCGAAGGCGGTCTCCTACGCGGAATACTGCAGGGACCTGGGCGCCGGACCTGCTAATGCTGTTACCTCCCGACTGGGCCGCGTTGGGGCAGCCGGAGCAGCTCGTCGAGCATTTCAACGCAGTTGGCGAACACATTCCGACGATGATAGTGACCGCCTATTTCAAAATGGGTGGGGAGCGGCCACCGGGGCGGCAGATGGAAGTGGTGCGGGCGCTCTACGAAGGAGCGCCGAACCTGGTGGCGGTCAAGGATGACATTTTCGGCGAGGCGGGAAACCAGATGTGCATGCTGGTTCACGACCGCTGGGCCGCGGTCTCGGGCGGCTTCATGTCGAATCACACCCTGCAGGTGCCCTACGGCGTCGACGGCTATCTGTGTCTGATCATGAGCTTCCGGCCGGATCTGGCGTGGGCATACTTCGATGCGGTGAAGGCCGGCGAGTACGAGACCGCGTGGCGGTATGTTCGCGAGGTGGAGTATCCGTTGCGCGCTCTGATCGGGAGCATTGGAGTCAGTCTGAACTGCGTCGCTCATGGGATGTCGGAACTTTTCGGGATCAGTGGGCGGTATTTGCCGTTGCCTTATTATACGTTGAGTGATGAACAGATGGAGAGGTTGGGGGGTGGGTTGAGGGATTCGGGGTTCTTGAGGTAGGTGCCAGGCCGGGGTCGGGGTGCGCCCCTTCGCTAAACCGCGATCGCCATCCTGGCGCTCGCGGAGCCATTGGGATGATTTCGCTCCTGCGAAATCAACCCAATGATGCCGCTCAGGGGCACACCCCGACCCCGGCTCAGACCTTCGTGCAAGACCCTGAACCCCGGACTTTGGAGGAATAAAAGACCCGACTCAGGTGGAGCGAGTGGGGGATCTACTCACCCGACCACAGCAGAACCACCAGGAGAGACAACATGGCAAGGAACACCACTTATCCGATTCGGCGCAAACCCTATCGCATCGTCTACAACGCCGATACGAGCTGGGTGGTACAGAATTCCACGGATACGGCCGACTATCTGCGGGGTGTGGCGGGGTTCCTAGAGACGACACACGTGGATGCCCTGTTCTGGCATGATGGGTCGGGCGGGAACAATGCCTACTACGACAGCGCGGTGATGGAGCTGAACGGGGAGCGGATCGGCAAGGTGGAGCCGTTGCTGCAGCGGATGTTTGCGGCGGGGGAGGATCCGCCGGCGATCACGATCGACGCGGCCAGGGAACGCGGGGCGGATGTGTTCTACTCGTTTCGCATCAACGACTGCCACGACAGTCTCGGCGACGGCGAGGCCCATCCCCAGCTGCTGGCCAGCTTCAAGCTCGAACATCCGGAATGGCTGATTGGTACGGGGCATCCGTACGGTGGGTGCAACCAGCTGAATTTCGCCATACCCGAGGTGCTGGATTTCAAGTTCGCGATCATCGAAGAGGCGGTGGGCAAATACGATTTCGACGGATTGGAGATCGACTTTCACCGCAGCGCGCCCCATTTCATTCCCGGAACCGAGCCACAGAATGCCCACATTCTCACCGAGTTTCTGCGGCGCGTGCGGAATCATCTGCACGTTCGCGGGAAGGAGCGAGGAAGGTCTATCACCTTCGCCGTGCGGGTGTGCGAATCGATGGAGGCTTGCAGGCTCAACGGGTACGACGTGGCGACCTGGATTGGCGAAGGGCTGCTGGACGTGATCGTCCTCGGCAGCGGCGCCATCGACATCGAGGTGGAGGAATTCAAGAAGCTGGCAGCAGGAACGGATGTTCTGGTGTACCCCTGTCTCTACGGCTGGCCCAGCGGCTACGGGAAGTTCACCGCCGCCATGTGCCGGGCTCTGGCGACCAACTACTGGTATCAGGGGGCGGACGGCATCTACACCTTCAACTGGAACGCCCACACCTTTACCCAGCGACCCGAAGAAGAGTCACACATGCCGTTTGCCCACCAGCTTGAGCTGCTGCGGGAGATCGACGATCCGGAGAAGCTGCGTGGCAAGGACAAGGAGTTTGCCGCCGACCGCGGCGGGCAGCCATCGTGGGCCTACCCGCACAACTGGATGCACTGCGTCCTGCCGGCAAGGATCGGGCCCGCAGCGACGGCGACTTCGGTGGAGGTGCCCGTACTGATTGGCGAACACCTCTCCGGTTCGCCGGCGCCCCGCCGCACGCAGCTGCGCGTGGAGATGGTCGAACTGTCCGACGCGGACCGTCTGGAGTTTGCGATAAACGGAAACCAACTGACGGAACAGCGGCGCGACGGGGTCACTGTGACTTGCCTGCTTGCCACAAATTATCTGGCCACCGGTCGCAACGCGGTTCGGGTCGGCGTCACAGAAGGGACAGTCGAAGTCAACAAGATGTGGATCGATCTGTTCTACTAGGTCGCTTAGCGCCAGCGAAATGAGGTTGTAACATCGGGCGAAATTGTTAGGTTCATCCGCGAGGCAACACTTCAACGCGAATCGGATTTAGCCGGTGGGTGGATGAATGGGCCTCGGGGGGACAGCTCCGGTCAGGTTTCCCGGAGTCCGAACGCGTCGCGAATTGGTCAAGCTATTTTTTGACGAACGCGGTGAAGAGCGCTGTCGTCTCCATTCCGCACTTTTTCCGTTCTCCTGCATAAAATTTCGCACAAACGCAAACTTTTCCCGAACCATTCGGGAACAAACGCGTCTTTCTGTCTGGCCGCGAAAAGCGGTGGCAGCAGGCAGTCGGATCATTAACGAAGAGCAATCATGAGTCTGTCGCAGAAGTCTGGATATCTGATTCTCCCGGAAGACGACGTGAAGCCACTCACTCCATACAAGTCCGAAGCAGGGGCCGATTTCCTCGACTATGTGGAGGTGCTTGTGCGCCATCGCTGGGTGATAGCCGCGGCCACCTTGCTGGGCGTGCTGATCGCCTGCTCTCTCAGCTTTCTGGAGGATGAGGTCTACCGGGCTGAGACGGTTATCCTGCCTGTCGAGCAGACTGAATACCTTCACCTGGACCGCCGGCGTTCGGCAGCCAGGCGTACTTTTTTCGAGGAGATTCTGCAAAGTCCACCGACACACCGTCGCGTGTTCGAACAGATTTATCAATTCGAAGAGGATGGAGTAATGGTCAGCGGCGACCTCAGCAGTCTGCTGCAGATCGATTCGGTTCAGGAAGGAATCGAGCTCCTCGGCGACGCCGTGGACGTCGACGGGGATCGCAGCGGTGCGATTACCATCGGAACGGAGATCGACTCACCTGCCCTCGCGGCGGCTATTGCCAACGAGTACGTAGAACAGCTGCGCGCGTATTACGATCGGCGGCGGGAAGGACAGTCGCGGGAGCAGATTCAGTTCATACAGGATCGCATTGCCGAGATCCGCGCCGAAATGGACGAGGCTCAGAATGACCTTGTGGAGTTCCGCCGGCATAACCTCGACGTGGTCGGCGGCATGAATGGTGATTCCGTCAGCGGTCCGCGGTCGGAACGAGGGCTGGAGTTCGAGCGCCTTGGCCGGGAAGTGGAGATTCGCTCCACTCTGCTGGCGACGGTGATGAACCGCTACGAAGCCGCCAAGATTCGGTCGAAAGGGGAATCGTCCCGCTTCGAAGTACTCAGCCTGGCCGAGCCACCCGAGTTCGGTTCGCGCACAGGCATGGCGACCCTGGCCGCAATCGGACTGGCGGTCGGCCTGTTCGCCGGCATCAGCATCAGTTTCATCCGCGACTACGTCCGGCGCAAGAGCGCCGACGGACGACTGGATGCCATCATAGAAGAACTGCAGACCGAAAGGATCCTGGTGCAACGGCTTGTCCACTGGCTACGGCCGCGCCGGCAGGCAGCCACCGACGACGAGGCACGCTCCGTCGCGCAGGCCTGACGGTCTGCAGCCAGCGAATTCTCCGCCTCCTGTACGTCTGTCTTTCCTAACCCCGAGAGATGTTGACACCCCCAACTCCAGCGCCTTTGTTCCCACCGGCGTGGCTCGAACGGAACAAATCCTGTTGACAACGGACGTGGGTTAATGGCAAGTGCTGAACTGGAAGCCATTATCGAGGGCATTCGGAGCAATCCCTACACAGCTGACAAAAGCGTCGAGCAACTGCGCCGGGAGACGAAGTCGAAAGCAGCCCCTTTGCCCGAGGGGGCAGCGCATCATCAGGTCGACGCCGGCGGCGTGCCCGCCGAGTGGATCGACATGCCGGAATCCCGGAGCGACAGCGTCTTTCTCTTCATTCACGGCGGCGGATATTACCGAGGATCCGCCCGCTCCACCCGCTCGGTCTCGGCCTGGATCGCCCGGGCCGCAGCGGTAAGGGTACTATCGATCGACTACCGCCTGGCTCCGGAACATACTTTTCCGGCGGCGATCGAAGACACACACACGTCGTACCGCTGGTTGCAAAGCAAGGGGTTCGCCGCAGCCCGCGTCGTCGTGGGTGGAATCTCGGCCGGCGGAGGCCTTTCACTGGCCCTACTGCTCGCCGCTCGCGACGCCGGCGAGCCGCTGCCGGCTGGTGCCGTGCCAATGAGCGCCTGGACCGACCTGGCCCAGACCGGCGCCACCTTCCGTTCGAAAGCGACGGAAGATCCGGCGATCAGCAAAGAATACCTCGAACGCTTCGCCCGTCTCTATCTCAATGGGGCCGATCCGAGAACCCCGCTCGCTTCTCCCATGTACGGAGGGCTGACGGGCTTGCCCCCGATCCTGATGCAGGTGGGGACGGCGGAGACGATGCTCGACGACACCCGCGTCTTTGCCGACAGGGCGAAGGCAGCCGGGGTGGAGGTAACCCTGGAGGAATGGCCGGAGATGTTTCACGGCTGGCAGTCGCAGGCCCATCGCCTGGAAGAATCGCGCCTGGCCGTGGCGCGCATCGGCGAATTCTATCGCGAGGTAGTCGACTAGAGTGCGCTGTTAAGCTGTGGCTGTAATGATTGTATTTCACCGCGGATGCATCCCGACTCGCGGCGCCTTCGCTCAGCCCCCCAGGGAGACCCAATGGCCGGATACGACAAGCTCGGTGAGACCGATCACGACCTGGGCCCCGGCTGGCGGCGCCACAACATCGACCTGCAAGTTGGCCATTTCTCTTTTCTGATTCGCGCCGGCAACACACCCTCCTTCATCCTGATCCCCGGAAGTTTCGGTGATTCGTTCTGCCTCGTGGAGATCCTGGATCATCTGGATGGTTCGGCGCAGCTGATCGTCGTCGAGGTGCGTGGACACGGCGGCGGTTGGCCTCCACCGATGGGTTGTTCCATCGAGGAGTTCGGTGGGGATGTCCTGACGGTGGCGGACCAACTTCGGCTGGACAGGTACTTTGTCGGCGGGCATAGCATCGGCGGCATGATAGCGCTCGAGGTTGCAAAGGTGCGGCCGCAGCAGGTGGCCGGTGTCATCTCCATCGAGGGCTGGACCAGCCACCACGTGCTCGAGGAGGCGTTCTCCGGGGAGAATGCCGTAACGATGACCGCCGGGCAGATCGCCAGGAACGAGATCCTCAGGGCCAGGGTTCTCGAGGCCTGGTCCGACCGAGAGATCGCCGAATTTCGCAGGTATTGGACGGAATGGGATTGTTACGAGTTTTTCTGTGAGACGGATATTCCGATACTGGAATCCAGGGACAGTCCAGCTGATCTGCGAACCAGGAGACTGTGCCATCTTCCCCAACGCCCTCCTGCATGCGGTGGCACCCAACCTCTCCGACACGGTCCGACGCTCCATCACCTTCCGCTATGGCCAGATGTGGTGCCGGGCCTACGACTACGAAAAATGCCCCGAAAAGGTCCTGGCCCGAATGACTCCTCGCCGCCGCCGGCTCATGGGCGACATGGGCGAAAACTATACGGCAACCGACTACTTCAAACCCAAAGATCAGATCGAAATCATCATGGATGGCCTGGATTTCGAGTGCCCACACGTATAAAGAAATGGCTTTGCACCTCTTGAATACCTCATCCGATCCGGGAAGGGGCCCCGTGCAAAGGCCGGCAGATGGCGATGGAATGGAGGAGCGAAATGGCAACTATGCCGTTGCGAGTTGGAATCGTTGGCTGCGGGGCCTTCGGGCGTGAGGCGTACGCGCTCAACCTGGCCGATCACCCGGACGCCGACATCGCCGCTCTTTGCGACAGCGACCGAGCTCGGGCCAAGACGCTGGCGGGTGACCTGGTCGCAGAACAAGGGGTCGATGTGTGGGGGACCCATGGCTTCGCGTCCCTCGCTCCCCTTTGTTTACTCAGCTGGGGGGACGGGGAGTACGTGGACCGCACGGAGGAGGTTGCTCCTGGTCTTGCGGCGTCGTTCGTGGACGATTACCGGATACGGGTCCGGCAGGAGGCGCACCACTTCATCGACTGCGCGCTGGGTAGGGCGACGCCCATCGTCTCCGAAGCGGAGATGAGGACCGATCAGGCGATCATGGACGGGATCTACGGGACGGTTGAGGGGGAAACCCCATCTGACTCCTCTTTCGAGTTTAACGTCTTTCTTATTGCCATTGTGTTCTCTGCGAGGGATGGGGGATTTCAAACACATCCTCCGGTCACGGCCTCCTCCCCAACTGGCGTGCCAGATCCGGTTGTCGAAGGCGATCAAATCACCAGGTTGAGAGCTGGCAACGTACGCAGGCATCTATCGTCAATCTGCGAGCGGATGCATTCGACGTCGCTGTTAGCGGGCGCTTGGCGCGCCCCCATTCCTTTGCGCAGTTCGTCGAGGCTGAACTCGCTGCCCACGGCACCAAATGCCGGATTCTTACTCAATTCCTGCAAGTATTTGCGAGCTTCCGGTGAGGTCATCAAGCGTCTCTTTCTGCACACACGACTTTCAAGGTGGGTCGCGGAGTTAAGCAGGCACGGGCTGGCGCTCTGGGGTCAGTCCCCAGGACCCGATTCGCCCGATCCGGGTTTGTCGCTCTCAACCAGTGTCGGGGTCGCGGCATATCCCATACCGGTTTCCCCGAACCGGTTCCCAGTGAACCAGCAATGGAGAATACCATTGCTGGACACAACGGTTGGGTATGACCGTTGCTGGTCATCGAAAGAGCCGACGCCCCCGACACCAAGCTCGCCATCCGGACCCAAGCGCTTTGCCCAATGCCAGTGCAGCCCGTCTGCGCTGGTTAGTCGGTGGACGCGGTAGGCCGTCCCGAATGTATTGACCCACATGACGTAGCTGCCCTGCCATTTGACAATACAGGGCTTCGAGCAAATGTACTCATACGGTGTAACCTCGAAACCGCGTGGAGCGATCAGGAGCTGATCCACAGGCTTCTTCCAATGAATACCATCCGCGGATTCAGCGTAAGCGATCCCAATCTCGGGAATAGTGTCACCGTGCCCCGTCTCAACACCTTCGGGCTTGGCGAAATATTTGCCGATAGCCGTGTAGTACATCCGGAATCTGTCATTCTCGCGCACGACCCAGACGCTGCCGGTGCCTTCAGCGTCATAGTGTCGGTCGAGGGGAATCACAGGGTGATCTGGATGGTAATGCCAAGTTGCTCCATGGTCATCTGAAACGGCTAACCCCGTTGTGTTCGGCAGTTTGCCGTCCGCCCGCGTGCCCCAAGCGGTGAAGTAGAGGTGCCAGCGGGTGTCGGATACTGGGAAAAGGAAAGGGAAACCCGGTCCACGATTGTTATGCATCGTGTCCGGTTGGGGACCGATGAGCGCACCCGCAAGAGGGCGCCACCGATTCGGTTCACTAGTCGGGGACTGAGCCTGGAGAATGTAGTTGCGGCCGTCTCGGTCGCTGCCCCAGTAGACCATCCGGTATTCATTCCCCAGCTTGACAATGTGGGCCGCCCCCGCCCGAACTTCGTCAAAGGGTGGGTGGAGAACGCCAGGAGGGATTACTGGATTCCACTTATCTATTGTCCAAGGAGCCATGCGTCTCTCTCGCTTAGCGAATGTTTGAACGCAGGCTCGGCGTCAGCCGCTACCTGACGTGATTGGTGTGTGCCCAGCATGGGCGCGCTGTAAATGGGGTGCAAGTCCCCTGTACGAAGACCAGACATATGAGGATACTGCTACTACCCAAGGCCAATTGTGAAAGGGACGATGGTGTGGGACCCAGGGCCAGCTCCGGAGTGGACGGAGCGGATTTCGTCGCTCGACTTGACGCATCCAGCCCACCTCAGATACTGTCTTCCCCGTGAAAGCGCTTCTTCAGGTCGATCTCACCAGGCGCGTGCCTCTACCCCCAGAAAAACGATTTCTTATCAGTAAGATGACCGGCGCGCGCGCCCTGATGGAGATGCTGGAGGCAGAAGGGGTCGAATATGTCTTCGGGAACCCGGGTACCTCCGAGAGCGCCATAATCGACGCACTCGAAGAGCATCCGAACCTGCAATACATCCTCGCGACTCAGGAGGGCGTGGCCATGGGAATGGCTGATGCCTACGCGCGCTCATCAGGCAAAACGGCCTTCGTGAACCTGCACATTGATTGCGGGCTCGCGAACGGCATCAGCCTGCTGACCAACGCCTTCGAGGCCGGTACGCCAATGGTGCTGACGTCCGCCAACAAGGACGTGCGCAAGCTCGCCGAGGGCCGTGCCGACCTTCCCGCCATGACAGACCAGTACACCAAGTGGAGCGTGGAGGTCACGCACCCCGAGCAGGTCCCAAGTGTAATCCGGCGCGCCTTCAACGAAGCCCGTACCCCGCCCACCGGACCGGTCTACGTGTCCTTTTCAGGGAACGCGCTGGACGACGAGGCAGAGATGGAGATCGTGCCTTCAGGCGAGGGATATTTCCAGACGCGGCCTGATAGGAGGGCAATCGAGGAAGCGGCTGCCATTCTGGTGGAAGCGTCCACCCCCGCTATCCTCGTCGGGGACAGGGTTGCCAACTCTGATGGCGCGAGCGAAGCGGTGCGGCTGGCCGAGCTGACCGGAGCCGCCGTCTACGCCACGAACTTCGCACGCGTGAATTTCCCGACCAGCCACCCTCAATTCCTGGGGATGACAAACCCGGGCATGCCCGCTTCCAAGGACACGATGTCTAAGTACGACGCGGTGATTGTCGTAGGCGCGTCCGTATTCTCCGGGCTCTTCTACTTCTCAGGGCGCGCCCTGGACCCTGACACGAAGCTGATTCACATCGACTCCGACTATGAGGAAGTGGGCAAGAGCGAGCCGACAGACGTAGGCATCATCTCCAGCCCAAAGATGGCGATGGCGGACCTGGCCGACACCCTCGAGGCTCGCATGTCAGGAACCTCTACCGAGGCGGCCAAGGGCCGCGCCGTAAGGATAGGCGAGGAGAAGGCGCAGCAGAAATCCGCATGGGAAAAACGCGTCAGGGACAGGTGGGATGTCAGCCCGATGTCCACGGAACGCATGATGTCCGAGATCTCCAGCGCCCTGCCCAACGACGCGATGATCGTAGACGACTCGATCACGACCCGCGCCTCAGTGTTCGGGGCCATCGACTTCGACGAGCAGGACAGCCTGGTAGGCATCGTAGGGGCCGCTCTGGGGTGGGGCATGGGCGGCGCGATGGGCGCGAAGTTGGCGCACCCGGAGCGTCAGGTCGTCGCCATCGTCGGCGACGGCAGCTCCATGATGACTGTGCAGGCCCTGTGGACCGCCGCCAACGCGAACATTCCCGTGGTCTACCTGATCTGCAACAATCAGTCCTACCGCGTGCTCAAGCTTAACATGGACGTGTACAAGACTCAGGTGCGCAAAGAGGAAAACCCCACGAGCAAGTACATGGCAATGGACTTTCCCGAACGTCTGAACATCGCCGGAATCGCGGAGGCGATTGGCGTAGACGGACGCATAGTCGAAGACCCCACGGAACTGGCGCCCGCCCTCAAGGAGGCGCTGGCCTCTGGCAAGCCCGCCGTCCTGGATGTCTACATCGACGGATCGATTTGATCATGCCCGCGCCCAGACCGTGGTGTGTGAGCGCACATGACTCCAGGAATGCAAATGGGCTTGTACTCTCGACAGAGGAACGTGTTGGTTCGCCGACGCCTGTATTCCCGCCTGCGTGGGAACCTCTTGCCGGAAACTTCCACTGATACCCCGCTCCGCCTTCACCATGTGCGCCACCAGGGCCTCCTGCAGTGGCTCAACATGGTTGGCACTGCAGACGTCGATGACGCTGGTGTGTCCTGAGTTGTGTTCAATGAGCGAGCAATCGCCGTCCTTGACGTTGAGCCATAGGCAGCCGACCTTCCTCACTCGTCTTTAACGGTGAGGAACTCGTACGCTTTACCCAAGAGGAGCTGTGCTTTGGGCAGATCATTCACTCCAAACGAGTTCGTTGACTGCCACTGATCACTCTTGTCCTTGTATCTCCGTTCCAGCTGAACCGAGAAAAAGTCCAATTCGCTGCCTGTCTTGCTCCTCCCGGTATTCTTCCAAATTGTAGCCTGGATTCCACCTGCGGAGAATTTTCTCGCTGGGGAATTCTGTTTACTTTCCATCTTCTGCTCCCGTGTTTTTAAGCCGACACGATTGGCTTTCGGTGTGTTGCAATCTACGCGCATCCTGTGCTTAAGGGAAACTGCGGCGACTCCCTTTATTGTCTTGCCCACAATCAGATCGGAATTCTGATCGGTGCATCGATAACGGGGACATATGCTCCACTGCCTTTCTCGCGATGCAACGTACCAGCCAGACTCTTACCTTAACTGCAAGCTCGCCACTGCATGGTGAGGCAGACTCCTTTATATACCTCACGAGCACATTTGTCATGTCCAGTGCTCGAAGACCTCTGAAGTGTGAGAATTCCAAGGAATTAGGCGTTCTTTGCGCACTGTACAGGCCTCTGGACACCAGAATTCTGTGTGAAGCCGTGCGACGTAATCTGGCATGCAGCAACAAGCCGCCCAATATTCGGAATTCCCTCCCTGTCACCACATTTCTGCCACGCGTCAGAGGGGTGCTGGGGAACCTTCCCCAACTGCTGAAGACAATACTCACCCGTTCCAGTCCTGAGGATTCAATATTGAATCCTCCTCCGAACCTCAGAATCACCTGGCTTTCAAAGCGAGACCGATACGAGGGAATTCGTCGTGAGTGAGCCCTTCCTACCTTAGAGGCTGTCCCAAATCCGAGAGGATTTGGGTGGAAGCCTGATACCGATATCAATCTTCGTCACGTTATGTAGACCACGACATGCCTTCCGTCCTCGGTAGCTTACCTTTTATCCGTTATGCACCTTTCCAGCACCCTTCCTCTCGCTTTGAGTCGATAGTTCTCCCAAGGAAGCGCCTCTGACTCGATTCTTGGATCCCTATGCCGCCTGCGTTGCCTCTTTCTCATGTTCTTGCGCAAGTCTCTGCGCGATTTTCCATAGATTGTGGGACAGAACCGACCAGGCCACGCTAAGGTTACGGTTGTCAAAGCCTTTGCTGCGTATCTTGCCCCCGTGCCATCGGTTCTTGAGCACTCCGATCCGGCCTTCGGTGCTCCCTCGTCGTCGCTGCAACCGGACAAAGCGCGGCTCCTCCATCCGCTCCTTGAGCTCTTGTGGATTGCGGGGCGTAAGGGCGTCAAAAATCCCCTCTGCCTGGAGCCGCTTGCTGGCCGCCTTCGAGGCATAGCCCCGATCCCCACTGATCGCTTCGATCTTCTCCTCTAAAGCGAAGCCCTTTTGCCTCTCCAGACTTTCCCAAAGCTGCTTCAATTCGCTCGGGGCCTGCCCCCCATACAGTTTCCAGTCCAACAGATATCCCTCTGCGCTCTCGCATAAATAAAGGGTGTTGCCAAACTCCACCTCCCGATCTGCCTTGCCTCGCACGATGACGTCAATCTCAGGTTCGTAGGCGCTCAGGATCTTCTCCTCATTCTTCACCTGCCGCCCCCCTATGATCCGTTCGTGCGCCTGTTTCATGACCTGCGGTATCTGCTCTAACATACCATTCATTCGCTCGATGATTCGGCTCGCCTTCTTCTCGGTGTAATCGCTTTGCATCCACATAGCTTCCAATAAGTCACGGTGGCGAAGGGCATGGCCCTCAATCTTCTTGAGCAATAGCTTCATCCGCCGCAGGATCCCTTTACGCGCTTTGCCCGCCTCCCGGCGCCGACGCGCATGCGTCATCTCCAGGCACCGTTTGTTCATCTCCCGAGCCAATCCCTTTGCTCCCTGGGGCATGCGCTGTTTCATTCCCGCCTGCCGGATCAGACTGATCGCCTTGAGCAGCGTTGCTCCCACATCCTTGAGCAAGACCCAGTCCACGGGCCAGTGGATGTTCGCTTCCAGGCAAGTGGCGTCGATCAGGCATTCCCTCGTATCGATCGGCTTCTCTAATCCTGCCTCACCACAATGTTCAGCATTGCCCACCACCTCGGTCATCCTTGCATGCAGCTGTCTCAGATACGCTTCGTCGAAGAATTTCGAATCCCGTTCCAGACTGCTCTTCGATATTTTCCGGATCCCGTCTACCTCACGCACCCGGCAAAAATTAGCCAGAAGCTCACTGCGTCCCAACTCCTGCGACAGACAACGAAAGGATATCCCTCCGAGTAAATGACGCACCACCTCCACCCGCAGCGCTTTTATCGCTCTTAGAGCGCGTCGCTCCCGATCCTTCCCTCCCGCTTCATCCCATCCTTCCAAGGCTTTTACGATCGCCTCCCTTTCCAGCGAGGAGTCGATCAAAACCCGGTCAATCCGCTCCATTGTTTCCAGAAACACGGTGTAGTCTTTGCATCGAATGACTGGAGTTAGGGCTGGACGCAGGAAGCTTTGTACGGCAATATTTTTCATGAGAAGGGCGTGCTGTGTATTTGACTAACGCAAGCATAAGCGCCCTTTTTCGCCGGATCGAGCTTTTTGCAGCTCTATCCGGCCTTTTTTTTGCCCATAACTCATTAAAAATCAATTGTTTCCACCACTGGGACGGGCTCTACCTTACGTTCATTATGGGGAAAGGGTCACGGGTTATTGGGGCGCGTTTTGGCCGCTACCCCAGGAAGTGAGGTGCCTCTTCTTTGCGATCGGCAAAGGCGAGTGGTAAACAAAAGGAATCCAGCTGACATGCCAGAGCTCGCTGCGGCGAACTGGAAGCCGGTCGAAGAAACAGCGTCCCAGCAATCATGACGGTGATCTGCCCAAGGTACCAATCCATCTTGTCAATAAGCTAGTTCACCAACCGTTTATCCTTGATTGTCCCTTCGGCCAGATGCTCCTTCTTCGCTTCACAGCCGTTCCCATATCCAGCATCGGAGGATTCAGATCGTCTGAATCACACCCACGCTTCATCAGACGATCCCATTCGCCAAACCGTACAGTCTGAGAATAGGGGAATCGAAAATCCGTACCATCCAGAATGGTACGAAACTTATGATCGAATCAGAATCAATATCGATCCCGTCTCGGTCTTTCTTCTCTGGGCTTTGCTTGATTGACCTTCATCTCACGCCCTTCAACCGAGTTTCCGTCCAAGGACTTTATGGCGTTTTGTGCTTCTTCTGAATCGGGCATGGTGATGAAGGCGAATCCCTTCGCTCGCCCCGTATCCCGGTCCATGATAACATTCACTTTCTCAACACTGCCGAATTCGCTAAACACTTCGCGCAATGTCTCTTCGTTTATCTCGTACGGCAAGTTACCTACGTATATGTCCATCTTTAGTTCGCTAATATATTACGCCATCTGAAACGGAACAGTTCAGGATGATGGCGATGATTCCTGAATCTGTCTCTGAACTTTCATTCATTTTGTCCAAATTGTCTCTCGGCGCCAATGGTCGGGAAGCGGTAGCAATTCGAAACGGTCCTCTCTCGTTTAACACTTTCGGCGGGTTGTGAATCAACACCACAACTGGCTCGGCGCCGGTCGAGAGTGTGCGCCCATTGGCAGCGATTCGAAGGATTGTGTCGGCATTTAATTTTAAGACCGTTTCAGGGGCAAGGCCGGCGCAATTCAACGGTCTCCCGCGGATCCTATTCCGATCAGCCGGCCCTAAAATTGCGCCAAACCGAACCGCTTGCAAGTCCTGATTTGCAGATTTCCCTTCTGACTCACCATGCGGTCCAGCCGCCGTCTACGAGGATGTTCTGGCCCGTGATATAGCTGCCGGCGTCGCTCGCCAGGAGGAGGATTGCGCCCTTCAGTTTGTGAGGCTGCCCCATTCGCCTCATGGGGCTCTTCTGACAGAGGCGCTCTACCATTTCGGATGGAGCCTTCGATGGGTTGGGAAAGGGGCCGGGGCTGAGGGAGTTAAAATCAATGAAGACGCCCTGTATGGTCAAAATATTCGGCCGACCCCGCTCTGTCCAAATAATAGTCGGATCACGATTTCGCCCGATCTGACAGAAATTCATATTCACCGGGAATTGATCATTGCTTGCGATTCCGACAACTCGGTCAACGCAGTAGCCCACAGGTGGTGATCTTCCTCAATCAAGATCCAGCTCATCTTTCCGGCCCACTCGTTTTCGTGAATCTCAACAAGAAGCCGCCTCAATTCCTCCTTCGCCGATATTCTGTATCTGTCTTTCGCCCTCTCTTTCTCCTCAGGACTCCAAAGCGCGAAATCATCCCTGTTCTTTGCAAAATGCCCGTGTTTCCGGGCAAGTAACTGATCTTATCTCGTGAGCCTTTCGCGGATGGATATAGGATGTCTTTGGAAAGCTGAAGTTGATCAGTTCATTCGTTCGTCATGCCGCCAATCGATAGTAGTAATTGAGCATTCCTCCCAATCGTCGCCGATCCTCCACCGGCAAACGAATGCGTTCCTTCTTGATCAATTTGCGCAGTGTCCGGTTCTCGTCCTTAAGATAGTCAATGATCTTCAATTGCTCCCGATTTACCCATCCTGCCAAGGAAAACAGCGTTGTTTTCAGCCAAAATTCGACCCCCTCAGTCATCCGCAACACTCTGCGCCGCAATCTCTTTCACTTCGATTTATTTATTGGACAGGACACGCACGGGGAGTCCTGCGGAAGTGAACCGAAAAGAAAACAAGCTTGGGTAATCGCACTGATTTCGTACGATACGGAATCGCAGACCATGCTCAAGCGTTACCGCGACATCCTCGATATCCTACACCTGCTCCGCGAACTCTTCCCCGACAAGAAGAGCATGATCTACAACGAGATCGTCTGGGCGCGACTCATTCCTTACGCCGGTTCCATCCACTACCTACAGCGGTAGGAGCACGAAGCGAACTACGAGAAGCTAATGTTGCACTATATCAAGATCAGCAAGTTTGCGATGGAGGCACGCTCTAATCGGATTATTGAGATTCTTGCTATGCAGTCTTCTTCCAGCGGCGGAAGCGTATGATGCCGATGCCAAGAAGACCAACGGCAAAGAGAAGATACGTTGAGGGTTCGGGGACAACCTCAAAACGGTTGCCATCGATTTCGCCTACGGATTCTAAAAGATCTGTCAGACCGGGAACTACAATCGGGTTAGGGAAATCAACACTCTGGAATGTAACTTTGTAGTCCACGGGTAGCTGCGTATCCATCGTGCCCGATGTCTCCGTAAGCCTATGGAGTGTCAGATTTCCCATGGACTGATCGCCATCTAGGGATATAAAGATGTCGAAGAAGGATGGGCCCTCTGTGCCGTACGTGACCGGTAAAGGAGCCACTGACTGAAGAGATAGATGGACTAGCTCAATGTCTATTGAGAGGTCATCTCCGACGAGATCGATTATTCCACCTGTCCTCTCGACAACTGTGTCATAAATCGGGATAATTACTATCAATTGCTGTTCGTAGCAATGTACGTTTACCATCCCCGTGTGACACCCCGGGCCCGTCAGAAAAGTGGTCACAACGGGTATGCCTACCAGGTCTGGACCCGACATAACTGGGATGGTCATCGATGGGATGAGATCGGAAGGAATCCCATTTTTGACTCCAAAAAATCCCGCAGGAAGAGCGGGAAGCGTGGCTGAAGATCCGGGCTCCGTTACAAAGCCGTCCTGCCCAGGCTTGAATAACTAGAGGCTGTCCCAAATCCGAGAGGATTTGGGTGGAAGCCTGATACCGATATCAATCTTCGTCACGTTATGTAGACCACGACATGCCTTCCGTCCTCGGTAGCTTACCTTTTATCCGTTATGCACCTTTCCAGCACCCTTCCTCTCGCTTTGAGTCGATAGTTCTCCCAAGGAAGCGCCTCTGACTCGATTCTTGGATCCCTATGCCGCCTGCGTTGCCTCTTTCTCATGTTCTTGCGCAAGTCTCTGCGCGATTTTCCATAGATTGTGGGACAGAACCGACCAGGCCACGCTAAGGTTACGGTTGTCAAAGCCTTTGCTGCGTATCTTGCCCCCGTGCCATCGGTTCTTGAGCACTCCGATCCGGCCTTCGGTGCTCCCTCGTCGTCGCTGCAACCGGACAAAGCGCGGCTCCTCCATCCGCTCCTTGAGCTCTTGTGGATTGCGGGGCGTAAGGGCGTCAAAAATCCCCTCTGCCTGGAGCCGCTTGCTGGCCGCCTTCGAGGCATAGCCCCGATCCCCACTGATCGCTTCGATCTTCTCCTCTAAAGCGAAGCCCTTTTGCCTCTCCAGACTTTCCCAAAGCTGCTTCAATCGCTCGGGGCCTGCCCCCCATACAGTTTCCAGTCCAACAGATATCCCTCTGCGCTCTCGCATAAATAAAGGGTGTTGCCAAACTCCACCTCCCGATCTGCCTTGCCTCGCACGATGACGTCAATCTCAGGTTCGTAGGCGCTCAGGATCTTCTCCTCATTCTTCACCTGCCGTCCCCCTATGATCCGTTCGTGCGCCTGTTTCATGACCTGCGGTATCTGCTCTAACATACCATCCATTCGCTCGATGATTCGGCTCGCCTTCTTCTCGGTGTAATCGCTTTGCATCCACATAGCTTCCAATAAGTCACGGTGGCGAAGGGCATGGCCCTCAATCTTCTTGAGCAATAGCTTCATCCGCCGCAGGATCCCTTTACGCGCTTTGCCCGCCTCCCGGCGCCGACGCGCATGCGTCATCTCCAGGCACCGTTTGTTCATCTCCCGAGCCAATCCCTTTGCTCCCTGGGGCATGCGCTGTTTCATTCCCGCCTGCCGGATCAGACTGATCGCCTTGAGCAGCGTTGCTCCCACATCCTTGAGCAAGACCCAGTCCACGGGCCAGTGGATGTTCGCTTCCAGGCAAGTGGCGTCGATCAGGCATTCCCTCGTATCGATCGGCTTCTCTAATCCTGCCTCACCACAATGTTCAGCATTGCCCACCACCTCGGTCATCCTTGCATGCAGCTGTCTCAGATACGCTTCGTCGAAGAATTTCGAATCCCGTTCCAGACTGCTCTTCGATATTTTCCGGATCCCGTCTACCTCACGCACCCGGCAAAAATTAGCCAGAAGCTCACTGCGTCCCAACTCCTGCGACAGACAACGAAAGGATATCCCTCCGAGTAAATGACGCACCACCTCCACCCGCAGCGCTTTTATCGCTCTTAGAGCGCGTCGCTCCCGATCCTTCCCTCCCGCTTCATCCCATCCTTCCAAGGCTTTTACGATCGCCTCCCTTTCCAGCGAGGAGTCGATCAAAACCCGGTCAATCCGCTCCATTGTTTCCAGAAACACGGTGTAGTCTTTGCATCGAATGACTGGAGTTAGGGCTGGACGCAGGAAGCTTTGTACGGCAATATTTTTCATG